>NZ_AP046051.1:0-4736380 GCF_059739405.1 Arthrobacter sp. TmtSoilC79 | reverse complement strand
AGAGTCAGAAGACGGACTCGACGATGACGTAACGTTGGCTGCAAACGACGGCGCCTCTGAGGCGACCGTGACGGCCGAAACGGAAAACGACGCAGACCCGGAAACTGAAACGGGCGCGGAGCTGAACGAAGACAACACCGGAGGTAACGAGTGAGTAATTCCGACTCATATCCCAAGCCGAGCACAGGTGTCCCCGGCGGACTCCGGCAGCCCTCAGGCAGCGCCCAGGCAGGAACGCCCGCGCGGCCCCAGCAGCGTCCCGGATCCGGGGCTTCCGGATCCGATGCCGCAGGCGCACGACCCGCAACCGGGACCGGCTCCGGGCAGCGTCCTACCGGTGCTCCCGGCCAGCGGCCGGCCCAGTCGGGTCAGCGTCCCGCCCAGGGTGCTCCCGGACAACGCCCGGCGCAGCCCGGACAACGTCCCGCCCAGTCGGGTCAGCGCCCCGCGCAGGGTGCTCCCGGCTTGGTAAAGCCTGCCCCCAAGGCAAAGGTTCGCCGCGCACGCCTGCTGGTCAGCAAGGTGGATCCTTGGTCCGTGCTGAAGATGGCATTCCTCCTGTCCGTTGCACTGGGCATCGTCACCGTAGTGGCTGCCATCGTTCTGTGGACTGTGCTGGATCTCACAGGCATCTTCAACCAGGTGGACAGCCTCCTTGGCACCTTGGCGGGATCAGAAGGCAGTGGATTCGAACTGAAGAAGATTGCCTCGCTGGGCCAGGTAGCGTCCTTTGCCACGATTATTGCCGTGGTGAACGTGGTCCTGCTGACGGCACTGTCCATGCTTTCCGCCGTTCTCTATAACATTTCCGCAACGTTGGTTGGTGGCGTCGGCGTCACCCTGACCGACGACTAAGAAAAATCCGCGGAATTCCGCCCAAAGAGGCGGAATTCCCTCTCGGAAATGCCTCGATTTGAGATCGGGCCGGGATGTGCTGTACAGTCATATCTCGGCCCGATGAGGCATCGGGGCGTATAGCTCAGGCGGTTAGAGCGCTTCGCTGATAACGAAGAGGTCCCAGGTTCAAGTCCTGGTACGCCCACGGAACCGAAAGAGGTTCAGGTAAAACTGAATCGGAATGAGGTACTTGTGAAGAAGTTGCTGGTAGTTGTAGCAGCGGCAGTCGCAGGTGTCCTGGTCTATAAAAAGGCGCAGGAATCCGAGGCCCGGAAAGATGTCTGGAGCAAGTCAACCGACACGGTCGACTAGCCGAAGGGCCCGGTCCGAACTGGTAATTACCAGCCTGGACATGGGGTATGATTGACGGGTTGCTTCTTATGGGGGCATGGCGCAATTGGTAGCGCACCTGCTTTGCAAGCAGGGGGTTCGGGGTTCGAGTCCCCGTGCCTCCACCATAAGAAAAGTCCCGGTCAGAAATGACCGGGACTTTTGCTTTTAACCAGAAGACCGGGTGCTCTTAACTAACCAGAAGATGGGGCGTGTTGATTATTCGGCAGGCCAGAGAACCCCGGGGAGTGGTCCGCTCACGGGTAGGGGCTACAGTCCGCAGGTCCCAGCTGTCCCGCAGTTCGCAGGACCCAGCTGTCCTGCAGTCCCGCAACCAGCTGTCCCGCAGTCCGCAGGATCCTAGCTGTCCCGCAACAGGCGCTCAGCAACCAGCGCCCAGCGCCCAGCAATCAACCGTTCAGGCTGCCGGAACCTGCTGCAGGGCGCGCTCGATGAAAGCCGCCAGCTCGTCGTTGCCCAGGACGGGGGTCACAACGCCGAGCTCCAAGGTGGGCTGTGTCTTGGCTCCGGCTGTCTTCAGGGCACCCTCCACGACGGACCGGGCCGCAGTAGCGGCTTGCGTATCCCCGCGCTTGGCTGCCTCCAGCATGGTGATCGCCTCTTCCACGCCCCGCCCGTACTCCGACGCCGCTGCAATCCATGCAGTGCCATCCTGCGCGAATCCGGGCTCGGCCATGCGTGGCAGGAGCGTGGGAAGCTTTTGAAGCAGCCCAGCACGGTTCCTCAGTGCCGCCGATGGTGACTTGCCGGCGTCGTACTCCGACCAGAACTGGTCGATATCCCGGCGAAGCTCCGGTGCTGAGGGTGTGAGTTCGTCGTCCTGCCAGTCCTGGTTCAGGTCCACGAAAGCCCGTACGGCTGCCCGCACTTCGGGGTCGGGGCCTGCGAGCAAGGACAGCGCGGCATCCATGGATGGCCCGGGCTTGTACGCAGGCCCATTCCAGGAGAGATCTGCGTAGTTGAAGATTGCCGGCAGGGAGAGGTAGGGCTGGATCATCGGGTTGGTGACGATTCCCTTGATGGATCGATGAAGGTCGGCGTCCCTGCCAATCACGGGCGCCAGGAAGAGATGGTCCTGGGAGAAGTCATTAACCGGATAGTTGTCCCAGATGACCAGGCTCCGGGGTTTGCCGGGTGACCCGTAGGTATCGCCCGCAGTTTCCGCCGATTTCGTCGTGATCCGGTGGGAGACCACGTCTTCACCCGTCCACTGCACCACAATTTCGGGGTTCAGTGCGCGGCCAAGTTCTTTCTTGTACGGCGTGCTTCCGGATCCGTTGTAGAAGGTGGGGACCGTTTCGAGCGGCAGGACACCTGCTTTGCCGGAGATGAACTTGGCATTGACGTCATTGACGAACGATGCCTGCGCTTTCGCCAGGTTCACCTGTCCGGCGCCGAATTCCCGGAGGTCCTCCGCGCATTGGACCTTGGTGGCGATGTCGTCCAAGGGAATCACGAACGAGCGCACCCCCAGCGAATACAGGGATTCAAGCTTTGCCACTGCATCCTCAAGGTCCGCTTCACGGGAATAGCAAACGTCAATCCCCGGCGAGAGGGCGTAACTGAACCGGACGTGGTTGGCGGCCGCGGCGTCGATCAATTCCCGCAGCTCGCTGAGCTCCCTGTCCGAGTACAGCTCACGCCATTTGTCCCGGAGCAGGGGATCGTCTTTGGGCGAATAGATGTAGGTGTTCATTTTCTGGCTGCCCGCAAATTCAATGACATCCAAACGGGCTTCGTGGGACCAAGGCGTTCCGTAGAAGCCCTCGATCACACCACGTGTTTCCATCAGCGGCCAGTCACTTACCCGGACCGGGGCCACAGCGCCGTCCTTGAGCACCTGCCGGAGGGTCTGGACGGCGTGGAAAACGCCGTCGTCGTCGCGTCCGGCGAGAACCGCCGTCGGAATCCCGTCGGACTGTCCGGTCGCGATCGAATAGCCTTCAGCACGTCCAAGGGCATCACGGACTGAGGAGTCGCCGTCCACTTGCAAGGCTTTGAGGACCGGGCCCACCGCGGACTCAGTGCCCAGGTGGATGGCCGATGACCCTTCCTGTGGGGAGGGAAGGGCTGTCACAACCTCCGCGGTTCCTCCTGAGGCAGCAACGAGGTCCCGGACGGCGGCAGTCGAGGCCTGGTCCGTTCCGGCGGGTGCCACAACGTACACGTGCCCGGTGATGGGGACCGGGGCCCCATTCCCCAACCGGGCGTGCTGAGGTACCGGGAAGATGCTTGGAACACCTGTACTGACTTCGGCTCCGCCTGGACCATCGGGACGCTCACGTGAAACAGCGAACCAGCCGGCGGCAACCAGGGCAGCTGCGAGCAACCCTGCCACCAGCAGCAGAAGAGACCGCCGGCGCTTGGTGCCGGAGCCGGCGGGTGCGGTGTTCAATCAGATAACCCCTTGGGTACGCCGTTACCGGCTCACTGGAATGTTGAGTCAAGACAATCACACTGTTGGAGCATCAGATAGGGTCTGGAACGCACCCGCGCCCCACTAGTGTTGATCCGTGACCCTTCTCATTGCCGCCCTGGGTGTCCTGGGTGTCGCCTCTTCCGGACCGCTCATCGCGGGCACCCTGGGAGCTACTTCAGTGACGGCCTTGGCGATCGCTTTCTGGCGGAACGCGATTGGTGCCGTCGTCATGGCAGCTCCGGTGGCTATCCGCGAGCCGAAAGCGTTCAGCAGGATCACCCGGCGGGAATTTGGCTGGTCCACTGTCGCTGCCGTCGCACTGGCCTTCCACTTCGCCTGCTTCATTACCGCCCTCCAGTTGACGTCGGTGGCTGCCGCTACGGCGTTGGTGTGCCTGCAGTCCGCGTGGATTGCAGTGTTCCAGCTATTCCGGGGAACGCGGCACCGCTGGCCGGTATTGGTTGGCTTGGGCATCGCTTTCGGCGGAGTCGTGGCCATCACGGGATTCGACATGGGCTCATCCCCTGAAGCACTGCTGGGTGACCTCTTGGCCCTGGCAGGCGGAGCACTGGCCGGCCTCTACACGCTGGCGGGAGGAAAGGCCCGCCAATCCATGGGAACCGGTACCTACACCACGCTCTGCTACGGCATGTGCGCGGCGATTGTGGCGGTGATGGCTTTGTTCAGCGCCCAGCCACTGACAGGGTTCGACGCCGGAGGCTGGCTTGGCATTATCGCCATCACCGTTTGCGCGCAGTTGGTAGGACACACGGCCTTCAACCACTTGCTGGCCACAATGAGTCCGCTGCTGGTGTCCATGATCATTCTGCTGGAGATTCCGGGCGCTGCGATCCTTGCAGCCGTCTTCCTTGCTGAGACCTTGCCTGCCGGGACCTATGCAGGACTGGCGCTGATCCTGGTTGGCCTGGCTGTAGTTGTCGCCGGGCAGCGGCGGGGCCGGGCTGAAGCAGACCGACGCGAAGCCGGGTTGGGCACTGACTGAGGATCCGCCGTCGGGCGCGGGCGCTTTGTCGCTGTACCGCTAAAGGCCACCGCGGCGGGCGCCCTGCGCGGCGTTGGACGTGTGGATGGCGCGGAGTATCTTGGCCGGGAAATATACCGAAAAGAACACCACCATGGGTGCTTTGAGTGCCATCTTCTTGACGTTGTGGGCCTTGTAGGTCCTGTCGAAGCGCTGCACGTAGTAGCGGTAATCGCGGGGTGAATCCTCCAACCGGCGGGCGGACATCCCGGAAACCATCTGTGGCACATACTGCACCTTGAGGTCGTGCTCGAAGAGGTGCAAGGAGAGATCGATATCCTCGTGCATCTCATCCTTGGGGTCCAGGCACGCTTCGTCGCGGATGGTCTCCCAAGCTGAACGTCGGAGAGCCATGTTGGAGCCGAAGAGGAAATGGTACTGGTGCTTGGCCAGGCGCAGCATGAGTTGGCGCATCTTGTCGTCCGCCTTGAGGCCGAAGCGGCGCATGGGCATGTCGTAATAGACAACAGGACCCGTTGCGGCAGCGACCGACTGGTCCATGAACGCTTTTTGGACCTGTTCAACCCAATCCGGCTCCAGGACGGAATCCGCGTCGATGCGTCCCACCACCTCGCTTGTGGCGTTGTTCAGCCCATGGTTGCGGGTGGGAATCAGCCCCTGAAAGGCTTCCTGGCGCAGGAGGATAATGGGGCTCTCGGGATATTCCTGCTGCATCTGGCGCACGATACGTGCGGTCCGGTCCGTGGAGAGGTTGTCCACCACGATGATCTCGTCAGCAGGAACGGACTGGTAAATGGCCGCGATGAGACACTGGCGAATGACGCTTTCTTCGTTATACGCCGGGATGACGATGGACACGCCCGGGGGCACCGGACCATCCTGTTGGGCACCCGCAGAGGGTCTATCGGCTGACATCACTCCAAATCTAACACCCGGGGCCGCGCCACCCGCGGAGGCTTTGGTTACAAGCCGGCAAACACTGAAGGGATCCCGGCCATGACCGGGATCCCTTCAGTTTGTTGACGTATTGGCCTGCTCAAGGCCTCATGTCAGTGCTTAGTTCTGTGCACCTTTGGCATCGGAGTCCGAGCCTTCAGAGTCCTTGTGCAAGCTGGCCGCAATGTTCTTCACGGCAGTCTTGGCGTCGGTTGCCACCTTCGCAGAGGAGTCCTCAACGTTCTTGAAGGCATCCTTGGTGGCCTGCTCTGCCTCAGCCGCGGCTTCCTCAGGGGTGATGTCGGCGGTGCCGGACCCAGTGGACGCGGCGGCCGTTGCTGATGCCGGGGCATCATCCGCTGCCGAAGCAGCTGCCGGGGCAGCAGGAACCGGAGCCGGCGTCGGCGTGACCGGGGAAGGCGTCTTCCACGGGTCTTCCACAGGCTTGGAAGCCTTCCAGGCCGCAACACCGGCGGCAGCGGCCGCAGCAATGACGGTCACGATCAGCCAGCCGCGCTTCTTCGGCTTGGGCTGCTCCTTCACCAAAGCGGTGGAAACTGCCTTGCCGGCCTGATCCGTAACAGCCTTGATGTGCTTGCCTGTAGCCTGGGCCTGCTCCTGGACACTGTGTACAACGCCGGAATCGACCAGTTTCTGCGCCACGGCATCAACTTGTGCCGGTGCATTCTCCAAAGCGTGGTGAACGGCTACCGAAGCCTGGCCCAATTGCTCGGACAGCTTGGGCAGGTACTCGTCCACTACTTTGTCCCGGGCGATGCCGAGGGCCGGAGTGGCTTTGTTGAGCGTCTCCTGGATCCTGGGCGTTGCGTCCTCCACTACGTCATGGATCTTCGGCGCAAGGTGCGCCAATCCATCCTGAATCCGCGGCGTAACAACAGCAACGCCGTCGGCGAGGTTGTGCGCCGCGGACTTCAGCCCCTCTTGGATCTTGGGGGAAGCGGTATCAATGCCGTGCTGGATACGCGGAACAGCCCAGTTGACAGCGGCTTCCACACGGGGTGCCGCCCAGTCGCGGGCGTTGTCTACACCGGCCACAACGGATTGTTCGAGGTCGCGGGCAATACGGTCTGATTTCTTCACAACTACCTCCCGATACACATGCTCGTTTGTTGCTAGCCTACGTCGCTTGGCGAACACCGGCTATTCATCTGCCGGATTCGTCCCGGATTTCACCGAGCGCGGAACCGGCTTTACAACTGCACCGGCGTTGACCCTGCATGGAAGAATGGGGCCATGACCATCGCAACCGCAAAAGCAACGATCCACACGACCCTCGGCGACATCAAGGTTGACCTCTTCGGCAACCACGCGCCCAAGACGGTCGCCAACTTCATTGGCTTGGCCACGGGCGAAAAGTCCTGGAACCACCCCGAGACGGGCGAGGACAAGACCGGAACGCCGCTGTACGACGGCACCATCTTCCACCGCATCATCAAGGACTTCATGATCCAGGGCGGCGATCCCCTGGGTCGCGGCGTTGGCGGACCGGGCTACCAGTTCGACGACGAGATCCACCCCGAGCTGACCTTCAACGCTCCCTACAAGCTGGCCATGGCCAACGCCGGCATCCAGATGGGCAAGGGCACCAACGGGTCACAGTTCTTCATCACCACCGTGAACACCGACTGGCTGTTCGGCAAGCACAGCATCTTCGGTGAGGTCACCGATGAGGAATCCCGCAAGGTTGTGGATTCCATTGAAGCCGTCCGTACCGGCATGGGCGACCGCCCCGTCGAGGACGTCGTCATCAACAGCATCGACATCGAACAGCTCTAGTCACACCCTGAACCTGAGCTCATGAGTTACGGAATCCCGTCGGCAGAGCCGTCCGCTGATATTCCGGTGTGCCCCAGGCACCCGGACAGGCCCTCCTATGTGCGGTGCCAGCGCTGCGGGCGCCCTGCATGCCCCGAGTGCCAGCGGGCGGCCGCCGTCGGGTTCCAATGCGTTGATTGCATCAACGAACAAAAACGTACGACGCCGGTCTACCGGTCCCCGTACGGCGGCGCCCTGGCTGGGGGCAAGCCTTTGGTGACGTACACGATCATCGGCCTGTGTCTGTTGGTCTTTGTCCTTCAGTGGCTTGTGCCCGGCGAGGCAGTGTTCCAAAACTTCGCCTTTGCCAACGTTTTTGCCGATACTGAGCCTTGGCGCATGCTCACCGCCGCATTCCTGCATTCCCAGGGATTCCTGCTCCACATTGTCCTGAACATGTACACGCTGTGGATCTTCGGACAGGCCCTTGAGCCCTTGCTCGGGCGGATCCGATTCCTTGCCGTGTACCTGCTGTCCGCGATCGGCGGATCAGTGGGCTTCCTTTTGTTGACTCCCGACCGGCCCGTGGTGGGCGTCGTGGGTGCTTCGGGTGCCATCTTTGGCCTCTTCGGCGCCATGCTGGTGGTCCAACGACACCGGGGCGGCGAAACCAAACAACTCTGGGTCCTGATTGCCATCAATGGTGCCATCGGCTTCTTTGTTCCCAGCATTGCCTGGCAGGCGCACCTGGGCGGTCTGATCACAGGCGGTCTCGCTGCTGCAGTGATCGCCTATGCCCCTCAGGGCAAGAACCGGGGCCTCCTCCAAGCCGGCGGCCTCGTTTTGGTGGCTGGCCTGTTGGCTGTGGCCACGTGGTTCCGCGTCACCTCCGGCTGACTAGCCGCTCGCTTTGGCTAACTGCGCCGGCTGATGGGGTCGGGCCCGCTTGTCTTGACCGCGCCAACTGACTTGACCGCGCTGGCTGCTTAGCAGCACCCGGCGATGGGGTCGGGCCCGACGGGAAGTCGTTTCCGGCTGCTGCCCTCTTAGCTTTCAGCCGGCCTGACCGGCTGCCGCAGTATCGTCTTGAGCTTTTCGGGAGCCGTGCGGCGGGGATCACTGAGGTAGATCTCGTGGTGCTTGCCTGTCATGGCCAATGACTGCCCGGGAATGAAGCTTCCATGCATCTCCTGGAGGACCGGAGCTTCGTCGTCGTAGGGCCCTATATGAAGTGTTTGCACACTCATGCCTTCCTCAAGGTGCTCCAAGCGGAGAGCGTCCCACGCGACGGCCTCCCCCTTCCCGGCAACGGCCTCGCGTGCAGCTGCAAAATGATCCGGTCCGAGCCATTCAGGGACCATGATCATCAACGTCCAGTCCCACTGGGACTTGTCCCTGGCCGAGGTGAAGGACTCCATGTCATCGGCCCACCACAGGGCTTCCAACGGCATCACAGCATAATCCCGCCCCAGCTGCTCTTTGCTGAAGAACTTTAGCTTGTAGGCCACCGGATAGAGCGTGAGCAGAGCGTCCTTGTATGCCTGGGAGCCGTTGGGATCACCATGGCCGTCAATCATCAGGAATTGCAGTTTGGGGACTGTAACCACCGCGAATATCCCGGGTTTGGCGCTGTAGGTGGGGACCAGTTTCTTGAAGTCGCTCTTCATGGGACCACGGTACGCCGCCGGGTGGCCGCATGTGGCGGCCCGGTCCCCACCCGGTGCAAGGGGGGCCGTAGTTATTGGTTATCCACAGCTGTTATCCACACTGTGCGTAACTTACAAGCGTGTAGTTAGGTCCAAAACCCTCTTCAAGAGCCGCCAGATCCGTAGATATCCCCCGAATGGCATGAATTTCTCCACACCTGTGGATAACTTTGTCCCCGTCGGGTGCAAAAATGTGGACAAATAGGGCTTGATACCAACAACTGTGGACAACCCTGTTAATCACTTCCAGGAGCACCGTCTATCAACAGGCTTATCAACATTGTTAATAACTTACAAAGGTGTAGTTCACCACTCGGGAAGGCCCCTACGGTCCGTCATGGCGCGGATCTGCGTCGTGAAACCCACAAGTTTTCCCCATCTGTGGATAACTTGTGGGTAGGCGGTTGTTATTAAGTGGGTAACCCACGAGTGCTCGGTGGACTTGGCGTCGACTTCATCGTCCTTCGCTGTGGAGTCAGGGGATTCCGAGTCAACCTCGTTGATGTGGTGTTGTCCCCGGAAGCTCCCCCCAAAGCAAAACCGGCAATCCCACGGTGTTGAACTTTGAGTGAAGCTTGGATCACTATCCACAGCACCGTACACAGTGGGTATAACTGTCCTCGCCGCAGATAGTGCGCAAATTTGGCGCCAATCCGGCGATCATGGGGGCATTTACATGGATGTCCACAGAGTTTATCCACGCCTGTGGATAAAGTTGCGCACTTCTGTGGACAAGAGCCGGGGATATGAGCCAAGGATGCCCTTCGGCGATCCGACGGCCCTGTGAGCCGGGAGCTTAGACCCACACTCCTGAGGATCCACGGCGATGACTGTCCAAGAGGTGGGTGTCGATGATGCCGATTGCTTCCATGAGCGCGTACATGGTGGTGGGCCCAACAAACGCGAAGCCCTTCTTCCGGAGTGCCTTGGACAGCGCAATCGACTCAGGAGAAGTGGTGGGGATGTCTGCAAAGGTATGCGGTGCCGGGGTGGTCTCAGGTTGGAAAGACCAAACAAAGTCCACCAGCCCGCCCTCTTCGCGCAGTGCAATGGTTGCTTTGGCATTGGTGATGGCGGCACGGATCTTGAGACGGTTCCGAACAATGCCGGCGTCCATCATGAGACGTTCAACGTCCTCTTCAGTGAAGGCTGCAACGCTCTCTGGATGGAAGTCCATGAACGCCGCCCGGAATGCTTCCCGTTTCCGGAGAATAGTGGCCCAGGAAAGCCCCGCTTGGAACGCCTCGAGACTGATGCGCTCGTACATGCCCTGCTCATCCCGGACAGGCATTCCCCACTCGTGATCGTAGTAAGCCCGCATAAGAGGGTCTGAAGCAGCCCACAGGGGCCGTGCAAGCCCGTCTTCACCAATGACGGTGCCGTTGTCCGGACTCATGCATGCTCCTCCGCGGCCGAGGTTGCTGGAACCCCGGCCAGTTGTTGTGCCTTTTGGAGATATTCTGCCGTGTGGCTCTGACATTCAGGGTTCTAGGACAACCCCGTGACCCTCATGGTGATATTGATTCTGCCGTGCGTGAGGCCACAATCCTTCGGAGCAGTTCCGGGGAAGACTTTGGGAATGCCATGAAAGGCAAACCTGGAAGGCCCACCGAAGACGAACAGGTCTCCCGAGCGGAGGCGTACATCCTTGTACGGCTTGGTGCGGGTCTCCGTATTGCCGAAGCGGAAAAGGCAGTCTTCCCCGATGCTGAGGGACACGACGGGCGCCCCGGAATGTTCGTCCTTGTCCTGATGCATACCCATGGCAGCACCGTCGTCGTAGAAATTCACCAGCGCGGCGTCCGGTGTGTAGTCCTTGGCGACGGCACCCAGGCCTTCCTCACCGTCGATTCCGGACTTATAGGCGTCTGCAACGGCTTTCCGCCCCAAACGAACCATCCAATCAGGGAAATCCAGCACGGGGCGGCCGTTGACGTCGGTGGCTTCCCGCGTGTACTTATACGGTTGCCAGTGCCACCCAAGGCAGACGGTTCGTACTGACATCTTGCGGCCGCCCGGAAGTGTTGCGGCCCGCAACGGCACGGGCCCCTGCGTCCATTCACCGAAGCGACCCACAATCCACCGCTGCTGTTCGGCCGTGAGCCAGCCGGGAACATGAACCGCACCCGGGGCAATCAGCCGGGGTCCGGCGTCGTGCGCTTCTGCCTGGACCAACTCCAACGGGAACAGGGCGTCGTCGTTCACGCTGCTGCCTCCAGGATCAGCAGGGCGCGTTTCGCCTCCGGCCCGCCGAGGTAGCCGCCAAAACTGCCATCCGATTTCACTACCCGGTGGCACGGAATGATGACGGGAAGCGGGTTGGTGGCACAGGCGGTTCCAACGGCCCGCACAGCGTTGGGGCTTCCCGCGGCCGACGCCACCTGCGCATAGCTTTCGGTGCGCCCGTAGCCAATCCGGGGCAGGTGCTGCAACACATTGAGCCGGAACCCACGGGACAGGCGGAAGTCCACGGTGAGATCGAACTCTTTCCGGCTGCCGTTGAAGTACTCCTCGAGTTGCCATGCGGCATCATCCAACCGCGCCGGCGCTTGAAGAATGCGGGGGCTGATGGTTTCGGACAGGCGCTGCAGGACCTCGGCATGGTTTTCCACATCAAAGGCCACCCTGACTATGCCCCGGTCAGTGGCAGCCAACAGCAGTTTTCCCACAGGTGAGTCCACTACCCTGTAGGCGACATCCAAGGTGTGGGTCAGTTGGGCGTCCCGGGCAAGGCGGGCGCGGAGGCTCTCAAGTGCGGGCTCCAGCCCGGCATCGAGGGGTTCCAGGAGGGACAGCACGTCCAGGCGGTCAGTGGTTGGGTCAAGGGTCATCGGATTTCTCCCTTTGGAAGTGAATGCACCAGCGCAGGCACATCAACCAACGCCGGTAGAGAAGCCAGTGCATTGCGAAGGGCTTTGACGCCGTCCGCTCCAGCACGCCGTGCAGCCTCAGGAGTACCCCCCAAAAGTGTGGCAATGTCCTTATAGGGAAGTCCGGCAAGGTAGTGATACGCCACTGCCTGCCGCTGTTTGGGGGGAAGCTGGTTCACCGCGTCCAACAATTCGGCATGGTCCGCTCCGGGAATGCCAAGGGGGGAAGGGTGTTCAGGCGGGGAATCCACCGGGACTGCACGCCGGTTGCCCGCGCGCAGATGGTCAATGCATTTTCGGTGGGCGATAGTGACCAGCCAGGCCTGCACGTTGGCCTCCTGTGGAAGGCCCGGATAAGCCTGAAGGGCAGCAAGGAAGGTATCAGACCAGGCGTCGTCGGCGTCGTGCACTCCCAGGACCGCGCGGCATACCCGCAGGACGGTGGCGCCCTGCTCCTCTACCACCGTCTCAAAAGGCTTCTTGCTGACCGCCTGCCTCTTACCCATTAGAAGAGCTTTCCTTCTTTCACTGCAGCAGGCTCTTCCAGTTCAAGAAGGTAGCGCTTGTTCCGAAGACCGCCCGCGTACCCGGTCAATTGGCCCGTACGTCCCACCACGCGATGGCACGGAATGATGATGCTGATGGGATTGCGGCCAACAGCCGAACCTACGGCCTGTGCCAAGTGCGGATCCCCCAATTCAACGGCCAACCCGCCATAACTGACGGTCTCGCCGAAGGGGATATCTTGAAGGCGCGCCCAGACCTTCTCCTGGAAGGGATTTCCGTGGGCTTGGAGCGGGACATTGAAAACAGTGCGGTGGCCACCCAAATACTCGCCAAGTTCATGCCGGGTATGGGCGAAAACCGGATCCTCAAGCCCTGCGGGGACCCCGAAGTAATCGGGAGGAGGCATATGCCAGTGGCCCTCGTAGAAAATGCCCGTCAAGAATTCCCCGCTGGCAGTCAACGTCAACTGTCCCAACGGGGAATCCATGGTGGTGTGCCGGATGCTCATATCTTGTAGACGTCCACGGGCACGCAGATGTGAGGTGCAGGTTTCCTAGGAGCGCCAGCGCGTGGTCATCAGGAAGCCCACGATCGCGATGCCGAAGCCGGCAACGATGTTCCATGACGCCCAGTCGCGGACCGGGAACTGACCCTCGGTGATGTAGAAAGTGATGATCCAGATGAGACCGAGGATCATCAGTCCGAACATGACGGCCTTGTACCAAACCGGGTTTGGCTTGTACTGCTGCGCTGTGGAAGCCTGCTGGTCCTGAC
Source organism: Arthrobacter sp. TmtSoilC79 (assembly GCF_059739405.1). Lineage (NCBI taxonomy): Bacteria > Bacillati > Actinomycetota > Actinomycetes > Micrococcales > Micrococcaceae > Arthrobacter > Arthrobacter sp. TmtSoilC79. Next base: position 4,723,141 of record NZ_AP046051.1, on the reverse strand, counting down.
GGGCAGGCCGCTTGCGGGGCTTGGACTCGGGCACGGATCCTCCTTGGCTGTACGTTGATACCCGTTCCAGCCAGCCTTGATATCCTGCAGGAAGGAAAATTCCAGCGGTTAACGGCCACGCGGCGTTCCGGGTTGGTTCTAGCTGTCAAGTCTAGCCGCAACCGGGGGCCCGCCCGCCGCGCCCGCGCCCGATCCAAGGAGACGCTGTGGCGCATCAGCAGACGACGGCGGCCTCTGCCGTGCCGTCCGGGCGTCGGGGGCAGGAACAAGCTCCCCGCAAGCGCCTCCGTGCTTCAGACGTCGTTCGAATATTCAGCCGGATCCTGGGCGAACTGCTCATCACCGGCGGCGTTGTCCTGCTGTTGTTTGTGGGCTGGCAACTGTGGTGGACCAACGTCGAGGCGAACGCCAAGCAGACCGAAGCCATCCAGGAATTCTCCCACCAGCTCACCGGGCCGGTTGCTCCGGCAGAATCGGCCAACCCGGCTGACTTCGGTGATCCCGTAATAGGTACAGCCCCCGGCAATGGGCAAACGATCGGGATTATGTACATCCCCCGCTTCGGTGCCGACTACACCCGTCCCATCATCGAAGGAACCGGCGCGGATGTCCTGGACACGCTGGGCCTTGGCCATTACGGAAGCACCAGCATGCCCGGCTCCATCGGCAATTTCGCGGTGGCAGGCCACCGGCAAACGCATGGAGCCGTCCTGGACAGCATCCATACGCTGGTTCCCGGGGACAAGATCTACGTTCAAACCGTTGACGGGTACTACACCTACGTCTTCCGCAACAACCAAATCGTCCTCCCCAACCGGACCGATGTGTTGCTGCCCGTCCCCACCCAGCCGGGTGTCGCGCCGGAAGAAAGAATCCTGACCATGACCAGCTGCAACCCGCGCTTCGGGTCGCAGGAACGCATCATCGCCTACTCCGTGATGGAGGGGTGGCAGCCCGCATCAGCAGGACCGCCGTCGGAAATTGCCGCCCAAGTAGCCAAGGCACAAGGAAAGGGGTAGCGGATGTACGCATGGATTTTCCGCAACTTGCCGGGACCGGTCTGGGTACGGATCCTGACTTGTTTGGTACTGGTGGCAGCAGCCCTGGTACTGATGGTCCAGTTCCTTTTTCCCTGGTTCTCCCAATTCACCAGTTTGACTGACTCAACGATTGGTTTAGTGCAGCAGCCATGAGCACAAAAATTCTTGTAGTGGATAACTACGACAGCTTCGTCTACACCTTGGTGGGATACCTCCAGGAGCTCGGAGCCGAGACCACCGTGGTCCGCAACGACGACGTGACACTCGCCGAGGCCACCGAGCTCGCAGCAACCCGCGACGGCGTTCTCGTCTCGCCGGGTCCAGGCACCCCTGCGGAAGCCGGCGTCTGCATAGAGCTCATCAAGTGGTGTGGTGAGAACAGCAAGCCGATGTTCGGCGTTTGCTTGGGGCATCAGGCCCTGGCCGAAGCATACGGCGGCGTAGTGACCCATGCGCCTGAGCTCATGCATGGCAAGACATCTCCCGTGCAGCACGAAGGCAAGAGCGTTTTCGCCGGACTCCCCTCGCCTGTCACGGCAACGCGCTACCACTCCCTCGCCGCGGTTCGCGATTCCATCCCGGACGTCCTGGAGATCACCGCTGAAACCACCAACGGCGTAGTCATGGGTCTCCAGCACCGGACAGCACCCCTCTGCGGGGTCCAGTTCCACCCGGAATCGGTCCTCACGGAAGGCGGCTACCAGATGCTCGGCAACTGGTTGGAGTCATTGGGCATGACCGGAGCGGCTGAACGCGCCTCCAAGCTGAGCCCGCTGATCAAGCACTAGTTGGCGCGGCTGCGGCGGTCGGCAGCGGCCGCCGCCCTCCACGTGCTAGCTCGTTCCTCGCTTTGACGCACGCTTCCGGGCGCCGGCCCGCTGCCTTCGGTCGGACGTAGCCGCGGCCTCGGCGTGCCAGCTCGTTCCTCGCTTTGACGCACGCGGAGGTTGGCGGTCGCGGCGGGCGGTCCTCCCGTTACTTCTTGGTGGGCGTCGGTTTGGGGGTCGGCTTGTCCGTCTCGGTTTCCGTTGGAGTCGGAGTGGGTGTGGGGCTGGGCGCGGGGGCCTTGGCTACCGTGACGGTGACCGACTTACCCTGATCCACTTCGGTGTTGAACGTTTCGCTCTGGGCGGTCACTGTGCCTGCAGCCACCTCGGAGTTTTCCTGCTCCACCACCACCATCGGCAGGCCATTTGTCTTCAGTGCGGCTTCCGCCTCGGCGAGGGGCAGGCCTATCAGCTGGGGCATGAGGACCTTGCCGGAGGAGACCTGGAGCTCCACCTTGGTGCCGATGGCAATGGCTCCGCCGGGGGCCGGGCCGGTGTTGATCACCAGTCCGATGGGGACGGTAGCGCTGTGGGTCCGGACGGTGACGATGTCACCGGTAATGCCCAATCTGCGCAGGGAGTCACGTGCGTCCGCCTCTGTCCGGCCCACGATGTCCGCAGGAATGGTCACTGAGTTGGGTCCGCTTGAGATCTTCAGGACAACTTCGGCGTCTTGATCCAACATGGAACCGGCCGTAGGCGACGTGCCGATGGTCATGTCCTTGGCCACCGTATCGCTGGCCTCCCGCACGCTCTTGGGAACCAGTTTTGCTGAGTACAGTTCCTGAATTGCCTGGGATTCCGACATATTGGCCACCACGGGCACGGCGATTTTCGCCGGGGGCGGTGGCTGTGTGTTCATGAGGTTGTAAAGCCAGAAACCGCCGCCTGCCAGGACAATGACCGTGAAGATCACCAGGGTAGCGATCCAGGTTCGACGGCGTTTGTTCTGTCCCGCTGACCGCTCGCGCTCCGGTGGGAGGCCCAAGGGAAGCGGCTCATCCGGCTGCTGGTCAACAGGCTCGTCCCTGTACTCGGCGTCCTTGAATTCATCCGCTGACAGCAAACCGACAGCGGTGGAGCTCAGGAGCTGGGTAGCAGGGTCCTCTTGATCCACGAGGTCGTTCGGATCTGTAGGCGCCTCACTGGCCGGCAGAGCCGGAACTGGAATGCCGTTGCTTGCAGCGCGGAGTGCGCGCCGGAAGGACGAAGCGTCCTGGAAGCGGTCTGTCCGGCTCTTCTGAAGAGCCTTGGCCAGGACCGAATCGAGGGCTTCGGAGACATCGGGGTTGTGGGCGCTGGGCATGTCCGGGATTTCACGGACGTGCTGGTAGGCCACGGAGACGGGACTGTCTCCAACAAAGGGCGGCCTGCTGGTCAGCAGCTCGTAGAGGAGGCAACCAGCTGAGTAGAGGTCGCTGCGGGCGTCCACGGTTTCGCCGCGGGCCTGCTCCGGCGAAAGGTATTGTGCCGTGCCTACAACTGCCTGTGTCTGGGTCATGGTGGCAGCGGAATCCGCCATGGCACGCGCGATGCCAAAGTCCATGACTTTGACGTCTCCCGTATCTGCGCAGACCATGACGTTGGCCGGTTTGATGTCGCGGTGGACTATGCCTGCGCGATGGCTGTACTCCAGGGCCGCAAGGACACCGAGGGTGAAGCCGATGGAATTCTCAACCCCCAGCTCGTTCGCCTTGATCATGTCCCGCAGGGTGCGGCCGGCCACGTATTCCATGACGATGAACGGGACACGGACGTCCTCGCCGGGGCCTCCGGGCACGGAGTATTCGCCGGTATCGAAGATGGCCACGATTGACGGGTGGTTCAACGCCGCTACAGCCTGGGCTTCGCGTTTGAAGCGGGCCTGGAACTGGGGGTCACGGGCAAGATCTGCACGCAGGATCTTGACCGCAATGGTCCGCCCCAGCAATGTATCCGTTCCGCGGTATACGTCCGCCATCCCGCCACGACCGATCAGGTCACCGAGTTCGTAGCGGTCATTGAGGATGCGCTGTGAAGACACAGGTGTGCTCTCCTCTCGATGCGCGGGACCTTGGCGGGGGGTAGACATGGCGGATCAGTTATTTACTCGGGCTGCCGCTGGGGCTGGCGCTGGAGGAACCGGGGCTGGTGGGTGCGGCAGCCTTGGACAGGAAGTAGGTCACAGTGGAGCCCTCGGGAACCTCGGCCCCGGCGGCAGGTGAAGACCTCACGAACGTGCCCGGCTGTTGGCCCACGGCTCCGTTGACGGGATCTCCAGCTACCCATCGCAGGCCGGCGCCTTCGATCGCAGCCCGTACCCGTGCCTCGTCGACGCCCACTCCGATGGCAGGAACTGCGACTGTCGCGGGCGCCTGCGGACCCTTTGAATACTGCACAGTGATCACTTCGCCGGGCTGAACAGCACCCGTTGGATTAATGTCGGTCACGATGCCGACTGCAGCATCGTCATCGAAGACCTGCTCGCCCCTGACCTGGAGGCCGAGGGCGGCGAGCTGGGCGCTGACGGTATCAAAGGGCTTGCCGAGGTACTCAGCGGAAATCAAATTAATGGTCTGCGGTGTCGACTGCGTCGGCGTCGGAGACGGCGCCTCAGACGTCTGCGTTGGTGTTGGCGTAGCCGAGGTGGATGTAGGGCTCGCCGTCCGGCTCTGGCTTGCAGAAGTGGACTGGCTCGGGCTGGGGCTGGGTGAGAAGAATCCGGACTGCGAAATCAGGAATCCAACCAGCGCAAACAGCACCAGCAGGATCAAGGCAACCAAGGGCCAGGTCCAGGGGCTGCGCTTCTTGCGTTCGGGATCGCGATCGTCGAAGTTTTCCTCTTCGGTGTAGGCGACTTCCTCTTCGTCGTTCAGCTGGCGCTCTGCTTCGAGTGCATTGGCGCGTGACAGCGGGTGATCAGAAGAGGCAGCTGCTGCTCCCAGGGCAGCACCGGCTGCACCTGCGCCCAGCACCGGAAGTGCGGAGGTCGCCGTCGACGACTGCTCCTTACCGTAAGGCGAGGTAACGACGCCGGTGGGGGCCGTTGCGGTGTCCACCGGCGCAGTGATGGGTCCGGTAGTGGACTCGAACAGCAACATGCCGGGTACGGCGGCATGGGCCGTGGCGATGTCGCCGTTGCGGATGGCGTCGGCGGCTTCGGCCAGCTTGATGGCGTTGGCGGGACGGTTCTTGGGGTCCTTGGCCAGCATGGACATCAGAAGGGCCCGCACGGGAGTGGGCAGGGTTTCCGGCAGGGGCGGCGGAGCGTCGTTGACTTGTGCCAAAGCGATGGCGATCTGCGATTCGCCGGAGAACGGACGGTGGCCGGTGAGGCACTCGTACCCAATGACACCCAAGGAGTAGATATCCGAGGAACCAGTGGCGGTCTGGCCGGTTGCCTGCTCGGGAGCCAGGTACTGGGCGGTGCCCATGACCTGGCCGGTCTGTGTCAGCGGAACCTGGTCTGCAAGGCGTGCGATGCCGAAGTCGGTGACCTTGACCCGGTTGTCAGGGGTGATCAGCAGGTTGCCCGGCTTGATGTCCCGGTGGACCAGGCCCTGCGCGTGGGCAACTGCCAGCGCCCGTGCGGTCTGGGAAATGATGGACAGGGTCATGTCCGGGGACAGCACCTGCTCGCGCTCAAGGATTCCACTCAAGGGATGTCCAGGAACGAGCTCCATGACCAAATAGGCCGAGCCGGCTTCTTCGCCGTAATCGAAGACGTTGGCGATGCCCACGTGGTTGAGCAGCGCGGTGTGACGTGCCTCGGCACGGAACCGCTGGAGGAAGCCGGGGTCGCCCGTGTATTCCTCTTTGAGCACCTTGATGGCAACGATCCGGCCAAGGATCTGGTCCTTGGCCTTCCAGACCTCGCCCATGCCGCCAATCGCAATGCGACTGGTCAGTTGGAACCTGCCGCCGAGTGTGATTCCCGAAGTAGGCCTCACTTATTCAACACCGCCTCAAAAATCTTCTTTGCGTTCGGACTGGTTAGCTGGGCACCGCTGAGCACATCCACACTCTCCATGACAATGGTGACTGCTACCTGCGGATCGTTTGCCGGGGCGAACCCGGTAAACCATGAGTTGTTCAAACCTGAATCACCGAGTTCGGCTGTACCGGTCTTGCCGGCCACCTTCACGCCGGGCACTGCAGCACCCTTGGCAATGCCGTTGTCCACGGCACTGGTCATCCACTCGGTGATCTGTGCCGCGATGGGCTGCGTAGTGCTGGTGCGGAGGGCCTCGGGCCTGAGTTCGCTGATGACGCGGAGGTCCGGAGCGCGGACCGTCTTGATCAGGTTGGGCTTCATTTGCACTCCGCCATTGGCGATCGCCGCGGTCATCATGTTGATCTGCAGCGGAGTGGCCTTGACGTCGCGCTGGCCCACGGAAGACTGTGCGAGCTGGGCCTGGTCGAGGTCCTCAGGGAAAATGCTCGGGGCCTGCTGGAGCTTGAGTTGATCGCCGAAGGTCTCACCAAAGCCGAACTTTTGGGCTTGCTCCCGGATGGCATCCTGGCCGAGGTCCAGCGCAATGCTGGCAAACGGTGTGTTGCAGGACTGCTCCAAAGCAAAAGCGAACGACGCCGTCTCCCGGACATTGCAGTTACCGCCGGCATAGTTGGGCAGGCTCGCACTGGAACCAGGCAACGGCAGGGCGCTGGGGTTCGGCAGCTCGCTGTCCTTGTTGTATTTGCCCGAGTTCAGCGCAGCAGCAGTGTCGATGAGTTTGAACACCGAGCCCGGGGAAAGCAGGTTTCCCGTGGGGCCGCTGACGTTCTGGTTCAGGTTGATGCCCGGGACCTGGTTCAGTTCTGCATAGCTCGCCGCTGCGGCGGTGGTGTCATGGGTTGCGATCAGGTTGGGGTCGTAGGACGGCTTGGAGACCATCGCCAGGACAGCACCGGTCCTGGGGTTGGTGACCACGATGGATCCGCGCTGCCCATCGGGGATGAGGTCGAAAGCCAGTTTTTGGATTTCGGGGTCCAAGGTCAGTTCCACCGACGCGCCCTTGGGCTCGTTGCCCAGGAACATCTGGCTGATGCGGTCCAGGAAGAGTTGGTCCGAGTTTCCGGCCAAAGTATCGCCCATGGACTGTTCAAGACCCGTCGAGCCGAAGCCCTTTGAGAAGTAACCCGTGATGCCTGCGTAGAGTTCGGGCTCGTTGTACTTGCGCTGGAACGCGCAGGACTCGGTGCCGGTAACAGACTCGGCAACCGGCTTGCCCCCCACGATGATCGCACCGCGGTCGTTGCAGAATGAGGCGAGGATGGCGCGCTGGTTCCAGGGGTTGGCATTGAGATCGTCAGCGCCAATGACCTGGACATAGCTGATGGCGCCGAAGATCAACGCAAACATGGCGACGGCTGCCATCCAGGAGCTGCGAATAGCCTGGTTCATTGTTGCTTCACCGCCTCTGTTGGTGCGCTGGGTGTCTGGCCTGTGGTCGGTTTACGTGCGGGCGCGCTGCTGCTGGCCGGGGATTTGCCCACCATGGGTGTGGTGTCCACCGGCCCGCGGGCCGTATTGGAGATCATGAGCAGCAAACCCACGATGATCCAGTTGGCCAGGAGCGAGGAACCACCGGCTGCCAGGAACGGCGTGGTCAGGCCGGTCAAGGGAATGAGCCGTGTGACGCCGCCGATCACCACGAAGCACTGCAGGGCGATCGCGAAGGACAAACCGCATGCCAGCAACTTTCCGAAAGCATCGCGGGTGCCAAGGGCAGCACGGAAGCCTCGGGTAAAGAGCAGCAAATACAGCATGACGACGGCGAAAAGACCGATCAGGCCAAGCTCCTCGCCGATGAGGGCCACGATCATGTCGCTGTTGGCGAAAGGAACCAGATCGGGCCGGCCTTGGCCAAGCCCTGTTCCTACCAGGCCGCCATCGGCCATGCCGAACAAGCCCTGGACGATCTGACCGCTGCCGCCCGGGGACCTGCCGAAGACCTCAGGGGTGAAAGCATTGATCCAGCTGTCGATGCGGAAGGCCACGTGGGAGAAGATCTGCGAGGCGATGAAGCCGCCACCGAGGATCAACAACAGGCCGATGACCACCCAGGAAATACGGCTGGTGGCCACGTAGATCATCACGATGAACAGGCCGAAGAAGAGAATGGACGACCCGAGGTCGCGTTGGAAGACCAGGACGCCGATGCTGACCAACCAAGCGGTGATCATGGGCCCGAGGTCCTTGAAACGCGGGAACTGCATGGGGCCGATCTTGCGGCCGGCCAAGAGGATGAGGTCCCGGTTCGAGGAAAGATACCCGGCGAAGAATATTGCCAGCGTGATCTTGGCGATTTCGCCTGGCTGGAAGGTCATGGGACCAACACGGATCCATACGCGGGCACCCAGGATTTCACCGGCGGAAATGCCCGGGATCAGGGGAAGAACCAGCAGGAACGCACTCGCTGCCAGCGAAATGTACGTGAAACGGCGCAGAATCCGGTGGTCCTTGAGGAACCAGATCACGGCGATCGAGACAGCCATGGCGATCAGGGTCCAGCGAAGTTGGTTGTTGCCGGTATCGTCCCCGGGCCCGTCCATGCGGTGGATCAAGGCAAGCCCCAATCCGTTGAGGGCCACGACGATAGGAAGTATTACCGGATCGGCATACTTCGCCCGGAGCCGGAGAACCATGTGGAAGGCGAAGGCCGCGACAGCCAGCAAGCTCGACTGGAACCAGAAGTCACGGTCCAGTCCGACATCGGAGTTGATGCTGACCAAAGCACTTGCGCCGACACCGACGGCGAGGGCCAGGACTATGAGGACAAGCTCGACATTCCGGCGCGGTTTGGGAGCAGTATCAGTCTGGATCATTTGGCCGCCTCACAGGGAGTCGGGGTGGGCGTAGGCGTGGCGACGGCCGCAGTACTCGGAACCGGCACAGTGGCGGTGGGCGACGGCGACGGCGACGGCGTGGCTGTCGCCGTCGTGGTGGGGCAGTTGGCCGAAGCGCTGCCCGTGTTCTTCAAGTTCTCCACAATGGCCTGCGCGTCGTCGAGGTCACCCGCGGGAACCGTCTGGTGCACGCTCTGCTGGCCGTATTCCGGCAATGAATCCACCCTGATGTCGGTTACGGCCTCGAGCCGGGAAAGCTGAATGGGGCCGAGTCGTTGCGAAATTCCATTGAAAATTGCCACGCGCTGATCGAATTCGCCCACGTAGTAACGGGTTTGCGTCCAGGCATAGCCGAGCCAGAGCCCAACCACTACGCCTACTACAAGCACCGCGGCGACGGCCGGCATCAGCCAGCGGACGCGGCGCCTGACGGGCTCGTCCTCTTCCACGCGATCCTGTTCGGCCTTGTGGGTCAGTACAGTGGCAGCCCTTCGGGCAACGGTGCGTCCCGCCACCGTGGGGATGGAGCCGGTCTCCGCAGCCGTTGCCGCGGCACCGACCAATTCATGGGGACGGCTGGCCAATTCTTCGCGCAGGACCTCGGCCGACAGGTGCTCGCCCAGGTGTGGATCAGTGGTGGTGGGAGGTTCTTTGGACTCGTCCGCGGATGAGGATGCCTCATCCGCTTCCTCGTCTGAGTCACTGGGGTCACCGGCACTGAACGACGATCCGGCGTCGGCCTCCCGGGCTGCTTTCGCCCTGGAGTCGGAGATCGCATCTTCAGCGGATTTGGTGGCGGACGGACCTTCGGAAGACGTGGAGCCAGTGACCGGAGCGGGTTCGTCAACTACGGCAAGCGCCGCAGCAGGAACGACGTCGACGGCGGCCGTGTTGACGTCGTCGTCGGTCTCTTCCACAATCTCGAGCATCACGACGGTGACGTTGTCCGGGGCGCCGGCTTCCAGCGTGAGGTCAACCAGGATCTCAGCGCATTCGCGGAGGTCCTTGGTCTCGCGGACCATGCGCTCCACAACATGCCCGGCTACGTAGTTGAGGCCGTCGGAGCAAAGGAGCCAGCGTTCTCCCGGTTCTACATCAAGGACGTCAAGATCCAGCTCGGGGCTGGCATCGACGTCGCCAAGGACGCGCATCAGCACGTTCTTGTGGGGATGCGTTTCGGCTTCCTCCGGACGAAGGCGTCCCTCGTCAATGAGGCGCTGCACGAACGTATGGTCGATGCTTACTTGCTCGAACTTCTTGTTACGCAGCCGGTAAGCGCGTGAGTCGCCGATGTGCGCAAAATGGAGCTTGCGGTCTTCCAGCAGAAGGGCAGTCACGGTAGTTCCCATGCCGGAAAGCTTGGGGTTCTGGTGAACCAGTTCCGAGAGCAAGGAATTGGCGGTCTGGATCTCGTCCGCGAGGACGGTTTCGGCGCCGTCGGGATAGTCGTCGTGGTCCAGGTGGATCATGTCCAGGACCGTTGAGGCCGAAGCAACGTCACCGCCGGCGTGACCACCCATGCCATCGGCAACCACCGCCAGATGACGCCCCACATACGCGGAGTCGTCATTCTTGGAGCGGATCCGTCCGACGTCGGAACGGGCTGCGTAGCGCATGATCAGTGGGCGCTCCGCAGGCGTTTCCTTGCCTTCGGGGGTCTCGGGGGAGGCCATGGACTATGGCCTCAATTCAATGACCGTCTTGCCGATTCTCACGGGGACGCCAAGTTCAACCGGCAATGCGCGGGTGAGCTGTTGATCGGCCAGATAGGTGCCGTTGGTGGAGCCGAGGTCCTCAATGAACCAGCGGCTGCCCTGTGGAAACAGGCGGGCATGTCTTCCCGAAGCGTAGTCATCTTCCAGGACCAGCGTGGCTTCCTGCGCGCGGCCAAGCAGGATGGGACTGGCAGCCAAAGGAACAGTGGTGCCCTTGAGCGGCCCCTCGGTGACCACCAGGGTGCGTGCGTGCTGGATGGCCGGCGGCGGTGAGGCTGCCAGCTCCGGATGTTTGCGCACTTCGCGGGCTGTCGGAACGCCGGTGACGGCTTTCCGGCCGATCTGGAAGTCGCGGCGCATGGTGGACACGATGCTGAAGATCAGGACCCACAGCAGCAGGAGGAATCCGAAGCGAAGCGCTGTGATGGTCAGTTCGCTGACGTCGTTCACGCGTTGCCACCCGGGTTTTGGGGGAGAAGGCGGAAAATAATCTTGGTACGTCCCATCGTGATGGTTGAGCCGTCTGTAAGTTCCACGCTGCCGTTTACCTTGTGCCCGTTGACGTAACTGCCATTGGTGGAGCCAAGGTCAACGGCCCATGTGCTGCCGTTCTGCGTCCGGACCTCAAGGTGCTTTCGGGAGACGCCTGTGTCATCCACCAGGATGTCAGCCTCCGAGGAGCGGCCCAGTACCACCGACTGGGCGTTGAGGGAATAGCGCTGGCCGCCGATGTCCAGGACAGGCTGGAGTCGGGTGGGCTGCCGTGCCGGGGCCGCCGGAACGTTGGCCCGTGGAGCCGGGGCCGCGGGAGCAGCGTCATCGGAGGATTTTTCTGTCCGGGAGTTGATTTCAAAGTGACCGGCGCGTTCTTCGTCATTGCGCCGGAACGAAATCCGGACAGGGCCCTGGAGGGTGTAGCCCTGGCTGCGGACGTGCTGAATGACGACGTCGCACAACTCCTCCGCCAACGGCGTTCCCCATTCCTGGGCCCTGGCGAAATCCTCGTCGCTGAGCAGGACATCAAAAACATTGGGAGCGAGCGTTCGCCCGGCAGCGATGGTGAGGGACTTATTGTCCAACTCGCGCCTTAGCTTGCTCGCAATCTCCACCGGCTCAACACGTGCCCGCGACCCTGTGGAGAAGACGTTGCGAACGGCTTTTTCAATGCCGCGCTCGACTTTGTCCAGCAAACCCATGTCCTTCTCCTTTCCTTGCCGCGGCACCGCTGTGCCTGGTCCGATAGTCCGTGCGTTTGGTCCGCCTGTGCACACAGCGAAGTACGCGCCTGACGGCCCTTCCACTTCCCGATACTACTGGGACTGACTGGGAATGGCCTTAATCCACAACGCCTTACGACCCGGAAAAGTTCGGTTCCGGCCCTTGTTGGTGCGGGAGTCGGGCCATGAAATTTTCGTTGGGTTCACCTGTTGATAGGGGGTCTTTTGGGGGCTCCGACGCATGCAGGAGGGGGGTCGCATCCTCCCGATTGGTGTTTTGCCCGGAATGTCCGTTATGCTTGATCTCGCTGCTTTTGAAGGAAACGAAGCTGGGAAACCCGCTGAAGTCCGGAAAAAGAAGTTGCGCGCGAGTGGCGGAACGGCAGACGCGCTGGCTTCAGGTGCCAGTATCCGAAAGGGTGTGGGGGTTCAAATCCCCCCTCGCGCACGCAATTGAAAGAGCCCCGGTCTTAGGATCGGGGCTCTTTTGTTTTCTCTGCTGTCCCAACTGGGTGACAGATAACGCTCCACTGGAGCAGTTGCTGTTACTTGGTTGGCTGAGGCCTCCCACCAATCCGTCAGCTGCGCGCAGAACCGGTGAACCGGCGTCGTGAGTTGCTCAGGTGCAGGCGCATGGCCGCCGCGGCAGCCACTTGGTCGCCCTCCGCAATTGCTGCGTATATAGAGGAGTGTTCGTGGACCACCTGCGCGAAGCGTTCGGGGGAGTCCTGGTCTTCGCTGGCCACGAGGCGGGGACGTGGCATGGTGATCATGGTCTGGCCTAATGCGGAGATGCAGTCCGTATAGAAGGGATTGCCGGTGGCCGCTGCAACGGCCCGGTGGAACTCGAAGTCCGCCTTCATCGAGTGCGCCGGGTGGCCTGAGCTCGCGGTGAACTGTTCCAGCGCGCCATGAACAGCCTTGAGCTGGTGTTCGCTGTGGTTTTTGGCCGCCAATGCTGCGGCTTCAGTTTCGACGCCGATACGGAAATCGAGCATCTGCAGCCGGTCTTCCATGCTGGAAACGGGCCGGCTTCCTGGTGCTGTTGCCGGACCTTCCGCGGGCGGGGTCAGTGCGAAGCTGCCGCGCCCGCGTTCGGTTTCAACCAGGCCTTCGGCCTGCAAGCGGGTCAGGGCGCTCCGGACGACGGTCCGGCTCACCCCGAACTCGGTGATGAGGGTGTTTTCGCTGGGGAGCTTCTCGCCTGGTTGGATGGCGCCGTCGACGATGCGGTTGCGAAGGTCGGCGGCGAGATCCGCGGTCAGGTTTCGGCTCATGGGTTCAAGATTACGCGCCGAACTCCACCGATTCCGTGGTCCACGCGCGGGCCTGCTCGCTAAGGGTGACACCCAAACCGGGGCGGTCCGGGACGATCATGCGGCCGTTCTTGGTTTCCAGTCGCTCCTCGAACAAGGGGTCAAGCCAGTCGAAGTGCTCCACCCACGGCTCGCGGGGGTAGGCGGCGGCCAAGTGGAGGTGGATTTCCATGGCGAAGTGCGGTGCCAGGCCGAGGCCCCGCTCGTCCGCCAATGCTGCGAGGCGCAGGAACTGGGTGATGCCGCCGACGCGCGGAGCGTCGGGCTGGATGATGTCGCAACTGTTGGCATTGATGAGTCCCTTGTGTTCTGCAACGGACGCGAGCATTTCACCGGTGGCGATCGGGGTGTCCAACACCTGGGCAAGGTGGGCGTGGCCTTCAAAGTCGTAGGCATCCAGTGGTTCTTCGATCCAGATGAGGTTGAATTCCTCCAACTGGCGGCCCATGCGCAGCGCCGTGGCACGGTCCCACTGCTGGTTGGCGTCCACCATGAGCGGGACGTCCCAGCCGATGTGCTCGCGGACTCCGGCCACGCGCCGCAGGTCCTCCTTGGAATCCGGCAGGCCAACCTTGATCTTGATGCCGCCGATGCCCTCGTCGATGGACCGTGTGGCGCGCTCCTTGACCTCGTCCAGCGTTGCGTTGAGGAAGCCGCCGGAGGTGTTGTAGGTCTGCACGGAGTCGCGGTAGGAACCCAGCAGTTTAGCCAGGGGGAGCCCGGCACGCTTGGCCTTGAGGTCGTAGAGCGCGATGTCGATTGCGGCCAACGCCTGCGTTGCCACTCCCGAGCGGCCCACCGAGGCACCGGCCCAGAGGAGCTTGGTGTAGATCTTGCCGATGTCGTTGGGGTCCTCGCCGATGATGCCTTCGGCGACTTCCTTGGCGTGGGCGTACTGGGCGGGGCCGCCTGCACGCTTGGAGTAGCTGAAGCCGATGCCGCTGTGCCCTTGTTCCGTGGTGATCTCGGCAAACAGGAACACCACTTCGGTCATGGGTTTCTGCCGGCCGGTGAAGACCTTGGCATCGCTGATGGGCACGGTGAGGGGCAAACGTGCCGTGGATAGCTTGACGTGGCGAATGAGGTCTACGGTGCTCATGGTTCTCCTAGTGGGTGCGGCGTCCTTGCCTGCCACTTAGGCTACAAGTTGTAGACTTGTATTACAAGAGTTGCCCAGTCCGGCTGGAGTCCTTTCGCTGATGGGCAAACCCTTCAAGTCAGATAGCAGCGAACAGAAGGTCGGCGACAGCGTTGCTGAATGCTTGGGGTGCCTCTTGAGGCACGTTGTGACCTATTCCGGGTAGCCTGCGGACTTCGAAAGGACCGGCGAAATGCTGCCTGTCCCGCGCGGAGTCGTCCGGCCCGAACCCGTCAGCCAGGGCGTCGAACGAAATGGTTGGTACAGGGATAGGCGGTGACTTCGCAAGAAATGCTTCGAGCTCGTTGAATCGATCATCGCCAACCGCGGCACGATGGCGGTGACGGTAGGAATGCACAGCGACATCAACGAAATCGGGGTTGTGCAGGCTGGGCTTGCTGGAGTTGAATGCCTCGTCGGCGTCGGCCCACTCCGGCGACCACAATTGCCAAAGCAGGCGGCACAATTCGTCGCGGTTGGCTTGGAGGCCGGCGCGTCCGCGATCGGTGTTGAAGTACCACTGATACCAGTCCCGATACTCGTCCAGTGGTTCCGCGGGCTTAATCGACGAAGCAATGTCCTGGATGGCGTAGCCCCCGACAGTCACCAGGCCGGCTATGTCCAGGGGACGGACGGCTGCGGCAATGCAGGCAGCGCGGCCGCCCCAGTCATACCCGGCCACCACTGGACGCTGCAATTCAAGGGCATCGATGAGGTCGAGCAGATCTTGTCCGACGGCGGCTTGTTGTCCGGAGCGAGGAGTCGAGGACCTAAGGAAACGGGTCTGGCCGTAGCCCCGCAGGTACGGGGTTATGGAACGGATCCCGCGGTCCGCCAACATGGAGGCAACGACCTCGAAGCTGAGGGCGTCGTAGGGGAAGCCGTGGAGGAGTACCGCGACTGCTCCGTCCGCCGGGCCGTTGTCGTAGTAGGCAACCTCAAGGTCCTCGGTTTTCGCGGTGCGAAGTTCTCCCATGGCCATAGTCAAGTGAATCATTCATCGCCTTCGGAATCACGCCCCAGCGGGCGGCGGAGGCGCGGCAGACGTGGAGGGCAGGGTTCCGGTTCCACGTCATTGGTACGCGGCGATTACTTTCGTTTTTCCGTGCCTTTGCAACACACTTGGCTACGTGGCGGACAGGTACAGGGTATGAGCTACCTTTCGAGAGCCCCGGATCGGGAAGAGGCCTTTCGGTCGTTGTACCAATCCGCCTACCCCGACCTCCTGGGCTTTGTGCAGCGCCGCACGGACGCGGCGAACGCCGAGGACGTAGTGGCGGAGGCATTCCTTATAGTCTGGCGCCGGTTTTCGGAAGCTCCGAAGCACCAGGATGACGCCCGGGCCTGGCTCTTCGGCATCACACGCAATCTCATGCTGAATTCCCGCCGCGGAGAGCAGCGGCGGCAAGCCCTTGGTGTCCGCTTGGCTGAGGCAACAGACACATCCCACGTTGATTCCCATGCTGACCTCGTCAGCAGCCGCGTTGATCTGGGCAGGGCCTGGGCGCTTCTTTCCGAGGTCCATCAAGAGACCCTGGGGCTTGCAGTCTTCGAGAACCTGGCGGCACCCCAGGCAGCCCAGGTGGTGGGTATTTCTCCGGTGGCGTTTCGGCTCCGCCTTACCCGCGCAAGGCGGGCCCTGCGGCTCCTTCTGGACCATGTCCCCCAGGACGAACTGCCCGCAACACTTTCCGAAAAGGCCAGGACACCATGAAAAACAACCGGAACATCGACACACTTCTGCGCTCCATGGACGCAGCCGGGCAGAGTGCAGCTCCCGACCCGCGCCGTTCGCAGAACGATCTGGAACGTATCCTCAGGTCCCATCCGACCTCTACGGGCATGAATCCCGGAGTCGCTGGATACATAACCACGACGCCGCACCTAGGCCGCCGTCGTCGTCGAACCTTCGCTTTGGGTGCCGTTGCTGTTGCCGCGACGGCCGGGTTCCTGGTGGTGCCGGCACTTTCGGGGGGTGACCCTGCCTTCGCAACGTGGACCGCCGCTCCGGGTGGATTGGTCGGTGCCGAGAGGGAGAGCGCGGTCTCCGATTGCGTCCGATCGAGTAAGGGTGTTGGTGATGGCATGTTCGCCGGCGATGTTGACGCGGCGGAAGTTGCCATTGCCGAGAGGCGCGGGGCCTGGACCACGGTTGTCCTCACCGGCCCTGATGGTTTCGAAGCCACCTGCACCACCGACTCCACCGCAGCATGGTTTAAGAAGGGATCCTTCGGCTCAGTGGGAAAGCCCGCCGATGGACGCAAACCCATTTTCCGCGAAATCAAGGCGACGCAACTGGGAACCGGCGTCATTGCAGACAATCCCCTCTCCATGGCTTCGGGCCAGGTTGGCCCCGATATTGCAGCAATGGCCTACACCAGCAGGGCCGGGGAAAAGATCACGGCCACGGTGTCCAAAGGCCAGTTCGCGTTTTGGCTCCCGGGCGGGGAACTGCCGAACTCCTCCGGCCAAAGCGTTCCCGTAGAGGTGACGTATACCGACAACTCGACCGAAATTCGCTACCTCAGCCTCAGCGGTTCAACCCGGTAACCACGGAAAGCTATCCCCGCAAAGCCCCGAATCCGGCAATCAGTGCCTCAAGCCCCAAGCTGAAAGCCACGTCAGTGGGACGCTCATGCCGTTCCAAAGCCAACCGGTCCACTGCGGCCGTGAGGTTGGGGACCTGCCCGGCGAGGCTGCCGGCGTCGAATATGTCCTCCGGCGCGTTGACATCGTAGGCGGCGCCGAACACGAAAGCTTCCAGGGCGACGATCGCCGAGATGATCTTTTCTTCAGGGAATCCGGCATCGCGGAATCCCGCCGTCACGGCCTCGTACATGGCCAGGGTCTTGGGTGCATCGGCCACCGGAAGTACAGCAATGACGGGGATCAGCGGCGTATGCTCCGAGAAAACGTCGCGGTAGGACCAGGCCCAGCGGCGTACAGCTTCATCCCAGGGCTCCACCCCAAAAGCGGAGACGTCAACCATCGCGGCCAAGTGGTCTTCCACCAGAAGCAGTACGTCGTCTTTGGAGGCCACATGGTTGTAGAGGGCGGAGGGTGCAACGCCCAAGGAGCGCGCAAGGGCCGCCATGGTGAGTCCGTTGTAGCCCTTGTTGCTGATCAACTGGAGCGCCGCCGTCGTAATCCCGTCCTGGTCCAGGATGGCCGCAGTGGGTCGTCCGGCGCGTCGGCGCACAGCACCGGCAGGGCTGGAAGTAGCGGGGGTGGGTGCGGGCATCGGGAGCCTTTCTGCTGCCTGTGTCCCAAGCATTATTCCACTGGGTCTTCACAGGGGCTGACTCCGGCGCTACTATGGATGTAAATGAATGCCATTCATTTATTGGTCAGCCACCACGGACGGCCACGGAGAGGACAACATGCAGAATCTTGATCGCGACGTTGTGATCGTCGGCGCCGGACCGTCAGGGTTGACGGCCGCACGCGAATTGAAGAAGGCCGGACTCAGCGTTGCAGTGCTCGAAGCACGCGACCGGGTAGGCGGCCGCACCTGGACCGACACCATCGATGGCGCCATGCTGGAAATCGGCGGCCAGTGGGTCTCCCCGGACCAGACAGCCCTCATGGACTTGCTGGACGAGCTCGGACTGAAAATGTACTCGCGCTACCGCGACGGCGAGTCCGTCTACATCGGCGCAGACGGCAAGCGCACCCAGTACACCGGTGACACCTTCCCGGTGAATGAAACCACCAAAGCCGAGATGGACAAGCTCGTGGCCATCCTGGACGGCCTCGCAGCCGAGATCGGCCCCACCGAACCCTGGGCCCACCCCAAGGCACGCGAGCTGGACACCATCTCCTTCCACCACTGGCTGCGGCAAAACTCCAGCGACGAGGAAGCCTGCAACAACATCGGCCTCTTCATCGCCGGTGGCATGCTCACCAAGCCGGCCCACGCCTTCTCCGCTCTGCAGGCAGTCCTCATGGCTGCCTCGGCCGGATCCTTCAGCCACCTGACGGATGAGGACTTCATCCTGGACAAGCGCGTCATCGGCGGCATGCAGCAGGTTTCCCTCCTGCAGGCAGCAGAGCTGGGCGACGACGTCATCCTCAACAGCCCTGTCCGCACCATCAAGTGGGACCACAACAACAACGTGACCGTCGTGTCCGAGCAGGCAACCGTCAACGCCCGCTTCGTCATCATGGCCGTGCCGCCCAACCTGTACTCCCGCGTCTCTTTCGACCCGCCGCTGCCGCGCCGCCAGCAGCAGATGCACCAGCACCAGTCCCTGGGTTTGGTCATCAAGGTCCACGCTGTGTACGACACTCCGTTCTGGCGTGAAGAAGGACTCTCCGGCACCGGCTTCAGCGCCGACGCACTGGTCCAGGAGGTCTACGACAACACCAACCACGGCGACACCCGCGGCACCTTGGTGGGCTTCGTTTCCGACGAAAAGGCCGACGCCGTGTTCGAGCTCAGCGCCGAAGACCGCAAGAAGGCCATCCTTGAGTCGATCGCCGGCTTCCTCGGCGACAAGGCCCTCACCCCCGAGGTCTACTACGAGTCCGACTGGGGCTCCGAAGAATGGACCCGCGGTGCCTACGCATCCAGCTACGACCTCGGCGGCCTGCACCGCTACGGCAAGGACCAGCACGCGAATGTCGGACCAATCTACTGGTCCTCGTCCGATTTGGCAGCCGAGGGCTACCAGCACGTGGACGGCGCGGTCCGAATGGGCCAGGCAACTGCCGCCCGCATTGTCGAAGCCAACAAACTGAGCGCTGTCCCGGTCGCCTAGGACCAAGCATCAAACCGGCAGGCCGGGAGCACAATGCCCGGCCTGCCGGCTCCACTTTTTAAGCGGCACCGTTGTTGGAATAACCATCCAGTTGAGCACCACCCAGGAAAGGACCACCATGCGCTACGTAGTGGGTTACACCGCCAACGCGAGGGGGCACGACGCCGTTCACCTCGCCGTTGCGCTGGCCCGGAATCACGATGTGAGCCTGGACCTTGTCCTGGTGGTGCCGGAGGATTCCCCATACAACGCCGTCTACCCACCGGAGACCGGCTACAACGACATCCTGACCGAACAGGCGCAGCGTTGGCTGGACGAAGGCCTCGCCCTGGTTCCGGCCGATGTCACCGCCCGCGGACACATCCGCCGCGGTGACTCCGAGGCCCAAACCCTGATCGATGCCGCTGTGGAAATGGATGCCGCGGCTCTGGTCATCGGTGCCACCAACAGCGGCTTGTTCAAGCGCTTCACCATCGGCTCCGTTGCCAGCTCGCTGCTTCACTCATCGCCGGTTCCAGTGGTGCTGGCACCCCAGGGTTACCACCGGACCGATCCCATCACCCGCATGAGTTGCGGATTCGGCACGCGTCCGGGCGCAGACGAGCTCCTGGATGTTGCCGTCGAGTCCGCCCGCGATCGCGGCCTTCCGCTGCGGCTCGTCTCCCTGTTGGCGCTCGACGGCGGTGACTCGCCTGAGTTGGCCGACGCCGCCCGGGAGCATGCCACCGCCCGGCTTGCCGCCGTCGTGGGTTCCGCAGGTTCCCCGGATACGGACGCTTCCAGCGGTGCGCCCGAACCGGAAATCGTCGTTGCCCAAGGCCGCACCATCGAAGAAGCCGTGGACCGGCTCGACTGGGAGGACGGCGAAATCCTGCTCATCGGTTCCAGCCGCCTGGCCCAACAGCGCGCCACGTTCCTCGGCACCACCGCAAACCGGATCCTGCGTGCCCTCCCCGTCCCCATGATCGTGGTTCCCCGCGACTACACGCGCCAAAGCGCCTAGCAATCGC
Organism: Arthrobacter sp. TmtSoilC79; assembly: GCF_059739405.1. Taxonomy (NCBI): domain Bacteria; kingdom Bacillati; phylum Actinomycetota; class Actinomycetes; order Micrococcales; family Micrococcaceae; genus Arthrobacter; species Arthrobacter sp. TmtSoilC79. Next base: position 4,703,290 of record NZ_AP046051.1, on the reverse strand, counting down.
CTGAGAGGCAAAACCCATGTCAACTGCACCAAAGACGGTCCAGTCGAAAGAAACGCCGGCCCTGAGTGAAAAGGGCCTGAAGGCCGGATCGGTGGGCCTCATCGGCGCCGTCGTGATCGGCGTTTCCTGCATCGCGCCCGCCTATACGCTGACCGCGGCCCTGGGGCCAACAGTGTCCGAAGTAGGCGTGCACCTGCCCGCCATCTTCCTGGTGGGCTTCATCCCCATGCTGCTGGTGGCCTTGGGCTACCGCGAACTGAACAACGCCATGCCCGACGCCGGTACCTCCTTCACGTGGGCCACCCGCGCATTCGGTCCGTGGATCGGTTGGATGGGCGGATGGGGGCTGATCGCGGCCACCATCATTGTGCTTTCCAACCTGGCGGCCGTGGCGGTGGACTTCTTCTACCTGATGCTCGCCCAGATCTTCAGCAATCCGGAACTGGCCGATCTCAGCAAGATCCTGCCGCTGAACATCGCCACCACCCTGGTCTTCATTGCCCTGGCATGTTGGATCTCGTACCGGGGCATGGAGACCACCAAAGGCGTCCAGTACGTGCTGGTGGCCTTCCAGCTGTTGGTCCTGGGCTGGTTCGCGGTCTCTGCGTTCGCCCACGTCGCCAACGGCACGGCTTTCGAGGCCACCGCGATTTCGCCGGACTGGTTCAACCCGTTCGCCGTGGACTCCTTCTCCTCCTTTGCCGCAGGTGTGTCTCTCTCGATCTTCATTTACTGGGGCTGGGACGTCACCCTCACCATGAACGAGGAAACGAAGAACCCGGAGAAGACCCCGGGGCGTGCAGCGACCATCACGGTGCTGGTCATTGTGATCATCTACATGACCGTCGCGCTGGCAACCCTGTCCTTCGCCGGCGTTGGCGAGACCGGTTTGGGCGCAGGAAATCCGGAGAACCAGTCCAGCATCTTCGCCGTACTGGCGGGTCCGGTGATGGGCCCGTTCGCGATCCTGATGTCGCTGGCCATCCTGAGCAGCTCCGCAGCATCGCTGCAGTCGACGTTCGTTTCCCCGGCCCGCACCATGCTGGCTATGGGCCACTACCGCGCCATCTCGCCGAAGTTCGGCAAGATCAGCCCCACTTACAAGTCGCCAAGCTTCGCCACGATCGCGGCCGCCATAGCCGCTGCGGCGTTCTATGTGATCACCAGGACAGTGTCCGAGAATGCACTCTGGGACACCATCACGGCCCTCGGCATGATGATCTGCTTCTACTACGGCATCACCGCGCTGGCCTGCGTTTGGTTCTTCCGTGCAGAGGCCTTCCGCGGTGCGCGCTCGTTCTTCTTCAAGTTCCTGGCACCGTTGGTGGGCGGCGTCATCCTGCTGGTCATGTTCGTGAAGACGGCCATCGACTCTTTGGATCCGGAATACGGCTCGGGCTCATCGGTGGGCGGCGTCGGGCTGGTATTCGTCCTGGGTATGGGCGTCATCCTGTTGGGCGTGGTGATCATGCTGGTGATGTACCGGGTGCGGCCCGAGTTCTTCAAGGGCAAGGTTCTGTAGGTTCCTGCCGCCCCGCCGAGACTGCACTTAGCGACAATCCTGATCACTGGGATTGTCGTTAAGTGTCATCTGGGCGAGGGGAGGGCGGGTGCAGGGACGCCGGCGGCCCGCTCGGCTGCGGCCAGCGCTTCGGCAAGACGCTCGACGGCGGCACGGTAGTCAGTCCCGGCTGTCACCTTGCAGTACTCCGCCTCGCGCATGGCCCGCGTCAGCGCCGCTGTTTCGGCAGCCCTCACGTCCGTCATGGCAGGAAAATCGATGGTCCGGGCGGGATCGAGCTCGTATTGGCGCCACTGCTCCAGAATGTTTTCGTGGCGGGCTGCGTCGTCCGGGAAACCAGCACGACGGCGGGGCTCAGCTGCGTGGAGGCGCTCCACTTTGCGGATGCTCAGCAGGGTTCCGGCCGCAGTAGCGACCCCCACAAAAACCATGATGAGCCCGGCGGGAGACCAATGGACGGCAGGGACAATGATGGCGGGCGCTATGACGACGAGCCCCCCGAACAAGTCCCAAAACACGCCGTCCGGCTCCGGGCCGCGGCCGTGGGTCAGTTTCCTGTGCAGGACATACGTGGTTGCTGCGGTTGCAAGAACCAGGGCAACACCCCACAGGAGCATCATGGCGGGCATCGGACCACCTCCAGGCGAATTCGCTGCTTTGAATTCAGTATGCGGCAGTGACTGCGTGGGCGCGAGGGGTGGCTCGGAGTGGCCTGCTATTCAGATAGTCAACTCTCGGTAGACTCTGTGGCAGTGGGCAAGATCCTGCCGCATCGTTAACAAACAAAAGACCCGACGGCAATCGGGTCTTTGTTCAGCGCGATGCGCTCTTTGGTGCGATTCAAGGGCTTACTCCTTGATGCTCACGCCTCTAGAGTATGCCCCTTCGCGGTCAGGTTGTCAGACCCGGGGCGTAGCCTAGGCACCATGAGACTGAAAATGTGCAGCATCCACGTCAAGGACCCCGCCGCCGCCCACGTTTTCTACACGGAGACGCTCGGCTTCGAGACCCTGATGGCCATGCCCGAGTACAACCTGTACATCATCAAGGATCCAGGCGCGGAAGACAGCAGTTCGCCAGGGCTTTTGCTGGAACCCAGTGACAACCCCATCGCCTCGAACTACATGAACGCCCTGCACGAGTCCGGCCTGGCCGCCATCAGCTTCGGCGTGCCGGATGTCAGGGCTGAGTACGAGCGTCTGCTTGCCGCCGGAGTGACGTTCCAAGGCGAACCTTCCGAGGACCCTTTCGGCGTCAGCGCAGTCTTCGACGACGGTTGCGGGAACTTCGTCCAGCTCCACCAGGACTGAGCTTAAACAACTGTGGCCGGGACGCAGGTCCCGGCCACAGTTCGTGAAAGCTACGCGTGGTCGCGCTTGGAGGTCTTCGGAGCATCGCGCTTTGCGGCAGCGTTGTCGCGGGCTTCCTTCGTTGCGGCCTTCTTGGCGGCCTCGTCCTTGACGCGCTGCGCCTCGGACCGGACAGCGGCGTGTGTGGCGCGCTCGGTGACCAGCCACTGCGGCGGAGTCTGCAGCAGCTCGGTGATCTCCGCCGTCGTCAGCGCATCCTCGACGCCGCCGCGTGCGAGGCCGCTGATGGAGACGTTCAGTTTCTGCGCCACCACCGGGCGCGGGTGCGGGCCATTGCGGCGCAGTTCGGCGAGCCACTCCGGCGGGTTGGCCTGGAGTTCAGCGAATTCTTCGCGGGAGATGGACGAATCCTGGAACTCCTGGGGTGTTGCGGGCAGGTAGATGCCGAGTTTCTTGGCAACTGTTGCCGGCTTCATGGACTGGGAGTTCGAGGACGTCATGCTTCAAGGGTATCTGGCCGGTACTGTGAGTGTGTGCCAGACGCTGAAGATTCCGCCGAAACAACCGAACCCCTAGCCGGCCTCCGCTTCGCCTATGTTGCCGGTGTGACTCCTGGGAAATGGATCCGGCGGTGGGAAGAACGGATGCCGAACTTCCCGTTGCACTCTTTCATGTCCGACGACGCCGCCCAGGTTTCGGTTTTGCGTGACGGTTCCGCCGACCTCAGCTTCGTTCGGTTGCCCGTTGAGCGCGAAGGCTTGAACGTCATCCCTTTGTATGAAGAACAGCCCGTGGTTGTGGCTCCCAAGGGGCACGAGATTTCGGTTTTTGAAGAGGTGGCCCTCGACGATCTTTCCGAGGAGAACTTCCTCGACATTGACGAGATGGGCGGGCCGGACATGGCCCTCCAAGTGGTTGCCTCCGGCGCCGGACTGGCAATCCTGCCCATGTCGGTGGCACGGCACCTGAATGCCAAGGACACTGTGATGCGCCGCCTGACAGGCGCCCCCACCACCCAGATTGGCCTGGCATGGCTGATTGGTACTGACAGCCCGGTGATCGAGGAATTCATCGGCATTGTCCGTGGGCGAACCGCACAGAGTTCGCGCCAGCCCTCGGCGCAGCAGGAGAAGCCCAAGAAGGAACCCAAGCCGGATCGCCGCGGTGGAGGCCCCAGGAAGCCTGCGGTCGCGCAGCGCTACGCTCCGAATCCGGACAAGGGCCGGGGCAAAGGTTCACGCAAAAAAGGCAAACGCTGACGCTCCTGCCCGGTTGGATCACTCCGCCGTGACGCTCCTGCCCGGTTGGATCACTCCGCCGTGACGCTCCTGCCCGGTTTGTGGGGAAATTGATGCGTTCCTGCGCCCAAGTAGCGGGAATTTGGCGCATTTGGGGTGACCAACTGGGGAGGAGCGCTGACTACTCGCCGTGGATTGTTGTTTGCTGCTGCTCTGAGCGGTTGAGGTAGGCAAGGAGCAGATCCGCGGCGCGCTCCAGTTCGCCGGCTTCCAGCGCCGAACAGATGTGCTCATTCTCCTTGAGCCAATCGCTGTAGAAGTGGGCGTTCATGGTGGCTTTGTGGAAGTAGAGCCGCATCTCCGCCAGGATCTGGGCCATGATCGTGTCCAGCCGGGTGCTCTCGGCCAGGGCGACGATTGCGCCATGAAAGTGCTGGTTGGCGCTGCCCAGGCCCTCGTTGTCGTTGGCCGCAGCGGCCCGCTTGCCCTCTTCGACGGCGGCCCTGACGGCGGCAATGCGCTCCGGTGAACCCCCCGCCCGGATGGAGCTGACTTCGATGGCGCGGCGAACCGTATAAACATCGTGGATATCGCCTGCTTCAAGGGTTGCCACAAAGACGCCCTTGTTGGGCTGGCGCAGGAGAAGCCGTTCCCCGGCCAGTTCCGCGAAAGCTTCCCGGACCGTGTTCCGGGAGACGCCCAAATCCTCGGCAATGGTGGCTTCGGTCAGTTTGGCGCCAGGAACCAGGAAGCCTTCGGCCAACTGGTAGCGCAGTTCTTCAGCGACCCGCTCTGCCACGGAGGGGACTTTCATGCGGACGCGTGCCCGCGCACCGTCAAAGCCAGCGTGTTCGCTTGGTTCCTGATCTTCACTGGCCATAACTCCAAAATTACACGATTGCCGAAAAATAGGATCGCTGGATTGTTGAACAATCCAGCAGATTGGTGCATGCTGGATGTAACGCACATCACGAGGCAGGGATCACATCATGGCAACCATCGATCTGAACAGCGACGTCGGAGAGTCTTTCGGACGCTGGACGCTCGGCGATGATGCTGCCATGTTCACCTCCGTCTCCAGCGCCAACGTTGCGTGCGGCTTCCACGCCGGCGATCCCAGTGTCATCCGCAGCACCTGCGAAAAGGCGGCCAAGGCCGGCGTCGCTATTGGTGCCCACGTTGGCTACCGGGACCTCGCTGGATTCGGTCGCCGCTTCATGGACATCGATCCTGTTGAACTGGCTGATGACGTGGTCTACCAGCTTGGTGCGCTGCAGGCGCTTGCCGCCACCACTGGTGCCCGCGTCCAGTACGTCAAGCCGCATGGTGGCCTCTACAACGCCATCGTCAAGAACACGGCCCAGGCGCGTGCCGTGGTGGATGCTGTTAAGTCGGTGGACCCCAACCTCCCGATTCTCGGCCTCCCGGGCTCCGAAGTGCTGCGTCTCGCTGAAGAAGCAGGACTTCGTGGCGTTGCTGAGGCTTTTGCGGACCGTGCCTACAACCCGGACGGAACACTCGTGGCACGCTCACAAGCCGGCGCGGTTCTCCATGACCCCGCAGAAGTGGCTGAACACGTGTTGCGCATGGCCACCGAACAATCCGTCAAGACCCGTGACGGTTCCATCCTGAAAATCCGCGCGGAGAGCATCTGCGTGCATGGTGACTCACCCGGAGCCGTGGCAATGGCTACCGCCGTGAAGTCCGCTCTGGGCGAGGCCGGCGTTACCGTCGGCTCGTTCCTCTAACTGCAACAAGACTCTGCATCACATCCCTCATCCCCCCGGAGGAAATCATGACCAGCACCAACAAGGCAGCCAGGGCCGTGACAAGGAAGCCACCGGCCGGCGCCATCAAGGCGTACATCGCCAGCCTCACCGGCACCTCGCTTGAGTACTACGACTTCGCCATCTACTCGGTGGCTTCGGCCCTCGTGTTCCCTAAGATCTTCTTCCCGGGCAACGACGAATTCGTTGCGCTCATCCTGTCCTTCTCCACCTTCGCAGTTGGCTACTTTGCGCGTCCGATCGGTGGCGTCATCTTTGGCCGGCTCGGCGACAAGATCGGCCGCAAATACGTCCTGGTCTTCACCTTGCTGCTGATCGGCGCAGCCACAGTCCTCATCGGAGCCTTGCCCGATTACTCCGTGATTGGCCTGGCGGCCCCGATCATCCTTGTGTTGTTGCGCCTCGCGCAGGGCATCGGAGTCGGCGGCGAGTGGGGTGGCGCCGTACTGCTCTCGAGTGAGTTCGGCGACCCCAACAGGCGCGGCTTCTGGTCGTCGGCGGCGCAGATTGGCCCGCCGGCAGGAAACCTGATGGCCAACGGCGTCCTCGCCATTCTTGCGGCTTCGCTCAGCGACCAGGCCTTCCTCTCCTGGGGCTGGCGTGTGGCATTCCTCTCCTCGGCAGTGCTGGTGGTCTTTGGCTTGCTGATCCGCCTGAAGCTGGAGGAAACCCCAGTGTTCAAGGCCATCCAAGCCCAGGGAGACCGTCCCAAGGCTCCCATCAAAGAAGTCTTCACCACCCAGCCCCGGGCGCTGATTGCTGCCTCGCTATCCCGCATCTGCCCCGACATCCTCTACTCGCTGTTCACTGTGTTCGTGGCCGTCTACGCCACCAAGGAACTGGGAATGACCACGGGCAACGTGCTGTCCGCCATCCTGATCGGCTCGGCCTTCCAGCTCTTCCTGATCCCGCTTGCCGGCGCCCTGACGGACCGCTTCAACCGTCGCTGGGTCTACGGCATCGCTGCCGCTGCAACCGCGGCCTACATCCCGGTATTCTTCCTGATGATTCAAGGAAAGTCCGTTGGAATGCTGATCCTGGGCGCTGTTATCGGCCTGGCGCTCCACGCCTTCATGTACGGTCCGCAGGCTGCCTTCATCACCGAGCAATTCCCGGCAAGGCTTCGTTACGCCGGCAGCTCGCTGGCATACACCCTGGCCGGCGTCATCGGCGGCGGATTCGCCCCGGTGATCTTCACCCTCCTTTACGGAGGAGGAACCGGTGGCTGGTACCTGATTGCCGTTTACATCCTCCTCGCTGCCATTGTCACGATCGTTGGCATGCTCCTCGGCCGCGACCCGAAGCCGGAAGAAGACGTCCGGCTCATGCAGGGGACGCACGCCCAGCCGGCGGCGTAACGAACAATGGGAACCGTGATGCACACAGCCACAGCCAAGAGGGTTCGCTCCGTCAGGCCCGTGGGCACCCGTGCCGTGCTGGCGGAACTGGACGGACTCCCGGACGTCCTTGCCTTGCAGGACATGCTCAACAAGTCCCCGCTGCCGGGACAAGTGGACGTTCTGGCCGCCGCAGAAACTGTCATGGTGGTGGGTGAGTCCGCAGCGGCCACCCGGGCAATCGGCGCACGGTTGCTGGAGCTGGAGCTCATTGCGCCGGACGTGACCGATTCCGGGCTGGTGGTCATCGATACCGTGTACGACGGCGAGGACCTGGCGGATGTCGCGGAGCTCACCGGCCTGAGCGTGGAGGGCGTCATAGCAGCCCATACGGGCCAGATCTGGACTGTTGCCTTTGCAGGCTTCGCGCCGGGGTTCGGCTACATGGTGGGCGAAAATGAGGTCCTCACGGTTCCACGACGCTCTTCCCCCAGGACGGCTGTGCCGGCCGGATCCGTAGCTCTCGGCGGACAGTATTCCGCGGTCTACCCCCGCCGGTCTCCGGGCGGTTGGCAGCTCATTGGACGCACCGGTTCAAGGATGTGGGACCTGGACCGGGCACAACCGGCCCTTGTCCGGCCAGGTGACCGGGTCCAGTACCGGGCCGTCCGCGAGGTCGTCACGGCTGCTGAATCCCCAGCGCGCGAACCCGACAAGGAAGACCATGCTGAGCCCGGCCTGCGGATACTGAACCCAGGCGCGCAGAGCCTTATCCAGGACCTCGGCCGCCGAGGCTACGGTCCCCTCGGTGTCTCGGCTGCGGGCGCCCTGGACAGGGCCTCGTTGCGTCGGGCCAACCGGCTGGTCGGGAACGCCGCTTTAGCTGCGGCCATCGAATCGGTCAACGGCGGGCTGGCAGTGGAAGCTGTTGGCGATCAGGTGATTGCTGTGACCGGTGCGCCGACGACGCTGACCATCGAGTCGCCGTCGTGGGTTGAGGACGAAGAGTCGGACGACGCCGGCGCCCAGCCGGGTGCGACGCGGACCGTTCCCATGGCCGCTCCTTTCGCATTGCTCGACGGCGAAACCCTCACCGTGGGCGCTCCGGAAGCGGGGTTCCGGAACTACATCGCGATCCGTGGCGGTGTGGATGTCCCAAAGGTTCTGGGCAGCCGGTCCGCGGACACCATGAGCGGGATCGGACCCGCCCCACTGACCATCCGGCAGGTCCTTGCTGTGGGTGACGAAACGGCTTCCACAGCGGTGGGAAGCCCCGAACTCCAGCCCGATTTCCCGGACCTCCGCGGAACGGGAGCCACTGTGCTCGACGTCATTCCCGGGCCGCGGGCGGATTGGTTCGACGCCGATGCCCTGGAGTCGCTCTGCAATCAGGAATGGCTGGTGACACCGCAGTCCAACAGGGTGGGCATGCGCCTGGACGGAACGCCGTTGCAGCGCACGCGGGATGGCGAACTGCCCAGTGAAGGAACCATGGCCGGAGCCCTCCAGATCCCACCGGCCGGATTGCCGGTGCTCTTCCTGGCGGACCACCCCATCACGGGTGGATACCCGGTGATTGGCGTGGTGCGTGACGAACACCTTGACCTCGCCGCGCAGGTTCCCATCGGCGGAAGGATCCGCTTCCGCCTTGTCCCGGATTCCCCGGATTTCACCACCAACAAGTCCCCAGAAAAGTGAGTATTTGATGCGCAAGGTCCTGATCGCGAACCGTGGCGAAATAGCAGTCCGCGTCGCCAGAGCCTGCGATGACGCAGGCATACAGTCTGTCGCCGTCTACGCGGACATCGACGCCGATGCCATGCATGCCGGTGCTGCCGACGAAGCCTACAGCTTGGTGGGAAACTCGCCGGCTGAAACGTATTTGAACATAGGGAAACTCCTCGATATCGCAGCGCAGTCCGGTGCGGACGCCGTCCACCCCGGATATGGCTTCCTGTCCGAAAATGCGGACTTCGCGCAGGCGGTACTCGACGCCGGCCTCGAGTGGATCGGCCCCTCACCGGAGTCCATCCGCTTGCTGGGTAACAAGATCACGGCACGGGAGATTGCCGTCCGCGCGGGCGCACCCATGGTTGCCGGCAGCGACGGCCCTGTTTCGTCGGCTGCGGAGGCCCGTGCTTTCGCTGAGCAGCACGGACTTCCCCTCGCCATCAAAGCCGCATTTGGCGGCGGTGGCCGCGGGCTGAAGGTGGTCCGGGAGCTCGGCGAAGTTGAGGAAGCGTTCGATTCCGCAGTCCGTGAAGCTGTTGCCGCCTTTGGCCGCGGCGAGTGCTTCGTGGAGCAGTACCTCGACCGGCCGCGGCACGTGGAAGCACAGATCATCGCAGACAAACTCGGGAACGTCGTTGTAGTGGGCACCCGCGATTGCTCGTTGCAGCGGCGCCACCAGAAGCTGGTGGAGGAGGCTCCCGCCCCGTTCCTCAGTGACGTGCAGCGGCAGCAAATCTACCAAGGTGCCAAGGCAATTGTCCGCGAAGCCGGCTATTACGGTGCCGGAACGGTGGAGTTCCTTGTCTCGGCCGACGGCGCCGTGGCCTTCCTTGAGGTGAACACACGGCTCCAGGTTGAGCACCCCATCACGGAGGAAACCGCAGGTATCGACCTGGTGCAGGAACAGTTCCGCATCGCCGCCGGCCTGCCGCTGAGCGTCCTGGAAGATCCTGTGGCGCGGGGCCACTCCTTCGAGTTCCGCATCAATGCCGAGGACGTCGGCCGCGGATTCCTTCCCTCACCAGGCACCGTCGCCCTCTTCGAGGCACCTACCGGTCCGGGCATCCGCCTGGACACCGGAGTCCGTTCCGGATCATTCGTGGCGCCCCAGTTCGACTCACTGCTGGCCAAGCTGATCGTGACGGGCGCTGACCGCCAACAGGCACTCCGCCGTGCACGCCGGGCACTGGCCGAAATCAACATCACCGGCCTGGCGACCGTCTTGCCGTTCCACCGTGCAGTCCTGGAGTCCGAGGACTTCACCTCCGTTGCCGGAATGCGGGTCCACACCCGCTGGATAGAGACGGACTTCGCAGACCAGATCCCGGTGGACCCGGAGTTCAAAGTGGTGGCCCCGGAGGGTGAGCGCAGAACCATCACCGTGGACATTGACGGAAAACGCCTCGCGGTGGGGCTCCCGGCTGACCTCCTGGATGGTTGGGCCCGCTCCGGGCAGCGTGTTCCGGCCTTTTCACCATCGACCGATACGCCGGGTTCTGTCATCGGCACAGGTGACTCCCCGGCCGAATCAGCACTCGTCTCCAGCATGGCCGGAACAGTAGTGAAGTGGCTCGTCGAACCCGGCGAAGAGGTATCCGCCGGTGACCCTTTGGTGGTGCTGGAGGCCATGAAGATGGAAACCCAGGTCCCCGCCCACCGCACAGGAACGCTCTCGGAAGTCGTGTCCGCGCCAGGAGGCGTGGTCACTGCCGGCGCCGTGTTGGCGCACATCTCCTAAACCCGCCAACCACGTTGACAACCCTTTCCCGTTGCAGCCAGCGAGGGGAACAGAGGGTTGGCAACGTGGTTGGGGGCTAGGACTTAACGGCTACGCCCAGCACGCTGTCCAGGAGCTCGTTGCGGAACTTCCCCGAGGGATCGTGGGCCTGCACCAGAGCCCGGAAGTCTTCAAACCGCGGGTACAGTGCGGCAAAATCGTACTGGCCGGGCGTGAACAGCTTGCCCCAGTGCGGCCGGGCACCGAACGGGCGCAGGGCTTCCTCGAGCTCGGGCAGCACTGCTTCCACCTCTTGCTGCACGGGTTTCCACGTGAAGTGCAGCGCTACGCTTTGCCGCTGGTAGAAGGGGCTGAGCCAGAATTCATCAGCCGCAATGGTCCGGACTTCCGAGATGAACAGGAGCGGGGCCAGTTTGTGGGCGAGGGCCCGGACGGCCTGCAGGGCAGCCGGTGCCTGGTCGAGTGGCAAAAGGAATTCGCTCTGAAGTTCTTCTCCGTTGCTCGGAGTGAACTCGTGGCGGAAGTGCGGCAAGCGGTCGAGCCACTTCCCAGCCACGTCCAGCTGTTCCGTGCAGTTTTCGGCCGACATGTCCGGCAAAGGGTGCAGGGCCGTCGTCGCAGCCGTTGCCCCGAACAAATCAGGCAGGGGAGCTTCGGAGTCCAGCGCCTTGAGCCAAACCTGGGGGATGGTGTCGCCGGTGTAGTTCGTGAAGAAGCTGACGCTGTACGCGCTCGAAGCAATGGCCTGGAAGTTCGCCAAAGCGCCATCCCAGGACAGCCCGGTAAGCACGCGCTGCCGGACCTCAAAGCTCGGCCGGACTGCCAGTTCCAGTCCCGTGACAATGCCCAGGGCTCCCACGCCCACAACACTGGCGAGGAATTCGTGGTCGTCCGCGGTCAGGGTCACCAGCTCGCCGGAGGCGCGCACCAGGTCAATACTGACGACGGCGGCAGCCAAGGAGGGGTTGTTGACTCCACTGCCGTGCGTGCCGGTTTGGATGGCACCCGCAACGGAGATGTGGGGGAGCGAGGCCAGGTTGTGGATGGCGTAGCCCTGTTCCTCGAGCGCGCGGCCCAGGGCGCCGTAACTGATGCCACCGCTGACTTTCACCGTGCCCTTGGCGGTGTCCAAAACGACCTCCTGCGGAAGGGCATCGAGGAGGAGGTGGGTGCCTTCGGTATCGGCAACGGTGTTGAAGGAGTGCCGGGAACCAAGGGCCTTGATCTGCGTTGCCTTGGCTACCAGCCCGCACAGCTGCTCCACGGATGTGGGCCGCTGGACGTCCGCAGACGAGTACTCAAGATTTCCTGCCCAGTTCTTCATCGAAAGATCTCCCGCTCGTATTTGTAGGCTCCCGCAATTGTTAACGTTCTCAACTAATTGCGTCAAGGGGAGTCCACGCCGGTTGCGGCTAGAGTTCAAGAGATTGGCCGTCTACCAGGAGTCACAACGTGAGCAAGGGATCCAAGCCCACCATCCGGGACGTAGCGATGGCGGCGGATGTATCGCTGACAACAGTTTCCTACGTTCTCTCCGGCCGTCACGGCGGCACCACCCGGATCAGCCAGCCCACGCAGGACAGGGTTCTGGCCGCGGTCAAAGAACTCGGGTATGTGCCCAACCAAGCTGCCCGCGGGATGCGTCGCGGCAAGACGGATGTGGTGGCGGTGGCCATTGGAAACCTGGACTGGCCGTGGGACCGGGCCCTCGCAACAGCCGCAGCCCGGATTCTCCCCGGGCACGGTTACCAGCCGGTCATCCTCCTGGGCGACGACTGGAGGAAGTTCATGATGTCCGGCGGCGCCGACGGCGTCATCATCGGCTACTTCCCGGAAGCGCGCTCCGAGGATGAAACAGTGACCGAATTGGCCCGCCGCGGGGTTGCGCAAGTGGTGATCTCCGGAACCATGAAGCCCGCCGGGTTCGATGTCCTGGCTCCCGAATCCGACGAAGGGCTGGCGGAGTGCATGGAATATCTCACTGCAAACCACAGTCAGATCGCCTGCATCCGCAGGGCCGCTCCGGATGGCCGGCCCAAAAGCCGGTTCAATGCTTACGCAGCCGGACTGAAGAAAGCAGGCATACCCCTGGATGAGTCCTTGGTCAGGACATCGCAGCATCAGCCGGCCACCGCGTACCAGTCGGCTTTGCAGCTGCTCCAACTTCCGGACCGGCCCACGGCCATCTTCTGCACGGACGACATGGAGGCTTTGCAAGCCATTCGCGCCGCCTACCGCCTCGGCCTACGGGTCCCGGAGGACGTCCAAATCGTGGGAGTGGGAAACTCTACCGAAGGCCAGGAATATGATCCGGCGCTGACCACCGTGGGTCCGGAGCCGATGTTCGAGCAAGTAGTCAGGATGCTGCTTGACCGCTTGGCGGGCACCACCCCGGCGGAGGGCATCCGGGTGGCATCGCCGTGGAAGCTGCACCACCGCGGCACCACGCAGTCTTAGGAGCTAGTCCTTCAGGGGCCGGCGTGCCAGCCAGGCTGCCACGATCGCCCCCGAGATGTTGTGCCAGAGCGAGAACACTGCGGATGGCAGGGCAGCCAGGGGACTGAAGTGTGCGGTGGCCAGGGTCGCGGCCAAGCCGGAGTTCTGCATGCCAACCTCAAAGGCGAGGGCCCGGCGTGCCTTGTCATCCAGCCTGCCCAGCTTGCCCGCCAAGTACCCAAGGCCCAGGCCGAATCCGTTGTGGAGGACTACTGCGAGGAAAACGATCCCGCCGGCAGCCACGATCTTGCTGGCACTGCCCGCCACGACGATCGCCACGATCAGTGAAATCACGACGGCGGAGGCCCAAGGAAGTGCCGGAAGGACCTTCGCGACGAGCTTCGAAAGGAACAGCCGGGCCAACAGTCCGGCGATCACGGGCAGCAAGACGGTCTTCACGATGTCCATCACCATGGCCCCGGCGTCAATGTGCAGGAAGGAGCCTGCCAGGAAAAGCGTCAGTGTGGGCGTTACGATCGGTGCGATCAAGGTGGAAACCGAGGCAACGGCCACGGACAGCGCCACATCGCCCTTGGCCAGGAATGCCATGACGTTGGACGCAGTGCCGGACGGGGCGCAGCCGACGAGGATCAGGCCGACGGCCAGTTCCGGCGGCAACTGCAGGAGCACTGCAATGAGCCAGCCGGCACCGGGCATGATGACGTAGTGGGCAATAATACCCAGCGCCACAGCCCACGGGCGCCGGGCCACCGAGGCGAAGTCGGGCGGAGTCAGCGTGAGGCCCATGCAGAACATGATGACGCCCAGCAGGTAGGGAACCGCGACGCCCATCGGTTTGAAGAGGTCCGGAAGCAGGAAGCCAAGCACGCCTGCAACCACTACCAAAATGGGGAATACGGTAACGGCAATGCGTGCAATCCGGGCTTCCGCAGCAAGCGCGGGGTTGGCAGGGGTAGCGGCTTCTTCGGTTTTCGACGGGGAATTGGTTGCCTCAAGCATTCATCCATGCTCACATTCACCCCGGCGGCCCCGCGACTTCGTGACATTCGGCGGAGCGTATATGTCACTTGGTTGGGTCAGGAGTTGAGCTTCCCCGCCAGGCGCTCACGCATCCGAACACTGGCCTCGTTGAGCCCGATGAACTCCACTTCCCGCCCATGATTCCGGTACTTCTCGATCACCGAATCCAGCACCGCCACCGTGGAGGCATCCCAGATGTGTGAGCCATGGAGATCGATGATCACCCGATCTATGCCTTCTGAGGAATCTTTCGCATAGTCGAACTGCGTGTACAGATCGTTGGACGAGGCAAAGAAGAGTTCGCCGTCCACGGTGTACGTTGCAACATGCTCGCCGTTGAGCTCCAGTTCGGTCCGCTCCACCGTAGCGAAGTGGGCTACACGCCTCGCGAACAGCACCATGGCGGTCAGGACGCCGACGCCGACACCCACCGCCAGGTTGTGCGTCGCCACCACCGCGGCAACGGTGATGAGCATGACCGCCGTCTCCGATTTGGGGAGTCGCTTGAGCGTGGAGGGCAGGATGGAGTGCCAATCGAAGGTAATCAGCGAAACGAAAATCATCACTGCCACCAGGGCCGCCATGGGAATCATGCCCACAACATCGCCCAGGACAACCACCAGCACCAGCAGGAACACGCCGGCCAGGAAGGTCGAGAGGCGGCTTCGGGCCCCTGAGCCCTTGACGTTGATCATGGTCTGGCCGATCACCGCACACCCGCCCAGGCCACCAAGGAAGCCGGTGACGATGTTCGCCGCGCCCTGGCCCCAGGACACCCGTGTCTTGTTGGAGCGCGTATCCGTGATGTCGTCCACCAACTTGGCCGTCATCAGCGATTCCAGCAAGCCAACCAGTGCCATGGACAGCGCGAAGGGAGCAATGATCTGGAAGGTTTCCAGGTTCAGGGGCACGTTGGGAAGGAAGAACCCGGGCAGGCTGTCCGGGAGTTCGCCTTTGTCGCTGACGGTGGGAACGTCGATGCCACCCAGTACGGTCACCAGCGTGATGGCCACGATCGCCACCAGCGGCGCAGGAATGGCGGTAGTGATGCGGGGCAGTCCGAACACGATCACCAAGCCCACGATGACAATCGGATAGACCATCCACGGCACGTTGAAGAGCTCGGGCATCTGGGACATGAACACCAGGATTGCCAGGGCGTTGACGAACCCGATCATCACGGATCGGGGGATGAAGCGCATCAGTTTGGTGACACCCAGGACCGCCAGGATGATCTGGAAAACGCCAGCCAGGATGATCGTGGCAATCAAGTAGTCGAGCCCGTGTTCCTTCATCACCGGGGCGATCACCAAGGCCACGGCACCGGTGGCCGCGGAGATCATGGCGGGACGGCCGCCGACCAAGGCCGTGACCACGCCCATGGTGAATGATGCGAAGAGGCCAATACGCGGATCCACTCCGGCAATCACGGAGAACGCAATGGCTTCGGGGATCAAAGCCAGGGCCACAACGAGCCCCGCGAGGGATTCAGTCAGGAGGCGGCGGGGCGAGCGGAACGTCGCCCGCAGTGACATGAGTTGCTCGGGAGTCATGGGTCCTTACAGTGCAGTTGTCCTAGAGCGCAGTCTGGCGGTAGCGCTCAATCTGCTTAAGGCGCCGCTGGAGGCTGTCGCGCCGCGGGTGCGGGACGACGTCGGGCGCCTCAGCGGTGAGATCGATGTGTCCGGTTCCGTACTGCCACAGCAGGAGGTCATCCAAAAGGCGGTCCGGGCCTGGGGAATAGCGATGGTCCAGGGCCTTGCGGACCTCGGTGATCCGGTTGGCGCTGAGCAGTCCGGCGAGCTCCACGGTCTTGGTCAGTCCGTGGGCGGCAAGCAGTTCGGCAGCCCATCCCCAGTCATCATCAACTTTACGGTCAACGTGAGGAAGGAGCGTACGCCAGACGTCACGGACCCTGTTGGGCGTCAGCGGTGAGCCGCCCTCACCCTCAAGGTCCCAGTAGCCGCGGACTTCCTCGTACCGCTCGTGAAGATCGGCGAAGGCACTCTCCACCGTTTCCAGCATGGCTGCAGTGGCCGTGAACTGGCGGTCGAAATGCGGGGTCCAGGCGCGCGGGTCTTCGGCCTTGAAACGGATATCGTGCTCGATCTCGCTCCACGCGTGCGCAAAGACGGTGCGGATCTGGCATTCGAAGAAGTAGCTGCCGTTGGCGGGCATTTCCGGGTTGAAGACGTGCTGGTACTCCTTGACGGCCTCGTTCTGGATGGTGCGCAGAATGAGGTGGCGGCTGGAATAACCGTAGGTTCCGGACTCGATTGAACCGATGTCCTTCTCCCGGTCTCCCCGGCAATCAAAAAGTTGCCGCTGGCGCTTGATGATGTTGGCAACGGCAGCGTTTTCGGCCGGCAACTTGGTGATCACGCGGATGCCGACCATGTCGTTCAAGGTGCGGAAAGGATCCGGGAACTTCAGCAACCGTGGCCCGCCCGGCTCCAAGGGATCGTCCGTCCGGGAAATCTTTTCCCGGAATGACTCCACCGTCTTGGTCCGACCCGTGACGAACAAAGGCGTCACCTCGGCGTCGTTCAGCATGTCCCTCAAGGTCAGCAGCACATCACGCGTAACCCGCTTCAAAGCAGGGCGGACACGCTCATAGAGCGCCACGTTCGCCTCTACCGCGTCGCGCTGTTCCCGGTCCAGGCTGTCCCAATTGCTTGCCATGCCCCCAGCTTACGGTGCGGGTCCGACACTGAACCGAGCCACCCGCCGTCGGGGTGCCTCTAGCCAAACCAGTGAATCGTCACGATAGGCTCAGTACAAAGGAGGGCGCAATGTTGCGGCACAAGTACAGCTACGGCGAACACCCCAGCCAATGGGGCGAACTCTTCATACCTGAACCGTCCAACGGAAACCATCGTGGCGCGTCTGCGGTTGCCGGTGGAATCGCTGTTGTGATCCATGGCGGTTATTGGCGCTCACAGTACGGCGCGGAGCTCGGCGAGCCCCTCGCGCGGGATCTGGCAGCGCACGGCATCACTGCTTGGAACCTCGAATATCGGCGGGCCGGTAACGGTGGTGGTTGGCCCCATACTTTCGAGGACATCCTGGCCGGCATCGACCACCTGTCCACCATTGCCGGCGACCACAACCTCCAGCTCGGCAAAGTGGTGGCCCTGGGTCACTCTGCCGGCGGCCATTTGGCTGTTTGGGCTGCTGGCCGGCAGCGGCTCTCGGACATCGGAACGCCCGACGCCGATCGCCAGCTCCAGCGCAGCCCGGAGGACAAAGCCGTGCACCTGACCGGCGTCGTCAGTCAGTCCGGCCTCCTGAACCTCGCCGCCGCGGAGAAGCTGAACCTCAGCAACGGCGCCGTGTGCAACCTGATGGGCGGCGATTCCGCCAGATACCCCAAACGGCATAAGTATGCGGATCCCATGAGTTCGCTGCCGCTGGATGTCCCCGTATATGCCGTTCACGCCACGGATGACGAGGACGTTCCCGCCAGCCAGTCCGAGGCATATGTTGCTGCGGCTACGGCTGCTGGAAGCGCAGCCCAGTTGCTTCGCGTACCCGGCGACCACTTCGACCTGATTGATCCAAAAGCCGTGGCATATAAGAAGTGCCGGGAATTGGTGCAACGGCTGCTCTCGTAATTGTTGGTCGGGCGCTCCCGACCTCTGGCAGAGTTGTCCCATGCTGACAGTCATTGGTGAGGCCCTTGTTGATGTGGTGCAACGTCCGTCCGGGATTGAGGCGCACGTTGGCGGCAGTCCGCTGAACGTGGCTGTCGGCTTGGCGCGCCTGGACCACCCTGTGCAGTTCATCGGCCGCTACGGCAAGGACGCTTACGGGGATTCCATTGCTGCGCATTTGCGCTCGAGTTCGGTCATGGTGCCGCTTCCGCCCGACGGAAAGCCCACCAGCGTGGCCACAGCGCAGATCGACGACGACGGCGCCGCCACCTACGTTTTCGACCTCGCCTGGGAATTGCCCGGACTCGCCGCGCGGTTGCCGCTGATGCTCCAGGGTGCCACTTTGCTGCATACAGGTTCGATCGCCACCGCTTTGGAGCCTGGCGCAGCGGAGGTGCTTGCCGCCGTCGAGTATGCCCACCCGAACAGCACCATCAGCTTCGATCCCAACTGCCGTCCGAGCATCATTACGGACGTTGAATACGCACGGACCCAAGCCGAGCGCTTCGTGGTGCTGTCCGACGTCGTGAAGGCCTCGGATGAGGACCTTGAATGGCTCTACCCCGGTGTTGATCCGGTGGAATCCGCACGCCGCTGGCTGGCATTGGGCGGCTCGGAAGGCCCGGCTTTGGTAGTGGTCACGCGGGGTTCGCAGGGTCCCTGGGGTGTGACCAGGGCAGGGGAAGCGCAGGTTGCCGCCCCGTCCGTGAACGTGGTGGACACAGTGGGTGCGGGCGACTCATTCATGGCCGGCCTGTTGTCCGCGATTGTGGACCACGGGCTGGATGGCGCGCAGAACCGCGCAGAGCTCCGGGCGATGCCTGCAGAAACCTTGGAAGCCATCATGGATCACGCCACACGGGCGGCGGCAGTTACGGTGTCACGGGCAGGCGCAAACCCGCCCACGCGCGCCGAGCTTAACCACGGTGTGGCATAGACGAGGCATAAACGCAGCGGCCGAGCGGGCATGAGCCCAGACCGGTTAGCCCGCTCCGTGCCCTGCAGCTACTTCCTCCCCGGCCTTCACCGGTCCCGGCGGAGTTCCCTCGCCGAACGGGCTCCCGCCTAGGGCTTCGCGTCCGTGCGGGGTGATCCAGCCGGATAGATCGGGTCCGGCAGGGACGATCTGCGTGGGATTAATGTCCTCGTGAACTATGTAGTAGTGCTGCTTGATCTGCACGAAGTCGATGGTGTCCCCGAACCCCGGTGTCTGAAACAGGTCCCGGGCGTAGGCCCAAAGCGCCGGCATCTCGCTGAGCTTGTTCCGGTTGCACTTGAAATGGCCGTGATAGACGGCGTCGAAGCGCGCCAACGTGGTGAAGAGCCGGACATCGGCCTCGGTAATGGAATCGCCCACCAGGTACCTCTGCCCCGCCAGCCGCTCCTCGAGCCAGTCCAAAGCGTTCCAGAGCCGGGTGTAGGCGGCGTCGTACGCTTCCTGGGATCCGGCGAATCCGCACCTGTAGACGCCGTTGTTGACCTCGGTAAAGACGCGTTTGTTGACCGTGTCGATTTCCTCGCGCAAGTGCTCCGGGTACAGCTGCGGTGCGCCCGGACGGTGGAATTCTGTCCATTCCGTGGAGAAATCGAGGGTGATCTGCGGGAAGTTATTGGTCACCACCTGGCCACTCGGGATGTCCACAAGCGCCGGCACCGTGATGCCCCGCGGGTAGTCCGGGAAACGGCGGAAGAATGCTTCCTGGAGGCGTTCTATGCCGAGCACGGGATCTTTGCCGTCGGGATCCAGGTCAAAGGTCCAGGAGCGTGCGTCGTGGGTGGGGCCGGGCTGGCCGAGGCTGATGACGTCCTCAAGGCCCAGCAGCCTGCGCACAATGACAGCGCGGTTGGCCCACGGGCACGCCCTTGCTGCGATCAACCGGTACCGCCCCGGCTCAACAGGCCAGCCAGGCTCGCCATTGGGTCCGGCGGCACCGTCGCGGGTGATTCTGTCCTCGATGTAATTGGTGTCCCGGGTGAACTCACTGCCGGTGACGTACGCACCGCGGGTGCTGTGTTCTTCGACTTCGCTGGTCTTCTCACTCATGGCTTCACACTATGCCCCGGATCTGGACTTTCTCCAGACAACTCCCTCCGTTCCAGACAAGCATCGTCTTGAAGGCGGTGGTAACGCTATAATAAAACATCCCTAAAGGGCTATAAGCGATGTTTTAAGAAGGCTGGTTATGGCGAAGCGTAGCGTCCCCCTTCGTCCTCATATTCAGGACGCCCTAACCGTGTGGGGGCAACTCATCCGCCAAGGACGAACAGAACGAAAATGGACCGCAAAGGAACTGGCGGCTCGTGCGAATGTCTCGGAGCAGACGGTACTCGCAGCTGAGGCCGGCAGCCGTGGTGCGGCCGTAGGTACCATGATGGAACTCGCGGACCTCGTTGGCGTTCCCATCTTTGGTATTGAAGACCGTGCAGAGCTGGCGATTCGTCGTCAGCGTGGGGAGGAGATGCTGGCTCTCCTACCCAGTCGTGTGCGCCGACCGAAGAGCAGGAGTGTGGATGACGATTTCTGACGAGCTCTACGTTTGGATTTGGCTGCCGGGCGGAACCGAGCCTGTGGTAGCCGGGAGGGTGGAGCAAACCGGGCCGCTCGTCACGTTCATCTACGGCCTGAATTACAGATCCCGCCCGGACGCCATCAGCCTGTTCGCCCCTGAGCTTCCCCTTCGGCCAGGAGTGCAGGAGCCTTCAGACGGACTGAGCATCGCTGGCGTTCTCAGGGATGGCAGCCCCGATAGGTGGGGTCGCGGTGTCATTGAGAGGAGGCGGAATGTTGCCCCAAACTCCCTTAGCGAGATCGACTACATGCTGGGTTCGGGTTCGAACCGCTTCGGCGCTTTGGACTTCCAAGTTGATCGGGATGAGTACGTGGCCAGGGATGACTCGGCAACCTTGGACGAGTTGCACAGGGCCGCCACGATCCTCGATGAAGGCGGCGAGCTTTCGGCAAGTCTTGAGGCAGCCATGATTCATGGCACCAGCCTCGGAGGTGCGCGTCCCAAGGCGACGCTCACTGAGGATGACGGGAGCGAGTGGCTCGCAAAGTTTTCCTCGTCCGACGACCGCGTCTTCTCGGTGGTAAACGCTGAGGGGGCGATGCTTGAACTAGCCCGGCGCGCCGGTATGAACGTGGCCGATAGCAAGGTTGTGCCGTCTCTCGGACGGGAAGTCCTTCTTGTCCAGCGATTCGACCGTGACGGGGCGGGCGGGAGACGCCACGCAGTGTCGGGCCTGACCATGGCCCAGACGGACGAGATGTACGCACGATACGTGTCATACCCCCAGATCCTTGATGTGCTCCGCGAGTACGCCAAGGATGCCACCAAGCCGGGACCAGAGCTGTTTCAACGCATCGCGATGAATATTGCCATTAGCAACAACGACGATCACGCGCGAAATCACGCGGCGTTCTGGGACGGGAAACATTTGGAACTGACACCGGCTTACGATCTGGCCCCAGGGCAGAGGTCCGGCGATACTTTCGAACAGGCGATGCGTTACGGACGCGGTGATCGCGGCGCGAAGGTCTCCAACTTCGCAGCTTTGGTGGGCGAGTCCGAGACATACGGGCTCAGCGCAGCACAAGGCCGGGAGATTATTGACAATCTCGTGTCGAGTATCCGTGACAATTGGGACGCTGCTGCCGATATTGCACGGCTGGGTAGGGCAGACAAACAGAGGCTCTGGGAAAAGCAGGTGCTCCCGAGAGCGGCGTTTTTCGACTATGAACCTGACCAGCTGTAGCGGTGAAGGACGCACGGGCTACCCACGTAGACTGGCATGATGCGGCTCGTAGCAAGCGATATTGACGGCACCATCCTCGGTCACGACGGCAAAATCAGTGACCGCACCATCAAGGCATTCCAGGCGTGCCGCGACGCAGGGGTGGAACTCGTCTTCGTCACGGGTCGCCCGCCGCGCTGGTTGTACCCGTTGCAGGAGCAGTTGGGTCACAGCGGGATCGTGATCTGTTCCAACGGCGCCGTGGTGTGGGATCTCGAATCTGAGAAGGCACTGTCCTCGTCTGTCCTTGATGCCGGGTCCGTTTTTGAAGCGCGCCGCATCATCAAATCCATCCGGCCCGATGCACTCTTCGCCGTTGAGACCCTCACGGGTTTCCAGCTGGAGCCGGGCTTCATCGAGAACGAAACCAGCGAGCTTCTGGCCGAGTTCACCCCCGCACCGCTTGCCGAGACGCTCACGGCGGATGACGCCGTCGTGAAATTCCTGGCAATAACCCGCAAGGGTACTCCGGACGAGTTCCTGGCCGAGGTCCAGCCGGCGGTGGAGCATCTGGTGAGCACAACGCACTCGGCGCCGCAGACGGCGATGCTGGAGATGTCCGTTCCGGGCATCAACAAGGCCGTCACCCTGGCGAAATACGCTGAGTCCCTGGGGATCGAAGCCGCTGATGTTGTGGCGTTCGGCGACATGCCCAACGACATCGAGATGCTGCGCTGGGCCGGTCACGGTTACGCGATGGCCAGCGGGCACCCTGAGGCCATCCTCGCCGCCGGGCAGCAGGCGCCGCACTTCGACGACGACGGCGTGGCCCAGGTTCTCGAGGCAATGCTGACGGAGCAGCGGGTCTAGTCAGGCGCTGCACTGGTAATGTCCGATTCCCGCCAGCCAGATTCCACACCGGCTGATCGAATGAACTCATGAACTTCGAACATCACCAAACGGCCGCCCACTTCCGATCCCTTCACACGAGCCAAAAGCCCTTGGCGTTGAGCAACGCCTGGGACGTGGCCAGCGCCGTCGTTACTGCGGCAGCCGGTGCGACCGCTGTTGCCACTACCAGTGCGGGCGTCGCTTGGTCGTTGGGCCTGCCCGACGGCGACCGGCTGGACCGGGAGCGCGCCGTGGCCGTAGTTGCCGGCATCGTGGAGGCCGTCAACGTACCCGTCACTGCGGACATCGAGGGCGGATTCTCCGAAACGCTCGAGGGAATCGCTACGACAGTCGCCGGGATTCTTGAAGCCGGTGCGGTGGGAATCAACATGGAGGACGGCTCCAGGCGCCCGGAGGAATTCTGCGCCAGGATTTCGGCAGCGCGGGATGCCGCACGGAGCGCAGGCCGCGACCTGTTCATCAATGCACGCACCGACGTCTTCCTGGCCGGTGCCGGCACTGTTGAGGAGCAGATCGAGGAAGTCCTGGCCCGGGCAGAAAAGTACATTGAGGCAGGTGCCGACGGCATCTTCGTCCCAGGAGCATCAGAGGCAGGGACCATCGCCGCCCTGACCGCCGGGATCTCCGTCCCCCTCAATGTCATGGTCGGAGCGGGATCGCTCAGCGTTGGTGAGCTTGGAAAGCTGGGGGTGGGCCGGGTCAGCCTGGGATCCAGCATCGCCCAAGCCGCTTACGCTGTGGCGCAGCAGGCAACTGAAGAGCTGAACACTACGGGCACGTACACCACGGTGGCGGAAGCCTTGGATTACGGCTTCCTCAATGGCTTGATGGACTCGTCGACGAAGAACTGAGGGGCCTCCCCATCACTGCAAGGGCAGTCCATTCACCAGCGGGGAACCCAGCAGCGTACTGACTCACGGTATCGCTGGAACTCGGCGCCGAACCGATGCTCCAAGTCCGCTTCTTCGTGCGGCCTTACAGCGTAATTCCACAGCAGCGAGCCGAGCACCGCGTAGGCAACCACCAACCACGAGCCCAACTGTGAGTCTTGCAGTGGTTGGTCTGGGACTAGCTGGCAGTGTTGGTGCTGGTCGTTCTGCTTGGCGCATGACTCGAAAAACAAGTTGCCCTTGAGGGTGCATTTCCCCCGATTTGTCCGCGCTGGGTGGAGCGGTCGGCGTTGACCTGTCGCACGTCGGTGGCTTGATTAGAAGCTTGCCCAGCCTCCGCGGGTTGTGGCTCATCACAGTTTTGCCTCGAAGTGACTCTTCCCAGATTCGACGTCGGCCGTGATGCGGCCAGTCTTATCCGTTCAAAAGGAAGGAGGGTGTCCGCATTGACTATCGTTGCGCAGAACGGCCCGTTCATCATCGGCGTGGACTGTCACGCCCTCACCCACACCTATGCCATTATCGAAGCCAGTACCAACCGACAGGTCGCGTGTGAGCAATTTCCGACCACCGCGGCAGGGATCTCCCGCGCACTTTCCTGGGTAGGCCGACGGACAGACGGCGATATGGCCTGTCTATGGGCCGTAGAAGGTATCGGCTCCTATGGAGCACGGCTGGCCAGGGCCATAACCGACGCAGGCTACGACATCGCCGACGCTCCACGGATGAACGCCCGAGGCCGCCGGTGGATAGGCAAATCCGACCCGCTGGACGCCACCGCCATCGGAACCGCTGTCCTGAGGTTGGAGGAAGCCCAGTTCCGGGCTCCGCGAGAGGATGAAGGAACCCGGGCTGCACTCAGGATCCTGAGTGCAGCCCGGGATCAGCTGACGCGGGAACGAACAATGAATGTTAATGCACTCATCGCTTTACTCCGGGCACATGACCTTGGAATCGACGCCCGAAAACCTCTGGTTCCCGCTCAGATCGCCTTGATCAGCAGATGGCGGGGACGACAGGAGCAGATGGAACTAGCGATCGCACGGGAGGAAGCGGTTCGCTTGGCACGCCGCGTTCTCGAAGTGACCACTGAACTGGCTGCTAACCAGAAGCGCATGACTGAGCTGATCCGGCAAAGCCCCGCCGCCCCGCTGTTGGAGATGGTGGGCGCCGGCGCCGTATCAGTCGCTGCCGTCCTGACGGGCTGGTCGCATCTACGAAGGGCCCGCAGCGAAGCAGCCTTCGCTTCACTTGCAGGGGTGAATCCCTTGCCAGCGTCAAGCGGCAACACCGTCCGGCACAGGCTCAACCGAGGAGGTGATAGGCGACTCAACCGAGCCCTGCACGCCATCGCCATGACTCGGATGATTCACCATCCCGGAACGCGGGAGTGCGTCGCCAAACGCACCCAAGAAGGCCGCAGCTACCGAGAAATACGCAGATCTCTCAAGCGCTACATCGCCCGAACCCTCTACCGCCAGACTCAACACCTTCTACTCTGCCGAGGCCACGGCGCCGGGAGCGCTGATGGGCCCTCGTGATACTCGGTCGAGTGTTCTGTTGGCCGCAGCCGGCTAACTCCATAGGCGGCCTAGCGGGACCTCTTCTTGGAGCAATTAGAGGCAAGCGAAGCAAAGTACGAATAATGCCAGGCGTAGTCCCTTCCCTTTGTGTGCCGGAGGCCATCAACCTGGCGTACGGTGCTATCGGAGTGAGTTGGCCCGTTCGACGGCCGTAGGCAATGTGGCTAGCACGTTGTGCAGGGCCAACCGGCCTCTTTCAAACTCCCGCAACGTGGTAACTCTTGGGGGCCAGCGCAGCGGCTTGCTGTCTAATGGCCAAAGAGCCTGTGCCGGGATGGACTCGACAGCTATACGCGACTGCGAGTCTATGGCCCGACGTTGCAAGCTATTCCACCGAATATCAGGCCGAAAATACTGCTCAATGAAGTAGATTCCCTGAACGCACAGGGAAGAGCTGGACATGTTGCTTGTTCCGAGGACGGATTGCGGGTCAGCCACTGTTCCCGCCGGTATGACCAGCCTGGGCTGATGCCAGAGGGAGATCGGGGCAAAGGGTGAGTCCGTGATTCCCATATACAAGCGAGCTGTTACTGGGGGCCGCTTCGTCTTCATGAAGAACCCCAGGTCATCATCACCAAACGCGCGATCACGCGAATCCTGATACAGGTCGTACATAAGGAAACACTTGTGAGCCCACACCGCCAAGGTAGCCTTTTGGCTCCGGTCCAAAACCATATTCTGATGGCTAGCTAGTTTCTTAAGTATGCGTCGAGCATCTCCTTCGAGTACCGACATCCAACCGTTATTGCATGGTGCGCAGACTGCCTTGACGGTTATCTCGTGCAAGTTAGGTGTCTTCGTTCCCCTTTGCTCCAGCACCTCGACATACTTGCCGCGCGAATCCTTCCGGACCACTAACTCGGGGGACCCGGACTTGTAGGCGCCGGCACGTTTTATGAAAGATTGAGGACCGGAGAATTGCCGGAGCCATTGGGGGAATACGTGTTCCCTTGTCAACGGTGCTCCACCACAGAAAACACAAGTTCGCATGAGCAGAGCCTATTCCAGGGATGGTCGATTCTGTTCTGCACGGAACGTGCCACGTGCTTCAGCTCACTCCTATTTTGGGCGGCATCCCGTCGAGGTGCTGGGCACATGTTTTGCGGACGGCCGTTCACAACACACCCCCGGACCGCATCGCCGTCCGGGGGTGTGACTTTCGGCGACAAGGCGATAAATGTCGGCGTTCTCTGATCGCTGAATGTCGCACCCGCGTTACGCGCTGGCTCATAAGGCTGGGGATACGAGACGTCTCACTTACTCGGTCCGGCGGGATCTCGGAATGTCCCGAGCAACGTTCTACAGGCGGTCACGAGCCCTCGCTGACGAACATAGCGCCGTCAAGCATCACGCCTCTTCGACCAAACGACTCTTTGTGCAGGCGAGTACGGACACCGAATGTCCAGACTCGCCTACACAGCTCGCGCACTTTCAGGGCCACGTGTGCAGACGACTTCGGAAAATGACAACTTTGAACGAATGTGGGAGTGTCCCGTAGAGCTTGTCCCATTTCTGAGGAAGCGGGACACTCGCGTCGAGGTCAAGGGATGCTCCGTCGATGGGAGACGGACCCAGAAATGCTCCCGACTCAGAACACATGCGAGCTCCGCTCCGTAACTGCCCGTGCCCTCCACGATCTGCCGGTAGCCGGAAACGACAGCGAGGAACTCTTTGTCCACTAGATGCCGTCCGGTTTCACTGATGACGGCGACGTGGTGGGTATCGGCATGCGTGTCGATCCCAGCGACGACTTTCCGATGTTGTTTTGCCATGATGAAATTGCCCTGACCTTCTGTTGCGTGCAATGGAACATGAAGGGCACGCCGGCCGGGTGGTCAGACAAGACAGTAAGGGGATTCTTTGAGCAGGCTCCTATGAGGTCATGTCCACCCTTGCCGCCGCGCTTACTCCAGCGTGCGTCACGGCGGACAGATCATTATGAAGACAAACCACGAGGGCGTCAGTCGGACTCAGAGTCACACCGCAACACAGGCCAATTCCATCATTACTGTCGGTCCCCGACGCTAATCTTTGAGTAACTACTAAGGAGCAAGACGTCGTGGAACTTGAAGAACTCTTGGATGCTGTTGGCAAGCGAACCGCTGACCGGTTCGGGCGCATGCCCACCGTCGAGCACAAAAGTTCACTGGACTTGGACAGTTTGCCGGTAGACGCCAAAACCTGGCACCGTCTCCATGATCTCGTTGCAGTCTTCTTTGATCTGAAGTCCTCTACCAGCCTGGAGAAGGGCCGCCGAGCTGCCAGCACGGCAAGCATCTATGACGCCGGTGTAGGAGGTGTGGTGAAAATCCTCGATGCGTTCGGCGCGGACTTCGTCGATATCCAGGGGGACGGTGGTTTCGGGCTGTTCTGGGGCGAAGGGAGATACGAAAAGGCAATGTGCGCAGCGATCTCCATCCGGACATTCAGCCATGACTTCACGCAGAAGCTTGAGAAGAAGTGGCCTGAAGCGCCATCCACAGGATTCAAAGTGGGCGTTGCGAGTGGTTCGATCCTCGTCAAAAAGGTTGGATTACCCAGACACCTCGACTTGCAGGAGCCGGTCTGGGCTGGCAAGCCGGTAAATTACGCAGCTAAAGCAGCACAGCAAACCGACCCCGAAGACATCCTGGTGACAGGAAGCGTGTGGGATGAGATCGAAGACAACGATTACTTTGTGTTCTCGTGCGGATGTGACGACGGTAAACCAGGAGCAGCATCACCCAGTTTGCTCTGGGAGGCACGGACGCTGGAACACATCCCCGATGATGAAAAGTTTGGCCAATCCTTGAAGAGCGGGTGGTGCTCGGTCCACGGGGAAGAGTTCTGCAACGCCATACTTGCCGGTGAGACGGAGAGGCCAGGAGTGACAGAGAAGGCTATGCACGGCCGAAACCTTCTCGCATCCGGTTCCATCGACAAGAACGAAGCGACCAAACGGCGACGGCTGGCCAAGGAGGAACTGCGCAAAGAGTTCGCCCTCGAACAAAGCAAAGAACTTCGTGCCCTGTTGGACGAACTGTCACGTTAGCTCCCGGCAGAGGGCCGTGCACCCTGCCTGCGCGGGAGCTGGGACCGAGCTGCCGGGACGCCAGGCCACCCGCCGTCGAGGGGGTGGTATCTGACTGCCCGCCCTGGGACAGGGGCGACACTTCGCGCCGCTACTGTATGGAGGCCCGCACGAGCAGTCCGCAGGTCAGCAGACTGATCCCGCCGATGGAGGCGAAAATCATGGACAGTTTCACCAGCAGATGCTTGGTCCATGCGATTCGGCTCATGCCAATGAGCTGTTTTGTCAGTACCGGCAGCAGATCCGTCTGTTTGATCTTCTCTTGCAGCGGTCCTGCGTCCCAGTAGCGAAGGTGTCCGAAGTAGATGAAGTTTTCAGGCCATTCTTTGCCCACGTGGCGCATCCGCAGCCGGGGCATGACAACCCACATGGCGCAACCAGCGGCGACTACCAGCGCGACGATAGCCAGGTAGTAGGTGACCTGTTGCAGGCATCCCTGCAGGGCTCCGAACAGGCGGCCTTCCGCGGAGAGAGCAACGATGGTGGTGATCCCGGCTGATTCCAGTGCGACAGCGAAAGCGGCTTTGGCGTCAACCTTGCCGGTCCAGTCCACCAGCGCTGCGTGTATCTTCCAGGTGGTTTCGAGGGCCTCTTTATCAGATTTGACGGGTTCGGGGTCAGCCGGTGCGGCTCTTCGCAGCTGTTTCTTGATGAATGTGATCACGGTTGCCAATGGTAAGTGGTTCCGTAAACGGTTACCGATTTTGATCCGTAGGCTTGGGTGCCGGCCGAACTCCACATGTCCACGCCCTTCGTGTACCGGGTTTCATCGCTCAGATCTTGGAGGACAGCAGCGGTGATGTTGATGGCATTGCCGCTACGGATCTCGCTGAGCTTGGCTGCGACGTTGGGAGCATGTCCGATGGAAATGATGTCGTTCTGTCCGTGGACTCCGCCACGCACGAGAATCGCCGTGCCTGTGTCGATGCCTATTCCATGCCCCATGGTCCATTGAAGGCTGTCCCATTTTTTCTTGAGGGCAGGATTGATCACGTTTCTAACTGCCCAGGAGATGTTCAGGGCGGCCTTGGCGGCGTGGGCGTTCTTGTCGGGCCCTATGAAGATGCCCATGACTCGGTCGCCATCGAAGCTTCGGATTTGGCCTCCCCGGGCGCGGATGATTCGTGATGCCGCATTCAGGTAGCACCGGATAATCTTTGCCGCCGCCCAGTCGTGGTGCCCCTGAGCCAGGCCCGTGGAGTCGGCCATGTCGGCATAGAGGTAGGTCGCGTCCAGCCGTACCGCGCCGTTGCCGAGTGCGATTTCCGTGGTCTCTGGTACGTTCTGCCCATTGCGGATGGCCCAATCAGGTGCCAGCACGCCGTTGACGCCTTCCACGACTTGTTCTTGCAGTCCCACGCCTAGGGGTCCCTTCTCTCAGTGCCGGTGGATGTTAGGAAATGCTCGAGCGCCAAGTCGATCCATAGATGGTGTAACCCAACTGATCCTTACCGAGGTCTGTCCAC
Source organism: Arthrobacter sp. TmtSoilC79 (assembly GCF_059739405.1). NCBI lineage: Bacteria > Bacillati > Actinomycetota > Actinomycetes > Micrococcales > Micrococcaceae > Arthrobacter > Arthrobacter sp. TmtSoilC79. Next base: position 4,673,841 of record NZ_AP046051.1, on the reverse strand, counting down.
ATGTTCTTCTTGCTGGATCCGCCGTACTTGGAGGAGTCCAGGAGCATGTTGTAGCTCGCTGCTGATATGTAAGTGGAGTAGGTGGTGGGAAGCGCAGCCATTTTGGCCGCGTTGTTGGCTGCGGTTCCCACCCAGACGAGGTCATTGCTTCCCCGGATACCCGTTCGGGCGACGAACAGGGCTGAGGTGTCGACCCCTACTTTCTGCTTCAGCAGGTAGGTGGACTTGGGGTATTTGGCTTTAATGGCAGGCTGGAGTATCTCTTGAACCGCCCAATTGATCCTCAGCCCGCATTTAGCCGCGTCGGTGTTTTTGGTGGTTCCGATGAAGACGGCCATGATGCGGTCGCCGTCGAATGAAGTGATCACGCCTCCCTGTGCCCGGATTATCCTTCCGGCGGTGTAGAGGTAGTTCTTGTAGACCTCTGCGGCGAACCAGTCCTTTTTTCCCTTGACCAGCTGGGTTGATTCTGCCAGGTCGGCATAAAGGACGGTCGCGTCAACCTTCACGGCCTCATTGCCGAGCTTGATGTCTTCCGTCGCGGGGACCTTCTGACCGTTGCGGGTCGTCCACACTCCTGCGTGTGTCCGTTTGGCATAATCCTGGAGGTCGGTGAGTAAAGACATGTTCGTAGGTTCTTTCATGGGGAATTCTGAGAAACAGAGAGGAAGAAGGGCCCCGGACCTACCCGGGAACGCACCGTGTGAAGAATCGGTCTTTGCCCGCATACTCTCAGCCTTTGGGCAGCCCTTCGCCTCCAGCCTACTGAAGGACGGGGCGTGGACCGGCTTCGTGTCTGAAAGTTGCGTACCTCGCCGGAGCTGGCCGCCTCACCCGCTTGCCGATATTTGGGGGGTCCGTTCCGGTAGGGGCAGCTGGTTTTCAGTGAGAGCCCGTGAGGGCGGCTGCTACGGAGAAAGGACTCCGCGAGGGCCTCGCTATTGTCCAAATACCCGGCGACCATCGCTCCGTCGCGGAGCAGCATGAGGTCTTCGGCCACATCGTCGGGAAGGCCAAGAGGGCTGACCATCTCTGCGAACGCGGCCCTGTGACAGGCCCGGTGGTCCCGGACGTTTTGTCTTACCGCGCCCAGGACCCCGGTCCCACGATGGGCTGCAGTTGCTCGCCACCTGGTCCCCTACTAACGGCGCCGGGTTGAAAGCCAAGGACGAAGCAGCCTCCAACCGTCACTCTGGGAATTGATGCCGGAATCCAAAAATCTTTAGGGCCTGGCGCCTCATAACCCTTGCCATATGTTCCCCTGCAACTTAGGAAGGTTCTCAGCGCACCGCATTCTCACAACTGCATCCACAAACCTCCGTCTGGCATCGGCACACTGGTCGTTAGTTACGAGGCACATCGGAGCGGTGAACGTCGAAACATACTGGGTACGCTCAAGCATCGCCCCAGGAGTCGAAGAAGAGCATGCCTTGGCTTCGGGGAGCAGGCTCTTATCTCCGGGTCGTTTCTAGCCGTTGCAATTGACTTCGCCAAATGCGGCCTTGGGCGCTTTTGTTGCCCCGGTGATCGCAAAGACTCCACGATCGCCTTCACGCATCGCTGGCGTTATCTCGTTTGAGCGTCCCACGACGTTGCCACTAGAATCCTTGAGCTTCAGTTCGATGTAGATACCGCCGGGGCAGCTGCCGTTCATTTCCACTGTCACGATGAAACAAGACAGGCCGGAGAGACAGTTCGAACGAGCGGTTTTCTTCTCGGATTCTGTCGCCCAACGGATCAAGACCCCGTCACCAGCATGCACGAAGCCCTCTGCTTTCTGTGCTTCTGTGGGCCCGAGGATTTTTTCAATTGCTTCATCCACAGCAGCTTCGTTGGCTGCCTCCTTGGCTCGCTGCTCCGCAGCCGACGAGCACCCAGCAATGGGGACGCATAACACGGCCAAGACGAGGCCGAGAACATTAGCCTTCCTGCTAAACCACAAACGCATTTAAATCCCCATTCTTTAGTTTGTCCGGCTTTATCCTAGTGTTCGCACCGGGGGGTTCACTTTTAAGTCATTCTGGGCACGAAATAAGTCCCAACTTGTAACTGCTAAAGGCTCAGCGATGCCCGGAAGAACCGGGGGATCGGGTTTTTACCCTGCTTCACTTCGTGGCTGGCCGCTTGGGCTAGGTCGCGCGTCGCGGATCTCTTTTCGTCCGGCTGCTGTTTTGGCTGCTGCCCTGACGGTCTGTACCAGCCCGCTCCGACCCGTCAAGCCATGCAACGCTGCGCGCTGCGTGCTGGTCCTCGCTCCGCTCGGGCTGCAAAAAGGCCCCTTTTCTTGCTTTGGCTGCTGTCCTTCGGATTGCACGTGTCCGCTCCGGCCCGTCTAGCCCCTCCTTCGTTGGGGCCCGTCTAGCCCCTCCTTCGTTGGGGCCCGTCTAGCCCCTCCTTCGTTGGGGCCCGTCTAGCCCCTCCTTCGTCGGAGCCCTGCGGTGCAGGAAATGTCCCTGCGGCGCTCCTTCGTCGCTGATTTCCTCCGGGAATTACCCCACCCCTTGCCCAAGGGTAGACAGGCCTTCGTCGGGCACAGCTCCGCAAGCTTCGCCAGCAGCCAAAACAACGGTGGAGGGAAACACGGTTGATCACCTGCCGAGGCCCCCTCCTATCGCTTGACAAGACATAGAAGCATCATCACGCCCATGGCTGCTCCTTGGGGAATGCCGGCCACGGCCATGGGGTTCCGGACCCACGGTACGGCCCGGCGATGACCAGGCGGTTGGGCATGGCAGAAGGCAGTAGAGTGCCACCTCCGATTGAGGACATAGTCACCGCGGAAGCGACACCTAGGGAACTGGCCAATAACAGCACCACGAAGCCGACGGGTGCGGCCGCCGAGGGGAACAGCAGGGAGACGCCCCACCGCTGCTCTAACCACCAAATGACTGAAGGAAGTACCACCAGGAAGAAACCCCAGAAGAGAATCAACTGACCCATGGTTGACCCCACGTTGGCCGCAGTGCCGCGGCGGGTAGGCGCTGGCCGGAACGCGAACGGTCCCCGCAGGATCAACTCCGTGGGCACCCGTCCCTGCGCCACAAAGAACAGCGCAACCACTGAGCATGCGGCGGCGGTGAACATGATCAGGACGCCCCACCCCGCCTCGGTAGTGATGGTGGCGTAGACAGCCAAGGCAACTGCAACGATTCCAGTCCAACCAGTGGCCACCACTGCTGCTGCCCTGACGCCGAAGGCCGCGACACCCGAGGCGATGACGAACAAGGGAATGTCGAAGGCGGCTACAGAGACGGGATCCAGGCGGCCAAGAGTGGCTGCGCGTATGGCCGGTGACAGGAAAACTCCAACCCACCACGCGAGCCCAGCCAGAGCTTGGACAGCGAAGTAGATCCGGCCCCACCCGTGTGCCCGCGAAGGGGCAGGGCCCTCCGAGCTCACGGGTGCCGTACGCCCTCGCCTGCCAGCAGTGCGCGGTAGCCCTCTTTGTAGGTGGGGAAGGTGAGATCAAAACCTGTGGCCCGGAGCCGTGTGTTGCTGCAGCGCTTGTCGCCGGGGCCGGCGTCGGACGCGTCGCCGGGTGCCGCCGTCGGGGGTTCCGGGCAGTGAAGTTCAGCGGCGAGGAAGCGCATGACGTCCCCCATTTCGGCTGCCAGGTCATCGACGCCAACATAGACGGACTCCGGAGCGGCCTCCATGGTGGTGAGGTGCACGATCATTGCCGCGGCGTCGTCCCTGTGGACGCGGTTGGTGTGCCGCGGTTGGGCGGGGATCGCGGCTTTGCCGCTGCGGACCTGGTCGATCAGCCGGGTTCGACCCGGCCCATAAATTCCACCCAGCCGCAGGGATATGGGCTGGGTGCTGGTTCCGAGCGTCCGGCTGAACAACAGCTCTTCCGCTTCTACCAGGACCTTGCCGCTGAACCGTGTGGGCTCAGTGGGCGTCGACTCGTCCACAACAGCCCCACCGGAGTCCTTGTACACAGCCGTGGAGGAGACGAACAGGATCCGTCGAGGCTCGATCGCTTGCCGCTCCAGTGCATCCAGGACGTTCTTCACCCCGTTCAAGTACGCCGCGCGATACGCCTCTTCCGTGGAGGAATCCGCTGCAACAGCCACCACAACAATGTCCACGTCCCCGGGCAGTTCCGGCACGGAGGTAGAGATGTCGGCGAACATACCGCGGATCCCGGCAGGCAGCTTTTCGGGGGAGCGGCGCAGGCCCACCACGTCATGTCCCGCAGCGGCGAAACGCAGTCCAACTTCGGTTCCAAGGTCGCCGCAGCCGGCAATCAACACAGTCATTCCCCCAGTTTGCCAGCACGCAGTGTCACCCAGTTCCCAGCTTCCATACAACCGGCGTTCAACTTGGCTCCGTAGGCTTCCAGCCAAGAACCCGTTTGCACGGTGAAATTTGCACGGTGAAATCGTCTCGTTGAAATGTGTAGGGGAAATCATGGCCAAGCGTCGGATCAGCAGCATCAATACCGCGCCTTTGCGACGGATCGAACCGGACCACCATTGGCGTTCGCTGCGCCAGGGTGACCGCGTCAACATCACCTTGATGCCCGGCTACGAATCGTCCGGGGTGGTGGATGCCGTCACCGGTGATGCCACTGCAGTGTGGGTGGAGCTCGACGGCGGCCGCGGCCGCACGCTGGTCCACGTCAGCGACGGCGTTGCGATCGTTCCACAACCGACGACGGCGGCGGTTCCGCAGGAGTCCTAGCCGCACCTTGGCAATGGGCTACGCTACGGGAGTGACGCTGCCCTATTTCCTTCGCAAGGACGGTTCGGTGGGCCCTTTGGCTTTCGCCCATCGGGGATTCTCCTTGAATGGCCTGGAGAATTCCATGTCCGCCTTCCGTGCCGCTGTGGACCTGGGGACCGCGCACCTGGAGACGGATGTCCACACCACCGCGGACGGGGTATTGCTGGTATTCCATGACTCTTCCCTGGACCGGGTGACGGATTCCGTGGGCAGGATTTCCGAGCTCACGGCCGCCCAGGTTGCAGCCGCCCGGATTGGCGGGGTGGAGCCGGTGCCAACTTTCGACGAGCTTGTCACTTCCTTGCCGGGTGCCCGGCTGAACCTGGACGTTAAGGATTGGAACTCCGTGGGCCCGATGGCTACGGCAATCGAGAAGCACGGCATCCACGACAGGGTTTTGGTCACCAGTTTCTCGGACAGGCGACGGCGGGCCGTCCTGTCCAGGCTTTCGCGGCGTGCAGCGTCCTCGGCCGGCAGCTCCTTGACCGCGCTCTTCGTCCTTCTGGGCCCAGTACTTCCTGCCGCTGTGGCACGCAAGCTGCTCTCCGGCGTCGACGTCTTCCAGGTTCCCGTCCGGTACGGCCGCTTGCCCGTGGTGACGCCGGGATTTATCCGTCGTGCCCACCGGCTGGGACGGCAGGTGCATGTGTGGACCATCAACGAGCCGGGGGAGATGGAGCGGCTGCTGGACCTTGGCGTGGACGGGCTGGTGTCGGACCGGTTGGACCTGCTCAAGGGAGTTATGGTTCGCCGCGGCCAGTGGGTCTAAAACCCCCGCCGAAGTGGCATTTGATGACAATCCCAGGCGCCCACATTGCCGTTAATTGCCACCTCGGCGGGGCTGGTTCCGGGTTTCGATCGCGGCTGGCCGGACTTGGCTGGCCCGGATTCTCTCCAGATCGAACTTGTTGCTGCGATCGAAGGTGAAGATGCCGTTCTTCTCCTGGAAAACGTCCGTCAGCTGGGTGTAGCAATAACCGAACATGTCCGGGTTTTCCAGCAGCACGGAGCAGAGCCCGTCAAAGCGGGTGTAGAACTCTTCCTCGCTGCTGACCCGCTGGCCGTATCCCCATGAAGAGGAGACGTCGCTTCCGTCCACGGCCTGGCGTGCCTCAACTTCGTTCCACCAGATCCCGCCGAATTCCGAGACGAAGTACGGCTGCCCGGCGTAGGGAACTGAGTACTCCTGGCCGTCCGTCGCCCGGTTGATGTAGGGCTTGCCGTCAGCGAGGCCCTGCTGTTCCAGGCGGAAGCGGTCCGGGTCCTGCTCATAGGAGTGGGAATCGTAGATGTCGGTTTCCCGGATGCGGTGCGAGTAGCCGGAGGCGTCGATGACCGGGCGCGTGGGATCGGCGAGCTTGGTGGCCAGGAACATGGCTTCGGTGACGTCATCCAGCACGGTGGGGCGATCATGCATCACTTGGTGCGTCTCATTGAGGGGGCACCAGCCAATGATGGAGGGGTGGTTGAAATCGCGCTTCAGGACTTCCAGCCATTGAGCCACGAAACTCGCTGTGGGCTTTTGGTTGTGCCCCACAGTTCCTCCGCCGGAAACTCCCCAGTCTCCGAACTCGCCCCACACCAGGTAGCCGAGCCTGTCCGCGTGGTAGAGGAAGCGCTCCTCGAAGACTTTCTGGTGCAGCCGGGCGCCGTTGAAGCCTGCGGCCATGGACAACTCGATGTCTTTGACCAAGGCAGCGTCGTCCGGCGAGGTCATGAGTGACTCGGGCCAGTAGCCCTGGTCCAGGATCAGTCGCTGGAAGACAGCCTTGCCGTTGATGCGGACAACCTTGCCGTCCAGGGCAACCGAACGGACCGCTGCGTAGCTGCTGACGTGGTCAACCACAGTGCCGGAGGAGTCCCGCACGCTGACCTCGAGGTCGTAGAGGAAGGGGTCTTCGACGGACCAGGGGCGCAGGGATTCTTCAGGGATGTTCAGGCGGAGAGATGGCGTGAGATCCAGGTCCGCTTTTGCCTTGGCCTCAACACGTACATCGCCTTTGTCGCTGAGCACGGCGGTAACGGTATGTCCGCTTCGATTCCGGTTGACGGGCACCTCCACGGTGATGCTGGAATCTGCAAGGTTGGGCGTCATCCGGAGGCGTTTGATGTGCACCTCGGGCACGGCCTCCATCCATACCGTCTGCCAAATCCCGGTGGTCCGGGTGTACTGGCAGTGGGTGTTGTTGTACCACGTGGCCTGCTTGCCGCGGGCCTGCATTTCGTGCCGGGAATCCCTGGCCCGCACCACAATTACTGCTTCCGTACCGGGCTCGGCTACTCCTCCGAGGTCCGCGGTGAACGGCGTAAAACCGCCGCGGTGCCGGCCAACTTCAACCCCGTTCACCCACACGGTGGCGTCGTGGTCTACGGCCCCAAAGTGCAGCAGTACGTTCTGCCCGGCCCACTCCTGCGGAATGCTCACTGTCCGCCGGTACCAGACGGCTTCCATGAAATCGACGTGCTCGATCCCCGAAAGGGCGGATTCAGGTGCGAACGGAACCAGGATCTCGCTGTTGAGTTCGCGGGTGGTGAGGCCGCGCTCCAGACCGGAGTCACCGGCGTCGATCTCAAAACTCCAGGTGCCGTTGAGGTTCAGCCAGTTTTCACGGACCAATTGTGGGCGGGGGTGCTCGGGCTTGGGCATGGTGGACGTCACATTTTGGCTCACACTCAAAAACCTAACGCGAGATGGGGTTGAGTACCACCGGCCGCCGCGCGAGGATAAGGGACGTGACCCGATTCCGTTTAGCCATCCTGGACGATTACCAGCAGGTCTCCGGCGATTATGCCCCGTGGGACTCACTGCTCGACGACGGCGTAAAGGTGAGCGTGTTCAGCGCACCTTTCGTCTCGGCAGAGCAGGCCGTGGCCGCCTTGGCGCCGTTCGACATCATTGTGGCGATGCGCGAGCGAACCCGCTTCCCGCAGGATGTCCTTGAGGCCCTGCCCAACCTGAAGCTGCTGGTCACTACTGGCATGGCGAATGCAGCCATTGACCTGGAGGCAGCGGCAGAGCGGGGAATCGTGGTGTGCGGAACAAGTGGATCGCCGGCCGCTGCGCCCGAACTGACGTGGGCTTTGCTGATGGCCTTTGCCCGGAATCTGACGGTGGAGGAGAACTCGCTGCGCGCCGGGGGCTGGCAGACCGGCGTCGGCTTTGAGCTTGAAGGCAAGACGCTGGGAATCGTGGGCCTGGGCAAGATCGGCAAGCGAATGGCTGGTTATGCCAAGGCGTTCGGTATGGACGTCCTGGCGTGGAGCCAAAACCTCACGGCCGACGCCGCAGAGGCAGCCGGTGCCCGCAAGGTCAGCAAAGAGGAACTGTTCCGTGAGTCCGACGTCGTGACGCTCCACCTCCGGTTGTCCGAGCGGACAGAGGGAATCGTGGGGGCCAAGGAACTGCGCTTGCTCGGACCCGAAGGCGTACTGGTCAATACTGCGCGTGGTCCTTTGGTGGACGAGGCTGCGCTGATCCAGGCGCTGGAAGAGGGGTGGATCCGCGGAGCTGCGCTGGATGTGTTCGACGATGAACCCCTTCCGGGAGGCCATGCGTTGCTTCATTCCCCGCGGACGGTGCTCTCCCCGCATATCGGCTACGTGACGCATGAGAGTTACCGCCAGTTCTATGGCGGGGCTTTTGAAGATGTGAAGGGGTGGCTGGACGGGGCCCCGGTCCGGGTGATCAGCGGATAGTCCCGGCGCCCACATTACGGGCGGGCAAGCGCTTTCCGAGCAAAGCTGGCAAGATGGACCCATGCGTATCCTCATCGCCCCGGACAAGTTCAAGGGATCACTGACCGCCGCCGAAGCCGCGTCAGCCATGGCCGAAGGCGCCCTCCGTGTTTACCCTGACGCCGTGACCACCCAGTTCCCGGTGGCCGACGGCGGCGAAGGCACCCTGGATGCGGCCATCGCCGCCGGATATGAGGAGCGGAACAACGCTGTTGTCGGCCCGATCCTGAAGCCGGTGGGAGCATCATGGGCCATCCGGAAAGACGCCTTCGGCGGGGCAAGCGTTGTCATTGAGACCGCCATGGCTTCCGGCCTCGCGCACATGGAACCCACCCCGGAGAATTCGCTCCGCGCCCACAGCTACGGCTGCGGCCAGCTGATCGCCGCAGCCCTGGATGCAGGTGCCACCGAAATCGTCCTCGGCTTGGGCGGTTCGGCAATGTCCGACGCCGGCAGTGGAGCCTTGCGTGCTTTGGGGCTCAAACCCCTTGATGCGGCCGGGAACGTGGTGCCGCTCGGGGGAGGTTCCTTGGTGGACGTCGTTGCCCTGGACGCCTCCGAACTGGATCCGCGACTGTCCGCCGTGAAGTTCCGGATCGCCGTCGACGTTCAGAATCCGCTCTACGGGCCCGATGGTGCGGCGCATGTTTTTGGTCCGCAGAAGGGTGCGGACGAGGATGCGGTGGAGAAGCTCGACGCCGGTCTTCGCAACTGGGCGTCGCTCCTTCGGGAAGCAACTGGCCGCGATGTGAACGTACCTGGTGCGGGAGCGGCAGGCGGGTTCCCGGCGTCGTTCCTTGCCTTTACCGACTCCGCACTGGAGGGTGGCTTCGCGCTGGTGGCCGGCCTCACGGGCTTGGCCAAGCACCTCGGCGAGGCTGACTTGGCCATCACCGGTGAGGGTTCCATGGACGAGCAGTCACTTACCGGGAAGGCCCCTATCGCCTTGGCCGATGCTGCCAGCGTTCACGGGATCCCCGTCATCGCCGTGGCGGGGCGAATTACTGTCACACCTGAGGACCTGGCCAAGCACGGCATTGTTGCCGCCGCCCAATTGCTGGACGTCGCACAGCGCAAAGACGGCGTCCCGGATGTGGCGGACGCCGTGGCCAACGCGGCGAAGTACCTCGCGTGGGCTACCAGCCAGGTCCTTGAAGGAGCGTAATTCCTTGAAGGGGCGTTATTACTGCCGGTAGCCCTCCACTTCGCTGACGGGCCTTGGCTCCGCTTCGTCGGGGTTCTCTCCGGCGTCCTTCTTGGCGCGGCGTTGGCGGAGCAGGTCCCAGCATTGGTCCAGTTGGGCCTCAAGGTGGGCCAAGCGGGCGCGGTTGTCGTCGCCGTCGTGTTCTGACCCTGCGGAGTCGCGGAGGCGGTGCTCCTCCTCGACCAGTGACTGGATGCGTTCCAAAAGATCCTGGTTGTCCATTACCTGTCTCCTTGCGGCTGGCTTGTTGGATTGCGGTTATCTCGAAAGTAGTCCTGTGCGTGCAGTGCGTCTACCGGTGCCTGACGGCATACTGGGGACATGGAATTCACAACCACGATCGTCGGCGATGGAAACAAGGCAGGCATCGAGGTTCCCCCGGAGGTGGTGGATGCCCTCGGTGCCGGCAAGCGACCCCCGGTGGTGGTGACCATCAACGGTAAGAGCTACCGCAGCAGCATCGCGGTGATGGCCGGGAAATACATGGTGGGCGTCAGCTCGGCGAACCGTGAGCTCACCGGCGTTGCCGCAGGTGACACGGTGGGTGTTGGCCTTGAAGTGGATACCGAGCCCCGCGTGGTGGAGGTGCCAGATGACCTGGCTGCCGCACTGGACGCTGAGCCCGAGGCAAAGGCCTTCTACGGAACACTCAACTACAGCGCCCAACGGCGTTACGTCGAACCGATCGCCGATGCCAAGACCGAGGAAACGCGTGCGCGGCGAATTGCCAAGGTGGTCGCGGATTTGAAAGCCGGCAAGAAGTAGCACTTCAGGCCGGACCGTTTGCCCGGGCGATGGTTACCGCCTCTTCAATGCCCCTTGTCCAAGGCTCGCCGTGCCCGGGAAGCACCAGGCCGGCCCGGGTGTCCGCCAACTGCTTGAGTGATGCAAGGTTCAGTGCGCTGTCCGCAGTAGCTGCCCCGGCAACGATCCTCGGCCCGGTTCGTTGCGTATAGGGATCCATGGTTACCAGGGCGTCGCCGCTGAACAGGATTCCGCGTTCCCTAAGGAAGAGTCCGCAATGGCCGCTCGTGTGGCCCGGGGAGAAGACAATTTCCGGACTGCCGGGGACTGGCAGCGCGCCGGTCCCGGGGAAGTGCCGCAGATCGCTGACGCCTTTGACGTTGAGCGCGCCGGCCCTGGTCATACTGGCCATCACGGGCAGGCCCTTGGGGTGGGTCAGGGCGAAGATGAACCGCGAGCGTTCGTGCCTGTAGCGGTAGGGATGTTCAGCAATGTAGGAGTCTTCGCGATGGACCCACACGGGAATGCCCAACTCTTGATGAAGGCGCTTGGCCAGTCCCAAGTGATCGAAGTGGGCGTGGGTCAGGACCAGGGCGCGAATGTCCTGGAGGGAGTGGCCTAAAGCCTTGAGCGACTTCTCCAGGGGTGTCCACATGGCCGGGAGTCCGGAGTCCACCAGGGTCAAGCCATCGCTGCTTTCCACCACATAAAAGTTTACGAAGGCGTCCGAGAAGCGATGGACGCCGTCGGCTACCTCGGTCATGGACATGGTCGCACTCCTTTCGAGCCTGTCGAATTGGGCCTGCCACCACTACCATAAGCATGCTTAGTATTTGCGGCAAGGTTGTTGTTGTGGTGCGTCAGGCCTGCACTTCCCTTCGGTCGGACTACGGGTAAGGGCGGGGCTGCCCCGGGGCGCCACCGAAAAGCCCTTACCCTCGGCGCGGAGTTGCGCTATCTTATTCCCACCTGCGTCGGGCTGGCTGGGGAGCGCACGCCACGTCACAACAAATCGAGGTAACACAATGCGAATCAAACTTCTCTCTGCTGCCCTCTGTGTAGGTGCGCTGACGGCGTTGTCGGCCACACCGGCTTTCGCCGCAGGACAAGTGGAACGCGGCCCGGATAACGCCAATTCCATTTGCTCGTATTCGGGTCAGAACGACACCCCCAATGCCGCCGCTCCCGAGGGCGGCAGGGTGCAGTCCTACGGTCAGCTGGTCCGCCAGGGACTCAAGGCAGACCTGGCTGCGGCCGGGGAATCGCCCAGTCAGCTGTGCAACGGACACCGGCTTCCCTGGCAGGAAGTGACCGGTAGCCACTGACCCTGGCTCCATCAGCATCAGGGGCCTCCCGCAGGATCAATTCGGCGGGAGGCACCTCTTGCTGGCCGACCGCTCTCAGGCGAGTGCCGGCGTCGTTGATGCCTTCCGCGCGATCAGCGTGACTCCTGCCGCAGACCCAAGGAAGACGGCACCCAGGATGCCCCAACCCAACGCTCCATGTTCGACGACGGTGGCGGTCACCACGAGCGGTGCGAGCATGGCTCCGAGGGCAGATCCCATACCGAACATTCCTTGGTAAGCCCCTGCCTGGAGCGGGTCGGCGAGCTCAAAACTCAGTCCCCACGCTCCCGCCTGCGACAGAATCTCTGCAAACGAGTGCAGGAGCGCGGCGCCGCACAGGAGCGACACGGCCGCCACCACCGGCACTCCTCCTGCCGTTGCGTAGAGCACGCAAGCCAGGGCCATGAGCACTCCCCCCGTCATGACGATCTTTCCTGCGTGCCGTGGGTCGTGCGTGCCGCGGGAGAGTGGGACTTGCAGGAGAACGACACACAGCGTGTTGATGACCAGAATGACGGATATCAGGACATCCGGCGCACTGGTGTCCTGCGAAATCCACAGCGGCACACCCATTTCGGCAAGGCCGAACTGCATGCCAAAGATGCCGGACAGGACTGTCAGGACCAGATAGCGGCGGTCCCGAAAGGGGGAGACGCGTCGCTGCGGAAGCGGGCTGGCCGGGTCATGGCGCGGTGCGTCCACGCGGGTGGGGAGGCGGCGCAGGTGCAGCGCGCTGAGGAGGTAGACCGCACCGGCGCCGATCATCATTGCCCGGAAGGCTTCGGCAGTTCCGGCCAGCAGCGCGAGTCCGGCGATCATGCCTCCCAGTGCGATACCAAGATTCGTTACTGTGCGGAGGACAGCGCGGGCATTCACACGGTTCGGACCCTCGAAAGCCCGGGCAATGATCGCCGAACGCGTGGCGTTCGCACCCCGGTTCACGCCTACCGCGATACAGGCAATCACGACGGCGGTGCTGAAGTTCGCAGCGAACGTATAGGTCGCGATCGCGAGACCTTCGATGGCAACCATGCCCACCAGGAGTCGACGGGCGGAAAAGCGGTCAGCGAGCCGGCCGCCGATATAGGACGTCGCGACTCCCACGCCGCTGGAAACCGAGAGGATCACGGCGATTTCCACGGCGCTCAGCCCAACGAAACGGCTGAAATACAGAACCGTCAACGTAAGGAAGATGCCGCGTCCTACTGTTGCGACGAGGATGGCAGAAGCGAGGATCCTGAGGGTGGGGTCAGAGAGCGCCATGCGGAGGCTGTGCTCTGCGGCTGGGGCAGCGGTTGCGGAGGATTTGGTCACCCCATAGTTCTGTCACCCATGGACGGCGCGCGGTATTGATGTAGCGTATTGCTTCATGTTGAAGTACGAGTTGTCAGAGGCAGACCTGGGTGGTGTGCGTTTTGGCATCTCACCTTTGTGCGAACTCGGGCTTTCCCTGAGGGCCATCCGCGACCCCAGCCACTATCCGCTTCAGTTGCCTTGGTTGCGCAGGACTGAAGAGGCCCGGTCCCGGTTGGACCTCGATGGACTGCTTGCCCTGGTTGATGATCGGCTCTGGACGCCGGACTTCCTGAACCCCCGCCCTCAGTCCCCACTTACTCGGATCGATGACGAGTTCACGGTTTTGGAGCAGATTTCTGCGGAGCAGTTTCATGGAGACTTAATCAGGGTGCACGGCACCGTTCCGGCCATCTTTTCCGGACCTGTCGGCCCGGCGGTCGGTCGCCTGGTCCGTATCCTCAGGGAATTTTGGGACGCCTGTTTCGCGCCGCATTGGCTGCGCATGCGCACCATCCTGGAAGCGGACATCGTCTACCGCGGCCGGCAGATTGCACAGGGCGGGCTGTTCACCATGCTCAACGACTTGTCCGGTGCTGTGGAATTCGACGGCCGGGTGATCTCCGTGAGGCTGAAGAACCCGGCATCGAGGACCGAGAAGACTGAGGGCCTGGGGCTGACGCTTGTTCCCACCATGTTCACCCGCAGGGCGTCTGCACCCGTAAACCACGGCGACCCACCCATGCTGATGTACCCGGTGCGTGGGCAAGGTGCCATGTGGGAAGCGGAGCGCGTGACGAACCCAGCCGCCATAGTGGCCGTGTTGGGTGAGGTCCGGACAAGCCTGCTCACGGCCTTGGCTGCACCGGCATCGTCCACAGAGCTGGGGCTGCGTTTTGGCGTCTCAACATCTGCTGTAAACCAGCACCTCAGGGTGCTTCGGGACGCCGGGCTCGTGACCTCCACCCGCTACGGCCGCAGCGTGCTCTACTTCAGGAGCGAGCTGGGCGCGGCGTTGCTGCTGGGGTGACCGCCGAGGCGGGCTGACGGCGGGAGGCGAGTGTCGGCGTCGTGCCTTCAATCCTTGCGCAGGCTGTACGTACTGACCACGTTGCCCTTGCTGGTGGCGTACTGATCCTCCAACGTGAGGCGGTGGAGGGGGTCGCCTTCCTCGAAGATGCGCCGCCCGCTGCCGGCCACCACTGGGTGGGTCATGAGGGTGAGTTCGTCGAGGACGCCTGCGAAAAAGAGTTGGCGAACCAGTGAGATGCTGCCGCAGACGGCAATTTCGCCTCCGTCGCGGCTCTTCAGGTCGGTGACGAACTGCTGCACGTCGCCTTCAATAAGGTGCGAGTTTTCCCACTCCAACGGTTCTGTAAGGGTGCGCGAGGCGACGAACTTCTCCACGGGATTGATGAAGGCAGCAAAATCATCATCCTGCGAAGCGTTGGGCCAGTATCCAGCCCATTCCTGGTAGCTGACGCGGCCCAGGACCACTGTGTCCACGGTGGTGATCATCTTGCTCAGTCCCTTGCCCAGGTCCTCATCGAAGCTGTCGAACTGGAACTTGAAGGGGTCCTGGACCACCCCGTCAACAGAATGGAACAGCCCGGCGGTAACTTTACGCATCAGTTTCTCCTGTTGTGTGGCGGGTTTGAGTGGCGACGTCAGGCGGCGCGGCCGGACGTCTGGAGTGCACGGGATGGCAGGGCGGTCACGTTGTTGTGGTGCGGGTTCAGTCGCACGGGGACCTCATGAATTTCGGAGTAGACATGGAGTTGGCGCAACGCGTCTTCATCAATGGTGGCTTGGGACAGGTCCATCTCGACTCCCAAGCCGCCGCCCAGGCTCTTGGTGCGCTGAACCACGGGGTAAAGACCCTGAAGGCTCAAAGTGGTCACACGACCGGTCGCGGCGATCTGAATTTGTTCGCCGTCAACGTCGACCCGAACAACAACGGAGAGCTTCTCGCTGGCCAATGTACTGCCTTTCATCCTTGCTGCCACGCTGCAGCGTCCCCCAGCGTATGTGGCATGTGTGACCTGCGCAACATTGTGGCGGTGGGCGGTCGGGGGTCGGCAGCCGCGGCCGAAGATCGTTGGGGTCGGTCATTGCGAACCCATGCTTGGATGTGGGCTGATGAGCCACGTTCCCAACTGTCCCGGAAGTTGTCTTTGTGACTGTTGTTTGTGAGAGAAGTTTTGGGACAACATACGGGACTGAAATGTTACGTGGATGCTCAATCGGCAATGCACCAGTGCTCAAAAGTGCCTTGATGAGTGCCCTGAAGCCGTCTGCAAGATGCCCCGGAGTGGACGCTCTTCAAGTCCGCCTAACGGGTACTTCGCGGCGGCGGGGTGCCGCTACGGCCAAAAACAGCCTGGTGGGACCGTCCCAACGTGGGTGTCCCAGTTCCAAGGAACTGGGACACTCATTCAGCAGCTGCCTTGCCCTTCCGCTCCTTGGCGGACCAACTTCATCTCTGACCTGTGCCGGCTTCCTCGACGGCCAGCAATCGCAGCCACCCGTGCCCCTGATGGCCACGGTGTCCGCGTCCGAGCGATGCCGTGGATTTATGTCCTTACCTTACTCCGGAGGATGTGCACGGAATCGTTCGTATTCGTGCACGCCGAACCTTTGACGCCAGGGTCCCGGGGCCTGCGTCAAATCTCGGTTATGCATTGGGTTTGGGTGCTAGTCCCACCAGAGTTCGATGAGAGCGGTCCTGCCTGGGTTAGTGGAGATGATGGCGATTTCGTCGCAGGCTTGTTCCAGTTCGTCTTGGATTTTAGGTAGGTCCGGGACGGCCAGGACGAGGATGGCGTTGTCTGTGTC
Source organism: Arthrobacter sp. TmtSoilC79 (assembly GCF_059739405.1). Taxonomy (NCBI): domain Bacteria; kingdom Bacillati; phylum Actinomycetota; class Actinomycetes; order Micrococcales; family Micrococcaceae; genus Arthrobacter; species Arthrobacter sp. TmtSoilC79. The sequence continues at coordinate 4,657,956 of NZ_AP046051.1, read as the reverse complement.
CGAGAGGTGCACTGGCACAGCGCCGGCCAGCCGGTTCCAGCGGCGTAGCAGCACCGCGAGTTCGGTCCGTGTGCCCAGGTTGTCGGCGCCCTCCCATTCAACGGCGTGGACGACGTCACCGGGATTCTCGACCTGGACAGCAACCAGGTTCCCTACACTGACGCTGTACGCCGGAACCTCTGCCGGCAGAACCGCCGAGCGGGCCACGGCGTCCGCGGGTTCTTCACTCGTGGCGGGTGTGACGGTGAACTCGTGCAGTGCTTGCTGTTCAGCGTCCGGATCGAACAGGGGAGGTATGTCGTCGGATTCGGGGCCTTGTTCTTCCCATGCCTCGGCGAGTTCCTCAGGGTCTGAGGGTTCCACTCCGTAGGTGAAGACATGCCAGCCCGGTAGTTTACCTGTGAGCTCCCGCTGAACCTGCCACGATGCCTCGCCGGCCAGCTCGGGGTCCCAGACCAGCGCCGGCGCACCGGCCGGGGTCACTGCCTGGACCGGAGAGGGAAACCCTTGTCCGGTGAGAATTTTTTGAATCTCGTCCACCGTTGTCACGTCTCTTCCTGTCATTTCCGTGGCTCGAGGACTCCGTCGTTTAGCGTCCGACAGAAGGAACATCCCTGTCTTCCCGTCCGGCGCGGGCTTCGGCCAGGGTGAAGGTTTTGTTTGTTGAGTGATTGTTGAAGTCCACAAGTATCCCGCGCCCGTTGGGGACGTAAAAGTCTTCGTTGAAGGGATCAAGGCCCAAGTGGCGACAATAGCTGACGAGCATGTCGTGAGTGAAACGATCGGTGGCCCTGACTGACTTGTAGGCTTCCTTGTCCTCAAAATCAGCGAACGCCGTACCGTCCCTGTCGAACACCCATCTGTCATCGTTGACCAAGCTGACATAGGAAGCGAATTCCTCAGACCCCATCACCATGATGTTGCGGACACCATATCTTCCCCGGTACTCGGGATAGCTCTTCTTGTCCACAGAGTGTGGGATCTCCGTGACTGTCACCGAGCGGATGCCCCGTGCCTGTGAGTATCGAAAATAGAGCATCGAGCTAAGGTCTGGACCTGAGACGGAGTTATTCACAGCAGCGGTCCATTCTGGGTTCTTGGTCTCCAGGAACAGATGCCTCCCTCCACTGTCCAGCGGCACCAACCTGGCGAACTGTTCCTCCAAAGTCCCAGTGGCCTCGATCATCAAGGCATCGTCCTTATTTTGAGCTTTCGACTGATTCCATTCATGCCAAACCTTGGCTGCTTCCTCCAGGGGCACGTTGATAAACGACAACGTATTCGTCACCGGCGCCCACTTGCTGCCAAGCAACAACTGGGAGGCAAGCTGCTCCGCCTGGATCAACTGTTTCTGCATGAATCGGTTCCTCGTTTCCGTCGTCCCAACGCTGGCGGGACGGGCGCTGTCTAAGTTGTAGTTCCGCTTGCCGATTCGCAGATCTTTCTCGAGCAACGAACGGTCGTTGAGCGTCGCTGTTTCGTAGTCCAGTTGGTCGATTGAGGTGCCCGGTCGAGTCAGGTTCGTGGAACGTCCCGGTCCTCGTTACCGGCCCGCGCTTCGGCCAAGGTGTATTCCTTTACGGGGTAACTGACGATGCTTTCCACGAGAATGGCGCGACCGTTGGGAACGTAGAAGCTTTCATTGAAGGGATCGAGTCCCAAGTGCCGGCAGTAGTCCACCAACATTTCATGGGTGAAACGCTCCGCCTTTCGCGGCCGGCCATAAGCTGCTGTGTTCTCGAAGTCGAAGGGGTCGCCGTTGGAGATGAAGACCCATTTGTCCTCGTTGATCACAGCAACCGTGCGTGCGAAACCTCCAGGCCCGACCACTTGGAGTTTACGGGCCCCGTAGCAGCCTCGGTATTGATCTTGACGAGTTTTCTTTTCCAGCGTGTGGGGGATCTCGGTTACGATAACGGACCTGATCTTCCTCTTTTGCCCGTATTGGACGGTCAAGACCGAATGAAGGTCCGGACTCCTGGAGGAATTTTCTACTGCCAGGGTCCAGTTGGGATTGGCCGTCTCCAAAAAGAGAACTCTTGTCACCGATCCCAAGGGCAGGAGTGTGCCTAGCAGGTCCTCAAGCCCACCATGATGGGCCGATGTGACAACCCCTTCCTTGCCCTCGTAGTCCCTGGACTCCTCCCACTCACGCCAAATGCCTGCGGCGTCCTCCAGGGGCAGGTTGATGAACGAAAGCCGATTGGTGATAGGCGCCCATCGGCTGCCCAGCAACAGCTCAGCAGCCAGCGCGTCACCATCACTGACACTTCTTACCACCACGGCCTCCTCCGTTCCTCTCCGTTGACCAGTCTCACTGCCACCACTTTTTAATCGGATCCCCTACCGGCAGTATTCGAAGCTGGTCTTTAGCCAAGGACGGGTCGTTGGCCAGGATCCGCAGGAAGTGACCCATGCCCCGGTCAGTGTCATCACTGAAGTCCGTTTTTGGCCTATCCAGTTCCACCACGTGGTGTTTCCCACCCAAGTCGAATTGAAGGTCTGGGCGGTTGTTACCAAGCACCTTAGTAGAGCCAAAATCCACTTGTTTTTGGTTGATCCTGATATTTTTGGCGCCTAGAGCCGTTATGCGTTGGATCTCATCATGCATCCATTCAGCCTGGTGCGGATCCTTGCCGATTTTAGGCTGTTTGCCCGCGAGTGCCGACGCCAAAATTGTTGTTGACGTCGGCACCCACGGGCAGTGCTGCTGATCGATCAGTTACCCGTTCGGATGTGAGTAGCAATTTCCTTTGCCCGACGTCCATCGGAATGCCTTGGCTGTGTTTGGACCGTAGATACCGTCCGCCGTCACCCCGAACTTCTGTTGAGCCCGGATCAGTGCGGACCGTGTGGCCGGACCGAAAGCACCATCGACCACGAGCCCTGCCCTTACGGCGCAAGCGCCGTTCAAACCTGCTTGGAGGGACTTCACGGCGATGGAGTTGGCTCCTTGGTCCAAGCGGCAGAGTATGTTGAAGTTCGAATCAGCCGGAACCGTGTAGTAGTTGTTATCTGCTGCCCACATGATGACTTGCTTGGAACAGTAGCCGCCGTTGGCTGCCTGTGCGGGTGCCGCCGAGAGCATCGTGGCTCCGAAGAGAAGGCTCACTGCGAGAATGATTCCGGATCGCCTGGAATTCCTCGGCGTGGCAATTTTCGAAAATTTCATCGTTCCCCCTTTGTTGGAGGCCAATATCCAACACCAGGACGGTTAGCCTCAGTCAATATTGAAATCTGGCCGTGCACCTCGCTGGGTGCGGGCTCAGGTTCGTATTGTTAGCCGACCCGCCATCATTAAACAAGAGCAAGCCCCCACATTAAGCGGGCGCAGTCAGAGTGTGTCACTAGCCGAAAGTGGCGGAACATAAATTAGCAAATAATTTGCACTATTAGTTCCATCCAGGTTGATAGGGAAGCTGCGTCGCGAGGTATCTTCCTCTCAGCCAGGGGATCCGCGGTGCGTGGGCCGGAGACCCTGGGCTTCTTAGCCCAGCTGGGCAGTGAGAGGTACGGAAAAGGCAAGTGCCGCCGTCGTACTTCTTGTGAAAGTACGACGGCGGCACTTGCCGTATGGGGGTCGGTGACCGCTAGGCGGTCTGGCCGGCGTGCTGGCCTTCCGAGATCTCTTCAACAACCTTGCTGTTGAAGGCGGGAAGGTCGTCAGGGTTGCGGCTGGTGACCAGGCCTTGGTCCACCACCACTTCCTCGTCGGTCCAGTTGGCACCCGCGTTCTTCAGGTCGGTCTGGAGCGTGTGATACGAGGTGACATTCCGCCCCTTGATCACTCCGGCTTCAATGAGGATCCACGGACCGTGGCAAATCGAGGCCACCGGTTTGTGCTGCTCAAAGAAGGCGCGCGTGAAGTTTTGCGCGTCCTTGTCGACGCGGAGATGGTCGGCGTTGACGACGCCTCCAGGGAGTACCAAGGCGTCGAAATCGGAGGCGTTGGCATCCGCCACTGCAAGGTCGACGTCGAAGGTGTCACCCTTCTCCACGCCGTTGAACCCCTGGAGTTTTCCCTTGGAGGGAGCTACGAGAGTCGGCTCGCCGCCGGCATCCTTGACTGCCTGCCATGGGCTGGTGAGCTCCACCTGCTCCACGCCGTCCGTCAGCAGGAATGCGACCTTCTTGCCTGCGATGTTGTGTTCTGACATTGTTCCTCCTCCATTGCGCGGCGGGTGCTTTTTGAGCGTGGGCCGCCACTGTGAGAGTTGTTTGTCTGACTTGTTCAAGCCTAGGGAAGGACGCGTTAGTAAGCAAGCTGACTAATACTGCAGGAGGGGCGTTAGTTGCTTAAGTATCGAATATCGATAGAATCAGGTTGTTGTTCGATAAAGGAGTTGCCATGGGAAAGCTAACGGTCCTCGCACTGCGGATAGTGATCGCGATGGTGCTGGCGGGTTCACTGTTCGTGCAGTTGTGGATGGTTCCCCTGCTCTCAACTGATCTGGTTGAAGCCGGGGCGCCCGACGGTCCTCGCGTGGCGCTGCTGGTGATCGTGGTCCTGGGGATCCTCTGTGTGCAGGTGGTTGCTGTTTGTGTGTGGCGGCTGCTGACGATGGTGCGGCGAGGGACTGTCTTTTCCCACGGAGCGTTCCGTTTTGTGGACGTGATCTTCGGCGCCATCGCTGCCGCAGCAGTACTGATGTTCGGCATAGCAGTGATCCTGGCGCCCGGCGATATTGCGCCCGGCGTCGTCATGCTGATCTGCGGGGCAGCGCTGATGATCGGTGGAGTGGCCCTGGTTGTCTTGGTCATGCGGACCCTGCTCGCCCAAGCCGTAGCCCGGGACGTCGAAGCCGCCGGCCTGCGGGCTGAGCTGGATGAGGTCATCTGATGGCAATCATCGTGGATATCGACGTCATGCTTGCCAAGCGCAAAATGCCCGTAGGAGTGCTCGCCGAACGCGTCGGAATTACGCCGGCCAACCTGGCTGTGCTCAAGAACGGTCGCGCGAAAGCCGTGCGGTTTACAACGCTCGAAGCGCTGTGCGAGGTACTGGAGTGCCAGCCGGGGGATTTGTTGCGGTGGGAGTCTGATGATCGCTCGAATACCGCAGACCCATCTGCCGACGAGCCTCATCCAGCAGTTCCATCATCCCAACCGACTCCCCAGGGGTCATGAACGGGCTCTCGGTCAGTCCGGTCTGCAGGCACCGGGTCACCTCACGCAGCTCGTAGCTGAACCCATGCCCGAGCACCTCGAATTTCTCCGTCCGCAACGTGCCGCTGCGTGGTTGAATGATGAGCTCGGCCGGGTTGAACAGGGGAGCGGACGAACGCAGCCAACCCTCGGAACCTCCCACAGTCACTACGCTGGGGCACTCCGCACCGATTGAGGTGATGAGCTGGGCATACGCTCCGCCCGGGTAGTTCAGGGCCAGGGAATTCTGCAGGTCCACGCCCTCGGGAGTCAGGACACCACTGGCAACCATGCTGCCCGGCTCGCCGAAGACTCCATCCGCCCATGTCAGCGGATACACGGCGAGGTCCAGCAACGCCCCACCCCCGGCGGCCGGGTCCCAGATCCGCGCAGCGGGATCGTAGGCGGGCACGAAACCGAGGTCGGCCTGGAGCCAGCGCGGCTCCCCGATCTCCCCTGACCTCAGGATCTGGACGGCGCGGCAGAAGCTGGGCAGGAACCGTGTCCACACGGCTTCCATCAGGAAAAGCTCCTTATCCCGGGCCAGTTCAGCCAACTCCCGCGCCTGCGAGGCATCCATGGCGATGGGCTTCTCGCAGAGGACGTGCTTCCCCGCAGTTAGGGCGGCCAGCGCGACGGCGTGATGCTGCGCGTGCGGCGTGGCGACGTAGACGACGTCGACGGCGGGGTCAGCCAGCAGCCGCTGGTAGCCGGGCGTCGTACCCATATCCGAGTAAGCCGTGGCGAATCCGAACTTCGCCGCAAAGGCCTTGGCCGACGCCTCCGAGCGCGAACTGACAGCCTGGAGGACGGCGTCTTCAAGGAGCGCAAGGTCTTCCACCACGCGTTGGGCAATGGAGCCAGTGGCAACTACTCCCCAACGGATCGGACGGCCGGTTGCGACCGAAGGCGCGACGGTGCTGACAGGAGCAGGAAGCATGGACGGGCCTTTCAAGGCATGGGGCTAAACGGAATCGCGGATCACGATCGAGGTAGGCATTCGGGTGACACGTTCTGCCGGTTTACCCTCGATCAGGTTCACCAGGGTCTCGGCCATCTTCTTGCCGAGTTCAACAATCGGGTGATGGACAGTAGTAAGGGCGGGGGTCACCGAGGTGGCAAAGGAATCGTCATCAAAACCCACGACGGCGATGTCCTCCGGGATGCGAAGACCCCGCCCTTGGATTGCGGTGTAGGCGCCTGCAGCCATCTGGTCATTAGCAGCGAATACGGCATCAAGGGGAACACCGCGACCCAGTAAACGGTGCATGGCTTTAGCGCCGGAGGCCAAGGTGAAGTCGCCTTCCTCCATCAAGCCCTCCCCAAGACCCGCCTCCCTCATTGCAGTCCTCCATCCGGCCAGGCGATCCAAGCCAGGGGGCATATCCTGCGGGCCGGCAATGGTTGCCACGTTCCTTCGGCCGCTCTGGGTCAATAACTTGGTGACTTCGTAGGCAGCTTGTTCGTTGGCCACGTCCACGTAGTAGCTTTCCTTGCCACCCACCAAGGGGCGTCCTGCGAACACCATGGGAAGGGATCCTGACAGGTGCGTCCAGGAGTTGTCACCACTGTGGTGCGAGACCACCAGGACCCCGTCCACGTTGCCGCCGAGCAGGAAGCTGCGGGTTTTTTCCGGCTTCGACTCCGAGGAAATCACCATGTTCAGCGTGTACTCGGTATCGGTGAGATACAGGGCGATGCCTTGGACCACGGAGGCGAAGAACGGATCCGCGAAGACCTTGGACGTTGACTCCGGAACGATCAGGGTGACCGCATTCGCCCGCCGTTTGGCCAAGGAGCGGGCTGCACGGTTTGGCGTGTAGTCGAGTGCGAGGATGGCTTTCCTCACCGACTGCGCCATTTCAGGGTCAACACTCGGGCTGTCATTGACCACTCGGGACACGGTGGCCCGCGACACCCCGGCCAAGGCAGCCACCATCTCAAGGGTGGGTACCGGCCGGGGGCCGCTGGTGTCCTGCGTCATGGTCATCTCCGGAACGTAAAGAAAAGTATGCCTCTGAAGGCTACTTTAGGCGTTCGCGGTGACAGCGGATGATGCTTTGGCCGCTGCGATGACCCGGGAGTAGGCCAGTCCGCTGTCCTTGACCGTGCGCTCGAAAGTGTCGTAATCCACGCGGACCACCCCGAATCGTTTGCCGTAGCCCCAGGACCACTCAAAGTTGTCCAGGAGGGACCACACAAAGTAGCCGCGCACGTCGGCGCCTTGGTCGAGTGCTTCCCCCACCGCCGTGACGTGGTCCAGGACGAACTGGGTCCGCTCGGCGTCGTGGACCGCGCCGTCGGGACTGACGACGTCGTCGTAGGCAGCGCCGTTTTCGGTGATGTACAGCGGCGGCAGCGCAGGGTATTCCTCGCCCAGGCGCACCAGGAGCTTCCGCAGTCCGTCCGGGTTGACCTCCCAGTTCATGGCAGTACGCGGCAGGCCGCGGCTCGGGAAGGAAATGTCTTCCGAACCGATCCAGCACGACGACGTCGGACGGGTTGCGCCGCCCGAGTGGCCGTCGCCGTGTTCAGCAGTGGGGTGTCCGCTGATGAGGTCATCGTGGTAGTGGTTGACGCCCAGGAAATCGATGGGTGCACCGATGATGTCCAGGTCGCCGGGCTTGATGACATCCCGGATGCCGAACTGCTCAAGGTCATTGAGGGTGTCCTCCGGATAGGCGCCGCGGAGGATCGGATCCAGGAAGATCCGGTTCTGCAGCGAATCAAACCGGCGTGCGGCATCGAGGTCCACGGGGTCGGAAGGATCCCGCGGAATGGAGTTGCTGAGGTTGAGCGTGATCCCCAGCTGCTGGGCGCCGCGGCCCCGCAGCTCATTGACTACCAGACCGTGGGCGAGGTGCTGGTGATGGATGGCCGCGACGGCTGCTTCCGGTTCCTGGCGGCCGGGTGCATGCACGCCCGCCGCATAGCCAAGCAGGGATGAGCAGAACGGTTCGTTGAACGTGGTCCAGTGCTGAACACGGTCGCCGAGGGCCGAATAGACATCGTTCGCGTAGTCGACGAAGCGGTAGGCGGTGTCGCGGTTGGCCCAGCCGCCCTTCTCCTCCAGCGCCTGCGGCAGGTCCCAGTGGTAAAGGGTCAACCAAGGGAGGATGCCGGCGTCGAGCAGTTCATCCACCAAGCGTGAGTAAAAGTCCAAGCCCTCGGCGTTCGCAGTGCGGCCGCCGGGCCGGACGCGGGACCAGCTGGTGGAGAACCGGTAGGAATCCAGGCCCAGCTCCTTCATGATCCTGACGTCCTGGGGCATGCGGTGGTAGTGCTGCACCGCGTTCTTCAACGTCTCGCCGTTGGCAATGGCGCCAGGAACGCGGGCGAAAGCGTCCCAGACGGAATCTTCCTTGCCGCCTTCATGGCTGGCACCTTCCACCTGGGCTGCGGCGGTAGCCGAGCCCCAGAGGAAGCCCTCGGGCCACACCCTGTTAAAGGGAGGGGTCGCGGGGTGGTTTGTTGCTTCGAATGGCATTAGCCCTTCACTGCTCCTTGCATGATTCCGGATATGAGTTGACGTCCCGCCAGGACGAAGAGGGCCAGTAGCGGAAGTGTTGCCATGACGGCGCCGGCCAGGACGATCGAGTAGTCCACGTAACGGGCCGACTGCAGTTGGCTAAGCGCCGTCTGCAAAGTGGGGTTGCCGGCGTCGAGCACCAGCAGGGGCCAGAGGAAATCGGTCCACGCCGTCATGAACGTGAACAGGCCGAGGATTGCCATGGCCGGACGCGCCGCGGGCAACGCTACATGCCAGAACGTGGAGATCATGGATGCCCCGTCCATGCGTGCCGATTCGATCAGCTCGTCCGGGATCACGTCCACGAGGTACTGCCGCATGAAGAAGACGCCAAACGCTGTGACAAGAGTAGGGATCACGACGGCGCCGATCTCACCTGTCCAGCCCAGCGTGCGCATCAGCATGAACAACGGGATGATGCCCAGCTGCGTCGGGATGGCCATGGTGGCGATCACTGCAACCATCAGCCAGTTCCGGCCGCGGAAGCGCAGTTTGGCGAACGCGTATCCGGCTAGGGTGGAGAACCCCACCACGGAGATGGTGATGATGCCGGAGATCAGCACGCTGTTGCCCAGTGCCAGCCAGAACGGGACGGTGTCGAAGACTTCACCCACGTTGGTCCAGAAGTTGCCGCCAGGGAGCAGCGGCGGCCAGGTCTCACCGAGGGCTTCGTTGGAGCGGCTGCCGATGATCACGGACCACCAGAGCGGGTAGGCCGAGGCCAGGAAGAACGCAATCAGGAGCCCGTAAGTGAGGAAGCCGGGGCGCCGGCCGTTGCCGAAGAGGGCTTTCCGCGTGGCCAGGGCCCGGGAACTCTGCTGGGCAGCCGGTGCTGCCGGCCGGTTTTGCGTGAGGGTCATTTCCCGCTCCTCGGGGTCGAGTCTGGTGCCGCTGCCGGTGCGGTGACCGCCTGGGCGGCGAGGCCGGCGTCGTCCGCTTTTGTTTTCGCAGCGGAAGAACGCTGACGACGGCGGCGGCTAGCTGCTCCGCGATCGTCGCCGTTGGTGGCGATGCGGCGGGAGATCAGCCAGTTCACGATGCCGAAGAGCAGGATGATCAGGAACAGGAGCCAGGCGATGGTGGAGGCCTTGCCGAAGTTCTGGCGCTGGAACGCCATCTCCCACAGGTACAGCACGGTGGTCTGGAACTGTCGGGCCGTTCCGCCGGCCGCAACGGGATCGAACAGCCTGGGCTCCGTGAAGATCTGCAGTCCGCCGATGGTCGCTGTGACAATAACGAACACCATTGTGGGCCGGATGCTCGGCAGCGTGATGCTGAAGAAGCGGCGCATGGAGCCGGCGCCGTCGATTGCAGCGGACTCGTAGATATCGCGCGGTACTGACTGCATGGCGGCCAGGAGGATCAGCGCGTTGTAGCCGGTCCAGCGCCAGTTCACCATGGTGGCGATGGCGATGTGGCTCGGGAGGGTGTCGTTCTTCCACATGATCGGATCGATGCCGAAGCTGGACAGGATGTTGTTGATGAGCCCGTACTGCTCGCCGAACATGTTGGTGAAGATCATGGCGACAGCCACGGGAGTCACAACGTAGGGGAGCAGGATGCTCATGCGCCAGAAGGTCTTGGCGCGCAGGTTCTGATCCAGGACCGCGGCGATGATGGTGGCCATGATCAGCTGCGGGATGGTGGAGATCAGGAAGATGCTGACGGTGTTGAACAGGGAGTTCCAGAAGAAACGGTCCTGAAGGACCTCAACGAAGTTCTGGAACCCAACAAACTCTCCCTGGCCTTTGAGGAGATGCCAGTCGAAGAGGGAGACGAAGAACGTGTAGCCCAGGGGAAAGAGGCCCACCAAGGCGAACAGGATGAAAAACGGGGCGATGTAGAGGTAGGGGGACGCCTTCATGTCGAACACGTTGAGGCGTTGGCGGAAGGTCGGTTTCGGTTTGGTGGCGGCCGTTCTACCGGCGGCCGGGCGGTTCAATGTGGTGGTCATGGTCGGTTCTCAGACTCTGTGAGGGGGCCTCCGGTTTCCCGGAGGCCCCACGGCCGGGTGCTGCTAGTTGTTGACCACGAGGTCGTTGAGGAGCTTGACGGCTTCATTCCAGGCTTGATCGGCGTTGCCCTTGCCCGAATCGAGCATCTTGAGGGCCGGACCAAAGACGTTTTCCTGGATTACAGAGTCATCCGGACCCTTGAACTGGGCGATGACACCCTCGGCGCGGGACTCAAAGATGGCGCCGTAGGGAGCGTTGTTGAACAGCTCGTTCGGCTTTGCTGCTTCAACGATCTTTGCCTGTGCTTCCAGCGTGCTGGGGAAGTTGTTCGCCGCAGCGGACTGCTTGATCTGCTGCTCGGGTGCGGTCAGCCATGCTGCCAGCTTGGCTGCTTCAGCGGGGTGCTTGGAGCTCTTGGGAACGGAGAGGAAAGCACCGCCCCAGTTGGAGGCACCGCCGGGGAAGACGTCGGCTACATCCCAGCCGCTGGCTGCGCCGCCGCCTGCCGACTCGAGCTGGCCCTTGATGGTGCCGAGCATCCAGGCCGGGCATACGTGGGTTGCGAAGGAACCGTCAACGAATGCCTTGCCGTTGCCCCAGTCGAACTGGGTCTGGTTGGAGGACAGGCCATCGGCAGTGCCGGCAGCGAGCATGTCGAACTTTGCCCGCATTTCCTTGTTGCCCTCAACGTTCAGCTTGCCGTCCTTGGTGTAGTAACCCTCGTCCATCTGGTTGACCATGGAGTTCCACACGAAGCCGGACTGGTCATACCAGGCCTTGCCGGTTGCCTCTTTGTACTGGCGGCCCAGCTTGAAGTACGTATCCCAGCTCGCGTCCTTGCCGCCGAAAAGCTCCGCGACCTTCTCGCGGTCGCTCGGCAGACCGGCTGCTTCGAAGAGCTTGCCGTTGAAGCACAGGGCCTGCGGTCCAATGTCCGTGCCATAGCCGATCACGCGGCCGTTGGGGTCGGTGCCCTGCTTGAACTTCCAGTCCACCCAGTTGTCCTTGATGTCCTCGGCGCCGTACTCCTTGAGGTCAACGAACTGGTCCGAGACCTCCATGATGGAGCCGAGCCAGCCTTCCTCGATGGCCGTGACGTCGCTGAGTCCGGAGCCGGCGGCCAGCTTGGTGAACGCATCGGTCCGGGCGTTGGAACCACGGTCAATGTTGGTGGCCTCGATGTTGACGCCGGGGTTCTGCTTCTCGTATTCGGCATACAGGTCGTCGTATCCGAAAGTGCCGAACGTGGTCACTGTCAGCGTGACGGGGTTGTCGGCGCTCGCCGCCTTATCGCCTCCGCCGCTGCAGCCTGCTGCCACGAGGGCCAGTGAGGCTACGCCCGCCAGGGCAGTGAATTTCCTTAGTCGCGAAAACTCCACGATCACTCCTTTGTGTGTTCGAGCGACCGTACGCCTAGGGCGAGAGAGCGCTCTCTGGGATGTGGGTTCACAGTATGTGCTGTGGGTCACTCGCGTCAAGAGAGCGCTCTCTGGGGTTGGTTCTGTGTCGTTGTGAGTCGGCCCGCCGAGGGGTTAGATCTCAAGTTGGTGAGGGGTTAGTTCTCGGGGGTACTGGGGGGCTCTTTCTGCCGAGAACCCGCCCCTCGGTGTGGCCGCTCCTCCCCGCCGCCGAGGGGTTAGATCTCAAGTTGGTGAGGGGTTAGTTCTCGGGGGTATTGGGGGCTCTTTCTGCCGAGAACCCGCCCCTCGGTGGCTGAGTACCGCTCATTGTTGATGCTCACGAGTCCTCAACTCGTCACGTTTGACCCGCGATCACATGCCGCCGGTGTTAGCGTTCGAGGGTGCATTCTGTTGACTGCGGGGCGGGGACCCCAATCCTGATCATCCACGGATTCTGTGTCGATCATCGCCTACTGCTGGGGCTCGACCCCGTGTTCGAAGCTCACGGTCAGTGGCGGCGGGTCTACGTGGACTTGCCGGGCATGGGCCAATCAGCGGCAGGACCCGAGATCGATAGCGCGGATGCCGTGGCCGAAACAGTGGTCTCCTTTGCCCGGCAGAGCTTCGGTGCCGAAAAGTTCGCAGTCCTCGGAAACTCCTTCGGCGGCATGATCGCCCGCCACATGGTCGCAGAATTCGGGGAGCAGGTTCTTGGCCTGGCACTCCTTTGCCCAGTGGTCGTTGCGGATAACGGGTCCCGAACTCTGCCTGCCAAGACAGTGCTCCAAACAGACCCGACCCTTTTGGCGGCCTTGGAACCCGCGGATGCGGCCGACTATGAGGCCATGGCCGTGGTCCAATCCCCCGAGAATTGGCTTCGTTTCCGAGACGCGGCTCTGCCGGGGTTTCGAATCTTTGATCAGGCAGCAGTCCAGCGGATTTCCAGCAGTTACGCACTCCGTACCGAGCCGGAAAATCGCTTCGCCAGCTTTAAGGGGCCCACGCTGATTCTCGCCGGGCGCCAGGACCATGTGGTGGGGTTTGAGGATCAGACTGCGCTGGCGCGCAGCTACGCACAGTCCACCACCGCCGTCTTGGATCGGGCCGGGCATAACGCGCATTTGGACCAGCCGGAGCTAACGGCGGCCCTCCTTGGTGAGTGGTTGGAGCGGGTCAGTGACTGGAAAGAACACGGCGTCGCCGCACGTTCTATTGAGAACCACGACGGCGATCCACGCCCGAGCAGTCGGTGAGGACCGCCGTCGTGCTTCAGTCAGCCGCGGACGTCACGCGTGCTGAACCTGAACCCTGCAAAAGCCACGAGGCCGGCTGTCCAGGTGAAGGTTACTATCGCGGCGGTGAGAGAACCCAGATCTGCATTCGGATAGGAACCTGTAACCAGGCCTGGGTCGAACAGCAGGACCCCGGCCACAGTGGGTAAATAGGCAAAAGCTGGAGTCAGCAGCAGCAACATCAACGACAATTGCGACACCACAATGAGCGTAAACAGCGGTATCAGCGTCTGTTTGAGCAGGATGCCCAGTGCGAACCCAATGAGGGCTATGGCATCCCAGAAAGCTATGGCACCAACCCAGCGGAGAAGGAGGCCTGCCGGAACGGTCCCGTTGATGACGGAAAGTTCGCCGAGACCAGACTGGGATAGCAAGCTCAACAGCGGAATGGTCACGAGCCCCAGCAGTGTGACGAACACTGTCAACGCAGCGCATTTCGCCCAATACAGGCGCTCGCGGTTCGGCGCGGCCACCAGGCTGCTCCGCAGTTGGCCCGACACGTATTCACTCGATGCGGCTATGACGCCGATGACAATGATTCCGATCAGTCCCAGCGCAACCCAGTCAAAACCCACCGTCTCCGGGCTCGCTCCTGGTGCAAGCCCGGGGTCGTTGGTTCGGAGTGCGTCTCCCACCGGGGCCGCCTGGGACCACCCGATGAGAACAACGATGAGCCACGTCAGGGCTGCAGTGATCCATACGGACCTCAACGTGATGAGTTTGGTGAGTTCGGCGCGGAATAGGCTGGACTTCCGGGTAGTGTCCACCAGCGTAGTCATACGGCGTTTCCTTTAGCCGCACTGCCGGTCCAATCGAAGTAGGCGGCTTCCAGGTCATGGTGACCGGCTACCAGATCATCGACGTTTCCGGACTGAACAATGCGGCCACCGGAAATGACCACGATGTGGTCAGCGACGTGCTGGACCTCATTAATAAGATGGCTGGAAATAAGAACCGTCTTGCCGTTGGCTGCAAGGGTCCTCAGGAGCCCCCGGATCCAGCGAATGCCTTCGGGATCCAAGCCGTTGGTCGGCTCATCGAGAACAATAATGCGTGGATCGCCGAGGAGGGCCGCGGCGATCCCCAGTCGCTGACCCATACCCAGTGAGTACGCTCCCACGCGCTTCCGGGCGGCGTCCGAAAGCCCGACGACCTCCAGAACTTCACCGATCCTCGACTGCGGAATGCCGTTGGATTGCGCAAGCCAGGTGAGATGGGCCTTGGCCGTGCGGCCTTTGTGGGCTCCCGAGCCGTCGAACTGAGCTCCTACGGTCCAGAGGGGGGCGGTGAGGTCCCGGTAGGGTTTTCCCTCGATGAGAGCGGACCCGCTGTCCGCCCGATCGAGGCCTAGAAGCAGACGGAAAGTTGTCGATTTGCCGGCCCCGTTCGGCCCGAGAAAGGCAGTAACTTTCCAGGGCTCGGCAGTCAGTGAGACGTCGATGATTCCGTCCGACTGCCCGTATTTCTTGCTCAAATTCTTGATCTCGATCACTGATTGATCTCCTTGGTAGTCGATGTCACTTAGCGGCGAACTGGTTGGCGGCGGAACAGAACAAGTGCAGCGATCAGAGCCGCGACCACCCAAACCGCGAGGACCAATCCGCCCGTGGCAGGTCCCAAGTCGCCCGGCGCAGGAGGCGGCAATTGGTAGAGCTGGGCTCCGGCCTGATCCGGCAGGAACTTGGCGAAGGGGGTGATGTTCACCAGGTACGTGGAGACAATGAGGGCCATCGCCAAGACCGTACCCATGGCTGCCAGCCCGCTGCGCAGGACCACCGACAAGGCGTAGGTGAACAGGGCGATGAGGATCCAGTAAAGGACCACGCCCCACAGGATTCCTGATCCCGCTTGTGGAGTGGCTGCTATATGGCTGCTTTCGGCGGTGCAGTCGATGACCACGCAACGAATCCCGGCCGACCCGAACACACTCAGAACCGCCGTGACGAAAACGGCAACGACAATCACGATCGCTTTGGCCGCCAACACAACACTGCGCTGCGGGAGGCTGATCAAGGTGCTCCGAAGAGAGCCAGTGTCCGATTCCTGGTGCATGGACCATGCCGCCAGAAGGATGACCCCTATTTGTCCATAGTGGAGGATGACCAAAAAGGCCGTGCCAGCCTCAAGGCCGGCTGCCTCGTCAGGTCTCCCTGCTTTATGGGCAGCGTCGATCAGGCTGGTCAGTATCCAGGAAAGAAGCACCGTGAGCAGCACCGTTCCTGCCATGGTGTTGAGGCAAAGACGCAGTGTCAGAAGTTTGGTGGTTTCGGCCCTGACAGCGCGCATCATGGTGGTTCGCGATCCCGTCCCCACATCGGAGGTCGCGTTGGAAGATGCTGGCATGACTCAAGTCAATCCGGCCCGGCACCGCTTGTCTGTCTGCAGGTGTAGACAGTTGTGTCACCCAAATTAGACGGTCGAGGGGCCCACCAAGCCGCTTTCGTAGGCGATAACTACGAGTTGTGCCCTGTCCCGGGCGCCCAGTTTTGTCAGAATTCGACTCACATAAGTCCGCGCAGTGGTTCGCGTGAGAAACAGGGCCGCTGCTATCTCGTTATTGGAGGCGCCTTGTCCGATGAGGGTCAAGGTTTCGCGTTCGCGAACTGTCAGTTCGCTGATGCGTTCGTGTGCGGCCGGGCCCAGAGTGAAGCGGTCTATGAGGCGGCGGGTGATCTCTGGGGCGAGGAGGGCGTTTCCTTCATGTGCGGTTCGGATTGCCTTGAGAATGTCAGGCAACGGTGCGTTCTTGAGAAGAAAGCCGGAGGCACCCTGGCGGAGCGCCTGATAAACGTAGTCATCCATATCGAAGGTGGTCAGCATGACCAGCCGGGTGCGGGACTTCCGTGATGCCAGAACCCCCGCAGCTTCAAGACCGGTCATCCGGGGCATTCGAACATCCATCAACGCCACGTCTGGTTGATGATCCATGATGGCTTCTACGGCCTCTGCGCCGTCCACAACCACGGCGGTCACCGTCATGTCCGGCTCATGCTCGATCAAAAGGCGCAGCGATGTCCTGGTATGAGCATCGTCGTCTGCGATGAGGACGCTGATCTCGTTCATCGGTGTTCCACCCTCGCTGCAGTTCCCGGCAGTGAAACAGCCACCCCGTATCCATTGGCCTCCCGTCCTGCTTGGAAGGTTCCGCCCAATAACTCAGCCCGTTCACGCATTCCTGTGAGCCCGTGACCGTTCTTGGAAGCCAATGCTGCCCCCGAACCGTCGTCGAGGACGCTGATTCGCAGGTCGTCGCCTTCGGTCCTGATGGTGATCCGGCAGGTTTTTGCTCCGGAATGACGGATCACGTTTGTCAGGGCCTCCTGAATGATCCGATACGCGGTGGTTCGCTGCGCGGCCGGAAGGCCCTGGGTACCTTCGTCGGCGTCGATCACAACAGATATCCCGGCTCGTATGGCCGGCTGCGACAGCTCCTGCACCAGTTCCGGAAGGCTTCCCAGGGGAGTGTCGTCAGCCGCTTCACTGCGTTCCCGGCGCATCAAGACCTGGAGTTGTCTCAACGCGTCACGGGCGTCGGACTCGATGTCCTGCAGCGCGGATCGTAGATCGTCTGTGGTGGACGACTTTACATGGGCCACGACACCTGCCCGCAGTCCAATCCCTCCCAGGGTGTGAGACAGCACGTCGTGAATATCACGGGCGAGCCGAAGCCGTTCCTGCGCGCGGGCATTGCGCTCGGTTTCGTACCGCATGCGCTGGGTGCGGATTCCCAAGACCCACGCTGCCCCGATGATGACAGCGCCAAGGATAATTCCCCGGATGCGCGCTTCGGCGCCCTCGGCGGAGACAAGAAGCAAGGATGCGAACAGAAGAATTTCCAGCGCGATCAACCATGCAGGAAAGAGGCGTGTCCCGAATCTTTCCGCGGCGATGTAGAGACAGAGCCCTGTAAGCAGGAAAGGATCCTCAGTCATTCCTAACGCCCACCCCGCCGCCGTGACGGCGCCGGTCCAGGCAGCGGCAAGCCATGGAAACCGGGACCGAAGGCAGAGCCCGAGGACAACAAGGCCCCCCAGGGCCAGCTGGACCAACCGTCCTGGTGATTCCGGCGGAACCACGGTGATCCAAAGCCCGGCCACCACAATGAGGCCGACCAGACCGTTTAGCAGAACCGGAATAATCGTTTCCCGGACTACGGAGGGGCGAACGTTTTCTGGATCAGCGCTGCGCGTCGTGCTCGGGTGTCGTTGCTTCATAGGCCATCTCATTTGTCAGGAATTGGTTCTGAGCGAGTTCCCGATAAAGAGGCGACGTCTGCATCAATTCTGTATGGGTACCGCTTGCCACGACCTTGCCTTCATCGAGCACCAGGATCAAGTCAGAGCTTTGCACGGTGGCGAGGCGGTGGGCAACGATGACCAAGGTGCACCCCGAAGTTACGTCGGCGATGAGTTCCCTCACCTTTTCCTCGCTCACACCGTCCAGGTTGGAGGTCGATTCGTCCAGAAGAAGCATCGAAGGGTTTGCAAGCAAGGCCCGGGCCACAGCAATTCGCTGCCGTTCTCCTCCGGAGAGGAGCACGGCTCCTTCACCGACTTCCGCGTCGAGGCCAAGTTCTGACCTCCGAAGGACAGATGTGAGATTCAGTCGTTCAAGAATGGCCATCATGTCCTCGTCGGAGGCATCCGGACTCCCTATGTTTAGGTTGTCCCGGAGGGTCCCGGCAACAGCGGGTGCGTCCTGCTCGACATAGGCGATGTTGGCCCGGACCGCTGACCTGGCTACTTGGTTGACGTCGGTTCCGCCGAACAAGATTTGCCCATCGGAAGCATCGTAGAAGCGGGCGATGAGGTTCAGGATAGTGCTCTTACCTGCCCCGGAAGGACCAACGATTGCAACTCGCTGACTTGATCCGATCTGGAATGAGACATCGCTCAACGTTGACCGCTGACTGGACCCTTCCGTCTCCTCGGAAGGATGGTCGTACTCAAAGCTCACACCACGGAAAACCAGGCTTGAATCTCTGATGGTGGGGACCGTGTTGCCCGCCACGACGGGTGTGTCCCGTTCGGTGGGGAGCTGCAGGATTTCGTTAATACGCGCCACGCCTCCAAGCGCTTCCCCTATGGCACTCACGGTGCCGAACAGTTGGCCGAGGGGCATGATGAGGAGGAACAGGAAGAGAATGAACGAAACGAGGTCGGCCACCGTCAATTCGCCCGATGCCACTCTTAGCCCGCCGACTCCTATAACGGCGAGGAAGGTCACTTGCATGGCGATGGAGGAAATAGGGGAAACCAATGCTGTAGTGGCCGCGACGCGTAGTCCAATGGTCCAGACGCTGTTCGCGTCTTCCTTAACGCGTTGGGATTCACGTGTACTTGCGTTGGCTGCACGCACAGTTCGTGTCGCTCGGATGGCGCGGTCCATGGAGGACGAGAGCTTCCCCAGGGCAGTTTGTACGCCGAGGCTGGCGCGTTCGATGTAGGAGGTGACCCAAACGACTGCTGCGACCGAAACCAGAGCGGCTCCCAAGGCAATGATCACCAGAACGGGGTCCAGGAAGAGCATTGCCACGAGTGCGCCGATGATGGTGAAAACACCTGCGAAGGATTCCACAAAGCCTTGGCTCAGCATGTTCCGTATCACTGTGGTGTCCGTCGTCACGCGTGCCACAAGATCGCCTACGCGGCGCTGGTCCAATGTGGGAACCGGAAGGTGAAGGATGTGGTCGATGAGGTTGTGGCGAGACCTCCTGATGGCGGTCTCGGCGGTGCGCTGGATTAGGTACTGCCTGATGCCACCAAGAACTCCCCCCACAAGGATGAGCCCACCAACAAGCCATGGCAGGAGTTCCAAGGGCTTGGAAGCGCTGACTCGGTCGATCACTTCACGGACCAGCAAAGGTTGTGCCAAAGAAAGCGCAGATCCCAAAAGGCTGAGGATCACGATGAGGACAACGAGTCGGCGTTGAACGGCTACGTGACGGAACAATTCAGTCAGTCCGGCACGTCGAGAGGTATTGGCTGTGGTCTTCATTTGTTGCTCGTTTCTCCGGGCTGAGCCACGGTGAGGACAGGGACGTAGCTGCGGATACGATGCGGCTCGTCGATCGGCACCCCGTCCACTTCAATCCATGCATGGGCAGCGAAGGGCTCAAGTTGGTATCCCGTTTTCCATCCCGGAGAGTGACCTTCCATCCGACAGAGCATGAAGGCTGCGATCGACCGCTGCAGACACCCCTCGCCGGCGCAGCGGGCACTAACGGCACATACGGCCGCCCGCATGAGGCGTGCTTGACGGGTGTTGGTGGAACGGTGTGGATGCGAAAGGCCATGGAGAACTGACCGAAGAAGCGTCGGCGGCAGCAAGGTCATCACCCAGGCGACGCCGACTGCCGCGTGAGTCCGAAACCGGAACAGCCGCCGTGGCACGACGGTCGGCTGTCGACTAATGGGGAGGCTCATAGGCTGACCCTCCGGATAATTCCGGACTGCTGTAGTTCACCAATCAAAGCGTGGACGTCCCGGCGCACACGGTGGGGGTCAACTCCGTAGGATTCAGAGATTTTGTCAACGACGTCACCCACCTGAAGATTTTGCTCGATTGCAGCCATGACGTCGGCCGCTGTGGCGTTTCCACGCCAGTAAGTGCCGCCTCGGGCGTCGAAGACCGTTACCCCGTCATCATCTACGTTGAAGGTGATTTTCGGTGAAGGTTGGAATACGTCTCCAGCTTCGACGGTTCGGGTTGTGTTCTTCCTCATTGAATGGTCCTGACCCATCTCTCGACGCCGGCGAGTTGTTCGATTTCAAAGAGTTCGTCCGTGCTGACTACCGGCATGCTTAAGGCATCGCGTACAGCGTCAGCGTTGATATGGCCCATGTCCACTAGGTAACTTTCGTCGAAAAGGCGGGACAGATCGTGTCGTCGCTTCTTGTACTCGGTGAACAGGTCGGAACTGTATTCACCCTTGTCTTCGCGAGTGAACAACCAACGGGGGGCAACAGGCTCCGTCGCCCGTGCCAGGAGCGGTTTGTTGTCGCGCGTTCCAATGAGGATGTCTGTAGGCAGACTCAGAACGAGACGGACTACCGCATCGTCCAAGTAGGGCGCCTCCCAAGCAACGCCGAGGTGTTCGTAGGCATGATTCACTTGACGCACAATTTCGCCTTGGAACATGACCGCCTCGGTCATCTGATGCCTGAAGCGATCCTTATGGTGCGGACCGGCTCCTTGTCTGAGCGCATCCTTGGCTTTTTCCGCCACTACTTCCCGGGTTTCTGCTGTGGCGAATTTGGAGATGCCGAATCCGGGCGCCCACGAGAAAGCTTCAGCAGGCCCCACGATGTTCCCCGCTGGGGCCTCAACGCGCCTCAGCATTTCAGTTTCAAAGTTGACGTTGGACCCCACCGCTCGGGCTACAGCCAGCGTGGACCATCGCTGCATTTTCCCTAGCCGGCGAATTATCCGAAGACCTGCTTTCCACGATGACGTCGTGAGGAGATCAAGGGCCGTCGCGGGAAGTGGATCAAACAATTCGTCGCCGCCAACGCCCGTCAGGTGAGCCTTGACCCCACGTTGGGAGGCATCAATGAGCAGTAACCTAAGGTGCTTGGAATTCCCCGCCCATGCCAGCGGGCCGTCATCGAGGCCTTGGATGTTCTGATCGAATTCGCTGAACGCGCCTGCTGTGGCGGTCAGCGACTCTAGCTCAGTGAAATCCCCGTGTAATTCCGATGCTGCTCGACGTGCGTACTGGCTATCCCGGTTATGAGGATCGTCCGTACCCGCATGGTAGTAAATGCTGTCTTTCTGAAGTGAATCCAGTACGTAGGCCAAGCTGGTGGAGTCCATGCCGCCCGACACATCAGCGCTCAATGTCCCGTATGACAAGATGCGGCGTTCTATGGACCGTGTCAGCTCAGCGAGCAGCAGTTCAGCCGCTTCGGGTAGATCCAGGTTGGGGTGGTCCGTCGCAACTGCCTGATCCAGCACCTGGGGACGCCCATTGTGGTAGGTGAGCGTGGAACCTGGTTTCACTGTATTGATTCCTTCCCAGAAGGAAAGGTGGCGCAGGAAGCCGGGCAAATTTGTGCACAGGGCCAGACGGACCCGGCTGTCATCGAGCTTGCTGTGGGCAATCCGCCGCAGTGCTCCCTGGGATGTCGAGGCAATCGGTGTTCCGCCGATGTCAGTCCAGTACAGCGTCTCTGCTGTTGAGATTGATCCGGTGGTGGCGCGAGCGTAGCCCGGCGTTGCTCCATTGTTATCACGTGAATGATGGGGGATGACAGAATCCCTCAGCTGCCGCTCACTGAGCCTGGAATCGAGGATGATGACATCGGCGCTGGACGGCAATGCCGTGGATTCGTCGATCAATCCCGTGGCACTGCCCCTGTTGGCTAAGAAGAGTTGTGGCATTGTGTCCTGGCACCTGACGTGTGTTGGGCGGATGGAAGCCTGATGCAGAACGGGAGCCTCGTCATGATGACGAGGCTCCCGCTCGTACCTCTGTACTGCTATCAGCCGATGTCGACCTTAACGAATGCCCGACCGCCGAAGATGTCGCGCCAGCGTCCGAACCAAACACCGTTTGTCACTTCACGGAACGAACCCACCCGCGCTACACGCGGAGCAGAATAGTTGCTTTTCATCATCATCCCTCCTCCCTAGGTGATAATTACACGGCCACTTTGCCGGTTGTAACTCGAGTATCACTTCTGGTCGACAATGTGACAAGAGACATCAAGGACTTTCTTAAAATTGTTTTAGTTTCTAATTTCGCTGTGTCATACTGGCGTGGCAGATCCTGTGTTTCCAGTCATGGCAGAGCCGCGGATGCGCTTTCCAAAAGTCATTATCGGGCACCTGTGAGCGCCGTGTATCTACTGGGCATATTTACGGATACGCATGTGTCAAAACCCAATACGGTATTCAAATGGTTTCAACTCAAAATGGGGGTTTTTGGGAAATTGGAAAGACTCAATATTTCTATTGGTTACGCCAGGGAAAGCAACTTTGGTCCGTCCCTTGCGGATCAGGTCCAAGTGCTCAAAGCGGCCGGCGCCGTGGATGTCTATGAGGAGCGTGCAACCGGGGCAACTGAGCTCAGGGAGCAATGGCGGGCCTGCTTAGAGGCACTCAAGCCAGGGGACTCGCTGCTGGTGAGTGACCTGACGAGGCTGGGACGCAGTACCTCGGACTTGGTGGGCATCATTGCGCTGCTGGCCGAGCGGAGCGTGACTTTCCGGGTAGTGGCGGAACCTTGGTTGGATACCGGAGGCCAGCACGGTCGGGTGATCCTCGGGTTGTTCGAATCCATAGCGAACTATGAACGCAGCAGGTTGTCCGAGCGAACCACGGTGGGGCTCGCGGCCGCCCGGGCCCTCGGGCGCCTTGGTGGGCGGCCACCGGCGATGACCCCGCACAAATTGGAAGCGGCGCGGAACCTCAGGAGTAAGAAGATGACTCTCAGCGAGATTGCTGACACGTTGGGAGTCAGTACGTCCACAGTCGCAAGGGCCTTGAGTGGTCCACTGTAGGCCATGGTGATCGGCGGGCTCAGTACCCCAGCTGCTCGCGCAATGCCGTGAGCTGGTGCGACGATTCCACGGCCTGCTCGTGATCCACGGAAACCAGCGCCTGAACCAGGACGTCACTCAGCACGATCGACGGCAACGCCTCCGTGTGCGGCGCAGGGTTCAACTTGTCAGCCAGGTCATGCAAAAGGATTCAGGCTCATCCTTCAGTAGGACGATGGGTTCACCAACCGAGCCTGGTGCGAAGACGACCACCACATCCTGGCTCCCAAGCTGGAGCAGAGCATCCGCGAGATCCGTCGCTGGCAATGCATCGTGCGCCTGCCGATTCTGTTACGGCGCAGTGCCACGTTCAGTGCGTGCAATCCTGAAGGGCAACCCTACTTCCCCTTCTTCCCGCCCCGCTTAGCCGCAGCGTTCATCGCCGACTTCACCGCAGGCGGCAGCCCCGCGGGCTCGGTCTCCGGCTCAGCCACGGTCCCGCGCCAGCGAGCCAGCCCTTTCATGCCGTGGTAGATCACCAGGGCAGCAGCGGAACCCAGAGCAATACCCGTGAACTTCAGCTCGCCAATGGTCCAGGTGTAGTCCGCGATGCCGATAATCAGGGCAACAGCAGCGGTGGTCAGGTTGATCGGGTTGGAGAAGTTGACCTTGTTCTGCACCCAGATCTTCACACCGAGCACGCCGATCATGCCGTAGAGCATGGTGGCGGCGCCGCCCAGGACACCGGCCGGGACGGTGGCGATAAGTTCGCCGAATTTCGGGGAGAAGCTCAGCAGGATGGCGAAGATACCGGCCACCCAGTAGGCCGCCGTCGAGTAGACCTTGGTGGCGGCCATGACGCCGATGTTCTCCGCGTATGTCGTGGTACCGGAACCGCCGCCGAACCCGGCAAGTACCGTCGCGGCACCGTCGGCCATCAGCGCGCGGCCGGAGACGCCGTCGAGGTTCTGGCCTGTCATCGCGGCCACCGACTTCACGTGCCCCACGTTCTCGGCAACCAGCACCAGGACCACCGGAACAAACAGCCCCACCACACCTATGTGGAATTCGGGGGTCTGGAACAGGGGCAGGCCGATCCATGCGGCGGCGTCCATCTTTTCGTAGGACACCTCGCCGCGCATCATCGCCACGAGATACCCCACTACGACGCCCACCAGGATGCTCAGGCGACCCAGAATCCCGCGGAACAGGACGGAAACCAGGATGATCGTGACCAGTGTGATGAGCGCGGTGACAGGTGCGGCGTCGAAATTATTCTTCGCTGCCGGTGCCAGGTTCAGGCCGATCAGCGCCACAATGGCGCCCGTGACGATCGGCGGCATCAGCCGGTTGATCCATTCCGCGCCAAATTTCTGGACCACCGCACCAATAAGCGCCAGTACGACGCCGGCAAGCACCACGCCGCCCAGGGCGCCACTGACGCCGTACTGCTGCTGGGACGCCATGATCGGGGCGATGAACGCGAAGCTCGAACCCAGGTAGCTGGGCACCCGGCCCTTGGTAATTATGAGGAACAGTAGAGTGCCGATGCCGGAGAAGAGCAAGGTGGTGGCCGGCGGCATGCCCGTGATGATGGGGACCAGGAACGTCGCGCCGAACATGGCCACCACGTGCTGCATGCCGATGCCGATGGTCAGGGGCCACGCGAGCCGCTCGTCGGGTGCAACCACGTGGCCTGGGCGAATGGACTTGCCGTTACCGTGGAGCTTCCATTTCATGCCGAGCATGCTCATGGCGGGGCCTTCCTCAGAAGAGTGTTGGGATTCGGTGCAACATTACCGCCATTGCGGGGCCCGCTCTACGCGCCTCGCGCACCGAATTAAGCGCAAAGCGGGCCTCGCAACGCAAGGAAACGACACGCGGAGTCACGCTGTGTGCTCAACGTCACGGGCCGTCATGGGAAGAGGACAAGGGAACTTGAAGTTGCAACCATGGAAAGCAGAAGTGCCCGGCCGGCTCAGGGTCAGGCCCAGCGAAAGGTTCACGAAATGACGATCGCCCACGAAGAAGCAGTCATTGACGCCGCAGCAGTCGACGCCATTTTTGCCGAAGCCCGTACCGCCAACAGCTTCGCCGGTGAGGTCACCGAGGAGCAGGCCCGCGCCATCTACGAGCTCACCAAGTTTGGCCCCACGGCCTTCAACTCCCAGCCGCTCCGCGTGACATATGTCCGCTCCGATGAGGCCCGAGCCAAGCTGGTTGACGCACTTTCCCGCGGCAACCAGGCCAAGACCGCTTCCGCTCCGCTGGTCGCCATCCTCTCTTACGACACCGACTGGCAGGGGCAGTGGGACAAGTTCCTTCCCGAGTACGGCGCGCCCAAGGCGATGTACGACGCCGATCCCGCTTTCGCCGCTGCTACTGGCAACAACAACGCTCATTTGCAGGCCGGATACTTCATCCTGGCTGTGCGCTCGCTCGGTTTCGCCGCCGGCCCCATGACCGGTGCGGACTTCTCCGCGATCGACGCCGAATTCTTCCCGGCCGGCGACCAGAAGAGCTTCCTGGTGGTCAACATTGGCCAGCCCGGCCCGGACGCATGGGGCGAAGCCAAGCCCAAGTTCGCTTACGAAGACGTTGTCCGCACCGTCTAAGTTTCGCTCCGTCCAAGTCCGCACCATCTAAGTCCGCACGGCCCAAGTTCTCCGCAGCAAAAACGCCCGCTCACTGTCCTGTGAGCGGGCGTTTTTGCGTTGCTGGAGGTTAGAGGGCTTCGTCGAAGTCGTCGATACCGGCCGCCTCGGCGTTCTGGCGACGCTTCACCCGGGAAGGTACAACCAGCGCTGCGAGGAGCGCCAGCACGCCAACACCTGCGGATACCCAGAAGCCGATGGTGAAAGCATCGTCCGCCGGTGCGCCCTGAGGGGTGATGTTGGAGGAGATGAGGGCGGCGATGACTGCCGTGCCGATGCTGCTGCCGATGGTGCGCAACACTGTGTTGGCGCTGATGGCTTCCCCGGTCTGGGTTGCGGGAACACTCTCCACAATCGCATTGGAGGTGGCGGCCAGAGCCATGCCGATACCTATGCCCGTGAGAATGCCCGAGACCACGATCTGCCATTCCTCACCATGTCCCAGAGCCGGAATGATAAAGGCGACTGTGACGGCAACCGCGCCGAGGATCATGGGGATCTTTGGCCCCACCTTCCGGATGAGGGCACCTGCAACGACGCCGGAAATCACCATGGCGACGACGGTCGGCAACAGATAAATACCGGCCTCGCTGACAGTCTTGCCGAACCCGTAGCCCAGGACCGTTGGGAGCTGCAGGATCGTGGGAACCAGGACGAACGTGCCGAACATTGCAAAGCCGAACGCCAAAGCGACGATATGGGCGGTCCACACGCCGCGGTTGCGGAACAGCCGAACATCGATCAGTGGTTCCGCCACCCGCAGTTCCACCAGCACAAAGGCGATCAAAGCGATGCCGCCACCGATGAGCAGGCTGACGGTTTTGCCGTCTCCCCAACCCCAGGTTTGGCCTTCGCTGATGGCCAGAAGTACGGCGACAAGTCCTACGGAAAGGATGCCTGTCCCGAGGAGGTCAAGTTTGCCGGGTGTCTTTACGGGAGATTCGGGCATGCCGAAGATCGCCCCCAGGAGGGCGATAACCACCAAGCCCGCAGGAAGCCAGAACAGCCAGTGCCAGGACAATGCTTCAACAATCGGGCCGGCAGCCACGATTCCAACTCCGGCCCCGATGCCAAAGATGGCGGACAGGAGGCCGATGGTGACGCTCACGCGTTCCTTCGGAAGCTCATCGCGGACGATGCCAATGGACAGTGGCATCACTGCACCTGCCGCGCCTTGAAGCACGCGGCCAATGATCAGCACTGTCAGGTTGGGCGCAAGGGCAGCCAGTACAGCGCCGACCAGAAGCAGTGAGAGGACAACTATCAACACTTTGCGCTTGCCCACCATGTCACCCAAGCGGCCAAGGATCGGGGTCAGCACCGAAGCGGAGAGCAAGTAAGCGGTGAGCACCCAGCTCGCATCGCTCGTAGCCACGCCAAGGTCCCGCCCAATGGTGCCCAAAGCGGGTGCCACGAGGGATTGCAGGACTGCGAAGGAGAGGCCGCCGAGGGAAAGGTAGGCGATGATCGCCGAACCGCGCTTACGGTGGGCCTCCGTACCAGGTGTTGGTGCGCTTGCGGCGCGCTCAATGGTGCTGGACATGGTTCTCCTCGGCATGTAAACGGTTGATTACATTGACTCTAAATCCAATTGGTTGCTCATGTCAACAATCGTTTACTTGTCGATTGGCCGGGCTAGAGTGGGGGAGTGGCTAAGCAAGCAGCAAAGACTCCCGACGGCGCAGGTTCAGTGGCGGACGACGAACTGGTCCGTTCGGGTCGGGACTCGGACATTACGCGGCGTGCGCTGGTTCGCGCTGCCCGACGGCGCTTCGCTACCGAGGGCTACCGTGCCACGACAGTCCGGCATATTGCAGCAGATGCAGGAGTCAATGTAGCCCTCATCAACAGATATTTCGGCTCGAAAGAGGGCCTCTTCGAAGCGTGCATGAGCCGCACGGTGGACGAGCTGGATCCCCAAACCCGGCAATCTGCAGCAAGCGTGGACGAAGTCATCGCCCGGCTCCTGGCACACGTTGTCCAGGCTCCGAACGCGGACGACCCCCTGCAACTCCTGCTCCTGCTCCGCTCATCCGGTGACGAAAATGCCGACGCGATCCGCCGCAGGACTTTGGAACACTTCACCGAGCAACTGGCCGCGGCGGCAGGTTGGACTCCCGGTGACCCCGATTCGCAACCACTTCTTCTCCGGGCCCAGATGGCCATCGCGTTGATGCTCGGGCTGGTAATGCTGCGGACCGCCACGGAGGTGCAGCCTTTGGCCTCCTCGTCGGCGCAGCAACTCACCGAACCGCTTGAACAAGTCCTGCGGATCCTGCTCGACACCCGGATCCACCCAACCCACTAGACCCTCTCGCATATCCCCTGGGCATAAGCCAAGCCCTCTCTCAGGTCCCCCGGGTTGGGGCCGGACGGTCTCTCAGGTCCCCCGGGTTTCAGACGAACCCTCTATCACCTGCGTTTGGAACCGTTGGACCCGCCCCTACGATCGGCCGTCCTGACAACCCATCGGACCAGCAAGGTCACTGCCACGATAACCACGATGGCTACAACCAGCAGGATGAGTAAAACCAGGACGTGCCATGCCTCAAGCCTCATCGTTTTCCCCCAAGTAGTGGATGTCTATGCCCCGACTCCAGCGGCAGGTGAGAGAGGGCTCGCGTGATGTCCGGGGGTTGTGGGAAAGGGCTCGCCGCAGACCCCGGGGGTTGTGGGAGAGGGCTCGCCGCAGACCCCGGGGGATGTGAGAGAGCGTGGGGCTGGAACCCCCGGGGACGTGAGGTAGCGTGCGGCTAGGCGATGACCCCGTCGACCAGCGCCTTGGCCTCTTCCTGCACCTGCTTCAAGTGGTCCGCGCCCTTGAAGGACTCGGCGTAGATCTTATAGACGTCCTCGGTGCCGGAGGGGCGGGCCGCGAACCAGGCGTTCTCGGTGACCACTTTCAGGCCGCCGATCGAGGCGCCGTTGCCGGGGGCCTCGGTGAGCTTGGCCGTGATCTCCTCGCCCGCAAGGGACGTGGCGGTGACGTCAGCAGCGGAGAGCTTGCCCAGCTTGGACTTCTGTTCCCGGGTAGCTGCGGCGTCAATGCGGGCGTAAACGGGTGCGCCGAACTGATCGGTGAGGCCCTTGTAAAGCTGTGACGGTGAGGACCCTGTGACGGCCGTGATCTCGGACGCCAGCAGCGCCAGGAGGATGCCGTCCTTGTCCGTGGTCCACACGCTGCCGTCGAGCTTGTTGAAGGAAGCGCCGGCGGATTCTTCGCCACCGAAAGCCCCTTCGCCGGAGAGGAGGCCAGGCACGAACCATTTGAAGCCCACGGGGACCTCAACCAGCTTGCGGCCCAAACCACCGGCAACGCGGTCGATGATCGAGGATGACACCAGGGTCTTGCCCACCACGGACTCCGGGTTCCAGCCGCTGCGGTTCCGGTACAGGTAATCAATGGCAACGGCGAGGTAGTGGTTCGGGTTCATCAGCCCACCCACTCCATCAACAAGAGGCGTGACGATGCCGTGGCGATCGGCGTCGGCGTCGTTACCGGTAGCGATGTCGTACGCGGCGGTGCCGTTGGCGCCGGCGGCCATGCGCTGAATAAGGGACGCCATGGCCGACGGCGACGAGCAATCCATGCGGATCTTCTCGTCCCAGTCGAGGGTCATGAAAGCCCACTGCGGGTCGACGGTGGGGTTCACGACCGTGAGGTTGAGCTGGTGGCGCTCGCCGATCTCACCCCAGTAGTCAACGGAGGCGCCGCCCATGGGGTCGGCTCCGATGCGGACGCCGGCGTTGCGGATGGCGTCAAGGTTAAGCACAGACGGGAGGTCGTCCACGTAGCTGCTGAGGAAATCGAACTTGCCGGTGGTGTCGGCAGCAAGGGCATCGTTCAAGGGGATGCGCTTGACGCCGCGAAGGCCGTTCTCAAGGAGCTGGTTGGCGCGGTCGGCAATCCATCCTGTGGCATCCGTGTCCGCCGGGCCGCCGTGGGGAGGGTTGTACTTGAAGCCACCGTCGCCTGGCGGGTTGTGGCTGGGGGTGACCACGATGCCGTCGGCCTGGGGGGTGCCCGGCGCCGCTTCGCGGTTGTATTTGAGGATTGCGTGGCTCAACGCCGGCGTCGGGGTGTATCCGTGGCGGGCGTCCACCAGGACCGTCACACCGTTGGCGGCCAACACCTCCAAGGCGGAGTTCTGTGCCGGCTCGCTCAGCGCATGGGTGTCCCGGCCGATGAAGAGTGGACCGGTGATGCCCTGGCGGCCGCGGTATTCAACGATTGCCTGGGTGATCGCAAGGATGTGCGGCTCGTTGAACGACGCCTTCAAACTGGATCCGCGGTGTCCCGACGTTCCAAATGCCACGCGTTGCGCGGGATCGCCCAAGTCCGGAGTTACGTCGAAATACGCGTCCAGCAGGGCTGTGATGTCAACAAGGTCCTGGGGAAGGGCAACTGTGCCCGCTCGGCTAGCCATGGGGTCCAGCATGCCAGACCTTGGCGTCAGCTGACACGACATGTCCGGGATCCGGCCCCTGTGACGCCGAAAGGCGATGTTACGGCAGGACAAAACCGCCAAGCCTGCAAAGATTCATTCCCCGTTCAGACCGCACCTTGGTGCAGCTGTTCCCGCTTGGCGCGCCGCTCGTAGGCCCTGGGGCGCACCTTTCGCGCGATTCGCTCCAGAGGTTGCGGGCCCGATCGGGGGTAACGGTGGCGAAAAATCCACCCTTACCCCCGGCCGGAGCACTTCGATAGCAGTGCTAGACGGCGGTGTACCCGCCGTCGACCAGCACGTAGGAGCCAGTCATGAAACTGGCCTTGTCCGAGAGCAGGAACGTGGTGACGTTCGCGACTTCCTCGGCCGTGCCCAAGCGGCCAAGCGGGTGCTTGGCTTCAAGTCCGCTCACAACTTCCTTCGGAGCAGCAGCCAGCAACGGAGTGTCGATGTAGCCCGGGCCGATGGCGTTGACGCGAAGACCCTGCGCGCCGTATTCGGCTGCGGCGTTCTTGGTCAGGCCAACTACGGCGTGCTTGGCGGCGGTGTAGGCGGCGTTGCCCGGAGCAGCGACCGCGCCATGGATGGAGGCCATGTTCACAATGGCACCTTCAGAGGCGCCGGCGGCAAGGATGGCGGGGATCTGGTAGCGCATGCCGTACAGGACGCCGCTCAAGTTGATGGCAATGACCCGGTCCCAGTCTTCGATGTCGACGTCGCCAACAGGCGCACTGGCACCGCCGATCCCGGCGTTGTTCACGGCGTAGTTGAGGGCCCCGTAGGTTTCCACGGCGAAGTCGACCGCCTTCTTGCTGTCCTCAGCCACCGCTGTGTTTCCCTGGAACGGGACTGCAGTGCCGCCGTCGGCCGTGATCTCGTTGGCCACCCGGGTGGCGGCGTCGAGGTTCACATCCGCAACCACCACGTTGACGCCGTTCTTTGCGAGGTCCTTGCTGATCGCTTCCCCAAGTCCTGAGCCGCCGCCGGTGACGAGCGCGGTCTTGCCTTCGAAGTTACCCATGATTCCTCCTTCGCGGGACGGATCCCGCCGATTTCTTTGGTGAGCGCTGCTTAAGTCGCTACTTTCATAAACCGAGTGGGACTCGAAAAAATTCCATGCTTTTGCATGAATCTTTGTGGATGGGCTGTTGTACCCATGGCTTTGGTGCGCGTTGCCTTATGTGGCGCCCCGGACGGCGGTAGTGTGGGGAGCAAAGACCACTTTCAGGGGGATTCCTATGTCAGATCAGCCATCCAAGGGCAACGAAGACAAGCCGGCGGGCTACGAACCGCCCCAGTACGTCCCGCCCGCACAGTTCAGCGCCCCCGAATCGAGCACGCCGGGCCACAGCACGCCGGGCGACACAACGCCGGACTACAGCGCGGGCCAATCCGACGCAGACCAGGGCGCCAACGCCACGCAGCCCCTCCCGCCGTACGAGCAGAGCGCGCACGGTCAAGACCCGTACACGCAGAACGCCCAGGGCCAGAACGACTTCTACTCGCAGCCGCAGCCGCCCGCCAGCACTTACACGCCGGGCGACTACAGCCAGCAGCCCGCTTCCCCGTACGGCCAGCCGCCCAGCCCGTACCAGCAGCAGGCATTCAACCAGCAGCCGTACGGCCAGCAGCCTTATGGTCAGCCGCAGTCACCCTACGGCCAGCCCGCGTACTACGCCATGCAGGCCGAGCCCAAGGGCCTGAGCATTGCCAGCATGTGCTGTGGAATTGCCATTTTTGTGGGCTTCGGATTCTTCATCCTTCCGCAGATCGCCGCAGTGATCCTGGGTCACCTCGGCCTCAAGCGCGAGCCCGCAGGCAAGGGCATGGCGATCGCCGGTTTGGTCATGGGGTACATCGGCATTGCGTTGACGGTGATCTTCGGCATTATCTTCTTCGCCGCGATCGGAGCCTCAACCAGCAGGTACAACTACTAAGCAAAAACGTACGACGGCGACCCTTGCCTCTGGTGGGAATCCCACCGGAGGCGAGGGTCGCCGTCGTTGGTTAACGTCAGCCGAGCGGGCTACCGGACGCCGCCCATCAGCTTCTTGATGGCCGGAGATGCCGCAGCCATGCCAACGGCCAGGACCACAGCCACGCCTCCAATGCCCAGGAAGTACGGGAGCTCATCCTTGGGGTTGTAGAGGCCTGCGAGGATGCCGGCGAGGGTGGTGCCGAGCGAGACGGACAGGAAGAACAAGGCCACCATCTGCGTGTGGAACGCCTGCGGGGCCAGCTTGGTGCTCACGGACAGGCCAATGGGGGAGAGGAACAGTTCCGCCAGGGTGAACATGAACAGGATGCCCACCAGAGCAAGCAGGGGCGTCTTGCCTTCGCCGGCCAGCGGGATGAACGCCAGGAATGCCAAGCCCATGATCAACAGACCCGCGGCGAACTTCAGCGGGGAGCTCGGCTGCTTGGAACCCAGCTTGGTCCAGAGGGCAGCCATGACGCCGGCAAAGATGATGATGAACACCGGGTTGATGGACTGGACCCAGGCCGCCGGCATTTCCCAGCCGAACAGGTTGCGGT
Organism: Arthrobacter sp. TmtSoilC79; assembly: GCF_059739405.1. NCBI lineage: Bacteria > Bacillati > Actinomycetota > Actinomycetes > Micrococcales > Micrococcaceae > Arthrobacter > Arthrobacter sp. TmtSoilC79. The sequence continues at coordinate 4,625,516 of NZ_AP046051.1, read as the reverse complement.
CCAGCTTCTCCTGGGAGTACACAGCGATGAAGGTGAACTGCTGCTGGAACAGTGCCCAGAACCCGGCCGATGCGATGAACAAGGGGATGAACGCGATCACGCGCTTGCGCTCCACGCCGGTGACCAGCGGGCTGCGGAAGATCAGGAACAGGTAGACCACCGCGGCGCCGATTGCGGCGTAGGCCATGCTGCTGGCCAGGTTGTTGGCGTTGACGAGTCCCGTGCCGAGCAGGACGCCGATGATGACCAGGATGCCCAGGAAAATCAGGCCGTACTTGGTGCGGTCCTTTGACGGGAGCGGGTTGGGAACGCGGTGGGCTTCCTCGGGAAGGCGCTTGCGACCCAGCGAGTAGATGACCAGGCCGATCGCCATGCCCACGGCCGCGGCGCCGAACCCGACGTGGAAGCCGTAGCTCGTCTGCAGCCAGCCGGTCACCAGCGGGCCGATGAGCCCACCGATGTTAATGCCCATGTAGAAGATGGAGAAGCCGGCGTCGCGACGCTCGTCCTTCTCGCCATACAGGCTGCCTACAAGGGCTGTGGCGTTGGCCTTCAGGCCGCCGGAGCCGATGCCCACCAGCACCAAGCCCGCGATCAAGCCCGGAATGCCCGGCAGGAGTGCCAGCGCAATGTGGCCGGCCATGATCATGATGGCCGAGCCGAACAGGACCTTTTCGGAGCCGAAGAGACGGTCGGCGAGCCATGCACCGAGGATCGTCGACAGGTAAACGCCACCACCATACGCACCCACCAAACCAGCGGCGAGGCCCTGGTCGATGGAAAGGCCGCCCTGCTCGGCGGTGAAGTACATGTAGTAGAGCAGGATTCCCTGCATGCCGTAGAAGGAGAATCGCTCCCACATTTCCACGGAGAAGAGGCTGGCCAACATCTTTGGGTGGCCGAAGAATGACGTATCGCCCGCTGGCTTTGCGGACTCAGCCGTGGTTTGAGGTGTGCTCATTTTCTCAATGCTGGCACTGACTGCGGGCATTGTCACATCGATATATGCCCGAGGCAACCAGTTTCCATATGTTAGACAGCAGGTTCAGCGGTTCTCCAGGACCGCCGCGAGCTGAAGGAGCAGCAGCTCAGATCCCGGCATGCCAATGAGCTGGATCCCCAGGGGCAGGCCGCCATGGGTTGTGTGCACCGGGATGCTGATGGCCGGGAGTCCGCACACGTTCACCATGGAGGACCAGGGTGCGTATTGGCACTGCCGTTTGTAGTCCTCATCAGCGTCTCCGGCCCACTCGCTCGGCCAAGGCTCACCACTGTGGCCGCCACCGGTGAACCACCCGATCGGCCGTGGTGTTTGCGCCAAGGTGGGCATGAGCATGAGGTCCCAGTCCGAGTACTGCGCGATGGTGTCGTGCTCAAACTGCCGCAGGAACTGCAGGGCCTCGTTGACCTTCAACGCGCTCCGCTGCTGCGCACGACGCCGGAAAGTCCGGGTCAGCGGGGTCAGCAACGCCTCACGTTGGGGTGCTATCCGGGCGCTTCCGACGCCGGCGGTCCAGGCGGCCGTAAACGCTTCGGGATAGCGGTTGTCATAGCGGATTTCGGCTTCACCAACGCTGTGGCCCGCCTTTTCCAGCAGTTTGATCCCCAAAGCCAAGGCGTCCATGGCTTCCTGTTCGACCTCGAACGGGTAGGTACCGGCCCATGGGCTATCCAGGGTCACTCCGATTCTCAGGGCTTCGGGCGCCCGCCCAACATTGGCGAGGTATCCGCCGTCGGGTGCTTCATGCCGGGGGACCAGCGCGTCCATCAGCAGCGCCGCATCCGCAGCGGTCCTCGCGAGGGGGCCGGCGACAACGAGCTTGGCAGCATCGCCCGCGCCCGCACCGGACGGCACCAAGCCCCTTCCGGGTTTCAGGCCGACCAGCCCGCAGGCGCCGGCCGGAATACGGATGGAGCCGCCGCCGTCGGTCCCTGGCGCGAACGGAACAAGTCCCGCAGCAACCGCGGCAGCGCTCCCGCCGGAGGACCCGCCGGAACTGCGGCCCAAGGCGTGTGGATTGCGCGACGGCGGTGCCACGCGGTTTTCGCTGTAGGCGGTCAGCCCGAATTCCGGGACCTGGGTCTTGCCCAGGGAGATGACACCTTGGGCCTTCAGGCCTGCCGCAAGGGCACCGTCTTCGGGCGCAGGTTTGTGTTCCAACGCGGCGCTGCCATGGGTGGTGGGAACACCCGCAACGTCGGTGAGGTCCTTGAACGCGATCGGCATGCCGTGAAGTAGGGGGAGGTCTTCCCGGCGCCCTTCCTTCACCAGCCCGGCGTGCAGGTGGTCTGCTGCTGCGGCGTCAGCCAAGGCCTGGTCAGCTGTGACCGTGAGAAAAGAGCCCAGTTGCTTGTTCCGGGACTCGATGATCTCAAGGAAATGGGTAGCGGCCTCGCTGGCGGAGAGCTCTCCGGAGGCCAGGGCATCACGGAGCTCAACAGCCGTCATTCGCGATATGTCATGCACGTAAGGATCAGCCAAGGAAACGCGACTCCAACCGTTCCTCCACAGCAACAGCATCCACGCTCTCGCCGGCCCCTGCCGTCACCCGGAAGGCCGCTTTGTTCTTCACCTCGGACACCACCTCCACAAGTTCCGTGCCACGGTAAACCAGCCCCACCCCGTCGTCCGTGCAGTGCGTCTCGCCCAACGTGCCGTTGGCCACGAGCCGGTGGATGGCCGGTGCGCGCCGCAGTTCAGAGTCATAGTGGACTCCGTTTCCGTAGGGGAGGAAGCCGAGTGCGTTGGTGACAGGCTTGAGTTCAGGGCCAAAAGAATCGGTAACACCGCCCTGGTACCAACAGATGGAACCGGCGGAGACCCCGGCCAGCACCACGCCGCTTTCCCAGGCCTTTCGCAGGATTTCATCCAGTCCGTGGGCACGCCAGACCGCCAGCAGGTTCACCACTGAACCGCCATGGACCCACACCACGTCCTGCTCCAGCAGATGGGCTTCAGGATCCTCAATATTTGGCATGGTGAAAAGGTTGAGATGGCTGAAATCGAAGCCGGCAATGCGCGCAGCCTGGTCCATTTCGGCGGCCCACCAACGTTGGTCACCGGACGCCGTGCCGAGATGTGTGACGCGGGGCGCCCTGCCCGTGACGCCGGACAACTCCACGGCATAGTGCATCAAGTGGTTGAACTCGATCCTGGTGCGGCCGCCCGGCTTGTAGCCGCCGGATGTCGCCAGAATGGTGGGGTGCCCAGCAGCCATGGGGTACTCCTAACGCGCCAGTGGTGGGGGAGTGCTTGGCTCCCAGTCTTAGCTTCAGCGCGTCGGGAAGCAAGCTCGGTCCACCGGTGAAGTTACGGTGCCGTGTGCCGGGGACTAGGCTGGATCCTGGACTTAATCGATGGGAAAGGACCGCCATGAGCGACTTCGATACCGTGCCTGTGGGCGACATTCCGGCCGACGCCAGCATTCTGGACGTCCGCGAAGACTACGAGTGGGTGGCCGGCCATGCTGAGGGCGCCCGCCACATTCCCTTGGACCAGTTGCCTGCCCGCTTGGACGAGCTTGATCCTGACGACGACCTCTTTGTCATCTGCCGGACCGGTGGCCGCTCCTTCCGCGCGGTCCAGTGGCTGGTGGGCCAGGGCTACTCGGCAGTGAATGTGGCCGGCGGCATGGATATGTGGTTCGAGGCCGGAAAGCCAATGGTTTCGGACAACGGGTTGAAGCCGGTTGTCCTCTAGCCTTCGTATATAACCAGCAAGGAATATTTACAGATGACCGCAGTTACCTATACCTTCCTTGGCCCGGAGGGCACCTTCACCGAAGCCGCCCTCCTGCAGGTTCCCGGGGCTGCTGACGCTCATCGAATTCCTTGCACCAACGTCAACACAGCACTGGAACGGGTCCGTGCCGGCGAGGCTGACGCAGCCATGGTCCCCATCGAGAACTCGGTGGAGGGCGGGGTCACTGCCACCTTGGACGCGATCGCCACAGGCCAGGAGCTGCGGATCATCCGCGAGGCCCTGGTGCCCATCACCTTCGTGCTCGTGGCGAGGCCCGGCGTCGGACTTTCCGACATCAAACGAATCTCCACCCATGGCCACGCGTGGGCGCAGTGCCGCCTCTGGGCGGATGAGCACCTTCCGGACGCCGATTACGTTCCGGGATCGTCGACGGCGGCATCCGCCATGGGCCTGCTGGAGGACGACGCTCCGTATGACGCCGCCATATGTGGTCCGTTGGTTGCTGCAGGACAACCCGGCCTGAACGTCCTGGCTGAGGATATTGGCGACAACCCCGAAGCCGTCACGCGGTTCATCCTGGTGAGCAAGCCCGGCCTACTCCCGGACCGGACCGGCGCGGACAAAACCACGGTTGTGGTCCCGTTGCCGGAGGACCACCCCGGCGCCCTCATGGAAATCCTGGACCAGTTCGCCTCCCGCGGCGTGAACCTCAGCCGCATCGAATCAAGGCCCACGGGGCAGTACCTGGGCCACTACTTCTTCAGCATCGACGCTGATGGCCATGCCACGGATTCACGCGTAGCGGACGCCCTCGCGGGCCTCCACCGCATCAGCCCGGCAACGCGGTTCCTGGGGTCCTACGCCCGGGCCGACAAACAGCCGGCAGTGGTAGCTCCGCACACTTCCGACGCCGCTTTTGCCTCCGCACACGCGTGGGTTGAGTCGATCCTGAAGGGTTCCTAGCCACCTGTCCACAAGCGAAGCGTCTGCCCTTTCGCAAGGATGCTTCTGTGCGTATGCTTGCCTGATCCATAAACGATGGATGAATGCCAAGTGAAAGGAGCGGTCATGTCCGTCCACCGGGATGACAAAGATGGCCAGGGCATGATCGTCAATCCGAAGCCCAAAGGCGAAAACCAGGACGACTGGAATGGCGATGAAGCCGATCGTGCAGACCGGCTCCGCTTTGAAGAAGAACAAGCCATGATCAAGGAGCAGGCCGAGGCCCGCGCTGCAGCCAAGGCAGCTACCGAGGAAGCCGAAAGGAACGCCGCCCAGCCGGATGTCGGCACACTCTAGGCAGTCCGGCACACTTTAGGCGGTCCAGGTCAGGCTAGGCAGTCCGGGCTTTCGGCACGCGTACCAGCAGGGACGACGGCTCCACTTGCACGGTGACGGTTGTCGCCTCGCCTGAGGGGTCGCCGTCGAGCTGTGTTGCCATGGGTTCCTGGCTGCGGATGATGACCTTGCCGGAGCGGTAGAAGCTCATCATCGGCAGGTTTGCGTTGTGCTTGAAAAGGACCTTGGTGTACATGGCCAGCCAGCCGAAAGCGCTGCGTGGGCTCATCACCACGATGTCCAGCATTCCGTCATCGATCATGGCCTGCGGAATGAAGTCGATGCCGCCGGGAATCAAGCCGCAGTTGGCGAACAGCACGCTGCGGATTTTCCGTGATTGCTCGGGCTGGTCATCCATGGTGATGGTGACGCGTTTACGCCGGCCAGGCAGGTGGCGGACGCCGGCTTCGGTGTAGGCCAGCCATCCGACGCTCTTCTTGAGATTGTCCTTGGTGTCGCCAACAACCTCGGCATCCAGGCCCATCCCGGCGATGACCAGGAATGTATGTTCCGCGGATTCACCGGTGATGTCGTTGTCCACGCCCATGGTGGCGGTGTCGATGTAGCGCTGGTGGCCGAACAGTGCCACCTGGATGCAATCGGCAAGGTCTGTGACGTCCAGATCCACGTTGCGCGCCAGCAGGTTTCCGGTCCCCAACGGGATGAGGCCCATGGCAACGTTCTTGTGCGCCAGCGACTCCGCCACAACGCGCACGGTGCCGTCACCGCCGCACGCCAGTACGACGTCGGCCCCGTAAGCCAGCGCTTGGCGCGACTGGCCGTATCCGGGATCTTCCACCGTGGTTTCAAAGAATTTGGGTGCATCCCATCCGGCGAGGTCGCAGGCGTCGATGATGGCTTGGCGGGCGGCTTCGGCGTTGTTTTTCACCGGGTTGAGGATGACGGCCACGCGTTGGTCGCCGGCGCCTGGCTTGTGGGCATCCTCCCGGACCGCGCTCCTGATGTGCCGGGCTTTCAATCGGCGCACACCCCACCAACTGGAGACGGCAAAAGCCACGCCCCCAGCGAGAATCACGTACAGGATCCAGTCGCTCATGGTGCTCCAACACTATCCTCCTGGGCGGGTCCATCCCTGCCGCGCGTCCTGGACCGGCGGCCTTTGCCCGCTGCGGACCGGAAATCCGCGGCGGATTCGATACTCTTGTCTGGTGATCGACGTAAAAGACCTCAGCGAAAATCCGGACAAGTTCCGTGCCAGCCAGCGCGCCCGTGGCGCCGACGAGTCCGTTGTGGACGCGATCATCTCCGCTGACTCCGATCGCCGCGCTGCGCTGATCCGCCACGAGACGCTCCGTGCCGAGCAGAACGCGTTCGGCAAGAAGGTGGCGCAGGCCAAGGGCGAGGAAAAGCAGGCCTTGCTGGCCGAGGTCAAGGAACTGGCCAACTCGGTCAAAGCCGCTGCCGCTGAAGCATCCGCTGCGCAAGCCAAGCAGGAAGAGCTGCTCCGGGTCATCCCCAACCTCGTAGTGGACGGTGTCCCCGAGGGCGGCGAGGACGATTACGTGGTGGTCAAAACCGTTGGTACTCCCCGCGAATTCACGGACTTCGAGCCCAAGGACCACCTGGAAATCGGTGAGCTGATCGGCGCGATCGACATGGAACGCGGTGCCAAGGTTTCGGGCTCACGCTTCTACTTCCTCCGCGGCGTGGGTGCCCGCCTGGAAATGGCGCTCCTGCAGATGGCCATGGAGCAGGCCATCGACGCCGGCTTCGTCCCCATGATCACCCCCACTCTGGTGCGCCCCGAGACCATGCAGGGCACCGGTTTTGATGTCAAGCACGACGCCGAGATCTACCGTCTCGCTGAAGACGACCTTTACCTTGTGGGAACCTCGGAGGTGGCCCTCGCCGGTTACCACGCGGACGAGATCCTGGACCTCTCTGCCGGTCCCATCCGTTACGCGGGCCAGAGCTCCTGCTACCGCCGTGAGGCCGGTTCGCATGGCAAGGACACCCGCGGCATCATCCGTGTGCACCAGTTCAACAAGGTGGAGATGTTCATCTACACCACGGTTGAAGAAGCGGCAGCTGAGCACGAGCGCCTGCTGGCGTGGGAAGAGGAAATGCTGGCCAAGTGCGAGCTTCCCTACCGCGTGATCGACACCGCCGCCGGTGACCTCGGCATGTCCGCGGCCCGCAAGTTCGACTGCGAAGCCTGGGTACCCACCCAAAATGCCTACCGCGAGCTCACCTCGACCTCCAACTGCACCACGTTCCAGGCGCGCCGGCTCAACATCCGCGAACGCGTGGTCAACGACGAAGGTGTTGCCAAGGGAACCCGCGCGGTTGCCACGCTGAACGGCACCCTGGCCACCACGCGCTGGATCGTTGCCATCCTTGAGCACCACCAGAACCCGGACGGCTCCGTCAACGTTCCCAAGGCACTGCAGAAGTACCTTGGCGGGCTTGAGGTTTTGCCGGTTCTCTAGTTTTTGGCGGATCCCGTCCCCGTTCGTTGCGCCCGCCGTTGTATGGCCCGCGTGACGGACAGGGGCGGGATTTTTCGAAACCAGGGTGGGGTATCTGAGTAACCCCTAGGCGGCTTTGTGCGCAACCACGATCAGTTCGCCCTGCCCGGAGCCCACGTCTTCGCCGGCCCATCCGCCGTAGACACGCTCAACTGTGAAACCGGCCGTTTCCAGATCCTGCCGCAGCTGGGCTTCGGTGCGGAATGCGAGGACCGAGGTCTCCGTTTCAGGGATGCTCCCGTTGACGGCCCGGTACTCGGTGAGGGTAACGCGCCCTTCCAATTCCGGGGTGCTTTTGGCCCATGCTTCCACCAAGGATGAGTCGGGAAGCGTGTGTACGCGACGCGTCCTGGCCGGAGTCCAGTGCTCCCATGCGCGCGCCGCAGGGTCGCGGGAATCGAACACCAACCGGCCCCCGGGTACGAGCGAACGGTGGACGTCGGCAAGCGTGCGGGACCAGTCGCCGTCGTCGTTAATCGCCTGGGCCACGTGCGCGGTCATGATGGCCACGTCAAACGTGGCGCCGCCGGGGATCGCCGCCGATGTGCCATCTATCCACGTCACCTGTTCAGCCCCCGGTTTCATGCGGGCAGATGCCAGGGAATCAGGGTTCGGGTCGATGCCAACAACGCGATGGCCGGCGGCTGCAACCGCCAAGGTCATCCGCCCGGTGCCGCAGCCCAGGTCCAGCACCCGGCTGCTTGGCCGCTCATTCACGAAGGCAAGGAAGAAGTCATCGTCCCCGGCCCACTCATTGTTGGCGTCGTAGAGGGCTGACAGCTGGGCACCGGTCATTCGTGGGAACATCCGCCTACCCTAAGCCCCGCGCGAGCCAAGCTGCTTGAATTCGGTACCGGGCACAAAACCGGGCACAAAACCGGGCACAAAAAAGGAAGGGAAATCATCCCTTCCATATTCAATTTATAACCCACACGGGGGCTTGCGGCAAGGCCCCCTGCGTGCCGAACAATTGATCCACGAACCCCATCACCAAAGGAAAAGGGAGTCGTGTGATGCCCGAAACCAGCCCATTGAAAACCAGTGCCTTCGCCTTGCCCCAGCATCTGGCACGCAAGGCCGATCCGACGTTGATCGGCGATGACGAGCAGCAGTTCGAAGCCATCAGGGCCAGCCTGGCGGAACAAATCATGGAGTTGTCCGTCCGCCTCGATGCCGCGCGAAAGCAGCCTGGAGGCCGTGGGCAGGCGGCTTTGGACCGGGACCAGGAGATCCATCGGATCACTGCGCGGCTGCGGGCCCTAAGGCGGTTCGGACTGGACCTTTGCCTGGGCAGGATGGTGGGCGCGGACAGTTCAGAGGCGGTCTATGTCGGCAGGCTTGGCCTGACTGACAAGGACGGCCGCCGGCTCCTGATCGACTGGCGCTCACCGGCAGCCGAACCCTTCTTCGGAGCGACCCACGCGAATCCCATGGGCTTGGCCAACCGCCGCAGGTACCGCTGGACGCGCGGCAGGGTCAGCGATTATTGGGACGAGGTGTTTACTGCCGAGGACTTGGAAAACAACGCGGCCCTTGATGACCAGTCTGCTTTTATCGCCAGCTTGGGCAGCAGCCGCTCGTCGCGGATGCGGGACGTGCTGGGGACCATCCAGGCGGACCAGGACCGGATCATCCGTGCCGGCTCGCGTGGCGCCTTGGTGGTGGACGGCGGTCCCGGTACCGGAAAGACGGTGGTGGCGCTGCACAGGACGGCATACCTCCTCTATTCGGATCCCCGGTTGAGTCACCGCGGCAACCACCGCAGGAGTGATGTCCTGTTCGTCGGCCCGCATCAGCAATATTTGGCCTACGTGGCCGACATCCTTCCGAGCCTGGGCGAAGAAGGAGTGCAGACGTGCACGCTGCGGGACCTGGTTCCGGAAGGTGCCACGGCCGTCGTCGAAAGCGATCCTGAAGTGGTGCGGCTGAAGTCGTCCGTCGGGATGGTGAAAGCCATTGAGCGTGCGGCGGCGTTTTATGAGGAGCCGCCGGCCGAGGGCATGGAAGTGGAGACGCCCTATGCCGACGTTTGGCTCAGCAGCGAGGACTGGGCAGAGGCCTTCGACGCCGCAGAAGCCGGCACCCCGCACAACGAAGCCCGCGAGGACGTGTGGGATGCACTGCTCGCGATCCTCGTGGACAAGCTGGCGGAGTATGACGTTCCGGACAGCATTCTTCGCCGCGCGCTAACCGGCAACGGGGAACTGCGAACAGCATTCGCCAAGGCCTGGCCACTCCTTGACTACCCGGCGTTGGTGGCGGACCTGTGGCGGGTACCGGCTTACCTGGCGATGTGTGCACCCTGGCTGCAACCCGCTGAAAGGGCAGCGCTGAAGCGTCACGGCGCGGAAGAATGGACGACGGCGGATCTGCCGCTTTTGGACGCAGCCCGCCAACGCCTCGGCGACCCTGAAGCTTCACGGCGAAAGCGGCAGCAGGCAGCAGCTCTCGCCTCTGAAAAGGAGCTGATGGATCGGGTGGTGGATGACCTCATCGCTGCTGATGATTCCGAGAACCTTGAGATGTACATGCTGCGCGGCGATGACATGCGCGAAAAGTTGGTGGACCTGGACGCTGTGGAGTCCGTCGATCCGGACGTCCTGGCCGGGCCGTTTGCGCACATCGTGGTGGACGAGGCACAGGAGTTGACGGACGCTGAGTGGCAGATGCTCCTGCTTCGCTGCCCTTCACGGAGTTTCACGGTGGTGGGCGACCGCGCCCAGGCCAGGCACGGGTTCACGGAAACCTGGGAGCAACGGCTGGAGCGGGTGGGCCTGGGCGCGGTGACGGTGGCCGGCCTCAGCATCAACTACCGCACTCCCCAGGAAGTTATGGCTGAAGCTGAACCGGTCATCAGGGCCGCCCTCCCGGACGCCAACGTGCCAAGGTCGGTCCGCAGGACCGGCATTCCCGTGCTCCATGCAGGAACCGGAGCGCTCAGCACCATCCTGGATGACTGGCTCGGCCAAAACCCCGAAGGCATCGCTTGCGTTATCAGCCGGCCGGGAGCCATGGCCGCGGGCGAACGGGACCGCGTCAGTTGGCTCAGCCCTGAGTTGTCCAAGGGCCTGGAATTCGACCTCGTGGTCCTCATTGATCCGGAGGATTTCGGTGCCGGTGCAGGAACCGGTGCCGGCTCGGGAACCGCTGCCAGCTCAGGAACCGGTGCCACCTCAGGAACCGGGGGCATCGAAGGCGCCGTGGACCGCTACGTCGCCATGACCCGGGCCACCCGGCAACTCGTGATCCTTCGGAGCGGCCGGGAACAGAGCGACTGACCCGACTGACCCGACTGACCCGACTGTTCACGGTGCGTTAATCCACCGCTGTGGCGCCGGTCCTAGTTCAGTGTCGGAGGTGTCTGCTCTACTGTAAGTATGACTATTTTGACTGATACTCCAGTTGCTGGCATCGATGACCAGCCAAATAACAACAACAACCTCATGATCGCCTTGGACGTTGACGGCACCCTGGTGGACCACGACGGCCACATGTCCCCGGCTGTCCGCTCCGCTGCGCAGGCAGTGGTTGCCGCCGGGCACGACGTCATGATTGCCACGGGCCGCTCACTCAATGCAACCCTGCCCATCATCCAGCAGATCGGCCTCGAGCGGGGCTACGCGGTGTGCTGCAACGGCGGCGTGACCCTTCACCTGGATCCTTCTTTGGACAAGGGTTACGAGATCATCCACAAAGCAACCTTCGATCCCGCTCCGGCCCTGAAGGCGCTGCGCGAACGGCTTCCCAATGCCAAGTACGCGCTGGAAGACGAGGACGGAAACTTCCTCTCCACGGAGCGTTTCCAGGATGCCAGCTTTGGCGTTGAATCCATCGGCGTGGATTTCCAGACCATGTTGGATGCCACCGCGGTCCGCGTGGTGGTCTTCAGCAGCGAGAACACCTCTGATGAATTCAACGAGGCCATCAAGCACATCGGGCTGTCAGGCGTGACGTACTCCGTAGGCTGGACGGCTTGGCTGGACATTGCCGCCGAGGGTGTCACCAAGGCCAGTGCCCTTGAGGCGTTGCGTGGGAAGCTCGGCACGGACCAAGCCAACACGGTTGCCGTGGGCGATGGCCGCAACGACATCGAGATGCTCACGTGGGCCGGTCGCGGCGTCGCCATGGGCCAGGCTCCCGATGAGGTCATCGCCGTTGCGGACGAGGTCACCGCGTCAGTGCTCGACGACGGCGCGGCGCAGGTTTTGCGCAGCCTGCTGTAACAGCCACTCGTCCCGCCCCGGCCCACCGTCGGGGTGGGACTGGCCAGCGCCTGTTTGAACCCAGCGCCTGTTTGAACCCAGCTCCTACTTAAACACGGTCTGGATTTGCCCTCCGCCGGCCGACTCAACAATGGCCTGGGCAACCACCCGCAGCTTGACGTTCCGGTTGCTTGAGGCTTTTTTGATGAGTTCGATTGCCTCCTCCTGGGTGCAGCGGTTTTGGGCGATGATGATGCCGGTGGCAATGTCGATCACGGTCCGCGATTCCATGGCCGCCCGCAGGTTAGCGGCAGTTTGGCTGTGCTGTGCGATCAGGACCGCCAGGCGCATGCCCTTGGATGCCTGTTCCACGTAGTCGTTGGCGCGTTGCACGGCGGCCTGGTCAAAGGCGTTGGGGTGCTCGGAATAGAGGTTGAGTCCAGCCCTGGCGGCCTCGTCGCTGAGGGGGAACGGTACGGCCAGCACGGACCGGATGCCGTTTTCGGTGACCAGCTTGTTGTACTCCGGCCAGGTGTTGTCCTTGTCGAAGTCAGGGATGTGGACCTGGGTAATTTCACGGCAGGCGCGCAGGCAGGGCCCGTCGTTGAAGTTGTACTGCAATTCATCGAGCATTCGGGCGCGCTCGCCGCTGCTGGCCACGGTGCCTGCGGAGCGATGCCGCATCAAGGTGATGCCGCAGTAAACCTCGTTGCCAGGGGAGCTGAACAAGGCCGCTGAGTGCCTTGCCAGTTCCTCCAGGAACGCTTCCACATCAGGCGTGTCGAGCAGCAGGTCCTGGATATCGGCCACGACCGTAGAAGGCTCTGCAAGCTGGGGGTCTTCCATGAGGAACTCCGATCCCTGATTCCGGCTACCTTTCGAGACTAACCCCGGGAACCCGTTGAAAGCTAATAGTAAGTGTGCTTCTCTTTTTAAGGAGTCTTGCCGTGGGCTCACTTTCAGCCGGTCAGAGGATTGAAGCCCCATGGGACAGACCCAACAACTTGACCTCCGCAAGAGGACGTCCGCAGCTAAACCTGAAGGCAGCATTCGCCAGAGCTTTCAGGACAGCCTGGTCCTGGACCACCTCAATCTGGCCAAGTCCATCGCCGCCAGATACTCAGCCCACACGCACGACCTCGACGACGTCAGGCAGGTTGCGTACATGGGCCTCATCAAGGCATCGCGGGGCTATGACGAATCCAAGGGCGTCAGTTTCCCGGCCTACGCCGCACCTACCATCGCCGGCGAGGTCAAACGCTATCTCCGGGACCACTGCTGGGTTGTCCGCCCGCCCCGGACCATCCAGGACGTCCGGCGCCAAGTCCTGGCACGGACAGAGGAACTGACCCAATCCCTGCAACGGACGCCGTCCCCCGAGGAAGTGGCCGAAGACCTCCACCTGGAGCCCTGCCAAGTGCGTGAAGCCTTGATGGCCGGTACCAGCAAACGACCCGATTCCCTGGACGCCCCGGCATCCGATGGCCGGGACGGACTGCCGGGCACCCTCTCGGCTTTCGGCTGCCCCACTGAGCGGCTCGAGGACGTGCTGGCCCTCCGCAACGCCATCCGGGACCTGAGCCCGGAAGACCGGCACCTGCTGTACAGGCGCTACTACCGCGAGGAAACCCAGTCCACCATCGCGGAGGCCCTGGGGATGTCGCAGATGCAGGTATCGCGGAAGTTGTCCAAGATCCTGGTCTCACTCCAGACCCAGTTGCTGGACGAAGAGGCCAACCTGAAGGACGCCACGGCCCGCTGAGGAGGCAACAGCAAAGAGCCCGCTAGCAATCGAGCCGCTCCACGGCCTCCAACACGTCGCCCACACCCACCGCCAGCAGCGCCGGATCAGGATCGGCGGAGAACACATCGCCGCGTCGGAGTTCGACGGCGGTCAGCACCACGTGCGGTCCGGGCGGCGGTCCCCACTCTTTGGCCGGGGCGGGACCAAACAGCACCACCGAGGGCCGCTCATAGGCGGATGCCAAGTGCGCCGCGCCGGTGTCGGCCGAGACCACCAAGCGGGCTTCGGCAATGGTCGCCGCGAATTCGGCGAGGCCTTGCCGCCCCGCCAGCAGGCCGTCGTCGAGGTTTGCTCCTTTGAGTTTCGCCAAAGCAGCAGTCTCCTCTGCCCGGGCACGCTCGGAGTTGCCGCCGGTGAGAACTACCTCGTGCCCGGCCGCAGTCAGCTCCACCGCCACGTCCGCGAACCGTTCCACCGGCCACAAACGGCTGCCGTAGGCGGCGCCAACATGGATCACCGTGGCGCCGGGGCGCGGTGACGGAACGGCCGGGCGGTTCAGCCGGTAGTCCAGCGGATCGGCGTCGATGCCGTGCCAGTTCAGCAGCCGCGTCCAGCGCTCGCGTTCAGGGATGCCGGTGATCCATTCAGGGCCGTCGGTGTCGGCGGAGGCATGCGCCACCACCCTGTTGGCCTGCAATTCCTCGATCCGGAGCCGGCTCTCGGCACCGTTTCCATGAAGATTGACCGCGATATCCACAACACGCCGTGGGACTGTCAACGGGTCATCAAGCCCGGGGGTCGGCAGGTGGTCGATACCGCCCACCAGCTCCAAAGCCTCACCGATCCAGGCGGGCGCCGCATACACGATCCTGTGTTCAGGAAAGGCCTGGCGCAAGCCACGGAGCGCCGGAACTGCGACCAGGAGGTCGCCAAGCTTGAGCGCGCGCAGGGCAAGCAGCAGGGGCTGATCGTTGTTCTCGAGATTGTCCAAAGCTGTGGTCATAGTGGCCTCCCGCTAGGAGTCTAGCGGGAGGAAACTTCTCACCGCCGCGCTGTTTAGCGTCCGGAGAACTGGGGAACGTTGCGGGTATGGGAGGAACCGTAACGTTGAAGGCGGTCCTGTTTGACCGCGATGGAACACTGGTTGTTGACGTGCCCTATAACGGTGATCCGCAGCTGGTGCGGCCCATGGACGGGGCTCTCGAAGCATTGCAGAAAGTCCGCCGGGCAGGGCTGGCCACAGGAGTGGTGACCAACCAGTCGGGCGTGGCGCGTGGGCTGTTGACGTTGGAGCAGATGCACTCCGTCAACCAGCGTGTGGACGAGGTGCTGGGTCCGTTCGACGTGTGGGAAGTATGCCCGCACGGACCCCGGGACGGCTGCAACTGCCGTAAGCCTGCGCCCGGAATGATCCTGGGAGCGTGCAGCACTTTGGGGTTCATGCCGCACGAGGTTGCCGTTGTGGGTGACATCGGGGCCGACATGGAAGCGGCCGCTGCGGCAGGAGCACGTTCTGTGCTGGTGCCCACCGCAGTGACCCGGCAGGAGGAGGTAGAGGCCGCCGCCATTGTTGCCGAGGACCTGGGCCAGGCCGTTGAGCTCCTGCTCTCCGGGGTCCTGAAAGAACAGGGAGCCCCTGTATGAGCCGCGTCCTGGTAGCCCGCCTGGACAGCATGGGCGATGTCCTCCTCTCGGGACCGGCCCTTCGCGCCGTGGCCAACGGAAGCCGCCCCGATGGCAGCAGGCCCAACGACGTGGTCCTGCTCTGCGGTCCGGAAGGATCCAGCGCGGCGGAAATGCTCCCCGGAGTGACCCAAGTCCATACGTGGGCCTGCCCGTGGATTGTGAACCCGGCACCACCTGTCACGGAAGAGATGACCCGTGGCCTGATCGATTTTGTCCGCAGCTCCCGGATACAGGAAGCAGTCATCCTGACGTCCTTCCATCAGTCGCCCCTTCCGTTGGCCATGTTGTTGCGGTTGGCGGGCGTCAAGAAGATCACGGGTGCGTCAACGGACTATGCCGGCTCGCTCCTGGACGTCCGGCTGAAGCCCGGGGAGGACTTTCCCGAGGACCAGCCCGAAGCAGTCCGTGCACTCACCATTGCTGAGGCCGGCGGCTATGTGCTTCCCAATGGCGACGACGGAAAGCTGCGGATCACCTCCGGCCCGGACCCTGAAGGGGTGGCCGGGGAACTGGCTGATGAAGGACCGTACATAGTGGTCCACCCCGGATCCGCCGCTCCCGCCAGGGCCTGGCCGGCACTTCACCATGCAGCAACCGTGGAACTCCTTGAAGCGTACGGACACCGGGTAGTGGTCACGGGCGGACCGGGCGAAACCTCACTCACGGCAACGGTGGCCGGCCCTTCCGCCAGGAACCTCGGCGGCGGAACCAACCTGCGGACGCTCGCAGCGGTACTGGCGGGAGCCGCCGTCGTGGTCACCGGCAACACCGGACCCGCCCACCTGGCCGCAGCAGTCGGAACACCCGTGGTGTGCCTGTTCTCCCCGGTTGTTCCGGCTATCCGATGGGCGCCCTACGGAGTTCCGCTGGAACTGCTGGGAGACCAGGAAGCCGCCTGCAAGAACTCCCGGGCCCGTGTTTGCCCGGTTCCCGGGCATCCGTGCCTGAGCTCGGTAACCCCGGAGCAGGTTGTCGAAGCTGTTGAAAGGCTCCTGGGAGGCGTGTCCTCCCTGTCCACCCGACGAAAGGTTTGGAAACCATGAGGATCCTGGTGTGGCACGTCCACGGCGGATGGATGGAAGCGTTCGTCCGTGGCCGGCACGAATACCTGCTGCCGGCATCGTCCGACGGCGGCGCATGGGGTTTGGGGCGCGGTGGCCGGGACTGGCCTGCCGCCGCGATTGAAGTTGACCTGGAAACGTTGGACCCTGCGAGCGTTGACGCTGTTGTGCTTCAGCGCCCTGAAGAAATCGCCGCGGTAGCCCGGTCGCTGGGCCGCCGGCCGGGCGTTGACCTCCCCGCCGTGTACCTGGAACACAACACTCCCAAGGGTGACGTCCCCTTTACCTTGCACCCCCTGGCGGACCAGGGCACCATCCCCGTTGTCCACGTAACCCACTTCAACCAGCTCTTCTGGGACACCGGCACTGCAACCACCACGGTGATCGAGCACGGCATCCCCGATCCCGGGCACCTGTACACCGGTGAACAGGAAGAAATGGGAGTGGTTGTCAATGAACCCGTCCGCCGCGGCCGGGTCACCGGAACCGACCTCCTGCCCGGATTCGCCGGGGTTGGGCCGCTGCGGGTGTTCGGCATGGGCACCGAAGCATTGCCCGCGGCGCTGAACCTGAAGGGCTACGGACTCAGTGAGGAGCGGCTCCACATTGCCGGTGACGTGCAGGCGCCCAAACTGCACCAGGAACTGGCCCGCTGCCGCCTGTACCTCCACCCGCTCCGCTGGACCTCGCTGGGCCTGGCCCTGCTGGAAGCCATGCACCTTGGCATGCCGGTCCTGGCCCTGGCCACCACCGAGGCAGGCCGAGCCGTCCCGCACGGTGCAGGCCTGGTCTCCAACGACGTCGACGATCTCCAAAAGTTCGCCCGGCGGCTGCTGGACGATCCGGACGACGCCTATGCCATGGGCATGATCGCCCGTGAGGCAGCGCTGCAGCGCTATGGGCTGAACAAATTCCTTCGGGCCTGGGACGAACTCCTGGCCGAACTCCCCAAGGGCACGCGCCCGGGAAGCCGTCCGCAATCCGGAACAGCTTTCGCCGGTCATGAGGCCAACACCGGCAATCACGCCAACGCCCGCGATGACTCCAACGCCACCCATGACACCAACGCTTCCCATGACTCCAACGCCACCCATGACACAGAGAGGACGCACCCATGAAAATCTCCATGGTCTCCGAACACGCCAGTCCGTTGGCTGCCTTGGGAGGCGTTGATGCCGGAGGGCAGAACGTCCATGTGGCGGCGCTTTCATCCGCCTTGGCAGATCGCGGCCATCAAGTCACTGTGTACACACGGCGTGATGACCCCGAGCTACCAGAGCGGGTGGAGGTGGGGCCGGGCCTCACAGTTGTCCACGTGGATGCCGGTCCCGCGCGCCGCATCCCCAAGGACGAACTGCTGCCCTACATGGGAGAGCTGGCCGACGGGATCTGCGCCGACTGGGCCGGCGACCTGCCGGACGTGCTCCACGCGCACTTCTGGATGTCCGGCCTCGCCGCCATCCAGGCATCGCGTCGCACAGGGGCCGCCGATCCCGTTCCCGTAGTGCAGACGTTCCACGCCCTGGGCTCGGTAAAACGCCGGCACCAAGGCGCTGCCGATACCAGCCCGCCGGCCAGGGAATGGCTGGAACCCTGGGTAGGGCGCACCGCCGACTGGGTCATTGCCACCTGCCCGGACGAGGTCTTCGAACTCAAGGCCCTGGGCATCAGCAGGTCCAAAATCTCCATTGCCCCCTGCGGCGTGGACCTTACGCTGTTCCCCGGAACGTCCGACGCCGAACCCAAGTCCCGCACGCACCGCATCCTGAGCGTGGGACGCCTCGTGCAACGCAAAGGCGTGGACCTCATCATCCAGGCCCTGCCTCTCCTGGCAGAGGCGGGTTTCAACGACGTCGAGCTCCTCATCGTCGGAGGTTCCGGCGATGCCCTGAACCTCGAGGAAGATCCTGAAGCGCAGCGCCTGCGGGCCATGACAAAGGAACTCGGAGTGGAGGACAAGGTGACCATGCGGGGGCAAGTTCCCCGGGATGCCATGCCGGCCATCTTCCGCAGTGCCGACGCCGTGGTCTGCACACCCTGGTACGAACCCTTCGGCATTGTGCCCCTTGAAGCCATGGCGTGCGGAGTTCCGGTGGTGGCAGCTGCCGTGGGCGGCCTGCGGGAAACCGTGGTGGACCAGAAAACCGGGTTGCACGTCCCTCCGCGTGATCCTGAAGCGCTGGCCGAAGCGCTCGGAAAGCTGCTGGGGGATCCGGATCTGCGTGCGGACATGGGCCGCGCCGGGGCACGCCGGGCACGCTCGCGCTACTCCTGGGAACGGATTGCAGCGGATACCGAGAAAGCGTACCGATCCGTCCTGGCCGCGGGATTGACCCGGCAAGCCGGAGAAGGCTTGGAACCACTGGAAGGAACGGCACTGTGAACACCAAAGGCTCTGTGACCACCAAGACCAGCCGCCCCTCCACCGCTGACGGCGCCATATCCGCCGGGCACAGCGCAGCCCCCACCGGACGCAGCGCAGCTCCCAGCGGGCGCAGCGTCCCGGACACGGTACCGGCACGGTGGACGCCCGATCTCACCGACTCCAACCACGCCGCCGAGGTCACCAAGCACCTGGACAACGTCCTGCCCGCCCTGGACTCCCTGCGCTCGCAGTCCGGCCTTTTGTCCCAGTGGGGAACTGTCCTGGCCCAGCGGTTGCTGTCCGGCCAACGCCTGCTGGCGGCGGGCAACGGCGGCTCGGCGGCTGAGGCGCAGCACCTGACGGCCGAGCTCGTGGGCAGGTTCGATGAGGAGCGTGCACCCTTTTCCGCGATCTCCCTCCACGCCGAGTCCTCCGCCGTCACTGCCCTGGCCAACGACTACGGCTACGAGGAAGTCTTCGCCCGCCAAGTCCGGGCCCATGGCCGCGCCGGCGATGTCCTCATCCTCCTTTCCACCAGCGGCCGCAGCCCCAACCTGCTCAAAGCCGTCCGTGCGGCCAAGGAACGCGGCATCGCCACCTGGGCGCTCACCGGCAGCGGTCCCAACCCGCTGGCCGAGGCCTGCGATCAGGCCATCACGGTTGACGCCATCCCGGCGAACGCCCAGGAAGGCCACCTCATCGCCATCCACGCCGTGTGCCGGGCGTTCGACGCCGAGATCGCCAAGCGGGCCGGCTCGAATTCTGTGGGAGTGCGGCAGCCATGAGGATCACAGTGGTAGGCGACGTCCTCCTTGACGTCGACATCAACGGGGCAGCCACCCGCCTCAGCCCCGACGCGCCGGTGCCGGTTGTGGACGTAGCCGACATCCGGCGTCGTGCAGGCGGTGCTGGACTGGTGGCAACGGTGCTGGCCCAGGACGGCCACAGCGTTTCGCTGGTTACCGCGTTGTCCAACGACGACGGCGCCAGCCACCTCCGGCGCGCACTGTCCGGTGTGTCTGTGCTCGCCGGAGCCCCGCTCGCCCCGACGCCCACCAAGACGCGCGTGCGGATCGGAACACATCCCATGGTCCGGTTCGACGAAGGATGCTCACCCGCTCCTGTCCCGGCCGGCACCGCGGAAATGCTCGAGGCCATCGCCTCGGCGGAGGCCATTGTGGTGGCCGACTACGGACGGGGAATCACCGCCAACACGGATATCCGTGCGGCACTCACCGCTGCGGTGCGCCGCGTCCCGGTGGTGTGGGACCCGCATCCTGCCGGCTCCGAGCCGGTGGCCGGGGTCGCCGTCGTCACGCCCAACCTGGCTGAGGCACTGGCCTCGGCAAAAGCCGGTGGCTTGGCTCCATCCGGCACAGGTGCGGAAGAAGCCGGCCGGTACCTGCTGGAAAAGTGGGGAAGTGCTGCCGTCCTGGTGACCAGGGGCGAAGAAGGGGCACTTCTGCTCGCTGCCGGTGATGCCGCACAGGGCATCCCTGCACCGAAGACCAACGTCAGTGATCCCTGCGGGGCCGGGGACCGGTTGGCTGGGAGCCTGGCCGTGCACCTGGGCCTCGGGCTGGACCTCGCGCAGGCAGCCACCCGGGCTGTGGAGGATGCGTCCGAATTCCTGGCCAACGGGGGAGCAGCGTCGCTGGCGGTGGTGGAAGCACCGAGACCCGAAGCACCAGAGCCCGAAGCGCCAGAGCCCGGACCCGTCGTCGAGCTTAAGGGCCTGGAACTGGTGGACGCCGGCGACCTCCACCCCGACGGCGTCCAACTCGCCCGGGCCGTGCGTGCGGGAGGCGGCACGGTGGTGGCCACCGGCGGGTGCTTCGACCTCCTCCACGCAGGGCACGCCCGCACCCTGGCCGCCGCCCGCAGCATGGGTGACTGCCTGATCGTTTGCCTGAACTCGGATGAATCCGTGAGGCGGCTCAAAGGCGGGTACCGGCCGATCGTCAGCGCGGAAGACCGTGCGGAGCTGCTGCTGGCGCTCGAATGCGTGGACGCCGTGGTGGTGTTCGGCGAGGACACCCCTGAAGCCTGCCTCACCCAAATACAGCCCGATATCTGGGTCAAGGGTGGCGACTACACCCCCGAAGAATTGCCGGAAGCCCGCCTGGTGGCGGGTTGGGGAGGGCGCTGCGTCACCGTGCCCTTCCACCCGGCACGCTCCACCAGCGGCCTGGCAGAAGCACTGGCCAAGGTCAGCTGACAAGCAACCATCAATCGAGAGGAAACGCATGAACTCGCAAACACCAGGCCGCGTCATCGTTACTGGAGGCGGCTCCGGACTGGGCGCTGCGATCGTGGAAGCCATCCGCGACGCCGGCGGCACACCGTTCGTTTTCGACCGCGATGTCAGCAACGTCGCAGGCGCAAAGTCCTTGGAAGTGGACGTCTCCAACCGTGAAGCAGTGGAAGCCGCCGTCAAGGAAGCCGCCGAAACCCTTGGCGGGCTGGACGGAGTGGTGACCGCTGCCGGCATCGACCGTTGCGGAAAACTCGGCGACGTCCCGGCGGAAGAATGGGAAAAGGTCATCGGAGTGAACCTCATGGGCACGGTTTCCGTAGTCCGGGCGGCACTGCCTTACCTCAAGGAATCCCGGGGCCGGGCCATTACCATCGCCTCCACGCTTGGGCTCCGGGCACTGCCGGATGCCACGGCGTACTGCGCCTCAAAGTTCGGCGTAATCGGCTTCAGCCGCGCACTTGCCGCCGAAACGGGCGGCGTCATTGGCGTCACCACCATCATCCCGGGCGGTATGAAGACCCACTTCTTCGACGACCGCGATGAGCAGTACAAGCCGCAGGACGATTCCAAGCTCAACGACCCCGCCAACGTGGCACAGGCCGTGGTGTTCGCCCTTTCGCAGCCGTTCGGCAGCGAAGTCCGCGAACTCCTTATCTGCCCCGCAGAAGAAGGCTCGTGGCCGTAAGGTCCAGCACGTCCTGAACAACATCGGCCACGGCGATGCCGCTCACCACGGTGTCGTCGTGGCCGCAGTGCGGTGCGGTCCAGCCAACCTGGGTGATGTCTGCCCCGCAGCGCGGACACCGGGTCATCCAGGACATGTGGACACGGTGCATGCTCCGGCCGCGGGGACCGGCATTGAATACGTTCCCCACCCAGAAGATGCCAACCGTCGGCGTTCCCATTGCCTGGGCGAGGTGCCGGGGTCCGCTGTCGCTGGCGAGCATCACGGTGGCCTCAGCCAGGAGGGCGGCCAGGTCGCCAATGTCCAGCTCCCCGGCCACGGAGCGCACCGCGTTGTGCTCTGCTGCCGGCAACTGGCGGACCGCCAATTCCGCCACTTCCTGCGCCAGCGCCTTCTCCGAGCGGTCGCCCACGATCACTACCTGGGCCCCTTCCCGCGCCAATCCGGCCGCAGCTTCAGCAAAGTTCGACGCCGGCCATCGCCTCCGCGGATCGGTGGCACCCGGGTGGACCACCACCAGCGAGGTCCTTCCGGGGTCCCGCAGGCCCACGATGTTCTGCTGATGCTCGGGGCTGGGGAGCAAGGGAGGGGAGATGATGCTCGGAGCCCCCGCGAGGCCCGCGACCTCCAACCAACGGTCCGGCTCGTTCTGGTAATAGACGTAATCGAGGTTCCGCTCCAACGGCTCCGCGTCCTTGGTCCGCGTGCCCACGGTATGCCGGGCACCGAGGCGGAGCAGGAACGGGTTGGAAAAACGTCCGCCTCCATGCATTTGGAACGCAACATCGAACTCCCTGGCCCGCATGGCCTCGAAGAAGGCTTCCTGCGCGGCAACGTCCTCGGCATCGTCCTCGAAGCGCTCGCCGTTGCGCGGGCCGTCGTGTACACCCCGGGCCACGGGAAGCATGTCGACGTCGTCTACCGGACCTTCCGTGGCAGCGGCAACCGCCGCATGGATGGGGGTTCCAAGCAGCGTGATGTTGGCTTCGGGGTACGCGCTCTTCAGCGCATAAAGGGCGGGGTACGTATAGATCAGGTCGCCCAGTCCGCCACCCCTGAGGACGGCAATCCGCTTGACGCCGCTGAACTTGTCCAGCACGGGGCCCACGCCGGGGCTCGGATTCGTCAGCGGTTTCTCCATGGATCATTCCTTTCGCTGCCAATGCTGCGGGCCGGTACTTTCCGTAGTTCCGGAGCCGCAGTGGTTCCGTGGGAAACTCCCGGAGCCGGCGTGTGAAGCCCGTGCCGCGGGGTACCTGAGGGGAACAGGAAACTGTAAGCCCAACCGGAAGGTACCCCATGGCACGCCTATCCAATCAAGAGGGCCCGGCCAATCAGGAAGGCCGGGCAAACCAAGAGGGCCTGAGCACCCAAGCGAGCCTGTCCCGCCAGGAAGGCTTGGCCGACTGGTTGCCTGGCCGCCTGGCCGAGCCGCATCCCGTGATCACCGTCATCGGCGATTCCATCCTGGACGGCTGGTGGGATGGAACCATCGAGCGGTTCTGTCGCGAGGCCCCGGCCCCCGTAGTCCAGGTCCAGCGCCGCGATTTTGCCCCGGGAGGTGCCGCCAATACGGCCATGAACCTCGCAGCAATGGGGGCGGACGTTCGTTTCGTATCCCTCGTGGGCGAAGACCAGGGCGGCCAAACCCTCCTTGAACAGCTCACTGCCGCCGGCGTGGACGTATCGCACGTGGTCTCCCATGCCGGCATGACCACCACCACCAAATTCCGGGTGAGCAGCGGCGGCCAGGTGATGCTGCGCCTGGACGATGCCGCAGACGAGGTCCCCGCGGATGGCCTCCGGCAGGTGGCCGCCGCCATCCCCCAAGCAGTCCGCGGTTCGTCAGCCGTGGTCCTCTGCGACTACGGCTCGGGCACCCTGGAAGGCGCTGTGCGGGAGGCAATTTATGAACACCTCGGTCCACAGGGAGACGCATCCGAGGGGAACGGTCCTGCCATTGCCCGCCAAGACACGCTGGTAGTGGTGGACGCCCACTATCCGGGACGTTGGGCCCAGCTCAATCCGGACCTCGCAACCCCGAACGCGCAGGAAGCGGCACGGTTGCTCGGGACAGAATTCCCCGGCGGCGCTGCCAGGTGCCCCTTTGTGGAAGCACACGCGGAGCAGTTTCTTCGCACCTCAGGTGCGGCCGCCGTCGTCGTGACTTTGGACCGGGAAGGGACCCTGACCATCCGCCCCCAAGGTGAGGCCCAGAAACCGGCAACCCACCGGACGTGGGCCCGGCCGCAGGCAGAGAAGCAGGCGTCCGGGGCCGGGGACACGTTCGTGGCGGCCCTGACCATTGCCCGTGCAGCCGGATTGCCGCTCACCACCAGTGTGGATCTGGCCCAGGCCGCGGCCGATGTTGTGGTGCACCGGCCGGGTACCTCGGTGTGCACCACTGACGAACTGGCCAAACACCTCCGTGGTTTTGCCGATACTGCGCTGACGGACGCCGAGCTGGCCCTTCAGGTGGAGGAGCATCGCCGGGAGGGCCGGCGGATTGTGCTGACCAACGGGTGCTTCGATGTCCTTCACCGCGGCCACACCCGCTACCTCAACCAAGCCAAGCAATTGGGTGATGTCCTGGTGGTGGCGCTGAACAGCGATTCCTCGGTTCGAAAGCTCAAGGGCCCGGACCGGCCGGTCAATCACGAGGCCGACCGTGCGGCAGTCATCGCTGCACTGAGCTGCGTGGACCACGTCACCGTGTTCGACACCCCCACTCCCATACCGCTCATAGATCTCCTGCGGCCCGACGTCTATGCCAAGGGCGGGGATTACACACCGGAGATGCTGCAGGAAACCCAAGCGGTGGAGCGCAACGGCGGCATAGTGACGATCCTGGATTATGTACCGGAGCATTCCACCACGGCGGTCTTGGAACGCATCCGTTCCACGGGCGAAACTCCGCAGGGCTGAGGCATCAACCATGCGTATTGTGATCACCGGTGCAACAGGACATGGCGGCACGGAACTGCTGAAGCGGCTCCAGAGGGCGCGTTCCGAAGAGGGCGCTGACCTCGAGTTGGTGGGCATCGCCCGCCGGCAACCGGATCCGGACGCGGAGCCCTATCACGGTGTGGAGTGGCACACTGTGGACATCAGCTCCCCAGCGGACCAGCCGGCTTTGGAGGCAGCTTTAGCGGGAGCCGATGCCGTGGTCCACCTCGCCTGGCTGATTCAGCCCAACCACAACCGGGAAGCGCTTCGCCGGACCAATGTGGCCGGGACATCCCACGTGCTGGCCGCGGCGCGCGCATCCGGGGTGGGCCACATTGTGTGTGCCTCGTCCGTGGGAGCGTATTCGCCCGCTCCCAAAGACCAG
This sequence comes from Arthrobacter sp. TmtSoilC79, assembly GCF_059739405.1. Taxonomy (NCBI): domain Bacteria; kingdom Bacillati; phylum Actinomycetota; class Actinomycetes; order Micrococcales; family Micrococcaceae; genus Arthrobacter; species Arthrobacter sp. TmtSoilC79. Next base: position 4,600,655 of record NZ_AP046051.1, on the reverse strand, counting down.
CGGACCACTGAAGAGTGGCCGACGGACGGCGTCCGCAGCTCGCACTACAGCGTGGACAAGGCGGCACAGGAAAGGCTCCTGGACCGTTTTGCCCAGGAAAACCCGGACATCGTGGTCTCGCGGCTTCGCCCGGCGCTGATGTTCAGCGCCGGGGGCGGGAGCGAGGTTGGCCGCTACTTCCTGGGACGCGTCCTGCCCCGGCTGGTGCCGCGTAAGCCCTGGTTGCCGTTCCTGGCCATCCCCAAGGAGATGGTGTTCCAAGCCGCCCACACCGCAGACGTCGCCGATGCCTACTGGCGGGTGGTGGAACGCAAGGCCGAAGGTGCCTTCAACATCGCCGCCGAACCGGTCATCGACCCCAACGCCTTGGCGTGGATTCTCAACGCCCGGAGGCTGATGCCGTTCCCCCTCAAGGTGCTCCGCGCCGTCGTCGACGTCAGTTGGAGGCTGCGGCTGCAGGTGACCGACGCCGGATGGGTGGATATGGCGGCCAACGCACCCATCATGGACACGGCACGGGCGCACGCGGTTTTGGGGTGGTCGCCCAAGCATTCTTCGTTGGAGTCCCTGGCGGAGATGCTGGAGGGAATCGGTGCGGGGAAGGGGCGGGAAGCTTCTCCTCCCTTAAAGCCGCGGTAGCTTCCTATTCGGAGGACAGCACCACGGTCAGGATGCGGCGCAGGCTCATGGCCACCGACGCCGGAGCGTTCACCGGGGCTTGGTCGGCAGCCGCCCCGGCTACGGCATCGCCCAGGGCAGTGATGCTGTCCTTGGCCCGCGCCAGCCGGTTGGCCAGCTCGCCGTTCTCGGCGTCCCGCCAGTGATCCACAACGGACGCCACCGATTCCAGGGCTTCTGCGAGCGGAGTCACCACCGCATCCGGGATGACCGTTCCGGCGCCTTCTTCCCAAATGGCGCTGGCAAGGACATCGGTGATGTCCTGGACGTGGAAGGTGAGCCGTTCAAGGGTTCTCAGGCCGGCAAGGTCGCTGGGCAGGCGGGTCGCACGACGGCGGGACCTGGGGTTCGCTTTAGCGCTCAGTTCCGCTTGATGCACCGCAGTCCGGACGCCCGCTGCCGTGAGCGAGAGTTCGTCGCTGCGGCTGGCCCAGGCCTCGTGGTTGGGCGGCCATGACTCTTCCATGGCCCGTGCCATATCCCTAAGTTGGCGGGACAAGGCGCTTTGGTGTCCGGCGATGGCGGGATCGATGTCGTCCAGGTGCAGGGGTGGAAATATCAGCCAGTTCACCGCAAATCCCACCGTGACGCCCAATGCCATCTGGAGGACGTAGGCGAAGGAAAAGCCTTCGGCGTTGGAGTCGCCCAGCACCAGCACGAACAGTGCTGCCATGGGGATCCATTCAGAAGCAGTACCCAGGCGGGGGAGGCCGCCGATGAGCACGCCGAGTCCTACCACCACGGCAACGGCCAGGGCGGTGGGGGCAGCAACTGTGGTGATGGCGAAGGCCATGCCGATGCCCAACACCAACCCCGCCAGGCTCTGGAGCCCATGCTTGGCCGAGTCGGCCACGGTGGGGTGCATGCTCACCAGGGCGCCAAGCGGCGCATAGTACGGATAGGCGGCGGCAGGACCGGGCATAAAGGGTGCGAGGTACCACGCGAGGCCTGCAGCAATGGCCGTTTTGGCGGCAAACAGGAGTCGGTGGCGGGTGACGGTTTTTCGAAGCGCGGGAATCAGCCGTCGCCTCGTGGGCAATTGGCTCATCAACCCCACATTCGCAGGTCTGGTCCCGGCTGTCGAGCGGAAAGTGCCGAACGTGAGCAGGGACATCAATTAGTTCGATTGGGTGATTAGATCCCCGGCAAGCGGGTACACACCCATTGATAGTAACGATACTTACTATCCCGGCTGCTGTCCGCAGCCTGCCAACTGTGGAAAGAGAGCGACAATGACTGAGAGCCAATCGCCGCAGGACGGAAGCTTCGCGGCGCCAACCACCGGTGCCCATGCAGGCACCGAACCATTTTCCGGAAGCTACCTCGACTCGCCGGACGTTGAAACAGAAACTGCGGGAACCACGGGAATCAGCGGAACCCCGGCAGGGTCGGGCTACTCCGGCACTTCGGGTACTTCAGGCACCACTGGCACAACCGGTACTTCAGGCAATTCCGGAAAGGTGGACACCGCCAAGGAGGAAGCCGCGGGAGTTGCCGGTGCCGTGCAGGATGCCGCCGGTGGAGTAATGGATACCGCCAAATCCGAGGCCGGCCATGTAGCCCACGAAGTCAAGGTAAATGCACGCCAACTGCTCACGCAGACCAAGGGTGAACTGACTGACCAGGCCCAGGTCCAGCAGCAGCGTGTTGCCGAGGGCCTGCGCTCCATCTCCGATGAACTGTCCACCATGGCCAATTCAAGCCAGAACGGCGGCGTTGCCACGGACCTGGTCCAGCAGGCAGCCCAGCGTTCTTCCTCGATCGCCCAGTGGTTGGAAGGCCGGGATCCCGGTTCCCTGCTGGATGAAGTCAAGGGGTTCGCGCGCCGCAAGCCAGGAGCTTTCCTGCTTCTTGCCGCCGGTGCCGGTGTCCTTGCAGGCCGGCTGGGCCGAGGCATGGCAGACAATTCACCGGAGGGCAACACTTCCAGTGGGACCACCACTGAAACTCCACGCGCCGTTTACTACCCAACCCAGGGTGGAGCTGTAACTCCTCCGGCCGTGGACCTTCCCGGTCCTACCACCACCACTGCCGGTTACGGCTCGGCAACTACCACGGGAGTAGCAACCGGTGGCGCAGCCACTGGCTACGACGCTGGAACCACTGGTGGCTATGACGGATCGACGCTTCCCTACCCGGAAACTGACGCCGGCGGGGTCAAGGCACAGGGTGACCCCTTGGCCGGACCGATCGACCCGGAGAGCCCCCTTGATCCGGATGACCCACAGTACGGAGGTCCCCGATGAGTAGTCCTGCCGACCTGCCTTCCACAACAGCGCACGAGAAAGCGGAAAACCTTCCTCTCGGCGAGCTGTTGAGCGACCTGACGCGCGATGTTTCCACGTTGATGCGCCAGGAAGTGGAGCTGGCCAAGGTGGAACTCAAAGAGTCCGCCACCAAGGCCGGCAAGGGTGCCGGAATGCTGGCCGGAGCCGCTTGGGCCGGCCACATCACCGTACTGTTCCTCTCCATCGCCCTCTGGTGGGCTTTGGGGCAACTGGTTGGCCTGGGCTGGTCCGCGGTGATTGTCGCGGTGATCTGGGGAATCATCGCGGCGATCCTCGCCAAGATGGGCCGCAAGGAGCTGAACGCCATCAAGGGCATGCCGCGGACAGCCGAGACCGTCAAGGAAATACCCCCCGCTCTGAAACCGAACACTGAGGAGACACGATGACGCAGAACCCCGACGCCCTGCGCGCCGATATCGAAGAAACCCGCAGGCGGCTCAGCACCAACGTTGACGCTGTAGCGGACAAAGTTACGCCGTCCCACATCGTCAACCGCAGGGTGGACAAGATCAAGACGGCCGTCTTCGGAGCCCGTGACGACGTCCAGTACCGTGCCAGTGAAACGGCGCACCATGCAGGAGACGCTGTTTCCGGAGTGGTTTCGGACATCAGCGACGCACCGCAGGCCATCACGCGCAAGGCCCAAGGCAGCCCGATTGCGGCCGGACTCATCGCCTTCGGTGCGGGCTTGCTGGTCTCAGCCCTGATTCCACCGTCGGACAAGGAGCGCGAGGCTGCCCAGGCGTTGAAGGAAGCAGCCCAACCCTTGACCGAGGAACTGAGCCACGCCGCCCAGGAAGTTGCCGAGCACCTTCGTGAACCAGCCCAGGACGCCATGCAGAACGTGAAGGACACCGCCACGGAAGCCGCGGCCAACGTCAAGGACGAAGGCCAGGCAGCCGCAGCCGATGTCCAGGACCGTGCGCAGACGGCCAAGGACAACGTCAGTAACCAGTAAGGTTCCCGCCTCACCCAACTGAGTCGCAGCAGATGCCCTTTTGAACCCTCAGAAAGGCATTAACTGCGACTCAGTTGCGTGACGGCTGCGTTTAGGCGGGGGTGGGCGGATACTCGCCCTTGATGACGAAGTAGGAGCCGCGGATAGTTCCGGCGAGCTTGGATTTTTGCCGTGCGAACTTGAACTTCGCTTCCAACTCGGCCGGGACCTCCATCCCGTCGGCCAGCTTGAAGCCCACCGCCCTCTTCCCGTCTTCCAGGCTGTACATCACGTTGATGGACAGCCCTGATTCATAAAACACGTACGCCATGTGGAGGTCTTCCACCTGGAAGGCGGTGGCTTCCAGGGGGCGGGACTCGATAACAATGTCGCGTTCTTCCCGAAGGATCCGGCTCACCCGATCCACTATGGCCGGAACCTCTTCCGCCGGGCTCACGGTAAAAACGTGTTGGTACTTGTTGTGGAAGTAGCGGGCTTCGTTGGCGCGCAGTCCCGCGGCAGCCTCGGCCACCGGCGACGACTCCAGGCCGGTTGTGGAGACATTCTTGAAGTCAACGGTGTAGGGCATGGGTCTCCTGGTCAGGCTGGATGGGTGTGGTACGTGACAGTCAGCGTACGTCGAGGATCAGTTGCAGGAGCCGGGCGGCGGCCGGACGGGCAGCGTGTTCCTCGGACCACTGTGCACGGGCCAGGGCTTTGCTGACCGCCTGCGTGGTGATGCCCAGTTCCTGGGCCACTGCTTTTTGCTGGCCGCGGACGCCCGGTGTAAGCAGGTCAAGGACCCGCCATTCCGCGGCACTGCGATGTTGGACGATGTGCCCCAGGAGCCGCAGCACGGCCTCGGCCTCCGAGGCCAACGCACCCAGCGGGCCGTCCACCGCAACCGGAATCCGCTCTTTGCCGTTGCGCAGCCGGTCCACGGCCCGGCGGGCGTAGACAAGTCCATGCCCGGACGCGTCCTTCACCAGGTTTGGCAGTGGCTCGTTGATGGGTCCCACTCCGATACCCACGTACCACTGGCTGGAGCGGAGGGCGATCAGTGCAGTCTCCACGGCTTGGTGGCCCGATTCGACGATGCCCTGCACCTCATCTTCAACCGAGCGGTCAAAGTCGAGCCGCGCAGGGATGTGCCGCAGGTCCTTGAGCAGCTGCGGCACAAGGTCGCCGTCGCGGCGGCTGTCGCGTTGGTTGATGGTGAGAGTGAACATAGTGGATCACATGCTACCGGCTGGTAGACGGTCTGCAAGGGCCAAATTTACCCATTATTGAGCAGAACCGGTCAGTCGAGCGCCATTCGCCCGGTCAGTACGACGGCGGGCAGCGCACCTGCCGCTGCCCGTGCGGCGCCGGGTGTTCCGGCATCATTCAAGGCTCCGTGGATGGCAAGGACCAAAGGGGCAGGATCCTGGTTTGATGCGAAGATCCAGAACGTCCCGCGGGCTTGGAAAACCACGGCGTTGTGGCCGCCGGCGCCCAGGGAAATCTTGCGTCGGGCCACCAGTCGATGGTCGGGATCGGTGCCGTCAGCCGTGGTCACCGCTTTGATGGTCCCGGGCACAATTTCGTCCCAGGGGATGACCAAGAGCGTGTGCTTCTGCGAATACTTAGCGACCACACCGCCGTCGAAAACCAACAGCTTCCGGAAACTGCCCAGGAACGTCATGGACCAGAGCACCAAGCCGGTCAGCATGCTGGTCAGCACAAAGAAAGCGGGATCATTGAAGTGCCCGGCTTCCCGGGTGGAACGGATCGGGCTGACGAACTCCGCGATGGTCCCGAAAACGAACCCCACCACCAGGCAGGGGATGAGGACCTTCCAGTAGATGCGGCGCGACGACGCTACATACCGGAGCCGGCCCAGTTCAGGGGAGAGCTCCCGTTCAACACGGCGAACCAGCCAGTTACGGCCGTGCATCCGGGCGCTGGCCGTAGAGGTTGGGGAAATCCCGGCGTTCGGCCGCAGCGGCCTGATCGGCTGCCGCCGCTTTGGGGTCCGGAACCGGCGCCTGGCCCTGGGCAATGCCGGAGCGGCGATCGATGGCGGCAAACTTCGGGTCCCACGTGTCATCTCCGCCGCCGCTGATGGCGGAGGCAATGAGCATGACCACGAAGAACGGGAAGAAGGACCAGCAGATGGCGCGCCATCCGCCCAACCAGGCGCCCGCCGTCGTGCCGTTCTTGATCCGCACTGAGCGCATCCCTGCGGCGGCGTCTCCCACGCTGCCCACGGATCCCCAGATCATGCCGTACACGAACAGCCCCACGAACCACAGGACAACGTAGAGGCTCAGCCACAAACCGTCGTTGTACCCGAGCGCAGAGCCGCTGTTCATCATGGATTCCCGGACCACTGCAAGGATTACGGCCAGGACCACGTACCCAACAAGGAACACCATGGCGTCCAGTACCCGGCCCCAGAAGTGGGCGACCCCGGACGCTTTGACGAAGTACGCGCCGGTGTCAGGGTGGCGGCGGACAGGGCGGCCGTTGACAGGGTCAAGCAGGCCGGTGAGGGTGGTGGACTTCGAAGTGCTCATGAGGGACTTTCAGCTCGACGGCGGTCTGCGGCTTGGGTACGGAAGGTCAGGCCAGTCCGGCCAGCCCGCCCAGGACGCGGGCCAACGTTGCCGCAGAAGTTTCCTGGAGCTCGAACGCCACGGATTCTGCCTGTTCCGCACCGTTGTCGGACGTACCCTCCACGCGCGGAGTCAGTACGTGGACCCCGGACGGGCCGGTGTATACGGTCACGGTGGGGAACTCGTTGGTGTCGGAATTGAAGGCCACCACGTTGCTCGCTGCCTGGGTGTCCGCCAAAGCCGTGGCGGCGTGTGCCTCGAACTGGGCTTCGGTGTAGAGGGCGGCCTCGGTGTCGCGGGCAGCTGCCTGCTGGGGGTCCACGAATTCGGCCAGGCGTGGGACCAGCTGGTCGCGGGTGACAACGGTGAAGCCGTGCAGGCCGCTTTCGTCCACTTCCTCCAGCAGGACGCCTTCGTCATGAAGGTAGCCGTAGAGCCAGCGCTTGCCGGTGGATACTGTCCGTTCCACCGAGACCACGCTGCTGCCGCTGCGGCGCAGGGTGAGGGCACCGGTGATTTCCTCTGTTGCGTGCAGGCGGGACGGCTCGGTCTCGCCCTCGAACACCACGGGATACACAAGTTCCTTGGCCAGCAGGCCGCGCAAGGCGATGGCGCACATCAGTTCCTTGCTGGCATCCTGGGCCGAAAGCCATGGCAGGGCAACCAGCTGTTCGTGCTGGACGCCGTCCAGGGCCACAACTTCTTCATCGGTCAGCGTGGGCAGGGCCGAGCCCACGGCGCTGGCCGAGGCCAGGACCTTGGCTGCTGCCTCAACGTCCCGCTGGGTCCATTTCATGGTGCTGGTGGTCATCCGAATATCCCTCCGACAAAGTTTCCGACTGACTTGGCGGCGTCACTGACCCCGTCTGCCACCTTACTGCCTACGTCCTTGGCGAAGCCCGCCACTTCCTTGGCACCATCGGCGATGTAGCTGCCGGGATTGCGTGCGAAGTTGCTGATGGAGTCCCAGTTGTCGGCTACGAGGTTGCCCAGGGCCCAGGCACCGGCAACGATGCCCGCGCCGATCACAATGGGGGCACCGATCGGTCCGAGCAGAGCTGCGCCACCGGCCGTCATGAGCATGATGCTGCCAACGCCACCCACCACGGAAAGGCCGCCGGCCACACGGTCACCGGTGCCGCGCCAGCCATCGTGCTGCGGGTTGATCATGTCGCTGATGCCGCCCACAATGTTCAACGGTGCCGCCAGCGCTCCGGCCACACGGAGGCCCTTGGAGAATTTGCTGGCATCCTGGAACGCCTGGCTGAAGGGGATGTTGGCCTTGAAGTCCGTGAGGACGTCAGTGACCTTTTCCCCATTGCGCAGCGCGGTCATGGCATCGCGGACAACCGTCCCGCCGGCCCGCCAGTTGGTCAGGACTTCGCGGGTCTTCACCCATTCGGCGTTGCCGAGCTTGAGGTATTTGTAGGCAGTCCACAGCGGGGCGGCCAGGCCTTTGACGCCCATCGCGGTGTCATAGACGTCCTTGAGGACACCCACCGAGGAGCCCGAACCATCATTGTGGCTGGCGAACTCCTGCTGGTTGGCGTGCTTCTTCAGCTGGCTGGCATTCTCGCGCAGCATGTTGGCGGCCTTGACCAGGCTCTGCCGGTGCTGGGAGTTCCAATCGCCCTTGAACACCGTTGCGTCTTTGCCCTGCCACGCGGTGGTGGAATTGATGGCGTTGGACAACTGCGTGCTTTGCAGGCTGATGGCGTCGGCAGCTTTGCCCATCACGCCTGCCAGACTGCGAAGCTGCGTGATGTCCGCGCCGTAGAACCCAGCCATGTGAACCCCCTGTGTAAGCCATCTGTGTAAGCCGTCGAAAAGTCTCGTCCCAGCCTAGGCGGAGGAGGCCGTCGCCGCGATGGGGAGACATGCCCATCGGCAACGCGACCTCCGCGTTGCCTTAAAAAGTACGACGGCGGCCGGTGCGGTTCGCAGGGAACCGCGCCGGCCGCCGTCGGGCGTCAATCGGTGATGACTAGTGTGCTGCCGGAACGTAGCGCTTGATGGAAGCTTCCAGCTCGGCCTCGGCAGCGGCGCGGTCGCCCCAGCCCTCAGCCTTGACCCACTTGCCGGGCTCCAGGTCCTTGTAGCGCGTGAAGAAGTGCTCGATTTCCTTGATCAGGTATTCGCTGACGTCGCTGACTTCCTGGATGTGGTCGAAACGTGCGTCAACGGGGACGCAGAGGACCTTGGCGTCTCCGCCGCCGTCGTCGGTCATGTTGAAGACGCCGATGGGGCGGGACTCAACAATGACGCCCGGGTGGAGGTCGAAGTCCTGCAGGAGCACCAGTGCGTCCAGCGGGTCGCCGTCTTCGCCCAGGGTGTTCTCGAAGAAACCGTAGTGCGTGGGGTACTGCATGGAGGTGAACAGGACGCGGTCCAGGCGGACACGGCCGGTTTCGTGGTCAACTTCGTACTTGACGCGCGATCCCTTGGGGATCTCGATGGTCACGTCGTGCTTCATGGAATGCTCCTTGACGGGTGTGGGTGGGGCGTCGCTCCGCCGAAGCGGCCGTCACGGGTGACGGTGCCTCAGGCAGGCTGCTCAGCCCGGGGCTGGCGGCAGGCAAAAAGGGCAGCCGGTGCCGCCGACTACTATTGAGGATATAGCGAGAGGCCCGGGTTTCTTGAAACGGCGGGGACATTTCAGGACTGACAGGACCAAGCAAGTTCCATGATGGGCGATAAAAACGGGGGTGCCCGCTGGGTATCCGCGGCGTGGGGGCGCTTGAAATGGCCGGTGCTGTTGGCCGGAGTCCTGTTGTGCGCCGCCGCGCTGGTGGTGGCAGGCCTGGTGCCCGGACTGTTCACAGCGCCCAAGCCGTCCCCTTCCGTTCCTTCCTGGCAGCAAGTGCCGGACCACCTGAGCGACACGAGCGGCGTGCTTCCCCTGAATACCGGCGCTCCCGTTCCAGTGCCGGCCGAAGTTGCCCGGCAACTTGATGCCACGCTGAAACCCGCCGGCGGGGGCACCATCAGCGGCGTGGTCCTGGACGCCTCCACGGGCCAGGTCCTTTTTGACCGCGATGCCAACGCCAACAGGATCCCTGCGTCCAACATGAAGTTGCTGACCGCTGTTGCTGCGCTGAAGGCACTTGGCCCGGAGTCGCGTTTCACTACACGCGTGCTCGCTTCCGAAGATCCTTCCACCGTGGTGCTGGCCGGGGGAGGGGACGTCCTGCTGGGTGCAGCCGCATCGGATCCGTCCTCCGTCCTTGGGCAGGCCGGTCTCGGTTCGCTGGCTGTGGATACTGCCACTGCGTTGACTGAGGCAGGCATCAAGGGGCCGGTCTCGGTGAAAGTGGACGATTCACTGTTCCCCGGCGCACCCCTCAACCCTGCCTGGAGCCTGGATGACGTCGCCGCCGGGGAGACAGCACCCTTGTTTTCCTTGGCTTTGAACTCCGGCCGCTACGCCCCGGACGTTCTGACTGGTCCGCGCCCCCAGGATTCCGCCGCCACGGCCGCCCAGGCGTTTGCCGAGCAGTTGGCGGCCGCAGGCGTGGCGGTGAGTCCCGGCGTCGAACGCGGTAAAGGCCTCCCCGCAAGGGAGCTCGCTGCTGCCCGGTCCGCCACCGTCAGCGAGCAGGTTGACCTCATGCTCGAGTCCTCGGACAACTTCCTCGCCGAGGCGCTGGGGCGGATGACCGCTTTGGCGTCCGGTCAGAAGGGGACGTACGACGGCGCCACTGCCGCCGTGCGGCAAAAGCTGGGGGAGCTGGGAATCGCCACGGATTCGATGCAGTTGGCCGATGTTTCCGGCCTTGCCCTGGAGAACCAGGTCAGTGCCCGGCAATTTGCCGAAGTAGTCCGTGCCATCACCAGTGGACCGGATCTATCCCTTCGGGCGGCGTTGGATGGCTTCCCGGTGGCCGGCCTGACCGGCACCCTTGATGACAGGTATGGGGACGCCGGAACTGCCGTGGGAGCCGGGCTGGTGCGGGCCAAGACGGGGACACTTAATACGGTGATCGCGTTGAGCGGCTACGTGGTGGATGCCGACGGGCGCCTGCTGGTGTTTTCCTTCATCGGCAATGACCTTGAACCCGGTGCCGCTGCCAACAAGGTTGCCATGGACCGTTCGGCGTCGGTGCTGGCCTCGTGCGGTTGCCGGGGCTGATGCTCCGCGTGGAGCGAACTTAAGGGCCCACAGTCAGTCTCATGTGGTGTGATGGTCCCTATGGTGTCATCTGCCCGCGATTCGTCAGCAGGGGCCCCGTCCCTGATCAATTGGGACCTGGCCTCCTCTACGGCTGCCCGGCTTGCCCCTCCCGGTCCGGAGCTTAGCGCCGGGGAGATCGGCAAGGCGGTGGAGAACCTGCGCTTCAACGCAGATATCTCGGTTCCGCACGTCCACGACATCACTGGCCTGGAAGCGGCCCGGGACCTGCGGGACTCGCACGTCCTGGTGGTTGACCGTGCCTCCTGGTCCAAAGCCAATACGCAGAGTTTCTCAGTGATGCTCCAGCCCGCGCTGAAGAAGATGCTGGAGAGCCGCAACGGTGCGGCCATGACCCCGGCCGCCGCAGCAGCCAGCGGTGCCATCACCGGCACCCAGCTCGGGGCCGTGCTGGCTTTCCTCTCCAGCAAGGTCCTGGGTCAGTACGACCCCTTTGCTGCCTTGGCCCCCGACTCCAACGTTCCCCCGGGCGGCAGGCTCCTGCTCGTTGCCCCGAACATCATTTCCGTGGAACGTGAACTCAACGTCCACCCCGACGACTTCCGGCTCTGGGTCTGCCTGCACGAGCAAACACACCGTGTGCAGTTCGCCGCCGCGCCGTGGCTCCGGCACCACATGCTGGACGAAATCGAAAAGCTCAGCGGCAACCTCCTGGGCAACATGGACTCGCTGGTGGAGCGCGCGGGCGCGGTTGCCAAGTCCCTGCGGGACCGCAATCCCTCCGAGAAAGCACCCGGACGCGGCGCCATCCTCGACATCCTGCAGGACCCGGAGGAAAAAGCGTCCCTGTCCCACATCACGGCTGTCATGAGCCTCCTCGAAGGCCATGCGAACGTGGTCATGGATGCCGTGGATTCGAGCATCGTCCCGTCCGTGAGGACCATCCGCCAGCGCTTCAACGAGCGCGGCAAGGACCGCGGTGTCGTGGAGAAGTTCATCCGCAACCTCCTCGGCCTGGATGCCAAGATGCGCCAGTACACCGATGGCGCCAAGTTCGTCCGTGAAGTGGTTGCCGTGGCAGGCATGGAAGGCTTCAACCGGGTGTGGACGTCCGCCGAATACCTTCCCACCGAAGAAGAGATCCACAACTCCAAGCTGTGGCTTGAGCGGATGGGGCTTTGAGCGTTTCGCCTGGTTCTGTCGGAAGTTCCAGTGACGGGCCTGCTGCGGGTTCCGTAGCCGGGCCTGCCGGGTCCAGTTCCGGAGTCGCGGGGAAGGGGCGACGGCGGCCTGGACGTCTCGCGCCCGTCGTCGGCAAGGCGCGGAAGCAGTTGCAGAACGCCTTGGCTTCCGCCGGCTACCCCCAACGGGTGCTCGTAGCCTGCAGCGGCGGACCGGATTCGTTGGCTTTGGCAGCCATCGCCGCCTATTTCGGCCGGCGCGGCCACATTGATGGACACCCGGTGGCTGTTGCCGGAGTGGTGGTGGATCATCAGCTGCAGCCAGGTTCTGCAGAAGTCGCCTCCCGGACTGCCGGAGTGCTGCGGGAGCTGGGCTTGTCTCCCGTGGAGGTGCGCACTGTGGAAGTCGCCCCCACCGGCTTTGGTCCCGAGGCCGCAGCCAGGGACGCCCGTCACGCTGCGCTGGATTCTGCCGCCGAGGATCTGGCCTGTGATGCGATCCTTCTGGGCCATACCCTGGACGACCAAGCCGAGCAGGTGTTGCTGGGGCTGGCCCGCGGTTCCGGGACCCGGTCCCTGGCAGGGATGAGGTCCGCCCGTGGCCGCCTCCTCCGGCCGTTCCTTGGGCTTCGTCGCGAGGAGACCCTGGAAATCTGCGAGGTGGAGGAACTTTCCCCTTGGCACGACCCCAGTAACGCCGATCCCGCGTTCGCGCGCTCCAGGACCCGTGTTGAGGTCATGCCGGTCCTGGAAGAGAAACTGGGCCCGGGGGTGGCTGAATCATTGGCGAGGACTGCCGCAATCCTGCAGCAGGACGCTGATTTCCTCGAAGGCCTGGCCCAGGAGACCTATCTCTCACTTGTCCGGCGCGAAGGCGATGACGCCTGGCTTCCCGAGGACGCCGTACGCGAGCTGCCGGCCGCCCTCAGGTTCCGTGTCATCGCCAAGGCCGCCGCCGACGTCGGGGGTCAGCAGCCGGGCTATGGACGCCTCCAGGCAGCGGAAGCGCTGCTCCGGCGCCAAGGGTCAGCCGGACCCGTGGAACTTCCCGGCCATGTCAGTGTTTACCGTTTGTCCCTCAGCGATTTGGAGCAGGAGCGTTCGGTGTCCGCCGGCGCTCCGGCAGCCGGTGGCCCGCGTGATTCGGCCGACGCCGGTCCCCGCGAAGCCGCGCGCTGTGGGAAGCTAGTATTCCGGCATCAGAAACCGTCCCAACAGTAGCCGCACCCGAGCATCAAAACAGGAGCCATTGGTGGATTCAAACGACGTCCAGGCAGATCTCAAGCACGTTCTTTACACCAAGGAACAGATCCAGACGCGCATTGCAGAACTCGCAGCGCAGATCGACAAGGACTACGAAGGCCGCGACATACTGGTTGTCGGCGTCCTCAAGGGCGCGGTGATGGTCATGGCTGACCTGGCGCGCGCACTGCACAGCCACGTCAGCATGGACTGGATGGCTGTCTCGTCCTACGGCTCCGGTACCCAGTCCTCCGGCGTCGTCCGTATCCTCAAGGACCTCGACACCGACCTCATGGGCAAGGATGTCCTGATTGTTGAAGACATCATCGACTCCGGCCTGACCCTTTCCTGGCTCAAGTCCAACCTTGAGTCGCGTGGCACGGCCAGCGTCGAGATCTGCACGGCTTTCCGCAAGCCGACTGCCGCCAAGGTGGAGATCGACGTCAAGTACGTCGGCTACGACATCCCCAACGAGTTTGTGGTGGGTTACGGCCTCGACTACGCCGAGAAGTACCGCAACCTGGACTTCGTGGGCACTTTGGCCCCGCACGTTTACGAGTAAGCGCTCTTCTTCGCTTCACGCCGCCGCGCCTTTTCCGCCATTTGCACTTGTAACCTCTGGCGGGAGTGGGGGCGGCGTCCGTGCTTAAGATGTGCGCTTGGCTTAAGGGGTGCGCTTGGCGGTAGCGGGTGCAGATATTGAGTTTCTGAACCTGCCGCCGCGCACCCTCTCGCCGTCGCGCCCTTTTCCGCCGTTCGCGCCCGTAACCTCTGGTGCGCTCGGCGGGTGTGGGTGCGGTTGTTGGGTTTGTGAACCTGCCGCTGCGCACCCTCTCGCCGTCGCGCCCTTTTCCGCCGTTCGCGCCCGTAACCTCTGGTGCGTGTGGCGGGTGTGGGTGCGGTGTTTGCGTTTAAGGGGTGCGCTCGGCGGGTGTGGGTGCGGTTGTTGGGTTTGTGAACCTGCCGCTGCGCACCCTCTCGCGCTAAACTGGACCATGACCGGTGCTCCTGCCCGCCTTCTGGCGTGGCTCGCCGTCATGGCGACTCTCCTCACGGCCTGCACTCCTGGGGTCGATCTCGCTGAGCCCGGTTCCGGTCAACCAATCGCGTCCGCTTCTGCTGCGCCGGCAACGGGCCACCTTGAAACGGCCCCGTCACCGAGCGCCACGCAGGCTCCTGTGCCGCCGCAGCCCGCACCTCCGCCCGCGCCGGCAGTGGTACCTCAAGCTTTTGCCCTGAACCTCTACCAAGAGGGTGACTTCGTCCCGCAATATACGTTCGACTGGTGTGTTGCTGCGAGCATCCAAATGGCGCACAATCTCATCGACGACACCGGCGGAGCCTCTTGGGCCTCCTCCGCGCAGCAAAGTGAGCTGTGGGAGATGGCCCGTGCGAGGTCCTCGAATTCATTCAACGGCGCCAACCCCCGGGGCTGGGCGCAGGTGTTGACTGAGGTTGGATTGGGCCCTTACTCGGTGGTCAGCGTCCCAACCTACGAGGACACGCTGCAGACGGCGGCGCGCGCTATAGCTGAAACTGGCCGGCCGGTGGGGTTGGTCATGTGGAGTGGTCGGCATGCTTGGGTGATGAGCGGCTTTGAGTCCATGGGTGATCCTGCGCAGTTCCCGGAGTTTCAGGTAACGGGGATTCGGGTCCTGGATCCGCTCTATCCTCACGGCAGCGGACAGTGGGGTCCCTCTCCGGAGCCCAACAGTCTGCTGACTCCGGAGCAGTTGGCCACACAGTTCGTGGTCCGTGAGCCCCGGCGCTGGAGTTCGGACCTGCCCACAGGTTATTTGCTGGTGCTTCCGGTCGCAGCCTGACCACCCGGTGCCTTACGCTGCACGCAAGGAACGAAGCCCGCCGTCGTTCAAAATACGTGCGAACACGCGTGGGTTCATCATCTCGGCCCAGTCCCAGCGCACGACAGTGAGGCCCAGCGCCCGCAGACCATTCTCGCGGGCCTTCTCTGCCATGACCGCCTGCTGGATGGTCTGGTTTCCCCGCAACCTTTTTCTTAGGTACTTTCCGTGTCCATCGAATTCCCCGACAAGGTCCAGCTCGGGCCACCAGAAGTCAGTTCGGGCAGTGCGTCCGTTTCCCAGGGTAAAAGAACCTTGAAGGCTGGGTACGGGAAAGTTGAGCAAGATCATTTGTGCTCGGCTTATGGATTCCCCCACTGATTCGGATTTGTCTGAGGAAAGATCGAGAATCGACTCGGCCCGTCGCTTTCTGGAAACCCTGGTGAGAGCGGAGACAGCTTCAGCAAGTTCGTCGACGCTTGCCGGAGGACCCCACGCTTTATCCTTGTTCCAATTGTCGGCCTCTAAATCATCGCCCCACCCTTGGTTGCGTCGGCTGGAGTCCACTACGGCCAAGGCCTCAGCAAAATTGAGGGCGGCGGCAAGCTCTATTGTGGTGCGGACCTTGTCTGTGACTCGAAAGTCACCAAGTTGGGCCACCCCGGCGTCAAGAGACCCGAAGCTTCTCCGGATCCCGTGCTTGGACCTGCCGCCTCTTGGGTCTTCAGTGACAGTGCATAAGCCCTGAGGTACGCCCACTACGCCGAGCCCCCATAGGAGTGCGGCCGTCTGCAAGTTGAACAGGGGCGGAGTCCTGGCTGCATTGACCAGCGCGGCTGCTTGGAGTCCGTGCCGCTGACGCTCGTTCAACTCCGCCCAATAAGCAGAGCGTGTATAAGCGCCCCGTCGGACCCGCACCAGCTCGCCACGCTTGGCCTGCTTCGCGAGGTGCCGCGCGTCATGCCCGATGCGTGTCGCATCTGCAGCGAGGATGAGTTCTGGAATGGTCATGGGTTCCACGCTTCCCGTTCTAGCGCGAAGTCGAAAGCACCCGTCCGAGCTATGTGGAAAAACAGCATCGAGTCCACACGGAAGTAGCCAAGGTGGTGCCCTGCTAACAGCACTTAGCGGGGCGACGCGCCCCACGGGCCGCACCCGTTTCCGCCGTTCGCGCCCGTTCCTCAGCACGCCCGCACCCTTTTCCGCCGTTCGCGCCCGTGGTTACGGGTGCGCACGGCGCCAACGGGTGCGCCGGAAGCGAAGGCCAGTGGGAACCCGCCCGCCCACCAAGCGCAAAAGCCCTGTTCCAACGCCACCGACGCGAGTATCCTGTGTACGCCCAGAGGGAACTTTTGGACTTTCCGGTGCGTGAATTACTGGGAACGGTGTATAGCTTGAAACTGAAGCAGCACCACTCGCGCGCAGAAGTTGCGCCTTGCAGCACTACCAGGAGGGACGGGGCAAAGCCCCGATCAGATGAAAGCTAAGAGTTTCTTCAAGGGCCCGGGCATCTGGATTGTTGTCGTTGTTGGCTTGCTCCTGGTGGCATTCGCAACACTGGCTCCGGGCGGTTCAACCCGTATTGACACCAAGGAAGGTCTTGAGCTCCTTTCCCAAAGCGGGAAGGTTGAGCAGGCCAAGATTTTCGACGCCGAGAACCGCGTTGACCTGGTGCTCAAGGACAACCTGAACCTGGATGGCCAGGACAAGGGCAAGAACGTCCAGTTCTTCTACGTCACCGATCGCGGTCCGGATGTAGTGAAGGCAGTCACCAACGCCAACCCGGACAAGGGCTTCACGGACCAGCCGATCGAGAACAACTGGTTCTCCGGCCTGTTCTCGCTGCTCATTCCGGTGCTGTTGCTCGGTGTCCTCTTCTGGTTCCTGCTTTCCCGTATGCAGGGTGGCGGCTCCAAGGTGATGCAGTTCGGCAAGTCCAAGGCCAAGCTGGTCAACAAGGACATGCCGCAGGTGACATTCTCTGACGTCGCCGGTGCCGACGAAGCCGTGGAAGAGCTCCAGGAAATCAAGGAGTTCCTCCAGGAACCGGCCAAGTTCCAGGCCGTGGGCGCCAAGATCCCCAAGGGTGTGCTGCTCTACGGCCCTCCAGGTACCGGTAAGACCCTGCTGGCCCGCGCTGTCGCAGGCGAGGCCGGCGTTCCCTTCTTCTCCATCTCCGGCTCGGACTTCGTTGAAATGTTCGTCGGTGTTGGTGCTTCCCGTGTCCGTGACCTGTTTGAGCAGGCCAAGGCCAGTTCTCCAGCGATCATCTTCGTGGATGAGATCGACGCCGTTGGACGTCACCGTGGTGCCGGTATCGGCGGCGGCAACGATGAGCGCGAGCAGACGTTGAACCAGCTCCTCGTGGAGATGGACGGTTTCGACGTCAAGACCAACGTCATCCTCATCGCTGCCACCAACCGTCCGGACGTCTTGGATCCTGCGCTGCTGCGCCCGGGCCGTTTCGACCGCCAGATCACCGTGGAAGCCCCGGACATGATTGGCCGCGAGCAGATCCTGAACGTCCACGCCAAGGGCAAGCCCATGGCCCAGGGCATCGACCTCAGGGCTGTGGCCAAGAAGACCCCGGGTTACACCGGTGCTGACCTGGCCAACGTGCTGAACGAGGCCGCACTGCTGACCGCGCGTTCCAACGCCAACCTGATTGACGACCGCGCACTGGACGAGGCAATCGACCGCGTCATGGCCGGCCCGCAGAAGCGCAGCCGCGTCATGAAGGAACTCGAGCGCAAGATCACCGCTTACCACGAGGGTGGCCACGCACTGGTTGCTGCTGCCCTGCGCAACTCCGCCCCGGTCACCAAGATCACCATCCTTCCCCGCGGCCGCGCCCTGGGCTACACCATGGTGATTCCCGAGGACGACAAGTACTCGGTGACCCGCAACGAATTGCTGGACCAGATGGCCTACGCCATGGGCGGTCGTGTTGCTGAGGAAATCGTGTTCCACGATCCCTCCACAGGAGCATCCAACGACATCGAAAAGGCCACCTCCACGGCCCGGAAGATGGTCACCCAGTACGGCATGAGCGAGCGTGTTGGTGCGGTGAAACTGGGCCAGGGTGGCGGGGAACCGTTCCTCGGCCGCGACGCCGCGCAGGAGCGCAACTTCTCGGACCAGATCGCCTACGTTGTGGACGAGGAAGTGCGTCGCCTGATTGATCAGGCACACGACGAGGCTTACGCCATCCTCACGGAAAACCGGGACGTCCTGGACCGCCTGGCCTTGGAACTGCTTGAGCGGGAAACCCTGAACCAGGCCGAGATTGCAGAGATCTTCCACGACATCCGGAAGCGCGATTTCCGCGAGATCTGGTTGTCCAAGGAATCCCGCCCGGTCCAGTCCATCCCGCCGGTTGAAAGCCGTGCGGAAAAGGCTGAACGCGAAGCCCAGGAAGAGGCCAAGAAGGCACGTCTGGACGAGCCGCTGGACGTCGTCGCTCCGCATGCCCAGGGGGTCAGCAGCCAGGAATCCTTCCAGGCACCGCGACCTGACGGCGGCAACGACTCCACGCATCACGGCTAAGCTATCTGCCGTGACTCATTTCGACGACGACGACGACCTCGCCGCCGCCCACGGTTCCGCCGTGGGCTCCCAGCACAGCCATAAAGTAGACCGTCCGCGCATTGAAGCCGCTGTCCGGGAGATCCTCCTGGCCATCGGTGAAGACCCCGACCGTGGCGGGCTCCAGGACACGCCAAAGCGCGTAGCCAAGGCATACGCCGAGGTCTTCGCGGGTCTGCACCAGCACCCCGCGGATGTCTTGTCCACCACGTTCGACCTCGACCATGAAGAGCTTGTCCTGGTGAAGGACATCCCCTTCTACTCGACGTGTGAGCACCACCTTGTGCCGTTCCATGGCGTGGCGCATGTTGGTTATATTCCGTCACACGACGGAAAGGTGACGGGCCTGAGCAAGCTGGCACGGTTGGTGGATATCTATGCGCGCCGGCCCCAGGTCCAGGAGCGCCTGACCACGCAGATCGTCGAGGCGCTGGTGAAGCACCTCAACCCGCGCGGCGCGATCGTCGTCGTCGAATGCGAACACATGTGTATGTCCATGCGCGGCATCCGCAAGCCCGGCGCAAAGACCGTCACCAGTGCGGTGCGCGGTCAACTCCATGACCCGGCCACCCGCGCCGAGGCCATGAGCCTCATACTCGGAAGGTAAGCACTATGGACTCCCTCGCTGCAGCACCCGGAACCGGCCCGGCCACAAGCCCGCTGCCGGTTCTCCGCAAACCGCGTCCGGCGGCCAGGTTCGAGGACCTGCCAACGGACCGTACGCTCGTCATGGGAATCCTGAACGTCACCCCGGATTCCTTCAGCGACGGCGGCACGCACCGGACGCCGGATACCGCCATCGCGCTCGGCTTGCGCATGTTCTACGCCGGCGCGGACATCATCGACGTCGGGGGCGAATCCACGCGCTCGGGCGCCGAGCCCGTTTCCCCTGAGGAGGAACAGCGCCGGGTCATTCCGGTGATCCAGGCCTTGGTGAAGGCCGGTGCCCTGGTCAGCATCGATACGATGCACACGTCCACTGCGGCCGCTGCGATCGAGGCCGGTGCTGCCATCATCAATGACGTGTCGGGCCTGACCATTGAGCCCGGAATGCCCGAGCTCGTTGCCCGGACCAAGGTTCCGTACATCCTTACGCACCGCCGTGGCGACGCCCTGACCATGGACAACCTCACGGACTACAACAACGTGACGGAAGATGTGGTGGCTGAGCTGAGCGGGGTCCGCGACAAGCTCTATGCGGCAGGTGTTGCCCCTGAGCAGGTCATCATCGATCCCGGCCTGGGTTTCTCCAAGAACGAGAACCAGAACTGGGAGATCCTGAAGAACCTGGATCAGCTCTTCACTTTGGGCCACAAGGTGATGGTGGCCGCTTCACGTAAGCGCTTCCTGGGCTCGTTGCTCACAGTCGCCGGCAAGTCTGCTGCCCCGTTGGAGCGCGATGCCGCAACTGCCGCCATCACCGCTTTGAGCGCCACCAAGGGCGCTTGGGCTGTCCGCGTTCACGACGTCGGCCCCAGCCTTGACGCCGTCAAGGTCGCCGCCCGTATCGCCCGCTGATAGGAAACGCTGTGGACAGGATCACGCTGACCGGCGTCACCGCCGTCGGTTATCACGGAGTGTTCGATTTCGAGCGCCGTGATGGCCAGCCTTTCGTTGTGGATGCCGTATTGCACACGGACTTCACCAAGGCGGCCGAGACCGATGACCTCCAATACACGGCGCATTACGGCGAGGTTGCCGGGCTGATCACCCGGCATATCGAGGGCGAGCCCTTGAACCTGATCGAGGGCCTGGCTGTCAGGATCGCCGAGGCCATCCTCGCGGACTACAGCGTGGCCGCCGTCGACGTCACTGTCCACAAGCCCAAGGCCCCCATCGAGGTGCCGTTCGGCGATGTTACGGTCAGCGTGCATCGGGAGCGGTCATGACATCCGGTTACACCAAGGCCATCCTGGCTCTCGGCAGTAACCTGGGGGAGCGCAACGACACCTTGTCCACAGCAGTGGCGGCCCTGGTGGATCCGCCGGAAGTGCGTCTCCTGGGTGTTTCGCCCGTGGTGCAGACCAAAGCAGTGGGCGGCCCCGAAGGACAGCCGGACTTCCTGAACATGGTCATGGCGGTGGAAACAACGTTGACCCCGATGCAGCTCCTGGAGCATTGCCACCGGGTTGAACAGCAGCACCACCGTACGCGTGAGGTTCGCTGGGGCCCACGAACATTGGATGTGGACATCGTTGTTTACGGCGACGTCGTCAGCGGGGACCCTGTTCTGACCCTGCCCCATCCGCGGGCGGCTGAGCGCGCATTCGTGCTCTACCCGTGGTCGCTGCTGGAACCGCACGCGCAATTGAACGGGCAGGGCGTTGCTGAGCTGGCCGCCGTCGCCGCTGACATGCCCGATATCCGGCGTTTCGACGGCTATGGCGACGTCGCCGGAGTACCTGCGACGGGAGCGGTGGAGCAGCCATGAAAGCCATGCGCCCGGTAGTTCTGGTGCTCATCGCCGTCGTCGCTGTGGTCGTTGGCTGGTTGGCGACCGCCACCACCAACCGGTACAGCATGCCCACTCCGGTCCTGCCGGTCTCAGCGCTGGTGACCATGGCTGTTATTGCCGGTCTCACGCTCATCATGGGGATCCGTGTGCTGCGCTGGCGCAACGGCAAAAAGAAGAACATGCTCAACCCGATCCTGGCGGCCAGGACGCTGGTCCTTGCACAAGCCTGCGCTTATGCGGGAACGCTCCTCTTTGGCTGGCATGCCGGCATTTCGATGGACCTCCTCCGTATTGGCAGCTTGCGGGGCGGCGAAGGAATTCTTTGGAACGCCCTGTTGATGGGCGGAGGTGGCGTGGTGATGGTGGTGGTTGGACTCGTGGTGGAGCGTTTTTGCCGGATTCCGCCGGAGGACCTTGAAGGTGGTTCTGCAGGACCTGGGACCCGTCGCGGCGAAACCAAGGGTGAAGGCGAATATGCATACCGTGGCGATTGATCCCCCCGGCGTCCAGTGGCTGCGGGTTTCCCCAAAGTACGTCACGGTGCGCTTGGTGGAATGGGCCATCGGCAACGTGCTGTTGCTGGCGATCCTCAGTTTGCCGCTTGTTTTTGTGCTCCTGGGATGGTGGCGATGGCCGCCGTTGTGGCTGGCCATTGCTGTTCCGTCGGTGATGCTTGTCCTGGCGCTGTGGCGGCTGGTGCTGATTCCCCGCCAAGTGCGCGCAATAGGCTACGCGGAACGCGACGACGACCTCCTCATCCGCCGCGGCATCTTCTTCCAGCGCACCATGGTGGTCCCTTACGGCCGGATGCAGTACGTGGACGTTGCAGTGGGACCGGTCGAGCGCAGCCTGGGACTGTGCACCCTCAAACTCCACACGGCTTCCACGGGTACCAACGCACACCTCCCCGGACTTCCCGCCGAGGAAGGTGCGCGGCTGCGCGAGCA
This sequence comes from Arthrobacter sp. TmtSoilC79, assembly GCF_059739405.1. Classification (NCBI taxonomy): domain Bacteria; kingdom Bacillati; phylum Actinomycetota; class Actinomycetes; order Micrococcales; family Micrococcaceae; genus Arthrobacter; species Arthrobacter sp. TmtSoilC79. The sequence continues at coordinate 4,578,814 of NZ_AP046051.1, read as the reverse complement.
ACTTTCGGCCCGTGGAGAAGCCAGGCTGGCCGGGCTGTGAGCCCGGAAGACACTGCGGCGGTTGGCCCGCCGGATAAGACGGCAGCAAAGGTCGACGGCGATTGGAACCGCGTCCACCCGGCGTCGCCTTTTGTCCGTGGCTGGGTGGCGCTTGCCGCCGTCGGTTTCTTCTTTGGCCGTGACGCTTTTGAACGAATGCTGCAGGGCCGGGATGTCCTGGATCCGAACCTGAACAGCCGGGTGCCGTGGCTTCTGGCCGGCGGTGCCGTGGTGCTCCTATTGACGGTGGGCAGCTTCATCCTGAGCTGGTATTTCACGCGCTACCAGGTGGCTGAAGGGTACGTCCGCGTCAACACCGGCTTCCTTTTCAAGCAGCAACGGCAGGCCCGTTTGGACAGAGTCCAGGCAATTGACATCGTTCAGCCCCTCTTAGCGAGGATTTTCGGCCTCGCGGAACTCAGGTTTGAAGTGGCCGACGCCGGCGAGTCGGCTGTGCGGTTGGCGTACCTCCCGCTGGCGCAGGCCAAGCAGCTCCGCGCCACCATCCTGGCGCGGGCCGCCGGTGTTGTCAGCGAGCCCGGTCAGGAGGAGGAAATTCCTGAGGCGCCCGAGCACGTGGTGCTGTCCGTCCCTCCTGCGCGGCTCATCGGTTCGCTGGTGTTGAGCGAGCAAACCGTGGGGATCCTCGTTGGTGCTGCCGCAGTGGTTGCCATCTCCGTTTTCACGGAAAACCAGACACTGTTCCTGGCGCTCATCCCTGCCATTCTGGGCATTGGTGCGGCGTATTGGAACTCCTTCAACAAGGGCTACAACTTCACGGCCGCAATTTCCCCGGACGGCATCCGCCTGCGGTATGGCCTCCTTGATACGCAGGCGCAGACTGTGCCTCCCGGCCGCATTCAGGCAGTCATGGTGACGCAGCCGCCCCTGTGGAGGATCTTCGGCTGGTATCGAATGCATGTCAACGTGGCGGGCTATGGGGTCTCGGGCAGCACCGAGGGTGCCGCCCGCACCATGCTGTTGCCCGTCGGCATGAAGCCGGATGTCTTGCGGATGATGTCCTTGGTGCTGCCGGATCCGGGAGTTGAAGACCCGGAGCGCGTCTTCACGGCCGGGCTGGATGGGTTGGCTCCGGCCGGCCCGGATGTTGCCCCGACGGATGGTTTTGTCACGACTCCCCGCCGTGCACGCTGGCTGGCCCCTCTTGGCCGGCGTCGCAATGGGTTCCTTGCCACACGCACAGCGCTGTTGATCCGGTCCGGTCGGTGGTGGCGCATGCTGGTCCTTGTGCCACATCAGCGGACCCAGTCCATGGCACTTCACCAGGGACCGTTGGCCCGCCGCTTCGGGGTAGCCGACCTGGTCCTGCACACTACCGCCGGACCTGTTTCACCCCGGGTGTACCAGGCTGGCGTTGGGCAGGCTGTGGAGCTGTTCGATCAGCAGGCCGCCCGAGCCCGCGAAGCCCGGAAGCGGCAGACCAGCGAGCAATGGCTGGCGCAGGTGGCGTCCCAGGCTCCGGAGGTTGCAGCCGCAGCAGAACAGCCGCCCCAACCAGCTCAACCGGAACAGCCGGTCCAGCCGCCCCAGCCGGCACAATCCGCGAAGCCGGCCCTGCCAATCCAGCCGGAACAATCCCAAACTTCACCGCAACAGGAGGACCGCCACGATGGCTAGGCCAGGACGACTCGGAGTCGGAATCATCGGTGCCGGTAAGGTGGGTGCCGTATTGGGTGCGGCTTTGCGCGCAGCCGAGCACGCCGTCGTCGGCGTTTCAGCGGTGTCCGAGGCGAGCCGTGAGCGTGCCGAAAACCTGCTGCCGGGTGTTCCGGTCCTGGAGATCCAGGACATTGTGGAACGCTCGGAACTGGTGTTGTTGGCAGTTCCGGACGATGCCCTCGGCGAGTTGGTGGCGGGGCTGGCGAAGCTTGGTGCCTGGCAGCCCGGTCAACTCGTGGCCCATACGTCCGGCCGGTTCGGCGTGGGAATCCTGAACCCTGTCCGGGCTGCGGGCGCGATTCCCTTGGCGCTGCATCCCGCCATGACCTTCACGGGCATGAGCCTGGATTTGACCCGGCTCATGGATTGCACCTTTGGAGTCACCGCCGATGCGGCCATGCTGCCGATCGCCCAGGCATTGGTGGTGGAGATGGGTGCCGAGCCCGTGGTGATTGCCGAAGCCGACCGCACCCTTTACCACGCAGCCCTCGCGCATAGCTCGAACCACATGGTCACGCTGGTGGCCCAGGCATCCCAGATGCTGCGGGAGATCGGCGTCGAATCCCCTGAATCGATGCTCGGTCCGTTGCTTCGCGCGACGCTTGAGAACGCCCTTGCCTCCGGCGAATCCGCACTCACCGGTCCGGTAGCGCGCGGGGATGTTGGTACCGTTTCCGCGCACGCCCAGGCGCTGAAAGAGTACGACGGCGGTGCCGGCGGCGATGTCCTCGCGGCCTACCAGGCCATGGCACGCGCCACCGCGCGCCGGGCAGGAAACCGTGGGATCCTGCGGCCCGAACAACTGAACGAGATTGACGAGGCGCTGGGCGGCGAACCCAAGTCGCCGGAAGGAAACTGAACATCATGGCCATCAAACTCGTGACCACTGCAGCCGAACTGCGCGCCGAAAGCGCCCGCCTCCTTGCTGCCAAGGGCGGAAACTCGCAGGGCCTGGTGCCCACCATGGGCGCCCTGCACTCTGGCCACGCATCGCTTGCCCGGACCGCCGTGGCGGAGAACGACGTCGTGGTGGCCACCATCTTCGTCAACCCGCTGCAATTCGGCGACGCCGTTGACCTGGACCGCTACCCGCGCACGCTCGATGCCGACATGGCCCTGCTGGATGCCGAAGGCGTCGACCTCGTCTTCGCCCCGCCCGTTGACGAGGTTTACCCCGGCGGCCAGCCGCTGGTTCGCGTAACCTCCGGACCACTGGGGGAAAAGTGGGAGGGTGCCTCGCGCCCCGGCCACTTCGACGGAGCCCTCACGGTGGTGGCCAAGCTGCTGCACTACGGGCTTCCCGGAGGTGCTGCAGCGGACGGCACGACGGCGGCCTACCGGGCTTACTTCGGACAGAAGGACGCGCAGCAGCTGGCATTGGTGAAGCGGATGGTCGCGGACCTGAACTTTCCGGTCGAGATAGTTCCTGTGCCCATTGTCCGCAGTGAAGACGGACTGGCGCTCTCGAGCCGCAACAGGTTCCTTTCCGGGGAGGAACGCGAGGCTGCCCTCGTCCTTTCGCGGGCTTTGCGCCTTATTGAGTCCCGTGCAAACGCGCGCGAACCGCTTGACCTTGACTCCGCCGTCGCGCTTGTTGAATCCCAACCGCTGGTGGAACTGGACTATTTCGACGTCGTCGATCCCGTCACGCTGGAGCCGCTCGCCGAGAACTGCAAGGAGACTCCGTTCCGCGGGGAAGGCCTGGCGATCATTGCGGCAAAGGTGGGGCCGGTACGCCTGATTGATAACGCCCCATTGTTCTCCTGACGTTTGAAATTTTCCTGCTGACGGGAATTGCTTGGGCGCTTAGACTGTTCTAGTCTTCACCGGCATCGATCGCCGGACACCAAATCCAACCCTTGGGGAATCCTCATGTCTACCGACGTCACGTCCGACGCCAACGGAAAGCCTGAATCCGGTGCATCCGGTTCCGTCGCCTCAGCAGAGCCGGCGGCTTCCCAGGCTCCGCAGGTTCCGGCGTCCCAAGCCCCTGTGTCCGGGAAGATGTCACGTGAATCCGTGACGGTGATTGTCACCCTCCTGGTGGCAACCTTCGTGGTGATCCTTAACGAGACCATCATGAACGTCGCCCTCCAGCGGCTCATGACGGACCTCCAAGTCAGTGCATCCACCGTGCAGTGGCTGGCCACCGGGTTCATGCTGACCATGGCAGTTGTCATTCCCACCACCGGGTTCATCCTTCAGCGGATGAGCACCCGCGGGGCGTTCATGCTGGCCATGGGACTATTCAGCGGCGGAACGCTGCTTGCGGCTCTGGCGCCGGGCTTCCTGGTGTTGTTGCTGGCGCGCATTGTCCAGGCCGGCGGTACTGCCATCATGCTGCCGCTGCTCATGACCACCATCCTGACGCTGGTACCCATGTCCAAACGCGGTGCCGTCCTGGGCAACGTCAGCATTGCCATTTCGGTTGCTCCGGCCATGGGCCCCACCGTTTCCGGCATCATCCTGGACAACTTCTCGTGGCGCTTCATGTTCGTGTTCGTGCTGCCGGTTGCCCTGGCTGCGTTCGCAATTGGTGCCAAGTACCTCACCAACGTGGGCGAACGGGAGAAGACCACGCTGGACGTTCCTTCAGTGATCCTCACCGTTCCCGCCTTCGGTGGGCTGGTGTACGGCCTCAGCCAGATTGGCGGCGCCGAGGCCGGGGTTGTTCCCGTCATCGCACTGGTAGTTGGTGTTCTCTGCCTTGCGTTGTTTGTCTTCCGGCAGCTCAAGCTCCAGAAGTCCGACGCCCCGCTGCTGGATCTTCGCGCTTTCAAGTTCCGGATGTTCACGGTATCCACACTGTTGATGGTCGTTGCCATGATGGCCCTGTTCGGCGGCGTGATCCTGTTGCCGCTGTACCTGCAGAACACCTTGCACCTTCAGCCGCTGGAGACCGGACTGGCATTGCTGCCCGGTGGTCTGGCCATGGGCTTGCTGGGCCCTGTCATCGGACGGATTTTCGACAAAGTAGGTCCCCTTCCGCTCACCGTCTCCGGCTCCGTGCTCATGGTCCTGACACTGTGGCAGTTCTCCCGCCTGGACGAAGGCAGCGCGCTCGGCTGGGTCATCGCCTTGCACGTCACCCTGAGCCTTGGACTGGCACTGCTGTTCACGCCGGCGTTCACCACGGGCTTGAACCCATTGCCGCCGCACCTTTACTCACACGGTTCGGCGATCATCAGCACCGCCCAACAGGTTTCCGGTGCAGCCGGCACGGCACTGCTTGTGTCCATCTACGCAGTGGTTTCGGCATCGTCCGGTCTGGTGGCCGGGATGCAGGCAGCTTTCCTGGCCGCAACAGTGATCGCTGTAGCGGCAGTGGTGCTCGGCGCCATGATGCGCAAGACCGAAGGGGCCGGAGGACACGGGGGCCACTGACCCGCGCTTCTCCCGTCTTCCTGCAGCGCTCCTCCACTTCGGTGGGGGAGCGCTGTTGGGTTTAAGGGTGCTGCGCGGCATGGCCTCCCGGGTTCGATTGGCTGCCAGAGGGGCGGGGGCCCGCTGCTGGTTGGGCCGCACTGCTGGAGGGGCCGCGTCATCCTCGGCGCGCTGCTGGTTGGACGGGGCCATCCTCGGCGCGCTCGGTCGTTCCTCCCTTGGACGCGCGCTGCCGGATGCCCCCGCCCCTCCCCAACGCTCTCTCACATCCCCCGTGTTTGGGGCGGATCCTCTCTCATGTCCCCCGGGTTTGGGGTGGATCCTCTCTCATGTCCCCCGGGTTGCGGGGTGGCTGTTGTTTGGATGGGGCTCTTCCTTGGTGCGCTTGGTCGTTCTTGTCTTGGGCGCGCGCTGCCGGATGCCCCCGCCCCTTCCCAACGCTCCTTCATGTCCCCTGGGTTTGGGGGCGGATCCTCTCTCACGTCCCCCGGGTTTGGGGCGGATCCTCTCTCATGTCCCCCGGGTTTGGCTGGCGGCTGGGCGGGGCTCTTCCTAGGTGCGCCTGGTCGTTTCTCCTTTGGATGCGCGCTGCGGGATGCCTCCGCCCCTTCCCAACGCTCTCGCACTTCCCCGGGTTTGGGGTGGATCCTCTCTCATGTCTCCCGGGTTGCGGGGTGGCTGTTGTTTGGATGGGGGTCTTCCTTGGTGCGATTGGTCGTTCTTCCCTTGGGCGCGGGCTGCCAGATGTCCCTGTACCTTCCGACGCTCTTTCACTTCCCCTGGGGTTGGGGGCGGATCTTCTCTCACGTCCCCCGGTCTTGGGCCGGATGCCCGCTCACTTCCCAGGGGTTGGGTTGGCGGCTGGTCGGGTGGGACATTCTGGGGTGCGCTTGGTCGTTCTTCCTTTGGATGCGCGCTGCCGGATGTCCCTGCACCTTCCGATGCTCTTTCACTTCCCCGGGGTTGGGGGCGGGTCCTCTCTCACAACCCCCGGGGTCGGGGGCGGGTCCTCTCTCACGTCGCGTCGCGTCTCATGTCTTGGGGGTTGTGTTGTGTGATGGGGTTCACGGGGGTTTGTTTTTGGTGTTTGGGGGTGTTTTGTGGGGGTGGGGTTGGTGTTTTCGTTGTGTTTTCGGGGTTTTTGGGTGGTGTTGGTGTGGATTTGGTGTGGGGGTGGGGCGCGTGTAAAGTTATTCGAGTCGCCGCCGCTGATGCGGAAATGATGGTGACAGACTCCCTTCAGATTGCCGGTTTCGGTGGTGCTTTGGTGCGCTTCCGGGTTGGTGTGGGAGGCCTGGGGTTGGTTTGCTTTGTGCGGCTGGTTCGGGTAAGTTTGAAAAGTTGCTCCGGAGCGATCCTGGACCCTGGTGGGTGTGGGTGGTGCCGGTAGTGTCTGTTGTTTGAGAACTCAATAGTGTGCCAAGTTTGTTGATGCCGATTGTTTTATTGATTGGTTGAAATTATGGCCGGATTGCTGCGCACCCCCGTGTGTGGTGGTCTGGTTTTCAGCTGGTTTCGAATTTTGTGCAGCCGCGTCCTGTCGTTATTTCCGGTGGGTGTGGTTGTGTCTGTTTGATTTGTTTTACTTCAACGGAGAGTTTGATCCTGGCTCAGGATGAACGCTGGCGGCGTGCTTAACACATGCAAGTCGAACGATGATCCCAGCTTGCTGGGGGATTAGTGGCGAACGGGTGAGTAACACGTGAGTAACCTGCCCTTGACTCTGGGATAAGCCTGGGAAACTGGGTCTAATACCGGATATGACTCCTCATCGCATGGTGGGGGGTGGAAAGCTTTTGTGGTTTTGGATGGACTCGCGGCCTATCAGCTTGTTGGTGGGGTAATGGCCTACCAAGGCGACGACGGGTAGCCGGCCTGAGAGGGTGACCGGCCACACTGGGACTGAGACACGGCCCAGACTCCTACGGGAGGCAGCAGTGGGGAATATTGCACAATGGGCGCAAGCCTGATGCAGCGACGCCGCGTGAGGGATGACGGCCTTCGGGTTGTAAACCTCTTTCAGTAGGGAAGAAGCGAAAGTGACGGTACCTGCAGAAGAAGCGCCGGCTAACTACGTGCCAGCAGCCGCGGTAATACGTAGGGCGCAAGCGTTATCCGGAATTATTGGGCGTAAAGAGCTCGTAGGCGGTTTGTCGCGTCTGCTGTGAAAGACCGGGGCTCAACTCCGGTTCTGCAGTGGGTACGGGCAGACTAGAGTGCAGTAGGGGAGACTGGAATTCCTGGTGTAGCGGTGAAATGCGCAGATATCAGGAGGAACACCGATGGCGAAGGCAGGTCTCTGGGCTGTAACTGACGCTGAGGAGCGAAAGCATGGGGAGCGAACAGGATTAGATACCCTGGTAGTCCATGCCGTAAACGTTGGGCACTAGGTGTGGGGGACATTCCACGTTTTCCGCGCCGTAGCTAACGCATTAAGTGCCCCGCCTGGGGAGTACGGCCGCAAGGCTAAAACTCAAAGGAATTGACGGGGGCCCGCACAAGCGGCGGAGCATGCGGATTAATTCGATGCAACGCGAAGAACCTTACCAAGGCTTGACATGAACCGGTAATACCTGGAAACAGGTGCCCCGCTTGCGGTCGGTTTACAGGTGGTGCATGGTTGTCGTCAGCTCGTGTCGTGAGATGTTGGGTTAAGTCCCGCAACGAGCGCAACCCTCGTTCTATGTTGCCAGCGCGTTATGGCGGGGACTCATAGGAGACTGCCGGGGTCAACTCGGAGGAAGGTGGGGACGACGTCAAATCATCATGCCCCTTATGTCTTGGGCTTCACGCATGCTACAATGGCCGGTACAAAGGGTTGCGATACTGTGAGGTGGAGCTAATCCCAAAAAGCCGGTCTCAGTTCGGATTGGGGTCTGCAACTCGACCCCATGAAGTCGGAGTCGCTAGTAATCGCAGATCAGCAACGCTGCGGTGAATACGTTCCCGGGCCTTGTACACACCGCCCGTCAAGTCACGAAAGTTGGTAACACCCGAAGCCGGTGGCCTAACCCTTGTGGGGGGAGCCGTCGAAGGTGGGACCGGCGATTGGGACTAAGTCGTAACAAGGTAGCCGTACCGGAAGGTGCGGCTGGATCACCTCCTTTCTAAGGAGCTGCTAGCAGTCGTGTTGTTTGCCTGCATGGGTGGATGACGGGTTGCCAGTGTTGCCCATTGCGCAGGCGTTTGTTCTGCGGTGGGTGCTCATGGGTGGAATATCAACAAATCATTTTTTGGCATGGCCTTTGCTGGTTGTGTCCTGGTGTTAGTACGGCATCTTGTGTCCTCTTTTGGGGGGTGTGGGGTGTGTGGAACGCTGCTGGGGCGTGGTTGGTGGGTTGTGTTTGGCGCACTGTTGGGTCCTGAGGCAACAGGACCTTTTTGCAGCAATGCAGGGGGGCATCTTCTGGTGTTTCTTTTGTTCCTGCTTCCGGTTTTCCTTGTCTGTTTGTCATGGTCCGTGCACGTTGGTGTGTGGGTTGTGGTGGGTGGGGGGCTGGTTGATGGGGTTGTTGTTTGAGAACTACATAGTGGACGCGAGCATCTGAAACATGCACGGTGGCTGATTATCCTTTTGTCCTTCCCTTTTTTGGGTGGGTGGGGGTGGTTGGTGTGTGTGTTTCTACAGCAATTTCTTATGAATGAACCTTGGGCCCAAGTGGCTCGTGGTTCTCTCGAGTAAGTTTATTGATCTTGTGTGGTCAAGTTTTTAAGGGCACACGGTGGATGCCTTGGCATTAGGAGCCGAAGAAGGACGTAGGAATCTGCGATAAGCCTGGGGGAGTTGATAACCGAGCGTTGATCCCAGGATGTCCGAATGGGGAAACCCCGCACAACGCTGCAAGGTGATTGTGTGACCCGCATCTGAACACATAGGGTGCGTGGGGGGAACGCGGGGAAGTGAAACATCTCAGTACCCGCAGGAAGAGAAAACAATAGTGATTCCGTTAGTAGTGGCGAGCGAACGCGGATCAGGCTAAACCGTTTCCATGTGTGATAGCCGGCGGGCGTTGCATGGGCGGGGTTGTGGGACTTTCCGTTCTGGTTCTGCCGGACCAGTGGGGTGATGTGCGTGCATAGGTGAACGGTCTTGAAAGGCCGGCCAGAGAGGGTGTGAGCCCCGTAACCGTAATGTTGTGTGCAGCCTGGAGAGTATCCCAAGTAGCACGGGGCCCGAGAAATCCCGTGCGAATCTGTCAGGACCACCTGATAAGCCTAAATACTTCCTAATGACCGATAGCGGACCAGTACCGTGAGGGAAAGGTGAAAAGTACCCCGGGAGGGGAGTGAAACAGTACCTGAAACCGTGTGCTTACAATCCGTCGGAGCCAGTCTGATTCTGGTGACGGCGTGCCTTTTGAAGAATGAGCCTGCGAGTTAGTGTTACGTCGCGAGGTTAACCCGTGTGGGGTAGCCGTAGCGAAAGCGAGTCTGAATAGGGCGAGTGTAGTGGCGTGATCTAGACCCGAAGCGGAGTGATCTACCCATGGCCAGGTTGAAGCGACGGTAAGACGTCGTGGAGGACCGAACCCACTTCAGTTGAAAATGGAGGGGATGAGCTGTGGGTAGGGGTGAAAGGCCAATCAAACTCCGTGATAGCTGGTTCTCCCCGAAATGCATTTAGGTGCAGCGTTGCGTGTTTCTTGCCGGAGGTAGAGCTACTGGATGGCCGATGGGCCCTACAAGGTTACTGACGTCAGCCAAACTCCGAATGCCGGTAAGTGAGAGCGCAGCAGTGAGACTGTGGGGGATAAGCTTCATAGTCGAGAGGGAAACAGCCCAGACCACCAACTAAGGCCCCTAAGCGTGTGCTAAGTGGGAAAGGATGTGGAGTTGCGAAGACAACCAGGAGGTTGGCTTAGAAGCAGCCATCCTTGAAAGAGTGCGTAATAGCTCACTGGTCAAGTGATTCCGCGCCGACAATGTAGCGGGGCTCAAGTACACCGCCGAAGTTGTGGATTTCACACATTGCCCTAGCCTTCGTGGTTCAGGGGTGTGGAGTGGTAGGGGAGCGTCGTGTGGGCAGTGAAGTCGCGGTGTAAACCAGCGGTGGAGCCTACACGAGTGAGAATGCAGGCATGAGTAGCGAAAGACGGGTGAGAAACCCGTCCGCCGAATGATCAAGGGTTCCAGGGTCAAGCTAATCTGCCCTGGGTAAGTCGGGACCTAAGGCGAGGCCGACAGGCGTAGTCGATGGACAACGGGTTGATATTCCCGTACCGGCGAAAAACCGCCCATGCCAAGCGGGGGATACTAACCGCCCGGAGCCTGCCCGCTCACCCTTGTGGTGTTGTGGGTTTTGGCCGAGCGCGGGACCTGATCCTGGGAGGTAAGCGTATTAACAGGTGTGACGCAGGAAGGTAGCCGGGCCGGGCGATGGTTGCCCCGGTCTAAGGATGTAGGGTCAGGGATAGGCAAATCCGTTCCTGTGTGCTTCGAGCACGTGCCTGAGATCTGATGGGACTCCCGTAAGGGGGGATCCGGTGATCCTATGCTGCCAAGAAAAGCATCGACGCGAGGTTTTAGCCGCCCGTACCCCAAACCGACACAGGTGATCAGGTAGAGAATACCAAGGCGATCGAGAGAATTATGGTTAAGGAACTCGGCAAAATGCCCCCGTAACTTCGGGAGAAGGGGGGCCTGCCCCGTGATGGAGACTTGCTCTCCGTGAGCGGGTGTGGGCCGCAGAGACCAGGGGGAAGCGACTGTTTACTAAAAACACAGGTCCGTGCGAAGTCGCAAGACGATGTATACGGACTGACTCCTGCCCGGTGCTGGAAGGTTAAGAGGACCGGTTAGCCACTTCGGTGGCGAAGCTGAGAATTTAAGCCCCAGTAAACGGCGGTGGTAACTATAACCATCCTAAGGTAGCGAAATTCCTTGTCGGGTAAGTTCCGACCTGCACGAATGGAGTAACGACTTCCCCGCTGTCTCAACCATAAACTCGGCGAAATTGCAGTACGAGTAAAGATGCTCGTTACGCGCAGCAGGACGGAAAGACCCCGAGACCTTTACTATAGTTTGGTATTGGTGTTCGGAGTGGCTTGTGTAGGATAGGTGGGAGACGTTGAAACCCGGACGCCAGTTCGGGTGGAGTCATCGTTGAAATACCACTCTGGTCACTTTGGACATCTAACTTCGGCCCGTGATCCGGGTCAGGGACAGTGCCTGATGGGTAGTTTAACTGGGGCGGTTGCCTCCTAAAAAGTAACGGAGGCGCCCAAAGGTTCCCTCAGCCTGGTTGGCAATCAGGTGTCGAGTGTAAGTGCACAAGGGAGCTTGACTGTGAGAGAGACATCTCAAGCAGGGACGAAAGTCGGGACTAGTGATCCGGCGGTACATTGTGGAATGGCCGTCGCTCAACGGATAAAAGGTACCTCGGGGATAACAGGCTGATCTTGCCCAAGAGTCCATATCGACGGCATGGTTTGGCACCTCGATGTCGGCTCGTCGCATCCTGGGGCTGGAGTAGGTCCCAAGGGTTGGGCTGTTCGCCCATTAAAGCGGTACGCGAGCTGGGTTTAGAACGTCGTGAGACAGTTCGGTCCCTATCCGCTGCGCGCGCAGGAAATTTGAGAAGGGCTGTCCTTAGTACGAGAGGACCGGGACGGACGAACCTCTGGTGTGTCAGTTGTACTGCCAAGTGCATCGCTGATTAGCTACGTTCGGATGGGATAACCGCTGAAAGCATCTAAGCGGGAAGCTCGCTTCAAGATGAGATTTCCATACACATTATGTGTGAGAGGCCCCCAGCCAGACCACTGGGTTGATAGGCCGGATGTGGAAGCGAGGACTAAAGACTCGTGAAGCTGACCGGTACTAATAGGCCAACAACTTACACCACACAACACACTGCACGCGTCCACTATGTGGTTCCCGAACAACAACCCACCACGGGTTGCCGGAACCAAATAACTGAATAACAACCAAGCACCACAGTTGTAACCACAAACTTCCCACCCAGGACAACCACACCCCAACACAGGGTGTCCGGCCAGACCGGGACGGGTAAAAAGGTTACGGCGGTCATAGCGTGGGGGAAACGCCCGGTCCCATTCCGAACCCGGAAGCTAAGACCCACAGCGCCGATGGTACTGCACCCGGGAGGGTGTGGGAGAGTAGGACACCGCCGGACACACATTAGGCAAGAGCCCCGACCCAAGGTCGGGGCTCTTCCCCTTTAACCACCACACGGCAAACCAAACCAGGCAAGTCGCCAGGAACCAGGCTTGTCCCATTGGTCCGAACAGCATCCGCCCCGAAGGGCAGTCTTAAGCTGAGTACGGCTTGTTCTTCACTGCCGACGTCGGGATGGAAGAGATGGACCGAAACACGCAGTCACTGCCGTCATGGACTTTCCGTTCGGGGAATGCGGAAGACCACCCAGGGTATGCAGACCTATGGATGCAGGCAATTGCCTTTCGTGATGGCACACGCCCGGATCCCGACGTGAAACGCAAGGCGTTGACGAAACTAACCTCCCCGGGGAGCGTCCTTTCGATCGTGGAAAGCCGGTCAGCGATCAGCGGGTTTGCACTGGTCTTGGAAGACACTCAGGGAGGTTCCTCCCGCACGGCCCACCTCTCGCTGCTTGCCGTGAACCCGTCCATCCAGGCCCGTGGAGTGGGGCGCGCCTTGCCGGCCAACATCACTCGGGGGCTCATAACAGAGGGTTTTACCTCGGCCTCGCTCAGGGTTGTGAGTGACAACCTGCCTGCGCGGAAGCTGTACGAAGCGGCCGGTTGGAAGGCTGCAGGTCACGGAGTCTTCGAAGACTCGGGACGTCCCTGCATCCATTACCAGCTGAGCTTGACGGACAACGGGCTATAGCCGGGTGACCGTGCCAGCAGAGGCAGCCCAGCACTCCCGTGCAGTGTCACCTCGCTGGCGGTCGAGTTCCTGACGAATCAAGCACCGGATGACTTCGCAGCCTTTGCAGCTGCCTTGGCCGCTTGCTTGCTGGCGCGTACTTTGATCAAGGACTGTGGATCGACGATGTCGGCCACGGACAAGTACGCTCCTTCCTCGCCGTAGTGGCCGGCGGCTTCACGCCACCCCTGGGCTTGTAGACCGCACTGCTTGCCCAACAGCGCCAGGAAGATCTTCGCCTTCTGTTCGCCGAAGCCTGGCAATGCCTTCAGCCGGCGGAGTACCTCGGGACCATCAGGGTTGCCACGGGTCCAAATTGCTGCGGCATCCCCGTTCCAATCGCTGTGCACCGTTTCAGCCAGGGCCTGCACTCTGCCGGCCATCGATCCAGGGAAGCGATGGACTGCCGGCTTCTCCTTGAAGACCTCAACGAAGCCGGCGGGGTCGTGCTCTGCGATGACAGCAGGTTCCAGCGACCCGAGCCGGGAGCGGATCTTCTCCGGACCGGCAAAGGCCGACTCCATGGTGACTTGTTGATCGAGCAGCATGCCTGTGAGCAACGCAAAGGCGTCGTCGGTGAGCAGTTGGTCGGCGGCGGCATCTCCGGTGATGTGCAGTTCCATGCTTTCCATCCTCCCACCAGGTGGAGTCGACGTCATGGGTCCCACCTCTTGTGACCGCGGACGTGGCACACATCGGGCCCGGCAACTGTCGGCTACCTGCTGTTGGTGGGGGTTGGTGTTCGACGGCGGTTTGGTGGGGGTTGTGTGGGTGGTTGGGTGTGGGTGGGGTGGCGTGTGGGGTGGATTTGCGTTGGGGGTTGGGGGCGTGTATTGTTTTCTGAGTCGCCGGGTGCGAAACGGAAAGCCGGAAGGTGTGTACGGTTCGGTAGGCGGCCAAAAATAACTCTTCTTTTCCAATGGCCCTGTTGGGTGCGCTGCTTTGTGTGGTGTGCTGTGGGTGATGTTTTGGGGGGTCTGTTGTTTGAGAACTCAATAGTGTGCCAAGTTTGTTGATGCCGATTGTTTTATTGATTGGTTGAAATTATGGCCGGATTGCTGCGCACCCCCGTGTGTGGTGGTCTGGTTTTCAGCTGGTTTCGAATTTTGTGCAGCCGCGTCCTGTCGTTATTTCCGGTGGGTGTGGTTGTGTCTGTTTGATTTGTTTTACTTCAACGGAGAGTTTGATCCTGGCTCAGGATGAACGCTGGCGGCGTGCTTAACACATGCAAGTCGAACGATGATCCCAGCTTGCTGGGGGATTAGTGGCGAACGGGTGAGTAACACGTGAGTAACCTGCCCTTGACTCTGGGATAAGCCTGGGAAACTGGGTCTAATACCGGATATGACTCCTCATCGCATGGTGGGGGGTGGAAAGCTTTTGTGGTTTTGGATGGACTCGCGGCCTATCAGCTTGTTGGTGGGGTAATGGCCTACCAAGGCGACGACGGGTAGCCGGCCTGAGAGGGTGACCGGCCACACTGGGACTGAGACACGGCCCAGACTCCTACGGGAGGCAGCAGTGGGGAATATTGCACAATGGGCGCAAGCCTGATGCAGCGACGCCGCGTGAGGGATGACGGCCTTCGGGTTGTAAACCTCTTTCAGTAGGGAAGAAGCGAAAGTGACGGTACCTGCAGAAGAAGCGCCGGCTAACTACGTGCCAGCAGCCGCGGTAATACGTAGGGCGCAAGCGTTATCCGGAATTATTGGGCGTAAAGAGCTCGTAGGCGGTTTGTCGCGTCTGCTGTGAAAGACCGGGGCTCAACTCCGGTTCTGCAGTGGGTACGGGCAGACTAGAGTGCAGTAGGGGAGACTGGAATTCCTGGTGTAGCGGTGAAATGCGCAGATATCAGGAGGAACACCGATGGCGAAGGCAGGTCTCTGGGCTGTAACTGACGCTGAGGAGCGAAAGCATGGGGAGCGAACAGGATTAGATACCCTGGTAGTCCATGCCGTAAACGTTGGGCACTAGGTGTGGGGGACATTCCACGTTTTCCGCGCCGTAGCTAACGCATTAAGTGCCCCGCCTGGGGAGTACGGCCGCAAGGCTAAAACTCAAAGGAATTGACGGGGGCCCGCACAAGCGGCGGAGCATGCGGATTAATTCGATGCAACGCGAAGAACCTTACCAAGGCTTGACATGAACCGGTAATACCTGGAAACAGGTGCCCCGCTTGCGGTCGGTTTACAGGTGGTGCATGGTTGTCGTCAGCTCGTGTCGTGAGATGTTGGGTTAAGTCCCGCAACGAGCGCAACCCTCGTTCTATGTTGCCAGCGCGTTATGGCGGGGACTCATAGGAGACTGCCGGGGTCAACTCGGAGGAAGGTGGGGACGACGTCAAATCATCATGCCCCTTATGTCTTGGGCTTCACGCATGCTACAATGGCCGGTACAAAGGGTTGCGATACTGTGAGGTGGAGCTAATCCCAAAAAGCCGGTCTCAGTTCGGATTGGGGTCTGCAACTCGACCCCATGAAGTCGGAGTCGCTAGTAATCGCAGATCAGCAACGCTGCGGTGAATACGTTCCCGGGCCTTGTACACACCGCCCGTCAAGTCACGAAAGTTGGTAACACCCGAAGCCGGTGGCCTAACCCTTGTGGGGGGAGCCGTCGAAGGTGGGACCGGCGATTGGGACTAAGTCGTAACAAGGTAGCCGTACCGGAAGGTGCGGCTGGATCACCTCCTTTCTAAGGAGCTGCTAGCAGTCGTGTTGTTTGCCTGCATGGGTGGATGACGGGTTGCCAGTGTTGCCCATTGCGCAGGCGTTTGTTCTGCGGTGGGTGCTCATGGGTGGAATATCAACAAATCATTTTTTGGCATGGCCTTTGCTGGTTGTGTCCTGGTGTTAGTACGGCATCTTGTGTCCTTCTTTTGGGGGGTGTGGGGTGTGTGGAACGCTGCTGGGGCGTGGTTGGTGGGTTGTGTTTGGCGCACTGTTGGGTCCTGAGGCAACAGGACCTTTTTGCAGCAATGCAGGGGGGCATCTTCTGGTGTTTCTTTTGTTCCTGCTTCCGGTTTTCCTTGTCTGTTTGTCATGGTCCGTGCACGTTGGTGTGTGGGTTGTGGTGGGTGGGGGGCTGGTTGATGGGGTTGTTGTTTGAGAACTACATAGTGGACGCGAGCATCTGAAACATGCACGGTGGCTGATTATCCTTTTGTCCTTCCCTTTTTTGGGTGGGTGGGGGTGGTTGGTGTGTGTGTTTCTACAGCAATTTCTTATGAATGAACCTTGGGCCCAAGTGGCTCGTGGTTCTCTCGAGTAAGTTTATTGATCTTGTGTGGTCAAGTTTTTAAGGGCACACGGTGGATGCCTTGGCATTAGGAGCCGAAGAAGGACGTAGGAATCTGCGATAAGCCTGGGGGAGTTGATAACCGAGCGTTGATCCCAGGATGTCCGAATGGGGAAACCCCGCACAACGCTGCAAGGTGATTGTGTGACCCGCATCTGAACACATAGGGTGCGTGGGGGGAACGCGGGGAAGTGAAACATCTCAGTACCCGCAGGAAGAGAAAACAATAGTGATTCCGTTAGTAGTGGCGAGCGAACGCGGATCAGGCTAAACCGTTTCCATGTGTGATAGCCGGCGGGCGTTGCATGGGCGGGGTTGTGGGACTTTCCGTTCTGGTTCTGCCGGACCAGTGGGGTGATGTGCGTGCATAGGTGAACGGTCTTGAAAGGCCGGCCAGAGAGGGTGTGAGCCCCGTAACCGTAATGTTGTGTGCAGCCTGGAGAGTATCCCAAGTAGCACGGGGCCCGAGAAATCCCGTGCGAATCTGTCAGGACCACCTGATAAGCCTAAATACTTCCTAATGACCGATAGCGGACCAGTACCGTGAGGGAAAGGTGAAAAGTACCCCGGGAGGGGAGTGAAACAGTACCTGAAACCGTGTGCTTACAATCCGTCGGAGCCAGTCTGATTCTGGTGACGGCGTGCCTTTTGAAGAATGAGCCTGCGAGTTAGTGTTACGTCGCGAGGTTAACCCGTGTGGGGTAGCCGTAGCGAAAGCGAGTCTGAATAGGGCGAGTGTAGTGGCGTGATCTAGACCCGAAGCGGAGTGATCTACCCATGGCCAGGTTGAAGCGACGGTAAGACGTCGTGGAGGACCGAACCCACTTCAGTTGAAAATGGAGGGGATGAGCTGTGGGTAGGGGTGAAAGGCCAATCAAACTCCGTGATAGCTGGTTCTCCCCGAAATGCATTTAGGTGCAGCGTTGCGTGTTTCTTGCCGGAGGTAGAGCTACTGGATGGCCGATGGGCCCTACAAGGTTACTGACGTCAGCCAAACTCCGAATGCCGGTAAGTGAGAGCGCAGCAGTGAGACTGTGGGGGATAAGCTTCATAGTCGAGAGGGAAACAGCCCAGACCACCAACTAAGGCCCCTAAGCGTGTGCTAAGTGGGAAAGGATGTGGAGTTGCGAAGACAACCAGGAGGTTGGCTTAGAAGCAGCCATCCTTGAAAGAGTGCGTAATAGCTCACTGGTCAAGTGATTCCGCGCCGACAATGTAGCGGGGCTCAAGTACACCGCCGAAGTTGTGGATTTCACACATTGCCCTAGCCTTCGTGGTTCAGGGGTGTGGAGTGGTAGGGGAGCGTCGTGTGGGCAGTGAAGTCGCGGTGTAAACCAGCGGTGGAGCCTACACGAGTGAGAATGCAGGCATGAGTAGCGAAAGACGGGTGAGAAACCCGTCCGCCGAATGATCAAGGGTTCCAGGGTCAAGCTAATCTGCCCTGGGTAAGTCGGGACCTAAGGCGAGGCCGACAGGCGTAGTCGATGGACAACGGGTTGATATTCCCGTACCGGCGAAAAACCGCCCATGCCAAGCGGGGGATACTAACCGCCCGGAGCCTGCCCGCTCACCCTTGTGGTGTTGTGGGTTTTGGCCGAGCGCGGGACCTGATCCTGGGAGGTAAGCGTATTAACAGGTGTGACGCAGGAAGGTAGCCGGGCCGGGCGATGGTTGCCCCGGTCTAAGGATGTAGGGTCAGGGATAGGCAAATCCGTTCCTGTGTGCTTCGAGCACGTGCCTGAGATCTGATGGGACTCCCGTAAGGGGGGATCCGGTGATCCTATGCTGCCAAGAAAAGCATCGACGCGAGGTTTTAGCCGCCCGTACCCCAAACCGACACAGGTGATCAGGTAGAGAATACCAAGGCGATCGAGAGAATTATGGTTAAGGAACTCGGCAAAATGCCCCCGTAACTTCGGGAGAAGGGGGGCCTGCCCCGTGATGGAGACTTGCTCTCCGTGAGCGGGTGTGGGCCGCAGAGACCAGGGGGAAGCGACTGTTTACTAAAAACACAGGTCCGTGCGAAGTCGCAAGACGATGTATACGGACTGACTCCTGCCCGGTGCTGGAAGGTTAAGAGGACCGGTTAGCCACTTCGGTGGCGAAGCTGAGAATTTAAGCCCCAGTAAACGGCGGTGGTAACTATAACCATCCTAAGGTAGCGAAATTCCTTGTCGGGTAAGTTCCGACCTGCACGAATGGAGTAACGACTTCCCCGCTGTCTCAACCATAAACTCGGCGAAATTGCAGTACGAGTAAAGATGCTCGTTACGCGCAGCAGGACGGAAAGACCCCGAGACCTTTACTATAGTTTGGTATTGGTGTTCGGAGTGGCTTGTGTAGGATAGGTGGGAGACGTTGAAACCCGGACGCCAGTTCGGGTGGAGTCATCGTTGAAATACCACTCTGGTCACTTTGGACATCTAACTTCGGCCCGTGATCCGGGTCAGGGACAGTGCCTGATGGGTAGTTTAACTGGGGCGGTTGCCTCCTAAAAAGTAACGGAGGCGCCCAAAGGTTCCCTCAGCCTGGTTGGCAATCAGGTGTCGAGTGTAAGTGCACAAGGGAGCTTGACTGTGAGAGAGACATCTCAAGCAGGGACGAAAGTCGGGACTAGTGATCCGGCGGTACATTGTGGAATGGCCGTCGCTCAACGGATAAAAGGTACCTCGGGGATAACAGGCTGATCTTGCCCAAGAGTCCATATCGACGGCATGGTTTGGCACCTCGATGTCGGCTCGTCGCATCCTGGGGCTGGAGTAGGTCCCAAGGGTTGGGCTGTTCGCCCATTAAAGCGGTACGCGAGCTGGGTTTAGAACGTCGTGAGACAGTTCGGTCCCTATCCGCTGCGCGCGCAGGAAATTTGAGAAGGGCTGTCCTTAGTACGAGAGGACCGGGACGGACGAACCTCTGGTGTGTCAGTTGTACTGCCAAGTGCATCGCTGATTAGCTACGTTCGGATGGGATAACCGCTGAAAGCATCTAAGCGGGAAGCTCGCTTCAAGATGAGATTTCCATACACATTATGTGTGAGAGGCCCCCAGCCAGACCACTGGGTTGATAGGCCGGATGTGGAAGCGAGGACTAAAGACTCGTGAAGCTGACCGGTACTAATAGGCCAACAACTTACACCACACAAACACACTGCACGCGTCCACTATGTGGTTCCCGAACAACAACCGTTCACAGGAACCAAACAACTGAATAACAACCAAGCACCACAGTTGTAACCACAAACTTCCCACCCAGGACAACCACACCCCCAACACAGGGTGTCCGGTCAGACCGGGACGGGTAAAAAGGTTACGGCGGTCATAGCGTGGGGGAAACGCCCGGTCCCATTCCGAACCCGGAAGCTAAGACCCACAGCGCCGATGGTACTGCACCCGGGAGGGTGTGGGAGAGTAGGACACCGCCGGACACACATTAGGCAAGAGCCCCGACCACAGGTCGGGGCTCTTCCCCTTTAACCACCACAACACGGACCAAAAACCCCAGCCAGACAGCACGGCCCCGGTCACCCACAGGGAGCCCCGCTCACCACCACAGCCGGCCCAGCCCGCCAACAGGCCGGCCCAGCAATCACCCACCCAGACACTCCAACACCGCGTCCACCACGTGGCTTCGCTGCCTGTCCTGCCGATAGACCAGGTACTCAGTGATGGGCGGTATGGCATCGGCGAAGTCCAGCAGAACCAGCCGTGGATCGTCGTTGAACTCGTCCTCCGCAATGACACCTATGCCCAAGCCTGCAATGACGGCGGCGTGGACTGCTTCCCGGCTGTCAGTCTCGAGCACTTCGGTTGGTTGGAGTTGGGCGCTGGAGAGCGCGTTTTCTATGGATCGGCGGGTGACCGACCCGATCTCGCGAATGATCAGAGGATGTTCCACGAGGTCCCGCAACCGGATCATCTTGCTGCCGGCCAGTGCATGCTCCTGGCGAACGAAGGCAACCAGGTCCTGCTTTGCGAGGGCACGTGCCACCAGGTCAGGATGGGGTGTTTCGTCAGCGATGATGCCGACGTCCACAGTTCCGGCCAGGACCCGCTTGCGCACTTCGGCGGAGTTGCCGCTGATGAGTTGGATATTGACGCCGGGATTCTGCCGGCGGAAGATGCTCAGCAGGCCCACTGCGTTGATGGGCGCATCGGTGCCGAACCGCAGCTCTCCTTGCATGACGTTGCGGGCCTTGGCCAGAATGGTCTCCGCCTCAAGTTCGGCCCCGAACAGTCTCGCTGTGATCACCAGGATCTTGCTCCCCAAGGGCGTCAGTTCCACGGACCGTCCCGATCGTTGCAGCAGATGTACTCCGTGGCGCCGTTCCAGGAGGCGGACCTGCTCGGACAGGGTTGGTTGGCTCACGCCTGCGGCTGCTGCCGCCGCGACGTAACTGCCGTGTGTCGCTACGAGGTGGAACGCCCGGAGATGAGTCAGATTCATAGGCATTGCCTAAGTCTCCTATAGACAGGGGCGCTCCCTCCTATGAGTCGACGACGAATCCACGTACCGTCTTGGCTGTGAAGAGAGAACCCCACGTCCTGGTCGTCGGAATTGACGGTGTCCGTTACGACTCCCTCCTGTCCGCGGCCACTCCCGCTGTGGACTGTATCGCCCGCGGAGGTTTCCTCCTCCCAGTGACAGTTCACCCCAGGAACGTCACCATTTCCGGTCCGGTTTGGGCCACGGTGGCCACCGGTGTTTACGCGGACCGGCACAAGGTAACCGGCAACAGTGTGCATCCGCCGGAGTTGGCTGATTTCCAGGACTTCACGGCGGTGCTTCGCGCGTCACGTCCGGGGTCCCGCACCATGATCGCTGCCAGTTGGCTTCCGGTGGCGGCGCCCACTGCGTGTGGACCGCTCTTCTCCTCCCGCGGTTGGGTGCCGGACAAGGACCCTGAGGAAGCCAACGACGGCGGCAGTTGGGCAAGTGCCGATGACGCTGTCGCAAGGTACGCAGCCGGGCGGTTGGAGAAGGAGGACATCTCGGCGTCCTTTGTGTACTTTGGCCAGGCGGATGTTGAAGCACATAACAACGGCACGGGGTCCGGCTATGTCTTGGCTATTCAAAACTGCGACATGCGACTCATGACGCTGCTGGAAGCCATCAAGGCCAGACCCAATCGCCGGAACGAAGTCTGGACCATCATTGTGGTCACCGACCACGGGCACTTGGATGCCGGCGGACACGGGGGCTGGAGCGAGGAAGAGCGCACTGCCTGGATCGCGGCGTGCGGAGCAAGCGTGCCGGAGGACGTCAAGGCCGTGGACCACGCGGACATTTTTACCCAGGTGCTCGCCGCATTTGGCGTAACTGCAGGAGCCGCGGGGGGTGTTCCGTTCGGTGCCCGGTGTGCAGGACCGGAGCAGCTGGCGCCGGAGCAGCTGGCCCCGGAGCCGCCCGCCCGGAGTCCCGTGCCGGGGACGCCCGCCCCGGGGACCGCGGAGGAACTGCCTACCCGGGGTGCCGCCCCGGGGACCGCGGAGGAACTGCCTACCCGGGGTGCCGCCCCGGGGACCGCGGAGGAACTGCCTACCCGGAGTGCCGCCCCGGGGACCGCGGAGGAACTGCCTACCCGGAGTGCCGCCCCGGGGACCGCGGAGGAACTGCCTACCCGGGGTGCCGCCCCGGAGCCGCCTGCCCGCACAGCAGCTCTCCGTTGACCGTTGTGGTGACGGCCGCAGTCCTCTGGGCGGCGGTCCTGCACAGCATCTGGAACGCCCTGGCAAAGGCAATCCCGGACCGACTTGCTTCATCGACCATGATTGCCCTGGCCTATCTGGCGTCCGGGTTGTTGGGGGCGGCGGTGTTCGGAGTTCCCGTGCAGGAATCATGGCCCTTTGTGGTGGCCTCGGCTGCCTTGCAGACCTGCTACCTGATCCTGTTGACCACCTCGTACAGGCACGGCGACTTTTCCCAGGTCTATCCGTTGGCCCGGGGCCTTGCCGTGCTTCTGGTCACGGTCATTGCCACCACCGTGCTTGCCGAGAGATTGAGCCTTTGGCAGCTGACGGGGGTGGCAGTGGTCGCTGGCTCATTGCTTAGCCTTGCCCTGATACGACAGGGCGCAGCGGCCGGGCCGGGCAGGAACCGTAAAGGTACCCTTTTTGCCGTGCTCACTGGAGCGGCCATTGCGGCCTATACCTTGGTTGACGGTGTGGGAGTCCGGGTTTCCGGGCAGCCGATGGCCTATGTCTCGTGGCTGTTCCTGCTGCAGGGTTTCCTGATTCCCGTGGTTTGCTGGCGAATGGCCGCCGATCGCCGTTCCTTCCCGCAGCGTGTGATGCGGTACTGGAAGCCGGGATTCGTCGGGGGACTGGTGTCGATGCTGGCTTACGGGATCGTCGTTTGGGCACAGAGCCTGGCACCGCTGGCCTTGGTGTCGGCGCTCCGCGAAACCAGTGTCCTCCTTGCAGGCGTCATCGGCGCCGTATTCTTCAATGAAAGGTTCAGCCGGCTTCGGCTTGGCCTGACGGTTGTGGCCGTGGCCGGGATCGCCGCGATCCAGCTTGGCTAGCCTGGGAAGAATTCCGACAGCTCCGGGTTCAGCCGGCTTCGGCTTGGCCTGACGGTTGTGGCCGTGGCCGGGATCGCTGCGATCCAGCTTGGCTAGCCTGAGAAGAACTCCGACAGCTCCGAGACCAGCTTGTCCGGGGCCTTGTTGGGCCCGTCATGGCCGTACCCGGGGAGGATGGTGTAGCTGGATCCGGACAGGATGTCGTGAATTTGGCCGCAGGCAACACCGAAGTATGCGGGGCTCTTTTCGCCCACCACGATCAAGGTTTCCAACGGAAGCTCAACGAATGGTTCGGCCGGCATGTCCGCGGCGATGACGGCCTTGATTTCACGGACGCCACAGGTCATCAGCTCGCGCATCTGCTTGCCCAGGGGTGTCCCGGCGGCAAGCTTGTTCGCCAGGGTCAACATGGACAGGGGCATTCTGGCGAAGGCGCCACCGGTTTCCACTCCCTTGATGAGGATGGCGAGGGCGCGATCGTAGTCTCCGGCCGCCGTCGCGCGTTCATAATCGGGTGTCCAGTCTGCTTTGACGCTGTGGTTGACGGACACCGCGGGATCGTACACGGCCAGTCTTTCCACCGGCAGGGTGCGTGCGGCGTGCAGCGCTACGGCACCACCGAAGCTGTGTCCAAAGACGTCCGTGCTGGACGTGTGCTTCATGACCGCGTCCAGGTCCCGGATGTCGGCCTCGAGGGTGTAATCCTCGGACTGTGGGGATGAATCGCCACGTCCGCGCCGGTTGAACGTATGGACGGGACGTCCCAGGGCTTCACTTAGCTTTTGCGCGAAACGCGTGTAATCGGCGGCCGTCACCATGGAGGCCGGAACGACGACGACGCCGGAGCCTGCTGCTGCCAGCTCACCGCCTGTGGTGAGTACTTCGAGATGTCCGCCGTCGGGGGTCATGATGATGTCGCGCGTCATGACTCGAGCCTAGCCGAGCGACCTGAATGCAAGCAGCATCCCTGCCCCTATGTGGAAAAAGGAGCCGGTGTGGAAAAGGCCTCAGCGCTTGAAGTAGTCCGAAATATCGGTCACCAGCTCGTTGACGGCTGCAGGGATGGACCCGTGGAATCCCTTGGGAGAGACCTCCAGCGTGCTGCCGGGAACCGCCCTGTTCAACCGCGCTGCGGTGACCTTGTAGAACTGCGGGCTTTTCTTGCCCACCATGAAGTGCGTGCTGGATGGCAGGACGGAGAAATCGGTCGGAGTATCCGCGGCTTCGAAGGCTGCCTTCAGCTCACCTACGCCTGAAGGCATGAGCTCGCGGAAAAGCTTGTTCACTTTGGTCCGCGACACCACAGCCATGAGACCCGCCAGAATCGGCTCGGGAACCCGGGCCAAGGCAGTTCCGGGCTGCATCCCGCGCTTCATCCGGGCCAGGGCCAGCCCAACATCGCCCTTGTTGACGGAGTCCTCGAACCCGGCAAGCCAGTCCGTGTCCATGCTGCCGTCGATGTTCACGGCAGCGTCGTAGACAGCAAGTTTGTCCGGCTGGTGACGGGTGCCGGCAAAGGCCTGCGCGGCATTCAGCGCCACGGAGCCACCCAGGCTGTGGCCAAAAATGTTCCGTGCGCCGGTGGCGTCCATGATGGTGCGGACATCGGCGATTTCCGTATCCATGGAGTAGTGGTTGGGTTGTTCGGTGGATTTACCCCTGCCGCGGCGGTCGTACACGTCCACCGCCCAGCCGTCTCCCAGGCCCTTGGCCAAGGCTATGGAGAACGGCCGGTATATGAGGGCAGTGAGGAAAGCGCCGCCGATCAGCACAACCCGGCGTTCCCCGGGGGCCTCTTCGGCGCCGTAGCTGTACAAGGCGAGCCGTCCGCCGTCGTGCGTCTGAATATCGCGTTCCTTCACCGGAACATCCTAGGCGGCATCGGTGGGTCCGCCGTGGACCATGGTGCCCGAAAGGAACCGCGCAATCCTGACGGCGAGGCGCTTACCGGGACGCAACGGCCCCTCATGGAACTGCAGGGGAACCACCGCAAAGTTTATGGCCGGCACCGCTCCAGCCAGGGTCCGCCCGGTTTCCGCGAAATACGACGGACTCCAACCGCCGCTGAGCATGAGGATGGGCGTGGAGAGCTTCATGAAGTCGTGAAGTTGCGCGTCGGCGTCCAGGACCGCCCGCATTTCAGTGACTGCGGTAGGGAGCAAGGACCGCATCTCCAAACCCAAGCGGGTCCGGGCAGACAGGACACTGAGCGTACGCAGCGCCCCCATGGGCAGGTAGGAAATTGGCCCCGCTGTCCCCAGCCCCTGCACCAGATGCGCCCAGGCGTTGTCCAACTGCCCGGCGGTGACTGCTTCTTCAAGCTCGGGACGCCATCTGCTGCTGAGGTTGCCGGAGAGGGAAACCGCGGCGTCGTAGGTGACCAGTTTCTTGATCCGGCCCTGCCTCGCTGCCTGCAGCGCAACGAAGCCGCCGTAACTGTGCCCCACGACGTCTGTGGAGCCGGTCTTCTCCATCACTGAGTGAAGGTCTGAGATTTCGGTCTCAACGGAATAGCCGGGCGGCTGCGGGGCAGATTTGCCGCGCCCGCGCCGGTTGTAGCTGTGGACAGGGCGTCCAAGGATCACGCTCAGGGTCCGCGCAAACGACCAGTACAGTGAGTCCGTCACCAAAGTGCCATGGATAAGCACGACGCCGGCCGGTTCAGCAGGCGCTTTCGAACCGGGAATTGAGGCGCCGGACGCGGGCCGGAAGGTGTGCACCTCAAGCTGCCCGCCGCCGTCGATCGTTTCAACTGTCCATGTCTCCACAGCCCCGAGTCTATGCGTTTGCCTGATTTGCGGCCCGGAAGTGAAGGCGCGCAATCACCGGTAAACTTAAGGACTGTGACTTCCGCAAACACCCCAGCCCTGAACACCTCCGCAGAGCCCATCGACGCCAGCGAGCAGATGCGCATCCGTATGGAAAAGCGCGCCAAGCTGATCGAGCGCGGCACAGAGGCTTATCCGGTAGGTGTTGAACGGACCCATTCCCTCAGTGAAATCCGCGGGAAATACGCACACTTGGAAGCCGATGAAACCACAGGCGACGTCGTTGGCGTGACCGGGCGCGTCGTGTTCATCCGCAACACCGGAAAGCTGTGCTTCGCCACCCTCCAGGAGGGCGGCGTGGACGGTAAGGGCGTCCGGTTGCAGGCCATGCTGAGCCTCGCCAACGTCGGCGAGGAAGCGCTCGCCGAATGGAAGGCCCTGGTGGACCTGGGCGACCACGTGTTCATCAAGGGCGAGGTCATCTCCTCCCGCCGCGGCGAGCTGTCTGTCATGGCGGACTCCTGGTCCATGGCCTCCAAGGCGCTGCGGCCCCTTCCGGTGCTGCACGCCGAACTGAACGAGGAAACCCGCGTTCGCCAGCGCTACGTGGACCTCATGGTCCGCGACGAAGCGCGCGAGATGGTCTACAAGCGCGCAGCAATCACCCGCTCCGTCCGCGATACCTTGGACAGCCATGGTTACGTGGAGGTTGAGACCCCCATCCTTCAGCTGGTTCACGGCGGTGCCACGGCCCGTCCGTTCGAAACGCACATGAACGCGTTCGACCAGAAGATGACCCTGCGCATTGCAACCGAGCTCTTCCTCAAGCGTGCGGTAGTGGGTGGCATTGACCGTGTCTACGACATGGGCCGCGTTTTCCGCAATGAAGGCGTGGATTCCACCCACAGCCCCGAATTCACCACCCTGGAATGCTATGAAGCCTGGGCGGACCAGTTCGTCATGGCCGAACGCATGAAGGAAATCATCCTGAATGTCGCGGACGTCGTGGGCACCCGTACCATCCAGACTGACGCCGGCGAAATCAACCTCGACGGCGAATGGGCCTGGGTTTCGGTTTACCCCGGTATTTCCGAAGCAGTGGGTGTGGAAATTACTCCGGACACCACGGTGGATGAACTGTTGGCAATTGCCGCCAAGCACGAGGTCAAGGTTGATCCCAAATGGGATGCCGAGAAGATCGTGGTTGAGCTGTTCGGCGAGATTGTGGAACCCACCCTCCTGAACCCGACGTTCGTCTACGACTACCCGCCCTCGGCGCAGCCGCTGGCCCGCCCGCACCGTGAAGACGGACGGCTGATCGAAGCCTGGGACCTGATCATCGGTGGCATGGAGCGCGGTACGGCCTTCAGCGAGCTCATCGACCCCGTCATCCAGCGTGAACGCCTCACGGAGCAGTCCCGCCGCTCCGCAGCCGGTGATGAGGAAGCCATGCAGCTGGACGAGGACTTCCTCCGCGCCCTCGAATACGGCGCACCGCCCATGGGTGGCATTGGTCTCGGCATTGACCGTTTGGTCATGCTGTTCACCGGGGCCGGTATTCGCGAAACGATTCTGTTCCCCTTGTTGAAGCCTGAAGGACACTGATCATGGAGTACATAGCAGTCCTTGCGCCGTCCGTAGTTGTGGGTTTGATCTTCTGGTTTGCCATGAAGTCGATCTTCAATGCAGACAAATCCGAGCGTCAGGCAGAAGCCCGCGCCCAAGCTGAAGCGAATTCAAAAAACGCAGGGCCGGCAACTGAAGGTCCAGCCGCTAAATAGGCTCCTAAATGGGTTCCAGTTTCACGTGAATCCAATTGTGCTTTGACGTGCGTGCTTGCTGTGAACGATAATCGACAAAGGAACCCGGGGAATTTCTGATTATCCATCCCTCTAAGAGAGGCAACTCATGGCACAGAAAGTAAAAATCATCCTCGTCGATGACCTGGATGAAGGATCTGCGGACGAAACTGTCCGATTCGGTCTGGACGGTGTTAGCTACGAAATGGACCTGTCCACAGCAAACGCTACGTCGCTTCGGAAGGCCCTGGAACCATTTGTGGCAAAGGCGCGGAAGACTTCTTCCGGCCGTGGGACGCGGGGTCGCGCTACTCCGGCCCGCAACCAGGATTCCGCGCAGATCCGGCAGTGGGCCCGTGATAACGGTTACACAGTCAACAGCCGCGGACGTATTCAGGCTGAAATTCAGGAAGCCTACCAAAAGGCCAATTCCTGATTCACCGCTTCAATGCCCCGGCAGTCACTGCCGGGGCATTGGTTGTTTAACGGGGCTGTGGATTGTTGGCTGCCATCCCGTCCCAAAGGAAATGCTCCCCGGCCCGCCCGGCCCCGAGGGTGCGTTGACTTGCGCCCATGGAGTTGGGAGGGCGTCCCTTTGGGCGCTGTTGGAGAATTTCAGTCGCGGTCCGGAGGGAAGCCCCGCCGGCCAGCCGGCAGGATGTCACCGTAGTCCGCCGGGGTCAAGGGGAAGTGCGGGTTTTATTCCTCCACGGCGTCATGTTTCCCCTGTGGCGAACACGCTCCAAAAGTGCTGCTCCGGCACGTAGCATCAAAGTACGTCGTAGCTAGGAGTGTGGCGAAATGTTTGAGAGATTTACGGACCGTGCCCGTCGCGTGGTCGTCCTTGCCCAAGAAGAGGCACGGATGCTCAACCACAATTACATCGGTACCGAGCACATCCTCTTGGGTCTGATCCACGAGGGTGAAGGCGTTGCTGCCAAGGCGCTCGAGTCCCTGAGCATTTCGCTCGATGGCGTTCGCGAGCAGGTGCAGGAGATCATCGGCCAGGGCCAGCAAGCCCCGTCCGGTCACATCCCCTTCACGCCGCGTGCCAAGAAGGTGCTTGAGCTTTCCCTTCGTGAAGCACTGCAGCTCGGCCACAACTACATCGGTACTGAGCACATCCTGCTCGGCCTCATTCGCGAAGGCGAAGGCGTGGCCGCCCAGGTGCTGGTGAAGCTTGGTGCAGACCTGAACCGGGTCCGCCAGCAGGTCATCCAGCTGCTCTCCGGCTACCAGGGCAAGGAGACCGCAGGCAGCGGCTCCGGCCAGGGCCAGCCGGAAGGTACCCCCGCAGGTTCTGTGGTGCTTGACCAGTTCGGACGCAACCTTACCCAGGCCGCCCGCGAGAACAAGCTGGACCCTGTGATCGGTCGCGAGCAGGAGATGGAACGCGTCATGCAGGTCCTCTCCCGCCGTACCAAGAACAACCCGGTGCTGATCGGTGAGCCCGGCGTCGGTAAGACAGCCGTCGTCGAAGGCCTCGCCCAGGCGATCGTCCGCGGAGATGTCCCGGAGACCATCAAGGACAAGCAGCTGTACACGCTTGACCTCGGTTCGCTCGTTGCCGGCTCCCGCTACCGCGGTGACTTCGAAGAGCGCCTGAAGAAGGTCCTCAAGGAAATCCGCACCCGCGGCGACATCATCCTCTTCATTGACGAGATCCACACCCTCGTCGGTGCAGGTGCTGCTGAAGGCGCCATCGATGCTGCGTCGATCCTGAAGCCGATGCTCGCCCGCGGTGAGCTCCAGACCATCGGTGCCACCACGCTTGACGAGTACCGCAAGCACATCGAGAAGGATGCGGCCCTTGAGCGCCGCTTCCAGCCGATCCAGGTCAAGGAACCCTCGGTTGCCCACGCGATCGAGATCCTCAAGGGACTCCGCGACCGCTACGAGGCACACCACCGCGTAACGATCACCGACGGCGCCCTGGCCTCCGCAGCGCAGCTGGCCGAACGCTACATCTCGGACCGCTTCCTGCCGGACAAGGCGATCGACCTCATCGATGAAGCCGGCGCACGCCTGCGTATCCGCCGCATGACCGCTCCGCCTGAGCTCAAAGCAATGGATGAGCGCATTGCGGACGTGAAGATGGAGAAGGAATCCGCCATCGACGCCCAGGACTTCGAAGGTGCTGCTTCACTGCGCGACAAGGAGCAGAAGCTCATTGCCGAACGCGCCGAGAAGGAACGCACGTGGAAGTCCGGCGGCATGGACGACATCTCCGAGGTTGACGAGGACCTGATCGCCGAAGTTCTTGCGAACTCCACCGGAATCCCGGTCTTCAAGCTCACCGAGGAAGAGTCCTCACGCCTGCTCAAGATGGAAGACGAACTGCACAAGCGCGTCGTTGGACAGGATGAGGCCATCAAGGCCCTGTCCCAGGCCATCCGCCGTACCCGTGCAGGCCTGAAGGATCCCAAGCGTCCGGGTGGCTCGTTCATCTTCGCCGGCCCCACCGGCGTCGGCAAGACCGAGCTCGCCAAGGCACTTGCCGAGTTCCTGTTCGGTGAAGAGGATGCCCTCATCACGCTGGACATGTCCGAGTACTCCGAGAAGCACACGGTTTCGCGTCTCTTCGGTGCACCTCCGGGCTACGTCGGCTATGAAGAAGGCGGCCAGCTGACCGAGAAGGTCCGGCGTCGTCCGTTCTCCGTGGTGCTGTTCGACGAAGTGGAGAAGGCCCACGCGGACCTCTTCAACTCGCTGCTGCAGATCCTGGAAGACGGTCGACTGACCGACTCCCAGGGCCGCGTGGTGGACTTCAAGAACACCGTGATCATCATGACCACCAACCTTGGTACCCGCGATATCTCCAAGAGCGTGGCCACGGGCTTCCAGTCCGGCACGGACACCCAGACCGGCTACAACCGGATGCGTGCCCGGGTCACGGAAGAGCTCAAGCAGCACTTCCGCCCCGAGTTCCTCAACCGTGTTGACGACGTCGTGGTGTTCCCCCAGCTGACGCAGGACGAGATCATCGAGATCGTGGACCTGTTCGTGACCCGCCTGGAGCGCCGCCTCAAGGACAAGGACATGGGCATCGAGCTCACCCCCGCTGCCAAGGTCCTCCTGGCCACGCGTGGTTACGATCCCGCCATGGGTGCACGGCCTCTGCGCCGCACCATCCAGCGCGAGATCGAGGACCAGCTGTCCGAGAAGATCCTGTTCGGCGAACTCCACTCCGGCGACATCGTTGTGGTGGACGTCGACGGTGAAGGTGACGACGCCAAGTTCACGTTCGAAGGCAACGCCAAGCCGCGGATCCCGGAGATCGCTCCCACCGCGTAAGGCATTACAGCGCCAAGCCCCGCCTGCTCCCTTCAAGGAGCAGGCGGGGCTTTTGCGTTGGTGCTGGAGCCTTTGTCCAGCAGGCGCCTTTGTCCAGCAAAAGCCCTTGTCCAGCTGGAGCCCTTAGGGTGGATTGGAAGGTCTGCAAGAAACTCCGAGGGAAGAGAGGGGATCGCATGAGGGTACTCATGGTCGCTCCCGGGACGCGTGGCGATGTTGCGCCGATGGCCGGGCTCGGCAGCCGTCTCCAGGGGCTCGGCTACGAGGTTGCCATTGCCGCGAACCCTGCTTATGCCCCGCTGGTGGTGGAGTCGGGATGCGAATTCAGGCCGCTGCCTGGGGATTTGGCGGAACTGATCAAACAGCCCGCCCCTGGTGCGAAAGCCGGCGCTGGAAGCGTGCTGACGTTCTGGCGCAGGCTCGGCGCGTACATGGAGAACGCCGCCACAGGAACCTTGGCGGCTGCCGAAGCCGGCACCGATGTGATCCTGGCGAATTCCGTAGCGCCTTATGCCTATGACATTGCCGAGGCTTTGGGCATTCCGGCCATAGGCGCACACTTGCAACCGACTGAGCCAAGTGCGGCATACCCGCCGGTGTTGATGAATTCGGCCCGCAGTTTGGGGGCGGTGGGGAATAGGGTCATCGGGGAGAGGGCTGCGGCCGGCCCGGCTCCATATGATGCTCCGAGCGCCCGCCTTCGCAAACAGTTGGGGCTTGGCAGGCAAAGCCGGGCTGCCGGTGAGCGCCGCCGGAGGAAAACGCGGGCAACCATACTTCACGGCATCAGCCCTTCTGTCCTGCCGCGGCCGGCCGATTGGCACTCGGGGCTGGTCATGGCCGGGTACTGGTGGCCAGCTGAAAACACAGAATGGGAACCCTCCGCGGAGTTGGTGGATTTTCTGGCCGACGGGCCGGCGCCGGTTTTTGTTGGCTTCGGCAGCAGCGCGGACCTCGACCCGGGGTTCGTCCTTGAGGCAACGCGTCGGGCCGGAGTAAGGGCCGTTGTGCAGGGTCCGGAGGGTGTTTTGGGCGATGATGCCCTGGGCGTTGGAAGTGTTCCCCATCAGTGGCTTTTCCCCAGGATGGCCGCTGTGGTGCATCACGCCGGAGCGGGGACCACCGCGGCCGGGTTCCGCGCAGGAGTCCCGGCGCTCGGTGTCCCCGTCTATACGGACCAGCCGCTCTGGGCCTCCCGTATCGCAGCGCTGGGTGCCGGGCCCCAGCCGATTCCTTATAAGAAGCTGACTCCGGAGCGCCTCGGCGACGCGATACGGCAAGCCGGCACCACGCCGTCGTATGCGCGGCGGGCCCGCGAAGTGGCGGCCGCCATCGCCACGGAGGACGGAACCGCGCCCGTGGTTGCGGCCCTGCGAAATCTGCCAACCACCTAATCTCCGAACCACGTGACAGTAGGGCACGTTTGAAAACTCAAAACGTGCTCTACGGGTGAATATGTGAAAGTACTGTTTCACTGTGAGTGAACCACTCTGTGATCGGCGGCACATTACGTGTTGAATCGGACCATGGACTCTGCTGACACTCACACCCCGGGCGAGCAGCCCGAAACTCCCTTTCACGACATGGACCACTACCTCGCCATCCCGCGGGTCAGCGGCCTCACCCTCAGCCCGGACGGCACGCGCCTGGTCACCACCGTTTCAACGCTGAACGGCAAGGGCACCGAGTTCGCTTCAGCCCTCTGGGAAATCGACCCCGCCGGCCGGAAGCAAGCACGCCGGATCACCCGCAGCTCCAAAGGGGAAGCGGGTGCAGCGTTCGCTGCCAACGGCGACCTCTACTTCACCTCGGCGCGCCCGGATCCGGACAGTCCCGACGCTGACCCGGTGAACGCCCTGTGGCTCCTGCCCGCCGACGGGGGAGAAGCCCGCGTGGTGCACTCGCGCTCAGGTGGCATCAGTTCGGTCATGACCGCGAAGGACGCGGACGCCACGTTCGTGAACGCCGAAGTCCTGGCCGGATCCGCGGACGAGGAGAACGACGACGAGCGCCGCAAGGCCCGCAAAGACAACAAGGTCTCCGCCATCCTGCACAGTGGCTACCCCGTCCGCTACTGGGATGCCGACCTCGGCCCCGCCGAGCCTCGGATCTTCGCAGTTGAGCAGGGAGAAAATCAGGAACCCGGCAAGCCCTCGACAGTGGACGCTGCCGCTCCGCTCAAGCTCCGCAACCTGACCACCGGCGTCGGCGGTTCGCTGCGGGAGTCAAAAACGGTGGTGAGCCCGGACGGCAAGACCATCTACACCAGCATGACCAAGCCTTTGGCGAAAGCGGACAGCCGTGAGGTGCTCGCCGCCATCGACGTCGCCACCGGGAACATCAAAGTGCTGCTGGACCATGAAGGCATGAGCTACTTCCCGGGGCCCGTCAGCCCGGACAACCGCACCCTTGTGGTCGAAAGCGAAAGCGACACCACGCCCACGCAGGCGCCGCAGGTGAAGCTGCACTTGCTCAACGTCGCCGGCGGCGAGACCACGGATCTTGAACCGCTGGCCCAGGACTGGGACCGCTGGGCTACCGTGCTCGCCTGGCTCCCCGATGGCAGCGGAGTCCTTGCCAAAGCGGACGACGACGGCGCGTCGCCGGTCTTCCGTGTCGACGTCGCCAACGGTGGAGTCACCCGGGTGACGCGGGACGCTTCCGCCTATTCCGACGTCGTGGTTTCTTCTGATGGGACGACGGCGTATGCCCTGCGGAGCTCGTATGAGTTCCCATCCGAAGCAGTCCGGATAGACCTGGCCACCGGAGAAGTGACCAGGCTGCAAGCCCCCGCTGAACGTCCCGTTTATCGCGGCCACTTGGAGCGCGTGGAAACAACCGCGGAGGATGGCGTGCGCGTGCCCGCCTACCTCGCCCTCCCCGATGGTGCCTCCGCGGACAAGCCCGCACCGCTCCTGCTGTGGATCCATGGCGGGCCCCTGGGTTCGTGGAACGCCTGGACGTGGCGCTGGAACCCTTGGCTGTTGGTGGCCAAGGGCTACGCCGTGCTCCTGCCGGACCCCGCACTCTCTACCGGCTACGGTCAGGAATTCATCCAGCGCGGCTGGGGCGAGTGGGGCAAGAAGCCCTTTACCGACCTCATGGCCATCACCGATGCCGTGGTAGCACGTCCGGACATCGACGAGTCGCGGACCGCCGCCATGGGAGGGTCGTTCGGCGGGTACATGGCCAACTGGGTCGCCGGGCAAACAGACCGCTTCAAGGCAATTGTCACCCACGCCAGCTTGTGGGCACTCGATCAGTTCGGGCCAACTACCGACGCAGCGCAGTACTGGCTAAAGGAAATGACTGCGGAAATGGCCATGGAGAACTCGCCGCACCTCAACGTGGGCAACATCAAGACACCCATGCTGGTGATCCACGGCGACAAAGACTACAGGGTCCCGATCGGCGAGGGGCTGCGTCTCTGGTACGAGCTCCTGTCCTCCTCGCAGCTGCCCGCCGACGACAACGGCCGGAGTCCGCACCGTTTCCTGTACTTCCCGGACGAAAACCACTGGGTCCTCCAGCCGCAGCACGCAAAGATCTGGTACGGCGTGGTGGAGCACTTCCTGGCCAAGCAGGTGCTGGGCGAGGATGTTGCCTTGCCGGAGGAACTGGGGGTTTAGCTCCGGCAAGCAACGTCCTCGCCGGACGCCCGCTTCCGTTCACTGCAGTGGCGGTTGCGGGCGTCCGTCGCGAGGTGGTCCTGCTGGGAACTACGGGTACCTGCGACCGCGGTGGGGTACAGGCGAGAGTGTCCCTTGTCGCTCCAGCTGCTTCAGTTGAGCATTCCATGCCGTTGATACCGGGCCGCCGGCTCCTTCGCCCCAACGTTCCAACGACTTTGCCACCAACGCTGATTGGCGTCACGATTCGGCACCTGGATGCACTTGATATGGGTGACGGTCATCGTTGGGAGACGCATGGCCGACCAGGACGCTACGGATTCGCGGCATTGACTGCGAGCGAACAGTCAGGATCAAGTGCTCAAGGAGAAAGACGTGCCGGGCCCGGCAGCGGCGGCCGACCCCAGCGGAGTGTTGAACCGGCACTTTACGAATTGGTGCGCGAAGTTCAAGATCTTCCGCACCGCCGTCGGCTTCGAAACCGCCACCGGACATATTGTGTACCCCGCACATGCTATCCGTGAGGCGGACGGAACTGTCTGGTTGTCGGCGCTGGAAGGCTTTGAGAAGTCCGGCATCCGTGGGCAAGTCGAAGAAGACGCGTCCTTTCTGGAAATGCTCCTCACGGCGGCAAATTCACCAACCAGGATCCCGTTGGGGCTGGCCTTGTTGATTGGGGGCGTCCGCTATCAGCTTGTTTTTCAGAACATTTCCGAGACGGGCGGGGACCACATCATCAACGTGGCGTTCATCAACAGGGGACAACCGCCCCGGCTATGAAAGTCCGACACCCCGAAGGTCACAATAGAAGTTCACAATAGGGTGCAGGCGGGCCGGGTTGATGCGGGCGTAACCATCAGCACTGGGCGCGGCCCGCGCCTGTCTGTCTCGCTAGGATGGGGGAGTGAATCCGACCTTCAGCCTCCGCCCTGCCCGCACCAGTGATGTGGCAGCGATCAAGAGGCTTGTGGCGCCCTTGGCTGAGGAACGGATCCTCATGGCCAAGGAGACAGTGGCGTACTACGAAAGCCTGCAGGAATTCCGGATCGCCGAGTCTGACGAGGGTGAAGTCATTGGCTGCGGCGCCCTCCACGTGATGTGGGAGGACCTGGCCGAGATCCGCACTCTTGCCGCCGCGGGCTCCTGGCGGGGCCGGGGCGTGGGTCACGTCCTCGTGGAGAACCTGCTGGAGGAAGCCCGGGCGTTGGGGGTAAGCCGCGTGTTCTGCCTGACCTTCGAAGTGGAATTCTTCAAGCGCCACGGATTCGAAGTCATGGCCGATCAGTCTGCCGTGGATCCTCAGGTGTATTCCGAATTGCTGCGCTCGCATGATGAAGGCGTGGCAGAGTTCCTGGACCTTGCCCGGGTGAAGCCGAACACTTTGGGCAACACCCGCATGATCAAGCAACTCTAGGCACAACCCCCGCATCTACGCGCCGGCTGCTTCCCGATCGGCCGCGTCGTTCAACCCCTCGACGATTATGCGTGATTTAATGCCCTTTTCTTATCTCAACTTGATGGATAAACTGATGGTGGCTTGCTGGGGAAGCTTCCACCACATCGGTCAATTGAGAGAAGATCATGCAGTCCCACGCGTCCTTTTCAGATGTTTCAGAACTCCAACTCAGCGTGCGCGGTCCAGTGTTCACGCCTGCCGATCCCGGCTTTGCCGCTGAAGTAGCGGCCTTCAATTTATCTACGCAACACCAGCCCGATCTCGCCTTTGGTGCCCTCGACGCAGAGGACGTCTCGGCGGCAATACGCTGGGCCGCGGAACGCGGTATGCCAGTATCTGTCCAGTCCACCGGTCACGGTGCCACCAATGCCATTGAAGGTGGCTTGCTGATCAGCACCCGCCGAATGCTCGAACTCAGTATCGACCCCCTGGAGAAGACGGCCCGCGTGGGTGCGGGCGTCCGCTGGAAGGCTGTGGTGGAACTCGCCGGGACCTTCGGATTGATGGGGCTCTGTGGGTCCACCACCGATGTTGGCGTGGTGGGCTACACGCTGGGCGGCGGATTGCCGATCCTCGGGCGCAAGTACGGTTTTGCCTCTGACCACGTGATTGCGTTCGAGATCGTCACGGCTGACGGCGTGCTGCGGAGGGTGACCAAGGACGAGGACCCGGAGTTGTTCTTCCTGCTGCGCGGCGGCAAGGGCAATCTGGGAATCGTCACGGCCATGGAATTCCACCTGTTCCCGGGCTCCGACCTCTATGCCGGAGGAATCTACTTTGACGGTGGGCATGCTCCGGAAGTGCTGCAGGCATTCAGGGATTGGGTGCCTGACTTGCCCGTGGAGGCGTCGGCATCACTCGCTTTCCTGCGGCTGCCGGACATGGACATGGTGCCCGAGCCCCTGCGCGGAAAATTCGTGATCCATCTCCGTTACGCCTATCAGGGCGATCCGGCGTTCGCGGCAGAGCTCCTTGAGCCGATGCGTCAGAGCGCACCTTTCATGATGGATGCCACGGGTCCTTTGGATGCCACGGCGTTCGACTCGATCCACCAGGACCCGGACCAGCCGGTTCCCGTCATGGAACACGGGTTCCTGCTGGACAGGTTGGATGACCCCTCGGCCGATGCCATATTGCGGCACTTTGGCCCCGGCGTCGAGAGTCCTGTCCTGTTGGCTGAACTGCGGTTGCTGGGCGGCGCCCTGGCAAGGAGCGCAGACGGTGACGATATTGTGGGTGGTCGCGATGCCGCGTTCAGCTTCTTCATGGGCGCCATTGCCGTCCCGCCTGTGGTTGGAATGCTGCCGGCGTTGTTCAAGGCCGTCCATGAAGACCTTCGCCCCGCTGCCAACGCCGGAACCTTCGTGAACCTTCACGGCCACTTTGTGGATGCCGAAGACAGGGAACGGCCCTGGCAGGCAGCGGCCCTGGATCGCCTCCGCAAGGCAAAGGCTGAGCTGGATCCGCAGAACATGTTCAGCTTCGGGCACGTGGTGGGCCTTCCGGTCATCGACCAGACTGTCCTGCTGGAAGACGTTGTGACTGCCGGTGGCGACGCCGTGCTGAGCAACTGAGGAGCGGGGATCATGAACAACCGCGTCACGTTCCCGGACTTCTCCGCCTTCCAGATCGACATCCCCCATGGGCCGTGGCCGCAGGAAGCCCCCGGGGCCGGCGATCGCCGGCCCGACCCGGACCTGTTCTCAGCCTTCTGGCCGGAGTTCCCCACCAGTCAGGAACGGGAACGGGAACAGCCACAGAAACCGGCAGCCGAGGACTAGTCGAAGCGGCAGGGGCAGTTCCCAGTGGGCTGCCCCTGCCGCTTCCTTGTCGCCGATCCGCAGGAGATCCCGCGCGTCGGCTCAGGAAGCGTGCCGGGGTTGGGCGTCGAAGCGGCGTCGATAATCCGTGGGTGTAGTGGAGAAGGCGCTGGCGAAGTTCTGCCGAAGGGTCACGGCGCTGCCGAAGCCGCATTTGGCCGCTACTTGGTCTATGGGCAGGCTGGAGCTTTCCAGGAGATGCCGGGCGGCGTCGAGCCTTTGGGAACGCACCCATGCAGATGGAGTGGCGCCGGTGGAAGCCCTGAACGCACGAATGAATGTTCGGCGGCTCATGTGGGCTTGGCCGGCGAGAGTGTCGATGCTGAGGTCCTCGTCCAAATGTCCCAGTGCCCACTCAAGCAAGCATGCCATGGGGTCCTCGGAGGACCGGGGTGGCAACGGATGCTCAATGTACTGCGCCTGTCCGCCCTCCCGGTGCGGGGCGATGACCAGGCTGCGTGCCACCTGGTTGGCTGCTGCGGATCCCAGGCGGGTCCTCACCAGATGGAGGCATGCATCCAGCCCCGAAGCTGTACCCGCCGACGTCAATACGTCGCCGTGATCGATGTACAGGACGGTCCGGTCCAGGGAGACGTCGGGGTGGCGTGCCGAGAGCGAACTGAAGGCTTCCCAGTGGGTGACGGCAGACCGGCCGTCAAGCAGGCCGGCGTCGGCAACTGGGATGGTGCCAAGGCAGAGGCCAAGGATGACGACGCCGCGCTGATGGGCCTGCTGGAGTACGTCCCGGAGTTGCCCGTTGGGTTCGCGGCCGTCATCAAACCATGAGGGCACCACGATGATGTCGGCATCGTCCGCGGCCTCGGGGCCACGGATCCCACCCAGCTGGTAGCCCTCCGCGGTGCGGATGTGGCCCGCTTCATCGGCAAAAAGACAGGTGTTCCATTCGGCAAGTCCCTGCCGGGAGACTTCGTCGAAAACCATCTGGGGGACCGCGAGGTGGAACATTGTCACGTCGTCGAAGGCATACACGGCAATGCGCAAGGGTCCTCATCTCAATTGGCCTGAATCAATCGTACAAGGGCATTTATGCCACTGGCGATCACCTCCGGAGGCGCAGAGGATGGAATGGTTGCCAGAAGGCGGCCAAAGAACCAACTCCGGAAAGAGACCAGCATGAGCACCCCCCGCCGCGCCCTTGTCCTTGTAGACATCCAGCAGCAGTACTTCGGTGGTCCCCTCGAGATCCAGTACCCGCCGCACCGGGAATCGATCGCGATGATCGGCAAAGCCATTGATGCCGCGACGGCCGCAGGTATCCCGGTTGCCGCCGTCCAGCACAGCTCTGGAGAGGGCGCGCCGGTCTTCGCCCCGGGAACCGCGGAGTACGAGCTCCACCCAGTGGTCGAGGACCGCAGGAAGGACTCCTGGAAGGATGTCGTCAAGCAGTATGGCTCGGTCTACGCCGACACTGACCTGACAGCGTGGCTGCGGGAGAACGACG
The DNA here is from genome assembly GCF_059739405.1 of Arthrobacter sp. TmtSoilC79. Classification (NCBI taxonomy): domain Bacteria; kingdom Bacillati; phylum Actinomycetota; class Actinomycetes; order Micrococcales; family Micrococcaceae; genus Arthrobacter; species Arthrobacter sp. TmtSoilC79. The sequence continues at coordinate 4,539,803 of NZ_AP046051.1, read as the reverse complement.
TCGACACCGTCACCTTGGTGGGTTACATGACGAACAACTGCATCCTGGCCTCTGCCGTGGAAGCGGAATTCATCGGGTTCAGCACCGAGGTCCTCTCGGATGCGACCGGCGCCATCAACCTGGCCAACGAGGCAGGGTTTGCTGATGCGGAAACAGTCCACACAACCCTGATGGCGTTGCTGCACTCGAACTGGGCGGCCGTCAGCACCACGGATGCGTGGGTCGAAGCCTTGAATTCGGGGAACGCCTTGGAGACGAGCGACCTGGGAAGTTCGGCAATGGCCGGATCGCTGCGAACACAGTAGTGCAGGCCCTACCCTGTGCCGGGTCCCCGGTAGTAGGGTCAGAGCACCAGCCGCAGCACGCCCAGGAGCATCCCATGAAAAAGCTCATTAATGATCCACGCGCAGTGGTGGACGAGTCCGTAGAAGGGTTCGGCATGGCCCATGCCGACATTGTGGACGTCCATCCCGATCCCAAATACGTCATCCGGAAGGGCGCTCCGGTAGCGGGCAAGGTGGCCTTGGTCTCGGGCGGCGGCAGCGGCCACGAGCCCCTGCACGCGGGCTTTGTTGGGCTGGGCATGCTCGACGCCGCTGTCCCCGGCGCCGTCTTCACCTCGCCCACCCCCGACCAGATCATTCCGGCGACGGTCGCAGTGGACTCAGGTGCCGGCGTCGTCCATATCGTGAAGAACTACACCGGCGACGTCCTGAACTTTGAAACCGCCGCCGAGATGGCCCAGGCCGAGGGTGTGCGGGTTCGTTCCGTACTGGTGAACGACGACGTCGCGGTGGAAGATTCGCTTTACACGGCGGGCCGGCGCGGGGTGGGCGGAACGGTGCTGGTGGAGAAGATCGCAGGAGCGTCCGCCCAGCGCGGCGACGACCTTGACGCCGTCGCGGCCGTCGCCGAGCGGGTAGTGGCCAATGTGAGGACCATGGGCGTTGCCCTGTCCGGTTGCACTGTGCCGCACGCAGGCACGCCAAGCTTCGAGCTGGCAGACGACGAGATCGAGATCGGCATAGGTATCCACGGCGAACCGGGCCGGCACAAGATCGCCATGGAACCCGCCGATGCCATCACGGACCGCTTGCTGGAGCCGGTGCTGGAGGATCTTGCCCTGGCCTCTGGAGATAAGGTGCTGTTGTTCGTCAACGGGATGGGCGGGACGCCGCAAAGCGAGTTGTACATCGTCTACCGGCGGGCCGCCCAGGTCCTGGCCGAACGCGGCGCCACCGTGGAGCGCTCGCTGGTGGGTAACTACGTGACCTCCCTTGAGATGCAGGGCTGCTCCGTGTCGGTGCTGCGCCTGGATGAGGACATGATCCGGCTGTGGGACGCGCCCGTCCACACTGCCGCCTTGCGGTGGGGAGCCTGAGTGATGGGGTTGACCGTTGACTGGGCGCTGGACTGGTTGAAGCTCTCCGCCAAGGCCATGGCCGAACACCGGGTGGAACTGATCGAACTGGACCGGGCCATCGGCGACTCGGACCACGGCGAGAACATGGACCGTGGTTTCCAGGCCGTGCTGCAGAAGCTTGACGAGACACCGCCGGAAACTCCCGGCGCCGCGCTCAAGGCTGCCGCGATGGCCCTCATGTCCAAGGTGGGCGGAGCCGCCGGCCCGCTGTACGGGACTGCCTATTTGCGCGCAGCTACGGCGCTGGGAGACTCTGCGGACATCGACGCCGAAACGCTGGTGGCTGCGCTCGCAGCAGCCCGTGACGGCGTAGTTGCGCGGGGAAAAGCCGAGCTTGGCGACAAGACCATGATCGATGCCTGGACACCCGCTGTTGAAGCAGCCCAACAAGCCGCGGCAAGCGGCGCTGACCCCATTGGCGTGTTGGAAGCGGCCGCCGAAGCTGCCGAAACCGGTGCCATGGCCACCGACCCGTTGGTAGCCCGCAAGGGCCGGGCCAGTTACCTCGGGGAGCGCAGCGCAGGGCATCGGGACCCCGGTGCAGCATCCACGGCACTGCTCCTCCGTGCGGCCGCCGCTGCAGCCGCAGGCTCCACGGGCGACGCGGGCGGGGCGGGCTCCACGGGCGGCACGGGGACCGACTCCGTATGACCGTTGGAATCGTGGTGGTTTCGCACAGCAGCAAAATTGCCGAGGGTGCGGTGGAACTCGCCGCCCAAATGGCGCCCGACGTCGAACTGGTCGCCGCCGGGGGCACCGAGGACGATCGGATCGGAACCAGCCTTGAGAAGGTGCTGGCCGCCGTCGAGCAGTCACTGGTGGATTCCGGTGGTGACGGCGTGGTGGTGCTGGCCGATCTGGGTTCGGCAGTCATGACAGCCGAATCGGCCATGGAGTTTGCCAGCGATCCCGACGCCGTACGGCTGGCCGACGCTCCGCTGGTTGAGGGACTCGTGGCGGCTGCCGTCGCTGCCCAAGGAGGCGCCGGCGTCGCGGATGTCTGCAAGGCGGCGGAGGCAGTGGTCTTTGGCAGCGCTCCCGCCGGTGTGGGCGGTCCCGAGCTTCCCGACCTCAAGGATGAACCGGACGCCAGCGGCGATTTCGAACTCATCAACACCCTGGGCATGCATGCACGGCCGGCGGCGAAGATCGCAGGCGGCCTATCAGGGCTGGACGCGGAGGTGAGCGTAAACGGCGTCGATGGCATGTCCATGATGGCGCTTATGGCGCTCGCCGCGGGACAGGGTTCCAGCCTGCATGTTGAGGCGAGGGGCAAGGATGCGTTGAAGGCGGTCCAGTACGTCGGCCGGCTTGTGGAGGAAGGGTTCGGGGAGCTGTAGGCCGAAAGATTTTCTCCCAAATATTGCTAAGTACACTGATTAGTGATGTTGTAGAGGTACAGGTTCACTACAAGGAAGAGGTACGAATCATGGGTGCTGACGACAAGATGGAGAACGCTGGCGAGAAGCTTGGCGGCAAGGCCAAAGAAGCTGCCGGAAAGCTGACGGACAATGAGCGCCTGGAAGCCGAAGGCAAGGGCGACCAGACGAAGGCCGACCTCAAGGGTGCCGGCGAGAAGCTGAAGGACGCCTTCAAGAAAGACTAGGCATCCAACCAGGGCCGCTGCATTTGCAGCGGCCCTGCCTTGTCTTGTGTGGCGAATGTTGTGTGTGCGCCGTACCTCGGCGCCATGCCTGATGGAGGATCTACGTGAACATACTGGTGAAAATTTTCGGACTGGCAGTCAGCCTTGGCGCCGGTGCGATCGCAAACAAGACGCTGGAGGGCCTCTGGGAGAAGAAGACCGGCAAGCCCGCTCCCAAGGACGGAACCGATCTTCAGGACTCGCTCCCGGGCGTCCTGGTTTTCGCGGTTGTCTCCGCAGGAGTTGGCGCCGTTGTTCACGTTCTTACCCAGCGGGGCACCAAAAGCGCCCTGGCCCGTATGAAGAAGACTGCTGACGAGGTTTAACAAATGGCTATAGCTAAATACCCGAGTGTTGTCATCGATTGTCCCGACGCGGCCGCGCTGGCCGCCTTCTACGGCGAACTCTTCGGCTGGGAAGTCGAGGACAAGGGCGACTGGTCCGATATCCGGCCCAGCGACGGCAGCAACTGCATCTCTTTCCAGCAGGTGGAGGTGTACCAGCCGCCCGTGTGGCCCGGACAGACGATCCCGCAGCAAATGCACCTGGACATGGTGGTGGAAGACCTGGACAAGGGTGAGGAAGTTGCGCTCTCACTTGGAGCCACCAAGGCCGACCACCAGCCCGGCGACACCTTCAGGGTGTTCCTGGACCCCGCCGGGCACCCGTTCTGCCTCTGCCTGAGCTAACTCCGGCGTGGGCACACTTCGGCCGGGGAGGGCTGGCGGCCTAGCCTTGCTGGGCCGCCCATTCCTCGACCCGTCGGTTGCTCTCTTCCTCGGAGAGGTCTTCGACGCGCGTCATGATGGACCAGCGGACGCCGAACGGATCGCGGATGCTGGCATAGCGGTCACCCGAAACGAACGTGGTCAACGGCTCACGGATAGTGGCCCCGGCTTGCTCGGCTTTGTGGACCAGCCCGTCCGCATCGGAGCAGTAGAGGCCCATGGAGTAGCAGTCGTCCTCTCCGTTTGGTGAGGGGACGAGGTGGTACTCGGGGTTGGGCTCACCGATCTGGAGGTGGCCGTTGCCGAAGTCGAGTTCGGCGTGGACCACCACTCCGCCCATCTCGGTCTCGCCCACTACCCGTGCGCCGAACACGTCGCGATAGAACGCAATGGCTTCCTTGGCGTTGGCTACCGCGAGGAATGGCGTCAGGCTGGTCAGGCCGTTCGGAATGCCATTGGTGGTGTGGTCCCCGTTGGCGGCCGTGGTTGATTCGGTGCTTGTAGTATCGGTCATGGATACGACGCTACGTGCCTGCGGGCGCCTGGTGCTTGGAGATTCGCGACAGCTTAAAGCCGATCCGGGAGGGTCTCATGGAGGGTTCCTTCAAGGGCATCCTGTACCCCGCGCGGCTTCCCACCTTCAACCGCATCCCTGCCCCCGAACCCCTGCAGGAGCTGGTCCAGTGGTTCTGGATTCCGGAATGGGACATCGAGCCCGGCCGCAGCTCCCGCCAGCACGTCATCGCCTACCCTGCCTCCAACCTGGTGGTACAGCCCGCTGATGTCATCCTCTCCGGCCCCACCACGCGCGCCTCGCACCGGGACCTCGCCGGGACCGGCTGGGCTGTGGGCGCACTGCTCCGCCCGGCGGCCGTTCCGCTTTTCACGGACAACCCCGGAGCCCTCCGTGACCAGGAAGCCGCGTTGTCCCTGGATGATCTGCACAGCGCCGTCTCGGCCGCCATGTCTTCGTCTCTGAATGCCAACACGCACGACGACGGCGGCCACCGCACGCGGGCAGTGGAAGCCTTTGCAGCCTGGCTGGCTTCCCGGTGCGAAGAGCTCCCCGAGGAAGCCCTGCTCGCCAACCGGATGATGGACGTCATTGCCTCGGAGCCCGGAGTGCTCCTGATCGAGGATGCGGCTTCCCGGTTGTCCGTCTCGCCACGAACGCTGCAGAGGTTGGCAAGGAAGTACATCGGGCTGAGCCCCTCGGCCCTGATCCGGCGGCGCCGGCTCCAGGACGCCGCCGAGCGTACCCGGTCCGACCCGGAAGCGGACCTTGCCGCGATCGCCGTCGAACTTGGTTATTCGGACCACGCGCACCTGACCAACAACTTCCGGAAGTACCTGGGCTTTACGCCAAGTGGCTACCGGAAGTCGTTCGGCAAGGCGACGTGATGTCCCGGCGAATGATGACGTCTTCGATGGCCTCGCAGGCGGTGTTTGTTCTGGTTCCTACTTGTCTTTTCCGGATCCGGGCTCGCTGAGCTTGCGGTTGAATTCAGCTCCGGCGGCGTCGGGCATGACGTTGCTGCCAAGGCCCATGGTGCGGGATTTGAGGGAGCCACCCAGCACGTTGCCGTCGCCGTCCATCAGGGCCTTGAATCCTTGTTTGGCCACCAACGCGGGATCATCTTTGTCATCACTGCCCACTTTGGTGTCCAGGAGGTCGGCCCGTTCAAAGAAGTCGGTCTCCGTCGGCCCCGGCAGCAGCGTGGTGACAGTGACCCCGGTGTCTTTCAATTCGTTGCGAAGTGCCTGCCCGAAAGACTGCACGAACGCCTTGGATGCGCCGTAGATGGCCTGGAAGGGTGCGGGTGCCCTGGAAATGACCGAGGACGTAAACAGGATTTTGCCCTGGTTGCGTTGGGCCATATCCGAGGCAACCCACTTGGCTATGACCACGGTGGAGATCACGTTGAGGTCGATGGTCTTCAGTTCGGCTTCGAGGTCGGTTTCCACGAATGGGCCGCCCACCCCGATGCCGGCGTTGATGGCCACTGCTTCCAGCGGCCGGCCCAAAGCCGCGACGGCGGCGTGTAACCGGGCCATGCCTTGCGTGTCGGTGAGGTCGATTTGCTCTGCGTAGGCGTCTCCGTCGAGGCCCTTCAGTTCCTCCGCCGCTGTGTGGATCTTGTCGTTTTCGGCAACGATGACGGTGTCGAATCCGTTGCTGAGGAACTGCCTCGCCAGGTCGAATCCAATGCCGCTTGAGGCGCCGGTGACCAGCGCCAGTGGCCGTTCAGTTGTGGACATGGTTGCTGCCTTTCGGTTCCCAGTAACAGACAGGTTGCTTAGTATTATCCGATGTGGCATTACCTTCAGTGAAGTAGTTGCACTGCCAAAGTTGGGTCCGGGTTGCCTGCCGGTTGCTTACCGCGGACCATGGCGGATACACCCGGAAGCCGCGTTTTCCGCCGGCACCGTTCACGGACACGATTCCATGCTTGGCCAGTACCGGTTTCGGGAAAGCGAAGTAGCCGGCCCTGCTGCCTTCCCGGGCTGTTATCACCAGCAGATCCACGCCGTCTTCGGCGGGGAAGGGCTCAGTGGACCCGTCCTGGGCGCGTTGCCAGACGGCAACGAACAAGCCCACCTTGGCCGGAGTCAGCTTACCCACGCGGAACCGGACCAGTTCCTGCCCAAGATCAACGACGACGGCTCCATACTCGTGGTTGTCGGCCTCGGGTACCGGCGCTGGGGGAGATCCGGATGGGTGGGTGAGGGCCCGCAATGCCTCGGCTACGTCTGGGTGAACATCGTGGTCAGGCACGCACCCATCCTACGGCGGCGCCTCAGCCCTACTGCTGCCGCAAACCCCCACCATCCAGTATCAGGCCCGCAGAAATCACCCGTCCGCATTGCTCGCCGTAGGGATAGTCACCCTTCGGGGTGAAGGTCAGCGTCCGGACCGGCAGTGCGATTCCGGCCGGAGACATGCCGGAAAGGGTCGCTTCAAGGGGGTTCTCACTGAGCGATGGAAGCTCGAGGAAACCCACCAACGTCCCATCAGGGGAGGAGGTGGCCGAGCATATGCCTTCAGGCGAGCAGCCCTGGTCCACGGCTGTAGCTCCCGGATGCAGCACCACATCGTTCTCGGTGCAACTGCCATCCTGGCAGGCCTTGAGCCGCAGCGTCCCCACTCGGTCCGTGTACCCCGCTGCCACGGTCACGGAAACTCCGGCTATGTGCCCAATGGCCGGGCAGGCCACTGCTTGGGGATAGCAGCCCGGAAGCAATGCTGCGGTTCCTGCAAGGGTCAACGCCACTGCGATTCTGCCCATGCTTCAGGGTAGGCCAGGGTTAATCGGCTTGGCCCGGTGCATGTGAAAGAAACACCTGCATTGTTACTGCCCGCTTGGTGGCGTTGCCGAACCGATACCGCCCCCGGCTGAACGCTAGGCCGGAAGCCGCAATCCGCCGTCGTGCATTTCTGCCAGGCCGTCAACCAACAGCCCATCCAGGGCGCGCTCGAGTTGCTCCGGCGCCGAGTTGAGCCGGTGCAGCGCGGCAAGCGGGATCCCGATGCCGGAGGGCGCGAACCCCAGATCCGCCGGCGCTTGCTCGAACATTTCCCGCGGGACAGGGGTGGCAGCTTCGCGGAGGACGGCCATCACGGCGCCGCGGACCTGGCGGTCGGTGCCGTGCCAGGACTGGCCCTTGGGAGTGTACGACGGCGGTGGCTCACCCGCGGCAAGCCAGGCGCAGCTTGAGCGGACGGGACAGTCGGCGCACTTGGGGCTGCGGGCCGTGCACACCATGGCTCCCAACTCCATCACGGACGCGTTCCAACGGACGGACAGCTCCTGCCCGGCGGGTAGGAGTGACTCGGCCAGGCGCATTTCCGCCGCGGTCAACGCGGGAGCCGGGAGTGCGTTCCCCAGGACGAGCCGTGCATGGACCCGCCTGATGTTGGTGTCCACCACAGTTTCCCGCTGCCCAAAAGCGAAGGCGGCGACGGCGGCAGCTGTGTAACTCCCGACGCCCGGCAAACCCAAAAGTCCCGCATGGTTGTCAGGGACGTTGCCGCCATGTTCTTCGCGGATGGCTACTGCTGCAGCGTGGAGCCGCAAGGCGCGGCGGGGATATCCAAGGCGACCCCAATGACGTACGGCTTCACCCGAAGGCTCCGCGGCGAGGTGGCCCGGCGTGGGCCAGCGCCCCATCCAGTCCCGCCATACCGGGAGCACCCGCACCACGGGAGTCTGCTGGAGCATGACTTCGCTGACCAGGATTCCCCATGCGCTGCAGTCCGGCTCGCGCCACGGCAGGTCCCGGGCGGTATCGGCGAACCACTGATCCAGGGCGCTGTGGAGCGCGGTGAGTTGGTGGGCATCGGGAAGTGTCATACTGCCCTCAACTCTAGTGGAACCGCGGACCATGGCCGACGTCACACAGCCCCGGATTAGGGGCCTGCGGCGTGTAGGTTAGGTGCGCTGCGGGCCACGAGCCTAGCCTAGGACCATGGCCACCAAGGGTAAGCAGCAGTCCACCGCGCGCTCCTCAGCGCCGGGGAAGAGTACTGCCCCCGCAAAAAAGCGCCGCCCGAGCCCTGCGGTGTATCGTCGCCGTCGCCAAGTGGTTTTCGGTGGGCTGCTGCTGGTGATCGCCTTGATCGTGGTCGCCGTCGTGTCCATTGGCGGTGCCATGGGTGGGCAGCCCGGGCCGCAGGCTGTCAGCACAGCGGAGCCGTCCCAGGTGCCGTCGCAGGGAAGTGTGCCGTCCGGGACCGCATCGCCGTCTGCTTCGCCCACGCCCGTGTGCGACTTCAACCTCATGACGGTCGCCGCCAAGACCGATAAACCCGCCTACGGTCCTGAGGAAAAACCGCTGCTCACCATGACCATCACCAACGGTGGCACCGCCCCGTGCGAGGTCAATGTGGGGACATCCCAAATGGAGTACCTGGTGATGAGCGGCGCGGACCGTATTTTTTCGTCCAAGGACTGCCAGGCCGGTAGCGAAGACCTCATCAAGACCATCCAGCCCGGCAAGAGCGAAACCGCGAACTTCCCATGGCAGCGCAACCGCACACTGGAAGGCTGCGGGGCGATCAACGCCAAGCCAGGTGGCGGCGGCGCCTATTACACGTTTGAGGCCCGGCTGGGAAACAAGGCCAGCCCCAAGGCAGTCTTCCAGCTGAACTAGGTTCCGGCTGGCCAGCGTCCGACCACGGCAGCCGGCTTAGAGGAAGCGGTCCAGCAAGCTGGCCTCGGCCATGCGGCTCAGGCCTTCGCGCACTGTGCGGGCACGCTGGTCGCCAATGCCGTCCACTGTCATGAGGTCATCGATGGTGGCGGCCATCAGGTTCTGGAGCCCGCCGAAGTAGTCAACCAAGCGATCAGCCACAGCCTTGGGCACGGACTTCAAGCCCGAAAGCAGACGGTAACCGCGCGGCTGGACAACTGCGTCCAACTGCTCCACTCCGCCGGCGAAACCGATGATGTGGGCGATGCGGCTAAGGTCGATCAGTTCGGTGGGGCCCAGATTGAGGAGAGCCTGGACGGCTTCCTCAATTTCTTCGGGCGTGGCGTCCGGATCGGAGTAGTCGCGGATGATGACGTCGCTGCCAGGACCGCGGCCCATGGTCAGTTCTTCCACCTGGAGTGACAGCAGGCGGCCGTCCTCACCGAGTTCCAGGACGTACTGTGCGATTTCCTCGGAGATGCGGCGGACCATTTCCTGCCGCTGCAAGGTGACGGCAACGTCCCTGACAGTGACCAGGGCCTCGATCTCCAGCGCCGAAAGGGAACTGGTGACCTGGTCCAGCCTGGCGCTGTACCGTTCCAGCGTTGCCAAGGCCTGGTTGGCGCGGGCCAGAACCTTCTCTGAGCCCTCCAGCACGTGGCGCAAGCCATTGACGTACAGCGCGATGATCTGCATGGACTGGCTGACGGAGATTACGGGAACGCCGGTCTGGATGGCCACGCGTTCAGCCGTGCGGTGCCGGGTGCCTGATTCCTGGGTTTCGATGCTTGAATCCGGGACCAGTTGGACAGCAGCGCGGACAATGTTGCTGGCGTCCTTGTCACAGATGATGGCGCCATCCATCTTGGCCAGCTCGCGCAGGCGGGTGGGGGAGAAATCGATGCCGATATCGAACCCGCCGGAACAGATGGAATCGATGGTGCGGTCATAGCCCAGGACGATCAGGGCACCGGTCCGTCCGCGGAGGATGCGTTCCAGGCCATCACGCAGCGGAGTTCCGGGTGCGACTCTGGCCAGGGTCGCCTTGAGCGACTCTTCCGGGCTCCGGGCCATAGGGTTTCCCTTCGAATGTGCAAGCCTCGGCTCACAGACATGCTGAATCCGGCGTCAGCGGAGCTCGCAAAAAATGCCCGAATGACGACAAGCACAATGATAGGGCTTCCGCGGACCGTTAACCGCACCAGCAAGCCCCAAAGTGGGTCATTTCGTGATGTTCGGCGGTGCCCGGAAAACGGTGGGGCGGCCAATTGGCGGATACCCTATTTCCGCCAATTGGCCGCCTGCCCTCTAATTCCGGCCGCGTCCGAGGCCAGTCAGAAGAGCCCCGCCGGCCTCGCGCCACAAGCCATGGCTTCCCGATCCGGCTGTGTTCTGTTCCAGATATCTAATCCAATCGCGGTACTCCGTAATATCCCGTCCTTCGGCTGCGGCCACGGCGTCACAGGCAAAACCCACGGCTTTGCTGCCATCATCCAGCGTGATGGATCCCAGCAGCATGGGTTCGGGCAGTTCAGCCAGGAAGGATCCCAGCGCTGCCTCGGAGAGCAGCCACCTCTCGGCCACGAGCCCGGCCCCGCGCGCTGATCGCACCACCCCCGGCTTGGGTGGCGTTGTCTCCAAGGCCACCATCCGGTACTGGGCCGCGGTGGTCACATGCCCGTCCCAGAACGCTCCCCGGTCTTCGAGTTGGGACGCCAGCGGCTGCCCTTTGCGATGCGCCCCCACCACTACAAGAGGTACGACGGCGGCTCCCGCAGCAACCGGCCAGGGAACCTCGGGAGCGGGGGACTGAGCCGCCGCGGCTCCCACGGCTCCCGCGGCTCCCGCAGCGAACAGCTCGGGCAACTCCGGGGTGAGCTCGATCCGCCGGGCAATGTCCGCGGCCACGCCGTCCTCGAACGTCCGGGCAACCACGGTGAGGCCGAACTGCGACTTACTGCGTGTGTCAATGCCGCTTGCGTCAACGCCTCCTGTTTCAACGCCGCTTGCGTCAACGCCGCCGTTCTCGGTGACGGTGCCCGCCGGTACCGCAACAGCGCTGAGGTCGAAGAGGTTGCAGAAATTGGTATAGGTGCCCATCCGGGAGTTGGCCCCCACAGGATCGGCCGCCACCTCAGCAAGCGTTGGGTGGAAAGGCGCTGTGGGAACAACCAAGGCGTCGAAGCCGTCCAGACGCTCCATGGCCTGGTACTTGAGTTGCTCCAACGCCGCAGTGTCCGCAACGTATTGGTGCGCCGGTACCTTGCCCGCGGCGCTGATGATGCCGGCGACTGTGGGGTCCAGCGTCGCGGCAACCCCGCCGGAATTAGCCACCCCGCCGGAATTAGCCACCCCGCCGGACTGGGCTGCCCCTCCGGACGCACCTGTCCCGTCGGACGAATCTGCCCCGCCCATCGTCACCGAGTCAATGAAGCTGCCGACGGCGGCATAGCGTTCGGCCACCAGTCCGCCGTCGTACAGCAGCCGGGCCGCCTGCAGGAAGACGTCCAGCTCGATTGCTTCGGCCACCACCCCCGTTGCACGGAGCCGCTCAATCTGCGCCTGAAATTCCGCCGCCCACGCCTCCGAAAGGGCCGGCAGCGCAGCGGGATAGGCCACCCGCGGAGTGGAAGGCGCGGCGACCCTGACGTCCGTGGGCCAGGCACGGCCGTCCCCTGCCATGACGCCCATGGCCAGTTCGGCAGTGGCGAGGTCCCGGGCAAAGATCGTGGCGGTATCCCAGGAACGGCAGGCCGGGACCACGCCCTCGGTAGAGACCACGCCCAGTGTCGGTTTGATGCCCACGATTCCCTGCAAAGCGGCGGGAATCCGGCCCGAACCGGCGGTGTCCGTGCCGATGGCAATGTCCACCAGACCCAAGGCCACCGCCACCGCGGAGCCTGAACTGGAGCCCCCCGAAATCCGGTCGGGTCGCCGTGAATCGCGGACGGCTCCGTACGGGCTCCGGGTTCCCACGAGTCCCGTGGCGAACTGGTCCAGGTTGGCAGCCCCAAGCACCAGCGCACCAGCTGCGCGAAGCCTGGCCACCGGCACCGCATCCCGGGTTGCTGTCCCGCCAAAGCCGGGGCACGCCGCCGTCGTGGTCATCCCGGCAACATCCACGTTGTTCTTCACGGCTAGCAACAGGCCCGCCAACGGCAGGTCCTCCCCGGCGGCCGTCGCGGCATCCAGCCGTGATGCTTCCGCGAGCAGCTCATCCCGCCCGCGCAGGTGGATCCAGATTTCAGGACGGTCGACGGCGTCAATCGCCTCGAGCGCGGCCAGGACGCGTTGCACTGTGCTTCCGTGACGCCCGGTCATGAGGAGCTCCCTTCCAGGACGAGGGCTGGTTCCCGGACCTCTGCAGGCTCCAGGACCACCAAGGCTTCGCCGGCGACCACCTGCGCGCCGGCCGAGGGCAGGACGCGATGCACGACGCCGTCCACGGGAGCTTGGATGACCGTCTCCATCTTCATCGCCTCAAGGGAAACCAAGGGCTGGCCTGCAACCACCAGGTCGCCGGGTTCCACATCCACTTTCCACACGCTCGCGGCGAACGGAGAGGTCACCAGGGTGCCGCCGTCGGGCACAACGACGTCGTCCGCCGGCGGAGCGGGGGAAACAGCCTGCTCGGCACGGTCAAACTCACCGGCTTCCTCCCACGCTTGGCGCTCCACAGCGAAAGCGGCCGACTGGGTTTCCCGGAACTCTGCAATGGAGACACTGTTGCGGTCCAGGAATTCCTCATGCTCGGCAAGGGAGAAGGTGCCGTCCTCAATCTCCACGCCACGGCCCCGGCCGGCAGCCATGTCCGCCCGAAGGTCCAGCAGTTCCTCGGGGCTGACGGGGTACCAGGAAATGCGGTCGAAGAACCGGAGCAACCACGGGGAGCCCGGCTCAAATGGTGAGGCGTCCGCGTAGCGGGACCAAACCTGCGTTGTCCGGCCCACGAACTGGTAGCCGCCTGGGCCCTCCATGCCGTAGATGCACATGTAGGCCCCGCCGATGCCCACGGCATTCTCAGGAGTCCAGGTGCGGGCGGGGTTGTACTTGGTAGTGACAAGCCTGTGCCGGGGATCCAAGGGTGTTGCCACAGGGGCGCCAAGATAGACATCGCCCAGTCCCAGCACGAGGTATTCGGCGTTGAAGACGGTATCGAAAACCTCGTTCACGGAGTCCAGGCCGTTGATCCTGCGAATGAACTCGATGTTCCACGGGCACCACGGGGCATCATCGCGGACACCGGCCATGTACCGCTCGATTGCTTCGCGGGTGGCGGGGTCATCCCAGGACAACGGGAGGCGGACGCTGCGGCTGGGCACCACCAGCTCCGAGCTTGCCGGGAGGGATGCGTCCACCTCCCGCACCAGGCCCAGGAGTTTGGACGTGGGAAGGACTGACGGGTCGGCCTTGATCTGGAGGGAACGGATGCCCGGGGTCAGATCCACAATGCCCGGCACGCGGAGGCGCTCGAGTTCCTGGTGCAACGCGTGGACGCGGGCACGCAGGCCAAGGTCCAGCACCATGTCGCCATACTCCACCAAAAGGTTGTCATCACCGGATCGGCGATAGGTGACCGCAGGCCGGCCGTCGCCTTCGGGCACCCGGCCCAGCACGCCGTCGTCGCCGTCGCCGCGGAGCAACCCGGCGGCGCCGGATGCCGTGCCGGAAGCCGGGCTCGATGCCGCGCCGGATGCCGAGCCGCTGCCCGTGGTGAAACCGGCGCTGCCTGGCAGAACAAGCTGCCTCGCAGCGCCCAGTTCCTTGACCGACGGCGCCTCCACCGAGCGGATGGGCACCAATCTCACCTTGTCCCCGGGACGCAGCTGCCCCAGCTTCCAGCGCTCGCCGGTCACAACGGTTACGGGGCAGACGAACCCGCCCAGGCTGGGGCCATCCGGACCCAGCAGGATGGGGGTGTCGCCGGTGAAGTCCAGGGCACCAACGGAATAGGCGGTGTCGTGGATGTTGGAGGGGTGCAGTCCGGCTTCGCCGCCATCGTTGCGGGCCCAGCGAGGTTTGGGTCCGATCAGGCGGACACCAGTGCGCGCCGAGTTGAAGTGGACCTCGTATTCGGCGGCGTAGAGCTCCTCGATGTCCTCGCGTTGGAAGAATTCGGGCGCACCGTGGGGTCCTTCCACCACTTTCAGCTGCCATTCGGTGGTGAGCATGGGGCGGCTTTCCGCGGGAACAGGACCAGGGACGGTCTCAGGAAGGTGTCCGGCCACTGTGCGGAGGACGTCACTGGCGCGGAGCACCCTGCCGCCGTGGCCGCCAAACTGGCCCAGCGTGAAGGTTGAGGCGCTGCCGAGGTACTGGGGAACGTCCAGCCCGCCTTCAAAGAGGACGTAGCCCCTCAGTCCCGATCCATCAGCGGAGCCGACGTCCAGGAGGCCGTCGTCCGGCACGGTGATGGGTTCCCAGGTGCTGGCCGGATTGCCGTTGACGGTCACGGTGACGTCCGCACCGGTGACGCACACCGTGGTTGCGTGCGTAAAGCGGAGCGCCGGACCCGCCATGGTGAATTCCAGGCCGGGGACACCTTCGGGGTTGCCCAGCGCGGTGTTGCCCAGCCGGAACGACAAATCATCCATGGGTCCACTGGGCGGCACGCCGATCTGCCACAGCCCGGTCCTGCCGGGCCAGTCCTGCACGCTGGTCTGGAGCCCCGGCCGTTCAACAGTGATCCGCGGTTCGGGATCACCCACGGTGTTCAGGGTCCCGGTTGAATGCTTCGCGTCCCGGACCACGCCCATCCCGGCCACGGCCCGCAGCATGCCCAGATTGGTTTCGATGCCGTCAATTCGTGTTCCTGCCAGCGCATCAGCCAGGGCGTCGAAGGCGGCGTCGCGGGTTGCCCCGGAAGTAATGACCTTGCCCAGCAGGGGATCGTAACTGGTGGAGACTTCGCTGCCGGTCTCCACCCAGGCGTCAATGCGTACGACGTCGGAGCTTGGGTATTGCGCGTTGGTGACGGTTCCGGCGCTGGGCTGGAAGTTCCGGGCAGGGTCTTCTGCATAGATGCGGGCTTCCACGGCGTGTCCTGAAACGGGCACACTGTCCGGCACGCCATCAAGCACTGGCTTTTCCTGTGCGAGGTCCAGCATCCACTGCACCAGGTCCACACCCGTGATGGCTTCGGTGACCGGGTGCTCCACCTGCAAGCGTGCGTTGACTTCCAGGAAGGAGGCTTCCTGGCGGACGGGATCGTAAACAAACTCCACTGTGCCTGCAGAACGGTAGCCCACGGAGGCGCACAAGGCCCGGGAGCTCCGGTGCAGTTCCTCGCGCAGGGCTTCCGGTAAGTCCGGCGCCGGCGCTTCTTCCACTACTTTCTGGTGGCGGCGCTGCAGCGAGCAGTCACGGTCACCGAGGCTTACTACCCTGCCCTCGCCGTCGCCGAATACCTGGACTTCGACGTGTCGCGCGTGCTCGATGTACCGTTCGGCAAAAACGCCTGCCGTTCCAAAGCTGGAGCTGGCCAGGCGGGCCACCCGTGAGTAGTTGTCGCGAAGTTCGGCGTCGTCACGGCACACAGCCATGCCAATGCCGCCTCCGCCGCCCGTGGCCTTGAGCATGAGCGGGTAGCCAATGGTTTCTGCTGCCGCGACAGCTTCATCCAGGTCTGCCAGCAGGCCGGACCCGGCGATCATGGGAACGCCGGCCCGTTGCGCAGCGTCGCGGGCGGTGTGCTTGGTCCCGAAGATCCTCAGCTGCGCCGGAGTGGGTCCCACGAACACCAGCCCTGCCGCTTCCACTGCTTCCGCGAACGCAGCGTCTTCGGACAGGAATCCATAGCCGGGGTGGATGGCGCCGGCCCCGGTGGCTGCTGCCGCTTTGAGGATGGCTTCTACCTTGAGGTAGGACTCTTTGGCCGGAGCAGGTCCCAGGAGGACAGCCTCGTCGGCGAGCTTCACATGCTTTGCGCCTCGGTCAGCTTCGGAGAAGACGGCCACAGTGCGCAGCCCTGCTTTCCGGGCGGATTCGATGATCCGGCAGGCGATCTCGCCGCGGTTGGCAATAAGAAGGGTGTCGAAACGGCTCATGCGCGGGCCTCCGGTCGGGTGACGATCATGCGAACCGGCGTGGGGTTGAAGCCGTTGCACGGGTTGTTGATCTGGGGGCAGTTGGACACCAGCACCAGTGTGTCCACCTCGGCGCGCAGGGCTACCCGCTTGCCTGGTGCGGACAGCCCGTCCACGATCCCCAAAGCACCGTCGGGATCCACCGGCACGTTCATGAACCAGTTGATGTTGGACACCAGGTCCTTCTTGCCGAGGTCCCACTTGGCGCCTTCAATGAGGAAGTTCTCAACGCAGGCGTGCTGTTCATGGGTGTGCTGGCCGTAGCGGAGGGTGTTGGATTCCTGCGAGCAGGCGCCCCCGATGGTGTCGTGGATACCGACTTCATCGGCCACCACCGTCATGAGTTCCTGGCCGCTGTCTGCACGGAGTACGGAGCCGTTGGTCAGGAAGATCGAACCCTGGGTTGCGATGGTCACAGCAGCGGAGTACCGCGTACTGGTGTCCTTGGCGGCGTAGAGGATGCAGTCAACGGCCTGGTTGCCGTCGAGGTCGACGATCGTGAGGACATCGCCGGCCGCCACCACGGCGGACCATGGGCCGCGGGCTTCCACCAGTTCGTCCAGAATTACTGTCCCAGGGATCAAAGCAGGGGCTGTTGCCACGGCGTTCATGCGGAAGTCCTCGCGTTGTAGTCGGATTCTGTGTTGTGGAGGGCAAGTCGCCCTTCGGGGCCAAGGTCAATCCCGAGGGTTCCGTCCCTGAGTGCCTCGAGGTCCTGTGGAGCCTGCCAGGCAACGATGTCCACGGCGCTGCCGGTGAACTCCTCACGCGGGTCCAGCGGGTGGGCGGTATTGGCCAGGACCAGCACCGCATCCATGTGGAGGAGAAGTTCGACGGCGGCACCGTCACCGGCGCTGCCAACGAACCGGATGCGGCCATCAGGGTCTACGGTGATGCCCTTGAAGAACGAGATCGACGGCGGCAGTTGCCTTTGGCTGACCCCGTGCTTCATGCCGCCAAGGGTGAGGAGTTCGCGGCCTGCCGGTGATGCACTATGGGCTGATCCGGCACCGTACTTGGCGGTGTTGCCGGCAAGGTGCGTGGTGCCGGTCAGGGCGTCATGCTTGCCTGAAGAATCAGCCACCACGGTTGCCATGAGCCGGCCGGCGTCGGAGAGAAGCGGGTGCCCTGCGGTGATGTAGGCCTGCCAGGGAACCTTGACGGTGTCCGCAACATTGATCCTCTCGTGCTGGGCTCCACTGCGGATGATGACAGCGTGAACGCAAGCGTCGCCGTCGAGGTCTGTGATCCTGATGCGGGTCCCGCGGGCAAGTTCCAGGTGCGTATAGCGGCCGAAGGCCAGCGTTTCGGCCCAGGTCAGCGCGCCCGCTGCCTCCACGGGGAGGCCTTCCGTGAGACGCGCCGGTGCCGATGTGGGCGGGATGTGGATCATGGTTTCGGCCGTGCGCCCGTGCTGGGCCCGGGCGTGCAGTTTGGCGCCGGCTGTTGTGGCGGTGCCGGGAGCGCTTTCGAGAGTCTGTGTCATGGCAATCATTTCTGTACTGGTGCTGGAACAGGAGCTGGTACGGAGGCTCTGCTGGTGCTGGCAGTGGGGGTCAGGCGGAACCGGCGGTGGCGGGATCAGCCGGCGTTGGTGGATTCCGCAGCTATTACGGCCTTGTTTTCGCGGATCCGGATATTCCGCCGCACCCAGATGCCTAGGAGCAGGACTGCGCCAACCATGAGGGGAGCGGAGAAGAGCAGGATCCCGTGTTCGCCGGAGGGGTCGTACACCTCGGGACGGGGCCAGGAAAGGTTGATGACCATCAGGGCGCCGTAGAGCACGGCCAGGATGTTGACGGGCAGTCCCCAACGGCCCAAGGAGAAGAGCCCTGCCGGCATGGTCTGGCCCACACGGTCCCAGTCGCCCCGGAAACGGCTGAGCAGCTGCGGGACCGTGACCATCAGGTACGCCAAGTACACCATCACGATGCACACACTGCAGAGGGTGGTGAAGAGCGCGGAGTTGCCGATGTTGATGGCCAGGATTCCCACAGCCAGGGCGCCGATCGCGATGGAGGGCCACATGGGAGTTCCGCGCTTGGCATGGACCTTTGCGAGGCTGGCCGAGGCCGGGAGCTTGCCGTCCCGGGCCATGGAGAACACCAGCCGTGAGCCTGCCGTCTGGATGGCCAGGGTGCAGACGAAGATGGCGATTGCCACGTCCACCAAGAGCACCTTGCCCCAGAACGTGCCCAACACGGCAGTCAGCACGTAGGGGAGTCCTTCGGTGGCGAGCCGGCCGTCGTCGAGGCTTGGCGCTGCCATCAGTGAGGCGATAATCATGAATCCGCCACCAATGCCCGAAATGATGAGCGCGGACAGGATGGTGCGCGGTGCGGTCTTGCGGGGGTTCTTGGTTTCCTCCGACAGTTCGCCGGCGGAGTTGAAGCCCACCATCACGTAGGCGGCCATCAAACCGGAGACGAGGAAGGCACCCACGGCGCCGAGGTCTGAGGTGGTGACAACGCTGACGTCCGCCACTACCTCAGGGCCGCGCTGTGCGGCTGAGAACAGGGCCAGGATGACCGCCGCGACGCCCACAATCTCGCAAGTGACGCCAATGGAGTTCACATGGGACATCAGCTTCACGCCGAGGCAATTGATCACTGTTGTGATGACCAGGAGGATGGCGCCGAGGATGACGGCGTTGGCTGCTCCGGTGGGGGACGCCAACGCGGGGTCACCGCCCACCATCTGGAAGCCGTCCCACAACTGGGGGAGGACCACCTGGAGGGCGATTGCCGCCGCCGCAGCTGTAATGACCTGGGCGATCGACATGAACCAGCCGGCAAACCAGCCCACCACCTCACCGCCCATGCGGCGCGACCACTGGTAGACAGCGCCGGACAGTGGGTAACGGGCGGCGAGTTCGGCGAAGTTCAGGGCCACCAGAAGCTGGCCGACCAGCACAACCGGCCAGGTCCAGAAGAAGGCCGGTCCGGCGAAGGAATAGCCGAAGGCGAAGAGCTGGAAGATGGTGGTGAGGATGGAGACGAACGAAAAACCTGCGGCAAACGATGCGTAACGGCCCAGCTTGCGGTGCAACGTGGGCTGGTAGCCAAGGGCTGTCAGGTCTGCGTCGTCGGTGCGGTTGGCCGTCGTCGAAAGGGTGGAAGTCATCGGGTTTCTCCGTGTCTGGAACGGGATGTAGGACCAGTCCGGAGAAGGTTTGACTGCCCTTCCGGAATATCGGTCACTTGATAGTTTTCCAGCGCGGTGTCCCCACGGCGTTTCGGCAATGTAAAGCCTTGGTTACCGCTCGTTTCGGGAATGTAAAGGAATTCTCACCGTCTCTGCGGGACTCCCGGAACGGCCTTTTTGGTGATGCTGCGATGCAAGAATGAAAGCGTGACTACAACCGGACCGGGACGCCCCCGAAAACAGCAAGCGGTACGTCCGGGAGCTACTGCACGGGACGAAATCCTCGACGCTGCGGCTGAGCTCTTCACAAGCCAGGGGTTCGCCAACACCTCCACCCGGGCTATTGCTGACGCGGTAGGAATCCGGCAGTCATCGCTCTATCACCACTTCTCCACCAAGGACGAGATCCTCGGGGAGCTGCTCGGCGGGACGGTTTCCACCAGCTTGGATTTCGCCCGCGCCATGCGGGATCATTCCGACGACGGCCTGGAAGCTTCTGCGGCACAGTTGCACGCAGTGGTCCTCTTCGACGGTTCGCAGCTCTGCACTTCCCGCTGGAACCTCGGGGTCCTCTACCACCTGCCGGAGGCCAGGGCGGAGATCTTCCAGCCCTTCATGGCGGCACGGACGGAACTCCGGACCATCTACGGGGAGCTGGGGCGGGGCGTTGCATCCTCCCCTGGGGACCCGGACCTCGGAGACACTGCTTTTCGGCTGGTGGAGTCGCTGATCAACCTCCGCGCGGACGGGCTGATCTCCAAGGACTCGGCGTCCACCACGGCCGACACGGTGATGATCCTTGCCGGCCTGAGGGAAAAACTCCCGGCGGTGAGGGCTGCCAGCGACGAACTCATCGCGAGAACAGCAGCCGGAGATGGCAAATGATGGACGTGCTGGCCTTCTCGTTCGCTATGCCACCTACTATGGCCTGCGCACATAGATTGGAGAGCCGCAGAATGTTCAGGCGACTATTCCAAGTCATTGCCCTAGCCTTGGTGCTGACCGCGTTCTCAGCATGTGGGTTAGACAGCGCAACTCCCGGCACCATCCCTAAACCAGAGTTGCGGGACGGCACTGTCCAGAAGGTGATGTCCTACCTGCACGCCAAGGACGTTGAAGGCCTCCAGAACATGGCCTTCGACGAGTTTGTTGGCGTCGCTTACTCCGCCAATGACTGGGTCGCCACCTGGGGCGGCGTGCAGGACACGGGTTACGAAGTCTCTTACGAGTCCCCGGGCGGAACTACTTACTACCACACCACAATTAGGGCAACGGCCGCGGACGGTAAACCTATTGAAATTCGCATCTCACTTAGCTGGGCAGTAGACCATTGGGCCGTCGGCCGCCTCTGATCCGGCCCTTCCAGCGAAAAGCGCCTAGTAATCCACCTGCCGCTTGAGTTTGTTCCCGAGCCACAGCATCGCCAGGCTTACCACCAGGAAGCCAACGGAAATAGCGAGGGCGAACACCACCACGCCACCCCATCCGCCTGCGCGGGCCGGGTCGATGAACCAGTACGGGTACCAGTTGACGAAGGCGCCCCGGACCAGGCTGTAGACCAGGTAGCCGATGGGGTAGAGCAGCCAGTACCAAACGTGTTTGAGCTGCAGGGTTGCCCGCGGCGGTTGGAAGAGCCAGTCAGCCACCATCACCACGGGGATCAGGTAGTGGACCACAAAGTTGACCCAGGGGAGCAGGGAACCGAGGTCTTCGCCCGCCAGCAGCGCACCAAACACCAGCCCCACTACGGCCATGGCGATCGTGGCCGTGCCACGGGTGACATCGTCCGCTTCGGTGGGCCTCTTCCGGATCAGCACCCGGTAGCCGCTGATGAGGAGCACCAAGGCTGCGAAGATGTTGGACAGGTTGGTGAAGTAGCTGAAGAAGTTCCAAAGGTCATAGCCCAGGCCCAAGTGAACTGTCAGCTGCGTTCCCACTGCCACCAAGGTCAGCAGGCCAAAGAAAAAGCGTCCCCCGATAAGCACGTTCCGTTTGGTCATGTTCCCCATCCTTGCCGACCCCGCGCCACGAACAGCCCCGACACCCCGAAACAGCTACGTGATCAGCAATTCCAAGGCCTCGGCAAGGTGGCCCACCTCGCGCACGGAGAAGCCGTCCGGAATAACACCCGCCCCTGCCGGACTGGCCGGGACAATGGCGTGGGTGAAGCCGAGCCGGTGTGCTTCCTGGATGCGCTGGTTGATCCCGGGAACAGGACGGACCTCACCGGCCAAGCCCACCTCTCCAAACGCAATTAAACGCTGGGGGAGGGCCTTCCGGGACTTGGCCGAAGCAACAGCCAGGGCAACGGCCAGGTCTGTTGCCGGTTCGGTCAGCTTCACGCCGCCCACTGTTGCCACATAGGAATCGTCCTTGTGGAGCATGCAGCCGGCACGCTGCTGGAGGACTGCCAGCAGCATGGCTACGCGGGAACTCTCCAATCCGCTGGTGGCCCGCCGTGGTTGCGAATTGGCGCTCTCGGCGAGAAGGGACTGAACCTCTGCCAGCAAGGGCCGGCGGCCTTCCATGGTCACCGTGATGCAGGTGCCCGAAACGGGTTCCCGGGTCCGTGAAACGAACAAACCACTGGGATCAGCCAACCCCTCAATGCCGGTCTCGTTCAGGTCAAAGCATCCGACGTCGTCCGTGGCACCATAACGGTTCTTTACGGCCCGGAGCAGCCGCAGGCGGGAGTGGCGTTCGCCTTCAAACTGGCATACCACGTCCACCAGGTGCTCCAGCAAACGGGGTCCAGCGATGGTGCCTTCCTTGGTCACATGGCCCACCAGCAGCGTGGTCATGTTGCGCCGCTTGGCAGCGGAGATGATGGACGCTGCAACCTCGCGCACCTGCGACACGCCACCGGCGCTGCCTTCTACGTCCGCGCTGCTCAGGGTCTGCACCGAGTCCACAATGAGCAGTTTGGGTTCAAGCTTTTCCACCTGCCCCAGCGCCTGGCCAAGATCCGTTTCCGCGGACAGGTAAAGAGTATGGGCGACGGCGTCGATCCGCTCCGCACGGAGTTTGACCTGGGCCGCCGATTCCTCGCCCGTGATGTAGAGGACGTCTTGGCCGGTGCGCGCGAACTTTGCCGCTACGTCCAACAGCAACGTGGATTTTCCTACGCCGGGCTCGCCGGCAAGCAGGATGACGGCACCAGGGACCAGCCCTCCGCCCAAAACACGGTCCAGCTCGTCCACGCCGGTAGGCAGGAAGGCCGCCGTCGTCCCATCCACCTCGGCGATACGGCGGGCCGGCTCCAAAACCGTAGCTGCCGCCGTCGTGCGCGCCACCGTGGCACCGTACTCCTCAACGGTTCCCCACGCCTGGCATTCCCCGCATCGACCCACCCATTTGATGGCAGTCCAGCCACATTCGGCACACTTGTAGGCGGGTGTTTTGGATGCGCGGGACGTCTTGGAAGCCATGGGTTCAAGCGTAGTGGCGGGGACTGACAGTATTAGCCGCGCCGGCCACCGTGCCGGGCTGCGTCGACGAAGACGGCGATCCCCGTCACTCCGAGCGCGAGTCCAAGGGATGCAACCACGTCGGTGAGCCAGTGGTACCCGAGGTAAAGCCGGCTGTAGGCGACCATCAGCGTCAGCAAAGCGGCGCCGGCGAAGGCGAGCACCGCCGTCGCCCGCGAACCCGAACGTGAAACGAGCAAGTACGTCAGGACCAGCGCGAAGATGCCTGCGCCCAGGGTGTGGCCCGAGGGGAAGGAGAGTGCGTCGTCGGGGCCAAGGAGGAAATCGGACGACGACGGTCGGGAGCGGCCCACATCCTGCTTGACCAAGGTGGAAAGAATGACCGACAGAAGCATGGCCCCCATCAGCACCGCCGGCCGCCAAAATTCCCTCTTCCACACCATCCATGCAACCGCCACCGCTGCACCGATGCCCGCTACCCAGCCGGGCGAGGTCACAATGCTCAGGGCAGTCAGCACGGCGGTGAGCAACGGGTTGCGGGAATCCACCATGAAGCTGTGGACAGTGCCATCCATGGTGGCCAGGCCGGTCTCGGAGAGTACGGCGGCAAACATCAGCCAGAACACCGCATCCCCGGCAACGAGCAACCCGGCAGCCCACAGGAACAGGGTCCGCTGCCGCAAACGGAGAGCCGGTGCGGGCCGGAAGCGCGTGGAAATGGCAGTGATCATCGGTTCATTCTGCCAAACAGGGCTGGGGCTTCTCTGAATGGCTCCGCGAGCTTGCACTTAATGACAATGCCAGGCCGGGGGATTGCGATTAACTGCCACCTCGGCGGAGGCTACAGGGCCGGAAGCACCGCGCGGGCTTCATCCGGTTCCATGCCGCTGGCTTCCAGCAGGTCAACCATGAGGGGCCGGAACAGCATGACGACGGTTTCGCCCTCGAGCCTCTGGACGTCGAGCATCTTGGGATGAAGGCGGGCGGCTATGTCCGAGAGGTCGTTCCGGGCCCGGCGCAGGTGAACCCGCCGGGTCCCCTCGCTTTGCTCGGACAATCCAATGGTCATCTCATCGATCGCCGCGGCCGTTTCCTGCAGGACCTCGGAGATGCTGTCGATCGCTTCATCGGAGAGGGCGGCGTGGTTGATCGCGCTGGTGAGCCGCCGCGCAAACACCCGGCTGTTACGCAGGGCCAGATCGATGTACTCCAGGGAGTGCTCCAGCCCGGCGAGCTCGTCGCGGTGCCTGCGGTGTGCCGGTGCCAGGGTCGCCACTTCACCGGAAGCGCGCAACGTCTGCCGCATCCGGTCCACCAGCGGCTGGCAGTTGCGCCCGCGGATCAGGGCGTGCCAGGCGATGGTGGAGTCACTCTCCGTCAGTGCCTTGCCGCATTCACGCAGCACTTCCGCCAGTTCATGGAGGATCTTCTGGACGTCCTTGCGGGGCTCACGCCGTGGATCCTTCGGCACCAGGATGGTCACCAGCAACGCGAAAACGCCACCCACCACCGCGTCCAGGCTGCGGGTGAACGGCCCGCCGGCCGGCGCAGGCAGCAGCACCACCAACAACGACTGAAGCCCCAGCTGGGTGGTAAAAATAGTCCCGCTGTCCAGGAACCTGGCCAGCAGGATGGAGAAAAGCAGGACGATGGCGGCCTGCCAGATCCCGGCGCCCAGCCAGTGGAGCAGCAGGTCACCCACCACGATGCCCAACGTGCAGCCCAGGCCCACCTCGATCACCCGGCGAAGCCTGGGATCACGCGAGAAGCCGAGGGCGATCAGGGAAGAAGTAGCAGCGAACAGCGGTCCTTGATGGCCCAGCACGTATTCCGCGAAAGCGTAGGCACCCACGGCGCACACCGTCATCTGGATGGCAGGAGTCAGGGAATTCCGGCTGCGGACCAAACCCGTCCGAACCCTTGCGCGCAGGAACCTCTTGCTTGCGGAAAATCCCTTCGCGGCGGCCATGCCCTCCAGTCTATTTGCCCGGCCTGGGTTCCGGCGCAGGCGCAAACCCCAACCCGCCCGCCCCTCAAGGTGGCGCGCGCCACATAACCCAATGGTCCGCCGTCGTTCACCTTCCGTTTACCTTTCACCGCAGATCCCGTTACCTGCGCTCCTTACCTTCAGTAAAGGAACAAAAGGTCCTCAGCTCGCGCACGCCGAAATCTCCGTTCGGCCCGCATCGAAGAATCCCTGGAAGGGGCACATCCAAGTGAAGGCAACTCACTTCGGCCGCAACGCGGCAATCGCGGTCATCGCAGCCGGCGCTCTCGCGCTCACTGCTTGCGGTTCAGACAACGCAACGGGCACCACTGGCGGCACCCAGACTTCAGCATCCGGCACCAAGGTGACCGGCACCCTGACCGGCATCGGCGCCTCCTCCACCGGCGCAGCCATGGATGCCTGGAAGGCCGGCTTCGCCACTGCCAACTCCGGCGCTACGGTCCAGTACTCCCCGGATGGTTCCGGCGCAGGCCGCAAGGCCATCATCGACGGTTCGGCACAGTTCGCCGGCTCCGACGCCTACCTCAAGGACGAGGAGCTGGAGAGCTCCAAGGCCAAGTGCGGCCCCGACGGCGCCATCAACATTCCGGTGTACATCTCCCCGATCGCCGTCGCCTTCAACATCCCTGACGTCAAGGAACTGAAGCTCGACGCCGCGACGGTCGCCAAGATTTTCCGCGGCCAGATCGCCAAGTGGAACGATCCCGCAATCGCCGCCCTCAACGAAGGCGTCACCCTGCCGGACCTTAAGGTCACTCCGGTGAACCGCTCCGACGACTCCGGAACCACCACCAACTTCACCGACTACCTCGCAGCTGCCGCTCCTGAGGTCTGGACGGACAAGGCTGCCGGCGTTTGGCCCGCAAGCCTGGCCGGCGAGAACGCCAAGGGCACCTCCGGCGTCGTCAAGACCGTCACCGACACCCCCGGTGCCGTGACCTACGCTGATGACTCCGCTGTCTCCGGCAAGCTGGGCACCGCCTCCATCAAGGTGGGCGACGAGTTCGTCAAGATCTCCGCCGACGCTGCCGCAAAGGCTGTCGAAGCCGGCAAGCCCGTTGACGGCCGCGCCGCCAACGACGTCGCCATCAAGCTGGACCGCAAGACCACCGCAGCAGGCGCCTACCCCGTAGTCCTCGTCTCCTACCACGTGGTGTGCACCACCTACGAGACGAAGGAAGTTGCCGATCTGGTCAAGGCCTTCGAAAGCTACGTCGTTTCCGACGAAGGACAGAAGACCGCAGCTGACGCCGCAAAGTCGGCACCGCTGTCCAAGACGCTGCAGGACAAAGCTACGGCCGCTATCGAAACCATCAAGGCCAAGTCCTAAGGTTTCCCGGCGGGTTTACTGAACCCGGCTGAACACTGAAGTTCCCTGTCCCGCTCTCCGGTGGCCGCCGCGGCACCGGACCGGGGCAGGGAACTTAGCCATGTAAGACCAGTTCACTCCAGACTGAAGGAACGTGAAGTGACCACCAACTCCCTGACAACCTCCCAAGGCGCAGGACGCGCCGGGGACAAGGTTTTCTCCGGGGCCGCCATGGCCGCAGGGTGCCTGATTCTCGCGGTTCTCTTCGGAGTCGCATTGTTCCTTGTGGTGCAGGCGATCCCCGCGCTCACCGCCCCCGCAGAAGACATCCAGGGCGGCAACGGCTTCTTCGCCTACATTGCCCCGATCGTGGTGGGCACCCTCATTGCCGCAGTCATCGCGCTCGTCATCGCCACCCCCGTGGCCATCGGCGTGGCACTGTTCATCTCGCACTACGCTCCCCGCCGCCTCGCATCGGGCCTGGGCTACGTGGTGGACCTGCTCGCCGCCATCCCCTCCGTTGTCTATGGCGCCTGGGGTGCAGCCTTCCTGGCCAAGGAAATCTCCCCCGCCTACGACTGGCTGGCCACCTACCTCGGCTGGATTCCGATCTTCGAAGGACCGGCGTCGGCTACCGGCAAGACCATCCTGACCGCAGGCATCGTCCTGTCCGTCATGGTCCTGCCCATCATTACCTCCCTGTCCCGTGAAATCTTCCTGCAGACCCCCAAGCTGCACGAGGAAGCAGCGCTTGCGCTGGGAGCCACCCGCTGGGAAATGATCAAGATGGCTGTGCTGCCCTTTGGCCGCCCGGGCATCATCAGTGCCATCATGCTGGGCCTTGGCCGGGCACTCGGTGAGACCATGGCCGTTGCCTTGGTGCTCTCCTCCGGTGTCCTGACGGCCAGCCTCATCCAGTCCGGAAACCAGACCATCGCCGCGGAAATCGCCCTGAACTTCCCCGAAGCCAGCGGCCTCAAGGTCAACACGTTGATCGCCGCCGGCCTGGTGCTGTTCGTCATCACCCTGGGCGTGAACATGATCGCCCGCTGGATCATCACCCGGCACAAAGAATTCTCGGGAGCCAACTAAATGTCCGCCACAGTAGTCCGCAAGCGCTCAGCGCTCACCAAGGGCCAGCTGCCCAAGTTCGCGCCCTACATTGTCCTGGCCGTCGCGCTCGTTGTGGGTGCGGCAATCCTGGCGCTCATCGGCTTCAATGCCTTCGGCTGGGGGCTTGTCTCAGCCATCCTGTTCGCCGTGGGCCTGGTCTCCTGGAGTGCCGCCGTTGAGGGTTCCCGCAAAGCGAAGGACAAGCTTGCCACCTGCCTGGTAGTGGGCTCGTTCCTTGTTGCGCTCCTGCCTTTGGTCTCCGTCATCGTCACGGTCCTGGTCAACGGCATCCCCGGGCTCATCACCCCCGGCTTCCTCGGCACCTCAATGAACGGTGTCACCGGCGCCTTCGACAACAAGGCAGTGGAGGAAGGCGCCCCCGTCCTGGGCGGTATCTACCACGCACTGATGGGGACGCTCCAGATCACGCTCCTTGCCACGGTGATCTCGGTCCCCGTAGGCCTCCTGACATCCATCTACCTGGTGGAGTACGGCAACGACCGTCCGCTGGCCCGCGCCATCACGTTCTTCGTGGATGTCATGACCGGCATCCCGTCGATCGTGGCCGGCCTCTTCGCGGCAGCGTTCTTCTTCGCCATCGTGGGCCCCGGCACCAAGACCGGTGCGGTAGCCGCCGTCGCGCTTTCAGTCCTGATGATCCCTGTTGTGGTCCGCTCCAGCGAGGAAATGCTCAAGATCGTCCCGAACGAGCTCCGCGAGGCGTCCTACGCGCTGGGCGTCCGTAAATGGCGCACCATCACCAAGGTGGTTATTCCGACGGCGATCTCCGGCATCGCTTCAGGCGTGACCCTCGCGATCGCCCGCGTGATCGGCGAAACCGCCCCGATCCTGGTGACGGCGGGTTTTGCCACCACCATCAACAACAACGTGTTCGGTGGATGGATGGCTTCGCTGCCCACTTTCATTTACACGCAGATCCTCAACCCGACGTCGCCGTCCAACCCTGAGCCGTCGGACCAGCGTGCCTGGGGCGCCGCGCTGGTGCTGATCATCCTGGTGATGCTCCTGAACCTCGGAGCCCGCCTCATCGCCCGCCTGTTCGCTCCCAAGACGGGACGCTGACCGGGCAGGCCGCGCGGTGATCCGCAGCGGCCCCTACAAAAACTTCCACACCCCCAAGGAACAAAGGAACACCATGTCCAAGCGCATCGACGTCAAAGACCTGAATGTCTACTACGGCAACTTCCTGGCCGTCGAAGACGTCAACATCAACATCCAGGCCAAGTCCGTAACGGCCTTCATCGGCCCCTCCGGCTGCGGCAAGTCCACGTTCCTCCGCACCCTGAACCGCATGCACGAGGTCCTTCCCGGCGCGCGAGTAGAAGGCGAAGTCCTCCTGGACGGCGACAACCTCTACGGCCCCGGCGTGGACCCCGTAACTGTCCGCACCCAGGTGGGCATGGTTTTCCAGCGCCCCAACCCGTTCCCCACCATGTCCATCCGCGACAACGTGCTGGCCGGCGTGAAGCTGAACAACAAGAAGATCTCCAAGGGCGCAGCCGATGCCCTGGTGGAGAAGTCCTTGGTGGGCGCCAACCTGTGGAACGAGGTCAAGGACCGCCTGGACAAGCCCGGCTCCGGCCTTTCAGGTGGCCAGCAGCAGCGCCTTTGCATCGCCCGCGCCATCGCCGTGGAGCCCCAGGTGATCCTCATGGACGAGCCGTGCTCCGCCTTGGACCCGATTTCCACGCTGGCCGTTGAGGACCTCATCAACGAGCTCAAGGACCAGTACACCGTGGTGATCGTGACCCACAACATGCAGCAGGCCGCCCGTGTCTCTGACAAGACCGCGTTCTTCAACATCGCAGGCACGGGCAAGCCCGGCAAGCTGATCGAGTTCGCTGACACCACCAGCATTTTCAACAACCCCGGCCAGAAGGCAACGGAAGACTACGTCTCCGGCCGCTTCGGATAAAGGGTTCCGCAGGTTCCGGCTTCTATGGGGGGAGTCGGCAGATAACGACGGCGGCCGTCGCCTTGGGGGTACGGCCGCCGTCGTTTTTTCTTGCCCAAGTAGGTAACAGCAAACGTCGCAATGGGCGCTCATTGCGCGTTTGCTGTTACTCAGTTGGGGGAGGCCCGGGGGTTACAGGTCCGCGAGGGGCGAGAACGCCAGCTCAAGGATGAAGGCGGCTGCGGCTGTGACCAGGGGCGTAGCCACCCAGAACAACAGGATTCTCCGGACCAAGCGCCTGTTGACGGTGTGGAACCGTTGGTTCACACCCGCACCCAGCACCGACGCGGTCAGCGTATGGGTGGTGGACAGCGGCAGGTGGAACCCGATTGCGCCGATAAACAGCATCACGGACGTCAAGGTTTGTGCCACAAAGCCCCGCAGCGGATCCACCCTGATCAGTTTGTGGCCAAGGGTGTGGGAAATCCTCCAACCGCCGAACATGGTCCCCGCGGTGAGCATGAGGGCCGTGAGCAGCAGGATCCAGAGCGGCACGTCATTCCCACCGGACAACCCCGCGGCCACCACTGCAAGAACCATGACCGCGGCGGTGCGCTGACCGTCCTGGAGCCCGTGGCCAAAAGCCACGGCAGCGGCGGAGATCGCCTGTGCACGGCGGAAGCGCCGGTTGACCACGTTCGGTTGCGTGTAACGCGCTGCCCACGTGACGGGCCACACCAAAAGGTACGCGGCTGCGAACGCGATGAGCGGAGACAGCACCAATGGCAGCACAACCTGGGTGAGCATGACGTTATCCATGCCGTCCACCGCGTTACCACCCACCAGCACGCTGGCTGCGCCGGCGCCGATCAGCCCGCCAACCAAGGAATTGGTGGAGGACAAAGGGATACCCCTCCACCACGCATAAACGCCCCACAGGATGGAGGCGGTGAGCGCTGAGGCGAGGATGGTCAAGCCGCTGGTGCCGCTGGGGAGCGTGATCCAGGACTGGGTGAAGGCCAGGATGAAGGTGCCGCTGAGCATGGCACCTGCAAAGTTGAAGATCGCGGCCAGGAGCACGGCGATTGAAGGAGTAAGAGCACGGGTCCGCGTGGACAGGGCAACGGCGTTGGAGACATCCCGGAAGCCGTTCAGGAAAGCGAACCCGGAAGCCAGGCCAATTACCAGGACCAGGATAGCGATGGTCACGTCATGATTCCTTGACGATGATGCTGCCTACCTGGGTGGCGACCTTCCGCATGTCCTTGGTAACTTCCACCAGCTGGTTGGCGATGTCCCGGTGCCGTGCGTACTGCGCGGACTTCATGTCCTTGAGCATCTCCGCAACCCAGATGCGGTGAGTCCGTTCAGCCCGTTTGGCCAGCCGGAGGATCTCGATCCAATAATCCTCGAGCTCGTCCAGGTCCTCCAGCTTTCGCATCGCGTCCACGGTGAGCTCGGCCTGCCGGCTGATGATCTCCAGTTGATCGGCTGCGCGCTTGGGGAGCCGGTCCAGCTTGTAGATGGCCACCAGGTCTCCGGCGGCGTCAAGCTTCTCCATGGCCTCGGTGAGGTGGCGGGACAGTGTGTACATATCCTCGCGGGGGAGCGGGTTCACGAAGCTGGTGCGCATATGCGTGAGCAGGGCGAAGTGCAGGTCCAGGGACTTGGACTCGTGCTCGTGCAGTTCTTCGGCCAGGCGCTCGTGCTCGCTGGCGGGGGCTCCGAGTATTTCGGAGAGCGTCCCGGTGCCGGCCACGATCACGCCGGCCATCTGCGCGAGGAGGACGAGCCCGGCAGGTTCCTGTGGGAAAAGGCGCAGCTTCATATCGCTTTCCGGGCTGGGGACGGATGGGCGTGGGCAGCTTGACTTGACGCAGCCCATTTCGGTCCCAACTTTACCGGTCCGTAGAGTGCTCCCGCGAAGGGCAGGGGCATGGAGGGCAGAAGTCCCCATCGCAGTGCAGCCCGCACTGTGAAAGACTGGCAAAGCTCCGGATTAATCCACTCAATGGGGGAACCATGCGTCTCAATAATGTTGTAAAAATCACCAGCATCGCAGCAGCTGGACTGCTCGCGCTCAGTGCCTGCGGCACCACCACGGCGGGCTCGACGACGGGTGGTTCCGGATCGTCTTCTCCTTCTTCGTCCGCGTCGGCACCATCCTCGTCGTCGTCGGCCTCGCCGTCCGGAGCTTCTTCGGAGGGTGCCGGTACTTCCTCGGGTGAGTACACCGCGGCGGCCTGGGCACTCCCCATTTCAGATGCCGGCGAGAAGCTCGGGAACTTCAAGGGCGAAAGTTTCAGTGTGGACGTCTACCAGGTGGCCACGGATGTGGCGTCCAAGGACAGCATGTTCGTGGATAAGGAAACCAAGGAGAACCTGCTGAAGAAGGGTGATCCGGTGGTGTACCTGAATTACGTTGTCACCAACACGTCCTCGGCCGATATTCCCCTGAGCCATTCCCTGATCACGCCGTCGGCCAAGTACACGGACTGGAAGTACCTCGGCGGTATGCCCTCGGATTCCAGCAGTGATGGATACAAGAAGCATGGGCTCTCCAGCAGCGGGACCAAGCTGAAGGAAGAGGCCCCGTTCGTGCTGAAGCCGGGGGAGTCGTTCAACATTGCCGAGAACTTTGCCTACACGGCGGGCAAGGAAACGGAGATCGCGGCGACCATGACTCCTGCCGGCGCTGACGGCAAGCTGGACCACACCAAGAAGGAAAAGGCAGAAACCACCGTAACGCTGAAGTAGTTCCTTGCGGCTTCGCCCGGGTCTGGCCCAGTGCCGGCCCGGGCATTCTGCGTTTGGGCATTAAAATGGTGCCGAACCGGATACGCCTCTCGGCGGTAGGCCGCTCGAAGCGGCTATAAGTTGAAGCCCGGGGGTTTCGCGGTTCGACACCAGTTTTAGTTTTCACCGTCCGGCGGCCTAAGTCAACATTGACAGTCCGGCGCCGGCGTGGGTACGTTTCGCCCTGTTTGCCGGCTAGTCCAGCTCGCCCAGTCGCCATGCGTTGGCCGCGTGCTCAAGGTCCTCGGCCGTTTTGACCAGCTGGTGCGAGTTGCGGGTCAGCTTGCTCGCATGGCCTTCATTGCTGTGCTCCGCCCCGTCCGCCAGGGTCGCCTGGCCGAGTGCTACTACGCGGCAGAAAGCAGCGGAACGTTCCAGCGCGACGTCGAACTCGCCGTCGAACGCACCGGACAAAATGGCGTCAGCCATGGTCTTCATTTCGTCTGCTCCGGGCGGCTCCGCGGCACCTGCTACCACATTGGCAACCTGCGCCGTATCGCGTCCGGCCCGGAAATAGACGGAGATTCTTTCAGGGTTCTGGATGGTGGCGGCGCGGAGGGCATAGAGGCGCCACAGCGCGCCCGGGAGGCTCCGTGCCGGGCTCTCGGCCCACATCTCAGCGATGGCTTCCAAGCCCTGTTCGTCGGCCAGTTTCACCAGGCGGTGGGTGACCTTGGGGTCGTCGCTGTCGCGCCCCCGCCGCACCAATGCCTGTGCAGCAAGGTGGGCTGCCTCGGAAACCCGCGCGGGATCCGCCCCGCCGGCGAACGGTTCGAAATCGATCGGGGCAAAAGGCTTGGGCTTGTGGTGCCTGTTTGCTCCGCCGTACGCGCGTGGTCCTGGCTGTTCGCTCATGAGTTCACCGTACTCCTGTGCTCTGGTGGGGTCGAGTAACGGTTGCCGGGCTGCGCCCTTGCCGGCGCTGTGCCTTCACCACCCACTTTGCCCCCGTCCCGGGCCCTACACGCCTCGGCCGCCCCACGCCGCCGTCGAACGTTCACCCAAAGAAGGTGACGACGGCGCGTGTCCGGTTGAGTTCCTCGTCTGCCGTGACGTTGGGGTACAGTATTCATGGCTGTTTCTACAGCTGGAGGGGCCTTTAGCTCAGTTGGTAGAGCATCGGACTTTTAATCCGTGGGTCGTGGGTTCGATCCCCACAGGGCCCACCCTCCAAGACAGGCCGGAGACCTTGAGTCTCCGGCCTGTTTTTATTTTCCCGGTCACGTCCCACGCTGCGATTCCATCGGTTATGCTATTCGATGGATTAACTGTTCAAGCGAGGGGGCCAGGCGTGGGGATCTTTGATACGGCGGTGGAGATTGCGTTCGACGATGGTGCCGCCGACGCTCTGATCAACGCTGCTGATTCCGCGGATCAGACCCTGCGCTCCGAGGGTAGCTTCGTTGGTGTCGCCACGGGTTACGCGATGGAGGACTTCAAGGGCGGCTATGCGACCTTGTTCAACAACGCTTTGGCCGTCCGGGCCGATGACCGGGGCCGGCTTGCCGGTGTCCTCGCGGCGTTGGCGGAGGACGTCAGGCAAGCAAAGGTCAAGGCACGGGAAGAGAAGTCCCGGCTGAAGGAACTTGCTGCGTGGCAGCAACGCGCCGATTTCCGTGAACAACACTTTCAAACTTTCCAGGGCGTGGCGAGCGATCCGATGCCCGCGGAATGGCCGGTGGCTGCTCCGACGATTTCAGCGGTGTTCTCCGCGGGGCCCGGGCCCGGTTCGCCGGCGGAGCGGGGGGCGCTATCAGCTCAGCTGATCCTGGAAAACTGCGCGAATTTGTGTCCCAATCCCGCGCCTTCACGAACATCCTGAACGCGGAGCTGGGGAGAATCCGAAACGCGTGGAGCGGTTTCACCTCCGCGTGTTCTTGGGTGAATAGCGGCAGTGTCACGTTCGTGTCCGGATTCGAGCAACTGCTGACTGAGAACGCCGCTGACGCGACGTGGCTTGAACAGATCGCCGCGGCATTCGAAACAGCCGGCAGCGGCTCCATGGCCGACACCATGCTCAACAGCGCCCTCATACAGTACGCACCACCGGGGCAAGTCGGTTTGAACGACATCGGGGCCCTAAACGCCGATCAATTGAAAGCCTGGCTCGCCGCACCTGCGAACAAGGACCGACTTCAGGGGCTGCTTGAACAACCAGGGCAGGACCCCGTGGTGATAGCAAAGTGGTGGGCTGGGTTCGGCCAGACAGCCGCTGGCGGGACACTTGAACCCGGCGAGGCCCAGTTGCTCCTGATCGAGGCCATCCCCGGAGTCATCGGGAATCTGAACGGAATCACCGCGACCGCCCGGAACCTCGCCAACCGCAAACGCCTCATCACCGAGCAGGAACGCATCAACGCCGAACTGGCCAGAACGCCACAACTACTGCCCGCCAGCCAGGGCATGTCCATGACCAACCCGGCTTGGACCCGGCTGCAAACGCAGCAGAAAGCGCTGGATGGCATCACCGAGGCACTGAGGAACGCGGGCGGAATCAACGCTGTCCTGCTGGGTTTCGATCTGACTCACGGCTCACCGAAGGCACAGGTCTCTGCGGGTAATCCCGATACGGCTGACAACGTTACCTACGCTGTGTCCGGCATGCTCATCACACCTCAAAGCGGTTTCAACGACTGGGCGAAAAACGCCGCGAACCTCCAGCGGCACCAGCAGTTGCTTTCCGAGAACGAGACCTTCGCTGTGGTGGCGTGGATCAACTATGAACCGCCCACGGTTCCGACTGTGAACAGCGGCGATGCAGCACGGGCAGGCGCCGACCGGTTCATCGTTGACCTGCAAGGTTTCAACGCCGTCAGGGAAGGCTTGGGCAACAGGACCCCGGAGACCTTAAACGTACTGGCCCATTCCTACGGCACCACCGTGACGTCCAACGCCCTTGCCGCCGCGGCATTGAACGTCGCCTCTTTCACGATGCTCGGCTCGGCCGGGATAGAGAAAGAGATCCGGAACGCCGGAGATCTCCACGTCCCTGCCGGGCAGGTCTACGCCACCGAAGCCGCCGGCGACGGCCTGGCCCAATTGGGCCGCTTCCAACGCCAGGATCCGCGCATGGAATCATTCGGCGCAAAAGTCTTCTCCTCGGAAGAGGCCACGATCGACGGGCCCCAGTACCAAGGCACCACAGAACACAACACACTGGTACACAAAGATGCCCGCGATGGCTACGGATACCTCGATCGGGACACCACGGCCCTGCATGAAGCTGCCCTAACAACAACCGGTAACGGAGACCAGATCCTGCCAGCCGCACGACCCCTATCACCGCCGGCGGGATTTGCTGGCCGTTGAACAACTCAGGAAGAGTGAACCATATGCCCCATGAACCCAAGGCCCGCATAAAGACCAGTCGCATACTCGCCGCGTTAGTCTGCGCGGCCGTTGCACTGAGCGCCTGCACACCCACCACGGAGAACCCTATGACCGGCTCAGCCAATCCCAGCGACCCTGCGACCGTCAAAGCCCAGGTTGAAGAGCTCAAACAAGCCCTCGCGGATCTCCACGCCTTCAAAACCGAAACCCAACAAGCCATCGGACCCCAAAAATGGGTCGATAAGGGCACTCGTAACATGGATTGCAGAACCTCCGACGGGCAAGACGGCGTGAACTACAGCATCCTGACCCAAACGCCTGACCCCGTGGACCTGGAAGCATCAGTAAGCGTGGTCAGAGCGTTCTGGGAATCCAAGGGCTTCACCACCCGTACCGAAACCAACCCCCGAGAACCGGGCCTTATCCGCCTCTACGCCAACGAGAATGGCGGACACCTCGTGTCCTACTTCGCAAACATCAAAGGCTCCGGCCTGGAAATGAACAGCGCCTGCGTCGCCGGAGACCTCAGCGCAATCTACAAAGAGCTGGACAGGCAGGAAGCAAGCGACAGCCCCTCACCGACTGCAGAGTAGAGGCGTTGCGGCGTGATGCCTTCCGGGAGAGGGGCCAGTCCTGCCTCCTGCCGGTGTGTGGGCTGTGGAACAGTTTCAGGAAGAGTGAATCGCATGTCTTATGAACCTAAGACGCGTACGGTGACTAGCTGCATCCTCGGTGCGTTGGTCGGCGCGGCCATGGCGATGAGCGCCTGCATGCCCGCTACCACGGAGAATCCCATGAACGGCTCAAACAGTTCCAGTGACCCTGCAACTGTCAAAGCCCAGGTAGAAGAACTAAAACAAGCCCTCAAGGATCTCCACGCGTTCAAAACCGAAACCCAGAAAGCCATCGGACCCCAGAAATGGGTCGATAAAGGCACCCGAAACAGCGCCTGCAATGCAGGCGATGGAAGGGAGGGCGCGAATTACAGCGTCATGAGCCAAACCTCTGATCCCGTCGACCTGGAAGCATCAGTCAACGTCGTCAAAATGTTCTGGGAATCGAAGGGCTTTACCACCCGCGTCGAAACCAACCCGTTGGACCCTGGTCTCATCCGTCTCTACGCCAATCAGAACGGCGGAAACCTCATATCCTTCACCGCGAATGTCAAAGGCTCCGGCCTGGAAATGGACACTGTCTGCGTCGCCGGAGACCAGACCGCAATCTACAAGGAGCTGTATCCCGAAATTTACGGGACCCCTTCTAGCCCCAGCTCCTCTCCGTCTGCTAACTAGGCTGTCTGGTGCGCCAAAAGAGCCTGCCAATGTCGCCTCGTGCTGGCTTTTGGCCTGTGGAACGGCTTCAGGAAGTGTGAACCACATGTCCTATGAATCCAAGGCCCGACTAAAGGCCAGTCGCATACTCGCTGGACTGTTCTGCGCGACCATTGCATTGAGCGCTTGCACGCCCGCTACCACGGAGAATCCCATGAACGGCTCAAATAGTTCCAGTGACCCTGCAACTGTCAAAGCAGAGGTTGAAGAACTCAAGCAAGCCCTCGCCGACCTCCAGGCCTTCAAAACCGCAACCCAACAAGCCATCGGAAGCCAGCAGTGGGCCGATACCGACAACCCGGTTAACAGTGCCTGCACCACATCCGACGGGCAAAGCGGCGTGAACTACAGCATCCTGAGCCAGACTTCCGACCCTGTTGAACTGGAGGCATCAGTAAGCGTGGTCAGAGCGTTCTGGGAATCCAAGGGCTTCACTACCCGCACCGAAACCAACCCCCGGGACCCGGGCCTCATCCGCCTCTACGCGAACGAGAGCGGCGGACACCTTCTGTCCTACTACGCAAACATCAAAGGCTCCACCCTGGAAATGGACACCGTCTGCATCGCCGGGAATCAGCATGAAATCTACAAGGAATTGGACAGGCAGAAAGCGAGTGCCAGTCCCTCGCCGAGTACCAAGGAGAGCTGACGCAGAGTGCTGGCTTCTGGGGTGTCCTGTCCTGCCTCATGCTGGCGCGTGAGTCTGGAACGATTTCAGGAAGAGTGAACCGTATGTCCTATGAATCCCGGGCCCGACTAAAGGCCCGCGGTATTCTTGCCGCCTTGTTTTGTGCCGGTATTGCACTCAGCGCCTGCACGCCGGCCACTACGGAGATCCCCATGACCGGCTCAAGCAACCCCAGCGACCCCGCAACCGTCAAAGCCCAGGTAGAAGAGCTCAAACAAGCCCTCGCGGATCTCCACGCCTTCAAAAGCGAAACCCAACAAGCCATCGGACCCCAGAAATGGGCGGATAAAAGCCTCCGAAACATGGACTGCAGCACCCCTAAGGGAGAAGAGGGCGTGAACTACAGCGTCATGAGTCAGACCCTTGAAACCCTCGACATGGAATCGTCGGTCAACGTTGTCAAGACGTTTTGGGAATCCAAAGGCTTCACCACCTGCGTCGAATCAAATCCAAAGGACCCAGGAAACATCCGTCTCTATGCCAATAAGAACGGCGGACATCTCGTATCCTTCACCGCTACCACTAAAGGCTTCAGCTTAGAGATGAACAGCGCCTGCGTCGCTGGGAATCAGCATGAAATCTACAAGGAATTGGACGGGCAGGAAGCGAGTGCCAGTCCCTCCCCGAGTACCAAGTAGAGCTGACGAGCCCCGGCCCCTTGTTGACTCTGGGCCGGTCCCTAGCAATTAAAGTGGGGGTGGGTTCAGCCAACGCGACCGGGAGTGAGCAGCCGCTTCGCGACGATAGCCGCGTGGGGACGCACTCCAGGGTCGACGCGGGAGTGCCTGCTGACAATGCTGAAACCGGCTTCCTGCAACAGTCCCGACATCTCCTCCACAGACCAGAAATAGGCGGACGTCACTGCATGCGGGAACTGTTCACCCGCCGGGCCATCGAAGAAGCCGAGCAGGAGGCTCCCGCCGGGAGCGAGGCAGCGGGCAAACTCGTTCAAAACCCGGCTGATCCCAGCAGGGGGAGTGTGAATCAGGGAGTACCAGGCGAGGATTCCCGCCAATGAGTGATCCGGCGCAGGCAGCCGTTGAAGTGACCCGACAGAGAACCGAGCCTCCGGACAGAATCGCTTGGCCGTCTCGATGAACTCCGGTACCAGGTCCACGCCTTGGACGTCCACCCCGGTGGAGTGCAGGAAGGC
The DNA here is from genome assembly GCF_059739405.1 of Arthrobacter sp. TmtSoilC79. NCBI lineage: Bacteria > Bacillati > Actinomycetota > Actinomycetes > Micrococcales > Micrococcaceae > Arthrobacter > Arthrobacter sp. TmtSoilC79. The sequence goes on along the minus strand of NZ_AP046051.1, from coordinate 4,501,517 downwards.
TGTCCATTGCCCAGGCCCGCAGCCGGCATCGATGACTTCCCCGGACAATCCCTGGGCCCATGACAGCACGAGGTCCCTGTCGGCTGGATGCGTACTGCTGATGGATCCGAACAACGAGGTGTACTCGGCGGAACGCGCAGAATAGGCGGCTCTCACTGCTCTTAGGGACATGCGTCCCAGCCTAGAGGCAGCCGGCACTCCAACGTGTTCGAATCACTGCCGCACCACCGCGTGCCCGGCGAACAACGGTGGGAAGGAAGCGTCCCGCCAAGAAATCTCTTGACTCCCACACCAAGGCCACGTCAGCATGGTTTCTATAACGTTGTAAATAAGCAATGCAGCCCACGCAGCAGACAAGGACCCACCCTTTGGGAAACCAAGACAACCCCACGGCCAAAATCACCATCGACCCCACTTTCGTTGTGGGCCCCGTCAGGAGGAAGACCTTCGGCGCCTTCGTTGAGCACCTCGGACGCTGCGTCTATACGGGCATTTTCGAGCCTGAGCACCCGAAAGCGGACGACGACGGCTTCCGCACCGACGTCCTCGACCTCACCAAGGAACTCGGCGTCTCCACGGTCAGGTACCCCGGCGGAAACTTCGTGTCCGGCTACCGCTGGGAAGACGGAGTGGGACCCAAGGAGGACCGCCCAACAAGGCTCGACCTCGCCTGGCACTCCAGCGATCCCAACCTGGTGGGCGTGGACGAGTTCGCCAAGTGGTCGGAGAAGGCCGGGGTTGAACCCATGATGGCCGTGAACCTGGGCACCAGGGGAACCCAGGAAGCTCTGGACCTGCTGGAGTACTCCACCATCAAGGGTGGAACGGCCCTTTCCGAACAGCGCAAGGCGAATGGCGCCGTCGAGCCTCACAACATCACCATGTGGTGCCTCGGGAACGAGATGGACGGCTTCTGGCAGATCGGCCACAAGAAGGCGGACGAGTACGCGCGGGTTGCCGCCGAAACGGCGCGGGCGATGCGCATGGTCAACCCGGACCTGGAACTGGTGGCCTGTGGAAGTTCCGGACCCACCATGCCCACGTTCGGCGAATGGGAGCGCGTGGTCCTCAATGAGACATACGAATTGGTGGACCTGATCTCGGCGCATCAGTACTTTGAGGATTTCGGTGACCTGCAGGAGCACCTGTCAGCCGGGCACCGGATGGAGGCGTTCATCAAGGACTTGGTCTCCCACATCGACCACGTGAAGTCGGCCAAAAAGTCTGGGAAGCAGATTAATATTTCCTTCGATGAGTGGAACGTCTGGCACATGTCCCGCGACGAATCCAAGGCGCCCACAGGGGATGATTGGCCCGTGGCGCCGGTGCTGCTGGAGGACCGCTACACCGTTGCCGACGCCGTGGTGGTGGGGGATCTCCTCATCACGTTGCTGCGCAATACGGACCGTGTCCACTCCGCGAGCCTCGCACAATTGGTCAACGTGATTGCCCCCATCATGACCGAGCCGGGCGGCCGCGCCTGGAAGCAGACAACGTTCCACCCGTTCGCGCTCACCTCGCAAAATGCCTCCGGTACGGTGCTGAACCTCGCCGTCGAATCCCCGCTGCTGGAGACCGAAAAGACGGCAGGTTTCACAGCCTTGTCTGCCGTCGCGACCTACGACGCAGAAGCCAAGGAGGCCGTGGTTTTCGCCGTGAACCGCTCGGCAACGGATGCCCTGACGTTGGATGCCGCCGTCGGGAGCCTCAACGCCGGCAAGGTCATTGAGGCCGTCACTTACACCAACAAGGATCCGTACTGGCAGGCCACTGCCGACGATTCGACGTCGGTCCTGCCCACTGAGAACGTCAGTGTAAAGCTCGACGGCGGTCGCCTCACCGCTGGTCTTCCGGCCGTGAGCTGGACCATGATCCGGTTGTCACTGGAGTCGTAGTCCTTCCGAAGCGCTACGCGATCTGCTGCGTGCCGTCGTGGAACATGGGGTACGCGGAGATCGGTGTGACTGTTGCGGACAGGGTTGGTTCCGGTGCCTGCGGTGCGGGCGCCGGGGCCGGCTGGTCGACGGTCACGATTTCCATGGACTCCATGTCCAGGAGCCGGCGGCTTCCGGTATCGTCCGTGAGCCAGAAAAGGTCCGTGCCGGCAACGGTTTTCACCACGCTGCCGCGGTGGTAGAGGCGGCCGTTGTGCCAGGCCTCGATGTAATCACCCGGACTTAGTGGATGCGGTTCTTCCTTGCTTCCAGGCATGGTGCCAAATGCCTGCGCCAGGCTGGCTTGGGTCTTCAGTGCCTGAAATAGATCCCTGTTTGCAATGCTCATGTCTGCTCCCCTCGGCTCGCTTCGCTGTCTGGTTGCCGTCAGCTGTGCGCTGGTTGACTACAGCTTTGCCCATGTTTGTTGCAGGCTCGTTGCACGGGGATGAGCGGTGTGTGACGCCTACCGGGGGCCGCTGCCGTCGTCGGGCAATTCGCCTTCCGCGGGACGAGGCGTTTCGTCCAAAGGAAGCTCGTCAGCGTATGGCGCGTGCGGTCCGGGTCCGCTGTTGGAAAGCTCGTTGGCGGCCATGGCCAGGAGGTCGCGTTCCAATTCGGGGAGGGAAAGCATGCCTTGCAGGTACGCCTCAACCTCGTACTCACCCACCGATCCACCGATGCTGAAGTACTGCAGCCATAAAGTGCCTGTGGTGACACCCGCGCCCGAGAGTGCCGCATGGAGTCTGCGGCGTTGCTCGGGTTCGTTGTTGTCGAAGCCCATGTCCTGCGGCCTTAGTTCCCGTTTGCCGGTATCCCGGCTACGAGTTCCGCACTGACTTCCTGCAGGCTTTGGTTCTTGTCGCGCGATTGCAGGATGAGTTGTTGGAGGGCCCGCTCGTGGGTAGTTTTGTGGCGTTCCATGAGGATTCCGCAGGCACGGTTGACTACGTCCCGGCTGTAAAGTGCGGCCTGAAGCCCTTCGGAGATGCGTCGGGGTGTCTCGGCGCTCTGGATATGGGAGAGAAGCGTGGCGGCTGGGGAAGCAAAAAGCTCCATGAGGTACGTGGAAGAAGCATCGAAAACATCAGTCTCGGATGCGTAGACTTTGATGGCGCCGATGCTGTGACCATTGGCCATGAGCGGCGCACTGACCACCGATCGGATGGGCAGGGCGCTGACGGCGTCACTCCACTCCGGCCAGCGGGTATCTGTGCGGACATCGGTGAGGAGTACGGATTCCTCGGAGGCCCACGCAGTCAGGCAAGGACCTTGGCCCAGGTCATATTGCAGGTGGTCCACTTGCTCCACAATGCTGTCCGTAAAACCGGTACTGGTCCTGCGGCCCTGGGAATCCAGGATGGAAACGCCGGCCCCGATTGACCCCGGCACGGATTCCTTGATGGCCTGTGACAGGCTCTGGACGGCCTGGTCCACCTTTTCCTCGGTGAGGAGCAGGCCCAATATCCTGCCGATGGCACCCGAGAGTTCGTCAAGAGGAAGATGCTTCTTCGTCATGGTCTTCTCCCCGGCTCTTCATGTCGGCTGGCCGACACGGACATCCTGTGAATCACTGCACTCCTACGTTGCATTTCAAGCCTAATGCCCTTCCTGCTTCATGCCTCAACCCGTCATCCCCATTGCTACTCCTCAAAGGCGGCCGAGATGTTTCGATCCCCGGCCACATGGGCAATGACGTTTTCCGCTACAACGCGCAGTTTGATGTTGCGGTGGCTTGAAGCGTTGACCAGAATTTGGAAGGCAGCGTCCCTGCTGCAACGGTTCTGGGCCATGATAATTCCGACGGCGGTATCGATCGCCGTGCGTGAATCCAGGGCAGCCGCGAGATTCTCCCGCGCATCCCTGAGTTGGGCGATCTTCAGTGCCAAATACAGTGCTTTCGCCCCGGTGGCTGTCACCCGCTCAGCCGCAACCATGTCGTCATGGGAGAAACCATGGCTGCGGGTCGAATAGAGGTTGACCACCGCCTCTGCGGTGCTGTTCAACTCCATGGGCAAAGCCAGAATGGAGCCCACATCGGTGCAGGCAGCGGCTTCCATGTAGTCCCGCCATCTATCCTCATTCCGGACATCAGGGACGTGGGTGATGGTTCGCGTCCGAAGCGCCGTAAGGCATGGTCCGTCCCCGAAGCTGTTCTGGATATCGTCAAGCTTGCGGGCCATGGGGTCACTGTCTGCCACGGCAACAGGTTTCTTTTGCCGGATGACAGTCACCCCGCAAGCAATCGTGTTCCCGGGTTTAGTCAGTTCGCGGGCAGCCAGCTCGGCCAGATCCTGAAGGAATTCGCGGATGTCCGCATTATTCGCAAGGAGGTCCTGCAAGTGCACCAGGAAGTCCGTCAGATCGACGTGGTCCTCCAATGGGCCAGCGGTGGGGATCTGCTCCGATGGCTGGGTCTCAGTCATGGTTATTCCTTACTACTGCCGTGCAGCCTGCAGAGGTTGATCAAGTTCTCCATGCTCTTTCCACATCCAAAAAAGACCTGCATTCATCGACACTACCTGCCCCCCTGATCTCTGTGTCCGGCCCTATCCAGGATGTCGCCGGCTATCTCATGCAGCCGTTTATTGCTGTTGCGCGACGCCAGCTGGATGAGTCGCAGCGCCGATTCGCGGTTGCAATGGTTTTGCACCATGATCAGCGAAATAGCGGCGTCCACAATCGCCCGTGACTTCAAGGCTGAACGCAAATGCCCGGGGTACGGTTCCTCCGCGTGCAGCCGCAGTGCCAGCCGCAGAATCCGCGAAAGGGAGTCCGCGTGCTGTTTTACCAATTCCACCGTGTCCGGGGTGAACGTCCCCAGTGCCGTGGAATAACAGTTCAGGGCAGCCCTTGAGCCGTTGTCCGTAGTGATGGGGACAGCCAGCACGCTCCGGATGCCCTCGTCGGCGATAGCGGCGGCATAGTGCCGCCACTGGTGATCGGTCTGAAGGTCAGGGATGAGGACTGTGCGTTGCTGCCGGAGCGCTGTGAGGCATGGGCCGTCGTCGAACTCGTATTGCTTTTCATCGAGGCGCCGGGCAGCGTCACTGCTGCTGGCCACTGTGGAGGGGCCGCCGTCGCGCTCCACTGTGATGGCGCAGAGCATTGGCGCTTCTCCGCCCAACAGCGATGCCGAAATCGTGGTGAGGCCGAGGAGGAATTCCGTGAAGCCGGGGCTCTCCAACAGCAGGTCCTGCAACTGCTCAGCTGTTGGTACTGCATCGTTCAGGGCCATAAAGGCCTCATTCCCGGGTATGCCGGGCGTGTGAGTCCGGCTGGCGGCAGTGCGCTCGTGTTCGCGCACGGCCCGGATATTCAACTCCGGACCTTGTGCTTCACCCGAAATCTCCTACTCCCGACACTACGCCGTTGCCCTGAAACATGACAGGGCGAGGACCCGTGATGGGATGTACTGACGCTACAAACAAAGGATGCCCATGACCAGTGCCGTGACGCTCATTCGTTCCAACCTGCTCAGCTCTGCTGCAGAGTATGCCTATGCCGCGACCGCCCCAGCCGGTGCGAGGCTGATCTTCCTGGCGGGGTCCTGCCCGCTGAATGAGGACGGGACCACTGCAGGTATTGGTGACTATCAAGCCCAAGCCAGGAAGGCGGTGGAGAACATGCGCCTGGCCTTGGAAGCAGCCGGAGCAGGAATCGCGGACGTCATCTCCACCCGCGTCCTGGTTGCCTCTTCCAAGCAGTCCGACCTGGTGGCGGCATGGGAGGTGGTCCGCGCGGCGTTCGGTGAGCATGACGTCCCGAGCACCCTCATGGGCGTCACTGTCCTTGGCTACGACCATCAACTGGTGGAGATCGAGGCAGTCGCCGCTGTCATGGACTAAGCCCGCACTGCCCCCGTCTGCAACGATGTATGCCAACAGGACAAAAGGAGCACCTTGATGGCCGTCACCATGAACGACGTCGCGCGCGTTGCCGGGGTCTCTTTGAAGACGGTTTCCAACGTGATCAACAACTACGAGTTCATCCGGCCCGCCACCAAACAGCGCGTCCTGGATGCCATCGATGAGCTGGGCTACGAGGCCAACCTGACAGCCCGCAGCCTCCGCTCAGGCAAGACCAGCATGATCGGCTTGGTGTTGGCCGACCTCTCCATTCCGTATTACGCGGAGTTGGCATCGGACATCATGAAAGCGGCATGGGCGCGGGGCTACCGTGTTCTGGTGGAGCAGTCCGGGAATGGTCCCGGGCACGAGAAAGCAGCGCTGCAAGGCCAGTTCCGGACCCTCACCGATGGCCTCCTTTTCATCCCCCTGGCCTTGGATGCGGAACAGATCATGGAGGCCGCCGGCAAGAAGCCCCTGGTTCTGCTCGGTGAATACGTGCAGGATCCCCGGCTGAATATGGTCCTCATCCAAAACCACCGGGCGGCGGCAGCGGTCACCGCGCACCTGCTGGCGGGCGGCCGCCGTCGTATAGCCGTTTTGGGCGCACACGACGGCGACACGACAGGCAGCAACGGCCTCCGCCTTGAGGGGTACAAGGCTGCGCTCGCTGACGCCGGCGTTGCCTACGATCCCGCTTTGGTGATTGATTGCGACTGGCGGCGCGACGGCGGTGCTGAGGGGACCGCGAGGTTACTGGACAGCGGCGTGGAATTCGACGCCGTTTTCGGCCTCAACGACGCCCTCGCCCTGGGTGCGCTTCACGAGCTTTTGGTCCGTGGCAGGAAGGTCCCGGAGGAGATCGCCGTTGCTGGTTTTGATGACATTGACGAGGCGAAGTTTGCCTCGCCGTCACTGACCACGGTGGCGCCGGGGCGTGCGGAAATTGCGGAGCGCGCCGTCGAACTCCTTATTAACCGCATCGAGAACAAGGACGCCCCGCTTCACGTGCAGCAGCCGCAGGCGGCCTTCGAGCTGCGGATCAGGCAGTCGGCGCCCTGACCGCCGCTGCCGGTGCCCGGGGCCGTTAGTGTTTGAGGAATGAACGTGATTCCCGCTGAAGTTGTGACCCCTGCTGTCCTGATTGACGTCGATGTCCTGGACCGGAACATCGAACGCATGGCGGCCAGCATGCTCGGCAGGGGACTGAAGCTCCGGCCGCATGTGAAAACGCACAAGACCTTGGAGATCGCGCGGAAACAGTTGGCGGCCGGTGCCGTGGGGATCACCGTGGCCACAATCGGCGAGGCCGAGGTCTTCGCCGCGGACGGCGTCAAGGATATTTTCATCGCCTATCCGCTCTGGGTGGAGGCCCCGCATGCTGACCGGCTCCGCGCCCTGGCAACGGCGTGCCGCCTGGCAGTCGGTGTGGATTCGGCTGAAAGTGCGACGACGATGGGCCGCCAACTTGGCGCGGATGCCGGCAGCATTGAGGTGCTGATCGAAGTGGACAGCGGTCATCACCGCAGCGGCGTTTTGCCCTCTGAAGTGGTGGAGGTGGCCAATGCTGCGGCCGCCGCGGGGCTGACCGTATCCGGGGTCTTTACGTTCCCCGGCCACAGCTACAGGCCTGGGATGCCCACCGGCGCGGCCGGCAACGAGAACGATGCTTTGGGGCTGGCTGCGACGGCGTTGACCGGGGCGGGCTTCGAGGTCACCACCATCAGCGGCGGATCCACGCCCACGGCCCTGATCTCCGGGGAATCGGCAGCAACCGAACTGCGCCCGGGCGTCTACGTGTTCGGCGACGCCCAGCAACTGGAACTCGAACGGTGCTCGTGGGACGAGATCGCGCTGACGGTTGCGGCCACCGTGGTCAGCAGGCACGAAGCTGCAGGTGGGAACGTCCGCCGGGTTGTCCTGGATTCCGGCAGCAAGATCCTGGGCAGCGACCGGCCGGATTGGGCCACAGGGTTTGCGCGGCTGCCGGAATACCCCGAAGCCAAGGTCACTGCCTTGTCAGAGCATCATGCCACTGTGGTTTGGCCGGACTCCTCGGAGTTGCCGCCACTGGGTACCAGGCTGCTCGTGATCCCCAACCACGTGTGCCTCACCATGAACCTGGTGGACCAGGTGACTGTGGTCCGCGGCGGGGCCGTGGTGGAGCAGTGGGCCGTGGCGGCGCGGGGGAGGAACAACTAGGGGCAGGAACCTAGTCACGTTGCATTTGAAGGGTGACTTCATAAGAGCCGGATCCCCCCGAGGACTCTTCGATGCAGAGAGACTCCCTGCTTGATCCCCCGGACTCGGCACTGACGCAGCCCGTGTACGGCCCCGAACCCGAACCATTAGAGGTGGAGTCCATGCCGAACCGGCTGGCGGCCTCGTCCAGGCTGACCTCGTGATCCACTGACCACCGGGCGCTCAGGCGAAGGCATGAAGTGTCAATGGAGAGACATCCGGGATCGACCTTGGGGTCGTTCCGGAACACCTCCACCCAGTCATCTTCCGGTATGTTGTCCGCCCGGGCCATCATTTCGTTGGCCTTCTCTGCCTGGGTGCCTCCGCCGCCGTTGATCCCTTGGCTGAGGGCGGACCATCCCATGATTCCAAGAACGCTGAGCAGGGTCACCGCCAGTGCGATTCCGCCCAGGATCCAGCCAAGCGTGCCCTTCTTCCGTGGCGAAGGTCCCTGCCATCCAGGCTGAGGTAGTCCGTAGTGGGGCTGGGGAGGAGGCTGACCCTGGGGAGCATAGTTCCCTTGAGGCGAGTACGGGGGTTGGTGGCGTTGGTACGGGTCCATTTCCGTAGCCTCTCTGGTTTGGATCCGGCCGGGGCTTCGTGCACCATGATTGCACGCGGCGATCAATCGAAGGGTCGTCCCAGCCGTGTTCCGTACTGTCAGCCAACCGCCTGCACGCTGCGGAGCAGGGTGTGGAACTCCCGGTCGTGGTAAACCAGTGGAGCCGAGCCGCCAAGGTTGGGCCTGATGTCGAGGACTGTCGCGGCCAGCAGGACCGAACCACCCAGCGGTGCCCGGTGGACAATTTCGCAGCGCAACGCCCATTGAGCCTCCCTGAGCAATGGCTCGCCGGTGGGAAGCAACTCCCAGTCCATGTCCTGGGTGAACCGCGGGGCAGCGGGATCGGCGAACGCGCGTGCCAACTCCAACTGATCGGCACCGATGAGGTGCACCACGATTCTCTCCGCTGCGGCGACGTGCGAGGCCGAACGGCCACTGGTTACGGAGAATGCCAGCGTGGCCGGATCCACGGCAACCGACGCTACCGAGGACGCGGTCAGGCCTACTGCGCCATCCGGCCCCGAGGCGGTAATAATGGCGACTCCCGCCGGATGGGAGCGGAATGCGGCCCTGAAAAGATCGCCGACTGGTTCGGACTGCAAGGGCTGGGGGTAGGTCATTAACGCACTTTCATGGGACTGGCCAGGGCTGGCGGCCTTGATGGACGCACACCCCACTGATGCTAGGACCTCAACTTAACTTGAGGTCAATTCGGGTAAATCCGACCCCCGACTGAGACGAATTGGAAACGTAGCCGAAACTTCCGCTCCTTACGCTGAACACAATCTGTCCAAGTCCCCGGCGTTCAAGGAGTAACCATGCATCTACTGCCCCGCGAGCAGGAGAAACTCATGATCGTAGTGGCCGCCGATCTCGCGCGGCGCCGCCAGGCACGGGGACTGAAGCTGAACTATCCCGAGTCTGTGGCGATCATCAGCTACGAACTCATCGAAGGTGCCCGGGACGGCAGGACAGTGGCCGAGCTCATGAGCTACGGAACCACCATCCTCCGCCGCGAAGATGTGATGGAAGGCGTGCCGGAGATGATCCACGACGTCCAGATCGAAGCCACGTTCCCCGACGGCACCAAGCTCGTCACCGTCCACCACCCCATCCGATAGGAGCCACCATGATCCCCGGCGAATACAGGCTCCAGCCCGGTTCGATCACCTGCAATGACGGCCGTGACGCAATCGGCGTCGAGGTTGTCAACCGCGGTGACCGTCCGGTCCAAGTCGGCTCGCACTACCACTTCGCCGAGGCAAACCGTGCCCTCGAGTTCGACCGCGGCGCCGCTTACGGCCGTCGCCTGGACATCCCGGCCGGCACGGCCGCGCGCTTCGAACCGGGCGATCGAAAGACCGTTCAACTGATTGCGATTGCCGGGAGGCGTGAAGTTTTCGGGCTCAGTAACGCCGTGAACGGAACGCTCGACGGCGGCACCCGCCAGGGTGGTCCGGCTTCCGAAGGAGACGCCAAATGAGCTTCGACATTCCCCGCAAACAGTACGCCGAGCTGTACGGGCCAACCACCGGCGACGCCATCCGGCTGGCGGACACCGAACTGTTCCTTGAAATCGAGAAGGACTACACAGCTTACGGCGAAGAGGTGGTGTTCGGCGGTGGCAAAGTCATCCGCGACGGCATGGGCCAGAATGGACAACTGACCCGCTCGGAAGACATCCCGGACACTGTGATTACCAACGTGATCGTCCTGGACTACACCGGCATTTACAAGGCGGATGTTGCCCTGAGGGACGGGTACATTTTCAAAATCGGCAAGGCAGGCAACCCGCAGATTACTGACGGTGTGGACATCGTGATTGGCGCCGGCACGGAGATCATCGCCGGCGAACGGAAAATCCTCACAGCCGGTGGCATCGACACCCACATCCACTTCATCTCCCCGGAACAGGTCCCGGCCGCCCTGTGCAACGGCATCACCACCATGGTGGGCGGCGGTACCGGTCCGGCCGAAGGAACCAAAGCCACTACCGTCACGCCCGGCGCCTGGCACATCTCCCGGATGCTGCAGGCCGCCGAAGGGCTACCGGTCAATATCGGTCTCTTCGGCAAAGGCCACGCATCCGCCGTCGAGCCCCTCGCAGAGCAGATCCGCGCCGGCGCCGTAGGGCTCAAGGTGCACGAAGACTGGGGCTCCACCGCCTCGTCCATCGACATGTCCCTGCGCGTGGCCGACGAATACGACGTCCAAGTGGCCATCCACACCGACACCCTCAACGAGTGCGGTTTTGTGGAAGACACCATCCGGGCCATCGACGGCCGCGTCATCCACACCTTCCACACCGAAGGCGCAGGCGGTGGGCACGCCCCGGACATCATCAAGATCGCCGGGCTGCCCAACGTGCTCCCGGCCTCCACCAACCCCACCCTGCCGTACACCCGCAACACCATCGAAGAGCACCTGGACATGCTCATGGTCTGCCACCACCTCAACCCGGACATTCCCGAGGACGTAGCCTTCGCAGACTCCCGCATCCGGGCCGAAACCATCGCCGCCGAAGACGTCCTGCACGACCTCGGCATCTTCGCCATCACCTCCTCCGACTCCCAAGCCATGGGCCGTGTCGGCGAAGTAGTCACCCGCACCTGGCAGGTAGCCGACGCCATGAAACGGCAACGAGGCGTGTTGAAGGATCCCTCCGGCACCACCCACGGATCCGCCGAATCCGACAACTTCCGGCTCAAACGCTACGTGGCCAAATACACCATCAACGCCGCCATCGCCCAAGGCATGGCAGATGTCATCGGTTCCGTGGAAGAAGGCAAATTCGCGGACCTGGTGCTCTGGGACCCCGCGTTCTTCGGCGTGAAACCCGAACTCGTCATCAAAGGCGGACAGATCGCCTACGCCCTCATGGGCGACGCCAACGCCTCCATCCCCACACCCCAGCCCCGCACCATGCGCCCCATGTTCGCCACGTACGGCAAGGCCTTGCAGCAGACATCCATCACGTTCCTGTCCAAAGCCGCAATCGACGCCGGAGTGCCCACCGAACTCGGGCTCGAACGCATCATCAAACCCGTCTCCGGCATCCGCAACCTCACCAAAGCGGACCTCAAATACAACGGCGAAACGCCCGAGATCGCCGTCGACCCCGAAACCTACAAAGTGAGCGTCGACGGCGTCGAAGTCACCTCCCAGCCCTCCGACGTACTGCCCATGGCGCAGCGCTACTTCCTCTTCTAAGCCGCTTAGGAATCACATGATCATCGAAAAAATCCTCGGCAACCTCCACGAACAGCCCAACGACTTTGAGGGCCGGCACAAAGAGAAAGTCGTACTCCCGAGCTCCCTGCTGGTGAAACGCATCCAACGCGTCACCACCGACCACGGCAAAGAACTCGGCATCCGCCTCCCCGCCGGCACCGGCGACCTCCGCGACGGCGACATCCTCGCCGTCGAACCCGGCAACGTCATCGTCATCTCCGTGCTGCCCACCGACGTCCTGGTTATCGGGGCGCGGACAATCCACGAAATGGGGATCGTGGCGCATTCGCTCGGCAACCGGCATTTGCAGGCGCAGTTCTTCGACGCCGCTTCCGAGTACGGGGCCGAAGTCATGGTTTGTCAGTATGACCACACGGTCGAAGATTATCTGAAGAGCGTTGGCGTCCCCTACGACAGGCAAGAGCGGGTCATGCCGGTGCCCTTCCGCCATGCTGAGCATTCGCACTAACGCTGTGTGCCGCTTCAGGTTGGGTGCGCACGCTTGCGCTCCGCTGGGAAGGGGGCCGTGCCCGTCCCCAGCCGCTCCCAACCTTCGCAAGCTCAGGTCGGGGCCCTCGCGGCAGTGGGCCCCCCGCGTGGCCCTCCACACCGCGGCCCCCTTCCCAGCTCCGCTCCAGCGCGCAGACGTCACCTCCGGCGGTGCGCTTTGAGTGCGACATATCAGCTGGCTCTTCAACAGTTAACTGACTCTGCGTTGCCTACGGGGGCGTTTGCTCATTCTTTGGGGTTTGAGAGCTATGTGCATCGTGGGTTGGTTTGGGATGAGGGGTCTTTTGGGGAGTGGTTGGGGGCTTTTGTGGGGCAGCAGCTGACCTATTCGGATGGGTTGGCTCTGCGGTTCTTGTATGACGGGTTGGATGTTGGTTTGTTGGACTCTGTTCTTTCTGCGCAGTTGTTGGCTCGGGAGGTGCGGGAGGCTTCGCTCAAGATGGGTGGGCGGTTGTTGGAGATCGGCGGGGAGGTGTTTCCGTCGGCGGAGTTGGCGGCGTACCGGGAGTTGGTTCGTGGGGGTGGGGCCGCGGGACATCAGCCTTTGGCTTTTGGGGTGATTGCACGGTCACTGGGTGTTCCGTTTGAGGCCGCGCTCTCTGCCTATTTGTTTGCTGCAGTGACTTCCCTGACCCAGAACGCAGTGCGCGCCATTCCGCTCGGGCAGAACGCCGGGCAGCGGGTACTGCGCCACGCGCACGACGCCGTAGCTGCCGCCGTCGAGGATATAGCACGGCTGTGCTGGAACGACTTCGGGGCCGTCAGCCCCGGACTGGAAATTTCACAAATGCGGCACGAACGGCAACGCGCCCGCATGTTCATGAGCTAGTTGGATCAAAGGACAGAAAACATGACTGAACCCATCAAAATCGGCGTCGGCGGACCCGTCGGAGCCGGCAAAACCCAGTTGGTGGAACGCATCACCCGGCACATGAGCAGGGACATCTCCATGGCCGCCATCACCAACGACATCTACACGATCGAAGACGCCAAAATCCTCGCGGCCAACGGCATCCTCCCCGAAGACCGCATCATCGGCGTCGAAACCGGCGGCTGCCCGCATACAGCCATCCGCGAAGACACCTCCATGAACACCGCGGCCATCGAAGAACTCAAAGCCAGGCACCCCGATCTGCAGGTCATCTTTGTCGAATCAGGCGGCGACAACCTCTCCGCCACCTTCAGCCCCGAACTCGTCGACTTCTCCATCTACATCATCGACGTAGCCCAAGGCGAAAAAATCCCCCGCAAAGCCGGCCAAGGGATGATCAAATCCGACCTGTTCATCATCAACAAGACCGATTTGGCGCCACATGTTGGGGCGGACCTGGCCGTCATGGAGAGGGATTCCAAGGAGTTCCGCGGCAGTAAGCCGTTTTGCTTCACGAACCTGAAGACAGACGAAGGGTTGGATGCCGTCCTCAACTGGATTCGGCGGGACGTCCTGATGCTCGACTTGGCGCAATGACCCGGCCAGGGTTCGCAGTTAAGTCACCTGGGGCCGCCGATCCGGCGGCTTCGCCGGAGATAAGGGGCCGTGCCCGCTTCGCGGTGCCCACCACGCCGCGGCCCCTTATCCCCGGCTACGCCGCCTCGGCTGTTTGGTCGCCGGCCATTCGGCTGGCGTTCACGACCGGCCCAGGCTGCAACGTCGCGACGTTCGGGGCGTCCTTCGGGGATAGCCGATGACTGCGCACGTAGTGGGCTCGGGCGTCGATGCTGGTCCTTGGGGGGTCGTGGAGCCGGGCGCTCGGTCGGCCTTTGGGAATGTTGGGCCGGGCGCTGGGTTGGCCTTGGGGGAGCGGGGTGTGCGGGGGCGGTTGGAGTTGGGGGTTGGGGTGCGCGGTGGGCGGTCCGTTGCTTTGCGGCAGTTCCATGAGGGCGCTTTGCGGGTGCTTAGGCCGCATTATCTGGATGGTTCCGGGCAGGTTTGCTATGTCATGGTCAATCCGGGTGGGGCGTATCTGGGGGCCGATCTGTTCGTTGTTGACGTGGAGGTTGGGGCTGGGGCTGAGCTGTTGTTGACCACGCAGTCGGCCACGAAGGTTTATCGGACACCGGGGTCGTTTGCTGAGCAGCGGATGAGTGTCCGGCTGGGGGAGGGCTCGCGGTTGGAGCTGATGCCCGATCAGCTGATTGCGTATCGGGAGGCGAGCTATCGGCAGAATTCGCACATCAGCCTCCACCCGACGTCGAGCCTTGTCATGGCCGAAGTCATCACGCCGGGGTGGTCCCCGGACGGGGCGTCCTTTAAATATGAAGAGGTGCGGCTGCGCAATGAGATCTGGATCGAGGGCGGGAACGGAGCGAAACTGTTGGCGCTCGACAACCTCCTGATCCGGCCGCCCCTCAACGACGTGACCGGGATGGGGTTCATGGAGGGCTTCAGCCACTTGGGGTCGTTGGTGGTGGTGGACCCGCGGGTGGATCAAGGGCTTGCTGACGAGCTGGACCGGACAGTCAAGGATTTTGCTGCTTTCACGGGTATTTCCTTGACCACGACTATTGCCGGGAGTACCGGGATTGTGCTGCGATCGTTGTCCAACAGCACCGAGGAACTCAACACGTTGCTGGGTGCCTGCACCGGCCTCCTGCGGGAACGCTGGTACGGGCAGGAACCCTTGAATTTGAGGAAGTACTAATGACTGCCCTGACCGGGTTCGCCACCATGTACCGGGAGCGGGAGGCCTTGCCCCTGCGGACCCGGTTGCTTTTCACGTTCGGTGCCGTCGCCGCATTGCACCTCGCCGCCGTCGTGCTCCTGTTGGTCGGTGCGGCCGGCGCCGCGCAACCCCTGGCGCTCGGACTGGTGGTCACGGCCTACGTTGCCGGCATCAAACACAGCTACGACTGGGACCACATTGCGGCGATCGACAACTCCACCAGAAAGTTCGTGGCACAGCGCAAAGATCCTGTGAGCGTGGGGTTCGCGTTCAGCCTGGGGCACAGTTCCGTGGTGATCGCGGCGGGCCTGTTGGTGGTGGCGGGTGCATCCATGATCGGGCAGTTCATGGAGGACGGCACCACGGGCAACAAGGTGCTGGGGCTGATTGGCGCCGGTGTTTCCGGGCTGTTCCTGCTGGCGATGGGCCTGTTCAACGGATCGGCGTTCGTCCGTGCCACGCAGGCGTACCGGAAGGTGCGGGCCGGCGCCGAGGTGCGGCACGAGGACCTGGAGGCCAAGGGCTTCGTGGCCCGGCTCCTGGCCAAACCCCTGTCCAAAGTGCAGCGGCCACGGAACATCTACGTCATCGGATTCCTTTTCGGCCTGGGATTCGACACCGCCACCACCATTGGGCTGCTGGTCATCACCACGACGGCGTCACTCGCCGGAGTTTCTCCGCTCGCCCTGCTTGCCCTCCCGCTTGCGTTCACGGCGGCCATGACACTGTGCGATTCAATCAATGGTGTAGCCATGATGAAGATGTACACCTCAGCCATTCACAACCCGCAGCGCAAGCTTCGCTTCAACGCCGTCATCACCGGAATCTCCGCTGTTTCGGCGCTCTTCATTGCGGTCATCACGTTGGGTGGGTTCGTGAATTCGGCGTTCGAACTCGAGGACCCGCTGACCAGCTGGCTGGGCAGCATTGACCTGGGCGACGCCGGCCTGATCCTGGTGGGCTTGTTTGTGCTCGTGTGGGCAGTATCGGCGGTGCGCAGCAGGAAGATCAGCGTCTAGGAAGCTGCCACAGCGTTGAAGAGCTCGTTGGTGTCTACGCCAGTGTCCGGCGCGTCCAGCACATTCGTCAGGAACACTACGCACCTGTCCTGCTCCGGGAACATCCACCATTCTGTCCCGGACCAGCCAGGGTGGCCGTAGATCCCTTTGGCCAGGAGCTCGGACTCATTGGCGGGCAGTTGGAAACCCAATCCCGTGTGCCTCAGCGGGGTGGATCGTGTGGTGATGTGTGAAACCTCCGTGGTCCGTGGCCGGCGCATGGCCGCAAGGGTTGCGGGCTTGACTGCCTTCCCGGAATCCCGCAGGAGTTCCGAGCCCAGGTTGAGCAGGTCCGTGGCCGTGCCAAACAAGCCCGCTCCGGGATGGCGGTTCTTATACATGGCCTGCACATTCAGGCCCGCGGCCTCGGTGCCATGGACGGTGTGCGGGCTGCAGCTTGCATCAAAGGTAAGCGATGCCGCGCCGGTGTCACGGGCCAGAGAAAGCAACTGTTCCTCAAACGGGCGCCCATCGGCCCACTCGGCCATGGCGGCGGCTCCCTCAAAAGCTATGTTGCAGTACTGGACCAGGCTTCCCGCGTAGAAGGCTTGGTCCGCTTCGGTGAGAGCCTCACGGAGGGGAGTGCCGGCGTCGAGCGCTGGATCGGCAATCCCGGAACGGTGGCTAAGCAGCTGTTCCAAAGTCACGCTGTCCGTACGGCGGGCACCGAAGGCGGGGACGGCGGCGCTAAGAGGTGCCCCCAAGGACAACTTCCCCTGCTCCACCTGCCGCATCACGGTCAGGGCACTGATCGGTTTGGAAACGGAGAAGAGCGCGAAGTGGTCTTCGGGAGTTGCCTGCCTGCCGGCGTCGGTCCCGAACGCCACGACGTCCTCGATGCCACGGCTGGATGCGATTCCCAACACCGCGACGGGAACGCGCCCCAGGTCTACCTGCTTGCGGGCCCAGTCTGCGGAGGGTCCTGTTTCCACCATGGTTGTTCCACGCTCTCGTTAGGTTTCGGTGCAGTCGAATCTACCGTGGATCCCGGCCCGAAAAACGCACCTGTGCAGGTCAAGCACAGTAATGAAAAGTCATATGACAAACTTCAGCAATTGCATGACTAACTTGTAGATAGGTTCCCTATATTCGCGTAGCCTGAACATGTCGTTGCGCAGAAATGGGGTGCCTGGTTTCGATACTTCCCTGCGTGCGGTCATTCAGTGGTCTCAGCAAAGGATGTCAGCCATGAAAACCCCCTCTTCCCGAACCAGGGCCATAGCCGGGTTCACAGCCGGGCCCATAGCGGTCATCATTGCCGGTGCAATGGTTTGGCAAGGATCCCAGGCCGCATTCACGGCCACCACGCGCAACTCCGGCAGCTCCTGGAGCGCAGGCAACGTCACATTGACTGATGACGACCTCGGTGCGGCAGCATTCACGGTGGAAAACATCGTTCCCGGCCAAACGGGCCAAAAGTGCATCGTAGTGACGTCCAATTCCAATGTTCCCGGCGAAGTGCGGGCCTACACGCAAAACCTGATCACGGACCGCGGACTGGAAGACCGCATCTACTTTGATTTGGAACAGGGAACCGGCGGGTCATTCAATGACTGCACCGGTTTCACGCCCACGGCCAACACCGTCCCGGAGCTGCCTTTGTCCACACTGGCCACATCCAACAGGGACTACGCAACAGGCGGATCATCCTGGGACACTGCCGGTACCCCGGGAGAGACCCAAAGTTACCGGGGTACGTGGCGTTTCAACACCACGGGACTCACGCAGGAGCAAGTGAACGCGCTCCAGGGTGCCAGGGTCAGCATCGACCTCGTCTGGGAACTGCAGTCGGACACCGCGCCTACTCCGTAGGCTGAAGGGATCCAACGCAGCGTCGTGAGCCTGGAATACAAGGACAGCGCCAGAACAGCCCTGTTCTCCGCTGAGGGATGGGTGCCGTTTGTGGTGGCGCTCCTGGCCCGCGTGTACCTGGGCATCTCATTGACGCTGGCGGTTATCGCGCTGTTTCCAGCTGTGCTTGGCTGGAGCGGGAGCGTGGTGCAAAGCGGTTCCATGGAACCCCACATCAGCCCCGGCGACGTCGTCCTTTCCTCGGGGCTTCCGGATGACCACCCGGTCCCGGTGGGAGGCGTGGTGGAGTTCCTCAGTCCCGCAGAAGCCGAGCCCGACGGGAAAGAGAAGACCCGGCTTCACCGCATTGTCGGAGCCAACGACGACGGAACCTACATCACCGCCGGCGACGCCAATGTGGAGACCGACAGCACCCCCATGAAGCGGGAGCAGATCACCGGCCAGGCCCGCCTCTTGGTGCCCATGGTGGGTTTGCCTGGATTATGGATCTCCCACGGCACCCTTCCCCAGTTGGCCATATGGTCCGTGGGCACGTTGCTTGCGGTGGTGTGCGCCATTTACCTGGGCAGCTCCACACCCGGCGGCGGGACGCGGAGGATCCCCGCCGCCGTCGCTACCGCTACCACCACCGTCGCTACCACCCCAGCTGTTCCCGGCCGCATTCCCCCACTGTGGGCAAGTCCCCGCACCAAGGCGGTAACCGCCTTCCTCCTCGCGGCCCTCATCGCCGTTCTGGTGATCCTTGGCGCGACGGCCGGGACAACAGCGGCAGCCTTCACCTCTGTCACCTCCAATACGGGGAACACCTTCGGCGCGGCCCCGGACTGGAACCCGCCCACGGTCACCCTCGCGGACCCCGGCGTCTCCATCAGGGATACCGCCGCCATCTCAGCCACCGCCCAGGACGCCGAGTCCGGGATCAGGAGCATCGACGTCGAGTACCTCCGGGACGGCACGTCCACGTGGACCAATCTCTGTACCGCTGCCACTGCCACTGCCACGTGCCAGTGGAACACCAAAGCAGTGCCCGACGGCGGTTACAGCCTCCGTGCGCGGGCCACGGACAACGCCGGACTCACCTCAGTGACCCCGATCCGCAGCACTACGATTGCCAACAGTTTCACTGTGGTCCTCGCTAGCCCCGCCGAAGCGGTGCGCGGGAACGTGCCCTTGTCCACCACGCTCCTGGGTGCAGGTACCACCATTTACAGCGGGCGCGTGGAGTACTCGTTGGCAGGGGCGAACAAGTGGAACACGTTGTGCCTGAACCTGGTCAGTCCCTATAACTGCACGTGGAACACTGCGCTCTTCACGAATGAAACATACGATCTCCGCGCCGTGGCCGTCGCTGGACTGACCACGACCTACTCCGCTGTGGTTACCGACATCATCGTGGACAACCTTGCCCCCACCGTGGCATTGACGGACCCGGGCACTCCCCTGAGCGGGACACGCACCTTGGCTGCCACCTCAACGGATACCCACTCCGGCGTCTCACAATTAAGCCTTCAATATGCCAAGACCGGAACCAGCACCTGGTCCACAGCGTGCACGCTCATCGAGACTCCCTATTCCTGCCGCTTTGACACCACCACCGTGTCCGATGGCGCCTATTCCTTCCGGGCCGTCAGCGTCGACGCTGCGGGAAACACCGCCACCACTGCGGCCACCAGCAGGACAGTGGATAACACCATTGCCTCAATTTCCCTTGAAGACCCGGGAGCCTACCTCACCGGAACGGTACCCCTATCCGCCGCCGCCAATTCAACCGCCGGGGTGGCTTCAGTCAGGATCCAGTCGGCACCTTCGGGAGCAGCCACGTGGACCACGCTCTGCACGTCAGCCGCGGTTCCCTACGGCTGCAACTGGAACACCAGCACCTATGCCGACGGCGCTTACGACCTCAGGGCGGTCCTCACTGACCGCACTGGCAAAGAGACCATCTCAGCCACGGTGGCTTCAAGGAGGGTGGACAACAGCCCGCTCCGGGCAGCCGAGATCAGGACAGCCAACGGGGGAGGTACCCAAAGCAGGCTCGAAAGCGGTGACTCCATGAGCTTCGTCTACAGCCAGCAAGTCAACCTGGCCAGCGTCACACCCGGTTGGTCCGGTGCGGCGCTTCCGGTGACGGTGCGCCTGAGGGACGGCAACCTTGCCGGCCTGGGCAACTCCACGGATGTCCTTGACGTCCAGAGAACCGGCAGCAGCGTCAACCTCGGCTCGGTCAACCTCAAGCAGAACTACGCCAAGAGCCGCAAGACAGTCCTTTTCAACGCCATCATGACCGCCGCCACCGAAACCGTGGCCGGAGTTCCGCGGACAGTGGTGACCGTAACCCTCGGCAGTGCAGCCAGCGGCGGCTCCGGTGTGAGGACGGCAGGTGCGGCGGCAAACATGGTCTGGACACCGACGTCGGCCGTCACCGGCCTGACAGGCGTCGCTTGCTCGCTGGCGCCCCTCACCGAAGCGGGTGTCCTGGACCGGGACTTCTAACCAGGCAACTGCAGCTTCCGGAAGATTTTCCGGGACTCTGTAACCGATGCCGCCCGGCCGGAAACTATACAAGTATCCTGCAGTTCAGGGCTCTATATCAGGGGGAATAATCGTGCTTTCCGAGCGCGAATTGGCGTTCATCGCCATTCACAAAGACAGCTACCCATCCGTCTTCAAATTCGTCTGCCGGCGCGTCGAATCCGCTGAGGCGGCGGAGGAGATCGCAGCCGACGTCTTTCGCATCGTCTGGCAAAAGTGGAGCGACGACTCGCGCCCGGAACTCCCGTACCTTTTAACGGTTGCGCGGAACCTGGTGGGAAACGCCTACAGGAGCCGCGACCGGCGGCTGGCATTGCAGGAAAAGCTGCGGACGACGGCGGTGGAGCGGTTTGGCGAGGAGTCCGAAAACGTCGTGGTCCAGGACGCCATGATGCGGTTGCGTGAACAGGACCGGGACATCCTCCAACTGGCCTACTGGGACGACTTGAGCACCGCAGAAATAGCAGGCGTGCTGCAGTGCAGTGAATCGGCGGCCAAAGTCCGCCTCCACCGGGCCCGAACGGCGTTCCGGAAACAGATGCCTGCAGGGGCCGAAACCACCACACACAAGATGGGGGTCTGAAGACAATGGATCCGATCAAGAACCAGATTTCAGCGATTGACCCGCTCACAGTCGATCCAATTGCCGAGCCCAATGGGGAAGAAGCGCTGCACAGGATCCTCTCCGGCTCCACGGTGTTCAGCGACAGCCACCCGGCGGCGGCAGTGACGTCCCTTGACCAGCGCAGACGCCGTAAGGCCCAGATCGCTGGAGGGCTGTTGCTCGCAGCTGCGGCGGTCACCGCGGGAGTGCTGGTCGCCGCCAACCTAGGCTCGGTGAGCTCCGCGCCGGCACCTGCTGTCACGGTCACCTCCACTGAAGCGACACCCACGCCCAGCGTTTCCGTCACGCCAACTCCCACGGCCACGCCCTCGGCGACGCCCACAGCGGCCGCACCGGCAACCACCCCGCCCGTGGCTCCCGCGGTCCCGATCCCAGAGCCCACACCAATTTCGACAACGACCCTGCCGCACGCTGTAGTGCCGACTTACACCTTCCCGGACGGGCATTTGTCCTTCACCTATCCGGTGGGCTGGAGTATCCGGGTGGAACAAGGACCATTCGATCCTCCCGGGACTGCGGAAGCCTCGCGCATTGTGACTGTCTTCGATGCCGCTGGGGCAGAGGTAGCCCGCGTGTTCAATGGCAACTACGCCGATGGTACGGGCGGCTGGGTGAAGAGAACCGTCTATGACCGAGCCGTAGTACCTGGTGTTGTGTCCTCGACGTCGCCCAATGACCCGGTGCAGTTCGGGTTCTTTGCCCACCAGTCGGCCCTCATGACGCACCCGGGAGAGGAAGCTCCGGCCACGCCGCTGGACCAGACTCCCACGTACATCATGGACGTTCGCCTGGCCTCGGAGATGCAAGCCGGTGAGACAGGTTCAGGCATCAATCAGATCCGCGTACCTAATGGCATTATGAGTGCTTACGCGATTTTCGATCCCGCCAAGCAGCCCGCCTTCGCCACCCCGGAAGCGGCCAAGGCCTGGATGAATACTACGCAGTACGCCCAGCTGAAGGCGATGTTCCTGAGCCTGAGCTACAAGTAGACCCATCCGGGTAGGAGGAAACGTCGCTATGGGCTCCCATAGCGACGTTTCCTGCCCCCTGCGTGGGTTAAAGTGCGGCGGGCGCTGATCCCCTTCGGAATGCCACTGTGCTTTTGCATAGCCACATCACGGGACGCTATGCATTTGCCTATAACCAAGCAGGTAGGACTTGCATAGGGTTGAAGAGATCTGCTTCACACCACGCAGTGCCCCGATCTACCCCCAAGGATGAGTTTCAACGATGAAGAGCATCGCCCTCCTGCGCGAACGAGCCACCCGCACCATGCCTACCGGGTCCCACTGCCCGGCGTCGGGCCTGTGGAGCCCGGACTCCGATCCGGACGCCGTCCAGGTGTTCCCCGAGGGCCACGTGCTTCCCGCCCACAATGGCGAGGCAACTCTGTGGCGGCGCCGCACTGCTGCCGAAGTATCAGCGTGACCAGCTCCATCCTGAACCGGCCGGCAGATTACCGGCACGTTCCCGCGGCAGAATGGTCCGAGCTCAGTTCCGGCGATCCTGTGTGGATCTACGACGTCGCCTGGGGTGCCGGCACGGGCCGTGTGGACGAGGTCTCCAAGCATCAGGAACTGCTCTGGGTCATCCTTGAACCCACTGGCCGCAAACTGATCTGCGGCACCGACGACGTCCAGGTCTGGTCCGCCTGAAAAGCCCGCCGAGGTGGCGCTTAATACCAATGTCTGAGCGGATCATGGGTATTGAGTGCCACCTCGGTGTCAGTTAACCGGCGGGGACCAGCACGCTGGGGGAACCCGTTTCCACCCGGCCCGCGGGGCCGTCCGGCAATCCTGTGGCCGGGTCCAGCCTGAAACTCACGACGTCGTCCGAGCCTTCGTTGGCGACGTACAGCCAGCCTTCGCGGACCAGGTGGTGCCGTGGCCAGGCGCCGCCGCAGGGAACGTCGGCGACGGGCTCAAGTCCAGTGCCGTCGTGGCTCACTTTCAGCACGCAGATGCGGTCCGACCCACGCACCCCCACATAAGCGAATCGGCCATCCGGTGACAACGCAATCTCCGCTCCGGCGTCGCCGTCTTTGACCCCCGACGCGGTCGCCGGAACCACGGCCGTCAGCTCGTACGTGCCGTCCGGTTCCATCCGGATCGCGGCGACTTCCACGGAGTATTCGGTATCCACAAAAACGGTCCCGCTGTGATGGCGTGCCATGTGCCGCGGGCCGGAGCCCTTGGGCAAAACCACCTGATGATCCAGTTGAAGCCCCTCACCGGGAACGTATTTCCACACCCGGACCAGGTCATGCCCAAGGTCGGTGGTCATCACGCGTCCGTCCGGGAGCATCAGGCTTGAATGCCCGCGGCTTGGCCGCTGCCCGTCCGGGGACGTTGCAGTGTGGGGATCGACGGCGGCTGCCGCGCTGGTGCGCGAGGTGATGGCGCCGTCGTGGTCCAATTCGTAAAGGATGACCTGACCGTCGCCCCAACAGGTGGCCACAATAAAGCGTCCTTGCGGGTCCGCGGCAACATGGCACGTGGCCTCACCGGCCGGCCAGGGGTCACCCAGCGGCTCGAGTTCCGACTCGCCCGTACGGCGGTAAGCGCGGACGGTCTTTGCTTCCTCGGCCACCGCATAGACCACCGGCAGCGTTGGATGCACTGCAAGGAACGACGGTGAATCTGCAACCACAGCCAAGCCGAGTGAGCTCAGTTGGCCGTCATCGCCGGCCGATAGGGCGGTGATGCCCTTGCCGTTGGCGTTCCTGTCGGCGGTGTAGGAACCCACCCAGATCAGTGTGTTTTCGTTGGCCATGTTCAGTGCCCCTGTACGTCCGAGTCGACGCCTGCGTCAGGTCCGGCGTCGAGGGTTTGCAGTTTGGAAAGGTCCTCCTGGTCCAGTTCGAAATCGAACACTTCCAAGTTCTCCTTCATCCGTTCCGGATTAGCGGTCTTGGGAATGGCAACCAGCCCCTGCTGGACATGCCACCGCAGCACCACCTGGCCCGGCGTCTTCCCATACTTCCCGCCGATGCCGGCCAACACCGGGGCGTTGAGCAGATCGCTGCTGGCACCCAGCGGACTGTAAGACTCCGTGACGATCCCATGCCGTTCGTTGTAGGCCCGGGCTGCCGGGCGGGGAATGGAAGGGCTGACCTGGATCTGGTTTACCGCCGGCACCACGTCAGTTTCCCGGAACAACTGGTCCAGGTGTCCGGGCTTGAAATTGGAGACGCCAATGGAGCGGGCCTTGCCTGAGGCCTGGAGTTCCTCGAAGGTCTTCCAGGTGGAAACGAACTCGTCCCGCCGGGGGAGCGGCCAGTGGATCAGGAGCAGGTCAACGTATTCCAGCCCCAGCCGTTCCAGCGATCCCTCCAGTCCCGCAATAGCCTTGCCGGAGCCCTGGAACTCCCCATCCAGCTTGGTGGTGATGAAAAGTTCTTCGCGGTCCACTCCACACGCACGGATGCCGTTGCCGACGCCCTTCTCATTGCCGTACTTTTTGGCCGTATCCACATGCCGGTAGCCGTGCGACACCGCTTCCACCACGGCGTCGGCCACCTCGGCGTCATTCAGGGGCCAGGTGCCCAGTCCCAACTGCGGGATCCTCTGGCCGTCGTTGAGTTCAATGAGTGGGGCAAGTGTCATGGGCTTGGTCTCCTCCGGGTTTCTCTGTTTCTACGCTGGGCGGCAGCTGCTTGGCAACAGCTACCGCCGCGACCACTCATGGAGCCGGTCGCTCAGCTCCATGAAATCCTCCTTCACCACCTGAAGTTCAGGATGGGTGTCATACCAGTCGACGATCTCCCGGGCACCGTCCGCAAAAGGAATCGTGGCCCTGTAGTCCGGAACCAACGCCTTGATCTTGGAGTTGTCGAACACCACGGAATGGGAGCGGTCGCCCAACAGGTTGGGGCCAAGCTCCGGGCTGTGGGCGGCGATGGTCTCGGAGGCAACGTGGAACAGGCGTGGTTCCGCCACGCCGGCCGCCCTCGCGAAGAGGCCATAGACCTGGTTCCACGGCAGGAACTCGTCAGAAGTAATCGTGTAGCTCTCACCAATGGCCTGGGGCCTTCCCAGCAGGCCGACGAAGGCCTTGGCGAAATCCCTGCTGTGCGTCAAAGTCCACAACGATGTTCCATCCCCATGAACCAGGATGGGCAGCCCCGCGCGCATGCGGTGAATATCGGTCCACCCGCCCACCATCGCAATCTTGGTGCGGTCATAAGTATGGGATGGACGGACCACCGTCACCGGAAAGTCCTGCTCGCGGTAGGCCTGGAACAGCAACTCCTCGCAGGCGATCTTGTCCCTGGAGTACTGCCAGAACGGATTCTTCAGCGGGGTCGATTCCCGGATGGGCAGTGTTGTCGGCGGTTTTTGGTACGCAGAGGCGGAACTGATGAACACGTACTGGCCGGTCCGCCCACGGAACAATTCCATGCCGGCCCGCGCCTGGTCCGGGGTGAAGGAGATAAAGTCCGCAACGGCGTCGAACTCCCTTCCTTGCAGTACTTCCCGCACGGCGTCGGCGTCGCGGACATCCGCGTGGAGGACCTCAGCCCCGTCCGGTACCGGCCGCCCGGCTGACCGTCCCCTGTTGAGGATGGTCAGCCGGTGGCCCAATGCGACGGCGCGTTCAGCCGCCGCCGCACTGATGACCCCGGTCCCGCCAATGAACAGGATGTTCCGTGGCGAGACGGTGTCCGCTGCCAACCCGAGGCTGTGGGACGACAGATCGCTCACCAGGCGTAATCCTCCGGCGCGGTGCGGTGGCCCGGGAAAATATCGTCCAAGCGCTTGAGGGCGTCCTCGTTCAAGGTGACGTCCAGCGCCCGGATGGCCGCATCCAGTTGTTCCTGCGTGCGTGGCCCAACAATCGGCGCCGTGACGGCCGGCTGGTGCAGCAGCCAGGCCAGGGCGACGTCGCCGGGTGCGTGGCCCAGCTCGTCCGCGAAATCCTCGTACCGGCGGATCTGGTCCTCGTGCTTCTTGAGGGTCTCCAGTGCGCGGCCCTCGGCGCGGCGTACCCCCTGTTCTTCCTTCTTGAGCACGCCACCCAACAGCCCTCCCTGCAGCGGCGACCACGGGATCAGGCCCAAGCCATATTGTTGGGCCGCCGGAATGACCTCAAGCTCAAGTTCGCGCCGGAACAGGTTGTAAATGGACTGCTCGCTGACCAGGCCCGTGTAATTCCGCCTCCGGGCAGCTTCCTGCGCCTGGGCGATATGCCAACCCGCAAAGTTGCTGCTGCCCGAGTACAGAATCTTGCCCTGCTGGACGGCAACCTCGATCGCCTGCCAGATTTCGTCCCACGGGGTCTCGCGATCAATGTGGTGGAACTGGTAGATGTCGATGTAATCCGTCTGCAAACGCTTCAGGCTCGCGTCCAGTGCACGGCGGATGTTCAATGCGGACAGCTTGGACTCGTTGGGCCGGTCCGTCATGGTGCCGTACAACTTGGTGGCCAGGACCGTGCGCTCGCGGCGCTCGCCGCCCTTCGCGAACCAGCGGCCGATGATTTCCTCGGTCCAGCCCCGGTGCTCCACGCCGCCATAGACGTTGGCGGTGTCGAAGAAGTTGATGCCGGAATCCAGCGCAGAATCCATGATCGAGTGGGCTGTCGCTTCGTCCGTCTGGGGGCCGAAATTCATGGTGCCCAGGCAGAGGCGGGATACTTTCAGGCCGGAACGGCCAAGATGGGTGTACTGCATGTTCGTCCTTAGTTGTTAGGGCTGGGTGAAAGCGGTTCCTAGAGCTGGGTGAAAGCGGCGACGGCGGGATCGGAACCGATGCGGGCGCCCGCCTCAAGTGCCGTAACGGCTGCCAGTTCTGATTCGGTGAGGGAAAGGTCTGCTGCGCCGAAGTTCTCGCGCATGCGTGCGGAGTCCGCAGACTTGGGGATCACGATGGTCCCCTGCGCCAGGTGCCAGGCCAGGATTACCTGTGCAGGAGTGGTGCCATGTGCCGCGGCCACCAATGCCACCTGCTCGGCGTTAAGGTCCTTGCCTTGGCCCAGCGGGCTGTACGCCTCCACCGCGATGCTCAGGTCGCGGCACTTGTTGGCCAGCCCGCCCTGCTGGTAGGTGGGGTGGACCTCGATCTGGTTCACTGCCGGGACCACGTCTGCCTCGCGAAGAAGCGTGTCCAGGTGCTCGGACAGGAAATTGGAGACGCCGATCGCCCGGATCTGCTTGTCCTGGTAGAGCTTCTCCATCTCTTTCCAAGCCTGCGTGTAAAGGCCCTGCGACGGGACCGGCCAGTGGATCAGGTAGAGGTCAATGACTTCCAGGCCCAAGGCATCACGGCTTCGCTGGAAGGCATCGTAGGCCTCGCCCTGTTCGCCGTTGCGAAGCTTGGTGGTGATGAAGAGTTCCTCGCGGGCAATCCCTGAAGCTGCAATGGCAGCGCCGACTCCTGCCTCATTGCGGTACGCGGCAGCGGTGTCGATATGGCGGTAGCCGGCTTCAAAGGCGTCTTCCACTACCTTCTGCGTTTCCTCAGCAGGTACCTGGAAGACACCGAATCCGAGCTGGGGAATGGTGACGCCGTTGTTCAATGTCAGCTCTGGCATGACGGTCTCCTTCGACGGGATGATGATGGTGGTGACACTCCAGAAAGCGTTTTCGGAGGCTCTGTACCGAGCCTATGCACTTTTGGCTGCAGAGTCAGCAATCCAACCTGATCCTGTTTTTCCTAGGTCTGGTAGTCCTACCCACAAAGGTGGTCTTTCACACGTTCCAAACGGCAGAATGGACGAATGGGTCAAAGCGCCGAGTTCGGAAAATTCCTCAAAGTCATGCGTGCCCGCCTCACACCCGAAGACGCCGGAACCCTGGAATCCAGTGGTTCGCGCCGGGTGCCCGGCCTCCGCCGCGAGGAAGTGGCACGCCTGTCCGGAGTGAGCACGGACTACTACACGCGCCTTGAGCAAGGCCGCAACATCCACCCCTCCAAGGCTGTGCTGGAATCCGTGGCCCGCGCACTTCGGCTGGACGCAGGGGAGCAGGCGCACATGATGGACCTGCTGGAGCACTGCGCCGGCTCGGCAGGAAACCCCGGCCCCGTCCAGAAGGTGCGGCCCGCGGTGCGGCAGCTGCTGGACGCCGTCGGGGATGTTCCGGCCCTGGTGTTGGGGCGGCGTGCCGACGTCCTGGCCGGAAACCGCCTGGCCCATTTGTTGTTCACCGACTTCACGGCGCTGCCCGCAGGGGAACGGAACCTCACGCGTTGGATCATCCTGGATCCCGCGGCAGGGTTGCTGTTCAGGGACTGGAAGACCGTGGCGGCCGAGGCCGTGGGGGCGCTGCGCATGGACGTAGGCCGGCATCCCAATGATCCCCAGACCAACCAACTCGTGGGGGAGCTTGCCGTCCACAGTGAACATTTCCGTCAGTGGTGGGCCGGGCACCGGGTCACGTCGAGGTCCGCGGGAACCATTCGGCTGCACCACCCCGTGGTGGGGGACCTGGAACTGAACTTTGAAACCCTCAGTCTCCCGGACGACCCCGACCAGATGCTGAGGGTGTATTCCGCGAAGGCCGGTTCGCCGTCGTCGGACGCTTTGACGCTGCTCAACTTCGGCGACGTCGGCACCGGCGCCAACCCATCGGCCGTGCCCGAACCCTCTCACCGAGATGCCAGTTGATGACAATCCCGAGCGCTGCAAGCCCCGGAACTGTCACCAACTGCCATCTGGCGGAGGGGTGGGTCAGCGCTCCAGGCGGAAACCGAGCTTGATGGTGACCTGCCAGTCGGCAACTGCGCCGTCCTCGAGGTGCCCGCGGATTTCCTTGACCTCAAACCAGTCGAGGTTCCGCAAGGTTTCGGACGCGGTGGCGATCCCGTTCTTGATGGCGTCGTCAACGCCCTCCGTGGAAGTTCCTACAATTTCGGAAACGCTATAGGTGTGGCCAGCCATGGTGCTCCTCATCAACGTCTTACGAATCTCTGGAAAGGTAAATCCGGCCCGCCGGGCAGGCCGTTTATGCAGACTAGCCCACGGATCACCGCGCGGCCAGAGCCTGCAGCGGCCTAGCTTTCGCGCCAATCATTGCTGGTGATGTGCGAGCCCGCCTGCGGCCCCATCTGCAGCATTCCGCCGTCCACCGGCCACGATGCGCCGTTGACGTAGCTCGAATCCGGGGACGCCAGGAAAGCAATCACCGCTGCGATCTCGCGGGCGTCACCGGGACGGCCAACAGGCACGCCGGGACGTTCCTTGCCCTTGGGGTCCTCGTCTTCCTGGCCGGTCATTGGGGTTGCGATCTCACCCGGTGCCACATTGTTGGCGGTAATCCCGTGTTCAGCGAGTTCCAGGGCCATGGTCTTGATGAGGCCACCCAGACCGTGCTTGGAAGCGTCGTAGGCCGAGGCCCCAACGCGTGGCTGGAACTCATGGACGCTGGTGACGGCGATGATCCGCCCGCCCCGGCCGGCCTTCACCATCCGCTTGGCTGCTGTTTGCATGGCCACGAAGGCGCCGTTGAGGTTGGTGTCCAAGGTGGACATCCAGGTGTCGTAGTCCAACTCAAGGAACTTGGTGCCATCGCCGGTGCCGGAGTTGTTGACGAAGACATCCACCCCGCCAAGTTCCTCGGCCAGCTTCTCGATGGCGTCAGCTGTTCCGCGGACATCCGTGGTGTCCAGTTGATGGACCACTGCTTTCCGGCCGAGACCGCGGACTTCCTCGGCTGTTTCCTCCGCGCCCTGCTGGTCTGAGTGCCACGTGATGCCTACGTCCATGCCGGCTTTGGCCAACGCCACCGCAGTGGCCTTTCCGATGCCTGAATCCGATCCTGTGACGATGGCGGTCTGCGGAGAAAATGGTGCGCTGCTCATGGTCCTGCCTTTCGGTCGTGTGATCGTTCCGATAGTTGTATCCCTACCCAGTGACACCGGCCGTAAACACTCCCGGTTCAAAGGGTTATCCCGGCCTAAGGTGATCGAGTGTAGATTTTCTTGCAGCAGCACCCAGTGAAACCCCACAACCAGGAGTACTCATGTCAGAAGTTATTGTGGTCGGCGTTGACAGCAGCGAGACGGCCAAGCGGGCAGCAGTGGCAGCAGCGAAGCTCGCCACCGCACTCGGCGCCGAACTGCACGTAATCAGCGGCTTCTCCGATGACCGGATCGAAGAATTCGGCAGCGGCAGCGACCGCATCACAGTGTCCTCCGCCGACTCAGCGGAATACGTTGCACGTAAGGTCTCCGAGGAGCTGGACGTCCCCGCAGGCAACATCAAGTACTTCGCAGCCCGTGGAACACCGGCCAACGCCCTCATCAACTACGCCGAGACCAACAACGCCTCGCTGATCGTGGTGGGCAACAAGCGCATGAGGGGCCTGGGCCGCGTCCTGGGCAGCATCGCCAACAGCGTGGCCCACGGTGCTCCGTGCGACGTCTACATCGTGAACACGGACGTAGACGCGTAGCCACCCCATGTAGGTAGCAGCAGATGCCGTTTGAGCGCTCGAAACGGCATCTGCTGCTACTCAGTTGGGTAGCGGTGGGGCTTAGCGGCGTCGGGGTTTTCTTGTGGCCTTCGTGATGCCCTTGAGGGCCAGGACCACGCCGGTGCCCACCAGCAGCCACGGCCCGGCAACGATGATCGGATCCATCCACTGGTGCTTGGTATCCGCCCGCTTCCTGCCCCACCGTGAAGCCAGGCCGTGGTTCTTGAATTCGCTCAGGACTCCTGTTTCGGTGATCGGGTTATCCGGGTGCAGCGTGCCAAAGGACCGCAGGTGGCTTTCCCAGGCATCAACCCGGTCACCCGCGATCAGGAGCAGCCAGTGCGCGGCCCGTCCTTCGCTGTACTTGTAGGCGTACTTCCGGATGGCACCTGAAACGCCCTTCGGAGGGGTGGATGTTCCAAAAACAGGCGTCAGGAATTTGTGCTCAACAGAGCGTTCCCGGGGCCACTTCTCTTCCTGGCGCTCAGGGAAGTCCCAGTGCGCACCGGTGGGAATCCCGCGCTGCTCGCGTGGGAAAGACGGCCGGTCCTTGGGGTCAAGGTCCACGCCCCAGCCCGGAATTTTGGCCCGCAGTTCTTCAGGCGTTGGCCGCGGGATCGGCCTTTCTGCTGTGTACGGCATGATGTTCCTCCTTGCTATGCCTGATCCGGACGCCTAGACAGTGGTCACGATCGGCTTGATTCAGTCATCCAGCTTGGCCGAGAAGATGTGATACCCCTCGGCGATGTGTTCCAGCGGAATCCGATGCGTAATGATGTCGCTGGGCTTCAGGTAGCCGTTCTGAATGTGCTCGAACAGCCGTGGCCACTGCCGCTTCACGGGACATTGGTTCATTCGCAGCGTCAGCCCCTTGTTCATGGCATCTCCGAACTTCACGGCGCTGAACATCGGCCCATAAGCGCCCACCACCGACACCGTTCCGCCTTTGCGGACCGAATCGATGGCCCAGTTCAAGGCAACGGGCGAACCGCCTTGCAGCTTGAACTTGGACGATGTGATGTGTTGGGTGAGGTTGCCGTCAGCTTCGGCTCCGACGGCGTCAATCACCACGTCTGCGCCAAGATGGTCCGTGGCCTTCTTCATTTCCACCACAATGTCGTCGTATTCATTGAAGTTGTACGTTTCGGCGGGGGCAAACTCCCGGGCCTTCTCCAAGCGGTACTCCAGATGGTCAATGACGATTACGCGCCCCGCGCCCATCAACCACGACGACTTCGCGGCGTACAGCCCCACCGGTCCGGCGCCAAAAACCACCACCGTGTCGCCCTGTTCAATGTCTCCCAACTGGGCCCCGAAGTAGCCGGTGGGGAGGGCGTCGGTGAGCATTACCGCGTCCTCCTGGTCCATCCATTCGGGGATCTTGCCGGGCCCGACGTCGGCGAACGGCACCCGCACAAACTCCGCCTGGCCGCCGTCGTAACCGCCGGTGGTGTGGGAGTAGCCGTAAATGCCGCCCACCGCCGTCGCGTTCGGGTTGACGTTGTGGCAGTTGGAATACAGTCCGCGGGCGCAGAAGTAGCACGACCCGCGGTACACATTGAAGGGAACCATGACGCGGTCGCCCACCTTCAGGTTCTCCACGGACGGGCCGACTTGGTGGACCTCGCCCACGAATTCATGCCCGAACGTCATCCCCACCCGCGTATCGGGCATCATGCCGTGATACAGGTGAAGATCCGAGCCGCAGATCGCGGCTCCCGTCACCCGGACTATGGCGTCATTGGGATGCTCGATCCGGGGGATATCTTTTTCTTCGACCCTGACTTTATAAGGGCCGCGGTACACCATTGCTCGCATTTTTGCCGCCTCCAACAGCTGGCCTTCGATATACGGTAAAAATGCTAAGGCTACTTATTAATGATGTCCACCCTTGATATATCTACCCGGCATCTACCCGGCATCTACCCGGCATCTACCCGGCCGCACCGTCGAGCACCGTACCGTTGAGCACCGTTACATTGGAGCGCGTCACGTCCCTTCCCGTGGACAGCAGCACTGGGCCCGACTGCGGGGTATCGGAAGTGACGGTGAGGTCTCGCAGCGTGGAACCGTCCGCCGCCACCAGGAGCGTGACACCTTCGCTGTTGGTCAGGGTCACGTCCGAGGCGTTCCCCGTTGCCCCGGCCAGGGTGATGTTGCGGCGGTCGCCCCAAACCACCGACGGCTCGTGATAAATACCGGGCTGCAGGAGCACCGTGACGGGGCGGGAGTTGTTGGCGGGAATGGCGCCGATCGCCGCGCGGATACTGGCATAATCGCCCGTGCCATCCAGCGCCACGGTCAACACCTCCCGGAGGGCGGGCCCGGTCCCGCCCAACGGCCCGCCGAAAGCACGCACCAGCGCAGGGAGCGCTTTTGGTGGAGTCAGCTCGTAGGAATACGGCGGCACGAACGCAGTACCCCGTTCCTCGCCCGTGTTCCCCGTGCACTCGACAAAGACGTTGTTGCGGGCCACCAGTTCGCCGCCGGGACCTTGGTGGTGCAGGGGGTTCCGGACGTCCCGGAAATAGTTTCCCTCCACCACCAACAGGGCAGCGTTCCGCCCCAACATCCCATAACTGGAGATGTCCTCCAGATAGTTGTTGAAGACGTGGGAGGCCGCAGTGTTGTCCAGGCTGGCGTTGCGCTGGTGGGTGTTCCGGATCCAGTTGTGATGCAGTGTCAGCCGGGTGACCACGTTCTGGGTCCACCCCTCGCCCAGGGCCTTGTTGTGGTCCGAGAAGACGTTCCAGGACAGCGTGACGTTGTCGCAGTCCTTGCGGATGTCCACCAGGCCGTCGCCCAAGCGGGTGAAGTGCATGTGGTCCACCCAGACGTGCGTGCTGGTGTCCATCTGGATCCCGTCCCTGTCATTGTCAGGACGCTTTCCCACAAAATCTCCGGGAATGTAGGAATCCCGGACAGTGAAGTTGCGGAACACCACGTTGGCCACGTTCACCAGCTTGAACCCGGCATTGACCACCGCCGCTCCTTCGCCTGCCCCGAGGAAGGATTTGTTGGATGTCACTGTCAGTTTTTCGTACTGCGGGAAGACCAGCTCTCCGTGCAGGATCACCACCAGCGCTTCGGCACTCTTGGCGAATCCGCGGAGCTGATCCGGCGTGCCTGCGTGGACCAGCCTGCCGCCGGCCCCGCCAGTGGTGCCGTCCCGGCCATGCGCAGCGATGCCGGCGAACCCGGTGGGTGCCGCGGTCCAAGCGCCGCCTTGCCCGCGGTTGATGGGCCCGCCGTTGATGGGCCCGCGCTCGACAGGCAGCCCGGCTTCCCTGAACCCGTTGGAACCGAAGCCCGGCAGCACGTCTTCAGCCGCGGCAGCCCGCGTAGCCGCTCCCAGCAGGCCCGTGGAGGCCAAGGTACCGGCGGCAAGCCCGGCGGAAAGAAGCGTTCGACGTCGGATGGCCGGGTTGTGTGCGTTCGTCATCTCAAGCACCTGCCGCCGGAGTCCAGTCACCCAGGAATGTTTCCTTGGTGAACTTGAGGGCGTCTGTGGGCGTGAGCTGCGGATGGAACCCGTTGACGTAAGCCCCTGGCCCCGTGTTGTTGTACTCGGCAAACCGGCCCTCGGTCCACGCATGCCCGCTCATGTCCGACCAACCCTGCACCGCGATGTGGCTGCCCAGCTGTGACTCGCGGATGACGGCCATGGGGTGGGCTTCGGGATCGCTGCTGGCAAACCAGGGCCGGCCCAGGCTAACGGTCCCGGGAGCGGCATCGGAGGTGAGGGTGCTGTTGACGATCAGGAAGCCGTACGGGTTGGAGTTCTTGGTGCTCGGAGCCACGATGTAGCCGTTGTTGGTGTCGCTTCCGCGGTCCAGGGAGTGGATGGTGCAAGCGTCAAAGACAGCGGTGCCCCGGCCGTAGAGGAAGTCCACGTCGCCTTCGATGTAGCAGTCCTTCAGGTAGGTCCGCGCGGTCGCGTCCCGGCCGGCAGTGTCGGCGAGGTAGGTGTCTTGGTTTCCCAGGAACCTGGTGTTTTCGAAGAGTACGCGGTCCGCCACGGTCCTGACCGCGAGGGCCTGGCTTCCACCGTTGACGGCTTCGTCGTAGGCGTTCTCCACGGTGAGGTTGCGGACGGTAGTGTCCTGCGCCAGGACGTTGAGTGTGGCGCTGCCCGCTGCGCCCCACGTGCCGCCGAAGAACTTGGCACCGTTGGCGGGGGTGTCGTAGGAGATCACGACGTCGGACGGGTTACCTGTTGATCCTTGCAGCGTCACGTTGGGCCGGTCAGCCCAAATGTTGACCGCTTCCCTGTAGAAGCCCGGCTTGATAGTGATGGTCCGGGGTTCGGTATTGCCCACGGGAATCGAGCCGATGGCGGCTTGGACGCTGCCGAAGTCGCCGGTGCCGTCCAGCGCGACGGTGACTTCCGTCGTCGTGCTTGATGCCTTGTTTCCGCGTGGTCCGGCGCTCGAAGTGACCAGGCGTGGCACGTTGGTGGCCTCGTCCTTGGCGTAGGCGTAGGACTGCGTGGGGTCGAAGGCGGTGCCGATGTTGTCCTTGCGGCCGCGGGTGGCATCGAAGACGTTGTCGCGGTTGACGATCTCCGTTGCCGGGTCCTTGGCCACGACGGGATCAGCAACAGCGGTGAAGTAGTTGCCTTCCAGGACCACCTTGGCGGCGTTGCGGCCCATCATTCCGTACTGCCCGATGTCCTGCAGGTAGTTGTTGTAAACGTGGGCTGCCGCGGTGTTGTCCAGGCTGAAGTTCCGTTGGACGGTGTTGCGGATCCAGTTGTGGTGGATGGTCATTTTGGTGACGGCATTGCTGGTCCAGCCCACACCGAGTGCCTTGTTGTTGTCCGCGAAAATGTTCCACGAGTACGTGAGGTAATCGGAGTCCTTGCGGGTGTCGATCATGCCGTCACCCATGCGCTCAAACTTCATGTGGTCCACCCACACGTGGTGCGAGGTATCGAGCTGGATCCCGTCGCGGTCGTTGTCCGGGCGCTTTCCATCCCAGTCACCTGGAATGTAGGAGTCACGGACTGTGAAGTTCCGGAAGATCACGTTGGAGACATTGATGAGTTTGAACCCGGCATTGACCAGTTCCACGCCTGCGCCGGTGCCAATGAAACTCTTGTTGGAGGAGACCGGAATCTTGACGTAGTCCGCGGCGGTGATGCTGCCCTTGACGAAGATGACCAGAGGCTCCTCAGCCGCGGCATAGGTTTTCAGCTCTTCCAGTGAAGAAGCGCTGACGTGCCGCCCGGCCTGGCCACCGGTGGTCCCCTCCAGTCCATTGCCGGGCAAGGAC
This sequence comes from Arthrobacter sp. TmtSoilC79, assembly GCF_059739405.1. Taxonomy (NCBI): domain Bacteria; kingdom Bacillati; phylum Actinomycetota; class Actinomycetes; order Micrococcales; family Micrococcaceae; genus Arthrobacter; species Arthrobacter sp. TmtSoilC79. The sequence goes on along the minus strand of NZ_AP046051.1, from coordinate 4,465,815 downwards.
GCGAATCCGTCCGGCCGCTGCTTCCATAATGCGGCGGCTTCGGTCGACGCGTCGGTTCCGCCGGGCTGGGACTCTGCCCTGGCGGGCACAGCGGTAAGGCTTCCAAGAATGACGACGGCGGTCACCGCGCCGAGCAGGCGTCGCAGGCGCATGCAAAACTCCTTTGTCTTGTCAGTGTTGATCTGTCTGTAGTGGTCTTGCTGGCCCCGTGGTGGAGGGCCTACTTAAGCCCCGTGGTGGCAATGCCGTTGATCAAGTACTTCTGCCCGGCGATGAAGAAACCGATAATCGGTGCAATGGACACCACGGACATCGCAAACATGGGACCCCACATGCTCTGGCCTTCGGAATCCATGAACGCGCGCAGGGCCAGGGGAACGGTGTACAAATCCTGGTTCTGGATATAAAGGAGCGGCCCGAAGAACTCGTTCCAGGTGGAGATGAACGTAAAGATCGCCGTGGTGGCCATGGCCGGAACACACAGCGGCAGGATCACCCGGATGAAGGTCCGGAAGGGGCCACAGCCGTCAATCTGCGCGGCGTCGTCCAGTTCCTTGGGCAGCGACTTCATGAACTGCACCATCAGGAAGATGAAGAAGGCATTGGTGGCCATGAAGTTGGGGACGATCAGCGGGAGGTAGGTGTCCAGCCATCCCAGTTGGGAGAAAATGATGTACTGCGGAACCAACAGAACGTGGCCCGGCAACATCAGGGTTCCCAGCATGAGGGCAAAGAACAGTTTCCGACCGGTGAACTCCATCCGGGCGAAGGCGTAGGCTGCCAGCGCGCAGGAGAAGATATTGCCGATGATGGAGAAGACCACGATCACCATCGAGTTGATCAGGTACACGTGGAAGGGCTGGTCCAGGGCGGTCCAACCCTGGGCGTAGTTGGAGAAGTCCCAGTTTTCCGGCCACAGTCCCAGCTGCCGGAAGATATCGTTGCTGGGCTTCAGCGAACTGGAGATCAGCCACAGCAGGGGATAGAGCATCACCAGCCCCACCAGGCAGAGGATCAGGTGCCGCGAAAAGCGGGAAGCCGGCGTGCCTGTCAGGGCATCTTCGGGCTGTTCCTGCTTGGCCAACTTGCGCTTGAGGGGTAGATCAAGGAGTGCCATGAGGTTGCCTTAATTGTCGTAGAAGACCCAGAACTTGGATGCGATGAAATTGATGGCGGTGAAAATCGCGATGATCATCAACAGCAGCCAGGCCATGGCCGAGGCATACCCCATCTCGAACTCTGTGAAGCCCTTTTGGTACAGGTACAGGTTGTAGAACAGCGTTGAATCAGCCGGACCACCCGTACCACCACTCATCACGTAGCCCTGGGTGAACGTCTGGAACGAGCCGATGAGCTGCATGATGAGGTTGAAGAAGATGATGGGGCTGATCAGCGGCAGGGTAATGCTCCGGAACTGCCGCCACTTGGAGGCACCGTCAATGGATGCCGCCTCGTAGTACATGCCCGGCACCTGCCGCAGGCCCGCGAGGAAAATCACCATGGGAGAGCCGAAGGTCCACACGTTCAGCACAATCAGGGTGCTCAGTGAGAACTGCGGGTCGGTGACCCATGCCGGACCCTGGATCCCGAACAATCCGAGGAACCCGTTGACGATCCCGTCATTGCCGAAGATGTAGCGCCACAGCATCACGATCGCCACGCTCCCGCCCAGCAGGGAAGGAAGGTAGTACACCGAGCGGTAGATGGACAGGCCTTGGAGTCCCCGGTTCAGCACCAAAGCCACCAGCAACGCAACGGCCAGGGATATCGGCACGGACACGAACGTGTAAATGAAGGTGACCTTCAGCGACTGAAGGAGCCGGGGGTCCTCGAACATCGCCTGGAAGTTGGCGAGCCCCACAAAGTTCGGCTCGGTGAAGAGGTTGTAGTCCGTGAAGGCCAGGTACAGCGAGGCGAAGAACGGAATGACAGTGAACAGCATCCCCAGGAACCAGGGGAGCAGGAACAGATATCCGGACCGCTGCTTTTTCCGCCGGGAAGGCCGGATGCGGGGCTTGCCGTTTCCTGTCAAAGCCGGGGCGGAAGAGCCGGCCGGCTGTTTGGTCAGAACCGACATGGTGCCACCGTCCCCTCGGGAGTGGATCCGGAGCTACTTGTTGATGGCTGCATTGCTCTTCTCCATGAAGGTCTTCGCGGCATCGGCGGGACTTACACGGCCGAACTCCACTTCAGTGGTCAACTGCTTGAGGGTGTCGGCCACAACGCTGGCGCCCTTCGGATACACGTAGGCAGCAGGGAGTTCGTCTTCCTGGATGGCGGCCATCATGTCCACGAACGTCTTGTCATCGGCACTCAACTTGGGGGTGATGGCCTCGGCCACCTCCGGGTTGATGGGGACGCCGCGCTGGGTAAGGACCTCGGCGGCGCCCTCGGCATCGTTGGTCAGGAAGTCCACCAACTTGGCTGCTTCCTTGGGGTGCTTGGACTTGGCAGCGATGGACCACAACATGGTGGGGTCCGCGGAGTAGCCCCGGCGCTCGCCGGTGGTTTCGCCCGGAATACGCAGCAGGACCACTTCACCTTCAACAGCCTCGTTGTAGCCCCGGAAGTTGTTGATGGGGATGATCTGGGAAGCCACAGTGCCCTTGGCCAGGTAGGACTGGGCGGGGGAACCGCCTATTTGTTCGAAGAACCCGGCGGGTGGGTAGCCCCCGGCTTTGCGGAGGTCCACGCTGTACTGGAACCAGTCCTCGATGGTTTTTGCGCTGACACCCAGCTTGTTGTCCTTGGTGTAGAAGTCTTCGCCGCGTTGGCGGGCCAGGATGATGGGTCCCGTTTCGGTGGCGACGTCGTAACCGGCCCCGTAGACTTTTCCGCCGGTCTTTTCGGTGACTTCGGTGGCGAACTTGGCGTAGTCCTCCCAGCTCCAGGTCTTGTCATCCGGGATGGTCACCCCTGCCTGGTCCGTGATGGTTTTGTTGACCACCATGCCAATGGTGGTGACGCCGGTGGCCAGGCCGTAGAGCTTGCCGTCCACCTCGCCGCGGCTCAGCGTGGTTTCGGGAACCTTGTCCAGGTTCAGCTCGGGGAACGATTTGAGATCGGCCAGGGTGCCGCGTTGGGCGTATTCCAGGAGGCTTCGGTTGGCCATGGCCAGGACATCGGGCGGGTTGCCGCCGGCGAACCGGGTGGCGAGCTTGTCGGCGTAGGGGCCGCTGTCCTGGTATTCGGTCTTGACGGTGATGCCGGGGTTCTTCTTCTCAAAGATCCGCAGGGCCGCTTCGGTCATTTTGGCACGGTTTGCATCGCCCCAGAACACGAAGTTCAACTCGACGTTTCCACCGCTGCCGGCCTGTGCGCCACCACCTCCTCCGCAACCGGCGAGGGCCAAGCCGGCCGCGACCACTGCAGCCCCCAGGACCATCCTGCGTGGGATGGGAGTGCTTGCTGTCTTCTTCATTGAATGACGCCTTTCTGATGTTCATGAGCAGAGGTGAATGATGACTTTCCAGCCGCATGAGTGCAGAAACTTTCTGCACTGAAAATTGATAGTGAGCCAAGCAACTGGCGCGAGTGGTGAGTTTCGGGAGGTGAAAAGTAGTGAGTAAACGATTTCTAGCAAGGAATTGCTGTGACTGTCAACACATCGAGGGAGCTCGGGAGAAATTTATAGAAGAAACTTTCTTTACATGTTGCCGAACTCTTTCTGTCGTGTTTATGCTGATGTCCACAACTGCCACAGCTGCCCCAGCTGCACAATCCAACACATCCCGAAGGGGGCCGAATGGAAAGCTTCCACCTCAACGGAGCGTGCGTGATGCAGGAGAACGCCGGGCAGGACCTGCCGGGGATCGTTGCTCCCAGGCCCTACCTTCACCCCATCCGGACGATGACCGGAGTGGGCCTTACCGAGGCCGCACCGGAAGACCACCCACACCACTTGGGCTTGTCCCTGGCGTTCTCCGACCTGAACGGAAGCAATTTCTGGGGAGGGTCAACGTACACGCAGAACGGCCCGGAGATCCTCCCCAACCATGGGCGCCAGATCGCCTCTGGCTGGGAGCACAGAGCAGGCCAGACGGAAGCCGGCAGCGCAGAAGGAACCATTACCTGGATCAGCCACAGCAACGAGGCAGTGGCCAGCGAACAGCGGAGCTACCTTTACGGGGAGCACCCGGCCCCTAGCACGTGGAGTCTTTCCTTTACCTCGGTGATCCGCCCCGCCGGTTCCGTGGAGCAACTGTCCGTATCGTCGTCGGCCGTTAAGGGACGTGCGGGAGCCGGCTACGGCGGCATCTTTTGGCGGTTTCCCGTCGGCGACGCACCGTCGCATGTGCTCTGTTCCTCAGGGGCAGGCGCCGGGGCAGCGCACGGTTCCCTGTCACCATGGCTCGTGGTGGGACTCCGGCACCAAGGCCAGGATGCCAGCGTGATCCTCGCCCAGGACTCCAGCCAGCTGCGTCCATGGTTCGTGAGGACCGAGGGGTACATCGGCGCGGGCCCTGCCGTCGCGTGGGACAAGGCAGCATCGGCGGACCGGGACAATCCACTGATCCTCAGCCTCCACGCAGTGATCCATGACGGCGCAGTGTCCACCAGCAGTCACGCCCAGGAACTCCTTCAGCAGCACTTTCACTTCAGCAACTCACCCGACAGGACACCATGACCACCATGGGAAATCGACACCGCACGCGCGAATACAGCAACCCCATCCTCAACGCCGACTGGCCGGACCCGGACGCCGTCCAGGTTGGGGGCACCTATTACCTGATTGCCTCCAGCTTCAACCGGGTCCCTGGCCTGCCCGTTCTGCGCTCCACCAACCTGGTGGATTGGGAACACATCGGGCATGCCCTCGCGGAACTTCCACAAACAAGCCACTACTCCCTGGTGCGCCACGGAAGCGGCGTATGGGCTCCCGCACTCCGCTATCACGACGGGAAGTTCTGGATCTTCTACCCGGACCCGGACCATGGAATCTTCGTCCTGAGCGCGGACAAAGCCGAAGGGCCGTGGAGCGCGCCGCACCTTTTGTACGCAGGCCGTGGCCTGATAGATCCGTGCCCGCTGTGGGACGACGACGGGCAGGCGTACCTCGTGCACGGCTGGGCAAAAAGCCGCATCGGGGTGAAGAACCGGCTGACAGTCCACCGGATGAGCCCCGACGCCACACGATTGCTGGACCACGGGACGCACGTCATCAACGGCGAAGACCTGCCCGGATTCACCACGCTGGAGGGCCCCAAGTTCTACAAGCGCGATGACTGGTACTGGATCTTCGCGCCCGCCGGCGGGGTCTCCACCGGGTGGCAGTCGGTGTTCCGTTCCCGCTCGCCGTTCGGGCCTTATCAGGAACGCCGGGTGCTGGAGCAGGGCGATTCGCCGGTGAACGGCCCCCACCAGGGCGCCTGGGTCACCACTCCCGAGGGCCAGGATTGGTTCCTGCACTTCCAGGACCGCGGAGCTTACGGCCGGGTTGTCCATCTCCAACCCATGGGTTGGGACGCGGACGGCTGGCCATGGATGGGCAAAACAGCGGACGACGGCGGACCGGGAACCCCGGTTTTGACCCACCCCTATCCGGCGGGTACTTCGCCCGAAGCCGTGGCACCTCCAGCCAGCGACAATTTCACCACTCCCGGACTGGGGCCGCAGTGGCACTGGCAGGCCAACCCCCGCAAGGAGTGGTTTTCCACCTGTGGAGGAGGGCACCTGGTCCTGCGTCCGCAGGCCAACGATCCCATCAACCTCAGGGAGCTCCCCAACGTCCTGGGCCAGATCCTCCCCGGCGTTCCGTCCACCTTCACTACCACCCTGGAACTTGACGATGTCCCGGCAGGCACCAGGGCCGGCGTCGTGGTTCTTGGCCAGCGGTACGCCTGGTTGGGGATCGTGCGGACGGGCGACGGGTACGTCCTGGGCAGCGGCACCGGCAGCGAAGGTCCCCACGAGCTTCCCGTCGGGCGGGCCGTGGACCTTCCCGGGCCACGGATCGAACTGCAGATCCGCACGGACCAGACCCCCCGGGCATCGTTTGCCTGGCGGGTGGGTCCCACGGATCCCTGGCAGATTCCGCTCTGGGATTTTGATGTGGTGGAGGGACGCTGGATCGGGGCTGAGCTGGGGATTTTCACGGCTTTACCGCTGGGTTCGCGCGAAAGTGGCAGTGTTATCGTTGGACCCGTGCGGGTCGAAACTTCGCCGGTCCGCCGGTCGACCGCTCCGCGCATTGCCGCCGCAGTTTCCCCATGAGTTCAAGGACCGCCCCGTTGACCGCCACCCCACGCCCCAGGATTGCTGATGTGGCTGCGGCTGCGGGTGTCTCCGTACCCACTGTTTCCAAAGTGCTGAACGGCCGATCCCACGTCTCCGAAGCCACGCGCGCACGCGTCCGGAAGGCGTTGGAGGAGCTCGACTACACCAAGCGGAACACCGTCACGGAGCCCGGCCTGCTGCAACTGGTGGTGAACAACTTCGATTCCCCCTGGGTCCTGGAAACCATGGAAGGGGTTGAAGCGGCCGCTGCGCGGCTCGGGTATACCGTGGCGTACACGCGGGCCGTGAATGCCACGGTGGAGAACTGGCAGAAACTCCGGGAGCCCGCCAGCAACCGCCTTGACGGGGTGATGCTGCTGGCGCCCCGCCAAGGGTCGGCGCTGGTGGACCAAGCCCGGGCGTTGAACATTCCTGCCGTCGCCATCGATCCCGAGGGGTCGGAGGGGCTGCAGATTCCCAGCGTCAGCCCGGCGTCGTTCTCCGGAGCACTGGCAGCGGTGTCCCATCTGCTGAGCCTGGGCCATCAGCGCATCGGCATCATTACAGGCCGGGTACACAGCCCCGGCCATGGCCGCGCCCGCTACGCTGCCTACGCCGCCGCCCTGCACGAAGCCGGGCTGCCGGTACTGCCGGAGTTCGTGCGCGACGGCGACTTCAGCATCGAGTCCGGCCTTCGCCTGGGCGGCGAGCTCCTTGACCTTCCCGAGCGGCCCACCGCGATCTTCACGGGAAGCGACCTGCAGGCGCTGGGCGTCATGAATGCAGCAGCACAGCGGTCCTTGCGCATTCCGGCCGACCTCAGTGTTGTGGGCGTTGACGACATCGCCCAAGCTGCGCTGACCTCACCACCCCTGACCACGGTCCGGCAGCCCCTGGCCCAATTGGCGTCGATGGCCGTAGGCATTCTGGCGGACCAGATCGAGCAGCCGGACCTTGGTTCCTCAGCAGCCCTTGAGGTGGCCACGGAACTGGTAATTCGCGCCAGCACCGCCCCGCCTAGCTAGTGGCCCTGGAACGCCTCCGCCAGCCACCACGATCCGCCGTCGGAGGCAATCTTCGCATCGATCACCAGCGGCCGGTCCTGTGTCCCGGCTTCGTAGGCCGCGATCCAGGGTCGGATGGCGTCCAGGTCTGCTACAGTCCGGACGGTCACGCCTTCGGCCCCGAATCCGCGCGCGATTGCAGCAATGTCCGTCTCCGTGAACACCACGCTGGCGAGCTCTGCCTCGGAGTGTTCCGAAGCGAAGTGATGCACCTCGGCGCCGTAAGCTGCGTCGTTGTACACGATGCAGACCAGGGGCAGTTTCAGGCGGGCCGCGGTTTCGAGTTCGCTGATGCCCATGAGGAAGCCGCCGTCGCCGGCGCCCAGCACGGGCAGTCGGTGTGGTTGGGCCAGGGCCGCGCCGATGGCCGTGTACAGGCCCAAGCCAATTGCCTGGAACGCTTGCGTGAAGCAGAACCCGAACTCGTCGGGCACGGCGAGGTATTGGCTGGGGTAGCCCATGAAGTTGCCCGAATCCACGGCCACGATCCGCTCTGTGGGGAGCAGGGTGTCGAGTTCGCGGGTGAGGACGCGGGGATCGATGGCTGTTTCCGTGGACAGGTCTTCGGTGTCCACGTCCCGCCACCTGGAGCCCTGTTTGATGGCCAGGGCGTTGGCTTCAGTGCGGTACTTTTCAACCGGCTCGGACTGCACGGAACGCAGGGCCTCCAACGCATCCACAGCGGTCAGGGCCGAGTCACCCAGCAGCCCGAGGGTGATGGGCCGGTTGGCGCCGAGCGCGGAATCTTCGACGTCGATCTGCACCACTTTGGTGCCGGCGGAGATCAGTCTCCCGTGCCGCATGGTCCACATGTTCAGCGCGCAACCCCAGCCCACAATCAGGTCCGCGCCGCTGATCAGCTCGGCCGTCAAGGGTGAGGAGAAACCGCCGGAAATTCCCAGGTTGTGGGAGTCGCCATTGAACAGCCCGCTGGCCACTGCCGAGGTTGCCACCAGCGCGCCCGCGTGCCGGGCCAGCTCCAGGATCTCCTCCCGGGCACCCCTGCCGCCACGTCCGGCGACGAACACGGGCCGTTCCGCGGCGGCGATCAACTCCACCAGTTGCTGCACTCCGGCAGTATCCGGGCGGACCTTCAAGGGTTCAGGCACGACGACGGCACCCACCTCGTCCGCCGAACTGGCACCTTGGATATCCAACGGCAGGCTCAGGACCACCGTGCGGCGCTCGTTCACCGCCGTCCGGAAAGCCCTGACAGTGTCCGCAACAGCGCTTTCGGGGGAGTGGATCCGCTCAGCCACGGCGCCGACGCTCCGGGCCAGGGCGTCCTGGTCGATCTTGAAGTTGGACCTGGTGGCTGCGGCCTGGGTATCGGCGGTGAGCACGATCATCGGCGTCCGGCTTTTCGCTGCTTCCCCGATCCCGGTGATGGCGTTGCTTAGCCCGCAGCCCTGATGCGTGGTCACCACACCCACTTTGCTGGACATCCGGGAGTAAGCATCCGCCATGGTCGCCGCGCCGCCCTCGTGCCGGGCCGCGGTGAAAGGGATGCCTTCGGCCATGAGGGTGCCGGTGACATCGAAGTTGCCGCTGCCAACCACCCCGAAAACATGCCCGACGCCGAGCTTCGCCAGCGTCCTGCCCACCAGCGTGGAAACCCGTATTTGCCCGCTCATGCTTTTTCAACCAGCGCGTACACGCGGCTGGGGCTTCCCGTGCCGCCCACGATCGGCAGCGGCGCTACCACCAGGGTGGCGCCGGTGACGGGGAGCCGGTCCACGTTCCGCAGCGAGGTCACGCCGTACTTGTCCGCTCCCAGGAGGAACGAATGCACGGGGAACATCGGATCCAACGAACCGGCCTGGCCGGCGTCGATCCCCACCGTTTCTACACCGAAACCGCTGATCGAGGCGTTCCCGGCGAGCCACTTGGCGCCCGCGGCAGAGACCCCGGGAGTGTGGGGTCCGGCGTCGTCCGCGTTGACGAAAGCCGCCGGGTCCGTGCCGCGGGCAGCCCAACCGGTCCGGAAAATGATCCAGCAGTTCTCCGGGAAAGAGCCGTGTTCCTCCTGCCACTGCTCAAAATGTTCCGGTTCCAGCAGGAAATCCGGGTCCGCGGCAACCTCGGCGGTCTTATCGATCACCGCAACCGGACCCATCAGGCGGTGCGGTTCGATCTGGTCCACTGACTTGCCGTCCTTGCCGGTGATCCAGTGCACCGGCGCGTCCAGGTGCGTCCCGGCGTGTTCGCCCACGGTGACGTCGTTCCACGCCCAAGCCGGGCCGGCGTCGTCGAAATTACTGACCGGCGAGACCGACAAACCCACCGTGTTCGCGAACGGCTGCGGCAGGTTCAGGATGGGGGTTTCAGAACTCAGGGGCGTGGTGAGATCGATGATTTCCACCGAACCACTCGAAAGGGCTGCAGTGAGCCCGGCCAGAACAGACATTGTTCTCCTATCGCTTGCTTGGTTTAAGTGCTGCTTGAAGGCGGGAAAGCCGTGAAGGCGGTGCGGTCAGTTTTTGCGCCACCAGGTGTCCGGAACCGCCGGAAAGTCCAGGGCCGGGATGCGTCGATGCGCCGATGTGCCAAAGACCGTCGACGGCGGTGCGGTGCCCGGCTGCCGTGGGGAACGGCCGCCACAGAAGGTTCTGGAAGAGCTCAGCGGAACCTCCGTAGGGGTCGCCGTTCACGGCGTTGGGATTCGCGTCCGCCAGGTCCGTGGGAGCGATGATGTCCGAGGCCAGGACAGTCGCCCTGGTTCCCGGTGCGAACTTCTCCAGGCGTGCCAGGACCCGTTCCAAGTAGCCCTGTTTCAACTCCTCAGTCCAGCCCTCCGCAACGGTCAACTGGCCCGCCGCATCGCCTACCGGCGTGAACGGGACTTCCTGCAGTTGCAGCCACAACGTGGCCTTGCCTTCGGGAGCCCGCGATGGATCCAGCACGTATTGCTGCCCCACCACCACCGTGGGTTCGCTGGGAAGCAGGCCTGCTTCAGCCTGGGCGCACGCAATTCCCGTGCTGTCAGAGCCGCTGCTGATGTGCACCAGCGGGACGGTGTTGAGCCGGGGATCAAGCCACTCCACAGGCTTATCCAGAGCCAGGTGGATCTGCATGGCGCCCCGGCCGTTCTGGTAGCGGGCTGCTGCGTCGGCAGTGCCGGCCGGTGGCTGGCGAAGGAGCCGGGTGTACAGGGCCTGGGGGGAAACGTTGGCGAGCACCGTGCCTGCGGAAACCACTCCTTGCGACGTCCGGACGCCGGTGACGGAGCCATCTTTCGTGGAGCCGCTGCCGGTCCCCACCAGGATCTCCTCCGCCTCAGCGCCCAGCATGATCCGGACGCCGTTGTCGCGCAGCAACGACTCAAACGCCGCGACGAACCTGGAGGCCCCGCCCTTCACGATCGGCATCCCGAAGCTGTGCATGCTCATGGCCATCACCGGCAACATGACACCGCCGGTTGCATGGTCCGGGCCCAGCCCTGCGTGCAGGAGCCAGGGTGACCACAGCTGGTCCGCTTCCCACCCGTCAAAGCGGCTGCGGGTGTAGTTCCTGCCGCTCATCACCGAGTCCCTGACGAATGTTTCCGTCCCCGCAAAACGCCCCCGGCGTACAGCACCAAAGGCAATCTTCGCGACCTCCCCGAAGGACCTGAGTTCCGCCCCGAACGCCCCGAACACCGTGCCGGCATTCCGTCCAAGGTCGTCCAGCATTGCCCCATAGGCAGCCTGGTCGCCAGGGGGGGTGAACGCGGCAGCCGTCTCACCCGGATCCCGCTGCGCAATCACCACACGATGCTCCCCGGTCACCGGATCCGCGGCAACGCTGGCTGTCACAGCTTCGGTGGTGTTGCAGTACTCCAAGCCCCTGGCATGCAGTTCCTTTCCCAGCGCCGCGTAGGCACCGCCGGACACGAACAGAGGGTGCCAGGATGAGAAGGAATCATGGATGAAGCCGGGCAGCGTCCGCTCCGCCGAATGAATGAAACCACCCAGCCGGTCCGAGCGTTCGATGATGCACACACGCTTACCGGCAAGCGCCAGCTCCGCTGCCGCAACCAGGGAATTGATGCCCGAACCTATGATCGCGACGTCAACTGAATCGTCCATGTCCGCACCTTTCAAGGGGGTTGCTAGAAGTCCGGGTGGCTGGCTGTGGCGTGGTACTTACCGGCATGGAACACCAGGGGAGCGCCGCCGTCGTAGTCGTATTTCTCCACTTCACCCACGTAGATGACGTGGTCGCCGGCGTCGTACCTGGACACCGTGCGGCACTGGAAGGTGGCCACCGCGCCGTCCAGCAGCGGAACCCCTGCGATGCCCTCGGTGGTCCCGGCGCCGGCGAATTTGTCGGTGGCCGGCGTGGCGAACTGGCGGGACAGGACGTGCTGGTCGCTGGCCAGGATGTTGATGGCAAAGTGGGTGGCGTTTTCGAAGTCGCCCAGGCTGGGTGAGCGTTTGCCTGGGCACCACAGCACCAACGGGGGTTCCATGGAGACTGACGTGAACGAGTTCGCGGTCATGCCCACCTTTCGGCCGTCTGCAGCAACAGTGGTCACCACGGTAACGCCTGTGGCGAACTGGCCCAACGCACCCCTGAAGTCCCGGACGTCGAAAACCGCGGTGTCTTCCTCCTTGCGGGCCTGCATGAAGTCGGCAGCGGCGGTGGGATCGAACCACCAGGGGTAGGACGTGCGGGGATCATCAAATCCTGCCGCGATGCCTGCTGCCAAAGCCGGGTGTTCCGCAGCTTCGCTGAGCAGCGTCTTCTGGTGGTCCCGGCGCGGCTTGAGGAGATCATTGGTCCACTCCACGGCCCACTGGCCCCAGCCTCGCCAGAACTCATCGAACGTCCGCTCCATCCAGTTGCGGTCGAACGGCTGCTGGCCCCGGCGAATGATCGCGTCGAGGTAATACTTTGCAGCCAGCGTCGCATTGTTTGAGCCTTGGCCGGTGAGGGGATCGTTGAGGACCACAGCGTCGCCGAGCCCGAACACCAGCTTTCCGTTCCCGAGCTCCCCGACGGCGGACCTCACCGTTGGCGTGATGCGCCCCAGAAGCGTGGCGCCGCTATCGGTCAGTTCGGCTGTTGCGAAGTTATCGGCCTCGTGCGGGAAGTGCTCGCGCAGGATTTCCAGCGAACGGTCCAGTTGTTCCTGAGGGGTTTCGATGCCGCTCCAGCGGTCCATGGGACCACCAACCACGCCTTCGAACACCATCATGCGGCACGGTCCGGAAACGGTCAGGCCGGGGAAGGTAAAGAACTCGCCGACGCCGGGGGCCATGGACATGCGGATGGCATCGGCGCTGTTGGAGGTGCTGTTGGAGGTGCTGTTGGGGACGCTGTCCGGTGACTCATTGCCGGCGACCGGCACACCGGCATCGGCCGTGACGTAATTGAGCGCGAGCACCCGTTGCGGCCGGTCGAAGGGCGATTTCGCCTTGTCGCGCGGGAAGATCTGGCCGATCTCACCCTTGCCAGTGCTGACAATGACCAGCTCATAATCGCGGGCCAGTTCTTCGAGCATGCGGGGGGTGACCTTCTCAATCCGGAAGTCACCCCCGGCGGCCACGAACGTCTCGATCCAGAGGGCGCTCTTGATGCGTTGATCAATTGAGCGGGCGGGGCCATCCAAGGGGGCTTCCCACTCTATGGGCTCGTCCGCATCCACACGGAGGCGGATGGAAGTGATCTCAGGGACGGAGCCGGAGTCATAGAACCCGTTAAGGGAGGTGCCCAGCTGGGCTTCGGCATCCAGGGCGGTGGAAAACATGCACTGGCTGGACATGACTTTGCCGGTGCGGATCTGGGCTGCGGAACGGTCGGACAAAAGGGTTACCGCATAGCCGTCCCGTTGCAGTCCGAGCGCCAGCTGGGCGCCCGATTCCCCTGCCCCAATGATTGCTATTTTTCGCATGGTTGAGTCCTTTTTAGCAGGGTTGTGCTAAGAAACCTTGGCGGCGGAAAGGCCTGCAAGGTAGTCAGCGGCTTTGTCCGGGTACATGAACCAGTCCTGGAATTCGGGCGGGTGGTTGAAGCCGTTGGCGAAGCGGTGCGCGATGTCCGGCTCGTTGTTCGCGGCGCCAAGGAGTTCAAGGACGTGGGGCGGCGGCGGAGCCAGGAGGGCATTTGTCCAGTGTGCAACGTGCTGGGCGTAATCCCAATAGCGCTCGAACGTGGCCTGCATGAAACCGGCATCGAACGTCCCGCTTCCGTGCTGGAGGATGCTTTCCAGGTACGACGCCGCGCACTTGCTGGCGTTGTTGGAGCCTTGCCCGGTGATGGGATCGTTCAACACCACGACGTCGGCCAGGCCCAGTACCTGCCGTCCGCTGGGCAGCGTAGCAATGGGGTGGCGGACCGTGGGGGCAAAGCGTCCCTGAAGGATGCCATTGGGGTCGGTCAATTCCACGTCCGTGGCCCGTTCGGCTTCCCACGGCAGGAAGGTGTTGAGGATGTCTTTGGAGTTCTGCAGGTGTTCCTCGGGGGAGAGGCCCTTCCACGTATCCATGGGTCCGCCTGGAACTCCTTCGAACACCATGATCTCGCAGGGACCCGTGGTGGTCAGGGCCGGGAAGACGAAGTATTCGCCCACGCCGGGAATGAGGTTGAACGAGACCGCCGAGTACTCTTCGCGGGGTTTCAGGCCCTTGACGTAGGTCAATGCCAAGGCGCGCTGCGGGGCGTCGTAGGTGCTGCGTTCGGCGTCGCGGGTGAAGAGTTGCGCGATTTCGCCCTTGCCGGCCGCCACAATCACCAGATCCGAGTTCTGCGTGTACTTCTCCAGCTCGGCTACTCCGGCGTCCTCGAACACCAGTTCGCCGCCCCGTGCCGTGAACTCTTCCATGAATTTAGGGAACTTCACGCGCTGGTCGATGGACTTGGCGTGGTTGTCCAGGCGGGAAGCCCAGCTGATGGCCTTCTCGCCCGGCAACTCCGGGTGGGGGATGGTGAATGAAATGCCGTCAACGGTGGGCGCGTCCGGCCAGAAATCCAAGCCCAAGGCCCGCTCGTGCTCCAGGGCGTTGTGGAAAATACATTGGCTGGAGGCTACTTTGCCATCATGGATTTCCTCAGGCGTGCGGTTGGAGATGGTGGTGACCTGGAACCCGGCGTCGAGGAGGCCGATGCCGAGCTGCAGTCCTGACTGGCCCGCTCCGACGATGGTGATGTGGCGTTGCGTCATGGTGTTGCCCTTTTCTCTTGGTCTGTGCGGTCTCTGTTGCTGTTGTGCTTGGCTGTCGCTGTTCTCAGTTGGCGGCAAGGAGGGGGATGGTTTCCTCGGCGCGTTCCGGCCCCAGGGCGGAGTAGCCGCCGTCGACGGCCCAATCCGCGCCGGTCACGAAACTGGCCTGGTCGCCGGCGAGGAACGCGACGACGTCGCCCACCTCATGCGGGCGGCCAACGCGCTTGAGTGCATGGAACGGGGCGGCCACGGCGTCGGTCTTTTCGAGGTTCCCGTTGCTCAGGGAGTCCATGATGTTGCTCCACACCCAACCGGGGCTGACCGAGTTGACCCGAATGCCGTCCGGTGCGAAGTCCACGGCCATGCTGCGGGTGACCTGGACCAGGGCTGCTTTGCTGGCCGGGTAGAGCCAGCGACCGGTTTGGGCCACTGAGCTGGAGATCGAGGTGAAGTTGATGATGGCACCGTGTCCGGATGCCTTGAGGTAGGGGCGGGCTGCGTTGCTTGCCACTACCGCGCTGACAAGGTTGACGTTGAGTGCTTCGAGCCAGTCTGCCCGGCCTGATGCTCCGCCGTCGTCCTTGTATGTGCAGGCCAGATTGACCAGGATGTCCAGGCTGCCGTGCCGGGCCGCGGTCCCGCTGACCAGCCGGTCCACGGCTGCATCGTCGGTGATATCTGTGTGGGAGTAGTGGACTCCTTCGCCCAACCCGGCGGCGAGGGAGGCGCCGTCGGGGTCTATATCCGCAACCACCACCACAGCTCCAGCGTCCCGCAAGGCGGTGACCACGCCCTGGCCCACCTTGGTGGCCCCACCGGTAACTATCGCTGTCCTGCCCTTGAGTGCTGACATGTGCCAAACCCTTTCCTGCGACGATGATGTTACGGAAATATGACGTGCGTCATAGTTGTCCTGCAAGTGACTCTAGGGAGGCGCGGTCTTTCGGAATATCCATTTGGTGCGGGGATTATCCGAATTACGCAGGGTCCTCCTCTTCTTCGTGCCAGCCAACCCAGGCCGCGGAAGTGAGGTGGGTTTCCCTGGCCCGAAGCTCCGGCGCCCAGAGTTCGAAGTGACTCTGATCCCATTCGTCCCGCCGGTCATGCACCAGCTTGATGTTCTTCACTTGTCCTCACCTCGCTTCCGTAACTGTTGCAGTTCTGTGAGCTGCGTCATACTGGTCCTGAAAGCGACTCTAGAGAGTCGCTGGACTCCGGAATATCCGCTCGGCGCGGGGACCATCCGAAAAGCGAAAATGACCCGTGCAGCAGAAAACCGGTGAAGCAGGTGGCGGATGGTGAGGATTCTTCCTCGTGACGTACTGCGGGGGCGGCCAACCATGGCCACCACCGACGTAGACCAAGCGCACGCCAAAATTGCTGAGCTGTTCTGCAGCCACGAGCTGGCCCCGAGGGCCCGCCAGGCCTCCGTGGACATGAAGCTACGCTCCCTTCACCGCGGTGATGTGGGAATCGAGTTCCTGGACTACGGCGCGGACGTTCGGATTGAGCCGGAGGGCCTCCAGGATTTCCACCTGGTGCAGATCCCCTTGGCCGGGCATGCGTCCATGCAAGTGGGTGCCAGCACCGTGGACTCAAATCCGGCCATGGCCACCGTTCCTCCGCTGGACAGGCCCTTCTCCATGAGCTGGGACAGCGGCAGTCCGCACATGATTGTGTATGTCAGACGCTCAGCACTGGAGCGGGTTGCCTGGCAGCTCAACGGCACGGCGCCGGGTGGACTCGGCTACGGCATGGACCTTTCAGGTGCGGCCGGCCGCGCATTCTTGAGGGCCGTCGTCGAACTTCATGACGACATGATCAGCCAGCCGCAGTCCACGGCTCCGGCCTTTGTGCAGGGATTGTTGGCGGACAGCATGGTGTCGCGCCTGCTGATGGCGATGGAGCCGGCCGTCGGGGAAGCCCGGGACGTGGATTCCGAGAGCCGTCTGGTCCGGGAATGCCGTGAACTGTTGGAAAAGCACGCTTTCGAAGAACTGACTGTCCCGGACATCGCTGAGTGCCTGGGCGTTTCGGTCCGCACGCTCCAAACCGCGCTGCGGGCGGAAACGGGAGCGACGCCGTCGGACATGCTCCGCAGTATCCGCCTGGACCGGGCCCGGGAGATGCTGTTGGAGGCCAGTCCCCGTGAGCAAAGCGTGACGGCGGTTGCGGAGTTGTGCGGTTTCACGCACCAAGGGCGCTTCTCTGCGCTGTATGTGAAGGCCTTCGGCGAGCTGCCCAGCGAGAGCTTGCGCCGCTAGCTACGCCTGTGCCAGCTACGCCTCCAGCACGTACGTCTTCAGGTCATCCAGTGTCTGCTGCATGTGCGCGTCCATGGCAAGCCGGGCTTCGTTCGGATTGCGGGATTCCAGGGCGGCAGCGATCTTCCGGTGGTGCCCGATCGCGTGTTCCTGGATCTCCGGGAAAGCCGAGGTCTCCGTGCGGCGGGCTTCGAGGACCCGGTGCAGCGGTTCGAAAAGTACGGCAACAAAGACGTTGCCGGAGGCGTGCAGAATAACGTCGTGGAAGGCCAGGTCTGCCTCCACGAAGCCTGCGAGGTCGTTGACGTCGTGGGCGGCCTGCATCTTATTGACGTGTTCGGTCAGGGCCGCGAGTTCGGCATCGGAAATGCGCTCTGCGGCGAGCTCGCATGCGCCTGTTTCGAGCATGCGGCGGAGCTCAATAAGCTGGATCGCCGCGGCGGCGTCTTTGGTTCCTTCGGAAGCGGCACGAAGTACGGCTTCCAGCGAAGCCCACTGGTTGAGGGGATTGACGAACGTGCCACGGCCGCGCTCCACACTGAGAATCCGCTGCGCCTCGAGGGTTTTCATGGCCTCGCGCACGGTCATGCGGCTTACCTCGTGTTTGGCACTGAGCTCGAGCTCACCGGGGACCACTGTTCCGGGTGGAAATTCACCCGCGATGATGCGGTCCAGCAACTCATCTGCCACCACGCCCACCAGTGACTTGCGTGCCATGTATCCCCATTTCCTGTACTTCAGACCGTCCGGCTCCCCGCGGATTTCCCTCGGGACGGGCGGTTGTCAGACATCTTACGCTGGCCGTGGCCGGCTTGTTTCCCAAAATCCGGTGAGTGCCTCTACGCATTCCCGGGGTCGTTCCCAGTGGACGTTGTGGCCCGCACCGCTGATGGCTTTCAACTGACGCCCCGGGCCTTCGGCCACGAAGGCGCGCATCTGTTCCATGGGCCGGACCCGGTCATCAGTTCCGGCGATCACCAGCAGTGGTGCGTGGACGCGGCCGGGGACTGAAGGCTCGACGCCGGTCATGGCCGCCAGCGCGCTGGCGTACAGAACCGGGAAGGGGGCATCGAAACCGGTGCTGAGCCGCTCCATGTCTTCTGCGGAAAGGTCCCCGTACCAGGCATTCATGAGCTTCGCTTTGGTCGTGGTGTCGAAGAATCCCTGATTCAGCTGGGTTCTGAGTACGTCCTTGAAGCCCTGGTTTTGCGGCACCGGCGCCATGCCCACCAGGGTCAGCGAGGCCACCAGGTCGGGGCGGGCTGCCGCAAGGGTCAACGAGACACTGCCGCCCATCGAGTGGCCCACCAAGTGGACCGGTTCCTGCGCGGCGCGGGCTGGTCTTCGGGCGTCCAGGGCTGCCGCCACGGAAGCTGCTGCCGAGTCCAGCGTCCACGCGAAATCCGGAGGCAGGGACTCGCCTGGGTGGTAGCCGGGGAGGTCCAGGATCCAGACTTCGCGGCCGGCGTCGAGCAGTTTCGCTGCGAGTGGCTCCCAGTACACCGAGCCGGATGCCCAGCCGTGGATCAGCAGCACGGGAAGCGGCTGACCTGCGGGAATGGCCGGCGTGAGGACTTTCACGAACGGGAGCGGAACAACACTGTCAGCCATGGACCCAGCCTAGTGATGCGCAGCACCTTGCGCCGCGAAGAGCCGTGTGTCACACTAATTCAAATGTTAGATGTCTGACATCTTACATTCACAAAACCGCTACAGAGATTTCCCACGATGGAGTGCACAGTGACCCTTGAAGCCGACGTTTTGGCCGCTTTCCCGGCGGAAGTCCAGATTCCCGCCCAGTTGGTTGCCGACGCCGTTGCGGCGTCGTCTGCGGCCGCACCCAGGATCCTGGTGGTCCTCGACGACGACCCCACGGGCACGCAGTCCGTTGCCGATCTCGCTGTGCTCACCCGCTGGGAAGTTGCAGACTTCACCTGGGCCTTCACCCACATCCACGAAGACAAGACCAAGCCTGCTGTCTACGTCCTCACCAATACCCGCAGCCTGGACCCGGCCGAAGCCGCCGCGCGGAATGAGGAGATTGTGCGCAACGCCCTCGCCGCAGCGGCCGGCAATGGGGTTGGTCCTCGGCTGCGCCTGGGTTTCGTCAGCCGCAGCGACTCCACCCTCCGTGGCCACTACCCCCTGGAGCCGGACGTCATCGCCGCCACCGTGGCGGCCGAAACCGGTGAAGTCACTGACGGCGTGGTGATCGTTCCGGCATTTCCCGACGCCGGTCGCGTCACCATCGGCGGCGTCCACTACATGCGCGGGACGGGCGACAATGCAGGCACCCTCACCCCTGTTGCCGAGACGGAATTCGCCAAGGACGCGAGCTTCGGCTTCGCCAACTCAGAGATGGCCAAGTATGTGGAGGAGAAGTCGCACGGCCGATTCCCTGCCGCCGACGTGATCGTCCTGGACCTGAACATCATCCGGGCCGGAGCTTCCGCACAGGATCCCACCATCTCCGCAAAGGCCATCGCCGACGCCCTGGAGCACGCCACCAACTCCACCCCGATCGTGGCCGACATCGTTACCGAGAACGACTTCCGCGCCCTCGCCCTGGGTCTCGAAGAAGCCGAACGCCGCGGCAAGAAGCTCCTGTACCGTGTGGGCCCGCCCTTCGTGAGGGGCCGGATCGGACAGGAAATCCGCAGCGCGCTGACCTCGGAGGAAGCCTACGCAGGCAACACTCCCTCCACAGCCGGCGGCCTGATCGTGGTGGGCTCCCATGTGGGTGTCACCACCCGCCAGCTCAACTCACTGACCGCAGAGCACAGCTCGGCCCGGACTATCGAGATCGACGTCGAGAAACTGATCGCCGGAACCGAAACCGCGGGCGAAGCAGACGCCGAAGCCTACATCGAAACCGTCGTCTCCGACGTCGTCGACGCCCTCCACAAAGGCGACGTGATCGTCCACACCAGCCGCCTGCTCATCAAGACCGACGATCCCGCAGCGAGCCTGAAGATCGCCCGCACCGTCTCGGCCGCCGTCGTCGCCGTGGTGAACCGGACTCTGAAGACCTTCCCGCCGCGGTTCGTCATCGCCAAGGGCGGCATCACGTCCTCGGACGTGGCCGCGCACGGCCTGGAAATCCGCCACGCCATTGTCCGCGGCCCCATGCTGCCAGGCATCGTCTCGCTCTGGGAGCCGGTGGACGGCCTCGCCAAGGGCATCCCGTACATCGTCTTTGCAGGCAACGTGGGCGATGACCAATCCCTGACCGACGTCACCCGCAAGCTCAGCGCCACTTTCTAGAACCCCAGCCGCAGAAAAATTCAATGGAGAACACCATGACCAGCAGCAACTACACCGTCACCGTCCTGGGCCTGGGCGCCATGGGCCTGCCCATGGCAACCCGCCTCGCCTCCGAGCTCACCGTTCACGGCTTCGACATCGCCGAGCCCAGGCTGGAACTCGCTGCAGCGGCCGGCATCAAGACCTTCGCCTCTGCCCGTGAGGCATCCGATGGCGCCGACGCCCTGCTCCTGGCCGTCCGCAACGGCGAACAACTCAACGACGTCCTCTTCGGTGAGAACGGCGTCGCTTCGGTGTTGAAGCCGGGCGCTGTAGTGATCCTTGGCAGCACCGTAGGCACCGACGCCATCCCCGCCACAGTGGAGAAGCTTGCAGAATACGGGGTGGCCCTGGTGGATGCGCCGCTTTCCGGTGGTCCGAAGCGCGCCGGAGAAGGCGACCTGCTGATCGTTGTCGGCGCCGAACCGGAGGCACTTGAAAAGGCCCGTCCCGCACTGGAGCTGCTGGCATCCACCCTGAGCATTGTTGGAGACAAGCCCGGCGACGGCCAAGCGCTGAAGACGGTCAACCAGCTCCTCTGCGGCGTCCACATTGCCGCTGCTGCCGAGGCCATGGCCCTCGCCGATGCCTTGGGCCTGGACCAGGCCAAGACCCTCGCCGCCCTCGAAGCCGGGGCCGCCGGCTCCTTCATGCTTTCCAACCGCGGCCCGCGCATCCTGGAGGCCTACTCCGAAGACGGCGCAGAGGTCCTGAGCCGGCTCGATATCTTCGTCAAGGACATGGGGATCGTAGGCAAGGCAACACGGGCCGCAGGCCTGGCCGCCCCCGTTGCCGCCGCAGCAGAACAGCTTTACCTCCTCGGCCAGGCCCAAGGCCTCGCCGCCGCAGACGACTCCGCCGTCATCAAGGTTGTTGCGCCCTCAAAGCGCACCGCCTAAGCACCCCACCAGAACGCGCGACGACGGCGATCCCCCCTTCGCCGTCGCCGCCACCTCCCGCCGGTCTTCTTTAGACTGGTTTGTCAAAGGAGACACCCCCAATGAATCCCCTCGTTAACTCCTTGATGGTCCGGGCGGCCGATGCCCCACCCATCAAACCCGCAGTGGAGCTGGGAACACCCCTTCTGCTGACCATCGCCGCTGCCGGTATTGCCCTGCTGCTGGTGCTGATCATCCGCTTCAAAATCCAGGCTTTCGTTGCCCTGCTGGCCGTCAGCATTCTGGTAGGCGTCGCAGCCCAGATTCCGCTGAAGGACATCTTCACCGTGGTGACCACCGGCGTTGGCAGCACCATGGGCAAGGTCGCATTGCTGATCGCCCTTGGCGCCATCCTCGGCCGGATGATCGAAGTATCAGGAGGGGTGCAATCACTCGCCACCCACTTCACCCAGAAGCTCGGCGCCAAGCGCGTCGCCGTCGCGCTGACCGCCGTCGGCTTCCTTGTGGCGATCCCCGTGTTCTTCGAAGTGGGCGTGATCGTCCTGGTCCCGATCGTCTACGCTTTCGCCAAGATCGCCAATGTGCACCCCATCAAATTCGGCCTGCCCATGGCCGGCATCATGCTGTCCATCCACGTAGCTGTCCCGCCGCACCCGGGCATCGTGGCAGGGGCAGGCGTCTTCGGCGCGGACATCGGGCTCATCACCATGATCTCGCTCATCATCTGCATCCCCCTGGGCTTCCTGTCCTACTGGGTTGCCAGCATCATGAACCGCAAGGACTACGAGCTTCTGCCCGGCGTCAAAAAGCAGGTTGAAGAGTTCGGCTCCGAGTCCCTGGTCCACGTTGGCCACGAAGGTCCCGGCGCCCGTGCGATCGCCCCTCCACGTCCCGGCCTGATCATGTTCCTGATCGCCGCACCGATCGCCCAGATCCTCCTCGGAACCGTCGGCACGCTGACCATCCCCAAGGAGAACTACTGGTATGGCGTGGCCGCGTTCATCGGCAACCCCTTCTTCGCGCTCCTGGTAGCCGTGGCACTCTCCTTCTTCCTGCTCGCCGTCCGCCGCAACTGGTCCCTCAAGGAAACCGGTGAGATCTTCGAAGGCGCATTGCCTCCCATCGCTTCGATCCTGATGGTTGTTGCTGCCGGTGGCGTGTTCGGTGAAGTCCTCCGCACCTCGGGCATCGGCGCGGCCCTGTCCCACACCCTGGACAGCCTCGGCCTGCCGGTGATCGTCCTTGGCTTCATCATCTCCCTGGCATTGCGCGCCGCGCAGGGTTCGGCCACCGTGGCAATCGTGACCACAACCGGCCTGCTCACCTCCGCGGTAATGGAGGGCGGTTACACTCCTGCCCAGATCGCCGTCATTGTGATCGCCATCGGCTTCGGTGCGCTGGGCCTGTCCCATGTGACGGACGCAGGCTTCTGGACCGTGATCCGCTACTACGGCCTCACTGTCTCCGACGGACTCAAGACCTGGACCGTCCTCACCACCATCCTGGGCCTCGCCGGCTTCGTGCTGACGTACGTCGCCTGGATCCTGGTGGGAGGCCTTGGCCACTGATGCGTGCCAAACTCGACCACCTGGTTGGCTCGGCGCTGACGTCAGGTTCCGCTGTTCCCGCCTTCACCTGCTACGACTTCACCACCGCCCTGGCTGTAGTTTCGGCCGCAGAGGAAGCCCGCTTGGGAGTGATCCTGCTGGTTGCGCCCAAAACAGCATGTACCGCCAACGGCTTGAGGCTCATCGCCGCCCTTCGCGGCCTGGCCGACGACGCCACGGTCCCGGTCTCCGTCCAGCTGGATCATGCCTCGGACCTTGAGGTCATTCTCGAATCCGTGGCTGCCGGTGCGGACGCCGTGCTGGCCGATGGTTCGTCCTTGCCCTACGAGAACAACATCGCCCTGGTCCGCCAAGTCCGTGCCGCGCTGGACGCGGCCGGTGCTGCCGACGTCGTGATTGAAGCGGAACTCGGCGGCCTCGCGGGCGATGAGGACAAGGCTTTCAGCGCCGCTGATTCAGCGCTCGACGCCGGTGCTTCCGTTGCGGGACTCACTGACCCCGCGCAGGTGGCGGACTTCGTGGAGCGGACGGGTGCCCAACTCCTGGCTGTGGCTGTGGGCAACGTGCATGGAAAGTACACGGGCGAGCCCGACATCCGCTGGGATGTCCTGCAGGACGTCGCCGCGCAGACCGCAGTCCCGCTGGTGCTGCACGGTGCCTCGGGAATCCCGGCCGATGAGCTCTCAAAGGCACCTTCCATGAACGTTGGCAAAGTGAACTTCAACACTGAACTTCGCACCGGGATTCTTGCCACACTCGAATCCGAAACCACAGCCCACCGGGCCGATGGCGAGAATCTGCAAGGCCTGCTGGGCCGGTGGAACGTCTCAGCAGCAACGTTTGCCGGGGCCACGCTGGAGCTGCTCAGCACCTGACGGCAGCGCGGCGCCCGGGCCCGTCATCACAGGGAGGCTAGGATCAAAACATGATCCTGGCCTCCCTGATTTTTGCTGCGATAGCTGCCCTGCTCCACGTCTACATCTTCACCATGGAGTCCATCACCTGGACCAAGCCGAAAACGTGGAAGACGTTCAGCATCACGTCCCAAGCCGATGCTGAAACCACCAAGCCGCTCGCTTACAACCAGGGCTTCTACAACCTGTTCCTGGCCATTGGCGCCCTGATCGGCATCATCGCCGTGGCAATGGGTGCACCCCAGGTGGGCTGGACCTTGGTCTTCAGCAGTTGCGGCTCCATGCTCCTGGCGGCACTGGTCCTTGCAGCGAGTGGCAAAAAGTACCTCCGCGCCGCGACCCTCCAGGGAACCACGCCTTTGCTGGCCGTCGTGCTGGGTGTGCTGGCACTGGCTATCAGCTAGGAACCCGGCCGCCGGCAGGACTTTGGCCGCCAGCCAGTAGCCCTCCTCGCGGCTACGACTCCGGCGGACCATCCTGCGCTGCGGCAGCGTCCATCCAGAGAACTTCCCAATGGTGACCGTCCAGGTCGCGGAACGCGCGGCTGTACATGAAGCCGAGATCCTGGGCGTCGTACGTTTCGGATCCGCCGGCCTCCAGCGCCTTGGTGGCCAAGGCATCCACGTCTTCGCGGCTGTCGGCAGAAAGGGCAACAATTGCCGCCGTCGAGTTCTTAGTGTCTGCGATGGGCTGTTTGGTGAACTGGCTGAATTTCTCGTGGGTCAGGAGCATGGCGTAGATGGTGTCGCTGAAGACCACACAGGCGGCAGTTTCATCGGTGAAGTTTGGGTTGATGGTGTAACCGAGTGCTGTGTAGAAGGCTTTGGATGCCTCGAGGTCGCTGACGGGCAGGTTCACGAAAATCGACGTAGTCATGCGTCTGATCCTGCCGGTGATTTACCCCCTCGTCCAGACCTTTGTTTCCCGTTGTGGATTATTGACGAAACCCCTTAACCCCGTGCCTGCTGGCTCCGCCCTTCCACCGGGCGGACAATGGAGACAGCACGCAGAGGCGTGGATTCCAAGGGAGAGCCGTGGAGCGGGAATCGCAAGCGCAGCCCCGCGCGGACCGGGACATGGTGGCGCAGAGGGATCCGGCGATCGACCTTGTCCGCTTCACTTGCCTGCTCCTTGTGGTGGCAGCGCATTGCATGATGGTCAGCCCTGTCCTGCAGAAGGACGGGACAGTGACCACGGGGAATGTGCTCATGGAGCAAAGCTGGTTTACTCCCGTGGCCTGGGCCCTCATGATTGTTCCGCTGTTCTTTGTGCTGGGTGGCGTGACGGGACTTCAGTCATGGCGACGCCTGAAAGCCCGCGGTGGTACCGGATTCGATTTCGCCCAACTCCGTCTCCTGCGGCTGGTCCGCCCCGCCATGGCGCTGCTGGCTGTCATGTGGGGGAGCTTGTGGTTGGCGCTCCTGCTGGGTGTCCACCCCCAGGTCATCCAGCTCATGACCGCCGGCGCTGCCATGCCGCTATGGTTCCTGGCCGCCTACCTCACAGCGCAGCTCAGTGTTCCGCTGCTGGCCCGCCTGCATGAACGCGCACCGTTGCTGACGTTCGCAGCGTTGGTGGCGCTCATCATCACCGTCGACTCCCTCCGTGGCGCCCTTCCCGTGCTGGCTTTTGCCAACATGGTCTTCGTGTGGTGCGCGGTCCAGCAGTTGGGATTCCTGATGGCCGACGGATTCTTCGAACACCGCAGCCGCACGTGGCTGGTGGGGGTCATTGTCTCCAGCAACTTGTTGCTGGGACTCGTGACCGGGGTGGGCGTGTACCCGGGAAACATGGTGGTCAATATCAACCCACCCAACCTTTGCATGCTGCTGTTGGGCATCTCGCAGGCCGCCACGCTCTACATGCTCCGGCCCGGCATCACCTGGCTTGCGGGAGTCGGGTGGGTCCGTACCGTTATTGCGGTGGCGGGCCGCAGGTCCATGACGGTCTACCTTTGGCATCTTCCGCTGCTGGTGGGCATGTCAGGGCTGCTGTTGCTCACCGACCTGCCCAAGCCCCTGGCGGGAACGGGGGAGTGGTGGTGGGCCCGGATCCCTGTATTCCTGGCTGTGGTCGCGGTGCTCGTGCCGGTGGTGTGGCTTTTTGGCCGCCTGGAGAACCGTCCGACGGCGGCAAGCCACGCGCGGGGGCCCTCGCGTACCGCTGTGGTGACGGCCGCCGTCGTCGTCTTAGTCCCGGTCGCAGACGCAGCCTTCAACGGACAGACGCTTGCATTGTTGGGTGGGGGAGCGGCGTGCTTTGCCCTTTCGGTCCTGCTGCTGGGCAGGGTCCCGACGCCGGTCATCCGGCTACCGTTTGCCGCGGACTTGGCGGGGCGGCGCGTTGGAGCGCTGTCCACGTTGCCAGAGCCAGGTTTTAGTGCCAATCTCGAACCATGACCGAGTACACGGATTCACTGGCAGAATCGTTCCGTCCTGGCGTCACTACGGTGCGCAACGACAAATTCCACCGCTATGAGCTGCACGTAGATGGCGAGCTGGCCGTGATTTCCCAGTTCCTTGATCGGCCCGGTCACATCGATTTCATCCACACCGAAACCAAGCCCGGGTTCAACGGCCAGGGCCTGGCAAAAGTCCTCGCACACTTTGCCCTGGACGATGTTGTGGCCTCCGGCAAGCGCATCATTCCGCACTGCCCGTACATCGCTGCATACCTGAAAAAGCACGAAGGCTACGAACAGGACGTTGATTGGCCCGCCGAGAAGCCGGTGGGCCAGCCGGACAACGAATAGGCCCTACGCGGGCACCGACTGCTCAACGTTCTTCCGCCGTTTTCGCATCTGCCCTGCCCTTTCAGCCGGGAAGGGCCAGTCCTTTCGTGTGCCGCTGAGGGAGACGATTGCGTCGTTTTCGTCGAAAACGACCTGGCCGCGGCAGGTGGCATGGACCTGCATTGCGCTGACCAGGCTGCCCCCGTGGATATGGTCTGCGTCGGTCACCAGGTAAGAGAAGGTCCTCATCACGGATTGGCCCGGAGCCAGGAGCGGGATGAGAAGGTCGCGCTCAACCGGCTCAGAGCTGTAGCGCAACACCTCCATGCCTTCGTTGGTGAAGGACCGGGGGACCAATGTGACGTCGCGGAGGTGGCTGGTGGAGTTGTTGGTGATCCACGCCGTGAAGATGACGGTATCTCCCGGAATGGCTACGGGCCGGTCCGCTCCGTAGACCAAAGTGGCACGTCCGGCATTCTTCCGGCGCGCCAGTGGAGCTGAGCGGTGGGGCGGCAATCCGCGGACAATAGCGCCAGGTTGCTGCGCTCCGTCCTTATGGACAGCACGCAACAGTTTCAGGAAGGGGCGGGGGCGGCGGATGTCCATGGTTCCTCGATTCGCACCAGGGTTTGGCAGGGTCACGTTTATTAGTGCAGCCAAGGCGTGAAACGTGATGCGAAAGTGGGAGTTCTCTACAGGCTGGCGACGGACGATTCAAGTCACACGGCTTGTGATGTCACACTATTGTTTATGGATCAAGTAGTTGCGGTCAGCGCCGATGCGGCGTCACCACTTTCGGCGACGGCTTCCGGCAGCGATCCGCAGCTCATCGCTTTAGTCCGCGAAGGTGACACGAACGCCTTCGACGTCCTCTACCAGCGGCACATGAAAGTGGCGCAATTCGTGGCCCGCTCGCAAACGGATAACCCCAGCGACGCCGATGACGTGGTTGCCGAGTCATTCGCCACCATCTTTCAGTTGCTGACCGAAGGCAAAGGGCCAAAGGAGTTCTTCCGGTCCTATCTCCTCACCGTGGTGCGGCGCACCGCCCACGATCGAAACCGCAAAGCCCGCCGGCTGCCCATGGCGGAAGAAGACGCCATCCTCGACGCCCCGGTGATCGACAACGACCAAGTAGTCAGCGATCTCGAGTCGAGCATGATGGCCAAGGCGTTCAAATCCCTCCCGGAGCGCTGGCAAGCTGTCCTGTGGCACCTGGACATTGAAGGGCTGAAACCTGCAGCGGCTGCTCCCTTCGTTGGCCTGACACCGAACGGTGTTTCAGCCTTGGCGCTGAGGGCAAGGGAAGGCCTCCGCCAGGCCTACCTTCAACAGCACATCAGCCGGACCGTTGATGAAGCCTGTGACGAATACGCCAGCCAGTTGGGAAAGTACGCGCGGAATGCGTTGAAGCGTACGTCCAAGGAAAAAGTCAGTGTGCACCTGGAGAGCTGCGCCAAATGCACGGCGTTGTTGATCGAACTCAATGACATCCAGGGCGGTATGCGCTCCATCCTGTTCCCGTTGCTGACGGGAATCACCTTTACCCCGGCGGGAGCGGCGGCGATCGGACTCGGCGGTACCGCCATGGGTGCAGCCACCGGAAGCACAGCAAGCACGGGCATCCCCGCAAGCCCCGGAAGTACCGCCATCCCGGGGAACAGTGGCATCCATGGCATCCGGGGCCTCAGCAATGCGTGGAAGTTGGCTGCTGCGCTGGTGGTGGGCGTCATGGCCTTGGCCGGAAGCTTGATGTGGTTCCTACAGCCAAGCCCGTCTTCCCAGTCCACGGCGGCGTCGGAGGGCATCTTCAACCTCGCGCCGGCCCAGGAAACGTCTATGCCAACGGCAACCCCGAGCCCCGTGGAGTCTTTGCCCGCCTCCCCGGAGGTTCCCGCAGTTGTGGCTCCGCTGGAAACGCCCTCCGCGGACAGTCCGGTAGAAACGCTGCCGCAGCCGCCCGCCGTCGTGGTTCCACCAGTTGTGGCGCCACGGAAGGCTGTTGTGGTGGACTCCGGTACCGTGACCTCCACCCCCGTGCCTCCCGGCGCGCCGGGGGCACCCGCCACCCAAACGGTTAACGCAACGTTCGCGGCCTCGCAGGGGGCGAACCCTACGGAACGGGAACTTGGAGTGCAGTTCTCGCTCCAGGGGCAGGGCACACCGACCACCGGCCAAGTGGACTTCGCCTTGCCGGACCAGGCAACATTCCTGGCTGGAAAAACTGTTGCACCCGCAGGGTGGACCTGCGCCGCGGTCTCGTCGGGAGACCGCAACATCCGCTGCAGCACCGCGTCCCTGGCCGGCGATGACCTTACGTTCGTTCTGGGAGTAGCCATGCCCGCTTCCGCCACGACAGGAACGCTGGACTACCGGTTCTCCGGGCAGGGCGTTGTGACCAAGAACTTCACCAACACCTTCAGCTAAGCAAGCCTCAGCCGTAAGTTACCCAAACGCAGGGCCGCTCCAGGGCGGCCCTGCGTTGTGTGCTGCCGTCGACCCTTATGACCCGTCGGGGCCCCTTTTCTCAAAGTCCTTCCACAGGGTCTTTTCAACTTTTTTGGATTCCCTACGTTTTTTGCGTCACGAAGACTCGTCTCCGTCCACTGGAGTACTGGCGAGTAGCCTAGCTCGATGCCGATTCGCTTCTGTGAGTCGGCCTCTTGCGTGACAAAGAAAAGCGAGAGACCGTGAAACACACACGTCCACAGAAGCTGTTGGCGGCAGTAGTCGCCACAGCCATCATGTCGCTGGGGGTGGGCGGCGCGTTAGCGCCACCGGCCCTGGCGACAGTCCCGGGGTCGCCGGGAATTGCCCAACCAGGAACGCCTGTCTACACCGAGGATTTCTCCAACGAGAATGCCTCCAGCGGTGCCATCAGCATCCTCAACTACACCGGCGGCGCTGACGCTGCCAACGAAACGTACTTTGCCGATACTCCGTACACTCCGGCCGGCGGACAGTGCGATGGCTGGATCCTGAACTCTTCCACGCCGTTGCCAACCTCTGATGCAGGGTGTACCAACAACCAGCCGGATGGTTGGAACCAGATACGGCAAATGGCTGCCGCGCTGGGCTTGGCCCAGGGCCAGACAGCTGCGCAATCCTCCACCAACCAAGTCCTGTCCGAGTACACCAACAGCCCCACGGGCCGCATCACCCCGGGTGTGCAGTTCCGGACTGAAGGCAACACGATTCCGGCGATTGAGGGCCACTACTACGCAGTATCGGCCTACTTCGCGCAGGTCAACTGTCACTCGACCCATGCCAAGGAGACCTTCAGCCTCCTGATTAACGGCACGCGGCAGGTCCTCAGCACCGGGTTGGATCCTTGTGGAACCAACACCACCAACGGTGCCATTACGGAAATCACCAAGCTCCAGTCGGCTGCCTTCCAGATTCCCATGGGCACGTCTCCTTCCCTCGGTCTCGAACTGAGGAATGAAGCCACCAGTGGCTCGGGCAACGACGTAGCCTTTGACCTTCCGCAGATCGTGGACGTCACCCCCCAGGTAGACAAGTCCTTCACCCCGTCCCTTATTGGGCCGCGCGGAATTTCCAAGGTCACTCTGACAGTGACCAACACGGACGACCTGATGGCCAAGAACGACTGGTTCATCACCGACTCCCTCCCTGCCGGCGTAGTTATTGCCGGTACCCCCAACATTGGCGGCACCTGTGTGCAGGCAGCGGGAACCAATCCTCTGGTAACCACCGCTGTTGCCGGCAGCAATTCCTTCTCGGTAACCGGCGGCGACCTCGCCCTGGGAATGACGTCCTGCACCATCACGGTGGATGTCACGGCAGCTGCCGAGGGCACTTACGTCAACGGCCCCGCCAACATCGCCACCAACCTGAACCCGCCGGCAGACGCCACTTTGGTAGTGAAGGCTCCGCGCCTTGAACTGACCAAGGCGCTGGATGCCACCCGCCTGATGGATTCGGATCAGTTCACCACTGAGATCCGCACCGGATCGGCCACGGGTCCTGTTGTGAGCAACACTGCCAACGCCACCACCACCGGTGCGGGTTCCACTGTTACCGCAGGTACGGGCACCACTGGCGAATACGTCGCCGACGCAGGTGCAACCTACTACCTGACGGAATCGGGAACCAACCTCTCCGGTTACAGCAAGGTCATCACCTGTGTTGATGCCAACGGCCTCCAGACCGGACTGCCCAATGGTGCGGTAGTGGATTCTGCTTATTCCTTGGTTCCGGTTGCCGGCGCCGATATCAGCTGTGTTCTCACCAACACGGCCGTCCCGGCCCCGGAGTTGGAATTCACCAAGTCCGCTGACGCTTCAGACATCCAGGATCCCTCTGTTGTGGGTGACCAGATCACCTACACGTTCACGTCCAAAAACACCGGCAACGTGCCGCTGACGGGTGTCACCATCAACGACCCCCTGGCCGGTTTGTCTGCACTGACCTACACCTGGCCGGGAACTCCGGGCACTTTGCTGCCCGGTGAAACCGTGACGGCGATGGCTACCTACGCCATCACCCAGGCGGACATCGATGCAGGACATGTGGCCAACCTTGCCACCACCACGGGCAATCCTCCGACAGGTCCTCCTGTCACCCCGCCGCCTGCAGGTACTGATACCCCGCTGACTCCGGCTCCGGCCATGGAGTTCACCAAGTCTGCTGATGCTTCGGATATCCAGGATCCATCTGTTGTTGGTGACCAGATCACCTACACGTTCACGTCCAAGAACACGGGCAACGTATCCCTGACCAACGTGTCCATCAATGACCCGTTGGCTGGCCTGTCTGCCTTGACGTACACCTGGCCCGGTGCGGCAGGAACCCTCCTGCCCGGCCAGACGGTCACGGCTACGGCAACCTATGCCATCACTCAGGCTGACATCAACGCCGGTCACGTCGCCAACACCGCGACTACCACCGGTACTCCGCCCACCGGTCCCGCGGTAACGCCGCCTCCGGCTGGCACGGATACCCCGCTGACTCCGGCTCCGGCCATGGAGTTCAGCAAGTCCGCGGACGCCTCGGGCATCCAGGACCCGTCGGTTGTTGGTGACCAGATCACCTACACGTTCACCTCGAAGAACACCGGCAACGTTCCGCTGACCAACGTGTCCATCACGGATCCGCTGGCTGGCCTCTCGGCATTGACGTACACCTGGCCCGGCGCAGCAGGAACCCTCCTGCCCGGTGAGACAGTGACGGCTACGGCAACGTACGCCATCACCCAGGCTGACATCACGGCCGGTCACGTCGCGAACTCGGCAACCACTACGGGCACCCCGCCTGTTGGTCCTCCTGTCACGCCTCCTCCGGGAACCACTGACACCCCGTTGACGTCCACTCCGGCCATGCAGTTCAGCAAGTCCGCTGATGCGTCTGCCATCCAGGACCCGTCCGTTGTTGGCGATCAGATCACCTACACGTTCACGTCCAAGAACACG
Organism: Arthrobacter sp. TmtSoilC79; assembly: GCF_059739405.1. Classification (NCBI taxonomy): domain Bacteria; kingdom Bacillati; phylum Actinomycetota; class Actinomycetes; order Micrococcales; family Micrococcaceae; genus Arthrobacter; species Arthrobacter sp. TmtSoilC79. The sequence goes on along the minus strand of NZ_AP046051.1, from coordinate 4,434,280 downwards.
GGCAACGTCCCGCTGACCAACGTGTCCATCAGCGATCCCCTGGTTGGCCTCTCGGCACTGACGTACACCTGGCCGGGCACTCCCGGGGAACTGCTCCCGGGCCAGACCGTGACGGCGACGGCAACGTACGCCATCACCCAGGCTGACATTGATGCCGGACATGTTGCCAACGCGGCCACCACCACGGGTACTCCGCCGGTTGGTCCTCCTGTCACGCCTCCTCCGGGAACAACGGATACTCCGTTGACCTCGGCTCCGGCCATGGAGTTCACCAAGTCGGCAGATGCTTCGGATATCCAGAATCCGTCTGTTGTGGGCGATCAGATCACCTACACGTTCACGTCCAAGAACACGGGCAACGTCAAGCTCACTGGTGTGGTCATTGATGACCCGCTGGCAGGACTGTCGGCACTGACCTACACCTGGCCGGGTACCCCGGGCGAGTTGCTTCCGGGTCAGTCGGTGACGGCTACGGCGACGTACGCCATCACGCAGGCTGATATCGACGCCGGCCATGTCGCCAACGTCGCGACCACCACGGGCACTCCGCCCACTGGTCCGGCTGTGACGCCGCCTCCGGCTGGTACGGACACTCCGTTGACGGCCGGTCCTGCCATGGAGCTGACCAAGTCTGCTGATGCTTCGGCTATCCAGGATCCGTCCGTTGTAGGGGATCAGATCACCTACACGTTCACCTCGAAGAACACGGGCAACGTCAAGCTCACTGGCGTGGTCATCAACGACCCTCTCGCGGGTTTGTCTGCATTGACGTACACCTGGCCGGGAACTCCGGGCGAGTTGCTTCCGGGTCAGTCGGTGACGGCTACGGCAACGTACGCCATCACTCAGGCTGATATCGACGCCGGCCATGTCGCCAACGTCGCGACCACCACGGGCACTCCGCCCACTGGTCCGGCTGTGACGCCGCCTCCGGCTGGTACGGACACCCCGTTGACTCCTGGCCCCGCCTTGGAGTTCAGCAAGTCTGCTGATGCTTCGGCTATCCAGGATCCGTCCGTTGTAGGGGATCAGATCACCTACACGTTCACCTCGAAGAACACGGGCAACGTGAAGCTCACCAACGTATCCATCACGGATCCGCTGGCTGGTCTCTCGGCTCTGACATACACCTGGCCGGGGACTCCCGGCGAGTTGCTTCCGGGCCAGACCGTCACGGCCACGGCAACGTACAGCATCACGCAGGCTGATATCGACGCCGGTCACGTCGCCAACGCGGCAACCACAACCGGCACCCCGCCGGTTGGTCCTCCTGTAACGCCTCCTCCGGGAACGACGGATACTCCGTTGACCCCGGCTCCGGCCATGGAGTTCAGCAAGTCCGCTGATGCTTCGGCTGTCAAGGATCCGTCTGTTGTGGGTGACCAGATCACCTACACGTTCACCTCGAAGAACACCGGTAACGTGAAGCTCACCAACGTATCCATCACGGATCCGCTGGCTGGTCTTTCGGCACTGACGTACACCTGGCCGGGAACCCCGGGCGAGTTGCTTCCGGGCCAGACCGTCACAGCTACGGCAACGTACAGCATCACGCAGGCTGATATCGACGCCGGTCACGTCGCCAATGCGGCGACCACCACCGGAACTCCTCCGGTTGGTCCTCCTGTAACGCCTCCTCCGGGAACGACGGATACCCCGTTGACCCCGGCTCCGGCCATGGAGTTCACCAAGACGGCTGACGCCTCGGATATCCAGGATCCGTCCGTTGTGGGTGACCAGATCACCTACACGTTCACGTCCAAAAACACCGGCAATGTGAAGCTCACTGGTGTGGTCATCAACGACCCGCTGCCGGGCCTCTCGGCACTGGAATACACCTGGCCGGGTACCCCTGGCGAGTTGCTTCCGGGCCAGACAGTGACCGCTACGGCAACGTATGCGATCACCCAGGCCGACATCAATGCGGGCCATGTCGCGAACACTGCAACCACCGTGGGCACTCCGCCCACCGGTCCCGCAGTGACGCCTCCTCCGGCCGGTACTGATACCCCGCTGACTCCCGCTCCGGCCATGGAATTCAGCAAATCCGCTGACGCTTCCGGTGTTCAGGACCCTTCAGTTGTGGGCGATCGCATCGTCTACACCTTCACGGCGAAGAACAGCGGCAACGTGACCCTGACCAACGTTTCCATCACGGATCCGCTGGCTGGTCTCTCGGCTCTGACGTACACGTGGCCCGGCGTGGCAGGAACCCTCCTGCCTGGCCAGACCGTGACGGCTACGGCAACGTACGCCATCACGCAGGCTGATATTGATGCCGGCCATGTTGCCAACAGCGCCACCACCACGGGTACTCCGCCGGTTGGTCCTCCTGTCACGCCTCCTCCGGGAACTACGGATACTCCGTTGACCCCGGGCCCGGCCATGGAGTTCACCAAGTCCTCGGACGCCTCCGCTATCCAGAACCCGGCAGTTGTTGGTGACCTGATCACTTACTCCTTCACGGCGAAGAACAGCGGCAACGTGACCCTGACCAACGTGTCCATTACGGATCCGCTGGCTGGTCTCTCGGCTCTGACCTACACGTGGCCCGGTGCAGCGGGAACCCTCCTGCCTGGCCAGACCGTGACGGCTACGGCAACGTACGCCATCACCCAGGCTGATATCGACGCCGGCCATGTCGCCAATGCGGCCACCACCACCGGCACTCCGCCGGTTGGTCCCCCTGTAACGCCTCCTCCGGGAACAACGGATACCCCGTTGACTCCGGCTCCGGCGATGCAATTCACCAAGTCGGCCGACGCCTCCGCTATCCAGAACCCGTCCGTTGCAGGTGACCTGATCACCTACACGTTCACGGCGAAGAACAGCGGAAACGTGAAGCTGACGGGTGTTGTCATCAATGACCCGCTGGCTGGTCTGTCAGCCCTGACGTACACCTGGCCGGGCACTCCGGGCGAGTTGCTTCCGGGCCAATCGGTGACGGCTACGGCAACGTACGCCATCACACAGGCTGATATCGACGCCGGTCATGTCGCCAACAGCGCCACGACGACTGGCACTCCTCCCACCGGTCCGCCGGTAACGCCTCCTCCGGGAACCACGGATACCCCGTTGACCCCGGCTCCGGCAATGGAGTTCACCAAGTCCGCAGATGCCTCGGCAGTCAAGGATCCTTCACAGGTTGGTGACGTCATTACGTACACCTTCTCCGCGAAGAACACTGGCAACGTCAAGCTCACCAACGTATCCATCGCGGATCCGCTGGCTGGCCTCTCCGCGCTGGCTTACACCTGGCCGGGTACCCCCGGTGAGTTGCTGCCCGGGCAGACCGTGACGGCTACGGCAACGTACGCCATCACCCAGGCTGATATCGACGCCGGTCACGTCGCGAACGTTGCGACCACCACTGGCACCCCGCCTGTTGGTCCGCCTGTGACGCCTCCTCCGGGAACGACGGATACTCCGTTGACCCCGGCGCCGGCAATGCAGTTCAGCAAGTCTGCTGACGCCTCGGCAATCCAGGATCCGTCTGTTGTAGGCGATCAGATCACCTACACGTTCACGGCCAAGAACACCGGCAACGTGAAGCTCACCAACGTATCCATCACGGATCCGCTGGCTGGCCTCTCGGCGCTGGCTTACACCTGGCCGGGTACTCCGGGCGAGCTGCAAGCAGGTCAGACAGTGACCGCTACGGCAACGTATGCGATTACCCAGGCTGATATCGACGCCGGTCATGTCGCCAACAGCGCCACGACTACGGGCACTCCTCCTACCGGTCCGCCGGTAACGCCTCCTCCGGGAACTACGGATACTCCGTTGACCCCGGCTCCGGCGATGGAGTTCAGCAAGTCTGCCGACGCTTCGGCTGTCCAGGATCCTTCGAAGGTTGGCGACGTTATTACGTACACCTTCACCTCGAAGAACACTGGCAACGTGAAGCTCACCGGTGTGGTCATCAATGACCCGCTGGCCGGCTTGTCTGCCCTTGAATACACCTGGCCGGGTACCCCCGGCGAGTTGCTTCCGGGCCAGACCGTGACGGCAACGGCAACATACGCCGTCACCCAGGCTGATATCGACGCCGGACATGTTGCCAATGCGGCGACCACCACCGGCACCCCGCCTGTTGGTCCTCCGGTCACGCCTCCTCCGGGAACAACGGACACCCCGTTGACTCCGGCTCCGGCAATGGAGTTCAGCAAGTCTGCTGATGCTTCGGCTGTCCAGGATCCTTCAAAGGTTGGTGACGTGATCACGTACACCTTCTCCGCGAAGAACACGGGCAACGTGAAGCTCACCGGTGTGGTCATCACTGACCCGCTGGCTGGCCTCTCGGCTCTGACCTACACCTGGCCGGGTACCCCCGGAGAGCTGCAAGCCGGTCAGACGGTAACCGCTACGGCAACGTATGCAATTACCCAGGCTGACATCAATGCAGGTCACGTCGCCAACTCGGCGACAACCACCGGCACCCCGCCGGTTGGTCCTCCTGTGACGCCTCCTCCGGGAACCACGGATACTCCGTTGACCCCGGCTCCGGCAATGGAGTTCACCAAGACGGCTGACGCTTCCGGTGTTCAGGACCCCTCGGTTGTGGGCGATCGCATCGTCTACACCTTTACGGCCAAGAACACGGGCAACGTCACGCTGACCAACGTGTCCATCACGGATCCGCTGGCTGGCCTCTCGGCACTGGCTTACACCTGGCCGGGTACTCCGGGCGAGTTGCTGCCGGGCCAGACGGTGACGGCTTCGGCGTCGTATGGCATCACGCAGGCTGATATTGATGCCGGCCATGTTGCCAACAGCGCCACCACCACGGGTACCCCTCCTGTTGGTCCTCCTGTCACGCCTCCTCCGGGAACCACGGATACTCCGTTGACCCCGGCGCCTGCGATGGAGTTCACCAAGAGCTCGGATGCCTCGGCCATTCAGAAACCTGCAGTTGTTGGTGACCAGATCACTTACACCTTCACGGCGAAGAACTCCGGCAATGTCACACTGAAGAACGTCACCATTGACGATCCTTTGGCTGGCCTTTCGGCACTGGCTTACACCTGGCCGGGTACTCCGGGCGAGTTGCAGCCGGGCCAGACGGTGACCGCTACGGCAACGTACGCGATCACCCAGGCTGATATCAACGCCGGCCATGTGGTGAACGCGGCAACAACTACGGGCACTCCGCCTGTTGGTCCGCCGGTAACGCCTCCTCCGGGAACAACGGACACCCCGTTGACCCCGGCTCCGGCGATGCAGTTCACCAAGACCGCTGACGCCTCCGCTGTTCAGGACCCGTCCGTTGCAGGTGACAAGATCACTTACACGTTCACGGCAAAGAACACCGGCAACGTCAACCTCACCAACGTGTCCATCACGGACCCGCTGGCCGGTTTGTCCGCCCTTGAGTACGTTTGGCCGGGCACTCCGGGCGAGCTGCTCCCTGGTCAGTCGGTGACGGCTACGGCAACGTACGCCATCACACAGGCTGATATCGACGCCGGACATGTTGCCAACGCGGCGACCACCACCGGCACTCCTCCCACCGGCCCGCCGGTGACGCCTCCTCCGGGAACCACGGATACTCCGTTGACCCCGAAGCCTGCGATGGAGTTCAGCAAGTCTGCGGATGATTCGGCAGTCCAGGATCCTTCCAAGGTGGGCGACGTCATCACGTATGCCTTCTCCGCGAAGAACACTGGCAACGTCACGCTGAAGAACGTCACGATCACCGATCCTTTGGCTGGTCTTTCGGCACTGACGTACACCTGGCCCGGTACCCCGGGTGAGTTGCTTCCGGGTCAGACGGTGACGGCTTCGGCAACGTACGCCATCACGCAGGCTGATATCGACGCCGGTCATGTCGCCAACAGCGCCACGACGACTGGCACTCCTCCCACCGGTCCGCCGGTAACGCCTCCTCCGGGAACCACGGATACCCCGTTGACCCCGGCTCCGGCAATGGAGTTCACCAAGTCCGCTGACGCCTCGGCAGTCAAGGATCCTTCAAAGGCCGGTGACGTGATCACGTACACCTTCTCCGCGAAGAACACTGGCAACGTGACACTGACCAACGTTTCCATCACGGATCCGCTGGCTGGTCTCTCGGCTCTGACGTACACCTGGCCTGGAGCAGCAGGAACTCTCCTGCCTGGTCAGACGGTAACGGCTTCGGCCACGTACGCCATCACCCAGGCTGATATCGACGCCGGTCACGTCGCGAACAGCGCCACGACCACTGGCACTCCTCCTACCGGTCCGCCGGTAACGCCTCCTCCGGGAACGACGGATACTCCGTTGACCCCGGCGCCGGCAATGGAGTTCACCAAGTCGGCTGACGCCTCGGCTGTTCACGATCCGTCCGTTGCAGGTGACCTGATCACCTACACGTTCACGGCGAAGAACACGGGCAACGTGACGCTGAAGAACGTCTCCATCAGCGATCCGCTGGCTGGCTTGTCGGCACTGGCTTACAACTGGCCGGGTACCCCCGGCGAGTTGCTTCCGGGCCAGACCGTGACGGCTACGGCAACATACGCCATCACAGTGGCTGATATCGACGCCGGTCACGTCGCCAACTCGGCGACGACCACGGGTACTCCGCCGGTTGGTCCTCCTGTAACGCCTCCTCCGGGAACCACGGATACTCCGTTGACCCCGGCGCCGGCAATGGAGTTCACCAAGTCCGCGGACGTCTCCGCTGTTCAGAACCCCACCGTTGCGGGTGACAAGATCACCTACAACTTCACGGCCAAGAACACGGGCAACGTGACTCTGACCAACGTTTCCATCACGGATCCGCTGGCTGGCCTCTCGGCATTGACGTACACCTGGCCCGGCGCAGCAGGAACACTGCTGCCCGGTGAGACAGTGAAGGCTACGGCAACGTACGCCATCACCCAGGCTGACATTGATGCCGGCCACGTGGCGAACTCGGCAACCACTACGGGCACACCGCCCGTTGGTCCTCCGGTGACGCCTCCTCCGGGAGAGACGGATACTCCGTTGACCCCGGCTCCGGCCATGGAGTTCAGCAAGACAGCTGTGGCTCCGGCAACGGATGGTCCGTCGAAGGTGGGTGACGTGATCACCTACAACTTCACGGCCAAGAACACGGGCAATGTGAAGCTGACCAACGTATCCATCACGGATCCGCTGGCTGGTCTCTCGGCCCTGACGTACACCTGGCCGGGTACCCCCGGCGAGCTCCTGCCCGGTCAGACGGTGACGGCTACGGCAACGTACGCCATCACCCAGGCCGACATCAATGCCGGTCACGTGGCCAACTCGGCCACCACCACCGGAACTCCTCCCACCGGTCCGCCGGTAACGCCTCCGCCGGGTGAAACGGATACCCCGTTGACCCCGAGCGCGGGCTTGGAGTTCACCAAGACGGCCGATGCCTCGGCTGTTGGAGACCCCACCCAGGTGGGTGACGTGATCACGTACACGTTTACCGCCAGGAACACCGGAAACGTCCCGCTGACGGACGTCTCCATCAACGATCCGATGCCGGGCCTCTCAGCCTTGGCATACACCTGGCCCGGCGTTGCAGGAACCCTGCTGCCCGGTGAGACCGTGACCGCTACGGCAACGTATGCGATCACCCAGGCGGATATCAACGCCGGTGAGGTTGCCAACACGGCAACCGCAACGGGTACGCCTCCGACGGGACCCCCGGTCACCACACCACCTGCAAGTGCTGTTGTGACCTTCCCGCCGGTGGTTCCGAGCCAGCCTTCGGGTCCGTTGGCCAACACGGGAGCTGTCCTCACCGTGTTGCCCATCAGCCTGCTGGTAGTTGGCGCGGGGCTGTTCCTGTTCCTCGTTGGACGCCGCAAGCGTTCCGAGGCATAGGACAAAAAGTGCGCGGCAATCGGGGCCCCAACCCCGGTTGCCGCGCATTTTCAACCAACGTACAACCCAGAAAGAACCAGGTAGCCACACCATGAAGAAGACTGTTGCGTGCATTGCGGGGGTGCTTGTTTCGGCAGCCGCACTCGCCGGTTGTTCGTCGTCCCCGAGCAACGAGGCGGGGACGTCGCCGTCGTCAACTACAACCCAGGCCGCCACCACCGGTGAGGCAAAACCTGCCAACCCCGGTACCGGCATCATCGAGGCCACCAAGATGACCTCCTGCGATACTGCGCAGGGAAAAGTGACGGCGAAGGGGACCGTGACTCCTCCTGAGGGAACCAAGGGCACGGTCAAGATCACCGTCAGCTGGGTGGACCCGAAAACCTCGGCAGTCCTCGCCCGCGGGGAGCAAACCTTCAAGGACGCTGCAGCGGGCAAGGCCCTTGACTGGGTCGCCAACGCAGAGGTGACCAAACCCGCCACGGAGATCAAGTGCGTCCTGGGGGCCACCGTCCTCTAGGCAAGCAGTTCCAGCAAAGCAGTTCCAGCAAGCACCATTCCTCAGCGGCCGGTCAGGTATCCATTACCTGGTCGGCCGCTGTTTTTGCCACTGAACCGCGTGCCAGAACAGGAGCGTAGATGTCAGAAGCAGCGCACCAAGAAACGCGTACGGGGTGTACGTCATCAGCATGAAGTTCAGTTGGGCCGACATATTGAACATCGTGGGACCTGACATCGCAGCTCCGGTCTCATTCACCGCCCACACTCCCACCCACAAAAGGCCCGCGTCCAGTACCCACAACGCAATGATGAACGGGTTAATGGGGATTCTCCTGCGTTCCCGGTCCGCAGGCTCCGGCACATGGGGGCTGACGGCCTGCACGGCATTGCCATGCTCGTCGATTTCGCGGAAGCCGATGCGCTCGTGGACGTGGTCCTTCATAGGTCCCCCAACCGTTGACTGCGGATAGTCCTTGCACTAAAGAGTGCCACATTCTGCACCCAAAGGGGCTCGAAAAAAAGTCAATGACGCGCTGCCGAACCATAAAAATGCGAGAAACCGCCTTCCAAGCGAAATAGGTCACAAAAGTTTGACGGAAAGGCTTACCTAAGTAAGGCTTACCTTGCTAACAAGCGCCCCAACGCAATGGAAGGAAGCTGACGTGACGTCACCCAGTGTCGAAGAGCGGATCGCTCAGGAGCAGGATTTTGGCTCCAAAGTGGAGCTGGCCCTCGCTGCCACCAACCAGCTGTTCAACGCCCGAAATTCGCCCAGTTACGTCGCGCAGGTTCTGCAGGGAGTCAACGCTGTCTCCACCAAAGTCCAGAGGACCGCGCGGCCGTTCACCGGGGTCGGGCATGCTGAGCTGAAAGCCAAGGTTGGCGCCGTCGATCTGGAACAGCCGCTCCCGGACACTGCGGCAGCGCTGGAGGAGCTCGATGAGCTCTACCTCAAGGACGCTGTCTACTTCCATGATTCCCGCTACGCGGCGCACCTGAATTGCCCTGTGGTCATACCCGCATTGGTGGGGGAGGCCGTCCTCTCTGCCGTCAACTCCTCCATGGATACGTGGGACCAGAGCGCCGGCGCCACCATGATCGAGCGTCGCCTCATTGACTGGACCGCGGAGCGAATTGGCTTCACGGACGACGCTGACGGAGTGTTCACGTCCGGCGGCAGCCAGTCCAACTTCCAGGCGCTGCTGATCGCCCGCAATCATGCCGTCGCCAAGCTGCGGGCAGCCAATGGGGACGCCCGCCTGCCGCTGCTGCTGGACAGGCTCCGGATCTTCACCTCCGTGGACAGCCACTTCAGCATCCAGAAGTCAGCATCCATGCTGGGGCTGGGCTTCGACGCAGTCATCGCCGTACCCACCACCGATGACCACCGCATGGATCCCACCGCCCTTGCGGCTGCTTTGGCGGAAGCGCACGACGCCGGTCTGGCCCCGATGGCGGTCGTGGCCACTGCCGGAACCACGGACTTCGGTTCGGTTGACCCGCTGTCCGAAATGGCCGCCTTGGTCCGCGCCTACGATTCCTGGTTGCACGTGGACGGCGCCTACGGTGGAGGGCTGATCGTTTCCGGCCGCCACCGCCACCTCCTGGACGGAATCCACCTTGCGGACTCCGTCACCGTGGACTTCCACAAGACCTTCTTCCAGCCCGTCAGCTCCAGCGCAGTCCTGGTCCGCAACGGTTCCATGATGGGTCACGTCACCTACTACGCCGACTACTTGAACCCGGAAAGCGCGGCCAAGGCCGAGATCCCCAACCAAGTGGACAAGAGCATCCAGACCACCCGCCGCTTCGATGCCCTGAAGCTGTGGCTGACCCTCCGCATCATGGGCGCCGACGCCATCGGTGCGCTGTTCGATGAGGCAATCGACCTCACCGCCCGGGTGGGAACGCTGCTGGCCGATGACGCGGAATTCGAACTGGCCGCCGCACCGCAGCTGAGCACCCTGGTGTTCCGCTACCGCCCTGCCGTGAACGGTGCCCCGCTCGACGAGGACGCTGCAGACACCCTCAACCCGGCCATTCGTGCTGCGATCTTCGCTTCGGGCGAGGCCGTCGTGGCCGGCACCAAGGTCGCTGGCCGCCATTACCTGAAATTCACCCTCCTGAACGCCGAGGCAAGCCTGGGGGACATCCAGGAAATCATCGAACTTATCCGCCGAACGGGCAACGCCCTGCTGGCGAACACCATGGAGGCCGCAGCGTGAGCACCCAAGAGACCATCTACGACGTCGCGGGAATCGGCGTCGGACCTTTCAACCTGGGCCTGGCCGCCTTGAGCGAGCCGGTTGAGAACCTCGACTGCGTGTTCCTGGACCGCCGCGAGTCCTTCGACTGGCACCCCGGCATGATGCTGGAGCCGGCCCATCTGCAGGTTCCGTTCATGGCGGACCTCGTCACGCTCGCCGATCCGACGTCGCCGTTCTCCTTCCTGAACTTCCTCAAGCAGACCGGCCGCCTGTACCGCTTCTATATCCGCGAGAACTTCTACCCGCTGCGCGCCGAGTACAACCAGTACTGCCAGTGGGTGGCCGGACAGCTTGAATCCGTTCGTTTTAGCACGGATGTGCTGGATGTAACGTACGACGACGGCGTGTACCGGCTTTCGGTGCAGGGCCCGGGCGGCGCTGAGGTGCTTCGCGCCCGGAAACTGGTCCTTGGTACCGGCACCTCGCCGTACGTCCCGGATTCCTGCGCAGGAATAGTGGAAGCCGGCGGACTTGTCCTCCACAACGCCGACTACCTGTCGAGGAAGAGCGAGCTGCAGTCCAAGCGAAGCATCACGATCGTGGGCAGCGGACAGAGTGCGGCCGAGCTGTACTACGAGTTGCTTCAGGAAATTGACGTGTACGGCTACCAGCTCAACTGGGTCACCCGCTCCGGCCGCTTCTTCCCCTTGGAGTACACCAAGCTCACCCTTGAGATGACGTCGCCGGAGTACGTGGACTACTTCCACTCACTCCCGGGCGAGCAACGCGATTCGCTGATCAAGAGCCAGAAGAACCTGTACAAGGGCATCAACTCGGACCTGATCGATGACATCTATGACCTCCTCTACACCAAGAGCCTCTCCGGCATGGTGGACACCCAGTTGCACACGCACTCCTCGCTGACCGCAGCAGAGTGGGACCCGGCCACGGGAACCCACACTCTTCAGCTGCGCCACGAAGAACACGGCCGCGATTACAGCCTTGAGTCCGAGGCCGTAGTCCTGGCTACCGGTTACACCTACAAGGAGCCAGCCTTCCTGTCCGGCATCCAGGACCGGATCCGCCGTGACGCCAAGGGTCGCTTCGACGTCGAGCGCAACTACGGGACCGGCGTCGAACCCGGCGAAATCTTCGTCCAGAACGCAGAGTTGCACACCCATGGCTTCGTCACTCCGGACCTCGGCATGGCGGCCTACCGCAACTCGTGCATCCTGCGCGAAATCACCGGCCGCGAGGTCTACCCGATCGAGCGCAGCATCGCGTTCCAACAGTTTGGGGCGCCGGCTCCGTCCACTCCCGCAGAACCTGCCGGCCTGCCCGAAACCGCGGGGGCCTCCGTATGAACTTCACATTCCGCCCCGTTGACCCGGTAGCTGACGCACCTGTCCTCCACAGCTGGGTCAGCCAAGAATACGCACGGTTCTGGGGCATGGTCTCGGCCAGTGAGCAGGACGTTGTGGAGGAGTACTCAAGGATTGCCGGGTCCGATCATCACCAAGCGTTCCTGGGGCTCGACGACGGCGTTCCCACCTTCCTGATGGAGCGGTACCGGCCCGGTTCCTCGCCATTGGCGGACGTTTACGAGGTCCAGCCCGGTGACGTGGGAATGCATCTGCTGGTGTCACCGCCCAGTGGCGAACCCCGGCCCGGTTTCACCACTGCCGTCATGCAGTCCGTTATGGCGGAACTGTTCGCCGACCCCGCAACCCAGCGGGTCGTCGTCGAGCCTGACGCCCGGAACGACAAGATCCACGTCCTGAACGAAAAGGTGGGCTTCCGCCCACACGGCGTGGTGACGCTTCCCGCCGTCGATCCTGCCGAAGACCATAAGCAGGGGCTCCTGAGCTTCTGCACCCGCGAGGATTTCCTTGCTGCCCTGACCCCGATTCTGGCCGCGCCCGCCGCGGCGACCAGAGGAGAATCCCTGTGACCACCACCGCCGGCACCACCGAAGAGACCCTGAACCAGGCAGCCGCGCCTGTGTCCCACCTGACCCCGGAGCGCTGGGCCATCGCCAACCGGCACCTGGTCCGCAAGGCGATCGCGGAGTTCTCGCACGAGCGCATCCTGGTCCCTGAGCTGATCCGGCAGGAGGGCGCCGGCGTCGGGCTGTACAAGGTAGTGAGCGATGACGACGCAACGGAGTACCGTTTTCGCGCACGGATCCTGGAACTCGAGCACTGGTCAGTCCCCGCGGAATCCATCGTTCGGTTGCGGGACGCCGTAGAGCTTCCGGTGGATGCACTGGACTTCATTGCCGAATTCCATGAGGCCCTGGCCATCCGCCAGGAAATGCTGCCCGTGTACCTGGAGGAAATCAGCAGCACGCTGGCCAGCCACGCCTACAAGCAGGGCAAGCCCTTCGGCTCGGCAGAATTGGCTGCCGGTGTCACCGGTGGTGCTGACCGGGCCGCGGACTTCCAGGCCATCGAGCACAGCATGACAGAGGGCCATCCGTGCTTCGTGGCCAACAACGGCCGGCTGGGATTCGGGATCGCGGATTACCATGCGTTCGCACCGGAAACCGGGGCAACTGTGAAGCTGCAGTGGATCGCCGTGCACCGCAGCAAGGCCGTATTCACCTCCAGCGCAGGGCTGGATTACCGGACGCACTTCGAGGCCGAACTGGGTCCGGCAACCCTCGCCTGGTACAACGCCGAATTGTCAGCCTCCGGCCTGGACCCCGAGGACTACCTCCTCATGCCTGTGCACCCCTGGCAGTGGGACAACAAGCTCACGGTGACGTTCGCGGCAGAAATCGCCCAGCGCCACATCGTGAACCTTGGCACGGGCGAAGACGCGTACCAGGCACAGCAGTCCATCCGGACGTTCTTCAACACCGACTACCCGGAAAAGGCCTACGTCAAGACGGCTATGTCCGTGTTGAACATGGGCTTCATGCGTGGACTGTCCCCGCAGTACATGAAGGCCACTCCGGCCATCAATGACTGGCTGCAGGAACTGATCGGCAGTGACCAAGAGCTCCAGGACCGGGGCCTGGCCATGATCCGTGAGACTGCAGCCATCGGGTACCACAACCACTACTACGAGGCTGCTTCGGCCAAGGGTTCGCCCTACCGGAAGATGCTCTCAGCCCTGTGGAGGGAAAGTCCGCTGCCGTTGCTCAAAGACGGGCAGCAGCTGGCGACCATGGCGTCGTTGCTGCACGTGGATGCTGCCGGAAACTCCGTGGTGTCTGCGCTCATTCAGCGATCCGGCCTGGCTCCCACCGAGTGGCTTCGCCGCTACTTTGAGGCCTACCTCGTGCCCCTTGTCCATTGCCTCTATGAGTACGAGCTCGCGTTCATGCCGCACGGCGAAAACGTCATCCTGATCCTCGAAGACGGCGTCCCCGTCCGGGCGATCATGAAGGACATCGCCGAGGAAATCGTGGTGATGGGGGACCGGCTGGAACTTCCCGAGGAAGTCTCCCGCATCAAGGCTGAGATCCCTGCCGAGGAAATGGTCCTGGCCATTTTTACCGACGTGTTCGACTGCATCTTCCGGTTCCTGGGCGCGATCCTTGTGGAGGACGGGACGCTGCGCGAGGACGAGTTCTGGGGTACCGCGGCCGCCGTGCTGCGGGAATACCAGCAACGCCACCCGGAACTTGCGGACCAGTTCGCCATGCATGATCTTTTTGCGCCGGACTTCGAGCTCTCCTGCCTCAACCGCCTCCAGCTGAGGAACAACCAGCAGATGCTGGACATTTCGGACCCCTCCGGCGGGCTCCAGATGGCCGGACGCTTGGCCAACCCCTTGGCCAAGTTCGCCTAGGAATCCCCGCGAGGGGTTAGCTCTCGGCACTTTCAGGAGGTTGAAAGGGTCGAGAGCTAACCCCTCGGCGATGAAGTGAGCGCCACGATCTCCGTGGAGTAGCTCTGCGAGGACTTCATGGACCCACGGAACCAGCACACGGCGTGTACGGACTCATCGCCCGGGACCACCATGGGGCGGAGATTGTCCGCTGCGGATCCCTCAGTGATGGCTTCCCATGTCCAACTGGCACCTGAATCCGCCGTGACGCCCCGATAGATTTCATAGTGCTCCGTGGTTTCGCCCGTCCGCGGATCCGTGGGTGTGGAGATGTAGACGCGGTTCAGGTCATTGGGATCCACAGCACCCAGACCTGTGTAGTCCTGCTCGTGCGGCAGCAGGCCGGGACCGGCGACGGCGAGGGGGTGCAGCTTCCAGCGCGCCCCGTCAAAGCGGGCGTACAGCAGGCGGTGATCGTCGACGTCGAGCATTTGCTCCCGCTGCAGCGGCCCGTTGACGTCGTTGGCCCGGCAAGTGACGATTGCAGCCAGTTCCTTGCCTTGGCGGCGCAGGTCAGTAGTCCAACCGTGGGTGAGGACATCGCCGTCGAGCGTTGTTCCGGCCTCGAAAACGGTGGTCAATGCCGTCTGGTTGATGCCTTCGGATCCGATCACCGGTTTGCTGACCACAGTTCCCGAGGCGTCGTGAAGGGCGTCGTTCTGGAGATAGCCGTGATAGATGCTGTTGTTGAAATCGCGCGGATGGTGGTCCGTGGTGATGAGGTCGATCCTGTCCGCACCGTTCCCGGCATAGCGGGTGTATCCGTTGACGTAACCGATCTTTGGCCGTGTGAAGAGCTTGCCGCCGTAACTCCACGAGCTGCCGTTGTCCTCGGAAACCATCATGGTGGGGTCGTCGTTGATGGCGCGGACAAAGTTGTAAACCCTGCCCTCCATGCTCAGGAAATGCAGGTTGGAATATGTGGCACCACGGCCCTGCGCCAGTTCTGTCCAGTCGAACTGCTGCTCCGGCTCCCACTCTGAGGCGTCGTGGGGCCGGACCGAAACCCGCCAGCGCGAGTAGTTGTCCGTTTTATGTTTGGCATACATCGCCACATAGCGCCCATCCGGCCGGATCAGGAGCGCAGGGGCATTATGGTCATCGGCCTCCAGCTGTTCATGGAGCACGTGGACCCGGCTTTGCCCGGTAGCAAGATCGAGCACCGCAATTTCGATGTTTCCGCCCCTCCGCGCACCCCCGGGGCCGTCCGGCGAGGCCACTGAACCAAGCAACAGGGTGTTGTTGGCGGGGTCTATCAGTGCGCGTTCATCCTGGAACCAGCACCAGGCGCCGTTGTTGTTGAGGAGAAGTGCGTCCTGCGGGGAGGGGGCATCGTTGACCATAGCCATCCTTTGCATCGTTTCAATCAGGCCATCCTAACGCTTTCCGCCGGCCATATGGGGGACTCCAGGCAGCACTTTTTGAGGTTCCGGAAGTCGACTCTCAAAAAATTCCAGAAACTGTGACACGTTTTTCGGCCTTGCGGTACTTGACGATCGAAGCCGCCTGCCTGAAGGCAGCGGCACACGATTTGCACACACATTCAGCTGTGTCATTCGTCGGCGTTCGATCAATAAACGGGGGCTGCCAGTGACGTGGATGACTCCGAGTTCTGGAAGGAATCTCCCTTGAAGTCTCCCCTTGGGAAAGCAATGGCATTCTTCGCCGTGCTCATGGTGTTACTTGGGACGCTGTCATTCGGGGTCTTTGGCCCCGGGACGGCGGCCCAGGCATATCAGGTGCCCACCGCGGCCCCCGTCATTTCCAATGGCATTGCCACAACCACCATGCCCGGATCCGGGCTTACTACGACCTATTCCGCATCCGGACTGACTGACGTCTTTGGTGGATCGACCCTGGGCAGTCGAGGCTTCGTGCCCAGCGACTACAACCAAGGGCTCGTTGGGACCCTGCCGACCGTGGAATTCTCCACCGATGCTGTCAACAACTGCGCCACCACTGGTCCGTGCTCCGGACTGGGCAGCATCACCATCAACTTCAGCCAGCCAGTCCGGAACCCCGTGCTGAACCTCGCAGGGTTGGGCGGCAACTCCGCCTGGGATGAGGGGCTCAACGGCAGCATTGACCGTATCTCCCAACTGCACGCCGTGCTTGGGCTCGCAACCACCGGGCTGACCATGACCAAGCTGTCAGGCGGAAACCTTTCAGTGTCAGGTAACACCATCACTGCCGTGAACGACAGCACATCCGCGCGGTGCAACACCGTGGTCCAATCCTCAACGCCGCAACCGCCGGATGCGGGAGCGACTGCTGCCTGTGGATCCGTCCGGATCAACGGCCTCGTGTCCACCCTGACCTTCAATGTCTCCGCCGTCTTCACCAGGACCACATCGGCCCTCCCGGGGTACTCGGACAACGACCCCCAATCTTCGCTGCACAGCGAAGACAACTACGTGATGACTCTTACCGTGCCCCAGGACTTTGGCGACGCCCCCACGAGCTACGACCAAAACAACGCCGCATCTGCCGTCCTTTCCGACGTCACTCTGGGACCCTCTGTGACCGAAGACAACGCACAGGTGGCCAACGGCACCGTTTCCCCCAATGCCAGTGCCACCGCTGCCTTGGATCAGGACAACGGGGTGGTGCTCACCCCCATGACCTTGGGCGCAACGAGTTACTCCACCACTGTGGCAATCAGCGGAGCCGGCAAAGCAGGCACAACCTGTGGATGGATCGACTTCGACAAGGACGCGATTTTCGACAACCCCGCCGAACGGGCCTGCGCAACCTTTGCAGCCGGAGCCACTTCCGCAACCCTGACGTGGGCCACCATTCCCGGCGGCATGACCGCAGGCACAACGTACGCCAGGTTCCGCATCGGCTACACGGCCACACAGATCCAGTCGCCGATCGGTGCATCGAACTCGGGTGAAGTGGAAGACTACGTCTTTACCATCGCCCCCGCTCCGGCGCCGGCGATTTCCTTGGTCAAGTCCGTGGACAAGACCACCTTGGTGGCAGGCCAGACGGCAACCTACACCTTCGTTGCCACCAACACGGGCAACGTGACGCTGACCGGAGTGGTCATCACTGAGACACAGTTCTCCGGTACCGGAACCATGTCCTCCTTGACCTACACCTGGCCCGGAATTGCCGGAACCCTCCTTGCCGGCCAGTCAGTCACGGCAACCGCAACATATGTGGTGACGCAGGCCGACGTCACGTCTGGTCTGTTGACCAACACCGCGAAGGTTACGGGAACCCCTCCCGTCGGCGTCCCGGTAACGGCCACCAGCAAGGCGCAGGTTACTGCGCCGCCGGCATGGGTCATCAGCAAGGGTGCCACCGTTGGCGGCGTCACTAATCCGTTGGTGAGCGCGGGGCAGACAATCGTCTACACCGTGACCGCCACCAGTACCAGCGGACAGATCACCGGGGTAGTCCTCACAGACAACCTGGCGAACGTCCTGGACCAGGCAACCTTCGTTGCCGGATCAGCCACGCTGAAGATCGGCACGGCAGCGGCCACTCCCGTAGCGAATCCGGCCAACGGTTCAACCACCCTGACGACGGCGGCCTTCACCCTCCCGGCGGGCGCCACCGCAACGCTGAGCTACTCAGTAGTGGTCAAGGCTGATGCCTGGAGCGAGGAATTGATCAATACGGTGACCGGCAGTGGCAGCGTCCCTCCATCCCGGTGTGCAACAGGCGTGACGCCGATTGCGCCGGAATGCATCACCACCCATCGCGTAACCGCCAAGTTCCTGATTGAGAAGCTGGGCGAGTCCTCGGACTCCTCCTGGGTTGCCATGAACGGTTCGTCCTGGGTGCTCAAGACTGACGCTGCGGGTATGCCCGGAACCAACGCCGCCTACACGGTGACGGCCATCCCGGGACAGACAGGCCAGTTCCAGGTGGAAGGCATCAAGCCGGGCACCTATTGGCTGGAAGAGACCAAGGCCCCTGCCGGCTTCAACCTGTTGGCCGAGGCCGTCAGGTTCACGGTGGCAGCGGATGGCGTTGTCACCCTGGGCCAAGGCAGCGGCTCCGGTGTGGTCACCAGCGCGGACCAGGACGGTGACGGGATCTTCCTGGTCAGCGTGCGGGACGTACCGGCCCTGCAGATGCCCGAAACCGGAGGCATCGGCTATTGGCCATTTGCCTTGGCAGGCTCCGCCACGCTGCTCGCAGCCGCCGTCCTGGCTTCCGGAAACCTCCGCCGCAGGAAAGACCAACCGGCCACCTAAGGCACCATGCGTGACACCGCTTCCGGGGAAACGCATGCCAAAAATGTTCACCTCCGAACACCGCACCACCACTAAGAAAGAGGACAGAAGTGAGTAATCACAGCTCACGGCGGCTTTTGAAGACCGCCGCCGCCACCATTACGGGGGCGGTGCTGGCAATGTCGTTCTCCATGGCTCCGGCATCGGCCGCTCCCCTTGTTGACGGTGACCAGACGGGGTCCATCACCGTTCACAAGTTTGAACGTCCGGACACCCCCACCGGCTTGCCCAACAACGGCACCGTGGTTGATACCACCGGCCTTAACCCGCTGGCAGGCATCGAATTCACCATCCAGCAGGTCAACACCATCGACCTGTCCAGCAACGCCGGATGGGAAGCTGCACACAACCTGAGCAGCGTCTTCTCGGCAAGCGACCCGGCAGGTTCCATTTCCGGGGCAGGCTTCACGCTTGGATCCGCGCAGACGGACACCACCGACGCTGCCGGCACTGCTGCTTTCGGAAACCTCCCTGTTGGCCTGTACCTGGTCTCGGAAACGGCGTACCCGTCCGGCGTCACGCCTTCGGCACCGTTCCTGGTTTCCGTTCCGTTGACGGACCCGGACAACAAGGACAACTGGCTTTACGACGTCCACGTGTACCCCAAGAACTCCGTCACGGGTGCAGAGAAGACTGTCACCGATGCTCCTGACATCAAGCTGGGCGACCAGATCGACTACACGATCACCGGTGACATCCCCAACGACGCAGTCATCGACGGCTACAAGATTGTTGATCAGCTCGATACCAAGCTGAGCTACGTCGATGCCACGGCAACGCTGGTTGATGGCACGGTCATCACCAAGGGCACCGACTACACGGTGAACTTCGATGCCGCCACGAACACTGTTTCGGCAGTCTTCACGCCGGCCGGCCTGGCAGTGCTTGCAGCACACAACGACACCCGCGTCCAGCTGGTTGTGAACACCACCGTCAACACCATTGGCGAGATCGAAAACGAAGCCTTGATCTACCCGAACCTGGGCAGCTTCACCACCGCTCCGGGCCAGCCCGGCGGCCCGATCGTCACCCCTCCCGTAGTCACCAAGTGGGGCGAGATCACCCTCCAGAAGGTCAACGAGACCGGTGCTGCACTTGCTGGTGCTTCCTTCTCGGTGTACGCCACCGAGGCTGACGCCCTGGCCGGAACCAACCCCATCACCCTCAACGGCACGAGCACCTTCACCGTTGCTGCTGATGGCACGCTGACCATTTCCGGCCTGCGTTACTCGGGTTGGGCCAACGGCGCAGCTGTTGCTCCCGGCTCGGCTGACTACCGCACGTACTACCTCGTGGAAACCACCGCTCCCTCCGGCTACGAGCTGTTGGCAGAGCCGGTCTCCTTCCTGGTGGATGCCGCAACCACTGCGGTGGGCATCGACCTCGAGGTCAAGAACGTACCGTCCAACGGCGGCTTCGAGCTGCCGCTGACCGGTGGCGTTGGAACCGGTCTGCTGTACGGAGCCGGCCTCCTCCTGGTCGCCGGTGCCAGCCTGCTGTTCGTCCGCACACGCAGGACAACCAACAGCTAACACCTGGGGCCGGCCAAAGCCGTGCTCCTGGTAACAACAGGGTGGGGGAAGACGCATGAACTGCGTTTTCCCCCACTTTGGTTCCTGCATGTACCGTTATCTGCCCAGGATTCAGATGCCACAACTCCCAGCCCGTATCCGCAACCTTCCCCACCATTGGAGCAAACAGCGGCTGTTCATAGTCCTTGCTGCTGTGATCGGTGTGGGGGTGCTCCTGTATCCGACCGCTGCCGCCTGGTTCTCTGACCGGGTCCATGCCACGGAAATCAGCGGCTACGTGGACTCGGTGGAGAACCTCAATCCCTCCCAGCAGCAGGCGCTCCTGGACGAGGCCCGCACCTTCAACGACCGCCTCCCGGCAGGGCCCCTCCGCGATCCCTACTCCCTCAATGAAAAGGGGGAACAGACTGTCATCGGTGCCGGGTCCGAGGCCTACAAGAAGATGCTCGCAGTGGGACCCGGCGGCATGATGGGCCGGATCAGCATTCCCTCCATCCATGCGGACCTGCCGATTTTTCACGGCACCGACGAGGACGCGCTCTCCAAGGGAGTCGGGCACCTGTTTGGCTCGGCGCTTCCCGTAGGCGGCGAAGGCACCCACAGTGTCCTGACGGGGCACTCCGGCTTTGTCAACGCCACCCTCTTTGACCACGTAGACCAGATGGCCAAAGGCGATGTCTTCAGCATTTCGACCCTGGACGAAACCCTGTACTACAAGGTGGACCAGATCCTGACGGTCCTTCCGGACGAGACAGATGCGCTCCGGAAGGTCGAGGGGAAGGACTACGTCACCCTCATTACGTGCACGCCCAAGGGGGTCAACAGCCACAGGTTGCTGGTGCGGGGCGAACGCACAGAGCCCCCGACCACCGGTGATGGCCAGCAAGTCCTACCCAGTACCGCGATCGATCCCGGCTTTCCCTGGTGGGCCTTGGCCATGCTGGGCATCATTGTTGTTGCTGTGGTGGCGACCCGGCCACGTACCCGCAAGGATCAGGAAGTGGAAACGGCCACGCACGCAGCCAGGCATGAAGCCGCGCAGGCAGCCGCGCATGCAGCCACGCATGAAGCCCGGCCCGAATCCGCCCAGGCAGCCGCGCCCCAATCCGCCCGGGCAGCCGCCCCTGAAGCCGCGCAGGCATCCGTGCCGGAAACCGCGCACGCAGCCGCACCTGAATCCGCCCTTTTGGACGAACTCCTGGACCGGGCCGATCCCTGAACCGGTGCGTTCTTCGCTCCAGCCCTACTAGTCTTGGCGCATGACGACACGAGCCAATGAACTCACTGCCTTGATCACGGGGGCCACGGCCGGGCTCGGTGCTGAATTTGCGCGCCAGCTTGCCGAAGCCGGACATCACGTGGTGCTGGTGGCCCGCGACGAGGACCGCTTGAAGGAAAAGGCCGCCGAGCTCGAACGCGACTTCAGTATCTCGGCGGAGGTCCTTCCCGCTGACCTGACCACCGGCGTCGGGGTTTCGGCAGTTGCCGACCGCCTCAGGGATGCCGCCCGGCCCGTGGACGTGCTGGTCAACAACGCAGGTATAGGTCTTCTGAAGTCTTTTGAACGCAATGACCTGGACGAGGAACGGCGGCACCTGAGGCTGCATGTGCAGACGCCCATGGAGCTGTGCCACGCAGCGTTGGAGGTCATGTTGGCCCGGGGCAAAGGAAGGATCATCAACGTGGCCAGCGTTGCTGCCTTCGCCAACCGCGGCACCTATTCGGCGGCCAAGGCCTGGCAGGTGACCTTCAGCAGGTGGGCCAACATCACGTATGCGAAGTCCGGGGTGCAGGTCACTGCTGTCTGCCCCGGTTTCACCCACACTGAATTCCATGACCGCATGGGGATGGACAAGTCGGTAGCCCCCCGCTTCCTCTGGTTGACGGCCGAACGTGTAGTGCGCGAAGGACTCGAGGACAATGCCAACGGCAAGGGCGTTTCCATCCCGACGCGCCGCTACAAAGTGGTCACCTTCTTTGCCCGGGTTCTCCCGGCCAAGCTGACATCCGGCCCACCCCGCAAACCGCTGGAGCCCTAGCTCTGCTGGAAGGGGAGGGGCCTTACTGCGGAACCCGTCGCGCCCGGACCAGCACCGCCACCGCGATCCCGACTACCGCCCCAACAAAGGTCTCGATGGCGCGCTCCATCACCAGCACGCCAGGATCCATGGGCGCCGCCAGCTGCGCGATCAGCAGTATCACCGGCGTAAAGAACACCATGGCCCACCCATAGTGCCGGGCCATGAAAAGCTCGGTGGGAAACTGGCAAAGGACCACCAGTACGGCCAGCACCACAGCGGTTTGACCGGGGAAGTACTGAAGCGGCGATAGCGGACTGGGGAAAAGTACGACGGCGACCACCGCCAACCCGAGGAACGTCCCCACGATGCGGTGGACACCCCGGTGGACGCGGCTGGGGAGGTCGGCTCCGGCAAGAGGCACGGCCGCGGCAGCCATGGCCCAGTGGGGATGCCCGCTTCCGCTCAGTACGCCGATGGTCCCGGCCGCACTGACGGCGAGCGAGTAGCGCGCGGCGTGGACCAAGGCAGCCTGGACCAACGCTGCCTGGCGCCGGGGACCGCGGAGGACGGGAACATCGCGGGCCGCACCGGATTCCCACTTGCGGTACCGGAACCACCCGGCAAAGCCGACTACGAGTGAAAAGGCGGCGGACCCGGCCCCGATGAGTACCGCCGTCGTGGGTGGCACGCTGGTTGGCACCGAAGCGCAAGCGCCCAGTGCGAGGATCCCGAAGAACGGGCCAATGGGCTTGAGCCGGACAGCATCGGCGTAAAGCGAGCCGGCACCTGCGAACACCGTAGCTATCAGGACAAGCCACCAGGAGTGAATGTGGTTGACCGAAAGGACGACGCCGATGCCCAGCCCACCCACCAGGAACAGGGCCGCCTGCGCTTGATGCTTGAGCCTGAGCTGGTGCGTCTCGTTGCGCCCGTACATGCCGGTCAGCGCGCCGAAAACGGCGTACATCATGAGGTCCGGGCGGCCGATGAGGATGAGGAACACCCCTGGCACGGCGACGCTGAGCGCAACCCGGACTGCGGAGAGGCGATCATTGTTGGCAGGGCCAAGCCGGTGCAATTCGCGGGCATGGGTGATGATTGCGGGCACCGGAAAACACCACCGATCAGTTAGGGTCTGCCCTTGAAAATTATCAGGATCCTGCCAGCTGCCGCCATTAGCCCGGTCACAAGCCGTAGCGGACTCCGGCGCGCGGACAGGGCAACGTCTGGGAAGATCGAGATATGCCCGTAGCTTTCGTATGCCGCACCCGCAGTTCCATGTCACCGCAGGAGCTGTTCGATCTCTCCCGCAACATCGACGCCCATGTGGGGTCCATGACCAAGAGCCGCGAGAAGGCAATCGGTGGAGTGACCAGCGGCCTCATCTCCCAAGGCGAAACGGTGACGTGGCAGGCATGGCACCTCGGAGTCCGGTTCCGTATGACCAGCCGCATCACGGGCATGGAGGCGCCGGCATCGTTCTCTGACGAACAGGTGAAAGGCCCTTTCAAGTACCTCCGGCACACACACGAGTTCCGGCCGGACGGCGACGGGACGCTCATGGTGGACACGGTGGAATTCGCTGCACCGTTCGGCCCCTTGGGCAGGCTGGCGGAGAAGCTGGTCCTGGCCCGTTACATGGAGAACCTGATCGGGAAGCGAAACGAATTCCTGGTTGCGCAGGCGCCGTCGGCTGCAACTCCGCCCAGTCCGGATTCCCGGCAATGATCAGGCTCGCGCATGCGGACGATCTTCTGATGATGCAGGACATCGAGCGTGCCGCGGGCCAGGCTTTCCGGTCGCTCGGCATGGACTCCGTGGCGGAGGACGAGCCCCTGACAGTCGAGGAACTGCACGCTTATGCTGCAGGGGGTCGCGCCTGGGTTTTTGTGGACGGACTCGACTATCCGGTGGCTTACCTCCTGGCGGACGTTGTTGACGGCAACGGCCATGTGGAGCAGGTCAGCGTCCACCCGGACCATGCCCACCAGGGATTGGGGCGTGAACTGCTGCATGCGGCGCGTGTGTGGACCAGGGGGCACGGAATGCTGCGTCAAACCCTCTGCACGTTCCGCGACGTCCCATGGAATGCCCCGTATTACCGCCGGCTGGGTTTTGAAGTGCTCGACGCCGGAAGTTGGGGCCAGGAGCTGGCCCACCTGATGGAGCACGAAGCTGAGTTGGGCCTGACCCGCTGGCCGCGGGTGGCGATGTGGCGTCCTGCGGTTCCGCCGATCAACTCCGGGCCCGGCGCCTAGCTGGCTCCAGGGTCTGACTACTAGCTGGATTTTTTGGCCGGCTTGGTGCCCAAGGCCATGTTGATTGCCCAGCCGAGCAGGGTGACCAGCACTATGGCGCCGGCCATGCTCAGGAGTTGGGCTGGTGCGGCAAGTATCCCCAGGCTCACAATCAGGGTGGTGGCTCCGGCCGGGGGATGGGGCATCTTGATGGCCGTCAGCACCATGGTGGTGACGGCCACGGAGAGTGCACCCGCAATCACAAAGCGGGGATTGAGTCCGCCGACCGGAGCGGGAGCGGCGTTCATGAGGCCCATCGCGTAGAAACAGCCCACGCCCGCCAACAGGCCGACGCCGTGACCCACCAGGGCATTGAGAGGCCGCGCCGATTTCTGTTCCGGCGACTCGAAAAACAGCATCACCGTGGGTCCCAGGCTCGGGAACAACCACGGCAGGTGTGTCATCAAGCCAACAAGGCCGGCGGCTCCGAGGACCAGGAGGCACAGGATTGCGGCATAGCCGGCCGCGCCCACCTCCCCAGCGGTCGCTTTCGCCCGTTCCAGGACCGGTACCTGTGACATGCTGGACCTCCTCCGACGCAACCCGGACAAAGCCGCACTGTGCTTTGCCCATCGCAGGTGATGTACCCGTCAACGGCCCGGTAAAACGGCAAGCCCCGGTAAAACGGCAATCAGCCAGGCGTTAGTCCGCCACCAGCTCTACCTCGTAACTGTCCGTGTTGAGCAGGTACGCGGCGTAGTGGTCCGGTCCTCCGGCGTGGGGGTATTTGGACTCGAACATTTCATACCAGCCCGCATCGGCGCCGAGTGCACGGATCCTGTCCACGTTCTGGCGGGTTCCTGCGTGGAAGGCAACGTGGTTCAACCCAGGGTCGGTGCGCCTGTGCGCTGTCCCTGTGATGGCATCGGTCTGTTCCACCACCACGTAAGTGCCATCGAGCTTCCAGCTGCACCCGGTGGGCCACTCTTGAAATGGCACATACCCGAGCTCGCCCAGCAGCCACCCCCACTCTTCCCTTGCCCGTTCAAGGATCGGTACCCAGATTTCAAGATGGTGGATGGACCCTGTGGGCCTTGGGGATTCCGAAGCAACCTCATGCATGCGCCGAGTCTACGAGGTCCGCGCCTGTTCCACATCCGCTGCGCTCGCCGGGTCGCCGCGGGTACTTTCTACTTCCTGAGCCTGACACGTACGGCGGCACCGGCGCAGAGGATCACCGCGAGCCCTCCCACTACGGTGGTCCACGTCATCGGCTCGCCCAGGAGGATGCCGGCCCACGCGATGGTCATGACGGGTTGGACGAGTTGGATCTGGCTGACTTGGGCCATGGGTCCGATGGCCAGCCCGCGGTACCAGGCGAAGAAGCCCAGGAACATGCTCACCACGCCCAGGTACGCGAAGGACAACCACTGGAGGGGAGTAGCGCCAGGCATTCCGGAGCCCAGGGACAGCGCCGTCAGGAGGATCATGACGGGTGAAGCCACCACCAAAGCCCAGGAGATGGTCTGCCACGCCCCGAGTTCCCTGGCCAGCAACCCGCCTTCCGCGTAGCCAATGGCCGCCGCCACCACGGCACCCAGCAACAGAAGGTCGGCCCAGTGCAGCGAACCGAAACCACCGGACTGCACCAGTGCGAACACCACAGCGGCCACCACGCCCACTGCCGTGAGGGCCCAAAAGAGCAGCCGCGGACGTTCCCGCCCCCGGATCACCGCAACAGTCGCCGTGGCTGCCGGCAGCAGCGCGATCACCACTGCTCCATGGCTGGCGGACGTACTGGTCAAGGCGAAGGTGGTCAGCAGCGGGAACCCTGCCACGATTCCTCCGGCCACCACAGCCAGGCGAATCCATTGCCTGCCCCGGGGGAACCGCTGCCGGGTCAGGCCGAGGGCAAGCGCTGCAAGAAGGGCCGCCACCACTGCACGGCCCGCGCCAATGAACAGTGGCGACATGCCGGCCACGGCTACCCGGGTGAGGGGCACCGTGAAGGAGAAAGCGACGACGCCGAGGAGGCCCCACCAGATACCGGTCGAAGTCCGGGTGGATATCACTGGCCGTAAAATTGTAGTAGCGCTACTATTGTGACTCATGAATAACGATAGCAGTTCCCGGATCGTCTCGCGATTGAAGGAATGGATTGCCGGGGCTGCTCCGGGAGCGAGGCTGCCGTCCACCCGACACCTCGTGACCGAGTACCAGGCCAGTCCGGTCACCGTCCAAAAAGCGCTGCGGACCCTTACAGCGCAAGGGCTGATCGAAAGTCGTCCGGGCGTTGGAACCTTCGTGAGGGCGTACCGGACGGCCAGGCCCTCGGATTACGGCTGGCAGACAGCGGCATTGCGTGCCGCCCAAACCGCGCGGCCTCTGAACTCTGCCGCCATGCGTAGCGCCGCCAATGACGTTATCGCCTTCCACTCCGGCTATCCGGACCGTGAACTCCTTCCGGAACGACTCGTCCGCGCCGCCCTCACTCGTGCCGCAAGGGGAGACGCGGCCCTGTCCAGGCCCCCGGCCCAAGGACTTCCGGAACTCCAGACCTGGTTCGCGCAGGAACTCAGTACCTCAACCCCGGTGGGCGTCACGCCGCCCCAGCCCAGCGACGTCGTGGTTCTTCCCGGCAGCCAAAGCGGACTCAGCTCGATTTTCCGCGGCCTGGTGGGCCACGGCCAACCGCTGCTGGTGGAGTCGCCCAGCTACTGGGGTGCGCTGCTGGCGGCGGGCCAGGCCGGCGTCAACGTCATTCCTGTTCCGTCCGGTCCTGAAGGCCCGGACCCGGAAGAACTGGACAGGGCGTTCGAGGAATCGGGCGCCCGGTTGTTCTACGCACAGCCCAACTTCGCCAACCCCACGGGCGCGCAATGGTCGACGGAACGGGGTGAGGAAGTCCTGCGCATCGTCCAACGCCACGGAGCTTTCCTTGTGGAGGACGACTGGGCGCACGACTTCGGCATCACGGCCCCGTCGGTTCCGCTGGCCGCCAGGGACGATTCCGGCCACGTGGTCTACATCCGCTCGCTGACCAAGAGCGTTTCGCCATCGATCCGGGTCGCCGCCGTCATCGCCCGGGGGCCCGCCCGGGAACGCATCATGGGTGCACAGGCCGCCGAATCGATGTACGTCAGCGGGCTGCTTCAAGCGGCAGCGCTCGACGTCGTCACCCAGCCCGGGTGGCAGACGCATCTTCGCGGACTCAGCCATCAGCTGCAGTCACGCCGCGACCTCCTGGTCACCAGCCTCCGGGAGCATGTTCCGCAGGCCCACCTCAGCCACCTGCCCAAGGGCGGTTTGAACCTGTGGCTGCGGTTGCCGGACGGGTTCGACGTCGATCGCCTCACCAAGGACTGCGAGGCGGCCGGGGTGCTCATTGCCGCGGGCACGGAGTGGTTCCCCGCGGAACCGGAAGGGCCGTACATCCGGCTCAATTTCGCCGGGCCCAACCCGGGCGGATTTCCGGAAGGTGCGCGGATCATCGGCGCAGCAGTGAAGGCCCAGTTGGGGCTTTAACAGCCGCAGCCACCAACCTCAAGGAGAGCGCCTTGGGGCTGGTGGCTGCGGTGGGCGGCGGGATGGCCGCGATCTATCCGAAACGCTTGAAAGTAAGCGTCGCTGCGCAGAAGTTGCAGGCAAAGAGTTCCTAAGCGGGCGTCAGGTCCTTGTTGCCTTTACCGAACACTGCGTCATCGATCGGCTGGCCGTCGAACGGCATCTCATCCAGGTTGATGAGCGGGTTGGTGTCCTGCGTTTCGACGAGCTCGCGTGCCTCGGCCTGGGTGTCCACGCTGGGCATGGATCCGGGCAGGGGACGCTGGGCGGATTCGCGCAGGAAGTAGATGGCGATTGCGCCCACAATGGACGTGGCCATCAGGTAGTACGCCGGCATCATGTCATCGCCGGTTCCCTCGATCAGGCCCTGCACGATGAACGGCGTGGTTCCACCGAAGATCGCCACCGAGAAGTTGTACGCGATGCCCATTCCGCCATAGCGGCTGGACGTCGGGAACAGTGCCGGCAGGGCAGAGGCCAGGTTGGCGATGTAGAACGTCACCGGGAAGGCGATCAGTGCGAGCCCGGCCAGGGTGGACCAGATTTCGCCAATGCCGATCAGCATGAAGGCCGGAACCGAGAAGACGATGGTGCTGCCTGCGCCAACCCACAGCACGGGGCGGCGGCCGATGCGGTCCGAGAGCTTACCGGTCAGCGGGATGCACACGGCCATGATCACCAGGACCGGGATGGTCAGCAGGGTGCCGTGGACGGGATCATAGCCCTTGGAGTCCGTGAGGTACGTGGGCATGTACGACGTCAGGGCGTAACCAACGGTGTTGGCTGCGGCTGCGAGGATCATGGCCAGCACAATCTGGCGCCAGTACGCCTTGATAATGCCGATGGGTCCCTTGGCCACGGCGGCGTCCTGTGAGGCCGCATCCTTGGCGGAAGCTTCCTGGGCGTCAAGAGTTGCCTGGAACTGGGGGGATTCCTCGATCTTGCTGCGGAAGTACACGGCAATCAGGCCC
The DNA here is from genome assembly GCF_059739405.1 of Arthrobacter sp. TmtSoilC79. Taxonomy (NCBI): domain Bacteria; kingdom Bacillati; phylum Actinomycetota; class Actinomycetes; order Micrococcales; family Micrococcaceae; genus Arthrobacter; species Arthrobacter sp. TmtSoilC79. The sequence goes on along the minus strand of NZ_AP046051.1, from coordinate 4,405,339 downwards.
AGAGGACCGGCGATCAGGAACGGAATCCTCCAACCCCATTCCTCCATGGCTGCCTGTCCGAGCGTGAGCTGCAGGACCGAAACCAGTGCGGCGCCGAGTGCAAAGCCGATGTAGCTGCCCATATCCAGGAAGCTGGCAAAGTAGCCGCGGCGCTTATCCGGGGCGTACTCGCTGACAAAGGTTGTGGCACCGGCGTATTCGCCACCGGTGGAGAAACCCTGGATGAGCTTGAGGATCACCAGCAGTGCGGCGGCCCAGATGCCGATCTGCGCGTAGCCGGGAAGGAGGCCGACGGCGAAGGTACTGGCCGCCATGAGCATCAGTGTTGCTGCGAGGACCTTCTGGCGTCCCACCTTGTCGCCAAGCCAACCGAACACGATGCCACCGAGGGGGCGAGCGATGAAGGTTGCGGCGAAGGTGCCCAGAAGGAAGAGTGTCTGGACGGACTTGTCTGCTTCGGGCAGGAAGACAGGGCCCATGGTGGTGATGAGGTAGCCGAACACGCCGACGTCGTACCATTCCATGGTGTTGCCGACGATGGTGCCGCCGAGTGCTTTGCGCAGCATCGGCTTGTTCACCACGTTGACGTCGGACTCTTTGAGCCGGCGCTTCGGGCGAAGCTTCGTTTTCTTCGTTGCGTTCTTTACTGCGTTTGCGGCGCCCGTGGGGGCTGCCGTTTCCTGGGTTCCGGTGGCGTTCCTTGCGCCATCCGGAGAGACGGACGTGCTTTGGTCTATGGGCATTTGGGCTTCTCCTAGGGAGGTCATTTGCTTGCGACTTCTGCTGCCCCGCTCTGGGCAGGGTTTCAATTTTACGGGTTTTGGGCCGAAAACCCGAGTTGAGATCCGATTTTTGGGCTCTTTGAGGGTGCAAATTGCCTAGGTGTGTTGCATCTCATTACCCGCTCTTGCCCTGCAATCATGCGGATGTCTGGCCGTTTTTGCCCTCCGGAGCGCGTTGTTACCAAATTGTTTAGCTACACCCACGTAACGGGGCTGATTCGGGCCTAAAAGCTGACGGTTTGGGAGGAGCCGCGCAGATCGTCGTGCCCACGAGTGCGGCTGACGAGCGGTTGCGTGAGAGCAATGAGTCGATGGCATATTGACGGCGGCCACCGGCTCTACACCGATGGCCACCGCTCCCGGTTAGGGGATGTTGTGCCAGAACAGGCGGACGACATCAACGACTAGTCGGATGATGTTCACCGCCAGATTCCAGGCGCCCCATGGTTCTTCACGTTTCCGTTTGGATTCCATGCCGGCACCTCCTCCCGGAGGAACAGGGCACGGGCTACACGTGTCTAGGAGCACAACAACGTTGCGCCCCACGTGCGTAGGGCCATACACTCAAAGTGTTCGGATTTGAGGATATGACCCTCTGACCGCACCAATGAGCGCACCGCGCTGAACAAAGACCCGATTGCACTCGGGTCTTTTGTTCTTTAACGGCACCTCAGGCTCTTGCCTGATGATCCCAGCGTAACGGCCACGAGACACCCCCAACGGACATCCGTGCGCAGCTTCAGGCAGGCAAATTGCACGCGAACGGCCGACCCGGGTTGTTCAGTCGCTAGTACCCGACTGCGAGCGTGATCCAAGAACCAAGGTGGCGTCCAAGCCTTCATCGAAAACCACCTCCGGGAGCAACCCAGCTTCTGCCATGATCCCCGCAGTATGCTGCGACTGCTCCTGCGAGGTTTCCATCAACAACACCCCGCCCGGCCCAAGCCACCCGGCCGCCCCCAGCGCAACCCGCCGCTGGACCGCCAGGCCGTCAGTCCCGCCGTCGAGCGCTATCCGAGGCTCGTGCAGCCGCGCTTCGGCCGGCATCATTGAGATGGACTCCGTGGGAACGTACGGTGCGTTGGCGAGCAGCACGTCCACTGTCCCGCGCAGCTCGGCCGGGAGCGCCGCGTACAAGTCCCCGTGATGGACGGTCCCACCACGGGGTTCGATGTTCAGGCGCGCGCAATGGACGGCGTCGGGATCGATGTCCGCCGCGTGCAGCTCACAGCTCCCCAACTGATCGCTCACTGCCGCACCCAGCGCTCCGGAACCACAGCAAAGATCAACGACGACGGCACCCGGCTTGGCGAGCTTGGCCGCCTTGCGCACCAGGAACTCCGTGCGGCGTCGTGGCACGAACACACCAGGCCGGACCGCCATGCGCGTCCCGCAGAAATCCGTCCAACCGACGATGTGTTCCAAGGGCTGCCCCTTGACCCGTTGTTCCACCAGGCGGTTGAGCTCGTCAGGATGGTTGGCGGCCTCGAGGAGCACCTTAGCTTCGTCTTCTGCGAAAACGCACCCCGCAGCGCGAAGGGTGGCGGCAACGTCGGATCCCCGGGTCATGAAGGCCATGCTAGCCAAGGGGTTCCCAAACTTCCCGGTTCTTGGTTAGGGTATGAGGCATGGGAACACTGATTTTTGAGTAGACCGGCCTTTGCCTCACGGCACTGCCCGAGTTTCACCTGACAAAAATCCACGCCTGTTGAGGCCCTGCCTCCATGCCGTTCCCGTTCCCGAATGCCTTTCCAGAACCGCAACGTCATGGGATACGTGTCTCTTCAGGACTCACACTTCAAGGAGTCCACATATGACTGCCAACCCTTCCGAAAACAACACCCCCGAGACCCCGGCACAGGAGCCCGCAGCCAATACCCCGGCTTCCGGCGGTATCAAATCCAAGCTGACCGACGCCCAGAAGGCCATGCTGGCCAGCAAGTCCGGAGGCGGTGCGCCGGCTGGCTGGCAAAGCACCGGCAAGGGACACAAACCCACGTCCGCCAGCGGCAAGCAGGCCAAGACCGAGAAGAAGGTCCGCTGGTAAACCTGGCGGACATGCACTGGAAAAGACAGGCACACAAGAAAAGACAGGCACACTGGAAAGGAAGAACCATGACTGCGAATCACGAGTCTGAGCGCATCAATCCTGAGGTTGCAAGCCACTTGGTGGAGTCCATGGGAATGGCGCCGATGCCCGAGCCCACAACCATCGCCGTCGCACTGGGCGGTGACCAGACTAAACAGTGGCCGGACGGCAACGGCAAACGCCGCCACCCGAAGGACCGCGACCAAGCCCACGGCCGCATGGGCCAGGGCGCAGCTGTAACGGCGATCCACAGGACCAGCCGGCCACAACTGCCGCACTCGTCCTGACAACACCCGCACCACCCCGCGTAGCCAGCCCTACTGAGTGACAGCAAACGCCCTATCGAACCCTCAATAGAGCGTTATCTCTTACTCAGTTGGGCTGGCTTACGTCGTTGGGGGACTTGTCCGGACGCCACCCCCGCCATACGGGATGGCGCAACCGGCCGGGGCCCGTCCATTCCCCGAATGTCACTTCGGCCACCAGCTCAGGGGAGACCCACCGGGCTCCGGCAGCGTCCTCCCTCGGAATATCCGCGAACGGGGAATCCGCTACCACCAGGGGCTCCAATTGCTCCATGACCTCGCGGAGTTGCCAGTCCTTGAAGCCGGTACCGACCCTTCCCACATAGTGCAGCTTGTTGCCGTCGGGAATGCCCAGCAGCAGCGCACCGAACGTCCCGCTCCTGGCCCCGGCGCCCGGACGCCAACCGCCCACCACAACCTCCTGGCTTTGCTCCAGCTTGAGCTTGATCCAGGACCTGCTGCGGCGGCCGATCACATAACGGCTATCGGCCTTCTTCGCCATGACACCTTCCAGGCCAAGCTCGGCAGCACTGGCCATGAGGTCCTCCACATCGTGGTCCAACACCGCTGACAAGTGCAGGGGGCAACCCTTGCGCAGGCGCTTCGCAAAGCCGGAGAGCTTCTGGTGGCGCTCGCTGAACGGCAGCCCGCTCAGGTCCGTGCCGGCGTCGTAAAGCAGGTCAAAGAGCATGAGCTGCACCGGGACCGATGCCTGTGCGCGCTTTATGTCGGCCGACTTGACCAGGTTCATCCGGGCCTGGAGCCGGCCAAAGTCGGGGCGGGACCCCTTGCCCAGGGCCACGATCTCTCCGTCGGCCACGAAGTCGCCGTCGGGCCAGCACGCACGGTCCGTCAGTTCCGGGTACGTGGCGGTGAGGTCATTTCCGTTGCGGCTCATGAGGCGGATCCTGCCTTCGGTGCCGGTGATGATCGCCCGGATCCCGTCCCATTTCAGTTCAAACAGCCAGTCGTCGCCACGGAGATCAGCGGTGGTCCCGGAAGTGGCCAGCATGGGGCTGTAATTCGGAATGGGTTGGGGAGCGGCAGGCGCGGTTACAGAGGGCTGTGACCCGGACTTCGGCGCAGTATTTGAGGACGCCCGCCGACCCCCGGGCTGCTCTTTCATCAGATGGATAAGCCAGTTCTGGCCCGTATTGATCAGCGCAAACCGCTTGGTTCCGCCCAAGCCCCCGCCGGGTTCGCCCGTGAGGGTGGCGATGACTTCCTTGCCGTCGCGCCACTTCTCACACGTGTACTCACCGCGGTCCCAGATGGTCATGGTCCCTGCACCGTATTCACCCTTGGGAATGACGCCTGCAAAATTTGCGTATTCCATGGGGTGGTCCTCGGTGTGCACCGCCAGATTGTTGCGGTCCGGTGTTTCCGGGACGCCGCGGGGAAGCGCCCATGACGCCAGCGCTCCGCCGTGCTCCAGGCGCAGGTCCAGGTGGTACCGGCGGGCGTGGTGCTCCTGGATGACGAAGATGCCGCCGGGCGGCGGAGGGTCGCCGGGCTTCGGCTGATCGGAGGAGGAGTTTCCGGATCGGGGCTCGGCTGAACCAGCAGCCGACGACGACGGAAACGGCTCCGGGGTCTTCTGCGGATCGCGCATCCCGACATACTTGGCGAGACGGTTCTCCACCGTCACCACGCGCTCGCGGTTTGTGTTGGAACCGCTGGTGCCGGAACTGTCGGTGCCCGAACCGCTGGTGCCCGAACCGCTGGTGCCCGAACCGCTGGTGCCCGAACCGCTCAAAGCCGCCGCGGCGCCGTCGTCGTCATTGTCGTCCTCACCGTGGGGCGGCAGGTGCCGGTCCGAGATGGGCGCGAAATGGTCTTTGCCCGTCCTGACCCGCTTCATCACCGCCTGGAAGTCCAAGTGGTCCAAGGATGCGGAGGCGAGCTCCCGCCAGGTGCGCGGGGCGGCCACTGTGGGGTGTGCCTTGCCCCTGAGCGAGTAGGGGACGATCGTGGTTTTGTTACCGCTGTTCTGGCTCCAGTCCACCAGCACCTTGCCGTGGCGCAGGGACTTCTTCATATCGCTCACCACCAAATCGGGATGGTCCGATTCCAAGGCGCGGGCCAGTTCGTGAGCGAAGGCCGAAACTTGTTCGGACTTCAAGGTTCCATCCAGGCCCGTGTAAAGGTGAATGCCTTTGCTGCCGCTGGTCACCGGGACGGGGTCCATGCCCATGTCCTGGAGGATGGAGCGGGCAAGTTTGGCAACCTCGACGCACTCGGGCAGTCCTGCCCCCGGCCCGGGGTCAAGGTCAAGGACAAAGCGGTCGGGGCGGAGGGGCTTGCCGGAGGGGTCGACTTGCCACTGCGGAACATGGATTTCCAGCGAGGCGATCTGGGCCATCCACGTGAGCGTGGCCAGGTTGTTCACCATGGGGTAAACGTTGACGTGGTCCGAATGCTGGATGGCCGCCCGGGGAATCCAGCGGGGCGCGGAGTCCTCGAGATTCTTTTGGAAGAAGACCTGCCCGGGATTTTCGGCGGTGCCCACCCCATTGACCCAGCGCTTGCGGGTGACGGGCCGGTTGGCAGCGGCGGGGATGAGGAAGGGCGCCACGGCGGCGTAGTACTCCAGCACTTCGGCCTTGGTGGTGCCGGTTTCCGGGTAGATGATTTTTCCCAGGTTGGTGAGCGTGAGTTCGTGGCCTTCCACGTTCACGCGCTCCTGTTGCTTGCCTGCCACCTCTTCTCCTCTGCTGTGTTGTGCTGTTGACTGGGTGCATGAGGGCTATATGGAAGGGATCTATCGCGTTCGGTCTGGTCAACGTACCAGTGAAGCTCTACAGTGCCACGGAGGATCACGATATAAGCCTGCACCAAGTCCACAATAAGGACGGCGGGCGCATTCGGTACCAGCGGAAATGCGAAATTTGCGGCGAAGTAGTGGCCTACGAGGATATTGACAAGGCCTACGAAGAAGAGGGCCGCACGGTGGTTTTGACCTCCACCGAATTGAAGTCGTTGCCGGAGGAGAACAGCCGGGAAATCGAGGTGGTGGAGTTTATCCCCGCCGAGCAGCTGGACCCCATCATGTATGAGCGCAGTTATTTCCTGGAACCGGATTCCAAATCGCCCAAGGCTTATATGTTGCTGCGGCAGACCTTGGAGGACACGGACAGGATCGCAATCGTGCAGTACGCGCTTCGGCAGAAAACGCGGTTGGGTGCACTGCGCGTGCGGGGCGACGTCCTCCTGCTGCAGGCATTGCTGTGGGGCGACGAGGTCCGTGAAGCCAAGTTCCCGTCGTTGGAGACCGACATCAAGATCTCGGACAAGGAACTGGAGATGTCCTCGGCCCTGGTGGAATCCATGGCTCATGACTTTGATCCCGATGAGTACACCGATGACTACCAGGTCCAGTTGAAGACGCTGATCGAGGCCAAGCTGGAAAAGGGCGAGGCCCTGGATACCGAGGCCACCTTCGGTGCCGTGGAAGGCGAAGGGGAGGGTGGCGACGTCATCGACCTCATGGAGGCACTGAAGCGCAGCCTGGACAAGAAACGCGGCAAGGAAAAAGCGGACGACGACGCCGCTGCCGCCGGCAAAACCGCCACCAAACCAAAGGCGCGGGCCAAGAAAAAGGCGTGAACCGGCGTCGTAAATAAACCCATCAAGATCCCAAAAAGCAGCGGCCGCGGTGCGAGCGGCCGCTGCTTCTTAACCGCTGTCAGTGATTTCTCAGCATGGAGATAAGCTCGGATTTCTTCTTGTCGGAATAGCCTTTGAGGCCTAATTCCTTGGCGCGGGACTTCAGTTTGTCCACCGTCCAGTCATCGTAATCACCGGACTTTCCACCCTTGCTTCCTACTTCCTTGCGGCCCTTGGCAGCAGCGGCATTGGAGACGCGGGCAGCTTTCTCCTTGGAGGCGCCATCCTCGCGGAGCTCTTCATAAAGTTCCGGGTCTTTCAAACTGGAGTTTTTCTTTCCTGGCATGATGCATTCCTTTCTCGGATGTGGCTAGGCGCCCGTCTCATAGTGGGGCTCCGCAACAGGCTTTGACTCGGGTGAACCCCGCTCCCGGAGGTATACGGAGGCACCCACCAGAACGGCTACGGCAAGGAATTCGCTTTGCCAGTTCTGGAAGGACTCGAACCAGAACTGGCTGGAACCCATGTACTCCCAGGTGGAGACCTCGGTAAGGCCGTGGCTGCGCTGTTCGTCGTTGTAGGCGGCCGTACCGCCGAATGCGTGCAAGGTGAACGAGAGCAGGAAAAGCAGGCCGAGGAGGCCGGAAAGCGAGTGCTCGTAGACCTTCAGGACCCAGCCGCCCCGGCGCACCGGCCAAGGGGTCTTTGCGGTCATTTTGGCGTCACGGGGGTCCTCATCCTGGGGCGCGTCCTTATCCACAGGCTTCGACTCCGACGATCCCCTCTGGAACAGGAATACCGTCAGGACCACGTACATGGCCATTTGAAGGAACTCCGACTCCCAGTTCTCGAAGACGGCTTCCCAGAAGCTTCCCGAAGTCAGGAAATCGGTCAGGCTCGTTGCCGGTTCACCATGCGCTTGCTGTTCTTCGCTGTAATTGGCGGCCCCTGAAAGGATCATTCCGCCGAGGAAAAAGACGAACAGGCCCGCATTGACCAGCAGCAGGCCGTGGTCTTTGACCCAATTGCGCTTTTGGGCCTTGCCGGATGTCTGTTCGTGTTGGGCAGGTCGCAGCATCTTTTTCACACCTCTCGCGCAGTTCCGTTATTGCCTTCCCCGTTGCGGACGGCGCGGCGGTGCAGCCATACCGGGGTTCCCACCACCAGGAGCAGAAGCACCAGGATGATGAATCCTCCGGCCACCAGTCCGGATGTCCGGCCGGCGGTGAAATCGAACACCAAGGTGGCCGATCCAACGATCAGCAACGCCACACCGGCCAATGCCCACTTGGTGACGACGTCGGCTGTCGAAACCAGCGTGGCTTTGAGGCCCCTGCGGAACAGCCGGCGGTGGACACTGACGGGGAGCACTATGAGGACGGTAGTCAGCGCCGCCACCATCACGTTGAACAGGTAGAGGCTCCGTTGCCAGTCGTCCAGATATTCGAAGCGTCCCTGGAAGGGCAGCGTCAACAGGAAACCGCCCAGAATCTGGACCCCGGTCTGGAGCACCCGCAATTCCTGGATCAATTCCATCCAGTTGCGGTCCATACGCTCCTCAACGGATTCGTTGCGGCCGGTTCTGGGAGCCTGCTCCGGCTCTATCATCTCTGCACCTCCAAGATGGTTTTGGTGGACGACGACCATACACGGGACTACGGTCGAACTGTCAGCATTCCTCGATTTTGCATCGGGGCCTCATCGCCATTTCCAAGGAGGAAGCAATGAGCCAGGACGAACACCGCGTGGAACCGGACAGCGAGCCCGGCGGCTACGGTACACCCACCCCGGAACAGGAAATGCCTGGCCAGGGTGATGAACGCGAGACGCCGGAACGGCCGGCCCAGGGAGTCCCCGATACTGCCGTGGACGAGATTCCCACACCCCAGGACTCCGATGCTGCCCCACCGCCCTCAGCCACCGGGGATGCCCCGGGCTGAGGCTGATGATGCCCGAGGGCCGTTCCCGCCACACTTGCAGTGGTGGGAACAGCCCTCGTGGTCTGTAAGTGCAGATGTGGCCTTTAAGTGCAGATGGAGTACCCGTTGAGTCCGGGTGGGGTCCAGCGGTGCCTAAACCGTATGTCCCCTGCGACCTGACATGAAGCTCAGCAACCAGCCGATGGCTGCGACAACAAGGAGGACGACGCCAACCCACAGCAACCAGTTAAGGGCCTGGGAGAAGCCGCCTACAAGGAGGAGAACAATTGCTACTACACCAGCAATGATCAGAAGTGTATTCATGGTCAGCACATTCCTTTCTGGGGGAATCTTTGATGAATCGCGGATTCCCAACTATGCATTCCGATTTACTTCGATTGAGTTATGCCGGTACTCCAAGGCGTTCGGCCGCCTCAAAGTGCCTTTACCGCATTTGGCTCCCCAAGCTCCGCTGGGAGCCAAGTTCGCCAGTTGTGAACACTAACACTCCTCATTGTACTACTAAGCATCCTTATGAAAGGCTTATGCCAGTCGTCACTTGATGATTGGGCAGTTGCCGCAGAAATTTTGCGGCGCATTTTTGGCTCACATGAACGTCCATGAGAGGAACACATGAAAGCGTCACAGCAGCTTGCAGACAACCTTCAGATCGTCCTGACCGACCTCATCGAGCTGCAGCTCCAGGGGAAGCAGGCGCACTGGAACATTGTGGGACCGAACTTCCGGGATCTTCACCTTCAACTGGATGAGCTGGTCCTGGCCACGCGCCAGTTTGCCGACGACACCGCCGAACGTATGCGCGCACTCCATGCCCTGCCGGATGGCCGCAGTGCCACCATCGCCAAGGGCACGCGCCTGGAGGAGTTCCCTGCCGGCCTGGTCAACACCAAGAACGCCGTCAAGCTGGTCACGGACCGCGTAGAGCGGGCTGTGCAGACCATGCGCGATGTCCATGACGAGGTGGATGAGGAAGATCCCACCACCGCTGACCTGCTGCACGCGTTCATCTCCCGCCTTGAGCAGTTGGTGTGGATGATCAACGCAGAAATCATGAACGCCGGCGCTTCCGTCACGGATCCGGACGAAGCCTAGAACGCCACGGACCGGGTGGATCACGAGTAGGGCGGAAGAGCCGTGCCCAGGCTGAAGCGCAGTGACTTGTCCAAGCCCGGCATCGTGCGCCGCAGGGTAGGAAAAGGGTTCAGCTACCGGCACCCGGACGGGAGTCTGGTCAGCAAGGAGGATCGCCAGCGCATTAATGCGCTGGCGATCCCGCCTGCATGGACCGATGTGTGGATCAGTCCTTTCGAGAACGGACACATCCTGGCTACCGGAGTCGACGACGCCGGGCGCAGCCAATACATCTACCACCCCACCTGGCGGGAGCGGAAAGACACCGAGAAATTCATTCGCGCCGCCAAGCTGGGACTGGTGCTGCCGGCGATCCGGCGCAACGTCACCGTCCACCTGCAAAACATGGACGATCCCCGGCAACAGACCCTCGCCGCTGCCGTGCGGCTGATGGACCTCGGCGCGCTCCGGGTTGGCTCCGAGGTGTACATGAAGCAGAACGGTTCCTACGGGCTCACTACACTCCGGTGCCGCCATGCGCGGGTGCAAGGGCAGGACGTCTTCCTGAAGTTCCCAGGCAAGAGCGGCCAACTGTGGGACAAATCCATCCACGACCCCGCCTTGGCCGCCTTCCTGGAACCACTGGCCGAGCGCCCGGGCAAGGAGCGCCTGCTTGCCTACCTTTCGGAGGGAACCTGGGTCTCCGTGGATGCCTCCATGATTAACGGATACTTGCGAGGCATCACCGGCGATGCCTACTCATCCAAGGATTTCCGGACCTGGAAGGGTACGGCCGCGGCGGCCCTTTGCCTGATCAAGTCCGGCCATAAGGGAACCCCCCGCCAAGCAATTGTCCGGGCCATCAAGGAAGCCTCAGAGATATTGGGCAACACCCCGTCCGTGGCCCGCTCCTCCTACGTGGACCCGCGCATCATCGAGGCCTACCTCGAGGGGGAACTGAAGGAAGTCAAGCCCACCGAAGCTTCGGTTGCGGCCTTCCTTAACGGTGAAACGCCGGGCGGGTAGCCCGGAGGGTTATCCGGCACACTCCAACTGCCCTGGCACCCTCCAACTGCCCCGGCACCCTCCAACTGCCCCGGGTCCTGAGGGCGGTCCCGGGCCCTGGGTTTGTTCCAGGAGCTTTGTGAGTACACTCGTACTAATAAAGATCGGCATGAACGAGCCTTGGGGAGCAGTGAATGATTCTGGTCGCAATCGTGGTGTGCGAAGTTGCGTTTTGGGTGGCGATTATCGCCGGACTCGCAGCGCGGTACCTGCTCAGGAGGCCCCGACTCGGTGGAGCCCTGCTGATCCTTGCTCCGGTGATCGACGCCGTCCTGCTCGCCTTGGTGGCAGTTGATCTGCTCGGCGGGGGAACGGCCTCATGGCAGCACGGGCTGGCGGCGATCTACATCGGCGTCTCCATCGCGTACGGCAAGCGCATGGTGGCATGGGCCGATGGGCACTTCCACCACCGGTTTGCGGGCGGCCCCGCACCGGAACGCGTCACAGGCTCCCGCTACACGGTCAAATGCTGGCGGGATGTGCTTCTAACTGCGTTGGCGGTAGTCATCGCCGGCGCAACCCTGGGCGCGATCATCCTTCTGGTCAATGACGCAGAGCGAACCGCAGCCCTCGCCGGGTTCTTTCGCATCCTGGGGATCATCTTTGCCATCGACTTCCTCTGGGCTGTGAGTTACACAATCTGGCCCAAGAAGGCCGCCCGGTCCTTGTCCTCTGCTGCCTCTTCGCACTGAAACACCATGCCGCGCAGAATCGACGCCGAAGCACGCACCGCTGAGATAGCGGAGGCGTCTTTACGGGTCCTCGAACGTCATGGGCTCGTGGGCTTGTCAGTCCGCGGGGTGGCAGCGGAAGCAGGCATTGCTGCTGCCTCGTTGCGGCGGTCATTTGCTACGCAGCACGCCCTTCGGGAGTACTGCCTGCAACTCATCGAGGATCGGGTCACCGCCAGGATCTCCTCGCTCGGGCTGACCGGCCGCGAACTCGTTGATGGGCTGCTGTTGCAACTGCTCCCCCTCGACAAAGAGCGGCGCTTGGAACTGGTGGCGCAGGTCCAACTCGGCATTCTTTCCCTCACCGACAGCCAGCTCCGTCCTGCGGCGACCAGGCTGAGCGAAGCAGTCGATCGAGCGTGCCACGCAGCTGTGCAGATCCTGATCGAGGCGGGCCTGTTCCACAACGGGCGCGATCCCGGCTACGAAGCGCAGCGGCTGCGGGCACTCCTTGATGGAATCGCCATGCAAGGACTGTGGAGCGGGGAGTTGCCGGCTTCAAGCCACATGCCCGGTGTGCTCGCGCGCCATCTCGACTCACTCGCCAACCAGTAAGCCCTCCCGCAGTTACTGCGGACGAAACAGGGCTGCGGACGAAGACCCATCCCGGATGACGGCGACACCGCGACTTATCCACACCACAAAGAAAGAGCCTGGCGACTCCCACATCAGGAAGTCACCAGGCTCTTTCTTTGGCGCTGAAGATTAAGTAATCGCTACTCGGCGTCGTGGTCCGTTTCCAGGATCTTGACCAGGCTGTCCAGTGCGGCGTCCGCACCTTCACCCTCGGCGCGCAGCACCACGACGTCTCCGTGGGAGGCGCCCAGGCTCATGAGCGACAGGATGCTGGCAGCGTCCATGGCGTCATCGGCGGGTTCACCTTGGCGTGCGATGGTGACGTCGATATCCAGGTCTCCGGCTGCCTCAGCGAAGATGGCTGCCGGGCGGGCGTGCAGGCCGACGCGGCTTGCGATGGTGGCTGTACGTTCTGGCATTGGTGCTCCTTTTTGTGAAGGGTGGCGGTTGTCGGTGGTGGCTTTGTGGGAAGTCTAGACCGTGGAGGCCCGGACGGGGTGACGCTAGACGCTTGCTGTGGCCGGTGCGGGTTCCGCTGCTTCCACCGGCTTCTTGACGGCCCAGCGCTTGAGGGCGATTACGGCCAGGGCGCTGACCACCATGCCTGCGACGATCGAGACAATGAACATCAGCAGGTTGCCGATGGCGAAGAAGACAAACAGGCCCCCGTGCGGTGCTTGGGACGTTACGCCGGTAGCCATGCAAAGGGCTCCGGTGAGGGCGCCGCCCAGCATGCTGGCCGGGATGACGCGCAGCGGGTCTGCTGCTGCGAAAGGAATGGCACCTTCGGAGATGAAGGAGGCTCCCAGCAGCCAGGCTGCCTTGCCGTTCTCACGCTCGTTGAGGGTGAAGACTCTCTTGTCCAGGGCGGTAGCCAATGCCATGGCAAGCGGGGGAACCATGCCGGCAGCCATGACCGTGCCCATGATCATCCACGGAGCCTGGTTGTCTGAACTGCCGGCACTCAGGCCGGCAACTGCGAACGCGTAGGCAACCTTGTTGACCGGGCCGCCGAGGTCGAAACACATCATGAGGCCAAGAATGATGCCGAGAACAACGGCGGAGGCGCCGCTCATGCCGGTCAACCAAGTGTTCAAGGCTACTGTGAGGCCGGCGATGGGGCCGCCGAGGACCAGGAACATCAAGCCGGAGGCAACGATTGAAGCAAGCAGCGGGATGATAACCACGGGCATCAGGCCACGGAGCCAGCGCGGCACCTGCCAGGTTCCGATCAGGTGCGCGATGTAGCCGGCCAGGAGGCCGCCCACAATGCCACCAAGGAACCCTGCACCCATGAACCCTGAAACGGCGCCTGCAACGAAGCCGGGGGCGATGCCGGGCCGGTCGGCGATGGCGTAGGCGATGTAGCCGGCCAGCGCCGGGACAAGGAAGCCCATGGAGAGGGCACCAATTTTGAACAAGACCGCGCCGAGGTAGATGGTGAGTCCGCCCTCGGGCAGGTTGCCGAAGTTGTTCTCGAGAACCACCTTGTCTGCGACTCCGGTGATGTCGTAGCCGCCGAGCAGGAAGCCAAGCGCAATCAGCAGGCCACCGCCGGCCACGAACGGAATCATGTAGCTCACGCCGGTCAGGAGGGCGCGCTTCAGCTTCTGGCCGATGTGCTCGCCCTTCTCCTCCTCGGCGCGCTCAGCCTGGTCTTCAGCGCCGGCATGGGGAACGCGGCGTGCCCGGGGATCGTTGGCGGCAGCGAGTGCTTCCTCCACCATCTTGGTGGGTTCGTCGATGCCGCGCTTGACGGGAGCATTGATGACCGGCTTGCCGGCGAAGCGCTCCTTGCCACGAACATCAACGTCGACGGCGAAAATTACGGCGTCAGCTGCTGCAATCACGGCCGGGTCCAGCGGCTTGGCACCGGATGACCCCTGGGTCTCCACCTGGAGGTCGACGCCCATTTCCTTGGCAGCAGCCACCAGTGAGTCGGCAGCCATGTACGTGTGCGCAATGCCGGTGGGGCAAGCTGTCACGGCCACAATGCGCTTGGGTGCGGAAGCCGCCGTCGTGCCGGCGCCAGAGCCGGAAACCGCGGCAGGTGCGGCAGCATGTGCGGGTGCGGCAGCCGGCTTATCGGCCAGCGCGCCGTCCACGAGGTCAACAATGTCCTGCTCAGTGGCCGCCGCACGCAGCGCTGCGGTGAAGTCCTTTTTGATCAGGGACCGGGCCAGCTTGGAGAGCAGCTTCAGGTGTTCCTGGTCCGCGCCGTCCGGGGCTGCGATGAAGAAGATGAGGTCCGCGGGACCGTCCTTGGCGCCGAAATCCACCTTGTGGGACAAGCGGGCCATGGCAAGGGCAGGTTCCTGGACCGCTGCGGAACGGCAGTGCGGGATCGCGATGCCGCCGGGGACGCCGGTGGCTGTCTTCTGCTCGCGGGCGAAGGCGTCGGCGAAGAGGCCTTCAACCTCGGAAGCACGGCCGGAGGCGGCAACCTTGCCGGCCAGGACGCGGATGACGTCGGCGGGGGAGTCGCCCAGGTTTTGGTCGAGGGTGACCAATTGGGGTGTGATCAGCTGGGTCACTGTGAGTCCTTCTGGAGGGCCGTGATGGTTACGGCGTCTGGGGTTGTCTGGTGGACTGCCGGGACAGTGGAGCCTGGCAGCGAAGCAGCAGCGGCACCATGTGCCACGGCTTGACGAAGGCAGTCCTGCGCAGAGCCGCCTTGGGTTGCAGCCAGCAAGTAGCCGGCAAGTGAAGAGTCCCCGGCGCCCACCGTGCTGACGGCTTTGATGGGCGGATGCGTGGCGAGCCACGCCCCGTCCGCCGTCACCAGGATTGCTCCCTTGGACCCGAGTGTTGCGAGAACGGCACCTACACCGCTGGCGACGACGGCGGCTGCGGCTTCAGCGGCTTTGGCCGGGTCCGCTTCCAGTTCGTCAGCGGTGGAGACGTTGGTGAAGCCGGCGGCGGCAGCTAGCTCTGCGAGCTCTTCCGCGTTCGGCTTGAGGAGGTCCGGTTTCCCCGCGGCGTCGCCCACCAAGGCGGCCGCAAGGGGTGCCCCGGAGGAGTCGATGGCGATGCCGGGCGTTGCCGTTCCGTCCGCGTTCGACCGGAGCCGACGCGCGATTGTGGCGTAGAAATCCGCAGGCACTCCTGGTGGGAGCGATCCTGCCAGTACTACCCAGCTGGCGCCACGGGAGCGCTCCAGCAGCAACCCGATCAGGGCTTCCTGCTGTTCACCGCTCAGTTCCGGGCCGGGTTCGTTGATCTTGGTGGTGACACCGTCCGGTTCGGTGAGCGTGACGTTGCTGCGCAGCGCCTGGCCGATGGGAAGCGCGGCGAACGGCACGCCGCCGTCGTGCAGTCCGGAAAGGACGGGGTCCGAGTCTGCGCCCGGAAGAACTGCCACGGTGTCGAGGCCGGAGGCCACGAGCGCCCGCGAAACGTTGACGCCCTTCCCACCGGATTCCTGGTGGACGGCCACCGCACGCTGCACTTCACCGCGGGCCAGGGCGCCGGGGAGTTCCACCGTGCGGTCAAGGCTGGGGTTGGCGGTCAAGGTGACAATCATGCGATCACCACGTCGACGCCGGCATCGGCCAACGCCGCGGCGAGCTCGGGGGAGGGTTGGCTGTCTGTAATCAAGGTGTCAACATCCTTCAACGTTGCGAACTGGACCAGTGTTTCGGAGTCCAGCTTGGAAGAGTCGGCCAAGGCCACCACGCGACGGGCTGAGGTGACGAAGGCGGCCTTGACCGCGGCTTCCTCAGGATCGGGGGTGCTGAGACCGAAGGTTGCGTGGATGCCATTGGCTCCCACAAAAGCGATGTCCGGGCGAAGTTTGTAGGCGGCCTCCACTGTGGACTGCCCGACGGCGGCCTGGGTCAGGCCGCGGACCCGGCCGCCGAGGATCTGGAGTGCTATGCCGGGGGTGGAGGAGAGCTTGCCGGCGATGGGAATGGCGTGGGTAATCACCACGAGTTCATCGGTTCCGTTGACCGATGGCGCCCGCTGGGCAAGGAGGTCCGCCAGGGTTTCCGTGGTGGAGCCTGCGTCCAGGAGGATGCTGCCTGTTGTGGGTTCCGGGATGAGGGCGAGGGCCGCGTTGGCAATGCGGAGTTTCTCGATCTGGCGCTGTACGGCGCGTTCAAGGATGCTTTCCTCGCGGGTGCTGAGGCGGTCCGAGGGTACGGCGCCTCCGTGGACGCGGCGCAGGTTCCCGGAAACTTCAAGGGCTGCGAGATCCCGGCGGATTGTCTCAGTGGTGATGCTGAAACGGTCGGCAAGGTCAGTGACGCTCACCCGTCCGCGCTCTGCGACGAGTGCGGAGATCAGTTGCTGGCGTTCTTCGGCGAACACTTACCCTCCATTGCGGTCAAGCCAAACATTCAAGACGGCCACTTCCGTGACTGCTGTCACAACGATGTGGAATTGCTTGACTCTATCTTTGTTTGTGTTGGTAAGTCAAGAGAAACCAACATAAACAAAGATTGAAGGCCTCACCGCTTTGGTCGCAGCAACTTCCGGGCACAACAAAGGGCATGCCGTGCTCCCTGTAGCGCAGCATGCCCTTGTTCGGATCCTGACTGGGGGATTTGCCGGGATCCGGTCTGTGGTGTGCCCCCTAGGTCAAGGGAGTCGGTGGCTCGCCCTGGCCGGGCTGCGACGGAACCGCAGGTCCCGGCGTCGGGGGTTCAGGCGTGGGGTCCGGAACGGGCGGCGGCCCTGGCTCTGGCAAGGGAACGGGCTCGGGGGTAGGTCCTGGCTCGCGGGTTGGATCCGTGCCCGGACCGCGGGAGGGGCCAGGGTGGGACGGGTCCGGAGGAAATTCGCTCATGGTCAGGCGCTCCTTCGACGCGACGAATGCTGCGGCCTCAGGCTCTCCGGGACAGAGGACGGGTAGCGGCTGGAATCCCAGCCGGAACTCCGGTAGTCGATGGGCAGGTTGTCCGGATCCGGCGGATCGGGAAGCTTGCGCCTGTTGGCCGGCCTGAGCTGTGAGGCCGTGGATGAAGATTCTTTCCTCTGTGATTCCGTGTGCATGCTATCCCTCCCGGTAGCTCCAGATACGGTGTTGCGGCCGCTGATCCTCATTCCGGGATCTCCATGCGGAATCCGCAGTGGCATCCGAGGATGCGTGTGTTGATCAGTACTTCGTATATCCGCAGTTGGCCGCCGGGCTTGAGGACCAAGGGGGCCTGGATCCTGCGAAGCTCACAACTCTTGGTTTTCATGGGCTCGCCGCAGTGCAGATACTGCCCGCCAAACTGCAATACGCCCTGGTTCACGCCCGGACGGTTCAGGATCAGCGCCACGCGCTGGACCGATGCCACCTGCTGATAGGCGTACCTGCAGGCATTGCACTCGTAGGTCACTTCGACCATGTTGGGCGCAGGTGGGTAGTGCGATTGGATGGAGTTCACCAGCAGGTCTTTGTCGGTGTTGCAGCGCTGGCACCACAACGGCTCATCAGGCGGTTGGTGGGCTTCGTCTGGAACTCTGGACGCTGGCTGGGCCGGCATGGGTCTGTACCTCTGCATCGAAAAAATGCGGGACGCCCGTCTGCATGAGCTGGAAAGCCTGGGTCCTGTGATGGGGACTGTTAGCTAGATTGTGCACATAGGTGCACCGCATATGCAAGGATTTTGTAGGCATCCAAAAAGGGGTGACAAGCTGAAGCAGTACGACCGTAAACTAAGGCATGGACGAAATGAACGTTGAATTAGCGCTGCCTGATGCTGCGTCGGCGCCAGACGAAATTTCGGTGCCGGAGCAGCTGCAGGACCTGGTGATTGACAGCGAAGACGTGGGCGGGTTCCTTGGCGATCTCGCAGTCTTCTCGGCGGCAGCCGTGTCCAGGGCTGTTGGCGTGCCAGTCCATTGCGGGATCACCGTCAGCCGCCGTCGACGCACCGCAACGGTGGCCGGAAGCACCCAGGAAGCCAAGCTGATCGACGAAGTCCAGCAGGCCTACGGGGACGGACCGTGCCTGGAGGCAATGAGAAGCCATTCCACCGTGCATGTTCCTGACACCTCCATCGAGGAACGGTGGAAGGAGTACTGCACGGTGATCGCGGAACGCGGGCACCTATCTGCACTCTGCGTGCCGCTGGAACTGGATGAAGGCGCAACTGCTGCGCTGAACTTCTTTGCTCCCCAGGCCGGTGTCTTTGATGACGCCACCATCCAAAACTGTGAACTGTACGCAAGCCAGGCGGAGCGCTCGCTGAGGTTGGCCGTGCGCATCGGGGTAAAGCAGCAGCACGCCGACGACCTCCAGGATGCCATGCAGTCCCGGACCGTCATTGACCTGGCATGCGGCATCATCATGGGGCAGAACCGCTGTACCCAGGAGGAAGCGTTCGAGATCCTCAAGAAGGCCTCCAGCACCCGGAACCAGAAGCTGCGTGAGGTCGCAGAGTCCCTGGTCACCAGTGTGGCCAAGCAGGCTCCCGTGGCCCATTTCGAGCCCTGATCCGGAGGACCGGCCGGCCTGTGGCCAGACCGTGACTTGTGACGCGCACCACTGGTGATCTACATTTTAGGTGGGTTAAGCAGATAGCCCTTGGAGCCTCATGTCACCTGGTGCCATCACGGATGGTCCAAGAACTGCACCTTTTAGCCGCGGCCGCTTTCGGCCGGCACTGACGTGCAGGCATGCTGGCTCCTTGGAGAAGTAAAAGGAGAACGGCAATGACGCTTGGATCCCTGCCCGTCCCAAAACCTGCCAGAGGGACGGATCCCGCAACCGGTGAAACCGGAGCGCGGCCCTGGTGCACAGTATGCGGCACTGATTCGTACATTTTTGTTGAAACGGTGGTTGAGGCCCAACCGAATCGGTCCGAGGTAGTAGAAGTCAGCTACACCTGCAGCGAGTGCGATACGTTCTATGCCCACGCTGTGCCGCTGGTGGCCTTGGTGCCTGAGATCCAACGGGAATTTCTTTCCACTTCCGCAGCAGGACTTTGGTTCAGCTGCACCCACTGCGGCGATCCCATGACCTTGGGACGCCCCACTGAACGGGTGATTGAGGCGCCCCGGACCACCGATGATCCGGAAAGTCCCAGCCTCCTGGAGGTCTACTTGCAGACGCAGGTGCTGCATTGCCGTTGCGGTTTCCAAATGGAGGTTCCACGCCACATTGGATGATCGCCGTCTCTGAATAACCAACAGCGGGAGGGGTGGCCATGCGTACGTTTGGTGTCGAAGAGGAACTGTTGATCGCAGATCCCGCGGACGGAATGCCGTTGGCGCTGGCCGCAGACCTCCTGGACGTTGCTGCCCCGCACTTTGATGAGGCGCAGGACGGGGACAGCGCCGGTGCAGACGGAGGCGGTGCCCATGGAAGCGGTGCCGGAAAAGCGACGCTGAAGTCGGAGTTCAAGCAGGAGCAGGTGGAAGTCAACTCGCGGCCCTGCCGAACTGCCGCCGAACTCAGGGCCGAGATCCGTGCCGGACGCGCATTGTCCGACAAAGCTGCCCGGGCCGTGGGGGCGCGAGTGGCGGCCTTGGCCACACCACCCGTTTTCCACGCCACACCCACCATGGGGAACCAGCGGTACGCGGCCATGGGGACTGAATTCGGGCTGATTTCCCGTGAGCAGCTCACCTGCGGTTTCCATGTCCACGTGTCCATCGAATCCCCGGACGAAGGAGTAGCCGTCCTGGACCGGATGCGGCACTGGCTGCCCGTGCTCCTGGCCTTGAGCGCCAATTCTCCCTTCTGGATGGGGGCCGACACAGGCTTTTCCAGTTATCGCACGCAGATCTGGAACAGATGGCCCACTGCGGGTCCCATGGATGTTTTCGGTTCCGCGGAGGGGTATCAAGCCATGCTCTCGGAGCTGCTGGGGACTGGAGTTCCTTTGGATGAGGGCATGATCTACTTCGATGCCCGGCTCTCCAAAGGGCATCCCACTGTCGAACTGCGCATAGCGGACGTGTGCCTCTATGCCGAGGACGCCCTCACCATCGCCGTGATTGCCCGGGCCTTGGTGGAGACCTCGGCGGCCGAGTGGCGGCAGGGAAAACCGGCGTCAAGCACGCTCACGCCGGTCATCCGGATGGCGAATTGGAAAGCCAGCCGCTTCGGCACCAACCACCAGTTGCTGCACCCGTTGGAACAGCGTCCTTATCCCGCTGCTGATGTTGCCGGCGCCCTCCTCCGACACGTTCGCCCGGCGCTCACAGCCACCGGTGATCTTGCCCTCGCCCGGGCAGGCGTGGCGAACATTCTCCGCCGGGGCACCGGCGAACGGCTGCAACGCCAGGCGTACAGCCAGCGTCGCCGGTTGTCCGACGTCGTATCCGCCGCCATTGCCTCCACCCACCAGGACGGCGAACGGTCCGACGCCGGGGTGCTGAGTCACTAGGGAAAGTACTGCAGGCGAAGAAGTCCGGCGGGTGAACAAGTACGGCGGGTGCGGCGGCAGCGGGCAGACAGCGCGGAAGACGAACGGCAACCGGCAGACAGTACGAGGCGGCGGTCGCCTCGGGTGCGGCGGCAACCGGCCGCCGTCGTAATGCCGCCGTGGAAGACGAGGGTTGAGCCCGGCAACCGGCCGCGTACAGCCGGAGCAGAACCCTGGCGTTAAGCCCGTCAGCCCTGGTTGATACGGATCATATTGCCGGATGGGTCGCGGAAGGCGCAGTCGCGCGGTCCCCAGGGCTGATCGATGGGTTCCTGGAGAACTTCGGCTCCTGACGCGCGGAGCTTCTCGAACGTAGCGTCCAGGTCATCCGTGGTGAACACCAGCATGGGCATAACACCCTTGGTCAGGAGTTCCTGGATGGCATCGCCGTCGGCCTGTGAACGGCCGGCGTGCGGCGGGGAAAGCACCAGTTCAAGATCCGGCTGGGCGTCGCTGCCCATGGTGACCCAGCGCTGGCCATCCGAGCCGACGTCGTTCCTTACGTCGAAACCCAGGGCGTCGCGGTAGAAGGCGAGCGACTCATCCACATCGTTGACGGTGACATGTGCATACTTCAATGAAATGTTCATGACTCACACGCTATTGCAGCTGTGGCGCGGGCGCTTCTTCAATCCTGCTCAGTCCATCAGGAGCCGAAACCGGAGCCGAAGCCGGAGCCGAAGTTTTGCCCCCATT
Organism: Arthrobacter sp. TmtSoilC79; assembly: GCF_059739405.1. Classification (NCBI taxonomy): domain Bacteria; kingdom Bacillati; phylum Actinomycetota; class Actinomycetes; order Micrococcales; family Micrococcaceae; genus Arthrobacter; species Arthrobacter sp. TmtSoilC79. Next base: position 4,384,115 of record NZ_AP046051.1, on the reverse strand, counting down.
TCGTTCGGGCCGCGTGTGCTGCTTGGCGATACAGGAAGGCATGGCCTTGACGGCGTGGTGTTCGCGCGAGCGGTATTCGCTGGGGTTGATGCCAACGATTTCCGTGAATCGCGTGCTGAAGGAGCCCAGCGACGTACAGCCGACTTCCATGCAGGCGTCCGTGACGCTGGTGCCCGCCCGGAGCAGGGCCATGGCCCGTTCGATCCGCCGGGTCATGAGGTAGTTGTAGGGGGATTCGCCGTAGGCGGCCTTGAACTGGCGGGAGAAATGCGCGGGGGACATGAGTGCTCCGGCGGCCATGGTGGGCACATCCAGAGGACGCGCATACTCGCGGTCAATGAAGTCGCGGGCGCGCCGCAGATGAGCCAGGTTGGCCAGTTCCTGCGGAGTCATGGCGCCAGTCTACTAGGCTCATGCCCATGGATTCAGTGGTGTGGTCAAAGCCCGAAAGCCAGCGCGCGGGCACTCCGTTGCTGGTGATGATGCACGGTTATGGAACCAGCGAGCAACGCATGGTGGACCTCTTTCCGCATCTTCCCGGCGAGTTCACGTGCGCTGCACTTCGCGGTCCGAAAGTGATCGGCGATGACTACGGCTGGTTCCTGTTGGACTACTTCCTTACCAACGACTTTGCTGATGTGATTGCGTCCACCAACGCGGTGTTCAACTGGATCAACTCGGTCAAGGACAATCACAGCAGCGTTAGCCTGCTGGGGTATTCGCAGGGTATGGCCATGGCCAGTACGCTCCTGCGGTTGCGGCCCCAGGCCTTCAAGGCCACGGTGGGCCTGTCCGGCTTTGTGCTGGAGAACGACCTCCTTGCCCTGAGCGAGTCCTTTGACAGCCCGCCCCCGTTCTTCTGGGGACGGGATAAGGGCGACCCCGTGATCAACGAGGACGCGATCGCCCACACTGCGGAATGGCTGGAAGCCAACGTCGCGTTGACGGCACGGACTTATCCGGGGATGGGCCACAGGATCGAACCGCCGGAGCTGGTGGACGTCAGTGCGTTCCTGAAGTTCTACGTCTTGGGATGAAGTTCTGGGGTGATGTTCCGGGTCGAAGTTACGGGTTGATGTTCTGGGTTTGATCCCCGGATTAGACGGCATCCGGGCTCCCAAATCAATCTCTTGGTGAGATTCGCGTCACAATTTCGCATTCGGCCGCACTCTATTGAATGACAAAATTGTAAGCGCTTACACTTTTGGCTGGTGACCCGGTACGGGTCGCACGCGAAGGCGTTAGGCGAGCGTGGAAAGGGCTGAGGCCGTGTTGCATGGTTAGCACTCACAGGGCGACAATCCAGGACGTGGCCGTCCTCTCCGGGTTGTCCATTTGCACGGTATCCCGGGCCCTCAGGAACCTCCCGAACGTTTCCGAACGGGAACAAGAACAGGCAGCCGGTGCTGCCGCCAAGCTGGGCTACAAGGCTCTGGCTGCAGCGTCCAGGCCGGCGGCCGGCAGGACGGGTTCAGTGGCCATCGTGGCACCCACTGCCACCTCCTGGTTCTTCGCCCAGGCCGTGGAGGCAGCTGAGGAAGTCCTCGGCGACAGCGGCTATGACACGGTACTGATCAGCCTGCGCAACCAGGACAGCGTGCGGCGGCAGTTCTTCGCGGACCTGGGAAAGCTCGCGCAGAGAGTGGACGGGCTCCTCCTGCTCACCATGGACCTGGTGCCCGGCGAGGTGGCCGCGCTGGAGGCGTGCGGACTGGCGATAGCCAGCGTGGGCATGGAAAATGTTCCGTGGGACAATGTAGCTATCGATGACGAACACGCAGCCTGGCAGGCAACCCAACACCTGCTGGGGCTGGGCCATTGGGACTTGGCCGTTCTCTCGAGCAATGAACACCCGGTTGCGACGGAGACTCCACGGTTCCGCGGCTTCAAGCGTGCACTGGATGAACACCACCTCACCGTCCACCCGGACCTTGTGGTGTGTGCGGGGCCAAGCATCGATGACGGCCGGCGGGCAATGACGGAACTCATCGCCCGCGGCGCGAGCCCCACGGCGGTGTTCGCACATTGCGACGAAGCCGCGTTCGGTGCGTTGAAGGCGCTCCGCGAATACGGTTTATCCGTGCCCAAGAACGTGTCAGTGATCGGAATGGACAACCACCCCATGAGCGGGTTCCTTGGTTTGAGCACCGTGGCGCAGCCCGTGGCAGACCAAGGCGCCTTCGCAGCAAACCTGCTGTGCGAACGACTCCTGAATACCGAAACCCCCCACCAGCCCTCCAACCATCTGCTCGATACCAAGCTCATCGAACGCAAAACCACGCGCCACAAGCGCTGAACGGATTACTGCACATGACTGATCTTCGTAATGCCTGGACAGGCGCTTCAGCACTGTTGTTCGACCTCGACGGCGTGCTGACGCCCACTGCCGTGGTGCACGAGCATGCGTGGCAGGAGCTTTTCGATGACTATCTGGCCAAAGCCGGTCACCCGCAGGGGTACCGGGAGAGTGACTACTTCGACCACATCGACGGCAAGCCACGGTTCGATGGCGTGCGTGATTTCCTGGCATCCCGTGGCATCACCTTGCCAGAAGGCCCGGTCCACGACGACCCCGCGAACCAGACCGTGCAGGGCCTGGGCAACCGCAAGAACGCCATCTTCAACGAGATCGTCAACTCCCGCGGTGTAGAACCCTACGAGGGGTCGGTCAAGTTCATCAACGCCGCGCTGGAGCTTGGATTGAAGGTGGCGGTAGTTTCGTCCTCCCGGAACGCGCCGGCTGTCTTGAAGGCCGCCGGCCTTGACCACCACTTCGAGGTGGTGGTGGACGGCCAGGTGGCTGCCGCCGTCGGACTTCCCGGTAAGCCGGACCCGGCCACGTACGTCTATGGCGCGGGCATCCTGGGCGTGCCTGTGGAGGAATGCATTGTGGTGGAGGACGCGGTGTCCGGCGTCCAAGCCGGTGCAGGCGCCAATTTTTACGCCGTGATCGGTGTGGACCGCGGGGCGGGCCGCCAGACACTGCTCGACGCCGGCGCCACGCTGGTGGTCGACGACCTCAACGATCTTCTCTGACCCTACTTTTTCGAAGGACTTCAACCGCCCATGGCACTCATCAGCACCGATCGGCTGCGCTTCCCCTGCGAGCCCTGGAAGCTCGTGGAGAATATCCACGTCCCCGGTGACGAGGGGACGCTGGAAACGCTGTTCGCGCTTGGCAACGGCCACCTTGGCATCCGCGGCTCGCATTCAACAGCGGGCGATTCCGAACTTCCCGGTACGTTCATCAACGGTTTCCACGAGATCTGGGATATCAAGCATGCCGAGAATGCCTACGGTTTTGCCCGGACCGGCCAGCGGATTGTGTATGTTCCCGATGCCAACAACTTCACGGTTTCCATTGATGGCGAAGCCCTGAGCTTGGCGGAGTCTGCCGTGGTTGACTACCACCGCAGCGTCGACTTTTCCACAGGCATCTACGAAGAATCCATCACCTGGGCCTGCCGCTCGGGCGCTACCGTCACCACGGTGGAGCGACGCGCAGTGGGATTCGATTCGCGCGGGTGCCTGGGCCTGGAACTGTCTCTGACGGCTGACCGGGTGGTGTCCGCGGACATCACCTCCGGCATTGTGAACCGTCAGGACCAGCCTGTGGAGGACCACTCGGCCCACGACCCCCGCCGTTCGGGCCGGCACGCCGGGCGTGTGCTGCTGCCCCTGCACCTTCAAGGTGCCGACGGTTCCTTGCGCCTCGCCTGGGAGACCTCCGAATCGCGCCAGCGCGTCGCCATGGCCGTGGACCATTGGATCTCGGCCGAAGGCCAGCCGTTCGAGACCCTGGTGGGCGAGGACGACTCATCCGTCCGCTACGTTCTGGCAATCCACGACGGCGAGACGTTCCGTTTGGAGAAAACGGTCAGTTACGTGGTGGCCGGGTCCTCTGACGCCGAAGACCGGGGCGAAAGCCTGGCGGCCGACGCCGAAGCGAACCTGGTGCCGTTCGCGGACATCCTGGCCCAGAGCAAGGCGCATTACGACGAGTACTGGACCACGGCCGACATCCTGGTCGGTGGCCAGCCAGAAATGCAGCAGGCGGTCCGCTGGGGACTCTTCCAGCTGGCACAGGCCACCGCGCGTGCAGGGGTGGCGGGCATCCCGGCGAAGGGCGTGAGCGGCTCCGGCTACGAGGGCCACTACTTCTGGGACCAGGAGATCTACCTCCTGCCCTACCTGACGTACACCAATCCCCGTGGTGCCCGGAAAGTCCTGGAATCGCGGCACGCCATGCTGCCCGATGCGCGGGTACGGGCCAAGGAACTCAGCGTGGACGGTGCATTATTCCCCTGGCGGACCATCAACGGCCTTGAAGCCAGCGCCTACTACGCGGCCGGAACTGCCCAGTTCCACATTGCCGCGGCGATTGCCTTTGCGGCCAACCGGTATGAGTGGGCCAGCGCCGATGCCACCTTCCGCGACGAACTGGGTGCGGACCTGCTGATCGAGACAGCCCGCATGTGGGCATCGCTGGGTTTCTTCGGCAAGGACGGCATGTTCCACATCCACGGCGTCACCGGCCCGGATGAGTACACGGCGGTGGTCAATGACAACCTGTACACCAACGTGATGGCGCGCTTTAACCTCCGCGCCGCCGCTGCGTTGGAACACGAGGGCATTGCCGACACCGAGCGTTTGGTGTGGCGCCAGGCCGCGGAGCGGATGTCCCTGCCCTACGATCCACACCTGCAGCTCCACAGCCAGGACAACGACTTCATGACACTGGAGCCGTGGGACTGGAACACCCCCAAGTCCAAGTACCCGTTGTTGCTGAACTTCCACCCGCTGGTCATCTACCGGCACCAGGTCCTCAAGCAGGCCGATACCGTACTGGCGATGTTCCTTCAGTGGCAGGACTTCTCAGCCGAGGAAAAGCAGCGAGCTTTCGACTTCTACGATCCCATCACTACAGGCGACTCCACCTTGTCCGCCTGCGTCCAGGGCATCATGGCCGCCGAGGTGGGCTACGGCGACGTCGCGCTCCAGCACTTCACCGAGGCCCTGTTCATCGACTTGGACAACTCGCACGGCAACACGATCGACGGCGTCCACATCGCCTCCACCGGAGGGATCTGGAGCTCCTTGGTCTGTGGTTTCGCGGGCATGCGGGACCAGGGCGAGGTGCTGCGCTTCGATCCGCGCCTTCCCGTGGAATGGGAAGGGCTGTCGTTCCGGCTCAAGGTCCAGGGACGGCTGCTGGCCGTAGACCTGGCACAGGGTTCAATCGGGCTCACGCTCGTCTCCGGACCCGGCTACAGCGACGAACCCCTGCACATTGAGGTGCGGGAACACGTGGTCACCGTGGGCGCCGACACCGTTACTGTTCCGCTCGAAACGGTACCGGTGCCACCGCCGTCGATCTTCCCCAGCCTCTTCCCGACGGCGGGACTTCCCATCATCCGCTAAGGCGCGGGCTGCGTGGGATAACTGTGAACCGGGCTCACTTCGAGGCCAGGTCCATGGTGGTCAGGCGCAGCCACAGCCAGAGCCGTTTCTGCGGATCCGCCAGGTCCAGGTTGAAGTCCTCGGCCAGGCGGGTCACGCGGTACCTGACCGTGTTGTTGTGGACATGGAGTTGTGCGGCCATGGCCGAGATGTTGCCGTTGCTCGCCAGATAGGCGCGGAGGGTGTCCAGGTAGTCTGTTTGCTGCTCGGCATCCCGTGCCTGGATCCTGGCGATCTCATCCGTGCCGTCCAGCCCGTTCTCCTCGATGAACGCCCCCACTTTGATCAGGTTCAATGGGATCTGGAAGTCCTCATAGAGGGCAACCCCCGGCGGATTCCCGGACACCCGTGCGTTCCCACTGCGCGAGTTGCCGGCACCCCGGCCCTTCCCGCTGCGGGTGTGCAGGTTCAGCAGGTGGTTCAGCGTCTGGACTGCCTCGGACCGGGATCGGGGAAGATCCTCAATGCCATCGGCGATGCCCCCTACCGTGGCGATGACCGGGTAGGAGCTGATGGTGTGCGAGTACGCCTGGATTTCCTGGATGATCCGTCCATGCACCGCCCGGGGCGAGTTCCCCTTGCCGCCCGGCAGGAGCGCATAAACCACTGAACCCAGCAGAGCGCTGTGGCCGGTGCCGAACTGGACATTGCACACCGTGGTCACCAGATGCAGGAGCCGGTGGATGTCACGGACGGATTCCAGGCTTCCGGTCTCCGGGCGGACAATCGAAAACGCTGCTACGGCCAGCCCGTTGGCAGTGTCCAGTCCCAGTTGGGCGGCGGCGAACGCGGCGTGCGGAGTGTCGTCCATGAGTGTTCGGATCAGGTCCGCGTTGCGTCGCTCCCCGAAGTCCGAAGCGGAGCGGGCATGCAGCATGTGCAAACCGGCCAGCGGCGCCATCCGGTCCAGTGCGTTAAGCGCAGCCGCCCGGTTTTCCTCGCCGGGATCGATGATCCAGATGGAACCCAGCAGCTCGCCTCCGGCCCGGACGGCGAGCGCAAGGCGGGCCATGCCGTCCTCGGGCGCCGGCACCAGCACCGCTCCCGGGGCGGCGTAGACGATCTTGAAGTCCTGGTCGAACGCCGGAGGGGTGGTCTCTTCCAAGGTGAGCGTAGTGATGCGCCGCAACTCATCGATGGGTTGGCCCGGCAGGGTGGAGTAGCCAAGGATGCGGCCCAGCGGATCCACGATGCTGGCGGCGCCGTTGGTGATGGACGCCGCGGCGTTGGCGAAAGCGTAGAGGTCTCCCAGCCGGACCCCGGCCACTGAGTCGGCCGCGGCACCCATGACGGAGGCCCTTGCCAGTGCCACCAGCCGTGTCCAGTCCGCGTTATCCGGTGCCACCAGCACGGAAAGTCCATAGTCCAGGGCGGCCGAGCGGAGATGCTCCATCTTTGCTCCGTGCGCTTTGACGATCACTGCAGCGGCGTTGCTGTTCGCTGCCCGGTGGAGGAGTTGATCGAAGTCCGGTGAGCCGTAGGTACATCCGACGGCAAGGATGATGCGGTCATCCACGCTGGACCAGTGGTCCAGGGGATCGTACATCAGCACGTCCGATACGGGATGGCCCAGGTTTTCCGGGGTGGGGTTGGCGTTGACCAGGTCCGCTTGCATCAGCTGGATGCAATCGGAGAGCCGTACTGCCGCCTGCTGGATCCCGGGTTGCTGGGCTGCGTCCATAGCTGGACGTTATCACAGGGCTATTTGTGATCTTGTGGAGGATTTCACATATAGAGGACATGAGATCTACGTCACTATTGGGAAAGGAGCTGGGCGGTAAGCCCGGCATGAACCCAGAGGACTCCCATGAAATTCAAAGACATCAAGGCACTCGCCTCGGTGCAGGGACCGGCCCGCTCCACCGGGGAGCGCCTGGCCCGGAAATGCTACAGCGTGGAGGACATGCGGAAGCTGGCAGCCAAGCGCCTTCCCAAAAGCATCTTCGACTACATCGAAGGAGGGGGCGAGGACGAGGTTTCGCTCCGGCGCAACCGGTCCTCGTTCGATGAGTGGTCCTTCCTTCCCAAGTGGGGATCCGTGGACAACCTGGACCTCAGCTCAACGCTCTTGGGCGGACCCGTCTCCATGCCGGTGACCCTCTCGCCCACAGGCGGGACGCGCCTGTTCCACCCCCAGGGTGAGTCCGCGGCGGCCCGGGCCGCGCTCGCCGATGGCATTCCCTACGGCTTGGCCCACCTCAGCACCACCACCATGGAAAATGTCAGTGCCGCTGCGCCGGGCCTCCGCCGGTGGTTCAACCTGGAGCCCACGCCGGACAAAGCGCTGCTGCAGGCCGTCCTGGACCGCGTGTCCGCGGCCGGCTACGAAGCCCTGCTGGTCAACGTTGACTGCCGGGCCATCGGCCACAGGGAGCGGGACTACCGCAACGGGTTTACCGCACCTCCGTCCATCAAACCGAAAACCGTGGTGGAAGGAATGCTGCACCCTGCCTGGGCGCTGGGGTTCCTGGCCAACGACGCCATAGCTTTCCCCAACCTCGATGCCGACATCCCGGAGGGTCCTTTGGCCAGCTCCCCGGACATGTGGCGCACGCTGCTGGCCGGTTCCTACGAACCCACGGACTGGGACGACATCCAGGATCTGCGCGAACGCTGGAACGGGCCGATCATCCTCAAAGGCGTGGTCAATCCGAACGACGTCGCGCTGGCTGTTGCGCTGGGCATCGACGCCATCCAGGTCAGCAACCACGGCGGACGGCAACTGGACCACATGGCCACTGCGCTGGATGTCCTTCCGGACATCGTGGACAGGGCTGCCGGGCAGCTGGAAATCATCGTCGACGGCGGCATCCGCCGGGGTTCGGACGTGGTCAAGGCCCTGGCGCTGGGTGCTGATGCCTGTTCCATCGGGCGCCCCTATCTTTATGGGCTTGCGGCCGCCGGGGAAGCCGGCGTGGCCCATGTCCTGAAAATGTTCCGATCCGAAATCACCCGCACCATGATGCTCCTGGGAGTATCCACCGTTGAAGAACTGCGTACCGAAGGCCGGGACCTGATCCGGCACCGCAATGAAGCGTTCACCCGCACCCAACCAACCCCCAAGGCCGACCCCATGGGCCTTGCACACCTGAGGACTCCCTGATGACGAATGTCTCCGCACCCCGCTGCACCAAACGTGCCTTACCCGTCGTCGTTCTGACAGCAGCGATCATGCTGGCAGTGACGGCTTGCAACCCCGCCGGCAACGCACCGGCGTCGGACTCTTCCGGCGGAACCGCAGCAGCAGGCACAGGCGTGCCCGCGCTGGAAGTGAACCAGGCCGCCGTCGAGCTCCTTCCGGAATCCATCAAGACATCCAAAGTGCTGCGCGTGGCCATCCCCACCAACGAGCAGCCAACCCAGTTCTACCGCGAAGGCACACAGGAAATGACCGGGACCAACCCGGACGTGGCCCGTCTCATCGGCCAGGCATTGGGTGTCAAGGTGGAGATCCAGGTGGCCAACTTCGACTCCATCATTCCCGGCCTGGCGGCAAACCGTTATGACATGACCGTGTCCTCCATGACCCCCACGGAGAAACGCATGGAAGTCCTGGATTTTGTCGACTACATGCAGATCGGCAGCGCGATCGCCGTACCCAAGGGCAATCCCGCAGGCATTAAGGACCAGAACGCGCTTTGCGGCAAGAAGGTTGGCCTGTTGACCGGCTCCTACCAGCTGACCGTCAACGTTCCCGACTACGACGCTGCCTGTGCTGCCGCCGGCAAGGACGCCATCCAGAAGAGTGAATTCCAGGACACCCGGCAGGCGATTTCCGCGCTGGGAAGCGGACGACTGGACACTGTGCTGGCCGACTCGCCCATCCTGAACTTTGCCGCCACCCAAAATCCGCAGATCGAGATTGCCCACACCTACGAGTTCGCTCCCGTGGGGGTGGGCGTGCCGAAGGAATCCGGCCTGGTGAAATCCGTCTCCGCCGCACTGGATGCCGTGATCAAGAGCGACTCATACATCAAGGTCCTTGGGAAGTACGGGCTTGAAACCAGCGCCATCACCGAAGCCCGCGTCAACGTCGCGCAGTAGTTGAATTCGAACCCAGTAGTGAAAACTCCCAAACAAGAGGCAGTGGCTATGCAGCAGCAACCCTCAACTCCAGATACCAAGGATTCCGCAGCAGTGGTTTCCGGTGATGCGATTCCCGTGGTGCCCTTGAAACATCCGGTGCGTTTGGTCCTGGCTGTGGTCCTCGTCCTGGTGGCTTTGGGGGCCGCGTGGGACGTCGCAGTCAACCAGCGCTACAGGTGGGACGTGGTGGCCTCCTACTTGTTCGCCCCGCAGATCCTGGCCGGCGCCGGGCTGACGATCGTGCTCACTGTCGTGTCAATGACGGTGGGTATCGCCCTTGGCACGCTGCTGGCGATCATGAGGCTCTCCGACAACCCCATCCTGAGCACCATCAGCCGCGGCTACATCTGGTTCTTCCGGGGTACGCCCCTGCTGGTCCAGTTGATCTTCTGGTACAACATTGCAGCGCTCTACCCGGTGATTGCCTTCGGGCTTCCGTTCGGCGGACCGTCAGTGGTCCTCGGATCAGCGAACGTCCTGATCTCCCCGTTGGGGGCCGCGCTCCTGGGGTTGTCCTTGAACGAGGCAGCCTACATGGCCGAAATCATCCGTGGCGGCATCGGTTCCGTGGACAAGGGACAATACGATGCCGCCCGTGCACTGGGCATGAGCGGCGGGAAGCTCATGAGCCGGGTGATCCTGCCGCAAGCCATGCGCGTGGTGCTGCCACCCACCGGCAACCAGGTCATCTCCATGCTGAAGGGCACGTCCCTGGTGAGCGTCCTTGCGATCTCCGACCTTCTCTACTCAGCCCAGATCATCTACGCGAACAACTACCAAACCATCCCGCTGCTCATTGTTGCCAGCCTCTGGTACCTGCTCATGACCACCGTCCTGAGCTTCTTCCAAAACAAACTCGAACGCAGGTACGGGCGCGGCTTTGATGCAGCACCGCGACGGATCCGCAAGCCCAGGACAAGGACAGCATGATGACAACGGCCATGGTGGAAGCCCGGGGCGTCCGGAAGAACTTTGGTGTTATCGAAATCCTGAAAGGCATTGACCTCAGGGTTGAAAAGGGATCGGTGACCTGCCTGATCGGCCCGTCCGGTTCCGGCAAGACCACGTTCCTGCGGTGCATCAACCACCTTGAAAAAGTCGACGCCGGACGGCTTTACGTCGACGAGCACCTGGTGGGCTACACCGAGCGCAACGGGAAGCTTTACGAAATGAAGGAACGCCAGACAGCCCGCTCGAGGCTCAATGCCGGCATGGTGTTCCAGCGCTTCAACCTCTTCCCGCACATGACCGTCCTGGAGAACATCATCGAGGCACCGGTGCATGTTCTGGGCCGGCCCCGCCGTGAAGTGGTGGTGGAGGCGCAGGTGCTGCTGGACCGGGTGGGCTTGGGCAACCGCGGCCACTCCTACCCGCAGGAGCTTTCCGGCGGTCAGCAGCAGCGCATCGCGATCGCCAGGGCGCTGGCCATGAAGCCCAAGCTGATGCTCTTCGACGAGCCCACCTCGGCCCTTGACCCGGAGCTGGTAGGCGAAGTCCTGGACGTGATGAAGTCCCTGGCGGAGGCCGGAATGACCATGGTGGTGGTCACGCACGAGCTCGGTTTCGCGCGCCAGGTTGCCGATCAAGTGGTGTTCATGGACGGCGGCGTAGTGGTGGAAAGCGGTCCACCCGAGCAAGTCCTGGGCAGCCCCCAACACGACCGCACCAAGGCATTCCTCTCAAAAGTTCTGTAACCCCCAAACATTTGTCCAGTGTGCGTTCCGCAGCACACGTCCCCTCCGCTTAACGAAAGGCATCACCAACATGACGCGTCAACAGGTGGTCACCGACCTCGCACCCAGCCCGGCCGGCCCTTACTCCCAGGCCATCGTGGCCAACGGATTCCTGTACACGGCCGGCCAGACGCCCCACGATCCCACTACGGACGAGCGCGTAGGAATCACCATCGAGGAACAGACCATCCGGGCCATGGAGAACCTGGCCAAAGTACTTGGCGCGCACGGCCTGGACTTCTCCCACGTGGTCAAAGCCACCGTGCACCTGCATCACCCACGCCGTGACATCGACGGCTTCAACGCCGTCTACGAAAAGTACGTCGTTGCCCCTTACCCGGCGCGGACCACCGTGGGTTCGTTCCTGGGAGACTTCCTGGTGGAGATCGACGTCGTAGCGGCCCTCCCGTAACCGACCACCCCCGCCGGAGGTACCAGGCGGAGGTACCAGGCGGAGGTACCAGCCGGGGGTACTTGCGGGGGTATTTCAGCACCTTTCACGCGGCCCCGTCCGATGCCGGACATTGCGCATTGGGCGGGGCCTTCCTTGAATGCGCCCTCATCAGGGCTGCAGAACAGCAGTTCCCTCCAACCCTGATCCATGCCTCCCTACCCTGAAAGGCCGTCATGTCCGCCCAAGCCCTGCCCTGCCCAAACCGCGGTGACCCTGCTTCCGCCCAACCATTGAACGACCAACAGTTGCTGGCATTGGTTCGTGGCGGTGACGTTGCCGCCTTCGGCGAACTGTTCATCCGTTACCGGCGGGTGGGAGGTTTCGTGGCCCGCGCGGAATCAGACAACCCCAGCGATGCCGCAGACATTGTGGGCGAAGCGTTCGCCGCCGTCTTCCAAGCGATCGTTGAGGGCCGCGGTCCGGTGGAGTCGTTCCGGTCCTACCTGTTGACCACAATCCGGCGGATGGCCCACCGGAAGAACCAGAAAGCAACAAGGCTGGTCCTGATCGACTCGGGTACCGTGGATGCCTTTGCTTTTTCCGGCGACGACCACGTCCTTGGGACCCACGAGTCCATCATTTTGGTGCGTGCTTTCCGCGAGCTGCCCAGGCGCTGGCAGGACGTGCTCTGGTACGTCGACGTCGAAGGACTGAAACCCGCGCAGGCTGGTCCGCTTCTTGGCCTGACCCCGAATGCGCTCTCCGCCTTGGCCATACGGGCGCGCGAGGGCCTCCGCCAGATGTACCTGCAGAAGCACGTCGGCCAGGCCACTGTCCAGTCCTGCACCGAATACCTGCGGTATCTGGGCAGGTATGTTAGAAACGGACTGCGCGGAAACGCCCAAGCCAGGGTGCGGGAGCACACTGAACGCTGCGCCCACTGTTCAGCCGTCCTCGCGGAACTCGGCGAGCTTCAGGCGTCCATGCGGACCACCGCAAATAAGTAGGCGGAGCAGCGCGTGCCGTGACGTGGAGCAGTCCATTCCGGCAGGTACCAATGCCCGTACTAGGCGACGTCGGAGCTGATGTGATCCCCGCCGGCAGACGGATCCCCACCGGCAGGCTGGTCCAAATCAGCCGGCCGGCTCCCGTCGGCGCCCTGGACCCCCACTACGCCCTGGACCCCCGCTACGCCCTGGACCCCCACTAAACGTCGGCGCTCCAGCTCGCAGTTGATCAGGTCCAGCAGCGCCTGTGCCGGTTCGGACAAGTGATGTGTATCCGGTGAGCCGAGCTGGTCGCAGTGAATGAGGACGTGGCGGATGCGTTCCAGTTCACGGGACGGCACCAACGGCCAGCGGTGGAACAGCTGCCGGACTGCTATCGCTCCAAGGAGGGCATCGGGCTTGTTTGCCGCGTTGTGGTTTCCGTGCTGTGCAGCGGCTCGTCGTCTGGCGATACTGGCTGCCGAGAGCGCAACGCCGTGGGCCATGAGATTCTCGGCCTTGAGTGAATTCGGGGCCATGGGGGACCTCCCCGGGGTAGAGCGAAGGAAGCCGTTGCCTGACTACGAAATCAGCTTACAGAATGTGAGTTATGTCATGTCAATCATTACGTAAGGCTGCCGTCGTCGTGATCTACAATTCCGTTCCGCGGGCTGTTGCGGCGGGCTTGTGATGAGGTCCAGGCGTGGCACCATTCCTACGGCCCGAATCCCACGTTGGCGACCAGTGAAGCGACCCGGCCTGCGTCAAAAGCCGCGCCGGACCGCCGTTTTGTCTTGATCGAAGTGATACCGGGCCCGGCGGAGAAAGCTGCCGAGCGCCTCTGTTTCCGACTCGGTACGAAGTATTGAGAAGTCCATGATCCCAGCGCGCTCGTCAGTGTCCCACACGCGCCAGCCCGTGCCGTCGCGATCGATCCAGGCCGAACGTTCGGCGCGGCCGGTCCGACCGAACCAGTTCGCAGTTGCCACGCGAACTGTGGCCAGATATTCCGCTACCCTCGCCATGGTCAGGGATTCGGGGTCCGCCAGCAACTCGTCCAAGCCGTGCAGGTAGTGCAGCTCTTGATTGTGCATGATCCCAGTATCGTTCGGTTTGCGGTGGGATCTGGTCATTGCCTGCTGCCAACCAACGTGCCGGAGCGCGTCGGCGGGTCGGCCTCGGATTCAAAATCAATGAATACATAGTGGAGCAATGAGCCGCGCCAACCGAACCGCTACCCAGGCTGCCCTGATTGCCGTTATCCTTCTGTCGCTCGTCTCGTGTGCCGCTCCGGTGCCATTGCCCGAGGCGTCCTCACAGTCCATCCCACACGACGCGGACAGTGGACAGACCATCGCCGAAGCCCGCGGGGCCATAGATGCCATCCCCGGAATTTCGGTCACCAGCTTTACCGGCGGAGGGCCGCCGAACGTGAAGGGAAACACCGGGTACGCCGTGGCGTTCGCCATTGAACCCGGATACACCCTCGTCTACGGCGACTTGCTCATCGACTACATCATCCGCAACGTTTGGGCTGTGGGGGAAGGCTACATGCCGAACACCCAGATCCAGATCAGCGCGAGTACCGCTGACGGGGAGCCGTTTTTCGACCTTGCAGCCGCAGCTGTTGGCTCGGCCTGGGTCAGCCCGAAGACCTCGGCCACTCCGTCGCAACACAGCACCGTCATCATCCCACTCAGCGCTGACGACCCCGAAGGGGCCCGGAACCTCATGAACTTCAAGCGTGACGGTTCCTGGCCGGGCGTCATCCCGAAACCCCTCCCGGACCGCATCACCCGCTTGGAAACCGGCCCCGCGCCGGCGGGATGAATAACCATTCCTGGTGTGGCCCAGCAGGCAGAAATCGGCGCCGGCGCCCGCGATGCGGCGCCGGCGCCGTGCAGCTAGCCCAAGTGGACGTGCGGGGTATCGCCTGTTCCGCTGAAGGTTTTACGAGCGATCCTGATCAGGAGGAATGCGATCGGTACGATCAAAACCGCTACGCCGGCCGCCCAAAGGAACACCATCGAGTAGCCCGCGGTCAGCGCTGCCAGGGGCTCACCGCCGGCGGCCACGGTGGCTGCGGCTGCGATGGCGCTGAAGAGTGCGATGCCCAGCGAGCCGCCAATCTGCTGTGACGCGTTGACCAGGGCGCTGGCCACTCCGGCGTCGTCCTTATCGACGCCGAAGAGGGCGAGGTTCTGCATGGGGACAAAAACCAGGCCCAGCCCGATGCCCATCAGGATCAACGCAGGCAGCATGTTTACCGCATACGTCCCATCCGGCGTGACCTGGGTGAGCCACAGCATGGCTGCGGCCATGAAGACCGGACCAAGTGCGCTCGGGATTTTGGCGCCCAGCTTTGGCAGGTTTTTCGCAACGATGCCCGCCGTGATGATCAGCACCACTGTCATGGGCAACGACGCGATTCCGGCCGCGAACGGCGCGAAGCCCAGGACAATTTGGAGATAGAAGTTGATAAAGAGGATGCCGCCGATCAGTACTGCACCGGCGAGGAAAGAGGCCAGGAAGGCAGCGGCGCGGTTGCGTTCGGTGGCCACGTGCAGCGGCAGCAGGGGGTTCTTGACCTTGCGCTCGACGGCGACGAACAGGACCAGCAACAGCACACCTGCCGCGATGAAGCCCCAGGATTCCACTGCACCCCAACCGTGCTCGGCGTTGGCGAAGCCGTAGACCAGGGAGCCCAGGCCCAAAGCGGCAAGAACGACGCCGGGCCAGTCGTATTTGGTGGAACCTCCGGCTTTGCTTTCACCCACCAAAGTCCACACGCCGATCAGCGCGATGATCGCGATGGGGACATTGACGAAGAAGCACCACCGCCATGAGACGAACTCGGTCAGGAAGCCGCCCAGCAGGACACCCACCGCTGCGCCGACGCCACTGATGGATCCAAAGATGGCGAAGGCGGTACCGCGGTCCTTGCCGCCGGGAAAGGCCACCGTCAGGAGCGCCAGGGCGGCCGGGGCGAGGAGCGCTGCAAAGATGCCTTGCAGGGCGCGGGCACCGATCAGTTCCCAGGGCTGCTGGGCCAGACCTCCGATGAGCGATGCCACTGCGAAGCCTGCTGAGGCGGTGATGAAGGTCCGCTTCCGTCCCCAGAAGTCGGAGATCCGCCCGCCCAGCAGCAGGAAGGCGCCGAAAACCAGGGCGTAGGCCGTGACCACCCATGAGCGGGTGGAGTCGCTGATGCCCATTTCCAGCTGGAGCCGGGGGAGCGCCAGGTTCACGATGGTGCCGTCCAGGACCACCATGAACTGGGCGAGGGCCAGGAAGGGGAGGGCCCGCCAGCCGATGCTTTTGCTGTTTTTCCCGCCCGGCTGGGTCCCGTTGCTTGTTGGGGCTTGAGTGCCCGATGTCCCCAGTACTTGTGATGCCACGCGTCACCCATTCTTGAAAGTAGTAATACTTATAAAAGTATAAATACCTTGAGATGCAGGCGTAAGCGATCAGACAGTGAGATGCGTCCCAGTTCCATCAAAGGCAGGCACCTTACTAGGATGGGGAAAACCGCAGGCGGGAAAGGGTTGGGATTTATCGTGGGGGAACAACCGGAAGCGGGTCGGGATGCCCGGAAGGCTAACCGCGCCGAACTGTGGCGGGCCTTTGCCTTGCCTGCTGTGATTGGTCTGGCAGTCCTTGGAATTGCGGCAGTGAACTTCGCAAATGGCCTGACGGAAAAGCAAGCCCAAACCGCATCCGGGTTGAAAGCCTGCGAAGTCCTTCCCCGTGCTGCCCTCGCTCCGGAGTCCGGCGCACTGTTCGGCGTAAACCTGGACTGGCATAACAAATCGCTGGCCGATTTCGCCAAGGACCTGGGCCAAAAACCGGCAGTCAGCGTCTCGTTCACCGGCTTTCCGCTGACTACCAAGGACGAGGATGATCTCCGGCGGGCAGTAGAACAGATTCGGGCCGACGGCCAGATGATGCTTTTGACGCTGGAACCGCACAATGGACTTGCCACCATCACTGAGGAAACCGCCGCAGCCTTGGCGAAGGACCTCGCCGAATTCAACGACGACGGTGTCCCCGTCATCGTGCGGTTCGCCCACGAGATGAACGGTTCCTGGTACGCCTGGTCCCAGCAGCCCCAAGCGTATAAGGAAGCTTTCCAGACGCTTGCCAACGCCGTGCACTCCACCGCGCCGGGGTCGGCAATGATGTGGGCGCCCAACTACGGCGGCGGCTACCCCTTCGCCGGAGGGCAGTTCGAAGCCAAACCAGGCACGCCGGAATTTGCCGCCCTGGACACCAACGGCGACTCCGCACTGACCATGGACGATGACTCCTACGCGCCCTACTACCCGGGCGATGACGCTGTGGACTGGGTCGGCATGTCGCTGTACCACTGGGGCAACACATATCCATGGGGTGAAAATGAACTCCCCGAACCCCGCAAGTTTGCCGACCAACTCACCGGAAACTACCGCGGTGCCAATGGTGATGACAGCCTGCTCCCGGATTTCTACGGCGTATACGGCACCCAACGTGGCAAACCCGTGGCTATCCCTGAGACGGCCGCCCTCTTCGCACCATCAGCCGGTGGCGAGTCCGAAGCCGCCATCAAGGAAGCGTGGTGGAGCCAGCTCTTCAGCCCCGGGACGCATCAGCAATTCCCGCAACTCAAGATGATCAACTGGTTCGAGTGGGACAAGGAGGAAGTGGAAGTAAAGGGCCGGGTGGATTGGACCGTAACCAACGCGCCCGGGATTCGTGATTCCTTTACCGCAGCGCTCCCGGACTGGTTCCGCTTCGGTCCCGGGGAGGCGTGCCAACCCCGGCAGTGACAACTGGCGCAGGCGTCTGTTCAGGCTCGGCCAGGAACGACGCCAGCCGCTCCAACGCCGGGAGGCTCGCCGCGATCTGCTCCCGTTCTTCCGGAAGCAGGCGGGCGCTCGCGGCGTTGAGGGCGTCCGCCCAAGAACCCTCCAGGAGCGATTTGATCCGCCGGGACTCGTCTGTTGGGTGGAGGGAGACGTAACGCTTGTCCGTGGCATCCTTGACCCGGGTGACCATCCCGACCGCCACAAGCTCGCGCAGTTGCGAGCTCACGTTGCTCAGCTGCCTGCCGAGCCGGGCCGCTACCTCGGCAACGGTGATGCCCGGATGCGATTCAACAACCCGCAGTATCTCGAGCATGCCGTTCGAAATGGGAGGCAGGCCGGTCTCGTTGAGCGACTTGCGCCGGATGTCGGACGAGATGTCGATCATGCAGGCGGCCAAGGCCTTATGGTCCACGGTCTCTTTTCCCATTCCACAAGCATAGGTGGGGGTGGACCCCTTCAATCTGCCCGCCGTCGCCTGCGATACTCGCAGCATGATCAACCAGCAACAACTCTGGGACCACCATGCCGCAAAGCAGTACGACACTCCCGACGAGGGAATGTTCTCCCCTGGGGTGCTTGGTCCCACTGTAGAGGTCTTGTCGGAACTTGCGGCGGGCGGTCCCGCCGTCGAATTTGCCATTGGTACCGGACGGGTTGCAATACCGCTGCAGGAAGCGGGGGTGCCGGTCAGCGGTATTGAGTTATCCCACGCGATGATCGCGAGCCTGCGCGAGAAAGTGGGGGAGGAACGCATCCCGGTGGTCCAGGGCGATATGGCCGAGGCTTCGATAGGTGCCGATTACACGTTGGCATTCCTGGTTTTCAACACCATCGCCAATCTCCTGACACAGGAGGAACAAGTCCGGTGTTTCCACAACGCCGCCCGCCACTTGGCACCCGGCGGCCGGTTCGTCGTCGAGCTCTGGGTACCGCAGTTGCGTTCACTGCCGCCCGGGCACGGCGGGACAGTGGAAGTGAGCCGGCCCGGGTACCTCCTTGTGGACACCTATGACGTTCTTCGGCAGCACGTCATCTCACACCACGTGCAGTTCGGCCCCGAACTTTCGGACGGGCGCGAAGCACAGATCGGGCGGACTCCACACCGTTACATCTGGCCGGCCGAACTCGACCTCATGGCGCGGATAGCCGGATTTGAGCTCGAATCCCGCTGGGCCGATTGGGACCGCAGCGAGTTCACTGCAGAGTCCCGCAGCCACGTGTCCGTGTATCGGCTGCCTGACCAGCGGATGACCTGAGCGGCGGATGACCAGGGCGGCGGATGACCAGCGCGGCAGTATGCTCGAATGGTTGCCGGGCATGACGCCGCGGCACGCCGTATTGGGGGAATAGTGAAATTCAGATTCAAGGCTGCCTTGGTCGCGGTGGTTCTTTCCACCGGGTTGGTTGCGTGCACCTCGCAGGATGCACCCACTGACCTGAATCCGCCGATGCCCACGGAGGCTTCCCCCACAGACTCCGCCGCCGACGCACCCACTGCCGCGGCGCACGCCCCCACAGCGTCCGCTGCCGACGACGCCCTACCTGCGCTGGGCGATACCGTTGCCGATTCCTTCGGCAACGCGCTCTTTTACACGACGGTCGACGGCGACACCCTCACCAACGTCGCGGCCTCCTTTGGGCTCTCCTCCGCGAAGCTTGCCGGCTTCAACGGAGTCGTAGCTGACACGCCACTCGGATCCGGAACCAAGCTCCGCCTCATCCCGGGACCCGGGCCAATCACTGGTGCCACGGGAGAAGCCACCGAGGATGCATCCGGCATCCCTACGAGCTACGTCATCGCGGCGGGCGACACCCTGGACGGGATCTCCTACCGTTTCGGAATCAGCGGCAAGCAGTTGGCCGAAGCCAACAAGGTCCCTTACGTGTACGAGCAAGGCAACACGTACTTCATCCGTTCAGGACACACCATCCAGCTGCAAAAGAAGCCCGTGGACAGCCGTTCAGGTGCCGGCGACACCATCCACAATTCCTTCGGTCAGCCCATTTTCTACACCACAGTGGACGGCGATTCCTTTGACAGCCTCGGCTACCAGTTCAGGTCCACCACCGAACAATTGCTGATGTACAACCCTTCCCTCTCAGCCGGCATGCCCATCCCTGCCGGCACGAAAATGAGGTTGATTCCCGGAGATCTTGCCATCGAGGGCGCCCGGGGCACCTTCACCGCAGACGCTGATGGAATCCCTTTGACGTACACGACGGCGGTTGGAGACACGGAGCGGCAAGTCGCCTTCCGGTTCAGCGTAGTTGACCTCAGTTCAGCGAACAGGCCCCTGTCGGGCACCGCTGGCTCCTGGTACGAGGTTGTCGACCGGCCGAACGGGGTGCTCGCGCCCGGACAAACCGTCAGCCTGGCTCTCAACAAACCCATCAACAGGTAGCCCGCGGTAGCCTGCGGGTCGGTAGCCTGCGGGTGGGTAGGCCGCGGGTGGGTAGGCCGCGGGTTAAGGAAACGCTCCGGGGCTGTGCCAGTTCCCCTGACAGGGGTAGAGTCGGCGCATGCCTTCGACGCGCCGATTTACTTGCCCCCGACCGGTCTCCGGTCGCGAGGGCTGGATGGCGCGCGCCTAGGTCCTGGCGGCGGAGCGGGTCGGGGGAGGAAGCCCCTCACCCATCTCAATCCAAGGACCAGCAATGCCTACCTATCTCACCCCTGCACAGCTTCACGCAGCCTTGAACGTCCGGGACCTTTCGAATCCCGACCAGGGCCACCATGCAATGCAATCGCTCCTCAGCGACGTGGTGCACGGTCTACGCGAGCAGTGGAACGTGCCCCAGCAAACAGTTCGACACAGTCCATTGGTCAGTGTTGCTGACAACTACGATCGACTGGGTTTCAGCCCGGCGGACGTCACTCGCGACCAACGGTATTCCCGCTACGTCAGCCCTACGGTCATGTTGCGGAGCCATACGTCGGCTTCCATTCCTGCGCTCCTGCGGGGGCTTGATCCGTCCCAGCCCCTGGACGAGCTCTGGGTGATCCCCGGCCTCGTCTATCGGCGTGACTCCATAGACCGCACCCACGTCGGCACGCCCCATCAGGTGGACTTGTGGCGCGTTGGTTCCACCACTGCCCTGGGCTCCAAGCATCTCCAGGAAATGATCGATTCCTTGGTGACAGCGGTACTCCCGGACGCTCAATGGAGGGCAGTCCCGTCTCCGCACCCTTACACGTACGGGGGCTTGCAGATTGACGTCCGCTGCGACGGCGAGTGGCTGGAACTGGCGGAGTGCGGGCTCATGGCCCCGAAGCTCTTCCTGGATGCGGGTCTGGATCCGGGAAAGTGGTCGGGCCTGGCCCTGGGAATGGGATTGGACCGTGCCCTCATGCTCCGCAAAGGCATTCCCGATATCAGGCTGCTCAGGTCATCGGACCCCGGGATCCAACAGCAAATGCTGGACCTGTCACCATGGAAACCGTCCTCCAGGAAGCCTTCGATCCGAAGAGACCTTTCCATTGTTGTTGACAGCGGTGTGGACGATGAGGTGCTCGGAGACCGGGTTCGTTCGGCTCTGGGGGAGAGGGCTGAGGACCTGGAAAGCGTGGAACTGATGGCACTCACGCCAAGCCAGGAGCTTCCCGCGGCCGCGAGGAATCGGCTCCGTATCCGCGACGGGCAGTCCAACGCCCTGATTCGGATGGTGATGCGTCCCCTTGCCAGGACAATGACCGATCCAGAAGCGAATCGGGTCCGGGACGATGTCTACCTGGCCCTGCACGAAGGCCCCGTCAAGGAACTCATTTCGGGCCGATAGGGCTGGGCTGCCGGGCAGGAGGATTGTGCTGCAGGCCAGACAAGCCGCGTGACAGGCGAGGTTTGCTGCGCTGTGCCGGTGGTCTGCTTTGGCTGCCGGCACAGAGGACCATAGATGAGCCGACGCTGGCGAAAAGGCCCTGCGTGTGGGATTGCTAGTCTGAAGTCATGACCCGTCGCCTTGCAGCCCTGTCCGCCGTCCCCGTCGTGTTGCTGCTCGCGGGCTGCGGAGCCGTGGAGGAAGCAGCCACCAGCGCGGCCAGTGACGCCGCATCCAAGGTCGCTACCGCAGCTGCCGATGAAGTAACCAAGCAGATCTGCGCCGTGGTCCAGGACGGATTGGTGGGTGTCGAGGATAAGCAGGTGCTGGCGGGCCTGGTAACAGCTGCCGATGCCGCAGGCGTGCCGTCGGACATCACCACGCCCCTTCGCCAGATCGCCGACGCCGGAGACCAGGTTCCGGCCGAGTCCGTCCAGGCACTGAAGAGTGCTTGCCCGGCTTAAAGCTGTTCAAGATCCTGCGGAGTCAGTTGGGCAGTTCTCCCAGGCATGGCGCACGCGTGCTGGCTGGGGATGTTCGACCGGAGATAGGCTGCCGTGCCCTGCAGGTGGCAGGGTGTGTTCGTGCCCTGCCAGTGGGAGGCTGCCGTGCCCTGCCGGTGCCAGGGTGTTTTCGTGCCCCGGCAACGGTGGCGCTTTTGACTGATAGATGTGTCCGGTAGGAGTTCGGACCTCCAAGGTGTGCGTTTGGCCGTTGGAAGTACTCGAACTCCATCCGGGGTTTTCCTTGTTGTGATTGCACGCCTCGCACAGCCCTGCACCGTTGTTCATGGTGGTGGTCCCGCCGTCGTGCCAGGGAACCACGTGATCCAGATGCCTGATGGGGGCATCGCAATAAGGGGTCCGGCAGGTGTGGTCGCGGGTCTCGATGAAGCGACGTAACCGATGTGGGAAGATCCTCGCTTTGGAATCCATGGTCAGGAGTTCGCCACTTCCCGGCGCGGTGTAAAGGCGACGGATCAAGACCCGGAACTCTTCTTGCTCCAGCGCATCCGTATCCAGATGGCTTTGGCTGGCGGACCCGGCAACCGCCGCATTCGAGGGCACGGGCGGGGTCCCGGCCAGTGACGTGGACCCAGCCCTCTTGCGGGACGTGGGTTGGGGTTGTTCGTGGGGTGTGGTGTGCGGGGTGGGTTGGTCGCGGGATGTGGATAGCCGCGTGGGTTCGGGCTGTTCGTGGGGTGTGGTGAGCGGCGTGCGTGCGGAGTCTGCGCCCGACCAGACCAGCTTTTCGGATGTGTCCTGCCTCTTTGATGCGGGTGGTGCTCCATGCCCGCCGGAGCCGTCGGTCAGCAGGGCTCTTGCCCATTCAGCGGGGACGATTCCGTACCCTTGGATGCGGGCCGGTTCGCTGTCACCTTGGAAGAGGGTGCGGTCTGTCATGACGAGCTGGAGGTCGATCCCTGAGATCCCGCCTGGCGTTCCGGTGACGCGCTCGACGAGGGTATCGGCCATAATCTGTCCACGGTTTCGGCCGTCGCCTGTCGAACGGGCCGAATCTGCCTGCCGGGTAAGGGCAGCATAGGCCGCGACACCTTGAGCCACCGGCAGCAAGGCGGTCAGGATGGTCATGGTGTCCGGAGCCGGGCGGAGACTGACCCTCCGTTCTGCAGCGGCGTGGCTGGCCCTCTGGGTGACCGAGCGCGGATCACGCCTGTAAGCGGCAGCTTTCGCCGCAGCGACGATGTTCCGGTCACCGGATCCGTTGAATGTTCCCGTGTCTGGTGCAAGTTCTTCATCCACCGCGAAACGGTCTTCAACGCTGAGGCACGCAGTCTCCTTGACCAACAGGGTGGCACGCCATTCATTGAGCTGACCGGTTTCAAGCGCTGCCATGGTTCGTGGCATTTCAGTGACAAGAGCCTTGGCAAGTCCGAGCAGGCGGGACCCACGGTTGGGCGATTCACGCCGGGCCAGGGCTACCTGCGCAGCGACTCCCCGGCCCTGCTCCGCTGTGGGGACGCCGGCCTCGGCCTGTTCCCTGCGCTGAGCAAGATCCAACGCGACAGCTGCCCTGGCCTGCCGGGCGGTGATGGCGGATTTCAGGTCTTCGAGGACGCGAATCTCGTTGACGAGCTCTTGGCTGTTGGAACTCGCGGGCACCGAAGCAAGTGCGGCGGCCAGGGCACTCAACGCAACACCGGGCTGAGCCGGCTCATAAAGCGTCGAGGCTTCGACAGGCAGGGGCAGCTCGTTGCCGCCCGCTTGCCCGTGCCGAATCCGCTCCATGTGCCAACTCTTCCAGCCACGGGAAGCGCCCATCAGGTGTGAATTCATCTATGTGGAAAACATCGGGTGTTGAAGCGACACAGGCCGTGCTTCAGCAGCCGCTGTGTGCTTGTCCGGTTGCACAGGCCCGCAAACAGAACCGCAGGGCCAAGCCCGCCGGTCTTTGCGTCGGAAGGCTGGATGACCACCGTCCAGGCCCCCGCCGGGCCCGGGTCAGCAGGGCCAAGCCTCCGGACTCAGCTTCCGAGGGCTCTGCTTCCGACAGCTGGGCTACCTAAGGCCGGACGTCGGAGTCCCGGCCCCAGCCCGCGTCCCAGCCCCCGCCAGAACCACCCGGGTACGCACGGTGATCGCGGCCCCGAGGACCAGTGCAGCAGCGACGGCCGCAGCAATCGCGGTGGGGAACGACTCGGGTGCGTCAGCGCTGCGGCCGACGGTGATCCAGGCAAGGCCCCAGGCAATGGCGGCGGCCAAGGCCAGGCGCCCGTGGCCTTTGATGGCCAACGCGACTCCCACGGCGGCCACTACAACCAACACCGCTACTGACCAGAACTCGGGCCGCAAACCGAACCCTCCAAATCCGGAGGCCTTCAACGCAGCTGCGATGTTGGCGCATACGG
Organism: Arthrobacter sp. TmtSoilC79; assembly: GCF_059739405.1. NCBI lineage: Bacteria > Bacillati > Actinomycetota > Actinomycetes > Micrococcales > Micrococcaceae > Arthrobacter > Arthrobacter sp. TmtSoilC79. Next base: position 4,359,927 of record NZ_AP046051.1, on the reverse strand, counting down.
CCACGCTGGTCCACCCGAGGTACAAGCCCAACGTTCCATCGACCACCACTGCCTCAATCCACGAGGCGGCACGGCTCTGGCTGTAGCGGAGGAATGACAGAACCAGCGTCACAAGCAACGCCAGAATGACGACGACGCTGACCAGGAGCCAACCGGCTTGAACGGACAGGATCCAGGCCGCATTCAGGATCATGGACACGGCCACGATCCAACCCAGGGACCGTTGCCGGGGATTGGTCCGCTGCGACGGCAACCACTGCCACACCGTATAGGCCAGCAACCCGGTGTACACCACCGACCAGATGGAGAAGGCAGGGGTCGCGGGCGCCAGGAGGGTGGAATCGGCGGCCAGCGCGCCGCCTGCTGCCTGCGCGATGGGGGTTCCGCCGAAAACTCCGACGCCGATCATCGAGCCAACGATGCAGACCACCAAGCTGGCGGTGACAGTGATCTGCCGGGCGAGGTCCGAACGTTCTGTTGCCATGTGCAGTGCCTCTTTCCTTGTGGGTCGTGCGGGGGTCGTGGGTGGGTCGTGCGTGGGTCGTGCCTGGGACGCGCTGTTCACGTGGGCCGCTGAGCACTGTCATGCATTCAGGTCCCGCGTGACTTACTATCAAATTGCTAGTGAAACAAGCTTTACGCTTACCAAAGGAACATCGGATGGACTCGGAAGGCCACGCAAAGGGCTACTGGTACGGCAAAGACCCAGGTCAGAAGGCCATAGCCATCGACGTGCTGAATGCCTTGCGTGATTACCGGGCCTCCGAACAGGCGATGCGCCGCAGGACCCGCTCGTCCATGGGGATGGGTGAGAAGGACCTGCTGGCCTTGCGTTACCTGTTCGAAGCCGAGGCCTCGGGGGCGGTGATGAAGCCGAAGGATTTGGGCGACAAGCTTGGTATAACGTCGGCGTCCATGACCACCCTGATCGACCGTTTGGTGGAGTCGGGCCATATCCGGCGCGAACCCCACCCCACTGACCGTCGTGCCTTGGTGCTGAAGGCGACGCCCGGTTCGGACCAGGAAGTACGGCACACCCTGGGCGGAATGCACCGCCGGATGCTGGATGCGGCGTCCGCCTTGAGCCCGGACGAGTCGCGGATCGTGGTGAACTTCCTGCAGCACATGCGCGAGGCATTGGACACCATCGATGAAGAGCCTGGAGACTCTGCACAGACCGGCGACCCCGTACAGACCGGACACCCCGTGAAGACCGGAACCGCAGAACCCGCCGAATCATGAGGTGAGGCTCCACTGCAGAATGAAGACGAGAGTCACCAGGAACCCTGACCCGTAGTTGAGCCAGATGAACCGCCGCCACGCCACATTGGTGCGTGCCGCCGTCGTATCCGTGACGTTCCAATAGGGCGCGCAATTGACGATGTACGGTATGGCGATAATCGCCGCGAGCGGCCCGGGCCAGGGCGTGGCCAGCATGGCCAGCCCCGCAACAAGCCACAGCCCGACGGCGACCCTCACCGTCCGGCGGGCGCCGAAGACTGTTGCTATGGAGCCGATGCCGGCCTGACGGTCGGGTTCGATGTCCTGGACGGCGCCAAAAGCGTGCGCGGCCATGCCCCACAGGAAGAAGGCCGCGAGCACGATGACCAGGCCCGGCGTCACATCGGCCCCCGCTATGGCCAAACCGACGACGGCGGGACTCACAAAGTGGGTACTGGACGTCAGCGAGTCCAAGACCGGGCGTTCCTTGAAGCGGAGTCCGGCCACCGAGTATGCCACGACGGCGAATGCGCTTACTGCCAGGCTGATCCACGCGGCAGGTCCCCCCGCGAACGCCAATACCAGCAGGAACGGCACGTTGGTGATCGCCGCGAGCCACAGCATGGGCCGGTGCAGGCGGGGCTGGAGGAGGGCACCTTCCATGCCGCCCTTGCGCGGGTTTTTCAGGTCCGACTCGTAGTCGAAAACGTCGTTGATCCCATACATGGCCAGGTTGTACGGAATGAGGAAGTAGAAGGTGCCCACGATCAGTACCCAGTCGATCTCGCGGGTAGTGAGCAGCATCGCCGCCGCGAACGGGTAGGCGGTGTTGATCCAGCTGACGGGCCGGGACGCGAGGAGCGCCTGGGGGACGAGACCTTTGAGACTCGATTCGGCATGGCCTTCGCTGGGTTGCTCCCGCTTGCGTGTCAGCCACATCCACAACCCTGGAAGCGCCACGACGCCGGCCAGAGGGTAAGCAAAGTCCTCGATCGGAGCGAGCCCTGCTTTGATGCCGAGAATGTGGGATGGGTCGTAGTGGAAGAGTTCCATGCCGATCATGACCGAGTCGAACACGGCGGTCAGGACGGCCAACGCCGCGAACGCGAGTCCTACGGCTTTCCAGTGCTTGCCCGTTTCCCCGGGGCGGGCGCCACGGCGTGCGAAGACCAGGCCGGCAACTGCTGCTGCGGCGATGAAGGCGAGCACAAGCCACAGGTACGTCATACGTTCTCCCGCGCTTTCGTGGCGGGGGTGCCTGTCGTGCCTGCGGGGGCAGCGGGGGTGGTGTCGATCCCGCCCGTCGTCCCCTCAGGCCCGCCATGCCGCGCAACCCGCCTGTCAATCAACCGCCGGGCTCCCGTGTAGAGGACCATGGTGCACAGCACCAGGAACAGCAGGAACACCGGTTCTTCAATGGGCAGTTCCGGGGCGATCAACAAGCCCGTGGCGATGGTGCCTTGGCCTCGCAGGAAGATTCCCAGGCCGATTCCGGCGAGGTCCCAAGCGAGCAGGAACAAGACGCCGACGGCGGTGACGATCGCCGCCGCTGTGGCATCGCGCCAGAAGAACAGGCGGAAGCGGTGGTCGAGCAGGAGCATGCAGGTGATGCCTGCCAGCAGCGAGAGAAGATAAAGAACACCCATCAGCCAATCCTGCTGGCTACAGGCTTCACAGTGGTAGGTCCGGCACTGTGGTCGCCGCGGATTCGCTTGAGGACCAGTTCTGCGCTGATCAGGCACATGGGCACTCCCACGCCCGGCGCGGTGGTGGCGCCGGCGTAGTACAGGCCTTGCACACGCTTGGAGGCGTTCTGGGCCCTGAACATGGCGCTTTGGCGCAGGGTATGCGCCGGGCCCAGCATGCCGCCGCGCCACGAGTTGTATTGCCGGGCGAAATCGGCCGGGCCAATGGTGTGCCGGACCACGATCCTGCTGCGGAGGTCCGGGATGTTGGCCCATTGGGCAATTTGATCGATCGCTGCGTCCGCTGTCCGTTCTATGAGGGCGTCTCCGTTGCCGTCGGGACCACCTGCTCCCAGCTGGGGATCTGCGGGGACAGGAACCAGGACGAAGAGGTTCTCGTGCCCCTGTGGCGCTACGCCGGGGTCGGTCTCGCTGGGTTTGCAGACATAAATGGATGCGGGGTCCGGGATGCTTGTTTCCGCACCAAAGATGGCCTCGAAGTTAGCTTCCCAGTCTTTGGTGAAGAACAGGGAATGGTGGGGAAGTTCCGGCACTGCGCCCTTCACGCCCAGCATCACCAGGACGGCGCCGGGCCCGCTGGTGCGGCTGGACCAGTACTTGTTGTTGTAGCTCCGGTCCCTGACGCCCAGCAGCTGGGTTTCGGTGTAGTGCAGGTCGGCCCCGGAAACCACCAGGTCCGCAACGCTGTAGTGCTCGGCGCCGGAACCATCCCGCCACTTGACCCCCGTGACTTCGCGGCGGTCCTTGCCTGAAAGCGCAGGCGGGAGCTTCACGCCGTCAAAGCGGCCCACCTTCCTTGTCAGCGGAGCTTCCCGTGTGGTGATCTTCAAGGCTTCTGAACTGGTGTGGATCCTGACGCCTGCGTCCACGGCCAAGGCTTCAAGCCTGTTCACGAGCTCCCAAAAGCCACCCATCGGATACTGCACGCCGTCGCCCAGGTCCAGGGCGCTCATCAGGTGGTACATGGCGGGAGCAGCAGCCGGATTGGTGCCAAGGAAGACGGCCGGGTAGCCCAGCACCTGGCGGAGCACGGGGTGCTGGAACCGCTGGGACACGAACTTATCCAGCGGTGTGAGGAGCAGTTGCGCCAGCTTGGGCAGGCTGCGCAGCACTTCCGGATGCAGCAGTCCCTGCGGCCTGGTGAACGGGTTGTACAGGAAGAACCGTTCAGCCATTTCCGTGGTGCGCCGCGCAGAAGCGAGGTAGGAGCTGAGCTCTTTGGCGCTGCCCGGCTCCACCTGCTCGAAGGTTTTCAGAACCTGTTCGCTACCCAACGGGATTGTCAGCGGTACTGTCAGCGGATCCGGCCGGATGCCGTCGTGGTTTGGCTCGCTGAAGACGCGGTACGCGGGACTAAGGGTCTGCAGGTCCAGTTGTTCGGCTGCGCTGGTACCGAGCAGCTTGAAGAAGTGGTCGAAGACTCCCGGCATCAAGTACCAGGACGGGCCGGTATCGAAGCGGAAGCCGTCCCGTTCGAGGCTTCCAGCGCGGCCGCCCACGGTGTCGCGCTGCTCCAGGAGCTGGACTTCGTGGCCTTCGTGGGCAAGCAGGGCGGCGGTGGCAAGGCCGGCAATGCCGCCGCCGATCACTACGGTCCGGGTCATCGGTGCAGCTCCATCCATGTCGAGGCTACGGCGCGGGCGGCGAGCCCGGCCTTCACGGCGTCCGGCACGCGGACCCGGGAACGGTACAGCTCGTCCACCGTGGTCTGGTCAATCCTGTCCGTGAGGGCCTGGAACAATGCCAACGCGCTCCGGACGGCGGCCCTGGCGTCGCGGGGAAGCATCGGAATAACAGCGTTGGCATCAGCCAGCTGCGCCCGTACGGTCCTGACCCACTCCACCCTGTCGTGCTCCTCAAGGAAGTCCGAAGTACCCAGGTAGTTGCGGCCCAGCCGGGAGGTGTCGTCCGCCAGGTCACGGAGGAAGTTGATGTTTTGGAAAGCAGCGCCCAACCTGCTGGCACCGTAGCGCAACGCGGCGGCGTCGCCGTCGTCGATGTTTTCATCCCGCATGAAAACGCGCAGGCACATCAACCCCACCACCTCGGCGGAACCGTGCACGTAGCCGTCGTGGGCGTCCGCGTCGAAACGGAGCGGCTGCGCTTGCTCCTGAACGGAAGCGGTGGCCGAGGTGCGCTCGCCGAGGTCCATCCGCATTGAAGCGAAGAAGGGATCGATGAGTGACTCGTCGATCCCCGCGGTCCTGGCGGTCTGGGCAAAAGCATGGATGATGAGATCGCTGCTGTAGCCGAGCTTGACCGCGCGGTGCGTCTCATCGATGAAGTGCGCCAGGGCATCGCACTGTTCCTGATAACTGAGGCCGGCTTCGGCAGTGACGCCGTCCACCAGTTCATCCGCCACCCGCACCAGGGCGTAGATGTTGCGGACGTGCTGGCGGTGCCGGCTGCCCAGCAGCCTGCAGGCCAGGCCGAAGGACGTTGAATAGGCGGCGATCACCTGATTGGCTGCGCGCTCGGCTGTCCGGGTGAAATGGGTGAACGAGGTATCGGTGGCGACGCTCATGATTGCCGTCCTTCCAGCTGCCCGGCGAGATCAAGCAGTACGTTGCGTGCACCCTGCGGGATGGTGCTGGTGAGCTGATGGGTGAAGGCCTCCATCTGTTCCTCGATGAGGCCCTGGACAAACGCCTCCGCTCCGCAGTCGGTGAGGTGGCGGCGAACGTGCTCGCCTTCCTCGCCGTTGAGCCCGGGCCTGCCGAAGAGGGGAGCGATGTGCGGCCAGGTGCTGGTGGTCCGTGCATGGGCGATGATGGCCGTTTCCTTGCCTTCGCGCAGGTCGGAAAAGGGATCCTTGCCGTGGCGGCGGGGATCCCCGAAAGTGGACAAGAGGTCATCCTGCAGCTGGAATGCCAGGCCGAGGTGCCTGCCGGCAGTTGCGAGCGCAGTTTCGACGGCGAAGTCCGCACCGGCGAGCGCCGCGGCGGCACGCAACGGGAGCTCGAAGGTATAGGTGGCGGTTTTGTACCCGCACATCACCAGGATCGTTTCGAGGTCCGGGGCGATGACGCCGTCCCCGAGTCCAACGTCCAGTTGTTCGCCGGCCACGGTCTCGTTGATGGTGTGTTCCAGGAGATCCAGGAGGCGGAGACGTAATTCGTGCGGGAGGTCCGCGCGGGCGAACGCCTGGTGGGTGGCGGCGAGCAGCATGTCTCCCATCAGGATTCCACCGGTCTGGGCCCAATGGAGGCCGCCGTCCGGGCGGGGGAGTTCCCCGGCTTCTGCAAGGAGTGAGCCGATCAGGTTGGGATGCCCGCGGCGGACGAGGTCGCCGTCGATCACGTCATCGTGCAGGAGGAAGGCGTAGTGAAGGAGCTCGATGGCGGCTGCGATGCTGATGGCGGTTTCGCGTTGGCCGGATTCCTGGTTCCTGGTGGAGCTGCCATGCTGGAGGGCGTCGTAGGTTTCCATGAGCAGCAGGGGCCGGACGAATTTGCCGCCGAGCACGTTCTGACCGGCCAGTCCCCACAGCCTGGCGAAACTGGGTCCGTATGCGGTGGCGGCGCTGGTCCGCTTCCCGATCAATCCGGTCAGCTCGTCCTCGATGGCGCCGCAAAGGTCTGTGCGGCTGCGGACGGCTCCGGAGGTGACGGTCATGCCTGGGCTCCGTGGTGGAGGTGGGACCCGTGGTGGAGGTGGGCTGCGTCCTGGACCGGCAAGGCCTGCACATCAAGCAGCTGGGGGAACTGCAGCCCGAGCCAGGGGCTGAAGGCGGAGGGGGTGTGGGCCAGGGCATCTTCAAGCAGCGCCGGGGAGATCCAGGCCCAGTCCGCAACCTCGGCCGGATTCGGTCTCAGCGGCCCGCTGATCCGGGCGACGAATACCGGGCAGACCTCGTTCTCGACGATGCCGGTGGGGTCCACCGCCCTGTAGCGGAAGTCCGGGAGGACCAGTTCGATCCTGTTGGCATCCACCCCGAGTTCGAACTGTGCCCGCCGGATTACGGCGTCCTCGAACTCCTCGCCGGGTGCCGGGTGGCCGCAGAAGCTGTTGGTCCATACTCCGGGCCAGGTCTTCTTTTCCGGTGAGCGGCGGGTGAGGAGGACCTCGCCGGCGTCGTTGATCAGGTAGCAGGAGAAGGCCAGGTGCAGAGGGGTGTCGGTTGTGTGCACCCCCGCTTTTGCTGCCCCCCCGATGGGTGTTCCGGCGTCGTCCAGGAGGACCACCATCTCTGTCGCGTTCATCCTGCGCCTACCTCCTACACCCGGTGCCTTAGAGAAACTTGAATATTGCTAGACAAGCTAGAAGAAAGGCTACCATGTAGGAAGTTAGGTGTAACATACTCAACATGTCCAGTCCTGAAGAGATTCCTGAAGAAGCCGGTACCCCGGTTTCCTCCGGCATCTACCACCTGGACGCCAACGATCCCCATGGGGAACTTGTGGACCGCTCCGGACTTTCGGACCAGGACGTCCAGCAAATCAGCGACCTCATGGCGGCGCTCGGGCGGCTCCGCGATGCCGAACAGCGCCTCACCGATGCCTCCCTCCGGTACATGAAGCTCAACCAATCAGACATGCGGGCGCTGCACTACCTGATTGTCTGCGCCAACCACGGCGTGATCGCCACCCCTGGCGCAATCGCCTCACGACTGAACATATCGACGGCGTCAACCACCAAGCTGCTCGACCGGCTGGAACGCGCGGGTCACGTCACCCGACGCGCCCACCCCTCGGACCGCAGGGCGCTCGCGATCGCCATCACTCCCGAAACACACGAGGCAGCAATGCGGACAGTCGGGCGGCAGCAGGCAAAGCGGTTCCTCGCTGCAGCCAGGCTCACTCCGGATGAACGCAGGACCGTGATGCGCTTCCTCGATGACATGGCACAGGAGATCGAAGTCTCCGAAGAGGCATGGTCAGGGATCCAGTAGTCCCGGTACCGGCAAGAGGCTAATACAGGAAAATCGGCAGCCAATCCCTGTTGTGGGCGTGCACCAACGCCAGGAACAACACGAAGTCGAACAGCAGGTGCACGGACACGACGTACGTGAATGACTTGGTCAGCTTGAACGTGTAGCCCTGGAGAAGCGCGAAGGGGAACGTCAGCAAAGGACCCCAGGACTGGTAGCCGATCTCCCACAGGAATGAGGAGAAGACCACGGCTTGCAGCAGGTTGGCGAGCCAGTCGGGAAAATGCCGGCGCAGCAGCGTGAACGTGGTGCAAATGAAGAACAGCTCATCCCAGATTCCCACGGCATTGACGCCCAGGAAGAGCCGCCAGAAGATGTCGGGATCCGAGGCGTCCGGCCAGTTTTGGTAGACGCCGGTGCTGACCAGGTACACGGGCAGGATGAAGTAGCCCAACGCCACCACGCCCACCAGGTACAGCTTCGCTGCGAGGGGCCACTTCCGTCCGGTGTTAACGGGGAACTTGATGATGTCTTCCCGGTAAACGAAGCGGGACACCAGCCACGGCACCAGGACTGCCAACGCCAACGCGCCACCCATCAGGGCCATGTGCTGCGTACTGAGGTCCGCATTGAGCGGGACCAGGCTGAAAATGGTCATCCCTGCCGCGATCAAGGCCAGATGCCGCATCAATTCGCGGTCAATAACCGCGGCGGTGGCAACACTTGCCAGCAGCAAACCGTAGCCCGGCAGGTCATTTTCCAGCGCAAAGAGGGGGATGCCGGACAGGGAAAGCAGCGCCGCCGGCAGCAGTTTCCAGCTGAGTGCGGTCCTGGGTGCTTCCGTTGAAAGGGACGTCACCCCCTAAGCATCTCAGGGCCGGTGGTTGGACGGCACCGGTTTTGCCTGCATGGGTTTTGCCTCCACCGGTTTTTGCGCGCGCGGGTTTTTGCTCGCACCGGTTTTGCGCTTCCGGAGGGGCGGCGACACAACGGCGAAGTGTTCTTCTGTATTATTCGTGACAGGGCCCACACATGGGCCGGTCTTGTAGTTGTCTGGCTCTGCCAGCGGGGGATACACATAAAGGAATAGCTGATGGCTCAAGAAGAGGGCTCTCTTTCACCGGATGGCGGTGCGGACTCCGCGCTCCCTGACGACGCCGGCGCGTCACCACCTGCTGCAGCGTCACCACACACTGAAACGCCTGAGGCACCACCTGCTGATGCCACCATGCAGGAGCAGGTGGAGGAGATTATCGACTCCATCCTTGCCGACACCGAGCCCCGCAGCGAAGCCGCCAGAACCAGGCTCCGCGCCTTGACTGAGGCGTATCCCGAGGACCCCCGGCGGGCACTGTTGGAGCACTTGCTGGAAACGCGCAAAGAGACCCCACCGGCGTCCACCGTGCCGGTTCACCTCGAGTCCGCCAGCGTGCATCTGGAATCCGCAGACGCGGCTCGTACGGTATCGGTCCCCGTCAGCCATGAGGTCCGCGAAGGAATCCAATCGGTCCTTGCGGACAAACTCCTGCTGACAGCATTCCAGCCCGTCCATGCCCTGCCCAACGGCGAGGTAGTGGGCGTGGAGGCGCTCACCCGGTTTGTCGGTGAAGACGGCGCCGGAGCCGATGTCTGGTTCAGTGAGGCTGCTGCTGCGGGGCTGGGCACCGAGCTGGAGATCGCAGCCCTCCACTGTGCCCTTACCGCGGCGCACGACGTTCCCCACACCATGTCCGTGGCCCTCAACCTCACCCCGGCAACCTCAAGTGATCCCCGGGTCCGGAACCTGCTGGCCGCCGCGGCACTGGCCCCTGACCGGATCATCGTTGAACTCACAGGCAGCCTTGCCGACGTCGGAGGCCAAACCGGCCGCGAGGGACTTGGCCCGCTGCGCGCCTTGGGCCTGCGCCTGGCCATCAGCGCTTCCGGAGCGGCATTGGTTTCCCTGGAAAGGGTGGAACAGTTGCGCCCGGACATCATCAAACTGGACCGCCACCTGATCGAAGGCATCGAAAGCAGCCAAGGCCAAAGAGTCCGGGCCAAGGCGATTGTTGAGCTTGCACGGGAAATCGGGGCCGAAGTCATTGCCGTTGGCGTTGAGACGGCTGAAGAACTTGAGGAAGTCACGGCGCTCAAGATCACGGCCGCACAGGGATACCTCCTTGGACGTCCTTCGGTTCATCCCCTCGACTGGTCGGCGTGGAGCATCCGGGCACAGACAGAAGCCCAACCGGCAAGCTGACGTGAAGCCGGGGGCTTACTTCAGGGCGCCCCCTGGCATGTTGTGGGGATCGCTGCCCACGAAAGTTCCGGGAAGCATCCCGGCGCCGAAGACCGGCCCCGGTTCAGGCCGCTTGGGGTGCCTGCCGTCGTCGTCGTTGTGATGCCTCAGGCGGCGCACCACCCAGGGGACGAGGTGTTCGCGGGCCCAGACGATGTCGCCCGCCCGTGCCTGGCGCCAACTGCGCTCGGGCAACTGTTTGGGAATCAAGGGCTCCAGGGAATGGTGGACGTTGAGGGTGTCGAGCACCATGATGGCGATGGTGTGCTGCCCCAGCGGGGAGAAGTGGAGCCGGTCCGGGTCCCACATCTGCGGGTCGGTGAGTTGCCGCAATGCCCAAAGATCGGCCACCACGGCATCATGGCGGGCGGCCACCACCCGGATGTTCTCGTTGTAGATGGCCACCTTGCCGCGGGCCAGCCCCAACACCGGGGTGGCGCCCCAGTCCGGCCCGGTGAACAGGACAATCGTGGCGCCGGTGGAGGCGAGCGTTTCCACGCCGGCGTCCAGTTCCAGGGCCAATTTGTCGGGATCGCTCCTATGGAAAAGCAGGTCATTGCCGCCGGCGTTGAGGGTGATGAGGTCCGGTTTCAAGGCCAGTGCCGGTCCAACCTGCTCCTCGAGGATCTGGTGGAGCAACTTCCCGCTGATGGCCAGGTTGGCGTACGCGAAGTCCTGATGGCCGACGCTTAGTTCCTCGGCAACCCGGTCCGCCCAGCCGCGAAGGCCGCCGGGGCTCCGTGGCTCGGGATCGCCCAAGCCTTCGGTGAAGGAGTCACCCAACGCCACATAACGGCTCCACGGGTGCCGGCCAGCGTTCATCTCCCCATAGTGCGCGGATCAAGGCCTGGATCCAAGGGGTGCTGCGGGGATTTCCGGCGGGTTTGCCGGCTCCCGACGCCCCTCCGGTTTGCCAGCAACTGCCTGCCTGGGACTTTCGCGCCGAAGCCGCCCGCCGTCGTCGTGCCTTCCCAGCAGGAGTACGACGACGGCAGGCGGCTTTTGCGCGCGGGAACGGCGGGCGCCCGCCGTCGTCGTGCCTTCCCAGCAGGAGTACGACGGCGGCAGGCGGCTCTTGCCCCGGGAACGGCGGGGCCGCTCCGGAAGTTGACGTTACCGACCCCGCGGGCGCAGCCTGTCTGCGATTCGTTCCAGTGCCTGGTTCACTGGGGCGAAAGTTGCCGGCAGGTTCAGGAAGCCGTGCAGCATTCCCGGAATCCTGACCTGCTCCACGTCCACGCCGCAGGCGGCAAGCAAGGCACTGAACGCCTCACCGGAAGCCCGTAATTCGTCGTATTCGGCGTTCAGTACCAAGGTTGGTCCGAGACCGTCCAGGTCTGCGTTGGCGGGCATGGCGTAGCCGGGAGCGGGAACATCGCTTGACGTTCCCAGATAGTTCTCCGATGCAGAGTCGATCATCCGCGGCGTGAGCCGCATGGCGTCCGGCAGTTCCGATAATGCGGTCCTGAGCGAGGCCGAGGGCGCAGGAGGCACGGCATGCATCAACGGATACACCAGCACAAGCTGGTCCGGCACCCAGTTGTCCTCATCCCGGAGCCTCAGGGCAGCGCCAGCGGCCAGATTGGCACCGGCGCTGGCACCGCCGAGGGAAAGCGACGTGATGCCCAATTCCACCATGTTTGCCTGCACCCATCGGATGGCGGCCACGACGTCGTCAAGGGGCACCGGGTAGTGCACGCCGTTAACTGCCAGCCGGTAGTTCACGCTGACGATCGTCGCCGATGCCCGTTGGACCAATTGACGGGCAGTCCAGTCGGCCTCCTTGGTGTCCAGGTCCCCGAATTGGAAGGCACCGCCATGCATCCACACCAGTGCGTGTCCTGGACGAGTGTCCAGGGACTGTCCTGCGGGGGACTGCCCTGCAGGGGACTGTCCTGCGGGGGACTGCCCTGCTGGGGTGTAAATGCGGACGGGAACCGGCCCGTGGGGGCCGGGCACGGAAACCATCCGGGTGGTGGCAGCTGGTGGGGGAGGCGCATCGGGGTAGGCGTCAAAGGCCTCCATCTGCGCCCTCATGGACGGATCGCTGAGCCCGGCTTCCAATGATGGGATTCCGTCCAGCAAGGGCAGCCGATCGGCGATGTCAGGGTGAAACGGCATGGAGTTCCTTTCCTGGTGCTTGCGTCCTTGTGCTTACGGCTGGATCTCGGCGTTGACGAGGATACGGACCCTCACGGCGGTGATGTGCTTGTCGGAGAGGATCTCCAGGCGTTCGTCCCCGTTAAGGAACCGTCCTTCCTTCAGCCCGGAGCCGGTAGCGGTCAACTCCCTCACAGAGTCAAGCTCAACGTCGCAACCGGCTTTGTGGAAGTCCACCTGTGCCCCCTGGCCCACCACGATGAATTCAGTGGGATTGATGGCAAGGACCATCCCGAAGGGACGTGCGTCCCCCGGAGTGGGGCCATGGGTGGCGGCCACGGTTTCTTCCAGGAGTTCCGGCGCCGGGGGGACCCGCACACCTGCGTCCAGGAGCATGCCTTCGAGGAGCTTCCTTGAATTACGGACAGTAATGTCGGTACCGGCCACGGTGGTACTGAGGGACTCCTGGTCCGGGTCAAGGGCGAAACCAAAGATCCGGTCGTCGCGCTGGGCGTCCACAATCTCCGGAGTCAGGGAAGTAATGATGGAGCAGGCTGCACTGAACTGGTTGCCTTCCCTGCCTTCTTCCACGCCGAAGACGTTGTAGCCCAGGCCTCCGAAGCCGCCAATTGCCAGGAATGCATCTCCGGCGCGGAAACGCGCTTCCGGGATAAACAACGGATTGGAAGCGGAGGCATATTGGCGCATGACCTCCTCTGCGTTGGGAACGTAGATATCCGGTGCCAGGAAGTCGAGGGCCGGCGCGGCAGCCCGCCAGACCGGGACCATGCCGGCCGTCGGTCCCCCACTGGGGTACTGGCCGGGCAGGTCCTGGCCACGTTGCGGGCCGATCCAGGCGTTTGCGTACGCGGGGAGGGGCAGCACTTCCTTTCCAGCAGCCGCCAAACCTCCTACGAAGGAAGCGAATCCCCACGCCATGAAGGTTTCCTCAGCAACAGGGTTGTCATCGCCGAAGCAGTCCGCCCAGCTTTTGCTGCTGTCCGGACTGAAGCCAAGGGCCTCCACAAACTCCTGGTCAAAGGATTCCGGAGCTTGGGAAACCGCAGCAATCAATTTCTCAGGGACCGGTGCGTTCCATGCGGCCTCGCCGAGCGGACTGTGGTCCCTTCCCGCACCCAGCAGGCCCACTTCGTTCTCAACCTGGACCATGATGACTGTGTGGTCCGGATCGATCGTGGCCACATGCTTCAACAGGGCAACGTAGGCAGCCCGGTCCGCTTCGAAAAGGTCCCGGGAGAAGACGGACAAGCTTGGCCGCGGCATGGACCCGGGGTAGGAGAAGGGTGTCTTCAGGGGTTTGGCGCCCCTGTCAGCGCGAGGGAAACGTTCACGATCTGCCCGAACCCACCTGGGGGCATAGGTGGAGAAAGCGTTCTTGAAGGCCCCGAACCAGATCATGACCAGGCGGACGCCGGTGGACCGGGCGTCCTCCACCAGACAGTCCACGATCGAAAAGTCGAGTTCCCCCTCCACTGGTTCCACCTGTTCCCAGGACACAGGAGCGATCACGGTATTGATTCCGGCCTTTGCCAGCTTCTCCCAGATGGGCGACATGTAATCCCGGTTTGATGCACTCGAGTTGTGCAGTTCGCCTCCGATGCAGAGGAACGGCTTCCCATCCACAATGAGGCGGGTGTGGCTGCCTGTGCGTTCGAGGTGCGGGAGGTTCTGGTGTGGCATGGTGATCAGTCCTTAATGCTTGAGGGCCGGGTAGGGATGTCTGCAGGGAAACCTGGGGAAGGGGGTGTGACCATGAGGTCGAACAGCTGGGTGGCAGTGCCGTCGCCAATTCCTATCCGGAAGGAACCTGGCTCCACGACGTAACCGGTCCCGGGATCGTTGGTCCAGAACCCCAGGTCATCGAAGCCCACGGACAGTGACACCCGCCGTTCTTCTCCAGCAGGTACGAACACGCGTTTGAAGCCGCGCAAACGCCTGACGGGCTGGGTCACACTTGCCAGGAGGTCGGAGACATAGAGCTGGACCACCTCTTCGCCGTCCCTTGATCCGGTGTTGCGAAGGATGGTTGTGAAAGAGAGCCGTGCTCCGGCTTTGAGCTCGTCCAGGGTCAGTGATAGTTCCTGGTCCGGGGACGACTCCAGCTCAAAAGTGGTGTAGCCAAGCCCGTATCCGAAGCCGAATTGCGGGCCCAACTCCAGGTCCAGGTATTTGGACTTGAAGTAGTCATCGGTGTTGTTGGGACCGGTCAGCCCCACGTCCGGCCGTTGGTGGGCGAGGGAGCCTCCCGTGCGGGCGGGCCTGCCGGTTGATTCGTGGTTGTAATAGACGGGCACTTGACCCACTGATCGCGGGAAAGACATGGGAAGTTTGCCGGCGGGATTGACAGTGCCGGTGAGGACATCCGAGATCGCTTTTCCGGCCTCTGTGCCCAGGTGCCATGCCAGGAGAAGGGCAGGACATTGGTCAATCCATCCGCTGACCACCAACGGACGGCCCGTCATCAGGACTACGGCAAATGGGGTGCCCGAGCCGGCAATGGCATGGATCAATTTTTCCTGGTCTCCCGGCAGGTCCAATGAACTCCGCGAGCTCGCCTCCCCGGAAAGGTCACTGGGTTCCCCGACGGCGACGATCACCAGGTCCGCTTCAGCGGCGGCAGCAGCTGCTTCAGCCTGAAGGCCGGGATCGGAATCAAAGAAGGTGGCACCGGGCAAGGTGGTCACTACGGACTCCGGCAGGGCTGCGGCGAGCGATTCGGCAATTGAGGTGGTGGTGGGGCTGGCGAAGTACTGCACCCACGCGCCCAGATGGTCTTTGCTTTCAGCGTAAGGACCCACCACCAGGACGCGTTGTCCACCTGGCTTCAACGGCAGGACGTCGGAGTCGTTCTTCAGCAGGACGGTGCAACGCGCGGCAGTGGCCCTGGCGGCCGCCAGGGAGGCTTCATCAGGACCGGTTGCGGCTGCGGACTCGTCCACATAAGGGTTCTCGAACAGGCCCAGCGCTTCCTTGAGCCGCAGCACACGGAGTACGGCGTCGTCCAGGCGCGCGGGATCCACCGCGCCCTCCTCGATCAGGGGCTCACCCCCGCTCAGCAACGAGCCGCCCATCTCCACATCGAGCCCGGCGGAAAGTGCCAGCCGCCCGGCGTCGGACGCGTTGGCGGCGACGCCATGCTCAACCAGTTCGCCGACGCCACCGGCGTCAGCAACGACGATCCCGGCGTGTCCCCACTCGTCCTTCAAGACAGTGGTGAGCATCTCCCGGTTGGCGTGCATCGGCACCCCTGAAACTGCATTGAAGCTCGCCATGACACTGGCAACCCCCGCCTTGACCGCGACCCTGAATGGCTCAAGATACACGTTGCGGAGCCGTTGAACAGAGATGTCCGTGGTGTTGTAGTCGCGGCCTCCTTCTGCCGCGCTGTAGCCAACAAAGTGCTTGGCGCAGGCGGCTATGGAGGTATTCGACGCAAGGTCCCCACCTTGGTACCCCCGGATCTTGGCCTCCCCGAAGACGGCGTTGAGGAAGGGGTCTTCGCCGAACCCTTCCACCACGCGTCCCCAGCGCGGGTCCCGGGACACATCGATCATGGGTGAAAAAGTCCAGTTGACCCCGCTGGACCGGGCTTCTTTGGCAGAGAGCCTGGCATCTGTTGCGGCGACTTCGGGATCAAAGCTGGCCGCCTGCGCCAAAGGGGTGGGGAAGATGGTGAACTGTCCGTGGACAACGTCCAGGCCGATGAGGAGCGGGATGCCGTGCCGGCTCTCCTCAACGGCGATCCGTTGGAGGTCATTGGTGGCCTTCGCCGACGGGGGCCAGAAAAGCGCACCGGCACCGCTTCGTGCAAGGTCCCCCGCTTCTGCGGAGTCGGGCCTCCAGACGATCTGGAGCTGCGCGAGCTTCTCGGCGTAGGTCATTGATGCCAGGATCTGTTCCGGCTGTACTCTAACTTTCACGGTGAGGATCCTCCTGGGACGGTTGGTGGATCTGGTGCCTGATGAGGTCCAGTGTGCGCATGATGGCCAGGGAGTCGCTCAGGGGCATCACGGTGCCCTCGGGTTTGCCGGCTTCGATAAGCCCATGGAACTCGAGAATTTCGTACCTGAGTCCGCCGCCAACAATGGGCGCGTGAATGGTGTGGGACTGCTGGAGTCCCGGCCCTGAGGGGTTGTAGCGAGAAACGGTCAGCTCGTTGGGACAATGATGCGGGGCCGGCAGTTCAATGATGCCTTCGGTCCCCAGTACCCGTGCGTTATTGGGCAGCACTGTGGACATTGATGAGCTGATGTATCCGGTTGCACCGTCGCTGAAGGACAAGAGCGCCGTCGCGTCCAGGTCCACCCCGCTGGTGCTGCTGCGGCCGAACGCGGCGACGGCCGGTTCATCGCCCAGGAGCCAGTGCGAGAGCTGAACAGGGTAGACGCCCATCTCCAGGAGGCTTCCGCCGCCAAGGGCGGGATCGTACAACTGTGGCCGCGCCCGCGGCCCAGCCTCCGGAATCGGGAAACCGAAGGACGCTTCAACCTTCCGGACCTTTCCGATCGCACCGTCGTCCACCAGCCGCTTCAGCTCAACGAACGCAGGAAGGAACCGGGACCACATGGCCTCCATCAGCACTGTCCCGGTTCGCTTGGCGGTTTGGGACAGATCGAGGGCTTCGGCGTGGGTGGACGTAAAGGGTTTTTCCACCAGGACGTGTTTGCCCGCCTCCAGGAACAGCCTGGCATGCTCGTGATGCAATCCTGCAGGGGTGGAAACGTACACCGCGTCGATGGTGGGGTCATGGGCAAGGTCCTGGAAGGACAGGTGCTGTTTGGGGATGCCGAATTCGGAACAGAACTTCCCTGAGGCCGCGGCGGTCCGGGACGCTGCAGCAGCCAGGGAGGCAGAGGGGACGTCGGCAAGGGCCTGCGCGAATTCACGGGCAATGGTTCCCGTGCCGGCGAGCCCCCATCTCACGGTGTTGTTGTTGGGCACGTCATTCCTTTGCTTCCAGTGCCAGATCGGCAGCCCTGTCCAGATCGGCAGGGTCCTCCAGATCGGCAGGGCCGTTCAGATCGGCAGGGCCGTCCAGACCAGCAGCGCCGTCCAGACCAGAGTCCTCTGCCGGGATCGCGGGTTCATCGGAAAGGCGTCCATTGGGCAGCAACAGCGCGGCAATGAAGCCCAGGACGTAGACGCCCGCCAGGGACAGGAAAACGGGAGAGAACACGTCGTGGTAAATCGAGGCGATCTCTGCCTGCACGGACGGCCCGGCGGCATGGACCAGTGCCGGGGTGAGAGTGTGGGCATCCAGCCCGGCCGGCAGCAGCGACGCGACACCGAACCCCACCACTCCACCCACGACTGCGGATCCGATGGTGGATCCGATCTGGCCGCTCAGCCCGGCAGTTGCCGTGGCGGTGCCGAGTTCACTGCGGGGTGCGGCACTTTGCACGATAGCAACGGCAAGGCTCATGAACGCTCCCGTGCCCAGGCCCACGAACGCCATGATCGACGCCGGAACCCATAGCGGGACGCCCGCCGGGAGCAAGGACATGGCCCCAAGCCCGAGCGCTCCCATTATTGTCCCGACCAGCGGAAAGACGCGGTAGCGGCCCGTCCGCGATGCCAGCCAACCGGTCAGAAGGTTGCCCACCAACATGCCAAGCACGGTGGCGATGGGAACCAACCCTGAAATGGTGGCACTGACGCCATAAGCCATCTGGAAATATGTTGGCAGGTACGCCGTGGCCGAGATGAGCCCGGCACCCATGACAGCCGAGAGACCCACACCCGCACTGAACGTACGGTTGCGGAACAGGCGGACCGGGATGATCGGGTTGCGTTGGCCACGCTCGACGGCGATCAGGCCCGCCAGCGCCGCGGCGCCGGCACCCACTGCGATCCACGCCCAGGAGTTTGCCGAGCTGAACCACGCAACTGCCAGAACCACCGCCACAAGGACAGCTGTAAGCAAAAGTGCGCCAACGCCGTCGAACCGTTTTTTGCCTGCCGGTTCGATGTGCGGAACGGCGATGAACGCCAGGACAAGTGCGGCCAACCCCACCGGGACATTGATCCAGAAGACCCAGGGCCACCCCCAGTTGTCCGTGATCAGGCCTCCCAGGAGCGGCCCGATCAGAATTGCCACCGGAAAAGCGGCTCCAATGAGTGAGAGGTACTGCGGGCGTTGCCTCGGCGTGGTGACCTCGGCAACGATCGTCTGCGACATCAGTTGGAGGCCGGCGGCGCTCATGCCTTGGAACACCCGGGCCGCAACCAGCTGCGTCATGTCATGCGCGAAGCCACAAAGGAACGACGCAGCAACAAAGCCGGCCAGCGCAGCCAGGAAGACCAGCCGCGGGCCGACCCGATCGCCCAGCCCTCCGAGCACCGGGAGCAGGACAGTGCTGGCCAGCGTATAGCCCACCACCACCCAGCTCATGTGCTGGAGGGCGCCAAGCTCGCCGGCCACCGTGGCCAATGACGTCGAAACGATGGTGTGGTCCAGGGCTCCAAGGAATGACACCGCCAGGAGCGCTGCCATGAGGAGCCGGAGGCGTGTGGCGGAGATCGGGAGCCTTTTGGTGCTGGTGCTGGTGCTGGTGCTGTTGCGGACTCCGGTCACGGCGCCCCGGCGATTCCGGCGTCCAATTGGCGGAGAAGGGCATGCTGCCGGCGCACCTGTTCGATGGAACGGTACGGCAGGCGGTCACCTTCATACTCGCTGGACAGGTAGCCCGACCATTCGTTGTCCTTCAAGGTTTGAAGGATCTCCTGCCACGGTATCTGGCCGTCAACGAGGTTCTCGTCAATGTCGAAGAACTTCGCCTGGATGAACGACACGTAGGGTAGGACATCCACCAGGTCCGACATCGGGACGGCGAGGGGTTTACGCCAGCCTTCCTCCTGTGCTTCTTCGCTGAGGCCGTCATGCTTGGCGGTGGTGATTGCCCTTTGGAAGATGCCGGTATCGATCAGCAGGCGGAAGTTCTTCGACCCGGTCCGCTCGATGAAGGCGATGTACTCGTCCACCACCGGGTGCTTGATGGGAGTGGGCGCATGGATTTCCGGGCAAATGATGAGGTCCAGCTCGGCTGCCAGGTCCAGATTGCGTTCGATCACCTCTTCCCAGATCGGATGGGGGCGCAGGTCCATGGACACCACACCGATCTTGGGGCGAACCGAGGTGAATCCGAGCCGATGGGCCAGCCGGAGATCGCGGGCAAGCATCACAGCACCCTCATCAGCTGTGAGGTCACGGTGGCGCCACATGCTGGAATCGATCCAGGACCCGTAGTTGGTAGGCTCCAGCTGGTATTTTTCGAGCAGCCCGAACCATTGGTCAATCCACGCGGTGGACGGTTCCGGATAGTTGGGCACGTGACCTTCGCCCAGGATCTCGATCCCGGTGGCGCCAATGTCAGCTATTTGTGCCATGGCGTCTTCGAGGGTGAGGACGGTGTTCATATCACCGGTGTAGCTGTAGAGGGAGACGCCGTACTTGAGGTTGCTCATGCGAGGACCGTGACCTTTCGCTGGGACGTGAAAATTGACGGTTGGAATTCAGCTGGAATGTAGGGTGCGTGCAGCGCGATATCAACGCGCACATCGTGGACACCTACGGCCAGGCCGCCTGCGAGCGGCACCATGACGGTGGCCAGTTCATCGAGCTGCCAGCGGACATCGGTGGACCGGCGCAGTTCCTGGATGCTGAAAGTTCGTCCCTGGAGTGTCCAGCGCGGTACTTCCCGGCTCCATTCCTGGCCGTCTACGGTGACAGCCACGCCGTCGATGAGGCTTCCCCAGACGCCCCGGTAATTGGGCATGCGCAGGGCTATTTCGAAGCCCACCGTGTCCGTTCCTTCCTGGACGTTGCGAAAGCCCCGGCTTTGGATCAGTTCTCGTTCGAGGACCATGTTTTCCTCACTTCTCTGTTGACGTGGTGTTGATTGATTCAGCAATATGGCGTGCGCCGGCGACGGCCAGGGCCACACCGGTCAAGGTGGGGTTGCAGGCCGTGGGGGTCGGAATGACACCGTTGCCGGCAACGAACAAGCCCCTGACATCCCAGACCTGCCCGGTGGGATCGCAAACGGCAGTTCCGTCGTTGGAGGTACCCATGCGCAAGGTGCCTTGGTAATGCAGAGAGGCCCCGGCAGGGAACGTGAGCGGTTCCTCCCCGAGCGGCTCGCCCAGGGACCGCGCAGCGGCTACAACCGATTCGCGCGCAGCAGACAGCGTCTGCTCATCACGTTCGGTGAAGGTGTAGTGGATGTTCATCGCAGGCAGCCCGTATGCGTCCGTGGTGTCTTCGGAGAACTCAACGCGATCGGAGGCCTGAAGGTCCTTGGCGCAGAACCATCCAAGCCCCACGATCGAACCCGGGATGACGTCACCTGAGATCGGCACCGGCGAGGCATCGAGCTGCATGACCTGCCCATGGAAGGGCTGCTCATCGGTGAACGGCACCCAGCTGACACCGCTCTGGGCAGTGATGGTGGTGTCGCGTGAGGAGGCCGCCGGAGTATCGTCCCCGACGCCGGTCAGCCGGACAGCGTGGACAATCTGCGGCTGGTCATTGAGGTAACGGCCCAGTGCTTCCGGGCGGATACCGGAGGCGAACAGCAGCTGCGGGCCGCGCAGGGCATCGGCGGCAACCACGACGTACCGGGCCGCAATTTCGTGCTCGTCTCCGGTCTTGTCGTCACGCACCCGTACGCCGCTGACCTCGTTCCCGGCGGTCAGCACCCGGACGACAACGCTTTCGTCGAACAACTGTGCCCGGGGATTGTTTCGCGTTTCGTCGCCGAACACCACGTCCGCTCCGGACCAGATGAACCGGCCGTCATCGGTGCGGCGGACCGCCAGCGGCATGGGCTGGACCTGACGCCCGGGTGCGCGGCCGCCGTCGAGCGCTGCGGACAACCGCGAGCGGACGAGGTCGGCCAGCGGAGCGTCAGCCAAGGCCTCAGCACTCACGGAGAGGAGGCGTTCTGCCTCCGTCAGGAGCTCATTCATGTCCGGGAGGAAGGCGATGCGCTCGCTTCCACCGGGGCGGGGGCATGCTCCGGTCCAGTGCGCTGCCATGCCGCCAACATTGCTGGAGAAGGCAAGGCCTGGCAGTCCGGCCTCGCCCGGCTGCTGCCAACCGTCGTCGAGGAGGAAAGTGCCTGGCCGCACCGGCCGGGCAACATCGCGGGCATACTCAGCGAGGTCCCCTCCTGTTGGCACGGCACTGACTTTTCCTTCCGAACGGCGCTGGGCGGCTTCGCGGTCCTCCACGCTGGCGATGTTCTTCACGTGCGAACCGGGGGGATCGCTGATGGTTGGACCGGCCTCGAAGATGGCAATGGATGCCTCGGGGCTGAGTTCGGAAAGGATGCGTGCATACGTTGCACCGGCGGGGCCGCTTCCGATGATTGCGACGTCGACGCGGGCTGGATAAGGGCGCGCTGAAGGTACTGCTGTGGTGGTCATGC
Organism: Arthrobacter sp. TmtSoilC79; assembly: GCF_059739405.1. Taxonomy (NCBI): domain Bacteria; kingdom Bacillati; phylum Actinomycetota; class Actinomycetes; order Micrococcales; family Micrococcaceae; genus Arthrobacter; species Arthrobacter sp. TmtSoilC79. The sequence continues at coordinate 4,338,303 of NZ_AP046051.1, read as the reverse complement.
TGTTCTCCAGGAGTCTGTAGGAGGGAGGGCACCAGGGCCCTTGGGGGATTACTCAGCCGGCATTTGTGGAAAGTGCGGGTTGAGTGTCGAGAAACAGGCGCCGTTCCCGACGACGCTCGGCTTGGCGGGCCGGGTTGGCGATGGGCGAGGCGAGAAGGAGGGCCTTGGTGTAAGCGTGGTCCGGCTGGGCAATAACGTGGTCCGTGGCTCCTGCCTCCACAATTTCTCCGCGTCGCATCACCGCGACGCGCTGGCTGATATGCCGCACCACGTCGAGGTCGTGCGTGACGAACAAAAGCGAAACACCGGTCTGCTCCTGTATGTTGGCGAACAGTTGGAGGACCCGCGCCTGGGTGGACAGGTCAAGTGCACTGACGGGCTCATCACACACAATGAGCTTGGGACTCCGGCACAAGGACCGGGCGATTGCGATGCGTTGCCGCTGGCCACCGGAGAACTCCCGGGGGTAGCGGGTGCTGGCGTTGGAGGGCAGATTCACCACATCCAGGAGTTCCCGGACCCGCCGTTGGGCATCAGCCCTGGAGGTGCCCGATACCTGCATGGGCTCCGACAAGATGTCGCTGATGGTCATTGAAGGGTTCAGGGAGGTGTAGGGATCCTGGAACACCACCTGGATATCGCTGCTCAGGGCCCGGCGTTCCTTCTTGTTGAGCTTGGTGATGGACCTGCCATCGAAATGGATGTCTCCACCGCTCACGGGAGCCAGGCCCAGCACGGCACGGCCGATTGTTGATTTGCCCGAGCCGGACTCGCCCACCAGCCCCAGGGTTTCGCCGGGCTTGATGTCCAGGCTTACCCCTTGCAAGGCCCGGAATGTGCGTTTGCGGCCGAACCCGCCCACCTTGTAGTCCACGGTCAGGTCAGTGATCCGCAGGAGGGGCTCTGCGAGGGTTGGGGTTTGGCTGACGGAAGTCATCGTGCACCTTCTGTCTCGGCGGTCAGGGGGTCGATGGGGTGGTGGCCCGGAGTGTCCGACGTCGAATCGAGCGCAGAGTCCAGGAGGAGGCGCGTGTACTCTTCCCGGGGGTTCGCGAACAGGTCATTGACTGCGGCTACTTCCACGATTTCTCCGTTGCGCATCACGGCCACTTGGTCGCAGAGATCGGCTACCACACCGAAGTTGTGCGTCACCAGGACCACGCCCATGCCGCGTTCTGCCTGGAGGCTGCGGATGAGGTCCAGCACGTCCGCCTGGACTGTGACATCCAGTGCGGTGGTGGGTTCGTCGGCGATCAGGAGCTCCGGATTGCAGGAAACCGCTCCTGCGATGAGCACCCTCTGCGCCATTCCGCCGGAGACTTGATGCGGGTAGGACTTGAAGACGCGCTCGGGATCGGGAATGCCAACGCGGGCGAGGAGCTTGAGGGCTTCGTCCTTGGCGGCCTTCGCCGAAATGCCCAGGTGGTGCTGCATTGGCTCGGTGAGCTGGGACCCTATGCGGAAGGCGGGATCGAGGTTGCTCATCGGTTCCTGGGGAATGTAGCCGATCCGGGCGCCGCGCAGGCGGTTGCGCTCTTTCGGAGTCATCCCCAGCAGGTCCGCTCCGGCGAAACTCAAGGTTCCCGCAGTCATGTCGGCTTGTCCGGGCAGGAGCCCGAGGACCGAGAAGGCAGTTTGCGATTTGCCCGAACCGGATTCTCCCACCAGGCCAAGGATCTGGCCGCGCTCCACCCTCAAGGAAATGCCCTTGACGACGTCGGCCTTCCCACCGTTGGGGCGGAGATAGGAAACCCGGAGGTCGTTGATGACCAGGAGCGTGTCTCCCGGGTCCACGGGTGCCTTTTCCAGCGGCCGTGCCGGTTCCAGAGTGGAAGCGGTGCGTTTGGCCGGCTTGGCGGTCTTTGACGTCTTTGCGGTCTTTGCCGTCTTGGCGCGGCCGGCCGAAGAGCCGTAATTCGCCAGGGCGTCGCGGAAGCCGTTGCCCACCAGGGTGCAGGCCATGACGGTCAACACCAGTGCGACACTTGGCCAGAGCAGCAACCAGGGAGCGTTGAAGATGTTCTGCGATGCGTCATTGAGCATCAGGCCCCAACTGGCTTTGTCGGAGGAGCCGAGGCCAAGGAAGGCAATGCCTGCCTCGATGCCGATGCCGGCACCTGCCAACAGGGCCGCCTGGATGATGGTGGGCGTGATGACCACCGGAAGGATGTGGCGGACCATGATGCGGATGTCGCTCAACCCGGAGACCCGGGCAGCGTCCACGTACAGCTCTTCCCGTACGGCCCGGACCGAGCCACGGATCAGAAGGAACACCGAGGGGGCGATCAGTATGCCGAACACCACCAGCGCCAGTGAGGTACTGCGTCCAACTCGGGCCAGCACCACCAGGAGCACCACGATGGCCGGCAGGGAGAGGAGCGCGCCACTGATCCACATGCTGACGCCGTCGATCCATCCCTGGCGGTACCCTGCCAGGAGCCCGGTGGGTACGCCGATCAGCAAGCTCACGGCAATGACGATCGCGGCACTCAAAAGGCTGGTCTGGGCGCCGTACACGAGGTTTGCCAGGACGTCGCGGCCCACACCATCAGCGCCCAGCGGATGCTCGGGAGTGAAAGGGGGCGCGAGCACATCAGCGAGGCGCGTGGCGGTGGGGTCGTAGGAGGAGATCAACGGTGCGAGGACCGCAACCACGGCCAGCAGGACCAGGAACACCAGCGAAATCACTGCGGCAGGTTCACGCAGAAACTTCTTGAACAGGTTGTCGGCCTGGGGTGCGGAGCCGACCACTTCCAGCGACTTTCGGGTGCCGGTGACAAGGTTATCGGTCATGAGACACGAACTTTCGGATTGATCCAGCCTTGTGCCAGATCGACGAGGAGGTTGACGACGACTACCAGCACCACCGTGACCAGGACAATCCCCAGCACAACGGGAAGGTCGCCGCGGCCGGCAGAGTTGTTGGCCTGGGTGCCGATTCCGGGGATATTGAAAACTTTCTCAACGATCACCGAACTGGAGATGGCCACGATGAACATCAGGGACACGGTGGTGAGGCTCGGACCCGCTGCGCTGCGCAAGGCATGCTTGACCACGACGCTTCGCTCGGGGAGGCCCCGGCTGCGAAGCGTCCGGACAAAGTCCTGCTGCATGACATCGATCATCGATCCACGGACCTGCAGTGCAATGGAAGCCAGGGAACCCAACGCCAGTGCAATGACCGGGAGCGTGATGGAGGCCAGCCACTTGCCAGGGGAGTCGGTGAAGGCCGTGAACCCCGTGGCCGGCAGCAGGCGAAGTTGAACAGCGAAAACCAAAGCCAGGACCAGTGCTACCAGGAAGCCGGGAATTGCCTGGACCAGGGTGGATGCCACCTGGAGGCCGCGATCCAGGCGGCCCCGGCGCAACGCCGCGGTAACACCAATCAACGTTCCGAAACAGGCGGCGAGGATCAGCGATCCGATCACCATGGACAAAGTGGGAGGAAGTGTTTGGGAAAGCAATTCCCCTACGGGCTGGTTGGTGAACCAGGACCGGCCCAAGTCTCCGCGCACGGCCGATCCGAGCCACTGGAAGTATTGGGTGATCAACGGTTCATCAAGGCCCAGCTGTTGGCGCTTGGCCTCCACTTGTTCGGCCGAAGCCACAGGCCCCAGCACCTGGCGTACAGGGTCCTGCCCCGTGAGGTTCAAGAGGAAGAACGTCGCTGTGGAAATAACGAACATGAGCACCAGTCCTGAGGCCAGGCGGCGAAGGATAAACATCAGCACGGCAGCTCCTTGGGCTTCGGAAGATGAATGGATTGGCAGGGGGAGGCCGGCCCGGGAACGGGCCGGCCACCCACCTACTTCTTCGAGGCTGTGAAGCCCCAGAGCGGCGGCAGCGTGGAATAGCGCTGCGGCGTGACAGTGATCTCAGCGTTGCTTGCGAAGACGTTGTCGGACTGGATGTACGGTGCAAACCAGGCCTGGTCCACCAAGTAGGTGTTCAGCTGACGGAACGTTTCGGTCTGTGCGTCGCCGGTTTCGCCCTGCGCCTTGTTGATCAGGTCAACCACGGTGGGATCGGAGACGTGGAACGGGTTCCACAGTGATTCAGGCGTGAGCGCGATCTGCGCGAAATCCCACGGACGCGGGCTGTTGAGTCCGAAGATTGCGGCCGGGTACTTTCCTGCCAGCAGGTCCGAGATGAAGGTCTGGCCGTTCACAGGCTGGTACTGCGGTGTGACGCCGATGGCGGTCAGCGCTTCGGTCACCGCTGCCTGCTGGTCGGGGTAGACGGGGGATACATCCGGCATCGGCAGCGTGAAGCCGTTCGCATAGCCGGCGTCGGCCAGGAGCTTCTTCGCGGCGTTGACGTCAAAGGGGTATTTCTTATCCAGCTCAGGAATGAACGCATCACTGGTGGAGCTGAAGACCTGGCTGGTGGCCTTGCCCTTACCGCCGAAGACCTTCGCGTGGATGGCGTCGCGATCCAGGGCCATGTTGATCGCCTGGCGGACCTTCGGCTCGGCGAGCGCAGGAACCAGGGAACCCTTGCGGTCGAACAAGTAGAGGCCGCTGGTGGTGTAGGCGGGGCTGGTCTGGATATTCAGGCCGGCGGACTTGAGGCTGTTTGAATCCTTATCGGTCACTACTGCGAAGTCTGCTTCACCGGCGCGCAGCGCGTTGAGGATTGCGTTGTTGTCGTTGAAGACCGTGACTTCGACGGTGTCGAACGGGAAGTCTTTGGCGTTCCAGTAGTCAGCGTTCCGCGTGTAGACGTACTTGATGCCGGTCTGGGACTTTGCTGCGTCCAGGATGTAAGGGCCGGAACCGATGGGAGTGGTGTCCAGCGCCGGTGTTCCCAAGGCCTTCGGGCTGGCAAGGACACCGGCGGTTCCGCCCAGGTTCGGCACGAGCGAGGGGTCCGGAGCGGAGAGGGTGACCATGAGGTTGGTGGCGTCGGTGACGGTTACCTCCTGGATGAAGCGCAGCTGGCCGCCGGCTTCGCCCGTCCCCTTGCGGGCCGAGTCCAGGTTGGCTTTGACTGCAGCCGCATCCAGGGGTGTGCCATCGGTAAATTTGACGCCTTCCCTGATGGTGAGGGACAGCTTCGTCCGGGTGTCATCGTAAGACCACTTGGTCACGATGTTCTCGGCCGGTTCTCCCTCGTTGGTGTTCCTGAAGAGGGAGTCGTAGACGGGCTGGAGGAACTGGGTGGTGGGGCCGGTTCCGAAGTTGCCCGGAGAGAAGGACTCGGGCGGGGCAATGGCTGCAATGTCCAATTCGGTGGGGGCGGCGGAACCGCCAGGTGAAGAACCGGTGCAGGCGGTAAGCGCCATAACGGCTGTGACGGCGGCAATGCCGACTAATTTGCGCATGTTTCTCCTAGACAAGGCGTCGAAAGCTCAGCTTCGAGGGATTCGACTGGTCTCCGGCAACGACGCAACGGAGATGGATAGGTATGGCGGTAAATGCTGGCTGGAATGCCTCTGGAAGGCGCCTTGCTTCACAGGAAATCCTGCGGATTCCTTGAATGCTGTACTGGCGCAGGGCCACGGGATGCAGGTGGTGTGCTTCATCCCGGTCTCCCTCGCCGTCGAGGTCAATGTTGCTCAGTGGACGCTTTGTGGCGTCTATTACAAAGATAATCCGGTCACCGGAATAAGTCAATGACTTATTCCGATGAGCGGACTTAGGCGGACAGGTCCTCGGTGACCGGGCCCTGGTCCTGATCCTGGCCCTGATCCTGCTCCAAGGACCGCGTCAGCGGTTCGGTCAGCCGGGCGAGGAGCCCGGGAAGGTTTTGCTTGGAGAAGAGCTCCCCGAGCACCAGCTGGGCTGCTCCGACAACCCCGCCCACCTGTTCGTCGATTGCCGACAACTCCACGATCAGGTCAGGTGCGCCCGTTGACGGCAGTCGCTCCAGGACCGCCTGCTGGATGGGCTTGAGCACGATGTCTTTCGCCCGGGCAATGCCACCGCCCACAACCAGCATGTGCGGCGCGAAGAAGCTGACAAGCGTTGCGAGGCTGCTGCCAAGGAGCGCAGCGGTCCGGCTGAGCAGTTCCGTCGCCGCAGCGTCCCCATGCTCGGCGGCCAGCGTGACGTCGTAGGCGCGAACGCGCCCGGATTCCTTGAACACTTTCGCCAGGTAGGGGCTGCGCCCGGTTTCGGCCAGCATCAGGCCATCCCGTTCGATCGCCCACCCGCTGGTGACTGCTTCAAGGCACCCTGTGCGTCCACACCTGCAGGCAACTACCCCGGCTTCGGGAACGGCGACGTGCCCGATGGAGCCGGCCAGTCCATGCGAGCCCCTGTAGAGCCTGCTGTCGGTGATGAGGGCGGCTCCAACTCCAGCTCCGGCTCCGAAATAGAGCAGGTGCTTTGCCTTGGCGGCCCGCGGATTGCTCTCTATCTCAGCCAGGGCGAGGAGGTTGACGCGGTTGTCGACCCATACTGGAACAGGCCACCGCGCTGCGAACTCTTCCCGCACCGGGTAGTCGTCCCAGCCGGGCAGGACCGGCACGCCAACGGGGGTGCCGGTATCGAAATTGACCGGCCCTGAGAGGCCTACGCCGATTCCGAGCATGTTGTTGTTGCCCTGTTCCCTGACCACTTCCTGGATGATCACGTTGACCTGGTCCAGGATCCGGGCGGGCCCTTCGCCGACGTCGCATAGTTCCCGGTGGCGGGTGCCGAGCAGGGCGCCGGCAAGGTCCGAGGCGCTGACAACCATTTCATTTGATGCGATGTCCACGCCAACCACGTAGCCCGCCTGGGCGTTGAGGGACAAGAGCTTTGCTGTCCGCCCTCCTGTAGAGGGGGCGCGGCCGGGGGAGTGGATGAGCCCGATCTGTTCGAGTTCTGCAACCCGCTCGGCAACGACGCTCCGGCCCAGGCCCACCTGGTCGGTCAGGGTGGCTTGGGTTATGCCCTCTTCCCATCGGATGGTTTCCAATACGGATGCCAGTCCGGTGTATCGCTCTATTGCCATCAGATCTCTTCCTGCATGCCGTCGCCCACCGCGTCAGTGCCGTGGTGATGAATCCAGTCCGCAAAGCGAAGCCGTTCGGGCACTTCCACGTGCCATCATCCTCCAGCTTCGCGTCGCCAAACAATAAAAGTCTAGCAACTTATACCGGTCATCGGATAAACTATATGAAACCCATCACACAAGGAGGCCGCGTGCGGCGATCTGTTTCAACCACAGCAGACGGTGTCCAGTACCGGGACTTGAATGGGAACGGTGTACTGGATCCCTACGAAGATCCCCGCCTGGATGCGGCAACGCGCGCCGCGGATCTCCTGTCGCGTTTGTCGGTGGAAGAAAAAGTCGGGCTGCTGTTCAACACGGTCATGGTCGTCGGTGAGCCGGGGGACCACGATGCCGCCAGCCCCTTCGGGCCCGAGACTCCCCGCGACTTTGTGGTGGGCAGGTCCATCAACCACTTCAACGTTGGCCACTTCCCTTCGGCGGAGCACATGGCCCGCTGGCAGAACGCCATGCAGGAACTCGCCGAGCTCACCCCGCACGGGATCCCCATTACTTTTGGCACCGATCCCCGCCATGGTTTCGCACAAAATGACGGAATGGCCTTTGCCGCCGGCTCGTTCTCGCAGTGGCCTGAGCCCATGGGCCTGGCCGCTCTCGGCGAGGCCGCCGTCGTCAGCGACTTCGCACAGACGGCCAGGAGCGAGTACGTCGCGGTCGGACTCCGCGCGGCCCTTCATCCACAGCTTGACCTGGCATCTGATCCCCGCTGGGCCCGTCAACTGCAGAGCTTCAGTTCAATTCCTGCGGTTGCCTCGGAGTACGGTGCGCTGCTCATCGCAGGACTGCAGGGCCAAAAGCTGTCCTCCACGAGCGTCGCCTGCACCGCCAAGCACTTCCCGGGCGGTGGCGCGCAGGAAGACGGTGAGGACCCACACTTCCCCTCGGGCAAAGCCCAGGTCTACCCCGGCGGCAACTTCGAAGAGCACCTGGCCCCCTTCCGGGAGGCGATCGCCGCCGGCACCAGCGCGATCATGCCTTACTACTCACTGGCGAAAGACCTGGTTATCGACGGTATCGAAGTGGAGGAGGTGGGCTTTTCGTACAACAAGTATCTGATCACCTCGCTTCTTCGCGGGCAGCTCGGCTTCGAGGGGGTTATCCTCACTGACTGGCAGCTGGTCACGGACCTCGAGGTCTTCGGCCTGCCCTTCCCTGCCAAAGCGTGGGGCGTGGAGCACCTCAGCCCGCTGGAGCGGGTGGAGAAGCTTTTCGACGCCGGTGTGGACCAGCTGGGCGGTGAATCCTGCACGGAGTTGGTGCTTGAGCTGCTGGCCGACGGCAGGTTGTCCCCGGAACGGGTTGATGCTTCTGTGCTGAGGATCCTGCGGGTTAAATTCGAGCTCGGTCTCTTCGACAATCCCTACGTTGACGCGGATGCTGTCAGCGAGGTGGTCGGTTCGGCCCGGTTCCGCGACGCCGGACACCGTGCCCAGGCAGAATCAGTGACGATCCTCAAGAACGATGGGTTGCTGCCGCTCCGGGCGGACACCCGCGTCTATGTCGAAGGAGTCAACCCGGAAGTTATCGGCGGCCGGGCCACCCTTGTGGATGACGCGAAGGATGCCGACATGGCTCTGGTCCGCCTCACGGTCCCCTACGAACCACGCAACGAGTATTTCCTGGACGCCATGACGCACCAGGGAAGCCTCGACTTCCCGGAGGAAGACATCGCGCGGGTGAGGGCCCTGGCAGAAGAACTCCCTGTCATCCTGGACGTCTACTTGGAACGGGCAGGAATCCTGACCCCCTTCGTGGACATTGCCTCGGCCATCACCGCCAACTTCGGTGCCTCCGACGCTGCCCTGTTCGACGCCTTAACGGGCGCTATCCCGCCCAAAGGCCGGTTGCCGATTGAGCTTCCCCGGTCCATGGCCGCCGTCGAAGCTTCGCATCCTGACGTCCCCAACGACACCGAAGATCCGCTCTACCCCTATGGTGCCGGCCTCAGCCTGCCATCACCTTCCCGGAGCGAATCCGGAATGCGCACGTGAACGGGATGACCGGGAAACATCAATCGGGCGAAGTTTTCTGGAGTGAGTTCGTCGATGCCCCGGATTCGGCGCGGCCACGTGCCTGGTGGCACTGGATGGACGGCAACGTAGAACATGAAGGCATCCGCGCTGACCTCCGCTGGCTCCACTCGGTGGGCGTCCGGGGCGTCCAGGCCTTCGACGGCGCGCTGGGGAACCCGCTCGTGGTGGAGGAAGCCGTGATTTCCGGAAGCAAGCAGTGGCGCGAAGCCATTGACGTTGCCGTCACTACCGCCCACGAGCTCGGCTTGGACTTCACTGTTGCCACATCGGCCGGTTGGAGTGCCTCGGGGGCTCCGTGGGTTGATAAGGCCGATGCCATGCGCAAGCTGGTGTGGTCGCAGACTGTGGTCGAAGGCGGCGAACCGGCCCAGCTCAACCATCTGCCGGACGTCGCAGGGCCGTACCAGGACATCCCGAAATGGGGATCGGGCCCCGGAGTTGAGCCGGATGAAGGGTCGGGAGATGCGAAAGACCTGTTTGCCTTGGCCATCCCGTTCCACAGCGTCCACGATGCTTTGGAGCCCGCTTTCGTGCGCACCTCCGATTCGCCCGCCGAAGCGGTCAGCGTCGGCCATGCCGCCGTCGTCGAAGGTTTCCGCCTGGCACGCGATCCTGACAACCATTCGGTCGCCTGGGTCGAACAGTCCTTTGCCGCGCCGGTGACGGTGCGTTCGTGCGTCATCGAGCTCCCTGGCCCCCACGGCTTCGGTGCGGCTCCGCCCGCCAGTGCCACGCTTCAGGTCCGGAATGACGACGGCGGTTACGTCACCGTCTGCACCCTGCCGGCGACGCAGTGCCCGTCCAGGAGCATGTCTTTCGCCCCGGTCAGCGGGACCCACTTCCGGTTGCTGCTGGAGGCTGACGGGATATCGACCGTCCTGGCAGCGTTCGAGAAAGGCGTGGTGCCCCCGCCGGTGTTCCGTCCGCTCAGCGAGTACGTGGTCACCACCTTTGCACTCTACGAAGCCGGCATGCCCGCGCACCGGGAAGCCAAGAGCGGCTTCGCCACGGCAACCGACTACGACGAGCTGGAGACTGATCCGCGGGCAGGAACCGGGGTGGTTCCGCTGGCGGGGATCCTTGATGTCAGCAGCCGGATTTCACGGGGAATGCTTTCGAGCCCCCTCCCGGAGGGTACGTGGCGGGTCATTCGCTTCGGGGCCTCCCTGACGGGACAGACCAACGGGCCGGCCCTCCCGGAAGCCACCGGGCTCGAGGTCGACAAACTCGACAGCGAAAGGGTGCGGCGCTATATCTCCACCCATCTGGCACAGTTCGGTGACGCCCCGATTGACGGCCTCCTGAGCGACAGCATTGAGGCCGGGCTGCAGAACATCACGGACCAGCTCCACCACCGGTTCTTCGATCGCCGGGGCTACGACATGATCCCCTGGATGCTTTCCGTGGCCGGCTTTTTGGTGGAGGACCCGGCATCCACTGACCTCTTCCTTGCCGATTTCCGGCGGACGATCGCTGAGGTATTCGCTGAGTCGTACTACGGAACGTTGTCCGAAGAAGCGCACAAGCGCGGCGCGATCTACTATGCCGAGGCGTTGGAAGACCGCAGGCCGCAGCTCGGCGATGATCTTGCCATGCGCTCGCACGCAGACGTTCCGATGGGAGCCATGTGGACCTTCAGTCCTGAAGGAGGCCCGGCACCCACCTACGTGGCGGACCTGAAAGGGGCGTCGTCGGTGGCGCACGTTTACGGGCGCAGCCACACGGGCGCTGAAGCTTTCACCTCAGGACGGAACCCGTGGAGTGATTCGCCGAAGTCGTTGAAACACGTCGCCGACCTCCAGCTCACCTTGGGGGTGACCCGCTTCTGCCTCCATACTTCCCCGCACCAACCCAGCCAGGTACCGCCACCCGGGATCGCCCTGGCGCCCTCGCTCGGGCAGTCCTTTACCCGCAACGAAACCTGGGCATCCAGTGCCAGGCCTTGGGTGGACTACTTGGCCCGGTGCTCCCATCTGCTGTCCTTGGGCAGGCCGGCGGTGGATATTGCCTACTTCATAGGGGAGGAAGCCCCTGTCACCGCCCTCTTCGGCAACACCTTCAACCACGATGTTCCCGTTGACTACGACTACGACTTCATCGGCCCGGACGCACTCGGTTCTGTCCTGGATGTTGAAGAGGGGGAGCTGCGGGCAGGCGCCTCCCGCTACAAGCTGCTCTATCTGGGCGGCGCCTGCCACCGGATGAGCACAGGCGCCCTGCGCGCAATCCTGCGACTGGTGGAACAGGGGGCTGTGGTCGTTGGGCAACGTCCAACGGCCCTGCGCTCACTTGCTGACGACCCTCATGAACATCAACGGCTCTGTGACGCGATCTGGGGCAGCTGGAACAGCGGCCAGGTTTTCGCCACCGCAGACCTGGCATCCGTGCTGCGGGATCGTTTTCCACCCCGGGTGACGATTGGGGACCCCCGCGTAAGGCGGATCGCCCGTTGGCTCGGTGATGACCAGCCTCTGCTGTTCATCGCCAACCCAGCCAATGAAGAGTTGCGCACCACCGTGACCCTGCCGGACTCCGATGGCACGTTCGTTGCCTGGAACCCGGTGACACTGGAACAACATGCCCTCACACCCGCGGAAGGTGGAGAGGGTTTCGACGTATGGCTGCCCCCTTATGGTTCGCTCTTCATCCTCACGGGTGAAGCCGGGCCTCGTCCCGAAAAGGAGTGGCTCGCGGAGGTCAGCGGAGAATGGACCCTCACCATCCCGGGCTCGGATCCTGTGCAGCTGGCCCACGCCGCCTTCTGGACAGATCCCGGAATCGGGGCGGTGGACTTCTCTGGAACGGCCACTTACGAGGTTGATTTCCAGCTCCACGGCCCCGAACTCCCGCACGCCATCCAGTTCGCCGAGGTTTCTGATGTAGCGCAGGTCAATATCAACGGAGAAGAGTCCGGAATTCTCTGGACCGCTCCTTACAGGGTGTCCACCAACGCGCTCAAGCCAGGGATGAACCGCATCCGGATCAGCGTCACCAACCCGTGGCGCAACCGGCTGATTGCTGAAGCCCGCAGCAGCACCGGGACGCTCTTCCCGCCCATGACCGCCGTGTTCAACAATGAAGCCGGGATCCTGCCCGCAGGGTTACTGGGACCACTGCATTTGGTCTACGGAGACCGCCCATGATCCCCACTAGTGAAAAGACTGGATGCATGAAAAACCAAGCAATGACTTCCGCCGCAGCCCTGGAGGGCCAACGCCAGGCCGACCTCGGCGACGGAACATACCTGAACCCGATCTTTGCCGGGGACCACCCGGACCCGGCAATCCTGCGCGACGGTGACGACTACTACGTGACCTTCTCGTCGTTTGAATCCACGCCCGGACTGGTCATCTGGCACTCGAAGGACCTGCTGAACTGGCAACCGCTGGGCCCGGCCCTTTCGACGCCGATCGGCTGTGTCTTCGCGGTGGACATGTGCAAGGTGGACGGCCGGTACTTCATCTACATTCCGGTCATCCCCACTGCCGTCTCCCCGGACCCCAAAGCGCCTGTCCTGACCTATGTCATCCATGCCGAAAACATGGCCGGGCCCTGGAGCGAGCCCATCAGCCTCGGCATCGAAGGGCACATCGATCCCGGGCATGTGGTGGGGGAGGACGGGAAACGCTATCTTTTCCTCAGCGGTGTCAGCCGCGTCCGGCTTACCGACGACGGATTGGCCACAGCCGGCCACGTGGAACATGCCTACGATGGCTGGCGCTACCCCGACGATTGGGTTGTTGAGGCCTACGCCCTGGAGGGGCCAAAACTGACCCGCCGCGGCGAGTACTTTTATCTCACGACGGCGGTTGGCGGCACCTCCGGTCCGCCCACCGGGCATATGGTCACCGTGGCCCGGTCCCGCTCCATTGATGGCCCATGGGAGGACTGTCCCCGCAACCCCATCATCAGGACGTGGGATGCAGGTGAGCCCTGGTGGAGCAAGGGCCATGCCACGTTGTTTGAGGGCCCCAACGGTCAATGGTGGAGCATTTATCACGGCTATGAGAAGGGCTTCGCCACCCTTGGCCGGCAGACACTGTTGGAACCCATCGAATGGGACGGGGACGGATGGCCCAGGGCAGGCGGGGGAGACCTTTCAGCGCCGTTGCCTGCGCCACTGCCAGTGCCGGTTTCAGCTCCGGCTGCCTCACCGGCATCCGGCCAGGGCCACGGAGCTCCCTTGTCCGACGACTTTTCCACGGAGCGCTTTGGAACCCAGTGGTCGTTCCACTCACCGTCCAAGGATGAATACCTTCGGGCATCCTTCGACGACGGACTGGTCCTGCAGTCCCGCGGAACCGCCCCCTCGGACAGCTCGCCGCTAACGTGCATTGTTGGCGACAAGCGCTACGAGATCACGGTGGAAATGGAAGTGCGTGGCGATGCCCAGGGCGGGATGCTGTTGTACTACAGCGACCGCCTGTTCTGCGGCATGGGCCACGACGGCGGCCGCATGACGAGTTACCGTGCCGGCAGGGCCATCCCTTACTGGCGTGAACCAGCCCCTGCAGCCCGGACCATGCACCTGCGGATAGTCAATGACAACCACATCGTCACCCAGTACTACAGCCTGGACGGGATCGACTGGACCAGGCATGGACTTCGTTTCAACGTGGAGGGTTACAACACAAATACGGCCGACGAACTCCTCAGCCTGCGCCCGGCACTATTTGCTTCCGGGGCGGGGGAAGCGCGGTTCAGGAACTTCAACTATCGCGTTCTGGACGACTGAGCAGTCTCCGGAGTCCGCTTGGTGCCGGCTGCCGCCACTGAGGAAAATATGCGACGCCGGGACACCTTCCGGCAGCGGTTGGGTACGGTTTCCCTATGGCGGCATCCCAGAAGCGAACAGAGTCCGGCTCCACCTTGCTCACGGTCATCATCGCGTTCGTGGCGAACGCGCTGGTTGCGGCGGCAAAGTCGGTGGCGGCTGCCCTGACGGGTTCGGCGTCGATGACTGCCGAAGCCGCACACTCCTGGGCTGACACCGGCAACCAGGTTTTCCTGTTCATCGCCGAACGCCGCTCCCAACGCCCGCGGGACAAGGGCCATCCGATGGGCTATGGCCGCGAAGCGTACGTGTGGTCGATGTTTGCCGCTTTCGGGCTCTTCACCGCCGGAGCGGTGGTGTCCATCATGCACGGCATCCAGGAAATCATTGAGCCGGAACCGGCCTCGGACTTCACTATCGCGTATGTGGTGCTCGCAGTGGCTTTTGTCCTGGAAGGATTCTCCTTTGCGCAGGCCTTCCGGCAGACGAGGAAAGCCGCCCGGCAGCTGGAACGCCGCACCCTGGAGCAGGTCCTGGTCAGCTCCGATCCCACCCTGCGCGCGGTCTTCGCCGAGGATGCTGCCGCGCTGATCGGGCTGGTAGTGGCCTTCATAGGTGTTTTCCTGCATCAAATCACCGGATCACCCCTGCCGGATGCCGTGGGCTCGATCGTTGTTGGGGTCCTGTTGGCAATAGTTGCCGTGGTGCTGATCGACCGCAACCGGCGGTTCCTGGTGGGCCAGGGTGTCACTCCGGACATTGAGCGCTCCATGGCACTGAGGCTTCTGGAACACCGGGACATCGCCCGGCTCACCTATCTGCACCTGGAATTCGTGGGTCCGCGGAAGCTCTACCTTGTGGCGGCAGTGGACCTGCAGGGGGACCACCCGGAGCACGAAGTCGCCGTGGCCCTGCGCAGGATCGAGCGCGAACTCGAAGACCACGAAACTGTGGAAGAGGCTGTGCTGACACTGGCCACTTCGGACGAGGCAGCCCTCTCTCCCTAGCCGGAGGCCGACCTCAGCCGCTGCATCTGCTCCCCGGCGTCACTCCCCGGCGCGGGGGTGTAGACCACTATGTGAAGGTCGGGCCTGTCCGAGGGCGAGACCTGGTGGTGTTCCATGTGCAGCACGCCAACGGCCGGGTGATGGAATTGTCGTTCGCGGGATTCAAAGCCCAGGATGTCGTACCGGTCCCAGCTCTCCTGGAATTCCGGGCTTGCTGCCTTGAGCCGCTCCACTTGGTAGGCCACATCCGGATCGCCGAGGCGCTGCCCGGTTTCGGCCCGGAACTCAGCCAAAAAGCGCTTGCTGGTCACATCCCAGTCCGGGAGGAGGTCCCGGATGTAGGGATCGGTGAAGACCAGCCACAAAAGGTTCCTGTCGGCGGCGTCGAACGTTCCAATGTTCGGATAGAGCGCCTCGTAGGCGCGGTTCCACCCGGCAATGCCCCAATCCGGCGACAAGGCATAGGAAGGGTTGGGGTCCAAGGCATCAAGGAGCCGCTGCACATGGGCAGGAGCATCGGCCGCCACCGGCCCCTTGGGCAGGGCAGATGCATAGCCGCCCAGGGAAAGCACGTAACTCAACCCTGTATCTGAAAGGTGGAGGGCCCGCGCTATGGATTCCAGCACCTGGCGCGACGGGCTGATGTCACGTCCCTGTTCCAGCCAGGTGTACCAGGTGACGCTCACCCCTGAGAGGAACGCGATCTCCTCGCGCCGGAGCCCGCGCTCGCGGGAACGCCCCACCGGGGGCAGGCCGTAATCGGAGCGAAGGGCTTGGTTGCGGCGGGTCCTGAGGAAGAGTCCCAGTTCTTTGCGCCTCTCATCTTTCACGGACCAACACTATTACTCTGGTACTTTCACTACTAGTAGCAGCGCCGTCTTCCGCCGGACGTAGAAGAACAGCAGGATGGTATTCATGCCTGCACTCCGCTCCAGAACAGTTACCCACGGCCGCAACATGGCCGGAGCCCGCGCACTGCTGCGTGCCTCCGGCGTTGCCAACACGGACATCGGCAAGCCGATCATTGCCGTGGCCAACTCCTTCACCGAATTCGTCCCCGGCCACACCCACCTGGCCCCTGTGGGCAGGATCGTCTCCGACGCGATCCTCGCAGCCGGTGCCGTGCCGCGCGAGTTCAACACCATCGCCGTGGACGACGGCATCGCCATGGGCCACTCCGGCATGCTTTACTCCCTGCCGTCCCGGGATTTGATTGCCGACTCCGTGGAGTACATGGTCAACGCCCACTGTGCCGATGCCTTGGTTTGCATCTCCAACTGCGACAAGATCACCCCAGGCATGCTCATGGCCGCGCTGCGCCTGAACATCCCCGTAGTGTTCGTCTCCGGCGGCCCCATGGAGGCCGGCCGGGTAACCCTGACCGATGGTTCCGTGCGCTCCCTGGACCTGGTCAACGCCATTTCCGACGCCGTGGACGAATCCATCTCCGATGAAGACATCAACCTCATTGAAGAGAACGCCTGCCCCACGTGTGGATCGTGCTCGGGCATGTTCACCGCGAACTCCATGAACTGCCTCGCCGAGGCGATCGGCCTGGCCTTGCCGGGCAACGGCTCCGTGCTCGCGACCCACACGGCCCGTAAGGCACTGTACGAAAAGGCCGGCGCCACCGTGGTTGATCTCGTCAAGCGTTACTACGACGGCGACGACGACTCCGTGCTGCCGCGCTCCATCGCCACCAAAGAGGCCTTTGACAACGCCATGGCCCTGGACATCTCCATGGGCGGCTCCACCAACACCATCCTGCACCTGCTGGCCGCGGCCCAGGAAGCCGGCGTTGACTACGGCCTTGCCGAGATGGACGCCAAGTCCCGCCAGGTGCCGTGCCTTGCCAAGGTGGCCCCGAACGTCGCCGGGGACAAGACCTACTATATGGAGGACGTGCACCGCGCCGGCGGCATCCCCGCGCTGCTGGGCGAGCTGAACCGCGGCGGACTCCTGCACAAGAACGTCCACTCCGTCCACTCCAACGACCTCGACGGCTGGCTGGACGATTGGGACATCCGCGGCGGCAAGGCCACCGAGGAAGCGCAGGCACTGTGGCACGCGGCTCCCGGTGGAGTCCGCTCCTCCACAGCCTTCTCGCAGTCGAACCAGTGGACCTCCCTGGACACCGACGCTGAGGGTGGCTGCATCCGTTCGGTGGAGCACGCTTTCTCCAAGGACGGCGGCCTGGCCGTTCTGCGCGGCAACGTTGCCGTGGACGGCGCCGTGGTGAAGACCGCAGGGGTGGATGAGTCCATCTGGATCTTCGAGGGCCCCGCCGTTGTCTGCGAGTCACAGGACGAAGCCGTGGAGAAGATCCTGAACAAGTCCATCAAGGAAGGCGACGTGGTGGTCATCCGCTACGAAGGCCCCCGGGGCGGGCCGGGCATGCAGGAAATGCTCTACCCCACCTCCTTCCTCAAGGGCAGGGGCCTGGGCAAAAAGTGCGCCCTCATCACCGATGGACGCTTCTCCGGCGGTACCTCGGGTCTGTCGATCGGGCACATCTCCCCGGAAGCTGCTTCCGGCGGTGCCATCGCACTGGTGGAGGATGGCGACATCATCAGCATCGACATCACCCAGCGCTCCCTCCAGCTGCAGGTTTCCGACGAGATCCTCGCCGAACGCCGCGAAAAGCTGGAGGTAAACGGCGGTTACAAGCCGAAGGACCGCGACCGCCACGTGTCCCCGGCCCTGCGCGCCTACGCCGCCATGGCCCTGTCCGCGGACAAGGGCGCCGTGCGTGACGTTTCGCTGATCGAGAACCTCTAAGGCTCCGGTTCGCGCTTAAGCCGCCCGCCGCCGTCGTGCTTCATCCAACGCACGACGACGGCGGGCGGCTTTTGCATTGTGCCTGGTGGCTACTTGCCCCGTAACTCCGATTCACCCTCCGCATAGGTGTCCAGCAGCTTGCGCGCATGCTCTCCGTCCGGGCCCTCCTGCGACAAAGCGGACCTCATGCCCTCAAGCTTTTCTTCGCCGGCAGGGAAAGGCGGCAGCAGCGGGGTGTTCGGATCGGTCAGTACTTCCAAAACGGTGGGCCGGTCCATGCCAAGGGCGTAGTCCCACGCTTCGCCCAGCTTGGCGGGGTCTTCCACCCGGACGCCGGCAAGGCCCAGCAGTTCGCCATAGGCTGCGTAGGGGAAGTCGGGAATCTGCTGGCTGGCCGGGAACCTTGGTTCCACCTCGTTTTCCCGCTGCTCCCACGAGACCTCGGCAAGGTCCCGGTTATTGAACACGCAGACCACGAACCGCGGATCAGCCCACTCGCGCCAACGGTGTGCAACAGTGATCAGCTCGGCGACGCCCAGCATCTGCATGCCGCCGTCCCCGGCCAGTGCCACCAACGGCCGGTCCGGGTAGGCCAGTTTCGCCGCCAGGCCGTAGGGGATCGCGCAACCCATGCTGGCGAGCGTGCCGCTCACGTGGGCGGGAACCCCGGGCGGAAGGACCAGTTGGCGGGCGTACCAGTAAACGCAACTGCCGACGTCGATACTCAGCTGGGCGTCGCCGGGGAGCCTCCCGTTGAGTTCGCGGACCACCAGTTCGGGATTGACCGGCCGGGCAGGGACGTTTGCCCGTTCTTCCGAGAGACGGCGCCATGCACGCACCTGGTGTTCGACGTCCTCCCGCCACGTGGCGCGGGACGGTTGGGTCCTGCCCGCAAGGCGCTTGCCCAAAGCGGTGAGTGTTCCGGCGGCATCGCCCACCAGGCCCACCTCGACAGGGTAGCGGTTGGCTATCTTCCGGCCGTCGATGTCGATTTGTACGGCCTTGGCGGTGCCCGGCTTCGGGTAGAACTCGGTCCAGGGATCGTTGGAGCCGATGATGAGCAGGGTGTCGCAGTTCTCCATAAGGTAGGCGCTGGCAGTGGTGCCGAGGTGGCCCATCGTCCCCGCCGCCAAGGGGAGCGTCTCGTCAACCCACGGCTTGCCCAGGAGGCTGGTGGTGATTCCGGCGTTCAGTTGTTCGGCCAACTCCACGACTTCCTTTTGGGCGCCCCGGGCACCTTGGCCGACGAGCAGCGCGATCCGTTCCCCCGCGGAGAGGATTTCCGCAGCTGCGTCCAGGTCCTCGTCGCGGGGCATGACCTGCGCCGGGTGCCATACGGGCGCCGTGACAACAATGCCGTGGTGTTGTTCCAGCTCAGGTGCCTCTGCGGACTGGATATCGTGCGGAACAATCACAACGCACGGGGACTTGGTCTCGAGCGCGGTGCGGAAGGCCCGGTCGATCAGCATGGGGACCTGCTCGGGCGAGCTGGCAAGCTGGGCGAACTGGGCTGCCACATCCTTGAACAGTGTCAGCAGGTCGATCTCCTGCATGTAGGCCGAGCCCAAAACCGTGGTGCTCTGTTGGCCGATGATTGCCACGACGGGCACGCTGTCCATCTTCGCGTCGTAGAGTCCGTTGAGCAGGTGGACGGCGCCTGGGCCTTGTGTGGACGTCACGACGCCTACGCCGCCGGTGTACTTGCCGTGCCCTACGGCCATGAAGGCTGCTGCTTCCTCGTGCCTGGCCTGGACAAACTCCACTGTGTCTTCGGCCCGGCGAAGGGCTCCCATGAAACCGTTGATGCCATCGCCGCTGTAGCCGAAGACCCTGTCCACGCCCCAGGCCTGGAGACGTTCCACCATGAGGTCTGAAACTGTTCGCTGCGTCATTTGGGCTCCTCGTCAGTAGGGGTGAGTTACTGCCTGAGGACATAGTAAGCATACTTAGCTATGCGGCACGCCGGGAGCGGTTGCGGATCCTTCGCCGCGAATTTTCCTTTGCTTTGCGGATATTGCCCCAAAGGCGGGCAATGGTGGGCTATCTTGATCGTTATGTGGCCTTTCATGTGGAGAAATCACAAATTGACAGGCTACTTAGTACGTTTGCAATTGTTCCGTATCGATGAAAGGAAATGCTGTGGCTGTTTCTGTTGAATTGGGCAAAGCACTCGACAAAGCCTACGAAAACTCAACACTGGATGAAATCCTCGCCGCCCCACCATCGGCACTTGCCGGCCTGACTGACAAACACAATGAACTGCTCGCAGATCTGGGCATAAAGACAGTCCGGGACCTCGGCAGCAATAAGTTCTTCGCCGCAGCCGGCGTGCTGGTAGCCCTTTCTGGAAAAGCCGGATAACCCACTACGCCTCAACGCAAGCGGACGACGCCGGGAATCACCCGCCGTCGTCCGCTTGCGTTTTACCGTGGGTGCCTCGCTAAGCAGCTTCGTCCCGCCGGCTGTGCGGAGGCGGAAGCCGCATCGCACCGCCGTCGTGACCCTGGAGCTGCAGGGGGACTACCCCGTGTTCGGTGGTGCGTTCCTGGGGCTTTTTCGCGTGGGGGCGGGGAAGCAACAGCGCGGCGAATGGTGCCAGGAGCAGCAGGAGGGTCACCGTACCCAGCCCGGCCACGCCGGCAAGGACCAGCACCCCGGCCATGAACATGAGGTGGATATCCGGTGCGTCGGTGGACGCAAGGGCGGCCGTCAGGGCCATTCCGTTGGGTGACTTCACAATCGTGCTCCTGGCGCATCCGTTGGCTGTTCTTCCGTCACCTGATACGTAGGCGGAACAGCGGAATCATGATGCGGTTTCCGGGACCCAATGTTCTTCAGGACCGGCGCAAGGGCATATCCTTTGCCAGCTGCACAACGATCTTCTTGTCGTTGCCCGGATCTGTGGGGTCGTACCACAGCATGGTCTCCTGGCCGTCCACCACTGGCTCTGCGGCAGTGATCAGCAAGGCCCTCTGGACCCACCGCTGGACGCCGCCCGCATCATGGAATGTGAACGTGACGGTGGTCAGGATCTTCGCGCTGTCACTGAACGAGACGTAGCCCTTGTCAGTGACTCTCGCCGGGGTCATGGTGCCGGTTCTCATGACGTCAGCCTCACGCCGGGCGGCGTTCCTGCGGGCCCTGGCGCCGATGATGCCCAGGCAACCCAGAAGAAGGAAGATCAGCAGGCAGCCACCGCCCGCCCACGTCAGGAGAGGCGGATAGTCCAATTGGGCAGCGGCGGTTCCCACCCCCAAGGTGGCACCCAGCCAAGCCAAGGTTCCGCCCAGGGCCAGGCCCAGATTGCTGCTCCTGATGGCCAGGGCCGTCCACGCAATGGAACTCAGGACAAGGATCGGGATGCTCACAATGATGGCCGTCAGGGCGAGGACCGGAGGCTCGGCGTCCTCCAGTACTGCCAGATGGGGCCAGCCGTAACCTGCCGCGAGTCCTCCGATGAATTGGAAGCCCAGGGCCAGCACAATGCCCACCGGACCCGGGCGTTTGTTCGCGCGGAGTTTCCTGGCGGCGATCGGATCCACGGTGCTCATGGAAGACATTAAACAGGGGGCGGCCCTCAATCAGGGGCAGGCTTGCACCATCGGATTGCAGAGCACTTTTCCGCCAATCAAACATTTCTTCAAACTCCGCGTCACGTTTCCGCAGGTCAAGGCACATAATGAGTGCCCATGTCGTTGAACCGCGGACTGCGCCGTTGCCCTTTTCGGCTGCGTTGCGGTTCAAGGACGGAGTTAGCAGCGATGGGTGTGGTGGGTTCTGGGGCCCGCCCGGGGCGCCGTCGCTGCGTAAACCGGGCTAGTGCGGTCGGTCGTCTGAGTCGCGACCGGCCGCACGATCCGGCATGCTGAATTGTGAACGCCATCAAATGTTTACAGATAAATTCACAAATTGGTGGTGAAGATCCGGGCTGCAAACCTAAACTGGCCGCATGGTGCAGACCCGGATCCGCATTTTTAGCGCTGTTTCCCTGGCATTCCTTGCTGCCACATTTTTGGGCGGCTGCGCGGGAAGCGGTACAAGTCCATTCGTCGGTGTGTGGGGTGACGCCGGCGACACCAAACAGCCCTCCCTCGACCTGAAATCAGATGGCACCGCCACTGGGACTGACGGCTGCAACAGGCTCGTCGGCTCCTGGAAAGAGGACGGCAAAACCATCTCGTTCGGAGGGTTCTCCTCCACCCGCATGGCATGTCCAGGGGTAGATGCGTGGCTTTCGAACGCCGCCACAGCCAAGATCCAGGAAGACGGAAAGCTTGCGGTTTTCGATCAGGGAGAAGACCTGATCGGCACGCTCACCGCCGGCAAGTAAGCGAGTTCCTCAGCAGGAAGTTTTCCAACGAGATCTTTGGGGGTAGCTGTGTTGGATTCAAATACTGATGGCGTTGAGCAGACAGCCTCAACGGGAACATTGCCCGGCTGGGAGCAGGTTGATTCCCTGGTTGCGGCCGCCCATGAACGGAACCGCGGGTGCACGGACGGTGCGGTGGCAGACTACATTCCCGTCCTGGCGCAGGCCGACCCTGAACTGTTCGGCGTCTGCGTGGTTGAAGTGGACGGCGGAGTGCACGTGGTGGGCGATGCCGACGTGGAGTTTTCCATCCAGTCCATTTCCAAGGCTTTCGTCTACGCCCTGGTCTGTGAGGAATTCGGGCATGCGGCTGTGGCTGACCTGGTGGGGGTAAACAACACCGGGCTGGCCTTCAACTCGGTGATAGCCATCGAGCTCAATGATGGACACCCCATGAATCCCATGGTCAACGCCGGCGCGCTGGCAACAACAGCGCTGATGCCAGGCACAACACCGGACGAGCAGTGGGCCGCCATCCAATCCGGGTTGTCTGCCTTCGCGGGCCGTGACCTGGTGCTGGATGGGGAAGTCTATGAATCCGAGGCTGCCACCAATACCAGGAACCGGGCCATTGCCCGGCTTTTGGAAAGCTACGGCAGGATCGGGCGGGACCCGCTGGGCGTCGTCGACGTTTATACCAAGCAATGCTCGCTGAAAGTCAGTGCCCGCGACCTCGCCATTATGGGTGCCACCCTGGCCGATGGCGGCGTCAATCCCGTAACCGGCAAACGGGTGGTTTCAGCCGAGGTTTGCCGGGATACCCTGGCTGTCCTGGCGGCCAACGGACTGTACGAACGCTCAGGGGAATGGCTGTTCGAGATCGGGCTCCCGGGTAAGTCCGGGGTGTCCGGCGGGCTCCTCACGATCTCGCCCGGGAAGGCCGGAATCGGCGCTTTTTCGCCCCGGCTTGATCCCGCGGGGAACAGTGTCCGTGGCCAGCAGGCCACCGCGTATCTGTCGCGCGTCCTGGGCCTGAACATTTTTGCGTCCCAAGCCCACACACCAACCGGGAGGTCCTCGAATGTCCACTAGTACGGCGGTCTCCTCCAGCACGGAACAAAAAGCGTCCTGGATTCCCATGATCGGGTTGTTCCTGGCCCAGGTCCTCATGTCCTTCAACGTTGCAGCGCTCCCGGTATCACTGGGCGGAATGGTCCAGGATTTCGGTGTTCCGCCCACCACCGTCAGCACCGTCATCGTGACCTATGGGCTGGTGGTGGCAGCCCTGGTCATGGTGGGTGCCAAACTCGGTCAGCGCATCGGATGGGTGGTCATCTTCAGGGTGGTGGTGGCGCTGTTCGCCGCATCGGCTTTGATGATGATCTTCGCGCCAACGGTGGGATGGGCCATTGCGGCCCAGGCATTCGCGGGAGCGTCGGCGGCCATCATCGTGCCCTCGCTGGTGGCATTGATCGCCGAAAATTATCACGGCGCCCAGCAGGCCACCGCCATCGGCTCGCTCGGTTCAGCCCGTGCCCTCTCCGGTGTCAGCGCCTTCCTCATCGGCGGCACCCTGGGCACCCTGGTGGGCTGGCGGCCCGTGTTCGGCATCGTGCTGGGACTCGCCGTGGCGGTCTTCGCGTTCAGCTTCAAGCTCCGCTCAGACCGCGGCAACCCTGATGTGAAGATCGACGTCGTCGCTGCCGCCCTCATCGGTGCGGGCATCGTCTCCCTTACGCCCGGCTTCAACAACCGCGTTGGCCGGCGCACTGTTGGTGACCATCCTCAGCCTCAATGTTGGCCAGGCGGTCATGAACAATGTGGAACTCCCGGACCCGCTCAAACAGCAGGTGAATCTGGACAACGTCAATTTCGTCAGCAATGACAACCTCAGGGAAGTCCTCAACAACATCACCGACGCCACCGAAGCGCAGGTGGAGACCGCCGTCGCCATCAATACCGACGCCCGGCTCAGGGCGCTCAAAACGGGACTGCTGATCCTGGCAGCCGTGAGCGCCGTCGCCATTCTTCCCGCCACCAAGCTGCCCAAGTACCGGCCCCACGAGATCCCCGATCCGCAGGAGCCCAAGCCCGGGAATGCCTGAGCGAAAGCTACTGCGCGATGCCCCGCATGCTGTTGTTCCGCTTCTCATGCGTCAGCTCTGCCAGGCCGAGGGCCTCGAGCAGCGGCGGCATGTACATTCCGAAGCGGCCCCGGTAGCCCTTGCGCAGCCCGTACCAACCACCCACGGGGTTGTCCTCGCTTCGGCCCCAAGCCTCCACCGTTCCGGCCGCGGCTTCCTTGCCTTCGTCGGCGGCTCCCAGCGGTACCCAGTCGCCCTGTTCCATAAGCCAGGCATGGAGGTCATCGATCGCACGCAGTTGGTACAGCAGCTTGGTGGATCCAACCTGGCAGACAATGGCGGGGGGATCGGCAGCATCGTCCCTGTACATGGTGTAATCGGAGGATCCCGGCGGAGTGGTGAGCTGCCAGGGATCGTCCTTGGTTCCTGCGGCCATGATGTGTCCTTTCGTGGTGATGCCCACGCTACACAGCGTCGGGCTGGGTGTCTGCAGCTTCGCCAGGTGCGGCATCCGGGGTCAAAGGATTTCCGATCTCATCGGTCATCATGCGGGCCACGAAGAGCGCAACGAAAGCCATGAGGGGGCACACCAGGCCTCCGATGAGGAAGATCAGCCACAGGGGAACCACCTGGGCCATGGGTCCGGCGAGGGCCATGGAAACGGGCATCAGGGCCAGGGAGACAAAGAAGTCCAGGCTGGAAATCCTGCCGAGCAAGTGCCGCGGCACGCGCCGTTGCAGCAGCGTGCCCCAGATAACCGTTCCAATTCCTTCCGTAACCCCGAAGACGAGCATGGCGGCGCCGAGCATCCAGAAACTGTCCATGAAACCAATCGCGGCAACGGGCAGGCTTCCCAGGCCCCATGTCAGCACCATGACGGTCAGGTAGCGGCGGGGAAGGCGCAGGGACGCTGTCGCCAGGGCAGCGATGGCACTGCCAACCCCCATGATGGCCAGCAGGAAACCGAACATCCTGGAGTCCCCACCCAGTTGGTCCCGCACCACGAAGGGCAACAAAACCTCAATGGGCCCAATGAGGAACAGCACGGACAAACATGCCCAGATCAGGGTCCACAGAAGCCAGGGTGTACGGATGGTGTAGCTGAAACCTTCTGCGAGATCCTTGAACAGGGACGAATTTGCCGTGGCTTCACCGGGACCAACCATGCCGGCAGCGTCTGCGCCCTGCTGGACCGGAAACCCCGGGGTTTGCCGGCTCAGGAAGTTCACGATTCCAAACGCCAGCAAATGGCACATGGCAACCCCCGCGACGGCATGGGCGGGGGACAGGGAGGCCACCAGTATTCCGGCAAGCGCGGGGCCGGCTGCCTGTTGGAGGACAGGCCTCACGGTGCCCTCCAAACCGTTGGCGGCAAGGAGGTCGTCAGCGGGAAGGATCCGCGGAAGGATCGCCGAATAGGCAGGGAAGAAGAAGGCCTGCCCCACGCCGAGGACAAAAGCGCCGATGGCAAGATGCCAGAGTTGCAGGACATTGACCATGGCCAACGCCGCAATGGTGGCAATGACGGCCAGGTTGGCGCCCTCTACCGCGATGATCAGGAGCCGTTGCGGGAGCCTGTCCGCAGCGATGCCACCGGCCAGCACGAAAGCCACCAGGCCGACGCTGGCCGCAGTTGCCACCAGCGATAGTTCCAGCGGGCCGCCCCCGAGGTGGATGACCTCGTAGACCATGGCCACTGCCCACATGCCGGAGCCGAAAATGGAAATGGACAGCGCGGCAATCAACACCCTGAATTCCCTGTGCGCAAAGGGACGCAGCGCTCTCAACGCGGCCATTTCACCACCCTATGCCTGCGCGTGGATGCCGCGGAAGGCACCCGTGCCGGTGGGCGCGGGGTGGAAGGCACTCGTGCCGGTGGGCGCGGGCGGAAGGAACCTGCGGTTATGAAGCGTCCGACGGCGGGGCGTCGCCGTCGTCGGTGTCCGCACCTTCCGCCGGGTCCTGGCTATGGAGGCCGGTATCGTGCGGAACCCAGCCCTCCGGCTGGCCCTCCGCAGGGGCGTCGGCGTGGCGCCTGGCAGCGTCGTCGTTCTTGTCCGGGGTGTTCATGGCGGATACTCCCTGTCCTTGCGTGGACTGCTTCCGTGAGTGCCCCCAGTCTACGCCGCACAATGGCTGGTGCGAGGTCAGCTGTGCGCGGAATAGTATCCACATAGGCCCCCGGCGAAGCCTCGTCCGCCTGGGGTGTGGCATAGGCTGAATCCAGTAGTTCCCCTTATGACGAACCAGCTGCCAAGGAGAGGTGAAGATGCCCAAGCGACCCAACCCGGCGGTGAAGATCGCCCAGGAGACAGCCCACAACGCTGTCTTCGATGAGCAAGGCAACACCAAGCCCGGCGTCCATAACGTCTTGTTGAAGGCAGTCGAGGTCCAGCGTCCTTTGGTCCTGGCCAACCTGCGCAGGCTGCAACGAAAGCACCCGCGTGACACGCCGGCCCAGCTCGCCGCGAAACTTGAGCGCCATTACTTGCTGGCAATCTCCGGTGGCGGCGCCGCAGTGGGTGCCACCGCCGTCGTCCCCGGCATCGGAACCGCGGCATCCCTGGGCCTTTCGGCGTTGGCTACCGTGGGCTTCCTGGAGACCACGGCCCTGTACGCGTCTTCACTGGCCGAGCTCCACGGCATCCGGCTTACCGATCCTGTGCGGGCGCAGACCATGGTCATGGCCATCATGCTGGGCGAGGAAGGCACGTCCATGCTCGGAGCTTTGAGCGGCCAATCGCTCGGCCGTGGCAAGGGCGTGACCAACGCGTGGGGCAGGACCCTTACCAAGAAGATCCCGGGAAGTGGATTCGGCGTCATCCGCGACTCCATCCAGCGGGCCTTCCTCAAGAACCTCGTGAAGCGCCAGGGAACTGCGTTCCTAGGCCGAGCCCTGCCGTTCGGCATCGGCGCAGTAGTGGGCGGTGGCGGCAACCTGATGATGGGCCGCGCCGTGGTGGCCACCGCCAAGGAAGCATTCGGCCCGCTGCCGGACACCGTCCCCGGTGAGCTGCTCCCCAACGCACCACAGACCCTGGCCGCTCCCGAAGCGGCACCGGAAACCCCTACGCTGGAAGGCGGTAACAGTGGACCTGAACGCTGACCTGGGAGAGTCCTTCGGATCGTGGACCATGGGCGATGATGCCTCGATGTTCCGCATCGTCAGCAGCGCCAATGTCGCTTGCGGGTTCCACGCCGGCGATCCCCTCACCATGCTGGACAGCTGCCGGGCAGCGTTTGAGCTGGATGTCCGGGTGGGAGCCCACGTGGGTTACCGGGACTTGGCGGGCTTCGGCCGGCGCTCACTGGACATGACGTTCGACGAGCTTTTCGGCGATGTCTTGTACCAACTCGGCGCCCTGGACGGCATGGCCCACGCTGTGGGGGCATCGGTGGATTACGTGAAGCCACACGGGGCGTTGTACAACCGGATTGTCCATGACTCCGAGCAAGCGGAAGCCGTGGTGGCCGCCGTCCACGCGTACGATCCCGGGCTGCCCGTACTTGGCCTGCCGGGCTCTGAGTGGCTGAAATTCGCCGAGGAAGCAGGGCACCCGGTGTTCCGGGAAGCATTTGTGGACCGCGCCTATCTTCCCGACGGCACACTGGTGCCGCGCAGCCAGGAAGGTGCAGTTCTTCATGACCCCGCTGCCGTGGTGGCCCAAGCCGTGCGGTTGGCTACCCGCAAGGAAATCCTGGCCATCGACGGAACTGTTGTCCCGGTGGTGGCTGATTCTCTGTGCATTCACGGAGATACTCCGGGCGCCGTCAGCATGGCAGCTGCTGTCCGGGAAGGACTGGAGGAGGCAGGTGTACAGATAGGGGCGTTCGCTTAGGCCTGAGTCAGGGCGGGCCAGGTTCAGCGGGTTCTGAGGGAGGGGTTTGTTCGGATGGGCGCAGTGGTAGTGGCTTCCGGAATGTTGACGCTGGCCCTGGAACCCAATCAGGCCCTGGACCGGATGTCCATGCACTTGGCCAACGCCTTGCTGGGAAATCCCGACCATACCGCCGGACTCGAGGTCCTGTTGGGCGGTTTGAAGCTTCGGTTCGTGACAGGGTCCGCTGTGGCGGTCACTGGAGCCGACGGGGCCGTGACGCTCAACGGAGCAGAGTTTCCGCTGAACACAGCAGTCAGGGTAGCTCCCGGGGCAGTGCTGGAGTTCGGGCCGGCGCTGTTTGGGTTGCGTTACTACGTGGCGGTTCACGGTGGTGTGCAGGAAGCCAGTGAGGTGTTGTCCGCCGGTGCAGCCGTGACGTTCGGGAAGCCCCGCGGTCAGGCTCTCCCTGCCGGCAACGGCTCTGCCGGCAACCGCTCTACCGTCAGGCAACCTCCCGTCACCCACCCTGCCCGGCGGCCACTGGACCCGGAACGACCGGTTGTTGCCAGGGTTTCACGCGTGCCGAAAGACCCGCAGGCTCAAAATGTCGACGCCGGAACGTGGCTTCGGCTGACCACGGAACCGTGGACCCTCTCGCAGGAATCGGACCGCATGGGTGCACGGCTTCTTGGCCGGCCGCTTGAGGTGGGCCAAACGGCTCCAGTAGCCAAAGCCCAAGCAGCCCATCCTCAACCGTTGGCCTTGGGTTCGGTGGTGCTGCCGCCGTCGGGCCTTCCCGTCATTGCGTTGGCCGGCCGTCCGGCAACGGCCAAATCGCCGGTGATCGCGCTGGTGCGTGACGAGGACCTGGACTTGATCGGCCAAGCAAGGCCAGGGCAGATGATGCACTTGCTCGGCTGAGAAAACGTGATGCCGATTTTCTCAGAATGGGGCCCTTCTGAGAATCGTCTATGGTGATTTTCTCAGTAAGAGCACTCTATGAGAAAATAGGGCAACATTATTCTCAAGGAGTGCCGTGAGCAAGGAAACTGACTGGCCGCCCCTGACTTTTGAGCAGCGCTCGTGGACCACTGAGCCTGCCCCGGGCGTGTCGAGACGACAGCGTCTGCTCGCCAGAGGACCGTATGAGGCCGCCGTGCCGCCTGCTATCTCTGATCTGGATCCCGGTGTTGACTCTGCAACGCAATCCTTGGTTGAAACAGCCACGATGGAAATGGTTCGTTTCGATGCTGAACTGGGACAGGATTCCACGCCATTCGCTGCCTTGCTGCTGAGGAGCGAGTCCGCATCGAGTTCCCAGATCGAGAATTTGACGGCCGGCGCCCGAAAGATTGTGCTGGCGCAGTTGGGTGACAGGTCCAGTATCAATGCTTCTCTCGTGGCTTCCAACGTTGAGGCGATGCAGGCGGCCATCGCACTGTCCGAGGACCTCAGCGTGGACAATATCGGGGCGATGCACCACACTCTCCTATCCGCATCGGACAGGGTCATCGCGGGTGAATACCGGACCTCGCAGGTCTGGATTCGCGGAAACTCTCCCCATTCGGCCGAGTTCGTGCCGCCCCACCATGATCTGGTTCCTGGCGGTATGACCGACCTGGTGGAGTTCATGAAACGGGACGATATTCCCGCGCTGACCCAGGCGGCGGTGGCCCATGCCCAGTTCGAGACCATCCATCCATTCGCAGACGGCAATGGGCGTACAGGCAGGGCCATTGTCAGCGCACTGCTGCGTGCCAAAGGCGTCACCGAGAATGTCACGATCCCGGTGTCGTCAGGCCTCCTGACTGATACCCGCCTGTACTTCGATGCGTTGGGTGCGTACCGAATGGGTAATATCCTGCCCATTGTGCAGCGCTTCGCCGAGTCGGCATTGCTGGCCGTGGACAATGGCCGCCTGTTGGCTGCTGACATCAAAGCTGTCCAGTCCGGGTTTCGAACCAGGGTTGGGCCGGCACGGGACTCAGTATTGAAGGTCTTGGCGTTGCTGCCGCGGGAGCCGGCGATCACTGCGGAAATGGCCGCTGAATACGCAGGAGTATCAACGGCAACCGCATATCGGGCTGTGCAACGGCTCCAAGAGGCTGGAGTATTGAGCCCTGCCGGTAGAGTGCGCGGAGTCCGGGCATGGATCGCCAGCGACATCGTTGCAGCGCTGGACGATTTCGCTGCAAGGGCTGGGCGTCGAATCCGGCCCTGAACGCAGGATTCGCTTTAGAGCTTCTGCGCGAGCATGACCAGGATCCCGCTGGGACCGCGGAGGTAGGTGAGCTTGTAAACGCCCTGGTAGTTCGCCACGCCGCGCAATGGGTAGCACCCGTGTTGTGCGGCGATGTCCAGGGCTTGATCGATGTCGTCCACCGAGAAAGCCACCCTGTGCATGCCGATCTCGTTGGGAAGCGTGGGGTTTGTCTCGATCGCGTCAGGGTGGATGTACTCGAAGAGTTCCAGTTGCCCATTGCCGTCCGGAGTTTGGAGCACGGCGATTTTTGCGTGGTTTCCATCCAGGCCTACCGCGGTGTCTGCCCATTCACCACTGACCGTGTCCCGGCCAAGGACCGTCAGGCCGAGGTCGGTGAAAAAGGAGATGGTTTCTTCCAGGTCCCGTACCGCAATACCAACGTTTTCAAGTTTGATGGGCATGCGTTGAAGGTACCAAGGCTCGCAGGATAGCTCCAGTACCGCGGATGCTGCTAGCCGAACAGCAGGTGTGCCACCGTGAAGATCGCCAGCCCGGCCAAGGCACCAACCACGGTGCCGTTGATGCGGATGTACTGAAGGTCCTTGCCCACCTGCAGTTCGATCTTCTGGGACGTCTCTTCGGCATCCCAACGCGCCACGGTATCGGAGATGACCCCTGCGATGTCCGAGCGGTAGGTGTTTACCAGGTAGCCTGCGGCGTCTCCGATCCACGCGTTGACCTTGCCGGCCAGTTCGTCGTCGTTGACCAGCCGCGTACCGAAGTCACGGACGGCACCCTTGAAGCGCTGGCTCAGTTCACTCTCGGGATCATCGACGGCGTTGAGCAGCGCTGTCTTGACGGTTCCCCAGGTGCGGGATGCCAACTCGCGGACCTCGGGATCACCAAGGATCTGGGCTTTGATGCTTTCGGCGCGCTCAATCATGGCGGGATCGTGTTGCAGGTCCTGGGCCAGATCCGTGAGGTAGGCATCGATCGACTGACGCACCTGATGGTTCTGGTCCGACTGGACGGCGCGGACGAACTTGGAGAGTTCCACGTACACCCTGTCACCCACCAGACCGTCCACGAACGTCGGGACCCACAAAGGAGAACGGTCCGAGACGAGCCTGTTCACCGTGGCATGGTTGGCCTCCACCCAATCGGCGGCCCGGTCAACCAACAGGTCAACCAACGTGTGGTGGTGCCCGTCGGCGAAGATCCGTTCAGCCATCCTGCCCACGGGCGGTCCCCACGGCGGAGCGAGTAGATGCTTGCGGACCATTCCTTCGATGACTGCCTGCACGTCGTCGTCGTTCAGTACGGTGAACGCGCCACGGATGATCGCGCCGCCTTCCTTGGCAACGCGTTCGGCTCCACCCGGCGCCGACAACCAGGTGCCTGCCTTCCGGGCAATATCAATGCTGGCCAACTTGTCCTGCACAACCTCCTGGGAGAGGAAGTTGCTCTCCACAAAGTCACTGAGTGATTCACCAATCTGGTCCTTGCGGCGCGGGATGATGGCCGTGTGCGGGATCTTCAGGCCCATGGGGTACTTGAAGAGGGCAGTCACGGCGAACCAGTCGGCCAACGCGCCCACCATGCCACCTTCGGCTGCCGCACGAACATATTCCAGCCACGGAAACTGCTTCTGGAACGCAAACGCCACGGTAAAGATCACCGCCATGCCGATCAGCAACGCCAAGGCCAACCGCTTCATCCGGCGCAGCGCGGCCGCCTTTTCCAAGTCACCTGTTGTGAGGTCGACGACGGCGGAATCGCCCCTGGCGCGACCGGAACCTGCGCGACCGGAACCTGCGCGTGCAGAATCTGGGCTGGTCGAGCCTGCCGAACGCGACTGGTCCGGCATCTGTTGGGGGTTGGTGAGGTCTTCAGTTGGGATTTGTTCAGAGTTCACCTGCATGAGCCCAGCGTAGCCCCCGAAGATGCAGCGAGGTGGGCTACCGTGTTTGCATGACCAGCGACGACTTCGCCCCGGGCCGGCCCAAGGTCTATGCCCACCGCGGCGCCAGTGCGGCCTACGCTGAGCACACGCGGGCTGCCTATTTGCAGGCCATTGCCGACGGCGCCGACGGTGTGGAGTGCGATGTCCACTTGACCCGCGACCAGCACGTGGTGCTCCTCCACGATGCAGACCTTGACCGGACGTCCACGGGAACCGGCCCGGTAGCCGAGCACACTTTGGAAGAGCTCCGGTCCCTGGATTTCTCCTCCTGGAAGGGTGCCCGCATTCCGGAGGCGTACGGGGGAGTGTCCGATCAATTCCTGACGTTGCCTGAATTGTTGGACATTCTGCGGGGTGCGGGCCGGGAGATCGGTTTGGCGATCGAGCTCAAGCACCCAAGCCCGTACCGGCTCAAGCTCGAGGACAGGGTGTTGGCCCTGCTGGAAGAAGAAGGCTGGACCCCGGAGGACTCACGGTTGGAGAACATCAGGATCTCCTTTATGAGCTTTGATACCGATTCCGTCCAGCGGCTGCTCCGCAGCGTCCCCAAGGAGTACATCTGCCAATTGGTGGACGACTTCACAGTCAAAGAGTTGCGGGAGGAACTTGGGCTGGGCTTCCTGACTGGCAGCGCGGTGGCCAACGTCATGCGGGCCACGCAGCTCGAGGCCGAACGTGTTCTGGATGAAGGCGAAGCGGTCATTGCAGGCCCGGGAATCGACTACATCAGGGAGCACGCACGCAACGTCCAACGGTGGTTGGATGCCGGACGTATATTCCGCGTGTGGACTGTCGATTCGGAAAAGGATGTGGCCTTGTGCCAGGGCCTCGGCATCCATGAGATCACCACCAACAAGCCGGCGCAGGTACTCAAACAGTTGATGGTATCGAGCTGACTTTGGGGGCCACCGCGCTTGTGATTGAGTGGTCACATGTCATTTCGCTGGTCAGCACAAGCAACCCGAACCACGTCCGCAGTAGCTTTGAGCGCCCTGCTCCTGGCCAGCGCCGCGAAGCATTTCCGCACGCCTAAGTTCTACTACCCGGTGGTCCCCGACTACTTGTGCCGCAAGGACGAGCCTGGAAGCCGCCCAAACGGTCCCCTTGCCGTGATGTCCCGCGAGGAATGGGTAGCCTCCTCGGGCCTGATCGAGGCCGCTGTTGCCATAGGACTCCTGGTCCCCGCCACGCGGCGGGCCGCGGCAGATGCCACCACGGCAATGTTCACTGCATTCCTTGCAGGGCATATTGACGCGCTTCGTCGCGCCTATGGCCCCAACGGAACGGCGGCCGAACGGCGTATCCACACTGTCCGCCTGCCCTTGCAGATTCCGCTGATCCTGTGGTCCTGGAGTCTTAGGAAATGAGCGGCAGTGCCGCTCCCATGAAGCTGGGGGAGTCACCTGCGTTCAAGGTGGCCGTGTCCTTGAGTATCGCCACAGGTCTTTACGGGGTGTCTTTTGGAGCCCTGTCCGTGGCATCCGGGTTCGACTTTTGGCAAACCATGGTGCTGAGCCTGTTGCTGTTCAGCGGTGGATCGCAGTTTGCCTTCATAGGTGTGGTGGCCGGTGGCGGTTCCGGGGTGGCGGCCATGACGGCCAGCGCCCTGTTGGGCCTGCGCAATGGCATCTACGGTATGCAGATCAACGCCATGCTCCGTCCGGGCGGCTGGAAACGTTACGTCTCCGCGCATGTCACCATCGACGAATCAACCGCGACGGCGTCCGGCCAGTCCGATCCCGATGAGCAACGACGCGGCTTTTGGACCGCCGGAATCGGTATATTCATTCTCTGGAATATCTTTACCGCCATCGGCGCGTTGGCCGGTGATGCCATGGGTGATCCCAAGCAGTGGGGTTTGGACGGAGCCGCTGTGGCAGCATTCTTGGCCTTGTTGTGGCCGCGGTTGAAAGGCCGGGAACCCTGGGCGATCGCTGCTGCGTGCGCCTTGGCAACCATCCTGGCCGTGCCCTTTGTCCCCTCGGGCGTCCCCATCCTGGTGGCAGCGGTAGTGGCCGGTGTTATCGGATGGTTCAGCCACGCACGCGTTGACGAAGGGCTGGAGCCGGACCTGGATCCTTACGCAGCAAGGCGACACCACGATCATGGGGACAGCAAATGAGCCTGTGGCTGTGGATCCTGATTGCCTGCGTACTGGCCTACCTCACCAAATTGGTGGGCTACTTCGTGCCGGCCAAGCTGTTGGAGAGCCCCCGCATCATGCATGTGGCCGGAACCATGACCATCGGACTGCTGGCGTCCCTGACAGTTGTCAATGCCGTTGCTTCCGGGCAGGGCCTCGTCCTTGACGCCCGTATCGGCGCCTTGGTGGCGGCCGCCGTCGCGCTGTGGCTTAGGGCACCGTTCCTGGTGGTGGTCATCTCGGGCGCTGCTGCAGCGGCGCTCCTCAGGTTGCTCGGGTGGGGTTAGAGTAGCGCTGCTGGGCGGAGGGATTGCTGGGGCCGCCGTTGCTGGCTAGCGGTACTGCTGGCCATCCGGCTGCTGGGCCGGCGGTTGCTGGCCACTGAACTGCTGGCCA
This sequence comes from Arthrobacter sp. TmtSoilC79, assembly GCF_059739405.1. Classification (NCBI taxonomy): domain Bacteria; kingdom Bacillati; phylum Actinomycetota; class Actinomycetes; order Micrococcales; family Micrococcaceae; genus Arthrobacter; species Arthrobacter sp. TmtSoilC79. Next base: position 4,303,793 of record NZ_AP046051.1, on the reverse strand, counting down.
CTGAACTGCTGGGCGTTGAACGGCTGACCGTTGTACTGCTGGGCTGGCGGTTGCGCATATCCCTGCGCGTACCCCTGCGGAGCCGGCTGCGCGTACGGCTGCCCATGACCTTGTCCGTAGCCCTGGCCATAAGTCTGCGGGTAAGCCACGAACTGCCGTCCGGCTGCCGGTCCCAGGTACGGTGCCGAACCATAGGACAGCATGGGTACGAAGACCACGGGCAGCAGGACCAGCCCCACGGTATATCCGGCGTCCTTGCCGAATGACTTGGAGAGATCGTGCAGGGCCACGATGCCGAAGTAGATTCCGGCGAACGGGATGAGGGTCAACAGGAACCAGTACCAGGGTCGACCTGCGATTTCCATGAGCTTGATGCTGTTGTAGACCGGAACAAAAGCTGCCCAGGCTGGACGCCCTGCTTTGGTGAACATTCCCATGTAGAGCACGCCAACGATCGCGAAGACCACTGCGAAGTAAATGACCATGAGCAGCAGGACAAGGCCGGCTGCTGCGGCGGACTCGGAACCGCTGGATGAGTATGAGCTCAAGGGAATAACCATGCGTTCGAGCCTAGTGCCCTGACGAGGCTTCCGCGATGGGCAGGACTCACCATGCTGAGCCCGCCGTTGCTGTCAGGGAGCGTCTGTCAGAGTCACGCCGGGGATGCCGGACTGCTCCGGCAGCGGCCGGGACGGACGCTCACTCCGGATGGCATCTTCGATCAGGGCCACAGGACGCTTCCATGCAGCGGAGCCCGGCTCCATGGTGTCAACGGCACCGATCAACATGGCTACCAGCCGGACCATATCCTCAATGGTGATATCGCGCCGCAAGGAACCTTGGCCTTGTCCGCGCTCCAGCAGTGTGGCCATGGAGCCGATGATGCCACGGGTGATGCCGATCAGCAGGCCCCTGCGGCCTGCGACGGCGTCAAGGAGGTTGGCGTCTTCGCTGGCAACCTGCATCACGGCGTCGATGACGTTGATGAGTCCTTCTGCCGCATCCATGCCGTCCAGGGCGGCAGTGGCGACGGGGTCCACGTGCAGGCGCAGCTGGCGGGACAAGGCTGCGAGGACCAGCTGCTCTTTGTCCGAGAAGTTGCGGAACAGCGTTGCGGGGCCAACTCCGGCAGTGGCTGCAATGGTCTGCAAGGGCACTTCGGGTCCGTGTTCCCGGAAGCACTGCCGGGCGGCGGTGATGATTTTGTCCACATTGCGTGCGGCGTCTGCCCTGAGGGGCTTGCGTTCAGAGGGCTGTTCCATGCTTGTCAGGGTAGCAACGGAGCGTCGAAGGCCTCTTGTTACGCGGGAGTAGGCCGTTATATGACAAACCAGTACGTGAAACACTGGATTTTATGTTGCTTGCCTTCTCAGTCGCCCCTTCGGGCCAGCCCGCATCCGCCGCCAACGGCGGACCCACCCCCGACGCTTCGGTCCACGACGCCGTCGCTGCCGCCGTCAAGATCGTCCGCGAGTCTGGACTGCCCAACCAGACCGACTCCATGTTCACCACGATCGAAGGCGAATGGGACGAGGTGTTCGACGTCGTCAAGCGCGCCACCGAAGCGGTGGGCCGCTACGGCAGCCGTGTCTCACTGGTGATCAAGGCTGACATCCGGCCCGGGTACAGCGGCGAACTGACCGGCAAGGTGGAGCGGCTCGAAGAGGCGATCGCCGGTTCGGAAGAGGAAAACATCTAGTTCGCCGTGAACATCGCATGATGCCGTGTCAGGCGCCACGGCATCATGCGGGCACGTGTTTCAACTGGTTTTGATTGTTCCGCCGTCGATGACCAGGTCCGCGCCAATGATGCTGTTCGCAATTGGCGAGGCCAGAAACGTGATGAACGCCGCCACGTCTTCCGGTTCCGCAATGCGCCCGGAGGCAACGCCGAACGTCGCTGGCATTGCTTCGAGGAATTCTTCGTGGGTTGCCCCGTACATTTCGGCGACCCTTGCTCCGAAGCCATCGGAATCACGCCAAAGCCCAGTGCCCACGGGGCCAGGCGAGACTGTGTTCACCCGTACCCCCTGCGGTCCGAATTCTTCGCTGAGCCGTTTGCTGAATGCTGTCAGAGCGGCCTTGGCCTCGCTGTATCCGACCGGGCCGGTAGAAGGGATGCGCGCATTGATTGACGAGACGTTGACGATGACGCCTTGGTGTTCCACGATGCTTGGCAGGGCAGCGCGTGAGGTCCGTACCGCGCTGAGCAGGTTGAGGTCCAGCAATCTCTGCCACTGATCCTCGTCGGCATCGAGGAATCCGCCCAGCTTCAAGCTGTTGGCGTCCCCGGCGCCTACGTTGTTGACCAGGATGTCCACCCTGCCCTCTTTGGCCAAGGCCGTGTCGATCAACTCCTGGGCTCCGGTCCTCGTGGACAGGTCGACAGAGACGCCAAGGCTGCACACCTCCCGAAGTTCGGGGCTGATGGTGCGGGCCGCCCCGACTACCCGGACACCCTCCGATGCCAATGCCCGTGACGTAGCCAGCCCGATGCCACGACTCGCGCCAGTGACAACAGCAACTTTCCCGTTGAGTGAGTAATCCATGCACCTATCCTTTTCTGGAACAGTTGGTCAAAAATTAGCGTAAATTTCAGCAGATTTTGCTTTGCCGTGAGAACTAGAGGACCGCCAGGGCGGTGTCGATGACGCGATGGAGAGTTGGTGCGTCGTGCGTCATGGCCATCACTCGAAGGCCGGCCAGGGTTGTGGCCAGATGCTCGGCCAAGGCCTGCGCGTCTCGGTCGGGGGAAATGTCTCCCTTGAGCTGGCCGCTTTGGATTCGAGCAGCAAACCATCCGGTCGATTCGTCCTGCATCAGCCGGAGCTTGCCCGCCAGCGCCGGATCCTGCCCGGCGAGCTCTACTGCAGTGTTGCCGATCAGGCACCCGCGGGGATGGGCCTGCGCCAGGTCATTGTCAACGATCGTGCGAAGGGCCGCGCGAAGACACTCCTTGGTGGTTCCGGGGTGCTCCAGCAACTCCTGGGCCATGCGCATCATCTGGTCTTGGTACAGGGTGAGGCAACGGTCGAAGAGATCCCGCTTGCTCGTGAAAGCGTTGTAGAGGCTCCCCTTGGCAATGCCGGTGGCTTCGGCGAGTTTTGCGGGCGACGTTGCCGCATAGCCGTGGGTCCAAAACGCGTCCATGGCGTCGGAGATCACTTTTTCGTCGTCGAAGCTTCTTGGCCGGCCCATGTCCGCAGCCTAGGCCATTTTTGACCAGCGGGTCAAAAAGGGTTTCCTGCCGAAGCCGCCAGTGCAAGACTGGGGGCCATGATTGAACACGTGACAGAGCCTGGTTGGGTTGACGCCGAGCGTTACTTGACCGACGTCGTCGTGCGTCCTGAACCTGCACATCGGCGCGCCCTGACGTCCGCGGTAGAGGCCGGTATGCCGGCGATTGAAGTGGCACCCAACGCTGGCAAGCTGCTCAGGATGCTCGTGCAGGTCTCTGGAGCCAGGCGTGTGCTGGAGATTGGGACGTTGGCGGGTTTCAGCAGCATCTGGATGGCACAAGGACTGCCCGACGACGGTCGGATTGTCACGTGCGAATTCCTCCGCAAGCACGCCGATGTTGCGCGCGCCAACGTCGATGCTGCCGGGGTAGGGCACAAGGTGGACATCCGCGTGGGCGCCGCGCTGGACACGCTTCCCGCACTGGCCGGGCAGGAATCGTTCGACTTCGTCTTCATTGACGCTGACAAGGAGAATGACGCCAACTACCTCGACTGGGCCATCCGGCTGGGGCATCCCGGCACCGTGATTGTGGTGGATAACGTCATCTGGGACGGTGCCATCCTTGAACCCGGACGGGACGAGGTGAACGCGCCTGGAATCGTGAAGGTCTTGGAAATGATGGGCCAGGATCCACGCCTGGACGCCACTGCCATCCAGACCGTGGGCAGCAAGGGCTGGGATGGATTCGCGATCGCGAGGGTCAGGTAGCGCATGGATTTCACGCTTCGCCCAGCCACGGTGGACGACGCCGAGGCCATGGCGCTCATGCATGTCCAATCGTGGCGCGAAAGCTACGGGCACCTGCTGCCTCCCGAGTTCTTTGAAAAACAGGAAGCGGCGCTGCCCGACCGCATCCGGCGCTACCGGGACTACATCGCTGCGGGGCACACCCGGATGTTGGCCCACGACCCCGACGGTTTCCTGGTTGGCCTCGGCGCCGCGGGCCCGGGCAGGGATGAGGACAGCCCCTGTGGGACCGAACTGTTCATGCTCTACACCCTGGAGCGAATCCACGGCAGGGGAGTCGGGCAGTCACTGGTGGATGCCCTGATCGGCGATGGTCCGGCATACCTATGGGTTCTGGACGACAACCCCCGCGCCCAGGCCTTTTACCGGCGCAACGGATTTGTGCCGGACGGAAAGCGGCAGCTGTGTGACCCATCCTGGTACTCGCTGCCGGAGCATCGGATGGTCCGTCCCGGGCTGCAGCAAGTTCCCGCCCACTGAACTGTTCCCAGAGCCGACTCATCTGGATAGGGTGATCACGGGCGGTGTCGACGAGGTCCGCCCGGTCCGATTCCCGGGAGGAAGCATGTCTATTCCAGAGCAGGATCCAAGCCAGCAGGAAGGCCCCGCGGACGGTGGCGCGGACGGCGTCCCCGGTACCCATGACGGTGGTGCCGACGGCGGCGCTGATGGCGGTGCTGATGGCGGCGCTGAAGGCCCCGCGGACGGTGGCGCGGACGGCGTCCCTGGCACTCATGACGGTGGTGCCGACGGCGGTGCTGATGGTGGTGCCGAAGGCCCCGCAGACGGTGGCGCGGACGGCGTCCCTGGCACTCATGACGGTGGTGCCGACGGTGGTGCCGATGGTGGAGCTGACGGTGGTGCCGACGGCGGCGCCGGGCAGCAAGGCAGCTGAATTTGAGCGCTGCCAATACTGATTTCCAGGACCCCGGCGCGGTGAAAGGCGGCGGGGTCCTGGAAACACGTTTGATCGATATCGGCCGGGAGCAGTTCGCCAGTGATGTCTGGGGGCGGACGGCCTTGCTGACCAGGGGTGTCAGTGATTTCGCCGATGTGTTCTCAAGCAGCGCCGTTGACGAGCTGATTTCACGCCGCGGGCTCCGGACACCGTTCCTGCGTGTCGCCAAGGGAGGATCCACCCTTCCCGAGTCCTCCTTCACTTCGCAGGCGGGGGTGGGCGCCACCATTTCCGATCAACTTGACGACACCGCGTTGTGGCGCAAATTTGCTGACGGGGCCACTTTGGTCCTGCAGGCCCTCCACCGCACGTGGGACCCGGTGGCGACTTTCAGTTCGCGGCTAAGTACCGAGCTCGGCCATCCTGTGCAGGCCAACGCCTACATCACGCCGCCGCAGAACCGCGGTTTCGATGACCACTACGACGTCCATGACGTTTTCGTGCTGCAGATCGAGGGAACCAAGCGCTGGATCATCCATGAACCGGTCCATGAGGACCCGTTGCGCAGCCAACCCTGGACCGATCGCAGCGACGCAGTGGCCCAGGCCGCCAAGGATGAGGCGTACATAGACACAATCCTGGAACCCGGTGACGTCTTGTATCTGCCCCGAGGCTGGTTGCACGCCGCGCAGGCCCAAGGCAAAGTCTCCATCCATCTCACACTGGGAGTCCATAACTGGACCCGCCATGCCCTGGCCGAACACTTGGCGCAGGCCGCGCTCGCAGCGTTGGGTGAGGATCCCGCCATGCGCCGATCTTTGCCTTTGGGTGTGGGCGGGCCCGAAGAAGAGATCGCTGCTGTTCGCGAACGGTTCGCCGCTGCTGTCATGGAAGCGGACACCACGTCCCTTTTCCACCGCACCCGGAGGGGACAAGGACGCCCTGCCCCGCTTGGTCCGGTGGCCCAGCTCGCGGCCATCGAGCGCTTGGGGCCGGAGTCGGTGGTGCGGCTTCGGGAAGCACTGGAAGCACGGCTTGAGGACTCACGCCTCACTACCCGGGTGGGGTGGCTCGATTTCCATGATGACCACCTGTCATCGGTGCGGCGCCTGCTGGAGGGCGGGGACCACATTGCGGCTGATCTTGGCGTAGAACTCGTCGAAAGGCTGTTGCGCGCAGGCGTTCTCATCCCCGTTGAGCCGTGACGTCGCCGGTGGCCCCAACAGGACGTTTCTTCTGCGCCGAAAACGCCCGGATTCGCGGAGACTCAATGGCGGGCACGGCGTCGCCTTCCTTGGTGTGGGTCCTGGTGGAGTACCGGGGTGCGTGGCCGCCCAGCGGCTTCGAAGGCCTTGACCTCGATGCCGGAACCAAAGCCATGGTCCTCTCTGCGGCGCGGGCGGCGAATGCACGGGTCCTCCTGGTGCGGCGGCCCGGTCCCCGGCGCCGCCACGGAGTGGCCAGCTGGGCGGTCCTTCGCCATGAAAGTTCCGGCGCATATCGCCAGCATTGGGGAACGTGGGAGCGGGACGAGGACCTGGCGGAGATTGCTTCGGCCTTGGCCCTGCCCGGTGGGACGGGGTTGCCGCCGGCCATCCTGGTCTGCGCGCATGGCCAGCACGACCCTTGCTGCGCGGTGTGGGGGCGGCCGGTGGGGCTTGCCCTGAGTGAGCGCTGGCCTGAACTGGTGTGGGAATGCTCCCACGTTGGCGGTGACAGGTTCGCGGCCAATGCGGTGGTCGCCCCTGACGGCGTGTATTACGGAGGACTCGACGCCGGGACTTCCGTCACCACCATAGAGGAGCATCTTTCCGGCCGTATCCATGCCCGGTATTTACGCGGCTACACGGATCTCCTGCCGCCGCAGCAGGCAGCAGTCGCGGCCGCACTGGGAGAGTTCGGGCCCGCCGGCAGGCATGATTACGTGGTCACGCAGGCCTTGCGTGAGGGCGATCAGTGGCTCATCCACATCGATGGCCGGCCGCCCCATCCGGCACGTATCGAGGTGGAACTGCGCGCACTGCGCACACCGCAGCGCCAGTTGACGTGCCGGGCAGCGGTGGAGGGCTCGGTGGTGATCTACCAGCCAACCTCCATCCGGAGTGCGTGAGGCACCTTGCCGCGGTAGGGAGCACTTAGGGAGCTTGGCGGGATTCGGGGTCGTCGGACGGATCCATATCAAGTGGTGGATCCAGGAGGCCCGGAGGTTTGGGCACCCGCGCCAGCATGAGGCAAACGACGGTCAGCCACGCTACCGCCACCGTCAGCACCTCCGCCCACACTGTTTCTCCGAGACCCATGTAGAGATCATAGGACCCAATCCCATCAAATCATAAGTACCCTTAGTGTTGAGGCGAAGTTAGGGGAAATGTGTCGCTCCACTAGGCTTGACGCATGACTCGGATGGGGCGGAAGTAGTGGCGAAACGCGGTAAAAGGTCGACGGCGGGAGTCGTCGAGGTGCCTTCCGGCGCCCGCCCTGACGGTCCAGTGGCGGGGGTCTACTATATCGATACCGGCGACTGCGAACTCATCCCGGACCAGGACAACTCCAACGGCTGGCTGCTGAAGATCAATGGCGTCATGAGCTCGCACATCGACCTCGCAGATCCCCTGTTCCTGGACTTTGAATACATGCGCTGGATTGCCGCCTTAGTGGAATCGCGGTGGCCGCGCGAGCAGAAACCGAAGCTGCGCGCACTGCACCTTGGTGGGGGAGCGTGCTCCATAGCCCGCTACTTCCACGCCGCCTACCCCGAAGCGCGGCAGGTCGTGGTGGAGCTCGATGGCAAGCTGGCCGATTACGTACGCGGGTGGTTCGACCTCCCCAAAGCACCGTTGTTAAGGCTCCGTGTGGGCGAAGCCCGCCAAGTCACTGAATCCCTCACTCCGGATACCAGGGACCTCATCATCCGCGATGTCTTTGCCGGCGCCTTCACGCCCCGTGCACTGACCACCCGTGAGTTCACGGCGCATGCCGATGCTGTCCTGGCAGCCGACGGACTGTACGTGGTCAATTCAGGGGATGCGCCTGACCTCAAGAATGCCCGGGCCGATGCTGCCACCATCGCGGACACGTTTGAGCACACCATGATCATCGCCGACCCCGCCATGCTCAAGGGGCGACGCTACGGCAACATGATCATGGCCGGCAGCCATGCGCCTTTCGGCGACGACCCCACATTGGCCCGCCGGCTCCTGGGAGGCGGAGTTCCGGCGCACATCTGGGACGACGCCAAAGTGCGCGCATTCGCCAAAGGAACCCCCGTGCGGCACGACCCCCAGGGGTGAGCTACTGCACTACAAAAACTCCACGTCAATTCCGGCTCAGTGAGCTGTTCCAGGCATCCCACAACGTGGCGTACCTGCCTCCGGTGGCCAGCAACTGCTGATGCGGGCCGGACTCGATGATCATCCCGTGGTCCATCACCACGACGGTGTCCGCGGAGGCAGCCTGGGACAAACGGTGCGCGATCACCACTGACGTCCGGCCCGCCAACGCAGCCTCTGCAGCCCGGTCCAGCAAGACTGCCGAGCCGGTTCCCGCTTCAGCAGTGGCTTCGTCGAGGACTGCGATGGGCGGATCCTTGAGCATGAGCCGGGCCAGGGCCAGTTGCTGCGCCTGCTCGGGCGTGAGCTGATGGCCGCCGGCGCCTACGGAAGTCTCCAGTCCGTCGTCGAGCGCTTCAACCCAAGTGGCCCCGACAGCCTTCAGGGCATGGGAAAGTTCCTCGTTGGAAGCGTCCTCTTTGGCGAGCCTGAGGTCCTCGGCCAGCGTGCCGGAGAAGACATGCACCTCCTGGCTGACCATGGCGATCCGCGAATGCAGGTCTTCCGTTGCCGAGCGGACGGAATCGAGCCCACCCACCCGGACCGTCCCTGTCTCGGGGTGTTCCAGGCCCATGATGATCTTGGCCAAGGTGGTTTTACCGGCGCCTGAGGTCCCCACGATCGCAACGCGCTCGCCAGGGCGGACCGTCAGCGAGACTTCCTGGAGCGCGGGCCGCTGGCCGGGATAGGCGAAGGTGACGTTCTCCACCATGATCCCGGAGTCAGCTGCTGCGGAGGGCACTGGCGTGGTGGGTGATCCTGCACTCATGGTCAGCCCGAACATGCGGCCCAATCCGGCGGCAGCCTTCTGGAGCTCGTCGAACTGGCCCAGGACCAGCCCGATCGGATCGAACAGCCGGTAGAAGTACAAGGCCGCCGCCGTGGCTGCTCCAATGGTCACGGCACCTTCGGCGTGAAGCCAGAATCCCACCGCCAACACCGCGGACAATCCAATCAGTTCGGCAAGGTTGAGGCGGTTGTAGAACCTGGTCAGGAAACCCACGCCGTACAGCGAATGGCCGATGTTCTCGTGTGAGGCTGCTGCCACCAATCCGGCATGGTGGGGGCCCAGGCCCAAGGCCAGGACGGACGGTGAACCGTGGACGGTTTCGATGATCTGCTCGGTCCGGTTGGCCTCGGTGATCCGCACGGTGCGGTAAATAGGCGCGGTCCGCTTGAGGAACCAGCGCAGGGTGAAGATTTGCAGCGGCGCAACAATGAGAACGGCCACGGCAAAGCGCCAGTCGATGACGCCCAAGCCCAGCAAGGTCACTCCGATGGTGAAGGCCGCGCTGGTGAACGCCGGCAGCACCCCCGAGATTGCTTCGCTGACGGCTTCCACGTCGCCGGATACCCGGGCCACGACGTCGCCGATCCCCGCCTTTTCCAACTGTGCCAGTGGTTTGCGGATGGCGGCCGCAAACACTTCCTCGCGCAGGCCGGCGAGGGCTTCCTCACAGATCCGGGCGAGCAGGTTCTGGCCCAGAATGCCCAGCAACGCACCCAGGCCGCCAGCTACCAAAAGCCCGATGGCCAGCCACAGCAGGGACATGACGTCTCCGCCGGATGCTGCGATATTGACCATCACCCCCAGGATTGCCGGGGCGGCCAAACCACAGCAGGACGCCGCCAGCAACACCAGGATGGTCAGGGCGAGCCTGCCGGGCCGTTGCGCCAGCAGGCGCCACATGGCCTTCCGGGTCTCGCGCGGGCTGGCAATTGGGAGGATCCCGGCACTCATGAGCCCACCACCTCGCGGTAGCCGGCCGATGCCGCGAGCAACTCCCGGTGGGTTCCTGTTTCCGGTGGCCCATCGGCGCGGCCCACCACCACGCGGTGGCACACGGCCAGCAGCGTGGGGCTCGTGGTGACCAACACCAGGGCTTTGTCCGGGAAATTTCGGAGACCCTCGGCAATGACGGCTTCGGTGGCGGTATCGACGGCGGTGGTGGGGTCGTGCAGGACCAGCACCGGTTGCCGCTGGTGCAGGGAGCGCCCCAGCACCAGCCGCTGCCGCTGCCCGCCGGACAGGCTTTGGCCATGTCCGGAAAGAACGGTTTCGGTGCCTTCCGGAAGTTGCGAAACAAAGTCCCCGACGGCGGCCGCCGCCATGGCCCGTTCCTGCAGTTGGGTGCCGGCTGCTGCGACGTTGTGGCGGACGCTGCCCCGGAAAAGTACGCCCTCGTGGCTGTCGGCAAAGACTTTGGCACGGACGTCCAGGGGGTCCAGGTCCGCGGCATCGCGGCCCTGGATGGACACGACGCCGCGGGGAGCCGGCGTTCGGAAGCCGAGTGTGTCCACCAAGCGCCGGGCCTGGGAACTGTCGGGAAGAACGACACCCACGATTTCACCGGGAGAGGCAGTGAACGGCGGGAATCCGTTGTTTTCCGGGGTGTCGAAGAGTTCAAGGAGCGGGACTGGCTGTCCGGGGGAGGTGGGCTGGGCCGCGGACCCGGCGGACGTCGTCGTGCTGGAACTGGTGGCGGGTACCGCGTCCGGTTCCTCGAGCAGGACTGCGATGCGTGCCGCGGAGGCCCGTTTGCGGGCGAGTTCAACGCTGAGGAATCCCAGCCAGGTCATGGGTCCCTGAACAAACTGGGCCACACCAACAACGGCTACCAGTTGGCCCACCGTGATGCTTCCCTGGAGCGCGAACCAGGCCGCGAAGAACGCGATGCCCGCCAGGAACGCTGCCGACAGGGCCGTGCTTGCACCTGTGTAGGCGGATTTTGCACGGATTGCTTTCAAGGCGGACGCCAGCGACGTCCGGCTCGCATTGCGGTAGCGGGCCAAGGCGGCATCTTCCGCGCCCAGGCCTTTGAGTGGGCGGGAGCCGGTGATGAAATCCGTGGCCAGCGCGCCGGCACGGGCTGCCGTGGACTGCTCCACGTCGCTGCGGATTTCCAAGGGCTTGGTCAGCCGGTGCATCACCAGGAGCACGATCGGGGTGGCCACCAGGACGGCAAGGCCCAGCGGGACGGAAATGAGCAGGAGGGTGACGGCGGAGGTCACCACACCGGCCACTGCAGCAAGGGCGCCGCTGATCAGCCAGGCCAGTCCGGCCACCCTGTCGGCGTCCGAAGAGGCAATCGCCACGATTTCGCCGGGGGCGCGCCGGGCAGCCATTCCACGGGGATGCAGGGTCCGCTCCACCACCAACTGGCGGAGGTCGTGCGAGCCGTAATTGAAGGCACGTTCCGTGGCCAGGGTGCCGAAGCGCCAGGAGAGTGCAAGTACCACGAACACCGCGGCCAAGGCGCCCAGCCATCCCAGGAGGGCTCCGGCGTCGTTGGGTTCAATCGCGTTGTCCACCGCGGCGCCAATGGTTGCCGGCACCAGAGCCTCGCTGACCTGGTGAAGGGCGAGTCCGGCGCAACCAGCCACCAAGAGCTTCCAACGGCCGTTGGCGAACAACGTGAACCTGAAGAGGCGGGACGCTTTCCAGGGTGCTTGTTTGTTGCGCCCGGGCGGGCAGGGCGGAATGGCGGAACGGGAGGGCATGCTTACCATAGTAAGGCTCACCTAACTTCAAGAAGGCCAGATGACCCGCCAAGCTATATCGCAATCCGGACAGGCCGTGCCACGGGCGACACCGGAGGTGGAAGTCCACGTCAGGGGCATCTCGACCCAGTATTTCGAGTGCGCGACGCCGGCTACCTGGACTGACCACGTCCACGCTACCCACGAACTGCTGTGGGGTGCCCGCGGAGTCCTGACTGTGGAGGCCGACGGCGGGTTCTTCGCCGTTCCGGCAACACTGGGGCTGTGGATTCCGGCCGGTGTGGTCCATGCCGTGAAATCCACGCAAGGCACAGGGTTCTACTGTTCCAACATTGATGGCCAGGTGATGCCGCACTTGGCGGAGAGGACCGTGGCGGTGACGGTGCCCGCCGCCGCGCAGGAGTTGCTGCGCCACATGAGTGCTTACGACATGGAGGATTCCCTTCGTGCCGGTTCCGAGCAGGTGGTGGTGGGACTCCTGGACGTGGTGGACGCCCGGCCGATGTTGCTGCCGATGCCCATTGATCCGCGGCTGGAACTTATTGCCCGGGCGCTCCTGGATGATCCGGCCTTGGATCGTTCGCTGGAGGAGTGGAGTGCGGAAGTTGCCATCAGCGTGCGCAACCTTTCCCGTTTGTTCCACAAGGAAACCGGAATGACGTTTGCCCAATGGCGGATCCATGCCAGGGTACGGGTCGCCTTGGGTTTGCTCGCTGCCGGCTACCCCGTTTCCTCGGTCAGCAGGCGCGTGGGTTACAACAACCCGAGTGCCTTCGTGCAGGTGTTCAGGAAGGTCATGGGGCACACTCCGGGGTGGTATGTGTCATCGCTTAAGGCCGGAAACCACCACTCTTTGGCCGGTACCGAATAGAATCCACCGGTTTCTCAGACCATGCCGTTGTTAGGGTAGGTATACCTAACTTCGGCAGCCGCTGCGAGAGTCCATCACACGGGCCGCGGCAGCCATCGGGAGCTCTCCGTCTCCCCTGAGAATCAAGAGGACCGCAGTGATTTCACGCTCTAAAACCATGTCTGCCGCCGTCGTGGCCCTGGCATCAGCAGCCCTTCTCCTCAGCGGCTGCGCTACAACAGATGCCAGCGCAAGCGGGAATGCTCCCCTCCGCAGCCATGGGCGCCTTCCTGCTGGTGGCCAGCGACATCGTGGCGCAGAACCTGTTCGCGCCCATCCAACTGCCTGTGGGAGTGGTGACCGTCAGCATCGGCGCCTGCTACCTCGTCTGGCTCCTTGCCCGCGAGGTGAAGCGGCAATGAATTCCGAGGAGATTGTCATGACTGATGTGTTGGATAGCGCTGCTGTGGTTGGCCCGCTGCCGGGGTCGGCGCTGCCGGGTTCAGCGGTGCCGGGGTCGGGGCGCCTCAGCGCCCACAACGTGAGCCTCGGATATGCAGGCCGTACGGTGTCTTCCGCCCTTGACGTGAGCATTCCCGATGGAGGGTTCACCGTCATTGTGGGGCCGAATGCCTGCGGAAAGTCGACGTTGTTGAGGGCGCTGTCCCGGCTTCTTGAGCCCAGCACCGGTTCCGTGTTGTTGGATGGGACAAGCATTTCCTCCTATGGGGCAAAGGAAGTCGCGCGTCGTCTGGGGCTCTTGCCGCAGACCTCCATTGCCCCCGACGGAATCACCGTAGCTGACCTGGTAGCGCGCGGACGCTACCCCCACCAGAAGCTGTTGCGGCAGTGGTCCGAAACGGATGAAGCCGCTGTGGTGGCGGCCTTGGAGGCCACAAACGTGACTTCGCTGTCCGGCCGTTTGGTGGACGAGCTCTCCGGCGGGCAGCGGCAAAGGGTGTGGGTGGCCATGGTACTGGCCCAGCAAACCCCGCTGCTCCTGCTGGATGAGCCCACTACGTTCCTGGACATCGCACACCAGATTGAGTTGCTGGAACTCTTCCGGCGGCTCAACAACCATGGCACCACGCTGGTTGCCGTGCTCCACGATCTCAACCATGCCTGCCGTTATGCCACGCACCTGATCGCCATGAAGGACGGTGCCGTGATTGCCGAGGGACGGCCCGTCGACGTGATCACAGCCGAGCTGGTGGAGCATGTCTTCGGCCTGCCGTGCATGGTGATCGATGACCCCGTGAGCCACACGCCGCTGGTGATCCCGCTGGGCTCCTGAGTACCGCCACCCCGGACCCACCCCCGCCCTGTCTGCGCACCTCGGCGCGCTACTGCGCCCCCAGCAGCTCTTCCCGCCGCTGCTCCGTCTCCTCCCGCAAGGCCTGCACGACGGCGGCTACCGCGGGGCGGCGCATGGAGTCCGGGCGGAGGACCATCCAGTAGGGGAGAAGCTCGGCGAAGTCGGACGGGAGCAGGCGCACCAAATCCGGGTGCCGGTCAGCCATGAAGCACGGAAGGAATCCCACGCCTGCCCCGGCCCGGGTGGCTTCCACATGCACAAACACGTTGGTTGAACTCAGTCCGTCACGCATGGTGGGAACCAGCCGGCGGGGAGCGTCCAGGTCATCCACTTGCAGCATCGAGTCAACAAAATAGACCAGCTGGTGCTGCGTCAGTTCCTCGACGCTCTCCGGCGTGCCCTTGTCTGCCAGGTAAGCGCGGGACGCGTACATGCCCAGCCGGTACTCTCCGAGCCTGATGGCTTCGGCGCGGTGAACCTGCGGCGTCCCCACCACCACTTCGATATCCAGGCCGGAACGTTGCTGCAACGCCCTGCGTGTCACCGTCACGATCTCCACGCTCAGCCCTGGGTGCTCCCTCCGCAAGCGCGCCACGGCGGGCGCCGCGACGTAGGCGCTGAAGCCATCGGTCGCGGTCATGCGTACGACGCCGGTAATGGGGTCGGGTGCGGTGTCGCTCGGTCCCAGCGAGCCCACGGCCGCTTCGATCCGCTCAGCAACCAGTGCGGCTTCGGCGCCCAGTTCCGTCACTTCCCACCCACCGGCAGCCCGCGCAAGGACCCTGCCGCCCAGCGCTTTCTCCAGCGCCGCTATCCTGCGCGAAACCGTGGTGTGGTTCAATCCCAAGGCCTGGGCCGCCGTCGTAAATTTTCCTGAACGTGAGACGGCAAGGAAGATGAGGAGGTCGTCGGGGTTCGGGTCCATATCTGCAATTCTGCACACCTAAGGTGCCTGATTGGTCATTGAGGCATAACGAATCTGCAGCAATACTCAGTGAAGCTATTCGTGTTGTGGATCACAACACGGTCAAAAGGGTCAAAGAGGACACTGAGGAGATGGATATGAGCGTAGAGCAGCGCTCCGCGTCAAAGGCCGGGAAAGGCGCCGGCCAAGGCTCCGGCCTGAAGAAGATCGTCGCGGCCTCGATGGTGGGCACGGTGGTGGAGTGGTACGAGTTCTTCCTCTACGCCACGGCCGCCACGCTGGTTTTCGGCAAGTACTTCTTCCCGAGCACCGGCAACGAACTGGATGGCATCATCCAGGCTTTCATCACCTATGCGGTGGGCTTCGTAGCCCGTCCGCTCGGTGGCATTGTCTTCGGCCAGATAGGCGACAAACTGGGCCGCAAACCCACTCTCCAGCTGACAATCGTGATCGTGGGCGTTTCCACCTTCCTGATGGGCTGCCTCCCCGGTTTCGTGGACATCGGCTACTGGGCCCCGGCCATGCTCGTGGCGCTGCGCTTCATCCAGGGCTTCGCCCTCGGCGGCGAATGGGGCGGCGCCGTGCTGCTCGTGGCTGAGCACAGCCCCAACAAGTCCCGCGGCTTCTGGTCCTCATGGCCCCAGGCAGCAGTGCCGGTCGGTAACCTCCTGGCCACCCTGGTCCTGTTCGTCATGTCCACCACGCTCAGCAGCGAGGCCTTCCTCGGCTGGGGCTGGCGCGTAGCGTTCTGGCTCTCCGCAGTGATCGTGTTCGTGGGCTACTACATCCGTACCCACGTCACCGAAGCCCCCATCTTCCTCGAAGCCAAGGCACAGGTGGAAGAGTCCAAGGCAATCAGCTACGGCGTGGGCGAAGTCATCCGCAAGTACCCCAAGGGCATCCTCCAGGCCATGGGGCTCCGTTTCGCGGAGAACATCATGTACTACCTCGTAGTGAGCTTCGCGATCGTCTACCTCAAGAGCGTCCACAAGTACGACACCTCCTCGCTCCTGCTGGCACTCCTGATCGCCCACGTCATCCACTTCCTGGTCATCCCGCAAATCGGACGCCTGGTGGATTCATGGGGACGCAAACCCGTCTACCTCATCGGCGCGATCACCGGGGCAACGTGGCCGTTCTTCGCCTTCCCCATGTTCGACACCAAGAACGCCGTGGTCATCGTCCTGGCCGTCACCATCGGTCTCTGCCTCCACGCGTTCATGTACGCAGGACAGCCGGCCATCATGTCCGAGCTCTTCCCCACCCGCATGCGCTACTCGGGTGTCTCGCTCGGCTCGCAGGTCACCTCGATCTTCGCCGGTTCACTGGCTCCGCTGCTGGCAACCCAGTGGCTCAAGGACACCGGATCCTGGGTTCCCACAGCCATTTACCTCGTGGTCGCCTGCGCGATTACCGTCGTCGCAGTCGTTTCGTTGAAGGAGACCAAGGGCATCGCCCTGCAGGACGTGGACCAAGCCGACGCGATCCGCCACGGCCTGACAACCGCTACCTCGAAAGGCTGATCCGATGGAGAACTCCTTGAACGGACGCAAAGCACTGGTGACCGGCGGGGCGAGCGGGATCGGGGCAGCCTGTGCCCGTGCGCTCGCCGCCCGGGGGGCGAAAGTTGTAGTGGCCGACGTCGATGCCTCCGGAGCTGCGGCCCTCGCCGATGAGCTGGGCGGCACAGCCTGGACGGTGGATCTGCTGGACGTGGACTCCCTGGCTGCGCTGAGCCTGGACTGCGACATCCTGGTCAACAACGCCGGTATCCAAAAAGTTGCCCCGATCGAGGAGTTCGAGCCTGCGGAGTTCCGGCGGATCCTGGCCCTGATGCTGGAGGCCCCGTTCCTCCTCATCAGGGCCGCGCTCCCGCACATGTACGCCAACGGATTCGGCAGGATCATCAACATTTCCTCCGTCCACGGGCTCCGGGCCTCCGCTTACAAGAGCGCCTACGTCTCCGCCAAACACGGGCTCGAAGGGCTCAGCAAAGTCACCGCCCTGGAAGGCGGCGAGCGGGGCGTGACGTCCAACTGCATCAACCCGGGCTACGTCCGCACCCCGCTTGTCGAGAAGCAGATCGCGGATCAGGCCCGGCTCCACGGCATCCCCGAGGCCGAAGTCCTGGCCAAGGTGATGCTGACGGAGTCCGCGGTGAAACGGCTGGTGGAGGTGGAGGAAGTTGCGTCGCTGGCAGCCTGGATGGCCTCCGACGACGCCGGTATGGTCACCGGCGCGAGCTACACCATGGACGGCGGGTGGTCGGCCCGGTAGCTCCTTTGCGGCGCGCAAGTCCCTTCCCGCCGTAGGTGGCGCTGGGCGAACGGCTGGAAGCTTAGAGTGTGGCATGGCTAAAGTGATGTCTTTGCGGGGACGGCGTGCCGGGGCTACAGCGATAAACCTCGCGGCGGTGGCTGCCTTCACGGTGATGCTTGTTATCACGGGAAAGCCGCTGCACTGGGCAGTCACCTTCGCTGTTGTTGGGGTCTTTAGTTCTTACGCGGTCCTGTATCTCGACGCATTCGTTACACGGCTGCGCTTCAAACGGCTGCTGCGAAGCGGGCGTTTGGAGTGTTGGATCCGCTGCCACGAGCCACAGGAAAGCGGCCGCCGGACGGGCTGGGAGCGCGGACTGGTGTCGTTTCGCACTCCAGCGGTGGACTTTGTCAGAACGGGCCCCGCCAGACCGTCGCAAGAAAGGCTCTTCACTTTCCTCATCAGTGGGAGGGCGGAGCCCAATCTCTGGGACCCTCATCCCAACGATGCGAGCTTGCTTGGCCGGGGTGTTCGCTCGATCCAGCTGGACACAACCTTGGGCGTGATAGACGTGGCCGGCTTTCCCGAGGCCATGGAGGAGGTACGAGGACTGCTGTTCAATTTTGAGCCTGCGAGGTGACAGCTGGCCCCAATGCTCGTCGTGAACATTGGCGTTGTTGGCCTTTTTGTTTTCCTGCCCTTCCCGGGCGTTTTGAAGGTTGTCCACATAGACAACATGGGGTCTGATGTTCGGCCCGAGTCGCTGGAAGAGTGGCTTCATGGGCGGAAATCGGGGATCGCAGCAGGCGCCAGTGGCTTCGCCACCGGAAGCTTCTTCCGTTGTCCTGACTCCCTCGGCTACCGCGGCTACCGGGTCGGCGGTACCTGGCGCGGCCGTACGAGGACCGGGCATTCAGGGGCTCATCTTTGATCTGAGGAGGCTTCCGATCAACGCCGATAGCTCGGGGCTTATTGATGAGATGCGCGAACTTGAGGAACTGACGTCTGCAATTTCGGCTCGGCAGGCCCGGGTTGCGGTGGCGTTTGATCTTACGCAGCGGGCCGAGCAGGCCCAGTCCGGGGTTCCCGCAGCAGAACGCGGCATGGGCGTTGCTGCGCAGGTGGCGTTGGCACGGCGGGAATCACCAAACAAAGGGTCCAGGCTCTTAGGGTTTGCCAAAGCGCTGGTCACGGAGATGCCCCGGACCATGGCAGCGCTGGATTCGGGCCAGTTGAACGAATGGCGGGCAACGCTGCTAGTGAAGGAAACAGCCTGCCTGTCCGTTGAAGACCGGGCTGCTGTGGACGAGGAACTCGCCCCTGACTCCGGGACCTTTGAAGGAGTCGGGGACAAAACCATCATCGCTGCCGCCAAGGCCGCCGCGTATCGCCGTGACCCGCGCTCGGTGGCGCAACGAGCCAGCCATGCAGCCACGGAACGGACGGTCAGCCTCCGTCCTGCGCCGGACACCATGACGTACCTCACCGCCCTGCTCCCGGTCGCCCAAGGCGTGGCTGTCTATGCCGCGCTGACCCGGACGGCTGACTCCCTTCGCTCCAGCGGAGACCCGCGAACCCGCGGCCAGGCCATGGCAGACACCCTAACTGAACGCATTACCGGTACACCGGGTGGTGTCTCAGGTATCAACCTCAACCTCGTCATGACCGATCGCACGCTCTTCCAAGGGGATCCCGAGCCGGCCCGACTCGAAGGCTACGGAATCGTACCCGCGGAATGGGCAAGGGCGCTTCTTGCTGAGGAACCATCCGGGTCCGAGGACCAGCATCATCGCAGCGAATTCACGGTGTTGCTCCGCCGCCTCTACACCGCTCCCGGCAGCGGCGAACTCTTGACGATGGACTCCAGAGCTCGATTCTTCCCGCAACGGTTGCGGCGCTTCATCAACATCCGGGACAACACATGCCGTACCCCTTACTGCGACGCGCCCATCCGGCACATCGACCACATCATTCCATGGCATTCGGAAGGCGGCACAAACCTCCAAAACGGAGCCGGTCTTTGCGAAGCCTGCAACCAAACCAAGGAAAACCCGGGCTGGAACGCCGCTAGCATGCCCGGTGAGGTGCACACACTTCAGGTCCGCACTCCCACCGGGCATAGCTACCAATCCAAAGCACCACCGTTGCCGGGGCACAAGTCCTCACGCCTCAGAAGCTGAGGCTGGAGCGCCTTCAACGATATGAGGCCTTCAACAAATTAGCTTGCCTTCACCACGGGGATGGCGGCCGTTTCGTCCACCAGTTCTGCCCGGCGAAGGCCACCCCCGCGGACCCACAGTTTGTAGGCCACGAACAGGAGAACCAGCCAGGTGCCACCTACGTACAAGGCAATGCGCGTGTCTTCGAAGACGCCGAGGATCACGATCACCATTGCCATGAACGCCATGGTCAGGATTGAGGCGATGGGCCACAAAGGCGACCCGAATTCCGACGCCGGCAGCCCCTTGCGCTTGATCTCCCGTTTCATGGCAACGTGCGACGCCAGGATCATCACCCAGACCCACACCGTGGCAAAAGTAGCGATCGAGGCGATGAGCACGAATACGTCCTCCGGGATGATGGCGTTCAGCACGACGCCCACCAGCAGGATGCCGCCCATCATCAGCACGGTCATCCAGGGAACTCCGTGCCGGGAGATCTTGCTGAAGCTCTTGGGCGCATGACCCTGCTGTGCCAGGCCGAACAGGATGCGTCCGGCCCCGAAGATGTCGCTGTTGATCGCCGACAAAGCAGCCGTGATCACCACGGCGTTGAGGATGTGGGGCGCGGCAGGGATGCCCAAACCGTCGAAGATCTGCACGAACGGGCTGCCGCTGCTTCCGATCTCGTTCCAAGGGAAGATGCTCATCAGCACGCCGAGGGTCAGCACGTAGAAGAGCAGCACACGGACGGGCACGGTGTTAACTGCCTGCGGAATGACCTTCTTGGGGTTGGTGGCTTCGCCGGCCGTAATGCCGATGGTTTCAATCCCGCCAAAGGCAAACATCACTACGGCGAAAGCGGCCAGGAGCCCCTCAAAACCGTTCGGGAAGAAACCGCCGTGGTTCACGAGGTTCCCCAGCCCCGGTGCCACGCCGCCGCCGTCGCCCGTTTGGAAACCGAACACGACAATCGCCGCACCGCCGACGATCATGGCGATGATCGCCACCACCTTGATCAGCGAGAACCAGAATTCCAGCTCTCCGAAGACCTTCACGCTGAGCAGGTTCATGGCGCCAAGGAACAGGATGATCGCGAGCACCCAGATCCATCTGTCCACTTGGGGGAACCAGAAGCCCATATAGATGCTGAATGCGGTGACGTCGGCAATAGCCACAATCGCCATCTCGAACACGTAGGTCCACCCGGTCACGAAGCCGGCGAACGGTCCCAGGTACTTGGACGCGTACTGGCCGAAGGAGCCGGACACGGGGTGTCGGACAGCCATTTCGCCGAGGGCGCGCATCACCATGAACACGGCTGCGCCGCCGATGATGTAGGCCAGCAGGACAGCCGGGCCGGCTTTCTGGATGGCGGAGGCAGAGCCGTAGAAGAGGCCCGTACCAATTGCGGATCCGAGGGCCATGAAGCGGATGTGGCGGACGTTCAGGCCTCGGCTGAGCGCCGTACCCGCGGCCTGGAGGACAGAGTTCTCCGCGGCCAGCTTGGTTTGTTGCATAGTAAAACCTTCTCGTCTTTGGGAGGGGATCGCTATCCAGCAGATCACTTTTGGGCCCCTTGTGATCGGACTCACGGACGTTTGGTGTCTTTGATCGCAGACAGTGCGTTTTGTGAGCGGGCGCTGCCTTGCAGGATGGTGGTCAAAGTCATAGTCCGGGGTCGGATATGATGACCGCGGACAGCTCATCAAACCGGTCAGGCATCCCTCGCTTCCAGCGTCGCCCCCCTTGAATTTAGTGCTGCCATCGCATCCTTCTGGGGGACCTTTGATTTCTGTACTTCGTCACACCCGACGCCGTTGGGCCGCTGCCGCCGTGGCTCTTGTGGCCGGGGCATCCTTGCTCTTTGCCGCCCCTGCGCAGGCCTACGAGATTCCGGCCTTTGAGGTCCCGACCCAGTCCCAGGCTCCCTCGGCGTATGTGCAGCGGGCTGCTGACGCCGCTGGCGTGGTTCAGTTGTGGAAGACGGCCGGCCCCGCAACACGCGCTGCCGCCGATGTCGCCTTGGCTGGAGGCCCGCAGGCCGTCCAGGCATTCGTCGACGGCGGACAGGACGCTCCGCTGGCAGCGGACCGCAAGCAGTTGGTCACCGAGCTGACGCAGCGGGGGAGTGAGCATGTGCGCTCGAAAGCGAAGGAGATTCTGGCCTCCAACAACCCCGCGTTGATCGATGCATTCCTCGTCTCCGGCTGGGAGAGCACGTGGAGGGTGGACCTCAAAACAGTTGCCTACTACTTCACCGAGTACAGCAATGGCCTGGTTCAGCGCGAGGCTCAGAAGAGCCTTGACGAAGGCCAGCAAGCAGTCGAAGAGTTCGTCCTGGGCGGCTGGATGGTCAAGGCCCAGGTGTCGGACCGGCAGGCGGCGTACGCACTGATCGCCTCGCCCAATCCCGCGGTTTCATCCGGAGCCAAGACCGCACTCGCCACCGCAGAGCCCGCCGCCGATGCCGCGAAGGTTGCCGACTACCTCCGCTACGGCCAGTTCGTCGCAGGCGACCACCACACTGAATCGGCTGCCGTTGCTTCGCTGCTCCAGCAGGTCAAAGCTGACATCAAGGCCAACCCGGCGGGAACCGCAGACGTCGCTGCCCGGGCGAAGACCGCCGTCGAGCAAGCGCGGAACACCGCAACCGCTGCCCGCACAGCAGACTCGGCCCGTTTGGTTGCCGACAGGGACCTCCTGAGCGCCCATGCTGTTCCGCGCGGCGCCCTCGACAACGTGACACTGGTTTCAGAGAAGCCTGCCAAGGAAGCGTTTGCCGCTGCAGCCAAGGAGCTGCCGGGACTTTTGGCAGTCCTCGCTGCGGCCAATGCTGATCCTGACGCCCTTATCAAGGAAGCCCGTCAAGCGACGCTGGATCTCGCGCTGGTGGGCACACCTGAGGTGAAAAAGGCTGCCGAAAAGGCCCTGTTGGCGGGCGACCCGGCGATCAAGAGTTTTATAGCCAAGGGCCACGACGAGGCCATTGAGAGGGATTCAAGCGGAGTATCGGCTTTCGGTGCGGACCGTCAGCGTGTTTATCAGCTTCTGAGCCTCGGCGGCAGCCACGTCAACAAGGCCGCTGACCTTGCCCTGGGCTCCGCCAGCCACGCAGATGTCCGTTACTTCCTGGAGTACGGGTTTGCTACCGCGCAGGATCTGGACAACCGCATCCTTGCCTACGCATCCTTGGACAAGGCCGGGCCGGAACTTCGGGCGGCCGCCACAGTGGCCCTAGAAGGCAGTCGCGCGGATCTCCGGGCATTCGCCGCCAGCGGCCAGTTTGCTGCCGCCAAGCGCGACGAAGCCACCGCAGCACATGTGGCGTCGGTTGACGCCATGCTTACCGAGCTCACAGGACTTGCGGACAAGGCAGCGCTCGACGCCGGTATAGCAGCCGACGCTGCGAGGGCCGCGGAAGCAGCACGCCAGGCAGAGGCTGCAGCGGCGGCCGAGCAGGCTCGCGGTAAACTCCCGCTGAACGTGCCGAGGGGTAATTCGTCCGAACTCTCCGCAGCAGCTCCCACGGTGGTGCCGTGGCCGCAGGCGCTGGTTCCCGCCGTCGCGCTTGACGTTACAGGTGAGGCGCCCGATGGTGAGCCCGTTGCTGCTGAGCGCCCGGAGGCAACGGATGCCAGTGTCCCGCCGGCGGCTACGTGGCCCAGCGAATCGGCCACGGCGGAGTCGTTGTCGCAAGAGGCAGCCGCGCCCCTGGCCGCATCATCCACTGGGCTGGGAGCTTGGACCATCGCCTTGATCGTGGCGCTGGTCTTGGCGGCTGCGGGAGCAATTACCTTCCTGCTGCGCCGTAAGGTTCCGGTTCCTGCCACAGCGCCGGCGTCCGCCAGCACTACCTCGCCCAAGGCCACGCCCAAGCCGTAGGCTTCGCCGAGCCTGAGGCACCGCCCGCCCCGGGCACCGCCCGCCGCGGGCACCGCCCGCCCCGGGCACCTCGCAGTGTTCTGGCATCCCAGACACAATGCTGATCATGCGGCTTGGATGCGAGACCCGGCAGGGTGCACGCTTGAGTACGGGATACCGGACAGCCCCGCGTCCGCTGGTCCCGGACCCGAGCAGTGAGGAACCATGACAACGTCGCCAGTGGCACCAGGCAAGGCCAGTTCCAAGGTCCCTGCCGCCGAAAACACCCTCAGGATCCTGAAACTGCTGGCCTCGAGGCGGGGCCCTATGGCGGCGTCGAATATTGCCACTGCACTGGGTTTGCCGCGTTCCAGCGTCTATCACCTGTTGGGTGTGATGGAGGCCAACGGCTTCGTTCTGCACCTGCACGAAGAGCAACGGTATGGGCTTGGCATCAGTGCCTTCGAACTCAGTTCCGCATACTCCCGCCAAGAGCCCTTGTCCCGGCTCGGCCGGCCCATGCTCGCGTCGCTGGTGGACGTGATTGGCGAGAGCGCGCACCTCGCGGTGCTCCATGGCCGCGATGTCCTCTACATCGTGGAGGAACGCGCCAAGAACCGCCCCAGTCTGGTGACCGACGTCGGAGTCCGGCTGCCGAGCCACCTCACCGCTTCGGGCCGCGCCATTCTTGCTGCCCTGCCCAAGTCCCAGGTCCGGGCGCTGTACCCCAATGCCGCAGCCTTCGCTGCCCGGCACGAGGTGGAGTCGCCCATCATGAAGTACTCAACGCTTTCCTCTCACCTGGACCAGGTACGCCAGCGCGGCTACGCGACGGAAAACGGTGAAGTGACGCCCGGTTTCGGTTCCATTGCCGTCGCCGTGACGGACCATGTGGGATGGCCGACGGCGGCAGTCGCCGTCACGTTCCTGGAGGACAAAGTCCCTGCTGAGCAATGGCCGGTGCTGGCTGCGCGGATCCGGAAGGCTGCAGACGAGCTCTCGGTCCGGATCCACGGCCGGCCCGCGCAGTAACTTTCCGCCAGGTCCTCCCGGCACGCCAAAGGCGCCAACCAAGCCGGGCTCGGCTGCGTCTGTAATCCCGGACAGCACCACCCCAAAACCCGTTCCAGCCGCGGGATAAAGGGGCTTTAGTAGAGGTAGAAGATCTTTCCACCACACTTTCCCACAGACGAAGGAGTCACCATGGCACCCGCCGATTTCACCACTGGTGCCCGTCCGGTTAAGGCCGCCCGGGGTACTGAGCTCACTGCCAAGTCATGGCAGACCGAGGCGCCGTTGCGCATGTTGATGAACAACCTGGATCCGGAGGTCGCTGAGCGCCCGGATGACCTGGTGGTTTACGGCGGCACGGGCCGTGCTGTCCGGTCCTGGGCCGCGTTTGATGCGATCACCCGGACCCTGGAGACCATGGAGAAGGACGAAACCCTCCTGGTGCAGTCGGGCAAACCGGTGGGTGTGTTCCGCACCCATGAGTGGGCGCCGCGTGTTCTTCTGGCGAACTCGAACCTGGTAGGGGACTGGGCGACGTGGCCTGAGTTCCGCCGCCTCGAGGCTGAGGGTTTGATGATGTACGGCCAGATGACGGCCGGGTCCTGGATTTACATCGGTACCCAGGGCATCCTGCAGGGCACGTACGAGACCTTTGCCGCCGTCGGGAATAAGCTGATTGCCGCCAGGCAGAACACCGCCGGCCACCCGGCACCCGCCGCTGCGGGTTCCTCCGAAGGCCCGCTGGCCGGCACCCTGACCCTGACCGGTGGTTGCGGCGGTATGGGCGGCGCCCAGCCGTTGGCGGTGACGTTGAACGACGGCGCGTGCTTGATTGTCGACGTCGATGAGACCCGCCTGCGTCGCCGGGCCGGCAAGCGGTACTTGGACGAGGTCGAAACGGACCTGGATACGGCCATTGCGAAGGTCCAGAAGGCCAAGGACGAGCGCCGCGGTTGGTCCGTGGGCTACGTGGGCAACGCCGCCGAGGTGTTCCCGGAACTGCTCCGCCGCCACAAGGCCGGGGAAGTGACCTTCGATGTGGTCACGGACCAGACAAGCGCGCACGATCCCCTGTCCTACCTGCCGGAGGGCATCACCGTGGCCGAGTGGCACACCGAAGCTGAGGCGGATCCGGAAGGGTTCACCAAGAAAGCCCAGGCTTCCATGGCCCGCCACGTCCAGGCGATGGTGGAGTTCCAGGACGCCGGTGCTGAGGTGTTCGATTACGGCAACTCCATCCGTGATGAGGCACGTAAGGGCGGCTACGAGCGCGCGTTTGAGTTCCCCGGCTTCGTCCCGGCTTACATCCGCCCGTTGTTCTGCGAGGGCCTTGGCCCATTCCGCTGGGTTGCCCTGTCCGGGGACCCGGAAGACATCGCCGTGACGGATAAGGCCATCAAGGAGCTGTTCCCGGAGAACAAGCACCTGCACAAGTGGCTCGACGCTGCTGCGGACCGGGTGGAGTTCGAGGGCCTGCCGGCACGTATTTGCTGGCTGGGTTATGGCGAACGCGCCAAAGCCGGCCTGCTGTTCAACCAGTTGGTGAAGGAGGGCAAGGTCAAGGCTCCGATCGTGATCGGCCGTGACCACCTGGATTCGGGTTCCGTGGCATCTCCGTACCGTGAGACCGAGTCCATGGCCGATGGTTCGGATGCGATTGCGGACTGGCCGTTGCTCAACGCCCTGATCAACACCTCTTCGGGCGCTACCTGGGTCTCGATCCACCACGGCGGCGGTGTCGGCATTGGCCGTTCCCTGCACGCCGGACAGGTCTCCGTTGCTGACGGAACCGACCTCGCCGCAGAGAAGCTCGAACGGCTCCTGACCAACGACCCCGGCATGGGCGTCATCCGCCACGTCGACGCCGGCTACGACCGCGCCGTCGAGGTCGCCAACGAACGCGGCGTCCGCATCCCCATGAACGAATCCGCAGAGAGCAAGTAAGAACATGACCATTACCTCGAACGAACAGCTCACCGTCACCCTTGGTTCCAGTGGCGTCACTCCGGAAGACGTCGTCGCCGTCGCCCGCCACAACGCCAAGGTCACCATCTCCCAGGACGCCCTGGACAACGTCGCCAAGGTCCGTGCCCACATTGACGACCTCGCCACCAGCGACGTCCCGGCCTACGGGATTTCCACAGGCTTCGGTGCGTTGGCCAACCGCCACATCCCCAACGACCTCCGCACCCAGCTGCAGAAGTCGCTGATCCGCAGCCACGCCGCCGGCATGGGCCCGGCCGTTGAACGCGAAGTGGTCCGCGGCATCATGTTCCTCCGCGCCAAGACCCTGGCTTCCGGCCGCACGGGCGTCCGTCCGGTGGTCCTGCAGACCATGGTGGATGTCCTCAACGCCGGCATCACCCCACTGGTCCGCGAGTTCGGCTCGCTGGGTTGCTCCGGCGACCTCGCGCCGCTGTCCCACTGCGCGTTGGTCCTCATGGGCGAAGGCGAAGCAATGGGTCCCGACGGCGAACTGTACGGAACCGCCGGACAAGCACCTGTTGCTGAGCTGCTCGCGCAGCACGGGATCGAGCCGGTTACCCTCGCCGAAAAGGAGGGCCTGGCCCTCGTCAACGGCACCGAAGGCATGCTCGGCATGCTGCTGATGGCCATCGCCGACATCCGTTTGCTCCTTGCGACGGCGGACGTCACTGCTGCGCTGAGCGTCGAGGCGCTCCTGGGTACGGATCAGGTGTTCCTGCCTGAGCTGCACGCTGCCCTGCGGCCGCACCCCGGCCAGGCTGCCAGCGCGGACAACATGCTCCGCGTACTGTCCAACTCGCCGATCGTCGCGTCCCACCGGATCAACGACACCAAGGTCCAGGACGCGTACTCCCTGCGCTGTGCACCGCAGGTAGCCGGCGCTGTCCGAGACACCGTGGACCACGCCGCACTGGTGGCTTCCCGCGAACTCGCCGCAGCGATCGACAACCCGGTGGTCCTGCCCGACGGCCGCGTTACGTCCAACGGCAACTTCCACGGTGCTCCCGTGGCCTACGTCCTGGACTTCCTGGCCATCGCCGTAGCGGACCTCAGCTCCATCGCCGAGCGCCGCACGGACCGGATGTTGGATCCCGCACGCTCGCATGGGCTCCCGGCCTTCCTCGCCGGAGATCCCGGCGTTGACTCCGGCCTGATGATCGCCCAGTACACGCAGGCCGGCCTGGTATCGGACAACAAGCGCCTGGCCGTGCCCGCATCGGTGGACTCCATTCCGAGCTCCGCCATGCAGGAAGACCACGTGTCCATGGGCTGGCACGCTGCCCGGAAGCTTCGCAAGGCCGTGGAGAACCTTCGCCGCGTACTCGCCGTCGAACTTGTCACCAGCGCCCGCGCCATCGACATGCGGACACAAATGTCCGACGGCGAACTCACCCCGGGTCCCGCCGGTACGGCAGTGCTTGAGGTGCTTCGTGAAGTAGTTCAGGGGCCGGGCACTGACCGTTTCCTGTCGCCGGAACTGGAAGCTGCTGACCGTTTGGTTGGCTCCGGCGCGGTCCGTGCGGCCGCCGAATCCGCCGTCGGGATTTTGGCCTGACGTCGAATAAAACGCTCATTTGATGGGCATATTTGTCACGCCCCGGTCTTTGTTCGCAACGCAAGCACCGGGGCGTGGCAAATGTAGTAAAACTTATGGTGTACGTCACGTCCACGCCAACGATGTCGTGGGCTTGACGGTCAACCGTTACAACTCAATACACAACAGAGAACATCCACAAAGGGGTAGAAGTTCAATGAAGGCACGCGGAGCAGTCCTGTCCAGGCGAAGCGCTCACTCGGCTACGGTTTCGGACTGGAAGACGCTGAACGTTGGCGAGGCGGTGGAAGTGGTCAAGTATGCCCACGTGATCGCGACGGGCCGGGTCGAGGAAGTTTCCGGCAGTGGAAACGTGGTGTGGCTTGAGCATTCCGGCTCGGGCGTCACCGAAGAGGGCAAGGAACTGTTCATGAAGTCAGACGGCGTCACTCTCCGCCGGGCGTAGCTGCAGTTACCGTCGAGGTACTTGTTAAACAGAAACCGGGGCTCGTTCCCTTCCGCGGGTAGTAGATGCGGAAGGGAACGGGCCCCGGTTTTTGGCGTCGCTGCCGGCGATGCGTTGGGGTATCAGGCAGCGAGTACTTCGCGGGTCTGACCGAAGGGAACGGATTCGTCCAGAGCCACGGTGTAGGTGCCGGGCTCGTGCCGGGTCACCAGAATGCCGCAGTTAGCGTCAGCTGCTGCGCTTTCGATCAGGGCATCCACGGCGCGGTCAAGGCCGTCGTGGATCTCGTCTGCCTTGGAAAAGGACAGGCGAATTTCGCGTTCTGCAATCATTGCAGGGGTCATTGGGGGGCCTCCTATTACGTGCCGCATGCGAGGGCGACCCATCAATCATAGTGGGCGGCGCTGAAAATTTGTAAGATGACCGGCAGTCCCGTGATGTGGGTCTCATATGGAGCCTGCGTATGGATGCGTGCTGACGGAGGGAGATCTGCTGTGTGCCCAGGAGACGTGGTGGCGGGATTCGAACCCGCGTACGCTGCTTTGCAGGCAGCTCCCTGGCCTCTTGGGTACACCACGTGCAAACGACACTAGGGTCCGGCAAGTGGGCGTTGCAAAGTTGGTTTCGAAGACTGTCGCCGGGCTACCCAGGGTGTCGGCGCGCTACTGTGTGGTGTCGCCGCGCTACGCGAAAGTTGCCCTGCGTTGCTTCCGGTGACGGACGGGCTCCAGCGGCGCAGCGGCCCCGGGCCCCGCGGGGTCCCTGGCTTCATCCCGCAGGGGAGCGCAGCCGGGCCACTTTGGAAACTCCCGACGCCACCAGCAGTGTGAGAATGGCCGCTGCCATGTGTGTGTATAGAAGGAGATGTACATCCCCGCCACTGCTCGCAGCACCCTCAGGTACGTCCCCCAGGGCCTGCCCTCCGTGGAAGTGGTCGAGGAAACCGTTGCCGGGGAAGTAGCCACCAAAGGCGTCGAATCCGAGGTGCAACAGCTGCTGGGCCACGCCGGAGAGCAGCAGCAACAACAGGGGCCCGTGCACCCATCGGGCGATCAGCTGGGCGGCCAAACAGCCGAGTGCGGCGAAGGCCAGGAGAACGGGAATGGCGGGGGCGCTCCCGCCGGCCACCATGTGCGCCACCAGGCCCAGGGCTACAGCCACCAGGCCGGCCACCCAGGCCCACTTGTCCTGCACAGACGCTGCACGCATCGCCATTCCTTTCCTCCACACAGGCTATGCGGAGGAAGTTCCCGGGAACAGGCCCGGCTAAACGTCTCTCTACACGAGCAGGGTGTTCACCAGGCGTGCTGCGACTTTGGCGGTGCGATGATCTATGTCGAACTCCGGATTCAGCTCCGCGACATCCAGGTGCAGCAGCTTCCCGCTCGCAGCAACCTGGCGGCAGACTGCGCTGATTACCGGCAACGGCACACCGTAAGCAGCAGGGGCGCTCACCCCGGGTGCCACCGAAGCCGGCATCACGTCCAGATCGATGGTCAAGTACAGTACGTCCACCCCGGCCAGGAAGTCGGCAACAAAAATCTCCACAGCCTCGGGCGTGCACAGCTCGTCCGGCAGATACTTCACGCCCAGGCGGTCGGCCGTGTCAAAGAGGGCACGCGTGTTGTTGGGCTCCGAAATTCCGACGACGGCGTACTTCAGTTCCCGTCCGGCGGCCGCTTCTGCGTGGGCCATCTGAAGGAACGGCGTGCCTGAGCTCGGCGTGGGCTCATCGCGCAGGTCAAAGTGGGCATCCAGGTTCAGCACGCCGAGCCTTTTGCCGCGAACTGCTTCAGAACCGGCCACCCCAAGGTAGCTGGCGAACGCGGTCTCGTGGCCGCCGCCCAGCACCACGGTGAGGTTTCCGGCGTCGAGCAATCCCGATATGGCGCGTCCAGCGCGCTCTTGTCCCGACTCCAGTGAGTCGTCCTCCACAACCACATCACCGGCGTCGAACACGTCACGGTCAAGGTGGAACGCCAGCGGCCCCAGCGCTGAACGGATGGCGGCAGGTGCTGCGGCAGCGCCCACGCGGCCCTTGTTGCGGAGGACACCGGCGTCGCTGCAGAAGCCAAGCACGACGGCGGGGCGCGAGGCCGTTGCCGACGCGGAGGACGTGAGGGGTGCTACTGCTTGCCACCAGCGGCGGTGGTCGGTGCCGTCCCCGTCAAAGCGGCCCGTCCAAGGTGTGGGGCTGACGTCGACAGTGGGGATGCTGCTGGTTTCCATGCCTTAAGCACACCCGAAGGCGGGCACTAAAACCAGCGATCCAATCACCCGGGTGTCCGGAATCCCGGACTTCCCTACTTGACCCCCAACAACTCCTCCACAGTTCCGATGCCGAAGAACAGCAGGAAGGCAGCTGCCACGGCCCACATGAGGGGGTGGACTTCACGGGCGCGGCCCTGGAAAGTGCGGATGAGGACGTAGGAGATGAAGCCCGCACCAAGGCCGTTGGCGATCGAGTACGTGAACGGCATCAGGGAAATGGTCAGGAAGGCCGGGATGCCAACGCCCCAGTCCTGCCAATCGATCTTGCCCACCTGCGAAACCATCATGAAGCCCACAACCACCAGGGCCGGGGCTACGGCTTCGAACGGGACAAGGTTGATGAGCGGGGTGAAGAACATGGCCACCAGGAACAGCAAGCCGGTGACGATCGAGGCGAGGCCGGTGCGGGCGCCTTCGCCGATCCCGGCGCCGGACTCGACAAAGATCTGGTTGGAGGAAACCGAAGCGCCGCCGCCCACGATCGCCCCGAGGGCATCGACTTGGAGGACGCGGTCAACGTTGGGGATGTTGCCGTCCTTGTCCACCGTTCCGGCC
The DNA here is from genome assembly GCF_059739405.1 of Arthrobacter sp. TmtSoilC79. Classification (NCBI taxonomy): domain Bacteria; kingdom Bacillati; phylum Actinomycetota; class Actinomycetes; order Micrococcales; family Micrococcaceae; genus Arthrobacter; species Arthrobacter sp. TmtSoilC79. The sequence goes on along the minus strand of NZ_AP046051.1, from coordinate 4,272,884 downwards.
TCGTTGGCCAGGCCCACCATGGTGCCCATGGCGTCGAAGAAGATGCTCAGCAGGATCACGAACGCCAGGAGTGCCGCGGCGATGAACCCCAAGTGCTCGAAGGCGCCGAACGGGTTGGCCTTGCCAATGAGGGACAGGTCCGGGGCGCCCCACTCCGAAAGGGTGGGGGCAACCAGGGACCAGCCGCGGGGGTTGACGTTCTTGCCGTCAAAGCTGGGGCCGATGTGGAGGGTGAATTCGAGGATGGCGGCCAGTGCAGTGGAAACCACAATGCCGATCAGGATGGCGCCGCGGACCTTGCGGACCACCAGCGCGATGGTCAGGATCAGGCCCACTGCGAACACCAGGGTAGGCCAGCCCATGAGCTTGCCATCCACGCCAAGTCCCAGGGGAACCGTGGTTCCGGCAGCATCCGGAATCCGCCGGACAAACCCTGCATTGACCAGCCCGATCAACGCAATGAAGAGACCAATGCCCACCACGATGGCGGTCTTCAGGGCTTCCGGAACGGCCTTGAACACGGCAGTGCGGAAACCGGTGAGCACCAGGATGAGCATGGTCACACCGGACAACACCACAAGGCCCATCATGTCCGGCCAGGTCAGTTGCGGGTGCGAGGCCACTGTTACGGCGACGAACGCGTTGACGCCCAATCCTGTTGCCACGGCGAACGGGTGCTTTGCCCAGGCGCCCATGAGGATGGTCAGGATGCCCGCTACGAACGCCGTGGTGGCGGCGACGGCGGTGAATCCGAGGGACGCCCCGCTCGAATCAGCCCCGGAGAGGATCAACGGGTTCAGCACCACGATGTAGCTCATGGCGAAGAACGTCGCGAAGCCGCCACGAATTTCCCGTGAGTACGTGGATCCACGTTCAGTAATTTTGAAGTAGCGGTCTACTGCCGAACCTTGTTTAAGCATGAAGGACTCCGGGGATCGAGGGGAGTGTGCTTTCAAATCCTATGCGGTCCGGTAAAGGGCCTCCGGACGATTCGCCTAGTCTGTAAGGAAGCCAACACTAGGAGAAACCGCCCCATGCGTACCATCCGCCCGCTTCTGGCCGCCGTCGTCGCCGCTCTTGCCTTCGCCTCTGCCCTGCTGTTTTCCGCGGCCCCGGCATCTGCCCACGACGTCGCAGAATCCACGACGCCGGCCAACGGCACAGTGGTGGCGGAAGTTCCGGCGTCGGTCTCCATAACGTTCAACAACCGGCCGCTCGCGATCGGTTCGGGCGTGACGGTCACGGCGGCCGGCGAAAACTGGGCCGACGGCCCTGTGGAAATCATCGACAACCAGGCCGTTCAGAAGCTGCGCGAAGGCGCTCCCGCCGGCGAATATACGGTCGTGTGGCGCGTCGTCAGCAGCGATTCCCACCCCATCGAGGGCACCTTTACGTTCACCGCCACCGCAGGAAGCACGACGCCGGGTGGCTCGGCAGGTGCCTCGCCGTCGGCCCCGGCTTCATCCTCCGCAGCTGTGCCCACCGCAGGAACCGGGGCGCCGGGAACGGGCAAGAGCGAGCCTGCCGCCGACGCCTCCCAGCCCTTCCCCTGGAGCATTGTTGGGCTGGCAGTGGTTGCTGTTGGTCTCGTTATTTTTCTGGCTGTTACTGCACGCCGGAAACTGGCTGCGTCAAACGACTCTGAGGGCGATTCCGCCGCGGAATAACGGGGTTTTCTACGTAGCTGCGAAGATCTCGAAATGGTCACCGCGACACGCCAGAGGCGCGGTTCTCGTTACTTAAATGTGACTTCGGCGTGATCATCGCGTAGGGTTGTACCTGTGCCTGTTCCACGTAGCGGGCACTTCCGGCCTGATTGCCTAGCTCTGCCGCAGTCCGGAATCCGTTCGCAGACAAACCTTACGGCAGAGACGGGGAACCCATTTTAGGTCGCTTTCGAGCGTGCCTTGGGGTGAAGTCACGAAGCTTCCGCGTAACAGCGGGGCGTAGTGGCCGGGTGACTCCCATCCGAATCCGACAGCTAACCTCGCAGGCATCGGGAGAGGCTCTTTCATGTCTTCACGCATTCTTCGCGGCCGTCGTAAGGCGGACAGCGTACGTCCTAATCCGTTCATCTCGATCTCCAAGGCAGTCGCCAGCAACGCTTCCGGCGCTGGCCGCCAGGCAGCTGTCATCGCAGCAGCCTCTGGCCTTGTCCTGACCGGCTCCATTGCTGCCCACGCAGCTGAAGCTCCGGTTCAGCGGGACTCCAGCCCCGCCACGGTCGCTGAGACCGTTTCCGAGGCTCCCACCCAGGTTGTGACCGCACTGGCCACCGCCACCGTCAACTTCGAGCGTCCTGCTGTTGCTTCCGTAGCAGCTCCGGTCATCGAAAAGCCGGCTCCGGTTGCTCCGGCTCCCGTCGCCAAGAAGGCTGCAGTCACCACCGCAGCTGCAACGGCTCCTGTTGCCAAGGCTGCTGCTGCCGCTCCGGCCGCCGCTGCTCCTGCTCCTGCAGCAGCTGCTGCCCCGGCTGTCGGTGGCGTCAACGCTGCCATGGTTGCCTCGGCTTACGCCCAGATCGGCATCATGCAGGACTGCACCGCCATGGTGGAGCGGGCCCTCGGTTCCGCAGGCATCCCTGTTGGCGACCTCGGTCCCATGCAGTTCATGAACTACGGCAAGGTTGTCAGCTCACCCCAGCCCGGTGACATGATCGTCCAGTCCGGCCACGTTGCCATCTACATCGGCAACGGCCAGGCAATCAGCGGTGGCATCAACGGCAACCAGACCGGTATCCACCCGATCAGCTGGTTGACTGCTACGGGTCCCCTGACCTACGTACGCGCTGGCGCATAAAGCCTCACGCTTCAGTTCAAAGGCCGGTGTCTTCGAAGAACCAATCTTCGAGGACACCGGCCTTTGGCGTTAAGTTATGTGAGTAAAAGTTCAGAGTCAGGTTCGACGCCGGTAGGGCGCGCCATGAATCCCGGCGCAGGCGGGGCCTTCTTCGCCCAAACGGCGCTTCAGGGGCGGCCCCGGAGCCATTGTCCGCTAAGCGGTGGCTATGCCCGGCCCTGCGGCAAGGGCGACCCTGGATGAGATCGTCTGGCCTACGGCCTTTGCCTGCCGAAGCACTTCCTTCGGTGTGGGCGTGATGAGTTCGCCGACTCCGACGAGGTGCATTCCGACAGCCCGCATGGCCGCGGCCAGGTTCTGGCCGATCGCTATGCCCAGTTCCGCCAGCATGCGGCGCAACTGGCTCTGCGCACAGCGTGTCACCACAATGTGGTCGGCCAAAAGGACGCCGCTGGCAGTGTGCACAGCCCATTGGCGGCGCGTGGATTCCAAGGGGCCGGAGGCGTGGAGCCCTGTCCTGAGGCCGGCAGTGGTCATACTGGCGGCCAGGCCGTAGCCAATCTGCTGGGAGGGGTCCGAGCCCAGGAAATCAAGGCGCACCGCCCGTGTGGTGCTGCGGACGTCCAAGTGATGGCTGGCGGCGTAGTTCCGCAGGTGGCGGAGGATCTCGTTGCGTTCCTGCATGGCTGCGGGATCGCCGGCATCACAGCGTTGAAGCATGCCTGTGTGGACTGAAGGGCCAGTTGCCGACAACGCACCGAACCCGTCCACCACTATGGAGCCCACGCCGTAGCGGCTGAGCTCACTGGCAACTGCCAAGCCGGACAGGCCGGCTCCGATGACCACGGTGGTGGTGCGTTCCGTGGCGGAATCAGGCGTGAGTGACACTGCTTGGTTCCTCCTTGACGTGTGTGCCGTTCGGCATCGCGTGGGCTCGCGTCCGAGTCCCCAAGCGGCCGCAAATAAATGGCCGGAGTGTGGTTTGGAACACGTTTGCCGGCCATTCGGTGACTCGAACACTACCGAACTTTTTCTGCCATGGATAGCCTCGGACGTCTGCGTGTTTCCGGTGTTCATCCGCAGCGCAAAATGGGGTCGCGGCAACCGAGCCCGGACCGTTATGCACATAGCCCAAAGTCGCCTTGATTCGGCGGTGCCGACCGAGAATAGTGGGCCTTGGGAGGAGGAATTACCAGGTTTCTTCTGCCCCGGCCATTGACAATGAAGCCGTGAGGGAATCCGTGGTGGAGAACCTCTGGCAGAATGGCCGGAACATCAAGCAGCAGGTGGAAGGCGGGCCCCATGGACCAGCACAGCAGAGACATTGAAGAGCCACAGGACGGCCAGGACCAGGCAGTGGCGCCAGGTGGCATTGTCGTTGGAGTGGACGGTTCAGAGCACGGACAATGTGCCTTGGTTTGGGCCGCACGCGAGGCCGAGCGCCGTCAGCTGCCGCTTCACATCGTGACGGCCTACTCCGTGCCCATCTTTGCCGCGTCAGGCCTGGATGGTGGCTACGCAACCGTGGATGATTCGGTGATTCGCGAAGGCGCGGACGCGATCATCAAGCAGGCCTTGGACAAGGTTTCCGGTTACGCCATCGACGTCGACGCTTCCGTGGAAAACGGCGACGCTGCCGGTGTTTTGCTGGATCTCTCGGAAGACGCCGCACTCCTCGTTTCCGGAAGCCGGGGCCGCGGTGGCTTTGTGGGACGCCTTTTGGGCTCTGTGAGCAGTGCGTTGCCCGCCCACGCCAAGTGCCCCACGGTTACTGTCCCGTTGTACTGCGCCGACAGGCTGGGCGAAAACACGGAGGACAAGCACATCAAGGCCGAGCACGCCAAAGCCGGGTCCCGCACCGTGGAGAACGTGGTTGCGGTAGGTGTGGATGGCTCCGAGCAAGCCCGTGTGGCAGTGCTTGAGGCAGCCGAGCAAGCACAACGTATGGGAGCAAAGCTCCGCGTCATTTGCGCCGTACCGCAGTACAGCGGGTCTTTGGCCTGGGTGCCGGCGCCATTGGACCGCGACGCCCTCTTTGCCGACATCAGGGTTCAGCTCGACGCCGGGGTGGCGTGGCTCAGGAGCCACTTCCCGCAGTTGGCCATTGAGACTGACCTCCGGGACGGCTCTCCGGTGGACGTGCTGGTGGAAACAAGCCGCAGCGTCGAGTTGGTGGTGCTGGGAACACGTGGCCGCGGTGGTTTCGCGGGCATGCTCCTGGGTTCCACCTCGGACGGCGTACTGCACCATGCAAAGGGACCAGTGCTGGTTGTCCCTGACCGTGAAGACCCACGGCTTGCTGACCGTGACAAGTTCGGCCCCATGCTCGGGGCAGCGTAGGGGAGCGGAACCTGCATCGCCATGGAAGGTCAGGAGACCGGGGAACAGCAGCAGGATCGGCACGTCACAGACGCGCACGGCTCCCTGTTCATTCTGGACATCGCCGGAATCCGGGGGCCAATGCTCCCGGAGGTGGGTGGCAAGGGAGCCAACCTTGGTGAGCTGGCCGGTGCCGGCCTGCCAGTACCGCCCGGCTTCTGCCTGACCACCGCGGCTTACCGTTACGCCTTGTCCGCTATTGGTTTGGATAAGGTCTTTGCGGCATTGAAAGGGACCTCTGCCTCCCAGCTGGACCAGTTGAACGGGCTTGCCGCAGATGCCCGGTCTCTGGTGCTCGAGGCCGGCCTCCCTGCCGTCATCTCCGAAGCGGTGCGGGCCGCCTACAGGCAGTTGGGAGACAATGTCCCCGTCGCCGTCAGGTCTTCTGCCACCGCCGAGGACCTGGCTTTCGCGAGTTTCGCCGGCCAGCAGGACACTTTCCTGAATGTCGTTGGCGTGGAGTCGGTTCTGGACGCGGTGAGCCGCTGCTGGGCTTCGCTGTGGACAGACCGTGCGGTGACCTACAGGACCACCAACGGGATCGATCACGCATCGGTCACCCTGGCTGTGGTGGTGCAGGAGATGGTGGATTCAGCAATCGCTGGGGTTATGTTCACTGCAAACCCCGTGACGGGAAACCGGCACGAGACAGTGATTGACGCCAGCCCGGGCCTGGGAGAGGCCGTGGTTTCCGGGGCCGTGAATCCGGATCAGTACGTTGTTGACGTTCGCCACAACGCCATTGTGAAAAGGGCCGTCGGGGACAGGCAAGTGGAGATCAGGCCAATCCCTGGAGGCGGCACGGAACGCCTTGAACGGGCCACTGGATCCGGGCGGGACGGGCAGGAGGATCCACAGCCCTGCCTCAGTGATCATCAGATTTTGGCGCTCGCGGACTTGGGCCGGAAGGTCCAAATCCATTACGGGGCCCCGCAGGACACTGAATGGGCCATCGATCAAGACGGAAAACTATGGCTAACGCAAGCCAGGCCCATCACTACCTTGTACCCGCAAACCACGCGAACCCCTCCTGCACCCGGAGAGCACGCCTTCCTGAACTTCAGCCTCGCCCAAGGACTGACCAGACCCCTCACGCCCATGGGCCTGGCCGGCATCCGGCTCATTGCCTCCTCGGTAGCCAGGACAGCCGCATTCGACGTCCCCGATCCCCGCTCCGGACCGCCGCCGTATTACGAGGCCGGGCAGCGCATCTTTTTCGACCTCACGGCTGTAGTGCGGAGCAGGGTGGGGCGTGCGATCGTGCCCCGCGTTTTCGACGTCATGGAGGCCCGCTCGGCCACCCTGATACGTGGCCTCTTTGACGATCCTCGCTTTAGGGTGACGTCAAGGACGCCCTTGAAGCTGATTCGCCACATAGCTCCCGTCGCGGCCAGGTACCGCGTCCCGGAGTCACTGTTCCGTGGACTGTTCCGCCCGGCTTCAGCCATGAAACGGGTGGAGAGGCTCGGAGTGGACCTGCGGGCCGCCTTGGCCGTCCCGCCTCAAGCTACGCCCCACCAGAGGATCGGCCACGTCCAGCGGATCCTCGGCCAAGAGCTGTTCGCCACGGTTCCGCAGGTGTTGCCCTTGCCCGCGCTCGGCTTCGCCATGCTGGCCTTGGTTGGCCGCCTGTTGGGAGACCAGGCTCCCAAGGGGGAACTGCAGGCTGTGATCCGCGGTCTGCCCAACAACGTCACCACGGAGATGGACCTGGCCTTGTGGCAGCTCGCCTCCCGGATTCGGAAGGACACCGACGCCGTTGCCTCCATGGCAGGCTCCACGGCAGCAGAATTGGCCGGGCAGTACCGAAACGGTGAGCTCCCGGCAGTTGCCCAGGCCGGATTGACTTCATTCCTGGCCATGTTCGGTCACCGGGCCGTGGCCGAGATCGATCTCGGCATGCCCCGCTGGTCAGATGACCCCACCCACATTCTTGGCGTCGTTACCAACTATTTGAGGCTGGCCGAAAGTGCTGAGGCGCCTGACCAACAGTTCGCGCGGGCAGCCCACGAGGCTGATGAACAGATTGCACGGTTCATCGCCCGTGCCCGGTTGAAGAGCCCGTTGCACGCGGCCGTGGTGCGCATGGCATTGGACCGGACACGGAGATTCGCGGGCCTGCGCGAGTTACCCAAGTACAACCTGGTTCTGGGGCTCTCAGCTGCACGAAAGCAGTTGCTCCTTGTCGGGGAGGAACTTGCCGCCGCCCAGCGGATCGAACATCCCCGGGACATTTTCTTCCTGGATCTCGATGAAGCCGAGACAGCATTGGCCGGAGATGACCTCAAAGGGCTGGTCGCTGAGCGCCGGGAAGCCTACCAGCAAGAACTGCGGAGGCGGCATATACCGCGTGTGCTCTTGTCTGACGGGACCGAACCCGAAGCCGCACCCCGGAACGCCGGTATCCAGCGCCCTGGCACTTTGTCCGGCAGTCCGGCGTCGGCGGGGCGGGTCACAGCGCCTGCGCGCGTCATCATGGACCCCGTTGGTGCGCACCTGGAGCCCGGAGAAATCCTCGTCGCACCCTCAACTGATCCCGGCTGGACCCCGTTGTTCCTCACGGCCGGTGGGCTGGTCATGGAGATGGGCGGACCCAACTCCCACGGAGCCGTGGTGGCCAGGGAGTACGGCATCCCTGCTGTTGTTGGGGTTCCGGATGCTACGTCGCGTCTGGCCACCGGCCAGCGCGTCACCGTGGACGGGGCCGCCGGGACGGTCAGCGTTGAAAGCCCCGCTGGCGGGGCAGGCTAGGCATGCTGGTGTGACTCGTGTTCGGAGTGGCTCACCGGCTCCAACTGGAACGTGCAATGCTCAGTATCGAAGTGCCGGCCAAGGCAAGACCCCAGCTGGTCAAGGATGCTGTCCGCACCGCTGGCGTTGAGGACGTCGTCCTCCACCACAACATGTGCCGAGAACACCGGAACGCCGGAGGTGATGGTCCAGATATGGATGTCGTGGGCTTCCACCACACCGTCCACGGCCAGGATGTGCTCGCGGATCATGTTCACGTCCACGCCCTTCGGGGTGGCTTCCAGGAGGACGTCCACCACATCGCGAAGCAGGTGCCAGGCGCGGGGGATGATCATCACCGCGATCAAAACTGAGGCGATGGGGTCCGCAGCGCTGAAACCGGTTGTCATGATCACAATTGCCGCAATGATGACAGCGATGGAACCCAGGAGGTCGCCAAGGACTTCAAGGTAGGCGCCGCGGACGTTGAGGCTTTCCTTTTGTGCGCCCTGCAGGATCAGGAGCGAGACAAGGTTGGCCACGGCACCCAGGATGGCCGCCCACAGCATGACGTCCGTATGGATCTCCGGGGACTCTCCGAAGCGGCGGATCGCCTCGATCATGATCACTACAGCGATCACAATGAGGATCAACGCATTGGCCAAGGCCGCCAGGACCTCGGCCCGCTGGTATCCGTACGTCCGTTGGTCACTGGCCGGGCGGGTGGCAATCCAGGCCGCCATCAGGGCGATGAATACACCGGCGGCATCCGAGAGCATGTGGCCTGCGTCTGCCAGCAGTGCCAACGATCCGGAGACGACGGCGCCGATCACCTGGATGCCCACCACCCCCAAGGTGATGGCGAGGACGGCAATAAGCCGCTTCCGGTGCTTGCCGGTTGCTGTGACTCCGTGGGAGTGGTTGTGGTCGTGCCCCATGTCTATAAGGCTAGCCCCAGCCGAGTTCGTGCAAGCGATCGTCGTCAATCCCGAAGTGGTGTGCGATCTCGTGGACCACCGTGATGGCCACTTCGTCAATGACTTCCTCACGCGTACTGCAAATGTCCAGAATCGGCTGCCTGAAGATGGTGATCCGGTCAGGAAGGGAGCCGGCCTCCCACCAGGAATCGCGTTCGGTCAGGGGCACGCCTTCGTAAAGGCCCAGCAGCACGGTATCCGGATTTTCACCCGGTTGGGGTGTGTAGTCGTCTTCAATGAAAATGGCTACGTTGTCCATGGCGCTGGCCGCCTTGGGCGGGATCAGCTGGAGGGCATCGCTCACTGCTTCTTCGAATTCCTCGGCAGACATGTCGAAAGGCCGGGCGACGCCGTCCGCATAGGCCTCGTCCACAGGCGTCTGCTCAACCGGGCTATGGACCGCGTTGCGTTCCCGCAGGGGCGATGATGGGCGCTCGCCGTCCGGAACAATGGGCAAGCCGGGTGGAAGATTCGCGGGCATAATCCGACTTTAGTCCGCCCAGGCATCATCGGCGCCGTGTGTGATGAGAGATACTGAAAGTCAATCCTCTTCGACAGACACAGGAACCGCATGACCGGCACCTCTTCCCTCGCGCCTGAACCCCTTGACGTCGTCGTTGTCGGCGAGGCGTTGATCGACATTGTGGAGTCCTCCGAAGGCCAGGTGGAGTACCCCGGCGGTTCTCCGGCCAACGTCGCCTTCGGCCTGGGCCGCCTGGACGTCAAAACGGGCCTGCTGACGGCCATTGGACGCGATACCCGTGGCGATGCCATTGCAGCACATCTGCACAGTGCCGGAGTGGTGCTGCTGCCCGGATCCATGTCAGCAGGCAAGACCGCGACGGCGACCGCCCGGATAGCTGCCGACGGTTCGGCTGACTACACCTTCGACATCGACTGGAAATTGGCTCCGCTCGCCCTGCCGTACGCGCCGAGGATCCTGCACACGGGCTCCATCGCCACGTTCCTCGAGCCTGGCGCAAGCGTTGTCCGGAGCCTGCTGGAGCAAGCGCAAGGCGGTTGCATGGTCACGTACGATCCCAACATCCGCGCGGACCTCCTCGGCAGCCATCAGGAAGCCCTGGCGCTCTTTGAGGAGATCGTGCCGCTGACCGACGTCGTAAAGCTCAGCGGCACCGATGCCCGATGGCTGTACCCGGGCAAGGCTCTTGAGGACACGGCCAAACACCTCCTCGCCCTGGGGGCCGGGTTGGTTGTGGTCACCCAAGGCGTCCAGGGTTCGCTCATGGCCACCCGGCACATCCAGCTCAACGTCCCAGCCGTCCCGGCCACGGTGGCGGACACCATTGGTGCCGGGGACTCCTACATGGCAGCGCTCATCATGGGCCTGCTGCTGCGCGGCAGCGACGGGTTGGCCCCCACCGTCATGGAGCGGATCGGCACCATTGCCTCCATGGCGGCATCCATCGCCGTCGGACGTCCTGGCGCCAACCCGCCCACACACCGCGAACTACTGGTGGGAATGGCCCGCTAACGGAGCGGCTGGCGGGTCCGCTAACGGGACGGCTGGCGGGTCCGGCGACGGGTCAGGCCCACGCCGATCAGGCACACCACGCCGCCGATCAGCCCCCAGATCGTGGGGACTTCCTGAAGGACAGCCCAGGAAATCAGGATGGTGGTGCCCGGAACCAGGTAGGTGGTGGCAGCCAGCTTCCCTGCCGAGATCAGGGACAACGCGTACGCCCACGTGGTGAAGGCGATGGCTGTGGGGAAGATCCCCAGATACACCAGTCCCAGGGTTGCCGGCAGCGGTGCCGCCTGGACCTCGGAAATCAACTGCCCGGTCCAAGGCAGGCAGCAGATTGCCCCCACCATGATTCCGAACCACGTCGCCTGTCCAGCGGTGAACTTCCTCAGCACGGGTTTCTGCAGGATCGCGCTCACAGAGGCGAGCACAGCGGCAAGCAGGCACAACAGCACACCGGCGACGTCCGCCGTCGAGCGCTGGCCGGAGCCCAACGCGATCATCGCGACCCCGCAGAACGCAACACCGCTGCCGATCAGGAGCCACCGCGGGAAACCCTCCTTGAGGAAGATTCCAGCGAGGATTGCGATCAGGATGGGGGAGACATTGATGAGCATGGCGCTGGTGCCGGCGTCGAGCACGTGCTCCGCAGCGTTCAAGGCAACGTTGTAGCCGCCGAACCACATCACTCCATACGCAACGATCGGCAACCATTCCCGGCCGCGTGGCCAGACCTTCAGGGTGGGCAGCACCACGATTCCAAGCACGACGGCGGCCACCACCAACCGTCCCAACGTCAAGGAGCCGGGGGAGAAGCTGGGGCCCACTGCGCGGATGCCCACGAACGCGGAGGCCCAGAGGACGACGGTGACGATCACGGCGGCAATGCCGAGTTTGCTGATGGCTGCTCCCGGCGCGGGGGTGATGCGCTGGGGCAGGTCCGGGGAGGGCTGGCCGGGTTCGGCCGGGGTGGTGGTTGTCATAGAGCCAAATCTAGCCGCCGCCGGGCCGACGCGGCTGGCGGTTTTCGGACGCGTCAGGGCAAGATCCTGCCAAAATTCCACGGCCGCCCCTCCCAGGGTCTTCCTGCCTGCTCGCGAGGGGCGGGTTCTCGGCTCTTTGGGTGTCTCTTAGGGTTGGGATCCAGCCCCTCGGCGGGGTTTGAGTTGGGGTCTAGGTGCTCGGCAAATCCTCGATTTGGGAATATCGCCATCTATGCTCTAAAGTTTTAGAGTCCAGTTCGGACGAGCGAGACACGGAAAGAACGCGTAAGCGTCGCTTTTGTTTTGTGAAATCCGAATTGAGTTCAGGCCCCCATCGTCTAGCGGCCTAGGACACCGCCCTTTCACGGCGGCGGCACGGGTTCGAATCCCGTTGGGGGTACGCAAGGAAGTGGTAAACCGGATGAAAAAAGTCTGGTAAGCTAGAAGCCTTGAAAAAAACGCGGTAGAGATACTGCAAACGCAAGGCCCTGTAGCGCAGTTGGTTAGCGCGCCGCCCTGTCACGGCGGAGGTCGCGGGTTCAAGTCCCGTCAGGGTCGCTCTGAGCGCCGAAGAAATTCGGTTCTCAAGGTGACATGTCACCTAGGCTCTGTAGCTCAGTTGGTAGAGCGTTCGACTGAAAATCGAAAGGTCACCGGATCGACGCCGGTCGGAGCCACCAGCTAGAACCCTCGGTTATCCGGGGGTTTTTTGCTTTAACATTCGCGCCTCCGGCCGAAGCCCCTTGGAATTTTAGCGGGCATCCCAAGCGCCGGCTTTTGATACCGAGCATCTCAATTGGCCGCTTCGATGCTCGTTAGCTTAATCACTCCTTCCAAACTGCCCTCCAAGCTGCCGATGGATTCTGGAGTCTGGCACCCTTCTCGCTTGAGGTGGATTGCTCGTAAGCCAGCGTTGCGGGCGCCTGCGATGTCGGTGAGGTAGTTGTCGCCTACGTACAGGGTCGCTGCCGGCTGCACACCCATGCTGCGGCAGGGCAGGAGGAAGGCCCTTGCGTCCGGCTTGGCGAAACCAGTGAGCTCTGAGCTGAAGACGCTGTCAATGAGCCGCTCAAGGCCGATTCTCCTGATCTTGGAGACTTGCTGCTGGTGATTCCCGTTGGTAATGACACCAACCGGGATACCGATGGAGCGCAAGTGCTGCAGGGCGGGCACGGCGTCGGGAAATGCGGCCCAGGCTTGCTCGTAGTTCTCAAGATAGACCGCGAACAGCGCGTCGAGGGTGGTGTCCGAGGGGGGAATGGAGTCTCCGGCGAGCGGAAGAAACTGGCGAAGCCGTTCGCGGCGTTGTTGGTGGAAAGTAGATTCTCCACCAGGAAGCGGTCGTAGCGAGGTAAATCCTGGCCTTCCACCTCCCACTTATTCCTGCAACGAATCCCGCTGCCTCCGATTGGCTGAGCCAAGCTATTGACGCCTCCAATTCCCCATGACACTATGATGACCACATCTTGATACCGGTATCAACTTGTTTCAACCGTCTCAGGTCGTCATACGAAAGGACCATCCGTGCTTGGCTTCAAAGAAGAGGAATTCCTCACGCAGACCCGCAGCGCACTGGCACTGCAGGGGCAGATCGAATCGGTGGTTGATTCCATCCAGCAGCATGGGATGACCAACCTGTTCCTTATCGGTGCAGGTGGAACCTATGCCGCGATGCTGCCGTACGAGCACTTCATCCGGTCCCGCTCCACCTTGCCGGTCCGTGCGTCCATCGGCAAAGAGCTGATGTTGACCGAGGATCCCACATTCGGCCCCGGCTCCGTAGCTGTCTTCGCCTCAGTCTCGGGCACCACGGAAGACGTTATCGAGGCCATCGAGTTCGCTAAGGCCAAGGGCGCCTACACCATCGGCTTCACGGGTTTCGGTGACAGCCCGTTCGCCAAAGCCCTGGACGTCGCCTTGGTTACCGAACCCAAAACCTGGCCGTTCGATATCCCCATGATTCTCCTGAGCACCCGGCTTCTCGCCGTGCGGGATGAATTTGAAGGGTATGAGGAACTGGCCGCAGAACTGCAGACCGTTCCCGAAGGCCTGGTCGGCGTCGCCCGCCAAGCAGAATCAGTGGCTGAAGCGTTCGCTGAGAAGAACAAGGACGCTGACTACCATTTCCTTGTGGGCACCGGGAATCTGTGGGGCCTCACCTACCTGTATTCCATGTGCATCCTCGAAGAAATGCAGTGGCTCCGGACCACCCGCGTGCATGGTGCGGAGTTCTTCCACGGATCCCTTGAACTCATTGAGGAAGACACCAGCCTCATGCTGCTCATGGGCGAAGACGAGACGCGCCCGCTGATGGACCGTGTGGCCAAATTCGCCGAAAACTACAACAAGAACACCACTCTTCTGGACAGCAAGGCCTACGAACTTCCAGGCGTTAGCCCGCGGTTCCGCGCACTCCTGTCTCCGTTGGTCCTGGACACGGTACTCGACCGTTTCAGCAAGCACCTCGAACGCGTCCGCAACCACTCCCTGGATCTCCGCCGCTATTACCGCGTGGTCGAGTACTAACCCAGAAGCGCACCCGGGAGGGGCTTAGGGCAATGCGCTGCGGGCCCGGCCCTCCCCGGGCCCGCAGCTTCGAGACAGGAAGAGTATGAAAGTAATCGGTTTCGGGGACAACATTGTGGACCGTTTTCTCGACCGCAAAGTGATGTACCCCGGGGGGAACTGCGTCAACGTTGCGGTTTTTGCCCGACGGATGGGCGTTGAATCCGGCTACCTCGGCGTCTTTGGCTCGGACTCCTTGGGCGCATTTGTCCACGATGCCATTGATGCAGAAGGCGTCGATACAAGCCAGTGCGTCATCCGCGATGGCCTCAACGGTGTCACTGAAATCAAAGTTGTGGACGGTGACAGGGTTTTCCTTGGCTGGAACGAAGGTGGCGTCACCACAAGTGATCCTTTCGTGCTTGAGGATGAACACCTCCGGTACCTGGCCTCGGCCGACTTGGTGCATTCGAGCGTCTACTCCGCTTCCGAAAGCCAGTTGCCTGCCCTGCGCAACGCCGGGACGCTGGTCAGTTTCGACTACTCATCCGAGCCGGAACGTAGGACGGACGCCTATTTGGCGCAGACGGGGCCCTACGTGGACCTTGCACTTTTGTCGTGCGGAAACATGACCGTTGCCGCCGTCGAAAGTGACCTTAAACGCGTCCACGCAGCGGGCGTTTCGCTTGCGGTCGGGACGCGCGGCCAGTCGGGCGCAATGATGTACGACGGCGAACGCTTCCTGACGCAGGCGGCGGCACCTACCGATCCGCTCCGGTTTGCGGACACGATGGGTTGCGGTGATGCTTTCCTGGCGGGACTCGTGGTCAGTCTGTTGGGTTCGGGTTGGAGTCGATCGCGTCGGCCACCGGTTGAGGAGTGTCAAAAAGCCTTGGCCAGAGGTGCGCGGTCCGCCGCTGCCCAGTGCTATGTGGAGGGCGCCTTCGGTTACGGCCGGGCAGTCGAGGTAGCTAGCAGCCGTCCAGGTAACTACCAGCCGGCCAGGTAACTACTAGGATCTGATGCAGAGACGAATCAACGCAGGAGACCGCAAACGCGGATTCCACAACTGAAGGGGGCCGGATGGCGACGGATCATCAGAACCACCCGGCTGCCCCGACCATCACTGAGGTGGCAGCAGCCGCCGGCGTGGGCAGGGCGACGGTTGCCCGGACCCTGGGGAACTATGGGTCGGTCAGCGAAGCCACACGGGCCAAGGTGATGCGTGCGGCCGAGAAATTGGGCTATCAGCCGAATACGTTGGCCCGAAGCATGACCACGGGGGTCACCAAAACCCTTGGAATCGTGCTGGCTGATGTGGCCAACCCGTTCTTCTCGGGAGTGCTTAAAGGCATTTCGGAAACCGCCAAAACGGCCGGCTACGATGCCATCATCCTCAGCACTGACGAGAAGCTTGAGCTGGAGCGCGACGCGATCGCCGTCTTGCTGGCAAAGCAAGTGGATGGCCTCGTTGTGGCTTCAGCTGCGGGGCGAAGTGATGACGTCTCGCATCTGTCCAATGCCATTGATCGAGGAACCCCGGTGGTTCTTATCGACCGCCTGGTGGACAAACTGGAGACGGACTCGGTGGTGATCGATAACCGGGAGGCCGCGAGGTCTGCCGTTGCTTCGCTCATTCAGAATGGTCATCGGCGCATAGCATTCGCGTGGGGGCCGGTGACCCTGAGCCCGGCGACGGACTTGAAGCAGATGCACAGCATTCTGGACGAAGCGCTCTGGAGTGACGGCGAGCGGTTGAGGGGTTACCTCGACGCGCTCGAGGAGGCCGGGATTCCTTTTGACACTGCTCTCATCACCCACGTTTTGAAGAATGAGGGCCAAGCCGCGCGGGCTGTCAGTGGAATGCTCGCCCTCGCGGACCCGCCCACGGCAATCTTCACTACCGAGACTGAGGCAACTGTGGGGGCGCTGCACTCCTTGCGCGCCAAAAACCTGCGCCTGCTCAAGGATGTCTCGCTGATCGGGTTCGATGACAGCCCGTGGGCTGCCGTCATGGAACCGCCGCTGACCATGATCCAGCAGCCTATGCGTCAGATGGGAGTGGTTGCTTCCCAGCAGCTCATTGCCAGGATTGACGGCGATACGTCTGCCCCAAAGAAGCACGTCCTGCCTTCGCTGTTGGTAGCCCGCTCGTCGGATGGCCCGGTGCGGGCCGCCAGCGGCGAATAGAAATTTCCCGCCCCTAATTTTCTCCGCTCTCTTCCCCGGTGCCTCAAATCATGATTCACTGTGGTACCGGTATCACATGTTTCACCCCCAAGTCCCATCAAGAGTTACCCCTTCAGCCCGTACCCGAGTTCATCCCAACGGCGGGCATAACTTTCCTACTCCCCTTGAGGAGTCCCGGCTGATCGGCCCTTCGACCGAAAGAAGAACTGATGCGTAAAAGCACCCAATCACTGATGGCATTGCTGGCCGGCGCCGCATTGGCGCTTACCGGTTGTTCCGACGGCGGCAGCCAGCCCGCCGCTGCCTTGGATCCCAACGCTGCCCCGCAGTACACCGGGACCCTCAGCATCCTCACGAAGTTTGGCGGAGACCCGCTTGAGCCCTACTTCGAGGACCTGGCAGCGGAGTACAAGAAGCTGCACCCGGAGGTTTCCTTCGACCTCATCCAGGAGACGGACCAGAGCATCAAGGACAAGACCAAGACGCTGACTGCGTCACAGGCCATGCCCGACATCTACTTCACCTGGGCCGGCAGCTGGGCCAACAACTTCATTGACGGAGGCCTCGCAGCAGACCTGACCCCGGTCATTGCCCCCGGTACCGAGTGGGGAAACAACTTCGGAGAGTCCGCCCTCAAGGCGTTCGCGAAGGACGGGAAGTACTATGCGGTACCCCTCTACAACAACGGCAAGTTCATGGGCTACAACCAGCGCATCTTCAAAGAACTGGGACTGACCCCGCCGTCCACTTTCGACGAGCTCATCTCATCGTGCTCTGTACTCAAGGGAGCCGGCTACGAGCCGATCTCGTTTGGAAACAAGGACGGCTGGCCGGGCCTGCACTACCTGCAGCAACTCTTCGCCTACGAGGTACCCGCCGAAACGCTGCAAGGGGATTTCAGCCCTTCAACAGCCAAGCTCGAGGACAAGGGTTACCTCAAGGCCATGGACCAGTTCACCACCCTGGTCAAGGAGTGCACCGGCAGCGGCAAGGATTCGAACGGTGTTCTCTACACCACGGCGCAGCAGGCACTGGCTGAGGGGAAGTCCGGTATGTACTACCAGGAGATCCTCGAATTCGACTCCACCGCCTCCGCCGATTCGAAGCTCAAGCAGGATGGTTTGGGCATTTTCAAGCTTCCGGCGGCAGCAGACGCCAAGGGCGATCCGAAGGCCATTGAAGGTTCCCCGGAGGGTTACATCATCAATGCGCGTTCCAAGAACGCCGCGCTTGCCGCTGACTTCATGAAATTCGCTACCAACAGCCAGAACGCTGCCAAGCTCTCCGCTCCGCCGTACGGGCAGCCCAGCGCCGTCAAAGGTGCGGTTTCCACCGAGAACTCCTCAGGGCCTGTGATCGAGGGCATCAAGCAGGTAAACGAAGCATCTGCGGCCATCACCTGGCTGGACTCCGTTACTGTTCCTGCAGTCGCTGACGCCTGGTTGGCCGGTGGGGAAGCCCTGGTGGCCGGAACCCAGACCCCGGACCAGGTACTTGCCTCCGTCCGGGCCGCTTCCAGTGCAGCGAAGTAGCAAGGGACGCCATGACTGTTTCGCATACTGACTGGAAGCCTGCGGCGCCGCCCACGGCGCCCGTTTCCGCCGGAAACTCCAAGGGTCGCAAACCCAGGTCTGTCCAGGGTCCCCGCTGGCGCAATGTGGTGTGGGTGCTGCCGGCAGTCCTGCTGCTGGGCGTGTTCGCGTACTTGCCCCTGGTGCAGAATCTTGGGTTCAGCTTCCTCAAGTGGGATATCTACAGTGGCCGCCAGACCTTTGTGGGTGCGGACAACTACGTGCGGATGTTCAATGACCCCATCTTCTGGAAGTCACTCCTCAACAACTCGCTGTACGCGGTCATCTCAATCGCCTTCCAAGTATTCGGGGCGGTGATCCTCGCCGCGATGATCGAGGGACTGCGGAGCCAGCGGTGGAAGGGGATCCTCCGGGCCGTGTACTTTGTACCGTCCGCAATCTCCCTGACAGTTGCCGGCCTCCTGTTCTACTTCATCTACGAACCCGAGATGGGTATCCTCAACGCCGCCTTGGATTTCCTGGGCCTTGGAAACTTCACCCAAGCCTGGCTGGGACAGGAAAACACGGCGATCTTTGCCATCATCGCCATGAGCCAATGGCAGGGCTTTGGATACTGCACGCTTCTCTTCTCGGTGGCGCTTCAGCGCATCCCTTCCGAACTGTATGAAGCTGCGTCCATCGACGGCGTTGGACCCTTCCAGAGGTTCTTTTCGATTTCCTTGCCGCTTGTCAGGGAAATGACCGGCCTGATGATGATTGTCACCGTCTCCGGAGCCTTCCAAGTGTTCAACGAAGTCATGGTGATGACCAGCGGAGGGCCGAACAATTCCAGCCAGGTCCTTGGTACATGGCTCTACAGGAGCGGATTCGTCCGCAATGACTTTGGTTATGCGGCCGCCGTCGCTACCGCCGTCTTCATCATCACCCTGGTCCTGGCAGTCGTCCAGCTACGTATCTCCAAGAAAAAGAGGGTCCAATGGTGACGCGCTCAGCCCTGCTGTTGGTACTCGGACGGGTCCTCGTCAAAGCCTTCCTGATTGCCCTGGCCGTCGTCGTCGTTTATCCCTTGATCTGGATGCTGCTGAACGGTGTGAAGTCCAACTCCGAGCTGTTCTCCAATCCGTTCGCACTGCCCATTGCGTGGAAATGGGACAACTACATCACTGCATGGAATCGAGGGGTGGGCGACTACCTCACCACCAGTGTCCTGGTGACCGTTGCGTCCACCATCGCGACAGTATTCATCAGCGCATGGGCGGCCTACGGACTGACCAGGGTGAACATCCCCTTCAACAGGGTGGTGCTCATTCTCATCCTGGGCGGCCTGATGCTCGCTCCCACGGTGGCCCTGATCCCTTTGGTGAAGATGTTCCAGAGCCTGGGGCTCTACAACAATCTCTGGGCGTTGCTCATCCTGTACACGGCATTTCGGGTTCCCTTCACAACTTTCCTTATCAGGGCTTACATGATGGACCTGCCCGCGGAGGTGGATGAAGCCGCATCCGTGGATGGAGCGTCGAAGGCCCGCGCCTTTTGGCAGGTTATTCTGCCTATGTGTAAGCCGATCCTGGTCTCGACTGTTCTCTTGAATATTCTGTTCACCTGGAACGAGTACTTGTTCGCCATGGTCTTCACCAGCGGGGGAGCGCTGCAAACCCTGCCAGTGGGGCTCACCAACTTGATGTCCAAGCACGGTACGGACTATCCCGTGGTGTTCGCGGGTATGGCTATCGCGGCAATTCCGGTGATTGTGCTCTTCTTCGCCGGACAGCGGTACTTCATCCGTGGACTCGCCGACGGAGTTGGTAAGTAGTTATGAGCGGGATGGGTTTACTGCGCTTGGACCAGGTTGGTGGATCGAACTTCGCCTATCAGCACCACACCTTTGAGCGGTGCCTCGATGACATGGTCGAACTGGGAAGGACCGAGGTGGAGCTTTGGGGAATTGCCCCGCACCTTTACATTCCACAAGCTGATTCTGCACACCTGCTGAAAGTCAGACGACAGCTGCGGGAGCGGGAGCTTGCAGTCAATTGCCTTACCCTCGAACAGGTGGCCTACCCCGTCAATATTGCCTCCGGGGAGAAATGGCTAAGAGATCAAAGCGTTCAGTTGTTCTTGCGGGCCGCGGAAGTGTGCAGCGAGCTGGAGTCGCCTCTGTTGTTCCTGACAGCGGGACGAGGCTACGAGGACCAGCCGGTTGAGGCGGCGTGGGCGAGGTCCGTCGAAGCCCTGCAGACTATCACCCAGCGCGCTGCCGAACTTGGTGTGAACTGTGTCCTTGAGCCCCTTCAGCGTGTTGAGTCGAACCTGGTCACTGATGTCGGTTCCCTCCGGTCAATGCTCGACGACGTCGGATCCCCGGCTTTGGGGGTGGTGGTCGACACCGTTGCCATGGCAGCGGCAGGGGAAAGCGTCACGGACTATGCCAAGGCCTTCGGCAAAGCTATCCGACACGTTCATTTGATTGACGGTACTCCCACCGGGCACTTGGCGTGGGGTGATGGTTTCCTGGATCTCAGTGAGATCCTGCGCGACCTAAGCCGGCTGAATTACAGCGGGGCCCTGACGTTTGAACTCTTTGGAGACGGCTCCTACTCATTGGAGCCCCGCGCCGCGGTATCCAAGTGCCTCGAAGCTGTTGCGGCCAGCCTGACGGCGATCTCGTCCTAGCCGGACTTTGCGCCGGGGCAGCCCCAGGAGTTGGGGTTTTCCTGGCAGGTGTCGGCGACGAGTGCTCTTTGTGTTTTCCAGACTTGGATGGTTTGGGCTGGTGTGGTGAGGTTCAGGGTTCCGTTGATGGGTAGGGGTGGGCCGTTGTTGACGGAGTAGGTGCCGGTGAAGCTGGTGGTGAGGGTGGCCTGGTAGTTGCCGGTTTCTGTGTAGCTGTGGCTGGTGCGTGTTTGGGTGTTGAGCCATTGGGTTTCGGGGATGGAGTATCCGGCTGCTGGTGTTGGTCCGAGGCTTGTGCCGTCACCGAAGGCGTAGGTGTAGTTGGCCGGTGTTGCGGTGAGGTGGACTGCTTGGCCGAGGATGGTGAGGTTGAAGTCTTGTTCTCCTGTGGTGGTGTAGAAGTTGGTGGGTGCGCCTTTGAGGGTGTGGGGGAAGGGTTGGGCTTGGAGGGTTCCGGGGTTGATGGGTAGTTGTTGGAAGTCGTTGAGGATCCGGGCTGCGATGTTGGCCAGGACGTTCTCGGGTTGGGCCGCGTAGAGGCAGGTGGGTCCGGTGACGGGGATCCAGTCGGTCCAGCCTGGGTTGGTGATGGCTTTGGGGGCTTCCTTCCAGATGACCGGGGTGCCTGCTTCGGTGTTGGTTTCGGTGGCGGGGCATTCGAGGGCATCGCATCCGGGGTCCTTGGTGTCGGGCCCATCGGCGCGGCAGTGGGTGTCGGCCATGTACTGGTTTGGGTCCTCGGTTTCGGTCGAGGTTGATGTTGAGCTGAGGCTCGGAGACGACGTGCCCGTGGCTGGATCGAACTCCCATCGGGATCCAACGTCTATGGCGCCGGCTGCTTTGTTGGTTGAAGCCCAATCTTCATGCCCAACGGAATCGGTGGGCATTGAAGCAGCTGTCAAGGCAGAGATCAGCGCGACGCAGAGAATAAGGCGTCGAGCGCGGTCAGCGAATGACACCTGTGTCCATCACCTTCCACTCCGATCCAAACGAAGCAACGACAATAAACGCATCATTTGTGGCCGCATCCGCAGGGCGACCTTCCGTACCGTCTGCGTTGTAGTAGGCGATCGCATCTTGGATTACTTGGACTTTGACCTGCTGGGTGACCCGTTCGGCATTCCATGAGATCTCAATTTTTGGGATCCGTACTTTTCCGCCAACAATCCACCGGCCGTTCCGCGCACCATCCACAGAAGCTTGCTGATAGTAAGTGCATGCTTTACAAGCTGGCGAGGTCAAAGTACTGATGACGGAAATATCGCCCGTCTCATCTGCATAGTTCTGCTGCGCGTACCAATACCCAATAAACGCCTCCAGCCCCGCCTTCGAGTTCTCCTTCGCCAGCTCGGGCATCACCGGAACCGGCACATTCTGTGCCTTCCCCTTCGCATCTGCGGGCTTGTACACGGCGGACGGCGACGGTGCGCCGGAGGTAGCCGAAGCAGCCGGAACGGCGCTGCTCGAGGTGGGGGACGCCGTCGTCGAGCCTGATTCGGAGGTTTGCGCGCCGGGCGGAGTGCCGCCCTGGCAACCCGTGAGGAGCAGGGCCAGTCCCACTGCCAAGGCCGCCGTCCGTGGGAGTGCAACAGGAAAAATGGCAGACGAAAGACGTGGCATGACAGGCTCCCCAGCAGCTGTTTTGTGATGTTTCGGCCAGTCTAGGTGGGCTGCCAAGCGGGTCCTAGCCATGAATTGTGCCTTATGGATAACCCGCCCAGAGTGGCTGCCGGAGCCGGCATTTAAGCCGGGTTGCTGGCAAAACAGGCGCCCGAAGAGACGCTTCTCCCAAAGCGTCGGAGCTAGACGCTAGGGTGGTACTCAAGAGAAGGGGAGTGCTCCATGGAAGACCAGAACGTGCAGCTTGATCCTGTGCCTGGGGGCGAAATCCTGGGGACTGGACGCACCATCATCTCCGAAGCGGCGGTGGCCAAGGTTGCAGGCATTGCTGCCCGCACAGTGCCGGGCGTCTACTCGTTGGGCTCGGGTCCGTCCCGCGCGCTCGGCGCGATTCGCGACGCCGTCGGCAGCTCGGACCATGCAGCGGGCGTCCGCGCAGAAGTGGGCGAGACCCAGGTGGCCGTGGACATCAACCTTGTAGCCCTCTATGGACACCCCCTGCACGGCGTCGCCAACCAGGTGCGCAGCGCAGTCTTCCGCGCGGTTGAAGAGCTTGTTGGCCTGCAGGTCATTGAAGTCAATATCGAGATCAATGATGTCTATGTGGCCCCGCCTGTTAAACCCGCGGGAAGCAAGGCCGCCGTAGTGGAAAGGGAGGCACTCCAGTGAGCATGACCGTTGTGGGCATCGCGATCGGCGCCTTCGTAGCCTTCATGTCCTTTTCCTTTGGGCTGTGGGGATTCCTGATCTCACTGCTCTTCATGGGCATCGGAGCACTGCTGGGCCGGGCAGCTGACGGAAAGTTGGATCTTCGCAGCGTCCTGGACGCCATTACGGGCCGGCGCTCCTCGTCATGAGCGTGGCTGAGGCTGTGGAATCCACCACCAGCCTGGCCGGCCACAACCGGATCAGTACCCAGGCTTTGACATCCTTGGCGCGCGCCGCCGCCGCTGAAGCCCTCGGCGTTGAGGCCAGCGACATCCGTGCTGATTGGGCGGACGACGACGGCCTGCTGGCTTTGTCGATCGTGGCACCTATCAGCATCCCGGCTTTGACCGAAGTCTTGCGGGATCCGTTGCGCGTCCAAGGCTTCGGCGGCTCCATCTGGGACCGGGCAGTTGCTGCGAAAGCCACTGTCCTTGAAACGGTCACGCGACTCAGCGGATCCCAGTTGAGCAGGGTGGACATCAGAATCAGCGGTGCCCACGTCACCGAAGGAGGCCGGGTTCATTGACGCAGGACCAGAAAGCCCACCGCCCAACCCGGGATCAAAACAGCATCGAGCAGCAAGCTGGAGCTGGACCGGTAGCCGGCGAGGACCCTGAGATGAGCCGTATCCTTCGGCGTGAAACCCATTCTTCCCGCGCCGGTGCTGCTGTCATTGCCGCCGTCCTGGTGATTGTGCTCTGCCTCTACGCACTTCTCGAGGCGGGCGTGCGGGCCGTGGGGCAGCCTCCCTGGCTGATCGACCCCACCACTGCGGCCGGGCGCATCATCGCTCTCCCGGAAGGTATTTCCCCTTTGCTGCTAGGCGCCAGTGGTGCCGTGGTTGCCATGGTGGGACTCTTCTTCTTCTTGCACGCAGTGCTGCCCGGCAGGCGAGCCCGGCATTTGCTCCGGGACCGTCGTACCGCCGTCGTGGTTGATGACGAAGTGCTGGCTTCAGCGCTGGCGCGTCGTGCGCGAACTGCCGCGAACGTTACCCAGGAGCAGGTGATGGTGGTGGTTTCCAGGCAATTGGTGGTGGTCAATGTCCGGCCTACATCGGGCAGCAGGGTGAGCGAGGAAGCTGTGCTGACTGCTGTGCGGGCAGAACTTGAGGAGATGTCGCCGGTGCCGATGCCTTCCGTGCGGGTCAACGTGGCGTCCTCGGGGGTGATTGGCGCGTGAACGGGACACCGCGTGCCCTCAACCGTGTGCTGTTGTTCATCATTGGGGTGAAACTCCTGGCCGTCGGACTGTTGCTCGTGCTGCTGGCGACCGTGCCCGCTGTGGCGGCGTGGTGGCATGGATTCTCTGCCGGTGTCTGGGCCGGGATGGAAAATGCCTTCCGCCAAACCCGCTTGCCAGGACATGAGGAAAGCTGGCTGTGGATTGTGGCTGGAGCGGTCCTGGTGGCCGTCATTGTCGCCATGATCGCCTGGCTCTCCCAGCAGGGCAAGGGCCGGGCCAACCTGTTGGTCGCAAGCGATGACGACAGCCATATCGATGGAGAAGTGCGGATCGGTGGAGGCGTGGCGGAACAGGCGCTGAGGGCTGCGCTGGCTGAGCGGACCGACCTCGCAGCCGCTTCCGTGGCCACCTACGAGGTGCGGGGGAAGCCGGGGCTGCGCATCCGGATCCAGCCCAGGCAAGGAGTGGCGCCACACGTGCTGGCCGCCGAAGTATCCCAGCTCGTTGAAGCATTGGACCTGGTTATCGGCCAAAAAACGCCGGTGTTGGTGCACATGGTTTCGGGTGCCCGGTCCAGGTTTACCAAGGCGGAACGTGTCCGCTGACATTGCGGAATGCAAGTCCCGGCCCCTAAGTTGAGTCCGAGGGGGAATGCCTCCTTTGGCACGCCACGTCACAGATCCGACCGTTACAGAGGAGAACACCATGAGTGAAGAGACCACGGGAGCCGAAGCAGTAAACGGCGCAGCAGGAAACGCCAAAGAGGCGGCAGGCGAAGCCCTGGAAAATGCGAAGGAATTTGCGGGCGAGGCTGTTGAAAACGTCAAGGAATTCGCTGGGGAGGCAGCCGGGAACGTCAAAGAGTTCGCAGGCGAGGCCGCGGAAAACGTCAAAGAATTCTTCTCCGGTGATGTCGGCGAAAATGCCAAGGAACTGGCCGGAGACGTGGCGGAGAAGTCCAAGGAAATTGCCGGTGATGTAGCCGAAAACGTCAAGGGACTGGGCACGAAGATCGCCGGTCTGCTGAAGGGCGATAAGTAGCAAACGCCCCATCAGCAAAGGATGGCAGTTCGTATCCGCAGCGGAAACCCGCGCGGGAGCGGGCTGCCATCGCTGTGTGAGTGCCCAGTAGCGGTCCCAGTCCGGTAACCCTGCCAGTCCGGTAACCCTGCCAGTCCGGTGACCCTGCCAGCCCGGTGACCCCGCCAGCCCCGATAACTCCGCAAGCCCCGGTAACTCCGCCAGCCCGATAACCGAGACAGTCCGTTTGCCGGTCTGGAGCTAGTAACCTGAGGTCAATGCGCGATGGACAGGAGGCTGCAGTGGCTAAAGAGGCAGTAATTGAAACGGCTGCGGTTGAAGCCCCAGTGGCGGGAACAGCGGTGCTGGACTCCCCGGTGGCCGGACTCATGGCCGAATTGGCCGCCCTCGAAGATCCCCGGGCGCGCGAAATCAACGAAAAGCACGGCGATGACCATGGCGTGAACCTCAGCAAATTACGGGCAGTCGCCAAAAGGCTGAAAACCCAGCAGGAGCTCTCACGCGAATTGTGGGCTACGGACGACACCGCTGCCAGGCTGTTGTCGTTGCTGATCTGCAAGCCCAAAGCCTTTGAACGCGACGAACTGGACAGAATGCTCCGGGAGGCACGGACTCCCAAGGTCCACGACTGGCTGGTGAATTACGTGGTCAAAAAGAGCCCGCATTGCGAAGAGCTGCGGGTGGCCTGGTTCGCCGACGCTGATCCAGTGGTGGCCAGCGCAGGATGGGCGCTGACGTCGGAACGCGTGGTCAAGAAGCCTGAGGGCCTGGACCTGGTGGCACTGCTGGATAGCATCGAGGCCGCCATGAAGGACGCACCGGAACGTCTGCAGTGGGCCATGAACCAGTGCCTTGCCATGATCGGCATCGAGTTTCCGGAGCACAGGGCCAGGGCTCTGGACATTGGCGAGCGCTTGGAGGTCCTGAAGGACTATCCCACGCCGCCCAACTGCACCTCACCGTTTGCGCCCACTTGGATCAACGAGATGGTGCGGCGCCAAGCCGCCCCATAGCCAGCCGCCCCGTAGCCGGCCGCCCTGTAGCCAGCCGCCATAGGCCCGCCGGGGAATTTAGCCCCGGTTTCGGTGCATCATGCGGTAGGTGAGTTCGGCGAGGAGTTCTTCGTCGGACAGGTGTGACGCCCTGGCGATGGGAGCAGCGGGGACAGCGATGCGCGGTGGTCCCTGCCGGGGTTCGTCTCCTGAGCGCATGTCGTCAGGAGTGATCATTTCCGGGGCAAACGTTGATTTTCCTTTGAGGACCTCCGAGACGGATCCTGCACGCCAGCCCAAAGCGTGCTCAAGCTTGCGCTGGTTGATTTCCTGCGTGCGGCGGGTTCCCGATTCCAACGTACGGACGGTCTTGATGGCAGTTCCCGCCTGCTTGGCCAGCTGGACTTGGCTCAAACCTTGGGCCAGACGTTCTTCCTTGATCAATCGGCCGATGGTCTGCAGTGCTTCAAGTTCATCCACACTTCCTATTTTTCCATAGGCAACATTGGGTAAACAAATCGATCCGCAGCTTGAAGAGCGTGCAGGACTGATGGGGCGTTGGCCAAATGGAGCGAAGAAGGCTGCGTTTTCAAGATCAACAGGTTGCTTGGTATCGATGCGGTTACGTTCTGTGTAAGCGCTTGCATTTTGACGCGCTTCCTAGCTAGTGTGAGCGTCACCACATCAATTGCGCCGCCGAATCACTTGTACTCAGCGAGGAGTCTTTAGCATGAAGAAAACCAAGTACCTGCTACCGGTCGCAGCCGCCGGTGTTCTGGCACTTACCCTTTCCGCCTGTAGCGGAGATGGTGGCGGTGGGGGATCCACCGCCGGCTCGAATGACTGCGCCAGCTACGAAAGCTATGGCAAGCACGATGGCAAGACCGTCTCGGTCTACTCGACGATCGTAGACATCGAGGCCACCAACCTCGAGGAGTCCTGGAAGCAGTTCGAAGACTGCACGGGCATCACCGTCAAGTACGAAGGCAGCAAGGAGTTCGAGACGCAGATCGGCGTCCGTGCCCAGTCCGGGACCGCGCCCGACGTAGCGATCTTCCCGCAGCCCGGCCTTCTGGCCACCCAGGCAAAGGCAGGCTACTTGAAGCCGGCTCCGAAGACGGTTTCCGACCTCGTGGACAAGAACTGGTCCCCGGACTGGAAGAAGTACGGCACCGTTGACGGCACTTACTACGCTGCCCCGATGCTCGCGAACGTCAAGGGCTTTGTCTGGTACTCGCCCAAGACCTTCAAGGACAAGGGCTGGGAAGTCCCCAAGACGTGGGACGAAATGATTGACCTGTCCAAGAAGATCGCGGCCGATGACAAGAACATGAAGCCGTGGTGTGCTGGATTCGAGTCCGGTGAAGCCACCGGCTGGCCCGGCACGGACTGGATCGAAGACGTGGTTCTGCGTGCACACGGCCCGGAGGTCTACGACCAGTGGGTAGCCCACCAGATTCCGTTCAACGACCCCAAGATCGTCGACTCCTTCAACAAGGCCGGCGACATCCTGCTCAACCAGGACATGGTGAACGGCGGCTTCGGTGACGTCCGCTCGATCCTGAGCACCGGTTTCGCCCAGGCCGGCCAGCCGGTTCTTGACGGTACCTGCGCCATGCACCACCAGGCCAACTTCCAGGCCGCCAACTGGCCTGCAGGAACCAACGTTGCTGAAGATGGCGATGTTTGGGCCTTCATCACCCCGCCGATCGACGAAAGCAAGGGCAAGGCAGTCACCGGTGGCGGCGAAATGGTGGGCGCTTACAAGGACACCCCCGAGGTTCAGTCCTTCCTGGCCTACCTGGCCAGCGCCGACTTCGCCAACAACCGCGTGAAGCTGGGCGGTGTTGTCAGTGCAAACAAGGGCCTGGACCCGAACAACGCACAGTCCGACCTCGACAAGCTGACCGTCAAGATCCTCCAGGACCCTGACACCGTCTTCCGCTTCGACGGATCCGACCTGATGCCGAGTGCTGTGGGTTCAAACTCCTTCTGGAAGGGCATCGTGCAGTGGATCAACGGCACGTCCTCGCAGGATGTTGCCAACAGCATCGAGTCCAGCTGGCCCAAGAGCTAACTCCCAAAGTGCTGCCTCCCCTGACTGGTTTGCCCAGCCGGGGAGGCAGTGCTTTTCCCGGAACTTAGTGATTCACTCACGCCCCGGAGGTTGGGTATGGAATTTATTGGAGAAAAACTCCTTCAAGTAGTGATAGCCCTTGCGATATTCGCAGCGGTTATCGGCCTCATCATGTTGCTGGTGGACAGGGCACCCAAAACGGTCAAGGACAAAGTCACCGTTGCCGGCTTCCTGGCCCCCGCCGCGATCCTGATGCTGGTGGGCCTGGTTTATCCGGCCATCCGAACGTCAATGCTGGCGTTCACGGATGCCGGCGGCAATGCCAACGGCTTTGACAACTTCGTGTGGATGTTCACGCAGCCCGAGGCTCTGACCACACTGCGAAACACCGTTATCTGGACCATCCTGGTTCCTTTGCTGTCCACAAGCTTTGGCCTTGCCTACGCCGTGTTCATTGACAAGGCCCGGGGCGAAAAGGTGTTGAAGTCACTGGTCTTCATGCCAATGGCGATCTCCTTCGTAGGCGCCGGCATCATCTGGAAGCTCGTCTACGACTACCGTGGGCCCGGCATCGAACAAACAGGTGTCATCAACTTCTTCCGCGACGCCCTGGGAATGGACCCCAAGCAGTTCCTCCTGGATGCGCCGGAAAACACGTTCTTCCTGATCATCGTGATGGTCTGGATCCAGACCGGCTTCGCCATGGTGATTCTCTCGGCCGCCATCAAGGGCGTCCCGGTGGAACTCACCGAGGCAGCCCGCTTGGACGGGGCGAATGCCTGGCAGCAATTCCGTAATGTCACGGTCCCGGGTATTCGTGGAGCGCTGGTGGTGGTGCTGACAACCATCACGATCGCCACGTTGAAGGTGTTCGACATTGTCCGGACCATGACCGCCGGCAACTACGACACGTCGGTGGTAGCCAACGAAATGTACACCCAGGCATTCCGTGCCGGTGAGCCGGGACGCGGTGCCGCGTTGGCCCTCATCCTGTTCCTGATGGTGTTGCCCATTGTGGTCTACAACGCCCGAGTCCTTCGCAAGCAAAGGGAGATCCATTGACAGCCACGCCAGCCCCGAAAGAGGCCGCCAAGGCCACCCGGCAGCGTCCTGGATCCGACCCCACGGAGGACGCCCAGCCGATCATGCGACGGGTCAAGAGCAAACTGACCTCCAAGTGGGCAACAGCGGCAGCGATCGTGATCGCCGTCGTCTGGTCCGTCCCGACGTTCGGCCTGTTTGTTACCTCATTCCGTCCAGCGGCCAAGCAGGTGGGCCCCCGGTCCGACGGCTGGTGGAATGCCTTCGTCGACTGGCAGTTCACGTTCAAGAACTATGCCGACGTCCTTACTCCGGCAGGCTCCCAGTCGGCCAACCTGTCCCAGTACTTCGTCAATTCCATCGCGATCGTCATTCCGGTCACGATCTTTGTCCTCGTGCTGGCATCCATGGCTGCCTACGTTTTTGCCTGGGGCAAGTTCAAGGGCCGCGACGCGATGTTCATCTTCGTCTTTGCCCTCCAGATCATTCCGCTCCAGATGGCACTGATCCCGCTCCTGCAATTCTTCACGCAGACACTGCACCTTCCGGCGGGCTCGTACGCCCAGCTGTGGATCGCCCACACCATGTTCGGCCTTCCGCTGGGCATCTTCCTGCTCCACAACTTCATCTCCGAAATCCCTGGTGAAGTCATTGAGGCAGCACGGGTGGACGGCGCCGGACACAGCACCATCTTCTGGCGGATCATCCTCCCGTTGTCCGTTCCGGCGCTGGCATCCCTGGCGATCTTCCAGTTCCTGTGGGTCTGGAATGACCTCCTGGTGGCGCTGGTGTTCTCCGGTGGTACGGCGGACGTGGCCCCCATTACGCAGCGCTTGGCGGAAATTTCCGGTACGCGTGGCGCCAGGGACTACCTCAACCCGGCGGCAGCGTTCGTCTCCATCATCATCCCGCTCCTGGTGTTCTTCGGATTGCAGCGCTACTTTGTACGCGGCCTGCTCTCCGGCGGCCTCAAGGGCTAGGATCCGCAGCCTCGGTTGCGCAGCGCATTACGCCGCTGCGTAACCGAGGGCTGCAAAGCAGAAGTCCACCTTTAAGGTGAAGGCGGAGCAACGGCGGCCGGAGAGGGGAGCCTGTGTCACGAACAACGGGTAGGTCCCAACGCGGTGGCCATACCGGCGTCAGTATCGAGGACGTCGCCGCTGCCGCTGGAGTTTCGACGGCGACCGTCTCACGGGCCGTCCGGGGCCTGCCGCGGGTATCTCCGGCCACCCGCGAAAAGATTCTCGAAGTTGCCAGTTCGCTGGGCTACGTCGCGTCGTCGTCGGCATCCGGCCTGGCCACCGGCCGTACACGCACCATCGGCGTCCTGGCCCCGTTCGTCAGCCGCTGGTTCTTCTCCAAAGCGATCGAAGGCGCGGACCGGGAGCTGCATTCGCGCAAGTACAACCTCTCCCTGTTCAACCTCGGTGGCCACGGCAGCAACCGCGAGCGGCTCTTCAGCTCCACCATGGTCTACAAACAGATCGACGCCCTGCTGGTGCTTTGTATGTCCTTGACCGAGGAAGAGCTGGAACACCTCCACAAGATTGACATTCCGCTGGTGGTAGTAGGCGGGCACGTGGAGGATTGCGCCTATATCGGCATCAACGATTACGACGCCGCGTCCACCGCTGTGCGGCACCTCTTGGACTTGGGCCACAAGGACATCGCATTGCTCCATGGCGACGACGAAACCGACCTGAACTTCGACGTTCCCCGTGTGCGGATCCGCGCCTTCCAGGAAGTCATGACCGACGCCGGACTGGAAGTCCGTCCCGAATGGGACCAGTGGGGTGATTTCACGGTTGCCAGTGGCCAAGAGGCCTTCAACCGCTTGTGGAACCAGCCCGGACGCAAACCGACAGCGATTTTCTGCTCGTCCGATGAGATGGCCATGGGCGTCATCTTCGAGGCGGGGCGCCACGGCGTCAAGGTGCCCCAGGACCTTTCAGTGATCGGCATTGACGATCATGATTTCTCGTCTTCCATTGGTTTGACGACGGTGGGGCAACGCCCCGACAACCAGGCTGAACTCGCCACCAAGATGCTGCTTGACGAGCTGGATGGGAACCCCGGTGCTGTCCATTCCGAGGTTGCCCCACACGAGCTGATCGTGCGCGAGACCACAGCCCCGCCAACGGAAAGCTAGGGCAGCCACCCTCTTCGCAGGGCCCACCTGCAAACCTCCGTCATGAATCCCCTCCGGGGCCCACATAGTTACTGTGCCGCGGCATCAATGCGCCGCGACTGTGTGCCGCGCAGTTGCTGTGCCGCGGCCGCGCCGAAGCATCCGGACACCGACCGAACTGGAGGTTGGGCCCGGGAGGCGCTCGTCTAATGAAAGAGGGATCATGCATAAATCACTTCCGTCCCGGCTTGGGGCCGAAGCTTTGGGGACTTTTGTCCTCGTCTTCGGAGGATGCGGCAGCGCGGTGTTGGCTGCGAAAGTTCTCTCGGAGGACAAGCTCAACATGGGCATCGGATTCCTGGGTGTTGCGTTGGCATTCGGCCTGACGGTCCTGGCCATGGCATACGCAGTGGGACACATCTCGGGCGGACACTTCAACCCCGCAGTGACCATCGGCGCCGCTCTGGCCGGCAGGATTGAATGGAAAGCCGTTGGCCCCTACATCGTCACGCAGGTCGCTGCTGCCTCCTTGGCCGGGCTGGCGCTCTTTGCGATAGCCTCCGGAAAGGACGGGTTCGATGCTGTTAAGTCCGGATTCGCCTCCAATGGTTACGGCGAGAGGTCCCCGGATGGGTATTCAATGGTGGCTGCTTTGGTCATTGAGATCATCCTGACCGCAGTCTTTCTCTACATCATCCTGGGCAGCACCGATTCGCGGGCGCCGAAGGGTTTCGCACCCATCGCCATCGGGCTTGGTTTGACGTTGATCCACCTGGTGTCCATCCCGGTGACCAACACTTCCGTCAACCCGGCACGTTCCTTGGGAGTGGCATGGTTCGCCGGCCCCGAAGCATTGGGACAGGTGTGGTTGTTCATTCTTGCCCCGGTCATCGGGGCTGCCATTGCAGGCGTCACCTACAAGGTGTTCTTCCCCAACACCGAGGACGTGGTCCTCGAACGCTAGGGAAGTGCGCGGGTCAGGAAGCCCGTGCCAACTGCCGGATGGGGATCCACCGGGAGGCAAGCCGGCGGTAGGCGGCAGCGGCGCCGGTCATGTCGCCCTCCGCCAGGCACTCGATGCCCAGCCGCACGTCCATGGGGGATTCATCCGGGTAAACCTTGTCTGCCACTGCACCGTAGTCCAGCTCCACCATGGACTGGATGTGGAACAGTTCCAGCCATTCGGTGAGCTGCGTCAGGTCATCGAGCATGTCCAGGTCCGGCGCGGCCAAGGCCAGGTGCGCCACTGCGAAGCGTGCCCTGTCCAGGGCCTCGGTCAGGGGCGTCCATACCCGCACCGTCAGAATGCGCCCGTCGGATTCCACGACGTCCTTCCGGTCCGACTCGGCGAAGAGCGAGAACCAGCTGAACGGGATTCCCCATGTTGAGGCACGGGTGTGGACGCGTTTGGCATCTTCCCCCGCATTGACCCGATCAATCCTTGCCTGGTGCTTGTCCCGTTGCGAGACGGGGATGAGGAGGTCGGCGAGGGGACTGTGCACGCCGTCCATGAGCGCATTGGCCGCCAAACCCGCCCGAATCACCAGTTGGCTGGGGCAGTAAAGCAGCCGCCCGGCGTCGTGCCCTTCCTGGGCGGTCGCTGCAGGTTGGTCCTCCGCTGCAGGTTGGCCCACTGCAGGTTGGTCCGGCGTGGCCGCGTGCCGGCCCGTGGGCACGCGCGTCATGCGTACCAGGTCCGTGCGGCCGGTGGGGAAGGGATCGCCGCCGGACCGCGTGATGCGGCCCAGCGAGGCCTGCAGCTCCGCATTCTCGACGGCGGCCCGGGAACCGTTCTTGCTGCCCCGCGCCAGGAGCCTGCGCTGCTGCTCGGGCGGGAACGCTTCGAGGGGTTCGTAAATGCGCAGCGACGAAGAGAACGGCAGCCCTGCCTGGCCCCGATAGAGGTTTCCTGTCATGGCAGCCGCCCCTTTCGCCGGTGGTTTTGGATCCTTTAGTCTGCGAGCTCCACAATCACGGGAGCGTGGTCCGAGGCGCCCTTGCCCTTGCGTTCCTCGCGGTCAATGGAAGCGCCCGTGACCCGCGAAGCCAGCGCGGGGGAGGCGAGGCAGAAGTCGATGCGCATGCCTTCCTTCTTGGGGAAGCGCAGCTGCGTGTAATCCCAGTACGTGTAGACACCGGGGCCGGGGGTATAAGGACGGACGACGTCGGTGAATCCGGCGGCTTCGAACGCATGGAACGCTGCGCGCTCGGGTTCGGAGACGTGGGTGTAATTGTTGGTGCGGAACAGCTCGATGTCCCAGACGTCGTCGTCGAACGGTGCGATGTTCCAGTCACCCATCAGTGCCACCTGGGCGGTGGGGTCGGACTTGACCCATTCGGCTGCGTGGCCCTGCAGGACGTCCAGCCATTTGATCTTGTACGGCATGTGTTCATCGTCCAGGGAGCGGCCGTTGGGAACGTAGAGGCTCCAGATGCGGATGCCGCCACAGGTGGCTGCGATGGCCCGGGCTTCCTGCACCGGATCCTTGCCGGCCTTGCCGAACGCCGGCTGGTCCAGGAAGGTGCGTTCGACATCTTCAAGGCCCACGCGGGAGGCGATGGCAACGCCGTTCCACTGGTTCACACCGAAGTGGGCAACCTCGTATCCCATGCGCTCAAAGAGCTCCCACGGGAAGTTCTCGTCCTTGCACTTGGTCTCCTGGATAGCCAGGACATCGCAGTCGCTGCGCTCAAGCCAGGCTTCAACGCGGTCTGCACGGGCGCGGAGGGAGTTCACATTCCAGGTAGCTATCTTCACAGCCACTAACTTACCGAACTTGGCGCTGAGCGCATCCCCTGAAGACTATTTACGGTGACCTAGTGGCCGTACAACAGCTCCGAGCGGGCCAGTTTACGCAACCCGATGCCGGAAGCGACCAGCAGCAGTCCTGTCACGAGCGCAAAGGCCCCAAGCATCCACACCAGGCCCAGGAAACCCAAGCCCGGATTGACCAGCACCACGATTCCAAAAATGGTGGTGATCAGGCCTGTGAGCAGCCAGAGCCCCCAACTGCTGACGAAAGTCCGGGCCGCCAGCGACAAAACAATTTGTGACAACCCCAGCACCAGCGCCCACAAACCGATGAGCACGCCGATCGCCGCGGCCGTAATTCCCGGCAAGGCAATGGCCACAATGCCGGCCGCGATGGAGATGAGGCCACCCACAATGGTCCAGCGGGACCGGCCCGCGGGGTCGTAGAAGTAATGGGCCACGCTGGTGATGCCGTCAATGATCGCAAAGACCCCGAACATGACGACCACCACGAACGCCGTGGCGCTGGGCAGGGCAAAGATCAGCAGGCCAAAAACAATGGCGAGGATTCCCCGGACCAGCAACGCAGTTCCCGGGCTCTTGAACATCTTGCGATCAGCTACGTCCGACATAGGGCCAGAGTAACCAACCGCGTGTCCTACCGCATCCCCTCGCGCCGGATAGCTGTGGCAATTGCTGCTGCACGGGTTTCGACGCCCAGTTTCGCGTAGATGTGGGCGAGGTGGGTCTTGACGGTGGCCTCGGAGATGAAGAGGCGCTTTCCGAGGTCGCGGTTGCTGAGGCCCTCAGTCAACAGGCTGAGCAGTTCGGCCTCGCGCGGAGTGAGGATCTCGTCCGGATTCCGCAGCTGTTGGAACAGCCGCGACGCGACGGGCGCACTCATGACGCTCTTGCCCTGCACGGCACCACGAACGGCCGCGAAGATCTCCTCGGGCGCCGCATCCTTGAGCAGGTAGCCCATGGCGCCGGCGTCCACGGCGCGGACAATGTCGGCGTCCGAGTCGTAGGTGGTGAAGACGATGATTGCCTGTTTGGGGGTTCGCCGACGGAGCTGTTTGATGGCTTCGATCCCGTCCATGCCGGGACCCATGGCCAGGTCCATGAGGACCACGTCCGGGGCATGTTGCCGGGCCGCCTCCAGCGCGTCCTCCCCGGATGCGGCTTCCCCGACGACGGCGATGTCGCCCTGGGTGCCCAACAGCGCTTTGAGCCCGCTCCGGACCACGGTGTGGTCGTCCACGAGCAGCACGGAGATGGTGTTCACAAAGCCTCCTTCAAGGCGTTTGCCTGATCTGCAGGTCGGGCCAGCGGAAACTGGGCCGCGATGATGGTGCCTTCGCCGGGTGTGCTTTCCACCGACAATTGTCCGCCCAACTGTTCCACGCGTTGGCGCATGGCCCGCAGTCCGTACCCTCCGGTTTCAGAATGCGGAGGTACCGCTCCGGGATCAAAGCCGCGGCCGTCGTCGTACACGTCCAAGGTGACCGCGTCCGGAAGGTAGCCAAGGGTCACGCTGGCATGGCCGGCGTGGGCGTGGAGTTTGATGTTTGCCACCGCGCTCTGTGCGACACGGAGCAGGGCATGCCGGACCTCCGAAGGGAGCGGCCGCAGATCCCCGGTGACTTGCACACGGATGCCGTCCACGTACTGCTGTGCTGCCTGTTCCAGGGCTTCGGGGAGGGGCCCGGTCTCGAGGCCGGGGGCGGAGAGCTCATGTACCAGGCTGCGGGTGTCAGCGAGGTTCCGCCGCAGCAGGTCCGTTGCCTTTCGTACGTCATGGTGGGCGCTTTCGGCCGGCCATGAGCGCTGTGCGGCTTCGAGGAGGAGCAGGCTGCTGGCCAGGCCCTGGGTTACGGTGTCGTGGATTTCCCGCGAAACGCGCTCGCGTTCGGTGGCAATCCCGGCTTCCCGCTGTTTCGCCGCGAGTTGCTCCTGGGCCTGGGTGACGTCATGGAGGAGTTTGCGTTGCAGCGCCGCGTCGCGCTCGATCTTGTCGTAAATCAAGGTCAGCAGCGCACCCGCGGCGAGCGGGCCAAGAAGCATGGCGACGTCGGTCCAGCCGCTCATCCGGAAGAGTCCGACGGCGGTGGCGGCCGCCGTCGCGCCACCGGCTACATAGGCGGCCCACCCGCGGAAGGCGGTCCGGGTGAGGAAGAAGATCGCGAAGGAACACCACGCGAAGCTGGGGGCGGCAATAACAAGCGCCGCCCATGCTGCCACCAAAGCGGCCATCCACGGAATCCATACCCCGCGAGCCGGTCCGGGGGGACGCCTGCCAGGTTCCCGTCGGCGGGCCAACACCGCGGTAACCGCATAGAGGGCACAAACAGTCCCCGCCAACGCAACTGTCCACAGGTTGTCTGCGGGGGAGTGCCGCATGACATAGCGGACAGCCGAAGCGACCATCAGGACGGCGAAGCCCAGATGCACCACAGCATCGATGCGTCCATCGAGCCGTACGCCTGGCGCCGGCTGGGAAGGGACAGTGGGCATCCTCCCATGCTAGGTCCCTTTGCGGGCATTGGTCTGTCCACCTTTTGGCTGATACCGCCGACGGAAAGGCTGAGTCCGGGAACGGCAACCGGGCGATGTGGCGGTTGGTGGGTCCACGGAAGCATGGGGATGTACCCGAAACTGTGGTCCCGATGCCCTACAAGGAGAACCCCGTGAAGAAGTCGAACAAGATGATTGCCGCCGCCGCTGCCGGAGCATTGCTGCTCACCGGCGGTGTCACGGCCGTGGCCAACGCCGTGTCCCCTGCTGGTGCGCCGGCTGCTGCCCAGGCCGCTCCCGTGAAGGTTGCAGCCGAGGTCCAGCCCGCTCCGGAGAACGTGGTGGCCCAGAACAGGATCTCCGTTGGCGCCTCGAGCGCTGCCGTCACTGCTGCGCTGGCCAAGTGCCAGGCGGACAAACTTCCGTTCGTGACAGTTGCCCTGGTGGACCGATTCGGAACTGTCCAGGCGCTCCTGCGCGGCGACAACGCTGCCGAGCACACCATCGAAGCCGCCAAGCAGAAGGCCTACACAGCAGCTGCCTTCGGTGCTCCCACCAGCGAGCTCGCCAAGCGCATCAACGGCAACGGACCCTCCATTGCCGACCTTCCCGGCACGCTCTTCCTTGCCGGTGGCGTCCCGTTGAAGGTCAACGGAGTCTCCGTTGCCGGCATCGGAGTCGGCGGCGCTCCCGATGGCGCCCTTGATGAAGCCTGCGCCACCGCCGGTGCCGATGCCTTGGCCACGGCAGCAAAGTAGCCTCGACAGTATGGATTCCCTGAAGGGGCGCAGCTGGGCGGCGGGCCGGGTGATCGGTGCGGGTTTGCTGATCGCCGGGCTCGTAGCCGGCTGCGCACCGTCGGAACGCGCCGATCCGGCTTCCGGCACGCCCGATGCAAGCACGACGGCGGCCGGCCCGCCGGCCGGGGCGTCGCCAGGCTCAAACCCGGCCCCGTCGTCGTCGGCTCCGGGCACACCGCCCAAACTCCCACCGGAGGCCCAATTGGAAACCGACCGTCTCCTGATCCTTGCCGCGAAAGCCAACGACGCCGGCCGCGTCCGTGAACTGATCGCGGCCGGCGGCAACGTCAACGCAAAAGACGACATCCAGGACTCGGCCTTCCTGTACGCCGGGGCGGAAGGCTTCGACGAGGTCCTGGAACTGACGTTGGCCGCGGGCGCGGATGTTCGCAGCATCAACAGATACGGCGGCACCGCGTTGATCCCGGCGAGCGAGCACGGACATACGGACACCGTCCGGATCCTCATTGCCGCAGGTGTGCCGGTGGATCACGTCAACAACCTTGG
This sequence comes from Arthrobacter sp. TmtSoilC79, assembly GCF_059739405.1. NCBI lineage: Bacteria > Bacillati > Actinomycetota > Actinomycetes > Micrococcales > Micrococcaceae > Arthrobacter > Arthrobacter sp. TmtSoilC79. The sequence continues at coordinate 4,235,265 of NZ_AP046051.1, read as the reverse complement.
CTGGACCGCCATGCAGGAAGCCATCCTGCTCAACAACGGCGGGCCCAACCAGCAGGAGGTGGTCCGGCAGCTCCTGGCAGCCGGGGCGAACCCGGATATCCGCGACCCCCAAGGCCGAACCGCCCTGCAGAACGCAGAGCGGCTCGGGTTTACGGAGATCGCGGCGCTGATCCGGAACCGCTGATCTGCTGCTTACCCGGGTTAGAAGGCCTCCAGGACGCTGACGTAGTTGGCGATGCCCACGCCGCCCATGTTCTGCACAGCGCCGCGGCGGGCGTTCGGCAACTGCATGTCACCCGCGGTGCCCGTGAGTTGCATGGCGGCAATGACATGTTGGGATACGCCTGTGGCGCCCACGGGGTGTCCCTTGGCTTTCAGCCCTCCGGAGACATTGATGGGTAGCTTTCCGTCCTTATATACCCAGCCCTCCTGGACAGCACGTGCACCTTCGCCGCGGGGTGTGAGGCCCATGGCTTCATACATGATGAGCTCGGCGATGGTGAAGCAGTCGTGGACCTCCGCGAAGTCCAGGCCCTCAAGTCCGATGCCTGCCATACCCAGCGCCCGCTCCCACGAAGCCCTGGTTGCTGCGAACTCGGTGGGATCGCGCTTCTCCGCAGGGAAGAAGTCGTTGGCGTGGCCAAAACCGGCCAGGCGAACAGGCGCGGTTGCGCCGCCGGCAGCCGAGGTGGACAGCACGACGGCGGCAGCACCGTCGGAGACCGGCGAACAGTCCGTGCGTCGCAGGGGTTCGGCCACCATGGGGTTCTTCTCGGAGATGGTCCGGCAGAACTCCTCGCCGAAGTCCCGGTGCATCTGGGCGTAGGGGTTGTCCATGCCGTTGCGGTGGTTCTTGGCAGCGATGGAGCCGAGGACGTCGCCAAGTCCGCCTTCGAAGCCCGGGCCGCTGATGCCTGCCCCATAGCGCTTGCCATAGTGCTTGGCGACCTCCGCGAACAGGCCGGTGAATCCGGTGGAGGACGCTTTTCCGGCCATCTCGTAGGAAGCACCCAGCAGGGCCGCCCCCACGACGTCCGCTCCGGCGTCGGTCATCTTCTCCGCGCCGATCACCAGGACGTTGCGGGCAGTTCCGGCCAGGACCGCTTTGACACCCTGTTGGAAAGCCGCCGATCCCGAAGCGCAGGCATTTTCGGTGCGGGTTGCGGGAACGTTGGCCAGATCTGCGGATACCTGAAGCGCCAACGAGGACGTGAATCCCAGGGGCTGCATTCCCGAGTTGAACTGCCCGAGGTAGATCTCGTCAATGTCCTTTGGGTCCAGGCCCGAGTTCTCGATGGCTTCGCCGGCCACCTGGACGATCAGCGACTCCAGCGTGTCATCGGTCAGCTTCCCGAACTTGCTGTGACCCCATCCCGTGAGCAGGATGTCTTTGCCAAATTGCTCTTTCAGGCTCATGCGGGTGCTCCTTCAAGCGTGGGTTCAACAAGCGTGGGTCCAACAGAGGCAAGCGCCACGGTGAACTCTGCGTCGGTCTTGCTGCGGATTTCCTCCACCGTGACCCCCGGGGCGAGGCGGGTCAGCAGCAGCCGTGCTTCTTCGATGTCGAAAACGGCGAGGTCAGTGATGATCCGGTCAACACACTTCAGGCCCGTGAGGGGCAGGGTGCATTCGGTGACGATCTTGGCAGAACCGTCCTTGGCGTTGTGCTCGGTAAGGACAACGACTCGCGGTGTCCCGGCCACCAGGTCCATGGCCCCGCCCATGCCTTTGACCATCTTGCCGGGGATGGTCCAGTTGGCCAGGTCCCCGGAACCGGACACCTGCATGGCACCAAGGATGGCCACCTTGACGTGCCCGCCGCGGATCATGCCGAACGATGTTGCGGAATCGAAAATGCTGCCGCCGGGAGTGATGGTGACGGTCTGCTTGCCGGCGTTGATGAGGTCAGCGTCTTCCTCGCCCTCATAGGGAAACGGGCCCATGCCCAGCAGTCCGTTCTCGCTCTGGAGGACCACCCGCACGCCGTCGGGCAGGTTGTTGGCTACCAAGGTGGGAATGCCGATGCCGAGGTTGACGTAGTCGCCGTCGTTCAGTTCTTCGGCCGCGATGGCGGCCATCTGGTCTCGTGTCCATGCCATGGTGATGAGCTCCTTTGCTGCTAAACCGTGAGTGCTTCGGCGTTTTGGGCTACGGCCCGCTGCCGGACTGTGCGCTGTTCAATGTCCTTGACGCGCGCGGTGGCCTGGACCAGCCGCTGTACGTAGACCCCAGGGGTCACAATGTGGTTGGGGTCCAGTTCTCCGGGCTGCACAATGACCTCGGCCTCGGCGATGGTCACAGCTCCTGCCGTAGCTACCACCGGGTTGAAGTTCCGCGCCGTGTAGCGGTAGATCAGGTTGCCGTCGGTATCGGCGGTGTGGGCATGGACCAGTGCGACGTCGGCGGTGATGGCGCGCTCGCGGACGTACGTGACGCCGTCGAACTCTTCCAGCGGTTTGCCTTCGGCAACCAGGGTTCCCACGCCGGTCCGTGTGTAAAACGCGGGAATGCCGGCGCCGCCGGCGCGCAGGCGTTCAGCGAGGGTGCCCTGCGGCGTGAACTCGACCTCCAACTTCCCTGCCAGGTACTGCTCGGCGAACAGCTTGTTCTCGCCCACGTAGGAAGCGATGACCTTCCGGACCTGGCCCGCTTCGATCAGGACTCCAAGGCCCTTGCCGTCCACGCCCATGTTGTTTGAAACGATGGTGAGGTCCTTGGCGCCGGAGTCACGAACAGCATCGATCAGGTCAGCGGGGATACCACTCAAACCGAATCCCCCGACGGCGACGGTCAAGCCGTCTGCCATCACCTCACGCAGCGCTTCGGCTGCACTCCCGTACATGGTTGACATTGCGAACTCCTCGTTGAGCTGGTTGGTCCACTTTGTGGACGAGTCTCCTCTTGGAATCGAGCCTAGGCAGGGCAACGTGAGAGATCAATGGAGGCACTTACCAAATACTCACGCTGTGGACGCTAGACTTGGCTGTATCCATATTGTGGACAAAATCGCAGGGAGGGTGCTGTGGCAGTGCAAGGAGCCCAAGTGGTGGGCAGGGTGGCGCTGCTGCTGCGCTTGGTGGGCCGCAAGCCCGGTGGAACATCCTTGGCGGGTCTGGTGCGCGAGTCCGGGCTGACCCGTCCAACCGTTCACCGCCTGCTGACATCCCTGGCTGCCGAAGGTTTGCTGGAGCACGATCCCGGCACGGGTAAGTGGGTGCTGGGGCCGGAGATCTTCCTGCTCGGATCGGTTGCTGCCGCCCGTTTCCCCATGGAAGACATCGCCCGGCCCTCGCTGCGAAGGTTGGCCGCCGAAACGGGTGAGAGTGCGTTCTTTTCCCTCCGCCGGGGGAACGAAACCATCTGCGTCCTGCGCGAAGAGGGAGCGTTTCCGGTGCGATCCTTTGTGCTGCACGAAGGGGTCCGCTTCCCGCTCGGAGTGGCCTCGGCCGGAACCGCGATCATGGCCTTCCTGCCCCCGGAGGAACAGGAAGCACTGCTGGGGGACTGGCCTGCGCACGCCGGCGACTTTGCTGTGGGCCACCCTGAAAACGTAGTGCGGGACAACCTGGAACGCACCCGCCTGGCGGGGTACGCCGTTAATCCCGGACTCATCCTCGAAGGCAGCTGGGGTATGGGCGCCGCAGTGTTTGACCAGCAGGGTCGCCCGGCCTGGGCGCTCTCCCTGACGGGAATCGAACCGCGCTTCCGTCCTGACCGCCAGGAGTTCCTGGGCAAACTGCTGCTCGAGGAAGCGCACCGGATGAGTGCAAGGCTGCAGGGAGCCCGACCCAACTAGGTGACAGTAAACGTCCTGATGGGCCCGCATTGGAGCCCGCATTGGAGCATGTGCTGTTACCTAGTTGGGCTGGCGGAGGTCCAGTCGCATCAACACCCTGGGGAAGCCGTTCAATACAGAGGTGGTTTCGGCGACCTTCTTGAAACCGGCCTTTTCAAAGAGCCTGCGCGTGCCAACGTAGGCCATGGTCAGATCCACCTTGCCGCCCCTGTTGTCCACCGGGTAACCCTCAAGGGCGGGCGCACCGTGGCTCTTGGCAAAGTCGATCGCCCCTCGCAGGAGTTCGTGGGAGATCCCCTTCCCTCGATGCCCGGGCCGGACGCGGATACACCACACGGACCAGACCTCGGCATCATCCACGTGGGGGATCTTGCGGTTCTTCGCGAAACTGGTGTCCGCGCGCGGGTGGACCGCTGCCCACCCAACCACTTCGTCGCCGTCGTACGCCAAAACGCCGGGAGGCGGGTCCTCGGAAACCAGCTTCTTCACGAACTTTCCGCGTTCCTGCTTCTGGAGCTCCTGGTTCAGTTTCGACGGGATCCTGTAACTCAGGCACCAGCACACGTTGGAATCGGGGCTCTTGGGCCCCACCATGGTCTTCACGTCATCGAACACCGTCGCGGGTCGAACCTCGATAGCCATGCGGACCATCCTGTCACCGGGGCCGGGTGCAGGCAACGGGATTCCGCCTTTGGTTCCAGGGCTCAGCTCCGGAGATAAGCGAGCACCGCCAGCACCCTGCGATGGCCCCGGTCCATGGCGGACAGTTGCAGCTTTTGGAAGATGTTGCCTATGTGCTTGCTGACAGCCGTTTCGGTGACCACCAAACGGGAGCCAATGGAGTGGTTGTCCAGGCCCTCGGCCATCAGGCCAAGGACCTCGCGCTCCCTGGGAGTGAGCGTACTGATGGGATCACTGGCTCCCCGGCGGCTCATCAGCTGGGAGATCACTTCAGGATCCATGACGGTTGCGCCACCGGCAACGCGCCGGAGGGTGTCAGTGAATTCCGCTACCTTACCCACCCGCTCCTTCAAGAGGTACCCCAGCCCGGCAGCACCTTCGGACAACAGATCACCGGCGTAGCGGTCCTCAACATAAGCGGAGAGGACCAACACCGGAAAGCCGGGTCGTCGTCGTCGGGCCTCACGTGCGGCCAGCAAGCCTTCATTCGTAAAGGTGGGCGGCATCCTCACGTCAAGGACGGCGGCGTCGGCGTCGTCAAGGACGGCAAGGAAGTCGACGGCGTTGTCCACGGCAGCGATGACATCGAACCCTTCGCTCTTGAGCAGGAGCGACAACCCTTCGCGGAGGAGTGCGTCATCCTCGGCAATTACAACCCGCACGGCAGTTCCACCCTCACAGTTGTTGGTCCGTTGGCCGGACTGTGGAACTCCAGGACGCCCTCGAAAGCAGCCGCCCGGCGTCGAATTCCTGCCAGCCCGCCACCTGGACGTTCCACCGCCCCGCCACGGCCGTTGTCCTCCACCGAGATCAGGAGCCGGTCAGCAGAGCCGTCCCGTTTGACCACCACGGACAGGCGGGTGGCGGCACTGTACTTATTGGCATTGGTCAAGGCCTCAGCCACGATGAAGTAGCTGGCCGACTCCAATGCCGCCGGAACCCGGTGGAGGTCCGACACCATGAGGTTGCAGGGAATGGCCGAGCGGCCCGTCAAAGCCGAGAGCGCTCCTTCCAGGCCCAGCTCCTCCAGGATGGGCGGGTGAATATCGTGAACCGCTGTTCGCAGCCCGGCCAGGGCGTCGGTGGCGGCTTGCTGTGCCCTGCGGACATGGGGAAGTGCGTCCTGCGGGCTTTTCTCAAGGGTCCGCTCCGCCAGCCCGAGCATCATGACGACGCCCACCAACCGGTTTTGCGCGCCATCATGCAAATCGCGTTCTATCCTTTTGAGCTCCGCCGAATGGGCATCCAACGCCGCGGCACGGCTGGCCGTCAACGCAGTCACCCGCTCGGCCAGGTACGCGCTCGCAGGAAGCGACAACATCTTTCCCTGAATCCAGGCAAGGCCTGCAGCGGCTCCGGGAATCAGCCACCAGGAGACAACTGCATATCCAAGGCCTATCAGCAGCATCCACCAAGCACCCTCCCATGACGTCACCGGATACAGGTTGACTACAGGCTGGTCGGCAGGGAGGAGGAACCAGTACGTGGGAATGAGCACCGAGTTCAAGGCGCCAAAGGGAAATCCGATACACAGGAGCGCGACGACCGGCATCCCCAGCCCGTGAGCCACCAACCACAGCAAATCGCGGCCGGTGCTGCGGGAGAACACCAAACGGAGGCGCTCTTCAAAGGAAGGCCTGCGGGGGATGGAAACGTAGTTTTCGGTCACGGGCATACCGGAGTAGCTGGATGTTCGACGGCGGGCTATCGCCGCCCACCAGCGCAGGCCGGCGACCGCCCGGGGCGCTACGAGCCATCCGCCGCTGAAAAGGAACAAGGGGATAAGGAGCGCGGCAACCATGAACATGGCCATGGAGATGACGCTGGCGAGCAGCTCACCAACAAGGTAGCCGTAGGCACGAAGCCATGGCCGAAAACGAGGTTTGATCATGACTTCAGTCTGCCGCAGCAGCAAGGGCCTTGGCGGTATAGCCAGCTCCACCTTTAACAGGGTGGCCCGCACCATCGTGCCCGAATCCGCTGATCCGTAGCGTCGAAAGCATGAAAAGTGACACAACTGCACAAATGGCCCGGCCGCACGGAACGGGCACTGCGCGGGATGCCAGTGTGGACGTCATCCGGAGTCTCTGCCTTGTGGTGGTGGTGGCACTCCACGCCCTGATGGTGGGCGTGAGCGTTGGTCCCCAGGGGCCTGTACTGGAGAATGCCCTGGACGGAAATCCGTGGTTCTCCTCCCTGTCCTGGCTTGTTCAAGTCATGCCGCTGTTCTTCATTGCCGGCGGCTTCAGTTCCGTCTCGCAATGGCGCCGCATGCAGCTCCGGGGCAGCACAGCCGGTGACTATGTCCGGCTCAGGCTGGTGCGGCTGCTGGTTCCCGCTGTGGTCTTGGTGGCCTCAGTGGGAACGGGGCTGCTGATACTTGCCGTAGCGGGCGTTCCCGGGGAGATGGTGGAAGCAGCCGGGTATCGAATCAGCCAGCCCTTGTGGTTCCTGGCCGTCTACCTCGGATGTTCGGCGCTTGTTCCCCTGATGGCATCCGCTCACGGGAAGGCGGGGCTCCGGACTTTGGTGGGGCTGGCGCTCGCCATTGTTGCGGTGGATACGGGACGTTTGTTCATGGAGCTTCCTGCCCTCGGGTACGCCAACCTTGCCTTCGTATGGCTCTTTATCCAGCAGCTGGGCTTCTGGCTGGCCGATGGGCGGGTGGGGCGGATGTCCCGTGCGGCACGGAAATGGATTGCGGGTTTGTCCCTGGTCCTCTTGGTCCATCTCTTCGCATCCGGCTGGTATTCGGGGGATATGTTCAGCAACCTTAATCCGCCAACGGGCGCCCTTGCGCTCCTGGCAATCGCACAACTGATGGTTTTCTCCCTGGCCCAAAAGCGCATCAGACGGTGGGCCGAAAGGTCCAGGGCCATGTCCCTGGTCAGGTTGGTGGGCTCCAAAGCGATGACCATATATCTCTGGCACATGCCGGTGATGGTTTCCCTCGCTGGCATGCTGCTCATGGTCCCGGTACATCTCCCGGTTCCGGGGACGGGGGAATGGTGGTTGAGCCGGCCGGTGTGGCTCGTGGCTGTTGCATGTGCGCTCTTGCCGGTTTCGAGGCGGCTGGGACGTCTTGAACTGGTAAGCGCTTCGAGCAAAGGTCCTCTCACACACCCAAGGATCCTGCTGGGCGCAGTCAGTGGCGTGGCTGGAGTAGTGGTTCTCCTCGTCGACGGCATCACTCCCGGCATGGCCTTCCTCAGCGTGGTTCTGTTCCTATGCGCGCTATGGGGCCACCTCGATCTCCGGAAGGCTGGAGCTGCCGCACAACGGTGAGCGGGACCAAAACGGGTTAGACTGGCTGCCGTGATGACCGGATCGGGCTTCTGCCCTGCACGGATCGGCTACCCGGCCGACCTCTGACGCGCGTTTTGCCCTGCCGCATTGGCAGGTACAGCGCAGTTGCCCCTCGGGCACCTCCTTGTGGATCGATGACCCTCAAACCATCGACAACAACCCACAAAGGAGATATCCATGCCTGCACTTTTCAACCACACCATCATCGCGTCCTTGGACCGCGCCGCTTCCGCCGCGTTCTACCAATCCATCCTTGAAGCGGAGGAAGCTCCCAGCTGGGGTCCCTTCACCAACCTCACGCTGGCCGGAGGGGTGATGCTGCAATTCGCCGAGCCGCCGGTCGAGATCCAGATGCAGCACTACGCCTTCCTTGTTGACGACCAGCACTTCGACCGTGCCTATGGGCGTTTGGTGAGCGCCGGCGTCGAACACTGGGCGGATCCGCAGATGACCCGCCCGGGGGAAACAAACACGGAGCACGGCGGCCGCGGCGTCTATTTCAAGGATCCATCCGGCCATGCCCTGGAGCTGATCACCAAGCCGTACTTCTGAGTGGAACGCGAACGGTGGATGGGGGCCGCAGGGTGGCCGGCCAGGGTTTTAAAAAAACTTTTTCAATCCGGACCCATCCACCCCGTGCCACCCTCCGAATAGATGGTGAGACACAAACCGCCGGTGAAGCGAAAGCAGCATCAGCAGCCAAGGTCCCACCAACCAATGGAGCCAACGCCCTGGTTCCAAAAACAAGGAGAATGACATGTTGTCCACAAAGCGCCCCGCCCTCGCCTTCGTTGGCCTCACAGCAGCCGCCCTTCTCGGTCTTACTGCCTGTGGTGGTTCCAGCACCTCCAGCACCCCGTCGTCTTCATCACCGGCTCCGATGAGTTCCTCGGCGGCTCCGTCGTCGATGGCACCGTCGCCGTCGTCGTCCGCTATGTCCAGCGCCGCGATGGATCCCGCCGCCAACCTTGTAGGCCCCGGCTGCGCCGGTTACGCTGCACAGGTTCCGGACGGTGCCGGTTCGGTAACTGGCATGGCCAAGGATCCGGTAGCCGTAGCAGCATCGAACAACCCGCTGCTTAAGACCCTGACCGCCGCAGTTTCGGGAAAGCTCAACCCCAAGGTTGACCTGGTTTCCACCCTGAACGGCAGCGAATTCACGGTGTTCGCACCGGTTGACGATGCCTTCGCCAAGATCGACCCCGCAACAATCGAGACGCTCAAGACGGACGATGCCCTGCTGAGCAAGATTCTCACCTACCACGTAATCCCCGGTCAGCTGACCCCGGACCAGATCGTCGGCACCCACAAGACTGTCCAGGGTGGCGAAGTGACCGTAGCCGGCACCAAGGACGCCCTCACGGTTGACGGCGCCAACGTGATCTGCGGCGGCGTACAGACCGCCAACGCCACGGTCTACCTGGTTGACTCGGTGCTGATGCCCAAATAGGCCTTAGGCCTCAAGTATCACCAGCAACAAACCAGCAACAAACAGCACCACACAACAAAGCAGGCGCCGGGATCCGGCGCCTGCTTTGTTGTGTGCTGCTTTGTTGTGTCGCCTGTTTTGTTGTGCTCTGTCAGCGGCTGAAGTCGCTATCGGTGTAGGACCCGGCCCGGCGGTGTTCGGATCCGCAAGGGCAGTGGTCAACCTCAATGCGGACCGTCACCGGTTTGGAGGAGTCCAGGGTGAGGGTCACGTCCTCGCCGGACTGGTTGGCGGTGCCGGACTGGTCGTTGGAGCCGACCTGGCTGCTGCGGCCGGCCTTGGCGTTGAGGCGGAGGGTGGATGTGTTGGGCATGGTGGACCTTCCTGGAATGGGAATGGGCTGGCCTGAAGTGGGGAATGGGCTGGCCAAAGGCCGGTTACTTGGGGTCGGAGTGCTGGGCTGGTTTGCCCACCAGGGGGATGGTTCCCGTGGGCGTTCCACCGGCGCAATCGGACTCAGTGCACTTTTCGGCGCATTCGTGCTTGGTGACGAGGTCGAACTGAACCCCGCCGTGCTGCTCAACTCCGGCCCGGATGGCCCGGTCCACCACTGAGGTGGCCAGACGGCGGTGCAGCGAGAGGGGGTCGCGGCGAAGATCCTTGACCAAGGCGAAACAGAGCAGCAGCATCACGATCACGAACGGCAGGGCTGCCACGATGGTGACTCTTTGGAGGCCTGCCAAAGCCTCGGAGGGTTTGTCACCGCCGGCAAGGAGCATGACCGCGGCGACAGCACCGGTGAGGCTGCCCCAGAAGATCACCACGCCGCGGCGCGGGTGCTCGGCACCGTTGGAGCTCAAGGATCCCATCACGATCGAGGCCGCGTCGGCGCCGGTGATGAAGAAGATCGCCACCAGGACCATGGCCAGGACGATGACGGCGGCAGTCAGCCACCCGGGCATGCCCAGGTTCTTTACGAGATCGAACAGGGCGCCGTCGAAGTTGATGGAGGGAGCACCGTCCACCATGGTCACCAGCCCCGGAGTGCCGGCCTTGTCAGCTTCCTGCTGGACCTGGAACGCGGCCCCGCCGAAAATGCCGAACCAGATGACGCTCACGACGCTGGGTACCAGCAATACGCCGGTGACGAATTGGCGGATGGTCCGGCCCCGGCTGATCCGGGCAATGAACAAGCCAACGAAGGGCGTCCAGGAGATCCACCAGGCCCAGTAGAAGATGGTCCAGCTGGTCATCCAGCTGCGGAGGGAATCGTCTCCCACAGCTTCGGTCCGTGAGGACATCTCGGCCAGGTCCCTGGCATAGTCGCCCACGGCGGAAGGAATCAGGTTGAGGATGAAAAGGGTGGGGCCGGCAACGAAAACGATCAAGGCCAGGACCACCGCCAGCACCATGTTGATGTTGGACAGCCACTGGATGCCACGGCTGATGCCTGAAACGGCTGATGCAACGAAGCAGAAGGTCAAGACGGCGACGATGACCACCAGCACAGGGGTGCCGACCTCGCCGAGCCAGCCGTTGGAGGTCATTCCGCTGCCGATCTGGAGGGCGCCAAGGCCCAGGGAAGCTGCGGTCCCGAAGAGGGTGGCGAAGATGGCCAGGATATTGATGAACTTCCCGATGGGGCCTTCCACCATGCGGATGCCGAACAGCGAGGTGAAGGCCGCGGACACCAGCTGCTTACGGCCGAGCCGGTACGTGCCATAAGCCATGGCGATGCCCACCACGGCGTACATGGCCCAGGGGTGCAGGGTCCAGTGGAAGATCGAGGTGGCCATGGCGGTCTGGATGGCAGCAGGTGTGCGGCCGTCCACTGTTCCAGGTGGCGGGGAGATGTAGTGGTACAGCGGTTCGGCCACGCCGTAGAACATGAGGCCGATGCCCATGCCGGCGGCGAACATCATGGCCACCCAGGAGACCGTGCGGAACTCGGGCTTCTCGCCGTCCTTGCCCAGCGGGATGTTGCCGAACTTGCCGAGGGCAAGCCAGAGGACGAACACTACGAACAAGGAGGCCAGGACCATGAAGAGCCAGCCGGTGTATTCCATGACCCAGTTCAGGGCGCCTTTGGAGGTTTCAGAGAGGCTGTCCCGTCCAACAAATCCCCAGACCACGAAGGCGACGGCGATGGCGCCCGTGATCCCGAAGGTGACTTTGTCGAGGGTAAGTTTGCGGTTCCGGCGGGCCGAGACGGCCTGCTCGGTCTTGGCGTGGCGCAGTTCTTCCATGATCTGTTCGTACTCTTCAGAATCGGGAAGGACTTCTGCGCCTCCGTCCTCAGCGTCGAGGGCGGCCAAGGTGTCGGGTGGAGTGTCCACTAACTGGTCGTCGGCAGGTAACTCCTCTGGTGTAAGGGGTTTGGTGTCACTGTTTATAGCCATGAGCGGGTCCTTTGCTCGGAGAGTCATGGGCTTGCGTTTATACATGGCCCTTGAAGGGGGGTGGCCATCCGTAAGGGTGGAGAGCGTTCCGCATGAATCAACAACATTCGCGCTATGCAACAGAGTGCTCTGCGTCACAGCCAAAGTCAAGGTTTTTTCGCTCTTTGACAGCAGATTGATATATCAATTGGCCTTGAGGTCCGGGGACGTGTTTGTACCGCATGTTGCCCCTGGGGCTGGTGGAAGCAGCGGGTTCGCTGCGGCCTAGCTGTGCCGGTAGCCCATACGGGCGCTGATGGTCAGTCCGGCCGTTCGGAGCCCCTCAATAAGCCCTGGCTGGTCCTCGGGTGAAAACCTGAAGGCCGGACCGGAGATGCTGACCGCGGCAATAACGTTTCCTGAGTGGTTGAAGATGGGCACGGCCACGGCCGTGAGGCCGATTTCGAACTCCTCATGGACTATGGCGTAGCCATTGCGGGCCACGTCCAGCAGTTGCTTCTCCAGCTCGCCCCGGTTGGTCACGGTGCGCGGCGTCCGGGCGGGCAGGCCCACCGTTTTGAGGACCTGGGACCTCTCGTCGGCGGTCAACGCGGCAAGGAGTACCTTGCCGCTGGACGTGGCATGCAGGGGAGTCAGGCTTCCCACCCAGTCATAGGTGGCCAGCGTCGAAGGGCCCATGGCCTGGTCCACGTTGACGGCGTAGTTGGACCGCAGGACAGCCAGGTTCACGGTCTCCTTGTACTCGGCAGCCAAGGACTCCAGGACCTCCCGTGCTTCATGGACCACGCTGAGCCGGCCGGGGATGGACGACGCCAGGCGAAGTATCCCAAAGCCCAACTGGTACTTGCCGCGCTCGCTGTTTTGCCGCACGATTTCCCGGCTGACCAAGGACCCCACCAACCTGGACACGGTGGACTTATGGATGCCCATTTCTTCGGCGATTTCACTCACGCCGGCGTCACCTTCACGGGCAAGGATTTCCAGGATCTGGAGGGCCCGGTCCACGGACTGGACGCCACCGCCTTGGGCGTCCGCATCCTTTTCGATGTCCGGGTTATTCCGTGCGGCCATGATGCCTCGTGTCGTTAGTCCAGGCAGGCCGCCTTTACTGGCTTGGGTTGTCCGGCCTGCGCTCTCGTCTGACCTCATCCTAGACGGAGTTTTGCACGGACCCTTTCACACCATGGGTACTCGCATGGTTTACCTCCAGGGCAGTGGCAGGACCGGCACGGGCGCCCCGGCTGCCACGCCTTCGGGGGGAACAGCCATGTATCCATCGGCTCCGGCAAGTCCCCGCATCATCCCCGGAGCGGTATGGGAGGCCGGGAACACGACGTCGTGGATCACGCTGCAGGGTATGAGGCGGGTCTTTCCCGGGACCGGATCAACGTCGGCCCCGGATGTCATGAGGCTGGCTGACGGTATGGGCCGGTCTCCCAAGGCGGCCAGCAGGGGCTCACCGAGGGTCATGAGCGCCATCATGGCGGCGAGCGGATTTCCCGGGAGACCTATGATGAACCTGCCATCCGGCAGTACGGCCAGCACGGCGGGATGACCAGGCCTCATGTCGATGCCGTCCAGGAGGATCCGGCCACCGAGCGCAGCAACGGCGTCACGGAAGTGGTCCGTCCCGGATTTGCCGGTCCCGCCGGTGGTGATGGTGACGTCCGGCGGCAGGGCCCCGGCAACATCAGCATCGTCCAGCGCCGCCATCCACTCTTGGTACGAGTCGCCGATCCTGCGCTGGCCACCGGGGGTTCCGCCCAATTGGGAAATGACGGCATCCAGCTGCGGACCGAACGCGTCGCGTACCTGTCCTGCTGCCGGTTCACCAGAGGTCACCACTTCCGAGCCGGTCAGTACGACGGCGACCCTCGGCTTGCGCTGTACGTGGAGGTAATCGTGGCCTGCTACGGCGGCCAGAGCAATGTGGGCCGGATTAAGGAGTGTGCCGGCGGGAATGAGGACGTCGCCGGCTCCGGCTTCTTCCCCGGCTCCCCTGATGTGCCGGCCGGGGAGTGTGTCCTCTGGCCTGGCATCATGGGCGAGGAAGAGCCGGCCGTCCTCGGCGACTGTTCCGCTTTCCTTCCGCAGGACTGCTGTGGCACCCGCAGGGACCAGTCCGCCGGTGGCAATGGTGCTGGCTTCGCCCGGCGCAAGCGGGAGCCCCGCCGTCGTCAATTTCCACGGGCCGAAGCTGCCGCTTCCGCCGTTGCCATTCACAGCCCAACCGTCCATTGCCGATGACGCGTAGTGCGGAAGGTCCCGCGGGGCGGTGACTGCGCGGGTCAGGGTGTGCCCGATTGCTTCGCGGAGGGAGACTTTGGACGGGTTCAGCGGTCCGGCGCAGTGGTACGCCAGCTCCCGGGCTTCAGCCCAGGTGGCTGCGTGCCGCACTGAAACGGCAGGGCCGGCGGCTACTTGGGTAAGCATGGATCGTTCGCTCCCTGGAATGAGGTTAAGTACTGATACCGGGGACTGCACGGCCTTCCCGTAATGCTTGCCGCGCAGTCCCCGGTATCAGTTGATGCGTACTGAGCCGGTGGTGTACTACGCCTTGACGTAGCCGTTGGGGTTCAGCACGAACTTGGTTGCCGCTCCGGCGTCGAACTCTGCGTAACCGCGGGGAGCGTCCTCGAGCGGGATTGCCTGGGCGTTTACTGCCTTGGCGATCTGGACCTTGTCATGAAGGATGGCCATCATCAACTGACGGTTGTACTTCATGACCGGGCACTGGCCGGTGGTGAAGGACAGGGACTTGGCCCAGCCGGTACCCAGGGAGAGCGAGAGCGAACCGTGCTTGGCTGCGTCGTCGATTCCACCCGGGTCTCCGGTGACGTAGAGGCCCGGGATGCCCAGGGATCCGCCGGCCGCAGTGATGTCCATGAGGGAGTTCAGCACGGTGGCGGGAGCTTCGTGGGAGGCATCCTTGCCGTGGCCGCGGGCTTCGAAGCCCACAGCGTCAACGCCGCAGTCCACTTCCGGAACGCCGAGGATCTGTGCGATTTGTTCCTTTGGATCGCCGTTGGAGACATTGACGGTTTCGCAGCCGAAGGAGCGCGCCTGCGCCAGCCGGTCCTCGTTCATGTCGCCCACAATCACGACGGCGGCACCCAGCAGTTGGGCGCCGACGGCGGCAGCAAGGCCCACGGGCCCGGCGCCTGCGACGTAAACAGTGGACCCCACGCCTACACCGGCAGTGACGGCGCCGTGGAAACCGGTGGGGAAGATGTCCGAGAGCATGGTCAGGTCCATGATCTTTTCCAGGGCCTGGTCGCGGTCCGGGAAACGCAGCAGGTTCCAGTCGGCGTAGGGGACCAGCACGAACTCGGCCTGGCCACCCACCCATCCGCCCATGTCCACGTAGCCGTAGGCGCTGCCGGGGCGGTCAGGGTTGACGTTGAGGCAGATGCCGGTCTTCTGTTCCTTGCAGTTCCGGCAGCGGCCGCAGGAGATGTTGAACGGCACCGAGACGATGTCGCCCACCTTGATGAACTCGACGTCGGGCCCTACCTCCACCACTTCGCCGGTGATTTCGTGGCCCAGCACCAGGTCCTGCGGAGCGGTGGTGCGGCCACGGACCATGTGCTGGTCCGATCCGCAGATGTTGGTGGTTACCGTCCGGAGGATCGCGCCGTGCGGCACCTTCCGTCCCACGTTGGCAGGGTTGACGCCCGGCCCGTCCTTGAGCTCAAACGTTGGGTAGTCGGTGTTGATGATCTCAACGACACCGGGTTCCTTGTAGGCGACTGCTCTGTTTCCTGACATGGTCACTCCCTGTTCTCTGGCTGTTACTGAAAAATGCTGCCCAATGGTCCGTAAGCGGTGCTTCGATGAAGAAATACCTCCCCAGGTTTCAGGTCACCGAAGCACCCCTCACGGATCATTGGAACGGTGAAAAATCTGACGGGTGAAAAATCTGACTGTTGGAACTTTTGTTGGAACTCAGGCCTTCTCCAGCCTGATGATCACGGACTTGGACGTGGGCGTGCCGCTGGTGTCCGCCACGGAATCGAGGGGCACCAGGACGTTGGTTTCCGGGTAGTAGGCGGCGGCGCACCCCTTGGGCGTTGAGTAGGACACGATCCGGAAGTTCTCCGCCCGCCGGTCTGTTCCCTGGAATTCGGAAATCAGGTGGACCATGTCGCCGTCGGCAAAGCCCAGCCCGGTGATGTCTTCAGCGTTGATGAGAACCACCCGCCGGCCACCGTGGATGCCGCGGTAGCGGTCGTCCTTGCCATAGATGGTGGTGTTGTACTGGTCGTGTGAGCGCAAGGTTTGAAGGACCAAGCGGCCCGGCGGGACCTTGATGAACTCCAGCTCGTTGCCCGTGAAGTGTGCTTTTCCTGACGCGGTGTCGAACTTCCTGGCATCGCGGGGCGGGTGGGGCAGCACAAAGCCGCCAGGGTGCTGGATCCGTGCTTCAAAGTCTTCAAAGCCGTCAAACACCGCTTCAATGTGCTTCCGGATCAGCGTGTAGTCATCCCGCATGGCGAGCCACGCAGCCTGGGGTGTGTTGGGCAGGCGGCCGTGGCCATCGGTGAACACCCTGTGCGCGAGGTTGCACACGATTGCTACCTCGGAGTGCAGGTGTTCACTTGCAGGTTTGAGGCGTCCGCGGGATGCGTGGACGGCACTCATGGAGTCTTCCACTGTGACCCGCTGGTCGCCGGTGCGTTGGGTGTCCTTCTCGGTGCGTCCCAGCGTGGGAAGGATCAGCGCGCGGCGACCCGTGGACAGGTGTGAGTGGTTGAGCTTGGTGGAAATCTGGACGGTCAACCGGGTATTGGCCAAGGCCTGCTCAGTGACCTCCGAATCGGGAGCGGCCCGGACGAAGTTGCCGCCCATGCCCATGAAGAACCGGACTTTTCCGTCGCGCATGGCCCGGATGGCTGCCACTGTGTCATAGCCGTGCTCCCGGGGGGAGTGGAACTCGAATTCCTGGTCCAGCCGGTCATGGAAGGTCTCGGGCATCTTTTCGAAGATGCCCATGGTCCGGTCGCCCTGGACGTTGGAATGGCCGCGCACCGGGCAGACACCCGCGCCGGGCTTGCCGATGTTGCCTTGCAGGAGCAGGACGTTGACCACATCGCGGAGGGTGGGCACGGAGTGCTTGTGCTGGGTCAATCCCATGGCCCAGCAGACAATCGTGGCGCTGGAAGCCAGCAGCCGTTCACCGGTGGAATGGATCTGCTCCAACGTCAGCCCTGTTGCCTCCACAATGTCATCCCACTCCACCTTTTCCAGGTAGCGCAGGTAGTCATCGAGGCCGACTGTGTGGTTGTCGATGAAGTCATGGTCCAGGACCGTCTGCAGGCCAGGGGTGTTCCTTCCGGCAGCTTCGGCTTCCAGCAGGTATTTGCCCAGGCCTTGGAAGAGGGCCTGGTCTCCGCCGGCACGGATCTGCAGGAAGTCGTCCGTCAGTTGGGTGCCCTGGATCATCCCGGCCACATGCTGGGGGTTCTCAAAATGCAGGAGCCCGGCCTCAGGAAGCGGGTTGACTGAAACGATGACCGCGCCGTTCTTCTTCGCCTTCTCCAATGCGCTGAGCATGCGCGGGTGGTTGGTCCCGGGATTCTGCCCCGCGACGAAGATCAGCGACGCCGTTTCCAGGTCCGTCAGGCTGACCGAGCCCTTGCCGATGCCGATGGTCTCCACCAGTGCGGAACCGGAGGATTCGTGGCACATGTTCGAACAGTCCGGGAGGTTGTTGGTCCCAAGTCCCCGGACCAGGAGCTGGTAGACAAACGCTGCCTCGTTGGAGGTGCGGCCCGAGGTGTAGAACACTGCTTGGTCGGGGTGTTCCAGCTCCCGCAGTTCCTTGGCCATGAGGTCGTATGCGTCTTCCCAGTCAATGGCCCTGTAGTGCGTAGCACCTTCGTCAAGGAACATCGGGTGGGTGAGCCTGCCTTGCTGGCCCAACCAGAAGTCGTCCCGGGTCTTGAGATCGGCAATGGAGTGCTGGGCGAAGAATTCCGGTGTGACGCGGCGGCGGGTGGCTTCCTCGGCCACGGCCTTGGCGCCGTTTTCACAGAACTCCGCTGCATTGCGCTTCTCGTGCTCGGGCCAGGCGCATCCCATGCAGTCGAACCCGTCCAGCTGGTTTACTGCCAGCAGGGTTTGGACGCTGCGCAGCGGTCCCATCTGTTCCAGGGAAATTTTCAGGGCGTTGGCAACAGCCGGGATGCCCACGGCCTTGGTTTTGGGTTTGGTGACGGTCAGTTGCGACTCATCAATGTTCTCGCGCGGAGCTTTGGCATGCATGGGTAAACCCTTCAGATCCCGGAAGTGGACGCAGTCAGCAAAGCGGCGGGGGAGTGCTGCCGCGCAGCTTCGGCCGTTTGCAGCAGCAACAGGGCCGTGGTTACCGACCCCACGCCGCCGGGAACCGGACTCAGCCCGGCAGCGACGCCGGTGACGCTGGCCTCATCGACGTCCCCCACCAGGGAACCGTCGGGCAGGACGTTCGTCCCGACGTCGATCACTACCGTCTCTTCGGAGATGTCGCTGCCTTTGAGCAGGCCGGTACGGCCCGCGGCAACAACCACGACGTCGGCGTACCGGGTATGGCGCTCCAGCGGACCCGATTTGGAATGGCAGATGGTGACGGTTGCGTCCTTGTCGAGCAGGAGCAGGGACAGCGGCTTGCCCACCACGGCGGAACGCCCGACGACGGCCACCTTCCGGCCCGCGACCGGCACCTCGAAGTGGTCCAGCAATTCCACCACGGCCCGGGCTGTAGCCGGCGCGAACGCAGGCTGGCCCACGGCCAAACGGCCGAGACTGAGGGGATTGGCGCCGTCGACGTCCTTTTCGGGGGCGATGAGCCCCACCAAGCGGTCTGCACGTACGGCGGCCGGCAGGGGAGTCTGGAGGATGATCCCATGAACGGCCGGTTCTGCGCTGAGGTCCTCGAGGATGTTTGCCAGCGCAGCTTCACCGGCGTTTGGCCCGAGATCGACCACGCGGCACTCGATCCCGGCCCGTCCAGCTGCCCGCTCGATTGAACGGACATACCAGTGGGTTGCCTCGTCCTCTGTGGCGACAACAACGGCCAGGGTGGGCCTCAATCCCTCGGAGCGAAGGATGCGGGCCTCATCCCGGGCTTGCTGTTGGATGCGGGAAGCGAGTCCCTTTCCGGAAAGCACGGCCGTGGTCATGAGAGGATCCTTTCCCGGACGCGCTTCACCAAGGCATCAGCGGCGAGTACCACCTTGTCCTCAATACCGTCCGTCTGCTCCGCCAAACGTGAACGGGCTTCGCCGTGTTTGAGGGCGACCACATTGATGTCGATGTTGACCCGGGCCGTGGTGGCGGCTGCCCGGGCAGCATCGGCTGCGGCTGCGACGTCACTGATGACGTTGGGGTTGGCCACCTCGAAAAGTTCGGTGGCCAGATCCACCACTTCACCGGCAACCTTGACCAGCTGTGCGGGGGTATGGGCGGCCTGGACCAGGGCGTCCTGAATGGCCGCTGTGCGCGCGGTCTTCAGTTCCTCCGTGTCCGAGGGCAGCTTGTAGGAGTCGATGACGGACTGGAAGGCGTGTTCATCAGCGTCCGCGAGGCGCAGGGCTTGGACGACCAAGTGGTCGGCGGCGCTGGTGATCCGGTTGACGAGCCCTGCATGCTGCTCATATTTTGCTCCCGTGGTGTACCTGGCCACCATGGCAACCAGCGCGGCACCCTGGGCCGCATGCAGTGCAGCAGCCGCCCCGCCACCGGGGGTGGGTTGACGTGAAGCCAACCGGGAGAGGTAGTCATTGATGGTTTCTGAGCTGATCATGGCAGTGCTAGCCACGGAGCCGGCTCATGGTGGGGTCGTACAGCGGATCCTGGGTCACGGTGGCCTGGATCCGGCGTCCGAAGTACTCGATTTCCACGGAGTCTCCGATTGATACTGCCGAAGGCAGGTAGGCGTAGGCGATCGGTTTGCGGACGGAGTAACCGTAGGCGGCGCTGGTGACGTAACCCACCGCCTGGTCCTTGTAGAACACCGGTTCCTTGCCCAGCACGAGGCTCCTGCCGTCGTCGACCGTCAGGCAGCGAAGGCGACGCGCAGAGCCTTCCTCGGTGCGGCCTTCAAGGGCGGCTTTGCCGACAAAGTTCTCCTTGGCCATCTTCACGGCAAACCCGAGGCCGGCCTCGAAGGGATCGTGCTCCGTGGTCATATCCGTGCCCCAGGAACGGTAGCCCTTTTCCAGGCGCAGTGAGCTGAAAGCGGCACGGCCTGCGGCGATGACGCCGAACGGCTGGCCGGCCTTCCACAGGGCATCCCAAAGGCGCTGCCCGTTGTCCGCGCTGGTGTAGAGCTCCCAGCCGAGTTCGCCCACGTAGGACAGGCGCATGGCGGTGACGTTGACGCCGCCGATGGTGACCTGCTTGGCACGGAAGTACTTCAGGCCGTCGTTGGTGAAGTCATCGCTGCTGACCGTGCTGATGAGGTCGCGGGCCAGCGGACCCCACAAACCGATGCAGCAGGTGCCACCGGTGGTGTCACGGACCTGGACCCAGTCCCCGGCGTCGCCGCTCTGGGTCTGGTGGCGGGCTGCGCGCTCAAAGTAGGCGGTGTCCATGTTGCCGTTGGCTCCGAGCTGGAACGTGTCTTCGCTGAGGCGGGCCACGGTGATGTCGCTTCGGACTCCGCCGGCCTCGTCCAGGAGGAGCGTGTAAGTGACCGCGCCGGGCTTCTTGGCCAGGTCGCCGGTGGTCAGCTCCTGGAGCAACTTCAAAGCTCCCGGGCCCGATACCTCAAGGCGCTTCAGCGGTGTCATGTCGTACATGGCTACTGCCGTGCGGGTCTTCCAGGCCTCGGCTGCGGCGATGGGCGAGCTGAACATGCCGGACCAGGCGTCACGTGCCGGGGGCTGCCAGTCATCCGGCATCTCCTTGAGGAGTTCGGCGTTGGCCTCGAACCAGTAGGGACGTTCCCATCCGGCGCCTTCCAGGAAGTAGCCACCGAGCTGCTTGTGGCGGGCGTGGAAGGGGCTGACGCGAAGGTTGCGCGGGGAAAGCTTGGGCTGGAGCGGGTGCATGACATCGTAGATTTCCACGAAGTTCTGCTGGGAGGTTTCGCTGACGTATTCAGGGGTCAGCTGGACCTCTTCGAAACGGTGGATATCGCAGTCGCCGAGGTCGATCTGCGACTTGCCGGTGGTCAGCAGTTCAGCCACGGCGCGGGCGATGCCTGCGGAGTGGGTGACCCAGACGGCCTCGGCAACGAAGAAGCCGTCCACTTCCTTGGATTCGCCTACCAGCGAGCCGCCGTCAGGGGTGAAGGAGAAGATGCCGTTGAAGCCGTCCTCGATTTCGCTTTCGCGGAGGGCGGGAAGAATCTGCTTGGTTGCTTCCCATGCGGGAAGGAAGTCTTCCAGTGTGAAGTCCAGGCGCGAGGGCATGTTGTGTTCGCTGATGCTGCTGGGCTCGTAGCTGCCCAATTCATCCAGATCCACGGGCATGGGGCGGTGGGCGTAGGAGCCGATGCCGTAACGGTCGCCGTGCTCGCGGTAGTAGAGGTCCTGGTCCTGGTGGCGCAGGATGGGCAGCTGGGCGCCGTTGGGCAGCTCGTTCTTGCCCTTCTGGGCGGGCACCGGCGTCGTTTTTACGTACTGGTGCGCCAGCGGGAGGAGCGGAACGGACATTCCGATCAGCTCGCCCACCTTGGCGCCCCAGAAACCGGCGCAGGAAACCACGATGTCCGCGGGGATGACGCCTTCGGCGGTCTCGACGCCGGTCACGCGGCGGTTCGACTGCTCGATTCCGGTCACCTCGGTGTTGCCGATGTACTTAACGCCGGCGGCTTCGGTGCGCTTGATGAGCAACTGTACGGCGCGGGCCGCCAGCGCCAGGCCATCGGTGGGGACGTGGAGGCCGCCCAGGATGTCTTCCTCGTTAATCAGCGGGTAGAGCTCCTTGCATTCCTCGCGGGTGAGGATTTTGCCGTCGATGCCCCAGGCCTGTGCGTAACCGAGCTTGCGCTTCAGGTCAGCCAGGCGGGTCTCGGTGGTGGCAACTTCCAGGCCGCCCACTTGGTTGAAGCAGCTCTGGCCGTCCTCGGTCAGCGAGAGGAGCTTTTCCACCGTGTACTTGGCGAAAAGGGCCATGGACTTTGACGGGTTGGTCTGGAAGACCAGGCCAGGTGCGTGGGACGTGGAACCACCGGGCATGTTCAAGGGCCCTTGGTCCAGGACGGTGATGTTGTTCCATCCGCGGGTGACCAGTTCGTCGGCTAGGTTGGTGCCGACGATCCCGGCTCCGATGATGACAATGCGGGGCGTGGATGCCATGGGGGTTCTCCTGCTGAAGTTCGTGAGGGTCTGGGGCGGCGGGTGGCTTAGCGGAAAACCACGGTGCTGGTCTGGTCGAGCAGCACACGGTGTTCGCAGTGCCACCTGACTGCGCGGGACAATGCCAGGGCTTCGGCATCCTGGCCCACGGTTGAGAGTGTGGTGGGTCCGTAGCTGTGGTCGACGCGGATGACTTCCTGCTCGATGATGGGTCCCTCATCCAGGTCCGCGGTGACGTAATGGGCGGTGGCGCCTACCAGCTTCACGCCACGGTCATAGGCCTGGTGGTAGGGCCGGGCGCCCTTGAAGCCGGGAAGGAACGAGTGATGGATGTTGATGGCACGGCCTTCGAGGGCGCGGCACAGGTCGTTGGAGAGAACCTGCATGTAGCGGGCCAGCACCACAAGGTCCACGTTGTATTCCTCCACCAGGTCCAGGAGTCGCTGTTCGGCCTCTGCCTTGGTATCCGGGGCGACGGGGATGTAGACGAACGGCAGTCCCGCTGCTTCCGCCATGGCCCTGTGGGTCTCATGGTTGGAGGCAACCACTACGAGGTCGCCGCCGAGGCTGCCGCCGCGCCACCGGAAGATGAGGTCGTTCAGGCAATGCCCGAACTTGGAGACCATCACCAGGACCCGCTTTTTGGTCTGGTCATGGAAGCTGAACTTCATCTCGAAGCGGTCAGCGATGGCGCTGAATTCCTCTTCGAGCCGCTCAGGTGAGTAGGACAGCGGTCCGGAGAAAGCGGTCCGCAGGTGCAGCGTTTGGCGGAGGCCGTCGTCGAACTGCTGGTGCTCTTCGATGTTGAAACCGCGCTCGAAAAGGAAGGTGGTGACTGCCTGAACGATTCCGGCGCGTTCGACGCACGACAATGTGAGTACGAACTTCTGTGCTTGCTCTTCTTTGAGCAAGGCGGGCTTTGGCAGGGTGCTTACTGGTGAGTCTGTCGCCACGAGGGTCATGTCTCCTCCTTTAGATATATTCCTGGGTCCTGAACTGATATATTAGGATTGGGATTCAGCGTATACTGGACGCACAGGCAGGTCAATAGGTTTTTGGGTTGTGAAGAAAGGGATGGCGCTGTGGCCTTTGGAACTCTGGCAATAACGGACGACGCCGGCAGGAAGTCACTGGCCGACGTCGCCTATGAGCGCCTCCGCGACCGACTCCTGATGCTGGAGATCAAACCCGGCGACCTCCTTAACGACGACCAGCTCGCCAAGGACCTGGATATTGGCCGCACTCCGGTGCGTGAAGCCCTGAAGCGGCTGGAGCTCGACAGGCTCGTCATCACCTACCCGCGGCGTGGCACTTTCGCCACTCGGGTGGAAGTGACCGATCTGGCCTTTATCTCCGAAATCCGGACCCAGCTGGAGCCCCTTGCCGCCGCCCGTGCTGCCCGGGTTGCTTCCGCTTCTACCAAGGAACACCTGCGTGCGGTGATGCGTGCGGTGGAGGAATTCGATGTGAAGGCGGCGTCGGTAGTTGAAACGCTGAGGCTCGATGCCAGCGTCCATCAGGGCATCTACGCCGCTGCCGCCAACCCCCACCTTGAAGACGTCCTGATCCGCTATGACAACCTGGCCACCCGTATCTGGTGCATGGTGCTGGACCGGCTGCCCAACCTGGAACATCATGTGCGCGAGCATCTGGATCTGCTCCGTGCGGTCATCGACGGCGACGAGGAGAGGGCTGCCGAGTTGGCCCGCGCCCACGTGAGCGGCTTCGAGCAGGCAGTGCGCCAGGCGCTTTTCGCAGCCTGAATCCCACCGCAATCCGGCTGTTGACTCCGCGCTTCCATGATCGCATACTGAAGATTCCAACTAATATATCACCCGGATATCAGGCGTGCTCCCAGCGCCTGCCTTCGGGCGCTTGTGATGCAATCACAGCCTTCAGCCCTTGGAGTATCGCGTGCTTACAAGACCCCACCTTTTCGAACACATACCGCTCACGGGCAGCAGCCGCGTCAAGCGGGGCATGGCGGAGATGCTCAAGGGCGGCGTCATCATGGACGTCGTTAACGTCGAGCAGGCCCGCATCGCCGAGGATGCCGGTGCCGTGGCTGTCATGGCGCTCGAGCGAGTGCCTGCCGATATCCGCGCCCAGGGCGGCGTGTCCCGCATGTCGGACCCGGACATGATCGATGCGATCATCGCCGCGGTCTCCATCCCGGTCATGGCGAAGGCCCGCATCGGCCACTTCGTCGAAGCCCAGGTCCTGCAGTCCCTCGGTGTTGACTACATCGACGAGTCCGAGGTCCTGACCCCGGCCGACTACATCAACCACATCGACAAGTGGAACTTCACCGTCCCGTTCGTTTGTGGCGCCACCAACCTTGGTGAGGCGCTGCGCCGCATCAACGAGGGCGCGGCGATGATCCGTTCCAAGGGCGAGGCCGGCACCGGCGATGTTTCCAACGCCACCGGACACATGCGCAAGATCCGCTCGGAAATCGCCAAGCTCGCAGCCCTCCCCGAGGACGAGCTGTACGTTGCGGCCAAGGAACTGCAGGCCCCGTACGAGCTGGTCAAGGAAGTTGCCGCTACCGGCAAGCTCCCCGTCGTGCTGTTCACTGCCGGTGGCATCGCTACTCCGGCTGATGCCGCGATGATGATGCAGCTCGGCGCCGACGGTGTGTTCGTTGGTTCGGGCATCTTCAAGTCCGGCAACCCGGCAGAGCGCGCCGCCGCCGTCGTCAACGCCACCGCCTACTACGACGACCCCGATGTCATCGCCAAGGTCTCCCGCGGCCTCGGCGAAGCCATGGTGGGCATCAACGTGGACGACATCCCGCAGCCCCACCGCCTCGCAGAACGTGGATGGTAAGTTTCCACTGCGCCCGGTGGGCGCTGATCCTCTGTGTGCTATTCCCCGCAACCGCTGCCGCCACTTTCGCGGTGGTTGGGGCGGGGGCCCTTTTACGCACACTGCCGGATCAGCGCCCACCGTCCCGTTTTTGGTGTGTTGGGCGCGAGGGGCTGTCCACCCGGAAGCTCTTCGATAAGTCCACGGGCTACCAGGTGTGGGCTTAGGCGGCTCTTGGGTTCAGCGCTCGTCTTCCGGCCGGGCCGTAAGGATCCTTTGAGCGCTCTCCTGCAGGATGCTGAGGGATTCCTGGATCAGTGGTGAGGCGATGCTGCCCCGCCGTGCTGCAGCCACGATGCGTCGGGTGGGCTTGCCCTTGCCTGTGATGCGCAACCGGACAACATTCTCCGCGTTGTTCAGGGGTGCCAACCTTGGAAGCAGGCCGACGCCCAAGCCCGCGCCCACGAACGCTATCTGGGTTTCCCATTCAACTGCCTCGTGGGCCACCCGCGGGGTTACCCCCACGGCCGTGAAGGCGGCCGTGAAGAGGGAGTGGTACGTGGAGCCGGCGGCCTCAGTAATCCAAGGTTCCGATGCGAGCTCCTCGAGCGTTACCGATTCCTGCTGTGCCAGTGGATGGTTCGCCGGAATGATCACATCCAGGGGATCGTCCAGCAGTACGGTCTGTTCGAACCGGGGATCGTCCTCACCGTAGGTTTCGGACTGCATGGCAACGATCACGGCGAGGTCGATTCGTTCTGCCACCAACAAGTCGAAGCAACGGGCCGGGTTGGCCTCGAGCACCTGGACTTCCAGCAAGGGACGCGTCGAGCGCAGCGTGGCGGCGAGCGGCGCCAGCAACTGTGCGGCCGCCGTCGAGAATCCGCCCAGGCCGAAACGTGACTGTACTTGATCGCCGGCTTCCATTGCCGCTGCCCGGAGGCGCTCCCACTCGGCGATCAGGGCGTCCGAACCCGTCACCAGAAAGCGTCCCGTGGCGGTCAATCGAACGCCCCGGCCGTCCTTGGTCAGCAGCTGCATTCCCAGCATGCGCTGGAGTTCGCGGAGTTGCGCGGAGACGGCGGAGGGGGAGTAGCCGGTGAGCTCCGCAGTGGCGCCAATGGTGCCGCAGCGGGCAAACACCCGGAGTGTGATGAGCCTCGCATCGATCATGCACCTATTGTGCACGGTTATCTTCTGAATCTTGCGCTTTTGTTGCGGTTCAATCGTCCCTAATCTCATGACTATAAGGTTTTCGACAACGCCGCTCGCCCCAAACGCAGCCGTGCTCCCCACGAAACACACTCTGACCCACGCCTCCCGGGAGGAAACATATGTCTGCACCAGTCTTGCCCCTCAACTCACGTGGAAAACTCGCTTCATCCTTGCCTGCAGAGCAGCTGGCAGAGATCAGCGGTTTGTTCGAGTTCCGGCGTAAGGGATTTTCCCTGGACGCGCCCTTCTACACCGATTCCACGATCTTCAAGATCGACATGGAGGCCATCTTTGGCCAACATTGGATCTTCGCCGCCAGCATCGCCGAACTGCCGGAGCCGGGCGACTACGTCACCGTCGACTATGGTCCCTACTCCCTGATCGTGCTGCGCAATGACGACGGCGGCGTGAACGTCCTGCACAACGTCTGCCGCCACCGCGGTGCCCGCGTCCTGACCGAAACCGCGGGCTCCACAGGAAACCTGGTGTGCGGCTACCACTCCTGGACATACTCACCGGAAGGGAACCTGATCCACGCTTCGGCGCCGGGCGAGACCAAGTTTGACAAGAGCTGCTTCGGCCTCAAGCGTGCCCACAGCCGGGTAGTGGCCGGACTCATCTTCGTCTGCGTAGCGGACGAGCCGCCCACCGATTTTGACGAGACCTCCAAGATCTTCGAGCCCTACCTCGCACCCCACGATCTGTCCAAGACGAAGATTGCCTACCAGCAGAACATCATCGAAGAGGGCAACTGGAAGCTCGTCATGGAAAACAACCGTGAGTGCTACCACTGCGACGGCCACCCGGAGCTCGCGTGCTCGCTCTTCCCCACGTGGGGACTGACCGAGGGCCTGATTCCAGCCCACCTTGAGGAAGTGTGGGACCGCAACAAGGAAGCACAGTCCTCCCTCGAGGAGCGTTGCCGCCGCTACGGCCTTCCGTACGAGGTTGTGGAGGAGCTCGACACCAGGATCGCCGGCATCCGCATTTCACGCGAATCGCTCGACGGCGAAGGCGAGTCGTTCTCGCCCGATGGCCGCAGGCTCTCCAAGAAGCTGCTCGGCGACTTGCGGGACTTCCGCCTGGGCCGCTGCTCGATGCACCTGCAGCCCAACAGCTGGTTCCATTTCCAGAGCGACCACGTCATCACCTTCGGCGTCTTCCCCATCAATGAACACCAGTCCTTGGTGCGCACCACCTGGCTGGTTGCCGATGACGCCGTGGAAGGCGTGGACTATGACCTCGAGAAGCTCACCTACACCTGGAAGCAGACCAACCTGCAGGACAAGGCGTTCGTGGAGCTGTGCCAGACCGGTGCCGGCAGCCCTGCCTACGAGCCCGGCCCGTACATGAAGAGCGAGTACCAGGTGGAGGCCTTCATCAACTGGTACGTCCAGCGTGTCCAGGAGCACTTGGCATGACCGAAGTCCTCACCGAGACAGTGGTCCAGGAGCCCCATCGCATCCGTGGTCTTGAAATGCCATGGAACAGGGTCATGGGCAGCACCGAGGGGCCAGCCAGTGCCGCCCGTGCCCTGGGTCCCTGGCATCCGCAGGAGTTCATGGCCGAATGCGTGGAAGTTGTTCCCGAAGTGGGCGGCATGATGACCTTCGTGTTCCGCCGTTCCGACGGCGCACCCCTGGCCTTCCGTGCCGGCCAGTACGTCAATGTTGCCTTCCCGGTGAACGGCGGGGACCAGGACCCTGCGGACCGCAGCTACTCGCTGTCCAGTGCGCCCACCAAGCCGTGGACCTTTGACATTACGGTCAAACGGGACCCCACCGGGCTGGTTTCGCCGTGGGTACACGAGAACATCAAACCCGGCACGGTCCTTGAGATGCTGGGGCCTGTGGGTGCCTTCCACCTTCCTGATGCAGACAGGCGGGCGCGGTACCTCCTGCTGGCCGCCGGTGCAGGCATCACGCCCATCATGTCCATGGTGCGGACCATCCACTCTTTGCCCGGACAGGCCGATGTGGTGGTGCTGTATCACGGCGCGGCAGCCGAAGGCTTTGCCTTTAATAAGGAGCTTGCCTACATTGCCTCGGTGGACTCGCGCATCAAGGTCTTCTATTCCCTGGGTGACCGCGGCAAGCCCGAGGACTGGGAGGGCCTGACGGGACGGCTGACGGCCGCCATGCTCGAGGAAGTGGCACCCGATGCCAACGGCCGCCAGGTCTATGCCTGCGGTCCTGAAGGCTACCTGAACACTGCCACGGAGCTCCTGGGGAAGGTGGGCGTGGACGACACCTCCATCCACATGGAGTTCTTCACGGGTGATCGCCAGACCATCCTCGAATACCAGGCGGAGTTGGCCCTTGCAGCGGACATTGCGGAGGAAATAGCCGAGGAGATCGCCGATTCCGCCGAGGACTACTACGAAAGCCAGCCCACGGCGTTCGGACTCTACGAGCCAGGCTACGACGCCGAGGGAACGTTGAAGGCCACCGGCCTGCCGCTGGAAACCACCGATCCGGAGGCGGCAGGTACTGAAGCTTCCGACGCCGGTCCGGACGCCGGGCAGGAGGCCGCTGCCCCTGACGCGTCGAGCTTTGACACTGTGGGAACGGGAAGCCTCACCCTGTCCTTCCTGCGGACGGGCATTAACGTGCGCGTCGACCCCACCGAGCACATCCTCGGCCCGGCCCAGCGTGCGGGCGTCAGGATCGGCGCCAACTGCAAGGAAGGCATGTGCGGCTCCTGCAAAGTGGTCAAGCTTTCAGGGGATGTGGAGATGAACCACCAAGGCGGCATCCGTGCCCGGGAAATCGACGCCGGAAAGTTCCTGCCCTGCTGTTCCACCGCGCTCACCGACATGGTGATCGACGCCTAGTACGGCTACCGGAGTCCCGCACTGTGGGCCAGCGCAATGGCCTCAGTGCGGGACCTGACGTCCAGTTTCCGGAAGAGGTTCCGGAGATGGAATTTCACGGTATTTTCGCTGATGCCGAGGTCCGTCGCGATCGTCCGGTTACGCTGGCCCGCGGCCAGCAGTTGAAGAACTTCAAGTTCCCGGGCGGCCAGCCCCCATCCGGCAGCATCCCCTGCCGGAGTTGATGGCGGATCGAGCGGCAGGACCACGGAGATGTCGGCTCCCCATCCCTGCATGATCTCCACGTTCATGGTCCCGTCCACAGCCTGCACGCGTTGAAGCAACCGTTCCAGGTTGGGTCCCTGAGCGGAAAGCTCACCGCCGCCGTCGTCCCTGACATTGATCAGCAGGTTCTCGCCGTCGCAGTCCCACTGGGCCCGGACCCGATGAACCTCCGACTGCTCTGCGATCGCCAGGACCAAGCCCCGAACCACAGCCCTGGCGGCGTGGGCCACCTCTCCGGGCAGTGCCCTGCCGTTCGCCGGTGGTTCGATGAACTGGATGTCGATGTTGCTGAAGTGCATGAGTGGCCGGAGGTCTTCCCGGAGCCGTTCGAACGCTTTGGCCACAGGCTCTTCCACCAGGTTGTTGGTGTGGTCACTGAGGGTCCGCAGCCCCACCAGGGCTTTGGCAGTCAGATCGGTGACGAAGGTGCGGGCGGCCCGATCATCCAGCGAGTTTGACCTGAGCGCCGCGAGGACTGTCTCCAGGGTTGTCGAGTGCTGGTCTACCAGCTCGCCGGTGACGCGAACACGCTCCGCGGATGCGGCCCGGGATTCCAAGAGGTACGACGGCGGTGCGTCGCTGACTTTTTCCTGGATCCGCGCCGCTGCAAGCCCCCAGAGGTAGGCCATCAACCGTAGGGATCCTTCCCCTGCATCCGGCTCAACTGGCGCCGGATCGGTAAGCACCAGCAGGGCGTTGCTGGGTGGGTAGCGGAAAGCGAGGACCTCCCTGGGCCCACCGGCGATCCGGGCCGACCCCCGCCACGGTCCGTCGCCCTCCATGGCGGCGCGCAGGCCTTCCAGCTCGGGGATGGAGACCCTGCTGACGATGTCCTCGGCGCCTGTTTTCTTCTGCGGCCGGCCAGTGCAGTCCTCGGTAAAGATGACCAAGGCACTTGACTCCAGATAGGGATGTATCCCTGCGCGAAGCTCCTCGGCAATGCCCGTCAAGGGGGCTTTGGCGATGGACGCAACCGCCTCCAGGAGGGGCCAGTGGAACTCGGTGGGATGGGACATGTCATGCAGCTTAGGCCAATGACATCGGATCTGACTACCCAAAAGAGTAGCGACAACCGTCCTTTTTTAGCGTTTCCCCTACCTGAACTGACCGGAAGAATCATGGGTAGCCCCTCAAAGACGGCAATGACCTACCTGCAAAAGGAGTGACGATGAGCATCACCGCAGAACCAGCGGCAAGCACCCATGACGATGTGGCCGGCAACGTATCCCTGATCCTGGGCGAGCTTGCCGGCACCACCTCAGGCATTGACTACGCCGATGTGTCAGGTCTTGCGGAGAAGATCAGTACTGCTGAACGTGTCTTCCTCGCCGGAGCCGGCCGGAGTGGTTTGGTCCTGCGGATGGCGGCGATGCGCCTGATGCACCTCGGGAAAACTGTCCACGTAGCCGGCGACACCACAACACCGGCCATAACTGCCGGGGATTTGCTGGTGGTCGCTTCCGGTTCCGGTACAACGTCCGGAGTGGTCAAAGCGGCCCGAACTGCACTCTCCGCCGGGGCGCAGCTTGCCGCCATCACTACGGATGCATCTTCTCCCCTGGCAGGTCTTGCCGATGCCGTGGTTATTATCCCTGCCGCCCAAAAGACGGACCATGGTTCGGATCTTTCGCTGCAGTACTCCGGCAGCCTCTTTGAACAATCGCTTTTCCTGGTGACAGAGGCTGTTTTCCATTCTTTGTGGGGTGCCACCAAGGAGCCTGCGGAGCAGCTCTGGTTGCGCCACGCCAACCTCGAATAGGGCGTCACCAGGCTCCCGTTCCCGCAAGATTTACCAACCATCCAACGAAGGACATCACCCCATGAAGCTGCAAGTTGCACTCGACCTCCTCACCATCGAAGACGCCCTGGAACTGGCCGGCAAAGTGGCCGCGCACGTGGACATCATTGAGCTGGGTACGCCTCTGATCAAGGCCGAGGGCCTGTCCGCTGTGACAGCAATCAAGGAAGCGCACCCGGGCAAGATCGTGTTCGCAGACATGAAGACCATGGACGCAGGGGAACTCGAAGCCGATATCGCGTTCAAGGCCGGCGCCGACCTGGTGTCTGTCCTTGGAACGGCGGACGACTCCACTATTGCCGGAGCAGTAAAAGCTGCACAATCCCACAACAAGGGCATCGTGGTGGACCTCATTGGTGTGGCTGACAAGGTGACCCGCGCCAAGGAAGCCCGGGCTTTGGGCGCGAAATTCGTCGAGTTCCACGCCGGCCTTGATGAGCAGGCCCAACCCGGTTTCGACCTCCGCGGCCTGCTCAACGCCGGTGAAGAGGCCCGCGTGCCGTTCTCCGTGGCCGGAGGAGTCAATGCCTCAACCATTGGAGCCGTGCAGTTGGCCGGTGCGGACGTGGCAGTTGCCGGCAGCGCGATCTACAGCGCGGCCGACCCGGAACTGGCGGCGAAAGAGCTTAAGGCAGCTATTCAATAATCTCCCGCCACGACACGGGATTTTCCACCCCTCAACCCAGAGTTAACCTCATTTCGTCGTCCGGGTAACCCGAACGGGTCTATAGTGAGGGATAGGACATTCGCTGATGCAGCCCGGCGGCCCGCTTTTTCTTCCGACGCCGGAGGCCCGTAATGACCGACACCCAAATTGGCAGCTTTATTCGCGACTGTGTGGTGTTTGAGGACGACACTGAGAACGGCTTGGATTTTGACACTTTCTACGGCCTGTACATCAGCTGGTGCGTTCTTGGACGTAAGATTCCCATTCCCGACTCCGCTTTCAAGACAGCCCTGGAACTTGAGGGGCTCAGGCCCACTAAAGAAAATGGCCACAGGATCTACGCCGGGATGAGCATGGTAGGCCCGGCCGCCAGGGACTATGTGGTGAACAGCGTTCCCATGTGGCATGAGACTGAGGCCAGCACCGCCGCCCTTTCGGATATGGCGGAGGAAGCAGTTCCGTCCATCGCCTGATTTCATTCAACAGCCAGCGTCCAGCCCGTGCCCCTAGGATTTCATAGGGGGCACGGGCTGTTCCCGTTTCCGGAGTGTGCGCTGAAAGGAATTGATGAAACCGTCCATCGTATGGTTCCGGGACGACCTGAGGGTCGCCGACAATCCGGCCTTGCGGGCCGCCGTCGACGACGGCGAAGCCGTGGCTTTGTTCGTCCTCGACGAAGAGTCGCCGGGCATCCGGGCCCACGGGGGCGCCGCACGCTGGTGGCTCCACCATTCGCTGACGGCGCTGCGTGAGGACCTGGACAAACTCGGCATCCCGCTGCTGCTCCGCCGCGGTCCTGCCGCGGACATCGTGCAGAAAACGGCGACGACGCTGGGCGCGGGCGCGCTGTACTGGAACCGTCGCTACGGTGCAGCCGAGCGGACGGTCGACGCCGGACTCAAGGCTTGGGCGGGCGAGGCCGGCCTGCATGTGGCTAGTTTCCAGGCCTCCCTCCTTCATGAACCGTGGAATGTCACCACCAGAACGGGCGGACAATACAAGGTTTTTACGCCTTTCTGGCGGACAGTGTCAGCCCAGGAATTCCGTGAACCGCTGGCCGTCCCGGCAAAAGGCCACGGATTCACCGGAAAATTGCCGGCGTACGATGACCTGGATTCCTGGCAGCTGCTGCCCACCACCCCGGACTGGTCCGGTGGATTGGCGGAGATGTGGACCCCTGGGTCAGCTGCCGGGCACAAGCGGCTCGCTGCGTTCGTGGCGGACGGACTGGATAACTACAGCGAGGGCAGGAACCGCCCGGACACTGATGGCAGCAGTTGCTTGTCTCCCTACCTGCGGTGGGGCGAGCTGAGCCCCTTTGAAGTGTGGCATGCGCTGGGATCCAAACGTTCCGAAAGTGCAAGCATCTATGCCTCCGAGCTCGGCTGGCGCGAATTCTGCTGGCATCAGTATTTCCACAACCCGGAGATCGCCACAGCCAACCTTCGCCCCGAGTTTGACCGGTTCCCGTGGGCTTGGCCCGGTAGTAACGGAGCAAACGGGAAACACCCCGGGCATGAGAGCGCGCCGGAGGAGTTCCGCGCATGGCAGCAGGGCCGCACCGGCTTCCCCATGGTGGACGCCGGGCAACGCCAGCTGTGGCACACCGGCTGGATGCATAACCGTGTCCGGATGGTGGCTGCCAGCTTCCTCGTCAAGAACCTGGGCATCCATTGGCAGCTCGGTGAGCAGTGGTTCTGGGACACCCTGGTGGATGCCGATCCGGCGTCGAATCCTGCCAATTGGCAGTGGGTGGCGGGCTCCGGGGCGGATGCCTCGCCCTTCTTCCGGATCTTTAACCCTGAGGCCCAGCGGACCAGGTTCGATCCGCAGGGAAAGTACATTGCCCACTGGCTTCCCGAGTTCGGAACGCCCGATTATCCGGAGGAAATCGTTGACCTGAAAGCTACCCGGGCCGATGCCCTGGAGGCGTACAAGGGGATGAAGGAGGTCCACTGAGCGCCTTCAGGGCACCCTCTGGAAATTAGTAGGAAGTCCGAGTATATTCAGGTTCAGAGATGACCTGGATCACAGTTGGTCACGTGTTCCCCGCAGTGGTCCCAGAACCAGCGGCACGGCAGTCATTCACGATGCAAAGGAGCATTTCACCATGGTGCGCGAACTTTCCCACTACATGGACGGCCAAAGGGTGGACGGCACGTCCGGCCGTTTCAGTGACGTCTACGATCCCTGCACAGGCGAAGTCCAGGCCCGGCTTCCGCTGGCCAGCGCGGACGAGGTCCGCAACGCCGTCGCAAATGCCGAGAAGGGCCAGCTGGAATGGGCGGCCATGAACCCGCAACGCCGCGGACGCATCCTGCTCAAGTTCGTGGACCTGGTCAACGAGAACATGGATGAACTGGCAAAACTCCTGTCCTCTGAGCACGGCAAGACCTTCGCCGACGCCAAGGGCGATATCCAACGCGGCATCGAGGTTGTGGAGTTCTCGGCCGGTGCGCCGCACTTGCTCAAAGGCGAGTTCTCGGACAACGCAGGCCAGGGGATCGACGTCCACTCGCTTCGCCAGCCCCTGGGCGTGGTGGCAGGTATTACGCCGTTCAACTTCCCCGCCATGATTCCCCTTTGGAAGTCCGGTCCCGCGCTCGCCGCCGGTAACGCCTTTATCCTCAAGCCTTCCGAACGGGATCCCTCAGTGCCGCTTCGCCTTGCTGAGCTGTACAGCGAGGCAGGGGTTCCCAACGGCGTCTTCAACGTCATCAACGGCGACAAGGAAGCCGTGGATGCACTGCTCGAGGATCCACGGGTCAAGGCCATCGGCTTCGTCGGCTCCACGCCCATTGCCCAGTACATCTACGCCACAGCGGCCGCGCACGGCAAGCGGGCGCAGTGCTTCGGCGGGGCAAAGAACCACATGGTGATCATGCCCGACGCCGATCTGGACATGGCAGCCGACGCGCTGATTGGTGCCGGGTATGGTTCCGCCGGCGAACGCTGCATGGCGATCTCCGTGGCCGTACCGGTGGGCCAGGAAACTGCCGATGCGTTGGTGGCCAAGCTGACCGAGCGCGTCAAGGACCTGAAGGTGGGCCACAGCCTGGATAAGGATTCAGACTTCGGTCCCGTGGTGGCAGCTTCTGCAAAGGAGCGGATTGAGGGCTACATCCAGTCCGGCGTGGACGAAGGCGCAACCCTGGTGGCCGATGGCCGCGGGCTGACCGTGGACGGTTACGACGGCGGCTTCTGGGTAGGCCCCACCCTCTTCGACAACGTCACCAAGGACATGAAGATCTACAAGGAAGAGATCTTCGGTCCGGTCCTCAGTGTGCTGCGTGCCGCTGACTACGACGAAGCGCTGCGGCTCTGCAGCGAGCACGAGTTTGGCAACGGCGTCGCTATTTTCACCCGCGACGGCGACTCCGCCCGCGACTTTGCCAGCCGCGTGGAGGTGGGCATGGTGGGCATCAACGTGCCGATCCCGGTGCCGATCGCGTACTACACGTTCGGCGGCTGGAAGGCCTCCGGCTTCGGCGACCTCAACCAGCACGGCGCAGACGCCTTCCGCTTCTACACCAAGACCAAGACCGTGACGTCGCGGTGGCCCTCCGGCATCCGCCAGGGCGCCAGCTTCATCATGCCGGCAGGCAGCTAATGGGGGCCGAAGCGGCAGAGGAAGAAGTCCTGTTCGAGCGTCGCGGCCACTTGGGGATCGTCACCCTGAACCGCCCCAAGGCGGTCAACGCGCTGAACGCGGGAATGGTGGAAGCCATGCTCCGGCAGCTGACCGATTGGGCCGGCGACGACGCCGTTGCCACGGTGTTGGTGCGCGGCGCCGGTGACCGCGGGCTCTGCGCAGGCGGTGACATCGTGGCCATTTACAAGGACATGCTGCACGGCGGCACTGAAACTGCGGAGTTCTGGGCTGAGGAGTACCGCCTGAACCTGCTCATTTCGCAGTACCCCAAACCATATGTGGCGTTCATGGACGGCCTGGTGCTGGGTGGCGGCGTCGGAATCTCGGCCCACGGCTCGGTCCGGATTGTCACCGAACGGACCCGCACCGGGATGCCCGAGACCACCATTGGTTTTGTGCCCGACGTCGGCGGCACGCTGCTGCTGTCCCGCTCGCCGGGGGAGACGGGAACCCACGCAGCCCTGACCGGCGCCCACCTCTCGGGAGCCGACGCCCTGTTCATGGGGCTCGCCGATTACTTCGTGCCGTCCGAAAACCTGCCCGCACTGGCCGAAGCGCTGGAAAGCTCGACGCCGGAAGCCGCCGTCGGGCGCTTTGCCCAAGCCGCGCCGGAGTCAGCTTTGGCGGCACAGCGCGAGTGGATCGACGCCGCATACGTGCATGACGACGCCGAAGAAATTGTGCGGAGCCTTCGCTCTTTGGGCGATCAGGCGATCGCTGCGGCGGACACGATCGAGGCGAAGTCACCGACGTCCGTGAAGGTCGCTCTGGCGTCGTTGCGACGGGTCCGAGGACTCCCGCTCGAGGAAGCGCTGGATCAGGAATACCGCGTGGGGCTTCGCTGCCTGGCCGGTCCTGACTTCCGTGAGGGCATCCGGGCGCAGGTGGTGGACAAGGACAGGAATCCGCAATGGAAGCCGCCCATCCTGGCAGACGTCCGCCCGTCCGACGTCGAGGGCTACTTTGCGCCGCTCGGGGAACGGGAACTGGGTTTGGCCACACTGGGCAGCGAGTCGAAGGAGACGGTATGACAGAGAATGCAGCCATGGCAGATATCCAAGGATCGGAAACGGGACTCATCGCGTTCCTTGGACTCGGACATATGGGTGGGCCGATGGCGGCCAACCTGATCAAGGCCGGGCACAACGTCATTGGCTATGATCCCGTTCCGGCAGCCGTCGAGGCAGCGGTGGGCCATGGGATTCCCATGGCCGCCACGGCACATGAAGCTGCTGCGGAGGCGGCAGTGGTGCTGACCATGCTGCCCAGCGGCAAGCACGTCCTGGATGCCTATCGTGGAGTTGACGGCCCGGGACTGCTTTCCATTGCCCGGCCAAACACACTCTTCCTGGACTGTTCCACCATCAATGTGGACGAAGCCCGGGAAGCTGCCGCCGTTGCCCTTGAAGCCGGGCACCGCTCAGTGGACGCCCCGGTTTCCGGCGGTGTGGTGGGGGCCGAAGCCGGCACGTTGACGTTCATGGTGGGTGCTTTGCCGGAGGACTTCGAGACCGTGAAGCCCATCCTGGAACTGATGGGCAAACGGATTGTCCACTGCGGAGACCACGGCGCAGGGCAGGCTGCCAAGGTGTGCAACAACATGATCCTGGGAGTGTCCATGATTGCGGTGGCCGAAGCGTTTGTTCTCGGTGAAAAGTTGGGCCTCACGCATCAGGCGTTGTTCGACGTCGCTTCCAACGCCTCGGGGCAATGCTGGGCGTTGACCACCAACTGCCCCGTTCCGGGACCTGTGCCCACCAGCCCGGCCAACCGCGATTACCAGCCTGGTTTTGCCGGAGCTTTGATGGCCAAGGACCTGCGCCTGGCCCTGAACGCGTTGGAAAGCACGGGTGTCGCGGCGGAGATGGGGCCGCTGGCATCACGGATTTACGATGCCTTTGCTGCAGGCGAAGGCGCCGGAAGGGACTTCTCCGGCATCATTACGGAGATCCGCGACAAGTCCGCGTGAGAGGTTTGAAAGGGTAAGGGATTGATGGAGCTTGGCGAGAGGGAGAGTATGACGGAGCAGTACCAGAACATTGTGGTGGAGCGTCGGGGACGCGTTGGGCTGGTGACCCTGAACCGGCCGGAGGCATTGAACGCGCTGAACACTGCACTGATGAATGAACTCGTGGATGCCGTCACTTCAATGGACACCGATCCCGACGTGGGCGCAGTAGTAATCACGGGATCGGCCAAGGCGTTTGCTGCCGGTGCCGACATCAAGGAAATGTCCTCCAACAGCTACATGGACATGTACGCGGCGGACTGGTTCCGGCGCTGGGAGGACCTCACCCGCCTCCGGATCCCTGTTGTTGCGGCTGTGTCCGGCTTTGCTTTGGGTGGTGGGTGTGAGCTGGCCATGATGGCCGATTTCATCATCGCCGGGGACAACGCCAAGTTCGGCCAGCCGGAGATCAACCTGGGCGTGATCCCTGGAATGGGAGGCTCCCAGCGGCTGACCCGCGCCGTCGGCAAGGCCAAGGCCATGGACATGGTCCTGACCGGCAGGTTCATGGACGCTGATGAAGCCGAACGCTCCGGCCTGGTCTCCAGGGTGGTGCCCGCCGCTGAGGTCATCGACGAAGCGGTCAAGGCAGCGGAAGTCATCGCCTCCAAGTCCAAACCCGCCGCCATGGTGGCCAAGGAAGCCGTCAACGCGGCCTTCGAAATGGGCCTGTCCCAGGGGGTGGTCTTCGAACGGCGCGTGTTCCACTCGCTCTTCGCCACCGAGGACCAAAAGGAAGGCATGGCCGCATTCAGCGAGAAGCGCCAACCGGAGTTCAAACACCGGTAATTCGCGCGGGTTTCGGGCGTGCCGGGGGATAGACTCGGGGCACTTACAAATGGGGAGAGAACATGTCAACGGAGATCGTTCAGGCTAACCACACTGAAGCGTCCACCCAGCCGATCAACCGGCAGGCCCTGGTTGCCGCGGCCATGGCCGTCCTTGCCCTCGCGGGGCTGTTCTTCGCGGGCATGGCAGTGATCGCGGTCTTCGTAGTCGGGGCGGGGCACGTGGCCCTGAACCAGATCGAGCAGCGCGGTGAACGTGGACGGGGCTTTGCCATCGCCGCTTTGGTGGTGGGCTACGGGATAGGTCTCTTGTCCCTCGGCTCGGCGCTGATCTTCGCGTTTACCGGGTAGTGCCGGGAGTTCCGCTGCTTTAGTCCGCTGCATTTGTCCGTAGATTGCGGCGCAGCTCACGGCCCGTCCTCCGTCACGTTCCACCTGCCCGCGGCTCCTACTGAGGGAGACACAAGCAGGCGAGACTGAGGGACCCATGACCTGGCAATTTTGCGACAACGATTACTGCCCCGAGAGCTGGCACTGGACTGACCTGACGGGAAGTCCCGAGGCCTGCCGTGGTTCTGATGAACACGGGGCCGAAAAGCAAGGGCCCGTCCGCTCCTACTTTGCGGCGTAGGCCTCGTCCGGGACAAGCGCCGCGTCGAAGAACGCCCGCTCCAGCCGCACGGCCTCGGCGAAGACCACGGCAACGCGTTGCCGCTCCTGCGGGCGTGAAGGCTCGACGGCGTCGAACTCGTCGCGCAGCCACGTCACCCACGCGTTGTACTCAGGGTTGTTGTGGAGCCGGATCCATTCGGAGTGCTTGGGTTCGGAGGGCCACTGCGCGGGACCTCCGGCGCGGCCGGCCCACTCTCCGTAAAGCCACTCAGCGACCAGCAGCACAGCGATGACCTCTGGGTAGGAGCGGCTCGCCAAGGCTTCCCGCATGAGGGCGTCGAAGGCCTGGGTGGCGCTTCCGAGGGCAGGCGATGTCCGCTCCGTTTCCGGGACGTACAGTTCATCGAAGCAGTCCTGGAAGTACGTGTTCTCGTCAGAGGCGAAAGCCCCCAGAACCCGGGCAAACACCAGGCGTGAAGGGAGCGAAGGTGCTGAGGCGACGGCCTGTCCCAGCAGGGCGGTGAAGGCATCGCAGAACTGGTAATCCTGCACCAGGTACTGGCGCAGCCGCTCATCAGGAAGGGATCCGTCCAGCAGCTGGTCCACGAACGGATGGTTCACTGCTGCGTCCCAATCAATGGCCGACTGGTTCCTGAGTTCTTCGGCAAAGCCCACGATGTTTCCTCCTGAAGTGTCAGCATCGGAGCCTAGCAGCGTGTTGCGTTGTGGCGTCGGGCGTTACGCTATGGTGCCGCTCCCGGTGCCGGCGTAGGCTCTGGCCATGACGAACGAGGGCGCATCGAAGACGATCGTGGTTGGCTATGACGGATCCGAAGAATCGCACCGTGCCGTCCAGTGGGCCGCCAAACATGCGATCCTGCGCGGCTGTTCCCTCCACGTAGTGCACTGCTCCTTGTGGGTCCTGCTGTCCCACAACAGGGGACCCGTTCCCGGGGTTGCCGACAGCGGCCTGGAACGGGCTGCCCAGAAAGTCCTGGAAGAAGGTGTTGCCCTCGCCAAGGAGACCGTCCCCGAGCTGGAAGTCCACACCACCTTGTTGCACGGGATGCCTCGCGATCACCTGGCCCACGTTTCGGCCGGCGCTGCGATGTTGGTGCTCGGAAGCCGGGGACTTGGCGGGTTCATGGGTTTGCTGGTGGGATCCGTCAGCCTGGAGATGGCCGCAACGGCAGAGTGCCCGGTGGCAGTGATCCGTGCTGACGACAACCCTGATGGTTTTGTGTTGCTTGCCGTGGATGACGCTGGATCACCGGCGGCACTTGAGGATGCCTGCCATTTCGCTGAAGCAACGGGTGCTGAACTCATGATCGTTCACGTACTGCACGAGCCCGAGGGCTACAGGCGGTTGCGCGAGCCCGTGGAGGCATACCCGGACGCTGAAGCGATGCTCGACTCCGTGCTGAGCCATGCCCGGCACAAAGCCCCCGGGATCACAGTGTCCGGCGAGTTGCTGGTGGACTCATCCTTCTCCCGTGCCGTGGTCAAAGCTTCACAAAGTGCTCGGCTCACGGTGGTGGGGACCAAAGGACATGGCCTCATCAAAGGCACCATCGGCTCAACCGCCCACGCTGTGCTCCACCACGCCCACAGTCCCGTGCTGGTTTCACGCCGCAAAGCCGCCTCCGAGGAGACGTAACCGTCCCCTTCCGGCGTTGCCGTGGTGGAGGCCCTCTCAGGGACTCCCTCCCGTGAAGGGCCCGCCCTAGCATGGAGGGCATGGACAACAGGGCAGAAGTACGCGAATTCCTGATTTCCCGGCGGGCACAGGTGGCACCGGAACAGGTTGGTTTGCCCACGGGATCCAACCGTCGGGTCAAGGGATTGCGTCGCAGCGAAGTTGCCACGCTTGCAGGTCTGAGCGTGGAGTATTACACGCGTTTGGAGCGCGGAGCCATCAGCGGAGCTTCGCCGCAAGTACTGGAGAGCCTGGCCAGGGCACTGAACCTGGACGACGCCGAGCGGGCGCACCTGTTCGATCTCGCCCACGCCGCCAGTCCCGTAGCGCGGCCCCCGAGGCGCCGGAACTCCACGTCCTATGTTCCCCACCAGAGCCTGCAATGGGCACTGGACGCCGTCACGGCCGGCCCCGCCTTCGTCAGGAACGGCCGGATGGACCTGCTTGCTGTTAACCCCTTGGCCCGGGCGTTTTATAAGGACTGCTACGACATGCCCGGCCAGTCACCCAACATCGCCAGGTTCACCTTCCTCGACCAGCGTGCCCATCAGTTCTATCCGGACTGGGACGCCTTCGCCGAGGTCACCGTTTCCATCCTGCGCACTGAGGCTGGCCGCGACCCGCACAACAAAGAACTTCACGACCTCATTGGCGAGCTCAGCACCCGCAGCGAGGAATTCCGCACCCGCTGGGGCGCCCACAACGTCCGCCATCACGGCACCGGGTTCAAGACGTTCAACCACCCGGTTGTCGGCGAGATGACGCTCGCGTTTGAGGGTCTGGAGATGGCAGCAGAACCTGGATTGACCCTCACCATCTACGCGGCGGAACCCGGATCGCCGTCGGCCGAGCGCCTGCAACTGTTGGCATCATGGGCGGCCAGCGAATACCGGCAAGGCGCCCACCCGGCGTCGGAAAAGACTCGAACGGACAGCTGACCGCCGGACAGCGTGCGACGGCGGTGCTGCCGCCCCGCGCTGCCGCAGGCTGCGGTGCCTGCGAGGGTCAGCGCACGACTTCCACGTGCACTTCCTGGCCCTCAAAACGCGCGAGCTCTTGCGGGGTGGCGTCGTAGCGTCCCAGGTGCACGGTTTGGTCCGAGAATTCGATACCCGATGCGTTGTAGTAGAACCCCAGGTTTCCCCAAGGGATGAAGTAGATGAGGTCGCCGTCCCCGGGGTCGGATCCGGGTGAGCCTTCGTGGCGGAGAGGCCTGGGCAGGTCCGCGATCTTCTCCCGGCCGGCGAACTCTTCCATGGTGAGGGTGAGGGGCAGCATGCTCAGGAAGTCCCGGGTGGCGGGGCTGTCCTCGTCGATGGTCACATTCAGTGTTTCCGAATGGGTGCTGAAGCGGACCACGGTACCTGCCACGCTGTCCACGGCGGTGGTGGGTGACTCCCAGGGTCCTGATGTCCCTGCGGTGGTGGCTGTTTCCCGGGGTCGTGCTGTCCCATCGTCTGGTCGCGGAGCTGGCCCGTCCTTTGGTGCCGGGCTGCAACCGGGCAGTGCCAGAAGCAGGGCAAGGGCAAATGTAACCGTTATTGCCGGCACCTGCAGCCCAGGAATGGAGCGCCTCATGCCGAATCACCTGCCTTTCGATCCTTGAGCATCAGCAAGGTAAGGGGCACTAAGTACAGTGCGGCGATCACTGTTCCCACCACCACAGGACCTGTGACACCAAGCGCCGACTCCAAGGCGTAACCAGCGATCCACGAGCCCACTGCCGTACCGAAGTTGAATGCTGAGGTGCTCAACGCCGACGCCAAAGTCGGTGCGTTGCCTGCATAACCAACGGCTTTGCTGATCAGGATCGGATTGGTAGCCATGCCGAAAAGCCCCAGCAGGAAGATCAGCACCACGGTGACCAGCGCGTAGCGGGAGAACAGTGCAAGGGCACCCAGCACCAGGAATGTCATGCCGGCCGGGATGAAGAGCGCCGGATAGGGGTGGCGGGCGCCGAAGCGGCCTCCCAAATTCGAGCCTATGAACGCCCCCACGCCGTAGGCCACCAGCACCAATGGCACCACGGTAACGGCAAGTCCGGTATTTACCGTCAGCAGGGGAGCGATGAAGCTGTAAGCGGCCAAGGACGATCCGCACACGATCGCGCAGCCCGCCAGGACAAGCCAGACCCGGGCATCACGCATGCTGGCAAGCTCGGCCCGCACTGACGGAGCAGCGCCGGATTCCGGGGTGACCGGGACCAGCCGGTACACAACACCGGAGGCCACCAGCGCGAGGACAGCCAACGCCCAAAACGGCCCCCGCCAGCCCACCACCTGCCCGGCAAACGATCCAAGGGGTACACCCACCACATTGGCGAGCATGCCACCGCCGAGGACAACGCCCAGCGCCCGGGACGCTGAAGCCGCACCCGCCGCTTTGGCACCCACGACGGCGGCTACCGCCCAGAATGCGCCAGTCGCCAAAGCAGTGAGGAAACGTGCGCCAAGAATGAGCGTGAAATCGGAGGTTAGCGCCACGATGACGTGGCCCACGGCGAAGACCACCAGTGCGAGGCTCAGCGTCAGGCGGCGTGGCAGCTTGAGCGTCAAAATGGACATCGTGGGCGTGCCCACGATCATCCCCACCGCGAAGACCGTGATCATGAGGCCCGCATCGGCTACGGACGTGCCAAGATCAGTGGCGATCTCCGGCAGGATGCCCGCAACAATGAACTCGGTGGTTCCCATCAGGAACACGCCCGCCGCCAGAACGTAGGTCACTAGAGGCAAGCGCCGGGTCTTGGTACTGGGGAGAGTTGTGGTCATGACTCCAGAACATCAGGTTTTCTAAGCGTGGGGGAGTCCCGCTTAAGGGAGGTCCTCCGAGGGACTCCCTCACGTCGCGGCCACTGAATTGGGCTTCGGCTGGATGACCGACGTTATTTTGTCGGTGCCTGCTGCCAGAGTTAGGGCATGGAGCGAATTGGGGAGAAGCGAGCGGCCGCCGGGGTGGCGGGTCCGCTTGCTGCTGCCACGTCCGCCCACTCCCTGGGCGGAGCGCGATCTGCACCCGCCAGCACCGTCAGTAGCGACCTCATTGAACAGTTGCGGGTCCTGGAGGAGATGAAGTCTGCCATCTCCGCTTTGCAGGCGCGGATAGCCGTGGCCTTTGATCTCGCCCAGCGTGCCGAGCAAGCCGAGGCAGGCGTTCCTGCGGCCGAGCGTGGACAAGGTGTGGGAGCCCAGGTTGCGTTGGCCCGGCGCGAGTCACCGAACCGTGGGTCGCGTCTCCTGGGCTTGGCGAAAGCCCTTGTCACGGAGATGCCCCGCACCTTGGCGGCCCTGAAATCGGGGAACTTGAATGAATGGCGCGCCACGCTCCTTGTTAAGGAGACGGCCTGCCTGTCTGTCGAGGACCGTTGTGCGGTGGACGAGGAGCTAGCACCAGACACCGGGACCTTTGACGGCAAAGGCGATAAGGCGATCATTGCCGCCGCGAAAGCTGCCGCATATCGACGGGATCCGCGGTCAGTGGTCGGGCGGGCCAGCCGTGCTGCGGCCGAGCGGACCGTCAGCCTCCGACCAGCCCCGGACACTATGACATACCTGACGGCATTGCTTCCGGTAGCCCAGGGCGTAGCGGTCTACGCCGCATTGACTCGAGCGGCTGATTCTGCCCGTTCCAGCGGGGATACCCGGGGTCGGGGCCAGCTCATGGCCGACACCCTCACCGCACGCATTACGGGCACCCCGGGCGGGATTTCGGGGATCAACCTGGACCTCGTCATGACTGACCGCACCCTTTTCCAAGGCGACAGCGAACCAGCAAGGCTCAAAGGCTACGGAATCGTCCCCGCTGAATGGGGAAGGGAACTGCTCGCGTTGGGGCAAGACTCAGCCGTGGGTCAGGCGGGCGTGAACCCAGCCTCTCGAACAGGGCAAGCCGCACCTCTGGGTCAGGCGGGCGTGAACCCAGCCTCTCGAACAGGGCAAGACTCAGCCGTGGGTCAGGCGGGCGTGAACCCAGCCTCTAGAGCAGGGCACCCCAGCCAAGGTCCCCCGGCAGGGCTGAACGCAGAGTTCACCGTATGGCTTGGCCGGCTCTACACCGCGCCGGGCACAGGGGAACTGCTCGCTACCGATTCCAAAGCCCGGCTCTTCACGGGTGGGCTTCGGCGCTTCATTGAAACCCGCGACGATAGTTGCCGGACTCCTTATTGCGATGCGCCCATACGGCATATTGACCATGTGGTTCCGTGGCGTTCCGGAGGAGGCACCAGCCTGGCTAACGGCGCCGGTCTATGCGAAGCGTGCAACCACACCAAGGAAAACGCCGGTTGGAGCACCAAGGTCATGCCCGGGGACGTTCACATCCTGGAAATCAGCACCCCTACCGGTC
Source organism: Arthrobacter sp. TmtSoilC79 (assembly GCF_059739405.1). Lineage (NCBI taxonomy): Bacteria > Bacillati > Actinomycetota > Actinomycetes > Micrococcales > Micrococcaceae > Arthrobacter > Arthrobacter sp. TmtSoilC79. The sequence goes on along the minus strand of NZ_AP046051.1, from coordinate 4,190,686 downwards.
ACACATACCAGTCAAAGGCTCCACCACTGCCCGGCCACGATCCCTCCAGAACGTAGGCCGGCAAAATCCCTATTCCTCGGTGAAATCTCCGGCGTCCCTGCGGAAGCTGCCCAGCACGCGGATGAGGTGGTCCACGTCGTCGGGTGCGAATCCCGACTGTCCGAAGACCTCGGCGTTGAGGGCCGCCGTCGCTTTCTTGGCGAGCGTTCGGCCTTCAGGGGTGAGCTCGATCAGGGTGGTGCGCCCATCGGTGGGGTGCGGTGACCGGGCAACCAGGGCTGCCTTTTCCAAGCGGTCGACGGCGTTGGTCACCGAGGTGGGGTGCACCTGCAGGAGCGCGCTGGCTTTGTTCATGGGCAGCGCGCCGCTGCGGGCGAAACTCAGGAGTGCGAGCAGTTCGTAGCGTGCAAAGGTCAGCCCGAACGGCTTAAGGACCGTCTCAATACGCGCAAGCAGGATCTGCTGGGTCCGCATGATGGCGGTAATGGCGGCCATGGGCGCGGCGACATCACCCCAGCCATGCCGTTCCCAGTTGCGTTGGGCATCGGCGATGGGGTCGCGGGGGAGTGGCGTGCCCATGGGCCTCCTTTGTTTGCTTGCTTGGCCTACCGCTTGCAAGTTCTACCGCTTGCTTGGCCTACTGTTCGGTTGGCTAGTCTTTCAGATTCGGGAACTCTTCCTCGGTGTATTCCACGCCCAAACCAGCGGGCAATGGACCATCGCCATGCCGGGCGACTTCCGTCCCGCGCAGTTCAACACGCCTGATCTTGCCCGAAATGGTCTTGGGCAGCTCGCCGAACTCCAGGCGGCGGATGCGCTTGAACGGTGCCAGATGCTCGCGGCAGTACTTCAAAATGTCCTCCGCAACAGCCGGTCCGGCTTCATATCCGGCGGCCAACACCACAAAGGCCTTAGGCACCGACAGCTTCACGGCATCTGGTGAAGGCACGACGGCGGCCTCCGCCACTGCGGGGTGTTCGATCAGGACGCTCTCGAGTTCAAAAGGCGACAAACGGTAATCGGAGGACTTGAAGACATCGTCATCCCGGCCGACGTAGGTGATGACGCCGTCGGAATCACGGCTCGCCATGTCCCCGGTGTGATAGTAGCCATCGCGGAAGGCCTCGGCCGTTTTGGCTTCGTCGCCGAAGTAGCTTTTCATGAGTCCCACGGGCCGGGGGTCCAAGCGCAAGCAGAGTTCGCCGTCGTCGGCTTCCTGTCCGGTGAGCAGGTCCACCAGCACGACGTCGTATCCTGGCAGCGGCCGTCCCATGGAGCCGATCTTCACCGGCTGGGCAGGGGTGTTGGCGATCTGGACGGTGGATTCGGTCTGGCCGAAGCCGTCGCGAATGGTGACACCCCAGGCTTCTTCCACTTGGCCGATGACCTCGGCGTTGAGCGGTTCGCCGGCCGAAACCACTTTCGACGGCGGGCTGGTGAGCTGCGTGAGGTCGGCCTGGATGAGCATGCGCCACACGGTGGGCGGGGCGCAGAAGCTGGTGACTCCTTCCCGGCCCATCTGGTTCATCAGTGCGGCGGCGTCGAAGCGCTGGTAGTTGTAGATGAAAACGGTGGCTTCAGCAATCCACGGCGTGAAGACGTTGGACCAGGCGTGCTTGGCCCAGCCTGGTGAGGCGACGTTGAGGTGGACGTCGCCGGGTTCCAGGCCGATCCAGTACATGGTGGAGAGGTGGCCCACGGGGTAGGAGGTGTGGGTGTGCTCCACCAATTTGGCCCGGGAGGTGGTGCCGGACGTGAAGTAGAGCAGGAGGGTCTCGTCGGCTTTGGTGGGGGCGTCGGGCGTAAAGTCCGTGCCGGCGTCGTTCGAGTCTGAGTACTGCATGGCGTCCGCATTGGCGCGCTCGGAACCGACCTCAATCAGGGTGTATTTACCCTCGACGTCGGCAAACTTGCCGATGTTGGCGCTTCCTACGGTCACCCAGGCAGCCCCTCCACGCTCCACGCGGTCCTGGAGATCGCGGGCGCCCATGAGGGTGGTGGTAGGGATCATGACGATGCCCAGCTTGATGCCGGCGAGCATGAGTTCCCAGAGTTCCACCTGGTTGCCGAGCATGATGATCATGTGGTCGCCACGCTGGACGCCTTGGCCGCGCAGCCAGTTGGCCACTTGTGAAGACCTGCGCGAGAGGTCCTTGAAAGTGCGGCGGGTGGAGCTGCCGTCCTGTTCCACGATCACCAGGGCCGGCTGGTCGCCCCGGGCCGGGTCTGCCGCGATGTGATCGAACCAGTCGAGGGCGAAGTTGAACTCCTCAAAGCGAGGCCATTGGAACCCGGCGTGCGCCTGCTTGTAGTCCTCGCGTAGTTCCAGCAGCCGGTCGCGGGCCGCACGGAAGTCTTCTGTGACTGTCATAGTCCGCCTTTCGCCTTCGGGTAATGCCGGCACCTTTGCCGAAGCATCCCGCCTAGTGATCCACATCACCTTGCAATATACTAGGACATCCAAGGGTTTGGAAGAGCCTGCGCGGGACATGACGAAGGGGTCAAATGCTCGATCATAAAGCTGCCGGCACCGTTACCAGCGGTGCGGCACCAGAACACGTCCTGCCTCCTTATCCGGAGGCGGACTTAATGCACGTCCTGGACCTGCTGCCCCCGGACGAGCGTGCGCGCTACCTGGAGATCAGGGAATTCCTGCAGGCGCAGATCCGGGCTGCGAGCATCGACTACTGGAACCGGGAGGAGTTCCCGTTCGGGCTGTTGGCCGACATGGCCAAGTTCGGCCTGGGCGGGTTGCAGACCGACGGCTCCTCCAAGCTGTTCAAGGGCCTCATGTACACCGAAGTGGCCCGGGCGGACGTCTCACTTTCGGCATTGGTAGGCATCCACAATGAGTTGATCGTCGGCATGATTGACGAGCTCGGATCACCGGAGCAGAAGCGTAAATGGCTGCCGGGGTTGGAGGCATTTACCCAACTGGGCGCCTTCGCCCTGACCGAACCGGACCACGGTTCGGACATCGCCGGAGGACTCTCGACGACGGCGCGGCGCGACGGCGGCGAATGGGTCATCAACGGTGCCAAGCGCTGGATCGGGGCAGGGACGATTGCCGACTTCGCGTTGGTCTGGGCCCGTGACGAATCCGACGGACACATCAAAGGCTTCATTGTGGAGAGTGACCGCCCCGGGTACTCCGCCACCAAGATCTCCCACAAGATCGGCCTGCGCATCATGCAAAATGCGGACATCGTGTTGGACGAGGTCCGCATCCCCGTGGAAAACCTCCTGCCGGGGGCCACGGAGTTCTCGCGGGCCAATGAACTCCTGCGTGATTCCCGGGCTTGGGTGGGATGGCAAGCGGCAGGAATCCAGCTGGCGGCCTTCGATATTGCCCGTTCCTACGCTCTGGAACGCAAACAGTTCGGCAAGGAGTTGGCCCGTTTCCAGTTGGTGCAGCAGCAGCTGGCAGACATCCTGGGCAATGCCAACGCCTCACTGTCCATGATGGTGGAGCTCGCGCGGATCCAGCAGGCAGGGAAGCTCGAAATGGTGCAGGCAGCAATGTGCAAAGCCACCACTACCCGGCTGGCCCGGTCATCCGTGGCCATGGGCAGGTCGCTGTTGGGCGGGAACGGGATCACCACGGACTATGAGATGGCCAAGCTCTTTGGCGACGCCGAGATCCTCTACACCTATGAGGGCAGCTACGAGATCAACTCGATGATCGTGGCCCGTGCAGTGACGGGGAAGTCTGCGTTCGTCTAGAGATGCCGGTTCAGTTGAAACGAAAGGAGCATCCCTTCGCCGGATCAATACAGGCGAGGGGATGCTCCATGGTTGGGGGCTGGGCTGACTAGGAGTTCTGTGCTGCCACCAAGGCCGGATCGGCGTCCGGGTCTGTGCTCGGATCAGCCTCCGGACCCGCGCCGGACGGTGCAGCGACGGCGGCGTGCTCGGCCAGGACTCCGGTCTTGTGACGGATGCGGAGACGGTAGAGGAGCGTTCCGCCAATGATGACTGTGCCGACGAAGATCACGCCACCCCATTGCAGGTACCACTCGAACGGCGGCACCGAGTTGTAGATTTCGGGCCGAGGCCACACCAGGTTCAGCGTCATGGCGCCTCCCCACAGCACGGCCAGGATGTTCACGGGCAGCCCCCATTTGCCCAGGCTGAATCCCGGTTCTGATCCGTCGTCCTTCAAGGGCCACTTCTTCAGGAAGCGCCGCCGCAGCAGGGGCACCGTCACCAGCAGGTAGGACAGGTAGATCAGGACAATGCTGATGCTGGAGAGAATGGTGAAGATGGCCGGCTGGGAGATGTTCACGATCAAGGGAATGACGGCCACTATACCGATGACGATCGCAGCCACGGTGGGGGTCTTCCGCGTGGGGTGAACCTTGCTGAGTTGCCTGCTGAAGGGAAGGTTGTTGTCCCTGGCCATGGCAAACATCATTCGGATGGCAGCTGCGTGGACGGCCAAGGTGCAGACCACTACGGCTACCACGATGCACGCCAGGAACGCCTTGCCGAACGGGCCACCGAGCACCGACAACACGATGTACTGCAGACCGCCGTCAGCGGCTCCAAGCTTGGGATCGGAAAGATCCGGCGCCGCCAGGATTCCGCCCAGGAGAAGCAGCCCTCCCAAAAGGAATGACGCCGTGACCGCACGCAGGATCGCTTTGGGAGCGGTGCGTTTGGGGTCTTTGGTTTCTTCTCCCAGGGAACTGGCGGTATCGAAGCCGTACATGACATACCCGGATGCCATGGCGGCAATGAGGAAGACCCCGAAGAACCCCAGCGGATGATCTTCGCCGAAGCCGGCGGTATCGAGGAGGACTTCCGGCCCGCGGACCGAGTGCCAAATGAGCGCAATGATGAGCAGGACGGCCGCCACCAGCTCCACGAACACGCCAACACTGTTGATCATGGTCATGAGCTTCACGCCGAACGCGTTGATAAGGGTGGAAATGCCGATCATGATGCTCGCCAGGATCACCCCGTTGACGGCAAAGTCGTAGGGACCCGTGCCATCGCCCACCAGCTGGAAGCCGTCCCAGATCTGGGGCAACGTGATCTGGAGGGCCAAGGCAACCGAACCCAGGGCCATGATGGAGGAAAGCAGCAGCAGCCATCCCGCCAGCCAAGCCCACGTTCCTGTCGAAAGCCTCTTCGCCCAGTTGTAGACCGATCCGGCCACCGGATAACGCCCGGCCAATTCCGCAAAACACAAGGCCACCATCAATTGGCCAACGAAGACAATGGGCCACGACCACGCATAGGCGGGTCCCGCCGTCGAAAATCCGAAGTAAAACAGTTGAAAAACGCCGGTGAGGATGGAGATGTAACTGACGCCGGCGGCGAAACTGGCAAACTTGCCGATGCTGCGGTCCAGGGTCTGGGCATAGCCAAACTCGTCCATACCGCTCGCATCGCTCTTGCAGGGTCCTGATTTGCTGGGTTCTGACATTCGAACTCCTAGTTCAGACATGCATGAATGGTGATAGCCCGCGGCCGTCATTGGACGCGGTGTATATCAAAAGCCGGGCACCACGGTGTGCCAACGGCTGTTTCCCCCATTTTTTGTTGCGTGGGTCTAAAAGCAGGGTCCCTGTTCAGGCGAGGGACAAGCTGAAGCCGGCTTCCGCCGTCGTGGTTTCCTCCGTCCCGTGGGCCCGGAGGAGGTCGGCCTTGATGAAATCAGCGCAGCGCTCGCCGATCATCATCACGGTGATATTGGGGTTTACGGTGACGTGCTCCGGCATGACGGAGGCATCGGCCACACGCAGCCCAGTGACGCCCTTGACCCTCAGCTCAGGATCCAGCGGCGACATATCGTCCTCCACCGGCCCCATGCGCACGGTGCCTACGGGGTGGTACACAGTGTTGTGGGTTTTGCGGATGTAGTCCTGCAGTTCCTCGTCGCTCTGGGCTTCGATGCCGGGGGAGAGCTCCCGTCCGGTCCATTCAGCCATGGCAGGTTGCGCGGCGATTTCCCGCGCCTTGCGGATGCCCGCGACCATCACTCGCATGTCGTGGCCCTCGGTATCGGTGAAGTACCGGGGATCCACCATGGGCTTGTCGCGGAAGTCCCGGCTGCGGAGCCGGACCGTGCCGCGGGAACGTGCGTGAGTGACGTTGGGAGTGAGACTGAAGCCGTTCTCCGTAGTGGGATAGCCGTAGCGCAGGGTGTTCATGTCGAACGGGACCGAACCGTAGTGCATCATGAGGTCCGGGCGGTCCAGGCCATCTTCGGTGGGAGTGAAGATACCGATCTCCCACCACTGGGTGGAGGTCCGGACCATGGGCTGCTTGGCCTCGAACTGCACCACGCCTTCCGGGTGGTCCTGCAGGTGCTCGCCGACACCCGGTGAGTCCACCAACACCTCAATGCCATGCGCCGCCAGGTGGGCGGCCGGGCCGATGCCGGAAAGCATGAGCAGCTTGGGGGAGTCGATGGCGCCGGTGGACAGGATGACTTCGCGATGTGCGTCCAGCCTGTGCGTCCGGCCGAACGCCGAATCGACGACATCGACGCCGGTGCAGCGCTTATCCGCGTCGAATACCAGTTGGCGGGCGCGCAGGCCGGTCAGCAGCGTGAAGTTCTCACGCTCCATGATGGGGTGGATGTAGGAGACGGAACTGGAGGACCGGGTGCCGTCCGAACGTCGGTTGATCTGGAAGAAGTTGGCGCCGTTGATCACGGTGGTGTCGTCATTGAACTTTGCGCGGGGGATGCCGGTCTGCTCACAGGCGTTAAGGAGCGCGACACCGGCGGGATCGTTCGGGGGAACGTTCATCAAATGCACGGGACCGGAATCGCCATGGTGGGGAGCGTCCGGACCGGCGTCTTCGTTGCTTTCCAGGCGCTGGTAGACAGGCCAGGCAGCAGCAGCGTTCCAGCCGGTAGCGCCGTATTTCGACTCCCATTCATCCAGGTCTTCGCGGGGAGCCCAGAACGCGATGCAGGAGTTGTGGCTGGAGCAGCCACCCATCACCTTGGCGCGGGCATGGCGCATGAAGGAGTTGCCGTTTTCCTGCGGTTCCACGGGGTAGTCCCAGTCGTAGCCGGATTCCAGCAGTTCCATCCAGCGGTCCAACTGCAGGATCTCCGGCAGGTTCCGGTCATCCGGGCCGGCTTCCACCAGCGCCACGGTGACGGCAGGATCTTCGCTAAGCCGGGCGGCAACGGCAGCTCCAGCGGATCCTCCGCCGATGACCACGTAATCGAACCCGCGCTCGCTGAGGTTCTCAATGTTGTCCACGTGCATTTAGTTCTCCTTGCCGTGATCTGCGAACCAGCCGGTCACCTGGGGGTTGGTGTTCTGGTAGATGTGCTTGGCTTCCTGGTATTCGCCCAGTCCGGTGGGGCCGAGTTCACGGCCGACGCCGGACTGGCCGAAGCCACCCCACTCGGCCTGCGGAAGGTAGGGGTGGTAGTCGTTGATCCAGACCGTGCCATGCCGCAAACGGCCCGCTACCCGCTGGGCTTTGCCGGCATCCTGGGTCCACACGGCGCCCGCGAGCCCGTAGATGGTGTCGTTCGCTGTAGCTACGGCTTCGTCTTCCGTGCGGAAGGTTTCCACCGTTACTACCGGGCCAAAGGCTTCGTCGATGACTACCGACATTCCCCGTTGGACGCGGTCCAGGACGGTGGGCTGGTAGTAGAACCCGGCGTCGAACTTTTCGCCTTCCGGGGCCGCGCCGCCGCACCGCAGCCGCGCGCCTTCGGCCACGCCGCGCTGGACGTAGGCGTCCACCTTCTCCCGATGCGCAGCGGAAATCAGCGGACCGGTTTCGGCGGACTCATCGAAAGGACCGCCGAGGCGGATGTCCTTGGCCTTGCGGACAAGTTCGTCAACGAAGCGCCCGGCGATGGATTCTTCCACCACCAGCCGCGCCCCGGCAGAGCAGACCTGCCCGGAATGCACAAAGGCGCCGTTCAGCGCATTGTCGACGGCGGCGTCGAAGTCAGCGTCAGCGAACACCACGTTGGGGTTCTTGCCGCCAAGTTCCAGCGCCACCTTTTTCACGGTGCCCGCTGCGGCAGCCGCGATGCGCTTGCCGGTTTCCAGGCCGCCGGTGAAGGAAACCAGGTCGATGTCGGGGTGATCCGACAGTGGTGCGCCCGCTTGCGGACCGGGGCCGGTCACCAGGTTGGCGACGCCGTTCGGCAGGCCGAGATCCTGGAGTAACTGCATGGCGAGGATAGCGGTGGAGGGGGTCAGTTCGGCAGGCTTCAGGATGAAGGTGCAGCCGGCAGCCAGTGCGGGTGCGATCTTCCAGGCGGCCTGCAGCAGCGGGTAGTTCCATGGTGTGATCAGGCCGCACACGCCCACGGGTTCGTAAACGATTTTGCTCACGACGGCGGGGTCCCCGGCGTCAACTACGCGGCCAGCTGACTGCCCGGCGAGGCGTCCGAAGTATTCAAAGCAGGCAGCGATGTCGTCCATGTCGATGCGGCTCTCGATGATCCGCTTGCCGGTGTCCAGCGATTCGGCGCGGGCGAACTTCTCCCGGCGTTCGCGCAGTTCAGCGGCGACCTTGAGCAGGAACGCACCCCTTTCGGGGGCAGGAACGTTCGACCAGACGCCGGAATCGAAGGCTGCCCGGGCGGCGGAAATGGCACGCTCGGTGTCCTCGCGGCCTGCCTCGGACACTGTGGCGACCAGTTCGCCGTCGGCCGGGTTGTGAATCGCGCGCACCGCACCGGAAGCGGCCGGTTCCCACGCGCCGTTGATGAAAAGCGTGGAGGCGGAATCGGAAAATGTGGCTTGGGTCATACGAAGCAGGCTAGTGCATCTTGAACATCTGTTCAAGGAAAATTATGAACAAATGTTCAAAGTGACGCGGCCCTGCAGGCCTCAACGGGCATTGATGGAAATGCTCTTTCGGATCTCGGGAAGGGTGGCCTTGAGGGTGTCGAGGGTGGGGCAGAGGGCTTCAACCCTGACTGTGACCGCCGGCTTGTTGAAGGTCCTGACCGCGGTGTATCCATAAGCGTCGCCAGATGTGTATGTCACGGCCAGCATGTCCACTTCATGGCTGCCGCCGATGCCATAGCCCAGCGTCGCGTCCTTGGCATTGGCCATGAGGTCCGTCTTGCCGGGGAAGAGGATGGCGAGGATCTCCTGGGTTGATGCCTTGTCGTCGCCGGCAACGAGCTCGGCGGGATTGTTGCGTGCCTGGACCGTTCGTACCTTGCAGCGCGTGTTGCCGGAGCTGAAGGTCATCATCCCGTCCGTTGCCATGCGGCTGTAGTCGGCTTCCCAGCCGGCAGTTGGGTCGGTCAGTGAGCTGGCGATATCGGGGGTGTGTCCACCATTTTCATCGCCCATGATTCTGTTGCCGTTGGTCCAGGAAAGATCTTCGGTTGCCGGATCGAGCCTCCCGGTGGCGGTGTCGCTGTCAGTCTTTGCCTCCCCGCTGGCTGAAGCTGCGCTTGGGTCCGGACTCTGTGATCCGGTGGAGTTTGTTGCAACGGGGGTGGAGGTGTTGATTGGAGCCGGCGCTCCGATGCTGCAGCCTGCCAGTGCCGTGATGGCAAGAATGGACGAGAACAGTGCAAAGAACTGCGTGCGGGATGGGCTTGGCGAGGTCATGTGGTTCCTTTTCCTGTGCGCTTACCCCGAGGCAAGTTATTTACTTCGGGAGAATATCTATCGACTGGATTAATCTATCAGTTGGCTGCACCCATCCCTGCTCCCGCGCGCTACGAACTACTGGCATGAAAAAGCTCGGACTCCGGACCAAAGGCCCCGAAACCATGGCAGCGTTGGCAGGCGTGGTGTCTGCCGCCGTCGTGCTGGCCGTCGCCGAGCTGATCGGTGCCTTCTTCACCGCCAGGGCGACCCCCGTATTCGCCCTGGGATCAACGTTCATCGACTTCACTCCACCGTGGATGAAGGACTTTGCGATTGCCACGTTCGGCACCAACGACAAAGCCGCGCTCTTCGTGGGCATGGGCTTGACGATCGCTCTGCTGGCCTGTGTCCTGGGCATAGTGGCCTACAAGAAGTGGGCGCTGGGCGTCCTCGGCGTGCTGTTCATGGGTGCCGTGATTGTGGCCGCCGTTCTAACCCGCGCAGGCGTCGGCTTGGTCGACGCCATCCCCTCCGTCCTGGGAACCATCGCCGGCCTGGTCGCCCTCCGCCGACTCATAGTGCCGCTGTGGAGGCTGAAAGCATGGCCGGAGGCTCCGGCTGACGTGGCGGCCGACGCCGACAAGCAGGTTGGCGGGGCCGGAACCAGCCGTCGTCGCTTCTTCGCCGCTGCCGGAGTCACCGCCGTTGCTGCCGGAATTGCGGCCACCGGTGGGCGGCTCTTGGGCGCAGCACGGAACAACGTTGCCCAGGCCCGTGATGCGCTGCGGCTGCCGGCACCGATCAAGGCGGCAGCTCCCGTGCCGGCGGGTGTCCAGTCCCCGGTGGCAGGAGTCTTCCCCTGGCTGACGCCGAACAACGAGTTCTACCGCATTGATACGGCCCTGAGCGTCCCCGAAATCAACGTCAACGATTGGTCGCTGCGTGTACACGGAATGGTCGAGGAAGAGGTCACCCTCACCTTCCAGGACCTGCTCGACGCCGACCTGATCGAATCACACGTCACCCTCACCTGCGTCTCCAACCCGGTGGGTGGAAAGCTCGCTGGAAACGCCAAATGGCTGGGCCTTCCCATCCGCGAAGTCCTGAAAAGGGCCAAGCCCAAGGATGGTGCGGACATGGTGCTCTCACGCTCCATCGACGGTTTCAGCGCCTCCACTCCGCTGGACGTCCTGCAGGACGACCGTGATGCCATGCTGGCCATCGGCATGAACGGTGAGCCACTTCCGGTGGAGCATGGTTACCCCGTGCGCATGGTGGTTCCCGGGCTGTACGGCTTCGTTTCCGCCACCAAATGGGTAGTGGAGCTGGAGGTCACCCGCTTCGCTGACAGCAAGGCCTACTGGACCGAACGCGGCTGGTCCGAGCGTGGCCCCATCAAGACGATGGCACGCGTGGACGTACCCAAATCCTTTGCCAAGTTCCCTCCCGGAAAGGTCGCCGTGGGCGGCACAGCCTGGGCCCAGACCCGCGGCATCACCAAAGTGGAAGTACAGATCGACGACGGCGAATGGGTGGAAGCAACCCTCTCCGACGAAGCCTCCACCATCACCTGGCGCCAGTGGTCCTATGAATGGGACGCAACACCCGGCCTCCACTACGTCAAAGCCCGCGCCACCGACGGCACCGGCGAAACCCAGACCGACAAGCTCGCCGATCCCGTGCCCGATGGAGCCTCGGGTTGGCCGTCGGTGATGGTGACGGTGGAGTAGGTTTCGCATCCCTGAGTCGTGAGAGCATCATGGAGTGACCGACGACACTTCGCTTAAACTGCCGCCCCTGCATGAGTCCCTCACCTGGCTCACCCCGCTTTCCGAGGAACGTGCCGCTCACCTCGTGGCGTTCCTGTCCAACCCGGCGCCGGCTGAGGTTCTGGACATGGGGTGCGGATGGGGAGAACTGCTTCTTCGGGTTTTGGCGTCGGCCCCGCTGGCTCGGGGACGCGGAGTGGACCGTGCCTCCGCATTCATCGACCGGGCGACGCAGCAGGCATCCATCCGTGGACTGCTGGATAGGGCGACGTTTGATTCGAATCCTGGGGCAGAAGGCCAGCACCGCCCCGCAGACGCTGTCATCTGCATCGGCGCGAGCCAGATCTGGGGACCGCCGGTAGAGGACGCGCAGCCCCTCGACTACGCCGCAGCACTCCGTGCCCTTCGAACTCTGGTTCTTCCTGGCGGCCGGCTCGTCTACGGAGAAGCGATCTGGTCGGCAACACCGCACCCGGCTGCTACCGCCCCTCTGGCTGGCCGTGATGACGAGTACCTGACAACCGAGGCGTTACGCGAGCAGATCCGCGCCGCCGGTTTCGAGGTGGTGGATGAGGACCAGGCGAGCATTCAGGAGTGGGACGTTTTCGAAGCCGGATATCGCGACCGGTTTACCCGCTGGCTGGAAGCACATGATGCCGACCATCCCGCCGCAGATCAGGTCCGTCGGCAATACGAGGAACAGCGCGCTGCCTATGAAGAGGGCTATCGGGGCGTACTCGGGATGGCGTATTTCTGCCTCAAGGGGTGAGCGTCCACCTTTGTACTATCCGCAAGCCCAGTCGAACGTAGCGGATTCCAGGTCGAATTGCGCATTGCCGCCACCGCCAAAGTTGAGCCCTGAAATTTCTTCCAATTCGAGGTACCAAGGAGTAAGCCCGTCAGGCATTGCTTGGATGGGAAAGGCCGTCCCGCCCAGGTGGCTCATGGCAAACAGGGGTTCTGCCCAGTCTGTGAGTCCGTCGCCTGTTGAGGGACTGACATATCCATCCGGGCCAACTTCATCTCCCCAGAGTTCGACGGGGGCCTTGCCGGCATTGGGATCGGCGCGCGGGATCAGCCAAATGTCGGTGGTTGGCTCGACGTTGTCCCAGGCGTTTGTACCTTCTGACTCATCCGCATGGTCACCCCCGGCACGAAGATCCGGGCGGGGCGCTGTTGGTCCGGCTGCCAATTCATCGTGGGTGAGCCAAAGGATCGCGAATTCTCCGTCGATCACGTCTCTTCGCCTCAGCAGGCCGGGATGGTCCTGGGCTGCTGCAAGGTCACGCAGGAAAGGATCGGCTGATTCCGCGCTGGGAATGGCAGATGTGTCTTCCACTGCAAACTGGCCCTCGCCGGCAAAGATGGCTATCCCAGGGAACTGTGGCCCGCGCCTTAGGAAGTCTGCGGGCAGCCAGAGAGTCAGCACATGCATCATGGGCAACCCAGTGTTGAGGCTGCGCGGCCAGTGTTCCCAACGAACGCCCGGACCATGGCCTCCTGTCCACCCTGAAGGCGGCTGGCTTGGCAGTGCAGCAACGGCAGTTCGTCCTGGCGCGTTGCCGACGCCGTCGCCACAGCGAAAGGCCAGGTTCCATGCGGACATCGGCTCGAGGCCTCTCGCTGTGGTACTCATCGGTTTGCGCAGTTGCCTCTGTTGTCGATGAAGAACGAGGACACCTTGTTCTTCAATCCCAGGGCCTCGAGGTTCCATCGTCCGCCGGGTCCGATGCTGAGTGGGTTTCCGCCGCAATGGGAATCGTCGTAGACCCAGACAGTTTCGCTGGTGTTGTTGATGATCGAGGCGGCGTTGTTGTTGACCTGGACGTTCCATCCGTTCGCGCCGGCGGGGCCGTTGTTGAACAGTTCGTCACCCAGCCAACCGTCGGAGTACTGGGTGTCGGCGCGCGCCCCTTCGTAGTTGCTGTTGAAGTACAAGCACAGCCTCTCGTAGGGGCAAGTTGAGCCGGCTTGAGCCGCGGGTGCGCCGGCAAGGAACGCCCCTGCTGCCAATCCAAGCAATGACACGGTCCCGGTGATTCGCTTGATGATTTTCATTGGTAGACCTTTCAATTTCCGGAGATTGACAACATCAGCCGATCAGGGCAGTGGCCGCAGAGTAGCGGGCCAATGCGGTGTAAGCAGTTTTGGTCCCGGTCACGCGTACTTTGATGGCGCTTCCCTTGTCCGCGGCAACCAGTTTGTACGTCTGGGCGGTGGCGCCGGTAATCGCAGTGCTGCCCCGGAACCACTGGTAAGTCAGTGTGACAGGCGCCGGACCCCACACACCGGGGGTCGCCGTGAGCGTGCTGCCCACGGTCGCGGTACCAGCGATGGTTGGGGTGGGCCCGGTCAGCGTGCCCGCCGCCACGGCCGCAGTCGCCGCGGAGGTCTTGGCCGCCGTCGTGAATCCGGTCTTGCTTCCCGTGACCCGGACAGTGATGGTCTTGCCGAGATCGGTGGCAGTCAATGCGTAAGTAGCTGAGGTGGCACCCGTGATCGCGATGCCACTCCGGAACCACTGATAGGCCAGAGTCACAGGGGCTGGGCCCCAGGCTCCTGGCACTGCCGTAAGCGTCGAGCCCACCTTCACCGTCCCGGAGATCGTCGGCGTCGGCGCGGTCAGGGTTCCCACCGCCACAGCCGCGGTGACCGCGGAGGTTTTGGCCGCCGTCGTGAATCCTGCCTTGGTGCCGGTGACCCGGACGCTCATGGTTTTACCAAGGTCGGCGGCAGTCAATGTGTAGCTGGCAGACGTAGCCCCGGTAATGGCAACACCAGTCCGGTACCACTGGTAAGCCAACGTTACGGGAGCCGGTCCCCACGCCCCTGGAACAGCTGTGAGCGCAGAGCCCACCTTTGCCGTCCCGGAGATCGTCGGGGTGGGAGCGGTCAGCGTGCCTGCCGCCACGGCAGTAGTGGCAGTGGAGGTTTTCGCCGTGGTGGTGAATCCGGCCTTGGTTCCCGTGACCTGAACGGTCATGGTCTTGCCCAAGTCGGCAGCAGCCAAGGCGTAGGTGGCCGATGTGGCACCTGTGATCGCAACGCCACTGCGGAACCACTGGTAGGCCAGCGTCACCGGGGCAGGTCCCCATGCGCCGGGAACAGCGGTGAGCGTCGAGCCAACTTTCGCTGTTCCGGATACGGTCGGCACCGGTGCGGTCAACGTGCCCGCCGCGACGGCTGCGGTCGCAGCGGAAGTCTTCGCCGTCGTCGTGAATCCCGTCTTGGTTCCGGTGACCCTGACGGTCATGGTCTTGCCCAGATCCGCGGCAGCCAAGGCGTAAGTAGCTGACGTGGCACCTGTGATGGCGACGCCGCTGCGGAACCACTGGTAGGCCAGCGTCACGGGGGCAGGTCCCCATGTCCCGGGAACAGCGGTGAGCGTCGAGCCAACTTTCGCTGTTCCGGAAACGGTGGGAACAGGAGCAGTCAGGGTCCCTGCGGCGACAGTGACGCTGGCCTGGCCATAGTAGGGCTGCAACGGCCAGTCGTGGACGCTGAGCCGTACCGTGACTTTCTTGCCGGCGTCGGAAGCCTGGAGAAGGAACGCGGGGCCATTGGTCCTATGGTCCTGCACGCCGTTGACGAACCAGTCGTAGTAGGGGCCAAAATCAGGTGCAGGGGTCAAGGTTCCGTGGTCAACGGTCAGGGTGTTCCCGGCGACCGGGGTGCCCAGAAGGGTGAAGGGCTTCGAAGCCGTGACAGCCTCGGCTCCCGATTTACCGCCGTGAACCGAGGTGGTGTAGGAGGCATAGCCGGTCTTGGTCCCGGTGACTTTGGCCCAGATGTCGTAGCCGGCATCGGCGGCGGTGGGAATGTAGACAGTGGTGGTGGCGCCGGGAATGTCTTGGGCGACTGCGCCGTCCTTGGAACGCTGCCATTGGTAGGCGAGCGTCACCGGAGCCGGACCCCAAACGCCGGGATCGACCGTGAGTTTCTGTCCGGCCTGGGCTGAACCATAAACAAACGGCCTGTCAGGTGTCAGCGACAACCCTGCAACGTCCAGCTGCATGGTCAGCTTGATGCGCTGTCCGGCAGCAGTTGCCGTCAGGACGGTGGCCGTGTCCAGCGTGGCAGTGTTGTCATAGCACTCGGCCTTGTATCGCTTTTCGCGGGGTGCGCCCTCGTAGACAGTGTCCGAGACGCAGAGCTTGTACTTCCTGCCTACTGTCATGCGCCAGTAGATCTTGCCCTGCGCATCCGAGGTCAGCGGTCCCATTTGGGGACCTTCCCATGCTGCCGTTGCGTCGTTGTAGACGTACGGGCTGTAGCCGACGTCGGCAATCGGCGCACCCGCGGGATCGACGACGGTGGCCTCCATGACGGTTTCATCCTTGAGGACGAAGTTCACGTTGGTCCATTTGACCCCCGCGGGGACGGTGGCAACGGTGTAGGTATCCACCATTGCCGTGCCGGTCCAGTATTGCTCCAGGTAGAGGCGCTGGCCGGACTCGTCCCGGACGCTGATGTATGCCTGGTTGGGCGGGATCTTTGTCAGGGTGAAGTAGCCGTTGGCATCGGGCTTGGTGCTGCTGATCTGTCCGCCGTTGTTGGGCGAGGCTGAAACGGACACAGCAGTCAGTGGCTGGCCGGCCTTATTGGTGACCCGCCCGGTCATGCTGCCGAAGGCTTCCAACTGCGGGTTGAAAGTGGTGGTGGGGGCAGCGTCGGTGACGGCAACCGGCGTCGAACCGTAGGAACTGGACTGGTTGCCGTTCCACTCATCCGCGTAGGTGGCCGAACAGGGCCCGGTGCTGCAGGTTGTCCAGATCTTGTAGCTGCCGGCCGCAGGCACGGTGAAACTGTACGAGCCATCGGCCGCGGACCAGGCGCCGGCCACGTAGGAGGCCCGTTCGTCGTTGGTGTATGCACCCACCCAGACGTCGCCCAGCGGAGTTGCCGTTGCGGTGGCTGTCAGTTTTCCCTTGACGACTCCCTTGAAGGTGTACGTCGCGGCCGAAGCGGGCGCGGCGCCGGCGAAGAGGCCCGCAGCCACCAGGACGACTGCCGTCAGGATGGCCCACACCCCCTGCCGCGTACTTCGAATCGGATGGTGGGCGGCACGTCGCTGCAACGGCATGGGTATGGTCCTTTTCCCCAAAAAAGTGACTAAAGGGGACCGAGTGGTCCACTGACATCGTAGGCGTCGGCCCGCAGCAGTGCCATGGGGAGTTCTGCCCCGGCTTAGACGACGGCCAGCGGCTGCTGTTTGAGCCCTTCCAAACGCGCTTGAAGTTCAGCGGAGGTAGGAGGATTGGCGCCGGGCCTGCTGACGGTGATCGCTGCGGCCACGGCTGCTGTTTGTCCGATGTCGCCGAGGGCTGTTGGTGCAAACGCCTTTTCACCCCGGGCCAGCAGCTCAAAGATGAGGGCGGCCATGTAGGAGTCACCGGCACCGATGGTGTCCGCGACGTTGGTCTTCACAGAGGGAATGGTGGCGCGCGCCCCCGGAGTGGCAAGGAGTGCACCTTCGGCACCACGGGTGATGACGGCCATCCGGGCGCCGTGGTTGAGCAGGCGGGAAGCGACGTCGTCCGGCGAGGATTCGGGATAGAGCCACTGCGCGTCCTCGTCGCTGAGTTTGATGACGTCAATGAGGGGGAGCAGGTCCTCAAATGTCTGCTGTGCTTCGGCGTGGCTGCCAAGGAGCGCTGGACGGATGTTGGGGTCGTAAGTGACCAGGCATGAGTCGTGGCTCTGCTCAAGGAGGGTTCGTACGCTGGCCGCTCCCGGGGCGAGGAACGTGGCGATGGATCCGGTGTGCAGGACTTTCGGGATCATGGCTGGTGCCACGGGTGGGAGTTCCCACAGGATGTCGAACTCGTAGCTGGCCGAGCCGTCCGCTGCGAGGGTGGCGGTGGCTGTGGCGGTGCGCGTGAGGGAAGTAGATCCGGGAAGCAGTTGGACACCGGCGCTGTGAAGGTGGGACGTGATGGCGGCGCCGTGTTCGTCCTCGCCGATCGCTGTGAGCAGCCCGGTGGGCACCCCGAGGCGGCCCAGGCCATAGGCGACGTTGGCGGGTGACCCGCCAGGGTAGCTGATGCGTCCTTCCCGGGTATTCACAATGTCCACCAAGGCCTCGCCGATAACGAGGACGTCCAGTGGGTTTTGGGCTGATCCGCCCGGGTAAGGGTTGTGCATCTTGGTTCTTTCGTCGGGTTGCCGCCTGATCGGTGGGGCGGCAGGGATGGATCCGTCCGCGGACCTGGTGGCAGGTCCGCGGACGGGGACAGGGGTTCCGTGTGGAACGGAAAGCCCGGTGCGGCCGTCAGGCTTTTGCCGCACCTGTCATGATGGCGACGGCGTCGGTCATGGTGTGGGATTGCGGGGTGATGGTCGCCGCGCACTTGCCCAGGCGCTGGATGTGGATGCGGTCTGCAACATCGAACACATGCGGCATGTTGTGGCTGATCAGGATAACCGGCAGGCCGCGGTCGCGGAGGTCCCGGACCAGTTGGAGCACCTGGTTGGATTCACGGACACCCAAAGCGGCTGTCGGCTCATCGAGAACCACCACTTTGGATCCGAACGCCGCTGCACGGGCCACGGCGACTGCCTGACGCTGGCCACCGGAGAGGTTCTCTACCGGTACGGTGACGTCCTGCAGCGTGGAAATGCCCAGCCGGGTCAGCTCTTCCTTGGCTTTTCTGCGCATGCCTTTGGTGTCGAGCATTCGGAACAGGCTTCCCAACAGTCCGGGCAGGCGCTCTTCGCGGCCAAGGAACAGGTTGGAGGCGACATCGAGGGCCGGTGAAACCGCCAGGTTCTGGTAGACGGTTTCGATGCCGTGGACGCGGGCGTCCTGGGGCCGCTTGAAGTGGACCTGTTGTCCGGAGACGAAAAGCTCCCCGGTGTCGGGAACTTCAGCGCCCGTAAGGCATTTGATGAGCGTGGACTTACCGGCGCCGTTGTCGCCGATGACGGCCAGGACTTCGCCGGGGTAGAGGTCCAGGCTGACGCCGTCGAGACCTACAACGCGGCCGAACGTCTTGACGAGGTTCCTCGCTTTGAGGATGGGCTCGCGGATTTCGGTGCGGGGAGCTTCAAATTCTGTGGTGGTCATGACTTGACCTTTCGGATCCACTGATCGACGGACACGGCAATGATGATCAGGATGCCTACAGCGAGGGTCTGATAGAGGACGTCCAGGCCGGCGAGGGACAGGCCGTTGCGGAACACACCGACAATCAGCGCACCGAGCAACGAGCCCCAGATCGAGCCGCGCCCACCGAAGAGGCTGGTGCCGCCAATCACGACGGCGGTGATGGAGTCCAGGTTCAAATCGACGCCGGCGTTCGGGCTTGCAGCGTTGGTGCGGCCGATCTGGATCCAGGCACCGACAGCCAGGACTGCACCCGCGGCAAGGTAGACGCTCATCAGGACCCGGTTGACGGGAATGCCGGCGAGGCGGGCCGCTTCCTTGTCGTCACCCACAGCGTAGACGTGCCGTCCCCAGGCGGTCTTGCCCAGGATGAAGGCAACGGCCACATACAGGAGCAGCATCATGACCACACCGGTTGAGATCCGGACTGGCCCGATCGGGAAGGTGCTTCCGAGCCAGGTGAGCATGTCCGGCATTGCCGAGCCACGCACGGTGCTTCCGCCGGAGTAAAGCAGCGTCAAAGCGATGAAGATGTTCAGTGTTCCCAGCGTGACGATGAACGGGGGCAGCCGGAACCTTGTTACCAGGAATCCGTTCAGGGCACCGGAACCGAGCCCGACGACGAGGCCGGCCAACAGCGCAATCGGACCCGGGAGGCCGTTGCTGACGGCAAGCTGCGCGATCACCATGGACGACAGGATCATCACTGCGCCCACGGAGAGGTCGATTCCCGCTGTCAGGATGATCAAGGTCTGGGCGATCGCCAGGGTGCCGACCACGGCAACCTGCTGGGTGATCAGGGAAAGGTTCTCAACGCGGAGGAACCGGTCATTGAGGAGCCCGAAGACAACCACGGCGATCAGCAGGACAATGGCCGGGCTGAGGGCCGGGTAGCGGTGGAGGATGTTGCGGATTTTGCTGAGGGGGGTCTGTCGGTCAAGGAATTCCTCGGCCAAGTCAGCATGCCCGGCGCTCGGGGGGCCGGCGGTCTGTTGCTGGGTCACTTTAGGTTGCTCCTGAACTTCCATGTTCTGTAACTGCTGGTACCCGGGGAGGCGCTGCTTTAGGCGCTGCTTCGTGCGCCTCCCCGGGGTGGAATGGGGTTACTTGCCCCAGCAGATCTGGGATGCTTCGGTGGTGGTGATGCTCTTGACGCCATCGGCGGGCTTGTCAGTGACCAGCTCCACCCCGGTGTTGAAGAAGTCCAGGCCATCGGAGTTGGCCGGCTTTTTACCCGTCTTTGCCAGGTCAACAATTGCCTTTACGCCCAGCTCGGCCATCTTGACCGGGTACTGCTGCGCAGTTGCGCCGATCACGCCGGACTTGACGTTGTTTACGCCGGTGCAGCCGCCGTCAATGGAGACGATCAGGACATCCTTTTCCTTGCCGGCGGACTTCAGGGCCTCGAAGGCGCCAGCTGCAGCCGGCTCATTGATCGTGTAGACAACGTTGACATTGGGGTTCTTGGCCAGCAGGGTTTCCATTGCCGTACGTCCACCGTCTTCGGCGCCCTGGGATGCCTGGCTGCCGACGATCTCGTACTCGCCGCCCTTGCCGCCGGTGTATTTTCCGGCCTTGGCTTCGTCGCCGTTCTTCTTCTTATCCGCGGTGTCGATGCCCAGTCCGGTCAGGAAGCCTTGGTCGCGGTTGTAATCCACCGAGACCACCTTGTCGTCAAAGAGGTCAATGAGGGCGATGACGGCTTTCTTGCCCGCCAGTTGCTGAGCGGTCCACTTGCCGATCAGCTCGCCGGCGTTGAAGTTGTCCGTGGCGAAGGTGATGTCCGCGGCGTCGGCCGGGTCCGGGGGAGTGTCGAGCGCAATAACGAACAGGCCGGCGTCCTTGGCCTTCTTCAGGGCATCGACGACGGACGGGCCGTTGGGGGTGATGAGGATTCCCTTGTCACCCTTGGAAATAGCATTTTCAATAGCCTGGATCTGGGTGTCCTCGTCGCCGTCGGCCTTGCCAGCAGCAAGCTTGAGGTCGACGCCGTCGGCCTCTGCAGCCTTCTTCGCGCCATCCTGCATGGAAACGAAGAACGGGTTGGACGTGGTCTTGACGATCAGCGAAACGCCGATCTTTTCATCGGAGCCCCCACTGGCTGAAGGGGTGGAGCCGCCTCCGCAGGCTGTGAGGCTAAGTGCGCCGAGCGTCAGGACTGCGCCGGCGGCAAGAAGGCGGGTCCGGGCGGACTGCTTGACTGTGGAACTCAACATTGAAACTCCTGTTTTTGTGGCTGTTGGCGGCGCATCTTCTGCGGCTGACAACGTTGTCAGGTAACATGTAAGCAAGCTCACACGATAGAGTCAAGTATTAAATCAAGGTGAGGAGCAGCAAGTTGACAACGGTGTCTAATCGTTACCAACCGGATTCCGGGCGCAAGCGCCCAACGATGAAGAACGTGGCGGATCTTGCCGGCGTTGGGATCAAGACGGTCTCCCGCGTAGTCAACGACGAGCCGGGGGTCTCCGAGGCCACGCGGCAGCGCGTCATCCGGGCCACCGAACAACTGCAGTACCAATTGGACATCACCGCGGGCAGCCTCAAGCGTTCCGGACGCAAGACCCAGTCCATAGGCCTGCTGCTCCCGAGCGTGTCCAACCCGTTCAGTGGAGAAATCCACAGGGCCATGGAAGACGCCCTGGCTGTGCGCGGAATTGCCGTCTTCGCCGCCAGCCTGGATGACGATCCCGAGCGGGAGAAGAAGCTTATTTCAGCTTTCCTGGGCCGCAGGGTTGACGGGCTTGTCCTGACCACCATTGCCAAGAGCCAGGCCTACATGATCCCGGAGCACTCCCGGGACCTGCCACTGGTATTCATTGACCGTGAGCCGGCGGGTATCGAAGCTGACGCGGTAGTCACTGACAACGAAGTCGGTGCGGCAAACGCGGCGGCCCACCTCATCGAGCACGGACATACCCGGCTGGCCTACCTTGGTGACCGGACGGATATCCAGACTGCCGGGAAGCGCCGGACCGGATTCCTGGACGGCGTCGGGCGTGCAGGCATTTCCACCTCCGGTGTCGCAGTTCGGGAGAACCTGCACGATGAGGAAACCGCCTTTCGGGCCGCTCACGAACTACTCACCTCGGAAAACCCTCCGACGGCGATTTTCTCCAGTCAGAACCTGGTGACCTTTGGCGCAATGCGGGCCCTTAAAGCCCTTGGACTGCATCACAAGATTGCCCTCATCGGGTTCGATGATTTCACGCTGGCCGACATGATGGACCCCGGGATCACCGTGATCGCCCAGCACCCTGAACGCATCGGCAAGCTTGCAGCTGAGCGGATCCTTGCACGGATCGACGGCGACGCGAACCCCGCCCGGACCTATGTCATCCCCACCGAATTGATACAGCGTGGCTCCGGTGAAATCCGTCCCCTCAGCTGATCCGGACAAATACTCCTCCAGGCCAGAAAAACAATCCCACAGCAACCAAGTAAAGGACTGGCTATGACCAAAACACTGTATGCAGAGTTCACCGTCAAGGAAGGCAGTGAATCCCGCGTCGCGGAAATGATGGCTACGCTCACGGAGCACGTTCGGAACGAACCGGGGAACGTGATGTTCCTGCCTTACACGCGGGAAACCAACGCGCGCGAGTACTTTGTCTTCGAGGTCTACAAGGACGAGCAAGCATTCCAGGAGCACATCGGTGCCGATTACGGCCGGGAGTTCAATGCGGAACTGGCCGAACACATCGAAGGCAATGGCTCTGAGCTGACCTGGCTGAAACCACTGGCATAGCCATGATGCAAAGGAAGGCGGCCGGCAAATGCCGGCCGCCTTCTTTGTCATGCGGGGAGTGTTACTTCTTTCCCGGAAGGAACATCGATCCTTCCATGGGGGTCACGGTGAGGGACTTCAGCTGCGCACTTCCACCCTCCGCGAAGAGCGCCATCTTGTCCGCTCCGGGGTTGGGGAATACTTGATCGGTGATGGTCCGGAGGCCGTCACCAGCGAATACTTCCACCGATGAGCGGTCCACATACACCTGCAGGGTGACATTGCCCTTCTTGTCCAGGGTGACAGGGGCGTCCTCAACCGAAGGGAAGGCCGGATGGAAAGTGGTGTTTCCGGACTTTGTGCGGTCAACAAAGACTTTGCCGGTGCTGGAGTCGTAGCCGATGACGGTGGAGGAGTTGCCGTCGCCCAGTACTGTGATGCCTGACTTTTTCGCCGTGCCGGGCGCAAAAGTGAGGTCCACGCGTTGTACCTGACCTGATGTGGCCGCGGGCAGCGGGGTTGTTCCGGCCTTGATGGCGCCGCCCTTCTTGTCCGTGTAGCTGGGCTTTTTCGCGAGCTTGTCCACTTGCTTGACCACGTTTTGGGCCAGGCGTGGCCCGTCAGGTGTCTGGGTCAGCTGCACCTCCCGGGGCAGCGACATCGCACTGCGCCAAGGGTTGGTGGGGATGTTGTTGGCATAATCCCAGTTGTTCATCCAGCCGAGCATGACCCGCCTGTTATCGGGCATGTTGGAGAAGGACACTGCCGCGTAGTAGTCACGGCCGTAGTCCAGCCAGTCGTAGGACTCCAGCCGGGACTTGGCTGCCGTGGAGCTGGCCGTGAACTCGTCAGCGAGGATGTGCCCCCACCCGAATCTGTTGTTGTCGACCACCTTGATGTGTGCCTGTTGGCCAACGAATTCCTTCACATCCCATGAGGCCCAATCCAGGCTTTCACTGTCGTTGCCGGTGGTGCTACGGACAACTTGTCCGTTGACCACCAAGTTCACCGTCTCCTCGTCGGACCGGAGGACCGCGGCGGTGTCCGTAAACATGACGTGGTCAAGGGTCAGATGGCCCCACCCGCCCGTAGCTTGGTCAACGATCCGCAGTTGGGCATTCTGTCCCGCGAACTCCGAGACGTCCCAGCCTTTCCAGTTCAGCAATCCCGCGTTGTCACCGGCCAGGGAGCGGACCACATTGCCGTTGACGAGCAGCTGAACGGCCAGGGTCTGGCCGGAGTCCGCCGCACGGTTGCCGCCTCCCACCAGCATGGACATGAAGTTCTTTGTGATCGGGAAGGCGGGGGAGGTAAGGGTGCCCTGGCGGTCGTCGCCGGGCACGGCGCCGGTTTCGAACGTGTTGATTCTCTTGGCGCCGATGTAGTAATCCCCGCCGCTGGTGGCTGGCTGGAAATTGGGGGTCAGGTCGCCTGTTCCGGTCCAGCCGGCAGTGGCCAGCGTTGTGCCGTCGGGAACCTCGAAGCCGTCAAACTTCAACTCTCCCGGGGGCGGGGTGTTGTCCAGTTTGTCCGAGACGCGGGGGTGCTTGCCGCCGCCGACGAGGAAGTTCAGGTAGTCGTCGGTGACCGTAAACGTTGGTGACTGCATGGAACCCATGGGCCAATCGCCGTCGTTGAATGAGTTGATCAGCCCTGGTCCGGCGAATCCGGTCACTGGACTCTGCCCGGGCAGGGAGCCTGCAGCGGGAGCATCACCAAAAGGCCCGTTCTTCCAGTTGCCTGCCTCGTTGTTGAGGGCCCAGCCGTTATAGGTGCCGTCGTTGAAGCCTGCCAGGGGCGTGCCGGTCGGTGCCTCGGCCGCTGGCTCGGTGGTTTCGGAAGTGAAGGTGGTGCCGTCAAAGTTCCCCACGAAGTACTGACCGGCCGAGCCTCCGGCGACGCCGCCGGGGTTGATATTGACCACCATGACCCACTTGATGTTGTTCTTGTCCCCATCCACCGCCAGCGGGAACAGATCCGGACATTCCCACTGCCCGCCGGTGGCGTTGGCGGGCCCGAATTCGCTCAGGGCAGTCCAGTCCTTGAGGTTGCCGGACTTATAGAGGACAACCTTGTGATCCTGTGATTCGACAGCCGTCATGACCCAGTAGCCACCGCCGGACGGGTTGTCGTACCAGAACACCTTCGGGTCCCGGAAGTTGGCTGAATTGCGGTTCAGCACAGGGTTTCCCGAGTACTTGGTCCACGTCCGGCCATCATCGACGCTGTAGGCCAGGGACTGGGCCTGCAGGCCGCGGTACGGGGAAGGTTCCTTATAGGCGCTGGTGTAGATGGCTACCAGTGCCGGGTTTTCCTTGGTCCCGAAGCCCGATGTGTTGTCTTTATCAACCACTATGCTGCCGGAGAAGACGTCCTCCTGCGCATCCGTGGAGAGGGCAAGGGGCTGCTCCTCCCAGTGCACCAGGTCCTTCGAGGTCGCATGCCCCCATGACATATTTCCCCATGTGTTCCCGGAAGGGTTGTGCTGGTAGAACAGGTGGTAAACGCCCTTATGGAAAACCATCCCGTTGGGGTCGTTCATCCAATTCTTCGCGGGGGTGTAGTGGTAAGCAGGTCGAAACTCTTCGCTTCCCACTTCCGATGCCGCAGAGGCCGGAGCAACACCGGCCATGATGCCGGAAAGCGTCAGGCCCGCCAGCGTTAGCGCAGACGTCGCTGCCCGCACCCTATTCATCGTTGATTTAGTCATGGTCTTCCAGGCGCCCTTCATCGCGCGTGCCTATCCCCAAATAGACAACGTTGTCAGTGCTTGGAAAGCTACGATATGTCCGCTGGACAAGTCAACGGTCTAGGCGGTATTCGAATTTGATCCCAAGAAATAGAACGAGTTGGACAGCGTTGTCACCTCGGAATTGCCCATGGGCGCGCCTTGGAAGGCAGACGACGACGGCGGTGCTGCCGCCGTCGTCGTTTCTTCCGGAGGACTAAGACCCGGGCTGGTGCTGCGAAGGGGCGAAAGCAATCTCTTCGGTGCGGGCAATTCCGCGCTCGATTGCTGCCTTGTCGATCCCCAGGAGGGTGGTGAGCCACATCCCGTTCTGCACCACCACGATGTCGGCCGCCCGCTCCCGGCCCTCATCAGGTGACAGTCCGGGAATGGCATTGCCGATCAATGCCGCAAGCCCTTGCAGATACCTGTCAAAGGCTGCGGCGTTGATCCGGGCAAACTCCTCGTCGGCTTGGGCGAGGGCCCATAAGTGGAGGCGGAGTGAAAGGTACGGCGTGGTCAGGAGCCCCGGGTCGGCAACGCGACGAAGGGAGCCGCGGAGTTGTTCGTCCGGGGTTGAGGTAGGCGACGGCTCCACCAGCAGGAGGTCATGCTCTTCGATCTGGTGGAGCACCGCGCGGATCAAACTCGATTTGTCTTCGTAGTAGTAATTGACCAGCCCGAGTGCGACGCCGGCTTCACGTGCCACAGCCCGCATGTTGATGCCCGAAATGCCGTGGCGGGACAGCAGCTCCAGTGCCGCTTCGAGAATGCGCTTCTGTCTGTCTACCTGTTGGCCGGACTTCGCGGTGCTTGTACCCATTCCGCCACACTATTGCCTAACCCCGGTCACCGCATCCTGAGCGCCTAGAGGTTCTTTTCGGCATAGATCCGCAGGGCATCCCTGACGAATGACGCTCCCGTTTCCCCGCCGTAATTGGCCGCAAACCGGGGGTCCGCTACATACATTTCACCGAGTCCCGTGACGTAACCTTTGACGTCTCCGCCAGGTACCGCCGTCGGGGTTCCCGGGATGCCGCGGAGCCACTCGACGTGACGGCGAGCCAGGTCCTGCGCTTCGGCGCTGTCAGGTGCAACTCCGGACTCTGCTGCAGACATCCAGTCCGCGCCAAGCCTCTGGACGCGGTCCTTCCATTCCGTCTTTTGGTCTGCGCTCATCCCGCGCCACCATGAATCACTGGCGGCATAGGCGTCCTTGCCCCAGCGCTCCTCCACCTCGTCTTTGTACTGAGTGTGGTCGAAGCCGTCAAACATGTCCTGTGCCATGTACTTTCCATCCCCTTTCATTGTGTCGATGGTTTGCCGAACGGAGGCGATCTGCCGGGTCAGCCTGTCCTGCTCCTGTGCGAGCCAATCCAGATGGCTGCTCAGCGCTTTGACGGTGTCCGTCTCGCGATCCAGTACTTCGGCGATGGCCGGCAGGCCAAGTCCGAGTTCCCGGAGCAGGAGGATGCGCTGGAGCTGAACCAGCGCCGGACCGTCATAGTAGCGATAGCCGTTATGCCCGGTCCGGCTTGGTTTCAGCAGCCCGATGTCGTCGTAGTGACGCAGCGTGCGGCTGGTTGTTCCTGCGATCCTGGCGATTTCCTGGATTGACCAGTCCATGCGTCCCCCGTTCTGTGCTTGTACTTCGACAGTAGAGGTTGACGTTACGTCAAGGTCAAGAGGACCTCAGCAGGCATTAGTCGGCCAGGATCAGGTAGAGCGCCCGGCGGGTTTCGTCGAGCTTTTCGATCGCTGCCTGCCGCTGTTCCTCAGTAGCCGCTGAGCGGAACTGGTGGATGACTCCCATGAGCTTGCCGACGCTTTGGTGGAAGGCCGCCCCTGTTCCATCGGCCTCGGTGTTCCAGGCGTTGGCAAGTTCTTCCTCGTGCTCGGCGACGTAGGCCTTGCCGTCGTCAGTAAGCGTGAACTCGGTGCGGCGGCCTTCGCCGACGGCGACGATCAGTTCCTCGTCCACCAGCTGCTGCAGCGTGGGGTAGACCGAGCCGGGGCTGGGACGCCAGGCACCGGATGTCTTCTCCGCGATGGTCTTGATCAGGCCGTAGCCGTTGGACGGGGCCTCTGCCAGGAGCGAGAGGATCGCTGCCCGGACGTCGCCACGGTTGGCTCGACGTGAACCGCCGGGACCGAAGCCCCTTGGTCCGAAGCCGGGGCCAAAACCTGGGCCGAAACCGCCCGGACCGAAGCCCGGACCAAATCCGCCACCACCGTGACCGCCCGGACCGCGCCGGCCTTTGCCTCGATTGAAGCGGCCTCTGCCATGCCCGTGTTCGGGATGTCCGTGGTCGTGCTCAGGGAATGAGTTGTTGTTTTCGTTGATGCCTTTCATAGCAGCATCGTCCTTTCGGTTGTGAATCACCGAAGAAGTATCGGCGATAGTTAACGATATATCGGTAACTATCGGGACGTCAAGAGCTGAGCGTGGGGAAGTGGGTGGGGGATGTGCGAGAGGGTTGGCCGGAGGGGTGGGGGATGTGCGAGAGGGTTGGCCGGAGGGGTGGGGGATGTGCGAGAGGGTTGGCCGGAGGGGTGGGGGATGTGCGAGAGGGTTGGCCGGAGGGGTGGGGGATGTGCGAGAGGGTTTGTTAAAGCACGACGGCGGGTGCGGACTTCCGTACGGAAGCCGGCACCCGCCGTCGTGGTTTGTCAGCGCGGTGGTTCTGAACGCGGTGGTTCTGAATGCGGTGGTTTTGGTGCGCCTATTTCCACCAGGTATCAAAGATGGTCACTGGAACGGTGCGCTTGTGGCGCGTCCGGAGGTACTTCTGTTCGATGAGTTCGGCCACTGCGTCGGTGACGTCGCGCCCCTCGAGGTAGTCGTCGATCTGGTCGTAGGTGATGCCGAGCTCGTCTTCGTCGGTGCGGCCGGGCTTGTCGTCCAAGAGGTCGGCGGTGGGAACCTTCTGCCATAGGCGGGCGGGAGCGCCCAATTCGGCAAGGAGGGTCCGGTTCTGGCGCTTGTTCAGGCCGAACAGCGGAAGGATGTCGGCACCGCCGTCGCCGTACTTGGTGAAGAAGCCCGTGACGGACTCGGCGCCGTGATCGGTACCGATCACCAGGTAATTGTGTTCGCCGGCCAAAGCGTACTGCGCGATCATGCGGGCACGGGCCTTGGTGTTGCCCTTATGGAAGTCTGAAATTTCGGCGCCGGTGGTCTTCTGGAATTCGTCCTCGAAACCGTCAACGGCGGGGGCGATGTTGAAGGTCCACTCGGTCTTGGCTTTGATGAAGTCCAGTGCGGCCTGGGCGTCGTCTTCGTCGTGCTGGACGCCGTAGGGGAGCCGGACAGCCACGAAGTTCGCTTCCACGCCGTCGGCCTGGAGCTCCTCGACTGCCAGCTGTGCCAAGCGCCCGGCAAGGGTTGAATCAAGGCCTCCGGAGATACCCAGGACAAAGCCCTTGGTGCCGGTTGCCTTGACGTAATCCTTCAGGAAGGCAACCCGTTGCCGGATCTCCTCCGCGGGATCGATCCGGGGCTGGACGCCCATTTCTTCAATGATCTTTTCCTGGAGTTCGCGCATGGTCCAACACTAGTCAGCCGTGTCACGAACGCTCAACCATATTGCGCTGGTGATTCGGCTGCGCTGATGATTCGCTCAGGTGGAGGAGACGGGCGGCGATTCACCCTAAGTGGTGGGCACGGGACCCGTTGAGCCCCGGACCGTGAGGTGGGTGGGCATGACGGAGCGGTTCCGGTTCCCGCCCCCGGCGAGTGGATTCAACTGGGCCAGCAGCATGGACACAGCCACCCGGCCGGCCTGCTCAATGGGCGAGCTCATGGTGGTCAGCGGCGGATTGCAGAAATCCGCCCCGAAGATGTCGTCACAGCCCACGATGCTCATGTCCTCGGGCACCCGGAGGCCGCGTTCGCGGAGCCGTTGCAGCATGCCAATGGCAATGAGGTCGTTGAAGACGATGCATGCAGTGACCCCGCTGTGGACGGCGGCGTCGGCCGCGGCTGCGCCTGATTGGGTCTTGGGCGCGAACGGTCCAAGCCGGCGGACCTCGACTCCGCGTTCCTCCGCGGCTGCGGAGAGTGCGTCCCATCGCCGGGCGCTGGACTGGGACACGGCCGGACCGGAGACATAGGCAACGGATGTGTGGCCCCAGGAAATCAGGTGGTCCAGGGCTTGTGGCATGGCCGAGGGGGTGTCGATGATGACTGCCGGGACGCCGTCGACGTCGCGGTTGACGGTGACCATCGGCATCAGGGCGGCGGCAGCGGCAAGCGAGTCGTCGTTGAGTCGCGATGCTGCCACAATGACGCCGTCGGCGCTCTTGCGCAGCTGCTCCAGCGTGCTCGCCTCAACTTCGTCCGATTCCTCGGTATCCACCAGCAACTGCGTGTAACCGGCGGCCTTGAGCTGCAACTGGGTACCGCGGATGAGGTCGAAGTAGAAGGGGTTGGTGATATCCGGAACCAGGACGCCAACAGCTCCGGTCTTCCCCGAACTCAAGGCTTTCGCCTGGGAGTTCGGCGTGTAGTTGAGTTCGACGGCGGCAGCCTGGATCCGCTCCCGGGTGCGGATATTGACGCGCTCAGGATTGGCGAGGGCCCGTGAAACAGTGGACGCCGCAACGCCGCACAGCGCAGCGATGTCATGGATGGTGGCAGGCCGGCCTGTCGCCATGGGTTGCGTCGCCATGGGCGTTCCTCTCTGAACAGCAAACATGGGCGTTCCTTCCGGAACGACAAAAGATCATCCGGCTGTGACCACTGCCACACCGTGGGTCAAGAATGCCACAGCTTGGCCGAATATGGCAATCGGTTGTCAACTTCGTGCCAAGATGGCTAAACTCGTGGGGACAAGACACTCCTGTGAACTGCGTCACCGTGCTCCGGCCGGTGGCATCACGGGCTACCTAGGAGAATTCGTGACCCACCCCCAAGCCGTGTGGAGCCTGTCCGGTTTCGGCGACGAAGTAGATCCAGATCCCTCTGTCCAGGCCGCTGTGCTGCTGGCCCTCGGCGCAGTTCACATTGAAGTCCGCAGCGCCTGGGGCACCAATGTGTCCGAGCTGGAGCCTGATGCTGTCCACCGACTCAAGGAAATACTGGACCAGAACGGACTCAAGGTCTCGGCCGTGGCCAGCCCCATCGGCAAAGTGGATGTCAGCCTGCCAGTGGAGCACGAACTCACCCGGCTCCGCCAGATCATCTCCGTCGCCAAAGCCCTGGACACCCAGTACGTCCGCATCTTCTCCTTCTACCGCGGTGAGGACCAGAGCCAGGAAGAGGTCCGGGATGCCGTGATGGAACGGATGACCGCCTTGGCCTCTGAAGCGGAGGCCAGCGGCGTGGTTCTGCTGCACGAAAACGAAAAGGGCATCTACGGCGATACCCCTGAACGAGTCCTGGACATCATGGAAACAGTTGGCTCGCCGGCGTTGCGGGTCGCCTGGGACAACGCCAACTTCGTCCAGGTAGGCGTCAAGCCGTACACCGAGGGCTATGCACTGCTCCGCCCCTACCTTGAATACCTGCAGGTCAAGGATGCGATCGCCACTACAGGCGAAGTTGTTCCCTCCGGCGAAGGCGACGGCGAACTGGACGCCACCATTGCTGCCCTCGCAGCCGATGGCTACACCGGCTTCGCTTCCCTGGAGCCTCATCTGGCCAGCGCCCACGAACTCGGCGGATACTCCGGCCCGGTGGCGTTCGGCATCGCAGCCCGGGCCTTTGCCGGCCTGGCAAGCAAGAGCGGCGTGACCCTGGCCTGACGGCCGGCCCCCAACAATTCAGCATCATCCTTCGAAGGAGCAGGACATGCCTACAGCGGCAGTTATCGGTTGCGGCGACATCTCGACCGTCCATTTCCAGGCACTATCGGCGTTGGGGGACGTGGAGTTGGTGGCCGTTTGCGACACCGACCCCGAAAGGCTGGAAGCGGCGGCAGCCACCCATGGCGTCCCCGGCTACGCGGACTACCTGGACATGATCCAGAAGGTGCGTCCCGACGTCGTCCATGTCTGTACACCGCACCACCTCCATGCCTCGGTGGCGGCTGACTGCCTGGAGCGCGGCGTCAACGTGATCGTCGAAAAGCCGCTGGCCCATACGCTGGAGGAGGGGCGGCGGCTGGTCGAGGTGGCCGAACGCAGTCCGGCGAGGATCGGCGTCTGCTTCCAGAACCGCTACAACGCGACGTCGCAAGCAATGCATGAACTGCTCGACGGCGGCACGTTGGGTCAGGTGGTCGGCGCCTCGGCAACCGTGATGTGGCACCGGGACGGCAGCTACTACCGCAGCCGCCCATGGCGCGGCACCTGGGCTGAAGGCGGGGGTGGCCTGATGATGAACCAGGCCATCCACACGGTAGACCTGCTCCAATGGCTGGTAGGTGATGTAGCCAAAGTGGAGGGCCACGCCTCTACGCGCTCGCTGGGTGGAGTGATCGAAGTGGAAGACACTGCCGAGTTCGTTGCCGAGCACGTCAACGGTGCGCGGAGCGTTTTCTACGCGACCCTGGCCAACGCCGCCAACGCTCCGGTGACCTTGGACATCGTTACCGAGAAGGCGACGCTCAGCCTGCGGGGCGACCTCACTGTGACCTATGCGGACGGAAGGGTTGACGTCATCCAGGAGCGGGTGGCGGAAACCGGTGGAAGGTCGTACTGGGGCGTATCCCATGAGCTGCTGATCGCCGACTTCTACGCAACGCTGGGGGAGCCGGGCCAGTTCTGGATCAACCCTGCCGAGGCAGGCAAGTCCTTGGGCATCATCAAGGACATTTACGCGCAGAGCTACCCGGACATGCTGGACCGGGTGGGCTGAGGCAACCGCAGCCAAC
The DNA here is from genome assembly GCF_059739405.1 of Arthrobacter sp. TmtSoilC79. Lineage (NCBI taxonomy): Bacteria > Bacillati > Actinomycetota > Actinomycetes > Micrococcales > Micrococcaceae > Arthrobacter > Arthrobacter sp. TmtSoilC79. The sequence continues at coordinate 4,158,997 of NZ_AP046051.1, read as the reverse complement.
CCCAGCCAACCCAGCTAACCCAGCAAAAACCGCGTAAAAACGCCTGAAATCCAAGGATTTCGCGCCGTTTTCACCCCACCACGGTGATGAATCCAGACGTCCCGCCCCGACGTTTGGCAACAATATAAGAAACTTTTGACAATCGGTTGCCAAGACCAGGCAAAGTCCGTACTGTAAATCCCACACCCAATAAAAATGTGGTCCAGGCCACACACTCCAAGCTCTGACTCGCATCAGGCAAAGACTCAGTAGGAGCCGACAATGAAGTTAGGTCCCAAGGCGGCAGCAGCCGCCATCGTCCTTAGCGCCTCCCTGGCGCTCACCGCATGTGGTGGCGGGGGTGCCGGCGCCGGAAATGGCTCCACTGCCGGCAGCAAAACCGTCACGGCCCTGACCCTGGGCACCCTTCGGGACCTCACCTCATGGGATCCGGCACAGGCCCACGTCGGCCACGCACTCCAGCCCTACCAAGCAGCTTATGATTCCCTGATCCTCCGCGAACCGGACGGCAAGCTCAGCCCCATGCTCGCCACCGCGTGGAAGTACAACGACACCAACACCAAGCTCACCGTTGACCTCCGCACGGACGTTACTTTCAGCGACGGAGCCAAGTTCGACGCCGCTGCGGCCAAGGCGAACATGGACCACTTCAAGAAGGCCAACGGTCCGCAGATGGCCCAGCTGAGCTCAGTCTCCGACGTCGCCGTGGTGGATGCCGACACGATCGACATCAACCTCACCGCACCCGAGCCCGCCCTGGAATTCTTCCTCAGCCAGGCTGCAGGCCTGATGGGAAGCCCCGCCGCACTGGGAACCGACGCCATCAAGACCGTTCCCGTAGGTTCCGGCCCTTACGTGATGGACAAGGCAGCCTCGGTGAAGGACTCCCAGTCCGTGTTCACCGCCCGCGAGGATTACTGGAACAAGGACCTCCAGAAGTTCAAGAAGCTCACGCTCAAGATCCTCCTCGATCCCACGGCCCGCACCAACGCCTTGGTGTCCGGCCAGATTGACGCCACCCTGCTGGATCCCAAGAACGGCAAGCAGGCCGAGGGCGCCAAAATGAAGCTTGAAACCAACCAGGTTGACTGGTCCGGCCTGCTTCTGCTGGACCGCGACGGTACCAAAAACCCGGCACTGGCCAACGTCAAGGTCCGCCAGGCCATCAACCACGCCTTTGACCGTAAGACCATCCTGGACCAGGTCATGCTGGGACAGGGCACTCCCACCTCGCAGCCGTTCGGCAAGGACAGTGGTGCCTGGACCGAGGAGCTGGAGAACTACTACAGCTACGATCCCGAGAAGGCCAAGCAGCTCCTGAAGGAGTCCGGCTTCGAGGGCAAGGTCAGCATCGACGTTCCCACCCTCCCCGGTGGTGAAACCCTGATCTCGGTCATGAAGCAGCAACTGGCAGATGTTGGCATCACCCTGAACCCGGGTGCGGCAATCACCAACACCTTCACCTCCGATGTTGCCGCCCAGAAGTACCCGGCACTCTTCTACAACCTCTTCCAGGGACAGCCCACCGTGGCGATCGACCAGATCGTCTCCACCAAGGCCCTCTACAACCCGTTCAAGACCACCAGCCCGGAACTGGAGGCCAAGATCGCCGCCGTGCGCACCGGTGGTGCGGATGCCGGCAAGCTGGCCCAGGAAGTGAACAAATATGTGGTGGAACAGGCTTGGTTCGCCCCGCTGTTCCGTGTGAACCAGATGTACTACCACAACGACAAAGTGAACGTCACGCCGCAGGTCCAGCAGGCCGTTCCGTCCATCTACAACTACTCGCCCGCCAAGTAGGACCCCATGATCAAGTTCATTGCGAAAAGACTGGGCAGTGGTCTGGTGGTGTTGTTCGTCGTCTCGGTCCTCACCTTCACCCTGCTGTATACCTCCAGCGGAAGTATTGCCCAGAACATCCTGGGTGATCAGGCCACGCCTGAACAGGTGGCCCTGAAGGAACAGGAGCTCGGACTCGACCAGCCCCTCTTTGTCCGCTACTTCGCCTGGTTGGGCGACGCCCTGACAGGCAACCTTGGAGCTTCCTGGTTCACCTCGGAGCCGGTGGCCAACTCCCTGGCCACCCGTATCCCGGTGACCATGACCATGGTTTTCACCGCAATGATCCTGATCGCCATTTGCGCAGCACTGATCGGTGTTGCCGCAGCCGTGAAGCGCGGCTGGGTGGACAGGGTGGTCCAGATCGGCGCGATCGTGGGGGACTCCATCCCCGGCTACGTGATCGGCGTGTTCCTGGTAACCATCCTGGCCATCCAGCTCGGCTTCTTCCCCGCCACCAGCACCATCTCCCCGGAGGTGGGGCCGGAGGCCTGGGTCTACTCCATGACCCTTCCCGTCATCGCCTTGCTGATCAACGGCGTGACCGGTGGTGCCCAGCAGATCCGCTCCGCCGTGATCAAGCAGCTCGAGCGCGACTACGTCCGGACGCTGCGCAGCCGAGGCATTGGAGAGCGTGAAATCCTCTTCAAGCACGTGCTCCGCAGCGCCGCACCGGCAGGCTTGACCGTCCTGAGCCTTCAGCTGATCGGCATGCTGGGAGGCGTGGTGATCATCGAGCAGATCTTCGCCCTCCCCGGAATGGGCCCGCTGGCTGTAGCCGCTACTACCCAAACCGATCTTCCCGTGGTCATGGGAGTGGTGATGTACACCGTGGTGGTGGTCATCGTCGTGAACCTCCTGGTGGACATCCTCAATGGTTGGCTCAACCCGAAAGTACGTGTCTCATGAGCGACTCCGTAGATTCAGCTGCAGTAACAACGGCCAGTGCCGACCTCGCAGCGAAGCAGGGATCAGGACAGAGCGGCACAGTGGTCCGTTCCACCGTGATGCGCCGCCTCCTGAAGAACCCCATGGGCATCGCTTCGCTGGTGATCCTGCTGACCATTGCGGCCCTGGCCATCCTTGCGCCGGTGATCGCGCCTTTCGAAGAGAACTTCGCCAATATCTCCAAAACCCTGGCTGCCCCGGATTCGGTCAACATCATGGGCACGGACAGTGCGGGGCGCGATACCTGGAGCCGGCTGCTTTTCGGCGCACAGTTGACGTTGTTGTCCGCGCTCCTGTGTGCCGGCGTCGCCATTGCCATCGGGCTCCCGGCAGGCCTGATCGCCGGCTATTACGCAGGCAAATTCGAAGCCGTCTCCAACTGGGTAGTCAGCATCCTCATGAGCCTGCCCGGCCTGATCGTCCTGCTCACCATCCGTGCAGCCTTCGGCCCCTCGGTATGGATCTCCATGATCGCCTTCGGCGTCCTCATCAGTCCTTCCTACTTCCGGCTCACCCGCACCGCCGTGCAGTCGGTCCGGAACGAGCTCTACGTCGACGCCGCCCGGGTTTCGGGCCTGTCCGACCTCAGCATCATCGCCCGCCACATCTTCTCCGTAGTCCGCGCACCCATCATCATCCAAACCGCCGCCATCGCCGGAGTTGCCATCGCCATCCAGTCCGGACTCGAGTTCCTGGGCCTGGGCGATCCCACCAAAGCCACGTGGGGCGTCATGCTCTCCGAAGGCTTCAAGAACGTCTATCTCACCCCGATTTTGCTGCTCTGGCCGGCGCTTGCCATGGCACTGACCATCGGCGGCCTGGTCCTGCTGGGCAACGCCATCCGCGACGCCCTCGAAGACGGCGAAAAGATCAAGCACCGCAAGAAGATTGTCACTGCTGCAAGCACGACGGCGGACCCCGCCAAGGCGCGCCAGTCACGGAAGTCCGTGGCCGCCGTCGACGCCGGAACCGAACACCACCTGGTCAAGGTGACCAACCTCGGCGTCGGCTATCCGCAGGCAGATGGGTCCATCAAGAAGGTAGTGGACGACGTTTCCTTCCATGTTGACCGCGGCGAAATCCTGGGCATCGTGGGGGAATCGGGTTCGGGCAAGTCCCAGACCGCGTTCTCCATCCTTGGCCTGCTGCCGGACAACGCCCGGATTGTGGGCGGTTCCATCCAGTTCGACGGCAACTACACCGTTGCGCCGGGCGAGGACCGCGTCAGCCAGGAGCGGTTGTCCAAACTGCGCGGCAAGCGGATCTCCTACATCCCGCAGGAACCCATGAGCAACCTGGACCCGGCCTTCACCATCGGCTACCAACTGGTCACGCCCATGGTCCGCGTGCTGGGAATCTCCAAGGCAGAAGCCCGCCAGCGTGCGCTCAAGCTGCTCACCGACGTCGGAATTACCAACCCGGAACGCACTTTCAACGCCTACCCGCATGAGGTCTCCGGCGGCATGGCCCAGCGCGTGCTGATCGCCGGTGCCATCAGCTGCGAACCGGACCTGGTGATCGCTGACGAACCCACCACGGCGCTGGACGTCACCGTCCAGGCAGATGTGCTGGACCTGCTGCGCGAACTGCAGCAGCGCCTGAACATCGGCGTGATCCTGGTGACCCACAACTTCGGCGTCGTTGCCGATCTCTGCGATCGCGTAGCGGTTATGCAGAACGGCAGGCTCGTGGAAGAAGGAACGGTCCGCGAGATCCTCAGGAACCCCAAAGAGCCCTACACGCAGACCCTGCTGGGGTCCATGCTCGAAGGAAAGACCCCCATGACCATGCTTGTGTCACAGCCTGGATCAGCAGCACAGCCTGGATCAGCAGCACAGAAGGAGCCTGTCGCATGAGTGCCTCTCTTGAGTCAACAGGCAAGTCCCCGCTGCTGTCCGTGGAGAACCTGGTGGTGGAGTACCCCAGCAAGCGGTTCCGGGCCAAGCCTTTCCGCGCCCTGACGGACATCAACATCACCATCGGCCAGGGGGAGACCCTGGGTTTGGTGGGGGAGTCCGGTTCGGGCAAGACCACCCTTGGCCGCGCCGTCCTGGGCCTGGCCCCGGTCACCGCCGGCAAAGTGATTTTCGAAGGCAACGACATCAGCAACGCGTCCCGAAAGGAACGCCGCACGCTGAGCCGGGACCTGCAAGTAGTTTTCCAGGACCCGTACACCTCGCTGAACCCGGCGCTGGAAATTGGCGACATTCTCGCTGAGCCGCTGGGCGTGCAGGGCATGGAGGCGGGCGCTGCGAAGAAGCGTGTCAAGGAACTCCTGGACCAGGTGGGCCTGCCCACCGACGCGATCCACCGGCTCCCGCGGGAGTTCAGCGGCGGCCAGCGCCAGCGCGTTGCGATTGCCCGGGCGCTTGCCCTGTCCCCGAAGTTGATTGTCTGTGACGAGCCGGTGAGTGCGCTGGACCTCTCCACCCAGGCCCGCGTGCTGGACCTCTTCCTGCAAATCCAGAAGGACACCGGCGTTTCGTACTTGTTCGTGTCCCACGATCTTGACGTGGTCCGGCACATCAGCCACCGCGTGGCCGTCATGTACCACGGCGAAATCGTGGAGCAGGGCCCCGCCGAGGTAGTCACCCGCGATCCCGAACACCCCTACACCCAGCGGCTCTTGCTGGCCTCGCCAGTGCCCGATCCCGACCGGCAGGAACAGCGCCGGGCAGACCGCCACCGCTTGCTCGCGAACCAGCACAGCCAAATCGAACAGCAAGGTGCCGTGGCCTGAACAGCCAGGCACCCCAAACAGCGACCCCGGGTCCGGAAGGGCCCAAGAACCCCGGAGGAAAAAGTGGCCACAATAGGCGTCCAAGCCATGATGCTGAAGGACAGTTTTGCTGACATTGGAGCGTTCGAAACGCTCCGCAAGGTCAGCGCGATCGGCTATAACGCCGTCGAAATTTCCCAGATTCCCATGACCCCTGCGAACGTGGACGAGCTGGACCGCTCCCGCGCGGAGCTGGGAATGGACATCGCCGCCCTCTCGGTCTACCTGGAGGGCCGCAAAGGATTCGCGGTGGAAACGCTGGCTGACCACTTCGACAAGATCGTGGACGAAGCCAAGCGCCTTGACACCTCTTTGCTTCGGATCGGCATGCTTCCATTCGGGGCCATGAAATCGCTGGACTCAGTGATTGAATTCGCCAAGCAGGCCAACGGCTATGCGGAGCGGCTGCAGGAACACGGCATCAGCCTGTACTACCACAACCACCACATCGAGTTTGCGAAGTTCGACGGCAAGTACATGCTGGACATCATCGCCGAAAACTCCCCGGCCATGGGCATGGAGATTGACGTCCACTGGGTGCAGCGTGGAGGCCTGGATCCGGTGCGGACCTTGGAGAAGTACGCCGGCAACACAGCGATGGTGCACCTGAAGGACTACAGGATCGGCCAAATGCCGGAAGCGTCCTTCGGGCTGCTGGAGAAGGGCGACTTCGCGGGGTTCAATGCCGAGTTCCGGAACGTGGTGCAGTTCGCCGAAGTAGGAGAGGGCAACCTGGACTTCCCCTCGATCGTTCCTGCTGCCGTGGCTGCAGGCGCACGGTACCTCCTGGTGGAGCAGGACGAACTGTACGGACGCACTGTGTGGGATGCCCTCCAGACCTCGTACGACAACCTGGTGGCCATGGGCCACGCCGACCTTTTCTAGATTCCTACACAGGAGATTTCGTTCATGAGTAAAAAAGTACGCCTCGGCATCATCGGCCTTGGCCAGCAGGGCGGCGCCTATGCCCGGTTCATCAATGATGGGCTGGTCCCGAACATGGAGATCGCCGCTATCTGCGACATCGATCCCGCGAAGAAGGAGCTCGCAGCCTCCCAGTACCCGGGTGTCCCGTTCTTTGAGGACTACATCACGATGCTGGAGAGCGGTGCGGTGGATGCGATAGTTACCTGCGTGCCGCACTTCCTGCACCCGGAAATGGCCATCGAAACCCTCAAGCGCAACATCCACGCACTCGTGGAGAAACCTGCCGGCGTTTACACCAAGCAGGTGAAGGAGCTCAACGAGTTCGCGGCCTCCAAGCCGGAGCTCTCCTTCGGCATCATGTTCAACCAGCGCAACAACCCGTTGTACAAGAAGCTCAAGGAAATCGTCGATAACGGCGAAATCGGCAGCATCCGCCGCACCAACTGGATCATCACCAACTGGTGGCGTCCGCAGGGGTACTACAACTCCAGCGAATGGCGTGCCACGTGGGGCGGCGAAGGCGGCGGCGTCCTGGTCAACCAGGCCCCGCACCAGCTGGACCTCTGGCAGTGGATCTGTGGCGTCCCGAAGTCGGTGTACTCGAAGGTGGCGTTCGGTTTCCGCCGTGACATCGCCGTCGAGGATGAAGTGACCGCCGTCGTGGATTATGGCGACGGCGCCACCGGCGTTTTCGTCACGGCCACCCACGACATCGTGGGAACCGACAGGTTCGAAATCCTGGGCGACCAAGGCAAGATCGTGGTGGAAGACAGCAAAGTGGCCACGGTTACCCGCCTGGTCAAGCCGGAGAGGGAAATCAGCGACTCGATGGGCATGGACGATGTCCGCAAGCTCTTCATGGGCCAGCTGAACCGGGAAGAGCTCTACAGCACCGAAGTCATTGAGTTCGAGTCCGTCTGGGGCGGCCAGCACGCAGGGGTCCTGGAGAACTTTGCTGCCAACATCCTGGACGGTACTCCGCTGCTGGCCCCGGGCTCCGATGGCATCAACGGTGTCCGCCTGGCCAATGCCATCCACCTCTCGGCCTGGACGGGCAAGGAAGTGGCGCTGGACTTTGACGAGGACGAGTTCCTGCACGAACTGAACAAGCGAATCGCCGAAGAGGGCAAGTTCGCCGAACGATCCTAAGCGGGACGTTTCACAGAGGGCGGGGCCGGTTGCCGATTCCTTTTGGCAACCGGCCTGTTTTTGTTGCCATGCGGTCTACGATGGAGCGGTGACTGACGTGACGAGCAACGGAGCAGCACCCGCCCCTGCCAAAAGAGGGCGGGGGGAGAAGTCTTCTGCCACGATCTATGACATCGCCAAGCTGGCGGGGGTGAATCCCTCCACCGTCTCGCGTGCCCTGAGCAAGCCCGGCCGTGTCAGCGCCAAGACGCAGAAGATCATTGAGGATGCTGCCGCTGAGCTGAACTACCAGGTGAACCCTTTTGCACGTGCCCTGCCTACAGGCCGTACACAGACCATCGGCTTGATCGTTGCGGACATCACCAACCCCACGTTCTTCGACATCATCCGCGGCGCTGAAACCACTGGTTCGGCCCGGGACTACACTCTGGTCCTGGCTGAGTCAGCGGAGTCGCCGGAAACGGAAGTGACCGCGGCCCGCCGGCTCCTGAGCACGGTGGACGGACTTATCCTGGCCAGCCCGCGCATGGACGACGACCACATCCGTGCTTTGGCTGCGGACAAACCCGTCGCCGTCATCAACCGCGAGATCCAAGGCGTTCCGTGCGTGGTTCCGGACGTCAACAAGGGCATCAGCGAGGCCGTGCGCAGCCTGGCTGCCAACGGTCACGAAAAGCTCGCGTACGTGGCCGGCCCCAAGCAGTCCTGGATGACGGCCCGCCGTTGGGACGGCGTCAAAGCCGCCGCCGAGTGGTCCAAGCTCAGCGCGGTGCGCCTTGAGTCGTCCAAACCAACGGTCGACGGCGGCCGGCAGGTTGCGCGCGACGTCCTGGAAAGCGGGGCGACGGCGGTGATCACCTACAACGACCTCCTGGCCATCGGTCTGATGCAGGAACTGCAGGCCGGCGGCATGCGTGTTCCGGACCAGATCAGCATTGTTGGCTTTGATGACATCTTTGGCGCCGATTTCACCACTCCCGCCCTCACTACGGTCCGTTCGCCGTTGGGGGAGTGCGGCACCCGCGCCGTGACGATCCTCCTGGACATGCTCCAAGGCCATGACGCACCCGGTGAAGCTGTCCGGGTGGAAACGGAACTCGTGGTGCGCGGCTCCAGTGGGCGCCTGCTGGCGTAGTTTCCCCAACAGTTGCTGTGGTGTGAACAGCTCTGTCGCAACTAGTTGGCAATTTTTGGCAACCGGTTGACAAAAGTTGGACATGGCGGCCAAGATTGATCTATGTCACAGTCCATCGCAGCACACCCTGACCGGCTCCTGCCCGCAGATCCCGGGACGCGCAGCATCGCGCGGTCCTTGCTGGAGCGCGTCCAGGACCTGCCCATCATTTCCCCGCACGGCCACGTTGACGCCGCAGTCATCGAGCAGAACACGCCGTTCCCCGATCCCGCTGCCCTCCTGGTCAGCCCGGACCACTACGTCACCCGCCTGATCCACGCCAACGGTGTTCCGATGGATCAGCTGCTTGCCGGCACCGCGTCCGCACCGGAGTCCCGGCAGATCTGGCGCACCTTCGTGGAGGCCTGGCCCCTGTTCGAGGGAACGGCATCCGGTTACTGGCTCCGCACGCAATTCGACAACGTCTTCAAGCTCGGCGCGGACCTCAGCGAGCTTCCTGCCGATGCAAGCTACGACGCCATTGCCGCCAAGCTGGTGGAACCGGACTTCCGCCCGCGGCAACTCTTCAAGGACTTCAACATCGAGGTCCTGGCCACCACGGACGATCCCCTGGACAACCTGGCCAGCCACAAAGCCCTGTCCGAGGACCCGAGCTTCAACGGCCGCGTCCTGCCCACCTTCCGCCCGGACGCCTACCTGAACGTGGCCCACCCCAGCTGGAGCTCCAACGTGGACCGGCTTATCGAGGCCGCTGCCGACGGCGCCACCGGCTACGCCGGCTACATCGCAGCGCTGGAAAACCGGCGTCGTTATTTCGTGGAGCATGGCGCTGTCTCCGCAGACCACGGCGTCCGCACCCCGGCCACGCTCAAGCTGGACCCTGCCGACGCTGAAGCGCTCTTCGAACGGGCCCGCGCCGGCAAGGCAACGGCCGCAGACCGCGATGCGTTCGAGGCCCACATGATGTACCAGATGGCCCGGATGTCCGTGGAGGACGGCCTGGTCATGACCATCCACCCAGGCTCGTACCGGAACCACCACGGGCCCACCTTCGAGAACTTTGGCGCCGACACCGGCCACGATATTCCGTTTGCCGTGAACTACACCGAGGCCGTCCGTCCGTTGCTGCAGGACTTCGGCACGGCCAAGGATTTCCACATGGTGCTCTTCACCCTGGATGAGACGGTGTTCTCCCGCGAACTGGCGCCTCTGGCCGGCTTCTACCCATCCGTCTACATCGGTGCCCCCTGGTGGTTCCTCGACGCACCGGACGCCATGTTGCGCTTCCGTTCGGCCGTCACTGAAACCGCCGGATTCTCCCGCTCCTCGGGGTTCATTGATGACACCCGGGCCTTCTGCTCCATCCCGGCACGGCACGACGCCTCCCGCAGGATCGAAGCCGCCTTCCTCGCGCGTCTCGTAGCCGAGCACCGCGTGACTGAAGACCGCGCGCATGAGCTGATCCTCGACGTCGTCGATTCCTCGCCCCGACGGGTGTTCAAGCTATGACCGCCGGACTTCCGCGCCTGGGCCGCGACGTTGCGCCCCGCCCCAAAGCGCCAGTGCGCATCGTTCACCTGGGCCTTGGCGCCTTCCACCGTTCGCATCAGGCCTGGTTCACCCAGCACGCCGGTGACGCGGGGGAGTGGGGCATCGCCTCCTTCACTGGTCGACGCCCGGACGCAGCCGAGGTCCTGGCCGCCCAGGACGGTTTGTTCACCGTGGTGGAGCGCTCGGACTCGGGCGACACCTTTGAGGTGGTGGGCAGCATCGTGGAGGCCGTGGATGGCGCCGACGTTGGCCGCCTGGTTGAATTGCTTGCCGCGCCGCAGACATCGGTGGTCACCCTGACCATCACGGAAGCGGCCTACGGCCTCGGTGCGGACGACGTCGAGTTGCTTCGTGCCCGCCAGGAACCCACGACGCCGTTGGGCCGCTTGGTCTTGGGCCTCGCCGCACGCAAGGACGCCGACGCCGGACCCCTCGCCGTGGTTTCCTGCGACAACCTCTCGGACAACGGCAACGTGGCCAAGGAAGGGGTGCTGGGTATCGCCCGGGACCTCGACGGCGGCCTGGCCGCCTGGATCGAGGCGAACGTCAGCTTCGTGAGCACCTCCGTTGACCGGATTACGCCTCGCACCACCCCTGACGACATTGCGCTGGTGGCCCGCGAGTGCGGCTACCGGGATGAGGCGCCCGTGGTTGCCGAGCCGTTCCGCAACTGGGTGCTCAGCGGTGATTTCCCTGCCGGGCGACCCCGCTGGGAAGACGCAGGGGCTGTGTTTGTGGGCGGGATCGAGCCCTACGAGAACCGCAAGCTGTGGCTGCTCAACGGCGCGCACTCCATCCTGGCCTATGCCGGCCAGCTGCGCGGACACTCCACGGTGGCCGAAGCACTGGCCGACCCGGTGTGCCTGCAGGCTGTGGAGGACTTCTGGGACGAAGCATCCAGGCACCTCTCCGGTGACGATCTCCACATTCCCGAGTACAGGGCCGCACTCCTGGAGCGCTTCGGCAACTCCCGGATCGCCCACCACTTGGCCCAGATTGCCATGGACGCCAGCACCAAATTGCGAATGCGGGCAGTTCCCGTGCTGCGGGCTGAGCGTGAGGCCGGCCGGAGTGGTGAAGCCGCAGCCCGGATGATCGCCGTGTGGGCTGCCTATGTGGAGTCCAACCCGGGCCTTCAGGATCCCCAAGCTGCAGGCGTGGAGCAGGCCAACAGGCTGGCCGGCGTTGACCGCGTAGCAGCACTGGTGTCGCTGCTGGATACAGGGCTCGCGGGGGACCCCTCCGTAGTGGAGCTGGTCCATCGCCTCAGCCAGGCATTCGCATCCCGCGTGCAATCGGTTGCCACCAGCGGCAATCCGAACTAACAACCTAACCACCAGCCACATCCCGGAAGGAAAGCTGTGAAAATCATTGCCGCTGAAGTCTTTGTGACCAGCCCGTCCCGTAACTTCGTCACTCTGCGCATCACCACGGAGGACGGTGTGACAGGCATCGGTGACGCTACCCTCAACGGCCGTGAACTCGCCGTCGCCGCGTACCTCAAAGAACACGTGGCGCAGCTGCTGATCGGGAAGGACCCGCACAGGATCGAGGACACCTGGCAGTTCCTGTACCGCAGCTCCTACTGGCGCCGCGGCCCAGTCACCATGGCGGCCATTGCCGCCGTCGACATGGCGCTGTGGGACATCAAGGGCAAGGTTGCCGGAATGCCGGTGTACCAGCTGCTCGGTGGTGCATCCCGGAACGGGCTGCGCGCCTACGGGCACGCATCCGGTGCCGACATTCCGTCCTTGTTCGACTCCGTGCGGGAGCACCTGGAGCTGGGCTACAAGTCCATCAGGATCCAAACGGCAGTCCCCGGCATCAAGGCTGTCTATGGGGTGGCCGCCCAGGCCCAGGCTTCGGGTGAACGCTATGACTACGAGCCCGCCGGCCGCGGCAACTTCCCCCTGGAAGAAGACTGGGACACCCGCGCTTACCTTCGCCACCTGCCCACCGTCTTTGAAGCCGTACGAAACGAGTTCGGCCCCGAAATCCCCCTGCTGCATGATGGCCACCACCGCATGACCCCCATCCAGGCTGCCAAGCTGGGCAAGGCGCTGGAACCTTACGACCTCTTCTGGCTCGAGGACTGCACCCCGGCCGAGAACCAGGAAGGGCTGCGCCTGGTCCGCCAGCACACCACCACCCCGCTGGCCATCGGCGAAATCTTCAACACCGTGTTCGACTTCCAGACCCTCATCAAGGAACAGCTGATCGACTACGTCCGCGCAGCCTCCACCCACTTCGGCGGCATCTCACCACTGAAAAAGGTCATGGACTTCGCCGCGCAGTACCAGATCAAGTCCGGCTTCCACGGCCCCACGGACATCTCCCCGGTGGGATTCGCATCCCAGCTGCACGTCGGCCTGGCCATCCACAACTACGGCATCCAGGAATACATGCAGCACTCGGACAAGACCAACGAGGTCTTCCAGCAGTCCATGACCTTCAAGGACGGCTACCTGCACCCGGGCGACAACCCCGGCATCGGCGTCGAATTCAACGAAGAAGCCGCAGCCGCTTTCCCGTACCAGCAGGCCTACCTGCCCTACAACCGCCTCGTGGACGGCACTGTTCATGATTGGTGAGGCAGCTGCCGCTGGAGTTGCGCCCCGTCACCACATCGTGGTGATGGGCGTGGCCGGTTGCGGCAAGAGCACTATTGGTGCCGCCCTCGCCGAGCGCATCGGCGCTGGATTTCTCGACGGCGACTCGCTGCACCCGCAGGCGAACATCGACAAGATGGCCTCCGGTACGCCGCTGAACGACGACGACCGCGCACCATGGCTGGCCGAAATCGGCAGGCGGTTCCCGGCGTCGAACTCTGCCCTTGTCATCGCGTGCAGCGCGCTCAAACGCTCTTACCGGGACATCATCCGCAGCGCCGATCCGTCAGTGGTGTTTGTTCACCTGCACGGCAGCCGCGAGCTGCTGAACGCGCGCATGACTGCCCGGCCCGGACACTTCATGCCTGCCTCGCTGCTGGACTCGCAACTGGCCACGCTGGAACCGTTGCAGGATGACGAAGCCGGGATCGTTGTGGACATTGCACTGACTGTGGAGGACATAGTGAAGGACGTACATGCTGGGCTGAACGGCTCGGCCCAGGCGCCCGATGGAGCGTACCTCGTGGACCTCAAAGCGGCTCCATACAACCTTGATGACGCCGCCGTGGAATGGGTGGAGAGCACCCTCGGCTCCATGACGTTGGAAGAGAAGATCGGCCAGCTGTTCATCAACCACAACAATGACTACTCCCCGGCGTACCTGGATGACATTCTGGAGAACTTCCATGTGGGCGGCATGCGGTACCGGCCCGGCCCTTCGGCGGCGGTGCAGGAGCACATTCGCTACGCGCAGTCCAAAACGCGAATCCCGCTCCTGATCGCGTCCAATCCCGAGATGGGTGGGGCGGGCAGCTGCGACGACGGCACGTTCGTGTCCACGCATCTCCAGGCAGGTTCGCATCCGGATAAGTCCATTGCGCGGCAGATGGGGCAGGTGGCCGGTGTCGAAACTGCTGCACTGGGCTGCAACTGGGCCTTCGCGCCTATCGTGGACATCCACTACAACTGGCGGAACACGGTCATCTCCACACGGGCCTTCGGCAACACTCCCGAGATCGTGGTGGAACGGGCCAAGGAGTACTTCGACGGCATCAGCGAATCGCCCACGGTTTGCGCCATGAAGCACTTTCCCGGCGACGGCATTGATGAGCGTGACCAGCACGTGGTGACCTCCTACAACACCCTTGGCTACCAGGAGTGGAATGCCAGCTACGGGCATGTGTACCGCGAAATGATCGGGCACGGCGTGCAGTCCATCATGGTGGGCCACATCGGAGCGCCTGAGGTGTCCCGGCATTTCCGGCCAGGTCTGTCCGATGCTGACATCCTGCCCGCGACCCTTGCTCCGGAACTCCTGCAGGACCTGCTCCGGGGTGAGCTTGGCTTCAACGGGCTGGTCCTCACGGATGCTTCCTTGATGGTTGGCCTGACGCAAACCATGAAGCGGCGCGACCTGGTTCCCGCAACCATCGCGGCCGGCTGCGACATGTTCCTGTTCTTCCGGAATCCGGAGGAGGACTTCGGCTACATGCTGGATGGCTACAAGTCCGGGATCATCAGTGAGGGACGTTTGCAGGATGCTGTGCGGCGGATTCTTGGGTTGAAAGCCAGCCTGGGGCTGCACCGTGCTTCCCGGGAATCGTTGTTTCCGGCGGCTGGGGCCTTGGCTGTTATCGGCAGTGAGGCCCACCGGGCTATTGCCGCGGACATTGCTGATAAGACCGTCACCCTGGTGAAGGACACGGCGGACAATTTGCCGATCACCCCTGAAACGCATCCGCGGATCCGTCTCTACGGGATCTCGGGCGGCGCCGACTTCACCCGTGCGGATCCTCTGGCCTACCTGGACATTGTCCGGGAAGAGCTGGAAGCGGCAGGTTTTGAGGTCAGCGTGTTCAAGACCGCCGATCAGCGCGAAGCCGCGGGGGAGACCGGCGTGAACTTCATGAGGGTCGTGTCCGAGGAAGCTACGGGGGACTATGCGGAACGGTATGACGCCGCCTTCGTGTTCGCCAACGTGAAGGGTTTCGCGCAGGAGGCTTCCATCAGGATCAAGTGGTCCTCGCCCATGGCCGCCGAAATTCCCTGGTACGCCACGGAAGTTCCCACGGTGTTTGTTTCCCTGAACCAGCCGAACCACCTGATCGACGTGCCCATGGTCAAGACGGCCATCCATGCGCACGCAGCCACCCGCGAGGCCATCCGCGCAACCATCCAAAAGATCCAAGGCAAGTCCGGGTTCCAGGGAACGTTCAACCAGAACGTGTTCTGCGATTCGTTCGACACCCGCCTCTGACTTCAGAAACCAGGCTGGGGCGTCAGCCCGGCACTGCCCACAAGGCGGTGCCGGGCTTTTCTGTTTCCTGCATCTGGGCTTCCCGGCATCCGGGCTGGAGCGCCAATTGTGAACGCTAACAACGTTTCAAGTCAATAGCCTCAAGGGTGCTGGAAGTCTGCAACCATTTCGTGATCCACGGCACTTGACCAACGGTAATGTTAGCGTTCACAATGGCATTCGCATTACCTTTCAGTGGCTCGTGTTGCCCCCAGCAGGCGCAGCCCACATCGCTTTACCGTGCCGGACGCGCAGATGCTCCGGCTGCATCAGAGTTCGCGGCAATGCTGCCGCGGAAGGAGAGCATCGTGAGATTGAAGAAACTCCTGGGCGCCGTCGCGGTTGTCCTTACCTTGACGGTGGGAGCCACAGGCTGCGGCAGCCGCGGTGGCACCGCCGAATCCACCAGCAGCGCCAATCCCAGCGATTCCCTGGTAGGCATTTCGATGCCCACCCAGACCTCCGAGCGTTGGATCGCAGATGGCGCCAACGTAGAGAAGTCGCTGAAGGACCTTGGCTACAAGACTGACCTCCAGTTCGCCAACGATGACATTCCCACGCAGGTTTCCCAGATTGAGAACATGCTGACCAAGGGTGCAAAGGCCCTGATCATCGCTGCGATTGACGGCACCACCCTGACCGATGTCCTGGCCAAGGCCAAGGAGCAGAACGTCAAGGTCATCGCTTATGACCGCCTCATCAACGGAACGCCGAACGTGGACTACTACACCACGTTCGACAACTACACCGTGGGCGTCCAGCAGGCCACCTCGCTGCTGACCGGCCTGGGCCTGGTTGACGCCAGCGGCAAGAAGGTTGAAGGCAAAGGCCCGTTCAACGTAGAGCTGTTCGCGGGCAGCCCGGATGACAACAACGCCAACTTCTTCTGGACCGGCGCCATGGACACCCTCAAGCCGTACATGGACGCAGGCACCTTGAAGGTCCCCAGCGGCCAGACCAAGTTTGAGCAGGCAGCAATCCTTCGCTGGCAGGCACCCGTAGCCCAGAAGCGCATGGAAGACATCCTCACCTCGGCTTACAGCTCCGGCACCAAGCTCGACGGCGTCCTGTCCCCGTACGACGGCCTGTCCATCGGCATCATCTCGGCACTGACCAGCACCGGCGGCTACTCCACCGGCAAGCTGCCTGTAGTGACCGGGCAGGATGCGGAGAAGGGCTCCGTGAAGTCCATCATCGCCGGCGAGCAGTACTCCACCATCTTCAAGGACACCCGCCAGCTCGGCGCTCAGGCCGTGAAAATGGTAGACGCCGTGCTCAAGGGCAACGAGCCGGAAACCAACGACACCAAGACCTACAACAACAAGGTCAAGGTTGTTCCGGCTTACCTCCTGAAGTCCGTCATCATCACCAAGGACAACTACAAGAAGGAACTCATCGACTCCGGCTACTACAAGGATGCCGACGTCAAGTAACTCCTTGGCCTGTGGCCCCACTGTCTTGTGCTGAATGCGCAGCGGTGGGGCCACAGCCTCCCCCTAGAGCCTGTCGAGTCCTCGGCCCGGCCAAGTTTCAACCAGTCAGCGGGAATTGACGATGAACGTACCCATTCTTCAAATGCGAGGAATCACCAAGACCTTCCCCGGGGTAAAAGCCCTGCAGGACGTCACCCTGGACGTCAACCGCGGTGAGGTTCATGCCATCTGTGGCGAGAACGGCGCCGGAAAGTCCACCTTGATGAAAGTGCTGTCCGGCGTCTACGCCCACAACACCTTCGACGGCGACATCCTCTTCGAGAACGAACCCTGCGAATTTTCCAGCATCACGGACAGCGAGAAGCGCGGCATCGTGATCATCCACCAGGAGCTGGCGCTGAGCCCGTACCTGTCCATTGCCGAGAACATCTACCTCGGAAACGAGCTGGCCAACAACGGCTGGGTGGACTGGCGGAAAACCAATCTGGAAGCAGCCAAGCTGCTGGCCAGGGTGGGCCTCAGCGAAAACCCGGTCACCCCCATCCAGCACATCAGCGTGGGAAAGCAACAGCTGGTGGAGATCGCCAAAGCGCTGTCCAAGGAAGTGAAGCTCCTGATCCTGGACGAGCCCACGGCGGCGCTGAACGACGAAGACTCAGACCACCTGCTGGACCTCATCCTGCACCTGAAGGGCCAGGGCGTTACCAGCATCATCATCAGCCACAAGCTCAACGAGATCCGCAAAGTGGCTGACGCCGTCACCATCATCCGCGATGGCAAGTCCATTGAGACCCTCCGCCTGGACCAGGGCCAAATCACCCAGGAACGCATCATCCGCGGAATGGTGGGGCGCGACCTCGAAAGCCTCTACCCTGACCGGACCCCCAACATCGGCGAGGAAGTCCTCCGCATTGAGGATTGGACTGTCCAGCACCCCCAGGACCATTCCCGCATGGTGGTGAACAACGCCAGCCTCAACGTCCGCAAGGGTGAAGTAGTTGGCCTGGCCGGGCTCATGGGTGCAGGCAGGACCGAGCTCGCCATGAGCGTTTTCGGCCGGACCTACGGGCGTGCCGTCTCAGGCAAGGTCTACAAATACGGCAAGGAAATCAACACTTCCACCGTCTCCGACGCCATCGAACACGGGATCGCCTACGCCACCGAAGACCGGAAGCACTACGGCCTGAACCTGATCGAGGACATCAAGCGGAACATTTCCATGGCTGCGCTGAACAAGCTGGCCAAACGCGGTTGGGTGGACGGCAACAAGGAAACCACCATAGCCAACCACTACCGCCAAAGCATGAACATCAAAGCGCCCTCCGTTGCTGCCATCACCGGCAAGCTCTCCGGTGGAAACCAGCAAAAAGTGGTGCTGAGTAAATGGATGTTCTCGGACCCCGACGTCCTGATCCTGGACGAACCCACCCGTGGAATCGACGTCGGCGCCAAATTCGAGATCTACACGATCATCGCTGAACTCGCAGCGGCGGGGAAAGCAGTCATTGTGATCTCCTCTGAGCTGCCGGAGCTCCTGGGTATCTGCGACCGGATCTACACACTGTCCGCAGGGCACATCACCGGCGAGGTCCCCATCGCCGAAGCCACCCAGGAAACCCTCATGCACTACATGACCAAAGAGAAGGAATAGCGAACATGTCCGCCCTACGAGAATCCCTTGGCTTCCTCACAAGCCGCCTCCGCCAGGTTGGCATCTTCGTCGCCCTGATCCTCATCGTGATCCTTTTCCAGGTGCTGACCAACGGCATCCTGCTCGAACCCCAGAACGTCACCAACCTGGTGGTCCAGAACAGCTACATCCTGATCCTGGCCATCGGCATGGTCATGGTCATCATCGCCGGTCACATCGACCTCTCCGTCGGCTCCATTGCAGGCTTCATCGGGGCCGTAGCCGGTGTAATGATCGTCCATTGGGGCTGGGCATGGTGGCTCGCCATCCCCGCTTGCCTCCTGGTCGGAGCGTTGGTGGGTGCCTGGCAGGGTTACTGGATCGCCTACGTGGGCATCCCGGCGTTCATTGTCACCCTGGCCGGCATGCTGATCTTCCGCGGGCTGACCCTCATCACCCTCAAGAACCAGCAGATCACCCCGTTCCCCAGCGAGCTCAGGGCCCTCGGCGGTGGCTTCCTTCCGGACCTCACCGGCGGCACGTCCGTCCTTGAGTGGCTGACGGTCATCCTCGGCGTCGGCGGTACGGCCGCCATCCTCTTCCAGGCCCTGAAAGAACGCCGTGTCCGCCGCAAGTTCAACCTCGAGAACGAGCCGATGGCATGGTTCGCCGTCAAGAACGGCTTCATCGCTGTGCTGATGCTCATCATCACCTTCCTGCTGGCCAGCTACCGCGGAACCCCGATTGTCCTGATCGTCCTCGCCGTCCTGGTGATCCTCTACTCGGCGCTGATGAACAACAGCATTTTCGGCCGCCACACCTACGCCATTGGTGGCAACCTCCACGCCGCCGAGCTCTCCGGCATCAAGACCAAGAAGGTCACCTTCCGCCTGTTCGTCAACATGGGCGTCCTGGCCGCACTGGCAGGCCTGGTGTTCACGGCCCGCCTGAACTCGGCGCAGCCTGCCGGCGGTACCGGGTTCGAGCTGGACTCCATTGCCGCGGCCTTCATTGGTGGTGCGGCAGTCCAAGGCGGTATTGGCACCGTGGCCGGAGCCATGATCGGTGGCCTGATCATGGGCGTGCTGAACAACGGCATGTCCATCCTCGGCCTCGGCACGGACTACCAGCAGCTCATCAAGGGCCTTGTGCTCCTGCTCGCCGTCGGGTTCGACATCTTCAACAAGAACCGGACCGGTGCCGGTGGCGGATCCGGCATGGGCCGCCGCTTCAAGTGGAAGACCACGCCTCCGGCAACCGAGGCAGCTCCGGCTGCCAAGGTGGAGCCTGTGGGCGTGGACGCGAAGTAGGAACGGATGTCACGCGGCGACCAACCGCCACCAGCGGGGTCCCGGGCATTGTCCGGGGCCCCGCCGGGCTCGGCGGCCCCGCCGGTGAGGCCTCCGGTCATGGGCGACGTCGCGAAGATGGCGGGCGTCTCGCATCAAACTGTTTCCCGTGTCCTGAACAACCATCCGAACGTCAGCGGGAAAACCAGGGAGCGCGTGGAATCGGCCATCGCCCAGCTTGGCTATCGACGCAACACCGCAGCCCGCAGCCTGGTAACGCGGCGGTCCCGGACCATCGGCGTGCTGGCGTGCGAAACGGGACAGTTCGGCCCGGCGAACACACTGCTGGGAGTAGAACAAGCGGGAAGGGAAGCAGGGTACTTCGTCAGTATCGCCAACCTCCGTGAAGTGACCGGCGAGAGCATCAACGACGCCATTGCCCATTTCCGCAACCAGTCGGTGGACGGGATCGTCATCCTGGTTCCCCACCCCGATGTCCTGGCTGTACTGGGCGGTGTTTCCGTGCCTGTACCGATCGTGGCGGTGGGCGCAGGAGCCGGCAACCAATTAACGGGGGCCTCCTTGGATCAACGCTTGGGAGCCCGCCTTGCCGTTGAGCACCTGATCGGTTTGGGGCACCGCAATATTGCCCACATTTCCGGTCCGCCGCACTGGATCGACGCCGCGGAACGTATCAAAGGCTGGCAGGAGGCGCTGGGCACGGCCGGGCTGGATGCCGAGGTCCTTCTGGAGGGTGGCTGGGATGCCGCGTCGGGGTATCGGGCCGGACGCGATCTGCTGGATCACCGCAGCATCACTGCCGTCTTCGTCGCCAATGACCAGATGGCCGTGGGGGTCCTTCGCGCCGTCCAGGAAGCGGGACGCCACGTGCCAGGCGACATCAGTGTGGTGGGATATGACGACCAACCCGAAGCTGAATTTTTCATGCCGCCCTTGACCTCCGTCAAACAGGATTTCGAAGAACTCGGCCGCCGCTGCATGGAAGCTGTCCTTCAGCAATTGGACGGAGAACCGGCAAGTGACGAACAGATGGTCAACCCGCGCCTGGTGATCCGTTCCACCACGGCTGCCCCTGCGCCGCGCTGAACTCCGCTCCTACTAAACTAGGAGCCATGACTTCCTCGCCTGACACTGCAGCTGCCCGCGCCCGCCTTCTTGAACTCATCAAAGAACTGGCGGTGGTCCGCGGCAAGGTGATCCTCTCCAGCGGCAAGGAAGCGGACTACTACATCGACCTCCGCCGCATCACTTTGCACCACGAGGCCTCCAAGCTGGTGGGCCAGGTCATGTTGGGCATGATCGACGACGCCGGCGTTTCCGTTGAGTGCGCCGGCGGCCTCACCATGGGCGCCGACCCCGTAGGTACCGCCGTGATGCACGCTGCCGCCGATGCCGGCCGCGCAGTGGACGCATTCGTTGTCCGCAAGGCCCAGAAGTCCTACGGCATGGGCCGCCAGGTGGAAGGCCCTTCCGTTGAAGGCCGAAACGTTGTGGTCCTGGAAGACACGTCCACCACCGGCGGGTCCGCGCTGACCGCCGTCGAAGGTGTCCGTAAGGCCGGCGGCAATGTTGTGGCCGTGGCTGTGATCGTTGACCGCGACACCGGCGCCAAAGAGAAGATCGAAGCCGAAACCGGTGTGCCGTACCTCTTCGCTTTCGGCAAGGGCGAGCTGGGCCTCGACTAAGGAGTTTTTGTACAGCACTTGACCTTATAGGCGCATCTTAAGGGCATCAGCTGTACACAAACTACGGGGCTGTGAGTCACCGCCTTCCGAAGCCTATGCTTGCTGCGTGGACGTTCAAGTAGGGAAGTTCCCGGCACCGGCGGAGGTGGAAGAAAACCCCGCCGTGCCGGCCCCTCCCGAGCCGGAGGAGGCAGAGGATCCGGGTGACTGGGCCCGGATCCTGCCTTACGCTGCCCGCGTCAAGAAGAGATCCCGCCGCAACTTCCTCATCACCGCCGGAGCGTCCGCAGCGCTGGCAGGGGACATGCTTTTCACCCGCCGTGTCCAGGCCGAACGGCGAGCCACCAAGATCCTCCGGGTTCCGGATCCGTACTCGGACCTGTACTTCCCCAAAGCCAGTTGGATCCTGTTCCCCGGGTATAAAACCAGCTGGGAAGAGGCCCAGTGGATCCTCAACTCACTGCGCCCAGCCATGCACCAGCGCGGCCGCCTTGCCGCCGTCGGCTATTCCAACCTGGGACTGGACGTTGACGAGATCGTCCGCGAAATCATCCTCCATGTCCGCGAACTGGAACTGGAGAAGCTCTACTTTTATGGCCATAGTTTCGGCGGCATGCTCGCCACGCAGGTGGCCGCCCGCCTGCTGGAACTGCACGGGGTGGAAACACAACTGATCGTCCTGGATTCGAGCCCGTTCAGCCGCGCCGACGTCCTGGACCAGAGCTGGTTCGACGGTGTGGTGTTCCTGTACGAGAACGGTTTCCGGATCCCATCGGTGCTGCGCGGTGGCTATGAGCTGGGGGAGCGTGTGGCGCACAAGGATGAGCGGACATGGCGCCAAATCCTGGATCAAAGCCTGGAGCAGCTTTCTCCGATCGCCCCTTCCAGCGTGCTCATCCAGACCGAGTCGGCGTACATCTACCATTTCGACGGGCTCAGGTTGGCGGGAAAGATCGGTGGCGCCAAGATGGCGTTCATGGGCAACGCCAAAGATGGCACCGTGGACTACGAGTCGGCGCGGGCCGGCTGGAGCAAAGTCTTCGGAGCCAACATGGCCCTTCCCACGCTCAGCACAGAGGGTGCCCGGCCGGCCCACGCGAGCCCGCAATGGAACGGCGGCGTGTACCGGCCCTTGCTGGAACGGATCCAGAACGAGCTCCAGCCGCTCCCACCGGAGCCCGAGGAACCCTCCTACGAGCAGCCGAATGGCAAAATCATCCGTCCGGCCTAGGCTACGGAGCCAGTGATTGAACCTCGACGGCGGTCAGGCCCGCCTCGCGCAGGAAGCTCCGTGCGTCACCGAACTCCTCTGCGAAAGCGGCCAGGAAGTGCCGCATGGCAGCTTCAGGGCTCTGCAGGACCATCAGTTCGGGGCTGAAGTATGCCGCAGGAGTGGAAGGGACATGCAACCGCCATGTTTCAGCCATGATGTCCAGCATGGTGGGAAGGTTGAGGGTAGTGGCGGTGTAATCCTCCACTATGGAGTCCTCGGCGGCCCCCGCCGCTAGGAGCGCGATGGCCGACACCACGCCCGTCCGGTCCTTGCCCAGGGAGCAATGAACCAGCGTGCGCTTACCGCGGGCGGCGGGACGGAGAGCATCAGCAACCCACTCCGGCCGTAGCTTGATCCAGCCAAGGTAGAGCCCGCCCAGGTCTTCGGGGGTCTCCACAGCATGGAGCGAGCCGGCGATTGCGTTGGGATCCAGCGGGTTGTTCACGAGTTCGACGCCGGGCATGGCGGAGCCTGCTGAGCTGGTGCCGTCCGTCGAACCGTCGCTATTGATCAGCCAGGGAACCAATGAGCGCTCCAACTCGCTGCGCAGGTCCATGATCGCCTGGATGCCGTGCTCCGCAAGGAAAGCCGACGTCGCAGCGGCATCCAAGCCGAACGGCTGGCTCCCCCTGAGTATCCGGCCACCGGCCAGAGGACGCAGATTGAGCACAGCCATCTCTTGTTCCTAAATCTGGCTCTTGAGGTCGGCCACAGAGTTCAGGATCTGGTTGGGCCGGAACGGGAAGGACACGATTTCTTCACGCTGGGTGATTCCGCTGAGGACCAGGACCGTGTGCAGGCCCGCTTCCATGCCGGCAACGATGTCCGTGTCCATGCGGTCACCGATCATGGCAGTGGTCTCGGAATGGGCGTCGATCTGGTTCATGGCGGAACGGAACATCATGGGGTTCGGCTTGCCTACGATGTACGGTTCGCGGCCCGTGGCCTTGGTGATCATGGCCGCTATGGCTCCGGTGGCGGGCATGGGACCGTCCTTGGAAGGGCCGGTGGCATCCGGGTTGGTGGCGATGAACCGGGCACCGGCCAGGATGTGGCGGACGGCCATGGTGATCGCTTCGAAGGAGTAGGTGCGGGTCTCACCCAGCACCACGAAGTCAGGATCGGTGTCCGTGAGGATGAATCCGGCCTCGTGCAGCGCGGTTGTAAGCCCGGCTTCACCGATGGTGTAGGCGCGGTTGCCCGAATCCGAGGACTGGACCTGGTCCTTGAGGAACTGGGCCGTGGCCAGTGCCGACGTCCAAATGTTCTCTTCCGGTACCTCCAGGCCGGACGCACGCAGGCGGGCTGCGAGGTCGCGGGGAGTGAAGATGGAGTTGTTGGTCAGGACCAGGAACCGCTTGGACGTATCTACCCAGCGCTGGATGAGTTCAGCCGCGCCGGGGATTGCCTGGTTCTCATGGACCAGGACGCCGTCCATGTCCGTGAGCCAGCACTCGATTTCGTGGCCGTTCCGATAAACCGATGTGGACGTGGTTTCTTCTGCCATATTTGCCTCCGGCTGGGGTTGTTCATGCACTTCCACCAGTCTTCCATCAATCCGCGGCCCGAACATCCTGGAAGCCCGCTTATGTGGGTAGTTCTGCCCATGTGGATAACGGCTGTGACTTGCGCCCGGCGCCTCGAACTCGATTACGCTTGTGGCGGCGCAGGCGTGCCACCACCGTGGGTCGGGGGATCGACATGGTGGTTTTTATGCGTCGTCCACGCTTCAGCAGGTCCCCTCTTACGGTTTATCCACCGGATGTCCCAGAAACATCCCGGTGACCCACTGCTTTCGAAAGGGCCTGTCATGAGCAACAACAACGGAGCGCCGCAGCCTCCCTACAACCCCGACGGCGTGCCGCAGCCCCGCTACGACACCGGCCAAGGCCAGTACGGACAGTACAAGCCAGGGCAGGGCCAGCCCGGCCAATACCAGCCAGGTGAGGGCCAGCCGGGCGAGGGCCAGACCGAGGTATTCCCCACCCAGCAGCCGCCGACGCAGGCCTATCCGGCCCAGCCCTATCCGACGCAGGCGTATCCGGCCCAGCCCTATCCGACGCAGGCGTATCCCACCCAGCAGCAGGCGAACCAGCCGGGCCACCCCGACGGCGAGTATGCCGAGACCGTGCACCGCTACCCTGAGGCCCAGCAGGGTCCATCAGCGCAGCAGGACCAGC
Organism: Arthrobacter sp. TmtSoilC79; assembly: GCF_059739405.1. Taxonomy (NCBI): domain Bacteria; kingdom Bacillati; phylum Actinomycetota; class Actinomycetes; order Micrococcales; family Micrococcaceae; genus Arthrobacter; species Arthrobacter sp. TmtSoilC79. The sequence continues at coordinate 4,134,253 of NZ_AP046051.1, read as the reverse complement.
CAGGCTACCCGGGCGCAGGCTACCCGGCGCAGCCCGGCGGACCCGGAGCAGGCTACCCCGGTCAGCCCGGCCAGCCCGGCTACCCAGGCCAGCCCGGCTACCCAGGCCAGCCCGGCGGACCCGGCCAGAACCCGGGCGACCACAACCGGAAGTCGTTGTTCCTCATCCTGGGTGGTGTCGCCGTCGTCGTGATTATTGCCCTGGTGGTGGCGTTCACGTGGCTGATCCCGTCCATGACCAAGCCCACCGCGGTGGAGTCCCCGTCGCCGTCGGTGACGTCCTCGGATGAAGCCTCGGATGCAGCCGCTGAACCGTCCGCTGAACCGTCCTCCGAACCGTCGGGGGAGGCTTCGGCGTCCTCCACCATGCCCGCCGGTGCCATCCCGCTGCCGTCCGTGTGGGAGCAACTCGCCGGCCCCAGCAACGTACCCGCCGACGGTGATCCGTTGTTCAACAGGTGGGTGACGGGCGAATCATCCTTCCAGTACTTGGCCGAATGGACCCACGACGAATCGTTCGGAATCACCAAGGACCCCACCACGGGTGAAGAAATCCAGAAGAAGGCCCAAGGCACGGTGGAGACCGACGGTGACGGCATCGCGCTCGCCTATGCGTTCTTCGCCGAGTCGGAGGAGGGCAAGTTCGGCAAGGATCCTGTTGAGGTCAAGAAAGCCATCCAGGACATTGAAGCCCGCTACAAGGGCATGTCGGCCACCGAGCTGCCGCAGAACCTGGTGGGCCACAAGTGCGCTTCGAACTTCAAGACCTCAATGCCGGAAATCCGTGAGTTCCGCCGCGGTGCAGCAGTTGTTGTCGGCTTCACCTGCGCCAACGCCCGTGGTGAAGCCATCCAGGCCGTCAACCTGTTCTCCGTAACTCCCTGGGGCACACCGCAGATGCTTGGCGTCAGCGGCCACAAGGAATACTGGGACGCGCACCCCGGGCTCTTTGAGCAGCTGGCGAACTCCTACCGCATCAACAAGTGGAAGATGGGCTAGTCCCGGCGGGTCCAAGCGGCAGGGCTAAAGTTGAGGGGTGACTGACCTTCCCCCCACTACAGCCCTGCCCACCCCTGCCCTGTCCTCGGCCGACACCACAGGGGACGGCGAGGCGGAAGCGAAGCCCGAGGTCGGCGTCGGGCCTTGGGAAGGTGAGCTGCCGGTTGGCGACCACTGGGACCCTGACCTGTTGAGGGATGGTGACCGCCGCAACGTGGTGGACCAGTACAGGTACTGGAAGCACGAGGCGATCGTCGCGGACCTTGATTCCAAACGGCACGATTTCCACATCGCCATAGAGAACTGGCAGCACGACCTCAACATCGGCACGGTGGTCCGGACCGCCAACGCTTTCCTCGCCAAGGAGGTCCACATCATTGGACGACGCCGGTGGAACCGCCGCGGGGCCATGGTCACCGACCGCTACCAGCATGTCCGCCACCACCCCACGGTCGAGGACTTCGTGCAGTGGGCCGAGGGGGAGGGGCTTGCCGTGATCGGCATCGATATCTTCCCGGATTCGGTGCCGTTGGAGACGTACGACCTCCCGAAGAACTGCGTGCTGGTGTTCGGGCAGGAAGGCCCCGGCCTGACACCCGAGGTGCACGATGCCGCCGTCGCTACGCTTTCCATCGAGCAGTTCGGCTCCACCCGGTCCATGAATGCTGCTTCCGCGGCCGCCATCGCCATGCACGCCTGGGTCCGCCGCCACGTGTTCCAACAGCCCGTGAGCTAGGCGAGCTGTCAGTATCACCCCGGGCAGCTGCCGTTCTATTGGTCTTTGAGAGTCGCTTTTCCGTCGACGATGTGGATCTCACCTGAGGCTCTGGGTATTACAAGCTCAACCTTCGGCTCCCATTGTGGGGCGTCATCACGGCCGCTGTTCACTTCGTAGCTCACCGAAGCCGCGCCCGATTGCGCCGACTGAATGATCCAACTGTCCTCGCCGCGAAGGAGAGTGAAGGTGGGCTCCTTCTCGATGGTCCATTTCACGTTGCGGGTAGGTCGGTATTCGGAGATCGCAAACCCGGAACAGCCACGACGCGTCGCTTCGGCGGTACTAGCCAGAGCGGAGGCAGTGCATTCAGTCCGTTTGTTCTCAAGAAGTGTCCGGGTCTCGTCCAGGAGCAGCTGGGTGGGTAACACTTTCAAACGTTCGGTGTTCTTGGAAATCGCCCGGTCAATGCTGATCAAGGCCTTCTGCTCTTCTGCCATTGTGTACTTGTCTCCGGAAATGCCGAGGGTGTACTCGCCGGGGAAGGCCGGCATCAGCAGGGAATCAGTGGCAGCGGTTCCGGAGTCAGGGGCGGCAACAACCACGCCGTTCACGGTGAACAACCCCACGGGACGGTTGGAACTGATCCGGATTTTCTGGAAGTTTTTGGGCCCAACCTTCCACTCGCCTTCACGTGACTTGGTCATCCTCAGAATGATTTCCTGCTTGCGGCCGTTCTGGGTGACTTCGGCAGTGACGAACTCCGACCTTGCCTCCAGGATCCGGTAACCGTCAATGTGCTGCTTTGCATTTTTGTACACGTTGTTTTGGAGGAGAGCCCGTTCATTCTCCGGGACGCCGGGGTCCGATACGCTGAGGGCTTTCTCACCGTCACCATCGATCAGGGCCTGGAAGTATGTTTTTGCTGTGACGCTCATGCCCCGGTCCGGTGAGAACAGCGGTAAAACCAGGAGAACCAGAGCAACGATGGCTGCGGTGAGGACTACCGCCGCGCCAGCTGCAATGGCAATAATCATCCTCCGCTTCCGCCCGGGGTGCGCTTCCGGAAAAGTACCGCCCTGGGGCGGCAGGGGTGGCGTTGGGCGGGGCTGATGGTTTGCGCTCGGGGGGAACTCCATTCCGGCAGTATATCCACCGTCTCGATGAATCAGGGGTAGCTGGCGGATTGTGAATCCGGCGGAAGTGTTAAGAGCCACCAGTGACCCGAAACACGGCGGCCGGGCGGATATCGCTAGGATGGGTGCTAGCCGTAAGCGGTCTACTCCAGGGTTACCAACCCACAGACGAATTCAGCATAGGAGTCACCATGCCCATTGCAACCCCAGAGATTTACTCCGAGATGATCGACCGCGCAAAGGCAGGCGGATTCGCTTTCCCCGCGGTCAACGTGACGTCGTCGCAGACTCTGAACGCTGCGATCCGCGGTTTCGCTGAGGCCGAATCGGACGGCATCATCCAGGTTTCCACCGGTGGCGCAGCCTACTGGTCCGGCGCTTCGGTTAAGGACATGGTTGCCGGCTCGCTCGGTTTCGCCGCGTTCGCCCGTGAAGTTGCCAAGAACTACAACGTCAACATCGCCCTGCACACGGACCACTGCCCGCAGGACAAGCTGGCGGACTTCGTCCTGCCGCTGCTCGCCGCTTCCGAGGAAGCCGTCAAGGCCGGCAACGACCCCATCTTCAACTCGCACATGTGGGACGGCTCGCACGAGACCCTCCCGGAGAACCTGCGCATCGGCCGCGAGCTGCTGGAACGTGCAGCTGCTGCGAAGATCATCCTCGAAGTTGAAATCGGCACCGTTGGTGGCGAAGAAGACGGCGTTGAGAACGAGATCAACGAGAAGCTCTACACCACCACCGAGGACGCACTCGCCACGATCGAGGCACTCGGCGCCGGCGAGCACGGCCGCTACCTCACCGCGCTCACCTTCGGCAACGTGCACGGCGTCTACAAGCCGGGCAACGTCAAGCTCCGCCCGGAACTGCTCAAGCAGATCCAGTCCGAGGTTGGCGCCAAGATCGGCAAGGAAAACCCGTTCGACCTCGTGTTCCACGGCGGTTCAGGCTCCACCGAGCAGGAAATCGCTGACGCCGTTTCCTACGGTGTCATCAAGATGAACATCGACACCGACACCCAGTACGCCTTCACCCGCCCGGTTGCCGGCCACATGTTCTCCAACTACGACGGCGTCCTGAAGGTCGACGGCGAAATGGGCAACAAGAAGACCTACGACCCCCGCGTCTGGGGTGCTTCGGCCGAAGCCGGCATGGCCGCGCGCATCGTCGAAGCCGCACAGCAGCTCGGTTCGGTGGGCAAGACCTTCTAATGTCTGACGAATTCCGCAAGAACCTGATGGGGCCGGAGCCTACGCTCCTGCCCGCTGAAACCGAGATCTACCAGCACCTGGCGCTCGGCAACGAAGCGCTGGACCTGGTGGCCAAAAACCCTACGTCGTCCCTGCTGTGGGCCATCCTCGCCGAGGAAGCCTGGGCCGAAGGCCGGACCATCGAGTCCTACGCCTACGCCCGCGTGGGCTACCACCGCGGACTGGACTCCCTGCGCCGTAATGGTTGGCGCGGAGTTGGACCCATCCCGTGGGAGCACGAGCCCAACCAGGGCTTCCTGCGTGCCCTCTACGCCTTGGGCCGGGCAGCATCGGCTATCGGCGAGGCTGAAGAGCCGGAGCGGATCGAGAAGTTCCTGAACGACTCGGACCCCAAGGCCAAGGCAGCGCTCGAAGCCCGCTAAAGCGGACTCAACAAAGCACACGACGACGGCGACCCTCACCGAAAGGCGAGGGTCGCCGTCGTCGTTAGGGGCGTTAGTCGAACAGCGCTCAGTCAGTAACAGCGCTCAGTCAGTAACAGCGGAGTGCCGCGGCCGCCCCAGCGGAACCACCAGCGGCGTGTGCGTCACGGGGTCGTCAATAATCCGGCAGGCCATGCCGAACACTTCCTCCACCAAAGACTCAGTGATCACCTCAGCGGGAGCGCCCTCGGCCACCACCACGCCGTCCTTCATGGCGATGATGTGGTCCGCGTAGCGGCTGGCATGGTTGAGGTCGTGGAGCACGGCCACCAGGGTGTGGCCCTTGTCCAGGTTGAGCTCGCGGAAGAGTTCCAGCAGCTCGATCTGGTGCGCGATGTCCAGGAAAGTGGTGGGCTCGTCGAGCAGCATCAGCGGTGTTTGCTGGGCCAGGACCATCGCCACCCAGACGCGCTGCCGCTGGCCGCCGGAGAGTTCGTCCACGAGCCGGCCGGACAAGGCTGCGACGCCGGTGGCCTCCATGGCGTCGACAACGGCCTTCTCGTCAGCCTCGGACCACTGGCGCAGCAGCTTCTGGTGCGGGTACCGTCCACGGGCCACGAGGTCCGCCACGGTGATGCCATCGGGGGCTATGGACGACTGCGGCAACAGCCCGAGGCGCCGGGCAAGTTCTTTCGCGGGAAGCGCGGTCACGGATTTCCCGTCCAGCAGCACCTTGCCGCTCCGGGGCTTGATGAGCCGGGCGAGGGCGCGCAACAGCGTTGATTTGCCGCACGCATTGGGCCCGACAATCACCGTGAACTGCCCCTCCGGAATGCGGACGTTGAGGTTCTCGGAAATGACGCGTTGCTCGTAGCCGATGGTGAGTGCTTCGGCGTGGAGCTGCGGGGCAGCGGTGGTGAGGTTCATGATTTCCTTGCTTCCCTGGCCAGCAGCCAAACGAGGTAGATTCCGCCGATGCATACCGTCACAACGCCCACTGGCAGCTGGATCGGGGCAAAGAGGCGTTGGGCCGCGAGGTCGCTCGCTGCCAGCAGGAAGGCTCCCATCACGGCAGAGGGAACCAACGTGATGCCCGCGCTTCGAGTGAGCCGCCGCGCAAGTTGCGGTGCCGCGAGGGCAACGAAAGCGATGGGACCGGCAACCGCGGTGACAGCAGCCGTCAGTGCGACGCCGAGGACCAGCAGCAGCAAGCGGGTGGGTTCCGCCCGGACGCCCAAGGCGCGTGCGGCGTCGTCGCCCATTTCCAGCAACTGCATCCGGCGGGCGGCTGCCAGCGTGCCCAAGCCAACCACTGCAACCACGACGGCGGCGGGCGCCGCTTGCTCCCAGGTGATGCCGTTGAGGGACCCGGCTCCCCAGACAGCGGCCGCCAGCGCGGCCTCAAGCTCGGCCTGCAGGATCAGCCAGTGGTTGAAGGCGGCCAGCATGGCACTGATGCCGATGCCCACAATGATGAGCCGGAAACCTTGGGAGCCGCGGCGGTAGGCGAGCAAGTAGACGGCCAACGCGGTGAGGATTCCGCCAACCAAGGCCCCTGCAGCGATGCCTAAATATCCGCCGCCGATGGTCAGCATCACGATCAGCGCTCCGGTGTAGGCGCCGGTGTTGAAGCCGATGATGTCCGGGCTGCCCAGTGGGTTGCGGGTCATGGATTGGAAGATTCCGCCGCTCATGCCAAGTGCTGCACCAAAGACCAGTGCTGCCAGGACGCGCGGGAGCCGCCACTCCATGACGATGGTTTGGGCAAGACCCGGTGCGTCACCGGCGAAGGCTTGGAGGACTTGCTGGACTGAGACGTCGTAGTCGCCGGTTGCCAGGCTGGCCACGGCCACAGCCAGCGCGGCAAGGATCAACGGGATGCAGACAAGGATGCTGCGGATGTCGACACGGAAGCTCAGCCAACGGTTTCGGACCACAGCGGTGGACCGGCCAAAGTCGGTGCGGTTGCTCTGGTCCAGGCGCGTCACAGCCCACTCACTTTCCGCCGCCGTGCAAGGGCAATCAGCACCGGCGCGCCAATGAATGCGGTCACCACGCCCACTTGGAGTTCCCCGGGAGCAGCGATCCGGCCCACTACGTCCGACACCAGCAGCAGGATGGGGGAGAGCACCACGGTGGTTGCAAGGATCCACCGCTGGTCCGGGCCGACAATCCAGCGGGCTACGTGCGGAATCATGAGGCCCACAAAACCGATGGCACCTGCACCGGCTGTTGCCGCTCCGCTGAGGAGGGTGATGGCCACGACGCCCAGGATGCGGGTGCGGTTGACGTTGGCGCCCAAGGAAGTGGCGAGGTCGTCGCCCAGCGCCATGGCGTTGAGCCCGCCCACGCAGAACACGGCGATCACCAAGCCCAGGCCCATGAACGGCGCCACAGTCAGGACCGATTCCATGCTGCGGGTGTCCAACGAGCCGATGCTCCACGAGCGCAGGTGGTCAAAAGCCTTGGGGTTCAGGAGCGTCAGCCCTGAGCCGATGCCGGTGAGGACGGCGCCCAAGGCAACACCGGCCAAGGTGAGCCTGATGGGATTCACCACGTTCCTGCCGGAGGTGCCAATCAGGTACACGGCAGCCGTGGTGAGGATGGCGCCGGCGAACGCAAACCAGATGTAACCGCTGAGGGAGCCGATCCCAAAAACTCCGATCGCCACCACAATGGCAAACGAGGCACCGGCGTTGACGCCCAGGATGCCCGGATCAGCCAAGGGATTGCGCGTGATCGCTTGGATGAGCGCACCGGCCACACCCAGCGAAACTCCAACGGCGATGCCCATCAGGGTGCGCGGGAGCCGGTTCTGCAGGATGATCGCGTGATCGGCGGAGTCCTGTGGGTTGGTGAAGGCCTCAAGGACCGTCGATGCCGGGATGAACTTGGCTCCAACGCCCAGGCTGAGCAACACCGCACCCACCAGGGCGGCCGCTGCCAGGGCGAGGAAGAGGACCCTCCACCGGGACTTATTGACGACGCCGGAACCGGCAACCGCGCGGACAGCCGGAAGGGCAGGAGCGGCTACCGGGGACATGACACCGTCGATGGGGACACAGCAGGGACCATTTCGCAGAGGGGCGGTAATAAGACGGGCATTGTGGTGACTGTCGTCACAACGTCACAGAAGTGTGCCTTAATTAGGTTAGCCTTACCCAGTGAAAAATGACGATTTTGAAGTGCAGCCGGGCAAGGCTTCCCCCCAGCGCCGGATGGCAGTGCGCAAGCTTGTGCTGAAGGCGGCAGGTGCCGTCCTGGCGGTTGGCCTGATCGCGGGCTGCGGCACCAGTGGTGGCTCAGGGTCTGCTGCCGGCAACGCCGATGTTGCCACGGGCGGCTCCAAGTTCACCACCGCGGACCAGGAGACGGCCAAATTGGGCACCGACGCCGCTCCCGGTGTCTTTCCCCGCACGCTCAAGCACGCCAACGGTGAAACCACGTTGGAGAAGAAGCCCACCCGCGTGGTGGTTCTGGACACCGGTGAACTGGACGACGTCGTAACCCTTGGCGTCACTCCGGTGGGCATGGCAACCACCGAAGGTGCCAACCCGGTCCCCACCTACCTGGCCGACAAGGTCAAGGATGTGGCGTCGGTAGGCACCATCCAGGACCTCAACCTTGAAGCAATCGCTGCGCTGAAGCCGGACCTCATTTTGGGCAGCCAACTCAGGGCCGACAAACTCTACAAGCAGCTCTCCACCATTGCTCCCACGGTATTCAGCATCCGCCCCGGCTTCCCTTGGAAGGAAAACTTCCTGCTGGTGGGCAAGTCCCTGGGCGAGGAAGACAAAGCCGTCAAGGCACTCAATGACTACCAGGCCGAAGCCGATGCGCTCAAGGCTGACGTGAAGGGCGATCCCAAGATCTCCCTGGTGCGCTTCCTCCCGGGCAAGATCCGTTTGTACGCGAACAAGTCGCTGATCGGCGTGATCCTCAAGGACGCCGGTCTGGCCCGTCCGGAGAACCAGGACATCGATGAACTCGCAGCCGAGATCTCGGCCGAGAACATCGAGCAGGGCGATGCCGACTGGATCTTCTACAGCAGCTACGGCGACCCCGCTGCCACGGGCGAAACCTCCGTGGTTGAAGGCGCTGTCTGGCCCAAGCTCGGCGCAGTCAAAGCCGGCCAGGCCAAGGCCGTCAGCGACGACGTCTGGTTCCTGGGCCTTGGCCCGACAGGCGCACAGCTGATTCTCAAGGACCTCCGCAGCATGCTGGCCGGCTAAGGCCGCCCAACAACAAGCACCCCAACGACAAGCACCCCAACGACAAGCACCCCAACGACGACGGCGGCCCTCACCAAAAGGTGGGGGCCGCCGTCGTGCGTGCGTTGTGAGGCCCGGTCTACGCGCTTGCCCGGAGGTTTGGGGCGCAAAGCGGGCCACGCAACGAAGGGTGCGTGCGTTGTGAGGCCCGGTCTGCGCGCTTACCCGGAGGTTTGGAGCGCAAAGCGGGCCACGCAACGAAGGGTGTGTGCTTTGTGAGGCCTGGTCTACGCGCTTACCCGGAGGTTTGGGGCGCAAAGCGGGCCACGCAACGAAGGAAATTAGGCCTTGCGGGGGATACCCGTGCGGGCCATGGCCTCGGCGTAGGCGCCGTGGATGGCATCCAGGTATTCCTGCTGGCGGGCCGGGGTGCCGGCGAAGGAGCGGCCACCGAGCGAGCGGACCTTGAAGGTCTTGAAGCCACGGCGGGCGATGCTTGCCGGTGCGGCCTTCATGAGCTGGTCGGCCAGACGGTGTGCCTCGTTGCCGTGTGCCACAAGGGCGGACGTGCGCGGCAGGAGCTGGAGGAGGCGCAGGAGCGGCTTCAAGCCCTCGGTGATGTTGGCAGGTGTGAGCTTGCCCGGTTCCTCGTTGGGTTCGATCCAGGGGTACGCGTTCCAGGGCATCATGAGCGCGGGACGCAGGCCCAGCTGCCACTGCATACCGAGCATACGGGTGGCGGCTTCCTCGTCGCCGGGGGTGATGAAGCCCTCGCCGGTGGTGGTGCGCTGGTTGGAGAAAAGGCTGACGATGCGGCAGTCATCCATGCTGTGGGCGGGGTCGATGTAAAGGACCTCGCTGCCCGGCTTCTGCTCCTTGATGGAGTCGCACAGCTCGTTGACCTCGGCAATGTGCGGTTCGTAGCGGCGGTTCCAGAGGATTTCTTCGGGTGATTCAGTCGCCAGTTCTTGCATCAGGGGTTAGGTCTCCTAGGTGTTACAGCGCACCGTTCCAAGGGGCCGCGGGCATGCCGCGGCCGAACCTCAAAGGGTGCTGTTGGGGGCTAACTAACCTTACCGGACTATGGGGGTTAACGGGTCCTGCTCCGGCGCGCCCTTTAAATGCGACGCGGCGTGTTGCCCGGAAACGTGTCCGGCGTCTCGGACAGCGGGGCCAACTCCTTGCAGGAGCAGGAGCCGGAGCCGTGGCCGGAGCCGTGGTCTCGACGAAGGCCCGCGGCATGGTGCATGATGCGCCCTATGGAGAAACAGGAATCGTCGGCTGCTGCCGTTGCCGCATTCGAGGGGCTGGGGGAGGACTTGGCGCCGGCAGGTGTGGTGATGGGAAAGATGTTCGGCGCCACCTCCCTCATGCTCAACAAGAAGGCGCTGGCCTGTTTGAACGGCGACAAAGTGGTCTTCAAATTGGGCCGTGACACCGCGGAGCATGCCCGCGCACTGTCCCTTCCCGGAGCCGTCCTCTTCGACCCTTCACGCATGGGCCGTCCCTTCAAGGACTGGGTGGAGCTGCCCTTCGCCGAGCATGAAGATTGGCCTGCTTTCGCCGAAGCCGCCCTGGAGTTCGTCGCGGGGGAGCAGGGGACCTAAAAGCATTTGTCCACGTCAAAGCGTTGACATACCTTCACGGGAATGATCAGTTGGAACCAAGGTTTTGGGGGAAACCAACCGGGGACCCCCACCTCCGGACTGACGATCCCTTGATCGTCAGCAACAACAATCGTGGGGGTAATAGTGGTTGCATCAACAGCGTCGCCGGAGACGGACCCGGGCCAGCGTGACATCGGGTCCCGAAAGTCACCGAAAATCCGTGCCATCCTTGCCGGCGGACTGGTGCTGGGGGTTGGCGCAGCCATCACCTTGGCAGCTTGGAATGACTCCGAATTCGCCCAGGGAACCTTCACGGCAGGTGCCTTCAACCTCGAGGGCAGCACGGATGGGACATCGTTCGGAGAGAACCCCGTCGACGACCCGGCAACGCTCGGCTTTACTGCCGCGCCGGCCAACCTGGCACCCGGCGACGTCGTCACGGCGCCTTTCGCAGTCAGGCTGGACGACACCACGAGCAACGACGCCACCGTCACAGTCACTACGGAGACCTCCACCGGAGCCCTCACCGGCCTGACCTACGCACTGACGCAGTCCGCTGGCTTCGGGTGTGGAGAACCCGTCACGGAAACGTTGGTGGCAGCCGGGCAGGCACTGGGCACCACGCCGGCCAGTGTCACCTTCGACCTGGTGCAGGGAAGCGGCACGGCCAATGGCGCCGCCGTGAACCTCTGCTTCCGGATTACCGCAGATGATGGCCTCGTCCAATCCCAATCCGGGACCACCACCTGGGAATTCGCCGCACAATCGCAATAACCCATGGGCAGACGAGAAGCCGAAACCAAGCGCGGTGCGGCGCTGATCCGCATTCGTGCACTGCTGGCAGGGGCCTTGGTGCTGGGGCTGGGCAGTTCCGTGACCCTTGCTTCGTGGACTGACAGCGACTTTGCCACCGGTGCCTTTGGCGCGAGCGTATTCGTCACCGAGTCCAACGTCACCAAACCGTACAACGCGTCAGGGACGTGGAGTGCCAACGACGTTGCACCCGGTGCAGCGTTGGTGTTCACGGCCACTTCCATGAGCCCGGGCAGTGTGGTCTATGCCCCCTTCACCCTCCGAACCAAGGCAAACTCGGTGGCAGGCGAGGTGGTGCTCGGGATTCCGGCCGTAACCAGCAGCGGCACGGGAACCGCTGACCTGGGCGCCGCCCTGCGCTACAGGGTGGTCCGCTCGGCTACCTGCGATGCTGCGTCCTTCAGCGGAACACCCACCTTCGTGGTGGGCAGCGACGGCGCCAAGCCATTGACGCAAGGGCAGGCGGCCGGCGTCGTCAATCCCTTGTCGGCAGCGTCGGCGACGCTGCCTGGAACGCCCACGCAGTTCTGCTTTGAGGTCACTCTGCCGGCTGGTGCCAACAACGCGCTCCAAGGCCAGACTGCTACTGCAACCTGGCAGTTTACTGCCACCTCGAGCTCATGAGCGGCCGCCGATTCCGCAGCAGGCTGCGTGAAACATTGCTGAACCTTGCTGCCGCGGGCGGCGCCGTCTGCATCCTGGCGGTGGTGTGTGCCCTGCTCTTCAATATCACCTTGGTCATGTTCAAAACGGGGTCCATGTCCCCGGCCATTCCGGCCGGATCACTGGCGGTGGTCCGCCAAATCCCGGCAGCTGATATCGGCATCGGGGATGTAGTCACCGTGGACAGGCCCGGCAAGCTGCCCATCACGCACCGGGTCCAATCCGTGGAGCCTGCGGAGGGAGCCGCCCGGACCATCACCATGAAAGGCGACGCCAACACTGAAGCCGATCCCGCCCCTTACGTGGTGGAGAAAGTCCGTCTGGTGATCTGGTCCGCGCCGGGGCTCGCACACCCGTTGGCGGCTGCGGCCAACCCCGTGGTCCTCGGCTCCACCACGGTTGCCGTGTCCGCATTGGTGACGTGGGTGCTGTGGCCGAGGAGCACTCGCCGACGCAGGACCGGACAACATGTGGCGGCCTAGTCCGGCGGGGCTGCTGGGCGTGCTGCTTCCTGGCGTATTAATGCTTGGCGCCGTGCCCGCTGCACCGGCAGTCGCACCGGCTGTTGCCACCGACGGTTGGTTGGAGCTCGACGCCGGACCCACCGGCCAAGTGCATCGCCTCACCCCTGGTGGAAGCGCGGATTGGGTGGTGGATGTCCAGGTTCGTGGTGAACCCGCCTCATCCCTGGAGGTGGGCATGGAGCCCGGTCCCGCGGATGCGGAGGCCCTGCGTGACTTCCTGAGCGTGGAGCTCCAGGGCTGCTCCGAACCCTGGACGGGAAGTTCCTGCGCCCAAGGTCCCCGTGTTCTGATGAAGCGGACGCCCCTGAACAGGGCCGACGGCGTGCGGGTGGACCTCATGAGCCCAGGAGCTTTGGAATCCACCCATGCCCACGTTTTGGTGCGGGCAACACTGGCCGAGGATGTTCCGCCTGAAGTGCGGGGGAGCCGGACACAAATTGTGCTGGGCTTTCACGGTTCCGGTGACGGTGCTGGTGCTGGTTCTGGTGCTGGTGCTGGTTCCGGTGGCGGCGCTGGTTCAGGAGGCTCACCCGGAAACCCGGCGGAACCGCCGTCGGACGCTCTTGCCCACACGGGTTTCAGGCTGGGCGGGTTTGCGCTGCTCGGCATTGTGGCGGTCATGGCAGGTTTTGGGCTGGCGCGCCTGCGGGGTGGTGGCCGGTGAGGGTATGGGCGAAAGTGCGGTCGGGGCTGGTGCTGGCTGTGCCACTCGCCGTGGTGCTTTCCGTGGTGAACCCGCCGGCTGCCACGGAGGCGGCGTGGCAGCGCGGACAGTTTGCGTCCGGGAGCTTCGGGACGGTGACCATTCCGGCTCCCACACTCAATGGCCAGTGCACCTACAACCCAGGCGTTCTTGGCCTGGGGGCGTATGTCCGCATCCTGTGGAAAGCGCCGGCGGGGTACTCCCTGGCGAATGCCGAACTGCAGGTATCCACCAGCGGACTGGGCTCGGCGTTGGCCCCGCTGACTGGGTACAACCTGGCGGCCAACACCACGGGAAATGCGGCCTCGGGGTACAGCACCGAAGTCCAGGCAAACCTGCTGGGCGGGCTCCTGGGGCTGGGAACCGAGCTCCAGATTGCGATTACGGTCAAGGACCCGGTGTCAGGATGGACGTCGAAGGCTGCTTCCGTGGCGTCAAATGCAGGGTTGGTGGCCGGTCTTGGCGGAAGCTGCCGCAATCTGCCCGCTGCCTGACGTCGGCGCGCCCGGGTTTCCCTGGGGAAAACTTCACCAGGCTGCCGTTCAAGACACCTTGACACCAGAGAAAGCGGTCCCATCGGCTAAACTTGGCTGGTAAGAGCCCCGAACTCTTGCGTATGCCGGCCGTCGTGGCAGGCTGCACCGGTATCGTCGGGGCATTCTCATGTACGGCGTCGAGTCCTGGTCATCCGGTCAGTGTCTCGCCCGAAAGAATGGGGGAGGATCCCATGCCCGCTATCGTGATCGTCGGAGCCCAGTGGGGCGACGAAGGCAAAGGCAAAGCAACCGATCTGCTCGGTGGCCGCGTTGACTACGTCGTCAAGCCCAACGGCGGCAACAACGCCGGGCACACCGTGGTTGTTGGCGGTGAGAAGTATGAGCTGAAGCTCCTTCCCGCGGGCATCCTGAGCCCCAACGCCATTCCCATTATTGGCAACGGCTGCGTGGTGAACCTCGAGGCCCTGTTCCAGGAGATCGACGGCCTTGAAGCCCGTGGCGCGGACACCTCGCGCCTGCGCGTTTCGGCCAACGCCCACCTGGTTGCCCCGTACCACCAGGTCCTGGACAAAGTGACGGAGCGCTTCCTTGGCAGCCGCGCCATCGGTACCACGGGCCGCGGCATTGGCCCGGCCTACATGGACAAGGTGGCCCGCCTGGGTATCCGTGTCCAGGACGTCTTTGACGAGTCCATCCTCCGCCAGAAGGTGGAAGGTTCGCTGCGTCAGAAGAACGAACTCCTGGTCAAGGTCTACAACCGCCGCGACATCATTGCGGACGAAATCGTGGAGTACTTCCTTTCCTTCGCCGAGCGGCTCCGCCCGCTGGTCATCGACAGCACACTGGTCCTCAACAACGCTTTGGACGAGGGCAAGGTTGTGCTCATGGAAGGCGGGCAGGCAACGTTCCTGGACGTCGATCACGGCACCTACCCGTTCGTCACCTCCTCCAACCCCACCGCCGGCGGCGCTTCGGTTGGCTCGGGCATTGGCCCCACCCGCATTTCCCGGTCCATCGGCATCATCAAGGCGTACACCACGCGTGTTGGCGCCGGTCCGTTCCCCACGGAACTGTTCGATGACATGGGCGTGTACCTGCAGAAGACCGGCGGCGAGTTCGGCGTGAACACCGGGCGCCCCCGCCGCTGCGGTTGGTACGACGCCGTCCTGGCCCGCCACGCTTCCCGCGTGAACGGTTTCACGGACTACTTCGTCACCAAGCTGGACGTCCTCACGGGCATTGAGCAGATCCCGGTCTGCGTTGCCTACGACGTCGACGGCGTGCGCCATGACGAAATGCCCATGACGCAGACCGAGTTCCACCACGCAGTGCCCATCTTTGAGTACTTCGACGGTTGGACTGAGGACATCACCGGTGCCCGCACCCTGGAAGACCTCCCGGAGAACGCGCGGAACTACGTGCTGGCCCTGGAAAAGCTCTCCGGCACCCGTTTCTCGGCCATCGGCGTCGGCCCGGACCGCGACCAGACGATCGTGGTCCACGACCTCATCAACGACTGACACCACCAGCCAATTCACGACGACGGCGGGTCACCTTGGTTCCTCACGGAACCGGAGGTGACCCGCCGTCGTCGTTCTTATCCCGGTTCGGGCGGTGCGACTGCCGATAATCCTGCGTGGAGCTTATCGGGGTTTGTAAAGATCAGATCGATGTTCGATGCGGTGGACAAAAAGGACATGTTCTTCAAGGTCCAGAGTGAATAGCACCCGATAATCGCCTCGCCGAGCGGTGCGGAGTCCGAGGAGTTCGTTCGTCAAAGGCTTGCTGAGCCGATGCGGATTCTCCGCCAGGGGTCCGGTGACGAACTCAATGATCGCGGTAGCGGCCTTTTCCGGTAAGCGCCTGAAGCCGCGCAACGCCGGGCTTGTGACTTCGATCGTCCATGGACTTGGACTGGTGCCGGCCGAATCGGTCACCGGGCCGGGAGTCCAAACTCCCGGCGGAGATCGTCCCCGCTGGTGGTGTTGCCCGCGGCGATGTCGCGTTTAGCCTGGTCCAGGTCTTCACGGATACCTGGCTGCGAGAGCCAGTGGATGGTTTCCTGCAAAGATTCCAGGTCGTCCGCGGACATGAGAACGGCAGATGGATGGCCGTGTCGCGTAATTTGAATGATCTCGTGCGTTGAGTCTGCTTCTTCGACCAAGGCGGACAGCTTGTCCTTGGCTTCACTCAGTGGCACTGTTCTCATAGCTGTATTTTAGCCAAACTTCAGGCCAGAAACTAGCCTAATTATTGGCTAACTTACATCGAGTGAAGCAGTTCGCACAGGTCTTTCCTTCCAGGGACTAATCTCCAGGCCCGTGGGGTTACTCCTTTTGGAGCGAAACCAGTGATGATGACGGAATGAGGGCACCATGACAACGGAAACCACCGAAGGAGTCGGATTCCGGTCCCGGCGCGGACCGATCCTGATTGCCCTGATGCTGGCTACCGGCCTGGTGGCCATCGACTCGACGATTGTGGCCACGGCGGTTCCGTCCATGGTGGAAGACATCGGCGGATTCAGTTCCTTCCCCTGGCTTTTCTCCGCGTACTTGTTGGCACAGGCTGTGTCGGTGCCGATTTACGCCAAGCTTTCGGACGTCGTAGGCCGGAAGCCCATCATCCTCAGCGGCATCGGCTTGTTCCTGCTGGGATCTATCCTGTGTGGGTTCGCCTGGAGCATGCCGGCGCTCATTGCCTTCCGCGTCCTTCAGGGCTTGGGCGCGGGGGCGGTGCAGCCGGTGGCTATTACCATCGCGGGGGATATCTATACCCTTGCCGAGCGGGCCAAGGTGCAGGGCTATCTGGCCAGCGTGTGGGCCATTTCTTCCGTAGTGGGGCCAACTTTGGGAGGGGTTTTCGCTTCCCTGGAAATTTGGCGCTGGATCTTCTTCATCAACATTCCGTTGTGCTTCCTTGCGGGCTGGATGCTGATAAGGACGTTCCACGAGAATATTGAGGGCGCCAAGCACAGGATCGACTACCTGGGCGCCGGTCTCCTCACGGTTTCCTTGAGCCTGCTGATTCTCGGGGCTTTGGAAGGTGGCCAGGCGTGGGCATGGAACTCTCCGGTCAGCATTACTGTCTTCGCGGTGGGTGGTTTGTTGTTTGCGGCCTTCGTCCTGGCCGAGCGGAGGGCGGCGGAGCCGATCCTGCCCGCATGGGTGCTCTCCCGGCGGCTCCTGGCAACAACGGCGTTGATTTCATTTGGTGTTGGTGCGGTCATGCTGGGCCTGACGTCCTATGTTCCGACGTTCCTTGAGGGGGCCCTGAAGACTTCTCCCATCCTCGCCGGCCTTGCCTTGGCTGCCCTGACGCTGGGCTGGCCGATCAGCGCATCCCAGGCCGGACGGTTTTATCTCCGCATCGGTTTCAAACGCACCGCCTTGATTGGAATCGTCATCTCCGTGGCGGGCGCGGCAGTGCTTGCCTTCACGGCGTCCTCGCCCAATGTGGTGTTGGTGGCACTGGCCTGCTTCATTGTGGGCCTGGGGCTCGGGCTGGTTGCTACCCCCAGCCTCATTGCCGCCCAGTCGAGCGTGGAGTGGAACGAGCGCGGCGTGGTCACGGGCACAAACCTGTTTGCCCGTTCGATCGGCAGCGCCTTGGGTGTGGCGGTCTTCGGTGCAATCGCCAACGCCATTTACGCCGGTGGTCCCAGCGGCGGTGTCGATCCCCAAACAACTGTGAACGCCTCCGCAGCGGTGTTCCTGGCCGTGCTTGTTAGTGCCGTCCTCACTGTTGTGGCCGTGATCGCCATGCCTGCTGCCCAGCGGGCGGACAGCAACACCCCGTCGGACGCAAAGGCCGCAGTGGGACCTGTGGAGGACTAGTCTCTAACGCATGGACGAACTGATCACCGGCACTCTGGAAAAGCTCTTCGAAGGCACCGTGTGGGCAGAAGGGCCGGCCTGGATACCGGAATCGCAAACAGTCCGCTGGAGCGACATCCCCAACAACCGCAGCCTGGAGTTCAACCCGGCAACCGGTGCAACCCGTGAGTACGCCACCGGCGTCGAATACACCAATGGCCGGACGCTGGACCATGACGGCAGCGTGGTGCAGTGCAGCCACGGCCGCAGGCGGGTGGAACGGGACCACGACGGCGTCGTGTCACCGATCGTTGAAGCGTTCGGTGGGCATCGGCTCAACTCGCCCAACGACGTTGTGGTGGCCGCCGATGGAACGGTGTGGTTCACGGATCCGCCCTACGGAATCCTGCCCGGGACGGTGGAAGGCCACGAGGGCGAGCAGGAGTACGGCGGCTGCTACGTGTTTCGGTTCAACCCCGCAACCAATGACCTGACGCCGGTGATTACCGATTTGGTCCATCCGAACGGTTTGGCTTTTTCACCGGATGAATCGCGGCTGTACGTCTCCGATACCGCCGGCGCGTCCCACGGAGTCCCGTTCCGCATTGCCGCCTATCCGGTTGAGGATGGCCGGTGTGGGGCCGGAACCACCTTTGTGGAACTTGAAGAGGACCGGGCCTCCGACGGTTTCCGCGTTGACGTCGAGGGCAGGGTGTGGACTTCGGCCGGGGCCTCGGTGCGGGTTTACGCGCCCGACGGCGGGCTGGTGACCGCCGTCGAACTTCCGGAAAGGGTGTCCAATCTCTGTTTCGGCGGAGTCGACGGGCATGACCTCTACATCACGGCCACCACATCCCTGTATCGTGTGCGGACGGCGACGCGTGACACAGTGTGGGGTCGCTGAGAGTTTCACCGGATTTGTAAGGTTGCTGTGGTTCTGGCCGTGCCGGTTCGATACGCTGGGTCAAAGCGTCACCACTGCTACAAGGGGAGTGAGCGTGTCAGGACCCAATCCCGATCCGTATGAGGACAAGATCACCGGCCTTGAGCCCGGCGGCGGAGTGCCACCGGGAGAAACGCCTCCGGGCGAATCCTCCACCGCACCCCCCCCAAGGCCATGACGAGGGCGGCCCCCGGAAGGGAACCCAGGCCTTATGGCTTGCCGCCATCGGCGCCGGAGTCCTGCTCTCGCTGCTGTACTTCATCGGCTACATTGTTGGCTTCTTCGATTAGGAATACGCTGCGCTAAACGGGAGTTGTCGCTCATATGAAGGCAATGACTTACAGCAAATACGGAAACCCCGACGTCCTTGAACTGACAGAGCAACCAATGCCCAAGGTGGGGCCGGGAATGGTCCTGGTCAAAGTGAAGGCATCCTCCGTCAATCCGGTGGACTGGAAAATCATGGGAGGCCACCTTGATCCGCTCATGGACCTCCAATTTCCGGCGATCCCCGGGTGGGACGTCGCGGGCGTTGTGGAAGCTGTTGGTATTGACGCTCCCCACTTCAAGCCCGGCGACGAAGTGATCTCCTACGGCCGGAAGGACTATGTCCACGGCGGCAGTTTCGCCGAGTACATCGCCCTGCCGGAGCGGCTGCTTGCCCGCAAGCCGGAATCCTTGGACTGGAATGAGTCGGCCGGGCTGCCCCTGGCCGGACTCACCGCGTACCAGGTGCTCAACCGCCTGGGCCTTCAGTCGGGCGAGACAGTCCTGATCCACGGCGGGGCCGGCGGGGTGGGCTCCCTCGGTATTCAGATCGCCGTGGCGCGCGGCGCGAAGGTGATCGCCACGGCATCTGAAAAGAACCACGACTTCCTGCGGTCCCTGGGTGCCGAACCTGTTGCCTACGGTGAAGGCCTTGCCGCCAGGGTGAAGGCCCTGCGTCCCGAAGGCGTGGACGTGGTGGCCGACTTCGTGGGCGGCAACCTTGAAGCCACGCTTGAGGTCCTGGCCGAAAACGGGCGCCACGCCTCCATTGCCGACAACGAGGTGGAGGCCCACGGCGGTACCTGGATGTGGGTCAATCCCGTAGGCGCCGAGCTGCAACAACTCGCTGACCTGGTGGACGAGCACAAGATCCGCGTGGAAGTAGCCACCGCGCTGCCCCTGGCCGAGGCAGCTGATGCCTTCCGGCTCAACATGGAGGGCCACACCCGCGGGAAGATCGTGGTCACCGTTCCCTAAGGTTCACTCCACGAGCTTGCCGGCAACGGAGTCGTCCGCATTGGCCTCGGCCAGTGCCCGGAACGAATCCGGAGCCGGCGGCAGGCTTTCGAACCTGACTCCCTCATCGGTGGACCAGATGAAGTTCCCCTGCAATGCCGGATCTGCCGTTGGAAAGTCGGCACGGTTGTGGGCTCCGCGGGTTTCGCGGCGTTCCAGCGCGCACTCCAGGGTGGCCCGTGCCGCGAGCAGGGAGCCCAGGAGGTCGTAGGCGTGGGCCAGGTCATCAAACCCTGCGATGTCCGGATGGGCTGTGACCAGTTGGGCGCGTTCCTCCAACGCGGTCAACTTCTCAAGTCCCAGCTCCAGCCCTTTCTCGGTGCGCACTACCCCTGCGTGCTCGGTCATGAGGTTGCGGAGTTCACGCTGCAGCCGCCGTGCGGACTCTGTTCCTCGTTCACTGAGCAGGGTCTGCATTTCCCGGCGGGCGATCTCGACGGCGGCAGTATCCCGGAAGATGTGCGTGCGCGAATGGACGTAGTCAGCAACGTGCCCACCGGTGATCCGGCCGTAAACCAGCAGCTCAATGAGTGAATTGCCGCCCAAACGGTTGGCACCGTGAAGCCCGGAAGAGGCTTCGCCGATTGCGTAAAGGCCGTTCACTCCTGTTCCGTGGTCCTCCGGTGCCACCCAGACCCCGCCCATGGAGTAGTGCGCTGTGGGAGCGATTTCGATTTTGGTGGTGGTGATGTCCAGCATCTGCAGGTCGATCAGGGTGCGGTAGACCCGTGGCAGCTTTTCCATGATGGTTTCCCGCGGCAGGTGCGAAACGTCCAGGTAGACGCCGCCCTTCGCCGTGCCCCGCCCCTCGGCCACCTCGGTATATGCGGCCAGCGCAACCCGATCCCGGGTGGAAAGTTCCATGCGCTCGGGGTCGTAACGTGCCATGAAGCGCTCGCCGAGGGCGTTGGTGAGGATGCCTCCTTCTCCGCGGGCGGCCTCGGAGACCAAGGTTCCGGCAGCGTCGTCGGGCTCCAACAGGCCGGAGGGGTGGAACTGGACCAGCTCGGCGTCGCGGATGCCGGCCCCGGCCAGGGCTGCCAACCGGAAGGAATCCCCGGTGTTCTCATCGCGCCGGGAGGAGGTATGCCGCCAGATACGGGTATGTCCGCCTGCAGCCAGGATGACCGCATCGGCGTGGATCTGAACGGGAGTGCCGTCCACGACGTCGAATCCATAAGCGCCGAAGACGGTGCCGTCGGCCACGAGCAACCGCGTGATGTAGACGGTGTCGATGATGGGCACGTTCAACTCTGCGGCCCGGCGCATCAGCGTTCGCTGGATCTCCAACCCGGTATAGTCCCCGGCGTAGGCGGTGCGGCGATACTTGTGTGCTCCGAAGAAACGCTGGGAGATGCGTCCATCATCCTCCCGGGCGAAGGGCATTCCCCACCGTTCAAGATCCTCAATGCCTTGGGCGGCGTTCCGGGCTACCGTCTCGACGATGGACGGGTCGGCAAGGAAGTACGACTCCCGCAAGGTGTCGGCTGCGTGCTGCTGCCAGCTGTCTTCGGGATCCATCGTTCCCAGGGCAGCGTTGATGCCCCCGGCGGCCAGGCTGGTGTGGGCGTCGTGTTTGCGTCGCTTGCCTACCGCCAGTACCTCCACACCCCGCTGGGCGAGTTCAATGGAGGCGCGCAGGCCTGCGCCGCCGGTGCCGATGACAAGCACCGAAGTGGACATGAGTCGTTCTGGAGTGGCGTTGAAGTTCATGGCATCAACGCTAGGACGGTCCTCTTCATGTATCCAATGAATTATTTGGTTCAACCTGATGTGTTTATGCTATGAAGATGAAGTTGGAGCAGTTGCGCTCATTCGAGGCCCTTGCCAGGGTGGGGCATTTCACACGCGCGGCCGAGCAACTCTACGTGGCGCAGCCATCCCTGAGCAGGCAGATCGCTGCGCTGGAAGCAGATCTGGGAACGGCGCTGTTCCACCGTGGACCCGCCGGAGCCACGCTGACGCATGCGGGAGAACTGCTCTTGCCCATCGCCCGGCGCATGCTCGGTGACGCGGAGACCGCCCGGGAGCAGATGAATGAGCTGGCGGGTTTGCGCCGGGGCCGCGTCCGCCTGGGCGCCCCGCCCACGCTGTGCGTCTCATTGGTGGCCGATGTCCTGGCAGCTTTCCGGAGTGCGCACCCTGGGGTGGAACTGCATATCACCGAAGGCGGCTCGCGTTTCCTGGTCGATGCCCTGAACGAAAGCGCCCTGGACCTGGCCCTGGTGGTCACCCGCGGAACAGATCCCGCAGTACAGGGCACCGAACTGGTTCCGCTGCTGACCGAAGAGCTGGTGGTTGTCTCCGCCGCCGGATCAGCGTGGCGGGAAGAACTCACCTTGGAGGAATTGGCGGACATTCCCCAGGTGGCCTTCAATCGAAGCTATGACCTGCGGGTGGCCACGGAAGCCGCGTTCGCCGCCAAGGGGCTGGAACCGGTGATCGCCGTCGAGGGCGCCGAGATGGACGCAGTGTTGAGGTTCGTCGAACGTGGCTTGGGCGTGGCAGTGGTGCCGGCGATGGTTGTCATCGGCAGGCCCGGACTGCGCAGTGTCCGCCTGGTCAACCCCTCGCTGAGAAGGACCGTCAATCTGGCCCGGCGGAATGACATTGGTCCTTCAGCAGCCACCGCAGCAATGCAGGAGTTCATCTTCAGCACTGTTGACCGGCTGGCGGCGCCGGGCACCGAGCTTGCCCGGCTGGTCACGCCAACGGCACGTCACTGACGGAGATCAGATCAAGCCGAGTTCAGATCAAGCCGAGTTCAGCCACGGCGGCCCGCTCCTCAGAAAGCTCGGCGGCTGTCGCATCCATCCTTTTGCGGCTGAAGTCGTTCACTTCCAGTCCTTGAACAATTTCCCAGTTCCCGCCTGAGGTTGTCACCGGGTACGAATAGATGAGGCCTTCGGGCACTCCATATGATCCGTCAGAGGCAACGGCCATGGAAACCCAATCGCCCTCCGGTGTGCCGAGCAGCCAGTCGCGGGCTGCGTCGATGGTCGCCGACGCTGCCGATGCCGCGGAGGACGCACCCCGGGCATCGATGATCGCCGCACCCCGCCGGGCAACCGTGGGGATGAATTCGTTCTCTATCCAGTCCTGGTCGTTCACCGCCTCGGCCGCGTTCCGGCCGGCGACCTCTGCATTAAAGATGTCCGGATACTGCGTTGCGGAATGATTGCCCCAGACCGTCATTTTGCGGATATCCCGTACGGGGACCTGGAGCTTTTTGGCGAGCTGTCCAAGGGCGCGGTTGTGGTCCAGCCGGGTCAGGGCGCTGAACCGCTCAGCGGGGATGTCAGGGGCGTTGCTCATCGCAATCAAGGCGTTGGTATTGGCCGGGTTGCCTGTCACTCCAATGCGGACATCGTCGGCCGCGACCCGGTTCAGCGCCTTGCCTTGTGCTGTGAAAATAGCTCCATTGGCACTGAGCAGGTCGCCGCGTTCCATGCCCTTGGTGCGCGGACGGGCGCCAACGAGCAAGGCGAGGTTCACGCCGTCGAAAATGTGATCGGCGTCGTCGCCGATTTCCACGGAGTCGAGCGCGGGAAACGCACAGTCATCGAGCTCCATGACAACACCTTCAAGTGCCTTCAACGCGGGCGTGATCTCCAGGAGCCTCAGTTGCACCGGAGTATCGGCGCCGAACAAGGCGCCGCTGGCGATCCGGAAAAGGAGGCTGTAGCCGATCTGGCCGGCCGCGCCGGTCACAGCGATCTTGATGGGCGTGCTCATGTCACGTTCTCCTTGCTGATCCGGGGTACCCGTTGGGGTTTGCAAGCTGTATGTCATCGTGCCACAGAGCTGGTCGGCGACTAGCTACGGGATCGCCGGTAACGCGCGAAATCGCCGGAAGGGACCAGCGAGCTGGAGCCGTTCCGGCGATCTCGGTGCACAAGAGGCGATTTCGGCGATCTAGCGCGCTTCAAGGTCCTCGAGCGACTTGCCCCGGGTGTCAGAGGACAAGAGCGTTGCCACAGCGGACACAGCACAGATTCCCAGGGTGGTCAGGCCAATAACCAGGGGAATGTTGGCTGAGCCCGGGGGAGCAATGGCGGTGAACAGGCTCGGGAAGAACGAGGCGATCATGAGGCCGATGTTCTGGGAGACCGCGAAGCCGGTGACCCTCATCCGCATGGGGAACTGTTCCTGGAAGAACGTAGCGAAGGTGGCGTTCCACATCTGGAAGAGGATGCCTTGGACAATCACGACGCAGACGAATACCAAAGGCAGGCTGCGCTGTTCGATGGCCCACAGGTAGCCCACGGTGAGCAGTCCGCCCGCAAGGCCACCGGCGACCATCAGGGAACGCCGGCCGATCTTGTCGGAAAGCGCACCGAACAGCGGGATGGTCAGCACTGCTGCGACGTTGGCCGCCAAGGTAACCCAGAGGAACTCGCTGCTGGAGAAGCCGATGCCGTAGCCCTTTTGGGTGGCGAAGGAGACCCCGAAGATGAGGGTGGCCATGCCGATCACGTTGGTAAAGGTCATGATGACGCACCGGACCAGAACCCAGGGGTGGGTACGCAGGAGGTCCACCAGCGGGAAGCGGCGCTTGGCGCCGGCGTCCCCGGACTGGGCCAGATAGGCCGGGGGCTCGTCCACGCGGCGGCGGATGATGTACCCGGCCAGGATCACTACTGCGCTGAGTAGGAACGGCAGGCGCCAGCCCCAGGCATGGAATTGCTCGTCAGGGAGGAAGGCGGCGAGCGGAATCAGGACGGCGGTTGCAAGGATTGAACCCACCTGCGTGCCTTGGAGGCTGAAGCTCGCGAAGAAGCCGCGCTTGGCGTCGGGGGAGTGCTCCACGATCATGGCGCTGGCACCGCCGAGTTCACCTGCCACGGCGAATCCTTGAATCAGGCGGAGGATTACCAGGAGGACGGGAGCCAGGAGGCCCACCTGTCCGTAGGTCGGCAGGAGGCCGACCGCAAACGTGGCGAAGCCCATGAGCAGCATGGCGAAGACAAGGACTTTCTTGCGCCCGTGCCGGTCTCCGTAGGCGCCCAGGATCACGGCACCGAGCGGGCGGGAAACGTAGCCCACGGCGTAGGTTGCCAGCGAGGCGATGATGCCCACCGTGGGGTTTTCCGTGGGAAAGAAGATGGTGGGAAACAGGAGCGTTGCTGCCAGGGAATACAGCGCGAAGTCGTAGTACTCCAGCGCGCTTCCGATCCAGCCGCTCATGGCGGCCTTCTTCGGATCTTTCCCGCCGGTGCTGGATTCCGGACCTGTGCTGGGTTCGGGGGAGGTGCTGAGATCCCTCCGGTGCGTGACTGTCACGTCGCTGTACTCCTCTGGCGTCGTTGGCAAGGAACAAGAACTCTTCCCATCCAGGACTGAACAAAGTGGTCATTCAGCGTGAGGAAGGTTACATCTTGAATCGATTCATAAATCATAAGTCGTGACGTGCGCTACGTCAACGCACGACGGCGGCAGCCCGCCTCTGGTTCGGTTGGAACCAAAGGCGGGCTGCCGCCGTCGTTATTGAGGTCTTGTCCGGTGTTGGCCTACTTGGCCAGGAAGCGCAGCAGGATCTCGTTGATTTCAGCCCCGTGCGTCCAGAGCATGCCGTGCGGCGCGTCTTCGATCTCCACGTATTCGGCAGAGGGCAGGCGCTTGGTGAACTCGCGGCCGGTGGCATCGATCGGCAGGATGCGGTCATCGGTGCCGTGGACAATCAGGGACGGGACCGTGACCTTCTCGATGTCGGAGCGGAAGTCGGTGAGCCAGGAATCCACTACTGCGAAGGATGCGTACCAGGAAGAGCCGGCGGCGACGTTCCAGGAATTGCGCAGCGCTTCTTCGCTGAGGCGGTTGCCCAGGAAGTTATCGGTGTTGAAGAAGTCGTTGTAGAAGTTGGTGAACCAGGCGTAGCGGTCCTCAATGGCGGCGTTGCGGATGCCGTCGAACACTGATGACGGAACGCCGGTGGGGTTGTCGTCCGTCTGGAGGAGGAACGGCTCGAGGGATGCCAGGAACGCGGCCTTGGCTACGCGGGCTTCGCCGTAGGTGCCGAGGTAGCGTCCAACTTCGCCGGTGCCCATCGAGAAACCAACCAGCACTACGTCCTGCAGGTCCAGGGTTTCAAGGACCGTGTTGAGGTCGGCTGCAAAGGTGTCGTAGTCGTAGCCGGTGGTCGGCTTGCTGGACTTGCCGAATCCGCGGCGATCGTAGGTGATGACCCGGTAGCCGGAGTTGAGGAGGGCTGCGGTCTGCTTTTCCCAGGAGCCGCCGTCCAGCGGGTAGCCGTGGATCAGGACTACGGGCTGACCCGTTCCGTGGTCTTCGTAGTAGAGCTCAATGTCCGTGGTGTTCTCGGTGCCGACCTTGATGAAACCCATGATGTGTCCCTTTTCTCGAAGTGGAGAACGATCGTTCTCCCTCTGTGTTCTCCATAGTAGAGAACGTTCGTTCTCAATGCAAGTAGTATGGGTACATGGATATTTCCGAGGTCCGCCAACGAATCGTTGCCACTGCCGACGAGCTCTACAACGCCAAGGGCATCCAAGCCGTGGGCATGGATGAACTCCGTTCCGCGGCGGGGGTCTCGCTGAAGAAGCTCTACGGGGAATTCCCGTCAAAGAGCAGCATCGTCATGGCGGTGATGGAACACCGGCACCAGTCCTGGACCGAGGGGTTGGACGCCACCGTCCAACAAGCCGCGACCCCCAAGGAACGGCTCCTCGCCATCTTCGACTACCTCGCAGGATGGTTCTGCCAGGACTCCTTCCGGGGGTGCGGATTCATCAACAGCTTCGCCGAACTCGGAGCCGTCAGCCCGGAGGTGGCCGAGTACGCGCGAAAACACAAGGAATCGTTCCAGGAATACGTGGCCCGGCTCGCCCTCGATGCCGGCGCCCCGGCCTACCTTGCACCGCAACTGGCAATCCTCGCCGAAGGAGCCCAGACCACAGCCGCCATCGCAGGAACAGCGGAGGCCGCCGGACAGGCGCGCCAAGCCGCCCAGGTCCTCATCGAGGCAGCCATGATCGACGCAGCCCCGCCTGCGGACTAGGCTTTCTGACACCGCCCAACGGCAGGCAGGAAGAAGACCATTTTGTTTGAAGCCCCCAGCATCCTGTTTCTCGCGGCAGGAGTTGCCGTGTTGGCCGCAGCGGTCCTGCCGAAACTGTTGCGGCAAACGCCACTCTCCATGCCGATGGTTTTCCTCGGCAGCGGAATGCTGGCGTTCACCCTCCTGCCCGATCTTCCGGACCCGGACCCCATCCTGCACGCGGACTTCACCACCCACCTCACCGAGGTCTGCGTCATCATCTCCCTCATGGGCGCCGGGCTGGCCCTGGACAGGCCCTTCCGCTGGCGCGGATGGTCCACCACCTGGCGCCTGCTCGGCATCGTGATGCCACTGTGCATCCTGGTGATGACCCTGCTGGGGTTGTGGGTGTTGGGCCTGGGGCTCGCGGCCGCCATCCTGGTGGCCGCTGCCATTGCCCCCACAGACCCCGTCCTGGCCTCAGAGGTCCAAGTCAGCAGGCCAGCCGATACCGAAGAGGACCCGGACGAGGACGAGGTCCGGTTCGCCCTGACCTCCGAGGCCGGCCTGAATGACGGGCTCGCCTTCCCCTTCGTGTACCTTGCCATCCTCATCAGCGTGGTGGGCGCATCACCGGGCGCCTGGTTTGGGGAATGGGTGGGTTTGGATGTGTTTTGGCGTATGGGCGTCGGCGTCCTGCTCGGCTTCGGAACGGGCAAGCTCCTGAGCCTGATCTTCTTTGCCGCCAAAGGCAAGAGCTTCCGCCTGTCCGAACACGCTGAGGGTTTCGTGGCACTCGCAGCAACATTCCTGGCGTACGGCGCTGCGGAAATGCTGGAAGGCTACGGGTTCGTAGCGGTCTTCGTCTGTGCTCTGACCATCCGTTCCGCCGAGCGCCACCACAGCTACCACCAGGTTCTCCATGGCTACGTGGAGCAGCTCGAGCGTTTGATGACGGTGGTGATCCTGGTGCTCCTTGGCGGAGCCATAGCCCGTGGACTCCTGGAGGGGATCGGTTGGGCGGAGCTTGTGGTGGCCTTGGCATTCCTCCTCCTGGTCAGGCCCCTGGCCGGATGGCTCGGGTTGATGGGCGGCAAGACCGGACCGCGCGAACGGCTGGCCATCTCCTACTTCGGCATCCGCGGGATCGGCTCAATCTATTACGTCGGCTATGCGCTGACCCACGGCAACTTTGACGCCGAGGCACACCAACTTTGGGCCTTCATCGGTTTGGTGATTGCGTTGTCCATTGTGGTGCACGGCGCCACCACGGCACCGCTGATGAACCGGTTGGACCGCCTTCGCCTGGCTGAAGCGCGCAAGCTGCACGGCGACGAAGGCAGGGCGCCGACTACCGCCGTGTGACAAGGGGTGTGACGCTCCGGTGTGTCGTCGTGGAAGACTGGACGCATGGCTTCCCGTCCCCTGAAACCGCGCCCCACATCCGACGCCGTTGATAACGGCGGCACCAGGCAGCCCGGCAAAACCCGCCGCCACCTCGCGTTGAGGCTCGATGACGCGTGGCTTGGTTTCCAGACGCAGCTAGCCATCCGGCGTGGACGGGTGGAAACGGTGATTCCCTACACCGGCTATGGAAGTACCAAGTGGGTGCGGGTGCTGGCGCGCGTTGTCCGCAGTGACCCCCGGGATGCGGCAGGGCATGCAAAGCCGTTGCAGGAGAGTATGCGCGGATGGCGGAATTTCACGAGTGCTCCTGTGGCTCACGCCGATGTCAACGTGACCGTCGCCGGTACCGTTTTCACTGTGCGGGCGGACCGCGGCGGCGTAGTGGATGCCCGTATTCCAGTGGCCCTGGATGCCGGCTGGCACACCATCACGCTGCAATCCGGGGAGTCGGAAACTGTGGAGGCTCCCGTGGAGATCGTCGCGGACGACGCTGACTTCGGCGTCGTGTCCGACATTGACGACACCGTGATGGTGACCGCGCTGCCACGTCCGTTCCTGGCGGCCTGGAACACTTTCGTGCTCAACGAGCACGCCAGGACTCCCACCCCGGGGATGGCTGTGCTGTATGAGCGGATCGCCAGGACGGCGCCCTCTGCCCCTGTGCTGTATCTGTCCACCGGGGCCTGGAACGTCGCCCCAACCCTGTCCCGCTTCCTGTCCCGCAACTTGTACCCGGCCGGGCCCAAGCTCCTGACCGACTGGGGTCCTACTCCCGACCGCTGGTTCCGCAGCGGCCAGGAGCACAAACGGAACTCCCTGGAACGCCTGGCGGAGGAGTTTCCCACCATGAAATGGCTGTTGGTGGGCGACGACGGCCAGCACGATGAAGCCATCTACTCCGAATTCGCCCAGCGTCATCCGGAAAACGTCCGGGCAATCGCCATCCGCCAACTCTCGGCAGGTGAAGCAGTACTGGCGGGTGGCCGTTCAAAGTCCGGGGGTCAACCCACGCCGGGTGTCCCGTGGATCTACGCACCGGATGGAGCGGGGATGTCCGCACAGCTTGAGGAACTCGGCATTATCCGGAACGAAGTCCGCTCCGCCGATGATCCCGAGGAAGGCGAAGTCGCCCCATAGACATATGTCCAACAAGCTCGTTGTCTTTCGCTCAATGTACTGACACGTGGGCGAGCCTGCGAACTTACGGTGGAACACATCCATCCCCCGTAAGAGAAGAGAACGCAGTGTCTGACATCAACCAGCTTCCCGTGGTCCCGCACTGGATCGGAGGCGCCGGCTCGCCATCGGCCGGCGGCCGCACCGCCCCCGTATTCGATCCCGCCCTCGGCCGTGAAACCAAGCTGGTCAACCTTGGCAACGCCGAGGACATCGAGTCGGCCATCGCATCGGCCCACAAGGCATTTCCTGCCTGGCGGGATATGTCCATCACCAAACGCCAGCAGATCATTTTCCGCTTCCGGGAGCTGCTGAACGAGCGCAAGGGTGAGCTCGCGGAGATCATCACCTCCGAGCACGGCAAAGTAGTCTCCGATGCCCTCGGTGAAATCACCCGGGGCCAGGAAGTCGTGGAACTGGCTACCGGCTTCCCTCACCTGATCAAAGGCGAGCATTCAGAAAACGTCTCCACCGGCGTCGACGTCTACTCCACCAAAGCGCCGCTGGGCGTGGTGGGCATCATCAGCCCGTTCAACTTCCCTGCCATGGTGCCGTTGTGGTTCCTGCCGATCGCCATCGCGGCCGGCAACACTGTGGTCCTCAAGCCGAGCGAGAAGGACCCGACGGCGGCCAACTGGCTCGCTGCCCTGTTCACTGAGGCGGGCCTTCCGGACGGAGTCTTCAACGTCCTGCACGGCGACAAGGAAGCAGTGGACGGCCTGCTGGAACATCCCGATGTGAAGGCCATTTCCTTCGTCGGCTCCACTCCGATTGCCC
The DNA here is from genome assembly GCF_059739405.1 of Arthrobacter sp. TmtSoilC79. Classification (NCBI taxonomy): domain Bacteria; kingdom Bacillati; phylum Actinomycetota; class Actinomycetes; order Micrococcales; family Micrococcaceae; genus Arthrobacter; species Arthrobacter sp. TmtSoilC79. Next base: position 4,104,354 of record NZ_AP046051.1, on the reverse strand, counting down.
AGTACATCTACGAGACCGCAGCCCGCAAGGGCAAGCGCGTCCAGGCCCTTGGCGGTGCGAAGAACCACATGCTGGTCCTGCCCGACGCCGACCTCGAGCTGACCGCCGATGCCGCCATCAACGCAGGCTTCGGTTCGGCGGGGGAGCGCTGCATGGCGATCAGTGTGGTGGTGGCCGTGGAGCCGGTTGCTGACGCGTTGATCGAAAAGATCACTGCCCGGATGTCCACCCTGAAGATCGGCGACGGCCGCCGCAACTGCGACATGGGCCCACTGGTCACCCGCCAGCACCGCGACAAGGTGGCGTCCTACATCGACGTTGCCCTCGAGGACGGTGCCAAGGTTGTGGTGGATGGCCGCGGCATCGAGGTGGACGGGGATGCGAACGGCTTCTGGCTTGGGCCTACGCTGATCGACGACGTCCCGGTCACCTCCCGTGTGTACACCGAGGAAATCTTTGGACCGGTCCTGTCAGTGGTGCGCGTCAAGAGCTACGAAGAAGGCCTGCACCTGATCAACTCCGGCGCTTTTGGCAACGGCACGGCGATTTTCACCAACGACGGCGGGGCAGCCCGCCGCTTCCAGACCGAGGTTGAGGTGGGGATGGTGGGCATCAACGTGCCCATTCCCGTGCCGGTGGCGTATTACTCCTTTGGCGGATTCAAGGACTCCATTTTTGGCAGCTCCAAAGCGTACGGCTTGCAGGGCTTCCAGTTCTTCACCCGCGAAAAAGCCATCACCTCACGCTGGCTCGACCCCAGCCACGGCGGCATCAACCTGGGCTTCCCGCAGAACTAGGACGATGTCTGCGGGCGCTCTTCCACAAACTCGACGGCGGCGAACAGTTCCAGCCTGTCGCGCAGGTTGTCGAGGTTGAGGCCCAGGACGTTCCCGGCGGCGTCGATCCGGTTCCGGAGGGTGTGCCGGTGGATCCCCAGCTCCCTCGCCGTGCGGTCCCAGACGCAGTTGTTGGCCAGCCAGGCCGTCACCGTGGGCAGCAGCTGCGTCTGTTCGGTGTCGTCATGCCTGGTCAAGGGCTCAAGGAGCCGGCGGGCAACGGAGGCCGCTTCGTCACGTCGGAGCAGCCCGAGCATCCCGCCTTGGGAGATGTCCTCGAAAGCCACCAGGGGCCGGCTCAGCTCCGTGGCGCGTTTCAGTGCCCGCTCGGCTTCCGCCAATGCCTTGGGCAGGTGGGCGAAGTCCGTTTCGGCCGAAACCCCCGCCGTTGCGGCGTACTTGTCCAGGAGGGTGCTGACTTTCGGCTGGAGGGCGGGTCCGGCCAGCACCACGATGTTTTCGTTCCGCTGGGCGTAGAAGATGGCACCCCGGTGGTCATCGGACAGCAGTTCGAGCGCTTCGAGCAGGTTCTGTCCCTGTCCGGGAGGCTGCGCCAGGGTCACCAGCAGGGGCTGTGCCGGCAGTCGGCCCCAAACCTGGCGTGCGGTACGTTCGGCAACATCGAAGCTGCCGGCCAGCAACTGCTCCAAGACGCCGGCACGCAGATGGCGGCGGGCAGTGTCCAGGGTCCGGGTTTGCTCCAGGGCGAGGCTGGCCAAGGCGATAACGCTGTTGATGATGTCGGTGCGGGCCGGGTCCAATGGCTCGATGGCGCCCAAGACCAGGACGCCACGCAGATGGTGCCTGCGGCCCAGCGTCTGCAAGGTGACGTGTCCGCCGTCGATGGTCAGTTGCGATACCGACCGCGATCCCTTGTCCAGCGATTTTCGGACGGCTTCTTCCACACCCGGCATCAGGGCCGATGGCACGGGACGGTTGTTGGGCATCAGGATGTGGTTGCCCGCGGCGTCAAAGAGGGCAACCCAGCCGTGCAGTTGGCGCTCGAGTTCGGCCAGGATGGACCTGAGGCCGTCGGGACGAAGTGCAGCCCGTGCGATGGCGCGCTGGGCCTGGAGCGACCACTCGGAGCGCGCATGCTGTTCGGTTGCGAGCCAATCGGCCACGAAACGGATGACGGCGATGAACGGAGTCCTGTCCGGGACCTCAAGCAACGGCAAACCCCGGTTCCTGCAGGCTTCGACCAGCCCTGCAGGCAGCACCCCATGGATCACCTGGGTGGCAAAACCAAGGCCGCTGATCCCATGGGCCACCAGCCGCTCCACGTAGTCGCCATAGAGCGCAGCAGGAGCATCGCCCACCGGAAATTGTGTCCCATCCGTCAGGAGCAACTGCCCTGGATCGAGGAACGGAGTGGGGTCCCCAAGATCGGAACTGTGGACCCAGGATACCGGCACCTCCGCAGCAGCATCGCCCGCCTCCGGCGTTACCAGCCGCAGGTTCAAAGTGCTGTCGCGGACGATGGCGTTGAGGGTCGGTGGCATACTCGGGGCTCCTTGGAAAAACGTAGTTCCGTCAGGAGTTCACTATACAAATGTCGAGAGGGACTGCGGCTATCACCGGCGCATGATGAAGGGACATCCAGCCCCGCCAGAGAGAGGACCCTCCCATGTCACCCACCCGCACCGCCCCGGCTGCTTCCTTGGCAGCAAGCAACTCCGAGGTCGCAGAAAGGGATACCGCCAGCGTGTTCCATTCGTGGTCTGCCCAGGGTTCGTTGAAACCACTGGCGATCGCCGGCGGTTCCGGCAGCACGGTTTGGGATCATGAGGGCAGGACCTACCTGGACTTCTCAAGCCAACTGGTCAACACCAACATCGGCCACCAGCACCCGCGGCTTATCGAAGCCATCAAGGAACAGCTGGACACGCTCACCACCGTTGCTCCCGCGCACGCCAACCGCACGCGCGCCATGGCGGCCGAGAAGATCCTCTCCCATGCGCCGGAGACCATGGACAAGGTGTTCTTCACCAATGGCGGCGCGGACGCCAACGAAAACGCCATCCGGATGGCCCGGCTCCACACTGGCCGGGACAAGGTCATCTCCCGCTACCGCTCCTACCACGGCAACACCGGGGCAGCGATCGTGGCGACCGGGGACTGGCGCCGCATTCCCAACGAATACTCCCGCGGCCACGTCCACGTGTTTGGGCCGTACCTTTACCGTTCCGAATTCTGGGCCGAAACCCCGGAGCAGGAAGCAGAACGGGCACTGCAACACCTGCGCCGGACCATCGAACTCGAAGGTCCGCACTCCGTTGCTGCCGTGCTGCTGGAAACCGTTCCCGGTACCGCCGGGATACTGCTTCCGCCGCCGGGGTACCTCGAAGGTGTCCGCGCGCTCTGCGACCAGCACGGAATCGTCCTGATCCTGGACGAAGTCATGTGCGGCTTTGGACGCACAGGTGATTGGTTGGCCCTTGACGCCTTCAACGTCCGGCCGGACCTGGTCACCTTCGCCAAGGGCGTCAACTCCGGCTACGTCCCGGTAGGCGGCGTCATCATCTCCGAAGAAATCTCCCGGACCTTTGATGAGCGCGTCTTCCCGGGCGGGCTTACGTATTCAGGCCATCCCCTCGCAGCAGCTTCGATCGTTGCCTCCATCGAAGCCTTCGAGGAGGAGGGCATCGTCCAGAACGCCGCACGCATTGGCGCCAACCACCTGGAACCGGGCCTGAAAGCCCTTGCTGCCAAGCACGACGTCATCGGCGAAGTGCGCGGGCGCGGCGTGTTCTGGGCTTTGGAACTCGTCGAAGACCGCCAAAGCCGCACACCGGTCAGCGCCGCCTTCATGGGCAAGCTTAAAGCGGAACTGCTCCACCGCGGACTGTTGCCCTTTATGGCGGACAACCGCGTGCACGTGGTGCCTCCCGCCGTCGTGACCCCCGAAGAAGTACGCCAGGCGCTGGCGATTTACGACGACGCCCTGACCGCCGTCCGCTGAGGCGCTCCCACCGAACCGCGCTGGATTAAGCGGGCCACCAGTTCCGGTGCTGGCGCGGCGGCTTTCCTGCCTTCGATCCGACGGATCAGGGCGGTTGCCGCCGCGATGCCCATGTCATAGACGGGCTGTGCGATGACGGTGAGCGGGGGAGTGGTGAGGCGTGTCCAGGCGAAGTCGTCGTACATCAGGAAAGAGACGTCGGCGGGGATGGCAAGTCCGGCCTCCTGGATGGCTTCCACCACGCCCAAGGCGATCAGTCCGTCGGAAGCGATGATGGCGGTGGCCGGGTCCGGCCCTTCGAGCAGCCCCCGGGTAATGGCTTTCACGGATTCGGAGTCACCGGCGTTAAGGCGGACCAGATCGGCGGGTAAAGCGAGTCCCTCGTCCTTGAACGCGCGGCGGATTCCCTCCAGGCGGTCCGAAATCTGGGAGGAGTCCAGCACCATCCCTTCCTCGTAAGGCCGGTCTGTTTTCAGAGTGGAAACGAACGCGATCCGCTGATGCCCGGACTCGATCAGGTACTTGGTTGACTCATAGGAAATGCCGCCCATGTCCACGGCGAAGGTTTCTGCGTCCAGCCCTTGGGCGGCGCGGTCCAGGAGCACCAGGGAGCGGCCCGAATCCTGGACCTGCTGCAGATGCGAAGTCTCCACGGATGATGCCGGGGCCACGATGAGTCCGTCCACGCGCTTGTCCAGCAGCACGCGGACGGCGTCGACCTCGGCAGCCCTTTCCTCGTCGGTATTGATGAGGATGACGTTGTAGCCGCTCTTCTTGGCGGTGTCAGTAATGCCCCTCATGGCGAGCCCAAAGTGCGGGTTTTCGATATCGCCCACCACCACGCCAATGGTGTTGGACCTTCCAGTGTTCATGCTCCGCGCCAGCTCGTTGGGCCGGTATTCGAGCTCTTCCGCCGCGGCCAGGACACGCTCCCGGACGTCGTCGCTGACTGCTCCGTAGTTGCCCAACGCGCGGGCGGCTTGCGCCTTGGACACTTTTGCGGCTTTGGCGACGTCGGCAACCGTTACGTCCCGCCGTCGGGATCCGTCAGTGCTCATGTTCACCTTTCAGTGGGGTGTTGACGCGGCTTTGTGAGTTCCGCTACATTTCTTATCAATCGATGTGAGTCCGGTCTCAATCTTAGGGGCTGAGACCGGACTCAACAAGACCCCGCATCGAGCAAATAACTTCCAGCGGCTCCTGACAGCACCGCTTAGACCTCCCACGATTGGACAACGCTGTGATTAAACTGAACTTCCGCCCGGCAGCGCTCGCAGCCGCAGCAGTGGCGGCTCTCCTCGCGCTTTCGGGCTGCGGCGGGTCGCCCGCCGCCAACTCCCCGTCCGCCGAAAACCCTTATGGCCTGATCCAGCCCGGCACCATCCGCGTGGCCAGCCTGGGCGACTCCAAGCCGTACACCTTCACCGACGGCTCCGGAAACTTCACCGGCTTTGACGTGGAACTCTTCAAGGACGTGGCCCACCGCGCCGGCGTAGACAACGTGGTCTTCACCGGACAGGACTTCTCAGGGCTCCTCGCGGCCGTGGCCAACGGACAGTTCGACGTCGGTGTCGCTGCCATCGGCATCACGGACAAGCGCAAGGAAACCGTTGACTTTTCCGATGGCTACCTCGCCGGCTACCTGACGGTCATCACCACCAAGGACTCCGGCATCAAGGACGCGGACGCACTCAACGGCAAGCGGCTTGGAGTTGTCCAGGGAACCCTGCAGGAAGCCTACGCAGTGAAGAACTTCACCTCTGCGCAGCTGGTCCGCTTCCCGGACAACAACACGGCAATCTCCGCAGTCAACAGCGGGGCCGTGGACGCCCACTTCCTCGATTACGAGGCAGCCAAGGAATACCAGGAGCAGTTTGGACTGGTCAGCGCCGCGGACATTCCGTCGTTCGACGCCCCCGCCGGATTCGCCATTGCCAAGGACAAGACCGCTTTCAAAGAGGCCTTGAACAAGGGCCTGGCCGAAGCAATGGAAGACGGCACGTGGAAGACGCTCTACCAGAAGTGGTTCCCGGGCTCGCCGATGCCGGAGCAGTACCTCCCCAAAGCCGAGCAGACCTCAAGCCCGGCCCCGACCGCCAGCAAGTAACCGCACCAAACAACCAACGTCTGAGAGCACTCAATGGATTGGCTCAACACCATCAGCCGCACGTTCTTCGATTTTGACGCCATGATCGAAGTACTGCCCCAACTCCTCGGAGTTGGCCTCCTGAACACCCTGATCATCTCCATCGCAGCAACCATCCTCGGCGTAGTGATGGGAATGGTGGTGGCCGTCATGGGCATCTCCCGCTCCAGGTGGCTGCGTATTCCCGCAAGGATCTACACCGACCTCTTCCGCGGTCTGCCCGCCATCTTGACCATCCTGCTGATCGGCCAGGGTTTTGCCCGGTTGAGCCAGTCGGTCTTTGGCCCCTCTCCTTATCCCCTGGGCATCATCGCGCTGAGCCTGATCGCCAGTGCCTACATCGGAGAGATCTTCCGCGCCGGCATCCTCAGCGTGGACAAGGGCCAGGGAGAAGCCTGCCGCGCACTGGGCATGAGCTACGCCAAGTCCATGTCCCTGGTGGTAGTCCCGCAGGGTGTACGCCGGGTGCTTCCGGCCCTGGTCAACCAGTTCATCGCCATCGTCAAGGACTCCTCCCTGGTCTACTTCCTGGGACTCCTCGTCAGTGAACGCGAACTGTTCCGGGTGGGCCAGGACGCAGCAGTGTTGTCCGGCAATCTCTCGCCGTTGGTCATGGCCGGCATCTTCTACCTGGTGATCACCGTGCCGCTGACCCACTTGGTCAACTACTTCGACAACAAGTTCCGCACCGGCCGCCGTCGTCCCACGGCACCCACCAGCGGACTGAAGGAAGTCAAGGAACTCGACGCGGCCTCGCCGCTCATCACCGGGAGCAACACGTGAACCTCACCAGCAGCAGCGCCACCAGCACCAAGAATTCAGCACAGGATATTGAGAAGTTCAACGGCTCGAGCCTCGAACTCCAGAACCTGACCATGGCCTACGGCGACGTCGAGGTGCTCCGGAACGTCAGCCTCAACGTCGCCCCGGGGACCACCACCTGCATCATCGGGCCTTCGGGATCAGGGAAGTCCACGCTCCTGCGCGGCGTCAACCGCCTGCACGAACCCAAGAGCGGGGACGTCCTCCTGGCCGGTGAAAGTGCCCTCAAGGTCAAGCCGGACATCCTCCGCGCCCGGATCGGCATGGTCTTCCAGCACTTCAACCTCTTCCCGGACCACACTGCCCTTGAGAACGTGGCGCTGGCCCTATGGAGCGTCAAGGGGATGTCCAAGGCCGAAGCCCGGGAACGTGCCCGGCGCCGTCTCGCCGAAGTCGGGCTCGCCGAACGGGCCGACCACCGGCCACGCGACCTCTCCGGCGGCCAGCAGCAACGCGTCGCGATCGCCCGGGCACTGGCCATGGAGCCCGAAGTGATGCTCTTCGACGAGGCCACCAGCGCCCTGGACCCGGAGCTGGTCAAAGGCGTCCTTAACCTCATGGCAGGCCTTGGCCGACGCGGCATGACCATGCTGGTTGTCACGCACGAGATGGGCTTTGCCCGGAAGGTAGCTGACCAGGTGGTGTTCATGGATGAGGGCGAAGTAGTGGAAATCGGTACTCCCACAGAACTCTTCGACAACCCCCGCAGCGAACGCCTGCAGCGCTTCCTCTCGGAGGTCCTGTGATGGGGGAGGTAACAGCGGCACCCATCCGGACCGCCGTCGTCGGGTTCGGCGTCTCGGGCAAGGTGTTCCACGCGCCGCTCATCGAAGCGGACCCGGACTACTCCCTGGATGTCATTGTGACCGCGGATCCACGACGAAAAGCCGAAGCGGAACGCCTCTACCCGCAGGCAAGGATTGTCCCCACGCCGGAAGACATGTTCGCCCTTGCAGGCAACCTGGACCTCGTGGTGCTGGGAACACCGCCGCTGACGCACCTTGAGCTCGGTGCCACGGCGATCGCCCATGGCCTGAACGTTGTGGTGGACAAGCCTTTCGTCACTACGGTCGCCCATGGTGAGGAACTGGCAGGGCGGGCGTCCGACGCCGGTGTGCAGCTGACGGTCTTCCAGAACCGCCGGTGGGACGCCGATTTCCTGACGCTGTCAAAGCTGCTGAAGGACGGCGCCCTTGGCGAGGTGCGAACCTTTGAATCACGCTTTGAATGGTGGCGTCCCGAAGGTTTCGGCAACTGGCGCGATTCGGCCACCCTGGCCGAAGGCGGAGGCATTCTCCACGACCTCGGCGCCCACCTGATCGACCAGGCCATCCAACTGTTCGGGCCTGTGGAGGAGAGCTACGGCGAGACCGCCAACCATGGCCCCCATCCTGATGCCGCGGACACTGAAGCCTTTGTGTCGTTGCGCCATGAATCCGGTGTCCGCTCGCGGTTGTGGATGAACGGCATGGCCGCCCAGGTTGGCCCGCGCTTCCACGTCCTCGGCTCCAAAGCCGCGTACACCAAGTGGGGACTGGACAGCCAGGAACCCGCCCTCGCCGCCGGCATCACGCCGTCGGACGCCTCTTACGGCCGCGAACCCCAGGAGTCTTGGGGGCTGCTGGGTGTGGACGGAACAGCTACGCCAGTCCCGGCGGAAAAGGGCGCCTACCCACAGTTCTACCGGGAGCTTGCCGCCTCGCTCCGCGGCCAGGGGCCCCTTCCCGTGCAGCCGGCCGAAGCACTGGCCACCCTCAAAGTCATCGAAAACATCCACGCCTTCGCCTAGGCGCATTTCACAGCTTCAACACCAAAGAAAGGGAGAACCATGTCCTCCACCAAGCACGTTGCCGTCATCGGAGGCGGCATCCTGGGCGTATCCACTGCCGTCCACCTGCTCCGCCAAGGAGCTTCCGTCACCTTGCTGACGGAGCAGGGGCTGGCCAGCGAAGCCACCGGCCGGTCCCTGTCCTGGCTCAATTCAGCCGGGGAACGTTCCACGCCCTACCACCAGCTGCGCGTCGCCGGGGTTGACCGGTACCGCACGCTGTTCGCCGCGGACCCAAGCCGTGAATGGCTCCAGTTCGGTGGCGGGCTCATGTGGAACGCGTCCGGCCAGGACCAGGCCACCGAAGCCCGCCACGCTTACGAGAAATCCATTGGCTACGATTCCAAGCTCTTGGCCCCCGAAGAGATCGCCAGCGTCACCCCGGGCATCGACTCCGGCGCAGTCCCCGGGAAGGCCATCTTCAATCCCGGCGAAGGGTGGGTCAGCCTGCCGGACCTGGTGAACTTCCTGATGGAGGAATTCCACGCCCTGGGCGGCCAACTGGTCCTCAACGCCGGAAAAGCCTCAGTGATGGTCGACGGCGGACGCGCCACCGGCGTCGAAACTGCCGGCGGTGAAACGTACCCCGCGGACGCCGTATTGGTTGCCTGCGGTGCTGCGACGCCCGCCGTCGTGAAGCCCTTGGGAGTGGAGATCCCCAACGGTTCCCCCGTGTCCATGCTGGTGGTCACCAAACCGGTGGAACACCACGTCACCGCCGTGATGAATACGCCGCGTGCCGCAGTCCGCCCCAACCCCGGCAACACGTTTGCCTTGGACCACGACTGGTACGAAGAGAGCATCACTGAGCACGCTGACGGGTCCTTCACGATTCCCGATGACATTGTCCAGGAATTGGCGGACGAGTCCTCCAAGCTGATTGCGGGCAACCCCGAGCTGAAGCCGGCCTCATGGAAGATCGGCTACAAGCCCATTCCCGGTGACGGCGAACCGGTATTCGGTGAGCTCGGCCAGGTGCCTGGCTGTTTTGTTGCGTTCACGCACTCGGGAGCCACGCTGGGCCTGATTGCCGGTGAACTGTTGTCCGGTGAGATCCTCAGCGGTGAAAAGCACCCGATGCTGGCCACATTCCGGCCGGGGCGCTTCTCCTAGGCGCGCTTCCCAAACAGGCCAACGGCCCCGATACGCCATCTGCATAAGCGTGTCGGGGCCGTTGGAGTTTTTGGTGTCCCAGGGCGGTTCAGCAGCTCAGGCTGCCTTTGAGGACTTTGCCCGTCCAGGTGTTGGTGGTGCCGGGGACTTTGTAGTAACCGCGGATCTCGTAGCTCCACGTTCCGATGATCTCGTAACCCGATGTGTAGGTCTTGCCGGCGGCCTTGCTCAAATCACCCGTGAATTCGAGGTTCCCGGAGCGGTCGAAGATCTTGACATCGTGGTAGTTCGCGTTGGTCACGGTGCTGAAGGAATTGACCGTGATGGTGGCGCGGATACCGAACGAGCATGCCATGGATACGTTGGCTGCGGCCGGAGCCGCCAGGCTGGCGGTGCTGAACTGCGGGGCGGATTGTGCGGTACCAGTGAACGCAGCGAATGCGGCTGTGGGTGCCGCTGCAAGGCCCAGGACGACGGCGGCGGCGATCACCAGGGTGCGCAGGAAGCCTTTCCGCGGTGTCATGGTGATCGTTCTCCTTGCCTGTGCTTGGTGGTGGTAGGGCTGGGGTTTGCCGGGTGCTGCTGGGTGTTCTTGGTGTTACTGGTGGGTGTTATTTGGTGGTTTCGGTGCGTTGGGTGCCGGTGAAGGAGAAGGCGAGGGTGGAGGTGGCGCCTTGGAAGGTGTTGTCTGCGGTGGCGGGTAGGGTGGTGGTGACTTTGAGGTTGTCGGTTTTGGTGGAGGTCAGGGAGGTCAGGTTGTTCAGGACCTTGTTCGCTGTGATGACCGGGCCGTTGGCCAGGACGGTGGTTTTGGTTCCGGCGCAGGTGTAGGGCGCTGCGGTACCGGTCCAGGCTACGGAGCAGTTCTCGATGCTAAGTTGCAGGCCGTTGGTGGGGTCGGTTGTCAGCAGGGAGGCGGTGGCGCCGGCGGAGGTGGTGAGGGTGACGTTGTTCAGGTCGGAGTTGCCGGTGTTGGCCAGGGTGACGAGTTTTTCGGCTTTGTCGCCGGGGAGCATTCCGGTGACCGGGACGTTGAGGGTGTTCGCGGCGCCGGTGCCCAGGGCGATGGTGACGGTGCCGGCGGTGACGGCCTGGGAGGCGGAGGTCGAGGAGGTGAATGCGCCGTAGGTGCCCATTCCGGCGACGGCGGCTGCGGTGCCGACCAGTGCGACGGAAGCGAGGATCTTGCCGGAGGTGGTCTTGAGGCTGATGGCCATGGGAATCAGTGTCCTTTCGGTGGGCCACCGTGGGACCGGCCGGCCTGTTCTTTGGTGTCTGCCTGACTGGCTGACAAGAACTACTGTGCCGGGGCAGGATCAAGAACAAATCCTGCAAACCCGCAACACTTCCTCAGGAAAAACTCAAGACTCCCGCACCGCCCCAAATGAGCAGTTTTGGAGAAGCCCGCAGCTCCGGGGCGCCGTAGTTTTGGAGTATCCAATCACTATCGAGCAGTACGCGAAGAGGAGCCCGCCATGGCTGAAACACGAACCACCAACAAGACCAAGTCCTACGACGGTTTTTCGGAGGAAGAGCGCGCCGCAATGAAGGAGCGCGCGCAGGAACTGAAGAAAGCCCCGCGCAAGAAGGCATCCGCGGCGGACGGAGAAGCTGACGTCCTGGCCAAGATCGCGGAGATGCCGGAGGCGGACAAGGTCATGGCGGAGCGACTCCACGCGATTGTCAGGGAGCACGCACCGGAACTCACGCCCAAGACCTGGTACGGAATGCCGGCCTACGCCAGGGACGGGAAGAACATCGTCTTCTTCAAGAGCGCCGACAAATTCAAGAGCCGTTACGCCACGCTCGGCTTCGAAGAGAACGCCACACTCGACGACGGCGACATGTGGCCCACCTCGTTTGCCGTCAAGGAGATCACCCCGGAGGTTGAAGCGACGATCGTGGAGCTGATCAAGAGGGCCGTGGGGTAGCGGGCCTCCAGCGCGTTGCGCCTAGACGCCCCGCCTAGTGCGTTGGGTCCGGGTGCGGCGGCATCGGCCCGGGGTCCGGAACGGGGGAGGGCCCGGGAGTGGGGTTTGGATCCGGAATGGGGCTGGGCGGGAACGGTGTGGTGGGGTCCGGCGGCGGTGGCACCGGCCCCGGATCCGGGGGAAACGGCTCGGGCTCATGTGTTGGCGGAAGGGTCATGATCTCTCCTTGGCGCACTCAGGTGTCTTGCTTCGGGCAGATACCGGCAGCCTACTCCGGGCGGCTCGTCAGCTGTAGGTCTGCCTGAATGCATATTTCTAGGTCATATGACCTAGAATTAACATCATGAATGATCTCCTAGAACTTGATCCCCTCGGTCCAGTGCTGATCGTGGGCGGCTACGGCACAGTTGGCACGGCACTCACGCATCTCGCCGGGACGCAGTGGCCGCTGCTCCTCACCGGCAGGAACCCGGGCCGGGGCAGCCACCTTGCGGGCGGAAACGTGACGGTTGAAAGGTGGGACCTCGGCCAGCCGGAACCCTTCGCAGCAAAAGCCAGGGCCGTCATCAGCACCGTCAACGACCCTGACGACAGAGTGCTCCGCGCAGCCGTCAGTGCCGGAATTCCCTATGTTGACGTCACCCGATGGACCAGCCGCGTCACCAGGGCCACCGCGCAGGCAACACTTATGCGTCCCACTGCTCCGGTCCTGCTGAGCTCGGGCTGGATGGGCGGGGTGGTCAACATCGTGGCAGCAGCTCTGGCCCAGGACGCCGGCGGTGGGGACCAAATCGACGTCGCCATCCGCTACGACATCAACGACACCGCTGGAGTCGATTCCGTCGACTTCATGGACAGGCTGGGACTGGACTTCGAAGTACGAAAAGGCGGTAAGGCCGCCGTCGTGCGTCCTCTGGGCGATACCCGCTGGGTGGACATCGCCGGGCACCGCACCAAAGTGGCCAGGCTCGACACCCCCGAACAGTTCACCCTCCCGCTCACCCTCGGCGCAGGTTCGGTGGCCACCAGGATCGGTTTCAGTTCAAAGACATCCACGACGGCGCTGCTCGCCGCCGGCGCGGTGGGACTGTTCCGTTGGGGGAGCGGTGAGCGGTGGGCGCCGCTGCGGCGTTCCCTTTTGTACTCGCCCGGTGCCGGCGGAACCGCCCACATCCGAGTCGATGTGAAAGGGCCAAAAGGGCTGCGAACGGCCGTCATTTCAGATCCGCAGGGCCAGGCGCATCTGACCGCATTGGGCGGATTGCTGGGGCTGCACAACGTCCTGGCCGCCGGGGCCACACCGGGAGTTTCGTTCCCGGAATCGGATAAGGATCCGGGCGCTTCCCTCGCAAAGCTTGAAACGCACGGTGTGACAATATTGAGGTCATGACCGAAAGCAAGGGCGCCCTGAGAAAGGCGGCGCTCCTTGACGCCGCTGAAGAAGTGCTGGTCAGCAAGGGCAACGCAAACTCTGCAATGCGGGACTTTGCCGCTGCCGCCGGGGTGCGGATCGGACATTTGCAGCACTACTTTCCAACCCGTTCCGACCTCCTCCGGGCTGTCCTTGAGCGGGCCTTGGAACGCTCGCTGCGGCGGCTGGAGGAGACGGCCGGATTCGAGCTCAGCTCCGATGCGACAGGCAGCATCTCCCGCGAGGATTCCCATCGACTGCTCACAGCGTTGCTTCAGGAGCATTCCGCGATGGCCGAGGTGAGGATGCACCTTGAGATCTGGGCGCTGGCGGCCTCGGATGAGCACGCGGCCGGTGCTTTGCGTTCGTTTTACGCCCAGTACACCGGGCACGTAGAAGGCGTGGTCAGGCGCGGAAGGCCGGAGCTGCCGGAGTCCTCACCCACTGGGGTGGCGGCCGCGATCGTCAGCCTTTTTGAGGGAGCAGCCGTCACCCGATCCGAGATCGCCGGGTTGCGGACTGCCTCCGGTGACGAAGCCATCATCCGAACCGCACAGTGGTTGATCCACGGACAGGAAACCGCCCAGTGACCCTCCTGACGCCTACTCCCGCACAGCTCCGTTGGCAACAACTCGAATTCGGTGCCTTCATCCATTTCGGCATTAACACCTTTGCCGGCAAGGAGTGGAGCGACGGAACCCTTCCGGCGTCTTTGTTTAACCCTGAAGGGCTCGACGCCGGCAGCTGGGTCCGCACGGCAAAGGAGGCCGGCGCGAGGTACTTGATCCTCACAGCCAAACACCACGACGGATTCTGCCTCTGGCCCACTGCCACCACTGACTACTCGGTGGAGTCGTCCCCGTGGCGCGGTGGTTCCGGCGATGTCGTCCGCGAGGTTGCCGAGGCCTGTGCAGAACAGGGCGTAGGACTGGGCCTCTACCTGTCCCCTTGGGACCGGAACGCGGACTGCTACAGCGACCCGGCAGCGTATGACGACTTCTACGTCCAACAACTAACGGAACTCTGCACCGGCTATGGGCCCCTCATGGAGTTGTGGTTCGACGGTGCCGGGTCCGTGGGACGGGAGTACGACTGGGACCGGATCATCGGCGTCGTTAAGGAGCATCAGCCCGACGCCATGATCTTCAACATGGGCCAACCCACCATCCGCTGGGTGGGCAACGAGAACGGCCTGGCGTCGGACCCCGTGAACTATGTGGTGGACCGAACGTCCGATACCCAGTACACCGATTCCACCTCGGGGCTGCGGACCGAACACTATCTGCCGCCGGAGTGCGATGTTTCACTCCGTCGCGGCTGGTTCTGGCACCCCGACGATGAACCCAAATCCACGGAACACTTACTCGCCATCTACTACCAATCGGTGGGAATGGGGGCGAACCTCCTGCTGAACCTGACGCCGGACACCCGTGGGCTCATTCCTGAGCAGGATGTGGCCAGGCTCCGGGAGTGGAAAGTTGAGCTGGACCGTCGCCTTTCCGGCGCTGTAGAGGCAACCGTGGAACATCACGACGGCGGAGCGACCCTGACCTTTCCCGCTGCGGTGACGTTCAATCACCTCGAGCTGGTGGAGGACCTGGGGTCGGGGCAGCGGATCACACAGCACGAGGTGTTTGCCGGTGGCGTTGGTGATGGGGGCGTCCTTGCTGGTGATGTTGGTGATGGGGGTGTCCTTAGTGAGGGGAAGACGGTAGGCAACCGGCGCATCCACCAACTGCCCGTTGTCACCGCAAATAGGTTGCACGTGAAACTTTCTGGAGCGGGCGATACCGGAGCTGATGGCGGTCTTGCCAGCAGTGTTGCCCGCAGTGTTCCGGGCGGGGGCACGGGCGGCGGGGGAAGGCTTAAGTCGGCGCGCGTCTACACCGGAGCCCTGGATGCTGGAGTGCCCACGATCCCCGAAGGATACGAGGCCCCTACGGACGCGCCAGACTAGCGTTCCCGCCTTCTTTGGAAGGTTCGTGGGTGTGGAGTACCCGTTGGTGCTGGGGTGGGTGCACGCTGGGGTACCCGGTTGGAGTGCCTGTTGTGTTGGCGGGGCGACCCAACGGTGCCCGCGCTGCGCCCGGCATTTTCATCGGCCCGGGGTGTCGCTCAGCCAAGGACCATTGCGGCCCAGGGGCTTCTCCGGATGGTGCGAGGAAAGTCCCGGGCGGCCGGTCTAATAATGTCGGTGCCTCTTGCGAGAGTTGAGGCGTGAAGCATCTTCGGGACGGGCGGGCAAGGGCAGCGGTGTCTGCTGTGCCTGTTATGCCTGCTGTGCTTGGTGTTTCCTCGGCCCGTGGTGTGGCTCAGCCAGGGACCATTGCGGCCCAGGGGCTTCTCCGGATGGTGCGAGCTCAGTCTCTGGCGGCCGGTCTAATAATGTCAGTGCCTCCTGCGAGAGTTGGGGCATGAAGCATCTTGGGGACGGGCGGGCACTGGCAGCAGTCTCTGCTGTGCCTGTTATGCCTGCTGTTTCCTCGGCCCGTGGTGTGGCTCAGCCCGGGACCATCAGCGGTGACCTTATTGGTCAATTGCGGGTGCTGGAGGAGATGAAGTCGGCTATCTCCGGTTTGCAGGCCCAGATTGCCGTGGCCTTTGATCTGGCCCAACGCGCTGAACAGGCCGAAGCGGGAGTCCCGCCCGCCGAGCGTGGCAAGGGTGTCGGTGCGCAGGTGGCGTTGGCGCGTCGGGAATCACCGAACCGCGGCTCACGGTTGCTGGGACTTGCCAAAGCCCTGGTGACGGAGATGCCTCGGACCCTGGCGGCGTTGAACAAAGGCCTGCTCAACGAGTGGCGGGCCACGCTGCTGGTCAAGGAAACAGCCTGCCTGTCCGTGGAAGACCGAGCGGCGGTGGACGCCGAACTCGCCCCCGACACCGGAACGTTCGAGGGTGCTGGAGACAAAGCCATCATCGCCGCCGCGAAAGCTGCCGCTTACCGCCGTGACCCACGGTCCGTGGCCCAACGCGCCAGCCACGCCGCGACGGAACGAACCGTCAGCCTGCGCCCGGCACCGGACACCATGACCTATCTGACCGCGCTGCTTCCGGTCGCCCAAGGCGTCGCCGTGTACGCGGCACTGACCCGGACCGCTGACTCTGCCCGGTCCAGCGGTGACCCCAGGACCCGCGGCCAAGTCATGGCCGACACCCTCGTTGAACGGACCACCGGCACCCCAGGCGGGATCTCCGGGGTTGAACTCCAAGTCGTCATGACCGACCGCACCCTGTTCCAAAGCGATTCCGAACCCGCCCGGCTCCACGGCTACGGCATCGTCCCCGCACCCTGGGCACGAACCCTGATCGGCGCAGCAGAAGAGACACCAGCACGAGGTGCCCCCGCACAGGACCTACAGCCGACACCCGAACAGGACCAGGAGTTCAAGGTCTGGCTCCGGCGGCTCTACACCGCGCCCGAAAGCGGTGAGCTGCTGGCCATGGACTCCAAAGCCAGGCTCTTCCCGCACCGGCACCGACGATTCATCGAAGCCCGCGACCATACCTGCAGGACACCGTACTGCGACGCGCCCATCCGGCACATCGATCACGTCGTACCGTGGCACTCCGGCGGGGCCACCACCCTGGACAACGCAGCAGGGCTCTGCGAAGCATGCAACCACACCAAAGAAAACCCCGGCTGGGCCGCCACACCCCTACCCGAAGACACCCACACCCTGAGTATCAGCACCCCCACCGGACACACCTACCAATCCAAAGCCCCACCACTACCCGGACACCGACCCTCCAGAACATGATGAAGCGCAGTTCGCGCTATTGAAGTGCTACTCGCGGCTGCCCTCATGCCGATGCGCCGGGACACGTTTCGGGGCCTTGCGCCTGTTTGTGAAAACACTGCACGGGGTGCCGGCGGGCTGCCGTGAAGCACCCGGCAAAAGTTTTCAAAAAAAGTTTGTCACCGCCGTAACCCTTTGGGTTGTCCCGTCGATTACGTCTGTGAAAGGGCCGAGCTGGAATTTGTCCCCCATCATGTTCCAGCTCGGCTCTTCCTTGTCCATAGCAGTTTTTCCGGACAAGCGGGTCTTCCCTGGGGATGACCCGTCATAGCAGTTACCCTTGGTGGGGTCGTCCGTCGCACACGTCGGGTGACCTGGCTGGAAAGCCACGGACCTGCCGCCGATCGAAAGTCCCACAACTGTGACTGACGCGTTGACCGACGAAGCGCTGCATGCGCTCAAGGGCAATACCGCGGAGTTGTTCAGCGCCGTTTACCAGGCCTATGCGGGCCAGGTTCTCGGGTACCTGACGGCCAAAGGCGTGCCCGATCCTGAAGCAAGTACACAGGACGTGTTCCTGGCGGTGTTGCCGAGGCTTGATGACTTGAGCGGTGGGGTCAACGGCTTGCGGACCTTCATCTTCTCAGTTGCTCATGCACGCATGGTGGATGAGCACAGGAAACAAAGTCGAGCGCCAATCCAGCACGAGTTCGAGCCCGAGCGGGACACCCGCGAATCGAGCTCCGCAGAGGCCGAAGCGCTGTCCAGGCTGGCACCATCTGAGGTCGCCGCACTCTTGGACAGCCTGGGTGACGAGCAACGGGAGGTCCTGAACCTCCGCATCGTGGCCGGCCTGACGGTTGAACAGGTGGCCGACATCATGGGGAAATCATCCGGCGCAGTCAAGCAATTACAGCGCCGGGCCCTCATAACGCTCCGTGAGCATTCGGCAGTAAAGGAATACGTGTCGCCATGACATCCAGGGATACTGAACGCGAAGAGATCGTGGACGAGCTCCTGCTCGACGCCGATCTTGCCGACGAATCAGACGTGCGGCGGGCACTGGTTTCGCTGGGCGCCTTTGCAACATTTCCTGCTCCTGCCCCCGGTCCTGAGCTTGCTGCGATGATCGCAGGCCCACACGATGAATTGTCCAAGCGCCGTTGGCGTCACCAACACCGGACCGCGGTGGTCAGTATTGCTGTTGTGGCTGCCATGGGGCTTGGGGTCAGTGGCGTTGCCGCCGCCAGCTCTGGTTTCACCCGGAACCCGTCCTTCATTGACCAGCTCATCAGCAACTTCCAACCCCGGTCACCAGCAGCGGCCCCGGAAATGCCCCTGCCCGACGCCCCCAGAGTCAGTACGGAACCGGCCCCCGCCCCGGATCCTGCGTCTGCTTCAGATCCCACGTCAGTTCCGTCGGCCTCAAAGACACAGTCAATTCCCGTGCCCACGGCAGCGCCCACTGATAATCAGGCACAGGCACAGGCACAGGCACAGGCACAGGCACAGGCACAGGCACAGGCACAGGCACAGGCACCCGTGCCGGCAGATCCCTCGCAGGAGGCAGCGAACCGTGCCCTGCCGAAGCCTGCCCTGCCGAACAATGCCAACCCGAACCCTGCCCTGCCACACCAACTAGTTCAAGGCCCAGCCCCCGAGCCCCAGCCACGATTGAACCAGGTCACTCGCCGAGGCGCGGAGGCCACTAAGGCGGAAACACCAAAAACCGACGCCGGGAAGCCGGCCAAGCCCGGGACCAACGTCAAGCAAGGGCCGCAGCTTCCTCCGGTGTCCCAAAAAAGTACCGAGGAACAGTTTCAGGCCGCGATCGACGAATGGAAGAAGCGGCTGAAGCAGGGTCACCGCTAGGCTCCTCGGCGCGGGGCTCCAGCCGTACGCCACAACTTGGCGCGTGGCTCCGGCCGTAGGCCAGAACTTGGCGCGTGGCTCCGGCCGTAGGCCAGAACTTGGCGGGTGGCTCCAGCGGTAGGCCAGAACTTGGCGCGGGGCTGCAGTCGTACGCCAGAACCCGGCGCGTCGCTCCAGCCGTATGCCAGAACCCGGTGCGTGGCTCCGGCCCTACGCCAGAACCTGGCGCTTGGAGGAAATAACCCCGGTGTCGAAGCCGGCCAAGTGGAGGCCGCCGTGGAAACGGGCGTGCTCGATCTTCACGCACCGGTCCATCACCACATTCAGGCCCGCTGCTTCGGCATCACGGGCAACCTCTTCATGCCACGAACCGAGTTGCAGCCACAGGGTCTTCGCTCCCGCCGCGATGGCTTCGTCGAGGACGCCGGGGAGGTCGTCGTGCTTGCGGAAGACATCCACAATATCCGGGGATTCGGGGAGGTCGGCCAGGGAGGCGTACGTCGGCTGGCCCAGGATTTCCTTGACCACCGGGTTCACAAAGTACACCTTGTAGCGGGTGGACGACTGAAGGTAGGTTGCCACGAAGTAACTGGCCCGGGACGGTTTGTCCGAGGCTCCAACGATCGCGATGGACTTCGCCTGCCGGAGGAGCGCCAGGCGTTCCGGAGCGGAGGGGCCTTCCCACGTGCGTGCAGCGGTGCTCATGCCTTCACTCCTACTGTTGAATCGCCCGCAGCGTGAAAGCCGGCACCCTGGGCTTCGAGGGCACCCTGGACTTCAAGGGCCTCATCATCTGCAGAATCGCCCGCAGATTGGGCCTCAGTCAGCGCCTGGTCAAGGTCCCAAAGGATGTCCTCCAGGTCCTCCAAGCCAACTGAAATACGGACCAGATCCTCCGGAACGCCTGCAGACTCCAGCTGTTCGGCGCTGAGTTGCTGGTGCGTGGTGGAGCCAGGGTGGATTACGAGGGTTCGTGAGTCGCCAACGTTGGCCAGGTGGGAGGCCAGTTGCAAGGACTCAATGAACTTTTGCCCGGCAGCACGGCCACCCGCAACACCGAACGAGAACACCGATCCCGGCCCCTTGGGCAGGTATTTGCGGGCCCGTTCAAAGTGCGGGTGGGACGGCAGACCGGAGTAGTTCACGTAGGCCACGCGGGGATCTGCGTCCAGCCACTCCGCCACGGCCTGGGCGTTCTTCAGGTGCTCGTCCAGTCGCTGGGGGAGTGTCTCAACGCCCTGCAGGAGCTGGAATGCGGATAAGGGAGAGAGCGCCGGGCCGATGTCACGCAGGTGCTCGCAGCGGAGTTTGGTGAGGAAACCATACTCACCGAAGTTGCCCCACCACGAGACGTTCCCATAGGACGCCACGGGCTCGGTCATCATGGGGAATTTACCGTTGCCCCAGTTGAAGCGGCCGCTCTCCACAATGACACCGCCCAGGGTGGTGCCATGGCCGCCGAGGAACTTCGTGGCCGAGTGGATCACAATGTCGGCGCCGTGCTCAAACGGCCGCACGAGGTAAGGCGTGCTCAAGGTGGCGTCAACCACCAAGGGGATACCGGCGTCGTGCGCTACCTTGGCCAGCCCCGCGAGGTCCTGGACTTCCGAGGACGGGTTGGCCACCACCTCGACGAACAGTGCCTTGGTGTTTTCCTGGATGGCGGCAGCGTAGTCCGCCGGGTCGGTTCCGGGCACGAACGTGGTGTCCACGCCGAAGCGGCGCAGCGAAACGTCCAACTGCGTCACGGTGCCGCCGTAGAGCTGCGAAGCGGCCACAATGTGGTCACCTGATTGCGTCAAGGCGGCAAAGGTGATGAATTCAGCGGCCATGCCCGACGCCGTTGCTACCGCCCCGATTCCGCCCTCAAGGGATGCGATGCGTTCTTCGAAAGCTGCGACGGTGGGGTTGCCGATGCGTGAGTAGATGTTGCCGTACTTCTGCAGCGCGAAGAGGTTGGCGGCGTCGTTGGTGTCCTTGAAGACGAAGGACGTGGTCTGGTAGATGGGTACCGCGCGGGCGCCGTGCTCGGCGTCGGGAGTGCCGCCGGCGTGCAGGGCGCGGGTGCGGAAGCCAAAGGTACGGTCAGCCATCAGACGGCCACCGACTCTGCGACAGGTGTGGAGGCGACGGGTGTGGAGGAGAGGTCCAGCTCGGTGCCGTTCCTGCGTGCGAGGTCGGCTTCGAGTTCGCGGACGATCGGGAGGATGTCCTGCCCGAACGCGGCGATCTCTTCCTGGAAGTGCAGGTAGCCGGTGAGGAACAGGTTCACGCCGATCTTCTTGTATTCCACGATCCTCTCGGCGATCTGCTCGGGCGTTCCGATCAGCTGGGTCTTGAAACCGTCGTTGTACTGGACCAGGTCCTCGAACGTGGAGTCGGCCCACATGCCCTTGCCGTCCTTGGTGGACGCGCCGGCTTCCTGCACGGCATCGCGGAACCCCTGGACTGCGGGCTTGTGTGCTTTCTCCACGATCTCGCGGAGGGTATCGCGGGCTTCCTTCTCCGAGTCGCGGGCAATCACGAAGCCGTTGAGCCCAAAGCGCGGGGCGGCAAGGGCCCCTTCGGTGCCGCGCTTCGTCTCGCCGGACGCTGCAACTACGCCGGCAATGTTGTCCTTGAAGCCCTCAAGGTCCTTGCCGTTGGAGAAGTACCAGTCCGCTACTCGACCCGCGGTGGCCTGTGCCGCCGTCGAGTTTCCGCCGAAGAAGATTTCCGGGTGCGTCCGGCCGGGAACGTCAACGGGTGCTGGGTTCAGGGTGAAGTCGGTGATGTTGTAG
Source organism: Arthrobacter sp. TmtSoilC79 (assembly GCF_059739405.1). Classification (NCBI taxonomy): domain Bacteria; kingdom Bacillati; phylum Actinomycetota; class Actinomycetes; order Micrococcales; family Micrococcaceae; genus Arthrobacter; species Arthrobacter sp. TmtSoilC79. Next base: position 4,082,913 of record NZ_AP046051.1, on the reverse strand, counting down.
TACTTGCCGCCTTGGCTGTAGCCCTGTTCGGTCCAGAGGCCCCGGAGGACGTTGATGAATTCCTCGGTGCGGACGTAGCGTTCGTCGTGCTCCAGCCATTCGAGGCCGAAGTTGATGAACTCGCTCTTGAGCCAGCCGGAGACGATGTTGACGGCGGCTCGACCATTGGAGATGTGGTCCGCGGTGATGATGTACTTGGCCAGCACACCGGGGTGCCACATGCCCGGGTGGACGGCGGCTATGACCTTGAGTCGCTCCGTCGCAGCCAGCAGTGCAAGGCTGAACGACGTAGCTTCGTGCTGCTTGTCCGCACCGTAGGAAGCCGCGTAACGGGTCTGCGTGAGCGCGTATTCAAAGCCGGAGTTCTCGGCGATCTGTGCCAGCTTCTTGTTGTAGTCGAAGTCCCAGCCGGTGCGCTGCTCGATGGTGGACACCACCAGGCCGCCGGAGACGTTGGGAACCCAGTAGGCGAATTTGAGCGGCTCGGAGAGTCGGGCGACGTTGCTGATCTCGGTCATGAATTTTCCTTTACTAATGCCCGCTCGCGCAGGACGTCCTGGATGCCGGCGATCGCCGGTTCGTTCTGGAGCGAGGTGGTATCGCCCAGGGCGGTTCCCTCGAACAGTTGGGTCAGCAGCCGGCGCATGATCTTGCCGCTGCGGGTCTTGGGTACGTCGGCAACCACGACGACGTCGCGCGGCTTGGCGATCGGGCCGATCTCCTTGGCAACGTGGTTGCGGAGGTCGTTGGTGACGTCCGCAGCCGGCCCGCCGGTGGCGTCGCCGTCCGCGGCCATGACGGCATTGCTGCGGAGGACCACGAACGCCACCACTGCGTGCCCGGTTGTGGGATCGGCGACGGGACAGACTCCGGCCTCCACCACGTCCGGGTGGGAGACGAGGGCGGACTCGATCTCGATGGTGGACAGCAAGTGGCCCGAAACATTGAGGGTGTCGTCCACGCGCCCGAGGATCCAGATGTCGCCGTCGGAATCGTATTTTGCACCGTCACCGGCAAGGAACCACCCCTGCTCCGGGTACTGGCTCCAGTAGGAATCGAAGTAGCGGCGCGGGTTGCCCCACACGGTCCGGGCGATAGCGGGGCCGGGGCGGTCCACCACGATGAAGCCTTGGACGCCCGGTGCTGAAAGTACCCCGGCCTGGTCCACTACCCGCGTGCTCACACCCGGCAATGAACGCGCGGCGCAACCAGGCTTGAAGTCCGTGTCCGTGGGTGAAGGCGACATGATGCAGGCGCCGGTCTCGGATTGCCACCACGTATCCACCATGGGAGCGGTGCCGCCGCCGATGTTGTCGCGGAGCCAGCGCCAGGCTTCGGGATTGACCGCTTCGCCCACGGTTCCCAGGACACGGATGGACGAGAAATCGTAGCTGTCAGGGACACCGTCGGGAAACCAGCCCATGAGGGACCGTACCAAGGTGGGAGCGGTGTAATACTGGGTGACCTTGTAGCGCTCGATGATCTCGAAGTGGCGGCCCGGGTGCGGGGTGTTGGGTGTACCCTCGAAGATCACCTGCGTCACGCCGTTGGAGAGCGGCCCGTAGATCTCGTACGTGTGCGCCGTCACCCAGGCGAGGTCAGCGGTGCACCAATGGACGTCACCGTCCCGCAGGGCCGGATCCGGGTTGCTGAAAAGGTACTCGAAGCTCCAGGACGCCTGGGTCAGGTAGCCGCCGGAGGTATGGACCAGGCCTTTCGGCTTTCCGGTGGTCCCGGAGGTGTACATGATGAACAGGGGAGTCTCGGCGTCGAAGGCTTCGGGCTCGTGAACGTCGGAGGCGGTGTCTACGACGTCGTGCCACCAGACATCACGGCCTCCTTCCATAGGGACGGAAGCGAGATCCCCGGCAGGGGTGGTCCGGTTGATGACCAGGACGTGTTCGATCGCGTTGTCACCGGCGACGGCGGCATCTGCGTTGTCCTTGACGGGCACGGCAACCCCGCGACGGTACTGCCCATCCGTGGTGACCAGGAGTTTTGCCCCCGTGTCCTCCACCCGGAACCGCAGCGCCTCTGCGGAGAATCCGCCGAAGACCAGTGAATGGATCGCGCCGATGCGGGCCACAGCCAGGGTGATGATCACGGTTTCAGGAATCACGGGGAGGTAGATGACCACGCGGTCACCCTTGGTAATGCCCAAATCCAGGAGGGCATTGGCCGCTTTGCAAACTTCACGCTGCAGTTCGGCATACGTGATGGCGCGGCGGTCACCGGGTTCGCCCTCAAAGTGCAAAGCCACCTTGCCACCGCGTCCGGCCAGTACATGCCGGTCCACGCAGTTGTACGCAACATTCAGCTTGCCGCCGTCGAACCAGCGGATCTCCGGGCCGTGGCCCGCCTCGACGTCCACCGGCTTCCAGCTATGCGCTGTGTGCCAAGGCGCCGCCCAGTGCAATCGCCGGGCCTGCTCTTCCCAGAAATCCACTGCGGACCCGGCTTGGTCGAAACTGCCGTGACGCGCCCGCCCGCCGGAACCGGCGCCGTGCACAGCGCCGTCCGCAGGCTCAGTCGAGGACCATCCCGAAGAGCCAAGAGAGGAACCGGGCGCGTCAAGCAGCCCTGCTTCGGAGGCCGTCGCGTCCGAAGTGGAATGTGTAATTTTGGGTACGGCAGAAGTCATGCGTAATCTCCATGCCTGGAATTGGCGCAGGGCGCGTCAAGGGATGGTCGCCCTTGGGTCCGCCGGGATGGTCGAAGTCCACTCAACCGGATCGATCATTTGGCTCCTAATTGGCCGGTCTCGATGCGTAATATTCAGCGGCTAAGCAGCTTGGGCGCAAAAAGATGCAGATTATTCGGCAAAGCCGCTCACTGACAGGCGGGAGTAGGCTTGGGTCATGATGCATGTCAACGATCCGGCGGTAGTGGAACGCTTGATGCGAACAAAAGGTACCTGGGCCATCGTTGGCCTCAGCACCAACCAATGGCGCTCCGCTTACGACGTCTCCCTCTACGTCCGGGACAAGATGGGCATGGAGATCATCCCCGTCAACCTCAAAGGGGAGGATGTCCACGGAGAGAAGGGATACAAGACCCTTGCCGACATCCCGGAGTCAAGGCACCCGATTGACGTTGTGGACTGCTTCGTCAATTCCCAGCGGGTTGGCGCGGTGATCGACCAAGCCATTGCGATCGGCGCCAAGGCGGTGTGGCTCCAGTTGGGCGTATTCGACGACGAAGCCACCCAGCGCGCCAAGGACGCGGGCCTGGAAGTGGTAGTGAACTCCTGTCCGGCACGCGAAGGCTGGCACTACGGCTTGTGATTCCGCGCCTTGTTCCTCTGTTAGATTGCACCTGAATCATTTTTTGAGTCTTGGGGGACAGCCATGCCGGGCGGCCATTCTGCGGTGCCACTTTCCACTCCCAGCAGACGGGCGGCCTTCGGACTCCTGGGTGCGTCCATGGTGGCCGGCCTGTCTGCCTGCACGCCGCCTGAAAGCACCCCACCTGAAAGTTCGACGCCGGCGCTGACGCCCAGTGGCGCTGCCGCCTCGCCCGAAGCGCCGGGTCCGAATGGTGCGCTGGCCGTCGGAGGCGAGATTCCGACGTCGTCCGCTACTCCCACACCAACTGCCACACCAAGCCCGACCCCGGCCAAGCGCATCCGGCGCACCTTCATCCCGGACTACCAACTGCCGCCGATCGTGGGCGGATTGGCGCCCGTGATTACCAAGATCGAGACCAAGCACCCGGTGGTGTTCCTGACCATCGATGACGGAAACATCAAGTCGCCGGAGTCGGTGAAGCTGATGGCGGAGTACGACTACCCCGCCTCACTCTTCCTCACCAGGGACACGGTGGCCGATAACCCGGCCTTCTTCAACGCGTTCAAGGCCCAGGGCAGCCTGGTTGAGAACCACACGGTCAGCCACAACATCAACATGGTCCGGCAGTGGGGTTACCAGCAGCAGGTGAACGACATGGTGGGAATGCAGGAGTACGCCTTCGCGCACTATGGCCGCCGGCCCACGTTGTTCAGGCCTCCGGGAGGTGCCTACTCCACCGTGATGCGCCAGGCCGTTGCGGCGTCGGGCATGAAAGCGATCATCACCTGGGAAGCGAAGGCCAACGCCGGAAAAATGGACTACCAGGTGGGCAACTCCTTGCGCCCCGGCGACATTGTGCTCATGCATTTCCGTGCTGAGTTTGCCGCAGACCTCGCCGCTTTCCGTGCCGCCCAATTGGCTGCAGGACTGGAAGTGGTGCTGCTGGAGGACTTCCTGGGGGTTGAGTAGGCTCGCTCCATGGACGTTTCCACCCTCCGTGCGATCTGCCTCGGCTTTCCCGGCGCCTTTGAAGACTTTCCGTTCGGACCCGAAACGTCCGTCTTCAAGGTCCGTGCCGCCGTCGCCGGTGGTGCACGCCACGAAGCCAAGATGTTCGCACTCTCCACCATGGATCCGGACAACTGGTCTGTGAGCCTCAAGTGCGAGCCGGCGCTGGCAGAGCAACTCAGGGCAGCAAATCCTGAGATCACCGGCGCCTGGCACATGAACAAGACCCACTGGAACGGCGTGCGGCTGGATGGGGCGCTGTCCGATGCCATGGTGCGGGACATGGTGGAGGACTCCTATGACCTGGTGGTGGCCACCCTCAGCCGCAAACAGCAGGAGCAACTGGGCTGGGCGCGGCTGGCAAAACCGCAGGGCAGCTGACACACCCGCGCACACCCTCCCCACGGCGCTGACATGGGACTAGATTGATACTGCATACCTAAGGACCTCAGCCAAGCGCTGGTCAGGAGCGGTTTGATGCTGGATCAGAAGACACTGGACCACCTATGGAATTTCCGCGATCCGGCAGCCTCGGAAGCCGCGTTCAGGGCCGCGATGACCGGGGAAAAGTACGACGCCGACGAACGCGCCGAGCTCGCAACCCAGCTTGGGCGGGCCATCAGTCTGCAAGGCCGCTTCGAGGAAGCCGACGCGCTCCTGGACGGGATCGACGACGACGAACCCACCGTGGGCGTACGCATCCTTTTGGAGCGTGGCCGGGTTTTGAATGCCGGTGGCCGCTCTGCCATGGCCGTTCCGTTGTTGGAACAGGCTGCCGAGTTGGCGGACCACCTTGGTGAGGAATTCCTGGCCGTGGATGCACTCCATATGCTCGCGCTTGCGGACACCGCACACGCCGAGGTGTGGATGCGAAGTGCCTTGGAATATGCCTCCACGGCCTACGATGAGCGAACCAAGCACTGGATGATTGTTTTGCACGTTGCCTTGGGGACGTTTCTGCGGGGTAAAAACCGGCTCACGGAGGCCTTGGTGGAGTTCCAATTAGCCGAACAATGGGCGGAACGACTGGGATCCGAGGCCCATGGGGCGTTGGCCCGGGAAGCCATCACTGAGTGCGGAAAGGCCCTCGCCGAAGGCCCGTAGAAAGATCACGCTTTGACAAATGTTGATCGAAACTGCCGCGAAATATTGATTTTCGATCATTCGTGGTGAATTATGTCACAGAAGGTTGGTGCTGCCAGAGCGCCAACCCAGACTGTCTGACTGAACGGCCTTCCTGCCGCAACAGTCGACACTACGAGTCACTGGAGGGTTTAGAAATGAACGTTCAGCACCAGTCCGTCGGTCGCCGTGGATTCCTGCGTGGAGCACTCGCTGCAGCCGTGCTCGTGCCCATGGGGGGAACCATTGCTTCATGCGCCGCGGGTGGCGGCACCACCACCGCCGGCCCCACGGGCACCGTCTCCGACACCAACCCGTTCGGCATGGCTGACAAGGCCGCCCTCGACGCCGTGATCTTCAAGGGTGGCTACGGGATCGACTACGTCGAGTTCGCCGGCAAGATCTTCGAAAAGACACATGAGGGCTCCACAGCCAAGATTTCCCCGTCAACGGACATCGCCCAAGAACTCCAGCCCCGCTTCGTCGGTGGCAACCCGCCGGACCTGATCGACAACTCCGGCGCCAAGGCCATTGGCTTCAGCACCATCCTTGCCCAGCTCGAGGACCTCACCAGCGTTGTGGAGGCCAAGAACCTTGAAGGCAAGGTCATCAAGGACACCCTGTACACAGGCGTACTGGCTCCGGGCACCTTCGACGGCAAGCTTGCTGCACTGAACTACGTCCTGACCGTCTTTGCTGTTTGGTACTCGGACTCCCTGCTCAAGGAAAACGGCTGGACCGTTCCGAAGACCTGGGATGAGATGTACGCACTCGGCGAGCAGGCCAAAGCCAAGGGCAAGTACCTCTTTGTCTGGGGCAAGGAAGCTGCCACGTACTACCAGGAACTGGCCATTGCCTCCGCCATCAAGGAAGGCGGCGACGACGTTCGCCTCGCCTTGGAGAACCTCAAGGCCGATTGCTGGTCGCACCCGGCCATCCAGTCCGTCTTCACGGCCCTGGACAAGATCGTCAAGGCCGGCTTCTTCAAGCCCGGTGGTTCCGGCACCCAGTTCACAGCCGCCCAGGCACAGTGGAGCAACGCCCAGGAGGCCGTGTTCTACCCCTCGGGTTCCTGGATCGAGAACGAAATGAAGGACCAGACCAAGGCCGGCTTCAACATGATGGGTGCCCCGGCCCCGTCCGTGAGCGCCAGCCCCAAGATGCCGCAGACAGCACTTCACAGCGCTGCAGGCGAGCCGTTCATTGTTCCGAGCCAGGGCAAGAACGCCGCCGGTGGCAAGGAGCTGCTCCGGATCATGCTCTCCAAGGAAGCTGCCACCAACTTCGCCAAAACCAAGCTCGCACCCACGATCGTCAAGGACACCGTCCCGGCCGATGGTTTCGGGTCCACGGCCCTGGTTTCGCAGACGAAGATGCTCAGCGACGCCGGCGAGAACATCTACACCTGGAACTTCATCGACCTGTACGGCACCAACAAGGACCAGCTGGTGGTTTGGAACACCTTCCTGGACGGCAAGTCCGACGTTGCAACCCTCACCTCGGCACTCCAGAACATCACCGACAAGGTCCGCAATGACAGCTCGGTCAAGAAGATCGAAGTGAAGTGACTTCAGTGAAAACTCAGCAGAGCCGGAACGACGACGGCCTGGCCGCCGTCGTTCCGGCGCCGGCTCCACCGCAAGTGATTAAGCGGCGGCGGAAGCCGTTGACGTGGGACAAGGTCAGTTTCTTTGCCGTCTTCCTCGGACTGCCGTTGGCGATCTACCTCTTGTTCGTCATTTGGCCGTTCATCCAGGCGTTCGGATATTCGTTGACGGACTGGTCCGGTTTTTCGCCGAACCAGAACTTCATCGGCCTTGAAAACTACGTGAAGATCTTTACCGACGACATCTTCATGAAGGCGATGTCCAACAACATCGTCCTGGTGATCTTCCTCCCGATCATCACCATCATCCTCAGCTTGGTCCTTGCCTCGCTGGTAACGGTCGGCGGAAGCAGCAAAGGCCAGATCAAGGGCTTGCGCAATTCCAGCTTCTACCGGGTGGTCTCGTTCTTCCCGTACACCATTCCCGCAGTGGCCATCGGCATCATGTGGGGGCAGATCTACGATCCCTCCGGCGGGCTGCTGAACGGCATCCTCACCGGGATGGGCCTGGACCAGTTCAAGGACTTCGCTTGGCTGGGTGACAAGAACACCGCCATGATCGCCACGATGTTCGTGATTGTGTGGGGCTTCGTAGGCTTCTATATGGTCCTGTTCGTCGCCGGCATCAAGGGCATTCCTGCGGAGCTTTTCGAGGCCGCCAGGATCGACGGCGCGGGCCGCTTCCGGACCGCAATGTCCATCACCATCCCGCTGATCCGCGACAACATCCAGACCGCCTACATCTATATGGGCATCCTGGCACTGGACGCGTTCGTTTACATGGCCGCGCTGAACTCCGGCGGTGGTCCGGACAATTCCACGCTGGTCATGGCACAGCAGTTGTTCTTCACGGCTTTCAGCAAGGGACAGTTCGGTCTCGCCAGCGCCATGGGCGTTGTGCTGGCCATTGCCACGCTGATCTTCTCCGGATTGGTGTTCCTGGTCAACCGGCTCACCGGCGGCGATAAGGATGTGAGCCTGTAATGAGTACCAAAGTCTCAACTCCGGAAATGAAGTCACTGCACTTCCAGCCCCGGACCCCGGCAACCACAAAGGGTGACAAAGTGGTGGGAGCGGTGTCCCACACTGCGCTGACCATCTGGACGCTGATCGTTATCCTGCCGCTCCTGTGGACGTTCATGTCCTCCTTCAAGACCTCCAGCGAGATTTTCGCTTCGCCGTTCGCCCTGCCCGGTGAATGGAAGCTGGACAACTACGTCAAGGCCTGGAGCGAAGCCGGCATCGGCAGCGCCTTCCTGAACTCGATCATTGTTGTGGCAGCAGCGCTGGTGATCGTCATGGTCCTGGGCGCGATGTGTGCCTATGTCCTGGCGCGGTACACCTTCCGGGGCAGCAGGGCCATCTACTACCTGATGCTGGCAGGCCTGACGTTCCCGATCTTCCTGGCCATGGTGCCTTTGTTCTTCGTCCTGAAGAACATGGGACTCCTGAACACCCTGCCCGGCCTGATCCTGGTGTACGTGGGCTTCGCGCTCCCGTTCACCGTGTTCTTCCTGTTCTCCTTCTTCAAGTCGCTGCCGCACGAAATTACCGAAGCAGCAGCCCTTGACGGCGCGGGGGAGTGGCGGACGTTCTTCCAGGTCATGCTGCCGATGGCAAAGCCGGGCCTGGCCTCGGTTGCCATCTTCAACTTCCTGGGTTTGTGGAACCAGTTCCTGATTCCGGTGTCCATCAACGCCGCCGGCCCGCGTGTCCTCTCCCAGGAACTCGCAGCCTTCGCCGGCCAGATGGGCTACGCGGTGGACTACGGCGCGCTGTTTGCAGCCGTCAGCGTCACCGTCATTCCGGTGCTCATTGTCTACGTGATCTTCCAGCGCCAGCTGCAGGGATCCGTTTCGCAGGGCACGTCCAAGTAGTTCGAAAAGTAGTGCACCCAAGCTAACAAGCAGCGTTCGACGGCGGTCCCCACCTTTTGGTGGGGGCCGCCGTCGAGTTTTTGTACAGCTCCCGCCCTTTAGAAGGCCGTTTAAGGGCATTTCCTGTACAAAAACTCTGTCAGGATGGAACGGAATCTGTAGTGCAACGAAAGGCAGCAGCCCGTGATCTTCATTGTGGTCAAGTTCAACGTCAAGCCCGACTGGTCCGAGCGCTGGCTGGACCTGGTGGCCGACTTCACCGAGGCAACCAGGGCTGAACCCGGCAACCTGTGGTTCGACTGGTCCCGCAGTGTGGACAACCCCCACGAATTCGTCCTGCTCGAAGCGTTCCAGGACGACGCCGCGGAGGCCCACGTCAACAGCGATCATTTCAAGAAGGCCATGGCGGACATGCCCCAAGCCCTCGCGGAGACTCCGCACATCATCAGCCGCCAGCTCGAAGGCAGCGGCTGGGACCGCATGGGCGAGTTGACCATCGACTAACTAGTCCTCGCTGTGGATCTCCCGTTGCCGTGCGCTGAGCAGCTCAAACTCCGGCCGGGCAGCCACGAACCGTTCGACGGCGTCGAGCATTTGCTGCAGGTGGGCGTGATCCGGGGCTACCAGCGCAGCCCCGATCAGTGCCCGCCGATGCTGGTCCTGAAGCCCGGTTTCGGCAGCTGAGACCTCGAAGCGCCGTTTCAACTCGGCGAGCAGCGGCCTCACCAGGGAGCGCTTCTCCTTGAGGCTATGGATATCTCCCAAAAGGACATCGAATTCAACCCAGCCGATCCACATAATTCATTATCACCGCAGGTCAGGGCGGGAGGAATGCGTTCTTGAGGGAATCTTGAGCCAATGCAGCAAGGGGCCTTGAGTTCCGTTCGGCAGTGTCTATGAGGTTGGCCCCACAACGGCTGACGGACTCATTCGCTGCTAGCTACCCAGGACTGCAATCGTGCCCCAAACGCCCGCCGGACCACACCTCCACCGTCTGTCCCGACCCCACCCGGTCAGGATCCTGCTCGCCTGCGCCGCAACGCTCACGCTGGCCACCGTCAGCGCGTTGGGGATTGCCGCTTCACCCGCCACCGCCTCGCCGGCGGCCGGCGCACCGGCTGATGGAGCAGCTGTACGGGCATCATCGAGCGTCTCAGCCCTGGCGGGCCAGGCCGAGCAGACCATCGTGGTGCCCGTCACGGCAGGGCTGGAACCCACCAGGGTGAAGGGGACCATCGCGGTGTCGGGGAAGCCCGAGGGCACCGTCCGGGCAACAGTCAACGGCAGGATTGTCCTTGAAAGCAACGCAGCTGCCACCGTTGCCTTGGACCAGGCAGTCAGCAACGCCGACGTCGTGGGCCAGCAGCTCACGGTGGGGCTGCAGTTCGTCCCGGTGACCCAGACCATGTGCGTCGTCTCCAACGCCACCGCCACCCTGAACAACCTCCAGGTGGACTTCAGCGGAACAGCCAAGGCTCCCACCACAGTTGGCGAGTTCTTCCCGGCCTCCGTGCCCGCCGTCGTACTTCCTGTGCCGTCGGATCCCGGCGCGGATGTCTCCGCAGCGATCATGACGGCGTCGGCCGCCATGGCCCAGCGCTACCCGGACGCTGCCATCACCACGGTTCCCGAATCCGAACTCGAGGCGCGCACAGCCGGCCTTCCGGCGGGCAGCCGCATCCTCAGCGTCGTCGCCGACCAAGGCGAAACCGCCACCAAACTGGCCACCGCGGCCGGCCTCCCGCAGCTGGTCCTCAGCGGCCACGACGACGAACTCCGCACCGCCGCCAGGGCCCTGGCCAGTGACAAGACGGCGCTCGCCGTGACGTCATCGGTAACCGGGCTGACCTCTGCGCTGCCAGCCGCTGCCGGGCTGACCCAGAGCCTCAAGGACCTGGGCAGCACCACCCTCAAACTGTCCGGCTACGGCACGCCCGAATCCTATGTCGGCGTCACCCAGTCGCAGTTCGGTGGGCCCGTTTCCTCCGTAAAAGTCCAGCTCAAAGGCACACACACCGCAGTCCCGGAAAACGCCAAGGCGCAGCTCTCGGTTTTCTGGAACGACTACCTGCTCAGCTCCAGGAACCTCGACGGCGGTGACACCTTCACGGTGGATGCCGACGTTCCAGCTGGACAGCTCCAGGCCAGGAACGGACTCCGTATCCGGCTCGCGGCACTTCCCGCCGGCGGCGACTGCAACGGACCCGCCGGCGTCATGCCCATGGAAGTCACCGTGGACACCGCGGGATCCACCCTCACCGCTGTCCGTGGCGGCTCCACCAAAGCCGGCTTCGCCCGGTTCCCCCAGGTCCTCGGCCAGAGCGTTCCGGTGGCCTTCGGCGATGGCAACGCCCAAGCCAACACCATCAATGCGGCCACGTTGGTAGCCTCCCTGCAACGTGGAAGTGCTTCCCTGCTGGAGACCAAGGTGGTGGGCATCGACTCCCTGGCTGGCTCCACCGAGTCCGGGATGGTGGTGGGTGCCACCGCGGAGGTTGCCAACAAGCTTTCCGCACCCCTGCGGTTGGCGGAGTTCCGCACCATCTCGCCCGACGACGTCGAATTCGGCGTGGGTGCTTCTGCTCCGTACGGCGTGCTCGAAGCCTTTGAACAGGGTGGGCGTGACCTGCTGCTGCTCGGGGCCTGGGCGCCTGAGGGCGACACGGCTGCGGCCGGCACGCTCCAGGCCTCTCTGGCCTCGCACGTGGGTGGCGTTGAAGGCGGCTGGGCATCGTTGTCCCGGAACCTCCTGGTCACCCAGCCGTCCGGAACGCCCGTCCTGCTGGAGAGCAATGTGGTGGTTCCCCAGAAGGCCGTTACCGACGATTACCGTCCCTATGCCTGGTGGATCGCCGGGGCAGTGGTGGTGCTCGGCCTGGCGTATGCTGCACGGACCGTGCTCTTGAGGCGGCGTGCCCGGGCGGCGCGGGCCTACGTGGATGCTGAACAGGCGGCGGGCAATCCGGATCATGGCAACTAGCGTCGCCACCCGGCCGGGAGCAGCCCACCGGCAGCCCCCGGCGGCTCTGCTGGGATCGGCGGCTCTGCTGGTCCGGCAAGGCTGGGTTCGGCTCGGCGCTCCTGTGATGGGCCGCAAGGTTCCCGGCACTCGAATCGTCGCGGTGGTGTCGCTGCTGGTGGGCTACCTCGCTTGCCTGTACACGATCGGCCACGGCACCAACCTGGACTATTCGGACGCGCAAAGCCACCTGACCATCGCCCGGCGCATCTTTGACAGCAAGGCGCCCGGCTTTGAACAGCTGGGCACCGTTTGGCTGCCCATGCCACACCTGCTGCTGGCCCCGTTCGTGCTGAACATGTGGTTGTTCAGCACAGGCTGGGCCGCGGGAATCCTGGGAATGCTGGCACTGTCCGCCACTGCCACCGGCCTCTACTTGATCGCGGCCCGGCTCGGATTGGGCCGGGCCGGACGACTGTCCACCACTCTGGTGGTGCTCGCGAACCCCGCAATCCTGTACGTCTACACCACGGCGTTGACCGAACCGGTGCTGATCATGTGCATGGTGGGCGGCATGGCCGGCCTGGCGCATTGGGCAACCAGCCGGCGTCGAATGAGTGCCGGAGAGCTGGCTGTCTTCGCCGGTATTCCGTCGGCCGCGGCAGTGCTGTCACGGTACGAGGGCTGGGCGCTGGTGATGACAGGGACCATCTTTGTCCTGGTCGTGTCCATGCGCCGTACCCGGGCTTGGCGGGAAGCGTTGATCATGGCCGGCGGCTATGTGATGATCCCGGCCGCGGCAGTTCTCTGGTGGATTTCCTACAACTGGGCCATCTATGGAAACCCGCTGGAGTTCATGTTCGGGCAATACTCCGCTTACGCCCAGCAAAAAAACATCACCGACGGCGGCTTGTTGCCTACCAAGGGCAACCTGGGGCTCACGTTGTCTACTTTCCATTGGTCGCTGCTGGAGACATCCGGCGTCGTCGTCCTTGCCCTGGCGGCTTGTGGCGCGATCGTACTGGTCTTCCGGCGCGGCTTCTCCAACAGCACCCTGCTGGTGGCGGTGACCGGCAGCGCGTACGCCTTTGCGCTGCTGAGCCTGTTCCTGGGCCAGACCGCCATCAACAACGATCACTCCCTGCCCTCGACTTGGTGGAACAACCGGTTCGCCCTGACGGCCTTGCCCCTGGTGACCATCCTGGTGGCTGTCCTGGTGGAGGAGGTCACCCGGCCGTTGCGGCTCAGGGCCGTTGTGATCGGCGCTTTGCTGGCCGGGCTGGTGATGCAAAACGCGTGGTGGGGTGCGGACCCGGCAGGCCGGCTTGCCGTGTTGGCAGAGGGCCGGATGTCCGCAGAATCCACCGCGAACTCCACCGCCGCCGCGCGATGGCTCAACGAGCATTACCAGTCCGGCGGAATCCTCATGGATGAGAGCGCCAGGGGCAACGCCGTGCTCCCCGTCATGGGAATTCCGCTCAAGGAAATCTATAACCGGGCCTCCGGAGACTACTTTTCCCCGGCGCTGGAGGACCCCGCAAAATTCGCCCGCTGGGTTTTCGTCAACGTTGAAGCCGGAACAGGGGCACGGGATTCGGGGCCCACGGACCTGGTGTACCAGGCAATCGCTGCGAACAAATCGTTCACTGTCCGCTACTCCGTGGTTTTCTCGACTCCCACCCACCGGATCTATGAAAGGTCCTCCTACTGATGACGCCTTCTTCGCCCGTTGCGGACGGCACGCTCAACCGGCAATCCATCGGCCAGGCACTGCTCGCAGCCGGACTCGTCACCCCGGAACAGCTCCAGCGTGCGTTGGACCGGGCCGCCAGCGAGGGCGGATTGCTGGGCCGGCACCTGATCCTGGAAGCCGGGCTGGACCGCCGTCGGATTTATGAAGTCCTGGCGCAGCACTGGGACGCGCCGCTGGTGGACCTGGTGGCCGAACCGGTGGATGACCGGCTGATGGAGATGCTCGGCTACAGCGCCGTGGGCGAACCGCAATGGTTGCCATGGCAGATGGACGCGGGAGTGCTGACGGTGGCTACTGCCGTGGCTCCTTCCGCGGCCATCGCAGAGGAAGCGGCCCTGGCGTTCGGTGCCCGGGAGGTCTTTTTCCGAACCACCACCGATTGGGACATCAACCAGTCAATCCAGCGGTCCTTCCGCCGCCATCTCCTCTACGAATCCGCCGAGCGACTGGCCGAAGAGCGGCCGGGAGAATCTGCCCGCACCGCGCTGACCCAGTGGCAGCGCGTCCTTCCGGTGGTCCTGGTCCTGGGAATTGCCGCAGGATTCGCGCTGTCCCCGCTGACGGCGGTCATCGTGCTGTTGGCAGCAGCAAACATCGTGTTCCTGGTGAGCATCGGGTTCAAGACACTGGCCAGTCTTCGCAGTCCCTTTGACCGGAGGAATGAAGCAGCCGTGGCCAAAGCCAGGGACAAGGAAAGAGTAAGCCGCGGCCTGCCGGCCTTGGCAGAGGAACGGGTTCCCGACGGCGAACTGCCCGTCTACACCATCCTGGTACCGGTGTTCCGGGAAGCGAACATCATTGACAAACTCCTGACCAACCTGGGCCAGTTGGACTACCCCCGGTCCAAGCTGGACGTCCTGGTACTCCTCGAAGAGGACGACGCCGAGACCATTGCCGCCGCGAAAGCGTCACGGCCACCGGAGTACGTCCGGATCCTCATCGTGCCCAAGGGTGAACCGCAGACCAAGCCCAGGGCATGCAACTACGGACTGACGTTCGCCCGCGGTGAGTATGTGGTCATCTACGACGCCGAGGACCGGCCCGAACCCGGCCAGCTGCGTGCATCCATCGCCGCGTTCAAGCAGGACGCCTTCGAGCGCGAACACCTCAACCCGGACCGTAAGCCCCTGATCTGCGTCCAGGCTGCGCTGAATTACTTCAACGCGGACCAGAATGTCCTGACCCGGATGTTCACCATCGAATACACGCATTGGTTCGACTCGATGCTCCCCGGCCTGGACAACTCAGGCATACCGCTTCCCCTGGGCGGCACCTCCAACCACTTTGTCACTTCGCTGCTCAAGGAAGTGGGCGCCTGGGATCCATGGAACGTCACGGAGGACGCCGACCTGGGGCTCCGGGCTGCCGTGGAGGGATACCGCGTGGGCGTGATCGACTCCACCACCTGGGAAGAAGCGTGCTCGCAGGTTCCGGCATGGATCAAGCAGCGCACCCGCTGGATCAAGGGCTATATGGTGACCTCGGCCGTCAACACCCGGAACACGGTGCGCTACATCAAGAGCACCGGCGTTGCAGGCGCCGTCGGGTTCCTTGGCCTGATCCTGGGCACGCCCCTGGCATTCCTGGCCTACCCGCTGGTGGTGGGCTTCACAGTAGTCACGTACATCGGCTACGACATTGTTGGACTGGTCCTGCCCACATGGCTGCTGGTGGGCGGCGTGGTGTCCATGCTGTTCGGCAACGCCATGATGATCATCGTCTCCGGCGTGGCCACACTCCGCCGGCATGGTTGGCGGATTGCCATCTTCGCCCTGCTCAATCCGTTCTACTGGGTGCTGCACTCCATAGCGGCCTGGCGGGCGGCATGGCAGATGCTTACCAGCCCCCACAAGTGGGAGAAGACGCCGCACGGCCTTGAGGCCGAATACCACGACGACGGCCACTGGGTTGGGTGAGGGCGGGCTCGCTTAAGCGGGACCCGGCCGGGTTCCACAGCTGATCTTGATCAAATCTTGAGCAAATGCCGCAGTGAGGTTGATTAAGCCTCGCCACACTGAACTCAAAGCTGCAGGATGACCAGCTGAGGGGGTTGGACACAGTGCTCGATGCTTTCTCGGTACGGGTTGCTCTAGGCGTGATAACCGTGACCCTCCTGATCCTGTTCTGCGCCTCTTTCCACCGCACGCGTTCGCCGTATGCCGGCTGGTGGAGCCTGGCCCTCCTCGAATTCATGGTGGGCAACACTGCCTTCCTGCTCAATGGCAGCCCCCACCAGCAGTGGGCCAATCCGTTGGGCAACGTCCTGGTGGTGGCCGGCGCTTTCAGCGTCTGGGCTGGAGCAAAAACCCTCCGGGACAGGAAAGCCGCTCCCTGGCAACTGGCAGTAGGCCCGGCAGTTACGGCTGTGGCCTCAGTCCTGGAAAGCCCGGCAAGCAACGTGTGGTCCGGTGGCTTTGTTTATCTGGCCATGATGACCGCGGGCATCGCCTTGGCCGCCTACGACCTCTGGTTCATCAAGTCCTCGCACTCCCAGGTCCACAAGGCACTCTCCCTTGCCGCCGGTCTCCTGGCCACCTATTACCTGGGCCGGTGGATGGTCTACACCCTTGAAGGTCCTTACAGCCAGAGCTTCACTACCTACTTTGGGCCGGCTCCCTCTGCCCTGATTTCCATGGTCCTCCTGGTGACCGTGTCCTTCAGCATGACCGCCCTGACCAGTGACCAGCTCATCAAGGGCCTCAAGGAACGGGCCGACCGCGACCACCTGACGGGCCTGCTCAACCGTGGGACTTTCCTGGACATGGCCACCACCGAACTCCACCGGCTCCACTCCACTGGTTCCGGAGCCGCCATAGTCCTGGCCGACCTGGACCATTTCAAAGCAGTCAATGACGAATTCGGCCACGGAGCAGGGGACCTGGCCCTGCAGGCCTTCGCGGAAGCCTGCGGCGACTCGGTGCGGTCCACCGACCTGATCGGGCGTTATGGCGGCGAGGAATTCATCCTCTTCCTGCCAGGGGCCACCCAGGAACGGGCAGAGGACATCGCGGCCGAAATCAGCCGCCGAATGGCAGCCGCCCCGGCACCGGAGGGCGTGGCCTTCCCGACCATCAGCTACGGGGTTACCTCCAGCATCCCCGCCGGCTCGGACCTGACTTTCATGATTGAGGTGGCCGACGCCGCCCTGTACAGCGCCAAAGCACAAGGAAGAAACCGGATTGTAGGAGCGGACCGTCCCCAGGCGGCCATTATTGCGGATGAGGCACGATCATGACCTTCAACGAACTCACCACCAGGATCCAGATCCAGCACACCCAGGAGCTGTCCGCTTTCCGGCAGAACATCACCAGTGCGCCCTACATGGCGGGAACGCCCACCTTGCTCAATGCAGACCGCCGGTCGGTCCGGATGGGTCCGGTCCAGTCGGTAGAGGATGCGAACGCCAACCTCACCATCGTGGCCGACGTCGAAGGACTCGCCTGGTTCACGGCCGACAAAGGCCTTTTGGGCAGCTGCATCACAGTCTCCATCGCAGGGCACCGCAGGAACACCGGCACCCGGGTCCACCTCCCGCTGGCCGAATGCGATGCCTGGATCGAGGCCATCATGGGAGGCTCCTGGATCACGCACGTCTACCGCGCCGGCAAGAAGGTGGAGCCCAACGGACGGTTGGACGTTGCCTCCTACCGCTTGTTCCTGGACGAGCGGCGCAATCCGGTCGCCATGCCCCAGGCAGTCGCTGACACAACGCTGCGACGCCTGGAAGAGTCGTGACCAGCACGAAGCCCCGGAGGATGCTCGCTTCCAGCGACTCCCGTGTTGAACAACTGGAGGAGCGCGTCCGCGCCCTGATGGAAGAGCTTCACCACGTCCGGAACGAGCAACGGCGGGACGCCCTTACCGATTCCCTCACCGGACTTGGCAACCGCCACGCCTTGATGGACGCTTTCACCGCAGCCCGGAACGCCGCGGCAACAGGATCCGCCCAGCCTGCGCTTCTCCTGATCAACCTTGACGGGTTCAAGGCACTGAAGAATTCGGCTGGCCACGCCGCAGCAGACCAGGTTTTGGTCGCCGTGGCCATGCGCATCCAGTCCGCCGTCCGGGAGGACGACGTCGTCACCCGCCTGGGTGCCGACGAATTCGCAGTGTTGTTGCCCGCCACGCCGCCAACCCGGGCCACCGCCGTCGGGAACCGGATCCTGGCCGCGCTTGAACCGAACATCGACGTGGGAAACAACAGCGTCCGTTGCGGCGCCAGCATGGGCCTGCGGACCGCAGAGCCGCACCACACCCTTGAGGACCTGCTCCAGGAGGCCGATTTCGCCGTGGAGGAATCCAAGAGCGAAGGCCGGAACAAGCTCAAGATGTTCGATCCTGCCACGGTGCATGCCCGCCAACTTCAGCGGCAGATTGTTGGTGAACTCCGCGAGGCCATCAGATCGGACCAGCTGGTCCTGAACTATCAGCCGATTGTGGAGCTGGCCACCGGAAAAATCGAGGGCTGCGAGGCTTTGGTCCGCTGGAACCACCCCGTGCATGGCCTGATCATGCCGGACCAGTTCATCCCCGTTGCCGAGGCTACCGGGCTCATTGCCGAGCTGGGACGATGGGTCCTGCGCACTGCCGTGGGACAGTTGCGGCACTGGCGGAACAACCCGGCCACCGCACAGCACCTTTTCTCCATGCGGATCAATGTTTCCGCCGCGGACCTGCAAAGCCTGGAATTCGTGGACGATGTCAGCGAGGCCCTTGCCGAGGAAAGCCTGCCCCCGGAGGCGCTGGTCCTGGAATTGACGGAGAGCGCCATCATCCAGAACAACGAGCTGGACCGCTATACCTTGGCGAGCCTGCACAAACTGGGTGTGGGACTGGAAATCGATGACTTCGGTGCCGGCTACTCCTCCATGGGATACCTGCGCAAGCTGCCCGTCGACCGGGTGAAAGTGGACCGGCAATTCGTCAAGGACCTGGGGAAGGACCCTTCCCAGCTCAAGTTCCTGGCAGCCATCCAGGAAGTCATCCGCTCCTGTGGGCTGGAAGGGGTTTGGGAGGGCATCGAAACCGCTGAAGAAGCAGAAGCGCTCCGCAGCATCGGCTGCGCCAGCGGGCAGGGGTACTACTTCGGCAGGCCACTGCCCGAGGCGGAGTTCACGGAGCAGCTGGTGCGGCAGACTGTTTGGCCGGCCTGAAACCCCCGCAGACACGCGAAGGCCCCGGCACTCTACGAGCGCCGGGGCCTTGCGATGTCAGCTGTCCTTAGCCGAAGTACTTCGGCAGGGTTCCTTCGTGTGCTTCGCGGAGGGCGTCCAGAGAGAGCTCGTCCACGCCGTTGATCTCCAGCTTTCCGCCGGCAGCGTCAACGACGCCGATCCGGAGGTGGGCGAAGCCGCGGGCAGTGCACATGTCCTTGAAACGGACTTCCTCCGAACGCGGAACGGAGACGATCGCACGGGCCTGGGACTCGGAGAAGAGGGCCGTGAACAGGTCCACGCCGTCGCGCTCCATGAGTTCCTCAAGGGCGATGCGGGCGCCCACGCCGTAACGCAGCGAGGACTCCACCAGCGCAGCCGCGAGGCCACCCTCGGAGAGGTCGTGTGCTGCGTCAACCATGCCGTCACGTGAAGCGTTGATCAGGATCTCGCCCAATGCGCGCTCGGCCGCAAGGTCAACCTTCGGCGGCAAGCCACCAAGGTGTCCGCGGAGGTTGGACCATTCCGAACCGTCCAGCTCTGCTGCGGTGGTGCCCAGCAGGTAGATGGCCTGGCCGTCCTCGCGCCAACCCGACGGCGTGCGGCGGGCGACGTCGTCGAGCTTGCCCAGCACTGCCACCACAGGGGAGGGGTGGATGGGCGTGGTGCCGGTCTGGTTGTACAGGGAGACGTTGCCGCCGGTGACCGGGATTCCGAGCTCCATGCAGGCGTCGGACAGGCCGCGGATGGCCTCGGCGAGCTGCCACATGACGTCCGGGTCCTCGGGGGAGCCGAAGTTCAGGCAGTCACTCACAGCCATCGGAACAGCGCCGGACGTGGCCACGTTGCGGTAGGCCTCAGCCAAAGCCAACTGTGCGCCCTGGTACGGCTCAAGGTAGGTGTAGCGGCCGTTGGCGTCGGTGGCCAAGGCAACGCCCAAGCCGGTTTCCTCGTCAACGCGGACCACACCGGAGTCGTCCGGGAACGCCATGGCGGTGTTGCCGCCAACGTAGCGGTCGTACTGGTTGGTGATCCAGGCCTTGGAGCACATATTCGGCGATGCCACGAGTTCGGTGACGGCTGCGGCCAGCTCGGAAGGAGCCGACGGACGGCCGGCGTCCTCAACGGAACCGCTGAACGTGTTGGCCTGCACCGAGTCCTGCCACTCCGGGCGGGCGAACGGACGGTCGTAGACCGGACCGTCGTGAGCAACGGTGCGGGGATCGACGTCGACGATTACTTCGCCTTCCCAGGTGATGATGAGGCGGCCGGTGTCGGTGACCTCACCCAACCAGGAGTACTCCACGGCCCACTTGTCCATCACAGCTTCGAACGCTGCGATGTTCTCCGGGGTGACCACGGCCATCATGCGTTCCTGCGACTCGGACATGAGGATCTCGCCCGGGGTCAGCGTGGGGTCGCGCAGCAGGACCGAGGTCAGCTCCACCTCCATGCCGCCGTCGCCGTTGGAGGCAAGCTCGGACGTGGCGCAGGAAATACCTGCAGCGCCCAGGTCCTGGATGCCTTCAACCAAGGAGCCCTTGAAGAGCTCCAGGCAGCACTCAATGAGGACCTTTTCAGCGAAGGGGTCGCCCACCTGGACGGCCGGACGCTTGGAGGGCTTGGTGTCATCGAAGGACTCCGAGGCCAGCACGGAGGCGCCGCCAATGCCGTCGCCGCCGGTGCGGGCACCGAACAGGACAACCTTGTTGCCCTTGCCCGATGCGTTGGCCAGGCGGATGTCCTCGTGGCGCATGACGCCCACTGCCAGTGCGTTGACCAGCGGGTTGCCCTGGTAGACGGAGTCGAAGACCATTTCGCCACCGATGTTCGGCAGGCCCAGGCAGTTGCCATAGCCGCCGATGCCGGCAACGGCACCGTGCATGACGCGGGCGGTGTCCGGGTGGTCGATCGCGCCGAAACGCAACGGGTCCATCACGGCAACCGGGCGGGCGCCCATGGAGATGATGTCGCGGACGATGCCGCCGATGCCGGTAGCGGCACCCTGGTAAGGCTCAACGAACGACGGCGAGTTGTGGGACTCGATCTTGAACGTCACGGCCCAGCCGTCGCCGAGGTTGGTGACGCCGGCGTTCTCGCCGATGCCAACCAGCATGTCCTTCTTCATTTCCTCGGTGACCTTCTCGCCGAACTGGCGGAGGTGGTTCTTGGAGGACTTGTAGGAGCAGTGCTCGCTCCACATGACGGAGTACATGGCCAGCTCGGCGCCGGTGGGGCGGCGGCCAAGGACCTTGACGATCTCGTCGAATTCGTTCTGCTTCAGGCCCAGCCCGGCCCACGGGAGTTCCGTGTCCGGGGTCTTCGCAGCGTGCTCAACGGTGTCGATGTTGAACTTCTTGGTGGTTTCCGTGGTCACTTGTCGCCTCCCACAATCTTGGTCAGTACGGAGGTGAAGAAGCCGAGGCCGTCGGTGTCGCGGGGCGCACCATCAAGCGACTCGGGGCCGAAGCCGGCCTCCACTGCGTGCTCGGGGTGCGGCATGAGGCCCACCACGTTGCCGGCGGCGTTGGAGATGCCGGCGATGTCGCGGCGGGAGCCGTTCGGGTTGAAGCCCACGTAGCGGAACACCACACGGCCCTCAGCCTCAAGGGCATCCAGGGTCTTCTCGTCGGCGATGTACTGGCCGTCCTGGTTCTTCAACGGCACGATGATTTCCTGGCCGTCCGTGTAGTCCACGGTCCAGGCAGTGTTGGCGTTCTCCACGCGAAGCGTCTGGTCGCGGCAGATGAACTTCAGGTGGTCGTTCTTGATCATGGAACCGGGGAGCAAGTGCGATTCGGTCAGGATCTGGAAGCCATTGCAGATACCCAGCACGGGGAGCTTCGCCTCGGAGTTTGCGGCGTCGATGATCTTGGACATCAGCGGAGCGAAACGCGAAATGGCGCCTGCGCGGAGGTAGTCACCGTAGGAGAACCCGCCGGGGATGATGACGGCGTCAACATCGCCGAGTTCGGAATCTCCGTGCCACAGCGGCACCGCCGTGCCACCTGCAAGCCGCACTGCACGGGCGGCGTCGCGGTCGTCAAGGGTGCCGGGGAAGGTCACGACGCCGATCTTCGCGCCGGCGAGGCGGGGTTCTGCGGCGACGGCTACAGCCTCGCCAATCAGGGGGATCGACGTCATATCAGGCCTCGACGACCTCGACGTTGACAACATCCTCGATCACCGGGTTGGACAGGAGCGTCTCGGCAGCTTCGCGGGCCTGGGCCAGGATAGCGTCGGTCACCTCGCCGTCGACGGTCAGTTCGAAGCGCTTGCCTTGGCGGACTGCGCTGAAGCTGTTGAAGCCGAGGCGGGGCAGTGCACCCACGATGGCCTTCCCCTGGGGGTCCAGAATCTCGGGCTTGGGCATGACGTCAACGACGATCCGGGGCATCCGGTAACTCCTGTGCGTGAGTTGGGTGAACCTTAAATAAGGCTGCCGCGGAGGTGCCGTCTCACGCCGTTCAGCCGCATTCAAACAGCGGGTCAGCACAGGGCTGACCACGATGTGAACTGCATTGTTTGAACGGCATGGGGGGCGCTCCGCGAGCTTGCACATCTATTCTACCGGGAGCAGCGCACATACCCTATTCAGCCGGATTGTGCGAGGGCACCCCGCCGCGGCGGGGCAAAAAGACCCAAGTGAAGGCTCGACGGCGGCGCTGGTCCCCGGCCGCTGGAGGTACTGGCAGGGGGTGGCCGGCGTCACTAGGATTGCGGAATGGCTGAGAAACCGAAATCGATGGTGCTGGGCGTTGTGGCCGCGGCAGTTTTTGCTGGTTTGGGCCGCATGGTCATCCAGAAAATCAAGGCGGACCGGTCGGCCCGGAACAGCCGCGTGACTGCGCCCCTGGACGCGGAGACGCGGGCCAAAATCAGCGACGCTTTGCGGACACCAAGTAAGTAAAGGCTTACCTGGCAAGGGCCGTTTTTTGGTGCAATGGCGCGGATTACGGCACATACAAATGCGCTATTCAAAGCGGTTAAATGGCCACATTCCGGCGTAGCTTGGAAATTACACGCGGGGTTCAGCCCCAGTACTTTCCAGGATCCAACCAGGAGGAACAATGACCGAACACATTGCCGAAGTATCCGCCTGTAGCGTTGGCAGCTGCGGTTTCAACCACGATGGCTGCACCGCCTTTGGAATCACCATTGGTGGAACCCAGGACCACGCTTCCTGCGCGACCTTCATCGACACCAATGCCATGGGCGGCCTTCCCAAGGTCCTCGCCCACGTGGGCGCTTGCCAGCGGTCCGAATGCGTCCACAACAACAACCTCATGTGCGAGGCCCACAACGTGCGGGTTGGTCCGGGCCGCGAGGCTGCCGACTGCCTGACGTACGAGCACGCCTGATGCCCTGACTCTTCCGCTGAGGCGGGCCGGTCTCCCGTGGGGGACCGGCCCGCCTTTTGCGTCTCAGGCCACCGCTGCGTCTCAGGCCACCCCTACTCTCAGGCCACCCGGTTGGTCAGCGCTGCTCCTTCTTTGAGCGCCGCAATGTTGGCGGTGACGAGCTTGGCCGAACCCTTGGGCCGATTGCCTGCCACATGGGGCGTGATGATCAGGTTGGGGGCGTTCCATAGCGCGGAGTCTTCGGGCAGGGGCTCTTCTTTGGTCACATCCAGCGCTGCCGCACGCAGCCTGCCTTCCTGCAGCGCTGCCAGGAGTGCGTCCTCATCCACCGTTGCCCCACGGCCCACGTTCACAAAGACGGCGCTTGCGGGCAGGCCGGCCAGGACTTGTGCGTTCAGGGCGTCGGCCGTTTCCGCAGTGGCCGGCAGGATGGAAATCAGGACGTTGGTGGTGCGCAGGACTTCCGTCAGATCGTCCGTTGAAACCACCGGGAAGCCGTAACGTTCGCCCTTTGAATGGGCCACCCCGGTGACCTTTGCTCCCAGAGCCGCCAGCAGGGGAGCGAGGCGTCCGGCGATCGAACCAAAGCCCCAGATGGTGACGTTGGCGCCGTCGAGCGTGTAGAGCTGTTCAGTCTCCGGGCTGGACTGCGCCGCGTTGTACGGTGCGTTCCACGTGGCGTCCTTCTGGGATTCGAGCAGGACGTCCAGCCGTCGGACGGCAGCCAGGACCAAGGCGAGCGCGTGTTCGGCCACGGGGCCATCGTGCAGTGAGCGGCCTGAAGTGATGGCCACGTTTTCTGCGAAGCCTGCCGCCAGGACGGAGTCCGGCCCGGCCGCGAGGGTCTGGACCAGCCTGAGCGATGCCATCTGCTGTGCAGCGTCGGCCAGGTTCTCCGGAGTGTTGCGCCACACCACCAGAACCTCGGCGTCCCGGAGTTCGCCGGGAATGGGCTTGTCTACCTGGTAAACCGCAACCTCATCCCCTGACGCGGTGAGGTCGGCGAGGTCCAACTCGATGGTGTCGGGGACGAGGATTTTCACGGCAACTCCTGTGATCGCAGGGCGAGGGCGGTTTGTCTTTGAGGCTACCGGCTGGTGGCAGGTGGTGTTGACCAAAAGTCATCTCTGGCAATGTGACCGCCGACCCAAGGGCTAGCACTTTTCCGGGGGAGGACCGGGTGATTGTGACAAGACAAATTTCCCAAAATGTGCTCTATGTCATATTCGTCTCTCACTAGGTACTCTGTGACTCGGCTGGTTGCGCGGCTTTGACAAGAACTGTCAAAGGTTCAACCAACTAAAAGTTGACAGGCCCAGGCGATGGAGCCTGGTCCTCCCTCAGTGAAAGGTGCAACCACTCGTGAAATCACAAGGAAAGAGCTTCGTCAGAAGCGGGGGGCTTCGAAAGGCCGCGGCACTGGCCGTGGGCTTGCCGTTGCTTCTCTCTTCAATGGCGATGCCGGCCCAGGCCGCTCCCACGCCGGAGACGCCCGGGAACGTTGCAGGCGTGGCCAAGAAGAACCTTGACCCCAGCGCCTACAAGGATGGCCGCTACATGGTTGTCCTGGCGGAGAAACCTGCAGCAACCTACGACGGCGGAACGGCAGGCCTTGCCCCCACCAAGCCGGAAGAAGGCAAGAAGCTCGACGCCGACAGCGCCCCGGTGAAGGAATACCAGCAGCACCTGCAGACGAAACAGCAGGAAATTGCCAGCCAGGAAAACATCACCATTGAGCGTGACTTCACCACCGCCGTCAACGGCTTCAGTGCCAACCTCTCGGCAGACCAGGCCATCAACCTGGCCAAGGACCCCAAAGTCCTCATGGTGGCACCGGACACCCAGTATGCGCCGGACTACTCCACCACCGACTTCCTCAAGCTCAGCGGCCCCAACGGCACCTGGGCCACCCAGTACGGTGGCCAGGACAACGCCGGCAAGGGAACCGTTGTTGGTGTGATCGACACCGGCTACACCCCCTCCAACCCCTTCTTCGCCGGTGAGCCTGTAGGCCCGCTGGTGGGCAATCCGCAGGTCGGCGTGCCCTACCGCACCGCCGACGGCAAGATCGCCATGCTCAAGGCCGACGGCGACACCTTCATCGGTGAATGCCAGCCCGGCAAGGACACCGGTGCCGACTACGATGGCAGCGCCTGCAACTCCAAGGTCCTCAGCACCCACTACTTCGCAGACGCCTTCCTCGAAACCGTCGCCCCGGAAAACCGCGCTCCCGAGGAAGTTATTTCCCCCGTGGACGTGGACAGCCACGGCACCCACACCGCCAGCACCGCGGCCGGCAACGCCAACGTGGACGCCGTAGTGGACGGTCGCAGCTTCGGGACCACCAGCGGGATCGCACCCGCCGCCAAACTCTCCATCTACAAGGTCTGCTGGGAAGACACCGATCCTGCTACGGGCGGTTGCTACGGCTCCGCCTCGGTGGACGCGATCGAGCAAGCCATCCTGGACGGTGTGGACGTCCTGAACTACTCCATCTCCGGTTCCACAACGAGCACCACCGACCCGGTCTCGCTGGCATTCCTCTCCGCAGCGTCCGCAGGTATCTTCGTGGCTACCTCGGCCGGCAACTCCGGCCCGACCGCAAGCACCGTCAACCATGGTGCCCCATGGCTGACCACGGTTGCGGCGACCTCGTTCTCGCAGGAGCTCCAGGGCACCGTTGAGTTCTCCGATGGCAGCAAATTCCGCGGAGCGTCCATCATGAACCGTGAGGTGAGCGGGGCCGGCGTCGTGCTGTCCACCAACGCTGCAAGCGGTGAAGGAAACGCGGCACTGTGCGCCCCGGGTTCGTTGGACCCGGCCAAGGTAGCCGGCAAGGTTGTTGTCTGCGACCGTGGCGTGGTTGACCGCACTGCCAAGAGTGCTGAGGTCCTGCGCGGCGGTGGCGTCGGCATGATCCTGGTCAACCTCACTGATTCGTCGCTGGACACGGACAAGCACGTCATCCCCACGGTCCACGTGAATCCGCCGGCAACGCAGACCATCAAGGACAAGGTCACGGCCAACCCGGCCATCACCGTTTCCCTGCTGAACCGCGACACTACTGGCCTGCCTGCCGAAGCGCAGCCGCAGATCGCCGGCTTCTCTTCCCGTGGCCCGCTGCTGGCCACCGACTCGGACCTGTTGAAGCCCGATGTGTCCGCTCCCGGCGTCGCAATCCTCGCCGGTGTTTCGCCGATCGGAACCGGTGGAGACAACTTCGGCTTCCTGTCCGGAACATCCATGGCTTCACCGCACGTCGCCGGTTTCGGCGCGCTGATCCTGGGCAAGAACCCGAAGTGGTCCCCGGCCACGGTGAAGTCCGCCATGATGACCACCGCCGGCCCGGTCAAGCTGGCCAACGGTTCAGTCAACAAGGACGTCTTCGCCACAGGTGCCGGTCAGGTTGATCCGGCCAAGGTCCTCTCGCCGGGCCTCGTCTATGACGCCACCACCGAGGACTACCTGAAGTTCATCCAGGGCACGGGCATGGACCTGGGCATGGAAGGGCTCGGCACCACGGCGCCGCGTGACATGAACGTTCCTTCGTTCGCCCTGGGCAACCTCGCAGGCAAGATTGAGGTCACCCGTACGGTCACAGCCCTGACTCCGGGCCTCTACCGGGCCACGGCCAACGTACCCGGCGTCAACGTCAAGGTCACCCCCTCCGTCCTGAACTTTGGGGCAGCAGGAGAGAAGAAGACGTTCAAGGTCCAGTTCGAAAACAACAGTGCAGCCCTGGGCAAGTTCGCCATGGGTTCACTGAGCTGGCAAGGTGCCAACAAGACCGTGACCTCGCCGATCGCCGTCCGGCCGCAGTCCGTCATTGCGGACAAGGCCCTGGCCTTCACGGGAACGGGTCCCAACGGCTCCGCTGCCATCAACATCACCTCCGGCACCAACCTGCCGGTCGGCGTCACCGTTGATGGCCTGTCCAAGGCCGATTCCTCGGCTGTCGAGCTGGTTCCCGGCCCGTTCGCTGGTGAGACCAACGCATCGAACTACGTCAAGAAGGTGACAGTTGGCGAGGGCAGTGCCTTGGCCAAGTTCTCGGTCATCTCCTCCAACGATGCCGCGGACTTCGACATGCTGGTGCTCACGCCTTCCGGCCAGCAGCTGCCGGCAGCCACGGCATCGGCCAGTGAAACGCTGTCCGTTCCCAACCCTGCAGCAGGGGATTACTACATCTTCGCCAACCTCTATGCGAGCCCCAACAACCAGGCCACCAAGGCCACCGTTGATGCCGCAGTCCTCGGCGCCAACCAGGGCAACGCCACCGTGACGCCGAATCCGATCCGCCTTGCCAACGGCAAGACGGGCCAGATTTCGCTGAACTGGAAGAACCTGGAGCCCGGTTCCTACATCGGCCGCCTCACCTTCGCCGGTACCAGCGAGCCGAGCTTCGTCACCGTCCTGGTCAACCCGGGCGGGGCCGTAGTGGTTCCGGATGAGGAAGACCCGAAGAAGGACAAGAAGGACAAAAAGAACCACGGCAAGATCCGTGGTGACGAGCCGACGCAGAGCAACAACGCCGGCTAGTGTTCGCTTGTTCCAGTAACTGATGCCTTAACAACAGTGGCCGGCGGGATTCCCGCCGGCCACTGTTGCGTGTATCAGATGTTGCCTGTGGAGCCTCCGGTGTTCCCGAGCAACGATGCCAGGGCCTTCCAGCGTGCGATCTCGCAGCCGTCCGTGCGGCTGAAATGGCTCTGGACTTTGCGCCCACGGAACCAACCCGTCACCACCGCTACCTGCGGGCCGCCATACTGCTGGGTGCAGATCCGGTCCGGGCGGGGCTCGGGAAAGAAGACTTCCTCACCGAATTGCTCGACGGCGGCCAGCGCCGCGGCTGCGTCCGGCAAGTTTGAGTCCAGGGAGTCAGGGTCCGGTGACAGGACGCCGGCGGCGGACCGAAGGCGGAACTCGCGTGGTTCAGCGTCAGGTGCCTCCGTCAGCGTGACGGTGAGGTCGACGTCGTACTCGCTGTTGGGTGACTCGCTCGTGGGGGAAACCATAGTGACCTTTCGCTGGTGGCGTCGGGTGCTCAGGCGGCCAATCCGGCCAGCTCGGTGAGGAGCGGATCTACTGCCTGCAGCACGCGGGCCCGCAGCTCCTGGGATTCGGCCGCGAAAGCCCGCTGGTATTCAACGTACTCGGCCTTGCCCTGCGGTGTCTCGATCCTGATGGGCGGGTAGCCCCATTCTTCGAGATCGTACGGCGAGGCCTTCATATCCATGGCGCGGATCCGCCACGAGAGCTCAAAGCAGTCCATCACCAGCTCGCTGGGCAGCGCAGGGGCCAGCTTGTAGGCCCACTTGTAAAGGTCCATGTTGGCATGCAGGCAGCCCGGCTGCTCCATGGTCCGTTGGTTTTCGCGCGTGGGGGTGAGCTCATTCAGTGGCGTAGCGTCCGGCGTGTAGAAGCGGAACGCGTCAAAGTGCGAGCACCGGATACGGTTCTCTTCCACCACGGTATCCGTGCCCTCACCACCAAGCCTCAGCTTCAGGTATTCATGGCGGAGTTCAAACTTCTCCTGCCGGTACACCATGGCCCACTCGTGCAGGCCGAAGCAGCCAAACTGGGCTGGGCGCTTCGCCGTGCCCGCAAGGATGATTCCGGCGAAGCGGACAGCTTCGGCGCGGTCGGCCAGGAAGCTGCCGCGATCAAAGGTGACCGCCGGTGTTCCTGCCGGCAGCCCCAGTGAGGCGAGTTCGGCGTCGTCGAGGGTCCTGTAGAACTTCCACGACGCCCGCTCAAGGGCCCGCGGACCGCTGAGGACGGAACCGTCGCCGGGATGCCAGCGCAGCAACTGCCCCGGTTTCTGGGTGTAGTAGGTGAACAGGAAGTCCTCAACGGGGTGCTTTTTGCCGGCCGAACGCCTCGCCAGGTAGGGGTCCGCGTAACGCGCCACCCGGGCGTGATGGGCTGCCTCCAGCCCGAGCCATTGCTCCTGGGGGAGGTGCCGGAGCCTAGAGGCCGCCATCTGATCCGAGGACACTCTTCGCGGCGTCCCACAGCGCGATCTGGCAGCCGTCGGTGCGGTTGAAGGCCGCTGTGACTTCCTTTCCGTCCACTGCGCCGGTCACCTTGGCCGTGGCCGGGCCGCCGTACTGCATGGTGCAGGCCTGATCCGTTTCGGTGGGGGCGGGGCTGAGGATGGCCGGGCTGTTTTTGATGGTGGTGCAGGCTTCTGCGGCCGACGGGTGGTTGCTTTCAGCGGCCGGTACGCCGTCCTTGCAGACGAGCGTGAAAGTCTGCGGCGCAGCTTCGGTGGACTCGACCAGGGTGATGGAAAGTTCGGCGTTGCCGGCTCCCGGTGCTGCGGTTGCGCTGCTCGACGGGGTTGCGCTTGGGGTGGCGCTTTGGGTCGCGCTCGAAGGGGCGGACGACGACGGCGCTTGGCTTGCGCTGCTGGTGGAACCAGGTGTGGGGGAACCGGAGCATGCGGCCAGGCCGGCGACGGCCAGGACTGCCAACAGGGGCCGAACAAATCGCATGCGCATGGAATCTCCTAGGTTGCGTCCATTTTACGGGGCCCTTGTGATGCCCGCGTCTGTGTTCGCTTCAAGAAGACCACCGGCGCGGGGTGCTTGGCTAGGGGCCACGCGGGCGGCCTGCCGCCGTTAGGGTCGATCGTGCCGCTGGGTCGCCGCGATCAGGCCCGTCATGGCTTGGTGCAGTTCGGCCACTTCCGCCCTGCTGAGCTGCAGGCGCTCGCGGATTTCACCCGGCACGGCGGTTGCTTGTCCCCGGAGGGCGGCGCCCTTTTCCGTCAGGGTGATGGCCAGGGCGCGTTCGTTCCCCGGAACGCGCTCGCGGGTGATGAGCTCGGCTTCCTCCAGGCGTTTGAGCAGCGGGGAGAGCGTTGCGGGCTCGTGGAGGAGGCTGTCGCTGATGTCCTTCAACGTCCGGGGGCTGCGCTCCCACAGAGCCAGCATCACCAAGTACTGGGGGTGCGTTAGGCCAAGCCGTTCCAGCACGGGCTTGTAGACCCCCACCACGCTCCGGGACGCCACAGTCAGGGCGAAGCACAGTTGGCGCTCCAGCAGGAGGTCGTCTGTTTCCTGGATGGTCTCGTCTACGGCCGTCACGGCTGCCTCCTGTTTTTGCGGACCCATCAGCTTACGCCGAACGATTGCTTGATTAGTTAGTGTACTAATCATTAGCGTACTATGGACTCATTGAACCCGTCTAAAAAGGAGTCGATCTTCAGTGGCCAAGGAATCTCTTACCCGGAAGTTCATGCGTGCCACGGGGAAGTTCAGGGTTGTCTTCGGCCCCGCGCACAGCAGTTCCCTTGACCATGAGATGACGGAGGCCAACCGGAAACTGCTCGCCCAGCGCCAGGCCGAGACCCAGCAGTGGGAAACCCTCCGGCGCCCCGATGGCAGCACCTACGTTGTGCCCCGCAATCCGGACGACAAGTCCCTCCGGTAGGCCCCGCATTACCCCTCCTCGGAGCGGCGTTTTGGGCGTAATATTGCCTCACTGAACGGCACGCGCCAGCCCTGCCGCTTTTCGCTCTCCGGTAAGAAGGGAGGTGGAAACATGGGACGCAGAATGGAAGGCTTCGTCCACGTTACCGAGCGGCTGCAGTCTGTTTTTGGACCGGCGACCCACGGCGACACGGGCAGCCCCGTGGTGCACAAGCACGATGATTTCGAGACCGCTTCCGAGGCGGACCTGAAGAACTTCGACGTCGAGACAGATTCCGAAGGCCATCACTATGCAGTCCGGAACAATGATCCCGGGCCCACCAGTACCGATTACAGCGTCTAGCAGGGCGTGAGATGCCGAAGGGCCGGACCGCGAACTCCGGCCCTTCCTCTTGTGCTTTGGGGCCACCTTGACCCGGTCAATCCACCGTGCCACTGTTGAGCAACTAATCAGCATGCTTATTATGTTGGAAGCACGGTAAATGCTGATGTCCAGAGGGGGCCGCAATGAGTTTCCAAGAAGATGCAGCACGGGTTCCGGGCAGTTCCGCCCGCCCGGATCGAGGTAGTTCCGAGCACCAGGGCCGCCCGATACCGCCGCCGGCAACGGGACGCGACAGGCCAACACGTACTGCCGCATTGTGGGTTGCCGTGGCCGTTGGCTTGGTGGTCCTGGTGATGCTGATCGTGTTCTTCGTCCAGAACCAGGACATGATCACGGTCCGGTTCTTTGGCCTGGAAGGCACGCTCGCCCTTGGCACCACCTTGTTCATAGCTGCTGTGGGCGGCGGCGTGCTGGTGGCCTTGGCGGGCGGGGCCAGGATCCTGCAACTCAGGATCGCCAACCACCGCCGTAAGAAGGCAATGGGCGGTCCCGGAGTTGGGCCTTAGGGGCCGTTAATTGCGGAAGGACCGGAGCGTTTGCTCCGGTCCTTCCGCAATTAATCCCGACGGCGGCACTCCCTGACGATGTTGATTCCGCCGGGGTGGGTGGGCTGTCTTAGCCTTCGCAGTCGGTGCAGTAGGCGACGCCATCTTTTTCGCGTGCGATCTGCGAGCGGTGGCGGACCAGGAAGCAGGAATGACAAGTGAATTCGTCACTGGCCTGCGGAATAACCTGGATCACCAATTCTTCGGCGACGATTTCGCCGCCGGGGCCGTTGGCGTCGAGGCCATCGGTTTCGTCCAGTTCAAGCACGACACTCTTGGCCGTGGGAGCGCTGGCGGACTGGAGAGCCTGGAGGGACTGCTCCTGGTTCTCTTTTACATCGGTACGGAGTTCGTCGTAATCGGCTGCCACTTTTTAATGCCTCTTCGTGTTAGGGGGTTACCGGGTATGCAACGTACAGCATGCCACGAAAATTCCATACCATACCCCAGTTCCATCGCTTGTGGCGAAAACCACGTGGGTGACGGCCAAAAAAGCCCGCCACCCGGCGTGATTTTACTCATGTATTACCGGAGTTCGATGTCCAAGGACTGGAATTGGTCGGCCGCATGGCGACCCACCAACAGCCGGAACGTGCCCTGCTCAAACTGCCAGCCGCCGTCGTAATGTCCAAACGCCTTGGCGGGGATATGTATTTCCACGCTCTCGGTGCCGTTGGCGGCGAGGTGCGTTCCGGCGTAGCCGGCAAGCCAGCGGACAGGTCGTTCCACGTCCGATTCCGGGCGCTCCAGATAGACCTGGACGACTTCCCGCCCGGTACGGGTCCCGGTGTTCCTGACCGCAACGTGCACCACCACGCCGTTACCGGCAGTGACCACCCGGGAGGCGTGGGGCGTGCCGAGTTCAAAGGTGGTGTAGCCCAGTCCATAACCGAACGGCACGGCCGGAGCGGCGCCGCCTGCGGCTTGCTGCTTGAGCCACGCGCGGTAGCCGATGTGGATTCCTTCGCTGTAAACCACCTTGCCGTCAACGGGAGTGGTGTTCAGGACCGGAACGTGTTCCAGGGCGGCAGGCCAGGTGGTGGGAAGACGGCCACCGGGCTCTTCGATGCCCAGAAGGATGTCAGCGATGGCATTGCCGAACTCCTGGCCGCCGAACCAGCCCAGCAGGACTGCTTCCACAGTGTCCAGCCACGGCATCAGCACCGGCGAACCGGAGTTGACCACCACTACCGTGCGCGGGTTGGCCGCAACCACAGCTTCAACGAGGCGGTTTTGGTACCCCGGCAGGTCCAGGTCCTTGCGGTCGAAGCCCTCGGATTCGATGGCTGCGTTGGTGCCGACAACCACCACTGCTACGTCGGAGTTCCGGGCAGCGTCCACGGCGGCATCGATCTCGGCCTGCGGATCCGCCACCACTGTTTCCTCGCCCAGGAGGATGGCCGTGAACGGAATGACCTGCTCCTTGGGCAACTGGTACTCGGCCTCGATCCTGACCTTCTGACCGGCGGTGGTTTCCACGGCATGGACGGTCTTGGGCGGATCGAACAGGGCGGCGCCCAAAACTTCGGTATCGTCCTTGATCTCGTCGTTGAACACTTCCGTCCCGTCCAGGACAAAACGGATGTGGCCCACCGTGCCGACGCCCAGGTGATGGACCCCTGCTGTTTCGGCTGTCCAGTCCGCTTCCATGCGGATGGAGGCGGCGCCGTCGGGAATTCCAATGCCGAACCAGATCAGGTGCGAGGCCAAACGGTCCTCACCGGAGATTTCGGTGCCGTCGTCGGCGAGGAATGTCACGCGAAGCCCGGGCACGTCGGTAACCGGGTTGTGGAGGGACGTGCGGGGGAAGGGCTGGATGCCCTCGGCCACCTTTGCGCCGCGCGCGTAGGTGACCGTGACGTCGTCGGGCAGTGCTTTCCGCAGGCCTTCCAAGGGCGAGACGGTGTACTTGGGCATGACGGTGGCGCTACCGCCGCCCTGGGTACGGGCTTCGTCGGCGTTGTGGCCGATCACGGCGACGCTGCCGAGCGTCCTGGCATCCAGCGGCAGGATGCCCTTGTTGCGGACCAGTACGGCGCCGCGGACGGCCACTTCACGCGCGACGGCGGCCCCGTCCAGTTGCGTCGGGAGCTGGGATACTGCAGGTTCGAAGCCTTCGAGGGAGCCCACGCGGGCTGCGAGGCGCAGGATCCGGGTGACCTTCTCAAGGATCGCCTCCCGGCTGACGCGGCCATCATTGACCGCTGCCAGGAGTTTGGGACCCCAGTGGCCCACGGGGCCGGGCATTTCCAGGTCCTGGTGGGCGTTTGCGGCCTCCACGGAGCGCACGCCGGTCCAGTCGGACACTACGACGCCGTCGAAGCCCCACTCAGTGGACAGCGGGGTCTCCAGCAGCTTGTTCTCGCTTGCGGTGGTGCCGTTGATGGAGTTGTAGGAGCTCATCACCAGCCAGGCGCGGGCTTCTGCAATGGCGTCCTCGAAGGCCGCCAGGTAGAGCTCGCGCAGCGGCCGTTCGTCCACTACGGAGTCAGCGGTGAAACGCTCGGTTTCGGCCTCGTTGGCGAGGTAGTGCTTGGGCGTGGCACCAACACCCATGGACTG
The DNA here is from genome assembly GCF_059739405.1 of Arthrobacter sp. TmtSoilC79. Taxonomy (NCBI): domain Bacteria; kingdom Bacillati; phylum Actinomycetota; class Actinomycetes; order Micrococcales; family Micrococcaceae; genus Arthrobacter; species Arthrobacter sp. TmtSoilC79. The sequence goes on along the minus strand of NZ_AP046051.1, from coordinate 4,048,859 downwards.
CACGCCGGCAACGTACCCGGCAGCCATGGTGGCCGTGAGCCGGGGGTCCTCGCTCATGCACTCAAAATGGCGGCCGCCCAACGGGGAGCGGTGCAAGTTGATGGTGGGGCCCAGCACGGCATGCACGCCTTTACGGCGGGCCTCCTGGCCCAGGACCTGCCCGTAGCGGTGAGCTGTTTCGACGCTCCAGGTGGCGGACAAGGCCGACGACGACGGCAAGGAGATGGAGTCATGGCGCTCATCGAAGTCTTCGCCCCGGACGCCTGCCGGTCCGTCGGACAGGACCACGCGGGACAAGCCGATCCCAGGGATGGCGTGCGTGGACCACACATCTGCGCCGGTCAGGAGTTGCACCTGCTGCTCGAGGGTCAGGCTCCGGGCGAGTTCCTGGATCCTGGCCTCAGCATTCGGTGCTCCTGTTTCCGGTGCTGTGACTGCTGCCGATAGGTTCATTTACTTGACTCCTTTGATTCGGGTGACGAGGAGGGCTCCGATGATGCCAACAACAGCACCACCGAGGAACAATGCGGGGTAGCCGCCCATGGCGATGACAGGGAAGGCAATAGCGGGCACCAAGGACTGGGGGAGGGCTTGGGCGATGTTGAAGACCCCAAAGGTCTTGGCGTTCTCAGACTGGTCCTTGGGCAAGAGGTCCGTGATGAGGGCAACGTCGACGGCGCTGAAGACACCGACCCCCAGCCCGAGGATGCCCTGGCCCACCAGTACTTGACCGGTGGTGGTGCTGGTGGCGATGACAATCAGGCCGCCCATCATGATCAAGGCAGAGAGGATGACCATGGCTTTGCGCTTGCCGAGCTTGTCGCTGATCCATCCGGCGGCAAGGCTGGTGACCACTGTGCCTGCGGAGCTCACCAAAGTTGCTTGGAACACCAAGGTGGTCACCTGGGTTTCGGGGACATGGAGGTGGTCCGTGAAGAAGTACGGCAGGTAGAGCAGGCCGGCACAGTAGCCGACGTAGATCAGGAACTTGGTGACCCAGGCCCAGCCCAGGCCCGGGTGGGCCTTGGGATTGAAGTAGAAGGACCCCACGATTTCCCTGAAATTCAGCGGTGCAGGTTTCTCGGCAAGGACGCGGTCCTTGAACGTAAAGGCGAACACGATGGCAACGGCTGTCCCCACGATGCCGGGGACTACTGCCATCTGCAGCGCGTTATCGAACATCTGCGCGAAGAAAGCCGCCGCCACCATGCCGATGGGCAGCGTCATGCCTATCAGGCCGGAGAGCAGCCCGCGCTCGGCGGGGGCAGCTTGGTCCGGAAGGGTGGCGACCAGGGCAGCCAGTGCCGCGTTGAAGCCCAGCTGTGCTATTACCCAGGCGATGAGGACCGTGCCCACGTTCGTCGCCGAGCCCAGGAGGAACAGGGCGGCCAAGCCCACCAGGGCACCGCCCACGATCCACGGTTTACGCATGCCGAAACGGGAGGTGGTGCGGTCACTGAGGCGGCCGACGAAGGGATTCGCGAGCAAAGCGACTGCCGCTCCTACGCCGGCCACCAGGCTCAGTGCCCCGGCGCGGGTGTCCGGGGTGGTGATCTCTGAAACCTTGATGGCGAGAACTACCAAGGCTGGTGCAAGGACGGCCATCCACAAGCCGGCGCTCGCGATGGGCATGCCGATGACGTAAGCGCGCGAAGCGGATTTTGGCGGGGTGTTTCCAGCCCCGGGGGGCTTCCGTGCCGGCCGTGTGCTGATCGAGATTGAGGGCCACATTGCCTCCTGATGAATCGGGTGGCCCACCGTTAGGCCGCTGCAATGACTCTAGCGACAAAAACCTAGTGTGACTAGGTTTTTGTCGAAAAAGTCGAGTGACCCTCGATATTCAAACCGTGAAATAGACTGAACAAATGTCTACGTCCAAGGCCCGTGGCCCGTATGCCAAGGGAGCCGAACGCCGCGAACAGATCATCCAAACGGCAACCGATGTTTTCGCCACCGAGGGCTTTGAGGGCACCGCCCTCAAGCGCGTTGCCGAATTGGTGGGTGTCAAGGAAGCAACCCTGTTCCACTACTTCAAGGGCAAGCAGGAACTGCTCACCGCCGTCCTCGCCGAACGGGACCGCCGGTCACTGGCCGTAGGTGGCGACGCCGGGGTGGGCCTTGGGCTGATGCCGCCCATCGCGGAGCGGAACGTGCGTGAACCCGGACTGACAACCCTTTACGCAGTAGCCTCAGCTACCGCGAACGATCCCGAACACGCCTCACACGGGTACTTCAAAGAGCGATACCAGACGGTGGTCAGCGACATCGCCGAGGACATCGCACAGCGGCAGGCTTCCGGCGCGGTGCGCACCGACGTCGACGCCGTCATGCTGGCACGGCTGACAGTGGCGGCTTTCGACGGGCTTCAGCTGCAATGGCTGTATGACAAGAACGTGGACATGGCTGACGGGCTCCGGCAACTCATCGACGTCCTGCTGGCCCCCGCCCACCCAACTGAGCATCCAAGTAAGTAAAAGTTAAGGCCGTTCCGAGAGCTCGGAACGGCCTTAACTGGTACTTACTTTGGGGGCGGTTGCCCGCGGTTGGCTTAGCGGCCGGTGCCGCCGTAAACGGTAGCCTCGGCATCGCCGTCGAGCTCGAACGCATTGTGGATGGCCCGGACGGCGTCATCCAAGGCGTCGGCGCTGGTCACCACGGAGATGCGGATTTCCGAGGTGGAGATCATGTCGATGTTGATCCCGGCGTCGGAGAGGGCTTTGAAGAACGTGGCAGAAACGCCCGGGTGCGACCGCATGCCCGCGCCGATCAGGGACAGCTTGCCAACATTCTCGTTGTACTCGATGCTCTCGAAGCCGATCTGGCCCTCGGCAGCGCGAAGGGCGGCCAGGGCATCTGCGCCTTCAACGATCGGCAGGGTGAACGAGATATCCGTGCGGCCCGTGCCGTGGGTGGAAACGTTCTGGACAATCATGTCGATGTTCGAGTGTGCATCCGCGATCACCTGGAAGATCGCGGCAGCCTTGCCCGGGATATCCGGTACGCCCACAACGGTGACCTTGGCTTCGGACCGGTCGTGTGCAACGCCGGAGATGATTGGCTGCTCCAAAGCAACTCCCTCTTCAATGGTGAACTTTTCCTCGGCACCCGGGATGACCCAGGTGCCTTCGTGCTGGCTGAATGACGAACGGACATGCAGGGGAACCCCGAAGCGGCGTGCGTACTCGACGCACCGCAAGTGCAGGATCTTGGCTCCGGAAGCGGCCAGCTCCAGCATTTCCTCGCTGGAGATACGGTCGATCTTCTGGGCGCTGGCAACCACGCGGGGGTCAGCGGTGTAGATGCCGTCCACGTCCGTGTAGATCTCGCAGACATCGGCTTCCAGCGCTGCGGCCAAAGCAACAGCGGTGGTGTCCGAGCCGCCGCGGCCCAGGGTGGTGATCTCATTGGTGCTGCGGCTCATGCCCTGGAAACCGGCCACGATGGCAATGTGGCCCTTGTCCAGCGCGGTGCGGATGCGGTGGGGGTCGACGTCGATAATCCGCGCCTTGCCGTGGATGCCATCGGTAATCATGCCGGCCTGGGAGCCCGTGAAGGACTGGGCCGAGGCGCCAAACTTGTTGATGGCCATGGCGAGCAGGGCCATGGAAATTCGTTCGCCGGCGGACAACAGCATGTCCATTTCGCGGGCGGGAGCCGAGTCGGTGACTTGCCCCGCGAGGTCCAGGAGTTCATCTGTGGTGTCACCCATTGCGGAGACAACAACCACAACCTCGTTGCCGGCCTTCTGCGCATCCACGACGCGCTGTGCGACCCGCTTGATGCCATCAGCATCGGCAACCGAGGAGCCGCCGAACTTCTGAACGATCAGCTGCTTGGTAATGGCAGCCTCGTTGGAGAGCTCTTCGATCTTCACTTCGGTAGTGGGCATAGTCATGCGCGCACCCTCACTGCATCAATAGGGTTCGAACGCGGCATGCTCCAATTCAGGCACGCCTGCGTAGCTTATTTGCCCAGTTTATCGCCGCGCACTGCCCCGGCAGGAATTGTGACCACATGGCGGCCACCTGCCATCACTACCATCCGGCAGTGCCCGGACCGCCCTTGAATGGACCAACGATTCCCCGGGTAATCCACCCTCCATAGAAGCTGCCCTCCTGGAACGTCACCCGCTCTCCGTCCACCTCGCACGAGTCCATATGTTCGGGGTAAAGCGCCACCTTGCCGGCCAGCGCTTCGAAGCCGCGGGTGGGACTCGGATACGTCCAGCCTCCACGCTCAACAACGATGCCCCCGGCAGTGAGGGTGAAATAGCTGGCTTGCCCCTTGAACTCGCAGAAAGTGGTGCCTTCAACAGGGATGAGCACCCCGGCAGGGAAAGCATCCAAGGGCAGGTAGTAGACCGGAGGGTGGCTGGTTTCGAGGACCCGCACGGCATCGGTGGTATCAACAATGACCTGTCCTCCAAGCCGGACCACAACACGCTCGGATCGTGGCTCCACCCTGGGCGGCCTCGGGTAATCCCACACCGATTCCTGACCCGGGGCGGGCTTGATGGGACGGGGACGCCTGAACAGACCATTGCTGGAGACCATGGGCTTATGGTGGCACCCCCGGCTGGGATCTTCCCGTGAAACCTCAACCTGCCGGCGTATCCGTGATGACGCGCCGGGCGTACCATCCACTTCATGAGGTTAGCGAGCGGCGATGGCCGGCGTACCTGAACAAACGGGCGGCTCCGGCCCGGGACGGAACGAGCCCGAATATGAGCTGATCGGCGGCGTGATCGACGATCAACCGTCCAGCCGGTCAGGCCCAAAGGGCGATCCCGGGCCGCCGGGAACTCCGGGTCCTTTCATTGTTGCTGTCCGTGAGGCGTGGGGGAACACCCGGAAGTCTTTCGCCTCGTGGTGGTTTTGGCTTGCCTGCCTGCTGGGGATTGCCCTCGCTTGGGGCGCGGCATTGGCAGTGGCTACCCTGGGGCAATCGAACGGCTGGTTCGAGGTAAGGATCGGAAGCGCCGTCCACCTGATCATGGCGGTGTTCCTGGCCATGGCAGCCGCAATCCTGGGAACCCTCTGGGGTTTCCGTCATTTCCCCGGAAGCATTCTTGTCCTGGCTCTCTCCGGAGCCATGCGCGGCGTGGCCTTGGCCTTCCTGGCATGCGCTGCGTTGCTCGTGGTGGGCCTCACCGTTGGTGGCCCGATCGCGCTGGCGGGTGCCGCCGTCGTCGTTATTGTCCTGGAAGTGGTGCTGTTCGGGCTGATCGGTTCGGGCGCCAGGGGCTGCTTTGCCGCCGTGGGGCCAGGCGCTGCCTTGGCTGTGGTGGTGGTCGCCTTCCTGTGCGCAGGCAATGTGGTTCTGACTATCCTGCTGCTGCCTGGAACCACCGTCATTGACCAGGCCTCCGTGCCGGTCAACGTGGAACGCGACGATTCCGGCAGGATCAATGCCTACGAGTGCGTCGGCGATCTTCGCCCGGTGGAGGTTGCCCACACTGAGCGGGTCGCATGGCTGGCCGCATCCAACCCCGGGCTGCTCCTGGGAAGCGTCGCCGCCGGTATGGTCCCGGCCGATAACGAACTGGGCTGGGTGCTGTCCGGGCTGCAATGGACCGCCGACGGCCCCTCCCGCGACGTGCCCTGCCTCGGCGGGGAGTCCAGCGAAGGGCTTGCGCCGACAGTCCCGGTGGCCATCACCGGCCTCATGCTTCAAGCCCTGGTGGCTGCAGCGGTGCTCGTTCCAGCCCGCTGGTGGAGGGCAAGGAAGGCCCGAACCAGCTGACGCTTCCGTCCTTTAGAGCAGTGCGTTGCGCCTGCCCTCGAAGGCCCTGCCGAGGGTCACTTCATCGGCGTACTCAAGGTCTCCGCCCACCGGCAAACCGGAGGCCAACCGGGTCACAGCGATGCCGATCGACTTGAGCATGCGGGCCAGGTAGGTAGCTGTGGCTTCACCCTCAAGGTTGGGGTCCGTGGCAATGATGATTTCCTGGATGGCGCCGTCATTCAGGCGCGTCAGGAGCTCACGGATCCGCAACTGCTCGGGCCCGATGCCCGCAATGGGATTAATGGCCCCGCCCAGCACGTGATAGCGGCCGCGGAAGGACCGGGTGCGCTCGACGGCAAGGACATCCTTGGACTCCTCCACGACGCAGATGACCGAGGGGTCCCTGCGCGGATCACGGCAAATATTGCAGGTTTCCTGCTCAGTAACGTTGAAGCAAACGGAGCAGAACTTTACGCGTTCCTTGACCGTGGTGATCGCTGTGACCAGGCGCTTCATATCCTCCGGATCGGCCTCAAGGATATGGAACGCCAGGCGCTGTGCCGATTTAGGGCCCACACCGGGAAGCCGGCCAAGCTCATCAATCAGCTCTTGAACTGCACCTTCGTACACAATGTCCTCGTTCGTTTGAAATCAATGCTGGAGTCAGCGGGTTTGCAGGGGAGAACCGTCCAAGGCGCGCTCTTCGATCAGCTTTCCGCCCAGAATACGCTCCACCGCAGCACGCCCAAAGACCCTCGATTCCTCAATGGTTTCGTCCTCCGGACTGGGGATGTCCTCAGTCACGGCGGCGGGTGCTGCCGGGGTCCGCGCGGGCGCCTGGACACGTCCGGCTTGGGCCTCGGGGCTGTTGGTCAGCCGCTGATACAAGCTTTGGCGGCCATTCGGACTGCCCGACGGCGCGTCCTCCTCGAGCGTGGCAACCGAACCGTGCGCTTCCTCGGGTTGGGCGGCGAGGGACGGCCACGGTGCAGGGGCGACGCTGGGGCTCGCCCCGGAAACGCTGGTGGTTGCCGCCGCGGGCATGGATTGCGTGCCGGGCCAGCTCGACGCCGGTGCGACGTCCCAGCTGGAGCTTGGGTTCTGCTCCGCAGTGGTCGGATGGCCGTAAGTTCCGGAGGCCGGCTCCGGGGTCCGCTCCGGCTCCGGGGTCCGCTCCTGCTCCGGGACCTGGGCTGCCGCGGGTGCGTAGTCAGGGGTGTCCGTTGCCGGTGAGGGCTCTTCGACCGTTTGGGCGGGGTTCTTGCCCACGTTGGATTCGGTGGTCACAACCCATGTGCCCGGCGTCTGCTCGACTGCCCGCGACCAGGGGTCGTCGGACGTGCTGACGCTCGAGGCGCGCGGAGTCGTGGTTGCGCTCGGAGTCGTGTTTGCGGCCGGGTTTTTGTCCGGTGCTGAGGCCGGAGGTGTGGACGGGGAAGCTGTGTTCACGGGGTTCGCCGCTGGGGAGGTCGCCGGTTGTGAGCTCATACGGCCATAGCCCGATGGCGGCTCCCAGTCCGCTGGCGGCTCTTCATCCAGAGGCGGCGCATCCTCGTCGAGCGGTGGACCCCAATCGTCGTCAGGGTACGAGTAATCGCCGGACGGCTGCGACGGCTCGGCGGCCGGATGCGACGGCTCGGGAGCCGGGGGAGCCGTGGGAGCGGAGGCGGCCGGAGCAGCCGGGGGAGCGGAGGCAGCGGGAGCAGCATGAGCCTGCGCGGGTGCTTTCGGTTCCGCGGTGGCGGTGGGAGCTACCGAAGCGCTGGGCTCTTCCCGTGCAGGGGTGGCCGCAGCTGACTCGGCTGCTCCTGCGGCGTGGGCATGCGGGGCTGCTGCTGGCTGCCCGGATGCCGTTGCGACGGGGGCATGCGGGGCTGCTGCTCCTGCGACGGGGGCATGCGGAGTTACTGCAGGCGGGGAAGCCGGTGCGAGGCCCCACGCGGAGTCGACAGCTGACACCGGTGCCGGTGTTACTGCTGTTTCAGCGGGCGCTGACGTTACACCTGCTGCTGTTGCCGCGGGCGATTCCTCACCAACCCACGGAGGGGCGCCCGCAGGTGCAGCAGCCGGCGTCGGCCGGCTAGTAGGCGCTTTTGGGTTTGGCTCAGAGCTCGCTGAGCTGTTGCCGCCAGCGACTGCCATGATCTGGCAGTCGATGCCAAGGGTCTTGTGAATAGCCTGGCGAAGGTTCTCGGAGTGATCAGCACGGCCGAAAGCACCCGCCAACCCACCAGTGGTGAAGGCAAGAGTCAGAACCTGGCCGTCGAACTGCGCAACCTGGGCGTTGGGTTCCACCAATGCCCAAGTGCTGCGCTTGATCTTGGTCAGAGTCTGCAGGACATCGGGCCATGCACGACGCAGGGCCTCCACGTCTCCGCCCCCGCCAGCGTGGGCGGGAGCAGGCGCTCCTCCGGCCGCGTTCGGCTGCGCTGCCGGTGCTTGGTGTGCTGGGGCCTGGGGTGCCGGCGCCTGCGCTGCCGGTGCTTGGGGTGCTGGGGCCTGCGCTGCCGGTGCTTGCGCTGGTGCGGACTGCTCCGGGGCTGCCGCAGGCTGTGCTTGCTGGGCAGTTTTCGTTGGAGCTGTTGGAGCCTGTGCGGATTGTGGCCGCTGCGCTGGCGTCGAAGCGGGCGGGGCCTGCGTGACACTTTCCGCTGAAGGACCCTGCGTAGGACGACCACCTGTGGGTCGGTCCTCAACAGGCCAATCGTTGGTCGAGACCCGCGGAGCTGTCAGGGCGCCACGGGACCCTGCCTCGTTGGGTTCGCTTTCCGAACGCGGGGCTGGGGTGCTGTGCTGGGGAGCACCCGCAGGCGCTGGTGCAGGCTGAACCGCGGGTGTCGGCTGGCTGGCCGGTGTTGCCTGAACCGCGGGTGCCGGCTGGCTGGCCGGTGCCGCCGCAGTCGCAGCTACCGGGGCAGCAGCAGCCGCAGCAGACTGTGGGGCAGCAGCAACAGCCAGGGTGCCGCCGTCGGCCCCGTAATTGAGGCGGCGTTCGACGCGGTCGATCCGGGCGGCGATACCGCGCTCGGTTTGTTCGGCGCTGGGGAGCAGGATCCGCGCGCACAGCAGCTCGAGATGCAGCCGGGGCGAGGTTGCGCCTGTCATCTCCGTCAGCGCGGTGTTGGTGACGTCGGCTGCGCGGGACAGCTCGGCCGCACCGAGGTTGGTTGCCTGGTTGCGCATCCGGGCGATCTGGTCCGCCGGCATGCCGCGAAGGATCGCCTGGGCGCTCTCGGGCATCGCCTGGACAATGATGAGGTCGCGGAAGCGTTCCAGCAGGTCCTCAACGAACCGCCGGGGATCATGACCGGTCTGGATGACGCGGTCCACAGCCTTGAAGACCACCGCGGCGTCGGAGGCTGCAACGGCGTCCACGATGTCATCCAACAGTGAAGCGTGCGTGTAACCGAGCAGCGCAACAGCGAGTTCATAGTCCAGGCCGTTGGGGCCCGCGCCTGCCATCAGCTGGTCCAGGACGGACAAAGTATCTCGAACGGAACCCCCACCTGCCCGGATGACGAGCGAGAGCACGCCGGGTGCCACGGGAACGTTCTCCTGCTGGCAGAGGAGCTCGAGGTACTGCATCAGCGGCTCCGGCGGCACCAACCGGAAGGGGTAGTGGTGAGTGCGGGACCGGATGGTGCCGATGACCTTGTCCGGCTCCGTGGTGGCAAAGATGAACTTGATGTGTTCCGGCGGCTCTTCGACGATCTTCAGGAGCGCATTGAAGCCTGCCGACGTGACCATGTGGGCTTCGTCGATGATGAAGATCTTGTAGCGGTCGCGGACAGGGGCGAAGGTTGCGCGTTCGCGGAGGTCGCGGGCGTCGTCGACGCCACCGTGGCTGGCCGCGTCAATCTCGATGACGTCCAGGGAACCGGACCCGCCTCGAGCGAGTTCGATGCAGCTGGGGCATTTGCCGCAGGGAGTGTCAGTGGGGCCCTCGGCGCAGTTCAGGCAGCGTGCAAGGATGCGCGCGGACGTGGTCTTGCCGCAACCGCGGGGGCCGGAGAAAAGGTAGGCGTGGTTCACGCGGTTCTTGCGGAGCGCTGTCATCAGCGGCTCCGTGACGTGTTCCTGCCCGATAACGTCCGCGAAAGAGTCCGGGCGATACCTTCGATACAGGGCAGTTGTAACAGTCACAAGTGAAACCTACCTATAGAGACTGACATTTAAATAAGTGACCCCTCATGCACCCGCCAGAGCCCATCTACCCTTGCTACCTTCCGGTCCTGGGGGAGTTCAACAGGATGACGCCACATGAGGGGCCGTCGACAAGCTTACCCGAACTTGGGTTGGGGTTCGAATCGGCCGGGAGGTCTGTGGATAACGCTCGACGGCGGGTGGCTTGGTTGCGCCGAATCATCGCCAACCATTCACCGGCCACGTCATGAAAGCCGGCTCCTCGTAAGGGTGGGCGGACCGCAGAGCCCGCACGACGGCGTCGAGCTTGTCCTCCTCCACCACGCACTCAACCCGGGTTTCGGGCACTTGCTCCTCAATCCCCACCTGGCCAACAGCGGGACGCGCACCGGGCAAAGGCATAAAACGGCCGGTGCCGGGCGAGGTGAAAGCACAGTGGGAGTAGTTGCCGATCCGGCCGGCGCCGGCGTCGCCGATGGCCAGAAGAACCTCCTCGATATGTGTCTCGGGAACGTAAACAACCAGGGTGTGCAGCTGCGTCATGGAGACATCGTGTCAATAAAGTTCGGCTACAAACAGGTCTCAACCATTGCAAAAGCCGGAGCCACAGCGGACCATGGGTATGTACACCGATTGGGGCAATCTCAAGATTGTGAGCTGCGGGGCCTGGGGGCGAGGGGCCGGACCCGGTAGCTCAACGATGTACCGCAAGAATGGGCGCGTTGGGGGCGTCCATTTTTCCGTTAACGGGGGTGTTTGAGGCGGCATCCGGGGAGTTTCCGAGGCTTCGCAGGGGTGGTCATTTAGCCCGATTACACGATGCTGAAATTCTCAGGTACAGTAGTATCTGCTTTCGAATCGGAAGCAAGGAGAATTCGCCTAGCGGCCTATGGCGCACGCCTGGAACGCGTGTTGGGTTAACGCCCTCGGGGGTTCAAATCCCCCATTCTCCGCGGTTGGCCCCAGTCCTTGGACTGGGGCCTTTTGCGTTCCCGGAAGCTATCCGGCGTCTGCCTGCTGCTCGGCATCCTGCTGTTGTGCGGCCGCCACCCGTTCCAGTACTTCACGGCAGGCTGCGGTGGCGGGGTGGATACGGCCAGCTGTCCTGGTGGACGTGAAGACGGTCCGTTTCGGCAGGCTCGGAAGATCCAGCAGTTGGACGGTCAGGTTGCGCCCCGTCCACACAAGGTCCGGCATCAGTGCCACGGCGTTACCGGATTCGATGAGCCGGATCTGTGCCTGGAGGTCGGCAGTTTCGTAGCGCACGTCCGGCTCGAAGCCTGCAGACCGGCAGGCTTGCTCAGCCCAGTGCCGCGACGCTGCGCCGCGGGGTTCCATGACCCACGGCATCGAGGCGGTGTCGGCAAGGGAGGATACGGTTTCGCCCCCCAGCCCAACGGGGGGAGTGGCCAGCCGGATCGCGTCGCTGGTGAGGATGACTCGATCCAGCCCGCTGTGGTGCGGGGCAGCATGGCCGGGATACTGCTCGGCCACCACCAGGTCGAAGTCCCGCGCCCACGTTTCGTAGAGTGCGGTTTCGGGTTCGCGCTGGGTCATTTCCACCCGCACTTCGGGATACTCCTGGCGCATGATGGTGAGGAAATCGGGCAGCAGCGCCAAGGCGGCGGATTGGAAGACTGCCAGGCGAACGGTTCCGGTCACCATGGACAGCGACGCTGCGAGCTCGGTTTCGGCGCGCTCAAGGGTCTCCAGGAGTGCTGCGGTATGCGCCACGAGGATCTCAGCCTGGGGTGTCAGTTGCACCCGGCGCCCGGCTTTTCGCAGCAGTTCAACCCCCGCTTCCTTCTCCAGCAGGGTCAGTTGCTGGGACACCGAAGAAGGGCTGTACTGCATAGCGTCGGCCACTTCCGCGAGGGTCCCGCGGATTTTAAGTTCGTGCAGCAAACGCAGCCTGCGGACGTCCAGCACGGCGGCCTCCAAAAGGTCGGGATGGGTAATCAATATTCGTCAGAAAAGATCGCTTTTCCTAACGTGATTGTAGATCCATACTGATGGAAACAAACAAACTTCTCCGCCTCAGAAGGAGCCCCCATGACCAGCACCATCCCGGATGCCACCGCCCCGAGCACCCAGGATTCCGGACAGTTCGACGCCTTGGCGCAAGAGGCCATCGCCTTGGTCCGGCACTGGCTGACAGAAGCCGGCAAGATCCCCGTGGACGTCTCCGCACAGCGCCTCGCCGGCGTCTTGAAGGACCCCAACGGCCTTGACTTCACTGTCGGATTCGTCGACGGCGTCATCCGCCCTGAAGACCTGTCGGTCGCCGGCCGCAAACTCGCCGAGCTTGCGCCCAAGGTGCCCAAGTTCCTCCCGTGGTACATGCGCAGCGCTGTCCGCGTGGGTGGCGTCATGGCTCCGATCCTCCCGCAGGTAGTCATCCCGATCGCCCGCCGGGTTCTCCGCGAAATGGTGGGCCACCTGATCGTGGATGCCACCGATGCCAAGCTTGGCCCCGCCATCGCCAAGATCCGCCAGGACGGCGTCCATCTGAACGTGAACCTCCTTGGCGAAGCAGTCCTGGGCGAACACGAGGCCCAGCGTCGACTCGAAGGCACCCTGAAACTCCTGGCCCGCGACGACGTGGACTACGTTTCCATCAAGGAATCCTCCACCGTGGCACCGCACTCCCCATGGGCCTTCGATGAAGCCGTGGACCACGTGGTGGAGAAGCTCACCCCGCTGTACCGCCTTGCCGCTTCCTTCCCCAAGCCCAAGTTCATCAACCTGGACATGGAGGAATACAAGGACCTCAGCATGACCATCGCGGTGTTCAAGCGCATCCTGGACATGCCCGAGTTCAAGAACCTCGAGGCCGGCATCGTCCTCCAGGCCTACCTCCCGGACGCACTCGGTGCCATGCAGGAATTGCAGGAGTGGGCCTCCGCCCGCCGCGCCCAGGGCGGCGCTCCCATCAAGGTCCGTGTGGTCAAGGGCGCAAACCTGCCCATGGAGCAGGTCGAGGCCTCCCTCCACGACTGGCCGCTGGCTACCTGGGGTAGCAAGCAGGACTCCGACACCAGCTACAAGAACGTCATCAACTACGCCCTCACCCCCGAGCGCATCGACGCCGTCCGCATCGGCGTCGCCGGGCACAACCTGTTTGATGTCGCCTTCGCCTGGCTCCTCGCCAAGCAGCGTGGGATCGCCCAGCAGGGGCCTAAGGCCATTGAGTTCGAGATGCTCCTGGGCATGGCGACCGGTCAGGCCACCGCAGTCCGCAAGGACGTCGGCAGCCTCCTGCTGTACACACCCGTGGTTCACCCGGGCGAGTTCGACGTCGCCATCGCCTACCTGATCCGCCGCCTCGAAGAGGGCGCCAGCCAGGAAAACTTCATGAGCGCAGTCTTCGAGCTGAGCGAAAATGAAGCCCTGTTCAAGCGGGAGCAGAAGCGCTTCCTGGACTCCCTGGCCAACATGAAGGACGAGGTCCCAGGCCCCAACCGCCAGCAGGACCGCCGTCTCCCCGCGGAGCCGGCACTGCTCGAGGGCTTCAGCAACACCCCGGACACCGACCCCGCCCTCCCTGCCAACCGGGCCTGGGGCCGCGACATCCTCAGCCGCATCCCGGGCTCCACCGCAGGCAACAAGATCGTCGAATCCACCAAGGTTTCCGACGCCGCTGAACTTGACCGCATCATCGCCACCGCCGTGGACCACGGCAAGGCCTGGGGTGCACGTCCGGCCGCCGAGCGTGCAGCGATCCTGCACCGCGCCGGCGAGGTCCTCGAATCCCGCCGCGCCGAGCTCCTTGAGGTCATGGCCTCCGAAACCGGCAAGACCATTGACCAGGGCGATCCCGAAGTGAGTGAAGCAATCGACTTCGCGCACTACTACGCCGAGCGCGCCAAGGACCTGGAAACGGTCGACGGCGCCACGTTCGTCCCAGCCAACCTCACCGTGGTGACCCCGCCGTGGAACTTCCCGGTGGCGATCCCCGCAGGCTCGACGCTTGCAGCGCTCGCCTCAGGCTCCGCCGTCGTGATCAAGCCTGCAAAGCAGGCCCGCCGCTCCGGTTCGGTCATGGTGGATGCGCTCTGGGAAGCCGGCGTGCCCCGCGAAGTGCTGGCACTGGTGCAGCTCGAAGAGCGCGAGCTCGGCACCCAGTTGGTCTCGCACCCCAGCGTTGACCGGGTCATCCTCACCGGCGGCTACGAAACGGCTGAGCTGTTCCGTTCCTTCCGCCAGGACCTGCCGCTGCTCGCGGAGACCTCCGGCAAGAACGCCATCATCGTCACCCCGAGTGCCGACCTGGACCTCGCTGCCAAGGATGTTGTGTACTCGGCCTTCGGGCACGCAGGCCAGAAGTGCTCGGCAGCCTCGCTGGTGATCCTGGTGGGCTCGGTGGCCAAGAGCGCCCGCTTCCACAATCAGCTCATTGATGCCGCCCGCTCCCTGACGGTGGGCTACCCGGAGGACGCCACCACGCAGATGGGGCCGATCATCGAACCGGCCAACGGCAAGCTCCTCAACGCCCTCACCACCCTGGGCGACGGCGAGACCTGGGCCATCAAGCCTGAGCGCCTCGACGAAACCGGACGTTTGTGGTCCCCGGGCATCCGCTCCGGCGTCAAGCGCGGCTCCTACTTCCACCTCACCGAGTTCTTCGGCCCGGTCCTGGGTGTCATGACCGCTGAGACCCTTGAGGAAGCCATCGCCATCCAGAACGAGATCGAGTACGGCCTCACCGCCGGCCTGCACTCCCTGGACTCCACTGAAATGGGTGTCTGGCTGGACACCATCCAGGCCGGAAACCTGTACGTCAACCGTGGCATCACCGGTGCTATTGTCCAGCGTCAGCCGTTCGGTGGATGGAAGAAGTCGGCCGTCGGCGCCGGCACCAAGGCCGGTGGACCGAACTACTTGATCGGCCTGGGCCGCTGGCTCCCCGCCGAAGCCAAGGCCAAGCGCGGCACCGTGCTCCAGGGTGCGGCGGCGCAGGTTCTCGCTGCTGCGAAGTCCGCCGGGGTTGCTGGTGTTGAGCTGCAGACCCTCGAGCAGTCGCTCTTCAGCGATGCCGCCGCTTGGGAATCCGAGTTCGGCACCCGCAAGGACGTCTCCGCTTTGTCCGCAGAGCGCAACGTCTTCCGCTACCGCTCCCTTCCTGTCACCATCCGGCTCTCCGAAGGCGAGCCGCTCGCCGAACTGCTCCGCGTGGCAGCAGCCGGCGCAGTGGCGGGCTCGAAGCTCACCGTGAGCTCCGCCGTCGTACTTCCCGACGCTGTGGTGACCGTGTTCGCGAACCTGGGCGTCAGCGTCAGGATCGAGGACGACGCCGCGTGGCTGGCCCGTGCGGCCAACTCCGACGCCGGCCGGATCCGCCTGATCGGTGGCGACTTCGCCGCGCTGAGTGCAGCCATGGGTGGCCGGCCGGATGTGGCCGTTTACCACGGTGCTGTGACCCAGGCCGGCCGGATCGAGATGCTGCCGTTCCTCCGCGAACAGGCTGTGTCCATCACGGCCCACCGCTTCGGCACCCCGAACCACCTGTCGGATCACCTGATCTAGGGTTCACAAGGGCGTCCGCCGAGGGGTGAGTTCTCGGGAGTAAGTGCGTTTCAAAGAGTTGAGAGCTGACCCCTCGGCGAGGTCCACACCACGTGGGTTTGCGTCGAGGGGTTGGCTTTCGGCTTTAAGAGGTGAGCTCCCGGGGGTTTAGGGGTTCTGCCGAGGGGTGAGTTCTCGGGAGTAAGTGGGCTTCAAAGGGTTGAGAGCTGACCCCTCGGCGAGGTCCACACCACGTGGGTTTGCGTCCAGGGGTTGGCTTTCGGCTTTTAGGGGTTCTGCCGAGGGGTGAGTTCTCGGGAGTAAGTGCGTTTCAAAGGGTTGAGAGCTGACCCCTCGGCGAGGTCCACATGGCGTGGACTTGCGTCGAGGGGTTGGCTTTCGGCTTTAAGGGGTTCTGCCGAGGGGTGAGTTCTCGGCAGTAAGTGGGCTTCAAAGGGTTGAGAGCTGACCCCTCGGCGGAGGTGGGGAGAGCGAAAAGGCACTTAAGCTTCTGCGTACCCCAGCCTTTGCAATCTTCGGCGGGCGGCTTGCTCGCTCGGTCCGTGGGAGCCCAAGGCAAACCGGACCATGCCCAGCACGGCCCTGGCAGCGGTGACCACCGGCAAAGGAACTGGCCCGACCCGCGGGGCGCGCAGGCCGAGTAAGTCCCGATACTTGGGCTCAAGGCTTGCGACGGCGGCCGCGAACAGGATGCGGTAGCCGGGCGCCAGCAAGGGGCTCAGGGGCGGGTTGCGGATGAAGGAAACCGTCTCGGCCAGGCGTTCGTCGGCCCGCAGGACCCCTGAGGCGTACCACTGCTCCAGTTCGGCGCGGACCTGGGCTTCGGTCAGCGGCGGATCCAGAACTCCCATGAGTCGTCCCGCTGCGGCCCATTCCCGGACATAGGCGTCCGCGCCCCCGGGTATCGGCCTGCCCCAGATGCGGTTGGCGGTAAGGAAGGAGTCCGCGTAGGTGACGTGGACCCAGCGCAGGAGTTCGGGGTCGTTGGCGGCATAGTCATGCTTCACGCCGTTGCCGTCAAGGTAGCTTCCCCGGACGCGTTCGTGGATTTTCCGGACCCGGGCGGTCGCGGCTTCGGCGGCTTCCGTGGAGCCGTAGGTCACGGTGAAGATCCAGCGGACGGTGTTGGCGAGCCGGCCCAAGGGGTCTTTCTGGAATCCGGAGTGCTCGTACACACCAGCCAGCGCACCGGGATGCAGGGCCTGCATCAGCAGCACCCTGATCCCGGCCACGATGGTGGCAACGTGCCCGTGAACCGCCCAGACGGCCGACCCCGGAAGGTGATATCCGGCGTCGTTCCCGTCTGCCAGACGCGGCACCCACTCCGGAGGCGTGCCCGACGTCCCTGTGAAGGTGCGCTGCAGTTCGTGCCTGTACTCGGTGAGGTAATTCCTCATGCATCCCATTCGACCCCGCAATTGCGCCGGTGTACAGAGGCGGTGTCTAGCGCCGGTGTACAGAGCAGGAATACACCGGCGCAATAGGCGGAGTCAGGAATGCACGCGGCGCCGTTTCGGGGCCGCTGCCACCAACAGGGCGGCGATCGCGACGGCGGCACTGAGGATCAGCCCCGGCCGGTACTGTTCCAGCATGGCTTGGGCGCTGACGGTTCCGGCCGCCTGGCCGTGACCGCTGACCAAAGCCGTCGTGACCGCCAGTACGAGGGCGGCTCCCACCTGGGTGCTGGTCTGGATCAAACCGGCGGCAAGACCCTGTTCGGAGTCCTTGATTCCTGCGGTGGCCTGAACGTTGATGGACGGGAAAGCCAAGGCAAAGCCGACGCCCAGCAGCACCACCGACGGCAGGATGTCCAGGGCGTAATTGGGCGTGGTGCCGACTCGGAGGAACAGGACATAGCCCAACCCCATGGCTGTGAGGCCTGCCAGGATCAATTGCGTGGCGCCGAACTTCTCAATAAGCCGGTCCGCGAACGGGGCACTGGTGGCCACCAACAGGCCGGCGGGCAACAGGGCCAGCGCCATGCCCAGCGGTGTCCAGCCGAGCACCGACTGCAGGTACATGGTGACGATGAACTGGAAGCTCAGGTAGGACCCGAACAGTCCCACCGCGCTGAGGTTGGCCCTCGCTACCCAGCCTTCCTTGAGGATGCTGAAGCGGATCAGGGGGTGCTTGACCTTGTTCTCGATGACAGCGAAGGCGGCCAGCACGGCTACGGAAACTGCGAATCCGGCGATTGTTGCCACAGATCCCCAGCCCTGTTCCGGTGCTGATACCAGGGTGTACACGAGGCCGAGCATGCCCAACGCGAGGGTGACTGCGCCCCAGACGTCATGCCCGCTGTCTTCAACGGAGGGCTTGTCCTTGGGAATGAACTTCATGCCCAGGAGGACCACCACCACGGCGATCGGCACCGAAACCAGGAACGTCCAGCGCCAACTGAGGCTGGTCATCAGCCCGCCCACCACCAAGCCCAGCGAGAACCCACTGGCGCCGAACGTGGTGAAGATGGACAGCGCCTTGTTGCGCTCGCGTCCCTCTGCAAAGTTGGTGGTGATGATGGAGAAGCCGGTGGGTGCGGTGAAAGCGGCGGCAAGTCCCTTAACGAACCGGGTGGCGATTAGAATGGCGGGGTCGTCCACCAGTCCGCCCAGGAGCGAGGCAGCAGCGAACACCGACAAGGCGATAAGGAAGATACGACGGCGGCCCAACAGGTCCGCGAGTCGGCCGCCCAGGAGCAGCAGGCTCCCGTAGCCGAGAACGTAGGCGGAGACGATCCACTGCAGGGAATCGGTTCCCAGGTTCAGTTCCTGTCCGATGGAAGGCAGGGCAACGCCAACCATGGAAACGTCCAGCCCGTCGAGGGCCAAAACGGTGCAGACGACCATCAGCAGCAGCCACTGGGCACGGGTCCAGTGAACGGCTGAAACCAAAGGCGGCTCAGTTGAGGATTTGAGGGTGGTGGGTGATGTCATGCGCTCAATCTATATGACGCGTCATTCAATGACAAGGACTACGATGACATGTCATTTTATGACGCAGAATCGTATGACGTGGATTCAAACGGCGTCATGAACTAGAATCAGGCACATGGCAACGACGCGTGACCGTCAACTGGTTGAGCAGTGGCGCAGCATCCAGAGCTCCTACTTCCGAACCGCAGGAGCGATCGACCGCGCCCTGGAAGCGAAGTTCGACATTGGACTCAATGAGTTCGAAATCCTGGATCTCGTGGCCGAAAGCGAAGAGTCCGCGTGCCGCATGAAGTCCTTGGGGGAGCGCACCCCCATGACGCAAAGTGCCGTGTCCAAGGTGGTTGACCGATTGGAAAAGGCAGGACTGGTGTCGCGCCAAACCTGCGTTGACGATCGCCGCTCCCTCTTCCTGGAATTGACGGATGCCGGCCGCGCGCTCCACTCCACGGCCGCCGTCGAGCACCGTGCCCTGCTGAAGGAAAACCTGGGCTAGAGGCTGAATCCGCCTGGATCAGTGAGCTGATGATGTCCCAGCCCGTTCCAATGGTTTCGGCGGTGGGAACGAATCCGGAGTACTTCGGGAGGTCTCCGCCCGGGTTGATGGCAAAGGTGTCATTCCGGGTCATGGCGTGCCCTCCGAATATGGCCCGACCCGGGTTATGGGTGTAGGCGCCGCCAACCTCCGTCAGGTCCCAACCTTGCTCAAGACATCTTGAGCAAAAACTGATGCAACCTTTCCGCGGCAAGCGCCCACGAAGCCTTTATTTCTTCTCTGATACCCGCAACAATGGTGCTTGCACGCCAGGCTGGGGTTTGGTGCCGCTGGCTTTTGGGGAGTGTTTTGTGGGCAAGCATCATGATTCAGACCGGGCAATAGACCTGATCCGTGCCGGAGGTTTCCGTCGCGTGCTGATCGCGGGGAGCCTGGCCGTTCTGGCCTTCTTCGCTTTTGGCTTCCAACCGCTGAACGCGGTCCTCTCGAGCAACGTTGATACTTCCCTGGCACAGGGTGTGGTGGGGCCGGCAGCGTTGGGCAGCCTGGTGCCGCCCGAGGCCGAGACTCTGGTCATTGATCCCGCGCCCGAACCCCCGGAACAACTCCCCGGCACCCCGATGGTATTTTTCGACCGCGCCATGGTCCGGACCGTCAGCAAAGACGGCTCAACAGGCCTGACAGTGGCTTCAGCCGGACTGTCCCGCCCTCCTGCCGGCGCTTTGTATGCTCCCCTTGAAGTCCTCAACCCGAGTTCGCCCTACGGATACCGCTACAGCCCGCTGACGGGTCTTGCAGGCGAATTCCACTGGGGACAGGACTACGCCGCCGCCTGCGGAACACGCGTCTACGCTGCCGACGCCGGTGTGGTCAGGGCCGTTGGCTGGCACGTGTGGGGCGGCGGCAACCGCGTGGAAATCGAACACGGCAACGGCCTGGTCACCACCTACAACCACTTGCAGGCCATCGGGGTCACCAAAGGACAATCGGTCCGCGTCGGCGAAGTAATTGCCGAGGTCGGAACCACCGGTTGGTCCACCGGGTGCCACCTCCACTTCGAGACAATCGTCAACGGCCTGCACACCAATCCCAATGGCTGGACCTACCTGCCGATGCGGCAGATTGATCCGCTGCAGAACATCACCATGGTCAACTACCAACCCGGTGTTGGAACAGGTACGTCCGCAGCCCCGGTATGGGCTGTTCCGGTAGCCGACGGCACCAACCGCGCCGTCATCGGCGGAGAGCACGAAGAGCCGGAGCCACTGCCCGTAGTTGTTCCACCGGTCACCACGAAGCCGCCTGTCACCAGCACACCGCCGGGCACCACGACACCAACCGCAACGCAGACACCAACCGCAACGCAGACGCCGACGGCGACTTCCTCACCGTCCGCGACGGCGACGCCGACCCCGACGCCGACCGCCACCGCGACGCCCACGCCGACACCGACCCCGACTGCCACAGCGACGCCCACGCCGACGCAGACTGCTACCGCAACCCCGACGAAGACCGCCACCCCGACTCCCACACCGTCGCCGAGCACCTCGGCTCCGTCAGCGACGACCACCACCACGGCACCTGCCGCTAAAACGGTGGCACCCCCGGCCGCCGTCGTGCCTCCCGCAGCGCCAGCCGCGCCCGCTCCGGCCCCGGCCGTAGTTGCCCCGGCAGCACCCGCCGCAGTAGTCCCGGCTCCTGTAGCTCCCGTAGCTCCTGTAGTGGTCGCTCCAGCGCCTGTTGCCCCAGCCGTGACGCAGGCCGTGGCGCCTGCTCCCGCCCCCGTGGCACCAGTGGCTCCCGTTCCGGCTCCAACGCCCGTTGCTGTCCTGCCGTCAACCCCGCCGGCGGTGGTTCTTCCGCCCGGATACGTCCTGGTGGCACCGGACAAGGTCCGCCTGCCCAACGGAACGGTGGTTCTGCTCTCCACCCTGGTCCTGCCGCCGACGCCCTAGAGGCTCCTGCGTTTCGCGCCCCAAAGCAGGCTCCCGTAAGCTCGATGGCGGCAAGCCCGCCAGCCGACGACGTCAGGAAGCGAATCCCATGACCAGCCTGTACAGCATTCCCCTCACCTTCAACGATGGCTCAGAAGCGGACTTCGGCCGGTTCGAGGGGAAAGCGGTCCTGGTGGTCAACGTCGCTTCCGAATGCGGCTTCACCCGCCAGTACGCCGGGCTCGAGGAGCTGTATGGAAAATACCGCGGGCAGGGCCTGGAGATCCTCGGAGTGCCCTGCAACCAGTTCGGCGGCCAGGAACCAGGCGCGGATGCGGAGATCGCGGAGTTCTGCGAGCGGAATTTCGGTGTGACCTTCCCACTGACCAGCAAAGCAAACGTCCTGGGCAAGGAGCAACATCCACTCTTCGCGGAGTTGACCCAGGATGAGGACGGCCAGCCGGTCAAGGTGAAGTGGAACTTCGAGAAGTTCGTCATAAACCGGGAGGGTGAACTTGTGGCGAGGTTCCCATCCACAGTGGAGCCTGACTCCGAAGACCTTGTGAACGCAGTGGAAAAGGCGCTGGCATAAGGCCATCAATTTGGAAGGGAGGAAAGTAATTTTCCAACATTCCGCCGGATGTTAGCCAGATGTTGGCTGGTTGTCTGGTTGGATTGGCCCTACTGGATTGACACGGGAGGCGCCGTCTCCCACCAAACGCTAAGGCAGCCATGGAGCTCATCGAGGCCGAGTACCCCAAACCAGGTCATGTGCTTTTGCACCTGAGTGATCTGCACCTGGTGGGTGGTCCAGGCACGCTCTACGGCTCCGTGGACAGCGCCACCAGGCTCCAGGAGATCTGTGACCAGATCGTCGCCTCCAGGATCAGGCCTGAGGCCATCATCTTCACCGGAGACCTCGCGGACAAGGGCGAGCTGGAAGCCTACAACCGGCTCCGCGACATGATCGAACCGGTCTGCGAAGCCCTTGGAGCCAAGGCCATCTGGGCCATGGGCAACCACGACAACCGTGCGAACTTCCGCTCCGCCTTCGCCGACGCTTCCGAGGCCAGCAAACCCCAGGATCCGGTGGACCGCAGCTACTTCGTCAACGGACTGCGCATCATCACGCTGGACACCACCGTTCCGGGACACCACTACGGTGAACTCTCCGAATCCCAGCTGGAATGGCTCGCCGCCGAACTGGCCACCCCGGCGCCCGACGGCACCATCCTGGCCCTGCACCACCCGCCCGTCCCGTGCGTCCAGGACCTCGCGGTGCTGGTGGAGCTGCGCGGCCAAGCCGCGCTGGCCGCCGTCGTGCGTAATACCGATGTCCGCACCATCCTGGCCGGTCACCTGCACTACTCCACGACGGCGGGCTTCGCCGGCATTCCGGTATCGGTCGCCTCGGCCACGTGTTACACGCAGGACCTTGGGGTCCGTGCGGGCGGACAGCGGGGCAGGGACGGCGCGCAGTCGTACAACATGATCCACGTGTACGAACACACGATTGTGCACTCGGTGGTGCCCATGTCCGGGGGCGTCACAGTGGGTGAGCCCGTGGACGCAGCCGAGGTTCAGCGCAGGCTGGCTGAGGCAGGCATACGCATTCCCCACGAATCGCGGGTGGGTGCCCATACTTCGCCGGGCACGCACACCTCCTCGATGCCGCTTGTTGCTCCCAGCGGCTTTACTTCTCCCAAGGCGCCTTGACCGGGAAGTACTTCTCCAGGAAGTCCGTCACCAGGTCGGCGCGCTCGTTCGCCTCAACCTCCGGGAAGCTGCCGTCATTCAGGCAGAAGAAGTCCATGTGGCGCTTCGCCAGGAGCTTGGGCAGGTAGTGCAGGCCGGCCCACATGGTGGAGTCCACATACCTGACCTTGGCACTGGTCTGCGTGACTGCCCGGCCAGTGAGCAGCGCGTAGTAGTGGTAGAACGAGTTGGTGACCGAGATGTTGTCCGCCGCGCGGAAACGGCTTCCGGCGGTCTTGGCGAACTCGGCCGGGAATTCCTTCTCCATCTGAGCCACCACACTGCGCCGCAGGGGAGCCGCAGTGTGTTCGAGGTGCCGTGTGGTGATCCGGCCGAAGCGTTCCCAGAGCAGTTTGCGGTTGACGCGTGCCGCGTTTTCGAAGCCACTGCGCTCGGCGTCATTCTCGCCCAGCCCGATCCTGGTGTCAGCCTCAATGAACTTGGTGATGCCACCGGGCGTGAAGAACATGTCCGGGCCCACGGGGCGGCCAAAGAACATGTCGTCATTGGAGTACAGGAAATGCTCCGAAAGTCCCTCAATGTGGTGGAGCTGGCATTCGACGGCCTGCGAGTTATGCGTGGGCAGGACCGAGGTATCGGCGAAGAATTCCTCGCTCCGAACAATGGTGACGGACGGGTGGTCGGCCAGCCATTCCGGTGCGGGGGAGTCGGTGGCGATGAAGATCCGCCGGACCCAGGGCGCGAACATGTGCACCGAGCGCAGCGCGTACTTCAGTTCGTTGATCTGGCGGAAGCGTGCCTCATGGTCATCGCCTTCGCCAAGCACTGCCTCAGCCTGCTGGGCGCGGCGCCGAGCAATGTACTCGGGGTCGCTGCCGTCTACCCACGAGAACACCATGTCGATATCAAAGTCGATGTCGCTGGCGTGGTCGGCAAACATGTTCTCGATGGTGGGCCAGGTCAGGCCGTGCCGCTGGACGGTGCCACGGACCGCGTCCTGCCGCAGCATGGTGCGGCGGGTCAGGGAATTCTCCACGGGCAGCTCAAGGTGGTCGCCTTCAAAGCGCCACAGCTCCAGCTGGACGCCCAGGGCCGGGCCGTACCAGAGGCCACCGCCGGTTTCGACGCGGGGGCGGTACAAACGGAAGATGCGGGCTTTACGGTTGGCGGACAACTCACCGTCGGCTACCAGAACCGAGGTCTTCTTCTTGGCGTCCACGGTCATGGAGTAGAAGGGCTCGTTGCGGAACGCTGACACCAGCGCCTCACGGACATCCTTGCGCGACTCCCAGTCCACCGCGATGACGGGCCGCTCATCGTTGCCGCGCACCAGGATGAAGTCGACGCCGGCAGCGTCCAGCGCCGCCCTCACAGCCAGAAGATCGGACACCATGGCTTGTTGCGGGGTGAGGTCGGCGTTGACCAGGGCGTACCGCCCACGGTGACGGACGACGTCGGGCCTGTGTTTAAGATGCGCTACGACGGCAGGCGAAATCGCCTCAGCAATCGTGTCCTCTTCGATGGACGGGCTGCCGTGGTAAATCGGATCGACCTGTGCTTGTGTGATGGCTGTTTCTCCGGGATCGTCGGTGCGTGGAACTGGTCTCACTGGTTGCTAGATGGAAAGCGCCTCGCGCCAGCTGCGAAGGAAAGCGCCGCCGGCGTCGTCGTGGATGACATCGTCCGCCAGTTGAAGGTCAGCGGCCGTCAGGATGGTGTAGGGCTTCACCGGTACGCCGTCTGCGGGCCGGACGTCCACGTGCTTTACGTCGTGATCGTTGTGGTGAAGCCAGTCTGCCATGGCGTAGTCCGTGCGGGAATCACCCACGGTCCGCCAGGCAAGCGGCGTAATGCCTTGGGCTGCGAGAAGTTCGACGGCGCGGCTGGCACCGAGGTCCTTGCCGAGGCGGACGGATTCGATGTCCGTGGAGATGATGGTGGGGTCCAGCCGGTAGTCCGCCGTGTCATCGGATTCCGGTGCATGGTGGTCCAGAATCGCCGCGTTGAGGCCGTGGCGTCCCATGATGTCCAGGGCATCGGCGTCGAAGAGTTTCTTTTCCGCCAAATAGTCAGCGCTGGCTACGTTCAGGTGCTGCTCCACCGAAACCATGGCGCGCTTGGTCTCATCAAAGAACATGTGGGCGGAATAGTCTTCGGCAACCAGCCTCCGGATGTCGTCCCCGTAGGCCTTGGGCACGGCGAGTTCGTGGTCCACATGGATGGGACCGGGGCCTTCGGCGGTGTAGCTGAACCACACAGCACCCTTCTCGCAGATGGCGTGGATGACGGTGTTGGACGGCATCCCGGCGGCAATCATGGGCTCCATGACCTGCTCGCTGATGAACGCATCCGAGCGGCCCGTGTTGAAAATGACGGGAATGCCGGCAGAGGCCAGGGCAACCAGGTCCGCGATGATGTCCGGCTTGACGTCCCGCGTCACAGGGCTGGCGATGGGGCCGTCGACATCCAACAGCAGCGCCAGGGCAGGCGTGGTGTGGGCAGCGGTCCGGTCAGTACCTTGGAGCGGTTGAGTCATGCCCCTATTCTGTCAGTCCGCGCGGGTGCGCTCACAGCTGTGACGTCTGTGACGCCACACGAGGGAAAGACGACACCCGTGGAAAGGGCGCGCCAGTACCGGCGGACTTTGCAGGCCACTGCTACCTACCGGAATTTTCCTTCGGGATCCGGCGAGCATCGGGTGTTGCCGCCGAGCGTGGTGCCCAAGCTGCTGGTTCCAAGCTGCATGGAGAACTTGCCATCGCCAAAGCCAGTGGTCGTCTGGTCTCGGTTCGCCCCCGAAGGCTGGGTTTGAACAACTCTTAGCCCATTGCTTTCAAAGACTTCCTTTACCGACTTATGTATCGCTTCAGCCTGATCTTCTGAGATCGCGCCCTGCGTGCTGTCGGAGCTGAATTGAGTCCCTTCCATGCCCAGAGGCAGATGGCAGACGTCCCCCTGTGCCTCTGGAGTGACTTTTGTCCAGTCGTCGGGGGCGAGGGCTTGGACTTCCGTGAAGAGGTCAAGGTATTCCTTGCGGGCTTGTTCCGGGTCCATGGCCTGCTCCGCGGTGCTGGTAGGTGGGTTGGTTCTCGGCGCTGTCCCGCACCCTGCAAGGGTGAGAAGAAGGATTGCCGCGGGAAGGACGCGCCAGTACCGGCGGCGGTGTGTCGTGGTCATTGCTTCCTACCGGAATTTGCTTTCCGGGTCGGGAACGCAGCGGGTATTTCCGCCGAGGGCGATGCCGTATTTGCCGGTGGTGATTCCCATGACGAACTTTTCGGGGCCGAACACGTCGGTTCTTCTGACAAAGTTTTCGCCTCCGTCGGTGTGTTGCGTGACGGTGAACCCTGTGGTTTCGAACTCAGCCTTGACCTTGTCGTGGAGAGCGTCCATTTCTTCCCGGCTCAGCGGGCTTCGGGTGGCATCGAAAGAGACTTGGGTGCCTTCAGTGCCGAGAGGGCCATCACAGACCCCTCCGGGTTTGTCTGGCGTGACCTTTGACCAGTCGCCCGGGGCGTGGGCTTGAATCTTGGTGAAGAGGTCGAGATATTCCTTGCGGGCTTGTTCTGATCCCATGGTCTGCTCCGCAGTGCTGGTAGGAGGATTGGTGCTCGGCGCTGTCCCGCACCCTGCAAGGGTGAGAAGAAGGATTGCCGCGGGAAGGACTCGCCTGTGCCGGCTGCGGTGTGTGGTTGTCATGTTTTCGCGTTCGTGAGTTGTTCGACCCAGCCCAAGGCGATCCTGGCCTGGTTTTTACATGACTCGGTTCTCCTGTCGAAGTACCCGTAGATGCCGTCCGTGCCGCCGGTGATGCCGCAGGCGTCCTTGAACAGACGCCCGTAGCCGCCGTTGAAGTCCTGTACTGCCTGCTCTATGGCCCCGCAGAGGAAGCCTCCCTCGGCCCGCAGAACCTCGTCGGCAGAGTTCGCGGCACTGACCAGCGCGTCGGCTGCGCCTTCATCAAAAGCAATTCCCATGCCTGCCCCCAAACCGGAACAATAAATCCAACGACTAGCATAACTGCTGTTTGAGCAACGGGAACGTCGTAGTGCTGGACGGCTTTAGGAGGTTATGTATGCCGGAGGATGCCAAGATGCACCGGTTCCTGACGACAGAGCGGGTGGCCCAGGAACTGAATATGTCAGTGAATCGGAGCAAGGTGTTGCTTGAGCCGGTGATCTGCGGTCGTCCAGGTCCGGGGCCTTGGAGCAGGAACCGGAAGTCACCTTTTGGCTACAACCTGCCTGTGCCGCGGGTCACAAGTTCCGTTAGGGCGCCAACTTCCATAGGCTTGCAGGGTGATCTTCAAAGCTGTGGGCGAGGGACGCCCGTACCCTGACCATGGATACTCGGCGCCGCGGGACTGGGCTGCCTTGCCTCCGCGCCCTATCCGCCTCGATGAACTGGTAACCACCAAACGGACCTTGGATTTGGAGGCATTGTTGGCTGAGGATTCAACCTTCTTTGGCGACCTGTTCCCCCATGTCGTCCAGTACCAGGGCGTCATGTACCTCGAGGACGGACTCCACCGGGCCGTCCGCACGGCGCTCCACCAGAGGACCGCGATCCACGCACGTGTATTGGTGATCGATGGCTAGGCGGACGGGTCCCACCAGTCCGGAGGAGCCCCCAGCAAAAAAACGTAAGCGTCCCAAGGATGTGACGCTGCTCCATGGCCACCACGTGGTCACCGGCCCGGAGCTCCGGGCCACCTTTGCCGAGGATGCCGCGGCCCAGAAGAGCCGTTTCCGGCGCCGGCTGCTCCACGGAATTGTCCTGGTGCTGCTGGTGGGTGTGATCGCTGCCGGGGCGGTGGGAGCCTGGGCCATCATGAACGGCGTAATCAAAGTCCCCACCGCGATCGCCAGTAAAGCCCCGGTGAGCCTGTGCCCCACCACCACGTTCGACTACGTTCCGAACGAAACGGTGAACCTCAACGTCTTCAACGCCACCTCCCGCGGCGGCCTGGCAGGTACCGTGGCTGAGCAATTTACTGCCCGGGGCTTCAAAGTGGCCTCGGTGGACAACAGCGAGACCGCCTACGCCGGAGTGGCCGTGGTGGTTTCGGGCGTCAAGGGCCAGGCGGCTGCGTTCAATGTCCAGCGCAACCTTGCCGGCACGGACTACTTCCAGGACAACCGTGAGGACGAGTCCGTGGATGTCATCCTCACCTCAGACTACGAAGGCCTGGTGGAACCGGAACTGGTGGATCAAACTCCGGGGAAGCTGCTGTGCCCGCGCGAGGACCTGCGTATTGCCGATAACTCCAAGTGGCCCATCATCCCGACGCTTCCAGCGGGGCAGTAACGGCAGGCCGCCGACCCTGCACTAGCCCGCCAGGGCGTCATGGATCGGTGCTTCCTGGACGGCTGCTTCAAGCCGGATCGGCCGCCCGGCTTCGTCGAAGCGTGCGCCGGCCCCGAGCTGGATGAAATGTACGGTCTGCGCAGTATGGGCTTCAACAGATGCGCGTGCTTCAACAGCTGACTTGACCTCGACGTCGGAGGCCTGGGCAGGCGCGGTAGTCCCGCCGTCGGGCGTTCGGTTGCGTCGTGCGGCGCTGGCAGACAGCGTTCCGTGAATGAGTCGAGCCAGCTGGGCGACGTCGACGTCGGGAAGGTAGCCCTGGCGGACGCCGTCTTGAAGTATGTCCTGCAGAAGGATATTGAGATCGCCCACGTGGTCCGCGAGCTTGGCAAAGGAGCCGGGGGAGAGGACTGCGGCCATGGCAGGTCCCGGGGGCAGATGGCGGCGGCTCAGGTCCTCCACTTGCGCGCGGACGTAAAGGGCCAGCCTGTCCACGGGGTTTTCCAACGCGGCCAGTGACTCCCGGAGATCAACAATGAAGCGCTCGGTCTCGTCCAGGGCGTACGCGATCAGCAGTTGTTCCATGTCCGCGTAGTAGTTGTAGACGGCGGTGCGGCCAACGCCCGCGTGGCGGGCGACGTCTGTCATGGTGAGGCCGGGGAGGCCGTGGGTGAAGAGGAGTTCACCGAAGGCAGTGAGAATCCTCCGTTGGGTCTCGGCGCGTTGGGCAGCGTTCGTGGCGGCCGTGATCCTGGGCATATAGACACTTTACAGTTATCTGTCACTAAGAGGGGGCTTTGTCAGGTGTTGCTGATTCCTTCAGGAACCCGGGCAGTCGTTTTACGAAGCACCAAGTGCGGCGTCCGGACCACGCTGCCCGGCGTCGAGACTCCTTCGATCCGGTCCACGGCGCGGCCGACGGCGGCGGCGGCAAGGAGCGGAGCGTCCTGGCTGACGGAGGTCAGTTGGACGTAGCTCAACTTGGCGAAGTGGCTGTCGTCGTAGCCAATAAATGACACATCCGCAGGAATGCTGATCCCTGCGGCCTTGAAACTCTCCATAATTCCGAGCGCCGACCTGTCGTTGAAGGCGATGACGGCCGTGGGAAGGTCAGCCTGGAGGATCCTGCCCGCGTCCATGCCGTCTTCCTCTCCAGGACCACCCGGAACAACCCAGGGGGTCAGTCCGCGCCGGATCATCTCCGCGCGGTAGGCTTCCCAGCGATTTTCCGACGAAACCGCAGTGCCGCCGTCGACGTGAACGATCCTCCGGTGGCCCAAACTCACCAAGTGGTCAACGGCCATGGCGATGCCGGCTTGGTCGTCGCTGCTGACCGAATCCACAGCCTGCCCCACGTCGTCACGCAGAAGGCTTACCACCGGCACCGAGCGGGCGTGCAGCGAGAGATCTTCCATGCCAAGGGTGGGGGCTATGACGATCAATGCCTCGGCGCCCACATCCAGCAGGGTCTCGATGGCGCGGGCCTCAGGCCTGCCGTTGGCGACGGCGCTAAGAGTTATTTCATAGCCTTTGGCCGACGCCTCGGCATAGGCGGCATCAACAATTTCGGCATGAAAGGGCTGCGCGGTGGAGAAAGAGAGGCCCAGGAGCTTGGTCCGGCTGCTCCGCAGCAGCCTTGCACGGGAGTCTGCCCGGTATCCAAGGTCATTAGCTGCCTGAAGCACCTTTTGCCGGGTGGATTCGGCCGCTCCGGGAGCTCCCCGCATGACGATGGACACCAGGGCGCGCGAGACGCCGGCCGCTTCGGCTACGTCCATCAGGGTGGGGCGGCGCTGCAGTTCTGACATATTTCCTCCAGTTGCAACCAGTGTATAGAACGATCTAGACGGGACGTCAACCGCATGTCAATATAGTCGAACTAGAACGATCTAGATGAACATCTTCAGGAGCTACCATGGGATACCTTCAGCATCCGGTCAGTGAAGACCGGCCCGTTCGCATTGGCCTGATCGGGGCGGGGTGGATTGGGAGATTCCACGCCGAGTCCGTCGCGCGGCGCATTCACAATGCCCGACTGGAGGCAATAGCGGATCCGTCCCTTCCCGCCGTCGAGGCCTTAGCCGACCGCCTGGACGTCGGGAAAATCAGCACTGACCCCACCGATGTCCTGAATGACCCCGAGGTGGACGCTGTTCTCATTGCTGCTCCGGCCCGCTTTCATTCCGGGCTGATAGCCGCGGCAGCGCGTGCTGGAAAGCATGTCTTCTGCGAAAAGCCGGGTGGCCGGACCCTGGAAGAACTCGACGAGGCTATGGAAGCGGCAGAGGCTGCAGGCGTGGTGGTCCAGTTCGGTTTCAACCGGCGCTACGCTGAGGACTTCGCTGCCGCCCGCAGGTTGATTGACCAGGGGGCTGTGGGAACCCCGCAGTTGCTGCGCTCCTTGACCCGTGATCCGGGCAGCCTGGAGGGGATTGCCAATCCTGAGCGGATTCCCCCGGGCACCATCTTCCTTGAGACCCTCATTCATGACTTTGACACCTTGAACTGGCTGAACCCGGGGGCTGTCCCCGTTCGCGTCCATGCCGTGGCTGATGCGCTGGTAGCCCCTGAAGCAAAGGAGGGTGGGCTGTTGGACACCGCCGTGGTCACCGTGACCTACAG
Source organism: Arthrobacter sp. TmtSoilC79 (assembly GCF_059739405.1). Taxonomy (NCBI): domain Bacteria; kingdom Bacillati; phylum Actinomycetota; class Actinomycetes; order Micrococcales; family Micrococcaceae; genus Arthrobacter; species Arthrobacter sp. TmtSoilC79. The sequence goes on along the minus strand of NZ_AP046051.1, from coordinate 4,018,461 downwards.
CAATGGAGCCATAGCCGTGGCCGAAGCCAACTTCAACGCCCTCTACGGCTATGACATACGGGGAGAAGTGTTCGGCTCCGCCGGAATGGTGACGGCCGGAGGCCCCCAAGCCAGCACGGCTAGGAGCTACACGGCCGCCGGTATCCATTCGGATACGGTCCGCCTGAACGTAGACCTCTTTCATGACGCCTATACGGCCCAACTGGCGCACTTTGTGGATGCCGTCAAGGCGGACCGCGACGGTAGTGAAGCCGCGGCGGGGGCTGCCGCTGGAACCGTCCGCGCGGCCGGTGCGGTCGACGCACGGAACGCGCTGGCTGTTGCCCTGGCCGCCTCCCGTTCGGCTCAGACAGGGCTGCCTGTTGAGGTGGCAGCAATTGCCTTACTGCAGCCGGCGGAGCCTGCACTTCTGAACGTAGGAGGAAACGCGTGAGTTTCCGCCTGGCTGCCTGCGCCGAAATGCTCTACGGGGAGCTGCCCTTGACGGAGCGGGTGGAAAGGATTCACGGGCAAGGCTTCGAGGTGGAGTTGTGGGACACCCGCGGCCGGGACATCGCGGCTTTGGCATCCACGGGAGCCCGGTTCTCCTCAATGAGCGGCTATTTTGGCGGTAGCCTCACCGATCCTGAAAGCGCCGATGAAGTGCTGGCATCGGCGGAGAAGTTAATTCCGACTGCACTGGAACTCGGCATCGAGCGCATGGTGGTCCACCCTGCGGAACTGGGCGAGGGTGGCCGGGCTGTCCGGCCCGTTCATCGTTCTACCGGCGAAATGTGGCTGACGGGCAGGAGAACCCTTGAGCGTTTGGGGGTGTTGGGTGAAAAGTACGGGGTGGTTTTCGCGTTGGAGAACCTGAACACCGTCCTGGACCACCCGGGAATCCCGTTGGCGCGGGCCAAAGACACCTTGGCGCTGGTCTCGGCGGTTGATCACCCCCACGTCAGGATGATGCTGGACCTGTATCACGCCCAAATCGGCGAGGGGAACCTGATCGAACTGGTCCGGGCGGCTTTGCCCTGGGTGGGAGAAATACAGGTGGCCGACGTTCCAGGCCGGTGCGAACCGGGGACAGGGGAGATCAACTACCCGGGCGTCGCGGCTGCTCTCCAGGACGTCGGGTATACGGGCGTCGTCGGCCTGGAAGCGAATGCCGCCGGAGGAGCCGGCGTGGACGCAGGCGATGCGGCACTCGCTGCCTTCCGCGCCGCCTTCGAGAGCGCGGTCTCCGAGAGCGCGGTCTTCGAGAACGCAGCCTCCGAGAACTAGGCGGCAGCAGCGGCCCGGGTCGGCTGGCGGAACGTTTGCTCCGCCAAGGCCGGCCAATGCGGAACTGCGCCCATGGCCGGCCAATGCGGAAGGGCGTCACTGCGTCCATGGGCGTGCGGGCAAAGAAGCGCGTTCCCGGTCGGCGGGGTGCAGCCTTAGTGAGCGGGGGAGCGCGGTCTCCGCGGGCGGGGAACACGGACTTCACCGGCGAAATTCGCGTAGCATCAAGGAACCCGGTCAATCGCATCGCCGGTCAACACTGCTGCAAGGGGGCGTATTGCGCGCAACGGTCAAGGACGTAGCGCGCCGTGCGGGGGTTTCGCCTAAAACGGTCTCAAACGTCATGAACGGGATCGTTCCGGTCAGTGGTCCCACCCGGATCAGGGTGGAGCAGGCCATGCAGGAGCTCGACTACGTACCCAACCTTTCGGCGCGCGGACTGCGAAATGGCCGGTCGGGTGTTATTGGCCTGGCGCTGCCGGACCTTGCCACCCCGTTCTCGGCTGAACTTGCGCAGAGCATTGTGGAGGTTGCCCACGCCCAAGGGTTCAGCGTTCAGATCGAGGAGACCGGCTCCGACCCCCACCGTGAGCATGAGCTGATGACCCGCGCCCGGGCCAACCTCATTGATGGGCTGATTCTTAATCCCGTGGTGCTCAAGGAGAGCGCCGTTCAGATGGGTGTGGCTTTGCCTCCGGTGGTACTGCTGGGTGAGGTTACCCAGCAACTGGCCGACCGCGTCTTTGTGGACAGCTTCGCCGCAGCACGCGATATGACCCTGGCCTTGGCCAGGCCCGGCCGCCGGCGTATCGCTGTTCTGGGCGTCAACCGGGGAAGGCAATCAGCCACGGCGATCCAGCGGACAGGCGGCTATGAAGCCGCGCTCCAAACACTGGGAATCGCCAAGGATGAATCGCTGATGATCTCTTGCGACAGCTGGACGCCCGCTTCAGCCGCGAAATCACTGGCGGAGTATTTGGATGCCAATCCTTTGCCCGAGGCACTGTTCTGTTTCACCGACTCCATGGCCCTGGGTGCCTTGAACACGTTGTGGAAAAGGGGAGTCCGCGTTCCGGATGACATTGCCGTGGCGGGTTTCGACGACGTGATCGACGGGCGTTTTGCCGTGCCTTCGTTGACCACCGTCTCCTTTGACAAGCGAGCCATTGCCACCCAGGCCCTGCGCCTGCTGACTGAGCGCATGTCCGACAGGTCCCACGGGCAGCGTTTGGTTGAAATCGACTACACCATTGAGGAACGGGACAGCAGCAAGGGCTGATCCGAGAGTCTTCCACTAAATTGTGTGCGCTAACAATTTTCTCTTGCCCTGCCTATTACAACGATGTAATGTGAGACCTGCGTCACCCCCGGGCCACCAATTACCCGAAACGGGGACGCACCGGAGCCGGACTTTATGCAGCGCAGCAGTGCAGCGGCGAAGCAGTTGCAGCAACTACACAGGCGCGCAACGCGCTGCAGCAACAACGCAGGCACGCGACGCACTTTTGCCTGCATTTTCAACACGCATTTCAATAACGCATTCAACAAAGCAATGCAGCAGTGACCTTTCAGCGGACCCATCCAAAGGAGTGACGGGTGAAGCAGTTTGAATCTTTGACCGGGAAGCGGTTGTCCCGGAGACAGTTATTAACAGGTTCGGCCCTTCTTGGCGGAGGCCTCCTGGCCACCGGCCTCACGGGCTGCGGAGGAGCGGCCCAGGCGGCAGCGGTACAGGACATCGCTTTCTGGCACCTCCTCTCCGGCGGTGATGGCATCAAGATGCAGGCCATGATCAGCGCCGCCAACCAGGCCAATCCGGGCTTCAAGGTGCACCCCACAGTGCTCGCCTGGGGACCGCCCTACTACACCAAACTGGCTATGGCCTCCGCAGGTGGCCGTCCTCCCGAGGTAGCCATCATGCACGCAAGCCGGGTTCCCGGATATGCACCGGGCGGACTTATTGAGCCGTGGGATCTGGACCTGCTGGCGGAGAACGGCGTTACGGCGTCCGATTTCGCCCCCAGGATCTGGGAGAAGAGCCAGCATGACGGCAAGGTCTTCTCCATTGCCTTGGACTCGCACCCGTTCGTCATGTTCTACAACACGGACATTGCAGGAAAAGCCGGTGTCCTGGGCAGCAACGGGCAACTGCAGGAAGTGAATTCTCCGGACGAGTTCAAAGCCATGGCCTTGGAAATGCAGAAGGTCACCAAGGCCCACGGGTTGTCCTTCGGCTACCTCGGCAGTGGATCGCAAATGTGGCGTTTGTTCTACACCCTCTACAAGCAGCACGGCGCGGACATGGTGCTCACACCAGGCCGGCCCATGGAAGTGGATCGGGACGCGGCCATTGAATCGCTGGAATTCATGGCATCCCTGTTTGATGACACCATCGCCGCCCAGGCCGGAGACATCAGCACTGGCATCGCGGAGTTTGCCCGCGGCGGATCGGGGATGCTGTTCAGCGGCGTGTGGGAACTGCCCACCATGAAGAAGGCCGGAATACCTGTGGACGCCGCCACCATTCCTACCCTCTACGGGACGCCGGCCTCCTACGCTGACTCGCACTCCTTTGTACTCCCGCGCCAGCTGAACCTGGACGAGGACAAGCGCCGGGACGTCTACAAGTTCGTCACCGATGTCCTCAAGGGATCACTGTCCTGGGCGGAGGCCGGGCACATCCCGGGTTACCAGCCCGTGGTCCGGTCCCAGGCGTACCGCGAGCTGACGCCGCAGATCCACTACGCCAACGCGGCGGACATCATCGCCTACGATCCCGAATCCTGGTTCAGCGGATCCGGCTCGGACTGGCAAACCTACTTCGCGGAGACGGTACAGAACGTCCTCCTGGGAAGGGACAAGGCAGCCGCAGGGTGGGATGCCTTCGAGCATCGCACCAACACCCTCCTCTCCCGTCCCAACCCGGTTTAGCCGGACCCCGTACCGAGCGAACAAAGGAGTTCTTCAATGAGTACCTCTACGCTGTCCCGGCCGAGGCCGGAGAATCTGCGCAAATCCGGGAGCCGCACCCGAAGCAACCTCAGCGGCTGGGGATTCGCTGCACCATTCCTCGTCTTCTTCCTTGTTTTCCTTGTTTGGCCCATAATCTACGGCTTCTACATGAGCCTGACGGGCAAATCCCTCACTGGCGCCAATGACAACCTGATCGGTTTTGCGAACTACGCCGAAGCCCTGGCCGACGCCGATATGTGGCGGTCCCTGGGCAACACCCTGTACTTCACGGTGATCAGCACTGTTCCACTTGTCCTCGTGGCCCTTGTCATGGCCGCGCTGCTCAACATCGGACTTCCGGCCCAGTGGCTGTGGCGGCTCTCCTACTTTGCGCCCTACCTGCTGGCCTCCACGGTGGTTTCACTGTTCTTCACGTGGATGTACAACCCGCAGCTTGGCTTGATCAACGAGTTCCTGACAGGAATCGGGCTCCCCAGGGTTGCCTGGCTCAATGACCCCAACGTGGCCATGTGGGCGATCGTGATCGCCACGCTCTGGTGGACTGTGGGCTTCAACTTCCTGCTGTACTTGGCGGCCATGCAGAACATTCCCGCCCAGCACTACGAGGCCGCTTCCTTGGACGGCGCCGGAGCGTGGCGGCAGTTCTTTTCCATCACGCTGCCGCAACTGACCCCCACCACCGTAATGATCGTGCTGCTCCAGATCCTGGCATCGCTGAAGATCTTCGATCAGGTGTACCAGATGACCGCCGGCGGTCCGGGAGGATCCACCCGCCCCGTGGTGCAGTACATCTTCGAAACCGGGTTCACCGGATACCGGCTGGGCTACTCGGCAGCCATCTCCTACATCTTCTTCGGACTGATCGTGGTTGTTTCGGTCATGCAGTTCGTCATCACCCGCCGCAGGAGCGCATAGCCATGGCAACCCCTACACTGACCCGTCCCGCACCCGGCTCCACCACCGCCAGGAACCCCAAGCTCCGCCAGCCACGCAAGAAGCTGACAGTTGGCAGGATCGCTGCCATCGTCGTTGCAGCCTTCATTGCAGTGCTGTGGCTGATTCCTTTCGCCTGGGCCACCGCCACCGCTTTCAAAACCGAAACGGACGCCGCAGCCCCGGACGTGACCTGGCTGCCGCCGTCGGGCTTCACCCCCGACGCGTTCGTCAAGGTGTTCCAGGACGGCAACATCCCGCTGTGGACCTGGAACTCGCTCTACACCTCGGCGGCCATCACGGCCATCACGCTGGTGATCTCCGCGCTGGTTGCCTATGCGCTCTCGAGGATCGACTTCAGGGGCAAGAAGGTGCTGATGACAGTGATCATCGCGTCCATCATCATCCCGCCGCCCGTATTGATCATTCCGCTGTTCTACCAAATGCTGGCCCTGCACCTGATCGATACCTCGTGGGCGATCATCCTGCCCCAGGTCATCCACCCGGCTATGGTGTTCGTGCTGAAGAAGTTCTTCGACCAGATCCCGCGTGAGCTCGAAGAAGCGGCCATCATGGATGGCGCCAGCCGCCTGCGGATCTTCACCCAAATCATCCTGCCGTTGTCCAGGCCCATCCTGGCCGCCGTCGCGATCTTCGTTTTCATCGGCGCGTGGAACAACTTCCTGTGGCCGTTCATCGCCACCAACGACGGCAACCTGCTCACCCTGCCGGTGGGCCTGCAGACCATCAAGAGCGCCTACGGCATCCAGTACGCGCAGAATATGGCGTCCGCACTGCTTGCCGCGCTGCCGCTGATCGTGGTCTTCCTGTTCTTCCAACGCCAAATCATCAAGGGCGTTGCGACGACGGGACTCGCCGGAACCTGACCGGCACCTTTTAGCCAAGCAAAAGATTCAGAACAACGGTTTTCAGAACACAACCAAGGAGATCCATGTCCCGCGCACGCATCACCCTCGACCGCGACTTCACCATTGGCGAGGTACCCCGACGACTCTTCGGCTCCTTCGTGGAGCACATGGGCCGCTGCGTCTACACCGGCATCTACGAACCCGGACACCCCGAAGCCGACGAGAACGGCTTCCGCCAGGACGTCCTGAAACTCGTCAAGGAACTGGGCGCCACCGTCATCCGGTACCCCGGCGGCAACTTCGTCTCGGGCTACAACTGGGAAGACGGGATCGGTCCCCGCGACACCAGGCCGCGCCGGCTCGACGGTGCCTGGCACACCGTTGAAACCAACGCTTTTGGCCTGCACGAGTTTGTGGACTGGTCCAAGCAGGCCGGCACCGAAATCATGGAAGCCATCAACCTGGGCACCAGGGGAGTGGAGGCTGCCCGGGAGATCGTGGAGTACGCCAACCACCCCGGCGGCAGCTACTGGTCCGATCTCCGCGCCAAAAACGGCCACAAGGACCCGTTCGATATCAAGCTGTGGTGCCTGGGCAACGAGATGGACGGGCCCTGGCAGATCGGCCACAAAACCGCAGACGAGTACGGCCGTCTGGCGCAGGAAGCCGCCAAGGCCATGCGCTTTGTGGACCCCTCCCTTGAGCTGGTAGCCTGTGGCAGCTCCAACTCCGGAATGCCGACGTTCGGCGCCTGGGAACAGACGGTCCTCACCCACACCTACGAGGAGGTGGACTACGTCTCCCTCCACGCCTACTACCAGGAACACGACGGCGACGTCGGCAGCTTCCTGGCTTCCGCCGTCGACACCGACTACTTCATCGAGTCAGTGATCGCCACGGCAGACGCAGTGCGGGCCAAGGGCAAGCACAAGAAGCACATCAACCTGTCCTTTGATGAGTGGAACGTTTGGTACCAGCGCGGCCTGGACACCGAGGACCAGCCGCATAACGTGATCAAGGCCGGTTGGCGTGAGCACCCGCGCGTGATCGAGGACAAGTACAACGTCACCGATGCCGTGGTGGTGGGGACGCTGCTGAACTCGCTGCTCCGGCATGGGGACCGCGTGAAGATCGCGAACCAGGCGCAGTTGGTCAACGTGATCGCGCCGATCCTCTCGGAGGAAAACGGCCCGGCGTGGAAGCAGACCATTTTCCACCCGTTCGCCCGCATGGCCGAACTCGCCAAGGGCCAAATCCTGCGGCTGTCCGTGGACTCGGACAAGTACTCGAATGCACGGTTCGGCGACACGGACCTGGTGGATGTCAGCGCTACGTGGAATGAGGAAACGGGCCGCGTGGCACTCTTCTTCGCGAACCGCGGCCTGGAAGAAGCGGCCGACGTCGAGGTGGCCCTGCGCGGTTTCGACGCCCGGCAGGTGCTCCGCGCCGAAGTCCTCGAAATTCCTGAGGGCGGCGACCGCCTGACCATCAATTCCCAGGATCAGCAGGACCGTGTTGGCCTGACGGCCCTGGAAGGAGTGAAGGCCACCGGGTCCGAACTCCGCCTGACGCTGCCCGCGCTGTCCTGGGCCGTCGTCGAGCTTGACGTGGTGAAAGGCTAGCCCCGTACCCAACTGAGAGACAGCAAACGTCGCTATGAGCACTCATAGCGACGTTTGCTGTTACCTGGTTGGGCTAACGCCCGACGGCGGTTGGCTGGCTAGATCGCGCAGCCGTCCGGGCCGCAGGCCTCGGCGTCCGGGGCGCCCACGGGGATCAGCGGGTTTGCTTCCTGCCATGCCTGGTTCAACGCCTGGCTGAAGAGGTCTGCGGGCTGGGCGCCGGAGATGCCGTACTTGCGGTCGATGACGAAGAACGGAACACCGGTGACACCGATGGCGCGGGCCTCGTTAATGTCCTGGGTGACCTCTTCGGCGAACCTGTCGGAGGTGAAAAGCGCGGCAACCTCATCGGCGGGCAGCTCAAGGGCGGCGCCGAGTTCCGTGATGTACTCCTGGTTGCCGATGTCCTTGCCGTGCTCAAAGTGGTCGCTGAGCAACTGCTCCTTTGCGGCATCCTGGCGGCCATGGGTAGCGGCAAGGTGGATCAGGCGGTGGGCGGTGAAGCTGTTGGCCACCACCACCTTGTCGAAGTGGTAGTCCAGGCCCTCGGCCTTGGCGGTCTCGGTGACATGGGCGAACATCTGCTTGACCTGCTCCGGGGCCATGCCCTTGCGCTTGCTCAGGTAGTCCAGCTCCGTGCCGTCATAATGCTCGGGGAGGGAAGGATCCAGCTGGTAGCTCTTCCACTCGATGTCCACGGAATCGCGGTGCGGGAACTGTGCCAGCGCAGTCTCAAAACGGCGCTTGCCGATGTAGCACCACGGACACGCGACGTCTGACCAGATCTCAATCTTCATGCTTTGGTCAACCCGTTGCGCCGGCTGAGCATTCCTTACACGGCTGTTATTTTGCTCACCCGTTGCCGTCCGGTCGCAGCCCTCATACTCTTGGAATGGGTTATGAAGCCAGCCCTTGGACTGGGGGTTTTTGCGCGGAGGCTCCAGCATGCGCATCGGACTCATCGTTGGCCCGTGGTTTACCGTGCCACCGGAAAAATATGGCGGAACAGAGCGCGTAGTTGATGCCCTCGCGCGGGCACTGGCGGATGCGGGACACGATGTCCTGCTGGCAACCGCCTCGGACAGCACCTGCCCGGTGCCCCAGGTACCCGGCTTTGGCCCCTCAGCCCCGGAGGAACTGGGACAGACCTTCAGCGAACTTGGGCACGTCATCCGGGCCTATGCAGGGATGCAGGAGGTGGATATCATCCATGACCACACCCTGGCTGGCCCGCTCTACGCCCACCGGCCACCTGGTATTCCCGTGGTTACGACCATTCACGGGCCGTTATCGCCCGTGTATACACCGCTCTACCGGGCCATGGCACAGGACACCGCCATCATTGCGATCTCCCACGATCAATGCAGCAGGACCCGGGACGTTCCGGTAACTGCCGTCATCCACCACGGGATCGACCTGTCCGCAGTGGGCGTGGGCCGGGGCGCCGGGGGATATGCCTGCTTTGTGGGCCGCATGTGCCCGGACAAAGGACTCCTTGAAGCGGTGGCCGTTGCCCGGGAAGCCGGAGTCCCCCTGAAGATCGCGGCAAAGATGCACGCCAAGGACGAGCAAGAGTACTTCCGTGACGTGGTGCGGCCGGCCCTGGGTCATCAGGAGGAGTTCCTGGGAGAGCTCTCGGATCCGGAGAAATTCGAGCTGATGGGCGATGCGCTCGCCCTGATCAACCCCATTCAGTGGCATGAACCCTTTGGGTTGGTGATGATCGAAGCACTCGCCACCGGAACCCCTGTCCTGGCAACGCCGATGGGTGCCGCCCCGGAGATTGTCCGGCATGGGATCACGGGCTTTGTGGGGTCGCCCCGCGAGTTGGCGGCCTGTGTTGAACGGGTTCCGTTCCTCAGCCGGGATGCCTGCCGGCGATCAGTGAAAGAGTCCTTCAGCTCAGCACGAATGGCTGCGGACCACCTGGACCTCTACGCCAGAGTCATCGAAGAATTCAAGGAAAAGGCACTTCCGGACGGGAGCCTGTTGCAAGAGAATCAGACATGACCGCTTGGAACGAAGACACCGAAGCCGGAGCGTCAGAGCTCGGTGCCGTTACCGTCGTCGAAGGTTCATCCTTCTGTATTTCCTCGCACTCGGGCGATATCCACGGGGGCGGCTCCCAGGGTTCCTATTATCAGGACACGAGGATCGTCTCGCGCTGGATCCTGCGGATCAACGGCGCGCTCAGGGAACCGCTGGTGGCCCGGAATCCCACAGCCTTCCAAGCCGAATACGTGGGCCGGGCCTGCTCTGCGGACGGCCGGTTCGACAGCCCACTGGTGGTGCAGCACCAACGGAACGTGGGCGCGGGCCTGCGGGACGACATCACCATCAGGAACTACTCCGGAATGGACGCCCCCTGCGAGGTTGAACTGCTGCTCGACGCCGACCTGGCGGACCTTTTCGACGTCAAGGGTGGCCGGACCAACAAGGCCGGGGCACCCACCAGGAACGTCCACGGCCATGAACTTCACATCGATTCCCTGCACTCCAGCGGACAGCGGCGGGGAGTAGCCTTCAGGGCTTCCGGCGCGGCGGTGTCCGAGGATGGTTTACGGTTCCACGTCAGCATCCCCGCGCGCAGCCAGTGGTCCACCAGCGTGATCGCCCTTCCACTGGTGAACGGTGAAGGGCCAACTGATCCCTTCACCGAAACCACACCGCTCCACCACACCCCAGGGGTCCGCCGCCACATTGCGTGGGAAGAACACGTCCCCCGGATCTCGGTGACAGACACCAACGTGGAAGAGGTCCTGGAACGGAGTCAACGTGATTTGGGCTCCCTGCGCATCTTCGATCCCGCCCATCCCGACCGCGTAGCAGTGGCAGCCGGGGCGCCCTGGTTCATGGCACTGTTCGGGCGCGATTCGCTGTTGTCCTCCTACATGTCCCTCATGGTGGATCCACGGCTGGCCGCCGGAACCTTGCAAACACTCGCGGCCCTGCAAGGCAGCAAAGTGGATGCGGACTCCGAGGAAGAGCCCGGCCGCATGCCCCACGAAGTCAGGCTCGGAGTGACTGCCGGTTTGTCCCTCGGTGGGACCGCCTACTACGGGACCGCGGACGCCACACCCCTGTTCGTCTCCACGCTGGGCGAACTGAGCAGGTGGGGACTTGGCGCGGACATCATCGACTCACTCCTGCCGCACGCCGACCGTGCCATCGAATGGATGGAACAGTACGGAGACCGCGACGGCGACGGCTTCATCGAATACCAGCGGCCCAACGAGCACGGACTCGTCAACCAGGGCTGGAAGGACTCCTGGGACGGCATCAACTTCGCCGACGGCCGCATGGCCGAGACGCCCATAGCCCTCTGCGAGGTGCAGGCCTACGCCTACGCGGCCTACGTGGGCCGCTCGCTGCTGGCCCGGGCGGCCGGGGACACCGCCGTCGAACGCCGTTGCGCGGACCGGGCCGAAACGCTGAAAGAGGCCTTCAACGAGGCCTTCTGGCTCCCGGACCGCGGCTATTTTGCGCTGGCGCTGGATAAGGATAAGAAGCCCGTGGACTCGTGCACCTCCAACATGGGGCACTGCCTGTGGGTGGGCATCGTGGACGAGGACAAGGCGCCGCTGGTGGCCGAGCGACTGATGTCCCCGGAAATGTTCACCGGATGGGGCATCCGCACGTTGGGCTCCGACATGGGTGCGTACAACCCCGTCAGCTACCACAACGGCTCCGTATGGCCCCACGACACGGCGCTCGCCGCCACCGGACTCATGCGATACGGCTTCGTAAAGGAAGCCAGCCGGGTTGCCAGCGGATTGTTCGACGCCGCCGAACACTTCGGCGGTCAGCTCCCCGAACTCTTCTGCGGCTTCGACCGGGGAGACTTTTCCGAGCCGGTCCCGTATCCGACGGCGTGTTCCCCCCAAGCGTGGGCGGCTGCGGCGCCGGTACAACTGGCCCGGATCCTGTTGCGGTTCGATCCCGACTTCACCAGGAACGTGCTGCACCTGGCCCCGATTCTGCCCGACGCGTATGGGTCCTTTCGCGCGGACAACGTGCTGCTGGGGAACTCCCGTATTACCGTTCAGGCCGCCGGTTCTTCCGGGACGGTGACCGGACTGCCGGCAGGGCTCGAGCTGCGGTCAGATCCCAGGCCGCCGTTGACGGGGGAGATGTTCGGCTAGCTGATTTTCAGAGCCGGTGTTCCATCACGTAGTCGTGTTCCACGGTGTTGCCGAGCTTGAATGACTTGGTGCCCACCCGTTGGAAGCCGCTCTTCTCGTAAAAGCGGATGGCTTTCGCGTTCTCGCTGTTGACGCCCAGCCACACGCCGGCTGCGCCCCTGTCCGCGGCGTGGGCCAGTGAGGCCTTGATGAGCTGGGTTGCTGCACCCTTGCCATGATGGTCGGGGTGGACGTAGCACTTGCTCAGCTCCGTGGAAGGGAGCGCGGAAAGCACTGCGGCGACATCGGGGTCGCTTGCCGGCTTGGCAATCAGCATGGTGTACCCAGTGAGCTGACCGTCGTTATCGAGAACCAGGATGGTGATGTTGGCGTCGGTCAGGTAGTCCTTGAAGTTGGCTTCGCTCAGCGTCTTTTCCAGGTGGGCCTGGATATCCGCCGGGGACGAGCCGGGCGGGCACGCCAGCGGGAAGGTGACGGCCGCAAGCTCAGCCAGCTTCCCGGCGTCGTGCGTTGTTGCGGTACGGATGGTTTCAGTCACGTGGGTCCCCCTTGGATTTTTTACACAGCAAATGCCCCTAAGAAGGAATCCTAAGGGCATTGGCTGTATGAAAACTCCTAGTCGGCTTTGACCGCCAGGACCGGGCAGTCCGCCTCCAGCAGGATCCGCTGGGACACGCTGCCCATGATGAGCTTGCCCACCGGGCTGCGGCGGCGGAGACCGATGACAATCAGCCCGGCGTCGTGCTCTTCGGCTGCGTCCAGTACCTCGGCTGCCGCATCATGGCCGCGGATGGGCTGCTTGATGATGTGCTGGATGCCATGCTCCGCCAGCCGGTCCTCGATGCTCTGGATCTCCGGTTCCTGGGCATAACGGTTGTCCACCAGGGCATCACCCTTGGAGGAGTTGATGACCAGCAGGGTGTCGTTGCTTTTCTTGGCCTCGGCGATGGCTTGCGTCAATGCCGCTTCGCCTTCCGGCGTGGGGACGTATCCCACCACGATGGTCATGGTTTCTCCTGGTTCCGGTGGGTTGTTGTTGTCGGTTCGATGGGTGCAGCCGTTGCTGTTTCCACGGGAGCTGCCTGCTCAGGTGGTCCTGCGAACTGCTCGGACGGTCCTGCGAAAACTGCTGCAGGGCGGTTCCGGCGGATGAGCCTGAGGACCAGCGGCCAGGCCAGGATGATCGCGATGATGACGTAGATTCCGATGGCGATCGGCTCACTGAAGAGCCCTGCCGGGTCGCCTGCACTGAGCTGCAGTGTCTTGCGCAGCTGGCCTTCCAAACGGGGGCCAAGGATGACGCCCAGGATGAGTGGCAGGACGGGGAGGCCGAACCGCCGCATCATGAAACCAAGTGCACCGAGGACCAGCAGGATCACCAGGTCGAACGCCTGCAGGTTCACCGAGTAGGCCCCCAGGGTGGCGAAGAACAGGATGCCTGCGTACAGGTACGGGCGGGGGAGCTGCAGGAGCTTGGCCCACAGGGGTGCCAGCGGCAGGTTGATCAGCAGGAGCAGGAGATTGCCAATGAAAAGGCTGGCAATCAAGGCCCACACCAGGGGTCCCTGACTGGAAAACAGCTGCGGTCCGGGCTGGATGCCATAGGACGTGAACGCTGCAAGCATGACGGCGGCCGTTGCGTTGGTGGGCAGGCCGAGCGCCAGCATGGGGGTGAGAGTGCCTGCCGCCGCTGCGTTGTTGGCAGCTTCCGGCCCGGCTACACCCTCAATGGCGCCGTGTCCGAATTCTTCGGGGTGCTTGCTGAGGCGCTTTTCCGTGACGTAGGAGAGGAAGGTGGGGATCTCGGCGCCGCCCGCGGGCAAAGCCCCAAACGGGAACCCAAACACTGTGCCGCGAAGCCACGGCTTCCAGGAACGCTGCCAGTCCTTCTTGCCCATCCAAGGACGGCCAACCGGAATGATGTGCAACGGGGTACGACGCAAGTGGGCGGCTACCCAGAGTGCCTCGCCCACGGCGAAGATGGCCACGGCCACCACCACAATGTCCAGTCCGTCAGAGAGCAGCGGAATGCCGAACGTGAGGCGGCTTTGACCCGTCACGGAATCGAGGCCCACCAAGCCGATAGCCAGGCCAAGGCCCAAGGAGGCAAAGCCGCGCAGCCGTGATTTGCCCAGTACGGCAGTGACGGCCAGCAAGGCCAGCATCATGATGGCGAAATAGCTGGGGGAGCCCAGGCTGACGGCGAACTTCACAACGATCGGCGCGCAGACCGCAAGGAGGGTGGTGCCGATGGTGCCCGCCACGAACGAGCCGATGGCCGCCGTCGCAAGTGCCTGGGCGGCGCGACCCGCCTTGGCCATCTTGTTGCCTTCAATAGCGGTGACCACCGACGACGATTCCCCGGGAGTGTTTAACAGGATGGAGGTAGTGGAGCCGCCGTACATGCCGCCGTAGTAGATACCGGCGAACATGATGAAGGCACTGGTGGGTTCAAGGGCGTAGGTGACCGGCAGCAGCAAAGCCACGGTCATGGCCGGGCCGAGTCCCGGAAGGACACCGACGGCGGTGCCCAGGATGACGCCGATCATGGCGTACATGAGGTTCAAGGGGGTCAGGGCGGTGGAAAAACCGTCCATCAAGGAGGACCAGACGTCCATCAGAGGATTCCTTCCAGGAGCCCGGCCGGCAAAGCAATGCCCAGGCCGAGGTAGAAGCCGTAGAAGGTGAGCAGGGAAAGCGCCACGGAGATGATTCCGTCGCGGATGTACCGGCGGCTGCCCAAGGCAAGGACGCTGCCCCAGAACAGGATGGTCCCGGAGATGACCCAGCCGGCCCAGTCGATGAGCAGGATGTTCAACAGGAAGGCGCCGGCCAGCGGAAGGATGGTTTTCCAGTCCGCAGGGTGGGTCAGGTCCACATCCTCGCCTTCTTCGGCTTCACCTTTGCCGCCACGGAGGACGTTGACGGCCAGCATCACAGCGCAGATCAGGAGAATCCCGGCAACAATGAACGGGACAGTCTTTGGACCCACGGGGTCCGATTTCGAGTACGGGGTTACCAGGCCGTTGGCGTCCAGGAAGACGAGGACCCCAACCACGCCGAGCAGGAGGGCTACCCCCAGCTCGGCGCGGCCTTTCAAGCCTGTTGCTGGAGAGCTCACGCCAAACCAAGCTTGGTGAGGACGTCCGCCACCCGCTTGTCCTGGTCGGTCAGGAAGGTCTTGAACTCATCGCCGGTGACAAAGGCATCGGTCCAGCTGTGGGTCTTCAGTGCTTCCTTCCAGCCGGCAGACTCGTGCATCTTCTCGAGTGCGGCAATCAGGGACTGCTTGTCGGCATCGCTGATGCCGGGAGGGGCCACAACGCCGCGCCAGTTGCTGAACACCAGGTCAATGTTGGATTCCTTGAGCGTCGGGGCATCCACGCCTTCAAGCCGCTTCTCGCCGCTGGTGGCAAGGACTCGGACTTCTCCGGACTTGATCTGCTCCAGGTACTCGCCGGCACCCGAGGCTGCAAAGCCGAGCTTGTTGCCCAGGATGGCGGGAAGGAGATCGCCGCCGCCGTCGTAGGAGACAAAGTTGACCTTGGTGGCGTCAATGCCCACAGCACCTGCCAACTGCATCGGCAGAAGGTGGTCCGGGCCGCCGGGGGAGGAGCCGCCGCCGACGGAGATGGAAGCGGGATCGGCCTTCCATGCCTTCACCAGATCATCAATGGTCTTGTAAGGGGAGTCCTTGCTGACCATGATGGCGCCGGGCTCTTCAATCAGCTTGGCCAAAGGAGTGGTGTCCGTCAGCTTGGACTGGGACTTGTTGGTGTAGCTGGCACCCACAACGCCCAGGCCCATGAGCATGGTGAGGTCGCCATTGCCCTTTTCGTTCACCACACGGGCCAGGCCCACTGTGCCGCCTGCACCGGCAAGGTTGAACACCTCGGTGTTGTTGGCGATCTTCTCATCGTCCAGGACCTTGGCCGCTGCCCGTGCGGTGGTGTCATAACCGCCACCGGGAGTATTCGGGACCATGATCTGCAGGCCGGTGATCGGTCCGGCAGCAGCGCCGGAGCTTTCAGTACCGGTGGAGCTCTTACCTGTGGCACCGCAGCCGGTGGCCATCAGGGCGATGCCGGCGGCGACGGCGGCGATTCGCAATGCGCGGATCTGGCGCATGGTGTTCCTCTTCTCATCATCGAAAATTCGGTGCAGGGCAATCAGCGTTGTGCCCCGTTGATTTGATGCTAGGTCCGCACGTGACGGCTATCACTCTTGTGTTCGCAGTGATCTTTAAGTTCATTGCGTTCACGGTCTTCGAAGGCCCCGTGGAGCTCTGGGGTATAGTTCCGATACGCCAAGCGGAGCAACCCCGGACCACTCCTTACTCCGGCGCCATCAAAGGATTCAGCAGTGACTCGACTGACCCGACTGTCTCGAAGAAGAGGCATGTCCCTGGCCGGGCAATACCTGGTGCTGCAGTTGCTCATTGTCCTGGCCGTTCTGGTGGCAGTGGTAGCGATCTCCCTGGCCCAGTCGGCCGCCGCCTTCGAACGGACCGAAGGCCGCCGGGCATTGTCCGCGGCAGAAGCGCTGGGGAACAACCCCACCGTGCGAGCGCTGCTGCCCACCGCCGAACCACGCGGCGGATCGGCGCTGCCCGCCGTGGCCGAATCGGTCAGGACGGTCTCCGGTTCAGCGCACGTTGCGCTCGCAAAACTGGACGGAACCGTGATCACGGCCTCGGATCCGGGACTGATCGGCCGGCCCTTGCCGCTGGGGGAGAGCAGGGTCATGGAAGGACGGGCCTGGACCGGAGTCCTCAACGGCAGCAACGGGGCAGTCCTTTCGGCCCACGTGCCGGTCATTGACGATTCCGGAAACATGATCGGCATCGCCTCCATCAGCCGCAACTACCCCTCCACACTGGAAAGACTCGGCGATGCCGTCCCAAACCTCCTCACCTACCTTGGTGTGGCCAGCATCCTGGGAGTGGCCGGCTCCCTGCTGTTGTCGCGGCGCGTCAAACGGCAGACCCTGGGTATGGAACCGCGCGAAATCACGGGCCTGGTTGAAAACAGGGAAGCAATGCTGCAGGGCTTGAAGGAAGGCGTGGTGGCCCTGGACCCCCACGAACGGATCACCGTGGCGAACCAGAGCGCCCGCCAACTGCTCGGGTTGCCCGCCGACTGCGTCGGAAAGAAACTCCGTTCCCTTCACGTGGACCCGGCGTTGAAAACCGTCCTCACCCGCGAACAATCAGACCCGGACCAACTGGTACTTGTCGGGGAACGGCTGGTGGTCATGAACAGGGTGGCACTGCACTCCCACGGACGGGACATTGGCTCCGTGACAACACTGAGGGACCGGACGGAGCTGTCCTCGTTGGAAAGCGAACTCGGTGCCACCCGCACTGTCACGGACACCTTGCGGGCCCAAGCACACGAGTTCGCCAACCAACTCCACGTCATCTCCGGCCTCATCCAAATTGGCGAATACGACTCCGTGGTTCAATTCGTCAACGGCGCCACCGTGGACCGCACCCGGCTCAGCGACGACGTCACCAGCCGCATCGAAGACCCGGCGCTCGCCGCCCTCCTCATCGCCAAAGCCAGCCTCGCCGCTGAGCGCGGCGTTGAGCTGCAGTTGGATCCGCAGTCCGCCCTACCCCGGGTGGATGAGGAATTGTCCCGTGACGTCACCACCGTGGTGGGCAACCTGGTGGACAACGCGTTCGACGCCGTGACTGGCCGCGCCGGGGCTTTGGTCCGGGTGCTGGTGGTCGACTCGCACGACGGCGTTACGGTCACCGTCCGCGACAACGGGCCTGGAGTCCCTTCCGGGGCAACGGAGGAGATCTTCCGGCAGGGTTTTTCCACCAAAGACCCCGGGCCCGGCGATGCAAGGGGCTTTGGGTTGGCGTTGTCGCGCGTGATCTGCCGGCGCTCCGGAGGCGGGCTGACCTTCTCCAACGACAACGGGGCAGTGTTCACTGCGCGGTTCAGGAAGGCGGATCCGGGCCCGGCCGACCCAGGCAGGACCGGCGCAGGCAACACGGGTCCAGGCAAGGCCGGCGCAACCGGTCCAGGCACGACCGGTCCAGGGGCAACCGGTCCAGCCACGAAAGACAGGAATTCCAACAAAGGGGCAACGCAGCCGTGATCAAGGTACTGATTGTCGATGACGACTTCATGGTGGCCAAGGTCCACGCCGGATTCATTCAACGGACACCCGGCTTCGGAGTGGTAGGGGTTGCCCACACGGGCGCCCAGGCACTGATCGAAACCCGGCGGCTCCAGCCTGACTTGGTGCTGCTGGACATCCATTTGCCCGATATCAACGGGTTGGAACTCATGCACCAACTGCGCGACGTTGCTCCGGACCTGGACGTTCTGGTTATCAGCGCCGCCCGGGAGGTGGAAACCGTGCGCAAGGCGCTGCGCGGCGGAATCGTCCACTACCTGATCAAGCCGTTTTCGCAGTCCGACCTGCAGGAACGGTTGCAGCACTACCTCAGCGCCTACCAAGGCCTGGATGCGTCCAAGGTAGAGGCGGAGCAATCGGATGTGAACCGCGTCTTCGGGCTGGGCATTTCCGAGCGGACCCTGCCCAAGGGGTGCAGCGTGGAGACACTGGAACTGGTGGAATCGGCGCTGAAATCAGCGCCCGGTGACCTCTCAGCTGCTGAGCTCGCAGAGCAACTTGGCACCTCGCGCGTCAGTGCCCGGCGCTACCTTGAGTACCTCCACGACGAAGGTGCGCTGGAGGTCAGGCTCAAGTACGGCGTCGGGCGTCCTGAAAGGCGATACGTCCTGAAGGGGCGGTGAGCTGTTGGTGACAACAAAACGACTGAAGCGGACGACGCCGGGTGGGAACCCGGCGTCGTCCGCTTCAGTTGTCTTTGGGTGCTTCCAGGCGCGCGTTACTTGGTGACCAGGAGGCCGGTGTCCCAGTTGAAGTCCTCGAAGGCCGGGTTGGCCTGCATGGTCATCAGGACGAACTGGAAGCCCTCAAGTTCACGAGCCCGCTTCAGGGGTCCGACCACCAGGGGACGCATGCCGCCCGCGCTGACCAAGCCGCTGACGGCGGCCGTTGCTGCGTCGTCATCGCCCGCGATGAATACGTCCAAGGGCTTGCCCCCGGACTCACCGGCAACCAGGGTGCCGGCGAATGTGGTGTTGAAAGCCTTCACAACGTGGGAGCCGGATGGGGCGAGCTGGGCGATTTCCTCGGCGGCCGACGTGCCGGGCTCTACCACGAGGGAATCGAATGTCTCGAAGTTCACCGGGTTGGTGATGTCAACAATCGTCTTGCCGGCAAGGGCTTCGCCGTAGGTGGAGACGATGGTCTTGGCGGCGTCGAAAGGAACCGCGAGAACCACGATGTCTCCTTGCGGAGCCGCCGCAGTGGTACCGGAGGTGACGCGGGCGCCCAATTCAGCGGCCAGTTCCTGGGCCTTGATGGGGTCCTGTCCGAGAATCTCCACAGTGAGGCCGCCTGCGAGACCGCGGGTGGCGATGCCACGTGCCATGTTGCCGTTACCGATGATGGTCAGGTTGGTCATGGGAGTCTTCTTTCCGAGGATGCGGGCGAGGAAATTTTTCATGGAGTCTGCTCTGCTGTGGTTGTTTGTTGAAGCTACAACTAAATATAGATGCAGAAGCTTGAACTGTCAAGTAAAAGTCCCTGTAAGCCTAAGCTCCCACGGTCTTCAGGTAATTCCGGATCCCGTCCACCACCATTTGGTGGTCCTCGTCAGAGCTCAGCCCGGACACGGTGATGGCCCCGACCACGCCGGCCCCACGAACACGGACGGGAAAAGAACCTCCGGCCAATGTGTAGTCCTCGTGGGCTAGCCAACCGCCGCCCAGTGGGCTGTGCCCGCGGACCGAGAACTCCTCGGACAACAAGGCCGTGCTGTGCTCGAACCTCAGTACGGACGCGGATTTCCGGCGGATCCACTCTTCCTGGTCCGCCGTGGCGCCGGGAAGGACGCACCGAAAGAGCACGAGGTTGTGCCGGCGGATATCGATCGCCACGCCGAACCCTGACGAGATCGCATGGTTCGCGATCAAGGAGCCCAAACGCCAGGCGTCGTGGTGGTCGAAGGAAGCGAAAACCAGCTCTTCCTCCTGCTGCTTCAGCTCGGCGATGCGCGGGGAGTCAGTCATTGTGGGCCTCCTTCAGAGCCTGCTTCTTCAGAGTCAGCGGCGTAGCGGAGCCCAATCTGCTGACGGATTTCGTCCATGGCCGCCATGATGGCCACGGTTTCACCCGGCGGCAGGATGGTGCCCGCAGTGGAACCGGCCCGGATCAGACGCTCCAACTCGGCAGCCTGGTACTGCATGCCCCGGCTGTTGACCGGTTGCTCGTAACGCTCCACAACGGTGCCGTCGACGGCGAAAACCGTGAAGGGCACCGGGTTGTACCAGGTGTGTTCAATGTCGATCCACCCGTCGGTTCCGATGACCATGGCACGGTTGGCGCTGGCGGCGTCGAGTTCGCAATCGACAATCGCCTGGGCACCGTTGGGGTACTCAAAGACGGCCGCCGTTTGGCGGTCAACGCCTGTGGCAGACATCGAGGCGCTGGCCTTGATCGACGCCGGCGTACCCAGGATGTCGAAGGCAAAGGAGATCGGGTAAATACCCAGGTCCAGCAGTGCGCCGCCGCCCAGTGCCGGATCATTCAGCCGGTGGGCGGGGTCCTTGGGGAGGCTTTGGTTGTGGGTGGCCACCACCTTGCGCACTTCACCAATGGTTCCGGCCGCGATGATCTCACGGATGCGGATCATGTGGGGAAGGAACCTGGTCCACATCGCTTCCAGGACCACCAGCCCCTTGGACCCGGCCAGGTCAACGATCTCCTGTGCCTCGCGGGCGTTCATGGTGAACGACTTCTCCACCAGTACGTGTTTGCCGGCGTTCAAGGCCAGCAGGGCATTCGCGTGGTGGAACGGGTGTGGCGTGGCCACGTACACAACGTCAACCATGGGGTCGGCGACCAGGTCCTCATAGCTGCCGTGGGCGGTGGCCACGCCGTACTCCCCAGCAAACGACCCACTCGACTCCAACGAGCGCGACCCCACGGCTTGGACCGTGAAACCGTTCTCCTTCAAATCCTTGGCCTGGAGCCCGGCAATGAATCCCGTGCCGAGGATGCCCCAGCGGATGGTGCCGTCGGAGGTGCCGTTGCTGAGGGTCACGTGTCTAGTCCTTGCTGCTGAACGCGGCGTCGAAGGAGGTTTGCGACGCCGGGAAATCGAACTTCTTCAGTGCGGCCAGGGCTTCGGGGGCCCCGTGGAGCCGGTCCATTCTTGCGTCCTCCCATTCTATGGAGATAGGGCCGTCGTAGCCGATGGCGGTGAGGGCCCGGAAGGACGATTCCCACGGAACGTCGCCGCGTCCTGCGGAGACGAAGTCCCAGCCGCGTCGGGGATCGCCCCACGGCAGGTGGGAACCCATCACGGTGTTGCGGCCGGTGGGGCGGAGCTTGGTGTCCTTGCAGTCCACATGGTAAATCCGGTCCTTGAAGTCCCAGATGAAGGACACGGGGTCGATGCCCTGCCACATAAAGTGGGAAGGATCCCAGTTCAAGCCGAACGCAGGACGATGGCCGATCGCTTCGAGGGTCCGGACGGTGGTCCAGTAGTCGTAGGCGATTTCGGAGGGGTGGACTTCGTGGGCGAAGCGGACACCGCATTCGTCGAAGACATCCAGGATGGGGTTCCAGCGGTCGGCGAAGTCCTGGTAACCGGCGTCGATGACCTTTTCCGGTACCGGCGGGAACATGGCGACGTACTGCCAGATGGAGGAACCGGTGAACCCGACGACGGTATCCACCCCGAGCGCTTTGGCGAGGCGGGCCGTGTGCTTCATTTCCTCGGCGGCGCGCTGGCGGACGCCTTCAGGATCGCCGTCGCCCCACACCTTGGAACCAACAATGGCTTCATGGCGGAAGTCGATGGGGTCATCGCAAACTGCCTGGCCCTTGAGGTGGTTGGAAATGGCCCAAACCTTCAGGTTGTACTTCTCCAGGACGGCGAGCTTGGATTCGACGTAGCCGGGCTCATCCCAACGCCAGGCGTCCAAATGGTCTCCGGAGACGGCGATTTCCAGGCCGTCATATCCCCAGCCGGAAGCCAGCCGTGCGACTTCCTCGAACGGGAGGTCGGCCCACTGGCCGGTGAACAGGGTATACGGGCGGGGCATGTCAGGCTCCTTCAAGAACGGATGCGTTGAGCTGGATCAGTGAGCTGTTTGCGGCTGCGGACTCTTCCACAGCGGCCAGGATGTGCTGGACGTTCAGGCCCTCTTCAAACGACGGCGACGGCGACTCGCCGGCCGCGATCGCGGTGAGGAAGTCCCGGATCTGATGCGTGAACGTGTGCTCCCAGCCGATGATGTGTCCCTGAGGCCACCACGCGCCCAAGTACGGGTGCTCGGGTTCGTTGACCAGGATCCGCCGGAAACCCTGTTCGCGGACGGGCACTGTGGTGTCCAGGAAGTTCAGTTCGTTCAGGTTCTCGAGGTCAAAGGTCAGCGCACCGAGCGAACCGTAGATTTCGAGCCGGAGGGAGTTCTTTTGGCCCGTCGCTACCCGGGAGGCTTCCACCGAAGCGATTGCCCCGGAGGCGAGCGAGAGGTTGACCCAGGCGGCGTCGTCGACCGTGACATCCTCTGGACCTTCTGCGCCGGGGCGCTGGTCCACGAAGGTGCGCAGGCGGCCCGAAACCTCCGTGACGTCATCACCCAGAAGGTAGAGAATCTGGTCGATGGCATGCGAGGCGATGTCGCCCAAGGCTCCGGAGCCCGCGGTTTCCTTGCGGAGGCGCCAGCTCATAGGGGATTCGGGGTCGGTCAACCAATCCTGCAGATAAGCGGCGCGGATGTGGCGGATGGTGCCGAGGCGGCCTTCGGAAATGAGTTCGCGTGCCAACGCCAAGGCCGGAACCCGCCGGTAGTTGAAGCCGATCATGGACTGAACACCGCGGGACCGGGCCTTCGCGGCGGCTGCGGTCATCAACTCGGCTTCACCCAAAGTGTTGGCCAGCGGCTTCTCCACGAGCACGTGCTTGCCGGCTTCCAACGCCGCGATGGCGATTTCGGCGTGCATCCAGCCCGGTGCGCAGATGTCGATGATGTGGATGTCGTCCCGTTCGATCACCGACCGCCAGTCGGTTGCCGATTCTGCCCAGCCGTACTTGGCGGCCGCTTCAGCAACGGCGTCTGCGTCCCGGCCAACAAGCACTTTCTGTTCGAAGGCCGGGACGTCGAAGAAACTGGCGACGTTCCGCCATGCGTTCGAGTGGGCCTTGCCCATGAACGCGTAGCCGATTGCCGCAACACCCAGCGGGGTGTTTCCAGAGGTAGTCATAGTGTTCCCCGCCCCTACAGGGTCGCCGTTTCGGGCGCCCAGTCCTCGGGGAGGGCGGCGGAGGTGGGAGCGTTGCTGGTGACATCCACGAAAGTGCCTGATTCCACGGACTCGGTGATGGAGACCATGCTGTCCAGCACGTGGTAGGCGAGGTCACCTGTGGCGCGGTGGGCCGTACCTGCGCGGAGAGCGCGGGCCATGTCCAGCACGCCCAGGCCGCGGCCATTGGCTGGCCCGGTGGCAGGGATGATTTCGGGTTCTTCCGCGCCCGGCCGCCAGAGTTTCAGGTCGCCGTCGAAATAGTTCGGGTCCGGAAGGGACAGGGTTGCTTCGGAGCCGGTGATTTCGACGAAGCCCATGCGCTGGCGCGGCGACTCGAAGGAGAAGACGCTGTGGCTGGACTGGCCGCCTTCGAACTGCGCCATCGCGGAGACGTGCGTGGGGACCTCGACGGCGAATTCCTCGCCGGCCTTGGGCCCGGAACCGATGATGCGGGTTGCTTTGGCGGAGGACCCGACAGCGGCCACCTTGCGGATGGAGCCGAAGGTCTGGATCAGTGCGGTGAGGTAGTACGGGCCCATGTCGAACAGGGGACCGGCGCCGTGCTGGAACAGGAAGGCCGGGTTCGGGTGCCAGGATTCCGGGCCGGGGGTCTGGAACGTGGTCATGCCGGTCAGCGGGGTGCCGATGTCCCCGCGTTCGATGATGCGGCGTGCGGTTTGCAGCCCGGCACCGAGGAACGTATCCGGGGCGGTGCCGAGGCGGATGCCGGCGGCGTCGGCTGCTTTGAGCAGACCGAGCCCGGATTCGCGGTCCAGGGAGAAGGGCTTCTCTGTCCAGACGTGCTTGCCGGCGCTGACCGCGGCCGTGGCCACCTCGACGTGGGCTGCCGGGATGGTCAGGTTCACGATGAGTTCGACGTCGGGATGGTTCAGTGCCAGCTCGGGCGTACCGAATTCGGCGATCCCGTATTCCTTGGCACGGGCTTCGGCGGCCTCGACAAAGAGGTCCGCGATGACCAGGACTTTCAGGTCCGGGAAGACCGTGAGGTTGTCCAGGTACTGCTTGGAGATGTTGCCCGCACCGATGACGGCAACCCCTACGGGGCCTTTGCGGGTTGACGGTGCGTAGCTCATGCCTGCGCTCCTTCTGCTGCTTCTGTGCTTGCTGCGTCGGCGCTGGCTGGGTCTTTGCCGGCCGCGTCGGCGCTGGCCGCGGCGGTCAGGTAGGCCAGGCTCTGGGTGATGCCTTCGAAGATATCGCCGGAGTAGTCATCGAACTCCACCACTCCTACCTCCAGGGACTTCGCTGCGGCGATCACGTCCAGGACAGGGATGCTGCCCTGTCCGGCGGGCTGCTGGGCCTTGGTGTCGGTGGTGGCCGGGCCGTCCTTGATGTGGATGAGTTTCACGCGGTCGCCCAAGCGGGCCAGGAGCTCCACGGGGTCCTGGCCTCCCACGGCAACCCAGTAGGTGTCGACTTCCAGGACCAGTTCCGGATCCAGCAGACCCTCGAAGTATTCCAGGGCGGTCTTGCCCTCAATGGTGGACTCCAGCTCCCAGGCGTGGTTGTGGTAGCCGACGCGGATGCCGTACCCGGCACCCTTCTTCGCTGCAGCATTGAGCTTGGCGGCGGTGGCCTGGATGTCCTCGGCGGACTGCCAGTGCTCTGCCGGAAGGAACGGATCGATCACCGTGGTGATGCCCAGTTCCTTGGCTGCGGCGAAGATCTCGTCCTGGTCCTGGGACAGCAGCGGGGCGTGTCCGGACGGCGCGGTCAGGCCGTTCTCCTTCAACGCCGCGCCGAGCTCCTTGGCCGTGGCCACGAAGTTATACGGCTCCACCTGCGTGAAGCCGATCTCGGCCACCTTCTTGATGGTTCCCGGCAGGTCCTCCCCGATGGCATCGCGGAGGGTGTACAGCTGAAGTGAGTAAGACATTCGGGTTCCTTTTCGGGAGTGGGTATTTCCGGCAGATCAGGGACTTGGCGCCAGTCTAGTGAGCGCCCTATCAGGGAGCCACCGATTCCACCCATGAATGGGCTGGTCATGCACTCATTTCAGCCTAGAGGGACTTTTGCCGAGCGTCCAGCAAAAGTTACGATAATTCCGACAAACTTCCACTGGGTGACATGCATAAGCAATCATGCTTCACTAATTGGATGACTACGACTGCCGGATCTGACGCCGGAAACAGCTCCGCGCCAGAAGCCGGTAATCTCTCGCGGGCCGGGAATCTCTTCCAGCTTCTCCGCGACGGCAAAGCCCGTACCCGCGCCGAGCTCGCCGAAACCACCGGACTTGCCCGCTCCACGGTGGCTTCCCGCATCGATGCCCTCATTGCTTCTGGCCTCGTGGGCCCGGCAGGTGAGGCCTCCTCCAGTGGCGGCAGGCCGCCGTCGCGCTTTGCGTTCAAACCCGCCGCGCGGGTCGTCCTGGCCGTCGACGTCGGAGCCACCCACGTGATTGTCGCCGTCACCGACCTCGGGGGCAGCGTCCTCGCCGAGCGGCGTTTGGCGCAGGAAGTTGCCGAAGGGCCGGGCGCAGTCCTCAGCCGGGTGGTAGCTGCCGGCCGTGAACTCCTGGCCGAAGCCGGGCGCGAACCCGGCGACCTCGCCGGCATCGGAATCGGACTCCCGGGGCCCGTGGAGCACGATACCGGGAGGCCCGTGAAGCCGCCCATCATGCCGGGCTGGGACGGATTCGACGTCGTGTCGTACGTTCAGCAGTCCCTCGACGTCCCTGTCCTGGTGGACAACGACGTCAACATCATGGCCCTCGGCGAGCGCACCGCCTACTGGCCGGACAATCGGAATTTCGTGTTCGTCAAAGTCGCCACGGGGATCGGTGCCGGGATCATCAGCAGCGGTCAACTGCAGCGTGGAGCCAACGGCACAGCCGGTGACCTCGGGCACGTGCGCGTCCCCCGCGGCGACGACGTCCTCTGCCGATGCGGCAACCATGGGTGCCTTGAGGCGCTGGCCTCAGGGCCCGCCGTCGCGCGTCACCTCCAGTCCCAAGGGCTGGAAGCGTCCACCGGCGCCGATGTCCTGCGACTTGTCGGCGACGGCAACCTGCAGGCGATCCAGGCGCTCAGGCAAGCCGGCCGCGATGTCGGCGACGTACTGGCCACGGTAGTCAACCTGCTGAACCCGTCCGTGATCATCATCGGCGGCAGCGTGGGGGAGGCCGGTGAACACCTGGTGGCCGGCATCCGCGAAGTGGTCTATCGGAGGTCCTTGCCGCTGGCCACCACCCACCTGCGCATCAGTATTTCCATGGCCGGTGACCGCGCCGCCATCCTCGGTGCCAGCCAGATGGTCACCCAGCATGTCCTGTCGCCGGCAGTGATTGAGGCCACGCTCCAAGCAGCGGGCTAAGGGTTGCTCGATGCCCGTTGGCGGGTAGCGCCGTGATAGCAATGAAAGTGATGAAAACGCTTCCTGCCCCGCATCGGTCCATCCGGTGAGCCAGTTCCTCGCGAAAATTCCACGCGGTTGGCTGATTCTTGCGTGCATCGGCCTCATAGCGCTGAACATGCGTGGTCCCTTTGTAGCGGTGGCCCCCGTGGTCGATTCACTGCAGCAGGACCTTGGATTCTCGCCTGTTGAACTCGGCCTGCTGACCGGCATTCCTGTGCTGTGTTTCTCCCTCGCTTCTCCGTTGGCTTCGCTGGCGGGGCGCCGGTTCGGGGCCGAATTCGCCGTGATGCTGACCTTGCTTGGCGTGCTGGCAGGAGTGGTGGTCCGCTCCAGTGGGGGTGGGGCATCGGTCATGGTGGGCACGGTGGTCATTGGCGTGGCCATCACCATCGGGAACATCGCGGTGCCGCTGATCATCCGGCGCGACTTCGCCCCGCGGCGCCAGGCCACGGCCATGGGCGTCTATACGGCTGCGCTCAACATTGGATCATTCCTGACCTCCGTGGTCACCGCACCCTTGGCTGACCTGGTGGGCTGGCGGCTTGCCCTTGCGGCCAGTGCCCTGCTTGCGTTGGCCGCGATCCTTTTTTGGGTGCCAACCGTGGGTGCGCGGCGGGCGTTTGTTCCCCGTGCGGTTCCCGCTCCACCGGCCTCGTTGTCCGGACCGGTTGCGGGGGTGCGCTGGCTGACAGTCGGCCTGACCCTCGGTTTCGCCGGGCAGGCCTTCTCCTACTACGGCGTCACCGCCTGGCTGCCCAGTTTCCTGTCCGATGAACTCGCCATGGGCACCGCCGACGCCGGTGCCGGCTCCTCGCTGTTCCAGATCTTCGCCATTGTGGGCGGCCTGGGCGTGCCGCTCCTGGCCCGTTTCGCCAGTACGACGGCGGTGGCGTTCACCTTGAGCGCGCTGTGGCTGACGGTTCCCGTTGGTTTGTTGCTGGCACCTTCATGGTGGTGGCTGTGGTCTTCGCTGGGCGGAGTTGCCCAGGGCGGCGGCATCACGGTGATTTTCATTGCCATCATCAAGTTCGCCCAGTCCCAGGCCGCAGCCGGGAAGATGTCCGCCGTGGTGCAGGGGGTGGGCTACTGCTTCGCTGCGCTGGCACCCACGGTTGTTGGGTTCGTGCACAGTGTGACCGACGGCTGGACTGTGCCGCTGCTCGTGATCCTCGGTTCGGTGCTCATGTTCTGCGTGTGCACCACGTTGTCCGTGCGATGGGTGGCCCGACAGCGGTAGGGGTGCGGGTCGGTGGGCTGTCTGCGCGAGGTGGGTGAGCCGGCTGCGCGCGTGGGGGCCGTCGTCGTGCGCTTCCTGCTTCCTTGGCCCTCGATTCGGGGGTTCCCTGCTGGGTGTGCCGTGCGCAGGGCATGGTGTGCAGCGGGGCATCGAGGTCGCGGGTGGTCCGTGGTCCGGTGGGTCTGCCCTCGCGTTCGCATCTTCGCGGGTAGCTGTGGGCAGCGGGCCGGCTGAGCCGAGGCTGGTCCCTGGCGTCTGGTCCCTGGTTTCTTCGCCGATTCGGGGGTTCCCTGCAGAACGTGCCGTGCGCACGGCATGGTGTGCAGCGGGGCATCGAAGCGGTGGCTGGTCGGTGGCCCTGGGCAGGTCTGCCCTCGCGTTCCCGTCTTCGTGGGTAGCTGCGGGCAGCGGGCCGTCTAAGCCGAGGCTGGTCCCTGGCGTCTGGTCCCTGGTTTCTTCGCCGATTCGGGGGTTCCCTGCAGAACGTGCCGTGCGCAGGGCATGGTGTGCAGCGGGGCATCGAGGTCGCGGGTGGTCCGTGGTCCGGTGGTGGAGTCTGCCCTCGCGTTCGCATCTTCGCGGGTAGCTGTGGGCAGCGGGCCGTCTGAGCCGAGGCTGGTCCCTGGCGTCTGGTCCCTGGTTTCTTCGCCGATTCGGGGGTTCCCTGCAGAACGTGCCGTGCGCACGGCATGGTGTGCAGCGAGGCATCGAGGTGGCGGGTGGTCCGTGGTCCCTGGGTGGGGTCGTCGTGCGCTTCCTGCTTCCTTGGCCCTTGATTCGGGGGTTCCCTGCTGGGTGTGCCGTGCGCACGGCATGGTGTGCAGCGGGGCATCGAAGTGGTGCGGGCGGGAGCAGGGGTCAGTGCGGGCTGGGCATGGGTAAGCCCCGTTGCTGGGCTGCCTCCCCGGCGGTCGGGGTCACTTGTTGCGAAGAGTGCAGGCAGCCCAGCGTCGGGGCTTGTTTGTGTCGCTTTCTGGTCACTGGACCTAGGCGGCGACGAGTTCCTCCTCCGTGGCCTCTTCACGGGCCTCGGTGAGGAAACGGGCGTAGGCGGGGATGGTCAGGAAGGTGGGGAATTCTTCGGCCAGGGTGACTTCTTCAAAGATGGCGCGGGCATCCGCGAACCGGTCTCCGTCAAAGCGTTCCAGCCGGGCGTATTCCTCGTCCA
This sequence comes from Arthrobacter sp. TmtSoilC79, assembly GCF_059739405.1. Lineage (NCBI taxonomy): Bacteria > Bacillati > Actinomycetota > Actinomycetes > Micrococcales > Micrococcaceae > Arthrobacter > Arthrobacter sp. TmtSoilC79. Next base: position 3,989,506 of record NZ_AP046051.1, on the reverse strand, counting down.
ACATGTCCTCCACCCATTCGCGGGTGATGATGTCGCCGTGGTCAGTGATGGCGTGGGCGTGGATCCACTGCCACAGCTGGGAGCGGGAGATCTCCGCGGTGGCGGCGTCTTCCATGAGGTTGTGGATGGCCACGGCCCCGTTGCCCCGCAGCCAGGACTCGATGTAGCGGATGCCTACCTCAATGTTCAGGCGGACCCCACCCTCGGTGATGGTTCCCTCAGTGCTGGCGATGTCGATCAGCGCGCGGTCATCCGGGGTGACGTCCTCGCGGGAACGGTCCAGCTGGTTGGGGCGGTTTCCGAGAACTGAGTCAAAAACTTCCCGGCATACCGGCACCAGATCCGGGTGGGCCACCCACGAACCGTCAAAGCCGTCGTTGGCCTCGCGGGTCTTGTCCGCACGAACCTTCTCGAACGAAGCAGTGTTGGCGGCCTCGTCCTTCCGGTTGGGAACAGCTGCTGCCATGCCCCCAATAGCCATGGCACCACGTCGGTGGCAGGCCCTGACCAGCTGCTCGGTGTATGCGCGCATGAACGGCTGGGTCATGGTCACCTGGCCGCGGTCCGGGAGAACAAAACGGGGTCCGCGGGTACGGAAATTCTTGATCAGAGAGAAGATGTAGTCCCAGCGGCCGGCGTTCAAACCCGCGGCGTGGTCACGGAGTTCATACAGGATCTCTTCCATCTCGAACGCCGCCGTGATGGTTTCGATCAGCACGGTGGCGCGGATGGTGCCCTGCGGGATGCCCAAGAGATCCTGCGCCAGGACGAAGATGTCATTCCACAGCCGGGCTTCGAGGTGGTTCTCGATCTTCGGCAGGTAGAAGTACGGGCCCTTACCCTGGGCCAGCAGGCGGCGGGCGTTGTGGAAGAAGAACAAACCGAAGTCCACGATTCCTCCGGCGATCGGCTTGCCATCCACGAGCATGTGCTTCTCCGGCAAGTGCCAGCCACGCGGACGAACCACAATGGTGGGCAGGTCCTCTGCGGCCTTGAGCTTGTACTCCTTGCCCTCAGGAGAGGTGAAATCGATGCGGCGCTCCAAAGCGTCAGTCAGGTTCAGCTGACCCTGGATCACGTTCCGCCACGTCGGCGTGGAGGAGTCTTCCATGTCAGCGAGCCAGACCTTCGCCCCCGAGTTCAGGGCGTTGATGGTCATCTTCTTATCCACCGGACCCGTGATCTCCACGCGGCGGTCCTCCAAACCCGGAGCCGGGGGAGCCACGCGCCACGACGGGTCATTCCGGATGCCCTCGGTTTCGGGGCGGAACCGGGGATCCTGGCCACCGGAAATCTGGTTGCGGCGGGCGTGCCGTGCCTGCATCAGCTCCTGACGACGATCAGCCGTAGCCCGGTGCAACTTGCCAATGAACTCAAGGGCGTCCGGCGTCAAGACCTCGTTCTGCCGGCAAATGGGCTGCGCGGTGATGGTGATGCCGTTGATAGTGAAGTTGTCAGTGAAGCTGTTCATTTCAATCTCTCCTATGAGAAGCAAAAGTTCGACGGCGGTGCCGCGTCGGGCTGGGGGTCACCTGGGGTGCCGGAGTGGGTAATCCTCCGCGTGCTATTCCCCATCCCGCCCGCTTGGCCTCGCAGAGCTCGGCCGGCGTCCGGGACAGGGCCCCTTTTACGCACGCTTCCGGATCACCCAACCCGGCAGTCGGTATGGTCCGGAAGGCGCGATCCGCACGAGGCCGGAGGGCCGGTAATGCGGCAGCCTGCGTAAAGGGGCCCTATATCCGCCCTCGACCGAGTTCTACGAGGTCAAAGGGCGGATCTGGGGATAGCAGGCAGAGCGTTGCCGGTCCGTAGGCCGGAGGTGATAACCGCGGCCAGCGAGGGCAAGGCGCCGTCGGAAGTGGTTAGTGGAACTGGCCTTCTTCGGTGGATCCCACCAGGGCCAGGGTGGATGCGTTCGGGTTGAGCGCGGTGGCGATGTCGTCGAAGTAGCCGGTACCGACTTCGCGTTGGTGCTTGGTGGCGGTGTAGCCGCGGGACTCGGAGGCGAATTCCTTTTCCTGGAGTTCGACGTAGGCGCTCATGCCTTCACGGGCGTATCCGTGGGCGAGATCAAACATCGAGTAGTTCAGGGCGTGGAAGCCGGCCAGGGTGATGAACTGGAACGTGAAGCCCATGGCACCGAGTTCGCGCTGGAACTTGGCGATGGTGGTGTCGTCCAGGTGCTTGCGCCAGTTGAAGGACGGGGAGCAGTTGTAGGAGAGCATCTGGTCCGGGAAGTCGGCTTTGACCGATTCGGCGAACTTGCGTGCCAGTTCCAGATCCGGGGTTCCGGTCTCCATCCAGATGAGGTCGGAGTAAGGTGCGTAGGCCTTGGCACGGGCGATGCAGGGTTCGATGCCGTTGCGGACCTTGTAGAAGCCTTCAGCAGTGCGAACCGGTTGTCCACCTTCGCGGAGGATGAATTCCTGGTCGCGCTCGTCAACGTCCGAGGTGATCAGGGTTGCTGCTTCGGCGTCGGTACGGGCGATGACCACGGTGGGGGTGTCGGCGACATCGGCTGCCAGACGGGCTGCGTTCAGGGTCCGGATGTGCTGCTGGGTGGGAATCAGGACCTTGCCGCCGAGGTGGCCGCACTTCTTCTCAGATGCGAGCTGGTCTTCCCAGTGAACACCCGAGGCGCCGGCTGTGATCATGGATTTCATGAGTTCGTAGGCGTTCAGCGGGCCACCGAAGCCGGCTTCGGCGTCGGCGACGATCGGGACCAACCAGTCCTCAACAGTCTTGACGCCCTCTGCATATTCGATCTGGTCTGCGCGGAGCAGGGCGTTGTTGATGCGACGGACAACCTGGGGGACCGAGTTGGCCGGGTACAGGGACTGGTCCGGGTAGGTCTGGCCCGAGAGGTTGGCGTCTGCGGCCACCTGCCAGCCGGAGAGGTAGATGGCGCGGAGACCCGCTTTGACCTGCTGCACTGCCTGGTTTCCGGTCAGTGCACCCAAAGCGTTGGTGTAGCCACCGTTGGGTGCTTCTTCGGTGAGCTGCTTCCAGAGCTTCTCCGAACCGCGCCGGGCCAGGGTGTGCTCTTCGGAGACGCGACCGCGGAGGCGGACGACGTCGGTGGCCGAGTAATCACGGGTGACGCCTTCCCAACGCGGGTTGGCAGACCATTCAAGTTCCAGCGCTGCGGCCTGCTGCTCTGCGGACTGCTCTGCGGGTACAAATGATGCGGTCATTTTTATCTCCTATGTGGTGCCCGGGCCGGCCTCCGCTGCGCCGTTGCTGCGTCGGCCGGCTTGTCCGGGATCTGTATTTCTTTTTCGTAAGTCCTACTTTTCTGCACTTCCAAGAGGGTTACTAGAGGAAAACTATGGAAAGAAATGCACTTCTTCGCGTATTCTCAAGAAATGTCGCCTGTGAGCTGGAATCGCGAAGTAGCATCGCCGTCGTTGTCCGCTGCGTCCCCTGAACTGGACGTCATCAGCCTTGGCCGCCGCGTGCGCCATCTTCGCAAGCAGGCCGGGCTGACGCTGGACGACTTGAGTGCCGCCGTCGGGACCGCGCCAAGCCAGCTGAGCCTGATCGAAAACGGTAAGCGCGAACCAAAATTGGGGCTGCTTCAGCAGCTCGCTGCGTCACTGAACGTGACCATCGATCAGCTGCTCGGAGCGGAGCCGCCGAGCCGCAGGGCCGCGCTGGAAATCGAGCTGGAACGGTACCAGCGCGGGCCGCTGTACGAATCCCTCAACCTCCCCAAAATCCGCATCAGCTCGCGGCTTCCGCTCGATGTGCTCGAGTCGCAGGTGGGGCTGCTCCAGGAGCTCGAACGCAAACTTAATGAGCAAGTCGCGACGCCGGAGGAGGCCCGCCGCGCGAACGGCGAGTTGCGTGCCATGATGCGTGAGCGCGGTAACTATTTCCCCGAGTATGAGGCCGAGGCGCAGAAGGTCCTCAAAGGGGTGGGCTACACCACCGGTCCGCTCAGCCAGCACGTCATTGCGGACATCGCCGAGAACCTTGGATTCTCCCTGCACCATGTGGGCGATTTGCCGCACTCCACCCGGTCCGTAACTGATTTGAAGAACCGCAGAATTTACCTGACGCAGAACCAGCGCCAGGATCACGATCCCCGCTCAGTGCTCCTCCAGGCTCTGGGCCACTACGTCCTGGGGCACGAAACCCCGCGCAACTACGGGGATTTCCTGGCGCAGCGGGTGGCCACCAATTACTTTGCCGCGGCCCTGCTGCTGCCTGAGCAGGCCACGGTGGAGTTCCTGCAGAAAGCCAAGGCCGCCAAGGAAATTGCCGTGGAAGATATCCGGGATGCCTTCGCGGTGTCCTACGAAACTGCCGCGCACCGTTTCACGAATCTCGCCACCAAACACCTGGGCATCACCACGCATTTCCAGAAGACCCACCAGTCCGGCATCATCTACAAGGCCTACGAGAACGACGGCGTGACCTTCCCCCAGGACCACACCGGTGCGATTGAGGGGCAGCCGTCGTGCAAAGCGTGGACCTCGCGCGCGGTGTTCGACGTGCCGGACAAGTTCAGCGCCTACAGCCAGTACACGGACACGCCATCGGGCACTTACTGGTGCACGGCGCGGACGGAGCGCTCCGCTGCCGGGGAATTCTCGTTGAGCATCGGAGTGCCGTACCAGCACGTGAAATGGTTCCGCGGCCGGGAAACCACGGCCCGGGCAACCTCCAACTGCCCGGACCCGAACTGCTGCAAGCGTCCGCCGAAGTCCTTGGCCAATGAATGGGCCGGTAACGCCTGGCCCTCCGCGCGCGCACATTCGCACCTGCTTGCCGCGATGCCTCCGGGCGCGTTCCCCGGCGTGGACGAGACCGAGGTGTACTCCTTCCTGGCCGCCCACTCCGAGCGCTGACCCCGTCGCTCTCTCACATCCCCCGCGCTCGAGTGCAACGCTCGCTCACATCCCCCGCGCTCGAGTGAGACGCTCCTTCACGCGGAATGTCCAACCGGTACTGCGCATGAAGCCGCAGTACGGTTGGAGCATGCTTGATGTTGCGGGGAGTCGCTGGGTAGTCACGGGTGCTGCTGGAACGATCGGCGCTGCCCTTCGCACTGCCCTTTCCGAACTGAGGGTTGACTTGGTATCCACTGATATTCGCCCGGTGTTGCCGGCTGGCCCACATGATGAAATCGTGACGGCGGATCTCAGCGAGCTGGGTTTGTTGGAGGAAATGTTCACGGGCGCAGATGGTGTGATCCACCTCGGCGGGATCCCGGATGAGGCGGACTTTCACGACCTGGCAGAGGTGAACATCGTCGGTACCTACCATGTTCTTGAGGCTGCCCGGCGAGCTGGTGTGTCCCGTGTGGTCTACGCCAGCAGCAACCGCCTGACCGGTATGTATCCAGCCGGCGTCGCCGTCTCACCTGGGATGCCGCCCCGGCCGGATGGCTTCTATGGAGTGTCGAAGGTGGCCGGCGAAGCTCTCTGCCGACTGTACGCGGACAAATTCGGGATGAGCACCATCGCGGTGCGCATTGGCAGCTACGAGGTCCGGCCAGGATCCGCGCGTGAGCAGCGGACCTGGCTTAGCCCATCAGACGCGGTCCGGGCGTTCCTCGCCGCAATGACGACAACCGAACACGCAGCCGTCTTCTATGCAGTGTCCGCGAACACCGACCGGTGGTGGGACCTAAAGGCCGGATACGACGTCGGGTTCCTCCCCGAAGACGATGCCGCCCAATGGGCAGTGCGGGAGGACTTCGATCCCGGCGTGCCTCAGGGCGGGGACTACGCGACCAAGGATTATTCGATCCGGAAGATGCGCCGGTAGCCGGCGCGAAACCGGGTAGGGGACCGGGCAGTGCCTTTGCCTCTGTTTCATGAGGCGGCGACGGCGGCCGAGCTGGAAGCTGCCGATATCACGGCCTTCACGCTCGCCGTCAGGATGGAGCGATCTTTGCCTGCCGCCCAGCGTGTGCCTTGAGCATCGCGGTACTCCATGAGTGTCAGGGCCTCGCTGTCGGCGCCGGCCGTGAGGGAAGTTTGGTGCAGCGAAAGGACATCGATCGGGATTCCATGTTCGCCGAGCAGCTGAGTGACCACCTCCACTGGGCCGATGGTGTCGTAGCTGCCGCTCCGCTGGATGCCGTCGATGAGGACGCTGACGCGTGTAGTGGTCTTGTTGTTTTCACTCAGGGATCCGAGGTCGAGTAATTCGATGACGTCGGTGCCCGGGTTCAGATAGTTGTCTTCGAAGAGTTCCAGCAGCGTTGCCGCGTTGATTTCGAGTCCGGTGCTGTCGGCGTGCTCCTGTACGCGTCGGGCGAAATCAATCTGCAAGCGGCGCGGCAGTTCGATGCCATAGTCCGTTTCGAGCAGATAGGCGATGCCGCCTTTGCCGGATTGGGAGTTGACGCGGATGACGGCGTCGTAGCTGCGGCCGATGTCGGCCGGGTCGATCGGCAGGTAGGGCACCCGCCATTCCAGCCCGCCTTCGGGACGCCCCTCATCAGCCGCCCGTGCACGGTGCTCGGCGAAGCCCTTCTTGATCGCGTCCTGGTGGGTTCCGCTGAACGCGGTGTGCACCAAGTCGCCCACGTAGGGGTGGCGTGGGTGGATTTCGAGGCGGTTGCTGTACTCGACCGTGCGGCGAATCTCGTCGATGTCGGAGAAATCGATCATCGGATCGATGCCTTGGGCATGCAGGTTCAGGGCAAGCGTGGCGATATCAACGTTACCGGTGCGCTCTCCGTTGCCGAAGATGCAGCCCTCCACCCGTTGGGCGCCGGCAAGTATGGCCAGTTCGGCGCAGGCGATGCCGGTGCCTCGGTCGTTGTGCGGATGTACGGAGAGGATCACAGCGTCCCGGCGGGCGAGGCGCTTGTGCATGTACTCGATCTGATCGGCATAGACGTTCGGTGTCGCGATCTCCACGGTGGCGGGCAGGTTCAGGATCACCGGACGATCGGGGGTCGCCTCCCACAGCTCAGTCATGGCGTCGCAGAGCTCAATGACGTAGTCGGGTTCGGTGAGGTTGAACACCTCGGGGGAGAACTCGAACCGCACGTTAGGCAGGTGCCCGGCGAACTCGAGCACGTCGCGCCCACCGTTCAGGATCAGCTCCCGCAGCTCGTCCCGGTCCTTATCGAGGACCACATCGCGCCAGACGGGTGCGGCGGCCGTGTACATATGGATCACGACCTGGTTGCGGATGCCGCGGATCGATGCGACGGTGCGCTCAATCAGATCGCGCCGGGCTGGGGTGAACACGACGATCGTCACATCCTCGGGCGCGATGTCAGTCTCAGCGATCAGGCGCACGAAGTCGTAGTCGGTCTGCGACGCGGATGGGTAACCGACCTCGATCTCCTTGTAGCCCATCTTCACCATGAGCTCGAAGAAGCGGCGCTTGCGCTCCGGGTCCATCGGTTCGGCCAGGGCCTGGTTGCCGTCACGCAAATCCACGGGTACCCACAACGGCGCCTGAACCAGGCGACGGGTAGGCCAGTCCCGTTCCGTGAGCGGAACCTCCACGCGGGAATAGACATCGCGATAGCGGTGGGATGGCATTTGCGAGGTTCGCTGGCGGTTCCAAAAGGGCGCGACGGCGGGTACTGGCCCGGCGGGGGTGCAAACGCGGGGGAAATCATTGGTGGTCATGACGTGGGTCCTTCTTCATTCGTTGTAGTCCGAAGACCGGCGCGCGTTTCGACTCCACGTCGGGGAGCCGGTCTGGCTATGCCCCGCCGTGGCGGCGAAGAAGAAGAGGTCCGTAAAGCATGGGTTTACGCTAGCACAACTCCTCAGACAAGTAGATAAGTTTGGGGGATAAGGGATGATGGTCCCATGACACAACTGCGCCGCGAACCGCTCGCCGAACAGGCCGCTGAAGCACTTCTGGAACGTATCCGCGGCGGCGAATGGGCACTCGGTCAAAAGCTGCCGGGAGAGACGACGCTCGCTCCGCAGCTCGGCGTAGGCCGGTCCACAATCCGCGAAGCCATACGGCACCTGGCCGGCCGCGGCGTGCTCGCCTCCCGCCAAGGTGCCGGTGTCTTCGTCACGGCGCTCGACGAGCCCGACGATTGGGACCAGGTCCTTCGACGCGCGGACATCGCCGCGGTGATCGAGGCGCGAATCGCGATCGAGGTTGAAGCGTCGGCGCTGGCCGCGGAAAGGCGCACCCCTGCCGACCTCCGGGCCATGAGGCGGGCGGCGGGGGAGCGGGATCTGAACCGCTCGGGCGTGGAGGAACACGTCGACGCGGACACGGTCCTTCACCGCAGCATCATCCTGGCTGCACATAATCCGATCCTCACCGAATTGTTCGACACCTTCACCCCGCGCAGCAGGCAAGCGATGATCGAACTGCTCCGGCGCCGCGGCGAACACGGCAGCGACGCCGATCAACTCACCCACATGCGCATCCTCGATGCGATTACCGGCAGGGATGCGGCAGCGGCAGCCACGCTCACGCGAGAGCATTTGCTCGCGCTCAAGGCAAAACTGCCCTAGTTCTTGCCCGTAGTTTGCCTATCCTGTGCGCGTGCAGCAGTCTTGGCACATGGCCCTTGAACTTCGACCCAATTGCGAATCATGCGATCGGGATTTGCCGCCGGCGTCGCTGGATGCACGGATCTGCACCTACGAGTGCACGTTTTGCGCTGACTGCGTGGATGACCTGCTGCTGAATGTTTGCCCGAACTGCGGTGGCGGGTTCACGCCCCGGCCGATTAGGCCGGCACGGATGTGGCGTGAAGGCTTGTCGCTGGAGAGGCAACCGGCATCTGACGTGCGCCGTGGCCTTTCTTTCAGCATCAGTGAAATCAAGGACTTTGCGGAACGATTGAAAGACATCCCGCCCGCGAACCGCTGACGCGGCAACAAACGGGAGTGGGCCTCAGCGGACCAGCCGGGCCACCAGCACCGCCGCAGCATCCACAACCTCATCGGCCGCACGCTTGGTGGCACTCAACGCAACCTCCTGCCCGGAAACGGTCACGATGTCGGTGATCACAGCGACCGTCAAACGCCCCAGTGTGTCGTCCCGGGTCCCGAGGAGCACGGAATTCTGGCGCACCCATTCACGCCCGCGTTCGCGTCGGAGGAGTTCAAAGCCGGGGGGAGTGTCGCCCTCGATGAATACACGTTCCAGGTCTCTGTGCTTCCAGGTGTACTCGAAGTAGCTGCGGCTGCCCACATTGAACAGCGCCAGGGGATCGTCCTCGCCGCCTTTGCGTGCCTTGGCTACGGCTGCCGCAACAAGCCTTTCGTGCTCGTTCTGGTAGTCATCCCACAGGGCAAGGAAGAGTTCGGTCTTCCCGCCAAAATGGTGATAGAGGCTGCCAACGCTGGAACCTGCGCGGGCCACGATGTCCGAGATGCTCGCATCCGTAAAGCCGTGCTCAACGAACACGGCGGCGGCCGCATCCAGCAGATTGCGTTGGGTAGCGGCGGTCCGGGTCCACTGCCAGGAGCCTGTAGTGGTGGCGGCTTCGGATGTTTTGCGAACCACGCGGGCTCCTCTCGGCGGTAGAACAGACACCGGAGTGTCGACCGGCTATTTTTTGGAATCCTACTCCTGAAAGAATCCACGTAGCCAACATATGGTCTTGACTGACTCATGCAGTACGGGAAATAATTCTGGAAGTCTGTTCTAGAAATACGTATTGCAGCATGTATCCGAATGCTGCGATTTTTGACGTCTGACGCCCCGAAACCCGGGTGCCGTTTTCGCCGTCGGGCTTCAACTGGTTGAATCGCTGTATAGCGCCAACTGGTCGCAGCCAAACAAGCCAGAGAGGAACGCGGCCTGATGTCCGTTTCAAGCAAGTCGTCCGGGATCACGTCGAACAGGTGGTTCAAACCCGTCGCCGTCACCGCAGGAGCTTTGGTGGTGGCACTGATCCTGGTGCTCGTTGCGCAATGGCTCAGGACCCTCCAGCCCGTGCAACAGTTCCTCACTGACTACCCCGGACACTCTGCCGTTCCGGAAGGCACTCCCACCGGATTCCCGGCATGGCTTGGCTGGCAGCACTTCCTTAACATGTTCTTCATCGTCCTGATCATCCGGTCCGGCTGGCAGGTGCGCACCACCACCCGTCCGGCGGCCAACTGGACCCGGAACAACAAGGGACTCATCAAGACCAAAAACCCGCCAACAAAGATCAGCCTGGACCTCTGGTTCCACCTGACCCTGGATGCACTGTGGGTGCTCAACGGCATCATCTTCATAGTGCTGCTCTTCGCCACGGGCCAATGGCTGAGGATCGTTCCCACCAGCTGGGACGTCTTCCCCAACGCTGTCTCTGCGGGCCTGCAATATGCATCGCTGAACTGGCCGGTCGAAAACGGCTGGAACAACTACAACAGCCTCCAGCTCCTGACATACTTCATCACGGTCTTTATCGCCGCCCCGCTGGCCATCATCACCGGCATCCGGATGTCCGGCGCCTGGCCCAAGAAGGCGGCGATCAACAAGTTCTACCCGATCGAACTTGCCCGCAAGGTCCACTTCCCGGTGATGATCTACTTCGTGGCGTTCGTGATTGTCCACGTAACGCTGGTGCTGGCTACCGGCGCGCTGAACAACCTGAACCACATGTACGCCTCCAACAACGACTACAGCTGGTGGGGCTTCGGCATTTTCGCGGCATCCATCGTCTTCACGGCGGCTGCGTGGTTCCTTGCCCGGCCCCTGTTCCTGCGCCCGATCGCCTCGCTCATGGGCAAGGTTTCGCGCTGACAAGGACACAAAACAGCCGCCCCGGAATCACTCCGGGGCGGCTGTTTTCGTTTGAGTTCGAACAGCTAGGACATTGCGCCGCCCTGCCACAGGGCATCGAACGGAGCGCCCGAGGACACGCGGTTTTTGATGCCGGCCGTCACGAAAGCCTTCGCCGTGCGCGCAGCTTCCAGAGGAGTGGCACCCTTGGCCAGCTCCGCCGTCACAGCAGCGGCCAACGAGCAACCAGCGCCGGACACGGCAACTTCGCCCACCTTCGGAGCGCGCAGGACTTCCAGCGTTTCGCCGTCGTAGTAAACGTCGACGGCGTCGGGGCCTTCCAGCCGCACCCCGCCTTTGGCCAGGACTGCTGCGCCGCTGATCTCGTGGATGCGGATGGCGGCGGCTTTCAGGGATTCTTCGTCAGTAATGGTCAGGCCCGAAAGCGACTCGGCCTCGAAGTGGTTCGGGGTAACGAACGTAGCCAGCGGCAATATCTGCGCCTTCAACGCCTGGTCCGTGTCCAGTGCGTGGCCGGGTTCCTGGCCCTTGCAGATCAGGACGGGGTCCAGGACCACGTTGGCAAACGAGCCAGCGGCGAGGGCCTTCTCCACGGTGCTGATGGTTGCCGGGCTTCCGAGCATGCCGATCTTCACTGTATCCAGCACTGACGGTGCGCCCGAAGCGGCACCATAGGCCGCCGTCGTGGCTTCCAATTGGTCGGCGATAACTTGCTGGTCTACCGGCACAAAGCGGTGGTTCCAGTTGTCCTTCGGGTTGAAGGAAACAATGCAGGTGAGGTTCGCGATGCCGAACACTCCGAGTTCCTGGAAGGTTTTGAGGTCGGCCTGCGCGCCGGCGCCACCGGTCGCTTCGGAGCCGGCGATGGTCAGGGCAATGGCAGGGGCAACGGCTGAAGTCATGTCCTCCATTTTGCCATTCGCGCGGCCCCGTGCCGATTTCGGGCTGGTCCGCTAACTGTGCAGCGCCCGGTACGCTAACCGTGCAGCGCCCGGTACGCGGCCTGCGCTGCCGGATGCAAGGGCACGCCGGCGGTGTTGATCAAGGTTTCCGGGCTAAGGAACTGAACGCCTGTGCTGGATTTCGGAACCAGGTCCTGTGCTTGTTCCACCAGGAGTTCCACGGTCTGCCGGACAACGTGATCGGCCAGGTCCTTGCGGCACAGGAGCAGGTTGGCCACCCCGACGGTCCACACAGCGGGAGCGGTTCCGTAGCTGCCGGCGGGGATGAGGACACGGTCGTAGAAGAACCCCGAATTGCCCCGGGTCGCGGGAATGAGCTCGGAAAGGTCCAGGAGCCGCACTCCAAAATCCTGCGCCGCGGCGGCTATGGGGGCAGTGGGAACACCCCCGGACTGGATCATCACATCGATGGAACGGTCCTTCAGCGACGCCAGGGCATGGTTCAAACCGAGGTTGACCTGCTGCATGGCGCGGCCCGGGTCGGACAGTCCGGCCGCGGCGATGATTCGCCCGGCCGTCAGTGTGGTTCCCGAGCCCACTTCGCCGACGGCGGCAGTCTTCCCGGCGAGGTCGGCGAAAGTACGGATCCCGCTGTCCTCCCGGACGATGCAGTGGACATAGTTCTGATACACCTTTCCCAGCGCCACGAGCTGCCCGGCGTCAGTGCCGGCGGGGAAGGTTTGAGCGCGGGCTGTGTCCTGCGCGGCGGCGTCCGCGAGCGCGATCGCCAACGTGGCCTCACCGGAGAGGACCCTTTGGATGTTCTCCAAACTTCCGCCGGTGGTTTGCGCCACGGCCCTGTCAGCCACCCCTTCCCGCTGCAGCAGGTGGGCCAGGAGGGTGGCAAACTCCAGATAAAAGCCGCCCGATTCGCCACCGGCGACCGTGATTTCCTGTGGCCGGTCCTCCGTGGTGCAGCCGGCTGTTGCTGCGAGCAGGGCGCCACCGAGCCCCAGAGTGACGGCGGTTTTGAGGGCGTTCCGCCTCGATACTGCAGCTGGATCAGGCATGCGAACCGTCCCCCGGCCGCGCGAATTCCAGACGGGCCATCAAGCCGTGGGGACTTCGGGTTTCCAGGACCAGCCGCGCCCCGTTGGCTTCCGCCAACCGTTCCACGATGGTCATGCCCAGGCCGTTGCCTGGAATTTTGCTGTGCTGAGGAGCCCGCCAGAATCTGGTGGTGGAGGCAGCCAGTTGATCGGCTGGGAGGCCGGGACCGTCGTCGGAAATCTCGACGGCGGTGCCTCCTTGCGCCGGCCGGGTCGCCACGCTGATGCGGGCCCCGGGGGCGTACTTGATGGCGTTGGCGAGGAGTTCCCCGACCATGTGTGCGAGCTCGTCGGGATCGCAGACGATCTGGCTTTCGGGCGCAGGGCCTTCCAGGGTGAGCTCCGAACCGGCCCGAAGGGCAGCCGGCGCAGCCCTCTCCACTTCACCTTGCAGGACCGGGTAGGGATCGATGACGGACAGGCGTTTGTGCTCGGATTCAGGCGACTCACGGGCAGATCCTTCCGAGGCGCGGTGTTCGGCGGTAGCCAGCTTCAGCACGCCGTCGAGCATTTCCTCCACTCGCTCAAGTTCGGCCACGACGCCGGCCGCCGCTTCCTTCTCCGGCGCAGACCGCAGGGCGAGCTGCAGCAGGTCGACCCGGAGCCGGAGCGCACCCACCGGGTTCCGGAGCTGATGTGAAGTGTCAGCAATGAGCCGGCGCTGGGACTCCATGCTCTGGGTGACGGTCGCGGCCATGGCCGTGAAGGACCGGCTCAGCTCGCGAAGCTCGGGCGGGCCAGCCTCGGGCAGCTGACTGGTTTTGCCGGTGGCTTCGAGCTCATGGACTGCCTTGCCCAGCCGGTGGACCGGGCGCAAAACCCAAGCCGTGATACGCGCGGCGGCCAGCAGGAGCAGCGCCCCCAGCGCCACGGCAGCAAGCACGACGACGAGCCAACGCTCCCGTAGTTTCTGCCGGGCTGCATCGAGGTTGACTTCAAGAACTACCTCCCCGAGTACCTGGCTGGCTGTTCCGAACGACCTGGAGATGAAGTCGTTGCCGGTGCCGAAGGCGCGGACCGGATTCAGGGTGGTGTCACTGAGGTTCAGGCTGGCCCGGTTGAGCGCGTCCCTGACCTCGGGTTGGTCCTCGCTGAGGTCCCCTGACCGGAGGGTTTTCTCCTGGAGGCGGATCAGGAGTCCTTCACCATAAAGCTCGGAGTACCGGTCCATTTCCCGCTGGAGTTGGGTGGTGTTGTTGTCCTCGGCGGCGTCGCTGGCGAGCTGGGCGAAGCGGTTGAGGGCGGCCACCCGGTTGATTTGCAGCTCCTGGGTGAGTTCGCGGCCGGCAGATGTGAGGATCACGCTGGACACCGTTGCCACAATGATCACCACCAGCAGGCTCAGGATGCCAAGGACCCGGACTTTCACGGCTGTTCAACCCGGTAGCCGACGCCCCGGACGTTGATGATGAAGCCGGGAAGTTGGAGCTTGGACCTCAATCCTGTGAGGTGTACGTCCAAGGATCTGGAATGCGCCAGGAATGCGTCACCCCACAGTGCATCCAGGATTTGCTCACGGGTCACCACTGACCCTGCGTTCCTGACCAAGAGGCTGAGGAGGTCGAATTCGGTTGCGGTGAGGGCGAGCTCTTTGTTGCTGACTGATGCGACGCGGCGGTCGAGGTCCACTTCCAGTTCCCCGAGAACTATGGTGTGTGGAGCTTCGGGCCCCGAGCGGTTGCTGCGACGCGTCACTGCCTCGATTCGGGCGAGCAATTCCACCAGCTTCACGGGTTTGACCAGGTAGTCATCAGCCCCGGACCGCAGGCCCAGCACCACGCTGCGTTCGTCGTCGCGCGCGGTCAGGATCAGGATGGGGATCTGGGTGACCTGGCGGAGTTTGCGCAGCACATCCAAACCATCAAGGTCCGGGAGGCCAAGGTCCAGCAGGATCACCTCGTGCTGCCGGTGCGCCAGGAGTGCGTCCTCTCCCCGGGACACCCGTGTGTGTTTGTGCCCGGCCGAGGCTACGGCTGCGCTCAAGGCCGACGCCATGGCGTCATCATCCTCGACGATGAGCACGTGCACTGTCCTGGGTTCCTTTGGCTTGATGGTGTTGGTGCGGGGGTCGCTATGGGTGGTTCATGCGGGGTTCGCTACTAGAGCTTAACGTTGTGAGGCCCGCCCTGCGCCCTTCGGAGTAGCCAAAGTGTGCAGAACGGGCCTCGCAACGCACCCAAGTCAGGCGTCGACGCGATCCTTCGCGCCGCCGTCGTCCGCTGCGCCCTTCGCAACCCAGGCATGGCCCTGCTCAGTATCCAAATGCGTGGCCTTCTTGTTCTTCAGCGCGAAGATGTACACCAGCAGCGAGATGAAAATGGCCGCCGTGACATACGTGAAGAACATGTCCACCTGGCCCGACTTCTGCAGAGCTGCGCCGATCAGCGGGACCGTGCCGCCGAACAGCGAGTTGGCAATCGCGTAGCCGAGCCCCACGCCAAGCGCACGGATGGATGCCGGGAACAGTTCAGCCTTCACCAACGCATTGATGGACGTGTAACCACCAACCATCAGGAGCCCACCCATCATCAGCAGGAAAGCGATGAAGGGATCCTTGGTGCCGGCCAGCGTGGAGAGCAGCGGCCAAGTGAACAGCACCCCGGTCACACCAAACCAGACCAGGAGCGGCTTCCGGCCGATCTTGTCAGAGAGCATGCCGTACACAGGCTGCAGCAGCATGAAGATGAACAGCGCCCAGAAGTTGATGACGGAAGTGTCGGTCTTGGCGATGCCCGAAGTATCGTTCATGAACTTCAGGATGAAGTTGGTGTACGTGTAGAACGCCACCGTGCCGCCCAAAGTGATGCCGATGCAGATGAGCAGCGGCTTCCAGTGCTTGGTGAACAGCAGCTTCAAGGTGCCTGGCTGTGCCTCGCCCTCAACCTTGACGTGTGCAGCACGGAGCTGATCTGCGGACAGGGTCTCTTCCATTGAGCGGCGCAGCCAAAGAACAACCAGCGCAGCGACGCCGCCAATGGCGAACGGAATCCGCCAACCCCATGCAGTGAGGTCTTCCTTGTTCATGGTGTTCTGCAGGATCACCAGCACCAAGAGGGCAAGCATTTGCCCGCCGATCAACGTGACGTACTGGAAACTGGAGAAGAAACCACGCCGCTTGGCCGTCGCGGCCTCGGACATGTAGGTGGCACTCGTGCCGTATTCACCGCCCACGGAGAAGCCCTGCACACAGCGGATGAACACCAGCAGGATCAAGGCCCACAAGCCGATCACGTCCTGCGTCGGCAAGACGGCGATGGCGAACGAGCCCGCCGACATCATGGTCACACTCAGCGTCAGCGCAGCTTTGC
This sequence comes from Arthrobacter sp. TmtSoilC79, assembly GCF_059739405.1. Taxonomy (NCBI): domain Bacteria; kingdom Bacillati; phylum Actinomycetota; class Actinomycetes; order Micrococcales; family Micrococcaceae; genus Arthrobacter; species Arthrobacter sp. TmtSoilC79. Next base: position 3,973,498 of record NZ_AP046051.1, on the reverse strand, counting down.
GGCCCTTCCGATCGGCGTAACGGCCGAAGAACCAGCTTCCGATGGGACGCATGAGGAACGACGTCGAAAAGACAGCCATCGCCTCAAGCCCGGCCTGGAGATCGTCCGAGGAGTTGAAGAAGTGTGACTGGAAATACGCCGCGAAAACGGTATAGACGTAAAGGTCGAACCACTCCACGAGGTTGCCCGCGGAGCCCTTGAGGATGTTGCTCACGGCCTTGCGTGTCTGGGCGGCTTCGCTCAGGGGCGCAGCTTGTTGGGTGCTCATCAATGAACCTTCCTGGACGGCAGCGTTTTGCCGCGGCCGTGTCTTGCATGAGTTCGTTCTGTCCATGAAGCGGGTGCTCATGGCGTCCTTGCGCATGGCTCTTCGTCGACTAAGAAAGGTCCTCCAAGGTGAAAGAGGACATGTTCCAAACTATGGGTGATGCACGGCACAGCCCTAGCCTGGAAGGGATTTCCTAACACTTCCTTAGGTTTTCGGCTGGGGTGGGGGCGGTTTCGGAGTTGGCGTTCGAGCCGTCGTTGCGTCCGGACCGGGCTTCGTCTGACCGGGCTTCGTCTGACCGGGCTTGCGTCTGGACGGGGCTTGCGTCTGGCCGGGCTTGCGTCTGGACGGGCTTGCGTCTGGACGGGCTTGCGTCTGGACCGGGCTTGCGTCTGGACGGGCTTGCGTCTGGACGGGCTTGCGTCTGGAAGGCTCGACGGCGGTGGTCGGCCAGCGGCCTGTCGTCACCGCCGCCCCGTGGTCGCTTTGCCGACGCTCGCTCACATCCCCGGTGTTGGGATCGATCGCTCTCTCACATCCCCCCGGTTTGGGTGCGTCGCTCCTTCACATCCCCTTGGTTTGGGTGCGTCGCTCCTTCACATCCCCCGGTGTTGGGGTGCGTCGCTCTTTCGCATCCCCTTGGTTTGGGTGCGTCGCTCCTTCACATCCCCGGTGTTGGGGTGCGTCGCTCTTTCGCATCCCCTTGGTTTGGGTGCGTCGCTCTTTCACATCCCCGGTGTTGGGGTGCGTCGCTCTTTCGCATCCCCTTGGTTGGGGTGCGTCGCTCTTTCGTATCCCCTTGGTTGGGGTGCGTCGCTCTCTCAGGTCCCCGCGCTGGGGATCCACAGGTTTCGATGAGTCAAAGGCGAACTACACGATAAGCGTGGACGCTTCGTTGATGCGCACGAGCTTCCACGCGGCGAGGCGGCCAACACCGGCTGCCAGAGCAATTGACGACGAGAAGAGAATCGCACCAGTCGATGAAAGTCCCCCAAAAGGGACGCACATGAGCAAGGCTCCGCCGAAAAACACGGAAACGTGAACCCACTGATTCCGGACAGGACGCAGGACCACGCCGAGAAGGGCCCCTACCGCCGCGCCGATTGCCCAGGCCGGGAGCAGGCTGTAAACGAAGAAAATAATGGCCCATCCCGGTGCTTGGATTCCCCAAAATACGCAAAAGGTGACGTGCGCTATGGCGATTCCCGTGGCCAGCCCCTTGCCGCCGAGTACTACCCGGTCCCTGGACGCGTACCGCCACCCGGCCGCGGTGTGTGGCCTCGCAAGCCCGTACTCGTCCTCGTCGGTCCATGGTTCCTGGTTCATAAGTACCTCCAAGTGAGGGGAGAGGGGATCGGCTGAGGCGCCGATCATATGAGAGACGGTTTGGCTAAAGGCTCGATTAGCAGACCGATGGTTGTCCGTTGATGTGGACGAGCTTCCAGATGCCAGGCGGTCGGTACCGGCTGCGAGCGCGATGGAGATCGGCAGTCCCCGAGGATGTGCGAGAGGGTTGGGGCTGGAGGGGTAATCATGTGCGAGAGGGTTTGGGCTGGAGGGGTGGTCATCTGCGAGAGGGTCTCGGCTGCCGATGCCCGATCTGGTTGAGGGCACCGGCCAGGGTTGGGTATTCAAACGCGAAGCCGGCGTCGAGCAACTTCCGAGGCTCCACCCAGCGGCTCTTCAGCACCAGCTCGGTCTGGGTCCGGATGAGGACGGCTCCGGCCTCGAGCAGCCAGGCGGGCGTCGGAATTCCAAAAGGTACGCCCAAACTCCTCCGGACCAGCGACATCAATTCGCGGTTGTCCACGGGGTAAGGCGTCGCCGCGTTCACAGGACCGGACAGCTCGGCGTGATCGTGAACGAACAGCACCACGCGGTACAAGTCCTCCACATGGATCCAGCTGAACTTCTGCGTGCCGGGCCCCATATGCCCACCCAGACCCAACCGCGCAAGGTTGTGGAGGGGTTCCATGACGCCCCCGGCTCCCAACACAATGGCAATTCGAAGCGGCACTTTCCTTGTACGGGGAACACCGGCCGCCGCCAACTCGTCCTCCCATGCGCGGGCCACGTCGACGGAGAACCCAGTACCCAACTCGCCCGAAGCCTCAGACTGCGGCTGGTCTTCAGCATGCCGGTAGATTGTGCCCGTACTCGAGTTGATCCATGTCCGGGGAGGTTCGGCACACGCAGCAACCGCCCGGCCCAACGCACGTGTCGTCAAAACCCGGGAGTCCAGAATCTCCCTCCGGTGCCGCTCGTCGTAACGGCAATTCACGGATCGTCCGGCGAGGTTCACCAGCAGTTCGACGCCGTTCAGCACCTTGGCGATAGCGCCGTCGTCGTCCCATTGTGCGTCAGCCGAGGCGTCCCGCCCAACCGTCCTGACATGCCAACCGTCAGCAATAAACCGCCGCGTGAAGTAGCTGCCAATGAACCCGCTAGCACCGGCGATCACCACAGTCCGCGGCATCACGAGTCTTCCTTGACGCTGCGCACGAGCCCCAGAACGTCGTCGAAGACTTTGCTGACTCCGGGGATTTTCGCCAGGGACAAGCCCCGAGCCAGAAGGGGAGCCGCGCCATCGATCAGCTTTCGCGTGCGGCGCTGCCCTTGGGAGCGGTCGTAGACCCAGAACAGTGCGACGCCCATGTACGCCAGCCACAACAATTCGGGCAGATCCCCTCGCAGCTTCTTCGCGACGGCGGGCGAGGAACCTTCGACGGCGGACCGGAAGATCGCGAGCGAGGCCTCGCGGGCGGCGGTGGAAGCCTCGCCGAACGGGTTGACGGGCGACGTCGGCCGGATCGCCGTCGCGATGAAATCGGCACCGAACTGGTGGTAGGGCGCCATGACGTCGATGCCGGTGTGCAGCACTGCTTTCAGGCGGCCCCCGAGGTCGTGAACGCCTTCCAGTGCCTGTGCTGCAACGACTGCGTGCTCATCCTGTACCTGGAGGTAGAGCTCCTGGACGAGCTCATCTTTCGAGCCGAAGTAGTAATAGGCGTTCCCCACGGACACCCCGGCCTCCTGCGCGATGGCACGCATGGTGGTCTTTTCGAAGCCGATCTCACGGAACATCTTCAGCGCGACGTCGGCTACCAGTTGGCGGGTTTGCTCACTCTTTGCTGCCATGGAGTCGCTCCTCAGGAAGTTTTTGAACGTGTTCAAGTTTGAGTATGCCACATTTCTGAACGTGTTCAAAAGGTGATGTGAGTGAGCGTTGGGGGGATGCCCGGGGGAGGTGGATGAGGGTTGGTGGGGAAGCCCGGGGGAGGTGGATGAGGGTTGGTGGGGATGCCCGGGGGATGTGAGTGAGCGTTGGGGGGGATGCCCGGGGGAGGTGAGTGAGGGTGGGTGGGGATGCCCGGGGGATGTGAGTGAGCGCTGGCTGAAGGAGTGGGAGAATGGAACCGGTGCCGGGCCGGATGCCCCACCAACCACAGTGCTAATACAGCGGGGCGCCCTTTCGGAAAGGAGCCTGCGCGAACCACTAAGAAATGGATGACCCATGCCCTCGCCCTCAGGCTCCAGTACTTTGAGCAAGCCCGCGCCGCGCTTCGCTTCGATCGGCTCCCCGTATTTCGGCATCATGCTGGCCATCATGGCCGTGGTGCTGATCCTGTCCAACATCGGCGCTTCCAAAGGGGTGGTTCTCGGACCGATCATCACCGATGGCGGGTTCTTCCTGTTCCCGATCGCGTACATCCTGGGCGATGTGATGAGCGAGGTTTATGGCTTCAAAGTTGCGCGCAAGGCCATCATTACCTCGTTCGCACTCTCGGTGTTTGCCTCCCTCTGCTACTGGATCATCATTGTGCTCCCCGGCTTCAGCGACGAGTACGGCACAAGCAAGCAGGCCGCCATCGAAGGTGCGCTTGGACCCGTACCGCAGATCGTTCTCGCCTCGCTGCTGGCCTTCCTTGCCGGACAGACCATCAACTCCTGGATCCTGGTGAGGATGAAGGCCCGCACCGGTGAAAAGAGCCTGTGGGCACGACTCATGGGCTCCTCCGTGGTGGGCGAATTGGTGGACACCCTGATCTTCTGCAGCATCGCGGCGTCGGTCATCGGCATCACGGACTTCGGCTCATTCCTGAATTACGCCCTGGCTGGTTTCGTCTACAAGACGGCCGTGGAGTTCCTGTTCGTACCCGTTACCGTGCTGGTGGTCGGCTGGATCAAGAAGCGCGAGCCGAGCTACGGGGCAGCGGCAGCCTAGGCTTGGGCTGGCCCGGCGCTGAGTTCACCGGAAGACGCCCAGGACGCGGGAGCTGTACGAGATCGCCGGAAAAGCCCGGCGACCTCGCGCGGCTCCCGCGTGTTCGCGCAGTCCGGCGTTCTCGAAAACCAGTGAGACGCAGGACTCTCGAAGGACGCCCGGCTCCTGTCACCTACGGAGGGCCTTCAGAACCCGCGCTTTGAACTCCTGCTCCTGAAAAAGGTCGCGCCATTCGACGCGGATGAAGGACCATCCGTCCTCAACAAGTGCCTTTTCCCGGCGTCGTTCCTCAAAGATCACGCGGTCCGTGCGTTCGTACCTGAAATACTTGACCTCACCGTCGAACTCAAGGGCAACCTTTTCCTTTTTCCATGCGAAGTCCATCCGGTGGCGGCCAATCCTGCTTTGCACCTCCACCTGAGCCGCGGGCATGGGCAATTTGAGGCGGGCAAGCAGTTCGCGGGTCAAAGTCTCCCCAGGGGATTCGGACAGGGGGTCAGCATTAGCCAAGCACCTCTGCAGGGTTCGGACTCCTCGGCGTCCGGACAAGGAATTCGCGTGGGCGTGCATGAGATGCTTGTCCGCTCCGAGCCGCAGTGCGTGGTCCATGATGATCAACGCTTGCCTATAGTTCAGGGTCCTGGCACAGTCCACGGTGGTTCGTTCCAGATCGGTGACCTTTAGGTACTCCACTGTGGTGATCTGCGAGGGAGTCAATCGCAGCTTGTGTCCGCGAACATCCTTGCCGAGTCGCTCGCTGGATGGGTTGGACGGAAGCGCGACGTGGATGGTTTGATCCACGTTCCAAAGAAACAGCCCGTGCAGCCTGGCCGCGGACGTGTGGCTGTAGACGTAGCCACCGTTGGACGTGGTTAACGTTCCGTGTGCATGCGCGTGGATCAGTTGCTTTCCCCGGACGTCGTCCGGCTGCTTGTCCCACGCCGCGCGACGTATATAGCACCCTTGCCGCACACGGAGGAGGTCACCTTGCCGCACCAGTGCGCCGATTGCGCGTGAACTGAGTCCCAGTTCATTGAGCTGCTGGGTGCGCCAGAGCGTTCCCAGCTGTGGGAGGGCGGTAGCTTGTTTCTGACTCATCTACCCAGCCTCGGTCACGCGCACAGCCGAAAGTAGCCCCCGCCGTCGTTATGTGGACAACGCGCGAGATCGCCGGACCTTTACCGGGGACGCCGGGCCTGTGCGGGATAGCCGGACAGGCCCGGCGATCCCGTTCACCTCCGGCGATCTCGGCGCGCCTGGACGTGCTAGGAGTAGTACCGCCCCAAGGTCTCGGCCTTGAACTCGAAGAAATCCCCGGATTCGATGGCCAAGCGGGCGTCGTCCACCATCTTCACCACGAAGCGCTCGTTGTGGATGGAGATCAGGGTTGCCGAGAGCATTTCCTTGGCCTTGAACAGGTGGTGGATGTAGGCCCGCGAATAGTTCAGGCAGGTGTAGCAGTCGCAGCCGTCCTGCAGGGGGCCGAAATCGGTCTTGTACTTGGCCCCGGACAAGTTGAACCGGCCAAACGGCGTGTAGAACGCAGAGTTCCGCGCCACCCGTGTGGGGGAGACACAGTCAAAGGTGTCGGCGCCGTTCTCGATGGCCGTGAAGATGTCATCCGGTTCGGAGATACCCAGCAGGTGGCGCGGCTTGTTTTCGGGCAGTTCCTCGTTGCACCAGCGCACAATCGTGCCAAGGTTTTCCTTCTCCAACGCCCCGCCGATCCCGTACCCGTCAAACGGCATGGCCCCCAGATCCTGGCAGGCCTTGCGCCGCAGGTCCTCGTACTGGGCGCCCTGGATCACGCCGAACAAAGCCTGGTATGGCTTGCCCGCACGGGATGACGTCAACGCAGCGTGCTCTTCCAGGCAGCGCAAGGCCCAGAGCCGCGTGCGCTCGAGGGATTCCTCCTGGTACGCCCGCGAGTTCTGCAGCGTGGTGAGCTCATCGAAGGCGAACATGATGTCCGCTCCGATCTGGTGCTGGACCTGCATGGAAATCTCGGGGGAGAAACGGTGCCTGTCCCCGTTCAGGTGGGATTTGAACCAGACGCCGTCGTCGTCGATGTGGGCGAGCCGTTCCTTGCCGGGCGCCACTGCGTCGTCGGGCCCGGAAGAATCCACGTTCTTCATGTCAATCACTTTTTTGAACCCGGAGCCAAGGCTCATGACCTGGAATCCACCGGAGTCGGTGAAGGTGGGGCCCGACCAGTTCATGAACGCACCGAGTCCGCCGGCGGCGTCGAGGATTTCAGGTCCCGGCTGCAAGTAGAGGTGGTAGGCGTTGGCAAGGACAGCCTGTGCACCGAGTTCGGCAATGGACTCCGGGAGCACGGCTTTGACGGTCGCTTTGGTCCCGACGGCAATGAAGGCGGGCGTCTTGATGGTCCCGTGCGGGGTGGTGATGGTGCCGGTGCGGCCAAGGAAAGCGCCGCCGTTGGCGTCCACTTGGGCGTCCGACGGCGAACACGTTTCCGTCAGGCGCTTGCCCACCGAGAACGAGAACTCCGATTGCCGGGCAGCCAAGCCAGGCAAGCCAGACGGTCCCGCCAAGCCAGCCAAGCCAGGCGAGCCAGGCGAGCCAGCCAAGTCAGGCAAGGCCGGGGTCGTGGAAGATGCAGAAGCAGAAGCGGAGGCAGGAACGGAAGCTGGCACGGTATCAAGTGTGCCAGCTTTACCGGGAGCAGCCTGTCGAAAAAGCCCTAAGCCCCGGAGTTCGCGGCCTTCCAGTTGTCCCACGATGACCGGATGTCAGCCAAGGTGTGCGCCCCCAAACCGTACGTGGAGGCAATCACCATGGATCCGCCGTCGGGCCTCTTTTCCGGAATCGGCAACTGCTCCGCGACGATCAAGAGTCCGTCGCCGTGCTCCGCGTAGCTGTGGACGGTGAGGCCCACCTGGTGCCGGCTCTTGAACCAAACCTTGCCGGATATCTTCTCTCCGGTGGCAAGCGTGAGCGAGTACTCCTCCCCAACGGGCGGCAAATCGCCCATGCCGAGTTTTTCAATGGCCGGCCCGCCTTTGCCTGGAACGGAGATGAAGTGGGTCCGGCGCTGCCCGTGGGGATGCCGTTCCAAGGCAAAGCGGAGCTGATGCAGGAACGTGAGCCACCCCTGGGTGATGTCTTCGTCCCACTCAGCCCATTCGGAATCGTGGTCCAGGGCGGCCCTGGTGATCTTCACTTCCGTGCCGCCGGAAACGGGGTGGAGTTCGAAGACATCCCCGCCGTTGACGGTCAGGCTGGTGTGATCCGGCCCTTCCACGACATCGGTGTTGAAGTAGATCTGTTTGATTTCGTCGGTGAGGTCATCAGCTTCCCAGCCGTGCCATTGAGCCACCAGCGACGGTTCGCGCAGCATTGTCCAAACCTGCTGCGCGTCGGCATTAATTACAACGCTCAGATTGTTCGTCATGGCCCCGAATCTACCGCCGTTCGTGTCCACAAAACAGGCCTTGATCTTCCTGGATAAACCGGGCAGGGGAAGTCAGGCGCGGACCGATTCGAGTTCGTTGCCGATCCGACGGGCCAACTCTTCCTCACCGATGGTCTTGGATCCACCGTGCGCGCGGAGGAACATGAGTGCTTCGAGCCTGAGGAACCGCCATTCACGCTCGGCTTCGTGGTTGCCGTTATCGATCGCGCGGAAGATTTCTTTGTCATAGAGATTGGGTTCGTTCAGTGAGCGCTGCCTGACCCGGGCGTTGATCCTGGCCTTGAAGGGATCTTCCTCCTGGGATTCGGGGGCCCGCAGCAGTTTCTCGTAAACGGCTGCACGATCGCTTTGGCCCGCTTCGCGGCAGATGAAACTGGACAGCGCCAGAGCACGTTCAATTGATGCCCATCGGTCCAGGTTGCCGTCGAAAGGAAGGACGTTCAGCAGATCGGCAACGGCCAGCGCATGGTCCGGGTCCCGCAGCACGATGCAGAGGTCGAACGCCAGGTTGCTGAGGTCCCGGAGGCAGCTTCCGGACTTGGTGTTGATGCCCTTCGTCAGGCGGTCAGCGAGGACCTGCACACCGTTTTTGCCCTTGTGGTTGGCGGCCGCGGCACTCACCACGGCCTCCGGAGTGCCCTCCGGTTCAGGGATCAGGGCAAGTTCTTCGGGGCTGGGTCCGGTGTACGACGGTGGCGTTTCCGGGCGTGGAGGCACGACGACGGCGGGTCCGGCCTGGGTGTCTTCGTCGCGCCCTGCGGAGGTGCTGGAGTCCGGGGTGCTTGCGTCGGCGGTGTTGGAGCCGGCGACGTCGGAGTCGGCGGTGCTCGAGTCGACGGTGCTTGCGTCGGCGGTGCTTGAGCCTGCGGTGCTTGAGCCTGCGGTGCTTGAGCCTGCGGTGCTCGAGCCTGCGGCGTCGGAGCCGTCCGGGTCCAGTGCAGGGCCAACCCCTGCTCCGTCACCCACGGGCACACTGGACCCAACAGCGATCCGCACCGTGCCGCCGTCGACCATTGTCACCAACAGCATTGCGGCAACGCCGTAGTCGTCGTCCTGCACCTCGATGCCGGCGATTTCAGCGGCTGGCCCGTCCCCTGGCGGGTAGAGAAAATCTCCGGGCCGCAGGTCCCCAGCCTGCTTCTCTCTGTACTGCTGTGTGGCTGGGCTGTGAGTCATCGGAAGTCCTTTGGTTCTCTTGGGGTCCGCCGTCCAGTCTACAAAGACCAGCCGGCGCGGGGGCCGGGACCCGCTAGAGAACGATGCCCGAGAAAGCCAACGCCTGGCGCACGAGGTTCCCGCGGCCGCCGTCGAATTCCTGCTGGACGTTCTCGCCCAACACTTCCTGCGGCGTCATCCAGGTCAGTTCCAGGGCGTCCTGGCGCGGCTCGCATTCGCCGGTTACGGGGATGATGTAGGCAAGCGAAACAGCGTGCTGGCGGTCATCGGTGAAGCCTGTCTGCGACGGGGCCGGGAAGTACTCGGCCACCGTGAAGGGAACGGGGCTGATGGGCAACTGCGGAAATGCGAGGGGGCCGAGGTCCTTTTCCATGTGGCGCAGGAGGGCGGCACGGATGGTCTCGCGGTAGAGGACGCGGCCGGAGACGAGGTAGCGGACCATGTTTCCGTCGGCGTCGCCCTGGAGAAGCGTGCCAACCTCGTTCACATAACCGAGCGGATCCAACCTGACCGGAACAGCCTCCACGTAGACCATGGGGAGTCGGCCGCGGGCTTCGAAGAGGTCTTCATCTGAAAGCCAGCCTGGATACGGGTCGGGTGTACGTACGCTCATGGTTAAGTTCTACCCCATCCCCCGCCGAACTTCCTTGGAGGCGTCGCCGTAGCTGCGGGGTTACGCTCTCGGCGGTATTGGAGGGCCGGAATGGACGCGGGCGGTTCCCTGGATGCTATGCGCGCAAGGATTCTACGCCGCCGGTGCCTGCCGGAGTGGTTCGATCACAATCGACGCCGGCGCAGCGCCACCTGAGGCATCCGGGTTGGCGACGTACAGGACGTCGTCGCTGATCCTGGCCTCGATGTTCGCTTCGCTGAGCCGGCGCAGCAGCGGTTCCAGGCCGCCGTCGTACTCAAAAGCGAGGTCGCCATGGGTGCTGGCTGCACCGTGGATGATCCTCAGGATCCCGCCGTTCTTGGTAGTGAAGGTGGCTGATTCATCGTCCTCCGAACGGGGCCGGGCTCCGATGTTACGCAGGTCGTTCGCTGCCAGGCCAACCAGGGGGCTGACCCAGGTGGCTACCACTGTCAGGGCGGAGTTGGCGTCGGCGGAGGTTGCCCACGTGCCATCTACTGCACGGCTGGCGGGGAAGGCGAAAAACCCGAATCCGTCCTCGGCAGAGATCTGCACCGTGGGCCCGTCCGGGGTTTCCTGGACCTCTGCCTGGGTGCCGGCTTCCTCGGTGCGGCGCGCGAACTCCTCCAGGTTCCCCACCTCCACCCCGAAGATCGTGGAGCCATCCAACGGGTGTCCGTGCTCTACGGCCCCCACCGCGAGGCGACCCGAACCGGCGTCGAACTCCCACCAGCCGGCGTCATCCACAGTCTTGACCAAACCCAGTGCTTGGAGGAGCGCGACCCAGAGCTCGGGGCGGGACGTGTAGTGGGTGGGGCGGGATCGCAGCATGGGTCCTCCTGGAGTGGGCGGTCAGTTCCCAGCCTATGCCGCGTGGCCTTGTCGGGGGCGGGCTCTTTCGCAGCAGAATGGACCCATGCCCCTTGAGCTCCCGGAACTCCTTGTCAAAGACGGCGCCGCGTGGCGCGAATGGCTTTCAGCGCACGCCGCCGAGAGCCCCGGGGTGTGGCTGATCCTGCACAAGAAGGGCGGCAGCATCACCGAATTGGATTACGACGCCGCCCTGGATGAGGCCCTGTGCTTCGGCTGGATCGATGGCCAGTCGAAAAGCCGCGACGACCAAAGCTACATGCAGCGGATGACCCCGCGGGGCCGCAAAAGCATCTGGTCGGCCCGGAACGTGGGGCACATTGCCCGGCTGGAATCCGAGGGCAAGATGACCGACGCCGGACGCGCCGCCGTCGCCGCTGCCAAGGCCGATGGCCGCTGGGAAGCTGCCTACGCCGGACCTGCCGACGCCGTTGTTCCGGAGGACCTCGCCGCAGCCATCGCCGCCGTGCCCGAAGCCCAGGCGATGTTCGACGTCCTGACCTCCCAGAACCGCTTCGCCCTGATCCACCGCACCAACGGCGTGAAGCGGGCAGAAACCCGGGCCCGCAAGATCGCAGGGTTCGTGGAGATGCTGGCCAGGCACGAAACGCCGTACCCCCAGAAGAAACGTCCGGCCTAGCCCGTCGCAGCCGGCGTGAGGGTAGCTGCTGCTTCGAACGTCATCCACGCCTGAAGCTGGGTGGAAAGTTCGACGGCGGCACCCGGCGGATACGTTTCGGCCGCCGGCCGAAGGGGGTCGGGAGAGAAAAGAACCGCCGGTTCTCCGTCGCCGTCTTTGGTGCCGCGCAGTTCAGGAGCTTCGCGGCGGCCCGACCAGAAACCGGCGGCCGTTGCGTGCACCAGCTCCCGGGCAGTGTCCCGGGCCGTTGCGGGCAATCGCTGATCCCGCGCTGCAACTGCCAGATAGCGGACCAGGACGCCGGTGAACAGTCCACCGTCGCCGGTCCCGTCTCCACGGATGACGCGCGTGCCGGGAACTGTCAGCTCTCGGGACACTGCCTGCACCAGCTGGGCGGCGCGCTCCAGGTTCTCCCGACCGCCGAGTTCCAGCAAGGCACCAAGAACCGGGCCCTGGTTGTAGGTGTACACGGCTTCCTCGAGGACGGTTTCACCCCGGCGGATCCGGAGGCCATCCATGTAGACCCCCCGTTGGGGGTTCAAGAGCCTGCTGTTGAGCCAGTTCACCAGCGACTGGGCCCGTTCGCTGCGGCCGGTCCGCGCAAAGTAGAGCGCCACGGGAGCTGTAGCCGGGGTGTTCTTGAAGTCCCGTGCGGTGCTCCAGAAAGTTCCTCCGCCGAGGTCGTCCGTAGAGGCGGAATCGAACTGCAACGTCAGCCTCTTGCGGACGTAGGCATTGCGTCGACGGCCCGGGTTCCTGGTTTCCTCGGCCAGCTTCTCCAACCGCAACGTCGAGAGCGCCAGCCAGGCCATGTCGTCGTAAAAGTGGTTCTCGAACCTCAACAGGTTCCGCAGCCGGATGGTGGTGACCAGCCGCGAAGCCAGCCGGCCCGCGCTGGGGCGGGAGGCGCCGTCGAACTTTGTTGCCGCAGCCAGCTCGCGGCGGCCGGCGTCCACCAGGCAGTCAACATAGTGTGCCTGCCACCAGTAATGCCAAGGACCGGCGATTTGGCGGAGGGGTTTGGTGGGGAGGGTGACCGCCCCGATGTGCGTTCCGGGGAGGAAACACAGGCGCCGGCCGAAGGTCCGCGTGACTGAACGGGCGGCTTGGTTGGCGCGCGATGCCCACTCGCCCGGTTCTATGGAGGGGAGCGGCTGGTCGGCAGGATAAGCGTCGGCTGGCATGGCCCCAGCCTATCGAGGGTGCGCTGGCTCACAATTCCAGTTAACATGCATTAACGGATTTTGGCTCTGCATCAAGTCTGCATCAAGGAGGATGGATGGACATCAAGGGTACGGTCGCGCTGGTTACGGGTGGGGCCTCAGGGCTGGGAGCCGCCACCGCAAAGCGGTTGTTCGACGCCGGTGCGTCGGTAGTGCTGGTCGATCTGCCGCAATCAGCGGGTGAGACCTACGCGGCAGAACTGAATGCCTCCGGCGCCGATGCCCGCGCCGTTTTTGTCCCCGCCGACGTCACCAATGAACAACAAGTCCAGGCCGCCGTCGTCGCTGCCGCAGCCCTTGGACCGCTGAGGATCGTGGTCAACTGCGCCGGAATCGCCACCCCCGGCAAGGTCTTGGGACGCGACGGCGTACTGCCCCTGGAAACGTTCAACAAAGTCATCCAGATCAACCTGGTGGGAACTTTCAACGTGATCCGGCTCGCCGCCGCAGCCATGGTCGAAACCGAGCCGGTAGCCACTGAACTGGGCGGGCCCGAGCGGGGCGTCATCATCAATACCGCCTCGGTTGCCGCCTTCGAAGGCCAGATCGGACAGCCTGCCTATGCTGCCTCCAAAGGTGCGGTGGCTGCGATGACCCTGCCGCTGGCACGCGAATTCGCGCGTTCGCTCATCAGGGTGGCCACTATCGCGCCAGGGATTTTTGAAACACCCATGATGGCCGGACTTCCGCAGGCTGCGCAGGACTCCCTGGGCCAACAGGTCCCACACCCCGCGAGGCTGGGCCGTGCAGGCGAATACGCCCAATTGGCCGCCCACATCGTGGAGAACGCCATGCTCAACGGTGAAACAATCCGGCTGGACGGCGCCATCCGCATGGGTCTCAAATGATGGGCGACTACAGCGGCGACACGTCTGCCGGGAGCGCCGGGGCCCCTGCCGGGGGCAATATCAGGGGCGCCGGTGGCACTGCCGGGAGCGCCGGTGGCGTGTCTCCTTCCTCGGTGGCAGACCTGCCCACCGCCGACTTCTTCGACTTCGAGTCCTTGCTCAGCGTCCAGGAACAGCGGAAACTCAACGAACTTCGGGCTTTCCTGGCTTCTGAGATCGCACCCTACGCCGGGCAATGGTGGGAGAAGGCCGAGTTCCCGGAACACATCCTGCCCAAGCTCGCAGCGCTTCGGCTCAGCGCGCCGGCACAGCGAGGCTACACCCATCTGTTCGCCGGCCTGGTCATCGCCGAAATGACCCGGGTAGATACCTCGATTGCCACGTTCTTCATGGTCCATCACGATCTTTTCGTGGAGTCGCTCTACGACTTTGGCAGCGACTCACAACAGGACCGCTACCTCGACGACGCCTCCAACCTGCGCACCACCGGCGCCTTCGCGCTCACCGAACCCAACCACGGGTCCGACGTCGCAGGTGGCATGGAGACCACGGCCCGGAGGATCCGCCAGGCAACTTCCGACGGCGGCGACTACTGGGTGCTCAACGGTGCCAAGCGCTGGATAGGCAACGGGACGTTTTGCGACTACATGCTGGTGTGGGCCAAAGACGAGGCCGACGGAGCCGTACGCGCATTCATTGTGGACGCAACCTTGCCGGGGATCACCCGGAGCCGCATCGAGAACAAAATCGCATTGCGGACCGTGCAGAACGCTGACATTCGCTTTGTTGACGTGCAGGTCGCCGAGGCTGACCGCTTTGCCGGGATCAGCAGCTTCTCCGACACCAACCACCTGCTGCGCGGCTCCCGGATCATGGTTGCCTGGCAAGCAGTAGGCCAACAACTGGCCGCGTTCGACGTCGCCCGGCAGTACGCCGTCGAACGCATGCAGTTCGGAAAGCCGCTCGCCAAGTTCCAACTCATCCAACAACACTTGGTGGACATGCTGGGCAACGCGGTAGCCAGCATGGGAATGATGGTCAGGATCGCCCAGCTTCAGGAAGACATCTCCACGGACGCGCAAGGCGTTCGCCACGGCGGGGCAGACATGGCCCAAGTGGCTCTCGCCAAGGCCTACTGCAGCGCCCGGACGCGGGAGAGCGTGGCTTTGGGCCGGTCCATTCTGGGTGGGAACGGAATCGTCACCGACTACCGGATCGCCAAGATCTTTGCCGACGCCGAAGCCATCTACACCTACGAGGGCTCCTACGAGATCAACTCGCTGATTGTGGGCAGGGCAGTAACCGGGGTTTCAGCGATCACCTAGGGTCCGGGCGGCCATGGTCGGGTTCTTCACTCTTGGGGAAGTTTCTCGCCGGCTTCCACCCGTACATCAATTGAATTGCCCCGCACCGGCATAGGGCACGTCCCGTACGGAGTGAAGGCGCTGGGGTAGTTGATGCTGCGGTTGAAATCGATCACCACCGAGCCATCGGGGCGGGGCTTCGGAATGAAGACCTTTCGCCACTCGTCCGTCGTTTGGCCATTGGTCTCATCGTGGAAGGTCACGTTGAGGGCACCCAGTTTCTCTTCCTCCGCATGGAGCCGGACTTCATGGGGGACACCCGGGACCCGGAAAACCACTTCACCCACGGAGCGGTGGACCCCGTCCACCAAAGGGTTGGCAGTGCCGATGGGAACATCCCGGGGCTCGTCATACGCTTCGAAACGTCCCTGAATGACCCAATCCGGGTTGTAGTCGTAGCTGGGAACACCTTTGAACTCCGTCAGCACGGGAGAGCTGTTGTCACGGGTTCGGATGGCGTACTTGTCCGCACGCATGGCGAGTTCAACCACCACTTGCTTGCCGTCGGCGCCACCATACTGAACCCACATCAATGACTCTTCGTCCTCAAGAGCTGCGCTGATGGTCCCTTCGACAGGCTCTCCTGTGGCCACGAACGTTAAGCCGTCCGCTGCGCTCGCCGACAGAAAGGCGGTAGTTCCGTCGGTAGACCAAAGACCGGGCGCGAGTTCTACTTCGCTCGGGTCCGGCTCCAGCCACTGGAACGAGGTCAAGGTCAGCCAGCCATGCCCGGAAGCCAGCGCCGAGTGCCGGCCCGCACGGAACCGCTCCCAACGGGCAAGCTGGGCATCGGTTGCTGTGGTGGGCGAGCTCATGGGTCTCCTCGGACTGGTCTTGATGTCACATCGCGTGCTGCACTTCCCTCAACTATGGGCCGGGCGTGGACATTCCCTGAATTTGAGCCGGGGCCATGGCGTGGCGGGGTGGACGCTGGAGTGGAACGGCCCTGGAGTGGAACGGCTGCGGAGTGGAACGGCGCAGGAGTGGAACCGCGCTGAAGTGGAACGGTCCTGAAGTGGAACGGCGGTGGAGTGGAACGGCCCGCGCTGGCCCCCAACTCATGCCAGCGCGGGCCGAGACTAAGAAATCGACTGATGGGCGGACAACTTGTGCCCAGCCCATCAGTCGATACAGCCCTTAGTGGGCCTTGTTAGTGCACCTTCGGCGTTAGTGCGACCTACGGCCGGACCAACGTGATCCCGCGAAGGCGAGCAAAGATCCAAGGGCCAAGAGGGCGGCCGCGATAAAGACGAATGCCGTTCCCTCCGCTCCCGTGTTTGCCAGCGGCTCCTCAGGCTCAGGCGTGGCAGGTGCCGATGGGGCTTCCGTCGGCACCACAGCGATGGGTTCGGTGGTGCTCGAGCTAGGTAAGGGCGTTGCAGTACCCGTGGGGGTTGCCGTGGTGGTGCTTGGGCTCGGGGTTGGGCTCGGGCTGACTGTTGCTGTGGGCGTCGAGGTAGGCGTGGCCGTCGCGGTTGCCGTGGGGGTGGTGGTGCTTGGGCTCGGGGTAGGCGTGGGCGTCGCGGTTGCCGTGGGGGTGGTGGTGCTTGGGGTTGGTGTGGGGGTGGGCGTCGGGCTGCCGTCGCCTGTACCGCTTCCGCTGCTCCGCCGGGTTTGGGCGCCCACAGGTGTTTCCTGGCCCGAGATCGTGACAATTCCGCTGTTCTCGTAGACATCCAATGCCGGATCGGTCACGCGCGTCACTACGTACAGCTCCACGTGAAGACCTTCGGGAAGGCCGGTCCAGCTCGCAGTAAGCTTTTGCGGAGTGCAGTCGAGGGTAGCCGGGTACTTTTCGTTGGCGTAAGGCTCGGTGATGTTCCCGTCGTCGTTCAACACGCGCCCAACGCGCGGTGTTACCTGGCTGCAGTCGATCTCCATACCTGCGGACGGGGTATCGATGACCACCACGTCATTGGTCTTCGCGGACATGGGCGGCATGTAGAAGACCGACTCAAGAACCGTCTGGGCGGGATCAACCCACCACATCGCCTTGCCTGCCTCTGTCGGGACGGAGGGGCCGCAATCCGACGTGCAGGGCTGGACAACCACTGGAACGCGCAGCACTGAGGAACCTACGGTAAAGCTCAGTTCTTCAACCCCGCCGTCGCCTGGATCAACCGAATACTGGGTACTGAAGGAACACGTTCCCCCAACATTGAGTGGCTGTTCTGCCACGAAGTCGGTCAGGGTGAACACCACCAGGCCGGAGTCGTTTGCGGTGGCGGTGGCCACCGTTTCGCCGTCGGGATTCTGCAGATCAAATGACGTGACCCCAAACCAGCGCAGTTGCGTCGGCAGCTGGAGGCTGAAAGTATCACCTGGCTGGGAATTGTCCGGCACGGACCATTCACATGTCAGATCCACTTGGTCCCATTGACTGGAAACCACTGATTCCGTCGTCAAGGTGATTTCCGCATCCGTCAGCTCTGCAGCATTGGCGGGCAAAGCGGACATGCCCAGCCCCAGGACGGCCATGACAACCGCCAGAACGGCGGCTATCAATGACGCGGTTTTTAGATGGATCTGATTTTTCATGTGCTGGATGGTCCTTAAAATCCGTGGTGAGATGCTCCGTCAATAGATGAGTGGGGGGCCTCGCCGGTTCGTGACGGTGTCACGTAAAACCGGCTTCTTTTGTTCAGCAAGCCGAGTCCTGTGCCGATGTTGCCGTGGCGGAAGCCGCCGCTGCAGCTGCCGAAGACAGCGGGTAGAACCGAAGCCTTGCAGGACCCATGGCGCCATCCCCTAAAGCTTCCAGGGCGGCCTTGCACTCCACCAACCTGCAAAGGTTGCTTTCGCTGAAGGGAAAGAGCACATGCACGGCCGAGTTTTGGTACATGGCCATCGCTCCAGTGCCGTGCAGTTGGCCTTTGACGGCTTCTCCCAAGCGGGCCAGCAGAGTCCAGCAATGGCTCCGGCTGTCACGTGGCCCGGCAAGGGAGATGATGGCCAAGGCATGGGCACCCCTGCAGTCCGGTCCTGTCCCCATGGACGACACTTCGTGGATGCGTCGCTGAAAATGCGCCTGGGTGGCCAGCCCTGTGTACACATCCGTGCAGGAGATCGACGGCGCCATTTCTGCAACTTCTGCCCAGCCTTCCGCCAGCGATTGCAGGGCATCGATGTCCAATGCTCTTTCCGCAGCGGAGAACAATGCCCGGAAATCGGTCATCGTTTCGCTGATGCTCACGCCATTCCTGGCGCGGGCTGCGCCGAGCGACTTGGCAGCAGGGGCCGGAACGGTTGCGCTGGATGCGAGCGAAGTGACGACGCTCCGGACCTCGGGCAGGAACCAGTCGGCGCGGAACCGCCAACCTGTTTGGTAACTGGTGGTCTGCCATCTACGCAGCAAAAGGTGCCGCGAGAACGTACACTCTGCGAATGATTTTGTCCGGAACGATGTCATATCCGAAGAGTGTGCAGAAAAGCCGTTTCGTGACGAAGCAGAGAGCACAATTCGTTGCTAAAGACAGTGTATAAATCGCGTCACGTCTTGCCGTCTACCCCCACTCAATACATATGGGCAGGATTATTAACGGGTTGGGGGCGCCTTAGATGGCACGAAGGTCACAAACGGGCAGCCAGATGGATGTCGACGTCGACAGCGACGGACACCTCATCGGGTTGGTCCGTGCCGGCGAGTTGTCCGCATTCGACGGGCTTTATGAGCGGCATATATCCATTGCCTCCACGGTAGCCAAGCGCAACGTTGACAATCCCAGCGATGCCGAGGACGTTGTTGCGGAGGCATTCCAAGCCGTGCTCCAAAGCCTGGTGGCCGGCAAGGGGCCGGATACCTTTTTCCGGGCCTACTTGCTCTCCACCGTGACCAGGCTGTCGCACCAAAGGAATCGAAAGGCCGGCAGGGTCCTCCCAAGCAGCGACGAATCCGTCCTGGACCAAATGTTGCCAAACTCCGATTCTGCAGTCAGCGCCTTTGAATCACACACAGTGGCAAAAGCCTTCCGGGCCCTGCCGGAACGGTGGCAGGCCGTGCTGTGGTACCTGGACGTTGAGCGCATGAAGCCCGCGGCGGTCGCACCGATTCTTGGGCTCTCCGCCAACGCAGTTTCCGCACTGGCACTTCGCGCGCGTGAGGGGTTGAGGCGGCACTACCTCCAGTTCCACATTGCCGACCAGCCTGATGACGGCTGCGCCGCATTCGTCACCAAGCTGGGAAACTTCCTCCGGGGCGGGCTCTCCACAGCGACGGAGCGCAAAGTCCGCGAACACTTGAATGGTTGCTCCAAGTGCACAGCAGCCCTTGCGGAGCTCAAGGACGTTGAGAACAGCATGAGGGTGGTCCTTCTTCCCCTGGTGACGGGCATACCGGCTGCTGCCTGGGCCGTCCATGGGGGCGGACTCGGCGTCCTCGGGGGAATGGCGCCAACAAAAGCGGTGTTTGCCGTTCCTGCCTTGGCCAAACCCGCCGTCATGGCCATCATTGCTGCGGCGGGGGTGGGGCTGGCGCTGGGAGCCGTGGGCATAGTGGATCAACTGACCCCTGATGCCTATATGGAAGAGCGTGCCGTTGAAACAGGCGCCCCGGCACTGGAGAAGGTCCCGGTGCCGGCTACCCCATCGCCGTCCACAACAAGCACATCGGAGCCAGCCCCTTCGGCCTTGGTTCCGCCCCTGCCGCTCGAAACCATGGCACCAGTGCCGCAACCGGAGCCGCCAACGGAGCCAGTCGCGCCGCTTGTTCCGGATCCGCTGCCGACGCCCACGTCCACTCCAACCACGCCGGCGCCCACACCCTCGGAGGTGCCGTCGGCGCCCGGACCGGCAAAGGTTTCCGGTACTGCCAGGCGCACTGATGAAGGCTACTTCCGCGGTGTGGCCATGGAAATAGACTTCAAGGCCTCAGGCTCCGGGCCCCTTGGGGCGGGCACGGCGGTCTTTTCCGTCGGCAGGGACTCTCGGATCGTGGAGGATTCCATCAAAGCGCCGGACGGATGGTCCTGTTCCATGGCGGGCGGCGCTGAAGTCACATGCACAACGGATTCAGTCCAGCGCAGCGATCTGCACTTCCATGTCACTGTGCAATCCAGGCGCCACCAGACCGACGGTGTACTGACATACTCCCTGAGCGGGAGCGGGCTGGCCAAGGGGGAGTTTGACTACCGCTACTAATCGGGTTGGGCGTGCGGCGTCACGAATTTTCTTCCCTACCCACTACTTCTACGGCGGTCTTCGGAGATTGAAACCGTGCTGATTCGATATGCGTTATGGGGGCACTATGGAGGCAACGTTGTTCGCCGTTGCTGGATTGTTGGGGATTCTGGTGGCTGGCTGGGCTTTGATTCCGCCCGGCCGGAGCTGGTTTGTGCGGAAGTTCAGTTCACCGCATCGGCTTCGTTGGACGCTGGCCGGGCTGGGCATTCTGCTGCTGGCGGCGCTGGCGGGGTGTGCCGTCGGACGGCCGCATCCTTCCTGGCTGAACACGGTAGTTGTGGTTGCAGGCACAGCTTTGATCTTTGCGTGCCTGGTTGCACCGGCGTTCCGGATTCCTTCCAGAATGGCATTCCAACCCCGAAGGGTCCTCGCCATCGGCGCGCATCCTGATGATCTGGAATTGGCCTGTGGAGCCACGATCGCCAAGCTATCCGATGCCGGCCATGACGTCAGAACCATGGTGATGAGCACTGGGAGCAAGGGCGGAGACAGCAGTATCCGGGTGATTGAGGCTGCTGCAGGCTCGGACTTCATGGGGGCAACGGCAGTTCACGTCCATCAATTCCAGGACACCAACTTGTCAGAGCACGGGCAGGAGATGGTGAAAGCGATCGAGAAAGCAATCGAGGACTTCCATCCCGACGTCGTCATCACGCATTCCCGCCATGATTACCACCAGGATCATCAGGCGGTCCACAGCGCCACCATGCGCGCGGCACGGCGGCACTCCTCGATCCTGTGTTTTGAGAGCCCCTCATCTACCAGGCAGTTTGATCCCAGCGTTTTTGTAGACATCGCCGGATATGTGGATGTGAAAATCCATGCTGTCGGCATGCACCGGAATCAAAAGGGCAAGCCGTACATGAGCGCCGAAAGGGTCCGCAGTCTGGCGGCCTTCCGGGGTTCACAGGTGAAGACGGCGTATGCAGAAGGTTTCGAACCTGTTCGATTGCTCGGCTCAGCCGTAGGGGAGTTCTAATGGTGCGCGTGCTGGTTACGGGTGTTGGCGGGCCGGCAGGCTTCTCGCTGGCACGTCAATTGATGGACCTCGGACACTGGGTTCTGGGTGTCGATATGAAGCGGTTTCCCGCGTCGACGGCGGACGCCTTGTCCGTGGTGTCTCCCTCAAGCGCGCCCGGCTACTTGTGGGAACTCCGCGGGCTCGTCGCTGCCCACGGAATAGACCTGGTAGTGCCGACGGTCAGCGACGAACTGGTGATGGTGGCGGACGCCAGGGATGGTTTCGCTCCGGGGGTAGAGGTCATGATTGCAGACCCGGCACCGGTGCGGATCGCGAACGACAAGTACCTCACTATGAAGTGCCTGGCCAACGCCAATGTGTCTGTTCCGGATTTCGCATTGCCCGGGGACTTCAGCTCCATCAACGAGGCAATGGCCCGCCTTGGCGGGTCGTTGGTGGTGAAGCCCAGGGTGTCGAGAGGTGGCCGCGGAGTCCAGCTGCTGGAAAGGACTGCCGACGGCGCAAGGAAAGCCGCTGAGGCGTGGTCCTTTCTGGATGATTCCTGGATAGTGCAACGGTTTGCGCCGGGTACAGAGTACGCGCCCGTGGTTTTTCGGCCCTGGCAAGACTCCGGGCAGGAAGAGCTCGTGGGTGTGCTGGAGAAGGTGGAGCTCAAACAGGGGCGGATTGGAAATGCGCTATCGGTCAAAAGAGTGGATGGGCAAGAGACCACCGACGTCGCAGGCTTGGCGCAGGAAGCATCCGCCGCGCTGGGCTTGGTGGGTCCGGTCGACATTGACATTCGCCGCATGTGGGACCGAACGCCGGTAGTCCTGGAAGTCAACGCCAGGTTCGGCGCCAACAGCGCCTACGTTCCCGAACTGCTGGAGCGGGTCCTGCGGAGTTGTGCCAGAGGTCCATTGGCGGGACGGGTTGTGTGACATTGCTGGACGCGGCTTTGATGTTCGTCCAGTGCGGCGGCTTGCTGATCCTAAGCTTCGGAGTGGTCAAGATCGCCTACGTTCCGCTGGCCCTGTATTTCAATTGGTTCCACCGCGCCAAGCCTCCAAAACATCGCTACTCTGTCCTCAGCCAGCGGCCATTGGTGTCTGTGATCGTCCCCGGTTATAACGAGGCCGTGGTTATCACCAAGTGTGTGGAGTCGATCCTGGCGAGCCGATACCTGCGGCTTGAGGTCATTCTGGTGGATGACGGTTCCACCGATTCCACCGCAGAGATCATGAAGGGCCTGTCGCAGCAGTACGACAGAGTGCGCTTTTTGTCGCAGGCGAACGCGGGGAAGGGCGCCGCGCTCAACCATGGAATCGCCGCAGCGCACGGCGACATCCTGATGTTCGTTGACGCCGACGGGATCTTTGCTCCGGACACCCTGATGAACATGTTGGAAGGTTTTGACCATCCAAAGGTTGGTGCGGTGTGCGGTGATGACCGGCCCGTTAATCTTGATCGTATCCAAACCATGATGCTTGCTGTCCTGAGCCATGTTGGAACGGGCCTTGTCCGCAGGGCACTTTCATTGCTGCACTGCCTCCCGATAGTCTCCGGGAACATCGGCGCCTTCCGGAGTGACCTGGTCCGGCAGTTGGGCGGATTCCACGAGGACACCTTGGGCGAGGATCTTGAACTGACGTGGAGGGTCTACAAGGCAGGCTTCCGTGTTCGATTCCAACCCAATGCGTTGGTCTACGCTGAGTCACCTTCCACCATGGGCGGACTTTGGCGTCAGCGCGTTCGCTGGTCGCGCGGGCTGTTGCAAACACTGCGAATGCATGCGGGCATGCTCGGGCGGCGCCGTTACGGGCTGTTTGGCATGTTTCTTGTCTTCAACGCCATCACGATGGTGGTAATCCCGGTTCTGCAGTTGGCCATCCTGGCTGTCCTGCCCTTCCTGTATATCGCCGGGGTGGGTCCGGTGTCAGGGCAGGTGTTCGCGATTCTTGGTTGGCTGGGACTCTTCGTGTCCTTGTCACTGGTCTGTTTCTCCATCGGCCTCAACCGTTCCTGGCGGGATCTGCGTTTCCTGTGGACCCTCCCTTTGTGGCCCTTCTATTCAGTCTTTGTGGGGATGGCCCTGACCAGCGCCATCGTCAAGGAAATAAGGGGCAGCCCGGCCAAGTGGAACAAATTGCAGCGGACCGGCGTCGTCAGCGTGATAGCGGCAGAGGCCAAAATCCGGGAAGGGGTGAGCGCTTGAAACGCGGATCGGCTACCGGGTTAACGGGAGCACTATTGGCCTCGAGCCTGGTGCTGGCCGGGTGTGCCGGCCAACCAGTTGCGGTACCAGGGGATCGCATGGTCAACCTGGGCTTTGAGGACGTGGTGAACAGTGAGCCCGGCTACCTTGGCAAACTCTCAGAACGTTTGGACTCAGTCAGTGCCACGGCGGTATCCATCTCCGTTGGACGCACCGACTGGACGGCCTTCCCGTGGCCCGGGCACGCAGGTTCGGAGTCCAGTGAGGTCTCCCAATCAGGACGGGACTTTGTGGCGGAGTCCATCACGGCGCTTGAGACCGCGAACGACGGAAGCAAGCGCGATGTCGTCCTGACCATCGACGCCCTTTTGGGCCGCGCGCTGAAGGACGACCCCGCCATCGCGGGGCGCAGTGTTGACGGGACGGCTTCCGATTCCTTTGCGAGCGTTAACTCGTTGAGGCACGGAGAAGCCGGAACACGACTGGCTTCCCTGGCTGCTGCAGTCGCCATGAAGTACACGCCCACGGCGGTGAACATCACTGAGCTCATGTTCGACGACTTCACGTTTGGCCGCGACGACCTCGAGGACTTCAAAGCCACCACCGGCTCCACGGATTGGCCCCGGAACGGTGACGGATCCATCGATGCGTCAGACCCGCGTATCAACACCTGGCGCAGCGAAGCCATGGGGGACATCGTGCGCAAGGTGAGTGCCGCCGTCGAACCTCACGGCGTCAAGGTGGAGATGGACGTGCGCTCGCCGCGCGATTCACCGTCCGGGGACCGGGCGGACAGCGGACATGACTACGATCTCCTGCTCACGGAGGCGGACCGGCTTCACGTGTGGGAGTACGTGGGGCTCAACAGCGAACGGTCACCAAAGACCAGGGAATTAGCTGAATCAATGAACCGCCGTGCGGGCTCCCGCATGTCGTTGTCGGTGGGACTTTGGTCCAATGAGGGCCGGATATCGGCGCGGGTGTTCGGTACAGCTTTGCGGGAGGCGGCGCTCGGCGGGGCCACTTCGGTGTCTGTGACTCCGGCCAGCCTCATGGAGGACCAGCACTGGGAGGAACTGAGGAAGGCCTGGACCAGGGAGGTGCGGGCTGTTGAGCCGATTCCCCGGGGAGTACGCTGACCGCATGGGGATGGATGCAGTGGTCGCAATCGTGGTCAGCAGTGCCCTGATACTTGGCTCGATTTGGGCCGGCACACGGCTTGTCCAACGAGGAGTTCCAACGAAGGGTGCAACAGGAACGTTGGGAAGTGTCCTGTCCATGATTGAACCTGCAACCGGTGCGCCCACAAGGGTGGAGGCTGCTGCTGCGATTGAAGAGATGCGCCAGCGCCGGCACGAACAACTCTCCGCCGGGCCTGCTGCCGCGCACGAAGAGCTCATGAGCGGCAAGGTGGTTCTGCCGGACAGGACGGACCCCGCAGCGTGACGCCAAAATCTGAGACGCATTCCATGGGTGGAGTTCGGTGCGGGTAAGATCCCGTAGGAAACCCTAGTAATCCGGCTCACAGTATCCAGCGCAGTGTACGGGCCAAAACCAGATCCCGAAGGTATGCATCCATGGTTCACACTGCCCCGCAAGACACTGATCTCGCTGCCGAACTGCGAGCGGACGTGCGCCGCATTTCCACCCTCCTGGGCGAATCGCTGGTCCGTCAGCACGGTCCCGAACTGCTCGACCTCGTAGAGCAGGTCCGTTTGCTGACCAAGGAATCCAAGGAAGCGGCGCGCGGCGGTGCCGATGCCACCGGGCCTTGGAGCGCGCACGACGTCGTCGCCCAGGTCCGTGAATTGCTCGCCTCCCTGCCGCTGGACCAGGCGACCGACCTTGTACGGGCCTTCGCCTTTTACTTCCACCTCACCAACGCAGCCGAACAGGTTCATCGCGTTCGCGGACTCCGCACCCGGCAGGAGAAGGATGGCTGGCTGGCGAAGGCTGTTTCTGAGATTGCCGGACAGGCTGGTCCACAGGTCCTGCAGGACGTGATCAATGAACTCGACGTCCGCCCCATATTCACGGCGCACCCCACCGAAGCTTCCCGCCGTTCCGTGCTGGACAAGGTCCGTAAGCTTTCGGATGTCCTGGCGGAGCCGACGACTGAGGGCACCTCCGCACGTCGTCGACAGGACCGGCAACTCGCCGAAATCATCGACCAGATGTGGCAGACAGATGAGCTGCGCCAGGTACGCCCGACGCCCGTGGACGAGGCGCGAAACGCCATCTATTACTTGAACAGCATTCTCACCGACGCCATGCCGGAGATGCTGACGGACTTGTCTGAGCTTCTGGCTGAGCACGGGGTCACACTTCCGGCAGCGGCTGCGCCATTGCGTTTCGGTTCATGGATTGGCGGAGACCGCGATGGCAACCCGAACGTCACGGCCGCTGTAACCCGCGAAATCCTGCAACTGCAGAACCAGAACGCCGTGCGCATCAGCATTGCCTTGATCGACGAACTCATTTCTGTGCTCTCCAACTCCACGGCACTCTTTGGCGCCGACCAGGTGCTGTTGGACTCCATCACGGAGGACCTCAAGAACCTGCCCGGGCTGGACAAGCGCATTCTTGAACTGAACGCGCAGGAACCGTACAGGCTCAAACTGACGTGCATCAAGGCCAAGCTCATCAACACCGGGCGCCGCGTTTCTGCCTCGACCTATCATGAGCCCGGCCGCGACTATGCCACCACGTCCGAGTTGCTGGCAGAGTTCGGGCTGCTCGAGGATTCGCTGCGCAACCATTCGGCCGCGCTGGTGGCCGACGGCGCGCTGGCCCGCGTTCGCCGGGCGCTCGCCGCCTTCGGCCTTCACTTGGCCACGCTGGACATCCGCGAACACGCCGATTACCACCATGATGCCGTGGGTCAGCTCGTGGACCGGCTCGGCACGGAAAAGCCCTATGGCGGCCTGAGCCGTGAGGAGCGCTTCGCGTTCCTGGGAGCTGAATTGGCTTCCCACCGCCCACTTTCGGGGCACCCCATTAAGCTTGAGGGCACCGCTGACGGCACCTACGACGTCTTCCGGAGCATCCGGCAAGCGCTCCACACGTATGGACCGGATGTTGTGGAGACTTACATCATCTCCATGACCCGTGGAGCCGATGACGTCCTGGCCGCAGCGGTTTTGGCCCGTGAGGCCGGCTTGATCGACCTCTTCGGCGCGAAACCGCACGCCAAGATCGGATTCGCCCCGCTACTGGAAACCGTGGAGGAATTGCGCGCATCTGCGGAAATTGTGGACCAGCTGCTGTCCGATCCGTCGTACAGGGAACTCGTTCGCCTTCGCGGCGATGTCCAGGAAGTGATGCTGGGCTACTCCGATTCCAACAAGGAATCCGGCGTCATGACGAGTCAGTGGGAAATCCATAAGACCCAGCGCAAACTGCGTGATGTGGCGGCCAAACACGGTGTGCGTGTCCGTCTGTTCCATGGCCGGGGCGGTTCCGTGGGCCGCGGTGGCGGACCGACCTACGACGCCATCATGGCCCAGCCGAATGGTGTCCTTGAAGGTGAGATCAAGTTCACTGAGCAGGGTGAGGTCATTTCGGATAAGTACTCCCTGCCGGAACTTGCCCGCGAAAATCTTGAACTTTCCCTGGCAGCTGTCATGCAGGGCTCGGCCCTGCACCGGACGCCCCGTACGTCCGAGGACGAGCGCGAGCGCTACGCGAATGTCATGGAAACCATCTCGGACTCAGCGTTCCACCGGTACCGGACCCTGATCGACGATCCCGATCTGCCCGCCTATTTCCTTGCTTCAACTCCGGTGGAGCAGTTGGGTTCGTTGAACATTGGGTCGCGACCGTCCAAGCGGCCGGACTCCGGCGCGGGTCTGGGTGGTCTGCGTGCCATTCCTTGGGTCTTCGGCTGGACCCAGTCCCGGCAGATCGTTCCGGGCTGGTTCGGCGTGGGCTCCGGGCTGAAGGCCGCCCGGGAGGCAGGCAACACCGATCAGCTCATCGAAATGATGGACCGCTGGCACTTCTTCCGCTCGGTGATCTCGAATGTGGAGATGACGCTGGCCAAAACCGACATGGAGATCGCCGGACATTACGTGTCCTCTCTGGTGCCGGAAGAGCTGCACCGCTTGTTCCACATGATCCGCGACGAGTATGAGCTCACCGTGGCCGAGATTGAGCGGCTGACCGGCGAGATTGAACTCCTCGATGCTCAACCGACACTCAAGCGCTCGTTGGAAATCCGTGACCAGTATCTGGACCCGATCAGCTACCTTCAGGTGGAACTGCTCCGCCGCGTACGTGAAGAGTCCGTGTCCGGGGCCGAAATCGATGAACGGCTCCAGCGCGCCATGCTCATTACCGTCAACGGCGTGGCCGCAGGCCTTCGCAACACCGGCTAGGCAACGCTCTCCCACATCCCCCGGGGTTCGGACGGATCCCTATATCACCTGCTGACGGAGGGTTCCGCCCAAGGGTGGGGGATGTGACAGAGGGTTCGGCCCCGGGGTGGGGGATGTGACAGAGGGTTCGGCCCTGGGGTGGGGGATGTGACAGAGGGTTAGGGTGGTGGGATGCCGTCGTTCCAAACCAAATTGAAGATCACTGGCCTCAGACCGGGAAATGCGCCCGAATCAGTGATGGCCGCAGCTGTCGAAGCCCTGGAAACCCGCCACCACGTGGAGTCGAACCAGTTGGACATCGTGGGCGGCGTCCCCCAGATCAGCCTCCGCTTCACCGTGGGCGATCGTGATTACAGCGGTGAGAACGACGAAGCCCGGACGTCGGCAGCCATGATGCGTGACGCCGTGGAGCGTGTGGCCATTACAGGAAGTTTGTACGTCCTGCGCCGCAACCGCGGACGTTGGTCTCCGGTCTAGGAACGCCGCGGCTTTAGTCAGGCTGGGGCACGTCGCCGGGGTTGTCGGCGTCGAACGGTTCTTCCACGGGGGAGCGGCTCCCGCGACGCCGTGTGACGATCAGGCCAACCACTACGCCGATCACCAGCCCTACACCCACTCCGATCAGCGAACTCGCCCAAAAGGGAAGCCTGGTGGTGGACCCGGTGAAGTAGCCAAGGCCGACTTGCCATACGGCCCAGAGGACTGCGCCCAAGCCGGCGCAGAGGCTGAAACCGCGGACCGAAACGTTGGCGATGCCCGCGGCGGACGAGGTGGCGAGCCTGCCGCCGGGGATGAACCGCGCGCCGATGATGGCGCCGTAAGTGGAGGATCGGCCGGCTTTGGCGATGGCCTCGTGAATTCCGCGGTGGACACGCCGACCCCATGACCATCGGTCCAGGACGTGGCTGATGCGCCGCTTGAACAACGCATAGACCGCCATGTCCCCGAGCCAGGATGCGAAGGCGGCGAGCACCAGGATCAGCCAGAAGTTGGCGTGGCCGTCGGCGGCGAGTGCGCCTCCGGTGATCACCACCATCTCTGAGGGAATGGGCGGGAAGAAGGCGTCGCCCAGCACCATCGGAACGATCCACAGGTAGATAGCGGATCCCCATGTAGCCGGGGCGGTGATGTCCATGGGCACAAGGTACCGCACTTGCCGCTCCTGCCGCTTCGGCGGGAGACTGGCGCCATGGAAATCGAAGTCCTGCAAGGAGACATCACCACCCGCACGGTGGATGCGATCGTCAACGCCGCCAATTCCTCATTGTTCGGTGGAGGGGGAGTGGACGGCGCGATTCACAGGGCCGCGGGCCCGGAGCTCCTTGCCGCGTGCCGCGAGCTACGACGCACGGAGTTGCCGGACGGGCTGCCGGTGGGTGCCGCCGTCGCGACCCCCGGGTTCTTGCTTCCTGCCACGTGGGTGATCCATACCGTGGGCCCAAACCGGCACGCCGGACAGACGGACCCGGCGCTGCTCGCGTCCTGTTTCCACGAAAGCCTGAAGGTGGCGGCCGGCCTTGGTGCCCGTTCCATCGCCTTCCCAGCGATCAGCGCCGGTATCTACGGCTGGGACGCCCGTCAGGTCGCAGAGGTAGCGTTCGACGCCGTCAGGTCCTTTTCGTCGCCGTCTTCCTCAGGTGCGCCAGCGGACAGCCGGCTTGAGGTGGTGGAGTTCGTGCTGTTTTCGGAAGGAACGACGGCGGTCTTCCGGACTGTGTTCGACTCCTCACCCTGATCCGAGGACGTGCCAGCCTCGGAGTGGCGTTTGCGGCGTTTGACCACATAGAACAGGACCGTGAAGAGGGCCAACGACGGCAGGCCAAAGACCAGCGTCATGTTGAAGGCCGAGGTGCCCAGCGTGCTGATGGCAATGGCGAGCATGAGTACGGCGCCGAGGATGGTGCCGCCGGGGTAGAAACGGGTCTTGTAGGAAAGTTCCGTGCCGCTGCGCTTCATGCTGCGGCGGAAGAACCAGTGGGTCACGAAGATCATGAACCAGGTAAACATTGCCCCGAACATGGAGATGGCCATCATCAAAGTGAAAGCAGTCTCGGGGAACATCGCGTAGACCACCGTGGCAATGGCGATTCCTGCCGTGGAGAGCACCAGGGCATTCACGGGGGCCCCGTTGGAACGCAGCTTACCGAACACGGCCGGAGCGTCGCCGCTGCGGGAAAGACTGAAGATCATCCGGGTGGAGATGTACAGCTGGCTGTTCATGGCCGAGAGCGCGGCGATGATGACCACGAAGGTCAGCAGGCTGTCCGCGAAGGGGATGCCAAGGTTCTGCATGACGGTGACGAAGGGGCTGCCGCCCGCCAGGATCTGGCTGACTGGCGCGATGGCGAGGATGAGAGCAAGCGTAACGATGTAGAACAAAAGCAACCGGGCGATGGTGGTGCGGAAGGCCTTCTTCACAGCTGTTGCGGGGTCTTTTGCTTCCCCGGCCGCGATGGCGATCATTTCGATGCTGAGGTAGCTGAAGATGGACACGATCACGGCGAACCAGGTGCCGGACAAGCCGTTGGGGAAGAAGCCGCCTTCGGCTGTGTAGTTCTGGAAACCCGTTCCTTCGGTGCGGGTGCCGAACACGATGTAAGCGCCCAGCACGATGAAGGCGATGATCGCGAAGACCTTGATGCTGGAGAACCAGTACTCCAGAGTTCCGAACACCTTGACGTTCATGGTGTTGACAGCGATCAGAACCGCGGAGAAAAAGATGACCCAGAGTAGTGAGGGCACGTTGGGGAACCAGAGCTTCATGTATTCACCTACGGCGGTAACCTCTGTTCCCACCGCCAGCACAATGCAGGACCAATACATGTACTTCACCAGGAAGCCGGCCAGCGGGCTCACGTAGTGCTCTGCGAACGCACCGAACGAGCCCGACGTCGGGTGGGCCACAGTCATCTCCGACAAACTGCCCATCAGGAGCAGGGCAATCAGCCCACCAATGGCATAGCTGATGATCACGCTGGGGCCGGCAAGGCCGATGGCGAACTTGCTCCCCAGGAAGAGTCCCGTGCCGATGGCACCGCCCAGGGCAATCATGGTCATCTGCCGGGATGTGAGCTGCCGTTTGAGCCCACCTTCACGTTCCTGGATCTTGTTGAAACTGCCCATCGCGACCTCCTCGTCGATTCTGCAAATCGGTTCAAGATAGAATCCAGCTCAGGTAGTTACCAAGGATTTCGAAGCATCACAAAATAATTGGAGGAGTGTTCGTGCCCGATTCACCGATAGCCCGGACTCACGGGTCTCTTCCGAACCGGGTTCGGCTCGACGAGACAGACCGGCTGATCCTCAAAGAACTCATGGCGGACGCCAGGATCCCCAATAATGTCCTTGCCTCGAAGGCAGGGATCGCCCCTTCAACGTGCCTCGGGCGGGTGCGGGCTTTGCGTGACGCCGGGATCATCCGCGGATTCCATGCTTCGGTGGACCTCGAGGCCCTGGGGCTCCTGGTGTACGCGTTGATTTCGGTACGGGTGAATTCCCAAGCTCGCAACAAAATGCTGGCCATTGGTCAGCGTTTGCGGGCATTGCCCAACGTCCAGAGCGTTTTCCTGTTGGCCGGAGACCAAGATTTCCTCATGCACGTAGCCTGCGGCACTCCCAAGGAGCTCAGGGATTTCATCGCAGTGCATCTGGCCTCGGATCCGGCCATCGCAAACACTCAAACGAACCTGGTATTCGACCACCTGACGCCGGGGCAGTGACGCGGGCGGCCGTGACGCGGGAGGCAGTAACGCGGGCGCCCCACGCCGGCGGCCGGTTCCTTAGCCGTGGGCTTCGCTGAGCTCCAACCGGCTGCGGTACTCCACGGGTTGCCTGGTGATTGGATCGACGAACCGGATGCCACGGGCCAGAAGCTGGAGCGGCTTGGTGTAATCGTCCGGAGCCTTGTCCAGCAGTTCAGGGTAGAAAGCATCGTTGATGATGCCCAGGCCCAACGATGCCATGTGGACCCGGAGCTGATGCGTTTTTCCGGTGTGTGGCTCCAGCCGGTACAGCGCGCGCTGGTGAGTGCCGGCGTCGAACGTTTTTGTCTGTTCGATGCGCGTTTCTGCGTTCGGTTCGCCGTCAATGACTTCGGCAAGCAGGTAGCTGCGCGACTTGGTCATGCGGTTGCGGACCACGGCGGGGAATTCGACGGCGGGATACCCTGCGGCGGGCGTCGCGGCGGACACGCACTCGTATTCCTTCTGGACCTGGCGCTTCTCGAAGAGGACCTGGTACTTTCCCCGGGTTTCGGGGTTGGTGGAGAGGAGCAGGAGTCCGGCGGTCATGCGGTCCAGGCGGTGCATGGGGATGAGGTCCGGGAGGTCCAGCAGGTTCCGGAGGCGGACCAGGGCGGATTCCTGGATGTAGGTACCCCCGGGAGTGGTGGGCAGGAAGTGCGGCTTGTCTACTACGAGGATGTGCTCGTCCTGGTGGAGGATGTTGATCTCCACGGGCAGCCGAGTCTCGGGCGGGAGGGTGCGGTAGTACCAAATGAAGGTGTGGTCCTCCAGTTTGGTGCTCCGGTCCAGCGGCACGCCGCCTTCGCCAACGATCTCGCCGGCGTCGAACCGATCTTCAATTCCTTGGGGATCTATGTGTCCCCAGCGGTGCATCATGTAGTCCATGGTGGTGATCCACGGGCCCTCGTCCGGCAGGCGGAGGCGGGTGGCGTTTACGCCGTCGCGCACGGGGAGGGGGGATTGCATCACCGGACAATTCTACTGTGGCTGCGTTGCGTGGCCCGCTTTGCGTGCTTTGGCTGCGCTAAAGCGTGGAGAGCGGACCTCACAACGCTAGGACCACCGACGAGAAAATAGTTCTTGACAAGAAAAGTTGTCGGTGAGCATACTTGAAGCATGTTGGACATTGAAGTGATCGAGGACCCGGCCGCGGCGGAAGCGTCGCTGGACCCGATCCGTACCCGCATCCTCCACGAGCTCGCCGAGCCCGCGTCCGCCACGCAACTGGCCCTCAAAGTCGGCCTGCCGCGGCAAAAGGTGAACTACCACCTGAAGTCGCTCGAGCGGCACGGCCTGGTTGAGCTGGTGGAGGAGCGCCGCAAGGGCAACGTCACCGAGCGCGTGGTGCGTGCGACGGCGGCCTCGTACCTGATTTCGCCCATCGCCCTGGCATCCGTGGCGCCGGACCCCCGACGCTTTGCCGACCGCTTTTCCGCCTTCTGGCTGCTCTCCCTGGCCTCGCGAACCGTCCAGGAAATGGGCAAGCTTATTTCCGGCGCAGCCCTGGCCAAGAAGAAGCTGGCCAGCTTCGCCATCGACGGCGAGATTACCTTCCGCTCTGCCGCGGAGCGCGCCGCCTTTGCCGAAGAGCTGGGGGTGGCGGTGACCCGGCTGGTGGACAAGTACCACGACGGCGGCGCTGCCGCAGAGGCGGGCGGGGCGCGCAAGCACCGGCTCGTCGTCGTGCTTCATCCCGCACTCAAAGCAACATCGCAGCAAGAGACCCCAACCGATCACACAGCAGATAAGGACCACAGCAATGACTGACAACCGGAAATTCGAAATCGTGGCGGACACCGAACTGCCCGGCACCCCTGAGCGGGTGTGGAATGCCGTCACCGCAGACACGGCATCGTGGATGTTCCCCACCGATCAGTGGCCGGCCGTGAAGACCACCGAGGAGTTCCCCGCGCATTTGGTGTCCCGGATGGACGGCCCGGATGGCTGGTTCAACCAGTTGGAGCATGTTCTGGAGCCGCTCGAAGGCGGCCGCGCCAAGCTCCACTACGTCCATAGCGGCATCTTTGCTGACAACTGGGACGAGCAGTACGACGGCGCCAGCAAGCACACGGCGTTCTACCTCCACACGCTGGCCCAATATCTTCAGTACTTCGACGGCAAGCCGGTGGTCTTCACGGATATCCAGGCCCCCGCCGCCTCCCAGACTTCCGACGGTTTCGTGCAGTTGAAGCGGGCCTTGGGCGTGGATGGCACTGCAGCAGGGACGGCCGTTGACGTGGACGTCGAAGGCGTGGGGCGGCTCAGCGGCGAGGTCGACTTCTCCAACGAGAACTTCCTGGGCTTGCGGACGGGCGATGCCCTCTACCGCTTCTTTGGCCGTAATGCCTTCGGTGCTCCGGTGGGCATGACGGTGCACGACTTCAGTGGTTCCGGAGATTCCGAACTCACGGCCAAGGCCTGGGGTGCGTTTTTTGAAAAGGTGTACGTATAAGTCGGGCGGTTTTCCTGCGCGACTAGGCGGCCCAGGCCCGTGCTACGGATCCCAGGGCCGCCTCGTAGATGCCGGCCCAGTCCGTGGCGGGGTCATTCATTTGCGCCAGTTCAAGGCTGACCAGCCCGTGGACCTGCCCCCAGATGGCCATGGCCACCACGTTGGGATCCTCCTTGCCCAGGGTGCCCGTTGACTGGGCGGCCATGACCGCCTCCACCAGGGGGAGCATCGAATCCGAGGCGACCTCCGGCGTCGGGCTGCAATCCACGTAGGCGGCCAGGGCGCCGCCGAACATGAGCCGGTACAGGGCCGGATGTTCCAACGCCCACACCCGGTATGCCCGCCCGAGTCCCAGGAGTCCGTCTTTGGCGGCTTCCTTTTGGGACTCGCCGAAGGAGCGAAAACCGTCGTCGACGGCGGCCGTCAGCAGTTGCGCCTTCCCGCCGAAGAGGGAGTAGATCGCGGTAGTGGAGGTCTGCGCCGCGGCAGCGACGTCCCGAAGGGTGACGCGGGCAGGTCCTTCCCGGTCCACGAGTTCGGCGGTGACATCCAAAAGCCGTTGCTGAACCTGTTGATCATGAACGATGGGTCTTGCCATGTCTCCAAGTGTTTCATAACATGGTTTCATAACAATGTTATGAAACCAGCACCCTGGAAGGATGCACATGGCACAGGAGATTTTCCCCGGGCGCTACACCGCGGACATCGAGCGGGACGCCGTGACCGTCTTCCTCATCGGAATGCGTGCCAACAGGTGGTGGAAGATGGGCCGTCTGGCACAGGTGGCCTCCGCAATGCCCGTGATGATGCGCCACTTGGCGTCGAACCCAGAGGCTGGACTGCTGGGAAGCGAACAGTGGTTTGGGCGGACCACCATTTTGCTCAGCTATTGGGAAAGCCCGGAGCATCTCCGCGCCTTCGCCGCTGACAGGGACTCGCCGCATCTGGGCCCTTGGCGGAAATTCATGAAGGAGATCGCGGGCAGCGGGGACATCGGCGTATGGCACGAGACGTACCAGGTTCCGGCGTCGGGCATTGAAGTGGTTTACAACGGGATGCCGGAGTTTGGCCTGGCCAAGGCAACCTCGCATATTCCCGTAGGCCCCGGCAGCAACACGGCGAAGCAACGCATGGGCGCGCGGGCGCGATCCACAAACCAAACCAAGTAGCAGCACATGCCGTTTTGCACCCTCAAAACGGCATCAACTGTGACTCAGTTGGGTCACTTCGGAGGTGGTGCGGGCCACCCCTTAGGCGACCGCGACGGCGGCGGGCCGCTCGGCCCTGAGGGTCCGGCGCAGGTGCGGAGCGGCGTCGAGCTTGTCCTGGGCGGCGCGGAGCGCACCGACGGCAAACTCCAACTGCGCAGGCGGCAAGGTGAAGGGCACGCGCATGTACTGCTCGAACGCCCCGCCCACTCCGAAGCGGGGGCCCGCGGCCAGGCGGAGGCCGAAGTCCGGCGCCAGAACGGTCAATGCAGTGCTGCAGGGCGAAGGAAGCCGGCACCAGAGAGTCAGGCCGCCACGTGGCCGCTCTACCTCCCATGACGGCAAGTGTTCGGCGAGCAACCCCATCAACGCGTCCCTGTTGTGCCGAAGTTCTTCCAGCCGGGCATCCAAGGGCTCGGTGTAGGCCCGCACCAAGCGTGCCGCTGCCAATTGCTCCACCACGGGTCCGCCCAAGTCCATGACTGTCCTCGTCGCAACAAAACGGGTAATCATGGCTTCGTCAGCCCGGATCCACCCGGTCCTAAGACCTGCCCAATGGGACTTGCTCAGCGACCCAATGGACACCACTGACGAACTGAACGATGACATCGGAGCGGTGCGGGCGCCGTCGAGGTTCAACCCGCGCAGCGTCTCGTCCACCACCAGCACCGTCCCGGACGCGCTTGCGGCGCGGGCAAGGCGCCTCCGCTGCAAATCCGACATAATGCGTCCTGTCGGGTTGTGGAAGTCCGGCACGAGGTAAGCCATGGCGGGTCGCTGCTGGTTCATGGTGGCGACCATCGCATCGATATCCCAGGCCGGCGAGGTACTTGACTCCAATGCCGGTAGCGCGACCGGAAGAGGCTTACAGCCGGCAGCGCGGATGGCGTCCAAGGCATTGGGATAGGTGGGGTGTTCCACCATGACCCGGTCCTGCTTTCCGGCAAGCGTGCGCAGCACGATGTTCAGGGCGTGCTGGGCGCCCGAGGTGACCAGGATCTGACCCGCCGTGGTGGGTACGCCCTCGGCCGTGTACCTTTCCGCAATGGCTTCACGCAGGGCGGGTACTCCGACGGCGTCGTACCCGAAACCCGGCAAGAGCGCAGGGAGTTCGGTCAGTGCTTCCGCGAATGCCCTGTGCACAACTTCACCCGCGGCGGGCAGCGATGCATAGGCGAGGTCCAGCAGCCCGTCCGGAACCGCAAGCCCCGGCGCGCTGACCGGCGTTGAGCGATGCGGGATGCATGTCCGTCCGCGGCTGCCTTGCCCGGCGGTGAGGAACCCCTGCTCGCGCAGGCTCGCATAGGCCGCCGTGACCGTGGTGCGGCTGACGCCAAGTGTCTGGGCCAGCGCGCGTTCGCTGGGCAGCGCGACGTCCAGCGGGATGCGCCCATCCATTACCAACAAACGCACGACGTCGGCCAACTCGCGGTAGGCGGGCAGGACGCCGGAATTCCAAGCGCCCAGGAGGCGGAGGAGGGCAGTGGGGTTCAGTGAGCCGGACATAAGACCAGTATTCCAAACTGGCTATGGATTACAAGGCCAGTTCTCTTGGAAGATGGACACCATGATGACCCGAAGAATCACACAACTCCTGATCGGCCTAGCGATGTATGGCATCTCCTTGGCCATTTTCATCCGGGCTGGCCTGGGCTTGGATCCTTGGGATGTATTCCATCAAGGCCTGTCCCAGAAGACCGGTTTCAGCATGGGAGTGGTGGTCATCGCGGTCAGCTTCCTGGTCCTGCTCCTCTGGATTCCGTTGCGGCAGATGCCGGGGATCGGAACCATCGCCAACGCGGTGCTCGTAGGACTCTTCGCCGATCTGGGACTGTGGCTCATTCCTGAGGTCACCCACCTTGGCGGCCAGATCGCCATGCTTGCGGGAGCCGTGGTACTCAACGGCATCGCCTCTGCCTGCTACATCGGGGCCAGGCTTGGCCCCGGTGCCCGCGACGGCCTGATGACGGGTCTGGTCCGCCGCACCGGATGGTCCGTCAGGTTGGTGCGCACGGGCATCGAAGTGGTGGTCCTGGCCGTGGGGTTCCTGTTGGGAGGCTCCGTCGGCGTGGGAACCGTCGTTTATGCCGTAGCGATTGGCCCGATCGTGCAAGTGCTGCTGCCGAAGTTCATGGTGCCGGAACGGGCCAAGACAACTGACGGCATGGCTTCTGGTCCGGCAACAGACCCCGTGGAAACCGTTGAGGCAGCTCCTACAGCGTCGTGAAGAGGCTGCTTCGAGGCGCGCTGGCCTGCGGCGCTGGCCTGCGGCGCTGGCCGGCCCGACAGGTAGCCCCGGCGAACAAACCAGCTGCGCCCGTCAATCCAGCCGTGCACAACAAGCTACGGGGCCAAACGAGCTACGGCACCCAACAAGCTAGCTGCGCACAACAAGCCTGCCGCGCCCGTCAATCCAGCGGTGCCGCCAACAAGCCAGCCACGGTGCGCCCAACAAGCCAGCTGCGCCCAGCAAGCTACGGGCCCAACAAGCTAGCCGTGCACAACAAGCCAGCCGCGGTGCGCCCCACAAGCCAGCCACGCCCGTCAATCCATCCGCCCAACAAGCTACGGGGCCGGCTGGCAGCGCGGGCAGAAGTAGATGTCCCGTTCCTCTGTCCCATCCGGCGCAGCAAGGAGAGCGCGACGGACAGTGGTGCCGCATCGGCGGCACGGCTGGCGTTCCCGCCCGTAAACCCAGTATCCGGGCCGCATGGCCCGCGGGCCGAGGGTGGTGCGCCGACCGGGACCGAGGTTTTCACCCAGGAGTCGCTTGGCGTCGTTGACTGTTTTGGCCAGGTCCGGAACATCACGAACCGGGAGTGTGGGGTGAATGCCGGAGAGGAAGCAGGCTTCGCAACGGTAGATGTTGCCGATGCCAGCGAGTTTCCGCTGGTCCAGCAATGCGAAACCGACGGTGACGTCCGGCTCGGCCCGGAGCCTGCGCAGGGCTTCTTCTTCGTCCCAGTCAGGGCCCAAGAGGTCCGGCCCCAAATGTCCAACAATTTTGTCTTCCTCAGCAGTCGGCACCACTTCCAGGATGCCCAGCGAGAACCCTACCGCGTCAGCCGAAGCTGTGCGGAGCACACACCGTGCCGTATGGCCGGGCTTGGTCCATCGTCCCCCCGGAGGATAGATCATCCAGTTCCCCTCCATTTTCAGGTGGGAGTGGATTGTCAGGGCGCGCGGCTTTTTGCTGGCACCGGGTTCCTCATCCACGGGGCCGGCGAGGCGCATCAGGAGGTGCTTTCCCCGGGGGACCACCTCGGTCATGGTCCAGCCCGCAAGGTTCAAGGTGGCGAAGCGGGGCACACGGAAGTCGGAGGCTGTGATGGTTTGCCCGGCCAAGGCCTCGTTCAGCCGGGACGCAGCGCGCCAAATGGAATCGCCCTCAGGCACGGATCCGGAGTCCTTTCGGAGTGGAGTAGGCACCGGCCGCAGCCAGTGCGACGGCTATAGGGGTTTCGAGGAGGTCATGGCCGTTAACCTTCTCCATGAAGAGCTTGTCCACCGCGCCCCGGCGCACCACATCCACCAGCGCCTGCGCTGCCAGTGTGAGCACGGTATCGTCCTGGCTGAAGGTGAGCAGCGTCTTGCCGCCGCGTTCGACGTAAAGGACCAACGCGCCGTCGACCATCACCACCAGCGCACCGGCTTTGCGTCCGGGGCGGTGCCCGGAGCCGGCATCTACGGACAACGCAGGCCAAGGAAGTGCCGCTCCGTACGGATTCGCGGGATCCGTTGCTGCCAACGCCAGGGCCGACGGCTCCGCTTTGGAAATGCGGGCGTCCTCCGTGAAGGATCTCAACCGGTCCACTGTTGCAGGAACGGCGAACTGGGCAGCTCCCAAATGTTCAATGAAGTAGCCGCGGCGGCAACGGCCTGCTTCCTCCAACCGGGCCAGCACCTTATACATGAGCCCGAAGCCGCCAATGATGTTCTCCGCCATGACCGAACCGCGGGTGACCACGCCATACCTGTCCAGCAGCAGTTCGGCCGTGCCACGGGCATGGATGGTGGGATCCAGTTCCGGGGCAGGCAGGGCGGACCAGCGGCCCACGGCCGACGGCGGCGCAGCAGCTATTCCGCCTGAAACCGCCCCGTACCGGCCACCTGTAAGTCCGGGGGAGCCCAGCAGACCTGTGCCATGGGAGCGGCCCAGGCGGCTCAGCCGTGGCGCCCGTGCCCTTGGTGCTTTCGCGACTTGCCGGTGGGCTGTCTTTCCACCGGCGATCATGGCGCGTACGGGAGCGAAAGTGTCACCCGTGACCCGGCCGGCCCAGACCAGGTCCCACAGCGCCGAGACCACGGCGTCGTCACTCAACACTGAGTCCATGCCACCGGCCACGTCGGTGAGTTGCCGGAAGAAGTAGCCACCGCCTGCGCTGAAGTGCT
Organism: Arthrobacter sp. TmtSoilC79; assembly: GCF_059739405.1. Taxonomy (NCBI): domain Bacteria; kingdom Bacillati; phylum Actinomycetota; class Actinomycetes; order Micrococcales; family Micrococcaceae; genus Arthrobacter; species Arthrobacter sp. TmtSoilC79. The sequence goes on along the minus strand of NZ_AP046051.1, from coordinate 3,934,292 downwards.
CCAGGAGCCGCTGCTGGGCATCGCCGGGTTCGAACTCCGGGGAGGGGTTGAGCGTGAGTTCGGCGGAGTCGGCCACGTGGAGGCTGATCCAGCCATCATTTCCGGGCAGCGACCCCGCTCCGGACCAGAGGAGTTCGCCGGCGGCCATCAGTTCGTCCAGCATGGCCGGTTTGTAGTCCGCCACCCGGCTTGCCAGCACCAGCGGCTCCCAGGCTGAGGCGGGGATGGGAACTCCGGAGAGCTGGTCCACAGCCGTGATGATCCCGTCCAGTCCGCGCAGCGCCTGGCTGCGGGACTTGCCGGGAGCGGTGATGTTTTGCCACGCCGGCAGGAACCGCCCGTAAGCGGCGGTGTCCACGGGCTCCACTTCGGCGCGGAGTGCAGCGAGGGAACGCCGACGCAGTTTTCGGAGGACTTCCGCATCACACCACTCGCTGGACGGTGGTGCGTCCGGCGACATCAGTTCCGGATCTGTTCCTTGCGCCGTGGGCTGGGGTTCGGCAACAGCATGCGGACGGAACTCGCCCTCCACCACCCGGCCGTCCCCGGCCAGGCGCTTCAGTGCTGTGTTGACCACCGCCACGCCAAGCCCCAACCTCGCGGCAGCTTCCGAGGCTGTGAAAGGTCCGTGCGTGCGGGCATACCGGGAGACCAGATCGCCCAAAGGATCATTGACCGGCTCAATGAACGCCAGCGGAACACCCATGGGCAGGGGCACGCCGATTGCGTCGCGGAGCCTCGCGGCATCCTCCACCGCAGCGAAGCGCTCGACGCCGCCGATGGTCACCTTGAGTGCACGGTTGGCCTTCTGGAGCGCGGCGAGATGGGATCCGGCGTCCTTGACCGTGCCCGGCGGGGCCGGGGGAGTTGCGTCCAAGTGTTCGGTTCCCTCCAGCGTCTCTGTGCTGTCCGGGGGAACGGTGCTGTCAGGGTGAAGTGTGCCGTCCGGGGAAACGGTGCTGTCAGAGTGATCTGCGGTGACAGGGTGATCTGCGCTGACAAGCTGCTGTATGGTTTCAGCCGTTTCCACGCCTTGAAGCCGTTCCGCGACTTCCTCAACACTGAGCGGACCGAGCAAACGCAGCAGATCAGCTACGCCCTCCATCCCGCGCACCCTGCGGTCGGAGGCGAGCCGCTGCAATTCCCTTTCCGTGGAATCAATGACCGCGGCGTCCAGGAGCTCACGCAGTTCCACACGCCCCAGGAGTTCATTGAGGAGCGTCGAGTCCAAGGCCAGGGCAGCAGCCCGGCGTTCTGCCAGCGGGGAGTCGCCCTCGTAGAGGAACTGGGCCACGTAGCCAAACAACAGCGACTTCGCGAACGGGGAAGGCTGCTGCGTGGTGGTTTCCACGATTCTTAGCTCACGGCGCTCCACAGAAGCGGCAATGTCTTTGAGTGCGGGGAGGTCGTAAACATCCTGCAAGCATTCACGCACCGTTTCGAGCACGATGGGGAATGACGGGTACTTTCGGGCGACGTCCAGCAATTGGGCTGAACGTTGCCGCTGCTGCCACAGCGGCTGGCGTTTGGCGGGATTCTGGCGGGGCAACAACAAAGCCCTGGCTGCACACTCGCGGAAACGTGAGGCAAACAGTGCGCTGCCGCCTACTTCCGCTGTGACAATCTGCTCCAGTTCCTCCGGGTCAAAGAGGAACAGTTCAGCACCGGGTGGTTCGTCTTCCATCATGGGCACCCGCAAGACGATTCCGTCGTCGGCCGCCATTGCGGAGCCGTCCAGTCCGTACCGTTGTTGGAGCCGTTGCCCTACGGCCAGAGCCCATGGAGCATGGACCGGCATCCCGAAGGGGCTGTGGAGGACTACCCGCCAATCGCCAAGCTCGTCGTGGAAGCGCTCCACCACAAGGGTTCTGTCGCTGGGAACAATCTCCGTGGCGTCCTTCTGTTCCCGCAGGTACTGAAGCAGGTTGCTTGCTGCGAAGGCATCCAGGCCGCTGGCTTGGCAGCGTTCCATGGCTGGTGCCTCGTCCGCTGCCGAGAGCTCCCGAATGAAAGCTCCCAGGGCCCGGCCGAGGTCAACAGGCCTGCCGAGTGAATCACCTTTCCAGAAGGGGAGCTTGCCGGGTTGGCCGAAGGCAGGGGATACCAGCACGCGGTCGTGCGTGATGTCCTCAATTTTCCAGCTGGTGGCGCCCAGCGCAAAGACGTCACCCACGCGGGATTCATAGACCATTTCCTCGTCGAGTTCACCCACACGGCGCCCACCCTTGGCCGCCCGGGCCGAGGCTGTAGGCTCACTGCCGTCAGCGCTTCCAGTGGAAGCGGAGCCCTCAACTTCCGTGCCGATGATGTAGACACCGAAGAGTCCGCGGTCCGGGATGGTTCCACCGGAGGTCACCGCCAGGCGCTGGGCTCCGGGCCTGCCCTCGATGGTTCCAGCGTGCCTGTCCCAAATGATGCGTGGCCGCAGCTCCGCAAACTCATCCGACGGGTAACGTCCCGCCAGCAGGTCCAGTGTTGCTTCAAAAGCTGACCGGGGCAGGCTCGCGAATGGTGCTGACCGCCGTACGGTGCTGAACCAGTCCTCGACGTCGATGCTCCCCAAGGCAGTTGCGGCCACGGTCTGCTGGGCAAGGATATCCAAGGGATTCGTCGGGATGCTCAGGCGTTCAATCTGCCCGCTGAGCATACGTTCCACCGTGACGCTCGTGTGCAGGAGATCCGCCCTGTGCTTGGGGAACAGCACGCCTTCGGAAATCTCGCCCACCTGGTGTCCGGCACGACCTACCCGCTGCAGGCCACTGGCCACCGACGGCGGAGACTCCACTTGTATGACCAGGTCCACAGCGCCCATGTCGATGCCAAGTTCCAGTGAGGATGTTGCCACCACGCACCGGAGCCTGCCGGACTTAAGGTCGTCCTCGATCATGGCCCGCTGGTCTTTGGAAACCGAGCCATGGTGGGCGCGGGCCAGTACGGGATCGGCGCCGGTTGTGCTGCCGGCCTGGGCCATCATATGAGCCGGAGTGGCAGTGGAGGCTGGAGCTGTCGACGCGGTGCTTGCGGACGCGGGGCCTGTGGACGCGGGGCTTGTGGATGCCTGAGTGCCGGGGCCAGCCTCTGGTGCTGCCCACTCCCCGCCGCCCACAGCCATCAACTGCCGTTCGGCGTAGATTTCGTTCAGTCGCGCCGTTAGACGCTCTGAGAGGCGGCGGGAATTGGCGAACACAATGGTCGATTGCTTGGAAAGGACCAGATCAACAATCTGCTCCTCCACATGTGGCCAGATGGAGGCTTGGGGCTGCAGTCCGGAAGCCGGGCCGGAATCGAACGCGCCGGCAGCGCCCTGGAGGTCTGACATGTCCTCCACAGGCACCGTGACGGTGAGGTTCCAGTTCTTCTTGGACGGCGGAGCCACGATCTCCACCGGGGCCTGGCCTGCCAGGAACTGCGCCACCAACTCGCGCGGTTGGACCGTGGCCGAGAGTCCGATGCGTTGCGCAGGCTTGGGCAGCAAGGCATCAAGACGTTCCAGTGAGACGGCGAGATGGGCCCCGCGCTTGGTGCCCGCGACGGCATGCACTTCATCGATGATGATGGTGTCCACTTCGCTGAGCGTTTCCCGGGCACGGGAGGTCAGCATGAGGAACAAGGACTCCGGCGTGGTGATGAGGATATCGGGTGGGTTCGTCAACAGCGTGCGGCGATCTGCCGCCGTCGTATCTCCTGAACGGACACCGACCGTTACCAGTGGTGCAGGCAGCCCCAAGCGTTTTGCGGTTTGGGTGATACCGATCAGCGGTGCCCGGAGGTTCCGCTCAACGTCCACGCCCAGAGCCTTCAGCGGTGAAATGTAGAGGACGCGGGTTTTGGTCTTGGGGCGTTTGGCCCGGCCCTTGCCGTTGGCCGGGACGCTCTCCAGCCCGGGGAGGGTGTCTGATGGAGTCGAGTGCAGGCGGTCCAAGGCCCAAAGGAACGCTGCGAGGGTTTTACCGGAACCGGTAGGAGCTACTACCAGGGCATGCGAGCCTGAGGAGATGGCGTTCCATGCCCCGTCCTGCGCTGGCGTGGGCTCGGAAAAAGCGCCGAGGAACCATTCCCTGGTTGCTTGGCTGAAACGGCTGATGGCGCCATCCGACGCCTGCGGCTCCTGCATTCCTCCATCATGCCCCACGGCCCCGACAGAATAAGACGGAGCCGTGGGGACAGCGTCAGACTGCTTGGAATGCCGTGATGGTCAGGAGCTTGATACCGGCGTTGCTGCAGGCATCGTGGGGCTCGGCGACGAACAGCGAAGCGGTGTCGTTAGGCGGGTAAATACGGAAGCCGGCAGCCGGGACCTTGGTGCAATCGCCGTAATTTCCGGCCTGTGTGTAACGGATCTCCGCCCAAGCCGACTTGCCCGGGGCCAGTTCGATCTTGGTAACGGGGGTGGTGGTTTCACGGGTAGCCGGCTCGCCGATTGGCTCACCGTTGGCATCTGCGGTCAGTGAGACACCCGCGAAGCCCTCAAGTATGCAGGGAGCGGTGCCGGAGTTCGTCAGGATCAGTTTCTCGTAAATGCTGCCCGCTGCTCCGCCCCCGGTTGAATCGGTAGCCACAGTCAGGGACGCTGCTTTGCATGCCGTGGCGCCTGCCGGAGCAGCCGACGTAGGGGCAGTCGATGGCGTGGTGGTGGCCGTCGCAGAAGGAGAACTGGGCGTCGACGACGCTGACGGCGTCGAGGAAGTGGGCGGGGGACTGCTGGTTCCCGCGGGGCTGGGGCTTGGCCCGCAAGCTGCAAGAAGCAGCAGTGATGCCGCTGCCGTGGTCGTCACAAGTCCGGTTTTGATGCGCTGAGTCCACATGGGCACCAGCCTTGCCCCGGCTGTGACGGGAGTCAATTGAGCCACGGCCAAGAGCCTGGATTGGCGTCCGGATCGTAATCTTCCGGACGCCAACCCGGAGCCGGCTATTTGCCGGAATCAGCCTTGGCCACTGCGGGCTTGGCAGCACGGCTGCGGAAGAATGCGGCACCGCCCAGGGCAAGGCCTGCGACGCCGGCGATCAGGCCGGCCCAGCTGCGGGCCTGCGAACCGTCGTCGGAGGTTACTGCGGCGGCCTGCTCAGTAGACACAGCTGTCGCGGCGTGGTGGTCACCTTCTGCTGCCGCGGGGGTGATGGTGACCGACGGTGCCGGTGCCTTAAGCTCATGCTCATCCTGCCCCTCCTTGGCGATCTCGGACCAGTCAGTCTGGCCCTGCTCGCAAGTCTGCAAGGTGGGGAAGTAGATGGTCTTGCCGGCTGCATCGGGCAGCTTTACCGACAAGACCAACGCGTCACGCAGGTGCGGATCCAAAGGCGCCTTGGCCGTGTAGACGATCTGGCTGGTGCGCTTGGTGATGGTGGTGCCATCGTCCAGCTTCTTGGGCTCGGCGAGGGTTTCGGTGACCTTCTCAACGGTCCAGTTCGGGTTGACGGTCGGCTGTGCGTCATTCAGCTCTTCGGGGAGTGAGATGGCAACTTTTGTGGTGCCGAACGTGTCGCAACCGTGGGGGATGCCGAAGGTGACCAAAGCGTAGGAATTGGCAGCGGTCTTGTTCGGATCGGCGGATACGTGGGCTGAGGCTCCGGCCAGGCCTGCCATCATCAGGGCGGCGGTTCCGCCAGCGACGGCGGTAGCAGAAAGGGTGCGGCGGAGAGCGGACTTGTTCATGGGAATGCCTTTCGGGGGCGCCGGCAGAGGCGGCGCGGGTACGGGTTTGGGAGCCCGTCACCTCGCGAAGGCTTCGCGTTTGCGGCGCTTATGCGTCGCCTTGGTGCCGGGCGGAACTAAGGAAGTACGACGACGACGGCGGGCGGGCCGCGCCGGCTGTCTTGCCTCAGGTTCCGCCAGGGGCGGGGGATGAAGACATCGGGTGCGCCAACTGCGACAGGCGAGGCACCGGCGTCGGGCCTGAAGACCAACGCCGGAAGGGCGAGCAGGGGCCGCAGCCAGGCCGCCAACTGCCAAAGGGCTTCCTCACCCTTGGTGAGAATCACGGCAGAAGCGAGGGTGGCGATCACGTGGCCAACCAGCATCAGGGTGCCAAAAGCGGTCCCAAGCTCATGGGTGTGGGCTGCTGCAATCTCCATCCCGGGACTCAAGGATTCGGCGCCGAGGTGGTGGTTCGCTGCCGGACCCGTGGCTCTGATGGGCCCCAAGGCGGTGAAGGCCTCGTGCAGCGCCAATTGTCCCGCGCCCAAGAGGCCCGCCATGAAGACGAGGTTCAGCTTGAAGCGCGTAGCGAGTGTGGCAACCAATGCCGTCAATGCGACAAGGGCAAGCAAGACCGGAACAGCTGGAAGCGTTCCGCCGCCCACCACGTGCGCGCCGGCGGCGAGCAGGACCACTACAAGCGAGATGGCACCCGATCGCAGCGCATGGAAGGGAGCACGGGTCCGCGATGTGCGCACGTGGTCCTCCCTGGTCTCGGTGGCCGCTCTGGCCTATTTGCTTGCTCGATTGCCGGCGTCTTGATTCTATCGGGAGTTCGGCGCCGCTCTGGCCTCGGATGGGTCGCTATGTGGATACTCGCGCCGAGGGGTTGGCTCTCGGCACTTTGGCAGCGCTGAAAGAGGTGAGAGCTAACCCCTTGCACGTCGGACGAAGGTGGGTTGCGGGGGTTCGGGGACCTTCACACCGGATGAAGAACGACGACGGCGGAGCTCCAGTTTGAGGCTCTCCTCACCCCGCGCCATGGCCCAGTGATGGTTGGCCGAGAACACTGGTTTCAGGAGCCAGCTAAGCCGCCGAAGCAGTGGTTTGGCTGCGCTGACCCGCCAGTCGTAGGTGATGACGACTTCCGGGCCGTCGGTCTCGAATGTCCAGTGACCCGTTCCGTTGAGGTCCCCTTCTGCGGTGAGGGCGAAGCCGTCGAGGCTCACCGGTTCGGTGACGGTAAGCCGCCAACGCAGTGTGTACGGAAGCCCGTCCTTGGTGTGGAGGTCGAAGGTGGCGCCTACGCCGTCGGGTCCGCCCGGGGTCACGGGAGTGACCTTCAGGTAGACGGAGGGCCACCATTGGGGGAGCGTCGCTGCGTTGGCAAGGACGTCCAGCACTTCCTGGCGTGTTCCCGCGCCACACGGTGACGAACTCGTAGTCCGTGCTTTTGCCCGTTCTGTTGGGCCCGGCCATTATTGCCTCCGAGGTGGGCAGGTTCCGAGGGTGTCTGATGGCATCCGGAGCTAATCTACTCCTGGCCTCGCCGAGGGGTTAGCTCTCGACCTTTTGAGTGGGTGAAAGAGTTGAGATCCCGCCCCTCGCCGGGCGTGAAAGGGGTGAGATCCCGTCCCTCGGCGGTTGTGGAAGGGCTGAGATCCCGCCCCTCGGCGGTTGTGGAAGGTGTGGGATCTAACCCTTCGCCGAGGGGTTAGCTTTCGTCTCTTTGAGTGGCCCAAAGGGGTGAGATCTAACCCTTCGCCGAGGGGTTAGCTTTCGGCCTTTTGAGCTCATGAAAGGGGTGAGATCCCGCCCCTCGGCGGAGACGCATGGGGAGCTACTCGCCCGAGTTCTCCCGCGAGGTGATGCCGAACGGGGCTGACTTGAGCTCGGTGAAGTTTCCCACGCTGGCCCGGACCGTGCATTGGGGCGTGATCTGCAGGGCGGTGACGGTGAGCCCTGAGCTGTCCACTGCCAGCGCCCCGCCGCAGCCATCGGCGAACCGCACCCCCTGCTCACCACCGGTGACGGCTGCGAGCATTTGGGATGCCTTACCTGAGGCCGGGCTGACGTAGAGGGGATTGAGTTCATCGGCACCGCCGGCCCACACAGGGACAAGCGTGATTTTCAGGGGGCTGGGCGTGACAACGCGTGCAGGGGTGCGGACCTCTACGCCCTTGAGTCGTTGCACCGGGTACGCGGTGCCTTTGACTACAGGATTTTGCGTGGCAGCCGTGGTTGCGGCCGATCCGCTGCGAATCCAGGCATCCGTTGCCTTCTGGTCAGCGGGTTGAACAGGTACCTTTGCGGTCAGTTGCACAGATCCTCCGGCAGGAATCTCCACCCCGGAGACCTTCCAGCCGCACTCAACATCGAGGCCAGTGATGGAAGCCTGGTTGCGGCTCACGGTGCCGCCATCCCACGTCACAGCCGGGCAGGTTTCGCCATCGGCAAGACCTGGAATGACCTCCAGGAACTCACCGGACAACGGCGCTTTCTGCGCCGAGTAGGACACCGTCAAACGGACCTGACCGGACGAAGGATCGTACGTGGCGCTTCGTGAAATGGTGAGGCCGGTCGGCAGGGCAGGGTCCTGCAACTGGGCCGACAACTGTTGTCCAGGCGGCGTGGGGGCCGGCTGCGTGCTGGTGGGGGATAGAAGGATGAAGCCCACCACCATAGCCACTATCAGGAAGATCGCGCCGACGCCCAGAAGCAACGCTTTGCGTGTCCGCCAGAACGGGGTCGCGTCCTCTTCCTTTGCCGGCTCCTCAGCCTGGGGACGGACTTCGCGGCGCGGCATGGGACGGGCAATAGTAGCGCTGCCTGCTTGTCCCAGGTCCGGGGCAACCACATCGACGCCGGCAGGTGGGGCAGCCGCGAACGCGGTGAGTTCGTCATCTGTGAAGGCGCCGCGGACGACGGTAGCCGGGCGCTCGACGTCGTCGAACTCTTCAGGCGCTGTACTCCGTGGGAGAGCGGGCTTGCCCGCAAGTCCAGGTGCCAAGCGTCGGAGGTTCGAAGCCGCCTCACCCGCTGTTGGGCGTTGGTCGGGATCCTTGGACAACATCCGTTCGAGGACGCCCCACAAGGCATCGTCGACGGGAATACGGGGCGGTCGCGAAGAGACATGGCGGTAAGCCACGCTAAAGTCCGTGCCCGGACCTGCGAAGGGCGTGCGGCCGGCCAGGAGCTCGTAGAGCAGGACGCCCGCGGAATAGACATCTCCGGCGGGGCCGGACCGCCCTTGGCTGATGAGTTCGGGCGGCATGTACTGCGGAGTGCCGATCAGGCCGGTCGTTTGACGGATCTTCTCACCCACGACGTCGGAAATGCCGAAGTCGGAGACCCGCACGTCGCCGCTTTCAGACTCAGTCCACGGGCGGGCCAGGAGCACATTGTCCGGCTTGATATCCCGGTGTGTCACGCCGCGTGAGTGGGCAAAGGCGAGGGCATCGAAAATCTCCGCGGCCACTCTTGCGGCGTCCTCGGACGGCAAAGGTCCACTATCTTTGACGACGTCTCGCAGCGAGCCACCCGCGATGTAGTCCATGACGATGGCCAGCCGTTCACCCTCCACCACCATGTCACGTACGGTGACGATGCCGGAGTCCTGCAGACCAAGCAGGACGGACCGCTCGCGAACGAACCGTTCCACCAGGGAGGGGTCGTCGGCATGTTCCGGGCGCAGCACTTTGGCTGCCAGGGTGCGGCCATCGGTGGAGGTGACGGTCCAGACTTCACCAACAGCGCCAGAGCCCACGCGCTCGCCGAAGCGGTAGGACGCGCCCAGTGCCTGACCGGTTTGTGCCAATTGCATGTCCGTACTCTCCAAAGCTATCGATCTGATTCCCGAGGCCATCCTGTGGTCCCCTGCAAAGCTAGCTCCCGGGGCTCAGGGACTGGATCAGCGACATCTGCCCGCCGACGCCAAGGTAGCCTCGACCGGCGGTCAGCGCCACGGGTGCCTTCCGTGGAAGGGTGGCGCCCAGCAGTTCGCCGTCGTAGTTGACGTCGGGCTGGAGCACCACGCCCAAGCGCGATTTGCGGATGGACTTGGTCCAGTGGCTGTACAGCCCACGCAGGTCAGCAGCCCGTCCCGAGGCAACGATGCAGAGCCCCGGAGGCCCTGAAGCGATAATCCCCGCAATGGACTGATCGGCATCCTCGAAGCGTTCGGAGTCGTCGATCAGCAGGAACACCGTGCCCCTCTCGATCCGCAGGGAAGCCAGCAACGCAGGCACTTCGTCCGCGCCTACGGCTACCCGGTCCAGATCAGCGGCGGCCAACGGGGATCGGCGGTCGCAAATGCCCCAGACCTGGGCCGGTCCCCGGGAAGTGGCTACGCCACGGACAGCCTCGGCCAAAGCAAGAAGCACGGTGGACTTCCCGGAACGGGCCGGGCCGGCAATGAGGGCATGCTCGCCCTCATAAATTTCCAGGAAGGCCGGCGAGAGGTCCGTTTCGCGGATGCCCACAGGGATGTGCCACGGTTCGGTCTCCAGTTGCGGTTTCACACCCAGATCCGCCATGGTGACGTTGGTGGGCAGGCTCCGGATTGCCGTGGTCTTGACGGGCGAACCTGCCCAGTTTTGCCGGACACGGTCCACAGCGGCCTCCAACCCGATGCCGGGAGTAGCAACGTGCATCTGCAGGGAGGTCCGCGGATCCACGCAGCGTCCCGGGAGGGCAGCCGGGACGTGTTTCGCCCGCACCCCTAGCGACGAGTAGTCGTAGGTATCGGCCAGACGGAAGAGCCACTTCTGCAGTGTCACTTCGTTCATCACAGAAGGAACTGCTTTGGCCCGGGTGGTGGTCACGGCGAAGGAGAGCCCCAGCGCCGGTCCGTCGGCATAGGCCCGGTACAACAGGCCCAGGAGTTGCTGTCCTTCGAAGTCCTGGAATTCATCGCGCAGGGAGGCCAGGCCGTCAAGCAGGACCACCGTGCGCCGATGCGTACCCGGTGCCGCCCTGCGACTTTCCAACTCTGTGTTCAGGTGCCGCAGGAACCGCGCCTGTTGCTCCTTCGCGCCGGCGCCGGTCCCCACATAGGCCACTGTGTGCGGCAGGCGTTTAAGCATCTCAAGATCACCGGAACCCATGTCCAGGACCATGAGGTCCAAATCGGCCGGATCTGCGTCCTTCGCAAGGGTCAATGCGATGGTCGCCAAGGTTGTGCTGGTACCTGAGCCTGCCACGCCCATGAGCATCAGGTTGCCCACGGACAAGTCCCAGCCGGCGGGCGACTGGCGCTGCAGCTCAGGTTCGTCCAGCAGGGTCACCAGAACGGTGGACCCCTGCACGCTGCCGACTGTTGGATGGCTGGCTGCCACGGCGCCCTCCGGAGACTCATCCGTCAGGAATCCCTCCAGTTCCACCCGCTCGCCCAACGCTTCCGGCCAGACCTGCCTCGGAGGGGCGTATCCGGCTTCAGCATTGGCATCAACCACGGCGTCGATGAGCAGGTCGAGGTCGTTCTCGTCCATAGCAGCGGACCGGGCTACCGCAGGCGCGGGGGCCGGGACACCGAATTGCCGGATGTCGCGGACATCGACGACGGGACCGCCGTCGAGCTGTGCCTGTCCGGTGACCAGCGCGGTCTGGACGGGCGTGATGTCGTCCTGGCCGAGTTTCACGAAGGCACGGCCCATTTGGGCCCTGCCGATGGCCGAGGCAGCGGGAACGCCAATCACATTGTTGGAGTCATCGCGGCTCTGGACGCGCAACGCTACCCGAAGGTTGGTATTGGCGAGGATGTCATCACTGACCACACCGGCCGGGCGCTGCGTAGCCAGGATCATGTGCACCCCCAAGGTGCGTCCGACGGCGCCGATGCTGACCAAGGCGGTCAGGACGTCCGGGAAATCCTTGGCCAGCATGGCGAACTCATCCACCACCAGCAGCAGGCGTGGCATCGGCTCGGCCGGGTTGGTGGCCAGGTAGGCGTTGAGGTTATCGATGCCCTCGCCTGCCTCCGCGAAAACCCGTTGGCGGCGCTCCATCTCTGCTTCAAGTGCGATCAGGGCCCGGTCGGCCAGCTGTTCGTCCAGGTTGGAGATGGTTCCGATAGTGTGCGGCAGACGCTCGCAGGCCTTGAAAGCGGCCCCGCCCTTGAAGTCCACCAAAATGAAGTTCAACCGGGTGGGATCGTTGCGGGCCGCGAGTCCGGCCACCAGGGACCGTAGGAACTCGGACTTTCCAGAGCCGGTGGTACCGCCCACCAAGCCGTGTGGACCGTCTTTGACCAGGTCCAGGGTGAGTGGCCCGTTTTCGCCGGTACCAATGGGGGTGGAAATCCCGGTGGGGGCCTGCCACAGCCTGCGAATGGTCGCGGCGTCGGGGCGCTCATAGCCAAGAAGGCCCGGCATCCGCACCAAAGCGGGCAGGGATGCCCCTGGAACGCTGAGTTCAGGATCGTCGAAGTGTGCCAGTCGCGTGGCGCAGCGCAGGGCTTCCTCCTGGTCGAGGCCTGCCAGAATCACATCCTCCACGCGAGTGAGGTCCTCAGGCTGCTCAACGGTCGCGGCAGCATCCGTGCCAACCCTGATGATGGCGGTGCAGGAGGCTGGCAACTGCTCCTCGGACGTCGCTATGACGATGCCCGCCACACGGGGTGGGCGTTGCTGGGGGTTGACGTGGCTGCCGGGCAGGGAACGTCCCATGCCGAGCAAGGCCCGTGCCGGGGCATCCCTGCCCTCTGTTAATACGTCGGAATCGAGGACCACCATCAGTGCAGGAGTGGGCAATTCTTCCACTGAGTCCTTGAGCATGCGCAGCATGGCCAGGCTGGTCTCACGGTGCGCGGACATCCAGCGTTCACCCGTGCTGCTGCCGGTTTGGCGCGTGTGGGGGAGCCACGAGGCCCATTCCCATTCGTCGGCCCGTCCGGCGTCGCAGAAAACGCCGATTGTCAGATCTGCCGGACCAACATGCACGGCGGCTTGGGCCACCAGGGAACGGGCCAATGCCAGGGCGCCTTCCCGCGAGCCAACGATGCCCACTACTCCGGCGTCGGTCAGGTCCACCAGTACGGGTGCCGCCAGGAGACGGGCTGCCGTGAGGGTTTCCTTGACCTTTTCGTCTGGGCGCGAGCCCGCAGCACGGTCCACCTCCGGCTTCCACGGCACATCGCCGGTGCCCGCATGCAGGGCCAGGAAGTCGTCCGAGTCCGCACGCCGCTGCCACAGTGACGTTGCCGGAAGCGCAGGTCGACGGACCACTGTGGCGGGATCGGGGACCATCTTGTGCCGGCGGGCGGTTTCCACCTCGGCGGCAGTGCGGATCTGTTTCTCAAACTCCTTGAGCGCTCCGTCGAAGCGCTCGGCCTCTTCCTTCAAGCCACGGGCATGGCGGCGCTTTTGCTCGAACCACATGCCCACGGCCATCACCGGACTGAGCATGGCGAACATGGCGAACCGCATGTCACGGAGGATCATCACCATCGCAACCGCCATGACCAGCGGAGCCAGCACCGTGATGTAGCTGAACTTGTTGGCCGGGGGGACGTCCTTGCGGCTCGGCGGGACCAAGGGATCACCGGCCGGTGCACGCCCTGGACGCGGTGGCCTGTTAAAGGGTGCAGTGGCTGCTGGCGTGAGGTTGTGCAGGCTGCCTGGCGCGGGAGCCGGGGTCTCGTCCAAGGCAGGGCGGAGGAGAAGGACCGTGCCGCCTGCCGTGATGGTGGCCGTTTGAGTGACCAGGACCCCGTCCTCGCCCACAGGTTCCCCGTTGACCAAAGTGCCATTGGTGGACCCGCCATCCACCACGCGGAGCCCCTCCTCTTCACGGCGAAGACGGAAGTGGTCCCATGAGGCACTTTCAGTGGGGAGGCTGAGATCGGCGTGGGGTGACCTGCCGATGAGCATGTCGCGTCCTTGCGGAACGTCCACCACGCCCCCAGTACGCTGACCGCCGGCCAGTGTGAGGCTCCAATCACTCACGCGGTGCGGCATTGCCCACGGTGCACGTGAGATGCGGCTGCCTTCCAGCAGAATCAGCTCGGACAGCGGTGTGGCCCCACGAACCTCTGTTTCATTGACGAACACAGGTTCCTCAGGGCCAACACGGGGTCCTCCGGCGGCTTCCACTAAGTCGGACAACGTGATGGCGGGCGCAGCGTGGGCAACCTCGCACTCGAAACGACGATCGTCCAGGTCGATCAGCACACGCACCGGGCGCTCCTCCTGTAGTGGAACTGTTCCCCTCAGGCGTGGGGACAGAAAGGGTTGTTAGGGGCTGGCAGGCGCCGGAACCCAGACGAGCCGTGGAGCGTTTTCGTCTGCCGGACGAAGACCGAGGTCCTGTGGGGACGCGAAGACGGGGATTGCATCAGCGGTCAGTGCCTGGGATTGCGAGAAGTCCAGTGTGGGTCCGGCGAGGCCTTCTCCAGGGCCGAGGGACAAGGTGCGCAGCGACGCTGCGACCTTTGACGGTTCTTTGCTCCCGGCCAATGCAGCTGCCCGAACCAAGGCCACCACGGCATCATGGCTTCGGGCGTCCGCGGCCCACGCATCCGCGGAGAAGGGGGTATCGACCGTCAGGTTCTTGACCTCCGGATTCCCTCCAGCCAATCTGATGCCGGAGAGGAACGCGGACATTCCCCGCCCTTGGGCATCCTGCTGGAGTGCGATTGCATCTCCGGTGGCCGGGGCAACGCTGACGAGTTGTCCTGAAGCGGTGCCGTCCAGCTCCGCGAGCGAGGATGCGAACGCGGGGGTGATGGCGCCGTCGGGAAGTACCAGCGGAACTGACACATCGCGTGACTGGAGGGCTTGGACCAGCCGGGCGAGGCGCTGCGGCGTTGCCGCCGACACCACAACAGCGTCAGCAGGGTTGGCTATCCGTATGCCTTCAGCATCCGCCGGCGCGTCCTTGGCCGGAGGTCGGAGCTGGTCGCCTGTACGGATGGCTGCTTCCTGGGCAAGGTCGGCTACCTCAGTGAAACCCTCGAGCGCAAGGGTGTCAGCCGCCGTCACGGACGCGGGGGCCTGGCCTCCGTCACTGACCAGCAGCACCCGGCTTTTGCCGGCAAGTACGGTTCCCAGGGCGGCCTGTACTGACGCTGCCGTGGGTCCGGTGGTCCACGTGGTTTGAGCGGGTTGGGATGCTTCGGCGTACGGCAGGATGACCGGGAGGTTGCGCTCCTCGGCCGCCTTCGCTGCGGCAAGGGCCTGAGGCCCGGTGCTTGCAACAACGACCCCGGACACACCCTGCTCAGCAAGGGCGCCGACGGCTGCACGTGCGCCGTCTTCGGTGCCTTGGTCGTTCTGGGTGGGCAGGGTGACCTTTGCGCCGCTTTGGGCGAAGCGCTGCGCGGCCACCACGGCGCCCTGCGCTGCTCGGTTGTATTCGGTACCTGGCTCGCCGGACTGGCCGAACGTCATGACGACGCCGATCGAAAGGTCCGCTGGCAGGCCATCAGCCTTCAGTGCAACAGGAACGGTTGCGGCCACAGGATCGGGCCGGGGAGCTTCCGTAGGACGGTTCAGCGTCATCACCAGGACTGCCGCTGCAGCAATGACGACGGCGGCTCCCCCAGCAATCAGAGCGATGAGACGTGCGCGGGGGCTCATGCTGCACCGCCGATCTTCAGTGTGTAAAGCGTCTGAGACGTAGCGCCAGCCGGCACTTCGAGTTGGAACGGCGGCAATTCATCCACCGCGGTGAGCGAGGCCTTGAACTGGGCCTGGCGCAGCAGGAGTCCTGCCACGTCCCGGGAACGGATGTTTGCGTAGCCTTCGGCGTTCTGCGAGGCAAGGGCCAACTGGAAGTCCGCGGTGTCCGCTTTTGCCGCGCTGGTGGCCATCGAGCCGAGCAGGCCTGAACCGTTCACCGCCCTGTCCCCGAGGTCCAGCATCACCTTGTTGAGGCTGGACGCGAGAAGCGCACTGGCACCTTCGACGTCGCGGGTGGAGCCCGACGTGCTGGCTGCGATGTTGTCCAAGGACGCCTGCGTGCTCTTGGACAGCGCCGCTGTCAGATCACCGCTCTGCCCCAGGAGTTCGTCACGCTGCTTATTGACCGTTCCCTCGGCGTCTTTCACAACGTCGTCCGAGGTGGACTTAAGCCCGGAAATGGACCGGTTGAACGCTGACGTCACGGCTTCGGAACTGGCATCGCCGATATCGGCAACCTGCCGCACTTGCTCGTCCACGGTTTTGTAGACCTCTGCAGCAGTTTCAGCCGAAACGTCGCGCAGTGATTCCTTGATCTTGTCGCCGAGCATATCCTGCTGCTCTTTCAATTTCGCAAGTGCAGTGGTCACCGTGCCGGAAGATTCAATCGCGTCAGCCAGGGCAGCGTCGAGCGCCTCGAGTCCCTTTTTGGTTCCGTTCACGTTTCCTGTTGCGGCGCCGTCGAGCGTCTTGACGGCGGTCTTGATCGCTTCCAGTTTGGTGTCGGCGGCGTCGAACGTCGTCTCCAAGGCCGTGAAGGCCTGGCCAATTGCCTGGTCGGCGGCGGTGGTGTCAGTCGCTGCGAGCACTTCGTCCCAGGCAGCTGACTGAGCTTCGAGCCGAACGTCCAGAGGCTCCTTGAACCCCGGCGGCGGATTCAGCGCAGGTGAGGGGTTGCCGTCTTCATCAGTCGGTTCGCACGGCACAGACGTCAGGTAGGAGCGCAACCTCTCAACGTCCTTGGCGGACAGTTTGCCCTTGCCAGGGATGAGTCCGTCATCGGACAGCTTGCAGAGTTCGTCGGCCAGTTTCTGGTTTTGCTGCAGCATGGAGCCGTTCAGCCAGGTTCCCTGACCGAGTTCGCCTTTTGCTGCCTTGGCATTGGAAGCGATAGCGATGAGTTTCTGCCGGAGGGTGTCAACACTGTTCTGCGCCGCGGTGGCTGCTTTTCGGGTTGCGGTTCCAGAGTCCTCGGCTGACTTGATGGCTGCATCCAGCGCTGCGAGTGCCTTGCTGTAATCCTCCGAAGTTCCGGAGCCGTCAAGCATCGCACCGAGGTTCGTGCGCACCTTTTCAAGTGCGACGGCGGACGTCGCCTGGTCTTTAATGGCACCTTCCACGACCTGCGGCTGAAGGCCGGAGATGAGTTTGTCGCCTTCTTGGACCAGGCCCAGTAGTGCTCCGGTGACAGTGACGGCGGAACCGTAGAGGGAGCAGGTCATTGAACCCTGTTCAGCACACTCTGCAGGGGTAGGGTTCTCGGGTCCCATCGTCGCTTTGAGGGCGCCGGCCACGGTGTCACGGCAACCAGCGCTGACCTTTGCATAGGCATCCAGCTGCGAGGACATGGTGAGAACGCTGGAATAGACGGTGGATGCGGGCGCGGCCGTTGCCACCTCAGCGGTGCAGCCGTCGCCTGTAATGGGGGTGACCGGCGGTGTGGCGGAAGTGTCGCCCAGCATTGCATCCACCGCGGAGACCGTCAGTTTCAGCTGCGACATGGTGGTGGACTGGGTGGCCGTGGTTGAAGACTCCAGGTCGGAGCCCAGAACCTGCAGTTGCTGCTTCAGGTCCGACATCGTCGCGGCAAGGGCCTTGGAGTTGTCCCGCAGTTCACCGGCTGTCTTTGCGCCAAGGGTCTGCGAGGTTGCCTGGAGGTTCCGGCGGACATCGGTGATGGTGGATCCGGCTTTCGCCAGGACGGTGTTGACATCAGAGACCAGCGAAATGGTGCGGCGCTGCAATTCCATCTCCGAGCCTGTTCCGGACGAGAAGGCGCTGGCAAGAACACCGTTGGCACTGAGGTCTGTATTGAGGCCCGGCTGGACGGCGACATCGAATTCGGGGACCTGGAAGTCTTTCACGTCGGCGGCGAGACGCAGCGTGGTGCTGGCGCCGGAACGCGGGGGAGCCAGGACGGTGGCCCACTGGACTACGGTGGCACCGTCTTCAGTACTGCTCAGGACTCCGTTGGTACCCGTGGTGCCGTCGCCCGAGCCGGGTGTTACGTCGTCCGCCCGGATGCCGGGGAGCTTGGTAGACGCGGCGATTGTCAGCGGGGCACCGACCAAAGCCGTGTCAGAACGGGCCTGGCCGGCGGCATCGTACTGGATGGTCTGTGGTTTGACCGTGAGGTTCTCAAGCGTCAGGTTGATCTCCACCGGGCCGGTATGGCCTTTCAAGTCGGCGAGGTCGGAACCCGATTTCTCGCCGGCGCGGTACTGCAGGCTCACGCGCACCGGGAGTTCGCCCACAACCTGGGCGGTGTCATATGTGGTGTTTTCCGCCGAGGAGTCACCCGCAGCGGACACCGAGATGGTGGTGCCCTCGATCTTCTGCACGCCGGCGGCCGGGGACAGGCCCACGCGGACGCTCTGCAAGAGTTTGACCGGGTTGGACACCGGCTCCGGCTCAGGTGGCTGGGTGCACGACGTGGTCGCGATCAGTCCCAGCGCTATCAGGGCGATGCCCAGAGCACGGACCGGGGGGATACGACGCCCCGGTTTGTACTGGTTAAAACTAGCCTGCCTGGGCATGGATCGTCCCCCTCTTTCCGTTCACGGTGCCTTGAGTATCATAAGGTTGCGCTCCCGAATGGACTAATCCATCTACTAAGTATCACCGCAGGTGGCAGGCAGTTTCATGTTTTTCCACAATCGTTTCTCTGTTTGTTGGATTTATTGGTTGGTGTTGGTAGTTTGGGGGCGTCTGGTTGCCTGGGCTGGTTTGGCTTGGGTGTTGCGATTGTTCTTATTGGGAGGAAAGTTCTATGTCGCGTGTGTTGTCTACTGAGCAGGCCAAGGCTGCTATTGGTCAGGTGCAGTCGATTATTACTGGTGGGTTTACGGATCAGATTTCGGCGTTGGATGCGCAGGGTCGTGTGTTGTCGGATCCGAATGTGTGGGATGGTCCGTTGGCTGCTGAGTTCCGTGGTTCGACGTGGCCGGAGACGAAGGCTGCGTTGGATAAGGCCAAGGAAGAGCTGGAGCAGTTGCGGGGTCAGTTGCAGAAGATTTCGCAGGATATTTTCTCTGCTGGTGGCGGGGCCTGATTCTTTTTTGGTGTGAGTGTGGGGGCCGGGTGATCGTGCTGCGTTGATGCGTGGTGGGGTTGCCCGGCCGTTGCACTGTGTTGCTGTAGCGCCGGTGGCTGTGGTGTGGGGTCGTGCCGTGTGGTTGTGGTGCGGGGTCGTGCCGTGTGGGTTGTGGTGCGGGTTTTTGTGGGTTGTTGGGTTTTGTTCGCGTTCTTGTTCTGTGGGGGGCTGTGGTTGTGACCGAGTTCGTTGAGATGCCGTTGTTGCCGGATTCCGATGGTGCCCATGGTGGCCGGTTTGTGTATGGGGTTGCTGAGTCGGTGAAGGGTGCTTTTGAGTCCGCAGCGTCGCGGGTTGATGAGCATTCGGGATCGCGGACGCCGTTGGTGTCCTCGGCCGGGGAGGATTTCCGGGGGCATTTTTCGGAGGTGTTCGCGGCGAACGCGGTGACGGCGTCCCGGGACGCGGAGTCCTTGGCCGCGGCGTTGCGGAAAGTCGCGGAGTATGTGGGCACCATGATCGAGCGTGCGCGGGAAGAGGATGACCGGCGTCGGGAGAACAACGAGTGGGTGCGGCGGCATAACAACCGCAACTGGCTTGAGCAGTTTGGTGACAGCCTGTGGGGTGAGGAGGCGCGTCCGAATATGGAGCCCGGGAGTGGGCCGTCGTTCCCGTCCGAGGCTCCGGCGTCGGGGTCGCGGGAGACTCCTGGCCCGGGTGGCGGGTTTGGGGGCGGGGTGTCCTCGGCGCGTCCGGAGTCGTTGCGGACTTTCGCTGCGGGTTCCCGTGGTCTGGATGAGGGGATTGCGTCGGTGCCGGGGTCCTTGGAGTCGGAGTTGTCCTCGTTCGCGGACCGGTGCGGGTGGGGCCGGATCGACGCTGCTGGTGTGGTGAGCGCGTTCCGGCAGTATTTGCAGGCCAATGAGGCGGACGCGGGGTGGGCGTTGGTGGTCGCGGACGCGTTCGCTGCCGCCGGTGCTGAGGGTGCGGTCTCGACCCTGTCGGATGCTGCGGTGAACGAGGCGTTGGCCGCGGCGGGAGTTTCGGGGACCCGGACGGGGTTGGTCATTGACCCGCCCACGGCGGCCGGGGCGATGCCCTCGTCCGGGTATGCCAATGATCCGGTGAACACGGCCACGGGGAACTTCATTGAACCCGAAACGGATCTGGGGTTCGCCGGGGCGGCCGCGGACCTGGCGGTCACAAGGATGTATAACTCTCTCGGCTCGGGCCTGGACACTGTTGGGGTGTTTGGTCCGGGGTGGGCCTCGGTGCTGGACCAGCACCTGGCCTTGACTGATGAGGGGTGCCGGTGGGTGATGGCCGACGGCCGGGCGGTGGACTTCCCCCGTGAGGGCGCGGGTTGGGCCCGCGCCGTCGGGGAGAACTACTGGCTCACCCGCCACCCGGTCGAGGAACCGTGCTTGGCGGAGCTGACCTCGGTCCCCGAAGGTGTTACCGAGGTGCTGGTCGTTACCGACAATCAGGGCGGTTGGTGGGCTTACACCACTGCCGGGGTGTGGCTCGGGACCGGGGCAGGGCCCGGCCGGACCATCTCCGCCCACCGCAGTGAACCGGCTGCTTCTGTTGCGGAGACTGCGGTCGATGGTGATGGGTTGGGTGTGGTGTGCCGGTTGGTGCATGTGCGGGGCCGGTTCGTGGATTTTGATTACGTTGATGGTGTGGTCGGGGTGGTTCGGGGGTCGGATGGGCGCCGGGTTGAGTACGGGTACGACGCCGAGGGCCGTTTGGTCACCGTGGGCACGGAGACCGGCACCCGTAGGTATGGGTGGAACGAGCAAGGCTTGATCGGGTCGGTGGTCTCGGCCGCGGGTGTGGTGGAGGCCGAAAACACGTATGACGAGGCCGGCCGGGTCATCATGCAGGTCACACAGCATGGGCGGCGGACGCGGTTCGCCTATTTGCCGGGCCGGGTCACGGTGGTCTCTGATGAGGACGGGTCCCGGTCGAATTCCTGGGTCGCCGACGCGAAGGGCCGCCTGGTGGGGGTGCTGGATGCCGAGGACCGGCGCCAGTCCATGTCTTATGACGGGCACGGAAACCTGGTGTCCTTGACCGAGCGCGACGGCGCGGTCACGGTCCACGGTTACGACACCCGGGGCCGGAAGATCCGGACCGTGACCCCGGAAGGCGCGGACCTGAGCTACGGCTGGGACGAGCAGGACCGTATCACCACCCTGGTGACCGCGTCCGGTGCCACCGTGACCTATGAGTACGCCGATGAGCTGTCCCGGGACCCGTCCGTGGTTCTGGATCCGTTGGGTGGCCGGACCGAGCTTCAGTGGCGGGACGGGCTCCTGACCCAGGTCACTGACCCGGTCGGGGTCATGATTGGTTTTGAGTACGACGAGTTCGGGGACCTGACCGCAACCCGCAACGCCGCAGGTGACACCGCGAGGATTGTGCGGGACCGGGCGGGCCGTCCGGTGACGGCGGTGAGCCCGTCGGGGGCTGAGACACAGTTCGGTTATGACGAAGCCGGGATGTTGGTGCGTCGGGTGGACCCGGACGGGGCGGTGTGGGCGTTCGAGCACGACACCGCGGGCCGGACCACCGCGGTGGTCGCCCCGGATGGGGGCCGGACGGTGTTCGAGTACGCCCCCAACGGCGAGTTGTCCCGCACCACCGACCCGCTCGGGCGCAGTATCGAGCGGGTGGTTGATGAGCTCGGGAACCTCACCGGCGCGGTGTTGCCGGACGGAGGCAGGTGGGGGTTCACCCATGACAACCTCTCCCGGCTCGTCGGGGTCACGGACCCGGCGGGGCATGATTGGGTGCGGGAGTACGACACGGTCGGTGCCCTGACCGCCGTCGTGGATCCGACCGGGGTCCGGACCGGGGCGGTCACCGACCGGGCGGCCGGAACGGCGTCCCTGACCGACGCCTTCGCGTCGTCGACGTTGAGTTTTGATGAGTACGGCCGGCCCACGAAAATCGAATCTGTCGACGGGTCCGCGGAACTCATCACGTATGACGGTGCGGGCAATCCTGTCGAGTTGGTCGATGGTGAGGGCGGGTTGACGGTCCTGGGCCGTGACGCTGCGGGGAAGATCACCTCGATTACCTCACCGACGGGGGCGGTGACCCGGTTCGAGTACGACCACTGCGGCCGCCCGTGGAAGAGCATTGACCCGGTCGGGGCGGTCACGGAACTGTCCTACGACGTCGACCAGCGCCTCACCGCGAGGAGACTGCCCACCGGTGAGGTCGAAACGTTTGCTTACGACGCGTGTGGCCGGTTGACCGCGAAGCACACCCCCGGGGACGGGACGGCCCGGTACGGGTACGACAAGGTTGGGCGGCTGAGTTTTGCCCAGGATTCCTGGTACGGGACCCGCCGCTTCGAATACAACCTCGCCGGGGAACTGGTGGCCACGATCAACGGGGTGGGTGGCAGGACCAAGTTCGAGTACGACACCCGCGGCCGGCTCACCCGCATCACCGACCCCACCGGTGGGGTGACCACCCGGACGTATACGGCCACGGACCAAGTCGATTCGGTGACGGACCCGCTCGGGAGGGTGACCACGGCGACCTACGACGCGGCAGGCCGGCAACTCTCGCAGACGGACCCTGACGGGCACACCACCACCTGGGCCTACGACGCCGCGGGCCGGGAAGCGTCCACCTCGGTGGACGGTGCCCTGATCGCCGCGATCGAACGTGACCTGGCCGGCCGGCGGGTGGTCATCACCGACCACCTGAGTGGGGCGGGGTATGCGGTGGAGCACGAACTGTGCTTTGACCGCCGCGGCCTCCTCACCCGAAAGTCCAACGGGACCGGGACCGGGAGTCAGGTGTTGGGGTGGGAGTATGACGGTGACGGGAACCGCACCGCCTTCACCGACCCCACCGGCACCACCACCCGCTACACCCGCGACGCCGCGGGCCGGGTCGTGAAGGTGTCGAACCCGTTGCTCGGGGACGCGGCCTTCACCCACGACGCCTCCGGGCGGATCACTACTGCGACCGCCGGCCAATACTCACAGGAATGGGTGTATCGAGGAGGGAACCTCAGCGAGCACACACGCACCACCACCGCCGACAACGGCACCAACCCTCCGGGTGCTGCTGATGTGACGTTGATCGGTCGTGAGGACGGCGGCCGGATTACCGGTCTGTCCAGGGGCGGAGTCGTGACCAGGTACGGGTACGACACTGCCGGGCAAATGGTCTCCGCCACCACCACTATGACTGGCTCGGAGGCGTCGGGTTCGGTGGTGGGGTGGGAGTACGACGCCGGTGGGCGGCTTCTCCGCGAAACCACCCCCACCGGGGCCCGCACCTTCGCCTATGACGCCGCAGGGCAGTTACTTGCTGTCACGGACCCTGACGGTGCCCGGACTGAGTACGTGTATGACGGGTTGGGCCGCAGGGTCAGGGTGATCGACCCGGACGGGTCCTGGACCGAATACGCCTGGGGCCCCACCGGGTACCTCACCGGCACCATCGAAAAAGACCCGGACGGGGCCGAACAAAACCGGCACCGGCTCCACGTCGACGCGCTCGGTGAACTCGCCACCGTGGACGGCACACCATTGTGGTGGGACACCGCAGCGCCCGTCCCGACCCTCGCCGGTGCCAACAGCACCCAGGTGGTGTCCCTGCCCGGCGGTGTCACCGGCATCGGCGACGCGTGGACCGCGCCCGGGTGGCGTGCCGCCCGGCCCACTGATCAGCACGATCCCTGGGCCGTCCTCGGCACCCCCACCACCCCCAACCCGGGCAGCCCCGCAACAACCAGTACCGGGGTTGGTTCCGCTGCTGGGTTCGGTGGTGTGTTGCCCGCCGGTATCGGCCTGACCGCCGGTGGCGGGATCGACATCGCAGGGCTCGAATGGCTCGGCAAACGCGCGTACGACCCGGCCACCCGGGGATTCCTCTCCACCGACCCCCTCGCCCCCGTCCTCGGCGCGGGCTGGGACGGGAACCCCTACTCCTACGCCGGAAACAACCCCCTCAACACCACCGACCCCACCGGCCTGAAACCCCTCACCGATGCCGACCTGAAAGCCTACGACGGGTCGTCCCGCGGCGCCATCGCCGCCACCGGAGACTGGCTCGGAGACAACTGGGAATACGTCGTCGGAGGGGCCGCTGTGGTCGGCGGGGCCGTGTTGATGTTCGTCCCCGGCGGACAACTCGCGGGCATGGGATTGATGAGCTTCGGCGCCGACGTCGTCATCCAAAAAGCAACCACCGGCCAAGTCAACTGGGGTAATGCCATCGGGAGCGGTGTTATGGGTGTGGCCGGCGGTGGCGTGGGAATGATGGTTACTAAGTCTGCTTCACTGGTTGTTGGAAGAGTGGTGGCGGGCCAAGCTGCGCGAAGTATGGCTTCAAATGTTGCGACTTCGACGTTGACTCGTGCCACAGGCAATGCCGCAGTCATTGCACGGAGGTTCGGCGCTAATTTGTTGAAAGACATGGTCGGCAGTGGTGCAGCAGGAGGTGTAGCCGGAACCGTAGATTATGTCCGGGAACGCGTTCAGAAGGGCGGTCCCTGGACAGCCCAAGGACTGTTGGGTAGCGCGGCTGGAGGTGCCTCCACGGGTGTCATCAGCGGGGCACTGAGTCCTGCGGCTGGGCACGCAGCTACAAAAGGACTTCAGGTTGTTTCATCTATGGGCATCAACACAGGCGCTGGATTTGCGGGTGAGATGGTGAAGAGCGGGGTGAATGGAGAAGCCTTTAACCCGGCAAAGGCTCTGCTTTCATCTAGCATGGCGGGTACCAGCGCCTCTACGGCGTCCGCCCTGCGAGGCCTTGCTCCGCAAGGGTATAGGGAACTTGTTGGAACAAGTACCTCTGCTCCCATCGACTACTTCACTAAGACTAATGTGAGTACTGAAGTATTGAATGGAGCAATTGGTTTGACCGCAAATGCTGTTGTTGACGAGTCGTGGAAGTGAACTAAATTAGTGTCCAAGAAAAAGGCGTATGTTCCAACTAAACGGGTAGCCCCCGAATGGTACTACTGGTTGGGGGTTCTATTTCCAGGTGCCCTGGTTCTAATTACGTGTATTAGAAGAGCGTCGGAGTTTGGGTTTTCCGTCTGGGTTGCAAACATTGTGGTTTTTGCGGTCGCCGTATTATGTGTGGGCGGGCTGACTTACTTGAAATCAAACTTTGTTTCTGCGGTTGCTTTTGGGGTTGTAATCATAGGAGGAAGCTTGGCTGTCGCCGGACTCTCCCATGTTGTGCCGGTCATCGTAGTCGCTTACGGTTCGTTATGGGCGGGTGCAGCAGCCGGTCTATTGATTGGTCTGACACTGACTGCAGGCGAACGTCGTTAGCATTGAGTTGGTGACTGTGATTTGTGTTGAATGCCCCCAGGTGCTTGAGCTGCCGTAAAGCGCAGCCTTCGCGGGGAGCTCTAATGGAAGAAAGTATTCGATTCTGGGCGCGTGAGGTTTCCATTTCTGGTCAGTGGTTTATTCGTTCTGTTCATTCATATTATCTTCTACGGGTGAGAATATTGCGGCGCGGAACGTTTGCGTTCGGAAGATGGTTGTTTGTTGGTTTCTATATATATTTCTGGGAAGGACATGAAGACAGATGGATATGAAGACTGTTGATCCTGCAGGCGGAGGCGTTGCGGAGGTTAAAGGTTCGGGTGAGCTGGCTGGTCCTCTCTATGGTGCGTCGTTTGGTAGGTCGGTGAAGCGGTTCTTTGCCAAGTATGCGAAGTTCTCTGGTCGCGCCTCGCGGAGTGAGTTCTGGTGGAGTCAGCTTTTCGTTTTCCTGGTGATGGTGGTCCCGTACCTCGTGATGACGGTCGGGTTCGTGGCCAGTACTGCCTGGGCTCAACAGAACCCTAATGTGCAATCCATGGGTTTCGATCCGGCCACCGGGCAAGAAGTGTTCTATGAGGCCGCTCCTGGTATCGTGAATGCCCCGACTGGAAGTCTCATGGTGGTAGGTTTCATTCTCGTCGTTATTCTGGGGCTGGCCATTTTGGTGCCGCAGCTGTCGTTGCTTTGGCGGCGTTTGCACGACGCAAATCTTGCGGGTCCGCTTGCGTTCGTTGGGCTTGTTCCCCTAGTCGGCGGACTGGCTGTTTTGATTCTGGCGCTTATGCCCTCCAAGGCGGAAGGTCGGCGCTTCGACCCCCGTTGACGGGCCCGAAGAATCACAAGAAGCGTACTGTCCCTTTCCCGCGATTCCTCAGCGACCAGCTGGCGGCTCGGTGTGAAGGGAAAGGCCGCAATGACCTGGTGTTCCCGGGCAAAGACGGTAACCATATGCGGCTGCCACGAGTGCACGAGGACAACATGAGCTGGTTGCTGGCGCTGTGAAGCGTTCCGGGATCCTCAGGATCGCTCCGCGCGATCTCCGGCACTCCGCTGTCGGCTTAGCCGTGTCGGCCGGCGCCAGCGTGAAGGCCGTCCAAAAAGTGCTTGGCCACAGCTCGGCCGCAATGACGTTGGACGTCTACGCGGATCCCTTTGACGGGGACTTGGACTCAGTTTCAGACGCTCTAGATCACGCTGTATCTCTGGCGGGTGTGCCCAAAATGTGCCCACCCGCCTGATTTGGGCAAAGAGAAAGGCCCTGCCTCCCTCATAAACAAAGGGAAGCAGGGCCTTTCTCAGGGACACGTAGTGCCGCTGTCAATGCCCTGAGGTTCGGTGGAAATTTTCGCTGACAGTCTTGGGAGAGGGCGGGTACTTCCGAAGAACAACCACGGCAGATTGCGATACTAGTTGTTGGTAGTTGAGTGGAAAATACGCCTGAGTGCGGGCTTACACGCCAACTGACCTTGATTGCTAATACTTGGCGATGAGGTGCTGTTGATCTGGTGGCTGGGCCGTGGGCCGGAGAGCTCAGCAGTATTCTTACGGCCGGGGCAGGTCGGGCAGGTACGGCGGCAACTACGCAGTTACTGCCGGCCATGGGCCGTGCAGGATCGGCGGTAGAGTCGGGCGCAGCCAGGGTAGGGTCTGCGGACTCGGCTGTGGCTTCGACGATAGGGGTGGATCTGGGACCATGGGCTGGGTACGGCCAGAGCGGTTGATCGTCTGGGGTGAACAGGACTTGCACCCGGGAAAGCTAACTGCGTTTACCCCGGGTTCTGGCCAAGCGAGTGCGGACCTAAGACGCAGCCCACTTGGTCGGGTGGCAGCTCGCGGGTGGGCCGGACCGGCACGCGATCACTTGGAGCTGTGACGCTGCCGGGCGGGAATCGTCCTCGTCGGTGGACGGGACACTGATCGTCGCTGTGGAGCGCACTGGAACCTGCTGTGGAGTATTTTACAGTGCTAAAGGAGAGGGGGCATTTCATTGTGGGATTAAATGACGATGAAAATAATGCCAAGCAGAATTCGGTTCCCGATGAGGAGTTCACGGATGAAGACCTGCGGTTGGGTAGGAAAGCCTGCCAATACGTAGACGTCCTGTGCTTAATTTCTGCAATTGTGTGTGCGGGTATTGCATGGTTTGTGTTTGCTCACGTTCCGTGGAATACGAGAATGCCCTACGATGGAAGGTTTGACCGCTCCGGAAGTGGGATTCCGATGCAGATGGCGATGCTGATTGTGTTTGCCGTTCTATTCCTTTTCTGGCGTTCAGGTAGAAAGCCTGATGCTCACCGTATGCGAAAAGGGTCTCGAGCGGGGACCTACATCTTGGGGACAGCCATGATCCTGGGGTGTGTAGTTGGGCAGTTGGTTTTGGGCGAATCGGTTCTCACTGCGGGCGGCTACTTCGGTAACAAATGACTTTGACATTGAAGCATATTCGACAGGTAGTGATGGGCATCCGGCTGCAATAGTCATTGCGGATAAGTAGGCTTCGGCAGGGAGCCCCGATCTGCGACCTCCCCGTATTGCACGTCCTCGCGCAGGAAATAGGGGCGAAGGGATGGACGGAGTCAACAGCCCGGAGCGTCGTTCGGATAGGCCAAAATTGAAGTGGTACCGGAAGTGGCCTTGTATCGCACTTCTGGCACTTACGGCTTTTATGCCATGATGCCAGCGCTGGATTCCATCGCTGTGGAGAGTCTGCGATGCAAAATGGTCTCCGCGAAGGCCAGAAAGGGTATCCCTTCTGCATGGGAGCACGGGCTAGTCCGGTAAACCTGCCCAGTTGTCCATCAGGGTGTGGACAAGTGTCATGAAACCGCTCCCCGGGCGGGAATTTGGTTAGTCTGGTCGATGGATAAAACATGCCGGTCGCGGCATCACCCCTCCAACAGGAAGAGTGTTCTATGAGCCACCCCAGTGACCCCCATGCACAGCAGGAAGACAACCTTGCATCCAAGGCGGATGCGCCCACCGGCTTCGACCGGCGAAACCCGGGGGGGATACCAGTCCCCTCAGACTCAGCATCTTTCCCATGCCAGTGGTCCGGGAAAATCGTTTTTGACGACATGGCTCTTGGCCCTCCTGCTCGGCAACCTTGGTGTGGACCGCTTTTACTTGGGCAAAATCGGCACGGGAATCGCCAAGCTGCTGACCGCCGGGGGGCTTGGCATTTGGACGCTCGTTGACATGATCATCACCCTGACCGGAAACGCAACGAGCAAAGATGGCCGGGCGCTGGAAGGTTTCCCGCAGCACAAGAAGAAGGCCTGGATCATCACTGCGATCGTGTGGGTCGTGAGCATTGCCACGAGCATTCTCGTGGCGACAGCATTCGCGGCTGGCGTGGCGAGCAGGATTGAGAGCTCCGCCGCTGCCCAGGCTGCTGAACAAAACCGGTCCATCATGCCAGGAGCAGCAGGCGATGCTGGCGCCGTGACCGTTCGCATGGACGACGGCCGAACGGCCCGGGTAACTGTTCTGAAGTCCGAGTACGTCACCGAGTACCCGGGCAAAGAGTGGTACACGCCCATGAATGGTGGTTTCCTCATGGTCGAGTTCTCCTGGGAGACCCTCACTGGCACTACGCCCGCAAATCCCGCGTACTTCGAGGCCTCAGATCCTAGCGGCCAAAAGTTGACCGGCACATCTCCCGACGAGAATGGTTTCCACTTGGACGCCGACGTGCCTGCTGGAGAAAGCAACCGTGGGTACCTTGTGTGGGACACCAAGAATGTTCCAGTGACCATCGTGATTACCAATGTCATCGGGAACAAGGCTGCAACCTTCACCCTTACTCCTCCGGCTGGCTAGTCGCCAAAGCGCGAGACGCGTAGTCCAGACATGAAGAAAGGCCCCGCCTCCTTCATAAACAAAGGGAAGCAGGGCCTTTCTCATTGGCGGTGACGGTGGGATATGAAACCTCTCGAACACCAACGCTGGGATCATATAGTGCCGGTAATCCGCGGATTCTTATCAACCGCGATCACACAAGTTCAACGTATATGTGGGCAAAATGTGGGCACAGCGTGGGCAAGCTGCGGTCGCCGTCCGGCCTCGGACAGGTAGCTGTTTAGTAACTTCGTTTTGCTATCTATAGGATCAGCCCATGATCCTTGCATTTTTAGATGAATCCGCTCGGGGCGGTGAGCTTTACTACATGGGCGCACTGATGGTGGGCGCTGCTGAAGCAAGAAAGCTTGAGAAGAGCTTAGACGAGATTGTTGCGGACGTTGCCGCTGCTGTCCCTGGTTTTGATCCTGCCACGGAGCTTCATGGGTACGAAGTCTTCCACCAGAAGGAGGGTTGGGACGGCGTCCCGGTGTGGCTCACCGTGAAGGTTTGTAAGCAAGTCGCCAAAGCTATACACGACTCCGGCGCGAAATTCGTATTCCGTGGAATCGATGTTCAGAAGCTCAGCGATAAGTACACAAATCCACATCCAGCCCATGCCCTCGCACTCTCGCACGCACTCGAGTCCGTCCAGCATGTCCTCAACCTTGACCACACTGACGAAAGTGTCCTGGTTCTTGCCGACGAGCATCACACGGCACCGGATAGCAGGACTAGGTTCCGGGGTATGAGGGCCGCTGCTCAGCGAGGATTTACGAGCATCGCCTTGAGGGACCTCATAGACACCATCTATTTCGGCCCGTCGAACCACAGCCGGCTACTCCAGGCGGCCGACATGGCCACGTTTTTGACCAACCGCTCAGTCACCATCACGGAGAAGCATCCGGCTGCCAAGAAGGCCATGCAGGACATCAAGGGGAACCTGGACAGAGCAACGAGGTGGAGCTACGTCTGGCCGTGACCTAACAGAAGTGCCCGGCTTAAAACGCGAAACCCCGTGCTCATGCAGCGGGGTTTCGGTTTATGCGGGAGACGTTTCCGCGTCCTGCGTTCACCACAATAGCAATCATGGACGGTGCGTGCAAGGACCTCTTGAGGGGTCTCGTGTGGGCGCTTAGTCCTGCACACACCTAACTCTTGATTTGACCGCCGAGGCTCTTCTGGACATCTTTGACCTCGAACTCGGGGCCGCGAACCAGCCAGTTTGGCCCCACGAGAATCGCCTGCCGGGCGGTCCCGTACTTTAGGTCTTTCGCCACCTGCTCATCGAGCGCGCTCTGGGAGTCGGCAACTAGGAGCACGGTGTTCATGCCGCAATTTACGGTCTGCCATCCCCATTTCGCCTTAGCGTCCTGGGTGATCTTTTCGTCACAATCCGGTTCCTTGACCGCACCCGAGGCTACATAGGCATCACGAAGGTCAAGCGCGCTCTTGTAGCTGGCATCCTTCTGGACGCTGGTTCCACACCCGACCAGCACCAATGAGGTAGCGGCCAGTACCGGTAACAATTTTTTCATTTCCCCCGCAATTCGCACTAAATTCTCACTCGTCATACATGGAAATCAAGGATCCCCGGCAGCCCGATCCGGACTCGCAATCCTTGTAGCCGCCGCCATCCGGATAATCCGCTCGTGCCTGCGCCAGCGTCTCGTACTCGTGACCGTCGATTGCGGCGCACTTCTGGCACGTATGTTCGTCCAAGAGCTCGCTGGCGTAAATTTCCGCTGGTTCCGGGGTGACGTCCATGATGGACTCATCTTCACGCGTCCCGCTTTTGGCCTGTCGCAGTCTGGCCCATAAGCCCATGATTCTTGCCCCCCGGTCCCCCGCAACGGACCATAGAAAGCCCGTATCAAAGAGAGCCTATACCGGCGTCCATGAAATCTAGACGCTTGTGCCCTCGCGCGCGCGACCCCGGTGGGTCAGCGGGGGGAGAGGGACCACTGCCGGCAAAGGGGCCCTGACCGCAAGCAGCGGGAGATTAGGACGCCCCTACCCCCGTGGTCCCGGTAACCAAGTAGACGGGGCAGGCGAGGCATCCGTAAACATGCCAAAGCAGCGACCGCACTGGAAAACGTGTTGGTCGCCGCGCACGTCGTAGTGAGCGTGTGGGCCTTGGTTGTCACAGTGCAAGCAGTCCATGTTGGAGTAGAAGTTTCCGCTGGGGTCCACGGTTATGGTCATGCCGCCATGCTAGGTGACTCGCCCCGGTCGTTCCGTGATGACCCGCACTATCGCCAGCGGACGGCCTATATAGTCAGGGGCATGGGGATTTGGGAGCGGTTGAAGAACGCAGTTGTCGGCGTGGACACCACCAGCGGAACCTCTCCAGATAGGCAGCTATCCACCCCGCCCGCAGAGCCGCCCCGCCCTGCTCCACCTGCCCGTCCCGCTCCGGTGGAGCCACGAGCCGCGGAACCATTCCGGCAATCCGAGGCCACGAAAAGGTTTTATGAAGCGGAGAAGGCACGAGCGCGGGCGGCGGGTCAGACCGTGAAGGGATACCGGGCGGGCTACATCTCAGCGGAAGAGGCCAAGGCCCTTCTGGTGGCCGGACCGGATGGACTGCCTCCGCTGAGACTGGTTTCCTCTAATAACGGCCTGGACTTCGCCCTTCCGGATGGCACGCTCGTGGACTACAACACCCTAGCGTTGCGGCACTTCAACATCTTTGCTTTCCGCATGGTCGGCATGGGCTTCTATGAGGACCCGGAGAAACCGTTCAAGTTCCGGGTGGGCCAGAAAATTACCGCAATGCGTGAGCCGGGCAATGAGCACGACGCAAACGCCGTGGCGATCGTCGTTGGCCGTGCAGCACAGAAAGCTGGTTACGTGAATAAGCAGCGCGCCAAGTGGGTGGCTGAATTGTTGGACGGTGGGGAGGAGCTCAGCGGCCTTGTCATCCAGGCCAAAGCCTCATCCCCGCGCGTATTACTGACTACACCCGGCATGCTGGAGTACCTCCGCCGCTGAGGTTGAAGCCCTGCCGGTGGAGGGGTCCTCCGGCAGGGCTTCAGACGGGCGCTGGATGACTCCCAGCCCCTCATGCCATAGGGGCTCATCATCCATCCTTCCCGCCGCGGGCGATGGACCGACTTTGCGGCGGGTGAGGTTGACGCCTGTTCCTGCCCGCTATGCGGTCAGGTCGATTTCCACGAACGCGTTGGGCCGTTTGACCGCGAGGCCGAACCTGCCCTCCAGCCGCAGGACAACCAGGTTCTTCGTGAACAGTTCCCCGGACCGGTCCACCGCCAGCGTGGCGTCTTCCCGGACGATGATTTCGGCCTGGTCAAAGTCGCCCAGAATCGCCGTGCCCGGGGTAACGGCGGTGGAGGGGATACGCGGGACACGCCAGATGTTCGCCGCCGAGTCCCCGGCGGGGTCCCCCAGCAGGAACGCCCCGGTTGCGCCGTCCGCCCGCAGCAGGTCCAAGGCCTCAAAATCGGTGGGGTGGAGCACCAGGCCGTGGGCGTGATTCCGTACACCTGGAGGGCCGTCAGGCCCTTGCGGATGCTTGTGAGGCGGTCCGTGGCGAACGCCTGGGTGATGAGACCGGACGTGGCCAAAATGCCGTTCAGGTTTTCGCCGGTCCCATCGCCGTTGAGGACCTGGTCTTCCAGGGCGAGCTGGATACCGGCTTCCATCTCGGAGGCCAGGAAATCCTGGAGGTTGCCGTAATCGGCCAGGTAGCGCTCCGGCACCGGTTCCGACAGTGTCGCAATGACCCGGACGCGGTCTTCGATTTCCTGGATGGTGTAAATGCTCGTGGGCTTCACCGCGCCGTCCGGGACGACAGTTGCCTGGTGATTCCGCACGGTCTGGCGTAGGAAGTTGTAGCTGTTGCCGGTGCCGAATCCGCCGGTAAGGGGCCGGACGGGAATAAGCTCCAGCAGCGTCCGGGGAGCGTCGGACATGGCAACGATGTCCGTCTCAATCGGGACGGGGACGCCGATGGAGCCGCTGACCAGGGCTTTCTGGCCGTCCACCTCCGAGGTCATGACCTTGGACATGCGTTCCGCGGTGGCCTTAGCCACTGGCCGCGTGCGGCCTTCCCACGCCCGCCACGGCGGTCCGGGCCTGCCGGTCCGTCAATCTCCCGGCTAATGGCCTTGGCTTCGGCGTAGAAGGATTCCTCTGCCTTGGCTGTCTTGAGCTTGTCCAGGTTTTCGCGGGCGGTCTTCATGTGGCCCTAGTAGTCGGCCAACGTCTGGCCGTCGAGCTGCCTGCCTTCGGCTTCTGCCTTTTCCATGATTTCGGGGGCGCTCTTGGCGGCGGTGGCTGCGGCGGCGCGGTAGTTTTCGATTCGGGTGGTGGTTTCCATGGGATGCCCTCCTGGGCAGGAGCGTGCGCTGATTCGGGGCGCACAAAATGAACGGGGAAACCGGGCGGGCTCCTACGGGCGGGTTCAGGACCGGATCGTCCAACTTGACGCTTTCGCGCCCTCGTTGGTGACCGGGCCAGTACCGCTGGTGGGCACACTTTCCACGGCGGGACC
This sequence comes from Arthrobacter sp. TmtSoilC79, assembly GCF_059739405.1. NCBI lineage: Bacteria > Bacillati > Actinomycetota > Actinomycetes > Micrococcales > Micrococcaceae > Arthrobacter > Arthrobacter sp. TmtSoilC79. The sequence goes on along the minus strand of NZ_AP046051.1, from coordinate 3,901,057 downwards.
TTATAGACGGACGGGTTGACCCGGAAAAAAACTCCGGTATGACCGCTGGCCGTGCCCCTGGCAGGAGGGGCCGGGCGCTTCCCGGTTCCTCAGAACTTGACCCGCTAAGGTTCCTCGTTCCTTGACTGTTCAGCGCCCGGCTGTCCTGCTAGCCCTATCTTAACCCGCTCGTGCTAATACCGCGGAGCCCACCGCCGGGGGTGTCATGGCTGTTCCCGCAGCGCGGCCTGGGTGTAGTTGTCTAGGATCATTTCCGCTTTGCCGCGGCCCAGCGTGACCAGTAGCGCCGCAGCCATGCTGGATGCGGCGTGGGCCAGCTCCACGGGGTTTTCGGATTCGTTCAGCATGACGGCGGCTTCCTCCGTGCGGTTTTGAGTTATCAGCCAACATGAGTTGGTTCGCCGGAGCCGTGAAGCGGTCCGGCGTCCCGCGGATTACCCCGCATGATCTGAGGCATTCGGCGGCTAGCTTCGCGGTGTCGGCGGGAGCGAACGTTAAAGCCGTGCAGAAGATGCTGGGGCACAGCTCCGCGGCCATGACGCTAGACGTTTATGCTGACCTGTTCGACGGCGACCTTGACGCGGTTTCGGATGCACTGGATCAGGCGGTATCACGGGCCAGTGTGGGCAAAATGTGGGCACGGCCCTAGTTCGGGCAAAGTAAAAGGGCCCTGGTCTCCTTGATTTACAAGGGAACCAGGGCCTCTCTATTTGGCGGTGACGGTGGGATTTGAACCCACGTTGGCTTTTACACCAAACAACATTTCGAGTGTTGCACCTTCGGCCGCTCGGACACGTCACCAACTGAAATAGGCTACCCGAGATTGGCCCCGTTCCCCAAAACGAGCCCCTCTGGACCCTCCCCAAAAGGCAGGTGGCGTACCCTTCAATCCACGCCAACTTCCGTCCACAGCTCCGCACCGATAGATTCGTAAGCATCATGACGATTTCGCAGGAACACGAACGGAAACACGGGCACGAAGCCCACGCCTACTGGGTCACTGAGACGGGCGATGGTGAGCTGCGCCAGGAAGCCCTGCCGGAAAGGCAGGAAGGCGAAGCCCTCGTCAGGACCCTGTACTCAGGCGTCAGCCGGGGCACGGAGCGCGTGGTCCACGAAGGCCGGGTCCCGGAGCGCGTGGCTGACCTCATGCAGGCCCCGCACCAGGAGGGCGACTTCCCGGGCCCGGTGAAGTACGGCTACCTGAGTGTGGGGACGGTCGAGCAAGGACCGGAGGAATGGGTAGGAAAAACCGTCTTCAGCCTGCACCCCCATCAGGACTTTTACGTGATCCCCACCAGCCAGCTCACCGCAATCCCCGAGGACGTCCCAGCCCGCCGCGCGGTGCTCACGGGCATCGTTGAGGTCGCCATCAATGCCCTCTGGGAAGCCGGACCGAGGCTGGGTGACCGGGTCGCCGTCGTCGGTGGTGGTTTGGTGGGCGGCGTCCTGGCGACGCTGCTGCGGAAGTATCCGCTGGGCCGCCTGCAGTTGGTGGATGCGGATCCGGAGAAGCGAAAGCTGGCGGAAACCATCAACATCGAATTCGCCGAACCAGAGGTTGCAAAAAGCGATAACGACATCGTCTTCCACTGTTCCGCTTCCAACGAGGGCCTCAAATTGAGCCTGCAACTGGCCGGCGATGACTCCGACGTCATCGAGCTTTCCTGGTTCGCCGATAAGGAAGTTACCCTGCCGCTCGGCGAGGACTTCCATGCCCGCCGCCTGAACATCCGTTCCAGCCAGGTGGGTGCAGTGGCGCTCCCGCGACGGCACAGGCGCACCAACGCCCAACGACTCGAGCAAGCGGCAAGAGAACTGAAAGACCCGCTGTTCGACACATTCCTGACCAGCGAATGCCAGTTCCGGAACCTGCCCACCACACTCGTTAAATTGTTCGAACGGCCCGGCGGTTTCTGCCACGTGGTCGCCTATCCCACCCCGGAGGATTAGTACATGTTCAGCCTGACCGTCCGACGCCACTTCATGATCGCCCACAGCCTTCCCCGCGAAGCGTTCGGCCCGGCCCAGGGCCTCCATGGTGCAACGTTTGTGGCCGAAGTCAGTTTCCGTCGCCCGGACCTCAATGACGACGCAATCGTTCTGGACATTGGCGCAGCGGGCGGAATCCTTGAGGAAATCCTGGAGGACCTTAACTACAAGAACCTCGACGAGCACCCGGCATTCAAGGGCAAGCTCTCCACCACGGAGGCTCTGGCCAAGCACATCGCCGACGCCATGGCCACCCGGATCCAGGACACCGCCGACGGGCCGGCGCTCAGCGGCATCGACGTCGTCCTCCGTGAAAACCCTGACGCCTGGGCCGGCTACTCGCTGGAGCTCCCGGTCAAGTAGGTGCGCATCCGCTTCCTTGTCCCGGGGAACGTCAGGCACGGCTCCGGCGGCAACAAGTACAACGCCAAGCTCGCCGAGCATCTGACCGTCCTGGGCGCGGACGTTGAGACCCTAAAGGTCGACGGCGGCTGGCCGGTTGGGAGCCCGGCGGACAAGCAGCGATTCGCGGAAGCGCTCGACGGCGGCACAACGGTGATTGCCGACGGCTTGGTGGCGAGTGGGGCACCGGAGGAGGTCGCCGGTGCCGTGGGCAAAGGAACCAAAGTCTGGATCCTGTCCCATATGGCGTTGGCGGACCATGGCGAGCTTGAGGCCAAGGCGCTGGCTGCCGCCACGGGGATCATCTGCCCGAGCGCCCACTCCGCGGCGGTACTGCAGGCCAGGCATGGGATGCGGGACGTTGTGGTGGCCAGGCCGGGCGCAGAGCCAGGGCAGGTCAGCCAAGGCTCAGAGCCCAAGCACATCGTGGCCGTCGCCGCGTTGCTCCCCAACAAGAGCCAAACCGCAATTGTGTACGCGCTGAGCGCTGTCCAGGACCTGCCCTGGACAGCAGCCCTGGTCGGTTCCCTGGACGCAGACCCGATGTACGCAGCTGAGGTGAGGGCCGCCGTCGAGCACTACGGGCTCCACCACCGCATCAGCGTTACCGGCGAGCTGACCGGCAACGCCTTCGATGAGGAGTGGCACAAGGCCGACCTCAGTGTTCTCATGTCGCAGTCCGAATCTTTTGGCATGGTGGTCACCGAATCGCTGGCCCACGGGGTTCCGGTTCTGGTACGACAGGGAACGGGCGCGGAGGAAGCGCTTGGCGATAGCGGGGCTGGCGCTGTCACCGACGCCAAAGTTCTCGCCGACAAGCTCCGCGCCTGGCTCACCAACCCCGCCCTGCAGAAGCGCTGGCGCAACAATGCCCTCCAAGCCCGCGAGCATCTACAAGGCTGGGACGCCACTGCCGCGACTGTCCTCAGCGCGCTGGCGACTAAACCACAAAGTTTGCTGTAGCACTGGTCGAGCAGGCAGAGGGATCGAACGGCGGATCCCACTCCAACTTGGCGGTCGTCTTCGCAAGGGGCGTGGTGGAGCCCGTGAGGTAGACCGTTACTTCCATGGTTTTTGTTCCGGCGGCGATCCATAGGGGGTTGTCGGCCACAGCGGCGTGGCGCTTGGTGTCAGAGTCCGGCGTGTACACACATGCTTCCTGCCCCGGACAGTTGACGGTGTACTCCAAGGTTTCCCACGACGCGCCAAGCCGGGAAAAATCGATGCTCACGTCAGTGCGCCGAAGCATCGAATCGCATGCCTGTTGTCCGCATGCCGTCATAGTTCCTGCGACCACCACAGCAGCAAGACAAAAAGCTCCCCACGACTTTTCGAGCATGGGCCAGTCTAAGCTCAACCGTCGGCCGCGCGGGCAAAACGGTCAAAGTCAGCCCGAACCGTACGGCCGCGTGATCGCCTCAAGGAAATGCCCATCGGGGTTGCAGAAGTAGATTCCACGGCCGCCGTCGTTGTGGTTGATCTGGTTTGCTCGGGAACGGGCAGGGTCCGCCCAATAGGGAATGTGCTCCGCGGTGATTCGCAGGAAGATCTGGTCGAATTCCTCTTCGCTCACCAGAAAGGCGTAGTGCTGCGGGGCGATGGCACCGCTCGCCTCAAGGAAGTCCAACGTGACACCGTTGTCCAACGCCACCGTGACGAAGGACCACATGGGTTGCGGCTTCGGAAGGCCGAAGATACGGGCGAGGAACTCCGCGGAACGGTGCTTGTCCGTGGCGTAAACGATGGTGTGGTTGAAACTGACAGGCATGGCTTGCTCCCGAAATGTTCGGCTTCGTCAGGCGGGTGGGCGGTGCTCCGGTGGCGGCAGCCGGTGAGAGGCGAAGAACTCCCTGAGAAGCGCCGCGCATTCCTCTTCACGGACGCCCGCATAGACCTCCACCCAGTGGTTGAGGCGGCGCTCGCGAAGGATATCGAACACTGATCCCGCCGCTCCTGCCTTCTCATCCCAGGCACCAAACACCACCCGGGGGATACGCGCCAGGACAATGGCACCGGCACACATGGCACACGGCTCAAGGGTCACCACCAGGGTGCAGTCCTCAAGCCGCCAACCGTCACCCGAGCCGCCCATAGCCTGAGCGCGAAGTCGCAGCGAAGCAGCCGCCTGGCGGATGGCCACCACTTCCGCGTGGGCGGTCGGGTCCCCATGCGCCTCACGTTCGTTGCGTCCGGAACCCAGTACGCCGCCGTCGGGACCCAACACCACCGCGCCAATGGGTACGTCGTCCGTTTTCAGCGCCAACCGGGCCTCGTCCAGGGCAAGGCCCATCCAGGCCATTTGGTCTGCGTGATACGGCTCGGTGGCGCTCATGTCTCAATGATAGTTTTGGGGGATGCGCACACTCGTCGTGGACCACCCGCTGGTCGCCCACAAGCTCACCGTTCTGCGGGATAAGAACACCCCTTCACCGGTCTTCCGGCAACTCACTGAAGAACTCGTCACCCTCCTGGCCTACGAAGCCACCCGCGAGGTCAAGACGCAGCCAGTGGAGATCGAGACCCCTGTCACCAAGACCATCGGCACGGCGTTCACCAAGCCCACGCCGCTGGTGGTTCCCATCCTGCGCGCAGGCCTCGGCATGCTCGAGGGCATGACCAAGCTGGTCCCCACCGCTGAGGTGGGCTTCCTGGGCATGGCCCGCGACGAAGAAACCCTGGACATCATCACCTACGCCGAGCGCCTCCCCGAGGACCTCACCGGCCGCCAGATCTTTGTCCTGGACCCTATGCTCGCTACCGGCGGCACCCTGCGTGAGGCCATCAAGTTCCTCTTCAAGCGCGGCGCTTCGGACGTCACCTGCATCTGCCTGCTGGCCGCTCCCGAGGGCCTGGCCAAGCTGGAAGAGGAACTCTCGGACGCAAACGTCAACATTGTCCTCGCATCGATTGACGAGAAACTCAACGAGAAGTCATACATCGTGCCGGGCCTGGGCGACGCCGGAGACCGCCTCTACGGCGTGGCTGGCTAGTCTTCACAGGGAACGATTGACCCCTACCGGTTTCCCACCCAGCCCGTTAGCCTGTGGCGCATGGACTGGAAACTTGAACTGGTATTTGTCCCTGTCTCCGACGTCGATCGCGCGAAGGACTTCTACGTCAACAAGGTCGGTTTCAACGCCGATTTCGATGAGCGTCCCACGGACGGCATCCGCTTCGTGCAACTGACGCCGCCGGGTTCGGCGTGTTCCATCGCTATCGGCGAGGGCCTCACGGACGCCCCTCCGGGTTCGGCTCCCAACCTGCAAGTGGTGGTGGCGGACATCAACAAGGCCCACGAGCACCTCAAGGCCAACGGCGTGGACGTCAGCGACGTCGACGTCCAGGACTGGGGTCACTTTGTGTACTTTGCCGACCCGGACGGCAACCAGTGGGCGGTGCAGTACCTCCCACAGCGGCCCAATGGCTAAGTCACACTTCAGCACCACCCCATGAGCGTGCGGCAGGATGGAACCATGAGCCATCCTGCCGCACCCGTGCTGACTGTCCGTGCCGTCCTCTTCGACATGGACGGCACGCTGGTGGATTCCACGGCCGTCGTGGAGCAGGTGTGGCTCGAGTTCGCGGAGCGCTACGGCCTGGATTACAACGAAATCCTCCGCACGTCCCACGGTGTCCAAGCAGGCGATACCGTGCGACGCTACGCGCCCGAAGGAGCCGACTTCGCCGCTTTGACGGCCGAACTTGGCGAGATGGAACGTTCCCGGACGGACGGTGTCATTGCCCTTCCCGGTGCTGAAGCCCTGCTGGCGGGCCTCCCGGATGATGCCATCGCCTTGGTCACCTCGGCAGATCAAATCCTTGCCGATATCCGCATGCAGGCAGCCGGACTCACCATGCCATCCACTGCTGTGACTGCAGAGTCCGTCAGCCGTGGCAAGCCGCATCCGGAGGGCTATCTGAAGGCGGCGGCGCTCCTGGGAGCCGACCCGGCCGACGTCGTGGTTTTCGAAGACGCACCCGCCGGGATCGCTGCTGCGCGCGCGGCGGGGATGCGGACCGTGGTGGTGGGCAAAGCCGCTGCCGTTCACAATTCGGACCTGGAGCCTGGCATGTGGCAGATTCCGGACTACTCGGCCGTGACCGTCACCGCTGTCAAGGACGACGACGGCGGGCACCTCATTACGCTGACCCTCCAGTAGCGCAGCTGGTACCGCCGGGCGAAAGACTGTTCCACGAGGGACCAAGCGGGCGTAGGCTGTGCGCATGTCTGCGATGCCGGAGGCGTACCGTGCTGCACTGGAGCGGGCCATGGTCCACGCCGGTGACTGGCTTGCGTCGGTCCCAACACGTCCAGTCCGCCCGTCCTCCGATGCCGACCAGGTGGCCAAGAGCATCCTGCCGCGCCTGCCGGATGAAGCGACAGATGCGGCCGAGGTAGTTGATGAGCTCGCCGCGCTGGCCGAGCCGGGCCTGATGGCCATCCAGTCCGGACGGTTCTTTGGGTGGGTCATGGGCGGAACCCTGCCTGCGGCCATGGCCGCGGATTGGCTTGTTTCGGCGTGGGACCAGAACACGGGGCTTCGGTTCGCCACCCCTGCCGCTGCCGCGATCGAGGAATCTGCAGCCGCCTGGCTGCTGGAACTCTTGGGACTGCCCGCCACCGCCGACGTCGGATTCACCACCGGCGCCACCACCGCCAACTTCGTGGGATTGGCGGCAGGACGCCAATACCTGATGGACGAGGCGGGCTGGGACCTGGAGGCTCTTGGGTTGACCGGCGCCCCGCGCATCACCACCTTTGCCGGCCGGGAGCGGCACGCCGCAGTGGATTTGGCGTTGCGGTACCTCGGCTTGGGGGCGTGCGTTCCGGTAGATGCCGACCACCAAGGACGGATCCTTCCCGATGCCCTGGCTGAGGCCATGGACCAACAGCCCGGGCCTTCGCTGGTCTGCCTCCAAGCGGGAAATCTGCATTCCGGTGCGTTTGATCCCATGGAGGAAGCCATTGCGGTGGCCCATGATCGGGGAGCCTGGGTGCACGTGGATGGAGCGTTCGGTTTGTGGGCCGCTGTGAGCCCCACCTTGCGGGGTCGGCTGACGGGAGTGGAGGAAGCGGACTCCTGGGCAACGGACGCCCACAAGACGTTGAACGTCCCTTATGACTGCGGCCTGGCGATTGTCTCCAGGCCAGAATCCCTGAGGCGTGCTTTCAGTGTCCACACCAGCTATCTCATAGCCACCGAAACCGGGCTGGGGGATCCGCTGGAGAAAGTCCCTGAGATGTCCCGCCGGGCCCGCGGCATTCCTGTATGGGCCGCCCTCAGGCAACTGGGCCGCGATGGCGTGATCTCCATGGTTGAGCGCCTCGCGGCCAACGCCCGGGCATTGGCCGAAGGACTCGCCGCCATTCCGGGCGTCGAGGTGCTCAACGATGTGGTGTTCACGCAGGTCTCGGTGAGCTTCGGCAGCGACGACCGGACGCACCGGGTGACGCAGCGGCTCATGGCCGAGGGCGCGGTATGGATGTCCGGATCCTCGTGGCGTGGCCGTGAAATCCTGCGTATTTCCGTGAGCAACTGGACCACCGACGCCGGAGATGTTGCCGCCTCCATTGCAGCCGTCAGGGGTGCCGTGGAGGTCGAGCCCGAAGTTTAGGCCTGGGGCTCGTGCGCCCTCGCTTTGTGCAGGTACCCCATCAGGCCGGCCAGGTCTTCGGCGCTCCAGGGCAGGTCTGCGCTGATCGTTTGGGCGTTCTCCTGCCAGGCTGCCCGGGCCGCGGTTTTTGTATCCTCGCCCGAATGGAACATCTCCCCGATGCGGTCCCAGGAATGCACCCACTCCTGCACTGCCGGATCCGAGATGGAAGTACCGGCCCGGACATGCTCCAGGCCTTCTTCCACCAGCGCGGTCCATTGACGTTTTGAGTCCTCGATCTTCTCTGCTCCCAGCTCCTGGCGTTTCTCCGCAAGCTGTTGACGCTGTTCCGGTGTGAAGTGTTTTTCGAACACGGTGATCATCTCCAAAGTTGACATGAATTGGGCGGCGGTGGGCATGGCTGGAGCGTCCAGTCGGTTGAGCAGCTCACCCAGCCGGTCCTGAAGCGCCTGGACTTGTTGGGCGTGCTGTTGAACATGCCGTAATTGCCGGTCCAGCAGGACACGCATGGAACCGAGATCATCATCATCGTTCCCGGGTCCATCCAGCGCTGTCGTAATGGAAGCAAGCGGAATCCCGAGCATGTGAAGGGCCCTGATCCGGTACAGTCGTCGAAGATCGCCCTCCCCGTACCGTCGATGACCGGAAGGCGTCCGGCCGCTCGCGGTCAGCAGGCCGATCTCATCGTAGTGATGGAGCGTCCGCACGCTGACTCCGCAGGCTTTGGCGAGTTCGCCGATACTCCACTGTCCGCTCTCCGCTGTTCCCATGGGAACTACGCTAAATCCTCACGTAACGTCAGGTGCAAGCCTTCTTCGGCCAGCCACATACCCGCCGATATGCCCGGCGAGTCCAGCGGCAGCCATCACGGCTCCTTCAAGCCAGCGGTCCGCCGTCGTCATTACCGGCAGGATCGCAAGCGCAGCCGTACTCAGCAGCGTCGTCAGGAGAAGCATGACCGGTCCTTGGATGCGCAGGCGGGTAGTCGAGGCCATGAGGGCAAGGGCGATGAAGTTCGCCGGCAAAGGATCCACGACACTGCGGAGCAGCACGAAGAACAGGGCATAAAGCAGCGTCCACGCCACCGCACCAAGCACACGCCCGGGAAGGCCGGTTCCGGGAGCCGTCCGGTCCCGTCCTGGCCGAAGCTCCCTGACGGGAAAACGTCCGGGGCGAAGGTCTCGGGTCAGCCGCGCCATGCCCCGCAGGTCGGCAAGCGCGGTTCGTACGACGTCGACACTTGAGTTGGGGTCATCGGTCCAGTCGACCGGGACTTCATGAATGCGTAAACCACAGCGTTCGGCGATGACGAGGAGCTCGGTGTCAAAAAACCAGCCGTCGTCCTTGGTATGCGGGAGGAGAAGGTGCGCAACGTCCGCGCGGACGGCTTTGAATCCGCACTGGGCATCGGAAATGCGTGTGCCCAGGACGGCGCGGAGCAGGGCGTTGTAGCTGCGGGAGGTGAATTCGCGGCCACCACTGCGGACCACGCGCGAGGCAGGTGCCAGGCGCGTGCCGACAGCCAGGTCGGAGTGGCCTGAAAGCAGCGGCGCAAGGAGGGGAGCCAAGGCGGACAAGTCGGTGGACAGATCCGCTTCCATATAGGCCAGCACGGGTGACGGTGAGGATTGCCAGAGGCGGCGGAGGGCGTTTCCGCGCCCTCTTTCCTGGAACCGGACCACCCGCAGTTCCGGAAGTTCCCGTGCCAGGCGTTCGGCGATCCTCAGGGTGCTGTCCGTGCTGGAGTTGTCAGCGACCGTGATCCGGAAGGTGTGCGGAAAAGTGCCGGAGAGATGGCCGTGAAGCGTGCGGAGGTTCTTCTCCAGGTGCGCTTCCTCATTGAACACGGGGACGGTGAGATCGAGGACCGGGACGCCGGCCCCGGTGTCCACGGGGGAGCGCCTTGGCAACTGCGGGTTCTCCGGCCTTACGTTGGGGAGTTCCGGCTGCGAAGCAAGCAACGCCCCGCCACCGAAGCGCGCGGAGTGGAACCGTCGTGGGGGAGCGCTGGTGGTTGGATTTGTGAGCGTCATATCTCCAGCATGGGCTGGCCGATTATGAGGGCTTTAGGCGGAAGCTGTGACGTCACTGTGAGCTACGGCGGTCACCTGTGAAATGCAAAAACCGCGCCGGTTCCCGCCGTTCGCTCCAGTGGGGACTGGTGCGATCGGCGGCAACCGGCGCGGTCTTCAAACTGCCTGGTTTAGTACCAGTTGTTGGCCAGGTGGAAGGCCAGGGCGGCCGACGGGGATCCGTAGCGCTCCTTGATGTAGTTCAGGCCCCATTTGATCTGGGTCTGGTAGTTGGTCTGCCAGTCAGCACCGGCAGAGGCCATCTTGGAAGCAGGCAGGGACTGGACGATGCCGTACGCGCCGCTGGAAGCGTTTGTGGCAGTGGTCTTCCAGTTGGATTCCTTCTCCCACAAGGTGTTCAGGGCAGTCATTTCGCCGGCGCTCCAGCCGTAGCTGCCCAGGATGCTTGCGGCGTAGGCCTTGGCAGCGGCGGGGTCATCCACGGCTTTCGGGGCTGCAGCAGCGGCCTCGGCGGCGGCGGCGGCAGCAGCGGCGTCGGCGGCCTGCTTGGCTGCAGCGTCAGCAGCTGCCTTCTCCGCAGCGGCTTGGTCGGCGGCGGCCTTCTCGGCGGCAGCCTTTTCAGCAGCAGCCTGATCGGCGGCGGCCTTCTCGGCGGCAGCCTTTTCAGCAGCGGCCTTGTCCACGGCGGCCCGGTCGGCAGCGCCCTTTGCGGCGGCTGCGTCCAAGGAAGCGGAGATTTCGGCTGTCTTGTTGGTGCTGACCTGGGCAGCTGCCTGGGTCTCTGCAACGCGGCTGGCCTCAGGGAGGTTCAGGGTGGCGTTGGCAGCAGTACCGAGCGATGCGACGCCCAACGCGGCGGCCACGACGCCGGCAACAACCGACATGCGGTGGCCGGACTTACCTTGGCGGGCAGCGTTCTTGAGGACGGTTTGCGACTTGGTCAACGGTGCGTTGTGCTCATCGCGGTGACGCGCGGAAGGGCGCGTCTGATCGTTAAATTCAGACATGTGTGATTACCTCTCAGCGCCTGCGGAGTTAGCTGTCGGGTTCGGATGAGGTCATCCGGCCGCGCATGTCGCTGCGGCTTCACCCCAAGGGCCCGGCATGATGCCTGGGCCCGGAGACTCTGGGTCCCCCGTCTCTGCCTCGGAGTAAGAACGGACTCCGGGAAGTGGCAGAGCTCGGCGCATCCCGGATGCGGGCCAGTTGGGGCGACCCACCCTTTCGACGGTACAGGAGGAATTCGCAGAAGTCACATTTAGGTAACAGAGATCACGGCGCCGGTGAGTCGCCTTGCCGTGTTCGTTACATCTCTTCGGCGGTGACGGTAGGTAGCCGCAGGGCGAATTCGGTTCGACCCGGACGCGACGTGACCTCCACGCTACCGCCGTGCGCTTCCACGATGGATTCCACGATCGACAACCCCAGCCCCGACGTCCCTTCAGACCCCGATCTCGCGGCATCCGCCCGGGCAAAGCGGGAGAAGATCCGGCCTTGGAAATCCTCTGGAATGCCCGGCCCGTTGTCTGTCACGGTCACCACTGCGCTGCCATCGGCGGACAGCATGACGGCCGTAACCACGGTAGTGCCGGCATCGGTGTGTTTGCGGGCATTGGACAAAAGATTGGCCAGGACCTGGTGCAGCTGGGTGGAGTCGCCGCGGACCGTGACGGGTTCGTCCGGCAGTTGCAGTTGCCATATGTGGTCCGGCGCCATGACCTTCTCATCACTGACCGTTTCGATCACCAACTGGGTGAGGTCCACATCGGTAACCTTGACCGGTTGGCCCTCGTCCAACCTGGCGAGCAGCAGGAGATCCTCCACCAGCGTTGTCATCCGCTCTGACTGGCTTTGCACGCGGGCCAGGGATTTGCGGCCGTCGTCAGTGAAGCTTTCGGTCATCCTCAGCAGTTCGGTGTAACCGCGGATGGCAGTGAGCGGCGTTCGGAGCTCGTGTGAGGCGTCCGCGACGAACTGGCGTACCTTGGTTTCGCTTTCCTGGCGGGCGTCCAAAGCGCTGGAGACGTTGTTCAGCATCAGGTTCAGGGCATGGCCTACGCTGCCCACTTCCGTTCCGGGATGGGCGGCCGACGGCGGTACGCGCACCGCAAGTGCCACTTCACCGGCGTCGAGCGGAAGACGTGAAACCTTGGTGGCCACCTCGGAGAGCTGCTCCAGAGGCCGCATGGTCCGGCGGATGATGACGGTGCCGGCGAGGCCGATGACCACCAGTCCGCCCAGCGAGACCAACACCATTGTCCAGACCAGTGAGGCCTCGGCGCTCTGTTTGTCCGCGAGAGGCAGACCCGTGACGATCACGTCGCCATAGGGTGCCTCGACCGCTACCAGCCGATAGTCCCCGTTGGAGAGGGAACGATCCACCGGATCACCGCTCTTGGGCAGCGCCAACAGCACTTGCTCATCCGCGGGGGACAGCCCAACACGGTTGCCTTGGGCGTCAATGAGCCCTGAACTGCGGACAGTGGACCCGTCGATCCTGGCGTTGAGTGTTCCGGCGGCCTGACCCCTGGCCTCCAGCGGGTCCGGTTTCCCCGAAGGTGAGGAGGGAAAGTTCGACGGCGGCCTGCCGAAGTCATTCGCGCGGCTGGACGCCTGCTCGAGCTGCCTGTCGAGCTGCTTGTTGAACACCATGTCCATGGAGGCGTAGCTGACCACACCTACCGCCCCGCAGATAGCGACCAGCAGTGCCATCGCCACCAGGACCAGCCGGGTACGCAAATGCCACGTGGAGGGGTTCAGCCAGCTGCGGCCGGATTTTCTGGCCACTCCTGAAAGTGTGCTCAACGCCTAGTCCGCGGGCTTGATGACGTAGCCGGCGCCGCGAATGGTGTGGATCATCGGCGGATGGTTGGCTTCGATTTTCTTGCGAAGGTATGAAATGTAGAGCTCCACGATGTTGGCTTGCCCACCGAAGTCGTAATCCCACACGCGGTCCAGGATCTGGGCTTTGCTGATGACCCGTTTGGGGTTCTCCATGAGGTAGCGCAGAAGCTCGAACTGGGTTGCCGTGAGGGGAATGTCCTCTCCGGCACGGGTAACTTCGCGGGTGTCCACGTTCAGGGTGAGGTCACCCACCACCAGCTCCGCGGTGTCCATGGCAGCGACGCCCGAACGCTGGACCAGTCGGTGGAGTCGCAGGAGGACTTCTTCCATGCTGAAAGGTTTGGTGACGTAGTCATCGCCGCCGGCAGCCAATCCGACGATCTTGTCCTGCACGGCATCCTTGGCGGTGAGGAAGAGGGCGGGCACTTCGGGGGCGAATGCGCGGATGCGGTTGAGGACCTCCACGCCGTCAAAACCGGGCAGCATGACATCAAGGACCAGGACGTCGGGCCGGAAATCCTTGGCCAGCTTCACGGCCTCGGGACCATCGCCGGCAACGGACACAGACCAACCGGCCATGCGCAGTCCCATGCTCATGAGTTCGGCGAGGCTGGGTTCGTCGTCCACCACCAAGGCGCGGATCGGAGAACCATCAGGGTGGGAGAGTTGGGGCAGGTTGTTGGTCATGGAGTGCGAGGAGGCCATGGGACAACTCTCCGTTCTGCTGGTTAGCCAGCGCTTTGCCCGTCCTGTGAGGATGCTGTGAAGTCAACACTAGCGAGGTGGGAGTCAGCGTGTCCGAAACGCTTGGCAATCCTGTTTCTACGGCTTGTAGCAGATTTTTGTCCGGATTTTTCGGAAGTGGGCCGTCCACGATTGGACAACAAGTGTTTCAGATCGTGAGATTCCGCAGCCGGGCTGTTCCCGGGAATGTCCGTGCACATGATGCCCCATTGGCCGAAGAATGTTCACTGGATTGCGATTATTTCTTGTCCGGGCCGAATGAAATGGCGTTCATTCATCCCCTCGGCTGAATTGTGATTTACGGCACAATAGACCTCTCCGTCTCAAAATGTGGACGGTTCTGCGCTTTGTTACTTGCGTGTTGCCATTGTTACGTTGCACACTTCCAATGTGAACAAGAACTCAACAGCACCTGCAGCCGCAGCAACCTGGCCCAGCACACCCGCTGGCCATGATGACCGCTGTTGTCGAATGCAAGCCTAACTTTCCACCCCAAGAAGTTTCAGGCATTCGCCCCCTAGCCCAGCGTTGGGCGCCCCTCCCCAAACTCATTGCGGGGACAACCAGCATTCGAAGCCGCGATGACGGCTATTCACTTTTGAGGTAAGCACTCCATGTCAGTTGCATCTGGATACGTCCACATCTCCGTCCGTAACGCCAACAAGGCCGCATCGAACGCAGGGCTCCGCCCCGGCTTCGGCAACCGCCCCGGCTACGCTCCCTCCCAGCAGGGCGCAGGCCAGCAGGCCCCCGGTTACGTTCCGCAGGGTTACAACCCCAACTCCTATGGCCAGTTGCGGGCAGTGCCCGCTGCCGAGCCGGCACCCATGACTGCGCCTACGCCGGTCATTGCCCAGTCCGACAGGCTCCGCCCCGTCGCCAACGACAACGTAGCCCGTGGCTTCGTGCTCTACATGGGCATTGACGAAGAAACTGCAGCGGCCGCAGGCACCTCCATTGCCAAGCTGGCCCAGGAAATCCGTGCCTACGCCCAGTCCCTCGTAACTGGAGCAGAGAGCTATGCTGCCGTGGCAGTAGCCCCCGCCGGCGCGCCCGGGTCCGCACTCGACGTCGTGCGTTCAACCTTCGGTGACCCGACTGTCGCCGCACGCCAGCGCACCGAAACCGCCCGCCCGGCACCGCAGCAGGAATCCCGCCCCTCCGGCGTGCTGATCGACCTCGCCCGCCGCGAAGTGCACCTGGACGGCGAATCGCTGAACCTGACGTTCAAGGAATTCGAACTCCTCAACTACCTCGTGGAGAACGGCACCCGCACCGTGGGCCGCGACGAACTCCTTGAAGGACTGTGGCGCAACGCCGAAGAGGTCCCCAACGAGCGCACCATCGACGTCCACATCCGCCGCCTCCGCTCCAAGCTGGGCCGCCTTGCCAACACCGTCCGCACGGTCCGCGGCCAGGGCTACCGTTTCTACGAGCACCCCGAGGTCATCGTCTGGGCCGCTCCGGAATACTCGATCTAAGCAGCACCGCAGCCGAAAGGCGGCAACATCCCCTGCGCCAGCGCTCGTTCTTCTTGCGACAACGGCGCTATCGGATATGCCGCCTTTCGGCTTTTTCGTGCCCTGACGAGGATTGGCCTCCGCGGCTGAAGGGTCCGGGGCGCCAGGTGTGTGTGCGGCTACCACCTACATTGGCTGGGGAAGCCCCCTGGCACGCCCGCTGCCTCCGCGTGTTGGGGGCGTACGGAGTTCAAAGTGGGTGGTGGGGGACCGGGGCGCCTGGGGCCGTGACCCTCTTTGATGCGCCGGCAGCCCATAGGCAACCGCATCCGGTTGCTATCGGGCCGGTTCCCTCTCAAAGAAGGTCAGGAACCTCCGGGGCCTCGGGCGGATAGGGTTGATCCATGAGCGATCACCACATCAAGCGCCTTGTGATCATGCGGCACGCCAAGGCTGATTGGCCCATGGGGGTGCCTGATCACGAGCGTCCCCTCGAGGAACGGGGCCACAGGGAGGCCCCGCTTGCCGGCAAATGGTTGCTCAAGCAAGGCGTGGTGCCCGACTTCATCCTGTGCTCGTCTGCGCTGAGGACCCGGCAAACATGCACATGGGTCTGCGATGAACTGGGCGACAAAGCGCCGACGCCCAAACTTGAGGACGGCCTGTACTCAGCCTCAGCGAACCGTATGTTGACGGTCATCAATCATGTCCCCGATACCGTCACCACGTTGATGATCATCTCGCACATGCCCGGGGTCCAGGATCTCGCCATGCACTTGGCCTCGCGCGATTCGGACCACGACGCGTACATGGACGCCGCCACCCGCTACCCAACGAGTGCGTTGACGGTAATGGAAACGGAGAAATCCTGGGCTGAACTGGACGGGCAGGACGCGCGGCTGACGCACTTCGCGGTTCCCCGCACCTAGCGGACTCCCCAAGGACGGCGCGCGTGGCTGGAGCGAGGCCGCGCCTACAGCAAAGCCGCAGCCGAAGCGCCGGTGCTTGCTGGAGCGGCGGCGTTGCCCCCAGCCCCCAGCCCCCAGCCCCCGGCTACTGTTGGCTGCCCGAATCTCCGTGGGCCAACTGGGGCATGCACATGCAGCGAATTTCAAAGACGGGCAGGCCCGCTGCTTCATCGCCGTGTCCGGTGGCGACGAGGTATTCGCCGTCGAACATGTACACCGGCAACTGGGGTGCCATGTATTCGTTGTAGCGGCTGGGATAGACCCATTGCCCGCGGATATCGAACGCCGGCAGGGCGTAGGGGTCCCGCCGGTTGTGGGCGCTCGGATAGAGTCCGTCATCGATCATGAGGTAACTGACCAAGCCATAGGTGTGATGGTGGTTCATGTCCGTGGGAAAGAGGATTGCTTCCACAGTTGGGCCCCTTCAGGAGTTTCGACGATCGCGCTCCAAGCAGCGCGGACAGCTAGGTAAGGTTAGCCTAAGCTAACAACTGGCCGGGCGTCGAATGTTCCCGTGTGTGACTTCGATCAAACTGGTGGCAGCGGCAAGTCTTCAGCGGCGACTTCCTGCAACATGCGCACTGCTTGCCGGATGGTGGGGCTGGCGGTCATCGTTTTCCGGTAGACCAAGCCCACGGATCGTTGCTGCACTGGGTTGATGACCGGAATCGCAACGACGCCCGGCGGCAGCTCCGGCCTTCCGAGACGCGGGACGAGTGCCACCGCCACCCCCTGCTCCACCATGGCAATGTGCGTCGAGAAGTCGGGATCATAAATGCGGATGTCGGGAACGCGGCCCAGTCCGGCGAAGATCTGCAGCAGGGCCTCGTTGCAGATAGCCCCCGCCGGGGTACTGATCCACGTCTCATCCAGCAGGTCTTCACGCTCGACGGCGGTGCGGGACGCCAGCGGGTGGGTGCTGTTGACCAGGACATCGGCTTGGTCAATGCAGAGGTCCTCGTGCACCAGGTTTTCCGGTATCACCAGCGGCACCGAGTTCCAGTTGTGGACCACTGCGAGTTCCGCCTCGCCACTGGCCACTCTCTGAACCGCTTCGCGGGGGTCTTCTGCCAGCACCGTGACCTTCACAGCGGGATGGGTGGCCGCTATGCGCCCGAGCATCGGCCCCACGAGCCCGCGGCACGCGGTGGAGAATGCCACCAGCCTCAGCAGGCCGGACGGCTTCGCAGGATCAGCCAACAAGGTGGCCTGAAGTTCTTCCAGTTCGCCCATGATCCGGCGCCCATACCCGGCCAGTGCCAGTCCGCGCTCAGTGAGGAGCACGCCGCGGCCATTCCGCTCCAGAACCGCAACGCCGGTCTGCTTTTCCAGTTTCTTGATCTGCTGCGACACCGCCGATGGGCTGAATCCCATCACCTCGGACGCCGCCACTACCGAGCCATGCTGTTCAACGGCAACCAGCGCCCTCAAGGCGGGGATATCAATCATGAAGCAAATCTACGCTGTTGGATGCACAATTCAACGCTGGTGCTTCACGCTAAATGAAGTCAGAGTGTAGTTGTGAACCTTCGCCATTCTGCTCTCGCCGTCCTGGTCGCCGTCCTTTGGGGCATCAATTTCGTTGCCATCGACCTCGGCCTGCACACCAACGGCAGGGAAGTTCCTCCACTGCTTTTTGTCGCGATGCGCTTTGTCCTCGTCGTCTTCCCCTTCATCCTGTTCATCCGAAAACCGGACGTGGGCTGGAAGCCGATTCTCGGCGTCGGACTGTTCATGAGCGCCGGACAATTCGGCCTCCTGTATCTGGGCATGGCGCTCGGGATGCCTGCAGGTTTGGCCTCGCTGGTGCTCCAAGCGCAGGTGCTGTTCACCGTCCTGCTGGCCTCGAAGTTCCTGGGGGAGAGGCCCAGCCGGCGTCAATTGGCCGGCGTGGTCCTCGGCATCGCAGGGCTGGGAGTGGTGGCGCTGGGGCGCAGTGCTGTGGCACCGGTGCTTCCCCTCATGATTGTCCTGGCCGCGGCTTTGTCCTGGGCTGTCGGCAACGTGGTGGCAAGGCATTCCAAAGCCGCCTCCGGTTTGGGCCTGGTGGTGTGGTCGGGAGCGGTGGTACCTGTTCCCCTGGCGGGGTTGTCGCTGGTGGTTGACGGCCCGGGCACGGTCTGGGCTACGCTCACGGACCTGCAGCCGGCCACCATTCTTAGTGCGATCTACACTGCCGTGTTTGCGTCCCTTGTTGGTTACGGCATCTGGAACCGGCTGTTGTCGCTCTACCCGGGTTCCGACGTCGTGCCTTTCACGCTTTTGGTCCCGGTGATAGGGATGACAGCCGCGTGGCTGGTCCTCAACGAGATTCCCACGCTGACCGAAATCATGGGCGGGCTGATACTGCTCCTCGGAGTGGCCATCGCTGTGCTGGGCGCCCGAGGCAATTTCCGCAAGGAAACTCCCGTTGCGAGGCCCGCTCTACGCCTTTAGACCTCGGGAAAGCGCGCAGAGCGGGCCTCGCAACGTGGGGTGGTTGCGTTGTGGGGCCTGCTTTGCGGGGTTTGGTGGCGGGGATGGGTGTAGAGCGGGCCTCGCAACGTGGGGGATCAGCGCAGCCGGAAGATGGTCCGGTGCCAGTCCTTCTCCACAACGCCGTCCAGCTCGACCATCACATGCTTCACCTGCGTGTATTCCTCAAAGGAGTAGGCGGACATGTCCTTGCCGAAGCCGGATTGCTTGAAGCCGCCGTGGGGCATCTCGGAAATGATCGGGATATGGTCGTTCACCCAGACGCAGCCGGCGTTGATCTCGCGGGTGGCACGCATGGCCCGCTGCAGGTTGTTGGTCCAGGCCGACGCTGCCAGTCCATAGACGGTGTGGTTGGCCAAGTGGATCGCTTCGTCATCCGTATCGAACGGAAGGACCACCAGGACCGGGCCGAACACTTCATCCTTGACGATTTCCGAGTCCGGGCCTGCGTCCACCACCAGGGTGGGCCGGTAGAAGGCGCCGTTTCCCAAACTCCCATCCGTCGGCGCATAGCCGCCGGCCATCACCTTGCTGTAGCTCCGGGCGCGATCCACCATCCCCGCCACATGGTCCCGCTGCTTGAAGGACACCAGTGGGCCAAGGTCCGCGTCCTCATCCCCAGGAACCCCCAGGGTGATCCCCTCGAAGCGGGCTGCGACCTTGGCCACGAATTCCTCGTACACGCTCCGGTGCACAATGGCGCGGGTGGCTGCGGTGCAGTCCTGCCCGGTATTGATGAGCGAACCAGCAACAGCGCCATGCACTGCGGCGTCCAGCGTGGCGTCGTCGAACACCACGAAGGGTGCTTTTCCGCCCAATTCAAGATGCACGCGCTTGGCATTGACGGCAGCAGCTTCCAGAACCGTGCGGCCAACAGCGGTGGAACCCGTGAAGGACACCATATCCACGTCCGGATGCCGCATGAGGGCAGCTCCAACAGTGGCGCCGTCGCCCACAACCACGTTCACCACGCCGTCGGGCAATCCCGCATCAGTGAGCGCCTGCGCGAAGAGGAGGGACGTCAAGGGTGTGATCTCGGCGGGCTTGAGGACCATGGTGTTGCCGGCCGCGATTGCGGGCAAGATCTTCCACGCCGCCATCTGCAGCGGGTAGTTCCAGGGAGCGATGGAGCCCACCACGCCAATGGATTCGCGGCGGATGGACGAGGTGTGCTGAGGGGAGTATTCAGCTGTGGCTTTGCCCTCCAGGTGGCGGGCTGCCCCGGCGAAGAAGTCGATGTTGTCGATGGTTCCGGGGACGTCGAACTCCCGGGTCAGGCGCAACGGCTTGCCCGTCTGGGAACTCTCGACGCGCGAGAACTCTGCGGCCCGTTCCTCCATGATCCTGGCAAACCTTTGCAGCATACCGGCCCGTTCCCCGGCCGTGGTCCTGGACCACGCGGGGTAAGCGGAACGGGCTGCTGCGACCGCGGATTCGAGGTCCGCCACGGAAGCCAGGCTCACGGTTTCAACCACTTCGGAGGTTGCCGGATTGATGACGTCCAGGGTGGTGCCCGACGTGCCGGGCAGTAGTTGTCCATTGATGAACTGATGCATGGTGTGCCGTGCTTTCCCTGCCGGGCGTCGCTGTCCGGCAGTGGTGAAGGAACAGTGGTGAAGGAACGACGCCGGGTGGCGGCGTGCGTGCGGAGGATGGGTTGCGTTTCGGGGCGGCTATTCGAAAAAGCCGGTCAGAAAACGGGCAATAAATCTGGCGCAGCGAGGTGAGGATCCGGTGAAAGTCCCGGGCGGTAAAGGTTCGGTGCAGTGAAAGTTCGGGGCTGAAAGCCCGGTGAAAGTCCGGGGGCTTTTGCGAAGGTGCCGAAAGGCGGTGCGTCAGGCCTGAGTGCTTTCGCGCTCGGCGCTGTCCAGGATGGCGGCGAGGCCTGCCTGGAATGCCTTCAGGGAATCGAGGTTTTGCAGTGCGGCGTGATGCTTTTCAAGGAGGGGGTGACCGGTGATGCGGGTGAAGACCCGTGGGTTGAGCCAAGGATCGTGGCCTTCGGAGTCGGGAAGCCGTTGGATTTCAACGGCAATGCCGGCGCCGAGTGCAAGGGTGTAGCTTTCAAGGGCTGCGTAGTAGTGCACCACGCGGTCTTCTTCCAGCCCGGCGTCCGTCAGGCACTGGAGGACGAACTCGATGGCCTTCAACTCGCCGGGACCGTAAGTGTCCGTAGCGAACGATTCGCTGCCCAGGGCGGGGTGCTGCATGAAGACCCTGAGGAGTTCGTCCAGGTATGCCTCCAGCCGGGCGCGCCAGTCCTTATCCCGTGTCACTGCCAGTGTGCGTTCCACCGAGGTCATGAACAGCTTGTCCAAGGCGGCCCTGACAATCGCATCCCTATTCCGGAAATGCCGGTAAACAGCAGTGGCGTCGACCTCGAGTTCCTGTCCCAGCCGCCGGACAGTGAGCCGGTCTCCGGGTTCCTGGCTGGAAATCCGGAGGACAGCGTCGATGATGGTGGCTGGATCCAGGCGTGTGCGGCGGTCCGTCGACTGTGCTGGCTGCACCATCTGCTTGTCCGCCTTCCATGCGTTCCCCGGTTGACTATCAACCTACATGATTCATGGCCACCTCCTTTCGAGGACTAGTCAAAGTCTTTGTCATCACTGATGTCAACACTGTTGACTTTAATGTGATCCGGCTCATAGTCTGTCTCCAGAGTTGAATTTCCCTTGAAAGGACTCGAATCGTGCACGCAGAGATTTTGTTGGAGAACGGATGGGTGTACACCGGCAAAGACGCCGGACCCATCCGGGCGGATATAGCAATTGCGGGCGGCCGGATCATCGCTGTCGAAAACGCCCAGGACGCCCGGGACGCCCAGGACCCCCGGGATGCCCGGGATGCCCAGGACGCAGGAGACGCCGGAGGGATCCAGGAGACCATCGCCCCGCACACCCGCCGCGTGGACCTCCAAGGACAGCTGGTGCTTCCCGGTTTCCAAGATGCCCACATCCACCCCATTTTCGCCGGAATAGAGCTGCTCCAGTGCGACCTGACCGAGGTGGCCAGCGCCGAAGAAGCCGTGGAAACAGTGGCCCGCTACGCCGCGGACAACCCGGACCAGCCATGGATCCTCGGCGCAGGGTGGTCCATGGACCTGTTTCCGGGTGGCACCCCCACACGGCAGCTGCTGGACACCGTGGTGCCGGACCGCCCTGTTTACCTCGTCAACAGGGATCACCACGGGGCGTGGGCCAACACTGCGGCGTTCAAAGCCGCCGGGATCACCAAGGAAACGCGTGATCCGGAGGGTGGCCGCTTGGAGCGTGAGGAAGATGGCACACCCGCTGGCACTGTTCACGAGGGCGCCATGGACCTGTTCAATCCGGTGAAGCCGGAGGTCCCTTATGAGTTGGCGTACCAGGGCCTCATGGCCTCCCAGAAACTACTTCTCGCCCAGGGCATCACCGCCTGGCAGGACGCTTGGGTTCCCATCCCGGAAGGCGGGCATGCCGATCACCTTGAGGTCTACCAGGACGCCGCGAAGGCAGGGGACCTCAAGGTCCGGGTCACGGCATGCCAGTGGTGGGACAGGACCGCCGGGATGTCCCAACTGGACGCAATCGTGGAACGCCGGGACAGCGTCGCCGGCGCCTTCGACCCCCTCCGCCTCAATGCCAACACCGTCAAAGTGATGGTGGACGGTGTTGCGGAGAATTACACGGCAGCCATGCACCACGTCTACCTGGACCACCATGGACACCACACGGACAACCGCGGGATCGAGTTCTTCGAACCGGAGGAGCTGAAGGAGTTCGTGACCGCCATTGACGCCGAGGGCATGCAGGTTCATTTCCATGCGCTCGGGGACCGCGCTGTGACGGATGCACTGGATGCCTTGCAGGCTGCCCGGGAGGCCAACGGCGCCAACGATCACCGGCACCACCTTGCGCATCTTCAGGTGGTTCGGGACGAAGACCTTCCCCGTTTTGCCGCGCTCGACGCAGCCGCCAACGTGCAAGCGCTCTGGGCTTGCCATGAGGAACAGATGGACACCCTGACCCTCCCCTTCCTGGAGCCTGGCGCAGAGGACCGGCACTATCCCCTCGGCCAGCTGGCCAGCGCCGGGGCCACTGTAGTGGCGGGCAGCGACTGGCCGGTCTCCACTGCCGATCCCATCGCGGCCATTCACGTGGCAGTCAACCGCACTGCTCCCGGCGAGGACCTGCCTCCCCTTGGCCCGGCGTCACAAAAGCTCAGCCTCAAGCAGATCGTGGACGCCTACACGCACGGTACGGCCTGGATCAACCACCTCGATGCCGCGACAGGCACCCTTGAACCTGGAAAACTCGCAGATCTGGTGGTGCTCGACCTGAACATCTTCGAACTCCCCGAGGAAGAACTGCACCGGGCAGTGGTGACGCAGACGTGGATTGGGGGCGAGTGCGTCTATGACCGTGCGGCAGCCCAAAGCCCACTCACGGAAACACGCCGTAGCCATCAACCGGCGGTGACGCAGTGAGGCAGCCCAAAGCGCAGACACCTGCACCCACACCTTCGCAGGGCGCCGTACGACCCAAACAGCGGACGACGCCGTCGCGCATCACCGCGGTGACGGTCGCCGGCGTCGTACTCGGCTTGGTCCTGGGCGGCTGCGGCGTGCGGCCCGCCGGCGTGACTGACGCAGCCGACGGTGCCAAGTACACCGTGTCGGACTCCACCGAGCCTCCCACCAAGGAAATCGACAACTTCACCTGGGCCATGTACGCGGAGCCTTTCTCCCTGGACTACGCCTACGCCTTCGACTATCCGGACAACACGGTCCTGTCCAACGTGTGCGAATCGCTCTTCAGATGGAACGCGGACCTCTCGTCCTCTCCCGGCCTGGCCACGGGAGTAGAGAATCCTGATCCCCTGACATGGGTTTACACCATCCGCCAAGGGGTGAAGTTCCACGATGGCACTGAGATGACGGCGGACGACGTCGTAGCTTCCTTGAGCCGCCACCTCGATCCGGAAGTGGGCTCGTTCTGGGCGTCGTCCTACCAAAATGTGGAATCGATCGTAAAGACCGGCGACTACCAGGTCACTGTTACCACCACGCGTCCGGACTACGTGTTCAACGCTTCCCTGGTTGGTGCCCCTGGGGTTGTGGAGTCAGCCAAAACCCTTGAGGACGCTGGAAAGGACTACGGCAACTCCAAAGCCGGCGTGAACTGCACCGGACCCTTCCAGTTCGATCAATGGGAAGCGGGGGAGAGCATCACCCTCAAACGCTTCGACGACTACTGGGATCCGGACCTCAAAGCCAAATCGAAGCAGGTCACCTTCACCATCCTCCCGGACGCCACCTCCCGCATCAACGCCTTCCAAACCGGCGAAATCGACGGCGGGTTCGCGATCCCGTCCAACGCGATCGACATCCTCAAAGCCAACAAAGACGCAGGATCCCTCTACTTCGGCAAGGACACCTCTGTGCAGAGCATGGTCTTTACCAACCTGGCCGGAACGTTCAAGGATGTCCGCGTCCGCAAAGCGCTCATGATGGCCATCAACCGGGACGCGCTGATCAAGGCCGCGGAGCAGGGGTACGCGAAGAAGACAGATGCCCTGACCACCAAAAGCGTATGGAAGGACATTCAACCGGGAACAACGGACGAGGCCTTCGACGGACTGTTGTCCACGCCCTATGACCTTGCCGAAGCCAAGAGGCTCATCAAGGAAGCGGGGGCCGAGGGCAGCACCTTCGTCTTCGCTACGGCCTCGCTCAATGCAGCCTTCGACATCGCAGCCCGGGCCATAGCCTCCGCGGCCAAGGAGATCGGCTTGGAACCGGAAATCCAGACCATGTCCAACGACAAATACACCACCTTGTTCTCCGACCCCGAGGCCCGCAGGAACGTCGATCTCCTGGTCACTTCCTGGTACCTGTCCAGCACAGAGCCCCTGGAGATGTACAGCGTGTTGCGTACCGGGGACTTCAGCAACTACGGAGGGTGGAGCAACCCGGAATTCGATGACGTGGTGAACTCCGCCTACGGAGTGCAGGACCCTGATGCCCGCGGAAAACTCACGGGCAAAGCGGCCAAGCTGGCCAGCGAAGACGTGGTTTGGGGACCGCTGTACGAGACCGTCACCTCCATGTGGCTGGGCAAGCGCATCACCGGCGCGGACCCGTCCATCAATTACATGTACTTCCCGTGGGCAGCCCAGATAGGAGGTCGCTGACGTGACCGTTGCAGAAAAGCTCCCGGCAGCTTCCTCCCCGGCAGGTCCCACCCGTCAACGGGCCAAAGCCGGCACCGCACGCCCGGCCATGTATATCGTGAAAAAGTTGTTGGCCCTGGTGCTGACACTGTTTGTTGCCTCCCTGGCCGTGTTCTTCTCACGCTTCCTCGTTCCGGGAGATCCGGCCCGCTTCCTGCTGAGGGGACGCAGCCCCAAGCCCGAAGCACTCGAAGAAATCACCCGCCAATTCGGCTTGGATAAACCGGCCTGGGAACAGTACCTTAATTGGCTCGGCGGCATACTCCACGGCGACTGGGGCCGCTCCCTGACCTACCGCCAGGATGTTTCCGACGTCCTGCTGGGCCGGCTGCCCACCACGCTGCAACTCGTGGCATTGGCCGCGGTGTTCATCACCATACTCGGGTTGTTCGCGGGCATCGTGGCCAGCCTGAACAGGGGCTTCGGTGACCGCTTCATCCTCATCACCCTCACCGCGGCCGGGGCAGTGCCTCCGTTCGTGGCAGCCATCGCCTTGGTTGCGCTCTTCTCCGTAGGCCTGGGCTGGTTCCCCTCCTTCGGAAGCGGCGACGGCGGAGCGGACCGGATCTGGCACCTGACCCTCCCGGCGCTCGCCTTGGGCATCACCTACATCGCCATGGTGGCCAGGGTGACGCGCTCCTCCATGAACGAACAACTGCTCCGTGAGCATGTGGAAGTGGCAACCAGCCGTGGGCTGACCCGCGGATCCGTGGTGGCACGCCATGTGTTGCGCAACGCCCTGGGACCCATCCTGACAGTGAGCGGCGTGCTCGTGGCCGGGCTCCTGGTCTCCAGCGCCATCATCGAGCGGACCTTCGGCCTCTCCGGCATCGGACAACTCCTGGTGCAGTCCATCGACCGCCTGGACTTCGCCGTCGTCCAGGCAATCGTCATGGTGGTGGTTGCCGCATTTGTCGTAGTGAACACCGTGGTGGACCTCATCCAACCCCTCATTGATCCGCGGATCGCGGCCGGAACGGAGTCCCGATGACGTTGGCCATCCAGCTGCCACAGGCAGGCCTGCGCCGCTATGGCAGCCTCCTCTCACCCATGGCGTGGGGCGCGCTGGCTGTTGCCGCCGCCGTCGTACTTCTATCCTTGTTCGCCCCGGCCCTGGCGCCGTACGACCCTGACTATGTGGACCTCAACAACGTCCTTGCCGGTCCCAGCGGACAGCATCTGCTGGGGACCGACGCGCTGGGGCGTGACCTTTTGAGCCGGATCATGCATGGCGGACGGACCTCGCTGCTTGGACCCACCATCGTGGTGATCGGATCAACGGTCCTGGGGCTGCTCCTGGGCTTGGTGGCCGGTTGGTCCGAAGGCTGGCTGGGCAAGGTCCTGGGCCGCCTGTTCGACCTCCTCTTCGCATTCCCGGCGCTGCTCATGGCCATGCTTGCCATCGCATTGTTCGGCAAGGGACTCTTTGCACCCATCCTGGCCATGACCATCGCCTATGTTCCCTACGTTGCCAGGCTCGCGCAGTCCCTGGTGGTCGCCGAGCGTAGCCGGCCGTATGTCCAGGCCTACCGGGTACTCGGATTCCGGACGCCCTGGGTGGTGCTGGGACGCGTTCTGCCCAACCTGGTTCCCACTGTCGGCGCACAATCAACACTGAACTTCGGCTACGTGCTGGCCGACCTCGCGGCGCTGTCCTTCATCGGACTCGGGGTCCAGCCGCCCACCAGCGACTGGGGCGCCATGATCGAGGAATCCCGCGGCGCACTGCTGGGCGGATATCTCCTGCCCGCATTCTGGCCCGCACTGGTAGTGGTCCTGGTGGTAGTGGCCGTCAACGTCATCGGCGAGGAACTCTCGGACCGCATCGGAGGAAAACTTTCATGAGCCAGCTGCTGCAGATTCAGAACTTTACGCTCGGCTTTCCCGGCAGGCCGCCGCTGCTGGACAGCGTTTCCCTGCACGTGGACGACGGCGAAGCGGTCGCCCTGGTGGGGGAGTCCGGCTCAGGTAAGTCCCTGACAACGCGTGCCGCGCTCGGGTTGCTGCCCGGCGGCTCGGAGTCCTCGGGCAGCGTCTCCGTCCAGGGCCTGAACACCCTGACAGCCACCAGGCAACGGCTCATGGAGCTGCGCCGCAGGCATGCTTCGATGATCTTCCAGGACCCCCGGGCGGGCATCAACCCGGTCCGGACCGTGGGGGACTTCCTGACCGAAACCCTGGTGCGCTTCGACGGGCTGACCCGGGCAGAGGCCACCGAACGTGCCGTCAAACAATTGGAACAGGTGGGGCTTCGGCGGGCCAAGGAGCTCATGGGCCAGTACCCGCATCAGCTCTCCGGCGGCATGCTCCAGCGCGTCATGATTGCCGCGGCCCTCCTGAACTCACCGGATCTCTTGCTGTGCGACGAGCCCACCACCGCCCTGGATGTCACAACGCAAGCAGGGATCGTGAAGCTATTGCGTGAAGAACAACAGTCCAGGGGGATGGGGATGCTCTTCATTACCCACGACCTCAACCTTGCGGCCAGCCTGTGTGAGCGGGTCTACGTGCTCCGGCGCGGGGAAGTGGTGGAGCACGGGCCAACCAGGACAGTCTTCCTGACACCGCAGCAGGACTACACGCGGCAGTTGGTGGAGGCGACTCCTGTCATTGAGGTGGGCGTCGGTTCTGTCCCGGCTGTGTCTCCAGGACCTGAGTCGTCGGGGTCTTCCCTGCTGGAGGTCTCCGGGCTGTCCAAGAGCTATGAACTGCCCAGGGGAGAGGTCATTGCAGCATTGGAGGACGTCAGCTTCAGCTTGCCCGAAGGCGGTTCCCTGGGCATCGTGGGCGAGTCCGGCTCCGGGAAGTCCACGCTCGCCAGGCTGGTGGTGGCCCTCGAAACTGCCACAGCAGGTGAACTCACCCTTCGCGGTATCCCCCGGCCGCGCCGGCCTTTGAAGGCATCCGAGCGGAAGGTGCTGGCCAAGGAAGTCCAGATTGTGTTCCAGGACCCCTACCTGTCACTGGACCCCCGGATCGCTGTAGGCCACGCTGTGGCCGATGTCTTCCGGCTTCACCAAAAGCAAGGGCGCAAGGAGGCCAGGGACAGTGCACGCGACCTTCTGGCACGCGTGGGCATCGGTGCTGAGCGGTTCGATGCCGGGCCCCGCGCCCTGTCAGGCGGCCAGCGGCAGCGTGTTGCCCTGGCAAAGGCGCTGGCAGCCCGTCCGCGCCTCCTGGTGCTGGACGAAGCCACCAGCGCTTTGGACGTCTCCGTCCAGGCCCAAGTGCTCGAACTCGTGGAGGAGCTGCGCGAACAACTCGGGTTGACCCTCCTCTTCGTCACGCACGACCTCGCTGTGGTGTCCCGGCTCTGCGCCGGGCTCATCGTGATGCACCAGGGCCGGATCGTGGAGCAAGGTCCCACAGGCCGGATCCTTGAGGACCCCGGAGATGAGTACACGCGGAACCTCATCGCCTCCCGTCCCCGGCCCTTGTGGGACGCCGAGCCGGTCATTGCCTGACCGGCACGCAGATATCGCTGATTGAAACAGGAGAACCTCCCGTGAAGACCACCGTTTTCGAACGGAACGTCCCGCAGGCCGCCGTCGTATCCCATGCGCTGGAAGGTGCCGCCCACCGGCCCTTCTGGATCGACGACCTGAAGGACTCAGCAACGCACTACCCCCGGCTCGACGGCGATGCTGCCGCCGACCTCGTCATTATCGGCGGCGGCTACACCGGCCTGTGGACGGCACTTCGTGCCAAGGAACGGGACCCCGGCAGGACTGTGATCCTGCTGGAAGCAGAGCACGTGGCCTGGGCGGCGTCGGGCCGCAACGGCGGCTTCTGCGAGGCCAGCCTCACGCACGGCCATGAGAACGGCAAGAACCGCTGGCCCGATGAGCTGGAGATTTTGGACCGGCTGGGCATGGAGAACCTGGACCGCATGGAGGAAGCCGTTCAGAAGTACGGCATGGAATGTGATTGGGAGCGGACCGGGGAGCTCAACGTCGCCGTCGAACCGCACCAGGTGGCTTGGCTCCAGGAGGACGACAGCCCCGGCAGCGTCTACCTGGACCAGGAGGCCGTCCGGGGCGAGGTCAATTCCCCCACGTATTTGGCGGGCCGCTGGCACAAGGACTCCGTGGCCATGGTCCATCCGTACAAACTCGGCCTTGAACTGGCGCGGGTGGCAACGGAGCT
The DNA here is from genome assembly GCF_059739405.1 of Arthrobacter sp. TmtSoilC79. NCBI lineage: Bacteria > Bacillati > Actinomycetota > Actinomycetes > Micrococcales > Micrococcaceae > Arthrobacter > Arthrobacter sp. TmtSoilC79. The sequence continues at coordinate 3,872,164 of NZ_AP046051.1, read as the reverse complement.
GGGAGTAGTGATCCACGAGGGCACCCGCGTCCGTGAACTCAAGGACCACGAAGACGGTGTCACGGTGGTGACGGAACGGGGAAACGTCGAAGCCGGGCATGTGGTCCTTGGCACCAACGTTTTTCCCTCCCTGCTCAAGCGGAACCAACTCATGACCGTGCCGGTGTACGACTACGCGCTCATGACCGAACCCCTGTCCGCGGAGCAGTTGGAGTCCATTGGCTGGACCAAGCGCCAAGGAATTGGGGACATGGCCAACCAGTTCCATTACTACCGCATCACCAAGGACCACAGGATCCTCTTTGGCGGGTACGACGCCCTCTACTTCCGGGGCCGCCGCGTGGACCAGCGGCACGAGTACCAACCGGCGACGTGGGAGCGGATCGCCTCACACTTCTTCACCACGTTCCCGCAATTGGAGGGTGTGAAATTTACGCACAAGTGGGCCGGTCCCATCGATTCCAGCACGCAGTTCTGCGCCTTCTTCGGCACCGCGCGGAAGGGACGGGTGGCTTATGCGGCGGGCTTCACGGGACTCGGGGTGGGCGCCACAGCGTTCGCCGCTGACGTTCTGCTGGACCTGCTGGCCGGGCTGGATACTGAGCGTACCCGTGTGGAGATGGTCCGGAAACGGCCGCTCCCGTTCCCTCCCGAGCCGCTGGCTTCATTGGGCATCAACCTCACCCGATGGTCCATGGACAGGGCCGACCACAACCAGGGAAAGCGGAACCTCATCCTCAAAGCGCTCGACGCCGTGGGGCTGGGTTTCGACTCCTGACCTCGCCGCCGCGTGGTTGCGTTGTGTGGCCCGCTTTGCGGGGTTTGGTGGCGGCGATGGGTGTGGAGCGGGCCTCGCAACGTGGGGGTGGTTGCGTTGTGGGGCCCGCTTTGCGGGGTTTGGTGGCGGGGATGGGTGTGGAGCGGGCCTCGCAACGTGGGGGTGGTTGCGTTGTGGGGCCTGCTTTGCGGGGTTTGGTGGCGGGGATGGGTGTTGAGCGGGCCTCGCAACGTGGGGGTGGTTAGCGCTTGGGAGCTGGCTTGCGTTGGGAGGGAGCGCTCGACGCCGGTCGCTTGCCTGGTGCTGTTGGCGTACGGGGCGCTGGGCGCTTCACGGCAGGGTTCTTCGTTGCAGTCGAAGCCTTAGCTGGAGTGGTAGTACGCGGAAGGGGTCCGGCCGGGCGCTTGGTGGGGGTACCCGCGCGAGGCACGGGTTTGCGCACCGAAGCCGAACGCTTTGCCGGAGCCGGTGTTCGCTTGCCCGGCGCGGGGGCACGGGATCCAAAGGACGGCACCACCGCTCCGAGGAACAGCACCGCCAGGGTCCCCAGCCCGGCTGCGGCGGCAAGGTAGAAGTAGATGTCCGAATCCTTGGTGCCCACGGCACTGCCCAAAGCGTTGGCATCCTGGTTGAAGGCAATTCCCCACATCCGCAGGAAAGCGATGCTGCAACCGATGAACAGGCTGGTCCCCGCCGCGGCCAGCAGGACCACCAAGTAACGACGGCGGCTGAAGACCTGGACGAGCGATGCCAGATAGCAGACCAGCATGGAGCCCAAAAACAGGTACAACACCAGTTCTTCAAGGACTGCGGCTGCCAGGACCAACAGCCCGAGGGATACAAAGGCGGCCACTACCGCAAGCTTTCCGCTGTTCCCCATGTGACGCATGAGGTTAATCATCGCCGACCCAGTCGCCGCGCCACGCCGTCGTACATTGCAGTTGGATACCGTTGTGAGGCCCGCTCTGCGCCCTAAACACCAGTGAGAGTGCGCAGAACGGGCCCCACAACGGGGCGGCCAAGGCTATTTGATGACGTAACCGTGCATGATGGTCATCACGGCCGCCACGCTCTGCTCGCGGGTCCGTTCCGGGTTGTATGTCTGGCGATCCAGTCCCACCACAAAGATGGCCCCGAAAATTGCCGCCTCCAGCGAACCGCGGGCAATGGACTCGTTCACCTTGTATCCGGATGCCACGCTCTCCACCGCGGAACCGATCACGGCAAGCAGTTCGGCACGGAGTTCGGCAAAGACAGCACTCCATTCCCCGGGAGTGCGCCAGTTCTCGCTCACCCAGAGTCGTGCGAAGGAAGGGTAGTCGTCCATGAATTCCATGGCCTGGGCCACCATGTTGTTCATGGACTCCAGGGGATCGTTGGCCTTGCCGCGAACGTCCTGGAGCCGGACCAGCATGATGTCCACACCATGGCGCAGCAACTGGGCGATCAGGTCCGATTTGCTGCCGAAGTTGTAATAGACAGTCCCTTTGGACACACCGGCAGCGGCTGCGATCTCGTCCACCGTCACCCCGGCGGCTCCGCGCTCGCCGATCAGTTCCATGGAGGCTTCGAACAGGCGCTGCTTGGTGGCGTTGGTGCGGCCGGGCCGGAGCTTCTTCTCTCCCGCGGCGGCGGCGCCCGGCTCGGCAGGTACGGCCGCGGCGGCGGCGCCTGCCTCGGCGGCGCCCGGCTCGGCAGTGCCCGGCTCGGTGGTGCTCATACTGCGATCTCCGGCTTCAGCGTCTTGAGGGTCCACACCTTGTGCTTGCGGACGGCGAGCGTGGACAACGCCATTCCCAGCAAAGTGTATCCAAGCAGGCCAAGGACAGTAGGCCAGATCATGCTGAGCTCACCACCGTAGATGAGGTGGCGCATGCCGGTGACCACGTAGCCCATGGGCAGGACTTCGTGCACCACGTGCAGCGGCATAGGTGTGGTCTGCCACGGGAACGTACCGCCCGAGGACACCAGCTGCAGGACCAGCAGAATCAGCACCACGAACTTGCCGGGTGTTCCCATGAGCGCCACGATGCCTTGGATGATCGCGCTGAAGGCCATCACGGCGGCCAGCATGAACAGCCACATTCCGATGGGGTGGGCGGGGTTCAACCCCAGTCCCAGGTTCACCACGAGGGTGAGGATGGTGGCCTGCAGTACCGAGACCACGAAGAACGGCAGCCAGCCTCCGACGGCGATTTTCCACGCGGGGGCGTTCGACGCCAAGGCCCGCTGGGTGATGGGGCGCATGGCCTGGACCAGCATGAACACGCCGATCCACAAGGCCAGGGTCAGGAAGAACGGTGCCAGGCCTGCGCCGTAGGAGCCCGCTTTGGCCTGCGAGACGTTGTCCACGGCTACAGGATCAGCGATCACCTTGGACACGCTGCTCTTCTGGTCATCGTTCGGATTGGGGATATCTCCGGCACCCTTGGCAAGTTCCGTGGCCAGGGTGTGCGAACCGTCTGCTGCCGTCACTGCACCCGTGGCGAGCTGGCCTGCGCCGTCGTCCAGTTGGCGGGCACCGTCGTCGAGCTTGGCTGCGCCGTCCAAAGCGGACTGCTGTCCGGCCGTGAGCGTTGCTGCGCCGGTGCTGAGCTGGCCCGCACCCGCAGCGGCCTTCGAGATGGCATCGGTGAGTGTTGGCGTGGCAGCGGCGAGCTTGGAGGCACCGGCACTCACGGCGGCCGAGCCGTCGGAGAGTTGCTGGATCTTGGCGGCGTCACCCGAAATCTTCGCCTTGGCGTCTGTGACCGGACTCGATGCTGCGGCGGCATCGAAATCGGCCAGGACCTTGTTGGCCTGCTCCTGCGTCAGAACGCCGGCGGCGACCAGCCGGGCGTTGGACTCAACAACCCTGGTGCGCAGGCCCTTGTCCGCCGCTTCCAACTGCCCGACGACGTCCTGGACTTTCGCGTTCAGCTCCGCGTTTCCGGCAGCTACCTGGGCGGCACCGTCGGCAAGCTTTTTGGAGTCGGCAGGCAGGGTTGCCGTTTTGTTTTTCAGTTCGGTGAGGCCTGAGCTGAGTTGGCCTGCACCGTTGTTGAGCTGAACGGCACCATCGCGCAATTGGGTCTGTCCGGCCACGAGTTGATCGGCGCCGGTCACCAGTTGGGTGGTTCCGCCATGGAGGGTAGCTGCGCCGTCACTGAGTTTTCCCACGCCCGTGGCCAGCTCGGAGGCTCCGTCGGCTGCCTTCACGATGGACGCGTGGATGGTGCCGAATCCGGTGAGGAGCTGATTGGCTGTTTCCTCGCCCACTTCCTTGGCCACGGTGGAATGCACTGCGGTGGTGAGCTTGTCCACGATGGTGCTCAGGAGGTAGTTGTTGGCATCGTTTGTGGTGACGTGGAGCATGGCCTGGTTGGCAGCGTCGAAGCTGCCGGGGGAGGCCAGATTGGCGGAGAAGTCCTTGGGGATCCGCAGGGCGAAAGCGTACTCACCTGTCCGGACACCGGCATCTGCGTCCTCGGCGCTGGAGACTTGCTTCCAGTTGAAGACGTGGCCCTCAACCAGGCTGTCTGCCACTTTCCTACCGGCCTGAAGCTCCGTGCCGTCAGAGGACGTGGCCCCCGTATCTTCGACCACCAGGGCAGCGTCGATCTGGTTCAGGTTGCCGTATGGATCCCAGTTCGCGTAGAGGTACACGGCTCCGTAGAGCAGCGGAACCATGGTCAGGGCGAGGATGGTCAGCTTGGGCAGGAGCCCGCCGGTCATGCGCTTGAGTTCGGAGCGGGCGAGCCGCAGAACAGTCACTTTACAGTCCTTTGAAGGGTTTCGTTTTCAGGGTCGGCGGCTGATTGGTGCGCCGTAGGTGTTGTAGATGTTGCGGGCGTTTCCGGCTTGTCGAGTGCCGTTGCGGCAGCGTGCTTTGCTTTGGGCTCGACGGCGGTGGCTGGCTTGGGCTCGGCTGGTCCGAAGGCGGTGGCTGGCTCGGGCTCGGCTGGTCCGACGGCGGTGGCTGGCTCGACGGCGGTGCTCTCCGCCTCCGGTTCGGGCGGATGCGTCACTGAGTTGCCGATGACCGCAGCGGCTCCGGTCCAGTTGTCCGGGAGGGCACCGACGACGGCGACGACGGCAAGCGGCCGCCCGGCGTCGGACGCCAAGGCCTGAAGCCGGGGCAGCCAGGCAGCGGGGTCTGCGCTGTGGCGGTCGGGAGAGTCCACCACGAGGAGGTCGGTGGCGGGATCTGCCAGGGCCAATGCCGTCAGGAGTTCCAGGCGCCGGGCGGCGGGAATTTGTTCAATCCAGAGCCCGGCGATGTCTTCAAAGCTGTTGACCTTCAGCCAGGGCTTGCTCAGCAGGGCGCCGCGGTAACGGCGGGGAATGAGGGACAAATCCTCGGTAACGAGGTCGCGGACGCTGAGATGCTGCTCGGGCTCGTTGACGCCCGGGGAATCCACCAAAGCGCTGGCCAGGCGGATCTTCTTGGTCTTGGTGGTGGTGTCCCAGCTGAGGATGCCGTTGCTTGGCTTCATGCGGCCGCTCAAAGCCAACGCCAAAGCGGTCCGCTGGTCTTGGCCCTCTCCGGCGACGAGCAGGAGTTCGCCCCGGCGGACTTGAAGTGACGTTGCCGGAAGGAGATCGCCCCGGCGGCCGTTGATCTGGAGTTGCTGTACGGACAGCACAATGAAGCCTTTCGCAGAAATAGTGTCTGCAGAAAGTCTAACTAAACTGACCAGTCAGTTCAAATAGAGATTTAGAGTCCGTACTTTTCCAGAAGTCGCAGCCACACTTCGCTGATGGTGGGATACGACGGAACAGCATGCCACAGGCGGTCCAGCGGCACTTCGCCCACAATGGCTATGGTGGCCGAGTGGAGCAGTTCGGCGACACCCGGGCCCACAAAAGTGGCTCCAAGGATCACCTTCCGATCCTCATCCACCACGATCTGCGCCCAGCCCTTGTAGTCCGGTGAATACAGTTGGGAGCCGGAGACGTTGATGGGAAGTTCCACTCCGGTGACATTCCTGCCCTGCAGGAGCGCCTGCTCAAGGCTTGGGCCCACTGCGGCAACTTCGGGATCGGTGAACACGACGCTTGGGACAGCATGGTCATTGGCGGTGTGGGCCCATGGGCTCCACGGTTCGGGTGATCCTTTGAGCTTGCCATTGGCCCGGGCGACGATTGCGTCGCCGGTGGCCCGGGCCTCGTATTTACCTTGGTGGGTCAGGAGTACCTTGCCGGCCGCGTCTCCGGCGGCATACAGCCAGAGCCCACTGGTGCCATCGCTTGCAGGACCTTCCACGAGCCCGCTTGGATCGGTGGTGAGGCGGAGCGGTTTGCCGTCCCGGGCTTCGACGCCCACGTTGTCCAGTCCCAGATTGGACAGGGCCGGGTGCCGCCCGGAAGCGACCAGAAGTCTGTCGGCTGTGACCTTTTTGCCGTCGAACGTCACAGTCACTGAGCCGTCGTCGTTCTTCTCTGTTTTCTCCACATCGGTGTGGACGTGGACTGTCACCCCATCGGCGCGGAGCCCGGCCATGACCAGGTCGGCGGCCTCTTCCGGGTAGCTGCTCAGCAAGCGGCCGCGGGCAATCAGTGTGACGTCCGAGCCGAGGCGGGCGAAAGCCTGGGCCATCTCCACACCGGCCACGCCACCGCCGAGGACTGTGAATCGCCGGGGAACTTCCTTGGCTGCCGTGGCGCCGCGGGTGGTCCAGAAGGGAACATCCTTCAAGCCCTCAATGTCCGGGATGGTGGGGATCGACCCCGTCGCGATGACCACGGCATGGTGGGCCTTGAGCGCGTAGTTGGTGCCATCGATCCCATCCACCTGAACCTCACGTGGGCCTGTGATGCGGCCGCGTCCACGGATCAACTCGATGCCGGCGCTGTCCAGCCATTCGACCTGGCTGCCGTCCTGCCAGTTATTGGTGAACCAGTCCCGGTTTTTCAGCACGGCCTGGGGGTCCACCACTCCGGTCACAGCCTCGGAGGCGCCGGGCACCACCTGCGCTGCGTGGAGGACATTCCCTGGTCGGAGCAATGCCTTGGAGGGTATGCAGGCCCAATACGAGCACTCGCCGCCTACCAGTTCGCTCTCAACAATCACCGCCTTCAAGCCGCCCCGGACCACCCGGTCCGCCACGTTTTCCCCTACGGCGCCCGCGCCGATCACAATTACGTCGAATTCCCGGGAGCTCTCGGCAGTCATGGGGAAAGCCTACAGCCGCTCCCTGCCGGTTGAGAGGCCTGGTGTGCAGGGTTTGCGGGCGTTGGAGGGTGCAGAGCGGGCCTCGCAAGACGCACCCTTGTCTTGAGAGGCCTGGTGTGCAGGGTTTGCGTGCGTTGGAGGGTGCAGAGCGGGCCTGGCAAGACGCACCCTTGTCTTGGGAGGCCGGTGTGCAGGGTTCGCGTGGGTTGGAGGGCGCAGAGCGGGCCTGGCAAGTGTGGGTGGTGTGTTGAGAGGCCCGGTGTGCAGGGTTTGCGTACGTTGGAGGGTGCAGAGTGGGCCTCGCAACTCGCCTCTGTCCATATATTGGGATACATATCTCAAAATATGGATTTCCTGCCTAGGCTGCTGTGCATGGAAGAAGAACTGAAGCCTTTCGTAGACTGGAGCTGGTGCGCGGCCAACCCTGGGACGTTTGTTCTCGCAGATTCCCGGTGGTACCTCGATGGATCTTCAGGGAAGGACGCCTACGAGAGCGGCCATCTTCCCGGGGCCGTTTTCATCGACTTGGATCAGTGGTTGTCCGGCCCTGCGTCTCCTGGGGCCGGGAGAAACCCGTTGCCTGATCCCGAGGTCTTTGCCCAAGGCATGCGGGATGCGGGCATCAGCGATGCTGACACGGTGGTTGTCTATGACGACGCCGGGGGAGTCATTGCCGCCAGGCTCGTCTGGATGCTCCGGTCCACGGGGCACAAAGCCGCCATCCTTAACGGGGGCATAGCCGCTTATCCGGGCGGCCTCAGCACGGAATCCTCGTCCCGACCGAAGGGAAACTTCTCATCCCGCGCGTGGCCGGCGCACCTGCTGGCGGACATCTCCGAGGCTTCTTCCACCGCGTACCTGAGATTGGATGCGAGAAACACCGACCGCTTTGAAGGGCGTCAGGATCCTGTGGACCCTCGTCCGGGGCACATACCCGGCGCCGTGAATGTCCCTTGCCGTGGAAACCTTGACCCCTCGGGACAGCTGCTTCCCGAGCTTCAGATTCGCGCCAACTTTGAACGCGCCGGCGTCGAGTCCGCGCAGAACATCATCTCCTACTGCGGTTCCGGAGTGACGGCCTGCCACAACCTGCTGGTGATGGAACAGCTTGGAATGGGCCAGGGCAAGCTGTTCGTCGGCGGATGGTCCCAGTACTCGCGCGCGCAGGAGAGGCCCGTGGCGACCACGATCCAGCCTGACGCCCCGTTGTGAGGCCTGCTTTGCGGGCTTCGCATGCCTTTTAGGGCGCAGAGCGGGCCCCGCAACGCGAGGGGCAACGCGAGGGGCAACGCGAGGGGCAACGCGAGGGGTTAAGCCTGCATCGCACCCTTGAACCAGCCCGTGATGCTCGCCGGGTGGGTGATCGCTGTACCAACCACCACCGCGAACGCTCCGGCGTCCAGGGCTTGCCGTGCGTGGGCAGGGGTGTGGATCCGGCCCTCAGCGATGAGCGGCTTGTCCAACCCAGCAGAAGCAATCTGCTCCAACAGCTCCACATCCGGGCCGTCCGTCTTGGGGCGCTCGCCGGTGTAGCCGGACAACGTGGTGCCGATCAAGTCAGCCCCGGCCTCGACGGCTGCCACGGCATCGTCAAACGAGCCACAATCTGCCATGACCAGCGCGTGTGATTCTGCGTGGATACCCGCCACGGTATCGGATAGGGACAGCCCATCCGGCCGGGGACGCCGGGTTCCATCAATCGCAACAACATGGGCCCCGGCGTTCGCAACGGCAAAGGCATGCCGAAGCGTCGGGGTGATGAAAACGCCGTCGTGACCGTCTTTCCAAAGGCCAATAACAGGGACCTCGACGGCGGTGCGCGTGAACTGTACGTCGGCCAACCCTTGGACGCGGATCGCCGCCGCGCCGCCGATGACCGCTGATGCCGCCACTTGCGCCGTGGTCCGGGGATCGCGCATGGGCTCTCCGGGGTACGCCTGGCAAGAGACGATCAGCTGGGAACGGAGGGCTTCGAGGCCTTCGGGCGTGAGGATCATGATGTTTCCCTTATTTCAAGGACGAGTTTCGCGGCGCCAACAATGGCAGCGGTGTTGCCAAGGGTTGCCCGGATGACGGGCACCGCAGCCAGGGGTGCAAGTAGTTCCAAACGCAGGGCAGACTCCATGGGCTTCCACCAGGGGTCGCCGGCATCGGCCAAACCACCGGAGACCACCACGGTTTCGGGATCAAGGATGTTGATAAGTCCGCCCACGGCCTGTCCTGCCGCTGCTGCGCCAACCTCGATGGCACGCAAAGCGGCGGCCCGGCTGTCCGCGGACGCTGCGGCAGCACCGTCGTCGTGCGTGTCTGAGGCCGAAGCCGCCAGTGAAAACACGCCCCGCGTGTCGGCTGCGTCCAGGGACGAACCGCCAAAGCGAAGGTAGGCCTGATACAAGGCAGGGCCGGAAGCAATGGCCTCGACGTGCCCGGAAGCACCGCAGACGCACGGCAAGGGAGCACCGTCAGCGCAGGCGTAAGGGGAAGCGAAATGTCCAACATGCCCGCCCACAAACCGGTGCCCCAAAACGGGAGCGCCGTCCACCACAAAGCTGCCGCCTACGCCCGTACCGAACGCCACCATGAGCGAGCTGGAGGAACCAGCGGCCGCGCCCAGCCAGGCTTCACCCAGGGCGTGCGCATGGACATCGTTGACGGCCCGCACCGCGGCGCCCGGCAGGGCAAGCCGGGAACACAGCCCGGAGACAAGTGCAGTCCCGGCCCAGCCATGAATCGCGTCGGTCGCTGACACAACAACCCCGGAAGAAGCGTCAATAACCCCCGCGGAGCCGACGCCGACGCCGGAAACCGAAATTCCGGCGTCGGCAGCGCGCTCCGCCAAGCCCGTGATCAGCGCAGCGGTGGCGTCGAGGATGGCTTCGCCACCGGCCCCGTTCAACGTCGGAATGGTCTCCGAGATGAGCACGTCGCCGGAAGGGGAGACAACCCCGGCGGCTGTCTTGGTGCCACCGAGGTCAACGCCGATCACGTGGGCGGCTTGGGTCAGGGGAGCGGTCATTGAAACCTAGACCAGCCCGTTCCGCTCCAGGATTTCGCGAATCGCGGCGGTCTCAGCATCATTCAAAGACAGCATCGGCGAGCTCATGGTGTTGGACTCGATGACGCCCATCACCTGCAAAGCGGTCTTGAACGCGCCCAAGCCTGCAGCACCTCCGGAGACACGGCCGTTGGGGGTGTAAACGATCTCGAAGACATCGGCCAAGCGGTCCTGTTCCCTTGCAGCAAGAGTCCAGTCACCGGCCTGGGCGGCGTCGAACAGCCGACGGTAACCGGCCGGATCAACGTTGCCAAGGCCTGGAACAACGCCCTGCGCGCCGCCCAGGAGGGCGCCGTCCACTACTACTTCGTGGCCTGTGAAGATGTAGAAGTTGGGGATGTCTTTCGCCGCGAGCAGGAGCTGGCGGAAGGAGACGTCGTCCCCGGAGGAGTCCTTGACGCCGGCAATGACTCCATCGCGGCCGAGGCGGACCAAGAGGTCGGTGGGCAGCTTGAAGTGTGTGCGGACCGGGACGTCGTAAGCGAAGATCGGCTTGTCGATGGCGGCGTGGATGCCGCGGAAGTGGGTCTCGGTTTCCGCGGCATTGCCGATCGCGTAGTACATGGACGTGACAACGATCGCGTCGGCGCCGAGGTCCACTACCTTCCGCGCTTCTTCGATCACGCGGTGTGTGGTTTGCTCGTTGGCCCCCACGATCAGGGGGACGGCTCCTGCGTTGGCATCGGCGATGGTGGAGACCACCAGCTCACGCTCGTCGTTGGTCAGGTAGGGCACTTCGCCGGAGGAGCCGAGGACGAAAAGTCCGGACACACCGCCGTCGATCAGGTGTTTGGTGACGTTCTTCAGCGACGCGGTGTCGATGCTGCCGTCGGCGTGGCGGGGGGTGATGACCGGGGGGATGACGCCCTGGAACTGAGTGGACACAGAATTCTCCGTTGTTTGTAGCTTGTGAAGGGAAAAACTAGATGTGGAGCAGGCTCGGCGCGGCGCCCAGCAGCTTCTTGGTGTAGTCGTTGCTCGGGTTGTCGAAGACTTGGCTGGCTGTGCCTTGCTCCACGATCTTGCCGAAGTACATGACGCAGATGCGGTCCGAGACATAGCGGACGGTCTGGATGTCATGGGAAATGAAAACCATGCCCAGGTTCAGCTGCTTCTTCAGGTCGGACAGCAGGTTCAGGACCTGCGCGCGGACCGAGACGTCCAGGGCCGACGTCGGCTCGTCCGCCACGATGATGTCCGGGTCCAACGCGAGTGCGCGGGCGATCGCCACACGCTGGCGTTGACCACCAGAGACCTGCGACGGCGTCACCTCGGCTGCCGATTCCGGCAAGCCAACCAGCGCCAACAGTTCCTTGACCTTGGCAGCGCGGGAGGCGGCGTTGCCGATGCCGTGGATCTGCAGGGGATCGGTGAGGATGTCCTGGATGGTCATACGCGGGTTCAATGCTGTTGCCGGGTCCTGGAACACCACCGAAACCGAGCGTCCGAATTCCTTGCGCATTGCCGCGTTCCGCTTGATGGCTGGCTTTCCGTGGAACAAGACCTCGCCCGACGTCGGCGGCTGGAGTCCCACAAGCACTGAAGCGAGCGTGGACTTGCCGCAGCCGGACTCACCCACGATGCCCACGGTTTCGCCACGGCTGATGGTGAAGTCCACGCCGTCCACGGCTTTGACGATGTTCGGACGGAACAGCCCACCGGTCCGTGCGCGGTGGTAGACCTTGACGTCCTTGAGTTCGATGACCGGCTTAGGGTCTTGCTGGATTGAGAGGCTCATTTCGCGTCCTCCTTCAAGTGGCTTGCCCAGTAGTGGTCGGCATCGCCGCCGTTGACGGTGTCAACCGAAGAAACCTTGGTGAGGACCAGTGGCTGGTGGGGATCGGCGTCGGGCCTCAGCGAGCGGGCCGCGAAGCGGTCGCCCGTGGCGAAGTCCCGGGGCGAGGGAACCGTGCCGGGGATCTGATGGAGCCGGACGGCGTCGGCCTCGATGGAGAGCACAGCGCCGAGCAAGCCGCGGGTGTACTCATGCTTGGGGTTCTGCAGGAGCTCGGATGCCTGTGCGGATTCCACTACCTGGCCGGCGTACATCACGGTGATCCGGTGGGCGAGGGAAGCCACCAGGGCGAGGTCGTGGCTGACGAATACCATGGCGAATCCGAGCTGCTCCCGGAGTTCGTTGAGGAGGTCCACCACCTGCTTCTGGACTGTGACGTCCAACGCAGTGGTGGGCTCATCGGCCACCACAATCCTGGGCGAGCGGGAGAGGGCCATGGCGATCAACACACGTTGGCGCTGCCCACCGGAGAGCTCGTGCGGGTAGCTGGCGAGGGTCCGGACGGGATCCAGTTTCACCATCTCCAGCAGCTCTGCCGGAGTCTTGCGGCCGCCACGCTTGGTGAGTTGCTCCATCTGGTCCTTGATCTTCATGGACGGGTTCAGGGAGCTCAACGCATCCTGGTAGACCATGGCAATCTGCTCGCCGCGGAGGCCCTCATAGGCCTTGGGACTGCTGTGCTTGGTGCTGGAGTCCAGGAGTTCCTTGCCATCGAACGTGATGGATCCGGTGACCTGGGCTGTCTTGGGCAGCAGGCCCATGACAGCCAGAGAGGTGATCGACTTGCCACAACCTGACTCGCCCACCAGACCCATGGTTTCGCCTTCGCGGACTGTAAAGGAGACGTTGTCCACGATCGCAATTTCGCCGAAACGGCCCGGGAAGCGAATGGACAGGTTCTTCACCTCAAGGACGTTGCGGGCGCCAGGGGAAACCTGCGGGAGCCTGTCGGTGCGTTTGGCTTCGATGGCGGCCAACAGTTCCAGTTCACGGTCCAGGAGGAGGTGCGGGTTGGCGGCGGCCACCTTCACGTCGGTGAGGACGGCTGAGGTGCCTGCATCCGAGGTGACGGTGTCGCCGGAAGCGGCACGGACGCCGTCGAGCTCGTGTTCCTCCACTACGGAGGGCTGGGCCACGGAGGTTGCCACTTCGGCGTCGACAGCAACGGCGGCTGACGCGCCGTCGTCGTCCTTCACCGCCGGGGCGCGGCGCAGCTTCGGGTTGACCATGGCGTCGGTGAGGCCCTCGGCCAGGATATTCAGTGACAGCACGGTCAACAGGATGGTCAGGCCCGCGAAGGTGGTTGCCCACCAGCCACCGGAAAGGACCAAGTTGCGGCCGTAGGAAATCACGTTGCCCCATGACGGCGCGGGGTCCTGCACTCCGGCACCCAGGAAGGAGAGTGAGGCTTCGAGGATGATGGCGTCGGCAACCATCACGGTAGCGAACACCAGCACCGGAGCGGCGGTGTTGCGGACGATGTGCTTGACCAGGATGTAGAAACGGCCTGCACCGATCACGCGCTCGGCGCGGACGTAGTCTTCGCCGTACTGTGCCAGCACGTTGGCGCGGACCACGCGGGCCAGCTGGGGTGTGTAGATGATGGCAATCGCGATGATGATGGTGGGCACCGAGTTGCCGAACGCCGCCAGCAGCACGGCAGCCAGCGCGATGCCGGGGAATGCCATGAGGATGTCCATGAGCCGCATGATGATTTCGTTCACGGACTTGCTGGACGTTGCGGCGAAGGAGCCAAGGAGCGCGCCGGCCAGGATGGCCAAAGCCACGGCGCCGAGGCCGATCATCAACGACGACTGTGCGCCGAAAAGGAGGCGGGAGAAGATATCCCGGCCCAAACGGTCGGTGCCGAAGAAGTGTTCAGCGCCCGGCGGTGTGGCCGGGATGAAGGTCTCCAAGGGATCGTGCGGGGCAATGACCGGGGCGAAAATGGCCGCCAGGACAATCACGATGAGGAAGAGCAGGGCGATACGGGAACCCCAGGGCAGGGCTTTGAAGCGAATGCCCGGGGCACTCAGCCGTTCTGCGAGCTTGCTGCGCATGAGCTATACCGTCCTGATTCGGGGGTTGATGAGCAGGTAGAGAAGGTCCACCACGATGTTCACCAGAACGAAGGTGACCGAGATGGTGAGCACCACGCCCTGGACCAGGTTGACGTCCAGGTTGGTGATGCCGTTGAGGATCAGCTGGCCCATGCCAGGGAGGGCGAAAATCATTTCAATCACGACGGCGCCGCCCAGCAGGTAGCCCACGCGCAGTCCCAGTACGGTCACCGGGGTGACGAGTGCGTTGCGGAGGACGTTCTTGGAGACAACCTCGCGGTAGGGGACACCGTTGCCGATGGCGGTGCGGACGTAGTCGCGGTCCAGTTCTTCCACCATGGAGGTACGGACCACACGGATCAGCGACGCCGAGACAGGGATGCCGAGCGCAAGCGCCGGGAGGGCCATGGAGTTGAGCCAACCGCCGAAGCCGGATTCCGGCGTCGCAATTCCGCCTGAGGGGAACATCGGGTTCTCACCGAGCGCGAACCACTGGATGAGCAGGATGCCCAGCCAGAACGATGGCGTGGCGATCGCGGCGATGGAGAAGACACGGACCAACTGGTCCTGCCACTTGTCGCGGTAGAGGGCGCCGAGGATGCCGAACGCGAGCGAGAGCACGATCGCGATCAGGACACCCAGGAACGTGAGCTGCAGCGTCAGGGGGAAGGCCGAGCCGATCATGGAGGCCACCGACTTTGCCGGCGGGGTGGTAACGCCGAGGTCGAACTGCAGGAGCTTTCCGAGGAAGCGGAAGTACTGCAGGACCAGGGGATCGTTCAGGCCATTGTCCTGGCGGTACTGTTGCTTCGCTTCTTCGCTGGCGCCGTCGCCGAGGGCGGAGCTTGCCTGATCGCCGGGAGCGGCCTGCAGGACGAGGAAGACGAGCAACGTAATGCCCAGGATCATCAATGGCAGTGCTGCGAGTCTGCGGCCAAGCAAACGCAATATCGTGACCAATTTGTTCTCCGGTTGGTTGGGGTGCTGCTGGTTGCGGGGCCCGCTCTGCGGGTTATTCGGGGGATTTACGCCGCAGAGCGGGCCCCGCAACTCGAAGGGTGCTTAGGCGGTTCGTCCGACGTCGACGAAGGACAAGCCGGTGGTGGGCAGCGGCTTGAAGCCGTTGAGCTTCTTCTCGTCCCAGGCGCTGGGCAGCTGGCGGTGGAAGATCGGGTACAGGGGGACTTCGTCCGAGACCATGTCCACGATTTCGCCAACGATCTTCTTCGCCTCTTCGCCCGAAGCCTGGGAGCCCTTGTTCATGAGTTCCTGCAGCTTGGCGCGTTCGGGGGTTGTCCAGAAGGCACGCTTGTCCATCCAGGTTGCACCTGAGTAGAACCAGCTCAGGAGGAGGTCTGCATCATTGCCAAACACGGACGGATCGCCGGGGGCTGCGACAACCGAGTAATCGCCCTTGCCAACACGGTCGCTGTACAAGGCTCCGGACTGAAGGCTCTTGACGGTGACCTTGACGCCCGGGATCTTGTTCCAGGATTCGAGGATCAGGGGTGCAACGTCCTTGACCCAGGCGGTGTCCGTGGTGAGGAGCTCGAACTCGAGGCTGGTAACGCCGGCCTGCTTCAGCAGTTCCTCAGCCTTGGAGGTATCGAAGCCGTAAACGTTCTTGGCCTTGACGTAGTCCGGGTGGCCTTCCTGGAAGTAGGAAGTAGCGGCTTTTGCGTTGCCGAACAGTGCTTTCTTGATGATGGCTTCCTTGTCCAGGCCGTAGTGCAGGGCCTGGCGGACAAGCTTGTTGTCGAACGGTGCCTTTGCACAGTTGAACATGAGGAACAACAGGCCGAAGGACTGGACCGATTCCACCTTGACCTTGGACTTCAGCCCGTCGACATCCAGATAGGGAACGTCTTCGATTGCCTGGACCCGGCCGGACTGTACAGCGGTGACGCGGGCTGCTGCATCTGAAAGCAGCAGCCAGGTCATGCCCTTGGCCAGTGCGGGCTTGGGGCCGTTGTAGTCGGCGAAAGCTTCGAAGACGATCTTGTCGTCCTTGACGGCGGAGACCAGTTTGTAGGGACCGGAGCCGATGGGTGAAGCGTCAAAGGCCTTCAGGTCCGTAGCGAGTGCCTTGGGCACAATCTTCACCACGGAGATGCGGGGGCCGAAACCGGGGAAGGCGTACTTCAGGGTGAACTCCACCGTCTTTGCATCCAGTGGCTTGACGTCCTGGATGAAGGGGATGAACTGGGAGAACAAGGACTTGTTGGCCGGATCCATCACGCGGGTGAAGGAGAACGCGACATCCTCGGTGGTGACGGGGGAGCCGTCATGGAACTTGGCCCCATCGCGAATGGTTACCTGGTAAGTGGTGTCGTTGACCTTCTTGGGATCCGTGGCAGCCAAGGCGTTGTAGGGCTGGCGTGTGGCCGGGTGGAGCTCAATCAGGCCTTCGAAGATGTGCAGGTTTGCTGCCATCGGGGTGGCACCCGAGGAACTCAGGGGATCGAAACCGGTGGACAAGGCGTAGGAGATGCCGGCCTCAATGGTGAGGTCCTTGTTGACTGCGGCAGTGTTGGCAGCGGTTCCGGTTGTGGTGCTGGCAGCGCCGCCGCACGCAGAGAGTGTTGCCGTGAAGGCGGCTGCTGCACCAACTGCGCCGCTTATCTTCAGGAAGTTCCGGCGGCTGGCGTCGTTGACCAGCGGCAGGCTTTGGATCGTCTTGCTCATAGGGTGCCTCACCAATCGCGTTTCGTGGGTTATCGGATGTAGGACGTCCGATGCTCGTATGGAAACTGTAAGGGCGGTCACAAGGGAACGTCAAGTGAGAAGGAGCGTTTGAGGTGCCGTCGCGCGCTGACGGTGTGCCGGCTGCGGCCGGTCCTGGCGGGAAATCCCAGCGATTTCACCGTACATAGCTATGCCGGAGGTGGGACATCCGATATTGTATGTTGCGAGTCACTCATTCTTGGGTGGGCACTAGGCTCGCCTCAATATTAACACCGCACATGCATAAGGACCGGTCTCCGCCGGGTTATCGAAGCAGGTGCATCGGCAAGGAGAAAGCCATGACAACTTCCGGTGTGGTTCCGCAGGCGCGGTTCAGTGCACAGGCCCGGCTGCGCGCCCTGCAGTCGGACATTATGGAATTGATCCTTGAGCGCGAGCTCGAGGCAGGCGATCCATTGCCAACCGAAAGCGAGCTTTCCGGCGCGCTGGGAGTGGGGCGCAATACCCTGCGAGAGTCGCTCAAAGTACTCCAGGCCTTGGGCGTCATCGAAATCCGGCACGGCTTTGGCATGTTCGTTGCACCGAGCAACTTCGACGCCCTTGCCGATGGCCTGACATTCCGCGGCCGGCTGTCGTTGCGGCACCAGGGCTTGGAGGCCCTGCAGTTGGTGGATGTCCGCCAGGCGTTGGAGTCCGGCCTGATTGGATCCTCCATTGACGTCATGACCAAGGAGCAGCTCGCTTCCATCGAAGAAGCCGTGAAGCAGATGGAAGAGCTCGCCGCTGCCGGCGAAAACTTTGTTGCTGCGGACGCCGAGTTCCATCGCCGGCTCTTCGAACCCCTTAACAACGAACTCCTGATCAACCTCATGGGCGTCTTCTGGAAGGTCTACCGGAAGATCCACGTGGAAATCGGCCCGGGCAACGAGGACTTGGTGAAGACTGCCGCGATGCATCGGGGAATTTATGCCGCCGTAGCCTCGGGGGACAAGGTCCTGGCCTCCGAGCTGCTCAACCGCCACTTCGATGGGATCCGCCGCCGGATCAGCGAGGCCGTCGCCGACTAAGCGTTCGGCACTTAACGCAAGGGCCGCCGTCGTACTTCTTGAAAAGTACGACGGCGGCCCTTTCCGTTCTGAGCGCGGGTCACCTGCCGCCGCGCCCACCCAACCAAGTAACAGCACATGTCGTTATGAGCGCTCAATAGAGCATCTGCTGTTACGTAATTGGGCTCGCCGGGCATGAAAAAAGACCCGCACCGGCGAACCGGTGCGGGTCTTCATTTGTGCGCCCAAAGGGATTCGAACCCCTGACCTTCTGTTCCGTAGACAGACGCTCTATCCAGCTGAGCTATGGGCGCATTTCGTGTGATTCTCGGCGGTCTGTTTCTCTGACCCCCTCGAACCTCAATAAACTTTACAGAAGTTCATGAGAAGTTCCAAATCGAAAAGCTGTAATCTGCGCAACTAGACCGGTCTACGTGACCTTAGTCACTTAAATTCACTCGTCTGGGATGCCAACCCCTTATTTCTAGCGGTTTTTGCTTTTGAAGGCTTTGGATGTCCGATGTCTGACAGCGGATTGGTCTGGTCCGCGGCCCCTATCGTTTAGGACACACCACTGAACCCGAGGAAGGGAACCGCAATGGGCGATCTGGCGCGACTGCCGCTGCTTGAGAAGGCACCTACTACGCATGCACGCCTGCTGGCCTGGGTTGAGGAAGTTGCCGAGCTGACTCAGCCGGACCGCATCCACTGGGTCGATGGCAGCGAAGCAGAAAACAAGAAACTCACGGACGAGCTGGTTGAGGCCGGCACACTGAAGAGGCTCAACCCGGAAACGTTCCCGAACTCCTTCGCGGCGTTCTCGGACCCGGCCGACGTCGCCCGTGTGGAAGAGCAGACCTTCATCTGCTCCGAGAACGAACGCGACGCAGGCTTCACCAACAACTGGATGGCCCCGGCCGAGATGAAGCAGAAGCTGCGCGGCCTGTTCGCCGGCTCCATGCGTGGGCGCACCATGTACGTCATTCCGTTCGTCATGGGCCACCTTGATGCAGAAGATCCCAAGTTTGGCGTCGAGATCACCGACTCCGCCTACGTTGTCGCCTCCATGCGCATCATGGCCCGCATTGGAACCGACGTCCTGGACCGCATCACCCAGACCGACGCTTTCTTTGTCCCCGCCCTCCACTCGCTGGGCGCACCCCTGGAAGCCGGCCAGGCTGATGTCGCGTGGCCCTGCAACACGGACAAATGGATTGTGCACTTCCCCGAAGAGCGCTCCATCTGGTCCTTCGGCTCCGGCTACGGCGGAAACGCCCTCCTGGGCAAGAAGTGCTACGCACTGCGCATCGCTTCGGTCATGGCCCGCGATGAAGGTTGGCTGGCCGAGCACATGCTCATCCTCAAGCTGACCTCCCCGGAGCAGAAGACGTACTACGTTTCTGCAGCCTTCCCCTCCGCCTGCGGCAAGACCAACCTCGCGCTGCTCGACCCCACCATCAAGGGCTGGAAAGTTGAGACCCTTGGCGATGACATCACCTGGATGCGCTTCGGCAAGGAAGGCGAACTCCGCGCCGTCAACCCCGAGGCAGGCCTGTTCGGCGTTGCGCCGGGCACCGGCTGGGGCACCAACCCCAACGCCATGCGCGCTATTGCCAAGGGCAACAGCATCTTCACCAACGTGGCGCTGACCGACGACGGTGGCGTGTGGTGGGAAGGCATGACGGAGGAAACTCCGGCACACCTGACCGACTGGCGTGGTGAGTCCTGGACTCCGGACTCCGACTCCCCGGCGGCCCACCCGAACTCCCGTTTCTGCACGCCGATCGACCAGATCGACATGCTGGCAGAGGAATACTTCAGCCCGGAAGGCGTGGAGCTCTCCGCGATCCTGTTCGGCGGCCGACGCAAGACCACCATCCCGCTGGTCACCGAAGCCCGCGACTGGTCAAACGGCATCTTCATGGGTTCCACCCTGTCCTCCGAAACCACCGCTGCTGCCGCTGGTGCCGTAGGCGTGGTCCGCCGCGATCCCATGGCCATGCTGCCGTTCATCGGCTACGACGCAGGGGACTACCTGAACCACTGGGTAAACCTGTCCGCGAAGGCAAACCCCGAGCGCCTGCCCAAGATCTTCCTGGTCAACTGGTTCCGCCGCACGGCTGAAGGCGGCTTCGCCTGGCCTGGCTTCGGGGACAACGCCCGTGTGCTCAAGTGGGCCATCGAGCGCCTTGAAGGCAAGGCCGACGCCATTGAGACCCCGATCGGCTTTGTTCCGACCGGCGAATCAATCGACCTCGAGGGCCTGGACATGACACCGGCTGAGGTTGAGTCGGCTGTGCGTGTGGACCCGGAGGAATGGGCAACCGAGCTGGCGTCCATCGAGGAATGGTTCGCCAACTTTGGCGAGTCCCTCCCGGCGGCGCTTCAGTCCGAACTGGACGGTCTCAAGACCCGTCTGGGCTAGACCTCTTAGGAACAACGGCGTTCTTAAGTGAACGACGACGGCCCGTCACCTTCCGTTGGAAGGTGGCGGGCCGCCGTCGTTTCCGATCCCTGGCCAGTGTGCTTGCGAGCCAGACCTAGTTGGCGAGCCAAACGTCCGGGCCAAAGACCTCGTAGTGGATCCGCGTGGCCGGAATTCCAGCCTCAATGGCTTCGTCGCGGATCTTCTTCATGAAGGGAAGCGGTCCGCAGAGGTACAACGAGGCATCGGCAGGGACGTCAACTTCCCGCAGTGACATGAAACCCTGCGTGGCCGCGGCATACGGAGTTTCCAGCCAAAGTTTCAGGTCTGCGTCGATTGCCGCGGCGTCTGCCGTCATTTGCCCGCTGAGTGCCCAGTTGTCCATGGCCTTCTCGGCGTGGAGGACCAGGACCTGCCGGTCCGTTCCAGCCTCGGCGAGTGAACGCAGGATGGACGCCGTCGGGGTGCAACCGATGCCTGCCGAGGCGAGAATGACCGGTCCCGCTCCCTCTTTGAGGGTGATTTCGCCGTAAGGGTTGGAGATTTCCAGAATGTCGCCAGGTTCGACGCCGGCGTGCAGGGCCGTGGATACCTCACCGCCGTCGTTCAGTTTGGTAGTGAAGGTCCGGCTGGTGCCCGAGTCGCCGGACAGCGAATACTGGCGCACCTGACGGAGCCCGTCACTGAGGCGGACCTTGACGCTGATGTACTGACCGGGAACCGCAGGGGTGACCGGGGTGTCATCGGCCGGTTCCAGAGTGAAGGTCATGGCGTCGGTGCCTGCCGGTTCCTTGGCCGTAACACGCCAGGGCATCCACATTTTGCTGTTTGCCTGCGAGGCGTAGAGGTCCTTTTCCAGCTTGATCAGCGCGTCAGCCATGAGCCAATAGACCTCAGTCCAGGCCTCAGCGATCCCGGGCGTGATGACCTCTGCCAGGTCTGCGGCGATCGCGGCGAACAAGTGCTCGTAGACCACGTCATACTGCTCTTCGGTGATTCCGAGGGAGGCATGCTTGTGCGCGATCCTGGACAGGACTTTCTCCGGAAGGGTGCCTGGGTTGTTGACCAGGTGGGTGGCGAAAGCTGCGATGCTTCCGGCCAGTGCCCGTTGCTGGTCACCTGAACGCTGGTTGGAACGGCTGAAGAGGCCGTCAAGCAGCTGGGGGTGCGCCGAGAAAAGCCGCTGGTAGAAGTCCACGGTGATCGCGCCGATCCGTGAGCCCACCAAGGGAAGGGTTGCTTCGATGATGGGGCGGGACTTTTCCGAGAGCATGGTTCTCCTGGGTGTTAGGGGCAGGGCTTGCCGGCCAAAATATATAAGCATTTGAAATGCTTATATTGATACCTCAATTTCTACACCTCGTAGAAGTGATGTGCAAACTGGGAGGGAGGTCCCTGATAGGCGCTTTGGGGAGCCCTAAGGCTGGGTAGCCGGCAACCTGAATTCCGGACGCAGCCCAATGGAATGGAACACCGGATTCATCTGGCGGGCGTGGGGAAGCGAAGCAATGACCACGGTGTCCAACTCGCGGTAGAAGGCTTCCCTGGCCCGGTTCATCGCGTGGCGCAGGCCGCATTCCGTGATGAGCGGACAACTCTTGGTGGGGGATTGGCACTCTGCCGGGTCCTGCCTGCTGTCCAAATGACGCAAGACTTCGCCAACGGTAGCCTTGCGTCCGGTTTCATTCAGTCTGGAACCGCCCAGGCGTCCCCGTTCAACGTCAATGTAGCCCAGTGCGCGCAAGCGGACCATCGCTTTGCTGACATGGTTGTACGGTGTTCCCACGGCGTCTGCCACCGCTTGGGTGGTCAGGAGCACACCTTCTGGAGCGGCGGCCAACACCATGATGGCCCGGAGGCTGACATCTGCAAACGCGTTGATTTTCATGGCATCAACTTCCGGCTAGGGTCCGGCTAACGGTCAGGGTCTAGTCCACCCAGATGGATGGCTCGTGTGTATCAGGTTCCATTGCGCTGAAGGCAAAACCGTCGGCGGTAGGAGAGTAGGGAATGATAGCCGCCAGGACGTCGCCGTTCCGGTGCTCGGCTGCGCCGTGAATGCCGTCTGACCCATGGTCGGGCAGGCTGACGTCACTGACCACGGCTATGGCCCGGAAATCATCCCGGCCCTGGCGCAGCAGGTCATGAACATCATTCAGCATTTGGCCGGCATCGACGTCGCCGTTTTCATCCGGCTCGCCGGGGGCAATCATCACTATCCGGAGTTCACCATCATTGGACATCGTGATTCCGAACGGGAAAAAGCCGCCATTTTGCTGGATGTGCTCCTGGGCGGTTCCCAAAGCAGTGCCCAGGGTTTCGCGGAGTTCGCGATCCTGGTCTGATTCCTCCGGGACGCCCTCGTTGGTGGACTGGTGGTTCATGACAGACCTACGCCCGGACCAGTGCGAGGACGCGGTCGCGGATCTTCTCCATGGTGGGCTGGTCCTTGGCTTCTGCGTTCAGTCGGAGGAAGGGCTCGGTGTTGGATGGGCGCAGGTTGAACCACCAGCTGCCATCCTTGGCCGTGAAGGTGCTGCCGTCCATGTGGTCGATCTCGACGTCCTCGGTTTCAAAGTCGACGCGAACGCGTTCCACGGCGCCTGCTTTGTCCTCGATCTCCGAGTTGATCTCGCCGGAGGATACGTAGGGCTCGTACTGGCGGCCCAATTCGGACAGCGGACCGTCCTGCTCGCCGAGGGCGGCCAGGACGTGCATGGCGGCAAGCATGCCGGTGTCAGCGTTCCAGAAATCGCGGAAATAAAAGTGGGCGGAGTGCTCTCCGCCGAAGACCGCACCTTCCTCGGCCATGACCGCTTTGATGAAGGAGTGACCCACGCGGGTCCGTACCGCACGGCCGCCATCCTTGGCGACAAGCTCGGGCACGGCCTTGGAGGTGAGCAAATTGTGAATGATCACAGGGGTTTCTTCGCCCGCAGCTTGTGCACGGGCAATTTCCCGGCGGGCCACCATTCCGGTGATCGCAGACGGGGAGACGGACTCACCCTTCTCATCGATCACAAAGCAGCGGTCAGCGTCGCCGTCGAACGCCAGGCCAATGTCCGCGCCGTGTTTGATGACGGCGGCCTGCAGGTCCCGGAGGTTTTCCGGTTCCAAGGGGTTGGCCGGGTGGTTGGGGAAGGAGCCGTCCAACTCGAAGTAGAGCGGGACGATCTCGAACGGCAGGGCGGGGAGCAGTTTGTCGCCGAGGACTGCGGGAGTGGTCAGTCCGGCCATGCCGTTGCCGGCGTCCACCACCATTTTCAGTGGACGGGAACCGGAGAGATCCACCAACTGGCGCAGGTATTCCGAGTAATCCTTCAAGACATCGCGCACGCCGATTTCACCGCGGGTGCCCGCGTCCGGGATGGTGCCTGAGTTCAGGTATTGCTCGGCCAGGGCCTGGATTTCCTTCAGGCCGGACTCCGAGGAAATGGGTTGGGCGCCGGCCTTGGCCATTTTGATGCCGTTGTACTCGGCAGGGTTGTGGCTGGCGGTGAACGTTGCCCCTGCTGCGTTCAAGGCGCCGCACGCGTAGTACAGCTCATCGGTGGAAATAAGGTCCAGCAAAAGGACATCAGCGCCACGCGTGGCCGCACCGTTGGCGAATGCCTGGCTGAACTCGGGGGAGGACGGACGCATGTCGCCACCGACCAGGACCGTCTGGCCTTCAAGTCCGAGGACGTCGATGAAGGCAGCACCGACGGCCTCGACGATTTCAGCCGTAATGGATTCACCCACGATCCCACGGACGTCATACGCCTTGAAGGAGGCCGAGAGGTCGAATGTCTTGTTCTGCTCGCTAGTCACGCGCTCAATCCTACTGTGGCAACGCAAACGGGCAGGCACGCACGGACCTTCCTTGTGGATAATTGTTGTCCACATAGCGGGGTCTGCGGGTGATGGCTGTCAGGGCCGGCTGGAATACTGGGGTGATGGCCAACGAACCCCAAAACACTGCAGTTTCCGTGCAATCACCCACCCAGCAGCAAGCATTGGCCTGCCTGCGGGAGTTGGTGGGGCACCCCGAAGCCCGGTTCCATGATGGCCAATATGAGGCCATTGAAGCGTTGGTTGATGCCGGGCGCAGGGCCTTGGTGGTCCAGCGCACGGGGTGGGGAAAGTCCGCTGTCTACTTCGTTGCATCCTTGTTGCTGCGAAAGCGTGGAGCGGGCCCTACCCTGATTGTTTCGCCCCTGCTGGCGCTCATGCGTGACCAGGTCGCCGCAGCCGCCCGGGCTGGAGTGCGGGCTGTTGCCATCAACTCCGCAAATGCCTTGGAGTGGGATACCGTACTGGCCCAGTTGGCCGCTGACGAGGTTGACGTTCTCCTGGTCTCGCCCGAACGGCTGACCAACCCTTCCTTCAGGGAGAACCAGCTTCCGGAGCTCATCCGGCGTACCGGTCTGCTGGTCATCGATGAAGCCCACTGCATATCGGACTGGGGACACGATTTCCGCCCGGACTACCGCCGCATCGCAGACCTCATAGCCCAGCTGCCGCCATCCGTGCCTGTCCTGGCAACCACCGCTACGGCCAACTCCAGGGTGGTCCACGATATCGAAGAGCAACTTGGCGAGGGCGTGCTGACCATCCGTGGTGCGCTGGGCCGTGAATCGCTGCGGCTCGGAGTGCTGACACTGCCCGATTCCCGGGACCGGCTTGGTTGGTTGTTGACCCACCTTGCGGACATGCCCGGGAGCGGGATTATCTACACACTCACGGTCTCGGCGGCCGAGGATACTGCCAGGCTCCTTGCTGAAGCCGGACACAATGTCCTTTCCTACACTGGCAGGACGGACCCAGCAGACAGGGAGCGTGCCGAACAGCTCCTCAAGGACAACCAGGTGAAGGCCCTCGTGGCCACCTCCGCCCTGGGAATGGGCTTCGACAAGCCGGACCTGGGCTTCGTCATCCACCTTGGCGCGCCATCGTCGCCAGTTGCCTATTACCAGCAGGTTGGCCGTGCAGGACGTGGGGCGGCCAACGCCGATGTCCTGCTGCTTCCCGGCTCCGAGGACCGTGAGATCTGGCAATATTTCGCCACGGCATCCATGCCGTCCGCCGAGAAGGCGAACGCCGTACTGGCAGTCCTCGGTGAAGCCGGTTCGGCCCTGTCAACGGTGGCGCTGGAAGCCAGGGTGGACCTTCGCCGTACGCCTTTGGAACTCCTCCTCAAGGTCCTGGCGGTAGATGGGGCTGTGGAACGCGTTGGCGGAGGATGGCGTTCCACAGGCTTGCCGTGGAACTACGACGCCGAGCGCTACGCCCGTATCGCCGAGGCCCGGGTGGATGAGCAGGATTCCATGGTGATCTACCAGGACACCGCGGGATGCCGCATGGAATACATCACCTCGGTGCTGGACGACGAAACGGCTGCCGCTTGTGGGCGCTGTGACAACTGCGCCGGCCGGTGGTTCCCCGTGGACGTCGCGGCCTCGGCATCCGACGCCGCCGGGCAAACCCTGCGCCGTGCAGGAATAGCGTTGGAACCACGGCTGCAGTGGCCAAGTGGCATGGACCGTCTCGGAGTACCGGTCAAGGGAAAGATCAAGCCGGACGAAAGCGTGGCCGAGGGGCGGATTCTGGCCAGGCTCACCGACCTTGGCTGGGGTGGAGCATTGCGGGAGTTGTTTGCTGCCGGTGCCCCTGATCGGCCCGTTGACCCTGCCATGCTGCAAGCGTGTGTCCAGGTCCTTCGCGAATGGTCCGGAGCGGAGGGCGGAACCCCGTGGAGCGGAGCCGGACGTCCGGCGGCAGTTGTCAGCATTCCTTCACGAAGTAAGCCGCAGTTGGTCGAATCCCTGGCTCAAGGAATAGCGGGCATCGGGCGGATGCCGTACCTCGGGCAGCTCCAACCCCAGCATGGCGGGCCCACCGGCGCACGTGGCGGCAACAGTGCTTACCGCTTGGCAGGGGTGTGGGACAGGCTCCAGGTCGGACCGGACCTCGCCCAGGCTTTGGCAGGTCTCGGTGGCCAACCCGTGCTGTTGGTCGATGACCTCATTGACAGCCGCTGGACCATGACGGTCTCGGCCAGAGCGTTGCGCCAGGCCGGAGTGGGCGCGGTGCTGCCGCTCGCGCTGGCCCAAGCCGGGTAGTGCCGACCCATCCCGGGTAGTGCCGCCCAAACAGAGTGGTGCACTGGTCGCTCACCGGTAGAACTACGTCATGTTGTGATCGCTCCCACGCTGCATCTATAGGATCGAGCAAACAGCCTGCTGCCCGTCGCAGGCCTACGCCAGAACCCGGACCGGAGCCATGAGCGCAAACCCGAGCGATACCGACGTCGACGCCACCGAACATACGACGTGGCGGCCGCGCCTGGCACTGCTGGTGGCTGCGACGTTTTTCATGGAGTTCCTGGACGGGACCATCCTCACCACGGCCATTCCCAGCATCGCCTCCGATTTCCGGGTAGCGCCGGCCGACATCAATATCACCATGACCGCGTACCTGGTGACGGTGGCCATGGGCATCCCCTTGAGCAGTTGGCTGGCGGAGCGTTTTGGTGCCCGTAGGATCTTCTGTCTCGCAATTTCGGTCTTCACCATTGCCTCCCTGCTCTGCGCGATCAGCACCGACCTGACCATGCTCACCCTCAGCCGGGTAGCCCAGGGGATGGGCGGAGCCATGATGGTACCCGTGGGCACCCTGGTGGTGCTTCGGGGCACACCCAAGTCCGAGCTTCTGCGCGCCACCGCCTACCTCGTGTGGCCGGGGCTCCTTGCACCTGTCTTGGCGCCGATGGTGGGCGGGGCACTGACTACCTTCCTGTCTTGGCACTGGATCTTCATCATCAACGTTCCACTCGGCCTGGCTGCTTTCATCGCCGCCCTGAGGCTGGTACCGCGGACCCAGCTTGACGGGAAACGGCGTTTGGACTGGTTCGGACTCCTCCTGACGACCCTGGGCGTAGGTGCGTTGGTGGTGGGCCTGGAGACTTTGGGTGGGCATGCATCCAACCTCCTTGCCGCAGGAGTGGTCTTCGCGGGGGTCCTGTCCCTTGCAGGCGCAGTCTGGTGGATGGGGAAAGCGAAGGTACCCCTGTTCAACCTCGGCGTCTTTGGCACCCGGACCTTCAGGGCTACCTCCACGGGTGGGTTTATTTACAGGCTCACCATCAGCTCCGTCCCATTCCTGTTGCCGTTGATGTTCCAGGACGGGTTTGGCTGGGATCCCCTGAAAGCAGGAGTGATGGTGGCGGCCGTGTTTGTTGGCAACATAGGAATCAAGCCGGCGACTACGCCTTTGATCAGGCGTTTTGGGTTCAAACCGGTGCTGGTCTTCGCCTCGTTCGCCTCGGCTGTGACGTTTGCCCTGTGCGCTTTCCTTGACGCCCAGACACCAGAGCCCCTCATTTTCGCCCTGTTGCTGTTCAGCGGCGCCTTCCGTTCCATCGGTTTCTCTGCCTACGCCTCGGTTCAGTACGCGGACATCGTTCCCGGGCAGTTGCCCTCCGCCAACGCCATCTCGGCAACGCTTGTCCAGTTGGCGGCCGCGGCCGGGATTGCGGTGGGCGCTTTGTTCCTGCGCTTGTTCGAGGCCACTGATGCCTTCGGCCCGGACCAGGTGGCGGCGTACAAGGGTGCTTTCGTGGCCATGGCTGCCTTGATGCTGATCAGCACCGTGGACAGCCTCACCCTGCACCGCCATGCGGGGGCTGAGGTCAGTGGCGGCGTCAAAACCGGAAGAGGCAAAACCAGCAAAGCACAGCGGGGGAGCTAAGCCCGGCGGCAGAGTGAAGCGCGGCTGAGCTCCTGCCCTTTGCGCATCCGGAATTCATGCACGTCGGCTATACCTCCGGATTTCGGCCGGAGGAAGCACGCTTAAACGCAAAAGGTCCCGGTTTCGAAAAACCGGGACCAATTCGCGGAGACGGGGGGATTTGAACCCCCGGTGGAGTTGTGCCCCACACTTCATTAGCAGTGAAGCCCATTCGGCCGCTCTGGCACGTCTCCCTTTGCTATTGCTAGCCCACCAAGGATACGCAGAACGTGGCGTCCAGCGCAAAACAGCCTTTGCCAAGCTCCCCAATTCGATGGTTCCCTGCCAGCCGTGCCGTTCGCTCGGCACTCTCAGCAGGGAACCCCCGAAACGGGGAGGGCCTCTCCCACGAAATGGGAGGGTCAGTCGCTTCCAGCCAACGAACGCCACAGGAAGTGGTTGCTCCGCGCCTGCAACGCCGCGGCCTGCCTGTTGTCAGATGCGCCGGCGTGGCCACCTTCAAGGGCCTCGTGGAACCAGACGTTCGGGATGCCCATGGCCTGCATGCGGGCAGCCATCTTGCGGGCTTGGACGGGTCCCACCCGGTCATCGGAAGTGGCAGTCCAGATGAACGTCTCCGGGTACTCCACGCCATCGCGAAGGAGGTGGTACGGCGAGAAGGTTCGGATGAACTCCCATTGTGCGGGGACATCGGGGTCCCCGTATTCGGCAATCCATGAGTAACCGGCGGAGAGCTTGGTGTAACGGCGCATGTCCAGGAGCGGCACTCCGCAGGACACGGCACCGAACAGTTCGGGGTATTGGGTGAGCATGTTCCCCACCAGCAGCCCGCCGTTGGAGCCGCCGACGCATCCCAGGCGTGCCCGGCTGGTGACCCCGCGGGAGATCAGGTCGCGGGCCACGGCAGCGAAGTCCTCATAGGCCCGGTGACGGTTTTCCTGGAGTGCAGCCCGGTGCCAGGAAGGTCCGTATTCGCCGCCGCCCCGGATGTTGGCCACCACATATACGCCGCCGCGCGAGTGTGGTCCGGCGCCGTCTCCAGCGGAAGGACCAGCAGTTCGCCGTTCAAGCCATGCGCGGCCGATGGTTCCGCTGTAGGCCGGGGTCCGGGAGATTTCGAATCCGCCGTAGCCGGAGAGTTGGGTGGGGTTTTGGCCGTCGAGCACCAGATCCCTGGACGCTATCTGGAAGTACGGAACCTTTGTTCCATCCGCGGAGACGGCAAAGTGCTGCTGGACCTCGTACGCGGCTTCGTTGAAGAACGACGGCGACCGCTTCACTTCCGCATGCCGGCTCACCACGCCGCCGGACTGCTTGTCCCCGGCGGTGGTGAGGGTTCCCCGGGTCAGGGTGGTGGGTGTGATGAAGCCGGTGGCCACCAGCCAGAAGTCATTGCCGGCAGGGCCTTGGTCTTCGTCATCCACGGCGTAGGCGTTGACGTCATGCAGGGGCGGGCAGGCGTCCAGGAGGGTGGACGCCCAGGCACCTGCGGAGTCAACCGTGGAAGGATCCAGTACCCGGATCTCCGAAGAAACGTCACGCAGGAGGTTCAGCAGCAGGTAGTCCTTGGTCCAACTCCAGGACTGCAGCGAGGTCTGGGTATCCGGTGTGAACAGGACCAGCAGTGCACGGGACCCGGCCAGGTAGGACTCAAAATCGGCAGCCAACAGCGATCCGGCAGGGTAGAGGGAACCGGACAGCTCCCAGTCTTTCTGCGGACGGAACAGCAACCAGTCGCGGTGTGCACTGATGTTGACGTCCGTGGGAACGTCGATTGCCACCCACGAGTCATCGCGCAGCAGCCAGGTGCTCCTGTTGTAGAAATCGATGTAGTCCACGGCGAAGGTGCGCTCGTAGCCGGGGGTTGAGTCGTGGGCCACCATGGCCAGCATGTGGTCTTGGGGGATCTCGAAAAGTCGCTCCGCCTCGGCCAGCGTTTGGCCGCGTCGGAGCTTTACGCCGGTCCGGGCGTAGGAGGACGTCGTTGCAGGCAGCCCGTCCGCTGTGCTGGATACCAGCAAAGTGTCCGCATCGAGCCAGCTCACATTTCCTTTGGCGGTGGGGAGGTCGAAGCCGCCCTCCACAAAGGTGCGGGATTCGACGTCGAACTCGCGGTGCCGGTCCGCATCCCCGCCGTCGGGGGAGAGCGAGACCATGGCCAGCCGGTACTCCCCGCCGTCGGCCGGCCGGAGGAAGCCGGCGCCGTGGAAGACCCACTCCACGCCTTCGGCGGCGGAAAGAGCGTCGATGTCCAGCAGGACATCCCATTCCGGCTGCTCAGTGAGGTAGCTTTCCCAGGTGGTGCGGCGCCAGAGGCCTTTCGGGTGTTCCTGGTCTTTCCAGAAGTTGTAGTAGTAGTCCCCGCGTTTGGAAACCATGGCGATGCGGTCCGTTGAGTCGAGGACTTCCAGGATCCCGGCTTCAACAGCGGCGTACCCGGCGTCTTCGAGCAGTTCCTCGGTGCGGGCGTTCTGTTCACGGACCCACGCCAGCTGTTCTTCGCCGTGGATGTCCTCGAGCCAGACGTTCTCATCGGTGGGCTCAGGCGCGAGGTCTGCGGCATGGCGCGGCCCGGAGGTAGTGGTGCCCGTCCCGGGAAGTGGCGTCTGATCAGCTTCTGTGGTGGTCATCGCCCCATCCAAGCAACAGTGTTCGACTGGAAGCAAGTCACACAGAAGTTAGGCTTGAGCGTGGCTAAATCGCAAACCATCCGTGTTGCCCTGGTAGGGGCCGGCCCCAGGGGCACCAGTGTCCTTGAGCGGCTGCTTGCGAATTGGGCTGCAGCGACACCACGGGGATCAAGCCTCCGGATCGATGTGGTGGATCCCTTTCCTGCCGGTTCGGGCCACGTGTGGCAGCCGGAGCAGTCGCGCCTGTACCTGATGAACACCCAATCGTTTTATCCGACGCTCATCCCCGAAGACCCGCAGCTGGCTGAGCCCTTGGCGGGTGGTTCCTTCGACCAATGGCGTGAAGCCCGGCGTCGTGATGGCGAGGGACTCAACGAGGCCGAAAAGGCGGAGCTGGCCACGCTGGAATCGCGCGACTTCCCCAGCCGCGCCCTGTACGGCAGGTACCTCCGCCAGACTTTGGCGGGCGTGCTGGAACGGCTGCCCGACGGCGTCGAAGTCACCTTCCATCAAACGCTCGCCGTTGCTGCGCGGCCGGTAAGCCGCGGCACGCAGGACGGATTCGACGTCGAACTCGCCAACGGCGACACCCTCACCGTCGGCTCGCTGGTCCTCGCGCTGGGGCACATTGAGTCCCGCCTGAATCCGGAGCAGCGTTCTTTCCAGCGCGCAGCCGAGGACCAGGGCCTGCTGTATTTCCCGCCTGCCCCGCCGGCGGACGTGGACTGGCAGGGGGTGCCGGACAACGAGCCTGTACTGGTCCGCGGCATGGGCCTGAATTTCTTTGACGTCATGGGCCAGTTGACGGAAGGCCGGGGCGGGAAGTTTGTTGAGGCCGGTGCCCCGGGAGCCGGGGTTCTGGAGTACCGGGCGTCGGGGAGGGAACCCAAAATCATCGCAGCTTCCCGCCGCGGCACGCCGTACCGGGCCAAGGCGGGCCTTGATGGCTACTATCCGGCCAGCATCACCATGAGGTACTTGACCGAAGATGCCGTGGATGTTTTCCGGGCAGCAGGAATCCAGCCTGGTTTTGACCATGATCTGTGGCCGCTGCTGCACCGTGACGCTTTGTGGGCCTACTATTCAACCCTGGCCCGTTCCCAGCCCGCGGCCATCAAGGATCCCGCGCAGTTCCTGGCCGATCTTGAGGATGCGCTCCAGGTCCACGCCCATACCACCACGCATTGGGAAAGCAGCGTGGGCGACCTCGTCGAAAAACACGTTGTCCCCTCACGCCGCTTAAACCTCCGGGGGCTGGCCGCACCGCTAGCGGGACGGACGTTTGCCTCCCGGCACGAGCTGGACCTTGCCATCACGGCCTATTTGGATGACGATGCCCGGCGCTCCGCCCTCGGCGAGGCAGACCCCGTCAAGATGGCCATCGGAGCGCTCCACACCGGCCGGGCCATCCTCAAATCGGTGGTGGCCGATGGCGGCATCACTGACGAATCATGGCTCTCCGGCTTGCGTGGCTGGTTCGAGTCCTTCGTGGAAGGACTGGCCAGCGGAGCCCCTGCGCTGCGTTCGGAGCAGTTGGCAGCCTTGGCGCGTGCCGGCGTCGTGAGTTTTGTCGGTCCGGATCCGAAGTTCAGCGTGGACCGGACCGCCAAGGTTTTCCGGGCCGCGTCCCCGTGGGTGCATGACGCTCCGGTGGAAGCCCCCACCCTTATTGAGGCGATGTCGCCGGCGAACCGGGTGGCCATGAATGTTTCCCCCCTGCTGGAGCAGATGCTCGCCGATGGCCTGGTACGCCCCAAGATCATGATGGGTGGTGAGGGTGCGCCCGTGCAGACCACCGGACTGGACGTGGAACCACATCCGTACAGGCCGTTGGCCGCGAATGGTTCCATCACCCGGAACCTGTACGTCCTGGGCCTTCAGCTGTCCGCAACCCAGTGGGGCACTGCCATTGCTGCCGAGGCCCGGCCAAAGAAGGGCCCCGCCTACGCCAGCGGACAGCGGACCCTGCGCGATGCCGACGAGATCGCCCGAAGCATTCTGGGTCGCTGACGGCTTCAGGTTGTGGGGCACCCGCCCTTCAACGCGTGCGGTTCTCCGGGTGGAATGTACCCGGCCACCAAGTGGCTGCCAAGCACAAGTATCTCCCAAGCACAAGTATCTCCCAAGCACGAGGCAGGGCCCCTCACGACCAAGATCGTGAGGGGCCCTGCCTTTATTGTTCATGCCCGGAAGC
The DNA here is from genome assembly GCF_059739405.1 of Arthrobacter sp. TmtSoilC79. Lineage (NCBI taxonomy): Bacteria > Bacillati > Actinomycetota > Actinomycetes > Micrococcales > Micrococcaceae > Arthrobacter > Arthrobacter sp. TmtSoilC79. The sequence goes on along the minus strand of NZ_AP046051.1, from coordinate 3,839,614 downwards.
GGTTAGCCCCTCAGGCACCTCTGGTACTCCAACCAGGCGAACCCATACCTGAGCCAGCCCACGATGTCGTACCACTTGGAGGGTTTGGTGGGTGCGGTGCACTGGGGCGGGTTCGGGCCGGTCGCGGCAACCTTCACGAGTGCCTTCACCACGGTCCCGCTTTCGACGGCGGTCAGCACCACGGTGCCGGTACCTGCGGCCGCCGCTGTGGGCACCTTGAGGTCCACGGTGGCCGCCCCTGCTGTTACCGGCACGGATCCGAGGGCCAACGTGGCACCCTTGCTGTCAACAAAGACTGCGTTCAGTGTTGCGTTGGCTGGGCTGCCGATCGAGGTGAGGTTCAGCTTGGAGACAGCCAGCGTGATGGATCCACCTGCTTTGACCTCTGCTGCGGTGGAGTTCACCACGGCGACGGAACGGCGGGCGAAGTCCGGCGACACAGGCTTGTGCCCCTGCAGATACTTGATCCACGCATCACGGTCCACCAGCCCGGTGTCCTTCGTGTTGTTCCCCTCCTTGAAGACCCGGAAGTTGTCACCACCGGTAGCCAGGAAGCTGAAGGTGCCGATCCTGTACTGCTTGGCGGGGTCAATCACGGCGCCGTTCACCCAAATGCCCGTAATCCGGTCTCCGGCAGCGCGTGCGGCGTCGTAGGTGTAATTGACGTTCTTGGACAGACCCAACTGCTGGTAGGGGCGGCTGGGTACGGTTCCGTCAGGGTTTGTCTGCCACTGCTGCTCAAGAAGGATCTTGAACTGTGCGCCCGTCAGGGAGGTGGTCCACAGGTTGTTCACGAACGGCAGGACCGCATTGGCCTCGGCGTAGGTGATGGTGCCGTCCGGCGCGTAGTAGAGCTCGTTGCGCAGGCCGCCGGGGTTGACGACGCCGATCTCCGCGGCTCCCAGTTCTGGCGCCTTGAGCGTATCCACCAGGGAGTCCGCCACCAGGTTGCCCAGCGTGGACTCGTTCGCGCGATCGTCGCGCTTAGGGGCCCCGCCGGCAGGATCGGGAGTGAACGCCGTGGTGATATCAGCGGTGACTGCGCCTACTGGCTGGTTGCCAATTTCCGCTGCCTGGGCCAGTGCCTTGTCCACGATCGTCTTTACCGCGGCAACCCGTGGGTAGGCAGCCACCAAGGCCTCCGCGGTTTCGGTGGTCCGGTCCACCACGGCTGCCTTGTAAGCAGTCACAGTTTTGCTTGCGGTATCCACCGTGAGCGTCACGCTGCCCACATTCTCGCCGTAGTTGCCGGTCTGAACGATGGGGCGGGTCTTGCCGGTCGGCTGGCCGTTGGAGTCCAGTACCGGGGCGTCCCAGGCGTATTCCTTATGCGTGTGGCCGGTGAAGATCGCCGCCACGTCCGGAGTGGTTTCGTTGACCAGTTTGGCGAACGGACCGCCCGCTGCGACTTCCTGCTCCAACGTGGCACCCTCGGGGGTCCCGGAAGCCGCGCCGTCGTGGTTTTCCACGATGATGAGGTCGGCGAGGTTGCCGGCCTTGATCTTGGCCGCCACCCGGTTGATGGCCTCCACGGGATCGCCGAATTCGAGGTCCGCGATTCCGGCGGGTGTCACCAGCGAAGGAACTTCCTGTGTGACTGTGCCGATAACGGCCACCTTCATCCCGTTCATGTCCAGGACCTTGTACTCCGGCAGGACCGGTGTGGTGGTGCCCTTCTGGTACACGTTGGCTCCGAGGTAGGCAAACTTCGCGTTGGCGCCTCCAGCGACGACGCGGTCGCGCAGGTCCGGCCAACCGCCGTCGAACTCGTGGTTGCCCACAGCAGAGGCCTGCAGTTCCAAAGTGTTCAGGACGTCAATGGTGGGCTGGTCCTTTGCCACCGCAGAGGCGAAGAGTGAGGCTCCGATGTTGTCACCGGCCGAGATGAAGGCCGTAGCGCCGGGGGCGGCTGCGGCCCTGAGCTTTTCAACCGTTCCGGCAAAAAGCACCGTGTTGGTGTCGATGCGTCCGTGGAAGTCGTTGATCCCCAGGAACTGCAGGTCAACGCTTGCCGGTGCGTCCGTGGCCAGGTTCAGGCCCACCACCACGGGGTCGTGGTCGCTGGCCCGGAACTCGTCCGCGGCGTAGTAGTTGGTCACATTGTTGTTATACCTGCTGTACTCCAGTGCGACGGACTCCACGGAGTTGATATTCCAGATGTCGGTGCCGGTGACCACCTTGTGGGCGGCCGGGGAGGCGAGGATGTGGTCCAAAGAACCCACCATGCCGCCAAAGAGGTACGAGTGCTTGCCCGTGCCTGCCTCAAGGTCGGTGTACCCGGCTCCGGTGAGGACGTTGATGGGGTCTTCCTTGGCGTAGGCATTGAAGTCGCCGATCAGGAAGACCTTATCGGTGCCCTTTGAGGCCTGGAGGTCCTTGGAGAAAGCGAGCAATGATTCGGCCTGCTTGGTGCGGGCAATGTTCGAGGCACCCTGGCCCTTGTCGGTATCGTCCGCGGTGGCGGCCGAGCCCTTGGACTTGAAGTGGTTCACGATCGCGATGAACTTCCTGTCATCGGCTCCGCCCACCGGCTTGAAAACCTGCGCGAGGGGCTTGCGGGCGCTGGCGAATGCCACGGTGTCGTTGTGGATGACTGACTCGCCCACAGGCTCTGCCGCGGCCTTCTTGAAGATGAATGCGGTCCGGATCATGTCCTCATCGCTCAACGGCGGAGCGTTTGCGGGAGTGCGCACGTAGTCCCACACCCCAGGTGTCTTGACGTTGAGCGCGTCCACCAGCTTGGACAGGGCGTCATCACGGTTCTTGCCGAACTGAGCCGAGTTCTCGATTTCCTCAAGGGACACGACGTCGGCACCCGACTTGGTGATGGCCGCTACGATTTTGTCCTGCTGGCGCTCAAAGTTCTCTGCGTTGGCAGCGCCGCGAGCATTGCAGCCGTCCTTGACAGTGATCGGGTTGCCGTCGCGGTCAGTGTAGAAGTTGCAGCCCGTGAGCTGGTCCCCGGTGGTGGGGAAGTAGTTCAGCACGTTGAACGAAGCCAACTTGAGGTTGCCGCCAACATCGGACGGACCGTCGGGCCGGCTGGCGGTGAAGCCGGCCGGTTGGACGGACTCAGCATTGGCCGGGCTCAAGGCAGCAAGGGGCTGGAATTTCCAGGAGTTGTTGCCGTAGCCCAGGATGACGTCCGTGCGGAACTGCGCGGCTGAACCGACGCGTACCGGATCTGTGGTTGTCAGGTACGGCAGGGCCTGGGCTTTGGTGGTTGCGTCCTTGAGGAAGTTGGTGGACGCGCCGTCGTCGAGCTTGATGGCCCGGAGGGCGTTGTCCGCCACGAGTGCCGCGTACTCGGCCGAGCCGTAAGCGGCCACAGCCGTGGGCTGGACCAGGGGCGACTTCCCGGCCGCGAGGCCGATTTCGCCGTACTGGTTCAAGGAGTAGTTGTCCGTGACGGTGAAGTCGCCCTGGGGTGCCACGAGCATGCCTTCGAGGCTTTCCCTGGCGGCCTCATTGGCCGGCAACGTGAACGGTGTGGACTTGACCTCGGGGGCGGCCTCAGCGAGCTTCTTCAAACCGGCAGCTTCAACCGTGAGCTGGGTCTGGTTGGCGAATTCGCTGACCACGCCTGTGAGTTCCAGATAGTCGCCTGCCTGGACTGTGGTGGCCGTTGACGGTGAGTAGATAAATACAGCGTCCGACGCCGGCCTGGCCGCCCCGGCGGTCCCGCCGCCGGTTCCGGGAGTCTGGACGTAGTAGCCGTTAAGGCCGCCCGTGGCATACACCGCGGTGACCTTGCCCCGGGTAGTGACCGTGCTGCCCACCAATGGGCTGGCCGTGCCGGTTCCCTGGACCTCGGCAATGGTCTTGACACCGGGCTCCGGGTCAGGGCCCGGGTCAACGGGCGGAGTTCCGCCGCCGTTGGAGGAAGTGGGGGTGATGGTGGCGCTGAGGCTGAAATCGGCCGCGTTGGAATTGGTGTCAACGCCGTTGGTGCGGTTCAGGCTCTTGACGTCCGAGTTGCCGGTGGGTGCAGTTGCCGCAGCCGTTTCGAAAGTGTTGGAGGTACCGTAGCCCAGAAGGTCGGCAATTGATGCGTTCTCTGTTATCGGGCCTGCAGGAAGCGGGTTAACGGCGGTGGCCTGCCGTGCCAGGACCAGCGTTCCGGTGGTTCCACTGGGGTTCAGTGTTCCGGTGGCCTGCACATCGGCCGTGGGAAGGGCCGGAGCTGTGGAGGTTCCGCTGTTGGTGGCGCCCTGGACCAGGAAATAGCCCTTGGCGGGGATGCTGCCGGTCAGCGGGGTGATCCCCGTGGGAGCAGCGGTGGCAGTGCCGGACCGGTACTGCAGCGACCATCCCGCCAGACTGACGGGAGAGTCGGAGGAGTTGTAGAGCTCCACGAATTTGTTCTTGTAGGCGGTACCGGCGCTGCCACCGCTGAGGTAGGCCTCGTTGATGACCACCGGCGACCCGCCGGCAGACGCCGAGGGATCATCCGCTGCCATAGCCGGAGCGGCTGTCAGCGGGGCCGCAAGCAACCCCGCCGACAGGACCGATCCTGCCAGTACTTTCCAATGTTGTTGGTGCATCCGCTCTAACTTTCATTAGGGGGCCCTGTGGGGCCCTTTGGACGACGCCCACGCTCTTGTGAAGTGGGCGTTGTTCCGGAAGTTACTCCGGGGTAAACCTGTTGCTCGGGCATAGCAGAACACGGTGGAATGAATGGGAGGTGGACCGGGGGTGGCCGGACGGTTCCTTGGGTCACAAGGACTATTTGGCGGCGCCCTTGAGTGACCCGGTGGTGGCGGCTCCGGACGCTCCGCCGACCAGGCAGACGATTTCGCGGTCGCCGTTTTTCCAGGAATCACTGGTGGGGTGCAGGAAGGTGACCTCCAGCTCGGATTCGTCGAACGGCAAGCCAACGAAGGTGGTGAATTGGGCACCGCAGTACTTTTCGGCCTCGGCACCGACTTCCGTGTCGCCGGGGAACGTTGAGGCGTCCATATTGGTTACCCCGTAGGCCTCAAGGTCGTGGCTCTGATCGCACGGAATAATGGTGACATCCACAACTTCCTGGCTGTCCGGATTGGCGATGCAGTCGCCAAGTTTGACCTTGAAGGCATCGGCCTTGGACGATTCCGTGGGCTTTCCTGATTCGTCCCGTTTGGCATCGCCGCTGCTTATCAACGAACAGCCCGCCAGCGCGATCGATGCCATGCCAAGTGCGGCGGCAGTCTTCAGGCCTCGTGAAAAGTGGTGCATATGGGTCCTCGTTCCCGAAATGATCACAGGCGCCAGGCCTATGGTCGGCAGTGAGGGACCAGACAAGGACCCACGCCGGCGGATCCCCCAACGCCGACAATGAGCGGATCCGGCCGGCGCCCCTGGGTAGGAGGCAGACGGCCGGGCCCAATGGGTTAAATCTAGACGGTTTGGCCCAGGTCCTGAATGACCTTGAAGACAGCGCCCGTGGGGTCCTGGAGAGTGGCCAAACGGCCAAAGGGCGTGTCCTCGGCGGGCTGTGTGATGGTTGCGCCCAAGGCTGTGGCTTGTTCCACGGCGGCGTCCGTGTCCTCAACGGCGAAATAGACGCTCCACATGGAAGGGACCTGTTCCGGGAGGAAACCGGAGGCATCCATAATGCCCGCCTTGGCCTCATCCCCGGCGCCGAGGGTGGTGTACCTGAACTCCGGGGTATCGCTCATGACATCCGTGTTCCAGCCGAAGACCTTCTGGTAGAACGTGACCGCGGCGTCGTAGTCCTTGGAAAGGAGTTCATGCCAGGCGGGAGCACCGGCCTCAGCCGCGAGCTCGTAGCCAGTCATTTCACCGAACTCCCAGGCGCCGATTGAGGCACCTGAGGCATCGCCGTACATGGCCATGCTGCCCTGTTCCGGGACCTCCATGGGTTCCAGGTACACCTGTCCGCCATTGGCAGCTGCTGCCTCGGTGGTTGCCTTGATGTCGTCTGTGCGCAGGTAAGTGGACCACACGTCCGGCATGGCTCCCATGTCAGCCTGCTTGGCCATAATGCCTGCCACCATCCGGCCGTCTTTGAGTGCCGTGATGTAGCCGCCGTACTTTTCCTCGTCCCCGGTCTCGTACGTCCACCCGAACAGCGCGTTGTAGAACGTCTTCGCTTTCTCGGTGTCAGACGTCATCAGATCAATCCAGCAGGGTGCGCCGGGAGTGATGTCAGGCTTAGGCATGGGTCAGGCTCCTGTTGTCTTTCCGCGGCGGAAGCTACGGCATATGTCAGTGGTGTGGAGACAGACAGAACACTATGCGGGGGGTCAGACAGTTTCAATGATCTTCCGGGAGCCAGTTCCCGCTTCCGGGTTTCGCCGCCCTTGTAAGGGCCTTGTAAGGGCCCGCAAAGACGCCCGCAGGCGGCCCGCAAAAGGACCCGCAGACGGCTCGGACACCCGGAAGAAAAGTGCTCCGAGGGCACAAAAATGCCCCGGGTCCTGGGACCCGGGGCACCTGCTTGGCGGAAGGTAAGGGATTTGAACCCTTGGTGCGGGGTTACCGCACACTGGTTTTCAAGTTTTGTCGGTTGTGTTCCGCTTCGGTTCGCTCCAGTCCGAAACAGCTGATTTCATCGGAATCTAGCGGCCTCCTGGTGCTGTCTGATGATGGGTTATTCCTGCTCCAACTGCATCGTCCGGCCACAGTTTGGCCACAGCAGAGCAGTCGTCAGCGGGCCGAGGTGAGTCAAGAACACCCGAGCTTGAGGGCCTACGGTTTACTTCCATAGACCCATCCGGGAGGAAGGCCGGCTTTGGCAGGGGCCCCGACAAGCCCCAAGTAGCCCGTCACATCGGATGGACGCCCCGAAACGCATTGACCTAAACGGCATGCTTGGCTAGGCTAAGCATGCCGCGCAGGAATGGGCTGTTTACCCGACCCTCTGCGGCAATACTGGGAAATATGCGACGCGCAGCGTGCCGCTGACAACAAGATGGGGGAGTCGCTTGCAGGCTAAGCATGGCGTGGATGAAGATCCGGTAGCGAACGGATCAAAGGGTGGGAAGGCGAGGGCTCAGCAATTGACCTCGGCCGAGCGCAGCGAAGTAGCTCGGAAGGCTGCTGACGCTCGTTGGGGGAAGACGGTGATGAACGCAGAGTACGTGGGGACGCTTCCAGTCGCGGACGTTAGTCTCGAGTGCGTCGTCCTTTCCGATGGACGCCGAGTCATCTCCCAAGGCTCGATCCTCTCGTCTCTGGGACGGTCCGATTCCAGCGGCAGGCGGACCAGAAACGACAACCGCCCACCCTTTGTGGAGGCGGGTAATCTCGTGCCGTTCTTCACAGAAGATCTCATGAGTAAGTTTGAGCGGGTGGAGTACAGGCTTGATGGGGTCAAGGGCACTCGGTTGGGCTATGAGGCTGAGATCCTTCCATTGGTCTGCGAGGTTTACCTTGCAGCTAGGGAAGCTGGCGTGCTCACGCCGCAGCAGCTACCCACGGCACAACATGCCGAGATTCTTGTGCGCGGGTTGTCGCGTGTAGGAATCATCGCTCTTGTTGATGAGGCCACTGGCTATCAAGATGTGCGGGCACGTGATGCTCTGGCGAAAATCCTGGAGGCCTATGTGGCTGCCGAGCTGCAGCCCTGGGTGAAGACATTCGACGTTGAGTTCTACAAGCAAATGTTCAGGCTACGAGGAATCCAGTTTGACCCGTCATCCGTGAAGCGCCCGGCCTACTTTGGGCACCTGACGAACGATGTCGTTTACAAGCGTGTGGCTCCTGGCATCTTCGATGAGATCAAATCCCAGAGGGCGATTGACGAAAAGAAGCGGAAGGCAAAGTTCCACCAACAACTGACTGCCGAAGTTGGACATCCTAAGCTGCGAGAGCACATAGCATCGGTCACAACAATCATGAAGCTCAGCAACAATTGGATTGACTTCAAGGGAAAGCTTGACCAAGTACACCCGGAGGTTGCCTCAACCAGCCAACTACCACTTTGGGATGACGATTCGACTGTCGGCATCTAACAGCCGGTGGGCGGCCTCTAAGGTCACTGGCCACGATGGAGCGGTTGAGGAAGAGCCCGCGATATCTATCGCGGTGTGCCACTCGGCTAACGCCACAAGGTACGCTCTGGCCCATGTGGGCTCCAGCCGTTCATATACGGCTTGATAGCTTCGGCATCTGGCCTCGGATCCTGCGGCACGCGGAGTTCACCTAGCAAAGGATCGATGGCCCTTACATGAGCTTCGGCCCATTGCACCCAGTCAATGGGGGCTGCAGTTTCCGTAGCGTTCATGGACTCGATGTGGCGCCGCATTGCAGCTATGTATTCGGTGAGTACTTTCACCTTCTGGAAACGGTCAGCTTGGTCTAGAAGCACGGCTGCGCGATGGTCCTCGTTGAGGCGCTCTATGGCCTGCTCTCGAACGTGCTCCCATTGACGGCGCTTTTCATCTTCACGGCGCTGCTTCGCCTTTCGCTGCTCGACCGCCCGTTCGACCCGCAGTTCGATTTCTTGAAGTATTCGTGGCAGCAGCAAATCTGCCGGGCTGGCTTCAGTTTCTGTCCATTCAGACTGCCAAAACGGCGGTTCAAGGCCCGTGAGCCGGATGGTGAGAGACTCCTCCTTGACGTGCTTGTCGGTCTCGGCGGCCCGACTAAAGCTCAAATGAACTTCGTGGTCTAGGCGGCTGACTTTGACTTGACCGTTCTTCTGCTCTTCGCGGCTAATGCGCCCCCAGTAATCGGGCTTCGGCTCTGGTACCGCTGTTACTGCGTAGCCCCGCCGTTCAGCTTCCGTCGTCAGCCCTTGGATGAGACGCAGGGTCCAGCGCCAGCGGGGTCTATCCATGCCTAAGCGGTCCTGGCGCTGTTCCATAAGTTCCACCACTACGGGATGGGGCGTACGGACAACCGAGGGCACGTCGATTGGAGCAAGAACCACCAGCTGCCACTCCGGGCGTCGTTTCAACGCAATGCTGCATGGTTCTTTCCAGCTGGTTGTGACGACAAGTTCCATGTCTTCCGGAAGCAGATTCTTCCTTCGGGCTACCGTGGCGAGTTGTCTATACCGCCCGGTTTCCGCCCTGGCGAATTCGATAGTGTCTTGCACCATCAGGCGATCCACCATCTGTTGCGTAGCACTCTTGGCGCGGACGCTCGGCACCTTGACAGGTATTGATGAGACATCTTCCCTCTTGGCAAGAAACTGCTTGCCGGCGTCGGTGATTTCAACAACCCACGGATTCCTTTTGCGCTTGACTCGAACAAGGTCGCGACGATCCAGCGCATAGACGCTTACTTTGAACTTGGGATCCGTCATAGCACCCGGCGGACATCCGTCAGCGATCCACTTCAAGACCTCAACCTGAAGCTCTGTTGGTGGTGCCTTTGCCATGCTTCGGAAGTTCCTCTCAGGGTTGCAAACGGTTCAATCCGTCGTCCTGTCACTACAGTCGCGACCCCGTGGCCCCGTTGCTTGTCAGTGCTTGCATAGGTCGGCGTTCAATTGGGACTAGAAGAAATGCAACCATGCTATTGGCTGGACGACATATCTCGTGCCATTTCCTTCGTCATCTCGTAGTAGGACTTGAGCTTGGGTACCGGGTACCGGGTCAGCCCGTGGAGACGGCGGATGATGGCCGCGTCACGAGTCAGCCCGTGGTCGTGGAGCACCCCGGAGGCTTTTGAAATGATGGAGCTGAGCCGGACGATCTCTGATCGCAGGGCCTGGACCTCGTTCCAATCCTCGATTTGCGATGCACCAAGCCATCCTTCGATGATGTGAGCTGCTTCGGTCAGATCTTCGATGCGCGGCCGGGTAGACGATCCGCTGACCGTCCATCTCTTCTTTCCCAACCTGCCTAGGGAGACCAGTTCAAGGTGCTCTTCCCGGGCCTCATCCAGCACCTTTGTGAGCTCCAACTGAACTTTCGACGGATCATTCATGGCCAGCCTTCGAGCCAGTTCCAGAGAGGCCTCCAACGACAGGATCAACTCGCCGTCGTCCTCGAAGCACAAACTATCTAGGAACTCTTCCCAATGAATCGAGTGAAGTTTCTGGAAGGCCGCGGGGTCACTCACTGCTGTAACGCCGGCGTAATTCCAAGCCCAGTAGTTGAGCGAGTTCGTCTTGTCGAAGCACCCGAATACCAGTTCAGCGACTTCAGCATCCACGTCCGATGCGTGGTCTGACACGCCGGCTATCGCCTCCCAGTTCGCTTCGATCTGCTTGAAGTGGTCAACGTCCTCCCACCGGCATTTGAGCCTGCCAATAGGCGCCCACATCTCTTCGCCTTCTTCTTCAATGTCCACAAAGGCGATGTAGGCACGTTTCGGATGCTTCACGCCAAGCTTGACTACCCGCACCTCTTGGAGGTCGGCGTTCTTGCGAGCCCGATAAGCCCAGTTAGAGCCGAGGAGCAATTCAGAGGGCTGTTTGACCATTGGTGGAATCTATCAGTCGGGTGCCCCTTAGGGGAGGTTACTCAGCATCGTCGTAAAGGCCGCCAGGCTCCGGGACCTGGTCGGAGCATCTCGTAGCGTGCGTGAGGTGTTTCTTGAGCCGCGTCGGGGACGTGATCCAATCTATGACGATGCCGGCATTTGACCATTCCGATTTGTGCATGCGCCCCGTGAAATTGAACTTGTCGCCGGGCTCTAGCACGGCAAAGGCTTCATGATAGGAAGCTGTAACGCCAGAGGCTGAGGCTTTGGACAGTGGGGTGGACATCGATACCTTCGAACCATCAGAGGTCGTCACCACGACACTGAAGGCCTTAGCGTCGCCGCAATTCATCGCCTCACCGCGGAAAGAAATCATGTCGGGTGGCACAACTTCTGGGCTGTGAGGATCGTCCTCCAAAGCCCAAGCCCAAAGCTGAACGATCCAATCAGCTTCAGGACGCGACCGGGCCTCCGCGACCTTGTTGATCACATGGATCGTCAGGCCGGTGAGGGCGCTGGCCGTAGCGGCAGTGGCCCCCACCGCGGTCCAAATGCCGGGATCAGACACCGGAGACTCCCGAAACCAGCTTCGAACTGGTCTTGAAATCAAGGAGTGTTGAGGACGGATCCAAGGACCATTTCACGATGCGTTGTCGTGTGTCGGCGGCAACGTCGTACATAGTTTTGGCCATGTCGTCGCCGTATCCGAGCTGTAGCAGTTCGAATACTTGGGACCGGAGCCATCCCCCCAGGATCTTGCCCGAGCCGCTACGGTCAAGGCTCATCAGGGCCTCAAGTTCGCTTGTTTCCTGGTGCAATCGGAACACTTCCGCATCTGGTTCCTCGAGGTGAAATACCGCGTCGCACGCCTTTGACACCAGCAACAAGGCACGTTCAGCAATGTGCCTTCGCCAGTCTGCCCATGCGGCTTGTTCTTGGGCGGCGAATGTTGCTTTCAGCTCGTCTTCCCGTCTCCGAAAGTCTCTTCGCTGCGACCAGAGACTCAGCAAGACGGATCCGAAAACAGCGATAAGAGTGAAGACTCCAGCCCAAAGAACCTCCGGACCATTGCCGGCTTCCGAGAAATCAAGACCCATACGCTGAGTCTCTCACTTGGTATGGGCCGCCTGATCTCTGCCTCGCCGCACCAGTAGAAAGCGAGTTGATAATACTTACGGATGCTCAACCATGGCGGAATCTGCGAAGGGAAAGTATGCGGAGTCGCCCCTAAGTCCGACCACCAGCGCTATCTATTCTTACCCTTCAATATCAGGGTTAGGTTCAGCCCAATCGAAACCTCATGGGCGTCCCCGGAGGCTTTGAGGTCTTCGGCGAACTGATGGATGTCGGCAAGTTTGTCGCCCGATCCTGGGCGCAGCGCAGTGGTCATATAGAAATCTTCGCGATGCATGCTGAGTGAGAGCTGTTCGGCGCCCGGGTGCTGGGTGGCAATTGAGCTGTTCTAGGAGTTTACGGAAGTGTGAGCTGCCATTCGCTCCACTCGAAGGGCTGGACATATTCGCCGTTCATCAATCGCTCCGCAACTGCGGGTGAGTACACATCAGCAACCGGCCAGTGGTGTTGTATCCCACTGCTGGCACCGGATACACCAGCCAAGCGGAAGTAGTCTGCCATTGGGCGCACGGACGTGTCCTCCCAGGCCAGGGTTTGCAGCAGTTGCGAAATGACCACCGCGATGGGATTTGACTGGCTGTCCGGCATGCCGGCCATCGGGCCCATGAAGGAGGTGACCGGGCCGCCGGCCTCGCCAACACCGTACCGCTTATGCATTTCTGTCCAGCTATCGCCCATGACTGCCCGACCCATATAGGTTGTCGTCATCAGGTTCCAGGTTCCTAGGTCGGCCACGCAAACGAGATTCAGGAGCTCACGAGGATGAGCGGCTTTCTGCGCTTCCTCGTAGAGGGCTTCGTCAACATTGCTGAGGGGCGTCGAATTGGGTGAGTTCCAGACGTGACTGTGGGCAAGGACGCCGTAAAGTGGAAGGCCCGTTACCTCGCGATACGGAGAACCAGTCCTTCGTGCAGTCAAATGGCGCAAATCCCGTGCAGTTGATGCGGCTTGTGTGAGGTGAGCCCTCTTGAGCGTGGTCTTGCACTCAAACGCAGCAGCCACCCCGGTGACCAAGTACATCTTCTTGTCGATCAACCGTTTGGGGTATGAGGGCTTTAGCACAACGAGGTCAATCTGTCGGGTTGCTTTGCCGTCGGTGCCCAGGATCCTGCCCTTAGTAACGACCGTGTAAGACGCGGGAAGCCATTCCCTTAGTAGGTGCGCCCAGTTTTCTTCACCTTCGTCGCCCGCTGTCCCCGGATCTTCAGTGGCTCTCGAGAATATGCGTGAGTACTCGGACGCGATCTCGTCAAGGTCCTGCTGAAGAAAAACTTCCAGTTCATGGAGGCGCTTCGGCTGCGAATCGGCTTCAAGCCCTGCGCCGTCTTGTTGGTTCTGTCCATTAGCCACCTATCGGATACTACCGGGAGCTCACAGGACGATGTTTCGACTCTCGGGTCCCGAGAAGTTAATGCCCTCTGTGAGACCACGGGATTTGGCGTCTTCCGATTACGAATGTGGCAGCGATTCGTCCACGAGCATAAGATCGGGCTCGCAACGGAGAGGCTATGCGCCTAGGAGAAAGCCATATTGAAAGCGGGTTAGGGTAAGTGGTCCGGCCCCTTCCCAGACTACCGACCATTCGAGAGCATATGAAGATCACCAAGGATCCGCTTTTCATCACCATCGTGTGCGCAGGTATCGCTATCGGGGCTGGCGCGATCGTCTCCGGCAGCAAGTACCCGGCGCTGAGCCTAGGTTTCCTGGCGGCATGGGTTGTCGCTGCAGTGATCGCTAGCGTCATCCTCGCGAAGAAGCGCTGGCATGGTTGATATGCAACAGATCAAGGCGGCGGCCGAAGCGAAAGCAAAGGCCGCCGCTGAGGCCGAGCGTGCTGATGAGGAATTCCGTGAGCTCGTCAGGCATGCCATCGCAGACGACAACATCCGCCTCAAAGACATCATCGAAGCCACCGGCCTATCTAGATCAAGGCTCTACCAAATCAGGGACGGGAGACGATAGACCATGGAAGTCACACTGACCATTGAAGACGCCAAAGGGGGAGCGGGGAACCGTCTCCGCAACAGGCAAGGACTATCCCACTGCCTACGAAGCAGCACGGGCGCTTATGCCCGAGGGCTGCAAAGCTCTCGCGATCCGGACGAACCCTTAAATGGCTGAAGAGCCCCACCCGGTGAAGGTGGGGCTCAATTTTCATGGCTTTGCTAACCTGTTGTAATGGTCACCATCATTCAGAACGACGTTAGGCCTCCGGTCGAGTTCGCGACGGCGCGGACTTATGGCAGCCCTGACGGCCGCACTTTTGTCGATCAGGATGATGCCTTGGAGCTTGTCCGCAGGATTGCGGTCAAGCGCAAAGAACTGCTGGACCGGCTGGCTGAGCAGTGACGAAGTACCTCGCCGCTGAAACAATTATTGCAATCAATGCAGAGCACGGAGGTGCCGGCGCAGGCGTTCTCGACCGGCTCGGCGTTTTTGCCGCGGCTGATCGACCGTCTGCAGGGTGGGGTGATCACGAGGAATACGTGACCATCTGGGAAAAGGCCGCGGTGCTCTTGCACGCAATCGCCACCACTCAGTGCTTCACCGACGGGAACAAACGCACTGCATGGCTTGCAATGGAAGCCTTCCTCGGACTCAACGGTTATGAACTGCTGGACATGCCGACAATCACCTATGAATCCATGGTGCTCTTGGTCGCAAGCGACAAGACCAAGTTCGAGTCTCCGAAGGTTGCAGAGTGGCTGGAAGAGAACAGGCTAAAGGCCTCCGACAGGATTCAATATGGCCTCCTTGGCTTACCAGGGGGAACGTCTCTCAACCCTCAAAACCCACACCCTCGCGATACTTCCTATTTTGTTCCCGTCCAAGGGTTCTCAGTCAACAAAAGGCCAATCAAGGGGCCGGTTGTGGCTATCGTCAAAATCAACTGGTTCTCTGTGGATGCTGGAAGCACGAAGACTGTGCACGCCGAGTTCCGAGACAACGCTGGCGGGGCACTGCTCATTGATAGCCAAGCCCAAGGCCGGACCGCCACAGGCAAAGTAATCCGACATTGGGATGCTCCATGGTTCCCAAACGGAATCCAGCCTTGGAAGGAGCACTTGGTTTTGCCGGTGCTTGCGAAGTCAGATGGGCAGACGTTCATTGACGTCTTTATTGACGGTGAACTGGCCTGGAGCGACTCCCTTACTTGGCAGATTCGGGAGTCGGCCCCAGACACAATACCGGCAGATTTCCACCTGCTCTGATCTATTCGGGCGTGCGTGCTTCTCCCGAGTTCCTGATTTGAACTGAACTGGAGGGCCGCCCAACTTCGTGCTTCCCATATTCAGGAGTCATGGCGGATCCGAGAACAGCGCGGGTCAACCAGTCGGGCAGTCGCGGTTCCAGCCAGCGCCAGAAAGCGTACCAAGCAGCAATCAGAACGGCCGCGATGATCGCGGAAAGTGGGGTGCCGTACTCCAGTAGGGCTTCACGGTGTGGCTCAAGAGCGGGCAGGAGCCCAATGGCCCATGCTATGAACGAGCCCCACAGGGCCGGGACGATGGTGCGGAGAATGGACGTGAACATGGTTAGCCTTCCTGGCTCAGTGTGACGGTGGCGATGGCTTCCAGTCCGGCCAGTGCTTCTTTGGCGCCTTGCTTGGCCGCTTCCCGCATGGCTTCGACGTCCACGGGTTCGCCCTTGCCGAGGTTCTCCAAGGCGGAGAGGATGGCAGCCTGCCCACCCTGCAGCTCAGCCAGCATCGCGGGGATGGGGCCGGCGTTACGTTCCCCACTCACGCCCGGGAGGATCAGCTCAGTGAGGCCGTCCAGACGCCGCTGGTTCTCTTCGATGACCAGCATGAAGCCGGGATGCTTCTTACCGTCCTTGTCAGTCCAGCCTTCGTAGGCGATGTCCTGGATGTAATCGAGTGCGGCCATGTCGGCGTCTCCTTCTGATGTGGTGGAGCCTGAGAGGTTGATGGTGTCGGCAGCCTTGACTACGGCTACGCCTTCGATGTCTTCCGTCCAGCCCAGATACGTGGGGCGGAGTGCCCTGTAGTAGGACAGGAGATGGTCAAGGTTTGGGTGGTGGTGCGGGGTATTGCTGGGGTCGCTGGTGGAGAACACCGACCCGTCAGGCGCCATGAGGGCGACGTGGCCCAGTGGTTCCTCCCCGAGGTGGAACCAAACGGGAACCCACCGGCCGGCGGGGAAGTTGCGGTCACGGTGCTTATACCGGGCCGCGTTCCACCCGGCAGTTGCGCTGGGGTAGAGGCCATTCAGTCCGAACGCCTGGCGGACGTACATCAGGCACCAGCCCGGGTAGCACTTGATGTGCGGATTCGGGGTGATCAGCTGCTTCATCGCTTGTCCTTATCGTTTGAGTTCCATTCGGCGCCGAGGCGGAGCTGGAAGAACAGGACAGCCAGGCGGACGGCGGCCACCAGAACTGCGCTGTAGATCACGAGGCGGAAGACCTCCCGCAAAGGTGTGGCACCGAAGAGTCCGCTGGTGATGATCAGGATGAACAGGGACGCCAAGGACGCCAGCAGCATCATGAGCGCCCGGCCGGTCCGCGTTTTCCACCAGTCCGGCGCCGTGATCCAGTAGATGATTGGCAGGGCAACCCAGAACGATCCGGCCACGTAGCCGATGTACAAGCCTGGGAGGCCGAGCATCGAATACGTGGTCAGAAACGCTGCTCCGATCAGGGCCCAAGTGAACGCCTTGAAGATGGTCCGCTTCACGTGGCCCCTCCTAACTTCCTCATGATTTGTGCTTCGATGGCCGGCGCGAATCCATTGCGGATGTTCACCTCACGGAGATTCGTGACCACCTGGGTTGCTTCGGCTCGCTGCTCCTGAGCAGCCATATGAGCGTCCACGGCTTGCTCAAGAGCAGCTTCAGCCAACGTGTGGTCAACCGGTTCCAATTGCGGAAGCTGGCGAGCGGCCGTCCACTTAGCCCGTAGCTTGCTGAACAGCATGGGCACCACCCCCAGCCGCGTTCT
The DNA here is from genome assembly GCF_059739405.1 of Arthrobacter sp. TmtSoilC79. NCBI lineage: Bacteria > Bacillati > Actinomycetota > Actinomycetes > Micrococcales > Micrococcaceae > Arthrobacter > Arthrobacter sp. TmtSoilC79. Next base: position 3,823,141 of record NZ_AP046051.1, on the reverse strand, counting down.
CCTGGATAGCGGACATGACATGCGCCGAGAACTTCGCGTTCTCGATGAAGTCACTGTTGGTCTTTGCGAGGTCGCCGTTGGTTTTGTTGGCCAAGTTGGCGGCTGACTGCCACAGGTCACGTTGCTTGATGACTTCAGCGTTGTGCTCCTGTAGAACCTTCACCATTTCGGTGTGCGCCGCCCGGGTGACCAGCCGGTGGGTGAATACCAGCCAGAACACCACGAGCGTTGCGGTTACCGGGGAGGCGAGGCCAACCCATGCGGGGAGTCCGTCAATCATGGGGCCTCCTAAACCGGCCGAAAGAACGGCTCGTCCATGTAGTCGATTGAGCCGCCAGATTCTCGCTGGAGGGTCGCCCGGATATTCGTGGTAATCGGTTTACCCTCAGCGTCAAAATCTGCGGGGATCGTCACAAAAATGCGCGCATTCACCTGCGAGTTAGGCACGGGCACCTCGGCTGACAAGTCTCCATCTGCTGGGAGAGTGAAAAGCTTCTCTCGCTTGAGGCGTGTGTCATCGTTTACGTCATGCACTTGCAGCCGCAACGTCGCCGGGACGTTACTGGAGGCCCTTGCTGGGACTATGAGCTCGAACATTCCGCCCATTGCCCACCCGTTGTTGCTGGTGGTGATGTTCTGGTAGAACGTGGTGGCGGTGTCAGACGCAGAGAGAAGAGTCTTAGTGTTCTCTCCTGTACCAACAGTTCGAGTGGTGTAGCCCGTGGGGCTCTTGGTCCAGCCCGTCCACCCGTCCGCGAACTGGGTATTAGTCAGCAGGTTCTCGCGGCGGTCATGGGTTGTGTCAGCAACTGCCATGCTGGAGACCGTCAGGACTTCGATTCGCCCTGCGTCTCTTTCCGCTGCGAGGTAGGCAAACAGGTTGTCGAGGTCGGTCAAGGTGAACCCTCCAGGCTGATCAATCAGGCCGGGATGGAAGTAGATGGTAATCCCTCGACCAACCTTTTTCGCTTCCTCAATCCGGGCAATCGTCGGGACGGAGCCACCAGACTCGGCACTGTAGTGCGAACCTCCAAGCTTGATCCGCCCATCTAGCGGCTGCAAGAACCCAGAGTTCTTACCATCCGCGAACGCATGGGCATACATGATCGCCCTAGCCGCAACGGTGTCAGTCCATGCTGCGAAGGTGCGCCCGAACGTGAAGTTGTCGTAGTAGGAAGACCCGTTGGACATCCAGCCGTCCACAACCAGTTTCGGACCCACAGCGGCTTGCAGCCTTTGCTGACCACCTACGATGGCGTCAATGATTGACTCGGGCGTCGTATGATCCAGATGATCCCCGCCGTGGTTCTGAATCTCGACGCCTTTGTGTAGCGCCATGTCAGTAACCATTGGCCACGTGATCTGGTTGTTCTGGGGGTCAGCCATGTTGTCTACGTTGAGGCAGATACTCGCGGGAAGCCCGTGCTTATCCAACAGGGGAAGAGCTTTGGCGAAGGTGTCATTCAGCCAGTGGTCCATCCGTATAGAGACGCCGATCTTGCCCTTGATCCCCAACGGGCCGCGGCGAGCGTAGGCCAACTGCTGGAGCATTGCGTGCCGAGTGCCAGCGTTAGCCAGTGCGGAAGGAGGCGTCGGCGTTACCGCGGCGGGCGTATCGTTCTGCCATGCAGGCCACGAAGACGCAGACCGGGTGATCCGGCTGAACTTCGCGTAGGTTCCGTCAGCCTGATAAATCTCGATGCGCTGTTCACCGGCGCTGGAGTTGGTTGACGTCATCACATGGAACGCAGCCGTATTATTGACCGCCACCCCATTGATGGTCGGCATACCTGTCATCGTCGCCGCCGAAGTGGCGGTGCTAATGAGATACGCCCCAGGCTTACGGAACGTGTTCAAGTTAGTTCCGTCAGGAAGGACCCCCTGCCCATACCTGTCAGACGTCCACGTCGTGTCCCAAGTGGAAGCAGACCGTGTGGTGCGGGTCCACAACTCAAAATTCCCGTTAGACAACGGGATGCCAGTCAGCCGCTGGGTAGTCAGAGTAGCCGCGTCATTCTTGCTAACCCGAAGCTCGGCAGGCACAGCGAACGGAAGGTTCAGCATAGTCGCCGCGGAAGCCGACGAACCAATGGTGTAAATACCCGGAGTGCGCAACGTGTTGATGTCCGTACCATCAGGAAGCACGCCAACATGCTTGAGGGCACTACTGGCAGCCACTTCCACTGTGCCAATTCGTGCCGACTGGGTGGACTGCGTGAAATTCGTGGCGCTATAGGTTGCACCAGTGATGAAGTCGATGTTTGCGGTAACGATGTCACCATTCGGGGCCGCCACCCTTTCACCAGCCTTGACAGCCAAGTTGGGCACCCACCGGATGAGGCCCGGAATTCCTGCAACATGAGCCACGGATGGCCTCCTTAAATGCGTGGGGCGGACCCGTTATGGATCCGCCCCGAAGATGTGTGGGTTGTGGTGGGTTAGCGCACGAGAGCTGCCCCGACAGGCTCCAGAGTTGCCCGGTGGGTGTCGCTCGCGCCCAGCACGACAAGCTGCCCGGCCGCAATTTTGGTGTCGAGGTACGCGAAAATCTCAGTGAGGTTCGCCGTCGTGAGGTATCCGGGCTGATCGAGGTTGCGCGGGTGGAGCATGAGCTGAAGCGCGGTCTTCGTGGACGCGGCGATGTCGATCTGGGCCTTGATGGCCGTGACCGTCTGGTCCTCGATGGTGTAGTGCTGTGCGCCCTGCTTGATCCGGCCATCCAGCACCCGGAACCGCGTGTTCGGGATGGACCCTGAGAACACCGCGTGGAAGGCCATGATCACCGAACCCGCGTAGGTGCTGGAGAAAGCGTTCATGCTGGCCCCGGTCGAGAGACCACCCAAGCCGTTGGTTGTGCCTGGCATGATGAAGTGCTCCACAGGCCGACCAAGCTGCGCTTCGAGCTCCTGCTTGCCCACCACGATGCCGTCCCACAGTGCGGCCTTGGTGTCCAGGTCCTTGTGAGTGCCGGTGGCGTTCCCGTCCGCGGTGTGATTCGCGAACTCGTGCCCCGCGTCAATCCACGCCGTAGCGTCCGCCTGAGACGCTCCAGAGTTCTCCGCCTTGGCCCAGTTGCGGGAGTTCATCGCGATCAAGCACTTCCAGTTACGGCCGCCTGAGTTAAGCATTGGCATGATCGTGGACTTGATGACCGTCAAGCCATGGTCAAGGCGGATCGTCACGACACCCTTACCCCCAGTGGAGACCACGGGGTGGCGGGCGTTGAACTCGTCAATCAGGTAAGCGTTAGGGGTGCCGTAGTGACCTGAGTCCAGGACAAAGTACCCGGCGCCGTCGATGCGCTCCCACTCGGACCACACGCCGGCCGCAATTAGCGTCCTCCACCACCGCGACGGGGTGGTTTGCAGGACCGTGTACACCTGTTCCGTGTACGAGGACCCCGAAGCGTTCCCAGAACGCACTACAAGGTAGGAAGCCTTGTTGGCGGCCCCGGCCGGCTTGTTCACCAGCGTCGTCGCGGTCGCCTCGTTCGGGATGTAGTACTGCCCAGCGCCGTTGTACCCGGTGAGGGTGTTCAGGTCCGTGCCGTCGGCCAAGACTGTCGAACCGTTATCCAGGCGCTTCCATGCAGACCACGTCGAGCTGGTGAGCATCTGCCGCCACCACCGCTGCGGACCAGTACCCATGACGGTGTACGTCTGGGTGGTGTAGCCGTAGCTGGCCGGGCCGCGCTCAACAACCAGAGTGCCCGGGCCAGTGACAACACCCGGGGGCAGGTTCGTCATCGTCAACACGGCTGCGGTGTTCGCGATGTACCAGAGGCCGGTCTGCGTCGTCAGAGTGACGCTGTTCAGGTCCGTGCCATCCGGAAGCAGACCCTGCAACCACGTACCCAGATTCCCCTTGGGCCCCTTCAGATTCCCGATCTTCACCCATTGCAGCGCCATCAGATGTTCTCCAATTCGTAAAGGTCGCCCGTGTTCGCCGGGTTATCAGGGTTGTCAGGGTCGTTGGGGTCCATCTGGAGCCACATGGCAGCGAGGCCCACCCAGAGCGGCGGCGCGGTTGGTGAAGTGATCACCAACCCGGGGCTGACCGGAAGTCGAATCAAATCCGCAATGGCGCCACCGCCGGCAGGAACGCGAAGCTTCCAATTCGGGTTATCCGCCTTGATGAACCTCCCATCGCCGTCAAGCCACCGGATGACAATCTGGTAGTAGACGCCGAAGGGAAGCAGGTCATCGGTCGTGTGCAGCTGCACCGCGAACTCACCGTTAGCGTCAGGCGGCACACGGATCGGCTTCGTAGCCAACAGGCGGCCACCGTTGCCCACCGCAGGCTCACTCGGCAGAAACTCGATCTCCGGAGATAGACCCGCGATGGGTTCAAGTTCAAAATCCGAGAGCTTGCCACTGACGGTTACAGTTGCCATGGGCTGCCTCCTGGGCATAAAAATGGCCCCGATTGTGGGACCTTGGATGTATTAATGTCGGTGGCTGCCGGATAAAATCAGCGCATGCGAAAAATTGGGGGCCTCGTCCTGCTCGGCTTGCTTGGACTCACGGCATGCTCTGCGCCCGCCGGGGATGCCGCGCCGACTGCAACTGCCACGGAATCCGCTTCGGCGTCGAAGATCGCCCCACTGCTGTCGATCCCATCAGAGAGCGCTTCGGCTACACCCACGGCAACGGCCAGCCTGCCGCCCGAGTTCTACGACGACAGCGCTCGCGGTCAGTACCTTGCCGGCGTGAAGAAAGCCGTGAACGCCTGGCGTGACGGCGTCATACCCTCAGACGATGAACTTCTCAAGGGCGCAGAAGTCTCGTGCGGACTCTATGAACAAGGCAAGACGACTGAGGAGATCTCCGCACTTGCTGGGCCTGACAGCATTACTGGCGACAACGCGTACGCCGTGGCCGCCTACGCTGGCCGATATCTGTGCACGAAATACAACAGGTTCAGCTAAACGATTTTCTTCAGGTTGCCGTTGTTGTCTAGGTAGACATTTGAAGTGACGTCCGAGATCTGAGGCAACCCGCTGAGCTTGATCGTAGGCGCGCCTATCTGAATGGCCACCGAACTCACGATCAGCATTCCCAAGAGCGCGCTGGAAGACACTGAGCCGTTGGGGAAGTTCACAGTTCCACCGCCAGTTCCAGTGTTCTCCAGAGTCAATCCGCCTAGCTTGATTGTCTTGCCAGGCGCAACCGTCAGGTCATTGTTCAAGGTTGCTGGGCCGTTGATGTCCAAGCTGCCGTCAGATTCCAAGTCACCGTTGGCTGCAATAGTGAACTGACCGAATGTAGCCGATCCGTCTGGGTTTATCGTGGCTGAGCCGCTGGTGATCTTTCCCGAAGGGTCGATCTCCATGCCGCCGAACTTTGCGGATCCATCGGGCCGGAGCTCGATGTCACCGGCCTTGAACAACCCGCCGGATGCAATCTCCAGATTGTTGAGGACGGTCATAACGCCGGAAACATCCACCGTTCCTGACACGTCCAATGGTCCCGAGATAACGACTTCTCCGACAAACGTCACGAGACCGGAGGCTATGAGGCGTCCGATAATTTCTGCCGTCCCGGTGACCCTGAGTCCGCCGTTCTCGATGGTAATCACGCCGCCGTCGTAGACGCGGAGTCCACCGCGCCCAATGGACGAGCTAGCTAGTGGCGTGACGTTCTCCAGGCGCTCAACTCGCCGTACCAGCATCTGGATTGCCCGCATGGCATCAGCCAGGTTATCGATCGCTGCCACAGGTCAACCGCCTATCTGCTGGAACTGGAGATTGATCCAGTCCTTGTCGAAGTCGAAGGAGATAAGGCGCCAGTCATGCCAGCCGGCGTCAAGGTAGTAGAAGCCGGAAGACTTCACCCGCGCTGTACCCCCTAGTCGGAGGTCAGCCACTGAAACCGTGCCTGTGGTGGGGATGCTGAAGCTGAGCTGCTGCGTCGGGTCGTTGCTGGCCAGCAAGCCGGATGTGGTGCGTGCCTGTAGTTCCTCGCCGGTCTTGCTGCCGAAGTTCGTGACGCGCTCAAGCGCCGGGATAGGCCGGCTGAAGTCAGCTGCATCGCGCACCAGCCGGTCACGTTCGGAGCCTTCACCAGTGCCGATGACCTTGTTCACCATGTTCTGGGCGTTGGTCTGAAGTTTCAGCTTGTGCACTTCGGTTTTCGCAGCCGTGGAGTCCCATTCCCACAGCCCAGCGTTGAGGAGACCGGAGCGCATCACCCATTCAAGGCTTGGCCCGTTCCAGTTGCAGTCGAACTCCACGTTCGGGCCGCCGTCAGCGGTAATGATGTCGTCCAGGGCCGCGGCGCCGTTGAGGAATTCGTAACCGAAGTACTCCCGGGTTTCGCTGCCGGCTACCGTTGCCGTGGTGATGACGGGCAGGTTGTAGCGGGCTGCCGGTTCGCCGGTTAGGAGCCTCTTCACGATGAGGTTCGCCAATGAGGCAAGCGTGACGTTGCTCCACTTGATCGGTGGGGCTGACTGATCCCCGTTGCCGCGTATGGACAGGAGATACCGGCGTGCGAGTATCCACCAGATGTCCTCGTGCTGCACGGTCAGTGTTCCTGCGTCTTGGTCCTCGTCAGCGTCCACGAGGAAGCCCGCATAGACTGCATTCTCATTCCAAGTGGCCACCAAAGCACGTTCCATCAGCTGGATCGAGGACAAGCTCAATACCTCGGCAACGGACGGCTCCTTGACCTTGAATGTTGCTGAGCCTCGGCTGCCCGTATTCAGCGCCCGCCCGCCGGTAAACGCCATCGCTGGGAGCTCGATCTTGTCAGCCCAGTTGGCCGTGCTGATGGAGTAGTACTTCCACACACGTGCCTCCTAGATGTAGGTGTCAAAAAGCGTCAGCGTGGCTGTGGCCGTGCCAGTGAACGGGGGCCGCGGTGCGATTGATACCGCCGTGGGCAGGCCAGGCGTCACCAGCGGCGTGAAGCCGTAGCCAATGCCGCCATGGATGACCACCCCGTTGATCCGCACCCGCCCGTCCCCGTAGTCAACGGTGTGCGGCTGACCCGGTACGAGCGGCTGAATGACCGTAAAGACCTGCCCCTTGATGGTGAGGATGTAACCGCCCGGCATGTTGCCAGCCACCTCAAACAGAGCGGTCGCCCCAGCGTTGCCCTTGTGGTGCACGTTGAGGGCATTTGATCCCACGGACGCCACAAACGGGCCCCGCGCTTCACCAAACTTCCGAGGGTCCGGGCACCAAAGCTGCAACTGGAAGGTGGCGTATTTGCCGCTGCCACGTACGTCATCGATGCTGAGGTTGTCGCGGGAAGCGTCCGCCCACTGGGTGAGGCCTCCCTTGGTGACCTGCAACCGTCCGAGCTGCCCGTAAGCGAGCAGCCCGGACAGCAGGTTCTTCTGCATCTCGCGGTCCTCGTAGTTCTTTCCGAGGACCACGCCGGGAATCGTGACTGTCCGGGACTCTTGGTAGCGGGGCAGGACCAGCGAGCCATGCCCCTGCGGCCACGCAAGTTTCTCGCCGCGCAGCGGCACGCTATCGTCCCAGCCATCAATACCCTCAGCGGTGATCGCGAAAGGACCCAGCCCCGGGCGCCCATGGAACTCCAGCCCATCAACCACTACGTACAGTTCGTCACGCATTCACTGTCCTCATTTTGTAGTTGAACTGGTTATCGAACGCCCGCGCCACCGAATCGGGGGTCATCTGATCCCTGATCGGCATGTTGACGGTGACTTGCGCCCCAGCCAAAGCGGAAGTGCCAGCGGCCTGCTGAGAGGAACGCTGCCCGGCGGTCGTGGTCGGTGAACTGGTCAATGAAGCCGCGGTCATGATGGTGTTCGCGGCCGCGTTTACCTTTTCCTGTTCGCTGACGATGCCCTTGGCGAAGTCGCCTGCCAGCGCCTTGCCGGAATGGGTGGTGTACCCGGATCCGGAGAACGGGCCTCGCTTGGCGGGTGAATGCGGGAAGAAGTCCGCGACACCCTCCAGGACCCCGCCGACAGCGTCCCCGATGGCGCCGGCCATGCCCATGATGCCGTCAATGAAGCCTTGGATCAGGGCCTTGCCGGAGTCGAGCAACAGGTTTCCGATGTTGCCCAGCGCGCCGAGAACCGCGTCACCGATGCCGCCGAAGAAGCCCAGCAGGTCGTTGAGCATCCCTTGGGCGCCGGTGACAATGGACATGAACGAGGTCACGACATAGTTGACGATGCCCGTGAACGCTGCGGAGAAGAATCCCACCAGAGCATTCAGCCCGTTGATCACTACCGACATCACCAGCTGGATCGCGCCAGAGATGATGCTGATGACCAGATTGAAGACGCCACCGACGATGTTCAGGATCCCGGACCAGACCTGCGCCCAGTTCCCCGAGATGATCCCGGTGACAACCTCGATGATGCCCTGCACGATCTGCATGGCCGCGGTGATGATTTCCACGATGACACCGAAAACGGTGACGATAATGGGCATCAGTGCCTGGATGATGGGGATCAGCAGGCTGGCTATGGTGGTGATCAGCGGTGCGATGGCCGTGACGATGTTCCCGATGATCGAAATCAGCGGGGGCAGGACAGCGGTGATCAGTTGGGTGAAGATCGGCGCCAGCTGAGTCAGCAGGGTTGTGACCAGTGGCAGGATCGCAGCCAGCAGCCCCATCACCACGGGGATGATCGCAGCCAGGACCTGTTCGAACAGCGTGAACAGTGATGTCACGAGCGGCATCATGCTGACGAAGTTCTCCGCCAGCATGGTGACCAGCTGCTGCACCAGCGGTGCCAGCTGCACCATGGCCTGCGTCAGCACGGCACTGATGACGGTTGCCAAGCTGCTGAGCAGAGACGCAATCTGTGGCAGGACCGGCATGAGCGCTTCGAAGATCAGCCCAACGGGTGAGAACGCAGAAAGGAACTGAAGCACTGTAGGCGCCAGTCCGCCGAACACAGAGCCGAAGTGCTGGAACAACGGCCCCAGCAACCCGGTCACTGTCCTGAGCCCGTTGGCCAGTATCTCCATGAAGCCCGGGAATCCGCTGGAGGTTATGTCTCCGTCGTTGGCCTTCCAAGCAGCACCAAAGGCACGGATGCCGCCGGTGAACTCAGTGATGAATCCACCAAGCTGCGGGAAGATCCCGGCAAGGCCACCGGTGCCCAGCCTGTCCACAAGGTTCTGAATCGTTGGGAGGACGCTGGTGTTGATGAAGCCGAAGGCCTTGGTCAGGATCGGGAGGAACAGCCCACCGATGGAGGTGGTGATGTTCTTCCAGCCGGCCGAGGCGCGCTGCTGTTGCCCTGCCAGGGTGTCCGATTCCTTGGCGAAGTTGCCCTGCGCGTCGGAGGTCTGCTTCATGATCAGCGACAGGGTTGCTGCCTGCTGAGCTTGATTGCTGAAAGCGCCATCGACCTTCTGGGCGCCCATAGCGAGGGCTTCAGCGTCGATCTTGGCCTGGGTGAGCGAGACACCATATCGCTCGATGGGATCACGTTCGCCCTTGAGCGCCGAGGACAGGGCCTCGATGGCTTCGCGGGATGTGCCGCCGAACATGGACGACAGGTCAGCGCCCAGGCCGATCAGCTCGTTTGTTTTCGGGGCGAGCTGGTCCATGGCGGTGCCGCCGTTTTTCAGCTGCGCGCCGATCAGCGTTCCGAGCTCGTTGAACTCGTTCTGCGTCAGGCCCACGGAGTTCTGCGCCTGGGTGGACCACTTGAGCATGTCCGAGGCGCTGCCCTTGAAGACAGACTGGATAGCCCCGGCGGACTGTTCGAGCTCACCGGCGCCTTGGACAGCGCTGGAGAAGAAGCTTGAGACCTTATCCACAGCGAAGACGCCGGCCAGAGCGCCCATGGCACCCTTGAATCCGGAGCTGAAAGCGCCGCCGGATTTCTTGCCGGCGCCATCAGCGGACTTCTTGGCCGCGTCCCCAGCCTCATCAACGGCACCATGGACAGTGGAGGAGAGCTTCTGCTTGACCGACTGCCAGCCCCGCAGGAAGCGTGATCCGGACTGTTCGCCGGAGCTGCCTGCCGCGCCTGTTGCTTCTGCCAGCTTGGCTTGTGAGTCTTTGAGCTGGTCTGTGGACTGGCGGGTCTTGGCCTGGGCGTCCACCAGCTTGCGCTGGGCCGTTGCCAGCCGCTCCTCAGCAGCTACGGCGCGTGAGCTGGTTTCGCCGCCCTTAGCGCGGGCCTCAGCCAGTGCCGTCTCGGCAACACGGACTTTACCGGCCGCGTCCTGCTCAGCAAGGCGGGCACTGGACAGTGCCTTTGAGCCGGAAGCTATCTGGGCGTTGAGTTTCTTGATGAGGGCTTGCCCGGGGTCGCCGGCGCCGACGTTGAAAGCGGAGTTGAACGTCTTCCCGCCATCGCGGCCAGCGCCGGACATTTCAGCATTGGTTTTGCTGCGGAAACCCCGGAAAGTGGGGAAGATGGCTACCTGGCCGGACCCAACCTCAGCAGTCATCCGCCCTCCTCTATGTGCGTAGTTGACCGAAGGCGCTGCTCTGATTCAGTTGTGACGTCAGGTGCTCGCGCTCTTCGGGGGTGACCTGCTCCGCTTCGGGAGTCGCGACGTCGTCCCAGGGCCATTGCAGTTTGAACTGCGGGTCACCTCGGGATGCGAGAGCGTTGACGACCTTGGTGAGCAGCAGGGCCGTGTGGAAGCCTTCCCGGTCCATCGGGAAAGCCCAGCCGCTCATGGAAGCGAACAGGTGCGAGCCCATCTCCGTGCGGAGCTGGGCTATCAGGTCAATGGCTTCGCGGTAGCCCACCGATCCTCCGATGTCCTCGATGGAACAGTGGAGCCGGTGGCGGAAGTCGTATGTGAGCGCGGGGCGGTGCTCCTCGACTACTTCAAGGAGCCCTGCAATTCCCCCATGGTCGCCTGCACCTTGCTCTCGAAGACCTTGAAGAACTCGACCATGATTTCGGTGGTCTCCATGATGTCGAGTTCATCGACGGTGGCCACGGTTTCCTCGCCGGCGATTTCGTCCAGGATCAGGAAGAAGGCGTCCATCTGGTCCAGGCTGCCGAACTGGCGGAGGAGCTTGGTTTTGAAGCGCAGCGGAAGCGCGATCTCGCCCTCGGTGGTCTGGCACATCAGTTTGTCCTCGACCACGAGGAAGCGGGGCTTTACTGCGGAGGCTTTGGGAGCAGTCATTTCTTGTCTCGCTATCCGATGGGTGGTGATGGGTTGGTGCTGTGGTCCTGCGCCCACCCATCACGGAGCGCAGGACCACAGGTTCGTTGGGCGACTAAACGTCGCGGGTGTATGCCTTCGCGGCAGAGGAGCCGAGCGGGTTGGTCACGATGACCGGAGCGGACCCGGCAGGACCGGCAGGCATCACGGCGGTGATCTGGGTGTCCGACTCGACGTCGAAGTCCGTCACGGGCGTGCCGCCAACAGTCACCGCGGTGGCGGTGAAGAAGCCGGTGCCGGTGATGGTGATCAGCTCGCCAGCGCCAGCCGGATCCGGGTCACCCTCCACAGCAGTGATGGCAGGAGCCGCAGCGGCGGGGCTGCCAGCCGGGAGAAGCCACTCACCGAAGTGCTCGTTGCCCACCAGCGGGGAGCGGTGAATGGTCAGGGTGACTTCGTAGCCGAGCACGTTGCCGCGTTCGCTCTTGTCTTCCTTGACGGACTTGATGCTGACCTTGGGAGCCCAGCGACGGCGAATGACACCGTTCTTGAAGATCTCCTCAGTGAACACCGAGTACTGCACAGCGTGACCGCCGGCGTCAACGGTCATGTAGCCGTTCTCGTCCGCTGTCTTGCCGCGGATGATCGAACGGACAATCTCGTCCGTCTGGGCCAGCTTCAGGACCAGCTCGGCGGTCGCGATGCCGGTGGGGAGCGAATAGCCCTCCTGGTAGAACACGATGGGGTCACCGTCCGGCTCCAGCGTCCACTCGAAGCCGCCATCCTCCGTCAACAGGCCCGGGACCTTGTACGCCGCGGGCAGGACGTAGGAGCGGGAAGCCCCAGCGGACGGGGTCGGGCCAGTAGTGCCCTCAGGTGCGAAGCCGATGTGACCGGTTACCGGTACACCAACGGCGGAAACATCGTTGCCGAGTTCATCAGCAGCCATTATTTGCCTCCAAATAGAAAAACCATCCACAGGCGTGAATGGCTGGTTGATTGGTTTGGGTAGTGCTTAGGGGAAGGGTGTTCCCACAACGGACAGCTCGAAGGTCATGTACCGGCGGGGCTGCCCGGATTCGTCCACGACTTTGTAGGGGCCGGTGGCGTCCAGCACGGCGGCAACCGGGTTGCCGGGCTCCACGCGTGCGCAGCCTTCCATGATGGCGAAGACCGTGTGTCCGAGGTTCGTGATGATGATCTTGTTGACCGTATCCGAGCCGAGGATGGTGATTCCCACGGTGGGGGCCTTGGTGACTCTGCTGGTCCGGGGACCGCTGTCATCCCTGACGATGATCTGGAACGGCGGCGCAGGTTTCGGGACGGTCGGGCTGTTCACCCAGAACTCATTGGAGATGAAGCCGCCTGGAGACGGCTGCCCCGGCATCGCGGCCAGCTCTCGCCGGATATACCCGGTGAGGAACAGCTCCAGATCGGAGTAGATGACACGGTCAGCCACTCTTCTTCACCTGGTTCAGCGCCCGGGCGAGGTTGCCGGTCTTGGACTCGATAAGCATTGTCTTGGGGTCACTGCCGACGACGAGAGCCACGTTGCGTTTCTCCACCGTCTTTTCCTCAATGTGCAGGCCGTCGCGGTAGTCGCCCTCATCCACAGGGGCCGAGGCTTGGGCCGCGGCAAGGACCTTGTCAGCGACGTCGCGGCACATCTGCGTCACGCCGGCGGATTTGCCGATGTCCTCAAAGAACTTGTCGTTGAACTCCATCAGCCGGCCACCTTCTTGATGCGGAATTCTGCGCCCGGGGCCCAGCCTGTGAGTGGGTTCTTCCAGTTCGCGACTTCACCCTGAACATCCCAGAGTGTTGCCCCGTCGCGGATGCGGTCGCCAGCGAGAATGTCCTCATCGGGCCCGCAGTAGATACTCATCTGTGTGATGACCTGATTGCGGTCAACGGCCGTGGACTCGACACTGGAGGACGGGGCAATAGCAACGCCCTCCAGCGTGAGTTCCAGCGGGTCGGACCAGTCCGCCAGCGTGGCTTCCTCCGAATAAGGATCCGTGATGAGGCGTCGGCGTTCCCTGATGACGGTCTGGCCGTCAGCTAAAGGGAACATCGATGCCTTCTTCCTCCCAGATAGTGGCGCGGGAAAGGTTGCCGTAGCGGACCGCGTCGGGAGCGGCCGTGCGATACGTGCGCGTACCGCCCCCACCTGTAACTGCGTCCATTTCGTCCAGCTCCGCCTGAAGAAACCACGCCCCAAGCGAGCTGGCCGCGCTCCACCTTGCGGAGAACGGGCCAGCCCCTTCGGATTCGAGCATCTGCCGCATCTTGTCGAGGCGCCGTTGGACGGCGTCTGCGACGTAGACCAGGAAGAGCGGCTCAACATCAGTGGTCAGGGTGTCGCCGTACCGATTGGTCAGAAGAACTTTCAGTCCGGCGAGCCAGGCCTCAACCCTTGGTGCTTGTGCCGCGCTTGGTGGTTTGGCGAGCAGAGGTGTCACCTTCGCCAGCGTCAGATCCATCAGCGTCCCCTGCCTCGCTCTTGGCGTCGGCAGCTGCCTTGGCTTCGGCTTCCGCCTTGGCCTTTGCTTCTGCTTCTGCGGCTTCCGCTTCTGCCTTGGCCTGCGCGTCGGCAGCTGCCTTGGCTTCGGCTTCCGGGTCGGTAGCTTCGGACTCTTCCACGGCGTTCCAGCCGTGCTTGGTGTAGAGCTTCAATACGTCTCCGCTGACGTCTACGGTCAGGCCGGACTTCTCATGCTTGAGAACAGTCACTGGTTGCCTCCTTAGGCTGCCGGGGTGATGGCAGCGACAGGCTCAGCCGCGGTGCCGTTTGCCGTGAGCACGTTGCCCAGCGCGTAGGCGTAGCGTGCCTTGAAGCGCAGTGCGACCATGTCCTTCTCGGCAAGGTTGATGCCGTTGACGGTCGCCTGGTCGAGGAACTTGACTGTGACATCCTGACGGACGCCGATCTTCACGCGGCCGGCGTCAACAACCATGGCCGTGGCCAGAGTGTTGTTCCAGGAGCCGTTCTTGGCGTAGCCAGCCTTCAGGCCGAACACGTCATCGGAGCCGAGAGCGTTGGACAGGCCCGGGGTGAACACTGCGCCACCCTGGGAGTCGCGAAGGTTCGCGAGGCGGTAGCGCAGGCCGGAGCCGGACAGCAGGGCCGAAGGCTCACCACCGGAATCAGCCACAGCGCCAGCGGCGTTGAGGATCTGACCGCCAAGGTCGCTCGTTCCCGCGGTGGCGCCGATCTGGAAGATGTTGCCAGCAGCCGTAGCAGCGGCGAGCAGGTCCAGATCCGTCCAGGTGCTGGGCTTGTTCAGGCCGAACAGCACAGCCTGGTCAAGCTTCTTGCCGAGAGCGGCACCGCCGAGCCGGGTCAGGGACTCAAGCAGGTTCTCCGTGGAGTCCTCAAGGACGTCTTCGTGGATCGGGATGATCACGGCGACTTCCTCAACGACGAACTTCTTGTTGTCCCAGATCGCCTCGGACGTCGGCTTGGTGCCGGCTGACGTGGAGACGCTCTCAGTGACCCAAGAGGCTTCCGGGAGGCCCGCGAGGACGGGCAGGTTGGTGATCTTCGTTCCCAGCGGGACATTTTCGAAGACGGACAGGACGGCCGACTCTGCCGCGGCGGTGGTCAGCAGCGAGCTGCTGTACTCCTCCTGGATCAGAGTGGCGACGTCGGCGCGAGAGATATCGGCCATGGTTTCGCTCCTTCAAGCGTTGAGGCCACCTTGTGGCGGCCGGGATGAATGACTGCGTTGGCTCTATTCGCCGCGGCGTGCAGCGCCCAACTGCCGCAAAGCAGCAGCAGCCTTGGACTTGCCAGGCTTGTTGTCGGCGTCAGATTCTTCGCCCTTGACCGGTTTCGGCTTCGTGACGACTTTGGGACCCGTGCTGGACTTGAGCAGGTAAGGCTTGTCCTTGGCGATCTCATCGAGGCGGGCCTTGATAGCTTTCGCATCAGGGCCGTCGTCGTTGATTTCAACCTTGGAAATGTCCCCGAAGAGCGCGATGGCGTCCTGCGGGTCGGAGAAGCCGAGAGTTGCGGCGGTTGCCCGGATGTCGGCGTTCACGATTCGTGTCGTGAACTTGCCGGTGACCTCCTGGGCGCCTTCAGCTCGTGCAGCGTCGATTGCTTTCTGCTGCTCGGTCTTGCTGGACTCCTTGTACTTGTCGTACTCGGCTGCTTTCGACTTCAGGTCGTCGTAATCAGCAGGCTTGGCACGCTTCAGCCGGTCCTGAATGATCCGGTCCAGGTCGGCCTGCGTTGCGGGAGGAGTGTAGTTACTCTCTCCGCCAGCGCCTTCCGCGCCTGCACCACTGTCTTCAGTCGTTGCTGCACCTTCTGGGGCTGCTCCAGTCATGGGTTCCTCCGTAAATCCGTCGATATACCGGCAAAATGAGCAGTTGCCGTCACTGCGTCCCCGCTATTCGGGTGGGGTTTGTAGTTGCGCACCAATGGCACGCATGGTGTCGTCCGTTTTGGCCTGAATCCGGGCCGGGATGGACTGATCACCGTTCTTCCGCGCAAAATCCGCTGCTTCGAGGGCGTCAGCCTTCGACCAGCCCGGAATCATCGCGAAAAGCATCTCCAGAGGCGCGTTCAGCGTCCGGAGCTTCACCATGGAGTCGCTGATCTGTGCCAGCGACCGCGTCGAGGTGTCCTGCCAGTGCATTTGCGCCGATGAATCCTGAGCTGCGTCCTCATAGCCGAGGATCGCGGCCGCAGCGCGCATGTTGAGCTCGTGACCTTCACCCATGACCACCTTGTGGTCATCAATGTTGCGGAAGTATCCCGACTCGGCGGCTGCGATGCCTTCAGCGGACATGTTCACGATGGCCCCGAGTAGGTAATGCGGCGGAACCTGGCACACAGCGGACAGGTGCTTGATGTGCGTATCCACGGCGTTGGCAACTTGGGTGATGTTCGCAGCTGCGAAGTCGCCAAAGCGCACTTCACCCTCGCCGGATCCGTGCAGGAGCGAGTCAATGGCCGGCCTGACCAACGCATTGCCGTTGGCGTCGGTGCCGATCTTGCCACCGGACTGCCACTTCTGCGGGAATGCGCCGTAACGCTGGACCATTTGCAGGGTGAAAGTAGCGTCAACGATGCGCTTGTAGACGGGGAACGCCGGCGCGAGCTGCGATTTCGGCAGCCCGTCCATAGCGAACTCGTTGGCGATCATCGAAACGGGAGTGAATCCCAAGTCATGCGGGGCAACTTCAAGCTTCTGGATGCTCTTCGGCGTGCCCTTGATGACGTAGCGGGCTTCCTCATCGAGGAACTGCCAACTGTCCTTGGACACTCGGTGAAGGACGTACTGGGGGAACTCGTCCCACGGATCCGCCTTGACCTGGAAGGTCTGGAGGCAGGACAGCGGACGCATGACCACGCCACCGTTGGCCGCCGGCAGGTCCATCATGTAGCTGTAGCCGAGCCCGATCACCTCACGGTGCAGCGCGCCCTGGCGTCCGTCCATGCCATTGGCCTGCCATGCTTCACGCCAAACATCAGAGTCACTGTAACCGTCAACAATCAGGCCCTGAGCGATGCAGTCCCGGACGAACTGGAGCCACGGAGTGGACGCCTTCCGGAACATGTCCTTGTACTCAAGGTCCGCGTGGTCCGGCATCCACGTCCGGGCAAGACCGCCGTCAATGTTCTTCTGAAGGAAGCGCAGCCGCGCCCATTCTTTGTTGGCTTCGGGAAGGACTTCGTCAGTGATTACTTGGGAAAGCTCAACTGCACTCAGCACCACGTGATCACCTGATTCCTGTAATGACGGCTTCTTCTTTCGCCGGGCTGGATTCGGACTTCTTCACGCCCCAGTGCGCCAGAGTGCCGGACTGGATCTGCGTGATGGGTTCCGAGGGGTCTGACTGGTCCCACGTCTGGCCACCCACCAGTGGGCGGGTGGTCGCGTTCTTCAGGGACTGGTAGAGGTCGTCCTGGCCGCGGTGGACCACGAGCGATTGGTTGATGGACTCGACCATCAGGCCGAACGCGCCAGCAACTTCACCGGCGTTCACGGCCATGTACTTGATGCCAGCGGCAGTCAGGTCTGTGAGAATCGGCGCGCAGTTCTTCTCATCCAGCACCACAAGGGCCGGGCCGAGGGAATCAACAAGCTCTTTCAGCGCGGATGGCACCCAAAGCGTCTGCATGCGGGTGTCCAGAGTCTCGACAAAGATCTTCTGGCCAGCGCGAGAAGCCGCCGCGATGGTTGCATAACCTCCACCGCGCCCCAGAGCCACGGCCAAGACCGGACGGTCACCCAAGGACGCCTCAGCGTCAGCGGAAGCCTTCCACGTCGGCAGGCTGACCTCGTTATGGCTGACGTCCTGCACCGGGCGCCGGTTGGGCCACACGCTGCAACGCTCACGGGCGAAGTCCTGCTTGTTCAGGCTCTTGTCACGGTCATGCTGCTCAGCGATGGTCTCCGTACGGATACGAATGTCCTTGGCTGGGTTCGAGTCAGCCCAAACCTTCTCACTACCCAAATCAATGAGCTCAGCAAGGTCCGGATCCTCCGAACCCTCTGGCGACCACTCCGCCCAGCCCGTCCTGTTCGGCTCCGATGAACGCCCACGGTCGCGGACACCCTCAAACACCTCGGAATCATTCAATCCCTCTTCAGGGACGGTCCCGGTGTAGAGCTCCTGACGGTTCGGGACAGCCGACTGGGTGTAAGTCAGCGCATTGCGGGCCGGAACACTCAGTTCCTGGGCCTCGTCATACACGATCACATCAGCGGAGAAGCCACGGCCGGAGTTCTTCGACCGCGCCACAAACTTGATGCGGTTACCCAAGCTCTTCTGCCCTGGCGCACGCTTCAGCAGGATCTCAGCGGTATTTCCCCGGTAAATCTGCTCAACACGGTCATTCAGGCGCGGTACAGACTCAATGACACCCCGGAGACGGTCGAAGCCGTCCATGGCCGTCTTGAACTCGTGCGCCGTGTGCAGAATGGACTTACGCCGGCGGTCCAAGCGCGGGAACAAGAACAAGTGCGCGAGGTCATACGCGACAAGGATCTCGCCCTTGCCGTTCTGACGAGCAACCAGAGCACCAAACTCGGTCGCGGCCCACTCATTCGCCTCATCAACAGCGAACAAGCCGTCAATCACATATGACTGCCACTCATCCAGGACGACGCCACACAACCTGGCGAACTGAGTCACCTTCGGACCAAGAGTGCCAATCGCCTCAGGACGCTTCTCGATCCGAGGACGTTGGGAACCGGGCAACATTTGAAAGGTCACCGTTGAAGAACTCATCAAACGGGTCAACCTCCTTAGCCGCGGCAGGACCTGCAAGCGACTCAATTTCAGCCAGCAGCTCAGAATGACGCTTGGACAGCGGCGCCAGCTTGGCTGGATCGTCATCGGCAACATGCGCCATCGCAGCTTCCACAAGGGACAATCCCCACTGGAGGCGTTCAGCCCGAGTGCGATGGGCCGGTGGAGTTTCAGGCTTATCCCTGCGCTCCGAATCGAAGTCTTCCCAGCCCTCAAACTCATCGACTGGCGTGGGCTCGGACTCTTGCGGCTTATCCCACCGCCGAGATGCGGCCTGTTCAGCTACCCGCTCATCGGAAGCTCGCCGGCAAGCCTCATCCACGGGCTCACCCTTGCGAAGGTGCCTCTTGTAGGCGGTGTAGGAACCGCACGGAGCTGGTGGGCGCGGCATCCGAACACCTCCAATTGGTGTGAAGGCTGAATTGGTGTGAAGTGCCTGATTTGGTGTGCAGGAAAAAATGCCCAGACCAGGCGGGAGGTGGGCAGGAGATCAGGCTTGGGGGCCTACCCCCACCCCTTCGTAGGTCTTCTCGAAGATGTCAGGCTTGCACGGGTAGAACTCTCCATTCACGCCCTTGATGATCCAGTCACCAGGGTTCGCGATCATGCGGCCTTCGAGTGTGTCCACCCAAAGGTATGGATCTGGATGGCCGATGAGGTCGCCGTCCATGAGGTGTTCGTGGTAGCGGATTGCAGCGCCGTCTGAGTCAAGTGCCCAGTCGATGATGGGTGTGGCACTTTCTGCGCTGCCGTCCCACTGCATAGCTTCGATGACAACGGGCTTCTTGCGGTACTGGGCTGCTGCCATGGTGTGCTCCTACTGTGCTGGTCTGATGATGGGTGCTGCACTGTCGCTCTTCTTTGAGTTGCAGCTGCGGTGCATTGGTTTGAGGTCTTGCTTGTACAGGTGTCCGCCGTTGTTCACTGCGTCTGGGTGGTCAGCTGTGAATGACATGGCGTCTGTCTTGGGGAGTGTGTAGTCGATAGGCTTGCCACACCATGTGCAGTCCAGCCCTTTACGTTTGAGTGCGGCTTGCTTGCGTCGGTAGGCGCGGTGTCCGCGGCCATCACGTGGGGAGCTCAAGGTTGTCCACCTCCTGGCATTGGTGCCAGACGGCGGCAGGTGCACCGAACCGCCGCCCAGCGTTGCTGCGGTCTTACCCATCCGTCAGCTCTGGGGCAGGGTCTCTGGTTGTGCTTCCGGTTTGCCTGAGACGGTGGCCGGTTGTGGTGCCTTGGCTTGCCGGGGATCCACAACGGGCCGGACGTTCCAAGGTCTTTGCCCCGTACCAGTTCCGGTGGGCCCCTGTTGGGCTGACCATCAAGTGTTCTTGGGGATGCTGTGTGGGTGTTGCGTGCGCCCGCAGGAGGTCCCATTGCAGGCACATCCGAGAGGCGCCCGGTTCAACCTTCGGTTCGAAGTGATGCCGTTGACGGGCGCACGCTGTGTTGAGGGAACACCTCATTCAGAAGCTATGGAGCTTCCGTGGAGAATGCGAGATTCGAACTCGCAACCTACGGTTTGCAGGACCGTTGCTCTTCCAGTTGAGCTAATTCCCCGTGTTGCCGGCGTCGTCACGACGAGCGGCGGTGTCCGTTTCGCTGGACTGCGGCGTTCTTACTCAGTCAGGTACTCAAGAGAATCTTTGCGGTAAACGCGAAACTCTCCCGTCTCTTCGAAAAAGACCCAGACTGATGTCGCGTTGTACTCAATATGGGTGTGCATGAAGAATGTCGCGCCGCTCTTCTCCGAGATTCGCCCAACCTCGCCGGTTGCCTTTACGCGCACCGCCGGGAATTTGTCCACTGCCATGTTCGTGCTCCTCTTTGGCGTCCTGAAATCGCTTACAAAACAAGAGTCAATCGAATCGAGCCTGACTTGTGGGACCCGGCGCGTGTTGGCTGATGCCCTCCCACGCCCACGACAGGTCGAACTCAAGCGGCAGTCTGAGCGAAAAAGCAGAAGCCCCGGAGCGGTCAGCGTCCGGGGCTTCTGAAAGGATTTGGTTACAGCTGTGGGCTGTGGCACCAGTGTATTAAATAAACGGCTTACTTACAAGCGTGTCATTTCCCTTGTCGCTTCCGGCTGAGCCGGCGCCATCGCGCTGGGTTCCAGCGGTCGGTGAACGCGGTGGTGATCCCGCCCTTGGGGTGTACGAACTTGCTTGGTACCGGTTTGCTGGCCTCTTCAACGCAATCCTGGCAGGCTCCCGTTTCGGTTGGTTTGAAGGAGTTTGGCATGACGACTTTTACTCTGGCGCCGCAGAGTGCTGCCCGGTAGTTGTACGTGTCTTCCAAGAAGGAAGGGCCAAGCATTGTCAGCTCTCTGGTTGTGGGACGAACTGCGTGGATTGGCCCGGGGTCGTCAGGGACCTGGGGTGCTCTCGCGCCGGCTTGCATATCGCGGGGCTCCTCCCAACGGGTTAGCCCAGCTTTGTAGATTGGTTCCGGAAGATTCGGGGTCATGCTGCGTCCTTCCTGAGTTGGAATGCGAGTTCGTGCAGTTCGATGCCCACCCATGTCGCTCCGCAAGCCCCGCACTGGGCCTCAGTTCCAGTTGCGGTGATGGCGGTGTTGCGGACGTATTCGTCTTCGTCCCAGGTCCATGCGTGGGTGGCTCCGCAGTCAGCCTGGGGGCAAGCTCCGACAATTTCCGTGCGCCGGACGGGGTTCAGCATCTGCTGAATGGCGAGCATCCACTTGGTGGTGTTCTCGAGGCATTTCCTTGCAGCTTGCCCACTGTTGTCGAGCTGCGTCCACACAGCCCACTTTTGGAGCTTGCTTTCCGGGCTGAGCGTGGGCTCATCCTTGCCTGTTGTGGCGATGTGCATGGTTGCGAGGATTTCGCGGATTTCGGACCAGAGACTGAATGCGGGGATTGCGATGGGTGAACGGGATCCCGAACCTCCACCACCGCCGTTTGCACGCCGGCCGGATTGGATTTCCTGCCGGAGCTGATCGAAGAGGCTCAGCTCGGTCGGGAACGACTTCGCACCGGTCTCGCTATCGATGTGGATGGCACGGTGTTCCCGGGTCAGACGGTGAACGTTGTCGTTGAGAGTATCGATGTTCAAGATGCTTCCATTCCGTAGCGGTAGTCGTTGGGGCCGAGGGACATACTGTTGACTGAGGCGAAGTGTGGGCGCCAGGCGAGACGTATCTTGCCTGTTTGGCCGTGGCGGTTCTTTTCGATGATGAGTTCGAGCTCGCCTTCCATCTCTTGGTCGTCTCGATGGAGAAGGATGATGTTGTCGGCGTGGGCTTCGATACCGCCGGACTCTCGGAGGTCGGCCATTGTGGGGCGCGTATCCGCCCGCTGAGTGGATCCGCGGTTGACTTGGGCGAGGGCCAGAACGTGGGTATCGAATTCCTTTGCGAGGTGCTTGCAGTCCTCAGCGATCCGGGACACTTGGCGTTCGCGCATGTCCCTTGGATCTGCTGGGGCGCATAGCTGCAGGTAGTCGATGATGATCAGGGGGACCGGCTGCCGACGAACCCATGTGCGGACCGTGGCCCGTATTTGCGCCATGGTGATTCGGGAGGCCTCTTCGATGTAGACCGGCCAGTCCGCGGCTTTCGTCGTTAGGCGTGCGATCTTCGCCCAGTCAGCGTCCCCGAGGCTGTGTGAGTTGATCTTGTGGAGGTCAATTCCTTCGGAGGCAGCGGCCATACGGCCTACGACTTCGTGTTCTTTCATCTCGAGTGAGAAGAACCCGGCGCCGTACTTCGCGGCCGCCACAGCCGCGCAACCTGCGACCAAGGACTTGCCAACCGCTGGACGAGCGCCCATGACGGTCAGTTGCCCTGGGTGCCATCCGCCGTTGAACTTGTGATCGAGCTCAGACCACCCAGTGGGGTAACTCTTACCCTGGGGCGCCGACCAAAGATTCACGGCATCCTCCAGCGCCGCCGAGAACGTCCGGACTCTGATGCCTGTTGCTTCGTTGGCTGCGGCATCCAGGGCCACGCGGGCCTGGTCCAGCGCAGCCTCCGCTTCGTCCCAACCCGCAGTGTCAGACATCTGCTGCAGCTTCCGGCCAACCTCTGCCAACCTTCGAAGCCTGGCAGTCCCCGTGATGATGCTCGCGTAGTGGGCCGCTGCCGAGCGGACGGGCGCAACCTCCAAACACTGATGCAGGTACGTCGGCTCCATGCCGACGATTGGGTTAGACACAAGCTTTTGGGACATGGCCAGCGCTGAGGCAGGTCGCCCGGCCCTCGATTCCGTCAGGATCATGTGCCAGAGATGCTCATGCTGTGGAAGGTAGAAGTCCTCTGCTTTCAGTTCGACTTCGTCCAGGGTTCGCTGATCCAGAAGCACGGCGCCGATGACTGCACGCTCAGCGTCGATGTCCTGCCGCAGTTTCACGTCGTTCGTCATGAGATCCCCAGTTTCTGCTTGGCCTCGGCCAGCCGTTCGGCGTTGTGTAAGTTCCGCTGCTCCTTTTTCCAAGCAATCTCGCCGGCGACATCCATACCTTCAGGCGGGGTCCCGGGCGTCCACACGTCTCGGCCCAAGATGGCTTCGACGTCGATCTCTCCGTGGAACCCGGCCAATGGTGTCGTGGTAGCGACTCCCGCCTTGAGCTTGAGCTGATCAAACTTCTCGCGGAGCTTGGACATGGACAGGATGTTGGCCCGCCAGAATTCGTCAGCCGTAGCCCATCGGATCATCCAAACGACCTGCTCGACCTTGTAACCGTCCCGGTCGAGCAGCAGCCGAGCTGCGTCGCGGTTCTTCTTGTTCCTCGAGGGCTTCTTGGATCCGTTAGCCACCAAGCAGGAATCAAGGAGATCAAGAAGTTCCTCAACTTCGGGTCGCGGGATTTCGTCAGAAATCTCCGACGAAGGAGTATCTTCTTTAGAAGATGTAGCAGTAGCAGTAGCTGTACGCATGGAAACGCTATTCGAATCCTTTGCCAAAGGTTTAGCCGTAGAGCTTCCAAAAGCTATGGCAACCTCTTGCCTAACCCCTTGTGTCATGCCTTTCATGTCCGTTGCCTTGGACTTGAGGATGGTCTGCACCTTTGGGTGGTTCCAGAGAGCCAATTCCGGCTGCTCCTTGTAAAGCTTCTGGATCTCGAAGGCGAAGAACTCCTTGATGTCCGCCGAGGCGATCCCGGCGAATGCGTTCGCCATAGTGACATGAAGGCGAGGGTGCCTGATTACTCCGTCGTGGCGAGCGAAAGAGCGCACAAGCACCTCCTCAGTGGTGTCGTCAGCGTGAATGAAGTGGGCTTCAGCCAGCTCGCAAGCATCCCGCCGCACATCGGCCGCTGACCGGTCCTTGGTGAGTGCGGCAAGCCGCCCAGGCCGCCAGTCAGCCACACCGGCATAGTTCAAGGTCGGGTGCGTAAGGATCTGCTGGTAAAGATGCTGAGCGCCCATTGAAAGGCCGCGCCAGTCACCGTCCGCCCACAGATCCACACGAATATTTGCACGGTCCCTAGCCAACAGGCAGCGCTCCCCTCTCTGACATGAACCCGTCAGTTGAAAGCTTGGATCGGCGGTACTCCCGGTAGTCCGTGGCCGACCACTGGCCGGTCGCGATCAGAGTGCGTAGACGTGCGTTGGCTGCCCTTCGACCGGCCCCGTCAAGGTCGGCTTCGTTGGCCTCCACCGTGCCGCACCGGCGAAGACGAATGTCTTCCACCTCTTCGATCAAAGACTTGATGTCCCCGGGATAGGCGGGGCGCTTGAAGGGTTTGGAATGAAACTTCAACACAGCGTCCATGGCATCGTCGGGGGCGTGCTGCCCGAGGATTTCAAACCAGGCATCGGCCTGAGCGTCCGTGAACTTTCGAGCTCCGAGCAATTCAAGCTTCCCCAACACGGCGTCAATTTCAACTCTGAGCATCAGTTCGTCCCTTCGACAGTAGTAGTGCCCGTTGATCCTGCGGCAAGCACAGCCGCAGCTGTGGCAGCAAGATCCGCGGCCAATTGCACGGCATCTGCAAGTGAGAGGTTGGCGTAGTCTGGCGGCTCATGATTAGCAGCCCAGAACTCGACAGAATGGGTATCTGTGGTCGCATTCCACGCGGGAGTGATGATCCATCCTCGGTTCATCACCTCGGGTCCGACCCAATGATCAGCGCATCCTTCTGCCAAAACATATCCGACCGGTGGCGTGCTCATTTGGTCCCCTTAGCTGAGAGTTGGAGGATGTCCACTGCGCTGACGTCCAGGGCCCTGGCAATCAGGAAGACGTCCTTCACGGTCAGCACACTATTGCCGTTCAGCCTGTCTTTGAGCGTGGATCGCGGGATCCCGGCTTCCGCCGCCAGCCTGTTGATGGAATATGCGGGCACCTGCTCCCGGATAATCTGAACAGCGCAGATGACTCTATGCACCTCATCTCCGGGAGTGACCTTGCGCCCGATCGGCCTAGCCAACCACTCCGTCATCTGACGCACCTGCCAATGATGGGCGGCAGATTCGATTTCACGGAGCCACAGGCTGCGCTCGTCCTCGTCATAGAAGTCGGTAGGGATGCTGCCTGAATTGTTCTGCAAGAGCGTGAGGGTTTTGATAGTCTGCATAGTGAATCTCCTACTTGGTAGTGGTTGGTTCTAGGGCCGTGACGTGTTCTTTGGCGAGAGCGTCACGGTCGTTTGTTTTAAGTGGCACCTGCTGGACCTTGGCTGATGAGCTCATGGTTGCGTTTCCCCGAGGTATGAAAGCAGGTCTGCCCGACTGACCCGAAACTTTCGCCCCAATCGAAGAACCCGGACTGGAAACTCACCCCGCTTGATCAGGTCATATGCTGTAGCGCGGCCAATTCCGAGAGCTCTGGCAGCGTCTGGCCAAACCGAGAGGGTAAGGGGCATGTCCCTCGGTTCAGTGGGGGCAACACTCATATTTTGTGTCATATCAGAACATAACTCCTCTTGTCACTGCGTTTCGCTCCAAATCGGAACGATAGAAACAGCGTAGCACCTACAAGATTCAAAACGGCACACACTGACACGCCGAAGTTTGGTATTGTGCCGATATGACACATGGTGAGTGGCCTGCAAATTTCCATCGTTCGGTTGGCAAACAGCTGCAGTTCATGCGAAAGCGCGCAGGCTTATCCGCAGAGGAACTGGCGTCGCTTTGTAACGCCTTCGGTTCGGGGGTCAACATAACGCGCAACATCATCACCGGTATCGAGACC
Source organism: Arthrobacter sp. TmtSoilC79 (assembly GCF_059739405.1). NCBI lineage: Bacteria > Bacillati > Actinomycetota > Actinomycetes > Micrococcales > Micrococcaceae > Arthrobacter > Arthrobacter sp. TmtSoilC79. The sequence continues at coordinate 3,797,642 of NZ_AP046051.1, read as the reverse complement.
GGCAAGCGGAACACCGTTACGGTCGCTGAGCTCCTGATCTTCGCCCATGCCCTGAAAATCCCGCCCGTCTACCTGGCTTTCCCGGCTCAAACGCCCACTGCCGACATCGAAGGCCTCCCAGGCCAGGCCGGAAAGGTCTATGAGTTCGTCAACTGGTTCAACGCCGATCCTTGGGCGAGCACCTTCCGACTTGAGGATGACCGGCTCACGGACTCTTCGAAGGACGCCTGGATATCGCTGCATGAAAGGCGCGAAGCCGAACGGTCGTTCAATATCTTGGACGACCTCATATCCTTACTGGACAAAGTTGACGAATCTACGCCACCCACTGCGAGGCAGAAGAGCACACTAATGCAGATAGCTTCGAAGCTCGCAGATCTGCACAGGCGATACAGCACGCTTCGCGAACTCCGCGTGGAAATGTATCCCCTCCGCGAGGACTTTGAAGTTGAGGCTTATTCGCGGCGCCTGAATAATCAAGCTTTTGCTTCCTGGGACGATGAAGCCCGCTCATCGATGGAAAGCATCAAGTCCACCCTTCATGCGATCCTCGAGGACCAGCTGTGAAGGGATCGGTCTTTAAGCGCTGCCCATGCCCACCCTCCGACCTAAAGCGAAACGCTGCGGGGCAGGTTCTGGCCTGCAAGAAAAAGCATGGCACCTGGTCCTATCGCCTGGACGCTGGACTGGATCCGCAATCACAAAAGCGCCGACGACCGTCCGCCGGTGGCTTCGCAACCAAAGAAGACGCTGAGGAAGCGCTCAGTCGCAAGATTTCTGAGGTGAACGCCGGAACTTGGACTGATGATGGTAGGCAAACCGTGTCCGAGTATCTTGACAGGTGGCTGGCGCGTAAATCTCTGGCACTGAAGGCCACTACTGCCGACACTTACCGGACTCACCTAGAGAAGTATCTAAAGCCGGAACTTGGCCACTACAAGCTGCGAGAGCTGCGCCCGGAGCACGTCTACTCCATGCTGGACGTCGTGGCTGTTGGCCGAAGTGCTGCCATGGTCCATAGGGTCCGCTCTACATTGCGTACGGCCTTGGCATCTGCAGTGAAGGAGCGCTTGCTGACGTGGAATCCCGCCCGTGATCTGCAGATGCCAAAAGAGACTAGGCGGAAAGTGCACCCCTGGGAGCCTGCGGAGATAGGCGCGTTCCTCGATGGAAACCAGGAGGATCGCCTAATTGGCCTGTTTCACGTCGTCGCGTACTGTGGGCTCCGGCGTGGCGAGGGCATCGGCCTCCGCTGGGATGACGTGGACCTGGTTAAGCGGACGCTAACCATCCGGCAGCAGATCGTCCAAGTAAACCGGAGCGCGTCCGAGGTTCCGTGTCCCTATTGCGGCGTTGTCCATGGCGGGTTGAAGTTTGACAGCCCTAAGACAGAAGACAGCTCTGCCATTGTTCATCTGGACGCCAGCACAGTGGCCGTTCTACTTGGGGAGCAACTGCGCCAAGGCGACGAGCGCGCTCAATGGGGCGACGCATATGTAGACCATGGGCTGGTGTTCGCAAAGGAGGACGGAAACCCGCTCGTGCCCAACGGGGTCTCCCGCCACTTCGAAGACCTTCAGGGAGGCATCCTGGTCCCAACCGATTCGCGAAAGCCCGACAGCGCACTGCGGCCCGTGAGGAGGGTGCGCCTACATGATCTGCGACATGGCACCGCATCGTTGATGATCGCGGCCGGTGTCGATATCGCCATCGTGTCCAAGGTGCTCCGTCACTCCACCATCAAACTGACCGTGGATTCCTACGGTCACTTACTCCCTGGCGTGGGGGAAGAGGCGGCAGACAAGCGCGCCGCACTCATTCCGCGAAACGCTGGGAGGAAAACCAGCGGCCACGGATCGGCCACAAATTTACCTTGAGGATCGCAGAAGGCCGGTTGAATCAATCCACTCAGATCGACTCAACCGGCCTCTGACCTGCATAAATGCTCGGTCTTGGCGGAAGGTAAGGGATTTGAACCCTTGGTGCGGGGTTACCGCACACTGGTTTTCAAGACCAGCTCCTTAGGCCGCTCGGACAACCTTCCTCGCCTAGTAGTGTTTCATAGGGAGTTGGCTGTTCCAAAACATCACGTCCTCCAACCCCTGCCCCGGGGGCCCGAGGACCAGCAAGAAACCGGGAGTTCGTCATGAAAGCCGTCTACATCCCAGAGCCAGGCGGGCCCGAAGTCCTCGAAATCCGCGAGGTCCCTGCGCCGGTGCCGGGCACCGGCGAGGTGCTCATCGACGTCGTCGCTGCCGGCCTGAACCGTGCCGATGTCCAGCAGCGGCGCGGCTTCTATCCGCCGCCACCGGGAGCTTCGGAGATCCCCGGCCTTGAAGTCTCCGGACGCATCGCAGCCTTTGGACCCGGAGTCACCAAGGCATTCTCCGTGGGAGACAAGGTCGTGGCGCTGCTCTCCGGCGGTGGCTACGCCCAGCAGGTGGCCGTTCCCGCTGAGCAAGTGCTGCGAATTCCCGAGGGCGTGGACCTGATTACTGCCGCTGCCCTGCCCGAAGTGGCCGCCACCGTTTACTCAAACCTCATCATGACCGCTCAGCTGCAGCCCGGGGAGACGGTACTCATCCACGGTGCCACCGGAGGCATCGGCACCATGGCCATCCAGTTGGCCAAAGCGTACGGCGCAACAGTGGCCACCACCGCTGGAACGGACGAGAAGGTGGGAACCGCCAAGGCTTTCCTGGGTGCGGACATCGCCATCAACTACACCGAAGAGGACTTCGCCCAAAGCCTTAAGGCACAAAACGGGGGCAAAGGCGCGGACGTGATCCTCGACGTCGTGGGTGCCAAGTACCTCCAGCAGAACATTGAGGCGCTCGCCGACTACGGCCGGCTCATCGTCATCGGCCTCCAGGGCGGGACCACGGCCGAGATCAACCTTGGACAACTCCTCAGCAAGCGTGCTGCGGTGATTGGCACAGCGCTTCGGCCGCGCTCGGTGGCGGAAAAGGGCATCATCATGTCCGCCGTCCGCGAGTCCGTGTGGCCGATGCTCACCGATGGCAGGATCAAGCCCCTGGTAGCCAAGTCCTTCCCGCTGGACCAAGTCCGTGAAGCCCACCGGTATTTTGATTCCGGTGAGCATGTGGGCAAGGTCCTGCTGCTTCTCTGACCTGTCCGTCCAATCCGCAGCGAGGAGCTTTATGTCCATCCGGCACAGCCTGCTGGCCCTGCTCCAGGACCAGCCCCGGTACGGCTATGAGCTCAGGGTCGAATTCGAAGACCGGACCGGCGCCGCCTGGCCGCTGAACATCGGGCAGGTCTACACCACCCTGGACCGCCTTGAGCGCGATGGCCTGGTCAGTAAAGACGGCGACGACGGCGGTGGCCACGTCATCTACAGCATCACTGACGCCGGGGCTGAGGAAGTGGTGGCTTGGTTTGCAGGCGCCGTGGAGCGCGGCACTCCAGCGCGAAACGAGGTGGCCATCAAGCTGGCCCTTGCCGTGACCTTGCCTGGTGTTGATACATCCGCTGTGATCCAGTCCCAGCGGGAGGTCTCCGTCAGGGCGCTGCAGGAGCATACGCAAGCGAGGAAGTCAGTGACCACCAATCAGCGCGCTGTGGATACTGCCGGACTCCTGGTCCTCGACTCGTTGATTTTCCAGGCCGAAGCCGAAGTGCGCTGGCTGGACCTGTGCGAGGCGCGCATGGTGCAGGCCCAAGGACGTCCGGGGGAGTCCGGCGCCAGCTAAGGACCGTTCGTCGCACCAGGGATACCGCTCGTCGCAACAGCATCGGTGTTCCGGTGGGTTTTGTCCCTCCAAGGGGTACCTCATTGCTAGCTTGCCCGTGACACGCGCCCGTGCCACGGCAGCGCAGTGGTTCTCAAGGAGGAGATATGGCCAAGGTTCCTGACAAGACCGGACCCGCGGAAGGACTGGACCCCACACTTCCTTCGCCGGCCGTTGACGACGCCGCACGGGAGGCCGAAGAGCGGAACTGGACTCCGGCCAAAATCGGGCTGTGGATAGCAATTTCGTTGCTGGGTGCGGTGGCATGGTTCATGCTGGCGCTGGTCCGGGGCGAAACCGTGAATGCGATCTGGTTCGTTTTCGCCGCGGTATGCACCTACCTGATCGGCTACCGGTTCTATTCCAAGGTCATTGAGCGCTACTTGCTCAAGCCCGATGACCGGCGCGCCACTCCTGCCGAATACAAGGCCGATGGCAAGGACTACGTCCGCACTGACCGCAACGTGCTCTTTGGTCACCACTTCGCCGCCATTGCCGGCGCAGGTCCGCTGGTGGGACCCGTCATCGCAGCCCAGATGGGGTACCTGCCAGGCACTATCTGGATCATCATCGGCGTCGTTCTTGCCGGCGCAGTCCAGGACTACCTGGTCATGTTCTTCTCCATGCGCCGCGGCGGCCGTTCCCTCGGCCAGATGGCACGTGAAGAGCTGGGCGTCATTGGCGGAACGGCGGCCCTGGTAGCCACGCTGCTGATCATGATCATCATTGTGGCCATCCTGGCGCTTGTGGTGGTCAACGCCTTGGGAGAGAGCCCCTGGGGCGTCTTCTCCGTGGGGATGACCATCCCCATCGCGCTGTTCATGGGTGTCTACCTGCGCTTCATCCGGCCCGGCAAGGTGATGGAAGTGTCCATCATCGGCTTTGTCCTGCTCATGGCTGCCATCATTGGCGGCGGGGCAGTGGCCGGAACCGAATGGGGTGCGGCCTTCTTCCACCTGGACAAGGTCACCATCGCCTGGGGCATCATCGTTTACGGCTTCATTGCCGCCATCTTGCCGGTCTGGCTGCTCCTGGCGCCGCGTGATTACCTCTCCACCTTCATGAAGATCGGCGTGATCGTGATGCTCGCCCTCGCCATCATCGTGGTGCGGCCCGAAATCAACGTCCCGGCGTTCAGCGAGTTCGCCAGCCGCGAGAACGGTCCGGTCTTCTCCGGTGCGCTCTTCCCGTTCCTGTTCGTCACCATCGCCTGTGGTGCCTTGTCAGGCTTCCACGCCCTCATTTCTTCCGGCACCACGCCCAAGTTGATCGAGAAGGAACGGCAGACCCGTTTCATTGGCTACGGCGGCATGCTGATGGAATCCTTCGTGGCCATCATGGCCCTGGTGGCTGCCATTTCGATCGACCGTGGCATCTATTTCGCCATGAACGCACCCCTTGCGCTCACCGGCGGAACGGTCGAATCCGCGGCGCAATGGGTGAACAGCCTCGGCCTGGCCAACGTGAACATCACTCCCGACGTCCTGGCCCAGACAGCCAAGGACGTGGGCGAGGAAAGCATTATCTCCCGTTCCGGCGGCGCACCCACCTTGGCGGTGGGCCTGGCGCACATCATGCAGCAGTTCATCGGCGGGCCCGGCATGATGGCCTTCTGGTACCACTTCGCCATCATGTTCGAAGCGTTGTTCATCCTCACCGCAGTGGACGCCGGCACGCGTGTTGCCCGCTTCATGCTGCAGGACTCCATCGGCAACTTTGTTCCCAAGTTCAAGGAAGCCTCCTGGCGTCCCGGTGCCTGGCTGTGCACCGCCATCATGGTGGCAGCCTGGGGCGCGGTGCTGATCATGGGCGTGACGGATCCGCTGGGCGGCATCAACACCTTGTTCCCGCTGTTCGGGATTGCCAACCAGCTCCTGGCCGCAATCGCTTTGGCCGTGTGCATGGCCATCACGGCCAAGAGGGGAGTGTTCAAGTGGTTGTGGATCGTTGCTGTGCCGCTGGCCTTTGCCGCAGTGGTGACCATCACGGCCAGCTTCCACAAGATCTTCTCGCCGGTTCCGGCAGTCGGTTACTTCGCCAACAACCAGGCGTTCTCCAAGGCCCTGGCTGATGGCAAGACGGAGTTTGGCACCGCCAAGACCGTGGCCGCCATGGAGGCGGTGGTCCGGAACACCATGATCCAGGGCGTGTTGTCGGTCATCTTCGTGACCCTGAGCATCATCGTGATCGTGGCGGCCCTGCTGGCAACCGTCAAGGCCATTCGTGCCGGTGGCGGACAGGACCATGAAGACCCCGCCGTGCCCTCCAAGGTGTATGCGCCCGCGGGCTTGATTCCCACAGCCGCGGAGAAGGCACTGCTGGCCGAGTGGAATGCCCTGCCTGCGGAGAAGCGAACGCAACCAGCCGGACACCACTGATGAAGGCCGTGGCCAAAGGGCTCCGCGGGTTCGCTGCCTACATGGGCTCACTCATGGGGGCGGATGCGTACCGGAAGTACCTTGAACACTTCAACGCCAGTGGCCATGCCGGTCCCGCCATGACGGAGCGTGAGTTCTGGCGGGACCGCATGGACCGGCAGGACAGCAACCCCCAGGGGCGGTGCTGCTGAGCGGAAACCAGGTTTCGCTACGAACGAAGTCCAAATTGAGGGACCGGACGGCGGTTCCGGGGAACCCCATGAGAGTATGAACGAATGAGCGATCTGAACAACATTCAGCCCACGGATGACGCTTCGGATGACACCCCCGTGGAGGGAACCATGCTGGAAGAGGGCCTTGAGACGTCCCCTGCGCAGCAATCGGGCGGGGGAGAGTCCGGGAAGACTGCCAAGCCCAAGGGTGGGAATCTTCACGAACTTGTTGATGAGCCGGCCAAGGTCATGAGGATCGGGACCATGGTCCGCCAGCTCTTGGAGGAAGTTAAGGCCGCTCCTTTGGATGACGCTGCCCGTGGGCGCCTCGCCGAAATCCACGAGCGCTCCATCAAGGAACTCGAGGACGGGCTCGCGCCCGAACTTATTGAGGAGCTGGAGCGCATCAGCTTGCCTTTCCCTGATGAAAAGGCGCCTTCGGATGCTGAGCTGCGTATCGCCCAGGCACAACTGGTTGGCTGGTTGGAGGGCTTGTTCCACGGCATTCAAGCGGCGATCGCGGCCCAGCAGGCTGCCAAGGAACATGCCGCGGCACAGATGCAGCTTCGTCAGCTCCCGCCGGGGACCATGATTGCTCCGGGAATCGTCATCGGCGAGAATGGCCAGCCGCAGCGCGCCGCTGCCCCGGGAGCTCCCGGTGCTGCTCCCCAGCACGGCCGGCCGGAAGACCCCGATCACGGTCCGGGTCAGTACCTCTGAGTTCCCAGGTGGGTTTCTTTGGGGCAGTCCGCCAAGGACGAAAAGACGATCTGGAGCTTGGCAAGGGGTTGTGGCGCCGCGCGCACGACCGTTTCCACCGTGGCCTGGATCGGTACCACCAGGTCCTCGAGGGCGTCGATGACGACCAGCTCTACAACGAGTTGGTGCAGATCGCGAACGAACTCGCGGAGTTGTCGCCCCGTGTCAGGACCATTTGCGTGGAGGCGCAGAGGCGCTCGCCCAGTGATGGGCTGGATGTCCCCGGGGCTCTGGCGGGAGTACACCGGGCGTTGTCGAAAGCCGGAAATTCCCTCGCCACCACTGCCGAGGCTGCTGCCATGTTGAGGTTGGCGGTGGGGCCTGTTCCAGTGGGTGCGCTCTCCGTCCGGCGGCGTGCGGAGTCAGTTTTCGAGCAGGTTGCTGATGCGGAGCGTCTGCTCGCTGCGGAGTAGGCCGGAGAAATAAGCAGCGCGTGCGCAACTACACGCGTGCGCCGATATTCCTCAGGTGCAAGAAGTTAAGCGCATAGCTTATATGCGTAACAAACCGAGCTTTTGGGAGCTTCTTGCTGGCAGGATGGCAAACATGACTTCGTCACCAACACTTACTTTCAACGACGGCAACACCATCCCCCAGCTCGGCTACGGGGTGTGGCAAGTTGAAGACGATGTAGCCGAAAAGGTAGTACGCCAAGCGTTCGACGCCGGGTTCCGCCACATCGATACCGCCAAGATCTACGGCAACGAGGCAGGCGTCGGCCGCGCCATTGCTTCCTCCGGCCTCTCAGCCGAGGACATCTTCATTACCACCAAGCTGTGGAACGCCGACCAAGGCTACGAATCCACCCTGGCTGCCTTCGAGGAGTCCATGGACCGCCTCGGCCTCGAGACGCTGGACCTGTACCTGATCCACTGGCAGCAGCCCAAGCAGGAAAAGTACGTTGACACCTGGAAGGCCCTCATCGAGCTCAAGAAGCGCGGCCGGGTCAAGTCCATCGGTGTCTCCAACTTCACCAAGGAAGGCCTGCAGCACATCATCGATGAAACCGGCGTTGTTCCGGCCATCAACCAAGTGGAGCTTCACCCCTTCTTCAACCAGGCCGAGCTTCGCGAATTCAACGCGTCCAAGGGCATCCTGACCCAGGCCTGGTCCCCGCTGGGACAGGGTGGCGAGCTGCTCGAAAGCGCCACGGTTGCTGAGATTGCCGCCAAGCACCAGGCAACCCCCGCCCAGGTGGTCATCGCCTGGCACCTGGCCATCGGCAACGTGGTCATTCCCAAGTCCGTCACCGAGTCCCGCATCCAGGAGAACTTCGCGGCGCTCAATGTCACGCTGGACGCCACGGACATCGAGGCCATCAACGGTCTTGACCGCGGTGCCGAAGGACGCATTGGACCCGACCCGGCAGTCTCCGACTTCGCCTAGAGCCGAAGCCTGGTCATCAGTGCCCCGTCCCCCTCGCCGGGGGCGGGGCACTTGCCGTTAACGCACGACGCCGGCACTCGGCGTCGTGACGCACCGCACCAAAGTCCGTGGTGAAATTGAGCAAACCCAGCCCACGAAGGACGGAACTTGCATGGTGGTCTTTGACGCCCTGGAACGGCAGATCGTTGCTGCGCTCCAACTTGATCCCCGCTGCCCCTGGCGGAAAATGGCAGCCGTCCTGGGCGAGGCGGAGCGAACTGTCGCCCGCCGTGGGTCACAGCTTTTGGAGTCCGGTGCCGTCGCGGTGGTGGGTATCCGGCCCCAGCCGGCCGTGGTCCTGGTGCAGATGCGCTGCCTGCCCGGTACGGTGCGGGCGGCAAGCCATGCCCTGTGCCAACGGCTGGACACCACCTTCGTATACACCACCACCGGTGCCGGGGATTGCGTGGCGGAGATCCTTACGGAACCTTCACGCATGGGCGACGTCCTCTCTGACGGGTTGCCCGCCACCATCGGCCTGCGTGACTCCACCAGCTACCCTGTGCTCCGGTACTTCCGCACCATTCGCGGCTGGCGGCCGGAAATCCTCGGCAATGACAAGGCGGAGGCGCTCCGCTCGAGCCTCACGCCGGACTCAGGAAGCCTGGTGGCGCGGCAGGATCTCAGCCGTCAGGACCACGAGATCGTGGACGCCCTCTGCGCTGATGGTCGGATGAGTTTTGAAGCGTTGGGCCGGCGGGTCGGCGTTTCGGAAGCGACAGCCCGCCGCCGCACCGACTGGCTCCTGGCCAACAACCAGGTTCACCTGCGCGCGATCGTCGAGCCCGCATCCTTTGGGCTGGACGTCGAGGCATTGCTGTGGGTCCGGGCTTCTCCCCAACATGTCGAACAAGTGGGCCGGAGCTTGGCCGAGCTGCCCACCGTCCGCTATGCAGCGGCCATTGCCGGCGACTACCAGATCATGGCGGATGTGACGGTGGAGGACATGGCCGCCCTCTACCGCTTCATCACCGACTCCGAGTGGGCACAGCATGCTGTCACGGTTGATGTTTCCATCCTGCTGGACGCTGGAAAACGCGGCGGCCGGGTTATGCGTTCACGGTAGTCAGTGGCTCCCGGGCCGGGGTAACAACGGGTGCGACGGCGGCGTAGCCGGTCTGCTGTTCGAAGGCGCGGCCATACCGGAGCAACTGCATGTCCGTGTAGTGGTTGGTGGCCAGTTGCAGCCCGATGGGGAGGCCGGAAGGTCCAAAGCCTGCCGGCACGCTAAGCACAGGCAGCCCCGTTGCCGACAACAGGCAGGCCGAGCGCATCCAGTCCAGATACGTTTCGGAAGGCACCCCGGCAATGTCCGCCGGGTACCGCTGCGAGGCATCGAAGGGGAGGACCTGGGCGCACGGGCTGGCGAAGAGGTGGTACTGCCCAAAGAATGACTGGACGCTTTGTTCCAGCCGTGTTCGGGCCGCCGCGGTCTCAATCAGGTCCCGGGCAGTGAGATCGAAGCCCTTCCGGACGTTCCAATGCACCTCGGGCTTGATGACGTCTCCGGCGCGTTCCAGGATCGGTCCCAGCCCTGCGGCGAAGTCCATGGCCCGGGTATTGCCGAACACGAGGTCTGCCTCGCTGAAATCGGGGGTGGCTTCTTCCACGATTGCGCCCAGGCCTTCGAAGACCTTTAGTTGCCGTTCGAGGTGCTCCAGGATTTCGGGATCCACGGGAACTCCGATTCCGAAGTCCCTGGACCAGCCGATCCGGACCCCGCGCATGTCCGCCTCGAGCCCTGCCCGGAAAACGCCCGGTTCCAGAACCGCAGGGTGCGGAACGCGGGAATCCTTGCCCGTAGTCACGGACATGAACAAAGCGATGTCCTCCACGCTCCGAGCCATGGGGCCAGTCCTTCCCAACCACGCGTAGGCGTTGACGTCGGACGGCATGGGGATCACCGCCGTCGAGGGCCTGAAACCCACCACGTTGCAGAAGGAGGCCGGGATGCGGAGCGAGCCGCCCATGTCGCTGCCGTCGCCGATGCTTTGGACGCGGGATGCGACGACGGCGGCCACCCCGCCACTGCTGCCGCCGGCGCTGAGGGTGGGCGCGTAGGGGTTGGTGGTGGTACCGAAGAGGTCGTTGAATGTGTGGGAGCCGGCTCCGAACTCGGGAACGTTCGACTTTCCGGTACTGACCACGCCGGCCGCCTTCAACCGCGCGATGATGAGGTCATCGGCGTCGGGAACGAAGTCGCGCAAGGCGAGCGAGCCCTGCGTGGTGCGCATTCCAGCGGTGTTGTTGGTGTCCTTGTGGGTCATCGGCACACCGTGAAGCGGCGGCAGCTCTGCTCCCGTTGCGGTCATCTGGTCCGCACGATGCGCCAAGGCCTGGGCACTTTCGGCGTCCAGGGTGACCACTGCATTGACCACGGGGTTGACCGCGGCAATCCGCTCCAGGTGATCGGCCAGGGCTTCGCGTGCCGAGATCTTCTTGTTGCGGATCGCTGCGGAAAGTTCGACGGCGGACAGCTCGCCAATGGACTCGGGCATGGTGCTCCTTTGCTGGATGTGTACTGCTTGAAGTGTGCCGCGTCACACCGCGCTGCCGGAAGCCCATGCGAAGCGAAACAAGGGTATGACGGATTCGGCCATGATTCAGGCTGATTCCGTCAGCTATTGAAGGTGATCAGGCTCATAGTCAAAGGTGTTGGTAACCCCACGGCCGATCCGGCTGGTGGGAATGGATTTGCCCCATTGCGCCACACGCCGGACAACGTCGTCCGGAGGTGGAAGTGCTGCGGGGCACACACCGGAGGTTTCCATGCACCGACTCCTGGCCCAACAAGCGGCCCTGCAAGTGCCCACCGAATCAACCGACATCATGTCCGTCGCCAACAATCCCGTCCTGTGGATCTGCGTCGCCGGCGTCTTCGGCGTCATCATCATCCAGTCAGTCATCTTCATGAAGGCCGCCCGCCGGGCAGCGCCGTCGGTAGAGATGAGCCCGCAGGACATCAAGACCTCGTTCCGTTCCGGTGCGGTCTCCGCGATCGGACCTTCCTTGGCGGTGTCGCTCGTAGCCATTGCCCTGCTGGGCCTCTTTGGTGCTCCCGCAGTGCTCTCCAGGATCGGCCTCATCGGTTCAGCAGCCTATGACGTATCGGCCGCCGGCATTGCCGCAGGCTCCATGGGGGCCAAGCTCGGTGATGCCAGCTACACACAGAGCGTCTTCGCCGTGGCCTTCTTTGCCATGAGCATTGGCGGTGCCATGTGGATGCTCGCCACCCTGATCCTGACGCCACTGCTCCGCAAAGGAGACGCCAAGATCCGCTCGGTAAATCCTGCGGCCATGGCCATTGTTCCGGCCGCTGCCCTGATTGGAGCTTTCTCTTGCCTGGGCTTCACCGAGCTCCCCAAATCCGGTGTCCATGTGTTGTCGTTCATGGTCTCGGCCGCGGTGATGGGCCTGTGCCTGCTGCTGGCCAGGAAACTCGGCAAGAGCTGGCTGCGCGAGTGGGGGCTTGGTTTCTCCATCGTCATCGGGCTGGGAGCCGCCTACCTCGCCGTCGGCGCGTGATCCCGCCTGCGTGATCCCGCCTGCGTGATCCCGTCCGCGTGATCGCGCTTCCGGTCAAAAGCCTTGATTCTTGAGCACGAAAGGAACACCCTCATGTCCTCCATCACTTCCGCTCCTGCCAGTACCAGCAGCTCCACAATGGCTGATTTCAACCGCACCACCTCCCGCTGGGGCCAGATCACCATGATCTGCGGCCTGCTGATCTCGGTAGCCGGGCCCCTGTTTCTCGTCTTCGCCAGTGGCCTGGATATAGGACCCGCGCAACTGTGGATCGCTTTCGCCGCAGTGGCTGCAACCTTCGGCATCATCTGGATCGTTGAGCCCCTCACCTACTACCCCATCCTTGGCCCTGCAGCGATGTACCAGGCCTTCATGATCGGGAACATCTCCAACAAACTCCTGCCCGCCGCCCTGATCGCCCAAACCAACATCGGCGCCAAGCCGGGAAGCAAGCGCGCCGAGCTGGCCGCCGTCGTCGCTATCTGTGGTGCCGCAGCAGTGCATCTGGTTTCGCTCGCCATTTTCGTGGGCCTCCTGGGGAGCTGGCTGATCAGCGTCATCCCGCCGTCGGTGCTGCTGGTGACGCGTTCATACGTGCTGCCCGCCGTCCTTGGCGCGGTGCTGGTGCAGGCCATCGTGTCCCTGAAGCAGCCCCGCACTACGGTATTCGCCCTGCTGGTCTCAGCCGTGGTCGTGTTCGTGGTGTTGCCGCTGGTGCCCGCGCTGGCCATGGTCTCCACCGCCATCGCCGTCCTGGGCACCATCTTGCTGGGGTGGTTCTTCCGCGGCAAGACATCCTTCACCGAAGCGAAGCCGATCCACATGGAATAGCACCCTCCAGCGCCACACGCAGCAGCCCTAAAAACCACCCAGGAAGACAGGCCAATGACCCAGACAGCCACAGCCACCGCCACCGCCACGCCACTCGATGCCGAACAGACCGCCAAACTGCACTCCTTGTACCGGCACCTGCATGCGCATCCGGAACTGTCCATGCAGGAGTTCGCCACAGCAGGATTGATTGAAGATCACCTGGACGAACTGGGGATCGAGCACTTCCGGTGCGGCGGGACAGGGGTGGTGGGCATCCTGCGGAACGGCGACGGTCCGGTAGTGGCGTTCCGCGCCGACTCGGACGGGCTTCCCATCGAGGAAGCCACGGGGCTGGATTACGCCAGCACGGACACCGGCACCCTTCCGGACGGCACGGTGGTGCCCGTCATGCATGGTTGCGGGCACGACACCCATGTTGCGTCTCTGCTGGGTGCCGCCGAAGTCCTCGCTGGCAACCTGGAGTCCTGGTCCGGCACGCTGGTACTCATCTTCCAGCCCGGCGAGGAAACTGCAGCAGGAGCACTTGCCATGCTGGACGATGGGCTTTGGGACAAAGCACCGCGTCCGGAGGTGGTGTTCGGACAGCACGTCATGCCCCGGCCTGTGGGTACTGTCGCGATCTCCAACGGTCCGGTAGCCGCCATGGCGGATTCGCTCCGGGTGACGGTCCACGGCCAACAGTCCCATGGATCCCAGCCGCAGGACTCCATCGATCCCATCGTCATGGCCGCGCACATGGTCACGCGGCTCCAGGGGATAGTTTCCCGGGAACTTGACCCACGCAAGTCCGCCGTCGTCACGGTGGGGACCTTCCACGCAGGACTGAAAGAGAACATCATTCCCGCCTCGGCCGAGTTCACGCTCAACATCCGCACCTTCGACGACGACGTCCGCGGGCAGGTTCTCTCCGCCGTTCGCCGAATCATTGAGGCAGAGGCCGCAGCATCCGGGGCGCCGGCGCCGGTCATCGAGGAAATGTACCGCTTCCCCCAATGCTTCAACGACCCCGACGCCGTCCCTGACGTGGTTGAGGCACTGCGGCTGGCGTTGGGGACTGAGGCAGTTGAAATCACTCCGCCCATGATGGGCAGCGAAGACTTCGGGCACTTGGGCACCGCTATCGGGGTCCCGTCAGTGTTTTGGATGTTCGGCGGTACCCCTGCCTCCGGGCACGAAGGCCCCGGCTCAATTCCCGTCAACCATTCGCCGTTCTTCGCACCGGAGTTGGAAGGTTCGCTGGCCGGAGGAGTCGCGGCCGCCGTCGCAGTGTTGATGTCCCGGCTGGGAGTCAGCCTTTGATCCGGTGCCCATAATCCGGACGCAGGGCCAAACCTACGGGCTCGGCCTAGGATGGGCGCATGGGGGATACCGAGGATCTTTTTGACGGGCCGGCATCTGCATTGCCGGCAGCGCTTTCCAGCAAGGCCGTGCTGAATCGACGCACTGCCGGGTACTTGCCGGCGCAGGAGGAAGCAGCCCCGGTTAGGCACCTTGGCGGGTACGCGCCGTTCGTGCTGTTCTGCGGAAGCAAGGGAGTCCCCGGCGGCCGGCTTGCCGTGGACATATCAGCGTTGCTGGAATTCCTTCGCTCCACTATCGGCGATATCTCCGTTGAACCGGGTTTGAGCGAGGCCGCCACAATATTCGTGGGAAACGCCATTGCGGCCATGCGCCCGGCAGCATCCTGGAGAATCATGCCGGACGGTTCCCGCGAAGTCGGAGACCGCGGCATGGTGGTGACGGTGGACCGCTTGGTTGAGGGATTGCGGAAGGCCGACGACGAGATGGTGGCCGGCCTCCTGGCCCACCTTATGGAGTGGGCCAGCGAAGAGCCGGACGGTCCCGCGCCCGCCGAATTGCGGCCGGTTCCCACGGGGCAAGCTCCTGAGCTTTTCATACGGCCGGAGTTGCCATCACGCGAGTACCGGGACATCAACGGCCAGGCGATCGAATACGGGAGCAGATGGGGTTCGGACAGCCCTCCGGAGGACTCCTACAGCGTTGACACCCACGGCGAACGCTTCGAAGGGCTGCACTTGGTTGCCCGGGCCTTGATGGGGTTCCTCGACAAAACCTATGACGTAGGGGTCGCCGTAGTTCTCGGGAAAAATCGGGCGGATATCGCTGACCGGTGATGGTCCGGTCGGCCAGCGGCAGCGATCAGGTAGTGACCTTTGCGCTGGCCGGCGGGATTGATCAGGTCCGGACGGATGTCCTCGATGGATTCGCCGTTCTCGCCGGGGCGGAGTTCGGTGTGCAGCATGTCGGTGGTGAACACGGGCGGCCGGCCACCGTGGTGTCCCTTGCGGGTGGCGGAGCGCGAGCCTTCGATCGCTCTATTTGGGGCGGGAGCGAATGGCTCCCGCGGTCCGAGCGTGGCTGGCGGCCCAGGGCCTCGACAGAGCCGCCGGCGCGGAATCCTGCCGTCCACCGTTGCAGCGTGCGGAGGGGGATGCCGGCCTGACTGGAGATCCTGGCGAGGGGAACACCGTCGTCGAGGTGCTGCCGGAGCAGTGCCGCGCGGTCTTCGGCCGACAGCTGGTGCTTCATGACCGGAGGTCTTCGGCCGCCTGCCGGTGGCGGTAGAGCGTCGCGCGGCTCCAGCCGACGAGTCGGGCCGCGTCCTCAGCGGTGCGTCCCTTCGCGCGAGCGTCTTGGGCGATCGCGAGCTTGTCGGCGATGACGAGCGGGTCGGACAAGGGCCGGCCGAAGCGGGTTCCGCCCTGTCTCGCAGCGGCGATGCCCGCGTTGACCCGTTCGACGATCAACTCCCGTTCGTACTCAGCAAGGGTCGCGAGCATGTTCAGCATGAGGCGGCCCGACGTTGTTGTGGGGTCAATCCCGTCCGAGATGGACCTCAAGTGCACACCGCGTTCCCGCAGCAGGTTCACCGTGTTCAAGACATCGATCAAGGATCGGCCGAGCCTGTCCACCCGCCACACGACGACGGTATCGCCCGGCTCCACATACGCGAGGAGCTTCTTCATCCCGGGTCGCTCAATAGCCGTCTTGCTTCCGGAGGTGAGGTCGGCGAACACGTCGCGTTTCTGCACCCCGGCGTCGACGAGCGCGTCGAGCTGCAACTTCGCATCCTGACTCGACGTACTCACACGCGTATACCCGAGATGTCTCACCCGGCCATTGTGCCTCAGAAACCCTCAGTCAGCACCCGCCTGAGACGATTTACGGTGAGACACCTTTCCAAGACGCGGGGCGGCCCGGCACGCCGCCGATTCCTTCGATCCTCAAAGACATGACGTCCGTGTCTTGAAAAACTGTAGCTTTTCGAGACAACGCTTACTGGAAGAGGGTGCACGTTCGACTCGTTGTTCTGAAGTAGCCGGGCTGGCTTTCACGCGCAACCATGCCGTGAAGATTCATGCTTTACGCACTGTTAGGCGACTTGTCTAAGGTCTCGGTTCAATCGCTGTCGTCATTTGCCGCGCGGACCATCTGTACGCCAGATACAGCCTGGAGCTGAACGATCAGCTCATCTATCCGTGCCCTGCCGCGATTGAACCGCATACGCGCCTCGATTAGATCAGGACCGGGAACAGAATCGATCCGGGAAGTGCTGTTCAGCGCGACTTCGTAACCCAAGCCTGTCGCCTCAGTCAATATGTCCCTAAGCGCTCCACGACCGTCCTTGTAGGTGACGATCAGTTCTCGGCCGGTTCCCGCGACCGGAATGCGTCGGCCAACCCACGATAGTGCTGTCACTGCACATAGGTGTAGAGCTGTCGCCAACGTTGCGAGGATAGGCATGCCTGCACCGCACGCCATGCCTATTGCAGCCACGACCCAGATGGAAGCGGCCGTCGTCAGTCCGCTGACAATGTTCTGCTTCACGAATATGACGCCACCGCCGAGGAAGCCGACGCCGGACACGATCTGCGCTGCAATGCGAGACGGGTCGAGGACAACATCTGCCCCGATTATGGCACTAAAGCCATAGCTGGAGACGAGAGTGAAAGTGGCTGCACCGAGCCCGACGAGCGTATGAGTGCGGAGTCCTGCGCTTTTCACCTGTCGGTGACGCTCCAAGCCGACGATAGCGGACAACACGAATGCCAGGACCAGTAGGACGATTTCGGTAAGTGTCGAGGGAGAGATCCATTCCACTTGCAGCACGCGGCCTCCTGATGGTGATGAGAACTTTTATTGTTCGTTTACTGTTTCCCCGAGTGAACGAAAAAGGGGTTGCCACGCGTAGGGAACGTTCCCTACACTCTAATGGACGGCTATCCCAACGGAGTGACCATGACAACAATCGCGCCCCCGCGTAAACGCCTGAGAACTTCCATACCCCCGCGCCGGCGCCGTGCTCGTCTCGCTGGCTGGGTTCCACTTTTCTTACTGCCTAGCCTGGCTTCTGTAGCCAACTTCGATTATTGGCCCCTACTCAAATGGATTCCCCATGACTCTTGAATCAACCGCCATACGGGCCTCAGACCTTGGCAAGCCGCGCCGGCTCAAAGGCCCCCGTCTGGCCACGCGGCGCGGCAGGCGGCGGCAGCTATGGCCGGTGCTGGCCCTGCTTCCCGCACTGGTGTTTGTCATCGCGTTCGACTATTGGCCGCTGCTGCGCACTTTGTACATGTCGGCGCAGGGGACGAACATTTTCGGTCAGCCCACGGGATTTGTGGGTCTGGCGAACTACGCCTCAATGTTTGTCTCTACCGATTTCCGGCACACGCTGTGGGTGACTCTCGTGTTCACTATCGGTTCGGTGGCCGCGAAACTCATCATCGGGCTGGCCATAGCGCTCCCGCTGGCCCAGCGGCTGCGAGGAACCGGATTCCTGCGGGCCGCAGTACTGGTGCCCATGGCCGTCTCGGTGGCAGTGGCAGGCCTCATTTTCAAGGCCATTTACCAGCCGCAGCTCGGGGCCGGCGACAGGATCGCGGCCTTCTTTGGCGGCGGCGAGGTGGGTTGGCTGACGAGTCCTGACGTGGCCATGGTTTCGGTGATCGCGTTGGATGCCTGGACCGGGATCGGCTTCACGGTGCTCCTCTTGTTGGCTGCCCTGGACGGTGTGTCTGAGGACGTGATGGAAGCGGCCGGCCTGGACGGTGCCGGCCCGGTCCGCAAGGCCTGGCACATGACTCTTCCCCTGATCAGCCCCACTTTGTTCTTTATCGTGGTGACACAGTCCATCAGCGGGCTGCGGGAGTTCACTGCCATCCAGATTCTCACCGGCGGTGGCCCGGCCAACGCCACCCACACTCTCGTCATCGACATCTACCGCACGGCATTTGGGGGTGGAACTGCAGACTACGGCGCGTCCTCGGCACGCGGTGTGGTGCTGCTGCTCATCATCCTGGCGATCTCCGTCGTGCAGTTCCGCGTACTCGAGAAGAAGGTGACTTACTCATGAAAGCCCCGTTCCTCAAGAAGGCACCCCGCGCAGCGCTCTACGCCTATGTCGCGGTAACCGCGGTCCTCGTGGTGTTCCCGGTGGTTTACGCTGCGGTCGGGGCCTTCCAGACCGTGCCGGGATCCGGCGGCCTGGGGCGCTGGGGACTCGAGAACTTTGCCACGGCCCTGGAGCGCGCACCGCTCCTCCGGCAGGGGCTCAACTCGGCGGTCGTGACACTGGCCCAGACCGGCCTGCAGCTACTCACCGCCATCCTGGCCGCCTACGCACTGGTTTTCGGCAACCTCAAACGGCCTTCGCTGTGGTTCGGTATCTTCCTGGTCACGCTCATGATTCCCGGCGAAACAAACGTGGTGGCCAACTATCTGACCATCCGGTCCATGGGTTTGTTCGACACCCTTCTGGCTGTATTCATCCCTTTCGGCGCCTCAGGCTATGCGATTTTCCTGCTGCGGCAGGCCTTCCTGAATTTCCCCAGGGAGATCCATGAAGCCGCCATCCTCGACGGCACGTCCCCACTCGGCTTCCTGTTCCGTTTTCTGGTGCCGTTGTGCCGTCCAGCGCTCATGACGGTCGCCCTGACCAGCGCCATCGGCGCTTGGAACGGGTACATGTGGCCGCTGATCGTCACCGAGTCACCAGAGATGCGGACGGTGCAGGTCGGTGTTTCGAGTCTTGCTGATGAGGCCAGCGTTGACATCGGATCCGTTCTGGCGGGTCTCATTCTCGTTTCCATCCCCACCATTCTTCTCGTCATTTTCGGACAGAAATTCCTTGCAAAAGGACTCACCCAAGGAGCAGGCAAATGATTCCCAACCCTCTAACCACCGCGACCAGGCGCCGCAGGGTGGCAGCTGCGGTGCTCACGGCAGCACTACTGGCTGTCACCGGATGCTCAGCCGGGACCGGGGCGGGGTCCGCCACCAACACCGTATCGGCCCCTGCGGCCACGGACGGTCCCGTGGTAATCGACTTCTGGCACTCGTCCTCCGGCGCTGCCGGGAAGGTCGTGGAGGACCTGGTTGCCAAGTACAACGCCAGCAACACCGACGGCGTCACCGTCAAGGCCATCTATCAGGGCAGCTACGAAGATGCCATTTCCAAGTTCACCAATGCCGTGACGTCCGGAGGAACTCCGGACCTTATGCAGGCCAGCGATGTGAACACCTCATTCATGGTGGATTCCGGTCTCGTGACGCCCGCCGAAGATGCCATGGCCGCCTACCAGGTGCCCTACGCAGCGGAGAAAGTCTCCCCCGCTGTAAAGAACTACTACACTATTGACGGCAAGCTGTGGTCCGTTCCCTTCCAGGTTTCACAGCCCCTGGTGTACTTCAACCCGGACCTGATCGCGAAGGCCGGACTCGATGCCTCCAAGCTGCCTGCAACCACGGCCGAACTGTTCAACTGGGCCCGGATCATCAAGGAAAAGACCGGCGTGGCCGGACTGACGTTCCACCTCAATCCCTGGTGGAACGAAGAGTTTGCCTCCAGCGCCGGCATCGAGTACTGCACGCCCGGCAACGGCACCACGGGCGCACCGGTGGACGCCGTCCGCTACACGGCAGCCAGCCAGGTGGGCGTGTGGAACACGATCCAGGAACTCTTTACGTCCAAGGCCATCTTCAATGTGGGAAAGGACGGCTCAGCAGCACAGAACGCGTTCACCGGGGGCAGCGCAGCCATGCTGCTGTCATCCTCCGGCAGCCTGGGAAATGTGGTGAAAGCCAAAGGCACTGACTTCCTGACCGCGCCCTTCCCGGTCGATGACGCCGCCAAGGGAGGCGCCGTCCCCGGCGGCAACTCCGTCTGGATCATCGGGAAGGACAAGTCCGGCGCGACGCAACGAGCCGCCGCACGCTTTGCAGCCTTCCTGGCCTCCCCGGACAGCCAGGTGGCGAGCTTCCAGGGCTCCGGCTACCTGCCCGCATCCACGGACGCCCAGGCAACCGCAGCAACGTCGGCAACCCCCGCGCAGAAGGTCCTCCTTGATCAGGTCGCCGTCACCAAATCCAACGTGGTGACCGCGGGCTGCCACAGCGGGGCGCTGAACAGCATCCGGCTGGAGCTACAGCCAGTGCTCGAACAGATCGCGGCAGGAACACCGGTCGAGGCCGCCTTCCAGCAGGCCGAAGCCAAAGCCACAAGCGCCATAGAGACCTACAACGCGCGGGCCGGAAAATGACGGCGGCCACCGCCAATGCCCTGGAGGAGGCGCCGGCGAGTACTTGAGAATCTCGCAGACCCATACCGCTACGGCGCCTTCCCCCGTTGGCCGGGTTGGGCCGTGCCGCCCTCCCCGTTCACGGCACAGGGCGGTCTCCTGACGGTGCCGGGCAGGGTTCTTCCGTATATCTGGCTTCGTCTGCGAATGTTGGGGCAACGCTGAAGGGCGCCGGTTTCGCGGGAGAGGCAATTCCGATCCCGGTAGGCACGTCACAGCGGTGCATTCGCAGAGAGGCACTGGATGTTCTGAGTCCAGTCCACCGCGAACGGCGCCGACGGTGAACAGATGCTGAAAACGGTCGCCGCGAGGGAAGGGAAGACGCTAGACGCCTAGAACGAGCGAGTCAAGTAATGCCTCGGAAGGGGGAGAGCACCCCGGCGCCCACTTCCGAACCTCAACCAAATGGCGAGAAGACAGCCAATTGAGGGTGTCCGCCCGGCCACCCTCTAGTTACGAACGATTGGTACCACCAATGAACAGTTGCCCGCAGGCGATCGAAGCGGTCGTATTCGACATCGGCGGAGTCCTTTCCGCTCCCGAGGGGGGAATCAAAGAAGTTGCCGATGTGCTGGGGCTTGATCCCCAGGTTGTGGCTCCGGCCTACTGGGCCGACCGCGGGGCTTACGATAAAGGATCCGACCGCGAGGCCTACTGGCGCTCGGTCGGAGACCACCTCGGGATCCCCATCGGCCCCGACTTGTCAGCAGAATTGGACCTAGTGGACAGCTCACGGTGGGCCGAAGTCGTTCCAAGCGCACGATCACTTCTCCAAGACGTCATCGAGTCCACCACAGTTCTTACCGGCGTCCTATCCAATGCCCCGCACACATTCGCGAAAGTAGTCCGTCAAGCTGCGTGGTCCGACCGGCTCACCCATCTGTTGTTCTCATGCGAGGTTGGCAGTGCAAAGCCGGACCCACACATGTACGAGGAAACCGAGCGAACGTTCGGCGTTGCCCAGGATGCTATCGTGTTCTTCGATGACCGTAAGGTCAACGTGGAAGCGGCGACATTGCGTGGTTGGCACGCGCGCCTGTGGGATGGTCCCGAAGACGCGAGGACCTACCTCCGCGCCAGAGGAGTTCTTGGAGACTAGAGCCATGCTTAACACCCCCTCCGCGCCAACCATCCTTGACGTTGCCGCGCGGGCGGGCGTGTCCAAGTCAGTAGTCTCCCGTGTCTTACGTGGAGAGTATGGCGTTGCGGTTGCGACCCGGGACAAAGTGCGGGCAGCCGCGCAAGAACTGGGATACGTTGTCAACTCCGTTGCTCAAAGTATGGTGACGAACCGAACCCGGACCATTGGCGTGTTCGTCCGCGATGCCGCCGCGCCGTTTTACAGTCAGCTCCTAACTTCTCTTCAGGAGCAGGCAGCTATCCGCGGCTACGGGGTGGTCACCGCTACAGGCGCCGGGCGGTTCGCAGGTCCGGACGAGAATACTGCCATCGCCCGGCTGGTGTCACTTAGGGTCGAAGGACTCGTGGTGAGCTCAGGCCTTCTCCCGTCTGAACTCATTGCCCAATACGCAAGCCGGATTCCCATAGTCCTTGCCGGGCGCCCGGAGCAAAATCCCACGTTCAGCAGCATTTACTGTGATGAAAACGTAGGCGGTGCTTCCATGGCAGATCACATCGCTGCACTGGGCCACACCCGAGTCGCGGTCCTGTCGTTGGCCAGGGAGACATCCATTCCGCAATTCATGCGGTCCGAAGCGATGATCCGTCGACTAGGAGACCTAAATATCGAAACACTGCGACTGTCGGCAGAAGAATATTCAGAGGCTAGAATCGCTGGCGCTCCCGCCGTCGTTTCGCAGATGTTAAAACACCCGGAATACACGGCACTCCTCACTCCCAGTGACCGATGGGCCATTGCGGTCCTGGAAAACATGCGGTCACGTAATTTGACTGCACCAGGGCATCTCTCCGTCACAGGTTACGACGGCATATGGCCATTCACGACGGATCTCATCGGCCTCACGACCTGGCGTCAGCCAGTGGGCGAGATCGGCGTCCTGGCCATCAACAGCATCGCCGACCAGATAGAAGGTGCCCTCTCGCACCCTATCCATCAATCTCTAAATGGGGAACTCATCGTCGGGCGTACCGGCGGCCCTCCCCCCGTTCGGTAGCCGTCCTTCACGAGTCTTCACAGCATTGCTTCTCACGAAATTCCCTTTAGGGAACGTTCCCTATATGCTGGTGGCTACTCCAAACTTAGGCAACTCTGATTAATTAAGGTGTACGTGCGTGACAACTGAAACAAGGCAAGCTGTCCAGGGCGGATCGACAAGCGACCATGCCCACCTGATTAACGACCCCCGGCTTCCAGCCATGCAACCACGCAAAGTAGGGGATCCCTTCAGATACGGGGTATATCTTGTACCTGATGCACGTACGTGCCGCGCGGTCACTGAAGTCACCACGCAGTTGCGCGCGCAATTCGGCCTTGTCTCTGCCGGCGCCTTTCCTCCACATGCCACCCTTGTGGGACGACAACATCTCCGGCTCGATGAAGATGCGATAATCTCTCGGATTACAACCGCGCTGGCCAACGTTCACTCTTTCGACGTACACAATGCCGGCGCAGTGCAGCACGGTCGCGGTTTCGTCTTTGATGTCAACCATCGTGAAGATGGCTCGGTCAACGAACCATTCCATGATCTCGCTCAGAGGATCCAAGCCGCGGTTGCACCGCTTCGAATCAATGATCCCGGTTCCCCAACAAATGACTTCGATCCCCGCACCTTCTCCGGCCATTTGTCGCTGGCCTCACATGATCTCTTCACCCGGCCGGATCTTACGGCTGAGGTAGGTGAGTACATCAGAGAACTGGAGATACCGGTTCCCTCAGACTTCAAAGCGCGCAAGGTTGCCCTGTACCGCACCGAAAGCAGGGACTGGGCCGGCCGCTGGTGGACGAACATGACGTGGGAACACATTCGTACTTGGAATCTAGGCTGAGGGTCCAATCCTACTACTCGGGCGAAAAGAGGTACGGCGGCCAACTCATGCCCACGTTTCACCGCTAACGCACCTGGCTACTGATGGTTCCGATCGGCAATCCAGACCCGGTCAAGAACGCCAAAACACTCGTTGCCGGCGTTCTTGAAGGATGGGGGCCGAGAGGAATTGCTCAGTGGCTTTATTAGGCTAGAGGAGGGATAGTTCCATGACCGACTTTGGCAAGCACGCGGCCGCGGCGTCCGACACCTGCCCCGGCCAATCTTTGCCCGCACCCAGCATCCGAGAAGTAGCGGCCGCTGCTGGGGTATCTACTGCTACAGTCTCACGGGCCCTCCGCCGGCTCCCGCGTGTTGCAACGGCCACCAGGGAAAGAATCGAGGTGATCGCAGCCAACCTAGGGTACGTCCCGTCCTCCGCAGCATCGGAGCTTGCACGAGGGCGCAGCAGCCGGAGATCCACGCGCACCGTCCAGTCGAAGCAGGTTGAACTCGCGACCCTCCTAATGGAGGAACCTATAGGGACCGATAACTCGGCCTCAATTGTGCCAGCTCCGAATCGATTTCAACCTGGCCGTGCCACGATCTACGATATTGCCAAGGTTGTCGGCGTCAATCCTTCCACTGTTTCCCGGGCCCTGAGCGAGCCGAGCCGGGTAAGCGCAAAAACTCGCGAACAAGTGCAGGAAGCTGCACAAGAACTAGATTTCCATGTCAATCCATACGCTAGGGCACTCCTTACCGGACAAACGAGAACCCTTGGGCTAATCGTTGCGGACATGACCAACCCCACGTTCTTTGACGTCATTCGAGGCGCTGAAGCGACAGCCGCAAGACATGGCTACGCGCTCGTGTTGGCGGAATCCGCTGAACGGGCCCCCGCAGAGCTTACGGCAGCCCGCCGTATCATATCTAGGGTGGACGGGCTTATTCTCGCCAGTCCCCGTATGCATGATGTGGACATCCAAGCACTGGCCCAAGATCGTGCAGTGGTTGTCATAAACCGAGAGGTCAATGACGTTCCCCGCGTAGTGCCGGACGTTAATATAGGCATCGGTGAGGCAATACGGAGCCTGGTTGCCAATGGGCATCAAAAGGTCGCCTTTGTCGCAGGCCCCGCGGAATCCTGGATGTCCATCCAGCGGTGGGAGGGGATGCAGCTCGCCTGCGAGCGATCGGGCCTCGAAGCGGTTCGACTGTCGTCGAGTAAACCCACGGTCGACGGCGGCAGACGGGTAGCGCCGGACATCCGCGCTTGCGGAGCTACAGCCGTTTTAGCCTACAACGATCTGCTGGCGATAGGTCTCATGCACGAGTTGCAGGCTGCCGGAATATTGATACCAGACGAAATCAGCGTAGTGGGTTTCGATGACATATTTGGCGCTGGCTTCACCACTCCTCCGTTGACTACCATCCGGTCGCCACTGGGCGAGTGCGGATCTTGGGCAGTTACACTGCTGCTCAGCATGCTCGCGGGAACAGGAACTCCACCCAGCTTTCTCCACATCGACACGCGTCTGGTGCTTCGTGGATCAAGTGGGAGACTGGTGCTCGCTCCTTGAGCACCAAGCGTTAAACCTCTGCTCCCAGCATTGGCGTCGTAGAAGACTAAGTGACACAAACCGACGCAAAGAGACCGCCAATTAGTGCCAACGTCCACAAATCAGGGTCTCGCGACTGTCCTCCGGGCGGCGTGGCGAGATTGTCTCAGAATGGACCGTTTGGGAGAGGGATGGGCGGCTTTTGGGGCGCGCGAGACACGCCTACGGCCGCGCAACTCGCCGCCACTCAACACCGCTGTCAGGGGTCAGAACAGGGTGTCCTGCACCCGCAGCGGCCGGTATCCGGTGGGCCGAGCTGGGCCAGCTCGCCTTCGATGTCGACGTCGATGGAGCCGAAGAAGTTGATGTTCTCGCTGTGGGCCGGGGAGATGTGGGCCAGGACCTCCTCGTCGACGCGCCGCCCGGACCGTCGCATCGATTCCACCGCCAGTCCGTAGTACTCCGTCGTCCAGGTCACCACGGCGTTCGTCACGAGCGTTAGGCACCAGGCCTGCTCGGTTTGTTGTTCGAGGTGGCGGGCCCGGATGGTGCCCTCGT
Organism: Arthrobacter sp. TmtSoilC79; assembly: GCF_059739405.1. NCBI lineage: Bacteria > Bacillati > Actinomycetota > Actinomycetes > Micrococcales > Micrococcaceae > Arthrobacter > Arthrobacter sp. TmtSoilC79. Next base: position 3,772,091 of record NZ_AP046051.1, on the reverse strand, counting down.
GGGCGTAGAGCAGATCCCGTTTCAGGGCATGGAGTGTCTCGCCCTTGTTTAGTTGACGCGAGATCTTGCGGCGATATGCGGGGTCCGCCAAGTACCGGGCGGCGTAGATCGTCCTCCGCAGCGCCCCGTATTCCTTGAGTGCCGCGGCCAGTGCGTTCTGCCGGCCGGATGCGGAGAGCTTGCCGACCAGAAGCGACGCGGTGGCATGCCCGAACTTCAGCGCCCCGGCCAGCCGGAGCAGGTCGTCCCAGTGCCCGGCGATCAGATCCATGTTGCACCGCCGGGTCAACAACAGCCCGGCCAGGGGGAACGCCGACTCGATCTCCGGCTTCTGCGCGGTCCGGTACAGGGTGATCTTGCCCAGGTCCCGGATGCGCGGGGACAGCTGCAATCCCAGCAGGTCGAACAGGCCGAAGTTGACCAGCGTCACCCCGTGCGTGTCGGTCGCGTGCTCGGTGATGGGAATGTCGGTGGCGTTGCCCAGGATTTCATCGAGGACGTAGTGTGCCTCGCGTTTCGTCGCGACGATGATCTTCGTGCCGTAGGTGGTGTGCTGGTCGGTCACGTGCGTGTAGGTGCTCAGCCCTTCATGGGCGAAATACCTGCTCAAAGCCCTGGCCGTGACGGACTTCCCGCGGGTGGGGAACCGCTGACCGTCCGATGAGGACAAGGTACCGGAACCGAAAACCGGGGTCAGCGGCAGCTTCTGGTGGTAGCCAATGAGCGCCAGGTTCGCCGCCCTCAGCGTCTCCTCCCGCACGTACCACTCGGCGGTCCAGGCCAGGATGTCGTAGGAGATGCCGCAGGCGTCGGCCATCCTGGTCAGTCCAAGGTTGGTGGAGTGGCTGAGCAGCACCGCGATCAGGTTCCGCTTCACCTCCGGGCTGCGGGTCTGCTTGCCGCCGGCGTGGGTGAAGCAGTCCAGGAACCCGGTGCGTTTGTCCATCTCGATCACCAGCGACACGATCGGCGCGAACGGCAGCATCTCGGTCAGCTCAGCCTTCAACGACACCGCCTCGGCCGGGATGTCCTCGGCACTCAGTGGGGAGATCACCAGGTCGCCCGCCTCGTCCAGGCGGACCGGCCCGTCGCCCTCGCCGAGGGCATGTTCCAGCTCACCCAGCGCCGTGTGCAGCTCCTGCTCGACCTCGGCCAGCCCCGTGGCGGCGTCAGCGGGTTTGCCGACCAACCGGCAGAACTCCACCCGCTGATCTGCCCACTTGTCCGGGGTGAGCACGTAGGCGGCCGGGTCGGAGTAGCGGCGCGACCCGGGCACGAACACATCCCCGGTGCGCAGCCCGTCCCGCAACGCCAGCAGCGTGCACAACTCCCAGTAATGCCGGTACGCGGTGATGCTGCCCGTCTTCGCCGCGGTCTCCAGGTAGCCGCACCAGCGTGCCGGGACGAACCCCGTCGGCGCGTCCTCGGGGACCTTGCGGGCACCGGTCACGTTGAGCTCCCGCAGGATCTCCACCGCCTTCACCAGCTCGGCCGCGGCGGTACCGCCGGCGAACCGCACCGCTTCCAGCACCTGCGGGGTGAACTGCCGCAGATACCCGTACGAGCCATCCAGAGCGACCAGATGCCCATGATCGCGCGGCAACGGGGGCAGGGCGGCCGACTGCGCCGAACGCAGCCGTTCCCACCCGATCAGTTCCCCGCGGATCAGGCCGCCGACTTCCTCGTCCGGCACCGCCGGGTCCGCGACGACGGCCAGGATCGCATCCAGCAGCGCCTGCCGGTCCTCCCCGGCCCTGCCCCGCTCAGCCAGCGCGTCCCGCATCTTCTGCGCGGCCTTGCTCTCCCGGCGGAAACCGCCTGATCGAACAACTGCACCACCTCGTCAAGCACCTCGGTCGCAGACTGCGCCAACAGCGTCAGCAGGATCGGGTACCGGCGCTCCGGCTCACGCCTTGTCAACGCCTGCGCCGTCAGCCGGCGGCCCACCGTGGCCAGGAACCGGCGCCGCTCCGCCGGCAACACCGACAAATCCAGGGTGTGAGCGTCCATCCCGCGCAGGAACTCCAACTTCGCGATCTCGGCCTTCACCGCCGCGGGCGAGGCCTCCACCGGCCCCGTGCCCAGCCACCGCAGGCGCGTCATCCCGATCCCCGCGTCCACCACCAACAACCCGTCCAGGCCGACGCGACGCTCGTCGGTGAACTCGTGCGCCAGCCGGTCGAACGTCTCCCGCTGCGCGGCCTCCCGGGCGTGGGCGACCCGCTTCACCACCGTCACCGGCCCCGGCCGGATCACACGCGCCGAGATCAAATACTCGCACGCCAGCCGGACAAGCAACGTCGGGGAGTCATGCTCCATCGCCCGCGCCAGCAGGAACTCGTCCAGCTCCTTCAACTCCAGGCTCGCCGGCGCCCGCCACCCCAGATACCGTGCCGCCAGCCGAAAATGATCGGTCCGGGTCTTCGCCCGACGCCCGTATGACCGGACCGCATCCGGATCCACCCCAAGCTGCCCGGCCAGCCGCACCACTGCAGCCCACGGCGCCGACACCACCTCGTCCGGCACAAATCCCAGCCACGGCAACGTGCAAACGGCCAGAGCAAGCCCCAACCGGTCCGACGGGCCCCGACCCCGCCCAGGATCGATGAACGCGACATCAGCCGGAGTCAAGGTGAAGAACCGGAACAGCTCCTCCCGGCCGATCTCCGGAAACCGCCGCAGCCCCTCCAGCTCCTCATCCGTGAAAAACTGAACGACCACCCAGCAACCTCCCACCAGAGCCAAAAAATCCCCTGATCAGAAGCCTACCCAGTCATATCCGCCCGATTTTTCCTGGTTACTACGGCGACCCCACGTAGATGTCAGTCAGGTCCCGGCACACGCGGCGGAGGTGTCAGTGAGCGCCGGTGAGGTGATCGACGTCGTTCGTTTGGCACCCCGGGACCCGCTTGCGGCCCCATTGACGTTCGTGCTGACCAGTCTTCCGTCAGTGGTGGTCCGTGCTGGAGTGCTGCACGACTTTCCGTTCCCCATCTGCGGTTGCGACGCCTGTGACGAGACCGCAGAGAGCGAAGCTCCGCGTTTGGAGGAGTTGGTCCTTGGCGTTGCAGCAGGCGGTTACGGGGAGCGCTATCCTGTGGGCCGGAAGCGCTGGGCGGAGTATGCGCTCTTTGCTGCCGATGGATCCGGCAGCCGCAGCGGTTCGGGTCCTCGGTCGGCCTCACCTGATCAGCTCGCCGCTGCTGAGAAGCGGCTGCAGGACGTCCCGAATGGATGGAGGGCGTGGCAACCCAGGGGGAGCAGAACCCCTATTCGTGCTTCGGGGCCAGCACCCGCCTAGGTCACGGCCGCACCTCCAGCTTGGAAAAGCGCGGTACCAAAGCCACGTCGCGGCCCACTGCCCTGATGGCCTGCATGGCAACGACGACGGAGACTGCTCCGCCGGCTTCGAGACGTACGATGGTTCCCCGGGTGACGCCCAGTTTCACGGCGAGATCCTGCTGCGTGATTGCGGCTTCTTTGCGCGCATCTGCGATGGACCTCCCTAGGGAGGCGGCGTCGACAGCCCGGCCCACTTCCTGAAATGTCCTATATCTCGAACATTTTGTAAATTACGGTAAATGTTCGATATTTCCAACATCACCTCTGCCGCGCGGGCCGGGCTTAAAGCGAAAAGCCCCGGACTACCCAACAAGGTTTGTCCGGGGCTTGGCCCGAGCTTCCTATCAGAATCGAACTGATGACCTTTTCATTACGAGTGAAACGCTCTACCGACTGAGCTAAGGAAGCACCGCGTCCATCCCCGGTTTCCCGGCGATCACGCAAGACATAACTGTAATAGAGGCACCGCACCCGGGTCAAAACGAGGGCGGTGGCGGCAGTTGCGGGGATGTTCACTCACGCGTCGGGCCGGGTTCAGGCGGGCGTTTCCCTGCCGCCGGAAGCTGGGGAATCAACTGGGCGGGTACACCCGCCACACAGACAAGCCAAAGGAGCCGCTCAATGACCGGGGACGCATTGACCAGGGACGCCAGCCACACCACCAACCGGCTGCGGCTGGCGGTAGTGGACATGGTGGGTACCACCATCACCGATGACGGCCGCACGGAGCGGGCCATGTCGCGGGCATTGGTGGAGCACGGCGTCGAACCCGGCAGCACCACCTTCGAGAGCATGCTGGGCTATGCCCGGGACACCATGGGCTTCTCGAAAATGACCGTGTTCGGCCACCTTTTCGACGACGCTGCGGTGGCAGCCAGCGCCAACAAGGTCTTCGAGAAGGCCTACGACGAAATGATTGACGACGGCGGCGTCCGGGCCATTCCCGGTGCTGAGGACGCCATCCTGTGGATGCGTGAGTCCGGGATGCAGGTCTGCCTGGCCACGGGCTTCGGCAGGCATACGCAGAACATGGTTTTGGAATCCCTGGGGTGGATGGGCCTGGCGGACTTGAGCCTGTGCCCGGCGGATGCGGGGCGCGGGCGGCCCTACCCGGACATGATCCTGACCGCCGTCCTCGCCCTGGACCTTGACGACGTCCGCGAGGTGGCCGTGGTGGGCGATACGAGCTCGGACATGCTCTCCGGCGTCCGTTCAGGAGCCTCCCTTGTTGCGGGCGTCCTGACAGGATCCCACTCCGAGGCGACGCTGCGCGCGGCCGGCGCCACCGCCGTCGTGGATTCCATCAAGCACCTCCCGCTGCTGGTGGAGAAGCGGGAAGCCAGCCGCCTTTAGCAGGTGAGGCCGTCCTGCGGCAGCTTTCCGTCCACAAAGTACTCGTCGACGGCGGTGCTGACGCACGAGTTCGAGCGGCCGTAGGCGGTGTGCCCCTCGCCTTCCCACGTGACCAGTGAGGCGTTCTCCAACTGCTTCCGCAGCGACTGGGCCCACTCCAAGGGAGTGGCGGGATCGCCGGTGGTGCCTACCACCACGATCGGAGCGGAGCCCTTGTAGTCAACCGGTGCAGGGGTCCGGGTGTTTTTGTACGGCCAGTCCTTGCAGTTGACTCCGCCGTAGGCAAAGAAAGCGCCGAAGGTGGGGGAGTCCTGGATCAGTCGGGCTTCCTCTGCGCGCATGCCTGCGGTGTCAGTGACCATGGGGTAGTCCAGGCAGTTGATGGCTTGGAAGGCAAAGGCGGAGTTTGAGCTGTAGGTGCCGTTTGGCTCGCGGTCGGCGCCAAGGTCAGCGAGCCGCATCATCTGGGAGGCGTCGCCGGAGAATGCGCTCTCCAATGCCTGGGTCAGGGCGGGCCAGCTTTGGTCGTTGTAGAGGGGGAGGATCAAGCCGTTGACGAAGTCGTTGCCCGTCACCAACCGGCCGTCCTTGGCCGTTTGTGGGTTCTGGTCCACGGCGTTGATGAGTTCACGGATTTCCTGGACCCCGTTGTCTACGGAGCCGCTGAGCGGGCACTGGTTCTGGCCCTGGCAACTGGCCACGTAGGTGCGGATGGCCCGTTCGAAGGCGCGGGCCTGCCCGGCCGTCAGTTCCTCGTTGCTGATGGAGGGATCCACGGCACCATCGAGCACCAGGTGGCCGACGTTGTCCGGGAACAGTGTTGCGTAGGTGGATCCCAGGAAGGTGCCGTAGGAGAAGCCCAGGTAGTTGAGCTTGGCGTCATTTAGCACCGCACGCAGGACGTCCAGGTCCTTGGCCGCACTGACGGTATCGATGTGCCCCAGGACATCACCGGTCTGCTCCGAGCACTGCTCCGCGAAGGACTTGTTGAAAGCCAGTGCAGCTTCCAACCCTTCGTCCGTGTTTTTCCGGAATACCTTTTCGCGGGCAGCGTCACGTTCGGCGTCGGTCATGCAGGTGACAGGAGCGGAGCGTTTCACACCGCGGGGATCAAAGCCCACCAGATCGAAGTTGTTCTTCAGCTTCTCGGTGAAATTGGTGTTGCCCGCATCCTTGAGGTAATCCACGCCCGAGCCACCGGGACCACCGGGATTTACCAGGATGGACCCCTGTTTGTTGCCGGTGCTGGCCAACTTGATGACGCCGAGCGAAATTTCACCATTGCCAGGGTTGGCGTAGTCCTTGGGTACCTGGACTTTGCCGCACTGGAAGCCGTTTTCGCAAGAGCTCCACTCCACCGGCTGGGAGTAGAACTTCTCCAGGCCCTTGGGTGCAGAAGCTGCGATGGACGGATCAACCGTGCTGGTGGACGGCTTGGCCGTAGGCGCCGGAAGGAACGGCACAGTGCACGCGCTCAGAACCAGCGCGGCCGCAACGGCAACACAGGCAGCCACGAAGCCGCGACCGGCCCCACGCTTGGCGGACCGGTCCCTTGAAGGGGCACCGGCGAACCGGCGGGGTGCGGACGTCATGGGGTTCTCCTATTGCTGGATGAGGCTCGTGGCCATGGACTCGACCGCCAACAAGGGAGCCACGTTGGTGGTGGTGATTCGGACACGGGCTTTGTTGATGGCATCCATCCGGGCCAGCGTGGTTTCCGGGGTTGAACTGCCGGCGTAGTCTTCCAGTTCGCTCTTGAGCTCAACGTTGACCAGCTCCACGGCGTTCCCCAGCTGGATGATCAGCACGTCGCGGTAGAAGGACAAAAGATCCGTCAGGGTACGGTCCAGGGAATCGGTAATGGACCGCTTGGCCCGCCGTTTCTGGTCGTCCTCAAGCTGTTTGACCTGGCTGCGCATGGAAGGGGGCAGCGTGCCCGACTCCGGAGCGCCCAGGCTTGCCAGCAGCGCAATCTTTTCCGCGGCATCGCGTTCGTCATTGGAGCTGTTGGCTTCCTCGGTGGCGATCTTCACCAGCTTCTCGGCCATCATTACCGCTGCCGTGACGCCCCGCAAACCCAGCGGAATCCTCACGGTATCCAGCCGGCGCTGCCTGGCATCGGCGTCGCGGGCCAGCCGCCGTGCGATGCCAATGTGGCTCTGCGCAGCCCGGGCTGCGCGGTCAGCGAGTTGACGTTCGACGCCGTCGCGCCTCACCAGGAGATCGGCGACGTCGGAGGCAGGTGGGAGACGGAGGCTTACCGGGCGGCACCTGGAACGGATGGTGACCAGGACGTCGGCGGGGGAGGGGGCGCACAGCATCCAAATGGTGCGGGGCGTCGGTTCCTCGATCGCCTTGAGTAGTACGTTGGTGGTCCGCTCGGCCATGCGGTCCGCGTCCTCCACCACGATGATGCGCCAGCGGCCAGTGGCAGGCCTGTCGCCGGCTTTGGAGACCAGTTCCCGGGCTTCGTCGATGGTGATGGTGACTTTTTCGGTCCGCACGAACGTGACGTCGGAGTGGGTTTCGCCAAGGATCGTGTGGCAGGCCGCGCATTCTCCGCAGCCGCGAAGGGTTACATCATCCTGCTGGCAGTTCAGGGCAGCGGCGAAGGCCTTTGCTGCGTTCGAACGGCCGGATCCGGGAGGACCGGTAAACAGCCATGCATGGGTCAGCCCGGTTTCACCCTGAGCCGCCTGCTTCAATTGAGCTACAACCGGCGCCTGCCCCTGGAGGTCGTCCCAGACACTCACGGACGGTCGCCTGGAACAGTTTCGCCGGTGCGCAACACAGGGTTCACGGGTTCACCATCACCGTGGCCGGCCAGGAGGGATTCCACCCGCTCCAGGATCTGCGCTGCGAGTGTTTCAATATCGGCGTTGGCGGGCAAGACGAGATAGCTCGAGGGCGCGGCCCCGGCACGTTGCAGGAAAGCCTGGCGGATGGCGGAGTGGAACTCATCAGGTTCGGACTCCAGCCGGTCTTCCGTGGCGTCCCCCGCGGTCCGCCGTCGGCGGCCGTCGGAGGGGTCGACGTCGAGCAGTACCGTCAGGTCCGGGTGCAGGCCTTCCGTCGCCCACTGGTTCAGCGCAAGAACTCCTTCGGCACCCAGGCCGCGTCCGGCACCCTGGTAGGCGACGGAGGAGTCAATGTAGCGGTCAGTAATGACCACAGTTCCCTCTGCGAGGGCCGGACGGATCACCTGGCTTGCATGGGCGGCGCGTGCAGCAGCAAACATGAGGGCTTCGGTGCGGGCATCGATCGTGCCGTGCCCGTGGTCCAGGACCAGGGAGCGCAACTTTTCACCGATGGGAGTGCCGCCGGGTTCGCGGGTACGCAGCACGGAAAGTCCCCGCGACTGGAGGGTCTCAGAGAGCCGGGCCGCCTGCGTGGACTTACCCGCTCCGTCCCCGCCTTCGAAGGCGATAAATAGACCTGGGCTCTGAATACTCACCCGTCTAGCCTACCGAGCTTCACTGACTTCCAAGCGCGTCATGCCTTTCATCCACAGCCTGCACCCCTACTACGCTGACACCATGAGCCTTTCCGATCAGCATGCCGCCGAATTGTCGCCGGAAACCGTGGTTGTTGCAGCCGGCCGCCCGGACCGCGCCCACGATGAGCCGGTCAATCCGCCCATCGTCCTGTCCTCCACATACTTCGGTACCGGCTCCCTCAGCGACGGTGACCGTGGCTACGGACGCTACGCCAACCCCACGTGGGATCCCTTCGAGGACGCACTGGCCAAGCTTGAGGGTGCCACCCTCCCCGGCCTGCTTTATGCGTCCGGGCTGGCAGCAGTCAGTTCGGCACTGTCCCTGGTGCCGGCCGGGGGCGTCGTGGTGATGCCCTCGCATAGTTACGCCGGTTCGTTGGTGATGGCAACGGAGCTGGCAGAGAAGGGATTCCTGGAGCTGCGAACGGTGGACATCACGGACACGGACGCAGTGAAGGCCCTCATCAGCCCGGAAAACGGCAAGGCAGCCGATCTCCTCTGGCTGGAAAGCCCCACCAACCCCATGCTCGGCATCGCCGACATCCAGGCACTGGCAGATGCCGCGCACGCGGTGGGCGCAATCGTGGTGACGGACAATACCTTCTCAACGCCCTTGGTGCAGCAGCCACTGAGCCTGGGTGCCGACGTCGTACTTCACTCGGTGACCAAGTACCTGGCCGGACATTCGGACGTCGTGCTGGGCGCCTTGGTGACCTCCAACCCGGAACTGCGCGCCACGCTCCTGCACCACCGGATCATCCACGGCGGAATCGCCGGACCGTTCGAGGCCTGGCTCGCGCTGCGCGGCCTCCGCACGCTGGCGCTGCGGATTGAGCGCTCGCAGGCCTCGGCGGCAACCCTTGCCGAACGGCTCAGCAGCCACCCGTGCGTCGAAACAATCCGGTACCCGGGCCTCCCCGGCGATCCCGGGCACCAGCGCGCCAAAGAACAGATGAAGGGTTTCGGTTCCATCCTCTGCATCCAGATTGCCGGTGATGAGCAGCGCAGCGGTGCCGACGCCGCGGACGAACTGGTCCGCGCCCTGCAGCTCTGGCTGCCTGCAACATCCCTGGGCGGAGTCGAATCATTGATTGAACGCCGACGCCGGCACACGGCCGAGCCGCTGAGCGTCCCGGAGAATCTGGTCCGGTTGAGCGTTGGGATCGAGAACGTGGAAGACCTCTGGTCCGACCTTGAGCAAGCGCTGAAGTCGCTGGACATATAGGCTAAAGGGCGTGGACGGAAAACTCTTGATCAGCTTTGTCACCAGCGGGATCTACTTGATCCTTGGGCTGGTGGCCCTTGCCTTGGAAGTGTGGGCCTTCGCGGACTGCCTGCGCCATCGTCCGACGCTCTTCGTGGCTGCTTCCAAGCGGACCAAGACGTTTTGGACTGCGCTGACCGGCATCGCTTTTGCTATCGGTGCGCTGACGGTCTTCACCGGCGGAAACGGACTGGGCCTCTTCGGCATCGCAGCCGTGACCGCGGCCTGCGTGTACCTCGCCGATGTCCGTCCCGCCCTGCGCGAGGCCGGCAGTGGCGGCAACCGCAATGTGGGCCCTTACGGTCCCTGGTAGAAGGCTCTACCTGGGCGCCACCGCGTCCCACGCCACTGTCACTTCACCGAGGCGCCACCGCGCCGGACCATCCTGAAGCGGCCACCCGGCGTCACGCAGTGAATGGCACATGGCGGTCCATCGCTGCCGGTTCCCGAACGATGCCAGCGGGGCCGCCTCCAGCCAGGCCTTGTCCATCGCCTGGAGGAACGCGTGGATGGGTTCGCCGGGAACGTTCCGGTGAATCAGGGCTTTAGGCAGCCTCTCAGCTATCTCCGAAGGCAGCTCGAAACTGCCGAACCGCACCGAAAAACTGAGGCTCAATGGGCGCTCGGAGTCCAGGGCCACCCACGTGACGCGGCGGCCGATCTCATCGCACGTGCCGTCAATGAACAGTCCGCCCGGCGCGAGCCGCGACTGCACCAGATGCCAGATCCCGGCGACGTCGGCTTCCTCGTATTGCCGCAGCACGTTGAAGGCGCGGACCAGCACGGGCTTTCCCGGCACCGGAATCTCGAAACCGCCCACGTGGAAGCTCAGCCCGGGCCGCTCGAGAGCCATGGCGCTCCGGACCCGCTCCGGTTCAATCTCGATGCCGCAGAGCCGCACATCCGGACGCACGGCCTGCAGCCGTTCGAAAAGTTCAACCGCTGTGGTGGGCGAGGCGCCATAGCCCAGATCCACTACAAGGGGGTCGACGGCGGTGCGCAGCCGCCAAGACTGCGGACCGGCGAGCCATCGGTCCAAGCGGCGCATGCGGTTGGGGTTGGTGGTACCCCGGGTGATGTTGCCAACCGGCTTGCCGCCCCTGCTTCGGGGAGAGCCCACCCGTTCCGCCTTTTGCACCACGGCCACCACTTTATCCTGCAACCCGGGGTCACTTATGGCCCCTTGAGGGCTTTCAAAGGGGCCATAAGTGACCCCGCGTTGCTCTTCGTAACGCCGGGCAGGCAACGGAACCGCTCAGCTAGGATGAAAACCATGACTTACAAGCTGATTCTGCTGCGCCACGGCCACAGCGACTGGAACGCCAAGAACCTGTTCACCGGTTGGGTGGACGTTGACCTGAACGATCAAGGCCGCAAAGAAGCAGTACGCGGTGGGGAACTGCTGGTTGAGAACAACATCCTCCCGGACGTCCTCTACACCTCGCTCCTGAAGCGGGCCATCAACACTGCCAACATGGCGCTGGACAAGGCCAACCGCGGTTGGATCCCCGTCAAGCGCGACTGGAGGCTCAACGAGCGCCACTACGGCGCCCTGCAGGGCAAGGACAAGGCCCAGACCCTCGCCGAGTTCGGTGAAGAGCAATTCATGGAATGGCGCCGGAGCTACGACACCCCGCCGCCGCCCCTGTCCGACGACAGTGAATTCTCCCAGGCGCACGATCCCCGCTACGCGGATCTCGGCGACGCCCTGCCGCGCACCGAGTGCCTTAAGGACGTCCTTGTCCGCCTGCTCCCTTACTGGGAATCGGACATCAAGGAAGACCTCAAGGCGGGCAAGACCGTCCTGGTCACCGCCCACGGTAACTCGCTGCGGGCCCTGGTCAAGCACCTGGATGGCATCAGCGATGAAGCCATTGCAGGACTGAACATCCCCACGGGCATCCCGCTGGTGTACGAACTGGACGAGGACTTCCAGCCGGTCAACCCCGGTGGAACATACCTGGACCCCGACGCAGCAGCGCAGGCCATCCTCGCGGTGGCGAACCAGGGCAAGAAATAATTCCTCCGCTGCTGCCGCGGCGACTGCTCGGTCGTCCCTCCCTTGGACGCAGTTCGCCCGCGGCACCTGCTACGGAGCTGGATTGAACGACGGCGGCCGGTCACTTTACGTGACCGGCCGCCGTCGTTTTTTTGCGGGTGAGGCTAGAAGCCTTCAGGCTGCCATTCGCCCGTCACCAGGTAGGTGACCTTGCGGGCAACCGAGACGCCGTGATCGGCGAAGCGCTCGAAGTAGCGGCTTGCCAGGGCAACGTCCACGGTGGTTGACGGGCTCTCGCTCCACTCTGGGGCGGCGATGGCCTTGAAAACGCTGAGGTGGAGGTCGTCCACGGCGATGTTGATCTTGAGGATGTCCCGGGCCACTTCGAGGTCCCGGGTTTCCAGGAGCTCGATGACCTTGGCGGTGATCTCGATGTCGTGCTGGGCCATGGCCTTGAAGGTCTGGGTCAGCGAAGCGGGGATCACAGTAGCCGGGTAGCGCAGTCGGGCCAGCTGGGCTACGTGGCGGGCGAGGTCGCCCATGCGCTCCAGCGAGGCACTCATGCGCAGGGAACCTACGATCATACGGAGGTCGCTGGCCACCGGACCCTGCAGTGCAAGGATGTCGATGGCGCGTTCGTCGAGGCTGTTCTGGAGGAAGTCGATCCGTGCCAGATCCACATCGGCACCTTCGAAGGATGTTGTGGCCTTCGTGATTGCTTCGTGAACCAGCTTGGAGATCTCGATGAGGTCGTCACCTACCTGGGTGAGTTCCTCCTGAAAAACCTTGCGCACTAAGGCGTCCTTTCCTTGGAAATCCGGTTCCCGGGGGATGGGCCGGACTTCAAAACCATTGGCAGTCCAACCAGTAACTGTGTCAGGGCCCAGTGAACTGTTCGGCACCTTTAGATGAACGTTAGTTGAACCGTCCGCGTTTGGCGCCGGATCACTGCTTGCCCGTCTTTCCACAGCATAAGCTGGAGCCGTGGATCCATTGCTCATAGGTGTCGTCGCCGGCCTCGTTGGCTTGTCGTTGGGCGTCTTTGGCATGCTCGCGTTCAGGATCAGCGAACGTCAGCGGAGCATCGTGGACCTTGACGTTACCGAGCCCCGCCTGCCTGAGGGTGCCGCCGAGGTGCTTGCCGTCGTCGGGCGTGCGTTTGTCGTAGTGGACGTGATCGACGGCGTCGTCCGTGCCAGTCCCGCCGCATACGCCTACGGGCTGGTCCGCGGGCACACGGTGGTGCATAAGCAACTGCTGGACATGACTGCCAAGGTACGCCGCGATGGCGTGATCCTGGAGGAGCAGTATGAGCTTCCCCGCGGTCCGCTGGGCAAGGGCACCATTGTGGTGCAGGTGCGTGCGGCCATGCTGGGTCAGGAATACATCGTCCTCCTGGCCGATGACCGCACCGAAATTACCCGTACCGAAGAGATCCGCAACGACTTCGTGGCCAACGTCTCCCATGAGCTTAAGACTCCCGTTGGCGCCATCTCGCTCCTTGCTGAGGCCCTTGAAGCCTCGCCGGACGACGAAGAAGCAGTACGCCGCTTCGCCAAGCGCATGCACAAGGAATCCGGCCGGCTCGCAGCCTTGGTCCAGGACATCATTGAACTGTCCCGCCTCCAGGGTGCCAACGTCGCCCAGCAAGGTCACTCGGTGGATATCAACACTGTGATTACCGAGGCCGTGGACCGTTCGCAGCTGCCGGCAGAGAGCAAGAACATCCAGATTGTGGTGGGCGGCCACTCGGACTCGCTGGTCTTCGGCGACAGGGACCTGCTGGTCACCGCACTGCGCAACCTGATCGACAACGCCATCCGCTACTCACCGGAAAACACGCGCGTGGGGGTTGGTATCCGAACCCGGGAAGGTGTCGTCGCCATCTCCGTGACTGACCAGGGCGAGGGCCTGACCCCCGAGGACCAGGAACGGGTCTTTGAACGCTTCTACCGCGTTGACGCCGCCCGTTCCCGGCATACCGGCGGCACCGGCCTTGGCCTGAGCATCGTCAAGCATGTGGTCTCCAACCACGGCGGCGAGGTGACCGTATGGTCCCAGCCCGGCCAGGGGTCCACTTTCACCATCCGCCTTCCGGAAATGGAAGGCCAGGACGACGACGGCGGCCAGCCGGCTGCCGCTGCAACAACGGTTTCCGCCGCGGAACCTGCGGCACCAGGCGTCGCCGTCGAGCCCCAGCGGACCGTTCACCAAGCCAACAATGCGATTCAGCAAACCCCTATCGCGGGTCAACAAAGGGGCGCCAGCGGCGTCCAAGAGCAAGGAGCCAGCGCTTGAGCCGGATTTTGATTGTGGAGGACGAAGAGTCCTTCAGCGACCCCCTGTCCTATCTCCTGGGCAAGGAAGGGTTCGACGTCGAGGTAGTGGACAACGGCAGTGATGCCTTGGTGGAGTTCGACAGGAACGGAGCGGACCTGGTCCTCCTGGATCTGCAGTTGCCCGGCACCCCGGGCACCGAAGTCTGCCGCCAGCTGCGCCAGCGTTCCAGTGTGCCTGTGATCATGTTGACTGCCAAGGACTCCGAGATCGACAAGGTCGTAGGCCTGGAACTCGGCGCCGACGACTACGTCACCAAGCCGTATTCCTCCCGGGAACTCGTGGCCCGTGTCCGCGCGGTCTTGCGACGCCAGGGTGAACCGGAGGAACTCATCACCTCCACCGTCCAGGCCGGGCCGGTCCGCATGGACATTGAGCGGCACGTGGTCAGCGTCAACGGCGAACAGGTGTCGTTGCCGCTGAAGGAATTCGAACTGCTGGAAATGCTGCTTCGCAATTCAGGTCGGGTGCTGACGCGTGGCCAGTTGATCGACCGCGTGTGGGGTTCGGACTACGTTGGCGACACCAAGACCCTGGATGTGCACGTGAAGCGGCTCCGCAGCAAGATTGAGCCCGATCCCTCTGCTCCACGCTACCTGGTCACGGTGCGTGGGCTGGGCTACAAGTTCGAGCCGTAAAGGCCTCCTGCCAATAACAGCTGCAACAACAAAGGAAGGGTCCCGCCGAGGCGGGACCCTTCCTTTGTTGTAAGGCTTGTAGCGTATTGCCTGCTAGTGTCCGGCTGCTGCAGACTCGGAGGGCGTCGCGGACGACGTCGACGTCGGCGTACCGGACTCCGTCGACGTAGGCGTTGCCGATGAGCTGGCCGTGGCGGGCAGGTACTTGGCGTACTCGGGCAGGGTGCCGTCTACTACCGGGACGTTGATCGTGGCGGAGTCGGATCCGCTGCGGATCGTGATCGGGGTAAGACCACCGGGGATCACGCCTGCTGTGCTCAGGATGGCGGCGTCGGCGGAGTCGTTCAGGTACGTTTCCGAGTTTGCCTTGACCGGGATCTCGGTCTGGGCGCCGTTCGCACCGCTGATGGTGAGCGTCGCATCCGAGCTGGACTGGTTGAACACAGCGCCGATAACGCGGCCGGGCTCGTTCTCACCCGAGGCAACGATCAGCATGTTGCGCAACTGCAGCTTGCCGAGATCAGCTTTGACCCCGTCCGATGCCGAGTACTGGTGGGTAGTCTGCTGGGCGTTGACGAATCCGCAGCCGGTGACGGACAGAAGACCGACGCCGATTGCAGCCGCCGCAATTGCCAGCTTGCCGCGCTGGACAGGGTTCATCGCAGTATTGCGCACGACACCTACTCCTCAAGAGTCATTGGAACACTTTTCAGCCATAGCCTATCGGCAAACAGGTCGAAATAAGGATTCGAGGAGGCATTATGGCGCGGCCTGCGGGGGAGATCTTGCTCGCACTTCGCTTCCTCGAAGCATCTTTAGGCGAATACGTCAAGACCTTGGAGGAAGTCGTTTAAGGCCTTTCCCCCTGTATTGGCGCGGCAGAAGCGCCTTCCGGGTGCCAGTCGTATGCCTTAATCGTGATAGACTAATCTGCGGGAAAGGGGAAAGTCCACATGGTTTTTGAGGTCGGCGAGACAGTAGTTTACCCTCACCACGGTGCAGCAAAAATTGAGGAAATCAAGATGCGCACCATCAAGGGCGAAGAGAAGATGTATCTCAAGCTCAAGGTGGCTCAGGGTGATCTGACCATTGAAGTTCCAGCAGAGAACGTTGACCTTGTTGGGGTCCGGGACGTAGTGGGCAAAGAAGGCTTGGAGCACGTGTTTGACGTTCTCCGCGCCGAGTTCACTGAAGAGCCTACCAACTGGTCACGTCGTTACAAGGCGAACCTGGAGAAGCTTGCTTCAGGCGATGTCATCAAGGTGGCGGAGGTCGTTCGCGATCTTTGGCGTCGTGATCACGATCGCGGCCTTTCCGCAGGCGAGAAGCGGATGCTGGCCAAGGCGCGGCAGATTCTGATTTCAGAACTGGCCCTGGCGGAGAAGACGGACGAAGAGAAGGCTGCAAGCGTTCTTGACGAGGTCTTGGCTTCCTAAGAATTGAGCCCCGGTGGTGCGAAAGCGCCGCCGGGTTTCTTTTTGCCCAAATAGGGTCGGAGGTACTTGATCATCAAGTATCTTCAGGCGGAAAAGTGCCCGGAGACGCATGATCATCAAGTATCTGCAGGTACTTTCCCAGTAACGTTGGGCGCATGAGTACTCCTTCCAAGCGCGCCGTTACGGCCGTGATCCTGGTTGCCGCCGGTTCCGGTGAGCGTCTGGGCTACGGCATGCCCAAAGCCCAGGTCCCGCTCGGCGGTGAAGCCATCCTGATGCATGCCCTTCGGGGAGTAGTGGCAGCAGACGTAGCCCGGCAGATCTGCATCGCCGTCCCCAAAGGCGACACGGAGCTCCGTGAGTTGATCGCCGACTTCACCGTTGATCTGGTGGACGGCGGCCCGGAGATCTCCGTGGTCGACGGCGGATCGTCCCGCGCGGATTCCGTCCGCTCCGCTTTGGGTGCTTTGGAAGACGGCACGGAATTCGTCCTCGTGCACGATGCTGCCCGTGCCTTGGCCCCGGAGCGCGTCTTCCAGCGCGTCGCCGACGCCCTGGCTGCGGGTGCGAAAGCCGTCATTCCCGCCATGCCCGTGGTGGACACCATCAAGACAGTCTCCGGGACGTCCGAGGCTGACTCCTCCATCGCTCCGGAAGTTGTCACTGGGACGGCGCCACGCGAACAGCTCAGGGCCGTACAGACTCCGCAAGGCTTCGAGTGGGCCACTCTGCGCCGTGCCCACGAGGCTGCTGCAGTCTTTGACGACAAGCAAGCCGCGTCCGTCACTGATGACGCCATGCTGGTTGAGCTGTTGGGTGTTCCGGTCCATGCCGTCCGGGGAGCCAGCCAGTCCCTGAAGATCACCACGCCATTGGACCTCATCATCGCCGAAGGACTCCTGGAGGGACCTTTGGGTATTCGTTGGGTGGAGGGCTGATGGCACCGGACCGCAACGTGATCCTGCCCCGCACCGGTATCGGCATTGATGTCCATGCATTTGCCCCCGCGGACGACCCCCAGCCGCTCTGGCTTGGCGGGCTCTTCTGGGAAGGTGAGCAAGGACTTTCAGGGCATTCCGACGGCGATTGCGTGGCCCATGCTGCGGCGGACGCACTCTTCTCCGCCTGCGGAATCGGTGACCTCGGCACGCACTTCGGCACGGACCGCCCCGAGTTTGCCGGCGCCTCGGGAGTGATGTTGCTCGGGGAAGCGGCGCGCATTGTGCGCGAGGCCGGATTCGCGATTGGCAACGTCGCAGTGCAGTTTGTGGCCAACCGTCCCAAATTCGGGCCGCGGCGCGAAGAGTCCCAACGCGTCCTCAGCGAAGCAGCCGGCGCTCCTGTCAGCGTCACCGCCACCACCAGCGACGGACTGGGTTTCACCGGCCGTGGGGACGGGATCTCCGCTGTTGCAACAGCCCTGGTGTATCCGGTTTCCGGACACGAGGCCACCGTAGCGGAGCCGGGACCGGCGAAAGGTGCGCCGCATGGATAAGCCGCGTGCCGGCGTCGTGCGTTCGGCGGTGGTGCTTTCCGCCGGCCTTGCGGCCGCGCTCTTGCTGGGCGGTTGTGCGGGTTCCTCCACCATGGACGTGGCGGCCAGTTGCGAATTCCTGAACAACGACACCTTCAAGCCCGATGGCAACCAGCAACAGCAGTCCAAACAGATCGCAGCGCACTACCACGAGATCGCGGGCAAGCTTGCTCCGGAGATCGGAAACCCCATCAAGGAGATGGCGGCGATCATGGATGACGCTGCGGCTTCATCGCTCGGTGCGGCCACCAAGGACCAGCAGGAAAAGCTCAAGGTTCAGTTCAATAAGATCGGCGAATACTGCAAGTAGGCAGGTCACGCCGCGTCATCGGCTAATCTGGAGCGGTGACCCTGCGCTTCTATGACACCGCCTCCGCCGAAGTCCGTGACTTCGTTCCCCTCGAAGACGGCAAGGCCAGCGTGTACTACTGCGGGGCAACTGTTCAGGGAATGCCGCACGTGGGCCACGTCCGGTCCGCCATCGCCTTTGACCAACTGACCCGGTGGCTTGAATTCCGCGGCCTCCGCGTCACAGTGGTGCGCAATGTCACTGACATTGACGACAAGATCCTTGCCAAGTCCGCCCAGTCGTTCGGACCGGACTGGGACGCCGAGCCCAGCGCGCGCCAGGCTGAAGAGTGGTGGGCCCTGGCCTACCGCTACGAGCAGGAATTCCAGAACGCCTACGACTCCCTTGGTGTTCAACGGCCAACCTACGAACCCCGGGCCACGGGCCACATTCCCGAAATGCACGCGCTCATCCAGCGCCTCATCGACCGCGGCCACGCCTACCCCGCACTGGACGATTCCGGCGACGTCTACTTCGATGTCCGCTCCTGGAGCAAGTACGGCTCGTTGACGCGGCAGAATATTGATGACATGCAGGGAGCCGCCGACGCGGACCCCCGCGGTAAGCGGGATCCCCGCGACTTCGCGCTGTGGAAGGGTTTCAAGGACGGTGAACCCGTCACCGCCAAGTGGGAGTCCCCTTGGGGTGCCGGACGTCCCGGCTGGCACCTCGAGTGCTCTGCGATGGTCACTAAATACCTCGGGTCCCGGTTCGATATCCACGGTGGGGGATTGGATCTGCGCTTCCCGCACCACGAGAACGAGATGGCCCAGTCCCAGGCGGCCGGCGACGACTTCGCCAACTTCTGGATGCACAACGGCATGGTCACCTACGAGGGTGAAAAGATGTCCAAGTCCATCGGCAATACGGTGAGCCCGGCCGAAATGCTGGAGCTCGCATCGCCCCGCGTGGTCCGCTACTACCTGGGCCAGGCGCACTACCGCTCCATCCTGGATTACCGGCCGACGTCGTTGCAGGAGGCTGCGGCCGCCGTCGAACGCATTGACGGGTTCATCCACAAGGCGTCGGCGAAAGTCGGGGCAGCCGTCTCGGACGTTTCCCCGCAGGCCAACATGCCCGCTGCTTTCATTGCGGCCATGGACGACGATCTCAACGTGCCCCAGGCCCTCGGCGTACTTCACGAAACGGTGCGGGCAGGCAACACGGCGTTGGCTTCGGGCGATCTCGACGCTGCCAAAGTTGCCCTGTACAGCGTGCTCTCCATGACCGAAGTGCTTGGCCTGGATGCGGTCAAGCGCCCCGAAGCTGTTCAAGGACGCGAGCACGCCGCATTGGAAGTGCTGATCGATGCCCAACTCGGCGCCCGGGCTGCTGCCAGGGCCGCCAAGGACTGGGCTGCCTCGGACGCGATCCGGGACACCCTGGCTGCCGCGGGCGTCGTGGTCGAAGATGGTGCGGACGGGGCAACCTGGAGCCTCAAACGCGACTGACAAAAGGCCGCGGCGGCCGAATTGCATCGGGTCAGTAGACTTGATTCCAGACTTACTCACAAAATCAAGGATGGAATCTCATGGCCAACAACGGTCGCCGGTCGGTCAAGCAGAAGAAGGGCCCCTCCACCGGAACCGGTGGCCACGGCCGCAAGGCCCTGGAGGGCAAGGGTCCCACGCCCAAGGCGGAGGACCGCACCTACCACAAGGCATACAAGAACAAGCAGCTGGCTGAGCGCTCAGCTGCCAAGCGCGGCACAGGTCCCCGTCAGGGTGGCGCCGGTGCGCGCTCGGGCCCCAAGGGCCGTGCAACCGAAGAACTGGTCACCGGCCGCAACTCGGTGGTCGAAGCCCTCCGCGCCGGCATCCCGGCCAAGGCACTGCACGTGGCCATCCGCATTGAGATGGACGACCGCGTCAAGGAATCCCTCAAGCTTGCGGCCGAGCGTGGCATCCCCTTGCTCGAAACCGGCAAGGTTGAACTGGACCGCATGACCGAGGACGCCGTCCACCAGGGCCTGGTCCTGCAGATCCCGCCGTACGAGTACGAGGACGCCTACGACCTCGCCGAGACGACGCTGGCCAAGTGGAAGAAGGGGCACATCTCCAACGCACCCATCTTCGTGGCACTGGATGGCATTACGGACCCTCGCAACCTCGGTGCGATCATCCGCTCCGTGTCCGCGTTCAGCGGCCACGGCGTCATCGTGCCCGAACGTCGCTCCGTCGGCGTCACTGCGTCCGCTTGGAAGACCAGCGCCGGTGCCGCTGTCCGCGTGCCGGTGGCCCGCGCGTCGAACCTGAACAACGCCCTCAAGCAGTTCAAGAACATGGGCATTTACGTGCTTGGCCTCGATGGCGACGGCGACGTTTCGTTGCCCGACCTCACCGTTGCAACCGAGCCCGTGTGCATCGTGGTGGGCTCCGAAGGCAAGGGCCTGAGCCGGCTGGTCCGCGAAAACTGCGACCAGATCGTCTCCATCCCGATCGACTCCGCCATGGAATCGCTCAACGCGTCCATGGCCGTTGGTATCTCGCTGTACGAAGTGTCGAGGCAGCGCGCCGCCAAGTAGTCTTCGCTAAGGCGCCGCAAGCGCCATCCACCTGGCTAAGGCGCCGCAAGCGCCATCCTCCGCATGCTCGCTCGTACCTCGCTTAGACGCATGCTTCCGGATGGCCCTTGCGGCGCCTTTTCCGTGCCCAACGCTCTCGCACATCCCCCGGGTGTGGGCTGGACGCTCTCGCACATCCCCTGGGTGTGGGGCGGATGCTCTCGCACATCCCCTGGGTTTGGGCCGGACGCTCTATCAGTTCCCCTGGGTGTGGGCTGGACGCTCTATCAGTTCCCCTGGGTGTGGGCTGGACGCTCTCGCACATCCCCTGGGGTTGGGCCGGTCGCTCTTTCACGTCCCTCGGGTTTTGTGGCCGGAAGGGTGGGGGATGTGGGAGAGCGTTCCGGTGAAGGGTGGGGGATGTGGGAGAGGGTTAGAAGTGGTGGCGGTTGGCCAGCACCGGCAGCTTCGCACGCGCTTCTTCCACCGCTGCGGAGTCGAGGTCGTGGAAGATGAGGCCGGGTTCGCCCTCGAGGGCTTCCAGCACTTGGCCGAAGGGGGACACGACGGCGGAGTACCCCACTCCTGTGGGCGCGGAACCCTTGGCCTCAACACCTTGCGTTGCCGGATCACCCTGGCCGCAGGCGAGCACGAATGTGGTGGTGTCCACGGCGCGTGCACGGGCCAGGAGTTGCCATTGCTCTGCTTTGCCAGGCCCGGATCCCCAGGAGGCCGAGACTATGTTGACCACTGCTCCGTGGTCGGCGTTGGCCGTGAACAAGGCAGGGAAACGGATGTCGTAGCAGGTGGCCAAGCCAAAGGTGAGGCCACCGGCGTCGAACGTCACAGGTTCAGTACCCGCCTCAACAGTGTCTGATTCCGCGAAGCCGAACGCATCAAAGAGGTGGATCTTGTCGTAGCTTGTTTCGACTCCGGGTCCAGTGGCCAGAAGCGTGTTCCGCACACGGCGCGACCCTGAGGATGAGGGAGCGCCGGGAGTGAACATGCCTGCCACGATCACCAGTTGCAGTTCTTGGGCGAGATCGCGGACCCGGCTGGCCCACGGTCCATCCAGTGGTTCGGCGATATCCAGCAGCGAGTTCCCGAATGCGCGCATCATGGCCTCAGGGAAGACCACCAGCCCGGCTCCACCCTCCTTTGCCAGGCGGGCGTACTCCTCCAGGAGCCGCAGGTTGCCGGCAACGTCCCTGCCGGTGATGACTTGGGCGAGTGCCACACGCACGATAGAACCTCCAGTTGTCTCCGTCCCAGTATGCCAAGTGCTCGCGCCGAAAGACTGAGCCTGCGACTTATTCGCGCAACTGCAAATGTATGCATGCGCAGGCTGAAACCGCGTTGCAGCACGTGAACGGCCCGAGGAATCCGGCCGTCCCCAGGCAAGTAATCAAATCGCGATGGGGAACGTCGTCACATGCGGGGTCGGCGCGGCACTTACTCTGCGTGGAACTAAACTTGCAAGCAATGGTTATGCCTATTTTTGACACAGCAGCTGCCGTCGACGCCTCCCGGCCACGGCCCCTCGGACTGAGCCTGCCCCAGCCCGGCCTTGACGATGCCGAAAAAACGCAGGACCACCAGGTGAACGTGGCGGTTTTCGCACCCGACTTGGAAGCGGTTGAAATCGCCTTCCAAGCCCCCGGAGAACCTTGGCGGGCCCACATCCTTCCGAACGCTGAGGACGGCGTGCACTTCGGAGTGGTCAGCGGTATGCCGCCGGGTACCCGCTATGGTTTCCGCGCGGCTCCCTCCGAGGGCACCTTCCCTATGTCCCTGCCGGCGGTGGACCTGGACGACGACGGCGAACACCGCCTGCTGCTGGACCCTTACGGCCGCGCTGTGGACCAGCGGGGAGAGTTCCTCACCAGCGTGCATGTGGAAACAGGTTTTGACTGGGGCGATGACCAGCCGCCCCGCGTCCCTTTGCGGACTTCCGTCATTTACGAAGCGCACGTGCGCGGCCAGACCATGTTGCATCCGGACATCCCGGAGCACCTCCGGGGCACGTACGCAGGCATGGCCCACCCGGTGATGATCCAGCACCTCACGGAACTTGGCATCACCGCTGTCCAGCTCCTGCCCATCCATTTCCACTTGGACGAGTCCCACTTGCAGGACCTGGGCATGACCAATTACTGGGGCTACAACACGGCGGCCTTCTTCGCCCCTCATGCGGATTACGCCACGGAGGCTGCCCGCAACGCCGGCCCCCACGCGGTACAGGATGAACTCAAGGGCATGATCAAGTTGCTCCATGCGGCGGGAATCGAGGTCATCCTCGATGTTGTGTACAACCACACCGCCGAGGCAGGTCCCGATGGGCCGGCCTTGAGCTTCCGTGGGCTGGCGGAAAAACGCTACTACCGGCACGATGCCCACGGGCGCTACCTGGATACCACCGGCTGCGGCAACACCTTGGACTTCAGTGATCCTGTAGTGGTGGACCTGGCCCTCGATTCCCTGCGGTACTGGGTGAACGACTTCCACGTCGATGGCTTCCGCTTTGACCTGGCCGTGACGCTCTGCAGGGACGCCGGCAACACCTTTGACCCCCGGCACCCCTTCCTCCAGGCGATTGCGGAGGACCCGGTGTTGTCCGAGGTCAAGCTGATCGCCGAGCCGTGGGACGTTGGCTATGGGGGCTGGCAGACGGGGCGTTTCCCGCAGGGCTGGTCGGATTGGAACGATCACTTCCGTGACGGCGTCCGCAGCTTCTGGCTGTCCGACCGCGCTGCGATTGAGGCCGGTGGCCAAGGTGGTTCCGTGGCCTCGTTGGCTGAACTCATGGCAGGCTCCGCAAATCTCTTCGCATCATCAGGGCGTACACGGCTGGCCAGCGTCAACTTCATCACGGCGCACGACGGCTTCACGCTCAAGGACCTGGTGAGCTACGACCGTAAGCACAACGAGGCCAACGGTGAGCAGAACCGCGACGGCCACGGCGATAACCGCAGCTACAACCACGGCGTGGAGGGCCGGAGCGAGAACGAGGCCATTGTGGCTGCCCGCGCCCTGTCCGTCCGGAACCTGATGGCTACCCTGTTGCTGTCCTTCGGCGTCCCGATGATCACGGCCGGCGACGAAATCGGCAGGACCCAGCAGGGCAACAACAACGCCTACTGCCAGGACAATCCCACGGCATGGCTGGATTGGAGCCGCACGCAGGAAGCCAACGCCATGTTCAAGACCACACGGGAGTTGGTCCGGCTCCGCCGCTGGTTCCTGCGTCACCAGCCCGAGAGTTTCCCTGGCAACGCAAACAATTCCAGCCTCCAGTGGTTTGACGACAAAGGCCAGCAGATGACTCCAGCACGCTGGAATGATCCCAATGTGCGTTCCGTCCAGCTCCTGATGGGGCATGAGGACAGCGAAATCCGTGGCTTGATCTCGGTAAACGGCAGCAACCAGGACGTCAAGATGGTCCTGCCGGAGATCCTCAGCGAAACCGGAATCGGCAAGCGCATGTTCGAGCTCCGCTTCACTACATCTGTGCTGCACGAGCGCCGGAAGGGCGCGTTGGTGGCCTCCGGCGAGCGGGATATCCTGCAAGCCAACACCATCAACATTTACCGCACGTAGGCACTTACCCCAGGAGCACTTCAGATGAACCGCAGCCGCAGCAAACTGGTGGCATTCGCGGGGTTGGTGATCGCCGTCGTCGTGCTGGTTGTCGCCATGGTGGGCGGAGGCTCGCTGACGGCGCCAAGCAGTGCGCCGCCATCCGGCGGAGAAACAACAGCGCAAAGCACGACGCCGTCACCTGGCCCTGCGTTCCCGTCGTCGGCTGCCGCCGTGGCAAACCCCTCAACGCTGCCGGCCATCAACGCCTCTCAGCTGCCCAGGGAAGCCCGTCAAACCCTGGCCCTGATCGCCAAGGGCGGCCCGTATCCATACAGGGAAGACGACGGAAATTTCCGCAATCTTGAAGGCCTCCTGCCCAAGAAGACCAGCGGCTTCTATAAGGAGTACACGGTCAGGACACCAGGAGAGTCCGACCGTGGAGCCCGCCGCATCATCGTGGGCAAGGACTCAGCAAAGTACTACACCGCGGACCATTACGAGTCGTTCAAGTTCATCGTCGAAGACAAGTAGGAGCCCATGAAGATCTATTCCGCAGACACCTGGACCTTGGAAGAACTGCAGGAACAAATTTCCGACGCCGGCCGCAGGACAGTGATGGTCCCGCCGGCAAACACCAAGCAGGCCGTGCTGGAAGTCTTCGCCCAGGTACTGGACTTCCCTGAGTACTACGGCGTGAACCTCGACGCCCTGAACGACTCCCTGCACGACTACGCAGACGCCCTTTCAGAGGACGACGGCAGCCCGGTCACCATGATCTGGCAGGTCCCGGCCGCCTACCGCACGGACCGTTCCTTCGGCGTGGTCTGCGAAGTACTCCAGGACGCCGAGCGCTACGCCGGCCGAGACCTCGCAGTGATCGCCGTTTTCGAAAACTAGTCGCGCCAACGGGCCCTATGGATCCCAACCGTAGCGGCCCGCCAAACAACAAGCCGGATGCCAGTTATCCGGAAGCGTGCGTCAAAGCGACGAAGGAGCAGCACGCGGAGGATGACTGACATCCGGCGGATGTCGTCTGGTTAGGGCTTAGGCGTTCGCGATCAATCCCAGTTCAGCCTTCGATGCCAGCGCCGAGTGCTTCGGGAACACCCGGACGGTGTAGCCGAAGGAGCCGGACCGGTTGATGACCAGGGAGCCGTGGAAGAGGTGGCGTCCGCCGCCGAGGTCTTCCAGGGAGTCCAGTTCTGCAACCACTACGTCCTCGAGCTCGTCGGAGTCCTCCGCGCGTCCAAAAGCTACCTCCACTGACACGTCGTCCGGGGTGAGGCTGTTGAGGGCCACGTAGGCGTTGACCTGAAGGCTGTCGCCCACTTGGGGTTCCTCGGAGACGCCCACGGAGTCAACGTGTTCCACCACAACCTGGGGCCAGGCGTTCCGGACCTTGGTGGTCCAGGCGGCGAGTTCCTTGGCTTCCTTGAAGGCTTCGGCAACAGCCCTGCGCCCGGAAACAGCGGCGGGGCAGTAGAGGTTGTTGACGTAATCGTGGAGCATGCGTTCAGCGGAAACGGCGGGGCCGAGGTTCGCCAGGGTGTGCTTGATCATGGACACCCAGTGCGTGGGCACTGTTTCGCGGCTGGACTCGGACGGTCCTGCAGCTCCGGCGCCTTGGGCCACGGTGGTGCCGTAGAAGCGCGGGGCTACCTGGTTTTCGAGGAGTTCGTAGAGCGCGGACGCTTCGATGTCGTCGCGTTCGTCGGCTGAGGCACCGTTGTTGGCGGTGGGGATTGCCCACCCGTTTTCGCCGTCGAACATTTCGTCCCACCAGCCGTCCAGGACGGAGAGGTTGAGCGAGCCGTTGATGGCGGCTTTCATGCCGGAAGTGCCGCAGGCTTCGAGCGGGCGGAGGGGGTTGTTGAGCCACACGTCGCAGCCGGGGAACAGGGTCCGTGCCATGGCGATGTCGTAGTTGGGCAGGAACACAATCCTGTGCCGGACTTCGGGATCGTCGGTGAAGCGGACCAGGTCCTGGATCATTTTCTTGCCGGCGTCGTCTGCGGGATGCGACTTGCCGGCGATGACCAGTTGGATGGGGTGTTTGGGATCCAGCAGGAGGGCCTTCAGGCGGGCGGGATCGCGGAGCATGAGGGTGAGGCGCTTGTAGGTGGGTACGCGGCGTGCGAAGCCAATGGTGAGCACGTCCGGGTCCAGTACGGAGTCGGTCCAGCCGAGTTCGGCGTCGGCTGCGCCGCGCTTTTTCCAGGAGGCCCGGAGCCGGCGTCGGACGTCCTCGATGAGCTGGGCGCGCAGCTCCCGGCGCAGTGCCCAGACGTCTTCGTCGCTGACGTTGTAGGCAAGGTCCCAGCGGCCCAACGCCTCGGCTTCGGCACCGAACTGGGTGCGGGCAAGAGTGGAGATGCGGGGGTCCACCCAGGTGGGGACGTGGACGCCGTTGGTGACGGAGGTGATGGGGATTTCCGAGTGGTCGAATCCTGGCCACAGGCCGGCAAACATTTCACGGGAGACCACGCCGTGAAGCTTGGCCACGCCGTTGGCACGCTGCGCCAGGCGCAAACCCATCACTGCCATGTTGAAGACCGAAGGGTTGCCGCCGTCGAAGTTTTCACGGCCGAGTTCCAGGATGCGGTCCGTGGGCACGGCCGGAGCCAGGCCGGCTTCGAAGAAGTGCTTGATCTGGACGGTCTCGAAACGGTCAATGCCGGCGGGGACGGGCGTGTGCGTCGTGAAGACGGTGGATGCGCGTCCGGCGGCCAGGGCCTCGTCCCAGCTGAGGGGCTCGGCGGGATCGGACATCGCTTCCTGGATCCGTTCGATGCCCAGGAACCCGGCGTGGCCTTCGTTGGTGTGGAACACTTCCGGCGCGGGGGTGCCGGTGAGTTCCTGGTAGACGCGGAGGGCCTTGACGCCGCCCATGCCCAGGAGCAGTTCCTGCTGGAGCCGGTGGTCGCCTCCGCCGCCGTACAGGCGGTCCGTGATGCCGCGGGCGGCTTCGTCGTTGGAGGGAACGTTGGAGTCCAGCAGCAGCAGCGGAACGCGCCCGACGTCGGCACGCCAGACGTGCGCGTGGAGCTCGCGGCCGTTGGGCAAGGGAAGGGAGATGTGGACGGGCTTGCCGGGCATGCCGTCCTTGCCGGGGTGGCGGAGGAGGGTCAGCGGCAATCC
This sequence comes from Arthrobacter sp. TmtSoilC79, assembly GCF_059739405.1. Taxonomy (NCBI): domain Bacteria; kingdom Bacillati; phylum Actinomycetota; class Actinomycetes; order Micrococcales; family Micrococcaceae; genus Arthrobacter; species Arthrobacter sp. TmtSoilC79. The sequence continues at coordinate 3,745,123 of NZ_AP046051.1, read as the reverse complement.
GTCGGGGTCCAGTACCGGGTATGTTTCCTGCTGCCAGGCGTCGCGGGACAGGGACTGCTTGAAGTAGCCGGCCTGGTAGAGGAGCCCGACGCCGATCAGCGGCACGCCGAGGTCCGAGGCGGCTTTGAGGTGGTCTCCGGCGAGGATGCCAAGGCCGCCGGAGTACTGGGGCAGAACTTCAGTGATGCCGAACTCGGGGGAGAAGTACGCAATGCAGGCCGGTGCATCTTCACCGAGGCCCTGGTACCAGCGGGGCTCGCTGAGGTAACGGTCCAGGTCGGAGGCGGCGTCCTGGACGCGGCCCACCAGTTCGCCGTCGTTTGCGAGGTCCTGCAGTTGTTCGCGGCTGATGGACCCCAGAAGCGCTATGGGGTCGTGCTGCGAGGCCTCCCAGAGAGCCGGGTTGAGGCTCGCGAAAAGTTCCCGTGTGGGCCGGTGCCAGGACCAGCGCAGATTGGTCGCCAATCGGGCCAGGGGCCGGATGGGCTCGGGGAGGACGGTACGGACTGTAAACCTTCGAATAGCCTTCACGAGCGCCACACTAACGGACTCACATGGCAGCCGGAACTGGATTGGGTTTCTTTTAGGTAAAAGTCATCTTGCGTCGGGTAGATAGGTCGTGTGCTTAGCATTCTGTGATTTTTCTCGCTAACGTCGTGGTTGTGACGAAAACCGCGCGAACCATCACCGCTCTGAAATCCAAGACGACTACGGACATCACCCAGGGACTCCGCTTCGGCCGGTTCCCCATCACTGCCGTGCAGCCGGTGGTTGAGGGTGGCCGTTTCCCGGCGAAGGCATTGCCGGGAGAGGACCTCGTTGTCGGCGCCACGGTCTTCCGGGAAGGCCATGACCAGCTCGGCGTGTCCGCTGTCCTGCTCGATCCCAGGGGCAAGGAGCGCCAGCGCGTCCGCCTGTCCCCGGCCGAGGGCGAGCAGTGGAAGGGCCTGGACCGCTGGGAGGGCCTGATCACGCCCACCGGCACCGGAGCCTGGTCCTTCGTCATTGAAGCCTGGCATGACCGCTACGGCACCTGGCACCACAATGCCGAAGTCAAGGTCGGAGCCGGCATCGACGTCGAGTTGATGCTCGCCGAGGGCGCTGCCCTCCTGGCCGAAGCAGCCGATGACGACGCCGGACGCAGCGCTGCGGAAAAGCGCACCTTGCGTGCCGCTTCCGTTGTGCTTGGCGACACCACCAAGACCGCCGAGGAGCGCCTTGGCGCCGGTTTCAGCCCTGAGGTGCAGGCCGCCGTCGGACGCGTTCCGATCCGCGAACTGGTGACCGTGTCCGAGCGCTTCCCGCTGCAGGTGGAGCGCGACCTCGCGGGACGTGGCTCCTGGTACGAGTTCTTCCCCCGCTCCGAGGGTGCCGTGCTGGATCACTCCACCGGAGCGTGGACGTCAGGCAATTTCCGTACGGCGGCCAGGAGGCTCGACGCCGTTGCGGACATGGGCTTCGACATCATCTACCTGCCACCCATCCACCCGATCGGTTTCCAGCACCGCAAGGGACGCAACAACACGCTCACGCCGGGACCGCAGGATCCGGGTTCGCCCTGGGCCATCGGTTCCAAGGACGGCGGCCATGACGCCATCCACCCGGAGCTGGGGACGTTTGAGGACTTTGATGCGTTCGTGGCACGCGCCAATGAGCTTGGACTCGAAGTTGCCCTGGACCTTGCCTTGCAAGCGGCGCCCGACCACCCTTGGGTGACGTCCAACCCTGAGTGGTTCACTACGCGCGTGGATGGTTCCATCGCCTACGCAGAGAACCCGCCGAAGAAGTACCAGGACATCTATCCGCTGAACTTTGACAACGATCCGGCCGGCCTTTCCAAGGAAATCCTGCGGATCGTCCAGCTGTGGATCAGCCACGGCGTCAAGGTTTTCCGTGTGGACAACCCGCACACCAAGCCCGTGTGGTTCTGGGAATGGTTGATCGGCAAGATCAACAAAAAGAACCCCGAGGTTGTCTTCCTGGCGGAGGCCTTTACCCGTCCGCCCATGATGCACGCCCTGGGCCGTGCCGGATTCCAGCAGTCCTACACCTACTTCACGTGGCGGAACACCAAGACTGAGCTGGAGCAGTACTTCCACGAGGTCAGCCGTGAGACCGCGGCGTTCTTCCGGCCGAACTTCTTTGTGAACACCCCGGACATCCTCACCGAGTACCTGCAGTATGGCGGTCCGGCAGCCTTCCGCATCCGGGCTGCACTTGCTGCAACGGCCAGCCCCCTCTGGGGCGTCTACGCAGGGTACGAGCTCTACGAGCACGTGGCCCGCCCGGGCGCCGAGGAGTACATCGACAACGAAAAGTACGAGTACAAGGCCAGGGACTGGGAAGGCGCAGCGGAATCCGGGCGCACCCTGACGCCGTACATCACCAGGCTCAACACCATCCGCAAGGATCACGTAGCCCTGGGTGACCTGCAGAACCTGACCCTGCACAGCAGCACAGATGACGCCACGATCGTGTACTCCAAGCACAAGACGTTGCCGGACGGCACCAAGGACACCTTGATCATGGTGGTCAACGTGGATCCGCACAGCGCCCGCGAAAGCACGGTTTCGCTGAATCTTGCCGCCCTGCAACTGGACCCGGGCGACCTCAACGAGGACGGCCGGTTCTGGGTGGATGACCTGATCACCGGCCAGAGCTGGGAGTGGGGCGAGCACAACTACGTCCGGCTGGATGCCCATGGTGAACCCGCGCACATCCTGAGCATCCGGAGGCAGCCTTAGTGAGTTTTTCTCCGCAGAACCCGAGCCAGTACTTCACTCCGAAGAACACCTTCGAGTTGAACGCCCCCGGTCTCCAGCATGATCCACACTGGTACCGGAAGGCAGTCTTCTACGAGGTACTGGTGCGGGCCTTTGCGGATGCCAACGGGGATGGTTCCGGTGATTTCCATGGCTTGATCGAGAAACTGGACTACCTGCAGTGGCTGGGCGTCGACTGCCTGTGGTTGCCGCCGTTCTTCCATTCCCCGTTGCGCGATGGCGGCTATGACATTGCGGACTACACCTCGGTCCTGGACGAGTTCGGCACCATCAGCGACTTCAAGCGGCTGGTGGCCGAGGCCCACGCCAGGGGCGTTCGGGTCATCATCGATCTTCCGCTGAACCACACCTCGGACCAGCATCCCTGGTTCCAGGAATCCCGGAAGGACCCCACGGGTCCCTATGGAGATTTCTACGTATGGAGCGATACGGACGAGAAGTACCAGGACGCCCGCATCATCTTCGTTGACACCGAGGAATCCAACTGGACGTTCGATCCCATCCGGCGCCAGTTCTTCTGGCACCGTTTCTTCTCCCACCAGCCGGACCTGAACTTCGAGAACCCCAAGGTCATTGAAGCCCTCTATGACGTGATCCGGTTCTGGCTGGACCAGGGGATCGATGGCTTCCGTGCGGATGCCATTCCGTACCTGTTCGAGGAAGACGGCACCAACTGCGAGAACCTGCCGGCAACACACACGTTCCTGCAGGATCTTCGCCGCATGGTGGACGCGAATTATCCCGGCCGGGTGATCATTGCCGAGGCCAACCAGCCGCCGCATGAAGTGGTGGAGTACTTCGGCACGGAGGAAGCGCCTGAGTGCCATATGGCGTTCCATTTCCCCATCATGCCCAGGCTGTACTACGCCCTCCGGGACCAGAAAGCCGCTCCGATCATCGAGACCTTGCGGGACACTCCGGAAATTCCCAAGGGTGCCCAGTGGGGGACGTTCCTTCGCAACCACGATGAACTCACGCTGGAGATGGTGCCGGCCGAGGAACGGGCCGCCATGCTGGGATGGTATGCCCCTGATCCCCGGATGCGGGCAAACATCGGCATCCGGCGGAGACTGGCGCCGTTGCTGGACAACTCCCGTTCCGAGATCGAACTCATCAATGCCCTGCTTCTTTCCCTTCCGGGCAGTCCCTTCTTGTACTACGGCGACGAGATCGGCATGGGGGACAACATCTGGCTCGATGACCGCGATGCCGTCAGGACTCCGATGCAATGGAACCCGGATCGCAATGCGGGGTTCTCCGGAGCTGATCCGGGCAAGCTGTACCTTCCGGTCATCCAGTCCCTGGTTTACAACTACAGCATGGCCAACGTTGAGGCCGAGGCCGCGCACTCCGGTTCACTGCTGCGCTGGACCCGGCAGATCCTCAGCGTCCGCAAGAACCATCCGGTGTTCGGCCTGGGCGGCTTCCGGCACATCGAAGCCGACCATGAAGTGGTGCTGGCCTACGTACGGGAATTGCCGGCGGGCAATCCCGAGGGCGAGGACGCAGAGACCATTTTGTGCGTCTTCAACCTCTCGCAGCACCCAGTCGCGGCAACGTTGGACATCCCCGAATTCGCGGGCCGCGGCCTGCGCGATATTTTCGGCGGCCAGCCCTTCCCGGCCGTCGGAGACAACGGTCACCTGACCGTGATGCTGGGCAGCCACAGCTTCTATTGGCTGCGGGTGCGCTCGGCCTTTTCCAATCCCTCGTCGCCTTTTACCCAGGCGATTCCCGTGGTGACCTCCAAAGGATGAGATGAGCAAGGACAACTTGAACCCCTCCATTGAAGGACTTCTCCTGACCTGGCTGCCAGGCAAGCGCTGGTTCCCCGTCAAGAGCCCCGACTTTGCCCTGAAGCAGGTGGGTGGCTTCAGGCTGCCCGGTGCCGACGGCGATACCGCGTTTGAGGTGGTGTTGCTGGCGGTCACCTACCGGACGGCCGACGGCGGTCCCCGGACTGACGTGGTGCAGGTTCCGCTGAGTTACAGGAAACAACCACTGGTGGATGCTCCGGCAGCACTGTTGGGCGAGTTTACTGACGATTCCGGCCTGCGCCTGGTGTACGACGCCGTCTACGATTCGGAATTCGTCACCGCGTGGCTGAAGCTCATGCGGAGCGAAGGAACTGTTCCGGGCCAAGGCACGGCCGGCGCCCAGGGGCACCTGACCCGTGGCCGCGTTTCGCTACCGGGAGACCCCACCTCGGTCCGTGTCCTGTCCGGTGAGCAGTCCAACACCTCAGTCATCATCGACGACGGTGACTCTGCCGCCATCCTGAAGATCTTCCGCGTGCTGGCGGCCGGAAAAAACCCTGAGGTTGAACTTGGCGCTGCCCTGACCGCAGCCGGGACCAGTGAGGTTCCCGCCACGCTGGGTTGGATCACCGGTTCCTGGGATGGGCCGGGAACGAGCGGATCCACGGTGGCCACCGGCGAACTGACCGTGGCGCACGAATTCCTGCTCGGTGGGCTGGATGCCTGGCGGTTGGCGGTGGAAGCGGCCGCTGCAGGCAAGGATTTCACTGCAGAGGCCCGGGGTCTCGGAGCCGCCACGGCGACCGTTCATGCCAGGCTTGCAGAAACTTTCGGCACCCAGGACGGACAGGAACAGGGCCCGGACATCATTGCCACTGTAGCCCGGCGCGTCCGCCAGTCCTGGGCGGAGGCCGCGTCCGCCGTCGGGCCTTATGACGGGAACCTTGAGGAACTGCTGGCGGCTCTGGATCCCAGGGACGTAGGGCAGTTGCAGCGCGTCCATGGTGATCTCCACCTGGGACAGATTCTGCTGGTTCCCGGCGAAGGGTCCGTGTCCGGCAGCGATGGGCAGGCCGGCCGCTGGGCCATCCTCGACTTCGAGGGTGAGCCGCTCCGGACCATCGACGAGCGCAACAGCCCCGATCTTCCCCTGCGCGACGTGACGGGCATGCTGCGGTCATTCGACTACGCCGCCGGTGCTGCCGAACGCGAAAACGAGGAAACCGCAGCCAAGGTGCCCGAAACCTGGGTGGATGACTGTGCTGCAGCGTTCCTCGAGGGGTACAGCGATGTCACCCCGGGAACCATAGACCGCCGCTCGCCGCTCTTTGTGGCATTGTGGCTGGACAAGGCCTTATACGAGGTGGTGTACGAGCTGCGGAACCGGCCGGATTGGCTGGCCATCCCGGTGAATGCATCGCGACGAATCCTCGACAACACAAACCGCGGAAAGCACGCGGCAGCTATAGCGGAAGGTAATGACATGACTGGCTCTGCACGCACCGAACGGCCCCGAGTTCCCCTGCACGTGGACTCCGAGACCTTGGAACGCGTGGCAGCCGGCGCCTACCACGCGCCGCATTCGGTCCTCGGCGCCCACTTGGACGACCACGGACACGTCACCATCCGTACTGTGAAGCACCTCGCCAAGTCCGTGGCAGTGGTGACCGAGGCGGGCCGTACCGAGGCCACGCACGAGTCCCACGGCGTCTGGACTGCCGTCCTTGAACCCCTGCAGGCGGGCCACGTGCCGGACTACCGTCTGGAAGTGGTGTACGACGTCGAACCCGTCACCATCGATGACCCGTACCACTACCTGCCTACCGTGGGTGAGGTGGACCTGCACCTGATCGGCGAAGGACGCCACGAGCGCCTCTGGGATGTGCTTGGTGCGCACGTCCAGCATTATCGCTCCGCGCTCAGCGAGGTGGACGGTGTCTCCTTCGCCGTCTGGGCTCCCAATGCCCAAGCCGTCCGGGTGAAGGGCGATTTCAACGGGTGGGACGGTCGATCCCACGGCATGCGGTCCCTGGGCTCCTCCGGGGTGTGGGAAATCTTCATTCCGGGCGTTGTAGCAGGGGCGTGCTACAAATACGAGATCCTGACCAAGGCCGGTCACTGGATAGAGAAGGCCGACCCCCTGGCGTTCGGTACCGAGGTCCCGCCGTTGACGGCATCGCGCGTGGTTGAACCCGGCTACCGCTTCAAGGATGCGGAATGGATGGCGGCCCGGGCCCAAAAGGACCCGCACAATTCGCCGATGAGCGTCTACGAAGTCCACTTGGGCTCATGGCGGCTGGGCCTTGGCTACAAAGAGCTCGCCAAAGAGCTGGTTGACTACGTCAAATGGCTTGGCTTCTCGCACGTCGAGTTCATGCCGGTGGCCGAGCACCCCTTCGGTGGTTCGTGGGGTTACCAGGTGACCTCCTACTTCGCGCCGACGTCACGCTTCGGCCATCCGGATGAGTTCCGGTTCCTGGTGGACTCCCTCCACCAGGCCGGAATTGGTGTGCTCTTGGACTGGGTCCCCGCCCATTTCCCCAAGGATTCCTGGGCCCTGGCGCAGTTCGACGGCCAGCCGCTCTATGAGCACTCCGATCCCGCGCTGGGGGAGCACCCGGACTGGGGAACCTTGATCTTCGACTTTGGACGCAGCGAGGTCCGGAACTTCCTGGTGGCCAACGCGCTGTACTGGCTGGAGGAATTCCACATCGACGGCCTGCGCGTAGACGCTGTGGCGTCCATGATTTACCTGGACTATTCCCGCGAGGAAGGCCAGTGGAGGCCCAACAAGTTTGGCGGCCGCGAAAACCTTGAAGCGATTTCCTTCATGCAGGAAGTCAACGCCACGGTCTACAAGTCGCACCCGGGAGCCATCATCATTGCCGAGGAATCCACGGCATTCCCCGGCGTCACCGCTCCCACCAACCACGGCGGGCTGGGCTTCGGACTCAAATGGAACATGGGGTGGATGCACGATTCCCTCAAGTACATTTCAGAGGACCCCATCAACCGCAAGTGGCACCACGGCACCATCACGTTCTCCCTGGTTTACGCTTTCACCGAGAACTTCCTGCTGCCCATCAGCCACGATGAAGTAGTTCACGGCAAGGGCTCCATGCTGCGGAAGATGCCAGGGGACCGTTGGCAGCAGCTGGCAAACCTGCGTGCGTTCTTCGCCTACCAGTGGGCGCACCCGGGCAAGCAGCTGATCTTCATGGGTACCGAGTTCGGCCAGGAAGCAGAGTGGTCCGAACAGTACGGACTGGATTGGTTCCTCGCTGACATTCCCGCACACCGCGGACTGCAACTCTTGATCAAGGATTTGAACGGGCTTTACACCTCCACACCATCCTTGTACCAGCGGGACAACGAGGCCGGCGGTTTCCAGTGGATCAACGGCGCGGACGCTGACCACAACGTCCTCACCTTCATCCGTTGGGACCACGAGGGCAAACCCTTGGTGTGCGCAGTGAACTTCTCCGGTGCTCCGCACAAGGACTACATCCTTGGTGTGCCTGCTGCCGGGGAATGGACCGAAGTCCTCAATACCGACTCCGAAACCTACGGCGGCTCCGGAGTCCTGAATGCAGGATCCCTGACGGCATCGACTCCCGGAGCAGATGGGCAGCCCGCAGCGTTGACAGTCACCCTGCCACCGCTCGGCGCTTCGTGGTTCACCCTGGCGGACTGACCCTCTCCCACGTCACCGCCCTTTTCCAGCGTCCCTCTCTCACATAACGGCCGCTTTCGAGCAACGCTCTCTCACTCAGGTGGGGGAGCGTTGCTGGTTCCGCCCGGCTTTGGTTTGCGGCCCGGTTCAGGGGCAAACGTCCGACGACGGCGGCCCTCACCAAGGTGGCTTTGCCAACGGGGGCAAAGTGTGGGTATAGTTAGTACCCGCGCTGCTCCACTGGTTGAGACCGCAAACTGACAAGAAACCGCAAGGAAAAATCAAGTCAGTCTTGACGATTTGACTCAGGTGAAGCTAGCCGGTAAGTTTGAAAAGTTGCTCCGGAGCGATCCTGGACCCTGGTGGGTGTGGGTGGTGCCGGTAGTGTCTGTTGTTTGAGAACTCAATAGTGTGCCAAGTTTGTTGATGCCGATTGTTTTATTGATTGGTTGAAATTATGGCCGGATTGCTGCGCACCCCCGTGTGTGGTGGTCTGGTTTTCAGCTGGTTTCGAATTTTGTGCAGCCGCGTCCTGTCGTTATTTCCGGTGGGTGTGGTTGTGTCTGTTTGATTTGTTTTACTTCAACGGAGAGTTTGATCCTGGCTCAGGATGAACGCTGGCGGCGTGCTTAACACATGCAAGTCGAACGATGATCCCAGCTTGCTGGGGGATTAGTGGCGAACGGGTGAGTAACACGTGAGTAACCTGCCCTTGACTCTGGGATAAGCCTGGGAAACTGGGTCTAATACCGGATATGACTCCTCATCGCATGGTGGGGGGTGGAAAGCTTTTGTGGTTTTGGATGGACTCGCGGCCTATCAGCTTGTTGGTGGGGTAATGGCCTACCAAGGCGACGACGGGTAGCCGGCCTGAGAGGGTGACCGGCCACACTGGGACTGAGACACGGCCCAGACTCCTACGGGAGGCAGCAGTGGGGAATATTGCACAATGGGCGCAAGCCTGATGCAGCGACGCCGCGTGAGGGATGACGGCCTTCGGGTTGTAAACCTCTTTCAGTAGGGAAGAAGCGAAAGTGACGGTACCTGCAGAAGAAGCGCCGGCTAACTACGTGCCAGCAGCCGCGGTAATACGTAGGGCGCAAGCGTTATCCGGAATTATTGGGCGTAAAGAGCTCGTAGGCGGTTTGTCGCGTCTGCTGTGAAAGACCGGGGCTCAACTCCGGTTCTGCAGTGGGTACGGGCAGACTAGAGTGCAGTAGGGGAGACTGGAATTCCTGGTGTAGCGGTGAAATGCGCAGATATCAGGAGGAACACCGATGGCGAAGGCAGGTCTCTGGGCTGTAACTGACGCTGAGGAGCGAAAGCATGGGGAGCGAACAGGATTAGATACCCTGGTAGTCCATGCCGTAAACGTTGGGCACTAGGTGTGGGGGACATTCCACGTTTTCCGCGCCGTAGCTAACGCATTAAGTGCCCCGCCTGGGGAGTACGGCCGCAAGGCTAAAACTCAAAGGAATTGACGGGGGCCCGCACAAGCGGCGGAGCATGCGGATTAATTCGATGCAACGCGAAGAACCTTACCAAGGCTTGACATGAACCGGTAATACCTGGAAACAGGTGCCCCGCTTGCGGTCGGTTTACAGGTGGTGCATGGTTGTCGTCAGCTCGTGTCGTGAGATGTTGGGTTAAGTCCCGCAACGAGCGCAACCCTCGTTCTATGTTGCCAGCGCGTTATGGCGGGGACTCATAGGAGACTGCCGGGGTCAACTCGGAGGAAGGTGGGGACGACGTCAAATCATCATGCCCCTTATGTCTTGGGCTTCACGCATGCTACAATGGCCGGTACAAAGGGTTGCGATACTGTGAGGTGGAGCTAATCCCAAAAAGCCGGTCTCAGTTCGGATTGGGGTCTGCAACTCGACCCCATGAAGTCGGAGTCGCTAGTAATCGCAGATCAGCAACGCTGCGGTGAATACGTTCCCGGGCCTTGTACACACCGCCCGTCAAGTCACGAAAGTTGGTAACACCCGAAGCCGGTGGCCTAACCCTTGTGGGGGGAGCCGTCGAAGGTGGGACCGGCGATTGGGACTAAGTCGTAACAAGGTAGCCGTACCGGAAGGTGCGGCTGGATCACCTCCTTTCTAAGGAGCTGCTAGCAGTCGTGTTGTTTGCCTGCATGGGTGGATGACGGGTTGCCAGTGTTGCCCATTGCGCAGGCGTTTGTTCTGCGGTGGGTGCTCATGGGTGGAATATCAACAAATCATTTTTTGGCATGGCCTTTGCTGGTTGTGTCCTGGTGTTAGTACGGCATCTTGTGTCCTCTTTTGGGGGGTGTGGGGTGTGTGGAACGCTGCTGGGGCGTGGTTGGTGGGTTGTGTTTGGCGCACTGTTGGGTCCTGAGGCAACAGGACCTTTTTGCAGCAATGCAGGGGGGCATCTTCTGGTGTTTCTTTTGTTCCTGCTTCCGGTTTTCCTTGTCTGTTTGTCATGGTCCGTGCACGTTGGTGTGTGGGTTGTGGTGGGTGGGGGGCTGGTTGATGGGGTTGTTGTTTGAGAACTACATAGTGGACGCGAGCATCTGAAACATGCACGGTGGCTGATTATCCTTTTGTCCTTCCCTTTTTTGGGTGGGTGGGGGTGGTTGGTGTGTGTGTTTCTACAGCAATTTCTTATGAATGAACCTTGGGCCCAAGTGGCTCGTGGTTCTCTCGAGTAAGTTTATTGATCTTGTGTGGTCAAGTTTTTAAGGGCACACGGTGGATGCCTTGGCATTAGGAGCCGAAGAAGGACGTAGGAATCTGCGATAAGCCTGGGGGAGTTGATAACCGAGCGTTGATCCCAGGATGTCCGAATGGGGAAACCCCGCACAACGCTGCAAGGTGATTGTGTGACCCGCATCTGAACACATAGGGTGCGTGGGGGGAACGCGGGGAAGTGAAACATCTCAGTACCCGCAGGAAGAGAAAACAATAGTGATTCCGTTAGTAGTGGCGAGCGAACGCGGATCAGGCTAAACCGTTTCCATGTGTGATAGCCGGCGGGCGTTGCATGGGCGGGGTTGTGGGACTTTCCGTTCTGGTTCTGCCGGACCAGTGGGGTGATGTGCGTGCATAGGTGAACGGTCTTGAAAGGCCGGCCAGAGAGGGTGTGAGCCCCGTAACCGTAATGTTGTGTGCAGCCTGGAGAGTATCCCAAGTAGCACGGGGCCCGAGAAATCCCGTGCGAATCTGTCAGGACCACCTGATAAGCCTAAATACTTCCTAATGACCGATAGCGGACCAGTACCGTGAGGGAAAGGTGAAAAGTACCCCGGGAGGGGAGTGAAACAGTACCTGAAACCGTGTGCTTACAATCCGTCGGAGCCAGTCTGATTCTGGTGACGGCGTGCCTTTTGAAGAATGAGCCTGCGAGTTAGTGTTACGTCGCGAGGTTAACCCGTGTGGGGTAGCCGTAGCGAAAGCGAGTCTGAATAGGGCGAGTGTAGTGGCGTGATCTAGACCCGAAGCGGAGTGATCTACCCATGGCCAGGTTGAAGCGACGGTAAGACGTCGTGGAGGACCGAACCCACTTCAGTTGAAAATGGAGGGGATGAGCTGTGGGTAGGGGTGAAAGGCCAATCAAACTCCGTGATAGCTGGTTCTCCCCGAAATGCATTTAGGTGCAGCGTTGCGTGTTTCTTGCCGGAGGTAGAGCTACTGGATGGCCGATGGGCCCTACAAGGTTACTGACGTCAGCCAAACTCCGAATGCCGGTAAGTGAGAGCGCAGCAGTGAGACTGTGGGGGATAAGCTTCATAGTCGAGAGGGAAACAGCCCAGACCACCAACTAAGGCCCCTAAGCGTGTGCTAAGTGGGAAAGGATGTGGAGTTGCGAAGACAACCAGGAGGTTGGCTTAGAAGCAGCCATCCTTGAAAGAGTGCGTAATAGCTCACTGGTCAAGTGATTCCGCGCCGACAATGTAGCGGGGCTCAAGTACACCGCCGAAGTTGTGGATTTCACACATTGCCCTAGCCTTCGTGGTTCAGGGGTGTGGAGTGGTAGGGGAGCGTCGTGTGGGCAGTGAAGTCGCGGTGTAAACCAGCGGTGGAGCCTACACGAGTGAGAATGCAGGCATGAGTAGCGAAAGACGGGTGAGAAACCCGTCCGCCGAATGATCAAGGGTTCCAGGGTCAAGCTAATCTGCCCTGGGTAAGTCGGGACCTAAGGCGAGGCCGACAGGCGTAGTCGATGGACAACGGGTTGATATTCCCGTACCGGCGAAAAACCGCCCATGCCAAGCGGGGGATACTAACCGCCCGGAGCCTGCCCGCTCACCCTTGTGGTGTTGTGGGTTTTGGCCGAGCGCGGGACCTGATCCTGGGAGGTAAGCGTATTAACAGGTGTGACGCAGGAAGGTAGCCGGGCCGGGCGATGGTTGCCCCGGTCTAAGGATGTAGGGTCAGGGATAGGCAAATCCGTTCCTGTGTGCTTCGAGCACGTGCCTGAGATCTGATGGGACTCCCGTAAGGGGGGATCCGGTGATCCTATGCTGCCAAGAAAAGCATCGACGCGAGGTTTTAGCCGCCCGTACCCCAAACCGACACAGGTGATCAGGTAGAGAATACCAAGGCGATCGAGAGAATTATGGTTAAGGAACTCGGCAAAATGCCCCCGTAACTTCGGGAGAAGGGGGGCCTGCCCCGTGATGGAGACTTGCTCTCCGTGAGCGGGTGTGGGCCGCAGAGACCAGGGGGAAGCGACTGTTTACTAAAAACACAGGTCCGTGCGAAGTCGCAAGACGATGTATACGGACTGACTCCTGCCCGGTGCTGGAAGGTTAAGAGGACCGGTTAGCCCCTTGTGGGCGAAGCTGAGAATTTAAGCCCCAGTAAACGGCGGTGGTAACTATAACCATCCTAAGGTAGCGAAATTCCTTGTCGGGTAAGTTCCGACCTGCACGAATGGAGTAACGACTTCCCCGCTGTCTCAACCATAAACTCGGCGAAATTGCAGTACGAGTAAAGATGCTCGTTACGCGCAGCAGGACGGAAAGACCCCGAGACCTTTACTATAGTTTGGTATTGGTGTTCGGAGTGGCTTGTGTAGGATAGGTGGGAGACGTTGAAACCCGGACGCCAGTTCGGGTGGAGTCATCGTTGAAATACCACTCTGGTCACTTTGGACATCTAACTTCGGCCCGTGATCCGGGTCAGGGACAGTGCCTGATGGGTAGTTTAACTGGGGCGGTTGCCTCCTAAAAAGTAACGGAGGCGCCCAAAGGTTCCCTCAGCCTGGTTGGCAATCAGGTGTCGAGTGTAAGTGCACAAGGGAGCTTGACTGTGAGAGAGACATCTCAAGCAGGGACGAAAGTCGGGACTAGTGATCCGGCGGTACATTGTGGAATGGCCGTCGCTCAACGGATAAAAGGTACCTCGGGGATAACAGGCTGATCTTGCCCAAGAGTCCATATCGACGGCATGGTTTGGCACCTCGATGTCGGCTCGTCGCATCCTGGGGCTGGAGTAGGTCCCAAGGGTTGGGCTGTTCGCCCATTAAAGCGGTACGCGAGCTGGGTTTAGAACGTCGTGAGACAGTTCGGTCCCTATCCGCTGCGCGCGCAGGAAATTTGAGAAGGGCTGTCCTTAGTACGAGAGGACCGGGACGGACGAACCTCTGGTGTGTCAGTTGTACTGCCAAGTGCATCGCTGATTAGCTACGTTCGGATGGGATAACCGCTGAAAGCATCTAAGCGGGAAGCTCGCTTCAAGATGAGATTTCCATACACATTATGTGTGAGAGGCCCCCAGCCAGACCACTGGGTTGATAGGCCGGATGTGGAAGCGAGGACTAAAGACTCGTGAAGCTGACCGGTACTAATAGGCCAACAACTTACACCACACAAACACACTGCACGCGTCCACTATGTGGTTCCCGAACAACAACCGTTCACAGGAACCAAACAACTGAATAACAACCAAGCACCACAGTTGTAACCACAAACTTCCCACCCAGGACAACCACACCCCCAACACAGGGTGTCCGGTCAGACCGGGACGGGTAAAAAGGTTACGGCGGTCATAGCGTGGGGGAAACGCCCGGTCCCATTCCGAACCCGGAAGCTAAGACCCACAGCGCCGATGGTACTGCACCCGGGAGGGTGTGGGAGAGTAGGACACCGCCGGACACACATTAGGCAAGAGCCCCGACCACAGGTCGGGGCTCTTCCCCTTTAACCACCACAACCACCTTTTACGGACCACCCTCGCAACCACCGTTTCACGGACCGGACCGGACCAGACCAGCACGGCCCCGGTCGCCACCAGAACACCGGCCAGGTAGCTTTCTGCCGGCACCGGTAGAGTTGGTGGTCATGGAAAACCTCTTCAGCCACCCAGCCTCTGAGTCCGAGCCGTCACAGCCAGTGGGCGGTGCACTGGAGCCTCTCATCTTCAGCGTTGTAGTGCCCACCAACATTTCGCACGCTTTCCAAGGATTCACCGATCATCCGCACCTGTGGTGGCCGCTGGAGCAAGAGAGTGTCTACGGCGTTGGGTCCCATGTGGAGTTCGAAGAGAACCTGATTCTTGAGACGGCCGAGGACGGGCGTACCTCGGTCTGGGGCACCATCGACGACTGGCAGCCCCCACTGTCTTTCCATGCCAGCTGGTATCCGGCCGGCACTCCGCTGTGGTCCACCGAGATCCGCGTGGTCTTTGGCGCTGTGGAGGACGGGACCGAAGTACGTCTGATCCACGACGGGTGGGAAGGCGCCGAGGATCCCGCGGCTTCGCGTGCGTCCTACGCCGAAGGTTGGCCGCGTGTTCTGGATCGCTACGCCAGGTTCATGGGCGGAGCCATTGCCTAGGATCCGCAGGCTTCATTCGAGTGACTGGCAGTTGCTGCGTGAGGTTCGGCTGGAAATGCTCGCGGACACCCCCATGGCCTACATTGAGAGCCTTGAGTCAGCACGCCGGCAGACCGACACCCAGTGGCAGGAACGTGCCGCGGCCATGTCCGGGGACAACAGCTTGACCTTGGTGGCCGATGCCGGTCATGAAGGCAGCAATTTCTGCGCGTTGATGCGTGTGGTCCTCAAGCACCCCCAAAGCCCGGAGAAGCCGCTGCAGGCCATGCTCATCAGCGTTTACGTGGCTCCGCGGCTCCGCGGCTTGGGTCTGGCCGATGAGCTCCTCAACGAGGCCTGCAAAGCGGCCGGGGAAGAACTCGGGGCACAGACTATCGAGCTCGGGGTCCACGAGGACAATGCACGGGCTCTGGCGTTTTACCGGCGTCATGGCTTTGAGGCAACAGGCGCCAGCCGGGCTTATCCGCAAGACACGTCCAAACGCGAGCTCACCATGGAACGGCGGCTTGCTGAGGGAGCCACCGGCATATCCCGGCAAGGACTGAACGCCTAGGAGGTCCCTGCCCTGGGAACAGCGGTGCTTGAGCGGACCACCAACTTAGTGGGATGTTCGGTGTCAGCTGGTTCCAGGACCATTCCCTCGGCGATCGCACCCAGAAGTGTACGGACAGCCAATGCTCCCTGGCCTTTGGCATCCTGGTCAATGGTGGTCAGGCCAAGGACGTTGCCAAGGTCGTGTCCGTCGATTCCCATGACGGAAAGGTCATCCGGAATTCGGAGCCCGAAGTCCCGGGCAGCCAGGATAGTGCCGATGGCCATCTCGTCGGAAGCGGCAAAAACAGCTGTGGGCCTGTCAGGGGCGCCGGCAAGCAGCTGTCTGGCTGCGGCGTAGGCGCCTTCAATGGTGAAGTCAGCGGAAACGATCCATTCGGGACTGACGGGACATCCGGCGTCGTTCATTGCGTCTTCGAATCCGCTCCGGCGGGTTCCCGGAAGATGGAAGTCTTGGTCGTAGGCCTCGTTGCCGGTAATGTGCGCGATCTTGGTGTGACCCAGGCCGAGCAAGTGGTTGGTGGCCTTTCGCGCGATAGCGGAGTCGTCGATCCTGATGGTAGAGGCTCCGGGCAAAGGACCTCCGATGCCGACGATTGGCCGGTGCATCGCGTGGAGCTGCTGAAGTTCGGCTTCGCTCAGTTCCAGTGACACGGCGATCACCGCGTCAACCCGTTTGCGCAGGAGGAAGTCGTTGAAGACGCTGTGCCGGTGCTCGGTATTTTCGCCGATGTTGTAAAGGGTGAGGTCGTAGCCGGCTTCGAGAAGCGCGGCCGAGACGCCCTCGATCACCGCTGAGAAGAACCAGCGGTGGACCGAGGGCACCACCAAGCCGACGTTGTGCGTGCGCCCGGAGGCCAGGCTTGAAGCATGGTAGGACAGAACAAAGCCCAGCTCGGCGGCGGCTGCGCGTGCACGCTCACGGCTTGCGGGCGATACGTTGCCCTTGCCGCTAAGCGCCCGTGAAACCGTGGCAACGGACAGCCCTGCGCGCTCGGCTACGTCCTTGATGCCCGTCATGCCGCTCCTTGGTGAAAAATCAGCTGACTGTCAGCCAGATTGTCTCCCCTGAGCCTAGTTGATCCGGGCCTGCTTGATCTGAACCCAGTGCCGCAGCACTGCGCAGGATGGTGGCACCATCCGGGAGTGGCAGCGGATCGGCACCGACGTTCATGACCACCAGCGTGTTCCCGTTCAGGTAGGCCAGTGCGGACTCCGTGCAGTAGTCCTCCACCCAGGCGAGGGAGCCCTCGCCGAGCCGGTGCGTGGCGCGTTCAGCGAGCATGGCACGGTAAAGGTTAAGGTGCGACGCCGGATCGGACTCCTGCTTGTCCCTTGCCAGTGCGGGCCAGGACTCGGGCTGGGGCAACCAGGGATCACTGCCGCTGCCGAACCCGGAGTGGGGTTCGGACGAACGCCAAGGCAGCGGCACCCGGCAGCCGTCGCGGCCAATGCGGGCTCCGCCCGTGCGGACGAAGGTTGGGTCCTGGCGCATGCTGCCTGGAATGCTGGAGGAATCGGGGAGGCCCAGTTCTTCGCCTTGGTAGAGGTAGGCACCGCCCGGGAGCCCGAGCATGAACAACGTTGCCGCGGCAGCCCGGCGTCGTCCGAGTTCTTCGTTGGGCTGCGCGTCGTCCGGGCCGATGCCGTCGCCGTCGCGGGGCCCCGGTCCGTCGTACCCGAACCGTGAGACGTGTCGGACAACATCGTGGTTGGACAGAACCCAGGTGCTGGGAGCGCCCACGGCGTCGAGGGACACCAGGGAATCGGTGATGATGTGGCGCAGGCGGTTAACGTCCAGCCCGGCATGCAGGTAGGGGAAATTGAACGCCTGGTGCATTTCATCGGGGCGGACCCACTGGGCCAGCCGGGGGAGCGGATCCACATTTGCTTCGGCGCAGAGGATGCGGTCAGGACCGTATTCTTCCAGGATGGAACGCCAGCGGCGGTAAATGTCATGGAGGGCCGGCTGGCCGAACATCGGGGCATCCTGGCCGGGGAAGCCATCGGAGCTGTTGCCGTCGGGGCGTCCGCCCCAGTTGGGCAGTCCGGCTGCCTTGACCAGCGCGTGGGCGACGTCGACGCGGAACCCGGAAATTCCGCGGTCCAGCCAGAAGCGGAGGACGCGTTCGAACTCAGCGTGCACCGCCGGGTTGTCCCAGTTGAAGTCAGGCTGCGAGGAATCGAAGAGGTGGAGGAACCATTGCCCCGGCCGGCCGTTTGGCTCCGTGATGCGTGTCCATGCCGGGCCGCCAAAATGGGACTGCCAGTTGTTCGGTGGCTCGCTGCCGTTAGGTCCCTGGCCGTCGCGGAAAATGAACATGTCCCGCTCGGCGCTGTGGGCGCCCGCAGTGAGTGCTGCCTGGAAGGCCACGTGCTGGTCTGAGCAGTGGTTGGGAACGAGGTCCGCGATAACGCGCAGGTTGAGCCTGTTGGCCTCGGCGATCAGGGCATCGAAGTCGGCCAGGGTGCCGAACAGGGGATCGACGTCGCAGTAGTCGCTGACGTCGTAGCCTGCGTCCCGTTGGGGTGAGCGGTAGAACGGCGACAACCACACGGCGTCGACGCCCAATCCGGCCAACTGGGAGAGCTCGGCGGTAATCCCTGCCAGATCGCCGACGCCGTCGCCGTTGAGGTCGCGGAACGAGCGCGGGTAGATCTGGTAAATCACAGCCGAACGCCACCATCCGTGCGCCGTGGAGGCGTCGTGGACCGGGGTCAGCTGGGTGAAAGCTGCAGTGGGCTCTTGGGTCGCAACCGAGAGCATTGAATCAACGGACATGAACACATCGTAAAAGAGATTTTGGAAAATTGTAAACGTTTCCAGTCCTAAGGGTGCTGGCTTTTCGACCGCTCCGCAGGGTGGGGTTTTCATATCCGCATGATGGGCTGTGGAAGCGCTTGCAGTTGTGAGCCATATCACCAGCGTTGGAGTGGCCTTGGAGCCCTTCCCGACGCCATGCTCAATATTGCCCAGCGACAGGCATTGCTTGCCGCCCCACAGTACGGGACCGGAAAGGTGACCTCGGCACCTGCCGGGCCATCCGGCGTCGACGGTGTTTTCCTGCGCGACAGTGTTTGCCTGCGTGCCGGTGTTTGCCTGTGCGTGCCGGTGGTATCTCCGCAGGATTCTGGGCGATGCCGGGGACAACGTTTCCCACCCCCTGAGCCGGACCATAGCAAAGGCCCGCCTGTTTATCCCTGCCTGGTGACCCCTGCCTGGTGATCCCTGCTGGTGACACTGAAGCCCGCGGCATCGACCCCATGCCGCTCTGGCTAGACTGTGAGCACTGAAAACGCTGCGAAGACTGCCGGTTTGGCGTGTCCGCGGCACCCATGTGGAGGTAGTGCTTTGTCGGACGAAACGGCTGTAGCCGGTACATCAGAGGAACGCATCAAAGACCGCACGGTCGGGCATGCTGAACAGACCCGGCCGACAACCGGGCAACGGGCTTTCCTGCAGGAGTTGGCGGCCGGGCTTCGGGCCGGGCAAATGGCCGATGATGAAGAAACCCTCACCATCTACTCCATCGACCAAGGCCCGATGCTGGAAAGGCATCTGCCCCTGACCGTCGTCTGGGCCGAATCGGTGGAAGACGTCCAACACATCGTCCGCACCTGTGCCGCACATCAGGTACCGATCGTCGCGCGGGGCGCGGGAACCGGCGTTTCCGGAGGTGCGCACGCCACCAAAGGATGCATCGTGCTGGGCCTTGAACGGATGAACCGTATCCTTGAGCTCAATCCCGACGACGAAACCGCCGTCGTCGAACCCGGTGTCATCAACGCTGACCTCAACGCCGCAGCAGCCAAGCACGGCCTGATGTACGCGCCCGATCCGGCCAGCTACAAAATGTCCACCATCGGCGGCAACGTGGCCACCAACGCAGGCGGATTGCGCTGCGCAAAATACGGAGTAACCCGCGATTCCGTGCTGGCCCTGGACGTTGTCATGGCCGACGGCTCCCTCATGCACACCGGCCACCTAACCTTCAAAGGGGTTGCCGGGTACGACCTCACCGCGCTGCTGGTAGGTTCCGAAGGGACCCTGGGAATCGTGGTGGGCGTGACCGTCCGCCTGAAATACCTGCCCCGCGAAGTGCACACCATTGCCGCGTTCTACCAGGACTTCCGCAGCGCCGCCGCCGGCGTGCTCGCGGTTGGCCGGGCCCGTGTCCAGCCCGCCATCATGGAACTCCTGGACAACGGGACCCTGGTCCAGCTCGACGAACTCCACGGCGGCGACCTCCAAAAGCGCGGCAAATCCCTCCTGCTCATCCAGACAGACGGCTTCGGGGCGGCGGCAGAAGCCGACGTCGTCCGGCAAGTACTCGCCGACGGCGGCGCCACCGTGACCACCGAAGCCAGTGCCGAAGCCGAAATGCTCGTGGAACTCAGGCGCAACAGCCGCGGCGTAGAGGTAGACGACGAATTCAGGGTGGGCGAAGACATCGCAGTCCCGCGCTCCCGTCTGGTGGACTTCGTTGCCGAACTCGAAGCCATGGCCGCGCGGTTCCAGGTACGCCTCAAGGTGGTGGCCCACGCAGGCGACGGCAACCTGCACCCCACGTTTTGGATGGACCGCGTAGATCCAGCCACCGATGCCGACGCCTTGGTGCGCCTCAACGCTGCCCTTGATGAATCCATCCGGGTGGGCCTGGATATGGGCGGGACCATCACAGGGGAACACGGTGTGGGCCAATACAAACTCCGCTGGCTCGGGCTGGAGCAGCCGGAGCCTGTGCGGGAGCTGCAGCGGCGGATCAAGGAGTTGTTCGATCCTCAGGGGATTCTGAACCCGGGGAAGGCTATCTAGGCCTGCTTTTTTGGGTGTGGCCCGGGGTGATGCCCGGGGTGGGGCCTGTGGGGTGGGGCCAGTGGCCCGCAGGGCCGCAACGCTCGGCGCGCTCGGTCGTTCCTCCCTTAGACGCGCGCTGCCGCGTTCCGGCCCTGCGGGCCGCGCTCTCTCACATCCCCTTGGGTTTTGGGGGACGTTCTCTCACTTCCCCTGGTGGTTTGGTCGGACGCTCTTTCAGGTCCCCGGGGGTTTTGTGGGACGCTCTCTCAGGTCCCCGGGCGGTTTGGGGCGTTCTCTCATGCCCGCAAGGCTTTCTTGGTATTCCAAAGTCGGCGGGCGTGGATCACTGTTGTACCCTGTTGCCTTGTTTGGCGGTATTTACTTTCTCCTGTTCTCCTCTTAGGCTTGCTTGGTATACCAAAGTTGCTATGAGGGGAATGACGTGCGCGAGAAGCGGCAGGGTGGTGCTGGACTGGGTCCGCGGCTGACAACGGGGTTGGTTTTGCTTGCGCTGGTGATGGTGTCGGTTAACCTTCGACCCGCAATCACCACCGTTGCCGGAGTCATGAACCAGGTGCCGGTGGTCTTCGGGCTCGACGCCGCTTTGCTGCCCCTGCTGGGAACTCTGCCTGTGCTGGCCTTTGGGGTTTCAGGTCCCATTGGGCCGTGGCTGGCCAGGCGCCTGGGTACCGGACGGGCCGTTGCCCTTGCATTGGTGGTCCTGGCCTTGGCGCTGATCGTCCGTGTGCTGGTCCCGGCCCTTCTCCTGCCGGGAACCTTCCTGGCCGGCATGGCCATCATGAGTGCCAGCGTATTGGTACCGCAGATCGTCAAAGCAAACCGGGGCACGGGATGGTGGACAGGACTGTGCACCATGGGATTCGGGTTGGGTGCAGCCCTTGGTGCCGGACTGGTCCAGCCACTGCAGCACCTCCTCGGTGGCAGCTTGCCCTGGGCTTTGGTCATATGGGCGCTGCCCGCCCTCCTGGGTGCCCTCCTCATCCAACGTTCAGGAAGCGTCACGGTGGCAGGTTCCACGGCGGCAGGTACTCCGACGGCAGGTACCCCAGCGGAAGGTGCCAACCGCGCGGCGGCCGGGGACACGACGTCGTCGGCTATCACCACGAAGCCGGGCCACACCGAGCCTGTCCTCGCTGAGTCGGCGCTGCCCCTCAGGAAGCAGCGCACCGCGTGGGCGGTGACGGCGTTTTTCGGCCTTCAAGCAATGCTGTACTTCGCCATCACTTCCTGGCTGGCGGTGTATCTGGTGTCCCGGGGAATCCCGGCTGCAGAGTCGGCCGCCCTGCTCGCGTGGTTCAGCCTCGCAGGGCTGCCGGCCAGTTTGCTGGCCCCTGTTCTCGCAGGCAGGCCCGGCATCTTGAGGATCATGGCGCCGGGGCTCGGGCTGTCAGTGGCGCTTGCCTTGGTGGGCGTATTGGCAGCGCCGGCTGAACTGCAATTCCTCATGGTCGGGATCCTCGGGGTAGTCCAGAGCGCAGGCTTCGGACTCGCCATGGCCCTGGTGGTGATCCGCTCGGCCGGACCCCAATCGGCAGGACGGCTCTCCGCCATGAGCCAGGGGATAGGTTTCGCCGTCGCATCGCTCGGCCCGCTGGGAGCGGGATTGCTGCACACCATGACCGGTGGTTGGGAAGTGACGTTCCTGGCGCTCGCCGCTGAAGCCGTGGTGCTGGCCATCGCCGGGTTCCTCGCCATCCGCGGGCCGCTGGTCAGTGTTGGGCGGGCACCGGCACCAGCTGACCTTGCGTCCAAACACAGCTTGGTTCGGTAGCCCTACCCATCCAGTATGCCCTGCCCTGTCCGGGCGCACCTGCGCGGCGTATCCTCGGCGGTATGACGAACTCACCATCGGGGACCGATCAGCCAGGCAAGCCCGCCACCGAAGTCCTGGAAACCAACGAATGCTGGGAGCTCCTCAGGGGTGTCTCCGTAGGCCGGCTCGCGGTGTGGGTGGAGGACCATCCGGACATCTTTCCTGTGAACTACAAGGTAGACCACGGCACCATGGTGTTCCGGACAGGTGAAGGCACCAAACTCCACGCAGCCCTCAGCGATGCTCCCGTCGCGATAGAGGCTGACGGTGTTAACGCGGAGACGGGTGTGGCGTGGAGCGTGGTGGTCAAAGGCCAGGCAGCCGCTGTGAAGCTCACCCAGGACGTCCTCGACACCGTGGGGCTCCTCCTCTTCCCCTGGGAGGCAGGGCAAAAGGACCAGTTCATCCGGATCACACCCAGTGCGGTGACGGGCCGCCGCTTCAAGGTGACGCCGCCAGTAACCTGGTGGACGCCGCTGGACGATGCTCCCACAGCGCGGAGCGAGTAGCGCTTAACGACGAAACCCGCCCTTGGCCGATCCCCCGCGTTCAACTGCGGGGGATCGGCCAAGGGCGGTTCGGCAGAGGTTAGACCAGCTCCAGCTGGTCAGCCACGATCTTGCCCTGGTGGATTACTGTCCGGTCCTTGCCACGGTCCATGACGGTGGAGGCCACTGTTTCGCCGTCCACCAGCAGCAGTTCCGCGGGGTCGCCAACCTCGACGCCGGGGCGGTGGGTTATGTCCTTGAGCCTGGTGGCGTTCGGGTCAAGGATGCTGGCGCCACCTATGGTGGCGATGGCCAGGCAGTGCTCGATCAGCTCGTCCTTGCGGAAGCCGTGGGTGAAGGCGAGCTGCCAGGTGCGGTCCAGCATGTCGGTGTTGCCGTAGGGGGACCAGTAATCGCGCTGGCCGTCCTCGCCCAGGCCCAGCCGTACCCCGGCCTCGGTCAGCAGGGGAATGGGCAACTGCCCGGCAGCCGAAGGAGCAACAGAGGCCAGGGAAACGTCCAGCTCCGCGAACGCATCAATCAGCCTGCGGGTGGTGGCCTCGTTGACGCTGCCCAGTTGATAGGCGTGGGACATGGTGACCTTGCCCTGCATGCCCAGTGCACGGGTGCGCTCAAGCACCAGGTCGGTGCTGAAGACCCCCAGCTCGCCGGGTTCGTGCAAGTGGATGTCGATGGGGACCTGGTACTTTTCCGCGAGGCCGAAGACGATGTCCAGGTGCTTGGCTGGATCACGGTCCAGGGTGCACGGATCAATGCCGCCCATCACGTTGGCCCCGGCCTTGAGCGCCTCTTCCATCAGTTCAACAGTGCCCTCCTCCAGCAAGAGTCCGGCTTGGGGGAAGGCAATGATCTCCACCGACGCCTGGCCGGCAAACTTTTCCTTGGCGGCAGCAACGGCGTCGAAGCGTTCCAGCCGGCAGTCCACGTCAACCTGGGCGTAGGAGCGGACCCGTGTGGTGCCGCGTGCGATCATCCGTCCCAGGGTGTCGTTCACGCGATCCTGCAGGGGAACCTCCGCGTTGCGCCAGTTTTGGCGGTCGTTCATCATCATGGTCCACACGCCCGGTCCGCCGGTGTGTTCCCGGAACGGCAAGCCGATGCGCGTGGAATCCAGGTGGACGTGGACGTCGGAGAAGGACGGCACCAGAATCCGTCCCCGGCCATAGATGAGCGTGACACCGTCCGGAACGCTGCGGGCCGGGTCATGGGGTTCGACGGCGGTGATCTTGCCGTCAGCGATGCTCACGTCGCTGAGCCCTTGACCCCAAGGACGGGCGGCGAGAATCAGGGTGTTCAATGGGTACTCCTTCGGTAGTGAATCTATTGCACGCCTGCCAGCACCGATTCCGCCATACCTGTGTGGTGGCAGGCGGGGGCAGCGGGCGTGGCTGGAGTGGGGATCTGGTCGATGCAGCGTTGCCGCTGATCCTCAGGCAAGGTGCCGATCAGCGGGCAGCGGGTCCGGAAGACGCAGCCGCTGGGCGGGTTGGCGGGTGAGGGCAGATCGCCGCGAAGCCGGATCTTCACTTGTTCCCGTGCAGCGCGGGGATCCGGCAGCGGCACCGCGGAGAGAAGCGCCTTGGTGTAGGGGTGTCCCGGGTCGCTGAACAAGGCCTCGCGCGGCCCCTGTTCAACAATTTTTCCCAAGTACATCACCGCGACCTCATGGGAGATGTGCCGCACCACGGACAGGTCATGGGCAATGAAGATGTAGGAAACACCGGTATCGCGCTGGATCTGCTGCAGCAGGTTGACCACCTGTGCCTGAACGGAGACGTCCAGCGCGGATACGGGCTCATCACACACAATCACTGACGGGTTCAAGGAAATGGCCCGGGCAATGCCCACGCGCTGACGTTGTCCGCCGGAGAATTCATGCGGGAACCGGTTGTAGTGCTCGGGTTTGAGCCCCACCTGCTCCAGCAGCTCCTTGACCCGGTTCTTGAGTCCGCCCGGCGGGTTGATTTTCTGTGCCACCATGGGCGCTGCGATGGCCGTTCCCACGGTCTGCCGGGGATTGAGGGAAGCGAAAGGATCCTGGAAGATCATCTGGACCTTGCGCCGGAAGTTGTACAGGTCCTTGCCACGCAACCCGCTGATGTCCACGCCGTCGATCACAATCCGTCCGCCGGTCGGATCCAAAAGGCGCGCAACCATCCGGCCAGTGGTGGACTTACCGCACCCGGACTCGCCCACGAGCCCCAAAGTCTGGCCGCGGGCAAGACTGAACGATACGCCGTCGACCGCTTTGACTGAGCGTTTGGCAGTCCCCGGGAGGAAGCCGCCCTTGAGCGGGAAGTGTTTCTGCAGGTTCTCCACCTGGAGAATGGGCTGATGTTCCATGGCGGGTCCTAACGCGAATTCCGGATGGTGATGATCTGCGGGCCGCTCAAGTGGCACCGCTTGCCGTGCCCGTCCTCGACCCGCAGCTCAGGGCGTTGACTGACGCAGACGCCGTCGCCGGCGAGTTCGGCGTACTGGCACCGCGCGCTGAAGATGCAGCCTTTGGGCAGGTCAAGGAGCGACGGCGGCTGGCCGGGTATGGGATCGAGCCTGCCGGAGGAACTGGTCAGCGTGGGCATCGAGTTGAGCAGGCCCAGGGTGTAGGGGTGCCGGGTGTCGTAGAAAATGTCATCAACCGGGCCGGACTCCACGCATTGGCCGCCGTACATGACCAGGACGTCGTTGCATGCCTCGGCCACCACCCCGAGGTCGTGCGTGATGAGGATCAGCGCGGAGTTGGTTTCCTCCTGGAGCTCCGACATCAAATCCAGGATCTGGGCTTGGACCGTCACGTCCAGGGCTGTGGTGGGCTCATCGGCGATCAACAACTCCGGCTCGCAGATCAACGCCATGGCGATCATGGCACGCTGCCGCATGCCGCCGGAGAAGTGGTGGGGGTACTCGTCATAGCGCTGATCGGGGCTGGGGATACCCACCCTTCCCAGCATGTCGACGGCGGCCGCCCGGGCCTGCTTTTTGCTTGCCTTGTTGTGGACCAGGTATGCCTCGGCGATCTGGTGGCCCACGGTGTAGAAAGGGTGCAGTGCTGAGAGCGGGTCCTGGAAGATCATGCCGATGTTGCGGCCACGGAGCTGGCGCATGGCGGACTCGGGGAGGGCAACAAGGTCCTTGCCCTGGAACATCGCCTGGCCAGTTACCTGCGCCGAGGTGCCCTTGAGCAGGCCCATGAGGGCCTGGCTGGTGACGGATTTTCCCGATCCCGATTCGCCGACTATGCCAAGGGTTTGCCCACGTTCGAGCGTAAAGTCCATGCCGTTCACTGCGGAGACTACGCCGTCGTCCGTTGGGAATTTCACGGTAAGGTCGCGGATCTCCAGGAAGGGAGCAGTGCCGGCTGCAGGACCGCCGGGCCGGGCACCAGCGGTCTGGGTTGTGCTGTGTGCTGGGGTCATTGGAGCCTCACTCGGGGATCGATGGCGGCGTAGGCGAGGTCCACCACAACGTTGGCGACGATCACGAAGAACGCTGCCAGCATGGTGATGGCCATGGTGACAGGGAGGTCACCGGAGATGGCGGCATGCACTGCCGTGAAGCCCAGGCCGGGGACGGAGAAGATCTGTTCGGTCAGGACCGCTCCGCCCAGCAGCAGGCCGATGTCCATGCCGAGCATGGTGACCACTGGGGTGATGCCTGCCCGCACGCCGTGCTTGAACGTGACAGTGCGCGGTGCCAGGCCTTTGGCGCGGGCTGTCCGGATGAAGTCCTCGCCAAATGTCTCGATCATGTTGGTGCGGGTGACCCGGATATAGGACGCGCTGAAGAGGACAGCCAACGCAATCCACGGCAACAGGTAGTTGGCTACCCATGCTCCGGGGCCTTGGGGGCCAAAGGGGCTGTTGATCTCGTTGGTGGTGAACGGCAGCAAGTGGAGTTGGTTGACGAACAGGAGCAGCAGGAACAGGCCCGTCACGGGGATGGGCAGTGAGACGCCCACGGAAGCCGCGCCAACAATGAACTTGTCCATCGGCGTTCCTTTCCGCAGGGCAGCCAAAAGACCCAGGCCAACGCCGGTGATGGTCCACAGGACCAACGCGCCGATAGCCATGGAGAAGGTGTAAGGGAGTGAACGGGCAATGATGTCCGCTACGTTCTCATTGGTCTGGAAGGACTTGCCAAGGCAAGGCCATTCGCACAGCGTTTGTGCGCCGGGAGCACCAATCATCCGCGGCGAAAAGAGCCCCCGGATGTAGTCGGCGTACTGGACCAGGAAAGGCTGGTCCATGCCCAAGGCAACGCGGGCCTCGGCAACGCGCTCGGGCGTGCATTCCTGTCCGCAGGCAGCAGCGGCAGGATCCGAGGGGCCCAACTGGAAGAGCGTGAAGGTGATGAAGCTGACTGCGGCGAGAAGAAGGACCAGTGATCCGGTCCGGCGAAGAATGAAAGTCATCATGGTGGTGGTTGCGGGCCGCCCGTTGGTGCAGGCGGCCCGCTTCTCCTTCTGGACTATGCCCGAATAGTTTTTCGTAGTCCGGTTATTGCTCGACGCCGACGATCGAGAGGTCGATGCCGCCGAAGAAGTAGCCCACTTGGGCATTGCGGACATTCGAGCCCACCACGCTGTTGGTGTGGCTGCGGATGAGCGGGACGATCGGGTAGGTCTTCAAAGCAGACCCGAAGGCCTCGGACCACTTCTTGCCCAGTTCCTCGGAGGTGCCGTCCGTATTGCGGAGATCGAACATGGCCTTGGAAACTACGGGATCGAAGTAGCGGGACGTGTTGGAGAAGCCGTAGCTGGTGCCCTCGTTGTTCGGACCCAGCAAGGGATCTGCGGACGTACGGATGGACGCGGGGTCGGCACCGCCGCACCAGCCGGATCGGCCCATGTCCGGGAGCTGTTCGCTGGCCAGGACCGAGTAGTAGTTGGGTGCCGGAATCGCCACCAGTTCAACATCGATGCCCAGGGCCTTCAGGTTCTGCTGCACCACGGTGCCTGTGTTCTTGAAGGCATCCCGGTTGTTGGCGTAACCATAGGTCAGGCTCTTGGGGTAGTCCTTGCCTTCGAGGAGTTTCTTGGCTTCCTCCAGCTTGGGCTTGCCGGTGGGGTCCAGCTCCAGCTCGGTCTCCACATAGCCGCGCATTTTGGAGTTCAACGGGCTCTGGGTGAGCTCACCAAAGCGTCGTCCACCGTACTGGACCAGGATGGACTGGCGGTCCAGCGCCAAGGCGATGGCCTTGCGGACGTCCGGATCCTTGATCTTTTCGGTGTTCAGGCTCAGGACATCGTTGCATCCGAGCAGGCCCGAGGCCACGCGGTCTTTGACTTTGGCGTCCGCCAGTTTGGCAGAATCCGAGGTCTGAAGCGCACCGTTGGAGTCCAAGGTGATGGCGTTGGGGTCCGAGTCGGCCAAAAGCTGCTGGCTGATGGTGGCCTGGGACGTGGAGAGCGAGAAGCTGAACGTGTCAGGAAGTGCCGAACGGTTGGGGTCCGTGGCCGGATCCCAGTGCGGGTTGCGGACCAGCTTCAGGGACTTGCCGCGGTTGTAGGACTCCACCATGTAGGGCCCGGAGGACACAGGGTGGTTGGTGTAGTCCAGCTTGGTGTCCTTGGCCTTGGGCACCGGGGCCGTGTTGGAGCGTGATGCCAGGGCGGGGAACTCCGCAAACGGCTTCTTCAAATGGAAGACCACCGTGCGGTCATCGGGTGTTTCCACCGCCTTGAGCACAGCGGAAGGATCCTTGTACGGCCCCTTGTACCCACCGGCGTCGAGCGCTGCATTCAATTCCTGGGGCGCCTGGGTGTAGACGTCCTGGGCAAAGGTGCGCTCCACGCCGTACTTGATATCGGCCGAAGTGATGGGCGTGCCGTCCTCGAACTTCACGCCTTCCTTGAGCGTGAAGGTCCAGCTGAGGCCGTCGTCGGAGACTTTGCCGGTATCCGTGGCGAGGTCCGGGACCACTGTTGGTGGCTGGCCGGCCGTTTCCTTGGCCATGGTCAGCGTTCGGTAGTACAACTGGCCGACGTTGGCGGTCTGGACATAGTTGCTGTTGCCCGGGTCCAGGGTCTGGAAGTCTGATGACATGAGGACGTTGATGTTGCCGCCCTTGCCGTTGAAGCCGGACTTGACCACGTTGGGGGCCAACTCAGTGACTGAGCCGGCCGTCTG
Source organism: Arthrobacter sp. TmtSoilC79 (assembly GCF_059739405.1). Taxonomy (NCBI): domain Bacteria; kingdom Bacillati; phylum Actinomycetota; class Actinomycetes; order Micrococcales; family Micrococcaceae; genus Arthrobacter; species Arthrobacter sp. TmtSoilC79. The sequence goes on along the minus strand of NZ_AP046051.1, from coordinate 3,716,284 downwards.
TGAACTGCCGGGCTGGCTTTGGCCGGCTCCGCAGCCGGTGGCGGCCATGGCGATCAACACCGAAAGTGCCAGAGCTCTTGCAGGGGTTTTCATGGTGCTCCTTGTGAGGGTGTAAGGCGATGCGGGGATGAGGGTCAGTGCGAAATTTGCTAGCGGGAGGACTTGGGGTCAAGGGCGTCGCGGACTGCGTCGCCCAGGAGGTTGAAGGCCAGGACGGTGACGATGAGCATGATGCCGGGAACGGCGAGGAACCACGGATCGCTGAGGTACCAGTTGCCGGATTGGGCTGCGTTGAGCATCTGGCCCCACGACGGTGTGGGGTCCTTGACGCCGACACCCAGGAAGGACAGTGCGGCTTCTGCCGAAATGTTGGTGGGGATCAGCATGGTGGCATAAACCAGGACGACGCCCATGACGTTGGGAATGATCTGCCGGAACAGGACACTGAGGTGGGAAGCGCCGAAGGACCGGGCAGCTTCCACGAATTCGCGCTCGCGGAGGCTGAGCACTTGTCCCCGGACGATTCGTGCCAGGTAGGCCCAGCCAAAGAAACCCAGGATGATCACCAGCGAGGCCATGGGCAGGAAGCTGCCTTCGCCCAAGGGGGTGTCCCGGAGCCGTGACTGCAAAATGGGGGTCAGGGACAGCACCAGCAGAAGGTGCGGGAATGCCAGGAACAAGTCCATGATGCGGCTGATGATGGCGTCGGTCTTGCCGCCGAAGTAGCCTGCCGCCGCGCCGAGGACCGTTCCGAGGACCACGGAGACTGCTGTGGAGAGCAACGCGATGGTCAAGGAGACCTGTCCGCCGTAGGCAAGCCGGGCGAAGAGGTCGCGTCCCAGGCCGGGTTCCACGCCCAACCAGTGCTGGGCGGACGGATACATGTAGCCGGGCAATGGAAGTCCCGGGGTCTGAAAGTCGTCCAGGACATCCGGGCTGGTGTTGGACGTGAAGGGATCGTTGCCGGACATGGCGCTGAGGACGGGAGCCAGGATGGCGAACAACATGATGGCCACAACAACGCAGAGGCTAAGGAAAGCGATTTTGCTCCGCCGGATCCGCATCCAGGCGGTGGCGAGCAGTGAGCGGGCCTCGGCGGGCGCGGCCGCTTTCCCCTCCGGCGACGTTGCCGGAGGAGGCGGCGGGCTGCCGATGCTTGGTTCTGACTGTAACTGGGTCAACGGTTCTGCTCGATTCATGATCCAAGGAGCTGGCTCCGGAGTTCTTGTATACCAAAATAGACTAGAGCAGGATTCATGCGATGTAAATCACAAATAATGTACTGTTTGGAATACCAGAGACTTCTCTTTTGGGATCTGAACCACAAACAGGAAGAGGAGCTGCCGTGCGCACCAAGGTCACTGCCCGCTATGTGCTGGGCCATCACCACGGACGCCATGTGCTGCTGGATGACGCGTGCGTTGTCTACAGCGGGGATGTCATTGAGTACGTCGGCCATGACTACAACGGGCCCGTGGACGAGGAACTCCACACAGGGGAGGCCCTGCTGATGCCTGGATTGATCGACCTCGATGCCCTGACCGACATCGACCACCTCATCCTGGACAGCTGGGCAAGCCCGGAGCAGGCCAAGGGCCACCAGTGGTCCGAGGACTACTTCCGCAACCACCGGGCGGATGTCTTTAGCGCCCAGGAACGCCAGGAGATCCGCGAGTATGCGTTGATCCAGCTTCTCCTCCACGGCGTCACCACGTACATGCCGATTGCCTCCGAAGTGCATTCCGAATGGGCCGAGTCCTTCGAGGAACTGGCGGGGATGGCAGAGACCAGCCGACGCCTGGGCCTGCGTGGCTACCTTGGCCCCGCCTACCGCTCGGGCGTGAACGTCGTGTTGGACAACGGCGAACGCTCGGTCATGTTCGACGACGACCGCGGCTGTGAGGGGCTGGCGGACGCCTTGCGCTTCCTGGACCATGCAACGGAACTCAACGACCCCCTGGTCAACGGTGTCCTGCTCCCGTGCCGCATAGAGACCCTGGACGTCGGGCTGCTTAAGGAGACCGCCGTGGCTTCCCGGCAACGGGATGTCCTGGTCCGCCTGCATTCGCTCCAGGGCCTGGTGGAACGCGAGCTGATCCTGCAATGGCACGGTGTGACGCCCTTGGAACTGTTGGACCAGACGGGCTTGCTCAACGAGCGGCTCCTGATCCCGCATGCCACCTACACTGACCGGAACCCTGCGGTGTTCGGTGAAGACCGGGGTGATCTCAAAAAGCTCGCGGACAGTGGCGCCAGCATCATCCACTGCCCGTTGACGTCCATGCGTTACGGCAGCACGCTGGATTCCTTCCAGGCCTACAAGGAAGCGGGCATCAACATCTCGCTGGGAACGGACTCGTTCCCACCGGACCTCCTCAGGGGAATTGACGCCGGCGTGCAACTCGCCAAAATCCTGGCCGGGAGGAACGACGCCGGTGACGTCGCCGGATACTTCGACGCCGCCACCTTGGGCGGGGCACAGGCATTACGCCGTCCTGACTTGGGTCGCCTCGAGCCCGGCGCCCAAGCAGATATGGTGGCCTTCCAACTCGGAGACATCCGCGACGGCGTCCATGAGGACCCGTTGCGGACCCTCATCCTGAACGGTACGGCCCGCCAGGCGGTGCTTTCCGTGGTGGCCGGCAGGACCATCATGGCGGACGGCGAAATCGACGGTGTGGACCTGGGTTTCTGGCGGGCGAAGGGCCAGGAACTCTTCGACAAGATGCGCCGCGCCTACACAGTCCGCGATGCCCGGAACCGACCGGCCGATGAGCTGTTTCCTCCCGTGTATGCTCGGTTGGAACGCTGACCGGCGCCGTCCGGCACAGGGAGCGGACGCCGGCATGAAGGGAAGTTTTACAGTGGCTGAGGCGATGCCGGACAACGGAAACGGCCGTGATGATGAGGCCCGTGCGGAGAACGTCTACCAACTGGTGTTGGAAGGCATTGTCACGGGGACTTACGCGCAGGGTATGCGGCTGCGCGAACGCGAGCTTTCCGAGCTCTACAACGTCTCCCGCATTCCGGTCCGGGAGGCCATCCAGCGCTTGGAACAGGACGGGTTCGTGGCGACGTTCCCACGCCGGGGTGCTGTGGTCCGGCAACTGACCCTGACCGATGTCAACGAGTTGTTCGACATCCGCCTGTGCCTGGAGACCTTTGCTGCACGGATGGCTGCCACCAGGGTTGCCGAGGGAAGCGACGGCGGACGTCTCCAGGAACTCATGGAAGCGTCCAAGATTGCCATTGACGAGGACCGGACTGACGACGTTGCCGTCATCAGCGCCGAGTTGCACGCCGAAATTGTGCGCCTGTCCGGCAACCGGCTGCTGATCGAGTCCGTGAAGCCCCTCTTTGGCCGGATGCGCTGGATCTTCGGACTGGCCCACAACCGCAGCAACGAACTCCAGCGTGATGAACACACCGAATTATGCAACGCGATCCTGAAGGGCAAGCCGGATTTGGCGTACTCCCTGGCGTACTCGCACATTGAGTTGGGCCGTGAGCCGGTCCTGGCCGGCCTGGCCGAAACCCTGGAACCGTGAGTTTTCGTACAGATAACGCCCTTTAGAGGCCCTCTTCCGGGCGTTATCTGTACAAAAACTCCGCTAGTCGTCGGCGTCCGGGTACTCTTCCTCGTCTTCATCGTCGTAGCGCCCGGATTCCTCCACCTCGACCTCAAGGATCTTCAGCAGCTCAGTGTCCGGGTTCAGCATGATGGCGGCCTCGTCGCGGCGGTGCTGCAGCACCGTATCCAGGTAGGACTGCACCGTCTCGGCCAAGGGGACGTACCTGTCCTGCTTCTGGCTCATGTACCAGCGGTGCTCCAGGACCTCGTGGACCACTTCGGCCGGCTCCAGCTTCCCGGCCAAGTGACGCGGAATGGAACGCACAATGGGCTCGAAGATTTGGCTGACCCAGATGTGGGCGCTGATCTCCTCGTCCAGTTCCGGGTTGTTGTCCGCCCGGAACTGGTCCATGTCGTTCAGGAGCCGGCGTGCCTGGTTCTCCTGGGCGTCCAGGCCGGTCAGGCGCAGCAAACGACGCTGGTGGTGGCCGGCGTCGACGACTTTTGGCTGGAGCTGGATGGTGGAGCCGTCCGCCGTGGTCTTGATGGCGTACTCCTCCACATCGAAGCCGAGCTCGTTGAGGCGGCGGATGCGGGCGGCCACACGCCACCGTTCGCCGAGTTCGAAGGACTCCTTCTCCGTCAGCTCAGTCCAGAGCCGGCGGTAGCTGTCCATAATCAGCTCACTGGTGGCCACGGGGTCCACCTTCTCCTCGATGAGCCCGCCGTCCAGCAGGTCCATCAGTTCGCCGGCAATGTTCACTCGGGCGATCTCGAGATCGTACTCGCGCTGTCCCATGGACAGGTCCGGGTAGAGCTCGCCGGTTTCAGCGTCCACCAGGTAGGCGGCGAACGCGCCGGCGTCGCGGCGGAACAAGGTGTTGGACAGTGAAACATCTCCCCAGTAGAAGCCCACAAGGTGCAGGCGAACCAGCAGGAGTGCCTGGGCGTCAATGAGGCGCGTCAAGGTGTCCTTGCGGAGCATCTGGGAGAACAGTGCACGGTACGGCATGGAGAACTTCAGGTGCCGGGTGACCAGCACCGGGTTCAGCGGCCGGCCATCCGCGGTGGTGCGTCCGGTGATCACAGCCACCGGCTCCACGCAGGGAACATCCAGCCGGGCCAGCTTCCGGAGCATGTGGTACTCATGGCGGGCCACGTGCTCGGAGGTTTCCTTGATGGCGATCACCGAACCACCCAGGTGCGCGAAACGCACGATGTGCCGGGAGATACCGCGGGGGAGTGCCGCAAGGTTTTCGGCCGGCCAATCCTCCAAGGCGATATGCCACGGAAGGTCCAACAGCTCCGGGTCCGCAGACGCCGCTGTGATATTCAGGGAACCGATAACACTGGCGGGAGGCGCGGTGTCCTGTGCACTCGCCGCTTCAGTGCGGGGGAGCTTGCCGATCTGCCCGTAGTCGGTCGGTTCGTCGTGCCACTGGGCTCCGTTTTGCTCGCTCATGCCTCAATTGTTCCGTACTCAGCGGTGGCCGCCGTCCCGGCGTCCGGGAACGGCCACCTCGACGTTGCTGACCATTCGACGTCGGGCGCTGCTTCGAAAGCGACGCCCTGGTAGGCGAGCCGCTCGCCCAAGGCGCCGAGCCGACGTCGGAAGTCACCTGCGTTGCGGACCTCCTGGCCCGACCACGCGACTTCCGCCAACGAGACAGCCCTGGGGTAGAGGAGCCACTGGGCCTGGGCGTTGTTGCGGACGGTTTCAGTCCACAAGGGGCCCTCGATGCCCAGGATGTGCTGGTCCGTCAGGCCGCCCTGGGCCGGATCCCAGTTGTAGTACTCCGCCCATGTGAACGGCCCGCCTTCCACCCATTCGAGCCCAACAGGACTCTCCGGGGAGTACTTCTGGTCCAGATACGTGTTGGCGGCCGGCGACATGATCACCGGCGAACCACCGGTCTCTGCCTGCTTGACCACCGGGGTGAGATCGCCGAACCAATACTGGATGACTGAACCTTGGGGGAGCTCACCCGCGGCGTACTCGTTCCAGCCCATGGCTGTCTTGCCGGTCGCGGCGGCAATCTTTGCGAATTCCTGCACCATGGCAACGTAGTCGTCGTGGTCGGTGACCTTCGCTTCGTCACCGCCGATATGGATGTACGGGCCTGCAGTGATCGCGGCGAGCTGAGCCAGGACCTCGCGGACGAACTCGTACGTGGCAGGAAGGGAACCGTCCAGTGTCGACCAACCGACGGCGGCGGTGGTGCTCATGGGCTTGGCCAGGCCATCGGCGTTAAGTTGCGGAATCGCTGCGAGGGCGGCATTGACGTGCCCGGGCAGGTCAATCTCCGGTATCACCAGGACGTTCTTGGTGGCGGCGTAGGCCTGGATGTCCTTGAAATCCTCTTGCGTGTAGAAGCCCTCGCGGCCACGGGCAGGAGCCGCGGTAGGGACCTCAACGGCACCCTGTCCTCCCACAACGGTGAGATCCGCGTACGGCAATCCCGACGGGTTTTGTTCCGGTTCGTGGATCTCGATGCGCCACGCCTGATCGTCCGTGAGGTGAAGGTGGAGGGCGTTCAGCTTGAACTGGGTCATGACGTCAATCTGTTCCTTGACCTCCTCCACGGTGAAGAAGCTGCGGGCAACATCAAGCATGAGGCCCCGGTAGGCGAACCTGGGTGCGTCGGCAATCTCGACGGCGGGAATCACCCAGTCGCCGTCTGGCCTACCGCTCTCGAGAGTGGCTGGGAAAAGCTGCCGGAGCGTCTGGACTCCATTGAAAAGTCCGGCCGGAGTGGAAGCCGTGAGCCCGACTCCGCTTTCGGTGACGCTGAGGGTATAGGCTTCCGGGCCGCCGTCGAACGCGTCCGCCAACTCGAGGGCAATGTCCCCGGTGCGGGTGTCCTCGACGACGGGCAACTCGAAACCAGTGCCGGCGCGCAGCACCAGGGCCAGCTGTTCAGCGACCGCGGCAGCTGAGTCTGCCGCTGCGATCCGTGCTGTGGGGGCGAGGGTGAAGGCAGGGGTTTCCTGGAGTGCGACGTGGGAGGGGCGGGGGACCAGGTTATCTGTGGTGTTCATACCGTTCTTTCCGGGAGAAAGGTTAACGCGAGAGCGGCCCGACCTGGAGGGGTCGGGCCGCTATCAAGATGCGGAAATGAATGGCGCGTCAGCGCCGGCCTGGACTAGTCGCCCAGGCGGAGGCCGGTCTTGGTGTCGAACAGGTGCACGTGGCCGGACTGCGGACGAACGAAGATGGACTCGCCCTTCATCGGGGGACGACGACCGTCGACGCGTGCAACGATGTCGTGGCTCTTGCCATCAAGGATGGTGTGGCCGTAAACGTAAGCGTCGGCGCCGAGTTCTTCAACCACGTCAACCTCAACCTGCAGGCCCTCGCCGTTGCCGACCGTCTCAAGGTCTTCCGGACGCGAACCGACGGTGACGGTCCGGCCGTGAGCCTCTTCGAGAACGTCGCGCGGCACGGGGTAAACCGTTCCGCCGAACTGTACGCCGCCGTCGACGACCGGCAGTTCCAGCAGGTTCATGGCCGGGGAGCCGATGAAGCCTGCAACGAAGACGTTCTGCGGACGGTCGTAAAGGTTGCGCGGGGTGTCGACCTGCTGGAGCAGACCGTCCTTCAGCACTGCGACGCGGTCACCCATGGTCATTGCCTCGACCTGGTCGTGGGTCACGTAGACCGTGGTGACGCCGAGGCGGCGGGTCAGGGATGCGATCTGCGTACGGGTCTGGACGCGGAGCTTGGCGTCAAGGTTGGAGAGCGGCTCATCCATGAGGAAGACCTGCGGGTTACGGACGATTGCACGGCCCATGGCAACACGCTGGCGCTGACCACCGGAGAGTGCCTTCGGCTTGCGGTCCAGGTACTGCTCAAGGTCAAGAAGCTTGGCGGCTTCGCGAACACGCTCGGCGCGCTCTTCCTTGGAGACGCCGGCGATCTTCAGTGCGAAGCCCATGTTGTCCGCAACAGTCATGTGCGGGTACAGGGCGTAGTTCTGGAAGACCATGGCGATGTCGCGGTCCTTCGGCGGAACGTCCGTGACGTCGCGGTCGCCGATCAGGATGCGGCCTGCGTTGACGTCCTCAAGACCTGCGAGCATGCGCAGGGAGGTGGACTTACCGCAACCGGAGGGTCCAACGAGGACCAGGAATTCGCCATCGGCGATGTCGATGTTGAGCTTATCGACGGCGGGCTTATCTGTGCCCGGGTACAGACGCGTAGCGTTATCAAAAGTAACTGTAGCCACAGTTATCAATCCCTTCACCGGCAGGTACGTGCCGGACGATCCGTTGTGAATGGTTCATTTTCTTCAGTTGAACTCCCCGGCCAATGGCCGGGGAGGATCGCATGACGCCGCACGGTACTGTGCGTCACATCACATCCAAGAGTATGTCAGACTTTTGGACTTACTACCTAAATGTTACGAACGTCACATGTTGCGCTGGTCACGCTTCAAGCCCCTGCCGTGACCCGCCGACGCTCACTGAGCAAGGCCTCAAGCAGCTCCGCCACGTGCACCGGCGCCTCCACCCTGTACTGGGCCTGGGTGAAGTCCAGACCGACTTTGATGCCCACGTCATCGCCCAGGAGCCTGCCCAGGGCGTCTTCGTCAGTGACGTCATCGCCGGCAAACAAGATGGCCGTGGCCCCGGTTGCCTGCCGGAGGAACTCCACCGCTTCACCCTTGGAAGCGTGGACCACCGAGGTCTCCAGTACGCGCTTGCCGGTTTTGAGGTAAACGCCCGGATGCTCGCGAAGCACCCGGGTGGCGGCCTCGACGGCGTCCTCCGCGACGTCGTCGTCGGCCATCCTGGTGTGGAGGACGACGCCGGCGGGCTTGTCCTCAAGCAGCGTCCCCGGAGCGATGTTCACGATTTCCGCGAGGACCTCACGGACCGCGGCCAGCTTGCTGCGCTGTTCGTCGTCCAGTTCCAGGCCCAGGGATCCTTCACCGAGCCAGACTTCGGCCCCGTGGCTGCCGATCAGCAGCGTGTCCGCAGGAGGGGAGGCGACCAGCCGCAGGCTGTCCAGTGCCCTGCCCGAGATGAGTGCCGTCGTCGTGCGTGGCAGTTCGGCGAGGGCCTCCAACGCCGCAGCGGAGCGGGGCAGCGGCCTGGCGTCCTCCGCCCTGTCCACGATGGGGGAGAGGGTGCCGTCGAAGTCGAGCGCCACCAGCAAGTGCTCCGTGCTGGATATGCGCCGGACTGCTTCGAGCAGCTCAGGCGATAGTGAGAGCTTCTCAGCTGTCATCGCGCACCACCTTCTCCTCCAGAGCGGCCAGGAACTCAGCCGACCAGTGATCGACGTCGTGATCCAGGATCTGCTTGCGCATCAGCTTCATGCGGCGGCGGGCTTCCTTCGGGGGCAGGTTCACGGCGCGCAGGATGGTGGATTTGAGGCCATCGATGTCGTGCGGGTTGATCAGGAATGCCTGCTTGAGCTGGTCGGCGGCACCGGCAAACTCGCTGAGGACCAACGCGCCATCATCCTCGGATCGGGCCGTGACATATTCCTTGGCCACCAGGTTCATGCCATCGCGCAGCGCGGTGACCAGCATGACGTCCGCCGCGAGGTACAACGCCACCATTTCCTCCACCGGATAGCTGTGGTGCAAGTAGCGGACCGCAGTGTTCTGGATGGTGTCGTAGGTGCCATTGATGTGGCCCACCGTGCCCTCGATCTCCTCGCGGAGCAGCCTGTACTGTTCCACGCGTTCCCGGCTGGGGCTTGCCACCTGGATCAGGGTGGCGTCCTCCACCTTGATGTGGCCGTCCGCCAAAAGTTCCTCGAAAGCCTTGAGCCGGTGCCGGATGCCCTTGGTGTAGTCCAGGCGGTCCACGCCCAAAAGGATGGTCTTCGGGTTGCCAAGGTCCTTGCGGATCTGCTGGGCGCGTTCAATGATCTCCGGCTTGGTGGCGAGCTCGCGGATCTGGGCAACATCGATGGAGATCGGGAAAGCCTGCGCCCTGGCGATGTGCGTTACCTCGCCGTCGGGGCCCTTGACGTGGACCTGCTGTTGCTTGACGCTGGCACCCAGGAAGCGGCGGGCAGAGCGCATGAAGTTGCCGGCATCGCTGGGACGCTGGAAGCCCAGGAGGTCCGCGCCCAGCAGGCCGTCAATGATTTCCCGGCGCCACGGCAGTTGGGCGAAAATTTCCGGCGGCGGGAAGGGGATGTGGTTGAAGAAGCCGATCTTGAGGTCGGGCCTCGTCTCGCGCAGCAGGCGCGGGACCAACTGAAGTTGGTAGTCCTGCACCCACACGGTGGCGCCATCGGCGGCGTGCCGGGTGACGGCGTCGGCGAACTTCCGGTTGACCTTGCGGTAGGAATCCCACCACGTGCGGTGGAACTCAGGCGGGGCAATGACGTCGTGGTACAGCGGCCAAATGGTCGCGTTGGAAAAGCCCTCGTAGAACAGTTCAACGTCATCGCTGCTCAGCTGGACCGGAATGAGGTCCATGCCCTCGTGGCTGAAGGGGCGGACCGTCTCGTCCGGGGCGCCATGCCAACCCACCCACGCGCCGTCGGATTTTGTCATCATCGGCGCGAGCGCCGTCACGAGGCCCCCGGGCGAACGCCGCCAGCCGTCAGCGCCGTGTCCGTCGTCATCACTGATGCGGTCCACGGGCAGCCTGTTGGAGACCACCATGAAGTCGAACTTTGTTGCCGTGGGCTTCTTGACTGGAGCAGCCCGAACGCCTTCTTCGGTCTTGAGTTTTTCGCTTGCCAAATCCTGCATTAATGCTCCCTGGGGTTGCTGTGACTCAACTCCCAGCCTACTAGCGGAATCTTCCATGGCACTTGATCGTTCAACAACCGGGCAGGAGGGTCTGCGGCGGATCTTCAAGTTTGCTCCCGTAAACTGACCCCGTTGCCCTACGCCCCATGATGTCGAATACCCCGAGGAACTGATGAGCCCCGCAAACGAACAACGCCTGTCCAAGGCCGAACGCACCGCCCAGGCACGGGAAAAGGCGCGCGCAATCCGCGAAGAGCAGTTGAAGAAGGACAAGCGCAACAAGCTTCTGGTCGGCTGGGGCATTGTGGTTGCCGTTGTGGTCATCATCGCCGTGGTGGCGTTCGTGGTCATCGGCCAGGCGCAGAACAACGCGCCGATCGCAGATCAGGGCCCGACGCCGGCCAACGGCAACGTCCACGGCGGCGTCACGCTGCTGGCCAACAGCGAAGTTGTTAAGTCCGAGCCGGCCAGCGTCAACGTCGCCGACGTTCCCGCCCCCGCAGCCACCCCGCCCGCAACCGTGACGGTCCCGGGCGGCGAGGCTGAAGCCGGCAAGCCCGTGAAGGTTGTTGCCTACATCGACTTCATCTGCCCCGTCTGCAAGCGCTTCGAGACCACTTACGGTGAGTCGCTGACCAACCTGCGCAACGAAGGCAAGATCTCCCTCGAATACCGTCCCCTCGGATTCCTGGACCGCCAGTCCACTACCAACTACTCCTCCCGCGCGGCCAACGCCGCTGCGTGCGTGGTGAACACCTCCCCGGAAAAGTACGCGGACTTCTTCAACCTGCTCTTCGAGCGCCAGCCGGCTGAAGGCAGTGCGGGCATCTCTGACAACGACCTGAAGAAGATGGCCACCGAAGTAGGCGCGGCCAACATCGACTCCTGTGTCGACAGCAAGCAGTTCCGTCCGTGGGTCAAGGTTGCCACCCAGGAAGCTGCGGCAATCGGCGTCACCGGCACGCCCACCGTGTTCATCGACGGCAAGCAGTGGGACGGCAGCACGGACCTGAACGCCGAAATCCAGACGGCAGTAGACGCCAAGGGCTAACACCCGCGGAATGTACGACGGCGGCCGGTCACCTTTTCTTCATGGGTGGCCGGCCGCTGTTGTCTGGTTTGGTTCGGGCTGTTCCCGATTTGGTGCGGGTTGTTCCCGGTTTGTTCGGCGTTGTTCCCGGCGAATTTCGTTGACGGGGATGGTCTGGGCTAACCTTATCTAGCGCTCTTTCGCGCTGTGCTTCGGGTAACCGGAGCATGCCTCCTTAGCTCAGTTGGCCAGAGCACCGCTCTTGTAAAGCGGGGGTCGTCGGTTCGAATCCGACAGGGGGCTCCACGAACCCCTCCATTCCGGACAACTTGGCCGGATGGAGGGGTTTTTCGTGTTTGGAATGCAGGGTGGGACGCGTTTACTGCACGGCGGCCGGAAGGTTTCAACCGATTCCGATGGATACCCGGAACAACATCTGTGCCGGCTGTGACTCTTCTGCCTTGAAGCATCAGGGATGCAGAGGCAGTGTGCGAAGGGCCGCCAAGTGCCGGACTGTTCTGAGCCAGTGAATGGGACCGCCTGATGGGAAGGTCCAGCCTCCGATTGGCACTGGGCACATTACGTGTTTCCGCATAGCTGGTGCGAGGCCACGCGAGAGACCAGACCTGAAGCTGTCAGTGATCTACGACCTCAAAAGGGGTAGCGGTACGACGTAGTACTCCTTGGCTTTGCTGTTGGTGAGGAACGTGTTGCAGCGGGTTTGAGCTTCCCCCTCTGATGTGAACCGCAATGCTTGGTTCTCCCTGGGGCTCCATTCGTCTCCTGGACGGTTGGGGTGCAGGTAGTAGTAAAACTGCAATCCGTTATCGAGACGGACGACAATTCCCCACGCCGCTGGCTTCCGCTTTCCCAATTCTTTCCTTTCTACTGCGCGCAGAGCGCTACAGCGTGGCGCTCAGTGTTTGGGGTGCTGCAGCCGAAGTCCATAAGCGGGTGTGTCGCGGAGGAATTCGCGGAATGTCGGGACGGCGAAATCGACGTATCCCCGGCTTGTTGTTTCGATGACCCCAGCAGCCAATAGCCGAAGCCGGTATTGGCCGCCGTATACGGCGTTGACGCCCAAACGCTCCGCAATTGTTGTGGTGCTGGACGGGCCATCGTCTTCAGCCATGGCCAGCAGGTACGACTGATCGACATCGGAAAGAGCCGAGTAGGCAGACTGCAGGACGGTGGCACCCATGCGACGGCGGGCTTTCTGTACTCCGGCAGCCAGCGCCTCGTCGGTGACTACCGCCCCTGATTTTCTGGCTTGACTCCACACGTGGTAGCCGACGAGCTGGATCAGGAATGGGTAGCCGCCCGTCGCTTCGGCCAGCTGCCGGAGATGTTCGTCGCTGATGTTCACGCCGCTTTCCGAGAAAGTATCCCGGAAGGCTTCGGCGACCTCGTCTATCGAGGTCCTGTGCAGGTCGTACTTTTCGGCGCGGCGAAGGAAGGTGGAGACGCCTTCGTTGAGCAGGTCTTCGACAGACTTCGGCAGACCAGCAAGGACCAGGCCAATGGGAAGACTTTCGCGGATCAGATGTTGGACGACCGCTGCGATTTCGGAGAGTTCGGTCCGGTCCACGGCATGAATCTCGTCGATGCTGATCAGCAACCCGGTGTCCTGCTCGCTCAACTTCTCCAGCAGTTCGGTAATCGGCCGCCGCCAGTGAACCTCACGCGCAGCCGGAAGCTGTGTATCCACGCGCACGATTCCGAGCGTCACCCCGGTAACCCGGCGGCCGCCAGCGCCGTCCCCGAGCTCTTCAGCCGCGGCGCGGACGCCGCTGCCGATGCGGTCGACGAGTCCGGCCGTGGCGGTTTCCGAGATGACAATCCAGCCGTGCTCGATGGCTTCATCTTCAATTTCCCCCAGCATGACGGTCTTGCCGATGCCGCGGGGGCCGGTGAAGATAGAGAGCAATCCGGGGGCGCCGGGACCATTCTCGATGCTCTCTGCGAAATCTTGGCGCATGTCATCCCGGCCGATAAGAAGCGGTGGGCGGGCACCAGCTGTCGGTTTGAACGGGTTTTTCGCTGCCACTTTTACACTCCTATAAATTTTTTAAAGTGTTTATATTTCTTATAGTAGTGCGTAGTAGGAGACGGGTACGGACATTGCTTGACCAACCCAATCGCTGTTCGGCGCTACTGCCCCGTTGCGGTCTTCTGACGAAGGTTCATGAGCCCGGCGATGGTCAGGCCGGCTGAAACCGCCAGTGCTGCTACCCAGAGGGTGAGGCCGGCGAGGTCGTGCACGGCCATTTGGGGGAGCCGTCGATCCGGGACCGCTACGACGCCGACGAACGCCCCGAGGAGCCCGAAGTAGCTGCCGGTCATGAAACGCTGATGGGCACGGATGTTGCCGCGGCGGACTGTGACCAGACCCATCGTGAGGGTGCAGAACGTCAGCACGGACAGGGCATGAAGCCAGTTGAACCCGCCGTCGATGGTCCGGATCCCGAAGGAGGTCAGGACCACAACGTACATGGCCGCCGCCCAGATGCGGCCCAGGGTCTTGTGCGCTGCGCTGCCCTTGTTGCGGCGAAGCAGGTTCACGGCACCGAAGATCAGGGCGTAGCCCGCTGCGATGGCATGCAGGGCGATGAGTAAAGTCCACGGCGAGGGCATAGGGGCAGCCTAGCGAAGTCGGAACGGACTATCGGACTGTGTCGTCGTGGACGGTCATAGATCCCGGGACAAGCTGCGCGGCTCTTCGGAGACCACATCGCCGGCGGCCAGCAGTTGAAGTGCTTCCGCGGCCGGCGTCCCCGGATCCGCGGCGTACATGAGGATTCTGTGGCCGGATTCATCGGGCGGTGTGAGGACCTCGAAGTTCAGTTCCAGATCGCCCACCTCCGGATGGTGCATGTGTTTCAACCCGGACATGCAGTTCTGAACGGGGTGCCGAGCCCACAATTTCGCGAACTCCTCACTCTTCAAAGTGAGCTCACCTACCAAAGAGGCGAGTTCGGGGTCATCCGAGGCCCGGCCGGCGATGAGCCGCAGTGATGACACTGCACGCGTGGCTTCCTCCAGCCACCGTGAGTAAAGTTCGCGGGTGTGCTGGTCAAGGAACAACAAACGAGTCATGTTTGGCCTTGTTGCAGCCGACTTCGGTGCGTCGAAGTCCAAGTGCCCGGCAGCCAGGCGATGGCCAAGCCGGTTCCAGGCAAGCACCTCGCTGCGGCGTCCCAGCACGATGGCGGGGGTGCTGGCCATTGACTGAATCAGGCGGAGCGTCCCTGTCCTGGCCTTGTCCGGCTTCGTCACGGTGCGGCGTTTGGCGGGGCGGGCGCGGGCAAGATTGAACAGGTGGGCCCGCTCGTCAGTGTTGAGATTCAGGGCCCGGGCAATCGCATCAATGATGGCATCAGAAGCGTTGTTACTGAGGCCCTGCTCCAGGCGGGTGTAGTAGGTATTGCTGACTCCCGCCAGCATTGCCAGTTCTTCCCGCCGGAGACCTGGTACGCGGCGGATGCCGTAATTCAAGAGGCCGACGTCTTCCGGCTGCAGCGAGGCCCTTCGGACTCGAAGGAACTCCCCAAGTTCACTCACCATAGTCATGTTCACCATTCTGCCGGTCCCCGGTGGCAGTGTCCTGTCCCTGTCAGGGGTAGGCAAGAGGGGGTGTGGTTGATCCGGGGGGATACCTGGACCGTTGGAGCTGTGAAGAAAGCCGCCCACGGGCGGATACAGCTCCAGCAAAGGATCTTCCATGACGACACAACCGGATGTCACCAAAGGCACCAGCCTTCCGTATGCCACCGACCATGAACCCCAGCCGGACTCGAAAAGGCAGATGACCGGCAAGCAACGGCTGGCACTCATTGTCCTGCTCACAGCGAGTTTTATCCTCGCTGTCGACTTCTCCATCCTCAACGTAGCCCTACCGGCCATCGGCACCGATGTTGGCTTCAGCATGGAGAACCTTCAGTGGATTGCGACGTCATTCGCACTCTGCGCTGCGGGCCTGACGCTGCTGTTTGGCCGTGTCGCCGATATTGCCGGGCGCCGCAAGATGTTCATCATCGGCATGGCCCTGCTCGGCGCGGCGTCACTTGCCGGCGGGTTGTCTGCCGAGCCGGCCTTGTTGCTTATCGCTCGCGTGGGCCAAGGCGTCGCTACGGCCATTGTCGTTCCCGCAGCCTTGTCCTTGTTGCTGGCATCGTTCCCGGAAGGCCCGCTGCGCGATAAGGCACTGGGCCTTAACGGATCACTGATGGCCGCGGGCTTTACGACCGGCGCTATCCTCGGCGGGCTCCTGACAGACCTTCTGAGCTGGCGTTGGGCGTTCTTCATCAACGTGCCTGTTGCCATCGCAGTACTGGTCATCGCCCCCATCGTCCTCGCTGAGAGCAAACCCACCTCGAAGTTGAAGTTGGACGTTCCGGGCGCCGTCACCGTTACCCTCGGCCTTCTGGCCCTTGTCTTCGGTTTGACGAACGCCGCCGAGCACTCGTGGACCAACCCCCTTACTTTGGGCTCCCTCGCGGCAGCCGTTGTGCTCTTCGTTGCTTTCGTCGCCGTCGAACGCCGGACAGCCTGGCCGCTGGTACCACTGGAGATTCTGAAGCGCTCCACTGTCGCTTGGGGCAACATCGCCGGCATCCTGGCCTTCGTCACTGAAACGTCCCTGGTGTTCTTGCTGACGCTTTACCTGCAGCAAGTTCTCGGCTACACACCGCTCGGTGCTGGCTTGGCCTTCGCAGTCCTTGGCCTCGGCACGGTACTCGGCGGCATCCTCGGACCCAAGGTGATCAGCAGGATCGGCAACAAGAATGCCATCATCTACGGATTCATAGTCCAGGCCATTGCCACAGGCGTCCTCGTCCTGCTCAGCGCAGACCCCGCATCAATCGGTCTGCTGCTGCTCGCCACCTTCATCGGTGGCGCAGCCAACCTCGTTGTCATCGTCGGATTCATGGTCACGGCAACCTCCGGGCTGCCTGATGAAGAACAAGGTCTGGCTACGGGACTGGCAACAATGAGCCAGCAGATCGGCATCACCATGGGCATCCCCATCATGAGTGCCATCTTCACAGCCCAAATCCTCAGCATCGGCAACAACGAGGCCCAAACTGTCCTCAGCGGTGTCACCGCCGCCATCTGGGTCAACGCCGGCCTCTGCTTGCTCACCGCAGTGGTGGTTGGCCTCTTCCTGCGCAAGCCGGCGATCTCCGCCGATTAAGCCCTAAAGGCAGAAGCCCTGCACGACTTCGGGGGAGGGGTTCTTCCACGGACCCTCCTCCAGTCGTGGAGCAGCATTGGCAGTTACTACTGAACCTTGAACGACGCCAGCTGGCTCATTTTCCGACGCGCCGCAGCTATCACGGGGCGTACCGCCGAAACCCCTGCCCTCAGAAAGCCGGCAACCAAGCTGATGGCGCCTCGGAATCGGCTACTGCTGCGCCAATTCTGCGTCAATTCCCATGTGGTTCGGATGAAATGCACCCCGAGGACGACGATAAACAGCGAGATCACCAGGCCGGCAATCGAGGCAGCCACGATCATCACGCCAGTGATGTGCACCAGGAGGACGGCAGAGATCACAACTGTTTGAGCGTCAAGAAGTTCCATATTCATTTCTCGTTGTGCGGGACGATTTGTGCGGGGTGGGGGTTCCGGGTTGCTGTAAACGCCGAAGGATTGCCGGAAGTATTCAAAACCGCGTCAATTTGGGTTTAGGTTCGTCAAAGTGGATCAGGTATGGCTTTTTGCCGCTGTTCCCCCAAGACCAGGCCTTCATGACTCCAGTTTCGTCTAATCCTAAGAGGCGCAGCTGAAATACGCCCATTCAAGTCAAAACACCCACCCCTGCTTGTGTCTTGCCGAAAGGGGCCGCTAAAACTCGATGAGGTCGTCGGTACGGTCGTGGACCTTTTTTGGAAACCATCCCATGGCCTGATGAAAGCGCACGAACCAACGAATCACGGGCAATTCAGCGTGCCTGAAAGGGGTGGGCCTGCCCATGCGTTGGTGGAGTTGGGCACCTTGTAGTAGCCGCGGATCTGGTAAGTCCAGGTCCCGGTGAGGTTGCCCGAGCTTTGGACGCCGGAGTTGTACGACTTTCCCGCAGCCTTGCTGAGGTCGCCCGTGAACTGCACCACGCCGTCGGGGTCTATGACTTTCAGTTCGTGATAGTTGGCGTAGGCGACGGCGGTGAAACTGCTGACGCTGATCTTGGCCTGGCCAAACCAGAGGAATGAATCGCAGGACTTCGTCACGGTCACTGTATTGGCGGCCGGCGCAGGGATCTTTGCCGCACTGACGGCCAGGGCACCCGTTGCGGTGTCGTTGAACTTTGCGTGCGCCGGTGAAATCTGGACGCCCATCAGCAGGAATACGGCGGCCATGATGATTGCCGGTACTTGCCAGATGATGCCCTTGCCCTGCATGTGCTTAGCTGCCGTCCCCGTAGTGCGAATGTTCCTTTTCCAGTGTGGCGAACGGGCCTCAGGAAACACCTCGGTGAACACTCAAGGTCCGCTCAAGACCGGAAAAATCCCCTGTGCCGGGTCAGCGATGTGTGCGCAGCCCGGATGAGGTCCGAACGCGAAGCCAGGCAACGGTCTGCCGTTTGCTGCAGGGCGGGCAGTGCATGGGCAGCGTCGTCGAAGTGGTTTTCCCGGATCATTGATTCGATGGCCCGGCATTGGTGCTCCGTTTCCATGGCTCCCACCATGGAGGAACTGATCTTCAGGCTGAGGACGGCAGTAGTGGTCTCCTTGGGATCGTGTTCGTCCACGGCGTGGATGATCCGCTCGACGCGCTGCGGGAGCATCGCCAGGTACTTGGCGAGAAAACGCAGG
Organism: Arthrobacter sp. TmtSoilC79; assembly: GCF_059739405.1. Lineage (NCBI taxonomy): Bacteria > Bacillati > Actinomycetota > Actinomycetes > Micrococcales > Micrococcaceae > Arthrobacter > Arthrobacter sp. TmtSoilC79. Next base: position 3,698,149 of record NZ_AP046051.1, on the reverse strand, counting down.
GCCGGCTCGGGGCTTCCCAGTTCCTCGGCGAGAGATTGGAGCCTGCCCAGGTCCAATTCGCCGCCGGGATTACCCGAGGGCTTCATTGCCGGTACCGGCCTTTTCTTCCGGTGTTGTCTTGGTGGGGTTTTTGGTCCAGATGGAGGCGAGCATTCCGATGACCAGGATGCTGGGTGCGCCGTACATCAGGATGTTCATGATGATGGGTTGGCGCAGGGTGCGGATGGCGTTGCCGACGCCGGGGATGGTGGCGACGTGTTTGTCCACGGTGGTTCCTTGGAGGGTGGCGATCCAGGGGTCGATGCCGTTGTTGGCGTCGCCTTTGGTTTGGACTGCTGTGCCGCCGTCGGCTGTGGGGGTGATTTCGGTGATGCGGTGGGTTTCCACGCGTTGGTCTTCGACCGGGATGTGGTAGGTGATGACGTCGCCTGTTTTGATGTCCGTGATGGGGGTTGGGACGGTGACGACGATGTCGCCGGGGTTGATCATGGGTGCCATGGAGCCGGTGAGCATGGTGGAGGTTTGGTAGCCCAGGACGCGGGGGCCGATGGCGAGGAACAGGAACACGAGGGCGGCGAGGACCAGCATGCCGGCGCCGATTCCCCGGGCTGTTTTACCGGCGACGCGACGGAACGTGCTGGCAGTGCGGGTGTTCGGTGTGGCCGCTGCGGCCTGCTGCACAGCGGCAGCTTCAGGGGCGGAATGGACGACGGCGGTGGATCGGGTTTCGCCTTTTGCCGCGGCGGAACGCCGGCCATGTACTGCGGGAGTGGTGATGGTGCTCAGCGCGCTCATGTCTGGCGTTCCTTTCGTGGGGCTTGACGTGATTTCAGTCTTCCGTGCCCTGCTCAAGGGAGTCTGCGGGAAGGCCTCAAGACTTGATCAGGAAATGGCCAGGAACCGGCCGGAAGGGCATACCGGCCGGCCCCTGGGGTCTATCGGGCAACCCCCACGGGGGCGGGGTTGCTGTGGGTGTTATTTGGTGGTTTCGGTGCGTTGGGTGCCGGTGAAGGAGAAGGCGAGGGTGGAGGTGGCGCCTTGGAAGGTGTTGTCTGCGGTGGCGGGCAGGGTGGTGGTGACTTTGAGGTTGTCGGTCTTGGCTGAGGTCAGGGAGGTCAGGTTGTTCAGGACCTTGTTCGCTGCGATGACCGGGCCGTTGGCCAGGACGGTGGTTTTGGTTCCGGCGCAGGTGTAGGGCGCTGCGGTACCGGTCCAGGCCACGGAGCAGTTCTCGATGGTCAGTTGCAGTCCGTTGGTGGGGTCGGTGGTCAGCAGGGAGGCGGTGGCGCCGGCGGAGGTGGTGAGGGTGACGTTGTTCAGGTCGGAGTTGCCGGTGTTGGCCAGGGTGACGAGTTTTTCGGCTTTGTCGCCGGGGAGCATTCCGGTGACCGGGACGTTGAGGGTGTTCGCGGCTCCGGTGCCCAGGGCGATGGTGACGGTGCCGGCGGTGACGGCCTGGGAGGCGGAGGTCGAGGACGTGAACGCACCATAGGTGCCCATCCCGGCGACGGCGGCTGCGGTGCCGACCAGTGCGACGGAAGCGAGGATCTTGCCGGAGGTGGTCTTGAGGCTGATGGCCATGGGAATCAGTGTCCTTTCGGTGGGCCACCGTGAGACCGGCCGGCCTGTTCTTTGGTGTCTGCCTGACTGGCTGACAAGAACTACTGTGCCGGGGCAGGATCAAGAACAAATCCTGCAAACCCGCAACACTTCCTCAGGAAAAACTCAAGACTCCCGCACCGCGCTGAGGCCCATTTCCAGGCTGTTCGAAATGCCTCAGCAATGGGTTGTTGTCAGAGTGACGATAACTCTGCTACTTTGTTCTTGTCAGAGTGATAATAAAGAATGGAAGACGACAATGATGGCCCTGCTCGACTGGATGAACTCCGCAGCAATCCCCAACCTTTTCGGCAGCCCGGTGAGTTGGATCGAGGTAATCGGCTTCGTTACCGGTGCAGCCTGCGTCTATGGCGTAGCCCGGCAGAAGCTGTGGAACTGGCCCGTTGGCATCCTGAACAACCTGGCGTTCATCGTTTTGTTTCTCGGAGCAGGACTCTATGGGGAAACAGTACTTCAGGTGATCTTCGCGGTCGTTTCGGCCTACGGTTGGTTCAATTGGGTGCGCGGCAACTCCGACACCCAGGTCAAGAATGACCTGCTGATCCGGGACGCTACGGGCAGGGAGGTCGTCCTGGGCGTCGGTATTGCGTTGGTCGGAACTGTAGCTGTGGCGTTGGTCCTTACCCACGGAACTGATTCCCAGGTGCCATGGCCGGACGCTTTCGTGCTGACCGCCTCGCTCATAGCAACCTATGGGCAGGCCAAAAAGATCTTCCAGCACTGGTACGTCTGGATTCTCATCGATGTGGTCTCTGTTCCGCTCTACTTCAGCCGCGGCCTGACATTGACCGCCATCCTCTACATCGGATTCCTGGCCCTTTGCATTTACGGACTCATCGATTGGAAACGTGCCCGCCGTGCTGAAACTCCGGCCCTTTCCGAAGCCATCAAGACAGGAGCATGAGATGTACAAGCAGGCCATGGTTATCGGCAAGTTCTACCCGCCCCACGCGGGCCACCACCACCTGATCACCACCGCTGCAGCGCAAGCCGAAAGGGTCGCCGTCCTGGTCCTTGGCAACCGATTCGAGTCCATCAGCGTTGAGGATCGACGCGCATGGCTCGCCGAGGAATTTCAGGAGGTCAAAGGTGTGGAGATCATCGGGATGCCCAACGACTGCCCGGATGATTACCACTCGGACGAAATTTGGAAAGCCCAGGCCGAGCTGATGCGTCTGGCCCTGAAGTCCCACGGCATATCCTCAGTGGACGCACTGTTCAGCTCAGAAGAATACGGTGCCCGGCTGGCTGGGATTTTTGACGCGGAGCACGTCTTGGTAGACCTCTCCCGGAGCGCCTACCCGGTCAGCGGCACCCTGTGCCGTGAGGATCTTGGGGCCGCCTGGTCCTGGATCATCCCTTCCGCCCGTCAGGACATGGCAACGCGGATCATTGTGGTTGGTGCCGAATCCACGGGGACCACCACGCTGGCAAAGGCACTTACCGGGCATTACCGCCAGCAATTCCCCCGGCTCTTGGACGTCCCGGAATTCGGCCGTGAATACACGTACCTGAAGTTTGATGAGCTCCGTGCCCGGACGCCTGGTGCCGGACTCCAGGACATGGTGTGGACAGCCCAGGACTTCGGTGTGGTTGGTGCCCGGCAGACCGTCTTGGAGAATGCGGCAGCCGACGCCTGTCCTTTGGTGATTGCAGATACCGATGCCCTGGCCACCACGCTCTGGGAGCGGTTCTACCTGGGCGAAGGCAGCTTCGGTTCCTACCACGCTGCTGACGTTCTGCCCCGTCGGGACCTCTACCTGATCACCGATCACGAGGGCGTGGAGTTCGAAGACGATGGATGGCGTGAAGGCGAACACCGACGCGCAGAAATGACTGAGTGGTTTAAGGAAACCCTGACTGAGGAGGGACACTCATGGATCCTGGTCACCGGCGACCACGATCGGCGCATGAAGACCGCCGTCGAAATCATTGACCTGGTCCTTGCCCAGCGGAGCAGTCTTGCTTCCCCGCCGTGGGCTGCCAGGACCGTTCTGGAAGGTGCAGCAGCGTGACCTCCCAAGCCAAGTCCGCCAGGAACTTCCTGGAAAACTACAACCCCGGCGACTATCCCTCCATAGCCCTGACCGTGGACCTGGTGGTGTTTGCAGTCACGGACGGCGTGCTGAAGGTGGCCTTGGTCCGCAGGGGCGAACACCCTTTCAAGGACGCACTGGCCCTCCCGGGAGGCTTTGTTGGCCCGGAGGAGTCAGCCGGCCAGGCAGCCGGGCGTGAACTCGCTGAAGAGACCGGGCTGGACCTGGGAAGACTGGCGGTTCACGTCGAGCAGTTGGCCACCTACACCAATCCGGATCGGGATCCGCGGATGCGGGTTGTCTCGGTAGCCCACGTGGCCCTTCTGGCATCCAACGGCATTACGCTGCCAAAGATCGCCGCCGGATCCGATGCTGCCTCCAGCGGATGGTACGGGGTCCATGACATTCTGCGCAGCAAAGAGTTGGCCTTCGATCACGCCACGATCCTGGCCGACGGGCTGGAGCGACTGGCCGGTAAAATGGAATACACCACCGTTGCCGCACGCCTTCTGCCTGAAGAGTTCACCATGACGCAGCTTCGCACCGTTTACGACGCTGTGTGGGAAACGACCCTGCCCGCCGGGAACTTCACCCGAAAAATGATGCCGCAACTCAATGACACCGGCCGGAAAAGCCGGGGAGCCGCCGGCGGTGCCCCCGCTGCGCTGTTCACCGCAACTGACCGCCATATCCATCCGCCACTCTCCAAGCCGCAAGCCCCGGGCTCCCCGGCAGCGGTTGCCTCCTGAAACCGCGGGCTTAGGCTGTATTTGTGAACCAGCCGCCATCTGCGAATCAACCACTGCCGCCATCTGCGAATCAACCACTGCCGTCCTCGAATAAACCACTGCCGTCCTCGAATAGACCACTGGATGAGGGCCCCTTCTTTCACGGAACAAAAGCCGATCTTCGCGAAGGCGATCTCCTGAGTGCAGGTTTCCGGTCCAACTACCGTCCTGAGGTGGTCATGAACCACATCTATTTCACGGCACTTCGGGACGGCGCCGGTCTGGCTGCGGAACTGGCCGCCGGCGACGGCGAGCCACGCGTTTACGCCGTGGAGCCAACAGGGGACTTCGAGAATGACCCCAACGTGACTGACAAGAAGTTCCCCGGCAATCCCACCCGCTCATACCGCAGCAGCGCCCCGCTCAGGGTCATTGGTGAAGTCACCGGCTGGACACGGCTGACGCCAGGGGAACTGCAGGCGTGGAAGGAGCGGTTGGCCGCACTCCAAGCGGATGAACGCGGCGAAATCATCAATTGAGCCGGCCTGCCTACTTGGCGTTTGCCTTGCCCCGCCTGACCCGGCGGACGACGAGCCACGCTATGAAGCCGGCAATCCCGGCGTAGACGGCGTAGTTGAGGAAGCGCGAGTACTGGTCCACCAAGTGGTATTGCTTGCCCAGCAACGCGCCCAATCCAATGAGCAGCCCGTTCCATACTCCGGTTCCGGCGATGGTGAAGATGCTGAAGGTCACCAGGTTCATGCGTTCGGCGCCGGCCGGGAGGGAGATGAGGCTGCGCACCCCGGGCAACAGCCTTCCGAAGAAGATGGCGGACTTGCCGTGGCGCTCAAACCAACCGGCTGCCCTCTCGAAATCTTCCCGGTCAACCAGTGGAAGCTTCGACAACAAATGGATGGACCGCTTCATCCCTACTTTGTAGCCCAGCCAATACAACAGCAGAGCCCCTGCGTAAGCGCCAAGGGTGCTGGTGAGGAACACCAACAACAGGTTGATGTTGCCTTGCTGGGTGAGGAAGCCGGCCAAAGGGAGGATGACTTCGCTGGGGATTGGGGGAAACACCGTCTCAAGAAACGTCAGCAAGCCCACTCCCCATTCGCCGAGGGCCTCGATGACCTTGGCGGCAACGCCCACTATTCCGGTCAGCTGATCAGCGGAACCACCCGTTTCCAAAGAGCCGAACAAAGCGATGTCCTTCCATGAGCTGACAGTTCCACAAGGGAAGCCCAGTGATGGGGGACCACTGGGCTTCCACCCTCAACGCTATTCCTCCACGCGGCTGCGGGCAATGCGCAGGGGGTACGACTTCGATCCTTCGTGGATCAAGCGCGCCGTTGTGCGGGTGAATGCACGGCTACGGACGCACGCTCAACCGGCGGGCAGGCGATCTTCACAGCTGATTCAAGTGGAGCCGCATCCAAGCCCAGGAGCATGCGTACGCCGGCTGCGCCCAGTTCGTAATGAGGCAGGGACACTGTGGAGAGCGGCGGACGCAGGTGGGCAGCAATGACTTCCTGGTTATCGAAACCCACCACGGCCATGTCCTCCGGGATGGACAGCCCGTTTTCCCGCAGGCCATCGTAAAGTCCCATAGCCATGCGGTCGTTATAGCAATACACCGCGCTCACCCCGAGGGTGAGCAGCCTTTCCGTGGCGCCGTAGCCGCCCTCCTGATCCGGGTAGGCTTCAAACACCAACGCCGGATCAAAGCCAATTCCGGCGGCATTGAGCGCGTCCTTGTACCCCTGGAGCCGGCCATCCCTGGCAGGTGAGGGGGTAGTGGCGTTGATGAACGCGATGCGACGGTGCCCGCCGCGGAGCAGGATCCCGGCGGCCGATTGGCCGCCCTGTGTCTCGTCCGGGACCACGGCGCGGGCCGTTCCGGATTCCGGGGAAAAACAGTTGACCAGGACGAAGTCAGATTCCCGAAGCGTTGCCGGAATCTCCGTAGGACGGTGGAACCACGTGGAGTACAGGATGCCGCGTACTTTGTATTCGAGCATCATTGCTATTGCGTCTTTTTCGAGCTCCTGGTTGCCTTCAGTGTTCGCGATCAGGAGGGCGTAGCCATGTTTCCAGGCCTCGTCTTGAGCACCGTGGATGATTTGGCCGGCGAACGGCGTAGTAGCTACGCCGTCGGCGACCAGTCCAATGAACTTGGACGTGCCGCTCACCAGTGTTTTGGCCATGGCATTGGGACGGTAACCCAACTGGGTGATCGCCTCGGTGACGCGTTGGCGGGTTTCGTCGGCGATCCGGGCGTTCTTCTTCTTGTTGATCACCAAGGACACCGTGGCAGTGGATACTCCGGCCAGTTCAGCCACTTCCCGGAGGGTCACCGGATGGGCACGGCCTGTTCTGGCAGGCATTGCGGGGGTGGCCGCGCTGCCCGACTCTCTCTCCTGCGAAATCATCTGTCCTCCATCAGGAGTATAACCGTCGGCCATTGAGGTCATCCCTTGTTCGCTCCGCTCTCAAGGCCTTGGATCATGGCCTTGTTGAGGACCAGGAAGACCAGCAGCAGAGGCGTGATGGTCACGCAGACAGCAGCGAAGGTGGCCGTCCAGTCGACCTTGCCCATGGCGCCGATGTAGTTCTGCAGGCCCAGGGGGATGGTTTTGAGTTCTTCGGAGAGCACAAAGGTATTTGCGAAGATGAAGTCGTTCCAGATGAAGATGCTGTTGACCAGCACTACCGTGACCACGGTGTTGAGCGACAGCGGCAGGGTGATCAGCCCGAAGATCCGGTAAGGTCCGGCACCATCGAGGGATGCTGCCTCATAGGTTTCGCGGGGAATGTACTCGAAGAAGGACGAGAAGAGGTAGATGGACATCGGCAGGGCGAAGCCGGCCAGCGGAATAATCATCGACTGGTAGGTGTCCAACAGGTTCACCGCGGAATAGTCGATGAACAGCGGGACCAGCGCGATCTGGACGGGAACAATGATGCCGACCAGGAACAAGCCCCGGACGAACTTGCTGAGGCGGAAGCCAAGGACCTGAATGGCGTAGGCGGCCATCATGCCGAACAGGACAATCAACACGTTGGCACCCATGGTGACGATGAAACTGTTCAGGATATTCCGTCCGAGGTCACCGGTTTCGAAAGCCCGGGCGTAGTTCTCCCAGGTCAGTGAGCTGGGAAGCGCGAAAGGATCTCCGGTGGCAAAGTCGTGTTCAGTCCGGAGGCTGGTCAAGAACAGCCAGGCAAGCGGATAGACCTGGACGATCACGATGAGCATGATCAGGACCCTCGAGAGTGTCCGGTAAAGGCTTGGCTTCCGCCGCCGCTTCTGAGGGACGGCAGCAGGACGTGCACGGGTGGGCCGGGCCGGGGCTGTCTGGGTGATCATTAATCTGCCTTCCGCTTGAGCATGAACAAGATGAGGCCGACGGCGACGAGGCACTCGATCACGATGAAGACGGAGATGGTGCTTGCGTAGCCGAAATCCGTGCTGGTGAAGGCTGTCTTGTACATGTAGGTGGTGAGGAGCTCGGACGACTGCCCGGGGCCGCCGTTGGTCATGAGGTACGGGATGTCGAAGCCCCGCAGGCCGTATGTGGTGGCCATGATGGTGGTGGTAATCCAGACGGGCCGAATGTAGGGGAAGCGGATCTTGGTGAACAGGGTCCACTTCGATGCGCCATCCAGGACCGCAGCTTCTTCGAGCTCCTTGGGCACGGCGATCAACGCCGCGTAGATGATGAGCATGTAGAGCCCGGTGAAGCGCCATCCTTCAGGGGCGGAGACTGCGGCCAGGACAGTGTTGACGTCGGACAACCAGGCCCGCTCCAAGGAACCCAGTCCCACCCAGTGCAGGAGCTGATTCAGCAGGCCGACGGGATCAATGGAGTAGATGCGGACAAAGAGGAACGCAATGGCGACCGTGGAGATCACAGCGGGCAGCAAATACAGGGTCTTGATCAGTTCACGTCCCCTGCTCAGGGATGTGAGCAGGCTGGCGACAACCAGGGCGCCGCCCAGTTGCAGGACCAGGCAGATGGCCAGGTAGAGCAGGGCGTTGAAGAAGGAACGCCAGAAGACGTCATCGGCGGTGAGCATTCGGACGTAGTTGGCCAGCCCGACGAACTCCATGTCACTGATGCCATTCCAGGAGAAGAAGCTCAGGACCAGGGACTGAAGTATGGGAAAGAGGACTGCTGCGCAATAGAGCAGCAGGGGTGGGAGCAGGAAAACCAGTACTGAGGTCCTTGACCTGTTGGGAAGCATGGTGGGCCTTTCGGGCGGGGGCACTACAGGCCCCCGCCGTTTCGGTTTACTTGAAGAACTTGGGCGCGTTCTGCTTGATGGCGTCGTCCATGGTCTTGGTGAATTGTTCGGGCGTGACGTTGCCCTGGACCAGGAGGACCAGCTCTTGCTGCAAGCGGCCATTGGTGGTGGGGTCCAGCTGGGTGTCCCACGGCATGGCCTGCTTTTCGCCGAGGGTATTGGCCGTTTCGAGGGCCTTTTTATACAGCGGCGTGGCGTTCGCAGGGACGGTGGTTTCCACGGTGGTGGTGGGGGAGAGCGCCCCCGTGGCAGCGTATTCGGCCGGATACTTCTGCAAGGCGAACTTCAGGAAATCGCTGACCAGGGGATCGTACGTCTTTGAGTTCACTGCCATGCCGATGCCGGACGGGGAAACGAACTCGTTGGCCGCCGTCACGGAACCCGATGTTGTGGGAAGGGTGAAGAAGTCGATGTCGTCCCGGACGTCAGGGTTGAGTTTGTCAGTGGCGAGGCTGGGCAGTTCCCACGTGCCGATGTTGTACATCGCGGCTTGGCCGGAGGTGAACTGGTTCTGCGCGTCCGAGTAGCCCTGCGCGGAGAAGCCCTTTTGGAAGCACTCGGCCTTGCCGAGTTCGGACATCCATTGAACGGTCTTTTGGCCCGCAGGATCGCTGAACGCAGCTTCACCCTTCTTCAGTTTTTGGACAAAGTCGGGGCCGGCAGCCCGGAAGGGCTGGTACGCCACATAGCGTTCCAGCGGCCACTGGTCCTGCCCGTCGATGGCGATCGGAGTAATTCCGGCACTGCGCAGGGCGGTGCACATCGCTGGGATGTCGTCCAAGGACTGAGGAACGGCTACGCCGGCCTTTTGGAGCAGGGCTTTGTTGTACCAGATGAATTCGAGCTCGAACTGGAACGGGATCATGTAAAGGGACCCGTCATCGAACCGCTGGTAGTCCAAGGCCCCGGGCCGGTAGTCGTCATAGAGGTCCAGCGACTTCAGCAGCTTGTCGGCCTCCACCATCTTGCCCTGCTTGGCCAGCTGCTGGGCGAACGGAGTGGCATCGGTGTCAAACAGCTCGGGGAGCTTGTTGGCCGCAGCCAGGGTTTCGAGCTTCTGGATGTAGGAGGGGCGGTCCGGGGTGGTGATGAGGTTCAGTGCAAACCCCGGGTGGTCCTTGGCGTAGTCGTCGGCGAGCTTCTTCATGATGTTGATGACGGCGCCGTCGGCAGGCCTGGAAAGGAGCCACGAGATTTCGCGGGGCTTGATCTCACCGGTGGGGCTGACATTGGCGGGGTCGCTGGTGCCGCCAGCGCCGCCGCAGGCTGTCAACGCCAGGGCAGCGACGGCTGCGACGGCGGCAGCACGGAGTAGTTTCTTCATTGCGGCAATCTCCCTTGATTGGAACAGAGGTTGGGGTGGGTGCGGGATATTCAGTTGTCGGTACGTTGGCGTATTTCAAGTTCGGTGACAGCGACGGATCCTTCGCCGACGAAGACGCCGATCCGCCCGGTAGTGCGGTCGTAGATCCTCGCGCTGAGCGCCACTTGGCGGTCGACGACGGCGACGCAAGTGTCGCCGTCGACGATGACCTCAAGCGTGTGTACGCCGGGGGTGAGGTCGCAGGGCCGCTCAAGTTCGACGTCGAACGGGACATCGCCTGAGACGTGCCACTGTGCATCACCGGTGACCGCGCGCGGCCAGCGGTCGAAGACGAGCCTGCTCCGCTTGGGTTCCAAGCGGAGGACGTAGGAGTGGTCGCCGTCGTGGCTTGAGCGGAGCAGCAACCCGCACTCGGTGGTGTTCGGCGCGATGTCCAGCACCACCTTGGCGTAAAACTGTTCCGGCATCTCCTCGTCGGACACCATCGACGTGTACCCATCCGGCACATCGAACCGGGTGGGCACGGCACTTGTCAGGGAGACGGGGACGTCATCCCAGAAGCTCTCCACCAGTTCATCCGCGAAGCAGAATCCCAAGGTTCCGTCCGGGTTTTGGCGGGCTTCGAGCACAGACATGGTGCCGGCCCACTGCCATGGCCCATTGTCGGTGTTGCCTTCCTTGGTGGCGATCCAGCCAAAGAAGAAACGGCGGCCGTCTCGCTCAGCGGACTTTGAGGCGTAAAAGGCGCGGCCGTCGACGCTGTCCAAAGATGGCACAGTCCATGGGCCGTCGGGACTCTTGGCCATGCGGTAGCGGGTGGTGAACGATTCCGAGAACTCGGAGTACACCATGTACCACCAGTCACCCCAAGCGAAGACATCCGGGCATTCATGGGTGATGTACCGGCGTGGGTCCCAAAACGGGTCGGTGTGTTGCCAGGTCATCAGGTCAGTGGATACGCACTGGGCGATCACGCCGCGGCGGCGCTCCGGACCGGTGGAGTGCCTGGCTGCCAACAACATCCTCCACTGCTTCCTGGTGTCATCCCAGAACACGAAGGGATCCCGCCAGTCACCGGACTCGTAGCCGTCCGGAGCGCCGAATGTCAGTTCCGGGTGCTTTTGCCAAGTGCGCATGCCATCGGTGCTGGTGGCGTGCATGACCAACTGGAGCGGTACGCCGTCGGCCCCGCGGTTCCGGGGGTTTTGGCCGGTGTAGAAGAGATGGTGGACGCCGGACCCGTCCGCAACGACGCTGCCGGTGTAGGCGTTGAAGTCCCGGTCGGTTTCGCTGCCGTGGTGCAGGGAGACACCATGGTTTTCAAACTGTGTGAGGTCTTTTGTGGTGACCAGGTTCCATGATGTTCCCGGTTTCGGGTCCGAGCGGTCTTCGTGAAGGTAGAAGAGCCAGAACTCTCCGTCCTTCTCGTAGGGGATAAGGTCCCCAACCCATCCGTCGGCGGGTTGGAAGAAGACTGGGCGTTTCATCTGCGCTGATGTCCATTCTGCTAAAGCGTTTGATCACTCGTAAGCTAGCTGGAAAATCACCAGCGATCAAGCGTTTTAGCAATTATTTATTTTGCCTGGACCTATGGTGCTAAAACGCTTGACCGGAAAACCGTCCGCCGCTAATGTCCTGCGTAGCCGATGACTCACCGGACCGCTCGATGCCGAGCCGTCCGGACCCGGCAATCAGTACCAATCCAGCTCTCCACCTGACGTGCAGTACCAGGCTGCCCGGGACCTTTCCCGACGGTCTCACACACCCATCACCATGACGTTTGGCGTGTCGTCGCGCCCGCCGAACACTGAGAGGAAACGAATCGATGACGTATGACATCTCTCGCCGCACTGCCCTGCAAGGAGCAGGGGTTGGTGCCTTGGCACTTTTCATGAGCAATGCCATTCCCCTGGCCGCCCACGCCCAGACATCCCTCCGGGCGATCTACCATATGACCCCGCCCTCGGGCTGGCTATGTGATCCGCAGCGACCCGTACATACAAACGGCGCCTACCAGCTCTACTACCTCCACTCCGGCCAGAACAACGGACCGGGCGGATGGGACCACGCGACCACCGGCGACGGAGTGTCCTACACCCACCATGGAGTGGTGATGCCAATGGAACCGGACTTCCCCGTGTGGTCGGGATCGGCAGTAGTGGACACCGCCAACACCGCCGGCTTCGGCGCCGGCGCAGTCATCGCGCTCGCCACCCAACCCACCGACGGAGTCCGGAAATTCCAGGAACAGTACCTTTACTGGTCCACGGATGGCGGCTATACCTTCACCGCGTTGCCTGACGCGGTCATTGTGAACACTGATGGACGGACGGCCACCACCCCCGCCGAGGTGGAGAACGCAGAATGGTTCCGCGACCCGAAGATTCACTGGGACGCGACGCGCAACGAGTGGGTCTGTGTCATCGGCAGGGCCCGCTACGCTGCCTTCTACACCTCTCCCAACCTGCGGGATTGGCAATGGAAGTCCAACTTCGACTACCCCAACCACGCCCTCGGCGGTATCGAATGCCCGGATCTGTTTGAAATGACCGCAGGAGACGGAACCCGGCACTGGGTGTTCGGGGCGAGCATGGACGCCTACAGCATCGGCCTCCCCATGACCTTTGCCTACTGGACAGGTTCATGGAACGGCACAGCATTCATCGCCGACAACCTCACACCACAGTGGCTTGACTGGGGATGGGACTGGTACGCCGCCGTGACCTGGCCGGCCGTGGAAGCACCTGAGACCAAGCGGCTTGCCACCGCGTGGATGAACAACTGGAAATATGCCGCCCGCAACGTGCCCACGGACGCGTCCGATGGCTATAACGGGCAAAATTCCATTACGCGCGAGCTCAGGCTCGAGCGCCAATCGGGCGGCTGGTACACCTTGCTCAGCACGCCTGTTCCGGCGCTTTCGAACTATGCCACGTCCAGCACGACCCTTCCGGACCGCACAGTCAACGGCAGTTTCGTACTTCCGTGGAGCGGCCGGGCGTATGAACTGGAACTCGATATTTCATGGGACACGGCAGCGAACGTGGGAGTCTCGGTGGGCCGCTCGTCCGATGGCAGCCGCCATACGAACATCGGCAAATACGGTGACGAGTTGTATGTCGATCGCGCATCCTCGGAGCAAAGCGGTTATGCGCTGGCACCCTACACCCGCGCCGCCGCGCCCATCGATGCGAACGCCAGATCCGTCCACCTGCGCATCTTTGTAGACACCCAAAGTGTTGAGGTGTTCGTAAATTCCGGGCACACGGTGGTTTCGCAGCAGGTGCACTTCGCGGCCGGGGACACGGGGATCTCCCTCTATGCGGACGGCGGTCCGGCCAACTTCACCGGCATCACCATCCGCGAGTTCGGGAACCCCATCTAAGCCTGCGTCCCACGGCTGGAAAGAACGACGGCGACGCTGCAGCAGGCGGGTGCGTCGCCGTCGTTCTTCCGGGTCCGTTGGGCAGTTCGCATGTGACAAGCACCCGGGTGACCCACCTGATCCACCCTGTACAACGACAGGTCGCAGCCAACAAGGCGTTATCCACAGCCGACCAGGCAACGCACGACGCCGGGTCCCCGGCTCCGATAGGCTGGTCACCTCGGCTGATGCAAGTGGCCGCAGGAAACTCTATGCGGAGCCACCCTACGAATGTCTGATGACCTTGCCCTGAGCGCCCTCGCGGCGTCCGATTTCTCCCTCCCCGAATTGCGCGACGGCCAACTGGCTGGGATGAGCGCCCTCGTCCAAGGCCGCGATGTCCTCGCGGTCATGCCCACCGGTTACGGAAAGTCCGCCACCTATCAGGTCGCTGCCCGGTACCTTCACCACCAAACGGGACGGCCCGCCGTCGTGGTTTCTCCGCTTATTGCTTTGCAGGATGACCAGTTGGACGGGCTGACCGAGGACCTTGGCCCCGGCGCCGCCGTCGCCATCAACTCCTCCCGCAGCGATTCGGAAGTGGAGGCGGCCTGGGCGGCGGCTGAATCCGGCCAGGCCACCTTCTTGTTCCTTGCCCCGGAGCAACTGGCCAAGCAGGCCACCGTGGAACGGATCGCGGCGCTGAACATCACCATGTTCGTGGTGGACGAGGCGCACTGTGTCTCCTCCTGGGGCCATGATTTCCGCCCCGACTACCTGGACCTGGGTACCGTCCGCGAACAGTTGGGCAACCCGCCGGTGGTGGCGCTGACTGCTACCGCCTCACCGCCGGTGCGCAACGAAATTCTGGAGCGGCTGGGCATGAAGGACCCGTTGGTCCTGATCCGCGGCTTTGACCGCCCCAATATCAGCCTCGATGTGGTCCGGCACCAGGAGGACAAGGGCAAGCGCAAAGCCGTGGTGGAGCAGGTTGCCGCCCTCGCCAAGGCCGGGGGAGTGGGCTTGCTGTACGTGGCAACCCGCAAGGACAGCGGGAAGTACGCGGCCAAGCTGGCAGAAGAAGGCCTGCGGGCCGACGCCTATCATGCGGGTCGATCCGACGCTGACCGCGAGAAGGTCCATGAGTCATTCCTGGATGACCAACTGGACGTTGTTGTTGCCACAACAGCCTTTGGCATGGGGATCGACAAGCCAAACGTCCGGTTCGTGGTCCACGCAGACATTCCGGAGTCCCTGGATTCGTACTACCAGGAGATCGGCCGGGCCGGGCGTGACGGCGAACCTGCCCACGCGGTGCTGCATTATCGTGCCGAAGACCTGGGGCTTCGCAAGTTCTTCGCGACTCACTCCCCGGATCCTGAAGCGCTCAGCACGGTGCTCAAGGTCATCAGGAATGCAGGCGCGCCGGCCCCGAAATCCGCGCTGGTTGAGCTCACGGGCTTCCCGGCGCGTCGGATCACTGCACTGGTGAACCAGTTGGAAGATGCCGGCGCCGTCACCACGGGGAAGCGCGGTGTCCGCCTTGCTTCCAAGGCCAAGCTTTCCGCGCTGGTGCGCCGTGCTGTAGAACGTGCAGAGGCCCGGCAACGGGTGGAACAGTCCCGGCTCACCATGATGCGGGGCTACGCGGAGACCGACGGCTGCCGCCGGCAATTCCTTCTGGGCTACTTTGGCGAGGACATGCCCGAGCCCTGCGGCAACTGCGATGCCTGCAAGGATTCCGCGGACAGGGTGAATCTCCAGGACGCAGCGGATGACACCGCGGCTCCTGAACTGTTTCCGCTCCAATCCACTGTGGTCCATAAGGAATGGGGCCAAGGCCTGGTGATGCGGCACGAGGACGACGTCATCACTGTGCTCTTCGAGCAGGAGGGGTACAAGACCCTGTCCCGATCCGCCGTCGTCGAACATGAGCTGTTGAAGCCGGCCTAGGTACCAGCGCGCCTCAGGTGTTCAGCTCCAGCATCAATGCCGGGAGCTCATCGGCGAGCTCACGGGCCAGGAAGCCCAGCGGACCGAGCTTGCTCGCCAAACGATCAGCTGCGGCGGCGTGAAGGTGGGTGCCCCAGCACGCTGCCTGCACGCCGCTTGTGCCCCTGGCCCGAAGCCCGGCGATGGTGCCGGCCAAAACGTCCCCGCTGCCGGATGTTCCCAGTCCGCCGTAACCTGTGGTGATCTTCCACAGTCCCGGTTCCTGCGAACTTCCGGATGAGGGTCCAGCGATGAA
Source organism: Arthrobacter sp. TmtSoilC79 (assembly GCF_059739405.1). NCBI lineage: Bacteria > Bacillati > Actinomycetota > Actinomycetes > Micrococcales > Micrococcaceae > Arthrobacter > Arthrobacter sp. TmtSoilC79. The sequence goes on along the minus strand of NZ_AP046051.1, from coordinate 3,682,521 downwards.
GCCCTGGCAACTGACCACTGCACCGAAGCATTGGGCGATGGCCGCCACGTCCCTCTCCAGGTCCTCAACGTCCCGTCCCAGCAGGATTCCCGCTTCCGTCGGGTTGGGAGTCAGGAGCAGCCGGCCACGCCATGGGCCAAGCCGGTCTTCGATCCGGGCCAGCCCGCCCAAGGCATAAGCATCAAGCACGACGGCGGGCCCTCCTTTCGGGCCGTCGCCACCCTCGGTTTCCTCCCGCGCCAGCAGGGCGTCCAGGAGATGCTCGGCAAGGTCCCGGTCGTCCAGTCCCGGACCGACCAAGACGGCGTCGGCCTTCTCCAAATAAGCTGCCACCCGGTCCAGCCCTTCGCCGGTGACAGAGCCGTCGGCGTTCTCCGGCAGGCCCACAGACCCACATTCGGGCAGGGCAACGGCTACCTGCGGCGCCACGGACCCTGCCACAGCCAGCGTGATCTTTCCCGCACCCGCACGGAGCGCCGAAATGCCGGCCAACAGGGCTGCGCCCGGGGTTGCCCGCGCGCCGCCGATGACCAGCACTGCTCCGCGCGAATATTTGTCTTCGCCAGGAGCGGGCAAGGGCCAGTCCCGCAGCAGGGAGGGGGTCACCAGGGTGGGGTTGCCGGGCTCACTGGGGGTGGACACTGGCATCTCCGGCATGTTCGGTCACTGCCACACCCTGCTCTTTCAGATGGTCAGCTACGTTGAAGCTCTCCAGTTGCCAAGGGCCGGCACCCGTGGGGCGCACGTACCGGGTGATGGAGGCATTCAGCACCGATGTGGTGGCTGCCAGGTCCAGGATCTCGTCCTCGGACATTCCTTCCAGGACATAACGGACAAGGAGGATGACGGCGTCATGGCAGACCAACATGACCCGGTGGCCTCTTCCCAATGTGTTCAGCTCGTCCAGGACCGAGCGGAGCCGGAGGGCGACGTCGGCCCAGGACTCACCACCCGGCGGCCGGTAGTACAACTTGCCGAGTCAGAGCCGCCGTTCGGCCTCGTCCGGGTAGCGTGCCTCAACGCCCAGGCGCGTCAACCTGTCCAGAATCCCCAGCTCCCGGTCACGCAGGCGTTCATCGGTGAGGACCTTTACCGGCCAGCCTGCCGCCTCCACGGCGATCTCGGCCGTCTGACGGGCCCGGGCATAGGGTGAGGACACCACAGCATCGGGCCGGAACTCCTCAGCCATCCTTGCCAGCGCCGTCCCCAATGCCTTCGCCTGCTCCTGGCCCGTTGCGGAAAGGTCCACGTCAGGGTCCCTGGCCGGCACCTGGATAACCTCGGCCCCGGCCAGGCGCGCCTCCGTCGCGGCCACGTTGCCTTCACTCTCGCCGTGCCGGATCAGCAGCAATTCCACGGCACCAGCCTCCTGCACTGCGTCCGTCAGCCCGTCCTCAACCACAAAGATCACCCCTCCGCGTGCGTTGCCGAATGCAGAACACTACCCACTGCGTACCCGCCAAGGCCGGATGGTAACGGGGGATCGGGAACCCCTTTTGTCCGGACTTGGAGTGAAGTAAGTTGCTCGCATGGAGGACTCATACCCAGTGGTCATTGTCGGTGCCGGATTTGCAGGCGTAGCAGCAGCCAAGGAGCTGGGGGGCAAAGGCATCCACGTCCTGCTCATCGACTCAAACAACTATCACCAGTTCCAGCCCCTGCTTTATCAGGTTGCGACGTCCCAGATAGGTGTCTCAGCCATTGCCCGCCCCCTGCGCTCGGTTTTCCGTCGCTACAAGACCGTCAAGGTCCTCACCGCGAAAGTGGAGTCAGTCAGCGCGGCTGAACGGACGGTCACCACCACCGATGGCCGCACGGTGCACGGAGAAATCCTGGTGATCGCCGTTGGGGCGGTCCCTAACTTCTTCAACACTCCGGGTGCGGCGGAACTGGCATTCCCCCTCTATTCGGTTACTGATGCCACCAGGCTAGGCACGGGCCTCACCCGTCTGCTGGACCAGGCCGACAGAAACCCGGACGGTTCCGTTGACGTTGTGGTGGTGGGAGGGGGCCCTACCGGCGTGGAAACCGCGGGAGCGATGGCAGAGAACGTCAAATACGTTGTGAGCAAGTATTTCTCGCCGGAGCTTGCCGCGCGGTGCAGGGTGCATCTGGTGGATATGGTCCCCAGCGTCCTGAACATGTTCTCCGCCAAGTCCCAGAAGTATGCCACGGAGCATTTGAAGAAAGTGGGGGTCCAACTGCACATGGGGGTGGGCGTCACCGAGGTCCGTCCCGACGGGGTGGCCTTGGCAGATGGAACTTCGGTACCGGGACAAATCGTGGTGTGGGCAGGAGGGCTGAAAGCCGGCGGCCTGATTGATGGTTCCGGACTGGCCCAGGGGAGAGGGGGCCGGGTTGACGTTCATCCTGACCTGACCGCTCCGGGCGTGGACGGTGTGTACGTCATTGGAGACGCGGCGAACATCACGGATTCAACGGGGGCAAAGCTGCCGCAGCTGGGTTCGGTGGCTCAACAGGCTGGAAAATGGGCCGGCAAAAACATCCTCGCGGACCTGGACGGGGGCAGCCGGGCACCATTCCGTTATGTGGACAAAGGCTACATGGCCATGGTCGGGCGTGGCGCGGCAGTGGCGGAGCTGGGCCGCAAGCGAGTCCAGTTGCAAGGCGTCCTTGCCTTCCTGTCCTGGCTGCTGGTGCATCTGGCCCTGCTTTCGGGGCTGCAACAAAAGGTCCGGGCCTTGTTCTCCTGGCTCAATGGCTATCTTCTCCATAGCCCTGCACAAGTGGTGGTCAGCGGACCTGTCGAGAAGGAATCACCGGACCAGGATCCAAGCTGAGTCCGGGATCTCAAAGGAGCTGTGACCCCGCCACTTTCTTGTAGTTGCGGTGGGCCACCAGTGCATGGACTACGAAGAGTGCCCCGGCAAGGGCAAGGGGAAACACGTGCAAGGGTATCGCCAGCAGCATCAGCAGGACCCCGAGTGCAGCGCCCACGACATCACGGAGGCGGGGTTGCGCCGGTCCGGGCACAGGTACCCCGGATTCGAGTTGCCGGGCCAGGTCGGGATCCTGGATGAACAGTTCACGCTCAAGTTGCTGAAGTACTTTGCGCTCCCTTTCAGAAAGTGGCATGGGAGTCCCTCCTTAAGCGCTGAGGCTGCTTTGTGAGATTGGAGATCAACCGGTTCAGGGGCGACCCTTTTCCAGTGACCCAATAAGCTAAGCATGCTTACTATTCAGACCGCAAGCATGTCGCCCGTACTGTGTGCTTCCCCTCGCCGGACGGGAGGCCCCTCTCCGGCACCCAAGCTGGGAAGATAGCACTGGGAACACCAAACAAGGAGCAACATCATGACACTCAAAGAACGCTTGAAAGCGGACGTCGTTGACCACATGAAGGCCGGCAATAAGGTTGCATTGACCACGGTTCGCAACGTGTTGGGCGAGATCAGCACGCGGGAAAAGTCGGGCAAGACGCCGGTGGAGCTCGACGACGCGCAAGTCACCTCGCTGCTGCAGAAGGAAGCTGCCAAGCGCCGCGACACGGCCCGGATCTACACTGAAGCCGGCGAGGCGGACCGGGCAACAGCCGAAGTAGCCGAAGCGGAGATTATTGAGGCGTACCTCCCCAAGGCGCTCACCCGCGAAGAAGTAGAGGCAATCGTGGACGAGGCCATCACGGCTTTGACCGCAGATGGCCAGGCACTCTCCATGCGGTCCATTGGAGCCGTCATGAAGCCTGTCACCGCCAAAGTTGCAGGACGCTTCGACGGTAAGACGGTCAGCGAAATCGTGCGGGGCCGTTTGGCTTGAGTGGCCGTGGGGTTGGTGTCGCCATGCGTCAGCCAACCCCAAGCAGCCACCGCAGCGTCTCAGCGTTCCGCACGGCATTGCCGCCGCCGTCGTTGTTGAAGTAGGCGTACACGTCCTTGCCCGCGCCGGCCCATTCGCGGATCCGGTCCGCCCACCACCGAAGGTCGTCATCGGAGTAGGAGCCGCCGTAAAGGTGCTCGTGGTCCGGGCCGTGAAGCCGTATGTACACAAACGGTGCGGTGGCGCGGAGGATGCAGGGCAGATTGGCGCCACTCATGATGCAGTAGGCAGCGCCATGCCGCGCCAGCAGCGCATACCCCTCCGGATGGTCCCAACTGTCGTGGCGGAACTCGACGGCTACCCGGATCCAATGGGGCAAAGCGGCCAGGAAGTAGTCGAGCCTCGCATCGTCACGGGCAAATCCCGGTGGCAGCTGGACCAAGAGCACGGCCCGCTTGTCACCGAGCTCATGCCAGCAGCGGGTAATCCGTTCCACCCAGACCTCGGGACTGTAGAGCTTTTTGGCATGCGTGAGCCCCCGGGGGGCCTTGACCGACATCGCGAAGCCCGGCGGAAGGCGTTCACGCCAGCCGGCGAACGTCGTTTCCCGGGGCCAACGGTAGAAACTCGCATTGAGTTCCACGGTCTTGAACCTCGCGGTATACAGGGCCAGGCGCTTTGACGCGGGAAGTCCGGGCGGATAGAGCACGTTCTCCCAGTGATCGTAGCTCCAGCCTGATGTGCCGATGTGGATCGCCATGGTGTGGATGTTAGTCCTTGGCACCCAGCACGACGTCGTACGCCTCAACCCGCCGGTCGGTGACGGTGGTGGGCGACTCGAGGTGGACCGCGCCCGAAGGCAGGATGCCGGCACCTCCGAACCTCTCCATGACCTGCCACTGTGCCACCACGTCCTCTCCGGCGTGGTTGGCCGGGAGTCCACGCCAAAAGCTGAACCCGCCCGACTCGATCAAGGCGTGCCTGTTGTACAGCACGCACCCGCCCAACCAGGCAACCCTGTAGGGCACCCATCCGTCAGGAGGCAGGGGAAGATCGGTACTGAGGTGGCTGAGGTTGGCGGCGTTGTGAAGGGGCCAACGGTTGAAGGCAGCGGTGCCCGGGCGGATACGTTCGGGCATCACAGGGCCCTGCCACGGTTCGAATCCGGCCGTCTCATCCGGCCTCCTCTCGCCCAGATAGGACAGGCCTTGGGGAGCCATGCCCACAAAACCGCAACCCAGTTCATCCAGGGCGCGGCTGAGGCGATCCAAGGCGCCAGGCTCCAGCCACACGTCGTCGTCCAGGAACAGGCACTGTTCTGCGGTGGACTGTTCCAGCAGGAACTGCCGGTGCTCTGCGAGCCCACGCTGCGGGAGGTGGCGGAAAAGGGCAACAGATCTGCCCTGGGCCTCAAGTACCCGGATGACCGCGGCGACGGCAGGATGTTCCCAGTCCGGGCTGCCGGTGGATTGATCGCTCATCACCACCCTGAACGGGGGTTCGGACTGCGCCGCCAAGCCGGCAAGGGTAACTGCCGCCTCGGCGGGTCGATTGCACGTAGGGATGAGCACGTCCATGGTCGCCGTTTCGGAAACGTTGTTTGGTTCTGCCCACCGCGTGGAAGTTTTCCAGCCCACAGCACACCTCCGGCCCTCAGGATTGGTATGGATTGAGATGGGTTTCCCCTATCTATACCCACTTGGGCCGGTTCTATTCCCCGAGCTGCGTCAAGGAGCGGGCTATTTTCAGCCCCTCGCTCCGGACCTCTCCATCAGGGCGCGGAGGTCTTCGGCTACCTTCGCCACTTCACGTTGCCTGACAGCTCGACCCGGCGTGGATGGGCCGGTTCCTTGACGCGCAGGCCTGTTGGAACTGCGGGGCTGGCGATGGGGTTTGGGCTCACGCACGGACGCGTCGACACTGACGCTGCCCTGCAGGGGATCGTGGAAGAGTGGGAAGTCCATAGTGTCCGATCCTGACAGAAGCTGCTCCGGGCCGGTATGGACATGTGCCTACGGTAGACGCGATGTGATGTGCAGATGTCCAGGACCGCTCGCCGTAACGTCCCGGCCGGGTGTGGCGCGGAGGGAAGCTCAGCCCCACAGCGCCTTTTTGAGCAGTGCCCGCAGTTGCACATTTTCTTCATCGGTCAGTGCCGCCAGCTGGGTTTGCTCGCATGCTTCGAGCCCGGTCCGTGCTTTGGTATGGATCCGCCGGCCCTCGGCAGTGGAGACGATGATCTTTGCCCTGCGGTCCTGCTTGCCCTGCGCCCGCTTGACCAGGCCCCGGTGCTCGAGGTCGTCCACCAAACTGACTACCTGGCTTGGGTCAAGGCTGAGGAAATCGGCCAGCTCCCGCTGCGTGGGTTCCAGTCCGCTGCACGCCAGGGTGAGCACGGAAAAGGATCGTTCCCGCAGTCCATAGTCCGCCAGCGCCTTGTTGTTCAGGAGTGAGCCGGTGGCATGCAGCTTGGCCAACAGCAGGCCCACGTCGTTTCCGATTTTGGCCGCGGCCAGGCGCGGGATTTCCACTTCGGTACTCTGCGGTCCCATGACAACTCCAATAGTAATAAAAAACAATCGTTGACTTTTTCAATGATCCGTATTCTCATTGATCATGACAAGGATCTCACGACGCCGTGGGATCGGCCCCACCGGCTCCGGCCGGTTACTGCATGCGAAGGAGCACGGCATGAGCTTGAACGGCAAGGTTGCGATCGTTACCGGGAGTGGGCAGGGTCTTGGACTGGCTTACGCGAGGGAGCTCGCCCGCCAGGGGGCCGCCGTCGTGATTAATGACGTCAACACCGAAACCGCTGCCGCCGCAGTCGCGCAGATCCAGGCCGACGGCGGCCGGGCCACCGCTGTGGTGGTTCCCGTGGGCTCGACCGATGCTGCGAAAGCCTTGGTGGCGGGCGCTGTCGAGTCGTTCGGCCGCCTGGACATCCTGGTCACGAACGCCGGGATCCTCCGGGACAAGAGCCTGTTGAAAATGACGGACGAGGATTTTGACCTGGTCATCAACGTGCACCTGAAGGGCACATTCACCTGTGTGCGTGAGGCGTTCGCGTACTTCAAGGAAAACAACGTCGCGGGCCGGATCATCACCATCGGTTCGCCCACCGGGCAGCGCGGCAACTTCGGGCAGACAAACTATGCTGCGGCGAAGGCCGGGATCGTGGGCATGGTCCGCACCTGGGCGCTGGAGATGAAGAAGGCCGGAGTGACGGTGAACTCCGTGATCCCGGTGGCAGCGACGGCAATGACCAAGACCGTCCCGTATTTCCAGAAAGCTGTCGAGGCCGAAGAGCGTGGTGAGGCGATGCCGTCCTTCTTCCGTCATGATCTTGGTTTTGGAACGGCCGACGACGTCGCCGGGCTGATTGCCTTCCTCGCCTCTGACGCGGCTGCGGGAATTACCGGCCAGGCGATTGGTGCCGGTGGTGACCGGCTGCAGGTCTGGACGCACCCCGAGGCAGCAACCACCGAATACCGTCAGGGCGGGTGGGACTACGAGGCGCTGCAGGAAAACGCCGGCTCCCTGTTCAGTTCGGACACCCTGCAAAGCTTCGGTGAGGAATTCCTGCCGCTGCCCGCAGAGCTGCAGCCCGAGCCTGTTAAGGCTGAGACTGCCACGTCTGAACCCGTGCAGGCGCGCTGATCATGGCTGACCGTTATGAGTTGGGCATCGATGCTTCGGCGTTGGACGCCATTGACATGCATGTCCACCTCGAGGTGGACAGCTGTGGACACGGCTCGCTCCCGGACGCGCTGACGGAGGCCTCGGCGAAGTATTTCAAGGCCGAGGACCGGACACCGTCGCTGGACAGGATCGCCGAGCTGTACCGGGAACTGAACATGGCCGCCGTCGTCTTCACAGTGGACGCCCGGACGCAGCTCAAGCACGAACCCAACAGCATCCCGGAGCTGATTGCCGGGGCGGCACGCAACAACGATGTGCTGATCCCGTTCGGCAGTGTTGACCCCAGGACGGGGGAGGACGCGATCGCCGGGGCCAAGCACCAGGCAGTAGAGCTTGGTGCCCGGGGGTTCAAGTTCCACCCTTCCCTGCAAGGGTTCGACCCATCCAATGAGCAGTTCTACCCGCTCTGGGAAACGCTGCAGGAGTTGGGGCTGCCGTGTATTTTCCACACCGGCCAGAACGGCATGGGCGCGGGCCTTCCCGGCGGATACGGAATTAAGCTCGCGTACTCCAACCCGTTGCTGCTCGATGCCGTAGCCGCGGATTTCCCGGGACTGCAGATCATCATGGCCCACCCCTCGGTGCCGTGGCAGGATGAGGCAAATTCGATCGCGACGCACAAATCCAACGTCTTCATCGACCTGTCCGGATGGTCGCCGAAGTACTTCCCGGAGTCGCTGGTGAAGGCCTCGAATTCGGTCTTGCAGGACAAGGTGCTGTTCGGCACGGACTTCCCGCTGATCACCCCGCAGAAATGGTTGGGTGCTTTCGCTGACCTGCCGTTGAAGGACGAAGTCCGGCCAAAGATCCTCAAGGACAACGCCGTCCGCCTCCTCGGACTCGGAGGCTGAAATGACCACGACGACGGCAGCAACAGAGACGGATCAGCGGTTGTATTCAGTGGCGGACTGGTACGACGCCGAAGCACTCCTCACCACCGAAGAGCGCAAGGTCCTGGGCCGGCTTCGGACGTTCCTGACCGCCGAGGCGAAGCCGTTGCTGGCCGAGTACTGGGAACGCGGCGAATTTCCGGAGCAACTGGCCCGTCCATTGATCGACCTGGACTTGATGGAACCGGCCGATCTCACAGTCGATGCACCGGCGAGGGGTGTCTTCCACGGCTTCCGGATCTTCGAACTGGCCCGAACTGACGCGTCACTGGCTACCTGGTACACCGCGCAGGCTGGGCTGTTCAGGACCGCGATCCGGGTTGGTGCCTCGGAGGAACAGCAAAAGGAGTGGATGCCCCGCGTCATCGACTTCTCCCTCAAGGGCGTCTTCTCCCTGACTGAGCCCGAACACGGCTCGGACATCGCCGGCGGCCTTGCCACCACCGCCCGGTTCGAACCGGGTACCGGAACCAACCCCGACGGCGGAACATGGGTTTTGGACGGCGCCAAGAGGTGGATCGGTGGAGCCTCCACAGCGGATGTGCTGTGCGTGTTCGCCCGCGACGTCGCGGACGGGCAGGTCAAAGCGTTCCTGGTGGACCGTACCGCCGAAGGTGTGTCCTTGGAGAAAATCCACGGCAAGACCTCGCTGCGGATGATGCAGAACGCCCACATCACCCTTGATAAGGTCCGGGTCCCGGACACCATGCGCCTGCATAACGTGAACTCGTTCAAGGACGTCGCCGCGATGCTGCGGGCGATGCGCTCGGACGTTGCCTGGATCGCCACCGGCATCCAGGCCGGCGCGTTCGAAGCCGCCCTGGCGTACGTCAAGGAACGGCAGCAGTTCGGCCGGTCCCTGGGGTCGTTCCAGCTGGTCCAGGAGAAACTGGCCCGGATGCTGGGAAACGTCACCGCATCGCTTTCGCTGGTGGTACGGCTGACCGAGCAGCAGGGCTGGGGGATCTACCGGGACCAGGACTCGGCGCTGGCCAAAATGCAGACGTCCCTGATGATGCGCGAAACCGTCGCCCTGGCACGCGAAGTGGTGGGCGGAAACGGCATTACCCTGGCCGCCGACGTCGGGCGTTTCCACGCTGACGCCGAAGCCGTCTATTCCTACGAGGGCACCCACGAAATCAACGCCCTCATCATCGGCCGCGCCCTCACCGGCGCCGGCGCTTTCACCAGCTAACGCTTTTCAAACCAATCAACAGGAGGCAAAGATGCCCAATCTCGTCGTCGATTTCGACACCTTGCTCACCATGTCCGGCAAGGACCTCGGCACCACCGATTACCGCGAAATCACCCAGCAGCAAATCAACCTGTTCGCCGATGCCACGGACGATCAGCAGTGGATCCACGTTGACCCCGAGCGCGCCAAGGATGGACCCTTCGGAGCCCCGATTGCGCACGGCTTCCTCACCCTGTCCCTGATCATCCCGTTCTGGGGCGAACTCTTCGACGTGGACGGGGTCACCACCAAGGTCAACTACGGCCTGGACAAAGTCCGCTTCACCTCGCCCGTCAAGGTCGGCTCCAAAGTCCGCATGAACGGCAGCATCGCCGAGGTCACCGAAGTCAAAGGCGGCGCCCAAATCAAGGTCAACGCCACCATCGAAATCGAAGGCCAGGAACGCCCCGCCGTCGTCGCCGAATTCCTCGCCCGTTTCTACAAGTAAGAATCCCGTCCCTCCTCTCCCAAGGAACAGCCATGTCAGGACACACTGCGCTCGCCCCGTCGAGCACGGCCGCCAAACGCAAAGAAGCGCGCACGGTCATCATGTCCAGCTATTTGGGCAGCACCATAGAGTTCTACGACTTCCTGCTCTACGCAACAGCGGCAGCAGTCGCCTTCCCGAAAGTCTTCTTCGCCGGCACTGACGAATGGGTGGGAGTAGTAGCCGCGTACGCCACGTTCGCGGCAGGCTACGTGGCCCGCCCACTGGGCGGCATCATCTTCGGCCATTTCGGTGACAGAATCGGCCGCAAGGGCATGCTCATCGTGTCCATGGCCATGATGGGCATTGCCTCAACGCTGATCGGCCTGATTCCAGGCGCCAACGTTATTGGTCCCTGGGGTGCGGTGATCCTGGTGGTCCTGCGTGTCTGCCAAGGAATCGCCGTGGGCGGCGAATGGGGAGGGGCCGCGCTGATGGCCCTGGAACATTCGGATCCCAAGCGGCGCGGATTCGCGGCCTCGTTCGTCAATGCCGGTGCACCTACGGGCGCCGTCCTTGGCACCGTAGTCATGGGCATCTTCTCCGCACTTCCCCAGGACGCGTTCCTGGCCTGGGGTTGGCGCGTGCCGTTCCTGTTGTCCTTTGTGCTGCTGATCGTGGGCATGTTCGTGAGGCTGCGGGTCTCCGAGAGCCCCATCTTTGCCGAAGCAGTGGCCAAGGAAAGCGCCCAGGGCACCAAGCGCAAAATCCCGCTTCTCGAAGTCCTGAAGCGCCCCAAAGCACTGGTCATGATCATGTTTGCCGGTGCGGCCGGATTCGGCCTCCAAGTGGTCCTGCCGACCTTCGCCGTAACGTACGCGGTATCCAAGGGCGCACCCCAGCAAGGAGTTCTCTACGCGTTCGCCGGAGCCTCGGCCATCTCCATACTGTTCGTGCTCCTGGGAGGCCGCCTGTCCGATCGCCTCGGCCGACGCCCGGTCATGGTCACCGGCTTGGCGCTGTTCATCCTTTACCTGTTCCCGATGTTCGGAATGCTCAGCTCCGGCAACATCGCATTGGTCTTCCTGGCCTTCACGGTGGCACTGATCCTGCACTCCTCCCTCTACGGACCCCTCGCCGCCTTTGTCTCCGAGCAGTTCGGCACCACCAACCGCTACACCGGTGCAGCAGTCGGTTACCAGTTGGCAACACTGATCGGTGCAGGCTTCACCCCCGGGATCGTGGCCGGACTGTACAAGGACGCAGGCCAGAGCATCGTGCCCGTGGTGGTGTTCCTGTCCGTCATGTCGCTGGTCTCGATTGTCTTCATCCTGCTGACGCGGGAGTCTAAGAACAACGACCTCTCAACGGTCAGTTAGGAGTTGCGCACCATGGACAACAACGGAGTTGGATCCTGGCTGCACCGCCGCCGCATCAAGTCCGGGGCCGCAACGGCCCTCATCTCCGGCGGGCAAACCCTGAGCTACGCAGCGCTCGCCGAACGGACCGACCATTTGGCCAACGCCCTCAAGGACAGGGGAGTAGCCAAGGGGGACCGTGTGGCCTACCTGGGGGAGAATCACCCGTCCTTCGTGGAGACCTTTTTTGCCTGCGGGCTGGTGGGCGCCATCTTTGTCCCGCTCAACACCCGGCTCGCCGCCCCGGAACTGCAGTTCCAGTTGCAGGACTCCGGCGCACGGCTCCTGGTCAACGCCGCGGCCCTGGACGCCGTAGCCTCCGCATCGGTGAAGGAGACACTGGTAACCCACCGCCTGGTGGTGGCGCCCGACGACGACACTGACGGTTCCGCGCTGAAGCTGCCGTCCGGCGTCGAGCACTATGGGGAAGTAATGGAGGCAGCGTCCGCCGCGCCGCTCGATGAGGCGGTAACGCTGGAGGACGGTGCCATGATCCTCTACACCTCCGGCACCACCGGCAAGCCCAAGGGTGCGCTGCTGACCCACGGCAACATCACCTGGAACTGCATCAACACCGTGGTGGACATGGACCTGAACCGCAACGACGTGGCGCTGATGATTTCACCGCTCTTCCATGTTGCTTCCCTGGACATGGGCCTGCTGCCCATGCTGCTCAAGGGCGCCACGGTGGTGCTTGAAGCCAAATTCGACGCCGGCCGGGTGCTGGAGCTGGTGGGCCTGCATAGGGTCACTACCCTCAACGGTGTGCCCACCACCTTCCAGATGCTCTGCGACCACCCAGGATGGTCGACGGCGGACCTGACGTCCCTGGATAAGCTCACCTGCGGCGGTTCCGCGGTTCCGGCCAGGGTGCTGGAGGCTTACGAAGCCCGTGGTATCGGATTCACCAGCTGCTATGGCATGACCGAAACGGCGCCCGGGGCTACGATGCTGCCGGTATCGCGTTCCAAGGAGAAGGCCGGATCAGCCGGGCTGCCGCACTTTTTCACCGATGTGCGGATCGTCGATCCGATGGGCGGAATGGCTGCAGTTGGCGAGGTGGGGGAGATCCAGATCTCCGGACCCAACGTCATCAAGGAGTACTGGAACCGTCCGGAGGCCACCGCGGAGAGCCACGCCGATTCCTCATGGTTCCGGTCCGGAGACATGGGCCATCAGGACCACGAGGGATTCCTGTTCGTATCCGACCGCCTCAAGGACATGATCATCTCCGGGGGCGAAAACATCTACCCGGCTGAGGTGGAAGCAGCCATCGCTGAGCTGCCCGCGGTGGGAAGTGTGGCGGTGATCGGCGTTGCCGACGAGAAATGGGGCGAAGTACCCCGGGCTATCGTCACCTTGCGGGACGGCGGTTCCCTGAGCGAGGACCAACTGCGCTCGCACCTGGAAGGCCGGCTGGCCCGGTACAAAATCCCCAAGTCAGTGGTGTTCGTCGAGGAGATGCCACGCACCGCAAGCGGCAAGATCCGCAAGATGGACCTTCGGAAGCAGTACGCGCTGTGACCGGCTTGCCCGAAGCCCCTGCGTTGACGTTCCTGGCCACCCTCAATGTCAAAGTGGGCCCGGCGCTGGATGTCGGAATGACCCCGGAAGGGCAACGGCGGGTCATCCCCATTGTGGGAGGAACCGTGTCCGGACCACGCCTTCAAGGAAAGGTGCTGCCGGCGGGGGCCGATTACCAGGTCCAGCGCGACGCCGGACTGACCGAGCTGGACGCCAGGTACGTTGTGGAACTTGAGGATGGAGCCATCGTCTACGTCCACAACCAGGCGCTTCGTTCCGGAGCGGCGGAAGACCTGGACAGGCTCAACCGCGGTGAGGACGTAGACCCGGCATTGATCTATTTCCGCTGCACCCCACGGTTTTCCACCGCCGCTCCGGAACTGGCATGGTTGAACAGGGTAGTCACTCTCGGAACCGGGCGCCGAAGGCCTGGTTCGGTGGAAATCGATGTCTTTACTGTCGGGTAGCTAAAGATCCGAGAGACGGCTACCAGCCGACATATTCCGTTACCAAGCTAAATCCGGGTAAATTTCCTCCATCGAACTGCCTAATTCGCCTCCGGGGCATTACGATAAGGCACGACTCACTCCGAGCAACACGCACTCATCGACTCACACCTAACCCCGGGGGATATACCAATGAGCTCTTACCCGCAACAACCGCAGCAGACCCAGCCCTACGCCGCCCAGACCGGCGAACCGCCGTTGTGGGCACCGTACTACGGCGCTCCCATTGGTGCCGCTGTTAAGCGTTTCTTCAAGAAGTACACCGCGTTCAGCGGCCGCGCCAGCCGCAGTGAATACTGGTGGGTGGCACTGGTTCTGGGCGTAGTGGGCTTCGTCCTGCAGATCCTCACCCTGGTACTTGGCAGTGCCGGGGCCACCGTTTCCGCAAGCGGGACGGCCACTCCAGGTCCGGGCTCCGTTGTAGGCCTTATTCTGGCGTTCGTCTTCTACCTGGCGATTCTCATCCCGTCCATCGCACTGCTGGTTCGTCGTCTCCACGATGGCAACTTCAGTGGTTGGCTCGTCCTGATTGGCCTTATTCCGGGCCTCGGCGGCATTGCGCTCTTCATCTTCGCTCTCCTGCCGTCCAACCCGGCCGGCCAGCGTTTTGACCAGCCGACTGCCTAGTTAGCCAAGCACCACGTTCCATAAGAAAAAGGGCGGCACCACGTGTGCCGCCCTTTTTCATGCCTTTCCCGTGACTTTCGTGCCGCAAAAGGAACACCGTGACATGCTGTGACTGACACGGACCCACGCAACGATGGACCAGCCCCAAAGACGAGGAGTGCCATGCCCAACCCTCCACGCAACAGGACCATCAGGCGTTGCGCCGTGGTGGGCGGCGGCATCATCGGCATTGCAGTGGCCAGGGAGTTGGGCCGCAGGCTCGGAGACGTCCACGTGACTGTATACGAGAAAGAAGACCGGCTCGCAGCTCACCAGACCGGGCACAACTCCGGGGTGGTCCACGCCGGCCTGTACTACGAGCCCGGTGGCCTGAAGGCAAGGCTGTGCCGCAGGGGAGTGGAGTTGCTCCAGGAATTCTGCGCCACCAAAAACCTTCCCTATGAGGCGTGCGGCAAGCTGGTCATCGCCCAGACCCCCGGGGAATCCAAGCGCTTGGACGCCATCTTCGCCAGGGCCACGGCCAACGGTGTCCCCGGCGTACGAATGCTCAGCGGCGGGCAGATACGCGAGGTGGAGCCGAACGCCGTCGGACTTTCCGCCTTGCACTCCCCGGAAACGGCGATCGTCGACTACACGGCCATCACCAACGCGCTCGCCGACGACGTCAGAAGCCAGGGTGGGACCATCCGCCTGGGGCAGGAAGTCATCTCGCTCCAACAGCAGGGCAGCGGCGTGCTGGTCAGTACGAAGGACGGCGGGGAACACTATGACCTGGTGGTGGCATGTGCCGGACTGCAGTCGGACCGGTTGGCCGCGGCCACCGGGGAGCCGTCGAACCCACGGATCGTGCCGTTCTTTGGGCAGTACTACTTGCTGGGCAAGGAAGCCCGGGATCAGGTGCGCGGCCTCATCTACCCTGTCCCGGATCCCAGGCATCCTTTCCTGGGCGTGCATCTGACCAAGCGCATTGACGGGGAAATGATGCTCGGCCCAAACGCTTTTATCTCGTTCGGGCGGGAGTCCTATGCCTGGAACCAGGTGGCGTTGCGAGATGTCGCCAACTACGCGCTCTTCCCGGGGTTCTGGAATTTTGCCCGACAGAACGTGCCGTCGGCTGTCCGCGAATTCCAGACCGTAGTGAGCCGGAAAAGATTCATCCGGGAAGCGATGCGCTTTGTGCCCTCCTTGGAAGGGGCAAGCATCCTGCCCGGCACCCGTGGCGTGCGGGCCCAGGCCATGAACGGTGACGGTTCACTGGTGGACGACTTCGTGATTGCACGACGCCGGGACACCGTTTTGGTGCGCAACGCGCCATCGCCGGGGGCTACGTCGTCGATGGCGATTGCCGAGTACATCGTGGAGCAGGCGCTGCAGGACTGAGGAGTTAACATGCCCGTGACGCGGCAGAAACGGCCCCCACATCAGGGCTGGATACCGTTGCCGCATGATCGCTTCACTGGCCTCGCTGGCAACCCGCATCGGCACTGGATTTTTGGCGTGGATCGAAGCCGCCTATGTCCTGGATTGCGCAGAAGGGGAAGCCGCCGAAGAGCACCGCCTGGCATGGCTGCCTGCGCTGAGCGGGGTGACAGTGGCCGGCGCCCAGGCCATCCAGTCCCACGCCCTGAAGGTGCCCTCAGAGCCATAGGGATTGCTGTCGAAGCTGCACAATGTTGCGTTGGGCACACTATTCGTTGATCGCGGGTACTATGCCCTAAACTGCTTCACTGGGTGCCGGAAGAGGCACCATGCAGCAACGAAAGCGAACCCTCAATGGCTACTGATTACGACGCCCCGCGCAAGACCGAAGAAGAGTCTCCCGCTGAATCTCTTGAGGCTCTTCAGGCATCCCGTGGCAACGCTGCACAGACTGCAGTAATCGACGTCGAAGAGAACGATACTGCCGAAGGAATCGACCTTCCGGGCGCCGATCTTTCCGGCGAAGAACTGACCGTCATTGTTGTCCCCGAGCAGTCGGACGAATTCACGTGTGGTTCCTGTTTCCTGGTCCGGCACCGCTCCCAGATTGCGCTTGAAAAGAACGGCCTCAAGTTCTGCAAGGACTGCGAAGGCTAGATCACGCCAGGGTCTCCGTTATCTTCGATCACGAACACGGGTGCGAAGACCCTCAAATGTCCCTGCAACGGCCGCAAAAGCCGTCCTTAATGCCCGTCCCGTGACCACCCCGTTGTCCCTTTAACGGTTGTGCGCCGAAGCGGCCACAACAGGCCCGAAATGCCTCCTGCCCTCCTACTGTTGAAGTATCAACTTCGCCTGAAGGGGGCACAAAAAATGAGGAAAATTGGAGCGGGCCTGGCAGCGGTCCTGGCTGCTGCCGGGCTCGGTCTGGCGGCGCCGGGGCCAGCCTCGGCAGCATCTTACTGCGGGTTGGCCTGGGGTTCGTTGGCCAAGGCCGACCCTGATATGAGCTCAGCCAATGTCACCAACGTCCGGACCGGCCAGCAGCCCTGTTTCGACCGCCTGGTGATTGACATGACGGGCAAAGTGGCCGGCTACTCCGTCCGCTATGTTCCGGTGGTCACCCAGGACGCCACGGGCTATCCCATTCCGGTGATCGGTGACGCGGACCTGCAAGTGGTAGTGACCGCGCCGTCGTACAACCAGTACAGCCAGCCGACCTACCTGCCCGCAGCCAAGGCGGAGCTCTCCGACGTCTCCGGTTACCAGACCTTCCGGCAGGTGGTTTATGCCGGTAGCTTTGAGGGCACCACCAGCATTGGGCTGGGTGTGCGTGCCCGGCTTCCGTTCAGGGTGCTCACCTTGGACGGGCCCGACGGCGGCTCCCGCCTGGTAGTGGACGTCGCCCACCATTGGTAGGGCTGCTGAGGGTATGCCCAGAACCCAGGAAAGCTGCCAGTCCGCCGGAAAATTCCGGCGAACTGGCAGCTTTCCAGCGTTTTCGGGAAGCGCTACTCAGGTACCACCAAAGCGGGTGTGTCTTGCCGGATGGTCTCGCCCCGGAAGAACCCGGGCCGGATGCGGGCCATGATCAGCATCAGCACAGCACCCAGTGCCAGGATCCCGATGCCGAGGACGAACACCAGCCCTACGCCGAAGATCTCGGACCCACTGCCGAACTCCGGAGCCCAGCTGTCGATGGCGGTCTGCACGAACACCACGAACAGTCCCACGCCACCCACCAGGGGGCACACAAGCCGCAGGAAGAAGTTCCGGGCATTGTCGAACACGCTGTTACGGAAGTACCAGGCACAGGCGATGGCCGTCAGTCCGTAGTAGAAGCAGATCATCAGGCCGAGGGCCAGGATGGTGTCGTTGAGGACGTTCTCGCTGATTACGTGCATCACTGCATAGAAGCCCGCGGACAGGACGCCGGCCGCTACGGTGGCAAAGCCCGGCGTCGAAAACTTCTTGCTCATGTGGCTGAAGCGTTCAGGCAGGGCGCCGTAGTGCGCCATGGCCAGCAGGCTGCGCGAGGGCGAGGTGAAGGTGGACTGCAGGGAGGCCGCCGAACTGGACAGCACCGCGAGGGACATGAGGATCGCAAACGGACCCATCACAGGCGACGCGAGCGCGGTAAAGACGTTGGCGTGGTTTTCCTCGTTGTTCAGGCCGATGCCTGTGTCGCCCACGCCCGCAAACATCATCGTGGCAATGGTGACCAGGAGGTAGATGCCCAGCACAATGACGGCCGTGAGCGTGCCTGCGAGACCGGCGGTCTTCTTGCCGTTGGCGGTTTCCTCGTTAACGGTCAGGCAGACGTCCCAGCCCCAGTACACGAAGATCGACAACGAGATACCGGCGGCTATCTGGCCAAAGGTTTCAATCTTGGTGACGTCGAACCAGTCCCAGCTGAAGGGAACAGCGGTCTCGGACGTGGACCAGTTGGCAAAGGCCATGGCCACAAAGATGCCCAGGACCAGCAGCTGGAACCCCACCAGTCCGTACTGGACAATTTTGGTGGTGTGCAGGCCGCGGTAGCTGATCCACACTGCCAGGGCCACGAAAACGAAGCAGGTGGCCACGTTCAAGAGCTTGTTGGAGGCGAGGTCGGCGAGCTCGGGTGAGCCGGTTGCCTGGGCCAGGAAGAGGTAGAAGAAGTCCACTGCGACCCCTGCCAGGTTGGACAGGACAATGATGTTGGCCGCGAGGAGGCCCCAACCGCCCATCCAGCCCACCCACGGGCCGAACGCTTTGGTGACCCAGGTGAACGTGGTTCCGCTGTCCGGGGAATCCGCGTTGAGTTCCCTGTAGGCCAGCGAGACCAGGATCATCGGAATGAAGCCGATCAGGAAGATCACGGGCAATTGCAGCCCGACTTCGTTGACCGTGGGGCCCAGCGCACCCGTCAAGGTATACGCCGGTGCGATGGTTGAAATGCCAAGAACGACGACGGCGAGGAGCCCCAACTGCCCCGTCTTCAGTCCCTTGCCGCTGATGTCGTGCGACGTTGCGGCGTCAGCGGTGCTTTTGGAAGCACCGGCGCGGATTGTCTGGCTCATGGGAGGCCCTTTCTAGATGGCCGAAGGCTGTTGCTGTGTGATGCAGTGGATGCCGCCACCCCGGGCGAAGAGTTCGCGTGCGTCAACACTGACCACGCGCCGGCCGGGGTAGGCATCGGCGAGAATGCGGAGTGCTTTCTCGTCCATGGGGTCGTTGAAGCTGCAGGCGATGACGCCGCCATTGACCACCAGGTGGTTGATGTAGCTGTAGTCCACAAACCCCTCGTCGTCGGTCAGGGCTTCGGGGGCGGGAACTTCGATGATGTTCCATTCCCTGCCGGCTGCGTCGTGGGTGGTGCGCAGGAAGTCGATGATCTCCCGGGAGACCTTGTAGTCCGGGTGTTCCGGGTTCTGCTGGGAGTGGACCAGCAGCGTACCGGGGCTGGGGATGGCTGCCACGATGTCCACGTGTCCACGGGTGCCGAACTTCTCGGAATCACGGGTGAGGCCGCGGGGCAGCCACACTACGTGGGTGGCGCCGATGGTGCGGGCCAGCTCTTCTTCGATGTCGGCTTTGGTCAGTCCGGGGTTCCGGCCCTGATCAAGCTGCACGGTCTCGGTGACCAGGACTGTGCCCTCGCCATCGACCTGGATTCCGCCGCCCTCGTTCACGATCCCGGAGGGGAGGTGGGTGGCGCCGGCACGTTCGGTCACGTTTGCGGCCATCAGGGAGTCTTTGTCCCACGCAGCCCAGTCCTGGCCGCCCCAGCCGTTGAAGATCCAGTCCACGGCACCGAGCTGGTTGTTTGCATCCAGCACGAACGAGGGCCCAATGTCGCGCATCCAGGCATCGTTGAGTTCGGCGGTGAGTACCTCAACGCGGGGGTCCAGGTAGCGCGAAGCCGTTTCGACGTCGTCGGGTGCTACCACCACGGTGACGGGCTCGAACTCGAGGATGGCGTTGGCTACAGCTGCCCAGGTGGAGCGGGCGGCGTGCGCTTCTTCTTCGGTATCGCCCAGGGTGTAGCCACCGGTGGGGAAGGCCATCCAGACACGGTCCTGGGGAGCCGTTTCGGAGGGCATGCGCCAGGCGCTCATGCGGAGACTGCTTGTGCTTGTGCTGCGCCGAGCGGGGCGTTGGGGTCCACCGGTTCGGTGAGGCGCGCGTAGGTTTCCGGGCGGCGGGTTGCCAGGAAGGGGAACAGCGTCAGCCAGTCCTTGCGCTGGTCGAGGTCCAGGTCTGCCACCAGGACAGCTGATTCGTCGCGGGGTGCCTGGGCCAGGATACGGCCGTAGGGATCGGAGATGAAGGATGAACCGTAGAAGTTCAAGGTGCCCTCGTTGCCGTAGCGGTTGGGGGCGATCATGAACAGTCCGTTGGCGATGCCGTTGCCCACGATCACCTGCTGCCACAAGGGCTGCGTGTCGAAATCGGGGTGGTCCGGTTCGGATCCGATGGCCGTGGGGTAGACCAGGATTTCGGCGCCGCCCAGGGAGTACAGGCGGGCAAGTTCGGGGAACCATTCGTCCCAGCAGGTGGGCATGCCCAGGCGCGCGCCCCCCAGTTCGGCCGGAGCGTGGACCGCATAAGCGTCTTCTGCTTCCGGGCCTTTGCGGAAGAACTTGTCCTCGTAGTAGCCGGCGGTTACAGGGATGTGCAGTTTGTGGGTGCGGGCCACCAGTTCGCCTGCGGGGTTCACCAGGATGGCGGTGTTCAGGCCCAGGCCGTCATCGCTGCCGTCCGGGTTTTCGGCCCGCTGGTAAAGCGAGGCGTGCACTGAGACGCCGTACTTCCTGGCGGCTTCAGCAGCAAAGGTGAAGGTGGGCCCTGTGAGGAGGTCCTCGGTGATGTCGGAGGGGCGGATGCCTGCAGCCGGATTGTTCTCCGGGCGGGTGTCCGCGGGGTAGCGGGAGAGGGTCAGCTCAGGCAGGAAAACAACGGTGGCTCCCAGCTTGGCAGCACGCTCGATGCCCTCTGTGAGTTCGGCGCGGAGAGCGGCCTCGTCGGCGTGCCAGCAGTGCTGGACAACGCCTACCCGCAAGGGGGTGCGCGTTGAGGGCTCGGTGCGGGCCAGGGAAGTCGGGGCTTCGAGGCAGGTTATTTCAATCATGGTGGCATGTACTCCGGTGAGACGACAGTCACTAAATGAATAGCGTTCATTTAGTATGGCGCGAGTCACTGCTGAGCGCAAGGGGTTAAGTGAATGCCTTTCATTTATGACCGGGTGGGGCTTGGGGTTCAGCCCCCGGAGATAGCAGTTCACCCCCATGCTTGTGGTCAACATGGGGGTGAAGTGGAGGCTCGGCGGGGTGGGCTGTGGCGGGCTCGGGCTCGCGGGCTCGGCCGGGCGGGGCGGGCTCGGCCGGGCGGGGCGGGCTCGGCCGGGCGGGGCGGGGCCGGGCTCGCGGGTTAGGGCGCCAGGGTTGGCAGGGTAAGGATCTCAGCTGCTCCGTCGGTGATGGCGATGGTGTGCTCAGTGTGGGCGGTTCGGCAGCCGGTGACGCTGCGCAGGGTCCAGCCGTCGGCGTCGGTCACAAGTTGTGCCGTATCGGCCATGACCCACGGCTCAAGGGCAAGCAGCAGTCCGGGCCGCAGCTTGTACCCGCGGCCGGGGCGGCCCATGTTCGGCACGTGGGGCTCCTGGTGCATGGTGGAGCCAATGCCGTGCCCACCGAACTCGGTATTGACGGGGTAGCCGGCCTCACTGAGGACCGAGCCGATGGCGTAGGAGAGGTCGCCGATGCGTGCGCCGGGACGGGCAGCCTCTATGCCTGCCCGCAAGGCTCGTTCAGTGGCTTCAATCATTGCCATACTCTCCGCTGGTTTGGACTCGCCCACAATGAAGCTGATGGCGGAGTCTGCGGCGATTCCGTTCTTGGAGACAGCCAGGTCGAGGGTCAGCAGATCGCCGTCAGCCAAGGCGTAATCCCGGGGGAGGCCGTGCAGGACGGCGTCGTTTACCCCGGTGCAGATGTAGTGGCCGAACGGTCCGCGGCCGAAGGAGGGCGCGTAGTCGACGTAGCAGGACACCGCTCCGGCCTCGAGGATCATGGACTTGGCCCACTTGTCGATGTCCAGCAGATTTGTGCCCACCGTTGCCCGGCCCTTCAGCGTGTGCAGAATGTTGGCGACCAGGGCGCCGGCCTCCTTGGCGCGGCTTAGCTCCGGACGGCTCAGGATCTCAATCATGCGGGGGCCTTTCATGGGGCGACCAATAACTATCCCGGCCATATTATCCCGGTATTACAATTGGAGCCATGGTCAGGTTGCCCCTTACACCCGCAGAGGCCGAGCGAGGACAACGTCTCGGCGCCCTTCTGCGGCGCGCCCGGGGTGAACGCTCCATGTTGGAGACGGCCCTGGATGCCCGGGTCTCGCCCGAGACGCTCCGCAAGATCGAGTCCGGCCGGGTGGCAACGCCGGCCTTCCCCACCGTTGCCGCGATTGCTGATGTCCTCGGACTCTCCCTCGATGACGTCTGGGCTGAAATCAACCGCACCGAGCTCGGTGCCGACCCGGCGGTATCCCGGCGCAACTCCCGGGAATGGCTCGCTTCCTAGCCTCAGCGCGTGCGCGATCTATCGCTTGGGCCGTGCGCGCACGTGAAGGCGCTCGCCTTGCTGGCCGAACAAGGTCAGGAGCTCCACCGGCTCTGAGGTGGCGCTGGCGAACCAATGTGGAGTCCGGGTATCGAATTCGGCAACCTCGCCTGGTTTCAGGACAAAGTCGTTGCCGCCCAGCACCAGCCGCAGCTTGCCGTTGAGTATGTACATCCAGTCGTAGCCCTCATGGGATTGGGGCTGCGGTACTTCTTTTCCGGTGCCGCTTTTCAGCACCATTTTGAACGCCTGGATGCCGCCCGGGCGCCGGGTCAGGGGAAGTGCGGTGCCCCACTCATGAACGTGCGGCTTCAGGTGGATCCGGGGATCGCCGGTTTCCGGGGCATCGATGAGTTCTTCCAAGGGGACCTGATGCAACCGCGCGATGGGGAGGAGAAGCTCCAGTGTTGGTTTGCGTTGGCCCGATTCCAGCCTGGAAAGCGTGCTGACGGAAATGCCGGTAGCTTCCGAAGCCTCCGCCAGTGTCACGTTGCGTTGGGTCCGCATGGCACGCAGGCGGGGGCCGACGGCGTCGAGCATTGTGCTGAAATCCGTTGTCATGCCGCTCATTTTGCCACATCGGCAAAATTACTTGCTGGTCCAAATCACCTTGGCCAACCATGGAAGGAGCGGCGCATGGCCGCGGGAGACGCATGGAGGCAGTCGGTAATGGACGCAATGAACAGTGGAGTGTCGGAGTACGACGTCGTGGTGATCGGAGGTGGCGCAGCTGGGTTAAGTGCCGCCGTGACGCTGGGCAGAGCCTTGCGGTCGGTCGTGGTCATCGACGCCGGCGAGCCACGGAACGCCCCGGCCGCCGGGGTGCACGGGTTCCTCTCCCGGGACGGTATCAATCCCAAGGAGCTGCTGGACTTGGGACGGTCCGAGGCCGTCGGGTACGGAGCCGACATCATGTCCGGCACTGCTGTAGAGGCACGTTCGACGCCGGATCCCACCGCTGGGGGCGGGCCCGCCTTTGAGGTGGACCTGGCCGATGGCCGGACAGTAAAAGCGCGCCGCGTGCTGGTCACCAGCGGGCTGATTGACGTCCTGCCGGAGATCGAGGGGATCCGGGAACGGTGGGGGCGCGACGTTCTCCACTGCCCTTACTGCCACGGCTGGGAAGTCCGGAACAAAGCAATCGGAATCCTGGGTTCGGTGCCCATGGCGTTGCACCAGGCGTTGCTGTTCCGCCAGTGGAGTTCCAACATCACCTTGTTCCTCAACGATGTGGTGGAACCGACGGAAGAACAATGGGAGCAATTGGCTGCCCGTTCCATCACTGTGGTGGACGGCAAAGTCCAGGCCTTGGAAGTCAGCAACGACGCCTTGAGTGGCGTTGTCCTGGCCTTGGGAACGGTGATTCCGGTGGACGCCGTAGTCACCGGCCCGCGGTTGGAGGCAAGGTCCGGCGTGCTTGAGTCTTTGGGCGTTCCCACGGTGGAGCATGCGATGGGCGTCGGGACCCATGTTGAAGCCGCCCCAATGGGTGGAGCGACATCAGTGCCCGGCGTCTGGGCAGCAGGTAACGTCACGGACCTCACGGGACAAGTGATGGCCTCCGCGGCTGCGGGTGTCATGGCGGGCGCGGCCATCAACGCCGATCTCATGATGGAGGAGACCACCCTGGCTGTCCGGGAAGCGCGGCACGCGGCCCTGTCCCGCTAGTTCCTGGACCGGCCGTGACGCACGTTGAGCCGGCCGATCACAAAGCACAAAACCATCGACGTGCGGGCCTTGCCGGAGGACGATGGAAGGACAGCCGTTGAAGGAGGTTGGGTATGTGCTACGCGTACTACGACGACTTCGAGCGGCGCACGAAGAAAGACTCCGCGCGCAAGCCCGAGACGCACACGTCCGAGCCGGAAAAAGCACCTGCAGTTACCGTGGAGAGCCGTCCGCGGACAGAGGGAACGCTGTGGACTTTCCTGGCCCGCCGTCGCAGGGATTCCGAGGTTTCCGAACCGACGATGAACCGCATCAGCGAGAAAGTCTAGGCAGGGACCGGACCGCACCAAGGAAACACCAGTGAAGGCGCTGCGCTTGCGGCGCCTTCACTGGTGTCGGGCCGGCTGGCTGAAGGCCTAGGTGCTGGCAGCCAGGAATTCCCGGGCCGCCGTCACCAGGGCTTCCGTTCCCCGCGTCAGGGTCGGCTGGATAATGGGCGCAAAATACGGTGAGTGATTCGACGGAATATCTTCGGGAAGGCGCCCTGTTGTTGCAAATTCCTTGAACAAGGCAGGCTCGGCACCACCGAGGAACCAGAAAACCAGGGGAGCACCGGCGGCCTTGGCCAAGGCGCCCACGTCTTCGCTTCCGGAGACGGGGCCGGGGTCAATGATCTGTGTTTCGCCAAACTTTGCCTTGAACGCCGCAGACACCCTATCGGTGGCAGCCTGATCGTTGACGGTCAGCGGAAAGTGCTCTTCAAACTGAATCTCCGGGTCTTTGGGTGCCCCTGACGCTGTGGATTCTGCCGCGGCAATGCGCTCGATGGAACCGAGGATCTTATCCCGGGTGTCATTGCTGAAGGTGCGGACGCTGAGTCCCAAAGTTGCTGTTTCGGGAATGATGTTGTTCTTGGTGCCCGAGTGGATCTGCCCCACGGTCACTACCGCGGAATCACTCGCTGCCAGCTCACGGGCAACAATGCCCTGCAGCCGGACGGTGGTTGCCGCAGCCATCAGCACCGGGTCAACAGTGGTCTCCGGGCGTGAACCGTGACCGCCGCGCCCATGGAGGGTGATGTTGAGGGAATCGGCGGATGCCATGGTGACACCGGGCCGGATTCCGAACCAGCCGGCGGGGAAGGGGGCTACGTGCTGGCCCAGTACGACGTCGGGTTTGGGCACGGCGTCGTACAGGCCATCGGCCACCATGGTTTCGGCCCCGCCACCCCACTCCTCGGCTGGCTGGAAGAGGGCCACCAGGGTGCCCTGCCACTGATCACGTTGCGCGACCAAAACCTCCACCGCGCCAACCAGGCAACTGACGTGTACGTCATGGCCGCAAGCGTGCATGACCGGCATGTCCTTGCCCTCATGGTCAACACCCATGGCCGTGCTCGCATAGTCCAGGCAGGTTGCTTCCTTGACGGGCAGTGCATCCATGTCTGCCCTGAGCATCACTACCGGTCCGGGTCCGTTTTCCAGAACGCCGACCACGCCGGTTTTTCCGATGTTTCGGTGGACAGTGAAGCCAAGGTCTTCCAGGTGCGCCGCTGCAATCCCGGCTGTCCGGGTCTCTTGGAAGGACAACTCGGGATGGGCGTGCAGGTCTTTGTACAGCTCTTCGAGGTCAATGGTCATGAGTCTGCCCTTTTCATTCGACGCCTAGGTCTGGCCAGTGTATCCAGCCTGAAGATGCAAAGCCTGGGAAGCCCCGGCACACTGGATGGCATGAATGATTCCCAAGCAGCCACGACACAGCAATCCACTGTTGAGGAATGGACCAAAGCGCTGGCCGAATCCACCGGCTCGCCGGGCGGTGGCGCCGGGACAGGAGTCATGCTCTCCATCGCCGCTTCCCTGACCTCCATGGTGGCCGGATACACCGAGGCCGGGGAGGACCAGCACGAAAAGCTCTCGGGCATCCATGCCCGTGCCCGTGAACTGCGTGAAGATGCCCTGCAATTGGCGGACGACGACTCTTCCGCCTCCAACGCCTTCGGCGCCGCCTTCCGCCTGGATCCCGGGCCGGAGCGCGACGACGCAATCCACCAGGCCTCCGTTGATGCTGCCAAGGCCTCCGCAGTCCTGGGCGAGCGGGCCATCCACGCCATTGAAGACCTCGGCTGGCTCGCATCCCACGGCAATCCCGCGCTGATCGCCGACGTCGTGGTCGGTTTCGGAGCCCTCCGTGCAGCCATCAGCGGAGCCCGAACCAACGTAAGTTTCGACCTCGCCTCCCTGACCTCCGCCGGAACCGCGCTCGAGGAAGTCAAGGAGCAGCACCCAGAGCTATGGAGCACGGTCAGCAGGCTCAGCGACGCCCTCGACAGAATCGATGACCTGACTGCCGGCGTCGACAAAAAGGCGGCACCAACCGAAGCGTTGTGAGGCCCGCTTTGCGTGCTAAATCCCTACGGAATCACGCGGAGCGGGCCTCACAACGGCGCTGTGTCCTTACTGAGCCTCTACTGCGCCTTCGGCACACGGCGGAGCACGACGGCGGCGAGCACTGCCGCGCCAGCCATCAATACCAGCCCAATCGCCGCAGTGATGTGGACGCCGGACTCGAAAGCCGTCCGGGCGGCGACCGTCAGGGCCTCCGACAAAGGTGCCGGAAGGGCTGCGGCCGCATCCACGGCGCCGGCAAGGGTTTCGCTGGACTTCCCGGCTGCCTGCGGGGAAACGCCGTCTGGAATCACGAGGTTGTGCTGGTAGGAAGCCGTGAGGATGGATCCGAGTACAGCCGTTCCCAGGAGCGAACCCAGTTCGTAACCGGTCTCGGAGATTGCGGAGGCGGCGCCGGACTTATTTGCCGGAACGGAAGCCAGGATGAGGTCATTGGAAATGGTTTCCGCTGCGCCCACGCCGATTGCGAGGACCGTCAAGGCGGACAGCAGGAAGACGGGGCCGCTGCCGTGGTCGCCCACCATCACAATCAAGTAGCCCACGGCGCTGAGTGTCAGGCCGGCGGCCACCACGTATCCGGGGCGGACACGCCTGACCAGCGGCACCACCAGCAGGCCGGCGATGACTGTTGCCAGGAGGGCGGGAATCATGGCGATTCCGGCTTCCATGGGTGACTGACCCTCAACAAGCTGCAGGTGCTGGGCGAAGAAGTAGATGAAGCCTGTCATGGAGAAGAGCGACAGGACGTTCGCCACGATTGCAGTGCTGAAGACCTTGTTATTGAACAGGGCAACGTCCAGCATGGGGTTCTCGATCCGCTGCTGGCGACGCACAAACAGAATGCCCATCACCAGGCCGAAGCCCATGAATGCGGCCGCGGACGCCCCGAAGCCGTGGACTGCGAATTCCTTGATGCCGTAGACGAACGGAGCCATGGTGACCACGGAAAGGACAATGCTGGCCACGTCCACGCGGCCGGGATTGGCGTCCTTGGATTCCGGAATGAGTGCCCTGCCGAAAACAAGAAGCGGCAGGAGCAGGAAAGCGGCCACGAGGAACACCGCACCCCACCAGAAGTGCTCTACCAACCAACCGCCGAAGATGGGTCCAAGGGCGGCACCACCGGAGAAACCGGCAGCCCAGACAGCGATGGCAAGCCGGCGCCGGTTGGGATCGGTGAAGATGTTCCGGATCAAGGACAGCGTTGAGGGCATCAGCATGGCGCCGAAGACGCCAAGGCCGGCGCGTCCTGCAATGAGCCACTCAGCCGAAGGCGCGAAAGCTGTAGCAGCCGAAACCGCCGCGAAGCCCGTGCTGCCGATCAGCAGCAGCCGCCGTCGTCCGATCCTGTCGCCGAGGTTGCCCATGGATACCAGCAACGCGGCAAGAACCAGCGGGTAGGCGTCAACGATCCAGAGCAATTGGACGCCGCCGACGTCCAGGGAGCGGGCAATTTCGGGCAGGGCAAAGGTGAGCGCGGTGTTGTCGACGGCCACCAGCAGCACCGGAAACATCAGGAGTGCCAGAGCCGTCCAGTCGCGCCACGGTGCTGCCTGGCCCTTAACGGGATCAGCGGAACGGGGTGCTTGGGTTGGGGACGGCGAGAACATTCCACTACTGTACCGTCCAGACGGTATAGTTTCAACTGACCAGCCCCATGAGCCTTTAGGGAATGATGGACACATGCCACGAAAACCAGTTGCCCGGGACGCGGTCCTGGATGCCTTTGAAGCCCTCCTTATAGAGGTAGGGGAGAGGGCTGCCACCCTCGACGCCGTTGCCAAACGTGCCGGGGTATCCAAAGGTGGGCTGCTCTACCACTTCCCCAACAAGGAAGCGCTGATCACGGCACTGTTGGAACGCCTGGACTTACTCGCCGATGAAGACACTGAACTAATGAAGGCAGCACCCGATGGTTCGGCTGCCTACTTCATCCGGTCATCGCTCTGGGCAGATACCCCCATGGACAGGGCCTTCGTCGCTGCCACCCGCCTGGCTGAAGTGGCCCACGAGGAAACCCGCCGCCGGTTCGCCGCCATCCAGCAGCGCTGGCTGGACGTGCTGGCCGAAGACGTCGGACCGGAGGTTGCCAAGGCCGTCAGCTATATGGGCGACGGCCTCTATTTCAATGCCATCTTTGAAGGCGGCCAGGAAGGCGGCAACGCCGGGCGGGAGGCCGACGTCGAAATCCTGCTCGGGGTCCTGGAGCGGCTGCGGAAGTAGTGATTCATCCATTTGCTGCAGAGCCCGGCGCGTAGGACAATTAACTCTTGTGGCGTGCCCAACAAGGTGCCCACCTACAACTGAACATGCCTTTGATCTGCGGCGGGAGAGTCCTGCAAGCAAGTGATGCAGGCGCCGTAGGAGCAAACCCTCCCCAGGAATCTCTCAGGCCCACGCACCGCCGCGGCAAGGCAACTCTGGAAAGCAGCAGGCACTCAGCACACCTCAGGGTGGATGGGCGCTGTGCTCACCGACGGTGCAAGCGATGGTTGTTCACGCAACCCGCGGAAACTCTCAGGTCCAATACAGAGCGGGGAGGAACCCAGCCGCTGTGGCGTACCCAAACGCCGCCCAAGTAATGGAGTTCCTTCGTGACGGTTAGTTCTGCCTCCACCACCTTCGTCGATCGGCATATTGGCGCCCGCCGCCAGTCCGAGATTGAGACCATGCTCAAGTCCGTCGGCTACGACACCGTCGATTCGCTGGTCGACACCGCCGTTCCGAACGATATCCGCCAGGATGTTGCCCTCACCCTGGAAAACGCGCTGAGCGAAGTCGAGGTTCTTGCCGAACTGCGCAAGCTCGCATCCAAGAACAAGACTGCCGTCCAGATGATCGGCCAGGGCTACTACGACACCGTGACGCCGCCGGTGATCCGCCGCAACATCCTTGAGTCCCCGGCCTGGTACACCGCCTACACCCCGTACCAGCCGGAAATCTCCCAGGGCCGCCTTGAAGCGCTGCTGAACTTCCAGACCATGGTCCAGGACCTGGTTGGCCTGCCCATCGCCAACGCCTCCCTGCTTGACGAAGCAACCGCCGTTGCCGAAGCCGTCCTCATGATGCGCCGCGCCAACAAGAACAAGGCTGTCCAGGACGGCAAGACCGTCCTCGATGCCGACTGCCTCCCGCAGACCATCGCCATCGTCAAGGGCCGCGCCGAAGCACTCGGCTTCGAGGTTGAGGTCGCCGATCTCTCCCTGGGCCTCCCGGAAGGCGCCATCAACGGCGTTGTCCTGCAGCAGCCCGGCGTTTCCGGCCGCGTGTTCGACCACTCTGCTGTCATTGCTGAAGCCAAGGAACGCGGCGCGCTGGTCACGGTCGCAGCCGACCTCCTCTCCCTGACGCTCATCACCCCTCCCGGTGAGCAGGGCGCCGATATTGCTGTTGGTTCCGCCCAGCGCCTGGGTGTTCCGCTGTTCTTCGGCGGCCCGCACGCGGCCTACATGGCCGTCCAGAAAGGCCTGGAGCGTTCCATGCCCGGCCGCCTGGTAGGCGTTTCCAAGGACGACGCCGGTGTCCCCGCCTACCGCTTGGCGCTGCAGACCCGCGAGCAGCACATCCGCCGCGAAAAGGCGACGTCCAACATCTGTACCGCGCAGGCGTTGCTGGCCATCGTGGCCTCGATGTACGCGGTCTATCACGGCCCGGAGGGTTTGAAGGCTATTGCCGAGACCGCCCACAGCCACGCCCGCACCCTTGCAGCATCACTGAAGGCTGCCGGCGTCGAGGTCCTTCACGGTTCCTTCTTCGATACCATCACCGTCCGCGTCCCGGGCAAGGCTGCAGAGGTCGTCGCTGCTGCCGAGGCCAAGGGCATCAATCTGCGCGGCGTTGACGCTGACACTGTTGGTATCTCTGTTGATGAGACCACCACTTCCGAGGTTGTTGCTGACGTCGCGGCGGTCTTCGGCGCTTCGGTTGCTGACGCCGCTGAAGGCTTCGCGCTTGAAGCTTCCGTGGAGCGCACCAGCGACTTCATGCAGCACCCGGTGTTCAACACGCACCGCTCCGAAACCCAGCTCCTGCGCTACATCCGCAAGCTTTCGGACCGGGACCTCGCGCTGGACCGCACCATGATCCCGCTGGGCTCGTGCACCATGAAGCTGAACGCCACCGCTGAGATGGAAGCCATTTCCTGGCCCGAGTTCGCCTCCATCCACCCGTTCGCTCCGGATTCCCAGACCGAGGGCTGGCGCGAACTCATCACCGACCTCGAATCCCAGCTGACCGAGATCACCGGCTACGACCAAGTGTCCATCCAGCCGAACGCCGGTTCCCAGGGAGAGCTCGCGGGCCTGCTGGCCATCCGTGGCTACCACCTGTCCCGTGGCGACGAGCAGCGCAACGTCTGCCTCATTCCCGCTTCCGCCCACGGCACCAACGCAGCCTCGGCAGTGCTGGCCGGCATGAAGGTTGTTGTGGTGGCCACGGCTGCTGACGGCACGATCGATCACGCGGACCTTGCCGCCAAGATCGAGGCCAACCGCGAGGTGTTGTCGGCCATCATGATCACCTACCCGTCCACGCACGGTGTGTACGATGCCGACGTTCGCGAAGTCTGCGACGCCATCCACGCAGCCGGCGGCCAGGTCTACATTGACGGCGCCAACCTCAACGCCCTGGTTGGGCTCGCCCAGCCGGGCAAGTTCGGCGGCGACGTGTCCCACCTGAACCTGCACAAGACGTTCTGCATCCCCCACGGCGGCGGCGGCCCGGGTGTTGGTCCCGTGGCAGCCAAGGCGCACCTTGCACCGTTCATGCCCGGCGATGCAGCCATCTGGACCGAAGGCAACGACGTCCCGATTTCGGCATCGCGTTTCGGTTCCGCCGGCGTCCTGCCCATCTCCTGGGCCTACGTGAAGCTCATGGGTGGCCAGGGCCTCACCGAGGCAACCAAGTCGGCGCTGCTGGCTGCGAACTACATCGCATCCCGCCTGAACGATCACTTCCCGGTCCTCTACACCGGCGAAGGCGGACTGGTGGCCCACGAGTGCATCCTGGACCTGCGCGAACTGACGGCCAAGACCGGCGTCACCGCTGAGGACGTTGCCAAGCGCCTGATCGACTTCGGCTTCCACGCCCCCACCCTGGCGTTCCCGGTTGCGGGCACCTTGATGGTGGAGCCCACCGAGTCCGAGGACCTTGCCGAGATCGACCGCTTCATCGAAGCCATGATCACCATCCGTGCCGAGATTGAGCAGGTTGCTCACGGCGATTTCTCCGTGCAGGATTCCCCGCTTCGCCGCGCGCCCCACACGGCTGCCGCCGTCGTAAGTTCCGAGTGGGACCGCGAGTACCCGCGCGAGCAGGCCGCCTTCCCCGTCCACCACCTCAAGCAGGACAAGTACTTCCCGCCGGTCGGCCGTATTGACGGCGCTGCAGGTGACCGCAACTTGGTGTGCTCCTGCCCGCCGATCGAAGACTTCGAGAACTAAGGGGTTCCGGAAAATGACAGAGAACTACACAGCTCTTTACGAAGAGCACAAGAAACTCGGCGCGTCCTTCACCGACTTCGGTGGCTGGCAGATGCCGCTCAAATACTCCTCGGAGTTGGCTGAGCACCACGCGGTCCGCAAGTCCGCAGGCCTGTTCGACCTCTCCCACATGGGCGAAGTCTGGGTCACCGGCCCCGAGGCAGCAGCATTCCTGGACTACGCCCTGGTGGGCAAAATCTCAGCCATGGCCATCGGCAAAGCCAAGTACTCGCTGATCTGCCAGGAAGACGGCGGAATCATCGACGACCTCATCGCCTACCGTCGCGGTGAGGAGAAGTTCCTCGTGGTACCGAACGCCGGAAACGCTGCGGTTGTTGCCGCAGCCCTTCTGGAGCGCGCCGCCGGTTTCGACGTCGTCGTTGAGGACGCATCCGCTGGGACCTCGCTGATTGCCGTTCAGGGACCCCTGGCTGAAGCGATCCTCCTCCGCCTGGTGCCCGCCGAACAACACGCGCTGGTCACCGACCTGAAGTACTACGCCGCGGTTGATGTTCCGTTCACGTTCGACGGCGGCACGCAGGACCTGCTGTTGGCCCGGACCGGGTACACCGGCGAAGACGGCTTTGAGATCTTTGTGGCCAACGAATCCGCAGCAGCCCTGTGGCAGGCCATCGCCGACGCTGCCGAAGACGGCGAACTCACTCCCGCCGGCCTGGCTTCCCGCGACTCCCTGCGCCTGGAAGCCGGCATGCCGCTCTACGGAAACGAGCTCTCCCGCGAAGGCAACCCCTTCGCAGCAGGACTCGGACCGGTGGTGGCTCTGTCCAAGGAAGGCGACTTCGTGGGCAAGGACGCACTCGCTGCCCTCAAGGCAGATGGTGCAGGCTCCACCAGCGGGCGCAAGCTCGTTGGCCTCAAGGGCCTGGGCCGCCGTGCCGGCCGAGGCCACTACCCGGTCCTCAAGGACGGCGCAGTGATTGGCGAAGTCACGTCCGGTCAGCCCAGCCCCACGCTCGGTTACCCGGTAGCGTTGGCGTATGTCGACGTCGCTTTCGCTGAGCCGGGAACTTCACTCGATGTTGATCTCCGCGGAAAGAGCGAGCCGTTCGAAGTCGTGGGACTGCCGTTCTACAAACGCCAAAAGTAAGCCGGAGCCGTACCCGACGGGTCGCCCAAAAGCCCGTCGGGTCCGGCATCCTCCGCGTGCTCGGTCGCGGGAACGCCCGCTGAGCGGACGTGACGCTCCCTTGGACGCACGCTTCCGGATCCCGGACTCGAAGGGGCCCGCGTAGTTCCGAAGGTCTGACTCGCGTGGCCGCGCGGTGGGGGAGCGGATTCCGGAAGCGTGCGTCAAAGCGACGGAGGAGCAGCACGCGGAGGAATTCGTTGCCCCACGCCCGCGAATCAGCCACGCTCACGGCCCAGACACGACACAATTAGATGTAGCCACTACACGTAAAGGAAACAGAATGCCCAAAGTAGCGCCCGAACTTCAGTACTCCGACGAGCACGAGTGGGTTTCCCGCGGCGAAGGGAACTCGGTATCCGTCGGTATTTCCGAGGTTGCCACCGACGCTCTGGGTGACATTGTGTACGTTGACCTGCCCGAGGTTGGCTCCACGGTGACCGCTGGCGAGACCTGTGGCGAAGTTGAGTCCACGAAGTCCGTCTCGGACCTGTACTCGCCGGTCACCGGCGAGGTCACGGAGATCAACGACGCCGTTGTCTCGGACCCCGCACTGATCAACAACGACCCCTACGGCGCCGGCTGGCTGTTCAAGGTCGCCGCCGAGTCCGACGGCCCGCTGCTGTCGGCCGAGGAATACGCCTCCAAGAATGGCGGAGACCTCTCCTAGGCCCTGCTCCTCTTAGCTGGCGCCCGTTGGGGCTGGCATCCTCCGCGTGCTCGGTCGCTTGGGCGCCCGCTGGGCGGACGCGAAGCTCCCTCAGACGCACGCTTCCGGACGCCGACCCCAAGTGCACCGGCCGATTCGTGGGTTTGCTGCTGGGGGTGCCGTGCGCATGGCATGTTTGGCAGCGAATCCCCGTAGTGGGCGTTGCAGCGTCCGAGCTTGGATGCCAGTCCCAGGTGGGGCTAGTTCGGGTTCCGGTGAGGTGTTGTTTGGCGTATTCGTGGGTTTGCTGCTGGGGGTGCCGTGCGCATGGCATGTTTGGCAGCGAATCCCCGTATTGGGCGTTGCAGCGGCCGAGCTTGGATGCCAGTCCCAGGTGGGGCCACGTCCGGGCTCCGGTGAGGTGTTGTTTGGCCGATTCGTGGGTTTGCTGCTGGGGGTGCCGTGCGCATGGCATGTTTGGCAGCGAATCCCCGTATTGGGCGTTGCAGCGTCCGAGCTTGGCCGATCGGGCAACCCCCACCACTCAAGCGCAGTGGCGTAGCGTGGGATTGTAGAACTGAATAAAATTGCGACGCCGGGTTGCCGCCTTTGGGGGCCATCCGGCGTCGTGCTTCGGCCGATCTCCGCCACAAGCGGGGGAGGCCATCCGGCAGGACCATCTGCCGGACCGTTTCAAACTGTATTAAGGAATCCCGACCATGGCTGTTGGTGTTTTCGATCTTTTTTCCGTGGGTATTGGTCCGTCGAGTTCGCATACTGTGGGGCCGATGCGGGCTGCTGCGGTGTTCGCCGGTGAGCTGAAGGACGCTGGTGTCCTGGGTTCGGTGGCGTCGTTGCGGGTGGATTTGTATGGGTCGTTGGCTGCGACGGGACGTGGCCACGGGACCATGACGGCCACGCTGTTGGGTTTGGAGGGGTATCACCCTGAGCTGATCCTGCCTGAGGAGGTGGAGGCGCGGTTGGCTGCTATTGCTGAGACCGGTGTGCTGAACCTGGCTGGTGCCTCTGGTGAGGGGGTGGAGCTGCCCTATGCGGTGGAGGACATGATTCTCCATCCGTTGACGGTGTTGCCGCGGCATACGAACGGGATGAAGTTTGCTGTCTCGGATGCTGAGGGAAACATCGTGCGGGAGGCGACGTTCTTCTCGGTTGGTGGCGGGTTCATTGTCCGTGAGGGTGAGGAGAACGCTGCGCAGCAGGAGTTGGAGGAGTCCAAGAAGGAGTTGCCGTTGCCGTTCCGGACGGCGGCGGAGTTGTTGGGCAGGTGTGCGTCCAAGGGGCTGGGGATCAGCGACATCATGTTCATTAATGAGCGGGCGTCCCGGTCCGAGGAGGAGATCCGGGAGGGTTTGCTGCATATCTGGTCCGTGATGGAGGCCTGTGTTGAAACCAGTTTGAAGCGTGAGGGTGTGCTCCCTGGCGGGTTGCGGGTCCGGCGTCGTGCTCCTGACTGGTTGGAGCGGCTGCTGAAGGAGGATAAGGACCGGAATGATCCGAAGTATTGGCAGGAGTGGGTGAACCTGATCGCGTTGGCGGTCAATGAGGAGAACGCTTCGGGCGGCCGGGTGGTGACGGCGCCGACCAATGGTGCTGCGGGGATCATCCCGGCGGTGTTGTATTACGCGTTGAATTACGCCCCGGGGATGGACAAGGCTTCCCAAAAGGATCGGGATGATGTGGTGGTGAAGTTCCTCCTGACTGCTGGTGCTGTGGGGGTTTTGTATAAGGAGCAGGCGTCCATTTCCGGTGCTGAGGTGGGGTGCCAGGGTGAGGTGGGGTCGGCGTCGTCGATGGCTGCTGCTGGTTTGGCTGAGGTGATGGGTGGTACGCCGGGGCAGGTGGAGAACGCGGCGGAGATCGCGATGGAACATAACCTGGGGTTGACGTGTGATCCGATCGGCGGGTTGGTGCAGATTCCGTGTATCGAGCGGAACGCCATTGCTGCGGCGAAGGCGATCAACGCGGCGAAGATGGCGTTGTGGGGTGATGGTACGCACCGGGTCTCGTTGGACGAGGTGATCGTGACCATGCGCGAAACGGGCAAGGACATGTCCGATAAATACAAGGAAACCGCGATGGGCGGCCTCGCCGTCAACGTCGTCGAATGCTGAGTCTGTTTACTGTCAGTGCCTAGTGCCATGCTGTATCCATGAGCGGGG
This sequence comes from Arthrobacter sp. TmtSoilC79, assembly GCF_059739405.1. NCBI lineage: Bacteria > Bacillati > Actinomycetota > Actinomycetes > Micrococcales > Micrococcaceae > Arthrobacter > Arthrobacter sp. TmtSoilC79. The sequence continues at coordinate 3,646,863 of NZ_AP046051.1, read as the reverse complement.
GATACGACAGGGATTTTTTGCGGGCACGCCTTGAGCTGCCCAGTCCGTCGGCAACGACGATTCTGTTGGACTACATCCACTTCTCCGTGCGTTTCCGGGTGTCCCGGAAGCTCGCGGCGATCGTGGGAGTCAACATCAGCGGTGCCGAGCTGAACCCACTGGCCCGTGAGGGAACGTGGCACTTCGACGACAGGATTCCGCGGGAACAGCAGGCAGGCCCGGACGTTTACAAGAACAACGCCTTCGACCGCGGCCATCTGGTGCGGCGGTTGGATCCCGTCTGGGGAGATGCGGCTACCGCCAAGAAAGCCAACCAGGACACCTTCGTTTTCACCAACGCTGCCCCACAGGTGGACGACTTCAACCAAGGCAAAGAACTCTGGGTGGGGCTCGAGGACCACGTGCTGAGTCATGCGGATGCCCACGACGCCAAGATCAGCGTCTTCACGGGACCCGTGCTCCTGGACGATGACCAGCCTTACCGGGGCGTCCAAATCCCGCGCAAATTCTGGAAGATCGCCGCGTGGACCAACGATGCCAAGCTGGCTGCCGTGGGCTTCCTCCTGGACCAGTCGCCGCTCCTGGGCAAGGTCGAGCTGAAACGGGCCATCGATCAGCGCCTCCTCGAAGGAGAGCCACCTCCGCTGGGACCGTTCCGGACCTTCCAGGTTCCCATTGGGCAGATCGCAGACCTAACCGGGCTGAGCCTCAGCAGGCTTGCCAACGCGGACCGGCTCGTCAGCGGCCAGCGTGAACTGGGCAGGCAACCGAAGGCGATCGAGTTGGAGCGCCCGGACCAGATCCGTTTGTGAGCAACGGCAGATCTGCGCTTTTGCTCATAGACCAGCCGATTTCGCTTGGCCCGATAGACTTGGGGCTGCATGTCCGCATGCGTACCGAGCTTTTGAACACTGCACCAAACCCCTGAGATTGGACACGGCCACCTTGCGAGAATTTACCGCCCGCTTTGCCACCGCCGAGGAAATCGACAACTGGGACAAGCACGTCACGGCCAACCCGAACGGCGGCAACATGCTGCAGTCCGACGCCTACGCCGCAGTCAAGGACGGTAACGGCTGGTTGGTCCGCCGGCTCGTCATCGAAACCCAGGAATACAGCAGCTACAACTTGCTCCTCGAGAAGAAGTTCCCTGTCCTGGGCCGGCTCTGGTACCTGATCAAGGGCCCGGACGTTGCTGCTGTGGAAGACATCCAGCCCCTGCTGAAGGCCGTGGCTACTTTGGCCAAGGAACAGAAGATGAACGTCTTCACCATCAAGATAGAGCCCGACGTCGTGGAGTCACCTGAGGTGACTGCGCAACTGAAGGCCGCCGGGTTGGTCAAAGCGCCCAACATCCAATCCAACGACTCCACTGCCATTCTGGATATCTCGGCCCCGGCCAACGAAGTGCTCAGGAGCATCTCCTCGCGTGCACGCAACGCGGTCCGCAGGGCCGAGCGTGAAGGGTGCGAGGTTGTGCAGGGAGAGCCCGGCGAGGACAGTTACCGCAAGCTGTACGCCCTCATGCGGAACACCATGGACGCTAAAGGTGCCATGCCGCTGCGGAGCTACGAGTACTACGCAAAGTTCTGGGAAGAGTTCTGCAGCCGCGGGCAGGGCCACTTCTTCTTCGTCCATGAGGACGGCGCACCCAGTGTTGGTGCTTTCGTGATCAACTACGGATCAAAGGCCACGTACAAGGACGGTGGATCCACCCAGAACCGTAAGCAATACGGCGATTCACACCTGGCGCAGTGGGCCGCGATCCAGCGTATGCAGGAGCTCGGTTGCGTGGAGTACGACTTCTGCGGAACTCCGCCGGCCGCGCACATCAAGGACAAGTCCCATCCGCTTTATGGCTTGGGATCGTTCAAGACAAGCTTTACCAAGACCGTCACGGATTTTGTGGGTTGCTACGACCTCGTCCTGGGCCCTGTCCGCCACAAGCTGTGGGTCAAGGGTGCGGAGCGCATCTTCCGTCGGCTCGAGACCACGCGCACCGGCGGACAGTTCTACTAGGAGCCGGCCCCGGGCGACGCCACTCCACAAAGTCCCCAAGCTAAATTCAGGCCCGCCCCGGCCACCAACGGGTGCAAATCTACTGTTAGGTGAGGTAATTTCTTTGACTCCGATTGAGGCTGGAACCGACATGGAATTCGTGATTCTCAGTGACGCTGATTTCGAGACATTCGCCAAGGGACACCCGCAGGGCAGCTTCATTCAGTCCTTGGACCTCACGCGATTCCAGCGTGCCCGTGGCCAGGAAGTGGAACTCTTCGGAGTAACGCAGAACGGCGGCCTGATCGCTGCAGGAAAGCTGGTCTACACGGCCAACCGCCTGGGCTACAAGACCGCTGACTGCGCCAAGGGACCCCTGATGGACTACAGCGATCCCACCCTGGTGAGGTTCGTCGTCGAGCAGTTGAAGAAGCACGCGGCCGGCAAGAAGGCCGCCGAACTGCGGATCTCGCCCAACATCAGGTACATCGCCCGCGACGAAGAAGGCGCCGAGCACCCCGAAGTTGAGGACAACCGTCCGCTGCTGAAGGAATTCGAAGGCCTGGGCTTCAAGCACCAGGGCTTCGAGATGAACTTCGCCAACATCAACTGGATGTTCATCAAGCAGCTGGACGGGATCGCTGATTCCGAAGAGCTCATCATGGGCATGAACTACCGCACCCGCAAGGCCATCCGGAAAGCCGAGAAGAACGGCGTCTACCTGGAACAGGCAACGCTGGAGACGCTGGATGAGTTTTACAACGCACTGAGCACTGCCGGGGACGAGAAAGGCTTCACGTACCGCGAACGCGAGTACTACGAGCAACTGCTCCGCAACACCTCGGACGAGTTCACCAAGCTCATGATGGCCAAGATCAACATCCCTGAATACCGGGCCTCCATCACCGAACGGCTCGATGCCGAATCCAAGACCCTCGCAGACCTGAAGCGGGAAGTCGAGGAGACCGGCAGCAAGAAGAAGGCCAACAGGGTCAAGGTTGTCCAGGACCTCGTTGACAGTTACGAGCGCAGCCTCAAGGACATCGAGCGTTTCCCGGATTCAGTTGGCGTAGCCACTGTGGCCGCCATCCATTTTGCCTGCTCCGGCGAGGAACTGGTGTGCGTCATTGGCGGCACCGTGCAGGATTACATCTACTTCAACGGCGCTACTTCCCTCTACTGGGGCATGATGCTGCACGCCTTGAACAACGGATACTCGCGGTACAACTTCTATGGCACATTCGGCATCCAGGGCCAGGATGAAACCGGCCACGGAGGTTACGAGTTCAAGAAGGGCTTCGGCGGCGAAGTGGTCCAACTGGTGGGGGACTTCGTGGCCCCGGTCAATCCGGTCATCTTCCACGGATACCGCGCGGTCAGGAAGCTCGCAGGGGCCGCCCAGACAGTGCTGGGACGATTGCCACTTGAGAAATTGCCGGTAGTAGGAAAACTTCGGAGGAACCGCTAATCACACAAGCCAAGGGAGGATCACCGCGTGACTGAACGCCCCGACGGGTCCGCCAGCAGGCCCCATACTGACGGGTTGCCCAAAACGCAGCCGCTGCGGCCATCCCAGGTCCGGCAGAACGTCAACGCCAAACGCATGCTCATGCGCTTGGTCCAAGGTGACAGCCCGCCCACGGCACCCATGAACATCGTGGACCGGTTGGCAGGAAGCCCTTATGCCAACCCCACCATCCAGGTGGTGGGAGTGGATGCTTCCGCCCGCAAAACCATCGACTTCGCCCTGCATCTGGCCGAGGTCATGTTCCGCTACGGTGCCGGTGCCCTTGAGGTGGAGACCAGCATGATCGCCGTGACGGCGGCGCTGGGATTGAAGAACGTTGAAGTGGACATCACCAACCAGTCGGTGGCCATTAACTACGCACCCAAGGACCAGACACCCATCACGCTCCTGCGTGTTGTCCGCTCCTGGACCAACAACTACGCGGGGTTGGCGCAAGTGCACCAACTGGTGACTGACATTGTGGCCGGGGGCGTGGGGCGCGATGAAGCTGTGCGCCGCTTGAACGAGATCATCCGCAGCGCCAAGCCGTTCCCTCGCTGGATGGTCACCATTGCGTTCGGTATTTTCTCGGCCGTTTTCGTGGGCGTCCTTGGCGGTGGGCTGGGTGCGTCTGCTGTGGCTTTCTGCTCCAACATCTTGATCAGCCTGCTGTCACGGCAGTTGGCACGGTGGCGGACGGCGGACTTCTTCAACACCATGGCGTGCGCGTTCCTGGTCACCTTCATTGCCCTGATGCTGCGGTGGGCTGGTGTGGACATTGCTCCGTCCATTGTGGTTGCCGGTGGGATCCTGCTGCTCCTGCCAACGGGTCGCCTTGTCTCTTCTGTTCAAGATGCGATCAACGGCTTTCCTGTGACTGCGGCGGGTCGTTTCCTTTCCACGGCGTTGACGTTCGGTGCCATCGTGGCCGGTATCGGTGTGGCCGTGGTGGTCGGAACACTGATGGGCAGCGCCGTCCTGGACGTCACTGACACATTCCCCGACGCCTACCCCTTGTGGGGGAGGGCGATCCTGATCGCCATTGCGGTGGTGGCCATCGGCGTCACCGAACAAACGCAAATGCGCTTGTTATTCCCGACGGCGGCAGTCGGCTTGGTGGGCTTCTTCGTTTTGTGGGGGGCCGGCGCGGCCGGACTCGGCGATCGCTTGTCGCCCGCAGTGGCTGCGGTGGTGATCGGCCTGCTGGGCCGGGTAGTGGCGCTCAAGCTCGGTGCGCCGCAGCTGGTGGTTGCAGTTCCCGCCGCATTGATCCTGCTTCCCGGCCTCACCATCTTCCGGTCCATGTATGTTTTGACCGTTGAAGAGGGCGACATCCTCGTCGGTGCGGGCGGGATGCTCAACGCCGGGGCCATCGTGCTGGGAGTGGCCGCGGGCATCGTGCTCGGGGACAACCTGGCCAGGCCGCTGACGAAGGGCCTGTCCAGCAATGAACGGCGCAGGGTGCGCAGGCGCTGATGATCCAACGACGAAAGGCACCGCCTCCAGGCGGTGCCTTTCGTCGTTAATCGGCGCAGGTGGCGTTAGCGGGTGAGGCTAGATCTGTCCGACCGGAAGCTTTTTCTCGGCCTGAAACACTTCCTCCACGCGGCCCTGCGCCCAGTAGCCGGACAGTGAAACCTGGGAGCGCTCCAGCCCACGCTGTACGAAGAAAATCTCCCGCAGGCCTTTCATGTAGCCCCGCTCGCCGTGGGCGAAGACGTCCACCCGGCCGGGAAGCCATTCGGTGCTGCGCAGGGCCTCGAGCAGCAAGTCACTCGAACCTGCGGGTACTCCGTTGCGGTACAGCCAGTGCAGCTTGACCCCCGAGGGTGCCGAGATGGGGAGGATGTCCGCTTCGCTGTCCACCTCAAGGAAGACGGTTCCGCGGGCCTCAGGGGCAAGGGCCTCCACGCAGGCAGCGATGGCCGGGATCGCGGCGTCATCGCCGGCGAACAAGTACCAGTCGGCTTCCGGGGCCGGGTTGTAAGCGCCACCGGGACCCGTGAAGACCAACGAGTCGCCGGGTTTGGCCTCTGCTGCCCACGGACCTGCCAGGCCTTCATCGCCATGGACCACGAAATCAATGGCCAGCTCCCGGGCTTCCAGGTCCACCCAGCGGATGGTGTAGGTCCGGGTGTGCGGCCACAGTTCCCGCGGCATGGTCTCGCGGATGGCCCACAGGTCCAGGGGGAGCTGGTAGTCAACGCCGGGCTGGGGGAAGACGATCTTGACGTAGCGGTCCACGTACTGGTTGTTCGCGTAGTCGCCGAAGCCCGGTCCGCCGGCCACGATCCGCACCATGTGTGGTGAAAGGCGTTCGTTCCGCAGGACTGTCAGGTTGACCTGCGGGCGTGTTGTGCGGGTGGCGGACGAAGTGACAGGGAGAGCAGTCATATAGGTAAGCCTAAGCTAATTACCTGCACGTCTGCTGGGGATGAGTCGAAGGTTACACGCCCTCTTGCATGTCCCAGGTGCTTGGGCCGGACCCTCTTGCATGTCCCGAGTGCTTCGGGAGCCAGGTGAGTGAGCGTTGGGTTTGAAGGGCTTGGGATGTGAGTGAGCGTTTCAGGACGAGCGGTTACAAGACAGGCAGTTCCCAGTTGACCGGGTGGGCTCCCTGTTCGAGAAGCAGCTCATTGCTGCGGCTGAACGGCTTGGAACCGAAGAAGCCGCGGGAAGCGGAGAGGGGACTGGGGTGGGCGGAGACGATCGAGGGCGCTCCTTCGAGCAGCGGCACGACGCCCTCGGCGTCCTTCCCCCAGAGAATGGCCACCAACGGACTACGGTGCCCCGCGCCGTCGGTACGGTTGACGACGGCGGTAACTGCCGCCGTCGTGATGGCCTCCCATCCTTTGCCACGATGTGAGCCGGCATCTCCGGCTTTGACGCTGAGGACGCGGTTCAGCAGCAGGACGCCTTGATCCGTCCAGGCGCTGAGGTCGCCGTGGACCCGGGGTGGCAGGCCAAGGTCGTCGTGGAGTTCGCGGTAGATGTTGGCCAGGCTTCGCGGGATGGGTCGCGTTTGCCGCGACACCGCAAAGGAAAGGCCGACGGCGTGTCCCGGCGTGGGGTACGGGTCCTGCCCAAGGATCAGCACTTTGACGTCGGCCAACGGTTGCTGGAAGGCGCGCAGAAGGTTGTTGGCGGCCGGAAGGACGTGGGCCCCGCTCTTGGCTTGGCCCGCCACAAAGGCCAAGGCGCTGCGAAGCTGGCCTTCTACAGGGCGGAGGGCGTCGGCCCAGTCCGGGGCCATCAGCTCTTCCAGCGGGCGATCGGGCAGCCCGGCGAAACCGGCCTCCCCCAGGTCGGTCGGCTCAAGGTCAAAGAGTGCATCCTCGCCATTCACTCCGCCATTGTCTCCCGCGCGTGCCCGGCCCGGCGAATGACAGTGTTGGCGAATGACAGCGTTGTTATTCGCCCGTAACATGGGGGTAGGACATTTTCCCCAACAAGCGTCGAAGGAGTATGCCGTGGCAGAGCCCGCACCGGAACCAATGGCGCCGCAGTCAGGTGGTTTTGCCCTCCAAGACCTTGCGGCCGGGACCCGCAGCGACTCGCCGCTCAGCGAACGGGACCAGCAGATGCTGGCCCTGGAACGGCAGTGGTGGAAGTACTCAGGGGCCAAGGAACAAGCGATCCGCGAGCTGTTCGATCTCTCGGCTACACACTATTACCAGATCCTGAACGCACTGATCGATACTGAAGACGCGTTGGCCCACGATCCCATGCTCGTCAAGAGATTGCGTAGACTACGTACGTCCCGCCAGCGCGCGCGGACGGCACGTCGCTTGGGGTCCGACGCGTAAATCGCCAGGCTGATCTGTCAGCAGCAACCAGCAAGGACATCGCTTCACCATGACCAAATATGCCAAGGACGAATTCGACCAGGTCCCGCAGAACACCTCCCGGCAGGGCGTTCACCGTGACGCCCAGGAGACTGCGCGTCCCACACTGTGGCCGGTCCTGACCGTTGGGGCGGTGGCCCTGGTCCTCGGACTGGTGGCCTTCCTGGTCCTGCCAAACCTCGGCGTAGTAGCTCCCACTGCAGCGCCCAGTGTCTCGACGCCGGCGCCTCAGCAAAGCGATGCGACGCCTTCTGCTGCTCCGAGCGAATCCAGCAGTGCGCCGTCTGCTTCCAGTGAACCCGCCCCGTCCGAGAGCCCTTCGGCAACCACATCTTCCGCTCCCGTGGACAAGACCACCCCCGTCGCGGTCTATAACGGAGCAGGCACTGCAGGTTTGGCGGGCCGGGTGGCCGGCCTGGTGCAAGCAGATGGCTGGACATTGGGCACGGTGGGCAACTGGGGCGGACTGCCGCAGCAGACGTCCGTCATCTTCTACAACACGCCCGGGCAGAAGGCCAACGCCGAGGCGCTCGGCGCGTTGCTGGGAATCCAGTCGGTTGTTGAATCGCCTGAAATCCAGCAGCCCTTGGTGGTTGTGGCAGGACCTGGCTACCAGTAGCCCTCCGGCCCGTCCCAAGGCCCCAAAGCCCCAACTCGGTTAAGCCTCAATAACAAAACCCATGCCCTGGCCCTCCGTGGGAGCGCCGGCAGAGTGACTGTGGTTACAGTGGATTAGATCCGGTACGGAGATCCCGGCAACCGGTCTTGGCTACTGCGAAAGTGTGGGCATCATGGCATTGGGAACCGTCAAATGGTTCAACGCCGAAAAAGGCTACGGATTCATCACAGTGGATGAATCGGGTGACGACGTCTTTGTGCACTGGTCATCCATTCAAATGGACGGATTCCGTGCCCTTGAAGAGGGCCAGCGGGTCGAATTTGAACTGGGCGAGGGGCAGAAGGGGCCGCAAGCCGAAGGCGTGCGCGTCGCGTAGCGCCAGGCCGGCTTCCGCATCATCCGGGTCAGCCCTCGGCATCCGGGTCAGCCCTCGGCTGAAAGCCCTGTGTTTATAGAGCAAAATGGCATCTCTGCTTGCACTCTCCCCGGCCGAGTGCTAATTATTGATTTAGCACTCCTATGGTTCGACTGCTAAGTCCAGGCCGGTTTACTCCGGGGCTGGGCAGCGTCCGTTCCAGCGGAGGATCAAGAAACACCTTGGTGGGGTGAGGTCCGGAGCGCGGGGCATACAGAGGCCGCGGGCAAGGGACCGTCCGTCGCGGGCACCCCATCTGACAGGTACCTTCTTAACGACTGTCCCGAAAGGACTACCGCCGTTATGGCCAAGATCATTGCATTTGATGAAGAGGCACGCCGCGGCCTCGAGCGGGGCCTGAACATCCTCGCAGACGCCGTCAAGGTCACCCTCGGCCCGCGTGGACGCAACGTCGTCCTCGAAAAGAAGTGGGGCGCCCCCACGATCACCAACGATGGTGTTTCCATCGCCAAGGAGATCGAACTGGACGACCCCTACGAGAAGATCGGTGCAGAACTGGTCAAGGAAGTTGCCAAGAAGACGGATGACGTCGCTGGCGACGGTACTACCACTGCAACCGTCCTCGCCCAGGCACTGGTGAAGGAAGGCCTGCGCAACGTTGCCGCCGGCGCCGACCCGCTGTCCCTCAAGCGCGGCATCGAGAAGGCTGTTGAGGCAGTCATCAACGAACTGCTGTCTTCCGCCAAGGAAATCGAAACCAAGGAAGAGATCGCAGCTACGGCTTCCATCTCCGCCGGTGACCCGGAAATCGGCAGCCTGATCGCCGAAGCCCTGGACAAGGTGGGCAAGGAAGGCGTTATCACGGTCGAGGAATCCAACACCTTCGGCCTGGAGCTCGAACTCACCGAGGGCATGCGCTTCGACAAGGGTTACATCTCCGCTTACTTCGTCACCGACGCTGAGCGCCAGGAAACGGTCCTCGAGGACCCGTACATCCTGATCGTCAACTCCAAGATCTCCAACGTGAAGGAACTCGTCACGGTTCTGGAGAAGGTCATGCAGTCCAACAAGCCGCTGCTGATCATCGCCGAAGACATCGAGGGCGAGGCCCTGGCCACCCTGATCGTCAACAAGATCCGTGGCACCTTCAAGTCCGTCGCCGTCAAGGCTCCGGGCTTCGGTGACCGCCGCAAGGCACAGCTGGCCGACATCGCCATCCTCACCGGTGGTCAGGTCATCTCCGAAGAAGTTGGCCTCAAGCTCGAAAACGCCGGCCTCGAACTCCTCGGCACCGCCCGCAAGGTTGTTGTCACCAAGGACGAGACCACCATCGTTGAAGGTGCCGGCGACGCAGAGCAGATCGCAGGCCGCGTGGCCCAGATCCGCGCTGAGATCGAGAACTCCGATTCCGACTACGACCGCGAGAAGCTGCAGGAGCGCCTGGCCAAGCTGGCCGGCGGCGTTGCAGTTATCAAAGCCGGTGCCGCAACCGAGGTTGAGCTCAAGGAACGCAAGCACCGCATTGAGGACGCAGTCCGCAACGCAAAGGCTGCCGTTGAAGAAGGCATCGTTGCCGGTGGTGGCGTTGCCCTCATCCAGGCCGGTGCCAAGGCATTCGCCAACCTCACCCTCGAAGGTGACGAGGCAACCGGTGCCAACATCGTCAAGGTTGCCATCGACGCTCCGCTGAAGCAGATCGCCTTCAACGCCGGCCTCGAGCCGGGCGTTGTGGTGGACAAGGTTCGCGGCCTGCCTTCGGGCCACGGCCTGAACGCTGCCACGGGCGTCTACGAAGACCTTCTGGCTGCCGGCGTGAACGACCCCGTAAAGGTCACCCGCTCGGCTCTCCAGAACGCTGCTTCCATCGCTGGTCTCTTCCTGACCACCGAGGCTGTAGTTGCTGACAAGCCCGAGAAGAACGCTCCGGCTCCCGGCGGCGACGACATGGGCGGCATGGGCGGCTTCTAAGCCCCTCTGCTGTAGCAATACAGCGCCCAGGCGTCACGCTTTAGAGTAAACGACGGCGGTCCCCACCTTTTGGTGGGGGCCGCTGTTTTGTTATGCGCACCCAAGTAGGTAGCAGTACATGCCGTTAAGAGCGCTCAAAAGGGCATCTACTGCACCTACTTGGGTGTTATCACGGATTCAGTGTCGGTGGGGTCTGGCAGGATTAACGTTATGACGATTATTGCTGCCGCCGACGGGTCCGCCCTCGGCAATCCTGGGCCGGCCGGTTGGGCCTGGTACGTTGATGACTCCTGTTGGCGCGCAGGAGGTTGGCCGCATGGCACCAACAACCAGGGTGAGCTCATGGCTGTCCTGGACCTCTTCCGATCCACGGCGCACGTGCCGGAGGAAGAGCTGCTGATCCTTTGCGACAGCCAGTACGTCATCAACTGCATCAGCAAGTGGATGCCAGGCTGGAAACGCAAAGGCTGGCGCAAAGCCGACGGCAAGCCTGTGTTGAACGTGGACCTTCTCAAGGACATCGACCAGGCGATAGTTGGCCGCAAGTACACCTTCGAATGGGTCAAAGGACATGCCGGGCACGACCTCAACGAGGCAGCCGATGAGCGGGCACGGGCTGCAGCGACGGCCTTCCAGCAGGGTGTCGCGCACCGGAGCGGCCCCGGCTTCCCGGGCGCGCAGGGGCAGGACCACGAGCTCGTGAAAGCCTCCGCGCCGGGTGGAACGCAGACCTCCGCGCAGGGCGGACCGCAGAACCTTACGCAGGCAGGGGTTCCAGCGCCGGCGCCGGCGCTGGTTCCGGTACAGGTGCCGGCGCAGGGCCGGGCAGCCTCCAGCCCTGCCAGGAGTGAACGCAGCTCCCGACCACATTTTGAGCCGACGCTCTTCGGAGAATCAGGCCTCTTTGGCCAACCGGATCTTTTCAGTGAACTCGAGGATGCTTCCACCCAGGAGCTCTCCGCCGAAGAGACAGTGCTTGCCTTGGAGCGGGAACTTCTTCGGCCCGATGTTCGCGCCGACATTGGCAGGATCGGTGTGCTGCTCCACCCCGACTTTGCCGAGATTGGCAGCTCGGGACGGTTCTGGACGCGGGACGCCATGATGATGGCCCTGGAAGAGGACCCCGGCGAACCCACTGAGCTTGAACTGCTCAGCGCCGATCGTCTCAGCGAAAACACCATTTTGCTGAACTATCGCAGCTTCTCCCACACGGGCTCGGCACTGCGCAGCTCCGTCTGGATATTGGACCGCGGTCAATGGAGGCTCCGGTTCCATCAGGGGACGCTGGAAAGCTAGGGTTTTTGAACGTCCAGGCACCGAAGGGCCCGGCTTTGTCACCTGCCCACTTACAACCTGCTGGCTGATGACCTGATGACGTGATGGCCTGCTGGCTGATGATCTGATGACCTACAGACCGAAGTCCTACTGACCGAAGTCCTGCTGGCCGAAGTCCTACTGACCTATGACCTGCGGAGCCGGCATGCACAGGGGGAAGACAGCCGGCCCCGCAGGAGCTCGTAGGGAAAGGCGCTCAGTAGGCGAAGCGCTGCGTGTTTCCTTGCTCCACCTCGGAGTAACTTGTGGCGGCCGAAGCCAATGCCAGATTGATGGATGCCAAGGAGTCCTCAACCTTTCCCTGGGTAACTGACCATTCAAGGACCAAGGACCGGAAGTTGGTGGCGGCGGATCCCCGCCACGTTGCCTCCAGCTCGTCCAGGCCGCGCTTCATGGCCAACACATCGGAGCTGATGCGATCTACGGTTCCTTTTACGTTGGCCGATTTGAGCTGAAGCAACTCGGTATCGACGGAGATGACGCTCATGGGTGGTGCCTTTCGACGAAGATGTTCCGCTCATCGCGGTGGGATGCGTGGGCCACAACATTGAGCCTAGGCACCCGCCGGTAGCCCCGGAACACAGCTTCGCCGCTATGTGGACAACTGCCGGACAGCAGGGGTATGTGGACAACGGCCCCAGCGTTAGTTGGATACCAACTCTGCCGGCTCTTCGCGGAACGGAAGGCTGACCTCCATGGTTGCGCCTCCGCCTTCGGTCTCCGTGACCCGCACGGTACCTCCATGCGAGCCAACAATGGCGGCAACAATGGCCAGGCCCAGGCCGCTGCCACCGGTCTCGCGGGTCCGGGAGGTGTCGGCGCGGTAGAAACGCTCGAAGATCTTGTTGGTTTCCGCGTCCGGAATACCGGGCCCATGATCCCGGATCTCTATGACCGAGAACGTTCCCGAAGCAGTAGTTCGAACACCGACAGCCAGCTCAATGGGGCTGCCCTCGGGCGTGTACCGCAGCGCGTTGCCCACCAGGTTGCCGATGACTTGGCGCAGTTTGGCCTCGTCGCCCTGGACGGGAGCAGCGGTGGGGGAGTCGCCGTCGAGTCCTGTGAGGGTGATGCGACGGTCTCCGGAGGAGGCCTTGGTGTCCACCACGGCGTCATGGGCAAGGAGTTGCAGGTCCACTGGCTTGAGTTGAAGCGGACGCTGCTCGTCCAGGCGTGCCAGCATCAACAGGTCCTCCACCATGGAGCCCATCCGCTTGGCTTCGCTCTCGATCCTGCCCATGGCCATCGCGACGTCTTCCTCGCTGGTCAGCGCACCGTGGCGGTACAGCTCAGAGAAGCCACGGATGGTCACCAAGGGGGTGCGCAGTTCGTGGGAGGCATCGGCTGCGAAGCGGCGCATCCGCCCTTCGGAAGCTGCCCGGGCTGCGAAGGAGGCTTCAATATGGGCCAGCATGGCATTCAGGGAACCGCCGAGCCGGCCGACTTCGGTGTGGGGGTTGTCTACGTCCACACGCCGGGACAGATCGCCCGCGGCAATGGCGGCGGCCGTTTTCTCCACCTTGGCCAACGGACGGAAGGACCGGGCAACAGTCCACGTGGCGATGAAGAACGCCAATACCAGCGTCAAAAGGCCAACGCCCACCACCACCAGGACCGCATGTTCCATCACTTTGTCCACCGGGCTAAGAGGCAGCCCGATGATGACCACGCCGCTTTGACCGCTGGTAACCACGACGCCCAATGCAATCACACGCCAGTTCGTGCCGGCTGTGCCTTTGACTTGGAAAGGGGTTGTGCCGCGCTGCCTGGCTTCAGTAGGAGTGATATTGGGGATCGCGGGACGGTCAGTTTGGCTGCCACCCAAGGGATAAGGATCAAAGCCGTCGACGTACAGCGTGAGCGAGTAGTCCGTGGGTACGGCAGAGCCGCTGGGTGCGATGGGGTCCGGCTGAGTGGGATTCAGGAAGGACTTCTCGTTCTGCGCCAAGGCGACCGCGGCCTTGAGTTTGTCATCCACCTGGCCTTGCAGGTAGCTCTTGACGAGCGTGAGCGTTCCCGCACCTGTGGCCGCCAAGGCCAACAGCAGCAGGCCCATAATGATGGCGACGAGTTGGGACCTCAGGGACGCCGATTTCCAGCGTTGCAGCAAGGTCAGCGCTTCTCTGCCGTCCGCAGCACGTAGCCCACGCCGCGCTTGGTCTGGATAAGGGCCGCGGCATCGGGATCAATGTCCACTTTGCGCCGGAGGTAGGAAATGTAGGACTCCACGATCGAGGCGTCGCCGTTGAAGTCATACTCCCAAACGTGGTCCAGAATCTGGGCCTTGGACAGTACTCGGTTGGGGTTCAGCATGAGGTAGCGCAGGAGCTTGAACTCGGTGGGGGACAGCTCGATCACTGTGCCGCCGCGGCGGACCTCGTGGGCGTCGTCGTCGAGTTCGAGGTCGTCGACGCGGATCACGGCGTCGTCGTCCTCCAAGGGCTGGGTGCGGCGGAGGACCGCCCGGATCCGCGCCACTACTTCGTCCAGGCTGAACGGTTTGGTGACGTAGTCATCGCCACCAACTGTCAGGCCGGTGACTTTGTCCTCGGTGTCGTCCTTCGCGGTCAGGAACAGGACAGGGAAGTGCTTGCCTGCTGCGCGGAGGCGGCGCGTCACCGTAAAACCATCCATGTCCGGCAGCATGACGTCCAGGACGGCGAGGTCCGGAGCGTGGAGGTCGGCTGCGGCGAGGGCTTCGCGACCGTTGGACGCGGCAACGACCTCGAAACCTGCAAAGCGCAGGGACGTGGAGAGAAGCTCGCGGATGTTGGGTTCGTCATCGACGACAAGGAGCTTGGCTTCGGGGCCGTTCTTTTTCATGACACCCATGATGCTCCCAGAAACTGGGAGTTGTCTGGACGCTGCATGTGAGCCCTCTGCGTGGCTGGCTACGCCCCGAGCGCCAGTCCCGCGCCCAGCGCCACCATGGTGACGGCTATGCCGCCGTCCAGGAAACGCCACGAGCGGGGCCGGGCAAAGAAGCCCCGGAGGAAACGGGCGCCGAAACCCAGGGAGCAGAACCATAGGATGCTTCCCAGCATGGCGCCGGCCCCGAACCACCACTGCAGGGGAGTGCCTTGTGCGCTGGCTATGGACCCGAGGAGCGCGATGTCCAGGTAGACGTGCGGGTTGAGCCAGGTCAGGGCCAGGACAGTGGTGACCGCCGCTGCTGCGCCGCGTTTCGCGCCGCCGTCGTTCCTTGACCCCTCACTGGTGGTCAGCGCCTGCGGACGGAGTGCGCGCCGGGCCGCCAGGACTCCGTAGGTCACCAGGAAGGCGGCCCCCACATAGCGAAGAACGACGACGGCGGCAGGGGCTGCCGTAATGAGCGCACCGGTGCCAAGTACTCCGGCAGCTATCAGCACGGCGTCGGAGAGGGCGCAAACCGCGACGATCGGAACGATGTGTTCGCCGCGGATTCCTTGCCGGAGGACGAAGGCATTCTGGGCGCCAATGGCGACGATCAGGGCAAGGCCGGTGGCAAGGCCGAGGCCTGCGGACTGGAGGAAGTGGGTGTAGTTCACTCTTCGAAACTACGGCTGGATGTGCCCTTAGACCAGCTAATGATTCTGATGCAGCATAAGATGCTCTTATGTCGCAGTTTCCATCAGAACAGTTGCTGACCTTCGCCACCGTGCTTTCCGAAGGCACCCTGGATTCCGCAGCGCGGCTGCTCCACATCACGCCATCGGCGGTGTCCCAGAGATTGAAGGCCCTTGAACAGGCGGCCGGCAGAGTGCTGATGCAACGCAGCAATCCTGCCCAGGCTACGGAAGCGGGCGAAGTTGTTCTTCGACTGGCGCGCCAGGTCGCCCAGCTGGAGGCTGATGCCGGGAGGGAACTCGGCCTGGGCGCGGATAGGGCACAGCTGGCCCTGCCGATTGTGGTCAACGCAGACTCGCTGGCAGTGTGGTTCCTGCAGGCGCTGGCGCGAGTACCTGGCGACCTCAATGTCACTTTTGACTTGCATCGGGATGATGAACAGCACTCCACCTCCTTGTTGCGTTCGGGGACAGTCATGGCAGCTGTTACGGCCACGCCCGAGCCGGTGCAGGGGTGCCGCGTGGAAAGCCTGGGCGTCATGCGGTACCGGGCCGTTGCTGCGCCGGATTTCGTGGACCGGTGGTTTCCCGATTTTCCCCAAGGACTGGACGGGGAAGTCCTCAACACGGCTCCCACGGTTGATTTCGACCGCAAGGACACCTACCAGTGGGCATTCGTGCGGTCCTGGCCGGGCGAAACCGGTCAAGCAGTGGAACGCCGCGGGCCCCGCCACTATGTTCCGGCGTCCCACGATTTTGGTGACGCGATCCGGCTCGGGCTGGGCTGGGGGTTGATCCCTGAGATCCAGTGTGGACCGGACATTGCCGAAGGCCGCCTGGTTGAACTTGCTCCGGAGAGGCCGTTCGACGTCCCCCTGTATTGGCAGCGGTGGAAGGCAGCGTCCAAGGTCCTGGATGTTCTTAGCGACACCGTCCGCGAGGTGTCCGGCCAATACCTGAGCACGCCCTGAACCGCTGATTCCGAACACGCCCATGGATGCTTCCAAAAATGTCAGTGCCCCGTTCCACACTGGAACCATGGCAAACACAGCAGCTCCAGTCAGCATTCACCAGCATCAGGACGCAGCGCTCGTCGAGTTCCATGTGACCTACCTTGACAGCGATACGGGACGGGTCCGGCGGGAGGACTTCCAGGACCTCGCCGCCGCCGAGCGCTTCGCCAGTGCCCAGCTCCGTGACGAGGATTGCTGGGCAGTGGTGGACCACGTCACCCTTCAGCAGACCAGCCGGATGGTTGCCTAGGTCTGACCCCCCGCCACGGCCTTGCGGTCTGAGGAGCCCAGCAACCCCAGACCGCTGAGGTCGTAACCGGCCACTGCGGTCCACCTTTGCGTGGAACGCTGCAGGATCGTACCCCGCAGGGCCGTACGCGACGACGTCGCCGAGCAGTGCTTGGCGCTCCCGTCGCCGGGGATGTGAAGCCGGTGTTCCGCCTCCTCAGCAAGCACGGAACACCGGCCAGCGCGGCCCAAGCCGCGGGGATGGCGGTTAGTGGTACCTGCCGCCAAAGCACCAAGCAGGCTGTTCTGGAAATGGAAGAAATCCGAAGGAAGCAACTGCGCAAAGGCAGACGGCAGGACAACCACGGAAAGGGCCACAAGGGCTTTGCTCACGGGGGAATCCTCTGATGGGAATTCTCGGATTCTTCCAGGGCTTCTGGTCGCCGGCTCCCTGCCTGCGGGATACCCCCACCGCCGACGACTGGCCGCCGGGCTGCCTGGACCAGGGGCAGCCTTTCAAAGGCGGAGAGCTTCACTTGGAATCGTAAATTTGCTGGAGATGAATAGCAAGGGTTTCTTGCTTCCCGCAGCCCTTTACTGCTCCTGGCCGACGTCCTTGCCCACGTCTTTTGCATCCATGATCCGGTACGCATATCCCTGTTCTGCAAGGAACCGCTGGCGTTTGGCGGCGAAATCCTGGTCAAGGGTGTCACGGGCCACCAAGGAGTAGAACCGGGCAGCACGGCCGTCCTGCTTGGGGCGCAGGAGCCGTCCCAAACGCTGGGCCTCCTCCTGGCGTGAACCGAACGAACCCGATACCTGGATGGCGACCGATGCCTCCGGAAGGTCGATCGAGAAGTTGGCCACCTTGGAGACCACCAACGTCTGGATCTCACCCTTGCGGAAGGCGTCAAAAAGTTTCTGCCGTGCTTTGACCGTGGTTTCACCCTTGATCAGGGGAGCGTCCAGGCGCTCGGCGATCTCGTCCAACTGGTCGATGTACTGGCCGATCACCAGCAACTGCTCGCCCTTATGAACGGCAACGAGGTCTTCCACCAACTTGGTCTTGGTTTCCGAGGTGGCGCAGAGCCTGTACTTGTCGGCGTCATCGGCCATGGCGTAAGCCACCCGCTCGTCCCGCGGGAGGTCCACCCGGACTTCCACGCAGTCGGCGGGCGCTATGTAGCCCTGGGCCTCGATGTCTTTCCACGGGGCGTCGTAGCGCTTGGGACCGATCAGGCTGAAGACCTCCCCTTCCCGGCCGTCTTCCCGCACCAGCGTTGCCGTGAGACCGAGCCGGCGCCTGGCTTGGAGGTCGGCGGTCATGCGGAAGATGGGGGCCGGCAAAAGATGGACTTCGTCATAGATGATAAGTCCCCAGTCGTGGCCATCCACGAGCTCCAGGTGAGGATAGAGCCCACCGCGCTTGGTAGTGAGGACTTGGTAGGTGGCAATGGTGACTGGCCGGACTTCCTTCACAGCACCTGAGTACTCACCGATCTCGTCTTCGGTCAGGGAAGTGCGCTTGAGGAGTTCGTCCTTCCATTGCCGGGCCGAGACAGTGTTGGTCACCAGGATCAGCGTGGTGGTGGAGGACGTCGCCATCGCTGCCGCACCCACCAGCGTCTTGCCGGCACCACAGGGAAGTACGACGACGCCGCTGCCGCCGGCCCAGAAGTTCTCCGTGGCCAGCTTCTGGTAAGGACGCAGCTCCCAGCCGCTTTCGTCCAGCATGATGAGGTGTGGCTGCCCGTCAACATAGCCTGCGAGGTCCTCGGCCGGCCACCCCAGTTTGAGCAGCAGCTGCTTCAGTTGGCCCCGTTGGGAGGAGTGGACCACTACTGTTTCGCCGTCGATCCTGGGGCCAAGCAGGGGTGCGATCTTTTTGGCACGGATGACTTCCTCCAGCACGGGGTAGTCATCGGTGCGCATCACCAATCCATGCTGGGCATCCTTCTCCAGGCGTAGCCGGCCATAGCGGGACATGGTCTCTTCGATGTCGATCAGCAAGGCATGCGGCACCGGGAACCGGGAGTACTTCAGCAGGGTGTCCAGCACTTGCTCGGCATCCAGGCCAGCGGCCCGCGCGTTCCACAGGCCCAAAGGCGTCAACCGGTAGCTGTGCATGTGCTCAGGGGCGCGTTCCAACTCCGCAAAGGCCGCAATGGCGTGCCGTGCCTCGGTGGCGAGTTCGTGGTCGACTTCCAGCAGGATGGTCTTATCACTTTGTACGATCAGCGGACCGTCGGTCACTGTTGATTCCTCTTCATGAACGCAGGTCTCCTGCTGGTTCCACATCGATGATCCGGTGGATGGACAGCACCCGTTCGGTGTCTTTCGCGGGGTCGAACACCCTGACGCGTCCACCGGAGACAGATACAGGAACAACGGTTTCTGTGTTGGCATTCCCAAGGCTGTCCACCACATTCATGGTGACAGCCTGTTTGAGCCGGATGGCCGTTTGCAGGGTCTCCAGGCCCAGCTGGGTGGATGCCTCGCCTCCAGCCTCGGACCGCACTCCGCGGTGCTGCCGCAGGACCAACAACTGTGCGTCGACGTCATCGTCCGGAGGAGCCGTGCGCGGGGCTGTGTAGACCGGGCGGGCACTGCCCGGCACCGCCGTCGTCCGTTTAAAACGCACGACGGCGGGTTCAGCCTCCTGGACGGCAGGGGAAAGTCCCAACTCGCGCAACACCCGCGCAGTTTCCTTGGGGCTGGCCGAGGAGGTCAGGACCGTAGGGGCGATCCGCACCAGGCTCAGAACGGAGGTGCGCGCCTCGGCCAACAAATCGCTGATGGCCGTTTCGTCGTCGCTTTGGACAAAGCTGGCACTGGTGCCGATCCTTAAGCGGCCGTGCCGGGACGCCGTGTCCTGGACAAGGTACGCCAAGGGCTGCGGCACGTCAGTGGCCGAGTGCTCCCTGAGGAACGCCAACAGCGATTCCGCATCCTGGCCGGCGTCGAGCGCCCTGCGGATGGTGACGGCCGAGAAACGGTAGATGGACGCCGGACCCTGCCCCTCGGCGTCGGCCATCAGGAGCAGTGTCTCGCTGAGTTCCGGGGCCAGGTACCCCGGAGCCACGGCGGTGAGGTCGGCCTGCAAGAGGATGTGGTTCACAGCCGCGGGCAAATGCTCACCCAAGATGGTCATGGCCTGTTCGGGCCGGGCCTCGGCAATGGCCGCACCCAACTGGGTCAAGGCGCCCGAACCCATGAGGCCAAGGAGCGTGGCTTCCTCCAGGATGCCGCGCACCAAGGAGCTGAAACGCCGGGACATTCGCGGTTGCGACCATTCAGCCCGCTGCATGACGGCCCGTGCATCCAGGACGGGCGCTTTGCCATCCGGTGCCGCAGCTTCGACCGTAAGTTCATTAAGGATTTCCAGGACCCGGCGCCGCACCACCGGAGCATCGGGCCGCTGTGCTTCGGCGGACAATGCGTTGATGGTGGTACCCGCGGCCCCTTGATGGGCGGTTGTCGAAGGACCGGTGAGCGGCTGCCCCACCAGTGAAGGCGCGCGTTCGCTGGCCAGCCAGGCATTGACCATCCAGAGCCACTGTTCCTGCCGGGGGAGGGTGAGCCACTCCAGTGAGGGCGGCTGGACCCACATGGAACTGTCAACGTCAAGGCGGAGCAGCCCGGCCATCGCGCACAACTCCAAGAGGACAGCGGTCTCATGGACGCCCATCCGGATGGACTCGGCCAGGCGCCGGAGTTCGCGCACTCCCACGCCACCGCTCCGGAGCGTGGCCAAAGGCTGCTCCCGCACGGCGAACAGCAGTTCACCAGCCAGTCTCAGGATTTCCGCAATGGCGCCCATGGCAGCATTGCGTCGCAGGGCCGCGCTGGTATGACCGAGCTCCGGAACGGGCGGGGTGAGCGTGAAGTCGTCAACTATGGCGCCGCCCCGAAGCGCAAGGCCCACGCTGTGGGGAAGTTCCACATGGCCGGCGTCGAGGGGGACCAGCAAGCCGCGCGCCAGCAACCAGTCGATAGGCCCGACGTCGTGGCTTTCGTGGGTAACGGAGGCACGCCGCTGTGCCTGGGGGACCGCGCCCATGGCCCAGCTGCCGAACTTATCAAGGAGGCCAACCGTCCGTTCCGGCGCAGTTGCCAGGATGGAACGCAGGTTCTCCGGCGTGGAAGTCCAGCGCTGGAGTGCAAGGGCAGCATCCATGGGCGTGCTGGCGGGGTGGATGCCGGCACCGCTTTGGTGGAGTTCGGCAACCAACTGAACTACCCGCTGGGCAAAAGCCGGTTGCAACCGCACCAGTTCCGTATAGCTCCTGCCCAAACCTGCAGGGTAAATGCCGATAACGTCCTTGAGGCTGCCCACTGGAAGGTAGAAGCGCTGCCGTGATGAGGTAGCGGGCGAACCTGCCGGGGGATCGGCCCGATGGATGAGGGCCAGCTCCTGCAGTTTGGCAAGGATCGGGTCCAGCGCCGAAAGAGTCGAACCGGCAATGACTTTCTTCAGGCCAGCCGCGGAGATACTGTGCCCGGTATCGGCGTTGGTGGAAAGGTGGAGCGTCTCCAGCACCTGCATCTCAGGTTTGTTCAGGCGCTCAAGGGCCCGCTGGACGCTGACACGGGCGCTCGCCCTCGCAGCCAAGGCAGCGAAGTCCGGCGCCATGGGAGAGATCAGGTCTGGTCGCGCGGCAAACAAGGCCCGCAGCGAATCGTCGCTGCGCGCTTCCAGTTCCTTGCTGAGCGCGCGTATGAGGGACATCAATCCAACGTTACCGCCACGGGCAACTTGTTGCCCGTCACCAGCGCGTTCTGTTGCAGCCGGTCTGCTTATTGCCGGCGGCGCAGCCGGATGGCGTCCAACACCAGGACCACAGCGAGCATGAAGGCCAAGGGCAGGCCGTAAAGGGCAGCCGAGGTGATCCAGACCGGAGCCGTGCTGCCGTTGTAGGCGATCGCCATGACAGCGCCGACGGCGGCCAGGGAGGCCAACGCAATCAAGGCGGCGACGATCATGAGGGGGCGGCGGTAAACCGGGGAAGTCATGCCCCCAACGCTAGCAGCAGCGCCTGAAGGCGGTGTAAAAGGGGGTGCGAGGAAGTGTGACTTTCAGCGGTAAATCCAGACGGACGTTGGCATGCGTTGTTTCGAGCTTCCTTGGTTGGTTCCCCTAGGGTGTTCTCATGACTGAACGCTACGTCTTCTCAGCCGAGTCCGACAGGGTTGATCGCGCCCGTGTGCACCAGTGGCTTAGTGAGCAGTCCTACTGGGCGCAGGGTCGGGTTCGTCAGAAACAGGATGCAGCTATCGACGCCTCCCGGAACTACGGCGTTTACGACATTGGGACTGGAGAGCAGGTGGCTTATGCTCGCGTCGTGACTGACGGCGTTACGTTTGCTTGGCTTTGCGATGTGTTCGTTGCGGCCGAAGTCCGGGGTCAGGGCATCGGCAAGATGCTCGCCGCCGGTGTCATGGCGGACCTGGAACCACTGGATTTGAAACGCGTTCTGCTCTCAACTGCCGATGCCCATGGCCTATACGCCCAATACGGCTTCACCGAGCTGACTGAGCCATCAAGAATGATGGCTCGTGTCCGTTGACCCGTCCCTAACCGGGCAGGCTAACAGCTGATCCCCAGCTGCCCTGGCCGTAGGCTGGTTTTCATGGGGAAGAAATCGTGGATCAGGCTTCTTGCTTTGATAGTGGTGATGACGACCTGCGCGTGCGGGGCAGGGCGCGGAGACCCTGATCGGGAAGAAACATTTACCGTGCAAGGAGGGAAGTGCAGTGCTCAATGGTGGCTTGAACCGCAGGATATCGACGTGCCTGCGGCCGCCTCAGATGCAGCTGCCCGAGCCCTTGCGGCTGCCACTGTTAATTCCTCTGAACTGAATGCTTGGAAAACGACGGTCCTTGAGTCGCAATCAGGTCACCGAGAGATCTCCGAGACCTCACTTGAAGGCTACGCTTACGTTGAAGCGGTAAGAGCTGAGGTAAGAGCTGGCTTGTCTGATGCAGGATTCCCGGACGCACCGACAAGAATCATTGAGACTATTTCAAGGGTGGAATGCAGGTGAGCTGATAGGCATCTGCCAGCTGAGATCTCCGTCCACAGCCTGATCCCTCAGCGTGAAGGGCTAAGGGATCAGATAGTGGGCTTGGAGCAGCGGTACTGAAGCCACCCGAGGGTCTTGAGAACTAATTCCGCTTTTGAAGGCGTAGCTTCCAGGGTGTGAGGGCCGACTCGAGTTGCTCACGGAGGTCCATCTTGGATGCCCCTTCCACACGCTCTTCGAAGCGAATGGGCACTTCAGTAATTACCAGGTCTTGCTGGGCTGCCCTGTAATTCATCTCGACCTGGAAGGAATAGCCGTCACTCTTGATTGATGCGACGTCGATGCGGCTAAGGGATGAAGCTGTCCAGGCCTTGAAGCCCGCTGTTGCATCCTTTACTTTCAGGCCGAGAATCACTCCTACGTAGAAGTTCGCCCAGGTAGAGAGCGCTTTGCGGTGCCAGGGCCATTCCGCGGCCGTGGAGCCGCCAGTGACGTAGCGCGATCCGATCACCAGTTCAGCACCGTGGGCATGGATCCGTTCGACCATCGTTGGGATCACCGATACCGGGTGGGAAAGGTCCGCGTCCATTTGAATGATGATGTCCGCGTTTTCCGACAAAGCCAGAGTCATACCGGCCACGTAAGCCCTGCCCAGCCCGTCTTTTTCTTTCCGGTGCAAGACTGTTATCGTGCCGCCGGAATCTACTGCCAGCCGGTCAGCGACCTGTCCGGTTCCATCAGGAGAGCTATCGTCCACAACGAGCACGTGAAGGTTCGGAATCTCCAATGAGCCAAGTTGGGAGAGAAGGACAGGAAGATTCTCCCGCTCATTGTAGGTCGGAACAACAACAGTGATTTTCGGGTTTTCAGCAGGCAAAACGGTGGATCCCCAATTCGGTTTATGATTTAGTCCACGCCAATGTGTCGATTCGCACGAGCGTCGGACTTCGCCAGTCTATTGACAGCAGCTGCGAGCCTGAAATTAGCCCAGCACAAGCCAGCCACCCAGAGGAGTCCGCAGGCTGATCAAGTGGTGTCGTCCATGGCGAGCATTGTTCAGTCATGCTCGTAAGCCGATCCACCACCGGGCGGGGTTGGGTTAGATGCCCGAAGGCCAGACCTTGGCTAATTGCCATTGACAACGGGACCAGGAGCGAAACGGGTTCACCCCGGGCTCCCTGGAGCGATGGCGGCCTGCCGAGCTAGCGATACGCTCGTGGTCACCAAGCTTGACCGGCGGCCCTGTTCTCTTCCTGATGCAAGGGACAATGCCCATGAGCTGACGGCTAAGGGCGCTTATGCTGAGTCTCCGTGAAAGCACCCACGACCCCACTGACCGGTCAGGCATGCTGCTGTGCAACGTCCTGGGAATGGCTGCCGAGTTTGAGACGATTCTGATCCGGATGCACACCCGCACATGCGGAGCCGGCTCCTGGGACCACGCCACATTCAGGGGTTATCAAGGGGTCTTCAAGAGAAGTAAACGGCCGTCTTGGTCCTCCTCATGCTCCCGGCGAACGCGGCAAAGCGGGAATAGCGGGCCGGGCAGGATAACCTTGAAGGAATAGACCAACACGGACCGGGCTGCCACCCTCGATCCCGCAGAACCCTGCGGATGCGGTGACTGGCCCGACGTGTCTCCCAGAGCAAGAAACGAAGAAGGTTGATTACGTGCCTACCGGCAAGGTCAAGTGGTATGACAAGGAAAAAGGCTTCGGATTCCTCGCGGCTGAGGACGGCCAGGAAGTATTCCTTCCCAAGACGTCCCTGCCTGCGGGAGTAACCGAGCTTAAGGCTGGAACCCGTGTGGAGTTCGGCGTGGCTGATGGCCGCCGCGGAGCCCAGGCGCTGGGGTTGCGCGTGCTGGAAAAGACGCCGTCCATTGCCAAGGCCAAGCGGATGAACGCAAAGGACCTCGCACCCATGGTGCAGGACCTCGTGACGGTTCTGGACAACCTCTCCGGCTCCTTGTCCTCCGGTAAATACCCGGACGGCAACAAAGCCAAGGCCATCAGCCTGGCGCTGCGCAAGGTCGCCGACGAGCTGGAAGCCTAGGCCGGCCATGACATCGGAATCCGCACAGGATACAAAGGCCGGAAGGGACGCCCAGGCAAGTCCTGCGGCCGGCCCTGACGCTGCCCAGGCTCCTGGCCTCGGGGAAGCCCCCGCGCGGAAGCCGGTTGCGGACAAGCCGCGCGCCGGTTTGCCCGTGTGGCGCACCGGCAAGCCGGACGCCTTCCTTGCTGCCGCCGTCGATGTTGCCCGCGAGGCAGTGGAAGGCATTGCCGACCCTGGCGAAATCGGGTCGCACCTGGGTGCCAAGTCGGAGGGTGACCGTGTGGTGACCCACCTCTTTGAATCCAAGCTCGCCGGCTACGGCGGGTGGCAGTGGTACGCAGTGGTGACCCGCAACTCCCGCTCCAAGATCGTCACCGTGAGCGAACTTGGGCTGCTGCCCTCGGAGGACTCCATCCTGGCGCCCGAATGGGTGCCGTGGGCCAAGCGCGTCCGGCCTGAGGACGAGACTCCGTTGGTGGAGGAAACCGTGGAAGATGTCACGGAAGAGTCCGTGCAGGCCGACGAGGACGAATTAACCGGGCCCGCTGCCGACCCGGAAGGTTCCGAGGACGTTGACGAGGACATCGACGCGGAAGTTGACGAGGACATCGAGGCGGACGTCGACGAGGACCAGCACGAAACCGGGGCTGAATAAGCGTTGCGGAAACCCGGGGTGACCAGAGCGAAGGCGGACACTGATGTCCACCTTTAGGTCACTCGGAATCCTCAATTACCGCATCTGGTTCTTCGGTGCCCTGATCTCCAACATCGGCACGTGGATGCAACGTACCGCGCAGGACTGGTTGGTCTTTGACCACCTGACCGCGCACGACGCCGGGGCCATGGGCATAACCCTGGCCCTTCAATTGGGTCCCCAACTCTTCCTTGCCCCTTGGGCCGGACTGCTCGCCGACCGCTACAGCCGGCGGAAACTGCTCTTCATCACTTTGGTGGCCATGGCCTTGCTCAGCACCGGCCTGGGCATCCTGGTGTTGCTGGGGGTGGCTGAACTCTGGCACGTCTACGTCTTTGCCTTGTTGCTGGGGATCGTGACGGCGTTGGATGCACCCGTGCGCCAGACTTTCGTCTCCGAACTTGTCACCGACGAATACCTGCCCAACGCCGTGGCGCTCAACAGTGCATCCTTCAACGTCGCGCGGATGATCGGACCGGCCGTCTCCGGCGTCCTCACGGTGGTGGTGGGTCCCGGCTGGGTCTTCCTCATCAACACCGTGTCCTTTGTCGCCATGCTCTGGGCACTGAAGCTCATCCCGGTGTCCTCGCTCCGGATCCAGCCCCGCGCCGCCGCGGGCAAAGGGCGGATCCGGGAGGGCCTCCGCTACGTCCGCAACAGACCCGATATCCAAGTTGTCCTGGTGGCCATCTTTATCGTGGGCACCTTCGGGCTGAACTTCCCCCTCTTCATCGCAGCCATGGTGGGTACTCAGTTCGGCATGGACGCCGGAGCATTCGGACTTCTGAACTCCGTCATGGCCATAGGATCCGTGACAGGTGCCCTGCTGGCCGCCCGACGCGGACGGCCCCGCTTGAGGTTGATCTTCGCGGCGGCAGGTGGTTTCGGTGTCGCCAGCGCCTTGGCAGCACTGGCTCCCAACGCCGTGCTCTTTGGCCTGGCCCTGATTCCTTGCGGTCTGTTCGCCCTGACATTGATCACCAGTGCCAACGGCTATGTCCAATCCACCACCGAGGCTGTCATGCGGGGGCGCGTCATGTCCTTGTACATGGCCATCTTCATGGGCGGTACTCCCCTCGGAGCGCCGCTGGTGGGATGGGTGGCCAACGTTGGCGGGCCTCGGTGGTCCGTCGGCGTCGCTGCGCTGGCCGGCGTCAGCACCGCCGTCGTGGGTTTGGTCTGGATCATCCGCGCAAAGCAGCTGCGCCTCCGCTTTGATCGCCGCGCGCGTGGACTCAAGCATTTCCGGGTGGAGTCGCTGCTGGCCCGTCCCGTCACCGGGGAGGACGACGACGGCGTGGGCCGGCAGGGCGGATAAGGCGCCTTAAACTGCGGCGGCGTCGTCCGGAACCCCTCCGAACGACGCCGACCGGCAGTCTGTGGTCCTACTTCTTCAGTTCGCCCACCACGTAGTCGATGCTGGCAAGCAGGGCTGAAACGTCGTCGGGTTCAATGGCGACAAACGTGGCAATGCGCAGCTGGTTGCGGCCAAGCTTGCGGTAAGGCTCCGTGTCCACCACACCGTTGGCACGCAGGGCCTTGGCAATGGCTGCGGCATCAATGGAGTCGTCGAAGTCGATGGTGGCGATGACATTGGAGCGGTCTTCGGCATTGGTGACAAACGGCGTCGCGTACTCCGATGCCTCAGCCCAGGAGTAGATGCGGTTGGCCGAGTCCGCAGTGCGCTTGCTGGCGAAGTCCAGGCCACCGTTGCTGTTGAGCCACTGCACCTGGGCGTCCAAGGTGACCAGGGTGGACAACGAAGGAGTGTTGTACGTCTGGTTGAGCTTGGAGTTGTCAATGGCGGTCTGCAGGTCCAGGAAGTCCGGGATCCAGCGGCCGGACGCCTTGATCCGTGCAGCGCGCTCCAGGGCGGCCGGGGAGAACAGCCCCAGCCAGAGACCACCGTCTGAGGCGAAGTTCTTCTGCGGGGCGAAGTAGTAGACGTCGGACTCGGCGACGTCTACGTCCAACCCGCCTGCAGCGGAGGTGGCATCGACCAGGACCAGGGAGCCTTCGTCGGCGCCCTGGACCCGCTTGACGGGAGCGGCCACGCCCGTGGAGGTCTCATTCTGGGGCCAGGCGTAGACGTCGACTCCGGCCTCGGCCTGGGACACCGGACGGGTGCCCGGCTCGGCCTTGATGATCGAGGAAGCATCCAGGAAGGGAGCCTTGTTGGTGGCGGCAGCAAACTTCGAACCGAACTCACCGAAGGAAAGGTGCTGTGCTTTCTTCTCGACCAGGCCGAAGGCGGCGACGTCCCAGAAGGCCGTGGAACCGCCTACGCCGAGGACAACTTCATAGCCCTCCGGGGCACGGAAGAACTGGCTGAGTCCTTCGCGGACCGAACCCACGAGGTTCTTGACCGGAGCCTGGCGGTGGGACGTGCCCAGGATGGTGGACGACGCGGCAGACAGGGCCTCGATCTGTTCGGGACGGACCTTGGACGGTCCGGCACCGAAGCGTCCATCCTTGGGCAGCAGATCGGCGGGAATGGTGATGCTGTTGTCGCTCACGTGTGGCTCCAATGGGTATCGGCTAGAGATGGGTCGTGGCAGGTGGCATCAACTGCCCCTTCGACATCCCAATTCTGCCTGACCCGGTGCGACGGCAGGAACCTGTGGCCGTCATAGTCCGCCACGTGGAACGCCGCCAAACCATATGCGACCGGAATTATCCAGAGTAATTCCAAATAAGCTAGGCTAGGGGTTGGCGTTCAAGGGGCGGCGGTGCACTCCGCCTACCCCGGCAAGGGACGCTGTACGGTGGAGATTACGCAAGGAACTGCGTTCGAGGAGAGCTGAGCTGGATGACGGATCTGATCGATACCACTGAGATGTATCTTCGGACCATTTTGGAGCTTGAAGAAGAAAACATCGTGGCTCTCAGGGCCCGCATCGCCGAACGGCTGCGGCACTCCGGACCCACGGTTTCCCAGACCATCGGACGCATGGAGCGCGATGGCCTGGTGATTGTCTCCAACGACCGCCACCTCGAACTGACCGAGGTTGGGCGGAAGCGCGCCACCGAGGTCATGCGCAAGCACCGCCTCGCGGAGCGGCTCCTGGCTGACGTCATTGGCTTGGACTGGGCTTATGTCCACGACGAAGCATGTCGCTGGGAGCACGTGATGAGCGAGCGCGTAGAGCGCCGCCTGTACGAACTCCTGGAACACCCCACAGAATCCCCGTACGGCAACCCCATCCCGGGCCTGGAAGCGCTCGGCGGTCTTGCCACCCAGCCTTTCCCCCGCGTGGACGTCAACCTCCTGCAGGCCATGGAGGGTTACGCGGCGAACTCCCGGGTAGCGGTCACCCGCTTGGCGGAGCCCATCCAGGTTGAGCCTGAGCTTCTTACCCAGTTGGACGAGGGCGGAATCCGGCCCGGTGCCGCGGTCTCGCTGGAACGTGTGGGGGAGTACATTTCCGTCCGCGTCCCAGGCATTGAAGGTGCCCTGGAGCTTCCACCTGAGGTTGCGGCACACGTCTTCGTCTCTGTTGGCTGACAACCCTGCCTTGCTGCACGGTGGCATATCTCACTTTTGAACGCCCGGCGCGCATGTGACCTGCGGTTTTTCGGGATTAGTGATAAGGGGTTGCCGCCCGCATGCCCGTTCCTGTTGATAACGAATTTATTACTGCGGGCCTTAATCCCCTATAGTTATCTACTAGCGCTGATACCAAAGCGTTACCTGTTCCGGAGCCGAGCTCTGCCAGCGGAACAGGTGTGCCATCCACCACTGGCAGAGGCGGGGGAACCACAAGCGGCTGTCTAAAGAAGCAGCCTTGGGGTGAAGTCCGCAGCAGAAGTGCCCATTTACGCATGTTCCTCTTGGGATACCTGTGTGCCGTGAGCGCTTCGTGCGGGCCGGGTCTTGAAACTCTCTGACCCGAATCCGACAGCTAACTTCGCAGGCTTTTTAGAGAGGAATAGAGTTTGACAACGCAGAACGTCAGGGGCCGTCGCCGCGCGTCGGGCCCCGCTGCTGAGCTGCGGCCAGCCCGCGTCGTATCGGAGATCCGGCCACGCGACACCGAACGCCAGGTTCGCCGCCGTAAGAGCCCGCTGCGCCAGGTTGCCGACTTCGCTGCAGCCAGCGGCGTCGGGCAAAAGGCCGGAGTTGCGCTTGCCGCCACCGGCCTCGCCTTGACTGTCGGTCTGCCGGCCACAAGCCCCGTCATGGCCACCTCGGAATCAGGCCAGACCGAGTCTGCCCTGGCAGTATCCGGTGGCAGCCAGCCGGAGGTCTCCGCGGCCGCATCGGCCAAAATCGACTTCAGCCGGGCAGCGGTTGCCACGGCCGCCGACCCCGACGGCAAGTTGAAGCAACTGCTCAGCGCCCAGTCCGCGGGCAGCATCCAGCGTGCCTCCTCTGCAGGCACCATGGCCAGCCCCCTCGACACGCTGACCACAGCTTCCCCGTTCGGCTACCGCGTCAGCCCCCTCACCGGAGGCGCCGGCGACTTCCACCGCGGCCAGGACTTCGTGGCGCAGTGCGGCACGGCCGTCCACGCAGCAGCATCCGGCAAGGTCACCTTCGCCGGTTGGCACGAGTACGGCGGAGGCAACCGCGTGGTCATCGACCACGGCAACGGCCTTGAGACCACGTACAACCACCTGTCGTCCTTCACCGTCAAGGTGGGCCAGACGGTCACTCGCGGCGACACCGTGGCG
The DNA here is from genome assembly GCF_059739405.1 of Arthrobacter sp. TmtSoilC79. Lineage (NCBI taxonomy): Bacteria > Bacillati > Actinomycetota > Actinomycetes > Micrococcales > Micrococcaceae > Arthrobacter > Arthrobacter sp. TmtSoilC79. The sequence continues at coordinate 3,616,980 of NZ_AP046051.1, read as the reverse complement.
CTCAGCGGTACCACTGGCGCCTCCACCGGTTGCCACCTCCACTTTGAAGTACAGGTCAACGGCGAAGTTGTTGACCCCATGGGCTGGCTTTAGTCCATTTGATGGTCGTCTCTCGCATTCGTGACACGCCTCGTGACCTGAATGTGACATTCGCGTTCAACTGTTGTACCGTACAAAGCGCATCGGCTTTTTAGGGGGCCGGTGCACTTGAGTGGATTGCCTAGCTCTGCCACTACTCAAGGTCCGTTCGCATAAATCGTCTGGCAGGGGCGGGGGAACCACTTCTGGTCTTCGTGAGAAGACCTTGGGGTTAAGTCGCAAAAGCTTCCTTGAAGCAGCGCGGCCGGATGACTCCCATCCGAATCCGACAGCTCACCTCGCAGGCATTGGGAGAGGCTACCTACGTGTCATCACGCACTACCCCTGCGCGCCATCGCGCTGAATCGGTTCGTACGAACCCCTTGAACTCGCTTTCCAAGGCTGTTTCATCCAACGCCGGTACCGTCGGCCGCCAGGCTGTCGTCCTGGCAGCAGCCTCAGGTCTCGTCCTCAGCGTTGGTCTGCCGGCCCAGGCAGCAGACACCGATGTTTCAAAGTCGGAAGCCTCCAGCACCCAGCAGATGGTCACCACTGCGGTAGTCACCGCAGAGCCCACGGCAACCGTCTCCTTCGAAAGCCCCGTAGTGGCCACGAAGGAAGCTCCCAAGGTTGTCCAGCGCGCTTCCCAGACCACCGGACGCACCTCGGCCTCCGGCGACCAGGCCACAGCAGGCGCTGTGACCGCCAAGTCCTCCGAAGCCAAGGATGCTGCTTCCAGCGCCGCCGCTTCCGGCCTCGCCGCGATCGCCTACACCGGCATCGGGCACCCTTACGTTTGGGGCGGCACCACCCCCAACGGTTGGGACTGCTCCGGATTCACCCAGTGGGTCTACGCCCAGGCCGGCATCAGCATCCCGCGCGTCAACGCCTGGACGGCCATGAAGCCCACCAGCACCCCTGCCCCCGGTGACCTGGTCATGCAGAACGGTGGAGCGCACGTAGGCATCTACGTGGGCAACGGCATGATGATCAGCGCCTTGAACCCGGGACAGGGCACGCTCCTGCACTCGGCTGCCTCCACGGGCACCTCCTCCTTCTTCACCCTCCGCTAGAAACAAACCGATTCGGGGTTCGCCGGCATGCCCCCAAGTGCCGGCGCGCCAATGAGCCGCGTGTACCCCAACTGCACGCGGATACGAAAAGAGAAAACCATGACCAGTGCACACAAGGTTGCACGGCATCGCGCTGAGGCCCCCAAGACCAGCTCGCTTGCCGTGATCGCCAAGGCCGTCAGTGAAAACGCCGGCGGCGTGGGCCGACAGGCAGCCGTTATTGCCGCAGCTTCAGGCCTTGTCCTGACCGGAAGTGTCGCAGCCAACGCTGCCGAGACCAAAGTGGACCGCGAATCCACCTCGACGTCTACCTTGGACGTCCAGTCGGTTGTGCAGTCCACCATCGCTGCAGACTCCACGGTTGCCATCTCCTACGAACGCCCCGTGGTCACCACGGTGCAGGCTCCGGCTCCCGTAGAGAAGAAGGCTCCCGCGAAGGCTGAAACCAAGGAGCCGGCGGCAAGCACGGCAACAGGCGGAAACGCCACGCTGGCCGTCAACACCACGGCTCCTGCGGCTAAGGCTCCCGCCGCTGCCAGCGGCCTTGGTGCCGCAATCGCCGCGGCCGCGTACGCACAGCTTGGCGTAACCCAGGACTGCACCATGCTGGTGACCAACTCCCTGGCAGCGGTCGGCATCAACTTCCACGACTGGCCGGCCGGCTACCTCTCCCTTGGCCGCACCGTCAGCGCAGCGGAAGCACAGCCGGGCGACCTCGCTTACTACGCCAACGGCGGTCTGGCCGGACAGGCCCACATTGCTGTCTACGTCGGCAACGGCCAGGCAGTCCACGGTGGATGGAACGGATCCACCACGGCACTGTTCAGCGTCAACGTCGGCTCCGGCCCGGTCTTCATTCGGGTCAACGGCTGATCCAGCCCTTCGCAATTTCAGGACACCCCGCAGGCTACGGCCGCGGGGTGTTCTGTTTAACCGCGGATCCTTTGCCTAGGGGCCACATCGGGTGTTCAGGGGGCAGATCGGACGCCCGTTCCGCTAACGACGCATGAACTCTGGGCGACACTGTGGGCGAAAGCACATATAAATTCGTTGATACGGCATACAAGTGCTTACCCTTATCTTGTCGATCCACAGCCCGTACATGCAGAGGGCAGCCGGCCCTCGTGCCCCTGACGGGTGCGGCCGTGAAGAGGTACGTGCATGCGCACACTCGTTCTGAATGCTGGATATGAACCGCTGGCGGTAATAACCTTCCGCCGGGCGCTGGTCCTTGTGCTGACTGGGAAAGCAAGCGTGGTGGCCGAAGGCGACGAGCCTGTCGTCGGGCCGCAGGAAGTTCTCGGAAGACCATCCGTGATCCTCCTCAACCGCTACATCCGTCCCCAGTACAACAAGATCACAGCCGTGAGCAGGCGCGGGGTACTGCGCCGCGACGGCCACCGCTGCGCCTACTGCGGGAAAACAGCCCACACCATTGACCATGTCCACCCCAAGTCCAGGGGCGGCGCGGATTCCTGGGAAAACCTGGTTGCGGCGTGCTTGAAATGCAACAACGCCAAGAGCGACCACACACTGGCCGAGATGGGTTGGAAACTCCGTTTCAAACCCGGTGTGCCCCAGGGGACAATGTGGCAGATCAAGGAACTCGAGAAACCTGCGCCGGACTGGGACCCGTTCCTGTTGCCGGAATCCGCTGCCTGATCGATTTCTGCTGAGCTCCGGACGTCCGGGTACTCTGGGCGGATGGAGTTCAATGCCGTGATTTTGGCGGGTGGCAGGGCCACCCGCCTCGGTGGCGTGCCTAAACCATCGCTGACGTACGACGGCGCCACGCTCCTTTCGCATGCCCTGCAGGCTGCCCGGGGTGCTTCAGCCGTGGTGGTGGTAGGCCCCGATGTTCCGGTAGCGGGCGGTGTGCCGTTCCCAGTGGAAGTGCTGCATGCCCGCGAGGAGCCGGCGTTTGCCGGGCCGGCAGCGGCAATCGCAGCCGGACTGGCGGCGCTGCAAAGCCGGCGTTCCCGCGCCCGGTGGACCCTGGTCCTTGCCTGCGACATGCCGCATGCGTCCCGCGGAGTTTCCGCTTTGTGGGATGCACTGGCCGCCCACCCAGGCGTTGAGGGTGCCATGGCCGTTTCCGTGGACGGGCGGAAGCAACCCCTCCTGGGTGCTTACGACACTGCAGCCTTGGAACGTGAAGCAGCCGTAGCATCCCAAGGTGCCGGTCTGGCGGACTCTTCTGTGTTCCGGCTGCTTGCTAGGCTGAACCTGCTGGACGTTGCTGTCCCCGCTGGCTCCACGGATGACGTGGATACGTGGGAGGACGCTGCGGCCCTGGGCATTGACTACAAGTTGGAGGCGGACGTGAAGAGCCAGGAAGAGACGCTCGAGGATTGGTGCCGCACATTGCTGCAGGCATTTGAGCTTGAAGGCGTTGAGGTGGACGTCAATGAAGTACTCGCCGTAGCCGGAGTGGCAGCACATTCAGTGGTCCGTCCCGCTGCGCCTTTGACCACGTTCATTGCCGGCTATGCGGCAGGCATGGCCCGCGGCATTGGCCAGGCAAGCGATGATGCGTCCATGAACGCGGCCCTGGAGTTGGCCCGCAAAGTTGCCAAGGAGTACTCGGAGTCCGAGGCTGACGCCGAATGACCCAGGCCCCTGCCGAGGGCCATCACGCAGCGCACACCTGGCAGGAGGCCCGCCAGCGCGCGTTTGAGTGTGCCGCTCCCATTCCACCAGGCCCCGTGCCGCTCACCTCGGCGCTGGGCCGCACCCTTGCAGCCGATGCCCTGGCCGTACAGGACATGCCCCACTACGCTTCGTCGGCCATGGACGGCTGGGCCGTCAACGGAAGTGGTCCGTGGATCCTGAGCGAACCTGGCCAGAGGCTTGCCCCGCACCAGGCAAGCCCCATTGTGACCGGTGGCCTCATTCCGCCCGGGGCCAAGGCCGTGCTGCGCAGCGAGAGCGGCGTCATCACCACCGACGACGACGGCCTGCCGGTCCTGGCTTTAGGCGGCGCCGCCAAGCCCGGTGAACCCCGCAACGGCCAGCACATCCGCAAAGCCGCGGAGGAAGCTGCCGAGGGGGAGATCCTGCTGACCGCTGGAACGGTACTCAATCCAGCCCACATCGCTTTGGCTGCACTGGCCGGACTGGACCATGTAGAGGTTCTCGGCAAACCGTTGGTCAGGTTCCTGCTTACAGGTTCCGAGGTTGTGGAACGGGGGATCCCGCTGCCCGGACAGGTCCGCGACACCTTTGGTCCGCAGTTGGGTGCCGTGGTAGAGCTCCTGGGCGGCATAGCAGGAGAGCAGCTCAGGGTGGGCGATAACTATGAGGAGTGGATTGCCGCCCTCCAGGAGAGTGAGCCTGCCGTGGACGAGATCGCGACTGGCTCCGATGAAGAAGCCGAACCCCCGGCCGATGTCGTCATCACAACGGGCGGTACGGGCCGGTCGGGGACTGACCATTTCCGCCGAGCGGTGGCTGAACTGGGTGGCCGGCTGTTGATCGACGGTATTTCGATGCGACCCGGCCACCCCGCCGTACTGGCCGAGTTGCCCGATGGCCGCTTTGTCCTGGGCCTGCCTGGAAATCCACTTGCCGCGATGATGGCGCTGTTCACGGTGGGCGCTCCATTGCTTGCTGCATTGGGCCACCGGAAGCCGCCCCATGTGGGTGAGGTACCGTGCGGCGCAATGCTCGAGGCCGATCCCGGTCGGACCCGGCTGATGCCGTTCAAGCTGGTGTATGGCCTGGCCTCACCGGCGCAGCACGCGGGACCGGGAATGATGCGGGGCCTGGCCGGTGCGGACGGGGTCATGGTGGTCCCACCCCACGGAGTCCAACTGGGGGAGTTGGTCCCTGCGTTTGCCTTGCCCTGGGGCAAACCGTTGCCCCAGCCAAAGTCCCCGGAAGACAAGCCCCGCAAGGCCGCCACACGGCAAGCGAAGAAGGCTCCCTCCGGGCCGGTGGACTGGAGTGCGCTCGACGCCTGAAGGCTGTACTGGCCGGCACTGCGGCGAACCAGGTAACAGGCTCACACAAAGTGCAATGATGGACATATGAACAGGCATGCTCCCGAACAGGACATCAATGAAGATGACCTGCAAATCCACCCGCCCAAACAAGCCGCTGCCGGCCTCAAAGCTGTTACGGTGGCCCTTGAACGCGGTTACGCCCAGGCCGGAGTAGCCCGCACGGTCCGTTCCATGCTCAGGGTGAACCAGCATGACGGCTTTGATTGCCCGGGGTGTGCGTGGCCTGAATCCATCACGGGCAAGCGGAGCCCCGCCGAATTTTGCGAGAACGGCGCCAAAGCGATCGCCGAGGAAAGCACCACCCGCACGGTAGGCGCCGAATTCTGGGCGAAGCACTCCCTGGCGGATCTCGAAGACAAGACCGAGTACTGGTTGGGAAGCCAGGGAAGATTGTCCGAGCCCGTGGTCATCAGGCCCGGGGACACGCATTACTCACCCATCAGTTGGACCGACGCCTTCGCCTTGATCGGTGAGCACATCAACGCCACCACTCCGGACAAGTGCGTTTTCTACACCTCGGGCCGAACAGCCAACGAGACCGCCTTCATGTATCAGTTGTTCGCCCGAAGCCTGGGCACCAACAACCTGCCCGACTGCTCCAATATGTGCCATGAATCGTCCGGCAGCGCACTGAACCCCACCATTGGAATCGGCAAGGGCACAGTCTCGCTGGAGGATATCCACCACGCCGAACTGGTCCTGGTGGTGGGACAGAATCCGGGAACCAACCATCCCCGGATGCTGTCTGCACTGCGGGACTGCAAGAACAACGGCGGAAAGATCGTCGCCGTGAACCCGCTTCCCGAGGCGGGCCTGCTGAACTTCAAGGACCCCCAGTCCCTCAATGGCGTTATCGGCGGTGGCACCACCATCGCGGATGAATTCCTGCAGATCAAGGTCGGTGGGGACCTGGCGCTGTTCCAGGCACTGGGCCACCTGCTCCTGGAGGAAGAGAAGCGCAACCCGGGCACCGTCGTCGACCATTCCTTCATTGAGCAGCAGACCGAAGGGTTCGCCGCCTACACCCAAGCCCGTGCGGTCCTGGACTGGGCCGAGACCGAGCGGGCCACCGGCCTGACGCGGAGGCAAATTACCAAGGCGGCAGAAATGATGGCTGCCTCAAAGGCAACCATCATCTGCTGGGCCCTTGGACTGACACAGCAGCCGCACTCGGTGGACACGCTGCGCGAAATCATCAACCTGTTGCTGTTGCAAGGGAACTTCGGCAAGCGTGGCGCCGGAGCATGTCCCGTCCGCGGGCACTCCAATGTCCAGGGCGACCGCACCATGGGGATCTGGGAGAAACCCAAGGAATCGTTCCTGGCAGCGCTGGACCAGGAATTCGGTTTCCATATGCCGCGCGATCACGGATATGACTCCGTGGAAACCCAGCACGCCCTGGAAAAGGGTGAGGTGGATGTCTTCGTCTCCATGGGCGGGAACTTTGCAGCCGCCGGCTCGGACACCGCAGCCCTGGAAGAGGGCCTGAAGACCGCAGGACTGACCGTCCATATCTCCACCAAACCCAACAGGGCCCATGTGGTCCACGGCAAAACGTCGCTGATCCTGCCTACGCTGGGCCGGACTGACACGGATGACAAACACCCCAAAGGCAAGCAATTCCTGTCGGTGGAAGACTCCATGTCCGTCATCCATAAAACGCAGGGAAGACTGGAACCTGTCTCGGAGCACCTGCTCAGCGAACCGGTGATCGTAGCCCGCATGGCGCAGGCGACCCTGGGCGACGACCACAGCGTGGACTGGCGTGCCATGGCCGAAGACTACGACGTCATCCGGGACCACATCTCCCGGGTGATACCCGGCTTCGAGGATTTCAATACGAGGGTTCGCACCAAGAACGGCTTCGTGCTGCCCAACCCGCCCCGGGACACCAGGACGTTCGCCACGGACATCGGCAAAGCACGGTTCTCGGTGCGGCCACTGGAGTACCTCCAGGCCCCACAAGGCCACCTGATCCTGCAGACGGTGCGCAGCCACGACCAGTACAACACCACGTTCTATGGCCTGGACGACCGGTACCGCGGGATCTCTGATGGCCGCCGGGTCATCCTGGTCCACCCTGAAGACCTGGCCGAACTCGGTTTCAAGGACCGCGATCTCGTGGATGTCGTCTCCACGTTCGCCGGGACGGAGCGGCGGGCCAACAGGTTCCGGCTGGTTGAGTATCCCACTGCCAAGGGGTGCGCCGCAGCTTACTTCCCGGAGGCCAACGCCCTGGTGCACCGCGAACTGGTGGCCAGGGAATCCAACACCCCCGGCTACAAGGCCATGACAGTACGTTTCGTGAAAACAGAGGAGGACGGATCCTGACGTGGGACGCGTAACGCAGCGCCGAAAGGTGCATAAGTTTGTCCTGGACGGCTCGCCGCAAGCACTGGAGCATCCGGTCCGCTTCAAGGAAGACGTACTCGCGGTGGAGGAACCCCTGGAAATCCGCTTGGGCGAGATGTCCTTCTCCGTGACCATGCGGACCCCGGGAGACGACTTTGACCTCGTGGCCGGATTCCTGGTCTCTGAGGGCATCATCTGGGAACCCTCCCAACTGATCTCGGAGCGCTTCTGCGCCGGGGAAAACGAGGACGGCGTCCAGACCTTCAACGTGGTGGACGCCCAACTCCGGCCCGATGTGGAACGGCCCGATACCGGCCGCAACGTCTATACATCGAGCTCGTGCGGAATTTGCGGTACGGACTCCATTGACGCAGTCCGCAAAGCCTCGCATCACAGCCCCAAGGAAGACGACGTCACTGTACCGGTCAGGGCGCTCGCCGCATTGCCGGACCGGCTCAGGGAGGCCCAGGCCGTTTTCGATAAAACGGGCGGCGTCCACGCCGCGGGCCTTTTCAGGATCCACGACGACGGCACCTCCGAATTGCTGTGCCTTCGCGAAGATGTTGGCCGGCACAACGCGGTGGACAAGGTAGTGGGCTGGGCGCTGCGGGCAGGGGTGTTGCCGCTGAAGGGGACAGTCCTCCAGGTCTCCGGCAGGGCGTCCTTCGAGCTGGTCCAGAAGGCGGCCATGGCCGGCATTCCGGTACTGTCTGCGGTCAGTGCGCCCTCAAGCCTGGCCGCTGAGCTGGCGGAGGAGTCCGGGATTACCCTGGCCGGTTTCAGCCGTGGGCACAGTCTCAACGTCTACGCAGGCCGGGACAGGATCATTGCCGAACCCGCCCAGCCGGACGCACTGTCCGTGGGGGATAGCGGCCGATCACTTGGCTATTGAGCTGGAACAACGTAGATTTTATCCATCGATTGGAAGCGTAGCGAACCCAGAACTGCCGCGCGGGCATGCACCCCAGGTGCGTGAACCATTCGTGATATCCAGCTAAAGCCCAAAGGGGAATTAATTGCACGACGACCGCCGGATCACTGAACAGCGCCTCGATCGATTCGTTCGGGAACGCATTCTTCCGGCCATTTACGGCAGGGCAATACCGCTACAGCTCAGCAGCTGGGAGGTACCCGGCGAACCTGTGCCGGCATCGGAGGCCATGCGCCAGCTCTTCACTCCCCAGGAGCATGGAGCCGCGTGGGGAAAGGCCTGGAGCACCAAATGGCTGCACCTGCAGGGTGAAGTCCCGCAGGACTGGGGCATGGCTGACTCCACGTCCGTGGAGATCATCGTGGACCTCGGCTTCAACAGCGACGTCCCCGGGTTCCAATGCGAAGGCACTGCGTGGCGGGCGGACGGCAGCATCATCAAGGCGATCTCGCCACGGAATTACCACGTCCCCCTCAAACTGCTGGGCGGCGGACACTCGGTGGATTTCTATGTCGAGGCGGCCGCGAACCCGGACGTTGCCCAGGGCTGGTCCTTTGCTCCCACCCCGCTCGGAGACAAAGCCACCTCCGGCGACGATCCCCGGTACCGCCTGGGCCGCATCGCCATGGCAGAGCTGAACGAGACCGTGTGGGAACTGAACCAGGACATCTGGACGCTCAGCGGACTCATGCATGAACTCCCCACCGAACTTCCCCGCCGGCATGAAATCCTCAGGGCCCTGGAGCGGATGCTGGACATCATGGATCCGGACGACGTTCCCGGAACAGCGATGGCCGGCCGTGAGGCCTTGAAGGAAGTGCTGTGCCGGCCCGCCTATGCCTCGGCCCACCAACTCCTTGCCACTGGCCATGCCCACATCGACTCTGCCTGGTTGTGGCCGGTCCGGGAGACCATCCGCAAATGCGCCAGGACGTTCTCCAACGTAGTGGCGCTCATGGATGAAGATCCCGACTTTGTGTTTTCCTGCTCCTCGGCGCAGCAGATGGCGTGGATAAAGGAGTACTTCCCCGAGCTTTTCGTCCGGATCCGCGAGAAAGTCAAGGCCGGCCAGTTCATCCCCGTGGGCGGCATGTGGGTGGAATCGGATACCAACATGCCCGGCGGCGAGGCCATGGCGCGCCAGTTCGTGGAAGGCAAGAGCTTCTTCCTGAAGGAGTTCGACGTCGAATGCCAGGAGGCCTGGCTTCCTGACTCCTTCGGCTACTCCGGTGCCATCCCGCAGATTGTGAAAGAGGCCGGTTCGCGCTGGTTCCTCACCCAGAAGATTTCCTGGAACAAGGTCAACAGGATGCCGCACCACACCTTCTCCTGGGAAGGAATTGACGGCACCCGGCTCTTCACGCACTTCCCGCCGGTGGATTCGTACAACGCTGAACTGCACGGCCGCGAGCTGGCCCACGCAGAACGAAATTACCGGGACCACGGCCGTGGCACCATGTCACTGGTGCCGTTCGGCTACGGCGACGGCGGCGGCGGACCTACGCGGGAGATGGTCGCGGCCGCGCACCGCACGGCGGATTTGGAAGGATCCCCGAAGGTGCGGATGGGCACCGCAAAGGACTTCTTCACCCAAGCCGAGGCGGAGTACACCAACCTGCCGGTCTGGGTGGGCGAGATGTACCTGGAAATGCACCGCGGAACGTACACCAGCCAGGCCAAGACCAAGCGTGGCAACCGTCGCAGCGAACACCTGCTGCGGGAGGCGGAGTTGTGGTGTTCCACCGCAGCGGTTCGTCTCGGTACGGATTACACCTATCCCCGCGAGGAGTTGAAGCGGCTCTGGCAACTGGTCCTCCTGCAGCAGTTCCACGACATCCTCCCGGGCAGCTCCATCGCCTGGGTCCATCAGGACGCCGAACGCAACTACGAGGCCATTGCCCGAGACCTCGAGGCCATCATCGGTGAAGCAGCCCAGGCTTTGGTAGGCACCGGCAGCACCAGCTACCTGCTCAACGCCGCACCGCATCAGCGCAGCGGCGTGCCGGCATTGGGGATCGCCGAAACCGGCGGACACGGCACCGGCGTCCAGGTGGAGGACCCGGGCGAGGGCTTCGTGCTGGACAACGGCATCGTCCGCGCGGTGCTGGACGGGAACGGGCTGCTCACCTCACTGGTGGACCATGCCAGCGGTCGAGACGCCATAGCCCCCGGGGAGGCCGGCAACCTGTTGGAGTTGTTCCGGGACACTCCCAACGAATGGGATGCGTGGGACATCGAAGAGTTCTACCGCCGCAACGTCACGCAGCTGACGCACGCGGACACCATCGATCTCGAACGTACGCCGGCCGGCGCCGTCGTGGTGGTCCAACGGAAGGTGGGCGCCTCCACCATCACGCAGCGCATCACGCTCGACGCCGGTGCCAAGTCACTGGGAATCTCCACCACGGTGGACTGGCAGGAGCGCGAAAAGATGCTGAAGATCGCCTTCCCGCTGGACGTGAGGGCTGATCGTTCGGCGTCGGAGACACAGTTTGGCCACGTCTTCCGGCCGACGCACACCAACACGTCCTGGGAAGCTGCAAAGTTCGAAATCTGTGCACACCGCTGGATCCACGTTGCCGAGCCCGGTTATGGCGTGGCCGTCAGCAACTCCTCCAGCTACGGGCACGACGTCACCAGGGCCGTCCGCACCGACGGCGGAACCACGACGACGATCCGCACCTCGCTGCTGCGCTCGGCCCGGTTCCCGGACCCTGAAGCAGACAGGGGGGAGCACACGTTGGAGGTTTCCATCAGGCCCGGAGCTGCAATCTCCGATGCCGTCGAAGAGGGGTACAGGACCAACCTGAAGCCCCGGTTCGTGACCGGCGGCCACGGGGTTGATCCTCTGGTGTCGGTCTCGAACCCGGCCATTGTGGTCGAAGCGGTGAAGCTGGCCGAGGATGGGTCGGGCGATGTGATCGTCAGGCTCTACGAATCCCTTGGTGAGCGCTCAGCTGCCACTCTCCGGCCCGGTTTCAAGACCACCGGCGTGACAGCCACGGATCTGCTGGAACGGGCTGCAGAAGCTCCTGGAGTCACTGCCGGGGAGGACTCGGCGGTGGACTTGGTGCTCCGTCCGTTCCAATTGGTCACTTTGCGCTTCGCGCGCTGATCCCAAGAGACAGCAAAACGCCGACGGCATTGCGGGGAAATCCTGCAATGCCGTCGGCGTTTGTTCGTGTTGCCGGTGCCTATTCGACCAACTCGACGTCCACTGCGTCCTTCAAGATCTGGGTCCGCAGGGGGATCACGGATTCGTAGCTCTTGATTTCGGCCGGAATCTTCTTGGAGAACACTTCCTCGACCAGAGTCGGCATTTCCTTGACACCGGACAGGTAGCGCTTGGCAGCGAAGTCGAACTCCGACCTGTTGTTCCGGATACGGGTGTTGAGGACCTTCAGCTCGTCGGCAATCTTGCGGAATTCCTCATCGGAGGCATTGCGGGCGGTGGCGTCGTCGACCTTTTGGGTCATCTGATCCTTGATCTTCACGAATTCGTTGTAGTTCTCTTCGGACTTTGCCGTGATCTCGGCGTTCGATTCAAGCTGTGCCACCCGGTTGTCCAATGTGCGGGCAAACTCGACGTAGGCCACGTTCTTGGATTCCTTGAGTTGGTCCACCGCTTCCCGGCAGGGACCTGCGGCCTGGCCGAGCAGTGTTTGGCGTTCACGAAGGGTGGCGGCTTTGGAGCCAACAAACAAGCCGTTGCAGCCGGCTCCGTCTTCCCTGAAGAGACCTTCAAACTGCGGGTATGACTCCACCAGTCCTTCCATGTGGTCGATGAAGCCCTGGTAGGACTCTTCCAGTTGCCCCACGGCGACGCCGACACCGCCATCGGCGGGGGACTGGGCGTTTTTGACCGTGGACAGGGCCGCACGGGCGTCATTGACAGCCTGCTGGAACGCGTCCCGCTCTTTTGCGGAGTTCTTCTCCGCTTCCTCCTGGGAGGCGGGGGCGTTCCGGGCTTTCTTGTACGCGGCCAGGTAGGCGTTGGCCGCGGGCTGAAGCTTGCCCCGCGCATCCACCAACGCCGTGAGGTGTCCGTCTTTCAGGGCCTGCAGGTTTTCCTTGCGTTGCTGCCCGGAGAAGTGCGCCACAGCTATCACCGCCGCCACGGCAATGATCACCAGAACAACAGCACTGGAAACCAGAATCAGTGCAAGCCTGCGCTTCCTGGTCGCCGCCGGCTGGGTGGGATCAGGTTGGGCGGGATCGGGTTGGGCGGGACCGGATTGAGGGGCAGGCTGGGCAGGATCGGATTCAAAAGTCATGGCCTATTTCCCGTCCTTGCCTGCAGCATCAAATTGGTCAGAGCGTGTCTTGAGGGCACTTTCGAGCGCTTTGTTGGATTCGTTGGCGTTGGCCACCAACTGGTTGTACTTCTCCTTCATGGCGCTCTCGTACTTGGTCTGTGCCGCTGACAGGGCATCGTTGATGTCCAGCATGGCTACACCGGCCAGAGTGCGCTTGGCCAGCCGCTCAAGGTCGTCCTTGCTGTCCAGGACTTCCTGTTGCTTGTCCCGCTGTCCGCGAATGATGCCTTCCACCGCCGTCAGCAGTTCGGTTGTTTCAGCATCGGTGCCGTCCTTGGCGGTGCCCATCGCAGCAAGGCACTCATCGGCGCCTTTGACGTAATCCGCGGAGTACGACTCAGCGCCAACGTTCAGCGTGGAGTGCAGCGGCGCGCAGGGACCGCCGATGGATTCGTTGATGTTGGAGGTATCGACCACGAGTTGGTCGTTATAGGCGATCACGGCGCCGTACTGTTCCTTGAAGCGGTTGAAGGCGTCCCCGATTTCCTGTTCCTGGACGGCCGGCGAGGACGCCATCCGATCCAGCCGGTCCAGGTTGGTCCGTGACTCGCGCTTCAGGCGCTCACCATCGCGGTTGAGGACCTTCTCCTTTTCCTCCTGCTCCGCGTTTTCGGTCATCACGCTTGAGTAGCGGACCGAAAACTGGTTGAACAGGGGATCGTAGAGATTCATCGAGTTGTCCAGAATTGCCCGTTCCTTATCCAAACGGACAACATCTGCGTGCTGGACACCTGCCGGGCGGGAGAGCGCAAACCAAGTGCCGAGCCCGCCTGCCGCAACCACAGCGGCGACCACCGCGGCAATGATGATGGTACGCCGGGACTTCCTGCGGCCGGTTTCGGGTGTTGCGTCCAAAGTCTCTTCCCCCATTTCCTTGAGCCTCCTAGACGTCGTGCTGGAGCCGTTTCACAAAAAGCTTGGTGCGTTCCTGCGTGGGTGCCCGCAGGACTTCGGCAGCGGGACCGCGTTCGACCACCACACCGCCGTCCATGAAAATTACTTCGTCCGCCACGTGCTTGGCGAAGGCGAGTTCGTGGGTCACGATCACCATGGTCCAACCCTCTTCGGCGAGTTCCTTGATGACTCCCAGGACTTCCCCTACCAGTTCGGGGTCCAGCGCAGAGGTGGGTTCATCGAACAGCAAGAGCTGGGGCTTGAGCGCCAGGGCCCGGACGATGCCCACGCGTTGCTGCTGTCCGCCGGAGAGCTCAAAGGGGTAGGCATCGCGCTTATCGGCCAGCCCCACCCGCTCCAGAAGCCGCTCCGCCTCGGCAACGGCCTCGGCCCGGGGCCTCTTCTGGACCTGGATGGGGCCTTCGGTGATGTTTTTCAGCACCGTCATATGCGGGAAGAGATTGTAGTGCTGGAAGACCATGGCACTGCGGTCACGCAACTCCGCGATCTCTTTCTTGCCCACCTTCGCGTTGAAGTCGATCGACAGCCCTGCGCCGCCGTCGCTGCCCCCGAAGGTGACAGTGCCGGCGTCGGGGGTTTCCAGGCCGTTCAGCGACCGCAGGACGGTGGTCTTGCCCGAGCCGGAAGGACCGATAAGTGCCACCACCTGCCCGCGGCGGATATCGATATCGATGTCCCGCAACACCACGTTGCTGCCGAAAGCCTTCGCGAGGTTGCGGGCTTGCAGCACTGTGGCGGGGAGTGTTTCGTCAGTGGGCGACATAGCGGTCCAATCTCCTTTCCACGGCGGACTGCGCTGTGGAAAGGACCAGGCAGATGACCCAGTACACCAAGGCCGCCTGCAGGTACAGGGCCATGAACTCCTGGCTGAAAGCAGCGATCTGCTGGGCATTGCGGAACAATTCGGTGACCAGGATCAAGGACGCCAGCGAGGTGTCCTTCACCAGGGAGATGAAGGTGTTGGACAACGGGGGAACCGAGACCCGGGCTGCCTGGGGGAGGATGATGCGTACCAGCGTCTGCGGCCGGGACATGCCGATGGTGTGGCCGGCTTCCCACTGGCCTTTGGGCACGGACAGGATGGCTGCCCGGATGATCTCCGCCGCGTACCCGCCCACGTTCAAGGAGAACGCGATAATGGCACTTGGCCAGGGATCAAGCCTGACGCCGATGCTGGGCAGGCCGAAGAAAATCACGAACAGCTGGACCAGCAGGGGAGTGCCACGGATGACCGAGACATAGAAACGGCCGATTCCGGAGAGCAGCCAGTTGGGGCTCAGCCTCATCAGTGCCACCACCAAGGCGAGCACCAGGCCGAAGGCGAATGAGGCGAGGGTCAGGGGAATGGTCCCCGTGACGGCCCCGGTGATGAGCGGGCCGAAGGAACTCCAGATGAGGTCCCAGTTCATCTATTTGGTGACGTCCGCGCCGAAGTACTTTTCGGAGATCTTCGCCAGGGTTCCATCTGCCTGGAGGTCAGCCAGTGCTTTGTCCACGGCAGAGGTGAGCTCGGTTGAACCCTTGCGGAAGACGAGCGCGCTTTCGGTCTTGTCAGGTGCCTCCGCAGCGACCTTCAGGCCGGAATCCGGGGTGTTCTTGGCGTAATCCAAGTACGTGAGTTTGTCATTGACGGTCGCGTCCACGCGGCCTTGCTGAACCAACGTCGCGGACTGCGCCCAGCCTTCCACGGCCTGGACATTGGCGCCTGCTTCTACAGCCATCTTGTAGAAGTTGCTGGTCAGCGACTGGGCGGTGGTCTTGCCCTTGAGGTCCGCGAAGCTGTTGATGCTGGAGTTGTCCGACTTGGTTACCACCACGCCCGTGGAGACGGTGTAGGGGGTGGAGAACTCGTACTTGGCCTTGCGTTCGTCGTTGATGGAAATCTGGTTGGCAATGGTGTCGAAGCGCTTGGAGTCCAGGCCGGCGAAGATGCCATCGAACTGTGTCTCCTGGAAGGTAGCCTTGACGCCGAGCTTTCCGGCTACGGCCTGGGCCACTTCGACATCGAAGCCGGTGAGGTCGCCGGCGCCTTCTGCGTGGAAGCTGAAGGGGCGGTACGTGCCTTCGGTAGCGATCACCAGTTCGCCCTTGGACTTGACGTCCGAGAGGGACGTGTCTCCACCTGACTGCGCGGGAGTTGAACCTCCACCGCACGCTGTGAGCACGAGGGCGGCCGAGGCCAAAGTGGCGGCGATGATGGAGCGGCGGGTGCGAAGGCTGTTCATGGAGCCATCTTAGCCACCGTAAGGAGCCTTGCTGGGTGCGGGCTTCCGGTGGGCCGCAACGGGGCGTTAAAAAGGCTGAGTGGGGGCGGTCCCCAACAGCCCGCCACCACTCATCCCCCCAATTGTGATCCCATGGGCGCCACATCCACCGGAAACCCGTTCTCTGATTCCGGTGTCAGGCTGCAACCGTGTTCACACATTCATGATTGTGCCACGATCTAATGCTTTTGTGAAAGTCTTACGCTGCGAGACGTCGTTTTCGTCGCGAATACGCCTTCGAGAACCAGATTCCGGCCAGCCCAAGGGCTGTGGCCATGGCTGCGGAGTAGTTGATGAGCACCCGCAGCCAGGCCTCCGAGAAGGGGATCAACGGGAACAATTGGGAGAGCAGGAGCAGGCACAATCCCAGGAGCAGCAGGGCCGAAGCCACCCGGAGCAACACCGGGGCGGCGCTGACCACCGTCCGCCAAATTGCGGGAACCAAACAGGCAGCGACGAAACCCGGGTAGAAACGGCCCATGAAGGCATAGGCCTCCAAGGAGGGGCCCCACGTCAAACCGCTCATGCCGGCCGAAGAACCCCGGGTGTCCGTGACAACGAAGAAGTA
This sequence comes from Arthrobacter sp. TmtSoilC79, assembly GCF_059739405.1. Lineage (NCBI taxonomy): Bacteria > Bacillati > Actinomycetota > Actinomycetes > Micrococcales > Micrococcaceae > Arthrobacter > Arthrobacter sp. TmtSoilC79. Next base: position 3,600,479 of record NZ_AP046051.1, on the reverse strand, counting down.
AACGGTCAGGACGGCCACGATTGCCGCTACCGTCAGGCCAATCGGACCGCGGATGGCACGGACGGCAGAGGGCGATCCGAACGCGGTGGCGATCTTGATGCCCATGAGGAAGAACGTCGCATACAGCAGGAAGCGCAGGACCAGGTTGCCTACGTTCATCCCGCCGAGCCAGCCGTCAAGGACCAGGTATGGCGCTTCAATGCTGATGAAGATGCTCAAGGAGATCAGGGCGAAAATATAGAAGACCACCCTGTTCTCCCCGCGCAGTGCACTGGGTATCCGCGCCACAGTGATGGCCAGGCAGACAACCAGCGTTATCCAGGGCAGGACGGCCGTCATCCGAGGTTCTCCCAAATTCGTTCTGTACGTTCGTGGTCTTGTTCCTGGCGTTTGAGGGTCTTTCCCATCGCCAGGAGCCGCTCGCCGGCCAAGGTGACCAGCGCGCTTTGGCTCATTCGGTCCAGCGCTTCCCGGCGGGCATTCGGTGCCCACCCGGCTTCTGCCTCAGTGATCAGTCCTCCGGCCACCAGTCCTCCTGCGGGTCCGACGCCGGCAGCCCTGGAGGTGGCGATGGCCAGTTCAGGAGGAAGCCTGTTGGCCGTCAGATGCGCTGAGAAATTCTGTGGAGCGATCCCGGTGGCTTCACTGACCCGGTGCCGCAACTCGCCGTCGTCGATTGCGTCCACCCAGTTCCGCACCGACGTAGGGTGCGGTGGTTCAGAGAGGGGGGCCGCCGCGGCAGTGCCCGGCTCGCTGCGTTCCACTACTGCCCGGAGCAGATCAATCGTGGCCACCTGGCTGACTAGTTCGCAGGGGGTGGGCGGCATGGGTCCGCCGCGGAGGTCGGCGTAAAGGTCGAAGGTGGCCAGGGCCTGCACGGGATCCACATGGAATCCACGGCTGATGCTCACGAGCGTTGATTCAGCAACCTTGCCGCGGACCAGCTGCTGGGCCAGTGTTGTCCTTTTGATGCCGGCAATCCGGCAGACATCAGCTGTGCTGGCATCGGGCGCGACGCCGTGAAGCCAGCGCTGGAACGCCTTGGACGGTAAGGGCATGGGTAACTTTCCTGGACGGGTCGCGGGGCAGGACAGGAGCAGGCCGTAAGTGGGAGTACGAAACGATTTTACGCTGACGCCACATTGAATTATGCTTGATGCTTGAACCCGTTGGTCCGTACACCCCCCAAGTCCGGACCAACGGGTTTTTCCATGCCTGCGGGAATCGCGGCCTGAATTCCTGCGTTTCCCTGCTGGAGGATAGACACATGACAGCAACCTTGGTGGCCAAGGACCTTGCCGGTGGCCACGGCCATCGCACACTTTTTTCCGACCTCTCCCTGACCGTTGCTCCGGGCGATGTTGTGGGTGTCGTGGGCGCGAACGGGGCCGGGAAGTCCACGCTGCTCCGCATCCTTGCAGGCGTGGACCAGTCCCAGGCCGGCAGCGTCAGCCTTGCGCCGTCGGACGCTTTTGTGGGCTGGCTTCCCCAGGAACACGAGCGGACCGCCGGCGAGAGCGTTGCGGCCTACATTGCGCGCCGGACAGGCTGCGCCCAGGCCACAGTGGAAATGGAAACCACCGCAGAAGCCCTTGGCTCCGGGGCTCCTGGAGCCGATGACGCCTACTCCCTGGCCTTCGACCGTTGGATGGCCTCCGGTGCGGCGGACCTTGAGGACCGCATACCGGCTGTGTTGTCGGACCTCGGACTCGAAGTGGGCGCCGATGCCCTCATGACCGGGCTTTCCGGCGGGCAGGCAGCACGCGTGGCTCTGGCTGCCCTGCTGCTCAGCCGTTTCGACGTGGTCCTCCTTGACGAACCCACCAACGACCTTGACCTTGAAGGACTGGCCCGCCTTGAGGCCTTTGTCCAGGGCCTTCGCGGCGGCGTGGTGCTGGTATCCCACGACCGTGAATTCCTGGCCCGCTGCGTCACCACTGTGGTGGAACTGGATCTGGCCCAGAACTCGGTGGCCGTGTACGACGGTGGCTATGAGGCGTTCCTCGAAGAACGCGCCGTGGCCAAACGCCATGCCCTTGAACGCTACGACGAGTTCGCCAACACCAAGGCTGACCTCGTCTCCCGCGCACGCACCCAACGGGAGTGGAGTTCCCAGGGCGTCCGGAACGCCATGAAGAAAAACCCGGACAATGACAAGATCCGCCGGGCGGCCAGCAGCGAGTCCTCCGAGAAGCAGGCCCAGAAAGTCCGCCAAATGGAGTCCCGCATTGCCCGGCTCACTGAGGTGGAGGAGCCCCGCAAGGAATGGCAGCTGCAGTTCAGCATCGGCCAGGCACCCCGCTCAAGTGCCGTCGTCGCTACCTTGCGTGACGTCGTCGCCCGTCAAGGCGACTTCACGCTGGGACCGGTGAACCTGCAACTCAATGGCGGCGAACGGATCGGCATTACTGGACCCAACGGCGCAGGAAAGTCGACGCTGCTGCGGCTGTTGCTGGGGACACAGGCACCGGACGACGGCGATGCCTCCATGGGTGCCTCAGTGGCCATCGGTGAAATCGACCAGGCACGGGGATTGCTCGACGGCGGGCAGCCGCTTGGCGACGCCGTCGAAGCGGTCCTGGTGGACTGGAACAGCGCAGATGTGCGGACCCTGTTGGCGAAATTCGGACTGAAGGCCGACCACACCTCGCGCACGGTGGACTCGTTGTCTCCGGGGGAGCGGACACGCGCGGCCCTGGCGTTGCTGCAGGCCCGTGGCGTGAACCTGCTGGTCCTGGACGAGCCCACAAACCATCTTGACCTCCCCGCGATCGAGCAACTCGAAGAGGCGCTGGAGAGCTATGAAGGCGCGCTGCTGCTGGTCACCCACGATCGCCGGCTGTTGGAAAACGTCCGGCTCGATTCACGCTGGCACCTGGAAAACGGCCAGGTCCAGGAACTGCACCACACCCCAAGCCAGGAGAAATAACCCATGAGCATGGACCGCGTGGCCTGGAGCTCGCTGTACAACATCACTACAGCCAAGAGCGGATCCAAGCCGTTTTCCAAGGAAACCCTGAAACGGGTCATGGCCTTTGCCGCCCCGCATAAAGGCAAGCTCATCGCCTTTGTGATCGCATCGATCGCGGGTGCTTTCCTCGCTGTTGCTACTCCGGTCCTGGCCGGGCAAGTGGTGGATGCCATCATCGCCAACGCAGGCGTGGGCACGGTCATCTGGCTCGCAGTCCTGATCGCCATCGTCGCTGTGGGTGAAGCGGGCGTGGGGTTGTTGACCCGTTGGTTGTCCTCGATCATCGGCGAGGGAGTCATTGTGGACCTCCGGACCCGGGTTTTTGACCACGTCCAGCGCATGCCCATCGCATTCTTCACCCGGACCCGGACCGGTGCCCTGGTCAGCCGCCTGAACAACGACGTCATCGGAGCGCAGTCCGCCTTTGCCGGCACGCTCTCCGGTGTGGTCAGCAACGTGGTGGCCCTTGCGCTGACTCTTGTGGTCATGTTGAACACCTCCTGGCTGGTGACGGTGCTGGCCATGGTATTGCTGCCGATCTTCCTGATCCCGGCACGGCGGATGGGCTCCAAGCTGGCTGACCTCCGCCGTGAAGCCGCAGCGCACAACGCCGCCATGGGCACGCAGATGACCGAGCGGTTCTCCGCCCCGGGGGCCACCTTGGTGAAGCTGTTTGGGCGCCCGGATGAGGAATCCCGTGAATTCGCTGACCGCGCAGGCCGGGTGCGGGACATCGGAATCCGGACCGCCATGCTGCAGTTCACGTTCGTCACCGCCCTGACACTGGTCTCGGCCCTCGCCCTTGCCTTGGTCTACGGGCTGGGTGGCTGGATGGCCCTCGGTGGGCAGCTGGCCCCGGGCGACGTCGTGGTCCTGGCGCTGCTTCTCACACGGCTCTACGCGCCCCTCACAGCCCTGTCCAACGCCCGTGTGGAAATCATGAGTGCGCTGGTGAGCTTCGAGCGGGTTTTTGAAATTCTTGACCTGAAGCCGCTCATCACTGAAAAGCCGGACGCCGTATCCGTTCCTGCCGGACCGGTTGCCGTGGAATTCGACGACGTCCGGTTCTCCTACCCCTCAGCCGAGAAGGTGTCGCTGGCTTCCCTGGAGGACGTCGCCACCCTCGATACCCGCGGTGGTGAGGAAGTCCTGCACGGACTCAGCTTCCGGGTTGAACCGGGCCAGACCGTTGCCCTGGTGGGTTCTTCCGGTGCAGGCAAGTCCACGGTGGCCCAGCTCCTTTCGCGCCTGTACGACGTCGACTCCGGGGCTGTCCGGCTTGGCGGAAAGCAGTCCGGAACGGGTGTTGATGTCCGGGACCTCAGCTTTGAATCGCTGCGCGACACCATGGGCATGGTGACGCAGGACGGCCACCTGTTCCACGAAACCATCGCCTCCAACCTGCGCCTGGCCCGTCCCGACGCCACCGAGGACGACATGTGGGATGTGCTCCGGCGGGCACGTCTTGAACCCATGATCAGGTCACTGCCGGATGGCCTGGAAACCGTGGTGGGGGAGCGTGGCTACCGGCTCTCCGGCGGTGAACGCCAACGGCTCACCATTGCCCGGTTGCTCATCAAGCAGCCCCGGGTTGTGATCCTCGACGAAGCCACGGCAGCATTGGATTCCACCAACGAAGCCGCCGTCCAGGCGGCCCTGGGCGAGGCGCTCGAGGGGCGCACCGCCGTCGTGATTGCCCACCGGCTGTCCACCATCCGCGCTGCCGACGCCATTTTGGTGGTGGAGGACGGCAGGATTGTGGAGCGGGGCACGCACACTGAACTGCTCGCCGCGGACGGGCGCTATGCGGAGCTCTACCAAACGCAGTTCGCGGAGGCCACTGCTGTGGCGCAGGAAGCCGTCCCGGAACTGTAGCTATTTCAGCAGCGGGATGATGTGGTCCGTCAGCAGGGGCGCCAGATCCTCGGGCAACGGGCCGTTGAGGTCCAGCCAGCGGATCTCTGCGATCTCCGCCGAGGGGTGCGCCTCCCAGGTTCCCGGGGCGGTGAAAACGGTGGCTTCAATGGTGGTGGCCGCTTCATTGGCAGCCACGGCGAGCCAGACGCCCAGCAACTCCAGCTGCCCGGGGCTGACCTCGATGCCTACTTCTTCCTGCAGTTCCCGTGAGGCCGCTTCCGCCGCGGTCTCGCCCTGTTCGGGCTTGCCGCCGGGATGCATGAACTTATCCGTTCCGCGTTTGCGGACGGTCAGCAGGTGCCCTTCGGCGTTGTACACGCACACGGCGCTGACAATGATGAGGTCCGTGGTGGTCACTTTTGCCTCCCGGCGTCGATCCTGACCAAGTGCGACTCGAGCAGGAGATCCTTTGCGGGGCCGTGCACGTCCCAGGTGAAGCTGAACGAATCCGGACCTTGGTACACATAGCTGACGTGGTAGTCGTCGGGATCGCACCAGTGCTTGTCCTGGTTGCCCCGTTCGGAGAAGCTCATGCTGTGGAACGGCCTGCCGTCGGGGAAGAAGACGTCCATCGAGTCCGCAGTGGCGCCCGGTTTGAGGACATACTCACGGAAAGCCGGCCCTGAATGGGTGGGCCAATGCATGGTTCCGTCTTCGCGGTAGTCCAGTCCGCCGTCGGGATTCAGGGAATAACGCACGACGCCGGTAAAGGTTCCGTTGGTGCCGGAGGTACGGTCCAGGAGTGTTCGCTCCACACTCCAGCTGCCGGCCAGGTAGGCCTGCAAGTCCTGGGCGGGTTGCTGGTGATTCAAGTGCCCTCGATTGGAATCGAACCAACGACACCGGCTTTAGGAGAGCCGTGCTCTATCCACTGAGCTACGAGGGCCTGTATGTCCATGACTCTAAAACCACACTGCTGGAGCTCGAGGGCCCGGACACGACTACAAGCATACAAGCTGCCGGGGCGCTGCCCGAACACCGCTAGGCTGGCGAGCATGACTGGGCCCTCCTCTGCACCGGCGCAGGCCGGATCGTTCTTTCCCGATGTCCGCAACATCAGGGCCAACATCGGCGGCTGGGCGCAGCTGAGCGTCGTCCAGTACTTCGTGGCCGAGGCGGCCGTCATACAAGCGTGGGCCGGACCGGAGCCCTACAGCCGGGCCACCGGATACATCAGCGACCTCGGAGCGCTCTCGTGCGGCGTGTACGCAGAACGGGCCGTCTGCTCGCCATTGCACGTGCTCATGAATGCCTCGTTCGTGGTCCAGGGATTGGCGCTGGTCCTGGGCGCTCTGTTCCTGACCGCGGGCCTCCTGTGCGTCGCGGCGAAGCCCGGTGTTGCTGCCCGGCGTTTCCGGTCTGTTGGGGGTGGCGCGTTTGGTTCCGGTGGTTCGGTTGGCAGTGAGTCGGCCCGGGTGCTGACGGTCCCCTGGATACTGGCGGTGGCCATTCGAATCCTCACTGGTGTAGCCGGCGTCGGGACGGTCATTGTTGGCCTGGTTCCCGAAGACCTCGACTCGCCATGGCATTTTGCCGGCGCCCTGATGTTCTTCATCGGCGGCGGATTCGCACTGTTGTTGCTGGGCATCTTGTGGTTCCGGCAGACACCCATGAGCTGGTTCCTGGGCGCGTGCGGCCTGGTCAGCATCGGCGCGCTCATCATCGGCGGAATCACCGGGATGGAGGTGCCCTTGCCCGGCCTTCTGGAACGCTTCATGGGCTACCCGGTAACGATCGGGTTGGCTGCGGCCGGTTTGGTGATCGCCCAGCGTGTCCAGTCGGAACGGAAAGCCCACATGGCCAGGCAACGGGTAGGTTCGCGCTGAATTTTCTTGGCCTGTCCCGCACCCTTTGCCGCCGATTGCGCCCGTAAGCTCTGGTGCGCCGGGCGGGTAGGGGTGCGGTGGCGGCGACCAAGTGCTGCGTCGGGCGGGTAGGGGTGCGGTGGCGGAGTTTGGGGTGCTGCACCCTTTGCCGCGGATCGCGCCCGTAAGCTCTGGTGCGCCGGGCGGGTAGGGGTGCGGTGGCGGCGACCAAGTGGTGCGCCGGGCGGGTAGGGGTACGGTGGCGGCGACCAAGTGCTGCGTCGGGCGGGTAGGGGTGCGGTGGCGGCGAACAAGTGGTGCGCCGGGCGGGTAGGGGTGCGGTGGCGGAGTTTGGGGTGCTGCACCCTTTGCCGCGGATCGCGCCCGTAAGCTCTGGTGCGCCGGGCGGGTAGGGGTGCGGTGCTGGCGAACAAGTGGTGCGCCGGGCGGGTAGGGGTGCGGTGCTGGCGAACAAGTGGTGCGTCGGGCGGGTACGGGTGCGGGGACTACGTGTCAGGAGGGCTTTGCGCTTTTCCGACCCACAAATACAGCCAGCACGCCGCACAGGAGGCTGACCAGGAACAGCACCCACGACGCAACCGTCAGTGACGATGCCAAGGCCACCGAACCGGCGTCGGGCGTTTCGGATGCCAGCATCGAATCAATGGCCACGTTGGACCACAAGTGGGCCACAGCGAACAGCAGGGGAGCAGCCCACATGGCCCAGCGCCACGACTTACGCGCCACATTGGTGCCGATCAACAGGAGCCAGCTGAATCCAAAGATCAGGGGAAACAGGGTGCCTGCGGTCTTGTGTACGTAGTTGAGCTGGCCGCGGGCGGACTCGTCCATGGCCCCGCGAAGCTGGCTGATGTAGTCCTGCGAGAAGCCGCCGATCAGGGAATCCGGCATGGCCAATCCGCCGGAGAGCTGCGTCATCTGGTTCAAGGTGAGCAGGTGCAGGTACCAGAACAGGAACAAGCTGACCACCACGCCCGCGATCACGATGAGCTTGGAGTTGCTCTGCGCCTTCTGCGGCGTGCGCCCGGTGGTGGTGTTGATCACGGGAGGCAGCGTGTGATCGGGAACCACTGCCTTTGCTCCGTGCTTCTTGATGCGCTGGGCTGGTGTCTTGGCCATGTCATTCATTATCCCGCCACATAAGCTGGAACCATGACCACCGGCAGGCACACCGCAACTGAACTTGATCCCACCCTCGATGACTACCAACTGGCCAGCGCCCTGGTCCGTGAGGCAGGCCAGTTGGCGCTGCTCATGCGCATGGGCGGCCTCCAAGGCGAACGGAAGACCTCAGTGTCCGACGTCGTCACGGCAGCCGATCACGCGGCCGAGGCTTACGTCCTGGAACAGTTGCGGCGTTGTCGGCCCGAGGATGGCATCCTCGGAGAAGAAGGCGCCTCCGTCGCCGGAACCAGTGGCCGGACCTGGGTGATCGACCCCGTGGATGGCACCTACAACTTCCTGCACGGATCCACGTACTGGTGCTCAGCGATCGCCCTCAAGCGGGACAGCCCGGAGCACGGAACCAGCCCGGCAGCGGACCCTGAGGTGCTGCTCGGAGCCATCTACCAGCCTGAGCTGGACAAGCTGTGGCTGGGTGGGGAAGAACACCCCGCCACCTTGAACGGAGAACCGATCTCCGGGTCCGGCGATCGGGCCGTGGGTGAAATCAGTGCGGCCACCTACATCCACCCCACCTGGCTGGCCGATCCCCGCACGGCAATGCCTTGGCACGCTGCGGCGATCACAGCCGCCTCGTTGCGCATGTTCGGCTCGGGTTCCTGTGATCTCGGGCGCGTTGCGGACGGCGAGCTCGGATGCTGGTTCCAGCACAGCTGCCCCGAATGGGACTGGCTCCCCGGCAAAGCGATTGTCCGCGCAGCAGGCGGGGACACCGCCGTCGTGAAAGTGAACGGGCTGAACTGGTTCGTCGCGGGAGGCCCGACGGCGGTACGTGAGTTGAGCGCTGCCCTCACCTCTGTTCCCCAGTTTGCCTAGGGAGTAAAGCCGCAGAAGCGCTTGGATGCTTCCATATCCGTGGAGATTACGGGGGCTGTAGACCCGGCGCCTTATAGTGTCGGGGCCAACGCCTAGACTGGTAGGCACCATGGATATGTTGTTTGACCCCTACGCAGACGGACCCTTCAAAGCAGGCACCAAGGCCGCAGTCAAGGCTGCCCCGGAGCTTTCCCACCCCGGGGGAGGCGCTGCCGGCGCCCGCGTCCAAGGGGGCAGCGGCGGGTCGACGGACACTGCCGGAGGGCCGGCGACCGGAGGATGGGGCAACAGCGGAGGGTCCGGACTTCCCTCTGCCGATGCACTCCTGCAAGGGCTGAACCCGCAGCAGGAAGAAGCCGTCAAACACGCGGGCACTCCCTTGCTGATCGTGGCCGGTGCAGGGTCCGGCAAAACCCGTGTCCTCAGTAACAGGATCGCCTACCTGATCGCCACCAAGCGTGCCCACCACGGCGAAATCCTGGCCATCACCTTCACCAACAAGGCTGCAGCCGAAATGCGGGAACGCATCGAAGCGCTGGTCGGCGGGCGGGCCAAGGCCATGTGGATCTCCACCTTCCACTCCTCCTGCGTCCGGATCCTGCGGAGGGAAGCCACCACGGTGGGGCTGAACTCGAACTTCTCCATCTATGACTCAGCGGACTCCTTGCGCCTGATCACCCTGGTGTCCAAGAACCTGGACCTAGACCCCAAGAAGTTTGCGCCCAAGGCCATCCAGCACAAGATCTCGGCACTCAAGAATGAGCTGATCGACGCCGATTCCTATGCCTCCACCGCGAACTACAACGACCCCTTCGATACAGCGGTTGCCGAGGTTTTCAAGGGCTATACACAGCGGCTCCGCCAAGCCAATGCCATGGACTTTGACGACCTCATTGCAGAGACCGTCTACATGTTCCGGGCCTTCCCGGCGCTCGCAGAGTCCTACAGGCGCCGGTTCCGGCACGTGCTGGTGGATGAATACCAGGACACCAACCATGCCCAGTACGCCTTGGTCCGGGAAATCGTGGGAGTGGGAACGGACACCAGTGTCCAGCCGAGCGAGCTGACAGTGGTGGGCGATTCGGACCAGTCCATCTACGCCTTCCGTGGCGCGGACATCCGCAACATCGTGGAGTTCGAAGCCGATTACCCCAACGCCCGCACCATCAAGCTCGAGCAGAACTACCGCTCCACCCAGAACATCCTTAGCGCGGCCAACTCCGTGATCTCACGCAATCCCAACCGCCAGGAGAAGCGCCTGTGGACTGCGGAGGGCGATGGCGAAAAGATCATCGGCTACGTGGGCGAGAACGAGCACGACGAAGCCCAGTTCATTGCCAAGGAAATTGACCGGCTGCAGGACGAGGAAGGATTGCGTCCGGGGGACGTCGCCATCTTCTACCGCACCAACGCCCAGTCCCGTTCCATTGAAGACGTGCTGGTCCGGGTGGGCCTGCCGTACAAGGTTGTGGGCGGCACCCGGTTCTATGAGCGCAAGGAAATCAAGGACGCCTTGGCGTACCTTCGCGTCCTGGTGAACCCCGATGACGACGTCAACCTGCGCCGCATCCTCAACGAACCCAAGCGGGGAATCGGGGATCGGGCTGAAGGCGCGGTGGCTGCCCTGGCCGAACGTGAGCGCTCCTCCTTCATGGCCGCCGCCCGACGCGCCGACCAAGCGCCCGGAATGGCCAGCCGTTCGGTCAACCTGGTTCTTGGCTTCGTGAAACTCATGGATGACCTTGCTGAGGTGGCATCGGGTTCAGGCGCCGCTGCCGCTTTGGAAGCCGTACTGGAGCAGACGGGATACCTTGCCGGATTGCGCGCCAGTACGGATCCGCAGGATGAATCCCGGGTGGAAAACCTCGCCGAACTGGTTGCCGTGGTCCGTGAGTACGAACGCGACAACCCGGAAGGTTCCCTGGGGGAGTTCCTGGAACAGGTCTCCTTGGTAGCCGACGCCGACCAGATCCCCGATGCACCGGGCGCTGACATCGACGCCGCAGTGGCAGAGGCAAAGCGCATGGGTGTGGTCACGCTCATGACCCTGCACACCGCCAAGGGCCTGGAGTTCCCGGTGGTCTTCCTGACCGGCATGGAACACGGGATCTTCCCGCACCAGCGCTCGGCCACGGACCCTAAGGAGCTCGCGGAAGAACGCCGGCTGGCATACGTGGGCCTGACCCGCGCCCGCAAGCGCCTCTACGTCACGCGTTCCGAAGTCCGCAGCATGTGGGGCCAAAGCCAGTACAACCCCGCCAGCCAATTCCTCGAGGAAATCCCCTCCGAACTCGTGGAGTGGAAGCGCGAAGGTATGAGCCGCCAAGCCGGTGGCTGGGGAGGCGCCCCCATCGGCTCCAACCGGTACGGTGGTTCGTTCTGGGGGGCGGGCACCTCACGCGGGGCTGCCGCAAGCCCCACAGCAGGGTTCGACGCCGACGTTCCTGCCGCTGTCGCCCGCAACCGGGTGCAGCCGCAGAAGGAAGTTATTTCCGTGGTGGTGGGGGACAAGGTCAACCACACGAGCTTCGGCAATGGCGTGGTGTTGGGCGTCGAGGGCGCCGGAGACAAGACGGTAGCCAAGGTGAAGTTCGACGTCGGCGAGAAGCGCCTGCTGCTGAGGTACGCGCCGCTGACAAAACTCGATGCTTGAGCACCGCAGCGCTCCATACCCATTGTCCTGAACCCCATCCCAGCCTAGACTGACCGGGCGTTGCACTGGGGCCGACGCCGGTTTGTTTCCCTCCTTGCAATGCCAATTTGCTTGCATTCTTGTGGGGGAGGACGCGCGTGGGCGCTTTTGTTGGGGAACGTCGTTTGCGGGGCAAGGCCGCGAGGCTGCTGCTGGTGGGGGCCGTGGCAAGCGCCCTGGCGCTCCAGTTCGCTCCGCCTGGGATAGCCGATGCGGAGCCGTCACCAACCGGGAGTCCGGCAGCAACCGCCAGCCCGACGCCGACGGCCAGCCCGAACCCATCGGCAAGCACCAGTCCAACGCCGACACCCACTGCCATTTCCGGGGCCACCCAGCCGGCCCTCGCGGAACCGGGGGTGACCAATCCGCCCGCGACGAATCCGGCCGCGCCGCAGCAAGAGCCACCTGCACCAGCTGTAGCGGACCTCGCTGATCCATTGACTGTGCGCTCTTACGTGGACAGGGGGTACCTCACCAAGGCGTACGATGCGCCGCTGGTGATTTCCGGAGGAACAGCACCTTACACCGCCACCGTCAGTAACGTCCCGCCCGGTCTGACGTTCGACCCAGCGAGCCTCAGATTCACCGGCATGCCCACCCAAGCGGGCTACTTCCGGATGCCTGTCACGGTGACGGATTCATCAGAGCCCGCGCTATCACTTGTCCAGGAGGTCGCAATAGACTTTTTCGACTACGCACCGCCCAACTTCAGGACGGTGACTAACTCGGAGAAGTTCACTGACGGCGTCGTTGGAGCCTGGTACAGCGAGAGCATCCTGGTCTGGACAGTGGGTGGGCAGCCATACACCACGGCTGTGGTTTCAGGTGCTCTTCCGCCGGGGATGTCGTGGGGGCGGAACGCCGCTTCCGGCACTCCGACTGCGGCGGGAACGTACACCTTCACTGTGCGGTTCTCGGACCTCTATGAATCCATCGATGCGCAGTTCACCTTGACTGTCCGCGCCTCAAGGCCACAGCCCACGGGTTTCGCCGTTCCAGCGGCAGTCTTGGGTGAACCGTATTCTGCGAAGATCGCCTCCGTCACCGGGGGCGTGGCTCCCTATGATTTTTGGTGGGCGACGCCCCGCCATATGGCCGGTAGCCTGTCGTGGCACGATCCGGGACCGGACGGGCTCACTATTGATGACAATGGCGTGTTGCAAGGCATCCCTACCAGGGCCGGGTCTTTCCAGATCTTTGTGTACTTCAGTGACTCTGGTCTGTACAAACAGTGGGTGTTCTCTACGGTCGTGACCGTCCTCGAAACCCGGCCGCCCGCGGAGAACCCGCCGCCGGCTGCCGAGGCGCCAGCACCTCCAGCGGCGGTGACTCCGGCAGGAGCGGTGGTCCCGGCGTCGAGCGCTGAATATGGCAACTCTGAATACGGCAGCGCTGAACTCGCGGCGACCGGCCTGGAATCCGGAAGACTGCGCACCTTGCTGTGGGCAGCTGCCGCCATGTTTGCGGCGGGCGTCGCGCTGGTGGTCTTCAACAGCCTCCGGCGCCGCCGAGGCAGTACGGCGTGAGGTTACCGGCATAATTGGTGGCATGCGACGGACTGTTTTGGGGATTCTTGCTGCCGTGCTCCTGGTATTGGCCACCGGGTGCTCCTTCGCCACGAAGGATCCGGACTACGTTCCACCGGCCCCTTTGGCACCCCTTGAGCAACTGAAGCAGGTTCCTGTCACGGAGCAGACCACTCTGGCGGCCGGGGAGGATGTCACTGCCTTCGTCACTCAGGACAAGAGCATCGTGTGCGCCTTGACGTCGTCCAAGGGCGGCCACCTGAACCTGCCCTACGAGGCAAATTCCTACTCGGACGCAGCCAACAACAAGTTCCCGGTGGTTCCGGTGGCTCATTGCGAACTGGCGAAGTACGCCAAGCCCGATCTAACCGACATCGCCGATGACTGCGCCGGAACGGGGCTGGGCTACCTCGGCGGTACGGTACTGCTCTCTCCGGACAAGGCGGTCTACGGCTCGTGTCGTTCCGGCGTAACACAAATGGAGTCCGAGTTCGGTCCCAAGGGCAGCCGCAACGGGCCAATCTCCAAGCTGCGGGAACTGGCAGATGGGCAGAACATTGAGCGTAACGGGCTGCGGTGTTCGGCCTATAACGGCGGGGTTGCCTGCGGAAACGTCTCCGGTGGCGTGGCCTTCTTCGTGACGCCAGAGGGCTACCAGCTGATTTCCGACGGCGGCAAAACAGTCACGGGGAAGCTGAAACAAGCGTCGTGACAGCCGGTGGATGGCCCAAAAACCGCGAAATTCTGCGGGTTTTCTACAGCGCATAGAAGTGTAAGGTTACTCACTTAACAGGTAGTGTGTAGCTGGCGGGACTCCTCAAAGGGCTAAAGTTCCGAGAGGACCTTACGCAATGTGACCGGCTTCAATCCTGGTTGTTACCGCGTACTCTCCGCAGCTGGCTATCGCGGTCATCGCGGTTCCCGGCTGAACAGAAAACTACTTCGACGTAGAAGGACACTAAACCGTGGACCTGTTTGAATATCAGGCGCGCGATATGTTCGAAGCGCACGGTGTACCCGTGCTCGCCGGCATCGTGGCGCACACTCCTGAAGAAGCAAAGGCAGCTGCCGAGAAGATCGGCGGCGTAACTGTCGTCAAGGCACAGGTTAAGGTTGGTGGCCGCGGCAAGGCTGGCGGCGTCAAGGTTGCCAAGACTGCCGAAGAGGCGCTTGAGCACTCCACCAACATCCTGGGCATGGATATCAAGGGCCACACCGTCAACAAGGTGATGATCGCCCAGGGCGCAGACATCGCCGAAGAGTTCTACTTCTCGGTCCTCCTGGACCGCGCCAACCGCAACTACCTGGCCATGTGCTCGGTAGAGGGCGGCATGGAGATCGAACAGCTTGCCGTTGAGCGTCCCGAGGCCCTGGCCAAGATCGCCATCGACCCCGCTGTGGGCATCGACCAGGCCAAGGCCGACGAAATCGTCGCCGAAGCAGGTTTCGCTGAAGAACTGCGCGGCAAAGTCGCCGACGTCATTCTGAAGCTCTGGGATGTCTTCAAGAAGGAAGACGCAACCCTGGTTGAGGTCAACCCGCTGGTCCGCACCGGTGCAGGCGAAATTGTTGCCCTCGACGGCAAGGTCTCCCTGGACGAGAACGCCGACTTCCGCCACGTGCACCACTCCACGTTGGAAGACAAAGACGCAGCTGACCCGCTCGAGGCCAAGGCCAAGGCGCAGGACCTCAACTACGTCAAGCTTGACGGCGAAGTAGGCATCATCGGCAACGGCGCCGGCCTCGTGATGTCCACCCTCGACGTCGTTGCTTACGCCGGCGAAAAGCACGGCAACGTCAAGCCCGCCAACTTCCTGGACATCGGCGGTGGAGCTTCCGCCGAGGTCATGGCCAACGGTCTGGACGTCATCCTTGGCGATTCCCAGGTCAAGAGCGTGTTCGTGAACGTCTTCGGTGGCATCACCGCGTGCGACGCCGTGGCAAAGGGCATCGTGGGTGCACTTGCTGAGCTTGGTACCTCTGCGAACAAGCCGCTGGTAGTCCGCCTCGACGGCAACAACGTTGAGGAAGGCCGCCGCATCCTGACCGAGGCCAACCACCCGCTGGTTACCCTGGCCGCCACCATGGACGAGGGCGCCGACAAGGCTGCCGAGCTCGCCAACGCAGCTAAGTAAAGGGACGCGACAATGTCTATCTACCTCAACAAAGACTCCAAGGTCATCGTTCAGGGCATCACCGGCGGCGAGGGCACCAAGCACACCGCCCTGATGCTCAAGGCCGGCACCAACATTGTTGGTGGCGTCAACGCCCGCAAGGCCGGTACCACGGTCCTGCACGGCGACAAGGAAATCAACGTCTTCGGCACCGTCAAGGAAGCCATCGCTGAAACCGGCGCAGACGTCTCCATCGTCTTCGTCCCGCCGGCATTCACCAAGGACGCCGTTGTTGAAGCAATCGAAGCCGGCATCGGCCTCGTTGTTGTCATCACCGAAGGCGTCCCGGTTCAGGACTCCGCCGAATTCTGGGCATTGGCCCAGTCCAAGGTTGACGCCGACGGCAAGCAGATCACCCGCATCATCGGGCCGAACTGCCCCGGCATCATCACCCCCGGCGAAGCCCTGGTGGGCATCACCCCGGCGAACATCACGGGCAAGGGCCCCATCGGCCTGGTGTCCAAGTCCGGTACCTTGACCTACCAGATGATGTACGAACTCCGCGACCTCGGTTTCTCCACCGCAATCGGCATCGGTGGCGACCCCATCATCGGCACCACGCACATCGACGCCCTGGCTGCGTTCGAGGCTGACCCGGAGACCAAGGCAATCGTCATGATCGGTGAGATCGGTGGCGACGCTGAAGAGCGTGCAGCCGACTACATCAAGGCCAACGTCACCAAGCCCGTTGTTGGCTACGTTGCCGGCTTCACGGCTCCCGAGGGCAAGACCATGGGCCACGCCGGCGCCATCGTGTCCGGCTCTGCAGGCACCGCGCAGGCCAAGAAGGAAGCTCTCGAAGCCGCAGGCGTGAAGGTCGGCAAGACGCCGTCCGAGACCGCTACGCTGCTGCGCGAAGTTTTCGCCACGCTCTAGGTTTACCGCCGAAGGCACAAGAAGTACGACGACGGCCCGGCGCCTTCCCTGCGGAAGGTACCGGGCCGTCGTCGTAATTTAAGCAGCTGACGCGAGCCGAAGAGTCTGGGGGAAAACTCCGACCCGCGCCAGGTCCAAGGGGTCGGCTAGGCGATGACTTTCATCGCCTGCCAGCCGGTGCCGAGGCTGATCGGCGGGACGTTGCTGAGCGCTCCGCCTCCCGAGCCCGGATACAGCCACAACGTGTCTCCGATGCGGCCCAGGATGTCGTTCTTGCCGTCGCCGTCAAGGTCCCGCGGACCGACCAGCGCGGTGCGGGTTCCCCAGCCCGTCCCAATCTGGGTCCATTGCAGCCAGCCCCCGGTTCCATCGCCCGGATATAGCCATAATGCGCCTGTGTCGGTTCGCCGCGCCAGTACATCTGCCTTGCCGTCGCCGTTGAAATCGCCGGTGCTGAAGATGGCGTTCATGACGTCCCAGCCCCAGCCCACGGTGTAGGGAGCCCGCTGCCCTCCGGTCCCGTTTCCTTCGTAGAGCCGGAGCTCGCCGTTGCTGCGACGACCGACGAAATCGGGGATGCCGTCGCCGCTGAAGTCGCCGGGTGAGAAGATCTGCGTCATGGTGCTCCATCCGGTGCTGACCTGTGTCCGTGCCCCGAAGCTCCCTGTGCCGTTGCCGGGGTAGAACCAGAGGATGTCGCCTGCGCGGGCCAGCAGATCCGGTTTACCGTCCTTGTTGAAATCACCGGGGGTGACGGTGTCAGTGATGGTGGACCAGGCTGGTGCGGCCAGGGCGACCTGACGTGGGTCCAGTCCGCCGGAGGCATTGCCGGGGTAGAGGTACAGGGTGCCCGCAGTATCGGCGGCCAGCACGTCCGCCCGTCCGTCTCCATTGAAGTCATGGCTGGACGGCGGCCCGGCTGCCGGAACAGTGTAGGTCTGGGTGCCTACGGCCGAGGTGTTGCCGGCAGTGTCTACGCCGATGTACTTGAGCACCAGGGTGGAACTGCCCATGACCACCGGATTGGCGGGGTTGTACTTGATGTTGGTGGCCGATTCCGTGGCCGTTGGCGTGCTTCCGTTGGTGGTGTAGTAAATGGTGGCAGGTTCATTGGCGGACAGGGCGATGGTTGCTCCACTGGCCAGCGCACGACTGGTGGGGTTGGCCGTGACCGTGGGGGCGGCTGTGTCCGGCGGAATCGAATAGCTCTGAGTGCTTACCTCGGAGACGTTGCCGGCGGTATCCCTGGCGAAGTACTTCAACGTCATGGGACCGGGACCGTTGAAGGGGATGGCCGTGGTGTAGGTCAGTCCTGCCGTCAGGGGATCCGTGCCGTCCGTGGTGTAGCGGATCTCAGCCGGTTCATTCGCGGACAAGGTGATGGTGGTTCCCGCAGCGTATTGGCCTCCCACGGGGTTGGCCGTGACCACGGGCTTGGTGACGTCCGGACCCGTGGAGTATGTCTGTGTGACCACAGCCGATGAATTGTTCGCTGCGTCCACGGCGAAGTACTTCAGCGTCAGCGGACCATTCAGGATCAGCGGTGCCGTGTACTTGCTGCTGGCGGTGGTCGGGGTGCTTCCGTTGGTGGTGTAGTAAATGGTGGATGTTTCATTGGCCGTCAGGGTGATCGCCTGGCCCGCGGTGTAACTTCCGCCCGGGGGCGCTGCGGTGACTACCGGAGCCACGGTATCAGCGCCAAGGTAGGCCTCAAACTCGGCCAAGCCGGCATTCGTAGTCCCGGAACTGACCCCGGTAATGTTCAGCCGCACCGAGCTCACCGTCTTCGCAGGAAACTTGATGGTGAGGCCGGAGCCGTTGTTGGGCAGGGCCGGTACAGCCACCGTACTTCCATCGGAGAACTGGAGGTTGCCGGCGGTGATCTGGTCAGTGAGCAAGGGTCGGTCGGACAACGTCACGGCATCGATTGTCCGGGTGGGGGAGAAGTTGTACTGGATCCAGCTGCCCGCCTTTTCCCCGGCTGACACCCACTCACGGGTGGCATCCATCGGAGCACCCCACTGGTACCCGTCGCGGGCCTTTTCCGGGCTCTGTGCGGCGGCCTTCTGTGAGGAAGCCGTGACGGTGGTGCCCGCCGATTTGGCGGCGTTGCCCACCCATTCAATGGCCGTGATGTATTGCCGTTTCAGCCACTCGTCATACGGGGAATCCGGACAGCCCTCACCGGGGGTGCTGCAGATATACATGTCGAAGTCGGAGAACCGGACAAAGGTATCAACTTTGGCCGTCAGTTCGGCCCCCGTCACGTTCTGGGCATACTCGTCAATGACGTAGGCGTCATAGGCGAGGGAAGTGTGCGGCCCGGTGTAGCTGCGGGTTGCGAGCTGGGCGAATTTTGCGGTGGCCCAGTGGTCGCTGTGGTCATAGGGGCTGTTGAAGTTCCCGGTCCAGTCCTGGGTGCGGAAAGTGGTGGGCTGGAAGTTCGCCACAAGCCGGTTCAACGCCGACTGGAACTGGGACTTGGTGAACGTCGCTGCATTATCCACGGGGCGGATGGAGGAAAGCCGGCCATCCCAGAGTTTCAGGATGCTCTGGCTGTTGTAGGCGGCGCTGCCCAAGCCGTTCGGAAAGCCGTCCGGCAGCCGCATGTACACCACAGAGACGTTGGGAGCGCCGTTGAGGGTCCGCATTGTCAGCGGACGCCCAGGTACGCCGGCGTCTGAGGTCGTCCAGCTGTTGGAGACGCCGGCCATTTTGGCGTAGCTTGCCTGGATGCCCGATTCGAGGCTGCGCCAGTACGTTGCTCCTTCGCCGGCCTCACCTGCTGTGGTGAAAACCGTTTGGACACAACGCTTGGCTTGGATGTCCCGCATGAAGTCAGGGCTGAGGAAGAGCAGGTCATCGTCCGTATGGGCAACGATCTGCATGGCACCACCCGTGCCCGCACACGGCGGTTCGGCGGCGGTTGCCACAGATGCAGTGGTGAGGACCAGAGAGCCCATCACCATGGCGGGGCCGAGCAGAAAGCCCAGGACCCAGCGATGGAACGAAGTGCGGATAGTAGTACGTAGGGGTCGACTGGCGTATTTTGGACGGTCCACAACCATGCTCCTTTGAGCAGATGTTGGGCCCCCCAGCCGGCAAACTTACGACGCCCGCGGACGTCATTGCAGATGAAGTTGGTACTGGCTGAACTTCCAGCGAGGCTGAAAGCGATGCAGTGAGCGCTACTGTACTCCACCAGGACGAGCCTGGGTAGGGTGCCGGCACACTTGGACAAAGGAGCTGAAAAGTACAAGCCGGTCCGAGTCGGCAAGCTGCGAAACCTCCGGGTGCCACTGAACGGAAGCAACCCACCGCGACGGATCCTCCAGCGCCTCCACCGTGCCGTCGTCGGCGATCGCAGTGACCACCAGGCCTTCTCCTACGCGGGCCACCGCCTGGTGATGCCCGGAGGCGACCTTGATGGTGGAGCCTTCGGGGGAGCCATGGAGTGCAGCGGCCTTGGAGCCGGGGGAGAGCCGGACATCATGCCAAGCCCATTCGCTGGCCCCCGGGTTGCCAGGGTCCAGGCTGCTGTGCGTCACCGAGGTAACGGCCATGTCCTGGGTCAAGGTCCCCCCGTACAGCACATTCAGGAGTTGGTGGCCGCGGCAGATTCCCAAAAGTGGCAGGCCGGCATCAATGGTTGCGCGGGCAACGTCAATGTCCAGGTGGTCCTGCTCCTGGTTCACGTCATAGAGCGCGTCCTCGGGATCCTGGCCATACAGGCGGGGGTCAATGTCGCCGCCGCCGGGCAGCAGCACGCCGTCGAGCCTTTGCATTTCGGCCGCCAAACGGCCGGCACTGTCCGCCGAGACCGGAGTCAGCAGCACCGGCTGCGCGCCGGCCTCGCGCAGCAGTTCCACAATGAACGTGAAGAGCTGATTGGCTGCACCCACCCTGGCGTCCGGGGTGTCCGAGCTGCTGAGCCTGATCGGAACACCGATGCGCGGACGGCCCACTTCTGAACTCTTCATGCTCCATGATGCACCGGGCAACAGCCCCGCACGTAAAAGCCGGCGTCATGCCCGGCCGATACTACGCTGAAACCATGAATCGCACCGGACCCCTGAACCCGAGCCCGCGGACACTGGATGTAGAAAGCGTGCTCCACTTCGAGAACCTGGTCACCGGGGGAGCCGGGTCCATGAGCGGCTGGCATGCACAGTCACTGGACCTGAGGGGCCACGCCAAGGAGCTTAGGACCTTGGACGCCCAAGGCGCGATCTTCCTGGGATGTACCTTCGACGACGGCGTGGAAGAGAGCCTGCGGCGACGCGGAGCGCTCATCTTCCCCAAGCTGGCCGGTGTGCCTTTCAACCCCTACCGCAACGGCCTGTACACAGCAGTGGAACTCTACCCGGACATCTCCTCCACAGAGTATGAATCCACCCTGGACGCCCGGGTCTACCAGTGGAGCATCATTCCCGGGCAACGGGGAAACCTGGACGCCACCCTCGCCGCTGCCCTGCACGACCACGCAATCGGCGACGCCCTGGACGAACTCCTGGACACGGGAGCCCTCGCCGGGACCAAAGTAGTGGGCGTCATGGGCGGACACGCCGCCCAGCGCGGCACCAGCGAATTCGCCGACGCCGCCAGGCTGGGCCGCTTGCTCGCCCAGGCAGGGTTTGGGGTCGCCACCGGCGGGGGACCCGGGGCCATGGAGGCAGCCAACCTGGGCGCCTACTTGAGCCGGATCTCCGACGCCGATGCTGCGGCCGAGCTCGAAACCCTCGCCGAAGTCCCCGGGTTCAGGCCCTCGGTGACGGCCTGGGCGCGGCTGGCGGCCGCCGTCGTCGAACGCCATCCCGATGGTGCGCCCACGCTGGGCATTCCCACCTGGTTTTACGGACACGAGCCACCAAACCTGTTCGCCACGCACATTGCCAAATACTTTGCCAACGCCGTCCGGGAAGCCATCCTGCTGGAGCTGTGCACCGGAGGGACTGTCTTCCTTCCCGGTGCCGCCGGAACGGTGCAGGAGATTTTCCAGGACGCCTGCGAGAACTACTACGGAGCGCCCCAAACCATCAGTCCCATGGTGTTGGTGGGCCGCGAACACTGGGAGCGGACACTGCCCGCATGGCCCATGCTGCAGAGCCTTGCCGCGGGAAAACCCATGGCGGAGAAGATCTTCCTGGTGGACACCGTGGAGGATGCGCTCGCAGTGGTGGCCGGCGCGGCATGAGGTGCGCCTAGAAGTCCTTGCTGCACGGACCTGAGCCGAGTTGGGCCAGGCCGGTCCTGTCGCCGGCAGCGTATTGCCGCACCCAGGACGCCTGGTCAAACATCAGTTGGCGGGGATCGTCCACGTGGTCAAGGCCCACCAGATGTCCCAGCTCATGCATGATCACCGCTACACCGATCTCCTTCCCCTCGGAGGTGTCCACGATGCCGGCGAACTGCGGCGCGTCAAGGGAAACAGTGCCAGTGACATAGGCCTTGTACCCGTTGCTCAATCCAATCGAGGAGCTCCCACCCAGGCCCACGGTTTGGCCGGTCAGGCGGGGTACTTGCTCCGGAGTGCTCCAGGCGATCAGGACAGGGGCCCACCGGTCACCATACCTGGCCGGCTGGTACCCCTGCCTGTTGGTGGAGGGGACCTCTGAAGAGGGGCCGTCATAGATGAATTTCAAACCCGTGGCCACGCTGGCCTGCCGGATGGCCTCTTCCACCAACAGCTGCCACGAGGGATCGGCCAGGTCCGAGTTCACCACGTAATGGATGGGCCTGCAGGGGGAATACGCCAGGGGAGTGCCGTCCTCTTTCACGGCGAGGAACTTGTAGGAAGTGCTGGTCCGGTTCACGGGCGCCGGGGTTCCCAGCGGTGCGTCTGCCTCTTCCAAGCCTGGCACAGGGTCCTGGCGTTGCCCGAACGGAACCAGCCCGGGCCGGGGCGCCTGGCTCTGCGTCGCGGAGGAGCCGTACAGGAACCGCTGGAGGTCGCCGCTGAAATAGGCCCCCGCACATACCAGGCCCAGGATGCCCAGGAAGAACAGGATGGCCGCGATGCTGCTGTGCTTGATGGGAGGTGTCGGCGTGGGCTCCGGCGCGTAGTGATGGAGGCTGTCCAGGGGATCATTTGGGGGATCATTTGAGGGATCATGGGGGCGGCGGGGATCGGGGTCCTGCCACTGGGGCGGCCCGTAAGGTTCCATGGAACCCCCTGACGTCGAGGCTGCGACGGGAGGTGGGGCGCCGCCGTCGGCCGTAATCGCCAGCATAGGTCCGGACGGGCCGGGAGTCCATGGCCAGGGAACGGGCTCTCAGATGTCCTTGCGGCAGGGGGCTGAGGCCAGGAGGTGCAGGCCGGTCAGGTCGCCCGCGGCAAGACCGTCAGGGGCGCCGATCTCGGGATACATCAATTGGACCGGGTCATCAACGTGGTCCAAACCCATGACGTGCCCCAATTCGTGCTGCATGACCGCCAGAACGTAGTCTGCTCCTTCAGGGCTGGCGAGGAGTTCGGAGACCTGGGGTGTGTCTAGCTCCAGGCTGCCCGTGATGTAGCTTTTGGGTCCTTTGTTGAGCGAATACATGGTGCTGCCGCCGGTACCAATGACTTTGTCCGCCAACGCCGGTGCCGCTTCAGGGGTGGTCCACGAAATCAGCAGAGGAGCCCAACGATCGCCGTATTTGGCCGGTTGATAAGGCTCCCGGCGGTCCACCGGCAACTCGTCGGTGGTGCCGTCGTTGACGAACCGGATCCCGGAAGCGGCGGAGACGTTGGCGATCGCCGTCTCCAGCAGGGCGTCGGAACCCTCCGGCGCGGAGGCGTTGTTCACCACGTAGTGCAGCGGCCGGCAGGGCGAGTACCCCACCGGAGTGCCGTCGTCGTTGGTGGCCAGGAACTTATATGAACTATTGGTGGTGGCGGGCGGCGCCGGCGGGGCCAGCGGGGCGTCCGCCTCCTCCAGCCCGGGAGGCGGGGCGTCTTCCGCTCGTGCGGGCGCTGCCTGTTTTTGCGCGCCCGGCGCTGCTCCAGGGACGCTCAAACCCGGGAAAAGGGCCGTGATCCGTGGGTCGCCATGCAAGTAGCCGCTGACCAGCACTGCCACTACAGCGGCAACTGCGGCCATGAGCACACCCCGCAGAATGCGCCACACTGTACCGGCACGCCGGTGTCTGGGCGCACGCGTTTCCCGCTCTGAGTCCACGGTTCTCCATTCCTCACGCCCTGGTCACGCGGGGCAGCGCGGAGGACGAACCAACATTACGGGCTGCGGGGGGAGCCGTCCAAACTAGACGATGGTGGCGCCGAACACCAGGCCCAGCCCGTAGGTGGCCGCAGCTGCTCCCAACCCGATCGCCAGCTGGCGCAGACCGCGGCTCAGGGGCGAGGTTCCGGACAGCAAGCCCACGACGGCGCCGGTCGCCAGAAGCGCGACGCCCACCAAAGCGCCGGCCACTACCAAGGCGGCGAAGCCGGTCATCCCAAAAATGAAAGGCAGGATGGGAACGATGGCGCCGGAGGCGAAGAAGCAGAAACTGGACATTGCCGCGCCCCACGCCGAGCCAACGGATTCGTGCTCATCGGTGGCGGGCTTCTCCGGCTGCAAGGAAAGGCTGGGATCGCAATCGCAGCTGAACAAGCCCATGCGCTCCGCGGCCCTGTGCTCTGCGGCCTCACGCGTCATTCCGCGGGCGAGGTAGACCAGGACCAACTCGTTGTGCTCGATGTCCAGGGACGGTGCGGCCGTGAGGGTGGCTTGCGTTGGCAACGTAGCGTTGAGCAGTTCGCGCTGGGAGCGGACCGAGACGTATTCCCCGGCGCCCATGGACAACGCGCCAGCCAATAGGCCTGCCACGCCGCTCATCAGCACCACGGGACTGGGCACACCTGTGGCGGCCATGCCCATGACCAGCGAAAGGTTGCTCACCAAACCGTCGTTGGCGCCGAAGACCGCGGCCCGGAAAGTTCCGGAGAGCCTGTTCCGTCCACGCGTTGCCAGGCCACGGACAACTTCCTCGTGGATCTGCTCGTCAGCCACCATGGCAGGGGTTGCCGCGGGTTCTGTGCCGTACGGCGAACGGCCCTCTGCGCGCTGGGCCAGGGCGAGTACGAACACTGATCCGAAGTTGCGGGCCAGGAAGCCCAGGAACTGGCTCCGGGCAGATGCTGCCTTGGGCATCCCGGCGTGCTCTCCCAGGAGCTTGAGCCAGTGGGCCTCGTGGCGGCCTTCGGCCTCGGCCAGAGCCAGCAGGATTTGGCGCTCTTCTCCATCGCGTCGCTGGGCGAGTTCGCGGTAGACGGCGGCTTCGGCCCGCTCGTCGGCCAGGTACTGCCGCCAGCGGCGGATGTCCGAGGACGTGGGATGCTGCGAGGCGTTGCCGGGGTCTGCTGTTTCGGGGGCGGGGTCCGGAGCGGGGCTCGACGAACCGTGGGATTCCTGGTGCTTTTGCACTTTTTCTCCTGTGCTGGGTGGGGTAGTTGCGGCCCCATTGCACGCCCCACTGTACCGCGTATTTGCGCGGATTTTTGGCCGGTATTCCTCAATCGGAATGTTCGGCGCACCGTAATTTTGGGCCCTTGACCCTCGCCTGCGCCGGTGCTCAGATGGAAGGACAGGGGCGGGGCCCACCCCGCACACGGTCACCAGGGCTTTGAGCGGCCCGCGAGACGGAGGTTGCACCATGGACACCACCGAATCACACGCCAACCACCCGGAACGGACCACCATTGAGTCCGACCCGGCCTACGATTACGCCGAAGACCAGCCAGTGGACGAGCCCTGGGTAGAGGAAGTAGACGCCCCGGAGGACGACGATCGCGTGGTTCCCCTGGACGAGTCTGAAGAATTCCGTGAGGAAGACGAGGAGATCTAGGACGGGTCCTGGTCGGTGAGGGTGTAGTGCTGCTGCACACCCGCCCGTTGGCCGACGGCGGCAACAGTCACCGTGAGGGTCCTGGACGACCCGCACCAGCGGGTGGGCCTGACGGCCCGGGCCAACGCCCCAGCGATCAGGTGCGGTTGGGGATGGCGGAACTTTGCCGTTCCAGCTTTTGCCACGATCGTCACCGTGCCGAGGAAGAGATCGACGGCGGGAATCACCGCGACCGTCGAGGCAACGGGGGCCGTGGGCTTGGAAATTGCCGGGTCTGATGAGTCGGCCGGGGTGGTAGTGCCTTGGTACGGCAAGGGACTTCTCCTTGGGGAGTGCTCTTGCCCGCTCGGTTGTCTCTGGTCCGGGACGGGCCGCTTCCTCATCCGAACCACCCGTGAACATGGGGTTGGTGTGTGGCCAGTCGGAGCTTGGCACCACATCTCTTGAAGCTGGGACAACCTTACCGCACACCACCCACCCCTCCCTCCCTCCCTCCTTCCCGTTGTGAGGCCTGCTCTGCGGGCTTTGGCGAGGTTTTAGGGAGCAAAGCGGGCCACGCAACGCCCTCTTCCTTCCCGTTGTGAGGCCTGCTCTGCGGGCTTTGGCGAGGTTTTAGGGAGCAAAGCGGGCCACGCAACGCCCTCTTCCCCGGGGAAAAAACAACGGCGGCGCTTCCCCGAAAAGGGGAGGCGCCGCCGTCGAACTTTGTTGTTGGGGTATTGCGTGGGGTCCTACTTGTGGCTGCTGACCGGGTGGGCCTCAGGGGGAAGTTCCTCAGAGACGGCCCCGGCAACGCGCTTGTCCCAGGCCTCACGGACTGCAGGGTCGGTGGGCGGGGTGAGCAGCGAAATCACCACGTAGGCGATGAAGGAGGCGGCGAGACCGTAGTAGATCGGCTCGTTGGCGTAGACGCCGTCCGCACTCGGAATGATACCGACGGCGAAGAGGATCAGCAGGGCAAGCGTCAGCACCGAGCCAACTGCCATGGACCACGCGGCGGCGATGCCCGTACCGCGCTTCCACACCAGGCCGCCGAGGATTGCCACGAGGAGGCCGCCGACCAGGATGTCGTAAGCGATGGTGAGGGCAACCACCACGTCCTGTGCGGCCATGGAGATCAGTACGGCCACAACACCGAGTCCAAGGACCCAGTAGCGGTTGGCCTTGACATCGTGCTCGGGGTTCTCGCTGTCATCGGTGTTGATGGTCTTGCCGAACCAGCTGGCCACGAACGGAACTACGTCGGCGCGGGCAACCGTTGCCGCTGCAATCAACGCTCCGGAAGCGGTGGACATCATGGCGGCAACAGCTGCTGCCATCACCAGGCCGCCGATACCGACGGGCAGGATGTGCGTTGCAACCTCTGCGTAGACAACGTCCTTGCCGAGGTTTGCGACATCGATATCCGGGAGGGCTACACGGGCAGCCAGGCCGATCAGTGCACCCGCGATGCCGTAAAGGATGCAGTAAACACCGGCGGTGGCGCCGCCCCAGCGTGCAACGGTGGGGGTCTTGGCAGTGAACACACGCTGCCAGATGTCCTGGCCGATCAGCAGGCCCAGGGTGTAGACCACAAAGTACGTGATGATGGTCTGGGTGCCGATGCCGTCGATCTGGAAGAAGCTGTCCTCAAGCCGTGAACGGATGCCATCCATGCCACCGGCTGCGTTCATGACGAACGGGAGCATGAGGAAGAAGATGCCTACGGTCTTGATGATGAACTGCACCTGGTCGGCCAGGGTAATGGACCACATGCCGCCGATGGTGGAGTAGACCAGGACGATCGCGCCGCCGACTGCGATCGCCAGCCAGCGTTCCCAATCGAAGAGGACCACGAAGATGGTGGCGTAGGCGCCGGTGGAGGTTGCGCAGAGCATGAGTGTGTAGGCCAGCATGACGATGCCGGAGGTCTGTGTTGCCCTGCTGCCGTAGCGCAGGCTCAGCATCTGGGAGACCGTGTAGATCTTCAGGCGCTGGATGGTGCCGGCGAACAGCAGGCTGAGCAGCAGGACACCCGAGCCGATGGCTACGACCAGCCACATGCCGGAGATGCCGAACTTGTAGCCGAGGCCTACGCCGCCCACGGTGGATGCGCCACCGAGGACCACTGCGGCCATGGTTCCTGTGTAAAGGAAGGGGCCCAGGCGGCGGCCGGCCACCAGGAAGTCGCTGTTGTTCTTGGTGCGGGACTTGCCCCACCAGCCGAATGCCAGCATGGCGAGCAGGTACACCACCACGATTGCGATGTTAATAGCCGAAGATTCCATGAACGGTCCTTGGAGCTGATGCACGGAGGTTGGGGTTTTCGACGATACTCCTGCGAAGCGTCGAAGTCTCTGTGCTGACGATTGGAGATTGGGGAGGTGTTGTGTGCCTCACAGACAACACTTGTTGCCTATGAGGATATGTTGTGATCGGAGTAACAGTCAAGATGCTTTGGTCATGGTTACGCGGATTCTGGCCCTGTTGGTCCGTCTCCCGGCTACTATTGCTCCAATGACAGGGCCACATGACAGGCCTGAAAGGTTCGTGAATGAAGGCTCTCCCCGTTGAACCGAGCAATGTACCCGTTGCCATCGGTTCCAGAATCCGCGCAGCCCGGCAGGCGCAGCGACTCACCATCGAGCAAGTGGCAGACGCTACCGGGCTGACCAAGGGCTTCCTCAGCCGCGTGGAGCGCGACCTGACCTCTCCGTCGGTCGCTTCCCTGGTCACCCTGTGCCAGGTGCTTTCGGTCTCGGTTGGCGACTTGTTCGCCGCCCCGGAAACGCACCTGACCAAGCGCGACGACGGCCCCCGCATCTCCCTGGGTGGCCAAGGCATCGTGGAGCGGTTGCTGACGGCACGTTCGGAGCGCCGCCTCCAGATTCTGCAGGCCACCATCGAACCTCGGGGCCGTGGGGAAAACGAGCTCTACGCCGTGGATTGCGATGTGGATGTCCTGCATGTGGTCAAAGGCCGCATCAAGCTGATTCTGACCAACGAGGAGTACGACCTCGAAGAAGGGGACACGCTCTCCTTCCCTGGCCGTGAACCCCACACGTGGATCAACCCCACGGACGAGACCGTCGAGGTGCTCTGGGTCCTGGTGCCGGCGGCGAGCCGCTAGTTCCTTCGAGCCACGGCGCTCCTTCCCGGTTACCCCGAATTTTTGGAGCTGTGGTTCTCCTTGGCCTTGCCACTGCGGGGGGAGGCTCGATTCAGCTGCTGACGAACCGGGGAGGAACGTCGCGAAGCCTTTCCAGGACTGCCCTGATTTCCGCAATAACCCGGTCCGGTTCGTACCAGATTGCCTCCGGCGGATAGCGAAGGACAGAGAATCCCTTGAGTGTGGACGCGTTGTTCCGGAACAGGTCCCGGCGCAGGGAAGCCCGGTCCGCATGGAAAGCGAAGCCGTCCACCTCCACAATGAGCATTCCTTCGATCAGGAAGTCCACGCGGCCGATGCCTGGGAGTTGCACCTGGGCATCATAGCCAATCCCGTGGGCTTTGAACAGGTACTGGGCGTCAACTTCCACGATGGATTCGGCCCGCAGATCGAGTTCTTGAAGGATCACGAGAGCCGGCCGCGACTTGTCTGCAGAGAGTTCCTCCCGCAGCAGGGCCAAGGGAACTCCGTGAAGCCGAACAGCCGAAACTGCCATTGCTGCTGCGGCGTTGGGCTCGAGGCATCCGAGCGAGTGAATCACGGCATCCTCCACGCCCGCGACGGGAAGTGTTGGATCGCCGTCGAACCTCACGGTCCGGTGCCGCACGAAACCTGATCCATGGCCGTGGTTACACGCCAAGTGGTGCCGTTCGGGCGGCCTCCTGAGCCACAGACCGTAGTGGCCGGCGGCGCTCGCGCACGTCACTTTGGCGTTGTTCCGGATCGCCGCGGCAAATTCCGCCCTGCAGCCCTTGAGCATGAAGACGCCACGGCGCGGTTGCCCGGCTCCCTGGGTGGGCAGCCGGGCAACGTCCGTACGAGAGTAGCCTGCGGCCAGGAGTTGCCCGGTCCGAGCCACGCCGCCTACTTTTTGGAGGTACTGGAGAGCATCCATCCAGCAAGTCCACCGGGACTGAGGGGCGCAGGGAATGCCGGGGTGCCCGTATGTGGGTAACCCAGGAGGCTTTCCGGATTCGTGGTGCGTGCGTTCCTTCCCGGTTGCCTCGGGTGGCGCGTGCGTTCCTTCCCGGTTGCCTCGGCACAGGAGGCCCAAGGCTGATCCCTGGACACGGAAATCCGGCATCCATGCTCCCCGCTCCCGCCAGGAAGTGGGGAGGAGCGCGGCGCGGGTGGGAGCGGTCAGCCGACGTGCACCCATGGCCGGCGGGTGATGTCCGGCTCTGCCTCCCGCAGCACTTCACGGGTCACCGGGGCGATCTCGCCTTCCCCGAAGAACAGGAATTTGCTGAGGTTGGAGATCGGGTTGCCCTCGGTCCAGCGGAAGTAGATGTGCGGCATGAACCCAGTGACGTCGCGGATGTGGAGCAGCACTGCGGCAACGGTATTGGGAACGTTGTTGCTGTGCACTTCAAGGATCTTGAAGCCGTGCCGCGTCTTGCCGACCACCTTCAGTTCCTGTTCGAAGTCCGAACTGTCGTCCACGATCACTTCAATAAAGACGGCGTCGCAATCGACAGGCAAGTGGCTTGCCTCTTGGGCGTGCTGGAGCTTCTCGCGGTACCGGCTGGCGCTGAGGTGCTTTGGTTCATGGGCGATGATCCGGACCGGCCCTTCGGAAGCGTTGGCGGTGAATTCCAAGGCTTTCTCGTCCATCTTGATGTGGGTTGCCCGGAGCTCGAAAGCGCGCCTCATACGGGATATGAAGCTGACCACCATGATGCCCAGAATGAAGAGCGCCGCGATTTTCAGGCCGTCGGGACGCTCGATCGAGTTCACCACCGTGGTGTAGACGAAAACCAGGGAGATGATCCCGAAGCCGATGACTTGGCCCCGTTGCTTCTTCCGGCGGGCGGACAGTGTGACAGCGATGGATGCGGACGTGATCAGGACCAGCACGCCTGTGGCGTAGGCGCCGCCCTGGGCGTTGACGTCGGCTTTGAAGATGACGGTGACGATGAACGCGATGACCGTAAACACCAGGACCAGTGGGCGCAGCGCCCTGGCCCAAGCCGGTGCCATGCCGTAGCGCGGCAGGTAGCGGGGGACCAGGTTCAGCAGTCCGGCCATGGCAGATGCTCCGGCGAACCAGAGGATGGCGATGGTGCTGATGTCGTAAACGGTGCCGAAGCCGTCGCCGAGGAACTTGTGCGCAAGGTAGGCGAGGGCGCGTCCCTCCGCTTTGCCGCCTTCCTGGAATTCGGCTGCCGGGATCAGCATGATCGTGGTGAAGCTGGAAGTGATGAGGAAGGTGCTCATGATGATTGCTGCGGTGGTGAGCAGTTTGTGGGCACCCTTGATCCGCCCTGCGGGGTTTGCTTCGGTGTCTGCAGGGTGGCCCTTGATCTGCGGCATGACGGCCACGCCGGTTTCGAATCCGGAGAGTCCCAGTGCCAGGCGCGGGAAGACCAGGAGGGCCAGCGCAACCATCATGATCGGATCGCCGTGGGACGTGGTGAGGGCGCTCCACCAGTCCGAAATGACGTGTGCCTCAGTAAAGAGGTGGCTGATGGACACGAGGATGACCACCAGGTTCAGGGCCAGGAATGCGGCCACGAGGACTACGGCCACGTTGATGGCTTCCTTGAATCCGCGCAGGAAGACCACACCGAGCCCGGCGATCAAGGCAAGCGTGATGACCACCTGCTGACCTTCCAAAAAATGCGGGGCGAATGGGTTCTCGATCAAGTGGGCCGTGGCGTCGGCTGCCGAAAGGGTGATGGTGATCATGAAGTCCGTTGCGGCGAACCCCAGGAGGGCCAGGACGAAGAGCTTGCCGCCCCAGCGGGGGAGGAGCCGCTCCAGCATCGCGATGGAGCCTTCTCCGCGGGGACTTTCCTTAGCCACGCGTCGGTAAACGGGCAGGGCACCGGCCAGGGTCGCCAACACCAGGAGGAGGGTGGCCAGGGGGGAGAGCAGTCCTGCGGCAAGCGCGGCAATGGCCGGCTGGTAGCCCAGGGTGGAGAAGTAGTCCAGGCCGGTGAGGCACATGACCTTCCACCAGGCTTGCGGCTTATGGGAGTCCGAGGGGCGGCCGTGGGGGCCCTGCCTCTTGCCCGAGGTGTCCGGCATTCCCTCCAGCAGCCAGGGCTTGAGCTGGAAGGAATTCTTCGGCCGGTTGGCCGGATCGGCCGGAGGCCTCGACAAGGTGGTCACTGTGTCCTTTCGTGCAGCACTGTGCTGCTTCCGAAAGGAGCGTATGACCGCTTTCGACGCCGGGACCCCGGTTTTTATGGAATCTTTACGCTTGCTGTGACGGGCATCTCATGACGCCCGCCTTCAAATCAGATGTGTAAACAAGTGATGCATATTAGACAACTTTGAGTGTATGATGGGTGTCACAGTCATCCCAGCTATCCACTAAGGAGTGGCGCATTTTGGAAGAGCTCCGTATTGAGGCCAACGGCAACCTTGGTCCCATCGATTCATCCCGCATCCCGCGTTATGCCGGTGCCGCCACCTATGCCCGCCTGCCCCGCCTGGACCAGGTCTCCAAGGCTGACGTCACCGTTGTTGGCGTCCCCTTCGACTCCGGCGTTTCGTACCGCCCCGGCGCGCGCTTCGGCGCCAACCACGTACGCGAGGCCAGCCGTCTGCTGCGCCCGTACAATCCCGCCTGGGACGTCAGCCCGTTCGAGAACGTCCAAGTCGCCGACGCCGGTGACATGGCCGTCAACCCGTTCAACATCAACGAAGCCATCGAGACCATCCAGCAGAACGCCATGGACCTCACGGCCAACGGCAGCAAGCTGGTCACCCTTGGTGGTGACCACACCATTGCCTTGCCGCTCCTCCGCGCAGCAGCAGAGCGTGCCGGTGAACCCATCGCCATGCTCCACTTCGACGCCCACCTGGACACCTGGGACACCTACTTCGGCGCCGAGTACACACACGGGACACCGTTCCGCCGCGCAGTCGAGGAAGGCATCCTGGATACCGAAGCCATCAGCCACGTGGGTACCCGCGGCCCGCTGTACGGTAAAAAGGACCTCGACGACGACCACCGCTTCGGCTTCGGCATTGTCACCTCCGCTGATGTCTACTACCAGGGTGTCCTGGAGACGGTTGCAAAGATCCGGGACCGCATCGGCAACCGTCCGCTGTACATCTCGGTGGACATCGACGTCCTGGATCCGGCACACGCCCCGGGAACCGGCACCCCTGAAGCCGGCGGCATCACCAGCCGCGAGCTCCTGGAAATCATCCGCGGTTTCCGTGGCATGAACCTCGTTGGCGCGGACGTCGTGGAAGTCGCCCCCGCATACGACCACGCTGAAATCACCGGCGTTGCAGGCAGCCACGTGGCCTATGAACTGGTAACCCTCATGGCGGACAACGCCGTTGAAGGGGATCGCCACGGCGCTCCGAACGGCTATGCACAGCAGGCTCTTGGCGCACGCATTGCAGAAATCGCGCAGGCAACGGGAGCGGCCGGGGATCAGCGATGATCGATTTCGACCCCGGCACGGCAGCCGCTGCTGCAGGTGGGGACGCTGGGACCAATCAGCGCAACGGTGGAGACCTCGTCGTCGAGACCCTCGAGGCGCTGGGCGCGAAGACCGTTTTCGGTATACCGGGCCAGCACGCGTTGGGTCTGTTCGACGCGATGGGCCGCGGCAACCTGCACTTCGTCTCTTCCCGTGTGGAAAACAATTCCGCATTCGCAGCTGACGGGTACTCCCGCGCCACCGGCGAAGTGGGAGTGCTGTTCCTGTCGACGGGCCCCGGCGCCCTGACCTCCCTTGCCGGTTTGCAGGAGGCGTACGCCACGGGTGTTCCCATGGTGGTTGTGGCCAGCCAGATCCCGCTCGATGGCCTGGGCGCACGCCGCAAAGGCATGCTGCACCAGCTCGATGACCAGAAGGCTTCGGCCGCGAACGTCACCAAGAGCCAGCGGCTGATCCAGCACGCCTCCGGAATCCCGTCGGCCATCCAGGACGCCTGGACCGAAGCCATTTCCTCGCCGCAGGGCCCGGTCTGGATCGAAATCCCGCAGAACGTCCTGCTGGATCCGATCATGGTTCCGCCGGTTGAGGATGCGCTCGCCGAGGCATTCGACAACCCGCCCCGCGTGGAGTTGATCCGCGAGGCCGTGAAGTGGCTTTCGACGGCGGAACGTCCCGCGATCATCGCAGGTGGCGGTACGCGCCGTGGCCGGGCTGAGAAGTCGCTGCTCTCGATCGCCGAGCAGCTTCGCGCCCCGGTCATTTGCACTCCCGGTGGCAACGGTGCGTTCCCGTGGACCCACGAGTTGTCCTTGCAGTCGTGGATCGAAGACCGGTATATGACCGACGTCCTTGAAGACGCCGACGTGCTGATCGTGATCGGCTCATCCCTGGGTGAAGTGACCTCGAACTACTTCACGTTTGAACCCCGCGGCCGGATCATCCAGATCGACGCAGAGCCGCGGGTCCTCGAATCCAACCGGCCAGGCCTGGGCATCCGTGCCGACGCCGGCCAGGCACTCGCAGCCCTGGACGAAGCCCTCGCAGCAGCAGGGGCTTCGGAGGCAACCAAGCGGGATTGGCATGGCAGCAGCCCGGAAGACGTGGTCAAGGAATCCTTGGCCAAGGTTAAGGCACGCCTGGAATCACAAGACCTGGCCAAGGAACTGAAGTTCATGGCCGACATCCGCGAGGCCGTACCGGCTGACATGCAGACGTTCTGGGACATGACCATCTCCGCGTACTGGGGCTGGAGCTGCTGGGACGCCCGGCAGGGCCAGTTCCACTCCGCGCAGGGTGCCGGTGGCCTCGGCTACGGCTTCCCGGCAGCAATCGGCGGTGCCGTGGGGTTGGAAACGACCGGCAAACTGAATGGTTCTGCACGCGTGCTGGCTGTTTCCGGCGACGGTTCCTCCATGTACTCCATCTCCGAACTCGCCACCGCCAAGCAGCACAACGTCCCGGTCACCTGGTTGATCGTGGACGACGGCGGCTACGGCATCCTGCGCGAATACATGGTGGGGGCCTTCGGCCAGGCCACGGCCACCGAGCTTGCCCGCCCGGACTTCGTCAAGCTTGCCGAGTCCTTCGGTGTCCCGGCCCGCCGGGTTGCCCCGGAGGAAGTGGGGGACGCGCTGAAGGCGTCCTTTGCAGCGGACGGACCCAACGTCGTCGTGGTTGAAACGCTTTTGAAGATGTTCGGCCCCACGCATTTGGACGACTAGACACGCAGTTCAGCCAGCCCCCGCACGGTGATCCGTGCGGGGGCTGACTTTTATCCTGACACTCAGTCGAGTTCGCGCTGGGTGCCCTCCGGTGTGAGTTTCACGGCAACAACCGCCGCAAGCATCGCAGCGATCCAGAACACTGCAATAAGCCACAGGCCACCACCGGTCGCGAGGCTTAGGCCGGCGACGATCATGGGAGTAAAACCGGCACCAATCATCGAGGCACCTTGATACGCCAGCGAAGCGCCCGTGTAACGGTTGCGGGTGGGGAACTGTTCTGCAACGTAGGCAGCAATAGGTCCGTAGAGGAAACCTTGCACGAGGCCATTGCCCAGCACGATGGCGAGGGCAAATGCCCACAGTTCGCCGTTGTTGATGAGCACCAGGATGGGGTAAGCCAGGACGGCGCCCAGCAGTGACGCTCCAATGAGGACACGGCGTCGGCCGATCCTGTCGCTGAGGCGTGCCGAGTAGAAGCAGATAATCAAGGTCAACAGTGCCGCGAACGCCTTGATGTTCAGGATGCCGTTCTTGTCGGCGCCGTTTTCCACGGCAACCGATACACCCCACACGGTAGTCATCGACTGGCACACATAGAACGCTGTGGTTGCGAGCAAACCGAGTACCACGGCGCGGCGGTTGTTCTTGAGGACGTCAAGAAGGGGCACCCGCCGTTTGGCTCCTTCTGCTTCAAGTTTCTGGAAAGCAGGAGTCTCGGAGACTTTGAGGCGAATGACCATGCCGACGGCGATCAGCGCGGCACTGAGCAGGAACGGCACGCGCCAACCCCAGGCCAGGAAGTCCTCGCCGGAGAGCGCTGCGAACAGGGACAACGCGAGCGTGCCCAGGATTGCTCCCGCCGGGCCGCCGGCATTGGCGAAAGCTGCCGCGAATCCACGGTGCTTCTTGGGCGCATGCTCTATGGCCATCAATGCAGCGCCACCCCACTCGCCGCCAACCGCGACGCCCTGAACCAGGCGGAGTGCCACCAGCGCAATGGGCGCGGCAATGCCGATCTGGGCCGTGGTTGGCAACAAACCGATCATCGTGGTCCCGAAACCCATGATGAGCATGGAGAGGACCAGCATCTTCTTTCGGCCCACCCTGTCGCCGAAGTGGCCGAAGATGAGGCCTCCAAGGGGGCGGGCAACATAGCCGACGGCGAGAGTGACAAAGGAGGCGAAGAGCGCGAAGCCAGGACCCAGGTTGGCGAAGAACACCTTGTTGAAAACCAGGCTGGCGGCCGTGGCGTACAGCATGAAGTCGTAGTACTCGATGGCACTGCCGATGAAGCTGGAGGCAAGGATGCGGCGCATGTCCTTGGACTTCATGGAGGCTTGGGGCGTGTCCGTTGCAGTTCCGGGCAGGGTGTCCTGCGGTGATGCTGAGCTCATGTGATTCCTCAGGGTGGTTAGGGTTCGCTCATCAGCGCTGACGGGCGAACGGAATGACGTCGAGATCGTTGGGGACGGTGAATGTTCCGGTGAAGTGTTCTTCGGCTTCGAGCCAAACGGATGCGGAGGCCGAGCCGGGTACGAGGTGATGCAGGGCGAGGTGCCTGGCGCCTGCGGCTTCGGCCAGTTTCGCTGCCTCGCGCACGCTCGTGTGGGACTTGTAGTGGTGGTCCCGGGCGGCCCGGCTGCCGTCGTCGGTCTTGTCCGCGTACAGCGATTCCACCCAGGCGAAGTCGATGGCCTCATGCAGCAGCAGGTCCGTGTCCTGGGCCAACGTGATCATGTTCTGTGTGTAGGCGGTGTCGCCGGAGATGGTCACGGAGCCCTCGGTGGTCTCAAAGCGGAAGGCAAACGCCGGAGCAACCGGTGGGTGTTCCACCAGGATGGCCGTCACGGTGACAAGCTCATCGCGGTACACCTCGAACGGTTCCATGTCCGGCGTCGGATTGTTGTTGGGGTGGTACCCGGACCCGGCCGGTACCTGGATATCTTCGGCGTTGAAGATGTCGAGCGGGCTGGGCCTGAGGCTGTCCAGGATGCGGTCATTGAGGTCCGTAGCGTGGGCGGCCATCAATTGCTCGAACATCTGCCGGGTACCCGGCGTCGGATTCTCCGGCGCCAGCGGAAGAGGCTCGACGACGGCGCGTGGCGACACCGGGGGCAACTCGCCCCGATTGCCCGGCCCAATGATTTTGACCGGGTTTTCGCTCCGATCGGCGAGGGCATACAGTCCGAAAATGCCAAGGCCTGCGAGATCGTAGACGTGGTCCGAGTGCAGGTGCGTGATGAAGAGCGCCCGAAGATCCTTAAGCTCGAGCCCGGATTGGCTGAGCCGGCGTCCGGCACCTTGGCCGAAATCGACCAGGTAGAAGGCGTCTCCCACCACCACGGCCGTGGCGATTCCCGTGCGCTCGCCGGAGTCTGCTGCCGCCCACCAACGCGGGCCGCCAGCCGTACCCAGCGTGATCACATGTGGTTTCAGGGATGACGTCGTCGTCATTGTTTCTCCTTGCAGTTCTTGGCTTTCTTCAAGTGTGGCCGGGCTCACGTGACTTGTATAATCAATCAATTCAAAGAAGTTCATAAGGAGGACTGATGGCTGAGTTCACGCTGCGCCAGCTCGAGTACTTCGTGGCCGTCCTCGATCACGGATCCCTCACCAAGGCTGCGAGCGAAAGCAATATTTCCCAGGCCGCAGCGTCCATGGCCATTGCCCAATTGGAGAAGAGCCTCGGTCTGGACCTGCTGATCCGGACCCGCGCCAAGCGTGTGGAGCCGACGGCGGCGGGGATCGAGCTGGGGCTGCGGGCGCGCCGGATCCTCAGGGAGACTGCGGACCTGCGGGGCGGTGCGCTCCTGGGGTCGCATGAGGAGATGCGCGGACGGGTCTCCATTGGCTGCATGGTGGCCATTTCGCCCCGGGTCATCCCGGAGCTTATTGGCTACTTCGCCGAGAAGTGGCCCGAGGTGGAACTCGACTTTGTGGAGGGCGCGGCCGAAGACCTGCAGAAGGCTGTAGGGGAGGGGGAGCTGGACCTTGCCTTCGTCTACTCCCTGCAAGTGGTGGCCGGCGTCGACGTCGTCAAGGTGGTGGAGTCGCGTCCCCAGTTCATGCTCGCGGCCGGCCACCCCTTGGCGGGAAGTGCGTCGCTCAGCTTCGCGGATCTTGCGGACGAGGACGTCATTCTCTTCAACGTGCCGCCGAGCGCCGAACGCGTTACGGCTATGTACCTTGCGGCGGGGATCGAGCCGAGGGTTCGCTGGAAAAGTGTGGTGGCGCAGACCATTCGCGGCGTGGTGGCCAGCGGGAGGGCGATTTCCGTGACCCACGCATGGCCGGGAGTAGCTCCTGTTTATGCCGACGCCAAGGTTGCGCTGGTGCCCATCAAGGATGAGCTTCCCGAGAGTTGGCTTGTTGCCGCCGTGCCTCCTGGAATCAAGCGGGCGCGCCGGGTGGATGAGGTCATAGGAGCCGCGATTCACCTGGCAGGCTGAAACCCCGGAGTCATCTTTAGTTTCCCAAAGCAATCAAATTAGGTTATAGTTGCTTTAGGCAAGCAAAAAGAGGGGTGTTTTCCATGTCCGTCGGTTCTGCCACAGCAACCGATCTTGTGCATCAAATCTTCGATCTTCAACGCACCCTGCGCTGCGTGGTCACCGCCCACATGGCCCGCGTTCCCGACGTCGGAATGGCAGTTCAGGGCGTCATGCGGTTCATCGGCGAGGGGGAGACCCGCGCTACGCATCTGGCCACGCGCCTGGGCGTCAGCGCCCCGGTCCTCAGCCGGCACGTCACGGAGTTGGAGGATCTGGGGTTCGTGGTCAGGCGGCCGGACCCGGCCGACGGCAGGGCCCAACTCCTTGCCTTGACGCCCGAAGGGGCAGCGAAACTGCGCGAATTTGAAGAACAACGCAGCGTGAGACTGCGGGATTACCTGGCGGATTGGAGCGAGGCTGACGCCCTCGAGGCCTCCCAGGTCATCAACAAACTCACAGAGTCCCTCAAGGACTCAATCCGGGCAACGGCGGCCGGCTCCACCACAACACACCAGACAGCTTAGGAGCCACCATGGCCACACCAGCAGTTCAGAACACCAAGGCGGCGGACGCCTCAGTCAGCACCGCGGCCAACAAAGCCGCAGCACCCATGACCCACCGGCAGATCATGGAAGCCCTCACGGGCCTCCTCGCGGCCTTCTTCACCGCCATCCTCAGCAGCACCATTGTTGCCAATGCGCTGCCCACCATCATGTCCGAGCTCAAGGGCACGCAAACCGATTTTGCCTGGGTCATCACGGCCGCCTTGTTGGCGAACGCGGCCACCACACCCATCTGGGGCAAGCTCGCGGACCTCTTCGACAAGAAGCTCCTGGTCCAGCTGAGCATCATCATCTTCGTAGCCGGTTCGGTCATGGCCGGCCTCTCGGAAACCATTCCACTCCTGCTGACCGCACGCGTCATCCAGGGTGTTGCCATGGGTGGCCTCACCGCCTTGGCCCAGGCCATCATCGGATCGATGATTCCGCCCCGCGACCGCGGCAAGTATTCCGGTTACATGGGTGCCGTCATGGCCGTGGGTACTGCCGGTGGCCCGCTGCTGGGTGGCTTCATCGTTGACAGCCCCCTCGGCTGGCGCTGGACGTTCTTCGTCTGCGTGCCGCTGGCCGTCGTCGCGCTCATCCTGCTTCAGGTGACCCTTAAGATCGAGCACATCAAGCGTCCTGCCAAGATCGATTGGCTGGGCTCCATCCTACTGACCTCGGGCGTCAGCCTGCTCCTCATCTGGGTTTCCTTCGCCGGCAACCCTGACTACTACGACTGGTTCTCCTGGCAATCAGCCCTCATGGTGGGTGGCGGTGTAGCGCTGCTGGCCGTCCTGGTGTTCGTGGAGACCAAAGTGGCGCAGCCGATCATCCCGCTCAAGATCATCTCCGAGCGCACCACGGCCCTGGCCATCATTGCCTCCGTTGCTGTCGGTATCGCCATGTTCGGTTCCTCCACCTTCCTGGGCCAGTATTTCCAGGTAGCCCGCGGGGCCACACCCACCGAAGCCGGCCTGCTGACGCTGCCGATGATTGCCGGTAACCTGATCGGTTCGGTCGCCTCCGGTATCCTGATCAGCCGCTTCGGTAAGTGGAAGAGGTTCCTGATTGCAGGCTCCGTCCTCCTGATCGGCGGCCTCGCGTTCGCCGGAACCATGGACCACACCACTGAACTCTGGATTGTTGCCATCTACACCGGCGTGTTCGGCCTTGGCCTGGGCATGCTGATGCAGAACCTGGTCCTCGCTGTCCAGAACACCGTCCAGGCGAAGGACATCGGAACCGCCAGTGCTTCGGTGGCCTTTTTCCGCTCGGTGGGTGGCGCGATCGGCGTATCCGTCCTGGGTGCCATCATGTCCAACCACGTGAAGGACCTGGCCGTTGAGGGCATGGCAGCTGCCGGCATTCCAGTCCAGGGCGGCGGCTCCGGAGCCAGCATGGACCTGGCCGACATGCCTGCCCCCATCGCTGACATCATGCGCGCTGCCTATGGTGATGCGACCGCCCAGATCTTCCTGATCTCCGCGATCATCAGCGTCGTGGCCCTTCTGGCAGTGCTGTTCATCAAGGAACGCCCCCTGCGCCGGACCGTGGATGCCGCGCCGGAGAAGGAACTCATGGCGACCGCTTCCGGCGATGCCGGGATGTCCCTGGATACCTCCTCCCTGGACGCCGTAAAAGAGGACGGAATGAAAGCGCACGACGACGCCGCCGGTACCTTGGGTGCCGGGCAGGGGCTTCCGGTGGGGGAACGGCAGGTTCCGAAAGCCGGACACCCTGCCCCACGCCAGGATTCCGGATCCGACCTCGACCTTGAGTTCGCCCGGATCCTTACCCAGGAACGCCCGCACGCTGCAAGTAATGTCAAAGCTGCCAGTGACGTCAAAGCTGCCAGCGACGTCAAAGACGTGCAGGAGCAGTTGTCCCGCACGCAGTACGTCCTGGCCGAACAGCAACTGCAGCTAAGCCGCGCCAACGTGGAACTGCAGGCGAGGTTGCGGGAACAGCAGGCCATTGCCGAACAGCAGGCCAACACTGCCGAGGAACTTGCCGCCATCCGCAAGGAACTGAAGCGCGAACGCCGGCAGCAGGAACGCATGGCGCTGCTGCTCCTGCAAGGCGTGGAAGCCCGGCCTGACCACGGCAAGCACGCAGGGTGATTCTGAAGTAAATGACTGCCCCGCTCGAAGCAGCGGAAACAAGGCGCCGGTTGGAATTCCAGCCGGCGCCTTGTTGACTCTGCCTCCCGATGTTCCTGCACCGGCAGGACGATGTTGCTGCGCCGGCGGGACGATGTTCCTGCGCCGGCGGGACGATGTTCCTGCGCCGGCGGGAGCATCAGCGACACGGCAAATACTCCGCTGGGATGATCTTTTCCGTAAGTTGTTTCGCCGGAGCAAAGGATTTCGTAGAGTAGGGAGGCTAATACTGTCAGCCCTTGCTGCAACACTTTCTCTTATCTCATTCGTGCACTTTTTCTAAGGACCCGTGGGCATGCTTGTCACCCTTATACGGCGCTACTCCAAGCCGTATTTGCCGCAGATTGTGGCCGTGCTGATCTTTCAGTTGGCGTCCACCATCGCCACGCTCTACCTTCCCAGCCTCAACGCCAAAATCATTGACGAGGGTGTTTCCCGCGGCGATACCGACTTCATCTGGCAGACGGGCGCGCTCATGCTCGCCGTGGCCCTTGGTCAGGTGCTCGCTGCCATCATCGCCGTGTACTTCGGCTCCCGCGTTGCCATGGCGATCGGCCGGGACCTGCGCCGCAGCGTGTACCGGCAGGTCAGCAGCTTCTCTGCACAGGACGTCAACAAGTTCGGTGCCCCTACGCTGATCACCCGCGGAACCAACGATGTCCAGCAGGTTCAGATGCTGGTCCTCATGGGCCTGAACTTCATGGTGTCCACGCCCATCATGTGCATCGGCGGCATCATCATGGCCCTCCGCGAGGACCTCAACCTTTCCTGGCTTGTATGGGTTTCCGTGCCTGTCCTGGTAGCCGTGGTGGGTTACCTTGTGGTCCGGCTCATGCCGCTCTTCCGTTCCATGCAGACCAAGATCGACGCCATCAACGGAGTGCTGCGCGAACAGATCATCGGTATCCGCGTGGTCCGCGCTTTTGTTCGTGAACCCCACGAAGCCAAGCGCTTCGGCAACGCCAACGAAGACCTCACGGCCGTGTCCGTAAAGATCGGCAACCTGTTCGTCCTGATGTTCCCGGCGATCGGAATGATCCTCCACCTCTCGACTGCCGCCGTCTTGTGGTTCGGTGGCCAGCGCGTTGACTCCGGTGAGATGCAGGTGGGTGCCCTGACAGCGTTCCTGCAGTACCTGCTGCAAATCCTGATGGCTGTCATGATGGGCACATTCATGGCCATGATGATTCCCCGCGCCTCTGTCTGTGCAGACCGCATCGGCGAGGTGCTCGACGTCGAGCCTTCCATCCATAACCCCAGCGCGCCGGTGGTTCCGGCCGAGAAGAAGGGGCGGGTGGAGTTCCGCGACGTTACCTTCAAGTACCCCGGAGCCGAGGCTCCCGTGCTGAGCAATATCTCGTTCACTGCCGAGCCGGGCAAGACCCTGGCCATCATCGGTTCCACGGGCGCCGGCAAGACCACCCTGGTCTCGCTGCTCCCGCGGCTTTACGATGTCGCCTCCGGTGATGTACTGCTCGACGGCGTCCCTGTCACCGCCATGGATGCCTCGGAGATCACCAGCCGAGTCTCGGCCGTGCCGCAGAAGCCCTACCTTTTCTCCGGAACCATCGAGCACAACCTGCGCTTCGGCAAACCCGATGCCACCGACGAGGAACTTTGGGACGCGCTGGAAACAGCCCAGGCCAAGGGATTCGTGGAGGAAAAGTCCTCAGGTTTGAACCGACGCATCGCCCAGGGCGGAACCAACGTCTCCGGCGGACAACGCCAGAGGCTTTCCATCGCCCGTGCCTTGGTCACCAAGCCCAACGTCTACCTGTTCGACGACTCTTTCTCCGCCTTGGACGTCGCCACTGACGCCCGGCTTCGGAAGGCCCTGAAGGCCAAAACCCGGGATGCGACGGTCATCATTGTGGCCCAGCGCGTCTCCACCATCGCGGATGCTGACGAAATCCTTGTGCTGGATAACGGGCGCATCGTTGACCGCGGTACCCACGACGAACTCCTGGAGACGTCACCGACGTACCAGGAAATCGTTGAATCCCAGCTGAGCGTGGAGGAAGTGGCATGAGCGAGCAGAACCAGCAGAAGAAGCGTGGCTGGGCCGCCAAAGCCGAGGCCGCCAAGGATGCCAAGGCAACAGCCGAGGCCGAGGTGGCAACAGAGGTCCTGGACGACGACGACTTCGTAGAAGAGGAATACGTTCCTTCGGAGGCCGACGGCGGCATGTTCGGCGATGTTCCGGCCAAGAAAGCAAAGGCGTTCTGGCCCTCGGCCAAGCGCCTCATGGGCCTGCTGAAGCCAGAGAGCGTCGGCGTGTACATCGTGATCGGCCTCGTGGTGGTCTCAGTTGTCCTCAACGTCATCGCCCCCAAGGTCCTTGGCAACGCCATGGACGTCATTTTCGGTGGCGTCATGGGCAAGCAGATCCCCGAAGGGGTCTCCCAGGAACAGTTCGTCGAGCTGATGCGCCAGCAGGGGCAAGGCAACTTTGCGGACATGGTGTCCAAGATGGAGCTCACCAACGGGATCGATTTCCCCAAGCTGACGTTCCTGATTTCGATCGTGCTCCTGATGTACTTTGTGGCCAACATTTTCCTGTGGGCCCAAGGCTGGTTGCTCAACCGGATCGTCATGCGGGTCATCAAGCAGCTCCGCAACGATGTCCAGAAGAAGCTGAACCGGCTTCCGCTGAACTACTTCGACACCCGCCAGCGTGGTGACATCCTCTCCCGCGTTACCAACGACGTCGACAACGTCCAGCAGGGCCTGCAGCAGGCTTTCGCTCAGCTGGTCAGCTCCGTGCTGACCGTCCTGGGCATCACCGTCATGATGTTCATCGTGTCCTGGGAGCTGGCTTTGATCGCCCTGATCGCGTTGCCGCTCTCCGGCATCGTGGCAGGTGTCATCGGCGCGCGCAGCCAGAAGCTCTTCGCGGCACAGTGGAAGAACACCGGCACCCTCAACGGACAGATCGAGGAATCGTTCTCCGGGCACGACCTCGTGAAGGTGTTCGGCCGTGACGCGGACATGCTGGAGCGTTTTGATGAGAAGAATGAGGAACTCTACAAAGCCTCCTTCGGCGCGCAGTTTGTTTCCGGCGTGATCTTCCCGGCCATGAACTTTGTGTCCTACCTGTCCTATGTAGGCATCGCAGTGGTAGGCGGCCTTCGGGTGGCTTCGGGCTCCATGAGCCTGGGCGATGCCACGGCATTCATCCAGTACTCCCGTGAGTTCACCCAGCCGCTGGGGCAGATCGCCGGCATGGCGAACATGCTCCAGTCCGGCGTAGCCTCAGCCGAGCGTGTCTTCGAGTTCCTTGACGCTGAGGAAGAGGTAGAGGAGAACGGCACCCGCCACCTGCCCGCCAAGACCGACGGCCACGTCGAGTTCGAGCATGTTTCGTTCAGCTATGTGGAGGACAAGCCGCTCATTGAGGATCTGTCCTTCGCTGCAGAACCGGGGCACACCGTTGCAATCGTTGGACCAACAGGTGCCGGCAAGACCACCCTGGTAAACCTCGTCATGCGTTTCTACGAGCTCAACGCCG
Organism: Arthrobacter sp. TmtSoilC79; assembly: GCF_059739405.1. Taxonomy (NCBI): domain Bacteria; kingdom Bacillati; phylum Actinomycetota; class Actinomycetes; order Micrococcales; family Micrococcaceae; genus Arthrobacter; species Arthrobacter sp. TmtSoilC79. The sequence continues at coordinate 3,556,686 of NZ_AP046051.1, read as the reverse complement.
GCCGGATCACTTTGGATGGTGTGGACATTAAGGACCTCACCCGTTCCGAGCTCCGGTCCAAGGTGGGCATGGTGCTGCAGGATGCCTGGCTCTTCGGCGGGACCATCTACGACAACATCAAGTACGGCAACCTGGACGCCACAGAGGACCAGATCATGGAAGCAGCCAAGGCCACGTATGTGGACCGGTTCGTCCGTGCACTGCCTGACGGCTACCAGACGATCATTGATGAAGAAGGAAACAACGTCAGTGCCGGTGAGAAGCAGCTCATCACCATTGCCCGCGCGTTCGTTTCCGATCCTTCCCTGCTGATCCTGGACGAAGCCACCAGCTCCGTTGATACCCGCACCGAGTTGCTGCTGCAGAAGGCCATGGCTGCCCTCCGCACGGACCGGACCAGCTTTGTGATCGCACACCGGCTCTCCACCATCCGGGACGCCGATACCATCCTTGTCATGGAGAACGGCAAGATCGTGGAGCAGGGCAACCACGCCCGGTTGCTCGCCCTCCAAGGGGCGTACTACCGGCTGTACATGTCCCAGTTCGCGGGTGAGGAAGAGACCGCCGTTGACGATTCGACGGCGGTGCACAGCTGAGCACCGAAGCACTGACGGAGTCCGTGGCACCCCGGCGCATGGAGGTTTCAGTACCCATGCGCTGGGGTGACATGGACGCTTACGGGCACATCAACAACGTGCAGATCGTCCGGATGTTGGAGGAAGCCCGTATTGCGGCCTTCGGTCCACCCCGCGGAGCAGGCCTTCCTGGCGTAGAGCCGCCGGCTGCCCTGTTCAACGATGTCGATGAAGGCACCATGACCCTCGTGGTCGAACACAAGGTCCGGTACGTCAGGACCTTGGATTACCGCAACATTCCTGCCGTTGTGGAAATCTGGGTGGGGGCGATCAAAGGTGCAAGCTTCGATCTGCACTACGTCATCAAGGATCCCGTTACCCGGGAAGACTGCGTCAAGGCCACCACTCATTTGGCCTTCGTAGCTGAAGCCACCGGACGGGTCCTCAGGCTCACTCCGGAGCAAAAGGAAAAGCTGAAACAGTACCAAGCCTGAGTCCGCGTAGAGTTTCAGCATGAAACTTGAAATTGCCGTGGTCAGTGCCGTCGGCGCAGGTGCCGCCGCTTCCGAGGGTGCGCACCGCGTTGAACTGTGCAGCAGCCTGGAACTTGGTGGCATTACTCCAAGCCAGGGGCTCATGGAGGCAAGCATGGAGCACGTCGATGGACGCCTGGAAATCCATCCCTTGATACGTCCCAGGCCAGGAGATTTCCAATACTCGGCATCGGATGTGGACACCATGGTCCATGAGATCCGCCACCTGCTGGCACAGGGCGCCCACGGAGTGGTGGTCGGAGCCCTGACGCCTTCAGGCGAAGTGGACGTTCATGCGATCCAACGGCTCGTGGACACTGCCAAAGAGGCCAACCCTGCAGTGCAACTGACTTTCCACCGTGCCATCGACCAGTCCAAAGACCCCATAGCTGCGCTGGAGCGGCTGCTGGAACTGGGGTTCACCAGGGTGCTGACCTCCGGGCATGCGGCCACCGCGGGCGCTGGGCTGCAAACCTTGTCGGACATGGTCGAACGGGCAGCGGGCGCCTTGGAAATCATGGCTGGCGGGGGACTGGCACTCGAAGACATCCCTGCCATGCACGCCGCCGGTCTTTCCGCCGTCCATCTGTCCGCCAAGAAGACCGTGTCCACCCTGGGGGAGGGAACCATCTCCCTTGGTGCCCAGGACGGGGCCGATCCTACCGCCTACACAGTCACAGACCGTGAAGTGGTCCGGGCCGCCAAAGCGATGGTGAACGCGCTCAACCTGGACGCCGGGATCTGAAGCCCGAGCGTGCGGCATTCATAGCCAAGGATGGATACGGCATGCGCCCCGCCGTATGAATCCCAGTAAGTACGCATCGCAATAACCCTTTACCGGGCCGCAGGAGGCCGGGATGATGTAAGGATTCACCAACTCGGTGAATACATCCCGGAAGCTACCTTCAGGAGTCCCAGCGATGCCGCTGCCCACGCCGGTTTCACCGGTTGTCATGCCCGCCCACCCACTTGCCGGAAGCAAGCGGACAACAGGCCACCCGGAGGTGGAATGCGGCATCGGGACGTGGGACCAATTGCGCTATGGAAACCACCGGTTCGTGATTGAAGTCCAGGAACGGGACCGGGACGAGCAAGGCGAAGTACCCGCCCGCCGGCTCCTGATTCCATGGCGTCGCCAAGACCAGGACCCATTATCGGTGGACGTCATCGTGATCTCGGAAAGAAGCGGGACCCGGGTCCGCAATGTGGTGGTCGAAGAAGCCACCCGGGAGGCAGGAACCATCGTTTTCGAGCCCACGGATGGTCCGGGGCTCTATTTCGTCTACTACCTGCCGTACGCCATGCTGGGGAAACCCCACTATCCGCAGGCGGAGTACCTCCCGTACCGGCCCTCGGCGGAGCCCGGGTGGGCGGCCGGCGTCTTGTCTTCACCATGGCAGGCCGCCAAGGGCCCGATTCCCCAAGCAACTGTCCTTCGCTATGAGGCCGCGAGCCAGCGCGACTCGTTTGCCCCGATGAACTTCACTGCCCGCGCGGACGAGCTGGAACAACTGCACAACAGGCATGCCGGCAAGGCGTTCCTGCTGTTTCCGGAGGATCGGCTGAATCCCCTTTCCCTGCGGCGGGAGCTTCCGGCGCACTGGGTGATCAAGGGGCCGGCCCAAAACTTTCACGCGCTGGCCCAATGCGGGGAGGACTATGTAGTCCAGTTGGGGTTGTACGCGCTGGAGGACCTGGAAGGCGTCGAAGTGCAGGTGGCCTCTCCGGCGGGCGGACACTGCCTCAACACCGACGGCGTGGACCGGTTCGGCAAGCCGTGGCGAAGGACTCTGGATCTTCGGGCTGGGACGGTGCGCGCACTCTACGTCTTACTGCCTGTCCCCGAGGACAGTGCTGGAGGGCGCCACGAAGCGGTGGTCACAGTCACCGCCTCCGGTCACGCTGCCCAAGCTGTTGAGGTCTGCTTGGACGTTACTGCTGGGAACAAAGTGGCTGTTGCACGCGACGCTGCTGCAAGAGATGTGGCTGCTGCAAGCGATGTGGCCACTGCGGACAAGGTTGCTGCGGCGCACGATGTGGCTGCTGCGAGCGATGTGGCCACTGTAGACAAGGTTGCTGCGGCAAGCGACAAGTACCAGCCAGGGGGAGGTTTCGGCGATCCGCGCTACCTGCGGCGCCTGGCCTGGCTGGATTCCAGTGTGGCCCAGGATGCCGGGCTGGTCCGTCCTTTCACCGCCATCACCTTGGACCGGGACAGCAGGACGTTGGGGATCCTTGGCAGGGTCCTGGAGTTGACGGAGTCGGGGCTTCCGGCGCAGGTGACGTCCACCTTCACCGCGGCCGTGACCGCAACGGACGGTCCCGGCGTCGGGCTTTTCAGCGGTCCGATGCTGCTGGAGATCGACGGTATCCGGTGGAGTCACCCGCCGCTGACCTTCACGGAGGAGGGGCCCGGGCGGGTCTCGTGGCAGTCCACATGGACGGGCGCAAAGAACGGAAACGCTGCGTTGTGGCTGGAGCTGAAGGGCGTCCTCGAGGCCGATGGTGCGGTCTCGTACTCACTCCGCCTCAGGTCCTTGGGAACCCTGGAGGTGCCCGACGTCGGCCTGCGGCTTGCGTTTGATGAGGCTGCGGTTCCGCTCGCGATGGGCTTGGGAGTCCCGGGCGGGCGGCGTCCGGAATCCCTGGATTGGACCTGGGACGTTGCGGCGAGGAACCAGGATGCGCTGTGGCTGGGTAGCGTGAATGTGGGGATGCAGCTGGCACTCCGGGACGGCAACTACGAGCGTCCACTGAATACCAACTTCTACCTCGGTAAGCCGCTGGTGGAACCGTCGTCCTGGGCCAACCGCCAGGTGTCCGGTTCCGGCACCGCAGTCCAGGGAGGGGTCAAGCTTCGGACCGGCGAGGGGACAGTGACAGTCCGTGCGCACAGTGGCGCGCGGACTCTGGCGGCCCGTGAACCCCTGGACTTCAATTTCCGCCTGTTGCTGACGCCGTTCAAACCCATCCAGCCCGGCAACCACCTTGCCAAGCGGTATTTCCACCAACCGGCGGAGCCTGCGGACATCAAGGCGGCGGGAGCCACGGTGGTCAACGTCCATCACGCCACGGCACCGGCACCATACATCAACGATCCGTTGCTGACGCAGGACAGGCTCCGGAGGTATGTGGCTGAGTGTCACCGGCACGGACTAAAAGCAAAGGTGTACAACACGGTCAGGGAGCTCACTTTCCACAGCCCGGAGTTGTTGCCGTTGCTGCACCTGGACCATGAGATCTTCAGCGATGGCCCGGGCAAGGGGCACATCTGGTTGCAGGAGCATGCCGGCACTGGCTATGTGTCCGCCTGGTTTGCTCCCAATGTGGGGGACATCGCCGTGGTGACCACTGGCGAGTCGCGGTGGGAGAACTTCTACGTGCGGAGCCTGCAGGAGCTGGCCTCCGGCGAGGACGGGATTGACGGCATCTACCTGGATGACATTGCTTATGACCGGCATGCAATGCTCCGGGTCCGCAAGGTCCTGGAGCGGGCCTGCGAAGACCGCGGCGTGGACGGTCCGGAGATCGACCTCCACTCTGCCAACCAGTTCACGGCACATGACGGTTACGCATCCTCCGCCAATCTGTACATGGAGCAGCTGCCCTATGTGGACAGGCTCTGGCTGGGGGAGTATTTCGACTACGACTCCACCGGTCCCGATTACTGGTTGGTGGAGCTCTCCGGAATCCCGTTCGGGCTGATGGGCGAGATGTTGGAAGGCGGCGGCAACCCGTGGCGTGGGATGGTGTTCGGCATGACCGGCCGGGCACCCGCCGTCGACAACCGTCCCCTCTGGGATTTCTGGGCAGAAACCGGGCTGGAGGGCGCGCAAATGCGCGGCTTCTGGGACCCGGAATCACCGGTGCGGACCAGCCACCCGGACGTTCTTGCCACCTCGTGGGAGACCGCTCAGGGACTGGTGGTGGCGCTGGCGTCATGGGCCGGGGACACTGAGCAGGTGACGTTGATTTTCGACGACGACGACGACGACGCTGCCGCCGGCCCGGTGCATGCCCCGGCCATTCCAGGATTCCAATCCGCAGCAAGCTACGCCCCCGGCGAAGCCATCACCCTCCAGCCGCAGCGCGGCCTCCTCCTGACGATCGGATACTGACGTGACAACTGCCGCGAGCTCCAACCTCACCGTCACCACCATCACCTTGACCATGGCCGAAACCGGTCCGCTCAATCCCCTGCCCGTGGTGGCCGCCGAACTTGATCAGCCCTACACCGTGGGTGAGGGCGTGCCGGAGGAACTCCAGGCGTCGGCCCGATACGGAGTGGTGCCCAACATCTACCCATATCTCATGCAGGACGGGTACAGCCGTGAGGCGGCACCCAGGGAAGTACCCGCCGTCGTGCTTGAAAACAGCAAACTCAAGGTGACAGTCATCCCTTCGCTGGGCGGCCGCATCTGGGAGCTTTTCGACAAAGCCACCGGCAAACAGCTCCTCCACACCCACAATGCTCCGCAGCTGGCCAATATTGCCCTGCGCAAGGCGTGGTTTGCCGGTGGGCTTGAGTGGAACATCGGAACCCGTGGACATTCGCCCACCAGCTGCGATCCGTTGCACACCGCAATCGTCCACACCGAGGACGGCAAGCACATCCTTCGCCTCTGGGAGTTTGAACGGCTGAGGGAAGTGGTGTTTCAGGTGGACATTTGGTTGCCGGAAGACTCAGCCGTTCTGTTCGCCGCCGTCCGGCTGCGGAACCCCAATGACCACGATGTCCCCATGTATTGGTGGAGCAACGCCGCCATCCCCGAAACGGAGCGCACCCGCGTGATCGCCCCGGCGGACGAAGCATTCGGCAGTGACTACACCACGGACATCACCCGCGTCCGGCCCACCAGCCATGAGGGGTACGACGGAACCTGGCTGGTCAACAGCCCTCACGCGGCCGACTTCTTCTTCGACATCGACCCCTCCGAACGGCGTTGGGTTGTGGCCGCGGACGACGACGGCGATGGGCTGGCGATGCTGTCCACGGGACTCCTGCGGGGAAAGAAGCTCTTCGTCTGGGGCCAGGGCCAGGGCGGGAAACGGTGGCAGGAATGGCTGAGCCCCGGAGCCGGACCGTACGCCGAAATCCAGGCTGGCCTTGCGCAGACCCAGTTTGAACACCTGGTGATGCCTGCCGGTGCGCAATGGGCGTGGGTGGAGGCCTACGGGAACGGACACCTGGACCCCGGGACCTCCCACGGTGATGATTGGGCCGCTGCGGTGGCGCACGCCGGCGAACGTTTGGAAGGGCTTCTGCCGCACGAAGAACTCGAGGCGATGCTTCCGGCAGCCATCGCAGATGCCGACGTCCCGCCGTCGAAAATGTTGCTGCACGGCAGTGGCTGGGGCGTGGTGGAGCGGGCCCGGCGGCTGAGGACCGGCAAAGGCTGGGTGGACGAGAGTGGAACACCGTTCGTGGATGAAAGCATCACGGGGGAGCAGGAACCGTGGCTGAGGCTGCTGCATGGAAAAGCGTTCGACGGCGCGCCCAGCTTCGTCGCCGGTACTGACTGGGAAGACTTGCTGGCAGGTCAGGACAGCCCGGAGGCCCGCTTCCACTTGGCCACCATCAAGCATGCCCGCCAGGACCTGAAAGGGGCCGAAGCCCTCTATGGGGAGGTAGTGGCGGCCAACGATGTGAGGCCGCGGACCAAGGCGCTTGCCCATCGGGGGCTGGGATTGGCTTTGCTCGCTGGGGGACAGGAAGCGGAAGGACTCGCGTGGCTTCGGAAGGGTGTGGCTGCCGACCCCGCCAACGCGTCCCTGCTCACCGAGGCTGTCACGCTGAGCATCCGGCACGGCGACCCGGCCATGGCGCTGGAACTGAACGACACCGCACCCAAGGAGGGCCCCGGCGTCGGACGTTTGAGGTTCCTGAAGGCATTGGCGCTCGCACGGACGGGGAACCCCGGCGGGGCAGCGGCGATCCTGCGCGAGGGTGTCGAGATTCCGGACCTCCGCGAAGGCGAAGATGCGATCTCGGCCTTGTGGCAGGAGGTTTGCCCGGGGAAGGCGGTGCCGTTCAGCTACCAATTCGGCATGCACTAGTCCCTTCGAGGGATAAAAAGTCCCGGGGATAGTGGGTTCCAGTGGGAATGCGCTATCCCCGCGGCCAGGTGGAAGACATTGGGCGGCCAGCAAAGATCACCCCTTGACGGGTGACGTGCGTCACTGTATGTTTACGTAAACCTCTTCTATGTTCACGTAAACATGAACGGATTGGATTTAGACAATGTTGTCGAGCTCGCACGCATCGTCGCGTCATCGTTTAATCGCGGCCCTAGCGGCTTCAACCCTCGCACTGGGCACCCTGCCACTACTAGCCTCGCCAGCCTCCGCTGCTGAGGATCTTGTCCTGACCCCCAACCCCGCACAGGCCGGGCCGTCGTTCAAAGGCTGGGGCACCAGCCTGGTCTGGATGGCCAACGCCACAGGCCAGTACCCGGAAGCCATCCGGAACGATCTGATTGACAAGGTCTTCGGTGACGACGGCCTGAACCTCAACATCGCCCGCTACAACGTGGGTGGCGGCAATGCCACTGACATCCCCGACTACCTCCGTCCGGGTGGCGCCGTTCCCGGCTGGTGGAACCCGAATACGGGCCTCTCTGACCAGGCCGGGCCGATCACCACCAACTACGCTGATCGGGACCGTTTCCTGGCCGCGTGGACCGGCGAGAACGACTCCGATTACAACCTCGACGCCGATGCCTCCCAGCGCGCCTGGATCGCGGCCATCAAGGACAAAGTCACCACGTGGGAGGCCTTCAGCAACTCCCCGCCCTACTTCATGACCGAAAGCGGCTACGTCAGTGGCGGTACGGACCCCAACGCCGACCAGATCAAGCCCGCCGCCATCGATAAGTTCGTCAATTACGTCAAAAAGGTAGCGGAACACGTCGAAGAAACTGAAGGCATCAGTTTCGACACGATCAACCCCCTCAACGAACCCAACACCAACTACTGGAAGACCACCTTCGGTGGCAACGGGCTGCCCAATGGGGGAGGCCAAGAGGGTGCTCACGCAGGCCCCGCCCTGCAGTCCCAGGTGCTGACCGCCATGGCTGCCGAGCTCGCCGAGCCCGGCACCGCCACTGAGGCCAAGGTCTCCGGTCCGGATGAGACGTCGCCGAGCCGCTTCCTGGAAGATTGGAACGGCTGGACTCCGGAAACCAAGGAGGCTGTCAGCCAGCTGAACGTCCACACCTACTCCACTGGCGACCGCCTCGCGGTTCGCGACATCGCCAAGGCAACGGACAAGCCGCTGTCCATGAGCGAAGTCGAAGGCAACTGGGGCGGTGACTCCTGGAACCCGGAAAGCATCGAAAACGGTCTGGGCATGGCCACCCGCATAACAGATGACCTCCGTGAGCTCGATCCTGAGTCCTGGGTGCTGTGGCAGCCGGTTGAAGACCTCTACAACATGGAACTGGGCGAGAAGAAGAACTGGGGATCCGTCTTCATCGACTTCGACTGCAACGCCGACGGCGACTCCGTGCGGCGTTTGGCTGCAGGCGCCGCAGATCCTTCGTGCCGCACCACGGTGAACTCGAAGTACAACACCATCCGCAACTTCACCCATTACATCGCACCGGGTGACCGGATCATTCCCACCAGCGACGGCAAGACCACATCTGCGCTGAAGGCCGATGGTTCCGGCCTGTCGATGGTGCACACCAACGATTCCGACCAGGCCAAGACCATCAAGGTGGACTTGTCCAAGTTCGCAACGATCGCCGCTGGTGCAACGGTTACCCCGGTGGTGACCACCCAGTCTCCGTCCGGCGACCCGACGGCCAACGCACTTGTCAGTGGTGCCGCCGTGGCCGTCGACGCCGGAACGCGCTCGGCGACGCTGACTGTTCCTGCCAAGTCCGTCACCACCTTCGTGGTCAACGGGGCATCCGGCGTCGCTGCCGATGCGCCGGCGGTACAGGATGGACAGTCCTACAGCTTCGTTGGAGTTCAGAGTGGCCGCGCAGTTTCGGCTTCGGACGGATCTCCCAAGACGGTGCTCTCTGATTCGGTGGCTGGCGGCAATCAGGTGTGGAAGGCAACCCTCATCGCTGATGAAGACGGCACCACCCGTGACCGTTTTGTCCTCAGGCTCGCCGATGGCCGCGCTTTGGCCGCTGATTCCAATGGCACCACGCTGCGCAGCATCACCGATGAGGAAGCCCGCACGGATAGCTCGGCGCAGTGGTTGTTCAGCACCACGGACGGTAGCTCGTTCAGCCTCCTGAATGCTGGCCTTCACCAGGTCCTGGACGTCTCGAACAACTCCACGCACGAAGGTGCTTGGATCGGGCTATGGACCTCCAACGGCGGGGCCAACCAGACCTTCACCCTCCGGAACGCCAGCGAGGGCACCGGCTACAACAGCTTCCGGCCCGGCCAGGACTGGCGGGACAACAACGGCAATCTGATCCAAGCCCACGGTGGTCAGGTGGTCACGTCCAAGGATTCCGCCGGCAAGACCATCTACTACCTGTACGGCGAAGACCGTACCAACGGCTACCACTCGGCACCGGGCGTGCACGGCTACAGCTCCTACGATCTCTATAACTGGAAGGACGAGGGAGTTGCGCTGAAGACGTTGTCCTCACGCGGGCAAATCGACTCGGATCCGTACTTCCAGAACCTGTACTCGGGTTACACCACGGAGCAGAAGGACGCCGTCTACCGTGACCTCGGTACGGTTCCTGTGAATGGCCAGACCCCGCCGATCCTTGAGCGACCCAAGGTCATCTACAATGCTGCCACCAACAAGTGGGTCATGTGGGTGCACGCTGACGGACCGTCGTCGTGGTCTACCGCTCAGTACGCCAAAGCCAACGCCGGCGTAGCAATCTCCGATTCGCCCTTCGGGCCGTTCCGGTACATCGACAGCTACCGCCTTCACAAGGCAGCGGCCGGCGATCCCACCAACAAGGCTCCGAATAACCCGGGCATGGCCAGGGACATGAACCTCTTCGTGGATGACGATGGCACGGGCTACATCATCTACTCCAGCGAAGAAAACGCCACCATGTTCATCTCCAAGCTCAACGCTGACTACACCTACCTGTCCGCTTCGCCGGACACCGCGGTGGAGGGTGTGGACTTCCGGCGGGCCTTCGTCAACCAGTCCCGTGAATCACCGGCCATCATGAAATACAACGGCCGCTACTTCATCATCTCTTCGGGAACCACTGGTTGGTCGCCCAACCCGTCACGGTACGGCACGGCCACCAGCATCCTGGGGGAGTGGACCGACAAGGGAGATCCGTTCAGCAGTGACGTGTCCTGGAACTCCAACAACTCCCAGCCGTCCTCGGTGATCCCCGTAGACCCGGCTAACGGCAAGTTCATCTATATGGGTGACCGCTGGAACGGCGGATCGGACCAGGCCCTGGCCACGGCACCCATGGTGTGGATGCCTATCCAGATGGGCGAAGGCGGCAAGACCCTGGCAGTGAAGGCCCCGTCTGAGTGGAAACTTGAGGACCTCGACGCGAACGCTGCATGGGACGTCTCAGGTGTTCCTGCCAGCCTGGCTGTGGGCTCAACCTTCAGTGTGAACTCCGTGACGGTCACCCAGAACGGGCAGAGCTCCACCCAGCCGGTGACCTGGCAGGTCAGTGGCAACACGAACACCGTGGGCGTCATTACTGCCACGGGCACGCTTCCCGGCTTCGGTAACCGGACGTTCACCCGGACCATCCCGGTGGTTCCGGATGGTGTTCAGTACGCAGTGAATGCCGGTGGGCAGCAGACCGCTGACTGGACCGCCTTGAAGGCAGCGGCAGCCCAGGGCGGTCCTGTCCTGAACAGTGCAGCGGACCAGCCGTTCGGTGCTGACCCGGTCACGGGCAAGAGCTGGGGTTATGAAAGTGAAGGCAGCGGCGTGACAGGCACCGCTGATGACAACATCTTCACCACCCTCCGTTACGCAGCAGCTGGCCGGGACCTGAGCTACAAGTTCAATAATCTGGCTCCGGGTACCTACACGGTTTACGCCGGTTACTACGATCCGTGGGCCCAGTGGGATGACCGCGGAGCGAAGGTCACCGTCAACGGTGCAGTGGTTGAGGCTGATCACGACTACAGCGGCGACTACCAGTCCGCGGCCTACCAGAACGTCACGGTGGGCACGGACGGGAAGCTGACTTTCTCGCTGAGCCCCACCCGTGGTCCGGATGTGCAGTTGAGCTGGCTGATGATCGCCAACCCGGTGCTCACCGAGACCGCACCGCAGTTGAAGGTCACCGCAGTGGCAAGCACCAAGTGTGTTGCCGGCAAGGTCACCGTGACCGCGCAACTGACGAACAACGACACCAAGTCGGTTCAGGCTACCTTCACGTCGGTCTACGGAACCAAGACCTTCGCTGAGGTCAAGCCGGGCAAGAACGCGCTCCACGCCTTCAGCACCCGTGCTGCTTCGGTACCAGCAGGCACCGTGGCCGTTGAAGCCAAGGCCACAGTGAACGGACAAGCCGTGACAGTGACAGCGAACGCCGCCTACAACGCAGCATCCTGCAACTAACCTGACGCTGGTGGCCCGCCTGATTGGCGGGCCACCAGCCTCTTTTGCCCCCAACCTTCCCGGCTGAATCGCCGGACCTTCGTGAAAGAAGCATGAAAAGTGAACCGACATAAATTCCTGGCCCGAGGCGCAGCCATTTCGACTGCAACGGCATTGTTGCTGGGTGTCGCCGGAATGGCGATGGCAGACCAGAACCACGGCGATCAGGACGTCGATGTCAATGTCGGCATTACCGAAATCGTAGACGGCGGTGTGTTGGCCATGAGCGTGGCGGGCACCGCCACGGCCCTGACTGAGGATGGCTCCACACCCACGGTGCGGCAGTTCAAGGGCACCCTGCCTACCGTGACGGTGACAGATACCCGGTCCCCGGATGAGATCCCTGCCGGTGCCGGCTGGTACGTGCTGGGTACCTCAACCGATTTCGCCGGCGGCGCGGGACAACCTGCCATAGGCGCCTCCCACCTGGGCTGGGCACCGAAAGTCATCGACGGCGGCGCGTCCGGTCAGGTAGCCGAAGGCGACCAGGTGAACACCTCGATGGATTCCGGCGCAAACGCAGTAGGCCTGGTGGACCAGGAACTGCTCGCGCTGGCTTTGGATTCGGGAGCAATTGCCACTGAAGGGCAGTGGACAGCCAACGCTGACTTGTTCATGAAGACGCCTGCAGCCGTGGCGCCGGGCGACTACACCGCGAAGCTCACTCTGTCCCTGTTTGAATAGATGCGCCGGAGGTATCTTCATCCTATGAGGCTCCCAATGCTGGGGCGGGCCGGTCGTACTGCCCCAAGGCGGCTTGTCGTGGCCATGTACCTTGTGGCATCTGTAATCTTTGTCAGCGCCGCTTTTGCGCCGGCCGGCTTTGCCACCACCGGTGATCCCACGGCAAGTCCGGTCACGTGGGCCGTGACTCCCGCGGATGCTACCGGCCCTGACGGCCGCTCGTGGGTGGAACTGGAACTCGATTCCGGGGTGAGCGTGGATGAATATTTGGCGGTCAGAAACCTCAGCGACAGGGACGTCACTTTCTCTCTCACTGCGGCTGATGGGTACTTCACTCCGGCCGGCCGCTTCAACATGCTCCCTGGCGACAAACAGTCGGTAGCTGCAGGTACCTGGATCTCCATGGACAAGACGGTCACCGTAGCGGCGGGAAGTACCGCCGTGGTGCCGTTCACGGTGACGGTCCCGGACAACGCGACGCCAGGCGATCATGCAGCGGGTATAGCTGCCTCGATCTATTCACAAGGTGGCTCGGACGGGACTCAACTGGGCGTGGAGAGCCGCGTCGGGTTCCGGGTCATGACTCGGGTAAAAGGCGAGGTAAAACCCGCGCTGAGCATGAAGGCAACCGCTAGCTACGATACGTCGTGGAATCCCTTGGAACCCGGATCTGCGGACCTCACGGTTGACCTAGAGAACACGGGCAACGTCCGTTTATCCGTGGACCCTTCCACTATGGTGAACGACGCCCGGTGGCCGGCCGCTGGGACCGACGAAGCCCGAACTCTCGAATTGCTGCCCGGAGACCGTCGATCCGTCAGCATCCACGTCCCTCAGGTGTGGCCGCTGGGCATGATGACCTTGCCAGTGACGGTCTCGCAAGGGGTGATTGCCCCTGACGGTGCCACTCAGACGCTGGACCCGGTGTGGGAAAATGTGGCGCTCTGGGCGATTCCGTGGCCGCAGCTCGCCGTTCTTGTTGCTTTGTTGCTTCTGTTTGCGGGTCTCTTCCGGGGGCGCAAGCGGCGGAAGAAGGAGCTGGTCCGGCTGGTGGAGGAGGCCCGCGAGGCCGGGCGTCGGGAAGCGGGAACCCCCTGATATCGGGGGTGCTTGCCGCGCTCCCGTAAAACTACCGGAATGCAGCAGAAATCCCTTGTCAAACCAACGATGTTTACGTAAACTTCTTGCAACTCAATGTTTACGTGAACATCCACAAGAATGTTGATTAGATCCGGCGACTTTCTGCTTCCACAGGCCCACACTTGAGCTATCTCACGGTGCGCATCCGGATGTTGGACAGTCTCACGAAGAACCACGATCCAAAGGAGTAATCATGGCTGTAAATCTTGGCCCGTTCCAGGCGGCGGAAGGCGCCGGTCCAGGACGGCGAACCTTCCTCAAGACACTTGGAATTGGCGCCGTCGCCGCCTCCGGCATCCCTTTGCTGTCAGCATGCACGGGTGGTTCCGGACCCGCGCCTGGTGCTTCATCAAAAAGCCTCACCTTCGGCTCGGGTTCATCGGACGAAGTTCCCCGCGCTGCCTACAAGGCAGTAACGGACGCCTTCACCAAAAAGTCGGGCTTCGACGTGGTGACCAACGTGGTTCCCCACAACGACTTTCAGAACAAGATCAACTCCTACTTGCAGGGCAGCCCGGATGACTCCTTCACCTGGTTCGCCGGTTACCGCATGCAGTACTACGCCGAGAAGGGCCTGCTAGCTCCCGTCGACGACGTCTGGGAGAAGATCGGCGGAAACTTCTCCGACGCCATCAAGAAGGCTTCCACCGGTCCTGACGGAAAAATGTACCTGGTTCCCAACTACAACTATCCATGGGGCTTCTTCTACCGGAAGAGTCTCTGGGCAGAAAAGGGCTACGCGGTTCCGGCCACTTTCGATGAGCTGACAACCTTGTCGGCCAAGATGAAGGCCGATGGCATCATCCCGATCGGCTTCGCCGACAAAGACGGCTGGCCGGCCATGGGCACCTTCGACTACATCAACATGCGGCTCAACGGGTACCAGTTCCACGTAGACCTTACTGCCCACAAGGAAAGCTGGGATCAGAAGAAGGTCAGCGACGTCTTCGATACCTGGAAAGCACTCCTGCCGTTCCAGGACCCCGCAGCACTGGGGCAGACTTGGCAGGACGCAGCCAAAGCCCTCGAGGCCAAGAAGACCGGCATGTATCTCCTGGGCTCATTCGTGACACAGCAGTTCACGGATCCCGCAGTTCTGGCGGACATCGACTTCTTCCCGTTCCCCGAGATCGCCATGGAAGGCACTGACGCCGTTGAGGCTCCGATCGATGGCCTGCTGCTGTCGAAGAAGGGTGGCGAGAATCAGGCAGCCCGCGACTACCTTGCCTTCATGGGAACTCCTGAGGGCCAGGACGCCTATGCGGCCGTGGATACCTCCAACATCGCAACGGTGAAGGGCGCTGACGCGTCCAAGTACTCTGCTTTGAACAAGAAGTGTGCGGACACCATTGCCAACGCGAAGTACATCAGCCAGTTCCTGGACCGCGATGCGTTGCCGGCCATGGCCAACAACGTCATGATCCCGGCTCTTCAATCCTTCATTAAGGATGGAAGCGTCGACGTGAAGAATCTGGAAGCGCAGGCAAAGTCGCTCTACGCGGCCCAATAGCGCAGGACTGCCCTGGATCTACGGTTGCTGGTCAACCGGCCAGGCTTCCCGAGCAAGGGTCGGCCGCGGGTCGCACCGCGGCCGGCCCCTGTGCGACGAATACCAAAGGAATTCCCATGAGTACCACAGCCGAAAAACCGGCCTCCCCGAACAGTGGGCCCCCTGCAGGGGGCGCCCAACGCGGGGCAGCACACGCCTCGCCGGCAACTGCCGGAAGAAAGCGCAATAAGTCCAGGAAGGTTCGCCGCCTGAGCCGCAGGGACAAAATCGTCCTTGGCATCATGGTGGGCCTTCCAACGCTCATTCAGCTGCTGTTCGTTTGGTTGCCCACCCTGGCCTCAATTGGGCTGAGCTTCACCCGATGGAACGGGCTGGACTTGGCAGACATCAAGTCTGCCGGGACGGAAAACTATGAGTTCATCAGCCAGAACTACCCACCGTTCTGGCCGGCCATGCAGCACAACGTGCTGTGGCTGGCTTTCCTGGCCCTGATTGCAACGCCGCTGGGCCTTCTGCTCGCTGTGCTCCTGGACCAGAAGATCCGGGGAAGCAAGATCTACCAAAGCATCTTCTTCACGCCCGTCATGCTCTCCCTGGCATTGATCGGTATCATCTGGCAGCTCTTCTACAACCGCGACAGCGGTCTGCTGAACTTCCTGCTCGGTACGGCCGGCACGCCCCAGGCCGTGGACTGGTTCGGTGATTCGAACGTCAACATCTGGGCCGCCATGATCGCAGCTACGTGGCGCCACGCAGGCTACGTCATGATCCTTTACTTGGCTGGCCTGAAGGGTGTTGACCCCGCCCTCAGGGAAGCAGCGTCGATTGACGGCGCAAATGCTGTCCAGACCTTCTTCCGAGTAGTCTTCCCCGCCATGCGCCCGGTCAACATCGTGATCGTGGTCATCACCATCATTGAGTCCCTCCGCGCTTTTGACATTGTCTATGTCATCAACCGCGGCACCAACGGGCTTGAACTGCTCAGCGCCCTGGTGATCCAAAACCTGATCGGTGAAGGACAGGTGATCGGCGTCGGTTCAGCATTGGCCGTGGTACTGCTCGTGATTTCCTTGGTACCGATTGTCTTCTACCTCATCCGCACCTTCGGCAAGGAGAAAGAGGCATGAGCACCATCGCCCGTACCCTTCCAGTCCAGAACGGCAGGACCGGCAAGACCGGCAAACGCCACTATGGCACTCACATCTTCCTCATCGTTATGGCCGCCATCTGGCTTGTGCCGCTGCTCTGGTCGCTCTATACGGCGCTCCGTCCCAAAGAGGACACCGACAAATACGGCTACTTCAGCTTCGGCGGCAGCTTCGGCTTCGAGAACTTCGTCCAGGCGTGGAACCAGGGAGGATTCTCGAAGTACTTCCTTAACTCAGTCCTGATCACCGTTCCCACCGTCCTGCTGACGCTTCTCTTCGCGTCCATGATGGCTTTTGCAGTATCGCGGGTGAGCTGGAAGTTCAACATCACGCTGCTGATCATGTTCACCGCCGGCAACCTCCTGCCACCGCAGGTCCTTGCAGCACCGCTGTTTGAGATGTTCAAACATGTTTCCCTGCCGTACTCCATCAGCGACTCCGGTAACCTGCTCAATACCTACATAGCTGTCATCATCGTGGACACTGCTTTCCAGATTGGCTTCTGCACCTTTGTGCTCTCCAATTACATGAAAGCCCTGCCGCAAGACCTGACGGAAGCTGCGTTGGTGGATGGCGCTGGAATCTGGCGGCAGTACTGGAACATCATCATGCCACTCTGCCGTCCGGCACTCGCAGCACTGGGCACGCTTCAAGTCATCTTCATCTACAACGACTTCTTCTGGCCGTTGCTGTTTATCCAGAGCGGTGACAGGCTCCCGATCACCACCGCTATCAACAACCTTCAGGGCCAGTTCCTGAGCAACTACAACCTGATCGCGGCCGGTGCCATGATCACCTTGATTCCCACCATGATCATCTACCTGGTCCTGCAACGACAGTTCGTGGCCGGGCTTACCCTGGGCGCAAGCAAGGGGTAAGCAGTATTGAACGGTGTAGCTGCGGAGGAGGGCTAGCCCTTATCCGCAGCTACGCGCTTTTTCCGGGCAGGTGGCCTTGCGCTGGCAGGGGGAGCGGCAGTGCTCTTGCGCACCACCATGCTGGTAGGCACCGTGGTGAAATCGTCCACCGAACCGGTGCCGGCAATCTGCTGAAGCAGGTTTTCGATGCTCAGGCGGCCCACGGCGTAGAAATCCTGGTGGATGGTTGTCAGAGGCGGCCAGAAGGAGGTGGACTCGTCCAAGTCGTCGAATCCCACAATGCTGACATCGTCCGGGATGCTCCGTCCTTGTTCGTGCAGAGCCCGCATTGCCCCCAGGGCCATTTGGTCATTGGCGGCAAAAATGGCGGTGACATCCGGGTTGCCCGCAAGCTCCAAGCCGATTTGGTAGCCGGATTCTGTGGACCAGTCGCCATGGAGGACCGGGGGAGCCTCAATCCCGGCTTCTTCCAATGTCCGCTGCCATGACTCTTCCCGGTGCGTCGCCGAGAAAGAGGTGGTGGGCCCACCGATATGCCACACCTGTTGGTGGCCAAGGTCCAGAAGGTGCTGGGTAGCGAACCGTGCACCCTGGGCCTGGTCGGTATCCACCATGGGATAGCCGAAACCGGCATTGGAATCGATCACCACTGCCGGGAGGTCCTCAGGAAGAGATATGTCAGCTTCATCCAGGAGGTGGGCCTCGAAGATGATCACCACACCGTCCACTTGCTGTTCGCGCAGTCTTTCGTAAGCCCCGGACACGGTTCCGGTAGTGGGATCCTGCACGGGTATGAGCGTCACTGAATAGCCAGCCCGTGAGGCAGCGGTCGCAATGGCGTCCAGGGTGCGCATGTTGCCGAAGCTGGAGAGCGTGAACATGACGACGCCGATGGATTTGAACTGGCCGCTCTTCAGTGCACGCGCGGCTCTGTTGGGCCGGTAGCCAAGTTCCTTCATTGCATCGAGGACTCTGTTCCTAGTGGATTCTTCGACGTTGGTGAGTCCGTTGGAAACCCTGGAAACCGTTTGTGCGGACACGCCTGCGGCCTTTGCCACGTCCCCAATGGATGGGCCCCTGGCGGCGCGCTTCTTGGCCGCGAGCTTCCTGGACTGCTTGGACTCTCCCGCCGGAGCCTCGATGCTTGTGTTCTCCTGATCCATGTTCACCTAAACAAAGGTACTGTCACTTTCAGTCCTGTTTGCGTAGATATTTCCAAATGTTGCCCAAAAGGCCTCCAGTGCCGGAACGGCCGGGAGGTCGGCGCCTACGGAAGGACGGGTTGTCTAAAGCGATGCGGATTCATGGAGCTGACGGCGCGCTTCGTCAAGTGTCTCGAGGATGGAGATGGTCTCGTCCAGAGTATGGAGGGGTGATTCAATACGGCCTTCACCAACGAATCGCGCCAATGCCGTCGCTTCCCAAGACAGCCCGGCCATGGACGTCACCCCGGTCGTATCGTTCCACACCATTGCGTCACCATCGTTGCCCGCGAGGCGGAAAGTGGTCGGCATGTAAAAGGAACCATCCATCTCGATACTCGCTTGTGTGCCGGAGATGACTGCGGTGGACGGAGTGCGGACGGCAAGACTGGTGGTGAGGGTGGATTGGACATCACGCCCATGTCCAAGCACAAGAGTGGAGAAGGCGTCGACGCCGGTATCGAGCAGACCGCCGATCGCCGTGATCGATTGTGGCTTCCCCAGTACCATCGAATCCAGTTGTACGGGGTAGATGCCGAGGTCGAGCAGTGCTCCTCCGCCCAGTTCACGGCGGTGAAGGCGATGATGCGGGTAGCCAGGAATGGCCTGGCCGTGATCGGCGACCACAGAACGGACATCCCCGAGGAACCCGTCGTTGACCAGAGTGCGCACCACGGAGGTCTGCGGTAGGTAGCGGCTCCACAGCGCCTCCATCAGTAGGACTCCGGCATTTTGAGCCGCCGCGGCCAGCGCTCGGGCTTCGTCGGCAGTGGTCGCCAACGGCTTTTCGATCAAAGTGTGCTTTCCGGCAGCGATAGACAGGCGCCCCAGCGTTAAGTGCTCACTTTGCGGCGCAGCTATGTAGACCACGTCAACCTCGGGGTCGGCGACGAGCTGCTCATACGAGTCGTACGCCCTGGCAATACTGTGCTGCACTGAGAATGATCGTGCACGGTCAGCAGACCGGGAGCCGACGGCGACGAATCGTTGGTCAGTGTGCTGGTGCATGGCAGACACGAAAAGGTCCGCTATCCATCCAGGCGCAAGCAGCCCCCAACCCAACGCCGGAGCGTCTTTGCCGGGGGAGAAGAGCTGAGGCTTGGGAAACGTGGCCGGAAACATCGATGGACCATTCCTTCATTCTGCGCCTTGGTGCGCAACGAAACTGATGGGGGGGAGCAGACAGCGGTCTTGGGGAAAGCGCAGCGGTGTCCCGGGCGTTGTTGTTCGGGAAGCCCGTCAGGGTGCGTCGTCGACGGCACGGAAGCGGCCTGTGCGTCCAGCGACAAGAAGCTTCAGAACGAACCCGATCCACCCTAAGGATTGCACCATTATCAAACAATAGCTACCAAAATAGTACATTGTACGCGGGTAGTCCAAGCGCCTTCGACGGGGACGTCGACGGTTAGTCCGCGACTACGCCCTTGTCGTGGCTGGTCGCGGTTCCCACCCTTGACAATGACGCCGGGTAACCCTTCAATGTTTACGTAATCATTCGTCGGTGCAGACGATTTCGGGTGTTGGTGGGGCACTCCCTGGCAGCTGGTCGCTGCATCACGAGCACCCTAGAGATCGTGAGAACCACTCCATGGCAAACCATCTACGTCTGTGGGCGGGGGTCGCGGCTACGGCCGTGGCACTTACCGGCACAGTCTTGTCCAGCGCGCCCGTGATCGCCGCCGAGGCGCCCATTGCGAAGACGCTGATTATCGGGATTGACGGGGCAGCCTTCAATTCGCTGGGCCCGGCAGAGATGCCTCGGTTGGATGCCCTGCGTGCTCAGGGCACAACGTCGGTCAGCAACCTGTATACCCAGCCAATGGCGGAGACGTCCTCCGGGCCGGGATGGGCAACCATAGCCACCGGCGTCTGGCCGGACAAGCACAACGTCCTGGACAACGGGTTTGGCTCTCCAGAATTTGGCTCTTACCCGGACTACCTGACACGCATCAATGCGGCATCTCCGTCGCGCATGACCGCGGCAATGGGAACGTGGCAGCCGATTACCGCCACCATTTTCGGTCCGGGTGTGGACGTGCGGACCAAATTCTCCACCGATGCGGACACAACGACAGCCGCAGTGGACGCAATCTCCACTGGCTCAGTTGACGATCTCTTCTTCTACCTGGAGGACGTGGACACGGTGGGGCACCGTGTGGGCACCGGCGGCGCTGACTACGGCGCGGCTCTTGCCATAGCGGACGCAAGGATTGGCCAAGTCATGGACGCGGTGGCGGCACGCCCAACCAATGAGGAATGGACGGTTGTTGTCACCACAGACCATGGTCACACCCCCGCAGGAGGCCACGGCGGAAGCTCCGCGGGGGAGCGGCGAGTATTTACCACGATGGTTGGCAAAGGAATCGCCGCGAACGTCACCCGGTACGACGAAAAGCTTGTGGACGTTGCCCCCACCATCATGGCCGCCGCGGGCGTGCCAGTGAAGTCCGAATGGAATCTCGATGGAACATCCGTTGGCAGCCTCATCCATGATGCCTTCGACTCTCTCCGCCCAGTTCTGCAGCCCGGCGTCGATGAGACCGCGATCCCCGCGGGCACTCTCGGGTGGACCAAGGCGACGCCCATGGGGTGGTCCATCGATAACTCGGCAATGCCCAGCGGTGGGACTGCGGAGTGGCGGGGGTGGACCTTTGCCACGGATGACTTCTGGTCAGCGGCCGATCGCGATCAGCGCCGTGAAACCACAGTACGTGGCCGCGACGTGATCGCGGTGGCTGACTCGGACGAATGGGACGACAAGCAGCACGCGTCCGGTCAGTTCGACTCGACGCTGGTCAGTCCCGCTTTTCCCGTTGACGGGCTGCGGCGCGCGAGCCTCAGCTACGCAACCAACTATGCCATCGATGGTCCCCAGTCAGCCACGGTCACAGTAACCTTCGATACCGGGGCCACCCAGACGCTGAAGAGTTACTCCACGGCGACGAATACGGTGGAGAAGCTGCCCTTCACTGTGCCCACAGGAGCCACGACGGCGCAGTTCCGGTTCCGTTACACGGGAGAGAACAGTTCCTTCTGGGCTGTGGACGCGGTGGGTATCCAGGACGCGATCGAGGCGTCCGACATCCGTTACGTGGTCAACGCCGGCGGACAGCAGACGTCTGACTGGCTGTCGCTGACCGGTGCGGCCGCCCAGGACGGCGGTCTCCTCAACAGTGCGGCCGATCAGCCCTTCGGTGCGGACCCGGCCGGCGGAGCGCCTTGGGGATACGAAAGCTCCGGTAGTGGGAGCAGCGGCGAATCCAGCGGGGACATGTTCTCAACGTTGCGGTACGCCGTGTCCAGCCGGGACCTGACCTACCGGTTCGGAAACCTTCAGCCGGGCATGTACGCGGTTCACGCCGGGTATGCCGATCCCTGGTCCTGGGACAATCGCGGCGCCAAGGTGACCATTAACAATGAGGTCCGCGAAGCCGACCATGACTACTCTTCGGAGAACCAGACCGAGGCCTACGGCAACGTCACCGTTGGCGAGAACGGCGAACTCACCTTTACGCTCAGCAAGACGCGCTCCTCTGATGTGCAGTTGAGCTGGCTCATTGTCAGTGCCGCGACCCCTGGGGAAACCGGTAACCAGCCCACGCATTCGGCCACCACCGCCGTGCGATGCATCGGAAACAAGGCATACCTCGCGGTCTCAGTGCAGAACACCATGGCAGAGGCTCTGACTATCGCTGTGGATACTGCGTACGGGGCCAAGTCCTTTGCCGGGGTAGCCCCGGGGAAGAGCGCTTCTATCGCTTTCAACAGCCGTGCCGCGGTGCTCCCAGCCGGCTCCGTCAGTGTCACCTCGGGTGTACCGGATGAGTCTGCGGGATTCACCTCGACAGTCCCTTACACCGGCGCCAGCTGCCCGTAAGCAGCCCGGCTGGCTCAGCAGGCCAGTACGGTCGCGCTGCCCTAACGGGCCGGCGCGGCCGTGCTTTGGCGTACCATGAGGCGCGTCGGCACCGTGGTGACGACGCTGGCCGGGGTGTTTCCGGCGATCTGCTGTAGCAGCTTTTCAATACTCACCCGGCCAACTGCGAGGAAGTCTTGACGGATGGTGGTCAGCGGAGGCCAGAAGGACGTGGATTCCTCGAGGTCATCAAATCCCACAACGCTGACATCCTCCGGGATGAGGCGCCCAAGTTCATGAAGGGCTCGCATTGCCCCGAGCGCCATCTGATCGTTCGCGGCGAAGATTGCGGTGACTTCCCGATCGCGGCCGAGCTCCATCCCCACCTGGTATCCGGATTCGGTGGACCAATCTCCATGAAGGACCGTGGGCGCTTCGATGCCTGCCTCGTCCAGCGTCCGTCTCCAGGACTCTTCCCGGTGCCTGGCAGAAAAGGAGGACACCGGGCCCCCTATGTGCCAAACCTGCTGGTGGCCTAGGTCGAGGAGGTGCTCGGTAGCAAAGCGCGCACCCTCGGCTTGGTCTGTATCCACCATGGGATAGCCGTAACCGGGGCTTGAGTCGATGACCACAGCGGGGAGGTCCTCGGGCAACGTAATGTCCGCACGATCAAACAGGTGCGCCTCGAAGATGATGACCACCCCGTCCACATCCTGTTCCTTCAGCCGGGTGTAGGCACCTGTCACGGTACCCGTAGTGGGATCGTGGAGGGGGATGAGGTTCACCGAGTAGCCGGCCTGTGACGCAGCCGTGGCGATCGCATCCAGGGTGCGTCTGTTGCCGTAGGTCGAGAGATTGAACATGATGACGCCTATGGATTTGAACTGACCGCTCTTGAGTGCGCGGGCGGCCCTGTTGGGTCGATAGCCCAGTTGTTTCATGGCGTCCAGCACCCGCTGCTTGGTCTTTTCTTCAACATTCGTCAGGCCGTTGGATACGCGGGAGACGGTCTGGGCGGAAACTCCGGCTGCTCGTGCAACATCGCCGATTGAGGGGCCACGTGCAGCTCGGGCACTCCTGACCAAGGCTGAATCGCTGGTGTGCGACGTGCTGGCAGGGCTAACACCGTCTGCGGCATCCTCTTGTATGTTCACCTAAACATGCTAATCTTCTTTCAAGAATGTTTGCGTAAACATAGCGAGAAGAGAAGAATTAATCATGACAACGACGTCGCCCGTGGCCGACGCTCCACCCTTGGTCCAATCCCGCAAGCGCGCAGGTCGATGGATGGGGTGGGCATTTGTGGGCCCGTTCATGGCTGTCTTCCTGCTGGTATTCGTGGCTCCAGTCCTCTACGCGTTCTACCTGAGCCTCTTCCAGAACCAGATGGTGGGCGGGGACAAGTTCGTTGGGGGAGCCAACTATCTTCAGGCACTTGGCGATCCCCAGTTCTGGGACTCCGTGATCAGGGTGGCCGTCTTCCTGGTGGTCCAGGTCCCCATCATGTTGTTCCTCGCCCTTTTCGCAGCCTTGGCACTGGACAGCGGACGTCTCCGCGCGTCGTCGTTCTTCCGTATTTCGGTGTTCCTCCCGTACGCGGTCCCCGCAGTGGTGGCGACGCTGATGTGGGGATTCATTTACGGCCCCAGGTTTGGCCTGTTCGGCAGCATCAACGACTTCTTCGGTTTGAACCTTGCGGAGCCCCTGTCTTCCAGCTGGATCCTCGCCTCAATCGGCAACATCAACACCTGGGAGTTCACCGGCTACAACATGCTGATCTTCTATTCGGCGCTGAAGGTCATCCCCGCCGAACTGTATGAAGCAGCAAATCTTGACGGAGCAGGCACGTTCCGGGTGATCCGGAGCATCAAGCTTCCCTCCATCCGCGGGGCTATCGGCATAGCGAGTATCTTCTCCGTCATAGGCAGCTTCCAGTTGTTCAACGAGCCGAACATCCTCAAGGCGTTGGCACCAAACTCCATCAGTTCCTACTTCACGCCGAACATGTACGCCTTCAACCTCTCGTTCGCAGGCCAGCAGTTCAATTACGCCGCAGCGATCTCCATCATCATGGGCGTCCTCACCGTGGTGGTCGCCTACGTCGTCCAAATCTCCGGCTCGCGAAAGGATGCCTAGCCCATGTCCGTACGTTTGAGCCCAGCCCATTCCAGCGATACCTCGCCCAAGCCGACACCGGCGGCTAGGCCCCGGCGATCACCTGCGCCTAGGTTGAACACCCGGCGCCACGGCGTCACCCGGAAGCGCAGCTCCGTTCTGCTCACCATCCTGATGGGGGTCATGGCTGTGTACGCACTGCTTCCCTTGTTCTGGCTCGTGGTCAATTCCACAAAGACCCAGACGTCCCTTTTCAGCTCGTTCGGCCTGTGGTTCTCCGGGGACTTCGCACTGTGGGACAACATTGTGGGCACCCTGACCTACAACGACGGCGAATTCCTGCGCTGGCTTGCCAACACCATGCTCTACGTCGTGGTGGGTGCCGGCGGGGCGACATTCCTTGCCACCCTGGCCGGCTACGGACTGGCCAAGTTTGATTTCCCCGGCAAACGCGGCGTCTTCGCAGTTGTTCTCGGTGCCGTGGCTATTCCAGGTACGGCGTTGGCAGTCCCGACGTTCCTGATGTTCAGCCAGATGGGGCTCACCAACACCCCGTGGTCGGTGATCATCCCGTCCCTGATCAGTCCGTTCGGGCTCTACCTGGTGTGGATCTATGCCCTCGAGTCCGTGCCGACGGAAGTGCTGGAGGCAGCCCGCATGGACGGAGCAGGGGAGTTCCGGACCTTCTTCACCATCTCGCTGAGAATGCTGGCGCCAGGCTTCATCACCGTCCTCCTGTTCACCGTGGTGGCCACGTGGAACAACTACTTCCTCCCCTTGATCATGTTGAGCCAATCAACCTGGTACCCGCTCACCGTGGGGCTCAACAGCTGGAACGCCCAAGCGACCACGGCCGGAGGCGAGGCCATCTACAACCTCGTCATCACCGGATCACTGCTCACCATCGTGCCCATCGTGGGGGCGTTCCTCTTCCTCCAGCGCTTCTGGCAGTCGGGATTGTCTGCCGGAAGCGTCAAGTAATAAGCCCCGACGACGGCGACCTCCCGCCGTCGTGAATCTCCCAAACCGCATCTGAAAGGCACCACATTCAATGAAGAACAATCATCGCTTCCGGCGGGCAGCCGGCGCCGCTCTGGCGGCAAGCCTCCTGATGGGTGGCCTCGCCGCCTGCAGTGGCTCCGGCACAACGGCCAACGCCGGGGCCGAAGGCGCCAGCGCCGAGGACATCGCGAAGGCACTGGACACCGAGACCACCCTCACAGTGTGGGGTTGGGCGCCGCAGCTCGAACCAATCGTGGAGGCCTTCGAAGCCAAGTACCCCAAGGTCCACGTCAACCTGGAAAACGTGGGAACGGGCAACGCCCACTACACCAAGCTGCAGAACGCTGTTAAGGCCGGAAGCGGGGCTCCGGACGTTGCACAGATCGAATACAACGCCCTGCCGCAGTTCGCCCTGTCCGATTCCTTGGTCAACCTGAAGGACTTCGGCGCGGAGGAGCTCAAGGACAATTACACAGCGTCAACTTGGGGCTCGGTGAACCTCAACGGTGGCGTCTACGCCCTGCCGCAGGACTCAGGTCCCATGGCCATGTTCTACCGGGCCGACGTCTTCGAAAAGCACGGCATCAGCATCCCCACCACGTGGGATGAGTACGTTGAAGCCGGCAAGAAGCTCCACGCTGCGGATCCCAAGGCTTACATCACCAGTGACACCGGCGATGCCGGTTTCACCACCAGCATGATCTGGCAGGCCGGCGGCAAGCCCTACACGCTGGACGGAAGCACCAAAGTAGCCGTTGATCTCCAGGATGAAGGCGCCAAGAAGTGGACCGGCACCTGGAACCAGCTGCTCAAGAACGATCTCCTCTCGCCCGTCACCAGCTGGAGCGACGAATGGTACAAGGGCCTCTCGGACGGAAGCATCGCCACGCTGATCATCGGCGCATGGATGCCCGCAAACCTCGAATCGGGTGCGGCAGGCGCGAGCGGTCAGTGGCGGGTAGCCCCAATGCCGACCTACGAGAAGGGCGCAGCCGCAACGGCTGAGAATGGTGGCGGTGGCGACGCCGTACTGAAGCAGAGCAAGAACAAGGCTGCAGCCTACGGCTTCCTCCAGTTCGCAAACGGCCCTGAAGGATCTAAGATCCACGCTGCAAACGGTGGCTTCCCGTCCACCACGGCCGATCTTGAGAGCGATTCGTTCCTGAACGCCGAGAACGCCTACTTCGGCGGCCAGAAGATCAACGAGGTCCTGGTGCAGGCGTCGAAGGACGTGGTGCCGGGCTGGAGCTACCTTCCCTTCCAGACCTACGCCAACAGCATCTACAGCGACACCGTTGGCCAGGCTTACGGCTCCAAGGGTGACCTGAACGACGGCTTGAAGGCTTGGCAGGACGCCACCGCCAAGTACGGACAGCAGCAGGGCTTCACCGTTACCACCAAGTAAGGCCGTGGCGCGGGTCCAGGGCGTCCCCCGGTCCTGGACTCTGCTCCACCATTTCAGATTGGATTTCCCCTATGCCAACCTTCACCATCGGCGAGCAGGACTTCATGCTCGACGGTCAGCCCCATCGGATTCTCTCCGGCGCTTTGCACTACTTCCGCGTCCATCCGGATCAATGGGCGGACCGGATCCGGAAGGCCCGGCAAATGGGGCTCAACACCATTGAGACCTACATTCCGTGGAACGCGCATGCTCCCTCCCCGGAGGTCTTCGATACCTCAGGTGGCTTGGACCTTGGCCGTTTCCTGGACCTCGTCGCTGCGGAAGGGATGCACGCGATCGTTCGCCCGGGGCCGTACATCTGTGCGGAATGGGATAACGGCGGGCTCCCTGCTTGGCTGTTTGACCGTGGCGCTGCTGCCATCCGGGCCGATGATCCCGTGTATATGGCAGCCCTCACCGAGTATCTCGAGCAGCTCGCACCCATCCTGGTTCCCCGCCAGATAGATGCCGGCGGTCCCATCATCCTGATCCAGATTGAGAACGAGTACGGTGCCTACGGCGCCGACCGTTTCTACCTGGAAAAGCTCGTCAAGGTCAACCGGGAAATGGGGCTGACCGTGCCGTTCACCACGGTTGACCAGCCGCAGGATGACATGTTGGCCAACGGCAGCCTCCCGGAACTGCACAAGACGGGCTCGTTCGGCAGCCGCTCTGCGGAGCGCCTGGAAACACTTCGCCGCCATCAGCCCACCGGCCCCCTCATGTGTTCTGAATTCTGGGTGGGCTGGTTCGATCACTGGGGAGCGCACCACCACACCACAACCGTGGAGCAGTCCGCCAACGATCTGGAGGTGCTGCTGGAGCTTGGCGCGTCCGTGAATATCTACATGTTCCACGGCGGCACCAACTTTGGATTCACCAACGGCGCGAACGACAAGGGTGTTTACCAGCCGATCGTTACCAGCTACGACTACGACGCCCCTTTGGACGAAGCTGGAAACCCGACGCCGAAGTACTGGGCCTTCCGCGAGGTTATTTCCAAATACACAACCCTCGACGACGACGACGTTCCGGCCCCGCCCCAGCTTGGTTCGGCACTGTCCGTCAACCTGACGCAATCACTGCCGCTGTGGGATTGCCTGGACAGGCTCGGGAAGTGGACCTCGCACGAGGGAATCCGCTCCCACGACGAGCTGGGCCACTACTCCGGATTCACTCTCTACCGCAGAGGAATCGAAGTTTCCGGCCACGCTGTGCTGGAGTTCGACGAAGTACGTGACCGGGCCCAGGTGTTCCTGGACAGGGTGCCGGTGGGAATCCTCTCCCGGGATCACCATGAAAGGTCTCTGGCGCTGCCCCATGACGCGGTTGGCACCTTGGAAATCCTGGTGGAGGACCAAGGGCGCGTGAACTACGGTCCCCGTTTGGGGGAGTCCAAGGGTTTGATCGGAAATGCCCGGATCAACGGAGAAACCCTCTGGAACTGGGACATCCTTCCCTTGGAACTCGACGACGCAGTTCCGGTCTCAGCGGCATTGGAGGAACAACCCTCCCTTCCTGACGTACCAGTGTCCGGGCCCGTCTTTGTCCATGGGACTTTTGACCTCCCCGGCGGTGGCGATACTTTCCTTTCCACCAAGGGTTGGACCAAAGGAGCGGTGTGGATCAACGGCTTCTGCCTGGGACGGTACTGGTCCCGAGGACCGCAGGCCACGCTTTACGTTCCAGGCTCCCTCCTGCGTAAGCACGGCAACACCATCACCGTGCTTGAACTCCAAGCGGCCACCCACAGCTCCGTTTCCTTCGTGGCCAGCCACGATCTGGGCCATACGGAGTTCTGACCATGACACTGACTCAAGCAATAACGGCAGGAATTGCTGCTCCGACCGGCCGTCAGTTTCGGATTTCCGCGGAATCGGAAACCGACGGCCGCGTGGTCACGGCGGTGATCACTGAGATCGGTGGCACCATCCGCAGCCTCACCGTGGACGGCGAGCCCTTGATCGAGGAGTTTCCCGAGTTCGGGCTTCCCAAACACTGCGAGGGGGAGCTCCTCATTCCTTGGCCCAACAGGGTCCGGGATGGGCGATGGTCGCATGACGGACAAGACCTCCAGTTGGCCATCAGCGAACCCGAGCGCAGCAACGCCATTCATGGCCTGGTCAGGCTGCGTCCCCACACGCTGGTTCGCCGGTCCGCCAGCGAGCTGATCCTTCAGGTTCGGATCTACCCGAGCGAGGGCTACCCGTTCGCTGTGGACGTGGAGACCACTTACTCGGTATCGCCGGAGGGGCTGACGGTCACCCATGCGTTGACCAACAAGTCAGGCACGCCCGCGCCTGCGGCCATCGGCGCCCACCCGTACCTGCGGGTTGGTTCTACGCCCATGCAGGAGGTTTCCTTGACCCTCAACGCTGCCTCATATGTGGCGGTGGATGAGCGTCTAAACCCCGTGGGCACGTCCCCTGTTTCCGGGACCCCCATGGATCTGTCCGCAGGGCCCAAAGTGGGCTGGCTGCACCTGGACACAGCATTCCTGGATCTCACTCCTGCTCCGGACGGAAGGTACCGGCACCTCCTGGAAGCACCCAACGGAGACGCCGTTGAGGTCTGGGGCGATGCCAACTATCAGTACGCGCAGGTGTACACCACTAAGAGCTATCCAGCGGGAGGCCACCGGACCGCGGTAGCGGTGGAACCCATGACGGCGCTCCCCAACGCTTTCAATTCCGGTGCCGGCCTGCGCTGGCTTGAACCGGGGGAGGAATGGATTTCGACCTGGGGTATTTCACACCGGTTCGGCCCCGCACAGGGCAACCACCATAGAGGAGACAACTGACCATGGCATGGCTAGTAACTGGAGGAGCCGGCTACATCGGCTCACACGTAGCCCAAGCACTCATGGATGACGGCCACGGCGTGGTGGTCATCGATGACCTGTCCAGCGGTAAGCGCGGATTTGTGCAGGAAGGTGCTGCTTTCGAGCAGGGATCACTGCTGGATACTGAATTCCTCAAAGAAGTATTCGATCGCAACGATGTGGCGGGCGTGATCCACCTAGCGGGTTTCAAGTACGCCGGTGTATCGGTTGAATGGCCGCTTCACACCTATTTCCAGAACGTCACCGGTACAGGAAACCTGCTCGCCGCCATGGAAGCAGCCTCTGTGCGCGCGATCGTCTTTTCCTCGAGCGCCGCCGTGTATGGGAATACGGATGTGGATCTCGTGACCGAATCGACGCTGACGAGGCCGGAATCTCCCTATGGCGAATCCAAGCTCATTGGTGAGTGGCTCATCGCAGACCAATCACGGGCAACCGGGCTTCGCCATACATCCCTCCGGTACTTCAACGTGGTCGGCTCCGGAATCGCGGACGTGGTGGATGTCAGCCCCCACAATCTGTTTCCCTTGGTCTTCCAAGCGCTGAAGGACGGCGCAACGCCAAAGATCTTTGGCACCGCATACGCCACGCCGGATGGCAGTTGCGTTCGGGACTACGTCCACGTTGCTGATGTTGCCGCGGCCCACGTGGAAGCTGCCCGGAAGCTCCAGGAAGGTGTTGACCTTGAGCCCGTCTACAACCTCGGCAGCGGCACCGGTGTATCCGTCCGTCAGATCATGACTGAAATGGCCTCTGTGACGGGGATTCAGTTCGCTCCACAAATTTGCGCAGCCCGGCCCGGCGATCCTGCCCGGATCGTCGCTTCCGGCGAACTGGCACGCCGGGACATCGCCTGGGAACCGAGGCATACGCTCCGGGACATGATCTCCAGCGCCTGGGCGGCAGCCGGGAACCAGAAGTTATCCACCCAATAGCACTGCAACGCACTATCCCAAAGGAACATCATGATCGAGGCGCCTGAACTTTTGGCAACCATCACGGCTACCAGCAAGACCACCATGGAGAATAACCTCAACGCCGCCATCCAGGCTGCGGAGCAGCGTGCGCGCAATGAAGGCCGCCGCGGGATCCTGGTCACGCGGCTGGACTATGCGTCCTACACGGTGGAACTCTCACCGGACGTGCCCTACGGCTACACCTATGAGAAGCATGACGCCTGAGGCGAAGGGATCGCGGGGCATGCCTCGCTCCGCCCGGCGGCGCTTCACTGTTCGAAGTCGTTCAGCGGATTCTGCCAGGATTCTGTTGTCATGCGTGCTGGTCGGCTTCAGCCTGGTGCTGGGGCTTACGCCGGGTTGGGCTTCGGAGATCAACGGCTCCGACATCAAGATCAGTGTTGACATTGCGCCGCGCACAGAATGTAGCGGTCAGTGTCTTCCGAACGGACTCCCCGCGACGGGCCTCGACCCCGTAGGGGCCCTCGTGGCTGCCGGGCTCTGCGGCGGGACCGGGGTGCTCCTCCTGTTCTTCGGTCGGGGGCAAACCGCCACGAGACGCCTTTCCACGGGCGGCTAGGCCGAGGACGCGACATCATGGATGCACGCCCGCCAAAAGGTACAAAAACCCCTTGCTGGGCACCAGTATTCCGTGTAAGTTTACGTAAACATTATTAGGAATCTTTGCACCTGGTTCCCTGAATCATCTGCTTCGATGCGCATAGCCGCGCATCGCCCAGCATGCCCGCCAACCCTCGAGGCAACCGCTCACAGCGGGCGAGGGAGGGTGGAATTTCGCCCAATGGGGCTCTGTATACGAGCACAGAGTCCGCCCTGGCGCTTCCCTTACCGACACCTCTGGACATGAATCTCCCCCGCATTGCAATGAAGGAGCAAGACGATGAGCAAAGCAAGCTTGATCGTAAGAATCTCAGCAGTTGCCGCTGGCACTGCCTTACTGGCCGGCGTGGCCGGAGCCGCACTGGCTGAAGAAAACCATGGCGACCAGGACGTCGACGTGAACGTGGCGATTGCGCAGATCGATGAGCCGGGAATTCTGGCCATGAGCGTGGCAGGAACCACGGCCACCCTGACGGAAGCCGGCTCGTCTCCCACCGTGCGCCAATTCACGGGTTCGCTGCCCACGGTAACGGTGACTGATACGCGACTCCCGGACCAGATCCCGGCCGGTGCCGGCTGGTACGTCATTGGTACATCCACCGACTTCACTGGAACCACGGGCCAGCCGGCGATCGGCGCTGGACATTTGGGGTGGTCCCCTTCGCTGATTAACGGTGGTGAATCGGGGCAGGTCGCCGAGGGTGACGTTGTGGAAACGGTCATGGACACGGGCGCGGACTCAGTTGGCCTGGTGGACCAGGAATTGCTGGCCCTGGCCCTGGACTCAGCAGCGATTGCGCCTGAAGGGCAGTGGACAGCAACGGCCGGATTGTTCCTCCGCACGCCTGCTACCGTCGCACCCGGTGACTACACTGCGAACCTGACGTTGTCGTTGTTCGAGTAGACGCATTGCTGGTCCGGCCCCTGGGGGAGCCGGACTATTCTCTGTGTCCAGTATGAAAAAGTTGCAGAGGAATGTCCTGACTGCCGAATACAAGGAGCGCCCATTGATCCCCGAAATACCAGGACTGCCGCCCATGGAGTGGACCTCAACGCCCGGTCATGCCAGCTACGGCGAAGCGGACGGGACATTGGT
The DNA here is from genome assembly GCF_059739405.1 of Arthrobacter sp. TmtSoilC79. Lineage (NCBI taxonomy): Bacteria > Bacillati > Actinomycetota > Actinomycetes > Micrococcales > Micrococcaceae > Arthrobacter > Arthrobacter sp. TmtSoilC79. The sequence goes on along the minus strand of NZ_AP046051.1, from coordinate 3,524,511 downwards.
GCTCACGGCAGCTCCCGGCGTCGATTGGACCAACGATTCCCTGGGCGGGGTGCCGCAACATGGCGCCACGGCACTGGGGTTCAGGGCTCCCGCGGCTTTCTCGCTCTCGGCCAGGGTCCTGGTGGCCTCGCCCCGGACAACGTTCGACGCCGGCGTGCTGACATTGTGGGCGGACAGCGACCACTGGGCAAAGCTCTGCTTCGAGTATTCACCGCAGGGCGAAGCCATGGTGGTCAGTGTGGTCACCAACGGATTCTCCGACGATTCGAACGGGCCCGTGGTCACTGCTCCATGGGTTTACCTTCGCATCAGCAGGGTGGGCCCGGCATGGGCGTTCCACTCGTCCGCCGATGGCAGTGCGTGGGACTTTGTCCGCCTTTTCAGGCTGGATTCCGAGAAACCCGTGCACGTTGGCTTCATGTCCCAGGCGCCGATGGGAGAGAGCTGCGAGGCACGTTTTGATGCCATTGCCTTGACGGAAGAACCTCCTGCGGACCTGCGCGACGGAAGTTAGTCCCGGTCAAACGGGTGCAGCGGGTGCCTGTGGATATCCGGATGCTTAGGTAAGCCAAACAAGGTAAGTTGGCATGGTGATTCCCTCCGTAGAACCTGCCATTGACCGCGCCCCCGGAGTCTCCAAGGAGATCGAGGACGCGGCCTGGTATGTGCTCGGTCCGGCGCTGCAGGGGAGACCTTCCGCGCTGGACGGACAGACGCTGACGTGGACCGCGGACGCCGCCGGTGAGCTCCTGGAACGGCTGGAACGCGGAGTCGAGGACTCCAAAGCCCCCATGATGACCAACCTGCGGCAGAACCTGGAAGGCGCGTCGCGTGAGGCCAAGCTGCTCGCGGTGGAATTGTTGTTCCTGCAATCGCTGCCGCTGGCGCATGAGGTCAAGTCCCTCCGGGTGAAGCGTGCCCGTGTTGCCGAGGCCGCATCCTGGGTTGAGCCGGCCATAGAGCTGCCGGAGGCCCTTTATGAGGGCATGACGGACCATGGCGTCATCCGGGACCGTACTGCTGAGTTCAACTGGACCATCTGGGACCACTTGAAATGGCTGTGCCGCTTCGTGGCCCACGTGGACAGCCAGAGCACGGCCACCATCACTGAAGCCCTGGAAGACCCGCTGAAGTTCCACGAACTCGCGGCCGCTACGCCTGATGACCAGCCCGCCCTGCGCCGCAGCATCGAATACCTGGTGTGGCCCAGCTACTTTGAGCCCGTGGTGGCCGACGTGGAGCGCCAGGAGATCCGCGACGCCTTTGCTTCACTGGTGGGCGGCGCCAAGGGCGATTCGGATGAGGACATCACCGCGGACATCCACCGCATCCGCCTGCACCTCGATGAGCAGGCAGGCCAACGCATCGACTGGTACGCGCGCCAGCTGGTGAGCCAATGGCGAAAAGTAGGGGATCCCGGGCGCCGCTCCTGGCTCCTGCGCACCCATCATGACAACGCGGACCTCCTGGCCGCCTGGGTCGCCGAGGAAAAAGCCACCCTGGACGTGGAACACCTGCGCGCCCTGACTGCAGGCGTCACGGCGGGCGTGGTCCAGCACGCCGTGGACGAGGATTACAAGCACCTGGGATACGTGGAACGCGAGGACACGAAGACGGCTGTCTTCGCTTTCCTCACGGTCATGAAACCGGGCGATCTCACCCTGTACCAGCACGCCGGCCGGGTTCGCGTGGGCGTGGTCCTGGGTGAGCCCGAACACCACGAGGACAACCGCCGTATCCGCCGCAAGGTCCGGTGGTTCGATGACAGCTATGCCATCCCTGAACTTCCCCGGCATGCCCAGCGTCAACTGTCCACCCCGGGGATCCTGGTGGATGTCACCAGGGTCATCCAGGCGCTGCAGGAACTGCTCCCGGTGGAAGCCGAAACCGACGGCGAGGACGAAGCGCCGCCCACCGCCGTCGTCGAGGTTGTCCAGCAGGGCTTCCGGCCGCTGACCGAGGAGTTCGCGGCGTCCCTGCACATGGACCTGGAACCGTTGAAGGAAATCTCGGAACTGCTCGAAGAGAACCGGCAGCTGGTCCTTTACGGTCCGCCGGGCACCGGCAAGACCTACCTGGCCAAGCACCTCGCCGCCGAGCTCGCCGGTGATCACACCGATGAACGGGTGAAGCTGGTCCAGTTCCACCCCTCGTACGCCTACGAGGACTTCTTTGAGGGCTACCGCCCGGACAAAACCGACGACGGCCAGGTCTCCTTCAAGCTGGTGGCCGGACCTCTGCGGCGGCTCGCCGAGGAAGCAGCCAAAACGGAGAACGCGCACAAACCGTACTTCCTCATCATTGATGAAATGAACCGTGCCAACCTGGCCAAGGTGTTCGGAGAGCTGTACTTCCTGCTGGAGTACCGGGATGACCGGATCTACCTGCAGTACAGCCCCAACGAGCCCTTCAGTTTGCCGGACAACCTCTACATCATCGGCACAATGAACACGGCGGACCGTTCCATCGCCATGATGGACGCGGCAATCCGGCGTCGGTTCGCCTTCATTGAGCTCCATCCCAAGGAAGAGCCAATCCGCGGCACGCTGCGTCGGTTCCTGGCGGCGCGGGGTTTGGACACGCTCAACGCAGACCTGCTGGATGCGCTCAATGATGCGATTGATGACTGGGACCGGGACCTGATGATCGGGCCCTCCTACTTCATGAAGAACGCTGCCCAAAACCCTGCGGGTCTCCGCCGGATCTGGAAGTACGAGCTCATGCCGCTGCTGGAGGAGCACTATCACGGGCAACTGAACCGGGCCCAGCTGGAGGAACGCTTCGGGCTGGACCAGTTGCTGGGACGTCTTGCAGCCCGCTAAGGCCATTCCGCCAAGGCCGGGCCGGGCGCCTGCCTCAGCGGCGAAGGCCCCAACAGGTCCCCGGCACATCGTCATGGACGAGCTCTCCGGCGGCGTGGTGGACAAACTCGACCCGGGATCCGCAGCGTTCATTAACACCAGCGGTCTGGCCAAGGCCTCTCCCATGGGCCTGGGCCTCTACCGGATTGAACCGCTGGGCAAGGTGGGCTCGGTCCGCACGTCCACGGTGCAGCTGGAAGTCCGGCCCAAGGACCGCCTTGGCCTGAGCCGCTTGCTTTTCCTGCTCAGCTACGCCGGCGAACAGGGGTTTCGGGACCATTCCGTGGAGGCTGTGGAGCATCCGGACCTCTGGAGTGCGCTGGCCGAATCGCTGGCACAGTTGGCGGACCGGGCCCTCAACCGTGGAGTCCTGCAGGGGTACCTGACCGTTGAGGAGTCGCTGCGGACCGTCAAAGGCCGGATCAGGATCTCGGACCAGATCTCCCGGCGTCCCGGAATGATGGTGCCGTTGGAGGTTGCCTACGACGAATTCACCGAAGACATTGCTGAGAACCGGATCCTGCGTGCCGCACTGGAGCGGATGGGCAAGGTCCCCGGAGTCAGGCCCGATGTCCTGAGCCGCCTGCGGCAGCTCAAGGGAAAACTCGACGCCGTGACCCGGCTTCAGCCCGGGGCGCCGCTGCCGCAGTGGCGGGCCAGCCGGATGAACCTGCGCTACCACCCCGTGTTGAGGTTGTCCGAAGTGATCCTGCGCAATGCCTCCGCTGAAGCCGGCGAGGGCAAACAGCAAACAGCATCCTTTGTGGTGGACATGGCCCGGGTGTTCGAGGAATTCGTGGGAACTGCACTGCGCGGGGCCATGAGCGCCCATCCGGGGGAGATGCGCCTTCAGTACGGTGCGTTGCTCAACGAGGCCGTGCATGACTCGGACCGCCTCACCGTGCGTCCGGACGCTGTACATTTCCTGGGTGGACGCCCTGTGGTGGTGTACGACTCCAAGTACAAAGCTGCCTCCGACGCCGGTGCCTCGCTCAGTGCCGACCACTACCAATTGCTGGCATACTGCACGGCGCTCCGGGTGCCTACGGCGTGGCTGGTCTACGCCGGCCGCGGGGACGTGAAATTGCGGCGCATCCTGAACACGGACATCGACATTGTGGAGTATCCACTGGACTTGTCACTGCCGCCGTCGGAAATCCTTGCAGCGGTGGCTGACCTCGCTGAGCAGTCCTGGGGTGAAGTAGTACGCCAGGCTGTGGCGGGCCGATCGGCGTCGGACTAGCCTGAAAGGACAACGGATTCGGAGCTAAAGGAGGCATGATGGCGGGCAAGAAATCATGGCGCGGGATGAGCAAAGGGCAACGCATCTCATTGGTGGTCAGCGGGGCCCTGAACCTGGCGTTGCTGGTGGCGGCGCAGCGCAGCATCGCCAAGACGCCCGATTCGATGATCAGGGGCAAGAAGGTGCTCTGGCGCGCAGTGTCCTTCGTCAACTTCTTCGGACCGGTCAGCTACTTCCTGTTCGGAAAGCGTCGCGAGGCGGCCCTGAAGAGCTAGGTAGAACTACGACGGCATTTTCACCGTAAAGGTGGTTCCCCTGCCCGGCTGGCTGGTCAGGGTGATGGTGCCGCCGTGCGCCTCCACAATCGCCTTGCTGATGGGTAGCCCCAGGCCGACGCCAGGGATGGCACTCTTGCGGACAGCGCCGGCACGGAAGAACTTGGTGAAAGCTTCGGCCTGTTCCTCTTCGGTCATGCCCATACCGGTGTCCGTGACACGGCAGAACACAAACTCGTCATCCTCCCAGGCCGCTACTTCCACATCGCCGCCGTCGGGGGAGTACTTGATCGCGTTGGACACCAGGTTGTCCAGCACCTGGGCGATGCGGGATGAATCGACACGGGCTTCCAAGGCCTCGGGGATGTTCATGGACAGCCGGATGCCGGCCTTCGCTGCGCGTGGTTCAGCGGAGTTGACGCTGCCGCGGACCAGTTCGGCGATGTCCACCGCATGGGGCTGGATGACGATGTGCCCGGAGCGCACTGCCAGGAGGTCCGAGACCAGGGTCAGAAGGCGCTCGGCGTTCCGCCGGACGATGTCCAGTTGCTTCCGGGCGCGGGCGTCAAGGGCATCGGGATCGTCCATGATCAGCTCCACATAGCCCAGGATGGACGTCAACGGCGTGCGGAACTCGTGGGACACATTGGCAACAAAATCGTCTTTGGCTGCCAAGGCGTTCACCAGTTCGGTGACGTCGCTGAAGACCACAACGGAGCCGGCGAACTTACCGTCGTCGTCCACCATGGGGCGGGCGCTTGCGGTAAAGGCGCGTTGGTCCGGCCCGGACCCCAACCACACCAGTTGATCCGTGAACCGTTCGCCCAGTACGGCGCGCCGCACGGGCCGGCGGTCCGCGTCCAGCGGCGTGGTCCTGTCAATATCGAAAATCAGCAACTGGGACTCGTTGGGGTCATCGTTATCCCGGGGGGTGGCCAGGATGTGCGTTTGGCGTTGGCGGCGGTTCATGAGGATGTCATGGCCCTCGCCATCCACAGCCACCACACCCAGGGGCAGCGCCTCCATCACGGTGTTGAGGAGCCGTTCCTGCTTGGTGCTGACATCCAGGGCGTCCTTGAGCGCCTGGTCCTTTTCCTCCAACGCCCGTTGCTGGCGGACCATGCTCAGGGTCAGGACGCTGACCGAGATCCCGATGCCGAGCATGAGGATGGGGAACAGCAGGGGTTTGGTGAGGTCCTGCTCGGTCAAGGTGCCACGAACGAACAGGGGAACCCACACGATGCCCAAGGGTCCGAGGAAGGACATGGAAATGGCCAGCTTGGGATATAGGCCCGAGGCACACAGCCAAATGACCGGCAGCACCACCAAAACGCTGAGGCCTGTGATGGACTCCACGGCGCCTTCGCGGGCGAAACCGATGGACACCATGTCCAGGATGGGGATGCTGAGGAAACTGGCAAAGGGCAACCGGTGCCACGGCACCATGACGCACAAAGCCAAGAGCAGTGCCTGGCTCAGCAGGAATATCAGAAAGAGCGGATTTTCCAGTGTGGCCGGGAAATACAGCCAGACCAGGATGGCAGAAATGCAAACACATACCGACAACGGCAGTTGGCTGAGGACAACCCGCATTCTCAGGGTATGTTCGTGGAAAGAGCGCTGAAAGAACAAGAGTTTCTTCTTTTCACCGATATCCCACGTCGAAGGGTGGGTCATGGCACATCCACCACGGATGCAGAAGAAAGTCGGTTCATGAGATCAGCCTAACCATAATGGATATACTTCTGAGGTTATCGAAGGGGCTGAGGGGCAGCGATGAGTGAAGTACGTGTGGGGCTGGTCATTGAAGATGACCAGGATATCCGTGAACTGGTAAGGGTTGTCCTATCCCAGGCAGGGTTCGATGTGCACACTGCGTCCACCGGTTCTGCTGGTGTGACGTCGGCACGGGAACTGAATCCGGATGTCATCACGTTGGACCTCGGACTCCCGGACATTGATGGCTTTGAGGTCGCCCGCCAAATCCGCAAGTCCTCGGATGCCTACATCATCATGCTCACTGCCCGCGCCGAGGAACTTGACACCCTCATGGGGTTGGAGGCCGGTGGCGACGATTACCTCACCAAGCCGTTCCGGCCCCGGGAACTGCGCGCCCGTGTCGAGGCCATGATGCGAAGGCCCCGCGCGTCGTCGGACTCCAAGAACGTCGCTGAACAAGTGGATCCCGAGGTGAGCCACAACGGCTTGGCCGTTTCCGCGGGCTCACGCACAGCCGTCCTGAACGGCCAGGAGCTGAAGCTCACACGGACCGAGTTCGACCTCCTGCTCGCCCTGCTGGAAACCGGACGGATTGTCCGGACCAAGGCGGACCTGGCGCGTCGCCTCCGTAACGAACCGTACGACGTCGGAAGTTACGTCAGCGACGCAGACGAACGGGCCGTCGAGGTCCATATGGGAAACCTGCGCAAAAAACTCGGCGACAGCATTCAGGCGCCCCGCTGGCTGGAGACGGTGCGAGGAGTCGGATACCGGCTGGCGCCTGCCTCCAGCAATAATTAAAAGACCCAAGCAGTTGGCAGTTCAGGCCGTTCAGAGTGCTCAGAACGGCCTGAACTGCTTTCTACCGGGGCTAACGGACGCGCAGGGTTACCGTGGTGCTGTGAGCTCGCGGATGGTCCCGTGCACGTAATTGTCGATCTCCTGGAGCTGTACCGCGAGTTCGTCCAAATGATCCCCGTTGGGCAGCAACCTGATGCTGATCTCCAACTCAGCGGCCAGGCGTTCCATGCAGATGGCGCCCACCATGTGGCTTGAGGTCTTCAGGCTGAGGACGGCGTCCATGGCGTCTTCAATGTCCAGGTTTTCCGAGGCAATGTGAAGGCGGTCCACGCGCCACCGCAGGAGCTCCACATAATTGCGGACGAACGTGGTGATGATGGCTTGGTCTCCGCCAAGCTCGGCCTGGAGTTCGGTGAGAACGGTGCGATCCACCAGGGAATCAGTGCACTCGTCGTACTCAGACACCAGACTCCTCCCGCCTCCAAACAATAGATTCACGATTCAACAGTAGGACCCCGCGAACCGGCAGGACGTCACAAAACGAAAGCTTGATCCAATCTTGAGCGGACTCAGAGGGAGTCTTGATTGCCGGCCCCGAGAGTAGGACAAGCAAAGGCAAGATCGTGGATCCGGGGGATTCCAGGCTTGTATCAAGGAACGGGAAAAGCATGAACAGCAGCGCACGTCCATCACCAGGACTGATGGTCATCATCGTCTTTTGCATGACCGTCCTCCTTGGCATAGGCGGGACTGCTGCCTATGCGCTTTGGGAGCAGGGCACGCACCCCTCGGGGGGAAATCAGTCCGTCAACTCTGCCCCGTCAGTTACCTCGGCGCCTTCGGGCCGCTGACGCCTTCCGGCCGGCTTCGGGCTGCTAACGTCTTCCGGCGACTGCCGGCGCCCCAAAAACCTTGTGAGCCTCTCTTCCAGCACTGACCGGTCCTTCAATTCGCATTCCCACACCGTCAGTACCTCCCAGCCGTCCGTGGCGAGTTGCTCACGTTGCAGGGCGTCGCGCTGACGGGTACGGCTGCGCTTTGCTTCCCAGAACTCAGCATTTGCCGCAGGAGCGTGCTGACCGACCCGGCAGTCATGGAAATGCCAGAAACAGCCGTTGACGAAAATGACTTTCCGGCGTCCTGCAAACACCAGGTCCGGCCGGCCCGGCAGCTTCGTTGAGCCAGCTTGACCGTGCAGCCGATACCTGTACCCTTTGGCGTGCAGGAGCTTGCGGACCAGCAACTCAGGCTTGGTGTTCTTGCCGCGGATTTTGGACATGTTGCGGCTGCGTTGCTCCGGCGTCAGGAGGTCCCGGCTCTGGCCCATGGGTCCAGCCTACCCAGGAGCTCAGGACGTCAGCCTGCCGTGCCGGGAGCATTTCGCGGTCCAGCCCAGAGGTGTGACCTGGACCCTCATGCGGCGGCGGCACTCCGGGCAAAAGCGGGGCGGCTCCATCGCCAGCCGCTGGTGGCAGCTTCGGTGGGCGTCCGACGTCGAACCGTCACTTGCGTCGTCGGCCACACCGCCGCAGTGCCCGCAGAAGGGCGGGATCAGGGCGGTGGTCACAGGGACTTCTGGAATTCCTTGATGGGCATATTGAGCTCCACCAACAAGTTGAGGTCCGCGTTGGCGGGGCGACCCAGCGTGGTGAGGTAGTTGCCCACGATGACCGCGTTGATTCCGCCGAGCAGGCCATCGCGCGTGCCGAGATCGCCCAAGGTCAGCTCGCGTCCACCGGCGTAGCGGAGCACGGTTCGGGGCATGGCGAGCCGGAACGCCGCGATGGCGCGGAGTGCATCCTTGCCGTCCATGATGCCCTGGTTTTCCAGAGGCGTGCCGGGGCGTGGGTTGAGGAAATTCAGTGGGACCTCATGGGGTTCAAGGGCGGCGAGTTGGGCAGCAAGTTCCGCCCGTTGCGCCAAGGACTCACCCATGCCAATCAGGGCGCCGCAGCACAATTCCATTCCGGCGGCCTTCACCATGGCGCAGGTTTCCAACCGTTCCTCGTAGCTGTGGGTGGTGACCACCTCCGGGAAGTAGCTGCGGGCGGTTTCCAGGTTGTGGTTGTAGCGGTGGACGCCCCACCCGGCCAACTGGTCCACCTGACGTTGCGTCAGCATTCCCAGGGAACACGCGATGTTGATATCCACTTCTTCCTTGATGCGGTCAATCGCGAACTTGATCTGGTTCATGAGCTTGATATCGGGACCCCGGACAGCTGCGACGATGCAGAATTCCGTGGCCCCCGTGGCAGCGGTTTCCTTGGCGGCTTTGACCAGCTCCGGGATATCCAGCCATACGCCCCGGACGGGAGAATCGAACAGGCCCGATTGGCTGCAGAAATGGCAGTCCTCCGGGCAGCCCCCGGTCTTGATGGAGATGATGCCTTCCACCTCCACGTCCTCGCCGCAATGCTTGAGGCGAACCTCGTGGGCGAGCTGGAGGGCGGCGGGGATGGCGTCATCGGGAAGCTCCAGGATGTCGATCAGCTGGGCCTCGTCCAGGCCTGCTCCGCGTTCGAGGACCTGCTCCCGGGCGGTGTCCAAAATGGCGTAGGTGCTGGTTTCAGGGGCTTCATATATTCCTTGGCTGGTCATGTCCTTGACGGTATCGGCGCTGGTGGGCGGCGGTTTTGTGGGGTCCGGACAAACGTGGATGGCTGGTTTTGGCAGAAGTTACAACCGTGAAACATGGACGTGACTGAATTGACGCGCTGCGTGACTAGCGTCGTGGGCGAGGCATGGACCACGACGAAAGCGACCACGAATGATCGACGACAAGACGAGTACCGCCACATTGGAGCCGACGACGGCGGCCCGCACCGCCGTCGGGCCCGGCACCGCATCTGCACCTGCGGCAGGCAACGCCGACGCCATGAGCGCTGCGAAGGAGAGCCTGGAGGATTACACGCTCCGGTTCGCCCCGCGCTCCTACCGGAAGTGGAGTGCCGGTGTTGTGGCCACGAGCGCACTGGGTGGCATCGCCTACCTGGCCGACTTCTCCATCGGCGCCAACATCGGCATCGCCTACGGAACGGTGAACGCCATCTTCGGCATCATCGTGGCTGCAGTGATCATCTTCGCTACCGGGTTTCCCTTGGCTTACTACGCAGCCCGCTACAACATCGACCTGGACCTGATCACGCGCGGCTCGGGCTTTGGGTATTACGGCTCGGTGGTCACCAACATCATCTTCGCCACCTTCACCTTCATCTTCTTCGCGCTCGAAGGCTCCATCATGGCCCAAGGCCTGCAGTTGGGCCTGGGCATCCCGCAATGGATCGGCTATGCGGTGTCCACCATCATCATCATTCCCCTGGTGATTTACGGGATGAAGACGCTCGCCACGTTGCAGGTATGGACGACGCCCCTGTGGCTGCTGCTCATGGTGGTTCCGGTGGGCTACCTGCTCCTGTCCCACCCGGAGAGCATCGATGCCTTCTTCGCCTTCACCGGGGCGTCAGGCGAGGGTGGTCCCAACCTGGCTTCGGTGATGCTGGCTGCGGGCGTCTGCCTGTCCCTGATGGCGCAGATTGCCGAGCAGATCGACTACCTCCGCTTCATGCCTCCCAAGACCGCTGAGAACAAGGGCGCCTGGTGGCGTGCAGTGATCCTCGCAGGACCGGGCTGGGTCATCTTTGGCGCCATCAAGCAGATCATCGGACTGTTCATTGCGATCTACCTCATCGCCAAGCTCGATCCCGCAGCAGCCGTGCACGCGAACGAGCCTGTCCACCAGTTCCTTGGGGTTTACGAAGAAATGATGCCGGCATGGCTTGCCATGACCCTGGCCGTGGTGCTGGTGGTCATTTCCCAGATCAAGATCAACGTGACCAACGCCTACTCCGGCTCGCTGGCGTGGACCAACTCGTTCACCCGCATCACCAAGACGTACCCGGGCCGCATGGTGTTCGTGGTGGTCAACCTGGTCATCGCGTTGATCCTCATGGAGTCGAACATGTTCGAGTTCCTCAACACCATCCTGGGCTTCTACGCCAACTGCGCCATGGCCTGGGTGGTGACGGTGGCCTCCGATATTGCCATCAACAAGTACCTGTTGAAGATCTCGCCCAAGGTTCCTGAATTCCGCCGCGGGATGCTCTACGCCGTGAATCCGGTGGGCTTCGTGTCCATGCTGGTGTCCGCAGGGGTGTCCATTGTGGTGTTCTTTGGAGCGTTCGGTGCAGCTGTCCAGCCGTTCTCGCCCATCTTCGCCGTGGGCCTGGCGTTGGTGTTGCCGCCCGTATTGGCCCTTGCCACGAAGGGCCGGTACTACCTCCGCCGCACCGACGACGGTATTGACCTTCCCATGTTCGACGCCGACGGAAACCCCAGCGACGAGAAGCTGCTTTGCCACGTCACCGGCCTGGAGTTCGAGCGCCCGGACATGCTCCGGTCCGCCCAGGACGGGCCCGACGGCGAACCCCAGTACATCTCGTCCCTCGCCTTGTCCACGGATAAGTCGGGCGGACTGGTGCTCCCGGCCCAAAAGTAGGCCTGTCCACCCAACTGACTTAGTGGGGTCCACGCAGAACGCCCCGGCTTCCATGAAGGGAGCCGGGGCGTTCTGCTGTGTGTGGTTTGTGCTGTGCGGCTTACTTGTCGAAGGCGTCCTTCGCGGCATCCTTGACGTTCTCGCCGGCCTGCTTGGTTTTGGCCGCCGCCTGGTCAGCGACACCCTCTGCCTGCAGTTTCTCGTTATTGGTGGCGTCGCCCAAGGCTTCCTTTGCCTTGCCGGTGACTTCCTGTGCCTTGTTGCTGATCTTGTCTCCGAGTCCCATGGGCCCTCCTTCGATGTAATCCAACGCTGACAATCGCTAGGCTATCGAGCAATTCTGAGTACTTCCTGAACGGGTCCCATAAATAGTCAGGGTGCTTACACTAAGAGCATGGCTGAGGAGATCCGCAACGAACAAACGGAAAATACAGACCTGGACGAGGACATTGCCATGGCTTTGGTCAACAATGTGGTCTCCGAATCCTACGATCCGGACGATGAGTCGGGGGATCCCCGCACAAAGTACCCGTCGGGAGAATTCCCACCCCAGACACAGGACTACCCGGGCTGGACCGAAGCCATGAATCCCAGGCCGGACCATGGTGAGCAAAGCTATGTGGGCCACCACCGCATGCTCGGCCGCCGGGCCTTGATCACCGGGGGTGACAGCGGAATAGGGAAAGCCGTAGCCATTGCCTTTGCCCGGGAAGGTGCCGATGTGGCCTTCACCTACCTGCCCGAAGAGGAGCAGGATGCCGAGCACACGGTCCAGCTGATTGAGGATGCCGGCTGCAAGGCGTTGGCCCTGCCAGGAGATCTCCGGGATGAGGAATTCTGCCAGGAGGTCATTGCCCAAACCCTCACCGAGTTTGGCGGGCTCAATGTCCTGGTGAACAATGCCGGTTTCCAAATGACCACCAACGCAGGGATCGAAGACCTCAGTACAGAGCAGTTCGACAGGACCTTCAAAACCAACGTCTACGCCCTGTTCTGGCTCACGAAGGCTGCCCTCCCGCATCTGCAGCCCGGTGCCGCCATCATCAACACTTCGTCCATACAGGGCTACCATCCCAGCCCCTCGCTGATGGACTATGCCGCCACCAAAGCCGCCATCAACAGCCTCACCTTCTCCTTGGCAGAATCACTGGGGCCCAAGGGAATCAGGGTCAACGCCGTAGCCCCGGGCCCGGTGTGGACTCCGCTCCAACCGCCCACCCAGCCAACAGGAAGAATCCAGAAGTTCGGCCAGGACACCCCGCTTGGCCGGGCGGGGCAACCTGCCGAACTGGCCTCAACGTACGTGTTGTTGGCCAGCGAGGACTCCAGCTTTATCTCCGGTTCGGTCATTGGTGTCACGGGTGGGAAGCACCTGGCCTGACCGTCCGGATCGCCCTCAAGTCAAGGCTTGAGGACCACTTTGATGCAGCCGTCCTGCTTCTTTTGGAACTTCTCGTAGAGCGCCGGCGCCTCATCGAGCCCGCCGGTGTGAGTGACCAGATGCATGACTCCCAGCGGATCGGCGTCGTCCTCCACCAACGGGAGCAGGTCATCAATCCAGCGCCGCACATTGCACTGGCCCATCCGAAGCTGGATTTGCTTGTCGAACATGGTCATGAGCGGCATGGGATCGGCCTGGCCGCCGTAAACCCCGCTCAGCGAAACCGTTCCGCCGCGGCGAACCATGTCCACTGACGTGTGGAGGGCGGCGAGTCGGTCAACGCTCATGGTCTCCATGGCAACCTGTGCAGGCTTGTCCGGAAGCAGGGAGACGGCCTTGTGGAGGAAGGACGCCACAGGGGAGCCATGCGCCTCCATTCCCACCGCATCAACCACAGCGTCCGGGCCACGGCCCAGTGTCTGCTCGCGAACCTGCCCGCCGACGTCGGAACTGTAGTCCATGGTTTCCACGCCGTGTGCCTCGGCCATGGCCCGACGCTCCGGGACGGGGTCTATGCCGATCACCCGGAAGCCCTTCTGCACGCCGATCCGGGAGGCGAACTGCCCCACCGGTCCCAGTCCCAGAACTGCCAAGGTGCCGCCGTCGGGAACGTTGGCATACTCAACGGCCTGCCATGCGGTGGGCAGGATGTCGGATAGGAAAAGGTAGCGTTCGTCGGGGGCATCCGAATCGACCTTGACCGGACCGTAGTCTGCGAACGGGACCCGCAAATACTGTGCCTGCCCGCCCGGGACGGATCCATACAGTTCGGAATAGCCAAAAAGGGCTGCCCCTGATCCCTTCGCAGTGACCTGGGTGGTCTCGCACTGGGACTGCAGGCCTTGGTTGCACATGTAGCAATGCCCGCAGGAAATATTGAACGGAACCACCACGCGGTCGCCCTTCTTGAGCCGGTGGACTCCGGATCCGACTTCTTCCACGATTCCCATGGGCTCATGGCCAATCACATCACCCTTGTGCATATAGGGTCCCAGGACTTCGTAGAGGTGAAGATCCGAGCCGCAAATGGCTGTGGACGTGATGCGGACAATTGCATCCGTTGGTTCCTGGATGGAGGGATCGGGGACTTCTTGGACGCTGAGTGAGCGCCTGCCTTGCCATGTCACTGCTTTCACGATTGGTTCTCCCTGGCGTTTCGGCTGGGTGGGTCCCTCGCTGCTGGAGACCCTTCCAGCGAAACAGAGTTGGCAGTTCAGCACAAGGTTGCCCACCCTCGACACCGCCGGTGGCCGCGCCTACATTGTGGCTATGAGCGATGAACCCAACACAACTGACGGGGCACCTCCTGAAGCCCCGAAGCCTCCTGTGCCACCCGCCGTCGAGCATGACAAAGGCGACGCCGGTACCGGCGACTTCACTACGGAAACGGATCCGACCTTTATCCCCGACGAGCGAAAAGAGACCCCGGAAGAGCAGCGCGCAAGGGAGCACCCGGAGGCAACCGGCAGCTGAGGTCGGCCCAGAGCATAGTAAGCAACCTGATTATTAGTGTTAAGATGGTGAAAGGGAGAGAGTTTCGGCCGGAGTTGACCGAGGAGTGATCGCAGTGCCCATGAGGAAGAACCCGCTGATTTCCGGGGATGCGCCCCATCCACCAGGGGACGCGCTCGCCTGCGCCAGCTGCGGTACGAGTTACTTTTTGAACCTGGAGACCATCGAATCCCTCGAGCCGCATGCCGGCGAGCTGATGGTCCGGGTGGCCTACACGTGCTCGGCCTGTGAATCCGCTTATGAACACAACGCCTCCTTCCGGAACGTGGCCGCCGTCCTGAACCGCAAGGAAAGCTTCGCCGGGTTGCTCCAATTCGGCGGCACGTACTTGCACTGCGGCGAGCCCATGACGTTCGCAAAGAACTCAGGCCGGAGCGTCTATGCGCCCATATCAACCGAAGACGTGGACGAGGACCTGCCGGACGTGTATTTGAAGACCCGCGTCATCCAGTGCCGCTGCGGCTTCCGAATGGAGCTGCCGGCCTGAGGCGACAGCAGTTTTGAGGTGCCCGATATGGGTACACCTCGAGTATCAAGCACAGCGAGGGCCACGGGCGGCGCCCCACACAAGCCGCCCACCAGGAGGTAGTGCAGATGGACACAGGACAAGTGGTTCTCATCATCGTGTTGGCCGTGGTTGTTATTGCTGTGGTGATCGTCGCGGTAGTCATCGGACGCCGCAAGAAGGCAGAAGCCAACCGGCATCGGGCCGCCGAACTGCGTGAGAAGGCAGCCGAAGAAGCCATCGGAGCCCACCAGGCCAAGGCCGAATCGGCACAGGCGGAGGCCGCTGCGCTCCAGGCGGAAGTCGAAGCGAACCGGCTCCGCAAGGACGCGGAGCGTCACGCCCAGAAGGCCGGCGAAGCGCACGACCGGGTGGAAGAGCACCTTCGTCACGCCGACAAACTCGACCCGAATGTTCGAAGCGAGCGGGACGGTGTTGGTGACCATGTTGGTGACCGCGACCGTGTTGGTGAGCGGGACCGTGTTGGTGACCGCGACCATGTTGGCGAGCGGGACGGTGACCGTGTCGGCGAACGTGACCGGAGCGACGAAGCGTCGGTCAACGAGGGCGAGCGTCTGACCCGGGACCGCAGCGGCCGTGAAAATTTGCCCCGGGAGGGATCAACGCGCGAAGGCGACCGGAATTCATAGTTTCAGTTGAGGAAGTGAGGCAGGAAGTGAGCATCGTGGTGAGGCGGACAGGTCAGGCGGTGCGTTCTGCAGAGTCGAAGGCGAGCAGGCACGCAGTGGACGTGGTTCTGGGGCACCTGGGGGAGATTGGCCCAGCCGTAGCAGCGCTGCGCAGGGAATCCTCCCGTCTGGCCGAATGGGGTGAAGAGTTGGCTCGGGTCCGACGCCGTGGAGGCAGTGTGTTCGCAGCGGGCAGCGACGGATCTGCGCACGAAGCCCAGCGCTTCGCCTCTGAACTCTCAGCCCACGACCCCGGCGACGGCGGCACTTTCAAAGCCATCTCTTTCTCCAGGAACGCCAATGCGGAGGCTGACGGGGCCGGGAGCATCAGCGATCAAGTCTCCCAACAGGTCAATGACGGCGACATCGTAGTCCTGCTCGCGGCAAAGGGGATCACGGACGATCTTCGCGCTGCTGCTGCAGCCGCCAAATCCAAGGGCGCCCGGGTGTGGGCGCTGACCGGCAGGGACTCGAGGGACCTTGCGCAGTCCGTCAACGAGGCGATCTGTGTCAACACGGACCCCGCCCACGCTGAGGAAGCGCACCTGGTGGCTGTTCTGGCGTTGTGCGAGTGCTTTGATGACGCCATGAAGGCCGCCGGCCAAGAGTAGGCCCGCGGGGCGGCGTCGCCCAGGTGGCCGAACGGCTGCCGCTGGCTACGCGCGTGGCTTCCTCGAATCACTGAAGTGCGTGGCATGGTGTTCCCGTGAAGAACACCGTTATTGCCTACTTCGCTGTTTTGGCACTCACTGGCCTTGTGACGTTGAGCATCCAAGGGGCCTCTTTGCTACAGAAGAGTGACCCTCGCGGCGCCTTGGTCCTCATCATTGTGGTGGGCGGGTTGTTGTTGACGTTCCTCTATGGGGTGATCATTAGTCGCACTGCCAGGGTCAAGGTCCAACCTCCAAAAGCTGCCAAAATGCCCGGTGTCAGGACCACCGCCACAACGAGCACCGCCGACTACGATTTTTCTCCAGCCGTCGTTTGGTCAACCATCCGGCCCGCGGAAGCTGCGATCGTGGATGGAAGCAACGTCGCATACGCCTTCACCGTTCCGGCCATCCCCGACGGGCCGCGCGAACGACAGTGTTTTTTCGGCCAGAATGGCGGTATTTCCATGCTGGAGATTATTGAGGAAGTGCCCGAGCGGCTCGCCGTGACGCAGTCGATCTTCCCTCCGGATGAGGATGGGGCCTCCACAAAAACGGTGTACCGCCTGGAGCCGACCGCCAGGGGCTGCAGCCTTACTCTCGAGTCGATCGTTGAGACTCCCGATTTCCTCATGGCAGATCAGCAAGCCATGCAGAGATTCGGCGATTCATACTTGGAAGGCCTTCGGGTGCTGCTGGAGCAAAGGAAGCTGGAGGGCGCACTCGAATAGCACGTCCTGTGACCTGCAACTCTTTCGGAATAGTTGCAGACGCCATGCAGTTGCGCACTATGAACCTGATTCATTCTGAAAGGAACTGCGCATGCTGTTTTCCCCTCTGGCCCTCGGCGAGCTCGAACTCTCCAACCGACTTGTCATGGCACCCCTGACGCGTCTGCGCGCAGGCCAGAATGGTGTGCCGGGTCCGTTGATCGCCGAGCATTACCGCCAGCGGGCTTCCTTGGGGCTGATCGTCAGCGAAGGAACCTACCCTGTCCAGGCCGGCCAGTCCTACCCGGGGCAGCCCGGGCTTGTCACCGAGGAACAGATCGCAGGCTGGAAGACCGTCACCGACGCAGTTCACACTGAGGGCGGACGCATCTTCGCCCAGGTCATGCACGGAGGCCGTGTTTCCCACGCCGACATCACCGGCGGTCACGAGATCGTTGGCCCCAGCGCCGTCGCCATCGACGGGGACGTCCGCACCCCCAACGGCAAGCAGCCTTACCCGGTGCCCCGCGAACTGGGCACCGATGAGCTGCCGGGAGTCATTCAGGAGATCGTCACAGCCTCAAAGAACGCCATCGAGGCAGGATTCGACGGCGTGGAGCTCCACTCCGCCAATGGTTACCTGCTTCACGAGTTCCTTGCCCCCAACTCCAACATCCGCACGGACAGCTACGGCGGCTCCCCGGAGAACCGGGCGCGCTTCGTCATTGAGACGGTTAACGCCGTGGTGGAGGCACTCGGCGCCAACCGCGTGGGCATCCGCATTTCCCCCGAACACAACGTGCAGGGGATCGCAGAAACCGACCCCGCCGACGTCCGGGCAACATACCAGGTATTGGTTGACACCATTGCGCCACTGAACCTTGCTTACCTCAGCATCCTGCACCATGACCCCAAGAGCGGCCTGGTCCAGGACCTTCGCGAACGATTCAACGGAACGTTCCTTGTGAACACCGGTTTCGGTGAGATCACCACCCGCGACGAGGCTTTCGCCATTATCGACAACGGGCTTGCCGACGCGGTTGTTGTTGGCCGTCCCGCCATTGCCAACCCGGACCTCGCCCGCCGCTGGCGTGAAAGCCTGCCGCTCAACGAGCCGGACGCCTCCACGTTCTACGCTGACGGCGCTGAGGGGTACACGGACTACCCGTTCTACGCCAACTAACCATTCCAGCACCACCAACCCAAGGTTGAACCGCGACGTCGGCACTCACGCGAGTGCCGACGTCGTGGTTTAACTTCCTGGCGCCCGAGGCGTGGCTGCCCGCGCGGAATGTGACGGATACGCTTACCCGGCGGGAACCCGGCGTTCCTATAGGATTTGTGGCATGTCTGTTCCTTCCCCAGCTGCCCGCGCCGGCTTCCCCGTTAGCCGCCAAGTGCTGGCCGACCACGTCTACGAAGCACTCCTTGAGTGGCTCATGGATGGACGGCTTGAGCCTGGTGCGGCAGTGAGCATCGACGGGATGGCGCGCGAGCTGGAGGTTTCGCCTACGCCGGTGCGCGAAGCGTTGGCCCGCCTGGAGCACACCGGCATGGTGCGGCGGGTGGCGTTGAAGGGCTATAGGGTGGCGCCCGTATTCACCCGCGAAGATTTCGCTGAGCTCATGGAAGCCCGGCTTTCCATTGAACCTGTGAATGCCAAGCTCGCGTGTTCCCGTATGACACCGGAGGGATTGGATGCCCTCAGGCAGGCTGTCGAGGACCTGAAGACCGCCCCCCGGGGCGGGACATTCGCCGAGTACCGCAGTTATCTGGAAGCCGATGAGCGGTTCCACCAGCTCATCGCCGCCCAGGCCAACAACCAGTTCCTCCTCGCGGCGTACAACACCTTGGGCGGGCAAATCCAACGCTTCAGGTTGTTCGGGGGAGTGGGCATCACCGACGCCGAGCAAGCTATTTCCGAACACCAGGCCGTGCTCGACGCCATGACCAGCGGCGATCCGGACAAGGCCGCTGAAATGATGATCGACCACGTCGAAAAGGTCCGTGGCAGGGCCATGGCTGACGCGCCGGAAGACTGAGCGGGGGCGCTGCCGCTTCCGCACGGGCGCACCCGCTCGATCCCTCTCCACCACGGAAAACACCTCCCAGTGACCCCCTTCACACATATTTGTATGACATATAGGATCTAGGAAGTTTCCGAAAAGGGTTGACAGTCCTGCCTCGTTCGTAAATCCTATAGGAAACAGGATTCCACGAAGGAGTGATCATCATGGCGTACACCGCCGAGAATTGGCCCATCACCGCGGCCCTCCTGCAGTTCCCCGGCACAGATGCCGCTGGACAGCACATCAACGACGCCGACTCTTCGGTTTGGGCATCCGTCCTGCAGGAAGTGAAGGAAGCCGGGTTCGCCAACGCGGACCTCACCGACAGCTGGGTCCGGCCGGGCGACCTGAGCAAGGAACGCCTGGCCGAGTTCAAGCAGACAGCTGACCAAGTGGGCATCGGCGTCCCCGTCATCTCCGCCATTCGCCGCAGCGTCATCCACGCCACCGACTGGGCGGACAACCTTGCCTACAGCCACCGCACCATCGACGCCGCGGCGGAGCTTGGTTGCGAAGTTGTGTCCTTCGGGCTGCACCAGGCCATCACTCCCGAGCAGCAAAAGCAGCTGTGGTTCTGGACAGTGGAAGGCTACAAGGACCCGGTGGGGGACAAGGAAGCCTGGGGCAACGCAGTCTCCCGAATTCGTGAACTCGGCAAGCATGCGGCAGAGGCCGGCATCCTGGTCTCGCTGGAAATGTACGAGGACACCTACCTCGGAACCGCGGACTCCTCGGTCCAGCTGGTCCAGGACATCGGACTGGACAACGTAGGCCTGAACCCGGACCTGGGCAACCTGATCCGCCTTCACCGCCCTATCGAGGACTGGCGCGAGATGGTGGCGAAGACCCTGCCGTACTCCAACTACTGGCACATGAAGAACTACATCCGCGACGAAGACGTTGCCCGCGACAGCTACATCACCATGCCCGCGCCGATGGAAAGCGGACTCATCAACTACCGTGAGGCCTTCAAGCTGGCACTTTCCGTGGGCTTCCAGGGCATCCTTTGCACGGAGCACTACGGCGGAGATGGTCTGAGCGTGACCGCCAGCAACCAGGAGTACCTCCGCAGGCATGTTCTCCCGAAGACCGAAGGCTACGAGCTCGGCAAGAGCCAGGTAGCACAAGGTCGCCAGGTACCGGCTACCGAGCTCGCAGGAGTCTAGGACGATGACCAGGATTTTCGACAATCCCGCAGACTTCGCCGATGACGCGCTGGACGGCTTCGTTGCAGCGAACCGCGGCTATGTTGCCCGCGTCGACGGCGGCGTGGTGCGGTCCACTGAAGTCCCCGGCGGCCAGGTCGCCCTGGTGGTGGGCGGTGGCTCCGGACACTATCCCGCGTTCGCCGGACTGGTCGGCCCAGGCCTCGCCACCGGTTCTGCGTGCGGCAACATGTTCGCCTCCCCGGCCGCCGGCCAGGTGTACCGCGTAGCCAAAGCCGCCAACGCCGGCGGGGGAGTCCTGCTCAGCTACGGCAACTACGCCGGTGACGTCCTGCACTTCGGGCAAGCACAGCTCCGGCTCAATGCCGAGGGCATCGAAACCCGGACGGTCACCGTCACCGACGACATCGCCAGTGCGCCGATCGAGCAACTCGAGAAGCGCCGGGGGATCGCCGGCGACCTGACAGTCTTCAAGATTGCCGGAGCCGCAGCAGAAGCGGGACTGGACCTTGACGACGTCGAGCGTTTGGCCATCAAGACCAACTACCGGACGCGGTCCCTGGGCGTGGCTTTTGACGGTTGCACGCTTCCCGGTGCCAAGGATTCGCTTTTCCATGTACCTGCGGGGCAGATGTCCCTGGGCCTGGGCATCCACGGTGAGCCTGGCATCTCCGAGCATCCCATGCCCACAGCTTCCGAGCTTGCCGAACTCCTGGTCTCGAAGCTTCTCGATGACAAGCCGGAGGACGCAGGGGATCGTGTGGTGGCGATCGTCAATGGCCTTGGCACGGTGAAGTACGACGAACTGTTCCTGTTGTTCGGCAAGATCGAACAGCTCCTGACGAACGCGGGCCTTACCGTGGTGGAGCCCGAGTGCGGGGAGCTCGTGACCAGCTTGGACATGTCCGGACTGTCGCTGACCCTGCTGTGGCTGGACGAGGAACTCGAGCAGTACTGGGCTGCGCCGGCTGACACTCCCGCTTTCCGCAAGGGCAGCATGGCGCCGCGCGCACCCCGCGCCGAGACAGCACTCGACGACGCCGAAACCGCCGACGTCGAACAGCCCACCCCGGCGGCCGCTGAACTCGGGCGGCAGGCCGTGGCGATCCTCGCCCAGGTGCGCGACGTCGTCGTCGAGCATGAAGAGGAGCTCGGGAAGCTGGACGCGATCGCCGGCGACGGGGACCACGGCATTGGCATGCGGCGTGGCGTTGACGCAGCAGCCGCGGCCAGCGAGGCCGCAGGTGAATCCTCGGTAGCGGCCGTCCTGACCGCAGCCGGAGAAGCATGGAGCGAACGGGCCGGCGGGACATCCGGAGCCCTCTGGGGTTCGGCCGTGATTGCCGCAGGAATCTCCCTCGGCAACCGTGAAACGTACAGCTCCGCCGACGCGGCCGCTGCCGTCAAGGCCTTCGTCCGCGCCATTACCGAACTCGGCAAAGCCGATCCCGGGGACAAGACCATGGTGGACGCCCTCCTGCCATTCCGGGACACGTTCCTGGCAGAGCTCGACGGCGGAACTCCCGTTGACAGGGCGTTGGCCGTCGCCGCCGCAGCAGCAGAGTCCGCTGCCGCGAAGACAGCCGAACTCCGGCCCCTCAAGGGCCGGGCGCGTCCCCTTGCCGAGAAAAGCATTGGCCATCCCGATCCCGGTGCAGTGTCCTTTGGGCTGATCACTGCCAGGATCTCGCAATTCGTCGATTCACAACTGGCCGCCGCCTCCCCAGCGGCCGGAAACGGAGCACAAGCATGAGCAACAACCCAGGCTGGCGGATCGTCGTCGGCAACGATGAAGCCGGCGTCGAGTACAAGCAGGCACTCGTTGCCTTGCTGGAGGCAGATCCCCGAGTGGCATCGGTGACGGACGTGGGTGTGGGCTTCAACGATTCCACCGCCTACCCTCACGTGGCCGTCGACGCTGCCCGGAAGGTCGCTGAAGGCGAAGCAGACCGGGCGTTGCTGATTTGCGGTACCGGTCTAGGGGTGGCCATCGCGGCCAACAAGGTCCCCGGGATCCGCGCCGTCACCGCCCACGACAGCTACTCGGTGGAACGGTCCGTGCTGAGCAACAACGCACAGGTCCTCACCCTCGGCCAGCGGGTGATTGGCTTGGAACTGGCCAAGAAGCTCGTCGGGGAATGGCTCGGCCACCACTTCGACCACACCTCATCCTCCGCCGCAAAGGTGGACGCAATCTGCTCCTACGAGCCCGACTACACGAAGGCAGTCTGATCATGACCACCCCTGAAGCAACTGAAGCTCCTGAAACAACTGAATCCACGGTGCCCGGCGCGGCCCGGAAGATCGCCGTCGTCGGCTCCGGCTACATGGGCGGCGGCATCGCCCAGGTGCTGGCGCTGGGTGGGGCGCGCGTTGCCCTGGCCGATGTTTCTGCCGAGATCGCCCAGAAGAACTATGACCGCTTGCTGGTGGAGTCGGACCAGTTCATCGCCGACGGGCTCTTCCCCGCAGGGTCCACGGAAATCCTCAAGCAGAACCTGTGGGCCGCCAAGGACATCGAAGAAGCCGTTGCGGACGCCGATTTCATCGAGGAGTGCGTTCCCGAGGTGCTGGAAATCAAGCACCAGACCCTGGCCCGCATCAGCGCAGCGGCCCGTCCGGAGGCGCTGATCGGTTCCAACACATCCACGATTTCCATCGCTTCCCTGGCCGAAGCCGTCACCCATCCGGAACGGTTCCTGGGCGTGCACTTCTCCAACCCGTCGCCGTTCATTCCCGGCGTCGAGGTCATCCCCCACGCCGAAACCTCAGCCGCGACGGTTGCGGCGTCCCGGGAGCTGGTTCACGCTGCCGGCAAGCAGACCGCGGTGGTCAAGGATGTCACCGGTTTCGTGCTCAACCGCCTGCAGTACGCGCTGTTCCACGAGGCAGCGCAGCTTGTGGAGCAGGGAATCGCAACCGCGGACGACGTCGACACCCTGGTACGTACGACGTTCGGCTTCCGCCTGCCCTTCTTTGGCCCGTTCGCCATTGCGGATATGGCCGGTTTGGACGTGTACAACTTCTGCTACAAGTCACTTCAGACCGGGTTCCCGGAACGCTTCGCGACCCCGAAGATCCTCTCGGACCTTGTGGAGGCAGGCAAGCTCGGCACCAAGACCGGCGCCGGGTTCCTCAACGTGCCTGCAGAACGCACTCCCGAACTCATCGCCTACCGCAACAAGGCCTACGTCGCCATGCAGAAGCTCGTTGAAGAGCTCGGCCCGGCCCCCATCAACTAACTCTTTAGAGGAGAAGCACAGATGACTTTCCCCGCAGAACGCACAGCAATTGTCACAGGAGCCGTTTCCGAGCGCGGCATTGGCCGGGCTACCGTCAACTACCTGGCCGCACAGGGCTGGAACATCGGCATCATCGATCTGGATGACGCCGCCTGCAAGATTGCCGCGAAGGAAATCGCCGCAGAGTACGGTGTGCAGGCCCACGGTGTTGGCGCGAACGTTGCCAGCGAAGCCGAAGTCCGGGCAGCCATTGACGAACTGGAAGCGGAATTGCCGCAGATCGTCGCTTTGGCCAACGTTGCCGGCGTCAGCTCGCCGGTTGGGTACCTGGATCTCGAACCCGCCGAGTGGGACAGGGTTTTGAACATCAACCTCAACGGTGTCCACTACGCCACCCGCCGTGTGGCCGAGTCCATGGTGAAGAACCGGATCGGCCGGATCGTGAACATTTCCTCCGTCTCGGCCCAGCGCGGCGGCGGTACGTTCTCCAAGACCCCCTACTCCGTAGCCAAGGCCGGTGTTATCGGACTGACCCGCGCTACGGCTCGTGAGCTCGGCGAATACGACATCACCGTCAACGCCATCTCCCCGGGACCCATCGACACCGACATCATGGGTGGAACGCTCAGCCAGGAACGCAAGGACGAGCTGACCAAGGACCTTGTGGTCAACCGTGTGGGCTCCACCAGGGACATCGCCGCCGCCATCGCCTTCCTCATCAGCGAGGACTCCGGATACATCTCCGGCCAAACGCTGAATGTGGACGGCGGACTGTACATGCACTAGGTCCCTGGCATGAAGACCTGGACCAGAGAGCGCAAGATCTACCTTGCCGTGGGCGTCCTTGCCTGCGCAGTGGGCATCATGCTCATTTTCTTCCCGCGCTGATTGCGCTGCATTAATCACTTTCCTGTCACTCAAAGAGGAGTTTCAATGTCTGTTGCCACCAATTCCACGAAGGAGTTGCTGGATACGCCGGTCTTGAAATCGGCGATCTCCAAGGCGTCGCGGCGGCTCATGCCAATGCTGGTCATCCTGTACGTGGTGGCCTTCCTTGACCGCACCAACGTTGGCTTTGCCGAAGCGGCCCTGGAAGTTGATAAGGGTATTACTGCCGGCGCCTACGCGCTGGGAGCCGGTATTTTCTTCATCGGTTACGCACTGTTCGAGATTCCGAGCAACCTGCTGCTCACCAAATTTGGGGCCAAGGTGTGGCTTGCCCGTATCGCCATTACCTGGGGCATCGTCTCGGCGTGCTTCGCGTTTGTGCAGGGCGAGACGTCCTTCATCATTCTCCGGTTCCTTTTGGGTGTCACGGAGGCCGGGCTCTTCCCGGGCGTCATCATGTTCCTGGCCGCATGGTTCCCCAACAAGGTGCGCGTGAAGATGTTCGCCATCTTCTACCTTGCGCAGCCGTTCTCCCAGATGATGGGCGCACCCCTGTCCGGTTGGCTGATCAACATCGGCGATCAGGTTCCTGGCGTCGCAGGGTGGCAGGTCATGTTCTTCGTCGAGGGCATGCTGGCCGTCCTGGCCGGTGTCGCCGCGTACTTCTTCCTCATCAACAGCCCACAGGACGCCAAGTTCCTGACCAAGGAAGAGAAGCGGGCACTGTCCGATGTCATGGCACTTGAGGACACTGTCAAGGAAGAAACCGGCCCCCGGGGCGTCCTTGCTTCCATGCGAAATGGCCGGGTCTGGTACTTCACGGTCATCTACTTCTGCCTGCAGGTGGCAGTCTATGGCGTGACGTTCTACCTGCCCCAGCAGGTGGCGCAACTGACCGGCCAAAAGGTGGGCTTCGCCGTCGGGCTCCTTGCCGCCATCCCGTGGTTCTTCGGAATTTTCGCCTGCTACTTCATCGGTAAGGCAGCCAACACCGTGGAGCGCCGCCGCCGGTGGGGCACGGCGTTGTTCATCTCCACTGGACTGTGCATTTTCGGATCCGCGTGGGCAGGCGCCAACCAGATGCCCGCCCTGGGCATCATCTTCATCACCCTGGCGGTGTGCAGCTTCCTTTCCGCCGGTCCCATTTGCTGGTCATACCCGACGGCGTTCCTCACCGGAACTGCCGCGGCTGCCGGTATTGGGCTGATCAACTCGCTCGGAAACCTGGGCGGATTCGTGGCCCCAATCCTGCGCACCACTGTCAACCAGGTCACTGCTTCGGATACAGGAACCATGGGTGTCTACGCGCTGGGTGTCCTGCCGTTCGTTGCGGCCCTGCTCATGTTCGGCACCAAGCGCTTCAGCAACAAAGCCGACGAGCTCCTGGGGAAGTAGATCGTGAACCTGGCTGTTACCGGCACACCCACGGACACAGTGTTCGTTGGCGTCAGCACCAAGATGTACATGGGCTACGCACACAGCCTGCGGTGGTTGGAAGAGCTGATAGTCGAAGTGGACGCCCGTCCGGCCCTCGCGGCCGGGCGGGTGGTCCCGTTGGTGATCCCGTCGTTCCCGGTGCTACCTGAGGCAGCGCGTTTGATCACGGGAACTCCACTGGTCCTGGGTGCCCAGAACTGCGGCTGGTCTGATGGCCCGTGGACCGGCGAGGTCTCACCCTCGATGCTCGCGGAGCTGGGCGTGGGCTTTGTGGAAATCGGGCATGCGGAGCGGCGACGCCACTTTGCCGAAGACGACGCGATGATCGCGCTCAAGGTCAGTGCCGCCGTCGAGTCCGGCCTGAAGCCTTTGCTGTGCGTGGGGGAGACGGAGCTGACCGGCCCGGAAGCAGCGGCAGAAACTGTATTCCGGCAGCTGAAGGCGGCAGTGTCCGGCGACTGGTCCGTTGCCTCCGGGATGGTCATCGCCTACGAACCGGTGTGGGCGATCGGCGCACCCGAGCCTGCCTCTGCGCAGTACGTCTCCGAGGTGGTCGGCGCACTGAGGGCCGCCTTGGCTCCCCACGGGTTGGCAACAATGCCCATCATTTATGGTGGCTCGGCGAAACCCGGCCTCCTGCCACAATTGGACGGTGTATCCGGGCTTTTCCTCGGCCGCTTCGCCCACGATCCCGCCAACTTCGGCCGGGTGCTGGACGAGGCCCTCGCCCTCAGCTGAACACTGGCTGTGGGCTGTGGGCTGTGGGCTGTCGGTTGGACTGCGGCTGTCAGCTGGCGGATCGGCTCTAGAAGGATCGCTGGCAGAGGGCCACGAAACCGCCGAGGTTCTCCAGTCCTTCCGGATGCGTGGGCAGGTAGTTGGTCAGTTCGGGCGAACGTACGACGACGGCACGCCACTGCCCGCGGGAGACTGCCACGTTGATCCGGTTGCGTGAGAGCAGGAACTCCATGCCGCGGGGGACCTCTTCGGCTGCGGAGGCGGCCATGGAGACGATGACCACGGGCGCTTCCTGGCCCTGGAACTTGTCCACGGTACCCACCCGTACTTTCCCGAGTCCGGCGCTGCGAAGGGCATGCTTGATCAGCTGGACCTGGGCGTTATAGGCCGCGACCACCAGAATGTCCGTTTGCTCCAGGGGACGGCGTTCCGGAGAGTCTGAAGGGTCCAGCCATTTCAGGCCCAGATGGGCATGCACTTGCCGGACAACCTCAGCAGCTTCCTCAGGAGAGGCCGTCGAGTTGGCACTGTGCTGGACGTAGACGCAGGAAATCCCGGGGGCGGCCCCTTCCAGTTCCCGCAGGGCGGCGACGGGGGCAGCCTCCAGTCGGTTGTCGTAGGACAACTCAGAGACTGCGCTGCACAACTCAGGATGCAGGCGCCATGACAACGCCAGGAAGTAGCCCAAGTGGGACGGCAACGTGTTGTGGCCATCGGATAACCAACCCAGGGCCGATTCATCAACGGGCTCCGGGTGCTTGCCTTGGGTGACTTGCGGGAGCTGCTGGGGATCCCCTAGCAACAGCAGACGCTGCGCGGCGCGGCTGACAGCCATGGTGTTCGCCAGGGAGAACTGTCCTGCTTCATCGATGACCAGGAGGTCGAGGCATCCAGGGGGCACTTCCTTGCCAACCATGGTCCACGCAGTGCCTCCGATCAGGGCACCGCCGGGCCTGGACAAGAGCTCCTCCACATCTCCCTTGGCACAATTGGTCCAGGGCACGGGCTCATTGTGCTTGACGTCCTTGGCCACCAACCGGGGATCGAGACCTGCTTTCTCAACGGCTGCGCAGAGCATGTTCTCCACCACGGCGTGGGACTGCGCCACCACTCCGACCTTCCACCCGGCGGCCACCAGCCGGGCCAGTACGTGGGCGCCCACGTGGGTTTTGCCGCTGCCTGGAGGACCCTGAACGGCAAGGTAAGAGTGATCCAGGTCTTTGACCGCTGCTGTGATGGCCTCAACGTAGCCATCGGGCCCGGAGGGAACCAACGGCAGTGCGGTGAGGGTGCCCAGCCTGGGCGGTTTCCGACGGACAAGGTCCAAGGCAGGATCCTTGGGCCAGGAAGGCAGCGAGGCGCGGAGCTTAGTGGCCAAGGCAGCCAATGCGGCCCTTTGTCCAGTGGTCTGAATCGGGCTGTCGGGCGTCAGGGCCATGGGAGTTTGGCCAAATTCCGTGGAGTCGTTTCGCAGCTTCTCGACTATGGTGACTGACTCGAAATCGTCGTCTTCCCCTACCTCGATGACCTCGGTTCCTCCCCACCCTGCACGGCCGAGCACCGAGGATTCCTTCGAAGCCAGAGCATCCGGCAGGGGAGACTGGTACATCCTGAAGTACTTCTTGCCGGCGTCCAATCCAGCGCCGTCTCCGGACCGGCCGAGCAGTTTCACTCGCCGGGCGGGGTTGCTGCGGGGAGTGGGTTTGGCCCAGTCCTGGAGCACCTCGGCGTGATCCACTATGAAGAGGTCGCGTTCATCGGGCCACTGTGAGGTCGGCTTTTCCAACCTGTCGAAGTGTCCCCACCAATGCTGTTTGTCTTCCCGGCGGTGGTACCCCACTCCGGCGGCGACGATGCCGATGGCCCGTGAATCCGATGATGACTGTTCTTCCACGGGCAGCCCGGCGACGTAGTCGAACAGGGCTTTCTCTTCGGGCGGAGCCTCGTATTTTTCGGGCTCGGCGTCCTGTTTTCCAGCCTCGGCCACAGCATGGCCGGGAACGATGGAGCGCTCTGCAGCACGGGCAAGCAGCCAGTTCCGAAGTTCCAGGGTGGAGAGACAGTCGTATTCGTTGTAATCCCGGATGCCTTCGAGGATGGCTGCTGCTTCCCCGGCGTTTCCGTTGTCCCGGGCCGTGCAGTAGTCCGCGTAGGCAACTACGGAAGCTCCGGCGTCGGTCACGTCGCCCGAGCGCAGGTGTTGCCCCATGTACAGGGGCTCGAGTTTCTTGATGCTGTACGAATTCGCGGAGACCCGGATACTGTGCCGGACGGTGTCGTAGAGGTCCACCAGGACCCCTTGGCGCAGGAGGTCGTCGACGGCGGTTTCACCCACCACATGCGTCAGGGAAAGGTTGCGCAGGGCGGTCTTTTCGTAGGCGGCATAGTGATAGATGTGCATACCGGGGTACTTGGCACGGCGCTGGGAGACGTAGTCGAGGAAGTCGACAAATGCCGTGCCCTCCTCAGCGCGTGAGTGCGCCCAGAAGGGCCGGAACACGGGCCGGGCACAGGGTTCCACAGGATTCTCGATGACTCCGAAAAGGTACTCCAGCCCCCACTTTCCGGTAGCGGGATCCTGCCACAGGGGATCGCCCTCGAAGTCGAAGAAGATGTCGCCGGGGTCCGGGGCCGGCAGCCGGTCAAGGGTGTTCTCCGGCAAGACGTTGTAACTGATGGCCTTGGCTTCCCCGTTCTTGTCCGAGTAGTGGACCGTGCCATCGGGGGTGCCCGTGCCAGTCTGCAACTGGGCTTGCCCACGGTGCCTGAGCAAGGTGGAGTCACCAACCGCTGGAAGGGCGGCGAGCTCATCAATGGTGGTGACGCCGGATTCGATGAACTTTTTGCGGCGGCTGATCCGCATGCCGGCCACCATGAGGAGGTCCCGGTGAAGTTCCACCTGTTCAGCGCAGTAATCACAGCGGCCACAGGCGGAATACCGGGGATCGCCCCACTCCACCGGCCCGCTTCCCCCCACATGCGCTCCGGTCATGGTGAGGAAACGTTCGCGGCGTTCCTTGAAGACAGGAAGGATGCGGGACAACGGATGGTCGCTGTGGACTCCGTTGCCCAGCACCAGGGTGACAGTGGGGTCCGGAGTGATGCCCGCGTTCAGGAGTTGGTCCCCGTATGCTGCCAGCTGCAGGAGGGCTGTGACCTTCGCGTGGCGGGCGAGCTTGGTATCGAACACCGCATAGAGCCCACCGGGCTGCTTTACCAGGAAATCGGACCGCCCATGGAACTGGCCGTCGAAGAAGGCGGCTTGGAACACCACGTCCGCACCGGACCGCAGGGCGTCGATGGATTCCGCATGCTTGGCCGAAAGGGTGGCGCGGTCCATCGCAGAGGCGGGAACGACGTCGTAAACGCCCTTCCCGATGGCCGCATCCCAATGCCCGAACTC
Organism: Arthrobacter sp. TmtSoilC79; assembly: GCF_059739405.1. Lineage (NCBI taxonomy): Bacteria > Bacillati > Actinomycetota > Actinomycetes > Micrococcales > Micrococcaceae > Arthrobacter > Arthrobacter sp. TmtSoilC79. Next base: position 3,494,667 of record NZ_AP046051.1, on the reverse strand, counting down.
TTCCACGAACCCGTCCAGGACCCGATGCTCATGTACATCGCCAAGGGCGGCAGTACGTTCCAGCATGGCATCAGCGGCGAAGTCCGGTTTGGGGGAACGGCCGAGTTTTTCGTCGAGTTTGCGCAGCAGTTGGTACTCGCAGGTTGCAGCGATAACGAGGTCGCTGGCCGAGAACACCAGGTCCTGCGGAGCGCCCGCTATCTCAGGATCGAGGAAGAACACCGCGACCCACCTACCTCTCCACGCCGTCAACAAACCCTTGCAGCCAAGCTATCAGCGGGTGCCGACAATTTAGTGCGCAGTCACTTTAGACTGCACCCATGACTGAAACAGCCCAGGCCTTTGACCCTGCCTTCGAAGCCGCCTACCAAGCGGCGCAAAAGAGCCTCAGCGAGGGCGGCATCCCCATTGGAGCCGCCTTGGCCCGCAACGGCGAGGTGGTGGCCAGCGGCCACAACGAACGGGTCCAGCACGGCGACCCGATTGCGCACGGGGAGATGTCTGCGCTCAGGGCGGCAGGGCGTCAGAAGACGTACCTCGACACCACTCTTTACACCACCTTGGCACCGTGCGCGATGTGCACCGGAACCATCATCCAGTTCAAAATCCCGAGGGTGGTGGTTGGCGAGGCCGAAACCTTCCCGGGCGAGTTCGACCTCTTGCGCTCACGTGGCGTGGAGGTGGTGGTCCTGAACGATCCCCGGTGCGTGGATATGATGCGCACTTTCCAAGAGGAACACCCCGAATTGTGGGCTGAAGACATCGCCGAACAGCAGCCGGAAAGCGGCCCCTTGGAGGGTCACAAATTCGCCTAGCCACGCTCACCCTCCGAGCGTAGGCTGGCATCATCGGCGTCGGTGCCGAGAGGCCCCGCGCGTCGATAATCCCAATCGATGAAGGAGGACCCATGAGTGCCGTACGCGAATTCATGACAACCAACGCCCAGTGCATCGAAGAGGACAAGACTCTTCAGGAAGCCGCCCGGCTGATGAGGGATATGGACTGCGGTTCACTTCCCATCTGCGGCCACGACGGCAAGCTCACCGGCTTCATCACCGACCGCGACATTGTGGTCAAGTGTTTGGCAGAAGGTAAGGACGCACGCGAAGTGCGGGCCAGCGAACTGGCCACAGGCAAGCCCTACTGGGTGGACGCGGATGCCAACGTTGATGAGGCCGTCACCATGATGGAAGAGCACCAGGTGCGTCGCCTGCCAGTCATCAGTGATCACAAACTGGTTGGCATCATCAGCCAAGGCGATATTGCCCGCAACCACTACGCCGAACAGCGCCTCGGCGAAATGGTGGAGCACATTTCCGCCAAGGAGCACATGGCCCACTGACCAGTTGAACCGGTGCGGCTGGCCTAACCGATAGGTCCGGCCGCCGCCCACACACCAGCCGCCGCGAGGCATCCCCGGAAGGTACGCCTCGCGGCCCGACTCCGGGGCACACGGATTTCGCTGTCATCGCAGCCTGTCCGCGGTCCCGCCTGATACAACTACAGCACTAAGACCGCAGACCGGATAGGGCCGCCGAGTACCTGCCTTCGGAAACTGTCGGCCAGGTGAGGCAAACTGTCATGGTGACTTCAAATCTCCAACACCAGTCAGCCGACTCAGCCATCCACGCCCAGATCGCCGAAGAACTCGGCGTCAAGGCATGGCAAGTCAAAGCCGCAGTGGAACTGCTCGACGCCGGATCCACCGTCCCCTTCATCGCCCGCTACCGCAAGGAAGTCACCGGGACGCTCGATGACACCCAGCTTCGTGACCTCGAGGAACGGCTCAGATACCTGCGTGAGCTCGAGGAACGGCGTAAGTCCGTGCTCGAGGCGATAGCAGCGCAAGGCAAGCTGACACCGGAACTGGAAGCCGCCGTCGTCGGGGCCGACACCAAGGCGCGGCTGGAAGACATTTACCTCCCCTTCAAATCCAAACGGCGAACCAAGGCCCAGATCGCCCGCGAAGCCGGGCTGGAACCACTGGCGGACGTCCTGCTCTCCAACCCGCAACTGGACCCCAACGCCGAGGCCGTGAAGTACCTGAACGCCGAGCACTCAATCGAGGACGCTGCCGCCGCGCTCGCAGGGGCCCGCGCCATCCTGGTGGAGCGGGTGGGGCAGGACGCCGACCTCGCCGAGGACCTGCGCGAACGCCTTTGGAAGCAAGGACGCATGGTGTCGCGCGTGAAGAAGGGCATGGAGTCTGAGGGCCAGAAGTTCAAGGACTACTTCGAGTTCACGCAAGTGCCCTCCGGAATGCCTTCGCACCGGGTGCTGGCGCTGTTGCGTGGTGAAAAGGACGGTGTCCTTGAGCTGGACCTCGCTGAGGCGGACCCAGCCGACGACGACGCCCTGGCCGCCGCCCGCGGTAAGTACGAGAACGCGGTGGCCAAGTGCCTTGGGGTCGCCAACCAGGGACGGCCCGCCGATACCTGGCTGATGCAGACCGCCCAGCTCGCCTGGCGCGGACGGATCCTGGACAGGCTGACCACCGACCTCCGCGGACGTATGTTCGCTGACGCTGAAGACGAAGCTGTTCGTGTGTTCGCGGCCAACCTGCGCGATGTCCTCCTTGCCGCGCCTGCCGGGAACCGCGCCACCCTCGGGCTCGACCCCGGACTCCGGACCGGCGTGAAGGTGGCCGTGGTGGACGGCACGGGCAAGGTTGTCACCACGGACACCATCTACCCGCACGCACCTGCCAGGAAGTGGGATGAGGCGCTGGCCACCCTTGGCCGCCTCGCCAAGCAGTACAACGTGGAATTGGTGGCGATCGGCAACGGAACAGCCTCCCGCGAAACAGACAAGCTGGCTACCGAACTCATCAAGTCCCTCGAAGCTGCAGGGTCCAAGGGAATCCAGAAGCTGGTGGTGTCCGAAGCTGGAGCGTCTGTGTATTCGGCCTCCGCGCTCGCCGCGTCCGAACTGCCAGGCATGGACGTTTCCCTCCGCGGCGCCGTGTCCATTGCCCGACGACTCCAGGATCCCCTGGCGGAGCTGGTCAAGATCGAGCCGAAGTCAATCGGCGTGGGCCAGTACCAGCACGATGTCACCGCAGCGAAGCTTGACCGTTCGCTGGATGCCGTGGTGGAAGACTGCGTCAACGCTGTGGGCGTGGATGTGAACACTGCCTCGCCGGCTCTGCTTAGCCGCGTGGCCGGCGTCGGACCGCTTCTGAGTGAGAACATCGTGGCCTACCGGAACGAGAATGGTCCGTTTGCCAAGCGCAGCGACCTCAAGAAAGTACCCCGGCTGGGAGCCAAAGCTTTCGAGCAGTGCGCGGGCTTCCTCCGGATCACCGGGGGTGCCGAGCCACTGGATGCCTCCAGCGTGCACCCGGAAGCATATTCTGTGGCCCGGAAAATCCTGGTCGCAGCCGGAGGAGGGCCGGCCACGGCGCTTGATCCGCAGGCATTCGTGGACGGCACATTCGGCCTGCCCACCGTGAAGGACATCATGTCCGAGCTGGAGAAGCCGGGCCGGGATCCGCGTCCCGCGTTCAAGGCGGCCTCGTTTTCTGAGGGAATCGAGAAGATCTCCGACCTCAAGCCCGGCATGATCCTTGAAGGCACCGTCACCAACGTGGCAGCGTTCGGCGCGTTCGTGGACGTCGGGGTGCACCAGGACGGTCTTGTCCACGTGTCGGCGTTGTCCAACAAGTTCGTCTCGGACCCGCGCGAAATTGTGAAGTCCGGCCAGGTGGTCCGGGTCAAGGTCCTCGAAGCCGACCCCGAACGGAAGCGTATTTCCCTGACCTTGAGGCTCGACGACGAACCCGGCTCTGCGGGTGGCCGCGGCTCCGGTGGGCGTGCTTCGGGCGGGCAGAGTGTCGGCGAGCGTGCAGGTGGCCAGCGAGGCGGGGGACAGCCTGGTCAGCGTGGCGGGGGTCAGCCTGGTCAGCGTGGCGGGGGTCAGCCTGGTCAGCGTGGCGGGGGTCAGCCGGGTCAGCGTGGCGGGGGTCAGCCTGGTCAGCGTGGCGGGGGTCAGCTGGGTCAGTCCGGTCAGGGGGCGCCGCGGCAGGGACAGAGTGATCGCGGGCAGGGCGGCTCGCGGCAAGGAAGGCCCCAGCAGGCCCCGGAACCCGCGAACACGGCCATGGCAGAAGCGCTGCGTCGGGCGGGGCTGGGGAAGTAGGGCCAACCGCCGTCGACTCGTCGCCTTTGTTCGCCTGTCACCCAACAGCCTGCCCCACAGCGCACAACGGTGCGTCGGACGAACAAGGCCGGGTCTGCCCGGCGCGCGTGGGCTACAAACGCCCGTGGGCTACAAACCCGCTGTCTTGGCGTCCCACCCCACCGCGTCCGCTGGTTGCAAAGCCATAGGCAGCCAGCGTCCGATCCGGGTGAATGCTTCGCGCCGGATGGGCTCGGGGGAGAGGAAGATGTCGTGGAAGGCATTGGGCAGCCGGCTCACAGTTACGGTGTCCGCCAAGGACAACGACCGGTGGGCCACTGCGTCCACGTTCAAGGCAACGTCGGCAGTGAGCGCATCGGCGGACCACTTGGGCTGCAGGTAGCTCTTGTCCGAGAGCAATACCAGGACTGGTGCGTCGATGCCCAAACCGGCGGCAACGGTGGCTTGGCCGCGGAACACGGCGTCGAGGAAGGCCGGAGTAACCGGGAAGCCCCGGTCTGGCCGCCATTCGAGGTTGTAGTCCCACTCGCCATCCAAGGTGGCTGATACTGCCCGGGTATAGATGCCCGGATCTACTGGTGGCAGTGGGGCCAAAGGGTGGAGCCGGGCGTGGAGCCCAACCAACGGCGCAATGGCACGCCGGCCGAGTTCGGTCGCCTGGAATTCCAACCAGGGACTGTTGAGGATCAGTGCTGAAACCATGCCGGGGTGCCGGGCAGCCCACAAGCTCAGGGTAAGTCCGCCGGTGGAGTGCCCCAACAGAATGAGCGGCCGATCCTCGCCGGTAGCCCCGGTAGCCCCGGTAGCCCCGGTAGCCCCGGTAGTCCCGGTAGCCCCGGCAGCGCCTGTGCGGCCCATGGCAGACAGGGCGGCTGAGATGTCGGAGTCATAGTCGGAGAGACTGGTGACTAAGCCCGGTACCAGGTCCGGGCTTAGGCTCCGGCCGTAGTTGTGTAGATCCAGGGCGTAGAAGCGGGCACCGGCCCGGTGCCAGAACTCTGCGACATGGCGTTGGAAAAAGTAGTCGGACCAGCCGTGCACATAAAGGACGTCGGCGTCGAGGCCAACACCTTCAGCGTCAGGGTGAGGCCCGTCAGTGCCGAGGTACCGCACCAAGGTGGCGACAGCACCGCCGTCGAGGGTCAGCGTTTGCTGTTCAAAACCTTCGCCAAGAATGTCCGGTTTCCATGGCTGGGTCATGACGTCGATCGTAGCGGCTCGCCGGCGTCGGGGCCCTTTTCCTTCTGCCACGGCCATTTGCCCGTAATTTCCAGCTCGAGGGAGAAGCTGAGGAAGGTCCGGATGAGCACGATGATTGCCAGCACTCCGACGCTTTCAAAAGTGGGGGTGACGGCGACGGTACGGATGATGTCGGCCGCCACCAGAAGCTCCAGGCCCAGGAGGATGGACCGGCCAAGCAGTTGCCGGTACGAGCGGTAGGGCGTGAACGGAGTGAGGCCGCGTGCGCGTTTGGGCTGATACCCGCGCAGCGCGAGCGGGATGGAAACCAGCGCTCCGATCACCATGACCGCCACCCCGGCCGCGTCCATGTACCGGCCAACTTGTTCAATGATGTGCTGGAAATCCATGGCCCTCCCCGATAGCTGCGTGCACCCACCGTCTCACAGAACACAGAACACAGAACACAGAACACAGAACACAGAACGCAGAACGACGGCGGCAGCCCGGGTTCCGGTAAGAACAGAACCCGGGCTGCCGCCGTCGTGCGTTATTGGGTGGTGCCGCTACAGCGCCGGCGCCGGGACCGGGAAGAAGACCCGGGGATCCTGCAGGAGCGCGGGGTAGTCGAAGTCGGAGCGCTTGATCACGTTGGTGACTTCGAAGTTGCGGGCAAACCGGCCATCTACCGTGATGGGCCGGCCTTGGATCAAACCAACGGCGAATGTCTGGCCGTTGTCGAAGGGTACCGCCAGTTCCGTCTTGCCGGGCAAGGTGTTGAAGGCGCGCTCCTGGGCTTGGCGCTTCCGCGTGGGCTTCTTCTCCGGGGGTGCAACCGGCCGCTTCTTGGGACCGCCCACCTGGCGGCGGGACTTCTCCTCGGCGTACACAAACTGGTACTCGTCAGGGTCCGTGGCCGGTGTTGCCTTCGCCTTGCCGTGCGGGGGCATGCTCACAACGGTGAGTTGCTCCGGGCGGAGGTCTTCGACATTGGATCGAAGGATCAGGAGGCGGTCCTCTTCCGGGTCCTCGGGGTGGAACTCGTGCTTGGGCTCAGGCCACACGTATTCCAGCTTTTCCTCCGTGCCCGGGAACAGCTGTGCGTAGTACTTGGGGTCCTTGCTGAGCAGCTTGGACCGGTGGCTGAGGTGCAGGTCCTCGTATCCGAGCCACGGCGGCATGACAATCCGGGAGGCATAGTCCGGGTGGGCTGCCTGCGGGGCGAACTCGGCGATGTTCGCGCGCGTGTTGTCCGGGTGCCCACGTTCCATCCATTCGTCGGCCATGGCCAGGCCGTACATGGTCAGCGCGGGGACATGGCCCATCCACATCCGGACAGCCGGGTGCTGCTGCCAACCGTACTCCGGGATCACCAACGCGCGGAGGACCTGGAGCGCTTCGACGCGCTGCTTGCCGAGCCTGGAAGTGTCGAGGGCCTTGGCACTTTCACGGAAATCGGCGAAAGGGAGGAAAGTCTGCATCCTTTCAGTTTGAGGGTGCCGGGCGTGAGAACCAAGTTGAGTGCTCCGGGACACGTGCCATTGTTGGGGCCTAGAGTTGCAGGGTGGAAACTTTTGACGAGAAAACTGTCACCACGGCGCCCCCGGTTGCCGAACTGCACCTGCACATCGAAGGGACTCTCCAGCCAGAGCTGATCTTTGCCCTGGCCGAACGTAACGGCATTGAGTTGCCGTACCAAGACATCGAGGAACTGCGCGAGAAGTACCAGTTCACGGACCTGCAGTCCTTCCTGGACCTGTACTACGCCAACATGGCTGTGCTGCAGACAGAGCAGGACTTCACCGACATGACGCGTGCCTACCTGGAGCGGGCTGCCGCCGGGGGAGTGCGCCACGCGGAAATTATGATGGATCCCCAAGCGCATGTCTCCCGCGGTGTCGCCCTGGAAACCTGCGTCAACGGAGTGGCCAACGCCTTGGCTACCTCGGAAGAGGACTTCGGGGTCTCTACGCTGCTCATTGCCGCATTCCTGCGGGACATGTCCGAGGATTCCGCCTTGGAGGTTTTGGATCAGCTCCTTGCCATGCACGCGCCCATCGTGGGCATCGGTCTGGACTCGGCAGAGGTGGGTAATCCGCCGTCGAAATTTGAACGCCTGTACCAGCGCGCCGGCGAGGCCGGGCTCCGCCGGATAGCCCACGCAGGAGAAGAAGGCCCGGCCAGCTACATCACCGAGGCGTTGGACGTCCTTCACGTGGAGCGGATTGACCACGGCATCCGCTGCATGGAAGACACCGAGGTGGTCCAGCGGCTGGTGGCCGAGCAGGTGCCCCTGACGGTCTGCCCGTTGTCCAACGTCAGGCTGCGCGCAGTGGACAAGCTGGCTGACCACCCGTTGCCCGAAATGTTGGCCATTGGCCTGAATGTTTGCGTGAACTCGGATGACCCCGCCTACTTTGGCGGCTACGTGGACGACAACTTTGAGCAGCTGGCCAAGGTTCTGGAATTCTCGGTGCCGGAGCAGGCCACGTTGGCTGCCAACTCCATCCGTTCCTCGTTCGCCAGTGACGCGCGGAAATCCGTCCTGCTGGACGAGGTCACTGAGTGGGTAAAAGCCTCGGTACCCCACCCTTAAGCCGCGCGCCGGCGTCCCAGCTGAGATCCGTACATCACTTGCGGCGTCGGGGATGTCACACTCAGTCACGACACACGGTGTTTACGTTCTGCAGTCGCGGGAATTAACAATTCATTGGCAAACTGCAAAGAGAGTAATCACCTTTGAAGGAGAAGCATGGGCGCGAACACCGCCGAAAACACCAACCTTCGTCTGAAGGCCGTACTGGACATCCTCGCTGAAAGTGTGTGGTCCGAGACCACCCTCAACGCAGGCGAAGTCCTGGCCGAAGCGATTGTCCGCGTACCTTTCAATGATCACGAGGCTGAGCTGCTCAGTGGGGGGATCCCCCGCGGGCACAAGACCCTGACCTCGGCGTCGGCCAAGCTGGTCAAGGCCGGTTGGCTGGTCAAAGGCCGTTCTGGCTGGACCATTCCGGAGGACGGCTTGCGCGCCACAGTGGCCTTCCCGGATGCGGCCGCCTTTGGAGCAGCGCTCGACGCCGGAACTCCGGTTCCGTCCGACGTCGCCGTTCCCACTGCCCCGCCAGTGAAGCCTGCGGCGAAAAAGGCAGCCACCAAACGGGCTGCAGCCAAAAAGGCAGCCGGGCCCGCAGTTGCCGCGACCGACGTGGCTGAGCCCAAGGTTGCTGCCGCCAGGGTCTCGGCGCCCAAGGCCAAAGCTGCCACGGGCAAGGCTGCACCCGCCGAGTCTGCATCCACCGAGGCTGCAGCTGCGGAGTCTGCACCCACGCAGAAGAAGGCGCCGGCGGCGAAGAAGGCTACACGCAAGGCGCCGGTGAAAGCAGCGGCGGCTCCCGCCGTCGAAACCCTGCCGCAGCCGGACGCCGTAGCGGTTGCCGGGGACTTCAACAAGATCCTCGGTGCTCCGGAGGATTGGGCGCCGCAGTATGACGAAGCCCAGATGGAGTTCAACCCGCTGGTCCAGGTATGGACCATCACGGCTGAACTGCCCGCCGGTTTCTACACCTACAAGATCGCGCTCAACCGTTCGTGGGACGAGAACTATGGTGCGTTCGGTGCCCGCGACGGCGCCAACCACGAGTTGAACCACGACGGCGGCCCGGTCACCATCACGTACAGCCACGCTACCCGGGACATCGTGGTCAGCTAAGTTCCTTTACCGGCATCAAACCTGCCCTTGTTCGCTCCACTCCCAGTTCAACGGTGAGTGGGACGGGCAGGGGCAGGTTTTCGTTAAGGTGGTTCCATGACTGACCAAGCCCAGCGCGTCACAGCCCGCATCACCGGCGTTGTCCAAGGCGTGGGTTTCCGCTATTGGACTGCCCGGAAAGCCGACGAGCTCATGCTGAAGGGAACGGTCCGCAACAACCACGATGGCTCTGTGCAGTTGGTTGCCGAGGGAACTGTCTCCGACGTTGAGCACCTCGTGGCATGGCTCCACTCCACCCGCGCGCCCGGCCGTGTGGAGAATGTTGACCTTGAGCTCTCTGAAGCAACAGGGGAGTTCAGCGACTTCCGGATTGTGGACTAGCGAGTCAGCGGATGCTTCGCCCCTGGCGACGTGGTGGTCAGGCCTGATTCTGTAGCGGCAAGGAGCAGTTCATGGTCATAAGCAACCAACTTGTCGGTCTGGAGCCGAATGGCTGTGGCCAAATGAATGGCATCGGCGCTGCGAAGTTGTCCCGGAAGGGCAGCTGCATACATGAGATCTGAGCGGGTTACGTCCACCAGATTGATGCCGGCCAAAACGGCATTGACAACGTCGAACGGCATATTCCTGCGACGGGCCGCGCAGTGCAGCTCTGTGTAAAGGAGCATGGAGGCCACCAGGTGACCTCCGGAGGCTGCTATCTCTACCAAGTAGGCGGCAGCGGCCGAGGACTCTCGTTCATTGACCACCAACTTCATGGCGGCGGAAGTGTCTACGTAGGCGATCACCGATCGCCACGCAGATCGGCCAGGATCTCGGCTGTGGTCATGTCGCTGCTGACGCGAGGCAGGAGAGTGAAGTCCACAGGCGACTCACTGGCGGGCCGGACGCTGCCCGCTTGGAGAAGTCGCTCAAATGGCGAAGCTGATGGAGGAATGAGGGTGGCCGTCACCTCGCCATTGTTGGTGACGTCAATGACTTCCCCATTCTTGACGCGTTCCAGAATCTTACTGCTCTGGTTGCGTAGTTCCCGGTGCGGAATAGTTGTCATGGCTTGCCTCCGTAGCAATCGTAGCACGCAGGTTTTTGGAGCCCCCCGCGCGTATCAAGCGGGCTGGGCAGCGGTCTTCGTCGCCTCGATGTAGTGCTCCAATGGCTTCAAAGCCGGCTGGGATGAGGCATCCCGGACGGCGTCCGCTCCAACGGCATTGGCGACAGCCAAAGCGTGTGCATATTCCAGTCCGGACTGGAATGCCAGGACCAGCGCCGCGCAGAAGGCGTCCCCGGCTCCGATGGTGTTGGCGATATCGTTCACAAGCACGGCAGGAGCCTCGGCCACCCGTTCGCCGTCGACAAAGATGGCCGATCCATCCCCGCCGTAGGTCACTGCCACCAGCGGGGCGTCATGAAGAGCGGGGATCAGCTCATACTCCGTCTCGTTCACGATCACCAGGTCGCAGCGTTCCAGGAGTTCAGGAATGAGCGGTGCCGCAGGGGCGGCGTTCAGGGCGAAGAAGCCCTTGGCCTGCCGCGCGGCTTCCAAGACAACGTCCTGGTCCACTTCGAGCTGGCAGAGAACGGCCTCGTTGTCGGCGAACTGGATACCTTCCACGCTCACGTCCGCGTTGGCGCCCGGGCACACCACGATCTGGTTCTCGCCGTTGCTGTCCACCAGCACCAGCGCGGTGCCCGTGGCCGCGTCCACGCGGGCGATGTCCTGGACGTCGACGCCGGCACCTGCCATGGCGCTGATGAGGCTGAGTCCGGCGTCGTCCTGGCCCACTGCCCCCACCATGCGGGAAGTGCCGGCGAGCCGGGCTGCCGCAACGGCTTGGTTGGCGCCCTTGCCGCCGGGCTGCTGGCGGAGGACTCCGCCGCCCACGGTTTCACCGGGGGAGGGGAGTCGTTCGGCTGTGGCAGTGATGTCGAGGTTGATGCTGCCCACTACGGTCAGGGAAGAGGGCGCAGCAGGCTGGAGGGACGTGCTCATGGAAGGTCCTTTACGGAAGATCGGGGAGGTAAATCAGGAGGACTGGATGACGGAGAGGTGGCCCGCCTTGGCAGCTACGAGGCATTTGGCAAGGTAGAACGCATTGCCGTTGCGGCGAACGTATTGGGTGAGGACCAGCACGGGGTCGGAGGGGCGCAGTCCCAGCAGCTTTGCGCGGCTGGGGCCGGCGGTGCTGAGGCTGATCTGGCATTCGCCGGGGCCGAGGGACATGCCCGGGAGCCCGCCCAGGACCTCGAGGAGCGTTGAGGCGGACAACGTGGGGGCTTCTGCTGCCTCGGCGAGCGCTTCGGGTTCGGGTATTTCCTGGGCCACGTTTTCCTGCAGGTGGGCAACGGGTTCGCCATTGCGGATCAGTACGCTCTCCCAGAACCACACATCCTGGTCGGGCTGGACTCCGATGCCGGGCGCCACGAATTCGGACGCCGGCTGCTTGATGGCCGCAACCCGTTTGACCTGGATGTCTTGCTCGGTTCCGCCAAGGAGTTGATCGAAGGGGCGGATGTGCTCGACTCCGATGCGGGGGAGTGAGTCGGCAACAAAGCGGCCAACACCCCGCCGTGCGCGGGTGAGGCCGTCTTCTTCGAGCAACATCAGGGCTTCCCGGATCACGGTGCGGCTGACGTCCATCATGGTGCCCAGTTCGGTCTCGGTGGGCAGCAGCGAGCCGGGCGGCAGGATTTTGGTCCTGATGGCTTCGGCTATGCGCGAGTAGGCTGCGACGCGCAAGGGCTGGCCCGGCTGGGCAGCGATGGGTCGTGACAGGAACTGGACGGCGTTGTCGGTCAAGGGTGCCTCACTTGGGATGGGTTACGGACACTGTACCGGATGACTGTGATAGGTTGCACAAGCTCGTAATACATGCTTGTATAACAACTCACATCTCGTGGCGCCGCCCGCGCCCTCGGACAAAGGAGTTTGATGTGAACATCCCCACCGCGACAGGCCCGAACACAGTAGACGGGCAGCCCGTGAACACCCAACCCCCGGGAGCATCGGCAGCAACAACTGAGCAGACGGACGAGGGCCGCTTCCATGGCAAAGCCGCTGCGCTGCTGATCACCACGTTGGTCCTGGCCGTGCTGGCCTTCCAGCTCAACGCCAGCATGATCACCCCGGCACTGCCGCACATCGGTTCCTTCTTTGGCGAATCCCCTGAAGCCGTGGCGCAGGTTCAGTCCATGTTCTTCCTGGCAGGAGCAATTTCCGGTCCCGTGATCGGGCGGTGGAGCGACTTCATCGGCCGCCGGAACGCTTTGTTGCTGGTTTTGGCTGTCATGGCCGTCGGAACCGTCCTGTGCATTTTCGCGCCCACGCTGCCATTGCTTGTCACTGGCCGGTTCATGCAGGGCGTCTCGAGCGCCATCTTTGCGCTCTCCTACATCGTGCTCAACGAGTACCTGCCCGCCCGGCTTTTCGGAACATCCATCGGCATCATCGCGGCCATCAACGGTGGCGTTGGCGGAGTGGACGGCTACTTCGGCGGGCTCATGGCCGAGACCCTGGGCTTCCAGTCGATCTTTGTTGCCGTGCTGGTCCTGGCCGCGATCGCCGTCGTGTGTGTCATCAAAGTGGTTCCCGGCGGAAAATCCGCCATCGCTCCCGGCCGGATGGACTGGTGGGGTGCGGGCTCGCTGTCGGTGTTCCTGGTCTTCATCACCTATTTCGTGTCCACGGGCTCCTCGGCTGGCTGGACCTCACCTGCCGCGCTCGGCCTGCTCGCGGGCAGCATCGCTTCCTTCACCGCGTTCTGGCTCATCGAGAAGAAACGCGAGACACCCCTTGTTGCCGTCCACCATCTCCGCTCACGCCAGGTTTGGCCGGTCATTGCCACTACCGTGCTGACCCTCGCCGGAATCTTCGCCATCATCAACTTCACCGTGGTGCTCCTCAGCCAGGACAAGGAGAACGGCTTTGGCCTCTCCGCGTCGGTTGCCGCCCTGCTGTTCCTGACTCCTGCAGCCCTCATCGGCGTCTTTGCCGCTCCGCTTGCCGGCTGGATCGCCGACCGCCGCGGCTGGATCAAGACCGTCCGCGTGGGCACGGCAACCAGCCTCGCCTGCGCAATCGTCGCTGCTCTGTTCTCACACAACCAAGTGGCGGTCCTCATCGCCATTGCCGCGCTGGGCGTCTTCTACAACGGCTTCTTCCTTACTGCGATCAACGGACTGTCCGTGCTGCTCTCGCCCAAGGAAGCGCCCGCTGCCTTGCCGGGTATCAACGGTGCCTCGTTCGGCATCGGGGCGAGTCTCGGCGTCGTGATCGTTGCACCGTTCGCGGGCCTCGGCACTGCAGCCGGTTACTCCACAGCCTTGTGGATCTCAGTGTCCATCACGGCACTGGCTTTCATCGTCAGCCTCTTTATTGCAGCCCCCAAGGGCGAAAAGATCTAACGCACGACGCCGGCACCAGGCTTTTGGCGCTTAGCGCACCCCAACTGGACATCCGAGCAGAACCCCACACGCTGCATCCACCGCACAACTCACAACTGCAGCCCGCTCCACCTGAAACGAGAGACCATCATGACCCAGCCCGCACCCTTCTTCCTCGACTGCGATACCGGCATTGACGACGCCTTGGCCCTCGCCTACCTCCTGGCCTCTCCGAAGGCAGACCTGGTGGGTATCGGCACCGTCAGCGGCAACGTCAGTGCAGCCGGTGGTGCCCGGAACACCCTGGACCTGCTGAACCTGGCCGGCCACCCGGACGTTCCCGTGGCAATCGGGGCGCACGATCCCCAGGTTGGTACTTTCCACGGCGGCGCCCCGCACGTCCACGGTGACAACGGCATCGGTGGAGTGGACCTGGTCCGGTCCCACCGCGAACCGGTGGAGGCTACCGCAGCGGAACTGCTAGTCCAGTTGGCGCACCAGTACGCGGGGGAGTTGCAGCTGGTGGCGATTGGCCCGTTGACCAACATTGCCCAGGCCTTGCGCCTGGAACCCAAGCTGCCCGAACTCGTTGCCGGGGTCACCATCATGGGTGGCGCGGCGCTGGCACCGGGCAACATTACGCCGGTGGCCGAGGCCAACATCGCCAACGATCCCGAAGCTGCAGCCGAGGTCCTGGCGGCGGCCTGGAACGTGACGCTGGTACCTCTGGATGTCACCATGACCAACGTCCTGGAGGAAAACCACCGCCAGGAACTGCTCGCCAACGAGCACCCCGTCTCGCAGGCATTGGGCCAGATGCTGGGCTATTACTTCGGCTTCTATGTCGATATCTTCGGCCGGGCATGCTCTGCGATGCACGACCCCCTCGCCGCCGCCATCGCCGTCAGGGGAGTGGAGCTGGCCTCGGCACCAACCGTCCGCGTCCAGGTGGACACTACGGACGGACCGGGACGCGGACAGACAGTGTGCGATCTCCGAGGGCTCTATGCTGGCCTGCCGGATCAGCGGGGCGCTCGTTGCCGCGTGGTCCTGGAAATCGGCGAGGACTTCGCGCCCCACCTGTTGGGAACCCTGCAGGCGGCCTGGCTGACGGAATCTGAAGTGATAAGGGCAGTGGAACCTGTCGCCTGACTGGCGGAAGAGTAACTGGCGGAAGAGTGACAGGGGACGACGACGGCGGCAGCGGCCCGCCGTCGTCGTCCTCTTTTAAGCCGCTGTTATTCAGGCCCGCTACGCGTACATGAGCGAGCCGGGCGTGGTCAGGGTTTCGCCGGTCTCGAGCCAGGTCTTGAGGCCGGACAGGATCATGGGCCAGCCGCCGTAGAGTTGGTCGTTTGCGCCTTCACGGAGCTGATCGTGCGTGACCGTGAGGTGGCAGGAATCGCCCACAGGTTCAATCTCCCAGGTGATGCGCGAGGTGCCCTCGGCTTTGACATCCTCGCCCCACAGCGCCTGCATGGTTTGGACGAGCCGGCGTGGGGGATCAACCTCGATGTTCTCGCCCTCGCCCAGCGGAGCATCGGCCTTGGGGTTCCGCATTTCGAAGCGGCTGCCCGGCGTCCAATCGGAGCTCAGCGTGTTCCCGAACTGGTACTTGCTGCGGATCTCGCTGGTGGTGATGGCTTCCCAGAGCCGTTCCGGGGTGGTCTTGATATAGATTTCGAAGATCTTTTCCATGGGACTTTCCAATCTGGATTTGAGGTCGCTGAGGGCAGCGGCCCATGGTTCTGAGTATTTACTCACCCAGCGGTCGTGGATGAGGCGGATGGGTACCGGGTTGAGGAAGTGCAGCTTTTCACGACCCCGACGGCGGGTGACGACCAGTCCGGCATCCTCCAGGAGCTTGAGGTGCTTGGCGATGCCGAAACGGGTCATTTCGAACCGGGCGCCCAAGGCAGACGCGGACTGGCCGTCCTCGCGGAAGAGCTCGTCCAGCAATTCCCTGCGGGTGGTGTCTGCCAAGGCCTTGAACACGGCGTCCATGACCTCAGAATAGGTGACCTTTTGGTCACGTGTCAATGGATTTTGCGTCCTGGCCCTCGGTGGGCGTGTGGGATGGCGGCGAGATCGCGGGAAGCGTGCGGGGATGGCGGCGAGGTCGCGGGAAGCGTGACGGGGGCGTGCGGGGATGGCGGCGAGGTCGCGGGAAGCGTGACGGGGGCGTGCGGGGATGGCGGCGAGATCGCGGGAAGCGTGCGGAGATGGCGGCGAGATCGCGGGAAGCGTGCGGGATGCCAGTGAGATCGCGGGAAGCGTGTCAGATCGCCGTTCCGGTCCCGCGATCCCGCAGGCTTCCCCACGAACTCGGCAGTGCGCCCGGCAGGGTAGCTAGCCAAGCAGAGCAGTTCGCCCGGCAGAGCAATGACCCGCCAGCGATGTTCCGAGCCGCCGACAGCCTCCGATAGTTTCCATGAAGGGTCGGAAACTTAACTGCTTTTAGGTTGATCTGCGCCCGCCACTACTGCGATCCATCGGCCCGAAACCCCGCCAAACGCTTGATTATCCGTTATTTCCCGGGCTCCCATGTTACTCGCGGGTTTCCGATATCAACCTGTTGTTATTGCGTAAACTTTACGATAGTTTCTCTGTGTGATGTGCGTCGCACTGTTGTTCAGGGCGACGAAGGCCGAGTGAAGGACAATGATGACCATCCACCCAGAGGACTTGCGGACAGCCGGGGCGCGGCTGCGGCAACTGCACCAACGAATAGGCGGCGTAGCCTACGGCGGGGACTACAACCCCGAGCAATGGCCGCGCGAAGTCTGGCTTGAGGACGCCAAACTCATGCAGCAGGCCGGGGTAAACCTGGTGACCTTGGCGGTCTTCTCATGGAGCCGGCTTGAAACCAGCGATGACGTTTTCGATTTCGGCTGGCTGGATGACGTCATGGACCTCATGCATTCGCACGGCATCGGCGTAGACCTGGCAACCCCGGATGCCGTACCCCCGGCTTGGCTGGTGGAGCAGCACCCGGACATCATGCCCGAGCGTCCGGACGGGAGCATCTTCGGCTTCGGTTCCAGGCAGCACTTCGATGTATCCCACCCGGTCTACCGCGCCAAGTCCCTGGCGCTGGCGGAGAAGATGGGCGAGCGCTACGCCAGCCATCCTGCGCTGCGGATGTGGCACGTCGGCAACGAATACGGACCCGTCTCCTATGGTCCGTGGGCTGAGAAGGCGTTCCGTGAGTGGCTCCAGCGGAAGTATTCGTCGTTGGATGAGCTCAACCAGGCCTGGAGCACCACGGTGTGGGGTCAGCTCTACACCGACTGGAGCCAAGTCCGCGTCCCTGCCCAACCCCGCACCTGGTCCAACCCGTCGCGACGCCTGGACTTCCACCGCTTTACCTCGGACAGCATGCTGGAGCACTTCAAGGCCGAGCGGGACATCCTCCGCCGCCACAGCCCTGACCTGCCGATCGTCACCAACTTCATGCGCTTCTACAAGACCAACGACTACTGGGCCTGGGCAGCCGAAGAGGACGCGGCAGCGCTGGATATCTACCCGGACCCGCGGGAGGACGACGCCCACATTGCTGCTGCATTGAACTTCGACCTCATGCGGTCGCTGCGCCACGGACAGCCTTGGATGGTCATGGAGCAGGCAACCGGCGCCGTCAGTCAGTGGTCTGTCAACGTCTCCAAACTTCCGGGCAAGATGCGGCTCGGCTCATACCAGGCCATAGCCCAGGGCGCTGATTCCATCCTGTTCTTCCAGTGGCGGCAAGCCAAGGGCGGCACGGAGCGCTACCACTCGGCCATGGTGAACCACGCCGGACCGAACACCCGGATCTTCCGGGAAGTCTGCGAGCTCGGCCAGGAGTTGAAGTCCCTTGGCGACCTGACGGGCACCAGGTCCACGGCCAAGGTGGCCATCGTTTTCGATTGGGATTGCTGGTGGGCGCTGGAACTCGGCAACTCGCCTAGGTCGGACCTGAACTACGCGCAGGAGGTCCTGCGCTTTTACCGCCCGCTGTTCGATGCCAACATCACCGTTGATTTCGTCAACGCCAACAGCGACCTTTCCGGGTACAGCCTGGTGGTCATGCCGGCGTCGTATCTCTTGACCGATGACGCCGCGCGGCGTTTCGAGGACTACGTCTCCGACGGCGGACAGCTGGTGGTCTCCTACCTTTCCGGCATTGTGGACCAGGACAATACCATCCGGCTGGGCGGCTACCCCGGGGCATTGAGGAACGTTCTGGGCGCCTGGAGCGAGGAAATGCACCCTCTCGCCGGTGCGGATGAGCAAGTAAAGCTCTCAACGCCCGACGGCGGCACCTCCTCCGCGAGCTACTGGACCGAGCACCTGCACGCTGAATCCGCGGAGGTCCTGGCCAGCTACTCGTCGGGCCGCCTTGCCGGCACCCCGGCCGTCACCCGTAACTCCTTCGGGCGGGGCACCGCACTGTACTTATCGGCCCGTATTGATGACGGGTTGCTGAACCAGATATTGGCGGACCAATTGCGCACCGCCGGTGTGGAACCGGAACTGAAGACGCCCACCGGAGTCCAGGTCCGGCGTCGTACTGGCACCGCAGCGGACGGCACCGCCGGAAGTTTCCTCCTGGTGCTCAACCACAACGACGCTCCGTCCATGGTGGACGTGCTCGACGGCGGCACGGACCGCCTCAGCGGGCGCGCGGTCAGCGGGCTGGTTGAGCTCCCTGCCAACGGTGTCCTGATCCTGGACGAAACAACGGGACGGGAGTCTGACTAATGGCACTGCGACTCGATGTTCCTCCCAAGGCAGTGGCCGGCCCCGAGCCGGGTGCCGGCAAGAAGCGCCGCGACAAGCCCGGAAGCTGGAAACTGGCCCTCAAACGCGACTGGCGCCTGTACACGTTGCTGGCGCTGCCCCTGCTGTATCTGCTGATCTTCAGATACCTGCCCATGGCCGGCAACGTGATCGCTTTCCGTCAGTTCCAACCCGGTGGCAGCATCTTCGGCGAGAAATGGGTGGGCTTCAAATACGTCACCCTGTTCATCAACGATCCCAGCTTCTGGCAGGCCTTCCAGAACACCATCATCCTGGGTGTCCTGACCCTGGTGTTCTGCTTCCCGATGCCGATTATCTTCGCCCTGATGCTCAACGAGTTGAGGTCGCAGAAGTTCAAGAAGTTCGTCCAGACTGTGGCCTACCTGCCGCACTTCATGTCAGTGGTGATCATCGCCGGGATGATCCTGCAGAACTTCTCCATGAACGGCACGGTCAACCAAATCGCGGAGTCGTTGTTCGGCACCACCGTGAACTTCACGCAGGATCCCGGCTGGTTCCGGCCCATGTACATCAGTTCCGAGGTGTGGCAGACCATGGGCTGGGGCGCCATCCTCTACCTTGCAGCGCTGACGCGGGTGGACGAGTCCCTGTATGAGGCGGCCCGGATCGATGGTGCGAACCGCTGGCAGCAGACCTGGCACGTGACGCTGCCGGCCATCAGGCCAACCATCATTACCCTGCTCATCCTGAACATCGGCACATTCATGGCGGTGGGCTTCGAGAAGATCCTCCTCATTTACAACCCGCTCAACTATGCAACCTCGGACGTCATCTCCACCTACCTGTACCGGGTGGGCCTGGAATCCAGCAACTTCAGCTATGCGGCCGCAATCGGAATGTTCGAATCCGTCATCGGCCTCACGCTGATCCTATCAGCGAACGCGATCTCCAAGCGCCTCGCAGGAACGAGCCTGTGGTGAACAAAACAGCTACTGCAACCAAGGGCGGCGCCGCCCAAGGCGTCCTGGTGAAAGACATGAAAGTCTCCCGTGCCATGCGCATCTTCCGGGCGTTCAACCTGGTGTTCCTGCTGCTGGTGGTATTCCTTACGGTCTATCCGTTCCTGAACATCATCGCCCAATCATTCTCCAGCGAAGGGTTCATCAACGCGGGGCAGGTCAACCTGTTTCCAATGGGCTTCAACACTGAGACGTACAAGCTGATCCTGGCTGACTCCACCTTCTGGAACAACTACGGCAACACCGTCCTGTACACCGTGGTGGCAACGGCCATCTCCATGGTCCTCACTACTGCATTCGCGTACGCGATCGCTAAAAAGGACCTCAAAGGACGCAGCGTGTTCATTGGCCTGGCCGTGTTCACCATGTTCTTCAACGGCGGCCTGATTCCCAACTACGTGCTCATCAGCTCCCTGGGCATGAGGGACTCCATCTGGGCCGTTGTGCTCCCGAACGCGATCAGTGTGTTCAATTTGCTCATCATGAAGTCCTTCTTCGAGAACATGCCCCGCGAACTGGAAGAAGCAGCATCGATCGATGGACTCACCCAGTACGGGGTGCTGTTCCGGGTGGTGCTGCCGCTCAGCAAGGCAATCGTGGCCACCATGATCCTGTTCTACGCCGTGGCCAACTGGAACTCCTGGTTCCAGGCCTTCCTCTACCTCGACAACCCTGACCTTTTCCCGGTCACCATCTACCTGCGCAACATGATCGCCGGAGTCACCACAGCGGGCTCAGCAGGCGGAACAGCGGAGAACGTCGGCCAGATCGCCGCCAACATCCAATCGGTCACCATCGTCCTGACCGTCATCCCCATCCTTTGCGTCTACCCCTTCGTGCAGAAGTACTTCTTCTCGGGCGTCATGCTCGGTTCCGTCAAGGAATAACCCTTATGAAAGGACATCCAATGATCCACAAACCTGAGCTGCGCAGACGAGATTTTCTTGGACTCGCATCCGTTGTCACCATCGGCCTCATGCTGACCAGTTGCGACGCCGAAACCACCGAAAAGGTGGACACCTCCAAGTCCCGCAAGGGTGCGATGGACAGCTTCGGCGTCGGTGACACGTTCAAGGCGACGGAGCCGCTGACGTTCACCTTCCTGTTCTCCGACCAGCCCACCTACCCGTACAAGAAGGACTGGCTGCTGTTCACCAGAATGGCCAGCGACAACAACGTCACCCTGGAACCCACCATCGTGCCCAACTCCGACTACGAGCAAAAGCGCAGCCTGCTCATCAGCTCCGGCAGCGCCCCGGAAATCATCGCCAAAACCTACCCGGGACAGGAAGCAGCATTTGTTTCCGCCGGGGCCGTCCTGCCTGTCAGTGACTACGTGGACCTGATGCCGCATTTCCAGGAGAAGGTGAAGAAGTGGAAGCTTGAGCCGGAGATTGCAGGACTGACGCAGGAAGACGGCAAGTACTACGTCCTCCCGGGCCTGCACGAGGAACTCTGGCCGGATTACTCCCTCTGCTTCCGCAAGGATGTGTTGAAGAAAGAAGGCCTTGAGGAACCCGCCACGTGGGATGAATTCAGGGAGGTCCTGCGCTCGTTGAAGAAGGCCTACCCTGATGTGGTTCCCTACTCCGACCGGTTCAAGGGCGACAGTGTCCTGAATATTGCCAGTGCCGCTTTCGGGACCCAGGCCGGATGGGGGCTGGTGGACGGCCTGCAGTTCGATGAGGACAAGAAGGAGTTCGGCTTCGCCGCCGGCTCGGACAAGTTCAAGGACCTGGTGACCTACTTCAATTCGTTGGTCTCCGAGGGCCTGATGGACCCCGAAAGCTTCACCCAGACCGACGATTCAGCCATCCAGAAGTTTGTGTCCGGCAAGTCGTTCGTCATCAGCGCCAACTCCCAGAATGTCATCACGTACCGCACCTCCATGGAGCAGTCCATGGGCAAGGGCAACTTTGAGATCGGTAAGATCACGGTTCCCGGAGGCCCGGAGGGTGACGTCATTGGAGGCACCCGCTTGGAGAACGGCATCATGCTGAACTCCTCCGTGAAGGACAAGGACAGCTTTGTGGCACTGATCCAGTACATCGACTGGTTGTTCTACAGCGACGCCGGCCAGGAGTTCAGCAAGTGGGGCGTGGAAGGAACCACGTTCACCAAGTCCGGCGGCAAGCGTCAACTCGCTTCCGACATCAACTTCCAGGGCCTCAACC
Organism: Arthrobacter sp. TmtSoilC79; assembly: GCF_059739405.1. Classification (NCBI taxonomy): domain Bacteria; kingdom Bacillati; phylum Actinomycetota; class Actinomycetes; order Micrococcales; family Micrococcaceae; genus Arthrobacter; species Arthrobacter sp. TmtSoilC79. The sequence continues at coordinate 3,473,329 of NZ_AP046051.1, read as the reverse complement.
CCGCCGGCACCAAGGACCTCCGGGTGGACTACGGCTTCTCCGGTGGCAACTTCGCCTACGGCGGCGCCACGGAACTGTTGCACTCTACGTTCAATGAAGAGGAGCTGGCGTTCCAGGAGGCAATGAAGTCCAAAAAGCCCCGCCCGGTGCCCCCGCCCGTACCGTTCAACGACGTTGACCGGGAACAGGCAACACTGGCGCTCACCCCGCTCAAGGACCACGTCAAGCAGAACGCTCTCAAGTTCATCACCGGGCAGCGGGCCCTGGGCGAGTTCGACGCCTACGTGAAGGAACTCGACAGCAAGGGCCAGACCAAATATGTGGAGTTGGCCAACAAGGCCTACAAAGCCTACGCGGACAAGAAGTAGCCCTTCCGATGGCTGCGAAGGAAGCCCAATACGGGTCGGGCCCGTTGTTCAAGGCGGCGGGCCTGGTTTACGGCGTCATGGTGGGCGGGGCATTGCTGGTGCTGGCGAATGTTCTGGTGGTACTCATGCCGTTGCTGGCCGGGCTGGTGGGTCCTGCCGCATTGTTGGGCTTCGTGCTGGTGGGCCCGTCACTGGTGGCCTGCTGTTACGCCTTCAACCGGCTCATCGCCGGTGAGGACACTGGCGTGTTCGGCGACTTCGTGAAGTCATACCGGAGCAACTTCGGCCAGGCCTTGGTGGTTTGGTTGCCCTACGCAGCGCTCCTTGCAGTCATCGTTGCCAATCTCAGCAGCCTGCCGGGCAGCAACCCTGAAACGGTTGCTGCCCGGGTCGGACTGGTGGGCCTGGGCCTGGTGGTGAGCGCGGCTGCTGTGCACGCGATGCTGTTGCTGTCCCGCTTCACTTTCCGCACTGTGGATATCTACCGGTTGTCGGTTTACACCATTGGAGCCCGGAAGCGGGTAGCCCTCGGGAACGTAGGGATCCTCTTTGTTGCTGGGTTCGTGCTGATCACCAGCAGCGTGTGGTTGCTGCTGTTGATTGGCGGACTGATCCTTTACCTGTTGTGCCTGAACTCCCGCTCGCTTCTGGCGTTGGTGGAAGAGAGGTTCACTGTGCACAACCTCCTACAGCCCCGATGACAGGTATCGTCAGTATGCGTAAACGTCTCCAGAACCGCGAATGTCTAGAATAACGCGGGTCATCAAATAAGAGTAGGAGGCCTCAAGAGCCTCTGATATACCCTCCAGACTAGTTTTGTTCCTGAGCAATGCAAGCAGTGGAATGAGATGAGCCACGTCTGCAGCTGCATAAGCGAGCTGTTCCTCGGACAAATCTGGGGAAAGCCAGTCTGAAATTTGCTGGACTTTGCTGATCTCCACACCGAGATGGCGTCTTAGGACCGGTTTTAGACTATGCTCTTCTGCCCGTAGCTCAGGATTAAGTATTTTCGAAGCAATTTTGGTGCACTCGACATTTGTCGGCATGATTCCCCAATGGTGCGTCATGAAACGTAGATCAAAGGGGGCGTGGTGGAAAACTTTCGTTATTTCTGGGTTCTCCAATAATGCTGAGAGAAACTTTGGAGGTCTCTCCTGATCTATGACAACGATCATTATTTCATCCTGAGTGCCGATTTGACATGTTCCGATTTTATCCGTGGACCAGTCAAGGCCGGAGGTCTCTATATCCCAAGCTAAGACTGATCTCATCGCGGAACGCCTAAATGCAGCTTTGGATAAGTCTCCGGAGAAAACTTCTACCGGCAGTCTGCTAGTGGACAAGAATTCATCCCTTCGATTCAGTGGGAAATATAAGGCATCCCTGAGATTCAATTGCTTCGATTTCTTCCTGAATAAACTGGTATAGTTTGCCGGTGGAAACCACAAAGGTTGGCACCGACGTTCGACGCTCTTTGCTGTGAGAATAGGTCGTCAACACTGCCCGGTTATCAAACCTGTAGCAACTGAATACAGCGTCACCGGATCGAACGTGAACTTCTACATCCCCGCCGCCCTCGGACTTCAGTTTGCTGAATTCTGTGATCGCCTCGCGAACAGTTGCCTCAAGCGCCGCCTTAGGCATGTTGAAACGGCCACTTAGTACCTGCATCGTGAGATCATCGTCCGGGTCGGGCAGAAAGAATCGAAGTCGGGTTCCCGGTCGAGATGCTACGTTCCGAAGACGCTTTTCGTGGGTGTTACGCCAGGTCCGGCCATAAGCTACTACGACGTCTATTTTGTGGACGCCTTCAAAAAGTTCGGACCACTCGACTTCATCTAGGTATTGATCAGTGACTCGCATTATTCCTGCATCCACTATGTCGGCACTCAGGCGAGCTCGATCCAGAATCTCGGCCGCGAAGCGCCGACGCCCAATCAAATCCCAGCCAACTGACAAAATTGCAGTGGCTATAATGAGCCCTGCGATTTGATTGAGTGTCACTTGAAGCGGCTTAGCGTTTGCAAACCATTCGTCCACCGACGTCAACCAGAATAGGCCGACAGCCCCCAACAAAAGTATGCATGCCAGTATGAGCGCGCGAGCGTTGCTCTCGTCTCCCCTCGGGTCGCTACGCCTTTTGGCTTTCACAAGTTGCCTTCCTCGCCATCAAAACGGACATAGCAAGGCTAGCCCATGTGACTGCGGAGCTGTTGCTAGGTTGGCGTAGGTCTACCAATGTGAGAGGCAGGACACCTTGGTCCTGAGATTGCTGACGTCTCGCAGCGGTTCGCTAAAGTGCCGTCGGTTCCGGGGAATGTGAAGTCCGCTACCGAGTGATCTGCTCCCGCAAAATATCCGCATGCCCGCAATGCTGGGCGAGCTCGCGGAGCATGTGCAGGTATATCCATCTAAGGGGAAGCGGGCCGCGGCGGTTCCCGAGCACAAAGTCATCGAGCCCAAGGGACGAGGCCGCCTGCCTGGATTCCGAGCAAGCCTCGGCATGGGCGCGTTGAATGCTGGCAATGGTGTCGTGATCTTCCAGGATGAAGGACTCATCAGGCGTCGCCGGGATGCCGATCTCTGCCCGGGATCGGCACGTGATGGCTTCGTCGAACCACACCTTCTCCACGAAGGTTGCGTGTTTCACCAAGCCCAGGAGCGTAGTGCGCGAGGCGACCAGCCGCCGTCGTGCTTGCTCTTCAGTGAGCCCGTCGAGGCACTCGTTGAGGGCCCGGCGGTGCTCGTCGAGGAACGTATCAAACTGCGTGCGGGCGTCCTGGTTGATGACGTCCTCAGTGAAAGTGTGCGGCAGTGCGCTCATCCGAAAACCACCGTTCCGTCGTCGTTGATGTTCCAGCCGGGGTTATGGGCGATCTCCCAGATGATGCCGTTCGGATCCTTGACGTGGCCGTGGAAGATCCCGCCAAATGCGCCTGCCTGCGCCGGCTTCAAAACCGTCGCACCAGCCGCCGCCAGCGCCTCGATGGTGCTGGAAACCTCTGCCGCGCTGCCCACGTTGTGGGAGAGCGTCACGCCGCTGACACCCTGCGTCGGAGTGCTGGCGCCAAGGTCCTGATCGAACTTGTCGGCATCGAACAGGCCGAGCATCAGCCCCGGCGCAATCTGGAAGAAGAGAATTTCGCCGGGAACATCCATGGTGGGATCCCAGCCGAGCCCGTCCCGATAGAAGTCGCGGGCGGCGTCGAGGTCCGGTGTGGCGAACGTGAGGAAATGCAGTCGCTGTTCCATAGGGGAAGCCTAACGGGAAGGTACGACGGCGATACCCGCCGCGCGAGTCCTGCCGGCCTGTTGAGGCCTGGTCCAAGCCGGTGGGAGGATGGAGCAGTGGAACCCCTCTTCGACTTCCTTGGCAGTGTCTGGTGGCTCATTTTTCCTATCGGCGCGATGGCTGGTGGCTGGGCACGGTCGTGGTCCAAGGCCAGCGAGGAACGGCACCGCCGCAAAGTGGAGTTGTTGAAGTTGCAGAACCAGTTGGCGGTGCACGAGGAAGCCAACCAGGCCGAGGTCGTTTCGCTGATGTCCGCTCACGATTCCGTGAACCACAAATGGCTCGACTATGAGCTTGACGTCGGCAACCTCATTGATTTCCCGCTCATGACCGACGTTAGGGAACCCCTCACAGTCGCCTTCCTGCGCGCCAAGAAAGAGGCCGACGGCTTAAGGCCCGCCACCCCTGAAGAGATTTCGACGCCGGCCCGGCTGGCTGAATACCGTGCGGCCGTCCACAGCTACGAACTCGCTTTTGATGTGGCCGAGCGGGAAGCCCGGCGCATCAAGGACGGCAACTTCAGTGGCCCCGAACGCCAACGACTTGCGACGGCGAGGAAGCTGCTGCGCATCGCCGAAGACACTGCCGCCACCCCTGCCGAGCGCCAAACCGCATACAAGCGTGCCCGCAAGGAACTCGACGGCCTGATTGTCCTGCCGGAGGCGACGGTTGCCGCACTCGAAAGCAAAATCGTCAGCATGCTCGATTCCCGCAAGGACCCGGACACGGACGTGCGGTTCGCTTGACGCCCAGGAAAAGGCTCGCGGTCATTACCGGTGCCGGCCGCGGTCTGGGGAAGTCATTGGTGGAGGAATTTTCCGACGCCGGATGGGCGGTTGTGGCGCTCACACGGACACCCGCGGAGTGGGCCGATCGGCAGCACGTCACCACAATCACCCACGATGTCCGGCATGAGCCATCGGCTGAGCTGATGTCAGCCCTCGGGGACAGCCCAATCGACGTGCTGATCAACAATGCCGCCCAGGGAGCACGGCACTCCGGGCTGGGCGACATTGCAGCGGAAGGCGTCATGAACGCCGTCGACGTCAACGCCGCTGGACCCTTGCGCCTGGTGCAGGCCGTCCTGCCGAACCTGTTGGCCGCGCCCGATCCGGTGATCATCAATGTCACGTCCCGCCTGGGCTCAGTGGCGGCGCAGGCCAGGGGCGACTACTCGGACCTTTCCACGAGCTACGCCTACAAAATCTCCAAGGCTGCGCAAAACATGTTGACCATCTCCCTCGCCCAGGACCTCTCCGGCCAAGTGCGCTGTTGGGCAGTTCACCCGGGGAAGCTGGCCACGGGGATGGGGCAATCCGATGCCTCGAAGGATCCACGGCTGGCCGCCCGCGAGCTGCGGGAGTTGGTGGACTCGGGGGACCGCGTGTCGCCTCGATTTGTGTCACTCGGAGCGGCGGACCTCGCCTGGTAGTGGGGTGGACTGCTGTACTTCGGCGCTTCCCTGCAGTGGAGCCGTGGCTTCCTGACCTTCTTTGAAACTGTCCAGGCGCATATCCAACCGAAATTGGGTGCGGGACGGCCTTGTGGAGTCCAAAGTGGGTGGTGACGGCACACCCTAATCCAGCTCCACGCCCATCACGGTCCGCACAATGTGTTCGCCGCCGGACCCGCCCGCATCATCCTCGAGGTGCCGCATCCCCAAACGCTCAGCAACCCGGCGCGACGCGATATTGTCCGGATGGATGATGGCAACAAGGAGCTCAACCCTGAGGACGTCCCGCGCAAGATCCCGGCATGCCAAGGCTGCTTCCGAGGCGTACCCCCGGCCCTGCAGCTCCCGGCGAACGTGGTAACCAACCTCAAGCTCGGACCGCCCGTTGACCTGTTGCCATGTCAACCCGCAGTCCCCGACAAATCCGCCGTCGTGCGTTTCAATAATCCACAACCCGTGCCCGTCGCGCGCATAGTTGTCCCTGTTCCATTGGATCCAGGCAGCGGCTTCCTCACGGGTTTTGGGAGCGGGGTAGTACGTCATCACCTCGGGATCACCCAGCAGCGAGCTCATCGCATCGAGATCGGCCATGGTCATTTCGCGGAAGCGCAGCCGTGGCGTGGGGTGGGGGAGCATTCCCGAAGCCTATCCGTCGTCGGGCTGTGTCTTCACCACCCACTTTCGGCCCGGCGGCCCCTATAAACAACCGCTATTGGCTGCATTAGCCCCCGCATGCAGCCCAAAGTGGGTGGTGGCCCTACACCTGTCAGGCCGAAGGCCGTACCTCCACCGGGGTCAGCATTTCCCGCTCGAACCCCACCACGCGGCGCGGCCCGTGCAGGATCACCTCATGTGTATGGGCGTCGGCGGTGCTGGCCGTGGCGACGTGGAGCTTCACCAGCCCGGGCGTCACCACGCGCTGAAGGTCCAGCCCGGTGAAGGAGGTGCGGTCGGCGTGAACCACAAAATCGACGACGGCGGACGCCCCGGCTTCCAGTTCGACGCGGGCGTAGCCGATCAACTCGCGCACAGGACGAACCACTTCGCCCACCGGATCCGTCAAGTACAACTGGACAACTTCGGCGCCGCTGCGGGAACCGGTGTTGGTGACCGTGCAGCTGACGGTGACCGAGTCCGACGTCGACATGGTGGGCGCGCTGCACTGATGGCCGGTCAACTCGAACGTTGTGTACGACAGGCCGTGCCCAAAGCCGAACAGCGGCGAGGGGTCCAGGGCGCTGACACCACTGGGACCGGCCAGCTTGGAATGCAGATAGGTGCCGGGCTGGCCGCCGGGGGACCGTGGCACTGAGACAGGAAGTTTGCCGGACGGATTGACGACGCCGGTGAGCACGTCCCAGAGCGCCTCGGCTCCTTCTTCGCCCGGGAAGAACCCTTGGATGATCGCGTCGGCGCGGTCAGTGAAGTCGCCCAAAGCGTACGGGCGGCCGCTCAACACAACCACCACTGCGCGGGTTCCGGACTCAGAGCAGGACGCGAGGATACGATCCAGCATTCGGTGTTGGTCGCCGGGCAGGCGGAGGTCGGCGGCGTCGTTTCCTTCGCCCGAGGTGCCCCTGCCGAACAGGCCTGCGTTGTCGCCCACCACCACTACGCAGGTGTCCACGGAGGCTGCAACCTGGCAGGCTTCGGAGATCTGTTCCTCGGTGGCGGCCTCGCAGTTTCCGGTGACGGACGTGGCCACGGATCCAAATCGTTCTGAAGCAACGCTTGCCACGGATGGAACGGAGATCCCCATGGGTACGTCAGGGTGGGAGGCTCCAACATGGGCGTCAAAGGAGTAGCAGCCCAGCATCGCGAAGGGGTCATCGGCCAAGGGACCCACCACGCCCAGTGAACCGACGTGACCGAGGGGTAGAGCGGGAGCTTCAGCGAAGTCCCGGTTGCTCAGCAGTACCAACGATTGTGCGGCCAGTTGGCGCGCCAACTCCCGGTTTTCGGCGGGATCGAGGTCGATCACACCCGGTCCCGCAGGAACAGCCAACACCGCCGGAACAGGGGAGAAGTCCGGCGACAACAAGCCAACTTCCGCCTTCTGGGTCAGCACGCGGCGCAGGGCTTGGTCCACCACGGATTCGTCCAGCGCGCCTTCGCGGATACGACGCAGCAGTGGCTCGCCGAAGCAGTTCACGGTAGGCAGTTCAACATCGACGCCGGCACTTAGGGCCAGCACGGCGGCGTCACCGGAGTCCGCGGCCACGCCATGGGTGACGTCCAGGAAGGCAACGCCGAAGTAGTCGGCAACCACAGTCCCGGTGAAACCCCATTCCTCACGAAGCAGCCCGGTCAGCAGTGCGCGGTTCGCGGCGGCCGGTACGCCGTCGACGTCGGTATAAGCGTGCATTACCGAACGGGGAGCGCCGTGACGGATCGCCATTTCGAACGGCGGCAGCATGATGTCGGCGAGTTCGCGGGGTCCCATGGAGACCGGCGCGTGGTTGCGGCCGGCCTGCGAAGCTGAGTAGCCCACGAAGTGTTTGAGCGTTGCAACGATGCCGGTGGATTCCAGGCCCTGGACGTATGCGGTGGCAACGGTTCCCACCAAATAGGGGTCCTCGCCGATGGTCTCCTCCACGCGGCCCCAACGGAGGTCGCGGACCACATCCAGCACCGGGGCCAGGCCCTGATGGACGCCCAAGGACCGCATGCTGCTACCGATCCGGGCTGCCATCTCCTTGACCAGTGCCGGGTTGAACGTGGCGCCCCAGGCCAGGGGAACGGGGAACGCTGTGGCCTTCCATGCTGCAAGGCCGGCCAGGCATTCCTCGTGAACCTGGGCCGGGATGCCAAACCGGGACGCGGCCATGATCTGTTCCTGTGCGGCGGCCAGGCGTCGGGCGCCCTCGACCGGTTCCACGGGAACGGTGCCGTACATGCGCGTGATCTGTCCGAGTCCGTCAGCGATGATCTCGTCCCAGGAACGGGCGTCTCCCGCCATCTGGCTTTGGAGGGGAGCCACGGAATCGCCGTCAGTGGAGGCGTTGACCCACACGCCCACCAATTGGGCGAGCTTTTCCTCGAGGGTCATCTCGCGGATGAGGTGCTCTACGACGTCCGACGCCGGAACGCGGGCAAGTGCTTGCTGATCGGCGGCGCCGGTGCTCACAGGCTTCTCCTTGGATTCTGAAGATGATTTTTAGAAACTATCAGAAATTCATATTTAGTTTCCATAGCCCCAAACCCTTGACTTGTTCAGCGCAGGCTTCATAGCGTTGAGCAGTGAAGCGGAAGCATTCATCTGGTGAGCCGAAGAAACTCACCAAATGAAATAAGAAACTTTCGGAAATGAATCCCGATGGAGAGACTCACATGCACACCTACAGAGTGGCCCTTGTTGGCACAGGCGGGATCGCGGCAGTCCACGCGTCCAACCTGGCACGGACCGATAATCGGGCGGAGTTAGTGGCAGCGTGCGATGTGGACGAGTCCCGCCTGCAGAGCTTCGCGGATGAGCACGGCATCGCCGGCCGCTACCAGAGCCTCACGGAACTCCTGGCTGAGGCCAAGCCGGACATCGTGCACCTCTGCACGCCACCCATGATGCACATTGACCAAGCGATCGAGTGCCTCGAAGCCGGCGTCCATGTCCTCTCCGAGAAGCCGCCGGCCCTCAGCCTGGCCGACTTCGACCGCCTCAACGACGCCCAGGTAAAAGGCGGCGCACAGTTCTCCTGCGTCTTCCAGCATCGTTTCGGGGACGCCTCGGCCGCAGCCCGTACGCTGATCGGCGGCAGCGATTTTGGCCGCCCACTCGTAGCCCGCTGCGACACCCTCTGGTACCGCCCGGACGAGTACTTCGACCTTCCCTGGCGTGGCACGTGGAAGGCCGAGGGCGGTGGACCAACCATGGGCCACGGCATCCACCAGTTCGATCTCCTGCTCCACCTGCTGGGACCGTGGGAAAAGGTCACCGCGATCGCTTCACGGCAAGCCCGGGCCACCTCAACTGAAGACTTCTCCGCCGCCCTGGTCCGGTTCGAGAACGGCGCCGCGGCCACCGTGACCAACTCGCTGCTCTCGCCGCGGGAGACCTCTGACATTCGGATCGACTGCGAATTCGCCACCATCGAGCTCAGCCACCTCTACGGGTACGGCACCAAGGACTGGACCATCACCGCAGCTCCCGGGCACGAGGACACCGTGTCCGCCGCGTGGACTGCGAAACCGCTGGAACGCGGCAGCGGCCACTCCGCCCAGTTCCTTGCCATGTATGAAGCGCTCGACGCCGGATTGCCGCTCCCAGCCGGCGCGGACTCTGCGCGGCAAACGCTGGAGTTCGCTGCCGCCATTTACGCCTCGGCCTTTACTGGGCAGCCCGTCCGACGCGGAGAAATCGTTCCCGGCCATCCCTTCTATGAGGGTATGGACGGCGAGGGCCGTGGTACCCGCGTCCTCGCCTCCACAGCCCGCGCCTGAAAACCCCCACTCACAACGGAGACCCTGATGACCACCACAGCCCAGACCACTACCCAAACCGACTCAGCCGCCACTGCCCCGAGCGCTGCCCAGGCCACCCCTGCCCAGGCTGCCCCTGCCGACACGCTGAGCTACACGGACGATGGCAGTTCCCTGACCTTCACGGTCGGGACCCAGGACATCGCGACGTACACCTACCGACCCACGGATGACCAGTACGAGAGTCCCCGCCCCTACTTCCACCCGCTCACCACCTTGGAGGGGGACGAGGTCACCATTTCCAGGCCGTGGGATCACGTGTGGCACAAGGGCCTCTCATGGGCGCTGCCGAACGTGGGCGAGCACAACTTCTGGGGCGGAGCCACTTACACCCGCGAGACCGGCTACTCGAACCTGGACAACAACGGGGCCATGAACCACGAGGCCTTCACCAGCATCGAGGTCACCGGCATAGAGGGCGCCAGCGCGGGGATCACCGCAGCTGAAACGCTCCTCTGGACCGCTCAGCCAGCCGAACCAGGGCAGCAGGGCGCACCCCTGATCCGCGAACAGCGCCGTTTCGGCATTCAACTCCTCCCGGCAGGCAACGCGTGGACGATCCTCTTCGAAACCACCATGAAGAACGTCTCCGGTGCTGGGATCGGGATCGGCAGCCCCACCACCGAGGGACGCGACAACGCGGGATACGGCGGTTTGTTCTGGCGCGGACCCCGGTCCTTCACCGGCGGGGAATTCCGATCCGAAAAGGGGACCGGTGGCGACGAGTTCATGGGCACCCGCTCACCATGGATCGCCTTCACCGGCCAGCACGATGTCACCTGCCGGAAGTCCAGCATTCTGTTCGTCGAGGACCAAGGCAACCCGGGTGCCTCCAACCAGTGGTTTGCCCGCTCGTCCATGTTCGCGTGCCTCGGTTCGGCACCGTTCTTCAGCGAAGTAGTCCCGCTCAAGGAGGGGCAGCCGCTGACGTACCGGTACGCCGTCGTGATTGCCGATGGCTCGTTGGAAGACCAGCAGGCCGCAGCGCTCGCCGACGCTGCGAAAACAGCGTTGGATGCTTGGGCCTGAGATGTGCACATCGTTCCCGGGCGCAACCGCCGTGTCCGAGGTCAGTATTTACGATTGGCCCGGGCTGGATGGCGCGGCCGGAGGGTCGCCGCACCTGCACACTGCGTCCACGGAAGCGTATGTGGTGCAGCAGGGCGTCGGGCGGCTGGAGACTTTGGATTCCCGGGGCTTCACTTCCACTGCGTTGACGCCCGGAACCGTGGTGTGGTTTACGCCGGGTACTGTGCACCGCGCCATCAACGATTCGGGGGACCTCAGGGTTCTGGTGGTCATGCAGAACGCAGGGCTGCCCGAGAATGGCGACGCCGTGATGACGTTTCCGCCCGAGCACCTGGTGGATCACGATACTTACGCGCGCGCCGCCGCCCTGCCGTCAAAGAACGCCGACGGCGGTGACGCGTCCGCCGAGGCGGCTGCGCGCCGTCGTCGTGACCTGGCGTTGGAGGGATATCTGGAACTGAAAGCTGCCGTGCAGGAAACTGGGGTTTCGGCGCTCGCAGACTTTCATGCTGCAGCAGCGCGCTTGGTGAACGGAAAAACCAAACGCTGGCGCGGATACCTCAACGAGGGCGCCGAGCGACAGGCCGGCCTCACAGGGGAGCAGTTGGCCTCTCTTGAGTCCATGGAAAGTTTCTACATGCAGGATGCGAGGACTACGATGGGCGAACGGAAAACCCGCAGGATCTACGGCATGTGTGGCCGGATCCAAGCGTGGGAACTTTCCGAAACTGTCATCGCCGGGATGTGATTTCCGGCCGGGAAGGTGGGGACCATGGTAACCAAACAGGACTCGCGGCGGGCGACGATCAGCGAGATCGCCCGGGAAGCCGGCGTGTCCGTGCCCACGGTTTCCAAGGTCCTCAACGGCCATGCGCACGTCGCGGCAGCTACCCGCGCGAGGGTTGAAGAAATCATCGCCAAGCGCGACTACGCCCGCCGCCCCGCCAAGCGCAGCAAGAAGGCCGGGCTCATTGACCTCGTCTTCCCGGGCATGGGTTCGGAGTGGGCGTGCGAGATCATCGAAGGCGTGGAGCGGGTGGCCCAGGAAGCCGGGTACGGCACAGTGGTCAGCAGCTTGTCGCTGGACGGCTCGAGGATCCGCCCGTGGTTGGCGAACCTTGCAGAGCGAAAGTCCGACGGCGTCCTGCTGGCCGTGTACGAACTGGACTCCAAGCAGATCCAACGGATTAAGTCGCTCGGCATTCCGGTAATTCTGATCGATCCTGTGGGTCAGCCTGGACCGGATCTCATGACCGTGGGCGCAGCCAACTGGGACGGTGCTTTCTCGGCCACCGAGCATTTGCTGAAGCTTGGCCACAAGAGAATCGGCATGATCGGAGGCCGTGACGATCTCCAGTGCAGCAGTGCCCGTGAAGACGGGTACCTGGCCGCGCTGCGACGTGGGGGCGTGGAAGCTGATCCGTCCTTGATGGTGCCCGGTGACTTCTCCACCGAGTCGGGGGCGCGGGGGACCGAAGCGTTGTTGGCCCTTCCCGACCGGCCTACGGCGATCTTCACTGGCAACGACGCCCAAGCCCTCGGCGCCTACAGGGCTGCCCGCTCGGCAGGCCTCCGGATTCCTGAGGACCTGTCCATCATCGGCTTCGACGACATCCCCGCCGCGGAATGGATCGAGCCTGGCCTCACCACCATCCGCCAGCCCGTGGTGCAGATGGCCGAAACGGCCATGCGCGCGCTGCTCCGGCACCTTGAAGGTGACGAGGAGTTGCCGCAGCGGATCGAACTCGGCACGGAGCTGGTGGTGAGGGGCTCGACGGTGGCGCCGGCTTCTTAGTACGGGCTACTTAGCCCCGAGCGGTCTTAGCCGGGTCTGCCTAACCCCGAGCCTCCCAGCCCCGAGCGGTCTTAGCCGGGCCTCCTGACAGAGCGTCTTTAGCCGGGCTTCTCAGCTGGGCGTGCTTAGCCCCGGCCCATGCTCGTCGACGGATCCCCGCCGCCTTCGGAAGGGTCCGCGCGAAGATCGTCGGGATCGTCCTGTGGCAGTCCTGCCGGGCCGGATACGTCACCTGAAGTGGCCGAAACGTCAGTGTCCGCTTCGCTGCCGCGGCTGGTGTCGGCGTCGTCCGTCGTCTCGGGTGAATCAGTGCTATGTGAAGCAGTGCCGTGCGAAGCGGTCCCGTGTGTGGTTCCGGTTTCCGCGTGGCCGGCAGTGCGTGGGTCATCATTCTCACCCGGCACATCGGAGTCCATGGAGTTGGAGCCCTCGCTGATGGAGGAGTGGACCTGGACGTCGTCATCCTTTTCGCCGGGCTCGGGGACGCGGTCATTGTTCACGGGATCGGACGTGCCGGCCAAATCTTCCATGGCGTTTTCGGCCGTCTTGCGGATGCTGTCTTCTATGCCCATCAGTTGACTCCTTTGCATGAAAGGCCTGGTACCAGGCCGCGCTTGCATAGTAAGCCTACTTACTTCTTGGTTGATCCGAAAGCCTGCCCGGGGTTGACAAAATAGCTCCTCGCCGCTTGCGTTGCCGCAGGTCAAAACCTGTCGAGCCGCACTTTGTACCGTTGATCGTTGGACGATAAGGTATTGCCAGACCGTTTTGCAGAGGGCGGCCCTTTTCGCTCCTTTGCTGTCTGCTGGGGACGCATTTCAGTCAGTAGGAACGTGCATGGTCAACCCCCGCCCTGAGCAGGAAGCTCTCCAGAATGGATACTTTTTGGATCTAGTCCTGGGCAGTGAAGATGTAGAAGCTTTTCTCGCCGATCTCGCGGCTTTCTCTGCCGAGAGCCTCTCGCATCCCGACGCCACCGTCTTTTGCGGCATCACCGTGCTGCGCCGGAAGAAGGCGGCCACAGCGGCCAGCAGCGATGACCGCGCCCAGGCAATGGACGAACTTCAAAACGACTTTGAGGGCCCCTGTCTCACGGCCATGGATAAGCTGACCTCCGTGCTGGTACCGGACCTGCTGAAGGAGCATCGCTGGCCGGAATACGTCGCGGCGGCCTCACATCATGGACTGCGATCCATCCTTAGCGTCCCCCTCATGGTGGAGGGCGATACGCGGGCTGCCCTGAATCTCTATTCAGAACGAACCGACGCCTTCAGCGAGTCCGACGTTGAACGTGCCGAAGTCTTTGCCCAGCATGCTTCCAAGTCGTTGCGTCTGGCCCTGAAGATCGCCCAGCTCAGCGATGCCCGGAACGACCTCGCTGCGGCCATGCAGTCCCGCACCGTGATCGACCTCGCTGTTGGGGCGATCATGGCGCAAAACAAGTGCAGCCAGGATGAGGCCTTCACCATCCTCCGCACAGCATCCAGCAACCGGAACATCAAGCTGCGGCATCTGGCCAAGTCGATCATCGCGGCAGTCTCCTCGGGCACTGTCACTACGCACTTCGAGGAGTAGGCGGCCTTCAGCTGCCCGGAACCACCAAACGCTCACGCAGTTGGGCGATGGTGGCGTCGGACAGCCCGGCACGCCGCACCGGCTCCAGCACGCTTCCGTGCCGCTCAATCAGCAGCGCCTGCATAGCCTCCATGGACTCGGCGTGGGCTCCCATCATGGCACCCATGCCCTTGATCGCTTCCTCATCCAGGACGCGGTCCGGCATGAGCCCGCCCAAAATCGCCCGAAGCCGCGGAAACAGCTGCGGAAGCCGGGTGGCGGTAACGGCGTAGTCGGCCGAGATGGTTTCAGGTGCAGCGCCCAACGCAGAAAGCGCGACGGCGGCGAACACTCCCGTACGATCCTTGCCGGCCGCGCAATGGAAGACGGTGGCACCATCGGCCATGGCAACCAGCGTCACACCGAGGGCGAGCTGCCGGGCCTGGGTCTCGAGCAGATTGGCGTACCAGGCGCCCACGTGTGCGGGCGTGGTGGCGGCCGTCATCATGTCGTGGCTGATGGTTTCAGGCGACGCAATAGACGCCGTCAATGCCAGGTGGTGGTAGCTGACGCCGGCAACGGTCAACGGACCCCGCCCGGTGAAGAGTGCCTCCTCCGGCGAGCGGAGATCGATGACTGACGTGACGCCGTCGTCGATCATTTGCTGGGCGAACGCGGCAGGCATTACCGAGACGTCGTCGCTGCGGAGAAGCACGCCGGAGCGGGTGGTGCCGCCGGACACGGGAAGCCCGCCGAGGTCGCGCAGGTTGACGGGGGAGAGGTCCAGAGTTTCCAAATGAGATTCCTAGCTTGTCCGGCGCAGTGTGTGCGTAATGCTACAGGTGGATTATGGGAGCATCCTCCCAGTAAGCGTCCGCGATAGTCCGCCCTGTGACCCTGTTTCGTGACCCGAGGCAACAATGGAGCACACTGGGTTGGGTGACCGTCAACAAACCCCGCCCCGGCCTCGCGATCTTTGCGCTGAGCCTCGGGACGGCGCTGAATCCGCTGAACTCGTCCATGATCGCCGTCGCGTTGGTGGTCCTGAGGGAGCATTTCGAGCTCGACGTCGCCACGGTCACCTGGGTGATCACCTCCTTCTATCTCGCCTCCGCCGCCGGCCAGCCGCTGATGGGGCGGCTCGCCGACCGCTTCGGCCCCCGGCGCCTGTTCATGTTCGGCATGGCATTGGTGGCGGTCACCTGCGCCATCGCACCGTTCCTCCCCAACTTCGCGCTGGTCTGCGTGGCCCGCGCCCTCATGGCCGTGGGGACAGCGACGGCGTACCCGTCCGCCGTCGTGATGGTCACCGAGCTGAGCAAGCTGGCCAACTTGCCGTCCACGCGGCCTTTGGGCCGGATCCAGATGGCAAACACGTCCGCCGCTGCCGTGGGACCGGTGGTGGGTGGGCTTTTGGTGAGCCTGGTCGGGTGGCAGGCGCTGTTCGCGATCAACGTGCCCATCGCCTTGCTGGCCATGTTCGTGGTGTACAAAGTGGCACCGGTGGATTCCGGGCGCGAGACCGGAAAGCTCGGTCAACTGATCCGCGATTCCGATATCCCCGGCATCCTCGCCTTCGTCACCTCACTGATGCTCGCCATGATGGCGCTGCTCAACGTGATGCCCGGCTACCGCTGGTACCTGCTGGGTGCCGCCACGGTGATCGGCGCTCTCTTCGCCTGGCGCGAGCTGCGCTTCCAGCCCCCGTTCCTGGATCTTCGGCTGCTGGGCAGGAACCGGCCGCTGCTGCTGGTCTACTTGCTGTTTATCGTGTTCAGTGGCGTCTACTACTTCGCGTTCTTCGGCCTGCCGCAGTTGCTGCAGGAGGCCGGAAATTACGACGCCGGTGTGGTGGGCCTGCTGATGCTGCCCCTTGCGGCGTTGTCGGTGGTGGTGACGCCACTGACGGTGAGGTTCATTGAGCGGTTCGGCGTACGTTCCGTACTGATTACGGGAGTCCTGATTCTGACGGTTGCTGCGGGAACGCTCGGCTTCCTGACCATGACGCTGTGGGCTCCGCTGGTGTTCGTATTGACGGCGCTGATGGGTGTTCCGTATGGCGTCGTGAGTACCGCATCCAACCAGGGCCTGTATGTTTCGGCCCGTCCCGAGGAGCGGGGCGTTGCCGCCGGGATTTTCCAGACCTGCCGCTACCTTGGCGCCATCACGGCTACCGTGCTGATCGGTGTCCTCTACGGCCCGGGCGTGAACCAAGCCAACTGGGGGATCATGGTCCTGGTGATGCTGGGGCTCAGTGCCGTGGTGCTGGTGCTGGCCGTGATGTGGCGGAAGCCCGCGGGTTAGGAGCGCTGAGATTGTAGAGCGTGCATCAAGACCCTCGCCGCTGCTCCGCAATCCACGTGTGATTCACAATGGCTGCCTCGAAACACTTGGATAAGGTGGCACTGTCCGGCCCGCGGTAGAGGTCCCTCTGAAAATACGGGGAACCATCTGTGTGGGGGCCGCTCTTGTCGATTTGCAGGACGAGCTCGGAGAGGTAATCGTGTCCGCCGGCCCGGTAGGAGTCGGTTTCGGCTTGGTCCAAACGGATCAGGGCCGAGGAATCCACCATCGAGTTGCGCCAGTACCGTGCTTCCAGGAACAGGGTTCCTTGCTGTTCCACCAGGAACCACGAGCCAGGCTGGTGGTCCACGTAGTGCATGGCGTCGCGGTCTTGGGCGAGCCTCAGGTCATCACCCCACTGCTCAACCGGCGGGATGGCTTCGAGGGGTCGCTGCCGGGCTTCATTGAATACGGTGTATTCGAAGGTGGCTGGTGACTCGCGATACAGGGTCAGGCAGATGATTCGCTTGCACGCCGTGCAGCTGAGTTGGCTCTCCACCCGTTCCATGAGCCGGGATGTGTGGAGTGCATGGAGGTCGGCGAGCGGAACCCAGTGAGGACTCTCAATGATCAGTCCCGCAGCTGCAGCGCCGGCGAGCACGGCGATGGTCTGCTCCACGTCGACTCCGCTGCCCGGGGCCTTTGCGCGAACCAGGAGATCGCTGCAGCTTGGGCAGTCGTCATCCTCCGGGCGGCAGGCGCGTTGCGGAGCCTCCACTGTGAAGCTGATGCTGAGGAGGTTGCCGGGGTCATTCCAGCCGCGATTGTTCTTGAAGCTTGGTTCGGCATACGCGCCGTCCAGCATGAATCCCATGCCGCCGAGGGTGCGGGGCGCGTCGATGGCGGCTTCGAGGTCGGCAAGGGTGGCGTTCTTGTCCAGACCCGGGATCCACTGGGAAAGATTGAACCCTTTCGGTGCGAACCCGGTAGGTGCTGCGTGCAGCGCGACTGCCACGACGGCGTCGTCGTGCATGATGATTTCGCTGCCAGCGGCGAACTGCAGCCGCCGCGAAAGGTAAGCGGGTTCGCCCACCAGCCGTTCTTTGGCTGCCACCGGGTGACCGCCGAAGGCATCGATCAGCCGCCGGACGGCGGGATCTTCGTCGGACCCCACCATGGCCTCAACGATCAGGGGCAATCGTGTTTTAGTGCGCCATCGCTCTTGCGCGCCATCATTTTTTCGCCATCCCACTCGACCATTATGTAGTGCTGGCCAGCGGTAAACCGGGCGTTACTCGCTATGCGCCGGTGTGCTGGGAGCAGTGCTCGCAGCAGAACATGCCGGTTTCGTTTTCCACGCCGTGGCCGAGGATGCGGCAGCCGCAGTGTCCGCAATTTGGAGCCATCGCGTGAATGGCGCATTCGAAGCTGTCGAAGGTGCCGGTGCGCTCGCCTTGGGTGATGGTGAAGGTTTTGTCGTACTCGTTTCCGCACGTATCGCAGGTTGCCATGGGTTTCTCCTTTGGGGTCGGAACCCGGCTCCCGCTGGAGGGTGGGAGCCGGGATGTCCTTAGGCTAAGCATGCTTACTTTTCCGCATCAAGGACCTTTTGGGGAGCGGCCCCGGCGCCCCCTTGCCTAATTTACTGAGTGCGCTCATAATTGAGTTAAGTCAGAAATCCTAATCAAGGAGAACCAGCATGAAAGCCTTCGTGCTCAATCAATACAAAGAACCACTGCAGCAGGCCGACGTTCCTGAGCCTGTGCTCGGCGATCGCGATGTGCTGGTCCAGGTCCACGCAGCCGGCCTGAATCAGTTGGACGAGAAGATCAGGCTAGGGGAGTTCAAGCAGATCCTCCCGTATAAACTGCCTCAGGTCCTGGGCCACGATGTTGCCGGCGTGGTCCTGCAGGTGGGGCCCAAGGTGCGGTCCTTCAAACCCGGCGATGAGGTTTTCGCCCGCCCCGGCAACGACACTATTGGAACCTTCGCGGAGCGCATCGCCGTGGCCGAGGAAGACCTGGCCATCAAACCGGCCACCATCAGCATGGAGGAAGCGGGTTCGCTTCCGCTGGTGGCATTGACCGCCTGGCAGGCACTGGTGGAGCGCGGAAACGTTGGCCCCGGCCAGAAGGTCTTCATCCATGCGGGCGCCGGGGGAGTGGGCTCCATTGCCATTCAACTGGCCAAGTATCTGGGTGCAACGGTCGCGACCACGGTCAGCGCAGGGAACAAGGACTTTGTTCGTGAACTTGGCGCTGACGTGGTGATTGACTACCGCACCGAGGACTTCGTGGAGATCCTTCACGATTACGACCTCGTCCTGGACAGCCTCGGCGGCGAGAACCTGGAGCGGTCCCTGAAGGTCCTTAAAAAGGGTGGCAAGGCTATCGGCATCGCGGGACCGCCGGATGCGGGTTTTGCCCGGCAGTTGGGCGGAAACCCTGTACTGCTGGGTGCGATGACGTTGCTGAGCTCCGGAATCCGCCGCAAAGCCCGTCGCTTGGGCGTCAGCTACGAGTTCCTCTTCATGCACGCAGACGGCAACCAGCTGAGGGAAATTGCGGCGCTCATCGATGCCGGGGAGATCAAGCCTGTCCTGGGCCGGGTAATCCCGTTCGATCAAACGGCCGATGTCCTTGCTGCCTTGGAAAAGGGCGGCGTCCGTGGCAAGACCGTCGTCAGTCACCGCTAGCCACCACCAACCACCCGATAGGACAAAAAATCATGAGCAGCGAACAGTATTTGCAGGTTCCTTCAAAAACGGTGACGGCCGGCGATGTTACGTACGCCTACCGCGAGATGGGGCCTAAGGGCGGGGTGCCGGTGGTCTTCCTGATTCACCTCGCCGGGACCATGGACAATTGGGATCCGCGCATCATCGATCCCATCGCCGCGAAGCACCACGTCATCACCTTCAGCAACCGCGGAGTGGGTGCGTCCACAGGCAGTGTTCCGGACAGTATCGAAAGCATGGCCGATGACGCCGCTGCCTTCATTCAGGCCCTCGGCTACCCGCAGGTGGATCTTTTCGGCTTCTCCCTTGGCGGCATGATTGCCCAGTCGCTGGTGCTCAAGCACCCCGGCATGGTGCGCAAGATGGTGCTCGCTGGCACCGGCCCTGCAGGTGGAGAAGGCATCCAGAACATCATCGGGACCACGTACTACGACGTTCTCCGGGGAACCCTGACGCGGCAAGACCCCAAGGAGTTCCTCTTCTTCAACCGGAACGCCGCAGGCAAGCCGGCTGCCCGGGCCTTCATCAAACGGCTCAAGGAACGCACCACCAATCGCGAGGCGCCCATCAAGCTCGGCGCATTCCAGACGCAACTGAAAGCCATACGCCGGTGGGGATTGTCGCCGTCGGCCGATCTGGGCGTCATTACCCAACCGACGTTGATCGCCAACGGTGACAACGACCGGATGGTGCCCTCGGTACTTTCAAGCTATATGCATCGGCGGATTCCGGGCAGCGAACTGGTCATCTATCCCGACTCCGGGCATGGCGGCATCTTCCAGTTCCACGACCGCTTTGTTCCCGTGGCTCTTGAATTCCTGGCCCGCTGATGCTTCGGCCCGCTGAGATGACAGCCCGCTGATACGGTAGCTGAATGCAGCCTGCGCCCCAGACCCTTGGCCGACGTGAGCGGAATAAGCAGGAAAAGCTTGACCGCATCACCGCGGCAGCACGTGAGCTTTTCACCCAGTACGGGGTGGATGAGGTCACTACCCAGCAAGTAGCGGAAAAGGCCGACGTCGGTTCGGGAACCTTGTTCCTGTACGCGAAGACCAAGGCGGAGCTGCTTCTGCTGGTGCACAACGTCAAGTACGCGCAGGCGCTGGCCGCGGGAGTAAAAGCGGCGGCCAGTGAAAAGGCGGTGCTGGATGCGGTGATGGCCATCATCCGGCCCATCATCGAGTGCAACCGGGTCCAGATCGAGAACGGCCGGACTTATCTGAAGGAAATCGTCTTCGGGGACCCGTCCGAGCCGCACCACGCGGAGGCGTTGTCGCTGACCATGCGCACCGAAGATGCCATTGCCGAGGTCCTGCGCCGGGACGAACAATTGCTTGCCCGCGATCCTGCCAAGCTGGCGCGGATCGTCTCCTCGATCATGTTCATCAGCATGACGTCCTCGGCCACCATGGAACTGACAGACGCCCAGGTTGGCGACGAGATCCGGGATCAGATCAGCGTGCTCCTGGGCGCCTGAGTGTCTTAGCTATTTGCGCGGGACTTAGCGGTTGAGGAATGCCTCGTGCTGGCGATGAGCTTCCTTGACCTGTTCGCGGATCTTCTCCACGTCCTTGGCCTTGTTCCGGTACTTCAGCGGCATCTGCACGATCTGCGCCTCTTCGGCGGTCAGTGCACGGTAGATGCGTTCGCGCTCGTTGGCGTCCGCGGTGTAGTCGAGGTCCAGGTAATCGACGGCGTGGCGGCGGGCGTTGTTGATGGCCGTCTGGGCCTTGCCCGCCGGGCTGATCAGTGAAAGCACCACAGTGATGATCAGGACGCCGATAATCACGCTGAGTGAGAGGCCGGTGGTGATTTCGATGACGTTGACGTGTTCGCCGTCGTTGATGAACGGCAGGTTGTTCTCATGCAGGGCGTGTAAGATCAGCTTGACGCCGATGAACGCCAGGATGGCTGCCAAGCCGTAGGAGAGGTAGATGAGGCGGTCCAGCAGGCCGTCGATCAGGAAGTAGAGCTGGCGCAGGCCCATCAGTGAGAACGCCGTTGCGGTGAAGACGATGAATACGTTCTGGGTGAGGCCGAAGATTGCCGGGATGGAGTCGAGCGCGAACAGGATGTCCGTGCCTCCAATGGCCACCATCACCAGGAGCATGGGGGTCAGGGCTTTCTTGCCGTTGACCATGGTGAAGAGCTTGTCGCCGTCGTACTTATCCGTGGTGTGGAAAAGCTTTTTGGCGAGCCGGATGATGAAGTTGTTCGCTTGATCGTCGCCGTGGTCGCCGGGCTTAAGCAGGTTGCCTGCCGTGAGCAGCAGGATGAGGCCGAAGATGTAGAACACCCACGCGAACGAGTTGATCAGCGCGGCGCCCAGGAAAATGAAGCCGGTGCGGGCGATCAGTGAGAACACGATGCCGAAGAGCAGGACCTTCTGCTGATCCTCACGCGGCACCCGGAAGCTGGCCATGATTATCAGGAACACGAACAGGTTGTCGACCGAGAGGGCCTTCTCCGTGATGTAGCCGGCGAAGTACTCCGAGCCCATTTGGGCGCCGCCGAAGACCAGTACCAGGATGCCGAAGACCACAGCCAGGCCCACGTAAATGGAGGACCAGATGGCCGCTTCCTTGAGGGAGGGGACGTGTGCCTTGCGGATGTGGAAGAAGTAATCGAAGGCCAGAAGCGCCAGAATGACGACGATGGTGATGCCCCAGATGAGGGGAGAGACGGTCATATGATCCTGCTTTCGTGAGGCGCGCGAGTGGTGTTGCTCACCGAGGGTCAAACTCGTGGAATCAAATTTACCGGGAGTGGTGGTTCGCGCGCTAACTAGGCTGCCATGGGAAAGTACTTGACAACTTGGAAAGTACTTTCTTATGGTGATGTTATTGATCCGCACAACTTTGGGGGAAACCATGAACGAGACCACCGGCAGCATGACACCAGCTGAAGCACGCGAACTCCTTGCGCGGGCCGACTCAGTGGGTGCTTCATCCATCAACGCAGCGGCCTGGCCCGTGGCCGTCATGTTCACCAGCCTGGCCATCATGGGCTCACTGCTGATGATCGGGATGCACATTGTGCTTGTCACTGGATATGGCGCCCCTTTGTTGGCCTGCTCCGTGGGTGTCTGGGCGGCTTTGACGGCCTGCATCTGGCCCATGTTCCAGCGCTCCACCAAAGCCGGGTACACCAAGCGTTTCCTGACGTCACTTCTGGGGTACTTCGGGCTCTATGTCGCGGCCCTCGTGGGTGGCACCATCTTGTTCCCGACCGGGAACCTCTGGTTCTACATCCCGGCCGCTATCGCACTGGCCGCCATTGGCCTCGCCGCCGCCTTCCGCGAGCTGCGCGCATGAGCACGCCGGCGGAACACCCGCGCCACCAGCTCAACGAGGTAGTGCATTCGCCGGTTCGGTTCTCCATCATGGCTGCGCTGGCAAAGGCGGAGTCGTTGGACTTCAAGGACCTGCGCGACGCCATCCAAGTCAGCGACTCTGTCCTCAGCAAGCAGCTCTCCATCCTGGAGAAGGCTGAGTTTGTGAAGATCAAGAAGAGCTTCGCCGGTAAGTTTCCCAGGACTTCCGCGAGTTTGACTGTTGCGGGGCGGGACGTGTGGGCGGCGCACTTGCAGACGCTGCGGGAGATTGCGGGCGGCTGACGTCTTGTTGTTGGCTCCGGAACGCTCGACGGCGGCTGGTTGCGTGGGTGGGTTCAGCCTGCTGGGACCAACTGCCACAGGTCCTCGTTGTGTGGCCGTAGCCAGAACTGCCGCGGATCCTCAGTTTCACGGGCCACGTCCGTGAGCCAGATGGTGCTGCCGGGATCCCAGCCCGCGATGACGCTTGCTGTGTCTTCGGTTGTTTGTAGGGCCCGGCCAGCAGAACTGAGGTAGCAGGCGACGGTGAGGTGTACGCCATCCCATTCTTTGGCGGCCAGTTCCCAGTCGGGGATGACCCAGCGGCCGTGGCGGCCCGTGGTGCGGAACCAGTCGTGACGCCGGGACGCGGTGACCTCCAAGGGGAAATCCCTGCAGAGGGTGATCCAGTCTTCTTCGGTGCTGATCTCCAAAATCTTGCCTGTTCCTGCGACGGGGATCACGGTGGCTTCTTCGCATCCGAGGGAATCTTCAACCAGGCTGAGCCCGTCGGGGATCCGAGCCACTGTGTGGATCAGCCCGTGAGGGATCGACCACCACTCACCACTGAAGTTGGCGTGAGGGTCTTGTGGCCGTTCCTTGGCCGCACGGATTTCCTCGGCACGTTCCTTTCGTGCCCATTCGGCCAGGGTGTGCTGGGGGTTTCGGGGGAGCGGTGCGGGATCTGCTTCTGCACGCCAGTCGATGGCCCATTGTCCGGGTAGGGCCGTCTGGTCCCACCACTGGGTTCCGGGTTTTCCTTTCAGGCTCTTGGCGATATGCGCCAAGGACTCTGTGATTTCCTGGGTGGTGGCGAGGAAGTCCTCCCCTTCGGGCTCCTGCCAGTATCTTGCGGTGTCTACTGCGCGTTGAAGGGCGTGGTGAATCAGCTCGTCCGTAATGTTTCGAAGATCCAAGGACGTGATCAACGCTGCGAGCTCATCCATGGTGGGCTCCGGTAGGGGAGGCGGCGCTTCGCCGACGGGGTCCATGGTCAACATTCTGCGTGACCTGCCGGCGCCAGGATCGAGGTTGTATCCGAGGTGGAAGACGGCGATCCGGATGTCCTGGTCCATTTCCATGGCGAGTTCAAGGCAAAGGCGGCGTCCTCGGGGGCCTTGCAGCAGTGAATTCATGGCACTAAAGGGTTCTGCGAAGGCGTATGCCTCCGCTCATGTTCGTCAGCCGCGGCTTCGCGTACAGCCAGACGACAACTCCGAACAGTGGCACAACGAAGAACATCAGCACCCACAGAATCCGGGCAATTTGATCGAGGCCGTCTTGCCGCAGGACGTCAAAGATTGCCCAGATGTTCGCTCCCATGACGAACACTGCAGACAGTCCCGCCAGCAACACCAAGACCCATTCCCAAGCTTCCATGTCATCCCCCTGAACCTGCAGCTTCCTTACAAAGTAGCACTGGCGCTGCAAACGTACGACGCCGGAGCTCGCCTTGGTGCCTGCCTCTTAGTGGCGCTTCAGTTGGGTCAGATGAGCGCGGTCATGATGTTCCAGCCTTCTCCGATCTTCTTCCTGGGTTCCAGATGCCGGCTGCCGACCCCGGGGTAAAGCCAGAGGTCGCCGTTGGCGTCGCGGGCGATGATCTGTGAGTAGCCGGGGTAGTTGCCGTCGAATCTTCCGGTGGCGATGATCGCCGTCATGGCATTCCAGCCCTCGCCCACCTGCATGCGGGGCAGCCACCCGCCCTTGCCGTCGCCAGGGTAAAGCCACAGTGCTCCGCGGGTGTCCCGGGCCATGACGTCCCGCTTGCCGTCCTCGTTGAAGTCACCGCGCCCGATCAAAGCTGTCATCACATTCCAGCCGACACCGATTTGGCTCCGGGGTTTCCAGCCGCCGGCGTGATCCCCGGGGTACAACCAGAGGCGGCCTTCCGCATCGCGGGCGATGACGTCGGCGCAGTAGTCGCCGTCGAAGTCGCCCGGACCCATGATTGCCGTCATGGCATTCCAGCCGACACCCACTTTGGTTCGTGGTTTGAGGAACCCGTAACCGCCGGGGTAGAGCCACATGTCGCCGTTGGTATCGCGGGCAAGAATGTCGTCGTTGAACTCGCTTTGGAACTTGCCTGCGCCGATGATGGCAGTCATGACGTTCCAGCCCTCGCCCATCTTGAAGCGGGGCTTCTTCCACCCGCCTTTGCCGTCCCCGGGGTAGACCCAAAGGTCGCCGGCGGTATCTCGAGCCAGGACGTCGTCAAAGTAGCTTGTGTTGATGTCGACGTAGTCCCAGTTATTCATTGGGACGCTCGATGCGCGTGTGCCCGGCTGAGCTGCCTGTGCTGGAAGTGCTGTGGTGCCCAGGAGCAGGGCCGCGATCGCGGCCAGAGTTGTCCCTACGAAAAGTGGGCGCCCTAGTTTTCGCTGTGTTATGTGGCAGGAATTCTTGGTCGACTTTGATCGGAACATCACTGTTACCCCCATTAGCAACATCGTCATCACGCGATGCAACGGAGCATAGTCCTGCTGGGTGGCTTTTGTTAGGGGTAAGTGCGGGCGGGGCGTGCTTACGGCGGGGCGTTAGCTGACGCTTGCCAGGACGTGATCGATGCGGTTGAGGAGGCCGGGCCATCCGTTGCCCATGCCTTCGATGGCCTGGCGTCCCATGGGTGAGTCCAGGTTGAAGCCGGCGTGTTCGAAGTGAAGTGTGGTCCCGCCGTCGACCGTTTCAAGAGTCCAGGTGATGGTGGTGTCCAGGCTGCCCTCGGCGAAGAGGAACGTGATGGAAGTTCCGGGCTCGACGCTGATGACTTCGCATTGCTGCTGGCCCCAGCGATCCATATCCATGGTGAAGCGGTGGCCCACAACGGGTGCGATGTCGCCCGCTGCCCACCATCGCGCGAGGAGTTCGGGCGTGGTCAGGGCCGCCCACACTGCGTCCTTGGGGTGCGGGAAGGTGCGTTCCAGGCGGATTGCGTTCTCAGTCATGCGTGTTTTCCTCATCCAGTAGATCGGCCAGGGCATCGAGGCGCTGGTTCCAATATTGTTCGTAGTTCTTCAGCCACCCATTGACCTCTTGGAGGCCTCGGGCTTCGAGGTGGTAAATCCGCTGCCGGCCTTTCCGTTCCTCACGGATCAGCCCTGCCTCTTTGAGGACGGTCAGATGTTCCGACGCCGATGAGCGGCTCAGTTCCAAACGTCCCGTCAGCTCTCCGGCCGGAAGGGGACCGTTGAGGAGGTTGTCGAGGATGGTGCGGCGCGAAGGGTTCGCGAGGGCTCCGAAGACGTCGATGGGCACGGGTTGATGATATGTCGGAAATTTCCGAAATGACAAGTTCTTGTTGGAGTGAGCGACACCTAGGCGCTCTTGGCGGCCACTCATTTTGGGGCCTTTCGGCACCTAATTTGGCTGAAACAGCACCTAGTTTCGCGGTTTCCGCCACCTAGATGGTGTTTTGCGGGCGCACGCTGCTTGTGTCTCGGCAATTTGGGTGAGGGGAGGCTGTATGCCGGCAAGCTCGGTGGTGACCAAGCGGTACTCGTTGTACTTGTCGTTGATCTTGGGGGCGGGCATAACGTGCGTGGGGCTGTTGCCTGAGCCGATGATCTTCCTCGTGGGCGCGGCGTTGATGGCGTGCATCCTGGCTGCAGCAGTGTCCTTCAGAGAATGGCGCTGGGTGCCATTTCGCGTCGGCGAGGCGCGTATGGCCAGACTCAGCGTATGTTGCGTCACGGCGACGACCGTGGCGTTGCTTCTGAGGGGATATCCGATGAGTTTCGTATTGACGCCTCTGCTCAGCGTTGTCGCGGCCCTCATAGTGTTTCGAGAACTCACCAGGGGCGGGCGCCTTATCTGGAGGAGCAAGCGATGAAAAGGGTTCCGCATCCACTGCAAGTAGTGATGTTCTTCGTCATGGCCGTCAATTTCGCGGTTTGGCAACCTTTCGCATGGTGGCGTGCCGGTGCTGCTGTACTCATGCTGGGGTTCGGCTGCTACGGCGTTTATGTGTTGCGGCGGAGCAAGCGTACGGCATCCCGGCAGGAGCCCAACGAGGTTGAGTGACCCAGATGGCCCGTGGATTGGTGTCCGCGGGCCATCACTTTGTTAATGGGTGTTTTCGTCGGGGCGAAGGCGATTCTGCAGATCGGGGTCACCGAAGCCGGCCACGAAGCCGAAGTCGTGCTCTCCGTTCTCAGGAGGGAGGTCACGCTCCAGTTTCAGTGCAGTCGTTGGTGTGAACAGGGTTTTCGCGATGCCGGTTTCACTTTCGAAGGTGAAGGACCCGAAGATTGTCCGGTCTACCCGGTGCCTCAGCAGGAGTGTCGTGTCCGAACCGTTCACTTCACAAGCGACAGGGTTGTAGTCGTCCAGCTGCCGACCCCAAATGGGCAGGGAGAGCGGGAATGAAAGCTGGACAGCTTCAGGAAACGAAAACGGGATGCGTTCAATGGAGAGGCCGTAAGGATCATCGACGCCGTCGGTCTGGATGATCAGTCTTCGGGGGTGGAAGGTTCGGGTGCGCCCGTCCGGCAGTTCCTTGGCGGTCCACATGAAGGCCCTGGGGTGCGCCGAGATGGCATAACTCATCTGATGGTTGCCGCTTTGGAAATACGAGGTGCCGGTGTAGGCGCCTGCCTGTCCGCCACCCAGCGCTCTTCCGATCGCGATCGCCAGCTGCTCAGAGGAAGTGTCCACCAGCTCATCCTCGCACGGGTGACGCTACCCGCTTAGGAGGGTTCGCCGTCGTGGTTTGCTAGCAGGAATTTGCGCAGCAGGCTTGCCAGTTGTGTCTGCTCAGCCTTGGAGAGGCCCTCGAGCATCTTCTGTTGGTTCTCGACGTGGTGCTCCACCACGTCGTCCACCAGGGCGAGTCCCTCGGGTGTGAGGCTGATGAGGAGTTGCCGGCGGTTCTCGGGGTTGGTCTCGCGATGAACCAGGCCGCGCGATACCAGCCGATCAACGCGGTTGGTCATGGCCGCCGAACCGATCATGGTGAGGCTGGCGAGTCGGCCCGGGGTCAGCGGCGCCTCGGCAGCCGACCGGCGGAGCGTGGCCAGGACGTCGAACTCCCAGGGCTCCAGCCCGAACTGGTTCATGAACTTCTGCACCTCGAGTGAGGCGAGGCGACTCGCCCTGTTGAGCCGGCCCAGAACGCCCATGGAGCTGACGTCGACGTCGGGTCGCTCCGTGTTCCACTGCTCAAGAATCATGTCCACTGCGTCGCGGTCCATCGTCCTCCCATGCTTGACCTCGAATAATACAGCACCTACATTGTCTTATATCTAATAGTTTGACATCGAAATGTATGGAAGTGAGAGATGAGTTCATCTGTTGCGGTTGCCAGCAAGGCGGGAGTTGGCGCGTCCAAAGCGTCCCCTCGCGACCTCTTTATCACCGCCCTCGCCCCGATGGTTTGGGGTTCCACCTACCTGGTGACCACGGAGTTCCTCCCCGCCGACCGGCCGCTCCTGGCCGCAACCGTCCGAGCTCTTCCAGCGGGGATCGTACTCATGGTGGTCACTCGGACGTGGCCGCGAGGGAGTTGGTGGTTCAAAGCGGCGGCGCTGGGCGCGCTGAATATCGGGCTGTTCTTCTTCCTGCTGTTTTTCACCGCGTATCAACTGCCGGGTGGGCTCGCCGCGCTGGTCATGTCCATCCAGCCCTTGTTCGTGCTCTTCCTCGGCGTGCTGTTGCTGGGGGAGAGGATCCGCAAGGCGCACATCATTGCCTGCGGGGTGGGAGCCGCGGGTGTCGGCTTGCTCGTGCTTCGATCCGACGCGACGCTGACTCTTGTGGGTGTGCTCGCCGGGATGGCGGCGGCGCTGAGCATGGCGGCCGGCATAGTTCTGACCAAGCGGTGGGGAAGGCCCGACGGCGTAGGGCTGCTTGGGTTTACCGGCCTGCAGTTGGCGATGGGCGGGGTGATGCTGCTGCCCGTGACGCTGGTTGTGGAAGGGTTGCCGGGGGCGGTTACTGGGCTTAATCTGGCGGGGTTTGCTTACCTGAGCGTGATTGGTGCGTTGGCTGCCTACGCGGTGTGGTTCCGGGGAATTCAGCGGCTGCCGACGATGATGGTGTCGTTCCTGGGATTCCTGAGCCCGCTGGTGGCGACGGTGCTGGGGTTCGTGTTCTTGGGGGAGTCGTTGTCGGGGTGGCAGTTGGTGGGTGCGGTGTTGGTGCTGGGGGCGGTGTTTTTGGTTCAGCGAACAAGGGCACGCGGGGATGATCGACGCTAGGCGTTGCGCTGTGCTTTGGCGGGCGCTCGACCGAGCCGGTCACAAGCGCGACGACTTCTCGTCCGTAGCCATATCGGTTTCGCAAACCTGCCTTATTCGCCACGAAGTGGAACGACAATTGAGATACGACCTGCGTGGTCCGAACATTTTCTAAGATTCCGCAGGCGCGCATCAATAATTGGCAATTCTCCGTAGAAGCTACCCTGTAGGTACCGGGTGGCGTTGAAGGCTGCTTGCTTGTGGTGGATACAGACGCAAAACGCGCCCGCTTTGGCGCTGCTAGAGCGAAAATGACTCTAGGGCCCCTTGCCATCAGAATGCAAAGGATGTCTCATGTCCGTTGGCGTTAAACGGCCTGTGGGGCATGTACTCTAAGATGTCATTCGCGCAGCAGTATCAGGGGACTCTCATGAGCAAGACCAGCACAATAAGTTTACTTTCAATAACTGGACTACTAGTAGTAGCCGTGTCAGGGTGCGCGGCACCTTTGACTACCAGTGAAACATGTGTGGAACTAGGTGCCATCGCAGCAACGTACCCGTCGCCGCTCCCTAGCGATCCTGCCGAAAGGGACAAGGTTTACGAGGAATTTGCCGGCAAGGTGGAAAAGCTTGCCGGTAACGCGTCTGAAACCCTGAAGGACGATGTGAAGGCTATGGCGGAGCGAGTGAAGGACAACGCTGCTGGCAACATTGCAAACGAAACCGCTGTGGACCGGGGAGAAGCGGCAATAGATCGGCTTCAGAAAGTGTGCAAGTTCTAAACTAACCTTTGAAGGGGAACCTTTCGGGGCTTGAGCACGCAGTTTAGGGCTTTGATTACGAGACGACAACCGACGCTCAATCTTGGTTACGATTCCCGGTCGGGGCCAACTATCATCCAGAGCGACAAGCCCCTTCCGGGTCAGTGGCGCTCTTCCAGTGCTGCTGACTAGTGGGCGAAGTCCTGGGGCCGCGGCGGTGTGTGCCTCCCCCAACTGCTGCCACAGTTGAATATGTGCTGAATTCTCTTCAGTTCTCGCAACGACGCCACGGCGTCCAAGTGATGCTTCGGATCAGCGCGAATCTTAGTCAATCTGCGAGCAATATTAATATTGTGTCGCTCCCGAAGAATGCGCCAGCTCACCGGGTGGCCGGAGCTCCAAGGTCCTCGCCCGAGGTCTTCTCCGTGAGGATCCTGTCCGCCTCCATGCTCCAGCTGACGTTGGATGTTCTGTTGCGAACCAACTGACCCTGAACCACCCCTTCCGTCATCCGGCCGCTGCCCCTCCAACGAAGTGCCGGGTTGAACTTAGGCGCCGATCCCGCGGCCTGTCATCTTCCGCTAAGTCTGGCCACTCTAGGCCGTCCATCTAACTACACTCCTAGCAATTTATTGGGCACTCCTGTGACAAGACTCAGTACAAACATCTAATGTGGGCCAGATGGATGAACCGTTGTGGCAGGACACGATCGATCTAGGCAGTATGTCTGCGTTGTTACGTGATCAAGGGTGCAGCGAAGTCTTCCTGAAGTTTCTAGCGCCAAACGATAACTCGAAGAACCAGATCTATGCCCAAGGCGACATCACCACTTTTTCTATGTTGCCCCTACAGAGCGGTCGCCTCGAGCGAGAATCACGGAGCCAACGAAGCCGGGTAACTGAATTGATCTACCGTTCTCAAGTGGATTGGAACTGGGTATCTCCGGAGGGAATCACCCCCGCGTCCGGCGCCCAGGTCATCTTCTACCCCCAGTATCCAGAGGTTCGCCTCTCAGGGATCCTCGGTCGACTACCCGGCCGGCCCTCGATTCTTTTCAGCGAACGCAAGAGGGGCCGGGAACCGGGTCGAATTCTCGTATTTGGCGTGGGACATGCCAACAGAGTCTTCGCACTGATCCTGTCGCGGCACAGCCCGGCCGCAGCTGAACTTCGCGCTGTCAATGTGAAGGGAAATCCTCTATTCATCCCGTATGTCCTAGGCACTACTCCCGTTGGGACGACTAGCCGTGAATTGTTGTTCGGAGAACTGACCCGTATCCATCACCTTAACTGGACTCCATCGATCGCTCTAGAGAAGGATGGTCAGATCAAGTCCTGCCGGGGAAACACCTGCGGCGGCATGACCCTCGAAGCCCTATTAGGCGTCAACCGAAACGCCAAACCTGATCCGGATTTCGCTGGCTGGGAGGTAAAGAAGTTCAAGGTTCCCGATTGGGAACGGAAGCCCAAAAGCCCGGTGACACTCCTTACCCCGTCGCCCGATGTGGGTGCGTATGCAGAGCACAGCCCCGAGGAGCTCGTGAGGCGATGGGGCACGGTCCGAACGCGACAGCGGATCGACTTCAACGGACGTCACCGGTCCCTCAAACGAAACGGATCAACCCAACTCACGCTTCGGGTCGAGGGCTACGACCCGGGTAGCCAGACGATTACAGGGAACGGCATGATCGGCTTGTGGGACGACCGGACGGAGGAGTTGGCTGCGGGCTGGACCTTCGAGAAACTCATCGAGCACTGGAAACGTAAACACCGTCGAGCGGTGTATGTACCTGCCATCGATCGTTCTGAACCAGAGCTTGAATTCGCGTTTGGACGCCGAGTCAAGATAGGGGAGGGAACCAGCTTCAACCTGTTTATCTCGGCAATTGCTCGCGGACACGTATTCTACGATCCAGGCTCCCACATCGAAGAACTCGACGATGGAAGCTGGGACAAACACCATAGGCACCAGTTCCGGGTTACGCATGCGAAGCTGCCCACCCTTTACGACACGTTCGAAACGGTTGATATCCTCAGCCCGCGCCGGTCATAGGACTGAATTTCGCTAGCACAGCGACGGTGTCTCGCGATCGAACGGGTGACACAACAGGGCATGAGCCTACTCAAGCAAGACTGTCAGTGCTCCCTGCCATGCTGTAACACGGCGTTCCTTCGCCGCTGGTGGACACCGTAGGAGTTGGTGGTCTACGGCGCGGCAACCCTCTTCTGGGTCAGGAATACGACAGAATGTCAGGTGAACAACCCAGATAGGACATGATGGACAACGTAAACACCCTCCTCAGCCAAGCACGCGCCCGGTACACACAACGACAGCTCGCGGATCAGCTCAACATCTCCGATAGGACCGTTGCGCGCTGGGAAAGCGGGGAAACGGCATGCCCGACTATGCTCGCCCCTGCCCTAAAGGAGCTGCTAGGACTTCGAACATCAGCGGGTGCGGATGACTTTAAGTTCATTGACCTCTTTGCCGGTATCGGCGGCATCCGGAAGGGCTTCGAGGCTCACGGCGGTCGTTGCGTCTTCACAAGCGAGTGGAACAAGTACGCCGAAAAGACTTATCTGACCAACTTCCCGGATGATCAGGAAGACTCTCACACCTTTGTCGGGGACATCCAGCCCTTCCCCGCCGAGGAAGTCCCGGATCATGACATTCTGTTGGGCGGGTTCCCCTGCCAGCCGTTCTCTATCGCCGGCGTCAGCAAAAAAAACTCCCTCGGACGTCTGCACGGCTTCGAGGACGCCACCCAAGGCACATTGTTCTTTGACGTGGCCCGGATCATCAATGAGAAGCGGCCGGCAGCGTTCATGCTCGAAAACGTCAAGAACCTTCGGTCCCACGACAAAGGGCGGACGTTCGCTGTGATCATGGAGACCCTGCAGGAGGAACTCGGCTACGAGGTCCATGTCAAAGTCATAGATGCAATCAATTTTACCCCCCAGCACCGGGAGCGGATCATCATCGTTGGCTTCCGGGAACCCACCGACTTCAGCTGGGAGGATCTGGAAGTCCCGCCGATCGGGCCGAAACTTCACACGATCCTGCACAAAACTGACGGCACCGAACCTGTCCTCGAATGGGACGGTGACCGCTTCTTTGACCACGACAACGCCGAAGTGCAGCCAAAGTTCACTCTTACACCAAAGCTGTGGGCCTATCTGCAGGCTTACGCCGCCAAGCACAAGGCTGCCGGGAACGGCTTCGGCTTCGGACTCGTCCATCCGACGGGAACTTCACGGACTTTGTCCGCTCGCTACTACAAGGACGGCTCGGAGATCCTCGTCGCACAGGATGGGCGTCGACCACGCAGGCTCACACCCCGCGAGTGCGCGCGCCTGATGGGATATGAAGACACTTTCCGGATCCCCGTGAGCGACACCCAGGCGTACAAACAATTCGGCAACAGCGTCGTCACACCGGTGATGAGCGAGATCGCCCGGATTATGACTCCGCACGTTCTCAAAATCATGAACCAGCCGGACGCTGTGGAGTCCCTTTCGGCATGATCTGCCAGCGTATTTAGGGCCGTGTCGTGGCACCCCGCTGAAACGGTGCCACGATACGGTCATTCCGGCAGGCACACACCTGGTTTTTGAAAACTTTGGGGGAGATATGGATTTCGGTGATCTGGCCGATCACTTCGATGGCGTGGCTGCCAAAATTCTCAGCACGGTGGAAACAGTTGGCCGGAGTTCCAACCAGCATGAACTCGACGGCGTCAAAGCCCTCCAGGGCCTGTTCGGGCGACCCACCGAGAAGATGGTTATCCCGACGCGCTTCCTGCTGGTATCCGATGACATCGGTGAGCCTCTGGAGGAAGCCGGCACCCTGACGTTCTACGATGCCCGTGTCAACATCCCCAATCGCTCCGAATACCGCCTGTACTACCCCGCGTCTGTGGACGCTATGAAGATGGCGCAACCCGGAGACATCGTGTTCATTGCCAAACAGAAGGCCGGCGGGGCGCTCTTTATCGTCGCTCCCTCGGGGTCCAGCATCGCTGCCCAACTGGACTGGCTCTTCGGCACAGACGTATTGGAGCATCATGGCTTTTCGGTCCGTTCAGCGCTGGAAACCGGGCACGACAGTCTGGGACTGACCGCCATGTACCTGCTAGACATGCTCGGCATCGCCATAGAGCCCCGCAACGACGACTGGCTCGGCAGAATCCTCGCCCAATTCGGTCCCCGGTTTCCCACCTCGGCGGAATTCAGCGCTTTCGCCCGCTCCACCCTTCCTGACCTCTATCCAGCCGATGATCCTGACAGAGTCCTCATGGCGTGGCTGGAACACGAAGAAATACTCTTCAGAACCTTGGAACGCCATCTTGCTACTGACGTTTTGAATGCCCTCTACAGGGACGGGCACGTGGACATGGACAGGTTCATAGAGGTGTCGCTCTCCTTGCATAACCGGCGGAAAAGCCGTGCTGGGAAGGGATTGGAGAACCACCTCATCGCACTGTTTAAGGCGTTAGGCGTGCGTCACACTTTCAACCCCGTGACGGAGAACAGGGCCCGTCCCGACTTCATTTTTCCCGGTATCAGCGAATACAGGGACCTTGGTTTTCCACACCTCGACGTGACCATGCTCGGAGTCAAAACCACATGCAAGGACCGTTGGCGGCAGGTACTCAGTGAGGCAAAACGGATTGAAGAAAAACACCTTCTGACTCTGGAGAGCCCCATCAGCCCGGCTCAAACTGATGAAATGAAGGACCATAACATCCAGCTGGTCATTCCCAGTCCCCTGCATCGGCCGTACAAACCGAATCAGCAGCAGTGGCTTATGAGTGTTAGTGACTTTGTACTAATGGCCAAGAAACGTGACCGGCATAGCCCCTTGCAGCCGGTTCTTCACTGATCATCCCGTCGGCATCACCGGGCCTTGCTCTAATGCAAGCTTGGGCTGCCCCTTAGTCGCGCTGCCGGACTACTTGAACATGGTCAGTCCTCGGGCTCCGCCTCTACAGCCCCCGGCGAGATCGCCACTGTCTCGGCAGCCCGCCCTCTCAGCACCGTCTTTCCTCTTGTGGGTGATGGCGGCATGCCAAGACATTGCCATCGCCTACATTTATGATATATAGTCAACATATAGACGCTAAGTATCCATGAGAGTCGAGGGAGTCATGCCTGACGAATCGCGGAATGAACGGTTCCGGCGCCTAGCAGAAACGCGAGGTGACCGGCTGATTCGCGAGATTTCCCTATTGGGAAATCTCGCGAACCGAAAAAACTATGACTACACGCCCGAAGAAGTGGACGCACTTTTTCGCCCGATTGAGACGGAACTCAAAGAGGTTCGAGCACTATTTGACCCAGCCGCCGCTTCCAGCAGAAAGGTGACATTCAAATGAAAACACCACAATTCGGGTTCTACTTCGAGAAGGCTCTTAGAGGAGCCTCCCAAGGGGCCATTTCCCCCGCCGAACAGTTCTTCGAAGGTTCCCTAGCCGAGTCATCCTTGGTCCGGGAGACGGGCCAGAACTCCATTGACGCCCGGGCAGGCCAAGAGCCGGTGACCATGGTTTTCGAACTGGCCGACATGGCCACGCATGCCATTCCTGGCATCGCAGGACTTCGAAGCCATCTAGAACAGGTTGAAAAGCACACACGAGGCTCTCAGGGTCACAAAAGCATGGAGTTGGCACACGCTACTGCCAATCAGGAGACTGTGCCGGTTTTGAGGATCAGTGACTATGGAACAAAGGGATTGGCCGGCTCGGAGTCGGTCGACAATCCCAACACGCCACTCAGTGCGCTGACCAGGGGCGCCGGCATCTCGGCGGATGACGGAGCCCGCGGTGGATCCTTCGGCATTGGCTCCGCAGTTGGACCGATGGCATCTAACATGAGCACCGTTTTTTACACCTCCTTGCCTCTGAACAGCCCTGATGTCATCTTCGCCGGGTACAGCAGCTTGGCCACACACCGCGATACCGACGGGGCCTGGCGTGTAGGCGACGGGTTTTTCACGGATCTTGATTACACCGAAGACTTTCGTTATCAACGCAATCCCGATCCCTTGGGTCCATTTGAAGCCCGTACGGTGACTGGTACGGATACCTACGTCATCGGTTACCGCAAAGCTGGACTTGATCCTGATCTGCAGCACATCAAGGTCGCCTTCATGAGAAACTTCCTCTTGGCAATTCACCGCGGCATACTCGTGGTCAAGGGGATCACTGGATCCGGCATATGGCAGCTCGATGCAACTACTCTTGCCGGCCATGTGGTCGAGGACTCTGAGTCGGCCGCCTTCTATCGGGCCATTAATGACCCGGACCCAATCACCACTGTCAGCCCGCGATTTGGCAAAATGTCCTTGCACATCAACGTAGATGAATCGCTGGATAAAACACTGCACACCATTACCGTGCGCGCACCTCTCATGAAAATCGACACCTTCCGCCACAACTCGATCCCCGTGAAATACGCAGCAGTGCTCGAATGCTCTGACGACAAAGGCAATACGCTTTTGCGAACCTTGGAACCGCCACAGCACCACCGGTGGGACCCCGAACGGGCCCTAGGTGGAAAGGTGCAACTCGACGAGCTCAAGAAATTTGTCCGCGAGGGCCTGCGGAGTCGGGTTAAGCAGCAAATCGGTGACCAAGTCGAAATAAAGGGGCTCTCACGTTTCCTGCCGGCGCAGGTCTCTCATGACCCCGCAGGGGCAACAGGAAGCTCAAGGACGCCTACTTCAGGGCAAGGAACCGACGAGGAATCCAGCACTGTACACGGAGCCGAGGAAGTCCCGCGTGCCGTACCGGTAGGTGGACGAAAGACCGTCAAGGTGGGAGTTCGAACAGAGGCCGGGAGTGACGGAGACTCACCCGCAGACACTGGAAAGAAAAGTGGGGGACCCAATAAGCGCGAGAAGAAAGGCGGAAAGATCCCCGGTACAGGGCAAGAAGGCAAGGGCACAGCGCGTATCACCAGGGGGGACGTTCGTTTCCGCAGCTGGTCCGACGCTTCAACCGGCAATCTTTACTTGGCCCTCACTGCGCATGAGGACATTGCTGGTGATCTTGAGCTCGTCGCATTGGGGCCAGGGGGCAGTATGGAGGATGACTACAATTTGCCCATAGCCAAGGGCGTCATGGTCACCAATGGCGAACCTACACCCCTTAGTCACAAGGGAAATGTCCTCTCGAATCTTCAGCTCCACGCCGGCGTGACATCTCGAATCCGGCTCACGCTCGCATCCGCTCACCGCTACCGTTTGGGGATCAAATGAGTACCACCAAAACCCGTGGGTCGTACCCGCACCCCGTCCTCGACGCTTCAGACGATGTAACCTCGACCATCGAAGTTTTCAATCCGACATATGCATCTGGTGTCAACGACGTCGAGATCAGATTTCAGGTACGTATGACTGATCCCGGTATCCAGTCACTTCTAGATAACGGACTAGCCAGGTATAGTTTCCGCTGGACCTGCAGCTCAACCATCGCCAGCGGTGAACTCGATGCTCAGCTCGCACAGACATATGCGGACAGCACCGGCTTCCTCGGATGGCTCGATCAAGAAGAAATCCGCGGAACTGTCAGGCTTGACGTAAGAATTGTTGCAACGGCCCCCATCGACCAGTACGGGCTCGAAAACCAACACGACGACTACGGAGAAGCGCGTTTCAACCTGCTTACAGGCGACATTCTCGCCGATGGCGGCTACTTCGAATTTGAACCAGGCAAGCTTTATGACCCGCTAAGCCCCCCCGTCGGATCCTGCTTTCTGTTCGTCGCGGAATCCACCCCGAAAAAGGGCCTGACCGTCAAGTTCCATGACGACGAGCACGTGCTAGTAACCTTCCCAGAGAAGCTCCTCACCGGTTTTGGTCTCCTGATTCCCGAACTCCAGATCAGCCTTGTAGTCCTGCCTGCTCTGATGGAAACCATTACCTTCATCAAAACCAACATTCAAGCGGGTGATGAGGGAGAAGACCTTAGCGGAAAGCAGTGGTACGTCAGTATCAAACGTCTCGTGGAAGAGCTAGCTTCCTTCGACGATTCAGCATTCGAAGTGGCCCAAAAAATCCTCGCACAACCATTGGAAGGCTCATTGCTCAAAGCACTGAATGCCGCTGATTCGGAGGACGACTGATGCAGGAAAACCCAGCACGCGCACTGACCTTTGAAGCGCTGGTCAAGCTCAAGGCTGCCCTAGACGGCGCGGAATCCCCTGATGACTTCTTGGCCGCAGCCGATGCCCTAATCAGAATGCCAGAGAATCTACTTGAGCTTCCCTACGACACCGGAATTGCTGACCCGCTTGAACCGGGATCCCCCGGTGACACTGGAAGAGACATCGAGAATGGTCCGCAAGTCTACGAATTCCTAGGGGCACTGGATCGCGCCAACGCCTCCGACCGACGCCTATGGACCTACCTAGCCTTCACGGTGTACCGGGGCTATATGGAAAAGCGCTGGCCCCTCACGGGGCTACGCACCTGGAAATCCCGCGTACAAGACCGCTGGCTGATGCTCAACGCCACCCGAGGCAAACTCGTCCGACACGGCATCGGGCGACTCTGGTGGGTGACTTCACTCACCTACGACGGCAGGTGCGAACACGTACTTTCGAAAGAATCTGGTGACTCCTTCGCCTACACGCGCGAGGTATTCCGTAACGAGGACCGCATCAACTCACTGTTCGACAGAGAAGCAGGTGCACTGCCAGTACTAGTCAGATCTGTCCTTGAACACGCCGCTCAGGGGGGCGAATACGGGACAGACAAGCATCTGGCGGCACTAATGAAGGAACTGACGTTGGTCTACGGCTACCGCGACCTTGCATTTCTCGGCGGTGACGGCCTCCGGTCCCTCATCGCTGAGTCGGCTCCAGCGGTCAAGACGCCGGAAAAGAGCAGGACGGCTTGATCGAGCATTAGTGAATCGTGCAACGCTTCTCCGCACGCGATCGCTCGGTACATGTCGGTGATCCAGTGTCCATAGACACTGGATCACCGACTTCATCCGGCGGGTGAATTACTGGTCCGAAGTTTGTTGCTGCTAATCAGCGCGCGCCTATAATTCCGCTCGTATTCTCTCCCGCAAGTAAGCGCTCCACGCAGAAGTGCCCACCACCTTGGTTTACTTTGAGGCAGATGTCTATGGAAACTGGGCCAACAGCAACCCATGCGCTGTATAGCGTTCCGGGCTATATCCTTTTGGGTTCCCGTCCCTGTCGGCAGTTAGTGGATGCCAGACAGCTGAGACGCAATGATGCGAGCATCCAGCCCTCACGCCACCGACGATTGCTAAGTAGCGTGGGGTCAGCCACGGCAGACGACCACGTATGCCGGGAATTTCTGTAACTCCTCGCGAGTGCTCCCGCCACTAGCCATCAGAAGTCTTTGATGGGCGTGAGCCGTTAAGCTTCTTGGACGACATCGTAAGGGGAACGATTCTGAAGATGACCACTGCACGCAAGCTCCGCGTTTTGAACATTTCAGCCACAGTCCTCCTGGTGACCGTTGTGACTCTGCAATCCACCCAAGTGATCAGCATGTTCTGGGGCATGGCGCTCCTGGTAATCATCGGGGTCCCGACGACGGTCCTTTGGGTGATCCTTGAGCGGCGCCAGGGCGCCGAGAAGATGAGGGACGGGGCGTAACTGGTCAGACTGTCACGTTGCGGCGACCGTCCCGGCCACGTACTCCGAGTCCAGTCCAACTCCGCCGACTATTGCTGAGTAGTGCCTCGTCAGCCATGGCAGGCCCACCACGTATAGCCCTGGGATCTCCATGACGCCTCGGGAGTGCATGGGATAGCCCCACTCATCCATCACTGGTGTGTCGATGAAGCTGAAGTCGAGTTTGTACCCGCTGGCCCATATGACGGACGTGATGTTCGAGCCTGCCAGGTTCAGCTGAGCCGGCCCTGATGGGAGCCATTCATCGCCAGCTACGGGTTCCTGCTCCGGCGCGTCGATCCCGGCCGCCGCGATGTACGCATCAATTGCCTTTCCTGAGCGTTGCGCGAAGATCGACTCAACGGCTGCGAGGCGGTCGGGGAGGTCGTCGCTGAAAGTGATGTCGCCGTCGTCGATTGATTCCAGGTGGCCGTGCAAGTGCATGCCGCGACGGCCGAGTTCGCGGAGGTGGATGGCGTGACCGCCGTCGGTACCCGAGAGCAAAGGGTTCGGGGCGAAGCGGGCGGCGGGGGAGGGGAGCGCCTCGCGGGTGAGGGCGTTGACGCCGAACTCGGGGCCGTGCTTGCCGGTTTCGAGCATCCAGTAGATGAGGTCCTGGCCGCGGTATCTGCGGGGCGCTTCGGGGACGATTGAGACAGAGAGGTGGACTTCGCGGCCGGCGGCGTGGAGCTCCTCGGCGATTTGTCCGCCTGACTGCCCGGTGCCGACTATCAGTACGGCGCCTTCTGGCAGTTGCTCAGGGTTCCGGTAATCATGCGTGTGGAGGTGTGTCACGCCGGCGGGGAGCATGGCGGACAGGGCGGGGATCTTGGGGACTTGGTACGCGCCGGTCGCGAGGACCACGTTCTTGGCCCGCAGGTTTCCGAGCGATGTCTCAAGGTTGAAGGCGCCGTCCGACGCATGGGAGAGCCGGGTCACGTCCACGCCCGTGTGGACCGGAGCGGCAATGAGCTCCGCGTACTGTCTGAAGAGGTTGACGACAGCGATGCGGGAGATGAACGCGTCCCGATCGTCGCCGTCGTACGGCATGCCGGGGAGGTCCAGCGCAAGGTTGGGGGTATTCATGTAAAAGCTGTCCCAGCGGTCCTGGAAGGCCCCGCCCAGGGAATCGCGTCGTTCCAGGAGCTGATGCTCGACGCCGAATTGCGTGAGCCAGTAGCTCGTCGTGAGGCCGGCTTGGCCTGCGCCGATGATGACCGTATCCAGGGTCGGTCCCATGGGGTGAACTGTACGCTTGCAGTCCACTTCAGGACAGGTCGCAGGCGGTCAGATACGACGTGTCTTTCGGGGGTCCCGCGAATTCCATTCGTCCGACGAGAAGAACTCCCTCAATCCCGCTTCCGCACGCTCGGCCAAGACAGGTTCTTGCCCCGACAGGTCGAACAGCGGCAGGTAGCCCTTCTGCATGGCTATGTAGTTGGCGACTTCCAAGGGAGGTTCGTCAGTCCCCGAGACGGATTCGTCTTGAAGCAGCCGTTCCGCGATGAGTTCACAGCCGGAGACCTGAATGATGACCATCAGCTCAAAGTCCCTCAACTCATGGTTGATCCAGATGCTCTTGGGCTGGAGAGGACCGTACGTTGTTTCCCCTGCCCTGTATTCGCTGCTGGTCATGCTCACCTGCTTCCAAGTCTCGGCTGTAAGAACACTCTGCCCTACAAGTGGTTTGGAACCCTGCAAACTGGTCTGATTCCACCGTCCAGACCGCACTTCGGGAAACATCCACTGGATAAATATTTCCCAGCACTAGCTATCTGCTCAGAACTCTGTAGACTTGACGGTGTTGTTGTGTTTGGCATTTGGTAGTTCAGGCAGTCCCCACGGTCCCTCTGGATCGTGACCTTCTGAAGTAACGGTGGAGAACACCCCACACCGGAGACCCGAAAGTCGGGAGCATCTCCACCTTCAGTAAGGACTGAAAAAATGGCTACAGGTACCGTGAAATGGTTCAACTCCGAAAAGGGCTTCGGCTTCATCTCTCCTGAAGATGGCAGCCAGGACGTTTTCGCTCACTACTCTGCGATCAACTCCTCGGGCTACCGCTCCCTCGAAGAGAACCAGAAGGTTTCCTTCGACGTCGAGCAGGGCCCCAAGGGTCCCCAGGCAGTAAACATCCAGGCTATCTAGTCTTCGGATAACAAAGAAGCAGGGCCGGTCATTGACCGGCCCTGCTTTTGTTTGCCCTCCCTCTGGTGTGTCCGGGCTAAACGAACTTCGACATCCGCGACCAGACCGCCGTCGAGACCAGAGCCACCAGCACCACGGCCGCTACGGACAGCATGACCCCGAGCTCAGTCCACACTGGAAAAGGCGCACGTGGGTTAAATCCGCCCCAGTAGTTGAAGACGCCTTTCGCCGCAGCCGTAAGGATGTTGCGGGGATCATAGGGGCCGGCGAACGGCAGCAGCAGGAGCAATGCGCCGGCGGCCAAGCAAGGGATCAGCATGCTCCTGGCCACGAGCCCAGTAAAGAGCCCTAACAAACCAAATCCGATGGCTACAGCACTGGCGAACGCGATCTGAACGATGGGGTTGCCAGCACCGGCGTCGTTGACTGAATAGATGAAGTCGTGGCTATTGCCCTGTAGGAAGAGCGCCCTCAGTACCGGCGCTGCACCCCAGCTCAGTAAGGCTGCTAGGACCACCGCAGCCACTGAAACCAACGCGATTACTGCCACCTTCCCTGCGACGTAGTCCGCAGCGCCCTGAGCAACAATTCGATCCTTCAGAATCCGCCGGCGAACATCGCCCACGGCTGTCCCGCATCCATAAATGAAGAAGAGCAGCGGGATGACCAGGAACGTGATCATCTCCAACCCTGTGCCGATGGCATGAGATCCCTCGAAGGCGCGGTCGGCGAAGTAGGCGGCCTCGTAGTCAAAGCGGAGGGGATTGTCCGCGATACGTTGGGCGCCTTGGATGAGGACGTTATTGGGTTTTTCCATGGCGGCGCCCAAAGACAGGCCATTTTCCGAAGCATGTGCCTCCGAGGTCTGCAGCCTCGACAGTGTGGCCGTAACGTTGCTGATGCTCCCGGCGAAGGCGAAGACCAGTGACGCTGCCAAGCCGCCGATGGGCAAAACCACGGCCTTGCTCCAGAGCTGGTAACGCAGTTCTGTTCTCAGGGATCGCAGATACTTGTTCATCGAACGAGTGCCCCGGGTTCCCGGTCGAGGCGGACTTTCCCTCGGCGGATGGTGAAGCTGGAAGAGGCAAGGTCTCCATAAGGGGAGTAGTCATGATCAAAGACCATGACACAAGTACTCGCTTCAACGGATTCGAGCGCTTGGCGAAGCGCACGCCTCCCAGGCTCATCAAGGCCTGCGTTCGGCTCGTCCAGCAGAATGCATGGCCGGCCACTTGCGAAAGCCGCTGCCAGCTTGAGCTTCTTTCGCTGCCCCAACGAGTAGGTGGACGATCTCCGATTCAGCAGATCGCGGCTGAGGAATGTCCTGATGATCGGATGGGCAAGGGCCAGGCGGCGGGGGATGTCCAGGAGAGCGCTGAGATTCTGCAGCCCCGTCAGGCGTTCATGAACGGCTGAGTCATCGAAATCTGCGGAGACGTAATCCCGAAGGTCGCTTTTGTGCCAGGTTGCCTCTCCGGTGAACCGCTCCAGTCCTGCGAGGCACTTGAGAAGAGTGGTCTTGCCGGTTCCGTTTTCACCCCGGATGAGGTGGATTCCGGTCGACGGAACTAGGAGATTGACGTTGTTGACCACGCAATGGCGGCCGTAGCTCTTGGACAGGTTGGTGATGCGCAGCATTGATCCTCATTTGTCCCCCCACAATGGAATGCCCGAGAATCACCCCTTCACGCTGACGGTTCCGGGTGCTTGAGCAACACTCTCATCCTGGGAGCTGGCATGTGTCAAATGCAATGCGACGGCGGTGCTGCCCGGTGGCCTGCCTCCGATGACCTGTTTAGAACACGTTTACTAGTCAAGAAAAAGTAGTTCGAATACA
Organism: Arthrobacter sp. TmtSoilC79; assembly: GCF_059739405.1. Lineage (NCBI taxonomy): Bacteria > Bacillati > Actinomycetota > Actinomycetes > Micrococcales > Micrococcaceae > Arthrobacter > Arthrobacter sp. TmtSoilC79. Next base: position 3,430,176 of record NZ_AP046051.1, on the reverse strand, counting down.
TATCCACATAACAAATTACACCCATGTAACTCTCGCTCAGCCCTCCGTAGCGTTGGAGGTAATCCACCCACAGAGCTGAGGGAGCATCCCATGGATCACCTGACTACCGAACAGCCCCAACACCTAGACGAGTCCCGACACCACCTAGATTTGCCCGAATCACCACCTAGACGGTCCCAAATCGGCCTGTGCAAGGCCGTTTTGCCACCTAGTCCCGTTTTCTCGATCTAGCCTGCGAAGTGAGCCGCATGTCGGGCATCCACAGAAACAGAAGGTTGGGTCGAGTGTTCGATTCTGAGGTTCAGCGAATCCTCGACTACGTCGCACGCGGGATCGGCGTGAGGGTCGTCGGCGCTCCGGGCAGCGGTAAGACGTCCGTAGTCCGCAGTGTCATGAGCAATCTGGAAAAGACCGGCGTAGCCGTTCACTTCATCACCGGACTGCGCACGCACCGCACCATCCCGTACGCGGCCATCAAAGGACTCGGGCTGGATTTGAGGCCTGGCCGCAGCGGCGTCTTCGACATCGCGGACGTCTTGACCAGCCAGCTGGCCACCAATGGGAAGCACCTTCTCGTCGTCGACGATCTCCACTTGGTCGACAGCGAATCACTCGCGGTCCTGGAGGCGGTTCGACGCCGATCCACTTGCCCTATGGTTGCCACGGCGCCCGAAACCTGGGCCTTTTCCAAAGGGCAGCTGGCCATCCTCAACAACGGCCGCGAGGCACACCTGCAACTGGACCCGCTCCACTACGAGCAGGTTCATATGCTGATCGCACACGTCCTCGGTGCCCCGGCAGATGCGGACACCACAGCCCGGATACTCACCAAGTCCGCCGGCAACCCGCGCCTCATCGTGCGGATCGCCGAGACCGCGTCCCTGAGCAACTTGCTGGTCATGAAGGACAAGCAGTGGGGGATGACCAGCAACACCCTCTGGAACGAGCACCTGCGGGGCACACTCGAGTCGCTCCTGGCGGAGCTCAGCGCGGACGAGTTCACAGCCCTGCACACCATGGCAATCCTCGGCACCGCCCGCGTGGACGTCCTTCAAAAAGTCATCCAACCCGAGGCTCTGGAAGGCCTCGAACGCAGGGGCTTCCTCTCCGTCATGGACGACCACCACAACGGCTCCATCGCCGCCATCAGCCCACCCGTCATTGCTGACTATTTCAGCGGCAACAAGAACCTCAGGGACCGGAAACTCCTGCGCCGAAAGATCGCCGGCGTACTGGAAGCCGTGCCGGGCGCAGAGCACGAGAACCGGACAACGGCAGACTGCCTCGCTCGGGTCCTGGCTACCTTGCGGGCAGAAAGGGGCGACGGCGACGCCGTCACCGCCCGCCACTTCCACGACCACAGCTCCGCGAGGGAACGTATCCGCTTCGAGCGGTGGGAAGCCAACAAGAACGCCGCCAATGCCGCGTCCGTGCTCCGGATCTATTGGGGTGCCCCTGTGGACGTCCGGCGGGTGGCCCGCATCTGCGACGAAACAACAACGTCCGACGCCGATCCCAAAGACCTCCTGTTCGTCACCATTACCCGTGCGATGCTCGCGGTGCACACAGGACTTGGCCCAGGTGCCGCCGTCGACATTCTCCAAAAGTTCGCAGCCGATAATCCTCACCTTGCCGAAGAAGCCGACCACGCGGTCGCTTTCCTCAGTGCCTCGCACGGCCGGGTTCCTCTAGCCGCGCCACTCAGTGCCCTGGAACCGCAACCCTCCGGGATGGGCGCTTTGGTCCAAGGGCTGCTGGAGCTCTACCGCTTCAGGCCAGCCGCAGCGTACGATGCCGTCGAAGGCCAGAATCACGACGACGCCTTCTCCCACCTCCGGCCGTTCATCCGAGGGTTTGCGATGTTTGCTTCCGGACGCGTGGAGGAATCCCTCGTCTTCGCATTGGACTGGCGGACCGAAGCACGCAAGAACCTGGACCAATTCGGTGTGATCACCAGCAGCTACGTCGCCGCCCACGGACTCCTATATCGCGGGCACTTTGAGGAAGCTGAATACCTCATGAGCAGTGTCTTCGCCATGGGGCGGCCAGGCTTCGTGGTCGACGCCCTCTACGATGCGATGCTGCGCCTCGCAGGGCTCCGCCACGCAACCACTGCCACGCCGCCGGCCCTCTCAATTGCCGCGCAGGCGAGGACTGAAGTGCCCGACGTCGGACCCTTACCCGGTGTTGGAAAGGGCGCCTATGAGCTGGTTGCCCACAACAGCGCACAGCCATCCACGTTCGACCGCAAGGCCGCGAAACTCGTCAGGCGCCAGCTGAAGAGCGGCTATGTTCTGGAAGCCCTGATGACGGCACTGCTGTGCACTTGCCTGAACCCGGGGCGTCCGGTCCTGGATCTGTTGCAGAAGATCCTGCGGGACAGCGGCGTCACGGTTCACGATCAACTCATCGGCATCGCAACCGCCGTGGTGGAAGGGGACCACAAACTTCTCGGTCTCCTGCTGATGCACTACGAACCTGACGTCGACACCTACCAAGTGGGGATGCTTCTCCGTGGCGCACTCAAGCGGCACGTCATAGAAGGGGACACTGCCGCGGCCGACGCCATGGCTCAGGCATCCTCCATGTTCGCCGTCAGGTTCCCGGCAGCCAACGAGCAACTCTCCTTCAACTCCTTCAGGACCACACCGCTTACAGAACGGGAGATCGAGGTCGCCGTGCTGGCAGGACACCGCACCAACGTGGAGATTGCCGAACACCTGGGCATCAGTGCAAGAACGGTGGAAAACCACATCTCCAACGCCCTGCGCAAGACCGGCGCAACGTCCCGAAACGGACTCTTCATGCTCGTCGGGAATTCACTTCCGCCGCGAGGAGCCGGGATAAGCTGAAAGCAATTCTCCCAACGCCGGTCTCCGACGCCACGCCCTGAGCCCGGTCCCTCAGCGTGAAGGGTTTCAGTGAATAACTCCCCGGCCTTGGCCCGGCGACTCGGTACGTTCGATGCCTCCCTCATTGGGCTGGGCTCCATGATCGGTGCGGGGGTGTTCGCAGCCTTCACCCCGGCCGCTGCTGCCGCGGGATCCGGGCTGCTCATCGGCTTGGTGGTGGCCGCCTTCGTGGCCTTCTGCAACGCGACGTCCTCAGCCCAACTCGCGGCGAGGTACCCGACGTCGGGCGGGACCTACGTTTACGGCCGGGAACGTTTGGGAGCCTGGCCCGGTTTCCTCGCGGGGTGGGGCTTCATCATCGGCAAGACCGCCAGTGCTGCGGCCATGGCCATGACCTTCGCCGCCTACGCTGCACCGCAAGGCTGGGAACGCCCGGTGGCGATTGCCGCCGTCGTACTCTTGACCGCGGTGAACTATCACGGGGTGACCCGCACCGCAGGGCTGACCCGTGTACTGGTGATTGCGGTTCTGGTTGCCCTGGCGATTGCCGTCTCCGCAGTGTGGGGTGGGTCCGGTCCTGACTTCGGCGACTTCCTGGGGGAGGGGTTGCTGGCCGAAGGCTGGTACGGGATCCTGCAATCCGCCGGACTCTTGTTCTTCGCGTTCGCCGGGTATGCGCGGATCGCGACCATGGGCGAGGAAGTCCGCGAGCCCCAGCGCACCATTCCCCGGGCCATCGGGATCGCGTTGGGCATCACGATCCTCATCTACGCCGTCATTGCCGTGACCTTGCTGGCTGCTCTTGGGCCCCAGGGTGTTGCCGGTACGCCGACACCGCTGGCCGATGCCGTCGGCGCAGGAACGCTGGCGTGGGCAGAACCTGTTGTCCGCATCGGAGCCGCTGTCGCCTCGCTGGGTGCACTGCTGGCACTGGTCGCCGGACTCGGCCGGACCAGCCTGGCAATGGCCCGCGAACACGACCTGCCGCACTGGCTCTCTGCAGTTCACCCGAAGTACAAGGTTCCCCACAGGGCCGAGGTGACCCTTGCCGTGGTGATCTGCCTGATCATCGCGGTGGCCGATCTTCGCGGTGCCATTGGATTCTCGTCCTTCGGCGTGCTGCTCTATTACTTGGTGGCGAACATCGCCGCTTACACCCAGCCAAGCGAGGACCGGCGATACCCGAAGTTCCTGCAGGTCGCTGGAGCGATTGCGTGTGTTGTTCTCGTCGCGACGCTGCCGCCGCTATCCGCTGGGCTGGGCGTGCTGATGTTTGTTATGGGTATCGCGTACAGGCTCATCCGGCTGCGGGTAGGCCGCTAGGCCACTGCGCGGGCCGGCACTGGGAGGAACCGGCGGATCGCAACAGCCGAAACCACTGCAATAACGCCGGTGAACAGCCACGGCGAGGCGGCCGCCGTCGAGGTTTGGTCTGCAAACTCGTAAAGCGGCGCCATAGCGGTGTTGCCGATCAGCACCATAGCGCCCCCGCAACTGGCGAGGAGCCCGTAATAGGCGCCGGTGGGTCGGCCGCCAGCGAAGTCCAGAACCAGCCGCATAGCCGTGGGAGTTGCGCACATGTTGCCCAGGCAGAGGCCGGTGACGAGAGCCAGCGCCGGTAAAGCCGGGACTGACGCGATGGGTGGTTGAGTGGCCAGTATTGCGACGGCGGTGAATCCTGCGGCTTTCAGGCTGAGGCCCAACGTCAGTGCGTTGCGCTCGCCGAATCGGCGCATGAGCTTGGCGATGGGCCATTGCAACGAGACCGTCAACAAGGACGCGTACGCGAACACGAAACCCAGCGCGCCGGCGTCGAGGCCGCTGCGTCGAAGCTCCACCGGGAGCCCGAAGTACAGCTGGTTGTGGGCCAGCAGGCTGACGCTGAAGAAGCAGGCGAACGCGACGAAGCGCTTGTCCCGCAGGCAGGCCAGAAGTTGGTGCTTGGGGACTGCTGCGTCTGTTGGATGTCCGCCACGGTCGGCGCGTGGAAGGAACCGCCAGAAGACGACAGCCATCACCGCGAAGATGGCCGAGGCGACGTAGAGGGATACTTCAAAGCCGAAACCCAGGAGCAGGCTGCCGAGAAGTGGACCCATTACCGCCCCGAATTCGCCGACGATAACCAGCGACGCGAACAGGCTTGGCCGGTGCTTTCCGGACGGTTCCCGCCGTGCCTCGGCTGCGGCCACCAGGCTTTCGAGGGCCGGTGAGAACAACGCACCACCGATGCCTGTGACGATGGCTCCCGCGAGGAAGAGGCTGAAGTTGTCGGCCGCAGCCAAGAGCAGATAGCCACTCACCCGGACGATGCAGCCTGCGACCATCGTGTAGCGGGCACCCCAGCGATCGGAGATGGCACCGCCCACCAGGAACATCCCTTGCTGGGCAAACGTCCGAGCTCCCAGGACAACTCCGATGGCTACCGCGCTCATGGCGAAGTCGTTGGCCATGGTGAGCGCGATGAACGGCACCACAGAGTAGAACCCGATGTTGAAGATGAGCTGGCTGGAGAGCAGGAGTTTTGGGTTGGGGCTGGCTGGCCGTTCCCCTGGGTATCGGGTTGTCTGGGTGGAGCTGTTGGCAGGTTTCATGAACGGCTTTCCTTGGCGGCAGGCACGTTCGACATTATCAATAATCGTTCTCGTTTACCCCTGTGACGACTCACGTACCCGGCTGGGCACGACTCCACCTGGGGGTAGACGGGTGGAGCCGTGCCGCAGTGCCTCCTACGCCAAAGCGGGTGGGGCTCCCGCCGGACACCGGGACTCCCGCTTCGAAGGCACAACAGGAGACTATGGCCCGTTTTCCTGCACTAGGTGGCAAAAAGGGGCAACTAGGTGCCGTATTCGCGGAAATTAGGTGTTGGTGCGGAAGAAATAGGTGGTGACGGTGCCCGCCTAGGTGTTGGCCCGCCGTCGTGCGTTCCGCCGTTCCACGGACTCCATGTAGGTGACGATGCTCGCGATGGTCAGCGCGAGGGAGGAAATCACAGCCAGCAAAGTGGGGGTGCCCTGGAACGGAACCACTATCAAGGGACTGAGCATCATGGCATTGCCGAACCCCGCGGCAGCAAAGATGCCCGCTTTGAGAAGCAGGCACTTGAGGGAGTCCACCATCAGGACTGCTATAGGCGCCACGACTCCCAGCGCCATGGTCAGGACGACGGCGATTGCCCTCAAATCTGCGGGGTCCAGGACGTCGAGGCCACCAGGAGGGGGCGCCGTACCAAGCAGGGTTGCCGACACAGCCGAGCAAACAGCTACGACGCACGTGATGATGCGAAGAGCCGCCGGGTAGAAATGCGTGATCACTGGCAAGTCCTTGTCCTCGTTGAGTTCGACCCCCTACATAGAGGTAGTGAGCGGAACCGGCGGCGAGTGACGCGGGATCGGGGGAGACTGGCAGAATTGCCGTTATGGATTCGCCCCAAACCGTTCCGGCGGTCGAGCTTCGCCTTTCGATCAGTGGCACGGAGCCCCTGATCTGGCGTCAGCTTGTCCTACCGGAAAGTGCCACCCTCGCCGAGTTGCACGGTGCCATCCAGTGCGCGTTTGGGTGGAGGAATTCCCACCTTTACGCCGTAGCGGGCCACGACCGGTCGGGTAAAAAGCGCCTCTTCATGGACGTCGACGACGGCGACGGTCCAGAAGGTGCCGAAAACCCGGCCGCCGCGCGGCTGCTGGAGTTGTTTGACCCTCAGAAGCCGGGAGTATCAGACCTCCTTTACGAGTACGACTTCGGCGACAGCTGGACACATGAGATCGAGGTTGTGGGCCCGGCCGAGCTGCAAGAGAACACCATCGCTTGCCTTAACGGTGCGATGCGGGGACCTATTGAGGATTCCGGCGGAGTGGCTGGCTACGCCAACGTGGTTGCTGTTGTCTCCAACCCCAAGCACCCCGAGCATAGGGAAGCCGTTGAGTGGCTTGAATTCGTGACGCAGGAGAGTGTCTTGAAATTCGATCCGAAAGCTTTTGATCTGGTGGCAGTCAGCGGACAGTTGCGCAGTTTGGCGCAGCGGCTCTGGCCAGGTGAAGTGACGGTTGCGGACTACGAGGACGTTCTGGGCCCGATCCTATGGTTTCTCCAGGAAGCCCAGCACGACGGTCTGCCGTTGACCTCTGCTGGATACTTGAAGCCGTCCTTCGTCAAGCACGCCATGACCGAGCTTGGCTGGGACGACGAATGGATCTCGGCTGGACGGGTCGAGGTGAGCACGTTGCCCATCCGGAGTCTTAGGGAGCAGTTGCAGGAGTGGAAGCTTCTGCGCAAGCTCAAGGACAAACTGCTCCTCACGCCCAGGGGACGGAAACTGGCCGGGGATCCCGAAGCCCTGTGGGCTTTCCTGGCAAACCAGTTCGCGAACCCAGGCAGCGATGCGGAACGCTTGGCAACGCCCCTGTTCGTTCATTGGGAGCTGACTGGCGACGAGCCGCCCTACAATCTTCGGGACCAAGTGATCCAGGCCGCCCTTCACCACGGCGGTTTGAGAACCCGGACGGGTGGCGAGATTCCTCTGTCGTGGGCGAGCGACCTCTACTACGACGTCACACGTAACCTGCACCGACTGGAGCTATGGGAACGCCCAGGTTGGGTGCGGATGAATGAGAAGTTGTCCGACGCCGGCGTTAAGTTCCTCTTGGAGGTTCAGAGCCGGATGGACTGATCGCGCCAAGGTTCACTTCGAACCTTTTGGGGTGATTCCCGTCGTCAGTGCCACCATTGTCTGATGACGAGAGAAAACGTAGTGCCGCGTCGGGCGCAACTGCTGCAGTTCTTTGCCGAGGAAGTACTTGCGCTAGGACCGAGCCGTCAACTTATAGCTATCGACGGGGTTGATGGAAGCGGTAAATCAACCTTCGTGGAAGCGCTCGCCCTCGCAATTCATGGGCGGCCCGTCGTGACAATTCACCTGGATGATTTTCTCAACCTTCAGGATGTCCGCCACCGCCGGGGCCGAGCATCTCCAGAGGGATTCTGGCTGGATACTTACGATTACACTGCTTTCGACCACAATGTCCTCGCACCTTTGAGAAATGGCGGGAACGGAAGAATTCGAAGGGCGGCCACAGATGCCGGCAATAACGTAAGAATCGAGGTCGAACCCCAGCTGGCCCCGGACAACGCTTTGGTACTAGTAGAGGGCATGTTCCTCCACCGCGATGAGTTGGTTGGACTCTGGGACTACTCGATTTTCCTTGATGTGCCCTTTTCCGAGACAGCCAGGCGGATGTCCATAAGGGACGGGAGCAACCCGGACCCGGAACATCCATCGATGCGGCGATACGTCGGCGGTCAACGTATCTACTTTGAGAATTCTCAGCCGTGGTTGCGGGCTACGAGAATCGTTGACAACACCCTTCCGGGCGCACCCAGGCTGCTGTCAGTTCTGGACGCGATGCAGCGACAACGTTAGATCGCCACCGAAGCTCGCGCAGGCTTTGACCGGCAGAATCTGGAGCCGTGGCGAGCGATCTCGCTTACGACGTTACAAGGAACCTGCGCCGATTCGAGTTGTGGGAAGGTCCTGGTTGGGTGCGGATGATTGCGAGGTTGTCCGACGCCGGGGTCAAGTTTCTCTTGGACGTTCAGAATCGCATGGACTGACTCGCCGGGACGCTGCCGCGCCAGCTGAACAGTGCGTCGCGGTCACTTTCGGATAGGCCAGCTGCCTCGATAAAGCCGGGAAGGTCGAAGCCGGCCAAAGCCGTTCGGAAGGCACCTTCCGTGGTGGTTCCGTGGCGCTCGCAGAGTTCGTTCAGTAGAGATTCGGCATTGTTCCTGTTGTCGCTGGCTGCCCTGATATCGCCCAACCGGACCGTTTCGAGGTAATCGTCAACGATCTCCTCCGTACCGGCTTTCACGGCCGAAAGCAGAATCATGGCAATGATGCCGGTCCTGTCCCTGCCGCCCATGCAGTGAAAGAGGACACCGCCTGGCGGTGCATTGACTATGGCCGAGACAGCAGCTCCCGCTCGCTCGGGCATCTCATTGAGGTGGGGCGCAAAGTACATGGCGGTGCCCACCAAACCGTTGTCCCAGTAGTCTGCCCAGAAACCAGTGTTCTCAAGGCCATCGAGGTCCACGTTGATGGTGGTGAGCCAGGTTGGACGTTTCTGGGTGTCCTTCTGCCGTTCACCCGGTTGGCGAAGATCGACGACGGTGCGGATCCCGGCCGCGTGCAAGTGCTGCCATCCATCGGGGCTGATCCGGTCCACGTTGTCGCTGCGGAAGAACACTCCGCTCGGCGTCAGCGTTCCGTCAACGCGTTCCAATCCGCCGAGATCGCGCGCGTTGACCAGACCCTCGGCTCTGAGGGTACGGTCCTTTCTTGCAGGCTCTTCCATGCCCCCAGTAAAGCAAAGGGGCTCACGCTCGCGTGCAAAATGGGGGTGACCGCAGCCTCTCGGCCACGGTCACCCACACGATGACTACTTCTCGCAGCCGATCCCATCTCCGTCATTGTCGAGGCCGTAGATGTCAGAACCAATGACAGTCACCGGTCCCCGCACATACGCCGGCCCATTGCCTTTGCCTCCGGCGCAGTCGACGTCGGATGCCACGGGAACACAACCCGAGTAGTTCGGATCGCAGTTACTCTGTGCCTGCGGCGCCGCTGGGACGACAGTCTTGGGAACAAGCTTGGCGGCCGCGGCGTCAGCAGCCGCCTTGTCAGCAGCGGCCTTATCGGCTGCTGCTTTTGCGGCCGCGGCTTGAGCTGCCGCTGCCTGGTCAGCTGCGGCTTTGTCAGCAGCTGCTTTGTCCGCAGCGGCTTTGTCCGCTGCCGCTTTCTCGGCTGCAGCCTTCGCCGCCGCTTCCGCAGCTCGATCATCGGAAAGTTTCTTGGCGGTCGCTGAGTCCAACCACGTCAATGTGCCGGCGCGGTCAATCGCGCAAACATAGGTCTCACCGGAAGATTTCTGAGTCGCCTTCTCCGTTGTGCAAGCGGTCCCAGCGACCTTACTGGGCGTCGGAGACGGTGTCGCGGACGGTTTTGCCGTTGTGCTGTTCACCGAACTGGCACTTGTTGTCCCTCCCTGGCCGCAGGCCGTACTCATAGCCAATAAAGACGCGATCGCCACCAGCCCCAGTGTCTTCCTGCTTTGAGTCCAGAAAGACTTGCCTGCTAGATGCCGGTTTTTGGCCGTGCGTATAGAACCCTTTTTCACTTATTGCCCCCTTGTAGATGCGCCGATGCGATGGCGCGTCCCGTGACCATAACATTCGGCACATCAGCATGGGGAGGAGAAGTTATCTATGACTTTGGGCTGGGCGCACGTTACGGTCGGCAGGTCCACCGCCCGAGCTCAGGCCCACAAAGGGCTCACGCCCGCGCGTGCTTCTTCCCACCGGCACGCCCGGCGCCGCCCGAACGCCCCGCCACAGCTACCCCAGCCCCGCCACCCGCACCAGCCACAACCGAAGCCCCCGTCCCCAACCCGCGCACGGTCCACCCCGCGCTCCGCCAGGCCTCAGCGTCCAGAACGTTCCGAGCGTCCAGCACCATCCGGCGTCGTACGAGGCCTCCCACAACTGAAGGCGACAGCGCCACGTATTCGTCCCATTCGGTGAGCAGCAGCACCAGTTCGGCGCCTTCGAGGGCGCGTTTGGTGTCGGCTTCGAAGCGGATTTGCGGGTAGCGGATCCAGGCGTTGTTGATGGCTTTGGGGTCGGTGACAGTGACGTGAGCGCCCGCGGCGGCGAGTTGCTGGGCGACGTCCAGGGCGGGGGAGTCGCGGATGTCGTCGGTGTCGGGCTTGAAGGCTGCGCCGAGGATGGTCACGGTGCGGCCGGACAGGAAGCCACGGCACATCTCGCGGGCCACCTCCACGGCGCGGGATCGTTGGTCCAGGTTCACCGCATCAACCAGGGCCATCCATTCATCCACGGACGGCACGGAAAGTTCGCGGGCCTGCGCACGGAACGACCGGATGTCCTTGGGCAGGCAGCCACCGCCGAACCCGAGTCCGGCGTGCAGGTAGCGGTTGCCGATACGCGGATCCAGGCCCATCGCCTCGCTGAGTTCGCTCACGTCAGCGCCCGACGCGTCGCACAGCTCAGCCATCGCGTTGATGAAGCTGACCTTCGTGGCCAGGAACGCGTTCGACGCCGACTTGATCAGTTCCGCCGTCGCGAAGTTGCAGACGAGCCGCGGGATGCCGGCGTTTATCAGCGGCTCGTACACCGCATCCAGCACGGCAGTTACTGGAGCGCCGGCCGCGGCACCCTTGCCACCCGGGACGCCATAAACCAGCCGGTCGGGAACCAGCGAATCCTTCACCGCTGTGCCCTGGCGCAGGAACTCAGGGTTCCAGCCGAGCAGCACGTCCGAGCGTCGGGCCAGGATCGCGCGGAGCGTTTCCACCGTGCCTACCGGCACCGTCGATTTACCCACGACGGCGGCACCCTTGGCCAAGTGCGGCAGGAGGCTCTTCGTGGCGCCCATGAGGTAGGAGAGATCCGCGGTGTCAGAGGTCTTGGACTGCGGGGTACCCACGCAGAGGAAGTGCACCTGCGCATCAGCTGCAGCGGAGAAGTCCGTGGTGAACACGAGACGGCCAGTGGTGCGGCCGTCCTGGAGGAGCTCGTCCAAACCGGGCTCGTGGAAGGGTGCCGCAGCTTTGTTGAGCTGCTCCACCTTGGAGGAATCGACGTCGATGCCCACCACGTTGTGGCCCATCGAAGCGAGCGTTGCTGCGTGGACTGCGCCGAGGTAGCCGCAGCCGATCACGGAAATCTTCATGAGGAGGGTCCTTTGCTTGAGGTGAGTTCTGTGGGCCCGTTTTCACGGGCGGAGGAGGCGATGACTTCGGTGTAATGCCGCACCAGGTCGGCGCTGAGCACAGGCCACGTCCGCCCCTGGACCGAGGCGGTTGCTGCCGTGGCGAACGCGCGGCGCTTGGCCTCGTCGCCCGTCAGGTCCTGGACGTAGCCGCGCAACTGGGTGAGGTTCCCGGGCTCGTACAGCCACCCGGTGCGTGAATTTTCCACGAGGTCCAAGGGGCCACCACGGCCGGTCGCCACCACGGGAACGCCCGATGCCATGGCTTCCTGGATGGTCTGGCAGAAGGTCTCAAACTCGCCGGGATGAACAAACAGGTCAAAGCCCGCAACAGCCTCCGCCAGTGCATCCCCGCCGAGGAATCCGGCAAAATGCGCGTTGGGGAGCTGCGCTTCGAGGGCCGCGCGCTGCGGGCCGTCACCCACGATCACCAGCTTCGTGTTGGGCAGGTCAGCCAGCACGGCAAGATCCTCAACCTGCTTCTCCACGGCGAGCCGGCCGACGTAGCCGATGATCCGGTGACCGTCGGGCGCTACCGAGCTGCGCCACGCCGTCGAACGTTTAGCGGGGTTGAAGCGGGCGGTATCCACACCGCGGCGCCACATGTCCACGCGCAGGATGCCGCGTCCGCGCAACTGGTTCAGCGCGAACGTGGACGGCACAAGGGTTCGGGTGGCCAGGAGGTGGATGTTGTCCACGCGGTTCCAGGCCCAGTTCTCCAGGAACGGCACGCCATAGCGGGCGGCGTAGCTGGGAACTTCGGTTTGGTAGATCGCCACAGTCGGGATGCCGAGTTGGTGGGCGGCCTGCACGGCGCGCCAGCCGAGGACGAACGGGGAGGCGAGATGAACGACGTCGGGGGCGAAATCGGCAAGGATTCGCTTGACCCGATTCACACCACCCAACGCAACCCGCACATTCGTATATCCGGCCAGCGGCACGGAGGGAAGCCGGTGCACATACGCACCCTTCTCGACGCTCGAAACATCAGTGTCCGACGTCGACGGCGCGATCACCATCACCTCATCCCCGCGCTCCTGCAGATGCTCCAGCACCCGCAGTATCGAGTGGGTTACCCCATTCATCAATGGCAGGAATGATTCGGCGACGATTGCGATCCTCACGCCTTCCACGGTGGTCGGGGCGGTTGGCGTGGCGGGTTCGATCCGGTGGCCTGTGGAGGAAGAGTTGGTTAACAGGTGGTTCTCTGTTTTGTCCCAGCGTCCAAGTAGACTTCCCGTATCCGACGTGCTGGGCGTCGAAAGTTCTGGGGGTCTTGCCATGGTTGCTGCTGGGGATAATTCGCGCGCGCTCGGGGAAGTAAATGCACGACGGCGGCGCCGGGCAGCGGCGGGCATGGTCGCCGTCGGGTTGGGGCTGGCTTTGTTGTCCGGTCCTCTGGGCCTGAATGCTACGCCGGCTGTTGCTGATGCCGTGACTGATTTTGCTTCCGTTGGCGAACGCCCGGGAAATATCGCCGTCAACCCGGTGACGAACAAGGCCTACGTGGCCTCCTTCGAAGGCGTTTCCGTCATCAACGGTGTTACTGCCAGCGGAACCATAAATACCGGCGACATGCCCTGGGACGTCGACGTCAACACCGTCACCAACACCGTCTATGCAAGCCTGATCGGCGGAACAGTAGCAGTGGTGGACGGCGCAACGGAGCTCGTCAAAGCCTCAGTTACGGTCGGCGAGCAGCCATACATCGTGTCCGTTAACGAGACCACCAACAAGATCTACGTAGGCGTCAAAGGTGGTGTCACCATCATTGACGGAGCCACCCTGGCCACCACGTTCGTACCGTTGGCCGGCGGAGCGCAGGACATCGTGGTGAACCCTGTGACCGGCAAGGCCTACGTCATTTCCAATGGAACCCTCAAGGTCATTGGAGCAGGCGGCTTCGTGACGGGAACCATCGCCCCGAGCGGGAGCCCCATTCTCAACGTGGCTGTGAACACCGTGACCAATAAGGTCTATGCGAGCACAGGGGCCAACTCGGGTGCCAAACTCCTGGTCATCGACGGAGCCAGCGACACTATCGACGCAACCCTGGCATCGTCCAGCCAACTCGGCCTCATTGCTGTTAACACCGCCAGCAACCGGATTTATGTTGCCGTGGACGGGCCGTCAACTGCTGGCGGCGTGAAGGTCTTCAACGGCTCAACCAACGCCGAGATCGCTACTATCGGTACTTCCTCCCGTGTTCATGAACTGGTAATCAACCCCACTAACAACAAGATCTACGCCGCCACCTACAGCGGCGGTACTACCGTCATCAACGGGCAGAACAACACCAATTACACCGTGTACACAGGCAACGAGCCCGTAGCTGCAGGGGTCAACACCGCCACGGACAAGGTCTACGTAGTCAGCTACTTGCGGGCATCCGTGGGCATCATCGACGCAAACGTTGAGCCGCCGGTCAAGAACGACTTCAACGGTGACGGCTTTGCTGATGTCCTGGCCCGGGAAGCTTCGGGCGTGCTGTGGCTGTACCCGGGCGACGGCTCAGGTGGCTGGCTGCCTCGTATTCAGGTGGGCCAAGGCTGGAACGTCATGAATGCCCTGGTCGCTCCCGGCGACTTCAACGGTGACGGCAACGCTGACGTCCTGGCACGTGACACCGGCGGGCTGCTCTGGCTTTACCCGGGCAACGGTTCAGGTGGCTGGCTTTCCCGCGTTCAGGTCGGCACAGGCTGGTCCGGTATGACCGCCATCGAATCCGAGGGCGACTTCAACGGCGACTCCCATGTGGACATCGCAGCCCGAACCGCCTCAGGCGTGCTGATGGTGTACCGCGGCAACGGAGCCGGTGGCTGGCTCTCTCCCATCCAAGTGGGCACGGGCTGGAACGGCATGTCCGAGATCACCGGCGTCGGCGACTTCAACACTGACGGTGTCTCCGACCTTGTTGCCCGCGACAGCTCCGGCGCGCTCTGGCTCTACCCGGCCAACGGATACGGCAGCTGGCAGCAGCAGCGCGTCATCGGGCAGGGCTGGAACGTCATGAACTCCCTTGTTGGCCCGGGCGACTTCAACGGTGACGGCAATGCCGACATCCTGGCCCGGAACGCCGCAGGCGAGCTGTGGCTCTATGCCGGCAGCGGGGGAGCGGCGTGGCCCACGGCTTCCCGTGTTGGCACGGGGTGGGGCGGGATGACGGCGATTCTGTAGTTCACGTCACAAGCTGTAGACTCCGCTCATCGACGCGGCAGTCGCGTCTCATTTTCTGGGGGTCCCCTTGGGTTCTGTCGCGTCTGGTTCTACTGTGTCCGGATTGAAAAAGTTGGGTCGAAAGCGGACGACGGCGGCTCTTGCCGTTGTGGGTGCGATGGCCGTTTCGCTGTTGGTGGGGTCGCCAGCGAAGGCTGACTCGACGTCGTTCGATATTGCCGTAGGCAACGCGCCGCATGACATATCCGTGACTTATACGGGCGACGTCTACGTTGCCACCGATAACGGCGTGTCAGTCATTGATGCTCGTACTCGAAAGGTGACCACAGTCGACGTCGGGGGCGTCGCTCAAGGTATTGCAACGATCGGTAGCAGCACCGCCTACGTCAGCGTTGCAGGCAAAGCTGGTGCTAACGGCTCCGTGGTTATCATGAATGGGACCACCGTCGCAGGAAGGGTCAAAACCGGCCCCAACCCCGGCATCGTGACCGTCAACCCGGTCACGTCGAAGGTTTACGTCGCCTATAGCAATGGGATAACCGTCCTTGACCCGCGCACCGGTCCTACGCCCGTCGATATCCCTTATTACACGTCTCTTCCGCGTAGCGTGGTTGTCGATTCGTTCAGAAACAAGGTCTTCGTAACCACAGACGGCGTCTTTACCGTCATAGACGGGCAAACAAACGCCAAGGACGTATATGTCCTGGGTGCTGGAGATGCGGTTGGTCACGCTGTGAACAGTCAGACTAACGCGGTTTATCGAACTGTCGCGGGGAGCTACATCGGTAACCCACAGAGCGAACTGGGGCTAGTGGACGACTCCAATCACTCGAACCTCGTCTATCAGATCAACGAAACGTTCGGGAAAGTGGCTGTGAATTCCTGGACCGGTACTGTCTATGTCGAGTCCACGAATGCTGGTGGAAGTTCGTCGATTGTGCTGGTGAATCCGGCAACTAGGCAGAAGATCGCCCAGATTAGCCTCCCGAGCCGGCCGACTTCCTTGGCCGTGGACTCCACCCGACAAAGAACGTACGCCACGCTGAGCCGTGGAGGTGTTTCCGTCATCGACTCTTCCAATACGTCGACTGTAGTTCGAACTGGAGCTCAACCGGTAGCCGTTGCAGTCCACGATTACACGGGCACGGCATACGTAGCCAACCAGGGCAGTGCCTCCGTGACTGTCATTCAGCCCGCTAATCCGCAATCAGTTAAAAACGACTTCAACGGAGACCGCAACGCTGACGTTCTGGCACGTGACGGTTCCGGCACCCTTTGGCTCTATCCAGGCGACGGCGCGGCCGGATGGCTCGACAGGCGGCAAGTCGGTCAGGGGTGGAATGTCATGACGGCCATCGTTGCTCCGGGTGACTTCAACGGTGATGGATCCTCAGACGTCTTGGCCCGCGACTCTTCCGGCGTGCTGTGGCTCTATGGCGGGAACGGCTCTGCCGGTTGGTTGCCACGTGTGCAGATTGGCTTGGGGTGGAGCGGCATGACGGCAATCACCTCAGCAGGCGATTTCAATGGCGACGGCAACCTGGATGTTGCCGCACGGGACGGTAGTGGCGTCTTGTGGTTGTACCCAGGAAATGGCAAGGGCGGCTGGCTGACCAGGGTCCAGATCGGTTCTGGCTGGTCATCCATGACGGACATCCTGGGCGTTGGTGACTTCAACACCGACGGCGCATCTGACCTGATGGCGCGGGATTCCGGCGGTCGGCTCTGGCTCTACCCCGGAAACGGTGCAGGCGGCTGGTTGCCTCAAGTTCAATACGGCCAGGGATGGAATGGCATGACGGCGCTCTTCGCTACTGGTGACTTCAGCGGCGATCGAAAAGCGGACATCATGGCTCGCGATTCGTCTGGCGCATTGTGGCTCTTCTCCGGCAGTGGCGGCGCAAAGTGGCCCATCGGGAGCGTCATAGGCCAAGGCTGGAACGGTATGACCGCGATTCTCTAAGGTGATGAACGGCAAAACCCCCGGATGCAGTTCATGCGGTCGGGGGTTTTGCCGTTTCGTATGCCTATTTGGTGGCGACGAATACCTTGTCGCCGAACATTCCTGCTCGGACTGCCAAGACCCCTTGTCCGGCAGTCGCGCTGGGAACCTCGAACGCCTTATTTCCCGTTGCAGTGGCACCTTTATACAGTGTGCTCATGTTGTCGATTGACTCGGGTGCCACGGCCAGTGTTTTGGTGCCATCGACTGTGTTCCCATCGGCTGTCACGTAGTCGACGGAGACGAAGACGGGCATCTGTCCGTTGGCGTCGTCACCTGTATAGGTTGCCGAGTAGTTGACCAGGATGTACTCCGATCCGGCAACGGGTGCTTTGTTGAATTGGTTGGCTGCCACCACAGCATCCGTAGCGGCCAGCGTGACCGAGTTTATTACTACACGCCAATCCTTTGACTCAATGATCGAACCAATGGGATATGGGTTTTCTCGAGTTCCGGCATTCGCAGCTGCGTCGGTTTTGGCTCCGCTGTCAGTGGCTCCATCCTTGGAAGGCTCTACAACTTTGGTGTCGCCGCTGCCAAAGGCGTTGTCAAACGAGGTCGCCACGACAGCAGTGAAGACGACCACTCCAACAATCGTGCCGACTACGGAAGTGATCAAAGCTGTGACTCCCATCCATTTTGCTTTATCTTTCAGGAAAAGGGACACGATAGCCAAGATGAATGCGATAGGCAGCAGGACCCAGCCGACTATCAGGGCGCCTGGAACACAAGCAAAAATAAAGCCCAGCACAGCTGTTATGAGCGCAATAAGGCCGACCACGTTTAGCTGCTTCTTCGTATTCGTCGGTGGTGCGGGGAGGGTGTATTGCGGCGCTCCGGTGCCTTGCGCGTACTGGGGTTGCTGGGGATGAGGGTAGGGCTGCTGTGAGCCGTCCCCCGGAAGCTCTGGAGTTGTCATGGCATCACTATTGCAGAGCTGAACACTTTAGGCACGATTCCATAAATTGCGTTTCAATAACTTAGTGCTACGAGTCCTTTTTATTATGTGATGTCCCGCTTCCATTTATCCTCGAAAGGGTTGCGCTCTAGTTTTTCGAAGCTTAAGGTCTCGGGGGCGTAATTCATGGAGACCTTAGGAATCCCCGCCCCGCGCCCGCTTCAAATCCTTCCGCAGCCCGCGGTTATCGGCCCGGAGCTCCCGGTTGTCGTCAACCAGCCCCCGGTTGTCCTCGCTCAACCCCCGGTTCTCAGCCTCCAACTCGAGCACCATCTTCACGCCGGCCAGGTTAAGCCCTTCATCCAACAGAACCCCGATCCTGCGAAGCGTCACAAGGTCGTCCTCGCTGTAACGCCGTGTGCCACCGTCGGTCCTGTCCGGGGTGACCAGGCCCCTGCGCTCGTACTGCCTGATGTTCTGCTGCCCCGTGCCGACCAGCTCCGCCGCCACAGAGATTGCGTAGACCCCGCGTGCGTCACGATCGTCGGCAGAAGCTGGCGTGCCGTTCGCCGCGGAAGCAGCCGGGCCGCCGTCGTACTCTTCAGCGGCAGTCGTGCCATCCGAAGCTGCCATCAAAGACCTCCAAAAATCTTCCGAAGAACTACTTGCATCCACTCTCTCACCAGTGCTATAAAAAATCTATACCAGTCGATACAGATCAAGAGGCTGGCACGAACAACAGAATCAGCATCAAGATCTAAGGAGTGAGAACCAAATGCTGATGCGCACTGACCCGTTCCGCGAATTCGACAGGCTCGCCCAACAGGTTTTTGGCACAACAGCACGCCCGGCCGGAATGCCGATGGATGCATGGCAGGAGGACGGACAATTCGTTGTTGCCTTCGACTTGCCAGGGGTTGATCCGGAGACCGTGGATCTGGATGTTGAACGGAACGTCCTCACGGTCAAGGCCGAGCGCAAGTCGCCCGCGGGCGAGAACACCGAGATGCTCGCCGCCGAACGCCCCCAGGGTGTCTTCAGCCGCCAGCTCATCCTCGGCGACACCCTCGATACCGACGGCATCCAAGCCAACTACGACGCCGGCGTCCTGACACTCCGGATCCCGGTCGCAGAGAAGGCCAAGCCGCGGCGCATCGAAATTACTTCCAGCGGGCAGAGGCAGGAAATCAACGCATGACCCGTACGCTCCGCCGGAAGGCTCACCCGGGGGTGGCCCGCCAGCGGAGCGCCGGCCGGGAACGACGGAAGCGGCCGCATCGGAATAGTTGGGCGCAGGCTTCGCGCCACGTCACAGCGTTTTTAGCGCACATGAAAGCGGCCCCCGATGTCGTCTCCCGAGCGATGGCCCCCGGTTCAGCCGGGGGCCATCTCCAACTCCGCGGCAGAAACCGGAACCAGCAGTGAGTATCAAACCTGACCACTACGCGACTCTTCACGTGTCGCCGGACGCGACGACCCGTGAAATCACGCGCGCCTACCGCACGCTGCTTCGGACTCTTCACCCGGACACCCGCCAAAAGGTCGACGACGGCGGCACCACCTCCGCGGCCGACCTCCAGGAACTGCACGCCATCATGCAGGCGTTCGTCGTTTTGTCGGACCCAAGGAAGCGGGCGGCTTACGATCATGCGCGGTCCGGCACACCCGGCCCCCGGGGCGGAAGTTCGTCCGGAACCGAGGGTACGCCGGTGAAAGTCCGGGTGCACCGTAATGAGACTTCACCCAAACCCGCCGGGAGCGCTCAGGAGTCACCGCTGACTTTTGGACCGCCCCGCTGGGAACCATCGGTCCGCAAATTGAGATCACCAAGGAGTCATTCATGAGCGCCTGGCGTCCGTACGACGGCCACATCATTCCTGCGTTCTACGAGCGGTTCGAGAAACGCTGGGGGAGGGGAACGGCGCCTTTCCTGGACCCCGAAGTCCATGAACAGCCGATGCCCCGTGCCCAGTGGATCAATCCGGACACCGGCGCTGCGGTTGCCGTGGTGCCGATCTGGACCGAGGACCCCGAGCACCGGTCTTTCGGCGTGTTCTACCTTCCGCCGGCCGGTGACATTTGGATGCTCCGGCCCGGACCCACGACCTTTCTTGAACCCACCGGGGGCGCCAGCCGGGAGCAAGTGACACTCCGCAACGACGCCTTCAAGAAGGCCGTCAATCACGCCAAGGAGTTCATCTACGGGCCGCAGCTCTAGCGGACGCCCGCGAGGGGTTAGCTCTCGGCAGTATGTGGGCCTCAAAGTGCTGAGATGTCGCCCCTCGGCGGTGTGGTGGGGTGAGTGCTTGAGTTAGCCAGCCGGCGTCGTGGGTTGGCTCGCGAGGGGTTAGCTCTCGGCAGTATGTGTGGGCTTCAAAGTGCCGAGAGGTCGCCCCTCGGCGGTGGGGTGAGGGGCGGTGGGGTGCGCGCTTGGGCTGCCGAGCCGCCGTCGTGGGTTGGCTCGCGAGGGGTTAGATCTCGACCGTAAGAAGGTCCCAAAGTGCCGAGATGTCGCCCCTCGGCGAAGCGAGAGGGGAGGTGGGGTGCGTGCGGCGGGGCAAAAAGAAGGCTGGTGCAGCCTATGGAGAGAATCCGTTGGCGGCTGCACCAGCTGCTAGTACGACTTTCTGTTATGAGTTGTGACACCGATCCATTGGCCGCTCCTAGTTCCCGGCTTCGTTTGTTTCCGGGCCTTGCAAAGTTTGCGCAGGTGGGGCGGAGCTGAGGTGGTCGTTGAGGGCTCCGTGCCCCGGGAGAACACCTCCCATTTTACGGCCGCCGCACGGAAAAAGCGCTGGAATTCGCGGTATTTCAGGGGCGCCTGCGGGGTGGGAGCGGCCCGCCGTGGCACGATAGATCACGATGAAACTGCGCGCTGATCAGACCGGAAACCGTGGCCTCCCGATGCCCCTTTGGCTCCAGGGTGGTTTGGAAGCGGCGCAGGCGGCGTTCATTTCGGCCATCGTGGTGGTGTTGCCGCTGGTGGGCGTCTGGGCAACCGATGGTTTCCAGGACCGCAACGTCGACTCCCTGGCCCGCTTGGGCGGACAAGCCTGGCTGCTGATTCATGGCGTCCCTCTGGAGCTGGCGCAGGTCAACATCGGTACCGCGGCCCAGCCAGGTTCGGGGTTGCTCTCCCTGATTCCGCTGGGCCTTACGCTCATCCCGTTCCTGCTGGCGTGGCGCGCGGGTCGTCGGCTGGCCCGGGCTTCCTACACCGACCAACTGTGGCAGGCATTTCTCGGCGCCTTCGTGGTGTACGCGGCGTTCGGGGCCGCAACAGGTTTCGTGTGCCGCACCCCCGAGGTTGTCATCAACCTGTGGTTCGCCATGACCATTCCGTTGGTTTCGTTTGGCTTGGGCATGATCGTGGGCGCGCGACGAGAGGCCGGCTCCTGGAGCCGCCTGATCGGAGTCGACGCCGTCGCCTGGCTTGCGAAGACCAGCCAACATTCCCGTTGGGCGGGCTCGTACGTGGGCTCGGCATTGAAGGCCGGGTTCGTTGCGGCCATGGCTTCGGTCAGTTTGGCCGCACTGCTTTTGGCGGTGACCATCGTCTGGCACTGGACGGACATCATCGCCGTCTACGAGGGCATCCAGGCCGGCGCGCTCGGCGGGGCCGTCCTCACCATCGCGCAGCTGGGCTTCCTGCCAAACCTCGTCATCTTCGCCCTTTCCTGGTCCACGGGCGCGGGCTTCTCGCTCGGCATCGGCTCCACAGCCGGTCCGTTGGGCACAGCGGTGGGGCCGCTCCCCGCGGTCCCCGTTTTGGGCGCCCTCCCCGCAGGACAGCTCGACGCCGGAGCCATGGCACTTGCGCTGCCCGTTGTCGCCGGAATCCTGGCCGGCTGGTGGTTCCTCCGTGAAGGCGAGAACCATTTTGACGAGTGGCTCTCCATCAAGATCAAGGCCCGCTGGTTCACCGCGGCCGCGTCAACTCTGTTCCTGGGTGCGTTCATTGGTGCCGTTGCGGGTCTCCTGGGTGGTGCCTTGGCATGGATCGCCCGCGGTTCGGCCGGTATTGGGCGGCTAACCGAAATCGGACCCCATCCGTTGTTGACGGCAGTCTGGCTGGCCGCGGAGGTGGGTATCGGCGTCGTTATTGGCTACGCGGTGGGGCCTTGGCTGGAACGCAGCCAGAAAGAGCGCGAGGCGAACCTCGACGAAGCAGCGTACGACGGCGAACACGCCTGAGCGGATCGGCGCCCCTTACGCCGGGCTGCTCCGGTATCTGCTTAGCGCAGCGGTCCCGGCATGGAGTTCTCGAGCTGCGTCAGGCACTGCGACTTGGCGGACTCCGTCAGCGCCCCGCGGGAACAATCCTGGTACGTGCTGACCTGGTTGAAGAAAAGCACCGACGTCAAGATCAGCAGGCACATCACGGCCGTGACCACCAGTCCGGAAATTGTCCCGAAAAGAATCAACCGCGGGTGCTTGTATTTCAGAGTGCGCACCAGCACGACGATCCCCAACACCAAACCCGCGAGCGTCAAAATGGCGCTCAACCAGACGTAGTTCACGTTCAGGGAGAACACGAAGAACGCACCCAAAGCTGTCAGAAGGAAAGCGCGGAACAGGATTTGGGTCACGCCGAGGGCTGACTTTTCGGCCTCGGAGCGGGGTTGCTGGCTCGGCTTGGGACCGACGTCGGGATTCATGTTTTCCAGCCTACGCGAGCCGCCCATAAGCTAGTGCAATGCGCATTGTTGTCCTCGTCTCCGGTACCGGTTCCAATCTTCAGGCAGTCATCGACGCCGTGAAGTCGGGTGAACTGGATGTCGAGATCGCCGCTGTGGGCGCCGACCGCCCTGACACGTACGGCGTGGAGCGTTCTGACGAAGCCGGCATCGAGACGTTCGTGGTCAACTTCAACTCGTTCGAAACCCGTGCTGAATGGGACACCGCCCTGCGGGACAAGGTGTTGTCCTACGCCCCCGACGTCGTGGTGTCCTCAGGGTTCATGAGGATCGTCAGCGAAGACTTCATCAGCGCTTTCGACGGCAAATACGTCAACACACACCCCGCGCTGCTCCCGTCCTTCCCGGGTGCCCACGGTGTCCGCGACGCGATGGCCTATGGCGTGAAAGTCACGGGCTGCACCGTCCACTGGGCCGACGCCGGCGTGGACACCGGGCCCATCATTGCCCAGGAAGCGGTGACCGTGCTTCCGGAGGACTCCGAGGAATCCCTGCACGAGCGCATCAAGGTAGTGGAGCGTCGCCTGCTGGTCCAGACCCTCGCAGACCTCGCGGCCGCCCCCGCGTAGGTCCACACCCGCGGAGGCCGCCCCCGCGTAGGCCCCCACCCGCATAGGCCCGCGCCCCAAGTACGTCGCAGATCAGGTGGTTCCCAGCCCCGGGAACCACCTGATCTGCGTATTAGTCGGGTGAAGCCGCGGATTAGGAGAGCTCGCGCTGCTTCGTCTCCGGGGCGAAGAACGCCATCCACAGCACGGACAGCAACACCAGGCCACCAGCCATCGCGAACGACTGAGCCAACCCAAACTCGGGCCAGAAGAACGAGGCAAACACCAAGGGACCAAAGCCTGCGCCGATCCGGGAGAACGTCGAAGCCCAGCCGAATCCCGAGCCTCGAAGCTCGGTCGGATAAAGCTCAGAGACGTACGCGTACAGGACCGGGATGGCCACCTGGACCACGAACCCGAACACCAGCAGCCAGAACACCGCAGCCGAGGGCACATCCACCACGAACGCCACGATCACCAGTGTCAGCGCGGACAAAGGACCAGTAATCGCGAGGATCCACTTGCGGCCCACGCGCTCCACCAGCAGCGCCGCGACCACCACGCCCAAGAGTCCGACGGCGGCCATGCTCGCCGTCGTGACGAATGCCTTGTACTCCTCGAAACCGGCACCTATAAGAATGCGCGGCATCCACGTGAGCGACAAGTAATAGACCAACAGGATGCTGAAGAACAGGGCCCATGCAGCAGTGGTGATCTTCCAGTTGAACTGCCAAATCCGCCGCAGCTGTGCCCACGCACTGCCGGGGGAGAGGCGCGGAGCGGCTTGCGGTTCGGGCAGGCTGTAAGCGCGCGGCGAAGCGCCGGTGGCCTCCACTAAGCCATCGATCACGGCCGCGGCCTCGGCACGGCGGCCCGCCCGGATCAGGAACAGCGGCGACTCCGGAACCGAACGCCGGATCCAGAAGACCAACAAAGCGGGCAGCACCATGATCAGCATGGTGAGCCGCCAGTCCCCGAAGGCCGCCACCAGCCCGGCGGAGACGAAGCCGCAGAGCGCAGCACCGATAGGCCACCAGCCATCCATGGCCGTGAGCACCTTGCCACGTTGCTTCCGGGGCGTGAACTCGCCCACCAGCGCGTAGTCCACGGGGATGCAGCCGCCCAAGCCGAAGCCGGCCATGAAACGGAAGATGCAGAACCACACGATGTCCGGGGCGAAGGCACCCAGAACCGTGAAGATGCTGAAGATCAGGAGGGTGGCAGTGAACGCCTTTTTACGGCCGATGGTGTCCGCAATCGTGCCCCACGCGAACGCGCCCACGGCCATGCCAATAAGGTTGGCCGTGCCGATCCACGCCGCATCAGCAGCTTGCAGCGACCAGTGCTTGGACAGCAGCGGAATCAGGATGCCGTTGAGCGTGACATCCCAGGCATCGAACATGAATCCAAGCCCGCCGATCACGAAAATCCGTCCTTGGACCTTCCACCGCCACGGCAGTTCCTGCACAACTTGCTCGCCGCTGGGCACGGCTGTGTATGTATTCATTGGGCCTCCTGCATGCAACTTTATGCGCTGCGCACGGTGCGGAAGTCCGCGTTACTTCTGGTTCTCGATGGCCCGTCGCAGGAAACCACCGGCTGCTTCCAAAGCACCCTTGGCTTGACCAGCCTCGATACCGGTCAGGAGCACCAAAATGGCCGCCTTTACCGAACCACCCACGGAGTCCAAAGCCGCAGCAGCTTCCTCGGCAGAGACGCCGGTAGCGTGCTGGACGGTGCGCTGGGAGCGGGCCAGCAGCTTCTCATTCGTGGCGCGAAGATCCACCATGAGGTTCCCGTACGTCTTGCCGAGTTTCACCATCACCAACGTACTGATCATGTTGAGGACAAGTTTCTGGGCCGTCCCTGAGTTCAGCCTTGTAGAGCCGGCAATGAACTCCGGACCTACAACAACTTCGATCGCTGCATCCGCGACGTGGCTTACGGCCGAACCCTTGTTGCACGCCAGCGACGCCGTGAACGCGCCCCTCTTCCGTGCTTCTTCCAGCGCGCCGATCACGTACGGCGTCCTGCCGGAGGCGGTAATACCCACGACGGCGTCCGCTTCAGTGACGTTGATATCGTGCAGGTCCCGTGCCCCGGCAGTTGCGTTGTCCTCGGCGTACTCCACGGGGTGCTGGATCGCTTTGGTACCGCCCGCGATGAGTCCGACGACGAGTCCCGGCGGGGTGCCGAACGTTGGCGGGCACTCGCTTGCGTCAAGCACACCGAGACGCCCAGCCGTGCCGGCTCCCACGTACAAAAGGCGGCCACCGCGCTGGAGCCGCTCCGCAACGGCGTCGACCGTTTGGACAATTGCGGGACTGGCAGCCTCAACGGCAGCGTGTACTCCTGCACTGTGGGCAAGCATCGCGGCGACCAGTTCCTCGGTGCCCAGGATGTCCAGGTTTTCCAGGCCTTCTGCCGTGGCCTCGGTCGCCAACCCGGCGAGTTCCGTGCGCAGGCCCGCTAGTTTGTCGGCGTTAGTCGGGCCAGTTTGTTCCGTCACGGTGGATGTACCTTTCCTGGATGAGCCCGCGGCGCGTCGCAGCGAGGGCAGCACCGTCCAAGCCATCGCCGAGCGGTGCAACCACCTCAATCCCAGCCGAAGCGAGGGACTTCCGCAAGAGCGACGCGAAGAAGTCCGATCCCACCACTCCGCCCAGGAGCGCCACGCGGGACGAACCGGCCGCCTCGCCGTTGGCCAGCTTCACGGTGCGGGTCAGGATGCGGCACGCCTCGCCGATGATGTCACGCGCGACGGCGTCGCCCGCCTCCGCTGCGTGCAGAACCAGCGGCGCGAAACGGGCCATGGCGCGGTAGGGGTTCTCATGGGCGGCGAGCCACCCCGGGAGCATCGCCGGCGACTCAACCAGAGCGGCCGCTGCGGCCGACAACGAGGTGGCCGGGCCGCCGTCGTGCGCTTCAAGAACGGCCTGAAGTCCTTGCTGTCCGATCCACCGTCCACTGCCTCGGTCCCCCAGATAGGGTCCCCAACCGTCGGCCCGGTGCAGGACGCCGGCTTCATCGAAACGGAAGGCCACGGCACCGGTACCCACAATGAGCGTGGTCCCCGGGGCGCCCTGGAGTGCGCCGAGCTGGGCGGCGGTGGCATCCGAGAGGACCGCGGCCGGGACACTGAATCTCCTGGACAACATGGTGGCGAGTTCCTGCGACTTCTCCGCAGATGCTTCGACCCCGGCCACCGCGGCACCCACGCTGGTCACGGCACCGACGGGCAGGCCGGGCGGCAACATGCTGAGCGTTTCGAGAAGGAGCTCGAAGGCCAGGGTGGGCCCGTTGTCCACGTGCACGCCGGCGAAGCCGTGCTGGTCGGCAGCTCCCAGCAATTCAGAGCCGCTGCGCAACTCCACGCGGCAACGGCTCTTCCCAACATCGGCAACAAGAACAACCTCGGTGGCTTCCATGGATCAACCCTATGTTGCGAGGCCCGCTCTGCAGGGTTTGGGGCCCGTTTAGTGGGCAGAGTGGGCCTCGCAGTGGGTGGGCCCCCTCGTTGTGGGGCCCGTTCTGCAGGGTTCGGACCTCATTTAGTGGGCAGAGTGGGCCTCGCAGTGGGTGGGCTCCTTTCGTTGTGGGGCCTGTTCTGCAGGGTTTGGGGCTCGTTTTGTGGGCAGAGTGGGCCTCGCAACGTAGGGAGCACTTCTGTGGAGGAACAGTCCCTGCGCCCTCCAGAGGCCAAATCTGTGGATAACGCAACGCCGCCGACCGTTTCGCGCAAGCATGGTCCAATGCGCAAACCGATGCCCCTGCCGCCCGCGATCGACCCCGAAGGCTTCCTGGTCAGCGATGCCTACGCCGCCGGAGTCCCACGCGGGAGGCTGCAATCAGCGGGCCTCGTCACACCTAGCCGGGGTATCCGTCTTAACCGAAGCGCTCGCCTGAACGTTGCCCTACTTGCCCGGCTGCATACGGCAGTCACTCCCAGGTGTGCGGTCAGCCATGTGACCTCTGCGCTCCTCTGGTCGATTCCCCTTCCGATATATCTGGAGGAGGAAGGCAACAACGGCTCTATTCATGTGACGCGACGACACGAGATTGGGCGAGTCAAACGTAGGGGAGTGATCGGGCATCGGGCCCCGCTCTTGGCCAAGGATGTTCGTGTAGTCAACGGGGTGCAATTGACGTCGCCTGAGTGGACATGGCTGGATTTAGCCCGGCACATGGGGCGGTCTTCGCTTGTGGCGGCCGGAGACTTTTTGTTGGCTCGGGAGAATCCGCTGTCATCGATCGAGGCCATCCAGGAAGTCATTGACCGGCGACCCAAAGTCAAGGGAATCAGGATGGCCCGGGAGATACTGCCGTTGCTTCGCGTTGGGGTCGACTCTCCGCAGGAATCCAGGCTGCGGTTGAAAATAGTCGACGCCGGGCTGCCAGAACCAGCGGTTACGCAGCCGGTCTTCGATGAACACGGTAGGTATGTATCCACGCCGGACCTTCAGTACAGGGAGTACAAAATTGCCATGGAGTACGAGGGCGACCATCATCGCTCCGACCCCGTGCAGTGGGGCAAAGACATCGAACGTGACGACCGGCTTCGGTCTATGGGCTGGATCGTGCTCAGGTTCTCCGACGGTCAAATGAAAAGTGGATGGGCCAACGCGGAACGTAAGGTGCGCGATGCATTGGTGTCGCGCGGGTGGCGGGGTCCGGCGTCGTAATCCTTGGGTCGGGCCAAGGGTGTAGTGCGGGCCTCGCAACGCGGGGGGTGGGATTTGTGGGGCCGGGTGTGCCGGGTTTGGGCCGGGCCAAGGGTGCGGAGTGGGCCTTGCAACGCTGGGGTGGGATTTGTGGGGCCGGGTGTGCAGGGTTTGGGCCGGGCCGAGGGTGTAGTGCGGGCCTCGCAACGCGGGGGTGGGATTTGTGGGGCCGGGTGTGCAGGGTTTGGGTCGGACCGAGGGTGTGGTGCGGGCTTCGCAACGCTGGGGGTGGGATTTGTGGGGCCGGGTGTGCAGGGTTCGGGCCGGGCCGGGGGTGTAGTGCGGGCCTCGCAACGGAAGGGTCGCAAAGACGCAAAACGGGGCCATTCCCGAAACGCGATAAACTCTCCGTATCCCACCACCCGCGAGACTACCCGCGATATCTACGCGAACTAAGACGGAGACTTTTGTGAGCTTGACGCAGCTTGACCGTGTTCCCATCCGCCGTGCACTGATCTCGGTTTACGACAAGACGGGACTGGAGGAGCTCGCGAAGGGCCTGCATGCAGCCGGCGTCGCCATTGTTTCCACCGGCTCCACCGCCAAGAAGATCGCCGCCGCGGGCATCCCGGTGAAGGAAGTCGAAGAAGTCACCGGCTCCCCGGAAATGCTGGACGGCCGCGTCAAGACCCTGCACCCGCGAGTGCACGGTGGCATCCTGGCCGACCGCCGCGTCCCGGCCCACATGGACACCCTGGCCGGCATGGAGATCGAAACCTTCGACCTCGTCGTGGTCAACCTGTACCCGTTCGTCGAGACCGTTAAGTCCGGTGCGCCCCAGGACGATGTTGTTGAGCAGATCGACATCGGAGGCCCCGCCATGGTGCGCTCGGCAGCGAAGAACCACGCCGCCGTCGCCATTGTCACGGACCCCAACTTCTACGGCGCAGTAGTCGACGCCGCAGCTCACGGGGGCTTCGACCTGAACACCCGCCGCCGCTTGGCTGCCAAGGCCTTCGCGCACACGGCCAGCTACGACAACGCTGTTGCTTCCTGGACTGCCAGCCAGTTCCTGGACGAAGACGGCGACGGCATCATCGACTGGCCCGCCTACGCAGGCCTGTCCCTGGAACGCTCCGAGGTCCTCCGCTACGGCGAAAACCCGCACCAGCAGGCCGCGCTTTACGTGGACAAAGCTGCCCCCGCCGGCATCGCCCAGGCCGACCAGCTGCACGGCAAGGCCATGAGCTACAACAACTTTGTCGATGCGGATGCCGCCCTCCGCGCTGCCTTCGACTTCGCCGAGCCTGCCGTCGCGATCATCAAGCACGCCAACCCGTGTGGTGTGGCTGTTGGTTCCGCTGACGCTGCAGACCCGATCGCGGACGCCCACGCCAAGGCCCACGCTTGCGACCCCGTCTCCGCTTTCGGCGGCGTCATTGCGGCGAACCGCACCGTCACCGCAGGCATGGCCCGCACGGTTGCTGACATCTTCACCGAGGTTGTCATCGCCCCGGACTTCGAGCCCGAAGCGGTGGAGATCCTCTCCAAGAAGAAGAACATCCGCCTCCTTGCCCTGCCCGAGGGCTATGGCCGCTACCCGTCGGAGATGCGCCAGGTTTCCGGCGGCGTCCTGGTCCAGATGTCCGACAAGGTAGATGCCGACGGCGACAACCCGGCCAACTGGACGCTCGCTGCCGGCGAAGCCGCAGACGAAGCAACGCTCGCGGACCTCGCCTTCGCCTGGACCGCTTGCCGCGCCGCCAAGTCCAACGCAATCCTGATCGCCAACCACGGTGCAGCCGTGGGCATCGGCATGGGCCAGGTCAACCGCCTGGACTCCTGCCGCCTGGCCGTCGAGCGCGCCAACACGCTGGGCGTGACGGTGGAATCCGACGTCGAAGGTGCCGGCGGCGCGTCCAACACCAGCGGCGGCGACGCACCTGAGCGTGCCCGCGGCGCCGTTGCATCCTCGGACGCGTTCTTCCCGTTCGCTGACGGGCTGCAGATCCTGATCGACGCCGGTGTCCGCGCCGTCGTCCAGCCGGGCGGTTCAGTCCGCGACGAGGAAGTCATCGCCGCAGCCAACGCTGCCGGTATCACGATGTACTTCACCGGCGCACGCCACTTCTTCCACTAATCCCCACCGCCGCACTAACCCTCGCTGCGCTTCGGCCAGGGACCGGGCGGCGTGGGCCGCCTGGCGCGCAAGCGCTGAGCACCACAGCGCACCAAGCACCTCAACGCGCTCAGCACCGCAACGCACCAAGAACCACAACGCAACGGCGGCCGCCCCCGGTAGGGGACGGCCGCCGTCGTGCTTTATCCGCACATTCTTAACAGGGACGTGCGTGGCAATTCAGGAGCGCTACGAAGCCGCTGCTGCGGTGTTGTACGTGGACTGGATGACGGTGCCCCAGTACGGGCCGTACATGGTGCTGGAGTTGCTGCCGTATCCGTAGCTGTTCACGGAGTTCTGGTAGCCGGAGGAGCTGGTGCCGATGAACCACGGACCGCCCGAGGAACCACCGGTCATGTTGCAGGGGATTCCCTGGCTGTTGAACTGCGGGTTGTAGGGATCGTTGGTGGCCTTGCCGGAGCAGCTCTTGAGCGATTCACCGTTGAAGGGCGAGGCTGCCGGGTAGCCGAAGGACTTGTAGCTCAGGCCGCGGGCGGCGTTGAACTGGACGCCCGAGGAACCGACGACGTCGGCGAGCTTCTGGCCGTTGAGGGTGTTCATGACAGCGAAGGCGGTGTCGTACTGCATGTTGCCATTGGAGGCCCACTGGGTGGGGGAGTACAGCGCCTTTGCCGTCCACTTCCCATAGGGTGCCGCGCCGTTGAGGTAGGCAGGCACGAAGACGAAGTTGGTTGCGTAAGCGCCGGGGCCTTCGTTGACGCAGTGGCCGGCAGTGGAGACCGTGCTCTTGTTGGCTGCGGTGACGGAGTTTCCGGAGCAGACGTAGTTGGAGCCGCCAAGGGTGAAGAAGATCTTGCCGATGTGCTTGACCGGAGTTTCGCTCTGGTTGACCTTGCGGTCGATGGTTGTGGAATCAGCTGCGGGTGCCTGGCCGGCGATGCTGCTCACGGCGCCCGGGGCTTCAGTGACCGGGGCTTTGCCGACGTTGAGGAGTTTGCCGCGTTCAAGTGCTTTTGCGGAGAGGATCTCACCGGACTTGGCATTCTTCATGCGTTCCGGCGTCCAGTAGTCGGCAGCGCCGGTGTCCGACACTGCATGGCTGCTGACCGCAGCGCCGCTGGAGTCTGTGGTGTTGACCGGTGCCGCGTTGGCGCTGGTGGTTCCAACCAGCGCCAGGATTGCGGCAGCGGACAGACTCAGCAGGCTTGTGGCCAGGGTCTTGGTTTTTGTCACGTTGTTCCTACCTATCGAGGGAGTGAGGCGGCCAGTGATGGCGACCGCCGACTGACGCAATTGAAGTTACCCAACGTGTGACAATTTTGTAAAGAGATGTTTCAGACTTTGTGATAATTTGCTGTCACTTGCTTGTCGAGGCCGGGCGGGCCATGTCACCGCACCCTCGTCGGGGGAGCCCGGAGAAGCGCACGACGGCGGCCGGCAGCGGCGGCGGCCAGCCCGCCGTCGGGCGTGGGTCCTGTTGTGAGCGGTAACGCAGAGAGTGATCCCGGACACGAAGGGCCGCCAAAACGGTCTACTCGGGTAAGTTAGGAGATGTTGAAATCTGCAGACTTTCAGGGAGAACCCCGCCAATGGCCAAGATTATCTATACCCACACAGACGAAGCGCCGATGCTGGCAACGTACTCATTCCTGCCGATTGTTGAAGCGTATGCCTCCACCGCAGGAGTAGAGGTGGAGACCCGCGATATTTCGCTGGCCGGTCGCATCATCGCCGTGTTCGGTGATTTCCTGACAGAAGAACAGCGCACGGGCAATGCCCTTGCTGAACTTGGTGAACTGGCAAAGCAGCCGGAAGCCAACATCATCAAGCTGCCCAACATCAGCGCCTCCGTGCCGCAGCTCAAGGCTGCCATCGCCGAGCTCCAGGCCCAGGGCTACGCCCTCCCGGACTACCCGGACAACCCTTCCTCGGACACCGAGACGGACATCCGCTCGCGCTACGACAAAATCAAGGGCTCCGCTGTGAACCCGGTGCTGCGTGAAGGCAACTCTGACCGCCGCGCACCCCTGTCGGTGAAGAACTACGCCCGCCAGAACCCGCACTCCATGGGTGCCTGGTCCGCTGACTCCAAGACCAACGTGGCCACCATGGGCGAGAACGACTTCCGCTCCAACGAGAAGTCCGTTGTCCTGGACGCCAACGACTCCTTGACCATCCAGCTGGTCAAGGAAGACGGCAGCACCAAGGTCCTCAAGAAGGACTTCCCCGTCCTGGCCGGCGAAGTTGTGGACGCCACCGTGCTCCGCGCCGACGCCCTGGACGAGTTCCTCAAGGCTCAGGTTGCCCGAGCCAAGGAAGAGGGCGTCCTCTTCTCCGCACACCTGAAGGCCACCATGATGAAGGTCTCTGACCCCATCATCTTCGGCCACGTCGTCAAGGCGTACTTCTCCGAGCTGTTCGACACCTACGGCAAGCAGCTCGCAGCCGCAGGCATCAGCCCGAACAACGGTCTCGCAGCAATCCTCAGCGGCCTCGAAGACCTGCCCGAGGACGTCCGCGAAGGCGTCAAGGCAGCAATCACCAAGGGCCTCGAAGACGGTCCCGCACTGGCCATGGTCGATTCCGACAAGGGCATCACCAGCCTGCACGTCCCGTCAGACATCATTGTTGACGCCTCCATGCCGGCCATGATCCGTTCCTCCGGCCACATGTGGGGCCCGGACGGCAAGGAAGCCGACACCCTGGCTGTCATCCCGGACAGCTCCTACGCCGGCATCTACCAGGTTGTCCTGGACGATTGCCGTGCCAACGGTGCGTTCGATCCCACCACCATGGGCACCGTTCCCAACGTGGGCCTGATGGCACAGGCAGCCGAAGAATACGGCAGCCACGACAAGACCTTCGAGATCCAGGCAGCCGGCACGGTCCAGCTCGTGGACAGCAAGGGCAACGTCCTCACCGAGCACCAGGTCTTCCCGGGCGACATCTGGCGCGCATGCCAGACCAAGGACATCCCGGTCCGCGACTGGGTCAAGTTGGCCGTCACCCGTGCCCGCGCATCCCAGACCCCGGCCGTGTTCTGGCTGGACGAAACCCGCGCCCACGACGCCAACCTGATCGCCAAGGTCAACGAGTACCTCAAGGAACACGACACCGAGGGCCTCGAGATCAAGATCCTCTCCCCGGTTGAGGCCACGGCTTTCACCCTGGAGCGCATCCGCAAGGGTGAGGACACCATCTCCGTCACCGGTAACGTCCTCCGCGACTACCTCACGGACCTGTTCCCGATCCTCGAGCTCGGCACCAGCGCCAAGATGCTCTCCATCGTTCCGCTGATCAACGGTGGCGGCCTGTTCGAGACCGGCGCCGGTGGCTCCGCTCCCAAGCACGTTCAGCAGCTAGTCAAGGAAAACCACCTCCGCTGGGACAGCCTGGGCGAGTTCCTTGCCCTTGCCGTCAGCTTCGAGCACCTTGCCACCACCACAGGCAACGCCCGCGCACAGGTCCTGGCCGACACGCTGGACCGCGCCACGGGTACGTTCCTGCTGGAAAACAAGTCCCCGCGCCGCAGCGTCGGCGAGCTGGACAACCGCGGAAGCCACTTCTACCTGGCCACGTACTGGGCACAGGAACTGGCCAAGCAGACCGAAGATGCCGAGTTGGCCAAGGACTTCACGGCAATCGCCGAAGCCCTGACCTCCAACGAAGCGGCAATCGTCGGCGAGCTCGCCGCAGTCCAGGGTCCCGCCGTCGACCTCGGCGGTTACTACCGTCCGGACGCCGCCAAGGCCGCTGAAATCATGCGCCCGTCGGCTACGTTCAACAAGGTCCTCGCAGACCTGAAGAAGTAGTCCTTCGAGCTCGGGTGCCTTTCACGGGCGCCCGAGCTCCGAGTTTTTGTACAGATAATGCCCCCAAGACGCGGTCTTGGGGGCATTATCTGTACAAAAACTCCTAGCGGTCAGCGCGGAACCGCTCCGGTGCCACGCCGCCGTCGACGATGTCCTTCAGCACCCGGCCAATGGCCGGCGTGAACTTGAACCCGTGGCCCGAGAAACCGGCACCCACCACCAATGGCCCAAAGCTGTCCAGCACAAAGTCCTCGTTGGGCGTGGTGGTGTAGGTGCAGCTGATGGGAACTGCGGTGGAAGGGTCGACGCCGGGCAGCCACTCTTCTGCGTACCGCACCAACGCTTCGAGCTGCTGCGGGATGGGCTCGAACGTGCGCTCGTCGGGGTCCATGACGGGCCCCACTCCGTGCCAGCCTGCTTTGACGCCTTCGCCTGGGGTGAGCATGCCGTAGACGGGGCTGAACCAGTATTCGTAGAGTTCGTTGTTCGGATCGGGATCAGGGCTGTGGTTGAAGCCAGGCCACACCAGCGTGTCGTCTGTGGGCGTGAAGTGGGCGGGCTGTTCCTGGGTCACCACCAACGCCGGGAGCTTGGCAAGTCCGTTCAGGACCTTCGGGGTCCAGGCACCCGCTGCCACCACCACCCGGGCAGTCGTGTACTCGGTCTCTTCGGTCACTACCACCACCGACTCGGGGCCATCGATACGGATGTCCCGGACCGGCGTCGAATACTTGAAAACGGCGCCGTGGGCCTCGGCGGACTTGCGCAGCGCCACCAGGGCGTCCGCCGAACGGATCCGGCCGGAGCCGGGCACGAAGAGGACGTCCGTGGCGAAGTTCATTCCGCGCCAGCGGTTGGCGGCTTCTTCGGCGGAGATGAAGTAGCTTTCGACGCCGCGTTCCTCGTGGGCCTCCCTGACCTGCTTCAGGCGGGGAAGGTTGCCATGGTTCGCCAATCCCACCATGTCCAACAGGGGAGCCCCGTGCTCGGCCGCGAGTTCGTCCCAGAGTGTCTTGGATTCGGCCAGGAGATCGAGGTAGTCGGCCTCGGCGTAGGCGGTGTTGAAGTTGCGGGTTGCGCCGTGCGAAGCGCCGATGTGGTGTCCGGCCTCAAATTGCTCCAACAGAACCACCGAGCGCCCGGCCCGGGCGAGTTGCCAGGCGGCAGCTGATCCCATGGCTCCTCCGCCAACAACCACAACGTCAACCTGCATGCCTGCTCCGTTCACACCCGGCCCGCTTCAGGACCGTGGCCACAATCTGGGGCCACCTCCCATTCTGCCCCCACTGACCCAACTCGGTGACAGCAAACGTCGCAATGAGGACTCAGTGGAGCGTTAGTTGGGCAACAAGGCAGCGTTATGCGGCCAGGCGCCTGCGGATCCACGCGGAGAACTGGTCCACCACGATGATCAGCACCAACACGATCAGGATGTGGGTGAGCATGGAGTCGAACTGGAACGACTTAATGGACTGGTTGATCAACAGCCCGATGCCCCCGGCTCCCACCAGTCCAAGGACCAGCGAGGACCGCACGTTGACGTCGAAGCGGTACAGCAGCAGCCCCACGAACTGCGGAACCACCATGGGCAGCGTGGCATTGGCGACCTGCTGGATCCGGTTGGCGCCGGCCGTGCGGAGTGCTTCCTGCGGCCCGGCGTCGATTTCCTCCATGGATTCCGCCCACAGCTTCCCCATCACACCTGTGTTGTGGCAGATCAGCGCCAACACCCCGGCAAAAGGACCCAGACCCACGGCGGTTACGAAGATCAGCGCAAACACGATGTCCGGAACGGCCCGGAAGAAGGACAGGATGGCGCGTGCAGCTTGGTAGATGAGCCGGTGCGGGCTGGTGTTCCCGGCGGCCAGCGCCGCGAGCAGCAGGGCGAACGGCACGGACAGCGTGGTGCCCAGCAAACCAATCCACAGGGTCACCAGGGTGGCTTCGAGCCCGGGCTTCAGCGTCTTTTCCCAGCTGAGGTCCGGCGGGAACGCGTCGCCGATGAACGCGGCCATACCCTTCCAACCGTCCACCAAGAGCTCAGGCTTGAAGTCAGTACCCTCGATGGCCACGGCATGAAGCCCGACGACGGCGGCCGCCACTGCCGCCGTCGTGATCCACCGCAGCGGCTTCTTCGGGCGGACCAGTGCCACGCGGGGTGTGCCGGTGTGGTTCCGGCGGGCGACGGCCGGGGTCAAAGTGTGGGGAGTCATGCTGCCTGGGTCCTGTCTGAAACGTCCCTGTCCGGGGCGTACAACGTGTCGAGGTGGTCGGCCGTGACCTCTGTGGAAGGGAGGTCGAAGGTCATGGAGCCCTGGAGCAGGCCGATGGACCGGTCGGCGTATCGCAGCGCGAGATCGGGTTGATGGAGGACCGCTGCCACCGCCAGCCCTTCGGAGTGGGCGAGTTCGCGCAGGAGCGCCATCACCTGCTCTGCTGCGTGCGGGTCCAGTGCGGAGACAGGTTCGTCGGCGAGTACGACGTCGGCGCGCTGGCAGAGTGCCCGGGCTACGGCGACGCGCTGCTGCTGTCCGCCGGAAAGCCGGCCCACCCGGTCGAAAGCGCGGTCGGCCAGGCCCACACGGTCCAGGCAGTCGAGGGCTTCCTGTTGGACGTCCGACGGAAACAGGACTGGACTCAGCGAGCGAACCGTGGGGATGCGGGCCAAGGCGCCGGCGCAAACGTTGTCCAAGGCAGTGCGGCGCGGGACGAGATGGATCTTTTGGAAAATCATGGCCATGCGTTGGCGGGCTTGCTGCAGTTCACGGCCCTGCAAAGATTCCAATGCAGCCCCATCGATGCTGATGCTCCCTGCGTCCGGCGACGTGATGCCCATGACACAGCGCAGGGTGGTGGACTTCCCGGAGCCATTGGCGCCCAGGAATGCCACAAGTTCGCCGGCGGCTACGGAGAAGTCCACCCCTTGAAGGACAGTCCTGCCGCTGAAGGATTTCCGCAAGCCTTGGACCGAGAGAGTCATTACAGATCCTTCTCGGTGAGGCCCATGGTCTCGGCGAGCTCAAACAGTGGCGTGTAGTTGTCCTTGGTGACCTCCAGGAGCGGACCCGGAGGGGTGACATCGAGGAACTCGCCAACCTTTGCGACGTCAGCGGGATCCAGGCTGAGGAACGCATCCTTCACGGCTGCTTTGAATGCGGGATCTGCGTCGCCGCGCACGGTGATGGGGTCGTTGGGAATGGGGTTGGAGGTCCACACCTGGCGGAAATTCTCCGGAGCGAACGTGCCTGCGGCGATGGCCGTCGCCAGGGTCTGCGAGTTGATCTGCGCCGCGTCCACCTTGCCGTTGGTCAGTGCCAACAGGGCTTCGGGATGGCCGCCGGTGTAGTCCATCTTGATGTCGGCATCGGCGATTCCGGCTTCACGCAGGCCGAAGCGAGGCAGGACATCACCCGAAGTGGACCCCACACTGCCAAGGGCGAGGGACTTGCCCTTCAAATCACCAATGGCCTGGATGGGGCTGTCCTTCGGAACCCAGATCCCGGCGGTGTACGTGCTGAGCTCCTTCCCGGCAGTGCCAAAGGAAACCAAGGGCTCAGCCCCGGCCTTGGCATCAGCAAACACGTAGCCCAGCGGGCCGAACTGGCCCAGATCCAGCTTGCCGTTGCGCATGGCAAGCACCTCGGCGGCATAATCCTCCACCACCTGGACGCTGACGGGGCATTCGAGCTTCTTGGACAGCGCGGCCGCCAGGACGTCGTAAGCGGGCTTCAGCTTGGCCGGGTCCTCGTAGGGCTCGATGCCGAACTTGATCTCACCATTGGGGCAGGTGGCGGTCGCGGCTTCGGGGGAGGACTGGGCCGAGCCACCGCAGGCAGTGAGCGCCAAAACGGTAGCGAGGGCTAGCGCGGAACCGGTGAAGAGCGAGGTTTTCATGGGAATCCTTATGCGAAGGGGATGGGGAGTTCAGTACAAGTGGGATACGTTGCGGTGTGCGAGGCCGAAGGACAGGGTCATGCCAACGCCGGAGGTCACCGACACCACCGTGACGCCGGGGCGGACTTCCCGGACAAGGACCGGGCCGACGTCGGAGGACGCGTAGATGCCTTGCCAGCGCTGGATGATCTCCAATGGTTCGCCAATCCTGGACTCGATTTCGGCGTTGAGCGTGGAGGTGACGGATTCGTCCAGGAAGGGGTCCGCTGTGCGGGCATAGTGGTGGGAATCGCCCAGGATGATGGTGCCGTCAGGACGCTGGGTAAACATCACATTGGCGTCGATCTCCAGAAGTTCCGGCTGGTTCTCCGATACCTCCTCGCGGAGTGCAGCGGCGGCGGGCATGTCCGTGAACGCCGGGTACCGGAGCATCGAGGTTGCCGTGAGAACTGCAGGTGCGAACTCGACTCCGGACGGTTGGGCCGCCAAGGACATCTGCAACGAACACCGTTGAATCCGGTGTTCGGTGGCCAGATCCGGGAACAGATAGTCGACGTCGTGGCCAACGCATACGAAGACCCGCTTCGCACGAAGCCCGCCGCGCGACGTCTGCACGGTGACGCCCTCCGCGGACTCACTGAAGCCCAGCGCGGCGGTGTTCCAGTGAAGTTCGACGCCGGGCTGCCGGCTCAGCCACTCGGCCAACTGTGCCACCGTGGTGCGGGGGTCGACGCGGAGGTCGTCCCGAAGGAAGGCGCCGCCCACCAGAGCGGGCCATGATGCACCCGAAGTACCGTCGTCGTCGTGCGTTCGTTCCCGGGCGGAAACAGTGGCACCCAACCGATCCCGGGTTCCGGCGGGGGAGAGCAGCTCAACCTGTCCAGGCTCGCGCACCTCGGAGAGTTTGCGCAGGACGTCCATTTCGGTTTCGGTGCGGGCAAGGACCACTGCGCCGGCTTCGGACGCCCAAAACCCGGCTCGCTCGGCGAACTCCAGCCAGTACTTCCGGGAGGTCTGCGCGAGCTCGTACAGTTCGCCGGACTGCGCGGTGATGCAGCAGTGGCCGAAGTTACGAACGGAGGCGCCGACGGCGTGATGGTCCCGT
Organism: Arthrobacter sp. TmtSoilC79; assembly: GCF_059739405.1. Classification (NCBI taxonomy): domain Bacteria; kingdom Bacillati; phylum Actinomycetota; class Actinomycetes; order Micrococcales; family Micrococcaceae; genus Arthrobacter; species Arthrobacter sp. TmtSoilC79. The sequence goes on along the minus strand of NZ_AP046051.1, from coordinate 3,391,608 downwards.
TCGATGATGGTGACAGTCAGGCCGTTGGAGACAGCATGCGCGGCGTGGGCCAGGCCCACGATTCCGGCGCCCACAATCAGGACGTCGCTGGGTTGGCCTATGGTGCTGCTGGCGGCTGTGGTGGGAATGCTTGGGTTGTTCACATCACTGACCTTGACGGCTCCAGGAAGGATAAATCAAGCCAGAACGCATCTTGTATATACAAGTTAATCCTAATTTAACTTCCGTTCATGTGAGTTCATGCCGAATTCACCTACAGCGGCTCAAATACAGTGTTATCCGGTCACTCGACTTGTATTATCAAGTGGTGAGCACACAGCAGAATGAACCCCTCCACGTCCGTTTGAGCGAGGAATTCATGCGCCGGATCACTGACGGTGATTGGCCGCCCGGATTCCAGCTTCCCAGCGAAGCGGAGCTGTGCCGGGAGTTCGGAACATCGCGCGGACCTATCCGCCAGGCGCTCGCCTTCCTGCGCTCTGAAGGTGCAGTGACCGGCGGGCGCGGCCGCCCACCCATGGTGCGCTCGTCCGTGCCATCGCAGTCGTTCTCGACGTTCAACTCGTTCACTGAGTGGGCCAGCGGGATCGGAAAAAAGCCCGGGCAGCGGACCCTTGAAGTGGCCCGGCGCGAAGCCAGTCCGGAAGCAGCTGAGGCACTTGGCCTGATGCCAGGCACCACCGTGGTGGAACTCCTGCGGGTGCGCTATCTGGATGACGCGCCGGCGATGATCGAGCGCACCACGTTCATCCTGGAGGTGGGCCGGAAACTGTTCGACTTTGATACCGACTCAGGCTCCATCTTCGCTTTCCTCAAGGACCAAGGCGTTGATCTGCACAGTGCACGCCACACCATCGACGCCGTCGCCGCCACCGAGGAGGATGCCGAACTCCTGGAACAAACCGAAGGCATTCCGCTCCTGCGCGAACGCCGCATTACCAGATCAGCCGATGGGCAACCCCTCGAATACTCGGAGGACCGCTACCTGCCGGCGCTGACCAACTTCACCATCGACAACACCGTGGAACGCAGGGCCGCCCTGGTCCGCATCCACACTGAAGGAGCCACCCCATGATCAAGCTTGTTGCCTGCGATATGGCCGGAACCACCATCGACGAACACGGAGACGTGTACGTAGCCCTTGCCCGCTGCGTTGAAGAAACCGGAGTGGCCACCACACCCGAGGCAGTGCAGCAATGGATGGGTGCGGACAAAGTTGAGGCCATCACAGCGCTCATTGAAGCCGGGGGAGGCGCTGCCACGCCGCAGGTAGTCGCCGCCGCCTTCAAGCGCTTCAAGGAATTGCTCGTGGAGTTCTACGACGCCAACCCGCCGGTAGCACTTGAGGGCGTCGAAGACGCGTTCCGCGAACTCCGCCGGCAAGGCGTCAAAGTGGCCCTGACAACCGGCTTCTCGCGCGACGTCGCCGAGCCCCTCCTGGCGCGGCTGGGCTGGAGCGTCGACGACGATAACCTGTTGGACGCCGTCGTCTGCTCCGACGAAGTAGCCGCAGGACGACCGGCACCGCACATGATTCACCGTGCCATGGAACTGACCGGAGTCCAGGACGTCCGCGCAGTGCTGGCCGCGGGGGATACCGTGAACGATCTTGCCGCTGCCAATAACGCGGGAGTCACCGCCGTCGGAGTCCTGACCGGCAAACTGGGCCGCGAAGACCTGGCCGGGCACCCGCACCACCACATCCTGGATGGCGTGAAGGACATTCCGGGGCTGCTGTCCTGACCCACGGCGTCAGGCTCGCGTTTGGACCCCAGCCCCAGGCATGGAAGATTGGAACGCGTGAAATTCCTTCACCCGTCACCCAAGTCCTCCGCCCGCGGCGTCACCATCCTGCGGGTGGTCTTCGGCGCGCTCATCATGGTCCACGGCATCCAGAAGCTCATGGCCGGGCATGCTGCCTTTGCTGCATCCGTTGCCGCCATGGGCGTGCAGAAGCCGGAGATCGTGGCTTGGTTGCTGATTGCCGGCGAAGTGGGGCTGGGCCTGCTCCTGATACTTGGCGCACTGACCCGGGTGGCGGGTTTCCTTGCTGCGATCATGTTTGCCGGGATTTGGTTCGTGACCGAAGCGGGCAAGCCCCTGCTCACGGACAAGGCCGGGGTGACCGCGGAACTCCTGATCATCTACGCCGCGATCTCGGTGGCCTTCGTGTTCCTTGGGCCCGGTGCGCTGTCCGTGGACCGCAAGCTGGCAAGGCAAACCGCCGGTCCACGGCGCTAGCTGCACTGGCACGCGGGAGATAGCGCGCCTGCGTTAACTCACGACGGCGACACTCGCTGTGCGGCCCCGTCACCAGGGAGGTCGGTCGCCAGGGAGGTCGTCGCCGGAGCGGTGCTTTTACCGCGCGTCGTTCGGATACCGGATCCCCAACTGGGAGCGGACACCGTCAAAGAGGCGCATGACGTTGATGGAATCTTCCAGTGGCATGACCGGGCTTTCGGTCAGTCCTTGCTGGATGCAGCGCGTAACTTCGCGGAGTTCATACGTGTAGCCGATGCCCACAGTCTCGAAGTGCTCGTGCCGCGGCTCGTCCCAGCCAATCCGGATCATCAGCTCACGAGGGTTGTTCACTGAGCCCACGGTTTGCAGGAACCCCAGACCGCCGGCAACGGTGGCTGTCCGGGGGCCGTGCGCCATCAACGATGAAGTGAGCTGAACCTGCGCGCCACTTGAATAGCCCAGGGTCAGGGCGTTCTGGGTGTCCACGCCGTCGTCGTTCAGCGTGCCTATCGCCGTGACGGACTGCGGGAATCCCAGGGTTCCCAAGGCCCACAGCAAGGGGTAGACGGTGATGTCCAGGAGAGCCCCGCCGCCGTCGTTGAGGGCCCAGATGCGTGCCGAAGGATCATAGGGTGCAGGGAAACCAAGGTCCGCGCTGACCCACTGGATTTGTCCGAGCTCACCCGAGGCTGCGATCTCGAAGGCCCGCTGCATGCTCGGCAGGAAACGGCTCCACACGGCCTCCATGAAGAACACGTTATTCTCCCTCGCCAACTTAACCAGTTCGGTGGCTTCGCGGGCGTTGATGGTGAGGGCCTTCTCGCAGAGCACGTGCTTGCCGGCACGCAGGGCGGCGGCGGCAATCAGGAAGTGCTGGGCATGGGGTGTGGCCACGTAGACCACGTCCACGGCCGGGTCCTCCACCAAACGCTGGTAGCCGGGAACACCGCCGTCGTCCCCGTAGCCCTTGGCAAAACCCAGCGTGTGCGCGAACGCATCAGCGGCAGCCTGCGTCCGGGAACTCACTGCATACAACTCTGCGTCTTCCAGGAGGGCCAGGTCCTTGGAAACACTATTGGCAATGTTGCCCGTAGATACGACGCCCCACTTCAAGCGCCGGCCGGTGGCAGCCCGGGGATCCTGGTTGGTCTGTGAGGAAAGCCACGGCTTGGCGATAGGGAGCGTCATGACTGACATCCTCTCATTCCGCAGGGGTGGGTGGCTGTGCAAGGAGCGGTGCCGCCGCGCCATGTCCGACCACACCGCGCACCGCTAGCTCGGACACGTACGTGCCAGGCAGCGGTGTCCCAGCAGAAATGCGGGCAAGAGAAAGCCCCGGCCCACCTGCTGGCGGACCGGGGCTTGCTCTGAAGAGGGTGTTACTTGGTGATCGGGCCGAGTACCGGATCGTCAACGTAAGCGGTCTTGACGTTCTCAGCGGTCACGATCTGCGGAGGCAGGAGGAACGCGGGGACGGTCTTGACGCCGTTCTTGTAGGAGTCCTTGTCGTTGATCTCCAGCTGCTTGCCGGCCTGGAGGTCCTTCACCATGGTGATGGCGTGCTCAACGAGCTTGCGGGTGTCCTTGTTGATGGTGGAGTACTGCTCGCCGGCCATGATCGACTTCACGGACTCAACTTCGGAGTCCTGGCCGGTCACGATCGGGAGCGGCTTGCCTGCACTGCGTACGGAGGTCAGCACTGCACGGGCCAGGGTGTCGTTCGGGGACAGGACGCCGTCCAGGGAAGCCGTTCCATAGCTGCCGGAGAGCAGGGCATCCATGCGCTTCTGGGCGTTTTCAGGCTTCCAACCCTGGGTAACAGCCTGCTCGAAGGAGGTCTGACCGGAGACTACCTTGAGGGTGCCGTCGTCGATCTTCGGCTTCAGGACGCTCATGGCGCCGTCAAAGAAGACTTTCGCATTGGCGTCATCGGGGGAGCCGGCGAAGAGCTCGATGTTGTACGGACCACTTGCCTTCTTGGCCTTCATGCCGTCCAGCAGGGCCTGGCCCTGGAGGACACCAACCTTGAAGTTGTCGTAGGCCACGTAGTAGTCCACGTTCTCGGTGTTCAGGAGCAGGCGGTCATAAGCGATGACCGTTGCGCCGGAGTCCTTGGCCTGCTGAAGCTGTGTACCCAGCTGGGCGCCGTCGATGGCACCCACAATGATGACCTTGGCACCCTTGGTGACCATGGCACTGATCTGGTTCTGCTGCTCGGACACGCCGCCGTTGGCGAACTGGACGTCGGCCTTGAAGCCGGCCCCGGTGAGGCCGTCGTTGAACAGCTTCTCCGCGAGGACCCAGTTTTCACTGGTCTTCTGCGGAAGTGCGACGCCGATCAGCGAGTCCTTGGGGAACGCTTCCCCGCCTGCCGTGCTGGTGCTTGAGCCGCTGTCGGCGCGGCCGCAGGCTGTCAGCGCCAGTGCCGCGATGGCAGCGACTGCTGCTGCCTTTCCTGCTTTACCAAACATTCGCATATCTTGGTTCACTTTCTGTATGGGTGGGGTGGAGCGAGTCTGTCAGGGAGCGGATTACGCTTCCTTGGAGATGACCTCTTTGGTGGATGTGGTTTCGTCCGGCTTGATCTCGTTGTTGTTGCGCTGGAATCCCTTGATGAGCATGCCCGTGATGGACCTCTTGCCCTGGGACTTGTTGTAGACATCGAAGGCAACCGCGGCCAGGAGCACCAGGCCCTTGATGATCTGGGTGAGGTCGGCGCCAACGCCCAGGAGTTGGAGGCCGTTGTTCAGGACAGCCATGACCAAGCCACCGACGATCGAGCCGATCACGGTACCAACGCCACCGGTCACGGCTGCGCCACCGATGAAGACGGCTGCAATGGCATCCAGTTCCCAACCGACACCGTCGAACGGACCCGACGCCGTGGAACGGGCAACGAAGATCATGCCGGCCAGGCCGGCCAGGATGGACATGTTCATCATGACCATGAAGTTGACCTTCTTGGACTGCACACCGGAGAGCTCGGCTGCGTGCCGGTTGCCACCCACGGCGTAGACGTGGCGGCCAAGGACCGTCTTGTCCGCGATGAAGCCGTAGATCAGGACCAGCACGGCCAGGATCAAGCCCGGGATGGGGAAGGAGGTTCCGGGGCGGCCGGTGGCGAAGAGGTACGTGGCGTAGAGGATGGCGCCGCAGATCAAGACCAGTTTGGTGACCTCGACCCAGAGTTCGGGAACATCGGCGCCCAGTGCCTTGGCGGCGGCCCGGGCACGCATGGACATGATGACAACCAATGCTGCCGCCACGATGCCGATGAGCAAGGTGAGGTTGTTGAATCCGGTGTTCGGGCCGATCTCCGGCAGGTAACCGGAGCCGATGAACTGGAAATCCTTGGAAACAGGGATGGTGTTGGACTTGCCGACGAACTGGTTGAAGCCGCGGAACAACAGCATGCCGGCCAAGGTCACGATGAAGGCGGGGATGCCCACATAGGCCGTCCATAGGCCTTGCCAAGCGCCGATCACCGCCCCCAGAAGCAGGCCGAACAGCACACCTGCCCACCAAGGCAGTCCCCAGTCACGCATGGCGAGGGCAACCGATACGCCCACGAACGCGGCCACGGAACCGACGGAGAGATCGATGTGCCCGGCGATGATGACCAGGACCATGCCGATTGCCAGGATCAGGATGTAAGAGTTGCCGTTGAACAGGTTGATCACGTTGCCGGGCGTCAACGTGCGGCCGTCCGTGAAGATCTGGAAGAAGACGATAAGTGCCACCAGGGCGAAGATCATGCCGAACTGGCGGGTATTGCCACCAAATAGCTTCTTGAGCGCGTTCATTGTTTTGGTCCTTGTGTCAGGAAGGGGCGAGGCTGGGCCAACGGTCAGGCGGTTTTGCGGGCGGAAGTCATGAGCTTCATGAGGCTCTCCTGGCTTGCTTCGTTCTTGTCCAGGACACCGGTGATGGCGCCCTCAAAGATGGTGTAGATACGGTCGGACAGGCCCAGGAGCTCCGGAAGCTCCGAGGAAATGACAATCACTCCCTTGCCCTGGTTGGCGAGCTTCTGGATGATGCCGTAAATCTCGTACTTGGCACCCACGTCGATACCGCGGGTGGGTTCGTCCAGGATCAGCAGGTCCGGGTCGGTGAACATCCACTTGGCCAGCACCACTTTTTGTTGGTTGCCACCGGAGAGTTTGGCTACGCCTTCCTCAACCGAGGGGGCCTTGGTCCGCAGCGATTTCCGGTACTCCTCGGCAACGGAGAACTCCTTGCGGGTATCCACCACCGAGTAATTGCTGATCTTGTTCAGTGCCGCCGAGACCGTGGTGGACTTGATGTCATCCAGAAGGTTCAGGCCCAGGGACTTGCGGTCCTCAGTGACATAGCCCAGCCCGGCGTCGATCGCTTGCTTGACGCTGCGGAGGTTGACCTGCTTGCCGTCCTTGTACACCTGGCCTTTGATGAAGCGGCCGTAGGAGTGTCCAAAGAGGGAGCGGGCCAGCTCGGTACGTCCGGCGCCCATGAGCCCTGCGAAGCCAACGATTTCACCGCGGCGTACGTAGAAGTTGGAGCCCTTGCAGATAAGGCGGTCCTGGATCTGCGGGTGGCCCACGGTCCAGTCCTTGACCTCGAAGAAGACCTCACCGATCTTGGGCTCGTGGTCGGGGAAGCGGGACTCAAGCGTCCGGCCAACCATGCCTTTGATGATGCGGTCCTCGTCCACGCCGTCCCGCTTGACGTTCAGGGTCTCGATCGACTTTCCATCACGGATGATGGTGATCTCGTCGGCGATCTGTTCGATCTCGTTGAGCTTGTGGGAAATGATGATCGAGGTGATGCCCCGGCCCTTCAGGCCAAGGATCAGGTCCAGGAGGTGCTGGGAGTCCGATTCGTTCAGTGCTGCAGTGGGCTCATCCAGGATCAGGAGCTTCACGGACTTGTTCAGCGCCTTGGCGATTTCGACCAGCTGCTGCTTGCCGACGCCGATTTCCTTGATGGGGGTATCAGGATCCTCGCGGAGGCCGACGCGGGCCAGGAGTTCGAGGGAGCGCTTGCGGGCCTCTGCCCAGTCGATCACGCCCCATTTGGTGGGTTCATTGCCCAGGAAGATGTTCTCCATGATGGACAGTTCCGGGATCAGCGCCAGTTCCTGGTGGATGATCACGATGCCGGCAGCTTCGCTTGCGCGGATGTCCTTGAACTGCTGTGTTTCGGCTTGGTACACGATGTCGCCCGTGTAGCTGCCGTAGCCGTAAACGCCGGAAAGAACCTTCATGAGCGTGGACTTGCCAGCGCCGTTTTCGCCGCAGATGGCGTGGATTTCACCGGCCATCACGCGCAGGTTCACGTTCGACAAGGCCTTCACGCCCGGGAATTCCTTTGTGATCGAGCGCATCTCCAAAAGGATGGGATCACCTTGCGTGTCGAGGGATGTCATCAGCCCTTACGCCTCCAATGCATGACTTCGTTGTCGGCTCCGCAATGGCGGAGCTGTCTGATGAAAAAGTAAACTGGATCACGGCCCTTGTCGTCAAGACTTGAACGCAAGAGCCAGCTAACGATTTCGTTACCTACCGGTAATACCGGCGTGTTGGAACACCAAAGCGGCAGCTCCAAGGGCCTCTGCCCGCGCCCCCAGCGAGGACATTGCCAAGTGGGTTGTCTCTCCCACCACAGGTACGGCGTGCCGTACCAGCCCCCTGCGGATGGGGTCCAGCAGGAGGTCGCCGAGGCCGGCCAACGGGCCGCCCACCACAATCACTTCAGGGTTGATCAGGTTGGAAACGTTGCCCAAAGCGCGTCCCACCGCCAGGCCGGCGTCGTCCACTACGCGCTGGGTTGCCGAGTCGCCGGCGAGGCAGTTCCGGACGATGTCCTGCGGCGTCAGGAGTTTCTCCTGGCCGCGGCCCAGCAGCTCGATCATTGTGGTGGTGGAGGCTATCGTTTCGAGGCAACCCCTGTTCCCGCAGCGGCACACCAGGCCGTGCTCATGGATGGTGGCGTGTCCTATTTCCCCAGTGATGCCCACATTGCCGTAGTAGGGGAAACCGTTGAGGATCAGGCCGGCGCCGATACCCGAGCCGATCTTGAGGAACATGAGGTTGGAGACGCCGCTGTGGGGTCCCCACGTCACTTCTGACAAAGCGCCGAGGTTGGCGTCGTTGTCAACAAAGACGGGGCAATTCAGCGCTTCTTCCAGCCGGTGCAGGATATCGATGCCTACCCACTCCGGCAGGATGGCGCCTTGGGCAACAGTGCCCGAACGGCGGTCGATGGGGCCGGGAATGCCGGCACCCGCGCCGACGACTGCTGTGCGGTCGATCCCGTTCTCCCGGAGCAGTTTTTCCAGCAGCGGGACCGCAGCGGCGATGCCTTCTTCTGCCTGGTGTCCAAGCGGTAATTCGATGTAATCCTCGGCAATGACGTGGTAGCCCAGTGATGCCAGGACCACGCGGAGGTGGCGGCGTCCAAAGTCGATTCCGACGGCGACCGCGCCGTTGCTGTTCAGCCGCACATTGGTTGCGCGGCGGCCGGAGCTGGTGGTGGGCTCGGTGGAAACGAGGCCGGCGTCCTGCATGATTTTCACGATGTTGGAGATCGTTGCCGTGGACAGCCCTGTCTGGCGTGAGAGTTCGGCCTGCGTGGAGGGGCCGTTCAACAGGCACTCGATGATGCGTTGCTGATTCAGATGGCGCAGCGCGGACTGCGAGCCGGGTTTTCTTGGATGGCTCTTCGTTGAGCGCTGCGTAGCGGGCATGACAAGAAGATTGCCCCACAAGCAACGTTGTAGTCAAGAAGTGAACACAAGGAGTCAACTCTCCCCGACATACTCCAACGCAAGAACATGGGATACGTACCCGTTGTGGGGCCCGCTATGCACGCTATGAACGGGGATTTGCCTGCAGAGTGGGCCCTTCAACGCCAGAGATGCCTGCAGAGCGGGCCCCTCAACGCCAGAGATGCGGGCAATGCGTCCCGCTTTGCGCGGGTGCAGGTCCAAATGCCCCAACCTGGGCAGGCGTGCCGGGCCTAGTCTGGAACCAAGAAACGTCCGGCATCCTCGTGAGCGCCGGTACCAGGCGAAAACCTAGGTGGTAAAGATGCTGCTCTCCGTCCTGCAGGCGAATGCTTCCGTCATGGACGTCGACGCCAACCTCAAAACGATCGACGACGCCGCCCGGCGCGCAGCCCAGGCCGGCGCCGGCCTGCTGCTCACTCCCGAGCTGTTCCCTGTTGGATACGCGCCGTTGCGCCTCCACGCTGAGCTGGACCCGGCAACCCTTCCGGACATCCGGGAACGCCTGGCCGGGATCGCGCGGACGCATGGGATCGGGTTGGTCTACAGCCTTCCGGCGGTCAGTACGGAACTGCCGGCGCACGACGACGGCGCGCAGCCGGCTGCCGCTGCAAACCGCTGGCACATCACGGCTACTTTGCTGGACGACTCCGGTGCCGAGGTCCTCAATTACGCAAAAGTGCACCTCTTCGGTCCGGAGGAGCACAAGGCATTCGTCGCCGCCCAAGAACCTCCCGCCGTCGTGGATTTCAACGGAATCCGGACGTCCATGCTGATCTGCTACGACGTCGAATTCCCGGAGGCCGTGCGGGCAGCAGCAACCCGCGGCGCTGAACTGCTGCTCGTTCCCACGGCCCTGTCGGCCGGGTTCGACAACGTGCCGCAGGTCTTGATCCGTGCCCGCGCTTTGGAAAGCCAGCTGAATGTGGCCTATGCCAACCACGCGGGGCACGAGGATGTGTACAACTTCCTGGGCGGCAGCGTGGTTGCCGGGCCGGATGGATCGTTGCTTGCCGCGGCGGGGGATTCCCCAACGTTGCTGTTCGCGGAGGTCGGCACGGACACGGTGAAAGCGGCGCGGGAGGAAGTCCCGTACTTGCGCGAACGCCGGCCGGAACTCTACGGGAAATGGGACCAGCGCAGCTAGGCGACCATCCCGTCTGCCCCTGCCTGCATCAACTCCTCCACATACTGGAGCGCGAACCACAGCTCGGCCCGCACCTGTGCCTGGTTGAGGTCCATGTCCAGCAGTTCGCCCAGGACCCCGATCTGCCGGCGGACACTGTTCCGGTGGAGCCCAAGGAGTTTGGCCGAACCGTCCCAGCTGCCGTTTTCGCTAAGCCAACCGCGCAGGACGGCCAGCAACGGATCGCGCCGGTCCGCCTCCAGCGACAACACCGGTCCAAGGAGCCGTCCGGCAAGCATGGTTCCGGCTTCGCGTCCCAGAAGCCCGGCAACTGACCACGTCACTTCGTCCACGCGCGCGCTCTTGCCGGTGGTCAACACCCGGCTCCGCAGTGACGTGGCCCGTTGGTAGGCAGCGGTCAGGCCCGTCAGCTCGGTGGGTTCGCCTATCACCAGGCGCCATCCCAGTTTCTCGATGTCGGCCAGCAAAGCGTCGTCCACCTTCAGCCGGGTTATCGCCGCGAATCCGTACTCGGTGATCTCCACCAGTTTGGTGTCGAACAGCCTCCGCCATTGCAGCAGCTCACGAACCGGGCCGTCGTCGGCTGCGCCTTCCACCCTGATGCCCTGAACCACGCGCATCTGCCCGGACCTGGTGGAGGACAAGCTCTGGGCCAGCAGGTCCTTGAGCCCATTGAGCTGTTTGGTTGAGCCGGAAGCCAGCGAATCCGGATGGAGCAGCACCGCTGTTGCCAGTTGGCTGGGAGCCAGCGAGCCGCTGGTTCTCTGCCGCACCAGCAGTTCCAACAGCCCCACGGCCGACTGCACCACGTTGTTCTGGGCAGGCGTCAACGGAGTATCCGAGCCAAGGATAAGCGCGCCAAGGTTTGCATCCTTGGTACTGCGGAGCGGATGTCCAACCACCAAGGACGAGCCCGCCTCCTCGAAGCCGTCCATCTCCACGCGCGGACCGCTGCCGGACAGCAGCCGCTCCAGCATCGGCGCCAACAAGGAATGCTCGACGCCGGTGCTGCCGCCGGCACTGTGCCCGCGCGCCCGGACCCGCCCGTCCGCACCCACCAGGATGGCCCACACAGGGACCCGCTGAACCAGTGCTGCCAGGAGCTCGTGTTCAGGCCTGGGGGAGAGGACCGCGCGCATGAGTTGACGGTTGGTCTCTGCCAGTTGCCGAAAGACCCTCGCGTTGTCGGTCTCCAGGAGCTGTGAAAACTCCAGTCCAATGGCGGCGAACGGAACAGACTCCGGTACCTCGAACAAGGTCAGGCCATGCTTCCGGCAGGCGCCGAGCAAAGCATCAGGCACGGCGTCGAAATAGGGCCTGATGCCAAAACCCAGCGCAGCAACCTTCGCCTCCACCAACCGCCGCACATAGGCGTCCACCTTTGCCGCCGAGCCACCCTTCCCCAGGAAGGGCAGCCCGGCGGTCAACAGGAACTCACCCTCTGGCAAGTACGGGGTGGGATCTTCGAGCTCACTGGGTTCCACCCACCGCAGCAGCGACGAGCCGCTGCCGCCGTCGTGAAGCATTCTCAACTCCGGCGGCAGCTGCTCAACAAACTGTTCGAGCGTGACGAAACTCAGGCGGGAGGTGGCGGGCTCAGGCGACATTGCCCTGCCCGGCGTCGGCCGGCTCCTGGTAGTCCGGGCACTGGTAGGCGGCGTTCTGGTCGGCACCGATTGCGTAGGCACGCGGAAGGCGCGGGGCGATCCTGTTGATGATTTCGTCGCCGTGGCTGCCGATCGCGGCGCCCCAATCGTCGGCGCTCGCCGCCCCGCTGGCCGGGTCGCCGAACAATACTGCCGTGTCCCCGACGTTGATCCCTGAGGCATCAGGACCCAGGTCCACCATGAACTGGTCCATGCACACCTTGCCGATCACAGGGACACTGCGGCCGGCAATGTTCACCACTGACCTCCCGCTGATGCCCTTGGGGATGCCGTCCGCGTAGCCGAGTGGAATGAGTCCGAGGTAGCGCGGTTCGTAGGTGATGGCCTGGTGTTCGTAGCTGACGCCGGTGCCTGCCGGAACTTTTTTGACCATGACCAGCGGTGCCGTCACACTCAGTGCCGGCCGCAGTCCAAAGTCAGCCGGGTTCAGGTGGTCCGCAGGTGCCAGGCCGTAGATGGCCAGTCCTGCCCGAACCATGTCGAAGTGGAATTCGGGCCGGTCAAGGATATTGGCGGAGCTGGAAACATGGCGGAGTTCGGGATTCAGGCCGGCTTCCCGGGCCTCCCGCACAGCGTCCTCAAACTCGGCCACGGCGGTGGCGTTGCCCGGGTGGGCAGGAACGTCGGCCCAGGCCAAGTGGGTCCAGAGCCCCCGGACGCGGAGCGTGCCGTCCAGTTCGGCCAGGCGTGCCTGCCTCACAAGTTCTGCCCAGTCTTCCTTCCGTGCTCCTCCGCGGCTCAGGCCGCTGTCCAGTTCAAGATGCACGACGGCGGGCCGGCCCACCCGCTGTGCGATGCCTGCCAGAACCTCAAGTTGGCTGACGCTTCCGAGGGAAACATCGATGTCGTTTTCCAGTGCCTCAAGGATGGCCGAACTCGTCTGGGATGCCAGATACAGCCACGAAAGGATGGGGGTGCTGATGCCGGCTTTGCGAAGGGCGATGGCCTCGCTGAGCTGGGCAGTTCCGAGCCAGTCGGCCCCCGCGGCTACAGCGGTGCGGGCTACGTCGATGAGTCCATGGCCATAGGCGTTGCCTTTGACGACGGCCATGAAATGCGGCGCTGCGGTGCGTGCCTTCAAGGCTTTGATGTTGTCTGAAATCGCGGACAGGTCCACGGTGACCTGTCCCGAGAGGGCCGCTGAAGCGGCTCCTTGATAGTGTGCATTACGTCTCATGGTTGAACACTATAGGTCATTTTGCACCATGGTGAGAGGTGGCTCACATGCCAGTCTTGTGGAGGGGAAATCGAAACTACTTTGAAGGGACGTCAAGGGTGACCGTGCCTGTGAACACCGAAAATACAACGGCGGTGAGCGCCACGAGGCCGAGCCTGGGAGCTCAGCTGCTGCGCCGCAAGCCGATTGGCCAGATGGTCAGCGAAGCAGGAAGCGGTGAGGGCGGTACGCCGCTGGTCCGCAGCTTCGGCGTCCTCCAACTGACCATGATCAGCGTCGGCGCCACGCTGGGCACCGGCATCCTGGTGATCCTCGGCGAATCCGTGCCTTTGGCGGGCCCCGCCATCTGGATCTCCTTTGTGATCGCAGGTTTGGCTGCGCTGCTCTCCGCCGTGTCCTACGCCGAAATGGCCGGCCTTGTTCCGGTGGCCGGCTCGTCCTACTCCTATTCCTACGCCACCATGGGCGAGGGCATGGCGTGGATCTGCGGCTGGTGCCTTGTGCTCGAATACGCCGTTTCCGTGGCAGCAGTCGCCGTCGGCGCGGGGCAGTATGTCAATGAAACCCTGGCCGCTTTCGGCCAGTTCCTTCCCGATGCCATCAGCCAGCCGCCAGGTGACGGTGGCTTGGTGAACGTCCCTGCCATGGTGATCGTGATCCTGGCCATGGTCCTGCTGGTCAGGGGTGCCCGGGAGAGCGCCTGGATCAACACGGCGATCGTCATGGTCAAGGTGGGCATCCTGATCTTCTTCTGCGCCGTGGCATTCACTGCCTTCAACGCAGGGAACTTCGAGCCACTGCTGCCCATGGGCGCGGCCGGCGTGTCCGCAGCAGCGTCCAGTGTTTTCTTCTCCTACATCGGTTTTGACGCCGCCTCCACAGCCGGCGAGGAAGCCAGGAACCCCAAGCGCGATCTGCCTCGAGCCATCATGCTCTCCATGGTGATTGTGACCACCATCTATGTCCTGGTTGCCGTGGCAGCCATCGGTGCCCGCCCCTGGGACTGGTTCGACGGGACAGAAGCTGCCCTGGTCCAGATCCTGCATGAGCTCACCGGCCAGCCCTGGGTTGCCCTGGTCTTCTCCATCGGCGCTGTGCTGGCCATCGCCAGCATCGTGCTGACCGTGCTCTACGGCCAGACCCGCATCATGCTCTCCATGTCCCGGGACGGGATGATGCCAAAGGTCTTTGGACGCGTCTCCCGCCGCACCGGCACTCCGGTTGCCGGCACGCTGATCATCGGAACCGCCGTCGCCCTCACTGCCGGCCTGGTCCCGCTGGGTGCGTTGGCTGACGCCACCAGCATCGGCACACTCTTCGCCTTCGCACTGGTCAACGTTGCAGTCATCTACCTGCGACGCAACCGTCCCGACCTTGAACGGAGCTTCAAGGTCCCGTTGTACCCGATCACTCCCATTCTGGGCACGCTGATGTGTGCCTACCTGATGCTCAACCTGGGCGCCGACACCTGGATCACCTTCGGTGTTTGGATGCTGGTGGGCATCGCCATCTACTTCGGCTATGGACGCCGGAACTCCAAGGTAGCCGCGCTCAGCGAGCAGGACTATCGTGAACTGACCACCAGGGCCGTGGGCCCGGAATCTGTGAAAGCAGCAAAGTCATGACCATCGCCACAGAACTTCCCCTGATCGAGGAACCCGGAGCCCCTGACGCAACGGGTGCCCCCATCACCATGCTGAATCCGGACTTCCCCTTCAGCTATGACCACTACCTGGCCCACCCCGACGGACTGGGCTCCGTTCCCGAGGAGCTCTACGGTACGGAAGTGGCCATCATCGGTGCCGGCCTGTCCGGGCTCGTCACCGCTTATGAATTGATGAAGCTTGGCCTCAAGCCCGTGATCTACGAGGCCGACCAGATCGGTGGACGCCTCCGGACCGCCAGCTTCCCCTCGGCTCCCGGCGTGGTGGCAGATCTTGGCGGCATGCGATTCCCAGTCTCCGGCAAGGCGTTCTACCACTACGTGGATCTGCTGGGCCTGGATACCAACGAGTTCCCCAACCCCATGGCCCCCGCCACGTCCTCAACGGTCATCGAACTCGCCGGTAAGAAGCACTACGCCACCACGGCGGATGAACTTCCGGAGTTCTTCCTCGAAGTGGCCGACGCCTGGAAGGCTGCAGTCAACGATGGCGCGGCCTTCGCCCAGATGCAGGAAGCCATCAAGGCCCGCGACACCAAGCGGATCAAGGAACTCTGGAACGCGCTCCTCCCGGAACTCGATGAGCAGACCTTCTACGGCTTCATCGCCGCCAGCAAGTCCTTCAAGGAAGCCGGATTCGCGCACCGTGAAGCGTTCGGCCAAGTGGGCTTCGGCACGGGCGGTTGGGATACTGACTTCCCCAACTCCATCCTCGAAATCCTGCGGGTTGTCTACACGGACGCCGATGACCAGCACCGCTCCATTGCGGGAGGAGCGCAAAGGCTGCCCGAGGCACTGTGGCAGCACGCGCCGTCGAACCTTGCTTATTGGCCCGAAGGCACCTCTCTGTCATCGCTCCACAGCGGTTCGCCGCGGGGCGCCGTGGACAACATCCGCCGCGCGGAGAACGGCGACCTCCTGGTCCGCGAAAACTGGGGACGCGAAGCCACCTACCAGGCCGTGGTGACCACCTGCCAGTCCTGGCTGCTGTCCACCCGGATCCACACCGAGGAAGCGCTGTTCCCGGCAGAATTGTGGACCGCGATCGAGCGCTCGCACTACATGCAGTCGTCCAAGACGTTCGTGATGGTGGACCGGCCGTTCTGGAAGGACATCGACCGGGAGACCGGGCGCGAGGTCCTGTCCATGACGCTCACCGACCGCCTCAACCGGGCCACGTACTTGCTCGACGACGGCCCGGACAAGCCCGCCGTGATGCTCCTGTCCTACACATGGAACGACGACGCCTTGAAATGGCTGGCGCTGACTGCCGAGGAGCGCGTGAAGCTCATGCTGCACTCCCTGGAACAGATCTATCCCGGCGTGGACGTCGCGAGCCACATCATCGGGCAGCCGATCACCGTTTCCTGGGAGGCCGACCCCAACTTCATGGGTGCATTCAAGGCAAACCTGCCCGGTCACTACCGCTACCAGCAACGTCTGTTCACGCACTTCAAGCAGGACCAGCTTCCGGAATACCAGCGCGGGATTTTCCTCGCCGGCGATGACGTGTCCTTCACCGCCGGCTGGGCCGAGGGCGCCGTGACCACCGGCCTGAATGCTGTGTGGGGCGTGGTGAACCACCTGGGTGGTTCTTCAGTTGCCTCAAACCCCGGTCCGGGCGACCTCCTGGACGAGCTCGGCCCGATTTCCCTGGACTAGTTCTATACGTTGCGAGGCCCGCTCTGCATCCTAAACCCCCAAGTTAGGATGCAGAGCGGGCCTCGCATTACGCGTTAAGAGGCGTGCATGTCCCGGTGCGCCGCCGCGAGTTCCTTGTAGTGCGCGGCGTTGTGCTTCACGCCGTCGAACTCTTCATCGGTGAGTTCCCGGCGGACCTTCGCAGGTACGCCGGCCACCAAGGAGCGTGGGGGAATGACCGTGCCCTCCAACACCACGGCGCCGGCGGCAATGAGCGAGCCCGTGCCGATCACTGCGCCGTTGAGGATGGTTGCGCTCATGCCGATCAGGCAGTCGTCCTCCACCGTGCAGCCGTGGACTACGGCGCTGTGCCCCACGGAGACGCGCTCGCCGACCGTGCAGGGGAAGCCGGGGTCGGCGTGGAGGACCACGTTGTCCTGGAGGTTGGAGCCTGCGCCGACGCTGATCGCAGCTGTGTCCGCGCGGACGGAGACGCCGTAGAAGGCGCTGGAGTCCTGCGCCAACGTGGCCTTGCCGATGATGGAAGCCGTGGGCGCAACGAAGGCGGATTCATGGATGGCCGGGGTGTCCCCGGCAAAAGTGTAAGAGGGAGCCATGGTGCCCAGCTTATTTCCCAACTGGGTAACAGCAAACGTCGCTATGGGCCGTCAGTGGGACGTTTGCTGTCACCTGGTTGGGGCCGGGGTGCGGAGGACCAGGAATTGGTAGTGCTGTACCCAGTTGCCCGCGCCCGGCCCGGACTCCGCGCCCACACCCTCAGGCCACGTCCGGAAATGCTCAACCGAGCCATGCCCGCCGAAAATCCTGAGCACGGTGTCATCGCTCCGGCGACTGAAGAAACGCCGCGGTTCCTCCAGGTCTTCCGGGTTCAGGACCTCATCATCCTCACCTGACCAGAGCCCGACGGCGATTGGCGCACCTGGTGCGGTGACCCGCACAAGTTCGCTGACGACGTCGTGAATTCCGCTGTTGGGAACGTGGAGCAGGGTGCTCATGGTCCATGAGGCTGAGAAGACAGCATCCGGAAACGGCAGGCCGCGGCCGCTGGCAACCGAAGCTTCCAATCCGGCCGAGCGTGCCAAGTGGACGCTCTCAGAGGACAAGTCCACCCCGGTGTAGTGCAATCCGGCGCGGACAAACTCCAGGCCCTCAATGCCCGTGCCGCACCCCAATTCGAACAACGAGTGACGGTGCTCGGATTTCAGGAGCCCGATGAACCATTCTCTGCACTCGACACGGTGTGGCGTGAGCGCGCGGGTGTTCCGGACAGGTGCCTGACGGTCGTAGTAGACCGCCAAATCAGCCTCGTGCTCGGCGTGAGGAATGCCCCGCATACCCTCAGCATAGGAGCAGTGCTAGTTGAACACCACGGTGCGGGTGCCATCGAGGAGTACCCGGTGTTCGGCGTGCCACTGGACAGCCTGGGCCAGCGTGCGGCCTTCGACGTCGCGGCCCATCTGGACGAACTGGGCAGCGGTTCGCGCGTGGTCAACGCGAATGACTTCCTGCTCGATGATCGGGCCCTCGTCGAGGTCTGCCGTCACGTAGTGGGCGGTGGCGCCGATGATCTTCACACCGCGGGCGTGCGCCTGGTGGTACGGCTTGGCGCCCTTGAAGGAGGGGAGGAACGAGTGGTGGATGTTGATGGCCTTGCCGTTCAACTCCGTGCACAGATCGTTGGAGAGGACCTGCATGTAGCGTGCCAGGACGGTCAGTTCCACGTCGTGTTCGGCGATCAGATTCAGCAGTTGTGCCTCGGCCTGCGGCTTGGTGTCCGGCGTCACGGGGATGTGGTGGAACGGGATGCCGTAGAACTCCGCCAACGACTCCAGGTCACGGTGGTTGGACACAATGGCGGGAACCTCAATGGGCAAGGTGCCGGTGCGCTGCTGGAACAAGAGGTCGTTGAGGCAGTGCGCATCCTTGGAACACAGGATGATGGTGCGCACCTTTTCGCCAACCGGGTTGATCTTCCAGGTCATGCCGAAGGATTCGGCCACGGGTCGGAGCGCTGCGGTCAGCTCCTCCTGGGAGGACGACGTCGTAGCCTCCACCCGCATGAAAAAGTTGCCTGTGCTGGGGCTTCCGTACTGCTGGGAGTCGGCGATATTGCAGCCGGACCCCAGGAGGGCCCCGGCTACCGCGTGGACAATGCCGGGGCGGTCGGGGCAGGAGAGTGTAATAACGAAAGCGGTGGAGTCAGTCACACGATCAAGCCTACCTGTGCCACGTTGTTGTACTGTTAACGGGTCGCAACTGGCGTTGGGTGGACTACCACCAGGGAGCGACAATCATGAAGACCACGGATCGTACGCCTGGGCCGAGGGTCATGTCTTACCGCTGCACGCACGTGACCGCTCCCTGCCGCATCAAACGGCCGTAACCAAGGGGACGCGGGAATGCTGCTGCCGGTAGCCTGACCTGTAGCACCACCCGTTGCCTAGCCAGGAGATCTCCGTGACTACCTCAACCACTTCCGCGTCTGTCAGCAACCAGTCGCTCGCCGATCTCGATCCTGAGATCGCAGCTGTCCTCAACCAGGAACTTGGCCGCCAGCGCGGCACCCTGGAAATGATCGCCTCCGAAAACTTCGCCCCCCGCGCCGTCATGGAAGCCCAGGGCTCCGTCCTGACCAACAAGTACGCCGAGGGCTACCCGGGCCGCCGCTACTACGGTGGTTGTGAATACGTCGACGTCGCTGAGCAGCTCGCCATCGACCGCGTCAAGGAACTGTTCGGCGCCGAGTACGCCAACGTCCAGCCGCACTCCGGTGCACAGGCAAACGCTGCTGCGCTCTCCGCCATGATCACCCCGGGCGACAAGATCCTTGGCCTGTCCCTGGCACACGGTGGGCACCTGACCCACGGCATGAAGCTGAACTTCTCCGGCAAGCTCTACAACGTAGCCGCTTACCAGGTTGAAGAAGAGAACTTCCGCATCGACATGGACAAGCTGCGCGAGCAGGCCATTGCCGAGAAGCCGCAGGTCATCATCGCCGGCTGGTCCGCCTACCCGCGCCACCTCGACTTCGCTGCCTTCCGCTCGATCGCCGACGAGGTTGGCGCACTCCTCTGGACTGACATGGCGCACTTCGCGGGCCTGGTTGCAGCAGGACTGCACCCCAGCCCGGTGCCGTACTCCGACGTCGTCACCTCCACGGTCCACAAGACCCTGGCCGGCCCCCGTTCCGGTGTGATCCTGGGCAAGCAGGAGTGGGCCAAGAAGCTGAACTCCAGCGTCTTCCCGGGCCAGCAGGGCGGTCCGCTCATGCATGTGATCGCCGCGAAGGCCGTTGCCTTCAAGATCGCCGGCGGCGAGGAGTTCAAGGAACGCCAGGAGCGCGTGCTCGAGGGTGCCAAGATCATCGCCGACCGCCTGAACCAGTCCGACGTCGCCGAAGCCGGCGTCTCTGTCCTCACCGGCGGCACCGACGTCCACCTGGTGCTGGTTGACCTCCGCAACTCCCAGCTGGACGGCCAGCAGGCCGAGGACCTCCTGCATTCGGTGGGCATCACCGTGAACCGCAACTCTGTTCCGTTCGACCCCCGCCCGCCGATGGTGACCTCCGGCCTCCGCATTGGTACCCCTGCCCTGGCTACCCGCGGATTCGGTGCTGCCGAGTTCACCGAGGTTGCCGAGATCATCGCCGCCGCGCTGAAGGCCGGTTCGGCTACGGACGTGGAAGCCCTCCAGGCACGCGTTGACAAGCTGGCCGCTGACTTCCCGCTGTACCCGCAGCACGAGCAGTGGTAATCCGCATTTTCCGCGGATAGACAAGCACCACCCGGGCTCTGACCCGGAGCCGACGGGATCCGCCGCCACACCTACGGCGGCGGGTCCCGTTGGCATGAGCCTCCTACGAGACTTCTCCACACAGGTCACCCACCAGAAAGAGCAGATGGAATGACACAGTCCACCGCACAGATCCTTGACGGCAAGGCCACCGCCGCAGCCATCAAGGCAGAACTGACCACTCGCGTTTCCGTCCTCGCCGCCAAGGGAATCGTCCCGGGCCTGGGCACCATCCTGGTGGGCTCGGACCCCGGCAGCACCTGGTACGTCGGCGGCAAGCACAAGGACTGCGCAGAGGTTGGCATCCAGTCCATCCGCCGCGACCTCCCCGAAGACATCAGCCAGGAAGACCTCCTGGAGGTTGTCCGCGAGCTCAACAACAACCCTGAGTGCACCGGCTACATCGTCCAGCTGCCGTTGCCCAAGCACATCGACCAGGACGTCATCCTCGAAGCCATGGATCCTGACAAGGATGCCGATGGCCTGCACCCCATGAACCTTGGCCGCCTGGTGGCCAACGTCAACGGCGAGATGAAGTCCCCGCTGCCCTGCACGCCCAAGGGCTGCGTGGAGTTGCTCCGCCGCCACAACATTGAGCTCAAGGGCAAGCGTGTCCTGGTGGTTGGCCGCGGCGTCACCATCGGCCGCCCCATCGGACTGCTGCTGACCCGCAAGGAAGTCAACGCCACGGTCATCCTTGCCCACACCGGAACGGTGGACCTGCCGGCGGAACTCAGGCAGGCCGACGTCGTGATCGCCGCTGCCGGTGTGCCGCACATGATCAAGGCCGAAGACCTCAAGCCGGGCGCCATAGTGCTCGACGTCGGCGTCAGCCGCGTGGACGACGGCAACGGCAAGGCTGTTGTCACCGGAGATGTGGACCCGGCAGCTGCCGACGTCGCCGCCTGGCTGTCCCCGAACCCGGGCGGCGTGGGTCCGATGACCCGGGCCATGCTGCTCGCGAACGTCGTGGAGAGTGCTGAGCGTCAGGCAGGCATCGCCTAGGTTCCCCCGAACTCATCCGGAGCCCGTTTCGGGGCCAAGCTGCAGGAGATGCCGTGCGCACGGCATCTTTTGCAGGGAACCCCCGAAACGGCCCCGCATGCTCCGCGGCCCGCGTACTCCTCCGGGAGTAGGCGGGCTGCTCCTTTAGCCCGACGACTCACCCGTGGAGCACAGCTAGGCTCTGTGTATGCAGCCCCGATTCCCAGAGCCCAGGCCCCCTGAGTCCGGGCCACAGGAGTCCAGACCCGCGGGGTCACCAAGGCCCGAGGGGTCCCCAAGGCGTTCGGGGTCAGTGCCATTTCCGGGCCAGCGCCGATTCGCCGGCCCGCCCACGAGCTTTATCGTCATCACTGTGGCAGTGGTCCAAGTGGTGGGGACGTTGTTTTCCGCCGGCCGCCAGGACGCGCCCCGGCCACTGGACGCCCTGGCGATCCTCCTGCTCCTGGCTGGACCGGCAGGGTTGGCCTTCCGCAGGCGTGCCCCGCAGGTGATGCTCCCGGTCGCTCTCCTGGCAACAGGGACCTACCTGGCTTTGGGCTATGCGTGGGGACCGGTGGTGTTGTCCCTGGCGCTGGGGATCGTGCTGACGGCAGCGGCAGGCCTGCGCTGGCAAGCGTGGACGGGGGCCGGGATCGCTGCGGCCGCGGTGATCACTGCTGCCCTCCTCCCGGGGGACCCCAACTGGGCGGTGCGGGCCTCCGCAGGCGTGGCGTGGGCTGCGATCCTTGTGCTGATCGGGCAGGGTTTCCGGCGCCGGAGCGAACGCTTGGCCGAATTCCGCAGGCGCCGCGAGGAAGCACAAAAGGCCGAGCGCGACGAATACAGGCTCACCCTGGCCAGGGACATCCACGACGTCGTTGCCCATTCGCTCTCCATGATCAACGTTCAGGCATCGGTGGCGCTGCATGTTGGCGCCGACGATCCCGAGAAGCTCAGGCCGGCCCTGGAAGCCATCAAGGCCGCCAGCAAGGAGTCACTCACAGAGGTCCGGCAACTCCTGGGCGTGCTGCGGGAGGACGTCCCGCTGGCACCGGCAGCCCGTCCCGGCCTGGCCAAAGTCCCCGGTCTCGTGAAAAACGCCGGGTTCAGCGGCCTGCAGGTGACACTGGAGGACAACTCCGACCACGGCGCCATCACCCCGGCCGTGCAGGAAGCCGCCTACAGGATCATCCAGGAAGCCCTCACCAACGTCGGGAGGCACTCAGGCGCCCAATCCGCCGTCGTGCGTATCCTTGAAGCCGCCGGACTGCTGACCGTGACCATCGACGACGACGGCGGTGGCATGCGCGGCGCGGCCCCAGGCAACGGCCTCACGGGGATGCGGGAGAGGGCGTCGGCCTTGGGCGGTACGCTCACCCTCCATGAACTGGACCCGGGCCTTCGAGTCCACGCCGGCTTGCCGACTGAACCGGAAGGAAACACGCCGTGATCCGCATCCTTCTCGCCGATGACCAAACACTCATTCGGGCGGGCTTCCGCGCACTCCTGGACGCCGAGCCGGACATGGAAGTTGTGGCTGAGGCGGGGACGGGTCGGGAGGCTGTCCGCTTGGCTGCCCGCGACAAACCGGACGTCATCCTCATGGACATCCGCATGCCGGACCAGGACGGACTTGCCGCAGGCCGGGAAATCCTCAGCGACCCTGACCTGGCCGGTACCCGCATCATCATCCTCACCACTTTCGAACTCGATGAGTACATAGCCGAGGCCGTCCGGTCCGGTGCGGCAGGGTTCCTGGTGAAGGACACCGAGCCGGCCGAGCTCATCCGGGCTGTCCGGGTAGTACACGACGGAGACGCACTGCTCTCGCCCTCGGTGACGCGGCGCATCATGGCCCAGCTTGCCTCGCAAAGCCGGGCGGCGGCGAAGGTCATCCCGCTGGAACAGGTGACCGAACGTGAGCGCGAAGTCCTGGCGTTGGTGGGAGAGGGCCTGAACAACGCCGAGATCGCCCAGCGGCTCTTCATCACACCACTGACAGCCAAGACCCACGTTTCGCGCATCATGACCAAGCTGATGGTCCGCGACCGCTCGCAATTGGTAGTCCTCGCCTACGAGTCGGGTTTGGTGAAGCCCGGCTGGAGCAGCTGATCCTTCCCAGGCGACTCCACCGGGAGTAGCGGGGCCTCCCAAGGTGACTCCCGACGGCGGACGCCACGCCGCCCGCCGATCGGCAGACTCGAACCAGAGCCGAAAGACGGTTCGCGCCGGCACCGGCGGAGAGAGTTTGGATCATCGACATGTTCACCGCATTGACTTCCATCATCGGGGCGACCACAACATCCGGGAGCACACTGGCACAGGTACCGGCCGCCGTCGCAATGCACGGGCCGTGGGGAGACGGCGTAGCGTGGCCGTTCTTCCTGTTGTTCCCGTTGTTCTGGATTCTTGTGATCGGCCTGTTCATTTTCCTCGCCCGGAGGACGTGGTGGAGGAACCATCACTGGGCCGCAGCGCAAGGGGCAGAGGGCGTACTCCGTGAGCGGTATGCCCGCGGAGAAATTGACGAAACCGAGTTCAGGCAGCGGTTGGAGGTCCTGCGCTCGCAGCCGGGCAGTTGACGGGATCTATACGGAATCGAGAGGGCTCATGCAGGAATATCTGCAAGAGCCCTTTCACATGTCGGTGGGCGCTACTAGTCTGCTGAGGGTGCACAATGAAGCGACCCGCTCTGCTACACCGTCATCAAAACAGTCATCAAAACCGTCATCAAAACAGTCAGAGTCCCCGCAAGCCAGCGTCGGCATGAACCGCCCCTTCGTCATCAGCGCCCGGAACCTCACCAAGTCCTATGGTGAGCTCACTGCCGTGGACAACATCTCCTTCGACGTGCCGGCGGGGGAGTCCTTCGGGCTGCTTGGCCCCAATGGCGCCGGCAAGTCCACCACCATGAAAATGATCGGTGGCGTGTCCCAGAGAACGTCCGGCTCGTTGACCATCATGGGCCTGGACCCCGAGTCGAACGGCCCTGAGGTCCGGGCACACCTTGGCGTGGTTCCGCAGCAGGACAACCTCGACGAAGAGTTGAAAGTCCGCGAGAACCTGATCGTCTACGGGCGCTACTTCGGCCTGCCCCTGAGCTATTTGAAGCCAAAGGCCGATGAACTGCTGGAATTCGCGCAGCTGACGGATAAAGCCAATTCCAAGGTCGATGCCCTCTCAGGCGGCATGAAGCGCAGGCTCACGATTGCCCGGTCCCTCATCAACGAGCCCCGGATCCTGCTCCTGGATGAGCCCACCACCGGCCTTGATCCGCAGGCGCGCCACATCCTCTGGGACAGGCTGTTCCGGCTGAAGGAAAGCGGCGTCACGCTGATCCTCACCACGCACTACATGGATGAAGCCGAGCAGTTGTGCGACCGCCTGATCGTGGTGGACAAGGGTCGGATCATGGCCGAGGGGTCCCCGGCGACCCTCATCCGCGAGCACTCATCGCGTGAAGTACTTGAACTCAGGTTTGGATCCGAGCGGAACGCGACCATCGGCGTCGAGCTCCAAGGCATTGGTGAGCGTTTGGAGACACTGCCTGACCGCGTGTTGATCTACGCCCACGACGGCGAGGCCGCGCTGGAGCAGGTCTCTGCCCGTGGGCTGCATCCGATGACCTCGCTGGTGCGCCGCTCGTCGCTGGAGGACGTGTTCCTGCGGCTGACCGGCAGGAGCCTCGTTGACTAGGGGAACAGTTGACTGACTCAACAAACAAACCAATCACGACGGCGGCGCAACCGTTGCGGGCCCACTCACCTGAGGTGTCGGCGGCCAGGGCGCGGCGATGGGGTTCCTTCTTCTACGCGGAGCAGGTGCTCCGCGTCATGCGCAACTACGGGTGGTCCGTGATCCTGTACAGCGTGGGCCAACCGGTGGCGTACCTCTTTGCCATGGGCGTGGGACTGGCCAGCTTGGTGGATGCCAACAGCGAGGCAGCGTTCGGAGGTGTCAGCTATCTGGAGTTTGTGGCTCCGGCATTGTTGGTCTCCGCGGCGGTGATGACGGCATCGGGGGAGTTCTCCTACCCCATCATGGACGGTTTCAAGTGGCGCCGCGTGTTCTACGGCCCGCACGCCTCGCCGTTGATTCCCGAGCAAATCGCCAGCGGCCACATCATGGCCAGCACCCTGAGGTTCCTCCTGCAGTCCGTGGTCTACTTCGTGGTGGTGGCGTTGTTCGGAGCTTCGCCGAGCCCTTGGGGTTGGGTGTCTGCCGTTGTGGCAACAGTTGCGGCGCTGTCCTTTGGTTTGCCGCTGATGGCCTATGCCGCCAGCATCAAGCAAGACAAAGGGCAATTCGCATTGGTGCAGCGGTTCATCGTCATGCCTTTGTTCCTCTTCTCCGGGACGTTCTTCCCGCTGGATTCCCTTCCCATCGCGGTTCGCTGGATCGGCTGGATCTCACCGGTGTGGCATGGAACGGAGCTGGGCCGGGTCTTCACCTACGGGATGGACCAGAATCCCTTGCTGACCATCACCCACGTGGTGTTCCTGCTGGCGACAACCACCGTCGGCTGGATCATGGTGCGCCGCCAATTCGTGAAAAGGATGGGCTCATGAGTGTCCTCACAGGCGGGCACAGCGCCACGGACGTTGCCCGTGAGCGAAAGTTCGGTTCGCTGTACTCCCGCAACGCCAAGGCAGTGGTAGGCCGGGGGCTGATGGCGGCCAAGTCCAGCACCTGGCTGGTGATGGTGTCCGGATTCTTCGAGCCGGTGCTGTTCCTGCTGGCCATGGGCGTGGGCATGGGCTCGATCGTGGGCACCGTGCAAGGCCCTGGTGGTGAGGAAATCAGTTACGCCGCCTACATTGCCCCGGCACTCCTGGCGGTCTCGGCAATGAATGGCGCCATCTACGACTCCACCTGGAACGTCTTCTTTAAGATGAACTTTGCCAAGCTCTACCAAGGGATGCTCTACACGTCCCTGGGGCCCCTGGATGTGGCGATCGGCGAGATCTTCCTGGCCCTTCTGCGCGGCTTGCTCTACGCCACGGGGTTCACCGCCGTGATGGGTGTCATGGGGCTGCTCACCAGTTGGTGGGCCATCCTGGTCATTCCTGCCTCGGTGCTGATCGCCTTTGGCTTCGCGAGCTTCGGCATGGGCATCACCAGCTTCATGAAGACCTTCCAACAGATGGATTGGATCAACTTCTTCCTCCTGCCCATGTTCCTGTTCAGTGCCACGTTCTACCCGCTCAGCGTCTACCCGCAGGTGATTCAGTGGTTCATCCAGGCCATGCCCCTCTGGCACGGGGTGGAGTTGCTGCGGCAGATCAGCGTGGGCTCCTTCAGCCCTGCCACGGCAATCCACGTGGGCTATTACGGGGTGATGATCGCTCTGGGGATCATGCTGACCACCGGAAGGCTGCGCCAGCTGTTCCTTAAGTGATGGAGTTTTTGTACAGTTAATGCCCCGAAAGAGGCGTCTTGGGGGCATTAGCTGTACAAAAACCCGGGGCTTGGGGGCTGGTGTTCGCCGTCCGTGGAAGCTGGCGCAGGCACCTTTGAGCGTTTGAGAGAATGGATCCATGCAATCTCTCGGTGACCCGCACCCGTCCACGTCTCCCGCCGGCAAAGGCATGTTCAAAGGCTTCCGCATTGGCGGCCTGGGGATGACCGTTGTCATCATCGCGTTCCTGGTAGCCGTGATCTTCGCGGCCAACCAGAACGATGTTGTGGGTTGGGTCGTCGCAGTAGTGGCCTTCGGTTGGCTTGCCCTGGCCACCTTCGTGGTGCTCAGCATCCGCAGGGCCGCGCAGCGTGCCGGCGCAAAGCTGACCGAAGCGCAAAATGCGTTCAACGCCGCAGCCGGCCGCGCGCCGTCGTCGTCCACCGCCGACAACGGGGGTACCCGCGTCGTCGCCGAACGCAGCAAGACCGACGAGGTTCGGGACCTCAAGCTGGACCACTCGTTCAAGATCGTCCAGGTCCAAGTCCGCGTAGTGGACGAGGAACGGGCCAAGGGTGGTGCAGCCGATCAGGACACCATCAACCGCGCGCTGGAAACCATTGCCATTACAGCTACCAATGCGCGCGACATGATCAAGTCCTCCGGCGGCTCTGACGAGCCCGTAGCCGGCACCATCATCGACTAGAGTGGACCGGGTGAGTACGGCATTGAAGAAGGACTTCCTTCGCATCGCGTCAGTTAACGTCAACGGCCTCAGGGCTGCCTACAAGAACGGCATGGCGGAATGGCTGGAGCCGCGCGATGTTGACATTCTCTGCCTGCAGGAGGTCCGCGCGCCTGATGACATCGTCAGGAAGCTGATCGGCGAAGGCTGGCACATCCTCCACACCGAAGCTGAGGCCAAGGGCCGGGCCGGTGTGGCGATTGCTTCCCGCGAAGAGCCCACCGCCACGCGCATTGGGATCGGCGATTCCTATTTCGACACCTCAGGCCGCTGGGTTGAAGCCGACTACGCCGTCAAGAACTCCGCCGGGGAACCCGCCACGCTGACCGTCGTCAGCGCCTACGTGCACTCCGGAGAAGTCGGCACCCCCAAGCAGGATGATAAATTCCGCTTCCTCGACGCCATGACGGTCCGCTTGCCGGAACTCGCCAAGCACAGCGACCACGCCCTGGTGGTGGGTGACCTCAACGTCGGACACACCGAACTGGATATCAAGAACTGGAAGGGCAACGTCAAGCGTGCCGGCTTCCTTCCGGAGGAGCGAGCCTACTTTGACCGCTTCCTCGGCGAAGAAATCGGTTGGAGGGATGTCCACAGGGGCCTGGCAGGAAATGTCGCCGGCCCCTACACCTGGTGGTCCCAGCGCGGTAAGGCCTTTGACACTGACACAGGCTGGCGCATCGACTACCACCTGGCCACACCGGGCCTCGCAGCAGCCGCTTTCTCGGCTGTCGTGGACCGGGCGCCGTCGTGGGACACCCGCTTCTCCGACCATGCACCGCTGGTAGTCGACTACCGGCTCTAAGCTTCCTAAGGTATTCCTCCATGACTAGTTCCATCACCACTGAAACCGGCACTGTGGCCGCGCCGCAGACCAGCACGTCCACCAAACTCGCCGTCGGCGCCAAGCACCGGGTTCTCTCCGGAATGCAGCCCTCCGCCGATTCCCTGCACCTGGGCAACTACCTCGGCGCCTTGGTCAACTGGGTTCGGATGCAGGACGAGTATGACGCCGTGTACTTCATCCCGGACCTGCACGCCATCACAGTCCCGCAGGATCCGGCAGAACTTGCGCGGCGCACCCGTGTGACAGCTGCCCAGTACATCGCCGGCGGTGTGGACGTGGACAAGTGCACATTGTTCGTCCAGTCCCAGGTCCCCGAGCACGCCCAGCTCGCCTGGGTCCTGAACTGCATCACCGGCATGGGCGAAGCGGCCCGCATGACCCAGTTCAAGGACAAGGCGCAGAAGCAGGGTTCGGACCACGCAAGCGTTGGCCTGTTCACCTACCCCATCCTTCAGGCCGCCGATATTCTCCTGTACCAGCCGCACGGTGTGCCGGTGGGTGAAGACCAGCGCCAGCACGTGGAACTCAGCCGGGACCTCGCCAACCGGTTCAACAGCCGGTTCGGAGAGACGTTCCAGGTGCCCGAGGCCTTCATCCAGAAGGAATCGGCCAAGATCTACGATCTCCAGAACCCCACCGCCAAGATGTCAAAGTCCGCGGAATCGCCCGCCGGCTTGATCAACCTCCTGGATGATCCCAAGACGGTGGCCAAGCGGATCAAGTCGGCTGTCACGGACACCGAAACCGAGATCCGCTACGACCGTGAGAACAAGCCCGGTGTTTCGAACCTGCTGACCATCTACTCGGCCATCAGTGGAACTCCCGTGGAGAAGATCGTGGCCGACTACCAGGGCAAGATGTACGGGCACCTCAAGGTTGACTTGGCCGAACTCGTCTCCGGCCATCTGGCACCCATCCGGGAGCGGGCCAACGAGCTCCTGGCAGATCCTGCGGAACTGGACCGACTCCTGGCTCTCGGCGCAGACAAGGCGCGTGAAATCGCCTCAGCAACCCTGGCCGATGTCTATTCCAAGGTCGGTTTCCTGCCCTACCGCGGAGATGCCCACCGCGACCTGGGAGTCCGCTAACTCCATGTGCTCTGCTGGCCGGCTCAACGTCAAGACCGACACCCGCAAGGGTGTCGGTCCGGACGACTCTCGCCAGAGCGGTGCCACTGGCGCCGACTGCGGTGACGGCAGCACCATGTGTGTTGGCGTCATCCTTGGTTTTCCACCTGAGATCGCCCGCGAACTGCAGGAATGGCGTGCATCGTTCGGCGACCCCATGGCCGAAGTCATTCCCGCCCACATCACCCTGATCACCACGACGCCCACCCAGGACTGGGCGGCCACCCGGGAACATGTCCGCGAAGTAGCCCGGACCCAGGAGCCCTTCCACATCACCATCTCGGGCACGGGTTCCTTCCGCCCGGTGTCACCTGTGGTGTTCGTCAACGTCGAAGAAGGCTTTGAAGAGTGCGTGCAGTTGCACGAGAAACTTCAATCCGGGCCCCTCGAACGGTTGCTGCCTTTCCCGTACCATCCGCACGTCACTGTGGCGCATGATGTTGCCCAGGAAAACCTGGATGAGGCCGAAACGGTGCTCAGAGATTACCGGGCCACCTTCCCTGTGGTTAGCATGGGACTTTACGAGCACGACACCAATGGAATATGGCAGCTACGGGAAGAGCTCGACTTTGGCGGCGATACTGACGAAGAACAGCAAGCGGATTCACGCCACACAGGCGGACGTTCCTCCGCTGCCAACTGAGCTGGCCAAGCTCAAACTTGAGCTGCTTCGCAAGAGGCAGGATTGGGGTCACGCCAAGCGCGCAGGTGAAGGCCTGCCGAAGAAAGCGGGTGCTTTCTTCGCCCTCTTCATGGCCAGGTTGAACACCATTCGGGCCATGCGTGCCTTCCAGCACTACACACGCCAGCATGGGCCTCTGTTGAGTGCAGGCATCGGGTTCAACATGTTCTTCTCCGTGACGGGCCTGCTGACCACGGGCTTCGCGATCGCCGGGATCGTCCTGGGCGGCAACCCGGTGCTGGAAGACGCTGTCATCGGCAGTGTGGCTTCCGCAGCGCCTGGGCTCCTGCAGGTCAATGGCGGCGAAGGCCTGGTGGATCCGCAAACGCTCCTGAACCCCTCCGGACTCGGCTGGACAGCACTGATTGCCGCAGCCGTCACCATCTTCACCTCCCTGGGCTGGATTGCCAGTGTCAGGGAGGGGCTCCGTGGGGTAATGAACGCTGATCCGCTCATGCGCAACGGCCTCCTCCAGAAACTCATCGATGCCGGCACCCTGGTGTTGCTGGGCGTCATCCTCATCATCAGTGCAGGTGCGTCCCTGATTTTTGGAACAGCTGCCGACTGGTTCATCGCCCTGCTGAAGCTCGATGAGGCAGTGGCCGCGCCCATCGCCTCCACGGTCAAGATCGTGGTTCCCCTCCTCCTGAACTGCGCGACGGCGGCAGTACTGTTCAGGATCGCAGGCAGCCTGAAATTGGGGCGCCGCGCGTTCCTGGAGGGGGTTGTGCTCGCAGGCGTGGGGACCACTGTCCTGCAGTTCTTCAGCACCGAGCTCCTGGCCCGCTCCGGCAACAACCCGGTGCTGGCTTCCTTTGCCATCAT
This sequence comes from Arthrobacter sp. TmtSoilC79, assembly GCF_059739405.1. NCBI lineage: Bacteria > Bacillati > Actinomycetota > Actinomycetes > Micrococcales > Micrococcaceae > Arthrobacter > Arthrobacter sp. TmtSoilC79. Next base: position 3,360,888 of record NZ_AP046051.1, on the reverse strand, counting down.
CATCGGCCTGCTGATCTGGTTCAATCTGGTGAGCCAGGTGTATCTGGTGTCGGCGTCGTGGTCAGCCATTCGCGAGGCCGATACTGAATCGGGGGAGGCTCCGCGCAAAAAGGTCCTGGGGTCCCGCAGAGTCATTCCCCGCACCTGAGACCACCTACTCCGGGAGACGCCATGAACAATCAACTGTGGATCGGCTGCCTCCTGGGCGCTGCCGTCGGTTTGATCGTTGGCCAGCTGATCTTCAATTCACCGTTCCTGGGCATCCTCGTCGGGGTTGGGTTGGGGGCCCTCGTGGGCGCAGCAGTGGGCCCCCGCCGCAGCTAGGGAGCCTGCACCAGCCCCTCCCAGGCAACGGTCCAGTCCGCGGGGAACCCCGGTGCTTGCCGTTCCGGTCCGTTGTCCCAGCCGGCCGCCATGAGGGCCACAGCGGCCAGGAGTCCGCCGTTACCGGGAAGGTACAGCGGCAATGAGTCCGTCTGCCGGTTGTGGCCGTTGGCCAGGACGGTGTTCTTCCCGGCGTCCAGGAGCAGCGCATCAACGGCGGCTTCCGGATCCTCAAGCCGCGCGGCAGTCATTGCCATCACCGGATAGTCCCAACCCCATGTGCTGCCCCAGTCCCAGTCGGCCAAGACATCGGACAGCGTGGCCCGCATGAGGTCCGGATCAATGAGGTCGGTCTGCGGAAGGACCCCGAGGGCGCACAGCATGGAGGGATGGTCGGTGCGTATGGTGAAGGGCTCGACGTCGATCGCGGCATACACGCCGTCCACCACCCGTGGTGGGACCATGCCATCTGCTACCTCGGACCATGCCGCAACAGGTTCCAGCCCCAGCCTTTCCCGCCACTCTGACGCCGTCCGCAGGCCCCACTGCCAATACGCCAGTTCGAAGGTGGGATTGGTGACCTTGGACCGGATCGAGCCGTAGCTTTCCTGGGCCGGAATCAGGGGAGGCCCCAGTTCGAAGCTGCGCGGGCTGGGGTGGGCAAAGCTTGCCATGAAGGCGGCTGACTCGAAAACGATCTCCGCGAACTCCTCCAGCACCTCCGTGCCCGGGTTGGCCCGGTACACCAGTTCGGCGAGGTGGATGGGGTGCGGCTGCTGCCAGATCAAAAATGTCCCGATCGGGCTGGGGCTCTCGCGCCCATCCGGACCTACCTGCTTGGGCCAGCGGACGCCGTCGAAACCTTGCGCTTTGGCCGTCTGCCGCGAGGTCTCCAGCACCGTGGAGTACCACCGCAAGGACGGGAGCAGAAGTTCCACCCGGTTCCAGTGCGCAAAGTGCGCCGCATGCCACCAGTGCATTTCCAGATGGAAACGGCCACGCCACGAGTTGCACACCAGCCCTGTTTCCTGCGGCGGCAAAGACCCCGAACAGTTGATCGCGGTGAGGTACTGGGACAGCACAATCCGGCGTTCCAGCTCCTTGGCGCGCGGATCGTCGGTGGCATCGAGCTCGATCGCTCCGCCCGAGGACCAGAACGCCGCCCAGTGGATGGCTGAGGCTTCGATGACGGCACCGGCGGGAGAAAGTTCGACGCCGGTGCCCGCCTTTGCGGAGCCGGCCGGCTGCCCGGCGTGGCCGGCGGGCCTGTTGTTGCCTCGCGGGATGCAGTCGCCGTGCCCGGCGGACCGGAACTCAACACAGAAGTCCAGCACTGGTACGGACAACGCCCCGGACGTTGCCAGGGCGATAACCACGTGGTGCTGCCCGGCTTGTTCCACCGCCAGGTCCTGTCCGGTAATGATGGCCCGATAATGGGAATCATCCAGTTCCCTGTGTGCAGTCCACACTGCAGCACCGTGATGTTCGTCCACGGGGGACGGTCCAGTGAGCGTGGTTGTGTGCGCCTCAGGCCGGGTCCAGTCCGCAGCGTCGTGCCATGCCTCGGAGCCGTACGGGAAGCCAATGCCCACCACCAAGCCCGACGCAAGGGCAGTGGACTCGATGCGAAAGCCGAGCTCATCCCGGTCCGGGTGGCACGCCGTCGTGACTTTAACGGGGTGCCCGGCAAGTGTGAACCGGCTGATGACCGAGCCCGTCCAGAGGTCCAGCGTTTGTTCCGTCTGAACAATGTCTGCCGGCTCGAGGGGACGTTCACCTCGATGGTCCCTCCACCGGAATCCGATGCGTCCCAGGTCCAGCCGGTGGGCATTGGCCCGGAGCCAGGTTTCGGCCAGGGAGGTATCCGTTTCACGATCGTTCACAATCTCACCCACCATGTCCACGTAGGGGACAGGGCCGCGGGGTGAATCGTAGAGGACGGTCGAGCCGGCGAGGTCGTAAGGGTGGGGCGGGGGTACAGAGTGCCAACCCCACTGGGCCTGGGTCCCCAGGAGTGTTCCTGGCGGCAGTTCATCGCGTGCCCCCACTGGATAGTGGTCGGGCAATGATTGCAGCCCGGTGAGGTCCATGGTGAAGGCGAACTCGCCGTTGCCCACGGAGACGGGACTGCGTGGATCCAGTTGGTCCTGGCGGACGTTGTGCCGCCGGACCAGTGCCTTGCGATCGATGGGAGGGGATGGAGGGGTCATGTCAGCCTTTCGGGAGGGACGGTGCCGGCAAGTGTGACGGTGTGTTCGAGTTCCTTGAGCGGGAAGAACGCAGCCCGTTCAAAGGGCGTCTTGTTGGGCTGGTGGAGCGTCAGGAACAGGCTGCCATCCAGGTATCGGCCGATCATTCCGTGCCCCCCATCCGTGCTCCAGAGCGGTTCTGCTTCCTGGACCCATGGCCCCTGCCCTGTTCCGGATTCGCTGCGGGCAATGCCCATGGCATAACCGTCATCGCCAAAGCTGGACCAAAGCATGATGAGGTTGCCGCTGCTGAGCCTGAAGAGGAACGGACCGTCGGTGACGAAAACAGGGAATTCCCGGTCACGGACGGAGGGAACATCGAGGGCGCGCGCCCATGGCGCCTCCGAGGCACTGAAGAGGAAAACAGGAACGCCCACGGCATTCCGGAGGTCGGCGCTGAGTCGCTGGGCCATCATGGCGCCATCGTGCACCTGCTTCCATTCGTGGCAGAAAATGATCCACGGTGTTCCTTCTGCATCCAGGTGAAGGGTGCCGTCCAGGCACTGCCAGTTTGCAGGAGTGACAGGGCCCTCGCTCCACGGTTCATAGGGTCCCTCAGGTTTATCAGCGGCAAGAACCTGGGTTCCACGGAGGCGGCCGGGGCCGATGAACGTCGCGAACATGTAGTAGCGCCGTTGGTATTCGTGGACCTCCGGAGCCCAGTACTGCTCCTGGCTCCAGAAGCCTGGTGGGGGCCTGAAGGCTTCGAAGGGGCCGTCCCACGTGGTCAGGTCGCTGCTCCTGTAGCAGTCGAATCCGGTGGCTTGGCCGGACCAGATGTTCTTATCCGTGCTGCCGAAGAGCAGGTAGTTTCCGGTGGCCGGTTGGGTCAGCACAAAGGGGTCCCGGAGTTGGATCCGGTCCAGGGGCAGGGGCGGCACGGCATTCTCCTTGAGTGGCCTAAATAGTTCATATCCCAAACTATTGACGAATATACACGGTCTTGATACGTTTCAGGAACCGTTTTCTGAGCCTGAAAGAAGCTTACCCAATGACGCGTAAATCCCTCCGGCATCTCCGGAAATCCATAGCTTTCGTCGCGGCCGTCAGCATGCTTGGCCTCACGGCAGCATGTTCCAGTCCCTCCTCCAACCAGCCCGAAGACGGGCCGGTGGAGATCCGTTTCTCATGGTGGGGAAACGCCACCCGTGCGGATCTGACCAACAAGGCCATCAAGGAGTTCGAGGCCGCCAACCCCAATATCAAGGTCAAGCCGGAGTACGGCGACATCGGGGGTTACTTCGACAAACTGGCCACCCAGGTTGCGGCCAACGACGCCCCGGATGTCATCACCATGGGTGGTGCCTACCCTGCTGAGTACGCCAACCGCGGCGCACTTTTGGACCTGTCCAAGGTGCAGGGTTCGCTGGATCTTTCCAAGATGGACCAGGGAGCCCTGGAAAACGGGCAGGTCCAAGGCAAGCAGTACGGCGTCTCCACCGGCGCCAACGCCCTGGCCATAGTAGTGAACCCTGCCGTGTTCCAGGCCGCGGGTGTCGCCCTGCCGGACGACGACTCCTGGTCCTGGGATGACTTTGCCAAGACCGCTGCGGACATCACAGCCAAGAGCCCCAAGGGAACCTACGGCACGGCTACCGTCCTGACGCACGATTCCCTGGATGCCTTCGCCCGCCAGCGCGGCAAGTCCCTCTACACGCAGGAGGGACAGCTTGGCCTGGACAAGGAAACCGTGCAGGACTACTTCGACTTCTCCCTGAAGCTCAGTGAATCCGGAGCTGCCCCCAGTGCGTCGGAGACCGTTGAGAAACTGAACGTCAGCACCGAGCAAACACTCATGGGCATGGGCCAGGCCGGCATGATGCTGACCTGGACCAACTCACTGACTGCCCTCAGCAAAGCCTCAGGGGCAGAATTGAAGCTGCTCAAGCTCCCAGGGGAGAAGCCCACGCCCGGAATCTGGCTCCAGTCCTCGCAGTTCTACACCATCTCAGCCCGGAGCAAGCACACAGATGCTGCCGCCAAGCTGGTCAGCTTCCTCATCAACAATGAGGCCGCTGCGAAGATCATCCAGAGCGACCGCGGCGTGCCCAGCAACTCCGGCATGCGCACGGCCATCCAGGACCTCCTGACACCGCAGGGCAAGGCCGAAGCCGCCTACATCGACCAGATCGGCAAGATGGACTTCGCTCCAACTTTCATTGGTCCTACGGGATCCACGGCGGTCTCCGAGATCACCGCCCGCATCAACACCGAGGTTCTGTTCAAGAGGCTGAGCCCGGAGAAGGCGGCCGAGCAATGGCTTAGCGAGAGCAAAGCCGCCATAGGCAAGTAGGCAAGAGCAACGCGGGGTCACTTATGGCCACTTTTGAAGCGGTTTAGGGGCCACAACTGACCCCGCGTTGCTTTTAGCTAGACGGCGTTGGCGACTTCCAGGTACGGGTCCGCCCATGCACTGATGATGCGGGCCACCCGTGCTGCCTGGCCCTTGCCGGTCAGCAGATGCTCACTGCCCTCAAGGGAGATGAAACTCCGGGGGTGCCGGGCGGTGCGGAAGATTTCGCTGGCGTTGTCTATTCCCACGGTGTTGTCGGTGGGGGAGTGCATCACCATCAGGGGCTTGTGGAGGGTTCGGATGCAGTCGCGCAGATCAGCGCGTTCCACGTCCTCCACAAAGTGGCGGCGGACCTCCATGGGACGGCCGCCAAGGTCCACCACCGCGCTGCCGTCGCGCAGGATGTCTTCCATCTCGGTATCGAACATGTGCTCAACATGCTTGGGCTCGTATGGTGCCGCAACAGTCACCACGGCGTTCAGGCCGGGAATGTCGCGGGCTGCGGCGAGCACTGCCGCACCGCCGAACGAGTGGCCCACCAGCAAGGAAATTGCCCGGCCTTGTTCCCGCATGAACTCCGCGGCCAGGATGGTATCGGCCACTTTGACGCTGAAGGACCCTGCCGACCATTCGCCAGCGGATCCACCCAGGCCGAGGTTGTCGAAACGCAACATCCCCACGCCCTGCTCCGCAAGCCCCTTGCAGATGCGCGAAGCCGCGGGGCTGTCTTTGCCAAGGGTCAGGCCATGTGAGTACAGGCCCCAGCCGCGGATGGGCCCCTCGGGCACGTCCACGATGCCGGCCAGGGCGTCGCCGGTACTACCCGTGAAGCTGATCTTTTCAGAGCGTGACACGCTGATCTCCTTGCGTTGCGGAGCCGGTTGCGGCAGTTGATTAACGACGACGGCGCCCCTCACCATCAGTGGTGAGTGGCGCCGTCGTCGTGTGTTCTTGTGGTGAAACGCGAACTAGATCTTGCGGGACAGGATGGCCTGCTTGACCTCTGCGATTGCCTGTGTCACCTGGATGCCACGCGGGCAGGCTTCCGAACAGTTGAAGGTGGTGCGGCAACGCCACACGCCCTCTTTGTCGTTGAGGATCTCAAGGCGCATGTCGCCGGCGTCATCACGGGAATCGAAGATGAAGCGGTGGGCGTTGACGATCGCCGCCGGACCAAAGTACTGGCCATCGGTCCAGAAGACCGGGCAGGACGAGGTGCAGGCGGCGCACAGGATGCACTTGGTGGTGTCGTCAAAGCGCTCACGGTCCTCAACGGACTGCAGGCGTTCCTTGGTGGGCTCGTGGCCCTTGTTGATCAGGAACGGCATGACTTCGCGGAAGGACTGGAAGAAGGGCTCCATGTCCACGATCAGGTCCTTCTCCACAGGGAGGCCCTTGATCGGCTCGACGGTGATGGGCTTGGTGGTGTCCAGGTCCTTCAGCAGCGTCTTGCAGGCGAGGCGGTTGCGGCCGTTGATGCGCATGGCATCGGAACCACACACGCCGTGGGCGCAGGAGCGGCGGAAGGAAACGCTGCCGTCGATCTCCCACTTGACCTTGTGGAGGGCATCCAGCACACGGTCCGTGCCGTACATGGTCAGCTTGTAGTCGTCCCAACGTGCTTCGTCCGAGATTTCGGGATCGTAGCGGCGCACGCGAAGCGTGATGTGGAACGTCGGAATTTCACCGTCACCGGCAACACTTGCCGGGAGCTCGATCTTGGAAGCGGGCTCTGCCATTTCGGTCGTCATTAGTACTTACGCTCCATCGGCTCGTAACGGGTGAAGATGACGGGTTTCGTCTCAAGACGGATGCCCGCGACGGATTCCGCTGAGGAATCGACGGTGACGGAAGTGTCCAGGTAAGCCATGGAGTGCTTCATGAACTTTTCGTCGTTGCGGTCCGGGAAGTCCTCGCGGTAGTGACCGCCGCGCGACTCTTCACGGTGCAGTGCACCTACGGTCATGACCTTGGCCATGTCCAGGAGGAAGCCCAGTTCCACGGCTTCCAGGAGGTCCAGGTTGAAGCGCTTGCCCTTGTCCTGAACGGTAACGTGCTTGTACCGCTCTTCGAAGGAAGCGATGTCGCGAAGGACCTGCTCCAGGGATTCCTTGGTGCGGAACACCTGCATGTTGGCATCCATGGTGTCCTGCAGTTCCTTGCGGATCTGTGCCACACGCTCGGTACCGTTGCCGGTAAGGAGCCCGTTCAGGATGCCACGGGTCATTGCCTCGGGGTCCTCCGGCAGCTCGACGTAGTCGGCGGTCTTGGAATACTCCGCAGCGGCGATGCCGGCGCGCTTGCCGAACACGTTGATGTCCAGGAGCGAGTTGGTGCCCAGGCGGTTGGAGCCGTGGACGGAAACGCAGGCAACCTCACCGGCGGCGTAGAGGCCCGGCACGATCGTGTCGTTGTCCTGCAGCACTTCAGTGGTGATGTTGGTGGGGATGCCACCCATGGCGTAGTGCGCCGTGGGGAACACCGGAACAGGATCCGTGAACGGTTCCACACCCAGGTAGGTGCGGGCGAACTCGGTGATATCCGGAAGCTTGGCTTCGATGTGCGCCGGCTCAAGGTGGGTCAGGTCCAGGAGGACGTAATCTTTGTTCGGACCACAACCGCGGCCTTCACGCACCTCGTTGGCCATGGCGCGGGCCACGATGTCGCGGGGTGCGAGGTCCTTGATGGTGGGGGCGTAGCGCTCCATGAAGCGCTCACCTTCGGAGTTACGCAGGATGGCACCTTCACCACGCGCACCCTCGGTAAGGAGGATGCCCAGGCCGGCGAGGCCGGTCGGGTGGAACTGGAAGAACTCCATGTCTTCCAGGGGGATGCCGCGGCGGAACGCGATGCCCATGCCGTCACCCGTGAGGGTGTGGGCGTTGGAGGTGGTCTTGAAGACCTTGCCGGCGCCACCGGAAGCGAACACCACCGACTTGGCCTGGAAGACGTGGAGCTCACCGGAGGCGAGGTCGTAGGAGACCACACCGGCAACGCGCTTTTGCTTGTACGGGGTTCCGTCTTCGCGCACTGCGTCTTCTTCGACGATCAGCAGGTCCAGGACGTAGTACTCGTTGTAGAACTCAACGTTGTGCTTGACGCAGTTTTGGTACAGCGTCTGCAGGATCATGTGGCCTGTGCGGTCGGCTGCATAGCAAGCACGGCGGACGGGGGCCTTGCCGTGGTCGCGGGTGTGGCCACCGAAGCGGCGCTGGTCAATGCGGCCTTCGGGCGTGCGGTTGAACGGCAGGCCCATCTTCTCCAGGTCCAGCACGGCGTCGATGGCTTCTTTCGCCATGACCTCGGCTGCGTCCTGGTCAACCAGGTAGTCGCCACCCTTGATGGTGTCAAAGGTGTGCCATTCCCAGTTGTCTTCTTCGACGTTGGCCAGTGCTGCACACATGCCACCCTGGGCTGCACCTGTGTGCGAGCGGGTGGGGTAGAGCTTGGTCAGTACCGCGGTGCGTGCGCGCTGACCGGACTCGATCGCGGCGCGCATGCCGGCGCCACCTGCACCGACAATGACGACGTCGTACTTATGGACCTGCATACCAGATGCTCTCTCTTTCAAAAATTCAGATGGTCGGCGGAGGCTGCTCCGCTACGTCAGGCGAACCGGTTGGCTCGGGAGAGCAACCGGCAGCGCCGCTACGGTGCCGGGCAGAATCCGCCAGGAAGCTGAACGCCGTCGACGACGGGGCACGGGTTGAAGGTGAAGATCACCAGCGTGCCAAGGATGATGATGACCAGGGTGGCCGCGTAGAGGACCATCTTGAGCCAGAAGCGCGTGGAATCCTTCTCGGCGTAGTCGTTGATGATGGTGCGGACGCCGTTGGTACCGTGCAGCATGGCAAGCCACAGCATGGCCAGGTCCCAGAACTGCCAGAACGGATCTGCCCACTTGCCGGCAACGAAGCCGAAGTCGATCGCGTGGATGCCTTCGCCTACCAGCAGGTTCACGAAGAGGTGGCCGAAGATCAGCACCACGAGGACGATGCCGGAGAGGCGCATGAAGAGCCAGGCGATCATCTCGAAGTTGCCACGGCTGGAGCCGGTGCGGTTGTACTTCGGTGCGATTTTTCCGCTGCGCGGAGATTCGATGGTTGTCATGGCTTAGTGGCCTCCCAGCGCGAGGGAAAGGTGGCGGATGGCGAAGCCGGCGAACGTGACCAGCCACAGCGCAAGCACGACCCACAGCATTTGGCGCTGGTACTTGGCGCCCTTTTTCCAGAAGTCGATGGCAATCACGCGCAGGCCGTTGAAGGCGTGGAAGATGATCGCAGCGACCAGGCCCGTTTCCCCCAGGGCCATGAGGGGGTTCTTGTAAGCACCAATGACGGCCGTGTAGGCCTCGGGGGACACGCGCACCAATGAGGTGTCCAGCACATGGACCAACAAGAAGAAAAAGATCACTACACCGGTAATACGATGTCCAACCCAGGACCACATGCCTTCACGGCCGCGGTACAAGGTGCCAGCTGGTTTTGTCGGCACTGATTAAACCTTCCTGCAACACAGCGGCGCTGGCATGGGATCCACGCAAGGGGAACGCCTGCTGCGAGAGCACTCGTAGCTCACGCCTAAATCTAGGCTTCGCTCACAGCATATTCAATTTAGGACGGGCTTCTCTCCTTGTTAAATCCATGTTTCGTGCCAGTATTCAGGCGATTTTCGCCACTTGCTGAGACGAATGCCACATGCGTGGCGCGCTGCAGGGCTTCGCGCCTGCGTCGGATAAAGTGTTGCGGTGAGTACAGAAGACGCAAAATACCCGGAATCGCCCATGAACCGCTTCCATGCGGTTATTCCGGCCGGCGGTGTGGGGACCCGGTTGTGGCCACTCTCGCGGGCCGCAGCGCCCAAGTTCCTTCATGACCTGACCGGTTCTGGCAGCACCTTGCTGAGGGCCACCTATGACCGCCTGGAGCCGCTGGCCGGCGAGCGGGTATTGGTTGTCACCGGTGTTGCCCACCGCGCCGCAGTCTGCCGCCAGCTCCCTGAAGTGGGCGACGACGAACTGGTGCTCGAGAGTGAACCCAAGGACTCCGGTGCCGCGATCGGTCTTGCCGCTGCCATCCTGTACCGCCGCGACCCGGAGACCATCATGGGCTCCTTTGCGGCAGACCAGGTCATCAGCCCGGACGATCTTTTCCAGGAAACCGTGCGCGAGGCCATCTATACCGCCGCAATGGGAAAAATCGTCACCATCGGCATCAAGCCCACGCACCCTTCCACCGGCTTCGGCTACATCCGCTCCGGCGCTGCCCTCCACGTCGAAGGCGCACCGAATGCGCTGGCCGTTGCGGAGTTCGTTGAGAAGCCAAGCCAGGAAGTAGCCAACAAGTACGTCGAAGCCGGGGACTACGTCTGGAACGCGGGCATGTTCGTGGCTCCCGTGGCGCTCATGCTCAAGCACCTTGAAGCCAACCAGCCTGAACTGTTCAAGGGCCTCCAGGAGATCGCGGAGGCCTGGGATACGCCGCAGCGTGCCGAAGTGACCGCCCGGGTCTGGCCTACGCTGCCCAAGATTGCCATTGACTACGCCGTTGCCGAGCCCGCAGCGGCAGCCGGCGATGTCGCCGTCGTGCCCGGTACTTTCCGGTGGGACGACGTCGGCGACTTTGCCGCGATCGGCCGCCTGAACAACGCCGGTGATGTGGACGAAGTGACCGTGCTTGGTGAAGGCGCCCGTGTGTTCGCGGAAAATGCCAGCGGCGTGGTGGTCTCCGATACCAAACGCGTCATTGCACTGATTGGCATCAAGGATGTGGTCATCGTGGACACCCCGGACGCGCTCCTGGTCACCACCAAAGAGCACGCGCAACTGGTCAAGGGCACTGTTGATGCCCTCAAGGCCAGCGGCGATACGGACGTGCTGTAACCAACCTCCTTATACCGTGAGCCACCTCTTTGGTTGTCCTGCGCCTGAACGCAGCGTAACCAAGAGGTGGCTTTCGTTCTTCGGAGGCGTGGCATGGCTAGAGTTGTGACGTGCGCAATTACACGACTGAAACCGAGCCAGCTCCCGTTGTGAGTCCTTGGGTGGATGAACTCCTTCCCGGACTCGTCGAATTCCGGCGTGACCTCCATGCGCACCCTGAGCTTTCCTTCAAGGAATTCCGCACCACGGACAAGCTCGTGGAGCGGCTTGAGGCCGCCGGGCTGAAGCCCAGGCGACTTGAGGAGACCGGCCTGACCGTTGACGTGGGTGAAGGCCCCATCGCCACCGCCCTTCGTGGTGACATTGACGCACTGCCGATCATTGAGGAAACCGGCTTGCCGTTCGCCTCGAAGAACCATGGTGTGACCCATGCTTGCGGGCACGATGTCCATACCACTGCCATGCTTGGCATCGCTTTGACGCTGCAGCGGATGCACAAGAACAACCCGCTCGGCGGCACGGTCCGGATCATCTTCCAGCCGGCCGAGGAAACCATGCCCGGCGGAGCGCTGGCCTGCATCGAACAGGGAGTGCTGGAAGGCGTGCCGCGTATCCTGGCGCTGCATTGCGATCCGCGGATCAACGTAGGCCAGATCGGCACCCGCATCGGGGCCATCACCTCGGCGTCGGACACCATCAAGATTGAGCTTTCCGGCCGGGGAGGGCACACCTCCAGGCCGCACCTGACCGAGGACCTTGTGTTCGCCCTGGCTCAAATCGCGGTGAATGTGCCGGCAGTCCTTTCCCGCCGCGTGGACGTCCGCAGTGGCGTGTCGGTGGTTTGGGGCCAGATTTCCGCAGGTTCGGCACCCAACGCCATTCCGGGAACCGGCTACATGGCCGGCACCATGCGTTGCCTGGACCGCGACGCCTGGCACAGTGCGGGGGAGTTGCTGGACGACGTCGTCCGGCAGGTTGCCGCGCCCTACGGCGTGGATGTCCATCTGGAACACACCCGTGGCGTGCCGCCCGTGGTGAACTCCGAGCATGAGACCGCGCTTATTGAAGCCTCTGCCCGCGCCGAGCTGGGGGAGAATGCGGTGGTCCTCACGCCGCAGTCCATGGGTGGCGAGGACTTTGCCTGGTTCCTGGCGGACCTTCCCGGTGCCATGATGCGCCTGGGTACGCACACCCCGGGCGGCGAAGAGTACGATCTCCACCGCGGTGACTTCATTGTTGATGAACGCGCCCTCGGCTACGCCATCCGCGTGCTGACCGCAGCTGCCCTGCGAACCATCCGCGACCTCGAACAGTAAACCCACTGAGCAGTAAACGCACTGAACAGTAAACCCACCTGACTCGCAGTTGAGCGCGTTTGACCCGTCAGAACGCGCTCAACTGCGACTCGGTTGGGTACGTCAGGGGCAGATGAGTTGTGCACAATTGAATTGTGCACTATCGTTTTATTCATGAGTGATGCACCCCGCCTCCGCCACCAGGTCTGCTTTGCGCTGTACTCGGCGTCCAAGGCGGCGACGGCGGTCTACCGCCCCGTGCTGGATGACCTCGGCCTGACCTACCCGCAGTACCTGGTGATGCTGGTCCTCTGGGAGCAGGAGCCCCGGAGCGTCCGCGACCTTGGTGCCGAACTCGGCCTGGATTCAGGAACGTTGTCACCCCTCCTGAAGCGCCTTGAGGGCCTGCGCCTGGTGGAACGCCGCCGCTCGGCCGAAGACGAGCGCCGCGTGGACGTTGTTCTGACCGACGCCGGGACCGCCTTGAGCGCCCGTGCCCAGGCCGTTCCCCAGCGCCTCGCCGACGCAGCAGGGCTTTCTGCCGACGAAATCGAACAGCTCCACGCCACGCTCGGCAAACTCACCACGGCCTTGAACAGCTCACTCTGACGAACTCCCGGAAAATCCCGGAACATCCATTCCCGAAGAGAAACGGAAACACCATGAAGACTCTCTACACTGCCGAGGCACTGGCCTCCGGCGAAGGCCGCGATGGCAACGCCCGCACCAATGACGGCAAGCTGGATGTAGCACTGGCCAGCCCCGTGGAGCTCGGCGGCAACGGTGAAGGAACCAACCCGGAGCAGCTCTTTGCTGCCGGCTACGCGGCATGCTTCCACTCCGCCCTGCGCCTGGTGGGCCGCAAGGAACGCGTTGACCTCAGCGACTCCGCAGTGGCTGCCAAGATCCACTTCGGCGCCCTGACGGACAGTGAAGGTTACGGCCTGGCTGCCGAACTCGAGATTGCCCTGCCCGCGCTGGACCGCAGCGCCGCTGAAGAGCTGATGGCCAAAGCGCACCAGATCTGCCCTTACTCCAATGCAACCCGCGGCAACATGGCCGTAGACCTCAAGCTCGTGGAGTTCGCAGCATGAGCGCCGTAACTGAAACCCGCGAAATCCAGCTGGCCTCCCGCCCGGTGGGACGCCCGGCCCAGGAGAACTTCCGGCTGGCAGCGGCACCGCTCCCGGAGCTCGCCGAGGGACAGGTTCTGGTGAAGAACCAGTTCATGTCCGTGGATCCGTACATGCGTGGCCGCATGAACGACGTCAAGTCCTACTCCGCGCCGTTCCGTCTGGATGCAGCGCTCGACGGCGGTGCGGTAGGTGAGGTGATCGCGTCCCGTTCGGACGCGCACAAGGTGGGTGACGTCGTCGTGCATCAACTGGGCTGGCGCGAGCACGCTGTAGTGGACGCCGCGGCAACTACTCCCGTCCCGTCGGGGCTGGCCCCGACGTCTGCCTTCCTGGGTGCGCTGGGCATGACGGGGCTGACTGCTTACGCGGGGCTGCTGAAGGTCGCAGAGTTCAAGGAAGGCGACGTCGTGTTCGTCTCCGGAGCCGCTGGGGCCGTCGGTTCCATGGTGGGCCAGATCGCCAAAGCCATGGGTGCATCAAAGGTGATCGGCAGTGCGGGATCCCCGGAGAAGGTTGCCCGGTTGCTGGAGCTCGGTTTTGATGCCGCCTTCAACTACAACGACGCTCCGGTGCTGGACCAGCTCAAGGATGCGGCAGGGGAGCGCGGCATCGATGTCTACTTCGACAACGTTGGCGGAGAACACCTGGAAGCAGCCCTGGCAACCCTGACAGTAGGCGGCCGTGTGGCCATGTGCGGTGCCATTGCACAGTACAACTCCACCGAGCCCCCGGTCGCGCCCCGGAACCTTGCCGTGGCCATCGGCAAGCAGCTCACCCTGCGTGGATTCCTGGTGGGCGGCCAGCGTCAACACGCCCCCGAATTTGCGCAGAAGATGGCCGGATGGCTGGCCGATGGGTCCGTCAGCTATGACGAGACAATCGTTGACGGACTGGAAAACGCACCGCAGGCCTTCATTGACCTGCTGGACGGGGCGAACACCGGAAAGATGCTGGTCCGCCTTTAATCCACAGGTGAATCGCATGTGACTTGCACACCCGGCTACTGCTTGGTAACAAAAGGTCAACAATCTGACCTGGAGGGATCATTTGTGGTAGCTGGGTGTGTTCCAGGCCACTAGTGTTGGTGACATCAATGCGCTTCGGCGCAGCTGCGAGCATCAGTGAAAACAGAATTTCTGCCTCAGGTATAGGAAACGGACACTCATTGACCATCCGTCGTAGCGCCAATCACTTTCTTCCTGGAGGAAAATTGAAGAAACCACTGCGTGCCACCCTGAAGCGCGGTTCAATGGCCGGTGTTGCCACCCTCGGCGCAGCAGCGCTCCTGCTGACCAGTTGTGGACAGGCCCCCGATGCTGGCTCCGGCACCGCCACCAAGAGTGACTTCCTTGGATGCATCGTCTCGGACTCCGGTGGATTCGATGACCAGTCCTTCAACCAGTCCTCGTTCGAAGGCCTCAAGAAGGCTGAGACAGACTTGGGCATCACCGTGAAGTCGGCCGAATCCAAGGCCAACAGCGACTTCGAGACGAACCTCAACGGCATGGTCTCCGCAGGCTGCAACCTCACGGTTACGGTCGGCTTCCTCCTCGGCGACGCCACCAAGGCTGCCGCCGCTGCGAACGCCGACAAGCACTTCGCGATTATCGACTACTCGTACGAAACCCCCATCACCAACGTGAAGCCGATCGTCTATGACACGGCACAAGCGGCCTACCTGGCAGGCTACGCAGCTGCGGCCACGTCCAAGACGGGCAAGGTGGGTACCTTCGGCGGCATCAAGATCCCCACGGTCACCATCTTCATGGACGGCTTCTACGACGGTGTCCAGGCCTACAACAAGGCCAAGAACAAGACCGTCCAGGTTGTCGGCTGGGACAAGAACACCCAGGACGGCTCATTCACGGGTGACTTCGAGAAGCAGGACACCGGCAAGCAGGTCACCATCAACCTGCTGGACCAGGGCGCGGACATCATCATGCCCGTGGCCGGACCGGTTGGTAAGGGTGCAGGCGCTGCGCTGAAGGAAGCCAAGGCCTCAGGCAAGGACGTCAAGCTCATCTGGGTTGACTCCGACGGCTACCTCACCGCCCCCGAATACAAGGACCTCATGCTGACCTCCGTGGTCAAGCAGATGGGCGAGGCCGTTGAAACCGTGGTGAAGGATGACAAGGACGGCAAGTTCACCAACGAGGCCTACGTTGGCACGTTGGAAAACGATGGCGTTGCGATTGCTCCGTTCCACGACCTTGACTCGGCCGTGACCGCAGAAACCAAGTCCGAACTCGATGCCCTGAAGGCAGACATCGTCTCCGGCAAGCTGGTTGTCGAATCGGCAGCGAGCCCCAAGAAGTAAATCAATTCCTGGACGCGCCGCCAGTACCGAGCCCCGGTACTGGCGGCGCGTTTTTGCCCTGACTACGCTGGGCCTCAAAGCCAGTGGCTTTGGAGCAGTACAGCTGTCCCTCGGACTCACAGAACGGTGGGAGTTGTGAAACTCGAATTGAAGGGGATCTCGAAAGCCTTCGGGACCTTCTACGCCAACCAAGACATCGACCTCGTCGTCGAATCCGGCCAGATCCATTGCCTCCTGGGCGAAAACGGTGCCGGTAAATCAACCCTGATGAACGTGCTGTACGGGCTGTATGAGCCCACAGCAGGCCAGATCCTGGTGGATGACCAACCGGTCAACTTCCGTGGACCTGGCGACGCCATGGCAGCAGGTATTGGCATGGTGCACCAGCACTTCATGCTGGTTCCCGTTTTCACGGTGGCAGAAAACGTGGCGCTCGGCGCAGAACCCACCACTTTTGGCGGTGTGCTGAGCATGGAAGAAACCCGGAAGAAAATCCGGGAGATTTCCGATCAATACGGCTTCGACGTCGATCCCGACGCCCTCGTGGAGGACCTCCCTGTGGGTGTCCAGCAGCGCGTCGAAATCATCAAGGCGCTGGTCCGCGAAGCCAAAGTCCTGATCCTGGACGAACCCACGGCTGTGCTGACACCCCAGGAAACCGATGAACTCCTGGACATCATGCGCCAGCTCAAGGCCGGCGGCACCTCCATTGTGTTCATTTCGCACAAGCTGCGGGAAGTGAAAGCTGTCTCCGACGTCATTACCGTGGTCCGCCGCGGCAAAGTGGTGGGCGATGCACCTCCTACGGCATCGGCCACTGAACTGGCATCGATGATGGTGGGCCGTCCCGTCAGCTTGAGCCTGAACAAGGCCCCGGCGCAACCGAAGGACACCACGTTCGTGGTGGAGAACCTGACGGTCCGGGCAGCCAATGGCACCAACGTGGTGGACGGGATCAGCTTCGGAATCGCCCAAGGCGAGATCCTCGCCGTCGCCGGTGTACAAGGCAACGGCCAGACGGAGCTCACCGAAGCCATTCTCGGAATCCAGGACCATGTCACTGGTTCGGTGACGCTGGATGGCAAGGAGCTGCTGGGGCTTTCCGTCAAGGAAGTCCTGCGCTCCGGCGTTGGGTTCGTGCCGGAGGACCGCTCGGTGGACGGGCTGGTAGGTCCCTTCTCCGTAGCTGAGAACCTGGTCCTGGACCTCTATGACCAAGCACCGTTTGCCAGCGGAATCAGCATGAAACCTGCAAAGGTCTCCGAGCACGCAAAGACCAAGATTGCGGAGTTCGACATCCGGACGCCCTCCGCGGCGTCGGCTGCCGGAACATTGTCCGGCGGCAACCAGCAGAAAGTAGTCATGGCCAGGGAACTGTCCCGGCCCCTGCGGTTGTTTATTGCCAGCCAGCCCACACGCGGCGTGGACGTCGGTTCCATCGAATTCCTGCACAAACGGATCGTTGCCGAACGCGATGTTGGAACACCGGTCATGATTGTTTCCACCGAGCTCGATGAAGTCATTGAACTCGCAGACCGGATTGCCGTGCTGTACAAGGGCAAGCTCGTCGGTATTGTCCCCGGCGGGACGTCGCGGGACACGCTCGGATTGATGATGGCCGGAGTCGGCCCGGAAGGAGGCTCCGATGACAACTAAAGACGAGTCCAACAAGGCCCCTGCACCCGATGAATCCACGGCTGAAGTCCGTGCCGCTGACGTGGCGCTGGACACCGCAGGAGGAACGCTGGAACCCTCCATTGTGCCTGTTTCATCCCAAAGCGGGGACCCTGGCCACCAGCAGGGCAGCGTCCTGCGCCGGATCGTCATGGGCAACGGTTTTGTCTCTGTCCTGGCGGTCCTGGTTGCCCTGTTCCTGGGCGGCCTGTTGATCGCCAGCACCGATACCCAGGTAGCCAAAACCGCAGGTTATCTCTTTGCCCGGCCCACGGACTTCCTCAATGCGTTGTGGGCGGCCATGACCGAGAGCTACGTTGCGCTCTTCCAAGGCTCCGTCTTCAGCGCACGTGAGGGATTCAAGCCCTTGCTCGAGACCATGACCGTGGCAACGCCCCTGATCTGCGCCGGCCTTGGAGTGGCCCTGGCCTTCCGTGCAGGGCTGTTCAACATTGGTGCGCAAGGCCAGATCATCATCAGTGCCACGCTGGCGGCCTATGTCGGTTTCACCTGGCACCTGCCGTTCGGCCTGCACCTGCTGGTGGTCATCATCATGGGTGTCCTGGGTGGCGCTGTGTGGGGCGGGATCGTCGGCATCCTCAAAGCCCGGACTGGAGCGCATGAGGTCATCGTGACCATCATGCTGAACTACGTGGCGCTGTTCCTGTTGGACTTCCTCCTCAATACAGCTGCCTTCCGCCGTCCTGGCGACAGCAGCCCCATCTCGCCGCGCCTGGATGAGTCGGCGACATATCCGGTGCTCATCCCGGGATCCCGGCTGCACCTTGGGTTCCTGGTGGCCATCGCACTGACCTTTGGCGTGTGGTGGTTGCTGAACCGTTCCACCATCGGCTTCGAATTCCGGGCAGTGGGGGCCAACCCCATCGCAGCCCGGACAGCCGGTGTCAACGTACCCCGCGCCACCATCCTGGTGATGGCCATGGCCGGCGCCCTCGCCGCATTTGGCGGAGTTGCCCAAGTGGCCGGCACCGAGAAAGTGCTGACCGGCGGCGTCGCCGCCCAGATCGGTTTTGACTCCATCACCGTTGCACTGCTGGGACGGAGCACGCCCTGGGGGACGTTCTTTGCCGGCCTGCTGTTTGGAGCTTTCCGTGCAGGGGCCGTGCAGATGCAGATCCAGACGGGGACGCCCATCGACATCGTGTTGGTGGTCCAGTCCCTGATCGTTCTCTTCATCGCGGCACCCCCGCTGATCAGGTCGATTTTCCGGCTTGAGCAAAAGAAGAAGAACAAGACACCGAAAGCGGCTCCCAAGGCTGCCCTCGTCAACGCCTCCGGAGGTGCCAAATGAGCGCGACAACCACCGCTCCGACGTCGGGATCAACGGCCCTGCCGGCCTTCCGGCCATCCATGAAAGTCCCGCTCTCCCTCGGCATCCTTGCCCTCATAGCCCTGGTCTTCTTCGGCTTTTTGGGCCCGGACCAGACCGCCGAAATGAAAATCAGCGACGCCGGTGACGCCGTCGCCGTTCCCGCCCTTATGATTCCCGGGCAGGTGGGCGGTGTGGTCTTTGGCATCCTGCTCCTGGCCATGGCCGCCTATTCCATCTACCTCTGGACGCAGGGGGAGCGCTCACCGAAGTGGCTTCCGATCGTGTTTGCCGTGGTTTTTGTCTTCGCTTTGCTTGTCTGGATCGTGGCAGGGGCACGGCAGCCCTCCATTTCACTGGCCGGCCTGGTTGCCGGCTCGGTGACCCTGGCAGTGCCGCTGGTCTTTGGTTCTCTCTCAGGCGTGCTTTGTGAGCGTGTAGGCGTAGTAAACATCGCCATCGAGGGCCAGCTCCTGGGTGGCGCATTCACTGCTGCCCTGGTGGCCACGATGACTGGCAGCCCGTACATTGGCCTCATTGCAGCCGCTGCTGCCGGTGCCGCTGTATCCATGGTCCTGGCGGTCTTCAGCATCAAGTACCTGGTCAACCAGATCATCGTGGGCGTTGTCCTCAACGTCCTCGTGTCGGGTCTGACCGGCTTCCTCTACGGCACTTTGATGGTGCCGAACAAGGAGCAGTTCAACACCCCGGGGCGGCTTGATATCCTGCCGATCCCGCTGCTCTCGGACATCCCCATCATTGGTCCCATCCTCTTTGAGCAATCCATCGCGGGCTACCTCATGTACGTGGCTGTGGCTGTGGTGTGGTTCGGCCTGTTCAAGACCCGGTGGGGCCTGCGTGTCCGCGCTGTCGGCGAGCACCCGCAGGCTGCCGACACCCTGGGCATCAACGTCAACGCCACCCGTTTCTGGAACGTCACTTTGGGTGGTGCCATCGCCGGTATCGGCGGCGCGGTGTTCACCTTGGTGACCATCGACTCCTTCACCAAGGACATCTCCGGCGGCCGTGGCTTCATCGCCCTGGCAGCGTTGATCTTTGGCCGGTGGAACCCGATCGGCGCCTTCCTGGCATCGCTCCTGTTCGGCTTCGCGTACAACCTGCAGTCCATCCTGGGCATCATTGGTACTCCGGTGCCCAGCCAGTTCATGGCCATGCTGCCGTATCTGGTGACCATCTTCGCCGTCGCCGGTTTGGTGGGTAAGTCACGTGGACCGGCGGCCAGCGGCATACCGTACGTGAAGGGTTGACGATGCCTGCGAATGACATTGACTGGCAGGCACTGGAAGTTGCTGCCAAGCAGGCCATGCTCAACGCCTACGCCCCGTATTCGAAGTTCCCGGTGGGGGCTGCGGCCCTTACCGAGGACGGCCGGATCATCAGTGGTTGCAACGTGGAGAATGCCAGCTATGGCCTGACCCTCTGCGCCGAATGTGCCCTGGTGGGACAGCTCCACATGACCGGGGGCGGCAGGATCGCCGCGTTCTACTGCGTGGACGGCCAAGGCAACATCCTCATGCCGTGCGGGCGTTGCCGGCAGTTGCTCTACGAATTCAGGGCGCCCGGAATGCAGCTCATGACAACTCAGGGAATCAAATCCATGGACCAGGTGCTGCCTGACGCCTTTGGTCCCGAACACCTGGAGGAAACCACGTGACCAGCACTGAAGCGTTCGACGCCGTCCAGATCATTTCCATCAAGCGGGACAAGGGCACGCTCACGCCTGAGCAGATCGACTGGACCATTGATGCCTACACCCGCGGTGTGATTGCCGAGGAACAGATGGCTGCGCTGAACATGGCCATCCTGCTGAACGGAATGGACCGCTCGGAGATCTCGCGGTGGACGTCGGCCATGATCGCCTCGGGGGAGCGGATGGACTTTTCCTCCCTGACGAGGCCCGACGGCGGCCGGAAGGCTACCAGCGACAAGCACTCCACCGGGGGAGTCGGGGACAAGATCACGCTGCCGCTGGCACCGCTGGTGGCCGTGTTCGGCGTCGCCGTTCCGCAGCTTTCGGGCCGCGGACTCGGCCACACCGGCGGAACCCTGGACAAGCTCGAGGCCATCCCCGGGTGGAGGGCCAGCCTCAGCAACGACGAAATCATGGCCCAACTCCAGGACGTTGGCGCTGTCATTTGCGCCGCGGGCTCCGGGCTCGCCCCGGCGGATAAGAAGCTCTATGCCTTGCGTGACGTCACGGGCACAGTGGAAGCCATCCCGCTGATTGCTTCCTCGATCATGAGCAAGAAGATCGCTGAAGGAACGGGCTCCCTGGTGCTGGACGTCAAGGTGGGTTCGGGCGCGTTCATGAAGGACGAAGCGCGGGCCCGCGAACTGGCAGAGACCATGGTGGCCCTGGGCAAGGACGCCGGCGTACATACCGTTGCGCTGATCACGGATATGTCCACGCCCCTGGGGTTGACCGCCGGAAATGCGATCGAAGTCGAGGAATCCGTGGAGGTCCTTGCCGGCGGCGGTCCGGAAGACGTCGTCGAGTTGACTGTCCGGTTGGCCGAGGAGATGCTGGCCGGTGCCGGAATCCACGACGCCGACCCCGCGGCCGCCTTGAAGGACGGCCGTGCCATGGACGTCTGGAACCGGATGATCCAAGCGCAGGGTGGCGACCCGCGTGCCGCCCTTCCGGTGGCAAAGGAATCCGAGGTTGTCTATGCTCCTGCGGATGGTGTCCTGATGGAACTGGATGCGCTGTCTGTAGGTGTGGCCGCTTGGCGCCTCGGTGCCGGGCGGGCCCGCAAGGAAGACCAGGTCCAGGCAGGGGCCGGTGTGCGGCTGCACGCCAAGCCCGGCGCCTTGGTCCGTGCGGGTGAGCCGCTCATGACGCTCCTGACGGACACCCCTGGGAAATTCGAGCGGGCCAAGGAAGCGCTCCAGGAAGCCGTGGTGATTGCACCGGAGGGTTCACGCCCGGCGCACCAGCTCATCATCGACCGCATCGCCTAGGCTTAAGTGTTCCGGGTTGTTCGCCAAGAGCAGCCCGGAACACCAGTCATCCGGCGCCATTGGGAGCCGGCTACCTTAAGGAAACCGTGCAGGCCATCAACGATTTCATCCTCGCCGCGGCCGGGCAGCCATGGGTGTTGTTCCTGGTGCTGGCTTGCTGCGTCATTGATGGCTTCTTCCCGCCCATCCCGAGTGAGTCGGTCGTGGTAGGCCTCAGCGCCGTTTCCGGAAGCAGCGGCTTGCCCAACGCATGGCTGCTGGGATTGATGGCTGCCATTGGCGCCTTTTCCGGGGACAACATCGCGTACATCATCGGCCGGCGCATCGGCATCCAGCGTTGGCGTTGGATGCGTACCCAGCGGATGCAAGGCGCCTTCCGCTGGGCCGGGAAGGAACTTCGACGCCGGTCTGCCTCGCTGATCATGGTGGCCCGGTTCATACCCATCGGCAGGGTGGCCGTCAACCTGACGGCAGGCGCCACGCATTTCCACCATCGGCGCTTTGTTGCCCTGACGGCCATGTCCGCTGTCCTGTGGGCCACGTATTCGGTGATCCTTGGTTACTTCTTTGGTGTCTGGTTCGAGGACAACCACCTTCTGGGTGCCGTCATAGCGATCGTGGTGGCCGTCATCCTGGGCATCATCATTGATCGGATCATCAGCAAGGTCCGGGGATCGGTGCCTTTGGACGGTAAGAACATTCCCGGCGAAGACGCCCCGGCTCCACCCACGGTATGACGCCGGGAGCCCCGGAAGATCAGCCCCGCGGTTGACGACGGCACCATCCCGGCAGCTATAGCGTTAAGCGTGTGATCCCGAGGCTGGGGCGTAGCGAACGACGTCCCGGCCATGGGACACTAAGAGCGACTTCCGTCACAGTGTCAAGTCATATTCGCCTAGGAGCTACCGCCGCGTGGAGTTTTTGAACCAAATGCTCGAGCATGCAGCCGGGCAGCCATGGATATACCCGGTACTCCTGGTCTTCTTTTTCATTGACGGATTTGCCACCATCCTGCCCAGCGAAACAGCCATTGTGGGCCTCTCGGCGCTGTCCCTTCACAGCGGAGAACCCAACCTCTGGATCCTGGGCGCAACGGCACTGGTAGGTGCCATGGCCGGTGACAACATGGCCTACATGCTGGGCCGGAAAATCGGTCTCACCCGCTGGAAGTGGATGCGCAGGCCCAAGGTCCAGAAAATGTTTGCCTGGGCACAGTATGAGCTCGACAAGCGCGGCGCAGTCCTCATTTTCACGGCCCGGTACATCCCTTGGGGAAGGGTCGCGGTGAACTACGTTGCCGGGCAGACCGGGTTCCGCCACCGGACCTTCTTCTGGTTGGACGCCTTCGCCTGCGTCACCTGGGTTGCCTACTCGATTGGTATCGGCCTCCTTGCCGGTCAATGGGTGCATAACAACCCGCTCCTTGGAGTCGGCATCGCAGTCGCCTTCGCCGTAATTTTGGGCATCGTGGTGGATCACGCCCTGCGCTGGTGGCACAAGTACCTTGAAAAGAAGGACCTGGCCAAGGACACTGCTGCCGGTGCCGAATCACCGGTTTCCGGTCCTGTTTCCGGTCCCACGGAAAAGGCTGTCGCCGGCGTCGACCTCTCCAAGCCGGCCAGTTAGTTGTGGCCGGCAGGTATAAGAGCAGGTAAAAGAGCAGTACTGGCCAAGGCCCCGTTGGGGACTAGTCTTAGTACGTGACTGAGCCCATACTTGACGCCGCCCCTGCCCTTGACTTCGACCTGAAGAGCCTGCCCAAGGTTTCCCTCCACGACCACCTGGACGGAGGCCTCCGACCCGCCACCATCATTGAGCTCGCTGCGGAGGTCGGCCACACCCTGCCCTCCACCGACCCCGTCGCGCTGGGCGAATGGTTCCGCGAATCAGCCGACTCCGGATCCCTGGTCCGTTACCTCGAAACGTTCGACCACACCATTGCCGTCATGCAGACCAAGGAAGGCCTGTTCAGGGTCGCCAAGGAGTTCGTCGAAGACCTTGCCGAGGACGGCGTGGTCTACGGTGAAGTCCGCTGGGCGCCGGAACAGCACTTGCAGAAGGGCCTGACCCTGGACGAGGTTGTTGAGGCCGTCCAGACCGGTCTCGAAGCCGGTGTTGACGCCGCTGACGAAAGCGGCCGGCAGATCCAGGTGGGCCAGCTCATCACCGCCATGCGCCACGCCGACCGTGGCCAGGAAATCGCCGAGCTCGCCGTCCGCCACCGTGCCAACGGTGCTGTTGGTTTTGATATTGCCGGCGCCGAGGACGGCTTCCTGCCGTCCCGTTTCAAGGACGCCTTCACTTACCTCGCCGAAAACAACTTCCCGGCCACCGTCCATGCCGGCGAAGCAGCAGGTTTGGACAGCATCCAGTCCGCGCTGGTTGACGGCCGCGCTTTGCGCCTGGGCCATGGTGTCCGGATCGCCGAGGACATCTCGGTGGAGTTCGAGGACAACTCCGACGACGACGGCGAGGACACCGTTGGCATGGTGACCATTGGCAGCATTGCCGCCTGGGTCCGCGACCGCGGCATTGCCTTGGAAATCTGCCCTTCCTCCAACCTGCAGACCGGCGCCATTTCCGGTTTTGGTGATGGCATCGAGAGCCACCCGGTGGACATGCTTTTCCAGCTCGGTTTCAATGTCACCATCAACACCGACAACCGCCTCATGAGCGGGGTCACCCTGACCGATGAGTTGGAGCTCCTGGTGGAGACCTTCGACTACGACCTCGATGATCTCCTCGAACTGACGCTCAATGCTGCCGAGGCTGCCTTCCTGCCGTTGGACGAGCGTGAAGCCCTGGTTGAGTACATCAACGATGCCTACGCCAACCTCGGCTAAGGACTCCAATGAGCTCGAAGAGCTCATCCGGACGATCGCAGCACTGCGTGAGCACTGCCCCTGGATGGGTGCGCTGACGCACGAGTCGCTGGTGGAATACCTGATTGAGGAAGCCTACGAAGTAGTGGACTCGATCGAAGCCGGCGCTGTTGACGACGAGCTTCGCGGCGAGTTGGGCGATGTACTGCTGCAAGTAGTGCTTCACGCCCGGCTCGCCGAGGAGCGCGGCAGCTTTGATTTCGCTGCCGTAGCCCGGGCCATCAACGCCAAGATGGTCCGGCGAAACCAGCACGTGTTCAGGGCGGACGGTTCCCTGCGGGATTCTTTCCCGGCCAGCGTCGAGGAAATCATCGTCAAGTGGGACGCCGCTAAACGCGCCGAGAAGCCGGAACGGAAGGATCCCTTCGAGGGCATCCCGCCGCACCTTCCTGCCTTGGCTGCGGCCCAGAAGTCCCTGGATAGGGCAGCCCGCGCAGGGATGGCCGATCCACAAGGTGCGTTGGCCGCCGTCGGACTTCCTGCCATCCCTGCCTCGGAAGAGGCCCTGGGGGAGCTGCTGCTCGCCGTTGTCGCGGGTGCCCGGGAGCAAGGACTCGACGCCGAACGGGCCCTTCGTGCCGCTGTCCGATCGTTCCAGAGCACCAGGGCACAGCCTTCATGACGTGGGTCTTTGGAAATTGTGCCGTAACCTGAGCCACTCTCGACTACGCTAGTAGCGACGAGGACGTTGAGAATTTCCCTCCTCATTCCTGTAATTTGCCCATAAGGAGCACATCCATGGCGCTTATCGATGCCATCCACGCACGCGAGATCCTTGATTCCCGCGGAAACCCGACCGTAGAAGTTGAGGTTCTGCTCTCCGACGGCCAGATCGGCCGCGCAGCAGTTCCCTCCGGTGCCTCCACCGGCGAGCACGAGGCTGTTGAGCTTCGCGACGGCGACAAGGGCCGTTACCTCGGCAAGGGTGTCCAGAAGGCCGTCGACGCCGTTATCGACGAGATCTCCCCGGCCCTGATTGGTTTCGACGCCACCGACCAGCGCAGCATCGACCAGGCCATGATTGACCTGGACGGCACGCCCAACAAGGGCAAGCTCGGCGCCAACGCCATCCTGGGTGTATCCCTCGCCGTTGCAAACGCTGCCGCTGCTTCTGCAGACCTGCCGCTGTACAAGTACTTGGGCGGCCCGAACGCCCACGTCCTGCCCGTTCCGCTGATGAACATCCTCAACGGCGGCTCGCACGCCGACTCCGATGTGGACATCCAGGAATTCATGATCGCTCCGATCGGCGCCGAGACCTTCTCCGAAGGCCTGCGCTGGGGCGTTGAGGTTTACCACAACCTCAAGGCTGTCCTCCAGGAAAAGGGCCTCTCCACGGGCCTCGGCGACGAAGGTGGCTTTGCCCCGAACCTGCCGTCCAACCGCGCTGCTCTGGACCTCATCCAGGAAGCCATCAAGAACGCCGGCTACACCCCGGGCACGGACATCGCCTTGGCCCTGGATGTTGCCTCCTCCGAGTTCTACAAGGACGGCGCCTACCAGTTCGAAGGCAAGGCACTCTCTGCCACCGAAATGAGCGCCTACTACGCTGAACTCGTTGCAGACTACCCGCTGGTCTCCATTGAAGACCCGCTGGATGAGAACGACTGGGAAGGCTGGAAGACCCTCACCGACACCATCGGTGACAAGGTCCAGCTGGTGGGCGATGACCTCTTCGTCACCAACCCGGTCCGCCTGCAGCAGGGCATCGAGACGGCTACGGCCAACTCCCTGCTGGTCAAGGTAAACCAGATCGGCTCCCTGACCGAGACGCTCGACGCCGTTTCCCTGGCCCAGCGTTCCGGCTACACCACCATCACCTCGCACCGCTCCGGCGAAACCGAGGACACCACCATTGCTGACATCGCCGTTGCCACCAACGCGGGCCAGATCAAGACCGGTGCCCCGGCCCGCTCCGAGCGCGTTGCCAAGTACAACCAGCTGCTGCGCATCGAAGAAGAACTCGACGACGCAGCACGCTACGCCGGCCGCAGCGCGTTCCCGCGTTTCAAGGGCTAGCCTTCAGCGAAAACACGTAACCGGTGGCTATGGTGGAAAGACCATGGCCACCGGTTTCTGTTTAACGCAGTTTCTGTTTAGCGCAGTTTCTGTTTGAAGCGGGCCAGGTCAACACCAGCAAGCGCAGCAACCCGCCAGGCAAGCACCGGGCATTACAGGAGTGTCATGGCCACCCGTCGTCCAAAGGTACCCAGGGCTGACGCCTTGGGCCCGTCCAGTGCAGGCCGTTCCTCCTCCACGGCCCGCCCAGCCAGCGGAACGCCAGCCGGCGAAACCCGTCCCAGCGAAACCCGTCCAAGCGGCAGCCGGCCCAGCGAAACCCGGACCAGCGCCGGCGTTCCCGGAACTGCTCCCAAAGACCCTGCTGCGGCTGCACGGACGGGCGTTTCCGGCAGCGGCGACGTCATCAAAGCCGAGTTCGGTGGTGCGCGGACGACTGCCAAAACGTCGACTTCGGCAGGGGCCACCAAAGCGCCCGCCACTGGTGGCGGAACCCTCGGTCCGAAGTCTCCTGTGGCCGGAAAGACTTCCACCAAGAAGCCCACAGCGACCAATTCGAAGGCCGCGGACAAGACTTCAGGCAAGTCGTCGGACAAGTCTTCAGGCAAGCAGGGCACCAGGGCCGCAGTCGAACATGAGCTGGACCCGGTTCCGGCAAAGGCGTTCTCCGGCAGGATGCTGGCACTGGCTGTGGTCATGATTGCCATCACCATCATGCTGGCCCCCACTGTGAAGGTTTTCCTGGAGAAGCGCGCCGAGATTTCGGCCTTGGAAGCCGAAATTGCGGGGCGGAAGGCGGAGCAGACGGAGCTCAACAAGCAGCTTTCCCGGTGGCAGGATCCCAACTACGTGAAGCAGCAGGCCCGCGACCGCATTAACATGGTTATGCCGGGTGAAACAGGTTACTGGGTGTTTGGGGGAGAAGAAGCCGCCGGCACGCCAGGAGGCCGCACCGGCTCCGGATCGTCTGCAAACCCGGAGAACCTGCCATGGGTGGATGCCCTCTGGGAGTCAATCAGACGATCGGCAACTGACTAGACGCGGTGCCCACCGCCGTCGTGTCCGCACTGGACACGGCACCAAGGGCAGGAAGGGTGGCAGCGCAAGTGGAAGAGAACACGGCAGCCGTGCCGCAGGAATCCCGCCGGCCATCAGCACACGATCTCGAGGTCCTGAGCCGCCAGCTCGGCCGGCCGGTCAGGGACGTCGTTGAGATCCCTGCACGGTGCGTTTGCGGCAATCCGTTGGTTGCCGCCACGGCGCCGCGGCTCAGCAACGGAACGCCATTCCCCACCACGTTCTACCTGACCCACCCGGTCATTACTTCCGCGGTGTCGCGGTTGGAAGCCGGCGGGATGATGAACGAGATGAACTCCCGACTGACCGCTGACCAGGACCTCGCAGGTGCCTACCAGGGTGCCCACGAGTCCTACCTGCAGGCGCGCAACGACATTGCCGGTCGATCCGGAACAGGTGCTGTCCCTGAAATTGACGGAATCTCCGCCGGTGGCATGCCTACCCGCGTGAAATGCCTCCACGTGCTGGTGGGGCATTCCTTGGCTGCCGGCCCGGGCGTCAACCCGCTGGGAGATGAAGCGTTGGACGCCATCGCCGAGTGGTGGACCAAGGACCGTTGCTACTGCGACGGTGCGTGGGACACTTCCGGCGAGGCTCCCTCCCGGGACCTGAGCCGCCACGGGCCCCAGGGACTGCCGGAGATCGTGGGCCGGCCCGCGCCGGTGCGTCAATCCAGGACAGAAACTCCGGGCCCGCAGGAAGGGACTGCATGAGCCGCGTTGCAGCGATCGACTGCGGAACCAACTCCATCCGCCTGCTCATCGCCGATGCTTCAGCAGACGGCGCGCCGGGACCCTTGAGGGACGTCGTTCGTGAAATGCGCGTGGTCCGCCTGGGCCAAGGAGTCGATGCCACAGGTGAGCTGGCCCCGGAGGCCTTGGAACGAACGTTCGCAGCAGCACGTGAATACGCCGGACTCATCAAGGTGCACGGCGCCGGACGTGTCCGGTTCGTAGCCACGTCCGCCACCCGTGATGCCCGTAACCGCCAGGTATTTGTGGACGGCATCCGGGATCTCCTGGGAGTGGAGCCTGAAGTCATCACCGGCGACGAGGAAGCTGCGCTGTCCTTCGCCGGTGCCGGCAGCGTCCTGCCGGCCATGGGGGAGGACCCCATCCTGGTAGTGGACCTGGGAGGTGGCAGCACTGAGTTTGTCCTGGGCGACTCCACCGGCGTTATGGCGGCACGTTCGGTAGACATCGGCTGCGTCAGGCTGACTGAACGGCACCTTCGCAGCGACCCGCCCACGGCGGCGCAAATCGCCGCAGCAGAGGCCGACGTCGACGCCGCACTGGACCTGGCCATGCAGGCGGTACCGCTTGACCGCGCCACAGCTGTGGTGGGCGTTGCGGGGTCAATCACCACCGTCACCGCGCACGCGTTGGGCCTGGACAAATACCGCCCCGAACGAATCCATGGTGCGTCGTTGAGTCTGGAGACCATCAGCGATGCTTGCACCAACCTGTTGGAAATGACGCGGGATGAACGTGCTGCCTTGCCGTACATGCATCCGGGCCGTGTGGATGTCATAGGAGCCGGTGCCTTGGTTTGGCGCCGTATCCTGGAACGCCTGTCCAGTGTCTGCAGCGGCAGTGTCGGCAACAGCAGGATTGAAGCGGCCGTTGCCAGTGAGCACGACATCCTGGACGGCATCGCCCTGAGCATCAGGGACGCCGGATGACCCTGCGTTTCCGCCGCACTCTCTCCGCTGCCCTGGCTACCGCCATGGCAGGCGGGGCGTTGGCTGGTGCGTTGTTGACGGCCCCGGCCGCCAGCGCGGACGCATGGCGCGACAAGGAGTTCTGGCTAAAGGACTCCGGTGTCACCAGCGCATGGCAGGTATCCAAGGGAGCCGGAGTCAAGGTGGCCATCATTGACAGCGGCATTGACGGCAGCCACCCGGACCTGAAGGGCGCTGTAGTAGGCGGAACGGACGTTTCGGGCGCCGGAGCCCCCAACGGACAAAAGAGCATTGGTGCCAAGACCGAGCACGGCACCCTGGTAGCCACCATGTTGGCCGGCCGGGGCCACACTACTCCTACGGCCTCGCCGTCACCGACGGCGTCGGCCACACCGCCCGGGCCACCCGCCGCGGCACCGGTCGGCGGACCGGACGGAATCATCGGCGTCGCCCCTGAAGCGGAAATCCTGGCAGTCTCCACCTGGCTTGGCTCACCCAACCCGGGCGGGAAAACGGACCAGGAGCAGATTCCGGATGCCGTCCGCTGGGCCGTGGACAATGGGGCCAAAGTCATCAACATCTCCCTGGGCAGTACTTCGCCGGATTGGCCGCAAAGCTGGGACGCGGCGTTCCTGTACGCGGAGCAGAAGGACGTGGTGATCGTGGCCGCTGCCGGAAACCGCGTGGGTGGCAATGTGCAGGTGGGCGCTCCGGCAACCATTCCAGGCGTGCTCACCGTCGCCGGGCTCGATGGCGAGGGGCGCGCCAGCGTTGATTCCTCGTCCCAGGGAATCAGCATCGGCGTTGCCGCTCCGGCTGAGAAACTTGTAGGTGGCATCCCGGGCGGTTCCTACGCCGAGTGGGCGGGTACCTCCGGCGCGGCGCCCATCGTCTCCGGCGTGGCGGCCCTGATCCGTTCCAAGTGGCCGGAGATGAGCGCCAACCAGGTCATCAACAGGATCGTCAGCACGGCAAAGGACGCAGGAGCTCCGGGTAAGGATCCGCTCTACGGCTACGGCATCCTCAACGCGGATGCGGCCCTGAAGGATGACGTGCCCGCAGCCGGCAGCAACCCGCTGGGTTCGATCGCCGACTGGATCCGCGTCCACCGCCGTGGAGATTTCAGCGAGCCGTCCCAGGCTCCGGTAGCGAGTCCCACCAGTGCGGCGCCCACACTCGCCGATCCCACAGTACCGGCCGCGAAGACTCCGGCGACGGTCGACGACGCCTTGCCCGCCGCCGTCGTGCTTGGTTTTGGAGCCTTGTTCCTTGCCTTGGTGACCGGTGCGGCGATCCAGTTGCGGAGGGTCTCCAAAAACCCGCAGACAGTGCCCGAGGAAGCCGAAACGGGTGCACTTTTGAAGGTGGATCCACCCTCTCGGAAGTAGTTAGTGAAGATTTTCACAAAGTGCTGTACTCTGGACTCATGGCAACCACCCCAGAGCTCATTGACCGTCCCCGGGTTCTCGTCGTCGGCGGCGGCTACGTCGGCCTGTACGTAGCACTCAAACTGCAGAAGAAGATCGCGAACGCGGGCGGCATCGTCACCGTCGTAGATCCACTGCCGTACATGACCTACCAGCCCTTCCTCCCGGAAGTTGCAGGTGGCAACATCGAGGCACGCCACGCCGTCGTCTCCCACCGTCAGCACCTGAAGCAGACTGAGCTCATCCAGGGCCGAGTCACCAGCATCGACCACGCCAACCGTACCGCGGTCATCGCTCCGTCCGATGGCGGCGAAAACTTCGAAATCCCGTACTTCGACGTCGTGATCGCCGCCGGCGCCATCACCCGCACCTTCCCCATCAAGGGCCTCGCGGACAAGGGCATTGGCCTGAAGACCATCGAGGAAGCCGTTGCGTTGCGCAACAAGCTGCTCGAGCGCATCGAAGCCGCGTCCACCATGACCGACCCCGCAGAGCGCGCCAAGGCATTGACCTTCGTAGTGGTCGGCGGCGGCTTTGCCGGCATCGAGTGCCTCACCGAAATGGAAGACCTCGCCCGCGCTGCCGTGCGCAACAACCCGCGCGTCCGCCAGGAAGAAGTCCGCTTCATCCTGGTTGAAGCCATGGGCCGCATCATGCCCGAGGTCACCGCTTCACAGGCCGAATGGGTTGTGGAGCACCTCCGCAGCCGTGGCATCGAAGTACTCCTGAACACTTCCCTTGACAGCGCAGAGGGCAACCTCAAGCTGATCAACCTCCCGGACAAGACCCCCGCCGGCGAAGTTGAAGCAGATACCCTGGTTTGGGCTGCCGGCGTGCAGGCCAACCCGATGATCCGCTCCACTGACTTCCCGCTGGAACCGCGTGGCCGCGTCCGCGTCCTCCCTGACCTGCGCATCGCAGGCGACGAAGGCATCGTGGAGAACGCCTGGGCTGCCGGCGACATCGCCGCTGTTCCGGACCTCACGGGCAAGGGCCTGCCGGACGGCACCTGCGTTCCCAACGCCCAGCACGCACTCCGCCAGGCAAAGAAGCTCGCCAAGAACCTTTGGGCTTCCCGCTGGGACAAGCCGCTGCACGACTACAAGCACAAGAACCTTGGCGCTGTGGCCGGCTTCGGCGAGTGGAAGGGTGTTGCCAACATCAACCTGCTCGGCCGCATCGGCCTCAAGGGCGGCCTGGCCTGGCTGGCACACCGTGGCTACCACGGCATGGCCATGCCCACGGTGGAGCGCAAGTTCCGCGTGGTCTTCGGTTGGATCCTGGCCTTCTTCGCCGGCCGCGACACCACGCAGCTGATCGACCTCGACAACCCGCGCGGCGCCTTCGTGGCCGCCGCAACTCCGGCTCCCAAGCCTGCCGCTGCTCCGGCGCCGGCTGAGGCGAAGCCGGCTGCCGAGGAAGTCAAGACCCCGGTTACTGCCGACGCCAAGTAGTACACGCACGACGGCTAGTACACGCACGACGGCGGCCACCCCCTTTTCGGGAGTGGCCGCCGTCGGCGTTTAACCCTCGCGTGGCCTCGGCCCCATCGCCCCGCGCCCCTAGACTGTCCTCATGTCCGGTGAAACCGATCTGCAGACTCTTTTGGAATCCCTCCATCCCGTGGCCCGCGAGGGTGACTACGTCTACGCACTGTGGCCGCACGGAAAGCCACTGGAGGGCGGGATCGAGGCCGCGGTCCGCGAGGCCGAGGGCCTTACGGTGGTCATGCGCAGGGACGAAGCCGATGCTTTGGGCCTCAGCTACGACTTCGTGGCTGCCTGGATCACGCTTCAGGTTCATTCGGCCCTGGAGGCAGTGGGACTCACGGCTGCCGTGAGTGCCGCGCTGACCCATGCGGGCATCAGCTGCAACGTCCTGGCGGGTTTCCATCACGACCACCTCCTGGTCCCTTCGGCAGATGCCGGCCGGGCCATGGACGTGCTCAGGCTGCTTGCGCAAGGCGTGGTCCTGCGTTCTGAGCGGCCCGGGGACCGTGACGAGATCCTGGAACTGACGGCCCGGGCCTTTTCCATTTCGCCGGTGACCGGCGAGCCCGTGGACGGTGTGCCGATTGAGGTAGGGCTGCTGCGTTCGCTGTTTGAGTGCCCTGAGTACTTGCCGCAGTTCAGCGTGGTCGCCGAAATGGGTGGGGAGATCGTGGGGCATGCGATCAGCACCCGTGGCTGGATCGGGGACCTGGAGTTGTTGGGGTTGGGCCCGATCGGCGTGCTTCCCCATTTTCAGAAGCGGGGGATCGGTTCAGCCTTGATGCGTGAGACCGCTGCCCGGGCCGCGGTGGCCGGAGAGCCAGGGATTGCGTTGCTCGGAAGCCCCTTGTATTACCCGCGCTTCGGATACGTGCCGGCCGCCTCCCTGGGCGTCCAGCCGCCGGAGGAGGCGTGGGGCGATCACTTCCAGTTGTTGACGCTTCCTGAATGGCCCGACGACGTCGGAGGCACGTTCCGCTACGCCGCGCCATTCAATGAGCTGTAGCTGGGATACCATGGTCCGGGCGCCCCAGTAGCCCAATTGGCAGAGGCAGCGGACTTAAAATCCGCGTGTTGTGGGTTCGAGTCCCACCTGGGGCACGGCGGAAGGTAGGAGCTGATGCTCCCTTCCCCGTGCGTGTGAAGTCTTCCGCGGAAATTCCCAGCTGGCTCGTAGATTCCCCACAGGCAACGAGTGTTATAGGGATGTGACCTGAATCACTTATGTTCGCCGCGCAATTGCATTAGTTTGAGTCTTAATCAGGAACACCTGAGTAATCGCATCAAAGGCAGTTCGCACCTTTCGATCGAGGAGACAACGCATGTTTGATCTTTCCCCAGCGGCGCCCCGAGCCGCCAAGCTAACAGCGCTTGGCATTGGGGTCGCTCTCTTGGCCACGGCTTGTGGTGGGTCTTCGACCCCTACCCAGACCGGGTCGTCTTCTGCCGCAGCCGCAGGCATTTCCTGCCCGGCTCCCAGCGGCGGGGCGGGAGCCGGCAACAGCCAGGCTGCCACCAACACGGGACCAGTACCTCCCTCGACCACCACCACTGACGCACCGCTCAAACTTGGATCGCTCCTGCCGACGACGGGGTCGCTGGCGTTCCTCGGCCCGCCGGAAATTGCCGGCGTTAACCTCGGTATCAAGGAAGTCAACGACGCCGGCGGCGTCCTGGGTGCCCCTGTCTCTGTGGTCCACCGCGACTCCGGTGACACCAAGACGGACATCGCTACCCAGTCCACCACGGCCCTCCTGGGCCAGGGCGTGAGTGCGGTCATCGGTGCTGCATCCTCAGGCGTCTCCAAGACGGTCATCAACCAGATCACGGGCGCCGGAGTCATCCACTTCTCGCCTGCGAACACCTCGCCTGACTTCACCACGTGGGACGACAAGGGCCTCTACTGGCGCACTGCACCCTCCGACGTCCTGCAGGGCAAGGTCCTGGGCAACTACATGGCTACCTGTGGAGCCCAGACCGTTGGCATGATCGTCCTGAATGACGCCTACGGAACCGGCCTCCAGAAGAACGTCAAGGAAGCCTTCGAGGCAGCCGGCGGCAAGGTTGTTGCTGAAGAACTCTTCAACGAGGGCGACTCCCAGTTCAGCAGCCAGGTGGACAAGGTCCTCGCAGCCAAGCCGGATGCGATCGCCCTGATCACCTTCGACCAGGCCAAGAGCATCGTCCCCCTGATCACCGGCAAGGGCATCAAGCCCACGCAGCTGTTCATGGTTGACGGCAACACCTCGGACTACAGCAAGGACTTCCAGGCCGGCACCATGAAGGGCGCACAGGGAACCATTCCCGGTACGTTCGCCAAGGACGACTTCAAGAAGAAGCTGCTCGCGATCGATCCCGCCCTGAAGGATTACAGCTACGCAGGCGAGTCCTACGACGCCGTGAACCTGATCTCGCTGGCTTCTGAAGCCGCCAAGAGCACCAAGGGTACCGAGATCGCAGCCAAGCTGAAGGAAGTCTCTGAAGGCGGCGAGAAGTGCACCAGCTTTGCTGCTTGTGTCACGCTGCTCCGCCAGGGCAAGGACATCGACTACGACGGTCAGTCCGGTCCTGTCACGTTCTCCGACGCAGGTGACCCCACCGAGGCGTACATCGGTATCTACGAGTACCAGGATGACAACACCTACAAGCCGGTCCGTGAAGAGTTCGGCAAGCTCTAAACGCTTCTGATCCAGACCGCACCAAGGACAGGCCCCCTTCCCGTTGGAAGGGGGCCCGTCTACTTAACTCGTAGGCCCATTCACTAAACGCCAATTCACTAACTGTCCCGGGTGGGCCACCCTTGGATCGTCTCCGGCGCGAAATCGCGGCTCAGTACCCTCGCCACCATGGCGATGCCCTGCTGCTCGAAATCCTCGTCACCGATCCCGTGCGCCCAGACCACCGTGGCAACGGCCTGGTTCAGGTTCTCGAGCCTCCACAGAATGCGGTCCTGCGGGGATTCAATGACCCGGCCCAATCCTTCGTAGAAGGCCTGTGAAAGCCGTTCCTGCCCCAGGAACTGCTGATGGCTGAGCCGGACAAGGTCGTGGACCCAGGGGCGGAGGTCGGCCCGGCCAAAATCGATGACTTTAGTGTCGCCGTCGTCGTTCAACCAGTTCCGGGGCTGGTAGTCGCCATGGGTGGTGACCAACTCCGCCGGGCCGGGCGTGACCCCCTCCAGTTCCGCTGTGAGATGTTCCAGGGTCTGCCGGGGGAGCAGCGAGGCTGCGCGCTCGATGATGTGGCCGGTTTTGGTTTTCAACGCCCGAACATAACTGTGGGACGTCCCGGCAGGCTGGTGCAGTGCGGCAAGGATCGAGCCGGCCTGGCGGTACGTTTCCGGCTCATTTTCGGACGGTGTGCCCGCCACAACCGTTCCGGGAAGGTAGCGGGTCACCAGCAGCCCTGCCTCCGGTGAGGCATGCAGCAGGACCGGGACCCGTCCGTCCAGGCCCGGCATCCCACGGGAATAGGCTGCAATTTCGCGGCGGATATGGTGGCTGGCCGTGCTTGCCTTCACCATGACGTGATCTCCGCCGGCTGCCTCCAGCTGCAGCACTGTGGTGTCCTGGAGCGGCCATGAATGGTCCTGCACCACCGCGTAGGGGCCCAACCAGGACGTCAGAACATTCCGTTGTCTTTCAGTGATCCCTTCCGGCATCAATCCAGCATGCCAGCAAACAGCAACGCGGGGTCACATCCTGGGCGTTGGGAGACCCAACATGGCCCGGATGTGACCCCGCGTCGTTGTGGTTGGAACTAGACCTCGTCAGCCAAGGTGCCCAAGTAGAGCTGAATGACCTTGGGATCCTTCATCAGTTCACGGCCCGTACCTGTATATGCGTCCTTGCCCTGGTCCAGGACGTAGCCGCGGTCGCAGATCTGCAGGCAGCGGCGTGCGTTCTGTTCCACCATGATGACCGAGACACCGGCACGGTTGATCTCGTGGACCCGGAGGAAGGTTTCGTCCTGCTTGACGGGGGAGAGGCCTGCCGACGGCTCGTCCAGGAGCAGTACTGCCGGGTCCATCATCAAAGCCCGGCCCATGGCCACCATCTGGCGTTCGCCACCGGAAAGTGACCCCGCCCGCTGGGCCCGCCGCTTTGCCAGCTCCGGGAACAACCCGGCAACAAAGTCGAAGCGCTCGGCAAAGGCCTTGGGACGCTGGAACATGCCCATCTGGAGATTCTCTTCGATGGTCAGCGCTGCGAAGACGTTGTTGGTCTGCGGCACGAATCCCACACCTTGGGTCACCAGCTTGTTGGCCTTCAATCCGGTGAGGTCCTGGCCCCGGACTACTACGGTGCCGGAATGGACCTTCACCAGGCCGAACATGGCCTTC
Organism: Arthrobacter sp. TmtSoilC79; assembly: GCF_059739405.1. Lineage (NCBI taxonomy): Bacteria > Bacillati > Actinomycetota > Actinomycetes > Micrococcales > Micrococcaceae > Arthrobacter > Arthrobacter sp. TmtSoilC79. The sequence goes on along the minus strand of NZ_AP046051.1, from coordinate 3,324,489 downwards.
AGGAGAGTGGACTTGCCGGCGCCGTTGGGGCCGATGATTCCGATCAACTCACCCTTGCGGGCCTCAATGCTGCAACCGTTGAGGATGTTGACCCCGGGGATATACCCGGCCACCAAATTGGTGACCTTGACGACGGAATCGCTTGCCGGTGCGGCTGCCGCCGAGGGCATTTCACTGACACTGCTGCTCATTTCCCGTCCTCCTTCTTGGTTTCAACGATCTCGGACAGGATGCCTGCGTCTTCGGTACCCACCACCGACTCCTCATCGGCCTCAAGCTCCGCCTCAAGCACCTTGATGCCTTCCGCGTCGCCGAGATCCACATCGTGGTGGGCGCCCAGGTAAGCGTCGATCACGGCGGGGTTCTTCATGACTTCGCCCGGGGGACCTTCGGCCACGACCTTGCCTTCGGCCATGACCACCACCCAGTCGGCAATATGCCGGACCATGTTCATGTCGTGCTCAACGAAGAGCACGGTCATGCCTTCAGCCTTGAGGTTCTTGATGTGGTCCAGGAGCGATTGAGTCAGGGCCGGGTTCACACCGGCCATAGGCTCATCGAGCATCACCAGCTTGGGTTTGACCATCAAGGACCGCGCCATTTCCAGAAGTTTCCGCTGGCCGCCCGAGAGGGACGCAGCGTAGTCGTCCTTCTTGGCATCGAGTTTGAACTTCTCCAACAGCAGGTTGGCTTGGGCCGTGATTTCCTTTTCGCGTCCACCCCACATGCCCTTGAACAGGGCCTTGGAAAGCCGTTCGCCCGGCTGGTCCGCTGCGCCGAGCCGCATGTTCTCCATGACGGTCAGCTTGCCCATGACCTTGGTCAGCTGGAAAGTGCGCACCATACCCATGCGCGCCACCTTGTAGGAAGAAACTCCGGCCAAGCTGTTGCCTTCGAACTGCCACTTGCCCGTATTGGGAGTGTCGAAGCCGGTCAGCAGGTTGAAGAGCGTGGTCTTTCCGGCGCCGTTGGGACCAATCAAAGCGGTGATTTTGTGCCGCGGGATCTCGAGATATTCGACGTCCACGGCGTTGATGCCACCAAAGGACCTCGTGACATCCTCGGCCACCACAATGGGATCGCGTTTCTTGCAGCCCGGAGTGTTATCCCCGACTGCAATGGGCCGCGAATCGGTCATGTAGTCGATGTCGTCTGTGTTTGCTGTGTTTGCTGTGTTTGCTGTGTTGCTGTTGTGTTCGTTGGTCTCACTCATGCGAAAGCAAGCTCCTTTTTATTGCCGAAGACGCCTTGCGGGCGGAAGATCATCAGGAGCATCAGCGCCACGCCCACCAGGATGTAGCGCAACTGGCCGGCCTGGACGGTTGTCAGCCAGGTGACTGCCCCTGATTCGATGAGGCCGTAGAGCAGGCTCTGGGTCAGCGACAGGACTACCCAGAAGATCATTGCCCCGATGACCGGCCCCAACACCGTGGCCATGCCACCGAGGAGGAGGCAGGTCCACAGGAAGAACGTCAGTTCCGTGCCGTAGTTGGACGGTTGGACGGCGCCGCGGGGGAGCGTGAAGATCATGCCCGCCAAAGCGCCCAGCACACCGCCGATGATCAGTGCCTGCATCTTGTAGGCGTAGACGTTCTTGCCGAGGGATCGCACGGCATTCTCGTCTTCGCGGATACCCTTCAGGACACGGCCCCACGGGCTGCGCATCAGGAGCCATACCAGCACGCAGCAGACGATCACCAATCCCCAGCCAACTACGCGGATGAAGAAGTCGCGGTTGTTCATGCCCATGTAGGAGCCTTCGGGGAAGGGGTTCATGGCATAGAACGTGTTTTCAAAGGCTGCCAGCCCGTTGGCGGATCCGGTAACGCCGGTGAGCTGGTTGGTGGTCACCACATAGCGGACAATTTCCGCGGCTGCGATGGTGACGATAGCCAGGTAGTCGGCTCTCAGCCGGAGGGTGGGAATGCCCAGGATGAACGCGAAGATCACCGAGCACAGGATGGAAACCACCAAAGCGACAAAGAACGGAGCGTCAAAGGTCAGGGTGGAAATGGCAAAGCCGTAGGCGCCAACGGCCATGAAGCCGGCCTGGCCGAAGTTCAACAGGCCTGAGTAGCCGAAGTGAACTGCAAGGCCCAAAGCGGCAAGTGCGTACGCCGCCGTCGTCGGGCTGAATAACTCGCCAAGGGCGCTGGAGAAAATGAATCCGAAGTCCATGGCCCGCTCCTAACCCACACGCTCACGCCGGCCGAGGATACCCTGCGGTCGGAACAGAAGAACAACGATCATGATGAAGAGTGCACCGACGTACTTGAGGTCGGCGGGAAGGCCGAACACGGTAGTCAGTTCCACAAAGATGCCGACGACGATCGAACCGATCAGGGCGCCGAATACAGTTCCCAAACCACCCAGTGTCACACCGGCGAAGATGAGCAGCAGGATCTGCGAGCCCATATCGAACGTGACGCCCGGACGGTAGTACGCCCACAGGATGCCGCCGAGGGAAGCCAGGACGCCGCCGACGATCCAGACGATGCGGATCACGGAGTCGACGTCGATGCCGGAGGCGGCCGCCAAAGCGGGGTTGTCCGCCACAGCACGCGTTGCCTTGCCGAGACGGGTCTTGAGCAGGACGATGCCAATCAGGGCGATGACCACCGCACTGATGACCAGTGACCAGAGGTTGTTCGGGGAGATGGAAACCGGCCCGATTTGGATTTCCGCGCTTTGCGCGCCGGGCAGCTGCTGGGTGGCTCCACCGAAGAAGAACTGGATGACGTAGCGGATGGCCAAAGCAAGGCCGATGCTGACGATCATCATGGGAACCAGGCCCGAACCACGTTTTCTCAGCGGACGCCAGAGCCCGGCATCCTGGACGTAGCCGAAGAGGCCGCCACCTATCAGGGAGAGCAGGATCGCGAGCCAGAAGGGGAGCCCGAAGCCGTTGAACATGAAGACGAGGACGGCGCCCAGGGTCACCATCTCGCCGTGGGCGAAGTTGGTCAGGCCCGTGGTTCCGAAGATCAGCGACAGGCCAACGGAGGCAAGGGCAAGCAGGAGGCCGAAGCTCAAGCCTGCGACGAGGCGGTTCAGGAGGTTCTGGCCGAAGTCCTGCTGCTGGACCACGATTCCCTTACCAAAGGCGAAAATCACCGACAGGTTGGAGGTTTGGCTGAACGTGACATCACGGGGATTGTCCTGGCCCTCGGCCAGGGTGATGCCCTCGGGCAAAGTAGAGGTGTCCAACTCGATGGTGTAGGTGCCCTGGACAGGGACTCCGATGTTCCACGCTCCGTTTGCGCCGGAGGTGGCGTCACCTTCGAATCCATTGCCGGTGGCTTTGATCTTGACGCCGGGTATGGGGGCCCGGGCATCGTCGCGGAGGAACCCGCTGATGTTGTTTTGGTATGTCGTCGGTGACGGCGAAGGCGAAGGGGTGGTTGCCTGTGCCGAGGGGGCGGCGATCAACAGAGCGGCGATGAGGGACGCAAAAAATGCCCCTACCACTCTCTGTAGTCCCTTGGACCGTCTGATGGACGGGTCGCGCAGTGTGCTTCTCAAAATGGAAACCTCCACAGTGGGGGTGGTCCCGGCTGCGCCATTGCAGCCGGTGCGAACGGTAAATGGGGCTTGTGAACAGTTCTTGCCTAGCTGCCTCGATTGTGATCTAAGTCACCCATGTGTGGCCTATGTTACCGCCCGGTGAGCGGAATAAATGCCCTGTTCGGGGGTGCAAACATCGCGATCGGATAACAACTGTGAAGTTATAGGCAACTAATGATGTAGCTGCAGTTAAGTAAACCTTTGTTGTTCACGGGTGTTTCTAAACGGTCGGCGAAGTGCCGGCCACCACTACCCTGCCGCTTTAGGGTCACGGTTGCGTTTCGTCTGGGTGAACAAAGGAACTTTCCCTGCCGCGCGCGCGTGGTACTTGGTACCGTGACATATCACTTAGCCCTTTTTCAGGAGGACACCCGTAATGGCACTTGGCGGAAACCCAGTCTTCAACGGAAAGAATTTCCGTGGAGCAAAGCAGGCCCCGCCTGTACCGCAGAACCCGTACGGCCAGCAGTTTAACCAAGCACCTGGCCGGGCACCGAGCCAGGTGATGGACGGCCAGGCCGCTTGGTCTGCACAGCAGCAGAACATGACCAACGAGCAGCTGCAGCAGATGTACAACCAGCCGGCTGCCGGCCCCGCCGACACCGGCCGCATGACCTATGACGACGTCATCATGAAGACCGTCGCTTGCCTTGTGGTCCTGGTGATCGGTGCCGGCGTGACGCTCTTCGTAGCTCCCGCCCTCTCCACCATGCTCATGATCGTTGGTGCCTTGGGCGGATTCGTCCTGGCACTGGTCAACACGTTCAAGAAGCAGCCTTCGCCGGCCCTGATCCTTGCCTACGCCGGCCTTGAGGGCCTGTTCCTTGGTGGCCTGACCCGCATCCTCGACGGCATGTACCCGGGTGTCGGTCTCCAGGCTGTTATCGGAACTCTTGCAGTCTTCGGCGTCACTTTGGTGCTCTTCAAGAGCGGCAAGGTCCGCGCCACCCCCAAGATGGTGCGCTTCTTCATGATTGCCACCATCGGTTACGCCGTCTTCGCGCTGATCAACATGGTCATGATGTGGACCGGTGCCGTGCAGGAACCGTTCGGCCTTCGCACCAGCATGACGATTGCGGGCATCCCGCTGGGTGTCTTCATCGGCATCCTGGCCATCGGCCTGGCAGCTTTCTCGCTCATCATGGACTTCACCAGCATTGAGCAAGGCGTCCGCGCCGGCGCCCCGGAGCGTTACTCCTGGGTTGCGGCATTCGGCCTGACGGTCACCTTGGTGTGGCTCTATGTGGAAATCATCCGTCTCCTGGCCATCTTGCGAGGCGACGACTAGCTGCTGCAGTCCCACCCCGCAAAGTAAGCCAACGCGGAAATGCCCCCGAAAAGTCTTCGGGGGCATTTTTGCGTCCGCGAGGGGCGACGTCTCGGCAGTATGCGGGGGTTCATAGTGCGCTGTCCACGTCCGCGAGGGGCGACGTCTCGGCAGCTCATAGTGCGCTGTCCACGTCCGCGAGGGGCGACGTCTCGGCGGTATGGGGGGCTCATAGTGCGCTGTCAACGTCCGCGAGGGGCGACGTCTCGGCGGTATGCGGGGGTTCATAGTGCCGAGACCTAACCCCTCGGCAGTATGGGGAGGGCTCATAGTGCTGAGACCTAACCCCTCGGGAGTGTCGGGGAGTGCTCATAGTGTCGAGAGCTAACCCCTCGGCAGTATGGGAGGGCTCGAAGTGCGCTGTCCACGTCCGCGAGGGGCGACGTCTCGGCAGTATGCGGGGTTCATAGTGCTGAGATCTAACCCCTCGGCTGTGGGGGGAGGGTTCGTAGTGCCGAGACCTGACCCTTCGGGAGTGTGGGAGGGATCCATAGTGCCGAGACCTGACGCCTCGGGAGTGGGGGGAGGGTTCATAGTGCCGGGACCTAACCCCTTGGCGCAGGAGCACCCCGCAGCAAACTAACTCAGGCGCTCAAAAACCACAGCCATTCCCTGCCCTCCACCAACACAGAGGGTGGCAAGCCCCAGGGTTCCGTCGCGCTCTTTCAATCCGTTCAACAACGTGGTGGTCATCCGCGCACCGGTCATGCCAAACGGGTGTCCAAGGGCGATGGCCCCGCCATGGACGTTGAGCTTGGCGGGATCGATGCCCAACTCCCGTGCGCTGGCCACCACTTGAACGGCGAACGCCTCATTGAGCTCCACGAGGTCAATGTCGTCCATGGTCAGTCCGGCCTGCGCCAAAGCCCGCCTCGTGGATTCGACGGGGCCCATGCCCATGAGCTCGGGGGACAGCGCACTCACCCCGGTGGAGACCACCCTGGCCAGCGGCTCAAGGCCCAGTTCATGGGCCAGTGAGTCGCTCATGACCACTACCGCCGCCGCGCCGTCGTTGAGCGGGCAGGCGTTCCCTGCGGTGACAGTGCCTTCCGGGCGGAACACCGGCTGCAGTGCGGATACGCCTTCAAGGCTCACTCCGGCCCGGGGAGAGTCGTCGCGCTCTACTAGAGTGCCGTCCTTACGGGTGTAAGGGGTGATCTCCCGGGCGTAGAAGCCTGAGGCGATGGCGGCCTCGGCGCGGTTTTGGCTCAGGACACCCCATTCATCCTGCTCGGCCCTGCTGATGCCGTAGGTGGTGGCAACGTTCTCGGCAGTCTGGCCCATGGAGATGTAGATGTCCGGCAAGCGTCCGCCCATGCGGGGATCTGTCCACGGTATGTTGGACGCCGCCCGGGAGTCGGTGCGTTGCGCCGCCGCGGCGAAGAGCGGGTTGTGGTTGGCGGTGTCCGTCTCGCCGGCGCCGGCCCAGTTCTGGTAGCGCGAAACACTCTCCACTCCGGCGGATACGATTGCCTGGGCTTCCCCGGATTTGATGGCGTGGAAGGCCATCCGCAGGGTTTGCAGGCTCGAGGCGCAGAATCGGTTGACTGTGGCCGCCGGTACCCGGTCCATCCCGGCCAGGACGGCCACCACGCGTGCCATGTTGGAGCCGGCCTCGCCGCTGGGTTCGGCGCAGCCCAGCAGGAGATCGTCCAGGCCCCGCCCATCCTCGCTGCCCGGATCAAACGCCGGTATTTTGGCCAGGGCGGCCTGCACCATGGCGGTGGCCAGATCGTCAGGGCGCTCATCCTTGAGGGAACCTTTGAAAGCCCGGCCAATGGGGCTTCTGGCAGTGGAAACAATGACAGCCTCAGTCATGGCCACAGCTTACGCCCGGCGCCGGTATCGGCGCCGGGCGGTTGCATCAAAGTCGCGGAAGGTCAGGCCAAACGACGGGCACCTGCTGCCGGAGTCACCGTGAAAATGTCCGGTGCGGTGTAGCCGGCGTCGGCGAAGGAACGCACGACGGCGTCGCGCACCTGTTGCTCCTGGCCCACCGGAGTCAGGGCTATGGCCGAGCCGCCGAACCCGCCGCCGGTCATGCGGGCACCGATGGCGCCATGGGCGCGGGCGACGTCAACAGCCAGATCCAGTTCGGGGCAGGAGATTTCAAAGTCGTCCCGCATGGATACGTGGCTTGCATCCAGCAGGGCACCAATGTTGGCGGGTCCCTGTTTTCCCAGTACTTCCACGGTCTGCAGCACGCGGTCGTTTTCGGTGACAACGTGGCGGACGCGCTTGAGGGTGGTTTCATCCAGCAGTCCGGACGCTTCCTCCAAACGTTCCACGCCGACGTCGCGCAGTGCTTTCACGCCGAGGATTTCGGCACCCAACTCGCAGGACGCCCGGCGGGATGCGTAACCGCCGTCGGCGTGTGAGTGCGAAACCTTGGTGTCGATGACCAGGAGGACCAGGCCGGAGGCTTCAGCGTCGAAAGGGACCAGGTCCACGTGCTGATCGCGGCAGTCCAGGAAGACGGCGTGTCCCTTGGCTCCGCGCAGGGATGCGGACTGGTCCATGATTCCCGTGGGCGCACCAACGTAGACGTTCTCGGCACGCTGGGTGGCGAGGACCAGGTCTTCGGCTTCGAGCCCGGCGCCGGTCAGCTCATTGAGGGCGCTGATGACGGCGCACTCAATGGCGTGGGAGGAGGACAGGCCTGCCCCCGAGGGGACATCCGAATCCAGGAGAAGGTCGAAGCCGGGGACGTCAATGCCGCGGTCCTTCAGGGCCCAAGCAACACCGAGCGGGTAGCGGGACCAGCCCTCACCGGTGCCCGGCTCCAGCCCGGCGAGGTCTGCTTCGACCAGTCCGTGCCCGCCAAAGGTTGAAAGCATCCGCACTGTTGAGTCCTCGCGGACACGCAGCGCCACCTTGGCGGTCTTATCGATGGCGAAGGGCAGCACAAAGCCCTCGTTGTAATCCGTGTGCTCGCCGATCAGGTTGACCCGTCCGGGTGCCTGCCATACGCCGTCCGGAACTGCTCCGAACGTTTCCTGGAAGCGGGCAGCAAGGACACTGGTGTCGGTGGTGGTGGTCATGCGCGGGTGCCTTCCAGGGTCTTGGGTGAAGCCGGTGCCGCAGCGACGCTGCGGAGGCGCTCAGCCACGGCTTCGGGGGTGGTGTCGTTGATGAACGCTCCCATGGCGGCCTCCGAGCCGGCCAGGTACTTGAGCTTATCGGCTGCACGGCGGGGCGAGGTCAGCTGCAGGTGGAGCTGGCCGGCAGGACGCAGGACCGGGTCAAGTGGAGCCTGGTGCCAAGCGGAGATATACGGCATTGGGGTGGGGTAGAGCGAGTCGAGGCGCTTGAGGAGGTCGAGGTAGACGTGCGAAAGTTCGTCGCGTTCGGCGCCCGTGAGTGCTGCGAGGTCGGGAACACTGCGGTGGGGGACCAGATGGATTTCCAGGGGCCACCGCGCTGCGAAGGGAACGTAGGCGCTGAAGTGTTCGGCCTCCAGGACCATGCGGCTGCCATCTTCGCGCTCGGCCTTCAGGAGTGAGGCCGCCAGCGTTTCCTTCGCGTCGACGTCGTCGTAATACTTCCGGGCCACCGCACCAAGCTGGGCGGCGCGCGGCGTGACGTACGGGTAGGCATAGATCTGGCCGTGGGGGTGGTGCAGTGTGACTCCGATGTCCGCGCCGCGGTTCTCGAACGGGAACACCTGCTTGATGCCTGGCATCGCGCTGAGGGCTTCGGTCCGCTGGGCCCAGGCCTCAATGACCGTGCGTGCGCGGGTTTCGCCGAGCTCAGCGAACGAGCCGGTGTGTTGCGGGGTGAAAGCAACTACTTCGCAGCGGCCGAACGCCGGACCTGTCATCCCATGCCCGCTGGTACCCGGGGCAGGGAGAGGGGGAATGTCACCCAGGGCCGGGCCCAGGGAGGGGAAACGGTTCTCGAACACTACGACGTCGTAGTCCGCTGCAGGGATCTCCGACGGGTTCGCCGCTGTGGTGGGGCAAATGGGGCATTGGTCAGCCGGTGGCAGGTGGGTGCGGGACTGGCGATGGGCGGCAACTGCCACCCAGTCGCCGGACAAGGCGTCATACCGGACCTCGCCGGGCTCTCCCCTGGCAGGAAGCCCGCGGTGGTCTACCAAGGATTCCGGTGTTCGTTCCGGTGTTCCGGGGTCGTCGAAGTAGATCAGCTCGCGGCTGTCCGAAAGGCGGGTGCTGGTGATGCGACTCATAGGATCATTATTCCACAAGTGACCAAAAACGCATAGATTCTAACAAAAGCTAACATTCTGTGAGCGGCTTCCCTGCAGGGGATGAAGTACGGTATTGCCATGCCTGCCTCGTCATCACCTGCCGATAGTGCCCGACCTTCCGAAACGCGCCGCTTCGCCACGGGTCGCCAATTCGAGCTTCGCCGGGGTGCCGCGCTCGCCGTCATCACCGAACTCGCTGCCGGGCTCCGCCTCTACTCCCGCGACGGCGTCCAGCTGACCGAAAGCTACGGAGACGACCAAATTCCTCCGGGCGCCACAGGCATCACCTTGGCGCCGTGGGCCAACCGGGTGGAGGACGGTGTCTGGTACCTCGAGGGGAAGAAGCAACAGCTCGACATCACCGAGGTCTCCCGCAACAACGCCAGCCACGGGTTGCTGCGAAACGCCGCCTACGCCTTGGTGGACGAGTCCGAGTTCAGTGTGACACTCCAAGCCACCGTCTTTCCGCAGCACGGCTACCCCTTCCTGGTCCGGCACACGGTCCGCTATGAGCTGGACGAGAACATGGACCTCCGCGTGCAACAGACCCTGGTGAACGACTCCCAGGACAGGGCGCCTTTTGTGCTGGGGGCGCACCCCTACCTGCGGCTGGGCGACGTCGCGCCCGAGGACCTGGTGCTGACGGTCAACGCGCGTACCAGGTTGGTGGCCGATGAGCGGCTGATTCCCCGCAGCACAGCCGCTGCAGACGGCCAGTATGACCTTTCCGGTGGCACCGCGGTGGGAGACCTGTTGATTGATGTCGCCTTGACGGACCTTAAGTACGACGGCGGCCTTGCCCGCCACACGCTGACCGCGCCGGATGGCCGCAGCGTCAGCCTGGAACAGGACGAGACCTGCCCCTACGTCCATGTCTTCGTCACCGACACTTTCCCTGGCCGCTCCAAAGCCGTGGCCATCGAGCCGATGACAGGCCCGGCCAACGCCTTCAACAGCGGTGACGGACTGCGCTGGCTGGACCCGGGGGAGGCCTCCACCATGGGCTGGGGGATCAGCGCATCGCTCTAAGCGGGTTGTCCCGCCTGCGACTGTGTTTGGTACCTGCTGCGCGGGCCGGTTTCCCATACGGCGTAGGCTACGGAATTATGGGTTCATGACGCCAACACCGGACGCCAAATCCCGCTCTGACCGACAAATTGCCGAAGACATCCCTTACGGGGTGCGAATTGCTGCTGCGTGGTCGTGGCGGGCAGGTTTGATCCTGCTCATGATCGGCGCGCTGGTGTGGCTGCTCGGGAAGGTCAGCTTCCTCATCATCCCGGTCATGGTGGCCGCCTTGCTGGCAGGGCTGCTCTATCCGGTAGTGGCCTGGCTCCGCAACCGCAATCTGCCCAATGGGGCTGCAGTGGCCGTCACGGTAGTGGGTTTCATCGGCGTCATCGCCGGAGCCCTCGCCTTGGTGGGGAGGCAACTGGTGTCCGGGTTTGGGGAGCTCTGGCAGGAAGCCCTCGCTGGAATCCAGCAGATCCAGACGTGGCTGGCCGATGGCCCGCTCCACCTGACAGCGGACCAGATTGACCAATACATTGCCGACGGTGCGAATGCTCTCCAGAACAACAGCAGCAGCATCCTCAGCGGTGCCCTCTCCTTTGGCAGTACCGCGGGGCACTTTGCCGCAGGCCTGGTCCTGGCACTGTTCATCCTGATTTTCTTCCTGCTCGAAGGCAGCCGGATCTGGGGCTTCCTGGTGCGGCTCCTGCCCAAGTCCGCGCGCCAGGCCACCGACGGTGCCGGGCGCCGCGGTTGGACCTCCATGGTCAGCTACGTGCGCATCCAGATGTTCGTGGCCTTCGTCGATGCTGTCGGCATCGGTGTTGGTGCGGCCATCATCCAGGTCCCGCTGGCACTTCCGTTGGCTGTCCTGGTATTCATCGGCTCCTTCATCCCGGTAGTTGGCGCCCTGGTGACAGGAGCGATCGCCGTCCTACTGGCGTTGGTAGCCAATGGACCCATCAATGCCCTGATCATGCTGGCCATTGTGTTGCTGGTACAGCAGCTCGAAAGCCACATCCTGCAACCACTGGTGATGGGCAAGGCTGTGGCCCTGCACCCGGTGGCGGTGATCCTTTCCGTGGCTGCGGGCTCGTACCTGGCAGGCATCCCGGGTGCACTGTTCGCGGTCCCGTTGCTCGCCGTAGTAAATACGGCCGTTCGATACATTGCCGGCCGGACGTGGGAACATGATGAAGGATTGGGTGGCACGGAGCTTCAGCCGGCAACTGCTTCTGCGGGGACGGATGGAGACGCCAACTTCAAGGAGGTCCGCCTCCCCAAGCCCGAGTCACGCCTTGGTAAAGGCATCGCAGGAAAGAACAAGGCTGCAGGGAGCACCTCTGTTGAGGGCCCGGCCGCCGACACCACCAAAGGAGAATAGTCAGTGAATACCCTCGAAACCCTGCCCGTCACGCTGGACGATGTCCTCAAGGCGCAGGAGTTGCTCGAGGGCATTATTACCAAGACTCCGGTGGAGTCGTCCCGTGCCCTTGGCAGCCTCGTGGGCGGCAACGTCTTTTTCAAGTGCGAGAACCTGCAGCGCGCAGGCTCCTTTAAAGTCCGCGGCGCCTACGTGCGCATGGCCCGGCTGACCGAGGACGAAAAGAAGCGCGGCGTCGTTGCAGCCTCGGCAGGCAACCACGCCCAAGGCGTTGCGGTGGCCGCAAAGAGCCTGGGAATCAACGCCCGCATCTACATGCCGCTCGGCGTGGCACTGCCCAAGCTGGCGGCCACCCGCAGCCACGGTGCAGAAGTTGTCCTGCATGGCCACAACGTTGACGAAGCCCTGGCTGAAGCGCAGCGCTACGCCAATGAGACCGGTGCAGTGTTCGTGCACCCCTTTGACAACGTGGACGTCGTTGCGGGCCAAGGAACCATCGGCCTGGAAATCCTGGACCAGATCCCCAACGTGGACACCATCCTCATGGGCGTCGGCGGCGGTGGACTCCTGGCCGGCGTGGCGGTGGCCATCAAGGCCAGGGCCAAAGAACTTGGACGTGAAATCCGCGTGATCGGCGTCCAGGCGGAGAATGCTGCCGCCTACCCGCCGTCACTGGCCGCTGATGCCTTGGTTCCGCTCAAAAAGGTCACCACCATGGCTGATGGCATCGCCGTGGGCCGCCCGGGACAGTTGCCCTTCAGCATCATCCGTGAGTTGGTGGACGACGTTGTCACTGTCAGCGAAGACTCCCTGGCCCGGGCGCTGATCTTCCTCCTGGAGCGGGCCAAGATGGTGGTTGAGCCAGCCGGTGCGGTGGGAGTAGCCGCACTCATGGATGGCAAGATCGAAAACCCGGGGAACACCGCCGTCGTGCTTTCGGGCGGCAACATCGATCCCATGCTCATGCTCAAAGTCATCCAGCGTGGCCTGTCAGCCGCAGGACGATTCATGACGGTGCGCATGATGCTCGACGACCGCCCTGGTTCCCTGGCCACAATTGCCCGCATCATTGCCGAAAACGACGCCAACGTCACAGGCCTGGACCACACCCGTCTGGGCGGTTCCATCAGCATGGGCGACGTCTCCATCACCATCAACCTGGAAACCAAGGGCCATGAACACGGCGAACAGGTTCTCGGCGCACTGCGGGCCGAGGGCTTCCAGCCGATTGTGGTGCACTGACGGGAGGAGCGCCCATGGTGCTGGGAATGCCAGAAGGATCCAAGGAAGCAGACCGGGAGTCGCTGGCCGGCCGGGCGAAGAGTGGTCTTCTTGTCATGGGTGGATTCGTGATCCTGCTCTATGTCATCGAGATGGTCAACACCCTGATGCGCCACGGCCTGAACTACACCTTTGGCTTGCGTTCACGCTCCATGGACGGTGTGCTGGACATCCTGACGTTCCCGCTCCTGCATGCGAACTTCAACCACCTGCTCTCCAACACGCTGCCCCTGATCATCTTCGGGTTCCTGGTTTTCCTGTCCGGGGTCCGGGTGTTCATCACGGCACTGGCCTTCAGCTGGCTGGGCTCGGGCCTTGCAGTGTGGCTCATTGGAGGCGGGGGAGTGACCGTCGGAGCGTCCGGGCTGGTGTTCGGATTCTTCGCATTCCTGCTGGTGCGCGGATTCTTCAACCGGAGCTGGTGGCAAATCCTGCTTTCAGTGGTGCTGTTCATGGCTTACGGCAGCATTCTTTTCGGCGTGCTGCCCACCGTGATGGGCTTCGTCTCCTGGCAGGCGCATCTGGGCGGTGCTGTTGGCGGGATCATCGCTGCTGTCCTGCTGCGACCCAAATCCAAGGCCGTGGATCTCTAACCCGTAGGTCCCGGATCAGCTCGTTCCCTGCGCAGGGAACGAGCTGGACCGCGACCCAGTCGGGTGACCACACGAAAAACGCCGGCCCGCCCCGCTAAGGGGTGGGCCGGCGTCGTGTATTTCGGGATTGTGGGCCGGAGCCTAGGCGACGTAAGGCTTGGCGGAGACAATCTCCACCGGAATTTCCTTGCCGTTCGGGGCGACGTAGCTCAGGCTGTCGCCTTCCTTGTGGCCGATGATTGCAGCGCCCAAAGGTGACTTCTCGCTGAAGACGTCCAGATCGGAATCCCCGGCGATCTCGCGGGAACCCAGCAGGAACGTCTCTTCATCGCCGGCGATGCGGGCAACAACCAGCATGCCGGGCTCAACGATTCCGTCATCGGCAGGGGCCTCGCCCACCTGGGCGTCGCGCAGGAGTGCGGTGAGCTGGCGGATGCGGGCCTCGATCTTGCCCTGCTCTTCCTTGGCTGCGTGGTAGCCGCCGTTTTCCTTCAGGTCGCCTTCCTGGCGGGCAGCTTCGATCTTCTGGACGATTTCCGCCCGGCCAGCGCCGGAAAGGTGGTCCAGCTCAGCCTGCAAGCGGTCGAAAGCTTCCTGGGTGAGCCAAGCCGCAGTGGCGCTATTGGTGGTAGACACGGATTTCTCCTCTAGATCTGACAATGCAAAAGACCCCGCCGAGGTGGCCACTTTGGAACTCAGTAACCAACTTAACGGGGTGAAGGTTTCATCCATTGTAGTAAATCCTTTGGACGAACCCAAACCGGTTGAGTCATGGGTCACATGATCGTTATTTCCCGCTGTCGGTGATCCAGCAGTTGTCCACCACTCCCGAGACGGCCGGCGACTCGGTTCGCAGGACCGTGCGCTGGACGGTGGTTCTGCCGCCGTCGGGGTCGTCCTGGGGATCGTTGGGACCGACCTCCACAACCTTCCAGCCCACTACGGCGAACTTGGAATCCAAGGCCTTGATGGCGCATTTGGCGGTGGCTCCGGGGTATTTGGTGACCTGGTAATCCACCTCTGCCTGGGTGCCGTCCACGGTGCTGTAGCCGATGTCCTTGAACGTGACCGGGGCCTGCGCGGAGCCGGTTGCGACGTAGCCCGCGAACCCAATCCCGATGACCAGGGCGCCGATGATGATGTTCCGCTTGGTTTTGCGGGTCATGGCGCGCTTTTGACCGCCGTAGCGATTGGCTAGGCTGGTGCTTGCCGGTACTTGGGTGGCCGATAGGTCCTCTGAAGTCACCCGTCCAGTTTAGTGCCGATCCCGGCGCCCCATCACCGCCCACACAGCTTGATCCACGAAAGAGGAGCCGTCACGTGACAGCGTCCAGCAGTTCCGACCAGCAGCTGCGGCTGCTCGCCGTCCACGCCCACCCGGATGATGAGTCCAGCAAGGGTGCGGCGACCATGGCAATGTACGCCGCTGCGGGAGTGGATGTGATGGTCGCTACGTGCACTGATGGCTCACGTGGTGACATCCAAAATCCGGCCATGGAGGATGCGCCCCATCCAAAACGGGATATGGCCGGCGCCCGGCGGCTCGAAATGGCCAATGCAGCTGCTGTCCTTGGAATCCAGCAAAGGTGGCTCGGCTTTGTAGACTCGGGCCTGCCGGAGGGCGATCCGCTTCCGCCCCTGCCGCCGGGGTGCTTCGCGCTCCAGCCGCTCGAACGCGCCACGGCGCCCCTGGTCCGGCTGGTCCGCAGTTTCAAGCCGCACGTGATCTTGAGCTACGACGAAAACGGCGGATACCCGCACCCGGACCACATCATGGCGCACAAGGTTGCCGTGGAAGCGTTCGATGCCGCCGGCGATCCGGACCGCTACCCGGGCATGGGGGAGCCGTGGGCTCCGAGCAAGCTCTACTACGACCGGGCGTTCAGTCCTGAACGATTCCGTGCACTGCACTTCGCGCTGGAAGAGGCGGGGCTGCAGTCCCCGTACGCTGAGCGCCTTGCTGCGTGGTTGGAGGCCGACGCCGAGGGCCACACGCCCGTTCCTCCCGGGCACCAGACCACCACACAGGTTGATTGCGGTGATTTCTTCGAAGCGCGCGACGACGCACTCCGGGCCCACCGTACCCAGATCGATCCCCTGGGCTTCTTCTTCGCAGTTTCGCCGGATCTGCAGAGGACGGCGTGGCCATGGGAGGACTACACCTTGGTCAAGTCCACGGTGCCGTCCGAGCTGCCGGAGAAGGACCTGTTCGCAGGGATAAGATAAGAACTCCGGCAGTTTCTATCGTCCGTAGAAATTGCTGCCGGGCCACCCAGCTTCCGGCTACCTGCCGCTCGTCGGCAATGCATCAGCTCCCATAGAAGGTTTGAACGTGCAGCACTTGATTCTCGCCCTGACCGTTACCCCGTCGCCCAACCCCTCGGGCACGCTGCGGCCCGGCCTGTCCGAGGACCAGGTGACGCCCGGTACATGGGGCTTCGTCCTCACGGCCTTCATCGTCATCCTGACCACGTTCCTGATTGTGGACATGGTCCGCCGCATCCGGCGCGTCCGTTACCGGGCCCAGGTGGAGGAAGCCCGGCTGGCCGCTGAGTCAGAGAACGACGCGGAGACGGGGAACGGCGCGCCGACAGGGAACGCCGCGGCGCCCACAGCAGATGAGAACGGCGATGCCGCGCCCGGGGCGCGCTGAACTACCTGGCTGAAACCCCTGCTAATAAGCGGTGAAGGCGGCTCGCCCGTCTGAAGACCCGACGTCGGTGGGTTCAGCACCGCGCCGAAGTTCCCGCCGTCGCGGGTTCTTCAGTGGTGTGCCTCAGGCCGCTGCAGCCGCTGACATGCCCGTTTGCTTGCCGGCGATGGCCTCGGGCATCTGAAAGAGCGCGAACTAGCTCAGCACAGCCATCATGATGGCGATGAAATGGGCAGCGAAGGCCAGTACGGTGAAGGCGTGGAAGAGTTCGTGGAAGCCGAAGTGCTTGAGGCTGAAATTGGGCTTCTTGATGGCGTAAAACACCGCGCCGGCGATGTACAGGGCGCCGCCCACGCAGATCAGGATCGCCGCGGCCGCGTTGGCGCTGAAGAACTGCGGCAAGTAGAACAACGCCCCGCAGCCCAAGGCGATGTAGACGGGAACATACAGCCATCGGGGAGCATGCGTCCATAGAACCCGGAACAGCACCCCCACGATGGCGCCGGACCACACGAGCCACAACAGGGTGACGGCCTCGGAGCGTTCCAGCAACGACCAGGCCAGCGGAGTGTAACTGCCGGCAATGACCAGCATGATGTTGGTGTGGTCCAGCCGTTTGAGGACCATACGGACCTTGGGGGACCAGTTTCCCCGGTGGTACACCGCACTGACACCGAACAGCAGGAAGCCTGTTAACGCGTAGATGGCGGAGGTGATCTTGCGGTCCGCCGTGGGTGCCACCGACACCAGGACAATGCCCGCAGCGAGGGCAAAAGGAGCCGCGACAGCATGGATCCAGCCGCGCCAAAGGGGCTTGGTTTCAACGAGCTCAGCCATGGTTAAACAATAACTTACGTTCCGGT
This sequence comes from Arthrobacter sp. TmtSoilC79, assembly GCF_059739405.1. NCBI lineage: Bacteria > Bacillati > Actinomycetota > Actinomycetes > Micrococcales > Micrococcaceae > Arthrobacter > Arthrobacter sp. TmtSoilC79. The sequence goes on along the minus strand of NZ_AP046051.1, from coordinate 3,307,603 downwards.
AAGTTACCGCAGGGTAACAAGTGCGGGGTTGTTTTTGACCGCCTGCTGCACCGGCTGCCCAGCTGGGGAAGGTAGCCTAGGATGTGCGTCGTCGTCGTACAAGCAAGGAAGTCAGGTGAGAGTCCGGTGGAGCTGCCCGGTTTCCTTTATGGCTTCTATGAGCGCAAACTCCTCAGATCCCTGAAGCAGGACCAGATCCCGGGACACATTGGTGTCATGGTGGATGGCAACCGCCGCTGGGCGCGCCAGTTCAACGCACCCACCAGCCAGGGGCACCAGGCCGGTGCGGACAAAATCCACGAATTCCTCGGGTGGTGCCAGGAGCTCGGCGTCAAAGTAGTGACGCTCTACATGCTCTCCACTGACAACATGAACCGCTCCGGTGAGGAACTTGACCTCCTCATGGGAATCATCGCCAACACCATGGACCGCCTGGACGAAGACGAGGACGTCTCCGTCCATGCCATGGGTGCTCCTGAGCTCCTGCCGGACTACCTCGCCGAACGGCTCAACAAACTCACGGCCCGCACGCCGGTCCACGAGAAGATCCATGTCAACGTCGCCGTCGGCTACGGCGGCCGCCGCGAAATCGTCGACGCCGTCCGGGAACTGCTGCACGACGCCGCTGCCAAAGGCCGGACCATGACGGAGGTGGCAGATGAACTTTCGGTGGACGACATATCCCGTTTCCTCTACACACGGGGACAGCCTGACCCCGACCTGGTCATCCGCACCTCCGGCGAGCAGCGGCTCTCCGGCTTCCTGATGTGGCAAAGCGCTTACAGCGAGTTCTATTTCTGCGAGGCGTTGTGGCCCGCGTTCCGCAAGGTTGATTTCCTGCGGGCGCTTAGGGACTATGCCGGACGTCAGCGCCGCTACGGAACCTAAAGCCGGCAGGTTCACCAAAAATTAACGCCCCCGACATGCGACTTGCCGGGCGCGGGTTGCGGAAATGAATGTGTCCGGGATTACGTTAATCACATCAGCAGGCAAAACCGCCCGCTGATCGGGGAGGCCAATACATGGAGCGGAACATCGCACCAGTTACATGGGAGGCCACGCCCGGCCTTCCGGCCGAGCCGCTTCACCATTAGGCCGGGCGAACTGCCCGGGGCTGGAGTCGATGTGGCTATTTCTGAGCAACTGCCCGCAATGGTTTCCGACGGGGTAAGTGCAGCTACCTCTCGCGCCAAGCGCGTCCCACAAACAGCGCGGACCAAAAAATCCGCCACAGGCCGCAGCTACGTCATCGATACGTCCGTCCTGTTGTCCGATCCGCACGCGTTGCTGCGATTCGCTGAACACGAAGTCATCGTCCCCATCGTGGTCATCAGCGAACTGGAAGGAAAACGCCACGATCCAGAACTCGGGTACTTCGCCCGCAAAGCACTCCGGCTCCTGGACGACCTGAGGATCGAACACGGAGGACTGGACCGATCCATCCCCCTCGGCACGGACGGTGGAATGCTGCGGGTGGAAATGAACCACATTTCCCCGGACGTGTTGCCGGCCGGCTTCCGTGGAGGCGACAACGACAGCCGCATCCTGGCCGTAGCCAAGAATTTGGCGAACGAGGGCCACAACGTCACCGTGGTGTCCAAAGACCTCCCCATGCGTGTCAAAGCCTCTGCCATGGGACTGCAAGCCGACGAGTACCGCAACGAACTCGTCAAAGACTCCGGCTGGACCGGTATGGCCGAGGTTGAGGCCAACGACGACGAAATCACCACGCTCTATGGCCACGAGCCGGTCTTCATTCCAGCTGCCGCCGAACTCCCGGTCAATACAGGCTTGGTCCTTCTATCCAACCGCGGATCCGCACTGGGCAGGGTCGGGGCGGACAAACAGGTTCGCCTGGTCAAGGGCGATCGTGATGTCTTTGGCCTCCACGGACGTTCCGCCGAGCAGCGGCTGGCCATCGACATGCTCATGGACCCCGCCGTGGGGATCGTCTCCATCGGCGGACGTGCAGGCACAGGCAAATCCGCACTGGCTCTCTGTGCCGGCCTGGAAGCTGTCCTGGAGCGCCGTGAGCACCGCAAGGTTGTAGTGTTCCGGCCCCTGTACGCAGTGGGCGGCCAGGAACTTGGCTACCTGCCCGGATCCGAGTCCGAAAAAATGAACCCTTGGGCCCAGGCCGTGTTCGACACCCTGGGAGCCTTGGTGAGCCAGGAAGTCGTCGAGGAAGTCATGGACCGGGGCATGCTTGAAGTCCTGCCCCTGACTCACATCCGTGGGCGCTCCCTGCACGACGCCTTCGTCATCGTCGACGAAGCACAATCCCTCGAGAAAAACGTCCTCCTCACCGTCATGAGCCGCATCGGACAAAACTCAAAGATCGTCCTCACCCACGATGTCGCCCAGCGCGACAACCTCCGGGTTGGGCGCCATGACGGTGTGGCCGCTGTTGTCGAGACGCTCAAGGGTCACCCCTTGTTCGGTCACATCACGCTGACCCGTTCGGAACGGTCGCCGATTGCTGCGCTGGTGACGGAACTACTTGAAGGGGCTGAAATCTAGGTTCATTTCCGCACCGTGGTCACCACCGCGCGGCAACGGACTCCCGCCGTCGCTTAGACACAACGCAAAAGGACCCCGAAGGTCGCTGGGCGACCTTCGGGGTCCGATGCGTCGCGATGCGCTCCTTCGCGGGAGACCGAAGCCACGCTGTCGCCGTGGAAATCCGTCAGAGCTTGAGGTAGGTTTTCAGCGCTTCGTGGCCTTGGACTTTGAGGGTCCAGTCCGGGCGTTTGAAAGTGGTGGGAGTGAGCCGGACTTTTTGGACTTCCTGGGCTGTGTCTCCCCAGCCCTCCCGGGAGATGCCGTTCAGCTCGTAGCCGAGGCTGGTGGAGACGCCCAAGGACTTCTGGTTCCAGCGGGCGGCCTCGGATTCGGCCACTTCGGCGTTCAGGTAGTCGAAGGCATAACTCACGACGGCGGCCCGCATCTCCTTGCCGAAGCCCTTGCCTTGTGCGGACTGCTTGAGCCAAGAGCCGGTGCTGACGGTTTTCAGCGTTGAGAAGTTCTTGGCGCCGATGTCCTGGACGCCGAGGAACTCATCCTCGTTCCAGACCGCGAGCAAAAGGGTCCAGGATTCCTGGATGAAGTTAGCGCGGCAGCGCCAGTACCACTGGGCCATATTGGGAGCGAGTTCATCGTCCGGAAGATCGGTCCACGGGGTGCTGAAGGGGCTCTTGCCGGGCTCGTGGACGCCGGAACGGGCCGCGGCGACGGCGGCCGGGATGTCGTCGTCGAGAACTGGACGGATGCTCAGCCTCGGGGTGGTGAGGACGAGTCCGAACGGGGGCCAAATGTCTGCCAGCGATGTCATCGCCGTAGCTTAGCCCGGCAGGAGGAACCACGCGAGTCACACCGGGGCAGGCGCTTCCCAGGCCGCGCCGCACCTCAGGTTCGCCGAGGGGTTGGATCTCGGGGCTTTGGCGGCTTCGATAGTGCCGGGAGCTCGCCGCTCGGCGGCTGGGGTGTTCCGTCACGCTCGCCGAGGGGTTAGGTTTCGGGGCTTTGGCGGCTCCGATACTGCCGGGAGCTCGCCCCTCGGCGGCGGGGGTGTCAGGCGGCGGGGCCTATGTCCCAAGGGATGTGGCGTCGGACGTCGGTGAGGTTCATGGACTCGGCCAGGAAAAGGTCGTCCAACATGTACTCGTCCACCGCAAGGATCTTCAGCCAGTGGCCCTTTCCCGAGGTGTCTCCGTCCAGGCTCTGGCTGGCCACACAGACGCCGGTACCGGCGTCGATCCTGATCAGCGTCCTCCCGGGGTGGGCCAGGGGTTCAGAGGGGTCAGAGGGAACGTAGGTCCGGCTCGGCGTGACGATGGATTCCAAAGCCAGGCGGCCCTCATGGTCAACCTCCCGCGGTTGCTCAAGGAAGACCGGGTTGGTGTCGGGGAACTCGAGGGGAACGGGAGCGTTGCCGGCCAGTTCCACGGGATCCAGTGCTGCCGCGAGGCGGCCGTTGCCGAACGAGGGCTCCCCGTAGGCGGCCTCCGGTCGGCGGCGGACCAAGCCGGCGTCGTCGTAAACGGGCGTCACCAGATGGGCTGGAAGCAACCATGAGCGGCGTGTTGAGGAGACGTACAGATCATCCCGGGAGTCGTTGATGCCCGTGGTGCTGTGCAGCAATTGGCCGTCCGGAGTTTCCATGCGAAGAGCGCCTGGCCGCCTCAGCCATGCGCGGACCATGTTGGAGCCCGTCCCGGGCCTTTCCAGGTACTCGAAGCGGAGGCTCGTCCATTTCCACGGCGAAGAACGGCAAAGATTCCGAAATGTGGAGGAGAGGTCGAAACCCGGTCCTCCTGCACTGTAGCTCCCCATATCCACAGTTTACGCAGCCCTTCAAGCGGGCCCGGCGGCCAAAGCGGGATAGCATCCGAGAGTGATCCGACGACTCTCCGACCTCTGGGATGCCAGCCCGCTGGGCTTCTGGCTGGTGATGGCCGCCTGCTTGTACTTCGTGGTGATGGCTGTCCGGCTCACGGTAATCGATGTGCGGAGCCACCTGTTGCCCAACCGCATCGTTTTCCCTTCCTACGCCGTGGCCGGGGTGTTGCTGCTGGCGGCATCCCTCGTGTCGTTCTTGGACGGCGGAAGCAAGGGCCAGCAGCTTTCAGCCACGCTGTTCGCTGTACCGGGACTCCGGGTCCTCGCGGGAGGCGCTGTGCTGTGGCTTTTCTATTTCGTGCTGCGTCTCATCCACCCACCCGGCATGGGCTTTGGCGACGTCAAGCTGGCGGGTGTGTTGGGGCTCTACCTGGGCTACCTGGGGTGGAGCCACCTGTTTGCAGGGACGTTCGCCGCTTTCATTTTGGGTGGGCTGTGGAGCCTGGTGATTTTGGTCTCACGCCGCGGTACCCTGCGTTCGGCCATCCCCTTCGGCCCTTTCATGTTGGCCGGAGCGGCGGCTGCGATGGTGGTCGTGCCCTCTTGAAGATTCCAACGAAAGGAACTGCGGCCAAACTGCAACCCACCCCGTATTTTCGCGTTCACCGGGCTGCGGCATGCTTGGGCCAGCAGGTGTTTAAGCGACATACTCACCCTGAAGAACTCACACGCGACCATCGAAGTGAAGGAAAGCTGACACATGGGTGCACCGGAATTCGTCCTGAAACTGCGGGAAAAGATCGGTAACGATCCCCTTTGGCTTCCGGCAGTAAGGGGAGTGGTGTTCGACGACGACGGCAGGGTGCTGCTGGGTCAACGCGCCGATAACGGCCACTGGGCCTTAATCACCGGAATGCTGGAGCCGGGTGAGCACCCGGCTCCCGGGCTGGTCCGGGAAATCTTCGAGGAAACGGCAGTCGTGGCCGAAACTGAACGGATCATCGGCGTCGGGGTTGTAGGCCCGGTGACCTTTCCCAACGGCGATGTATGTGACTTCCTGGACATCACCTTCCGTTGCCGGTACGTCTCTGGGGAAGCCCGCGTGAACGATGATGAATCACTGGACGTGGGATGGTTCGCGCTGGATGACCTTCCGGAGATGAGCGCCGGAAACCTCGAAGCAATCAGGCTTGCCACGGAGCCCGAAGGCCCCGTGGCATACCAAGTGGAGGACTGATACCGCTATCGTCCGGCGCCGGCACGGTCCTTGTCGAGCCCGTCCGAGGTGCCTTCGATTCCGCCGGAAGCAGCCAGTTCGGCTTCCAAGCGTGCCGTCTCCAGACGTTCGGCCTCGAGCCGGATGGCTTCCTCGCCGCCAACCGCCTCGCCGCGTGCCACCATTCCGGCGGTGTCGGAGAGGGGGATCTGCTTCAGGGTGATGGCCAGGATGAGTGCGATGGCAATGAACGGCACCAAATACCAGAACACGGGCGCCAGGGAATTGGCATAGGCGTTGACGATCGCGTCCCGCAACTGTTCCGGCAACTGTGAGAGTGCCTGCGGATCCAGAGTGCTGGTGGACTGCGAAGCCTGCTCCGCTGAAGCGCCGGCACCGGTGAATGCTTCCGTCAACGACTCCGACAAGCGATTGGTGAAGATCGCACCGAAGACGGCGACACCCAGGGATGCACCTACCTCGCGGAAGTAGTTGTTGGTACTGGTTGCCGTGCCGATCTGGTCAGCAGGAACGGAGTTCTGGACCACCAGGACGATCACCTGCATGATCAGGCCCAGGCCCGCCCCGAAGATGAAGAGCTGGACGCAGATCACCCAAATGGGGGTGGACGCTGCCAGTGTAGTCAGCCAGAGCATGGCCGCGATGGTCAGTGCTGCACCAAGGATGGGGTACATCTTGTACTTGCCGGTCTTGGAGATGCGGATACCGGAGTAGATGGAGGTGCCCATCAGGCCCACCATCATGGGCAGCATCAACAGGCCGGATTCTGCGGCGGACGTTCCGGAGGACATCTGCAGGAAAGTGGGGACGAAGGCGATGGCAGCAAACATGCCCAGGCCCAGCGTGAAGCCGATGGCCGTTGCGTTGATGAAGATGGGGTTCTTGAACAGGCTGAGGGGAATGATGGGGTCCTCGGCGCGGCGTTCAACCATGACGAAAGCGAACGCAGCCAGGACCATGCCGGCACCGAAGGCCCATGTCAGGGGCGAGTCCCAGCCTTCGTCCTTCTTGCCACCGAAGTCGGTGAAGAAGATGAGGCAGGTGGTGGCGGCTGAGAGGAAGAGGACACCCAGGATGTCGATCTTCTTTTCGGCTTTTTTGTTCGGCAGGGTCAGTGTGAACCAGGCGGTGATGAATGCGGCGATGCCGATGGGGATGTTGATGTAGAAAGCCCACTCCCAGGTCAGGTGGTCCACGAAGAATCCACCCAGCAAGGGTCCGGCCACGGCGGAGAGGCCGAAGATGGCGCCCAGCGGGCCCATGTACTTGCCGCGCTCCTTGGCGGGAACAAGGTCAGCGATGATCGCCTGGGAAAGGATCATGAGGCCGCCGCCGCCCAGGCCCTGTATGGCGCGGAAGATGACGAAGCCCCAGAAATCTGTGGCAAACGCACAGCCCACGGACGCGAGGGTGAACAGCGCAATGGCCACCAGGAACAGGTTGCGGCGCCCAAGGATGTCACCGAATTTGCCGTAGATGGGCATCACGATGGTGGTGGCCAGCAAATATGCGGTAGTGATCCACGCCTGGTGTTCCACCCCGCCGAGCTTGCCCACGATGGTGGGCATGGCGGTGGAGACGATGGTCTGGTCAAGGCTGGACAGCAGCATGCCTGCGATCAGCGCCGAGAAGATGATCCAGATGCGTTTCTGGGTCAGCAGCAATGGTTCTGCCGCTTTCGAAATTGTACTCATGCGGGGTCCTTCGAGGTTTCAAGGGGATTGGGGCCCAGTTGCTGGTTCGTGGCCAACGGCTGGGCGAAGAGTTTCCGTGCGGCGTTGAGGTTCTGTTCGAGGATCCCGCGGTACGGGCGGGTGTTTTCCTCCGAGAAGAACTGCTGGGCTGTCTTCTTGGAGACCGCCCCGAACAACGCCGTCGCAGTCATGACTTCGGGATGCCCGGGATCCAGCCCTTCGCGGGCGGCCACCAGGGCGGCGAATTCCCGTTCGCGCGCCTCCCCCTCCAGGGTCAGGCGGGCCAGAAGTTGTGGTTCAGCCGTGATGGCAGCGATGAACTGCTGGACTTCGGTACGGCTGATGGACGAACGCTCCATCAGGGTCACGGTGAGTACATGCAGGGCTGCCAGCAGAGTCCCCGAGATGCTGTCCGGCGTGGGCGAAGGATTCTGGTTGAACGACTCCAAGGCGTCGGCGGGCAATTCATCCGAGAAGGAACCGATCACGGCATCTTCTTTGGAATGGAAGTAGTTGAAGAAGGTTCGGCGCGAAATCCCCGCCGCTTCGCAGACTTCCTCAACCGTGAAACCGCTGAGGCCATGCTCAGCGGTCAGGGAACGCGCGACGGCGGTAATCGCCGTCCGCGTGGCGGCCCGCTTGCGCTCGCGGAGGCCACCATCAATATTTGCACTATTGCTCACAGAGTAAAGTTTTGCACTCTTACCCCAAAAGTGCAAAAAGAGTCAGAAGTTTTTGTACAGCAGATGCCCTTGAGGGAGGGTCTTAGGGGCGTCTGCTGTACAAAAACTCCGGGGTACGACGACGGCCGGTACCTTTCGTGCGAAAGGTACCGGCCGTCGTCGTGCGGTGAGTAAGTGCGCTAAGTGCTAAGCCTTGTGGGCGGGGGAAGTCATGGTGGTGACGTCCAGGGCCTTGTCCAGGTCGGCCTCGGAGACCTTGCCTTCGCCCTCGCCGACGAAGCCAAGCTTCTCGGTTGCCTGGCGGATGGTCAGGCCTTCCTTGACGGCGATCTTGGCGATCTTTGCCGCGTTTTCGTACCCGATGTACTTGTTCAGCGGGGTCACGATGGACGGGGAAGCCTCGGCCAGGAAGCGGGCGCGCTCAACGTTGGCGGTGATGCCATCGATCATCTTGTCGGCCATGACGCGGCTGGTGTTGGCCAGCAAGCGGATGGATTCAAGCAGGTTGGCGGCCATGACAGGGATGCCCACGTTCAGCTCGAAGGCGCCGTTGGTGCCGGACCAGGCGATGGCGGTGTCGTTGCCGATGACCTGTGCGCAGACCATGATGGACGCTTCGCAGATGACCGGGTTGACCTTGCCCGGCATGATGGAGGAGCCCGGCTGAAGGTCAGGGATGGCGATCTCGCCGAGGCCCGTGTTGGGGCCCGAGCCCATCCAGCGGAGATCGTTGTTGATCTTCATGAAGGAGATGGCGATGTTGCGGAGCTGGCTGGAGCCTTCGATCAGGCCGTCGCGGTTGGCCTGTGCCTCGAAGTGGTCGCGGGCCTCGGTCAGCGGCAGGCCGGTGTCGGCAGCCAGGAGTTCGATGACGCGCTCCGGGAAGCCTGCAGGGGTGTTGATGCCGGTGCCTACAGCGGTGCCGCCGAGGGGAACTTCGGCAACGCGGGGGAGTGCGGCGTTGATGCGCTCGATGCCGTAGCGGACCTGGGCTGCGTAGCCACCGAACTCCTGGCCCAGCATGACCGGCGTGGCGTCCATGAGGTGCGTGCGGCCGGACTTGACGACGTCCTTGAACTCAACGGCCTTGCGGTCTAGCGAAGCTGCCAGGTACTCAAGGGCCGGGATCAGGTCGTTGATGAGGGCGGAGGTCGCGGCAACGTGGACGGAGGTCGGGAAGACGTCGTTGGAGGACTGCGAAGCGTTCACGTGGTCATTCGGGTGAACAACTTTCTCGCTCCCGGCGGCCGCGAGGGCGCGCGATGCGAGCTCGGCGATGACCTCGTTGGTGTTCATGTTGGACGAGGTGCCCGAGCCGGTCTGGAAAACGTCGATCGGGAAGTCGCCGTCGTACTTGCCCGTGGCAACCTCATCGGCAGCGGCGGCGATGGCCTCGGCGAGCTCACCATCGAGCACCCCCAGTTCGGCGTTTGCCAGTGCAGCTGCCTTCTTCACCCGGGCCAGGGCCTCGATGTGTGTGCGCTCAAGCGTCTTGCCGGAGATCGGGAAGTTCTCCACAGCACGCTGCGTCTGGGCGCGGTACAGGGCGTTCACGGGGACGCGAACTTCGCCCATCGTGTCATGTTCAATACGGAACTCAGTGGTGGAAGTCATGGGGCTAGCTTAGGGCGGTTGGACGCCTCACAGAAAACCCGGAGGGGAGTGCTACGTGCTCCGGCACGGCGGCCGGAGCACGCCTCCTTAGAGCTTGCCGATCCCGGAAACGAGGGCTGCGCGGCCTTCATCGAGCTTGTAGGACAGGCCGATCACGGCCACACGGCCGTCGTCGATGGCGTCGGAAATCACACGTGAGCTGTCAGCCAGGCGGGCGGCTGTCTGCTTCACATGCTCCACCACCATGTCGTTGACGTCGTCCTGGTTATTGCGCCGGGCCGTCAAGACCGAGGGCGTGATGCGCTCCACGAGGTCGCGGATGAAGCCGGGAGGCATCTCGCCGGTTTCCACAGCAGCCTTGGTGGCCTTCACCGCACCGCAGCTGTCATGGCCGAGGATCACGATCAGCGGGACACGGAGTTCGCTGATGCTGTACTCGAGGGAACCAAGGACTGCGTCATCAATGACCTGGCCGGCGGTTCGGACCACGAAGGCGTCACCGAGGCCCAGGTCAAAAATGATTTCTGCAGCGAGCCGGGAGTCCGAGCAGCCGAAGATCACGGCAAAGGGATTCTGGTTCTCAATCAGTGACGATCGTCGCGAAGCGTCCTGGTTGGGGTGCAGGGATTCGCCGGAAACAAAACGTTCGTTGCCCTCGCGGAGACGGCGCCACGCCAGGGCTGGAGTCAGGTAAGTAGGCACGAGCCTTACTTTACGACGCGGAGAGTGCAGTCCGTGAAACTGTTGCGGCGATTACGCGGACGGTTGCGACGAAGCCGTGCCTGAGGCCGGAGCGCTTGCGGCCGGGGCCTGGTCTGCAGACTTCACGACGGCGGCGGCGAGGGTAGCGAACTCGTCAAGACTTGCCGTGCCGCTCAGGATCAGGGTGGTACCCCGGTAGTCCAGGACCATACTGCGCTTTTCCTTGCCGGAATCGCGCAGTTCCCAGTCCTGGCCCCCGGCGTTGCGCGTGCCGGTGACGGGGAGGTTTTCCGTCTGCTGCAGGACCCAGGTGGGGTTGGCCTTATTGGTCTGGGTCAGGCCAATGAAGCCCTCTTTGGGGGTCAGGAAACCAATCTCCCACGTGGGGACACCGCTTCCGGAACCCGATTCCCACCGGGCGTAATTGGGTTTGAATGTGTCGCCCGTATCCGGGGTCACGGGTGTGAATCCCGCCACACCAGTGGCGTTGCGGGCGATCGCGGTGACATCGATATCGGGCCTGAAACCCTCGCCCTTGGGAGCCGGGTTCATCAAGACGATGGGAAGGAAAGCGAGAACGCAGACCAGCAGCGCGATGACCATGCCGATGACCGAAGCATTGGCCCGTTTGGCAGCTTTCGCCGCAATCACGGGTTTATACGGGGCATCCGGGATGGCCTGGGCATCGGTTTCGGTGGCCGGTGCAGCGTCGGATTGGTTCTCAGCTGCGGGCTTGTCCTGCGTTTCACTCACCCTTCCATGATCCCCCATGGCAGCGGGGAACACACATCCGGGGACCTCACCGGCGGTATTGCGGGCCGTGGTCATCCAACGACCTCCGGTGGACGCGGCGACTATGATCGTTGATAGAGGAACCCCGGGTTGCCCCGCGCAACCGTGTCCGGTCCCGTGAATCGTCACTCGAAGAAGAGGTTCAAGTGTCTCCTGCACCAATGACCCAGCAGTATTCCACGATTTCGCCGTCGCTCGCCGTCGGCATCGACGAACCCGACCGCAACCTTGCGCTTGAACTCGTCCGCGTCACCGAGGCCGCGGCTATTGCCGGTGGCCACTGGGTAGGTTTCGGTGACAAAAACAAGGCAGACGGCGCCGCCGTCGATGCCATGCGTTCATTCCTTCAAACCGTCCACTTCAACGGCGTCGTGGTCATCGGTGAAGGCGAAAAAGATGAAGCCCCCATGCTGTTCAACGGCGAGCAGGTTGGTGACGGCACCGGCCCCGAGTGTGACGTCGCTGTCGACCCCATCGATGGAACCCGCCTGACCGCCCTCGGCATCAACAACGCCCTCGCAGTGCTTGCAGTGGCCGAGCGCGGATCCATGTTCGACCCCTCCGCTGTGTTCTACATGGAGAAGCTCGTCACCGGCCCCGAAGCGGCCGACATGGTGGACCTTCGCCTGCCCGTCAAGCAGAACCTGCACCTCATTGCCAAGGCAAAGGGTGTCAAGGTCAACCAGCTCAACGTCATGATCCTGGACCGCGACCGCCACCGTCCGCTCGTCGAAGAAATCCGCGAAGCAGGCGCACGCACCAAGTTCATCATGGACGGCGACGTCGCCGGCGCCATCGCTGCAGCCCGCTCCGGCACCGGCGTGGACGCCCTCATGGGCATCGGCGGCACCCCGGAAGGCATCGTCACCGCCTGCGCCATCAAGTCCCTCGGTGGTGTCATCCAGGGCCGCCTGTGGCCCACCTCGGACGACGAGAAGCAGAAGGCCATCGACGCTGGACACGACCTCGACCGCGTCCTGTCCACCAACGACCTCGTGACCTCGGACAACTGCTACTTCGCAGCCACCGGCATCACGGACGGTGACCTCCTCCACGGCGTGCGCTACCAGAAGGACCGCGTCATGACGCAGTCCATCGTGATGCGCTCCAAGTCCGGGACTGTGCGCTTTGTCGAGGCTGAGCACCACGCATCCAAGTGGGAGACGTACGCGCGCAAGCCGTAACCCCCGGGTTTAACAGAAGGACGGCGAGCATCGCTCGGCGGCTATCTCCTCGTACCTCGTCGATTTGATGCCGCTTTCGCGATACTCGCCGTCCTTCTCTGTGTCCGGCCACGTTCGGCTTCGCGCTGCTAAAGGGTGGGGGAGGGTGTACCCGGGGTGTGCCTTCACCACCTAGTTTGATTGCGTACTCCTCGGGGCGCGCCGGGAAGCAGGGCGTGTCGGGGTCGGAGCCGGCCCAGAGTGGGTGGTGGGAGTGACACCTGATCTAGTGCGCGAGGGCGGCGGTCAGGGTTAGGGGAGATCCGGGCTTAGCGGACTTTGTCGCGGAGCTTTCTGGCCAGCTGGTATGCCCCGTAGCGGAGTTTGTTGACCGGGAGGTCCCAGGTGCCGGGATAGGACACTTCGCGGCCGCCGAAGGACTTCTTGAACGCCGTGAAGCCCGCCCACTTGTGGTCAGGCTGGTCCTCGGGCGCCACACCCCAGAGGTCCACATGCTTCAAGCCCTTCTCCTTGGCATCGGCCATCAGCGTCACCAGGAGGGGGATGCCGGCACTGAGCTTGCGGTGGGTGTCGTCCAGGGCGGCGTGGGCGTAGACGCGGGTGTCAGCGGAGTCGTAGGCGAAGGCGGCGGCGATCGGCTCGCCCTCCAGTTCGGCGATAAAGAGTGTTCCGCAGCCTGCAGGCAGCAGGGAGGCAGCCACCTGGGTGAGGTATTCATCGCTTTGGGGTTTGAAGCCGTTCCGCGCAGCAGTCAGGTGCAGGAAGTGCAGGAGAATCCTGATGTCGGCCGGATCCTGTGAAGCCCGGAAGGTCACACCCTTTTTGTGGATGTTCCGGTACAGATTCCGGTTGGTCGGCTTCATGCCTGCCAGGACCTCTTTGAAATCTCCGTCGAGGTCCACGATCCAGCTGAGCTCGGGCTGCTGGTTTACCGGGGCGGGACGCATGCCGCGCGAGCGGAGGAGGGGACCGGCGTCGGAGGCGGTGAAACCGGAAGCGGCAGGTTCCATCCGGACGAAGACCGCATGGACCTTCCTGGCCAAAGCCACCAAAGCTGCAGTAGCGGCGTCGAAGGCTTCAACCGACTCTGCCACAGGGCCGTAGGGAGCATAAATGACCTTGCCCGCAGGGTTCTTCTCCTCGATGGCCAGGAAGCTCCAGCCAGGACCGGACTGTTCGTGGACGCGGCGGCCCAGGGAACGTTGGACGGCAGCCCAAGCGGGCGTTTGCAGGAAAAACTCCATGGATCAGTTCCCCAGCCCGGTGGTCACCGCAAAGGCGACGCTGACCTCTGTGGCGCCCTGCACGGGGTGGACGTTGACGGGAGCCTCAATGTCGGGAACAAAAGCGGCTGCACCGCGCCCAAGCCGGAGGTCGCTCTTGGGCGAGTCAAGCAGCACCGAACCTGAAACCACCACGACGACGGCTGGCCCGGTTTGTGCCAAAGGCACCGGTTCGGCGCCAGGGGCAAGTTCGATGCGCTGCAACTGGAATTCCTTGAACGGCGGGCGATAAAGCTCCTGTCCGAATTCCGTCCCGCTGACCCGGACACGAGGGACGCCCAAGGCTTCGAACCGGACGGTCTTGAGGAGCTCGGGTACGTCAACGTGCTTGGGGGTGAGCCCGCCACGGAGCACGTTGTCGGAGGAAGCCATGACTTCCACGCCCAGGCCATGGAGGTACGCATGGATATTTCCGGCCGGCAGGTACACGACCTCGCCGGGCTCAAGGGACAGGTGGTTCAAGAGCAGGGAGATGAGGACGCCCGGATCGCCGGGGAAGGCTTCGTTGATATCCAGCATCGCAGCAAGAACCCCACGATGCGGTTCCAACGGCGCGCCGGCTGAGAAGACGGCGACTACTTCGTTGATGGCATCGGAAACCTGGCTGCCGCCCTCAATGAGGCGGCTGAAGGCTGCTTTCAGGGCAGCGGGCTCCTCGGGCAGGCCGAGATCGGAAATGACGCTGGAAATCACGGGCGGGACAGTGACGGCAGCGGAATCAAGGACGCGGGCCAAGTGTTCAAAGACGGCCTTGGACCCGGCAGCAGGACGGAAGCCGCACAGAGCCTTGAACGGAGTCAAAGCAAAGATCATCTCCGGCTTGTGGTTATCGTCCCGGTAATTGCGTTCTGCCGCATCGGCGGGGATGCCGGCGGCGTTCTCGCGGGCGAACCCCTCCTTCGCCTGGTCCAAGCTGGGGTGGACTTGCAGGGACAACGGCTGTTCGGCAGCGAGCAACTTGGCCAGGAACGGCAAGCGGGGGCCGAACTCCGCCAGGCTCTCCGAACCCAGGAACCGCTGGGGATCGGACTCGATCAGTGCATTCAGGGGCTGGGTAACACCGTTGGGGTGGACAGCTGTAGAGGGGGAGTCAGGGTGGGCTCCGATCCACATCTCCGCCTCGGGGCCACCGGAGGCCGGCCGCCCCAGCAAGTCTGCGATCGCCGTCGTCGAACCCCACGCATAGGGTCGCAAAACATTCTCAATCTGGTACACGAAAGAAAGTCCTTATCGTTGCGCTGGACGTGGGGTTGAACGGAGCTGCAAGCCTACAGTGGTGCGCACTGCCCGTTGGTTGCCACAAGGTCACGTATGCCTTGCTCATCGCCCTGGGCCTTGAGGCCGTTCAAGAGCTCGATGGTGATCGGGGTGCCGTCCGGTGTGGTGGTCACAGGAGTGAAATCGGCCGATGGTGAGGGAAGCTGGCCCGCCGGGTGGCTGCCTGCAACAGGCCCGGCCGCCACGATGGTTCCGGCAGCTGCGCCGTTGCCGGTCACGAGGGCGTCATCGGCCTTGGGGCCGTTGGATCCGGCGAGGGTTTCCTGGACCTTGGAATGGATGAGGTCGAAGTCCGGGACGGTGGAGAATGACGCGTCGAAGTCCGGTGGGCCGATGGTGAGCCGTTTGACAGGCTGATTCTTGGACTTCAAGGCGAGGTCCACGAAGCTCCCCAACTGGTTGGAGGAAATGTTCGAGTCGACGACTTTGGTTCCGGCGTTGGCGATGTCTTCGAACTTGGTCAGCAGGGTGGCCGGATCAAGTTGCTTGAGCATGGCCTGCTGCACGCACTGCTGGCGTGCGATGCGGGCGTAGTCGTCCACGAACTCACGGGACCGCCCGTACCACAGGGCATGGAAGCCATCCAGGTGCTGGTCGCCGGCCGGTATCCAGCCGTCGGGCATGCCATGGATGCCGTTGGCTTCGTCAGTCACAGGGCCGCTGATGGGCACCCAGCCGCCGGCCTTGATGCGGATGCCACCCATGGCGTCAATGAGTTTGGCAAAACCATCCATGTCCACCAGCACGTAGGCCTGGACAGTGATTCCCAAGGTGCCGGAAACGGCTTCCAGAGTGGCTTGCGCTCCGGGGTCGGCCACACCGGGGTAGAGGTCCTTGTAGTTGTTGGTGACCTCGGTATTGACCGCATTGATAAGGCATTCGTCGCCGCAGTTGTAGCCGTCCGGGTAGATCTTCCGCATAGGCGAACCTTCGCTGAACTGGGCGTTCTGAAGATTCCTGGGGACCGAGATGATGGCGCTTTCGCCCGTCTTGGCATCAACGCTGATGACCGAAAGGCTGTCCGGGCGGCGTCCCGTCCTGTCGTCCCCGGCGTCCCCACCCATCATGAGGAAGTTGTAACGTCCGTCCACGGGTTCGATGGCGGGGCCGGCATCGAAGATACTGCCGATGGCATTCCGGCTGACGTTGAGGACGTAGGCGATATAACCGAGCGAACCGCTGGCAAGGATCGTTGAGGCTGCAAGGACCACGGCAATGATGGGCCGCATCCCAGGTGCCAGCAGGGCCGGCCTGATGATCCTCAAAGTGTTAAGGAAAAGGTAGGCCCACCCCAAGGCCAGGGCCACCAGGACCACAATGATCAACAGGGAACCGATTGGGTGGGTGAACACACTGAGCAACAGGGTCCGGTTGACCATGGCGATGAACAAGGTAACCAGCGCCAGGGCCCACACCGTGAGCGTCACGCGCAGCGCCACCCGGCCGAGCCTCCGGTCGCCGGCAACGATCTGGGCACTGCCGGGAATGAAGAGGGTGAGCAGGACCAGCACGAAGGCGCGTTTGGTCCGCACCGGGGCGCTGGCCCCGGACGGATAGCGAACGGGATCAGTCAGGGCGGAACCGGGCTGATTCTGAGTCTTGTGCATGGTGGTCAACCGGTGCCTTCCTAGCGGGGGCTCCGGGCTGAAGCGTTGGCCGGGGAGAAGACTTCCTCTACCTTGCGGCGCAGGTTTTCGCCCTTCTTGGTGGCGACGTCATTGAGTTCCTGGGCAAAGTCCACCAGATCAGCGCGGAGCTTCGCGGCGAGTTCGTCCGTTCCCGAAGCGAGCATGCGCACAGCAAGGAGGCCGGCGTTTCGTGCCCCGGCAATCGAGACCGTAGCCACGGGGACACCGGCAGGCATCTGGACGATGGACAGCAGGGAATCCATGCCATCCAGGGTCTTAAGGGGAACGGGGACGCCGATGACAGGAAGCGGTGTCACCGAGGCAAGCATGCCGGGGAGGTGGGCGGCGCCGCCGGCGCCGGCAATGATGACACGCAGCCCGCGTTCGTGCGCAGTCTGGCCGTAGCGGATCATTTCCGTGGGCATGCGGTGCGCGGACACGACGTCGGCTTCAAAAGGGATACCGAACTCGGCCAGGGCATCGGCTGCGGCTTCCATCACAGGCCAGTCTGAATCCGAACCCATCACGAGCCCTACCAGCGGGGCTGTTGCTTCTGTCGTCATGCGCTCTCCTCAAGGGTGGTCTGCTCGGGCTTGTGGCCGTCGCGGATGATGTTGGCCACTGCTGTGGCGCGCCGACGGACGGAGTCGACGTCGGAGACCGAACTGCCCACGAGGTTCACGTGGCCTATCTTGCGGCCGGGGCGGACGGATTTGCCATAGGAATGGACTTTGGCTGCGGGCTCGTAGGCCAAGGCCATGGGGAAGGCGTTGAAGAGGTCCTGGTTTTCCCCGCCGAGGAAATTCTTCATGACCACCACGGGTGCCAGCGCGTCGGTTGCTCCGAGCGGAAGGTCCAGCACTGCCCGAAGATGCTGCTCGAACTGGCTGGTGATGGATCCATCCTGCGTCCAGTGGCCAGTGTTGTGAGGGCGCATGGCGAGTTCGTTGATGAGGAAGCCGGCTCCGACCCCCGGGGTTTCGAACAGCTCTGCAGCCATTACTCCGGTGACGCCAAGCTCGTTGGCAATGCGAAGTGCCGCCTCTTCGGCAGCCGCGGCCACCTCAACGGCAATGTTCTGTGCCGGTGCGATGACTTCGTCGCAGACACCGTCCACCTGGATCGTGTGGACTACGGGCCAGGCCCGGGATTCGCCGCTGGGGGTTCGCGCCACCAGCGCGGACAGTTCGCGGCTGAAGTCCACTTTGGCCTCTGCCAGCAGGGGGCTCATTGCCTGGAACCAATCGGCAGTGTCCTGGGCGTCAGCAGCGGAGTCCACGATCCTGACGCCCTTGCCGTCGTAACCACCACGGGGGGTCTTCAGGACAATGGGCCAGCCAATCCTGTCGCCGAAGGCCACGAGCTCCTCAACGCTGCTGACCGCGGACCACTCCGGGTTGGGCAGGCCAAGGCGGTCAATTGCTGCCCGCATCACCAGCTTGTCCTGGGCGTTCACCAGCGCATCAGGGCCGGGCTGGACGTTGACGCCGGCTTCCAGAAGGGCCCTTAGGTGTTCCGTGGGGACATGCTCATGGTCGAACGTCAGCACGTCCAGGCCCTTGGAGAACTCGAGGAGGGCGTCCAAGTCCTTGTAGTCGCCGATCGGGGCTGTGGCCACGGCGGCAACAGCCGAAACGTCCACGCCCTCAGCCAAAACTCGGAGTTCGAAGCCCAGGGCGGTAGCGGGCGGAGCCATCATTCGTGCGAGCTGGCCGCCGCCAACAACGCCAATTACTGGAAAAGTCACAAGGTTCAGCCTACCGAACCGGCGGCAGGATCACGGATTCTGCCGCCCATAAGACCGCTTTTCCACAGCGTTACACCCCTTGCGGGAGCCGATTTTGGCCTTCTCACAGTCTGCTCAAAGGCAGCGCGCGGAAAACGGCGCTAAAATGGAATCGGCCCACCGGCCCACCTATTCAACGGCCATGGAGGGTCATGATCACCACACTTGCAGATCGCATCCGCGGACTTGCCTCGCTCTTTTGGCGTGAAGTAGCAAAGTTCGGCGCAGTCGGCGGTGTCGCTTTTGTCATTGACTCGGCCGTTTTCATCTGGCTGTTCTCCGGACCGATGCATGGCAGCGAGGTCTGGGCGAAGGCCATTGCGACGATCGTTGCAAGTGTTTTCTCGTGGGTCGCCAACCGTTTCTGGACCTTCCGCCACCGCAAGCAGGCCAACGTGGTCCGTGAGGCCGTGCTGTTCGCCGTGATGAACCTCGTGGGGCTCCTCATCGCCTCAGGGTGTGTGTGGTTCGCCAAGTACATCCTGGACCTGAACGACAAGCCGTCCCTGTTCATTGCCGGCAGCGTGGTGGGCCTCATTCTGGGCACCATCTTCCGGTTCTTTGCCTACCGGTTCTGGGTGTTCAACGAAGAGCTGGACGCTGAGCCCGAGTTCTCGCATGACCACGAGATCATCGACCTTCACCACAAGGCCAAGAGCGAGGCCGGAGCTGCCAACCCCGGCACCGGCGAGTTGCCGTCCGTTAAGAACGGCTGACCCGCTCGTTCTGCAGCAGGTGCTCAGTCACCTCCAGGTCCGGGTGGACCAAAACCACCGAACCGTCGCCGTGCCACGCTCCCAGTGAAGCTGCCAGGCAGGTTTCCAGGCCCTCGCTGGCCCGCACCAGCAGGCGGACGCCGGGTTCCTGGCCGGTCGCGAACTCTTCCATGAGCGCTTCGTGCGTGAGTTCTGAGGTGCCGCGCACTGCCGGGAGCTCCGCAGCGGCCTCGTTGCGTGCCATGAAGACGTCGCCGTGGGAGCGGACTTCCGCCGCGTAATCCACGACGCCGGATGGCAGCTCGCCTGGCCATCGCATGGCCAGCGCGGCCAGCGGCACGGCAACGACAGCGTCGAAGCCGGCCCCGGCATCGCCGTCGGGAGTGTCCGTGACGAGAAGGTCCGCGGAGGTCTGGTCAAAGACCACCTCCATTCCCAACTGCCATGCGGCCAGCGCCCACACAAACGACTTCCAGTGCGCCGGGAGGTCAAGGCGGACGGCCATGCCTGGCTCGGCATCGAGTTCGTCCTGCAAAAGATTGCTGGTCTTGGCCACCCAGTTATCCAGGACGCGGCCGGAAAGCTCAACCCGCTCCGCATCCGGCCCGTACCAGGTCAGGCGCGGCGAGGTTGAATGGCCGGATCGCAGGGTGGTCATCAGGTTTGCTGCCGGGATGCTCATGCGTCAATCTTGCCACGGTGGTCCGGCGCCACGCCTGGGATTAGGGCCGGCTTTGTGAATTGCGACACATGCCATTTTGTCCAGTCGGTGGGCGCTCTGGGGCGGGGGCTTAATTTTCCGCGGAAATTCAATGAAAGTTCACGTAAATTGATCCAACCCTCCCATTTCCCCGGCAGGCGGGCGGCGGCACGGGCAAAATGTTGGGCGTGGCGCATCCCACGTTTCTCTGGATTCTTGATTATTATTCCGGCGCGGCTTGACTGACGGGTAGTTACACGCGTGTAATTAGTAATCAAACGCCGCTGCACAGATGACCGGAACGTCGCCGGGAATCGGAAACACATCCAGGCAGCAGCTGCAAAATCAGGAGGGACGCCATGGGGCAAGCGTTGCGTATCCAGGAAGATGCAGTCGTCGCAGAACATGCGTCGGTGAAATACCGTTCGCGGGAAGTACCGGGGGATTGGTACGTCGACCCAGCGGATCCGGAAGCGGCAGACCGCTACAACCAAAATGTGCAGGACTCCTTGGAGGATCAGGCAACTGCCCTCCTGGCCGCACACGAGGCGCTGATCGGGGACCTGCCTGCAGGGCCGGAAGAAGACTTGGACGATCCTCCCATGGAGGTTCGTCGCCCGCTGGAAACACCGGGCCAGCCTGTATGGATCGGCCTTCCGGGCAAGGGTGACTTCGATGATGAAGGTGAACTTGGCTGGCAGACTGATGCGCTCTGTGCTCAAACGGATCCGGAGGCTTTCTTCCCGGAAAAGGGCGGGTCCACCAGGGACGCCAAGAAAGTCTGCGGGGCGTGCAACGTCCGTTCGCAGTGCTTGGAGTACGCCCTCGCCAATGACGAGCGGTTTGGGATTTGGGGCGGACTCTCTGAGCGGGAACGTCGTCGGCTAAGGAAGCGAGCGGTCTAATTCTCAAGGAAGTTCACGTTACCGCCGTTGTGGTTTCCCACAACGGCGGCGACTATCTCCCCAGGACACTGGCGGCACTGTCGGACCAAACCCGTCCGGCAGATGCCGCCATTGGCATTGATACTGGCTCCACGGATCATTCGCTGGATATGCTTCGCGAAGCCTTCGGCCAAGCCAATGTCACCACTTTCGCGCAGGCAAAATCCGGCTTCGGCGCAGCTGTTCAAGCGGGCTTGCACGAGCTGGCGCCTGACAGGGGCGTGCCCGGCGATGATGCTGGAAACCGCCCTGGCACTGTTGACTGGATTTGGCTCCTTCACGATGACGCCGCCCCGGCGGCTGACGCCTTGGCGGAGCTTCTGCATGCCGTGGAAAGGGCGCCGTCGGTAACGGTGGCCGGTTGCAAGCAGCTCGGTTGGGACAATGAGCGGCACCTCGTGGATGCCGGGCTTTCCACCAGCCGCTGGGCCGAGCGCCTGACACTGATCGACGCCGACGAAGTGGATCAGGGACAATACGACGCCCGCACGGACACCTTCGCGGTGAATTCCGCCGGAATGTTGATCCGCCGCGATGTGTGGGAGTTGTTGCAGGGCTTTGACCCCGCGTTGCCCGGCAGCGGCGATGACGTGGACTTCTGCTGGCGCAACTGGCTCGCCGGCAACCGGGTGGTAGTGGTTCCCAGCGCCCGGATGTTCCACGTGGAGCATCGGCCCCATGGCCTGGGCACTTCATCTGCGGCACGTAAAGCCCAGATTCATTTGCGTCTCAAGCACACCCCCTGGTGGAACGTTCCGTTCCAGGCACTGGGCGCGGTCTTCGGTGCCGTGGTCCGACTTATGCTGAGCATTCTGGTCAAGGAACCGGGGTACGGTTTCTCGCAGTTCAGGGCAACCTTTGCCGCCTTGATGCGTCCTGTAGCCATCGCCCGGGGCCGCCGTGTTGCCGCCGGAACCCGCCGCGTCCGGCGTGCCGTGGTCCGGGGCCTGCAAAAGTCGACCCGCGAAGTCCGTGCCAACAGGCGGTCCCTGTTGGAGGCCATCCGTCCCGGCGATGAACCGTCAGCGGTCTCGGACCTCCTGGCACCGGAACCCAGCGGGGATGCCGCCGACGACTTTGTTGCGCTGGCAACCAATGAACGCGGGTGGGTAGGAACAGGTGCAGCCGCAGCAGCCCTGCTGGCCCTGGCCGCTTCCCTTATTGGCCTGCTGGGCCTGGTGCGCTCCGGAATTGTGGCCGGTGGCGGCCTCATCCCGCTGTCTGAAACGCCCGGAGACATCTGGGCCAATGCCTCCACATGGTGGATTTCCCTTGGCGCAGGCCTGCCGGGCCACGGCGATCCCTTCGGTTACGTGTTGTGGCTGTTGTCCCTCTTTGGCGGAGGGGACGGCAACCCGGCCATGGCTTGGTTGCTGGTCCTGGCCATGCCACTCTCTGCCATTGGCGCATGGTTTGCTGCCGGGGCTTTGACGACGAAGCGCCGTTTCCGGACTGTTGCTGCCTTGGCATGGTCTGCCGCTCCTGCGCTGCTGGTCGCGATCAATGAGGGCCGCGCTGGTGCCTTGATTGCCCATGTGATGATGCCGCTGCTGCTGTTGGCACTCCTGCGTGCCTCAGGATCCGCGATCGGTCAAGGACGTTCACATCAGGGAGCAGCCCTGACCCGGCGCCCTGCTCCCGTTCTCGGAAAGCCGGGCATCAATGGGACACCGTCGTGGACCGCCGCCGCCGCCGGCGGGCTTGCAATGGCCATTGTTACCGCCTCGGCACCGTCGCTTCTAGGACCCGTTGTTGTTGCGGTAGTCCTGTCCGCCGTCATCCTGGGACAGCGTGGCAAGACGCTGTGGTGGTCTCTTCTTCCCACTGTTGCACTGTTCGTGCCGTACGGAATTTCGGTCTTGGACAGGCCGCGTGCCCTCCTGGCTGATCCCGGACTGCCCCTGACCTTCGACGCCGCGCCGATCTGGCAGCAGCTGCTGGGGCAGCCCTTGGCATTCGACATCGACGGCGGCTTGACCGGCTTGGCGATCTTCGGCCCGGGCGCAGCACCCTGGGCTTTGCTGCTTGCGCTGCTGGTCAGTGCGCCGGTCCTGGTCCTCGCTGTGGCGGCCCTGTTCCTGCCCGGCAAGCGGACGGCGCTGGCCAGGGTGTTCTGGTTGGCAGCGTTGGCTACCTTGGCGAGTAGTTGGTTGGTGGGGCATGTCGCCACCGGCGTCAACAACGACGTCATCGTGGGGCCCTTCACCGGCCCGGCCGTATCAGCTGCCGGCATATTGTTGCTCGGTGCTGCCGTTACAGGCGCTGACAAGCTCTTTGGTGCGCCCCGCCGCACGACTGATACCAGCGGCCCAAGGATTCCTTTGCAGCGTGTGGCTTCCGGGCTTGTCCTCACGCTCCTCGTGGCCGGGCCGCTGGCAAGCATGGGCGCCTGGGCGGCGCAGAACGTTCTCCAGCCCTCACCGGCCCCTGGCGCGTCCACGTCAGCCAACGCGGCCGAAAAGAAACCGTCCTCCTTGGGGACCGAACGCCAGGTATGGCCGGTGGACACCGGGACTTTGCCGGCCACCGCGGTCGATCGCGGACAGGGGCCTGAGCGTACCCGGACGCTGGTTATCACCAGTGGAGAACAAGGTGCCTTTACGTCCTCCTTGATGCGCGGAGCCGGCACGACCCTGGACAGCTTGTCCACCATCGCTTCGGCCCGCACCATCATCGGCGCACCAGGCCGCGAAGAAATTGTGGACGATGACGCCGCCACGGCCTCGCTTCGGCGGGCAGTGGCCACCATCGTGGCAAGCAGTGGAGTGGACCCGCGCGCTGACCTTGAACAACTTGGAGCGGGATTCGTAGTCCTTAAGGCCGCCGACAACGCAGCCCAACTGACTGCAAGCAGGATTGACGCCGTCCCGGGCCTGGTGGCTGTTGGGCAGACGGACGCCGGATGGCTGTGGCGGGTCTCGCCGCGGAACCAGCCGGCCGCCGCGGCTGCAGAGACCACGCACCGCATCCGGATCGTTGATTCCAAAGGGACGACGGTAGCCAACCTCCCGGCCGAAGAAGTATCCGTGGATGCCACCGTTCCTGCAGGTGGGGAGGGCCGCAAGCTGGTGATGGCTGAACGATCCGACCCCGGCTGGACGGCCTGGATGGATGGAAGGCAGCTCAAAGCCGCCACGTCCGGATGGTCGCAAGCCTTTGAGCTCCCCGCCAACGGTGGTGAGCTGGAAATCCGTTACACCAACCCTTGGGCGTTGTGGTTCGGCCTGATGCAGGCCGTGGTGATGGGGCTGACGCTGCTGCTGGCCATACCTGTGCCGGCGCGACGCACCCGAACCGGCATGTCGAGGGACGAAGTCTCCCTCCGTAAGGAGTACAGCAGTGTCTGAGGACCAGAAACAGCCAGCTGAGGGTAAACAGCCGGCTGGAGGTAAGTCGTCACGTAGTGCAGGCAAAGGGGCTCGAAGTTCCAACCGGGGCGTTGTGACCGGAGTCCTCTCCGCGGTAGCCATCCTGGCAGCCGGCGGAGGGGCCGTCGCAGCGACCTCGATGATGCCAGAACCTTCCGGCGGAACCACCATGGACATCCGGCAGGCCGATGTTCCAGCGGGACGGGCACTGGGCGTGTGCCCGGAGCCTGCCCGGCTTCTCAGTGGAACCGTGGTGGGAACCGATGCGGAGTTCAGTCCCGTGTCCACTACAGCCGCCAGTGCCCTGAATGCGGTGGTGCTCAGCAACCCGGCCGGTACGGTTCCGGGAAGCAAGGTGACAACGTTGGATGGAGCCGCTGTTGCTGAGATTGCGAAGGCTCCCACCAGCACTCCGACGCCAACTGCCGGACCCCCGGTGTTATCTGCCGCAGTGGCATCCCTTTCTCCCGTGACGGCCCCGGCCGTGGTGGGGGCAGATCCGCTGGGGAACGAGCAAGCCTCCATGGCGGCCAACCTTAGCTACTCCGCCACCGATGGAGACCTGCGCGGCCTCGCTTCGGCACAATGCCAATCGCCGGGAAACGATGCCTGGCTCCTGGGCGCCAACACGGCAGTGGGACGCACGGCAGTCCTGAACCTCAGCAATGCCTCGGAGACTCCGGCCACCGTGAACCTTGACCTTTTCGGGGAGCAGGGCCAGATCCAGGCACCCGGGGCGCGGGGACTCCTGGTAGCTCCCGGAACCACCCGCTCTGTGAACCTTGCAGGACTTGCCCCCAGTGAATCGCAACTCGCAGTCCACGTGCGCAGTACTGGTGGCCCGGTTGCTGCGACCATCCAACAGAGTGTCTTGCGCGGGCTCGCTCCCGGCGGTGTCGAATACCTTGCCCCTGGCTCCGGTGCCTCGAACCTGCAGGTGATGTCCGGCGTCGACATCCAGGACCCGGCGGCTACGAAAGCGCTGGCGGCTAAATCCGGTTTCGCCGATGCCTCGCCGGCGCTGCAGATCGCCGTCCCGGGTTCTACCGATGCCGTAGTGCAGGTGAGCCTTTACGGGGCCAACGGCGAACGGAAAGTACCCAGCGGGGGAGTGGTCACGGTCAAAGGTGGATCCGTAGCCACCGTGGATCTCGAGGGCATACCGGCCGGCACCTACACGGTCAAGGCCAGTTCCGATGTTGCCTTTGTGGCCTCGGCCCGGGTTACGCGGGGGGCCAAAGTTGAGGAAGCCACCGATTTTGCCTGGTCACCTTCCTCGGCCCGCCTCGGCAGCCAGCACCTGGTGGCCGTACCCCGGAACGGGCAGCGGTATTTGAGCTTCGGAGTTCCCGAGGGGCGCGGCACGGTGACTTATGCTCCTGTGACCGCTGACGGTGCTGTGGGGAAAGCAGTTGACGTGGACATGTCCGGTGGAACCACATCGTTGATCGAACTCCCGGCAAAGTCCGGTGATTCGGTGGTGGCGGGGTATGTAGTGTCAGCCTCCGGCGACCCCATCTACGGTGCACTGGTCCTCGGTACCCAAGGGCGCGCGGACATCTCGGTAGTAGCTATCCAGGATGCGGCTGCCGGACTTGAAAAGGTCCCGGTCTCCGTCGGTTACTAGCGGGTTTTAGTCGGCTACTGGCCGGTGTTACTGGTACCGGCGGCGGTAGACGGGATCAAGGGTCTCAGGGGGAACGCCCAGCATTTCAGCGGTGTACTCCACCACGACGTCGTGCACCAGGTCCTGCAGTTCGTCCCGGCTGCCGCAGCCTTGCTCCACCACGCGGCGGTACACAGTGATCATGGGTGCTTCGCCGCGGCCGCCTGGCGTATAGGAGCCCAAGGGGGCGCGGCTTCCCTGGGCAACGAGTTGTTCAAGGTTGGGCGGGATCTCGTCGACCGCAAACAGGACACCGTCCAGTTGCTTGCCCCACATGTCCTGGAGCCGCTCCGCAGAGTCCAGAACCATGTCATCAAAGCGCTCTGCGCGGGTTCGGAAGCCGGGAAGGCTGGGGAGCATGAGCTCTCCCCGCAGTCCCCGGCCATGGCGGTTGCGCCGGCGCCGCCGGAAACCCCTCGCGCCAGGACCGGCGTGTTGCTCTGCCTGATCGCCATCGGCGTCAGTCCACCGGATGCTGAATCCGGGAACATGTGGCTGTGACTGCATATATCGACTTTAGTCCCGGCGACCCGTCTGCGCGACATCATGGCACGCACAGCGGCGAGTTACCGGCAGAGGGGCCATCTTCACGGGGCCACGGGCATCCAATGCCACAGGATGGAGCCAAGTGGCGCTAATCTGGGATGTTGTGGGTGCCATTCGTCAGTGTTCAAGATCAGCCTGCCGCCAGTCAGCGGTGGCTACTTTGACGTACGTGTACGCCGAGTCCACCGCTGTCCTTGGTCCATTGGCCACCTATGCCGAGCCGCACGCCTACGATCTTTGCTCACAGCACGCCGAGAGCCTGACCGTTCCGCGGGGCTGGGAAGTGCTCCGGCTGGCTATGCCTGCCACGCCGCCCGAACCCGGCCCCGATGACCTGTTGGCCCTTGCCAATGCTGTCCGTGAGGCGGCTTCGGCAGCCCCCGAAACCGCTGCACGGCAAAGCCACCCGCAGATGGAGCCGCCGGCAGCAATCGAGGGGACCCGTCGCGGGCACCTTCGCATCCTCCGCGAACCCTCCTGACCCGGTAACCGAAGGTCCGGGCCTTGGGCTTCGGACGCAATTCGACGCCGCGCTGCAAACCCACTGATCCTGCGCGGTAGTCTGGAATCTGCAGATAACATCCGCCAGCTGCGCCACGTAGGCGCCACCCAGGGAGCATCATTCATGCCAAAGGTCAGTCCTGAACTGTTGTCCATCCTGCGCTGCCCCGTGACGGGTTCACCGCTGGTCCAGGAGGGCGAGGAACTGGTCTCCGTTCCTGAAGACTCCAATGGCGGGAAGCTCCGCTACGCGATAGAGGACGGCATCCCGTTGCTCCTGCCCCCGGAACTCCTTGCTGCGGCCAATGCCGCCACTTCCGGCCAGCACGATTCAAAGGCTTAGCCCCCGCTTCTTCACTCATTCCGCACGGTACCCCTAAGGATTTCCATGACTTTTGACTTCAAAGTTGCCGACATTACCCTTGCCGAGGCCGGCCGCCACCAGATCCGCCTCGCCGAGCACGAGATGCCGGGGCTGATGTCACTCCGCGCCGAATTCGGTGCTTCGCAGCCACTCAAGGGTGCCCGGATTGCCGGTTCCCTGCACATGACGGTCCAAACGGCTGTCCTGATCGAGACCCTCACGGCCTTGGGAGCCGAAGTTCGCTGGGCTTCCTGCAACATCTTCTCCACCCAGGACGAAGCAGCTGCCGCCGTCGTTGTTGGCAAGGGCACCCCGGAAAACCCGCAGGGTGTCCCGGTTTTCGCTTGGAAGGGCGAAACCCTGGAAGAGTACTGGTGGACTGCGGAGCAGATCCTCACCTGGCCCGGGGCTGATGCAAACCCGGAGTTGGGTCCCAACATGATTCTCGACGACGGCGGCGACGCCACGCTGCTGCTGCACAAGGGCGTCGACTTCGAAGCCGCAGGCGCCGTTCCCACGGCCACCAAGGATGACCCGGAGGAGTACGTCCTCATCCTGGACCTCCTGCGCCGGACCCTTGCCGCTGATCCGCAAAAGTGGACCCGCCTGGCCGCCCGCATTGAGGGTGTCACCGAGGAAACCACCACCGGTGTCCACCGGCTGTACCAGCTCGCCGAGCAGGGCAAGTTACTGTTCCCGGCCATCAACGTCAACGACTCCGTCACCAAGAGCAAGTTCGACAACAAGTACGGCATCCGCCACTCCCTGCCGGACGGCATCAACAGGGCAACGGACGTCCTCATGGGCGGCAAAGTTGCTGTCGTTTGTGGCTACGGCGACGTCGGCAAGGGAGCTGCCGAGGCCCTCCGTGGCCAGGGCTCACGGGTCATTGTCACCGAGATTGACCCCATCTGCGCCCTCCAGGCCGCCATGGACGGATACCAGGTTGCCAAGCTGGAGACGGTCCTCGCCCAGGGCGACATCTTCATCACCACCACGGGCAACAAGGACGTCATCATGGCCGAGCACATGCTGGGCATGAAGAACAAGGCAATCGTGGGAAACATCGGCCACTTCGACAACGAGATCGACATCGCCGGCCTGGCAAAGATCCCGGGTGTCAAGAAAGTGGAGATCAAGCCGCAGGTCCACGAATGGGTGTTTGAGGAGGGCACGGACTCCGAGCGCTCCATCATCGTGCTGTCAGAGGGCCGCCTCCTCAACCTGGGCAATGCCACGGGACACCCGTCGTTCGTGATGAGCAACTCCTTCGCCAACCAGACCATCGCGCAGATCGAACTCTGGACCAAGAAGGACCAACCCGCGGGCGAACGCGAATACGGGAAGCAGGTTTACGTGCTTCCCAAGATCCTGGACGAGAAGGTCGCACGGCTCCACCTCGACGCACTTGGCGTGGAGCTGACGGAACTGAGCAAGGACCAGGCCGACTACCTTGACCTGGACGTTGCCGGCCCCTATAAGCCGGAGCACTACCGCTACTAAAGGGTTCCACCGCAACTCAAATCGATGGTGAAAGGCCGGCGCGCGATCAGCGTTGCCGGCCTTTCGGCTAGAATTGGGTGTTCAGTAATGCTTGCGGGGGACAGGATGATGGGAACCATGACGGAAGTCGCCAAACGGAAAAAGGGCAAAATCCTTGCCATCATAGGAGTCTGCGCAGCTATTGCGGTGGGCGGCATTGGCGTGGTTGTGGTGCCTGGACTCCTTGCCGGTTCTTCCCAGGACAGCAGCGCTGCACCCTCTCCCACGCCTACGGTGGAAGCCAAGCCCGTAGAGCTGGGCATCACCCCGCTGGACGGCGCACTTGAGTGGAATCCAGTGGTGGGACCGCAAATCAAGGCTGTCAACGGCAAGGTCAAGGACGTTGTCCTGGCCCCCGTGGACGGTGGCGCCCCTGTCCAGGGCAAGACCAGCCCGGATGGGAGCACCTGGACCACCCAGGAAGTCCTGAAGTTCAAGACCCAGTACAGCTATTCCTTCACCCTGGTGGACACCGCCGGGAAGGAAACCAAGAAGACCCAAACGTTCACCACCGTGTCGGCTGCCTTTGAGGCGGACGCTTCCGTCTATCCCCGGAATGGGACCACGGCCGGATCCGGCCAGCCCATCGAGATCAACTTCAGCGAGCCCGTGGTGGATAAAGCTGCCATGGAGAAGCGCGTTGCCATCTCGGTCTCTTCCGGCCAGCCGGTTGCCTGGCACTGGTATTCAGACAAGAAGGCAAGGATCCGGCCCGAGGCGTTCTGGGCCTCGGGCACCACTGTCACCGTGGACATGAAACTCCTGGGCGTCGATTTCGGTAACAAGATGATCGGCAATGCCGACGTAGTCTCGACCTTCACCACCGGTCCCCAGCGGGTGGCCGTTGTGGACGACACCACCAAGACCATGAACGTGTACTCCGACGGGCAACTGGTCCACACTGCACCTGTGTCGCTCGGAGGCGAGGACTGGCTCTCTCCCACGGGCTATGCAGTGATCCTGGAGCAGGAGCGAAAGTCCAACTTCAACGCCGGGAGCATCGGCCTGAAGCCAGGCGATAAGGGCTACTACGCACCGATGGTGGTGGATTACGCAAACCGCCTGACGTGGTCCGGCGTGTACGTGCACCAAGCACTCGAATCGGCGTGGGGAGCCATCGGACGCGTAAACGTCTCCCACGGCTGCGTGGGCCTGCTGCCGGACGACGCAGCCTGGTTCTTCAACAACATGAAGACCGGCGACGTGGTCCAGATCCTGAACACCGGAGCGCCGGCAGTAGAGCCGTTGGAAGGCTTCGGCGACTGGAACATCCCTTGGGCAAGTTACGCCCAGCGCTAGCCCAGCGTTATGATTGGCCGCAGTGATTATCTCCTGCGCGCTTTGACGAAAACACACTGTGCCGACCACGCGTCGGCCCTTCACTTTGTGCTGCCCTCCATGGTGATTCCGGGTGTCCCTGCGGGGAACCCACGCACGGGTTCCCCGGCCCTTTCCACCGGACCCTTTTTCATCACATGGAGCACAAATGACACTTTCACCTACCCTCAGCCCGGACTGCAGTAACTGTTTTGCCCTCTGCTGCACGGCGCTCGGATTCGCCCGTTCGGCTGACTTCGCCATCGATAAACCGGCCGCGACGCCGTGCCCGAACATGGCCGCCGACTTTTCCTGCGCAATCCACCAACGGCTCCGGCCCCGTGGATTCCGCGGCTGCACCGTCTTCGACTGCTTTGGCGCAGGCCAGGTAGTGTCCCAACAAACCTTTGGGGGCACGAGCTGGAAGGAGAGCCCTTCCCTGGGGCAGTCGATGTTCGCCGTGTTCAAAGTGGTGAGGCAACTCCACGAAATGCTCTGGTACCTGGTCGAAGCCCGGCAACGGACCTTCGATCCGGACCTGGCGATGGCAGCGGAGAGCCTGTCCGGGCGCATAGCAGCCATCGCTCAAGGCGACGCAACCGCGATCCTGGACACCGACGTCGAGACCCTGCATATGGAAGTGCGGGTCCTCTTGATGGAGGTCAGCGAAGAACAACGAGCCTCCTACGGAGCCGAGGACACGCAAACGCACGACGTCGGTGCTCACCGGAACGGTGAACACAGTGGCGCCGACCTGATGGGCGCGGACCTGGCGAACCAGCGCCTCTGCGGATCCAACTTCCGGAGTGCCTACCTGATCGGAGCAAACCTCAGGAACAGCGACCTCACTACGGCAGACCTCCTGGGAGCCGATCTACGCGGAGCCCAGCTCCACGGAGCGGACCTCTCCAAGGCCCTCTACTTGACCCAACCCCAAGTCAACGCCGCCGAAGGAAACCCCGCCACCCTCCTGCCGCACAGACTCACTAGACCAGACCACTGGCGCTAAAGCCTGCAACCGGGACAAGCCGGTGGCAGGCACTAACCGTCAGTGAACGGCAGCTTTTGCAGCCGCTCGCCGATTGACGCGTTCCGCTTCTCCGCCTGGCGCAGGCGCACAAGTTCACGGTTGCGGCGTTCCCCGAGGACTGCTCCGATGTAGTCCTCGGGGATTGTCCCGCCGGGCGGGGGAGGGGCGACGTATTTGGCGAGTTCGGAGGCAATGGCCGTAGCCATGTTGACCCGGGATGCCGGGGCCATGAGGTAGGCCTGCTGCACGAAGGTACCTGCCCTGCGCGCGGTGGCGTCGGGGACCCTGCCGATATCTGCCATAGCGGCCCAGCCCTGCAGGTAGTGCGGCGCCACAGGCATGATGCGGGGTTTGGAGGGGACGCGTTGGCGGAGCGAGTAGGTTCCGGCCACAATGTCGCCGAGGCGTTTGGACCGGTCGTTGAACAGTGCCACGCCGATCGCCAGGCCGCCGAAGGTCAAATAGATTTCCAGGACGCCAAGCAGTCCACGGATGAGCGCCTGCCGAAAGCGGATGGAACCGCCGTCGTCGCGCACAATCCGTAGCCCGGTGGCGAGCTTTCCCAGGGAGCGTCCACGGGTGAGGGTTTCCACTGTGACGGGAACAATGACGATGGAGAGGACAACACTGCCCAGGATCAGTGCGCGGATTGCGGCGTCGTCGAGGTCCTCTGATGCAACGCCCACCAGGATGATGAGGAGTATGGCCAGAACAATGTGCGAGACGACGTCGATGACGAGGCCCAGCGCGCGGGCAGCGAAGGATGCCGGGCGCAGTTCGAGGACCACTGCCTCGCCTGTGATGATTGAACTCATGCCAGCCCCCATGCCTTCCCAACGGTGCAGGCGCGTGGCGTGCCCGCATCATCGAGTCTAGCGGCGGGACCCACCTCTTGGGCGGACTGAGGCGCTAGGGTGGTGCCGTGGACATCGACGCCTTCTCGGCCGTACATGGGGACAAATGGTCCAGGCTGCATTTCCTTGCGCATAAGCGCCGCCTCACGGGGTCTGAAGCCGACGAATTGTTGCGGCTCTATCAGACCGTGTCCGGGCATTTGTCCCTGATCCGCTCGGTTGCTCCGGAGACTGCGTTGTCCGCCACCCTATCTGCAGGGCTGGCGCAAGCCCGGACCAGGTTCACCGGGGCGCGCTCGAATTTCATGGAGGACCTGGCACGCTTTTTTGTGATCTCCTTACCAGCCGCGTTCTACCGGATCCGCTGGCTGACCCTTTGGTGCGGGGTGGCTTTCGTCCTGGTGGCAGGCGCGTACGCCGTGTGGATTGGAACGTCGGCGGAGGCGCTGCGGGCGGTGGCAAGTGACGCCAAGGTCCAGAAGTACGTAGAGGAAGACTTCATCAACTACTACTCGGAGAACCCTGCGGCCTCTTTCGCAGGTGCCGTGTGGACCAACAATGCCTGGATCTCAGCGCAGGCCGTGGCGTTTGGAGTGACCGGATTCTGGGTCCCGTACATCCTGTTCATGAACGCCCAAAGCGTGGGCGTGGCAGCCGGCCTCTTCCTGGCTACGGGGAAAATGGATGTCTTCTTCAGCTACATCCTCCCGCACGGACTGATGGAACTGACGGCGGTGTTCATAGCATGTGCTGCCGGCCTCAGGATTTTTTGGGCCATGGTGCGGCCAGGTCCGCGGACCCGGCTGCAGGCTGTTGCTGACGAAGGGCGTTCGCTGATCACCGTTGCCTTGGGGCTGGTGCTTGTCCTCCTGGTCTCTGGAATGGTGGAAGGTTTCGTGACGCCCAGTGCTTTGCCAGTGTGGGCCAAGATCGCCATAGGTGCGGCGGTTTTGGCCGCCTATTGGGTCTACACGTTGGTGCTCGGCGGAAGGGCCGCCCGGACAGGTGTCACCGGGGACCTGGACGCCAACGACGCCGGATATCGCAGCATCGCCGCGTAGACCTTACAGTTACGTTTCGATCCGGTCCCAGCCGGGGTGGCACAGCGTGTCAGCCTCGGACCGGGCGGTAGGCTCGAATGCAGACAAGAGAGCCGGCAGTACGCATTCGCCGGTGGATGCCTACGGAAGTGAAACCGCTGTGAGCGACAAGAGCCCAAAACCACAAGAACCGGACACGGACGTCCATGAGGACCCCAACGAGCCGGCCTTCGACTGGATGAAGCCGAAGACCTCCAGCGGTGCCTCTCCGGCGGCTGACCCGAAGGCGGCCCCCACGACGACGACTTCCAGTGCGGTTGACTCCGCACCGGCGGTTGCCACAGGGGCGACGCCCGCTACCGCGACGCCCGCTACCGCGACACCAGCTACGCCTGCCGGTGGCCAGCCCGGAAGCCGTGCCGATCGGAAAGCTGCAGAAGCGGCCGACGCCGAGCCCGAACCCCCGCTGTTCGCTGACACTCTTGCCGATACCGCGTCGGAGAAAGAGTCCTCGCACTATTCAGAACCCTTGCCGACGTCGGCCCTTCAGGTCCGCCCGCCCGAAGAAGAAGTAGCCCGCCGCAACGCCGAACGTGAGCAGGCCGCCAAGGTCAAGCCGATCGGACCGCGCGTCTTCCAGGTTCTGTTGGCTGTGTTCTACCCGGTGATCCTCCTGGTCCTCGCCGTCAGGGCTGTTACCAGCCCACTGTTCCTGTGGGTGGAGTACAACCGTCCCGGTTTTCCGGGCGATGGCTACGGATTCAGCACAGATGACCGCATGACCTACGGCTCCTACGCCGTGGACTACCTCAGCAACTGGGCTGGTCCGCGATACCTGGGTGGTTTGGTCAACCAGGATGGCACCAAGCTTTTCCAGGACAGCGAAGTGGCGCACATGGCCGACGTGAAGCTGGTCATTTTGTCCTCCTTCGGTGCCGGACTGCTGCTCATCATCCTCAGCATCATCGCCATCCTGTACCTGCGGAAGCGCAGCAACGGCGGCATCCGCCGAGGTCTCTTTGCAGGGTCGATCGTCACTTTGGTCATCATCATTGGCCTCGCAGTCCTGGCGGCCCTGAGCTGGGAGCAGTTCTTCACCGAGTTCCACCGGATCTTCTTCGCCAATGGAACGTGGACGTTCTCCCTGGAAGACACTCTTATCAGGCTCTTCCCGGGACAATTCTGGATCGACGCCGGCATCGTCATCGGCGCGTTGGTGTTCCTCGTGGCTACGGTGACGTTCATCTTCACGTGGCCCACCAAGCGGCGTCGGGGTGCTGACACAACGGCTGATCAGCCCGAGGTTTCGGACGACGACGCGGCCACAGACGATACGGACAACCTCAGCAGGGAATCAACTGACGCCAGGCGCTAGCAGGGCCCGCTGTGCGGCGTGCCCTGGGGCGCCAGAACACGTGCCGCTACTTCTCGTACAGCTTCTCCACAGCGGCCGGGAAGTCGTTAACCACGGCTGCCCGCTTCAGTTTGAGCGAAGGCGTCAGATGCCCCGACTCGACACTGAGTTCGGCTGTGATGAACACGAACTTCCGGATGGACTCAGCGGCAGAAACGAGCTTATTGGCCTCGTCCACGGCGGACTGAACGGCCGCTTTCACCCGGTCATCACCGGCCGCTTCGGCAGGTGACAAAGCACCGATCTTGTTCTCGGCGCACCAGTCGTCAAGTCCTTCAGGATCCAGGCTCACCAGTGCGGCGACGAAGGGACGGCCGTCTCCGACCACCACGGCCTGGCCCACCAGTGGGTGCTCGCGGAGCTTCTCCTCCAAAGGTGCGGGCGCCACGTTCTTACCGCCGGCAGTGACCAGGAGGTCCTTCTTCCTGCCGGTGATCGTCAGGAAGCCGTCGGGGTCCAGCTCGCCGAGGTCACCGGTACGGAAAAAGCCATCAACAAACGCAGCCTCGGTGGCCTCCTCATTGGCATGGTAGCCCTTGAAGACACCGATGCCCTTGACCAGCACTTCGCCATCCTGGGCCACCCGGATGGTGGTGCCGGGAAGGGGGATCCCCACGGTACCGATTCGGGTCATGCTGGGAGTGTTGACGGTGCACGGGGCAGTGGTCTCCGTCAACCCGTAGCCCTCCAGCACAGGCACGCCTGCACCATGGAAGAAATGGTTGTCCCGAAGACTCAGCGGGCTGGCTCCGGAGACCGTGTAGCCGACCTGTCCGCCGAAAACCTCCCGGACTTTGGGATAGAGGAGCTTGTTGAACGCGGCATGCTTCATGCCCAGAAGCCACCCCGGCCCCGGTCCCTGCCCGCGTGCGGCGAGGTCCACCGCCGTCGAATATTCCACGGCGGTAGCCGACGCTGCAGAGAAGAGCGCTGCCTTTCCGCCCATGGCGGCCTTGTGGCCGGCGCCGGCGTAGACCTTTTCAAAAATGCGCGGCACGGCGAGCAGGAAGGTGGGCTTGAAAGTGCTGAGGTCCCCCATCAGTCCACTGGCTCCTGCGCTGTGGCCAAGCGTGATGCCAGCCGTGAGGCAGACTACCTGGACTGCCCTGGCCAGGACGTGCGCCAGTGGCAGGAACATCAGCGTCCGCGCACCCTGCTGCATCAGCAGCTCGGGGAGGAACGGGATGACGTTCCGTGCCACCAGGACAAAGTTGCCATGGGTGATTTCGCAGCCCTTGGGCTTGCCGGTGGTTCCGGAGGTATACACGATCGAGGCGATGTCGGAGAGGTTCGCTGCGCTGCGCTGGCGCTCCAGCTCTGAGTCCATAATGCCGACCCCGACGGCGGAGACGCTGGTCAGGTTGGGGGCGTCGCCGTCGTGGTCCATCCGGATGATCGTCACGGGATCATCGCCGATGGCCGCAGACCGGTCCACCAAGTTGTGCACGAGTCCGGCTTTGGCTGTGTCTTCGACGAAGATGCGCCGGGCGCCGGAATCGGCCAGGATCCACTCGATCTGGCTTGCCGAGGACGTCTCGTAGATGGGCACCGTAACACCTCCGGCCATCCAGATGGCGAAGTCCACCAGCGTCCACTCGTAGCTGGACCGGGACAACACCGCAATGGGGTCCCCGGGGTTGAGGCCTCCGGCAATCAGTCCCTTGGCCAGTGCGGTGACATCTGCGAGGAATCTGGCGGCTGACACGTTGAGCCATCCATTGGCCGTCTTGTGGGCATACAGGGTGCCGAACGGATCCTTGGCGCAGCGTTCCAGGAGGAGGTCGGTTACGTTGGAGTCGGGGTCGGCCTCGACCAGAAGTTCCGTGCTGGCTTCCCTCACTGCTTGCCTCCTAGATCCACGACGGCATCCACATCCTCATCCGCCACTCCTGGTAGCTGATCACTTCCGCGGTCAGGACGGGGTAGAAGAACGCTGTCGCCACCACTGCCAGGACCACCACAAATCCCACCACGTAGAGCCCTGATCGACGCCGCCACGGAGGGTCGCTGCTGCGGCCCAGGACCAGGCCCAGCACGTAGGTCAGGCCAAGGACGAGGAACGGTTCAAAGGACACCGCATAGAAAATGAACATGGTGCGTTCCGGATACATGAACCACGGAAGGTACCCGGCGGCGACACCGGCCAGGATGGCACCTGCCCGCCAGTCGCGGCGGCCGGCCCACCAGAACAACAGGATGACCAGCGCAATGGTTCCACCCCACCACACCACCGGATTGCCGACGGGCAGGATGGCCGAGGAACAGGTTTCCACCACGCAGCCAGGGGTGCCCTGTTTGGGGGTCTGGTAGTAGAAGGACGTAGGCCTGCCCATGACGAGCCAGGTCCAGGGGCTGGACTCGTACGGATGGTCCGAGCTGAGTCCCTGATGGAACTTGTACGCCTCCAAATGGTAGTGGGCCAGGGACCGCACGGAATTGGGCAGCCAATCCCATCCCGGTGCAGGGTTGGTGGCCGCCCACTGCCGGTAGTAGGCATCCTTGGACAGGAACCAGCCCGTCCATGTAGCTGCATAGGTGACCGCTGCTGCCGGAATAATGGTGACGAAAGCCAGGAGGCCGTCCTTGAGGATGCCGGCGCTGAACCAGCTGCGGATACCGGCAATACGCCGCGCGTTCAGGTCCCAGAGGACCGTCATCACGCCGAAGGCGGCTACGAAGAACAAAGCCGACCATTTGGTTCCCACGGCCAAACCGAGGCAGATCCCCGCAACCAGCCGCCACCAGCGCATTCCGAGCCATGGGCCGGCCACCAACTGCGTAGGTGACGGGCGGCCCTGCGGGGAAGCAGCCGCCTGCGCGGCGAGCCGTGAAGCCAGACGACGGCGGCCGTCGTCGCGGTCCAACAGCAGGGCACCGAAGGCGGCAAGGATCCACAACGCAAGGAAAACGTCCAGCAAAGCAGTTCTGGAGAGCACCAAGTGATGGCCATCAATGGCCAGCAGGAGCCCGGCAACGGCGCCGAGCGTGTGGGAGCGGAACAACTTCAGGGCGATAAGCGAGACGAGGAATACGGTCACTGTTCCCGCCAGCGCTGCGGAGAAACGCCAGCCGAACGGGTTGTCGCCACCGAACAGCCACATTCCAAAGGTGATCATCCACTTGCCTACCGGCGGGTGGACAACATACTCCGGGGTATTGAGGAGGACGTTGGGGTTGCCGGCATTGAAGGAGTCGTTGGCGTTCGCCGGCCAGCTGCGCTCGTAGCCGCTCACCAGATAGGAGTACGCGTCCTTGACGTAGTAGGTCTCGTCGAACACCAGGCTGTGCGGAGCATCCAGCCGGAAGAAGCGGAGGATGCCGCCCAGCACCGCAGTGATGGTAGGGATCAGCCAGAACCACAGGCGCAGCGACGGCGGGTAGTCCCGCCAGCTCTGGATCCCGCCGATGAGGCGCTCCTTGAGGGCCTCGACGGTGTAAGCCTCCACTGGCCGGGCTATCCACCGGTGGCCTTCCAGCCCGCGGCCGGGCAGCGTCGTGGCCTGCGTGTGATTGGCAGGCAGGGTCCGCCGTTGCCGCGTCAAGTCCCCGGGAACCGGGGCGGACGGTTGCTCCATGGTGTCCGCTGCAGCCGCGTCACCGGCTCCGGTGGTTGCTGGGGACGCCACAGGAGTTCCGGAAGTGCTGGCAGGAACGGGCGACTGGTTCACCCGCCCATGCTACCTTTCCATCCTTGCCGCAGCGTTGAGGTGCGGCGCTGGAGGCAGCGCGGCATTAGGCTTGGCAGGTGGACGAACAGCGCAGCACCCCGGACGAGGCACCTTACAGCGACGAACTGGACGAGGCCGTTCCTGCAGCCGGCGCCGGCGCAACTCCGGGCGTGGGCAGGATTGTCCTGGCTGCCACCCCCATCGGAAACGTGGGTGATGCGACCACGAGGCTGATTGAACTCCTGGGGACCGCAGACATCGTGGCTGCAGAGGACACCAGGCGGTTGCACCGGTTGGTGACGGCCCTGGGAGTGGAAGTCTCCGGACGGGTCATCAGCTACCACGAGCACAACGAGGCAGCAAAGACCGGCGAGCTCCTGGACCATGTGCGGGCAGGAAAGACCATCCTGATGGTCAGCGACGCCGGAATGCCTGCCGTATCGGACCCCGGGTTCCGTTTGGTGGAAGGCGCCGTTGCCGCGGGCTTGACCGTCACCGCCGTCCCTGGCCCCTCGGCCGTTCTGACCGCATTGGCACTGTCCGGCTTGCCAACCGACCGCTTCTGCTTTGAGGGGTTCCTGCCGCGTAAAGCGGGGGAGCGGAACTCACGCCTCGCGGACCTCGCGGACGAGCGCCGCACCATGGTCTTCTTCGAGGCCCCGCATCGGCTCGAAGTGATGCTCCGGGCACTCCACGAGCGCTTTGGTGCCGATCGCCGCGTAGCGGTGTGCCGCGAGCTGACCAAGACCTATGAGGAAGTTATTCGCGGAACCCTGCGCGAACTGCTCCAGTGGGCAGAGAACAACGAAGTCCGCGGCGAGATCGCCGTGGTAGTTGGTGGTGCGCCTGAACAGGAGCCCGGCAAACCCGAGGACCACGTCGCAGCCGTTAACGAACTCATCTCCCAGGGCATCCGCCTCAAGGAAGCCGTGGCAGCAGTGGCGGAGGACGCCCGCGTCAGCAAGCGGGAACTGTACTCGGCGGTACTCTCAGCGCGCTGATCGACGCTGTGCAGCTGCACAATTCAGCGCCTGCATGGCAGTGCGTGAAGGCGTAGACACTCCTTCTCACGGGGCAGTACGGTGGCAGTAATTCACGCCACTTCCGGCAACGAACCCCAGTGGTGCAATTCTCCAAAGCACCCAAGACGAAGGAGTCGCCATGACTGTCACGGTTGAACGCGAAAGCGAACTGCTGGCTTCCGTCCCCACCGGCCTGCTGATCAACGGTCAGTGGCGCCCGGCCGGATCCGGAAAGACCTTTGATGTTGAGGACCCGGCAACGGGCAAGGTCCTGCTCAGCATCTCCGATGCCGGTGCTGAAGACGGCGCTGCCGCCCTCGACGCCGCTGCTGCCGCCCAGGCCGATTGGGCCCGCACCGCCCCCCGCGAACGCGGCGAGATCCTGCGCCGCGCCTTTGAACTGGTCACCGAACGCGCCGAGGACTTCGCACTGCTGATGACCTTGGAAATGGGCAAGCCCTTGGCCGAGGCCCGCGGCGAAGTCACCTATGGCGCAGAGTTCCTGCGGTGGTTCTCCGAGGAAGCCGTCCGCGTGTCCGGCCGCTACTCTGCAGCCCCCGATGGCAAGAACCGCCTCCTGGTGCAGAAGAAGCCGGTGGGCCCCTGCCTGCTGATCACCCCGTGGAACTTCCCGCTGGCCATGGCTACCCGCAAGGTTGCCCCGGCCGTCGCCGCCGGTTGCACCATGGTGCTCAAGCCCGCCAACCTGACCCCTCTGACCAGCCTGCTGTTCGCACAGGTCATGCAGGAGGCCGGCCTTCCCGCCGGTGTGCTCAACGTCATCCAGACCTCCACCGCCGGTGCTGTCACCGGCCCGCTGATCAAGGATGACCGTCTCCGCAAGATCTCCTTCACCGGCTCCACCCCGGTGGGCCAGGCACTGATCCGCGAAGCCGCCGACAAGGTCCTGCGCACCTCCATGGAACTTGGCGGCAACGCCCCGTTCGTGGTCTTCGAGGACGCTGACCTGGACAAGGCAGTTGAGGGTGCCATCGCAGCGAAGATGCGCAACATGGGTGAGGCCTGCACCGCTGCGAACCGCTTCATTGTGCACGAGTCCATCGCCGACTCCTTCGCCGAGAAGTTTGCCGCCAAGATCGGCTCGCTCACCACTGCCCGCGGTACCGAGCCCGAGTCCAAGGTTGGCCCGCTGATCGACGGCAAGGCCCGCGACGGCGTTCACGCCCTGGTTTCTGAAGCCGTAGCAGGAGGTGCCACTGCCGTCACCGGTGGTGCCGCCGTCGACGGTCCCGGATACTTCTACCAGCCCACCGTGCTGAAGAACGTCGCGGCCGACGCCCGTATCCTCCAGGAAGAGATCTTCGGGCCGGTAGCGCCGATCATCACCTTCTCCACCGAGGACGACGCCGTTCGCCTGGCCAACAACACCGAATACGGACTGGTGGCCTACGTCTTCACCAAGGACCTCAACCGTGGCCTGCGCATCAGTGAGCGGATCGAAACCGGCATGCTCGGCCTGAACGCCGGAGTCATCTCCAACGCGGCGGCACCGTTCGGTGGCGTCAAGCAGTCCGGGCTGGGCCGTGAAGGCGGCTCCGAAGGCATCGAAGAGTACCTGTACACCCAGTACGTGGGTATCGCGGACCCGTACGCCGACTAAGCCTGCTCTTTCCACCAAGGAGCACGCCCGCCGCTCTCGCAACAAGAACGGCCGGTAAACGCAAGGGCCCGGTCCCGGGAACCACAAGTTCCTGGGACCGGGCCTTTTGCTGTCTGCAGGATCCAGCGCCGCTGTGAGGTCGGTGGCGGTGTGAGGTCGGCGCCGGTGTGGCGACGGCGCCGCTGGGGCGTCAGCGCAGCTGTGGCGTCGGTGGCGGTGTGGCGACGGCGCAGCTGTGGCGTCAGCGCCGCTGGGGGAGCGCTCCCCGCAGCGTCCGCCACCACCGGGCAACCCCTCGCCCGGAAGCAGTACCGAGGGAACTTATGGCCCGGAACGGTGCGCCCAGCGCATGGACCCACCGACGCATCATCGACGGAGGCAGCCAGTCGGCGCGGAAGCGCACCAGCCAGCGGGCATTGGTACGCAAGGATTCA
Source organism: Arthrobacter sp. TmtSoilC79 (assembly GCF_059739405.1). Taxonomy (NCBI): domain Bacteria; kingdom Bacillati; phylum Actinomycetota; class Actinomycetes; order Micrococcales; family Micrococcaceae; genus Arthrobacter; species Arthrobacter sp. TmtSoilC79. Next base: position 3,266,637 of record NZ_AP046051.1, on the reverse strand, counting down.
CGCACGACGGCGACGCGCGCCGCTGCCGCTGGCGCCGCTGCCGGTGCGCTCCAACGGCCATAACGCTGCCGCTCGAAATCCGAGGTGAGTGAGGCAACCGCGACGTGAGCGGCGTCGTCCATTCCTCCAGCTTCCCCGAGGGCTGCGCTGGAGCGAAGCCTTGCTGAGAAGTGCCTTGGCGTTTCGCTGGGCGTCGACGGCAAACCGTAGTCCGCAGCGAGGTCCTGCAGCTCCGCCCACGCCAGCTCAGGGACGGGATCCTTGAAGCCGGCCTCCAGGGCATCGGCGTCGTCGGCAGGCTTTTGGTTCAGGCGGCGCCGCCGCAGTATGGTCCGGCTCAGCCGCGGTGACCACAGCAACGCGAGCAGCAGTACCACGCCTGCAGCCGCCGCGCCGATGACCGGCAGCGGGTTCGCGTTGGTTGTTCCCCCAGCGGGAGTTTCCACGCCCGGCAACGGAACAGGGGCCGGCGTGGCCGGGGCCGGGGTGGTCAGGACTTCTTTTTCGTCCGCATTGGTGCTGAGGTTGCCCGGAACGGAGGTTTCCGTAGCGTACTGGGGGACGACGCCGCGCGAAGGAGTGGGCTCGAACGGCACCCAGCCGAGGCCCTCGAAGTAGAGCTCGGGCCACGCATGGGCATCCCGGGCATCTACCTCGTACTCAGGGAAGGAACCCTGGCCCACCAACGCCACCGACTCGCCTGTCAGCCGGCCGGGTGCGTAACCCACGGCAATGCGGCTGGGAATACCCTCAGCACGCGCCATGACGGCCATTGCCGAAGAGAAATGGACGCAGTAGCCACTCTTGACGGTAAGGAAGTCGGCCAGGACTGAGAGACCGTTGCCGTCGTAGCCGTTCTGCACCGGCGCCTGCAAAGAGTACGTAAATTCACCGGAGCGCAGGTATTTCTGGATGGCCAGTGCCTTGCCGTAGTTGCTGCTCTGGGAAGCCGTGACGGAATCAGCTGTTTGCCGCACGATGTCGGGAAGGTTCCCCGGAATCCGCAGGAAGTCCTCTGAGATGCCTTGGGGGGCCGCGGTGGCCCGGGACAGGGATTCCGCCGTGATTTTCGGGGCTCCTGAAAACACCACATACCGCTGGGCCCGGGTGGTGGTCTCGTTACTCATGATGCTCAACGTGGCAGGATCCCAGGTCCACCGCCCATTAAGGCCGTTGACCGATGCTGGCGCGAAGGGAGCAGGAAGGTAGGGGCTGGTGAACAGGCCGGCATTGACCGACGTCACTGTGTTCACCACTTCGCCTTGGACCGCGTATCCGGTTTCGATCCTGTCGGCACCCGCGCGCCGCTGCGCTGTACGGTCATCCGGGGCCCAGGTTTCGCCGTCGAAGTGGTCAATGGTCACTGACCTCAGGTAAAGAGGGCCGCTGGCACTGGTTGCATAGGTGATGCGGCCCGATCCCGTGGGGCTCCGGAGGCTGTTGCCCAGCGTGATCATGGGGTTGAGTCCGTTGGAGGTGCCCCACGGACTCAGCCGCGATCCTTGGGGAAAGGTCCCGGTCTCGAACCCCGGAATGGCCAGCGGCACCACCATGGTCAAGGCCAGCGCCAAGCCTCCGGTCACCAAGGAGCGCCGGAATTGGCCCGAGCCCCTGCCGGATCCAGACTGGAGCCTGGCATCAGGGGCAAACCAGTGGCTGCATCCCAAAATGAGGAGGTACCCAACAGCGGCGCCAATGAAACCGGCAACGCCCACGCTCTGCGGTTTGATGGTGGCCGGAACCACCATCACTGCCAGAAGGCCGATACCGCTGGCTGCGGGCATCGAAAGTGGCACTGCCAAAGCGTCGATCAGGATCACCAGGAGACCCAAACACGCGCACATGACGAAGACGATTCCCGCGTTGGGAGCCACAGGGGCACTTTCGGAAACCACCGTCTCGGCAGCGCGTTTGACCAGGCGTCCGACGGCGGTCAAGGTCCCCGGAGTGGGGATGAAGCCCGCCAGGCTTTCCTGCCTGAAGAAGGTGAAGCTGAGAATCCCCGCGAGCGAGGCGAACGAACCCAAGGTAGCCAACAGCGGTTTGGCCCGGAGCGCCCGGAGGAGGGCCAACGTCAGCGCAACAACCACCACTGTGGTGATCAAGGGCATGAACCAGGCCCACCCCCTGAGGACACCGTTCAAGGACAAAGCAGCGCCCAGGACGGCAACAACGATCGACCCTGCCATGACCCAGGGGTAAGGGCCGGGGCCAGGGGTTCGTGGGCGCGGGGACCCCGACGGCTTTGGCCCGGTGGTTCCGCCGGGATGAACAGGGGCAGGGGACCCCCGATGGGATGTAGCGGTCATCGCGGCACCGCCGCTCCACGGCGAACGTCCATGGCTGCTCCTGCCGCGGCCACGATTCCGCCTTCGTCAAAGGAAGACCAGGCAGCGGCCAACTGGGTCCTGGAGGTCACCACGGCCACACGCCAACCTGCCAGGCGCAGAATCTCCAGGACATCATCATTGTTCCGGTTGGCATCACTGACCATCAGGACAAACGCGTTGGCACCGTACGCTGCCGCGGGCGCCAGCGACCGGGCCTCGGCAGGAGTCAGGGTGCCCAGCAGGGCAAGAAGCGGGCCGCGAAGGCGGTGGGCGGCCAGTTTGTCCATGAGCCGGTCATCGAAGGCGGAATCGGAGGCATCCGAGCTGGCGGGGGCCGCTGCGGGGGTCGTTGCGGGGCCAGCGGCGTGGTCGGCCCTGTGGTTGTCTGCCCTGCGCTGGTCCGGCCTGTGCTGGTCGGGCCCGTGGTGCTCAGGCTTATTGTGGTCCGGCTTATGGTGCTCTGCACGGGTGTGCCTGGGGCCGCTGAGTTCAATGGCGGCCAGCCCTTCGGCGATGGCCTGCAGCCCGCCGATGCCGGTGAATTCTTCGGTATCCGGCTCCGACGCCGATCGCGAACGGATGAACGCGGGGCTGCCGAAAACATCCAGTACCCGCAAGGAGTAGTTTGACTCCGCCAGATGCGCCGCTATGGACATTGCCGCCGTCACCACCCATTCGAAGCCGGGGCTGGTCACCAGGTCCGAGTCCTCGTCGTGGCCTCCGGACATGAAACCCGAGCCTGCTGCAAAAGCGGTGAAGCGCTGGTCAAGGATAAGGGTGGCCTCGGGGGTGGTCACCGATTCCTCCTGGCGGACCATGAGCTGGCCGTGACGTGCCGTGGCCGCCCAATGGACCCGGCGCATGGGATCGCCATGCCGGTATTCGCGGGTCATGATGTCATCGTCGCTGGGGTTGGCCCTGATGCGCGTGGCTGTCACACCGTCGTTGCCGCGCGCACCTGCCAGCCCGGTGACAGGAAGTTCGACGGCGGCCGGCGTCACGGTGAGGATGTCGCCGTCGTCGATTGCATGCCGCCGCAGCGACAAACCGAAGGGGTCACTGAACTCTGCCGTGACCGGACCGATGCGGAACTGTCCGCGCTTACCGGAGCGCAGATGGTATTCGTAACGGCTGGTTCCTCCGGACGCGGAGCGGGCCGGGAAACGGAATGCCGGGGGCGAACCGAAGCGGGGAGGCAACTGCTCCTCCATGATGACGTGCCCCGTGGAATACGAGGACCGGGCAACAGCCAAACGAACGGTGGTGGTGTTGGAAGTCTCCACTGTGGAGGGATTGAACTCCCGGTACACCTGGAACTTGGGCTTCAGCACACGTACCCCGGCCAAGGCCACGAGCGGCAGGATAAGCAACAAGACCGCCAGGGTCAGCAGATCCCGCCTCCCCATGACGTAGGCGCACCCGAGGGAGACGGCTCCGGCCGCCAGCAAGCCCCAGCCGCGATTGGTGAACAAGTGCTTGGGGAGCCGATCCACGAGCGCCATTACTGCCTCCTAGGCGGTGTGCCTGTCCCTGCGCCATGCGCCGGGTGGTTCCTGGGCAACCGGCAGGGCAGCCAGGATGCCCCGAAGGATGCTCTGCGGCGTATCACCGGAGCTCGCAGCTTTGCGGTCCAGGATGATCCGGTGCGCCAATACAGATTCGGCCACGTCCACTACGTCATCGGGCAGGACGAAGTCCCGGCCGTCCAACGCCGCAGTTGCCTTGGCTGCCCTCAGCAGCTGCAACAAGGACCGCGGGCTCGCGCCGAGGCGGAGGCGGGCGCTGTCGCGGGTAGCCCGCCCGATGGCAACGGTGTACTCCTTGATTGCCGCGGACACATACACCTGCTGCACGGCTGCGATCATGGCCGCGACGTCGGCGGCCGAGACCACGGGGGTCACGTTGACCAGGGGAGAAGCCGCCTGGTGCGTCTCCAGCATCTCGATTTCGGCCTCCTTGTCCGGATAGCCCATGGAAATCCTTGCCATGAAACGGTCGCGCTGGGCCTCGGGCAGCGGGTAGGTGCCCTCCATTTCGATGGGGTTCTGTGTCGCGACCACCATGAAGGGAAGTCCCAGCTGGTAGGAATGCCCGTCAACGGTGACCTGGTGCTCTTCCATGCACTCCAGCAGCGCGGACTGGGTCTTGGCCGAAGCACGGTTGATTTCGTCGCCGATGACTATGTTCGCGAACACTGCGCCGGGCCGGAACTCAAACTGCCGTGAGGACTGGTTGTAGATGGAGACACCGGTGACGTCCGAGGGCAGGAGATCGGGCGTGAACTGGATGCGGGAGACCGTGCAGTCCACGGTCCGGGCCAAAGTCTTTGCCAGCAGGGTCTTGCCTACGCCGGGAACGTCTTCCAGCAGGAGGTGGCCCTGGGCCAGCAACACTGTCAAAGCGAGCTTGGCGGCATCGGCTTTGCCATCAATGACCTTGCTGATGGATCCCAGGATGCGTTCGCTGGCATCGTGGAAGCGCTCCGCGTCCATGACCTGCGGCCTGTGTCCATTCAGTGCCGCACCATCCCGTGGCAGCGTACTGTAAGCCTCCCCTTGGAACGGGGTAGGTTCAACGGATACTTGTCGCTTGGACTCCATGGATTGCCCTTCAGCCGTGGCCACTGCATCAGCAATCATGGTGATGTGTTGCTGTTGTTGACCGTCTGTCCGTTCCAGACTACCCAGACATTGGTCGCCTCTGACATAGTGCCCGGGAATTTATGTGCCAAGTGGAATTTATCTCCGCGGGCCCGGCCGCCACTCAGGGGGACCGCGGTCCGATTAAGGTGGGAGCATGTGTAATTCGCTCGCTCCTGCTCCGTACCGCGCACCATCCGGGGATACAGATTCCCGCAAGGAGTACCCGCCCGCACCGGAACCCCTTCCCGTCCCCGTCATGGACAACCACACGCACTTGGATTTCAGGCACGGGCTGATAGAGGTTTCCGTCAAGGACGCCATGGATTCGGCCGAGGCTGTTGGGGTGCAGGGAGCCGTCCAGGTGGGCTGCGACCTGGAGTCCTCCCGCTTTACCGTCGAGGCTGTGGACGCGGACCCCCGCCTGCTTGGGGCGGTGGCGATTCACCCCAACGATGCCCCGGTCTACGCGGGGCGCGGCGAACTGGACTCGGCCCTGGCCGAGATCGAAGAGCTGGCAGGCCACCCCCGAATCCGCGCCATCGGCGAAACGGGGTTGGATTTCTTCCGGACCCACGGGGAAGGGCTTGTGGCCCAGCGGTACTCCTTCCGGCGACACATAGATATTGCCAAGCGGCTGGGATTGACCTTGCAAATCCATGACCGTGACGCCCACGACGACGTGGTGCAGGTCCTGATGGAAGAAGGTGCCCCGGAACGGGTGGTGTTCCACTGTTTCTCCGGGGACGAAGAATTGGCCCGGACCTGCAACCAGAACGGGTGGTACATGTCGTTTGCCGGCACCATGACATTCAAGAACGCCGGGAACCTTCGCGCAGCCTTGGCGATCGCCGAACCACGCCGGATCCTGGTGGAAACCGATTCACCGTTCCTCACGCCCCACCCGCACCGTGGACGGCCCAATGCCAGCTACATGGTTCCGTACACGGTTCGGTCCATGGCTGAAGTGACAGGAGATGACCTTTCCGAGCTCTGTTCGCGCCTGGCGGAAAACACGCTCCAGGCCTACGGTTCATGGGCCTAGGACGGTGCTGCAAGGGTCCCTGGAGCAACTGGGGATGAATACCCGGTATGCAGAAGTCTTGGCTCGTTTATAACAGATCGGTTACTGTGTTAAACAAGTAGCCGGGGTCGGGGAAGGCCTTCGGACAGCTGGGTCCGGTTAACACCGGCCTGAATCAGTTGAATGTAATTGGCGGCGCAGATGCCGGCAGCAAGTGTGGGACCAGGCTTTGTGCCTGGCCCCTCCGTTTTGCCGCTGGCATTATTTCTGTGCTTTTCCCCGTGCCCGGACGGTCTGAGAGTTATGGGCAATCGTGATCAAGTTCTTCACAACGGATGGCAAGTTCAGCTTCCTCAAAGTCGGTGCCCAGTTGCTGGTTGTTGCAGCGCTGGTGGTCGGTGTTGTCGCCTTCGTGGGCAACAACAAGACCGTCACCCTCAACGTGGACGGCAAGGTAAGTTCCATCCAGACCTTTGGCGGCACCGTTGACCAGGTGGTCAAGGCGGCCAAGGTCGAGCTGAAGGACGCAGACAGGGTTTCACCGGCCCTCGACGCCCGCGTAGACAACGGTTCCGTGGTGAACATCAACCTCGCCAAGGCCGTGTCCATTGAACTGGACGGTGCACGCAAGACCGTGAACACGAACGCCCCGGACGTTGCCGCGCTCGTCAGTGAACTCGGCGTGGCAAGCTCCTCCCAGATCTCCCAGCCCAAGGAAGCATCACTGGAGGTCACCGGATCCTTCGTTTCCATCTCCACGCCCAAGACCATCAGCCTGGTGGCTGACGGCAAGGACACCAGCACCACCACGACGGCGGCGGACGTCGCCACTGTCCTCAAGGACTCCGGCATCACCGTCGGCGCCAACGACCGCATCTCACAGCCTGGCAACGCGCCCATCGTCCAGGACATGGTGATCAAGGTCTCCCGCGTGGACCTCAGCAAGACCGCCGAAGCCACCGAAGAGGTGCCTTTCGAAAGCGTCAAGACCGAATCCGCCGATCTGTACAAGGGCGAAGAAAAGGTGACCCAGGAAGGCGTAGCCGGTTCCCTGGTCAAGACTTTCAAGTTGGTCCTGGTTGACGGACGCGAAGCATCACGTGCCCTGGTTTCGAGCAATGTCACCACCAAGCCGGTCACCGAAAAGGTCAGCGTTGGCACCAAAGCCCGCCCCGTAGCTGCGGCTCCGGCCAAGGCTTCGGCCCCCACCTCCAGCGGTCCTACCGGTGCCCCGAACGAGGCAATGTGGGACAGGATCGCCCAGTGTGAATCCGGCGGAAACTGGTCCATCAACAGCGGCAACGGCTACTACGGCGGCCTCCAGTTCTCCAGCCCCACCTGGCTTGCCAACGGTGGCGGCGCCTATGCTCCGAACGCCAGCCTGGCCACCAAGGCCCAGCAGATCGACATCGCCAACCGCCTCTACGCCAAGAACGGGCTCCGCGACTGGGGCTGCGCGCACGCAGCCTGACCCCTCACAGGCGATACGATACCTAGGTGACTGAACCGAATTCCGAACCCGCCGCCGTCGCGCCTTTGATGGGTGCCACTGACATTCGACGGCTTGCCGAGGAAATCGGTGTACGCCCCACGAAGACCCTCGGGCAGAACTTTGTCATCGACGGCAACACCATCCGCAGGATCGTATCTGCCGCAAACATCGACTCCGGTGAAACCGTGCTGGAGGTCGGCCCGGGCTTGGGATCCCTGACCCTCGGTTTGCTGGATGCCGCCAAGACCGTGGTGGCGGTGGAGATCGACCCCGTCCTGGCCGAAAAGCTGCCGGCAACCGTCCGGGCGTGGCGGCCCGGGGCGGAAGAGAACTTCCACCTGGTGCTTTCCGACGCCATGAAGGTCACCGAACTGCCCGTGCCCCCAACGGCATTGGTAGCCAACCTGCCCTACAACGTTGCCGTCCCGGTGGTGCTTCACCTGCTGCAGCACTTCCCGAGCCTGCAGCACGGCTTGGTCATGGTCCAGGACGAGGTAGCAGACCGGCTGGCTGCAACACCTGGCTCCAAGATCTACGGTGTTCCCTCCGTCAAGGCAGCCTGGTACGGGCATATGCGAAAAGCCGGCGTGATCGGCATGAACGTCTTTTGGCCCGCACCCAAAATCCACTCCGGGCTTGTGGCCTTCACCCGCCATGACCCGCCCCAAACCCATGCCACCCGCGAACAGGTCTTCGCCGTGATCGACGCCGCCTTTGCCCAGCGTCGGAAGACCCTCCGTGCAGCCCTGGCCGGCTGGGCCGGCAGTGCTGCAGAAGCAGAGCGCTGCCTGGTTGCGGCCGGCGTGGACCCCACCGCCCGCGGCGAGGTCCTGGACATCTCCGCCTACGTCAAAATCGCCGAAGCACGCCACCCCGTGGACGCATGAACCCGGGCATCCGAAAACCAAGCAGCCTCCCGTTCGCGGGGGACCGCTTCCATGCCCGGACAGTCCGCGTCAAAGCGCCCGGGAAAGTCAACGTCTCCCTGAGCGTCGGCCCGCTGCGGCCCGATGGATACCACTCCGTGGCCAGCGTCTACCTTGCGGTCTCCCTGTACGAAGAGGTGGCGGCCACCAGCACGGAGACTGACGGCATCACCATCAGCATCAGCCCGGACAGTGCGTTGGACCTCGACGGCGTGGACATCCCGCTGGATGAACGGAACCTTGCCTACAAAGCAGCGGCGATCATGGCCGAAATGTCCGAAAAGCCGACCGGCGTTCACCTTGAAATCACCAAGCGGGTGCCGGTCGCCGGTGGCATGGGAGGCGGCTCAGCGGATGCCGCAGCCACGCTGCTGGCCTGCGATGCACTCTGGAACAGCGGCCTTTCCCGCGAGGAACTTGCCCATCTGGCAGCCGAGTTGGGCGCAGACGTACCGTTCTCGCTCCTGGGAGGCACCGCCGTCGGGCTTGGCGTGGGCGACAAGCTATCGCCTGCCCTGGCCAAGGCGCAAATGGATTGGGTGCTGGTCTTCGCGGATTACGGACTTTCGACGCCGGATGTTTTCCGCACTCTTGATGGCCTTCGGGACTCGGAAGGCGTCGAAATTCCTGAACCTGTTGACGTGGATCCCACCATTCTGCAGGCGCTCCGCAACGGTGATCCGGAGACCCTCAGCCGGGTGCTCATCAACGATCTCCAGCGGGCGTCCATAGCTTTGGCCCCGCAGCTCCGGGACACCATTGGACTGGGCGAGGCCCGCGGCGCACTTGCCGGCATGGTGTCCGGCTCCGGGCCTACCATCGCCCTGCTTGCCCGGGATTCGGTCTCAGCCACGGTTCTTGCCGAAGAGCTGGGTCACCGCGGACACACCGCTTTGGCTGTCCACGGCCCCGTGCCGGGCGCCCGGATCATCTCCGATACCCTGCTTTAGAACCCCTCCAACTCCGTACCTCCGCATTCCAGCAGTAGAAAGTAGTACCCATTGGCCCACCTGCTCGGCGGCGAAAACCTCACCGTTTCGTTCGCGACCCGCACAGTCCTCGACGGCGTCACCCTCGGTTTGGAGGATGGCGACCGCATCGGCATGGTGGGGCGCAACGGTGACGGCAAGTCCACCCTCATGCGCCTGCTCGCCCTGCGCTCCACGCCGGACTCCGGCCGTGTCACCAAACGCGGTGACGTCAACGTCGGTTACCTGGACCAGGGAGATGTACTCGACGGCGACCTCACGGTGGGCGCCGCGATCGTCGGCGACCGTGCGGACCACGAATGGGCCGCCAACGCCAAGATCCGCGAAGTCATGGGCGGCCTGGTGGGCGACGTCGACTGGCACGCCAACGTCCATGCGCTCTCCGGTGGGCAAAAGCGCCGTGTTGCGCTGGCCAAGCTCCTGATCGAAGACCACGACGTCATCATGCTTGACGAACCCACCAACCACCTCGACGTCGAAGGCGTCGCCTGGCTGGCCCGGCACCTGAAGACCCGCTGGCGCGCGAACCAGGGCGCCTTCCTGGTGGTCACCCACGACCGCTGGTTCCTTGACGAAGTCTGCAACTACACCTGGGAAGTCCACGATGCCATGGTGGACATGTTCGACGGCGGGTACGCCGCCTACGTTCTGGCCCGCGCCGAGCGTGACCGCACGGCCGCCGTCGTCGAAAATAAACGCCAGCAGCTCGTCAAGAAGGAACTGGCCTGGCTGAGGCGCGGCGCCCCCGCCAGGACCGCCAAGCCCAAATTCCGCATCGAAGCTGCCAACGACCTCATCGCCGACGTGCCGGATCCCCGTGACTCCGTGGCGCTGAGCAAAATGGCCACCGCACGCTTGGGCAAGGACGTTCTGGACCTGGAAAACGTCAGCCTGGACTTCTTGGGCGGCGAGAGCGGACAGAAGCTCTTTGACAACATCACGCTTCGGCTCGCCCCGGGTGAACGCCTGGGCCTGGTGGGTGTGAACGGTGCCGGGAAGTCCACGCTGCTGAAACTGCTCAACGGTGAGATCCAACCAAGCTCCGGGAAAGTGAAGCGCGGAAAGACCGTCGTCACTGCTGTGCTCACCCAGGACGTCAAAGAGCTGGACGACGTTTCGGATCTGCGCGTTATTGAAGTGATCGAACGCGAGAAGCGGTCCTTCAGCGTGGGCGGCAAGGAATTCACTGCCGGTCAGCTCGTTGAACAGCTTGGGTTCACCAAAGAAAAGCAGTGGACCCCCGTTTCGGACCTTTCCGGTGGCGAGCGGCGACGACTCCAGCTCCTGCGCCTGCTGGTAGGAGAGCCCAACGTCCTCATGCTTGACGAACCCACCAACGACCTCGATACCGACACGTTGGCCGCCGTTGAAGACGTCCTGGATGGCTGGCCCGGAACCCTGGTGGTTGTCAGCCACGACCGCTACCTCCTGGAACGCGTCACGGACAACCAGATGGCGTTGCTCGGCGACGGCAAGCTCCGCGGCCTGCTCGGTGGCGTGGATCAGTACCTCGAACTGCGCGAAGCCGCCCTTGCCTCGGGTGCCATCGGTGGCAGTTCCGGTGCGCCGACCTCTGCAAGCGGCTCTTCTTCCGCTGCCGCTCCGTCCGGCGCCAGCGAAGCCGAAAAACGCGAGGCCCGCAAGGACCTCAACAGGATCGACCGGCAGCTCGGCAAGATCTCCCAGCAGGAAGAAAAGCTCCACACCCAGATGGCCGCGAAGTCCGAATCGGGCGACTTCGACGCCCTGGGGGAGCTCAATGCCAAGTTGCAGGAGTTGCTCGAAGAAAAAGAGGGGCTTGAGCTCGAGTGGTTGGAGGCCGCCGAAATCCTCGGCGAGTAGTTCCTGGCGGGTGCCGGGGCGCGCATCCTCCGCGTGCTGGCTCGTGTCTCGTGGCTCGTGTCTCGTGGCTCGTGGCTCGTGTCTCGTGCTGGCGGCGCAGGGGCGCGCATCCTCCGTGTGCTGCTCCTTCGTCGCTTTGACGCACGCTTCCGGATGCCCGCCGCTGCGCCTGTGTGTTCCCAACGGTCTCTCACATCCCCTGGGTTTGGGGGCGACGGTCTCTCACATCCCCTGGGTTTGGTGGCGACGGTCTCTCACATCCCCTGGGTTTGGTGGCGACGTTCTCTCACATCCCCGAGGTTTGGGGGCGACGGTCTCTCACATCCCCGGGGTTTGGGTGGCTCTAACGCACACCTTCGTAGCCTATGAGCCAGCGGAGACCGTGACGGTCAACTACTTGACCGTCTGAGGCACCCCAAGGCTTTGGCGCCAGCGGATCCAGGACTTGACCTCCGTCGGCCAGTTTGTCGAACCATTCGTGAAGAACTTTGGGTTCGGCAGTTCCCAGCAGTGAGAGCATGGCACCTTGAATGCTGACGGCCATTTCGTCACCGGCAGCATCTGAACCCATCAGCGAGACCACGCCACTCAGGACGCCATGGGCGATGGCGTCCGGGAGGCCGTCAGTTCGGTTGAATTCAGCAAAGCTGTGCAACGAAAGCTCCCCGCCGAAAATCTCGGCGTAGAAACTCAGGGCCTCACGCGCGGTCCCGGGAAAGGTGATGTAGAGCTGGGGAGCTGTCATGTGCACATCCTACAAACCCGCCGCTCAGGGGCGGGGGATGTGGATGAGGGTTGGGTTGAAGGGTGGGGGATGTGGATGAGGGTTGGGTTGAAGGGTGGGGGATGTGGAAGAGGGTGCATGAAGGTCGCCCGTGAGCGGAGGGTCACCTATGCATTGTGTCCAAGCCTCGGCGAAGGGCGTTGGCGCCGTGGAGGTGTCCACAGGCTCACACGCAGTCAGGCTTCTGAACGCAGTCCAGGTTCCTTCTGCAGACCCGTAAGGCCGTTCCAAGCCAGGTTCACCAAGTGCGCGGCAACAGCCCGTTTGTCCGGCGTGCGGCTGTCGAGCCACCACTGTCCGGTCATCGCCACCATTCCCACCAGCATCTGCGCATACATGGCACCGTCCGCGGCGCTGAATCCCCGGCGGGCGAATTCGTCGGACAGCAGGTGCTCCACCCGTGCCGTGACGTGCGAGAGAAGTGTGGAGAAGGCGCCTTCGGGCTGTGAGGGCGGGGCATCGCGCATCAGGATCCGGAAACCGTCGGTGCGGTCTTCGATGTAGCCGAGGAGGGCCAACGCTGCCCGTTCCACCAGGACCCGGGGCTTGGCTTCGGTGCTGAGGGCCTCGGTGATGGAGTCCAGCAGAATCCGGAATTCGGTCTCCACAACCTGCCTGTACAGGCCTTCCTTGGAGCCGAAGTGCTCGTAGATGACGGGTTTTGACACTCCTGCGCTGGCAGCGATTTCCTCAATGGTGGTGCCATCGAGGCCGCGGGCCGCGAAGAGTGCCCGGCCAATGCCGATCAGTTGGGATTTGCGCTGTTGCCCGGTCATCCTGGTGCGTACTGCGGGGCCGCTGGAAACCTGTTCCAAGGGCTCGGCGGTTTCCTCGGGCCGGGGGAGTTCAGTGCGCTTGCTCACGTGACCATCATGCCTTAAGGGCAGGGTGCGGGCCCGGTGCGGCAGGGTGGAAAGGGGTCCAGGACACGTCCTGTGGTGCGCCGCGGAAGGGGGATCGGGCGGTCAAGTCGCGAAGCACGCAATGGTCATGGCAAACTAGTTTCTTGTGTGTGCATCCCGGTAGCCCGGGAAACTGTCAGGCCCTGCTGCCTGAGGGTGTGAATCATGCACGGTCCGCTCTGGTGTAATGGCAGCACCCCGGCCTTTGGAGCCGTGGAGTATAGGTTCGAATCCTATGGGCGGAACGGTCGGAAAATGCGCTCCTCTCTGTACCTGGAACGGCTCAAACGGTGCCCGGGTCCGATGGGATGGCAGCATTCCGAAGCCGGGTTACCCGGGACATACCGAGCAAGGAGAGCCAGTACGTGAGCCCCGAATCCAACGGTCCCGCAGCGGTCATAGTTTTGGCCGCAGGCGCTGGAACGCGCATGAAGTCCCGGACCCCCAAGATTCTCCACGAAATTGGCGGACGCTCCATGGTGGGCCACGCCCTTCTGGCAGCCCGCTCCATCTCTCCGCTGAAGCTCGCCCTCGTTGTCCGCCATGAACGCGACCGCGTGGCTGGGCACGTCACAGCGCTGGATCCCGAAGCCCTCATTGTTGACCAGGACGATGTTCCCGGCACAGGCCGTGCAGTGGAGGTGGCCCTCAAGGCCCTGGACGCCGAGGCCGAACTGGTTGGCACCGTTGTTGTCACCTATGGCGATGTTCCGCTGTTGACCGGCGAATTGCTGGGCGAACTCGTCAGCACCCATGAGGCTGAGCACAACGCAGTCACCGTCCTGACCGCCGTATTGGACGACGCCACCGGCTACGGCCGGATCCTCCGCGCCGAGGACGGCACGGTCACCGGCATTCGTGAGCACAAAGACGCCAGCGAGGCTGAGCGCAGCATCCGCGAGGTCAACTCCGGTATCTATGCTTTCGACGCCGCAGTGTTGCGCACCGCCCTTGCGAAGGTCACGACGGACAATGCGCAGGGCGAGATGTACCTGACGGATGTCCTGGGACTGGCGCGCGACGCCGGTGGCCGGGTTGCCGCCGTCGTGACTGAAGACCGCTGGCAGGTTGAGGGCGCCAACGACCGTATCCAGCTTTCCGCGCTTGGTGCCGAGCACAACCGCCGCATCATCGAGTCCTGGATGCGCGCAGGCGTTACCGTCGTGGACCCGAACACCACATGGATCGACTCGACCGTGAACCTCGACGAAGACGTCCGGCTGCTGCCGAACACCCAACTTCACGGCTCCACCACGGTGGCGCGCGACGCCGTCGTGGGTCCCGACACCACCTTGACCGACGTCCACGTCGGTGAGGGCGCCAAGGTGACCCGCACCCATGGTTCGGGTTCCACGATTGGTGCCAAGGCGAGTGTCGGACCGTTCACGTACCTCCGTCCGGGCACGGTCCTGGGCGAGACGGGCAAGATCGGCGCTTTCTACGAAACGAAGAACGTGACCATCGGCCGCGGTTCGAAGCTGTCCCACCTGGGCTACGCCGGCGACGCGGAAATCGGTGAGGACACCAACATCGGCTGCGGCAACATCACGGCCAACTACGACGGCGAGAAGAAGCACCGCACGGTGATCGGCTCGGGCGTCCGCACCGGTTCAAACACGGTATTCGTGGCTCCCGTGACTGTTGGCGACGGCGCCTACAGTGGCGCCGGCGCCGTCATCCGCAAGGATGTTCCCGCAGGAGCCTTGGCCCTGAGCCTGGCCGCGCAGCGCAATGCTGAAGGTTGGGTCACTGCCAACCGCCCGGGCACCGCCTCCGCCAAGCTGGCCGAAGCCGCGCAGGAACCGGCAAACGCCTCCACATCTTCACAATCCCCGGCAACCATAGAAGAAGGCAAACAGGCATGAGCGAAATTACCGCACACGGAGAGAAGAAGTTGATTCTCGCCGCCGGAAGGGCGCATCCGGAGCTGGCGCAGGAAATCGCGAAGGAGCTGGAGACCGAACTCCTGCCCATCGACGCCTACGACTTCGCCAATGGGGAAATCTACGTCCGTTCGGCCGAGAGCGTGCGAGGCACCGATGCCTTCGTCATCCAGGCCCACCCGGCGCCGCTGAACAACTGGCTCATGGAGCAGTTGATCATGATCGACTCACTGAAGCGGGCCTCTGCCAAGAGGATCACGGTTGTTTCGCCGTTCTACCCGTACTCCCGCCAGGACAAGAAGGGCCGTGGCCGCGAGCCCATCTCCGCCCGCCTGGTGGCCGACCTCTACAAGACCGCCGGTGCGGACCGCATCATGTCCGTGGACCTGCACACCTCGCAGATCCAGGGCTTCTTCGATGGTCCCGTTGACCACTTGATGGCCATCCCGCTGCTGGCTGACTACATCCGCACCAAGGTTGAAGCCGACAACATCACCGTTGTTTCCCCGGACACCGGCCGCGTCCGCGTTGCCGAGCAGTGGGCCGAGCGACTGGGCGGCGCCCCGCTGGCGTTCGTGCACAAGAGCCGTGACCTCACCGTCCCCAACCAGGCTGTCTCCAAGACTGTTGTTGGCCAGGTGGAAGGCCGCACCTGCGTCCTGATCGACGACATGATCGACACCGGTGGAACCATCTCCGGCGCCGTTCAGGTCCTGAAGAACGCCGGTGCCAAGGACGTCATCATTGCCTGCACGCACGCGGTCTTCTCCGACCCCGCCGCGCAGCGCCTGGCCGACTCCGGTGCCCGCGAAGTCGTGGTTACCAACACGCTGCCCATTCCGGCCGAGAAGCGGTTCCCGTCCCTGACGGTGTTGTCGATCGCGCCGCTGATTGCCCGCGCCATCCGTGAAGTGTTCGACGACGGTTCGGTCACCAGCCTGTTCGACGGCAAGGCATAAGAAAGTCTGTTCCAAAACGGGCCATCAGCAGCTTGCGAGCTTGCGGGTGGCCCGTTTTGCTGCCCGTTTTCATGTTGCACGCGTTCCGCTGCTAAACTCTTGGGGATACCTTGGCGAGGGAGAGCACATCCGGTCCACATTGCGTGGGCTTGGGTTGCGGGTCTCCGTTATCGACTGGGTCTGCATCTCCTTCAACACAGGCGGAACGGCTGCTCAGCGGTCGATCCCAGCCGGGCGTAGAAGGTCTCCAGACCTCCGCCCTTGCTGATAGACCAGCCCGGATTTTCCCGGGCGCCACAGTAATCAAGGAGTAAACATGTCTGAGCAGAAGCTCACCGCAGAACTGCGCACCGAATTCGGCAAGGGTTTCGCCCGCCGTGCACGCATGGCCGGCCAGATCCCGGCTGTCATCTACGGCCACGGCGCAGAGCCGATCCACATCAACCTGCCGGGCCGCGCCACCACGCTGGCAGTGCGCGTTTCCAACGCCCTCCTGGCGATCGACGTCGACGGCGAGCAGCACCTGACGCTCGTCAAGGACATCCAGCGCGATCCCGTAAAGCAGATCATCGAGCACGTTGACCTCCAGACCGTCAAGGCCGGCGAGAAGGTTACCGTCGACATCGCGATCCACGTTTCCGGTGAAGTTGCTCCGGGTGCTGTTGCCAGCCTCGAAGCCACCACGGTTTCCCTCGAAGCCGAGGCAACCCACGTCCCCACCGCCGTCGAGGTCAGCATCGAAGGCCTCAAGGCCGGCGAGAGCATCCACGCGTCCGACCTCGTGCTGCCGAAGGGCTCCACCCTCCTCACCGAAGGTGACACCCTGGTGGTCCGCATCGCTGAGACCGCTTCCGAGGCTGAAGAAGAAGCACCGGCCGCTGAGTAGTCTTTTGACTGTTTGAGGCGCAAGCCGTTGAGTGGCCGGGAACCTTCGGGTCCCGGCCACTTTCCTTTGTCCCCGCTGCTCCAATCCGTCGGTTGGGCACGTCCGCCGCTGAAACAACCAAACCTTTCCTAGGATGAGACCATGAGTGAGACCTGGCTGATTGTCGGCCTCGGCAACCCCGGCAGCGAGTACAGCAACAACCGCCACAACGTGGGGCAGATGGTGCTGGACGAACTGGCTTCCCGCATGGGCGGGAAGTTCAAGGTCCACAAGGCCCGTGCCCAGGTAGTGGAGGGCCGGCTGGGCATCGGCGGCCCGCGGGTAGTGCTGGCCAAGCCCATGACCTACATGAACACCTCCGGGGGACCTGTTGCCGGACTGTGCAATTTTTTCGACATCGCACCCGACCACGTTATTGCGGTCCACGACGAAATCGACATCCCTTTTAACACAGTCAAGCTAAAACTGGGCGGTGGCGAGGGCGGGCACAACGGGCTCCGTGACATCTCCAAAGCACTCGCCACCAAGGACTATTTGCGCGTCCGGGTGGGAGTTGGCCGGCCTCCGGGCCGCATGGAGACTGCCGACTACGTCCTCAGGGATTTTGCCACCGCTGAGAAGAAGGAACTGCCGTTCCTGTTGGATGAAGCCGCTGACGCCGTGCAATTGCTCATGGACCAAGGCTTGTTGTCAGCCCAGCAGAAGCACCACCCCGCAAAAACTTGAGCAAATCTTGAGGAAAGCCTGAGGAAAGCCTGACGGTCCCAGCGACCCCAAGGCCTACAAAGTGTCGGCGCCCGACGGTAGTGTGCATGGTACGCAGGTAAGCGGTGGGGGACTGTCGCAGATGTGTAGCGAAGGATGCGAATGTCGGCGGAGTTGCTAAACAAGGGCGGGGGAGGCGCAGCAAGGGCTGCGGCTCCCGATCTTGTGGGTGGGCCGACGGACAGGCAAACGTGGTCATTGCTGGCCCGCAGCCACGATCTGTCGAAGGCAGGCAAGTTCCTCGAGTCTCCCGAGTCCTACGGGGTGATCCTCACTGGCCAACGGGGAATTGGTAAATCCGGCCTCGCCAGGGCCGTGGTCTCATCGCTGGGCCCCAAGGTCCACAGCCTCCAGTTGCGTAACACCGTTGCCAACGGACAAACCCCCTACGGCTGCCTGGGTTTCCTGCTGGCCCGGCTGCCGTCGGAAGCCGTGAGTTCGCCTACCGGAATCCTGCATGCAGTAACCAGCCTGATCAGGAAGGAAGCGGCGGGCCGGGACACCGTGCTCATTGTGGACAACGCCGGCGGCATGGACCCCATGAGCACGGGGGTGCTGTTGAACCTCATGGCCAGCGGTACGGCCAAAGTAGTTGCCACCGTTCAACGTGCCAGCGACCTCCCCGCCGACTTCCATCGCCTGGTCCTCGAAGGGGAGTTGGGTGAGGTCCACCTGAACACCCTGAGCGAAGAACAGACCAAGCAGGTGCTGGGTTCGGTCCTTGGACACTATGTTTCATCAACGCTGGTCGGCTCGCTGCACTCGGCAGTGGGCGGAAACCCAATGCTCCTCCACGCTCTCCTGGAAGAGCAGCGGCACACAGGCAACCTGGTGCTCAACGATTCCGTCTGGACGCTCCGGGACCGGATCAAACTTGAAGGCGCCACGGTGGTGGAGGACTTTGTCCGTTCCAAACTGGCGCGCGAAACGCAGGCCAGCAGGACCGTCGTCGAAATCCTGGCCTGTGCGCAGCGCGCGACCTTGGTGGACCTGGCAGCCATCTTCGGCACCGAGGTTCTGGTGGAGATGGAAGATTCCGGGCTGCTCACGGTCGAACGCGGCGAAGACCACTGGGTGTCCCTGCGAGATCCCTACGTGGGCGAGGTAGTCCAGGGCTGGCTCAGTACCCGCCGCAGGCGTGAACTGCGGCTGATGCTTCATGGTCCCAAGGAACCTGAACTGCGGGGTTTGGCTGCACAGGATCTTCTGAGCTATGCGGCGTGGATGCATTCCTGCGAGGACGAGCCCACACCGTCGCCGGCGCTTGCACTTGCGGCCGGACGCGCGGCTTTGGATGACTTCGACCCCAACTTTGCCATCCAATGCACGTTGTCCCTGGATCCCAAAGACGAGGAGTGGGTGCCCGGCCAGCGCCTGAAGGCCGCGGCGTACCTCATGCTGGACCTTCCATTGCACGCAGCCCAGGCCCTGGACGAGGTATCCGAGTCGCACTTCGCCGCGCTGGACCCGCTGGAGTTTGCCGAAATAAGTGCCGCGAAATGCCAGGCAATGACCTGGATTGATGGTCGGGCGGGCATGGTCCCAGGGGTCATTTCCGACGCTCTGGACACTCTTGCAGCGATGGCGGGCAATTACCCGGCTGATGTGGTGGCCAAGGCATTCAACCGCCTCCACCTGTGCAACTACGAGTACAACACCTACATGGGCGAGTACGCCTCGATCATCGACGCCTTGGAAGAGGAACTGGCCAAAGACCCCGGGCAAGACCGGGAGCACTGGTTGAGGTCGGCGTTTTTCCTGGTGGAAGCCCGTTGCATCCTTGGCCGGGAGCTTGAGGCGCAGGAACTTGCGCGGACACTGTCGCGGCATCTGGGGGACACGGACAGGCCTGCCCAGTTGGAAGAGGCCTTCGCGAAGCATGCTTTCCTGGTGCTCTTGCTGTCAGGACAGTGGCGGCAATGCATTGAACTCATGCGGCGCACACCCTCCCGGTCCTCACGGCTTCAGTACAGGGGCGCTTTGACCGAACTGGGCATCGGCCTCGCCTACGCCTACGCCGGCAAACCTGCCTGCGCCATTGAGCCTTTGCGGTCAGCAGTTGCCCAACTGGAACTCCGACCGGCCATGAACATGAACAAGGTGGCCTACGCTGCGACGGCTTTTGCCTACGCCCAGCTGGGCAATTCCGTGGAGGCAGGCCGATACCTGGACCTGTACAGGACATGCCGGGGAACCGGGACGTATTTCTCCGAATCCGTGTCGGAGTTCTGTGCTGAGATGGCCGGACGTTGGATGGGGGACCCTGACGTGAAACAGCGGCTCCTGGCCCGGGTCCGCAACGATGTTGGGAAGCAGCGGTTGACCACTGCCGGCATCTGCCTCTTCGGCGCCACCGTGGAGGGCACTGACGAGGAATACCGGCTGCTTGAAGACATTGCCGGGCGCCGACAAGGCCCGCTTGCCCAGATCTCCGGGAACCTCGCCCGTGGTGCATTGAGCAAAAACTCCCGTTCCATGCTGGAAGCCGCTGATGCCGCAGCATCCCTGGACCTGCTGGTGGTTGAGGCCAGGTGCGTGGCCATGGCCTTGGACTATGCCCGCGACGCCGGCGAGACAACTGCTGCCCGCACAGCTCAGTTGAGGCTCGAACGGCTGGAGCATTCCGTGTCCGCGCTGCCGATCCAACCCCGCAGCGACGCGCCGGTCTTGACGGAGCGGGAACGCCAAATTGCTAAACTCGCCGGGAAGGGTGTCAGCAATCGTGAAATCGCGATGGATATCGGGGTGTCTGTGCGAACTGTCGAAGGCCATTTGTACCAGGTGTTCACAAAACTGGGCGTTTCGTCTCGAGGCGAGCTCAATGGGCTGCTGTGAAGCAGGCAAAGCCGTAGAAGTGCGGAGTGCCCATGCGGGCTGAGCACCTTGTAGGCCGGGACGCCGAGCTGGAACTGGCCATGAAGATCCTGCGTCAGGAAGGCGCGGGGGCCGTGCTCCTGGTGGCGGACCCCGGTATCGGCAAGACTGCCCTGGCCTCTGAAATTGCGGCCCGCCTGGCAGGGGAAATGGTGGTCATGCGGGTGCACGGAAGCCCCGCCCTGTCCGCTGTGCCCTACGGTGTCCTTGCGCCCTACCTGCTGGATCTGCCCGTGGAACAAGCCACCTCGCCCGTGGCGATCCTGCGCGAGTTCTGGGCCCAGTTCGAGAAACGCCGTGGGGGTGAGGGCGCGCGGCTCCTGCTGGTTGTCGATGATGCCCACGATCTTGACGAAGGCAGTACCCAGATCCTGGCCGAATTGGTGACCGCGGGATGGGCAAGGCTCGTGGCCACCGGCAGGCCACGCCCCGGTCTGCCCGCGGCTCTGCTTCAGCTTTGGTATGACGGACTGGCCGAGCGCCTGGAGCTTCATCCCCTGGACCACGAGGGCGTCGCTGAACTCGCGGAGAAAACCTTGGGCGGGACCGTCATGGCCAGCGCCGTGGATGTGCTGCATTCCGTTTCCGAGGGCAACCCTTTGCTACTTCGATGCCTCCTGGATGACTCTAAGGCCGATGGAAACCTGGTGCGGCGTAACGGCGTCTGGTTTCTGACACGCGCCCTCTCCGGCAGCGGCGAGGGCCTGGCGGAAGTAGTGCGGAACAGGGTTCTGCGCACCAGCGAGGCTGAGAGGGAAGCGATGTATGTCATCGCCCTCTCCGAACCGGTCCCCGCTTCCGTGCTCGATACCCAGGTGGGCAGGGAAACGCTGCGGTCGCTGATGGACAGCCGGTTGGTCCTGTCCACCAACGGGCCGGGAAGCCCACTCAAAATGTGGCACCCCATGTACAGCGAGGCGCTGCGCCAGATCGTCTCCCCGGCCCGCAGCCTCCAGATCCGCCAGCGTATGGTCCAGCACCTGCTGGCGGAGCCACCCACGGCCGAGGGATTGCTCCGGTTGGTGAGCTGGGCGCTGGACTGCGGTGCCGACGTCGATGATGAACAGCTGCTGGAAGCAGCATTCCTGGCCGCCAAACTGCTGCAGAACCCCCTTGCGTTGGCAGCAGCGGCAAAGGTCCGCTCCGAGGCATTGCGCCCACGCGCCCGTGCCGTCATGGCCATGGTCAACTACAACGACGGCGACTTCCGCAACGCCGTACGGCTGTTGGAAGAAGACCTGGGGTACTTGGACGCCGATCCATCGGGCCCACTGGGAACAGGCCTGTTGTGGGCCGCTGCACGGGCGGCCATGGGGGATACCGCAGAGGACATTGTGGCCGATGCGAGGGCCGCGGCGTCGGCGCTCACCAGCGGCCTTCCTGAGTCGGACCCCCTGGTGGGGCTCGTGGGACGGCACGCTACGGCACTGGAGCTGGCCGCCCTTGCCCACGATGGCTGCTATGCAGAACTCCGTGAGGGGATCGAACGGTTTGGGGAAGCTCTCAACAGCGAGGACCCGGACCACGTCATGAACCAGGTGTTCCTCCTGGCCATGAAGTGTGAGCTCCTGACAGTGGAAGGGCAGGCCGTGGAAGCGCTGGATGCCGGACGTCAAGCATTGGCGCTGCTGGACGCGGCCGATGATGACCTCCTGTACTTCAGCGACTTTGTGTTGGCCCGCTATACCCTCGCCGCCCTGGGAGCTGGAGACTGGGGTGCTGCCGCGTCCGGCCTTGAACGGTACTCTGCACGATCGGCACTGGGACTCATAGTCTTTGGCGGCGATATCCAAACCCTCCAAGGGTTGTCCCTGCTGCGGCAAGGCCGCCTGGAGCAAGCGGCGGAGCTGGTGACTCCCGCCGTTGAGGCACTCCGGGTCAAGGATCCCCAACAGCTGAGGAACCTAGGCAATGCGCTGGCGTTCTACGCCGCAGCACGCTCCGGCGATACCGCGCTGGCCGAGCGACTTGCAGCTGAGGCCGGTGCCCTTGCCGGCGAGGCCGGTGCCCTTGCCGGCGAGGCCGGCGCCCCTGCCGGTGCCCCAGCCGGTGATGGGCGGGCCGGCACCGGCGGAGCCTACGTGGAGGCCCTGGCCGGGCTCTTCACGCTGGCCGGCCAGGAACTGGTATCCAAAGGATCAGGCCTGGACAAACTACGGACGCTGCCGGAATCCGCGTCCCTGCATCGCCTGCCAGGGGTCCTGCTGCAGAACCTGGTGCTCCGGGCCGAGATTGGCGACGTGCAGGCCATGGAGTCCATCAAGGTAGCCGCCGGCACTATGTCCGGAGCGTGGGCGGCCGGGTGGTTGTCGTTGGCGGAAGCACATGTGGGCGCTGATGGCCAAGGCTTCGTCAACGCAGGGAATCTCCTTGCTGCGGCGGGAATGCCCGGGCCGGCGGCCGTGGCGTTCGACAAAGCCGCCCTGTCCTTTGATGCCGAAGGGAAGCGCCCTGAGGCCCGCCAGGCGGCGGTGCTGCGCGATGTCAGCGAAGCCAGCCTCGGCGATGCCCTCCTCCATGACCCCACTGCCGAAGCGGACCGCTCGGTGCCTTTGACCCGCCGGGAGCAGGACATTGTGGCGTTGGCAGTTTCGGGACTTACCGACCGCCAAATCGCAGAGAAGCTGATGGTCTCCGTGCGCACGGTGGAGGGCCACCTGTACCGCAGCTACGCCAAGTTGGGCATTCGCCGGCGGGAAGATCTCGGCGCTGCTGTCCGTCACTGATACCAGTGTCCGTTTGAGTACTCAGTCACTCCTTTGACGCCACTTGTGCCCGCCATCGCGGGGAATTTTGCCAATCAGTGGAGTAACCCGCGGGCGTGTTGTGCCCAAACCAAGTAGTTGCCCCTTGGGGGACTGAGTACAACAAGGTAGAGGCCCGGAAAAAGCCCCCAGCTAATCGAGTACCAACTACTGGTGTACCGCGTTCGCCGCCCCGGCAGTATTGATCTTGGAAGAACGGTTCAGCCCCAAGCATCACCGGGATTCCGAAAGTCGCATCATCCGCATCGGTGGTCTCTTTGAGCCGATGCACCGGACACCGGAAGGTGTTCCGGCCCTGGACGAAGCCGGCGGCGACAGAGTCTTCTGAGACCGAGACTCTCCCCCCAGCCGCCGCCGGCTTCTAGGCCAGGTAGCCCGCACTTCGCGGAAAACCACCCCTCCCGGATCATGGGACTGCTTCTATTGGAGTGCGCATGCTGCCGGATCCCTGGCTGGACGAAGACACCGTCACAGTCGGGCTGAGGCCATCACCCTTCGCAGACCGGGCACGGCTGCTGGACATCATCCTTTCCGCAGTACCCTCCCCCTCCACCAGCGGCATCGTAGTGACGGGAGACCGGGGATCCGGTAAGAGCCACCTGTTGCTCTCCATCAAAGCGGGCCTCCCGGAAACCATGGACGTCAGGACTTTCGCGGGAAAGCCGGAACTCAAAACCATCAGCTATGGCGCACTGGGCGCCGCTGCCGAAAGCGCTGGCGACAGCACCATGCTCCCGGGACTTCACGTCTTGCGTGCCTTGACCAGCACCTTGGGGGCCGCTGAGTACCTGTACACGCCAAACAGCGGCCGACGCCGGAACAAGCACCAGGTGCGGGCGGCGCGTCCGCCGCTGGTGTTGTTGGTGGACGATATCCACTACTTCGATCCCGCTTCACTGGCTGTCCTGCTGCAGCTGATTCCGGGCTTTGGCGCCACCTTGGTAGCTACTGCCGACAGCCGACGGCCCCTGCCTCCGGACCTTTACCAACTCTGGGAAGACGGCTTCCTGGAACAGTTCTTCCTGCCTCCCTTCAGCTTCATGGAGGCGCACGCGCTGGCCGAAGCTGTCCTGGGCGGCAAGGTCCAGCGCCGTGCCAGCAGCCTTCTGGCCGCCATGAGCGGTTTCAATGTGGGGCTGCTGGGAATCGCCCTCAATGATGCCCGCAGCGCGGGGCTGTTGGCGCAGAAGGACGGCTACTGGACCATTGATGTCCGCGCCCACTGTGACTGGCCGGGCGTGGTGGCGCAGGTGCAGGCGGAAAACTCTGCACGGCCGGCCGAGGAACGGCACGCCCTGGAACTCATCGCGCTCGCGGAACCGGTGGCTGTGGATGTGGTGGAGCACCATTTCGGCCACACCGCCGTTGAACATCTCCTGGCAAACCATCACATCAGGCTGTTGGCCGGGAGGCCGCCGCTGGTCAGGACGAGTTCCTGGCTTCGCGGCGAGGGCACCCGACTGGCAGTGCCCCGGCCCAGGAGCCTGGCCCTCCGCCTTGGCGTTGAGGAGCCGGTCCTGACACGGGAATCAGCTCCCACCTTGCTGCGCTGGATGAACTGGACCCTGGACTGCGGGCTGACGTTGTCGGACGAACTTCTCCTCGCGGCAGCACCGGCGGCCGACAGGCCATCAACGGCAGAACTGGCCATCCGTGCCGCCGCCGCAGTGGCCGCCCCGGGGCGGAAGGACGAGGCGAGGCTCCTGAGGGCCCGCGCTTTGGTTGCCGAGGGTTTGTTGGGCGAAGCCGCTCCGGAACTGAGTGAACTTGCAGCCGCCGGGGGATCGCCGGAAGTGAAGGCCGACGCCGGTCACCGCTTGCTGGCGCTCGAACTCCTGGGTGCCGTTCCGGGCCGGGCGTGGCGCAGCGGGCAGGAGGAAGAGGGTTCAGGCGAACAGGGGACCGCCCAACTGGTCCGCAACGTCCGGGAAGCCGAACGGCTGCTGCTGACGGGGGCTGCGCCGGAGGCGTTGGAGCGGTCAACAGCGGCCATGGCTGCAGTTGATGCAAACCCCGCCTTGGACATGTTCCGCCCGGCGGTGCTGCTCCGACACGTGGTGTGCCTCCGCAACAACCTGGCCTGGAGCCAGGTTGATGCGCTGTTGGACTGTCCTTCCGCCTTTGTGCTGCCCACCTACCTTGCTGTGTGTTTGGACGTTGCCCGCGCGTATGCAGAACTCAGCCAAGGGCTTACCCGCGCGGCGGCGACAACGTTGGAACCTGTCCTTGCGGAACTTCCCGACGCCGGCCTTCCGCCGGTCCTTGCCTTCGCGGCGGCCATGCTGGCCTACTGCGAGGCGCTGCGCGGGAACCCTGCGCAGGCGATGGAACGGTGTGGTCAGAGTGTCTCGGCCCTGCGGGAAGTCCAGGATCCAGGGGGTCTGCTCGCGCAACTCAGCTCCGTGTATTTGGCAGCCGCACAGGACCAGCTTGCCGGCAGGCCCGGCCACCTGATGGAGTTGGCTGAACAACTCCGCCACCAGGGCAACACGATGTTGGAAGCCGAGGCGGTCTCCCTCCTGATGCTCAACGCCACCAGTACCGCCGTCGAGGACCTGGTGCTGCAGCGGCGCCTGGCAGGGCTGGCAGCAGGAATTCACGGAGCCCGGGGAACCGCGCTTGGCACGTTTGCGTCGGCGCTGCTGAACCAGGACCCCAAAACGCTCGAGACGGCCGGGAGGAGCTTGTCTGCCGACAGGCTTTTTGCCCATGCTGCCATGTGCTACTCCCTTGCGGCCAGTGGGTACGAAGCCCGCACCAGGAGTGCGGCGAGCCGGCGTGCCTCGGTCCTGGTTGAGCGCCTGCGCAGCGCATTCGACAGCGGCGCCGTTCCGCCGCTGGGCTGGGTCCCGGGAAGGGCAGGCGGCTGACGTGCTGAACGGCACACCGCCCGGTGCAGCCCCACGTGGGATAATGGGGAGTCCCTGAAGGATTTCCAAGGAGCGCCCCTTGACTGCCGTATCAACCCCAGCCTCACTGCTTCGGTCCGTGCATGCCATGGACAATGCGGAGGTGTTGCGGATCCGGAACGACTTCCCGGTGCTGGACCAGATGGTCAACGGTAAACCCCTGATCTACCTCGATTCCGGTGCTACGTCGCAGAATCCGCTCAGTGTCATCGAGGCCGAGCAGGAGTACTACGAGCAACGCAATGCTGCCGTTCACCGCGGCGCCCATCACCTGGCTGTTGAAGCTACGGAGGTTTTCGAGGACGCACGCCAGACGGTGGCGGACTTCATCGGTGCACAGTATGAAGAAACCGTATGGACTTCCAATGCCACCGAGGGCCTGAACCTCATCAGCTACGCACTCTCCAACGCCGGATTGTGGGCGGCACAGGGCCGTGGTGATTCGCGCCTGAAAGAGCTGGCCATTGGTCCCGGCGACGAGATCGTGGTCACCGAAATGGAACACCACGCCAACCTCATTCCCTGGCAGGAGTTGGCTTTCCGGACCGGGGCCACCCTGAGGTACATCCCTGTCAGAGACGACGGCACCCTGTTGCTGGACGCCGCCGCCGGACTCGTGGGGGAGCGGACCAAGCTCCTGGCCTTCACCCACGCTTCCAACGTCCTTGGCACCATCAACCCGGTGGCGGACCTCGTGGCACTTGCCCGCAGGGTGGGCGCCTTGGTGGTCCTGGACGCCTGCCAGTCCGTGCCCCACATGGCTGTGGACGTCAAGGAACTGGACGTCGACTTCGCTGTGTTCTCCGGCCATAAAATGCTGGCCCCCACCGGCGTCGGCGTGTTGTATGGGAAGCAGGAGCTCCTGGATGTCATGCCGCCGTTCCTCACCGGTGGTTCCATGATCACCACCGTGACCATGGAACGTGCCGAATACCTGCCGGCGCCCCAGCGGTTCGAGGCCGGAACCCAGCGCATCTCCCAGGCCGTGGCGCTCGCAACTGCGGTGAACTACCTGACCGAGACCGGAATCGAACGCATCCATGCATGGGAGGCCACGCTGGGCCAACGCCTCGTCAAGGGGCTTGAAAGCATCGACGGCATCAGGGTTGTCGGACCGGCCTCCGGGTCGGAACGGATCGGCCTGGCCGCATTCGACGTCGCCGGTGTGCACGCCCACGACGTCGGGCAGTTCCTTGATGACCGAGGCATCGCCGTCCGAGTCGGTCACCATTGCGCCCAACCGTTGCACCGCCGGCTCGGCCTGACAGCCACCACCCGGGCGAGTACCTACCTCTACAACACCACCGACGACGTCGATGCTTTCCTCGACGCCGTTTCCGGGGTCCGGGCCTATTTCCAGGCCTGACCATCAGCAGCCCTGACATGCCGGGCAACCATCAACCACCGAACAGGCTATAACCACCATGAGTCTTGACCAGCTGTACCAGCAGATCATCCTGGACCACTCCAAGCAGCGGCACGGCAGTGGCCTGGCTGAAACGGCCGCCCCTGAAGGGGCATCCACCGGTCAATCACACCAACTGAACCCGGTGTGCGGGGATGAAGTCACGCTGCGGCTCGCCGTTGCGGACGGAACCGTCCAGCAGATCAGCTGGGACGGAGCGGGCTGCTCCATTTCGATGGCTTCTGCCTCGGTGCTGACCGACCTCGGCGAGGGAATGTCCGTGGAGGAACTGCACACGGTGATCGGGAACTTCCGCGAAGTCCTCCGGTCCCGCGGCAAGGTCCAGGCCGACCCCGAGGTCCTCGGTGACGCGGCGGCCTTCGAAGGCGTGGCCCGTTACGCGGCGCGCGTCAAATGCGCCATGATCTCCTGGGTTGCTGCCGAGGATGCCCTCAACCAGGCCACCGCCTAAAACAGGAAGCAGCGCGCGCAATGAGTTCTCACAGCGCGCGCTGCTTCCTGTTTGGCCGGGTGAAGCTCAGGCGACCAAGCCTGCAATGCCAATGGCCGCCGTCGCCAATCCCAGCACCATGGAGATGGTGACCAGGACAACGTGGACCGTGAGGAACCGGGTGGCCTTGCCTGCGGCATCGCGGGCGCGGGGATCCTTCATGACGCGCTTGAGGAACTGTGGCCACACAAGCAGCGACCAGAGCCCTGCGACGATCAGGACAACCGCAAGGATCGCGGGGATCTCCACGCTAGTGGCTTTCGAGCCAGGCCTGGGCCTGCTGCGACTGGATGTTCAGTGCCTTGCCAACCATCGGCTCCGCAGCATCAGCGATCTTGCCACCGAGGAACGGTACCGAAGAGGTGACGTTGCCTTCGAGCTCGATCCTGGTGTTGGCACCGTCGGCAACGAGGCGCTGGACAGCCGTGACGTCCAGGGGCGCGCCTGAAATCTTCAAGGCGATGTTGCTGGCCCGTGAGCCATCGGCCGCGGGAGCTTCCCACTGCTCGGTCTGGGTGACCTTCAGGGTCTCGCCGACGAACTTCCGGGCAATGTCCGGCAGTCGCGTGGTGGGCAGGGTGCGGACAGTGACGGTGCTGAACGCACCGGCGGGGTCGCCGTCGATCGTGAACGATTCCAGGGAGCCGCCCACCAGTTCGCTCGTGTGACGCAGGAATTCTTCGTCGACAAATACGGCAGCTACGCGGTCAACGCTGTGCGGCAGGGTGGTGGATGCGCTCAGGGCCATGGGTCCTCCGTGAATGGTGGTGGTGAAGCTTTTTAGCTCCCAACATCCTACGGGGTTCCGCCGGCCACCCCTGAACCGGTGCTTGCCGGGGAGCTCTCCTGGAGGGTGATGGCCGCTGCCGAGATGTTCCGGGCCATGGACGGGAAGATGAATCCGTGGAACGGGTACACCCCCAGCCAGTAGAGGCGCCCGGCAAGTCCACGCGGGAAGAAAATGGCGCGCTGCTTATAAAGGCTGCCTTCGCCGTCGGGCTCCACCGCCAACTCCAGCCAGGCCCCGCCCGGGGCCCGCATCTCGGCCCGCAAGCGCAGCAGGTGCCCGCGGTCGATGGCTTCCACCCGCCACCAGTCCACTACCTCACCGGCGTTGAGGGTTTTGGGATGCCGGCGTCCGCGCAGCAAACCAGCCCCGCCCTGGAGCTTGTCCAGCCAGCCCCGGACCCGCCATGCCAGCGGCAGCGAATACCAGCCGTTCTTACCGCCGATGCCCTCAATGATGGTCCAGACGTGCTCCGGCCGGGCCTCGCTGTGGAAGGTCCTTTCATCGAGGAAGACTTTGTAGCCCGCCCAATCGGGGTCACTGGGAAGCGGATCGGCGTCGATCCCCGCGTTGGCCCAGGTGGTCTCCACCTGTCCGTCCCGTTCCTTGCCCAACGCCAAAGCGACGGCACGGCGGTACTGGGTCAGGCCGCCGTCGGGCTGGGGTATGTAACGGTCGACGTCGTGCTCCCGCGACACTGCGTCATGCTGCAGCGACTGCACCAAAGGCAGGGACATGGACAGGGGAATTGGCGTCACCAGGGCCACCCACAATCCGGCAAGCTTGGGAGCCGGGACGGGAAGCGCGATGACCAGGCGCCGGGGGAGCCCACGCTCCACCGCGTACTCGTTCATCATCTCCTTGTACTTCAGGACGTCCCGGGAACCGATATCGAAGGAACGGTTCAACTTATCCGGGAGCGCCGCAGCAGCCACGAGGCAGTGCAGGACGTCACGGACCGCGATGGCCTCAACCCGGTTGTTCACCCAACTGGGGGCAGGCATGACCGGAAGTGTTTCGGCCAGGTGCCGGATCATCTCGAACGAGGCGGATCCCGAACCGATCACCACGCCGGCCTGGAACACGATCGAGTCCACTGATGAGTCCAGGAACACCTTTCCCACGGTCTCGCGGGAACGCATGTGGATGGACAGTTCCTCGTTCTCGGGGTGCAGTCCGCCGAGGTAGACGATCCTGTCCACACCGGCCCCTGCCGCGGCTCCAGCCACGAGCCGGGCCATGGCTTCCTCCTTGGCCTCGAACCCGCTGCCGGATGCCATGGAGTGGACCAGGTAGTACAGGACGTCCACGCCGGCCAGGGCCTCGGTGAGTCCGTCTGCGTCCGAGAGGCTGTTCTCGATGATCTCCACATGATCATGCCAAGGGACATCGGCGATCTTTTGTGGCGTGCGGACCAGGACCTTGACCTTGTGGCCGGCTTCAAGGAGCCGGGGGACCAGACGTCCGCCAATGTATCCGGTGGCGCCTGTTACCAGTACGGTCCTGGTGTCCTGCGGTGTGTTGGAATGCGTAGCTTCCGAAGGCTGCAAAGGAACTCCTGGGGCTGGGGGTAGAGGTAGGCTGGAATGACCCGGCGTTCTTCTGAATTTCCGGGCATTTGTGTTGCCTGCCCTTGGAACCACCCTAGGAGTTTCTGTCATGAGCCTCAACGGTCTGCGCCGCGCCTTGGCGGAGGACAAGACTTTCGCCCGCGTGCGAACGGAAGCTCAGCGGCCCTTCAGCGACCGCAACACCGACTACCAGATCAGCGCTCCCACTGGCATGCGCGCTGTGCTGCTCGCCGAAATGGCCGACGCCCTGGCCTCCGCTGGTGACGACGGTGCCGGCGCTCCCGTGGTCCTCGCCGTCACAGCAACCGGACGTGAAGCCGAGGACCTCACCGCTGCGCTCGCCTCATATCTGCCGGCCGAATCCGTGGCCACCTTCCCCAGCTGGGAGACCCTCCCGCACGAGCGGCTCTCGCCGCGCTCGGACACCGTCGGGCGCCGGCTTTCCGTCCTGCGCCGCCTGACCCACCCTGAAACCTCGACGTCGGCCCCCTTGCGGGTAGTGGTGGCTCCCGTTCGCGCCGTGGTCCAGCCCATTGTTGCCGGCTTGGGGGACTTGGTTCCAGTGACACTGCAGGTGGGGCAGGAGCGTTCTTTCACGGAGGTTGTCAGGGCCCTGTCCGACGCAGCCTACGCACGTGTGGACATGGTGACGCACCGTGGCGAATTCGCGGTCCGCGGCGGCATCCTCGACGTCTTCCCACCCACCGAGGACCATCCCATCCGGGTGGAGTTCTTCGGCGATGAAGTGGACCAGATGCGCTGGTTCGCCGTGGCCGACCAGCGCTCGCTGTCCGCACGCGGCATTCACCACCCCACCGAACTGCACGCCCCGCCGTGCCGGGAAATCCTGATCACCGCCTCTGTCATGTCCCGCGCGGCCAGGCTCAAAGCCGACATGCCCGCAGCTGCGGACATGCTGGAGAAGATTGCCGGCGGGATCGCTGTTGAGGGCATGGAATCCCTTGCCCCGGTCCTGGTGGATGCCATGGTCCCGTTCGTTGACCAGCTCCCGGCGGGCTCCCTCTCCGTGGTCATCGAACCGGAAAAGGTCCGCACCCGCGCGCATGATCTCGCAGCCACCAACGAGGAATTCCTTGAAGCTGCATGGTCAACGGCGTCCGACGGCGGTGCGGCGCCCCTTGACCTGTCTTCCCAGGCATCCACCGACCTGCATGCGGCCAGTTTCCGGTCACTGACCGATACCCGATCGGCCGCCCTCGCCCACGGCGTCTCCTGGTGGTCCATCACCTCGCTCGCCTCGGACGAGGACCTCGTCCTGGATATCGATGTCCTGAACATGCGGGCCCGCGAACCTCGCGGATACCAAGGCGAAGTGGCCGAGATGCTGGAATTCATCGGTTCCCGGGTCCGCGAGCAGTGGCGCGTGGTGGTGGTGACCGATGGTCCCGGACCTGCCCAACGCCTGGCCGAGCTGTTCCACGATGCCGATATTCCCTGCTCCCGGGTGGAGTCCCTGGACAAGGAGCCCCAACCGGGCATCATCGAGGTGACCACCGCCGCCGTCGGGCGTGGTTTTGTCCTTGACGGGCTCAAACTTGGCCTCTTGACCGAAGCCGACCTGCTGGGCCGGGCGACGGCAAGTTCCACCAAGGACATGCGGCGCATGCCCTCCAAGCGCCGCAACGCCGTGGACCCCCTCCAGCTGCACGCGGGCGATTTCGTGGTCCATGAGCAGCACGGCATCGGCCGGTTCGTGGAGCTGATCCAGCGCAAGGTGACAGGTACCTCGGCCTCCGATGCCGGCCTGCGCGAGTATCTGGTCCTGGAGTACGCCCCGTCCAAGCGCGGTGCTCCGGGGGACCGGCTCTTTGTACCCACTGACCAGCTGGACCAAGTGACGCGCTACGTCGGCGGTGACACCCCTGCGCTGAGCAAGATGGGCGGTGCGGACTGGGCCAGCACCAAGTCCAAGGCCCGCAAGGCCGTCAAGGAAATCGCCGGCGAACTGATCCGCCTCTACTCCGCCCGCATGGCATCACGCGGCCATGCCTTTGCCCCGGACACTCCGTGGCAGCGTGAACTTGAAGAAGCGTTCCCCTACGTGGAAACACCGGACCAGCTGACCACCATCAATGAAGTCAAAGCGGACATGGAACGAGAGATCCCCATGGACCGCCTGGTCTCCGGTGACGTGGGCTACGGCAAGACCGAGATCGCTGTCCGCGCCGCCTTCAAAGCCGTCCAGGATGGCAAGCAAGTGGCTGTCCTGGTGCCCACCACGTTGTTGGCCCAGCAGCACTACGAAACCTTCACGGAGCGTTTCTCCGGCTTCCCCCTGCGGGTCAAGCCGCTCTCCAGGTTCCAGAGCAGCAAGGAAGCGAAAGAAACGGCCGAGGGCGTCAAGAGCGGCGCCGTGGATGTGGTGATCGGTACGCACCGGCTCCTGTCCAAGGACTTCGAGTTCAAGGACCTCGGACTGGTGATCGTGGACGAGGAACAGCGCTTCGGTGTGGAGCACAAGGAAGCGCTGAAGAAGATGCGCACCAACGTCGATGTGTTGGCCATGAGTGCCACACCCATTCCCCGCACGCTGGAAATGTCGCTCACCGGTATCAGGGAAACCTCCACCCTGGCCACCCCTCCGGAGGAACGACACCCGGTCCTGACCTACGTCGGTCCCTACACGAACAAGCAAACCTCCGCTGCCATCCGCAGGGAGCTGATGCGCGAAGGCCAGGTGTTCTTCGTCCACAACCGGGTCTCATCGATCGAGCGCATCGCGGCCCAAATCCGCGAGCTCGTCCCTGAAGCCAGGGTGGAAGTGGCGCACGGTCAAATGTCCGAGAGCCGCCTCGAGAAAATCATCGTGGACTTCTGGGAGAAGCGGTTCGATGTCCTGGTCTGCACCACCATCATCGAAACCGGCCTGGATATCTCCAACGCCAACACCCTCATTGTCGATGGCGCTGACAAGTACGGACTCTCGCAGCTCCACCAGCTCCGCGGACGCGTTGGACGTGGCCGTGAACGGGCCTACGCCTACTTCCTCTACCCCTCCGAAAAGCCACTTGGCGAGGTGGCCCTGGAGCGCCTGAAGGCCGTAGCCGCGCACAACGAACTCGGCGCCGGCATGCAGCTGGCCATGAAGGACCTCGAAATCCGTGGTGCGGGAAACCTGCTGGGCGGCGAACAGTCGGGCCACATCCAGGGCGTCGGCTTCGACCTCTACATCCGCCTTGTGGGCGAGGCTGTGGCCGAATACCGCGGCGAGGCCGAAGAAAAGGCCGCGGAGATGAAAATTGAGCTGCCCGTCAACGCCCACCTTCCGCACGACTACGTGCCAGGGGAAAGGCTGCGCCTGGAGGCCTACCGAAAACTGGCCGCTGCCATTACGTATGAGGCCATCGACGAGGTCCTGGCGGAACTCGTGGACCGTTACGGCGAGCCTCCGCTGCCAGCCCAAAACCTCATTGCCGTGGCGCGCTTCCGTGTAGGTGCCCGCGAAGCCGGCCTGTCCGACGTCGCGCTCCAAGGCAACTTCATCCGCTTCTCGCCGGCGCAACTGCCGGAGTCCAAAACCATGCGCCTGAACCGCATGTACCCGGGCTCCCAGGTGAAACCCGCGCTGGATGCCGTGCTGATTCCCAAGCCCAAGACAGCCAAAATCGGTGGACGCGATCTTCAGGATGCCGAGATCCTGCAGTGGGCCAACAACGTCATCGAAGCGATCTTCACCGACGCGCCCGTCAAGGCGGGCTAACGTCGATGATGGGAGGACATCACGCCGCGTCAGGAGCCGCGGCGTGGATAGCTATTGCCTCGACCGGCCCGTACGCCCTGGGCTGGTACCCCCTGGATTCCACCGGCATTCTGATCGGTGCCATGGCGACGGCGGGAACTGCTTTGGTAGTCGACTGGGACCACCGCCACAGCACCATTGCGAACTCCCTGCCGCCGTTGTCCAATGTGATTGCGGTGGGAATTGAGAAGGCCAGCGGCGGGCACCGCCAAGGGACGCACTCCCTGTTGGGCGCCTCAGCCTTTGTTGTGCTGGCAGCCATGGCCGCTCAGTTCCAGATGGTGACGCCCATGGGGAAGCTGTCTGTGGGCGCGGGACTGCTGTGTATGTTCATGATCAACCTGGCGGCCAAGGCGTTGAACCTGTTCCCGAAGTCCGGGTGGATCACCAACTGGCTCTTTGCTGTGGTCATGGCAGGTTTGGTCACCTGGTTTGCCCCGGACCAGTGGGGCTGGTTACCGCTGTCCATGCTCACAGGTGTGGTGGTGCACATCGTGGGGGACATGATCACTGTGGGGGGTGTACCGCTCCTGTGGCCCATTGTCATCAAGCCGCCGAAATTCCTGCGGAAATCCCCGATCCGGGGAATCTGGCGGCCAAATGGAGCCTTCTCCATCCCGCTGCTGGGGAGGGCCGGTTCCCGACGCGAATGGTTGGTCCTGATACCGGTCAGCGGTTACGCCATGGTGGGCATGGGAGCTGCGGCGTGGACGCTGGCGCAACAGCACTGGCCAGGGGTTCTGGCGGCCTTGGGGGGCGTAGTGCAGGTCCCCTGACGGCCCGGCGGCTGTCATTGTTTGGCTCAAAAAGAAATGCGGCCCGGGTATGAACCCGGGCCGCATTTCTTTGAAGATAAGAGGCTTAGTTTTCGCCGGCGGAGTCAGAGCGGCCAAGAATGGTCTGCGGGATCCAGAAAGCCAGGGCGAAAAGGCCGAGGCAAACGGCCATGGGCCACGGGTTCTCGAGGCTGAGGAAGGACAGCGAGTAGATGGCGCCCAGGAAGAGCACAATCATGACCAGGAACAGGACAATGCTCTGGACCAGGTTGTTCTCGCGCTCGATGGGGGCGCTGGTTGCGTTCTTGGACATTCGTTCCTCCTCGGCCCCGCAGGGCTCAAAATCTCTGGTGGTCCTGGAAGCCCCTAGTAGGCAGATGAACCCTGTTCACCCTTGACAATGGCAATTCCCGAACTCGCACCGATACGTGTTGCACCAGCAGCAATCATAGCCTGTGCATCGGCAAGGGACCGCACTCCGCCGGACGCTTTGACCCCAATATCGGGCCCAACGGTCTTGCGCATCAACGTTACGTCTTCAACGGTTGCTCCTCCGCCGTTGAATCCGGTGGAAGTCTTCACGAAGTCCGCCCCTGCCTCCACGGCCGCTTCGCAGGCGATGACCTTCTGTTCGTCGTTCAACATGGACGTCTCGATGATGACCTTCAGGATGGCCTCACCTGCATGGACCGTCTCGGCCACGGCCTTGATGTCGTCCACCAGCGCACCCTTGTCATTGGCCCGGGCGGAAGCCATGTTGATCACCATGTCGATCTCGTCAGCGCCGTCGAGGACCGCTCCGCGGGCTTCGAACGACTTGACGTCGGTGGGCGTGGCGCCCAGCGGGAACCCGATGACCGAACACGTCAGCACACCGGAGCCCTTGAGTGCTTTGGTTACGGTTTTGACCCAGACAGGGTTCACGCAGACGGACTTGAACCGGTATTCGATGGCTTCGGCGCAGACCTTGAGGACGTCTGCTTCGCTGGCCTCCGGCTTCAGCAGGGTGTGGTCGATGTAGGAGGCGATGTTCGCCGGGGCGACCGCTTGGTTGCTCATGGGATCCTTCCGTGCAGGGCGTGGCCGGCCCGGTGGCCGCAGGGTTGTCACTGCCCGTCAAAGGACCATCTTGCCACATGGCTTGCCTGCCGCAGGGAGGGCCTGGGTGCCGTGGAAGACGGCCACGCCGCGCTGGCTAAGCAGCCATCGGGACCTGCTGATCTTCAGTACCCCGCAGGCCCAACAGCATGCCGGAGGCGCACAACATCGCAGAAGACTCGGCGGAGAGCAGCAAACCAAGGCGGAGCCCATCACATGAAGCAGCATCACCGATCGCCCAGATGCCCGGGACGGAGGTTGCGAGGTCGCGCCCAACGGAAATGCCGCCGTCGGAGGCAACCAGCAAGCCTGCACTCCCGGCGAGTTCATTGCGGGCGGTCCGTTCCTCGGCAAGGACCACGAGGTCACCCTTCATGCTGCTGCCGTCCTCGAACAGGATGCCAATGGCCGGCAGGTTTGACGCGGTCTCTTCGGCAACGCCCGAAGCGGCAACGCCCGACGCGGCAACGACGGCGGCAGGGCGGAGGGTGGTGCGGACGGGACGGACTCCACGGGCGCGCAGCACTGCCTCAGCCTGGCCTGCGGCAGGTCCATTGCCCACCAGGATTCCCAAGGGACGGCGGCCTACCAGTTTGGTGAGGTCTTTGACGGCTTCACCGATAGCGGCGGCGTCGTCGATGGTGGAATAGCTCAGGCCGGATTCGGCTCCCACTACGGGCGGGAGGGAGGGCGCCGAGCCGGTGGCAATGACCAACTGGTCATAGGAGAACTCCATGCCGTCCACGGTAGTGACGATTTTGGCGCCGGAGTCGATGAAGCTGGCCGGCTGTCCGAAGCGCACCGAAACCTGGGGGAGTTCGGCGAGTTCCAGCAAGGCGTCGGGGCAGTCGTCGCGATTGCTGAGAACGGTGATGGTGCCCTCGAACGGGCGCTGCCGGGAGTCCGACCCGCCTGTGAGCCGCCGCACCAAAGCCTGGGCCGCGGGGCCTGCGCCTGCGATGACGATGTGGAGGGAAGCTGCGGACGGGGTGGCGGACATGTTTGGCCCTTTCGCTCAGATGACCTGCTGTTGATCATCAGCGTAGGCGGCTGGTTTTTCGCCGGTGTTTCCCCGCTGTTGCCATCTTTGGCGTATCCGTAGCGCGCTGTTTACCGGCCGGTAATAACGTGCGTCACATTAGCTCCGCGGACGGGATCAATATCGGCGCAGCAGCTCACGGAACCCGTTGCCCGCGAAAGCTGCCACCGCTCCTGCGCGGTCCACAAATCCGTGAGCGCCCACTGGTTCGACGGAGGCCAGAAGCCCGGCAGCATCTCCCAGGCTCATGGTCATATCGGCTGCCAGCCCGCCGACTTCGAGCCGGGCGTGACGCGAATCAGCCCAGGCATCGGGCCCGGGGTCATCGCTCAGGGTCCGTGTCAGCGCCAGGGTTTGCCACCCGTCGTCGACCCTTATCCGGGCACGGTACGTGAGGTCATCGCCATGGGTTTCCAGCCGCCCGCCGGCCAGGAATGCCCGCCCGAAGCGGGAGTGTTCCAGATAGCCCGTGAGTTGCGGCGCTTCATCCCCGGGATCGGAGGGAAGAACCACCGCCGCTTTGAACGTCACGGGCGATCCGTCCAGTTCGCCCCGGAGCGTGTCGGTAAAGCGGACTCCTGGCGCAGGGTCTGTCATTGCCGTGCATGTGGCGTCCTTGGCCAGCCCTGCGGAGGTCATGGTGTCCAGATAGGCGCGGGCATCCCTGTACCCCATGCCGATCAGAGCATCGGCGTCGACCCTGCCCAGGTAGAACTCCGGATCCAGGGGGAGGGGGTGGCGGGGACGGATCACGTGCAGCACAAACTCCCGTCCAGCGGCTGCGGCAGCGTCGAAGTCAGCCAGGAGGGCGCCCATGGCACTCATCTCGATCATGTGGACGTATTGTTCCAGCGGCCCGTCGCCCCAATACGGGGTGTTACCGATGCACCAGACCAGCCATATTTCTTCGGCGCCGCGCCGAAGGGCTTCGGCTACGTTGGCGTCCCTGATCCAGACGGCGTCGGTCCAGATTTTCCCATCGCGGCGCAGGGGTTTGAGGAAGATCGGAAGCGACATGCCTGCAGCCATCAGCCCGGCGTCAATGTCCGCGGCGTCGATTGCGTGGCAGCGCTTTTCGGTGAATTCCACCACGTTGAAGGAACCCTCGACGGCGTGGGCTTGGGTTGCGCGGGAACGGATGGTGGCGTCGTTGATGCCCAAGGCGGGAAATACCTTGCCGAGGATGCCGTCGGCGTCGCCAAGGGCGGGCAGGGACCACGGGCCCTTGAGGTAGTCACCCGCGGGCAATGCTGAGCCGAAGTCCTTGACGTCAACGCCTGACCAGCGGGCGCACATCTCTTCCGGCGGGACACCGGAGAGCATCATGCCCGCCGTGAGGATCCCGCCGGAGGTGCCGTCAATGTGCTGGAATTCCAAGCCTTCCTCGGCGAGCGCTTTCACCACGCCGGCTTGCCAGGCCACCCGCATGCCGCCCCCGGCGAGGACCAGTGAACGCTTTGCCGCGTGTTTCATCCTGGCAGCCCGATGGTGGCCGGCGCGGCGGTGAGGCGGCGCCAGTGGATGAGGAGGAGGATCCCGGTTGCGAGGTCGAAGAAGGCCACCATCAGGGCAATGGGCGCGAAGACGCCGTTGAGGACGCCGATGCCCACGGCTCCGAAGGCCCCGGTTTTCTGGAGCGCGGACCACAGCACCACTTCGGGGGAGGGAGGGTCGTTGAGAAGGGTGTTGAGGAGAAGGCCGCCGACCACGATCATGAACATTCCCACGGTGCCAAAGAGTTGGCGGGTCACGGGTGTGGAGTCCGCGCCGATCAGTTGCAGGACTTGCCCGCCGAAAGGGACCTGTATTGCTCCGGTGAGGACCGTGATGATGGCAATGACGGCGAGTACCGCACGGAGGGGGTCGGCGGCCGCCCAGGCCGCGGTACCTGGCGGGTGCGGTTTCCGGGCTTGTGCCGGATGTCCGGGTTGGGCTGGCTGGTGCGCGTTCACGCGTATGACTCGAGCAGCCGGCCACGGTCCACCAGGAGCCACACCATGGCGGCCCAGGTGAGGGTGGAGACGTAGAAGCGGATGTCGTTGAGCATCATCCAGCGTTTGAGCAATGACCTCAGCTCGGTGTCGTCGGCAAAGTCGCCGCCGCGGATCCGGATGTTGATGGGGATGATGATCCCTTGCCCCACCCAGGTCAGGACGATGATTCCCAGCAGGCAGATCACTGCGGGGATGACACGGACGGTGCCCCATTCGGACCACACCAGGATGCCGCCGGAGATGAACATGACGGGCACCACGATGGTGAAGAACTTGGTGGCCGCCCGGGTGGGGATGCCGAAGTGCATGTCCACGTTATCGCGGGCCAACGATTCCCACGTGGGGTAGAGGAAGAACTTCAGGACCCACATGGTGCCCACGTACATGGTTGCGCCGAAGAGAAAGTAGAGGGCGTTCAGCAGGAGGAGCCAGTTCACTGGGCACCACCACGGGGCGCCGGGCTTGGGACAGCGCCGGAGACCCGGCTCCGGTCCGGCGGTGCCAGCCATTCCTGCCCTTGGCCCAGGTCCACCACGCTGTCCAGCATGTCCCCACCAGGCAGGGCCACAGCCTCGAGCTGGGTTGGAGCGGTGAGGAACCACGCTTCGTAATGGTCATCCAGGACTCCGTGGGCTTGGGGCAACCAGGCGGTGAACACCGGATTGCTCTCCACCTGCAGGCCTTTCAAGGGTTCGACGCCGGGCGCGTCACCGAGGACGAGCCGCGCCTTGGCTTGGGCACCGAGGGCTATGTCCCCGGTGGCTTCGAAGTAGATGTCCGATTTCCAGAGCATGTTCCGGAAGACGCAGTAGTTGGAGGCGGCCAGTTTGAGGGGCAGGTTGAGGGGATCGGGGCGTTGGATCTCGATGTAGCAACCCAATTGGCCGTCCTTGTCGTATTGGGCTGAGACGGTGGAGTCCGTGACCACGAAGTCCAGGTTGGCCTGGTGCTTGGGCATGCCCCATATTCCCTTGCCGCCCTTGACCGAGACTTCGGAGCTGACGGGCAGGTCCACCACGAACTGGCCCAGTTTGAAGGTCTTTTGGAAGAGGAGGGGAAGGATGGGTGGGGCGGGCCTGCTTCCGTGGGTGATGGCGATGGCGAGCGAGTACTCGATGTATTTGCCGATGTCGGTGGATTTGTAGTTGACCACTGTCACCACCAGCAGCCCCTTTCCGCCAAGGATGAAGGGCCGCATTTCCGAACCGGGAAGTGCGGCTGCGGCTGCCCGTTTGTTGATGGGAAATGCGGCCATCAGCACTGGTGAGTCATCGGAATTGACGGGCATGACGTACTTGATTCCATCGGCGAAAGCGTGCTGCCCACGCAGCCGTTCCTGCCTGCGCGGCACAGGTGATGGGAGGAGCTTGAGCAGGGGGACGGCAAGTTCGGTGAGGTTTTTCATGGCTTCGACTCCGGGGCTGTGGTCGATGGGGAGGTTCGGTTCAACTCATCGACGATGATGGGGAAGGTGTCCTGCCAGGCGTGCTCGCCGAAGAAGACGTCAAGGTGGCCGTAGCCGGGAATGAGGTGGAGCGAGTCCTTCCCTGGGCGGTGTTTTTGGAAGAATTCGTAGGTGCGTTGCTGGCTTTCAGGCAGGAAGCACCGGTTGTCCAGACCGGCAATGAAGGCGAACCGGGCATCGGTCTGCGGGGCTTCGGCCACCAGGTTCTGAGGTAGCTCCGGGTGGTTTCCGGCGGCCACCAGGTGCCCGGCCTTGATGCTGCGGCCCATCTCCTCGAAGAAAGTTACTGGTACTTCGGCGAACTCACCGCTGAGCCATTGGTGGGTGGCGTCGTCGAGGTTCTCATGGGACCAGAGGGCGGGACGGCCGCTGCCGTAGGTGAAGCTGACCATTTTGCAGACGGTGTTGTCGCATTCATGATGGGTGGCTTTAACCAGGCCCCGGATGGCGCGGGTGAAGTAGCCCTGGGACTTGTAGCCCCACGCCGGCGACAGGTATGGGGTGAAGGCTTTGACCACTGGCGTGAGGTAGTCGATTTTCAGTCGTGAGAACGCCGGGACCACGGGGTGCAGGGACACTGCGTTGGACACGATGGTGTCCACTTGCGGCAGCAGGCCCGCCACTGCCGACATAGTGAATGACGTGGAGCCCTGGCAGTGGATGACGGCTTTCAGGCTTTCGGCTCCGGTGGACTTCAGGACGTGTTCGACGGCGGCGGGATGGTCGTGCACGGCGGCGTCGGCGAGCGTCCAGGACAGGGGGTCAAGGTCGATCGATGCACGCCAGTTCAGCATCCAAACGTCCCACCCGTCCTCGAGGAGCGCGTCGACGATGGTGGTGCGGACCGGTGGCCTGAACAGTTCGGCCCGGACGCCGGAGCCGTGAACCAGGATCACCGGCCCTTTGACGGCCTCAACAGGGGAGGTGACGTGGACCAGGCTCAAGGGTGTGTTGTCGCGGGCACGGATCGGGATGACCTCTGTCCTGTGCTCGGCACGGGTGGTGATCATGGGGTGCTTCCCTTCCATGCGATGGTGATGGGTTCTTCAAGCAGCCGCACGGCAGGCAAACCGGCCACCGGTACCGGCCGCGCGCCGTCGTCGTTCGTTGCCAATTTCCAATCGCGGCAGACGGTGTCCACCATCAACGGGTAGACGGTGAGGTTGGCGTCGGAGGAGAGATGGATGCGGAGGAAACCCTTGTGGTCTTCGATCGCCTGGCCCGACATCTTCCACGTGGCCACTTCGCCACTGGGCGTCGCCAGGATGTACAGGGCAAAGGCCTCGCTGCCCAGCGCCCACCCGCCCAGATGTACCAAGGCAAGCACTAGAAGCAGGATCACGACGTCCGGCCAACTCACCGGCCAGGGAATCAGGATCACGACGGCGGTACTCACCGCGAGCGCGGACAGTTGGTACAGCGCGCCGCGGGCGAAAACGACGATGCCCGCCTGCGCCAGACCCAACGAACGCGCGGACAACGAGGCAACTGCCAGGAGGAGCGGCACTGCAAGGATCAGGACAATGACAAGTACCGGGGTGTCTCCGCGAGTCAGGCTGCGCAGGCTGTCCACAAAGGCCTCACCGCGAAAGGCACTGAAGACTGTCCACAACGTCAGGGCGGCCACCACGTGCATGATGCCCAGCGAGAGCCCGAAGCCGGGGTTGCGGATGGGGAGCCAGAACTGCGAGAAGGGGTTGGCCAGTTGCGGGCCGAGCAGG
Organism: Arthrobacter sp. TmtSoilC79; assembly: GCF_059739405.1. Lineage (NCBI taxonomy): Bacteria > Bacillati > Actinomycetota > Actinomycetes > Micrococcales > Micrococcaceae > Arthrobacter > Arthrobacter sp. TmtSoilC79. The sequence goes on along the minus strand of NZ_AP046051.1, from coordinate 3,224,541 downwards.
CGGGAGTGTCCTTGGCCGGGGAACGTGGTGGGCATGCGGGTGAAGACGCGGCCGGTGTCTGGCTGTTCCGTGCCTGTCTGCTGTGTTGTTGTCTGCTGTGGTTGCCGCAGGCTGGACGATTCACCGGGAGCGGCCGACGCGGCAGGCAAGGTGAGATGTTCGGGCAGTCCGTGGGTATCGGAGAGGTAGGCGCCGCCCAGGCCGCAAGTGATCATCTGGGTCCTGCCCGGATCCGGGGTCTGGTGCTGGGTGCCGGAGGTTTCCGGAGAAGGGGAGTCCTCGGAGGGGGAGTCCTCGTAAGGGGAGTCCGCGTAAGGGGAGTCCTCGTAGCGGGAGTCCTCGTAGCGGGAGTAATGGTGGAGGTCGCCGGTGAGCCAGAGCCTGACGCTGGCACCGGTGGCGTCGAACAGGCCCGTTCCAGGGTTGAAGCGCCGGCGCAGGTAGTCCTGCTCGAAGAAGTTCACCTGGCGGAAGTCACCCCACCCGGGTTGCGTGGCGTCAACCCAGAATGGTGCAGCGACGCAGAGGATGATCGCATCGCCGGGCTGCAGTTGCACAGTGACGTTCCGGTAGAAGTAGTCCAGTTGTGGCTCGTCGATGTATTGCCCCAGTTGGCTGTCCAGGCCAAGCAACCACCAGCCGGGGGTGCCGTTCCTGCCCGGACCGGGAGGGGTTCCGGTCAGGCGGAGGGCGAAGTAGCTGCGGGTTTGGATGGTCCGCCAGCCCCCGATGCTCCGCTGCCTGGTGAACACCCGGATGAACGAGGTGAGGCCGTCGTACCAATCATGGTTGCCGGGAAGCGCCAGCATGACCGGAGACGCGTTGGGTGGCCCGCTGTGCGCGTAATCGACGTGTTTTAGGGCGCTGAGCGGGCCTCGCAACGCGGGTGGGAAGGCGGCCCGGTACGGACCCACCATCCGGTTCTCGTACGCTGCCGGGGATGCGACCGGGTAAACCTCGTCTCCGCCCAGGACCAGGACCCTTCCACGGGGAAGTTCATGCCCGTCCACCGTCAGCGTGTCCTGGGCCAGCAAGGACGCCACTGTGTACGTGGCGTCGAAGCCGTCGCCGAGGTCGGCCGCGAAGTCGAGCCACATCTCAGTTGCCCCAGCAGCGGCGGCCCGCCCATCCCGGAGATCACCAGGGGAGGGAAGTCCGCGGCTGCTGACGGCGGGCTGGGCTGGTTGGCCCGGGAGGGGAATTTTGTCCAAGCTCAGGGAATCCGAGGGGAAGCTGCCCTCAAGCTCGCGCTTATCGCCGAAATCGGCAAAGACCGTGGCCGCTGCGACCTTCAACGCAGTCCTGGCCAAGGACATCGGCGAGAGCCAACGAACCGCAGGCTGGGGTGTGAACCCCAGTACGGCATGGTGTTTTGCGAGCTCCCGGCTTTTCATCGCTTTGACGTGAACGGGAGGGGGACGCCTCTGGGACGCCGCCCGTAGACCTGCCAGAGTTCGCCGGCAAACAGCTTCCCGAAGGTCACCAAGCCTGCCGCCGGGGCCGGTCCTTCGGCGCGGAACGTGGTGAGTTGCTTGGCGAAGTCGAGGGGCCGGATGTAGAGGATTCCGGCCCCGACGACGCCTGCTTGGGCGGCGCCGCCTGCAGTTGGCTGTGCGGCGTCCGGTGGCGGGGCATCCTGCGTCCCTGGATCCGGTGGCGCTGCATCCGGTGGCACAGCATCTAATGGCGCTCCATCCGGTGGCACATGCCCGCGAAGGATGGTGGCATACAGGGTGGTGGTGTCCGCCCAGAGGTCGAATCCTGCCTCGTTGCGGATTAGTTTATGGCCGGTGAACGTGAAGGGTGTTCCGCCCGGGTCCCGCAGCCACAACCGGTAGAGCATGCGCCTTGCTGGTGCAGCGGCGTCGGCGGTTTCCTGGACAAACAGATTGAACCAGCCCCGTTCCACCGGCATCCGGCCACCGAAGTAGTCCGCCAGCACGTAGCCTTCAGCTCTGGCCGGATGGTTCGGGTCGGAGGCGAACGCCTCGATGTCCTCGGCGATGATGGTCAGCTCGAACATGATCTTCCTGCTCCGGTCCCTGCCCAGGCTCCGCCCTTTCTCCGGATCGGCGATGCCCGGACTGAACCAACCGTGCATTTGTTCGGTGAACCGGACGGAGGTGGCCTCTTTGCCGCTTACGCCTGGAGTGCCGGGCCTGCCCAGTCCGCGGCTGCGCACCTGGGAAGCCTCGGGCACCTCAGAGACTGCGCTCGCAGGCTTTTCCTCAGGTGCGGTCTTGCCTTTGGTGGCGTCCGGAGCCAACGCACGCGGAGCGGACGCGGCGACGTCGACGACGGCGCCGGCCGCCTCCTGCTGTACGGCCACCTTTTCGCCGGACCCGCCGGAGCCTGCGGCATCTGCCGGGCGGATGCCCCGGCGACCAGGTTCCCCTGCGTTCCCGATGATGTGGGCGCAGGTGCGCTCCGCGAACGCTGCAATGGTCAGGGACGGGTTGGCACCCACAGGGCCCGGCATCGCGGCGCCGTCCACCACGAACAATCCGGGATAGCCGAAGACCTCGCCGTAGGAATCACAGACTGCTTCGCCCGGATGCCGTCCGGAGGGGGCTCCTCCGATCGGGTGCACCGTGATGACACGCTTGGCCCACCAGAGGGGGTTGTCGATGAAGTCCCCGTCCAGGTCTTTGGAAATGGACTCCATGGTTTCGCGGACGCGGCCGAAGTACTCCTTGGAGGTTGCCATGGTCCACGCGATGGCCAGCCTCCCGTCGCGGAGGGTCATGACACCGTCGGGGACATCCCTGCCCATACCCAGCATGGGCACCGAACTGGAGGACAAACGGCCATCGCCCACCGCTGCGGCGAGGTCGGCGGAGACGTTGGACCGGCCGGCGTCGAACAGCCTGTCCTTGAAGAGCTGCCCGGCCACTTTGGCGGTCCGTTTGATGGTGGTGCCCAGTTGCGCTGTCTCGATGAGCCAGTTCATGAAGGCCGGATACCCCGCGTCCTCCACGTAATAACCGCGGCCATCGCCGTCGTCGTCGTGTGAATCCGGGACCCTGATGGCTGTGGTGATCACCGGGCCCCGGCTGCCGGCCAGATTCCGGACGCCGGGCCGTGAGCCGTTGGCCGGGGGCGTCTTCGCACCCATGATGAACGTCAGGAGGTCGCCGTTGCCGCTGAAACGGGTGCCAAGGGCGTCGCTCAGCGCAGGGAGGGAACCGCGGTTTCGGAGCAGGAGGAAGTTGGTGCCGAATGTGCCGGCACCGAGCATGAGCCGGCGGCAATGGATGATGCGTTCGGTGAGAAGTTCGCCGTGATGATCCGGATGATGCACCACATAGCGGACCTCGTAGCCGCCACCCGGCGACCCGGGGTTCAAGGGCCGGATGCCACGGACGTCATGGAACGTTCTGACATCGGCTCCCTTGAAGGCGGCCGCTGAGATGTAGTTGTGGTCCAGGGTGTTCTTGGCGCCGGCATTGCACCCGATGTCGCACTCACCGCTGAGCGTGCAGGTGGTGCGCACCGTGGCAGGACCGTGGATACTGCCGTAGCCGGGCAGCGGCAGTGCATGGTTGGTTCGCGGTTCGGTCCCTGGTGCTGCCGAGAACGTGACGGCTATGGGAGGCCTGGTGATGGACAGTCCCAGGTTCGCGGCCGACTTCTCCATGGCCAGGGTCTTCGCGGTGTCCATGTACGGGTAGGGGACGGGCTGGAGCATGGCTTCGGCGGCGTCGTAATGGGGATCGAGGTCTGCCCGGGTGAAGGGCCAGTTCTCATATCCGCCGCCGGGGATGGGGGATTCGTTGACGAACCACTTTTCGTCCTTGCGCAAGAGGACATTGGCGTAGATCAGTGAGCCACCGCCCAACCCGCTGGACACCAGCCCCTCAGTGCCGCGGAACGTCCAGGCATCAAAAAGTCCATACAAGCCCCGGTCCGGATCCCAGAAGTTCCGCCCCATCTCCGACGGCGAACGCGCGAAACTGCCGGGCGGGTACGGTTTGCCGCGTTCCATGAGCACAACGGACTGCCCGGCCTCGGCCAGTCGAAGCGCCGCCACGGAACCTCCAAAGCCGGAGCCCACCACCACGGCGTCGACCTTTTCGATGCCATCGCGGCGGCGTGCCTGATCAGAAGCGGGCTCAGGTCCCGCAGCCCCACTGTTCCCGGTCCCCAGACGACCCATGGCCGTTCCTCTCAGAGGAAAGCTGACTACATAGCTGCAGCTGGCGGCGCCGGGCGTGGCCGGGCGATGCCTCCGCGGACTATGGGGCTTATGTTCCCACCGGGCAGGGGATCTGTAAATGAGGTGGAGACAGTGGATTCAGCGCGCGCTAGGCAATGCGGGTATAGATCATGTCAAAGTCGTGTTCCAGCGGCCCGCCGGGGTAGGTCCCGCGTTCCAACCGGGCAGTAATGGTGTTGCCGTCCTTGGAGAAGTGGCCAACGAAGCGTTGCGGCCAGTCGGGCCCATCCCTGAACAGGGTCCACACGCCGTCCTTGAGCGTCATGTCGTAGATCCTGGCCACGCCCCGGGAGTCAAAGTAATGCTGTTGGAAGGCTCCATCCGAGCCTGTGGCTCCAATGACGCTGACCGCATTGGGGTACTCCGGCCGCTGGACCGTGGAACGCTGGATGAGGAAGCCTCCGCTTTCCAACCATTCGAAGGCGGTCCGGCCGGGCACATCCTTGCCCGGAACTGATGTTTCCCACTCGCCGAGGAGGATGTTCAAGTGCTCCAACGTAGGTTTGGGATCCCGTGCCATGGCCGCCCTCTTTTCGGGTGTTCGCGTTGCTGAACAGCTTCAGGGTATGACTCGTCCCGTTCCGCCGTACAGACCTCCGCGGAGACCGCCCGGGCTTGGTGCAGGTGGTGCCGTGCAGCGCTGTTCCGGGCTTGGCGCCATGGCGGCATCAGGGCTGGCGGGTGACCCCGCGCGTCTCACGGAACTCCGCGGGCACCGTGACAGCGCCCTTAGGAACAGCGACGGTAATGCCCCTCTTCGTCACGCTTGTGACGTTCTGACCCCATTGCTTTGCGTACTCGACGACGGGCCTCGCCGCAGCCCGGTTGCGGACGATTGCTACGAGCACGACGGTGAGGAACGCAAGGGTCATCAGACCCGGCACCACGATGACGACCACTTGGTTGATAAGACCGGTCAGGAACAGCGCGGGGCCGAGGAACCACAGCGCCACCGTGGAGAACATCAAGACGAGAACCAGTTTCTCAGAGCGTGCGTGGACGGCCTGTGCGTGTGCCAGCTCATCCGGGTAGCGTTCCTTGAAAATACGGGTGACATCGGCGCTGAGCGCATCAGCTACGTCCTTGCTCCGGGCGGTCATGGCTCTCCAATTCGCGATGCACAGCGCGACTGGGGGACAACGTCGCGGCATTGAACCCTGCAGTCGAAGACGGTGGTTTGTTGAGTCTCCTGCCTAGCCTCCGTTGGCTCGACCTTCCCTAAAGTACCGGTCTTTTGCCAGGACGCGTAAACGGCTGCAGCCCCCATTCCGCCGGCCTCCTGCGCCGCGGAAACCAAGGGGGTGACCACAATGTCCGTCATCCGCTGTACACTCAAGTATCGAACATATATTCGAATAAAGGTGTGTTGTGGGCGTGATAGTCGGCCCCCGCGTGATAGATGCGGGCTTTTCCCTGATGTCAGTATTGCTGGCGCCTCTCCCGGTGGCGGCCGGTTATCCCTCGCCGGCGCAGGACTATTTTGATGGCCGGATCGATCTCAACGAGCACCTCATCAAGGACGTCACCAGCACCTTCGTGGTCCGGGTGACGGGGCAGTCCATGGAAGGTGCAGGGATCAGTGATGGTGACGAGCTGATCGTCAACCGGGCACTGGAGCCCAGGGATGGGTCCGTCGTCGTCGCTGTCCTCGACGGGGAACTGACCATCAAAAGGCTCCGCGTCACGCCCTCGGGAGTGATTCTCCAGGCCGACAATCCCAAGTACCCGGACATCCGCGTGCCGGCCCTTTCTGAACTCACCATCTGGGGAGTTGCCACCACATGCCTGCATCACATTTGAGCCCGCCCCGTTCGCAAGGGCCCGTTCCCAGCGAACTCTGGGAACGGATGGGCGCCGAATTCGGCTTGCCGGATCTGGAAAGGGTCCGTCATCGGCTCGCGAAGCTACATGAGGATCCCGAACCTGTGATGCAACAACTGGTGCGCGTGTTTTCCGCAGATGGCACGTACTGTCCCGGTTTCCAATTCCGCGAAGACTTGTCCTTGCACCCCGTGGTGCTGCGCCTGTTTGCGCGTGCCATGGAACTGAGGATTCCGCACAATTACTTTTCGGCCTGGATGGTCACCGGCAGCCCAGGACTGCGGGATGCCAGGCCGGTGGACCTGTTGGACCGGCTGGCGCCTGCCCCACTCATCGCTGCCCTTGAGCGCTCCTTCGGATCCGGATCAGGGGACGGGCGCACTGCAGGAACCACACGGCCTATTGGTAATGGGCGCAACAAAACCTGAAAAGATTGCCCGGTTCCCTCGCTGGCTCCGCTGACCGCCGCGCCACGGCGACGTCAGAAGCGTGATTGGATGGCGGTGTGCGGAAACTGTTGCCGGGAGACGACGTAACGGCGGCCCGGTTGGGCGCTTCTCGAGTAGGAGCAGGGGTTTCCGCGGAAATGGATTCGAGGCGATCTGTTGCCTCGCGCCTCATGTGGGGCATCGCGTCGGCCCTCGTCTCGGTGTTGCTGGGAGCGGTCGCCCAAGCCTCCGCAGCGTGGGTCAGCGACTCATGGCCTGAGGTTCTGGTCTACCTCGTTATGCCGGGGTGGGCGTTCATTCTGTTTGCTCACCTTCTGAGCGGATTTGCTGCCGTGGTGGCACTGGCTCTGCTTGTACCGGCGTTGGTCAGGCGGATTTCCCGTGGCTGGCTCCGGCGGCTGACTGCTGTACTTGCAGTTCTGGCCAGTGTCGCGGCGGCTCTGCCGTGGTCTCTGTATTCGGCTGGCATGGGGCTGGCCGCCGTGGCGGCAACCTACACCGAAGTAAAGGCCAGCAGCGGAGAAAGTGTCATCGTCGAACAATCAGGGTTCGACCCACAAACGTATTCCATTTATTCACAAAAATCGTGGGGGCTCTGGCAGCGAAGTGTCCCGTGGCTGTCCGCCACACAGTTCTTCGACCCCAAGGGCTGCATGCTGACGGGCGGAAGTGACAACCTTGTGCTCCAGTGCGGAGTCGATGAGATCGTGGTGCCGCGCTAGGGTCGCTACTCACCAGCCAGGAAACAACTTGCAGCCATCATCGGCAGCGGACTTCTTCGGCGCAGGAAGCGGCAGATTTATGGCGGCTATCGGTAACTTGCCGAATAGCTTTTGAACGAATAACTGGCGGGACGAACGGAGCCGGACTGGATACCAGCCAGGATCCAAACACCTCGAGGGTTTCTCCTGACGCGAACTGAGTGTCCAGGACGATGGAGGCCGATTGGATGGTCCCGTCCCATCCGGTCGTCCAGGTGACGTGACGTTCCCCTAGCGGGGGTGGGAGGGAAATGAGGGGACGACGATGCCCGGACCAATCCTGGGAAGTGGCGGACATTCCGTCGCCAACTCTTTATCAGGCAGGGAGTTGAGCCGCCCTATGCGTCTCTCCGTCGAGTAATCCTTTGGGACGGGAGCTGGTCAATCCGTTTCTGTCGCTTCTTGCTGGCCTTGTTTGTTCGATTGAACGGAATGGCGGCAGCCAGGAGGGTTATGCCGCCGTCAATCACCGTGCCGATAAGCGGTTGGACTAATTTGAAGTTTTCGTCGGCGGTGGTCAAACGCGGTCCTTGTCTGGGCTGAAACGTCTAGATGATCTGCAGACGTAAGGACGCTGCCCGTCATGGGGGGGTACCCGGCCAGCGTCAACATGAGCGCGGTGGATTGCGCTGTGTTCAGCAGGTCCACAGGGCGTTGATTCTGCAGAATGGGACACCTTGTGACCATTCAGGCGGAGAAATCGTTGTCGCGAATCTTTAAGTCCATAGCGGGTTCGTAGCGCGTTCGAACAGTGTCAGGACAACAGCGTTCAGCGACTTCCCTCCGCAGTATCTCTGCGAGGACGCTGTGTTGTATTTGTGGCAGCGGTGGCCAGCTTCGGGGCAAACAGCGTCGCCTTCCCTGAAGCAGGCTGACTGACCCGGAGAGGGCAGCCCGTCTACTTGTGTTTGAGTAACTTCCGGGAATTACCGAGGCAAAGGATGGTCATCAGCATCCTTTGAATTTTGCTATCAAAATTCCAAGCAAAATTGCTTGTGTAATAGGTAAATGAACCGTATGCTTCGAGACCTGTGCACGCCTTACCTTTTCTGGACTTTTTGGGCGGGGTATGCTCTGCGTTTAATCAATTAGTATTCGCTTTTGTTGATCATTTTGCTGGGGGAGTTATGGAGACACTGCGGTCGTTCTTGAGTATTGCTGCCGTTGGGCTGGCAGCAATAACCGTCTCGTCGTGCGGAACCGGAGGAACGCCGGCCGTAGGTCCCGAGGTGCGCACCGGGTCGGCGTCGCCCTCGAGCGAGTGCACGAAATTCCTGCCTGATGCGCCGTGCGGGAAGTTCAAAAGTACAGCCGGTACTGCTGAAGGTCAGCCCATGGCATGGGTCAGCGAGGGACAAGTGACAGCACAGTTGGACCGAGTTGGTCAGGAAACATACCTGACGGCTGTTCTTCCATGTGGACCAGTGAACACCCCCGTCACCATTGATGGCTCGAACATGACATTGTCCGGGAAGCTCGCGATCGGCGCATCCGGCTGTGTTGATGCTGCGAGAGGTGAACAGCAGACCTGGGCCCTCAACTTCCTCAAGGACGGCGTTCAACTCAACTACACCAACGGGGCGCTGACATGGACGAGAGGTCAAGACTCCCTGACTTTCGGCGCGATCTGAACTGCCCCGGATTCAGGTATTAGGGAGCAATACGCGGCTCGGGCATAGCCTTGCGGACCGCCACAGTCTTAAGACATTGAATAATTCATCAAACACGGACCGAGACCGAATCGGCCCGCACTGGACGGGGATTCATTGAAGAAACCACTACCCATTGCAGCAGGTACTTTTGTCTTGCTGCTCGGCATTATCAGCCCCGCCGTGGCGGCATCGGATGCCCCGGTCACGCCGCCGGGGGAGGGCGCTATCGAGGAATACTCCAAGAGTGTAGGTGTCGACTTCTTGGACAACCAGAAGAAGCTCTCCGACTTCAAGTACTGGATCACACAGGTCCCGGGAATCTACGATGCTGGCTACGTTGAACAGGTTAATGATGCAAAAAGCCTTTCTGTAAAGGCATTGTGGAAGGGTTCATCCCTGCTTCGCGAAACCGTCGCCAACGAAGGACGAAAGCGAGGCATCATGGTGACATTCTCCGAGCGTCCATATTCGGTCCCCGAAATTGATTCGGCGACTCAAGCCCTCATAAATAATGACAAGGCCTTTGAACCGCTGGGATTCAAGATAGCTTCCATCGGAGGCATCGGCGATGATTCAGGTGAAATATCCATCCGCGGATACGCCGTCAAGAATGAAGGCGGCCTGCTCACATCATCGGAACGGGCTGCAGTGGAGAACCTTGCACGCGACATTACCAAGTGGCCTATCCAAGTCATTGATGGAGTCCAGTCACGCCCCGCCACTCGCATGAATGACTCCCACCCCTTCAACTCAGGTGCGTACATACTCAACAGCAACCAAACAGCTTGCACAACTGGGTTTGCGCTGAAAGCCAGAACGGGAACAGGGCAGTGGACCAATACGGCCCGCCACTGTGAGGGATCTGGCTGGTGGACTGCCCGCGACAATACCGGATCCTCAGCAGGAATGCAGTGGTGGGATACTCCCGATGGTCAAGCCGCCATGCTGTCCGAAGGCGGAAGCCGTTGGATGTTTGACGGCGCGTGGAACAACACGGCAGGATATTCCAAACCTGTTGCTGGATTCCACGACGTTTCATTGGGCGACTGGATCTGCACAAGCGGCGGGAACTCCGGCGTGCATTGCAATATCAGCGTCCTTTACACGAATTTTTCCTGGAATGACGGGTACGGTTACGCCTCCCAAATCGAGGGCTACCAAACAGTGGACGGTCAGCGTGCCGCAATCCAAGGGGATAGCGGTGGGCCCGTACTTGCCCCCTACGGCAATGGCAGCGTCGGCGCTGTCGGAATGATCCAGGCCGTCGCTGGCCCCCTATATAACTACGGCAATTGCGGCAGCGTTCGGGACGGCGGGGCCAACTACTGCAGTCGATACGTGTGGTTTACGTCTACGCGCACGATTGCGAACAGCGCGGGGATGGATTTGGTTACCTGGTAGTTACTGCTACACGCCCCAACCTGCTGGCTACGAAAGGCCTCGTCCGGTTCTCCGGTCGAGGCCTTTTCAACCTCTCCAATTCCGAGTACCACGATTTACGGTTCCTGCGAATTCTCCTCGGTCGAAGCGCAGAATTGCGGCGGCGAAGGCTTTTGGCTTGAGGAGTCAGAGAGCGTTAATGGCCAGATCGCTTCGTCTGGCAACAACATGATCGCGGACACAGCCAAGAACTCCAATGTTGATGGTTGGGGGCCGATTCCAAACAATTTTGTCAACGACGCTGGGTGGAATGGCGGTCCTGCTTCGACCAGACCCACTCCGGCGGACCATCCTGCCATGAGGTTGAAGCGGAAGTCCAAGTACAACAATCTCTCCATCTCCTCGCGAACCGCGGGTCAACAGGCCGGGATAGGTTTGGGCCAACAGGCTTATGCTCTGAGCCTCGATGCCACGTTTGGGACACTGGCCAACAACATCTCCGTGACGCACTCCGATAGTTAGGATGGGAAGCGCGTGAAGGGAATTCTGACACCTGACAGGGTTTACATCATTGGGTCCAAACGATACAGGCACCGCCAGCCTGAACCCGCGACACGACTACAGCCCTTTTGACGGTGGATTTGTCAGGCATACATGCGTCGAACTCGACAACGTGTTTGTACTGGAAACCGATCGACTCGATGCTGCGGGAGCGCCGTTCACGAACATCGAATACAACGACCGAAATGGTTGGCGAGGATTGGTTCAACGGAGCCAGTCGTACGGATGCCTTACCGCTGCCGTGGACATCGGGTAGGAAGAGCTCAGCTATTTGTCGGGGCCTGGCGGTACAGTAAAGGTATTCGAATATATGTTCGAGTGCGCGGCGTGTCCTGCTCCAGAATGGCGGCACGCGTGCTAAGGCCGAACGGAGGAGACCGATGTCCAAGCCAGCACTCATGCACCGGATGCAAGAGATCGCCCACGTGGACATCAACTGTTTCTACGCTTCGGCGGAACGTGCCTTCAACCCTTCGCTGGAGGGCAAGCCAGTGATTGTGCTGTCCAACAACGACGGCTGCGCAGTGACCAGGTCTCCGGAAGCGAAGAAGCTGGGGATCGGGCTGGGGGAGCCTTGGTTCAAACTTGCTCCACGGGCCAAGGAGTGGGGTCTCATTGCCCTCTCAAGCAACTACGAGCTCTACGGGGACATCAGCTCCCGTGTGATGGAGCTCCTGGCCCGGTACTCGGCATGGCAGGAGGTGTACTCCATTGATGAGGCGTTTCTGGGGGTAAAAGGTCAACCGGAAGAGCTGCTCGAACTGGGACGGACCATCAAAACTGCGTGCCAACGGCATGTGGGCGTGCCGGTCTGCGTGGGGATTGCCCGTACCAAGACGCTCGCCAAGCTGGCCAACAAATGGGCCAAGCACAATCCGGCTTTCAATGGAGTGTGCCGCTGGGACTCCGTTCCTGAGGCCCAACGGGAGGCCTTGATGGCACGGCTGTCGGTGATTGAGATCTGGGGCGTGGCCACCAGGCTGACCAAACGGTTGAACGCCATGGGGATCTTCTCCATCCTTGACCTGGTCCGGGCCGACCCTGTGGCCCTGCGGGACAAATTCTCCATTCTTATGATGCGCACCGTGCTGGAGTTGCAGGGCACCCCGTGCATCCCGATGGAGGAGGAAAGGATCGGGAGGGACCAGCTGATCTTCTCCCGCTCCTTTTCAACGCCGATTACGACGGCGGCGCAGCTGCGGCAGGTACTCAGCGTCTACGGCCAGATGGCAAGTGCCAGGCTCGCCAAACACGATCTCCAAGCAAAATTGCTCACAGCCTTTGCCGCCACCTCGTTCTACAACCCCAACGACAAGTCCTTTCCCACGGTTAACGTCAAGCTGCCCATGCCCACCTCGGATCCCGTGCTGCTGACCAAGGCTGCCCATGCATTGGTTCCCAGGATCCAGGAAGGGGTCAGATACGCCAAGGCCGGGATCATGGTTACTGACCTCCGCCCCAGCGGGAACCAGAAACCACTGGAGATCTTTGAGAACCGGCACGAGGAACGTGGGATCGGCCCCCTGTTGGAGCAAGTCAGCAAGCGCTACGGCCGGGGCTCCATCGGTTTGGGGCACGCCGGAATCAAGGGAGGACCCGACTGGTCCATGAAACGGGACATGCTCAGTCCCCGGTACACCACCAACTGGGATGAACTTCCTTTGGTGAAGGCGGCCTGAGGTGGGCGGACGCCACTACTGCCGGCAGGCAGCCCGGACAGGCAACTCAGGCAGGCACCCCAGGCAGGCGGCCCGGGCAGTACACCTACGCCCGCAGCCGGTACCCGCGCTTGACTACCGTTTCCACGAGCTTGCCATCGGGCAGCGAGGAGCGCAGCCGGCTGACCGTCATGTCCAGGGCATGCACGGAGCCGCGCAGATCCAACAGGTCCGAGAGCGCCTCGCGGGACAACACTGCCCCGCCCGCGCCGAGCAGGGCACGCAGGAGCAGCAGGGGAGCGGGCGCCAAGTCAATGACCTCACCGTTGATCCGCAGGCAACGCCCACGCAGCTCAATGGTGGCGCTCTTGGTCTCCAAGCGGCGCACATGGTTCAGGGACAAGTGCTCGGTAACCAACCGGATCAGCGCCCCCATGCGGTAACGGTCAGGGATCAGTGGCGTCAGACCGGCGTCGACCAGTGGTTGTGCGGTGACAGGCCCCACTGCGGCAACCGTCACGGGGCCCTTCAGGGCTTCGATGAGCTGACGGTAAAGGCCCATTTCGTGGGCTGTGCTCCACATCGCGTCCACGGCTGGTGCGCTGGTGAAGGTCAGGACATCGAGGTTGCCGCCCACCACAGCCTCGATCAAGCGCGGGAGCTTGTCCTCGCCGTCGGGCTTCACCCAGCGGTAGGGGGTGACGGTCAGGACAATGGCACCGGACATGCGCAGCCGTTCCAGCTGGCGCACATCGGTGTAACCATGCAGCTGCACGGCCACCGTCTTGCCGCGCACGCCTTCGGCCAGGAGCATGTCAACCAGCGTGGCCGTGGTTTCGTCACTGCTGATTCCGACGTCGGCAAGACCGGCCGCGCGTACGGCACCGCGGGCCTTGGGTCCACGGACGAACATCCGGCAGGCGGACAGTGTTTCCAGGAGTTGTTCTCCGATGCCGAAAGAATCAGCGGCCTCACACCAACGGCGCATGCCGTACGCGGTGGTGGCGATGCAGATGTCCGGCTTCGCGGCAATGATGGTGCGGGTGTCCTCAATAAGGACCATGTCTTCCTGCACCGGGGCGATCTTCAGCGCGGGGGCGTGCAACACGCTCGCACCGCGGCGCTCCAGGGCCTCAATGAGGTCACGGGAACGGCGGTGCGAGGTGACTCCGATCCGGAATCCATCCAGCGGCGCATCGGCGGCCTCGGAAACTTCCGGAGCAGCAGTAGGGTCCTGGACTTCAAAGGTGCGTGCAACAGTCATAAGTTTTACCCTCAGGCTTCAAGGAGCGAAGCCGCCAGGCGGCTCAGTTCAGCGGATGCTTCAGCGTGGTTGCGGTTGGCCTCGGCTACCTTGACCACTTCGCCAATGACCAGCACAGCCGGATTGCTGCAGCCGGTGGCAGCTGTTTCGATCGTACCCAGGTCAGCGATGGTGGTGCGTTGCCCCGGACGGTAACCGCGTTCCACCACGGCCATGGGCATCTCTGGCTTCATCCCTGCCCGGCGCAACCCGGCGGCCAGCTGCGGAAGTGTGCCGATGCCCATGAGGACCACGATCGTCCCGCCAAGGCCGGCCAAATGCATGTGTTCAGTCTCGGTCAAGGGTGCGTGGCCGGAGACCACCGTGAACATGTGACTCACTTCGCGGTGCGTGACCGGGATGCCGGCTGCGGCGGGAACGGAGATGGCGCTGGTGACGCCGGAGATGACCCGTACCGGGACCCCGGCGGCAACGCAGGCAGCCACCTCCTCGCCGCCACGCCCGAACACGTAGGGATCCCCGCCCTTGAGCCGGACCACGTTCTTGCCCGCAAGGGCAGCTTCGACCATCAGCTTCTCGATGTCGCGCTGCGTGACTTTGTGAAGGCCAGGCTGCTTGCCCACGTCCACCAGTTCCGCAGAGGTCAGATCGGCGAGCTCCTGGTAAGGGGCCAGGCGGTCATAGAACACCACGTCGGCATCACGCAGGGCGTCCACGGCGCCGACGGTCAGGAGGTCCAGGGCTCCCGGGCCTCCGCCCACCAAAGTCACGTGACCCTCCGCGCCGGGGGCAGGCTCAAAAGCCACGGGCACACCGGCCTCGCGGCAGCGTTCCACCAACGGCAGCCAGCCGTCGTCGCCGTCGTCCACCACGGCCACCAGGAACGGACGCTCCGGGAGCAGCCCGTCACCTGGCACCCCCGCAGGTGTGCTCAGGCGGTACACGTTGGCCCCGGCAGCCTGGTAACGCCGGATGGCTTGGCGGGCACAGGTGTCCGAGCCCGTGACAAGGACGTCGCGGTCGGTGAGATCAATGGTGAGCTGCATGGTGAACCCCTAGTTTCCTGCGCCGACGGTTTCGCTGCGGACCGGAATGGTCGACGCGATGAGCACGCCACCCTTTTCCTCATTGGTAGCCGGACGGATCTGGCCACGCTCCGGAACGAAGGAAATGGATTCGTCCTTCTGGTCGGGAGCATTGACGAAGGAGCGGAAACGGCGGAGGCGCTCCGGGTCCTTCAAGGTTTCTGCCCACTCGTCCTCGTAGGTGTCGATGTGCTTGGCCATGGCGGCCTCAAGCTCCTCGGCGATGCCCAGGGAGTCGTTGACCACCACTTCCTCGACGTGTTTGATGCCGCCGTCCAGCTCTTCCTGCCAGCGCGCGGTGCGCTGGAGGCGGTCGGCGGTGCGGATGTAGTACATGAGGTAGCGGTCGATGTACTTCAGCAGCGTTTCGTCGTCCAGGTCCTTGGCCAGCAGCTGGGCGTGTGCCGGAGTGGCACCGCCATTTCCGCCGACGTAAAGGTTCCAGCCGTCCGCGGTGGCGATCACTCCCACGTCCTTGCCCCGGGCCTCGGCACACTCGCGGGCGCAACCGGAAACACCCATCTTCAGCTTGTGCGGGCTGCGGAGGCCGCGGTAGCGAAGCTCCAGCGCAATGGCCATGGCCACCGAATCCTGTACTCCGAAACGGCACCAGGTGGATCCAACACAGGACTTCACTGTGCGAAGGCTCTTGCCGTAAGCCTGCCCGGACTCGAAACCGGCGTCCACCAGCTCCTTCCAGATGTCCGGGAGCTGCTCCAGCCGTGCACCGAACATATCGATGCGCTGGCCGCCGGTGATCTTGGTGTAGAGGTTGTACTTCTCAGCGACGGCTGCGATGACGCCAAGGCCCTTGGGGGTGATCTCACCACCTGCGATGCGGGGGACCACCGAATACGTGCCGTCCTTCTGCATGTTCGCCAAGGCGCGGTCGTTGGTGTCCTGCAGGGACCCACGTCCGGCGTCCAGGACGTACGCAGAGTGCTGGCTTGCGAGGATGGAGGCAATGGTCGGCTTGCAGATGTCGCAGCCGGCGCCGGTGCCGTATTTGGCCATGATCTCTTCGAACGAGGTCAGTTCCAGCACCCGGATGGCGTCGAAGAGTTCCTGGCGGGACAGGCTGATGTGCTCGCACAGTGCCTTGGAAACTTCGATGCCGGACTTTGTCAGTTCGCCCTCGAGGAGCTTCTTGAGCATGGGGACACAGGAACCACATTGGGTGCCGGCACGGGTGCAGCCCTTGAGCTCGCCGAGTTCCTGCACGGGGGAGTTGCCTTCGCAGGCACCGCACCCATTGATGGTGTCGCGGATGGTTCCGGCGGCCACGTTGTTGCAGGAACACAGGATGGCATCGTCGGGAAGCTCAGTCTCAGGTGCCTCACCTCCACCCGCGGCGCTCAAATACGCGCCGGGTTCTGCTGCCAGTTCGCGGCCCAGGAGCGGGCGAAGGCTCATGTAGGGGGAAGCATCGCCCACGAAGATGCCGCCCAAGAGGGTCTTGGCATCATCGGTGGTGACGATCTTCTGGTAAACGCCGCGTGCCGGGTCGGCGTAGACAATTTCCAGGGAATGCTCGGTCCGGGCGAACGCATCACCGAAGCTGGC
This sequence comes from Arthrobacter sp. TmtSoilC79, assembly GCF_059739405.1. Taxonomy (NCBI): domain Bacteria; kingdom Bacillati; phylum Actinomycetota; class Actinomycetes; order Micrococcales; family Micrococcaceae; genus Arthrobacter; species Arthrobacter sp. TmtSoilC79. The sequence goes on along the minus strand of NZ_AP046051.1, from coordinate 3,208,131 downwards.
CACATCCACGCCGGACAGCTTGAGCTTGGTGGCAGTGTCGAAGCCGGGGAATGTCGCCTCGCCACCGTGCAGGCGGTCGGCAACGATCTCGGCCATGGTGTTGGCAGGTGCCACCAATCCAAGGCACATGCCTCCGAAGTTGGCCACTTCACCGATCGCCCAGATGGCCTCCACCTCAGTGGCACAGTAATCGTTGATGACCACGCCGCCACGCTGGCCCAGGCTGAACAGCTGCTCCTCACCCTCTGCTGCGCGGAAGAGGTCGTCGCGGGGCCTGACCCCGACGGCTACGATCACGATGTCCGCCTCAATGGTGCGGCCGTCCGCCATCAAGACGCCGGTGACGTTGCCGTCGTCGTCCGTCAGTACTTCGGAAGGGAACACGCCACCATGGACCTCAAAGCCCTTGGCCTCAATCAGGCGACCCAGCGACTGCCCGGCACCCTCATCCAATTGCGTGTTCATCAGCCACGGTGCTCCGTTGATGACAATGGGAGTGGCACCCAACTGTTCGGTGCCGGCAGCGGACTCAAGGCCCAGCAAGCCGCCACCAATAGTGACCGCGTTAACCTTGCGGCCCAGCTTTTCCCGGAGCTCGGCGATGGCCTTGTTGATGGCCCAGACGTCATCGAGCGTGCGGTACACGTGAGTGTGTTCGGCACCGGGAATCGGGAGGCGGGCTGCATCCGAGCCCGAAGCCACCACCAAGTGGTCGTATTCGTACGTGTTCCCCGCGGCAGTGAGGACACTCCTGGAGGCGGAGTCGATCTTCACGGCGCGCTCGCCGGTCACCAGGGTCAGCGCCTCGTGGTCCCACATGGACGCGTCGCCCAAAGTAAGGTCCACACCCGTTTCGGTGAGGGCCTTGCTCAACGCCACGCGGTCGTAGGGGAGGTGGGCCTCTTCGGTCAGCACCGTGACCTGCCAGCCTTCAAGACCGCGGTTGACCATGGCATCGGTGAAACGGTGGGCAGCGGGGCCGCCGCCGACGACGACGACGCGGCGCGGGTTCTCTGTGCTTGAAGTGTGTCCGGTCACTGGTGGGCCTTTCGCAGACGTTGCAGACGGATCTGCTGCAACTCGTGGTTCCAGACTAGGTATGGGCAGTTTCGCGTCAGTTTCCCTTTTGTTTCGTGATCTTAACTTCTGCATCACAACGGCATTTCGTGAGGCGTGAGGTCTCTTTTACGCGCTGGACACAAACGCGGACACCTGATGAAACACCAGGGTCCTAACGTGGAAGAGTGGCCGCAAGCGTGGCCCGGTCCGGGGGAGTGACGGCGAAAATGCCAGCACCCGGACAGAGTGAGAGGGGCTGAAATGACCGTAATTCTGGACCGTGCCGTGGATGTTGCCGTTACCGGCGAGTGGCACAGGATTTGCCCGCTGGATGAACTCGAGCTGGCTTGGGGCGAGGCGGCACTGGTTGCAGGCCGACAGGTTGCGCTGTTCCGCATCGCGTCCACCGAGGTCTTCGCCGTGGCTCAGCAGGACCCGGCAACACTGGCCAACGTCATGGCCCGCGGGATCATCGGATCCCGCGGAAGCCGGCCGACCATCTCATCGCCACTGCATAAAGAGGTCTACGACCTCGAAACCGGGGAGTGCTTCACCAACCCCGAGCTCGCCCTCGATGTGTTCGCCACCCGGTTGGTGGATGGCTTCATCGAGATTGAACTCTAACCCGGCTAAAGACCGACGCTTCTAAAGACCCAACGCTTCGCGGACATCCCTGAGGACATCGTCCAGGGAGGTCCGTGCGGCCTGGCGGGCACCGGGAAGTTCCGCGGCGGACTCCACGGGCTGGATGACTTCCAAGTAACACTTGAGCTTGGGCTCGGTGCCGCTGGGCCGGATGATGACCCGGCTTTGGTCCCGGGTCAGGTACAGCAGTCCGTCCGTGGGCGGTAAGGCTTCGCTTCCTTCGGCAAGGTCGGTAAAGACCTCGACGGCGGAGCCTCCGAACGCTTCGGGCGGATTGACGCGCAGGCGGTTCATCATGGCATCCAGCAGTCCGAGGTCCGCCACCCGGATGCTCAACTGGTCACTGGCGTGCAGGCCATGCACCAGGTAGAGGTCGTCAAGGGTGTCAAAGATCGTCCTGCCCTCGGCCTTGGCAGCTGCTGCCAGTTCCGCGATCAGTACCGCCGCTGAGATACCGTCTTTGTCCCGCACCAGCTCGGGCGCAACGCAGTACCCCAAGGCCTCCTCGTACCCGTAGGTGAGGCCGGGAACCCGTGAGATCCATTTGAAGCCAGTGAGCGTTTCCTCGTGGGCGTACCCCGCGGCAGCGGCGATCCGGGACAGAAGGCGCGAAGAAACGATCGAGTTTGCGAAGACGCCCTCCCTGGCTTCCTCGCCTTCACCGACTGCCCGCCGCGCCACGATGTGTGCACCCAACAGCGCGCCCACTTCATCTCCACGAAGCATCCGCCAGGTTCCCGTGGACGGGTCCAAGGCGGCCACCGCAGCCCGATCGGCGTCGGGGTCGTTGGCCAGGACGATGTCCGCGCCGGCCTCCGCGGCAGCTGCGAGCGCCAAGTCCAGCGCACCAGGCTCTTCGGGGTTGGGGAAGGCAACAGTGGGGAAGTCCGGATCGGGTTCAGCCTGTTCAGCCACGAGAGTGACATCCCCAAATCCGGCGGCATTCAGGACGGAGACAGCTGTTTCGCCGCCGACGCCATGCATGGGGGTGAGGATGATTTTGAGGTCCCGGGCCGGGAAATGTTCCCGGTCAACCAGCCCGGCCATGGCGGCTTGATAGTCCGCGGCGATGGCCACGGGCAGTACGGTCCAACCGCTATCGGCCAGCTCTATGGAGTCCAGCGCACCCACAGCGTCGATTTTTTCCGCGATCTGCGCATCGTAGGGAGCCACGATCTGGGAGCCGCGTCCACTCTCGGAAACAGCATGCCGCCCGAGATAGACCTTGTAGCCGTTGTCCTGCGGCGGGTTGTGGCTGGCTGTAACCATCACGCCGCCGTCGCAGTCCAGGTTCCTGACCGCGTAGGCGAGCAACGGCGTCGGAAGTGCTGCGGGCATCAGGAACGTCTCTATGCCCGCGGCGGCGAAGATCGCGGCAGTTTCCTGCGCGAAGATGTCCGAGTTGTAGCGGGCGTCGAAGCCGACGACGGCGCGCGGCCGGGTCCCGGGGGCCGCTGCGGCTACCGTCTCCGTGAGGAAAGCTGCCAGGCCTGCTGCTGCGCGCCGGACCACGACGCGGTTCATGCGGTTCGGGCCGGGGCCGAGGGCTGCGCGGAGACCGGCCGTGCCGAATTGCAGGGTGCCGCTGAAGCTGTCGCCCAGTTCCTGCACTGCTGCCGCATCTCCACCCTCGGCGAGCTCCGTCAGCTCCTCCAAGGCAGCCGACGTCGCCGGGTCCGGGTCTTGTGAGGCCCATTGGCGGGCGTCGGTGAGCAGCTGGTCAAATGCGGCATCGCTGGATGTCATAGGGTCAAAACTATCCTCATTGAGCGCTTCAGGGGCAACGGGCGGTGTGATCCCGCCCCTAAAAGTGGTCTTAAAGGGGTGGGATCCCACTCCCGGCGGAGTTGCCCGGGCAAAGCTAGAGTTTGGCGATGATCTCTGCCAGCAACTTGGAGATCCGCTTTCCGGCTGCGTGTCCGGCTTCAAGGACTTCGGCGTGGCTCAAGGGAACCGGGCTGATGCCGGCGGCGAGGTTGGTGACCAGCGAGATGCCGAAAACTTCCATGCCTGCGTGGCGGCCGGCGATTGCTTCCAGCGCCGTGGACATCCCCACCAGGTCTGCCCCGATCCGCTTGGCGTACTGGACCTCTGCCGGTGTTTCGTAGTGGGGCCCGGTGAACTGTGCGTACACGCCGTCCTGCAGGGAGGGATCTACTTCACGGGCGAGCTCGCGGATGCGGGAGGAGTAGAGGTCGGTGAGGTCAACGAACGTCGCGCCCTCAAGCGGAGATGCTGCGGTGAGGTTGATGTGGTCGCTGATCAGTACGGGAGTGCCCGGGGTCCAGTCCTCATTGAGCCCGCCGCACCCGTTGGTGAGGACCAGTGTCTTGCATCCGGCGGCAGCTGCCGTCCGGACACCGTGGACTACGGAGCGTACGCCGCGTCCTTCGTAGTAGTGTGTCCGGGCGCCAAGGACCAGGGCCCGCTTGCCTTCTTTGGTCAGGACGGAGCGGATGGTGCCAACGTGGCCCACCACGGCGGGCTTGTGGAAGCCGGGAACTTCGGTGGCGTTCAGGGTGGCGGTGGTTTCACCGATCAAATCCGCAGCCTCCGCCCATCCGGATCCGAGCACCAGGGCTACGTCATGGGACTCGACGCCGGTCTCCGCGGCAATGAAGTCGGCGGCGGCTTTCGCGGCCTCAAAGGGGTCTGTGTTCATCAGCTCAGTGTTACTCACTGGTACAAGCTACCTTGCGGCCACGGGACTTTGGTAGGGACCCGCGAGCTGGTGAGGGTGGGCTGAGTGGCAGCCAGAGCGGCAATGAGCGAGAATTGAGGATTGTGACCACCCAAGTTGACTTCAGTGCCCCCCGTATCGCGATCCTGGGAGGTGGTCCCGGCGGATATGAAGCTGCCATGGTGGCCGCTTCGCTCGGCGCCCACGTCACCATCGTTGAGCGTGCAGGTCTCGGCGGCTCAGCCGTCCTGACCGACGTCGTGCCTTCCAAGACCCTCATTGCTACCGCCGACCTCATGACCCGCGTTGGCGAGGCGGATGAGCTCGGAGTGAAGTTCGACGGCGACGGCTCGGCTTCCAAGCCCCGTGCAGACCTCAAGCACATCAACGATCGCGTGCTGAACCTGGCCCATGGACAGTCCGAGGACATCCGTGCCGGCCTGGAGCGCCTGGGCGTGGAGATCGTGATCGGCTCCGGCAAGTTGCTGGACAACAACACCATCGAGGTCCTCACGCTCGAGGGCACCCGGACCATTGACGCCGATGCCATCCTGCTGGCTGTGGGCGCACATCCGCGTGAACTTCCCACCGCCAAGCCCGACGGTGAACGCATCCTCAACTGGGCCCAGATCTACAACCTGGATGAGCTTCCCGAAGAACTGATCGTTGTGGGTTCGGGCGTCACCGGCGCCGAGTTTGCCTCGGCCTACAACGGTTTGGGCTCCAAGGTCACCCTGATCTCCAGCCGTGACCAGGTCCTCCCCGGTGAGGACACGGATGCGGCCAAGTTGCTCGAAGGCGTCTTTGAACGCCGCGGCGTCACCGTCCTCTCCAAGTCCCGCGCCAACGCGGTGGAGCGAACGGACGACGGCGTCAAGGTCACCTTGGGTGACGGATCGATCGTGACAGGTACCCACTGCCTGGTGTGTGTTGGTTCCATCCCGAACACTGCCGGTGTTGGCCTTGAAGAAGCCGGCGTGACCCTCACGGAGTCCGGCCACATCAAGGTGGACGGCGTTTCCCGCACCACAGCTCCCAACATCTATGCTGCCGGCGACTGCACGGGCGTCTTCGCCCTGGCCTCGGTCGCGGCCATGCAGGGGCGTATCGCTATTGCCCACTTCATGGGCGACGGCGTGAAGCCGCTGAAGCTCAACCAAGTGGCCTCCAACATTTTCACGTCCCCGGAGATCGCTTCCGTGGGTGTGTCCGAGGCCGATCTGGCCTCGGGTAAATACCAGGGCGATGTTGTGATGTTGTCCCTGCTCAGCAACGCCCGCGCCAAGATGCGCAACACCAAGGACGGGTTCGTCAAGATCATCGCCCGCAAGGGTTCCGGCACCGTGATCGGTGGCGTAGTGGTGGGGCCGAACGCATCCGAGCTCATCTTCCCGATCTCCGTCGCGGTAACCCAGAAGCTCCACGTTGATGACGTGGCCAGCGCCTTCACGGTGTACCCGTCGTTGACCGGATCCATCTCGGAAGCTGCGCGGCGCCTGCACGTTCACATGTAACCGCCAGCCAAAGTGGACGCCCGTTTCGGGGCTTCGCTGCGCATCATGCCGTCCGCACGGCACCCTGCGCAGCAAGCCATCGAAACGGGCGTTTCTGCTTCCTACATACGCAGCGCGCGCACTGCCTGAGCCAATGGCATGTGCAGTGCGGGACCGTGGCCTGGCAGGATCACAGTGGCTTTGGCAGTGGCTTGCCCAGTGGCTTGGACCGCGCCCAGCGAGAGTGCCGAGGTGAGGGCACCGCAGGCGTCCGAGTGGTACATCCTGTGCAAAATCTGCGGACCGGACTTCGGGCTGATGGGGTGTCCGCTGACGAACGTGTCGCCCACTGCAATGGCGCCGGCATCCGGTAGCAAGAGAGCAACGTTGCCTGGGGTGTGCCCTGGCAACAGGATGGCCTCTGGCTTTCCGGGCAGGTGGCGGAGTGATTCAGACGTCCAGGCCTCGGCTCGCGTGGCTGGTTCTGCCTGAAGCGCCTTGGCCTTGATCACGTGGAGCATCCAACGGAAAACCTGGGGACGCCAAGCACGTAGGAGAACCTGGCCGAACGTGACCTGATGCTTCTCCTTGCCCTGGACGTGGGCGAGTTCCTCGGGGGAGCACAGAATGGGTGTGCCGAAAGTCCGTGAGAAGTACGCCGCGGATCCTGTATGGTCCACGTGCCCGTGCGTGATCAGCATGGCCCTTGCATCGGCGGGTTCCAGGCCCAGTCCGCGCACGGACTCCAAGACCAGGTCACGGTCGGCGGGGTAGCCGCCGTCGATCAGCATGAATCCCGAAGCATCCCGCACGATCAGCCAGTTGGATGCAGGTCCCTCCACGAAAAATACCCCTGGTGCCTGCTCGGATACGTTCACCCGAGCAGTCTAAGGCGCCGCTTCGGGGCTTCGCTGCAAAGTATGCCGTGCGCACGGCACTCCGAGCAGGGAACCCCCGAATCGGGGGTCGGGCACCCCCGCGGTGAACCGTGCGCGCGGCACTCTGAGCAGGGAACCCCCGAATCGGGGGCCGGGCACCCCCACGGGGAACTGTGCACGCGGCACTCCGAGCAGGGAACCCCCGAATCGGGGGCCGGGCACCCCCGCCAACAGCTACGCGGCGGCTGCCTGGAAGTGCTTCTCGATGATCCCCTTGATGTCCTCGTGGCATCCTCCGCAGCCAGTTCCGGCGCGGGTGGCCTTGGAGACCTCGCCCACGGAGCTGCAACCGTGCACCACGGACTCCGAAATACTGGCCGCACTCACCCCGGCGCAGCGGCATACAGTCCGCTGGGGGTCGTTGCTGGTGGCGTCGGCATCAAGCTGGTCAGGTCCATCCAGGCGGAGCAACAGGGACCGGTCGGCAGGCAGCTCCGAGGAACGTTCAAAGAGCACCACCAACTCGGCGGCGGTCCGGGGCATGCCCACGGCCACCAGGCCTTCCAGCACTCCGCCGCGGGTGGTCATTTTCACGTAGCGGCCGTGTTCGGGATCGGCCCACTGGGAAATCTGGCGGCGGGGGCGTCCGGAGGTTGCGCCGGCCTCCAGCAACTCCTCATCCCACGGATCCGCTTGATTATCGCCTGCCAGGGCCAGGTTGATGCCGCGTGCCTTCAGGACAACCACTCCGGGCTTCTCCGTGGCCAGGGCTTCCAAGGTATCTGCTGCTTCCTGGCCGTCACGGGCAAGGACCACAAGGTACTCGGCCAACCACTCAGCCTGCCGCCAGCCGGGACCAACAAGACCGGAGGGGCCGGAAGCAGTCCGGCAGTCAACACACGACGCATCCGGGCAGTGCACTTCGGCGCAGTCACCAATCGCGAACATGTGTGGCTCGTGATAGGTCCGGAGGTGGTGATCCACCAGTATCCCCGTGGCGGTAGGAAGCCCGCACCCCTCCGCCAACTCGATCCGCGGGCGCACACCGCAGGACAACACGAGCAGGTCGCCGTCGATTGCCGAGCCGTCATCCAACAGCAAAGCGGAGAAGGCGCCGCCAGGTCCGGCCGTCTCCACGCCGGTGGAGCGGGCGTTGCCGGCCACCCGGACGCCGCGGGAACGCAGGCTGCTGGTCAGGACGGAGCCACTGCCGCGGTCGATGCTCCTGCCGAGTGGGAAGGGCCCGTTGTGAACCACCGTGGCCTGGGCGCCTTCTTCCGCGGCAGCCAACGCGGTTTCCAGCCCGAGCACCCCGCCGCCCAGGACCACCACGCGTTGACCTTCAGCCACGGCGGAACGCAGCACGGCAGCATCCCGCAAATCACGCAGAGCAGTAACCCCGGATGGAAGGACGGGCCGGGACGGATCGGGGTTGAGGCCGGTGAGGTTGGGAATCACTGGACGGGACCCGGTGGCGAATACCAGACGATCATAGTGTTCGGAGGAACCGTCGGACAGGATGACCAGCTGGCGGGCGCGGTCGATCCTTTTGACCTTGATGCCCAGCCGGACCTCAACACCGTCGGCTTCCAGTTCGGACACATCGGCCATGGCCAAGGCCTCCGCAGTGGTGCGTCCCACGCCGAGCTCAGCAACCATCACCCGGTTGTACGCCGCTTCAGTTTCCTGACCTACTATCAGAAGTTGCACCAGCCCGGCGCGGACGGCAGGGAGCAGTTCGTCCACAAGACGCGCGGCCACCGGCCCGAATCCAACAACAACAATGCGCTCACTCATGAGGCCTCCTTGGCGTTTACCGGCAAACCGGCCATGGCTGGACTGCTTGTGGGAATGGCCGGTGAAGCTTGCGCAGCCACTGCCCTCCGGACCCACACCCGGCTGGTCTTGAACTCCGGCATGCCGGAGATGGGATCAGTGATTGCTTCCGTGAGCCGGTTGGCGTTTTCCTGGCCGGGAAAGTGGAACGGCAGGAAGACCGTATCCGGACGGACCGCGGTGCTCAGCTCGGCACGGCAGAGCACTTCTCCGCGTTCGTTGGTCACGGTGGCGTAGTCGCCGTTGGCAATGCCGCGGGTGGCCGCCGTGCCCGGGTGAATCAGGAGCCGGGCCTGCGGCTGGGAGGCCAGGAGTTCGCTCACGCGCCGGGTCTGGGCTCCGGATTGGTAGTGCTCCAGAAGCCTGCCGGTTGCCAGTGCCAGGGAGTCATCCGCGAACGAACGGACAGCCCGCTTGGACGGGGTCACCGGAACCATGACGGCCAGGCCATCAGCATGGGCAAAGCCATCGGCAAAGAGCCTCGGCGTCCCGGAACTGCCTGCAGGGTAGGGCCAATAAGCCGCTTCGCCGCGGTCCAGCATGGCGTAGTCGATGCCTGAATAGTCAGCCAAGCCACCGGCAGAGGCCAGGCGCAGCTCTTCGAAAACAGTCTCGGGATCATCGCTGAACGTCGAAGGGGCCTCAAGCAACTCCGCCAGCCGGGCCATGAGCCACAATTCGCTGCGAACACCCGGGGGAGGCGTCAGTGCGCGTCGACGGCGGATCACGCGTCCCTCGAGGTTGGTGAGCGTGCCTTCTTCCTCGGCCCACTGCGTCACGGGCAACACCAGATCCGCTTCGGCAGCGGTTTCTGACATGAAGAAATCGCAGACCACCAGGAAATCCAAACTGCGCAGCCCTTCAATCACTGCGTTGGTATCGGGCGCCGAGACCACCACGTTGGCGCCGTGCACCAAAAGGCACCGGACGCCGTCGGGCTTGCCAAGGGAGTTGAGGAGTTCGACGGCGGGGAGCCCGGGTCCGGGGATGAGCGACTCCTCGATGCCCCACACGCGGGCAACGTGGGCGCGGGCCGCGGGGTCGGTGATTTTGCGGTAGCCCGGAAGCTGGTCGGCTTTCTGCCCGTGTTCGCGACCGCCCTGCCCATTGCCCTGGCCCGTAAGGGTGCCGTAACCGCTGCGGGCGGAGCCGGGCAGGCCCAGGAGGAGGCTCAGGTTGATGGCTGCAGTTGCGGTGTCGGTGCCATCAACGTGTTGTTCCACGCCGCGGCCGCTGAGGATGTAGCTGCCGTGGCCGCGGGCTCCTTGGGCCAGGCGGCGGGCAGTTTCCCGGATGAGGGTGGCTGGGACGCCGGTGATGGACTGCACCCGCTCCGGCCAGAATGCAGACAAGCTGCGTACTACCGCCTTGTACCCGCTGGTGTTGGCGGCGATGTAGTCAGCGTCTGCCAGCCCTTCGTGGACGACCACGTGGCTGATGCCCAAAAGCAGCGCCAAATCAGTGCCGGGCGTCGGCTGCAAGTGGAGGCCGCCGCCGTCGGACGTGAACGCTGCAGTAGCCGAGCGGCGGGGGTCCACCACAATCAACCCGCCGGCGTCCCGGGCGCCCTGAAGGTGCTGGACGAACGGTGGCATGGTCTCGGCTACGTTGGAACCGAGCATGAGGATCACCGAGGCCGTGTCCAGGTCCGTGACGGGGAAGGGGAGGCCGCGGTCTACGCCGAAGGCCCGGTTGCCGGCAGCTGCGGCGGAGGACATGCAGAACCGGCCGTTGTAGTCGATGCGGGAGGTGCGCACGGCCAGCCGGGCGAATTTGCCCAGCAGGTAGGCCTTCTCGTTGGTGAGGCCGCCGCCGCCGAAAACTCCCACGGCGTCATTTCCGAACTGCTGTTGGGTTTCCTTGACCGCTGCCGTGATGAGCATGAGGGCCTGGTCCCAGGAGACGGGCCGGTGAACGCCGTCGGAACCTTTGAGCATGGGCTCTGTGACGCGCCCGTTGTGACGCAACAACGACGCCGATGTCCAGCCTTTACGGCACAGCCCGCCCCGGTTGGTGGGGAAGTCGCGCGCGGAAACTTCCAAGGGAAGCTCAGGCTTCGCCGTTTCTGCGGTGGGTGCGTTCGTGGCCGCTGTCCCGGGGGCTGCCGGGGCAGTCGGGGTCAACGTCATGGCGCACTGGAGCGCGCAGTAGGGGCAGTGGGTATCGGCGCCGTTGGGCATCTAGATGTGTCCGATCGTGTTGCGCTTCTGTGCCGGGCGGATGTAGCAAACCCAGCAGACGGCGAGCATCAGGACGTAGGCTCCAACGAATCCGTAGAACGCCGGGGTGTAGGAGCCGCTGGCCGAGTTGGAAGCGTTGAGGACCTGTGGGATTACGAAGCCGCCGTAGGCTCCGATCGCGGAGATCAGGCCCAGGGAGGAAGCGGCGAGCCGTGCAGTGGCCGCGCTGGATGCTCCGGAGCGTGCTGCCCGGCTGGACGTTGCGAAGATGACCGGGATCATGCGGTATGTTGCACCGTTTCCGAACCCACTGGCCAGGAAGAGGAACAGAAACAGGGTGAGGAAGAGCCAGAAGTTCTTCAGGGGCAGCGTCCAGATCATGGTCAGCGTGATGACTGCCATGGAAGCGAACGAGGTAATGGTCATCCGGGCGCCACCCATGCGGTCGGCCATGCGTCCGCCGTAGGGGCGGGCCAGGGAGCCGACCAGGGGGCCGAGGAACGCCAGCGAGAGTGCCACTGCTCCGACGTGGATGGAGGAGAAGTCCGGGAAGTAGTCCTTGATCAACTTGGGGAAGACGCCGGCGAAGCCGATGAACGAGCCGAACGTTCCAATGTAAAGGAACGCCATGATCCACAGGTGAGGTTCCTTCAGTGCGGCCAGTGAACCGGCCACGTCACCCTTGGCGTTGGTGAGGTTGTTCATGTACTTGTAGGCACCGAAGGCGGCGATGACGATCAGCGGGATCCAGATGATGCCTGCCATGGGCAGGTTGACGGTTCCTGCGGCCAGCAGCGTGATGGCGATGGGGACAACAAGCTGGGCGACGGCGGCACCGAGGTTGCCGCCGGCAGCGTTCAGGCCCAGCGCCCAACCCTTTTCGCGGGCCGGGTAGAAGAAGGTGATGTTGGCCATCGAGCTGGCGAAGTTGCCGCCACCGAAACCGGCGAGGGCGGCCACCAGGAGCATGACGCCAAAGGGTGTTTCCGGGTTGGAGACACAGATGGCAAGCCCGGTGGTGGGAATGAGCAGGAGCAGCGCTGAGACGATGGTCCAGTTCCGGCCACCGAACTTGGGAACCATGAACGTGTAGGGGATACGAAGCGTGGCGCCCACGAGGCTGGGGATGGAGATGAGCCAGAAGATCTGGTTGGTATCGAACCGGAAGCCGGCCGCGGGGAGTTGGACCACCACGATGGACCACAGCTGCCAGACGACGAAGCCGAGGAATTCGGCGAAGATGGACCAGTAGAGATTGCGCTTGGCGATGGACCGTCCTTCGGATTCCCATTGGCCCTTGTTTTCGGCGTCCCAGTTGGCGATCCAGCGGCCGGGGCGGTGTTCGAGGGCGGGAGCGGCGGTGGCAGTGGACTGGATGGGGGCCAGTGCATCTGCGGTGCGGTCAACAGTCACGGAAGTGCCTCCTTGGTGGGGGACGTTGTTCTTCCAAGGTAGGTTTGGCGCATTTCGCGCACTGTCGCTGTTTGTAAACGGCCTGTGACATTTCCCTATCGGCGGGGTCACCGGCGAGTGAGACGCTGGTGAGGTAATGTGGCGCGGACCACAGTGTGGGATTTTTCCGGTTGTCCGCATGCTGGACTTGGTTGTCCAGTCAATGGACAGCGGGAACTATTATTGAACTCTCGAATAATCCATCGCCGGGTAGGCTCCAGAGGCATCTGCCGGCGTGAAAGAAAGCTGCAAATACATGTCTTCCACTGCACCATCCAAGGAAGGCGAGTCCACTAAGCCAGTGAACTCGCGCGGACGGGTGATCTTCGCCAGCATGATTGGCACCACCATCGAGTTCTACGACTTCTATGTCTATGCAACTGCCTCGGTGCTGGTCTTCCCCAAGCTCTTCTTTCCCAACGCGACGGACATCAACGCGCTGCTTAGCGCCTTTGCCATCTTCGGCGTAGCCTTCGTGGCGCGCCCTGTGGGCGCTGTCGTCTTCGGGCACTTCGGCGACAAGTTCGGACGAAAGGGAACGCTGGTCGCATCGCTGCTGACCATGGGTGTCGCTACGTTCCTGATCGGCTGCCTGCCCACCGCGAGTGTTGCCGGCTGGGCCCTCCTCGCTCCTCTCCTGCTGGTGGTTCTCCGCTTCTGCCAAGGCCTGGCGTTGGGCGGCGAATGGTCGGGAGCCGCGCTGCTGGCTACCGAGAACGCGCCCGAAGGAAAGCGCGCCATCTACGGCACCTTCCCCCAGTTGGGCGCTCCCATCGGTTTCATCATCGCCAACCTGATCTTCATCTGGATGCGCGGCACTCTTACGGATCAGCAATTCATGGACTGGGGCTGGCGTGTGCCGTTCCTGCTCAGCGCAGTACTGGTGATCGTTGGTCTCTATGTCAGGCTCAAGCTGGTGGAGAGTGCCTCCTTCAGCAAGGTCATCGAACAGGACAAAGTCCAGAAGCTGCCACTGGGCGCCACGCTGAAGAATCACTGGCGCCCCGTCCTGGCGGGAACGTTCATCATGTTGGCAACGTATGTGCTGTTCTACATCATGACTTCCTTCACGCTGACTTTCGGCAAGGCTCCGGCCTCCCTGGAAGCAGCCAAGGCTGCTGCTGAAAAGGCAGGCAAGCCTATGACCCCGGCCCAGGTAGACTCCTTCGTTCCCGGCTTGGGCATTCCGGAGAACCAGTTCCTTTGGATGCTGATCGTCGGCGTCGTCTTCTTCGGCATCTTCACGGTGGTTTCCGGGCCGCTCGCGGAGAAGTGGGGCCGACGCAAGTTCCTGCTGGCAGTCACCGCCGGCATCTTCGTATTCGGCGCACTTTGGTTCGCCATGTTTGGGCCTGGCCAGGCAGCGGCGATGGTTGGCCTGATCGTTGGCTTCACGCTGATGGGCCTCACTTTCGGTCCCATGGCGGCAATCCTTCCGGAACTGTTCCCGGCGAACGTCCGCTACACGGGTTCGGCTGTGGCCTACAACCTCTCATCGGTGTTGGGCGCAGCTCCAGCATCATTCATCGCGATTGCCCTCTGGCAGCTCGGCGAAGGGTCCACCGCCTGGGTGGGTGCCTACATGGCCCTCGCCGCGGTCTTGACGTTCATCGCCCTCTGGCTGAGCCGGGAAACCAAAAACACGGACTACGAAAACAACGTAGCCTAAGCACCCCTTAACGACGGCGGCTCCGCACCAATGGTGCGGAGCCGCCGTCGTGTTCGGGTGCTTTGCGCTAGTCCTCGATGGTGGCGATGACCGCACCAGCTGCGACGGTCTCGCCAGCGGTGGCAGCGAGGCCGCGCACGGTGCCTGCCTTGTGGGCGGTCAGCGGCTGTTCCATCTTCATGGCTTCCAGGACCACGATCAGGTCACCCTCTGCCACGACGTCACCCTCTGAAGCCGCTACCTTGACGATGGTGCCCTGCATGGGGGAGGTGAGTGCATTGCCGCCCGCAGCAGCAGCGGTGGCGCCGGCCGAGCGGGAGCGCTTCTTGGACTTGCCGGATTTGGTGCCTGAACCGCTGGAAATTGCTGCGGTGCCACCACCCAGTCCGGAGGGCAGAACCACTTCGAGCCGTTTGCCGCCAACCTCGACGACGACGCGCTGGCGCTCACCGGCGTCGGGCGTTTCAGCGCCTGCTGCGTTGGCGGACCATGCCGGGATGCTGTTGACGAACTCGGTCTCGATCCAGCGGGTGTGCACCTTGAACGAGCCTTCCGCCGGTGCGAATGCGGGGTCGGTGACTACCGCGAGGTCGAACGGGATGACGGTGGGGATACCCTCAACCACCATCTCCTCGAGGGCGCGGCGTGAACGCTGGAGGGCTTGCTCGCGGGTGGCGCCGGTGATGATCAGTTTGGAGAGCATGGAGTCGAAGTTGCCGCTGATGACGTCGCCCTGCTCAACTCCTGAGTCGATCCGGACGCCCGGGCCGGTGGGGTTCTTCAGGGTGGTGATGGTGCCGGGGGCGGGCATGAAGTTGCGGCCCGGGTCCTCGCCGGTGATGCGGAACTCGAAGGAGTGGCCGCGGACCTCGGGGTCGTCGTAGCCGAGTGCTTCGCCGCGGGCAATGCGGAACTGTTCCCGGACGAGGTCGATTCCGGTGACTTCCTCGGAGACGCAGTGCTCCACCTGGAGCCGGGTGTTGACCTCGAGGAAGGAGATGGTGCCGTCCTGGCCCACCAGGAATTCACACGTTCCGGCGCCAAGGTAGTTGGCTTCCTTGAGGATGGCCTTGGAGGACTCGTAAAGCCGCTTGTTCTGCTCTTCGCTCAGGTACGGAGCCGGGGCTTCTTCAACAAGTTTCTGGTTGCGGCGCTGGAGCGAGCAGTCGCGGGTGGAAACCACCACAACGTTGCCGAAAGCATCGGCCAGGCACTGGGTTTCGACGTGGCGCGGGGCATCAAGGAAACGCTCGATGAAGCACTCGCCGCGACCAAAAGCGGCGATGGCTTCGCGGACCGCGGATTCGTAGAGCTCCGGGATTTCCTCCATGGTGCGGGCAACCTTGATGCCGCGCCCGCCGCCGCCGAAGGCAGCCTTGATGGCGATGGGAAGGCCGAATTCCTCGGCGAACTTCAAGATTTCGTCGGCGGACTCTACGGGGTCGGCCGTACCGGGGACCAGGGGAGCGCCCACTTTTTCGGCGATGTGGCGGGCCTGGACCTTGTCGCCAAGGGCCGAAATCGCTTCGGGGGAGGGGCCGATCCAGGTGATACCGGCCTCAATGACTTTGGTCGCAAACTCGGCGTTTTCGGCCAGGAAGCCGTAGCCGGGGTGGATACCGTCAGCGCCGGACTGCTTGGCGACGTCGATGATCTTGTCCATCACCAGATACGACTCGGCGGCGGTGTTGCCCCCCAAAGCGTAGGCTTCGTCGGCAAGGCGGACATGGAGTGCGTCGCGGTCAGGGTCGGCGTACACCGCTACGGAGGCAATGCCTTCGTCCCGGGCGGCTCGGATGATGCGGACCGCGATTTCGCCGCGGTTGGCAATCAAGACCTTGGTAAGAGGGCTGGAAATGGGCTGCGCCGGGTTAGCTGACAAGTTGTTGACTCCTTCTGTCCTTGAGGAGCCTAGCGCGATTGTGAGGGTTCCGCCCATATTGATGGGGGATTCCGTGTGTGAGGCGATGTTCCTTTGTAGGGTTGCTACAAACGGCTTCTACTGCTCGTCGTTGTCCCAGAGCTCGGTGATCCGCACGTCCGCATGGACCAGCAAGTCGCGCAGCGTGGAGATGGAAAGCCCGACGACGGCGTGCGGGTCGCCGTCGACCTTGCGGATGAAGGCCCCACCCAGGCCGTCGATCGTGAAGGATCCGGCGCAGTGCAGGGGTTCTTCGGTGGCGATGTAGGCGTCGATGTCGTAGGTGCTCATCTCAGCGAAGTGCACCTCCGCGCTGGAAACGGCTCCGACCGTGGCACCCGAGCCTTCGGCAGGCTCATCTTCAGCGTCCTCGTCCACGTCGGCGGCGGTGTCCCGGCAGTCAATCAGCCAGTGGCCGGTGTGGAGCACGCCCTGCGAGCCGCTCATCCGCAGCATCCGTTCCCGGGCAACCTCCGCAGTGTAGGGCTTGCCATGGGACTCGCCGTCGAACTCGAATACCGAATCGCAGCCGATTACCAAGGCACCCTCAGCCTCTGGGAGGGAAGCGACCGCCTCGGCCTTGGCACGGGCCAGCAAGAGTGCGGTGTCGTGCGCGTCGGTGACCCCATACTTCGCCTGGACAGCGTCCTCGTCAACGTCCGAGACCAGGACGTCATGCCTGATTCCGGCCTCCGTGAGCAGCTTGGTGCGGGCGGGGGACTGGGAGGCAAGAATCAATCGGGTCACGGTCCCCAGCCTAATACGAACCCTCGCTCACGTCCCCCGTGCTTAAACCGATCGCCCTTTCACGTCCCCCGTGCTTAAACCGATCGCTCTCTCACGTCCCCCGTGCTTAAACCGATCGCTCTCTCACTTGCCTCAAGCAAGTGAGAGAGCGATCGTGAATATCGGCTGTTATGTGATCGAGCGTTAGTGGACCAGTTCCCCCGTGTCGGTCTTGCGGCGATCGGTCCGCTCCAGCTTGGCGCCCTCAACATCGACGTCCGGCAGGATCCGTTCCAGCCACTTGGGCAGCCACCAGGCCTTCTCGCCCAAGAGGTACATGACGGCTGGAACTATGGTCATGCGGACCACGAAGGCATCGATCAGTACACCGAACGCCATGGCGAAGCCGAGCGGCCGGACCATGGTGAGGTGGCTGAAGATGAAGCCGGAGAACACGCTGACCATGATGATCGCAGCCGCGGTGACTACGGCTGCAGCGTGGCTGAAACCGGAGCGTACCGCGTGCTTGGCAGTCTCACCGTGCATAAACGATTCCCGCATGCCCGAGGTGATGAACACCTGGTAGTCCATGGCGAGACCGAACAGCACACCGATGAGGATGATGGGCAGGAAGCTCAGGACAGCGCCCGGATTGGCGACGTCGAAGATCCCTCCGAGCCAGCCCCACTGGTAGACGGCAACTACGGCGCCGAAGGCAGCAGCGAGGGACAGAAGGAAACCGCCGGTTGCCAGCAGGGGCACCACAATCGAGCGGAAGACCAGCAGCAAGAGCAGCAGGGAGAGTCCCACGACGATCGCCAAGTACGGCGGCAATGCAGCGCCGAGCTTGTTGGAAACGTCAATGTTGCCCGCGGTTTGTCCGGTAAGGCCAATTTTCACGTCAAGGTTATCGCTGATCACAGCACCCTTTGCGCGGAGATCGGATACCACCTGCACGGTACCCGCACTGGCCGGGCCTTCCTTGGGAATCACCTGGAACACTGCGGTGCGACGATCGTCGCTCAGTGCGATCGGTACCGCAGCAATGACATTCTCAACGCTCCGAAGCTGATCCGCGACATCGAACTGCTTGTTCTTGGCGTCGTTTTCGCTCAGGCCTTCAGGGAATTCGCCGACGACGACGATCGGTCCGGTGACGCCTTCACCGAAACTGCTGCGGGTGAGGTCATAGGCCTTGAACGCCTGCGAATCGACAGGCTCGGAACCGCCGTCGGGAAGTGCCAACCGCAGTTGCGAGGCCGGCAACGCCAAAGCGCCCAACAATACGACGCTGGCAACCAGGGCAACCCACGGATGACGAGTAACCATACCGCCCCAGCCCCCGCTGCTGCGCTTCTCTTCGCGTTCACGGTCGGCCGCTTCGTGGCCCGGCTCAGCGTTGTGCTTTGCGGCTTTGGCCCAGGCGCGCTTTGAAATGAGTCTCCGGCCGATCAGGGCCAGAACTGCGGGGGTCAAGGTCAAAGCTACGACGACGGCGACGGCCACTGTCGCTGCGGCCGCAACACCCATCACGGCGAGGAAGGGAAGTCCCGGAACCACCAGTGCAGCCAAGGCGATGATGACGGTGAGACCGGCGAACAGCACGGCATTACCTGAAGTGCCCGTAGCCAAGGCAGCGGATTCCTCCGCGTCCATGCCGGCCAGAAGCTGGGTGCGGTGACGGTTGACGATAAAGAGGGAGTAATCAATACCAACCGCGAGGCCAAGCATCAGGGCAAGCATTGGAGAGATGGAGCTCATGTCGATGACGCTGGTCAGTGCGAACGTTCCGCCGACACCTACAGCTACGCCGATCAGGGCCATCAGGAGGGGAAGCCCGGCCGCGATGAGTGTTCCGAGCATCAGGATCAGGACCATGGCCGCGACTGCGACGCCCACGATTTCAGCAATCCCGAAGATCTCCGAGACGTCCTCGGTGATTTCCTTGCTGGCGTAGGCCGTGACGCCGGCCGATGAGACGCCGTGGACGATCTCTTGGACCTGTTCGCGGACGGCGGGGTCAACGGCGTTGATGGAGGTCTTGAACTGGACCTGGGCTACTGCCGCTTTGTTGTCGCTGGAGACAAAACGGAGGCCTTCGGAGGCTTCGAGTTGTCGCTTTCCCAGCGCGAGTTCGGTGGCGCCGTCGGCAGCTTCCTTGGCTCCGGCGTCGAGCTTTTCCTTGCCTGCCGCAAGCTCTGCGCGCTGCGGAGCCATCTGTGCTTCAATCTCCTCAGGCGTCAGGCCTGAGGCTGCCAGCTGCTGTTCCGCCCCGGCCAGTTGGGCCTCGCTTGCCTCCAGCTGCGCGCGGGTTGCGTCAAGCTGTGCCTTGCCCGCGGCGGCTTTGGCTTCACCGGCCGCGATCTCGCCGGCGGAGGTGTCCAACTGTTCCTGCGTGGTGAACGGGTTCACCGTTCCCTGAATGTCAGGCATGGCTTCGAGCTTGGTCAGCGCAGCGGCCACTGCGTCCTTCTTGGCTTGGTCGAATCCGCCGTCCCCGGCATCGAAGACCACGCTGGCGGAGCCTCCCGAAGAATCAGGGAGCGCTTCCTTGAGCTTGTCCGCCATCTGCTGGGTTTCGGTCCCGGGGATGGTGAAGTTGTTGGACATGGTGCCGTGGAAGGCTGCGGCCGAGCCGCCAACTGCCACCATGACGGCCAGCCAGATGGAGATGACCAGCCAGCGGCGCCGATACGAAAACTTGCCGAGACGGTAGAGGAACGAGGCCATGTCAGAACCGATCTGTGGTGGTTGGAGCGGAGGGGGAGGTGGGGACGGGCGCGTCCGACGGCGGCGCGAAGCCGGCTCCGAGGAGGCCCATCGCATCGATGAGGTGCTGGCGAAGGACCGCGAGGGACTCCGCCGAGAGGTCGGGCCCGCGGTCGGCGAACCAGACGTTCATGGCTGCTTTGCCGCACGAAATCACGGAGCCTGCCAGGGCGTGGAGATAGAGCTCACTGACGCCGGCGCCGAGCCTGCTGCGGGCGGCGTCGATGATCTGCCCGGTGCAGTGTTCCCAGGCTTCAAGCTCGGAGCGGGCCAACTGGCGGTTGTCCTGCGTCAGGCTGAACAGCTCGGCCATGGGGGCGACGGACATGGGATCGGCCAGCGCCATGAGGGCCGCTTGAGCGGATTCGAGGATCGACTCATCTGCCGGACGCAGCCGAAACTGCTCCAAAGCGTGGTCCATGAAGCCGTCGGCCACGGAGGCCAGGGCCGCCTCAAGGCTTGGGAAATAGTTGAAGAAGGTTCGCCGCGAGACACCGGCGGCGGCCGCGATGTCTTCTACGGTGAAATTGCCGGACCCGTTGCTGCGCAAGAGGTCCAGGGCTGCGGATGCGATGGAGCTGCGGGTGGCCGCCTTGTTGAGTTCGCGCCTGGTGGGCGCTGTTGACTCAGCAGTGCTGGGCGACTCTGCAGCGGCTTCCTGACTACTGGTTTGTGTCACATACTTACACTAAGTGCAAGTTTGCACTCTGCGCAATTTGAGGCGGATGGGCATGCGAAAAGTCCCGCCCTTGTTCGTCGCGGCCAGCCCTGTACAGGGAGGAGGGCGAACCAGGGCGGGACTCGGAAGCGTGAACTAGAACTGGGTCGGGGGCACCGGCGGCGCGGGAGGAGTCGGCTGGCTCTGCTGCTGCGCGGCCGACTTGGTCAGATAGATCGACTGTCCCGTTGCCCCGGGCTCGCCCTCTCCGAGCGGCAGTACGTAGACGGCCGTGCCGTAGGCGCACACTTCGGTCCAGTTGGTGCCCATTTCCGAGGTGTCGAACCGCATGGCGACGATGGCGTTGGCCCCACGCTGTTGCGCCTCATTGACCATGCGTGCCATGACTTCCTGGCGGCTTTCGTAGAGTGCCTTGGTCATTTCGGGCAGCTCGCCGCCGCCGAGGGAACGGAAGCCGGCCAGCATTTGCGAGCCGATGTCCCGTGAGCGGACGGTGAGGCCCATGACTTCGCCGAAGACGGCATCGATCCGGTGGCCCGGGATTTCATTTGAAGTGACGATCAACATGGTCAGAGCCTATCCAGAGATGGCCCCTTTAACGGGGAAATCCCCCGGGGAGAACTCCCCGGGGGATTTGCGCACTTCCAAAGAGGTTGAGACTACGCCTTGGTATCGGCCAGTTCGCGCTCGTTGCTTTCGGCTGCTGCCTTGTCGGCGGCGTACTCGTCGGCAAAGGCGGCACCGTTGCGGGGTGCGTTGTACAGCGACTCATCCAGGATGCCCTGGCGCTTGGCCACGATGGCCGGGACCAGTGCCTGGCCAGCCACGTTGACCGCGGTGCGGCCCATGTCCAGGATGGGGTCGATAGCCAGCAGGAGGCCGACGCCGGCCAGCGGCAGACCCAGCGTGGACAGGGTCAACGTGAGCATGACGACGGCGCCGGTGGTACCTGCCGTAGCGGCCGAACCCAGGACCGAGACCAAAACGATCAGCAGGTACTGGCTGAAGTCCAGGTTGATGCCGAAGAATTGTGCCACGAAGATGGCTGCAATGGCCGGGTAGATTGCTGCGCAACCGTCCATCTTGGTGGTGGCACCCAGCGGCACGGCGAAGGAAGCGTAGCCGGAGGGGACGCCGAGGTTCCGTTCAGTGACGCGCTGCGTGAGCGGCAGCGTGCCGATCGAGGAACGGGAGACGAACGCCAGCTGCACGGCCGGCCACACGCCGGAGAAGTACTGCTTGATGGAGAGCCCGTGAATGCGCACCAGGATGGGATAGAGGACGAACAGCACCAGAGCCAGCCCGATGTAGATGGCGGCGGTGAACTTGCCCAGGGAACCGATGGTGTCCCAGCCGTAGATGGCCACAGCGTTACCGATCAGGCCGATGGTGCCCAGCGGAGCAAGGCGGATGATCCACCACAGCACTTTCTGGATAACAGCCAGCGCGGAAGCGTTGAAGGTGAGGAAGGCTTCGGCCTGCTTGCCCACCTTGAGTGCAGCCACACCGATCGCGATCGCAATGACCAAGATCTGCAGCACGTTGAAGTTGACCGCGGTGCTGACGGTGGTGGCAGCGTTGGCGCTCTCGGTCACTGTGGAGCTGGCGCCAAGACCCAGGAAGTTCTTGGGGAAGAGACCGATCAGGAAGGCCCACCAGTCACCGGTCTTGCCGGCGTACTTGGCTTCTTCGGTGATGCCGGTTGCGGCGCCCGGCTGCAGGAGCACGCCCAGGCCGATGCCGATCAGCACCGATACCAGCGAGGTGATCGCGAACCACAGCAGGGTGTTCCAAGCCAGTCGCGCAGCGTTGGAGACCTGGCGCAGGTTGGCAATGGAGCTCACCACAGCGGTGAAAATCAAAGGAACGACGGCGGTCTGCAGCAAGGAGACGTAGCTGGAGCCGATCGTTTGGAGGGTAGCCCCCAGACCGTTGGGGGTGGTCTTGGTGCTGCCCGTGTACTTGGCGATGAGGCCAAGGATGAGGCCCACTATGAGGGCTGCGATGATCTGGACGCCGAAGGAACCGGCCCACTTGGGGAGCCGGAAGCCGCTCTTGCCAGCTGCTGGGGAAGTGTTGATTGAGGTGCTCACCGGAACACGTTAGGTGCATGGCCAATAACATAGCGAACGGACGTTGAGAAATGTTACGTGCGCAAAAGTTATTCCCGCAGCTTTGTGACGTTGGTCTCACGGGGTGGCTTGGGGAGCTTGCGGTCATTGACGGTTGGCCGCGTGTGAGGACGGCCGCCGATCTCCCGGCAGTCAAGAGGTTCGACTCCCTCCGGCCGCGAGAGGTCTCGCATTAGCCCTTCGGGTGCGCCAGCACGTTTATCCACAATCGTTTCTCTGTTTGTTGGATTTATTGGTTGGTGTTGGTAGTTTGGGGGCGTCTGGTTGCCTGGGCTGGTTTGGCTTGGGTGTTGCGATTGTTCTTATTGGGAGGAAAGTTCTATGTCGCGTGTGTTGTCTACTGAGCAGGCCAAGGCTGCTATTGGTCAGGTGCAGTCGATTATTACTGGTGGGTTTACGGATCAGATTTCGGCGTTGGATGCGCAGGGTCGTGTGTTGTCGGATCCGAATGTGTGGGATGGTCCGTTGGCTGCTGAGTTCCGTGGTTCGACGTGGCCGGAGACGAAGGCTGCGTTGGATAAGGCCAAGGAAGAGCTGGAGCAGTTGCGGGGTCAGTTGCAGAAGATTTCGCAGGATATTTTCTCTGCTGGTGGAGGGGCCTGATTCTTTTTTGGTGTGAGTGTGGGGGCCGGGTGATCGTGCTGCGTTGATGCGTGGTGTGGTTGCCCGGCCGTTGCACTGTGTTGCTGTAGCGCCGGTGGTTGTAGCGCGGGTTGTTGTGGTGCCGGTGGGTGTGGTGCGGGGTCGTGCCTTGTGGGTGTGGTGCGGGTTTTTGTGGGTTGTTGGGTTTTGTTCGCGTTCTTGTTCTGTGGGGGGCTGTGGTTGTGACCGAGTTCGTTGAGATGCCGTTGTTGCCGGATTCCGATGGTGCCCATGGTGGCCGGTTTGTGTATGGGGTTGCTGAGTCGGTGAAGGGTGCTTTTGAGTCCGCAGCGTCGCGGGTTGATGAGCATTTGGGGTCGCGGACGCCGTTGGTGACCGGGGCGGGGGAGGATTTCCGGGGGCATTTTTCGGAGGTGTTCGCGGCGAACGCGGTGACGGCGTCCCGGGACGCGGAGTCCTTGGCCGCGGCGTTGCGGAAAGTCGCGGAGTATGTGGGCACCATGATCGAGCGTGCGCGGGAAGAGGATGACCGGCGTCGGGAGAACAACGAGTGGGTGCGGCGGCATAACAACCGCAACTGGCTTGAGCAGTTTGGTGACAGCCTGTGGGGTGAGGAGGCGCGTCCGAATATGGAGCCCGGGAGTGGGCCGTCGTTCCCGTCCGAGGCTCCGGTGCCGGGGTCGCGGGAGACCCCTGGCCCGGGTGGCGGGTTTGGGGGCGGGGTGTCCTCGGCGCGTCCGGAGTCGTTGCGGACTTTCGCTGCGGGTTCGCGTGGTCTGGATGAGGGTGTTGCGTCGGTGCCGGGGTCTTTGGAGTCGGAGTTGTCCTCGTTCGCGGACCGGTGCGGGTGGGGCCGGATCGACGCTGCGGGTGTGGTGAGCGCGTTCCGGCAGTATTTGGCGGCGAATGAGGCAGACGCGGGGTGGGCGTTGGTGGTCGCGGACGCGTTTGCTGCTGCCGGGGGTGAGGGCGCGGTCTCGACCCTGTCGGATGCGGCGGTGAACGAGGCGTTGGCCGCGGCGGGTGTTTCGGGGACCCGGACGGGGTTGGTCATTGACCCGCCGACGGCGGCCGGGGCGGTGCCCTCGTCCGGGTATGCCAATGATCCGGTGAACACGGCCACGGGGAATTTCATTGAACCGGAAACGGATCTGGGGTTCGCCGGGGCGGCCGCGGACCTGGCGGTCACAAGGATGTATAACTCTCTCGGTTCGGGCCTGGGCACTGTTGGGGTGTTCGGTCCGGGGTGGGCTTCGGTGCTGGACCAGCACCTGGTCCTGACTGATGAGGGGTGCCGGTGGGTGATGGCCGACGGCCGGGCGGTGGACTTCCCGCGTGAGGGTGCGGGTTGGGCCCGCGCCGTCGGGGAGAACTACTGGCTCACCTGCGAAGATGCCGGCACACCGTGGTTGGCGGAGCTGAGCTCGGTCCCCGCAGGTGTTACCGAGGTGCTGGTCGTGGCCGATAACCAGGGCCGTTGGTGGGCTTACACCACTGCCGGGGTGTGGCTCGGGACCGGGGCAGGGCCCGGCCGGACCATCTCCGCCCACCGCAGTGCTCCCTCAGGGGCCGTATCCGATGCTGTGGCGTCCGATGTTATGGATCCCGCCGGCGCGGATGCCAGCGTGGATGACCGCGAAGCCGCGGCTGCATCTGATGCGGAGACTGCGGTCGATGGTGGTGTGCCGGGTGGGGTGTGCCGGTTGGTGCATGGGCGGGGCCGGTTTGTGGAGATTGATTACGTTGATGGTGTGGTCGGGGTGGTTCGGGGGTCGGATGGGCGCCGGGTTGAGTACGGGTACGACGCCGAGGGCCGTTTGGTCACCGTGGGCACGGAGACCGGCACCCGTAGGTATGGGTGGAACGAGCAGGGCTTGATCGGGTCGGTGGTCTCGGCCGCGGGTGTGGTGGAGGCCGAAAACACGTATGACGAGGCCGGCCGGGTCATCATGCAGGTCACTCAGCATGGGCGGCGGACGCGGTTCGCTTATTTACCGGGCCGGGTCACGGTGGTCTCTGATGAGGACGGGTCCCGGTCGAATTCCTGGGTCGCTGATTCGAAGGGCCGCCTGGTGGGGGTGCTGGACGCGGAGGACCGGCGCCAGTCCATGTCTTATGACGGGCACTCGAATCTGGTGTCTTTGACCGAGCGTGACGGCGCGGTCACGGTCCATGGTTACGACACCCGGGGCCGGAAGATCCGGACCGTGACCCCGGAAGGCGCGGACCTGAGCTACGGCTGGGACGAGCAGGACCGTATCACCACCCTGGTGACCGCGTCCGGGTCCGTCGTGACCTATGAGTACGCCGATGAGCTGTCCCGGGACCCGTCCGTGGTGGTTGACCCGTTGGGTGGCCGGACCGAGCTGGTGTGGCGGGACGGGCTCCTGACCCAGGTCACGGACCCGGTCGGGGTCATGATTGGTTTTGAGTACGACGGGTTCGGGGACCTGACCGGAACGTCCAACGCCGCAGGTGACACCGCGAGGATTGTGCGGGACCGGGCGGGCCGTCCGGTGACGGCGGTGAGCCCGTCGGGGGCTGAGACACGGTTCGGTTATGACGAAGCCGGGATGTTGGTGCGTCGGGTGGACCCGGACGAGGCGGTGTGGGCGTTCGAGCACGACACCGCGGGCCGGACCACCGCGGTGGTCGCCCCGGATGGGGGCCGGACGGCGTTCGAGTACGCCCCCAACGGCGAGTTGTCCCGCACCACCGACCCGCTCGGCCGGGTCGTGGAGCGGGTGGTTGATGAGCTCGGGAACCTCACGGCTGCGGTGTTGCCGGACGGGGGCAGGTGGGGCTTCACCCACGACAACCTCTCCCGGCTGGTGGGTATCACGGACCCTGCCGGGCATGACTGGGTGCGGGAGTACGACACGGTCGGTGCCCTGACCGCCGTGATCGATCCGACCGAGGTCCGGACCGGGGCGGTCACCGACCGGACGGCCGGGACGGCGTCCCTGACGGACGCGTTCGCCGCGAATACTTATAGTTTTGATGAGTACGGCCGGCCCACGAAAATCGAATCTGTCGACGGGTCCGCGGAACTCATCACGTATGACGGTGCGGGCAACCCTGTCGAGTTGGTCGATGGTGAGGGCGGGTTGACGGTCCTGGGCCGTGACGCTGCGGGGAAGATTACCTCGATTACCTCACCGACGGGGGCGGTGACCCGGTTCGAGTACGACCACTGCGGCCGCCCGTGGAAGAGCATTGACCCGGTCGGGGCGGTCACGGAACTGTCCTACGACGTCGACCAGCGCCTCACCGCGAGGAGACTGCCCACCGGTGAGGTCGAAACGTTCGCTTACGACGCGTGTGGCCGGTTGACCGCGAAGCACACCCCCGGGGACGGGACGGCCCGGTACGGGTACGACAAGGTTGGGCGGCTGAGTTTTGCCCAGGATTCCTGGTACGGGACCCGCCGCTTCGAATACAACCTCGCCGGGGAACTGGTGGCCACGATCAACGGGGTGGGTGGCAGGACCGGGTTCGAGTACGACACCCGCGGCCGGCTCACCCGCATCACCGACCCCAATGGTGGGGTCACGACCCGCACGTATACGGCCACGGACCAAGTCGATTCGGTGACGGACCCGCTCGGGAGGGTCACCACGGCGACCTACGACGCGGCAGGCCGGCAACTCTCCCAGACGGACCCGGACGGGCACGCCACCACCTGGGCCTACGACGCCGCGGGCCGGGAAGCGTCCACCTCGGTGGACGGTGCCCTGATCGCCGCCATTGAACGTGACGTGGCCGGCCGGCGGGTGGTCATCACCGACCATACCGGCGGGGCGGGGTATGCGGTGGAGCGCGAACTGTGCTTTGACCGCCGCGGCCTCCTCACCCGCCGCTCCAACGGGACCGGGACCGGGACCGGGAGTCAGGTGTTGGGGTGGGAGTATGACGGTGACGGGAACCGCACCGCCTTCACGGACCCGACCGGCACCACCACCCGTTACATCCGCGACGCCGCGGGCCGGGTCGTGAAGGTGTCGAACCCGTTGCTCGGGGACGCGGCCTTCACCCACGATGCCTCCGGGCGGATCACCACCGCGACCGCCGGGGAATACTCACAGGAATGGGTGTATCGGGGAGGGGCACTCGTCGAGCACACACGCACCACCACCGCCGACAACGGCACCAACCCTCCGGGTGCTGCTGATGTGACGTTGATCGGTCGTGAGGACGGCGGCCGGATTACCGGTCTGTCCAGGGGCGGGGTCGTGACCCGGTACGGGTACGACACTGCCGGGCAAATGGTCTCCGCCACCACCACTGTGACTGGCTCGGAGGCGTCGGGTTCGGTGGTGGGGTGGGAGTACGACGCCGGTGGGCGGCTTCTCCGCGAAACCACCCCCACCGGGGCGCGCACTTTTGAGTACGACGCCGCAGGTCAGCTGTCGTCTGTGACGGAACCTGACGGTTCGGTCACCGAGTTTGTGTATGACGGGCTGGGCCGCCGGGTCAGGGTGATCGGGGCCGACGGGTCCTGGACCGAATACGCCTGGGGCCCCACCGGCTACCTCACCGGCACCATCGAGAAGGATCGGGACGGGGCCGAACGAAACCGGCACCGGCTCCACGTCGACGCGCTCGGTGAACTCGCCACCGTGGACGGCACACCATTGTGGTGGGACACCGCAGCGCCCGTGCCGACCCTCGCCGGTGCCAACACAACCCAGGTGTTGTCCCTGCCCGGCGGTGTCACCGGCATCGGCGACGCGTGGACCACGCCCGGGTGGCGTGCCGCCCGCCCCACCGATCAGCACGATCCCTGGGCCGTCCTCGGCACCCCCACCACACCCAACCCGGGCAGCCCCTTAGCTGCTATTGCTGGTGGTCTGGGTGGTGTGTTGCCCGCCGGTATCGGCCTGACCGCCGGTGGCGGGATCGACATCGCAGGGCTCGAATGGCTCGGCAAACGCGCGTACGACCCGGCCACCCGGGGATTCCTCTCCACCGACCCCCTCGCCCCCGTCCTCGGCGCGGGCTGGGACGGGAACCCCTACTCCTACGCCGGAAACAACCCCCTCAACACCACCGACCCCACCGGCCTGCGGCCCCTGACCGACGCGGACCTGAAAGCCTACGACGGGTCCTCCCGCGGCGCCATCGCCGCAGCGGGGGACTGGCTCGGAGACAACTGGGAATACGTCGTCGGAGGGGCCGCTGTGGTCGGCGGGGCCGTGTTGATGTTCGTCCCCGGCGGACAACTCGCGGGCATGGGATTGATGAGCTTCGGCGCCGACGTCGTCATCCAAAAAGCAACCACCGGCCACGTCAACTGGGGCCAAGCAGCGATCTCCGGCGGCCTCGGCATGATCGGCGGCGGGGTCGGGATGATGGCGGGCAAACTCGTCAACAATCCCGTGGCCCGGATGGCCGTGGAAAACGGAGTTGAAGGGGCGATCAGCGGAGCCGGGGGCTACCTTACCGGCCCAGGACCCCACACCCCAACGGGCCTCCTCGGCGCAACAGCCCTCGGCGGAGGAACAGGCGCACTCCCCATCGGAGGCGCCGCAAACAGGGTCGACCTCCGGGCCCTGCCCACGACCCGCCTCGGCGAATTGCCGCCTTCACCAATGGTTTCGTCTAATCCGGCTGGATCGGCATTCATTGCTAGCGCAGACGGAGTTGTGATACCGACGAGTCGTACCACCTTGGAAACAGGTTTTCAAAGAGCGGGTTTTCATGGTGTACCGACAACTTCCCCAGGGATGATGTACAGCATGCCGGATGGTAGTCTAGTGCGAATTATGGAACCTTCAGGCGCTGCCCAACTTAGGGCTTCATTTACGAATGCGAATGATGGCTTGATCAATCCTTTTACTGGAAAGCCAGTGCAGCCGCCGAGTGGTCTTACGAGGTCTGACCGGGTTCTCTATGTCCGCGAACGCACGCACGTCAACCTGATGCCATGACTAATCACCGCTTCGCCCTTCTCAGGGACGCTCTGCCATTGTCGGTAACGCACATAGTGGCCAACGACCCATTCGTGTGCATAATGGGCGAGAATTGGTCGCTTGCGTTGAACTGCCCGTGGGAACTTGAAACACCAGAAGGCACGATTCCTTGGGAATCCGAAAACCTTGAGGCTGAGGCAGAGAGGTTAATCGGTAGCTCACTTGAGGTCATATCTGCGGCGACCCCTGGGGCTTCGGATCTTGTTTTTCATTTTACGGGGGAATGCTCAATTCATGTTTTCGCTGATACGGACCTTCTCCCTTGGGTAATGCGAGTGCCTGGCCTCACATTTGACGGTCAGAAAAGTTTGTTTGAATAAAATGTGGTGACATATTTCCAGACAGCTGCTCTTTCACTTAACGCGTTTTCTATTCATTAGACAAAAGTTGACCTTGCTAGTTGGGTAACTTCCGGACCTTACCTATGCGACGGCAATATGCTCATCTGGCCGAGACAGCCGAAAAAGCCTAGCGTTGGGTAGGGGGAGGGACAAGCATCCCGCAGTTTTCACGATTGCTGCAGGGGTTACCCAATCGCTGGGGGGCGTCTTCCATAGGGCCGATTCTGCAGTCTTACCCCCGACCCGATACCAGTTGCCGCGGTAGGGACTCTGGTGCTCGCCAATGAATAGGGCACGTATCTCAAGGAGGAAACATGAGCGCATCAACGGGTCGGGAGGTGTCAGGCCATCTATCCGAGAAGTCGCAGAGGCAACTCCGGAGGGATCGATGGGTTTTTTGGACGATCGTGTCCTCGGCCTTACTGGTGCCTGTCGCTATATTTATTGTGGCGACGGTTTCGGATGCGTATGACGAGACTCATAGAGTGTCCATTGAATGCACGGTTATGGGTGCGGAGGGCGGTCTCGGGTCAGGGGGAGGGACCTGGTCGCGGGTGCAGATAAGCACCTCCGATTGTGGAACCCTGACGTTGACAAGGGGTATCACCGAGTCGAACCGGGATGCCGTGGCAAGCGAATTGGCCGGCGGTGGACGCTTCGCCTTCCAGATTGGCGCAACAACACAATCAACGTGGAAGTTGCACGAGATGTTACGCATCACGCCGATGGTCTATTCATTTCAACAAATCGACTGAGCTAGTGGAACAGCCCGGACATGGATGATAATGTGCTGGATTCTTGAAACACCTGGATACGAGGTAGACGACCCTCGTGAAGAGCTGCTTCAGGAGTGCCTCCCGGGCCATTCCTCAGCTGTCGATGACGGAGAATCTGATGTCTTACGAACGGCCATATCGGCAGTGTTGCGGACCATTGATAATGAGGATCTCGTCTCGCACGTCGACGCTACGGAAACTCGGTTGAGGGAGCTCCTTCACGATGTGAAATGAACTGTAGAGTCTGTTCGAGAATTCAGATGTGCTTGACGGCCACTGGGAGGAAAACCATTGACGCAGAATCTTGCATTGCCAGTTCTTTATGACCGCATGATCGAGCGAGGCATAGTGGATCTGGAACCTTGGGAACTCCTACGAGGAGCACAGCAGGCGCAGCGAATGAAACACACAGACGAGGTTTTCCCTGGCTGGAACCTGATTCCTTTTGCCTGCAGGTCCGATAACGATGATGTGGCCTGCTGGACCGGAAAGAACGTCGTGGTCGTCGATGACTACGACGTGATGCGGGACGCAACTGGGGCGGCCGTACGCCACCAGGCAGCGGAATACCACTCGATGGATGAGTGGCTGATTGCGGCAGTACGGGATTTCATGGAGTTTGACTGAACCAGCGTCGCAGCACATCGAGTGCCCCCAGCTTCTGGCCGGAGGCACTCGAGCCGGGTCAGCCCAGCAACGCCCGGCGCAGCACGTCCAAACCGACCGAGCCGATGTTCAACGCCTTGCTGTGGAAGGACTTGAGGTCGAAGTCTTCACGGGACTCCAGCTCGGCACGGATCTGCTCCCACAGACGCTGCCCCACCTTGTAGGACGGAGCTTGTCCCGGCCAGCCCAGGTAGCGGGTGAATTCGAACTGAAGCTGGCCTTCGCTGATGTCGAGGTTGGCCTTGAGGAAGTCGAAGCCCTTCTCCGGCGTCCAGGTGCCGGTGCCCCAGCGTTCGGGGACGGGCAGTTCCAGGTGCACACCGATATCGAACACTACGCGGGCTGCCCGCATCCGCTGGCCATCGAGCATGCCCATGTGGTCACCTGGGTCTTTGAGGTAGCCCAGTTCCAGCATGAGCTGCTCGGCGTAGAGCGCCCAGCCTTCACCATGGCCGGAGACCCAGCAGACGTTCCGCCGCCAGTTGTTCAGCAGCTCCCGGCGGTATGTTGCCGTGGCGACTTGGAGGTGGTGGCCGGGCACCCCTTCGTGGAAAACGGTGGTGGTTTCGGACCAGGTGGTGAAGGTGTCTTCGCCTGCCGGCACTGACCACCACATGCGTCCGGGCCGGGAGAAGTCGTCGGAAGGGCCGGTGTAGTAGATGCCGCCCTCGTCGGTGGGGGCGATCATGCACTCAAGAGTTTTCATGACATCAGGGATGTCGAAGTGGACATCGGCCAGCTCGGAGACAGCGCGGTCGGAGAGTTCCTGCATCCAGGCTTTCAAGGCGTCGGTGCCCTTGATCTGGCGGGCAGGGTCGCTATTGAGGACGGCCTTGGCTTCTTCAATGGAGGCGCCGGGCTTGATCTGCGCCGCGACCTTTTCCTGCTCGCCGATAAGCCTCTCGAGCTCCTGAACGCCCCAAGCGTAGGTCTCTTCCAGATCTACTTCGGCGCCAACGAATGAACGCGAGGCCAGCGCGTAGCGTTCGCGCCCGACTGCATCCTTCTCCGGCGCCAGGGGCAACAGTTCGTCCCGAAGGTATTCACCCAAGGCGCTGTACGCAGAACGCGCGGCCGCAATCCCGGCGTCGAGCTTTGACTGAACCTCGGCGGGCAGCGGGGAGCCACCAATAGCAGCGTTGGTGGCCATTTTGGCGAAGAAGCCATCCTCTGAGGCGTAGCGGCCGGTCTGCTCGATCACGATTCGGACCTGGCGGGCGGCGGCTACTTTCCCGGCGTCGGCAGCGGAGCGAAGCGACTCAATGTAGCCCTCAATGGCGCCAGGAACGTTGCCTGCACGGCCGGCAAGGTGTTCCCAGTGTTCGACGGTCTCGGTAGGCATGAGATCGAAAATGGCGCGGATGTCCTGGGCAGGAGAGGCAATGTTGTTCAGGTCGGCGAGGTCCCAACCCGACTCGTGGATCTCCAATTCCAGGCCGAGCCGCTCGCGCATGGCGTCCAGGGTGACGGCATCCACGTCGTCAGACGGCTCAAGGCCCGCCAGGGCATCCAAGGCCAACCTTGTGGCCTCCGCGTGAGCCTCGGCACCGGCAGGGGAGTAGTCCTGGTATTCGGTTTCGTGTCCCGGCAGGCCCAGCGTGGTGGCAAAGCCGGGATTGAGTTCGATCAACTTTTCTGTGTACGCGTCAGCGACGGCATCGATGGCGGACTTCGGGCGTACAGGAGTGTTTGCAGTAGTCACCCACAGAGCCTAGCTGCGACACCGCTTACGTGAAAGGGTTGTTGAACTTTTCTACGTGCGGGAAAACTAGCCGCGGCTGCGCTTCCATGCGCCAGGGCCCGGTGACGGGTCCAGGCGCAGCTGCTGGCGTCGCACCCAATGCCGGACGTTCGGCTTGGCTGCGGCAGCCTCCTGCTGCGTACCGAGTGAAACCACGACGGCGGCAATCGCCGCGAGCTCTTCGGCTGTCGGTTCGCCCTTGACCACCGAAAACAGCGGGACGGCGGGTTCTGCGGGAGCAGCGTCCGGCGCCGAATCGGCGCGATGCTTCGGCGTGCTCACAGCGGGATGTTTCCGTGCTTCTTGGTGGGCAGGCTGGCGCGCTTGTCGCGGAGGGCTCGGAGGCCGCGGATGATCTGGAGGCGCGTGTCGGACGGAGCGATGACGGCGTCCACGTAGCCAAGCTGAGCTGCCTGGTACGGGTTGAGGAGTTCTTCCTCGTAGCCCTGGATAATCTCGGCGCGCTTGGCTTCCACGTCTCCGCCGGCTTCGGCAACGGCAGCAAGGTCGCGGCGGTACAGGATATTCACGGCACCCTGGGCGCCCATGACGCCGATCTGGGCGGTGGGCCATGCGAGGTTGAGGTCCGCGCCGAGCTTCTTGGAGCCCATCACGATGTACGCTCCACCGTAAGCCTTGCGGGTGATGACCGTGAGCTTGGGGACCGTTGCTTCGGCGTAGGCGTAGAGGAGCTTGGCGCCGCGGCGGATGATGCCCTGGAATTCCTGGTCCTTGCCGGGCAGGAAGCCGGGGACGTCCACCAGGGTGATGATGGGGATGTTGAAGGCGTCGCAGTGCCGGACAAAGCGGGCAGCCTTTTCCGAGGCGGAGATGTCCAGGGTTCCAGCGAACTGCATGGGCTGGTTGGCCACGATGCCCACGGTGTGTCCCTCAACGCGGCCGTAGCCGATCATCACATTGGGTGCGTACAGGGACTGCATTTCGAGGAAGTGTGCGTCGTCCACGATTTGCTCTATGACCTTGCGCATGTCGTAGGGCTGGTTGGCGGAATCGGGGATCAGCGCGTCCAGTGCTTGGTCGTCGTCGTTGAGTTCCAGTTCCTGGTCGTGCTCCACCACGGGTGCTTCGGAGAGGTTGTTCGAGGGCAGGAAGTCCAGGAGTTCGCGCACGAACTCGATCGCGTCAGCCTCATCGGAGGCAAGGTAGGTGGAGGTTCCGGTGGTGGCATTGTGCTGGCGTGCCCCACCGAGGGTTTCCATGTCCACGTCTTCGCCGGTGACCGTCTTGATGACGTCGGGGCCGGTGATGAACATGTGCGAGGTCTTGTCCACCATCACCACATAGTCGGTCAAAGCAGGGGAGTAGGCGGCGCCGCCGGCGCATGGGCCCATGATGAGGGAAATCTGGGGGACAACGCCGGAAGCATGGACGTTGTTGCGGAATATGTCAGCGAACATGGCCAGCGAGGCGACGCCTTCCTGGATGCGCGCGCCGCCGCCGTCGTTGATACCCACAACAGGGCACCCGTTGCGGAGGGCGAATTCCTGGACCTTGACGATCTTCTCGCCGTTGACCTGGCTCAACGAGCCACCGTAGACGCTGAAGTCCTGGCTGTAGATCGCGATGAGGCGGCCATCAACGGTTCCGTATCCGGAGACCACGCCGTCGCCGAGGGGTTTCTTTTTCTCCATGCCGAAAGCGGTGGAGCGGTGGACTGCGAGGGCGTCGAATTCGACGAAGGAGCCCGGATCAACCAGGAGATCAATGCGTTCGCGGGCAGTGTTCTTGCCCCGTGCGTGCTGCTTCTCAATCGCTTCCGGGCCGGAAGGTTGCTCTGCACGGGCCTGGCGGTCGCGGAAGTCGGCAATCTTTCCCGCTGTCGTTGTCAGATCGTGGCTCATCAAGTGTCTCCGGCTCTGTAGCTGATTTTCGCTGGCGCAGTTCGGTGTTGGTCATGAAGCTTAAGTAGCTTCCGTACAAAGAACAGGCCCCGCAGGCCAGTCTAGTGACGCCTTTGCCGCGAACCGCTGTAGAAACCCTACAATTTTCCGCGTCCAAGCCAAAGCCACCCACATGTTACCCGCCAGTAACATAGTTGGGTTAGAGTGTCCCCATGACTTCAAGCAACGACGCTTCCGGCGCACTTGCGCCCACGCAGACTCCCTACGTAGCTACTGGTTCGCTCAAGGGCAGGACCATCCTGATGTCCGGCGGCAGCCGGGGCATCGGCTTGGCCATCGCCACGCGTGCGGCCCGCGACGGCGCCAACATCGTGCTCATGGCCAAGACAGGGGATCCCCATCCCAAACTCGAAGGCACGGTTTTCACCGCCGCCGATCAGCTGGTCGCTGCCGGTGGCCAGGCATTGCCGCTCGTCGGGGATGTCCGCAATGACGACGACGTAGCCGCAGCCGTCGCCGCCGCCGTCGAGCGTTTCGGAGGTATCGACGTCGTGGTCAACAACGCCTCGGCCATTGACCTTTCCCGGACCGATGCTGTTGACATGAAGCGTTACGACCTCATGCAGGACATCAACGTTCGTGGCACCTTCCTGCTCTCCAAGCTCGCGCTGCCGGCGCTCAGGGAATCCAGCCACGGCCACATCCTCACCCTGTCCCCGCCGCTGAACCTGGACCCGAAATGGGCCGGCATGCATCTTGCCTACACCATGGCCAAGTACGGAATGAGCCTGACCACCCTGGGATTGGCCGAAGAGCTCAAGAACGACGGCGTGTCGGTCAACTCCCTCTGGCCCTGCACGCTGATTGATACGGCCGCGATCCGGAACATGCCCGGCGGGCAGCAAATCGTGCAAGCAGCACGAGGCCCCGAAATCATGGCCGATGCCGCACATGCTGTCCTGACCGGTTCCGGGGCAACAGGCAAATTCTTCACCGACGAAGAGGTCCTGACAGCAGCCGGTGTGTCGGATTTTTCGCCCTACAGTCTCGGTGCACCCGAAGACCGCCTGGTTCCGGACATCTTCCTCTGATTTCCACTCGGCGTTCTCTGGGTGTATTCCCAGACCCTTTTCAGGGCGCGGCCCATCTGTGTTCGCTGCGAATGGATAGGATTCAGCTATGGATGCCGAACAGCCAGACAGCAGCGAACCCCACATCCCGGCCGCCGGTCCCGAGCGGCCCGCGTTGGACCGTGAAGCATTGCTGCAGCCGGAGTTCCTGTCGGCAGCGGGCATTTCGCAACTGAACATCGTCCAATCCACGGGCTCCACCAACCAGGACCTGGTGCGGGCGGTCACCGTTGAGCCCAAGAAGTGGACTGACCTTTCCGTGCTGACCGCCGAACACCAGACGGCGGCGCGTGGACGGCTGGACCGGCAGTGGGAATCGCCCGAGCGCTCAGCGGTGTCTGTATCCATGGTGCTTCGTCCTGTCACAGCCGAAGGCATGCCGGTACCCACCCAGAGCTACTCGTGGCTGTCCCTCCTGGCTGCGGTTGCCCTGCGTGAAGCTTTGCAGGAAACGGCTGGGGTTACTGCCGATATCAAGTGGCCCAACGACGTCCTGGTGAACGGCCGCAAGATCGCCGGCATCCTGGCGCAGATGACCAACATCAGCGATGGCTCGGTTCCAGCAGTGATCCTCGGCGTGGGCCTCAACGTGACGCTGGCTGAGGAGGAATTGCCGGTCAAGACAGCTACGTCGCTGGCCTTGGAAGGGGCCACGACGACGGACCGTACCGCGCTGCTAAAAAGCTACCTGTCCCGCTTCGCACGGCTTTACCGCAGTTTCTGCAATTCAGAAGGAGACCCCGCCGCAGGTTTGGCCGGCGGAGCTTCCCTGCACAAGCGGGTGGAGTCGGCCATGGTCACCCTTGGGCGGGAAGTACGGGCGCACTTGCCCGGAGATCTCGAACTCGTGGGCCATGCTTCGCGGCTGGACGAGCACGGATCCCTGCTGGTGGTAGACCACGGCGGCAGGGAGCATGTGGTGACGGCTGGGGATGTGGTGCACCTGCGCGCCACAGAAAGCGGTTATGCGTAAGGAGTTGCTTCCGGGAGAGCAGGTCATCACCATCACGCGTCAGCAGGCCCGCTCCCTTTTCTTTCCTGTGCTTGCCTTCCTTGCTGCTCCGGCCCTCACAGGCTATGCCTGCGCCTGGATTGTCAAAGGCAATCCCCAGCGTCTGGCTTCTTTCATTACAGTTGAATGGACGCCATGGCTGATCGGGCTGTGCCTGTTGCTGGCAGCTTGGCTGGTGTTTGGCTACAGCCTGCGCCGGGTGATGCGCTGGAATTCCGTCCGTTACATCCTGACGAGCAGGCGGATACGTGCCAAATACGGAATGTTTCGACGCCGGGACTGGCAAGTATCGCTCGTGGCAATCCGCAATGTGGGGGTCCATCAGAGCATGTTCCAACGGGCATTGCACTCCGGGAATATATCCTTGGATACCGGGCACTCCGGAACGGCCGTTCTGGCGGATGTTCCCGAGGTCGCAAAATTCCGGGGGTTCATTCTTGACGCCATGGATGAACTCCCGCAAGGTGAGGTTTTTGAAGGCCAAGTATTGACGGACTATGACCAGTTGCCATGGGAGCTGAGAGAAGGTGGAAGAGATGAGCGTTGAGGATCAGCAGTCCGGCGGGGACTTGGACCAGGAGTTCGACGCCGTCCCCGAGCCTTCCGTGGATGAGGACACCGACGCCGGCCCTGCTCCGGTTGCGGTGCAGAGTGGTCCGCCCACTGGTGTCATGTCCGCCGAGCGCCTTGCCATCAAAGCTCTGGAATCGAAGCTGCTGGGCGGTGAACGCAAGCTCCGTCGTCGTGAAGTTGCCGCGGGGGCGGGCGTTTCCATCCTGTCGGCCCGCAAAATCTGGCGTGCCCTGGGATTCCCGAACTTCGGCGACGAAGACGTTGCTTTCACCGAACGGGACCAGGCCGCCCTGTCCACCATCCTGGACCTCGTCCGGGCCGGGATATTGACCGAGGAAGCCGCCATCTCCGTTACCCGTTCAATCGGGCAGATGACAGACCGGATGGTGGTCTGGCAGATCGAAGCGCTGGTGGAAGACATGGTCTCCGAGCAGGGGATTCCGGATGCAGTGGCGCGCAAGCAATTGGTAGGTCAGTTGCCGGCGCTGGTGGATTCGCTTGAAGAGATCCTTGTGTACTCCTACCGCCGTCAACTTAACGCCGGTGTGCAGCGCCTCGCGGTTCGCGCCGAGGCCGGACTTCAGGCCAGCGAGGAAGGCCGTGAGGGCGACGAAGACGATTCGCCATTGCCCCTGGCTCGGGCAGTGGGCTTCGCCGACCTAGTCTCCTACACCAGCCTTTCGCGCCGCATGAACGAGAAGACGCTTGCCCAGTTGGTGCAGCGCTTTGAGAACAAGTGCGCAGAAATTATCTCCGTAGGTGGCGGCCGTCTGGTCAAGACCGTGGGCGATGAAGTCCTCTACATTGCCGAGACACCAGCCGCAGGGGCCGAGATTTCCCTTGCATTGGCGCAGGCCTTTACTGAAGACGAGATCCTGCCGCAATGCCGTGTCTCCATGGTTTGGGGTCGCATCCTTTCCAGGCTGGGGGACATTTATGGACCAACGGTCAACCTCGCTGCCCGCCTTACCACGTTGGCCCAACCCGGGACTGTCCTGGTGGATGCCATGACCGCCGCTGCGTTGGGCCAGGATGACCGGTTCGTCCTGGTTCCGCAGAAATCTGAAAATGTCCGCGGTTTCGGCGAGATTCATCCCGTCATGCTGGCCCGGGGCCGCGGCAAGG
This sequence comes from Arthrobacter sp. TmtSoilC79, assembly GCF_059739405.1. Lineage (NCBI taxonomy): Bacteria > Bacillati > Actinomycetota > Actinomycetes > Micrococcales > Micrococcaceae > Arthrobacter > Arthrobacter sp. TmtSoilC79. The sequence continues at coordinate 3,170,211 of NZ_AP046051.1, read as the reverse complement.
GTTTGGTACTCGACTAGACGCCTCCGGCCGGGCCGCCTCCAAGCCGTTCGCTCTATCACGTCCCCCGGGTTTAGACCGTTCGCTCTCTCACTTTCTTCAAGAAAGGGAGAGAGCGTGCGGCTTTAAGGGGTGTTATGTGAGCGAGCGTTCGGCCTTCGGGGGTGTTATGTGAGCGAGCGTTCGGCCTTCGGGGGCGTTATGTGAGCGAGCGTTCGGCTTTATGGGGTGTTATGTGAGCGAGCGTGTGGGTGCGATTTAGGTCACGACTTAGCTAATCGATGGAGTAACCCGGTAGGCTGTGGGTTGATTGTGTCGTGTTGCGCCGTGGGGGTCGGCGATGGCGGCTCCGTGCTGCCTGAACTGTGGGGGAATCTGGGATGGCTCTGTCTGATGGGTCCGGAAAACGCCGTGCCAATAATCGCCGGCGGAAGGTCATTGCAGGCACTGCTTTCACTGCCGCCGCAGCTGTCCTGGTAACAGGTGCCATCCTCTATCCGGGTTTCAAGACCACCGAGGTGGACCTGAACGACGGCGGTGTATGGGTGGTCAGCAAGACCAAGAACGCGGCCGGCCGCCTCAATTACCCCTCCAAATCGCTGGATGGAGCAGTAACTCCGGCAAGTACCAACTTCGACATCCTCCAGCAGGCCGGCGATATTTTCATTGATGACGCCGACGGCGGCACCATCAACCCCGTCAGCGCAGCCAACATGCGCCTCGGAGGGGACCAAAAACTTCCCGGCTCCGCAGAGGTGAGTTTCGGCAACAAGGTCCTGGCTGTCACAGACCCGTCCAAGGGCAAGGTCTGGGCCGTTTCGCCCACGTCCATTGGCGGTTTCAGCGACGAATCCGAACCCTTGTTCGAGCAGTCGCCGGGCGTGGCCTCAGTGGTGGGCGTGGATGACACCATCCACACGCTGGACCCGAAGGCGGGGACGCTGACGGCCACAAAGGTGGACGTTGACGGCAAAGCCGTGGACTCGCAGGTCAGGAGTGATGACGCTTTGAAGGCCGACGGCGAAGTCCAGTTGGCCACTGTCGGCGACAAAGCAGTGGTACTCAACGCTGCCACGGGCGAGATCGTGCTGCCCGGGGGCAAGAGGGTCCATCTGGACGATGCCCGGGAAGCAAAGCTGCAGCAGAGCGGCCCGGACTCCAACAGTGTGGCCATCGCTACTCCGAAAGCGCTGCTTCTGCAGCCCCTCGACGGCGGGACCGCCAAGACTGTTTCGGCAGACGGCCAAGGGATTCCGGCGGCCCCCGTCCGTCTGGGGTCTTGCACGTACGCCGCGTGGTCCGGCGCCAACAAATACGTCCGGGAGTGCGCCAACGAGGCAGATAACAAACGCTCCGACGTTCCCAAGGCGAGTGCGTCGCCGTCGTACGTTTTCCGGGTTAACCGCGATCTCGTGGTGCTTAATGATGTCAACTCCGGCAACGTCTGGATGGTCAACCAGAACATGCAGTTGGTCAACAACTGGGATGACGTCATCCCGCCCCAACAGACCTCGGACGACGCCGACAAGGACTCTGCGGACGAAGTCCAGCAGACTGTCCTTCCGGACAGGAGCAAACCCAACACCGCCCCAGTGGCCAAATCTGATGCGTTTGGGATCAGGGCCGGTAAGACCACCGTCCTGCCCGTTCTGGACAATGATGCCGATGCCGACGGCGACGTCCTCACGGTCAGCACCAGCGAGCCATTGAAGTCAGGCGCTTTGTCCGCCGTCTACGGTGGCACCGGCTTCCAGATTGCGGTTCCAGCAGGAACCACGGGCTCGGAAACTTTCAAGTATTCGGTGGATGATGGCCGTGGCGGTACGGGCGGCGCCGATGTTGACCTGCGGGTTGTGCCAGCGGAGGAAAACAACGCACCCCAGCCCAAGCCGAACCGGAACAACACGTTGGTGGTCCAGTCCGGGAAGATCGCCAGCCAGTTTGTCCTCACCGATTGGTTGGACCCCGACGGCGATGACGTCTTCGCCGTCGCCGTCTCCAGCAGCGATCCCGCGGACCAGGTCCGGATCCGGCCCGACGGCTTGCTCACCTTTCAGGATTCAGGGGCGGGAGCGGGCCGCAAAACCCTAACCGTCAGTGTTTCGGACGGGTCGCTGACCACCCAAGGGCAGATCAGCGTCGACGTTCGTGCTTCAGGTGCACTGCCGCCCATCGCGAACGCTGACCATGTGGTCGCGGTGGCGGGCCAGGATACGGTGATTGCGCCGCTCAAGAACGACACCGACCCACAGGGTGGCACGTTGCGGCTTGCGCAGGCACAACCGGATCCGCAGTCAACAGCGGTGGTGGGGCCGGACCAGCAGACTTTCAGTTTCAACTCCAGCACCGTCGGCGCCCATTACGTGACTTACATGGTGACCAACGGGCCGGCAAGCGCGCAGCAGTTGGTGCGTGTGGACGTGGTTTCCGGAAACAGCGACGGTGCGCCTGTTGCTGTTCGAGATATTGCGCTCCTGCCCAGCGGCGGCAGCACCGTGGTTGACGTGTTGGGCAACGACTCGGATCCCAGCGGGGGTGTCCTGGTAGTCCAGTCAGTCACTGCAGCCGACGGGCTCCCGGTATCGGTCGCGGTCCTTGACCATTCGGTCATCAAGATCACCGACATCCGTGCCCAAGGACAGTTGTCGTTGAAATACACGATCTCCAACGGCAAAGCCTCCGCAAGCGGGGACATCTCGGTCCAGGTTGTCCCGGCGCCGACCAAACTCCAGGCACCGCAGGCGAAACCGGACGAAGTCTCCGTCCGTGCCGGCGACGTCGTCACCATCCCGGTCCTGGAGAACGACACGGACCCCAATGGTGGAGAACTAACGCTGGACCCGATCCTGGCCCAGCAGCCGGACGAGAAAGCCGGGCGGATCTTCCTTGCCGGCAACACGTTGCGCTACATCGCAGGCCCGGAACCCACCACCGTTTACGCGATCTACAAGGTCAGCAATGCCTCGGGCCAAACTGACTCGCAGCAAGTTACCATCCGCATCCGCGCCCGCGACGACGCCATCAACACCAGGCCGGAGCCCAGGAATCTGACGGCCCGCGTGGTTGCGGGGATGACGGTCAGGATCCCTGTTCCCTTGGACGGCATCGATGCCGACGGCGACTCGGTGCAGCTGATGGGTATCGACAAAGCTCCCGAGCTGGGGACGGCCATCCTGCGCGATGGGTACCTCGAGTTCACCGCCGGAGGCACGTCTGCGGGCACTGACACCTTCAGCTACCGCGTACGTGACCGTATTGGTGCGGAGAACACCGGCACCGTGATCGTGGGCATCGCGCCTGCGGAAGCCGATAACCAGAAGCCCATCGCGGTGGACGATGTCATTGATGTCCGACCCGGCCGGCGGGTGGCGGTGAATGCGCTGAAGAACGACTCAGACCCCGACGGCGATCCCATCGCTTTGGTGCCGACGTTCGAGGCCAAGCCGGAGCTCCAGGTTGAAGCTGCGGCAGGAAAGGTAGTCCTCACAGCTCCGGGTGCCGCCGGCACGGACAGCATCAGTTACCGGATACAGGACGATAAGAAGGCAGAAGCCGCGGCGGTCATCCGTGTCAAGACAAGCCCGACCGCGCCGCTCCATGCCCCCGTGGCAGTGGACGATCGGATCACGCTGGCCGAGACCCTGGGTAAGACTGCGGTTGACGTTCCGGTGGTGAAGAACGATTCCGATCCCGACGGCGTGGCGGAGGACCTCACCATTTCCCTGCCGGACGGAAACCCGAATGCGCGCGTCGGAACCGCCGGAAACGTGGTGGTGACACTCCTGCCCGAGGACCAGTTGATTCCATATACCGTCACGGACATTGACGGACAATCCGCTACGGCCGTCATGTGGATTCCAGGCCAGGGCCTCCAGTACCCCACGCTTTCCACCACGGAGATCGTGGAGGTCACAGCGGGGGAGGAAGTCACTTTGGCCCTCCAGGACCACGTCAAGGTCAGGGACGGCCGCCAACCCCGCATCACGGTGGCTGACAAGATCCGTGTCCTGGGCGGTGACTCCACCAACGTCATTGCTGGTGACGGTACTGCGCTGAGGTATGCTGCCAAGCCTGAGTACGTTGGCCCCGGGTCCATCACCTTCGAAGTGACCGACGGCAGCGGTCCGGACGATGCCGAGGGCTTGAAGTCCACCCTGACCATCCAAACCAAGGTGCTCCCGAACCCCAACGCCAATCACGCCCCCACCTTCAGTGGAGCTGCCATTGAAGCGCCGAAGGGGGACACCACTGAGCTGGACCTGGCCAACCTTGCCGCGGACGTTGATGAGCAGGACCAAGGCAAGCTCACGTTCAGCGTGGACGGTGACCTGCCCGGCGGATTCGACGCGCGGGTGGAGGGTACGGTCCTGAAAATCACCCCCGGGGGTTCACTCAACCCCGGTGCCCGCGGGACCGTGCCGCTCAAGGTGACAGATGGCCGCTCAGAGCCTGTGAAGGCAGCCGTCACCGTCTCCGTGGTCTCATCGAACCGACCCAAACCGGCAGCCAACGATGACGTCCTCGATAAAGCCAACGCCGGGAAGTCCGAAACCATCAATGTGCTGGGCAACGACTTCAACCCCTTCAGCGAACCCTTGACCGTGGTTTCCGCCGTGGTGGAAACCGGATCCGCATCAGGCGAGCCTGGCATTGGAGGCGACTCCATCACGGTGACGCCTGCCGACGGCTTCAAGGGGGTCCTGGTGGTCAGGTACACCATCAAGGACAAGACCGATGATCCCAGCCGGCAAGCCGTGGGCCGTGTCCGGATCACCGTGCGGGACAAACCCGACGCTCCTTCGGCGCCGGTGGCTACGGACGTCCGCAGCAAAACGGCCGTCCTCAAGTGGGCGCCGCCGTCGGATAACGGCGCAGCCATCACCAAGTACACGGTCAAGGCTGCGGGGTTCCAGCAGGAGTGCCCGACCACGACGTGTACGTTGACTGGCCTGACCAACAACGTCAAGTACGTCTTCACCGTGGTTGCCACCAATGAAGTGGGCGAGTCCCAGCCCTCCGTGCCCTCCAATGAGATCACCCCGGATGAGAAGCCGTCGCCCCCGGACGTCCCCACGGTCAAAGCAGGAGACAAGGACCTCGCCATCACCTGGACCCCCGCCAAAACCGAGGGTTCGCCGGTGAAGCATTACAACCTGGAGATCTCACCGCCGCCGGCCAACGGAATCGCCGTCAAGAACGAGGTCACCGGCCTTAGCTACACGTGGCCCGGCCTGACCAACGGTGTGAAGTACAAGGTGCGCGCGCAGGCCGTCAACGATCTTGGCCCGTCCGACTGGGGGCTGTATTCCGCCGAGGACCACCCGGCGGGCATCCCGGGGACACCGGCGCCGCCGAGCACCAGCGTGGTCTCCGCCCTCGGATCCAGGAACCAGCTCCGCGTCGACTGGGCCGAGCCGGGCATCAATGGTGACCCCATCAAGAGCTATTACGTCACCATGAGTGGCGGCAGCGGAACCACCCAGACGCAAACCGTTCCTGGGAACGTCCGAACAGCCACCTTCGAGGTTGCCACCGACCAATCGGCGTACACGTTTACTGTCCAGGCCGAAAACAAAGCAGGCAAGAGCCTGGTCAGCGCGGCTTCGCCACCGCGCAGGGCCACCGGAAAGTTGGGTACCGTTCAAAACGTCAGCGCGACGCCGGCCAACACCGGCGCCGCCGGCGGCCAGCTCACCATCAATTTCACCGCGCTCGGCGAAACCCAGCGCAACGGCTCCAAGGCCAACGAAGTCAGCTACACCTACTCCGCAGGCGGACGCTCCGGCGCTATCCAGCCCGGGCAGACCGTAGGAGGTTTCGCCAATGGCCAGGCCACCAACGTGACCGTGACAGCACATTCAACCGTGGCGCCCAGTTCCGACGCCAGCAAAGCTGCCACCGCAACGCCATTTGGTGCGCCGGGGACGCCGTCGGCGTCGGGATCCAACGGAGCCGTGAACCAGAAATCGGTGACCTTCAACTGGTCGTCACCATCGGCATCCACCAACGATGTGAAGACGACGAAGATCCGCATCGACAACGGCGGGTGGGAAACTGTGGGAGCCTCGGGCAGCCGGACCATCAACACCGCCGGGTGGGAAGAGGCTCACAGCATCACGGTGCAGACGTTCAACTCGCTGGGAACCGGTGGGCCCGTGGCATCGGCCAGTGCCAAGTCCGGGCGCCAAGGGGAGTGGACCACCACCATGAACCCAGGAGCCGTGGTGCGGTCCTGCAGCTTTACCTTGGGCGGCGCGAACTACGACCCGAAGAAATTCACGTGTGACGGACAAAGCAACAACACGCCACCATGGATGGCCTCAGCTGACCAAGGCGCCATTGTGGTCCGTTGTTACATTGACCAAACAGATAACTGGACCGGTATGCACCGCTGGTGGCGCATCGAGTCGGGCTCTTACCGCAACGTAGGGCGGTACATCATCGCAGGTCACACCCACCTTCCGGATCCCGCAGGCATTGGAGCGCCCCCGTGCTGAGCTTCATCAAGGTTACGGACGGGGCACATCTCCCCATCGCGCGCCCAGTGGTTAAGGCCGTAGTCTGTCAAAGCCAATGGATAGCCCGGTCTCGGGTTTCCTCGATTGGACGTGGGGTGCGTGGGATAGTCTTAGGGACTGAAAATTCCGCCGCCGTATGGGGGTACTGCGGAATGCACGGCTGCCGGCATGTGTCGGTTGGCCCGGACGCCGCTGGGGAGCGGCTGTATATCAAGGGAATTTTGGGGCTGTGAGAAATTTCTTCGGCAAGTTGAGGCTGACGAGGCGTCAAAACAAGAAGTTCATAGCGGGAACTGCTGCCACGGCAGCGGGCGCGTTGTTGATCACCGGGGCTGTGCTGTACCCGGGTTTCAAGACCACTGAGGTGGACTTGAACGACGGCGGCGTGTGGGTTGTGAGCAAGACCAAGAACGCCGTGGGCCGGTTGAACTACCCGTCGCGTGTTCTCGATGGTGCCGTGACTCCGGCAACCACCACCTTTGACGTCCTGCAGCATGACGGCAACGTCTTTGTCGACGACGAATCCGGTTCCACCATCAACCAGGTCTCTGCCGCGAACCTCAAGCTTGGCGGCGACAAGCAGCTGCCGTCGTCCTCGCAGGTGAGCTACGGTTCCACCGTCCTGTCGGTGACCGATCCCGCCCGGGGCAAGGTTTGGGCGTTGTCGCCCTCCACCGTCAACGGTTTCGATGAAGAAGGCACCGAACCGGTCCTGACCGGCGAACAGGGATTGGTTTCCGCTGTAGGTGCCGATAACCGCATCTACACAGCGGATCCGGGGAAGGGCGAAATCACCGTTACCGCGGTTGATGCCAATGGCGAGCGGACAGACTCACAGGTCACCAAAATTGACGAACTCAAAGGCGCCGGAGACCTCCAGATCGCTGTCGTGGGGGACAAGCCGGTAGTCCTCGACGCCGGTTCCGGCAACCTGTTCCTGCCCGGCGGCCGCAAACTTCAGTTGCAGGACGCAAGGGAAGCCAAGCTGCAACAGAGCGGCGAGGACAGCAGCTTCGTTGCCATCGCCACGCGGAAAGCCCTGCTGAAGCAGCCCTTGGATGGGGCCACCGCGGCAACAGTCAACGCCGACGGTGAAGGTGTCCCGGCAGCGCCAGTGCAGGTCAGCAAGTGTGTTCACGCAGCCTGGTCCGGGGCCAACAAGTATGTCCGCGACTGCGAGAACGATGCCGATGACAAGAAGAACGACGTCCCCAAGGCAAGTGCCTCGCCCAGCTACGTTTTCCGCGTCAACCGCGACCTCGTAGTCCTCAATGACGTGAACTCGGGCAGCGTGTGGCTGGTCAACCAGAACATGCAGCTCGTCAACAACTGGGACGATGTTGTCCCTCCCAAGAACCAGTCCGATGACCAGGACCAGGAGTCCGCGGACAACAACACCATCAACGTCCTGCCGGACCGCACCAAACCCAACCGTGCTCCGGAAACCAAGCCGGACGAGTTCGGTGTCAGGCCTGGCCGAACCACTATCCTCAGCGTCCTGGACAATGATTCAGACCCCGACGGCGACGTCCTCACCGCAGCGGTGGGCGCGAACGGACCCAAATCGGGGGCGCTGGAGAACATCTATGGTGGCTCAGCGTTCCAGCTCAAGGTTCCCGCTGACGCCAAGCCCGGTACGGAAACCTTCGACTACAACGCTTCGGACGGACGTGGCTTGTCCGCCGGTGGCCAGGTGACGCTGCGCGTGGTCGCTCCGGAGGACAACAAGCCTCCCTTCTTCAAACGCGGCGAGCCCACCACCATGCTGGTGGAGCAGGGCAAGTCCGTCAGCCAGAACATCCTGACAGACTGGATGGACCCTGACGGCGACGACCTCGTGCTTCTGGACGCCAAGACGGACAACGACCAGGACCAGGTGAAGGTCCGCCGCGACGGCCTGCTCACGTACCAGGACTCGGGTGCAGCACCGGGCAAGAAGAACGTCACCATCACGGTATGGGACGGCCGGGCCACCACCACGGGCAGGATCGTTGTCAACGTTCAGCCGCCGGGCGCTTTGGCGCCGGTGGTCAACGCCGACCACGTCACGGCAGTGGTGGGCCAGGACCTTGTCATCGCACCCCTCAAGAACGACGTCGACCCCAACGGTGGCGCTTTGCGCGTTGCCCACGTAGAGGCCGCCGGACCTGCGGAACTGGGTCCCGTGACCGACGGCGGTACGTTCACTTTCCGGAGCACCACACCGGGTCCGGTCTACTTGACGTACATCGCCAGCAATGGCCCCCAAAGCAGCCAAGGCCTGATCCGCGTGGACGTCGAATCCGGCAAGGACTCCGGTGCGCCGGTTGCGGTCCACGACGTCGCCCTGCTCCCGGTAGGTGGCAGCGTCCTGGTTGATCCGCTGGCCAACGACTCGGATCCTTCCGGCGGCGTTCTGGTTCTCCAGTCAGTTACCGTCCCGGATGGCTCCTCGGCCTCGGTCAGCGTGATTGACCACAGCGTCCTGCGCGTTACCGACGTCCTCGGCGCGAAAGAGCCGTTCGTTTTCAGCTACACCATGTCCAACGGCCGCGCCTCGGCCACAGGCACCGTGGGTGTTGTCCCGGTGCCGGCCCCCGCCGTCGTCGAAGCTCCCCAACCGAAACCGGACGAAGTCAACGTCCGCGTTAACGACGTCGTGACCATTCCGGTCCTGGACAACGACACACACCCGCAGGGCGAAGAACTGTCCGTTGATCCCGTACTGGCGCAAACCATTCCGGAAGAGGATGGCAAGGCGTTCATTTCCGAAAAGACCTTGCGTTTCATCGCCGGCCCCACCCCCAAGACCGTGCGTGCCATCTACAACGCCGTGGACCCGCAGGGCCAGAAGAGCGCCGCGGCTGTGACCATCCACATCCTGCCGTTGGAAGGTGCGCAGAACTCACGTCCGCAGCCGCAGAACCTCACCGCACGCGTGGTGGCAGGCGGCAGCGTCCGGATTCCCGTACCGCTGGACGGCATCGACCCCGACGGCGACTCGGTCCAGCTCACGGGCATCGACAGCACCCCCACCATGGGAACCGCGACGGCGGGCAGCAGCTTCATCGATTTCGTCGCCGCAGGTGATGGCGCGGGAACCGACACCTTCCGATACAAGGTGATTGACCGCCAAGGTGCGGTCAATACCGGAACGGTGACGGTCGGCGTCGCGCCCCGCGGTGAAGACAACCAAAAGCCTGCCCCGGTGGATGACGAAGTGCGGGTTCGGCCCGGACGGCAGATCGCCGTGGATGCCACTGCCAACGACACCGATCCCGACGGCGACATCATCCGTATCCTGACGGACAGCATCGAGGCCGACGCAGGGCTTGAAGCACAGGTCAGCAAGACCAGCGGCCGGGTCCTGGTCACAGCGCCGGCAGCCGAGGGCACTGTCAACGTCCGCTATTCGGTGGCCGATGACCGGGACGCCGTGGGCCAGGCCAGCATCCGGGTGATCGTCAAGAACGACATTCCGCTGCAGGCACCCATCGCACGCGATGACCGCGTCACGTCCGCCCAAACGCTGGGTAAGACCGCAGTGGACGTTCCGGTCCTGAAGAACGACGAGGATCCTGACGGCGTGGGGGAGAACCTCAAGGTCACCACAGGTTTGGAAACGGCCCGTCCCGGTTCCGAAGGAAACGTGGTGGTGGACCTCACCGAGCAGCCGCAACTGGTGCCGTACACCGTGGAAGACGTGGACGGCCAGAAGTCCACAGCCATCATCTGGGTTCCGGGCATCGGCCAGCAGGTTCCGACTCTTGCCAAGGACGAAGTGGTGGAACTGGTTTCGGGCCAGTCCGTCACCGTTAACCTGGCCGAATGGGTCAAGGTGCGCGATGGAAAGTCGCCCCGGTTGACCCAGGCGGACCGCATCAAGCTCATTGGTGCGGACGGCAGCGACCCCGTTGCGGGCAACGGAACGGCCATCAAGTACACCGCCGGTGCCGAATACGTCGGCCCCGGGTCCATCAGCTTCGAAGTCACTGATGGTTCAGGCCCTGATGACCCCAACGGACTGAAGTCCACGTTGAGTATCCGTACCAAGGTGCTGCCTGATCCGAACAAGAACAACCCGCCGGTGCTGCTTGGCAGTGACGTGGACGTTCCCAAGGGTGACTCGGCCAGCCTGGACCTGGAGAAGCTGGCGTCCGATCCTGACTCCGACGACGTTCAGAACATGAAGTATGAGTTGGCCGGTGCAGCCCCGGGTGGATTCAGGGTGAACGTCGATGGCAAGACTTTGAAGGTCTCCGCCGACGACTCCGTGCAAATCGGGCAAGGCGGCACGGTCCAGGTGAAGGCCAAGGACCCTCGCGGCCTCGAAGCGATTGCGACGTACAAACTGCGGTTGACGGCGTCCAACCGGCCCAAGCCGGTAGCCAATGACGATGTTGAACCGGAGGCGCAATCCGGAAAGCCCGTCACCGTCAACGCCTTGGCGAACGACTCCAATCCGTTCCCGGACACGCCGTTGAAGATCGTTTCGGCTGTGACGGAAACGGGACAAGGAACGGCCGAGGCAGGGGGCGGCAACGTCACGGTAACTCCCGCAGGCGGCTTCACCGGAACCATGGTTGTGGCGTACACAGTGCAGGACAAGACAGGTGAGCTCTCGCGGTATGCGACGGGCCGCATCCGACTCACGGTCAAGGACAAGCCGGCGGCACCCACCACGCCGTTGGCCCAAAGCGTGGGCGACCAGACAGCATTGCTGACGTGGAACGCGCCTGCTGATCGCGGCTCACCCATCACCAAGTACACGGTGTACGGGGAGAACGGCTTCAAGCAGGACTGTCCCGCGAATACGTGTACGTTGACCGGGCTGACCAACAACGTGAAGTACCACTTTGCCGTCACCGCCACCAATGCGATCAATGAATCCGAGCGCTCTCCGGTTTCCGCCGAAGTCCGTCCGGACGTCAAGCCTGACACTCCGGTTGCTCCCACGCTGAAGTTTGGTGACAAGCAACTCTCGGTGGCCTGGATTGCCCCTGGCAGCAAGGGCTCGCCCATCAAGTCCTACGATCTCGAAATCTCACCGGCTCCGGCCGGTCAGAACCCCCAGATCCAGAACCTCACGGGCAACAGCCACGTCTGGACCGGGCTGACCAACGGTGTGGCCTACAAGGTCCGTGTCCTGGCCCGGAACGACGCCAAGGAACCCTCCGAGTGGAGCCCCTACTCGGCGGCGGAAACGCCGGCCGGCGTACCGGCAACCCCTGCCGCGCCTTCAGTAGCCGGCGCCAAACCCCTTGGCAACCAGAGTCAGCTCCAGGTCACCTGGGCTGCGCCGAACAACAACGGCGACGCCGTGTCCGCCTACACGTTGACCACTTACCGGGGCGGTGCCGTGGTGGCAACGCAGTCGGTGGGGGCGACCTCGCAGAACGTCACCGTTGCCAACGCTGAAGCTGATTACACGTTCACGGTGTCGGCTACCAACAAGGCAGGCGTCAGCGGAGTCAGCCAGCAGTCTGCGGCAATCCGCGCTGCCGGCAAGCCCGGCACGGTGGGCAGTGGCTCCGTCACAGCCACCGGAACCAGTGGCCAACTCACTGTTGCGTTCACACCGCTGACTGCCGCCGAACGCAACGGGTCCCAGGACAACGAGATCACCTATCGCTGGCAAACGGCTTATGGCTCAGGCCCGATCGGCCGTGGAGGTGGAAGTATCGGCGGCCAACCCAACGGCACCAATGTGGTGGTGAACATCATTGCCACCTCGGTCAAGAACGGTATGGCAGGCGATGCCAAGGCCATCGGCACTGGCAACCCGTACGGTCCGCCCAACGCCCCGAATGTCAGTGGTGGAAAGTCTGCCAAGGGTGACGGCCAGGTTCACTGGACCTGGAACAACCCGGCCATGAACGGCCGACCCCTGGACCACTACGAGGTCAGCCTCGACAACGGCGGATGGACGAGCGTAGGTAAGGCAAACAGCTATGACGCCCCCGGCGGCGGCTGGGATAAGACCCGGCAATTGAAGGTCAGGGCAGTCACTGTCGTGGCTGGTCCAGGGAGCGGGAATGTCAACGCCACCAGCGGCGCTGACCCCACGCCGCCACCCCCGCCACCACCGCCGTCCACCACAATCCAGGCGCACAACAACACCTGTCCCGGTAAGCCCGGGCAGCCCGATACCTTCAACCCGAGCGGCCCGTCCTGTGGTGTTGGCTGGGTTTCACGGTCCGAGGGACGCCTGAAGATCGATTGCACCAAGAACATCTACAACAACGGCACGCCCTGGTACCGCGTCACCGAGGGCAGCCACCCGGGCTGGTTCGTGAAGTCCACCACTGTGGACATCTACGGCAGCCGTCCCGGCGGTTGCTAGCCTGTCCGGGCGGCAGCCAACAACAACGTCAAACCCCCACCGATACATAAGGAACAGGATCAACCGATGACCATGACAAACGAGCAAGCCGCCTGGTTTGCAGAAACGTTCGAGAAGCTCGTGGCCAACGTGGGCAAGGCCGTGCTCGGCAAGGAGCACGTCATCCGGCTGACCTTCACGGCGATGCTGGCCGAGGGTCACGTCCTGTTTGAAGACGCGCCGGGAACGGGCAAGACGTCGCTGGCCCGCGCCCTGGCAGCAACGGTGCAGGGTTCGCACAACCGTATCCAGTTCACGCCCGACCTCCTGCCGTCGGACGTCACCGGTGTGACCATCTATGACCAAAAGACCCAGAAGTTCGAGTTCCACAAGGGTCCGGTGTTCAACAACATCGTCCTGGCCGATGAAATCAACCGCGCGTCGCCGAAGACACAGTCCGCGCTGCTGGAAGTCATGGAAGAATCCCGGGTGACCGTGGATGGAACCACCTATGAGGCAGGCCGCCCGTTCATGGTGTTGGCAACCCAGAACCCGATCGAGCAAGCAGGCACGTACCGCCTGCCGGAAGCTCAGTTGGACCGCTTCCTGATCAAGACCTCCATCGGGTACCCGGACCACGCCTCCACAGTGCGCTTGTTGGGCGGGGCCAACCTCAAGGACCGGTCCAAGGAACTGACGGCGCTCATCACCACCCAGGCTGTGGCCGACATGGCCGATCTCGCAGCTACCACCCACGTGGACACTGCCGTACTGGAGTACATCTCGCGCCTGTGCGAGGAGACCCGCAACGCATCCGAGACCCGCCTTGGTGTTTCCGTTCGTGGTGCACTTGCCATGGTCCGGGCGGCCAAGGTCTGGGCTGCCGGGCAGGGCCGCAACTTCGTGCTGCCGGATGACATCAAGGAACTGGCCCCAGTGGTCTGGACGCACCGCCTGGTGATGGATCCCGAGGCTGAGTTCTCCGGTGCTACGCCCGAGGTAGTCCTTACCCGGGTCCTGGCAGACGTCGCGGCTCCGCAGCAACGCGCCACGGCCTAGCCTCCGGCACAAGCGCCGGCGCCGGGTCAAACCAGTCCGGCGCCTGGCACCCCCACCTGCACCCCAGCTCAAACAAAGGCCTCCACATGTCCTCCAGCACACCCCTGACCCGGGCTGCTGACTCGTTCAAGCGCGCTACGGCGGCAGTGAGCGGCAAGATCCGCGGCGCCCGCACTCCCCGGAACGAACCAGGCAACCGCCCTGGCCGAACCGGGAAACCGGGCAAGTCCAGCTCACTTCACCCGGCCGCCGTCTGGGCCGAAGCCGCGGGAACAGCCGGCCAGTTCCTCTCTCCGGCTTGGAACAACGTGCGCGGAGTATGGCTGAAGTTCGTGTGGCCGGTCCTGTCCGTAGTGAGCCTGCTGGGCTGGGTGGTCCTGGCTGCTGCGATCGGACTCTGGTGGGCCGGACAGGCTTGGGGCTGGCAGGAAGCCAAGTCCGCGGCAATGGTCGCCTTCCTCCTGTTCGTCCTGGCGATTGCCTTCATCGTGGGCCGCTCGGCCTACGGTGTGGTCCTGGACCTTGCCCGCACGCGCGTGGCTGTGGGCGATGACGCGGTGGGCAGTATTGCGGTGTCCAACGTCTCCACCAGGCCGTTGCTGCCGGCCGCGTTGGAACTTCCGGTCGGCGCCAATACTGCTGTGTTCCATCTGCCCCGCATGAAGCCGGCGCAGGTCCACGAGGATCTCTTCACCATCCCCACGGCCCGGCGCGCCGTGATCGTGGTGGGTCCGGTTCGCTCGGTACGCGCCGACCCCCTCCACCTCCTGCGCCGTAGGGTGATGTGGACGGAACCGGTGGACCTCTTCGTCCACCCCCGCACGGTGTCGCTGGGCAGCTCTGCCGCCGGCTTCATCCGTGACCTCGAAGGCATGCCCACCACGGAGCTGTCCAGCGCGGATGTCTCCTTCCATGCACTTCGGGATTATGTTCCGGGCGATGACCGCCGCCATATCCACTGGAAGACCACGGCGCGTACCAACAAACTCATGGTCCGCCAGTTCGAAGAAACCCGCCGCGCCCACCTTGCCATCGCCCTGTCCATCAACACTGACGAATACGATTCCGAGCCTGAGTTCGAAATGGCCATCTCAGTGGCGGCATCCATCGGACGCCAGGCCATCAGTGAGCAGCGCGATCTCGACGTCCTGACCCAAAGAGGACCGCTCCGCTGCGAAACCGGCCGCAACCTGCTGGACGACGCCACCCGCATTGTCGGGGCACCCATGCGGAAGACCGCCGTCGACCTCGCACGTAACCTGTCCGACGCCGTTCCGAACGCTTCGGTGGTGTTCTTCGTCGTGGGCAGCCACGTCAGCGCGACCCAGCTCCGTACCTGCGCCGCGTCCGTGCCTCCGGGAGTCCGAAGCCTGGCAGTGCGCGTCCAACCCGGCGCGGCGCCGTCGAGGGCCAACATCGCGGACCTGACGGTCCTCACGGTGGGCGACCTGGACGACCTCGCCATTGTTCTTCGAAAGGCGGCAGCATGAGCACCGCGCCGAATCTACGCGTGCGTCCCCGCGATGCCAAGGGCGCCAGGTCCTCAGGCCGCGCCAAGGGCCCCTCCGGCGGGTCGATTTTTGCCGACGGCCGCCCGTTGTGGCACTTCGCCGTGGATTGCGGTGCCCTGGCGGTGCTGCTTTTCCTTGGAGTCCTCGGATTCAGCCTGAGCTTCGGCGGAGATGCGCACTATCTGGTTGCCGGTCTGGGCGGTCTGCTGCTCGGACTGGGCATAGCGGTCCTGAACGCCCATCTTCGTTTGGGGCTGCTGATCACCGCAGCAGTGACCTTCGGCGCCTACATGCTGTTCGGTTCTGCCCTGGCTGTCCCGGATTCAGCGGTCTTTGGCGTCCTGCCGAGCCTCGATTCGTTGCGGACCCTGCTGCTGGGCGTGGTGTTTTCCTGGAAGGACATGCTCACAGTGGGCGTTCCCGTGGGCACAGCCAACGGGATGCTCATTGTGCCATTCCTCAGCTCGCTGCTCACGGCACTGGCCGCGGGCCTGCTGACATGGCGCCTGAAGAGCCCGTACTGGCCGTTGTTGCCCGTCCTGGTGTTGTTCGTGACAGGCATCGCTTTCAGCACCAGTGCAAGCTTCCTCAACGTGGAGCGCGGTGTTTCCCTCACCATCGTTTCGATCGTATGGGCGACGTTCCGCCGCGATGTCCTTCGGCAGCGGAGCACCAAGACCGTCTCGGCCAACAGGCCGGATTCCGACGCCGGTGCGGCCCGCCGCGGCCAGCTTCGCAGGCTTGGGACTGCTGCTGCCGTGATCGCGGTCGCCGTCGGTGTCACCGCCATCGCCTCGCCGATTGTGACGGCCAGCGATGACCGGAAGGTCCTGCGGAACACGATTGTCCCGCCGTTCGATCCGCGTGACTACATCACTCCTCTGGCGAGCTTCCGGAACTTCGTCAAGGACGAGAAGGACAGCACGCTTTTTACCGTCAAGGGCTTGCCCAAGGATGCCCGAGTGCGCCTGGCTGCGCTGGACGCCTTCAACGGCCTGAACTACACCATGGATCCCAACAGTTCCGGCAACTTCAGCAAGGTGGGCGACGCCCGCTCGCTCAATACGCTGGCCGATACCGGGAGCCCGGTGAAGGGCACCAACTACACCTTGGACATCACTGTGGAGGACTACCAGGGGTACTTCGTCCCGGGCGGCCGGCACACCACCGGCATGAGTTTCTCCGACACGTCCGGCGCGGCCTCAGGGCTTTACTTCAATGCCGGCACGGACACCGCTGTAAGCACCAAGGGTTTGTCCAAGGGTGAGAACTACACCGTGCAGGTCTCGGACCCCGGTACCTTGGAGCACGGGCAGTTGACGCAGTACGACTTCGCAAAGCTCACTCTGCCTGAGGCGCAGGAAGTGCCGCCGATCGTCGCCTCCCAGGCCAACGAATTGTCCGCGGATGCGCCGACGGCCATTGACCGCGTGCGGCAGATTGAAGCTCACTTCCAGAAGAGCGGTGCGTTCAGCAATGGCTTGGTGACGGAGGGACAGCTTCCGAGCCTGCCCGGCCACAGCGCCGCACGTATCCGGAACATGCTCTCCGCCAAGCAGATGCTGGGCGATGATGAGCAGTACGCCGTCTCCATGTCCCTCATGCTCCGGCACCTGGGCATCCCCTCGCGCGTGGTGATGGGCTTCTACCCCGATCCGAAGAGCCCCGAAAATGGCGCCGGGGATATCAAAATCACCGGCAAGGACGTCCATGCCTGGGTTGAGGTTGCTTTCGACCGTGTGGGTTGGGTTGCCTTCGATCCCACCCCGCCCAAAGACAACGTGCCCATCCCGCCGGACCCGGAGAACAAGTCCAAGCCCAAGCCGCAGGTGCTGCAGCCGCCGCCCCCGCCGCAGGAACCGGCAGACCTCCCGCCGGACTCCACCCCGGATGCCTTGGACGCTGATGAGAAGAAGAACAACCCTTGGCTGTTCTGGGGTCCGTTGTTGGCAGCCATCGGTGTTGCGCTGATTCCGTTGGGGATCCTGGCCTTGCCGCTGTTGCTCATCCTCCTGTTGAAGGCACGACGCCGGAAGGCCCGTTTCCGTGACGGCCACCCTGCGCAGCGGGTCGGCGGCGGATGGAACGAAGTGATCAGCCTTGCCACCGACATGGGTGCCTCGATCGATACCAAGTCCACGCGCCGCGAGTCGGCCACGGTCATCGCGGAGGCGTTCCCGAACGCGGGCGGCACCACCACGATGCTGGCCCACCGCGCCGACGCTGCCGTCTTTGGCGCCGGTCAACCAAGCGAGGACGAGGTCAAGGACTACTGGGAGATCGTTGACTCGTCCTTGACCGACATCACTGGAAGCGTCGGTTTCTGGAAACGGCAGCAGGCCAGGTTCTCGCCGAGGTCCCTGTTGTCCGATGGGCGGGCCGCCTTGAGGCGCCGGGAGCTGGGAACCACTGATCCGGCGACACGTCGTCGCTTCACTTGGCCGTTCAAGAAGGACACCACCAATGAGTAATGAGGCCGAACTCTGCCCGGCCTGCAAGCATGCAGTCCGTCCCGGGGCTGCGTTCTGCACCCAGTGCGGTTCCCCGCTGAGCAACCGTGGAGCCCGCAAGGAAGGGAACATCAACCACGCCCAAAAAGCGGCTTTGGAGTTCGCCACCCGGCAGGGCGTGCCCGATCCCGGTAGTATCTCGGTAGTGTCGGCGGCGGCGTCGCCGGCACACCCGGTGCCACCGGGAACCAGCAACGCGCCGGACCGTATCACTGGGCCAGGGGGAGGGACCACCATGACCACCAAGCTCGACTTGGTGCCCGCATCTGCAGGCAAAAGGCTGGGCGCTGCTGTGCTGGATTGGCTTGGACCACTAGCAGTCCTGGCCACCACCTTCGCCATAGGCATCGCGGGCATCACCCAAACCCGCCGGAACGGCTTCATTGTTTATGACACCGGCCTGCTGGTCCTCCTGGGCAGCATCGGCCTGGGCGTCACCGTTGTCTACATCTTTGTTCTGCTTGCCCTTGAGGCGAAATCCGGCAACACCATTGGCAACCAGCTCATGGGAATCCGCAGCTCCGATGCCGAGGGGTACGCTCCCGGCGCAGGCGCCGTTTTTGTTCGTGGCATCGTCACCGGCAGTGTCCTGCTCCTCGGCGGGATCACCTCGGTAGTCCTTTCCGCGCTTGGCCTGATTTCCCTGGTCCTGTGGATCGGGCTTCCTTTGATATTCCTTGGTGTTGTGTGGGCCATCCTGGTGGTGGTCTCCAATGCCTGGGATAAAGACGGCAAACTGCGCGGCTGGCAGGACAAGGCAGCGAAATCCTTGATGTTCGATGTCCACGCGGGACGCAACCCCGTGGCTACCGGCGGAATTCAGGGGCCTTATAGTTTCGCTCCAATGGACCTGCCGCCGGTGCAGCCGGTGGCTTCTCCGGTGCCGTCCGGCGCAGGGCAGGCCGCCCCGAGGACTGCTTCCCCAGCTCAGGGGATTCAAGCCCAGGGGCCTCAGGTGCATGCCACCCCTGCGGTGCCGGCCGCGCAGCAACCATCCCACGACCCCAACCAGTGGCGTCCGCCGTCGGCTCCATGGCCCCCTACGGCAGCACAACGCCCGGCCCCGGTGGCGCAGCAGCCGCATGTCATTCAGCCACCGGTCGCCCCTGAACCCCAGGTCATCCAACAACCTCCTGCACCGGTTCACGGCTTTGCCGGGCACCCCGACGACGACGTCGAGCGCACCCAGATGCGTCCTGGGGCCGAGCGTGCGCAAGCGGTCCTGCGGATTCGGATCGACGACGGCCAGGACGTCCAGCTTGGTGGCTCGGTTCTTCTGGGACGCAACCCTGCCCCACAGCCAGGGGAAGCGGTGGAACAACTGATGCCAGTAGCGGACCCCGGCCGGTCCATTTCCAAAACCCACCTGCATCTGCGCGTGGATGGCGATGGCGTCTGGGTCACAGACAGAAACTCCACCAACGGCAGTGCCGTTACCACGCCCGACGGCCTCCAGACCCGACTCCATCCGGGCCAGGCTGTCCTGGTCCGACCCGGTTCCACCGTTCACTTTGGCGACCGTTCCTTCCACCTAGGACAAGCATGAATTCACAGCCGGCCACCCCTGCCAACGCCGAAGCAGGTGTCCCGGGCGGGCCATCCTTTGGCCTGAGCTACGGGTACGGTACGGACCGCGGCCTCCGCCGTGAATTGAACGAGGATTCGTTCATCGCTGCCGACCCCGTCTTCGCGGTGGCCGATGGCATGGGCGGGCACGAAGCCGGAGAAATTGCCAGCGGCATGTGCGTCCGGGCCCTGGGCAGCGCCCCCGAACTTGCTGCCGGTGTCCGCACAGCATCCGCGGCGGATCTGCAGGCCTGCCTCTTGAGGGCTGACGCGGCTATTCGAAACGCCACCGGAGCCCGGGCCGGAACCACGCTGTCCGGCGTCGTGGTGGTGGAACAGATGGGCCTGCCCTATTGGCTGGTGATGAACATCGGCGATTCCAGGACATACCGCCTCAGCCAGGGGGAGTTCACCCAGGTGAGCGTTGACCACTCCGAGGTGCAGGAACTGGTGGATTCCGGGGACATCACCGCAGAGCAGGCAACGGTCCATCCCCGGCGGCACGTTGTGACCCGCGCCCTGGGCACGGGAGATGAGACCGAAGCGGATTTCTGGTTGCTTCCCATCCAGGAAGGCGACCGGATCATGATTTGCTCCGACGGCCTCAACGGTGAACTGGGCGATGACCACATGTTCCGTATCCTCAGCACTGTGGCCCATCCGCAGGACGCCGTGGACGCGCTGATCCAGGCCGCACTCAGAAGCGGCGGCCGTGACAACGTCACTGTCATAGTGGTGGACGCCAAGAACGTCCTGAACGACGCCGGCATCGCCACCACTGCGCCCCGCCCCGAGGTTGCCGCCGAGGTTGAAGAGGACACGCTTCCCAGGGCCTGGGTGAATGGAACAGACGAGCTTCCCGCGGCGGACCAGGAGGAAGGCGTCGATGGCAAGCAGTAACCTGTCGGAGACCCGCTACCAGCAGGGCGACTGGTTCGGCGTGGTGCGGAACGGAACGGTGGTGCTCCTTGGCCCGGATACGCCGCACGCCCTGATTGATACTGTTTGGGGGGTGCTGGAATCAGCTCCCGAGGCCCACGAAGTCCTCCACGAGGTAACGGACGCCTTTGGCGTATCCCTGAGCCGCATCCCTCCGTTCGGGATCATTGACGCCAAGGATGCGCTCCGTGTGTTCCTTCGTGGTGATCTTGAACTGCTGGTCCAGTTCGAGTCGGGTGCCGAACAGCTCACCGGACGTGATGTCACTACATGGACCGAACGCCGGCTCGCCGGCGCAACTTCCTACAGCCTCCGGATTGGTGGCGGTTCCGCCTCGGACATGCCCCTGAACAGCCTTCCCGTGGCGGAGGGCGTGGTGCTCTTGTCAGCACTGGAAGCTGCCCCCGGCGAACCCGTCAGCGATGACGTGCCCGCAATACCTGCTTCAGCCGTTCCCGTGGAGGTGCCGGCAAAGGACGGCAACGCCGGGCCCGCCGTGCCGGTGATATCCGCTGCAGCCGTTCCTGTGGAGGTGCCGGCCAAGGAACGCGACGCCGGGTCTGCCGTGCGGGACAGCGTTTCGGACGAGACCATGATCGGTTACACCGAGGCAGACCTGGGCCTGACCATCGCCCCGGGCCAGCTTTCCGCCAGCCAACCCACTGATGACCGGCACGCTGATGACCAGCACGCTGATGTCCAAGACGCTGAAGACCAGCACGCTGATGACCAGCACGCTGATGACCAGCACGCTGATGTCCAAGACGCTGATGACCAGCACGCTGATGACCTGCCGGCCGCTGGCCGGCCAGGGGACCAGGAATCCCACGAAGCCGAGCAATCTCCTGAAGGGGTTGCGGCTGACGGTACCCGAGCGGCTTCACTGACAGTTGCCCCGGCAGGGGAGACCACCGCGGCGGCTGGGTCTTCGCAAGCGGGCGCTCTCCCGGATTCCCCTGGTCTCCAGAGTCCGGAAACGAACGACGACGCGAAGGAAGCGGCGGTTGGGGCACCACCCGCGGACGGACCCGCAGATGGCCCTGCGGTTGAGGACGTTCAGGAGGCGTCGGAAGTCCCTGTCCACACCAGCACCACCGATCCGTTGTTGCCCACGTTGGAAAACACCACCAATTACGATCACCTGTGGGACAAGACGGTGATGCGGAATATTGAAGACGCGGCTGTCCGCGTGGAAGACGACTCCGATGACCACGACGCCCCGGCGTCCCAAATATCTGGTGCCCCGGCGTCCAAGACACCGGATGCCCCCGGGTCCCCGGTTCAGCAACACTCCGCTCCGGAACGCCATGGGCAACCCATTGAGCTGCCCCCCGCCGTGGAACCCGCCGTGGAATCCGTCGAGCAACCCCCGGCAGCCACCGGAGGCTCCGGGCTGATCGATTCCGTCCCTTGGCTCCGCAACAATCCCACTGCACCGGACACGGGCAGCGTTCCGCCACCGCTTTCGAATATGCCCGCGGTGCCGGCCATTGGGTCGGTTCCAGCTCCCGGGCAGGCTCCCTCACCGCGTGGAGTGGACGCTGCCCCGCAGCTTCCAGGCGGCTGGCCAGCGGCGCCTTCTCCCGCGGTTGACGAAGATTCAGATCATGACGGCCAAACCATCATGAAGAGCAGCCTTGTTGCGGATCCCACGGACGCGGCCAAACCAGCGTCGGACGCGGCGAAAGACGGGTCGGAGGCAGTGGTTGCCAACGGACCAAGCGTCCTGGCGAGGGTGTGCTCCCAAGGGCACGCGAATCCGCCTACCTACCCGCAGTGTTCCGTGTGCGGTACAGCTTTGTCCGGCGATGCGCAGCAGGTCCCACGTCCACGTCTTGGCCGAATGCGCCTTTCGACAGGTGAGCTGATTGATCTTGACCAGTCGCTCATCATTGGACGGCAACCTTCCGTTTCCCGTGTCCAGGGCGGCACCATGCCCAAGCTGGTGCAGGTGGAGAGCCCCGGTGGGGACATCTCCCGCTCCCACGTCGAGGTCAGGTTGGAAGGTTGGCACGTCATGCTGTGCGACCTGAAAGCAACCAACGGAACCGTGTTGATCAGGGAAGGCCAGGCACCCCGCAGGCTTGCCCAAAACGAGATGGCCATCCTGCTCGATGGCGATATCGCAGAGTTGGGTGACGATATTTCATTGCGTTTCGAGGAGATTCTTTGAGTTCCAAGAGGCCCCCCGCGCCGCCTCCACCCATCCCGGGATTCCAGTACGTCAGCCTGCTCGGCTCCGGTGGATTCTCGGATGTTTACCTGTACGAGCAAGACAGGCCCCGCCGCAAAGTAGCCGTCAAGGTGCTGCTGTCGGACCTGAAGACCGAGGGCGCGCGCCGTCGCTTCGAGTCCGAGGCCAACCTGATGGCCCAGTTGTCCTCGCACCCGTACATTGTCACGATCTTCGAAGCAGAGATCACCGAGAACGGCCATTCCTACCTCGCCATGGAGTATTGCTCCAGGCCAAGCCTTGATGTCCGCTACCGCCGTCAGCGGTTCAGCGTGGACGAGGTCCTGGCCGTCGGCATCCAGGTGGCATCCGCCGTCGAGACTGCCCACCGGGCCGGCATTGTCCACCGGGACATCAAACCTGCCAACATCCTGGTCACTGACTACAACCGGCCTGCCCTGACGGACTTTGGGATTTCCGGCACCATTGGCGCGGACACCGAGGACGACGCCGGCATGTCCATTCCGTGGTCGCCGCCTGAGCAGTTCCGTGGCGGCGCAGTGGACGGGGTTCCCGTGGACATCTGGGCCCTGGGCGCCACCCTTTACACGCTTTTGGCCGGCCGTTCGCCGTTCGTTTTGCCCGGACAGGACAACTCCCAGCGGGAGCTGATTTCACGCATCACCAATTCGCCCCTGCCCAGGCTTGGGCGGGCGGATGTTCCGGAGTCACTGGAACTCGTCCTGGCTACGGCCATGGCAAAATCGCCGGGGTCCCGGTACTCCTCGGCCCATGCTTTTGCCTTGGCACTCCAGCGGATCCAGACAGAACTGAACCTGTCCGTGACGCCGTTTGAGGTACTCGAAGAGCCCGGGCACGGTGACGAGCAGCATCCGGATGACAACTTCGAGGAAACCCGGGTCCGGAGTATTGCGTCCATCGATCCGGACGCCTCCGGAACGGCCACCACGGGTTCGGCTCCCACATTCCCGGCGCGGACTTTTCCCTCCACTGTTCCAGGAGCCACCCGGCCTCCTGCGCAGTCGGCTGGTCCGCCCAAAACGGTACAGCCGACCCAGTTCAGGCCCGCACAGCAAACGCCAGGAAGCGCTGCCCAGCCAGCAACCCCTGTTCAGCAACCAAACGCTGTTCAGCAACCAAACGCTGCCCAACAAGCCAGCGCTGCCCAACAAGCCAGCCCTGCCCAATCAACGCAAGCAGCCGCCCAGCAAACCCCGCCCCAATTTCACGCGCCTGCCCGGGACAACAGCCCTGTGCAAGAACCGGACGTCGCAGAGTCCACAGTGCTGCGGGGGTGGCAGTCCTCGCCTGAGCCTGTGGATGATGCCACCATCAGCCGCTCCTCTGCCTCCGCAGGGGTGCCAACGGCTGTTGACGACGACGCCCCGGCAGCCGACCACAGCAAACGCAACCTGTGGCTCGCCGCCACCGGAGCAGCAGTCTTGGTGGTCGCCGTCGTTGTTGGCGTGGTCCTGGGCTCGTCGGCGCAACCAAAGGTTGCACCGACAGAAACGGCGAGCAAGCCCCCGGCCGATCCCCTGGACAGTGGAAGCGTCCCGGACGTCGAAGCACTGTCCGCAGCGCGGGACACCAAGGACCCGAACATCATTGTTTTCTCCTGGAAGAACCCGCAGCCAAAAGAGGGCGACACCTATAAGTGGCGCACCAAATCGGCCAAAGCCGACGGCGCCTATGAGACAACCCAGACCGAGAAGGCGTTTGTTTCCGGATTCGGTGAAACGCCCATTTGTGTCCAGGTCATCATTGTCCGCTCTGATGGCAGCGCCTCACCGGAGGGCCCGGAATCCATTGCTTGCCTGGAAGGCTGACCGGCGCATGACACTTACTTATCACCGACATAGGAGGCACAGATCATGGGGGATCTAGCAATAGATTTCTGTGGGGAGTGGTACGAACCGTCCGACGAAGACGTCTTTGACATTGGTCGGGAAGGTGATCTGGAGGTCGACGACAACCCGTACCTGCACCGGCGTTTCCTGCAGATTGCCCGTTACGACGGCATGTGGTGGCTCAGCAACGTGGGCAGCATGTTGTCTGCCACGATCGCCGATGGTTCCGGCGGGATGCAGGCCTGGCTTGCGCCCGGCGCCAGGATTCCCTTGGTCTTCAGCCACACCAACGTGATCTTCACGGCCGGTCCCACCACCTATGAGTTCGCCGTCCACCTGAAGACGCCATCGTTCCGGCATGAAGCACGTGAAGAAGACCAGGCCGGGGACACCACCATTGGGCCCGTGGTCTTTACCGACTCGCAGAAGGCCTTGATCGTGGCCTTGGCTGAGCCCATGCTGCGGCGCGAAGGCACCGGCTTCAGCGCCATTCCTTCCTCGGCAGAGGCTGCCAAGCGCCTGGGATGGGCGCTGACCCGCTTCAACCGCAAGCTGGACAACGTGTGCGACAAACTGGACCGCGTGGGCGTAGTGGGCCTGCGCGGAGGCGCCGGAAAACTAGCCACCAATCGCCGCGCCCGCCTGGTGGAGCACGCTGTGACCTCGCATTTGGTCACCCCGGCGGATTTGCACCTTCTTGAAAAAATGACTGGAGTCGACGAAGGATGAAGTTTCGCCTGACCTTGCGGCGCGATCCTGCCGAAGCAAAGGACCTCGCCGTCACGGTGGATGGCCGTGCCACGGTTGCTGACATCGCCACGGAACTCTGGGCCGCCGACCCCGTACGCAAGGGGACCGAACCGCCGTCGAACCTGTCCATCAGCGTGGACGAAGCGTTCGTTGGAGGAGGCCTGTCCGGGCACGTCCTGCGGCCCACGGACAACTTGCTGGAGTCCGGGCTGCGGCCTGGTTCCAAGGTTTCGCTCGCGCAGGTCAGTGAACAGTTCGCCTCGAACGGCCACGCAAACGGCACCAACAGGGGACCGGCAGCGGCGACGCTGCGGGTTATGTCAGGGCCCGACGTCGGACGCGAATTTTCGCTGCCTTTCGGCACCAGCTACATCGGCAGGGACAGGGACGCCGACATCCGGCTCACCGACCCCTTGACCTCCAAGCGCCATGCCCGCATCACGGTGGGCGAAACCGTGGAGATCGTGGACACGAACTCCGCCAACGGCCTCCTGATGGATGGGCTGCCGGTCACGCGGGCAACGTTGCAGTCCTCGGACACGGTCACTCTGGGCGACACTACGGTGGGAGTGGTGGCGTTGTCGCGCAACCACGGCGGGGGACCGTCGTCGCCGTTGGTGGACTTCAACCGCTCGCCCCGGGTGCTGCCCAGGTTCGACTCTCCCAAGCGCGTGCCGCCGGCGGGGCCCAAGCGCCCCGAGCACCAGCCCTTCCCCTACATCATGCTGGTGGCGCCGCTGCTGATGGGTGGGGTGCTCTTCGCCGTCACCCAGAACCTGCTCTCCGTGCTCTTCATGGCCATGATGCCGCTGTTCATCGTGGGGCACTATGTGGACCACAAGATGCAGAGCAAGCGACAGGCCAAGGAGGGCCACAAGCAGTTCAAAGCCGCAATGCTGGCATTCCGCGAGGACATTGACCGGCAGCAGAACATCGAGCGCGCAGTCAGGCTCCAGGAAGCGCCGTCGGTCAGCGATACCGTGGACGCGATCTACAAGCTTGGCCCGCTGCTGTGGACCAACCGTCCCGAGCACCAGCACTTCCTTGGCGTCCGTTTTGGGCTGGGCTCCGCGCCGTCGCGGATCCCGTTCGACGAGCCCGGCGCCAACGAGACCGAACCGCAGTACATGCGCGAAATCCAGGAATGCCTTCAGCAGGTCCGTGTGATTGAAGGCGTGCCGATCGTTTCCCAACTGCGTACCTCCGGCTCGTTCGGCGTCGCGGGGGACCGCAGCGTGGTGGACGATGTTGCCCGCGGGATGGTGCTCCAACTGGTGGGCCTCCACTCACCGGCGGAAGTGGTCCTGACCTCACTGACCTCCGCACGCTCCCGCGAACGCTGGGACTGGCTGCAATGGCTCCCGCACGTGGGTTCGGGCCACAGCCCGCTCTCCGGCGACCACCTCGCCGCCGGCCCTGCCGCCGGTGCTGCCTTGTTGTCCCGGCTGGAAAGCCTCGTCGAAGAACGCGAGTCCATGGCCAAGGAACCGGGCCCCCAGCCCCGGCCAGGTCTTAAGGACGAACACGAAGAGATCCCCGCCCCCGTGGTTCCGGCGGTCCTGGTGATCGTTGAGGACGACGCCCCCGTGGATCGCGGACGCCTGACCCGCCTGGTGGAGCGGGGCCCCGATTACGGGGTCCACATCATGTGGGTGGCCGCCAATGTCCAGTCGCTCCCCGCAGCGTGCCGCGATTTCCTGTCAGTCGACGGCGATCATGGCACCACCACCGGCCAGGTTCGATTGGGCCGCCACACTTACCCGGTGAGCTGTGAAAGCCTCGACGCGGATCTTGCCACGCAGCTGGCGCGCATGATGTCTCCGCTGGTGGACGTCGGCAACCCGCTTGACGACGACTCCGACCTCCCGCGCGCGGTCTCCTATGCCACATTGATCGGCAAGGAGCTGATGGACAACCCGCAGGCTGTGGCCGAGCGGTGGCAGGAAAACAACTCGGTCCACGCCACGGCAGTGCCCAACCGCAAGGACAATGGCAGCCTCCGGGCCTTGGTGGGGTCCAAGGGCGTGGAGCCGTTCTACCTTGACCTGAAGAACGAGGGACCGCACGCGTTGGTGGGTGGCACCACCGGTGCCGGTAAGTCCGAGTTCCTCCAGTCCTGGGTGATGGGCATGGCCGCGGCGTACAGCCCAGACCGTGTGAGCTTCCTGTTCGTGGACTACAAGGGCGGCGCGGCTTTCGCTGACTGCCTCCACCTGCCCCACACCGTGGGCCTGGTAACTGACCTCTCCCCGCACCTGGTGCGCCGTGCCCTGACTTCCCTGCGTGCGGAGCTGCACTACCGTGAACGCCTCCTGAACCGCAAGAAAGCCAAGGACCTGCTGGCGCTCCAGCGCGAGGCCGATCCCGAGGCCCCGCCCTACCTGATCATCATCGTGGACGAGTTCGCGGCTCTGGCGACCGAAGTTCCCGAGTTCGTGGACGGCGTGGTGGACGTCGCAGCCCGAGGCCGATCGCTGGGTCTGCACCTGATCCTGGCCACCCAGCGTCCCGCCGGCGTCATCAAGGACAACCTGCGGGCCAACACCAACCTCCGCGTTGCCTTGCGCATGGCCGATGAAGTGGATGCCGTGGACATCCTGGGTGTTCCCACTGCTGCCTACTTTGATCCCTCGATTCCGGGTCGTGGCGCTGCGAAGACCGGTCCGGGCCGCATCCAGGGCTTCCAGACCGGCTACGCCGGAGGCTGGACCACCGACAAGCCGCAGCGTCCCAGGATCGACATCGTCGAGATGGCCTTCGGTTCCGGCCCCACCTGGGAGCCGCCTTTGGTCTCCCAGGTGGAGGAAGAACCGGCCGGCCCGAACGACATTGCCCGGATGACCGGAAACATCATCCGCGCTGCCGACGTCCTGTCCATCGAGCCTCCCCGGAAGCCGTGGCTGAACGAGCTTGCCACCACCTACGACTTCTCCAAGCTGCCCAACCCCCGGACGGATGAGCGGCTCCTGCTGGGCGTGGCGGATGATCCCGCCCACCAGGACCAGCCAACTGTGTTTTACGAACCGGACAAAGACGGCAACATGGCTGTCTACGGCACCGGTGGATCCGGAAAGTCGGCTGCGCTGCGCAGTATCGCCATCGCTGCCGCTGTCACCCCCCGGGGTGGTCCGGTGCACATTTACGGCATCGACTGCGGTTCTTCGGGCCTCAAGATGCTGGACGGACTCCCGCACGTTGGTGAAATCATCAACGGCGACGACGTAGAACGGGTTGGCCGCCTGCTGCGCTGGCTCAAGGAAGTGGCCGATGACCGCGCTGCCCGGTTCGCCGAGGTCCGGGCATCGACGATTGTCGAGTACCGGCAGCTGGCCAACCGGCCGGAGGAGAAGCGCATCTTCATCCTGGTCGACGGTATGTCCTCCTTCCGGGAAGGATACGAGTACAGCAAGCTGTCCGCGCTCTGGGACATCTTCCTGACCCTGGCTACCGACGGGCGTCCCTTGGGCATCCACCTCGTCGTCAGCGGTGACCGCACCAACTCCGTTCCGGCGTCGCTCCTTGCCTCCATCCAGAAGCGGTTGGTCCTGCGGCTCAGCTCCGAAGACGACTACATGACCTTGGACGTCCCCAAAGACGTCCTCAACGCTGCGTCCCCTCCCGGTCGAGGCCTGCTTGATGGGCTGGAAGTCCAGCTCGCCGTGCTCGGTGGCAACCCGAACCTGGCCCTGCAAGCACGCGAAGTGGCCAAGCTCAGCCAAGCCATGGTCCGCCAGGGACTGGAGCAGGCACCGCAGATCCAGCGCCTGCCGGAATTGGTGGACCTGGACATCCTGCCTACCGGCGCTCCGGACAACCCCGTGATAGGCGTCGACGACGAAACGCTGGGTTCGGCGGCCATCGCCGCCAAGGGTTCGCTGCTCCTCGCCGGCCCTCCGGGTGCCGGACGGACGGTTGCACTGGTTACCTTGGCGTACGCTTTGCGTCGCTCCAACCCGCGGACGGACCTGATCTACATCGGTTCACGCCGTTCCGCTGTTGCCTCCTTGAACATCTGGAGCCGCTCGCTGGTGGGCCCGGATGAAGTGTCCGATGTGGTGGACGACCTGATCGACAAAGCCTCGGACAACCCGGGCAGCATGGCCATCTTCATCGAGGGCCTGACCGAGTTCACGGACACGCTTGCAGAATCGGGTGTCGGCCGCCTGGTCACGGCAGCCATCAAGGCCGATCAATGGGTGGTGGGGGAGTCCGAAACCTCCACCTGGTCCCAGGCCTGGTCCTTGGCCCAGCCGTTCAAGTCCGGCCGCCGCGGACTGTTGCTCAACCCGGGAGATGTGGAGGGCGACAGCCTCCTCAACACCTCCCTGGGCCGGATCAGTACCGACTTCATTCCGGGCCGTGGATACATTGTTGGACGGGGCAAGGTACGCAAACTTCAGATTGCCATGCCGCCGGAGAACAGAAGCTAGGATTTGCCGCAGCGCAGTGGATATAGGAGGATTTCACAAAACACCCGAACTCCTTGAAAACTGGCGGCACCCCAACGCCCCAGCTGAGGTTATCTTCATGAGACACTCCGTTGTCCCTGCCGTTCTCCTTACCGCTTTCCTTGCCGTCGGCGGGGTGCTTGCGCCCGCCGGCGCAGTTCACGCCGCTCCATGCACGGAGGGCAAAGCCACGTGTGCTCCCGTACAGGTTCCTACGGAGCCCACACCCACGCAGCCTGGCCTGGCCCCGGAGCCGGATAAGAAGCCCGCGCCGCAACCGGAACCGACCAGGGTAAGGGAAACCCAGAAGGCGCCGGCACCGGCACCGGCGCCTCCCCAGCCGCCCGTCCAGGCACCGCAGCCCGCGGTCACCCAGTTCGTCACCGTGGCACCCCGGGTGACCAGTCCGGCGTCGGAGTCATCCGAACCCACGCCCACGGCCGAGCCGACCTCAGCGTCAGCAACGCCGTCGGCCTCGCCTTCTGCTAGTTCCGCCTCCGCCAGCCCCAGCCCCTCAAAGTCGTCCAACTGGAACACTCCTGTGGACAAGGGCAAGGAGACCCAGGCCGCGGCCATGGTTGGTACCTCGATTTCCGGCCCCAACATGCTGGGTCTCTTCGGTATCTTGGGCGGCGTCCTGCTGGTTGGTCTGGGCGGCCTTGCCTTCGCACTCTGGAGCAAGAACAGGCTCTCCTCGCACTAGCCCACCGCATAATGTCCGCACGGTGCGGCAAGATAGACGTGTGAGCACACCAGAAACTGCGAATCCGGTAGAAACCACAGGTGAGGACACGGCTGCAGCCGTTGTGGAACGAGAGGGCACCCCGCCCTCGGAGTCCTTGCGGGACGAGTACGAGCACCTGGCCGACCTCGTCCGTAAATACAGGTATGCCTATTACCAGGAAGACTCGCCCACGGTATCGGACGCCGAGTTTGATGAGCTGTACCGGCGGCTGGAGGAGTTGGAGGCACTCCACCCGGAACTGGTCTCCAACGATTCCCCTACGCAGGAAGTAGGCGGCGAAGTTTCCTCGGCCTTTGCTGCCGTTGAACACCTGCAGCGCATGTACAGCCTGGACGACGTCTTCTCGCTGGACGAGCTCGAGGCCTGGGTGCGGAAGGCAGAAGCGTCCGTGGCCAAGCTCGGAGACTCCGTTCCGCCCATCGCCTGGCTGACCGAGTTGAAGATTGACGGCCTCGCCGTGAATCTCCTCTACCGCGACGGCAAGCTGGTGCGCGCAGCCACACGCGGGGATGGCACAACCGGCGAAGACATCACGCACAACGTCCTCACCATCAAGGAAATCCCGCGGGAGCTCAGCGGTTCCGGATATCCGTCCGAAGTCGAGATCCGTGGTGAGGTGTTCATCCCCTCCAAGGCCTTCGTCGCATTCAACGAGACCCTTGTAGCTGCCGGCAAGGCCCCGCTGGCCAACCCCCGGAATGCTGCGGCCGGTTCACTGCGGCAAAAGGATCCGGCCGAAACGGCAAAGCGGCCGCTGAGCATGTACGTCCACGGCATCGGTGCACGCGAAGGCCTGGACGCCAAGAGCCAGTCCGAAACGTACAAGCTCCTGGAGACCTGGGGACTGCCTACCAGCCCGTACCTCAAAGTCCTGGACTCCTTTGACGAGGTGCTGCAGTTCATAAGCCACTACGGCGAGCACCGTCACGATCTCGCACATGAGATCGACGGCATTGTGGTCAAGATCGACGACTTCGCGACCCAACGCGCCCTCGGATACACCTCCCGCGTTCCGAGGTGGGCAGCTGCCTACAAGTACCCGCCGGAAGAAGTCCACACCAAGCTCCTGGACATAGCAGTCAACGTTGGCCGCACCGGACGGGTGACTCCCTTCGGATTGATGGAACCGGTGAAAGTGGCCGGTTCCACGGTGGGTATGGCGACCTTGCACAACCAGGACGTGGTCAAGGCCAAGGGCGTCATGATCGGTGACATCGTGATCCTGCGAAAAGCAGGTGACGTCATCCCGGAGATCGTGGGGCCGGTCCTTGCCTTGAGGGACAAACAAGACCCTCCGGTCCGGGAGTTCGTGATGCCCACGGAGTGCCCGTCCTGCGGCACCCCGCTGGCGCCGGCCAAGGAAAGCGACGTGGACATCCGGTGTCCCAACGCGAAGTCGTGCCCGTCCCAACTGCGTGAGCGTGTCTTCCACCTTGCGGGCAGGGGCGCGTTCGACATTGAAGCCCTGGGGTGGGAAGCGGCCATCGCCCTCACCCAGCCGGCGGAGCCTGAAACACCGCCCCTGACAAGTGAAGCGGGTTTGTTCAGCTTGAAGCCCGAGGACCTGGCCGATGTCCTGATCCGCAGGGAGAAGCGTTCCAAAGGCGTAGGCACGGGCGAGTACGAGCTCGTTCCGTATTTCTACACCAAGGGCACGGCCAAGTCCCCGTCCAAGCCAACGGCCACCACGGAGAAACTGTTCGTGGAGCTGGAGAAGGCCAAGAAGCAACCGCTCTGGCGGGTGCTGGTGGCACTCTCCATCAGGCATGTGGGCCCCACAGCATCACGGGCACTGGCTACGGCCTTCGGCAGCATGGACGCTATCCGCAACGCCACCGAAGAGCAGATGGCACACGTGGATGGTGTTGGCCCCACCATCGCGGTGGCCCTCAAGGAGTGGTTCTCCGTGGACTGGCACAACGAGATCGTGGACAGCTGGGCTGCCGCCGGTGTGCGCATGGAGGACGAGAGGGACACCTCCATGCCGAGAACGCTCGAAGGCCTGACCATCGTGGTGACCGGTACCTTGCCCAACTTCAGCCGCGACGAAGCCAAGGAAGCCATCATCATCCGTGGCGGGAAGGCATCCGGTTCAGTGTCCAAGAAGACCAGCTACCTGGTGGCCGGAGAAAGTGCCGGGACCAAGCTGGATAAGGCAGAACAGCTCGGCGTTCCTGTGCTGGACGAGGACGGATTCCGGGAGCTCCTTGCCAACGGACCCGCCGCCGCTGAAGCGGCACCTGAAGATGCGACTGAAGAAGCAACCCAAGAAGATACTGCCGGGACGGATTCCGAATGACTGACGTGAACGGGTTGCTGGCTGTAGCCAAACGGGCTGCGGCAGCGGGGGCCGCCGTGCTGGCCCGCCGGTCCGTCATCGGCACCGGCGGCGATGGTTTGGAAACCAGCAACAAAGGCGAGGCAGGAGACTGGGTGACAGCCTTCGACGTCGCCGCGGAGAACGCTGTCCGTGCAGCGATCCTTGCCGAGCGTCCGGATGACACCATCACCGGGGAAGAACACGGCACCACCAGGCCGGAGAGGCCGTCGGGGTACCGCTGGTCCATTGATCCCCTGGACGGGACCACCAACTTCATCCGCAACATCGCCTACTACGCCACCTCTGTTGCCGTAGCCGATTCCGACGGCGTATGGCTGGCCGGCGTGGTCCACGCACCTGCCTTGGGACGGGTCTACTCGGCCGGCCGCGGGCTGGGAGCCTGGCTGGAAACCGGGGGAGAATCCATCCGGTTGGCGGGTCCGGTTCCAGGGCGCACAGGTCTCATCCTGGCCACGGGGTTCAGCTACGATCCCGCAACCCGTGCAAGCCAATCTGCCGGGCTGGCCGAACTCATGGAAGGATTTGCTGATGTTCGGCGACTGGGTTCCGCAGCGTTGGATCTGTGCCTGGTGGCCGACGGAACCTTTGACGCGTACGGCGAGCGTGGATTGAACGAGCACGACTTCTCCGCCGGCGCGCTGGTGGCGGAGGAAGCCGGTTGTTGGGTGCGCAGGCCCCGGCTGGAAAGCCCGCTGACCGGTGGGCCCAGCACAGAGGACCGCTTGGCGGCCTGGATGTGCGCAGGGACCTTGGAACTGTCCGGCAAGTTCCCGCTGTAACCCCCAGCCAGTGATCACCACCCTCGCCATCGCCAACTACCGGTCAATCCGGGATCTTGCCTTGGAGCTGCATGGACTGGACATCGTGACCGGGGCCAACGGCAGCGGAAAGTCCTCGCTTTACCGCGCCCTGCGCCTGCTGGCCGAGTGCGCCGGGGGAGACTCGGGAAATGTGGTGGGATCCCTGGCGCGTGATGGCGGCCTGGCTTCGACGCTGTGGGCCGGCCCGGAATCCATCAGCGAGGCAATGCGGCGGGGTGAGGTGCCCGTTCAGGGAACAGTCCGTCGGGAGTCCGTCAACCTCAAGCTCGGTTACTCCGGCGACGACTTTGGATACTTGGTGGACCTGGGAATGCCTGCCGGCAGCGGTTCGGGGTTTGACCCGGAAACCGGCCGGACCCGCCCCTCGGCCTTCAGCCTCGACCCGGAAATCAAACGGGAGCAGATCTTTTCCGGCTCCGTAGCCAGGCCGGGGTCTTTGCTGGTGGACCGGAAGGGAAGCCTGGCCAGATTACGGGGGGCCAAAGGCGAGTGGGCCGAGTTGTCGCGGCGGCTGGACACCTTCCAGAGCATGCTGACCGAGGTTTCGGACCAGGACCGGGCTCCGGAAGTACTGAGGGTTCGGGACTCAGTGCGGTCCTGGCGGTTCTACGATCACTTCCGCACTGATGCCGAGGCACCGGCTCGCCAGGCGCAACTGGGTACCCGTACTCCGGTCCTGCACCACAGCGGGAAGGATCTTGCTGCCGCGCTGCAGACGCTGCGCGAGGTGGGTTTCGAACGGCAGCTGGATGCCGCCGTCGGCCATGCCTTTCCTGGAAGCTTATTGGAAATAGCCGTCCACGATGGCCGGTTCAGCGTGGAGCTTCGGCAGCCGGGCATGCTCCGTCCCATGAAGGCTGCCGAGCTATCGGACGGGACCCTGCGGTTCCTCTTGCTGACCGCCGCCTTGCTGACCCCGCGTCCGCCTGAGCTCATGGTCCTGAACGAACCGGAGACCAGCCTCCACGTTGACCTGATGCCGGCACTGGCCGAACTGATTGTCCAGGCCAGTGCCAACAGCCAGATGATCGTGGTGACCCACTGGGAAGCCTTGCTGAGTGCTTTGCGGAGCAGCGGCGCCGCCCATGAACACGAGTTGTATAAGGACATGGGCGAGACCAGGATCAAGGGCATGGGTCCGTTGGAAGGGCCGCTATGGAGTTGGCCCAAGCGCTGAAATCCGGCTCAGGCTGAAATCCGTCAGAAGGCAGAGCCAATGGAGCTAAGCTCCTGCGGGACGCTCCCGGTGTACAGGTTCTTGGGGCGCTCGAGCCCGTAGTGCCCGCGAAGGGTGGACGCCGTGTACTCGGTGCGGAACAGTCCGCGCTGCTGGAGGATCGGTACCACCTGGTCCACGAAGATCTCCAAGCCGGAGGGAAGCACGGGCGGCATGATGTTGAAACCGTCAGCGGCGCCGGCAAAGAACCAGTCCTGGATGGCATCGGCCACCTGTTCGGGTGTGCCGGAGAAGGTCCGGTGACCGCGGCCGCCGCCGAGGCGCCCGATCAGCTGCCGGACGGTGAGCTGTTCGCGCCGGGCCAGCTCCACAATGAGCGTGTAGCGGCTCTTGGCACCCTCGATCTCATCCTCCGAGGGCAGATCGGCGGGCAATTGGCGGTCCAATGGCAGGTCCTCAGGAGATAGGCGGAGGGTTTTGGCCAGTTGTTCGCGGGCGTACTCGGGCTTGATGAGCTGGTCCAGCTCCTGCTCGAGTTTGAGGGCTTCAGCCTCGGTGGAGCCGATCACGGGGACGATTCCGGGCAGGATCTTGATGCCTTCGGGATCCCGCCCTGCAGCCGCAGTGCGTGCCTTCAGGTCCGTATAGAAGGCTTGGGCATCAGCCAGCGTTTGGTGGGCGGTGAAGACGGCTTCCGCATACTGGGCCGCCAAATTCTTACCGTTCTCCGATGACCCTGCCTGCACGATCAGCGGGTGGCCTTGCGGGGACCGGGGCACGTTCAGGGGGCCACGGACGCGGAAGTGCTTTCCTTCGTGGTCGATGGTGCGGATCTTGGTGTCGTCCCCCCAGACGCCGTCGGCCTTGTCCGCCAGGATGGCGTCGTCTTCCCAGCTGTCCCACAGTTTCCGGGCAACCTCGATGAATTCGGCGGCCCGTTCATACCGGACCGCATGCGCCGGCTGATCATCCACGCCGAAGTTGCGGGCTGCATCCGGCCCCGCTGTGGTGACAACGTTCCACCCTGCGCGGCCTCCACTGACCCAGTCAACCGAGGCAAAGCGGCGGGCCAGGTTGAAGGGATCGTTGTAGGTGGTGGAGGCAGTAGCAATCAGGCCAATCTTCCGGGTGGCTGCTGCCAGTGCCGTCAGCAGGACGGTGGGCTCCAACTTCCCTGCCGGTCGCCTGCCCACTTCCCCGAAAAGGACCGGGGAGTCCGCGAAAAAGATGGAGTCCAGCTTTCCCCTTTCGGCTGTGCGGGCCAGATGCTGGTAGTGCTCCACCTTGGTAGAGGCAAGGGGGTCGCTCTCCGCCAAACGCCACGATGCTTCGTGGTGCCCGGTGCTCATCAGGAAGGCGTTCAGGTGAAGTTGGCGGTGTGGCGGGGTCATGGTTTCTCCTCATACTCGGAACTTCTGGGGCTGGTGTGTGGCAACTTAAGCACGGGTTCCAAGGGGTCCGCCAGCGCCCCGACATGTCCCCGCAACAGCACGAAACCGGGGTTCACCGCACGCAATGGTGCTCCATCCTGCGCCACGTGGGGCAACACAAAAGCAGCCCCCGCAGCCCTGAGTGGAGGGCGCAGAGCCAGCCATCCGGCGTCGTGCCTTCCGGATGAGACTGATAGCTCCATCACGGAAAGGCCATTCCGGCGCTGTTCGCGCCTCCAATCCAACTACCATTGGTAGGTGCTTTCGCCGATTACCGTCCGTTCCGCCCTGCCCGAAGACTACGACGCCGTTGCCCGCATTACGCAGGATTCCTACGTCACCGCTGGGTACTACGGCGACGCCGATCACCCGTACCTGCAGAAGCTTCAGGACGTGGCCGGACGCGCGGAGCACGCAGAAATCCTGGTGGCAGAGCGCAACGGGCAAATCATCGGCTCTGTGACGGCGGCACCTGCAGGCGGCGGTTTCTCGGACATCGGCCTCGAGGACGAGTTGGAACTCCGTACGCTGGTGGTGGATCCGGCAGTCCAACGCTCCGGAGCCGGCCGTGCCCTGGTGCAGGCCGTGGTGGATCAGGCCAAGGCCATGGACGGTATCAAGGCAGTGTCCCTGACCACGGGTGCAACGTGGGAAAGTGCCAATGCCCTCTATGCGCGTACCGGCTTTGACCGTGCTCCGCACCGCGATTGGTTTGTTCCCGGCACCGACATAAAGCTGTTCGTTTACCGGCTGGACCTTCCAAACTCATAAAGTTTCCTTCGTAAACGCCGGTCACCGGACCGTGCGAAGCGACAGGAAGGCGCGGCATGCGCAAGACATTCGGCACGGGCTCGGTCTGGGAGCAGACCCTTGGATACTCCCGCGCAGTCCAGGTGGACAACACACTTTTCATTTCGGCGACGGCTGCGTCCGGGCTTGTCGATGGCAAACAGGGCATCGTTGGCGACGACTTCTACACCCAGACCAAGTACATCCTCGAGAAGCTCGGGACTGTCCTGGAAGAAGCAGGGTTCTCCTATGAGGACGTGGTGCAGTCCAAGCTGTACCTGACGGACATCAGCAAGTGGGAAGATGCCGGCCGTGCGCATGGCGAAGTCTTCGGGGAGATCCGTCCCACCTTGTCCCTGGTGCACGTCCTGCCGTTCCTTGATCCGGACATGCTGGTGGAGATCGAGCTCGTAGCGCAAAAGTCCGCCTAAGGTCAGGCCGGGACGCCGTACCGGTGTTCCGGCCGGCCCGTGGTCCCGTACCGCAGTTGGATCTCGACGGCGCCATCATCCGCCAGTGAGGAAAGGTACCGTTGCGCCGTGGCCCGGGAAACGCCGACGCGTTCAGCCACCTCGGCAGCTGAATACTGTTCACCGGGCAGCAGGGATTCGAGGACGGCAGCTTCGGTTGCCGAACGGGGTTTGGCGGCCGGCGTAACATCACCCGGGATCAGGGACCGCTTGGCCCGCTCAATGGTGGTTTGGTCCACAGCGGTTTGCTGGGCCAAAATCCGCCGGTATCTGGCGTAGGAGCGGAGCTGTTGGGACAACGACTCTGCGGTGAACGGCTTGAGCATGTACCCCAGGGCGCCGCGCCTGAAAGCGACCCTGATGGATTGGGCGTCAGAGGCCGCCGTGAGCATGATGGCATCCACGTCCAATTGGCCCAGAAGGTCCAGGCCGGAGCCGTCCGGTAGGTATACGTCCAGCAGCACCAGATCGGGGCGCAGGCTATGGATGGCCTGCAAAGCCTGGGACACCGACCCCGCCGGTGCCAAGGCCATGAAGCCGGCCACCGAATCCACATAGGCGGCATGAAGCCGGGCAACGTGGAAGTCGTCATCCACAATCAGCACGCGTAAATCCTCAGCCATTGCTGTCCTCCCTCAACGTCGAGTCGGTTCCGGCAGCACCCTGTTCGGCAGCACCGCGCCCGGCCGCATCCATGACGCCGGGGATCGTTGCCATGAATACCGCGCCGGGGCCGCCGTGGCTCCCGGGCTCCAGGACGCGGACATCACCGCCGCGCCGCCGTGCAAGCTGCCGCACCAATGCCAGCCCCAAACCTTGTCCAGCCCCCGAGCGTACCGGTTGTGCGGACGTCGTAAATCCTTCCGCGAAGATTTCTTCAGGTTCCAGGCTCCCCAAACCGTCGCCGGAGTCGCCCACCACCAGATGCAAAGTCCCGCCGGTTGTGGTGGCGTCATCGAGCAGTTCGACCTCCACCCAGCGCTCGTCCGAGGAGCCTGCGACGGCGGCGCTCACCGCATTGTCGATCAGGTTGCCCAGCACTGTGGTCACGTCCTGTGGATCGGCAACGTGTCCACGGACCAGTGTTTCGGGTCCGATGCGCAGGGCCACGCCACGCTCCGAGGCCTCTACGCTCTTCGCTCCTACGAACGCCTGCAAGTAGGGGTCCTGAAGCAGCTCGGCCTGCTCCAGCGGAAACTTCAACGGCCCTGTTGCCGAGATCCTGGCCAGGTACTCTTTGGCAGATTGGTACTGGCCGATGCTCATGAATCCAGCGATGGTGTGGAGTTGGTTGGCGAACTCGTGGCGCTGGGCGCGCAGTGCGGTGGACATGGTCCCCACGGCGTCGAGTTGACGGGTCAGCTGCTGCAGTTCGGTGCGGTCCCGCAACATGACCACCCAGCCCAGGTCCTCCTTGCGGTGCCAGGCCTTCCGTGCACTGGCAACCAGGACGCGCCCGCCCGCCACGATTTCGACGGCTTCGGCATCCCGGGCTGCCGGCTGGGTGAGCTGCTTGAGGTGTTCGGGAACGGCGGCGGAGACCCAGTCCTGGCCGGTGGCATCGGGCATGTCCAGGAGCCTGGCGGCTGCGGCGTTGAAAACGGAGATGCGACCATCCGCGGCGATGCCGATCACGCCGTCGTCCACGCCTTGAAGGACTGCCACTTGATCATGGACCAGGGTGCTGATTTCCTCGGGCTCCAAGCCGAGGGTGAGCCGCTGTAGCCTGCGCCGGAGCAGGAACGATGCCAGTACGCCGGCCACCAAAGAACCCCCGGCAGTGAGGGCAATGGGCGCAATGTCCCGGGCAAGGCTGTTGCTGAGCGACTCCACGGAATAGCCCACGCTGACTTCGCCCACAATGGCACCGGAAGCCCCCGGGGCGTAGACGGGTACTTTAGCCCCGGCGGACGGTCCCAGGGTTCCGGTGTTGCGCGTGGTGATTTCCTCTCCGGCAAGTGCCACGGAAGGATCCGTGCTGACCCGCTCGCCCAGCCGGGCGATCTCGGGGTGGGCCAGCCGGAGCCCGGTTTCGTCCGTGATGACCACGAACAATGCGCCCGTCCGGGTTCGCACGGCTTCGGCGGCCGCTTGGAGGGGGCCGGCCGCAAGGATATCCGGGGGAGGCGTTCCTTCTTCTTTGCTGATGGCCTGGACGCCGGACCTGATATCCGGATCTGCAGCAACCGTCCTTGCAAGGGTGAGTGCCTGGTTCTCGGCTTCGTCGCCGATCCGTTCGTACACCAGCCACCCATGGACGGCGCCGCTGAGCAGGACCACCAGCAGCACCACCCCAAGCTGGAGGAGGAGGGTTTGGGTGGAGAAACGCATGCTCCATTGAAGCACTGAGCACAATGCGCACAACCTTCGTAACGAGCAGTATTCCCAACAATTCCCACAAACCCCTCCCAGTGACGGGCGCCACCATATCGTCTGTAGTGCGCATCACACCGACGTGGCGCCATTCACAGTAGTAAGGAGCCGGCCGTGCTGGTTTTGCTTGGATTCGCAATGATTGCGGTATTCATGGTCCTGATCATGACCAAAAAGTTGACGCCAGTGTTGGCGCTGATCATCGTCCCTACCGTCTTCGGCCTTTTCGCCGGGGCGGGCCTCGGTATCGGACCCATGGTCATGGACTCCATGAAGTCCATGACGTCCACGGCCGCACTCCTGATGTTCGCGATCATTTACTTCGGCCTGATGATCGACGTCGGCCTCTTCGATCCCTTGGTGAAGTTCATTCTCCGCAAGCTGGGCAACGACCCCGCCAAGGTGGTCCTCGGCACGGCGATCCTTGCCGCAGCGGTTTCCCTGGACGGTGACGGCTCCACCACCTTCATCCTCACCACCGCCGCCATGCTGCCCGTATACCTGCGCCTCAAGATGAGCCCCGTGGTCCTCACCTGCGTGGCGGGCCTGGCCAACGGCACCATGAACATCCTCCCGTGGGGCGGGCCAACCGCCCGCGCCGCCACCGCCCTGAAGCTCGATGTCAACGACGTCTTCGTCCCCATGGTCCCGTCCCTCATCGTCGGCCTGATCGTTGTCCTGGTCTTCGCCTGGCTGCTCGGCCTGCAGGAACGCAACCGCCTCCGCACCACCGCTCCTGAGATCTGGGGCGACGTCGCCGATCCTTCAGAAGCGTTCGACGGCGGCACGGGCCGCGGCGGTGCCGTCACCGCCGGTTCCGGTACAGGTTCAGGCGCCGGCCGTTTCGGCTTTGCCCGTAAAGGCTCAACCACTGCGGGCAAGCCAGGCACCGGCGGAGGCTCCGGCGTCGCGGTTCTTGAAGACCCGGCAACCCTGGTGGACGACCACGACACCGCCATGGCGGACACCGCGCTGGACCCCAACCGTGCCACGTTGCGTCCCAAGCTGTTCTGGTTCAACCTGGCCCTGACGGTCGCCGTCATGGTGGTCCTGGTTGCCAACATCGTTCCGCTGCCGTTCGTCTTCATGGTGGGCTCCGCCATTGCCCTGCTGGTGAACTTCCCCAAGGTCAAGGACCAGGGAGCGCAGCTGATCGCCCACGCACCTTCGATCGTCGCCGTTGTCAGCATGGTCATGGCAGCTGCAGTTCTCACCGGTGTCCTGAACGGCACTGGCATGGTGAAGGCAATGTCCGAGTGGCTGGTCCAGATCATCCCCGCGGACATGGGCCCGTTCATGGCCATCATCACCGGCCTCCTCAGCATCCCCATGACCTTCTTCATGAGCAACGACGCCTTCTACTTCGGTGTCCTGCCGGTCCTCTCCGAAACCGCAGCGCACTACGGCGTCGATGCCGTGGATATGGCCCGCGCCTCCATCACCGGGCAGCCATTCCACCTGCAGAGCCCCTTGGTTCCGGCCATCCTCCTGCTGGTCTCCCTGGCCAAGGTGGACCTGGGCGACCACCACAAGAAGGTCCTCTGGCGCACGGCCGTGATCTCGGTGGTCATGCTGGCAGTGGGTGTCCTGACCGGAGCAATCGGCATCGGCTGACCTGCCGGATAGAACCCCAACGCCGGTGTGCCGACAAAGCAATCCGGCCCGGACAATCCCCCGGAGGGCGGCCCAAAGTGGCCGCCTTCCGGCGCAAAAGAACCCAGACATCCTCCCCGTGCTGCTCCTTCGTCGCTTTGACGCACGCTTCCGGATGCCTGGGTCCTTTTGCGGGAGCACCCACGTCATCCCGCGCACCAAAGGAAGCTTCGCCCCACATCGCGAATCAAGCCCCCCAAGCCCACGGCCCCAACCCAACAGGAAAGCAAAGCCCGACATGGTCCGCCCGGGGGTCTTTTTGTTTGGGGATCCCGGAGCAGCGTAGGGCGCCGGCCGCAAGGTGGGATGGGCAGGGAGGCGGCGGTCCGGAGACATCCTGCCGGTCGCGTCTCAGCGAGGCACGAGCGAGCGACCAAAGGATCGTGTCCGGGCAGTCGCCGCAGGCGAGCACTTTCCACATAGCCAACCCCGCCGTCTGACCGGCACACCCAATCCAAGTAGACTGGTTCGGAAAACCATTTGAACTTTGCAGGGGAGATCCATGGCTGCGATCAACCGTGACGACGTCGCGCATCTTGCGCGTCTGGCTCACATTGAAATGAGTGCCGAAGAACTGGACAGGATGGCTGTTGAGCTTGCTGTCATTGTGGATTCGGTGAAGAGCGTGAGCGAAGCTGCGGGGGAGGACGTCCCGGCGACGTCGCACCCGATTCCGTTGACCAATGTGTTCCGTGAGGACGTTGTGGGCCACACGTTCACGGCGGAGCAGGCGTTGTCCGGCGCACCGGATGCTTACGAGAACCGTTTCAAGGTCCCCGCGATCCTGGATGAGGGCTAATCACATGACTGAACCGAAGAACGAACTCATCCACCACTCCGCTGCCGATCTCGCTGCGAAGCTGGCCGCCCGCGAGGTCACCGCCGTCGAGGTGACGCAGGCGCACCTTGACCGTATCGCCCTTGTTGATGGCGGAGCCGATGGTGTCCACGCCTTCCTGCACGTAAATACCGAAGAGGCTTTGGCTGTTGCGGCCGAGGTTGACGCTGCCCGTGCTGCGGGCGGTTCCGCGGCCGCAGAGCTGCACGCCCTCGCCGGTGTACCGATTGCCGTGAAGGACCTCATCGTCACGATCGGGCAGCCGACCACTGCTGGTTCGAAGATCCTTGAGGGTTGGCACAGCCCGTACGACGCCACCGTGGTGAAGAAGCTGCGCGCGGCGAAGATGCCGATCCTGGGTAAGACCAACCTGGACGAATTCGCCATGGGTTCCTCCACGGAGCACTCGGCGTACGGCCCTACCCGCAACCCTTGGGACCTGAACCGGATTCCCGGTGGATCCGGGGGTGGCTCCGCTGCCGCCGTCGCCGCTTTCGAAGCGCCGCTGGCGCTCGGCACGGACACCGGTGGCTCCATCCGCCAGCCCGGTGCCGTCACGGGCAC
The DNA here is from genome assembly GCF_059739405.1 of Arthrobacter sp. TmtSoilC79. Classification (NCBI taxonomy): domain Bacteria; kingdom Bacillati; phylum Actinomycetota; class Actinomycetes; order Micrococcales; family Micrococcaceae; genus Arthrobacter; species Arthrobacter sp. TmtSoilC79. Next base: position 3,127,367 of record NZ_AP046051.1, on the reverse strand, counting down.
CGTTGGCGTGAAGCCGACGTACGGTGCGGTTTCCCGGTACGGCGCCATTGCCATGGCCTCGTCCCTGGACCAGATCGGCCCGGTTTCCCGTACGGTGCTGGACTCGGCGCTGCTGCAGGAAGTCATCGGCGGGCATGACCCCTTTGATTCGACGTCGCTGACCGATCCGTTCAACGATCTTGTTGCTGCCGCCCGCGTCGGCAACGTGGCCGGCATGAAGATCGGCATCGTCAAGGAACTTCACGGCGAGGGCTACCAGGCCGGCGTCGAGAACCGTTTCAATGAGTCCCTCCAGCTGCTCAAGGATGCAGGCGCTGAAATCGTCGAGGTTTCGTGCCCCAACCTGAAGTACGCCCTGGGCGCCTATTACCTGATCATGCCCTCCGAGGTGTCCAGCAACCTGGCCAAGTTCGACGGCGTCCGCTTCGGTATGCGCGTCCTCCCCAAGGACGGACCCATGACCATCGAGCGCGTCATGGGTGCCACCCGTGCCGCCGGTTTCGGCGACGAAGTGAAGCGACGCATCATCCTCGGTACCTACGCGCTGAGCGCCGGCTACTACGACGCCTACTACGGCTCGGCGCAGAAGGTCCGTACGCTCATCCAGCGTGACTTCGATGCCGCCTTCGCCAAGGCCGATGTCCTGATCTCCCCGACGGCGCCCACCACGGCGTTCAAGCTGGGCGAGAAGCTGGATGATCCCTTGGCTATGTACCTGAACGACGTCGCCACCATCCCGGCCAACCTTGCCGGTATTCCGGGTCTGTCCCTGCCTGGTGGCCTGGCTGATGAAGACGGCCTGCCCGTTGGCATCCAGTTGCTGGCTCCTGCCCGCCAGGACGCCCGCCTGTACCGTGTGGGCGCAGTCCTCGAATCAATGCTTGAAGAGAAGTGGGGCGGTCCGATGCTTGCGCAGGCGCCTGCTCTCGGTGCAGTATCCAACACCGCCGGAGGTTCCAACTAATGTCCGTCGACGCAACCCTGAGCTTCGAAGAGGCCATGGAGAAGTACGATCCCGTTTTGGGGTTTGAGGTCCATGTGGAGCTCAACACCAAGACCAAGATGTTCTCCTCCGCGCCGAATGTTTTCGGTGACGAACCGAACACCAACGTCAACGAGGTTGACCTGGGCATGCCCGGCGTCTTGCCAGTGGTGAACAAAACGGCTGTGGAGTCCTCCATCAAGATCGGCCTTGCCCTGAACTGCAAGATTGCCGAGTCCTGCCGCTTCGCCCGGAAGAACTATTTCTATCCGGACACCCCCAAGAACTTCCAGACCTCGCAGTACGACGAGCCGATCGCCTACGACGGTTACCTGGACATTGAGCTTGAGGACGGCACCGTCTTCCGCGTGGAGATCGAGCGCGCCCACATGGAGGAAGACGCCGGCAAGCTCACGCACATGGGTGGCGCGGCCGGCCGTATCCAGGGTGCCGATTACTCGTTGGTGGACTACAACCGTTCGGGTGTTCCGTTGGTGGAAATCGTCACCAAGCCCATTGAGGGTGCCGGCAGCCGGGCGCCTGAACTGGCCAAGGCCTACGTCGCCGCTGTCCGTGAGATCGTGAAGAATCTTGGCGTTTCCGACGCCAAGATGGAGCGTGGAAACGTCCGTTGCGACGCCAACGTTTCCCTCCGCCCGCATGGTCGGGAACGCTTCGGTATTCGTTCGGAGACCAAGAACGTGAACTCGCTGCGGGCCGTCGAGCACGCCGTCCGCTACGAAATCCAGCGCCACGCTGCCGTCCTTGACTCCGGCGAGCCGGTCATCCAGGAGACGCGCCACTGGCACGAGGACACGCGTTCGACGACGTCGGGCCGGCCCAAGTCCGACGCTGACGATTACCGCTACTTCCCGGAGCCGGACCTGGTTCCGGTTGTCGCCTCCCGTGAGTGGGTGGAGGAACTCCGCGCTACCCTTCCCGAGCCGCCGGCCGAGCGTCGCAAGCGCCTGAAGGAAGCATGGGGGTACTCGGATCTGGAATTCCGTGACGTAGTGAACGCAGGTGTCATGGATTCCATTGAGGAAACCATTGCTGCCGGTGCCTCCGCCGATGTTGCCCGTAAGTGGTGGATGGGCGAAATCGTAGGCCGCGCCAAGGTGGCCGACGTCGATCCTTCCGAGCTCGGTGTCACGCCGCAGGTCATTGTCGAGCTGAACAAGCTCGTTGAAGACGGCAAGATCAACAACAAGATGGCCACGCAGGTCCTGGACGGCGTGCTCGCCGGCGAAGGAACTCCGGCGGAGATCGTCGAGAAGCGTGGCCTTGCGGTTGTATCCGACGACGGTCCTCTCTTGGAAGCGATCGACGCAGCACTGGCAGCACAGCCGGATGTCGCCGAGAAGATCCGTGGCGGCAAGGTCCAGGCCATCGGTGCAATCGTTGGCGGCGTCATGAAGGCCACCCGTGGCCAGGCAGACGCTGGACGCGTCCGCGAACTCATCCTTGAGAAGTTGGGCGTCCAGGGCTAGGCACCCGCTCTTCCCTTCAAAGTAGGCCGCAGTTTTTACTGCGGCCTACTTTGCTTTGGGCGCACAATGGATCCATGGCCACATTGTCACCCAGCTTCCGGAAGGTCCTTCTGGCCGGCGGAATCGCCGTTGCCTTGACCGGCGGCGGGGCCGCCGCCGTGTGGGCGGGCACCCAACCCAGCCCTTCGCCGTCGAGCGCTTCTGCCTCACCCGGTACGTCCGCGTCCGCTAAATCCGACCCCACCGAAGGCCGCGGGCAGCCAATCCATGGCGAACACGTGGTGAAGCAGCAGGATGGGAGCTACCGCACCGTGGTGACCCAGGCTGGAACCATCGATGCCGTGAGCGCTTCGGAGGTGACTGTGAAGAGCGAGGACGGTTTCAGCCAGCGCTACGCGATCAACGCGGAGACGCGGATCGCCAAAGTTTCTGCAGGGACCTCGGAGCCGGGGAATGGCAAAGGCAGGCCGTCACTGGCGTCGGCCACGGCGGCTGACCTCAAAGCCGGCGATGCCGTGCGCATCAGCGGCACCAAGGATGGCGGCTCAGTGACAGCCACCAGGATCGTCTCCGGCGATCTGCCGGTTGGCATCAAAGGCCATGGGCACCAGCGTGGGCATGGGCACAAGTAGGTCAAAGCCGCGCAGCTAGAGGGCCACCGTCCTGAAACCGAGGTTGCCGCTGGCTGAGTCCGGCGTGTTTGAGCTCCGTGCGGCGAGGCGGTAGCGGTTGCAATAGGAATCGTGGCAGAGGTATGAGCCGCCGCGCATTACCCGGCCCCGGCCGATGCTGGGCCCTTGCGGGTCCTGGACGGTTCCCTGTGCGTGGCAGGTTTTGTAGTACTTGGGCAGGAACCAGTCGCTGCACCATTCCCACACATTCCCGCTGGTTTGGAACAGCCCGTAGCCGTTGGGGTTGAACGCTTTTGCGGGCGCGGTGGTGAGGTAGCCGTCCTCCACTGTGTTGCGGGTCGGGAAGTCGCCCTGCCAGATGTTGCAGTTGTGGCCCTCTGTTGTTGCTGTGGTGGAGTGCAGATCGTTGCCCCAGGGATAGCGCTGCCCCGACAGCCCGCCGCGTGCGGCATATTCCCACTCGGCTTCCGTGGGAAGCCTGCGATCCGCCCATTGGCAGTAAGCCAGGGCGTCGTTGTGGGACACATGGGTAACGGGGTGGTCCGGGATGTCGGACCAGTGGGAGAGCTTGCCTGCGGGATGGGCCCAATCCGCTCCACGGACATTGAGCCACCAAGGAACGTTGTTGACCCGGTTCAAAACGTCCTGGCCGTTGGCCTTCACGGCGAGGTGGAACACTGCTGATGTTCCGTAGATCTCCGACTCCGTGCGGTGGCCGGTGGCATCGACGAAAGCGGCGAACTCTTCGTTGGTCACGGTGGTGGCGCTGATCCGGAACTGTGAGACCGACACCTCGTGCACGGGTGATTCGCCGTCGTCTTCGTAACCTTCGTTGAAGGGATCGCCCATGGAAAACGTTCCGGCAGGGATGTCGACATCGTTGGTTCCGTCGCCGCTTACGGCTGGGACAGCCGTCGACGCGGAAGGCTCGACGGCGGCGCCCGGGTCCCGGTGTCCGCCCGCCGGGCGCAGGGGCAGTGCCGGCCCGGGCGCGGGGTGTTCCCGGGCACCGGTGCCCGGGCTGCAGCAATCTGCCATGTCCACCTTCTGTCTGAAAATCCAACTGCTTGTACTTTAGCGGGGCCGGGTGGCCTGCCGGAGGCTCCCGTCCTGCCCTCGCCTTAACCAGGCACCCGTTACCGCCCCGCGCCACTACCGCCCGGGCCACAGTGAGCCAAACCCTCCGAAGTGATGAAAAGTGATTTTTGCGATCACTTTCAATCATGTTCTTGCAAAAAGAGATCCTTGTCACTTATGGTTTGTTAAACGGTTAACGAGCGTGGCTTGGATCACATTGCTGGTACAGGCTCAACACTTGAGGAGACAGCATGAACTCGACGACGGAACAGGCCCCGGCACTGCCGGAGGCCCGCGGGGTCGCGACGCCGGCACGGGGGAGCGCCCCTGGATCTGCGAAGAAGCGGAAGAGGAACAAGCCCCCGCAGCAGAGTTTCCGGTCCCGTCTGCGGCGCGACAAGCAGATGCTGCTCATGATGGTCCCGGGTGTGGCGTTCCTGCTGCTCTTCTTCTACATCCCCATCCTGGGCAACGTCATCGCGTTCCAGGACTACCAGCCCTATCTGGGCATCGGTGACAGTCTGTGGGTCGGCTGGCAGAACTTCGTGGACCTGTTCGGAAACCCGGACTTCATTCACGCCTTCTGGAACACCTTGTACCTGGCCGGCTGGCAGTTGGTGTTCCTGTTTCCGGTTCCCTTGGTACTGGCGCTGATCGTGGACTCGTTGGTCAGCACCCGGGTCCGGCGGATTTTCCAGAGCATCGCTTACCTCCCGCACTTCCTGTCCTGGGTTCTGGTCATCGCGTTCTTCCAGCAGATGCTCGGCGGCGCAGGCTTCGTCAACAACCTGCTGAGGGACTGGGGAATGGACCCCATTCCGTTCATGACCAATCCGGAAACTTTCCCGGTAATGGTGGTTGTCCAAATGATCTGGAAGGACGCCGGGTGGGCAATGATCATCTTCCTGGCAGCCCTTGCCAGCATCGATGCGTCCCTTTATGAGGCTGCTGCTGCCGACGGCGCCGGTCGATGGCGCCGGATGTGGCACATCACCCTTCCGGGTTTGAGGCCCGTGATCGTACTTTTGCTGATCCTGCGCGTCGGCGACATCCTCTCGGTCGGCTTTGAACAGTTCATCCTCCAGCGCGACGCTGTCGGTGCTGGAGCCGCGGAAGTGCTGGACACCTTCACTTACTACACCGGCGTGGTGGGCGGCGGCTGGAGCTCAGGTGCCGCAGCCGGCCTGGCCAAGGGAGTGGTCAGTGCTCTCTTGATCTACGGCGCCAACAAACTTGCCCACCGCTTCGGCGAAGACGGCATCTTCGCAAAACAAGTGCGCTGAAAGCCACGCTGACCCTCGCGCCTGCCGCACAAGGAGAAACCCATGGCAACAACACTTTTCACCAGGAAACCCCGGGAACTTACCTACAACCCCAAGCGCCCGGTCTGGAAGGAAAAGCCTTCCGCCCTTTACCAAACGATCAAAGCAGTAGTGCTGGTCGTCTTCAGCTTGTCCATCCTCACGCCCATCCTGCTGGTGGTCTCGACGTCCCTCGCTGACACAGAGCAGTTGGTGAAGGCTGGCGGCTTTGTCCTCTGGCCCGAACGCCCCACGTTGGAGGCCTACGCCACCATCTTCAAAGGCCCCATGGTGCTGCAATCACTAGGCGTAAGCATGCTGGTCACAGCAGTAGGGACCATCCTGGCGCTCTTCGTGACCATCACCATGGCCTACGCCACCAGCCGTACCGTCCTCTTTGGCCGCCCGGTGATTCTCGCCGTCCTGTTCACCCTCCTGTTTGCTCCGGGCCTGATCCCGTCGTTCCTGATGATCCGGCAACTGGGCCTGTTGGACTCGCTGTGGTCCTTGATCCTGCCGGGCATCTTTGGAGCCTTCAACTTTGTGGTGATGCGGTCATTCTTCATGAACATCCCCGGTGAACTGATCGAAAGTGCCAGGATCGACGGCGCCAACGACTGGCAAATCCTTTGGCGCATCGTGATGCCACTGTCCAAAGCCGTGATCGCCGTGGTCGGGCTGTTCTACGCGGTCGGTTTCTGGAACTCGTTCTTCAACGCGCTCCTCTACATCAACGATCACAGCAAGTGGCCCATCCAGTTGCTGCTCCGCAATTTCGTGGTCCAAGGCAGCGGTGCGGCTGACCAATTGGGAATCACCACTACGCCGCCGCCGCAGTCCATCCAGATGGCCGTGGTTGTGGTTGCCCTGGTCCCCATCCTGATGGTCTACCCCTTCCTGCAGAAGCACTTCGCCAAGGGCGTCATCACCGGCGCCGTCAAGGGCTGACAGCCTCCGAACTCCAGAAATACCCAAGCACTCAAACCTCAGAGAAAAGCAAGTAACCAGAAAGGGTTATGCCATGACGAGCACTACCTCCCAGGCTGGATTCAGCCGACGCGGTTTCCTTGGCCTCGCAGGCCTGGCCGTGACCGCTGCAGGCCTGTCCGCCTGCGGTGGCGGCGGAGCATCGGGCAGTGGAGGCGCCGCTGCCTCCGCTTCGGTCAAGTTGCCCACCTACAGGGAATTCACCGGCGTTACCCCGGATATTGCGGGCAACGCCAAGGGCCTCCAAGCCGGCTACTTCAAGCTGCCCAATGCCGTGCAGTCCGTGAAGACACCGCCGCTCAAGGGCAAAGTGACCGGCCTGACCGAAACGTTCGACACCATGAGCCCCGGCATGAAGGACAATCCCTTCTGGCAGCGGCTCAACACCAAGCTCGGCGGTGACCTGGAGCTTCAGATCGCCGAAGACATCGGAGACGGCTACCCGGCAAAGTTCGCCACCGTCCTGGCCAGCAACGATCTGCCGGACATGATGTGGGTTCCGCCGAACCAGGGTATCCCCAACGTCGGGCCCATGCTGGAAGCCAAGTTCCAGGACCTGACGCCGTACCTCTCCGGTGACGCCGTCCTTGAGTACCCCAACCTGGCTGCACTGAAGCCCGATTCCTGGAAGACCGCCGTCGTGAACGGCAAGATCTGGGGAGCTCCCATCCCGAGCACCCCGTTCGGCCAGGTGTACCTTGGCAACCACGACATGTGGGCGAAGGTGGGCGGCTTTGAAGCGGCAAGCGCCGATGAGTTCCTGGACAAAGCCAAGGAGCTGACCCGTCCCGGTGACCAGCAGTATGCGTTGGAACCGGCCTACATCAATGCCCTTCACATGGTCACCGAATGGTTCGGGGCCCCCAACAGCTGGGCTGTGAACAAGGACCGTACCCTTACCCACCTCTACGAGACAGACGAGTACCTGGCCGGTGTGGAGTTCACCGCCAAAATGTTCGCAGCAGGCGTGTTCTACCCGGACTCCAAGGCAACGGACATCCGCTCACGTGTCGCCAACGGCAGCGTGGCAGCCCAGGTAGTGGTTGGCCCGCACGATATCCGGAGCTACCGCGCGCTGAACAAGACCGCCCGGTTCGATGTCCTCATTCCGTTCAGTGCCGACGGCAAGGTCAAGCCGGTCTACGACATGGGTTACGGCACGGTGGGCTTCACGCCGTTCAAGAAGGCCGAGGAAGGGAAGATCCGTGAACTGCTCTCCCTCATCAACTACCTGTCCGCCCCGTTCGGCACGGTGGAGTACATGCAGAAGAACTTCGGCGAGCTGGGTGAGGACTACACCATCGACGGTTCGGGCAACCCGGCACGCACCGAGACAGGAACCACCAACGCGCCCGGCCTGGTCTCGGCTTTGAACATCATGTCCAGCCCGGAGAACGTCATCTTCAACCCGGGCTTCGACGACGACACGCGATACGTCAGCCAGCAGGAAGAAAAACTGCTTGAGTTTGCATGGCGCAACCCCACCAACGGTTCCTACTCGGACACCAACGCCAAGGTAGGCGCCAAAATCACGAAGCAACTGCGGGACAAGGTAGTGGACATCATTACCGGCCGCGCCAAGGTGGACGAGCTCAAGGACGCTGTGAAGCGTTGGAAGAGTGAAGGCGGCGACAAGATGCGCGAGGAATACCAGGCCGCGTTGGACCCGAATGTGCCGGTATTCAGGAGCTAGCCTCAAACAAACAACCAGCCAGTGCCGGAAACCACTGGCGGACAACGAACACAGCAGGGGGAACCATGGCAAAAGCAAGCACCACCGGAGTCCGGCCCACCATTCGCATGGTGGCCGAACTGGCAGGCGTGTCCACCGCCACGGTCTCCTACGTGTTGTCCGGTCGCCGAGGTGATGGCGGCCCCGGTGTTTCGGACCCGACGGCGGAGAAGGTCAAGGCGGCCGCGGAGCGGCTTGGCTACCGCCCCAACCAGGCAGCCCGGGCCATCCGGACGGGCCGCACCAACACCGTGATCCTTTCTCTGACCATGCTCTCCGATCCGTGGTCGTTGTCGGTGATCGAGGCCGTTCAAAAGGCGGCCGCCCCGTTGGGAATCACCCCGATGATCCTTGGGGACGCCGACTGGGTCAAGGTCCTTGGCACGCACAATGCCGACGCTGTGTTCGTCGACGCCGTCCGTCCTGATCAGAGGGAGGCCTTGCGAAAACTGGCAGGGCACGGAACCACGCTGGTGGTCTTTGACGAGAACGTGAATGCGGAAGGCTTCGACGTCATCCGATCCATCGCCGGACCCGGCTGCCGCATGGCCGTGGAGCACCTGCTCCACGGCCATCGCAGCGTCGCCTGCCTGACTCCTGCTACGGCGGCCGGCACATCCGGTGGCACCAGGTACCGCGCGTACGCAGAGGCACTGGAGCACGCGGGGATTTTGCAACGCGAGGACTACGTGGGGTTGTTCGATGGCACCAGCGCCGGGGCCTATGCGGCAGCAACCCGCGTGCTCAGCCTGCCGGACAGGCCCACAGCCATCTACGCCACTACGGATTATGCCGCAGTCAGCGCCATCAACGCCGCCCAGAGATTGGGCCTGGCGGTAGGCACCGACGTAGACATCATCGGCGTGGGCAACACCGTGGAGGGCGAAAGGATGTCGCCCTCCCTCAGCACAGTTGGTCCAGTGGATTTCTTCGACAAACTTGCCCGGCTGCTCCTACGCCGTGCGACAGGACCGGCCGATGCCGGCACCGCAGAGGAGCCCGGTGTCCTGGACTTCCCCTGGCACTTGTTCGTGCGTGAATCGGCGCCGCACCGCAGCGCCGCAACCAGACTTTACTAAGCAACAGAAGAAGGAAACTGCACACCATGGAAAAGGATTTGAAGGTCGGCATCGTTGGTTTCGGCCTGCGATCGGGGCTGTGGAAGCATGCCCACAAGCCAGGCCAGGGCTCTGAGGTCACCATCGTTTGCGACCTCAGTGAACGCGGCCGGGCAGACGCTGCAGAACGGATTCCCACCGCCCGCGTCACGGGGGATCTCGAGGAACTCATGGCCAGTGGGATCGACGCTGTCCTGGTCCTGACCCCGGACAACCAGCACGCCGCCGTCGCAGTCCGTACGCTCAAGGCGGGAATCCCTACCTTCTGCGAGAAGCCCCTGGACATCACCATCGAGGCTGCGGACTTGATCCTCAAGACCGCCTATGAGACCGGCACCCGTCTTTACGTCGGCCACAACATGCGGCACATGCCGGTTGTAGTACAGATGCGCCAACTCATCGAGGAAGGCAGCATCGGCGAGGTCAAAGCGGTCTGGTGTCGCCACTTCGTGGGCCACGGTGGCGACTACTACTTCAAGGACTGGCACGCCCAACGGGCAAACGTCACCTCGCTCCTGCTCCAAAAGGGTGCCCATGACATCGACGTGATCCATTGGCTGGCCGGGGGATACACCAAGCGGGTTTCCGCCGTCGGAGATCTGGCCGTATACGGCGATGTAGCCAACCGGAGCAACAACGCCGGCAGGCGCATGGGGGACTGGTTCTCCATGGACAACTGGCCGCCCACCGAGCAGAAGGACCTGGCGGAGGTGATCGACGTCGAGGACATTTCCATGATGAACATGGTCCTGGACAACGGTGTGCTGGCTTCCTACCAGCAATGCCACTTCACCCCGGACTATTGGCGCAACTACACCGTCATTGGCACCAAGGGGCGCATTGAGAACCTTGGCGACGGGCCGGGGGAGACCATCAATGTATGGACCAGCCGGTCCTCCGGCTATGCCGTACCGGACGAGGTCATCACCATCGAGGATGGCGAAGGCGGCCACGGCGGTGCGGACCCGCGCCTGATCGGGGAGTTCCTGCAGTTCGCTTCCGAAGGCGGCCGGACCCAAACAAGCCCCATTGCGGCGCGGCAGGCAGTGGTGGCCGGCATCCTGGCGGCGGAATCACTGCGTGGTGACGGCTCTGCCCGGGAGGTGCCGGAGCTGCCTGCGGAGCTGGTGGCGTATTTCGACGCCGGACAGCCCGCCTTGGTCCGCGACTGACCCGGGCTGCCCGGTCAGTGCTGGTCAGCGCCGGCCGGACAGTTCCACAAGCTCGGTCATGACGGTTTGAAGTGACTCGCAAACCGTCATGACCGATGTCCGCTTGAGCGTTTCGGGGCGGGCCAGGATGTCGATCTTGCGCACCGAATTCACTCCTGACAATGGACGCAGCACCACTCCGGCATCGAGCACCCGTCGCGCGGTGAACCGGGGCAACAGCCCAATCGCCCCGCCCGCAGACACCAGCGCCGCCACCGTGGAATAGTCGTTGATCCGGTGCAGCACCTCGGCGGGCCTGCCACTAACGGCAACGACCGCGGCAAGGACGTCCGCGGGGGAGTAGCCGTCACGGCTGGTCACCCAGGATTCACCCACGACGTCGGATGGTTTCAGTTCCGCACGGTCCGCCAGGGGGTGATCCGCGGGGAGGGCGATGTCCAGGGGCTCGTCGGCGAGGGGAATCACGGCCACCTTGTCTTCGGGCCACTGGGGGCTGTTGTCCATTCGGTGCGCCAAAACCAAGTCATAGCGGGCCGCCAACCCCGGGAAATCCTCCTGCGCCACATCTTCGTCGGACAGTCGGAGGCGAGGCGACTTCCCGCCGTCGGACGCTGTTCCGGATGCCAGCAACGCCGCCAACGGGGCGAACAACGCCTGCCCGGCGCTATGGAAGGCGCTCACGCTCACGGGGGCGTCCGGAGCATCGTGGTACGCGCCGATGGCGGCCCGCGCATCTGCCATGGCATTGACGACGGCGGCACCTGCCTCTGCGAGGACGCGGCCTGCGTCGGTGAGCACCAGAGCCCGGCCCTCTTTGCGCGTCAGTGGCACGTCCACTGACTTTTGCAGCAGTGCGAGTTGCTGGGAAACAGCCGACGGAGTGACCATGAGCGTCTCGGCCACGGCCTTGACGCTGCCGAGGTCGCCAAGCTCACGAAGCATCTGCAACTGGTGTATTTCCATTAGCAAATCCTAAATCGTTGATTGAGAAGAATCTAGTTGTGCTAAATCGTTGACGGGGCTCTAATGGACTCAGCAGCAGCGAAGCAGCCCCGGCAGTGAGGAATCCCATGAAGGCTCTCTACAAATCCGGACCCCACGCAGGGTTCGAACTCGTCGAACGTCCTGAGCCCGAAGCGGGCCCCAGCGACGTCAAAATCCGTGTGATGACCACCGGCATTTGCGGCACCGACCTGCACATCCAGAGCTGGGACGCCTGGGCCCAGGGCATCATCGAAACTCCGTTGATCGCCGGCCACGAGTTCTATGGCGAAGTCGTGGAAATTGGCGAAGACGTCCGCGACGTCAAGGTGGGGGACCGGGTCTCCGGCGAGGGCCATGTGGTCTGCGGAATTTGCCGCAACTGCCGCGCCGGACGCCGCCAGATGTGCATCCACACCGTCTCCGTCGGCGTGCAACGCGATGGTGCTTTCGCGGAGTACGTGGTGATTCCGGAAACCAACGTGTGGGTCCACCACGACGAATCCGTTACCCCGGAACTCGGAGCGATTTTCGACCCCTTCGGCAACGCCGTCCACACGGCACTGAGCTTCCCGCTGGTTGGCGAAGATGTGCTCATTACAGGTGCCGGACCCATCGGGCTGATGGCCATTGCCGTCGCCCGTCACGCCGGTGCGCGCAAGATCGCCATCACTGACGTCTCAGCCCCGCGGCTGGAACTGGCGCGGCAAATGGGTGTAGACCTCGCCGTCGACGTCTCCAAGATGCGCGTCCGCGAAGCCCAGCAGGAACTGGGTATGCGCGAAGGATTCGACATCGGCCTGGAAATGTCGGGACACCCCACGGCATTGCCTGAGATGATCGACAACATGAACCACGGCGGACGCATCGCCATGCTCGGGCTCCCCAGCCAGTCCATCGATATTGACTGGGGCAAGGTAGTCACGCACATGCTCACCCTCAAGGGCATCTACGGCCGGGAGATGTTCGAGACCTGGTACGCCATGAGCGCCATGCTGTCCTCCAACCCCGCGCTGCATCGCAACATCTCCGCGGTAGTCACCGACAAGCTCTCTGCCAAGGACTGGGAGAAGGGCTTCGAGATTGCCCGCAACGGTACCGGCGGCAAAGTGGTCCTCGACTGGACTGAACTGTAATCCCACTCGGACTGCCACCCGACCATCCTTGCCCCGGACACCCCCAACTTTAGGAGTACCCATGTATTCAGCCATCAAAGACCAGCTGCAGGGCGAACTGGAGGAGATCCGCGGCGCCGGACTCTTCAAGACCGAACGCCACATCGATTCCCCTCAGGCCAGCCACATCGCTGCCGGGCAGCTCGGCCAGCCGGCCAACAAGGTCCTTAATTTCTGCGCCAACAACTATCTCGGCCTGGCAGACCACCCGGACATCATTGCCGCCGCCAAGACAGCCATGGACGAGCGCGGCTTCGGGATGGCATCGGTGCGTTTCATCTGTGGAACCCAGGACCTGCACCTGGAACTCGAGGCCCGCGTCTCGAAGTTCCTGGGTACTGAGGACACCATCCTCTTCTCCAGCTGCTTTGACGCCAACGGTGGCGTTTTCGAGTCCTTGTTCGGCCCGGACGATGCCATCATCTCCGACTCCCTGAACCACGCCTCCATCATTGACGGCATCCGCCTGAGCAAGGCAAAGCGCTTCCGCTACGCCAACCAGGACATGGCCGATCTCGAATCCAAGCTTCTTGAGGCTTCGGGGTCGCGTCGCAAGATCATCGTCACGGACGGTGTGTTCTCCATGGATGGCTTCCTTGCACCACTTGAAGCGATCTGCGACCTCGCCGAGAAGCACGACGCCCTGGTCATGGTGGACGACTCCCACGCCGTCGGCTTCATGGGCCCCACCGGCGCCGGCACCCCCGAACACGCCGGTGTCTCCGAGCGTGTGGACATCTACACCGGCACCTTCGGCAAGGCACTTGGCGGCGCCTCGGGTGGCTACGTTTCCGGCCGCGGCGAGATCGTTGCGATGCTCCGCCAGAAGGCCCGCCCGTACCTGTTCTCCAACTCCCTGGCCCCGGCAATCGTCGCGGCCACCATCAAGGCCATTGAACTGGTACAGGAGTCCGGTGAACTCCGCACCCGACTTTTTGAGAACGCAGCTTTGTTCCGCCGCCGCATGAGCGAGGAAGGCTTCGAGCTCCTCGACGGCGAGCACGCCATCATCCCCGTCATGTTTGGCGACGCCGTGATGGCCGCCAGGATCGCGGACGAAATGCTCAACAACGGCGTCTTCGTGACGGCCTTCAGCTTCCCCGTGGTGCCCAGGGGCGCGGCCCGGATCCGTGTGCAGCTCTCCGCCGCCCACAGCGCGGACGACGTCGAAGCCTGCGTCCAGGCGTTCGTCAAGAGTCGCGCCGCAGTCGCCTAAGCCCTCACTCACATCCCCCGGGGGGTTGGGTGGGTCCTCTCTCACGTCCCCTGGGGTTTGGGGTGTTCCTCTCTCACGTCCCCCGGGGGTTTGGGGTGTTCCTCTCTCACGTCCCCCGGGTTTTGGGGTGATCCTCTCTCATGTCTCCCGGGGGTTTGGGGTGATCCTCGCTCACTTTCTTCAAGAAAGTGAGCGAGCGTCGGCTCCCGTCCTAAAGGTGCCGGAGGAATCTTTCCGGGGCGTCCAGAAATGATCGCCAATTGGTGACCAGGTCCAGATCCGACCATTGTCTGGACCGAAGACCCCAGTGCCCGACTTCAAGTATTTGGGCACCGGGAAGTGCGGCAAGCAAAGGCGAATGCGTAGACATGATGACCTGGGACTTGCCATCAACCAGCAACTCCTTGAGAACTGAGAGCAGGCTGAGGCAGCCATTGAACGACAACGCTGATTCCGGCTCATCCAATACCCATAATCCGGGCCCACGGAACCGGTCAACAGCGAGCTCGAGGAACGATTCGCCGTGCGACATATCGTGGAAGGGCAAGTCGCCGTAAGTGCTGGGGTTCTGCTCCAGATAGGTGAAAAAACCGTGCATGGTTTCAGCCCGAAGGAAGTAACCACGCTTGCTGCTTCCGGCGTTTCGGATGAGTTGCAGGTGGCTGCCCAGTTCGGATTCGGTGGACCTTGTAGTGTGTCGGGCCCCCGTTGAGCCGCCCTCCGGAGACAGACCGTAGGCCATGGCGATGGCCTCGACAACTGTCGACTTACCAGAACCGTTTTCGCCCACCAGGATTGTTGCAGGCGTCAGATCCAGACCTTGGTCCAGAAGCTGTGCCACCGGAGGAAGGCTGGCCGGCCACTGGCGGCGGTCCAGTGCTTTGGCGGGATCTTCTGCTACTCGCCGGATGGGATGGTTGCGGTGCATGCCGTCATTGTTGCAGTACTGGCCGACGTTGAAGCCCAGGGACCCGGCGCGCATTGAAGGGTGTGGGATGTGAGAGATGGTTTCCCTGAGGGGCGTGGGATGTGGGAGAAGGTTTCCCTGGAACGCGGGGGATGTGAGAGAAGGTTTCCCTTGAAGCGGGTGGGATGTGGGAGAAGGTTTCCCTGGAGGGTGTGGGATGTGGGAGAAGGTTTCCCCTTGGAGCGCGTGGGATGTGAGAGATGGTTTCCCTTGAAGGGCGTGGGATGTGGGAGAGCATCGGGTCTGACAGGATGGTCCCATGGCTTCGAATTATGACGTGGTAATCGTTGGCGGCGGGATCGGCGGACTGTCCTTGGCGGCGGCCCTCGCGGGCAAGTGCACTGTGGCGCTTGTCGAAGCAGAGCAATCCCTTGCCTTCCACACTTCCTCGCGTTCAGCCCGGCAGTTGATCCCCAGCTACGGCCCGGCGGTGGTGCAGGAACTGACCATCCGAACCTTGGAGATGCTGGCAGCCCGGGATGCCGTAGCGGCCGAACCCATCCTCACCCCGCGCGGCTTCATGCTGGTGGGCGATGAAGAATCGGTACGGGCCGAGGCCAGCGGGAACATGCACGCTATTACCCACGACGAAGCGATGCGTCTTTGCCCGGCCCTGGACCCCGGGTCCTTCACATCGGCCGGGCTGGATAGTGGCTCCTTCGGCTGCAACGCCCCGCTCTTGCTGGACGAGCACCGCCGGACGGCAGAAGCTGCCGGCGTGGACATCATCACCGGAGCCAGGGTCCACTCCGCCCAGCGGTTGGGGAGCGGCTGGCAGGTGGGCGCCGGCACCGAAGGCTTCCAGTCCGGCGTCGTGGTTAATGCCGCAGGTGCCTGGGCGGACGAGCTTGCCGTTATCAGCGGCGTGGAGAAGTTGGGCCTGCAGCCATACCGTCGGACTGCCGCGATAGTGAATGTCGAGAACCCCCTGACGCCCCAAACGCCCATGGTGTGCGCAGCAGATGACTCGTTCTACTTCCGCGCCGAAGGCAACCAAGTGCTGATCTCGCCCTCGGAAAGCGTGCCCAGCGGCGCAGAAGATGCCAAGCCGTATGCCGGTGATGTGGAGGCCTTGATCAGCAACCTCAACACCGTGACGACCCTGGGGATCCGCTCAGTGGACCGCGCGTGGACGGGCCTGCGCACCGAAGCTGCAGACGGAGTTCCGGCGGTGGGATTCGACGCCGAAGCGCCCGGCTTCTTCTGGCTGGCCGGACAGGGCGGCTACGGTTTCCAAACGTCCTCGGCCATTGCGGAACTGGCCACTGCCCTGATCCTCGGCGAGGTCGGGGCCGACAGTCCGGAATCCCGGACAGCGGAGCAGCTCGCAGCCACACGCTGGTCCATCCGGCGCTGAACAATAGGGTCATGAGCGGAAACAGGAACGGGAACAGCGGCAGCACAGTCATCACCAACATCGGCGAACTGATGACCCAGGACCTTGAACACCGGGTCCTGAAGGACGCCGCAATCGTGTTCGAAGGCGAGCGCATCTCCTGGATCGGTTCGGCCAAGGACGCTCCGGCCGCCGACGAAATGATCAACGCCGAGGGCCGCGCCGTCCTGCCCGGCTGGGTGGATTCGCATTCCCATCTGGTCTTCGCGGGGGACCGCACGGCTGAGTTCGAGGCCCGCATGGCGGGCCAGAGCTACAGCGCGGGCGGGATCGCCGTCACCACGGGTGCCACGCGCAGGGTCAGCGACGACGAGCTTGCCAGCTTGGTCCGGGGCCGCGTGGCCGAGGCAGTCTCGCAAGGAACCACCTACTTGGAGAGCAAGACCGGGTACGGGCTTGACGTTGACAACGAGGCCCGCAGCGCCCGCATCGCCGCAGCCGAAGTTGATGAGGTCACTTACCTCGGGGCGCACCTTGTCCCGAAAGGTTCAGATCCCGAGGAATACACGGACCTGGTGTGCGGTCCGATGCTGGACGCCGTCCTGCCGTATGTCCGCTGGGCAGATGTGTTTTGCGAACGGGGGGCGTTTACTGAGGACCAGTCCCGGCGTGTCCTGACGGCAGCGAAAAAGGCCGGACTGGGCTTGAGGGTCCACGGCAACCAACTCGGCGAAGGCCCCGGTGTTGCCTTGGCCGTGGAGTTCGGCGCCGCCAGCGTGGACCACGTCAATTACCTCTCGGACAAGGACATTGCTGCGCTCGCGGGAACGTGGGCCGGCTGGGACCCGGCCGCGGGTCAGGGAAGCAGGGGCACCGTGGCAACGTGCCTTCCTGCCTGCGATCTTTCCACCCGGCAACCGCTTGCCCCTGGCCGTGAATTGCTCGACGCCGGCGTGCAGCTCGCCCTCGCGGCGAACTGCAATCCCGGTACCTCGTTTACGAGTTCCATGGCTTTCTGTGTCACCACTGCCGTGCTTCAAATGCACCTCAGCGTCCACGAAGCCGTCCGGGCGGCCACTTACGGTGGCGCCTTGGCATTGGGGCGGGAGTCGGGGAACGACGTCGACGGCGAACGGGCGGTGGGTTCGCTCGCCGTCGGGCATCGCGCGGACTTGCACCTGCTGAAGGCGCCGTCGGCCACGCACCTGGCCTACCGCCCGGGGATCCCGCTGACGCATTCGGTGTGGCGCGCGGGCGTCCGGGCTGTCTGAACTTAAACAACGCGGGGTCACTTATGGCCCCTTCCGCAGTTCCGGAAGGGCCACAAGTGACCCCGCGTTGCTCTTTAGGCGCAGCTGAACTTTGCGTCTGCCCAGTCGCCCCAGTCGTCGCCGGCGTCGTCTCCGTTCTTGTCGGCGATCAATTCCACGTTCCTTACGCCGCTGATGTCCACGGCGAGCGGAAGCGCGGCTGAATCGGCGCTGAGGACGGGAGTCCGCATCAGTTCCCGCCCGTCGCCCTTGACGATAAACACCACAGAACCGTGCAGGCCCTTGTTCAGCTTCGCGTCATCCACGCCCACCACCGCGCTGAATGCGGTGCATTTGGCTTCGGTGGCGATGCTGATTTTCGAGTCGGCGTGGACTCCGATGCCCTTCGGGTACACGACGCCGTCAAGCCGCAAGGCGGGCCCGTCGCCGGCGTTCTGCTCACCGTTGGCGCGGTCCCGTTCCGCAGGACCCCACCCGTTGGTGCTGCCGATCCAGGGGAGGTCGGAGGCGAACACAGTCCCCGTCAGGACAGGTGCCGGCGGTTGCTGGGACGTGGTGGAACAGGTGAATTTGGCGTCGGCCCAGTCCGCGTGGTCGTTGCCGTTGGAGTCCCCGGCATCGTCGGCCACCAGTTCCACATACTGTGCTCCGGTGACATCCACAGTGAGTGGGAGAGGAGCGCTCGCAGCGCCGAGGACCGGCGTGGTCACCTTGGTGGTTCCGTCTGCCACTACCGAGAACTTCACGCTTCCGCGCGTCGGCTGGGCATCGTCGATGCCCACAGTGGCGGTGAAGGCGGTGCAGTATCCGCCGAGGTAGTAGCGGACGTTGCCGTTGGCGTGGGCTCCCAGGCCTTTGGCGTAGACCGTGCCGTTCAGTGTGAGGGGAGTACCGTCACCGGCCCCGGTTCCGCCGTTGGACTGGTCTTTCTCCACAGGACCCCAGCCGTTGGCTGCACTGACCCACGGGTGGTCGCTGGCGAACGCGGTGGTCTGGGGTGGCTTGGGGAGCGTCCGGACGGTGCTGGTGGTGGTGATGGTCCGGCTGCCCGCCTGCCCGGACGTAGTGCTGTATGTGGCTGTCGCCTTGATGGGGTAGTCGCCATCCGCTGAAACCGGTGCGGTGAGTTTCCAGGTGGTGGTGAGGGTTCCTCCGGCGGGCAGGGTGTCCGCGGAAGAAGGTGTGGAGGGCGTTGCCGTCCATCCCTCGGGTAATGCCAGGGTGATGGCCAGGTCCTTGATGGCCGCCGGCTCGTCCGAGACAAAGGTGGTCACGAAGTCCTGCGCCTTTCCTTGCTGGACCACGTCCCCTTGAAGGGAGGCCGAGAGTTGCGCGCACGCCGGGACGGATTCCGAGGCTCCGAGGTCTTCGACCAGGAAGTTGTCCAAGGCGAAGTCCGAACCGTTTGAGCTGCCAGTGCGTTGCAGGCCCACAAAGTAGTCGCCGCAGAAACCGGTGTCCAGTGTCTGCCCGAACCGTGTGGTGGAGGTCTTGGCATCGAGGGCATGGCTTCCGGTCACGGCGGGACCGGCCTGGGAGTCGTAGCCGGAAACCCAGGCGTACTGCCCGGCCTTGGAGTTCTGGTAGTCGAAGGAGACCTTGTATTTGTGGCCGGCTTGGAACGGCACTGTTGCCTCCGTGGTGCGGTACACCATGCCGGGTCCGCCGTTGGGAGCGCGGTTTTCATCGTGTGCGATCAGGGACCAGGTACCGTCCAGGACTTCATCGATCAGGTTGGTGTCCCAGCCCTTTTGGGTGAAGGGTACGTGGCGTTCGGTGATGTGGGTGCGCGGGTCGGTGGAGCCGCCGGCGTCGCCCTTGACGAAGGGTCCCCAGCCTTGGTCTACGTTTTCGAAGTTTTCGCTGATCAGGCCCGTAGTGGGTACCCGGCTGGTTTTCACCGCCCGGAAGTCATCAACGCGAACTGTTGCGTCGCCGTCGGCCGCTGTGACGGTGACCTTGGCTTTGGTGTTGTTGTGCGGGACGTCCACCAGCACACGGACGCGCTGGAAGGAGGTGCCGTGTTTTTCGTCGCCGGCCACGTAGTTTTCGGCGTTGGAGGAGTCGATGGTGACGCTTTCGGTTTTGCCGTTGATGTCCACGGACAGCGTGGTGGGCCGGGTTTTGCCGGGTTGGATTTCCACCCAGGCGCTCACGGATTGGGTTCCGGCGTCGAGCTTGACGTCCTGGCTGATCGACGACGCCGCTGCCCCCATCTCCGCGTAGCGGCGGCCTTTGTCGTCGCGGACCTGGGTGACGCTGCCGGCCGGGTTCCACGCGGAGAGATCGGCGCCGTTGAAGCCGGGATCGTTGAACGCGGTCCCTTCGCCGAAGCCGGCAGTACCGGGCAGCCCCGGCTTGCTGTTCCCGGGGGCAAGGACGTAGGGCTGCCTGGCATCAGCGGTGACATTCACTTGTCCGTTGACTACGGGGACGTCGGCAACCTTGACGCGGCCGTTGTCCGTCAGTTTGAACAGCTCAAGGGTGTTGGCCTTGGCGAACTCCTTGGTGAGCGTCCACGTGCTGGTACCACCGGCGGGGTTGTAGTGGTAGAGCTTGTCGGCCTTGCCGTTTTCCTTCGAAGACCACGGCAGCAAGTAGGTTCCGCCGCGCAAAACCGAGGTGTCCGCAACCGTGATGTTGCGTTCGGCTGCTGTGTTTCCGGTAACGGACACGCCATCGGCGAGGTCGATCCTGTCAGCTGTCCACTTGGTGATGGGGTGGTGCTGCAGGAACTTTGCGGGCAGGTTGGCTGTCCAGACATTTTCGCTGAATGCGTTGAAGTCGTTCTGTCCGGTCCACCCTTCAAATTCCACAATGTGGCTCACGCCCAGCTTGGGGTCCGGGTTCCAGACGTCGGACTGGGTGTTGTTGATGAAGCGCAGTATTTGTGAGTTGACGCCCTTGTTGGTGGAGCCGCCGTACTTCTCATCATTGGCCCAGTGCGACCAGGTGTTGTTCCGCGAGAGGTGGTCCGCCCATTCCGAGCCCACCCGGAAGCCGTTCTTCACCAGTTCCTGTTGGAGGCGTTCGGCCAGCCAGCCGAACTCGTAGTAGACGTCCACGTACACGAAATCCAGGTTCTTGTCCGTGGCTTCCCGCAGTTCCTTGATGCGTTGGGCAAGCTTGCCGGAGGTGATGTCTGCACGCTGGTTCATGTAGTAGGACTGGTCCAGCCAGTTCCACCCCAAGCCTTTGTCCGCCCGCAGCAGGTCCTCGCTGAAGGACTTGGCTTCGGGATAGATTTCAGTGGCGTTGATGTGGACTCCGAAGCTGGCGTTCCAGTCTTTGCCCTCCTTGACCAGGGTATTAAGGTCTTCCAGCCCGCCCGCGCGTGTATTGAAGTTATTGCCGTAATCGGTATTGGCCGAGTCGTGTCCTTCACTGGTGTAGCCCTTGAGCATGGCCACCTGCCCGAGTCCGTCCGTGGCCAGGGCGATGCGCTTGACGTCATCGAGGGTGCGCAGGAAGGGGTGGGTTGCCTGGGAGGCAAAGTTGAAGGGAATGTGGGTGATCACGTTGTCCGGGGTCTGCTCGCCTTTGTTTGCGCTGACCTGGATGGACCTCATGGCGATGGCGGCATCCTGCCAATCCACTCCGCCGTCGGCGTTGGCGTCGGTGGTGATGGCAACCCGCGTCCACGGAAGTTCCTCGGTGGCCGGGGAGCCTTCTGCCCGGTACAGCCATTGGCCACTGGCGACACCCATGGAAACTCCGCCGGCACCATCACTTACTGCCTGGCGCCAGAACCGCCCGCGATCCTTGGCGCCGGGACCCGAGGACGTGTCGTAGAGGGCATTCGATTCGACCGCCGCGCCCAGGGACGCTGTGTTGGCCAGGGCGTAGGCCGAGCTCTTGGCGGTGGCGTCCAGGGCAGTGGCGGCGGTAATGGGTGTGAACTCGTCACCGCTAACGCTGCGGTCCACGGACAGGTTGGCCGTTGACACTTGGGCTCCGGGCTGGGCGGATCCGACCGTCACCAGGTTCAGCCGGGGGAGTTGCAGGGTCTTGACCTGATGATCAGCGGAGTCCTTGATCTCGGTGACATTGAAGGAGACCACGTTCTTCTTCACCGAGAGACGGGCGTTGATGACGGTGTTGCCGAATTCCGAAACGGTCATCACGTAGTCCCGGGCATCCTTCCCGGATGCGGTGGAGGTCCCGCTCACCGTGTACTCCACACCGTTGAGGGTGATGGTGCTGAGCCGCTTCGCGGTCCCTTCCAGACGTGCTTTGGTGGCTGCGTCTGTATAGCTGAGGACCTGCGGAAAGCCGGTGGAGACATCCACGGTGAGTTGGCCGGAGGCGATGGTGGCTGTTTCTGCAGTGCTGACGGGGTCGGCTTGCGGGGAGGGCGGGGAGGTCGGGGCTGCCGTGGCCGGTGCTATGGCCAGCAGACCGAGCGAGGATGAGGCGACGACGCAGGCCAAACTGAGCGCTGCGATGCGTCTGGGGGATAACAAGCGGGGCATTATGCTCCTTCTTGATTTTTCCGAGCTGATATTGATCAGATTCTTGCGGACGGTTCTAAGCCTGCTTCATGGGACAGAAGTTGACAAGAGTTAACAGTCAGTTAACTTAAGTGCACATGTCGGCACACGCTTTCCCTGTCATCCTGCGCATTCCGCACCTACGCAGATAATGAGCGGTCTTCCCGCGCGGATGATCCTTGTGAGATCGAAAATGATCGTTTAGTGTTTCTATAGATCAGAAAACGTCATTAAGCTGAGCGGGAGCGGAACACACGATGAGCGAGAACACACTGGGCGCCTTCATGGAGGAAGAGCTGGTTTCCCAGCCCGAGGTCTGGCAGCGGGCGGTAGAACAAGCCCGGGCCGAGCAGTTGCTTCCCGCCGACGGAAAGCGCATCGCCGTGATCGGTTGCGGAACGTCCTGGTTCATGGCCCAGAGTTATGCAGCAGCGCGCGAATCCGCAGGCAAGGGCGTCACCGATGCCTTCGCCGCCTCCGAGGCCTTCCTCAACAACAACAGTGCCGATCGCCAGTACGACGCCGTTGTGGCCATCACGCGGTCAGGCACCACCACTGAGGTACTTGAGATCCTGGCTGACCTTCAGGGAATTGTCCCCACGGTGGCGATTATTGGTGATACCACGTCTCCGATCGTCGAGCTTGCAGATGCCGTGATCGGACTGCAGTACGCCGATGAACGTTCCGTGGTCCAGACCCGGTTCGCCACCACCGCATTGGTCTACCTGCTCACAAGCCTTGATATCGATGTGCAGCAGGCCATCGAGGATGCCCGCGACGCCGTGGTTGCTCCGGTCCCGCAGGAGCTGTTGGATGCGGAGCAATTCACCTTCCTGGGCACGGGCTGGACTGTCGGGCTGGCCCATGAGGCCGGACTGAAAATGCGCGAGGCTGTACAGGGTTGGACCGAGTCCTACCCCGCCATGGAATACCGCCACGGACCCATCTCCATCGCCGCTCCGGGCCGGGTGACGTGGCTGTTCGGTACCCAGCCCGAAGGCCTGGACAGTGACATGGCCGTCACCGGCGCCCTTTACCTCCACACTGACAAGCACCCGCTGGCTGAACTGGCGCGCGTCCACAAGGTCACTTTGGAGCGCGCGCGCGTCCGTGGCCTGAATCCGGATCTGCCCCGCAACCTGACGCGCTCCGTCATTCTCGACGCCTCCGCCTAGGCACCCGTCA
Source organism: Arthrobacter sp. TmtSoilC79 (assembly GCF_059739405.1). Classification (NCBI taxonomy): domain Bacteria; kingdom Bacillati; phylum Actinomycetota; class Actinomycetes; order Micrococcales; family Micrococcaceae; genus Arthrobacter; species Arthrobacter sp. TmtSoilC79. The sequence goes on along the minus strand of NZ_AP046051.1, from coordinate 3,104,255 downwards.
TGGTTCTCGGAGCCGCTGAATCGCCGGTCCTGTCTTTCGACGTTGGCGGCACTGATATCAAGGCCGGCCTGGTGGATGCCCGGGGGAGAGTCCTTGGCATGCGCCGGGTCCCTACGCCCTTGGACCCTGCCCGCCCGGGTGAGGCCGTCCTGGACAGGCTGGCCGAGCTTAAGGCCGAGTTGGCGGAGGAATTCCCGGAAACCCTTGCCAAAGCCGCCGGCATCATCGTCCCGGGCATCGTGGATTCCGTTGCCGGCATCGGCGTCTACTCCGCCAACCTCGGCTGGAGAAATTTCCCTTTCACGGCCGAAGCCCAAAAGCGGCTGGGAATCCCGGTGGCTTTTGATCACGATGTCCGCTCCGCTGCCGCAGTGGAGCACACCTTCGGCGGCTCCAAGGAATTCAATGACGTTGTAGTGATGGTGGTGGGCACCGGGATCGCCGCAGCCGTTTTTTCCGGCGGCAAGGCTGTCACCGCAGGCGGCTTCGCCGGAGAACTTGGCCACGCCCAGGTACCGGATCCCGACGCCGGCCCTGGATCGGCAGGTTCGACCATTCTCGAAGCCGTCGGCTCGGCCGGTGCCATCGCCAAACGCTACTACCGGGCGTCCGGAAACAGGGTCAACGGTGCCCGTGGGGTCCTGATCAGGGCAGGAGAGGGCGATGACCTTGCTGCCCGCATCTGGTCCGATGCCGTCGATGCCCTCGCCTTCACCATTTGCCAATGCGTCAACATCATGGGAACCGAAGCTGTGGTGATAGGAGGCGGCCTGGCTGAGGCGGGCGACGAACTGTTGGAGCCCCTCCGGGCCAAGGTGGACGGAATCCTTGACTTCCAGCGGCGGCCGCAGCTGATCAGGGCCCAGCTGGGCCAGGACGCCGGCCTGCTGGGTGCGGCGTTGAACGCAAGGGCACTTTTGACGGCCAAAGCACTCCAGGGGGCGTCACAATGAAGAGAGCCAACGTGAACCGCATCATCACTGTCACTGCCAATCCGGCCATCGACATGACCTACGCCGTTCAGGGAATCACCGAGGGCGCCAGCCACCGCGTGCCCACTCCTTTGAGCCGCGCCGGTGGCAAGGGCATCAACGTTGCCCGCGTGACGCACCAGCTTGGCTACCCTGTCCTGGCGATCGCACCCACCGGCGGCGCAGCCGGGCAGACCCTGGCAGCGGAGCTCTGGACCAGCGGAGTTCCCCACACGCTGGTGGGAGTGGCCGCCGAGACCCGCCGCAGCATCGCCCTCGTGGACACGGTCGCCGGCGAAACGTCCATCTTCAACGAGGAAGGGCAGGCCCTTCTGCCCGATGACTGGCGCTCACTCCGGATCGCCATAGTTGAAGCCGTCAGCGGCAACCGGAACCTGCCGGCCTCCGTCCTGGTTGGTTCCGGCAGCCTGCCGCCGGGGGCTCCAGCGGATTTCTATCCCGAACTCGTGCGCCTGGCCCACGACGCCGGCATCCCGGCCATCATTGACACCTCAGGTCCCGGAATCATCGCCGCAGCCAAGGCCGGGGCCGACATCCTGAAGCCAAACCATCACGAGCTCGCCGAAGCGACCGGAGAATCCAGCCTGGAAGCGGCAGCCCTTGCCCTGATCGAGATGGGCGCCCGGACAGTGCTGGTCAGCGCCGGCGCGGACGGCATGCTCGCCTTCGACCACGCCGCTCCCGGTGGCTACCGGAGCGCACGCCTGCCTGAGGCGCTGAGCGGCAACCCCACAGGGGCGGGCGACGCCGGCGTGGCGGCTGCCGCCGTCGCACTCGCCGAAGGCATTACCGAACCGCGCGAAATACTCCGCCGCGCCACCGCCTGGTCAGCAGCCGCCGTGCTCATGCCGGCCGCCGGCGAAATCTCACCGCGCTACCAGGAACTTCAAGACCAACTGATCGTGACATGGAAGGAGACCCGGTGACCCTGGTCAACACGCGGGAACTCATGGACAGGGCCTCGGCCTCCGGTACTGGCCAGGGCGCGTTCAACATCATCCACATCGAGACGGCCGAAGGCCTGGTGGCCGGAGCCGAGGCTGCCGGGGTTCCCCTGATCCTGCAGATCTCCGAGAACTGCGCCAAATACCACGGCGGGCTCGAACCGATCGCTTCAGCGGCGCTCGCGATCGCACGCTCGGCCGCTGTCCCGGTCGCCCTGCACCTGGACCACGCCGAGTCCGAGGACCTCGCGCTTGCCGCCGTTGACCTTGGCTTCGGCTCCGTGATGTACGACGGCGCCCATCTGCCCTATGAATGGAACGTCGAAGTCACCCAGCGCGTCGCCGCCTACGCCCACCAGCGCGGTGTCTATGTGGAGGCTGAACTGGGCAAAGTGGGCGGGAAAGACGGCGCCCACGCCCCGGGTGTCCGGACCGACCCCGCAGAGGCCCGGGCGTTCGTCGAAGCCACGGGCGTTGACGCTTTGGCCGTGGCCGTAGGTTCATCCCATGCCATGACCGAACGCAGCGCGGCACTGGACCTGCATTTGATCACCCGGCTGAAGACTGCTGTAGGAAAACCACTGGTCCTCCATGGCTCCTCAGGCGTCACAGACGAGATGCTCGTGGCAGCTATTGGCGCGGGTATGACTAAAATCAACGTATCCACACATTTGAACGGGTTCTTTACCCGCGCAGTCCGTGAGTACCTCGATGCCAACCCTGCAGTGGTGGATTCCCGGAAGTACATCAAGGCCGGCCGGGATGCCCTTGTGTTGGAGTCCGCACGTATGCTGACGCTGTTCGCCAAAGCGAAATAGCTCCGAACCCGCGAAAGGCCCGTCATGACCCGCACCGATCGGCTGACTGCCATCCTCGATCTCCTGGCCGAGTCCGGCCATGTGGAAGTCGAGGACATCGTGACGCGCCTTGGCGTGTCGCCGGCCACGGCGCGGCGGGACCTGGACAGCCTCGCCAAGCAGCGCCTCCTCAGCCGCACCAGGGGTGGCGCCACTACAGGATCGGTGGCCTACGACCTCCCGGGCCGCTACAACCGTGACGACCACGCCCAGGCCAAGCAGGACATTGCGCTGGCAGCATCAGCCCTGATCCGGCCCGGTGCCGTGATCGGCCTCAGCGGCGGAACCACCAACACCGCGCTGGCCCAGTTGCTCTCCACCCGCGAAGACCTCAACGCGCCGTCCAACCGGCCCACCCTGACGGTGGTGACCAATGCCATCAATATCGCCTCGCAACTGGCGGTCCGGCCCAATATCAAGATCATGGTCACCGGCGGCATCCTGAACCCGCGCTCCTACGAACTGGTGGGTCCCTACACGGACGTCATCATGCAAAAAGTGGCCCTGGACATTGCGTTCATTGGCGTCAACGGCGTTGATCCGGACCTCGGCCCCACCATTACCGATGAAGGCGAAGCCATGGTCAACACCGTGATGGCACGCCGGGCCACGGAATCCTACGTCGTGGCAGACTCCTCCAAGGTGGGCCGCCGCTCCTTCGCCGCCATGGCCGGATACGACTTCAGGCACCTCATCACCGATTCCGGGATCAGTGCCGAAGACAAAGCTGCCTTCGAAGCCAAGGGCACCGAAGTCATCGTCGCAGCCGCCGGCTGAGCCCTGCAGGGAACTGAGCCCTGCAGGAAACTTGCAGCGCTAGAACCGCATTCTGGGCGCATGCAGCACGGAATCGTCAACTTCCCTGGGCACCCACTGGCTGAACGGTAGATCGAGGCTGTACTGGCCGTCGTCGTCCCTCACCAGCGTGCGCAACTCAGCGTTGTCCGGATTGTTGAGCGACTCGAAGTACTCCACAGTCCAATGGAACCAGCGCATGCAGAACAGGCGCATGGTCAACCCATGCGTGACCAGGAGGGTGTTGGGCGAATACGCGGGCTTTTGCCAGTGGCGGTAGAGGGTCTCCATGAAGGACGACACGCGGTCGTAGACGTCCGAGCCTGACTCACCCTCGCGGAACCGGTAGAAGAAGTGGCCGTAGAGGTTTCGGAGCTCCTTTTGGTCCTCGATGTCCCCGGCGATCTGGAAGTTGGCCCAGTCCTGCTCGCGAAGCCGGGGTTCCTCAATGACCCGTTCCATCAAGGGGCCAAGGTTCAACGCCTCCAGGGTTTGATACGCCCTCAAATACGGTGAGACGTAGACGCAGACCTGCTGCCCGTCGAGCTTGCGTCTAAGGTCCTCCCCGGCAACGCGTGCCTGCTCCACGCCGAGCTCCGTCAGGGGGATCCGGTAGTCCGGCACACGGTTGTAGATGGTGGTGTCGGCATTCGCGGCCGACTGGCCATGCCGGATCATGAAAATTCTCGCTGGGGCGCCCATCCCACCAAGCATAGGGTGGGTACATGCTTCTTGCTTCCCGACGGCGATTACGCGCCGAAGTGCTGATTGTCCTGGGCTTGTCCCTGGGCCAGTCGGCCGTGTATTCCGTGGTGCAACTCCTGGACAAGATGACGCGGGCTCCTTTGGCTGATGCCACGTCCACCCTGAACAGGTCCCAAAACACCCGCGAGTACTTTGACCTCACCTACCAGTTACTGGATATCATCTTCGCCCTCGTGCCGGTGGCCCTGGTGTTCTACTTCCTGTCCACCCACAGCCAGGGGAACCGCGACGGCGGCGCCGGCGGGGCTTTCGCCCGGCTGGGCTTCAACTTCGCCCGGCCCGGAAAGGACCTGCTGCACGGCGTGGGACTTGCTGCGCTGATCGGCATTCCCTCCCTGGGCCTCTATGCTGCCGGCCGGGCCCTGGGCATTACCACTGCGATCGTCCCCAGCGGCTTGGACGCCTACTGGTGGACCGTGCCCGTACTCATCCTCTCGGCCGTGCGGCACGGGATCGTCGAAGAAGTGATCGTGGTGGGGTACCTCATGGACCGCTTCGGCAAGTTTGGCTGGAGCACGCCGGTGGCCATTGTGGTCAGCGCCGTCCTGCGGGGAAGCTACCACCTGTACCAGGGCTTTGGACCCTTTATCGGCAATGTGGTGATGGGCCTGGTGTTCGCCTGGATCTACACCAGGACCAAGCGGGTGATGCCCTTGGTGATCGCCCATGCCCTGCTGGACATTGTGGCCTTTGTCGGCTTCAGCTTGTTCGGCAAGGCGATCGGGCTGGGGTAGGCAGGGCACGTTAAAAGTATCCGGCCGCCATCGGTGGGTGACGTCATTGGCACCCGCTGATGGCGGCCGAAGTTTATTCCAGGCCGACGTTTGTTCCGGGCAGGATCGACCGGCGGCGGGACTGGCCCGGGGGAGGGGGCTGTCAGATGGTGACGGCTCCTGAGGCGGTTTCGAAAGTTACGGACATGATTCCCGGAGTGCCATGCGGTGCCATCCACTGGACCGCAACGTCCTCAAGCGGCTTCTCCACAGCTTCTCCGAGCCATTCCGTGACGCGTTCCGCCGAGCCTGCAATGGTGAGGCTGGACATCTTGACGTCGCTCTCGTAGATCCTGGACGGGTGCAGTGAGGGGTCGCCCTCCCACTTGAGCAAGTACGGGACCTGGGGATCTGCGATCAAGCCCAGGATGCCGATCTGCTGCCACACCAGTTCCCGGCCGTCAGGGAACTTGCGGTTACCCGGAACGGCTGAGCGGCCAAGGCGTTCCTCGAAGGGTGCCAGGTCGTCAACGGCGACGCACCAGCCCATCCAGCCACCACCGGCGGCCGAGCGGGCACGAACTGCCTGGCCAAAAGGTGCTTTGTCGGAAGCGGGGTGGTCCAGGACCTCCACCACTTCCAGGTACTTGTTATCCGCAAGGGGAATGATCATGTTCCGGGTACCGAAGCGCGGGTGCACTCCGCCCCGGACAGCGTCCACTCCCAGTGCCGCGGAAATTCGTTCGGTAGTGGCCAAAAGGCCATCTCGTTCACAGGCGTAAGAGACGTGATCCATGCGCATGGCTTCATCTTGGCACTTTGTGATCGGGGTCTCAGCTAAGTCAAGCCTAACTAAGGTGGGATGTGTATAAGTGCTACCGGACGGCGTCATGGAGAGACGCTGAAAGACCGAAAGATTCCACCGGCGTCACAAAGCTGTCTTAGGCTCCGGACACTTCCTAGACTGGGGCCCAGCTCACATGCAGCACGTTTCCACAGAACCCATGCGCCACGAACAGGAGAACTCCATGTCCCAAGGATGGTCTTTCGAAACCCGCCAGATCCACGCAGGCCAGGAGCCCGACTCCGCAACGGGAGCAAGGGCGCTGCCGATCTACCAGACCACGTCCTTCGTGTTCCCCAGCGCCGAGAGCGCAGCCAACCGCTTTGCCCTGGCTGAGCTCGCACCCATCTACACCAGGATCGGCAACCCCACCCAGGATGCGGTGGAACAGAGGATCGCAAGCCTCGAAGGCGGTTTGGGTGCGCTCCTGCTGAGCTCGGGCCAGGCTGCGGAGACCTTCGCCATCCTCAACATCGCCGAGGCCGGAGACCACATCGTTGCAAGCCCCAGCTTGTACGGCGGCACCTACAACCTGCTGGCCCACACCCTGAAGAAGTTCGGCATCTCGGTGACGTTCGTACAGGACCCGGACAACCTGGACCAGTGGCGCGATGCCGTGCAGCCGAACACCAAGCTCTTCTTTGGCGAGGTGGTGTCGAATCCGCGCCAGGACGTCCTGGACATCGAGGGAGTTGCCCGGACTGCCCACGAAGCCGGCGTGCCGCTGATCGTAGACAACACGCTGTCCACGCCCTACCTCATCCGTCCCATCGAGTGGGGCGCCGACGTCGTGGTCCACTCCGCCACCAAGTATCTTGGCGGCCACGGTTCTGCCATTGCCGGCGTGATTGTCGATTCCGGCAACTTCGATTTCGGTAAGGACCCGGAGCGCTACCCGGGCTTCAACACCCCGGACCCCAGCTACAACGGCCTGGTCTACGCGAGGGACCTGGGCAAGGACGGAGCATTGGGCGCCAACCTCTCCTACGTCCTGAAGGCCCGCGTCCAGTTGCTCCGCGATCTCGGCTCAGCTGTTTCACCGTTCAATGCCTTCCTGATTGCCCAAGGCCTTGAGACGCTGAGCCTGCGGGTGGAGCGCCATGTAGCCAACGCCAGCAAGGTGGCCGAGTGGCTGGAAGCCCACGACGACGTCGAATCGGTCGCCTATGCGGGCCTGCCGTCCAGCCCGTGGTATGACCGCGGCCGCAAATACGGTCCCCGGGGTACCGGGGCCATTGTGGCGTTCAACATCAAGGGCGGCGTTGAAGCCGGTAAGCGATTCGTGGACGCTCTGGAACTGCACTCGCATGTTGCCAACATCGGCGATGTCCGATCCCTGGTCATCCACCCGGCCTCCACCACGCACAGCCAGTTGACTGTGGAGCAGCAGGTCGCCGCGGGCGTGCACCCCGGTTTGGTGCGTTTGTCGGTGGGCATCGAGCACGTGGATGACATCATCGCAGACCTCGAAGCTGGATTCCGGGCCGCCAAGGGAGCCTGAACCCTCCGCTGAAAGCTGTCGGGCGGCTGTAGCCGCCTCAACCAAGGGGATGCCGTCCGGGCCGTCGATTATTCGCCGGACGGCATCCCACGGCGGCGATTGGTGAACGAAGCTGCCCAAAACCGTCACACTGTTGTCACATTCTTCGCCAGAACCGCCCTGTATTTCCTAGACTCTTCGTATTAGGTCATGAGTGCCAGCACACAGCCCCGGCTTGCTGGCCGGCAACCCTCCTCCGCGGTGGGGTGCCCCGGGTGAAGACCTGGCCTGTTCGCACGCAAGGCGACGGGCAAGCGCGAGGTTAAGGTGTCAAAGGAATGACCATTACTGCTACAGCCCTTCCAAAATCCGGAGAAGAAGACGGAACCGTCAAGTACGCCGGCATCGGGCCGTTGGAACTTGAAGCCGGCGGGTTCCTTCCCGACGTTGTCCTGGCTTACGAGACCTGGGGCCAGTTGAATGCAGATGCCTCCAACGCCGTCCTGATCCAGCACGCCCTCACGGGCAGCACCCACGTGGCACGGGGAGCCACGGACGAGGAAGGCTGGTGGGAGCAATTGGTGGGCCCCGGAGCCACGATCGATACCAACAGGTTCTTCGTGGTCTCCATCAACATCGTGGGCGGCTGCTACGGAAGCACGGGACCGTCGTCGGAGGCACCCGATGGCCGCCCCTGGGGCTCCCGGTTTCCGTTGGTCACCTTGCGCGACAGCACAGTGGCAGAAGGGCGGCTCGCCGATGCCTTGGGAATCGACTCCTGGCACGCCGTCCTGGGTGGATCCATGGGCGGTGCACGCGCCCTGGAATGGGCTGTGACCTACCCGGAACGCGTCAAACGCTGCGCCGTGATTTCCGTAGGCGCCTACAGCACGGCCGAGCAGATCGCCTTCGCGCAGGCCCAAACACTGGCCATCCGCCAGGACCCGAACTTCAACAACGGCGACTACTACGCAGGCAGGGCACCTGAACACGGGCTGGCCTTGGCCCGGCGGATCGCCCACATCACGTACCGCTCGGCGCTGGAACTGGATTTCCGCTTCGGCCGGGAAGCCCAGCACCAGGAGACACCCCTGGCCGCCGCGGTACTCGGTGAGCGTGGCAGGTATCAGGTGGAAAGCTACCTGGACCACCAGGGGACAAAGCTCGTCCACCGCTTTGATGCCAACAGCTACATCGCCATCACAGAAGCCCTGATGTCCCACGACGTCGCACGCGGCCGGGGATCCCTGGAGTCAGCTTTGTCGCGGACCACGGCGGAGTTTTTCGTGGCAGCGGTGGATAGCGACAGGCTGTATTTTCCCGCTCAATCCCGGGAGTTGGCAGCCGCGCTCCCTGGTGTGGTTCCGGTCCATGTTATTGAGGCACCGATCGGCCACGACGGTTTCCTCACGGAGATTGGGCAGCTCGCTCCGCAGCTTCGGGAAGCCTTCTTCGCCTGAGCTGCCGGCTGCCGCGGGCTGGGTCGGCCGTAAGCCTCAGCCGTTCATGATCTCGCCGCGCTGCTTCATGTAGTCCTCCATGGCGATCTCTCCGTTGCTGAACTTCGCGTCCAGCTCAGCCAGCTTGCGGGCACGGTAGCCTTGCGGCTCCGGGCTGCCGGCGGCAGGGTACGGCGTGGGGGATGAAGTGCCCGACGGCGACCCGGACTGCGGTGACGTCTCCGCCGGGCGGATGACGGTCGGCTCGGACGACTGGCCGGGGTAGTTCTGCTGCGGGTAACTTTCCGGTGGGTACGACTGGCCGGGGTAGTTCTGCTGCGGGTAACTTTCCGGTGGGTACGGCTGGCCGGGGTAGTTCTGCTGCGGTGGGTAGCCCGGACCGGGCAGGTTCTGCGGTGGGTAGCCGGGGTCGCGGAACGTTCCTTGCTGGATCCGGCGGGCTCGGGAGCGGTTGTACATGCGGATCCCGAGCGGAATCAGCCACGAGCAGACGATGATCCAGAAGATCAGATTGTTCACAGTGCAGGCCTCCTAGGTCTCGTTCCAGCTTAGCCCTGCCATCCAGCATGGACTTTGCCCAAGGGAACCGAGCAGTCCGGAGGCACTGGCACTTTCACACGAGCGTGGCTTCCATGCCCAGGAACCGGCCGTACCTTTCCACTTCGGCCACTAAGGCCTCCTGCTCCGCCGCGGTTGTTGCCCGGTTCATCCGGACGTCCAGCTGGCAGGCACCCCCTGAAAAGCCGTGCCGCCACCATCCGGCCAACCTGCCATCCAGCAGGACTACGTGCATGGGTCCGTTGTCCTCGGGGAAGTATGGTGCTGTCCCGCCCAGATAGTGCCTGGACTGTGAGTAGCCCATGACGTATTCGTCGTAGCACTGGATGAGGTCAACACGGGGTAGTTTTGCCTCGTCAGGCGGCGAAGAGCACGCGGGATCGGTGAGCTCACTGACATCTTCCCGGGCCAGGTAAAACCCCAGGCCGTCCTGGGTGACCGTGGCAAGGGCGCCGGGGGACAACGTATCCGCGACCTCGATGCCCAGCTTCACATCTTTCATGGTGAGCCCGGACCAGACGGCGCAGTCCTTGATGGTGGCGGGTCCACGGCTGGTGTAGTACCGAAGCGCCAACCCGCCCAAGGCCTTTTCGCGGTCCTCGCTTGTCAGGGGCGCACGAACGAAGCCGGGCACGCGTTCCTCGAAGAGGGCATACGTCTGCTTCAGCGCGCCACCGGCTGAGCGGATGGGGGAGCCGCTCACCAGGATGCGGCTGATCTCTGCGTGCATGAGGTGGTAAATGAACCCCAGGCCTTTGCCGGGGAGACCGGCTTTTTCCAGGATCCCGCCCAGCTCTTCCCGGGTCTTGTGGGCGCCGTCGGCAACCGCCGAAGCCAGGATCCGGCCACTGAGGGCGGTGGATTCCGCGTCAACCCCTGTTTGGCGGTACATGCCGTTGTTTCCCTGATGGAGCCGCTCCGCAGAGAGTCCCATGAGCCAGCCGAGGTCGTCCCGGTGCACAAAATGCCAGGTGGGCCGGAGGATGTGCGTCCTAAGGATGGTTCCCTCTGCAACGGCCCTTTCCACGTCATTGGCGGTGGTGGAAGCCATGGTCCTTTGGGCAAGGGTCCACCGCGCATACGGAAATTCCTGGGACTGCACTGCAAGCAGGTTGCGGACCACATCCCCGGCGTCCGCGGACGAAGGAACCCGCAATCCTTGCCGGCGCAGCCGCAGGCGCCGGACGCTTTCGGCAAACATCAACGCGCTGTCGGTCATCGAGCCCACACGAATCTGAAGCTACAGGAACTGCAGCCACCATGATTCCGGATTACCAGCACCAGGACGTGGACTTAGCGCCGTGGCAGCACGGTGCCGCTGGAACCAAAGACGGGACCCGGCGTCGGACGTTTGGGGCTGATGCCGTCACCGGAGGATTGGTGCCGCAGTCTTCGGATAACCCAGGGGACAAAGTACTCGCGGGCCCAAACGAGGTCCGAAGAACGGGCCTCCCGCCACGTGCGGGGCGGCAGTGGCTTGGGCAGCAGCGGTTCGAGGGTGTGCTGGACGTTCAGGGCGTCCAGGACCATCATGGCGATCGTGTGGTGGCCCAGGGGAGAGAAGTGCAAGCGGTCCGGGTCCCACATTTGCGGGTCTGCCAGCTGCCTCAGTGACCACATGTCAGCGATGATGGCGTCGTGGCGTGCGGCCACTGTCCTGAGGTTCTCGTTGTAGATGGCAACCTTGCCGCGGATGCGTCCGAGGACGGAGGATGCCGTGTCCGGGCCGTTGAAAAGCACCACGGCAGCGCCTCCGGAGCTCAACTCACCTACTGCGGCATCGAGTTTTTCGGCCAGAAGATCGGGGTCGCCGCCTGGCCGGATGAGGTCGTTGCCGCCTGCGGAGATGGATACCAGGTCAGGCTGCAGTTCCAGGCAGTGGGCCACCTGTTCGTCGATGATTTGCTGGAGCAGCCTGCCACGGATGGCAAGGTTGGCGTAGGCAAAGTCTTCCTGGCCGCGGCCCAGTTCCTCCGCCACCCGATCCGCCCAGCCGCGGTGGCCGCCGGGATTCCGGGGCTCGGGGTCCCCAATGCCTTCGGTGAAGGAGTCTCCCAGTGCCACGTATCGGGTCCAGGGGTGTTTTTGTACAGGATCGCCGGGTTTCAACAACTGATTGTTCTCACTCACGCTCATATCCTGCCCCCTGACCGCGACCCTACGCCACCGTAGGTTGTTACTTGTGGGTAACTGCAAGAATGGAGCCATGACTGAAGCAACCCCCTTTCCAGCACCTGTCGTCCTGTGGTCCCATGATGAAGCCGAGCGGGCAGGCAAGCCTCTCCTGGTCCTGCTGCACGGTTACGGCTCCAACGAGGACGACCTCTTCAGCCTTGCCGGATTGCTGCCTGAAGGCTTCGTGGTTGCGGCACTTCGTGCACCCATGTCCATGGGTCCGGGCTTCACATGGTTCCCGCTCACGGCATCGATCGATTACTCACTGGACGCTGTGAAGCTTGCGGCCGAGTACGCGCTGGCATGGCTGGATACGGTCAAGGCGAACCACACTTCGGTCACCCTGCTGGGCTTCTCCATGGGGATGGCCATGGCGACCACCATGCTCCGCTACCGTCCCGCAGACTTTGCCGCCGTCGTCGGGCTTTCAGGTTTTGTGATCGACGCCGGCGCTGACGCCGCGTTCCGGGACCACGAACTGGATGGTTCGCTGCCCATGTTCTGGGGCCGGGACCAGCAGGATCCCGTCATCACCCAGGACAAGATCGAGTACACCATGGGCTGGGTGCGCGGGCACGTTGACCTCACCAAGGTGCTCTACACGGGAATGTGGCACGGGATCAACCAACAGGAGATCGGCCACGTGGGCGAATTCCTCACCCACAAAGTGCTCACCGCCTAGGAGCAGCGCGGCCCAAAAACAGCGCGGCCCAAAACCAACGCGGGGTCACCTATGCACCCTTGACCGCCGGGCAGGGGGCCACAAGTGACCCCGCGTTGTAACAGTGGCGATGAGTTGTATCAGGCGGCGGTGATTCGGACTGTCCGGCCGTTGACCGTCACAGTATCTCCGACGTGGAGCTGGCGGCCACGGCGGTCATCGATTTCGCCGTTGACCTTGGCCAGGCCGTTCTTGATGAGCTCCGTGGCCTCAACGCCGTCCTCCACGAGGTTGGCAAGCTTCAGGAGCTGGCCAAGGCGGATCATGTCGTCGCGGATGGGGATCTCTTCGATTTCCGGAGTGCTCATACAGCAATGATGCCTGAAGTAGTGTGGTGACAGTGCCGCAGCCTTCTCCCCGTCCCACCCTTCCACTCGCCGTTGGCCTCCCCGTCGCAGTAGCAACAGGCTTGGTCATCCCGCTTCAGGGAAGGATCAATGGGGCCCTCGGCGCCAGGCTCGACGACGGCATCGCAGCTGCCGTGGTGAGCTTCACCACAGGCCTGCTGCTGATTACCGCGATTTCGCTGGCCACCCCCAGAGGCAGGGCCGGCCTCCAACGCATCATCCCCGCGGTCCGCAACCGCAGCTTTCCCCGTTTCTACGTCATGGCCGGAGCCATCGGCGCTCTCTTCGTCTTTGCCCAGTCGTTCACGGTGGCGTTGCTCGGTGTGGCCTTGTTCACGGTGGCGGCTGTGACGGGACAAACCTTGAGCGGGCTGTTGGTGGACAGGATGGGAATCGGGCCAGGCGGCAAACGTGCCATCACGGGAGTCCGCGTCATCGGCAGTGTCTTGACAGTGGCCGCCGTGGCCTGGGCTGTGTCACCCCGGTTCGGCGGTGATGCGGACATTGCTTCGCTGGTCCTTCCAGTGCTGCTGCCGCTTGCAGCCGGATTCTTCATGAGTTTCCAGCAGGCCATGAACGGTACCGCCACAGTGCATTACGGGACACCCATCGCAGCCACCCTGGTCAATTTCATTGCCGGGTCGGCCATCCTCTGGGTGGCCTGGATCATCAAGCTGGCTGTGGCAGGACCGGGAAATCCGCTTCCCCCGGAATGGTGGTACTACCTCGGCGGCCCCATGGGATGCCTGTTTATTGGCCTGGCCGCGCTGCTGGTCCGCAGCTTGGGCGTGCTGATCACCGGCTTGGGCATGATCGCCGGTCAACTGGTGGGCTCGCTGGTGCTCGACGTCGTGATCCCCAGTCCCGGCGCGGTGGTCGCCTTGCCCACGGTGCTGGGTACGGTCCTGACGCTGGCCGCGATCATCGTAGCGACGTTGCCCTGGCCCAAAGGTGCCTTGACAAGGAGAAGCCCTGCCAAAGGCCGGTAGGGTAGGACTCGCATGACTTTCAGGTATCTTCGGGTACTTGCAACAAACTTTTCCCCCGACACCCCGCCGGACAACCTCGTCCGGATTCCGGGGCACACCACCGCGGACCGCACCCAGCGGCCCTGTAGAACAAATGGAGTTACCCATGGCAGCAAAATCCGTCCTTGACCAGGTCATTTCCCTCTCCAAGCGGAGGGGCTTTGTCTTCCAGGCCGGTGAAATCTATGGTGGCTCCCGTTCGGCGTGGGACTACGGTCCCCTTGGCGCCGAACTGAAGGAAAACATCAAGCGCCAGTGGTGGCAGAGCATGGTCCGCGGCCGCGAGGATGTTGTAGGCCTGGATTCCTCCGTCATCCTTCCCCGCCAGGTATGGGAAGCGTCCGGCCACGTGGAAGTCTTCTCCGACCCCCTGGTTGAATGCCTGTCCTGCCACAAGCGCTACCGCGCGGATCACCTCGAGGAAGAGTACGAGGAAAAGAAGGGCCGCCCGGCAGAAAACGGCCTGGCCGACATCGTCTGCGCCAACTGTGGCACGCGCGGCCAGTGGACCGAGCCCCAGGAATTCTCCGGCCTCCTCAAGACATTCCTCGGCCCGGTGGCCAGCGAAGAAGGCATGCACTACCTGCGCCCGGAAACCGCCCAGGGCATTTTTGTGAACTTCAACAACGTCCTGACCACGTCCCGGAAGAAGCCGCCGTTCGGTATCGGCCAGATCGGCAAGTCGTTCCGCAACGAAATCACGCCCGGCAACTTCATCTTCCGTACCCGTGAATTCGAGCAGATGGAGATGGAATTCTTCGTTGAGCCCGGAACGGACGAAGAGTGGCACCAGTACTGGATGAAGGAGCGCATGTCCTGGTACACGGACCTGGGCATCCGTGAGGACAACCTCCGCTTCTTCGAACACCCGCTGGAAAAGCTCAGCCACTACTCCAAGGGCACCACGGACATCGAGTACCGCTTCGGTTTCCAGGGTTCGGAGTGGGGCGAGCTTGAGGGCATCGCCAACCGCACGGACTTTGACCTGTCCACGCACGCCAAGGCCTCCGGGACGGACCTGAGCTACTTCAACCAGGCCACCAACGAGCGCTACACGCCGTACGTGATCGAGCCTGCCGCAGGCCTGACCCGGTCCTTCATGGCGTTCCTGATCGACGCTTACACCGAGGACGAGGCACCCAACGCCAAGGGCGGCGTCGACGTCCGCACCGTGCTCAAGCTTGATCCCCGCCTGGCGCCGGTCAAGGCCGCCGTCCTTCCGCTGAGCCGCAACGAGGACCTGTCCCCGAAGGCCAAGGCCCTGGGTGCCCAGCTGCGCAAGAACTGGAACATCGACTTCGACGACGCCGGCGCCATCGGCCGCCGCTACCGTCGCCAGGACGAAATCGGTACCCCGTTCTGCATCACTGTGGACTTCGACACCCTCGAAGACCAGGCCGTGACCATCCGTGAGCGCGACACCATGAGCCAGGAACGCGTCTCCCTGGACAAGGTTGAGGGCTACCTGGCAGCTCGACTGATCGGCGCCTGACCGTGGCTTTGGAGTACCGCGAATGGAAGGAAGGCGACGACCTCGCCCTCCTGGAAATCTGGGGTGGCCCCGAGACACTTCCCGCTGAGCAGTTCCGGGCGGCCCTGGCACCGTCCGGCAACCAGCCCTGGCGTCGGTGCATCGTGGCCGAAGACGTGGTCGATGGCGTGCGGATTCCCGTTGCCGCCGGCGTGGTCCACGAGGCTTCCCTGCACCCCGAACGTCTTTGGGTGTACATCGAGGTTGCCAAGGACCACCGGCGTGAAGGCGTCGGTGCCACCCTGCTGACCATGCTCCGCCGCGAAGCCGCGAACTCGCCGTCGGGCGTTTCCAAGCTGCGCAGCAAGGTGGAGCCGGGCACTGCGGGTGCGGCTTTTGCTGCTGCCGCGGGACTGGTTCCCATCCAGCGTTCCCAGCTGGTTGTGGTGAAGCCGGAACCTCTGTCTTTGCCGCGCTTCGGCGACGGTTCGGAGGAAGCCGCTTCAGAGCGCGTGGAAGACCTGGCCACGGGATCCGTTGAGTTGAGCGACGTGGTGGGCAAGTATTACTCGCACGTCCATCACTGGGACAGCCCGGGGGAACTCAGCATCGCCACGGTGCAGCGCTTGTTCCTGCACGACCTCACTGGCGCCCATGGGGCGATTGTCCTGCGGGCGCCCAAAGCCAGTGCATTTGGCCAGGGCGTTCCAGCCAGCAGGAAGGGCAAGATCCAGGCCTTCGCCATCAGCTACGCCCAAGGCAACTCCGACGAGCCTTCCGATGTCTTCCTGGGCCATGATCCACAGCTCTCGGCCGAGGAAGCAGCTTTTGCGGTGCGGGACCTTTTGGCACTCATTGCCTACCAGCACCCTGTCCTGCTGGAAGTTGATGATTCAATGACGGCGCTGCGCACTGTCCTGGAGCCCTTGTCGGACTCCGGGAAAGCCCATGTACGGGGCGCGGATACGGTGATCGTCAGCGACTGACCACTGATTCGCCGTTACGGATCCCACGCCGCCCGCTTTCTGCGGGCAGCGTGGGATCCTGCGTTTCCCGGCAGTGTCTGCAGCGGCCCTGGTGCCGCGTAGGCTTAAGGCCATGAGGTTTTGCTGCTGATGGGCCACGGTCACTCCCACGGACATTCTGAAAGTCCAGAGCCAACCCCGCAGGCCCTTGCCTCGCGGAAAAAGGCCAATTGGATCCTGGCGGCCATACTGGTTCCGCTGGGCGTCCTGACCCTCGTGGCCATGATGGTCATGTGGCCCTCCGGGAGCCGCGAAGGTATCACCTTCTCCAGCCCCTACCAGGCCGCGCCCGGCGTTACTTTCGATACCGGCCGGATCCAGAGCGTGGTGGTGGAAAGCTGCACACAAACCGGCCAGGCCGATGCCGGCCAGGGCGCCACGGACCCGTCCGGCACAGTCCAGGGCAGCACGGGCCAAACCGATCCAAACCAAGGCGGGTCGCAGTGCAC
This sequence comes from Arthrobacter sp. TmtSoilC79, assembly GCF_059739405.1. Classification (NCBI taxonomy): domain Bacteria; kingdom Bacillati; phylum Actinomycetota; class Actinomycetes; order Micrococcales; family Micrococcaceae; genus Arthrobacter; species Arthrobacter sp. TmtSoilC79. The sequence continues at coordinate 3,087,631 of NZ_AP046051.1, read as the reverse complement.
GTTCGCTTTCACTGAGCCGGATAAGGGTGGAGACGTCGTCAAGGTGGTCATCAACCCTGACGTAGCCATGTCCCACGGCGTGGATGTGGGGGATTCCATCAGGTACCTGAACCTCTCCGCAGTCCAGGGCGCCAACGCCGGCAGTGGAGCTCCAGCGTACGTTTTCGTCGATTTCGTCCGTTCCATCCCCATCGCCATCCTCGCCGTGTTGTACGCAGCGGTGGTCATTGCGGTGGCCCGTTGGCGCGGTTTCCGTGCGCTGCTCGGGCTGGTGGGTGCCTACTTCGTCCTGGTGAGCTTCATCCTGCCTGGACTGGTGGAGGGCAAGCCGCCGCTGCTTCTGGCACTGGTGGGGTCAACGGTGATCATGATCGGGGTGCTGTACTTCGCGCACGGATTCTCGGCGCGGACATCGACGGCGCTGCTGGGAACCATTTTTGGGCTCAGCATCACCGCATTGTTGGCTGCCTGGGCCACTGACGCCGCCAACCTGGCCGGTGTGGGAAACCACGATGCCTCGACGCTGGTCAATATGTCACCCCAGATCTCGATTTCCGGGATCATCCTTTGCGGCCTCATCATTTCCGGCCTTGGCGTGCTGAACGACGTGACCATCACACAGTCCTCCGCAGTGTGGGAACTTTACGAACTCGCCCCCAACACCAGTGCACGCAAGCTGTTTACCTCGGCCATGAGGATCGGCCGGGACCACATCGCTTCGACGGTCTACACCATCGCCTTTGCCTATGCCGGGGCTGCCCTCCCGATCCTCATCATCGTGATGCTCTACGACCGCCCTCTGGCCGAAGCACTGACCAGCGCCGAATTGTCCGAGGAAGTCATCCGGACACTCGTGGGCTCCATCGGACTGGTCCTGGCCATCCCGGTCACCACGCTGATCGCGGTCCTGGTGGTCAAGGCCACTGGCATGAAGCGACTCGCTGCTGCCGGTGGCCCCGCTGTAACTGCAGATGAGCTTAAGGACACCGGTTCCTTGGCGGCCGCTGCCGCCGTCGTGGGTTCCGTTCCGACGGCAGATCACGACGCCGGTGAGCGCCTTGACGCGTCCGGCAAGCCGGCGCAGCCTGGCAGCCGACGGGCACAGCGCGAAGCGGAGCGGCGCGGAGACACGAACGACGCCACCTAAACCCAAGCCCTGTTCCTGTTCGCCCCGCAATACTACGTACGCATGGACAAACAAGGCAGAGTTCAGGCAGGGCGTCCACGGATTTGCCCCGCTTTGCAACAATGGATAGGTGACTGTTGTAGCAACGCCCCCCGCACCAAAGCTCGAGCTCCCGCCATTGAAGCTCGGTGGGATCACCGTGGACACCCCGGTAATCCTTGCCCCCATGGCGGGCATCACCAACTCGGCCTTCCGCAGGCTCTGCCGTGAATACGGTGGCGGCATGTATGTGGCCGAGATGGTGACCTCCCGTGCCCTGGTGGAGCGGACGCCCGAGTCCTTGCGCATCATCTCGCACGACGAGGACGAGAAAGTCCGGTCGGTCCAGCTCTACGGCGTGGATCCGGTGACGGTAGGCGCAGCGGTGCGGATGCTCGTCGAGGAGGACCGGGCGGATCACATCGACCTCAACTTCGGCTGCCCCGTGCCCAAAGTGACCCGGCGCGGCGGCGGTTCGGCCCTGCCGTGGAAGATCGACCTCTTCACCTCCATCGTCAACACTGCGGTTAAGGAAGCTTCCAAGGGCGGCATCCCGCTGACCATCAAGATGCGCAAAGGCATTGACGAGGACCACCTGACGTACCTCGACGCCGGCCGGATTGCCCGCGATGCCGGAGTGGCCGCCGTCGCCCTCCACGGACGGACCGCAGCACAGTTCTATTCCGGCCAGGCCGATTGGTCCGCCATCGCCCGGCTTCGTGAAGCCCTCCCGGATATCCCCGTGCTGGGCAACGGAGACATCTGGTCGGCCGAGGACGCTGTCCGCATGGTCCGGGAAACCGGCGTGGACGGCGTGGTGGTTGGCCGTGGCTGCCAGGGCCGTCCTTGGTTGTTCGGCGACCTGCAGGCAGCCTTTGAAGGCAGCGACCAACGGCACCGTCCCGGGCTCCGCGAAGTGGCTGAGGGCGTCTACCGCCACGCCGAGCTCATGGTGGAGACCTTCGGGAACGACGAATACAAGGCCCTGCGCGAGATCCGCAAGCACATGGCCTGGTACTTCAAGGGTTACGTCGTGGGCGGCGAACTCCGCGCGAAACTGGCTACCGTGCCCACCCTTGAGGTGCTGCGCGAATACCTCGATGAACTGGACATGGACTCGCCCTACCCTGGCGTCGATTCCGAAGGCCCGAGGGGCCGTGCGGGTTCACCCAAGAAGCCTGCCCTGCCCAAGGACTGGCTGGTGAGCCGTCAGCTGAACGCTGAACAGAGCGCGGATATCTCCGCTGCCGAGCTGGACGTTTCGGGCGGCTAGCCTCACACGTGTAAGACTGACTCAAGAAGCTCCACACCCCGGCGCTTGAAGGAGGCAGATACCAATGGGAACCGAAGCAGTGCTCGGCCACAACAGCAGCACCCACGACTACGTCCTGGCCATTCCCGGCTATGCGGAAGCGGACTCTGCGCGGTGGGTCGAAGAGCCACGGAAGAACACGTACCGCTCCGACTTTGAACGTGACCGGGCCAGGGTCCTGCATTCCTCCGCACTGCGCCGGCTGGGTGCCAAAACGCAAGTGGTTGCCCCGGATACTGACGATTTTGTCCGCACCCGTCTGACACACAGCCTGGAAGTGGCACAGGTGGGCCGTGAGCTGGGCCGTTCCCTGGGCTGCGATCCGGACGTTGTGGACACTGCGTGCCTGAGCCACGATCTTGGCCACCCGCCTTTCGGCCACAACGGCGAGTCCGCGTTGAACGAGGTCGCCCATACCATTGGCGGTTTCGAAGGCAACGCCCAAACGCTTCGCCTGCTGACCCGCCTCGAGCCCAAGGTCCTTGCCGAGGACGGCCGGCCGGCAGGGCTTAACCTGACCCGCGCCAGCCTCGACGCCGCTTCCAAGTACCCGTGGTCTGCCGTCGATGCCCCCGTGATCCATGGACAGCGGACCAGCAAGTTCGGCGCCTACGAGGACGATCTTCCGGTTTTCGAATGGCTCCGCGAAGGCGCCCCCGGAAACCGCTCCTGCATCGAGGCCCAGGTGATGGACCTGGCGGACGATATCTCGTACTCGGTCCACGACGTTGAGGACGCGATAGTCGCCGGACACTTCCAGCTTAAGTGGTTGGACAACCCCGACCACCGGGCGCGCGTGGTGGGCTACACCAAGCAGTGGTACCTGCCACATAACGATCCCGCCGAAATCGATGCTGCGCTGGCGCGGCTGGAGGCCACCAAGGTCTGGGTCCGGGAAGCCGATGGCAGCCGGAAATCCATGGCCGCCTTGAAGGACATGACCAGCCAGTTGATCGGCCGGTTCTGCCAAAGTGCCATGGAAACAACCCGTGCCCACTTCGGTCCGGCCAACCTGACCCGCTACGACGCCGAGCTCATGGTTCCTGAGGACACCGTCACTGAGATCGCGGTCCTCAAGGGCCTGGCCACCACCTTTGTCATCTCCACGGACCACCGCCAGCCGGTGTACGAACGTCAACGCGAAGTGCTGCATGCGCTGGTGGGTGTTTTGAACGCCACCGGCGACCGCCACCTGGAGCCGATGTTCGCCGCGGACTGGCGTGATGCTGCCGACGACGGTGCCCGGTTGCGCGTCGTGATCGACCAAGTGGCATCACTGACGGACGTCTCGGCACTGGCCGTGTACGAACGGCTCGTGGGCAGCCTGCCATCGCTCTGGTGACTCCTGGGCAGCCGGCGTTATCGGCCGGGAGTCCTGGGGCGAGAGACTAGGATGGTGACGTGGCTGGCCTGATCAAACGTGAAGATATCGACGAAGTACGCCAGCGCACGGATATCAAGGAAGTCGTTGACGGCTACGTCACGCTCAAGGGCGCCGGGCTGGGCAGTTTCAAGGGCCTGTGCCCCTTCCACGACGAACGATCCCCCTCCTTCACGGTCCGCCCGCAGGTGGGCAGGTACCACTGCTTCGGCTGCGGCGAAGACGGTGACGCCATCTCCTTTGTCCAGAAAATGGATCACAGCTCCTTCCATGAGGCTGTTGAGAAATTGGCCGCCCGGATTGGCTACGAGCTGCGCTACGAGGACGGCGGAACCGGTCCCAGCCGTGAGGAAGTGGGCAAGCGGCAACGCCTGCTGGATGCCCACAAGATCGCCGACGAATTCTTCCGTGCGCAGTTGCTGACCCCCGGTGCCGCCGAGGGCCGGAACTTCCTGGATGGCCGCGGCTTTGACCGCGCGGCCGCCGAACATTTCGGCGTGGGATACGCTCCCCAGGGCTGGGACGCGCTGCTGAAGCACCTGCGCGGCAGGGGGTTCACCGATGCTGAGTTGAAACTCACAGGCATGTTCTCGGAGGGAAACCGGGGCATCTACGATCGCTTCCGCGGCAGGCTGATCTGGCCCATCAGGGACATCGCGGGGGACACGATCGGTTTCGGTGCCCGCAAGCTCTACGAGGACGACCAAGGCCCCAAATACCTCAACACCCCGGAAACCACCCTCTATAAGAAGTCCCAGGTCCTCTACGGGATCGACATCGCCAAGCGGAACATCGCCAAGGAGCGGCAGCTGGTGGTGGTGGAAGGATATACGGACGTTATGGCCTGCCACCTCGCAGGAGTCACGACGGCGGTAGCCACCTGCGGTACTGCCTTCGGTACCGAACACATCAAGGTTGCCCGGCGGCTGCTTTCGGACGACGGCAGCGGGGGAGAGGTCATCTTTACCTTCGACGGCGATGCCGCCGGCCAGAAGGCGGCACTGAGGGCGTTTGAGGAAGACCAGCGCTTCACGGCCCAGACTTACGTTGCCGTGGAACCATCGGGCGCGGATCCTTGCGACCTTCGCCAGCTCAAGGGCGACGCCGCGGTGCGCGACCTCATCGGGACCCGGAAGCCCCTCTTCGAGTTCGCCATCCGCGCGACGCTCCGCAGGCACAATCTGGACACCGTCGAGGGCCGTGTGGCAGCCTTGCGCGAAGCCGCCCCTGTGGTGGCGCAGATCAGGGATTCAGCCACCAGGCCCGGCTACACACGCAACCTGGCCGGGTGGCTGGGCATGCCCATTGAGGAAGTCAGCAGCTACGTGGGGGCGGCGGCAAAGCGCGCTGCATCCGGTGGCAGTGCACCACTGCCGGCCGGTGCCGCCGAACAACCGGCGGGAGCACCGCCGTCGAGCGGCCTTGTCTTTCAACGCCCCGATCCCCGGGATCCCATTGCCGGCATGGAACGCCAGGCGCTGGAGGTTGTCCTCCAGGAGCCGGGCGTGCTGGGCGGGGGAGCCTGGGAGCGCTTCGAAGCCTCCCACTTCGCCACCCCCGCCTACGCCGCCGTCCACACGGCAGTGCGGGCTGCCGGGCTTGCCCACGCGGGCGATCCCGTGGCTTGGGTGGAGCAGGTCCGCCAGGAAGTACCCGAGCCGCTGCGGCCCTTGGTATCCGAGCTGGCAGTAACACCCCTGCCTGCCAGTACCCCGGAGGCCATGCAGCGGTATTGCCGCGACATCCTGGCCCGCCTGTTTGAACTGCAGATCACCCGTATCAAGGCAGACAAGATGGGCCAGTTGCAGCGACTGGATGCAGGAGCAAATCCGGAGGAATTCCAACGCCTGAACCGCGAACTGATGCAGCTCGAAATGGAGCGCCGGGCGCTGCGATCGGACGGCTGAGAAGCTCGATTTCGTTTTCCGCCGGGCCCCTGTTAAGCTAGTAACCGCTTCATTCCTCCGTAGCTCAATTGGCAGAGCATTCGACTGTTAATCGAAGGGTTACTGGTTCAAGTCCAGTCGGAGGAGCGCACAATACCCCCGTTCCGGGTTCCGGAACGGGGGTATTTTTATACCCGGAGGGGGTATCCGGAGTCGATTTCGCATTCCGGTAAAACCTTTGCTAAAGTCATAACCGCTTCATTCCTCCGTAGCTCAATTGGCAGAGCATTCGACTGTTAATCGAAGGGTTACTGGTTCAAGTCCAGTCGGAGGAGCATCCGGACCCCGCATCGGCATCACGCCGGTGCGGGGTCCAACTTTTTCTAGACGAAATCCATCTCCACCTGCAGGAAGCGTGCGGCCTCGGCCACGGCCGCCACAAACGAATCCTGCTCCGTGGGCGGGGTCCTGGGTTCGCGCGGATGCCACTCGTGCGGGGCCGAGTAGACCCGCGTGAAGCCTCCGCCGGGTGGTGCATAGAAGATGCCAAACCGCTGGACCGGCCACTCGGGGGACGTCTCCGGGGCCACAAGCAATGCGGCGTCCGCTTCGGGGTTGTACCACTGGGCGATGGGCCGGCGGCGGTCATCGGTAAAGAGGCCCGCGGCATAGAGGGCGGCCGACTGGGGACTGGTCACTGAGCACAAGCGGTCCCACCACAGCGGCAGGATGCGTTCATCCCGGCGCTGCCACGGTGCCGGAAGCGGCTGCAGCTCTTGCCAATGGGGCACACCTCAACTTTATCGCCGGTACGGGGCAGGCAACAGGGGAATACCTAGCGGGAAAGGCCAAGCCGTGGGTAGAGGACCTCGAACCCTTTGGTCAGCCCCGCATTAAGCGCCAGTCCCACGTGGCCGCCGTTGGGAACCTCGTAATAGGTCACCGTCATGCCTGCCTCCCGTGCCGCGGCAGAGACAGCTTTCGCTGCGGCCACGTAGGTCACGTCATCGGAGCCGACGGTGAAGACTGCAGTTGTGTCCGGGAATTGCTTGCCTTTCATGATGTTGATGGGCTTTTGGGCGTCGTAGTCCGCCTGGCTGCCGCCGAAGATGGATGCGAGGTTCCCTGCAGGGTCCTCGGCTCCCGGGAATTCTTCACCCGAGATGTCCACCACATTGCCCCACATTTTGGGGTATTTCAGGGCGAAGGAGATCGCGCACTGGCCGCCGTTTGAGTAGCCGGCGATGGTCCAATGCCCGCGGTCCGGGAGGATGTTCAGGTTGGCTTTCGCCCAGTTCACTACGTCCTCATTGATGTACTTCTCCACATTGCCGTACTTGGCAGTGTCCAAGCACAAGGTGTCGTTCTCATCCGGTCCGATCTGGTCCGCCACGATCGCGATTGGGGCCAGGCCGTTGTTCTTCGCCGCGAATTCGTCCAGTGCGGCTGAGACATACTGGGGATCCGGAAGGCCTGGCTGGCCCATCATGAGGACGAAAAGTGGCAGCCGGGGCGGGTTCGCGGTCAGCGCTGCCGGAGGCAGGTAGATCCCTGCCGGCCTGGCCTCAAATCCGGAGGCAGTCGCCGGAATCACCTGGGTGCCCACCTTACCTTTGGCGGGCATTCCTGCCGGGGGTTTCCAGCTCTCCCAGAGGGGCCCAGCGGGTATGGAAGCATCCGGGTTCGGCTTGTTCAACTCGATGGCGCCCTCGGTGGAAATGCCCAAGGCCGAACCCAGTGTGTTGTTCAGCCCGAACTCCGTATTGATGCCCAGGGCCGCGACCAGGACAAAGACAGGGATGGACACCGCAGCCACCACCTTCCGCCACGCGCGGCTGTGCCGGAAGCTGACCACGGCCAGTCCCAGCGCTGCGAAGCAGGAGATGGCCCAGAACCAGACGCGGGGGGTCAGTCCCACATGGAAGACGTCCATGACGTCCTCCACGATCCACACCGTCAACCACCCCAGCAGCGCAGCCGCCACGATGGCAACGATCGCGGTCAACGCCCAACGGGCAGACGGCCGCAGGAAGAGCACCAGGAAGAACACGACGCCGATCGCCCCGGCAACGGTCATGACCACAGGGCCGCTGATCTCAAGTTTCAGGAGGTCGTCCATGGCTAGTGGGTCCCCGGCGTCATGCTGCAGGTTCCCGGGCAACCATTTGCCGCAGCAGGCCCGCGCTTTGCGCCGTGGAGAGCCCGGGCAGGTACGCGGAACCTACCGCGATGCCGATCGATGGGAGGGCAAGGGGGTCCTGGTAGTACATGTACAGGGTGCGGTGCTCCGGCTGGAACCGTGACTTGAAGGCGGCCAATGACTTGAACCCGTACATCGGCTCCAGGGCATTGCCGAGCAGTGCCAGGACGCGGTCCAGGGAACTGTGGTCGCCGTCGATGGCACCGGCACCGGCACCGGCACCGGCACCGGCGTTGGCAAGCGGCGAGCCGGACAAGGAGATCATGGGGACCTCTTCCTTGAAGTGGGTTACGGCAGAGGCGATCAGGAATTCCATCACTCCCTTGAAACCGGTGGTCCGGCGTCGCATGAAGTCCAGCGTCCAGCCGGAGATGACACCGTTCCGGAATACCGGCAGCCAACTGGTGACCCCATGGACCAGGCCGTCGTCATCGACCGCCACGCAACAGAGGACTTCAGGATCCTTCAGTTCATCCAAGCCGCCCAGGGTGAAGCCCATCTCCGGCAGGGCCTTGTCCGCAACCCACTCTTCGGAGATCTCCGCCAGTTGGGCCCTGATTCCCGGGGGCATTCCCTGGTACGGATACCAGTGGTCCTTGATGGACAGTTTCTCTGCCCGGTTCAGGGCGGTGCGCACGTTTTGCCATTCCTTGCCCTTGAAGGTCATGGCCTGGACGTTGAGGAGCGTCTCCTCGGCCACTTCCAACTTGCGGAACCCCCGGGGCAGGAGCGGTCCATCCAGTTCGGCGGTCACTGAATAGAAGCACGGTGTCAGTCCCAGGCCGGCGCAGTGGTTCACGAATCCAGTGGCTGCGTCCGCGTGATGCTCTTCGGCGCCAAAGGGGCCGGCAACCGTGAGGGCAACACCGTTATGGACCTGGAAGGCAACACCGGACTTCCTGTCGGGGGCGAACCAGTACTGGTTGTTATCCCACAGTGCCATCCAGGACAGCGTGCCGCCGCCGTCGTGGAGCAACTCCCGGGTGTGGCCCAGATCAGCTGCCGGGTCCGTTGCAAGTTGCCTGAACCGCCGGAAGTTGTTCAGGACCAGCACCAGGATGCATAGCCAGATGATGTCCCCGCCCAGTCCATACACCACGGTGCTCAGCAGGCCTTGGGGGAGGGCCACCACAAAGGGAACAGGGAAGGGGACCAGGATGTGCGTCAGTTGGCCGGCGAGGTCCCACAGGGTCGAGCGACCCGGGTTGCCTTCCGCGAACCAAAACGCGACATACAGGACGATTGCGACCACCGCGAGGAACAGCGATGTCCTTCCCAGGACCCGGTATCCGGCGTCGCTGGACTCCACCCTGAACTTGTGGCGGTTGGCCAGCAGCAACGCCACGATGATTACCGGGGCCAGGAATGCCGGGACCGCGTACAGCAGGAGATAGCCGAAATCGTCATCGCCCAGGGTGACTTCCGGATCGGTGGCGTATTGGACGATGGACAGGACCGTGACGGCGGCAAGGTACGCCTGGATCACCAGGGTCAGCCGATAGGCGAGCCGGCGACCCCGGCGCAGTCCTTCAGCGCAGACGAGGAGCAGGAGGACCGGTATCAGCGTCAGGATTGCTGCGCCGAAGCTTTGGACGCCCACGATTCCCTGCAACGTCACGCAGCTGGTGTCGTTATCGCAGGCTTCCTTGACTTCATCGGCGTCGGGACTGGCCTGGAGCATGACCTCCGAGACCACGGACAGGGGACCGATTTCCCACGTGCCGGTCAGTTGCGTGAGCAGGGGTCCCAGAGCGAAAACGCCAACTACCGTACCCACCAGGAACCGGGTTTCACGGATGGTTGAGGAATGCAGAGAGCCTGCGCGGCGCCGGAAGACCAAGGACTGGATGGCCCAGCCGGCCAGGGTGCCCAGCACGGCACCGGCAAGTGCTTGAAGTGTTTGGGCCACCCCCACGAACAGGGCGAACATCAGCGTAGCGGCCAGCAGCCACGTCCTCAGCCGACGCCGCCAGAGCGCGTCCAGTGCCGCCGTCGCAAATCCGAGGGCGGCGGCAGCGCCGCCATAGGCGCCTACAACATATTCGCCGCCCAGGAAACTGAGCCATTGGTCGGACGCGTCGGTTCCGAACGTCACAAGTGCCACAAGTACCAGGGCGCTGAGGGCTGAGCCTGCAATGAAGGCGAGCAGGGCGGCCCAGGAACCCATCACGCGCTCGGCGATTCCGACGCCCACCAGGATTGCGGCCGTGCAGGCAAGATAGTCCAGAAGGGACGAGGCAAAGAATGCCGACGTGAAAACGGACCACCATGGTCCTGGCTCCACTGCCAATCCCAGGCCCAGCTGGTCCAGCAAAGCCTCGCTGGGTCCATCCAGCAGACTCCCCGTTATTGCCCCCAGGACCCACAGCAAAGCTGCCAACCCCAGTGTCAGGGGCAGTCGTCGCAGCGTAGCCAAGCCGCGGACACCGCCCCGCAATTCCACAGCCGCGCTCATGTGATGTCCCCTTCACCGGTCCGGCGCCGGACAGCCCGGCTGGCCACCATTCTGCCTTGCGGAAGCGTGTAAAGGGAGAGGCTCGACGGTCCGACGGCGGCGGGTCGCCTTTTGCGGGGCGCGTTGTGTGCCGGCGCGCTAGCCCCTGTTCCAGGGGCCGGGGTTCACCCGGTACAGGACGGCGGCACCGACGACGGCACCAAGGATCGCGCCGAACAGGGCACTTCCGGCCGCCCGGCCTATGAGTGCGCCGGCCATGGCGCCAAGCAGGGCGCCGAGGAAGAGTCCCCTGCCGTTACGGTGCGGTTTCCTGGTCATGGTCCCAGCCTACGGGGGCGTTCCTAATGGATGGAGGGAACGGTGCGCGGGCGGACCACCAGCCAGAGGGCAGCGATCGCGCCGGTGATGCACACAGCCATGACTGAACCCATGGGAACAGCGGAGCTGACGCCCAGCCAGCCAACTACCGGCGGGACGATTCCGGCCATCATGAACTGGGATGCTCCCAGGAGGGAGGCTGCGGTGCCTGCCTGGGCGCCGTGGTTCGCGAGGGACAAGACCTGGACACAGGGGAACATGAAGCCGGTCGCGCAGATGTAGAACCACAACGGAATGAGGATGCCCCAGAGGCCAACGTGCAGAAGGTCCAGCACCACGATCACGAGGGCTGTGAACAGCATGAAGACCGTTGCCCCCGCAACGATCCACTGCGGGGCCACGCGGCGGATCAGGCGTGAACTGATCTGGACACCGGCAACAATGCCCAGGGAGTTGATACCGAACAGGATTCCGTATTCCTGGGGCGAGAATCCGTAGACATCCTGGAACAGGAAGGTGGACGCAGAGAGGTAGGCAAACAAGCCACCGAAGTTCAGGCTTCCCACCAGTACCATGCCCACGAAGATCCGGTCCGTCAGGACCGATTTGTAGCGCTGACCCACTGTGATGGTGGATTTGCCGCGCTGCTCTGCGGGCAGTGTCTCCCTGATGAAGAAGATGGAGGCAAGGATCACCATCAGGCCGTAGGCGGCCAGGAAGTAGAAAATGCCGGGCCACGGAAACGCCAGGAGCAGCTGCGATCCGATGACGGGGGCAAGAATCGGGGCCAGGCCATTGACCAGTGACATCCTTGAAAACATGCGGACCATGGAGTAGCCGTGGAAGAGGTCCCGGACCATGGCCATGGCCACCACGCCACCGCCGGCCGCGCCGATTCCCATCAGGACACGGAAAAGCGAGAGCATCCCAATGTCTGTTGCCAGCGCTGCTCCGAGGGACGAGCCGATGTGCACGGCAGTGGCGAGGATCAGCGGAAGGCGGCGCCCCACTTTATCGCTGAACGGACCCACCACCAGCTGGCCGAGCCCAAAACCTACGGTGGTACCGGTCAACGTGAGCTGGATGGCCGCGGCGGAGACATCGAAACTTTCCTCCAGCGCCGGGAACGCCGGGAGGTAAAGGTCGATCGTGAAGGGACCCAGCGCGGTCAGTGCACCCAGCAGGAGAATGTAGACAAGTTTTTCGCGTCGGCTCAGGGAGTCGCCCGGAGCAATGGGAGAGGTCACGATCATCTATCTTATGGCCCAGGTCATATTTATTTGGCGTATGACGGGCGCGCCGCACTGTGGTCCCGAAAGTTCAGCAGGAACCTGAATGATAGCTTTGAGGACAGGTGTCCGCGGTGGAAGAATTCCGTCCGCGTTCGCCCCATACGATGCCCAGAGGAAAGCAGTTAGGCGGAACCCATGAGTGGACGTCACACCGGCCGGACCAGTCAAGGACCAGCCATTCGTACTTTGCCGAAGACCCTCAAGCTCGTTGCGCGGTTGGCGCCACGCCAAATCAACGACGAAATTGCGTTGGCTAAGGTCGAGCTCAAGCGCAAGGCAACCCAGGTTGGCATAGCCGGTGCCTTCTTTGGCGTGGCCCTCGTGTTCCTTGCCCTTTTGGTCATCGCCCTTGTTGTTGCCGCCATCCTGGGCCTGGCAACCATCATGCCGGGTTGGCTCGCGGCGCTGATCGTTGCAGCATTCTTCCTGATCATTGTGGCCATTGCGTCCCTGATCGGAATTGCCAAGTTCAAGAAGGCCATGCCGTTGGTCCCCGAAGACACCATCCGGGGCATCAAGCACGATCTTGGAATTGCCAAGGAAGGCTCGGATTTCGACGAATCCATCCTGGATCCCAATTCGCCCGCCGCCAAGGCAGCGAAGGCCCAAAAGGAAGCAGCTGCCGAGAAGGCCAAGGCAGAGAAAGCGGCGAAGGAAGCTGCCAAGGAGGCGGACGCAGTCAAGGCACCCACGGAAGCGGAACTTCGCTCGCGCCTGAAGAAGCGTCGCGAGCACCTCACCGGGGTCCGCGACGAACTCGGTGAGCAGTTGGACGTCAAGAAGCAGGGCCAGGCCCTGCTGGCGGAGGCCAACGAAAAGTTCACCGAGGGCAAGGACTTCGCTGCGGCAAAGTTTGCTGCCTTGGGAGACTCCGTCCCCGAAAGCCTGACCGAACGGCTCGCCGCCCGGTGGAAGGACCTCGCCGCGTTTGCCACTGCCGCCGTGGTCTTCGTTGTAGCCCTGCGGAAGCTGCTGAAAAAGTAGGCAGCCCTTCCGGGTCAAAACACACACTGGGAATGGGAAGGGGGACATAGGTGAGATTGATCGGTGCTGGTTCAAATCCTGATCGGCCGCAAGTCGACCACGACCTCATCTTCACTGTCCCCAACATCCTCACGGTCCTCCGTTTCATGGGGGTCCCCTTGTTCGTGTGGCTCGTTTTATCGGAGCAGGAGTATGGGTTCGCTGTCCTGGTGCTCGTCATCATGGGCAGCACCGATTGGGTGGACGGCTACATCGCAAGGCGTTTCGACCAGACCTCCAAGCTGGGACGCATCCTTGATCCGATGGCTGACCGTGCCGCGCTCCTGGCCGTAGCATTCACTTTGGCCGTGGCCGGCGTCGTGCAGTGGTGGTATTTGGCGGCCCTGCTGGTGCCCGATGCCATCCTGGCCATTGCTTCCCTGAACTACTTCCGCAGCCACCCGGACCTTCCGGTGAGCATCATCGGAAAAATCCGCACGGCGCTGCTGCTGCTCGGCACGCCCCTGCTGGTCCTCTCCAAATTGCCCATTCCGTTCACCGAGGTCTACTTCGTAGCCGCCTGGACATTCCTGGGGCTTGGGCTTCTGGGACACTGGATTGCGGCTTACAACTATTTCTGGGCCATCTTGCGTAAGGGTAAAGAACTGAAAAACGACGACGGCGGACACGGCTGATGGTCTGGCTGGCGGTTTTCCTTGCGGTGCTTGGTGCCTTTTTTCTGGCTATAGGCGCCCAACGGCAGGGCAGCGCGGTCAAAGCCGATACCGGCGGCCTGGCCCTGAGTTCAAACGGTTTCCTGAGGCTCCTGCGCAATCCCCGCTGGATGCTCGGGCTGTTGTTCCTTGCCCTTGGAATGGTGATGAACGCGATCGCCTTGGTCTCCGCCCCGCTCACCGTGGTTCAGCCCATTGGTGCCATTGCCCTGGTGATCACCACGGTGGTCAACGCCAAGGACCAGGGCCTGAGCATCAACCGGGCAACTGTAGTGGCCATCAGCGCGTGCGTCACGGGTTCGGCATTGTTCGTGCTGCTGGCCGTCTTCGTCACCCAGGAGAACCACCACGTCAACAGTGAGGACGAACTGACCATTGTCCTGCTGCTGGCTCTGGCAGTGGGCATCTTCGGGACCCTGGCCGTACTTTTCAAACACCGCATGAGCGCCTTTGTGTACATTCTGGGAGCCGGGGTCCTCTTCGGATTTGTTGCCGTGCTGACGCGGATCATCGGCAAGCACCTGCTCGACCCCAACGGCCTGTTCCTGCTCAACGTCCAGTGGTACACCCTGATCGCCATCGCGGCCGCCGGGGGACTTGGCTCCTGGTTCGTGCAGAGCGCCTACTCAGGTGGCCCGCCGGACCTGGTCATAGCAGGACTGACCGTGATCGACCCGATGGTAGGCATCGCCATCGGCATTGTGATCCTTGGTGAGCTTCGTCCCGATGTCCACGCCGTCATGGCTATCGCCATGGCTGTGGCGGCAACGCTTGCTATCGTGGGGGTTATTGCCCTGAGCCGGCACCACCCGGAAGTCACCAAACGCAAGAAGGACGCGAAGGCGGCCGCCAACAAGAAGGCTTAGGGCAGAGCTGCACCTTGCGCCGCCGCTGCACGCGGACCGGCAACCCGGCGACACCGCAGTATTGCCACAAGCAATGCTGTCCGCACCGTGACCATCAGGAGTTCTCCACGTGACCATTCCCGACACCACCAAGCCCCTTACCCTTCTGATTGCGGCCGATACGTATCCGCCGCACGTCAACGGCGCCGCCCAGTTCGGCTACCGCCTGGCCAAGGGGATGACGGCACGTGGACACAACGTGCACGTGTTGGCCTGCCGTCCGGACACGGGCAAAAGCTACACAGAGTTCCGCGACGAAGCCACAGTCCACCGGCTGCGTTCGCACGGCGTCTTCACCCATGAGTACTTCCGTATTTGTTTTCCGTGGGAGATCAAAAAGGAAATCAGCCTTTTGTTCGACAAAGTCCAGCCGGACGTCGTCCACATCCAAAGCCACTACATGATCGGCGAGCACGTCCTGTACGAGGCCGTGAAGCGCGGTATCCGCGTTGTTGCCACGAACCACTTCATGCCGGAGAACCTGAACCCGTTCCTGCCGTTCCCGCAGTGGTTCAAGGACATTGTTGGCCGCATCTCCTGGAAGGACATGGGCAAGGTCATGGGCCAGGCGGACGTGGTCACCACACCCACGCCCCTGGCTGCCAAAGCAATGCACCAGCACGCCTTCCTGCGCAAGGTCCTGCCGCTCTCCAACGGCATTGACTCCTCGGCCTACGAGCTCCAGCCTGGCGAGACCATTGAGCCTCACGCCAATCCCACGGTCCTGTTCGCCGGGCGTTTGGCAGAAGAAAAGCACGTCAACGTCCTGATTGACGCCGTGGCCAAGACCCCGCGCGAACTGAACGTCCACCTGGAAATTGTGGGCGGCGGCGAAGTCCGCCCCGCCCTTGAGGCACAGGTGGCCAAGCTGGGGCTGGGGGACCGGGTGAGGTTCCTCGGTCTGGCAAGCGACGAAGACCTGCGCGAGGCTTACATTAAGGCCGACATCTTCTGCATGCCCGGTACGGCTGAGCTCCAGTCCCTGGTGACCTTGGAGGCGATGTCTGCTTCCACTCCCGTGCTGCTGGCCGATGCCATGGCCCTGCCGCACCTGGTTCGTGACGGTGAGAACGGCTACCTTTTCACGCCCAACAACAGCGACGAACTGGCAGCCAAGATCACCAAGCTGGTGGAGCTTCCCAAGCACGAGCTGGAAGCCATGGGCAAGCTGAGCCGGGAGATGGTGGAACCGCACAGCATCAACGGCACCCTCCAGACCTTCGAGGACCTCTACCGCGGTGCCTCCTACGAGGACAAGGTCGTGTGACAAAAGCACTCCCCGGCAGCTATTAGAATTGCTGGAGTGCTTTGCCCGGTACTGCTGTTTACGCAGCGGCCGGACCGGGCATCATGGGGCTATAGCTCAGCTGGTTAGAGCGCGGGACTCATAATCCTAAGGTCCTCGGTTCAAGTCCGAGTAGCCCTACACCTTCATGAATGAGCCGTGGCCGACAATCCTGGATTGTCGGCCACGGCTCTTTTGCGTTCCCCCTCAGTTGAGGTAAGTTACTCATCAGTAACTTAGTTTTGGTCGCAGGTGACCACCCTTGAAGGAGCGAACATGTCCAACGCTGCATTCGACGCCGCCAATCTTCCGTATGCCGACGGCGACTTCTACGCCTTTGAGCAGATGCTGACAGGAAAAGAGCAGGACCGGTTGGCTGAGGTCCGGGAGTTTCTTGCCCGCGAGGTCAAGCCCATCGCCGTGGACTGCTGGAACCGTGGCGAGTTCCCCATGGACCTCATTCCCAAGCTCGGTGAACTGGACCTGGTCAGTCCTGTCCGCCGGCAGGGGTACTCCAACCTGTTCGCCGGCATGCTCCACGCTGAAGTGACCCGGGCAGACGCATCCATTGCCACTTTCATGGGCGTGCACGACGGCCTCTTCACAGGGTCCATCGAGGCCCTTGCCTCCCAGGAGCAGAAGGATGCCTGGCTTCCGGAGATCTACTCGCTGAAGAAAATCGGCGCCTTTGGCCTGACCGAGCCCCTGGGTGGCTCCGATGTTGCCGGCGGCACCCGCACCACAGCCAGGCGCGATGGTGACAACTGGATCCTCAACGGAGCCAAGCGCTGGATCGGCAACGCCACCTTCTCCGACTGGGTAGTCATTTACGCCAAGGACGTTGCGGACAACCAGGTCAAGGCCTTCCTGGTGGACACCACCTTGCCCGGCTACTCTGCCAGCAAGATCGAGAACAAGATCTCCCTGCGTACGGTCCAGAACGCAGACATCGTCCTGGACAATGTGGTGGTTCCGGACTTCTTCAAACTGGCCAACGGCAACAGTTTCCGGGACACCAACAAGGTGCTCAAAGTCACCCGCCTGGCTGTGGCGTGGCAGGCGGTTGGGCTTCAGATGGCAGCTTTTGACGTCGCCCGCAGCTACGCGGTGGAGCGTCAGCAGTTCGGGCGGCCGTTGGCGGCATTCCAGCTGGTGCAGAACCAGTTGGTCCAAATCCTCGGAAACACCGTGGCATCCATGGGCATGATGGTGCGCCTGGCCCAGCTTGAAGATGCGGGAGTGGCCAAGGATGAGCAGTCGGCGTTGGCGAAGGCCTTTGCAACGGCGCGCATGCGGGAAAGTGTTGCCCTGGGTCGCAGCATCCTGGGCGGCAACGGGATCGTCACGGACTACGGCATGGCCAAGATCTTCTCCGACGCGGAGGCAATCTACTCCTATGAAGGCACGCACGAGATCAACACCCTGGTCACCGGCCGTGCCATCACGGGCGTCTCGGCCATCGTCTAGGCGCAACAGGTAATCAGTACAACGGCAGCAGGATCGACGGGCGCATGTCCTCCACGAAATCCAGCGGGTTGAGGTAATCCGCGCCTTGGCGAACGCCCCAATGCAGGCAGGCCGCGGCACCGCAATGACCGGGCTCCAGGGTGCCAATGACCTGGCCTTTGCGGACGGCGTCTCCGGGTTTGAGGTCACTGGCCACGGGTTCGAAGCTGCTCTTGAGACCGTTGCCGTGATCGATGGTCAGTGCCGGTCGATCAACCACGACGCCGGCAAAGGTCACCACGCCCGCCGAGGGCGCGGTGACCTTTCCGCCGTCGGACGCTGGTCCCAAATCCACGCCGCGGTGACCACTCAGCCATGGTTTGTCCGGCGGGTCGAAGATCCGCAGCACGGCAGGCTTGGGGGAGAGCGGCCAACTCCACCGGGCGCCGGTCGGATCGGGCGTGCCTGGAACTGGCTCGGCCGGAGCAGCACCGCCAAGTGTGCCTGCCGCCATCGCCAGCGCCGCCAGCAGGGCCATCAAGGACTTCGCAATCGTCATGGATAGAGCCTCCCGCGGTGCCCGCCGGCGATCGATACCGCACTTGCCCTATGTGGACAACCAACCGCGGCTGCGGTCAAACCTGTGGGGTGGCTGTAGTACACTTGGTGGAGCAGTTTGCTGTGCCCTCAAGCTGGTTCAGGAGCATGTCTCATTCAGATATGCGAGGGCCCCAGGCTGACTACGCGTATCCAACCCTCCACCAGCGAAGCCCCTTGGCTTCAGGCTGCGGAGGATTGTGCCTCTTGCGGTCCGGCTGAGCTTAGGCTCTGTGCCGGATGAGAAGCGCAATGGATGCCAGGAGCCACGCCCATCCGGGCAAAGGCTAAACAACCGTCAACTATTGGCAGGGTAAGAGCAGCCCCTTGGGCTCTCTCATGAATGACCTGCCGGAAGGAGCGTCGGCATGCCCGTCGTAACTATGCGCCAGCTGCTTGACAGCGGCGTCCACTTTGGACACCAGACCCGTCGTTGGAACCCGAAGATGAAGCGCTTCATCTTCACGGAGCGCAACGGCATCTACATCATTGACCTCCAGCAGTCGCTGTCCTACATCGACCGCGCCTACGAGTTCGTCAAGGCTACTGTCGCCCACGGCGGCACCGTCCTGTTCGTTGGCACCAAGAAGCAGGCTCAGGAAGCAATTGCCGAGCAGGCTACCCGCGTTGGCCAGCCTTACGTCAACCAGCGTTGGTTGGGCGGTATGCTCACCAACTTCCAGACCGTCGCCAAGCGCATCCAGCGCATGAAGGAACTCGAAGAGATCAACTTCGACGACGTCGCAGGCTCGGCTTACACCAAGAAGGAGCTCCTGCTCCTCAAGCGCGAACTCACCAAGCTTGAGTCCAACCTCGGTGGTATCCGCAACCTGACCAAGGCTCCCTCGGTTCTGTGGGTTGTTGACACCAAGAAGGAACACCTTGCTGTTGACGAAGCCAAGAAGCTCAACATCCCCGTTGTAGCCATCCTTGACACCAACTGCGATCCTGACGAAGTTGACTTCCCGATCCCGGGTAACGACGACGCCATCCGCTCCGTCAACTTGCTGACCCGCGTTGTTGCCGACGCCGTAGCTGAGGGCCTCATCGCCCGTAACCAGCGCGCAACGGGCACCACCGAAGCTCCTGAAGAGCCGCTGGCTGAGTGGGAGCGCGAGCTCCTCGAAGGCAGCAAGGCTGAAGAAGCAGCAGCAACCGAAGCTCCGGCAGCAGAAGCTCCCGCGGCTGAGGCTCCGGCAGCTGAGGCTCCCGCAGCTGAAGCTGCAGCCGGCGAAGCCGAAGCAGCCAAGTAAATCTGGACCTTCCCTGATGCCGGAAACAGCATCGGGGGCAACTGACAGGATGGCAGCTCACACGGTGGGCGGCCGTCCTGTCAGTCCGTAAACACACAAATTTCTAGACAGAGGGGTTCACATGGCGAACTACACTGCTGCTGACATCAAG
This sequence comes from Arthrobacter sp. TmtSoilC79, assembly GCF_059739405.1. Classification (NCBI taxonomy): domain Bacteria; kingdom Bacillati; phylum Actinomycetota; class Actinomycetes; order Micrococcales; family Micrococcaceae; genus Arthrobacter; species Arthrobacter sp. TmtSoilC79. Next base: position 3,068,288 of record NZ_AP046051.1, on the reverse strand, counting down.
GCCCTGCGCGAGCGCACCGGCGCCGGCATGATGGACGTCAAGAAGGCTCTTGACGAAGCCAACGGTGACGCCGAGAAGGCCATCGAGATCATCCGCATCAAGGGCCTCAAGGGTGCTACCAAGCGCGAAGGCCGTTCCACTGCCGAGGGCCTGGTTGCTGCCAAGGTCAACGGCGGCGTTGGCGTAATGATCGAGGTCAACTGCGAAACCGACTTCGTTGCCAAGGCTGACAAGTTCATCCAGCTGGCCGACAAGGTCCTCAACGTTGCAGTCGAGTCCGGCGCAGCCGACCTCGAGACCCTGCTGGCTACCGAGGTTGACGGCAAGCCGTTGTCCGAGGTTGTTGTCGAAGAGGGCGCTGTCCTCGGCGAAAAGGTTGTTGTCCGCCGTATCTCCCGCGTTGAGGGCACCACGGTTGACGCTTACCTGCACAAGACGTCCAAGGACCTTCCGGCCCAGGTCGGCGTCCTGTTCGCTGTTGACGGTGAAGGCGAAGCCGCTGCCACCGCCGCGCACGACATCGCTGTCCACGTTGCAGCCATGGCTCCGAACTACCTGACCCGCGACGACGTTCCGGCCGAACTGGTCGAGTCCGAGCGACGCATCGCCGAAGAGACCGCCAAGGCTGAAGGCAAGCCCGAAGCTGCTCTTTCGAAGATCGTGGAAGGCCGCGTGACGGGCTTCTACAAGGGTGAAGTTCTGGTTGACCAGGCATTCGCCAAGGACTCCAAGAAGACTGTTGCACAGGTCCTCGAAGAGGCCGGCGTCAAGGCAACTGCAGTAACCCGTTTCCGCGTAGGAAACTAGTAATTCATGAAAAGGGGTGGTCACTTCGGTGGCCGCCCCTTTTTCATGCACCCGTCCGGGTAGTACCTGAGCGGACCCACAGCACGATAATCTAGCCAGAGTCCACCAACGGGAGGCACCATGGAAACCGTCAACACTGCAATCCAGCCCGAGAAGACCCGCCGACGTGTACTTCTGAAACTTTCCGGTGAGGTCATCGGCGGAGGCAAGCTCGGCGTCGATCCTGAAACCGTCAGGGCCATCGCCAAGCAGATCGCGGCAGCTGTCTCCGACGTCGAGGTTGCGATCGTCGTGGGCGGCGGCAACTTCTTCCGCGGCGCAGAACTGTCCCAGAGCGGCATGGACCGCTCCCGCGCCGACTACATGGGAATGCTCGGCACGGTCATGAACTGCCTGGCCCTGCAGGATTTCCTGGAGCAGGCCGGCGTTGAAACCCGGGTCCAGAGCGCCATCACCATGGGCCAGGTCGCCGAGGCCTACATTCCCCGCCGCGCCATCCGGCACATGGAGAAGGGCCGCGTGGTCATCTTCGGTGCAGGCGCCGGACTGCCCTACTTCTCCACTGACACCGTGGCAGCCCAGCGTGCCCTGGAAGTCCACGCGGATGTTGTCCTCATGGCCAAGAGCGGCGTGGATGGCGTGTACACCGCCGATCCCAAGAAGGATCCGGAAGCTGAGAAGCTCGATGTCCTGAGCTACGACGACGCCCTGCGCCGGGACATCCGCGTCATGGACCAAACGGCCATGACCATGTGCAAGGACAACAATCTTTCCATGGTGGTCTTCGGCATGGAAGGCGAGGGCAACGTTACCCGTGCCATCCTGGGCGAAACGCTCGGAACCCTGGTTACTCCCTAGCAAGGGCTAGGATATTTCTAGGACCGTCCGCCTCTCACGGCGGATCTTTACTGTGTACTGCGGCCTGCTTTTGGGCAGCAACTATTTTCTGAGGAGAAACCCGTGATCGAAGAGACCTTGCTCGAAGCCGGCGAGAAGATGGACAAGGCGGTTGAGGTAGCCAAGGACGATTTCGCCACGATCCGTACGGGTCGGGCGAACCCCGGTCTCTACAACAAGGTGATCGTCGAGTACTACGGCACGCCCACGCCGCTCCAGCAGCTGGCGTCCTTCGGTGTTCCTGACGCCCGGACCATCCTCATCACGCCCTACGACAAGACCGCTCTGCGCGACATCGAGAAGGCCTTGAGCGATTCCGAGGTCGGCGCCAACCCCTCGAACGACGGCAACGTCATCCGCGTGACCATCCCGGAGCTCACCAAAGAGCGCCGCAAGGAGTACGTCAAGATCGTCAAGGGCAAGGGTGAAGACGCCAAGGTCTCCATCCGCAGCATCCGCCGCAAGGCAAAGGACACGCTGGACAAGCTGGTCAAGGACGGCGAAGCCGGCGAAGATGAGGGTGCCCGCGCTGAGAAGGAGCTCGACGCCCTGACCAAGCAGCACGTTGACAGCATCGACGAGCTGCTTAAGCGCAAGGAAGCCGAGCTGCTCGAGGTCTGATGAACCAGGCTGAGCCGGCGCCCGCTGGACGGGTCCCGACACGCGATACCCCGCACCGCACCAGGCGCGTCCGGACGAACCCCACGCCCAAGGCGGGGCGTAATCTTCCGGCGGCCATCGGCGTCGGGCTTTCCATGCTTTTGGCGGTTTTGGGCGGATTGCTTTTCCTCCCGTTGGGATTCGTCCTGCTCACCACAGCATTTGCGGTGTTGGGGGTATGGGAAGTTTTCCGGGCCCTCGAAGCCCAAGGCACCAGGATGCCGATCATCCCCGTGATGGTCGGCAGCCTGGTGATGCCGGTATCGGCCTATTTTGGCGGCCTTGAAGGCCTGCTGTTCACCATGACGGCCAGTTCCGTTGCCGTCCTGCTGTGGCGGTCCATCGAGAGTGCCGCCGGAGCTCCGAGGAGTGTCTTCGCCGGGGTGTTCACTTTGGCGTGGATTCCTTTCCTCATCAGCTTCGCGTCCCTGTCCCTGCACACCAGCAGCGGTCCGACTCCCGTCGGCTTTTGGCCGGACGGGATTCCCGACGGCGCCTGGCAGATCGCTTCCATGCTGTTGTTGGTGGTTTCCAATGACACGTTCGGGTACATCGTGGGGGCCTCGTTCGGGAAGCACCCGATGGCTCCAAAGATCAGCCCCAAGAAGTCCTGGGAGGGTTTCGCCGGATCAGTGGGCGGTGCCATGCTGATTGGGGTCCTGGCATGCATTTTCATCCTCGATAAGCCTTGGTGGGTGGGCTTGGTGCTGGCCATTGGCATGGTGGCGGCAGCTACCGCCGGTGATCTCGCCGAGTCCATGGTCAAACGGGAACTGGGTGTCAAGGACATGAGCAGCATCCTCCCCGGCCATGGTGGTGTGATGGACCGCTTGGACTCCATTGTGTTCGCGGCCCCTGTAGCCTATGTTCTGTTCGCGCTGCTCAGCGGCGTCTGAGAATCAACGAAGGAAAATTAGTGTCCGTGGATATTCGACGCCAGATTCCCGCAACGTTCGACCGCGTGGAGCGCAGCAAGTACGGCTATAACGCCAAGCAAGTGGACGAATTCCTCCAGCGTGCAAGGACATCGTTCGAAAACCCGGTAGGTGCCGCTGACCAGGTGGCCAGCGTTGACGTGCGGGACGTTGCTTTCGATCCCGTGAAGGGTGGGTACGACGCACACAGCGTAGACGCCGCCCTGGACCGGCTCGAGGATGCATTTGCCCGCCGTGAGCGCGATGACTTGATCAGCCGCGAAGGCGAGGAAGCCTGGCTGCGCCAGATCGGCAAGCTCTCCGGCATCCTGCGTGGACGCCTTCACCGCCCCGACGGCGAGCGGTTCCGCCGTCCGTCCAGCAAGCGGGCACGCAGTTACAACATCCAGGACGTCGATGCCCTGTGTGCGGAACTGGTGGGTTACCTTGAGCACGACCAAGTCCTGAGCGTTGACACGGTGCGCCGCGCCGTTTTCCGGGCTGCCAAGGGCAATGAAGGCTACGAAGAAGCCCAGGTGGACGCATTCCTCGCCCGTGCCGTCGAGCTCATGGCGGCCATCGACTAGTCCGCACCCCTGGCGCGCAGGGCTAGCGCGTGGGCGAAACGGGTGGGTTGTTTTGCCAGACTTCCAGGTAGCGTCTGTGGCCCCGGACCAGGGATGTGCCGAAGAACGCCAGCGCGACCACAACGGCCACGGGCGCTGCCGCGGCTGTGGGGAGCCCGGCTGCCAGGAGTGCCGATCCCAGCAGCAGCGCGATCAAGGCCGAATTCACGAACCCCATGAAGACCATGCTGCTGCCGGCAACTTGGCTGAAGTCCTTCCTGTTGCCCAGGAAGTAGTACGTCTTTTTGGCGCCGGCCTCGTCATCGTGCGCCCCGGCCATGAGGTAAGGCCCTATGCCGGGATCCATATCGACGTAGGCGGCCCGCAGGCGGTTCATCGCCAGGACGTACATCAAGTCCTCCATGCCTACGCTCATGACGCGCACGTGCGTGAGCAGGCCCACCACCAGGTCAATACTGAGCACTGTCAATGCGAACGCCCTGAACGCATCGGAAAACTGGGTGGCGTTACCCACCAGCGCCACGCTCAGAAGGCTTGCGGACGTGAAGGTCAGGAACATGCTGATCCTGGTGAGGACCTCCCCTTGGGTGGTGCTGCGCGAGGCGAGCAGGCTCCAGTGTTCGGTGGCCAGCAATTGTGCCCGGACGCTGGGGGATGGTTCCGGTGTTGGCGCCGGCGGTTCCGGACCGGCGGCACCTGGTTCCTCGGACATGGCGTCATTGTCCACCCTGAGGGGGCGCCGGACAACGCCTTGCCGCAGCTATCTCTCCGTAACCACAGGCCGTTCCGGTACGTGCAGTCGTGACATGACACGGTTTACTGACGCCGGCACACGGTTTCTGGTTGTCAGGGAAACGGCCACTGTCACAGCGAAGGCGGCGGGAACGCTCCATGCCGCCGGCTGGGCAAGCCAAGCCGGTGCAGTTCCTGGCCCCATGAGTGTGCCCGCCACCATGGCCCCGCCGCACAGCAGCGCGCCGGTGAGCATTCCGGAGATGGCGCCGGCATCTGTGAGCCCGCGCCACCAGATTGCCAGCAGCAATACCGGGCAGATGGTGGAGGCCGTGAAGGCAAAGACCAGGCCCACGCTCCCGGCAAGGGCCAGGGAGTCGGTCATGAAGGCAAAACCCAAAGGCACGACGGCGGCCAGCACCGCTGCGAGGCGGAAGCCCTTGACGCTCCCACCGAACAGGTCCTGGCTGATGACGCCGGACAGCGAAACCACCAGTCCGGACGTGGTGGAGAGGAAGGCGGCGAAGGCTCCAGCGACTACAAGGGCGGAGAGCAGGTCTCCTGCAACGCCGCCTATGAGCTTCCCCGGGAGCAGCAGGACCAAAGCATCCGCCTGCCCGGACTGGGCAAGTTCGGGTGCGAACATCCGTCCGAGGGCACCGGATACCGTGGGAAACAGGTAGAAGACGGAGAGCAGGCCCAGCACAATGAGGGTTGTGCGGCGGGCCGATTGCCCGTCCGGGTTGGTGTAGAACCGCACCAGGACGTGGGGCAGGCCCAGGGTTCCAAAGAGCAAGGCCACCAACAGGGAAATGTGTTGGTACACGCCGGCGGAGGCCTGGCCGGTGGGATTGACCGGCAGGGGAGCCTGGGGAGTTGTGCCGTTCCCGGCCAGCACCAGCAGCACAAAGACCACCGGCACTGCCAGGGCGGTCAGTTTGAGCCAGTATTGGAATGCCTGGACAAAGGTAATGGAGCGCATGCCACCTGCCACCACCGTCAGGCACACCACCACCACAACCGCCGTCGAACCTACCCACGAAGGCAGGCCGGTGGTGATGCGGATGGTGAGCGCCGCCCCGTGGAGTTGCGGGACGATGTAAAGCCAGCCGACGGCGACCACCACCAGGCTGGTGACGCGGCGGACCAGCCTGGAATCCAAACGGGCTTCGGTGAAATCAGGGATGGTGTAGGCGCCTGAGCGACGCAGGGGAGCGGCGACGAAGAGCAGCAGCATCAAGTAGCCTGCGGTGTACCCCACGGGGAACCAGAGGGCGTCTGTTCCCGAGAGCAGGATCAGCCCGGCGACGCCCAGGAAGCTGGCGGCAGAGAGGTACTCGCCGCCGATTGCCGAGGCATTCCACCAGGGTGGGACCGTCCTCGAGGCCACATAGAAGTCTCCGGTTGTCCGTGAAATCCGCAGGCCGTAAAAGCCGATGACGGCTGTGGAGAGTGAGACGGCGAGGAAGGCGATCAGGGCAACAGCCGGATTCACTTGTCCTCCACAAGGTCCCGGTACCGCGCTTCATTCCGCGCTGCCGCACGGTTGTAGAGCCAGGCACTGAGGCCAATGACTGGGTAGATGCCAAGGCCCAGTACCAGCCAGTCCAGTGGAATCCCCAGGACCCTTGTTTCAGCTACGCCGGGCCCGAACACGAGGAAAAGAGCGACCACCACGAGGATGATCAGAAAGCCACAGGCCACTACCAGTGCCAGGCGCAGTTGGGAGCGGATCAGGGAACGGATGAAGATCCTGCCGGCGTCGGAGTCTTCTGCGACCTCGCGGGGGTACGGCAGCCGGCCGGGAGCCGCAGTGGCCGACCGGTGGGGTGCTGTGACACGGACCCGCGTCATCCTTGCGGCCGGATGCGTGTGGAGTGCAGTTTGTCCCTGACGGAAGGCAGATGGCGCCGGCTGATGGGCAACTCAGCTCCCGCCACCGCCACGCTGGGTCCGGTGGCCGACAACCTAAGGTGCTCCACATGCTTCAGGGCAATGAGGTACGAGCGGTGGATCCGAATGAATCCGGCCTCAGCCCATTTCTGTTCGAGGTCGCTCAAGGGGACCCGGATGAGGTAACTGGCCTCGGCCGTGTGCAACCTGGCGTAGTCTCCCTGGGCCTGAACGTAGGTGACATCGTCCCGGCGGATCATGCGGGTGGTGCTGCCCAGATCCACCGTGATCATCTCCGGCGCGGGGGTTCCATCCTTGATGAGGTCGCTGATCCGGTCCACGGAGCGCGAAAGGCGTTCGGCGCGAAGGGGTTTGAGGAGGTAGTCGATCGCAGCGAGGTCGAAGGCTTCCAGTGCACAGTCTTCGTCAGCAGTGACAAAAACGACGGCGGGTGGATTGTTGCTGCGCGAAATCGCCCGGGCGATGTCCAAGCCTGAGAGGGCCGGCATATGGATGTCGAGGAACACCGCGTCCACGGCCTCCGTTTCCAGGGTCCGCAGCGCTTCTGCACCCGAGGACGCCCGGTGGATGGCGCCAATCCTTTCATCCCGTCCCAGCAGGAAGGCCAGCTCCTCCACGGCGGGCAGTTCGTCATCAGCGACGAGCACGTTGATCATCCTTAAAGACTAACCTTCACCTCAAGCGTCATGCCCGGGCTGGGATTTGGGCACCCGCATGGTGATCAGGGTCCCTTCACCTGGGGCGGTGTCGATGACCAGTCCGTGTTCATCGCCGTAGACCTGGCGCAAGCGCGCGTCCACGTTGCGCAGTCCCACGTGAATGCCATCGGTGTGCCCGGCCAGCACCGAGCGCAGGTGCTCCGGGTCCATGCCCACGCCGTCGTCCTCGATGGTCACTTCGGCGAACGCGCCGGCATCGTTGGCGCAGATGGTGATGTGGCCCGGGCCATCCCTGGCTTCCAGGCCATGGCGGACCGCGTTTTCCACCAGTGGTTGCAGGCTGAGGAAGGGGATGACCGTGCTGAGGACCTCCGGGGCGATCCGGAGGCTCACTTGGACCCGCTCACCAAAGCGTGCCCGTTCCAGCAAAAGATAGCGGTCAATGCAGCGAAGTTCCTCGGCCACTGTGGTGAAGTCGCCGTGGCGCCGGAAGGAGTACCGGGTGAAGTCTGCAAACTCCACCACCAGCTCCCTGGCCCTGGCAGGATCGGTGTTGATGAAGGAAGCAATGGCGTTGAGGGAGTTGTAGATGAAATGAGGGCTGATTTGAGCACGCAACGCCCTGACCTCAGCCTCCATCAGCAACGTCCGTGAGGCTTCAAGCTCCGTGAGTTCCAGCTGGGCGGCAATCCAGTCCGCAACCTCGCTGGTGGCCCTGACCAGCCCGGCCCCTGCTGCCGGGGCCAGGGCCGCCACCGAACCGACCACCTTGGAACCGGAACGGATGGGAGCAATCACCACGCTGAAATCATGGGTCCCGTGCTCCGGCTTTCCGGTAGACCGGCGCCCGCCGTGGGGCACCACCACGGTTCGTCCGGTGGTGAGTACTTCGGTAGCAAGACGCATCAGCGACGACCTGAGTTCTTCTGCGGTGCCATCCCAGGCCAGCACCGAATCTGTGTCCGTGATGGCCAAGGCGTCGCAGCCCAGAAGGACCCGAAGCTGCCTGCTGGCTTTGGCCGCCCCGGCAGGCTGCAGGCCACCCCTCAGGTGCTGGCCGGCACGGGAGGCTGCATGCAACGTGTTGTAGGTGGCGCGCTCGGCGTCGGTGCCAAGGTCCCGGAAGGAACGCATCACCTTGTAGCCAACGCCAACCACGACGGCGACAGCCAGCACGATCACAGCGATCGCGGCTGCGGTGAGGAGCGGTGAATCGGGCATAAGGCCAGCGTAGCCGGACCGATCCCGCATCTTTTCCAAGCAACGGAAATACCTTTCGTCGAACCTTGGGCCACCGTTTGGCGCAGCACCGCAACCGCTGGGCGATGGCTGCGGGCGAGGCTCTGGAACACGCACCCCGAAGCGTTCGATAGTGATTGCAGTCACATTGGCGAGGCGTGTGGAGTCGATGTGGACACATCACAATCAGGAGGAACCATGGGTAATGAGGCCCAACCCCAGGACGCAACGGCGTCCGTGGACTTCCAGGAAGTCCAACAGACGGAACGGTTCAAGACACTGCGCAAACGACACCGCAGTTTCGTCTTTCCCATGGCAGTGGTATTCCTGCTGTGGTATTTCGCGTATGTCCTTTTGGCTGACTACGCGGTGGGCTTCATGTCCATCAAGGTCTGGGGCAATATCAACGTCGGCCTGCTTCTCGGGCTGCTGCAATTCGTCACCACCTTCGGCATCACGGCCTGGTACGTGAGCTACTCCAACCGGAAGCTTGACCCCATCGCTGCAGAAATCCGCAACGAGATCGAGGGCCACGAATTTGATAAGGACGGCAATGTGATCAACGGGGCAGCCAAATGAACACCATGGTCCCGGCAGCAGTGAACGTAGCAGCGTTGAAGGACACCACCCTGCTCAACATGGGCATATTTGCCCTCTTCGTGGCGGTCACCATGGTGATCGTCTTCCGGGCCAGCCGGAACAACAAGACCGCAGCGGACTACTACGCAGCCGGGCGGTCATTCACTGGCTCCCAGAACGGCACGGCCATCGCAGGCGACTACCTGTCCGCGGCTTCGTTCCTCGGCATCACCGGTGCCATCGCCATCAATGGATATGACGGTTTCCTCTACTCCATCGGCTTCCTGGTCGCCTGGCTGGTGGCCTTGCTCCTGGTGGCGGAACTGCTCCGCAACACCGGCAAGTTCACCATGGCCGACGTCCTGTCCTTCCGGTTGCGCCAACGCCCCGTTCGGATTGCCGCGGCCCTCTCCACCCTGGCCGTCTGCTTCTTCTACCTCCTCGCCCAGATGGCGGGTGCAGGCAGCCTGATTTCGCTCCTGCTGGGCATCAGCGACTGGGGCGGGCAAGCCTTGGTGATTATCGTCGTCGGCGCACTCATGATCATGTACGTACTGATCGGCGGCATGAAAGGCACCACCTGGGTGCAGATCATCAAAGCCATCCTGCTGATCGCCGGTGCTGCCGTGATGACCGCCATGGTGCTGGCCATTTACGGTTTCAACCTCTCCAGCCTGCTGGGTTCGGCCGCTGAGGCTGCCAACAACCCGAACATCCTCAACCCGGGACTGCAGTACGGCAAGACCGAAACGTCCAAACTGGACTTCATGTCCCTCGGACTGGCGCTCGTCCTCGGTACAGCCGCCCTGCCGCACGTCCTGATGCGCTTCTACACCGTTCCCACGGCCAAGGAAGCACGCAAATCCGTTGTCTGGGCGATCTGGTTGATCGGCCTCTTCTACCTCTTTACCCTGGTGCTTGGCTACGGCGCAGCTGCCTTGGTTGGCGCGGAAACCATCAAGTCCGCGCCCGGTGGAGTCAACTCTGCCGCACCCCTGCTGGCCTTCCACCTGGGTGGGCCGCTGCTCCTGGGCTTCATTTCGGCGGTCGCTTTCGCCACCATCCTTGCCGTAGTGGCCGGCTTGACCATCACGGCCGCTGCTTCGTTTGCCCACGATATCTATGCAAACGTCATCGCCAAGGGCAAGGCCGATGCAACCACCGAAGTGAAGGTGGCGCGCCGAACCGTTGTGGTGATCGGCGTCCTCGCGATTCTGGGTGGCATCTTTGCCAATGGCCAGAACGTGGCGTTCCTGGTGGCGCTGGCTTTCGCCGTCGCCGCCTCGGCAAACCTGCCCACGATCGTCTACTCCCTGTTCTGGAAGAAGTTCACCACCCAGGGCGCTGTTTGGAGCATGTACGGCGGCTTGGCTGCGGCCATCCTGCTCATCACGTTCTCGCCCGTGGTTTCCGGTGCCAAGACCTCCATGATCCCCGGAGCGAACTTCGCCCTGTTCCCGCTGAGCAACCCGGGAATAGTGTCCATTCCGTTGGCATTCTTCCTGGGGTGGCTCGGAACTGTCCTGGACAAGCGGCGTGAAGATCCGGCCAAGCAGGCGGAGATGGAAGTGCGCTCGCTGACGGGTGTCGGTGCAGAGAAAGCCGTAGACCACTAAGGCCGCGCAGAGATAGACCCGCCACCATAAAAGGCTCCGCCTGCGAACGCGCAGGCGGAGCCTTTTGTGTGCTGGCTTTCGCCAGGCCGGGCACTTCCCTACTTCTTCAAGCTGAGCCATTCCCTCAGTTGTTCCAGGGGCCAGGTGGTGACAATCCGTTCCTTGGGCACCCCCAGTCTTTCAGCGCGTTCTGCCCCGTACTGCAGGAAATCCAGTTGGCCGGGAGCGTGGGCGTCACTGTCGATACTGAAGAGGCAGCCTGCGTCCAAGGCCATGGCAATGAGGTTGTCCGGCGGGTCCTGCCGCTCGGGACGGGAATTGATTTCGACCGCGACGCCCCACTCCGCGCACTCCTTGAAAACTTTTGCGGCATCGAATTCGGATTCGGGCCGTGTTCCCCGCGATCCCTGGACCAGGCGCCCGGTGCAATGCCCCAGCACGTTGGTATGGGGATCGCTGATGCCGCCCAGCATCCGCGTTGTCATGGTTTTTTTGTCCGAGCGGAGCTTGGAGTGGACGCTGGCGACCACCACATCCAACTGGGCCAGCATGGGGGGAGTCTGGTCCAGGGTTCCGTCCTCGAGGATATCTACTTCAATTCCTTTCAGGAGGCGGAAACCATCAGAGCTTGCGTTGATCCCATCCACCACGCCGAGCTGCTTTTCAAGCCGTTCCACGCTCAGGCCATTGGCGATGGTCAGATTGGGGGAGTGGTCGGTGAGGGCAAGATACTCACGGCCGAGCGTCCGGGCCGCTGCCACCATTGCTTCGATGGGGGAGCCGCCGTCGGACCAGTTGCTGTGACTGTGGAGATCGCCCCGAAGAGCCGCCCGCAGCGTTTCCCCACCGGATGCCAACGATTCCGTTCCGCGCTCGCGCAGGTCCGCAAGATAGTCCGGTACCCGGTCTTCGAGGGCCTGCGTGATGACTTCAGCGCTCCGGTTGCCGACGCCTTTGAGGCTGGTGATCCGCCCGCTGCCTGCAAGCTTCGCCAGTTGTTCGGGCGATAGCTGCCGCACGGCGTCGGCCGCCTTTCGGAAGGCCTGGACCTTGAAGGTGGGGGCTTGGCTGCGTTCGAGCCAGAAGGAGATTTCGTCGAGCGCCTCGATAGGATCCATGGCTCCATGATCCACGAACCGGGCGCACCATCAACAGTGGGCATTGTCGATGGTGCGCCGGCTTGGTCGCCGTCAACTAGTGGTGGCGACCCGGGACCAGGGCGGGATTGGAGCCCTGGCCGTTTTCTTCATGTGGGGACTGGCCGTGCTCGCCATGCGGGACGGCGTGTTGTCCTGCCATTGAGGCAGCCAGCCCGGGTGTTGCCACTGAGGCAACAACGACGGCGGCTCCGAACGCGGCTGCCAGAAGCCGCCCGGTCCTTGGCTGGCCGTGGGCGCCGCCGTCGTTGGTCTTATGCTGCCGCCTCAGCCAGCCCGCCCCGGCAAGTGCCATGAGCGTCAGGCCGAGGGCGGCAACGTGGCTCACATCAAGCGAGCGGAGGGCACTGACTTCGGCAACCGTGACTGCAAGGTGCGCCGCCGCAGCAACCGAGAGAACAGGAAACGCCCATCGGGCGAAAACCAGGGCGTTGCGGTGCAAGCCCCACAGGGACCAACCCAGGAAGGCCAGGCCCGCGGCGAGGGTTGCGACGCCGCTGATCACGGTTCCCGGTGTCGCTGAGGTGTTTCCCGTCAGATATCCGGCGGCAAGTGAAAGCTCGACCATCCCGGCGGCCATCGCTGCGAAGTACACGAACAGGAGGGTGGCTGCGTTCAGTGTGGGGTGGTTTCTGCGTTCCATGGTCCTTGCCGTCCTATCGCTGCTTGATGAGTCTGTTCAGGCGCTGTTCAGGCGGATCAGGCGTGGGCGGAAGCCACTGCGGCCTTGTCCTGGGACAGGGCAACACCGAGCAGGACCACGGCGCTGGCGAGGTGCAGGACGTTGTCCGCGCCGTTGAGGGCGATGATGTTCAGTGAGGAACCCACCAGGAACAGGCCCAGGATGCCTACCAGGAGGTAGACGCCACCGACAGCGGTGTTGACCGACTTGGACAGCGTGACGCTGTTCATGCCGGAGTACAGAAGGGCGGCGCCAATGGCCAGGTGGATGATGTTGTGGAGGGGGTTCACGGCGAAGATGATCAGGTTGGCGCCCTCGGTGGCGAAGAAGCCGATTCCCGAGGTAACAAAGAATCCGAGCACGCCTACCAGGAGGTAGACAGCTCCGAAGATGGTGGCGATCAGGCGATTGGGCGAAGTACGCATGGTCCGGGCCTTCCGATGATGGCCGGTTGTTCCGGCCGTCCTGCTGAGCCCCGGCTGGGGCTCTCAAGCAGGGATTCGGACCATATGCGCAGGTGGATGGGTGGTAGTGCGGAAATTTCTTTGCCGCAATTACGGGCGAAGACGGATGCTGCTCATTTTGAGGTCGTTGGTGCCCTCGAAGACGTACTGGAGATTTATGGTCTTGCCGTCGCACTGCAAAGTCCCGGAAAGATCGGCCTTGTTGTTGCCGTTGTTGTTGTTCACGTTCACCGAGTTGTAGTTCGGTTTGCATGAGGCATCCAGGTTCAGGCTGGCAATGCCGTCCATGAACGAATCCTTGTCCAGCTCGTCCTTCAGCGGCTGGCTCAGGTAGTTATCGTAGGCCTGCTCTGTCTGTCCGGAGACCACAAGGTTGGTGAATTCGTCAGCCAGGGACCTGGCTTTGGACGTCGCATTGCCCACGAGGTTGACCAGCAGCACAATGCCAACCACGGCCAGGACGATCACACCGCCAACGATGCTGAGGACGATCCACAAAACCTTCCTGCTCTTCTTGGCCGGCGGTTGCCCGAATTGGCCCGGAGGGTACTGTCCGGGCTGGAATTGGCCCTGCGGGTAAGGGTTCTCCGGGTAAGGGTTCTGGCCGGGGGCGTAGGCGTTTTGTCCCTGCGGGTAGGGGTTGTTGGCGTCCTGGCCGGGTGCTCCGGGCTGTGGGGCGCCGTAGGTGGGGCCGCCATACGGCGGGTTTCCGGACCCGGGACCGCCAGGTCCAGCAGGCGTGGACGACGGCGGCTGCTGCCACTGCGGCGCGGCGCCGGGCTGTGCCTGGTAACCGGGGCCTGGCGGAACCGGCGGCGGGTTGTTGCCCGGGTAGTGGGGGTTGGGTTGCCCGGGTTCTTGCGGGTTGCTCACGGTAGTGCCCCTTTCAGCAGCCTTCGGCAGGGCCACCACATGGCCGGGGTCCTCTGGCCGGCCCCCGATACGTCCTCTTGCATCCAATCGCATGCGGGTTCTCCGGGCAAGTACCGCCTCGCAGAAAACCGCAGGTGGGTGGGGCTTTTCAGTCCCCGGAGCGCCGTCCCAGCAACGGTTGGACGCGGTAGGGAATCATCTCCCGCATCGCCAGCGCTGTATCGGTCCTTTCCACACCGTCGCAGCCAAGGATTTTTCCGTTTATCCGGTACAGGTCCTCTGCGTCCAATGCGACAACGCGCAGCAGCAGATCCGCCGAACCCGTTAGGCCAAAGCCTTCGAGGATCTCCGGAATGTCCGCAAGATCCTGGGCCAGCGAGGCGAGCTTTTGCTGTTGTACGTGGACTGTGATGAATGCAGTCAACGGGTAGCCGAGGGCAGCCGGGTTGATCCTGCGCTCAAAGGACAGAAACGCGTGCTTCTTCTCCAACAAGGCCATGCGGGCCTGCACGGTGTTGCGGGAGAGGCCCAGCTTTTGGGCCAAGGCCACAACTGTCCCGCGGGGGTCCTTTGCCATGGCGGAAAGGAGCCGGGTGTCAGTGCCATCCAAGGGTTGCATAATGCGCAAGATTAGCACGGTCCCAACTGTCCAAACAGGGCAGGATGCTCAATTTCCCGGAGGGTGGTTGTACCCGATGCGCCTTGTGAGTAGGGTCACAATTAACTCCGGCGAAGGTGCCGGAGGGCCGGTCTGCGGCAGGATCACAAGTCCCGCCAGCGCCGACGAAAACGAGCCGGAAGGTTGCGATCACCTGTGTTGACGGATCAGGCGGGCAAGGGAGTGCACCATGACACTCCGGGCCCAGGACATAGTGCACAAAATCCCTTGAGGACTGGTGGCAATCTGCTCCAGTTGGTGTCCCCGGACGGGGAACGGATCAGCCACCCGGAGTTCGACGTTTGGGTCAAGGACGTCGGCGACGAGCAACTGTGTTCCTTGTTTGAGGACATGACAGTAATCCGCCGCATTGACGCCGAGGCGACGGCGCTCCAACGTCAGGGCGAGTTGGCGCTCTGGCCACCGCTCCTTGGCCAGGAAGCGGCCCAGATCGGCTCGAGCCGTTCACTCCGAGATGACGACTTTGTCTTCCCGAGCTACCGCGAAAGCGGTGTGGCCTACGTCCGCGGTGCGCACCTGTCCGAGATCGCCCGCGTTTGGCGGGGCAATGCCTCCTACGGGTGGGACCCGCAGCGCATCAAGCTTGCCACGCCCCAGATCATCATCGGGTCCCAAAGCCTGCACGCCACGGGATACGCCATGGGAGTTCAACTCGATGGTGCCAACACGGCGGTACTGGCCTACTTCGGTGATGGCGCCACCAGCGAAGGCGACGTGAACGAGGCCATGGTGTTCGCCGCC
The DNA here is from genome assembly GCF_059739405.1 of Arthrobacter sp. TmtSoilC79. Classification (NCBI taxonomy): domain Bacteria; kingdom Bacillati; phylum Actinomycetota; class Actinomycetes; order Micrococcales; family Micrococcaceae; genus Arthrobacter; species Arthrobacter sp. TmtSoilC79. Next base: position 3,053,088 of record NZ_AP046051.1, on the reverse strand, counting down.
AGCTACCAAGCCCCCGTGGTGTTCTTCTGCCAGAACAACCATTGGGCCATCTCCGAACCTGTCCGCATACAGTCACACGTGCAACTGGCTGACAGGCCCACTGGATTCGGCATTCCGAGCATCCGGGTGGACGGCAACGACGTCCTTGCCGTCATGGCGGCCACGCGTGTGGCACTTGACCGTGCACGCAACGGCGGGGGACCGACCTTTATTGAGGCTGTCACTTACCGCATGGGCCCGCACACCACAGCCGATGACCCCACCAGGTACCGTGACCCCATTGAGCTGGAAGATTGGGCCGCGAAGGATCCCATCCTCCGGCTGCGCAAGCTCCTTGAAACCAAAGGCCTGCTCACCGAGGACGTCGAAGCCCGCGTCAAGGCCAAGGCTGATGCGGTTGCAGCCGAGCTCCGTTCCAGCTGCATCGGGATGCCCGACCCGCAGCCGTTGGAGGTCTTCAATCACGTCTACAGCACGCCCAATTCCTGGATCGAACGCCAGAAGGACCATTACTCGCGCTATCTGAACAGTTTCAGCCAGCCAAGCGGGTTCAACCAGCCAGTCGAGGAAGGTGCACTCTGATGTCCAAGCTCACGTTTGCCCGTGCCATCAACGCCGGCCTCCGCAAGTCGCTCGAGAACGATCCCAAAGTTGTCCTCATGGGTGAGGACATCGGCTCCCTCGGCGGCGTCTTCCGTGTCACCGATGGCCTCCAGAAAGACTTCGGGAAACACCGGGTCATTGATTCCCCTTTGGCGGAGTCCGGCATCATCGGCACTGCCGTTGGCCTTGCCTACCGGGGCTACCGTCCCGTGTGCGAGATCCAGTTCGATGGATTCATCTACCCTGCCTTCGACCAAATCGTCAGCCAGGTAGCCAAGATGCATTACCGCACCCAGGGGCGGGTCAAGATGCCCATCACCATCCGCGTGCCCTTTGGCGGCGGCATTGGATCCCCGGAGCACCACTCCGAATCACCGGAGGCCTACTTCACCCACACTTCCGGCCTCCGGGTGGTCGCTGTTTCCAATCCCCAGGATGCCTACACCATGATCCAGCAGGCCATAGCTTCGGATGATCCTGTCCTCTACTTCGAACCCAAACGGCGCTATCACGACAAAGGCGACGTCGATGAAACCATCGACCTCTCCACGGCCCTTCCGATGGACAAGGCTGCCGTGGTCAGCGCCGGTTCCGATGTGACGCTGGTGGCGTACGGCCCCTTGGTGAAAACCGCCAAGGATGCCGCGATGGCAGCAGCGGATGAGGGCGTCTCCGTGGAGGTGATCGACCTCCGTTCGCTGGCCCCCGTTGATTACCCCGTGGTGGAAGCCTCCGTCCGGAAGACCGGCCGCTTGGTCATTACCCACGAGGCCGGCCAGTCCGGTGGCCTCGGCGCGGAAATAGCCGCGAGCATCACTGAGCGTTGCTTCCATTACCTGGAGTCTGCTCCCGTCCGCATCACGGGCTTTGATGTGCCCTACCCCTACTCCAAGCTCGAGATGCACCACCTGCCGGATCTGGACCGGATCCTCGACGGCGTCGATCGCGCCTTGGGCCGCCCCAACTCGCTGAGTGGACTGGAAGGATGAACCTCACCATGATCAAGGAATTCAAGCTGCCGGATCTTGGTGAAGGCCTGACGGAATCGGAAATCCTCAGCTGGAAGGTTGCGGTGGGGGATACCGTCACACTGAACCAGGTCATCGCCGAGGTGGAAACAGCCAAGGCTGTTGTGGAGCTGCCCTCACCCTTCGCCGGAGTGGTGGCCCAACTCCATGAGCAGCCCGGCACGGTGGTGGAAGTCGGCAAGCCGATCGTCTCCTTCGAGGTGGACGACGCCGGGTCCTCCAGCGGGGGAGGCGCGGCCGACGCTGCCGGCGGGGCCTCTGTGAAAGGTGCACCGGCCACTGCCGCTGCCGAAGCTGTGGGGAGTCCGGCAAAACGTGAGCCGAACCTGGTGGGCTACGGCGCCGTCGTCGAACATTCAGGCCGGCCCGCTCGGCGTGCCCGCGGCCAGGTCCAGGAAATAAAGCCGCAATCGCCTGCTACCCCGGCGATTTCGGGGCCGGCAGCCTCGCCCCAGGCAGAAGCCGCAGTCTCCGAGCGTCCCCGATCCACCCCGCCGGTCCGAAAGCTTGCCCGCGATCTCGGAATCGAACTTGAACGCATCTCCGGTACCGGACCGGGTGGGCTCATCACCCGCGATGACGTCCTGGATTTCTCCGGAGCTTCGTCGGCTGCCGCGCAAGCTCAAGTTCCCCCTGCCGAAGGCGGGCGCGAAACCCGGACACCGATCAAGGGGGTCCGGAAGTTCACGGCCGCGGCCATGGTCCAAAGCGCTTTCACTGCGCCCCACGTGACAGAGTTCCTGACCGTTGACGTCACCGCAACCATGGAGTTGTTGGCCAAGCTCAAGGGCAACAGGTCTTTCGAAGGCTTCAAGTTGACTCCGCTGACCATCGCCGCCAAAGCTGTCCTCGTGGCGTTGCGGAACAACCCCTCGCTGAATTCGCGCTGGGACGAGGCCAGCCAGGAGATCGTCCAGTTCAACTACGTCAACCTGGGCATCGCCGCAGCAACGCCGCGAGGCCTGACGGTACCGAACATCAAGGATGCGGACAGGATGTCGTTGCGGGAGCTTTCCACAGCGCTGACGGAACTGACTGATACCGCCCGTGCGGGCAAGACCTCCCCGGGCGACCTGTCCGGCGGGACCATCTCGATCACCAACATCGGCGTGTTTGGCATCGACGCCGGGACTCCCATCCTGAACCCCGGGGAGGCTGCCATTGTTGCCCTGGGCGCGGTAAGGAAGGCGCCCTGGGTGGTCAATGACGAACTCGCCGTCCGCCAGGTCATGTCCCTCAGCCTGTCCTTCGACCACCGCTTGGTGGACGGTGAACAGGGATCACGGTTCCTTGCGGACCTTGGCGCCATTCTGGCCGACCCCGCCATGGTCATGACCATGATCTAGCGGTACCGAAGCTGCGCCGGCCCATCCCTTTACGAGTGCTTGCAGGAAACTGCAGTTAAGGGATGGGTCGTCGCGCGTCAGTCCTCGGTGGGAGTAGTGCGGTTGGAATGGACTGCCCGCCAGCTGTGCTCGGGTTCGAAGCCCAGGAGCCTGCGGGCTTTGTCGATCGACAACATGGTTTCGTGCTCGCCCAGTTCCTTGAGGATCTCGACGCCGGGGAAGACTTCCGCCGCCAACTCCGCGCTGCTGCGACTCATCACGGTGTCGGCTGCGGCGATGATGAAAGCCTCGAACCCCGGTTCGGCATGTTCCAGGGCCCTGACCACTGCCAGTGCGCCATCCCGGGCGTCGATGTAGCCCCACAGATTCCATTTACGCAGTGTTGCCTCGGAGTCGAAGGACGGGAAGGCATCGTAGTCCTCGGGGTCCATGACGTTGGAGAACCGCAGCGCCGTGATGCTTAGTTCCGGATCCCACCGAGTGAGCTGGATGGCCATCTGCTCCTCAAGATGCTTCACCAGCGAGTAAGTGCTCTCCGGCCGTGCCGCATACTCTTCATCCACGGGAATGTACGGAGGGGCGATGTCGAAGGGGAGTCCAAGCACTGTTTCGCTGGAGGCATACACCACCTTCTTGATGCCCGCCCGCCGTGCAGCCTGGAACACGTTGTAGGTAGAGACCATGTTGTTCTCGAAGATCGCGGCGTCGGGGGCCAGTCCCGGTGCGGGGATGGCGGCCAGGTGAACAATGGCATCCAGGCCGTCGTGTTGATCGTCCAAGCCCAGGACCACATCAAGGACCTGCCCATAATTGCGGAGATCCACTGCGACGTATCCCTTGCCGCGGGTTCCGGTGCGGTCCAAGTTCAGTACCTGGTGGCCATCCTGCGTGAGCCGGCGGACCACGCTCCTGCCCAGTTTTCCGCTTCCGCCGGTGACGGCAATCCTCATGGGTTTCTCCTTTGCATCGATGGTCCATGGGCCCTGCTGCGTCGAATTCGGTCGGTTGCTTCTCTGCGTCGATTCGCCAGGGCTTCGAATTTCAGCCTAGGGGAGCCGCGGCAGAAAACATCCTCCCAAGCTGGCCCTGGCAGTCCTAGGCATGCCGAAGCCACCCACGGGGCCAAACATCCGGTGAAGGGCGCCATTAGGAAAAATATATAGACCGGTCTATTATTTTTCCATGGCATCAAAAGGAAACCTCACCAAAGCGCGGCTCGCGGAGTCAATGCTCGAACTCATCCAGACCAACGGCTACAGCGGAACGGGGCTTAATGCCGTGATCGAACATGCCGCGGCCCCGAAAGGATCGATCTATTTCCACTTCCCCGACGGGAAGGAGGGACTTGGTGTCGCGGCAGTCGAACTCGCCGCAAAGCAGTTCGAGACGCTGATAGCTGAAGCGGCAGTGTCGGCAGGCAGTGCCGCTGGGGCCGCCCGCGCTGCCATTGAGGCGCTGGCTTCCCTTGTCAGCGGAAGCAACTTCCGGCTGGGTTGCCCGGTCTCTGTAGTCACTTTGGAGATGGGTGCGGAGAACGAGCGGCTGAGGGGGGCTTGCGCGGCTGCCTTCGAATCCTGGATTGCCCCCACGTCCGCGCTCCTGGAGGCCAATGGTATTGACGCCGCGGAAGCCCGGTCCCTGGCAACCGTTGTCGTGTCGATGATCGAAGGGGCGGTGATCCTCTCTCGTGCCATGCAGAGCACCCAACCCTTGCTTTCGGCCGCAGACGTCGTCGCAGAACTCATTGATCAGCGCTGCAACGCCACCGGGGGAGCGCGATGACCTCGAATGAAAAGCCCCGACACGCCTTGGTCTTCGGCGCCTCGGGTATGGTCGGCCGGCACCTTGTCCTTACTCTTGCCGAAGCCGGCGCGCACGTTACGGCAGCAGTGCGAACCGCCGCCTCCGGAGCCCGTGTCCAGCGCTGGGCAAGGGAGCATGGCCTCGCGCAGGGCATCAGAACGGCGATCGTCGACTTCGATGCCGCCGGGATCATCGCCGGTGGCCCAGCGGCATTCGAATTCGTCACCGAAATCCACAACTGCGCCGGATCGTACCGGTTTGGGATGACTGCCGGGGAGGCGCGTCAAGCGAACGTTGGCATCGTCGAGAAGCTGATCGACTTCGCCGCGGAACTGCCCAATCTTCGGCGCGTGGTCCATGTGTCGGGCTACCGGGTTGGCGGACAGGACCCGGCGACTGTGCCATGGTCCGATGACCATCGCGACGCGTTATACAAGGAACTTGGCGCGTATGAGGCATCAAAGGTCGAATCCGACGCCATTTTCCAGGCCAGGGCCCTTGAACGCGGAGTGCCCTGGACCCTGGTCAATCCATCCAGCGTGATCGGTGACAGCGTGACCGGTGAGTCCGATCAGCTCATCGGGCTGGCGTCCACCATCGAGCAGATCCACAACGGCTCCGTTGCCGCATTGCCGGGAAACCAAAGGACCTTCCTTCCGGTGGTCACGGTCGACTACCTGGCGGCTTTCATGACGGCCGCAGCTGTAGATCCCACCGCTGCCGGCAAGTCATATTGGATTCTCGACGACGCCACCCCGCCACTGGCAGACCTGCTCACCCATGTGGGCGAACATCTTGGTGCGAAGGTCCCGCGGGTCAGGATGCCGGTCAGTGTGATCAAGCGGCTCCCGCAGCGGATCACCAAGGCCGATCCCGAGACGCTCACTTTCATGTCAGAGGACCGCTATCCCACCGGATCCGCCATCGAACTGGCAGGCAAGCATGGAATCCGCATGCCGGACGTGCTGGTCGCCTTGGAGCGCTGGGCCGACTACCTGGCTGCGCATCGGTTTGGCACCGTCTCAGGTGCCGGTCGTCGTTTCGTCAACGTTGGTGGCCTGAGGACCTTCGAGCTGGGCGCGGCCAGCTCCAGCAGGGTTGTCTTTCCCGGCTTGCCGGTCAATGCAGACACATGGGCCGACGTCGCATCCGGGATCGGCGCACGCGTTCTCGACCTGCCCGGACTCGGCCTCAGCGGTGGATCGGGCATTCAGGACTGGGAGCAGTGGCTGCCCGCTGTCCTGGGTGGCGAACCCGCCGACCTCATCGGCCACTCCATCGGAGCGGCTGCGGCAGTGGTGGCTGCTGATCGGTTCCCCGGGCAGGTCAAGTCCCTCACGCTGATCGCACCATTCTTCCTCCAGCCCCGAATGGGCGCATTGGCCAGGGTGCAACCTCTCGCGCGCACCTACTTCCGGCACACCGGCTCCACCCGACTCTCGCATCAGCTGACAGGATCGGGAGGGTACGCCACAGCCCTTGAGTCAAGTGTCAGCGACCTCAAACGAAGCCGCGGCAGGAGGGTAGCTGAGCACCTCGCCCATGCCGGGTCCAAGCATTGGCGGGCCGAACTCCAGGAAGCGCTGTGGCGATTCAGCGGCAGTGTCCGCATCATCACGGGAAGCGATGACCCCATCGCCCCGGAGATGGTTGAGCGCCTTGAATCACTTCCGCAGGTCCAGCTGATCCGGGTACCGGGTGCAGGGCACCATCCGCAACTGACCCATGGCGGGGATCTCATCGCCCTCCTCCAGGGTGCACCCACGTTTGGGGTCCACTCGCATCAGGGGTCCGATCGCGCCGGGAAGGTGGCCGGTCCGGCTACGGCATGAGGTGACTCAGCTGTTGGCTCAGCGGTTGGACGAGCAGGTAATTACGCCGGCACGAGGGCAGCCAGGGCCATCTGTTCGAGGATGGGCCTGGCTGACTTCACGGCAATTTTCCTGCCGTGGTGGCGCACCGAGTGGGGTGTGGAGTTGATAAGGCCGAAGGCTGCATGAGCCCGGACCCGAAGGCCGGGGACATCGGCGTCGGTGTGGAGGCGGGCAAGGACGTCTACCCACGTTTCGACGTAACTGCGCTGGAGCGACCTGACTTCGGCCTGGTCGGTGTCGCTGAGGCTTCCGAAGTCCCGGTCCTGAACGCGGATGACGTCAGGGTTGCTGAGCGCGAAGTCGACCTGGAATTGGATCAATCCCTTCAGCGCGGACAGGGGGTCCTCCGCTTCGGATACCACCTTTGACCCGCCGTCCAACAAGTCCCGGCTGACGCTGAGCAGCAGCTCTCCGAGTACCGCCTGCTTGCCTGGAAAGTGCCGGTAGACGGCGGGTCCGCTGACTCCCGCTGCTGCGCCAAGATCTTCAAGGGACACGCGGGTAAAGCCGTTCTCCGCAAAGAGTCCGGCGGCCGCGGACAACAGAGCCAGTCGCCGGAGCTCCTTGGCCTGCCCCCGCTGCGTTGCAGCGGCACGGGTGCCGTTGTTGCTTGCTTCCGGACCTCCGGTCACTTTTCCTCCTAAGTGCCAGTGCCGGACCCAACCCCTGCTGGTTCGGCTGTGCTGGACATCACAGTTAATAAAGACTAACCTAAATTTCAGTTACGTGGCACTAACCGAAATGGCCTGCGGCCGGGAATGGAACAGGGGTCGATGGAGACAATTTCCAAGCTGGCGGGAACGGCCGGTGGCACCTTTGAAGCCAATCAAGCGGCACAACGTGCCTTGGTGGCAGATCTCAAGGAACGCCTGGCGACCACGGCCCTCGGCGGCCCGGCCGCCTCACGTGAGCGGCACATCGCCCGCGGCAAACTGCTGCCGCGTGAACGCATCGACTACCTGCTCGATGACGGCAGCCCGTTCCTGGAGATCGCACCCTTGGCTGCGAATGGAATGTACAACGACGATTCACCAGGTGCCGGGGTGATCGCGGGTATCGGGCTGGTTCACGGCAGGCATGTCCTGGTGATCTCCAATGACGCCACCGTCAAGGGCGGCACCTACTATCCCATGACGGTGAAAAAGCATCTCCGGGCCCAGGAGATCGCCTTGGAAAACAAGCTGCCCTGCATCTACCTCGTAGATTCAGGTGGAGCATTCCTTCCCAAGCAGGACGAGGTTTTCCCGGACAAAGAGCACTTTGGCCGGATCTTCTACAACCAGGCCAAAATGTCAGCGGCCAAAATCCCGCAGATCGCCTCTGTCATGGGATCGTGCACGGCAGGTGGCGCCTACGTACCTGCCATGAGCGATGAGACCATCATCGTTCGGAACCAGGGCACCATCTTCCTCGGCGGACCTCCCTTGGTGAAAGCGGCCATTGGCGAAATCGTCACCGCGGAGGAACTGGGCGGCGGGGACGTCCATTCAAGGATTTCCGGGGTTACCGACCACTTGGCCGAGAACGACCAGCACGCTCTGGAGATCGTTCGGGACATTGTTGCAACCTTGCCGAAGCCGGCGCAGCCGGCCTGGGACGTGTCCGACGTCGTCCTGCCGCCCGCCGTCGATCCTGCAGGAATCTACGGGGTGGTTCCCGTGGACGTGAACGCACAGTACGACGTCCGCGAAGTCATTGCCAGGCTCGTGGATGGCTCGGAGTTCCATGAGTTCAAGAAGAACTACGGCACCACCCTGGTCACCGGATTCGCGCACCTGCACGGCCATCCGGTGGGGATCGTTGCCAACAACGGGGTTCTCTTCAGCGAGTCTTCCTTGAAGGGAGCCCACTTCATCGAGCTCTGCGACCAGCGTGGCATTCCCCTGGTCTTCCTGCAGAACCTCTCCGGCTTCATGGTCGGCAAAGACTACGAACAGGGCGGCATCGCCAAGAACGGGGCCAAGATGGTCACCGCGGTGGCAACAGCCCGGGTACCCAAACTGACAGTGGTCATCGGCGGTTCCTTCGGCGCGGGCAACTACTCCATGTGCGGACGCGCGTATTCGCCGCGGTTCCTCTGGATGTGGCCGGCCGCAAGGATCTCCGTAATGGGCGGAAACCAGGCCTCCAGTGTCCTCGCAACCGTCAAACGGGATCAGTACGAGGCGGCCGGCCAGGAATGGTCTGCCGAGGATGAGGAAGCCTTCAAAGCGCCCATCAAGCAACAGTACGAGGACCAAGGAAGTCCGTATTACTCCACCGCCCGGTTGTGGGACGACGGCATCATCGATCCCGCTGACACCCGGCGGATTCTGGGAATGGCCTTGGATGTCCTCTCCCGCCAGCAACTGCCCGAGACCGCCTTCGGCCTCTTCAGGATGTGACCATGACCCTGCCAACAACAACAACTACTACAGCCCCCGCGCCATCCGGCCCGGAAGTCGAACCCCGCAGTTTCACCGCCGTCCTCGTTGCCAACCGAGGTGAGATCGCGTGTCGTGTCATCCGCACCCTGAAGGCGATGGGCATTCGATCCGTCGCTGTGTACTCGGACGCTGACAAAGACGCCAAGCATGTCGCCTTGGCCGACACCGCCGTGGCAATCGGTGGGACCGCACCTGCGGAAAGCTACCTGAGAATCGATGCCATCATCGAGGCGTGCCGTCGAAGCGGCGCCGAAGCGGTCCACCCCGGTTACGGCTTCCTGTCAGAGAACGTTGAGTTCGCCAAGGCGCTGGAGTCCGCGGGCATCGCGTTCATCGGGCCGGGAATTGGTGCGATCGACGTCATGGGCGACAAAATCCGGTCCAAGAACCACGTCATGGCCTACGGCGTGCCGTGCGTTCCGGGAATAGCCCAGCCCGGCCTGACCGACCAGGAACTGATCGAGGCGGCAGCGGAGGTGGGTTTCCCCCTGCTGATTAAGCCCTCCGCCGGTGGTGGCGGCAAAGGCATGCATGTGGTGGAACGGCCCGAAGACATGGCCTCAACCCTCGTTACGGCCAGGCGCGTGGCGGCATCCGCGTTCGGGGATGACACTCTTTTCCTGGAGCGGCTCATCAGCACGCCCCGGCACATCGAAGTACAAATCCTGGCCGACAACCACGGCAACGTCATCCACCTCGGCGAGCGCGAGTGCTCCCTCCAGCGACGCCACCAGAAAGTGATCGAAGAAGCCCCGTCCGCCCTGTTCGAATCGCTGCCGAACGGCGCGGAGCAGCGGGCCCGCATTGGTGAGGCAGCCTGCAACGCGGCGCGGTCCGTCAACTACAGCGGCGCCGGAACCGTCGAGTTCCTGGTCTCGGACCAACACCCTGACGAGTTCTTCTTCATGGAGATGAACACCCGGCTCCAGGTGGAGCATCCGGTGACTGAAATGGTCACCGGCATCGACCTCGTGGAATGGCAGGTGAGGATCGCCGCAGGTGAGGTGCTCACCGTGGCGCAGTCCGACGTCGTAATTCATGGCCACGCCGTGGAGGCACGCGTTTACGCGGAAGTGCCCGAGCGGAACTTCATGCCGTCGATGGGCTGGATCGTGGCGCTCGCAGAACAGGGCGCCGGGGATCCGTCCGTGTCAGGGCAGCAACGGGTGCACGCGGATGTGCGGATTGATTCGGCCATGCGGGAGAACCTGGAGATCACGGGGGACTACGATCCCATGCTTGCCAAGGTCATCGCCTGGGGCGGGGAACGGGAAGCGGCCCTGGATACCCTGGACGCTGCCCTTGGCCGGTACACCTTGCTGGGTGTCGATACGAATGTTGAATACCTGCGGCTGCTGATCAATGATCCCCAGGTCCGCGCCGGGCAACTGGATACGGGTTTGATCGAGCGCCGTCTTCCGTTCATGGAGTTCCGGCACGCAGGTCCCGTAGAGCTGATCGCCGCCGCTCTCAGCTTGTGGTTGGAACGGACCGGAGCGACGCTGGCGGGCGACGCGTGGGCAACTCCGGATTCGTGGCGTCTTGGTGCCCGGGCCGCATGGACGGTGACGTTCGGGGTGCCCGGCGGTACCGTCTCCACTGTCTCCATCACTGAAGGGGACGGAACCCTCACGGCAAGGATCGACGGCGGGGCCCCCGTGAGCGTAAAGGTGTCGGACCGAACTGACAATGCGATTGCGTTGGAGTTCGACGACGGTCCAGTCACCTTCGCGGTGGGGACCGCTGGAAGTAATCCCCGCGAAATCCACGTCGGCAGTAACGGTTGGTCGTGCAGGCTCGAGGTCCTGGACCGGGCAGAACGCCTGCGCCGGATGCTTGCAGGCATCCAGCGCGAAGAAGGGGCCGCGGACCCGGAAGTGCGCTCGCCAATGCCCGGAACGGTGGTGTCCGTGTCGGTGGCAGATGGCCAGAGGGTCGAGGAAGGCCAGGCGCTCCTTGCCGTGGAAGCGATGAAGATGGAACACCAATTGGTGGCCTCGGTCGCGGGAACCGTTCACCTCACCAGCAAACCCGGCGACCTGGTCAAGGCCGACCAGGTGCTCGCCACCATCCACGCAGCCGACGCCACTGGAGATCACGAGGCCGCCGGCAGGAACCCGGGCAACACCACAGACAAGGAAGACCAGGCATGAGCACGTTTGAACTCAATGAGGAATACCAGGACCTGAGCGACTCCGTCCGCGAGTTCGCCGACGAGGTTGTTGCGCCCGTTTCGGCCAAGCACGACGAAGAACACAGTTTCCCCTACGAGGTTGTGAAGCAGATGGGGGAGATGGGCTTGTTCGGCCTGCCCTTCCCCGAGGAGTTCGGCGGGATGGGTGGCGACTACTTTGCCCTTGCCCTGGCACTGGAGCAACTGGGCCGGGTTGACCAGTCGGTGGCGATCACGCTTGAAGCCGGGGTCTCACTTGGTGCCATGCCCGTGTACCGTTTCGGGACGGACGCCCAGAAAGAGGAATGGCTGCCGCAGCTGGCGTCGGGACGTTCCCTGGCCGGGTTTGGCCTGACCGAACGGGAAGCAGGCTCCGATGCCGGCGGGACAAAGACCAACGCGCACCTGGACAACGGTGACTGGGTGATCAACGGCAACAAGGAGTTCATCACCAACTCCGGCACGGACATCACCTCGCTGGTGACGGTGACCGCAGTGACGGGACACAAGGAGAACCCTGACGGCAGCACCAAGAAGGAAATCTCCACCATTCTGGTGCCGACGGACACGCCCGGTTTCACGGCGGAGAAGCCGTACAACAAGGTGGGCTGGAACGCTTCCGATACGCACCCGCTCACCTTGGACAACGTCCGCGTTCCCGAGGCGAACCTTTTGGGCGAGCGTGGCCGTGGCTATGCCAACTTCCTCTCCATCCTTGACGAGGGCCGTATTGCCATAGCTGCGCTGGCCACCGGTGCAGCCCAGGGTTGCGTGGATCTGTCCGTGAAGTACGCCAAGGAACGCAGCGCGTTCGGGCAGAACATCGGCAAGTACCAGGCCATCCAGTTCAAGATCGCCAGGATGCAGGCCAGGGCCCACACTGCCCGTCTTGCCTACTACGACGCCGCCTCCCGGATGCTGGCAGGCAAGCCGTTCAAGACAGAAGCCGCCATCGCTAAGATGGTCGCAGGCGAGGCAGCCATGGACAACGCGCGGGACGCCACCCAGGTGTTCGGCGGCTATGGCTTCATCAACGAATTCACGGTGGCACGCCATTACCGCGACTCCAAGATCCTTGAAATCGGGGAAGGCACCACAGAGGTCCAGTTGATGCTGATCGCCCGCGAGCTGGGTCTGTAACCGTACGGGAAGGATCAAGGATGATTGACAAGGTTGTTGCCAGCGCCGCGGAAGCGGTGAAGGACATCCCGGACGGTGCCTCGTTGGCTGTGGGAGGGTTCGGCCTCTGCGGTATTCCCGTTTCCCTGATTGACGCCCTCCACCGGCAAGGCACCACCGATCTTGAGACGGTCAGCAACAACTGCGGCGTGGACGACTGGGGCCTTGGCATTCTCCTCAAAGACGGCCGCATCCGCCGGACCATCAGCTCGTATGTTGGCGAGAACAAGGAATTTGCCCGGCAGTATCTGGCGGGGGAGTTGGAAGTTGTCCTCACCCCGCAGGGCACCCTGGCGGAGAAGCTGCGTGCCGGTGGTGCCGGCATCCCGGCCTTCTACACCAAGGCCGGTGTGGGCACCCAGGTGTCGGAGGGCGGACTTCCACAAAAGTACGACGCCGAAGGCAACGTTGCGCTGGCCTCATCGCCCAAGGAAGTGCGGACCTTCAATGACGCCGACTATGTGCTGGAAGAGTCCCTGACACCTGACTTCGGCTTGGTCCATGCCTGGAAGGGCGACCGGCACGGCAACCTGGTCTTCCACGCGACTGCAATGAACTTCAACCCCCTCTGTGCCATGGCGGCAAAGACCACCATTGCCGAGGTTGAGGAGTTGGTGGAACCCGGCGAGCTTGACCCGGAACACATCCACACGCCGGGCATCTTCGTCCAGCGGGTAGTGGTGGCGAATTCGAGTGAGAAGCGGATAGAGAAGCGGACCGTGGCGCTGGCCTCCAGTGCCGGCGCAGGCCAATCCGCCACAGCCCAGGCAGGAGCGGAACGATGACCGAGAACACTTTCCACGACATTCCGCCCCGCCCCGAAGCCGTACGGCACGAGTACCGTCGCGCCGACGTCGAGCACCACGAAGCCAAAGGGTGGACCCGCAACGAACTTGCCGCCCGTGTGGCCCGGGAGCTGGTCAACGGGCAATACGTGAACCTGGGTATCGGGATGCCCACGCTGATTCCCAACTACATCCCTGATGGTGTGGAAGTCATTCTCCACTCCGAGAACGGGATCCTGGGGGTTGGCCCCTACCCGGCGGAGGACAGGGTCGATCCGGACCTCATCAACGCCGGCAAGGAAACGGTCACCACGAATCCCGGCGCTGCGTTCTTCGACTCGTCGGCCTCGTTCGGCATGATCCGTGGCGGCCACGTTGACGTCGCAGTACTCGGTGCCATGGAGGTGGCCGCCAACGGAGACCTCGCCAACTGGATGATCCCGGGCAAGATGGTCAAGGGCATGGGCGGCGCGATGGACCTGGTGTTCGGTGCCAAGAAGGTCATTGTCATGATGGAACACGCAGACCGCAGCGGCCGGCCGAAAATTGTCCAGGAGTGCACGCTGCCCCTGACAGGCAAAGGGTGCGTGGACCGGATCATCACGGACCTGGCCGTCATCGACGTCGTCAAGGACCAAGGTGGCCCCCGCCTGGTCCTGCGCGAACTGGCTCCCAACGTCACTCTTGAGGACGTCCTCGCGGCAACCGGAGCGGACTTGTTCGAAGAAGACCAGGAGCTCACTGTATGACGCGGGTCATCGAGCAGCGCGGGCTGTACTTCGACGAGCTCGAAGAAGGTGTGATCTACGCGCATAAGCCCGGGCGCACGGTCACCGAGGCAGACAACGTCCTCTTCACCACCATGACCATGAACACCCAGGCGCTGCATTTGGACGCGGCGTGGAGCGCGGGGCAACCTTTCGGGCAGCGGCTGATGAACTCGATGTTCACCCTGTCCACCATGGTGGGCCAGTCCGTGACCCAGTTGACGCAGGGCACCATCATTGCGCAGTTGGGCCTGACGGATGTCACTTTTCCGCACCCGCTCCATCACGGCGATACCCTGTACACGGAAACGGAAATCACGGGAAAACGGTTGTCGTCATCCCGCCCGGGCCAAGGTGTGGTGACCATGCGGCACACCGGTCGAAACCAGGATGGGACCGTGGTTGCCCTGGCAACACGGACCTGCCTCATGTGGACCAAGGAAGCGCACGCAGCCCAGCCTTGAATCCGTTCCATGCCTTGCCAGAACCCACCAGCCAGGAGCCCCATGCCTTCTCCCGATTCCCCCTCCACTTCAGCGTTCACCATGGGGCCGGCCCTTCTTTTCTGCCCTGCAGACCGGCCGGAGCGTTTTGGCAAGGCTGCTGATCGATCCGATGCCGTCATCCTCGACCTTGAAGATGCAGTAGCGCCGGCAGACAAGCCTGCGGCCCGCCAAGCGATTCTGGAACAGTCCGGTGGCGCCGGTCTGGATCCGCGCCGAACCATCGTCCGGGTGAATCCCGTGGGGACGCCCGAGTTCGGGTTGGATCTCGAAGCCCTGGCTGATACGCCCTACCGCACCATCATGCTCGCCAAAGCAGAGAGCGCGGAGCAGTTGCGGGAGCTGGCTGGTTTCGACGTCATCGCCTTGTGCGAAACCGCCGCGGGCATCGTCCACGCCCCGGCCATCGCTGCCGAGCCGAACGTCGTGGGCCTGATGTGGGGCGCAGAGGACTTGCTGGCTTCCCTCGGTGGCCTCTCCAGCAGGAACGACGACGGCGTGTACCGGGCTGTTGCCCTTCACTCCCGGTCCGCTGTACTGCTCGCCGCCAAGGCCGCAGGCAAGGAAGCCATCGACTCCGTGTATGTGAACATCCCGGATCTTGAGGGCCTGTTGGCCGAATCCCACGATGCCGTGGCCAGCGGGTTCGGTGCGAAAGCCTGCATCCACCCCAACCAGGTAGCGGTGGTACGGGAGGCGTATGCGCCAACACCCGAAGCCATTGGCCAGGCCAATGAGCTCCTGGAAGCTGCGGCCGCGGCAGGCACGGGAGTGTTCCAATTCCGGGGCAAGATGATCGATGGGCCCATCCTTAAGCATGCCCAAGCGACCCTTCGCCGGGCCGGGCACCCCGCGAGGTGACAGTTGATGCCCATGTTTCGGCGGCAAAACATGGGCTTTAACTCCCACCCCGGCGGGGGTGGTCTGAGCGCTAGGCGCGGACCGGCGTCGCGATGTCCGTCAGTTCAACCACGGGGGGCCGGGAGGCAGTGCTCTTGATCGGTACCGCCTGCCCGCTCTTGGCGGATTCGAGCACAGATTCCATGACTTCCAGTGCGTGGAAGGCCAACTGGCCACCGGCGCGTGGTTCCTGCCCGGCCGGGGTCATGGCGAGGTCGGCGATGCCAAAGCCGCGGCCCGAGTCCACATAACCGGCAGAGGCCGGGAGACTCTCCCATTCCTCCGCGCCCAAAGCGAACAGCTGCACATCGCCGTCGAAATGATTCGGGTCAGGGACGATCAGCGAGCCTGTTTCACCATGGATCTCGATGTTGGGGCTCTTGGTCTTGACGGCATCGAAACTCATGAACAGCGTTGATATGGCGCCGGAGGCATGGACCAGGATGCCTGTGACGTGCGAGTCGATGTCAACGGGAACCACTTGTCCCTGGCGCGGGCCGGAACCGATGGTGCGTTCCTTGCGGGTATGGCTGGCAGCACCCAGGACTGAAACCACGGGTCCGAGCAGCGTGACCAGCGCAGAGACGTAATAGGGGCCCATGTCCAGCAGGGGACCACCGCCGGGCTGGTAGTAGAAATCGGGGTTCGGGTGCCACCGTTCGTGGCCTGGGGTTGCCATGGTGGCGGTGGCCGAAATTGGTGCCCCAATCAGTCCATCGTCAATTGCCTTTCGGGCTGTCTGGATTCCGGTTCCCAGCACTGTGTCCGGGGCGCAACCTACCGCGAGTCCTGCATCGGCGGCCGCATCCAGCACCTGTTGGGCTTCGGCCGTGGTGGCAGCCAGCGGTTTTTCCCCGTAGACGGACTTTCCCGCTGCGATGGCCCTCAGTGCGATGTCGGCGTGGGCGGCCGGGATAGTGAGGTTCAGGACGAGTTCCACATCTTCAGCAGCCAGGAGCTGGTCTACGGACAGCGCACGGACGCCGTCATAGGATTCCGCTACGGCCTGCGCCCGGGCGAAGTCGAGATCCGCTACCGCTACCAGGTTGATCGAATCCAGGCGGCGGAAGTTTGTCAGGTACTGGGCGATGATGGCACCACAGCCGATGACGCCTATGTTCAGCGGCTTGCCCACAGCATGCCCCTTTCAATGATGGTGCGGACGTTGTTGTCCTGAAGGATTTCCACACGGTGCCCGGGGGTGCAGACGAAGATCCTGCCCTTGCCCCACTGCCGGGTCCAGATGGCCGGCGAGGTGACTTCGCGGTTCCAGGGGTCCCAGTCGCGTACTTTCTGCGTGGTGGTGGCCAGAACGTCGATGTAGTCATCGGAGAGGACCCAGTACTGTTCGGTGACCAGATCGAAGTCTCCAATGCCCTGCGTGATGGGGTGTTCGGAGGCGGCGGGAAGCATGGAAACGGTGTACGGGACATAGTTGTCCGACTGCTCACCGATCCGCTCGTCCGCATGCTTGCCCGGGTGGCAGGCGAACTGGCCACCAATCAGGTGAAGGTAGTCCGAGTTGTTGCGATAGGAATCAGCGATTCCGCCATGCCAGCCGGCCAGGCCGGTACCGTTTTCGACGGCAGTACGCAGTCCCTCGAACTCGTCCTTCTCGATGGTGGTCATGGTCATGCATTGCACGATCAGGTCAACGGTGGCCATGTAGTCAGGGTCGGCGTAGATCTTGGGGGATTCCTCCACCCGGACCTCGTAGCCGTTGGCCTTCAAGTAAGGGATGAACAGCTCCGTGGCTTCCACCGGCTGGTGTCCGTCCCAGCCGCCGCGAACCACCAGCGCTGTCTTGTTGTTGCTTGTCATGGTTTCCTTCGTTTGGGCGTATGTCAGTGAGTCAGTGAGTCAGTGCTTTGGTGCGGTCAGCGCGTTGCAAAAGCGGCATCGAAGGCGGCAGCCGGAGGGCGTATGCCGGCCAACTCCCGGACCATGCGCAGCGCCTGGGGAGCGCCGAGCAGCCGGTCCATGCCGGCGTCCTCCCACTCGATGCTGGTTGGGCCTTCATAACCAATGGCGTTGAGGGTGCGGAAGATCGGCTCCCAGTTCACATCGCCGTGGCCGGCGGTGACGAAGTCCCACCCCCGGCGGGGATCAGCCCAGGGCAAATGCGACCCCAGCCTGCCGTTGCGTCCATTGAGTTGCCGGACGGATTCCTTCACGTGGACGTGGAAGATCTTGTCCGCGAAGTCCTGGAGGAACATCGTGGGGTCAAGGTCCTGCCAGATGAAATGGGAGGGATCGAAGTTGAGGCCAAAGTTTGGCCGGTGGCCCATCGCTTCCAAGGCACGCTTGGTGGTCCAGTAGTCATAGGCGATTTCAGAGGGATGGACTTCCAGGGCGAATCGGACGCCTTCTTCGTCAAACACATCCATGATGGGGTTCCAACGATCCGCGAAGTCCTGGTAGCCGCGCTCGATCATGGCCTCGGATGCGGGCGGGAACATGGCCACGCACTTCCATATGGATGAGCCGGTAAAGCCCGTCACCGTCTTCACCCCAAGCTTTGCCGCAGCACGGGCTGTGGTCTTCATGACTTCGGCGGCCCGTTGCCGGACCCCCTCCGGATCCCCATCGCCCCAGACTGAAGGGCTGAGGATGTCCTGGTGGCGTTCATCAATGGGGTCATCACACACCGCTTGGCCGGTGAGGTGGTTGGCGATCGCGTGGACGCTCAGTTGGTGCTTGTCCAGGATGTCCAGCTTTTCCTGCAGGTAGCCCTCATCCTCCACCACACGCTGCGGGTCCAAGTGGTCTCCCCAGCACGCGATCTCCAAGCCGTCGAAGCCCCACTCGCCGGCGAGCCGGGCTACTTCCTCAAACGGAAGATCGGCCCACTGGCCAGTGAACAGGGTGATGGGTCGGTTCATGGTTTTTCCTCTCACACGTTCTGCCAGTGGCTGGCGTTCTCTGCGCTCGCCTCTACCGCGGCCAGCACCTTTTGCACCTGCAATGCGTCAGCGAACGACGGCGTGGGCTGCTCGCCTGCGCCGATGGCCGTGACGAGGTCCACCACCTGATGCGTGAAGCCGTGCTCATAGCCCAGGCCGTGGCCGGTGGGCCACCAATTGGCGGTGTAGGGGTGGGATGGTTCGGTGACCATGATCTTCCGGAAGCCTGCATCCGGTTCCAGCGCGGAATCGTAAAACTGCAAGGAGTTCATGTCCTCGAAGTCGAACGCGATCGATCCCTTGGTGCCGTTCAGTTCCAGGCGCATGGCGTTCTTGCGTCCCAGGGCAAAACGGGTTGCTTCGAAGATGCCAATGGGCCCGGTGGTGGTGCTGCCCGGTGAGCCGGCGGCAGCACCGGCGTCGGGCGTGGCCTCGAAACGGGCGGTAAAGAGCGCTGCGTCATCCACCGTGACCGGACCGCGTGGACCATCGGCACCACCATGGCCACCCAGGCCCACGAGGTCACCGCCCACCGGGCGCTCCTTCACGAAGGTTTCCAACAGTGCCGAAACGCCAGTGATGTTCAGCCCGGTGATCCACTGGGCGGCGTCGATGCTGTGCGCGCCGATGTCACCGAGTGACCCGGACCCGGATTTGGACTTATCCAGCCGCCAGGTCAGTGGGGCATCGGCGTCGCTGAGCCAGTCCTGGAGGTATTGGGCCCGGACGTGCCGGATATCGCCCAGCCGGCCGTCCTCCACCATCCGCTTGGCCAACGCCAAAGCAGGGGTGCGCCGGTAGCTGAAGCCGCACATGGAGAACACACCACGCTCGGCCGCAGCCTGGGCGACGAGCGTCATTTTTTCGGCTTCTTCCACCGAATTTGCCAAGGGCTTTTCGCACAGGACGTGCTTACCGGCTTCAAGGGCGGCGATCGCTATTTCGGCGTGGGTGTTCCCGGGGGTGCAGATGTCGATGAGGTCGATGTCATCGCGGTCGATCAGGCGGCGCCAATCGGTCTCAGTTGATGCCCAGCCGTATTTGGCTGCCGCGGCCCGGACAGCGTCACCGTTCCGGCCGGCAACGGCTGTCAGTTCCGGAGCGAGGGGAAGATCAAAGAAGCGCGGTGCGGTGCGCCAGGCATGGGAATGGGCGGCGCCCATGAAGGCATAGCCCACCATGCCCACGCGCAGTGGTTGGAGGTCCGTCATCTGAATCCTTTCTGGTTGGTGGAAGCCCGTTTACTTGCTGAAACCAGCAGTCAGGCCGCTGAGCAACTGCTGGCGCGCCACGACGTAGATCACCAGCAAGGGAAGCGTGGCCAGCACCACGGAGGCGAGCACTGCGGGGATGTTGACGCTGAACTCACCTTGGAAGGTCCACAGCGACAACGGCAGGACCCTGGTGTCGGGGCTTTGGGTGAGGATCAGCGGGAACAGGAATCCGTTCCACACGTGCAGTGCGTTGTAGATGCCAACCGTGATGACGGCGGGCTTGGTCATGGGCAGTGCGAGCCGCCACATCATGGCCCAATCGGAACAACCGTCCAGCCGCATCGATTCAAAGAGCTCGTTGGGAACATCGCGCATGAAGTTGGACAGGATGAGCACGGAGACCGGGATCGCAAAGGCAATGGAGGGCAGGATCAGCGCCAGCAGCGTGTCGTACATGTGCGCCTTGGTGATCATCCAATAGATGGGAATGATGGTTGCGTGCAACGGGATCGCAAGACCCAGCAGGAAAACGTTGTTGGTCCAGCCGAGGAATCGTCCTTTGCCGCGGACGATCGCGTAGGCGGCCATGAAGGCGACGAACAGTGCCGGGACCACGCTGCCCACGGTGACGATGAGGCTGTTGGTGAAGTACTTGGCGAAATCGTTCTCCAGGACCAGCTTGTAGTTCTCCAAGGTGGGCTCGGCAGGAGGCAGCATCGGATTGGAAGTGAAGAACCCTGCCTGGTTTTTCAGGCTGGTGATCACTACGTAGTACACCGGTACGATGATGACCGCCAGCCACAGCCAGCCACCCAGCCCGCCCAGGAAGTTTGGCCGCGCGCGGCCAAGCTTTGGGGCCCGACGCCGGTTGGTCCCTTGTTGTGGCATTGTCGCCGGGGGTGTGGGCAATTGTGTTGTGGCAGCCATTACGCACCTTCCAATTGGCTCGCGTTGCGGTTCTTGCCGCCGAGTCGTTGCAGGAACAAAGCCAAGGCCAGTCCGATGACAACGAGGATGACGCCCAGGGCGCTCGCCGCTCCCATGTCGTTGGCCTTGAAGCCGGTCAGGTACATGTGCAGCGGCAGGAGCCTGGTGGAGTAGCCGGGGCCGCCGGCGGTCAGCACGAAGATCAGGTCGAAGTACGCCAGGGAACCCACCACCATGAGGGTGGAGGAAGTAATCATGGTGTATTTGAGCTGCGGCAAGGTGATATTGAAGAACTGCTGGACACGGCCGGCACCGTCAATCTGGGCAGCTTCGTACAGGGAAGCGGGAATCTGTCGGACGCCGCCTTGGTAGATCAGGGTGTGGAAGGGCACGAACTGCCAGGCGATCACGAAGACCACTACGAACAGCACCAGGTCCGAGTTGCCCAGCCAATCCTGGGCGAGGAAGGGCAGGCCTAATCCGGGACCGAGTCCGAAGTTCGGATCGAGCAACGCTTTGAAGGCGATGGCCACTGCTGCCGAGGAGAGGAGCAGCGGCACGAAGTAGAGGACCGCCAGTGCAGCGCGGTACTTCTGGCTGGCGGCTGTGAAGACCCCGAGCAAGAGGCTGATGGGGGCCTGGACAATGAAGGAGAAGAACATGATCTTGGCCGTCACCAACAAAGCGTTTCCGGTGACGGGATCGGCCAGGACCGTGTTCCAGCTGGACAGCCCGTCCAGTTTGATCTCTCCCAGTCCGTCCCAGCGGGTGAAGCTCAGGAACAGGACTCCCAGGAGCGGGAGGATGGCGAAAAGCATGAAGAAGGCCAGGGCGGGGACTGCCAGCCACCCCGTCGGACCCTTTTCCAGGGTCCGACGGGTGCCTGCAGTGTGTCCGACGCCCAGCTCCTTGCGCGCAGTGGTGCTGGTTGCCGACACTGGATTACTTCCCGATTGTCGCGTTCATAGTGGAAGCGAACTGCTCAGGAGTGATCTTCTTCAGGAAGATCTGGTCCAGGTTGGCCAGCATGGCATCTCCCTGGGCAGGGCTCAGGGCCTGGTCCCAGGAAAGCGTGAAGTCCGGGGCGTCCTTGGCCATGCCGTACACGTAGGTCAGGAAGTCCTTGTCAGGGGAAGCCGCGAGCTTGTCCTCAATACCTGTTACCACGGGCACTGCTCCTGAGTTGATCAGGCTTTGGACGTTCTCGTCGTTGAACATTCCGTCCTTGACGTATTCGAGGGCGGTTTTCTTCTGCTCTTCGGTGGCCTTGGAAGACACAGACCAGAAGTTGGAGGGGTTTCCCACAACGTTCGCCGGATCACCCTTGCCGCCTTCAACGGTGGGGAAGGGGATGTAGCCGAGCTTGCCGCTTGAGACGAAGTCGGCCGCGTCCTTCTTCATGCCTTGGTAGATCCAGCTGCCCTGCAGGATCATGGCGGCCTTGCCGGTGTACAGGAGGGCCTGGTCTGCGTTGCTGTCAGCGGCAATGGAGGAGAATCCGTTGATGAATCCTCCGGCATCGGCCAGTTCCTGGATCTTCTTCAGTGCTTCCAGCACAGCGGGGTCGGACCACGCGCCGGGCTTGTTCGCTGCGATGTCGGCAAATACCTCGGGTCCTCCGATCCGGTCCACCAGGTATTCAAGCCACATCAGGTCCGGCCACTTGGACTGGCCACCCAAGGAGAAGGGCGCCACGCCGGCTTCCTTGAACTTAGGGACCAGTGCCATCAGCTCATCCCAGGTCTTGGGCGGTTGTGCTCCGACCTTGTCGAAGACTTCCTTGTTGTAGTAGAGGACTACGGGCTGCACTTTGTTGTTCGGGAGTGCGTAGGTCTTGCCGTCGATCACGCCGCTCTCAAGGATGGAGGGGAGGTAGCGGCTCTGGACGTCGGGGTTCTCCTTGAGGAATCCCGTCAGGTCATCCACCTGTCCGGCGTCGACGTAGGACTTCAGGACCCCGCCGCCCCAGCCGTAAACCAGCGTGGGCCCCTGGCCCGCGCCGACGGCGGTGCGGACCTTGGTCTTGTAGGCATCGTTGGCGAAGAAGTCGAGCTTGATGGCGGAATCCGGGTGGGACTTGTTCCACGAATCCACTGACGCTTGGAACACGGGCTGGTCACCACCGGTAAGTCCCCACATGGTAGCCGAGTCCGCGGAAGCGCCCGATCCGGCCGGGCCGGAGGATCCGCAGGCTACGAGTGAGATCGACAATGCCGCTGCAGAAACGGCCAGTCCGGCGGTGCGCAACTTTAGATTATTCATGTGCAGTTTCCATTCGTCCTTCGGGCTCGACGCTGATTGCCCGGTTGTGCGTGTAAAAAGCCACACTCCGCGGTTTAGGAGATCGACTTCGATCCCTGGTTCCAGCAACTTTTCGAAATGTTTCGTAAGTCCTTTCGGAAGTGCCCACCAAACTTAGCCGTGACCCGCATCACCGTCAAGGCCTTCTATGGAACAAATTCGTTCTGGTTACTGTCCTGTTGACGAGAACCCCGCTATCAATGCAGACTGTTATCAACCGAAACTTTTCGAAAGCGGTAGCCGTGAGCCTCAACGAACGACCCTCCAAACTGACCCTTTCCGCCGTGGCGCAAGAGGTGGGCGTCTCCGTGCCCACGGTGTCCAAAGTGGTCAATGGGCGTGAAGACGTGGCGCAGGGCACCCGCGCGCGGGTCTTGGCCGCCCTGCAACGGACCGGATATAAATCCCCGCTCCAGCGCAAAGCCAATCCCGTCCAGAGGACCGTCGAAGCGGTGTTTGACTCCCTGAACTCGGCCTACAACATGGAAGTCCTCAAAGGGATCATGGAGCAGGCCAACGTTTCGGACATGGAAGTGATCCTTTCGGTGACCGGGCTGCAGGCAGCACCGCCGCTGGGTCCGGAAGAACGCGCGCAGCGGATGGTCGACGAAGGCCGCAGCGGCATGATCGTGGTCACCTCGGCATTCGGAACAGCCCACCTGGAAGCTTTCCAGAGGCGCCAAATCCCCATTGTGGTCATCGACCCGCTGAATCCCCCTCCCGCTGACCTGTTCAGCGTGGGCGCCAGCAACTGGGCAGGTGGAAAGGTCGCCGCCACCCACCTCCTGGAGCTGGGGCATCGACGCATCGCCTACATCGGCGGTCCTGCCACGGCCGAATGCAGCCAGGCCCGGCTCCACGGCTATATGGCCGCACTCATGGCAGAAGGCATCACCGTGGAGCATGAATATGTTTCTGCAGGCCAGTTCCGGCCCGAGAATGGAGCGGCAGCCTTCAAGGCACTGGTGGCACTGGAAGATCCGCCCACGGCCGTCTTTGCCGGCAGCGACAGCATTGCCATGGGTGTCCTGGCCGAGGCACGCAGGCAAGGGATCCGGATCCCCGAGGACATGAGCCTGGTCGGGTTCGATGGAACCTACCAAGCCGAGGAGTCCACGCCGCCGCTGACCTCGGTGAGCCAGCCCCTCCAGGAAATAGGGCGATCGGCGCTGAACTTCATCCTTCGCCAAATGCAAGGTGAAGACATCGACTCGCGGCGCGTCGAACTTGCAACACACTTGGTGGTTCGTGAGTCCACGGCCCCGCCAAGGGATTCAGCCTCAGCGCCGGCAAGGGAGGCAGGCTCAGCGCCGGCACGGGAATCAGCCTCAGCGCCGGCACAGGAATCAGCCTCAGCGCCGAAGCCGGCGTCCCGGGCCTGACTGCACCGGCGGAACAGCGTCGTAGAGCAACACCCTTACCCAACGTTCGCCGGTCGCGCGGAACTCCGCCCGGCTGGCAAAACGGTAGAGGTAGCTGCGCGCCCGCACCCAACGGGGGCGTTCGCCGTCGAACGGGTCCTGGCGAAGCAGCCCAAGCGTCGGCTTGTCCGCCTCCAGGAGCCTGTCCAGGAAGGCGTAAAACCAGTCCTCGTGAACGGTCCGCAATGGCAGGAACCACATGAGCCAATCCAGGCGCAGATGGTACGGCGCCCATTGCCGGGGGAGTCGGCGGACATCGCCGGGCTTGCCCTTGAAGCCATACTCGGACCACCGCTCATCCGGGGCCAGGGGATCGTCATCCATGGTGCACTCAACCACGATCTCAATGCGCTGTTTCGTCACTGTCCCGAAAGCGCCGTAGGCATTGACCAGGCGCCAGCGGTTGAAACTGGCATTCATCATCTGCCGGCTGGAGAACAGATTCAGGAGCGGACGGTAGCTGCATACCAACAACAGGACAGTCACAGACACGACGACGGCGAACCACCACAGGGGCGTATCGGCGCCCTGGTGCCAGTCAAGTGGGATGAACGGAAAGACGGCGTGGACCACGGGGTCGCTGACGGCAGCAAAAGCCAGGACAATCGCCACCCAGTTCAGCCACGCGAAGTTTCCGGTGCCCACCAACCACAGTTGCGTCACGACGACAATTCCTGCGGCAATGCTTGCCAGTGGCTGTGGCGCGAAGAGGAAGAATGGCACCACCAGCTGCGCGAAATGGTTGCCCACCACTTCCACTTTGTGCAGCGGCCGCGGGAGCAGGTGCGCCTGCCTGCTGAGCGGACCCGGCATCGGCTGGGTCTCGTGGTGGTAGAACATGGCGGTCATGTCCCGCCACTCCCTGCCCCCGCGGATCTTGATCATCCCGGCCCCGAACTCAAGCCGGTAGACCAGCCACACGATGAGGACCAGGATGGTGGTTGGCGGGGGCGTCCGGTCCGAACCGAGGAAGGCCACGGTGAAGCCGGCCTCAAGCAGCAGAATCTCCCAGCCAAAGCCGTAGAACGTCTGGCCGACGTTGACGATTGACATGTACAGGAACCACAACGTCAGGAAAGCCAGCATCGGCAGCCACGGAGGGCCGGTTTGCGGCAGCCCTGCAACCAGCAGACCTGCCACGCCTATCCCTGTCCAACAGACTGTTCTCAAAAGCGCATCCGAATAGCGCCAGCGGAAGAGCGTGGGCCTGCCCAGCTTGCGTGCCAGGTCCAGGAAAGCCGGAACGGGCAAAAGGCCGCGCTCGCCGAGGAGGGCCGGGAACTGGTTCACCGTGGAGAGGAAGGCAACCAGGTACAGCGCAGCGGTGCCGCGCTGCAATACCTGCCGGGCAAATTCGTAGTCCCAAGCATCCAACCAGGACAACCACTCCACGGTTCCACGGTACGCGCGGAAGGATGATGGTCAAGAAGTACCGTTTCTCCACATAGGCCAGCCCGCGGTCGCGGGCTCCGTGGTGGGCTGGGATACTTGAACAATGCAGCCGCGCAAGATCGTCATCCTCGGGTCCACAGGTTCCATCGGCACGCAGGCGATCGATGTCGTCGATGCTGCCCCGCACCGCTTTGAAGTGGTGGCCCTGAGCGCAGGTGGGGGAAACCCGGAACTCATTGCCCGGCAGGCTGTCCATACCCGGGCACAGGCTGTAGGCATTGCCCACGGCGATCCACAGGTGCTGCGCCGGCTGATTGAAGAGGCGGCCGCCGTTGCCGGGATAAGGAACTTCGAGCCGGAGGTCTTCGTCGGCCCGGACGCCTCCACACAGATTGCAGCCATCGACTGCGATGTTGTGCTCAACGGCATTACGGGGTCCATTGGCCTGGCACCCACGTTGGCCGCGTTGGGAACCGGCGCCACCTTGGCGCTCGCCAACAAGGAGTCACTGATCGTGGGCGGCGCCCTGGTCAAAGCTGCTGCAGGCCCCGGCCAAATCGTTCCGGTTGACTCGGAGCATTCCGCGATCGCCCAGTGCCTTCGGTCCGGGACTGCCCAGGAAGTCGAGAAGCTGATCCTGACGGCCTCGGGCGGTCCCTTCCGTGGCCGAACGCGCGATCAGTTGCACCACGTCACGCCCCAGGAAGCGCTGGCCCACCCCACCTGGGACATGGGCCTTATGGTCACAACGAACTCGGCCAGCCTGGTGAACAAAGGGCTGGAAGTCATCGAGGCACACCTGTTGTTCGATGTTCCCCTGGACAGGATCGACGTCGTGGTCCATCCCCAGTCGGTGGTCCACTCCATGGTCCAGTTTGTCGATGGTTCCATCATCGCCCAGGCATCACCACCGGACATGCGGCTGCCTATCGCCTTGGGGCTCGGATGGCCGGACCGGGTCCCGCGGGCTGCACAAGCCTGCGACTGGACCAAGGCCACCAGTTGGACTTTCGAGCCACTGGACACCGTGGCTTTCCCTGCAGTGGACCTGGCCAAGGATGCAGCCAAACAGGGGAGCACTTTCCCCGCAGTATTCAACGCAGCCAATGAGGAAGCAGTCCAGGCTTTCCATGCCGGCCGCATTCGTTTCACGGACATCGTGGATACCGTGGAGTCGGTTCTCAGTGAACATTCAGGCTCCTCCGAGCTGACAGTTCAGTCCGTGCTGGATGCTGAGGACTGGGCACGCGCCCGTACCCTTGATCGTTTAGCCAACAGCGCCCACTAGCCCAACCCTTATGGAAGCAGTCCCACCGGCATGAGTCCCGTTCTTCTCTTCATTCTCGGAGTCGTCTTCGTCGCCATAGGCGTCGCCGTTTCCATCGCGCTGCACGAGGTAGGCCACCTCGTACCGGCGAAGCTCTTCAAAGTGCGCGTCACCAAGTACATGATCGGCTTCGGCCCCACCCTGTGGTCCCGGAAAAAAGGGGAGACGGAATACGGCTTCAAAGCGCTTCCGCTGGGCGGATATGTCTCCATGATCGGCATGTACCCGCCAAACAAGGTGGACGGCGCCGTCCGTCCTTCAAGCACGGGAATGTTCCAGACACTGGCCACCGAAGCGCGTTCCATGGCGCACGAGGAAGTTGGTCCGGCGGACGAAAACCGGGTCTTCTACAAGCTGCCGGTGTGGAAAAAAGTCATCGTCATGCTTGGTGGGCCCGCCATGAACATGATCATCGGCTTGATCCTGCTGGCCGTGCTGCTCATGGGCTTCGGGACAGCCCAAGCAACCACCACCATTGCCGATGTTTCCAAATGCCAGGTTGCGGCGGGCGAAACGGTTGACCCGGACTCCGCGGACTGCAAACCCACACCGGCCGCAGCTGCGGGCCTTCAACCGAACGACACCATCACTTCCTTTGACGGAAAAACCGTCACCAGTTGGGATGAACTGACCGGCTGGATCCGTGCCTCGGCGGGCAGGGAGGTGGCCATCACCGTCCAACGCAACGGCTCACCCGTCCAAACCACCGTGACCCCCGTGCTTTCCTCCCGTCCGGTCGTTGGACCTGACGGTCGCCAGGCGCAGGACGCCAATGGAGTTTTGCAGTACCAGGAAGTCGGCTTCCTCGGCATCGGAGCCCAAAGCGCCCTGGTGCCGCAACCGGCGTCGGCCGTTCTTCCCATGGCGGGGGAGAACATCAAACAAATTTCCGGTGTGATCTTCAACCTGCCGGCCCGGGTTGTCGGGGTAGCAAAGGCTGCCTTCAGTGAGGAGCCCAGGGACCCCAACGGACCCATCAGCGTGGTAGGCGTTGGCCGCGTGGCAGGGGAAGTTGCGGCCATGGAGCAAGTTCCGATGCAGGCACGGATTGGTACCTTGGTCGGGTTGCTTGCTGGGCTCAACTTCGCGTTGGCCATCTTTAACCTCATCCCGTTGCTTCCCCTTGACGGCGGCCATGTAGCCGGGGCGTTGTATGAAGGTGCACGGCGTCAGGTCGCCAGGCTGAGGGGCAAGCCGGATCCAGGCTCATTCGACATCGCGAAACTGTTGCCGTTGACCTACGTCGTAGCCGCGCTGCTGATGGCCATGGGCGCGCTGCTGATCTACGCGGACATCGTGAAGCCCGTGAATATCTTTGGCTAAGCTGTGAGCATTTTCGAGGGGGCTGTGAACATTATCGGCAGGGCTGTGAACAATTCCTGCAGAGCAGGCGGGATAGGCTAGCACCATGACTGTTTTCGCTGTTGAGTACGTATATGTTGCCGATTCAGGCGCACTGCGCGACGAAGCCCGCCCCGCGCACCGCGCCTGGCTCGCTGAACTGGCCGAGGAAGGCACGTTGCTGGCCAGTGGCCCCTACGGTGACGGCGCCGGCGCCCTCCTGATCTTCAAGTCAGTGGACGAAGCCGGCCTCAACGATCTCCTCAAGCAGGATCCGTTTGCCGAAGCAGGCGTGATTGCCGGCATCCGAAGCACCGAGTGGTCCCCCATCATCGGCGTCCTGGCTGCCCACGCGTCCTGACAGGCCGCTACCACCATTACGATCCACCCCAACCCAAGGAGTCCACGTGACCTCGGTCAGCCTGGGAATGCCAGCAGCCCCACCCCCCGTCCTTGCCCCACGTCGTAAGACACGGCAGATCAAGGTTGGGTCCGTCGGAGTTGGTTCTGACTCACCCATCAGTGTTCAGTCCATGACCACCACGCCCACCACGGACATCAATGCCACCCTTCAGCAGATTGCCGAACTGACGGCATCAGGGTGCGATATTGTGCGCGTGGCGTGCCCTTCGGCGGATGATGCTGAGGCGCTGCCCATCATCGCCCGGAAGTCCCAGATCCCCGTGATCGCGGACATCCACTTCCAGCCGAAGTACGTCTTTGCCGCCATTGAGGCCGGATGCGCTGCTGTTCGGGTGAACCCGGGCAACATCCGCAAGTTCGATGACCAGGTCAAGGAAATTGCGGCAGCAGCCCGGGACCACGGCACCTCCATCCGTATTGGCGTCAACGCCGGCTCCCTGGAGCCGGGCATCATGAAGAAGTACGGCAAGGCAACGCCGGAAGCGCTGGTGGAGTCCGCTGTCTGGGAAGCTTCCTTGTTCGAAGAGCACGGTTTCCACGACTTCAAGATCTCCGTCAAGCACAATGACCCCGTCATCATGGTGGCTGCCTACGAAATGCTGGCTGAGAAGGGCGACTGGCCCTTGCACCTCGGCGTGACCGAGGCCGGGCCGGCGTTCCAGGGAACCATTAAGTCCGCAACGGCTTTCGGTGCCCTCCTGTCCCGGGGGATCGGTGACACTATTCGTGTTTCCCTGTCGGCGCCGCCGGTGGAGGAGATCAAGGTGGGCAACCAGATCCTGCAGTCGCTCAACCTCCGCCCCCGCAAGCTGGAAATTGTCTCCTGCCCGTCCTGTGGCCGTGCGCAGGTTGATGTGTACACGCTGGCGGAACAGGTGACGGCCGGACTGGAAGGCATGGAGATTCCGCTCCGCGTGGCCGTCATGGGCTGCGTCGTCAATGGGCCCGGTGAGGCCCGTGAAGCAGACCTCGGTGTGGCCTCCGGAAACGGCAAGGGCCAGATTTTCGTGAAGGGTGAAGTCATTAAGACTGTGCCTGAGAGCGAAATTGTTGAGACACTGATCGAAGAGGCCATGCGCATCGCCGAAGAGATGGGGGAGGCCGATGGCGAAGATGCTGTCAAGGGTAGCCCCGTGGTTAGCGTCTCGTAACGAGAACGGCTTGGGAGTCAGGGTGCTCGGCAATGCCGACACCCTGGCTCTTCGCGCGCTGGCAAGCGAAGACGTAGTAGCCAACGTGTTCATCCTTGCCCATTTGGACAGCACGGGAACGGCTGCGCCCACCAGTGGCGGTGCCAGTATTTTTGGTGTGTTTGACGACCAAACGCTCTTGGGCGCCTGCTGGGCCGGAGCCAACCTGGTTCCCGTCCAGTTGGATCCCGCCCTGGCAGGTTATGCAGCGACCGCTGCCCACCAAACCGGTCGCCGGTACGCTTCCATTTTCGGCCCCGCAGACACCGTGCTCGCGCTTTATTCACGTTTCGAACAATTGGGCCACTCTGCCCACGAGATCCGTGCATGCCAGCCGCTCCTGACCATGTCGGGACGGCCCATGATCGGTGCCAATCCGGACCTGGCATTTGGCACCATGGAGGACTTCGACCGTATCCTGCCGGCGTGCGCCGCGATGTTCGAGGAAGAAGTTGGCTATTCTCCCTTCCTCGGTGGCCAGGAGTTCTACAGCAGGCGGGTTGCCGGATTGATCCGCCAAGGGCATTCCCTGGTGCACATTGATGCTCACGGAACTGTGGTCTTCAAAGCTGAACTCGGCGCCGTCACAGCCGATGTCACGCAGGTACAGGGTGTGTGGATGAATCCCGAATTACGTGGACACGGCCAGAGCGCCGGTTACATGGCCGCCGTCGTGAATCTTTCCAAGACTTTTGCCCCCGTGACGAGCCTGTACGTCAACGACTACAACGCCAAGGCCCGCGCCACCTATGAGCGGGTGGGCTTCGAGCAAGTGGGCACTTTCGCCACTGTCCTTTTCTGAGGCGTCCGCCCTCGGCCCACTCACATCAGCCGTCCCCACCTCCGCATAGCCTTGTGGGGGAGTCCAAGGGACCGGTGAGGTAGCGCTGGAGGGTGGGTGCCACCAAGCGCACCACGTCCTCGGGATCGGCGGAGGCCAAGGGTTCGAGCCGTATTACGTAACGGACCAGCATGAGCCCCACAACCTGCGTGGCCACCAGATTCCCCCGCAGCCGCAATTCCGCGGACGGTCCCGGCATGCCGGCCATGATGCGCGACAATATTGTCCGCTCCACCATTCCGCGCAGCAATGCGGTCTTCGACGTCGAGCCGATGGTTCCACGGACGAAAGCGACCAATCCGTGCTGTGCGGGGCTTTCCCACAGCCGGAGCACCGCCCTGGCAATTGCCTCGGCCCTCGCCGCAGGGTCCATGGTTTCGACGTCGGCCAGCACCTCGGCCGGGTCGGCGGGCAATTCTACGCAGGCGGCAAAAAGCTCGTCTTTACCGCCGAAAAAGTGGTGCACCATGGCCGGGTCAACCGATGCTTCACGGGCCACCTGACGGAGGCTGGTCCCATCGAATCCTTGCTCGGCGAACAACTTCCGCGCCGCAGCAAGGATGCCCTCCCTCGAGTGGTCACCGGCGCTTCGGCGCCCCCGCCGTGCTTGGGGCAGGTTCATCGGGTCTGCCTGCGCAACGTCAACGAGGCCAGGACGAGGACACCCACCACGATCCCGCCCATCACCGCGGCGTCTTGCCACATCGCCGCAGTTGCTTCGGTGTTCCCGGCAATTTCCTTTAGTGCATCCACGGAAAACGTCAGCGGCAGGACCCCTGAGATCCGTTCCAGGACCTGGTTCATGTCCTCACGGGCTACGAACAAGCCGCACAGCAGGATCTGCGGGACCACTACTACGGGCATGAACTGCACTGCTTGGAACTCGGTGCGGGCAAAGGCCGAACACAGCAGGCCCAGGGCCACGCCGAGCACGGCGTTGATGACGGCAATCAACACCACGAATCCCGGACTCCCCTTGATGTCGAGGTTGAAGATCCAGTAAGCCACAGCCGTTGCCACCACGGACTGCAGCGCGGCCATGATGGAGAAGGCAACCGCATAGCCGAACAGGAGATCGGCCTTGTGGATGGGAGTGGTCAGCAGCCTCTCCAACGTTCCGGAGGTCCGTTCGCGGAGCATGGTGATGGAGGTGACCAGGAACATCACCACGAACGGAAAGATGGCGAGCATCATCAGCCCCACGCGGTCGAAGGTGCGTGGAAACCCCGGTGGCAGGTTTTCGTTTTCGAAGAGGAAGTAGACGGCTGCGAGCAACAGCGCGGGGACCACGAGGATGAGGCCGACGCTGCGGTGATCGTGCCGCAGCTGTCCAAGGACACGGGCGGCCGTGGCAAAGGTCATGCGGGGGTTCATGAGGCCACCGGACTTTCTTCCTGGCCGCGGTCAGCGGCTTTGATGATGGTCAGGAACGCCCGTTCCAGATCGCTGTTGTGGCCGCGTTCAGCCAGTTCAGCGGGAGTGAGTTGGGCCAGGAGCAAGCCCTCGCGCAGCAGGAGCAGTGAGGAGCAATGTGAGGCTTCTTCCATGACATGGCTGGAGACGACCAACGTTGTACCGGAGGCCGCCATTCCCGCGAAGCGCTCCCAAAGTTCGGCCCGCAATACGGGATCAAGGCCCACCGTGGGCTCGTCCAGGATCAACAGCCGGGGATGTGCCACCAGTGCGCAGGCGAGCGATACGCGGCTGAACTGCCCGCCCGAGAGGTCCGCGGCCTTGCGCCGCGCCAGGGATGTGAGCCCGACGGCGGCAATCGCCCCGGCAGCATCCGCCGCTGTTGCGTTGTGCATGGCGCCGAAGTACCGGACATTGGCTTCGACGCTCAGGTCCGCATAGACGCTGGCACCCTGGGTGACGTATCCGACGTCGTGCCTGAGCGCGGGACTGCCGGCAGGCAGCCCGAGGACCGACAGGGTACCGCGCGTCGTCTTTTGCACACCGACGATGGCCCGCATCAGGGTGGTTTTGCCGCTGCCGGAAGGGCCGAGCAGGCCCGTGATCCGTCCGGAATCGACCGAGAAGTCGAGGCCGTGGAGAATGGCGGTCCGCCCACGCGAGACGTGGAGGCCACTGGCAGTGATGGCTGTCGTAAGCGGCGGCATGCGGGCCTCCCGTAGGCTCCAGAAATTCACCAACTGATGAATTAACGGTAAATCCGCTGCCCCGGGCCAGTCAATGGTGGCTCGACCGGATGGCCAAATCCTTGAAAATGTGTCCGCGATCACATAGGTTCTACCCAAGCCGTGTCGTTGGGGTGCGGGTGGCAGAGGGGGACTCATGAACATGACCTTGACGGGCGTCCTTGGCGCCCATGCCGCCCGTGAGCTCGGCAGTGACCCATGCTTCCCAGCCGCAGTTGATCCCGTTCCGCTGGAGGGAACGGCGATCTAGTCCCAGGACAGAGTCTGCGGCCGGCCGGCCGTTGAGCCACGCCATCGCAGGATGACCAGCCCGTCGCGGCCAGGGGCTTCCACATGCGAGGGCGTGGCTCTTCTGTGTGAGGGCAGACGGTAGATTAGTAGACAGTTGTTTTTGCCACATCTGCCATAGAAACGGATACGTACCCGTGGTCCTTCGCCTTTCCCAGTTATTCCTGCGCACCCTGCGTGAAGATCCCGTTGACGCCGAGGTCGCCAGCCACAAGCTCCTGGTCCGTGCCGGCTACATCCGCCGCGCGGCTCCCGGCATTTACACGTGGCTGCCGCTGGGACTGAGCGTCCTGCGGAAGGTCGAAGAGATCATCCGCCAGGAAATGGCCGCCATTGGTGCCCAGGAGGTCCACTTCCCGGCCCTGCTGCCCCGTGAGCCCTACGAAGCCACCAACCGCTGGACCGAGTACGGCGAAGGCCTTTTCCGTCTCCAGGACCGCAAGGGCGCTGATTACCTCCTGGCGCCGACGCACGAGGAAATGTTCACGCTCCTGGTGAAGGACCTGTACTCCTCGTACAAGGATCTGCCGCTGAGCCTTTACCAGATCCAGAACAAGTACCGCGATGAAGCCCGCCCGCGGGCAGGACTCCTCCGCGGCCGCGAGTTCATCATGAAGGACTCCTACTCGTTCGACATCGACGACGCCGGCCTGGATGCAAGCTACGCCGCCCACCGCGGCGCGTACCTGAAGATCTTTGCCCGCCTCGGCCTGGACGTCATCCCCGTTGCCGCCACCGCAGGCGCCATGGGTGGATCCAAGAGCGAAGAGTTCCTGTTCCCCACCGAGATTGGCGAGGACACGTTCGTGCGCTCTGCCGGTGGTTACTACGCCAACGTCGAGGCCGTGACCACCGTGGTTCCCGAGGAGATCGACTTCAGCAACGCTCCGGCCGCCGAAGTACTGGACACTCCGAACACGCCGACCATCGATACCTTGGTGGAGGCTGCCAACCAGTTGGCTCCCCGCAGCGGGTCCGACGCCGGCGCCTGGACTGCCGCCGACACGCTTAAGAACGTTGTCCTTGCCGTGACGCTTCCCACGGGTGAGCGCCAGATCGTCGTGATCGGCGTTCCCGGCGACCGCGGGGTGGACCTCAAGCGCGTGGAAGCCAACATTGGCTCCCACCTGCCCGTTGCCGGTGAAATCGGCCTTGAAGCTGCCAACGAAGAGGACCTCAAGAAGCTGCCGTGGCTGGTCAAGGGCTACATCGGCCCCGGACTGTCCCTGAACGAGCCCGTCCTTGGCCTGGAAGGTACCTCGAAGGTGTTGTTCCTGGTGGACCCCCGCGTGGTTTCCGGTACCAGCTGGATCACCGGTGCCAACGCTGATGGCAAGCACGTCTTCGGGCTTGTCGCCGGACGCGACTTCACCTGGGACGGCGTCATCGAGAGTACCGAAGTCCGTGCCGGCGACCCCGCCCCGGACGGATCCGGTCCGCTGGAGACCGCCCGCGGCATCGAAATGGGCCACATCTTCCAGCTTGGCCGCAAGTACGCCGCCGCGCTGGACTTGAAGGTGCTGGACCAGAACGGCAAGCAGCAGGTAGTCACCATGGGTTCCTACGGCGTCGGTGTCACCCGTGCCGTGGCAGCCTTGGCTGAAGCCAACCACGACGACCGGGGTCTGGTGTGGCCGCGCTCCGTGGCTCCGGCAGACGTCCATGTGGTGGCCGTCGGCCGCGGGGATGAGATCTTCGACGCCGCTGAAAAGCTCTCCGCCGAGCTCGAAGCTGCCGGCCTGGATGTCATTTTCGATGACCGTCCCAAGGTATCTCCCGGCGTGAAGTTCGGCGACGCCGAGCTCGTTGGCGTGCCCACCATCCTGGCCGTTGGCCGGGGACTGGTGGACGGTGTTGTGGAAGTCAAGGACCGCCGCAGCGGCGAATCGGAGAACATCGCGGTGGACAAGGCCGTGGATTACGTGGTCAACGCCGTACGAAACCGGTGATTTCCGGCTTCGAATCAATCCAGCTCACCACTCTCATCCTGATTGTGGTGGCTGGATTCGCCGCCGGCTGGGTGGATGCCGTGGTAGGGGGCGGGGGACTGATCCAGCTCCCCGCCCTGCTGCTGGTTCCAGGCATCACGCCGGTTCAGGCTTTGGCCACCAATAAGATGGGGTCGATTTTCGGCACCACTACCAGCGCCGTGACGTACTACCGGCGTGTGGGACCGGACCTCAAGACGGCTGTGCCCATGGCGGTCATCGCGTTGGCGGGAAGCTTCGGCGGAGCCATCCTGGCTGCATCGCTGCCGGCCAGCGTGTTCAAGCCCATCATCGTGGTGGCATTGATCGCCGTCGCCGTTTTCACAGCATTGCGACCCAGTGCCGGTGAGCTGACTGCCCTCAGGCACGACGGCCATAAGCACTACGTCGTAGCCTGCCTCATCGGTGCCGTAATTGGCTTCTACGACGGCCTCATTGGCCCCGGCACCGGCTCTTTCCTGGTGATCGCCCTGGTTTCGGCCATGGGCTACGCCTTCCTCGAAGCCAGCGCCAAGGCCAAGATCGTCAATATGGCCACCAACGCCGGCGCGCTGATCTTCTTTCTTCCCCACGGCTCTTTGCTATGGGGCGTGGGGCTTGTCCTGGGCCTTGCCAACATGGCAGGTGGCTATCTTGGCGCCCGCACCGCCGTAGCCCGGGGCAGCGGTTTTGTGCGCGTTGTGTTCCTGATCGTCGTGGCGGCGTTGATCATCAAGCTCGGCATGGACGTCTGGAATGAGAACTTCGCCGCCTGATTCCCGCGTCAGATAAATGTTCCGCTGGCGTTGGCCAGCGACTTCAAACCGCGGACGACGGCGTGGGGAACCAAAGCGCTCGACGCCGGGTTGCCGGGGGATGCCTCGTTGGTGACACAGATATCAAACGTACCCAGGCTGGTTTCGGCAACCACATGGTGGGCGGTCCGGTGTGCGGCAGGATCCGCAATGAGGACCGCCTCCACCACGTCCCAGCTGCCTGCTGCCAGGGCGAGCGCGGAGACCACATTGGTGGATTTGGGGAACGCCTTGATCAGTTCGGCCGGCCCGCCCCGCAGAAGCTCCAACGGGCCGGTAGTTCCAATGAGCCGTTCCTTGGTCCCGCCGTCCATCCAGGGCTGCACCAAGGCTGCGGGAAGTTTCCGCGATTTCAGGGTGATGCGGTGGATGGTTCCTCCTGCGCGGGCGGCCGTGATGGCGTCCAGTCCGCCCAGGGCGCCGGTGGTGAGGTAAGTCCGGCCGGGACCTCCCTCCAGCAGGGTGGTACGCAGCACGGGTTCGCATAATGCACCGATCGAAGTTACCAGCAGGTCTTTGCCGGCCCTGATGGTGCGTGGCCCGAACTCGGCAACTGCGGCGACGCCTGCGCATTCGACCACCACATCAGCGGACTCCAAAGCGTCGGCGAAACTGAAGCCGGTACCTGCATCGCCGTGGGGCACCACTCCGGTGAGGCTGACGCCAGGGGCGGTCCCGGCGTCTAGCAGTTCGGCGATGCGCGAGCCGATGGCCCCGGATCCGATCAGTGCAACTCCAAGTGCCATGGCCTAGTCCGCGGAGGCGCCGGGATCAGGGAGATCATGGGGCTTGGGGAGGTCGCCGAGGGTTTTGCCGGTGAGAGTACTTGCGACCCACAGGGAACGGGCAAGGTCTCCGAAGTGGCGCGGGCTGGACGCATATCCGAGGGCGTTCTCCACCTCCCGGGCAACACTCCACTGCCGGGCGGCCTCCGGATCCAGCCCGGCAGCGACGCTGAAGTCGTGGCAGCGCTCCCTCAAAGCCTCTTGCGGAGCGGTGCGGGAGAGGTCCTGGATCCGGTTCCACAGAACCGGTGCGACGGCGAACTCGGCCTCGCCGATCTGTGGCTGCGGATCTATGGCCAGGTAATCGCCACGCGATGCCCGGTTTTCCGCGGGGACAGCAAGGATGTTCATGAAGTGAAGATCAGTGTGGACCAGCACATCCGTGCCGGAACGACGACCCACGGCGCCGCGGGTCTGGCACACTTCCAAGGCAGCTTCAAGGAGCCATCGTGGGAAGGGACGGTCCAGGCGTTCCCATTCCGCCGGCAGCTCATCGGTCCACCGCTCGGCTGTTGCGGCCACATGGTCAAACGCC
This sequence comes from Arthrobacter sp. TmtSoilC79, assembly GCF_059739405.1. Lineage (NCBI taxonomy): Bacteria > Bacillati > Actinomycetota > Actinomycetes > Micrococcales > Micrococcaceae > Arthrobacter > Arthrobacter sp. TmtSoilC79. Next base: position 3,015,872 of record NZ_AP046051.1, on the reverse strand, counting down.
CGCCATTCAAGGCGTTCGTCGGGTTGGATGGAGAGTTGTCTCATGACCGCGCTCCAGGCGTCCCGCGCGTGGTCCATGGGAGCGTCCTGGAGCCAGCCGGAGGCGTCCAGCCGTTCAAGGAGCAGGGAGCAACTGGACGCATCTGCTGCCACCAGGTCCACTGCGCCGTGGCCATCCCAGAGCGCCAGGGCGTGGCGTTCCACCTGTGCCTCGTCATGCGGGAACGCGATCTTCAGGGCCAGCGGCACGCCGTCCCGAAGGACAGGAACCACCAAGGCCCCATGGCCGTTCCAGGGTTCGGAGCCGGGTGCGAGGTCTACTGAGAGATTCCACCGGTCCAAGGCGCCGGCGACGAGCCCCGGAAGGCTGGCCAGCCAGTCACGCCCCGCGGAGTCGCGGTTGTACCGGGCGTGGAGGTCGCCCGGAATCGGAATGATCGCGTGAAGGGTCACGCGATCAGCCTAACTCTGCGGGCTGGCCGCGGACCCTAGAAAACGCCGCTGGCGCCCAAGAGGGTTCCAATGGAGAACGTGGCAGCCAGGGCAAGGGCGCCGCCAAGCACCACCCGGAAGGCCGCACGGAACCGGGGAGCGCCACCAATCCATGCGCCGACTACTCCTGTGATCGCCAACGCCAGCAGTACGGCCGCAAATGTCAGCGGCACCCGCAACTCCGGCGGGGGCAGGAGGATGGCCAGCAGTGGCAGTATGGCTCCCAACGTGAACGCCACCGCAGAAGCCAAAGCCGCGTTCCATGGACTCACGATGTCGTCCTGGTGGATGTTCAATTCCGCCGAAAGGTGGGCGGCCAGGGCGTCGTGTTCAGTCAGTTCTTCGGCTACCGTCCGTGCTGTCTTCGCACTGAGCCCCTTGGATTCGTAGATGGCGGCCAGCTCGTTGAGTTCGTCCTCGGGCTGCTCGGCCAGTTCCCTGCGTTCCTTCTCGATCAGGGCCTTCTGGGTATCACTCTGGCTGCTGACTGAGACGTATTCACCCAAAGCCATGGAAATGGCACCACCCACCAGGCCGGCAGCGCCGGCGGCAAGGATGTTGCCGGTGTTGGTGGAGGCGCCGGCCACGCCTACCACGATCGCGGCAACGGACACGATCCCGTCATTGGCGCCCAGGACCCCGGCCCGCAACCAGTTCAACCGGTGCGCCAGGTCATCCCGGTGGGGTTCGTTCTCGTGCACGGTGGCGGTGTCGGTGGAAGCCATGCTCCAAGCCAAGCACCGGGGGAGGACGTTGGCCAGCATGGATAGGCTGGCCTATCCGGCCCGGCTGGGAACGTCCTTACTGGTGCCGGGCGTGTTGGTGCCGGGCGTGGTGGTGCTGGGTGTGCTGGTGCTGGGCGTGTTGGTGCCAGCCGTGCTGGTGCTGGGTGTGCTGGTGCTGGAAGCCGGACCCGACGCCGGACCGGGCGCGGGCAACGGCGGCAAGTCCCCGGCGTCGAGCGCCAGCCCGGGCAAGGCCGGAACATCCGCGCCCCATCCCAGGCTCCTGCGGGCAGCGGCCAGGAGCCCGTCCACGGCCCATGCCCGGGTTTCAGCCGTGGAGAGTGCAACGAGGTCGCCCAGCACCGGAAGCGCCGAGGTTTCCAACGCTGCCAACGCGCTGGCGGGGTCCTTGGTGAACTGTCCCGGAAGCCTGTAGCCGGCTTCGGTGGCTGGTACGTCCCCGCAGTTGGCGCGGGTCAGCGCCTCCACTTGCTGGAGCAACACTTCGTGGTCTGCAAGGGCTTTGACGGCGGTGCGGGCGGCTGCGGCGTCCAGCCGTTTCAGTGCCACCTGGTAGGCGTAGACGGCTTCCTGGTGCATGCGGACTGTTGCGGCCAGGGCTGTGTCTGTAGTAGCGGACTCCGGCTCCGGTGTGGGGCTTGCCGAGGGGCAGGACGCGGCGGGCGGTGTTGCGGCGGGCGGCGTTGCTGCAGACGGTGTTGCTGCAGGGGCCTGCGATGCCGGTGGCGTGGGGACCGGTAATTCCCAGGCGCCGGCCAGCTTTTCAGCTTCCAGCACTTGCGCGGATCCGACGGCGGCGAGAAGCCGCGCGATGCCGCCGTCGGACTCGCGGGCATCGGCCAGGCGCTGCGTGCCGCTGGCGCCCAGCTCGGCAATGAAGGCGGCACGGGTGCTGGAACCGGCTGTGGCCTCCGGTGAAACAGGAGGTCCGGTGGGCGTGGCTTCCGGGACCACCAGGAGGGCCTGAGCCTGGGTTGTCAGCAATGTCACAGCGTCCGCGAGGGCCGCCCGAGACGCATCCGAAGCGCCTTGTGGAGGCAACGCGGCCGCGGATTCACGAAGCCGCAGGGTGTCCTCCAAAGCTCTGGCCCGGGCCGTTTCGGAGAAGGGAACCACCGGGGGAGTGCCGGAATCACGCGGAATAAGCACGATTCCGGTCCCTGCCACGAGCAACGCCACCAGGGCAATAAGCAGCACCCGGCCCCAGGGCGGTGTTCGTCGTTGTTCGCTTGTCTCCCCATTCACAACAGACCATGGTGTCACGTGGGCGGCGAAGTCCGTGCACCATGTTCCCGGGAAAATCGTTAGGCTAGTAGTCACAACAACATCTATCGGGAGGCGGCGGGCAACGTGAGTGACTCGGAAGCCACGACTTCAACACACCGTTCTGAATCCAACTCAACGGCCACCATCCACAACCCGGAAGAAAGCAGGCTCAAAGCCCTGCTTGAACCGGCTGTCCTTGCCAGCAGGCTCTACCTCGAGGATGTTTCCATCCACGTTGCCGGTTCCCACCGCACTGTCCACGTCGTCGTGGACTTGCCGCAGGAACAAACCGGCGGTGTCAGCCTTGACGCCATTGCCGAGGTCTCGCGCGGACTGTCCGATATCCTGGACAACGATCCCCACGATGACGGACGCCCGTATGACCTCGAGGTTTCTTCTCCGGGCGTCAGCCGCCCGCTGACCGAACCGCGGCACTGGCACCGGGCCCGTGGACGCATGGTCCGGGTCAACGTGATCCAGGGGGAGAACCTGCTGGGACGCATCGCCTCCGTGGAGGACGACGGCGTGACGCTGATCCCTGAGCATGAAGTCAAAAAGGGCATGAAGCCCAAGCAGGGCGACCCCATCACTATTCCTTTCGACAGGATCCGCCAAGGAAAAGTCGAGATTGAATTCAGCCACCTCCACGAGGCTGCGCTGGAAGACGAGCACAACGGACCTTCTGAGGAGGCCTAATGGATATTGACATGAGCGCACTGAGACTCCTGGAGCGTGAGCGTGAAATCCCGCTGGATCTCCTGATTCCCACCATCGAGCAAGCCTTGCTGGTGGCGTACCACAAGACGCCCGGGGCCTTCGAGAAGGCGCGCGCGGAGTTGGACCGCAAGAGCGGCCACGTGACCATCTGGGCCACTGAGATCGACGACGACGGCGAGCCCATCGGCGAGTTCGAGGACACCCCGGCCGGGTTTGGCCGCATCGCGGCCAGCACGGCACGCCAGATCATCCTCCAGCGTCTTCGCGACGTGGAGGACGACAACGTGCTGGGCGAGTTCAAGGGACGTGAAGGCGAGCTCGTGGCCGGCATGATCCAGCAGGGCAACAACCCGCACATGATCCAGGTCAACCTCGGATCGGTGGAGGCACTGCTGCCGCCGCCCGAGCAGGTCCCCGGAGAAAAGTACCTCCACGGAAGCCGCCTGCGTGCCTTCGTGGTGGATGTCCACCGCGGTGCCAAGGGTCCTTCCATCACGCTTTCCCGCTCGCACCCCGGGCTGGTCCGCAAGTTGTTCGAAATGGAAGTTCCGGAAATCGCCGACCACTCCGTGGAGATCGTTGCCCTGGCACGTGAAGCCGGCCACCGTACAAAGATCGCGGTGAAGGCCAATGCGCCCGGCATCAACGCCAAGGGTGCATGCATCGGCGAAATGGGTTCGCGGGTCCGGGCCGTCATGACTGAACTGAATGACGAAAAGATCGACATCGTTGACTTCAGTGACGACCCCGCAACCTTTATTGCCAACTCGTTGTCGCCCTCACGGGTGAATTCGGTCACTATCACTGACGAGGCAACCCGCTCGGCCCGTGTAGTGGTTCCCGATTACCAGCTTTCCCTGGCCATCGGCAAGGAAGGCCAGAACGCCCGGCTCGCGGCAAAGCTGACCGGCTGGCGCATTGACATCATCTCCGACGCCGCTCCGGTAAAGGTCGACTAGCGCCTTGGCCGGCGGCTGATGCCGCCGGTTCCGCGCCGCGCTTGCGGTGCCCTTGGTTTCGGGAGACCGGCGGCTGGGGGCTAGAATAGATGGAACCGGGCTTACCTCCGGTATCCGCGCGCTTTGGCGTGCCCCAGCTGCATGTGCAGCAATGGGGCAAGCCGGGCGCCAGTAACGTAAGGCAGGTTGGACACGTCGTGGCTGAACTGCTTGAACACGGCCACGGGCCTGTTCGTACGTGCATCGGATGCCGGAAGCAAGGCTCCCGGTCCGAGCTTGTCCGGCTCGTCGCCCAAGGCAGCGGTTCGTCCGCTGTCCTGGTGGATGAACGACGCCGGATGGCTGGCAGGGGTGCTTGGCTGCACCCCAGCGAAAAGTGCTTGGCATTGGCGATCAAGCGGCGTGCTTTCGGAAGGGCCCTTGCGGGCGCTGCCGAAACGGACGCCGTCGAACGTTACCTGATGCGCGGCACGCCACTTGTGGAGGCCCAGGCCACCACGGGAAAACCGTCCAAACCTGAAAGCGGGTCAGAAAACTGATGGAAACCCGATGAGTTCCCAGCGATGAGTGCGTAACGATGACAACTTTGTTGCGCTCTGCAATGGGCCTTTCAATCGCGCAAGCGGCGAAGGCCCGCAGTAAGAAGTAGACGGTTCGTGCCTGGCTCGGTGCGGACCGAGACAGGAGAAATGTGGCCAAGGTCCGCGTACATGAGCTCGCCAAAGAGCTCGGTATTACTTCCAAAGATGCAGTAACCAAACTGCAGGAATTGGGCGAATTCGTTCGCTCCGCCTCGTCAACCATCGAGGCCCCCGTCGTGAAGAAGCTTCGCGACGCCTACCCGGGTGCCGGTGCCGCCAAGGCCGCCGCCCCCGCAGCCGCTCCGGCGGCCAACCGTCCCGCAGCATCCCGTCCGGCAGCTCCGGCTCCGGGTCCCGCAGCGCCGAAGGCTCCTGCCCCGGCACCTGCAGCCCCGGCTCCGGCAGCTCCCGCTCCGGCAGCACCTGCGGCCCCCGCAGCTTCGGCTCCGGCGGCACCTGCTGCTCCCGCGGCGTCCACTCCGGTTTCGGCCAAGCCCGGCGCCCGTCCTGCCCCCAAGGCAGAGACCCCGGCTCCGGCACGCCAGGGTGGCCAGGCTCCGCGTCCCGGCGGTCCCCGTCCGGGCAACAACCCGTTTGCTACCTCGCAGGGCATGCCCCGCGGCCGTGGTGGCGACGGAGATCGTCCGCCGCGTCCGGGCAACAACCCCTTCGCTCCGTCGCAGGGCATGCCCCGCGGCGAACGCCGCAACGACGGTGAACGTCCCGGTGGTCCACGTCCCGCGGCCGGCGCAGGCGGACCCCGTCCCGCAGCAGGTACAGGTGGCCCCCGTCCGGGTGCACCGCGTCCCGGTGCACCCCGTCCGGGCGCACCGCGTCCCGCCGGTGGTCCCGGTGCTGGAAACCGTCCTACCCCGGGCATGATGCCCAACCGCACTGAGCGTCCGGCTCCCGGTGGCGCAGGCCGTCCGGGTGGCGCAGGCCGTCCCGGTGGCGGACCCGGTCGTCCCGGTGGCGCACCTGGTGCAGGTACCGGTGGCGGAGCTCCCGCCGGCGGTGGCTTCGGCAAGGGTGGCCGCGGTCGCGGTGGCACCCAGGGTGCCTTCGGCAAGGGCGGCGCCGGTCGTGGCAAGCAGCGCAAGTCGAAGCGTGCAAAGCGCCAGGAACTGGAGCAGATGAGTGCTCCGTCGCTGGGCGGCGTATCAGTACCCCGCGGCGATGGCGAGACCATCATCCGCCTGCGTCGTGGTTCGTCCATCACGGACTTCGCCGAGAAGATTGACGCGAACCCGGCTTCGCTGGTGACCGTGCTGTTCCACCTTGGTGAAATGGCGACGGCTACCCAGTCCTTGGATGAGGACACCTTTGGCCTGCTTGGCGCCGAACTCGGCTACAAGCTCCAGGTTGTTTCCCCCGAGGACGAAGAGCGCGAGCTGCTGGACCAGTTCGACATCAACATCCAGGACGAACTCGACGCCGAAGGCGACGACGTCCTTGAGGCCCGCGCACCGGTTGTCACCGTCATGGGCCACGTCGACCACGGTAAGACCCGCCTGCTGGACGCCATCCGCAACTCGAACGTTGTGGCCGGCGAGCACGGTGGTATCACCCAGCACATCGGTGCTTACCAGATCAGCCACGTCCACGAGGGCACGGCCCGCGACATCACCTTCATTGACACCCCCGGTCACGAGGCCTTCACGGCCATGCGTGCACGTGGTGCCAAGGTCACCGATATCGCGATCCTGGTTGTCGCAGCCGACGACGGCGTTATGCCGCAGACGGTGGAAGCACTCAACCACGCCCAGGCAGCAAACGTGCCGATCGTCGTCGCAGTGAACAAGATCGACAAGGAAGGCGCCAACCCTGACAAGGTGAAGGGCCAGCTGACCGAGTACGGACTGGTTCCGGAAGAATACGGTGGCGACACCATGTTCGTTGAGGTCTCTGCACGCCAGAACCTCAACATCGACGAACTGATCGACGCTGTCCTGCTGACGGCCGATGCCGCACTGGATCTGCGCGCCAACCCGGACAAGGACGCTCGAGGCATTGCCATCGAAGCGAACCTGGACAAGGGCCGCGGTGCTGTTGCTACCGTCCTGGTCCAGTCCGGAACCCTGGCTGTGGGCGACACGATCGTGGCCGGTACGGCTCACGGCCGCGTCCGCGCCATGTTCGACGAGAACGGCGAGGCACTCGATGTCGCGCTGCCGTCCCGCCCGGTCCAGGTCCTCGGCCTGTCCAACGTGCCGCGTGCAGGTGACACCTTCCTGGTGACCCCGGACGAGCGTACGGCCCGCCAGATCGCTGAAAAGCGTGAAGCTGCCGACCGCAACGCCGCACTGGCCAAGCGTCGCAAGCGCATCAGCCTGGAAGACTTCGACCAGGCCGTTGCCGAAGGCAAGATCGATACCCTCAACCTCATCCTCAAGGGTGACGTGTCCGGTGCCGTGGAAGCCCTCGAAGACGCCTTGCTCAAGATCGACGTCGGAGACGACGACGTTCAGCTCCGTGTCATCCACCGCGGTGTGGGTGCCATTACGCAGAACGACGTCAACCTGGCAACGGTGGACAACGCCATCATCATCGGCTTCAACGTCAAGCCGGCCGAGCGCGTTGCTGAACTTGCTGACCGTGAAGGCGTGGACATGCGCTTCTACTCGGTCATCTACGCAGCAATCGATGACATTGAGATGGCTCTCAAGGGCATGCTCAAGCCGGAATACGAAGAAGTCCAGCTCGGTACTGCCGAGGTCCGCGAAGTCTTCCGTTCTTCCAAGTTCGGCAACATCGCAGGCTCGATCGTCCGCACGGGCATCATCCGCCGTAACACCAAGGCACGTGTCAGCCGCGACGGCAAGGTTATCGGTGACAACCTCACCGTTGAGACGCTCAAGCGCTTCAAGGATGACGCCACCGAAGTCCGTACCGACTTCGAGTGTGGTATCGGTCTTGGCTCCTTCAACGACATCACTGAAGGCGACATCATCGAGACCTTCGAAATGCGCGAGAAGCCGCGCGTCTAGGTTCCGTTTGGAGCGGGTCCGTCGGGTAGCCCCGGCGGACCCGTTCCGTCCCCGTTTCTACTTTCCAGGAGGAAGTCATGGCTGATCCCGCACGCGCTGCCAAACTGGCACAGCGGATTAAGGTCGTCGTCGCTGAGGCCCTCGGTCGCAGGGTCAAGGACCCGCGCGTCGAGTCCATCACGGTCACCGACGCCCGCGTCACCAATGACCTTCAGCATGCCACCATCTACTACACCGTCTTCGGTGATGAGGTAGCCCAGGCTGATGCTGCCCGCGCCTTGGAGAAGGCAAAGGGTGTGCTTCGGCAGGAAGTCGGCCGCAACATCACCGTCCGGCTGACGCCGACGCTTGAGTTTGTAGCGGACCAGATTCCGGTCAACGCCTCGAACCTTGAGGAGTTGCTCCGCGAAGCCAAGCGTCGCGACGCCGAGGTGGCGGCACTCGCTGCCAGCGCCAAGCACGCCGGCGAGGCCGACCCCTACAAGGGCGACGCCCCTGAGGACATCGATGAGGACGATTTCGACGAAGAGGACACTGATCTCTCCGGCGACAAAGAACTCGACGAAGACGCCAACCGCTAAAACCCTCAGCGTTTTTGTACAGCTAATGCCCCTAAGACTGCGTTTTAGGGGCATTAGCTGTACTCAAACTCGTTAGGATCGGAGCATGTCGGCGCACAGTGCTCAGCAACGTGATGAATACCTGAACCGCGCAATCAGGCTGGCGGTGAAAAACGTCGCCGACGGCGGTGGTCCTTTCGGCGCCGTCGTGGTCACCGCGGACGGCACCGTCCATGAGGGGGTCAACCGGGTCACCCGCGATCACGACCCCACCGCCCACGCCGAAGTGGTGGCGATCCGCCGGGCAGCGGCTGCAACGCAGCGGTTCGACCTCACGGGGTCTGTTCTTTACGCCAGCTGCGAGCCTTGCCCTCTGTGCTTGTCCGCCACCCTCTGGGCCAGGATCGGCCATGTCTACTTCGCGGCGGACAGGCATGGTGCCGCACGGGCAGGTTTCGATGACGCTGTGTTCTATGAATATTTCGCCGGGACCAGGCCAGAGCTGCTTCCGGTGGAGCACGCTGAGTTGCCGGCGTCAGGTGACCCGTTCGACGCCTGGCTGAACCACTCCCGCCGTACAGCGTACTGAGCCCCGGCGCCCTGAACCCACCGGAAACTAGACCCTGCGCGGGAGCCGGCTGACGCCGTCGAGCAGGTCCTGTTGCCCGCCGCAGACGGCGATGCGGATCCACCCTTCACCGATGGAGCCGAACGCTGTTCCCGGCGCGAAAGACACGCCTGATTCCGCCAGGAAGGCACGTACCCAGGTCCTGACGTCGCCGCCACTGACGTGGGAGACGTCTGCCCACAAATAAAACGCCCCCTGTGCTCCCAGAAACGGGATTCCCTTGGCAGAGAGCACAGCGGAGGCTGCATCGCGGTTGCTCCGGTAATGGTCACGTGCATGGGAAACGTAATCCTGGGGGCCAGTGAGCGCAGCCAAGGCGGCGTACTGGGAGGGCGAAGCCACGCAGGAGACGATCGACTCCATGACGTTGTTCATCTTCTGCTCCAGCCCGGGCGGGCAAACCAAGGCGCCGATGCGCAGGCCTGTCAGGCCGTACGTCTTGGACAGCGTCAAGGAAGTGAAAACGCGGGCTTCGCCGGGGATGTCGCTGTCAAAGCGGGCAGGACTGACATGCGGGACATCGAAAGTGAAGGCTTCATAGCACTCGTCCGAAATGATCCAGAGGTCGTGCCGGACAGCCAGCTCCACCAGCTGGCGCGTGGTCTCTTCGCTGATGACCGCGCCCAGGGGATTGGACGGAGAGTTCAGCATGATGACGCGCGTCCGTGGCGTAATGAGGGCTTCAATGTCCTCGATGTGCGGCTGGAAGTCATTCTGTGGATACAGCGGGTACTCCACCGGCACGGCGTGCAGGAGGCGGCTGGTCATGGCGAACGTGGGGTAGCCGGGATTAGGGATGAGGATCTCGTCCCCGGGAGCGAGGAGAAGGCTCATGGCGAAGTGCAGGCCCTGCTGGGCGCCATCGACCACATAGACCCGCTCCGGACCGATGTCCACGCCTTGCTGCTCCCGGAAGCGGGCTGCGAAGGCTGCGCGGAGTGCGGGAATTCCGGCGTTCGGTGTGTAATTGGTCTCGTCCCTGTCCAGGCAGGCAATGCCGGCGTCCAAAACGTGCCGGGGGAGTGCAAAGCCCGGTTCTCCAATACTGAGGACGATCGCTCCGGGGGTGGACCAGGCGGCTTCGGTGATCTCGCGGATCTGGTTCACGGGGACGTTGCGGACGTGCGGGGCAAGCTCAGGCATGGGAGCCATCCTAGCCACCCATATACTGGTAAGCGTGCTTTCTGGACTGGTAATCGTTGACAAACCGCAGGGATGGACCAGCCACGATGTGGTTGGCCGGATGCGGCGGCTGGCTGGTACCCGGAAAGTGGGGCATGCGGGAACCCTGGATCCCATGGCTACCGGTGTCCTGGTACTTGGCATCAACAAGGCCACGCGCCTGTTGACCTACATCGTGGGCACGTCCAAGACCTACACTGCCACCATCAGGCTGGGCGAAACCACCATCACCGATGACGCCGAAGGCGAGGTCACCGAAAGCCGGAGCGCGGCAGATGTCACCGATGATGGCATCGCTGCGGGCGTGGCCGCATTGACCGGCCCCATCCAGCAGGTTCCCAGCAGCGTCAGTGCCATCAAAGTCAACGGCGAACGCTCCTATGCCCGCGTCCGGTCCGGTGAGGAAGTAAAGCTTGCAGCCCGCCCGGTCACCATCCATCGCTTCGAAGTCCACTCGGTGGAAAGGGTCGACGGCGGCAGGGTAGTAGACGTCGATGTCACCGTGGAGTGTTCTTCCGGTACGTACATCAGGGCCTTGGCCCGCGACCTCGGCAATGACCTGGGTGTCGGCGGCCATCTCACCGCCTTGCGCAGGACGCAGGTTGGTCCGTACACCCTGGACCAGGCCCGCACCTTGGAAGAACTGGCAGAGGAACTGAACGTCCTGGAGATGTCCCAGGCGGCGCGGGCCCTCATGCCCAACCGGGAACTGACCGAGGAAGAAACCACGGAAATTTCCTTTGGCCGCCGTATTGCTGCCGGACCGGGAGCCGGAACGCAGGAGGCGGCAACGGCCGTGAACCCTGCGGCGGCGTTTGCGCCCTCGGGGGAGTTGGTAGCGCTGCTGGCTGATACCGGAAGCTTCGCCAAACCCGTCCTGGTCTTCGCTCCTGGAACCGGCTCCGGATCAGGGAAGGCGGAGTAACCATGGACGGATACTTCTATGCCATCCTGATCGTCGGATTGGTGTCCACCATCGTGTGCCTTGTAGCGGGCCTGATGAAGAAGGCCCCGAACGATCCCACCATCTACTCCGTGCTCGCCGTCGAATTGGTCCTCCTGGTCTATTTGGTGGGATCGATAGTCCGGGTAGCCACAGGCGAGCAGATTGCCGGTGAGGCCTGGGAGTTCTGGGGCTACCTCGCGACCGCCCTGATGATTCCCCTGGGTGCTGTCTACTGGGCCATCCTGGAACGAACACGCTGGAGCAACTTCGTCCTGGCCGCCGTGGGAGTAACCGTACTCGTCATGGGCGCCCGCATGAACCAGATCTGGTACTGACCTTGAAGGAAGAACGCAACGTGACTGGAACCGAGACCAACCCGGCCAACCCGCAGCGGAAGGACACCAGGAACACCGGACCTGGCCGCCTGCTGATCGCTGTGTACGCGGTGTTCGCGCTCTCCGCTACGGCTCGTGCCGGCTACCAGATCGCCACCAAGTTCGCAGAAGCTCCGTTGGCGCATATCCTGTCGGCGTTCGCCGCCGTCGTGTATATCATCGCCACCATTTCGCTGGCCAAGCCCGGCCGCACCTGGTTCAAGGTCTCCGTCGCCGCTGTCCTTACGGAACTTGTGGGAGTGCTGGTGGTGGGCGCAATGAGCCTCTTTGATCCCGTCGCTTTCCCCCATGACACTGTTTGGTCCCTCTTTGGCCGCGGTTATGGCTTCGTCCCGCTGGTGCTGCCGATCCTGGGCCTTCTGTGGCTGAACAAGCGCCGGCCGTCCTGAGTCAAACATCCCAGCGGGTAACCTTAGAATGTTCCGGCGCCGGGAGGTTGCCGGGCGCAATGAACATCTGCAGTAAAAGGCGAGGTTGATGGTCCACATCTGGAACGATCCCACCGAAGTCCCCAAGGACTTCGGACCTACTGTCGTTACCATCGGGAACTTTGACGGCGTCCATCGTGGCCACCAGCACGTTCTGTCGCAGTTGACCGATACAGCAAAGCGGCACAACATTCCCTCGGTAGCGGTAACGTTCGATCCCCACCCCGCGCAAGTGCACAGGCCCGAATCTGCCCCGGAACTCATCATGGGGCTCCAGGACAAACTTGAGGCCCTCGGCGATACCGGCGTGGATGCGGTATTGGTCATGAAGTACACCCTCGACCTTGCGGCAATGACGCCACTGGAGTTTGTCCAGGAGGTCTTGGTCGAAGGACTCCACGCCGCGCATCTCGTGGTGGGGCACGATCTCCGCTTCGGAGCAGGCAATGCCGGTGACGTCGTAACCATGCAGGAGCTGGGAGGCCGGCTCGGGTTCAGCGTCCAGGTAGTCAATGAGTATGGTGCAGGCGGCTCCCCGGTACACGACGACGGCGATGCCGACCGCCGCTGTTCCTCAACCTGGGTGCGGGAGGCGTTGTCTGAAGGCGACGTCGTAACCGCAGCAGCAGTGTTGGGCCGGCCCCACCGCATGCGCGGGGAGGTAGTCCACGGCGCTGCCCGCGGCCGGGACCTCGGATTTCCCACTGCCAACCTCTCCCACGACTCCACGGGATACGTTCCTGCGGACGGAATCTATGCCGGCTGGCTGATCGACCAGTCCGGGACGCGGTGGCCGGCGGCCATATCCGTGGGTTCCAACCCCACGTTCGATGGCGTCAGCCGTCAGGTCGAAGCCCACGTGATCGACCGGCCCGAGGAAAAAGTGGAGGACTTCAACCTCTACGGCCAAACCGTCGCCGTTGAATTCACCCAGCGCTTGCGGGGCATGGTGGCGTACACAGGGCCAGAGGCATTGGTTGAGCAAATGTGCCTGGATGTGGCCCAGGCCCATGAGCTCCTTGGCCGTGGCTAAGGGCATTTCGACAACACTGCCGGCCTGCCGGTAAACTGATGAGTGGATCCGGCTGCAGTCCGTGGCGGCTGGACCTGTTTTTGTGTGCGGCGACGCCACAAGGGCAACCCGTCAGCGAGGCGCTGCACCGGGAGGCACGGCACAACTCTAGGAGTTCACGTGGCACTTGAAGCCGCTGTAAAGCAGTCCATCATCAAGGAATACGCAACCTCTGAAGGCGACACCGGTTCGCCCGAGGTACAGGTTGCAGTCCTGACCCAGCGGATCAAGGATCTGACTGAGCACATGAAGGAGCACAAGCACGACTTCCACACCCAGCGCGGTCTGCTGGCCATGGTTGGTCGTCGCAAGCGCATGCTTACCTACCTGAAGAACACCGACATCGCCCGCTACCGTGCGCTCATCGAGCGTCTCGGCCTGCGTCGCTAGTCTGACTTTAGGGGCGGCCCGGTCCCTCACGGAACGGGCCGCCTACTTCACCAACAACTAAAAACAGGAATCAACCGCATCGCGCATTCGCGGTCCTCGGTAGTGATTCCCGGGAGCAACCGTTGACGGTTGGCCCGTGGATCTCGATCGATGACCGGGTGTCGTACAGGCCAGGAAAAAAGAAGAGGCCTGGGTTGATGCGGCGGACTTCCGCTAACAGAAACGGAGGTGACTCTCTATGGAGGGTCCCGAAATCCAGTTCTCCGAAGCCATTATCGACAACGGCCGTTTCGGCAAGCGCGTCATTCGCTTCGAAACCGGCCGCCTTGCCAAGCAGGCAGCCGGCGCTTCGATGGTCTACATCGACGAAGACACCGCGCTGCTTTCGGCAACCACCGCAGGCAAGCAGCCGCGCGAAGGTTTCGACTTCTTCCCGCTGACGGTTGACGTCGAAGAGCGTATGTACGCTGCCGGCCGCATCCCGGGCTCGTTCTTCCGCCGCGAAGGCCGCCCGTCCACCGAAGCCATCCTCGCTTGCCGCCTGATGGACCGTCCGCTGCGCCCCGCATTCGTCAAGGGCCTGCGCAACGAGGTCCAGATCGTCGTCACCGTCCTGGCGATCAACCCCGACGAGCTCTACGACGTCGTCGCGATCAACGCGTCCTCGATGTCCACGCAGCTTTCCGGCCTTCCGTTCTCCGGCCCGATCGGTGGCGTCCGCGTTGCCCTCATCGCCGACGAACAGGGTTCACAGTGGGTTGCTTTCCCGAAGCACTCCCAGCTCGAGAACGCCGTCTTCAACATGGTCGTTGCCGGCCGCATCACGGGCGACGACGTCGCCATCATGATGGTTGAAGCCGAAGCTACGGACAACTCCTGGAACCTCATCAAGGAACAGGGCGCCACCGCTCCTACCGAAGAGGTTGTTTCCGAGGGCCTCGAGGCTGCAAAGCCGTTCATCAAGGCACTCTGCGAAGCACAGGCGGACCTGGCTGCACGCGCCGCCAAGCCCACGGTTGAGTTCCCGGTCTTCCTGGACTACCAGGACGACGTCTACGCCGCTGTTGAAGCCGCTGCCGCCGACAAGCTGGCTGCTGTCTTCCAGATCGCGGACAAGCAGGAGCGCGACAACGCCTCCGACGAGCTCAAGGACGAAGTCCTGGGCGCACTTGCCGGTACCTTCGAAGGCCGCGAGAAGGAGCTGTCCGCAGCTTTCCGCTCGGTCACCAAGCAGGTTGTGCGCCAGCGCATCCTCAAGGACCAGATCCGCATCGACGGCCGTGGCCTGACGGACATCCGCCAGCTGACCGCCGAGGTAGAGGTTCTGCCCCGCGTTCACGGTTCTGCGATCTTCGAGCGCGGCGAGACCCAGATCATGGGTGTCACCACGCTGAACATGCTCAAGATGGAGCAGCAGATCGACTCGTTGTCGCCGGTAACGCGCAAGCGCTACATGCACAACTACAACTTCCCGCCGTACTCCACCGGTGAGACCGGCCGCGTCGGTTCCCCGAAGCGCCGCGAAATCGGCCACGGTGCCCTTGCAGAGCGCGCCTTGGTTCCGGTTCTGCCGACGCGTGAAGAGTTCCCTTACGCCATCCGCCAGGTATCCGAGGCCCTCAGCTCCAACGGCTCCACGTCCATGGGCTCGGTCTGTGCTTCGACCCTTTCCATGCTCAACGCTGGTGTTCCGCTGAAGGCAGCAGTTGCCGGTATCGCCATGGGCCTGGTTTCCGACCAGGTTGACGGCCAGACCCGCTACGCAGCGTTGACCGACATCCTCGGCGCCGAAGACGCTTTCGGCGACATGGACTTCAAGGTTGCCGGTACGTCAGAGTTCGTCACGGCCATCCAGCTGGACACCAAGCTCGACGGCATCCCCGCTTCCGTGCTGGCAGCAGCACTGAAGCAGGCCCGCGAAGCCCGCCTGCACATCCTCGAGGTCATCAACGCTGCGATCGACACCCCGGATGAGCTCTCCGAGTTCGCTCCGCGCGTCATCGCCGTCAAGATCCCCGTTGACAAGATCGGCGAGGTCATTGGCCCCAAGGGCAAGATGATCAACCAGATCCAGGAAGACACGGGCGCGGACATCTCCATCGAAGATGACGGCACGGTCTACATCGGCGCTACCAACGGTCCGTCTGCCGATGCAGCACGTTCCGCCATCAACGCCATCGCCAACCCGCAGGTGCCGGAAATCGGTGAGCGCTACCTGGGTACGGTCGTCAAGACCACCACCTTCGGCGCTTTCGTTTCCCTCACCCCGGGCAAGGACGGCCTGCTGCACATCTCCGAGCTCCGCAAGCTGGCCAACGGCAAGCGCGTGGACAACGTTGATGACGTCGTCTCCGTGGGCCAGAAGGTCCAGGTCGAGATCACCAAGATCGATGACCGCGGCAAGCTTTCCCTCTCCCCGGTTGTTGCCGAGGAAGAAGGCGCAGCTTCTGAGGACGCTCCGGCCGAGGCCGCTGAAGAGTCCGCAGAGTAGTCTGTAAGCAGTACACCCGGCGGGGCCGGTGGGCTTGAAAAAGCTCCACCGGCCCTTCCGGCCTTAACTTGAAAACCTGAAAGGCCTTGATGACTGTCGTACCCCTGCCGCTGGAGCAAACCCTTCCCGGTGGCGAATTGATCCATGGTGCCGAGGGCGGTTCCGTCGTTCGGCGCTCGGTCCTCCCCGGCGGAGTGCGCGTCCTGACCGAGGCAATGCCCGGCCAACGGTCGGCCACCATAGGGTTCTGGGTGGCAGTGGGTTCACGCGATGAAGCGGAGGGCCAGCACGGTTCCACCCACTTCCTTGAGCACTTGCTGTTCAAAGGCACCAAGCGACGCACCGCCTTGGAGATCGCTTCGGCTTTTGACGAGGTAGGTGGGGAGTCGAACGCCGCCACTGCGAAGGAAAGCACGTGCTACTTCGCCAGGGTCCTGGATACCGATCTCCCCATGGCCATCGACGTCATTGCCGATATGATCACCGGAGCGGTCCTGGATCCAGCTGAACTGGAGCAGGAGCGCGACGTCATCCTGGAGGAAATCGCCATGGACAGCGATGACCCCACAGATGTTGCGCACGAGAAATTCGTCGAAGCTGTCCTCGGCAAACACCCGCTGGCCCGACCCATCGGTGGAACGCCGGACGCCATCAAAGCTGTGGCCAGGGATTCGGTCTGGGCGCACTACCAGCGCTACTACCGTCCGGAGGAACTTGTCATCACCGCAGCCGGTGGGCTCGACCATGACGTGGTCTGCGACCTCGTCCTTGACGCCCTCACTGCCGCGGGATGGACGCTCGATCCCCAAGCTGCCCCGGTGAACCGCAGGGGAACCGAACGCGCTGTCATCAGCGGAACCTCGGGCCTCCACGTGGTCAAACGTCCCGTGGAGCAAGCCAACATCATTATGGGTTGCCCGACTATCGTGGCTACCGATGACCGCCGGTTCGTCATGAGCGTGCTTAACGCCGTCCTGGGTGGCGGCATGTCTTCCCGGCTGTTCCAGGAAATCCGTGAGAAGCGCGGCCTGGTGTACTCCACCTATTCCTTCACTGCCGCCTACGCAGACGCCGGGTATTTTGGCATGTATGCGGGTTGCACGCCGTCCAAGGTCCGACAAGTGCTGGACCTCCTGGGTGTGGAGTTGGAGAAACTTGCCAAGGAGGGCATCACGGAGGAGGAACTCCGCAAGGCTGTGGGACAGCTCAGCGGTGGAATTGTCCTGGCCCTTGAGGACACGGGGTCCCGGATGTCGCGGCTGGGCCGGGCAGAGTTGGTTTCCGGTGAGTTCCAGGACATTGACGAAACCCTTGCCCGGATCCAGGCTGTCACCGTTGAGGAAGTCCAGGAACTGGCCCGCGAACTCGCAGCGGCGCCCCGGACCATCACGGTGGTAGGTCCTTTCGAGGAAACCGAGACCTTCGGCCTCTGAATCTCTGGACTCACGCACTCTCAGCAGGGCAGCATGATCACACAGTGATGATGCTGCCCTGACTACGTAGGAGAGGCGATGAACCAGCCCCCAAGCGGCCAAGCTGCGGAGTTGCTGCATGACTTCCTCGGTCACTGGCGCGGCATCACCGAAGTTGCAGCCTCGCCGTGGGGGAGTGCCCGGACCGTGGAAGCGGAGGTGGTTTTCACCAAGGCCGCCGGCGGGTATGCAGTCGTCCAGAGCTACCGGCACCGGGAACCGGACGGCACGCATTTTGAAGGGCATGGCATGTTCACCGTTGACCGGGACCACGGGGATACTCTCTGGTACTACGTGGACAGCCTGGGGAGATCGCCCGCCAGCCCCGTCCGGGGGGCCTGGCACGAAGGGATCCTGACCCTGGACCGGAGGACTGCCGACGGCGTGGCCAGGCACACTTTTTGGGTTGAGGACGGGGTTCTGGTGCACACGGCCGATCTCCGGCTTGAAGGAACAGCCGATTTCAGCCCGTTGCTCAAGAGCGTCTTCAGGAAAGCTTGAGCCTTAACCGCCCGCGAAGGGCGGCAGGACGTCGATGACATCCTGGGCTCCCAGTGGTGCTGAACGGTCCCGCACCGCCACCTCATTGCGGAGGAAACTGCTCCGGGCCACGATGCGCTCCAGCGGGGGAGTCCCTTCCGGGGGCAGCGGACGTTCGACGGCGAGGGCGGCTTCCAGGAGCGCTTCCAGGCTGGTGCCTTCCGGGAGGAGGTGCACTTCTTCTTCGACCCCTGCGGCCGCGCGTGCGGCAGCGAAGTAACGGACAAGCAAGGATTCAGCCTCCGATTGCACTCATGCTGCGGTCCGGCTGGACGAAGTCCGCTGCGCCGAGACCGGTGTGGTCCATGCCGTGGGCCTTCGGCTTGACCCACATCGCGTCCTGCCAACGTTCCGCCAGTTGCTGATCCGTGGCCCCGCCACGAAGCAATGCCAGGAGGTCGAATTCTTCGCGGGAGAAGAGGCAGCTCATGATCTTGCCCTCGGCGGTGATGCGGGTGCGGCGGCAGTCGGCGCAGAAAGGCTCGGTGACTGAGGCGATGATGCCGACTGTACCAAGTACCGGACCGGTGGCTTCACCCGATGCCGTGTCCCGGCGTCGTACTTCGAATCGCTCGGCGGGGGCGCTGTCCCGTTCCCGGGGGTCCCGGCCCAGCACGAAGTCACGGGAAACCAGTTCGCGGATTTCCGCGGCCGTGATCATGTTGCGACGCGTCCATCCGTGATCGGCGTCCAGGGGCATTTGTTCAATGAAGCGGAGCTCATAGCCTCGGTCCAACGCCCAGGCCAGCAGGTCCGGTGATTCGGCGTCGTTGATTCCGCGCATCAGCACTGCGTTCAACTTGACCGGCCCCAAGCCGGCTGCCCAAGCGGCGTCGACACCGGCCAGGACGCGATCCAGGAAGGGCCGGCGCGTGAGTTGGGTAAAGGTTTCCTCGTGCAAGGAGTCGAGCGAGACGTTGATCCTTGTCAGGCCTGCAGCCTTCAGCGCCGCCGCTTTTTTGTCCAGCCCAACGCCGTTGGTGGTCATGGAGATGGGAAGGTCCGGATGATCAGTGCGGATTCCGGAAATAATGTCCACCAAGTCAGCGCGGACCAAGGGCTCGCCGCCGGTGAGCCGGAGTTCGCGAACGCCCAGAGAGTCAACACCGATGCGGACGATCCTGACGATCTCGTCCCTGGTCATCACGGCCTGTTTGGAGAGCCATTCCAGTCCCTCGGCCGGCATGCAGTAGGTGCAGCGCAGGTTGCATTTGTCCGTCAGGGACAGGCGCATATCGGTAGCCCGCCGGCCATAACGGTCCCACAAGCCCGCAGGCGTTTCCGCTGGCCGCGGCGGCGGTACGGGGACGCCACTTTCCTTGCTGCCGGCGGCGCCTGCCGGAGGGGGCACCGGCATTCCCAGCTGAACACTCATAAATTCAGGCTACGCCACCGTGGCGGGATCAGTGACACCGATTACAGTCATACAGTTCTTACGGATTCCATACGCTTGCGCCGGGGAAGCCATGATCGGGTGCCGGACATCGCCGGCAAACCTATGCTGAAAGTGTGACCACACCTACGGCATCATCAGCGGAACCAGGGAATCGACGCATCCTCCTGGTCGAAGACGAACAGACCATCGCCGATGTGGTCCGCGACTATCTGCTGCAGGCGGGCTTCCAAGTGGATATGGCCGGTGATGGGTTCACGGCACTGGAGCTGGCAGCCGAGCGGCAGCCCGACCTCGTGATCCTGGACCGGATGTTGCCTGGACTGGACGGCGTTGAAGTGTGCCGGCGGCTCCGCCGAACCATGAGCGTACCGGTCATCATGGTCACGGCTTTGGGGACCGAAGATGACAGGATCCGGGGCTTGGAGATGGGGGCCGATGACTATGTCACCAAGCCCTTCTCGCCACGGGAACTGGTCCTGAGGGTGAAATCGGTGCTTCGGCGAAGCATCAAGGAGTTCACGCCGGAACCACCCGTGGAAGCTGCTGGGCTCGAACTGGATCCCGCATCCCGGACGGTCACGCACCATGGAGTTCTGCTGGCGTTGACAGTCCGTGAATTTGATCTCCTGGCTTTCCTGATGCGGCGTCCCAACCAGGTTTTCAGCCGGGAGGAACTCATCAAAGCCGTGTGGGGCTGGGACTTCGGCGACCTCTCGACCGTTACAGTGCACGTGCGCCGTCTTCGGGAAAAGATTGAAGCCAACCCCACCAAACCGGAACTGCTCAAAACCGTCTGGGGCGTGGGGTACCGTTTCGATTCCGGCGCCGGCCAGGTTGCGGGCAGCTCCGACATAGTTGCCGGCCCTACCGATACAGGGGAGGAGGGCCATGGAGGGCAGTGAGCTCTGGACCATCCTGGCCTGGGTGCTGTTCTGGGCCGTCCTCATCGGCGCAGCCACCTTGCTCAGCCTGCGCCTGCTGCGGCGGGCATCTGTCCTGGCGCAGATCTGCCTGGTGGTGGTGGCTACAGTGGCAGTCCTGGTAGCCGGCATGGTCAGCGCCTTCAATGCCATGTTCATCTCCGCGAGGGACCTGGAAGTCATGTGGTACATCCTGGCCATGGCCTCAGCCGTAGCTGTAGCACTGTCCCTGATGTTGGGCGCCGGCGTGTCCCGGAATGCGGCCCGGTTGGTGGATGCTGCGCGGCGGCTAGGCCGTGGAGAAACCCTTGACCATGCAGGAGAGGGGCGGGGAAGCGCTCCGGCCATGACGTCCGAACTTGCCGAACTTGCCCAGGAGCTCGAAGCCAGCAGCCGGCGCCTCGCCGAGTCACGCGAACGCGAAGCCGCCATTGAGACTGCCCGGCGGGAGCTTGTGTCGTGGATTTCGCATGACCTCCGGACCCCGCTGGCCAGCATGCGTGCCATGACGGAGGCACTGGAAGACGGCATGGCGTCAGATGTCCCTGGCTATTACCGGAAAATCATCGGTCAGACCGAGCAGATGACCGCCATGGTCAACGACCTCCTCGAGTTGTCCAAGATCCAGGCCGGCACCCTGCGCCTTCGTGCAGAACCCCTGGACCTTTACGACCTCGTCAGTGATGCACTCTCCGATCTTGCGCCCTTGGCCGCCCAACGCGGCATCACGCTCGACGGCGGCGGGGACCGGGAGTGCATGGCAGTCGCCGACGGACCAAGCCTCGCCAGGGCCGTTCGGAACATCCTGCTCAACGCCATCACTTACAGCCGCCCGGGCACCGAAGTCCACGTCAGCGTTGGAAGGGGCAGCGTTGGAAGTGACAGCGTCGGAGAGGACAGCACGGCCCGGGAAGGCACGGAGAACGACTGGCGGGCAGTGGTTGCGGTACAGGATCAGTGCGGGGGCATTCCTGCCGAGGACCTGCCCCACCTGTTCGAGACGGGTTGGCAGAAAGATCCCGCCCGTGGAGCTGCTGAGGGGCTGCAAGGCAGCTACAGTGGCGCGGGCATCGGACTGAGCATGGTGGCCGGCATCGTCAAGGCGCACGGGGGATCGGTCACCGTAGAGAACGTCGACGGCGGCTGCCGGTTTGCGCTGTCCCTTCCCGCAGGCCCCCTTCCCGCTGGCCCCCTCGCGGAGGGGCCGCTCACAGCAGCCCCTCCCGCCTCGGGTTCGAAACCGGCTGTTTCATCTCAAGTTGACCCGCTTCAAGCTGTTCCATCTCAAGCTGTTCCATCTCAAGCTGTGCCGCTTCAAGCTGACCAGGGTCCGGCCGCATTCCTTCCGGCGCGGGAGGTTCCGCCATCTTCCCTCCCGGTTTCGACCGGGACTTCAACAGAGCAACGCCCAGGAGGCGACGCATGACCACGCCCAGCAGTATCGACAAGCCAGGCCAGTGGGAGGACGGGCAGGGACGCGCAGCGACCCCTGAGACCTCGGGCACGCCGGAAACCACAGGCACACAGGGACGCGCAGGGACCCGGGACACCGCAGGCACACAGGAATCCTCGGGCACGCCGGAAACCACAGGCACACAGGGACGCGCAGGGACTCGGGACACCGCAGTCCCGTCCGGACCCCAAGCACAGAAGTCGCCGCGGGCCCGGCCCAACCCACGCCTGTGGGCTGCGGCGTCCGGCATCGCGGCCGGCGGCGCCGGGATCGCCGCGGGCGAGCTGACCGCTGGCCTGCTGAGTCCCTTGGTTTCTCCGGTCACTGCCTTGGGCGGTGCAGTGATCGACGCCGTCCCTCCGGGGGTCAAGGACCTCGCTGTACAGTTGTTCGGCACTGCGGACAAGATCGTATTGATCGCCTCGATCGGGATCGTCGCAGGGCTGCTGGCAGCACTGGCAGGTGTCCTGGAACGCCGCCGTACTGGCTGGGGCCTGACGATGGCCGGAGTTGCCGGGGCGGCCGGCCTGACCGCCGTCGTTACCCGTGCCCAGGCGGGCCCGCAAGCGGCCCTGGCCCCTATCGTCGCTGCAATCGTTACCATGCTGCTGTTGCGGGCACTCGTCCGCCGGCTCGCCACCTGGCTCCCTCCCGGTGCTGCACGGGCGCGCCAGGGTGACGATCCCGCGCCGCTGGCGCGGCGCAGCTTCCTTAATGCCCTCGCCGGAACCTCCCTTGCGGCCGCCGTGGCCGGAACCGTTACCGCCGTCCTCACCCGCGCAACCACCGTGGCGTCAGGTTTCCGGGAGTCCATGACCCTCCCGGAGCCAACAACGCCGACCCAGGCAATACCCGCCGGCGCCTCGCTGTCGGTGGACGGTATCAGCCCGCTGGTGACCCCCAACGCCGATTTCTACAGGATTGACACTGCACTGACCGTCCCTGCCATCGACCCGCCTGCGTGGAAGCTCAAGGTCACCGGGATGGTGGAGAACGAGGTCGAACTTGATTTCGCCACGCTTCTCTCCAAGCCCATGACGGAGCGTCACATCACCATCGCCTGCGTGTCCAACAACGTAGGTGGAGACCTGATCGGCAACGCACTCTGGTTGGGCTGGCCGGTCAGGGAGCTTCTCGCCATGGCCCGGCCCAAGGCGGGCGCGGACATGGTGCTGAGCACCAGCAACGACGGCTGGACAGCGAGCACCCCTTTGGAGGCGTTGACGGACAACCGTGATGCAATGCTCGCCGTGGGCATGAACGGCGAGCCACTTCCCTTGGAACACGGCTTCCCTGTGCGCATGATTGTCCCTGGCCTCTACGGATTCGTTTCGGCCACCAAGTGGCTGACCGAACTGAAAGTCACACGCTTCGCCGACGATACCGCCTACTGGACTCCCCGCGGCTGGAGCGATCACGGTCCCATCAAAACGCAGTCCCGCATCGATGTTCCCCGCAGCGGCAGGACTGTCCAATCAGGAACGGTGCAGTTCGGAGGCGTGGCCTGGGCCCAGCACCGGGGAGTCAGCCGGGTGGAGCTTCGGCTCAACCGTGGACCATGGAAGCAGGCCACGCTGGCCGGAGGGATTTCAACCGACACCTGGTACCAGTGGCAACTGGGCGTTGAACTCTCTCCCGGCGACTACGAGGTACAAGTGCGGGCCACCGACTCCACGGGCCAACCGCAGACCGAGGACAAAGCCCCCGTGGCTCCCGACGGCGCCACGGGCTACCACACCATCAACGTCAAGGTGGGATGAGGCCCTAGTCTGGGTAGGTCCGGAGAATTCCCGGTAGCAGGGATGTCACTACAGGAGGTTGTCCGTGCCCAGATCAGTCGCAAACCATCGCCAGGCAGTGGTGGAATTGCTGGCAGGCGTCGCCGCCGCCAAGGGCACCTGCCGGGTGCCATTGCTCGAAGCCCTGGGAAAGCCGCTCGCCGTGGACCTCTTCGCACCCCTGTCCCTTCCGCCGTTCGACAACTCCCAGATGGACGGCTTTGCCGTTCGCTCGCAGGACATTCCCGGACAGGGCGCGGAACTCCGCGTAGCGGCTCCTGTCCCGGCCGGTGCGGCGCCGGCGGCCCTGGAGCCCGGCTTTGCCGCCCCGATCATGACCGGAGCAATGATTCCTGACGGGGCAGACGCCGTCGTGCCTGTCGAAAAGGCCAGCCCCGCGTCCTTTCCCGAGCCAAGCGACACGGATGCCGTCGTGGAGCTTCCCGCCGTGTCGCCCGGTACCTATGTGCGGAACAGTGGCAGCGACATCGAACACGGCGCACTTGCCTTGGCTGCCGGCACCCTGTTGGGACCGGCCCAGCTTGGCCTGTTGGCGGCCCTGGGCCTGGCAACGGTCGAGGTTCCCGAACCTCTGCGGGTCCTCCTGGTGACCACCGGGGATGAGGTGGTGGAACCGGGGGAGGCGCTGACTGCCGGGAAGATCTTCGACTCCAACGGCACGCTGCTGGAGGCCTCCATGCGCCAAGCCGGCCTGGAGGTTGTCCGTTCCGGTATTTCAGATGACCATCCCTCCAGCCTTTTGTCGGTCCTTCAACATCACACCGGCGAGGCGGAGACTGCTGTGGACATCATCGTCACTACCGGGGGAGTGAGCAAAGGAGCCTACGAGGTGGTGCGCCAGGCCATGGTGGGCCAGCCTGTTGATTTCGTCCCCGTTGCCATGCAGCCGGGCGGGCCGCAGGGCCTGGGAACCTTCAACGGCGTTCCCTTCCTTGGTTTTCCCGGGAATCCGGTCAGCTGCCTCGTCTCCTTCGAAATGTTCCTCCGGCCGGCTTTGTCCGAGGTCATGGGTACGCCGGCCCCCAGGACCGTCCAGGCGGCGCGCCTGGCTGCGCCGCTGACCTCGCCCGACGGCAAGCACCAGGTCCGGCGCGGATCTGTGGCCGGCGATGGCACGGTCCACATGGAAGGTGGGGCCGGGTCCCATCTGGTGCATGCCTTGGCCCGCGCCAATGCGTTGATCCAGATACCCGCCGCCGTCACGGAACTCAACGCAGGAGCCGAAGTGGAAGTATGGATGCTGTGAATGAAACTCCCGGGACAAGAACAGAGCACGACGGCGGGCTGACGCACCTCCGGCAGGACGGCACCGCACAAATGGTTGATGTGTCGGCGAAGGCAGTTACCACCCGCCAGGCCACCGCAACGGCAACGGTCCGCACCACCGGGCAAGTGATGGCGCTCCTTGGTGCCGGCGAGTTGCCCAAAGGTGACGCGCTCGCCGTGGCCCGGGTGGCAGGAATCATGGCGGCGAAGAAGACTCCGGAGCTGATCCCGTTATGCCACCCGTTGCCGATTTCCAAGGTAACGGTGGATTTCGACCTCGGTGCTGACGCAGTGAACATTGTGGCTACCGTCAAGACCAAGGGCGTCACCGGCGTCGAAATGGAGGCCCTGACAGCGGCGTCGGTGGCGGCACTGAGTGTCTACGACATGATCAAGGCCGTGGATAAGCACGCAGTGCTGACCGACATCCGCGTGCTCGCCAAAAGCGGTGGCAAGAGCGGCGACTGGGACGTTTCCGGGGAACCTCTCCAGGAGGCCGGCAAATGAGCGCTTGTGAACCGAACAGTGTCCGGAAGGCCGGCGTCGTGATCGCCTCCACCCGCGCCGCAGCCGGAATCTACGCCGACGAGACCGGGCCCATTATCCTGGACTGGCTCAATGAACATGGGTTCCAAACCTTTCCCACCATGGTGGTTCCGGACGGAGAACCCGTGGGCGCTGCCCTGAGGGCGCTCCTGACCCAGGACCCCGCCGTCGTCATCACCAGCGGCGGAACAGGACTCAGCCCGGATGACATGACACCGGAAATGACGCTTCCGCTCCTGGACCGGGAAATACCGGGCATCATGGAAGGAATCCGGCGCGCGGGTGCTGCGAAAACCCCCATGGCCATGCTGAGCCGTGGCCACGCGGGAGCCGCGGGGAAGACGTTCATCATCAACCTGCCGGGATCCCCGAAAGGGGTTATGGATGGGCTTGCCGTCCTGGACCCGGTCATTGGGCACTTATGCGAACAACTGGAAGGCAGCCATGGGCACTGAAACAGACTTCGAAGTAGTCAGCGCGGTCCTCAGCGCCGAACCAATCTCCGTTGACCAAGCCATCGCGGCTGTTGAATCGGACACCGCCGGTGCGGTAGTCAGCTTCAGTGGTGTGGTGCGGAACCACGATTCCGGCAAAGCGGTGGACCGGCTCAGTTACAGCGCCCATCCCACGGCGCACCAGGTCATGTCCGACGTCGTGGCACAGTTGGTAGCCGAACACTCAGGCGAAGCCGATCAACCGGTTCGGATCTGGGCGGCACACCGCATCGGAATGCTCCAGATAGGCGACCCGGCGCTGGTGTGTGCCGTCGCAGCGGCGCACCGGGGGCAGGCGTTTGCCGTCTGTGCCGAGCTGGTGGACAGGGTCAAGGCACAGGTGCCCATCTGGAAGGAACAGTTCTTTTCCGATGGCACCGTTGAGTGGGTTGGCGCGGGAGAGTAGCCCCGGGTCACGGTTCCTGCCGGGCCCCGGCCCGGCGGTAGGGTTAACGGCATGACCGAACAACTTGCTGTTGCAGTGCTGGGCGCCAACGGGCGCATGGGAAGTGAAGCCGTTAAAGCTGTGGAAGCAGCTGATGACATGAAGCTCGTAGCCGCCCTGGGCCGCGGCGATTCCCTGGAAACCCTGCTCGACGCCGGTGCGCAGTATGTTGTT
Source organism: Arthrobacter sp. TmtSoilC79 (assembly GCF_059739405.1). NCBI lineage: Bacteria > Bacillati > Actinomycetota > Actinomycetes > Micrococcales > Micrococcaceae > Arthrobacter > Arthrobacter sp. TmtSoilC79. The sequence continues at coordinate 2,989,528 of NZ_AP046051.1, read as the reverse complement.
GACCTCACCGTTCCGGATACTACCGAGGCCAACGTCCGGTTCGCCGTCGAGCACGGGATGCACGCCGTTGTGGGCACTACCGGCTGGAACGCGGACAAGCTGGACTCCCTTCGCGCCTTATTGGAACAGAACCCGGGCACCGGCGTCCTGATCGCCCCCAACTTTGCCCTGGGCTCCGTGCTGGCTTCTGCGTTTGCCGCCAAGGCGTCCCAGTATTTCGAGTCCGTTGAAATCATTGAACTGCACCACCCGAACAAGGTGGATGCTCCCTCCGGCACGGCCGTTCGCACAGCGCAGCTGATCTCGGAGGCCCGTCGGGAAGCCGGGGTGCCGGCAAGTCCGGACGCCACGGAGACGTCCTTGGACGGGGCCAGGGGCTGTGATGTGGAGGGCGTCCGTGTCCACAGCGTCAGGCTCCGGGGTTTGGTAGCCCACCAGGAAGTCCTGTTTGGCGGCCCTGGTGAGCAACTGACGTTGCGTCACGACTCCTTTGACCGGGCTTCGTTCATGCCCGGTGTCCTGCTGGGGCTGCGCAAAGTTGCAGCGAACCCCGGCCTCACTGTTGGCCTTGATGGTTATTTGGAGCTGGGACTTTAGGTTCATGGGAAATTTCTGGACTTCGTTGAAGAAGAACCGCACCAAAATCTGGGTTGGTGCCATCACCCTCCTGCTGGTCCTGTACCTGGTGGTCTCCGTGCAGCGCTCGTTCCTCCTGCTCGGTGACCCCAACCTGATAGCGAAGGGCATAGGAGCGGCCTACCTTGTGCTGCCGATCGTCGGGGCGTGGGCCCTCATCCGCGAACTGCTCTTTGGTGCGCGAACCGAACAAATGGCCAAGGTCCTGGAAGCCGAAGGCGGCTTGCCCGAGGACACACTGCCGCGCACACCTGGAGGTCGGATTGTCCGGTCTGCCGCGGATGCCGAATTTGAAAAGTACCGTGCCGAGGCCGAAGCCGCGCCGGAAGACTGGCGTTCATGGTTCCGGTTGAGTTGCGCCTATGACGCCTCCGGCGACCGTAAGCGCGCCCGGGCATCAATGCGCGACGCCGTGAAGCTGTTCCGGTCTCAGCCCACCGCTGCGGGCCGGTAGCTGCCGAGCCTTGACGCCTGGTGGGCCACCCATTCCAAGGGCCCACGACGCCGGAGCAAGGCGAAACACGCACCGATCACCACTGCGCAAAGCGCCTGGGTCCAGTACATGCCCTCTTCCGTCCACCCGGCGGGCAGCGGCTTGTTGGTGAACCCGGAAACCACCCATACATGGGCGGAATAGAGGCTCAGCGTCATGGCTCCCGGTCCACTGAGCACCATGAGGATATTGACCTTGAGGTTTTCCGCGGCGGCAGCCAGCAGCAGGAAGAAAGCCACCACCGCGGCAGCTGTTCCGCTGGTGTGCAAAAGGTCCAGCGTGGTGCCGGCATGGGGGGATGCCGTGGCCAGCCACCACCATGAACCCGTTTGATCCAGCCCCGTCAGGTTTACCTGCAGCATGCTGTCCAAGGGGTACCCGCGGGTGCCGGGGAGCTTCTCCAGGGCGGCGCGGCCGCCCCAGGCTTCCATGGCCAGGAATCCGACCACTTTGGCCGCAGCGGCTACTGCCACTCCGCCGGCCAGCAGCAACAATTGCACTTTGGTCCTGGTCAGCGCCAGGCGTCCGATGACCAGGCCTATCAGCAGGTAGGAAATCCACTGGAAAACCGGGTAGTAGCCAGTGAAGAAGATATCGGCAAGGAGTTGGCCGGGCGTCCCCAGGTCCTCCGTGCCGGGATTGTGGCCCAGTTGCAAGGGCGGAGTGGTCTCCAGCAGCAGGGGTCGGAGCAAGTAGGCCACCACTGGGGATAAAAGGACCCATCCCAACGCCCAGAAAGACAGTGCCTTCAACCTCAGCCCAAGGAACGGAAGGATGCAGAGGAAAAGTACGGCGTAGTGCACCAGGATCACTGCGATGTTGACATCCAGCCCACCCAGGGCAAGCCCGACGACGGCGATCACCAGCGCCCGCATGGCGACCCCACCCCTGGCCGCGCGGAGTTCGCCCCCTTGGCGTGGCTCCTGCTTGCCGGTAGTCAACGCCAGTCCGATTCCGGCGAGGACCGCGAACAAGGCAGATGACCGCCCCGAAAACACCAACCCCACGAACGTGGGGTCCCACGATGGGGCGGGTCCGAACGTCGGCAGGAGGTGCGTGGACATCATGCCCAGCAACGCTGCACCCCTGGCGGCGTCGATCCCTGTAAGCCGGGAGGAGACCTGGCCGCCGTCGCGCGCTTTCCGCGGAGGGGCAGTCTCTTGGGAAGTCATGCTGCGATGGTCTCATAGCCAACTGTGAGCCGTTCCGGCGGTAGAGTCCCATGCCATGGAATCCGTCAACGCCCAGTGGGCTGGAGCATTCACCATCATGAACGATTCCGACGGCTGGCAGCAGTTCCGGCGCCTTGACGGCGACCTGTTCATGCCGCCGGCCACGGACGGCCTTGAGGAGCGCGCCAGGATGTGCGCCGGGATCCACGCAACCTGGACAGCAACGACCGGGCACCTGGTCATCGAAGCCGAAGGCCCCGAGGACGGATCGCCTTTCGACGTCCTGGTGAACGGGGTCCTCCGGCATCGTGTGTCGGGCGCCGGCCGTGTCAGTCATGATCTCGATCTTGGCTCCATGCCGCCGCAATCAACTGTTCAGCTTTGGCTGCCACAGTATGGTTTCCTCAGGGTGCTGGAGGTGTCGCTGAAGGGCGAAGACGTTCAGGTTGCCGGGGGATCCGGCAAACGATGGATCACCTACGGCAGCTCCATCACCCAATGCAGGCAGGCCGATGGTCCATCAGAGGCGTGGCCTGCTGTGGTGGCCAGGCAATACGGCTGGCAGTTACAGTCCTTGGGTTTCGGTGGTGAATGCCATTTGGACCCGGCGGCGGAGAGCACCATTTGCCAGCTGCCGGCAGACTTCATCTCCTTATGCCTGGGAATCAACACCTACAACGTGGCCGCCTTCTCGGGCCGGACCTTCGCGAGCCAGGTATTGGGCTTCCTCAGCGCTATCCGGAGGGCACACCCGGAGGTGCCTATCGCGGTCATCTCTCCGGTCCTTTCCCTTCCCCGCGAGGAGGCGCCCAATGCCGTTGGGTGGACGCTCGCGGACTACAGGAAGGCCGTGGCAGATGTGGTGGGGTTAGTCCGCGAGCGGGGGGATACGCGCACTCACTTGCTGGATGGCGAAGGGGTGTTCACCCCGGCGGAGGCTGCGGTGATGATGCCCGATACCTTGCATCCCAACAATGCCGGCTACCGGCTCATGGCTGACAGGCTGGGTCCACAGCTGGCGGCTGTCGCCAACGCGCACGGCTGACCGGGCATCTGGGAGGGCTGCGGCCGGCGTGGCCGGAACGGACCCGGCTCTTGTCTTCGAATATATGTTCGAATAGCATGGCAGGATGAACGATGTTCCCACGCCACCCGAAGGTCTCGCCGGGCCCATGAAAGCGATGAGCCCCGGTGTCGTCGACTTCCTGTTCAGGCAACTCGTCGCCGGCGAACCCCCCGAAGACACCCAGTGGCGCCGCGAAGGAACTGTGTTGGCCGAGCAGCCGCCAGGGGCTGAACTTGCCCGGCGGCTATCCGAGGCGGACCTGGGTTCCCTGACGCCGCTGGAACTGTTCGAGTACGTTCGCGCTTCCCAGCGGCTGGTGACCTGGGCCGAACACCTCAAGGAGCGGGCCGTGGCGCAGTATTGCGCTGAGCAACCTGCGCGGACAAGTGGGCCGGCATAGCCGCGAAGTTTTGCTGCCCGGCGGCGGGGGAGCGGCCACGAGGGGACGGTGTCGCCGCCCATGACTCCAGAACCGCAGCCGGTGCATGAGGACCATCACGCGGGACCCATTCTTGTAACGAGCCCGTGACAGGGTAACGTTTTTCCTATGTCTGACTTGCGCGCCCACACTCCCGCCCTTGGTACCCTGCTGACCGCCATGGTCACCCCGTTCACCGAGGACGGCAAGGTGGACTACGATCAAGCCGCCGCGCTCGCAGAGAAGCTGGTCCAGGATGGTTGCGATGGCCTCGTTGTCACCGGCACCACAGGAGAGACCTCAACGCTCACGGATGACGAAAACGTGGGCATGTTCCGGGCGGTCAAAGAAGCCGTCGGTGGCAAAGCCGCCATCATCGCCGGAACCGGCACCAACGACACCGCGCACTCGGTCCACCTCTCCCAGCGTGCCGCTGAAGTGGGCGTTGACGGACTCCTGATCGTGACGCCCTACTACAACAAGCCCAGCCAAGCCGGTGTCCGGGCGCACTTTGAGACGATTGCATCCTCAACGGACCTGCCCGTCATGCTCTACGACATCCCGGGCCGCTCCTCCATTGCGATTGCTCCTGAGACCATGATCGGCCTGGCCAAGCACCAGAACATCGTGGCGGTCAAGGACGCCAAGGCAGACTTTGCCGCCGCGACCCGGGTCATGGCTGAGACCGACCTGGTCTTCTATTCCGGTGATGACGGATTGACCCTCCAGTGGATGGCGCTCGGCGCCGTCGGCCTGGTGGGCGTCACCACTCACGTGGCCACGCGTCGCTTCCGCGAACTGATCGACGCCGTGAACGCCAGCGACCTCGCCACTGCGAGGGCCATCAACTTTGAACTGGAACCCGTCATTCGCGCAACCATGACGCGGGTCCAAGGCGCAGTAGCCGCCAAGCAGATTCTCAAGTGGCAGGGAGTCCTGCCCAACTCGGTTGTCCGTTTGCCCCTCGTGGAGCCGGACGCGGCCGAGATCGAAATCATCCGCGGGGATTTGGCGGAAGCCGGAATGGACTTCAACGTCTAGGCCGGTACCGCCGGAAAGTAGCACAATATGACCCAAACCGCCCTTCCCGGACTGGTTACTCCGCCGAAACTGCCGAAAGGTACGCTGCGGATTGTTCCGCTCGGTGGCCTGGGAGAGATCGGCCGCAACATGGCCGTCTTCGAAATCGACGGCAAGCTGCTGGTCGTTGACTGTGGCGTGCTCTTCCCCGAAGAGACGCAGCCCGGAGTGGACCTGATCCTGCCCGATTTCTCCTACATTGAGGACCGGCTGCAGGACGTCGTAGGCGTCGTGCTGACCCACGGCCACGAGGACCACATCGGCGCTGTTCCCTATCTGCTGCGCCTCAAGGCCGACATTCCGCTGATCGGGTCCCAGCTCACCCTTGCCTTGGTGGAAGCAAAGCTTCAGGAACACCGGATCAAGCCGTACACCCTTACCGTCACCGAGGGCCAGGTGGAGCAGTTCGGCCCGTTTGAGTGCGAGTTCGTTGCCGTCAACCACTCCATCCCGGACGCCTTGGCTGTTTTCATCCGGACCGAGGGCGGCAACGTCCTGCACACCGGCGACTTCAAGATGGACCAGTTGCCCCTGGACGGCCGCATCACCGACCTCCGCCACTTCGCACGGTTGGGCGAGGAGGGCGTGGACCTTTTCATGGCCGACTCCACCAACGCGGACGTCCCCGGGTTCACTACGGCCGAGAAGGAAATCGGCCCTACCCTGGACCGCTTGTTCGGACAGGCCAAGAAGCGCCTTATCGTTGCCTCCTTCTCTTCCCACGTCCACAGGGTCCAGCAGGTCCTTGATGCTGCGGAAAAGCATGGCAGGAAGGTCGCTTTCGTCGGCCGTTCCATGGTCCGCAACATGGCCATCGCCGCCAAACTGGGGTACCTCGATGTGCCGGATAACATCCTGGTGGACATCAAGAACATCGACAACATGCCCGATGACCGCGTGGTCCTCATGTCCACCGGTTCACAGGGCGAGCCCATGGCTGCGCTGTCACGGATGGCCAACGGCGACCACCGCGTAGTGGTTGGACCCGGCGACACCGTCATCCTGGCCTCAAGCCTGATTCCCGGCAACGAGAACGCCGTGTTCCGCATCATCAACGGACTCCTCAAGCTCGGTGCGGACGTGATCCACAAAGGCACGGCCAAGGTCCACGTCTCCGGGCACGCAGCGGCAGGGGAGTTGCTGTACTGCTACAACATCCTGGAGCCGCTGAACGCCATGCCGGTGCACGGGGAAACCCGACACCTCATCGCCAACGGCAACATCGCGTTGGAGTCCGGGGTTCCGTCCGAGGGCATTATCCTCAGCGACAACGGAACGGTGATTGACCTCAAGGACCACAAAGCCAACATCGTTGGCCAGGTGGAGGTCGGATTCGTTTACGTGGATGGATCCAGCGTGGGTGAAATCACCGACGCGGACCTCAAAGACCGCCGCATCCTCGGAGATGAAGGCTTCATTTCCATCATCACGGTCATCAACCGCACTACCGGCAAGATCGTCTCAGGGCCGGAAATCCATGCGCGGGGCGTCGCCGAGGACGATTCCGTCTTTGACGAGATCATTCCCAAGATCAACGCCGCATTGGAGGACGCCGTGCTTAATCACGCCGACCACACCAATCACCAGTTGCAGCAAGTGGTGCGCAGGATCATTGGCACCTGGGTCAACCGCAAGCTCCGCCGGCGCCCCATGATCATCCCGGTGGTCCTCGAGGCATAGCCTGCGGGCAACATGCATACCCAAGGGGGCCTGAAATCCGCGGATTTCAGGCCCCCTTGGGGTACCGTGGCACTTATGGCGACCCGTACTACCTCCACGCCACGAGGCAGCTCCAGCAGTAAATCCGGCGGCACAGGCCGGGGCGCAGCTGCATCCAAAAGCACTGCAGCCGCGGCCAGGAATGGTCGGGGAAGCACTGCCCGCACCAAGCAAGCAGCCGCCGTCGAGCCCCAGGCTCCGTTGCCCTTGCGCTTGCTTTCCGGATTTTGGCAGGGGATCGGCCATGTGGTCGGTGCCGGCGTCCGGCGCATTGGCTACGATGTCAGCGACCTCGATCCCGCGGACCGGCGCGACGGCGCAGCTTTGTTCAACCTGGTGTTGGGCATCGCGATTGCCACGTTCGCCTGGTGGGGGCTGACGGGCTGGCTTCCGGACGTTGTCTACAGCGTGGTCAACGGCACATTCGGCTGGATGACCCTGCTCCTGCCCTTCATGCTTTTTGTCTGTGCGTTCAGGTTGTTCCGGAAGCCCCAGGACGGCCGGGGCAACAACCGCGTGGGTATTGGCTTCATGGTCATGACCCTTGCCGGTTCGGGCCTGGCCCACGTCATTGGTGGCCTGCCCACGGTTGCCGACGGATTCGATGGCCTGCGCCGCGCAGGTGGCATGCTGGGATTCCTGGCCGCCGCGCCTTTGGCCGCCATCCACGTTGCAGTGCCGGTCATTCTCTACAGCCTCCTGGCCTTTGTTTCCTTCCTGATCGTCAACGCAACCCCCTTCGGAGCCATTCCTGCCCGCATCCGGGGCGCTTACGAGCACCTTATGGGCGTTGACCTTATGGACAACTCTGGCAAGGACGCCCACGATCGCAGCTATCTTTACGAAAACGACGCGCCTGCCAAGCCAAAGAAAAAGCGCATGCGCCTCTTCGGCAAGGACGAAGAACCCGACGCCGGCCTTGAGGGTTACGTCGGGGATGAAGCGTTTGAACACGCAATAGTCGACGACGACGAAACTCCCGCAGCGCCCGAACCCCGGGTCCCGCCGGGGGTGCGTCGCCCAACCCAGGCCGAGATCGCCGTCGGGAAGATCAAGGCGGCCCAAGGTCTGGGGGGCGTGCCCGGAATCGACAACCCCACCGAAGCCATTCCGGTGATCACCCCCGACATGACCGTGCCCGCCCCCACTGTGGCGCAGGTCCCCGCGAAGCCTGCGGGGGCACCCCTCCCGCAAACTCCGATTCCCCAACGCACGGAACAGCTGTCCCTGGCCGGGGACGTCACCTACACCCTGCCGGCGTCGGATTACCTGACACCGGGCTCCATTCCCAAGGAGCGCACGGAGGCCAATGACGCGGTCGTGGCCGCCCTGACGGACACCTTGACGCAGTTCAATGTGGACGCTGCAGTGACGGGCTTCAGCCGTGGCCCCACCGTGACCCGCTACGAGATCGAGTTGTCGCCCGGCACCAAGGTGGAGCGTGTAACGGCGCTGTCCAAGAACATTTCCTATGCGGTGGCTTCCAGTGATGTCCGCATACTGAGCCCCATTCCGGGTAAATCCGCCATTGGTATCGAGATTCCCAACACTGACCGCGAAACGGTTTCGCTGGGCGATGTGCTCCGGAGCCAGAACGCCCGCCGGACCGACCACCCCATGGTCATGGGTGTCGGCAAGGACGTTGAGGGCGGCTACGTGGTGGCGAACCTTGCCAAGATGCCCCACCTGTTGGTGGCCGGTGCTACGGGTGCCGGTAAGTCGAGCTTCGTGAACTCCATGATCACCTCCATCCTCATGCGCGCCACCCCGGATGAAGTGCGCATGGTCATGGTGGACCCCAAGCGTGTGGAGCTCACCGCTTATGAGGGCGTCCCGCACCTGATCACGCCCATCATCACCAACCCCAAAAAGGCCGCGGAAGCTTTGCAGTGGGTGGTCCGGGAGATGGACGCACGCTACGACGACCTCGCCAACTACGGGTTCAAGCACATTGATGATTTCAACAAGGCAGTCCGTGCGGGCAAAGTGGTGCCGCCGGTGGACTCCAAGCGCGTCATCAAGCCCTATCCGTATTTGCTGGTGATCGTGGACGAGCTCGCAGACCTGATGATGGTGGCCCCGCGCGACGTCGAAGACTCGATTGTCCGCATCACCCAGCTCGCCCGCGCTGCCGGTATCCACCTGGTCCTGGCCACCCAGCGACCTTCCGTGGACGTGGTGACGGGCCTGATCAAGGCGAACGTCCCTTCCCGCATGGCCTTCGCGACCTCTTCGGTGACGGACTCCCGCGTTGTGCTGGACCAGCCTGGCGCCGAGAAACTCATTGGCCAAGGTGATGCGCTCTTCCTGCCGATGGGTGCCTCCAAGGCCATGCGTGTCCAGGGTGCCTGGGTGACCGAATCCGAAATCCACAAGGTGGTGGAGCACGTCAAGGGACAGCTTCAGGCTGTGTACCGCGACGACGTTGCCGCCGAGGCCCCCAAGAAGCAGATCGACGACGACATTGGAGATGACCTCGAGGTCCTGCTGCAGGCCACCGAACTGGTGGTCACTACGCAGTTCGGCTCGACTTCGATGCTGCAGCGCAAGCTGCGGGTAGGCTTTGCCAAGGCCGGGCGCCTGATGGACCTTCTCGAATCCCGCGGCGTAGTTGGCCCCTCCGAGGGTTCCAAAGCACGTGACGTCCTGGTCAAGCCCGATGATCTCGCGGCTGTCCTGGCTGCGATGAAGGGCCAGGAGTCGCCTGCTGCTCCCGACGCCCACACGGCTGCCTTGAGCGAGAACGCGAACTCGAACATCGCCGTCGGCGGCTATGCGGAGGACCTGGTGCAGGCGGACCTGGACAACCGGACACAGGCCATTGAGTATTATGACGGCGCTGACGGTCCCAATGACGAGGACGAGGACGGCGAAGACGCCTGGTCGCTCACCGGGCGCTAAGGGCAAAAAGCGGCAGCCCCAAAGACGGTAGCCTAGAGGGGTGACTACAGCCGAGGGTGATAACGCGACTTCCAGCAGCTCCGATGTCTGGAACCTGCCCAACATCCTCACGATGCTCCGCATCGTCCTCGTACCGTTTTTCGTCTGGTTCCTGCTGGCCGACAACGGCGAGTACGGACTTTGGCGCTGGGCAGCAGTGGTGGCCTTCGGTGTCGCAATCTACACGGACAAGCTCGACGGCGACATCGCCAGGGCGCGTGGCCTGATCACCAACTTCGGCAAGATCGCCGATCCCATTGCCGATAAATTGCTGATCGGCTCAGCCTTGGTTCTCCTGTCCATCCTGGGCGAGCTGCCGTGGTGGGTCACCATCCTGATCCTGGTCCGTGAGTGGGGGATCACCGCCCTGCGCTTCGTCGTTATCCGCTACGGTGTCATGCCGGCTTCCCGCGGTGGAAAACTGAAGACAGTGGTCCAAACCGTTGCGATATTCCTGTACATCCTCCCGCTGAAGGCGATTGCCCCTTGGCTGGGTGACGTAGCCTTCTGGGTCATGATGCTGGCGCTTGCCATCACGTTGTGGACCGGCGTCGAATATGTCATCCAGGCCCTCAAGCTGCGCGCCGCGGGCCGCCGGGCATGACGTCCGGCAATGCTGTCACCGGCGCAGCAGAGATCTCGACAGCGGTGGTCGCCGCGGCGATCGCCGCGAAGCAAACTGTGGCCACGGCGGAGTCGCTGACTGCCGGCATGGTGGCCGCGGCCCTGGCCAATACGCCGGGTGCCTCAGGGATGCTGCAAGGTGGCGTCGTGGCGTATCAAAACTCCGTCAAGGCCCGCGTGCTGGACGTCCCGCAGGAACTCCTTGCCGCCGTCGGCTCTGTTGACGGGAGTGTCGCAGAAGCGATGGCCGAGGGTGCCCGCCGGGCCTGCGATGCCACGATTGGTGTTTCCACCACCGGTGTTGCCGGACCGGATCCCCATGACGGTAAAGCCGTGGGGACAGTGTTCGTTGGAATCGCTACGGACGCCGGAACGGAAGCCTTCGAATTCAGCTTCACGGGGGACCGCCAGTCCGTCCGCGGGCAAGCGTGCGAGGCGGCCCTGGCGCGTCTGCTTGCTGCGGTGGAAGCGGTTGGTTACCGTTCGTAAAGTAGCCGGGAACAAAAACTGATTGCCAATAGTTGTGTCATTGTGTCGCTTCGGAAGAGCCGGGGCGCCTAGGATGTAAAAACCAACCCGGTCCGCCCACCAGCGAAACCGGAAGAACGAGGGAGCAAGGCGATACAGATGGTAAAGCAGCCCGTATCCGTAAACGGCGTTGTCCGCTGGAAGGATGTGGGCTTGGCTGATCAGGCACAGAGCGAACAGAAGGAGCGCAAAATGGTTGTACTACGCCACGAGATCGGTGATGTACTGCGCGATGTCCGCCAGCGTCAGGGCCGTACCCTCCGCGAGGTTTCGCACAGCGCACGCGTCTCACTTGGTTACTTGAGTGAAGTTGAACGCGGCCAGAAGGAGGCTTCTTCCGAGCTCCTGTCCTCTATCTGCACAGCCCTGGATGTTCCGTTGTCCCACATGCTCCGCGAAGTCAGCGACCGTGTGGCTGTTGCTGAGGGAGTTGCCGTACCGGACACCGTTCCGCAGGAGTTCTCCCAGCGCTACGGCCGCGATCTTGACCTCACGGACGACTTCCCGCAGGGAATGCTCTCCGGAGCCCGGTAACCGTTCCACCAGAATTGAAAGAAGGTCTCCAGCCAATGGCTGGGGACCTTCTTTGTGTTTCCAAAAGTGGCTTTTCCGGTGGGTTCCTTCTACCGGTACCGGCACAAATGCGGATCAGGCGTCAGCAGGCCCGGTGGGTTCCGGGGCGCTGTCCGCTTCCCGCATGGTGACGTCCTTGAGCACGCCGTCGCCGTAGATGGCGTTGAGGCGGCCCATGTAGTCCGCAAGCGTCTGGACATCCTCCAGCGGCCATTCGCCCAGGCGTTCCCTGAACACTTGGCGGCGCGCATCCTGGACCTGGTGCATCTTGTCCTCGCCCTTCTCGGTCAGCCGGATGGATTGTGCCCTCCCATCCTGGGGATCCGCTTCCTTGTAGACCAGCCCGACGCTTTCGAGGAAGGCGATCTGGCGGCTCACCGATGGCTTTCCAACGCCGATGCACGTAGCCAGGTCCGTCAGCCTGATGGGTCCTTCCCTCCGGATGACGGTCAACAGCCCGTAGGCGGCCGGTTCCATATCCGGGTGGACCTGGCGTGAGAGCTGGTGGGAGATGGACCGGGCGCGGCGCCAGAGCAGGCTCAGCTGGTGTTCCACCTGCTGGAGGGCGTCGTCCACGGCGTCGCCTGACACGGCCTGACCGGGCGTGCTCTGGAGAGGATTGCTCATGGCAACCATTCTAGAGTCCGGCTCCGTGAGAGACTCTATCCGTGAGGGCAAGTGACTTTTGGCGATTGATGGACGACGAATTCGGGCCAGGTTATTCCCGGGTCCTGGCCGGTTCCTTGGTACTTGCAGGTGTGGGTGGCAGGACTGCAGTTGAGGCGTTGGCCTCCGGATACCACCCCCGCGAGGTGTGGTTGGCCGTATGCGAAGTCCAGGATGTTCCCCCGGAACGCCGGCTTGGGCGGGACATCAAGCCTGCCTCCAGCTGACGGCTTACGGGCCGGGTGATCGCCGTTCCGGCTGCGGGACGCGGTGACACGCCGGGCCGTTGTTCGAATATCTGTTCGGATGGGGATATGCTCCTTTGAGAGGAAAATTGGTCCCGAAGGCCGTGTTTCCGAGCTTCCGGATTGCCCGGTTGTCCACATAGCCGGATTCGGCTCATAAAAATGTCAGTGCTCCGTAATAGCGTCTGACATGACAGGAAAGCGGCCTTTCGGGCCACTCCACAGCGAGAAAGCATCAGAGGTGTGAACCATGGCGGCAACCCCGGATCGTGAAAAGGCGCTCGAAGCAGCGCTTGCCCAGATCGACAAGCAGTTCGGCAAAGGCTCCATCATGCGCCTGGGTGATGACACCCGCGCTCCGATCGAGATCATTCCCACCGGCTCCATCGCCTTGGATGTCGCCCTTGGCATTGGCGGCCTGCCCCGCGGCCGCGTAGTTGAAATCTACGGTCCTGAATCCTCGGGTAAGACCACTGTTGCCCTGCACGCAGTTGCCAATGCGCAGCGTGCCGGCGGCATTGCGGCCTTCATTGACGCCGAGCACGCCCTGGACCCCGATTATGCGGCCAAGCTCGGTGTTGACACGGACGCGCTGCTTGTCTCGCAGCCGGATACCGGTGAGCAGGCCTTGGAGATCATGGACATGCTGGTGGGCTCCGGCTCGCTGGACATCATCGTCATTGACTCCGTGGCAGCTCTGGTGCCCCGTGCGGAAATCGAAGGCGAGATGGGTGACTCCCACGTGGGTCTCCAGGCACGACTGATGAGCCAGGCACTGCGAAAGATCACCGGTCGGCTCAGCCAGACCAAGACCACCGCCATCTTCATCAACCAGCTTCGCGAAAAGATCGGCGTCTTCTTCGGCTCCCCGGAAACCACCACCGGTGGTAAAGCCCTGAAGTTCTATGCATCCGTGCGCATCGACGTTCGCCGTATCCAGACCCTGAAGGAGGGTGCGGATTCCGTCGGCAACCGGACCAAGGCAAAGATCGTCAAGAACAAGATGGCGCCGCCGTTCAAGATCGCTGAGTTCGACATCATCTACGGCCAGGGCATTTCCCGTGAGGGCGGCATCATTGACATGGGAGTCGAGCACGGAATCATCAAGAAGTCCGGCTCGTGGTTTACCTATGATGGCGACCAGCTTGGCCAGGGCATGGAGAACTCGCGTCGCTTCCTGCGGGACAACCCGGAGCTCGCCCAGGAGCTGGAGCGCTTGATCAAGGAAAAGCTTGGCGTGGGCGTCAAGCCGGAAGAAGACTCCCCAAAGCTGAAGGCCGTTGACGGTTAGAAGAGGGCCGGATCCGGAATCGTCCGTATCCGCCGATCCCGAGCCTGATCCCGAATCCGTGGCGCGCGCCATCGTCTTGAGGCAGTTGACGATGGCGCCGCGGAGCCGGCTTCAGCTTTCGCGCAAGCTCGCGGAACGCAATGTGCCCGAGGATGTGGCAGAGGCAGTTCTGGACCGGTTCGAAGAAGTCCAACTCATAGACGATGCTGAGTTCGCCCGGATGTGGGTTCGCAGTCGTTCCCAGAGCAAGAAGCTCGCCAAGGGCGCCATTCGACGGGAACTGGCGGACAAGGGAATCGAACTGGATGCGGCTGAAGAAGCCTTGTCCCAGCTCAGTGACCAGGACGAGGAACTGGCTGCGCGGGAACTGGTTCAACGCAAACTTCGGCCCGGTGTGGACCTGAACGATAGGGCGGAGCGGGACAAGTACACGCGCCGTCTGGCGTCGATGCTGGCACGGAAGGGCTACGCGCCCTCCATGGCATTCAGGATCGTCGGTGAGGTGCTGGCAGAAGCCGGTACCCTTGAGTAGTGAGTTTGACCATTCCTTCCCCAACAGCTGCCACCATTCCTTCCGCTGAGCCCAGGACCTACCAGGTCCGGACGTTCGGCTGCCAGATGAACGTTCATGATTCAGAACGCATGGCGGGACTCCTGGAGGACGCAGGCTATGTCCCCGCCGAGGGCGAACTGGCCGACGTGGTGGTCTTCAACACCTGTGCCGTGCGGGAAAATGCGGACAACAAGCTCTACGGAAACCTCGGCCAGCTCCGGCAGGTCAAGGCGGAAAACCCCGGCATGCAGATTGCAGTTGGTGGTTGCCTGGCACAGAAGGACCGCGAAACCATCGTGAAGAAGGCGCCGTGGGTCGACGCCGTGTTCGGTACCCACAACGTCGGGGCCCTGCCCGCACTGTTGGACCGTGCCAGGCACAATAATGAAGCGCAACTTGAGATCCTCGAGTCCCTGGATGTCTTCCCGTCCACCCTTCCCACCAAGCGGGATTCGGTGTATTCAGGCTGGGTTTCCATCTCTGTGGGATGCAACAACACCTGCACCTTCTGCATTGTGCCTTCGCTCCGCGGCAAGGAAAAGGACCGCCGGCCGGGTGAGATCCTCGCAGAGATCCAGGCCCTTGTGGACGACGGCGCGGTGGAAGTGACCCTCCTGGGCCAAAACGTGAACTCGTACGGCGTGGAGTTCGGGGACCGCCAGGCTTTTTCAAAGCTCCTGCGGGCGTGCGGCGAAATCGAAGGTCTGGAGCGTGTCCGCTTCACCAGCCCCCACCCGGCAGCCTTCACCGATGACGTCATCGAAGCCATGGCCGAGACGCCCAATGTGATGCCCCAGCTGCACATGCCGCTGCAGTCCGGCTCTGACAAAGTACTCAAGGATATGCGCCGGTCCTACCGCTCCAGCAGGTTCCTGGGCATTCTTGACAAAGTCCGTGAGCTGATTCCCAATGCGGCCATCACCACGGACATCATTGTTGGATTCCCGGGTGAAACAGAGGACGACTTCCAGGCCACCCTGGACGTTGTGGAGAAATCCCGCTTCGCCTCCGCTTTCACCTTCCAATACTCCAAGCGGCCCGGGACCCCGGCCGCGGACTTGCCGGATCAGCTTCCCAAAGCCGTGGTCCAGGAACGCTTCGAAAGGCTGACGGCCCTTCAGGACCGCATTGCCGCGGAGGAGAATGCCAAGCAGTTGGGCCAGACGGTCGAGGTCCTGGTGACGGCACAGTCCGGGCGCAAGGCCGGGGAAACCCACCGCTTGTCCGGCCGTTCCAGGGACCAGCGCCTGGTGCACTTCTCCGTGCCGGCCGGCGCAGAATCTCCGCGTCCCGGCGACTTCGTCACTGTCACCATTACGGAGGCCGCTTCCTTCCACCTCGTGGCTGATCCCGCCACGGCAGGGGACTACGTGTTGCGCCGCTCCCGTGCCGGTGATGCTTGGGATCGTTCCCAAGCTGACTCCTGCGGCGTCCCGGCCCCCGGCGCAGCCGGTAAGGCCGGCGTGTCATTGGGAATGCCGTCGTTGCCTGCCCGTCGCGCCTGACGCAGGATCCGGATCACGTGCCTGTTTCCTCAGAGGATGCTTCCCTGCCCGTCATAGCAGTGGTCGGCCCTACTGGTTCCGGTAAGTCGGACCTGGGCGTCGGTCTTTCCCTCGCCTTGGACGGCGAGGTCATCAATGCAGACGCCTTGCAGTTCTACCGAGGCATGGACATAGGGACAGCCAAAATCAGCGTGGACGAGCGCAGGGGAGTGCCCCACCACCTGCTGGACATCATGGACGTAACCCAGGAGGCAAGCGTCGCGGACTTCCAAGCGGATTGCCGGAGGGCCATCGCTGAAATCCGTTCGCGGGGAAAGCGCCCCATCCTGGTGGGAGGATCGGGTCTTTATGTCCGGGCCGCGCTGGACGTCCTGGAGTTCCCTGGTACAGACTCCGCTGTCCGGAAGGCCCTGGAAGAAGAATTTGACGCGGACGGCCTTGCACCGCTGCGTGCCCGGCTCGAGCACGTAGATCCCGTCTCGGCTGCCCGTCTGGGGGATGCGCGCCGGGTGATCCGTGCCCTTGAAGTACACCAGCTCACCGGACGGCCTTTCAGTTCATTCATGCCCCAGCGTCAGTACTTCCAGCCGGCCCTGCAGATCGGGTTGTCCGTGGACAGGGAGGTGCTGAGGGAGCGGTTGGCGTTGCGGGTCCACCGGATGGTGGAGGTTGGCCTTTTGGAGGAGGTTGAACGGCTCGATGCTGCCGGCCTCAGGAAAGGCAAGACAGCCTCCCGCGCACTGGGGTACTCACAGTTCCTGAATGTTTTGGACAACCGGGCCGACGTTGCCACAGCTGCGGAGGAGACCATTGTTGCCACGAGGCAGTTTGCCCGGCGTCAGCTCACCTGGTTCAGGGCTGACCCCCGCATCACCTGGTTCGACTGGCACGACCCTGAACTTCTCAGCAAGGCGGTGGCTGCGGCCGGGGAGCAGCCCGCGTAATTTCGGGCCCTACCTGCGCGGCAGGTAGCCTAGTGCCATGGACGAAACCTCCGCAATTCCCGCCTCGCAGCCTGCAACTGCCTTTGGCTCCGTGACCGCCTCCAGCCTTGCGGGGCTGCCGTTTTCCAAGGGGCACGGAACCGGCAACGACTTCGTCCTTATTGCCGACCCCGGCGACGCCCACGAGATCACTCCGGAACAGGTTGCGCAGTTGTGCGACCGGCATACTGGCATCGGTGGTGACGGCCTCATCCGTGCCGTGCCGTCACGGTTCCTCCCCGAGGGCAGGAACCTCCTGGAACAGGATCCGGACGCCGAGTGGTTCATGGACTACCGCAACGGCGACGGTTCCCTCTCGGAGATGTGCGGAAATGGCGTGCGCGTGTTCGTCCACTTCCTCATTGCCGAGAAACTGGTTGACCTTGGTCCGGGTGAAACCCTGACCATCGGCACCAGGGGAGGAATCAAGAAAGTGGTCCGTACGGCCAACGGATACGCCGTAGACATGGGGCCATGGGAGTTTATCTTCCCCCAGGAGGCCACCAGCAAGGCCATGGACGCCTTGGTCAGCGCGGACGGCCTGGAAGTGGCACGTCCCGGCCTCTCGGTCAGCATGGGCAATCCCCATACCGTGGTTGCCTTGGCAGAACTCAAAGAGTTGTCGGCAACGCAATTGTTCAAGGCCCCGGTGGTGGATCCCAAGCCTGCCAACGGTACCAACGTTGAATTCGTGGTTCCGGCCGATCCCTTGGTTGAGGATGGGGTCGGTACCATCACCATGCGCGTCCATGAACGCGGCGTAGGGGAGACGCAATCCTGCGGTACCGGCGCTTGTGCCGCGGCCGTCGCGATCCGTCACTGGGCCGGTAACACCGCGCCAAACGATTGGCACGTGATGGTGCCCGGCGGCGTCGTGGACGTCAAATTCTTCCCCGGCGCCGGCGGGCGCGAGCACGTGGAGCTCAGCGGTCCGGCAGTCATTGTGGCTACTGGGACGCTTTCCTGACACGTATGATCCGGAACGACTTGGACGTGCTCTCGCGGGTCACTGTGTAGCCCGCATCCAGTTCGCCGGCCAGCCATCGCTGGAGGGAGTCCGAGCCAAGGTTCTTTTGGACCACCAGCCAGGCATTTCCTCCCGGGGCCAGCCGGGGCAACCATGTCAGCAGCAGGGTGTGGAGTTCGTCTTTGCCGATGCGGATGGGCGGGTTGGACCAGATGGTGTCGAACTCGACGGCGGGGTCCACCTCGTGTGGCAGGCTGGCCTTTACGTTGGCCAAGCCAAGGGCTGCCGCGTTCTCGTTGGTCAAGGTGACGCAGCGTTCGTTGACGTCCACTGCATGTACTTTGGCATGCGGCGCCATCAGCCCCAGTGTCAGTGCGATGGGACCCCAGCCGCAACCTATGTCCAACAGGTTTCCCTGCGGCGACGGCGGCGGAACTTCCGAGAAGAGGATCGCTGTGCCCTTGTCCACTCCGTCCGGACTGAAGATGCCCGAGGAGGTCTGCAGGTGGCGCGTGGCCCCAGCGAGTTCAACAGTCAAAGGCTTCCTGGTGAACGGTCCGGCTGGCTGGGCGGTGAAATAGTGTGCAGACTCCATAATTTGCCAGATTAGTTGGCTGGCGGCGCCATGGGAAACTGCGGCTCCCAACGGATGATTTGACATCGGATGATAATGTTGAATGCATGTTCTTGATCTTCGAGTAATTTCGATCAGTAGGCCGAAACCCGTCTGAATTTTCAGGCGTTGTACGGCACAGCCCGCGATGCAGGCCGGTCCTTGGCATTGAGCCAAGCCACGGTCTTTCCGCCAGGCAGCTCCTACGGCACAGTCTGTTGGCCCATCAGGGCCATGGACGCATCGAAGATCACACCCTTCCGTCAGGCCACTGAACCGCCGGCTCTTGGTAGTTCGACAGGTCAGCTGACCAGTGCAATCTTGAGATGGCCAGGAACCTCCGAGCGGATCCCACCATGCCAGATCACAGCAGCTGCTGCCCTTTCACAGGCAGCAGGCCAGCACAGGAGGCCCTCTTTGGCCCAAGCCCGTCAGCCCAGCGCGAATAGCGCCCCATCAAACAACAAACAGCACTATTCTGGAATTGCCGAACAGTCTAAGGAGACCATGACCACCCAGAAGCACTCCGGATCCGATTCCGACGCCCAGGACATGAGTCCTGAACAAATCCAGGCCGTGATCGACCGGATTCTTTCCAAGGATGTACCTGCGCAGGCATCCGATGACAACGATGCCAGCGGGGTTTTCGGCAAGGCGCAAGCCATCTCCACCCTTGACCAGGAACACAGCATCTACGACGGTGACCAGGAAGACCTGGCAGAGCGCCGGGCCCTGCGCCGTACTGCCGGACTTTCAACGGAACTCGAAGATGTCACCGAAGTCGAATACCGGCAGTTGCGCCTTGAACGCGTTGTCCTTGCCGGCTTGTGGACCGAGGGCACTCTTGCAGATGCCGAGAACTCCCTGCGGGAGTTGGCTGCCCTGGCTGAGACGGCCGGTTCGGAAGTCCTCGATGGCTTGGTGCAGCGGCGCATGAAGCCGGACCCGGGCACCTTCCTGGGGTCAGGCAAGGCACAGGAATTGAAGGACATCGTTGCCGCCACAGGCGCCGATACCGTCGTGGTTGACACCGAACTGGCGCCTTCCCAGCGCCGTGGGCTTGAGGACATTGTCAAAGTCAAGGTTGTCGACCGGACCACTCTGATCCTGGACATCTTCGCCCAGCATGCCAAGAGCCGTGAGGGCAAGGCCCAGGTTGAGCTTGCGCAGCTCGAGTACCTCCTGCCCCGCCTGCGTGGTTGGGGCGACTCGATGTCGCGCCAGGCCGGTGGCCAGGTGGGCGGGGCCGGCGCCGGAATGGGTTCACGTGGTCCGGGCGAAACAAAGATAGAGCTGGATCGCCGCAGGATCCGCACGCGCATGGCCAAGCTTCGCCGTGAAATCGCTGCCATGAAGCCGGCGCGTGAGACCAAGCGGGCCAACCGCCGTCGTAATGCCGTTCCTTCTGTCGCGATCGCCGGTTACACGAACGCTGGAAAGTCCTCGCTGCTGAACCGCCTCACTGATGCCGGTGTCCTGGTGGAGAACGCGCTGTTCGCCACCTTGGATCCCACTGTCCGTAAGGCCCAGACTCCGGATGGCATCGGCTACACGCTTGCTGACACCGTGGGGTTTGTCCGTTCACTGCCCACGCAGCTGATCGAGGCTTTCCGTTCCACCCTGGAGGAAGTGGCCGACGCAGATTTGATCCTGCATGTGGTGGATGCCTCGCATCCTGATCCGGAGGGCCAGATCGCTGCCGTCCGCTCCGTCTTCACGGAGGTCGACGCCCGCAAGGTGCCCGAGATCATTGTCCTGAACAAGGTTGACGTCGCGGATCCCTTCGTCGTGGAGCGGCTCAAGCAGAAGGAACCCCGGCACGCGGTGGTTTCCACCCGTACGGGCCAGGGCATCGCCGAGTTGTTGGAAGACATCAGCCAATCCATTCCCCGGCCTGGAGTTCGGCTGGAACTGCTCATTCCCTACGATCGCGGCGAAATGATCAGTAAACTGCACAGCTCCGACTCGGAGATCCTGACCTTGGAGCACGAGGAAAACGGGACCCGCGTAGTTGTCATGGTCCGCGAAGGCCTGGCAGCCGAACTGGAGCCGTTCGTCACTAATGGTTGAGAACGTGGCGGCGGACGCCGCTGAGTCATTGGGGGAGAAAACCACCCTCGAGTTGTTGGACCGGGCTGTTGCCGGCATGGGTGGTCAGAGCCGTGCCGGCCAGCACGAGATGGCCAAACACGTTGCCAGGGCCATTGAAACCGGGGAGCACCTGCTGGTTCAGGCGGGAACGGGCACAGGTAAGTCGTTGGCGTACCTGATCCCGTTGATCGCGCATTCAATGGACAGCGCCAAACCGACTCTGGTGTCCACCGCCACCTTGGCACTCCAAACCCAGATTGTGGGCCGTGACCTGCCGCGGCTGCTGGAGAACATTACCCCCGCCCTTGAACGGCCAGTCAAGGTGGCTTTGGTCAAGGGCAGGGCCAACTATGTCTGCCGGCAAAAACTTGAAGGCGGGTTCCCCAGTGAGGAGCCTTCCGAAGGGCAGCTCTTCTCTTTGGGCGAGGACACCAGCGTCCCGCACTTTGCTGCATCCATGGGTGGGCCGCAATCCCAGTTGGGCAAGGAAGTGGTCCGGCTCCGGGAATGGGCGGAGAAGACCACTACAGGCGATCGTGACGAGCTTATGCCCGGCGTCACGGACCGTGCCTGGAGACAGGTCTCTGTCACCTCCATGGAGTGCCTCGGCGCGCAGAAGTGTCCGCTGGCCGAAGAGTGCTTCAGCGAGCTGGCGCGCTCACGGGCCGGTGAGGCCGACGTTGTGGTTACCAACCACGCCATGCTGGCCGTCAGCGCTTTTGAGGGGCTCGCTGTGCTGCCTGAATATGACGTCGTGGTGGTTGACGAGGCGCACGAACTGCAGGACCGCGTCACCGGCGCGGTCTCCGGCCAGCTGTCCGTGGCGATGGTCCACGCAGCGGCGTCAAGTGCCCGCAAGCACACCGCCATTACGGTGGATGCGCTCAATGCCGCGGCCGATCGCCTGGACATGGCCATAGCGGGCGTTCCCAATGGACTTCTGCCCAGCGGACTCAACGACGAACAGCTCGATTGCCTGGATCAGTTGCGCGAAGCCACGCGCGCGGCGTTGTCGGATTCGAAGACCGACTCTTCAAACGCGGTCGACGGCGGTCGGCAACTGGCCCGCTCACGGCTCATGCTCATCCTGGAGCTGTGTGAGCGCATGCTGGCCGCCAAGGAGAACCGGGAAGTCGTATGGTTCTCGCGGAACAGCACCTTTGACCCCAGCCAGGGGTATTCCCAACCCGACGAGACTGCCCCTGCTCTTATCAACATCGCTCCGTTGAGCGTTGCTGGCAGGTTGAGGGAAGGCCTGTTTGCGGGCCACACGGTGGTGCTCACCTCCGCGACGCTGGCCATCGGTTCGGCTTTTGAGCCGGCAGCCGGAGGCCTGGGGCTGATCGGCGATGGTGCACCGAGCTGGACGGGGATCGACGTCGGATCACCCTTCGACTACCCCAAACAAGGGGTGTTGTACGTGGCCAAGCACCTGCCCAAGCCAGGCCGTGGAACCTCACCTGATGCCCTGGATGAGTTGGAAGACCTCATCCGTGCCTCCGGCGGGGGAGCATTGTGCCTTTTTTCCTCGCGACGGGCCGCCGAGGAAGCTGCCGATGCCATGCGGCTCCGACTTGATGTCAATATCCTCTGCCAGGGCGAATCCACCATGGCAGCCTTGGTCAAGCAGTTTGCCGATGAACCCGATACCTGCCTCTTCGGCACGATGTCCTTGTGGCAGGGCGTGGATGTCCCGGGTGGTTCATGCCGCCTGGTGGTCATTGACCGTATTCCCTTCCCGCGGCCCGATGACCCCCTGATGACTGCCCGCTCACGCGCTGTGGCGCAGTCCGGCGGGAACGGTTTCATGGCCGTGTCAGCTACTCATGCCGCTATCCGCCTGGCTCAAGGAGCAGGCCGGCTTATCCGGTCCACCGGCGACAAAGGGGTTGTGGCTGTCCTGGACTCCAGGCTCTCGACGGAGCGCTACGGAGGCTTCCTCCGGGCTGCACTGCCGCCCTTCTGGGCTACGACGGACCGCGCAGTGGTTCGGGGCGTGCTGGAACGTTTGGGGTCCTCCAAGGCCTCCTAGAGGGAGCGCAGGACCGATACGACCTTGCCCATGATGGTGGCTTGGTCGCCCAAAATGGGTTCGTACTGGGTGTTTTGGGGAAGAAGCCACGTATGGCCATCGCGCTGGCGGAAGGTTTTGACGGTTGCTTCGTCGTCCAGCAGGGCGGCGACGATGTCTCCATTAATCGCGTCGTTCTGCCGGCGGACCACAACCCAGTCGCCGTCGCAGAT
The DNA here is from genome assembly GCF_059739405.1 of Arthrobacter sp. TmtSoilC79. Taxonomy (NCBI): domain Bacteria; kingdom Bacillati; phylum Actinomycetota; class Actinomycetes; order Micrococcales; family Micrococcaceae; genus Arthrobacter; species Arthrobacter sp. TmtSoilC79. The sequence continues at coordinate 2,967,121 of NZ_AP046051.1, read as the reverse complement.
AGCAGCGTCGATCATCGAATCGCCGGCCACCTTCAGCATGAACAGCTCGCCATGCCCGACGAGCTGCCGGGGCAGGGGAAGCACGTCCTCCACAGTCTGGTCAGCCAGAATGGGGCCGCCGGCAGCAATGCGGCCAACCAAGGGCACCATGGCAGTATCGCTGGCGCTGGCAAGCTCCGTCACGGCAAAGCCGCCCGTGCTGCGCAGAGTTGCCGGCGCTTCCACTCCCGGGATGGGTCCGCCATCGAGGGTAAGGGGCATCAGGACTTCCATGGCCCTGGGACGTTTGGGATCGCGGCGGAGATAACCAAGTTTTTCCAGCTGGGAGAGCTGGTGAGTCACGCTCGACAGGCTCGCGAGCCCTACAGTGTCACCGATCTCGCGCATGCTGGGCGGATACCCGTTGTCGTTGACTGATCGCTGGATGGTTTCCAGGATCTTCTTCTGCCGGACGGTCAGGCTTTTGGGACTCTTTTGAGGCTGCTGGCTCCGCAGGGGTGCCCCGCCGCCGGTGGCTTTCGCTGCCATGTTCGCCAATGCCTTTCATTCCGCCCGGAGTGTGCCCGGGGACGAAGGGGTCTGCCAAAAATGTCAGACCCTCCTGTTCCACTGAAACAGTGCTGTTTCTTCACTCAAACGTAGGGCAGCCACAGGCCTTTATCAAACATTTGTTCTAGCGAGTCTCGACACCGTTCGTTGATAAGTGCTAAAAATGTCATAGCAAGGTTCGAATATGTGTTCTATAAACCTGCTGTTGGGGCCCGATGTTCGAACGGAGTGTTCGAACAGAGTGTTCGAACAAAGTGTTCGGACAAGCCGTGACACGCAGGGGAACACCAAAGAATTGGCAGCCATGTACCGGGATCCGGCGCACGGCAATAGCTCAGAAGGGCTCAGCTCATGTCCGCAATCACTACGTTCGCTGATTTCCGTACCACCCAGGCGCCGACGCGCCTGCGTCTGACCCGACGGGGACGGATCGTCTTCTTCGGCATCCCTGCGATGCTGCTGGTGGCTGCGCTGCTGAGCCTTGCTGGTTTCATCACCTCTCCTGCAAAGGCATCTGATTCGCAGGCGCAGCTTCGGCCACCTGTTGCGGTAACGGTAACGGTCCAGCCGGGTCAGTCACTGTGGGGCATCGCCGGGGCTGCCGCTCCTGAGCGGGATCCGCGCGATGTCATCGCCGAGATCATCCAGTTGAACGACCTCCGCGGTGGCCGCATCCAGCCTGGCCAGCAGCTGTTTGTACCCGCCAGCTAGCCAATTCCGTCCCGGCGCCCGCCGGGGTTTGGCGTCACAGTTAGTGGCCAGTCCACCCAGCCCCTTAAACTGGGGTGGTGAGTGACCAGCTTGAGCGACTTGACCGACTACCCCTCCGGACCAACCTGCGTGGACTGAGCCCCTATGGCGCGCCGCAGCTTGATGTTCCCATTTTGCTCAACGTCAACGAAAACACCCATGGAGTCCCTGCGGATGTTCAGGCGGCCATCACGGAAGCTGTAGCTGCTGCCGCCACCGGGCTCAACCGCTACCCGGACAGGGAGTTCACTGAACTCCGGGAATCGTTGGCCGAATACCTTGGCCACGGTCTCACTCCCGGCAACATCTGGGCAGCCAACGGTTCCAATGAGGTGTTGCAGCAGATCCTCCAGGCATTTGGCGGACCTGGCCGGAAGGCGCTGGGATTCCCGCCCACGTACTCCATGTACCCGTTGCTGGCCAGCGGCACGGATACAGAGTACGTCCAGGGGGTCCGGGCCGAGGACTATGGGCTCGATGCAGCCTCGGCTGCCGCCCAGGTCCGTGAAACAGGAGCCAACATTGTGTTCCTCTGCTCTCCCAACAATCCAACCGGCACAGGGCTGGGCCTTGATGTCGTTGAGGCTGTTTACGAGGCCGGCGAAGCCAGCCGGGCCATAGTAATTGTTGACGAGGCTTACCACGAGTTCGCCCACGACAATACGCCGAGCGCACTGACCCTGCTGCCTGGGCGCGAGCGTTTGATCGTTTCCCGCACCATGAGCAAGGCGTTTGCCCTTGCGGGTGCCCGGCTGGGTTACATGGCCGCGGCGCCGGAGGTCACGGATGCCATCAGGTTGGTCCGCCTCCCGTACCACCTCTCGGCTGTCACGCAGGCGACCGCCCTCGCCGCGCTTAATCACCGCGAAGCCCTCATGGCCGACGTCGAGGACATTAAGATCCAACGCGACCGGATTGTGACCGAACTCCTGCGCATGGGCTTGAAGCCTGCAGCGTCGGACTCCAACTACGTTTTCTTCGGTGGGCTCGAGAACCCGCATGCGATCTGGCAGGGCCTGCTTGATGCGGGGGTCCTGATCCGCGACGTCGGCATTCCCGGCCACTTGCGGGTTACGGCCGGAACAGAGCCGGAAACCACGGCGTTCCTCCAGGCGCTGGAAGCGCTGTTGGACGGCCAGGGGTCACAGCCCGCCTAAACTTGTATGTTGAACCCATTCACTCTTCGTGTATAAGGACATCCCAATGAGCGAAACCGGCGCCACGCCGTCCGCTGCCCGCACCGCGCGCATGGAGCGCACCACCAGCGAATCCTCAGTCCTGGTGGAGATCAACCTGGATGGGACCGGTGTCTCGGACATCAGCACCTCCGTGCCGTTTTATGACCACATGCTCACGGCACTGTGCAAGCACTCGCTGATTGACATGACCGTCAAAGCCACCGGCGATACCCACATCGATGCCCACCACACGGTGGAAGATGTGGCCATCACGTTCGGTGAGGTGCTGCGCACAGCCCTGGGTAACAAGGCCGGGATCCGCCGCTTCGGTGAAGCCACCGTTCCTTTGGATGAAGCCCTGGCGCACGCCGTGGTGGACGTCTCGGGCCGGCCGTACCTGGTTCACGGCGGAGAACCTGCCGGCCAGGAGTACCACTTGATTGGTGGTCACTTCACCGGTTCGTTGACCCGCCACGTTTTTGAGGCCATTACCCTGCACGCAGGGATTTGCCTGCACATGAACGTTCTCGCCGGCCGCGATCCCCACCACATCGTGGAAGCCCAGTTCAAAGCCTTTGCCCGGGCGCTCCGTGCCGCGGTGGAATCCGATCCCAGGGTCGAGGGCATTCCCTCCACCAAGGGGGCGTTGTGAGCGGTCAGGTACTCAAGGACGGGGCAGTGGCCGACACCATCGCTTCGGTCAAGCCCACGTCGCCGGAAGGCAAGCCCACTGTCACGGTGCTCGACTACGGTTCCGGCAACGTTCGTTCGGCTGTCAGGGCCTTGGAACGTGCCGGGGCTCATGTCGTGCTCAGTTCCAAACCCGAAGACGTACTCAATGCCGACGGCCTGGTGGTCCCCGGTGTCGGCGCCTTCGAAACCGTCATGAAGGAACTCAAAGCAGTAGACGGCATCCGCATGATCGGTCGCCGGGTTGCCGGTGGGCGCCCGGTACTTGCCATTTGCGTTGGTTTGCAGGTCCTTTTCGAAGCCGGGGTGGAACACGGCACCGAATCCGAAGGCATGGCCGAGTGGCCGGGCAAGGTGGAACTCCTGCCGGCACCCGTTGTCCCGCACATGGGCTGGAACACGGTGGATGTTCCGGAAGGTTCCAGGCTTTTTGCCGGCGTCGAGGACGAGCGTTTCTATTTCGTGCACTCGTACGGTGTGCAGGAGTGGAACTTCGATGTTGTTCAACCGCGCATGGCTCCGCCCCGGGTGACATGGTCAGAGCACGGCGCACGCTTCATCGCCGCCGTCGAAAATGGCCCGTTGTGCGCAACGCAGTTCCACCCGGAGAAGTCCGGCGATGCCGGTGCGCGCCTGCTGAGGAACTGGGTGGACGGCCTGAAAAAGCCGGCAACTCCAGCGGCCGAAGCCAGCGGAAGCGGTGCCGCCTAGATGTGGTCTGTTGTCCTCATGGGCCTCGCCGGCGTGCTGGTGGGAGGCGGTATTTCCTTCCACCAGCAGAAGAAACCGCGCTGGGTTTCCATTGCTTTTTACGCGCTGGCAGGGATGTCCCTGCTGGCGGCCTACCTCTTGACGCTGCCCGGTAACTGAACCGGGCATCAACCAGACCGCGTCGAACCTCGAACTCCAAGGACCCACATGACCACCTCCGCCCAGCCCGTGCTGGAACTCCTGCCCGCCGTCGACATCGTTGACGGCCAGGCGGTCCGCCTCCTCCAAGGGGAGGCCGGCTCGGAAACCAGCTACGGAACCCCCCTGGAAGCAGCCCTGAACTGGCAGAATGCCGGCGCTGAATGGGTTCACATGGTTGACCTCGATGCCGCTTTCGGCCGTGGCAACAACGCCGGCCTCATCAGTGAGGTGGTGAAGCAGCTGAACGTGAAGGTGGAACTGTCCGGAGGATTGCGTGATGACGAGTCGTTGGACCGCGCCCTTGAACTGGGCGTCGCACGCGTGAATCTTGGCACGGCAGCGCTTGAGAACCCGGAGTGGACCCGCAGGGCCATCGACCGCTTTGGTGACAAGATCGCCGTCGGACTCGATGTCCGCGGTACCACCCTTGCCGGGCGCGGCTGGACCAAGGAGGGTGGCGACCTTTGGGAGGTCCTGGCCCGCCTCGAGGATGCCGGCTGCGCACGTTATGTAGTCACGGACGTCACCAAGGACGGAACCTTGCAGGGGCCCAATGTGGAACTGCTGCGTCAAATGGTGGAGAAGACCGGCAAGCCCGTTGTGGCCTCCGGTGGGATTTCCAGCCTTGAGGACCTCAGGGTGCTGCGTGAACTGGTGCCCCTGGGCGTTGAGGGCGCGATTGTGGGCAAGGCTCTGTACGCCGGTGCCTTCACGCTGCCCGAAGCCCTGGACGTTGCCGGTCGTCGCTGATGCCCCACGACGCCGGACATCGGCAAGGTAACCAGACAGGTTCCGGAAGCCGGCACTTGCCAGGCCACATTGCTGCCGCATTGGCCGGTGCCGGGGGAGCAACGGACTCGGCGGGGCAGCCGTGGGCGGGCAGGAGCCTTAGTGGGGACGATGCCAGGATCCATAACTTTGAGGACGACGACGGAACGGCCGACGCCGGCTACCTCACCGCCATCGCCTCGCTGATCCAAGGTGCCGGTACCGAGGCCGACGTTGTTGCCTCGCTGGCGACTGCACGGGTATTCGTTCCGGTCGTTGCGCAGTTGGCTGAGGAAGCTGAGGGCGTCGAGGGGCTGCACGCCGACAAACAGGCTGATATGGCGTTGGTCACACTCAAGGCGCCAGACGGTCGCAAGGCGATGCCCGTGTTCACTTCTGCTGCAGCACTGGAAGCCTGGCACGGCGAAGCCCGTCCCGTGGCGGTTTATGCGGCTCGCGCTGCGCTCTCAGCAGTCTCTGAAGGCGCGCAGTTGCTTGTTGTGGATCCCGGCTCGGACTTCACGTTCGTGGTCCGGCGCCCTGCCCTGTGGGCCCTCGCCCAGCAGCGGGACTGGACGCCGTCATACCTTGATGATCAACTGGAGTCTGCTCTCGCTTCAACAGTGTCAACTTTCCGGACGGTCCGCCGGCTTCAGACGCAACCCGGCGCAGGCGTAGCGTCGTTGACAGCCGATGGCCGCACCGTGTCTGGCGGCGGCTCCGGTCCGGAGTTGCGCGTGGTGCTCTATCTCGAAGATGGCCTCGATGCGGTGGCTGTCCAAGCGCTGGTTGCCCAACTTAACGAGGCATGGGCGCGGATGGATTCCTTCGCAGAGGGCGTTGACTCCATTGAAGTGAAATTGCAGCGTGCAGCACAGGAGCCTGGGCCGCACTAATGGCAGCCGGTTCCCCGGCCTGCCCCGGGGGAACAAGAGGTTTTAGCCAGTGAATTTCGCTCTCTACAAAGAGATGCTGTCCATCCGCCCTGTCCGGCGCTTGCTGGTGGTGGGCATGATCGCGCGTATTCCGCACTCTGCAGCAGGCGTTCTGCTGACGTTGCACATCGTCTTGACTTTGAATCAGGGATACGCCGCCGCCGGCGCGGCCGCCGCTGTCATGACCATCGGCATTGCCGTGGGCGCGCCGTGGCGGGGCCGAAGGGTTGACACGGTGGGCCTGAGGAAGGCCCTGATTCCTTCCGTGGTCTCCGAGACCGTGATCTGGTCCATCGTCCCGCACGTTTCCTACGAGTGGCTTCTGCCATTGGTTTTTGTCGGCGGGCTCTTTACCCTGCCGATCTTCAGTGTTGTGCGTCAGTCGTTGGGCGTCATGGTTGAGGGGGAGCAGCGCCGGTCTGCCTTCGCCCTGGATTCCATTGCCACGGAACTTGTCTTCATGATTGGACCTGCCGTTGGCGCCATTGTGGCCACGGCCGGTTTCTCGGCGATCGGTCTGACAGCGGTAGGCATCTCGGTGTCGGTGGCTGGCTTGTTCCTCATGTGGTTCAACCCGCCGACTCGAAGTGAAACCGCCTGCACTCCGGAGGAGTCCGCGGACCGTGCTGCGGCGGACCTCGCTGCCGCGGAGGCGGCGATGGTGGCTTCCGCGCCGGCGCACGTTCAGGAAGCGGCCTCCGAGATGACGTCTCCAACGTCGCGCAGTGCAGCGCTCAAAAGCCGGGTTGCCAGGAATTTCACCTGGTTCACTGCCTCCGTGGCTGCGCTTTTCGCTGTGGCCGCGGGATCGGGCATGGTGCTCAGTGGCTCGGATGTCAGCATCGTTGGCCTGTTGGAACGTGGCGGGCATGAGAACCAGATCGGCATAGTGTTCTTCTTCTGGTGCGCATCATCGGTGGTCGGCGGGCTGATTTACGGCTCCATGAAGCGTTCCATTTCGCCCATGTTGCTCCTGTTGGGAATGGCCGCACTGACTATTCCCATGGGCTTTGCCCAGGACACCTGGACGTTGGCCTTCCTGTCGCTTTTGCCGGGCCTGCTCTGCGCGCCCGTCCTGTCCGCGTCCTCGGAAAAGGTGGCCGACCTCGTCGATGAGGAACGCCGTGGCGAGGCCATGGGCTGGTATGGCTCTGCCCTCACGGCAGGCGTCGCCCTTGGCGCTCCTTTGGCCGGCGTCTTCATCGACACGGTTGGTCCTTCCGCCGGCTTTGCGGCCATCGGTTCGGCAGGTGTCCTGCTCTGCGTCGCGGGTCTGCTCCTGACCTCCTTGCGCCGCCGGGCCGCCCGCGTCTAATCGCATCAACTGCGGTCCAAACGGACAAACCGGAAGAACCGGAAGAACCGGAAGAACCGGGCGCGCCGAGCGAACCAGACAGCTGACAAAGCCGGACAAGCCGGGAACGCACGACGGCGGGTCGACCACATGTGGTCGACCCGCCGTCGTTGATTCCTGGGGGAGTTGGGGGCTAGTTAACCGGTCCGGTGAACTTCTCACCCGGGCCCTTGCCCGGGGCGTCCGGGATGAGCGAGGCTTCGCGGAATGCCAATTGCAGTGAGCGAAGGCCGTCGCGCAACGGACCAGCGTGCTGGGACCCGATCTCCGGGGCAGCCGCCGACACGAGGCCGGCCAGGGCTGTGATCAGCTTGCGGGCTTCGTCGAGGTCCTTGAGGTCCTCTGCGTTGGGGTCGTCCGCCAGGCCTACCTTCACCGCAGCTGCGCTCATCAAGTGAACGGCGCCAGTGGTGATGACTTCCACGGCCGGTACTTCAGCGATGTCGCGGATCTGCTGGGAAACACCGGAATCGGTGGCAGGCGCGGCGTCTTCGCTGTAGGAGTTGCGGGAATTGCTGTCTTCAGTGCTCATACTGGTAAGCTTGTCACAGACCGACTGGAAGTCGTTATTCATGGCCGGAAGTTCAGGGCCAAGAACAGCAGTAATGGTCCCGCCGCGTGCAATGTGCACTTGGCGGGTTGTTTCTGTAGAATTGTCTTTCAGTTTGCAAGCGGAGTTCTCTCCCACCCGCGTCAGCCGTTTCCCTTCAGGGACGTGATCCCTTCGGGGACAAGAGGTTGCCGGGTACCTGGTCGGACACTTGGGTGGCACAGCCACCCGAAGTGCGTACTCCCTGTAGGGGCAGTGCAGCCGATCTTCGAGGCCTTCGATTGCGCCAGCAATTGGAGGCCTTCTCTATTTGCCGGTGAAATCACCACAACCACAGGAGCTTTAACATTAGCGAGCCAAGAATCAATGAGCGTATCCGCGTCCCCGAGGTGCGGTTGGTCGGCCCTGCCGGCGAACAGGTAGGAATTGTCCGCATCGAGGACGCCCTGCGTCTTGCTGCCGAATCCGATCTCGATCTCGTTGAAGTTGCCCCGCAGGCTAAGCCTCCTGTTTGCAAGTTGATGGACTTCGGCAAGTACAAGTACGAGGCTGCAGTCAAGGCCCGCGAAGCCCGCAAGAACCAGACCAACACGGTTCTGAAGGAAATTCGCTTCCGCCTCAAGATCGACAAGCACGACTACGAAACCAAGCGCGGTCACGCCCTTCGGTTCCTCGGTGCAGGTGACAAGGTCAAGGCCATGATCCAGTTCCGTGGCCGTGAGCAGCAGCGTCCCGAGATGGGCATCCGCCTTCTCCAGAAGTTTGCCGAAGATGTTGCCGAGGTTGGCATCGTAGAGTCCAGCCCGCGCATCGATGGCCGCAACATGGTCATGGTGATCGGTCCGCTGAAGAACAAGGCCGAAGCCAAGGCAGAAGCCCGCCGCGCGGCACAGCGTGCAGAAGCCAAGGCCCAGAACGAGGCCAAGGCTTCCGGACGCGTGGACACCGACGGTGACCAGGCTCCGCTGACCCAGAGCTTGGGCGACCTTCTTCCGGCCGGCCTGCTGGTTGGCGAAGAGGAGACCACGCAGGAAACTCCCGAGGCTCCTGAGGTTGAAGCAGCCGAAGTCCAAGAGGCTCCGGTTGTTGAAGAAGCCCCGGCAGCTGAAGAGGCAACGCCAGCCGAGGAAGCTCCTGTTGCAGAGGAAGCTCCGGCGCCCGTTGTTGAAGAAGCACCCGTAGTCAAGGAAGCTCCGGCTCCCAAGGCTGAACCGGCCAAGGCAGCACCTGCAAAGGCTGCTCCGGCCCAAAAGGCTCCGGCTGAGAAGGCTCCGGCAGCGAAGGCTGCCCCGGTTGAAACTCCGAAGCCTGTGGTCCCGGCCGCTCCGAAGCCTGCAGTTCCTGCGGCTCCGAAGCCCATGGCCAAGCCGGCAGCTCCCAAGCCGGCAGCTCGGCCCGCGGCCCCAAAGGCCGCGCCGAAGCCTGCGTCACGCAAGACCAACTAGTTCAACGCCGCGGAGGCCCCGCCTCCACCGGCAAGCAACCAGCACGCCGGCCCTCGCGGGCCGGCTGCGCGAAAGAATCGCGGACTCGTCCGTGGATACGTAAGGAGATCGGTTCCCATGCCGAAGATGAAGACCCACAGCGGTGCTAAGAAGCGCTTCAAGCTGACCGGTACCGGCAAGCTGAAGCGCCAGCAGGCCAACCGCCGTCACTACCTGGAGCACAAGTCCTCCAGGCTGACCCGTCGCCTCGCCGGCGACAAGCTCGTCTTCAAGGGCGATGCCAAGGTCATCAAGAAGATGCTCGGCGTCTAAGTTCCAAGTTCTTTGGTTACTGCCATCCGGCAGTGGCCGACTACACCAAAAGCCTTCTCAGGCCGGCCGGGTTTCCGGCAGTAGCAGCTTGGGATAAAGATTTCTGAAGGAGTACGCACGTGGCACGTGTGAAGCGGGCGGTAAACGCCCACAAGAAGCGCCGGGTTGTCCTCGAACGCGCCAAGGGTTACCGCGGTCAGCGTTCGCGCCTGTACCGCAAGGCCAAAGAGCAGCTGCTGCACTCGTTTGTGTACAGCTACGGTGACCGCCGTAAGAAGAAGGGTGACTTCCGTCGCCTCTGGATCCAGCGTATCAACGCTGCATCCCGCGCCAACGGCCTCACCTACAACCGTCTCATCCAGGGCCTGAAGGCCGCTGAGGTTGAGGTTGACCGCCGTATGCTGGCCGAGCTGGCCGTCTCTGACGCCAACGCTTTCGCCGCTCTGGTGAACGTTGCAAAGGCTGCACTTCCGGCTGACACGTCCGCTCCGGCCGCCAAGGCCGAGGCTGCTCCGAAGGCTGCAAAGGTTGCTCCGGCTGCTGCGACGGCAACGGCCGTCAAGGCTGTCGTTTCCGAGAAGCCGGCCATCGATGGCGCAGTTGCCGCTGATGGCGACGAGGCTCCGGAAGGCTACGCCATCAAGGGCAACGCCGAGTCCAAGAAGTACCACGTTCCGGGTTCCACCTGGTACAACACCACCGCTGCTGAATACTGGTTCTCCACCGTTGAGGCTGCAAAGGCTGCCGGCTTCGAGCCTGCAGGTGGCGAAGCACGCCAGCAGATCAAGAACTAGTCGCAACTGCCACTAAAGTTCTTTATATGAACCAAACCGGGCGCCCGCAAGACTTTCCGATGACCAACCCCCGAGCAGATCGGGTAAGGGACGTCGCCAAGCTTGCCGGGCGCCCGGCGCGTTTAAAACGCGGACGCTTCCTGGCCGAGGGGCCGCAGGCGGTGCGTGAGGCGCTAAGCCTGCACCGCGAGCGTGCCGCGGCGGGAGGTTCCGCCGTCGTGCATGAAGTCTTTGCCAGCGAAGCGTGCCTGGACCGTCTACCGGAACTCGCCGAGCTCGCCCTGGGTACTCCTCTCCGGCTGGCCAGTGACGAAGTCTTGGCAGCCATGGCAGATACAGTCAATCCGCAGGGGATTGTGGCTGTGTGCAGCTTTGTGGACGTCACCCTTGAATCAGTACTCGACGCCGGTCCGCGCCTGATCGCGGTCATGTGCCAGGTCCGGGACCCCGGCAATGCCGGTACTGTCCTTCGCGCTGCCGATGCCGCAGGTGCTGATGCCGTGGTGCTGACAGGTTCCAGCGTGGATATTTACAACCCCAAGGCTGTCCGGTCCACAGCCGGTTCGCTGTTCCACCTTCCAGTGGTGCTCGGCGCCGATGTGGAGGACCTCGTGGAGCGTTGCCGTGAGCGGGGTATTGGCATCCTGGCCGCTGATGGCTACGGGACCGTCAACCTGGACAAGCTCCAGGACGAGAATGCTGCCCGAAGGCTTGGAAACGGTTCCGTTGCCTCTGAGTATGCCCTCGAAGCCCCTACAGCGTGGCTGTTCGGCAATGAGGCGCAGGGTTTGTCGGATGATGAACTGGCACTTGCCGATCACCGGGTGGCTGTCCCCGTTTACGGAGCGGCTGAGAGTTTGAACCTGGGAACGGCGGCGACAGTATGCCTCTACGCCAGTGCACGCTCCCAGCAGGGCGTCACAGTGGGGAATGTCTAAAGACCGCCTCCCCGGGTACGGTAATGCATGCGGGATCAGACGATGACGACTCTTCTTGGCTCATGACATTCCTTCCCAAACCCGAAGAGGTGAAGCTTTCGTGGCTGCAGGTGGCGGTACCAAAGCGATTGTGGCGGCTCTGGCTGCCAATCTGACCATTGCTGTCCTGAAATTTATTGCGTTCTTTTTGACGGCATCATCGTCCATGCTTGCCGAAGCCATCCACTCGGTGGCGGACTCCGGCAACCAGCTTCTTCTGCTGGTGGGCGGTAAGCGTGCCAAGCGCGCGGCGAGCCCGGAACATCCATTCGGTTACGGCCGCGAACGGTACATCTACGCTTTCATCGTCTCGATCGTGTTGTTCAGCGTCGGTGGCCTGTTCGCCCTGTATGAGGCCTGGGAGAAGTTCCAGCACCCTCATGGCATCGAGGGAGACTTTTGGTGGGTGCCGCTGGCTGTCCTGGTCGGTGCCATCCTGGCTGAGTCGTTCTCGTTCCGCACGGCGATTATCGAATCGAACCACATCCGCGGGAAGCAGTCATGGGTGAAGTTTGTCCGTAACGCCAAGCAGCCGGAACTTCCTGTCATCCTCCTGGAGGATTTCGGCGCGCTCCTTGGCTTGCTCTTCGCGTTGTTCGGTGTGAGCATGACGTTGGTTACCGGAAATGGTGTCTGGGATGCCCTGGGTACAGCCATGATCGGACTCCTGCTGGTGGCTATTGCGGTGATACTTGCGGTGGAAACGAAGTCCCTGTTGCTGGGGGAGTCGGCTACCAAAGAGGACGTCCAACGTATTACTGAAGCGTTGGAAGCGGACGGAACCCGCATCATCCACCTCAAGACACTCCACTTGGGCCCGGAAGAGTTGTTGGTGGCCGCCAAGATTTCCATGGGAGCCTCTGAAACGGGGCAGGAGATTGCCAAGGGGATCGACGACGCCGAACAGCGGATCCGCGCAGCAGTCCCCATTGCGAGGGTCATCTATCTGGAGCCGGACATCGTACGCGTTCAGGCACCTGGGCTGGGCTGACTAAGGCCACAGGGCAATGAAGAGGGGCTCCGCGCAACGCGGAGCCCCTCTTCATTGGCCCATGTTCCGGGCGGTGCTGCTGGTTGCCATCAGCTGACAAGCGGCCTTTTGCGTTCCACCATGCCGCTGATCAGGGCCACGCCGAGGCCCAGTATGGCGAGCACGGCGCCCACCAGTGCCGGGGCCACATATCCCCATCCCCATGCGATCACGGTGCCGCCCAGGAAGGCTCCGAGGGCGTTGGCAATGTTGAGGGCAGAGTGGTTCAGCGAGGACGCCAGGGATGCAGCGCCAGGGGCAGCATCCAGCAGGCGGGTCTGCAGTGCGGGTGTCAGCATCGAACCGACACCTCCGACGACGAAGGCCATGATGAATGCCGCCCAGGCCCAATGCGCCGCGATGGCGTAGACCACCAGGGCCACTGCGATTCCCGGCATGACCCAGTAGATGGTTCCCATGACGGATTTGTCCGCGATGCGTCCACCCACGATGTTGCCTGCCACCATGCCGAGGCCATAGAGGGCCACCACGGCGGGAATGAGGCTCTCGGGGATTCCGGCCACCGAGGTCATGGTGTGCGCGATGTAGGTGTAGACGGCAAAGAAGCCGCCGAAACCAATGATGCCGATCAGCAGGGCCAGCCATACTTGGAGGCGCTTGAGGGCGCCGAGTTCGCGTCGGATGCTGGCATCCGGGTGGGCTGCTTCGAAGGGTACGAATTTCCACACCATGGCCACCGTCAGCAACCCGATGGCGCCCACAATGATGAAGAGCAGCCGCCACCCGAATGTCTGTCCCACCCAGGTGGCCAGCGGTACGCCAATGACATTGGATACCGTGAGGCCGGCCATCACCATGGAGATCGCCCACCCGCGTTTGGTGGGAGCAACCAGGCCTGCAGCGATGACGGCTGCTACGCCGAAGAAGGCCCCGTGCGGAAGCCCCGAAGCGAAGCGGGAGAGCAGCATGAAGCCGTAGTCCGGTGCGACGAAGGATGTCAGGTTGGCCAAGGACAGGAACAGCATGAGTCCCAAGGCGAGGTGCTTTTTGGGGAGCTTGGCTCCAAAGGCGGCGAAGATCGGCGCGCCGATCACCACTCCCAGGGCGTAGGCCGAAATCAGGTTTCCTGCCTCGGGGGTGCTGATGCCGAGTCCCTCCTCCACTTCCTTCAGGAGGCCCATCATGGCGAACTCAGTGGTACCGATGGCAAAACCTCCCATGGCCAGGGCAAGGATGGCCAGGCCAAGGTGGCGCCTTGTTGCTTTGGCGGTGGTCGGTGGGGGCGCGGTGGTAGTCATAACCCTGTTTCTTACGGTGTGCCTTGTGGCTGGGGAATCTGGAGAAAATCCGATAACAAGCTTAGTGCCGCGGCTTGTCCTTTGGCCTCCGAATGTGATCATGCCCATCAAGTGACCCACCCTAGACTGGGGGAGTGACTGCACTGATAAACGTTGTTGGAGCTGCGATCGTCGACTCCCTGGAAGCACCTACGCGCCTTCTTGCTGCCCGCCGCTCAGCACCCCCGCAGTTCGCCGGAATGTGGGAATTCCCTGGAGGAAAGGTAGAAGCCGGCGAAACTGCCGAGGCCGCCCTGCATCGTGAACTCGCCGAAGAGTTGGGCATTGAGGTCCGGCTCGGGCTGGAACTGGAGTCAGGCCGGCCCGAAGGGTGGGCCCTCAATGAACGGGCCGCCATGCGTGTTTGGTTCGCGGAACTTGTCGCCGGTGAGCCTGCGCCGTTGGAAGACCACGACGAACTCCGTTGGGTTTCGGTGGAGGATGATGACCAAGCGCTCGGCCTGGAGTGGATCCCGGCCGACTTTCCCATTGTTCGGGCGCTGCTGGACCGGGTGGCTGCGGCCGCCTAGCAGGACCGCTGGTTGGCGCTGAGGGAGGTAAGACGGCAAGGACCAGGGCGGTTCGACCAGCTTAGAACAGTGGCTGCTGCCCTGGGAGGGAAACATTGCCTGGACGGTTTTCGGCAGCTTGCGGACGGGCATTGCGATGGCTGAACCCGGAGGTCCTGCTGTAGCCGTACTTTGCTTTGAAGTGGGTGATCCGGCCGGTCAACCAGGTGCTGTATTCCTTGGAGACGTAAGAGCCCTGTCCGTAGAGGCGGCGGTACTTTCCGACCAGTTCGGGGTGCTGGCCGGCCAGCCACTTCATGTACCACTCCCGCGTTCCCGGCTTCAGATAAAGGGCGCCTGCGGTGACTCCGGTGGCGCCGGCCTTTGCGAGTTCGCTGAACAAGGAATCAAGGGCTTCGTCAGAGTCGGTCAGCCAAGGCAGGATGGGCATCGCCATGACGCCGCATCCCAATCCGGCATCCCGGAGCCGTGAGATGAGCTTGAGCCGTGCCCGGGGTGAGGGCGTGCCAGGTTCGACCAGTTCGGCGAGATCCTCATTGGTCATCGCGAGCGAAATGCCCAGGTCCACAGGGACCATGGTGGCAGCGTGCTTGAGCAGGGGGATGTCCCTTGCCAGCAGGGTGCCCTTGGTCAGGATGGAAAACGGTGTGCCCGAGTCCGCAAGCGCACGGATGATCCCGGGCATCAGGGCGTAGCGACCTTCGGCCCGCTGGTAGGGATCCGTGTTGGTTCCCAAAGCAACTTGATGCCGTCCCCACGACGGCTTGGCGAGTTCCCTCCGCAATACTTCGGCGGCATTGACCTTTACTACTACTTGGGAATCAAAGTCCCGTCCGGCGTCGAACTCCAAATACGTATGGCTCTTGCGGGCGAAGCAGTAGACGCACGCGTGGCTGCAGCCACGGTAAGGGTTCACGGTCCACTCAAACGGCATGGCCGAACCCGAAGGCACCTTGTTGAGCACTGACTTTGCGGTGACCTCATGAAAGGTGACTCCGGAGAATTCGGGTGTCGAGATGGAACGCACCAGCCCGGCCAGCGGCAGTAGCGCATCCATGGCCGGGGCAGGGCCTGGAGCTGAAGTGCCGCCGTCGTCGGACGCCGGTCCACGGGTAGGTGACAGTGCTTGTGCGTCCCATCTCATGGTCTCTATTCGAAGGTATGTTCGAATGGATGTCAAGGACCCAGCGCCTGAAGTCTCCAATACCCAAGCGGGCGTTGCTAAGGTTGCCCCATGATTCTGCTGACTGGTTTTGAACCGTTCGGCCAGGACGATGTCAATCCTTCCTGGCATGCCGTGCGCCGCGCGCAGGACATCCTCCGGGCTGAGGGGATCGAGGTCGAAGCCCGCGAGCTGCCGTGCGTCTTTGGTGAGTCGGCCACGGCACTGAGCGAAGCAGTTGGCACCATCAACCCGGACCTTGTGGTCTGTGTAGGCCTGGCCGGTGGCCGGGGCCGGATATCCCTGGAACGAGTTGCCATCAACTGCGATGATGCCCGGATCCCCGACAACAAAGGCCAAAAGCCTGTGGACGAGGAAATCGTCCCGGGCGGCCCCGCAGCGTACTTCTCCACCTTGCCCATCAAGGCCGCGCTGCGGGACCTCCAGATCGCAGGAATCAAAGGCGAGGTATCCCAGTCCGCAGGTACGTACGTGTGCAACCACGTTTTCTACGCCTTGATGCACCTGCTCGCATCCACCCCTGGGGTCCGCGGAGGCTTTGTGCACATTCCGTATCTTCCGGACCAGGTATCACCGGTAAGCGGAACCCCAAGCATGCCCCTGGAAGCCGCGGCGGAGGGACTCGCCGTCGTGGTCCGGACCGCCTTAGGGACGAAGGTGGATGCTGCCTTGAGTGCTGGCAGTATCCACTAGAGGAGCTCCCACTCCACGGTAACGCTGGCCGAGACAGCAGACTCCCCGGCTTCGACCGGCAGCGCTTCAGCGGAGAACGATGCCCTGACCATCCCGCCCAGTGGTATGGGGGCTCCATGTACCGGTTCCTGGGATATGGACTTGACCTGCCCCAAGCGGGCAGAAGCCAGGGCTGCGTACTGTTCGGCGCGTGCCAGGGCGTCCTTCCAGGCCGCTTCCTGCGCTTGTGCGTTCACCAGGGCTGGATCGGCAAAGCCTTGTTCGATTCCATTGATCCTGATGTCGTCACCGCCGGCCGCAACAGCGGCTGCAATGGCCGCCGGAGCATCAGCGTGCGAACGGATGCCCACCTGCAGGTTTGTGGATGCAACATATGCTGCGACCTTCTGCCCTTGACCCTCCACCCAGAGAAGGTCGGCCCGAAGATTCAGTCCGCTGGTCCGGAGGTCGGCGTCAGTCACGCCGGCATCGCGCAAGCTAGCCGCAACAGCACCTGCCGCCTTGCCGGCGTCGCCATAAGCCTGCCCGGGAGTGGCCCTGCGCGTTTCAACGCCCAGGGTCAGTGTGACGAGATCCGGAACCGCTTTGGCGCTCGCAGTGCCGGTAACGGTGATGGTTCGCTTCATGAGGCCTCGTTTCCCTTGACGGCAGGGGCGTCCTGCCGATGGTGGTCACTGTCAATGTATCCGCCCGCCGCGAGCCCGGCCTGGCGTTCAAAGAAATTCCTCGACGCCGGGTTGCCGCTGCGGAGCATGGACCAACCCGCGGCGATTCCGTAGAGGGCAACGAACGGTAAGCCCAGGCAGTACGCGTATTGGGTGCTGTGCCGTTCCTCGTGGCCCAGCAATACAGGATTGCTGCCGGCAACTCCGTGGGGTGCCCGGTAGAGAATGACGTTGCCCAGTGTGAATGCCCCCGCATGAGGGAGCTTCCAGCCGTAACCGGCCGCGATCAGGAGCCCACGCGGTCCGCGCGACACCGTGGTTCGGGACGCGAGGGCGACCACCAGTCCCAATGGGGTGGACAGATTCACGACGTTGGCCAGCTGCCTGAGCCGTTGCGCGGGTGTCATGGGGCCAATGCTAGACCCGCTGGCATTGCACGTCGCGCTCCCGTTGCGGGGAATCAGCAAGCGACGGCGGTGGCTCGCCAACGCCGCAATGGCCCCGCTCGCCGGCGGCATGCCCGGGCACCCGCGGTGGGCGCCGCCGTCGTGCCGTTCACATTGCGGGACGCAGGTTGGTGGGTTAAATCCCGTCCGCGACGTTCAACTAGACTGAAGGGTAGTGCCTGCCGTCCGCGGTGAGCACTGCCCTTTCGTTTTGCAGGCCTGCCTTGCCGGCCGCTCCCTACTCGTAGCTAAGAACAGTAGATGACTGACACTTTGCCAGGCGCTGCCATCCCGAACCCGCTGGATGAAGCCGCCATCACCGCTGCCGTCGAGGACGCCGTTGCTGCAATAGCAGCCGCTTCCTCCCTCGAAGAACTCAAGGCGGTCCGCCTCGCCCACACCGGTGAGAAGTCGCCGCTGAGCCTTGCCAACCGTGAAATCGGTGGGCTCGCCAAGGAGCACAAGGCTGCGGCCGGCAAGCTCATGGGGTCCTCCCGGGGCCGCGTCAACCAGGCGCTCGCAGCCCGGACAGAGGTTCTCGAGGCCGAGAACGACGCCCGCATCCTGGTCGAAGAAACCGTGGATGTCACCGCCGCTCCGCGTCGACGCCGGGCAGGTGCACGCCACCCGCTGTCCACCCTGCAGGACCGCGTCTCGGACATCTTTGTTGGCATGGGCTGGGAAATCGCCGAAGGGCCCGAGGTCGAGTCCGAGTGGTTCAACTTCGATGCCTTGAACTTCAAGCCGGACCACCCTGCCCGCGAAATGCAGGACACGTTCTTCGTGGAGCCCCCTGAGGCCCACCTGCTCATGCGCACGCACACCTCGCCTGTGCAGGTCCGCTCGATGCTGGAACGCGAAGTTCCCATCTACGTCCTGTGCCCGGGCAAGGTGTTCCGCACGGACGAACTCGACGCCACGCACACGCCGGTCTTCCACCAGTTCGAGGGTCTTGCGATCGACAAGAACCTCAGCATGGCCGACCTGCGCGGCACCTTGGAGCACTTCGCCCGCCAGATGTTTGGCGACGAAGCCTCCATCCGCCTGCGCCCCAACTACTTCCCGTTCACCGAGCCTTCCGCGGAGCTGGACATCTGGCACCCGGGTGCCAAGGGCGGTCCCCGCTGGATCGAATGGGGTGGCTGCGGCATGGTCAACCCCAACGTCCTCCGGGCAGCCGGGATCGATCCGGACATCTATTCAGGTTTTGCTTTCGGCATGGGCATCGAGCGCACGCTCATGTTCCGCAACGAGGTTGGCGACATGCGCGACATGATCGAAGGCGACGTACGTTTCAGCGAGCACTTCGGGATGGAGATCTAACAGTGCGTATCCCACTTTCCTGGCTGCGTGAATTCGCGCAGGTTCCGGCCGATGCTACGGCCGAAGACGTCATGGCTGACCTGGTCAAGGTCGGTTTTGAAGAAGAAGAAGTCCACCGTCCCACGGACGAGCTCACCGGCCCCGTCGTGGTGGGCCAGGTCCTGAGCCTGGTCAAGGAACCGCAGACCAATGGCAAGACCATCAACTGGTGCCAGGTCCGGGTGGTTCCGGAGGGACAGGAACAGACCCTCACCGGGAAGGGCATTGATCCTTCCGGCGTTCAGGGCATCATCTGCGGTGCGCACAACTTTGTTGAGGGCGACAAAGTGGTTGTCACCCTCCCCGGTGCAGTGCTGCCTGGAAACTTCCAGATCTCTGCACGTAAGACCTACGGCCACCTGTCTGCGGGCATGATCGCTTCTGTCCGCGAACTGGGAATCGGCGATGACCACGACGGCATCCTGGTCCTCTCAAGCATCGGCCTGGACCCTGAAATCGGCACCGACGCCATGGAACTGCTGGGTCTCTACGACCAAGCAGCGGAAATCAACGTCACCCCGGACCGCGGCTACGCATTCTCCATCCGTGGCGTGGCCCGCGAGTACGCCCACGCCACTGGAACCACCTTCGTGGATCCCGCGTCCAAGGTCTCGGCTCCGGCCACCCTGCAGGGCGGCTACGGCGTCAAGCTCAACGACGACGCTCCCATTTACGGCAAGCCCGGCTGCGACCGCTTTGTGGCCCGCACGGTACGTGGTGTGGACGCTTCCCGTCCCACGCCGCCGTGGATGTCCGCGCGCCTCCGACTGGCAGGCGTGCGGTCCATCTCGCTGCCGGTTGATATCTCCAACTACGTCATGCTTGAGCTCGGCCAGCCGAACCACTGCTACGACCTCGATAAGCTCGCAGGCGACATCGTGGTGCGTCGTGCCGTGGCGGGGGAGAAGATCACAACCCTCGATGACAAGGTGCGCACGCTCGACGTCGAGGACCTGCTGATCACCGATGACTCCGGCGCCATCGGCATCGCCGGCGTCATGGGTGGTGCCCACACTGAAGTGTCCGATTCCACCACGAGCATCCTGGTGGAAGCCGCACACTTCGATGAAGTGTCGATCGCCCGTTCCCGTCGCCGCCACAAGCTGCCCTCCGAAGCCTCCAAGCGCTTTGAGCGCGGGGTTGATTGGCACATCGCGAACATTGCCGCGCAGCGTGTCGTGGACCTGTTGGTGGAGCTCGCCGGGGGCACGGCAGATGAGGCCGGCACCGACGTCGGAACCGCCCCTGACGCTGTCACCATCGAGCTGCCGGCAGAATTTGCCGCGGCACGGATTGGTATCAACTTCACTGAAGAGCAGATCACCACGTCGCTGGTGGATCTGGGGGCCGCCGTAGAGAAGACCGCCAACGGCTACTTGGTGACGGCTCCCAGCTGGCGCAATGACCTTGAAACCAAGGAGGACCTCTCCGAGGAAATCGCCCGGCTGGTGGGATACGACAACATCCCATCCACCCTTCCCGTGGCGCCCCCGGGCCGTGGCCTGAGCCGCAGCCAGCAGCAGAAGCGCCGCGTTGTTCAGGCACTGGCCGATGCCGGCCTCACCGAGGTGCTGTCCTACCCGTTCGTTTCCAAGGCAGCCAACGACACGTTCGGTGTTGCTGCTGAAGGAGCAGCGCGTCCGGCGTTGAAGCTGGCAAACCCGATCAGCGAAGAGCAAGGGTTCCTTCGCACGTCCATCCTCCCGGGCTTGATCGAGGTTGCCCGTCGCAACCACTCGCGCGGCTTCCGCGACCTGGCTCTTTATGAAGCAGGTTCGGTCTTCCTCCCGGGCGAAACGCTGGGCACGGATTCCATTCCGCCGCTGGGCGTCAAGCCTTCGGATGAGGTTCTGGATGCACTGTACGACGGCGTCCCGCACCAGCCGCTGCACATCGCCGCTGTTTTCACCGGCCATGATTCTCCTGCCGCGGCCATGCACGCACCCCGTGCGTGGGACTGGGCTGATGCCTTGGACGTTGCCCGCCTTATTGCCGACGTGCTCGGTGTTGAACTGGTGGTCAGCCAGGGCAGTCACCAGGCCTTCCACCCGGGCCGCGCAGCCCAGCTCGCGCTGCGCAACGGAGATGTTGTTGGATACGCAGGTGAGCTTCACCCGAAGCTGCTGGCTGCACACGATATGCCTGCACGTTCAGTGGCGCTCGAGATCAATGTGGAAGCATTATTCGAGGCTGCGGCTGATGTGATCGTGGCCAAGCACATCTCCGGATTCCCGGTGGCGACGCAGGACGTTGCTCTGGTTGTCCCTCAGGACGTACCGGCAGATCAGGTCCTCTCGGCACTGCGCGAAGGTGCTGGGGAACTCCTCGAGGACGTCGCATTGTTCGACGTCTACGTTGGCCCCGGGATCGAGGAAGGCAGGAAGTCGCTGGCCTTCGGCCTCCGTTTCCGCGCCGATGACCGTACCCTGACGGCCGATGAAGCTTCTGAGGCTCGAGCCGCCGCTGTTGCCGTTGCAGCCGAACGGTTCGGCGCAGTCCAGCGCTAGCCCCACTATCAAGTGAATCCCCGGGACCTGGTGGTCCCGGGGATTTTCTTTTTGAGATTGAGCTCCCAGCATCTTGACAGAACATTCACATGTGTATGACAGTTTTGTCATGCACATGTGAAACATGTGTATCACATCCCTTGCACGGTTCACTGAGAGCCGTCCCTTGAAAGGTACCCATGAAAAAGCACAACGTTGCTTTGCTGGTTGGAGCTGCAGTGATGGCTTTGACGTCCTCGCTTGGTGGAGCCGCAACAGCGTCAGAGTCGACGCCGCAAACAGCCTCCGCCGAGGTCCAGCCTGTATCGCACACGGTGGACCCGTCACAGGTTTCAGGATCTGCGGCTTCACCTTTGGCCGACAAGTACACGATTGCCGCACCTTCAAAGAACGGTGGCGCTTCCACCGATTCAGTCATCGGCGCTGATGGCCGGGTGCGCATCACCAACACGACGGCTGCTCCCATCCGATCAATAGTCCAGATCGAGTTCAACGGCGGCTACATCTGCTCCGGTGCGTTGATTTCCGACGACACTGTGCTGACGGCGGGTCACTGTGTCCATGAGGGTGGAACAGGCTCCGAGGCCGACTACTCCTGGGGCGTCAAAGTAGCTCCCGGCCGGAATGGCTCAACAGACCCCTATGGCACCTGTGGTGCTACGAAGATTTACACCGATCAGCGATGGATCGATTCTGCCAATACCAACGCTGACTGGGGTGTCATCAAGCTCGACTGCACCATCGGCAACACCACCGGCTGGTTGAATTACACCGGCACCACCGCCAGCCTGAATGGCACCAATGTGACCGTTCGTGGTTACCCGGGCGACAAGGCTTTCGGCACCATGTGGTCCATGACCGGCCCCATCGAGACCACCACCACTGAGAAGGTCTACTACAAGATGGACACTTACGGCGGGCAGAGCGGTGCACCCGTCTACAACAGCTCCAACACCATCATGGCAATCCACACCAACGGCGGAAGCTCCAACTCGGGCACCCGCATCACGCCCACGTTGGCGAACTACCTGACGTCGGTGAAGTAGCCCACTTGGGTTAATCCAGCCAGTGTTCCCCGCAGCAGATTCACGGCTGCGGGGAACACGTGCTTTGGCGAATAGGAGCCCGCCAAGCACAAGCTACACTTTGCAGGGGACAAAGTTCTCTATGGGGTAACGGGTGTGTGGATTGGCCCGCGGGCGACCTTCCCTTGGCTGACCACGTTCTTGGCCTAGGCACGCCCCACCCCTGTTGGTAACAATGCCTGGTTGTCTGAGCAACCTTTGTCCGCACCCTGCCCGCCCCTCTGGCGGGCTCCAGCAGCGGCTGAGTATGGCAGGGCCCGCAGCAGGTGACATGACCCTTCCTAGCGATATTTTCCTTCAGGGTCGGCAAAGCAGCGGGTATTCCCGCTGAGGGTGATACCGTACTTGCCCGTACCGAACGCCATAGAGAACTTGTCAGGCCCGAGGACCACGGTGTGTCGGACAAAGTTCGGACCTTCATCAATTTCCTGCCTCAGATTAAATCCGGTGGCCTCGAACAAGGTCTTGACCTTGTCGTGCAAAGCGTCCATTTCTTCCCGGCTCAGCGGACTCCTACTGGTATCGAAAGACACCTGAGTGCCTTCCGTGCCGAGGGGACGATCACAGACCCACCCTGCTTTGTCTGGTGTGACTTTCGTCCAGTCGCCCGGGGCGAGAGCTTGAATCTTGTTGAAGAGTTCAAGGTACTCTGTTCGGGCTTCTTCCGGGTCCATGGCCTGCTCCGCGGTGCTGGTAGGTGAATTGGTGCTCGGCGTTGCCGCGCACCCTGCAAGAGTGAGAAGAAGCATTGCCGCGGCGGGAAGGATGCGCCAGTACCGGCGGCGGAGCGTTGTGGTCATGGCTTCCTAGCGAAATTCGCCTTCCGGGTCTGGAACGCAACGGGTATTTCCGCTGAGGGCGATGCCGTATTTGCCGGTGGTGATTCCCATGACGAACTTTTCGGGTCCGAAGACGCTAGTTCTTCTGACGAAGTTCTCTCCTCCGTCAGTTGATTGCCGGACAGTGAAGCCGGTGGTCTCGAACTCGGCCCTGACCTTCTCGTGGAGAGCATCCATTTCCTCTCGGCTCAGTGGGCTGCGGCTTGTATTGACTGAGAATTGGGTGCCGTCAGTCCCGTCCGGGAGCCGGCAAGCGTCGCCTTGAAATTCGGAGGGCGGCGCGACACCCCAGTCGCCGGGGGCGAGGGCTTGAATCTTGTTGAAGAGGTTGAAGTACTCTGTGCGGGCTTGTTCTGGTTCCATGGTTTGCTCCGCGGTGCCGGTAGGTGGATTGGTTCCAGGGGTTTTTCCGCACCCTGCAAGGGTGATTAGAAGGATGGCTGCGGCGGGAAGGATGCGCCTGTAGTGGGGGCGGTGCATGGTTGTCATCGTGTCGCATTCGTGAGTTGGTCATTCAAGCCGAGGGCGATTCTGGCTTGGTTTTAGCTTGACTGGGTTCTCCTATCGAAGTACCCGTAGATGCCTTCCTTGCCGCCTGTTTGTCCGTCGTGGGTTTTCGTTGGGAGTTCTGTGGCACCATCCGGTCCTGTGGCGCCGTCCGTGCCGAAGGTGACGGCGCCGAATCCCGGGTCTGCGGTGCTTTTACGCTGCCAGCCGAGCCCATGCCTGACTTCAGCTACGTGGTCCCAGTCGTAGGTTCCCCGGTATACGGTGCCGCCGGGGTTCAGGTGGAGATCGTTCACGGAGGCGCGTCGGCCGCGCCGTCATCAAAAGCAATTTCCATGCTGGGCCCCCAAAGCCGGAACAATAAATCCAACGACTAGCATAACCGGGTTTGCGCAATTGCGAGTTCATCGCACCGGCCGACTTTAGAATTTTTTGGGGCCCGAGAAAAGCCTTCACAGGTGAAAGGCCACTTCTCCATTTATCGCCTGTCAGGATGGTCTAACACCTGTCGTACGGAGCCCGATTTGGGCATGGACACGGGACGATGGCAGAGTCGTTTGAAGCCTCACAGAAGGGGAATCCACCCATAGCTGTTGCGACATTGGGCTGGGGACTTAGCCGTGAGAGGAGGGCGTGATGCAGAATCCGGTGCTTGACCTGTGGAGGCTCGATGAGACGCCCGGCGCAGGAGACGCGGTTGAACTGCTCGGCCAGCTGGCCCTCGAGCGCGCCCTTCGCTACGCCAACCCCGCAGACCGTGACGAGTTCGTGGCCGGCCGGCTTGCTGCACTGCACTTTGCTGCGACGCTCCTGGGAGTGGAGTCCCGCCGACTCGTCCCCGAATATCACTGCCCGCAGTGCGGCCCCGGCCAGGACCATGGTCGCCCAGGGTTCATGCTCGACGGCGGCCCCGCACCTCTGGCGCTCAGCGCCTCCAGAGCGTCGGGCTGGGTGCTGCTGGCCGGCGTCGTGCATCCTCCCGAAGAGCTCCGGCTGGGGGTGGACCTTGAATCGACTGACAAGGCAGCCTTCGAAGGATTCGACGACGTCGCGCTGACCGCAAACGAAAAGCGCTTCCTATTTACCATCCAGGACCAGGAGCGAAATAGTCAGCGCGCCCGCCTGTGGGCACGCAAAGAGGCGTGGCTGAAGATGACAGGGGAAGGCCTGAGGCGCAACCCCGCGGAGCTGGATGTGCTGGATCTGCCAGGCCTGAGCGACGTCACCGAAACACCACTGCCTGACGGTTTAGTCGCCGCTCTGGCCCTCGGCTAACGCGCGGAAGGCAGCGCCGGAAGCACAGCCTCGTAAAGCCATGGCCGGAGGATCGACCCAGCATCAAAGCCCGGAATGAACGAATCCGCAGCCTCAATAAACGCCTCCGTTGACACCGAGCTGTGACGGTTGGTGGCCGTCCAATGCTGCAGGAATCCGAAGAAGGCCTCGTTGCCGGCCGCGATTCGTACGGCATGGACGGCCAGGGCTCCGCGCTTGTAGACGCGGTCATCGAACATCAACTCGGGACCGGGATCGCCCACCAACAAGTCCTGCGGGCCGGCGTCGAGCCTTTTCCACGCAGCCGTTGCCCGCGCAGCCACGGTCATCGTGCGGGATTCCTCGGACCACAGCCACTCCGCGTAGCAGGCGAATCCTTCATGCAGCCAGATGTCTTTCCAGCTGCTGACGGTCAGTGAGTTGCCGAACCACTGATGGGACAACTCGTGGGCGATCAGGCGCTGGGCATCCCAGGAATCGCGCATATGGTTGCGGCCGAAGATGGAGACGGTTTGGGCTTCCAACGGGATTTCCAGCTCGTCTTCAGTCACCACCGAGGTGTAGTCGGTATACGGATACGGACCGAAGCAATCCTCGAAGGTCCGCATCATGTCCGGCTGGCGTCGGAGTCCCTGGAGGGCATCCACTGCCATTTCCGGAGTGACAGCTACGAACTGCGGCACCCGGTGGTGGGTGTCGTCAACGTGCAAGGGAACCTTGACGTACCGGCCGATTTGCACGGTAGCAAGGTAGGTGGCCATGGGTTCAGCTTGTTCGTAGACCCAGGTCTCCCTGCTGGACTTGCGGGAGTGGGAGATCAAGGTGCCGTTGCACACCGGGCGGTAATTATCGTCGGTGGTCACGGAGATGAGGAAGCTGGACTTGAAGCGGGGATGGTCGTTGCAGGGGAACCAGGACGCCGCGCCATTGGGCTGGCCGGCCACCAGGACGCCGTCGTTCAGTTCTTCCCACCCCACGTCACCCCACAGGCCGCGGCGCGGCTGCGGATTGCCGTCATAGCGGATCTCCAAGGAGAACTGCTGGCCGGGTCTCAGCGGCGACGCCGGGTTGAGCACCAGATGCTCTGCCCGGTGGCTGAACTTCTGGAGCTTCTTGCCATCAAACTGAACTTTGCTTGCCCGCAGGCCCACCAAATCCAGGACGATCTGCGGCGTGGATTCCAAGGCAGTGCATCGCAGGACCGCTTTGCCGATCAGCTTGTTGCTGCCCAGCCTGACATCGAGGTCCAACTCGTACCGGTCCACACGATAGCTGGTGCTGCCGTGGTCCAAAGTGTAGGGGTCGGCGTCGGTTTTGGGGGTGGGGATTGGTGCGGCCATATCCGTCCAATCTACTTCAGGCGCGGCGCTTGTGCTGACGGGCCCACCCACGGGCTCACCGGGTTGCCCATCCAGTACGTTCCGGCAGGGACCGTCTCACCGCGCATTACCAACGACGCCGGACCAACAGTTCCGCCGTCGCCAATACTGGCAGCGGGGAGGATGACGCCGTGAGGACCCATGGTGGCCCCGTTGCCGAGGGTCACGGTATCCAGGCTCATCACGCGGTCGTGGAACAGGTGCGTCTGGACAACACAACCACGGTTGACGGTGGAGTTCTCTCCCAGGGTCACGAGGTCAGCTTCGGGCAGCCAGTAGCTCTCGCACCAGGTTCCACGGCCGATCTTGGCGCCGAGGCCGCGAAGCCACCACACCAAGGCCGGAGTTCCGGCGGCAGAGCGGGCAAACCAGGGTGCGCTCACCATCTCGATGAAGGTGTCCACCACCTCGTTACGCCAGATAAACGAGCTCCACAGGGGGTGTTCGCCTGCACGGATGGTTCCCACCAGAGCCCACTTGGCGAGGACGGAGCTGAGCGCTGCCACGGCTCCTGCTGCGAGCATCACCACGCCACCCAGGACTGCTGCGATCCAGTAACCCCATCCTCGTGCAATCCAATCCAGAACCAGCATCACGCTGACGGCGATTGCCACAGTGAGGATGACCGGTATCAGGCGGCACAGTTCCCACAACGCCCTGGCGATCTTCAGTTTCAGTGCCGGGCGGAACGTGCGGGTCTGGTCAGCATCGACGGCGGTGCGGCGCAGCCTGACGGGCGGGCTGCCAAGCCACGAGGTGCCGGACTTTGCCTTGGCCGGCGTGGCGGACAGCACGGCAACGAGGGAGTTTTTGGGGACGTTACGCCCTGCGGCGGTCATTCCTGAGTTGCCCAGGAAGGAGCGCTTGCCGATCTTGGCCGGCGCGATTTTCATCCAGCCGCCACCAAGTTCGTACGAGGCCACCATGGTGTCGTCGGCAAGGAAGGCTCCGTCCCCGATGGTGGTCATCTTTGGAACAAGGAGCACCGTGGAAGCTTCCACGTTTTTGCCTACCTTGGCCCCGAGGAGTCGTAGCCAGAGAGGCGTGAAGAGACTCGCGTAGACCGGGAAGAGGAGGTCTCGCGCCATGTCCAGGAGTCGCTCTGTGGCCCACACCTGCCAACCGATCCGGCTGCGCACCCGGTAGTACCCCTCCTTCAAACCCAAACCGAGAAGCCTGGCAACAATCAAGATGAGTACAAGGTTGCCGAAGAACCACACCAAGGCCGCCAGGGGAACGGCGAGGGCAATCTGTGGAAGCGCTGTTTCCAACGACTCGTGGCCCTGGATGAACGCCAGAACCACCAGGGCACCAACGAACGCCGAGATATAGGGGATAAGCGCCAGCAAAGCCGAAGCGCTGGCAAAAGCGGAGAACCAGAGCCTGTCGACCACCGGCCGCCGGCTGATGGTGTCCGGCCATTCGTGCTTGGCCTTACCGCGGCGTTCCGCAGGGGAGCCGGCAACAAGATGTCCGGCCTTCACCTTGCCCAGCACGGCAGATCCGGCATCGACATGGGCGCCTGCGCCAATGGTGGCCCCCGGCATCAGGGTGCTTCGGGCGCCCACTACTGCACCGGCTCCCACATGGATCTGGCCGATGTGGACGGAGTCACCGTCAACCCACCAGCCTGAAAGGTCCACCTCGGGCTCAATGTTCGCCCCGCTGCCCAAGGAGAGCAGCCCGGTGACAGGCGGCAGCGAATGCAGGTGGACGTCTTTGCCGATCTTGGCGCCGAGGGCCCGTGCGTAATAGGGGACAAAGGGAGCACTGGCCAGACCGATGGCACCCGAGAGGTCTTGTATTTGCTCGGCAAGCCACAGCCGCAGGTGGGTTTTGCCGGAACGAGGGTAGGTGCCGGGCTGGATCCTTCCAAGCAGCACCCTGGCTGCAACCACGGAGATCGCCATCCGGCCCAGAGGGCTGACGAAAACCAGCCAAGATGCTGCGATCCACCACCACGACACCACGGGCGCGGCGGCAAAGCCGGCGAAGTCTGCGAGCAGCCTGTTGGCGGCCATGAGGTAGGTGAGCCAACGCATGCCCACTAGGATGTGCAAGGGCACGCCCATCAGCACTTGGAAGATCTGCGACTTCAGGGCAGTAGGGCGGACGGTGCGCTCAGCAGCGGGCCCCGGCACGCCGCCGTCGGGAAGCGACTGCCGGGCGGCGTCGATCAACGCGCCCACGCGCGGCGTGGCATAGATGTCCGCCACGGTGATGGTGGGATAGCGGACGCGAAGGGCGGAAACGAGTTGCGCCGCAGCCAAGGACCCACCGCCGTAGGCGAAGAAGTCGGCGTCGAGGGAACTGACGGGACTGCCCAGTACCGACTCCCACTGCTCCACCACCCAGCGGGCGTCATCGGGAAGATTCAGCGGGGCGTTGCCTGCCTCGGTGGCACCGGCTCCGGCCAGCGGCCAGGGGAGTGCATGGCGGTCCACTTTGCCGCTGGTCTTGGTGGGAAGCGAATCCACCACGGTCAGCAGGGGGATCAAGGCGGCCGGAAGGCTTTCGCCCAGAAGCCGGCGCGCCTCCTCCATGGACAATTCATGGCCTTCAGCGGGGGCCAGATAGCCAACAAGGATCTGGTTGCCGGCAGCCGTTGTCTGCACTGCTGCCGCGGCCCCGGCCACGCCGGGCAATGACTGAAGAGCCGCATCCACTTCGCCCAGTTCGATCCGGCGCCCACCCAGTTTGACCTGTTCGTCGGCCCTGCCCATGAAGATCAAGCCCTCGGCCTCGAAGCGCACCAGGTCACCGGAGCGGTAGGCCCGGTCCCATCCCAGCGTCGTCATGGGCGCGTACTTCTCGGCGTCCTTGGCGGGATCGAGGTAGCGGGCCAGTCCCACACCCCCGATGATCAGTTCGCCGATCTCACCTTCGGCCACCGGAATGCCTTGAGGATCGACGACGGCCAGGTCCCAGCCATCCAGCGGCAGGCCGATCCGCACGGGGCCGGGCCCGCCCAGTGGGGCAGCGCAGGCAACGACGGTTGCTTCGGTAGGTCCGTACGTATTCCACACCTCCCGGCCGTCCACGGCGAGGCGCTCGGCCAGTTCGGGCGGGCAGGCTTCGCCGCCGAAGATGAGGAGACGGACGTTTTCAAGCGCCTCGGCAGGCCACAGCGCAGCGAGGGTGGGCACGGTTGAAACGACGGTAATGCCGTGGTTGATGAGCCAGGGCCCCAAGTCCATGCCGGTACGTACCAAGGCACGCGGTGCCGGTACTAGGCAGGCGCCGTGGCGCCAGGCAAGCCACATTTCTTCGCAGGAAGCATCAAAGGCGACTGAGAGCCCGGCCAGCACCCGGTCCTGTGGACCGATGGGTTCGGCCTGGAGGAAGATGCGCGCTTCTGCGTCCACGAACGCTGCTGAGGAGCGGTGCTTTACCGCAACGCCCTTCGGCGTTCCAGTGGAACCGGAAGTGAAAATGATCCAGGAATCGTCATCCGGGCCGGGCGTGGACGGCATGGAGGCGGGCTCCCGGGCGGCACCCCAAAGTTCGATCTCCAATCCCGCGGCGATGATGGCACCGACCTTGGCTTCGCCAAACACCAGGCGGGCGCGCTCTTCGGGGTCGTCCGCATCAACAGGAACATAGGCCGCGCCAGCCATGAGAATTCCCAGGATGGCGATGTAAAGCTCGTTGGTGCCGGAGGGAATCCGGATGCCGACCTTGTCGCCCCGCCCCAGGCCCGCTGCATTGAGTCGGGCGGCAAAGGCCCGGACTGCCTTGAGCAGTTCGGTGTAGCTCAGGGACTTGTGGCCGTCATCGAGCGCCGAGGCCTCGGGAAATGACGAGGCGGTTTCTTCCAGGATGTCAACGAGGGTGCGCTCGGCAGGGGCGGCAGCGCCTCCCGGTAGCTGGGGGCGATACGTGGTCAAGGCAGGGGTATGCCCGGCCCCCAAGGAATGTTCTGTGCTCACGACGTCAGCTTTCCGCAGAAAGATGAACAAAAGGTGTCCGCCGTTTCCTTCGCGACACACTTTGTTGATCCACAGTTTTCCTGCACGTCATTCGCCGTTGGGGGCCGGGCACCGGCAATTATGGAACCAGCAGGACTTTGCCAGTGGTGCGGCGGCCCTCAAGGTCCCTATGTGCCTGGGCAGCCTCCGCGAGCGGGTACGTTGCGCCCACCCTGACAGCGAGTGTGCCGTTGGCGGCGGCGTCGAAAATTTCCGCTGAGCGCCACCGGCGTTCCTGGGCGTTCTGAACGAAGTGCGCCATGGTGGGCCTGGTCAGGGTCAGCGATCCGGCCGCATTAAGGCGCTGGGGATCGAAAGGCGGCACAGGGCCGGAGGCCGCACCGAAGAGCACCATGGCACCGCGGATGCGCAGGCTCTTCAGGGAATCGTCGAATGTGTCCTTGCCGACGCCGTCGTACACCACGTTGACACCTTCGCCGTCGGTAAGTTCGCGGACCTTGTCGGCGAACCCGTCGTAGCGGAGCACCTCATCGGCACCGGCCAGAGTGGACAGATCCGCTTTTTCGTCCGAAGAGACGGTAGTGATCACCCGGGCGCCGCGGGCCTTCAACAGTTGGGTCAACAGCAGGCCAACACCACCGGCACCTGCATGAAGCAGGACGGTGTGGCCCGGCTCTACCCGGAACGATGAGTTCATCAGGTAATGGGCGGTGATTCCTTGCAGCGGCAGGGCTGCGGCGGTGTGGTCGTCGACGCCGTCCGGGACCGGAAGCGCCTTGCCTGCGTCCACCAGGGCGTACTCCGCGTAGGTCCTTGACCCCTCGGCCGTAGCGATGCGGTCGCCCACGGAAAATTCCTCGACACCGTCGCCGACGGCCTCCACGGTGCCTGCTGCTTCAGCGCCGGGAGTGAAGGGGTACTCCACTGTGTAAATACCGCTGCGCTGATAGGTCTCAATGAAGTTGACCCCGGCAGCTGCGACCTTGATCAGCAGCTGGCCGGGGCCAGGAGTTGGTGGTTCCACGGAGGCGAACTCGAGGACCTCAGGTCCTCCGGGCTGCTGTGCAACGATGGCGTGCGTCATGGTGGCTCCTCACTCCGGGACGGTCCTTCCGGTGCCCGGTTTCAGATTCCATCCTAGGGAAGTTGGGGCTTCCCATGTGGAACGCTTAGAAGCGTCCGTGCGTCGAAGCCACCGGGCAGTCGAAGCCACGGCCTGCCGCCAGGCCTACCTCATTGAGGTACCTGACCACGATCCCGTAGGACTGCATCAACGTGGTCTCCGTGTAGGAGATGGAGTGTTTGGCGCAGAACTCACGCACAATCTTGGTGGCCTTGAACAAGTGCGGGCGGGCCATGTCCGGGAACAAGTGGTGCTCCACTTGACGGTTGAGTCCACCCAGGAGGAAGTCCATGAAGAGGCCACCG
Source organism: Arthrobacter sp. TmtSoilC79 (assembly GCF_059739405.1). Taxonomy (NCBI): domain Bacteria; kingdom Bacillati; phylum Actinomycetota; class Actinomycetes; order Micrococcales; family Micrococcaceae; genus Arthrobacter; species Arthrobacter sp. TmtSoilC79. The sequence continues at coordinate 2,935,751 of NZ_AP046051.1, read as the reverse complement.
GAGATGTTGCGCGAGGTCAGGATCTGGCGGTTCAGGAAGTCCACGCGGCTGTCCTTGGGGAGGACCGGCATGCCCTTGTGGTTCGGGGCGAACGAGGCGCCCATGTAAAAGCCGTAAACCATGATCTGCACGCCCAGGAAGGCGAACGCCATACCGATGGGCAGGAACGTGAAGGCGAGGACCGGGAGGGAGGCGAGCCTGGCCACGAGGATAGGCGTTTCAACCCAGCGGTGACGCACGTTTTGCTTGCCGAAGACAAAGCGAAGGGAATCGAACTGCAGGCTCAAGCCCAGCAGCGTCAGGAGCGGGAAGAAGAACCAGCCTTGCTTCTTAGTGAGGAAGGCCAGGCGGCCCTTGCGTTCCGCGGCGGCGTCCTCGTGGAACACCAGGGCGTTGTTCCGGATGTCCGGGTCCTTGGAGATGACATTGGGGTGGTTGTGGTGGGCTCCATGCTTCTGTTCCCACCAGGAGTAGCTGATGCCGGCCACGCCGGTGGCCAGGAGACGGGCTGACCAGTCATTGGCGCGCCGGGAAGCGAAGATCTGCTTGTGCCCGGCCTCGTGGGCCAGGAAGCTCAGTTGCGTGCACAGGATGCCTACGGCTGCGGCAATCAGCAGCTGGTACCAGGAATCTCCGATGAGTGCGAAGCCGAGCCAGGTGCCGGCCATCAGCAGGACCAGGGCCACGAAGACCCAAATGTAGAAGCCGGTGCGGCGCTCGAGAAGTCCGGCGGCCTTGACACTCTTGAGGAGCTCTGAGTAGCTCTGGACGACGGGATTTGGTTGAATTGCGCGAGCTTTGGGGCGCTCAGCGGTGGACGTGGGTGACATAAATGTGCCCCGTATCGCTAACGGGCAACGCTGCAGCCGACGTTCGGACTGCACGGTCTGGATCACCCTCCACTAAGCATACGGGCTAATCTCCAAAATAATGAGACTGCTCACAATTGCATGCATAAATATCGGACAGCATGAATATTCTTGCTGTACAGTGGAGTCATGACTATTTCTGTTGCCGTCTCCGGTGCCAGCGGCTACGCCGGAGGAGAAGTGCTGCGCCTGCTCGCGGGCCACCCCAACGTCACCATTGGTGCCATCACCGCACACAGCAACGCCGGTTCAAGACTAGGGGAGCTGCAACCGCATCTCCATGGTTTGGCCAGCAGGATTCTCGAAGACACCACCGTGGAGAACCTTTCGGGCCACGACGTCGTGTTCCTCGCCCTTCCCCATGGCGCCTCGGCTGAGATCGCGGCGCAGTTGCCCGAGGGAACCATAGTCATCGACGCCGGTGCGGACCACCGATTGCAGGACGCCGCTGCCTGGGAAAAGTTCTACGGCTCGGCCCATGCAGGCACGTGGCCTTATGGCTTGCCTGAACTTCCCGGCCAGCGGGAAGCCCTTAAAGGTGCCACGCGCATCGCTGTTCCCGGCTGCTACCCGACGTCGGCGCTGCTCGCCTTGACGCCCGGGTTTGCCAACAATCTCCTCCTGGCGGACGACGTCGTCATTGTCTCTGCTTCAGGGACATCGGGTGCCGGAAAGGCTGCCAAGGTCAACCTGATCGGCGCCGAGGTCATGGGCTCCATGAGCCCCTACGGTGTTGGCGGCGGACACCGGCATACCCCTGAAATTGAACAGGGGCTGTCCAACGCTGCAGGGGAACCTGTCACGGTTTCCTTCACTCCAACGCTGGTTCCCATGAGCCGGGGCATCCTGACCACGGCCACAGCGAAGGTTGCCCAGGGTGTTACTGAAACCGAGCTCCGCCAAGCCTGGGCGGACGCCTACGACGACGAGCCGTTTGTCCACCTTCTGCCTGAAGGCCAATGGCCTGCCACCAAGTCGGTACAGGGCTCCAACCACGCCGTGATGCAACTTGCCTATGACCAGCACACAGGCCGGGTCATCGTGACGTGTGCCATCGACAACCTCACCAAGGGGACCGCCGGCGGAGCCGTGCAGTCCATGAACATTGCCCTCGGCCTGGATGAAACCGCCGGCCTGAACCTCCAGGGAGTTGCACCGTGACCATTACCGCACCCAAGGGATTCCGCGCAGCCGGCATCAAAGCCGGTATCAAGGCCTCCGGTAACCCGGACCTGGCCCTCGTAGTCAACGACGGCCCGTCCAAGGCTGCCGCTGCGGTCTTTACATCCAACCGGGTCGCCGCTGCACCCGTTCACTGGTCCCGCCAGGTAGTCAGCGATGGCCGGGTGGACGCAGTGGTCCTGAACTCCGGTGGGGCCAACGCCTGCACCGGCCCGCAGGGCTTCCAGAACACCCATGCAACGGCCGAGAAAGTGGCGGCCGTGCTGGGAGTCTCAGCTTCCGACGTCGTGGTGTGCTCCACGGGCCTGATCGGTGAGCAGTTGCCCATGGACAAGATCATCCCGGGCGTCGAGGCGGCCTTCGGTGAGCTGTCCGAGGACGGCGGCTCAGCAGCGGCAACTGCCATCATGACCACGGACAGCGTCTCCAAGGAAGCGGTCTTCACGGGCAAGGACGCGGAGGGCAAGCAGTTCACCGTGGGCGGCATCGCCAAGGGCGCCGGCATGCTGGCGCCGGGCCTTGCCACCATGTTGGTCGTTCTGACCACCGACGCCGAGGTTCCTGCCGATGAGCTCGACGTCGTACTCCGCGATGCCACCCGGGTCACCTTTGACCGCGCAGACTCTGATGGCTGTATGTCCACCAACGACACCGTAGTGCTGCTGGCATCGGGAGCTTCGGAAGCGCTGCCGTCTGCCGCGCAACTGAGCGAAGCCGTCACCCAGGTCTGCGCCGAACTGGCACGCAAGCTCATCGGCGATGCCGAGGGCGCCAGCCACGACATCGCCATCCGCACATTCAACGCGGCCAGCGAACGCGACGCCGAAATCGTCAGCCGCAGCGTGGCCCGTTCCAACCTGTTCAAGGCAGCCATCTTCGGCAAGGACCCCAACTGGGGCCGCGTGCTCTCGGCAGTAGGAACCACGGATGCTGCGTTCGAGGCGGACCAGTTGAACGTTGCCATGAACGGTGTCCAAATCTGCCGCAACGGTGCAATCGGCGATGACCGGAACCTGGTGGACCTGGAGCCGCGCGAAGTGCTGGTCGAAATCGACCTGCAAGCCGGAGACGCCGAGGCCACGATTTGGACCAATGACCTTACGCACGATTACGTGCATGAAAACAGTGCCTACTCGAGCTGAGCCCATGACGATGACTGCGCATACACGCGAAACGACCTCCACGAGCCACGTCTCAGCCAAATCAGCCCAGGATAAAGCCGGCACCCTGATCGAGGCCCTGCCGTGGATCCAGCGATTTGCCGGCACCACCATGGTGATCAAGTACGGCGGCAACGCCATGGTCAACGACGACCTCCGCCGTGCCTTCGCTGAGGATATTGTGTTCCTTCATCACGTGGGCATCCACCCCGTGGTGGTCCACGGTGGTGGACCCCAGATCAACTCCATGCTCGGACGCCTCGGGATTGAATCCGAGTTCAAAGGTGGCTTGCGTGTCACCACGCCTGAGGCCATGGACGTAGTGCGGATGGTCCTCACCGGCCAGGTAGGCCGCGAACTCGTCGGCCTCATCAACTCCCACGGCCCCTATGCCGTGGGCATGTCCGGGGAAGATGGCGGGCTGCTGCGTGCCGTCCGCACGGGCACTGTTGTGGATGGCGAAGAAGTGGACTTGGGCCTTGTAGGCGAAGTAGTGGGCGTCGATCCCGCAGGTATCAAGGACATTCTCGACGCCGGCCGCATCCCCGTGATTTCCACCGTCGCCCCTGAAATTCTCGACGACGGCGCCGGCTCCGGTCCCACCACCGGCCAAGTCCTGAACGTCAACGCCGACACCGCAGCCGCCGCCGTCGCGTCGGCCTTGGGTGCCACCAAGCTGGTTATCCTCACCGACGTCGAAGGCCTGTACGCCAACTGGCCGGACAAATCGTCGCTGATCTCGTCGCTGACAGCATCAGAACTCCGCGAGATGCTTCCTCGCCTGGAGTCCGGCATGATCCCCAAAATGGCTGCTTGCCTTAAAGCCATCGATGAGGGCGTGGAGCGCGCACACATCGTGGACGGACGCCTGCCGCACTCCATGCTGCTGGAAACCTTCACGACGGCGGGCATCGGCACCCAAGTAGTCCCTGATGAGGAAGTGAACGCATGAGCACCGAACTGAGCCATACCGCCGAAAGCCGCAGCAGCGATGGGGGGCCGGGCGTGGTCGGGCACCGCGAAGCGGGCGGGGCCCCCATCGCTGCGGAGGCTGCCGCAACCACCCTCGTTTCCCAGAGCTCTGGTGCTGATTGGCTTGCCCGTTACTCGTCCTCCCTGATGGGTGTCTTTGGTACTCCGCAGCGTGTCCTGGTCCGTGGCGCCGGGTGCCTCGTCTGGGATGCCGACGGCAAGGAATACCTGGATCTCCTGGGCGGCATCGCCGTGAATGCCCTGGGCCACGCACATCCGTTCGTCACATCCGTGATTTCGAGCCAGTTGGCCACACTCGGCCATGTCTCGAACTTCTTCACGAGCCCCACGCAGATCGCTTTGGCCGAAAAGCTCCTGGCCCTCAGCAAGGCTCCGGAGGGTTCCAAGGTCTTCTTTGCCAACTCCGGCACCGAGGCCAACGAAGCTGCGTTCAAGTTGGCCCGCCGGAACAACTCCGGAGGAAAGCGGACCAAGATCATTGCTTTGGAGGGCGCCTTCCACGGACGGACCATGGGTGCGCTGGCGCTCACGGCCAAAGAGGCCTACCGCGCGCCGTTCGAGCCACTGCCCGGCGGTGTGGTCCACATTCCGTTCGGTGACATCGAAGCCCTGCGTGCCGCCGTCGACGATTCAACTGCCGCTGTCTTCCTGGAACCCATCCAGGGCGAAGCGGGTGTTCGCCCGCTCAGCGCCGAATACCTGCAGGCCGCACGCGAAGCTACTACGGCTGCCGGCGCACTGTTGATCCTCGATGAGGTCCAGACGGGCATTGGCCGTACCGGCAAGTGGCTTGCCAGCGAAGAGGCAGGCATCGTGCCCGATGCTGTCACGCTCGCCAAGGGCCTCGGTGGCGGCTTCCCGGTAGGGGCGCTGATCACTTTCGGAAGTACGACGTCGGCCCTGCTCACCGCCGGGCAGCACGGCACCACATTCGGTGGGAATCCGGTGGCTACCGCCGCGGCACTTGCCACCCTGCACGCCATTGAAAGCCAGGGGGTCCTGCAGAACGTAGTCACAGTCGGGGAGTACCTGCGCCAAGGACTGGCAGCCATTGAGGCCGTGACCGAGGTCCGTGGTGAGGGCCTGCTGATCGGCTTCGATGTGAACGCCGACATCGCCCCTGCCATGGTTACTGCAGGATTGGACGCCGGTTTCATCATCAACAGCCCGGGCCTGCGGACCATCCGTCTTGCCCCTCCGCTGATCCTGACCATCGAGCAGGCGGACAGGTTCCTCGATGCCCTTCCCACCCTGATCGCCACGGCCACCGCCCAGACCGCTAAGGATGCACAGTGAGCACGTCAACCACCCGTCACTTCCTCAAGGACACGGACCTGAGCCCCGCCGAGCAGGCAGAGGTCCTGGACCTCGCCGCCCGGATGAAGGCAGCGCCCTACAGCGTCCAGCCCTTCGCCGCGGAGGGAAACGGCCGCAAGACCGTCGCCGTCATCTTCGATAAGACCTCCACCCGCACGCGTGTTTCATTCGCCACCGGTATTGCGGATATGGGCGGGAACGCACTGATCATCAACCCTGGCGAGGCGCAGATCGGGCACAAGGAATCCGTGGAGGACACCGCGAAGGTCCTGGAGCGCATGGTTTCCACCATTGTGTGGCGGACGGGTGCCCACTCGGGCCTGGTAGCCATGGCGGAAAATTCCAAAGTGCCCGTAATCAATGCCCTGTGCGACGACTACCACCCCTGCCAGCTCCTGGCCGACCTCCTGGCCGTGAAGGAGCACAAGGGCGAACTGGCCGGCTTGAGCATGGCCTATCTGGGTGATGCCGCGAACAATATGGCCAACTCGTACCTGCTTGCCGGTGTCACAGCCGGAATGCACGTTCGCATCTCCGGCCCGGAAGGGTACCTGCCCGCAGCAGAGATCGTGGCTGCAGCGGAACAGCGCGCTGCCGAGACGGGCGGGTCGGTGTTGATCACCAGCGATGCCGCCGAAGCCCTCAAAGGCGCCGACGTCGTGGCAACGGACACCTGGGTTTCCATGGGGCAGGAATCCGAAAAAGAAGCCCGCATGAACCTCTTCCGTGAGTACTCCGTGGACGAGGCCGCCATGGCGCAAGCCGCGCCGGACGCCGTCGTGCTCCACTGCCTCCCCGCTTACCGAGGCTACGAAATTTCAGCCGGCGTCATCGACGGCCCGCAGTCGATTGTCTGGGATGAGGCGGAAAACCGCCTCCATGCCCAGAAGGCGCTCATGGCCTGGTTGATGCACCGCTCCGGACTGGCTTTTGTTGAGGGCCTGGCACCTGTTGAAGGCACCGGAGAGAGCACGTTCTAGTGTCCACCAATCCCTCCGTGCCGGGTGCCAGCCCGGCCACCAAGACTGCCCGTCAGGCGCGCATCACCGCGATCCTGACGGGTGAGTCCGTGCGTTCCCAGGCAGAGCTTGCAGCCCTGCTGGCGGACGACGGCGTCCAGGTCACCCAGGCCACGTTGTCCAGGGACCTCGTGGAACTGGGCGCAGTCCGGGTCCGCGGGAAGGAAGGCGCGCTGGTTTACGCCGTTCCGGGGGAGGGCGGGGACCGCAATGCCAAGAGCGGCGTCACCCAGGAAATCCTGGATGCGCGGTTGACCCGGCTTTGCGGAGAACTCCTGGTGACGGCGGAGGCCTCGGGCAACATCGTGGTGCTCCGCACCCCGCCCGGAGCTGCGAACTTCCTGGCACTGGCCGTGGACCACTCGGTGATGCCCTCTGTATTGGGTACGATCGCAGGCGACGACACTTTGCTGTTGGTCGCCCGCGACCCCGACGGTGGGGCCGAACTGGCGGCGCGTTTCCTGCGCATGGCCGAAGAAGCCGGGCCTGGCAACTGATTGATCTTTTTCAGCATTGATTCACACAGCATTGATTCGAATGAACCAAGCAACAACAAAGGAGCACTCTCGTGACTGAGCGCATTGTTCTGGCCTACTCCGGTGGCCTTGATACGTCCGTAGCCATCGGCTGGATCGGTGAAGCCACCGGCGCCGAGGTCATCGCTGTGGCCGTCGACGTCGGACAGGGCGGTGAGTCCCTGGAGACCATCCGCCAACGCGCCCTCGGTTGCGGCGCCGTCGAGGCTTACGTGGCCGACGCCCGTGATGAGTTTGCCAACGAGTACGCCATGCCCACGCTGAAGGCCAACGCCCTCTACCAGGGCCACTACCCGCTGGTTTCGGCCATCTCCCGCCCGGTCATTGTGAAGCACCTCGTGAAAGCTGCACGCGAATTCGGCGCCACCACCGTTGCCCACGGTTGCACCGGCAAGGGCAACGACCAGGTCCGCTTTGAAGTCGGCATCCAGACCCTCGGCCCGGACCTGAAGTGCATCGCACCGGTTCGCGACCTCGCCCTGACCCGCGACAAGGCCATCGCCTTCGCCGAGGAAAAGGGACTGCCGATCGAGACCACCAAGAAGAACCCGTACTCGATCGACCAGAACGTCTGGGGACGCGCCGTCGAGACCGGCTACCTCGAGGACATCTGGAACGCGCCCACCAAGGACATCTACGACTACACCGCCACCCCGGAATTCCCGCCGGCACCGGATGAGGTCACCATTTCCTTCCAGGCCGGCGTTCCGGTAGCGATCGACGGCGTCAAAGTCACCCCGCTGCAGGCCATCCAGGAACTGAACCGCCGTGCAGGCGCCCAAGGCGTTGGCCGCATCGACGTGGTCGAGGACCGCCTCGTGGGCATCAAGTCCCGCGAAATCTACGAAGCCCCGGGTGCCATGGCACTGATCACCGCGCACAAGCACCTCGAGGACATCACCATCGAGCGCGAGCAGGCCCGCTTCAAGGCAACTGTTGGCCAGCGCTGGTCCGAGCTGGTCTACGACGGCCAGTGGTTCTCCCCGCTGAAGCGCTCCTTGGACGCTTTCATCGAGGACACGCAGCAGTACGTTTCCGGTGACATCCGCATGGTCCTCCACGGTGGCCAGGCGATCGTCAACGGTCGTCGCTCCGAGACCTCGCTGTACGACTTCGACCTCGCCACCTACGACACCGGCGATACTTTCGATCAGTCCATGGCACGTGGCTTCATCGAGCTGTGGGGCATGTCCTCCAAGGTTGCCTCCGGCCGCGACCTGCGCGTCGCAGGGCAGTAATGACGTCCGCAACAAACGAAGGTGCACTGTGGGGCGGCCGGTTCGCCGGCGGCCCTGCGGATGCGCTGGCCGCACTGAGCAAGTCCACCCACTTTGACTGGCGGCTTGCCCGCTACGACATCGCAGGTTCCAAGGCTCACGCCCGCGTGCTGGCCAAGGCCGGACTGCTGGACGACGCCGAGCTCGAGGGCATGCTTGCAGCCCTCACCCAGCTGGACGAGGACGTCGCAAGCGGCGCCTACCTGCCGGCCGAGAGCGACGAGGACGTTCACGGTTCCTTGGAGCGTGGCCTGATCGAACGTGCCGGAACCCAGCTGGGCGGCAAGCTCCGTGCCGGCCGTTCCCGCAACGACCAAGTGGCAACGCTTGGCCGGATGTTCCTGCGTGACCACGCCCGGATCATTGCCGGTGGCGTCCTAGCCACCATCGATGCCCTCGTAGAGCAGGCAAAGGCCCACCAGGGCGTTGCCATGCCGGGCCGGACACACTTGCAGCACGCCCAGCCGGTGTTGCTGAGCCACCACCTCCTGGCTCACGCGTGGGCATTGCTTCGCGACGTGCAGCGTCTCCAGGACTGGGACAAGCGGGCCGGTGTTTCGCCGTATGGTTCAGGTGCCCTGGCTGGCTCCTCCCTGGGACTGGATCCCGAGGCTGTTGCTGCAGACCTCGGATTCTTCTCGGCCGTCCACAACTCGATTGATGGCACCGCCTCCCGCGATGTCTTTGCCGAGTTCGCCTGGGTTTGCTCCATGATCGGTGTGGATCTGTCCAGGATCTCCGAGGAAGTCATCTTCTGGGCAACCAAGGAGTTCTCCTTCGTCACGCTGCATGACTCGTACTCCACGGGGTCCTCGATCATGCCGCAGAAGAAGAACCCGGACGTTGCCGAGCTTGCCCGCGGCAAGGCAGGGCGCCTGATCGGCAACCTGACCGGGCTGCTGGCAACGCTCAAGGGATTGCCGCTCGCGTACAACCGAGACCTGCAAGAGGACAAGGAACCTGTCTTCGACGCCGCCGACACCCTGGAGCTTTTGCTTCCGGCCGTGTCCGGCATGATTGCCACGTTGAAGTTCAACACCGAGCGCATGGAATCCCTGGCTCCCCAGGGCTTCGCACTGGCAACGGACATCGCTGAGTGGCTGGTCCGCCAGGGCGTCCCCTTCCGCGAGGCCCACGAGCTCTCCGGCGCTGCCGTCAAGCAGGCCGAAGGCCGTGGCGTTGAGCTGTGGGACCTGACCGACGAGGAGTACTCAACGATCTCGGAGCACTTGACTCCCGAGGTCCGCAGTGTCCTCAGCACGGAAGGTTCGCTCAACAGCCGCAACTCGCAGGGCGGGACGGCACCAGCCGCCGTCGAGCGCCAACTGACGGCACTCGAAGCGGAACTGGACGCAGCGCGTTCCTACGCCGGCTAGTTGTATCTGCATGACCTGTGGGATGGCACGTCACGTGCTGTCCCACAGGCGTTTAAGCGTGCGTTAGCATGGCGCTATGACTCAGATCACCCCCGAGGCGCTGCCCGCCGAGCTTCACAAAGCCGCCGGCACCCTCACCCGCCTCCTCACCAAACTGGACGAATCGTCCGTCGCTGAACCGTCGGAACTGCCCGGCTGGACCCGGGGTCACGTCCTGGCCCACGTGGCCGGAATATCCAAAGCCATGGCACGGCAACTTGAGTATGCGCGACGCGGTGAAAGTATCGAACTTTACGACGGCGGCATGGACGGCCGGAACAAGGCAATCGAACTTGCCGCCGGGCACAGCCTGGCCCAGCACACGAAGTCCGTCACCACTGCGGTGGAGGCAGTGATCGCCGCGTTCGATTCTTTGGCCCCCGAGGACTGGCAGGCCCGCATCGCTTACAGGGACGGAACAGTATTCGATGGTGGCCTGGCCCTTTGGCGCGAGCTCACTATCCATGCCTCGGACCTGGGGTTGGGATTCGGGCCCGAGACGTGGAGCCGGCCTTTCTGCGAACACCTCATCGGGTTCCTCGCTGCACGCGTTCCGGAAACCTATAAGTTCGTCCTGCAACCAACAGGCCTGCCCCAGCTCAGCATTGGTACAGGCGGCACTTCAATTGCCATCACGGGCATGCTGACCGACATCGCGGCGTGGCTTGCGGGCAGGGAACCCAGTCTGGGCAGCCTCCGCGCCACCGCAGCAGCCGACGGAGTGGACCTGCCGGAACTTCTGCCCTGGCCGTCACCCCAACCCGCCGCCCGCTAAAGCCCGGACGCTCGCTCACCTCCCCGGGGTGTGGGCCGGACGCTCTTTCACATCCCCGGGGTGTGGGCCGGACGCTCTTTCACGTCCCCCGGGGTCTGGGCCGGACGCTCGATCACATCCCGCGTGTTTATTTGCTTCCGAGCCGCGCCGTTGCCGCCGCGCGCCACAAATGCATGGTGGCGTACGAACGCCATGGGCTGACCTCCCTGAAGTCCGCGCTGAGGCCAGTGCCAGCCGGCAGAGCCTTCAAGCCGTTCCGGACCGCGGCGTCGTTCGCCAGGAAAACGTCCGGCGCGCCCAGAACACGCATTGCCACATAGCCAACAGTCCATGGCCCCACGCCCGGCAGGGGGAGCAGCTTTTGTTCGAGGCTGATGGCGTCGTCCCCGTAGCCGAAGTCCAGGGCGCCCACAGCCATCGCTTCGGCTGCCGCAATTATGGAGTCGATCCGTCGCTGAGGTCCGCGAAGAAGTTCGCGGCCATGGCTGGCGAGCTCAGCCGCGGTTGGAAACAAGCGCTCCAAGCCGGGGGATCCATTTCCGGTTGGGGAACCCGCCGCGGACAACTGAGTGAGGGCAGTTCGGGCTGCGGCCACAGTGATCTGCTGACCGATCATGGCCCGGATAAGCAGTTCCTGGGGGTCCACGGCACCGGGGACGCGGATACCGGGGATCGCCCGCACGCTGTCCATCAGCCGTGGGTCCAAGGCCAAGGTGGCGTCAACAGCCTGCGGATCGGCGTCCAGATCGAACAAACGGCGGACCCGGCTTAGCAAAGCAGGCAGATCGTGGAGATCCACTGCCGAGGCTGTCAGCTGCAGTGGTTTGCCAGCAGCGGTGGGACTGTACTTCACGCTGAAAGAAGCAGAGCCGCCCGCTAGCCGGAGCGTCCTTCCATAGCTTCTGCTTCCGTCCGGTCCTGTTCCCGACAACTCTATTCCCGGGATTGCACGAACTGCGAGGAAGTCGAAAATACGGGGGTCGAAGGGCTCCCTGTAGGGCAGGCTGAGTGTCAAGGCGCCAGGGGCAATGCCTGAGGGCGCCACAGTACCCCGGCGGTGGCCGGACTTCGCACCTGTGGCGCGCAACGCCGTCGGGGTCATCGCGAACACTTCGCCGATGGTGTCGTTGAATTGCCGAACACTGTTGAATCCGGAGGCGAACGCGACATCTGCCAGGAGCATGGTGGTGGAGACCAGGAGAGTCCTGGCCGTTTGTGCCCTGCTGGCCCGTGCCAGTGAGAGGGGGCCTGCGCCGAGTTCGTTGCTGAGGATGCGGTTGAGTTGCCGGGCAGAGTAGCCCAAGCGGTGCGCCAGGCCGTCCACCCCTTCACGGGTGATCACGCCATCGTTGATCAGGCGCATGGCCCTGCCGGCGACGTCGGAGCGGAGGTTCCACGCGGGCGTACCCGGGACGGCTTCAGGCAAGCACCGTTTGCAGGCGCGGTATCCTGCTTCGTGGGCAGCGGCGGATGTCTCGTAGAAGGTGACGTTCGCTGCTTTGGGTGTGCGGGCAGGGCACGACGGGCGGCAGTAGATGCCGGTGGAACTGACAGCCGTGAAGAATTGACCGTCAAAGCGGGTGTCGCGGGCGTCGATCGCCCGGTAGCGCTGCCAGAAATCCATAGCTTCATCCTGCCAGCCGCAAGGAGCCGCTGCTAGCGGAAATCGGACATGGCCGTTCGGTGTTTTCTTGCTAGGGTCTGCTCATGAATTCGTCCACCAATAACGAAGTCACCGATCCACTGGAGGTGCGAAGGTTCCTCGAGGGCGATCCTCGCGAAATCGCCCCGCTGATACTTGGCGCAGTACTCACCCACCACTCGGAAGCCGGCCCCGTCGCCGTCAGGCTCACAGAGGTCGAGGCGTATATGGGCCCGCGCGATTCCGAGCATCCCGATCCCGGTTCCCACACTTTCGGTGGTCCCACAGCCCGTAACGCGCCCATGTTCGGGCCGCCCGGATTCCTTTATGTCTATTTCACTTACGGCATGCACTACTGCGCCAACATCGTCTGCGGCCCTGACGGTTCACCCTCGGCACTGCTCTTGCGCGCTGGAGAAATCGTGGAAGGCGAAGGGCTCGCCGCTATCCGACGTCCGGCTTCCAAATCGCACAAAGACCTCGCCAGCGGACCAGCGCGGCTGGCCTCTGCTTTGGGACTCACGACGGCGGACACCGGCCGTGACGCGCTCGCCTCACCGTTCAGCCTGTGGTTGCCCGCGACGCCCGCACCTGCTGTCGCCAGCGGGCCTCGGGTAGGAGTAGCGGGTCCAGGGGGAAGCACCGATTATCCGTGGCGGTTTTGGATTGAGGACGATCCCACGGTGTCCCGATACAAGGCAGCACGGCCCAGAAATCGGATCGTTCCTTAGTACGCGTCCCACCACATGACATGTACCCCCCACGTTTACCAAAATCGCTGTAGAATGGACGGTCTGTCTTTTGCGATAGGGGTTACGGTTCGATGCACGACGCTGATTTGGTCCACGAGCAGGAATATGTGGCCGGGCTGTATGCCCGGCTCGATGAGCTGCGCGCAGAAAAGCGCGCCCAGCTGGCGCAGGTGCGCAAGGCCGGCGCGGTGGGAACCATGCAGAACGTTTCAGAACGTGACGCGTTCGCGGCCCTGTACGAGGACCGCCTGGCCCAGCTCGACGCCGTCGACGACCGCCTGGTCTTCGGCCGCCTGGACCTTGATTCGGGTGAAGCCCAATACATCGGCCGCATCGGTCTTTCCACAGCCGATCTCCAACGGTTGATGGTGGACTGGCGGGCGCCGGAGGCGGGGCACTTTTACCAGGCCACCGCGTTCGACCGGCAGGGTGTGCGTCGTCGTCGTCACCTGATCCTGCAGGGGCGTGACGTCAAGGCCATTGAGGATGATGTCCTGGATGCGGGAATGCTGGCGGACAACGACTCCCTTCAGGGTGAAGGCGCGTTGCTCGCTGCGCTGAACTCCAAACGAACCGGCCGGATGTCTGACATCGTCGGAACCATTCAGTCCGAACAGGACCGGATTATCCGTTCCTCCATTTCCGGCGCCCTGGTGGTCCAAGGTGGTCCCGGTACAGGCAAGACCGCTGTTGCCCTGCACCGCGCTGCCTATCTGCTGTACACACACCGCGAACGGCTCAAGAGTGCCGGTGTTTTGCTCGTGGGACCCTCGTCCTCCTTCATGCATTACATCGAGCGCGTGCTTCCATCCCTCGGTGAAACGGGTGTGGTCATGGCAAGCCTCGGCCGCCTGATGCCGGGCATCAACGCCATCCCCGAGGACGATGCCGACATCGCGGCCCTCAAAGGCAAACTGGACATGGCCAAGGTGGTGGCGAACGCGGTCGCGAACCGCCAGCGGACGCCCGCCGAGGACCGCGTGCTCGAGGTTGATTCCCGCAAGCTGACGCTCACTGTCCGCCAGGTCCGGCGGGCCCGCGAGAAGGCACGTGCTACCGGCAAGCCCCACAACGAAGCCCGCCTGACGTTCATCAAGATCCTCCTGCGCGAACTCACTGAGCAGTTGACCGACCTCGTTGAGGAGGCAAACATTGGCAACAACGCCGATCGTGCCTACCTGGCCGAGGACGTCCGCTCGGCAAGGGATGTGCGTATTGCGCTGAACTTGTGCTGGATGCCGATGACGCCGGAGAAACTCATCTCCGAACTCTTCAGCAAGCCGGCCATTCTCGAAGCGTGCACGCCCCACCTGACGCCAGCCCAGCGTGCCCTGCTGCAGCGGCCGGTGGATGCGCCGTGGACCGAAGCGGACGTTCCCCTGCTGGATGAGGCAGCTGAACTCCTGGGCGAGCTGGATCCGGCGGCCGGCCGGGGGCTGGCGCAGCAGGAAGCTGACCGCGCCCGGGACATTGCCAATGCCAAGCAGACCCTGGCCAACATGGAAGCCATGGGCGTGGACGTTCTGGTCTCGGCTGAAGAACTCGCCGACCAGAACCAGGAACGCGAAGCCCGGCTGACGGCCGCAGAGCGTGCCACGAGCGACCGTTCGTGGGCATTCGGCCACATTGTGGTTGACGAGGCCCAGGAACTCTCACCGATGCAATGGCGGCTGCTCGTTCGACGCTGTCCTTTGAAATCCTTCACGATTGTGGGCGACATCGCCCAGACGAGCGCCGCGGCAGGTGCCAATTCGTGGCAAAGTGCGCTGGCGCCGTCGTTCGGTGACCGCTGGACGCTCGAAGAGCTCACGGTCAACTACCGTACGCCCTCCCAGATTGCCGAAGCCGCCGTCCGCATGGCCAACCGTGCAGGCTTGGTGGTCTCAGCCCCCAAGGCTGTTCGTGAAGGCAAATGGTCACCCATTGTGGACCGCGTTGATGCCGAGGGAATCGTCTCGCACCTCGTGGAGGTCCTGCCCGAGGAAGTGGAAGCGATCGACGGCGGCCTGCTGGCTGTTATCGCCGACGGACCTCTGCTGCCCCAAGCCACCGCTGCACTGCGGGAGGTCTACGGGCGCCGCATCGGGACAGGTGCCGGCAGCTACGAGCAGGACATCGTGGTCATCAGCCCCAAGGAAGCCAAGGGCCTGGAATTCGACGGTGTGGTGGTTCTGGAACCAGCTGCGATGCTCAACCATGAGCACGGCAAGGTGGGCGACCTCTATGTCGCCATGACGCGTGCCACGCAGCGTTTGCGCCTCATTGCTGCCGCTCCGGTACCAGCGGGCATCGAGCGCTAGGAAAACGGTCACCTTCAACCCTGCTAACTTAGATCTCGTGTCACACGTAAACAACCTCGAGTCCCAGCACAACGATCCCGCCTTTGCCAACGTCTGGCAGGAGCTCAAATGGCGCGGCCTGATCCACGTTTCCACTGACGAAACGGAACTGGAAAAGCTGCTCGCCGGGGACCCGATTACCTATTACTGTGGCTTCGATCCCACCGCGCCCTCCCTGCACCTGGGCAACCTCGTGCAATTGCTGGTGATGCGGCGCCTGCAGTTGGCAGGGCACAAACCGTTGGGCCTGGTGGGTGGGTCCACCGGCCTGATCGGCGACCCACGCCCGACGGCGGAACGCACCTTGAACACCAAGGACACCGTTGCCGAGTGGGTCGGTTACCTGCAGGGCCAGGTGCGCCGCTTCCTGAGTTTCGAGGGCGAAAACTCCGCCCGCATGGTGAACAACCTGGACTGGACCGCGCCCCTGAGCGCCATCGATTTCCTGCGTGAGATCGGCAAGCACTTCCGCGTGGGCACCATGCTCCGCAAGGATGCTGTTGCGTCGCGCCTGAACTCTGACGAAGGCATCAGCTACACCGAGTTCAGCTACCAGATCCTGCAGGGCATGGATTACCTCCAACTGTTCCGTGACTACGGCTGTGCGCTGCAGACCGGTGGTTCGGACCAGTGGGGCAACCTGACCAGCGGAACCGAACTCATCCGCAAGGTGGAGGGCAAGAGCGTCCACGCGCTGGGTACGCCGCTGATCACCAACTCCGACGGCACCAAGTTCGGCAAGAGCGAAGGCAACGCCATCTGGCTGGACCCGGACATGTGCAGCCCGTACACGTTCTACCAGTTCTGGCTGAATACGGCCGACGCGGACGTCGTGGACCGCCTGAAGGTCTTCACGTTCCTTTCGCGGGCTGAGATTGAGGCTCTCGGGGAAGCTGTGGCGGAGCGTCCGTTTGCCCGTGAAGGCCAGAAGAAGCTTGCTTTCGAGGTCACATCGCTGGTCCATGGAGTCGACGCCACCGAGAAGGTCATCGCTGCCTCAGCCGCGCTTTTCGGCAACGGCGACCTCGGCGTCCTTGATGAGCAAACCCTCGAAGCCGCAACGGCAGAGCTTCCGTCCGCGACCGTTGCCGCAGATGGCCTGGGCATTATTGATCTTTTGGTGGCTTCGGGACTGTCCGACAGCAAGTCCGCTGCCCGCCGGACCGTGGGTGAAGGCGGCGCGTACGTCAACAACACCAAGGTCTCCGACCCCGAGGCAGTTATTGGCCAGGACCAATTGCTTCACGGCCGCTACCTGCTGCTCCGTCGTGGCAAGAAGAACCTCGCCACCATCGAGGTATCTGCGTAGGTTTCACTTTTCCAGCTCTGAAAGGGCCGGCAGCCGTTATGGTTGCCGGCCCTTTCTGTGTTTGCCGGCGTTTGTTGGGAGGGGGCGGGGGAGTGCAGTTGGTTGGGGCGGGGGAGTGCCGAGTGGGTGTGGTTGCTGTGTGACTGCTGGAGGGGTGGGAGTGGGTGCTGGAGGGGCGGCGTCGTCCTCGGCGCGCTGCTCCTTCGTCGCTTTGACGCGCGCTGCCGGACGCCACCGCCCCTTCCGACGCTCTCGCACTTCCCCCGGGTTGTGGGCGGATCCTCTCTCACGTCCCCTTGGTTTGGGGTGGATCCTCTCTCACATCCCCCGGGTTGCGGGTGCGGGTCCTCTCTCACGTCCCCTGGGTTGGGGCCGGGTGCTCTCTCACGTCCCCTGGGTTGGGTTGGGTTGGCGGCTGGTCGGGTGGGACATTCTGGGGTGCGCTTGGTCGTTCTTCCTTTGGGCGCGCGCTGCCGAATGCCCCCTGCCCCTTCCCAACGCTCTCGCACGTCCCCTTGGGTTGGGGCCGGATCCTCTCTCACGTCCCCTGGGGTTGGGGGCGGATCTTCTCTCACATCCCCCGGGTCTTGGGCCGGATGCCCGCTCACTTCCCAGGGGTTGGGTTGGCGGCTGGTCGGGTGGGACATTCTGGGGTGCGCTTGGTCGTTCTTCCTTTGGGCGCGCGCTGCCGGATGTCCCTGCACCTTCCGACGCTCTTTCACTTCCCCGGGGTTGGGGCGGATCCTCTTTCACTTCCCCCGGCGTTGGGGGCGGGTCCTCTCTCATGTCGGGTCTCATGTCTTGGGGGTTGTGTTGTGTGATGGGGTTCACGGGGGTTTGTTTTTGGTGTTTGGGGGTGTTTTGTGGGGGTGGGGTTGGTGTTTTCGTTGTGTTTTCGGGGTTTTTGGGTGGTGTTGGTGTGGATTTGGTGTGGGGGTGGGGCGCGTGTAAAGTTATTCGAGTCGCCGCCGCTGATGCGGAAATGATGGTGACAGACTCCCTTCAGATTGCCGGTTTCGGTGGTGCTTTGGTGCGCTTCCGGGTTGGTGTGGGAGGCCTGGGGTTGGTTTGCTTTGTGCGGCTGGTTCGGGTAAGTTTGAAAAGTTGCTCCGGAGCGATCCTGGACCCTGGTGGGTGTGGGTGGTGCCGGTAGTGTCTGTTGTTTGAGAACTCAATAGTGTGCCAAGTTTGTTGATGCCGATTGTTTTATTGATTGGTTGAAATTATGGCCGGATTGCTGCGCACCCCCGTGTGTGGTGGTCTGGTTTTCAGCTGGTTTCGAATTTTGTGCAGCCGCGTCCTGTCGTTATTTCCGGTGGGTGTGGTTGTGTCTGTTTGATTTGTTTTACTTCAACGGAGAGTTTGATCCTGGCTCAGGATGAACGCTGGCGGCGTGCTTAACACATGCAAGTCGAACGATGATCCCAGCTTGCTGGGGGATTAGTGGCGAACGGGTGAGTAACACGTGAGTAACCTGCCCTTGACTCTGGGATAAGCCTGGGAAACTGGGTCTAATACCGGATATGACTCCTCATCGCATGGTGGGGGGTGGAAAGCTTTTGTGGTTTTGGATGGACTCGCGGCCTATCAGCTTGTTGGTGGGGTAATGGCCTACCAAGGCGACGACGGGTAGCCGGCCTGAGAGGGTGACCGGCCACACTGGGACTGAGACACGGCCCAGACTCCTACGGGAGGCAGCAGTGGGGAATATTGCACAATGGGCGCAAGCCTGATGCAGCGACGCCGCGTGAGGGATGACGGCCTTCGGGTTGTAAACCTCTTTCAGTAGGGAAGAAGCGAAAGTGACGGTACCTGCAGAAGAAGCGCCGGCTAACTACGTGCCAGCAGCCGCGGTAATACGTAGGGCGCAAGCGTTATCCGGAATTATTGGGCGTAAAGAGCTCGTAGGCGGTTTGTCGCGTCTGCTGTGAAAGACCGGGGCTCAACTCCGGTTCTGCAGTGGGTACGGGCAGACTAGAGTGCAGTAGGGGAGACTGGAATTCCTGGTGTAGCGGTGAAATGCGCAGATATCAGGAGGAACACCGATGGCGAAGGCAGGTCTCTGGGCTGTAACTGACGCTGAGGAGCGAAAGCATGGGGAGCGAACAGGATTAGATACCCTGGTAGTCCATGCCGTAAACGTTGGGCACTAGGTGTGGGGGACATTCCACGTTTTCCGCGCCGTAGCTAACGCATTAAGTGCCCCGCCTGGGGAGTACGGCCGCAAGGCTAAAACTCAAAGGAATTGACGGGGGCCCGCACAAGCGGCGGAGCATGCGGATTAATTCGATGCAACGCGAAGAACCTTACCAAGGCTTGACATGAACCGGTAATACCTGGAAACAGGTGCCCCGCTTGCGGTCGGTTTACAGGTGGTGCATGGTTGTCGTCAGCTCGTGTCGTGAGATGTTGGGTTAAGTCCCGCAACGAGCGCAACCCTCGTTCTATGTTGCCAGCGCGTTATGGCGGGGACTCATAGGAGACTGCCGGGGTCAACTCGGAGGAAGGTGGGGACGACGTCAAATCATCATGCCCCTTATGTCTTGGGCTTCACGCATGCTACAATGGCCGGTACAAAGGGTTGCGATACTGTGAGGTGGAGCTAATCCCAAAAAGCCGGTCTCAGTTCGGATTGGGGTCTGCAACTCGACCCCATGAAGTCGGAGTCGCTAGTAATCGCAGATCAGCAACGCTGCGGTGAATACGTTCCCGGGCCTTGTACACACCGCCCGTCAAGTCACGAAAGTTGGTAACACCCGAAGCCGGTGGCCTAACCCTTGTGGGGGGAGCCGTCGAAGGTGGGACCGGCGATTGGGACTAAGTCGTAACAAGGTAGCCGTACCGGAAGGTGCGGCTGGATCACCTCCTTTCTAAGGAGCTGCTAGCAGTCGTGTTGTTTGCCTGCATGGGTGGATGACGGGTTGCCAGTGTTGCCCATTGCGCAGGCGTTTGTTCTGCGGTGGGTGCTCATGGGTGGAATATCAACAAATCATTTTTTGGCATGGCCTTTGCTGGTTGTGTCCTGGTGTTAGTACGGCATCTTGTGTCCTTCTTTTGGGGGGTGTGGGGTGTGTGGAACGCTGCTGGGGCGTGGTTGGTGGGTTGTGTTTGGCGCACTGTTGGGTCCTGAGGCAACAGGACCTTTTTGCAGCAATGCAGGGGGGCATCTTCTGGTGTTTCTTTTGTTCCTGCTTCCGGTTTTCCTTGTCTGTTTGTCATGGTCCGTGCACGTTGGTGTGTGGGTTGTGGTGGGTGGGGGGCTGGTTGATGGGGTTGTTGTTTGAGAACTACATAGTGGACGCGAGCATCTGAAACATGCACGGTGGCTGATTATCCTTTTGTCCTTCCCTTTTTTGGGTGGGTGGGGGTGGTTGGTGTGTGTGTTTCTACAGCAATTTCTTATGAATGAACCTTGGGCCCAAGTGGCTCGTGGTTCTCTCGAGTAAGTTTATTGATCTTGTGTGGTCAAGTTTTTAAGGGCACACGGTGGATGCCTTGGCATTAGGAGCCGAAGAAGGACGTAGGAATCTGCGATAAGCCTGGGGGAGTTGATAACCGAGCGTTGATCCCAGGATGTCCGAATGGGGAAACCCCGCACAACGCTGCAAGGTGATTGTGTGACCCGCATCTGAACACATAGGGTGCGTGGGGGGAACGCGGGGAAGTGAAACATCTCAGTACCCGCAGGAAGAGAAAACAATAGTGATTCCGTTAGTAGTGGCGAGCGAACGCGGATCAGGCTAAACCGTTTCCATGTGTGATAGCCGGCGGGCGTTGCATGGGCGGGGTTGTGGGACTTTCCGTTCTGGTTCTGCCGGACCAGTGGGGTGATGTGCGTGCATAGGTGAACGGTCTTGAAAGGCCGGCCAGAGAGGGTGTGAGCCCCGTAACCGTAATGTTGTGTGCAGCCTGGAGAGTATCCCAAGTAGCACGGGGCCCGAGAAATCCCGTGCGAATCTGTCAGGACCACCTGATAAGCCTAAATACTTCCTAATGACCGATAGCGGACCAGTACCGTGAGGGAAAGGTGAAAAGTACCCCGGGAGGGGAGTGAAACAGTACCTGAAACCGTGTGCTTACAATCCGTCGGAGCCAGTCTGATTCTGGTGACGGCGTGCCTTTTGAAGAATGAGCCTGCGAGTTAGTGTTACGTCGCGAGGTTAACCCGTGTGGGGTAGCCGTAGCGAAAGCGAGTCTGAATAGGGCGAGTGTAGTGGCGTGATCTAGACCCGAAGCGGAGTGATCTACCCATGGCCAGGTTGAAGCGACGGTAAGACGTCGTGGAGGACCGAACCCACTTCAGTTGAAAATGGAGGGGATGAGCTGTGGGTAGGGGTGAAAGGCCAATCAAACTCCGTGATAGCTGGTTCTCCCCGAAATGCATTTAGGTGCAGCGTTGCGTGTTTCTTGCCGGAGGTAGAGCTACTGGATGGCCGATGGGCCCTACAAGGTTACTGACGTCAGCCAAACTCCGAATGCCGGTAAGTGAGAGCGCAGCAGTGAGACTGTGGGGGATAAGCTTCATAGTCGAGAGGGAAACAGCCCAGACCACCAACTAAGGCCCCTAAGCGTGTGCTAAGTGGGAAAGGATGTGGAGTTGCGAAGACAACCAGGAGGTTGGCTTAGAAGCAGCCATCCTTGAAAGAGTGCGTAATAGCTCACTGGTCAAGTGATTCCGCGCCGACAATGTAGCGGGGCTCAAGTACACCGCCGAAGTTGTGGATTTCACACATTGCCCTAGCCTTCGTGGTTCAGGGGTGTGGAGTGGTAGGGGAGCGTCGTGTGGGCAGTGAAGTCGCGGTGTAAACCAGCGGTGGAGCCTACACGAGTGAGAATGCAGGCATGAGTAGCGAAAGACGGGTGAGAAACCCGTCCGCCGAATGATCAAGGGTTCCAGGGTCAAGCTAATCTGCCCTGGGTAAGTCGGGACCTAAGGCGAGGCCGACAGGCGTAGTCGATGGACAACGGGTTGATATTCCCGTACCGGCGAAAAACCGCCCATGCCAAGCGGGGGATACTAACCGCCCGGAGCCTGCCCGCTCACCCTTGTGGTGTTGTGGGTTTTGGCCGAGCGCGGGACCTGATCCTGGGAGGTAAGCGTATTAACAGGTGTGACGCAGGAAGGTAGCCGGGCCGGGCGATGGTTGCCCCGGTCTAAGGATGTAGGGTCAGGGATAGGCAAATCCGTTCCTGTGTGCTTCGAGCACGTGCCTGAGATCTGATGGGACTCCCGTAAGGGGGGATCCGGTGATCCTATGCTGCCAAGAAAAGCATCGACGCGAGGTTTTAGCCGCCCGTACCCCAAACCGACACAGGTGATCAGGTAGAGAATACCAAGGCGATCGAGAGAATTATGGTTAAGGAACTCGGCAAAATGCCCCCGTAACTTCGGGAGAAGGGGGGCCTGCCCCGTGATGGAGACTTGCTCTCCGTGAGCGGGTGTGGGCCGCAGAGACCAGGGGGAAGCGACTGTTTACTAAAAACACAGGTCCGTGCGAAGTCGCAAGACGATGTATACGGACTGACTCCTGCCCGGTGCTGGAAGGTTAAGAGGACCGGTTAGCCACTTCGGTGGCGAAGCTGAGAATTTAAGCCCCAGTAAACGGCGGTGGTAACTATAACCATCCTAAGGTAGCGAAATTCCTTGTCGGGTAAGTTCCGACCTGCACGAATGGAGTAACGACTTCCCCGCTGTCTCAACCATAAACTCGGCGAAATTGCAGTACGAGTAAAGATGCTCGTTACGCGCAGCAGGACGGAAAGACCCCGAGACCTTTACTATAGTTTGGTATTGGTGTTCGGAGTGGCTTGTGTAGGATAGGTGGGAGACGTTGAAACCCGGACGCCAGTTCGGGTGGAGTCATCGTTGAAATACCACTCTGGTCACTTTGGACATCTAACTTCGGCCCGTGATCCGGGTCAGGGACAGTGCCTGATGGGTAGTTTAACTGGGGCGGTTGCCTCCTAAAAAGTAACGGAGGCGCCCAAAGGTTCCCTCAGCCTGGTTGGCAATCAGGTGTCGAGTGTAAGTGCACAAGGGAGCTTGACTGTGAGAGAGACATCTCAAGCAGGGACGAAAGTCGGGACTAGTGATCCGGCGGTACATTGTGGAATGGCCGTCGCTCAACGGATAAAAGGTACCTCGGGGATAACAGGCTGATCTTGCCCAAGAGTCCATATCGACGGCATGGTTTGGCACCTCGATGTCGGCTCGTCGCATCCTGGGGCTGGAGTAGGTCCCAAGGGTTGGGCTGTTCGCCCATTAAAGCGGTACGCGAGCTGGGTTTAGAACGTCGTGAGACAGTTCGGTCCCTATCCGCTGCGCGCGCAGGAAATTTGAGAAGGGCTGTCCTTAGTACGAGAGGACCGGGACGGACGAACCTCTGGTGTGTCAGTTGTACTGCCAAGTGCATCGCTGATTAGCTACGTTCGGATGGGATAACCGCTGAAAGCATCTAAGCGGGAAGCTCGCTTCAAGATGAGATTTCCATACACATTATGTGTGAGAGGCCCCCAGCCAGACCACTGGGTTGATAGGCCGGATGTGGAAGCGAGGACTAAAGACTCGTGAAGCTGACCGGTACTAATAGGCCAACAACTTACACCACACAACACACTGCACGCGTCCACTATGTGGTTCCCGAACAACAACCCACCACGGGTTGCCGGAACCAAATAACTGAATAACAACCAAGCACCACAGTTGTAACCACAAACTTCCCACCCAGGACAACCACACCCCAACACAGGGTGTCCGGCCAGTCCGGGACGGGTAAAAAGGTTACGGCGGTCATAGCGTGGGGGAAACGCCCGGTCCCATTCCGAACCCGGAAGCTAAGACCCACAGCGCCGATGGTACTGCACCCGGGAGGGTGTGGGAGAGTAGGACACCGCCGGACAACCATTAAGGCAAGAGCCCCGACCCCAGGTCGGGGCTCTTCCCCTTTAACCACCACAACACCACCACAAGCAGGCACCACATCAAGCACCGGCTGGGCCACCCAGTAAGCATTCTGCGTGGCCTCCATAAAATGGATGACAACCGGCCCGGGCCGTTGATCCAGAGTTGCATGGGCCGCAAGGGTGGGCATCTTCATCAGCTGTGAAACTTCCCACGGGAGCTGCTAATAGGCCCGAGGCGTTCGATCGCTGTGGTCGCGTCGAATAGAATTGCATAAGACATACGAGTCGGTAGCTGAGTGCTGCCGGCGGCGTGAAAACGAAATAAGGGTTATGAGCGACTACGCACGCGCCAGTGGTCGGCTCGCAACAGGAGGAATCCACCATGGCTGAGCACAACGGCGGCAATCGCGGCGGCAATCGCGGAAACTTTGGCGGCAATCGCGACGACCGCGGTTCGTACCGCCCCAACAACAACTCAGGCGGGGATCCCCGTGGGTTCCGTTCCAGGGAAAACCGTGACGGCAACGACCGTCCGGCTCGTGATGGCGAGCGTCGTCCATTCAACAATGACCGCGGTGATCGTCCCGAGCGTGGTCCGCGGAATTTCGATGGCCCGCGTCGCGACGGCGATGATCGCCGTCCCTTCAACAATGACCGTGGGGACCGCAAGCCGTTCGGCGACCGTGATCGTAAGCCCTTCGGTGACCGCGGTGACCGTCCCGCCCGTGATGGCGAGCGTCGGCCTTTCAACAATGACCGTGGGGATCGTAAGCCTTTTGGTGATCGTCCCGAGCGTGGTCCGCGGAATTTCGATGGCCCGCGTCGCGACGGCGATGATCGTCGTCCTTTCAACAATGACCGTGGGGATCGTAAGCCGTTTGGTGATCGTCCCGAGCGTGGTCCGCGGAACTTCGATGGCCCGCGTCGCGACAGCGATGATCGTCGTCCTTTCAACAATGACCGTGGGGACCGCAAGCCGTTCGGCGACCGTGACCGTAAGCCCTTCGGTGACCGCGGTGACCGTCCCGCCCGTGATGGCGAGCGTCGGCCATTTAACAATGACCGTGGGGATCGTAAGCCGTTTGGTGATCGTCCCGAGCGTGGTCCGCGGAACTTCGATGGCCCGCGTCGCGACAGCGATGATCGTCGTCCTTTCAACAATGACCGTGGGGATCGTAAGCCGTTTGGTGATCGTCCCGAGCGTGGTCCGCGGAATTTCGATGGCCCGCGTCGCGACAGCGATGATCGCCGTCCCTTCAACAATGACCGTGGGGACCGCAAGCCGTTCGGCGACCGTGATCGTAAGCCCTTCGGTGACCGCGGTGACCGTCCCGCCCGTGATGGCGAGCGTCGTTCCTTCGGTGGAGACCGTGACCGCAATGACCGGGGGAACTCCTGGGAAGACCGTCCGGCGCGGGTTCCCAACGCCAAGGACATCCGGAGTGCCAACCGTCCCGACCGCGAACGTTCTCCCGAGATCGATGAGGATGTCACAGGTAAGGAACTGGACCGCGCAACAGGCCACCAAATCAAGACTCTTGAAGAGCAAAGCGCAGGCTGGGTGGCCAAGCACCTGGTCATGGCCGGCCGCTTGATCGACATCGAGCCGGAGCTGGCGTTCCAGCATGCCTTGGCAGCAAGCCGTCGCGGCGGGCGTCTGTCGGTTGTTCGTGAAGCTGTGGGCCTGACAGCCTACGCGGCCGGGCACTACGGCGAGGCGCTGCGTGAATTCCGTACGTACCGCCGTATCAGCGGGTCCAATGTGCACCTGCCGGTCATGGCTGATTGCGAGCGTGGCCTGGGACGCCCGGACCGTGCCTTGGATATGGTTCGTTCTCCCGAAGCCCAGGACCTTGATGCTCCGGGCAAGGTGGAGCTCGCCATGGTGGCATCCGGTGCCCGTGCGGATCTCAAGCAGTTTGATGCCGCTGTCACCGAGCTGGAGATTCCTCAGCTGGACATCAACAGGGCTTTCTCCTACAGCCCGCGATTGTTCCGTGCCTACGCTGAAGCGCTCACCGCTGTGGGTCGCACGGAGGAAGCGGACAAGTGGGCCCGCCAGGCGCTGGTGGCCGAGAATGCCTTGGGCGTCGGCGATTTCGCTGAGCCGGAGATCCTTGACCTCGGATGGGACGAGCAGGAGGAAGCAGCCGCCCGCAAGCCGCGCTTCGTCAAGGCGGCTCCGGAGTCCGACGTCGTTCGACCTGAAACGGAAACGGTCATCGCGGAAGCCGCAGCGGCTGACGTTGAGCATGATGACGTTGAGGTGGATGACGCGGAATCTGACTACTTCGAATCCGATGACGCTGAGTCGGACATCGATTCGGCAGAAGCTGACGAGGATGAGTCAGCGGAAGAAGACGCCGACAACCAGGGCACCGACTCCCAGCATGGCTGATTCACTGATCTCATCCTTTGATGCTGTCCTTTCGGACCTGGATGGTGTGGTCTATGCAGGACCGCACGCCATCCCGGGGGCCGTGGAGGCGTTGCAGCGTCTCGAAACCGTAGGCGTAGGCCTTGGCTACGTGACTAACAATGCTTCCCGCACCCCGGCCCAGGTCGCGGCGCACCTGCGTGAGTTGGGTGCGCCCGCGGAGGACCATCAGGTGGTCAGTTCCTCCCAGGCAGCAGGGGAGCTCTTGGCTTCCATGCTGCCTGCGGGGGCGCACGTGCTTATTACGGGCAGCGCGGCTCTGGCCCACGAGATCGAGTTGGTCGGGCTCAAACCGGTGCATAGTGCCGCTGAATCCCCGGTTGCCGTGGTCCAGGGTTTCAACCCGGAGATCGGTTGGAAGGATCTGGCGGAGGCTTCGTATGTGGTGGCCGGGGGAGCCATGTGGTTTGCCACGAACACCGACATGTCCATTCCGCAGGCCCGGGGTATGGCGCCGGGGAACGGCACTTTGGTGGCTGCAGTGGCGGCTGCTACGGGAAAGACGCCTTTGGTGGCTGGTAAGCCCGAGGCGCCGCTGTTCCATGCAGCCGCGAAGCGGCTTGGCGCTGATCGTCCCTTGGTGGTGGGCGACCGTTTGGACACCGATATCCTGGGCGGCAACCGCGCAGGATATGCGACGGCGGCAGTCCTCACCGGGGTTGACACCAAACAGACCATCCTCGCGGCCAGGACGGACGAGCGTCCCGGCTACCTCTTGGCAGACCTTGAGGGCCTGTACGCCCCGTACCCCGAAGTAGTAGACGACGGCGGGACGTTCCGTTGCGGGGCAGCTTCGGCAGTTGCCGGGGACGGAACCGTCACTGTGACAGGTGAGGAGGGCGACCTCGATGCCTGGCGTGCAGCTTGCGCCGCGTGGTGGGCCGAAGTGCCTGACACAACGGTGGCCCACGCTCCGCAACTGGAATGGCGAACTCACTAGACTGGTGCGATGATTCAGCCCCACAACGTTTCGGCTTCCGGCCCCGTGCATGATGGCCCGGTGCCCGGAAGCCCTGCCTCAGGAGGTTCGGTGCCCGGAAGTCCTGCCTCTGGGATTCCAGCGTCCGTGAGCCCCGAAACGGTGCGCCCGGAGGTGCAGTGGCCCGATTCCGCGACTCTTACGGGGGACCCGCTGGTTGACAAGGCACTGAATCGACTGGGCAGCGTTCCGGCGGCCCCGGTGGCGGATCATGGTGACCTGTACGCAGCGATCCACGACTCGTTGCTGGAGGCCTTGGACTCCGAACCCGGTTTGCCTGCCGCCCCCATAAACACTCCCCGCCTGGAAAGCGACAGCTAAGCGTATGGCCCGACTTGATCAGGAGCTCGTCACCCGTGGGTTGGCGAGGTCACGCACCCATGCAGCGAAGCTCATCAGCGACGGCAAGGTGAGCTCCGCCGGGACTGTCCTGGCCAAAGCCGCCTTCCAAGTCGACCCGACAACGGATTTGAGCGTCGAGGCCCACCTGGAGGATATTTACGTCAGCCGCGCCGGTCATAAGTTGGCGGGCGCACTGGAGGCGTTTCCCGCCGTCGTGGTTGCCGGTAAGCGGTGCCTCGACGCCGGTGCCTCCACGGGCGGCTTTACCGACGTCCTGCTGCGGCAGGGTGCCGCGCACGTCGTGGCCGTTGACGTAGGTCACGGCCAGCTGGTGCCACACCTGCGGGACGATCCCCGGGTAGATGTCCATGAGGGCATGAACGTCAGGTACATGGCCCCGGAGCAGATCGGCGGGCCCGTCAGCCTGACGGTGGCTGACTTGTCCTTCATTTCGTTGACTTTGGTCCTGTGGCCCCTCGCGCAATGTACCGAACCCGGCGGTGATTTGGTCCTGATGGTCAAGCCGCAATTCGAAGTGGGCAAAGAGCGGCTGAGCCGGACAGGCGTGGTCTCTTCGGACCATGAACGACGCCGGGCGGTTACGCAGGTCGCCAGGGCTGCGGTGGATGCGGGGCTCGTCCTGATGGATATAGCGGCCAGTCCATTGCCGGGGCAGGACGGAAATGTTGAATACTTCCTGTGGATGAAGCGCGGGATGTCCGCGGTGTTGCCTAAGATCGAAGAGCGGGACGGGGACGTTGCTGCGTTGATCAAGAAACTCTGGCCGAACCACTAGAAAGCAGAACCGATGAGCAGGCGTGTACTTGTCCTTGCCCACACAGGGCGGGAAGAATCGCTCCGCGCAGCGTGGGATGCCTGTACGCAACTGCATTCCTCAGGGCTGGTTCCTGTGCTGCAGAAGTCCGAACTGGCCGATATTGAACGGTTTTTCGGAGCGTTGGATACACCAATCGAGATCCTGAACGACCACGTCAATCTTGAAGACGTGGAGCTGGTGATGGTGCTGGGTGGGGATGGAACCATACTTCGCGCCGCGGAGCTGGTCCGGGAAGTGGACGTCCCGATGCTGGGCGTGAACCTGGGCCATGTTGGCTTCCTCGCGGAGAGCGAACGCGCAGACCTCGCCCAAACGGTGGAGTGGATCGCAAGCAGGCAGTACACGGTGGAAGAACGCATGACCATCGACGTCCAGGTCTGGGTCAAGGGCCAAAAGATCTGGCACACCTGGGCGTTGAACGAGGCTGCCATTGAAAAGGCCAACCGGGAGCGCATGCTGGAAGTTGTCACGGAGGTGGACGAACGCCCCTTGACGTCCTTTGGCTGCGACGGCGTAGTCCTGGCAACCCCCACGGGTTCCACCGCCTACGCTTTTTCTTCCGGGGGGCCGGTGGTGTGGCCTGAGGTGGAGGCCTTGGTGATCGTTCCGATCAGCGCCCACGCCCTCTTTGCCAAGCCTTTGGTGGTCTCTCCGAGGTCCAAGCTGGCCGTGGAAATCATGAACCGCACCGAAGCCCTTGGAGTCCTCTGGTGCGATGGGCGCCGTTCGGTGGATCTTCCTCCAGGGGCACGTGTGGAAGTGACGCGTTCGGCCACTCCGGTGCGACTGGCACGTACCCACAAAACTCCGTTCTCTGCCCGCCTGGTCCGCAAGTTTGAGCTGCCAATCCATGGCTGGCGGGGTCCGGCTCCCCGGACCGGGGAAGTCCATACCGGCCCCATCCCGGTCATCCGCACCCTTTCGCCGGCTCCGTTGCCCAGTCCCCGGGATGTAGACAGCCCGCGGGATGCAGATGGTCCCCGGGACGGTGACCTTTCCGATCCCACGAATGCGAAGTGAACCATGCTTGAAGAACTCCGAATCCGTGACCTTGGCGTCATTACCGATGCCGCCCTGCCGTTGGGCCCTGGCCTGAGCGTCGTCACCGGCGAAACCGGTGCGGGTAAGACCATGGTGGTGACCGCCGTCGGGCTCCTCCTTGGTGCCCGATCAGATGCCGGTGCCGTCCGCAGCGGGGCCAAGTCAGCCTCCGCCGAGGCGGTGTTGAAGCTAGATCCCACACACAGTGCCGTTGAACGTGCCAGGGAAGCCGGCGGCGAGGCCGAAGAGTTCGACGGCGTTGCCGAGCTCCTGCTCGCCCGTACCGTGGGTGCCGATGGGCGCAGCCGTGCTTACGTTGGCGGCCGCGCGGCACCTGTGGGGGTCCTGGCCGAGTTGGGCGAGAGCCTGGTGGTTGTCCATGGGCAGTCGGACCAAATCCGACTCAAGAGTTCCACGGCGCAGCGGCATGCTTTGGACCGTTTCGCAGGTGCGCCCCTCGCCAAGGCCCTGGGGGAGTACCAGGAGCTGTACAGCCACTGGAAGTCGATCCAGTCAGAGCTTGAAACTCTCCGCAGTGAAGCGCGGGAGCGGTTGCGCGAGGCCGAATCCCTGGAGGCAGCCCTCAAAGAGATCGATGAGGTGGATCCGCAGCCCGGCGAGGACGAGACACTCAAGGCGGAGGCCGTGAAGCTTGCCAACGTCGAAGAGCTGAGGCTGGCCGCCGCCGCTGCCCACGAGTCCCTCATTGCGGAGGAATTCGGGGATGCCGGCGATGCAACAACCATGGTCGATGCCGCCAAGCGGACCCTGGAGCACGTGGCAGAGCACGACGAAGAGCTGCGGTCCGCCGCTGCCCGGCTTGCAGAAGTCGGGTTCCTGCTCAACGACATTGCTACGGAGCTGTCCAGTTACCAGGCCGCCTTGGACACGGAGGGCCCGGAGCGGCTGTCCGAGATCGAGGAACGCCGTGCTGCCCTTGCCAAGCTGATCCGCAAATATGCCCCCAGTATCGACGAAGTGCTGGAGTGGGCAGTAACCGCCCGGGCCCGTTTGGATGAGCTGCAGGACGACTCCAGCCGTATCGAATCCCTCGACGCCGAAGTTGCTTCCACTGAGGCAACCCTTCGCAAGCAGGCTGCGGCCATCTCCAAAGCGCGGATCAAGGCAGCCAAGGACCTTTCGGCGCGTGTCAGCGCGGAGCTGAAGGCCCTGGCCATGGCCGATGCCACGCTGGTCATTGAGGTCGATGGCACCGGACCGTTGGGTCCATGGGGCACCGACGAGATCGCCTTCCTCCTCCAGCCGCACTCCGGGGCTCCGGCACGGCCGTTGGGCAAGGGCGCTTCCGGCGGTGAACTGTCCCGGGTGATGTTGGCCATCGAAGTGGTGCTGGCCGCCGTGGATCCCGTCCCGACGTTCGTGTTCGACGAGGTGGACGCGGGCGTGGGCGGCAGGGCCGCCGTCGAAATCGGCCGGAGGCTTGCCATGCTTGCCCGGCACGTCCAAGTGCTGGTGGTGACGCACTTGCCGCAGGTTGCTGCGTTCGCCGATCAGCACATCCGCGTGACAAAAACGTCCGTGCGCGGAGCTGACGGGAAAACCACCACCGGTTTCACCTCCAGCGATGTCCAACTCCTCAGCGACGATGAGCGCGTCAAGGAGTTGGCCCGCATGCTGGCCGGCCAGGAGGACTCCGAGTCGGCACAGGCGCACGCACAGGAATTGCTCGACGACGCGAAGCTGCTTCCGCAGCGCGCCTAGTCCCGCAGCGCGCCTGCTCCCACAGCGCGCCGGGTCCGGAGCGTGCCCAGTCCCGGGCTGGAAGGGCCAAGGCAAGTGGGAGCACCATCACATTGGCACACCAAATCCCGTACAGCTCTTGCTTGGAATGCGGTGGTGAGCAACTATTGACCATTTGGGGAATCCGAACAGACGCTTGGAAGGCGTAATTGATGATAAGCTCGAATTCCGTGGTGCAGCGATCAAATTCCCGTGTAAATTCCCGGTTCCCGGGCTCGTCCAAGACGACCAAACACATCTTCGTCACCGGTGGTGTGGCGTCCTCGCTCGGTAAGGGTCTGACGGCTTCCAGCCTCGGTCACCTGCTGCGGGCACGCGGTTTGTCTGTAACTATGCAGAAGCTCGATCCCTATCTGAACGTGGATCCGGGCACGATGAACCCCTTCCAGCACGGCGAAGTATTCGTGACGGATGACGGCGCCGAAACCGACCTCGACATCGGACACTACGAGCGCTTCCTTGATGAAAACCTTGAAGGTTCGGCCAACGTCACGACGGGCCAGATCTACTCCACAGTCATCGCCAAGGAACGTCGCGGCGAGTACCTCGGAGACACCGTCCAGGTCATTCCCCACATCACCGATGAAATCAAGCGCCGCATGCGCCTTCCTGCCGAAGGAAAGAACGCACCTGACGTGATCATCACCGAGATCGGCGGCACGGTGGGCGACATCGAGTCGCAGCCGTTCCTGGAATCGGCCCGCCAGGTCCGCCAGGATGTTGGCCGCAACAACGTCTTTTTCCTGCACGTTTCGCTGGTTCCGTACATCGGTCCGTCCCAGGAACTGAAGACCAAGCCCACCCAGCACTCTGTTGCAGCCCTCCGCTCCATCGGCATCCAGCCTGAGGCGATCGTGATCCGTTCGGACCGCGAAGTCCCCGAGGCCATGCGCGAGAAGATCGGCCGCATGTGCGACGTCGATATCGACGCCGTGGTGAACGCCGCTGATGCCCCGAGCATCTACGACATCCCCAAGACCCTGCACTCCCAGGGCCTGGACTCCTACATCGTCCGTGCGCTGGATCTGCCGTTCAAGGACGTTGACTGGAGCAAATGGGACAAGCTCCTTGAAGCTGTCCACAACCCCAAGCACGAGGTCGAAGTTGCCTTGGTGGGCAAGTACATCGACCTCCCGGACGCCTACCTCTCGGTCACCGAGGCACTCCGCGCCGGCGGATTTGCCAACGAAGCCAAGGTCAAGATCCGCTGGGTTCCCTCGGATGAGTGCGAAACCCATGCAGGCGCCACCAAGGCCTTGGCCGGCGTGGACGCCATCTGCGTGCCCGGTGGTTTCGGCATCCGCGGCCTCGAAGGCAAACTCGGTGCGTTGAAGTTCGCCCGCGAGTCCAAGCTTCCGGTCCTGGGCCTGTGCCTTGGCCTGCAGTGCATGGTGATCGAGTACGCCCGCAACGTGGTTGGCCTTGAAGGCGCTTCCTCCAGCGAGTTCGAGCCGGATTCGAAGTACCCGGTCATCGCAACCATGGAAGAGCAGCTGGACATCGTTGAAGGCAAGGGAGACCTTGGCGGCACCATGCGCCTGGGCCTGTACGAAGCCAAGCTGGACGAGGGCTCGGTCATCGCCGAGACCTACGGCACCACGACGGTCAGCGAACGCCACCGTCACCGGTACGAGGTCAACAACAAGTACCGTGACCAGATCGCAGCAGAGGGCCTGGTGTTTTCCGGTACCTCTCCTGATGGCAAGTTGGTGGAGTACGTGGAGCTTCCCCGCGAAGTGCACCCGTACTACGTGGCTACGCAGGCGCACCCCGAGCTCAGCTCCCGCCCCACGCGCCCCCACCCCTTGTTCGCAGGCCTGGTCAAAGCTGCCTTGGAGCGTCGCGAAGGTGCCCCTGTGGCAACCAAAACCGGTGCCCGCACGGTAGCTGCCAAGTAAAACGCAAGTACTAACGAAGGACGGCGCGATGCCCGGTATTTCTGAAACCCCCCGCACATCAAGGCAGGTTTCGGACATGCCGAGCCCGCGCCGTCTTTTGTCCACCAGCAAGGTCTACGAGGGCCGCATCTGGGACGTTGTCAGCGATTCCTTCCAGCTCAGTGACGGCACTGACACCCTGGTTCGCGATTACATCGACCACCCCGGCGCTGTAGCGGTGTTGCCCATGAACGTGGATGGCGAGATCCTGTTGCTGAAGCAGTACCGCCATCCTGTCGGCATGGATCTATGGGAGATTCCCGCGGGGTTGCTCGATGTTGAAGGCGAGGACTTCGTGGTGGGCGCTGCCCGCGAATTGGCCGAGGAGGCTGACCTCAAGGCGGCTACGTGGAACGTCCTGGTGGACTTCTTCAATTCGCCGGGTTCATCGAGTGAGGCCGTCCGAATCTACCTGGCACGGGGCCTCAGCGACGTTCCCGCAGCGGACCGGCATGTCCGCACGGATGAAGAAGCCGAAATTGAACTGCATTGGGTGCCGCTCGAGGACGCAGTCCAGGCGGTGCTGGAGGGCCGCTTGCACAATCCGTCGGCTGTGCTGGGCATCCTTGCCGCTGCAGCTGCAAAGGCTGATGGTTTTACGGGCCTTCGTCCCGCCAACGCGCCGTGGCCGGCACATCCGAGCCAGCGCTGAGTATGGCCGAGGCCCCCACCCGTACCCCCAACGGAATTGATCGCGCAGTCACCGACTACCTGCAACACGTTGGCGTGGAACGCGGCCTGGCACCGAACACCCTTGCGGCGTATCGGAGGGACCTTGCCCGGTACTCCAATTTCCTGCTCGGACAGGGAGTACAGCGGCCAGGCGACATTACCCGTCACCATGTGACGGCCTTCGTCCAGGCGTTGTCTGATGGCAGCGACGGCGCCGCTGTCCTGGGTGTCCGCTCGGCTGCACGGACTGTGGTGGCAGTGCGTGGACTCCACAAGTTTTGGGCGTTGGAAGGAACTACGACGGCGGACCCCGCCAGCGATGTTCACCCGCCCATGCCAGGCAAGCGGCTTCCGAAAGCAATCAGCGTTGGCGAAGTGACGCGCATCCTGGAAGCTGCCGGTTCCGATAGCCCCACCGGACTGCGGGACCGCGCGTTGCTTGAATTCCTCTACTCCACCGGTGCCCGCATCAGTGAGGCCGTTGGGCTGGACGTTGACGACGTCTCGCTCCAGGACACCGGTGGTGACCCTTCAATCGTGAGGTTGTTCGGCAAGGGCTCCAAGGAGCGGCTGGTGCCGTTGGGATCCTACGGTGCCCGCGCCGTCGGAGCCTATGTTGTCCGTGGCCGGCCCTTGCTCGCTTCCAAGGGCAAGGGAACGCCGGCGCTGTTCCTGAACGCCCGGGGTGGCCGGATCAGCAGGCAGAGTGCGTGGACCATCCTCAAGGCTGCCGCCGACAAAGCGAACATCACCAAAGACGTCTCGCCGCACACCCTGCGTCATTCCTTTGCCACGCACCTGTTGGAAGGCGGGGCGGACGTCAGGGTGGTACAGGAACTGCTGGGGCACGCGTCGGTAACCACCACGCAGGTGTACACCTTGGTTACGGCGGATACGTTGCGCGAAGTCTATGCGGCAGCACATCCAAGGGCCTTGGGATAACCCCGGACAGCGTTGCCTGTTCTCCGTGCTAGCCGAGGACGTTCAGCGTCAGTTCCACGGCGTCGACGAAAAGTGCCAGGAGCGAGGTTCCCAAGCCTGCCACCAGCAGGAGGCCCGGATGCGCCAGGCCCACCACAACACGCTTGAGCCGGGGCCTGCCCTTGAGGAATTTCTTGGGAACCCGAGTCTTCAGCGGTACCTGCCGCCACCCCCGCAGCCGGCGCAGGAACCATGCACAGCGCACAATGAAGGCCATCCACAGGATGGACAGAACCAGCGGAACAGCGGCCAGCATCAGGTTGAACCCCAACGCTGTGACTTCCTTTTCTGAATCGCCTATCAGGGTCTGGACCGTGGTGGAGATGGAGGCGCTCATCACCACAGAGGCGGCCCACACCATGAACGCGGCCACCAGCGCCAGGAACCTCACAAAAAAGTGGCCAAGGACTGTTGCGTCCACCGCCCGCAGATGACTTCTAGGCGTGGCATGCAGGACCACGAGCGTTGAGACCAGGGTGGGCAGCGCAGCCATGAGGACCAGCAAGTACCAGGTCCATCCGGCAAGGTCCACCACTTCGTCCAACACGATCAGCCCGGACCAGAGGAGCGTCCAGGCCCATCCGGTGTAGAGCGGGTGGGCTACAAGCCATCGGGGCAGCCAGGCATCCTTTTCCGGCGTCGGTTGGCGGGTGGATTCAACAGCAGCCAGGCCACCTTTGGCGTCGTCGTCGATCTGCGGCCCGGCAACGTCGTCGACGGCGGCTGCAGCAGCCCGCGCGTCACCCCCACCTTCACTCATGGGCTCACTGTAGCAATGGCCGCCGCGGCAGGGGAGATCAGGTTAAGGTAGGCAGCATGACTGCAGCCCATGTGACCTTGTGCTTCCTTCTCCGCGACGGCATCGATGGCGAAGATGTCCTGCTGGGGACCAAGAAGACCGGTTTTGGCCTGGGCAAGGTAGTAGGCGTCGGCGGGCATGTTGAGTTGGGGGAGACTGCTGCGCAAGCTGCCTGCCGTGAGGTCATGGAAGAGATCAACGTCGTAGTAGCGGCCAAGGACCTGATACCGGCCGGCACTGTTGACTTTGTGTTTCCGGCCAGGCCGGAGTGGAACATGGCCACCACAGTATTCCTGACCCGCGTATGGGAAGGGGATCCATCGGAGAGCGATGAGATCGCCCCTGCGTGGTTCCCCGTAGCGCAGCTTCCCGTAGACAGGATGTGGGCCGACGCCGAACACTGGTTGCCTGCCATGATCGCCGGGCAGCGTATTGCCGTGCGCGTGGCGTTGGCGGCGGATAACGAAAATGTTGCTGACGTCCACACCATTGACTGGGTGGATCCCCAGTCCAGAAACGCTTAAAAGCCAGTCCCGACAGGCCTAACAGCCTGTCCCAACAGTCTTAAAAGCCAGCCCGGGCAGGCTTAATAGAGCGACGCCGGACCGGTCACCTTTCGGTGACAGGCCCGGCGTCGTACGTCTTGGTGCGCGACAGCAAGTGTCAGGGGACGTGCCGCTCTTCCGGTCCGTTGTATTCGCTCAGCGGACGGATGAGGGAGTTGGAGGCTACCTGTTCCATGACGTGGGCGGTCCAGCCGGTGATGCGGCTGGCGACGAACAGCGGGGTGAACGTCTGGGTGTCGAAGCCCATCAAGTGGTACGTGGGGCCTGCCGGGTAGTCGAGGTTCGGCTTGATGGCCTTGGCCTCATCCATGGCCTGTTCCAGTCCGTTGTACAGGCCCAGGAGTTCAGGCCGTCCGTAGTGGGCGATCATCTTGTCCAGGGCGGCTTTCATGGTGGGCACGCGGGAGTCGCCGTGCTTGTAGACACGGTGTCCGAAGCCCATGACTTTCTTCTTTTGGGCCAAGGCGTCTTCCATCCATGCCTTGGCGCGGGTGGCCGCTTCTTCGAGGGATTCTTCGCTGCGGATGCCGATTTCGTCAAAGGTGTGCATGACGGCTTCGTTGGCGCCGCCGTGCAGCGGCCCCTTCAAAGCGCCGATGGCTGCGGTCACGGCGGAATGCAGGTCCGAGAGCGTGGAGGTGACCACACGGGCGGTGAAGGTGGAAGCGTTGAAGGAGTGCTCGGCGTACAGGATCATGGAGACGTTGAACGCCTCCACCACTTCAGGGACCTGTTCTTCGCCGAAGGTCATCCAGAGGAAGTTGGCAGAGTAGTCCAGGTCCTCGCGGGCTTCCACGGCGTCCTGGCCGCGGCGGCGGCGCTGGTCGTAGGCCACCACTGCGGGCATGGCAGCCCAGAGGTCGATGGCCTTTTTCATGTTTGCCTCGGGCGAGGAATCCTCGGCCAACTCGTGCCGGGCGCCGAGCACGGAGGCAGCCGTGCGGCAGACGTCCATGGGGTGGGCGGTGGTGGGCAAGGCGTCGATGACGGTCTTGACCACCGGGTCCAGGGCGCGGCCGGCCCGCTCCCGGGCTGTGAATTCAGCCAACTGGGATTCGTTGGGCAGTTCGCCGTTCCATAGCAGGTAGGCCACTTCTTCGAAGCTGCACTTGGCAGCCAGTTCCTGGACCGGGTACCCACGGTAGAGCAGGGAGTTGGTGTCCGGGTTGACCTTCGAGACGGCGGTGTAGTCCACAACGACGCCGGCCAAGCCCTTTTTGATGTCTTCAGCTACCACGCTGAACTCCTTCGTTCATAGAGCAGGCGCGCCGGGAGATCCGGAATGCCTGCGTTCCCCTTGATGAATCCGGAACCTAGCGGACGCCAGGAACCTGGAAGTTAAAAACGCCGGTATCGAATTGGTTGTATGCCTCGTAGTCGACGAGTTCATAGAGGCGTGCACGCGTGAGCATGTTCTCCACTTCCGCCTCTTGGGTCCCCGCAGCCCTGATCGATTCCAGAGTACGCTCTGCAGCGCCCATGGCAATGCGGAGCAGGGTTACCGGGTAGATGACCATGTTCACTCCGACGCCTTGGAGCTGCTCCACGGTGAAGAGTTCGCTTTTGCCGAACTCGGTCATGTTGGCCAAGATGGGCACATCCACGGCGTCGCGGATGGCCTGGAACTCGCTCAGGTCACGCATCGCTTCGGGGAAGATCGCGTCGGCGCCGGCGTCTACGAGTGCTTTGGCTCGGTCCTGCGCAGCCTG
Organism: Arthrobacter sp. TmtSoilC79; assembly: GCF_059739405.1. Classification (NCBI taxonomy): domain Bacteria; kingdom Bacillati; phylum Actinomycetota; class Actinomycetes; order Micrococcales; family Micrococcaceae; genus Arthrobacter; species Arthrobacter sp. TmtSoilC79. Next base: position 2,898,201 of record NZ_AP046051.1, on the reverse strand, counting down.
GATTCCGTCCACGGCCCGGATGTCGGTGCGGGCCATGATGAGGAAGTTCGGGTCCCGGCGGGCGTCTGCTGCGGCGCGGATGCGCTTGGTGGCGGTGTCGATATCCACCACGTTTTTGCCGTCCAGGTGACCGCAACGCTTGGGGTTGAACTGGTCCTCGATGTGGCAACCTGCCAGGCCGGCGTTTTCGAGTTCCTGGATGGTGCGGGCCACGTTCATGGGTTCACCGAAGCCGGTGTCTGCGTCCACCAGGGACGGCAGGTCGGTCATGCGGGCGATCTGCCCGGCACGGGTCGCTACCTCGGTCAGGGTGGTCAGTCCGATGTCCGGGAGGCCGAGGTCGTTTGCCAGGACGGCGCCGGAGATGTAGACACCGGCGAAGCCCTTCTCCTCGATCAGCCGTGCCGAGAGCGGGTTGAACGCACCGGGGAACTGTTGCACTGTCCCGGAGTCGAGCAACTCGCGGAGCTTGAGGCGCTTCTGCTCCGGAGTGGTTTTGGAGTACAGCATTTAGAACAGTCCCTTCGGAGCTGTGGTGAGGTCGATCACGCCAGGAGCGGCGGTGATGTTCAGCTGGCCCAGTTCGCCGGCTCCGAGTTCGGTGACGCGTTCGACGGCGGCGAGGAACCTTTCGATTTCGGCTTCCTCCACCACGCCGGCGGCTAGGGTGCGGAACTTGTTGATGTACTGCTCGCGGGCGAACGGCCGGGCACCGAGCGGGTGCGCATCGGCAACAGCGATCTGGTCGGTAATGACGGTGCCGTCGGTGAGGGTGATTTCAACGGACCCGCCGAAGGCCTTCTCTGCGATGTCCAGGGAGTGGTACCGGCGTGTCCATTCCGGGTCCTCTACGGTGGTGACCTTGTGCCACAGTTCCACGGTGTCCGGGCGTGCGGCACGTTCGGGGGCGTAGGAGTGAACGTGGTGCCAGGCGCCGTCCTGCAGGGCGACGGTGAAGATGTACGGGATGGAGTGGTCCAGGGTCTCGCGGGATGCGGTGGGGGAGTACTTCTGGGGATCGTTCGCGCCGGAGCCGATCACGTAGTGGGTGTGGTGGCTGGTCTTGATCAGCACCGAGGCCACGTTTGCCGGGTCCGTGGTTTCCGGGTGCTCCTTGTGGAGTTTGCGGGCGAGGTCGATCCAGGCCTGGGCCTGGTACTCGGCGGAGTGTTCCTTGGTGTAGGTGTCCAGGATGGCGCGCTTGGCTTCACCGGGCAGCGGCAGCGGGACTTCATAGGAAGCGTCGGGGCCGTCCAGCATCCAGGCGATCACGCCGTCTTCGCCTTCGTAGATCGGCACGGGGGAGGTTTGTCCGCGCATGGAGCGGTCCACGGCTTCGACGGCCATCTTGCCTGCGAAGGCCGGGGCGTGGGCTTTCCAGGTGGAGATTTCGCCCTTGCGGGACTGCCGGGTGGCGGTGGTGGTGTGCAGGGCCTGGCCCACGGACTGGAAGATCGTCTCCACGTCCAGGCCAAGAAGGGTGCCGATACCTGCGGCGGCAGAAGGGCCGAGGTGCGCGACGTGGTCGATCTTGTGCTTGTGCAGGCAGATGGCCTTGACCAGGTTCACCTGGATTTCGTAGCCGGTGGCGATGGCCCGGACCAGGTCCGCGCCGTTGGAGCCCACGTGCTGGGCGACGGCGAGGATCGGCGGGATGTTGTCCCCGGGGTGGGAGTAGTCCGCGGCGAGGAAGGTGTCGTGGTAGTCCAGTTCGCGCACGGCCACCCCGTTGGCCCAGGCAGCCCACTCAGGGGAGACCTGCTCAGTAATACCGAAAACAGCGGCGCCCTTGCCGTTCGCGGACGGAGCGTGGGTCAGTGCCTGCGCACGGGCTGCGACGATCGGTGCCCGGTTCAACGAGGCGATCGCAACCGAAGCGTTGTCGATGATCCGGTTGATCACCATGTCAGTGACCTCTGGCGAGACCTCAACGGGATCAGCGGCGACCACTGCGATTTTGTGCGCCAGCTGCTCCTCGCGGGGCAGGTTCTCTTCGCTCTTGTAGACGCGGACGTGGTTGCTCTTAACCATGATGCTCCTTCTCGGCAGGATGTTTCAGACAGGTGTGTGTCAGATGTGGTGCTAATGAGGGGTGTGGGTGGCTTTGACGTGGGTGAGGCTGCGGTGGAGGTGCAGCGTGGTGGCGGCCTCCGCCAGCCGTGGATTGCCCGCAGCGATGGCCTCGGCGATCGCGGCATGTTCGCCGGCGGCAGCATGGAGGCGGGCAGTGTCATCAGCTGCGAGGCGGCGGACACGAACCAGATGGACACGAAGACCCCGCATGGCAGTGGCCAGGTAGGAATTGGCAGCCGCGGTGTCAATGGCATCGTCCAGCCGGCTCACCAAGGCGTAGTACTCGTGGCGTGCGGGATCATTGTCGCTCAAGAGTTCCGGGGCCAGCAGCAGCTGGGCATGCAATTCCGCGAAGATGCCCGGTTCGCCTCGTTCGGCAGCAAGGGCGGCTGCACGCACCTCCAGGGTTTCGCGCAGTTCGAACAGTTCGTCGATGCTGTCCAGCGAAATGTCGGTAACGACGACGCCGCGGCCGCCTGCCGCCGTCGTCAACCCTTCTGCGGTGAGCCGGCTTAAGGCCTCCCGAACGGGTGTCCTGGACACTCCCAAGCGTTCGGATTGCTCAACTTCCGCCAGGACCGCTCCGGGACGAAGGCGCCATTCAATAATGTCTTCCCGTAGGGCCGAGTAGGCCCGATCACTGGCGCGCATGCCTTCAGTGTATACACAGAATCATAGTGGGGCGAGAAAATGGCGAAAATTCACCCATAATGTATACATTGCCTAGCTGCGGTTCCACCCGTATTCATTCTCCGGCCTGCCCGGTGTGCCGTACCGGGGCGCCCTCGTGACAGTGCCGGCGTCGGCAAGGTATTCCAGATACCGCCGTGCGGTGACGCGCGACATGCCAAGGGCGTCCATCACTTCACTGGCGGAAACTGCCTCCTGCCTCTCCCGCATCAACTCTTTCACCGCTTCCAGGGTGGACCCCGAAAGCCCCTTGGGCAGCGGTAGTTCCGTCGGGGCCCGGAGGCTGGCAAAAGCTTGATCCACATCGCTCTGGGAGGCTCCCGCCTTGGAGATGCCGGACATGGAGCCCGCCAACTGTTCCCGGAACGCCTGGTAGCTCCTGAGCTTGTCGGCAAAAGTGGCATACGTGAAGGGCTTGATGAGGTACTGGACGACGCCGATGGACACGGCGCTGCGAACAATGTTCAGTTCCCGGACGGCCGTGATGGCGATGATGTCTGCGAAGACTCCTGCCGAACGCATCCGGCGGGCCACATCAAGGCCGTGCAGGTCCGGGAGGTTCATGTCGAGCAAGACCAGGTCCACAGGTGCGCCGGAGGCGGAATATTCGCCCAGGATCCGCAGTGCCGACTGGCCGTCCGGTGCTGTTCCCACCAGCGTGAACCCCTCCAGGCGGCCGACGTAGACGGAATGGGCGTCCGAGGCTATGGGTTCGTCCTCCACCACCAGGACGCGGATCTCTGTCATGCCTTCTCTTCCTCGGGAACCGGCGCCGGCAGCACTACTTGGAATTGTGCTCCGCCTGGATTGCTGATGGTCATCGTACCGTTGAGCCGATCCACCGCCTGGCGCACCAAGGCAAGACCTACTCCGCGGCCGTGGGAACCGCGCGGATTCCCATCCGCAGACTTGGTGCTGAAGCCGTACTGCAGGACGTCATCAATGGACCCTGGATTGATGCCGCTGCCGGAGTCGCGCACAGTGAATCCGACGGCGGCGGGCCCGGCTTCAACGTCCAGCTGCACCTTCCTTGGGAAGTCACCGGCCGCGGCAGCATCTATCGCGTTGTCCAGCAGATTCCCCAGGATGGTCACCAAGTCCTGGATCTCCAAGCCGCGGACACCGGAGTTTCCCGACGTCCGGACCTCCAACTCCACCCCCCGTTCATGGGCCTCTGCAGCCTTGCCCATCACAAGGGCGCTCATGACGGGCTCGTCCACCGATGCCACCATGTCGTCGGTGAGTTGCTGGCTGAGTTCGAGGTCTTTGGTGGCGAATTCCAAGGCTTGTGGCGTTCGGCCCAGCTCCAGGAGGGAAACAATCATGTGCAGCCGGTTTGCATGTTCGTGGGTTTGGGCCCGCAACGCGTCGGAGAGGGTCTTCATGGTCTGCAGTTCAGTACCCAGGGACTCAATCTCGGTCCGGTCGCGGATGGTGGCTACTGTCCCATAAACGGCTGGCTTCTGCCGGCTGCGTTCAGGTACCGGCCCCACGGCGGGGGCCTGGTTGACTACCAGGATCCGTGGTCCCGTGAGGTGGATCTCGTCATGGGCCGGCCGGCCGGATTCGAACAATGCCCGCAGGCTGCCGTCGAGGGGGAGCTCGGACAGTTTCGGGGCAGCGTCCGGTGAGCGGTCGGCGTCGGAAGGCCCAAGCCCCAGCAACTCCGCTGCCTGGTCGTTGTACATTACGGCTTTGCCGTGGGTATCAATCAGGATGACTCCTTCGCGGACCGAATGGAGGACGGACTCGTAGTATGCAAAAAGCTGTGCCAGCTGTTCGGGTCCCCATCCGCGGGTCACGGAACGGAGGTAACGTCCCAGCAGCCACGAAGCGAAGGACCCAAAGGTCAGAACCACCAAGGCAATTCCGCCGATGACTCCCAAGCGCTCCGCGACATCGGTGTCTACGGTGCGGACGGTGACACCGGCCGCCACCAGGGCCTTGATGTTTCCGCTGGAATCTTTGACGGGGGCGATGGTACGCACCGAGGGGCCCAGTGTTCCGGCGGTCACTTCGGTGAAGGTTTCGCCTCGCAGGGCAGGATCAATGGTTCCGATGTACGGTTTGCCCAGCTCCTCGGGCCGGGGATGCGTCCATCGTGTACGGTCCGGCGCCATGATGGTGATGAAATCGGCGTCGGCATCGTCCATGACTTCACGGGCGTAAGGCTGCAGCAGTGCTGAAGGATCCGGGGAGTCTGCCGCCTGCAGGACAAGGGGATTGTTCGCGATGGACGTTGCGAGGGCAAGCATCCGTCCGCCGGCGTTGTCATAGGCCCTGTCCCGGGCCTCCACCACGGAAAAAGCCCCAAACACGGCCGTCAGGACCAGCACGAACAGCAGGTTTGCCACGAACAAGCGACGGGCGATGCTCCAGCTGTGAAACACATGGACCTCCATGACCAATATGACCGCAACGGTGATGTGTGTCACCAACGGCTCAATGATGGATATCACACAAGGGCAGCGGATTGGACATCAGTGCAGGACCGCAGCGCCTTACACAGTATCCAAAGGAGAATCCCATGACCTCTCAACGAGGAGAGTCGGCAGTAGCTGCCAAACCTGGACGCAAGGGGCTCGACAAGTCGCACTACCTGTACATCGCGGTGATCCTGGCCGTTGTACTCGGCGCCGTGGTCGGCCTGGTGTTCCCCGAGGTTGGCAAGTCACTGAAGCCACTCGGCGACGGTTTCATCAAGCTCATCAAAATGATGATCGCGCCGGTCATTTTCTGCACCATCGTCCTGGGCATCGGCTCCATTGCCAAAGCTGCCACCGTTGGCAAGGTAGGCGGCCTCGCACTGGGCTACTTCGTGGCCATGTCAACGTTCGCCCTGGCCATCGGCCTGGTGGTGGGCAACCTCATCCACCCGGGCGAGGGGCTCAAGCTGACCCCCTACGATCCAAACAAGAAAGCTGACACCAACAGCACGGTGGACTTCCTCCTGGGAATCATCCCCGGCGACATCCCAGTCCTTCCCACCCTGCTTGCCGCGATCCTGGTCGGGTTCGCCTTGCAGAAGATGGGCAAGCAGGGAGCCCCCATCCTCACTGCGATCGGCCACGGGCAGCGCCTTGTTTTCCGCATCCTCATCATGATCATGTGGCTGGCTCCAGTCGGCGCTTTCGGCGCCATTGCCGCCGTCGTCGGTGCCACCGGCGCCCAGGCGATCCTGAGCATGTTCACCCTGATGCTGGCCTTCTACATCACCTGTGCGCTGTTCATCGTTGTCATTCTGGGAACCCTGCTCCGGGCAGTGGCCGGCGTCAACATCTTCCGGCTCATGAAGTACCTGGCCCGCGAGTACCTCCTGATCTTCTCCACATCCTCTTCCGAGGCTGCACTGCCCCGCCTGATCGCCAAGATGGAACACCTGGGTGTCTCCAAGCCGGTAGTCGGCGTCACCGTTCCTACGGGTTACTCCTTCAACCTCGATGGCACGGCGATCTACCTGACCATGGCCTCCCTCTTTGTCGCCAACGCCATGGGCACGCCGCTGGACCTCGGCGCGCAGATCTCGCTCCTGGTCTTCATGATCATCGCTTCCAAGGGAGCCGCCGGCGTAACGGGAGCAGGCCTGGCAACCCTGGCTGCCGGACTCCAGGCCCACAAGCCCGAACTCCTTGGCGGCGTAGGCATGATCGTGGGAATCGACCGCTTCATGTCAGAAGCCCGGGCCCTGACCAACTTCACCGGCAACGCAGTGGCGACAGTCCTGATCGGTACCTGGGTGAAGGAAATCGACAACGGCCAGGTAGAGCGGGTCCTCTCCGGCAATGAGCCCTTCGATGAGCAGACCATGATCGCCCACGGCGGCGAAGAAGAGGCCGGTCCCGAAGCTGAAACGCGCGAAAAGGCCACGGTCTGACGCCAACGTGAACAAAGTGGAGCAATAGCACCGAAGGCCGGCACCTCCCCAGGTGCCGGCCTTCGGTTTTCCCCGGCCGGGAGGTGCGGGCAAAGTGAACCTTCGACCTCAGCTAGAGGGTCAAGGCTCACGGAGGGGACAAAGTCAAGTTCCCCAAATAACCGTGTCGGGCGCTGTAGCCTAGGTGGGTAGTAGCGCTGTAGCTGGGGGCCAGCGGCAGGGAAGATCGTCGTCGAAAGAGTGGTTAGATACGTGAGCATCGAACGGGGAACAGCTACGCTGGGAGGCGCCGGGCTCGATCTGGAAGACGCCATCATGGGGCCAACAGGCCGCCCTCACCGCGAATTTCCAGAACCTGCCCCGCTTGCTTCCCATGGCCCGGCGAGAGTCATCGCCATGGTCAACCAGAAGGGTGGCGTGGGTAAAACCACCTCCACCATCAACCTCGCTGCGGCGCTCGCAGAGTTCGGCCGGCGTGTCCTGCTGGTGGATTTCGATCCCCAGGGTGCGCTCTCCGCCGGACTGGGTGCCAACCCGCACGAGCTGGACCTCACCGTGTACAACGTGCTGATGGACCGCAAGGTCAGTATTCGTGACGCCATCCAGCAGACCGGCGTCGAGGGCGTTGACCTCCTGCCGGCCAACATCGATCTCTCCGCCGCAGAAGTCCAGCTGGTCAACGAGGTTGCCCGTGAGCAGGTACTGGACCGCGCGCTCAAGAGCGTGGAGGACGATTACGACGTCGTCCTGATCGACTGCCAGCCGTCCCTGGGGCTGTTGACCGTGAACGCATTGACTGCAGCCCACGGTGTCATCATTCCGTTGATTTGCGAGTTCTTCGCTTTGAGGGCGGTGGCCCTCCTGGTCGAAACCATTGAAAAGGTCCAGGACCGCCTCAACCCGAGGCTGCAGGTGGACGGTGTCCTGGCCACCATGTACGACGCCCGCACCCTCCACAGCCGCGAAGTGATTTCACGCCTCGTCGAAGCCTTCGGCGACAAGGTCTTCGAGACCGTCATCAAGCGCTCCATCAAGTTCGCTGATGCAACCGTGGCCGCCGAGCCCATCACCAGTTATGCGGGCAACCACATCGGTGCCGACGCCTACCGCCGGCTTGCCAAAGAATTGATCTCGCGCGGCGGCGCGCCCTAGCCTGCGGTGGGACCGTCACTCGCACCGCCCACGGCAGCGGACGTTGCACCGGCCGCGGAAGCGCCCGACGCCGGCACCTCCGAGGTTCGCAAACCGGGCTTTGAGGTGCGGCTGGCCAACTTCACGGGCCCCTTTGATCTCCTGCTGGGCCTGATTTCCAAGCACAAGATGGACATCACGGAAGTGGCTTTGGCCACAGTTACCGATGAATTCATCAAGTACATCCGCCGGCTGCAGAAGCTGGGGGAGGACTGGGCTTTGGACGAGGCCAGCGAGTTCCTGGTCATCGCAGCAACACTGCTGGATCTCAAGGCCGCCCGCTTGCTGCCGTCCGGGGAAGTCGAGGACGCCGAGGACATAGCGCTGCTTGAGGCCAGGGACCTTCTTTTCGCCCGCCTTCTGCAGTACAAGGCCTTCAAGCACATTGCCGGGGTCATGGGCGAAACCTTGGAACAGGAAGCCCGTCGATACCCGCGCCAAGTAGCCCTGGAGGGGCACTTCGCCGCGCTGCTGCCGGAGCTCGTGTGGAGACACACCCCCGGGCAGTTCGCCGAACTCGCCGCCAAAGCGCTCAAACCCAAGGATGCGGCACCGGAGGAGGTCGGCCTCGGCCATCTGCACGCTCCGCCGGTGAGTGTCAGGGAGCAGGCCGAGATCATGGGCTACCGGTTGAAGCTTGGTGCGCCCTTGTCCTTTCAGGCGCTGATAGCTGATGCCGAGACCACTCTTGTAGTGGTGGCACGCTTCCTTGCATTGTTGGAAATGTTTCGCGACCGCGTGGTGGCTTTCGAGCAACCCGAACCCCTGGCGGAATTAACCGTTCGCTGGACGGGGGACGACGCCGAATGGGACAGTTCCAGCCTGAGCGAAGAGTATGAGACCGGCGTGGGGCCGGACAACGGGGAGAGCAGCAGTGAGTGAGCAGGAAATGGACCACGATGGCCTGGCGGAGCTGGAACGGCTGCCCGGTGGTGCCCGGGCAGCCCTGGAAGCTGTGTTGATGGTCATTGATGAGCCGGCAACCTCGGAGGAGCTGGCTGCCGGGCTCAACGTGACCGTGTCCGTCGTCGAGGATTTGCTGCATGACCTGCAGCGGGAGTATAGCGGCTATACTGTTAAAGCCCCGGACGTGGATGCTGTCGGCTTTGCCGATGCCAGCACTGCACCCCGGGGTTTTGAATTGCGGAATGTCGCCGGCGGGTGGCGCATCTATTCACGGTCGGATTTCGCCGACATCGTGGGCAGGTTCGTGCTCGAAGGCCAGACCACCAGGCTCACTCAGGCAGCGCTTGAAACCCTGGCGGTCATCGCCTACCGGCAACCGGTCTCCAGGGCCCGGGTATCTGCCATTCGCGGCGTCAACGTCGATTCGGTGGTCCGGACCCTCACCCAACGGGGTTTGATAGAGGACTCCGGAAACGATCCCGAATCCGGGGCTGTCCTGTACCGGACAACCTCGTACTTCCTGGAACGGATGGGCATCGGCTCAGTGGCTGAACTTCCACAGCTTTCGCCGCACCTTCCGGGCCTGGAAGGGATCGACGAACACTACGACGCCAGCCGGATGTAGCCCAGGGGCCAAATCCGGCGCCGCAAGAAGAATTTCATATGGATTCACGGCACCTTCAAGGTGCACAGCGACAAAGGGCAGACGATGTCTGCCCGGCTGGCTAGTGTTGGTTTCAGCACAGAAAGCCGGCCATTACTACACAAGGACGGGTCATGACACAGGCGGGACGCCAGAGTTCACCACGTAACGGTTCGGGGCGCAACAGCTCCGGACGCAATGAGGCCAAGGGCGGCACCGGCCGCTCCAACGCCGGCGGCTTTTCCGGCCGTGGCGGCAGCGCCGGCGCCGGAAAGCGCAACTTCAACCAGGGCGAGGGCCGCCCCTTCAAGGCTTCGAAGCCGCGCGAAGCGGCACCCTTCGATCCCGACAATCCCACAACGGCGGGCGACTACGACCGCGGCCAGGCCGCCAGGCCTGCAAAACCCTTCCGTAAGCCAGGCTCCAACAAGCCCGGCTTCGGCAAAGCGCCCGGGACTCCCGGTGCACTGAAGCCCAAGGCCAAGCCGGCCAGGCAGTACGGCTCCAAGGCGTTCGGCAGCGAACGGTTCGGCCAGAACCTGGGACCGATCCGCAAGCCGGGACGCAACCGCGGTCCGCGCCAGGAAGTGCCGCAGTCGGACCTCCACGATGTCGACGGCGTACGCCTGCAGAAGGTCATGGCCCAAGCCGGCGTGGCCTCGCGGCGCGTGTGCGAGGAAATGATCCTCGAGGGACGCGTCGAGGTTGACGGCGTGGTGACCACCGAGCTCGGCATGCGCGTGGACCCCACCTCGGCCGTGATCCACGTTGATGGCATCAGGATCCAGCTGGACGAAACCCTCGTCTACATGGTCTTCAACAAGCCCAAGGGCGTAGTTTCCACCATGGAAGACCCCGAAGGCCGCCCCTGCATCAGCGACTTCCTGAAGAACAACAAGAACAAGGGCGAACGCCTGTTCCACGTTGGCCGCCTCGATGTCGCCACTGAGGGGCTGCTGCTGCTGACGAACGACGGCGAACTGGCCAACCGCTTGACGCATCCTTCCTATGAGGTGCCCAAGACGTACTTGGTCCAGGTGCGTGGCCCGTTCCCGCAAGGCGTGGGCGCGAAGCTGAAAAACGGCGTCGAGCTCGAAGACGGTGTTGCCGCAGTGGATTCCTTCCGCCTGGTGGACTCCACCCCGGGACACGTCCTGATCGAGGTTGTCCTCCACTCCGGAAAGAACCGCATTGTGCGCCGTATGTTCGACGCCGTCGGTTTCCCGGTGGAACGCCTTGTCCGTGTCAAGGTTGGTCCCATCGGCCTGGGCGACCAGCGCCAGGGCAGCATCCGCAACCTCGGCAGGCAGGAAGTCGGACACCTCCTGGCATCTGTAGGGCTCTAGGGCATGTCGGCATTCGGTACGCACGGCCGGGGTCATCTCGATGGCCCGGTCGTCGTTCTCGGTACTGGTCTCCTGGGCGCCAGCATCGGCCTTGGCCTGCGCGGACGCGGAGTTCCAGTCTTCCTCTCTGATCCTTCGCCCACCAACCAGGCGGTCGCGGTGGACATCGGAGCGGGGCAGCCGCTTGCAGGGTTGGACGAACAGCCCCAGCTGGTGGTTGTCGCGGCTCCGCCGGACGTAACCGCCGACGTCGTGCAGAAAGCGCTGGCGGACTACCCGTCCGCCGTCGTGGTGGATATCGCGAGCGTCAAAGCGACCATTCAGGCGCAGTTGCTGGAGCGTGGCGTGGACATGTCCCGCTATGTGGGGACCCACCCCATGGCCGGCCGCGAGAAGTCAGGACCGGTAGCTGCCCGGGGTGAGCTGTTCACCTCCATGCCGTGGGTTCTGTGCCCATCCGGGGAAACCTCGGACGCCGCACTGCAAACGGCCCGATCGCTGGCCGTGGACCTGGGCGGAATCGTTTCCCAGTTCACCGCGGACGAGCACGACGAAGCCGTGGCCTTGGTATCGCATTTGCCACAGGTCATGTCTTCGCTGTTGGCCAGCCGGCTGCAAGGCACACCGTTGCATGCGTTGTCCCTTGCCGGTAACGGACTCCGGGACACCACCCGCATCGCCGCCAGCGATCCCACCCTTTGGGTGCAGATCCTGGGAGGCAATGCGGAGAAGGTGGTTTCGATCCTGCATGGCGTCCGCGAAGACCTGAACCGGCTGATTGGAACGCTGGAAGAACCTTTGGCGCCCGGTGCCCGGCTGGATCTTGCCCAGCTGATCAGTGAGGGCAATGCAGGCCAGGCGAGGATCCCGGGCAAGCACGGCGGACCTCCGCAGGCGTACTCGTGGCTCACCATCCTGGTGGACGACAAACCGGGTCAGATCGCCCACCTCCTGACGGAGATCGGCGAGATTGGCGTGAACGTCGAAGACCTCCGGCTCGACCATTCGTCGGGACAAAACGTGGGCATGGTGGAGCTCTCCGTGCTTCCCAGCAAGCACGACCTCCTTGTTGAAGCTTTGACTGACCGTGGATGGCGGGTACTCCAGTAATGACGCGAGAATTTTTTGGCCCCGAGACGGTTGCCCGTCCGGGAAAGCCGTTGGTCATTGCCATCGACGGACCTTCCGGTTCGGGCAAGTCCAGTGTCAGCAAGGAAGTTGCCCGGCGCTTGAAGCTGGCGTATCTGGATACGGGCGCGATGTACCGTGCCCTGACGTGGTACTGCCTCAAGACCGGCGTTGACCTCCGGGACGGCGCGGCCGTGGAGCAGGCTTCCAAGGCCATGCCGTTGGAGATCAGCACCACCACGGCTACGGAGTATGTGGCCGTGGATGGTACGGACGTCACGGACGAAATCCGGGACCCGTTGATTTCCTCCTCGGTCAGCGCCGTTGCCACGACTCTCGGTGCCCGCACCGAGCTCATCCGCCGCCAACGCGAACTGATCGACCAGCACCACCACCGCATGGTGGTCGAAGGGCGCGACATCACCACCGTCGTCGTCCCCAATGCCGAGGTGCGCATGCTCCTGACCGCCAGCGAGGAAGCCCGCCTCCGGCGCAGGGGCATCCAGTTGGGTGGTACGCAAAGCAAAGAGCAGTTGGAAGCCCAGGTTATTCAGCGCGACGCCAAGGATTCCACGGTAGTGAACTTCAGCCAGGCCGCTGATGGCGTGGTGACGCTCGATTCCTCGGACCTGAATTTTGAGGAGACAGTGGACACCGCCTTGGCGATCGTCAGCAAGGTCATCTATGGCGACTAAGGAGCACGGGCTTCCAGCCCGGTGGACCAAAGTGTGGAGCCGGCCCATTGGTTGGTTCATCGATCACGTCCTGTATCGGACCGTCGTTTCCGGCAAGGGCAACGTTCCCGCCGGCGGACCGGTGATCTTCGCTGCCAACCACATCAGCTTCCTCGATGGTCCGGTGATGTTCGGAGCATCACCGCGCCCCATGCATATCCTCGTCAAGAAGGAAATGTTCAAGGGCTTCCTCGGCTCCGTCCTGCGGGGATCCGGACAGATTCCGGTGGACCGAACGGGGGATCGCTCCGCCCTGCATCTGGGCAAGCAACTGCTCGACGACGGCCGTTGCGTCGGGATCCTTCCCGAAGGCACGCGGGGGAGCGGCACGGCCGGCAGCATCAGCAACGGTGTTGCGTGGCTCGCCATCAACTCCGGAGCAACAGTCATACCGGTCGCCATCCTCGGAACCCGCCAGGGCGACGAGCACCGCGACCATATACCCAGACCACGCCGGAAGCTCCACGTGAGCTTCGGCGAACCCATCACGGTGAAGCGCCGGAAGGGCGAACCGGGGCGTGTTTCAATGGACAGGGCGGCTGCGGAAATCCGTGAAGCCCTGGCCGATCACGTCCAGGACGCCATCCGGGCCACAGGACAGGGCCTTCCCGAGGATCCTGCGCCCGGAGAATCCACTCCGCAGCACCGCCATACAGCAGTAGCCGGGACGCCGGCAGACCACCACTAAGGAAAGTGCAATGAGCGATACGACTCAAAAATCCGGCCTCCACGGAGCCGGCGACGACGAATACACGCCCACCGGCACCGACCAGGTGGCTGAAAACCTGGCTGCCCTGGACGATGACGAGGCCGAGCTCCGCGCGGCCACCCTCCGGGCCGGCCTGGACGACTACGAACTCGATGAAGAAGACGCCGCGCTTCTCAGCGGTGAATACGGAGACGAAGGCGACGAAGGCCCCCTCAAGCTGGACCCGGTGCTGGCCATCATCGGCCGCCCCAACGTGGGTAAGTCCACGTTGGTCAACCGCATCCTGGGCCGCCGTGAAGCCGTTGTGGAAGACACTCCCGGTGTTACCCGCGACCGTGTCATGTACTCAGCCCGCTGGAACGGCCGCAACTTCACCCTGGTTGATACCGGGGGATGGGAACATGACGCCAAGGGCATCCATGCCCGCGTCGCCGAGCAGGCTGAGATGGCCGTTGAGCTTGCTGACGCCGTTCTCTTCGTGGTGGACTCCGCCGTTGGAGCCACGGCCACGGACGAGGGCGTCATGAAGATGCTCCGCAAGAGCAAGAAGCCGGTCATCATGGTGGCCAACAAGGTGGACGACTTTGCCCAGGAAGCCGACTCCGCAACCCTGTGGGGTTTGGGCTTCGGCGAACCGTACCCGGTTTCGGCACTGCACGGACGTGGCGTTGCCGACCTCCTGGACCACGTTATGGATACCCTTCCCGAGTACTCCCTGGTGGAAGGCGTCGAACGCTCCGGCGGTCCGCGGCGTATCGCTTTGATCGGCCGCCCGAACGTTGGCAAGTCCTCGCTGCTGAACAAGCTTGCCGGCTCTGAGCGCGTTGTAGTGGATCCTCTGGCAGGCACCACGCGTGACCCCGTTGACGAATTCATCGAGCTTGGTGACCGTACCTGGCGTTTCGTGGACACCGCCGGTATCCGCCGTCGCCAGCACATGGCACAGGGTGCGGACTTCTACGCCTCCCTCCGGACGCAGGCCGCGCTCGAAAAGGCGGAGGTCGCCGTCGTGCTTCTTGCTGTTGATGAAGTCCTCAGCGAGCAGGATGTCCGAATCCTGCAGCTGGCCATCGAATCCGGCCGTGCGCTGGTCCTGGCCTTCAACAAGTGGGACCTGCTGGACGACGAACGCCGCCGCTACCTCGAACGTGAAATCGAGCAGGACCTGGCGCACGTTGAATGGGCGCCGCGCGTCAACATCTCAGCCAAGACCGGCTGGCACAAGGACCGTTTGGTTCCTGCGCTGGATATCGCGCTGGAAAGCTGGGACCGCCGCATCCCCACGGGACGCCTCAACGCGTTCCTGGGCGAGCTGGTTGCAGCCCACCCGCACCCGGTCCGTGGTGGCAAGCAGCCGCGCATTCTCTTCGGCACGCAGGCATCCAGCCGTCCGCCGAAGTTTGTGCTCTTCACCACCGGGTTCCTGGATCCCGGATACCGCCGCTTCATCACGCGTCGCCTTCGCGAAACGTTCGGCTTCGAGGGCACGCCCATCGAGGTCAACATGCGCGTTCGCGAAAAGCGTGGCAAGAAGCGCTAAGTGAGACGGGCATCACAGCCCACTTTGGCTGTGATGGCGTCTCCGACCTCCAACTTCGTGTAAGCTTTTGGAGGTGGTTCGGCCGGACTGCTTAGGTGGGACTCTTCGGAGGAAAGCTTAGGCGGAGAACGGTGGAACCAGCGGGCTGTAGCGCAGCTTGGTAGCGCACTTGACTGGGGGTCAAGGGGTCGCAGGTTCAAATCCTGTCAGCCCGACAATGAAGGACCGGAATCACGCGGAAACGCGGGATTCCGGTCCTTTCTTGTATCCCGCCCTGTTGGTTCCACCCGCCGCGTGGCGCCGGGTGGAACGCTTGGTCCGTGTGCCGGTCAGACCCTCTGAAGCGCGCCGAGCGCCCTGACCAGTGGTTCAAGTTCCGGCACGGACTCCGCGGCCTCGAGGGCGGCGCCGAGCGTGTGATCGTGCACCGGCTTGGCGGCCTCAAGAAGCTTCTGTCCGTTCGGTGTCAGTTCGGTGTAGATGCCGCGGCGGTCATCGGCACACAGGATCCGGTTGAGCAGGCCGCGGTCCTCGAGGCGGTTGACCAGGCGGGTGGTCGCACTGCTGGACAGGGCCGTGGCCCGGGCCAGTTGCTGCATCCGCATATGCCAGCCGTCCTGGCGGCTCAGTGCGTCCAGCACCGTGTATTCCACTACTGACAGGTCACTTGAGGCCTGGAGTGCCTTCTCCAATGCGGCTTCGATGCTTCCGTGCAGGGCAGCAAGGGTCCGCCAACCCTGCGCCCGTACTTCAACGGCGTCATCCTTGATGCCCATGTTTGCTGTGCTCCTGCCTTGATGTCGTGTAGATGGAGACATCTCCAAAGGTAGTTGCTTGCGCAAGTATCTAGCGTGTGCAACTATATATGGAGCGTCTGCAACTATTATTCTACGGTTCCCGGCGACGCACTTCCACCTCACCGCGGAACCGCATCATTTGAAGGAGCTCCACATGCCCGCAGGGTTGATTGCCCTTGCCCTCGGCGGATTCGGCATCGGACTGACCGAATTCGTGATCATGGGCCTCTTGCCCGAAGTGGCTGCCGACTTTCAGGTCAGCGAAGCTTCTGCCGGCTGGTTCATCTCCGGCTATGCCCTCAGCGTCACTGTCGGTGCCCTCCTGGTCACCGCCGCCGTCACCAGGCTGCCGAGGAAGCCGGTCCTCATCGGCCTCCTCGTGCTGTTCATTGCCGGCAACTTCCTCTCAGCCATCGCGGACAGCTACTCGGCCATGCTCCTCGGACGCATAGTGGCCGCCCTCTGCCACGGTGCCTTCTTCGGCATAGGTTCGGTGGTTGCTGCCAGCCTGGTTCCGGCCCACAAGAAGGCCGGAGCGATCGCCATCATGTTCACCGGCCTCACCGCAGCAAACGTACTGGGCGTTCCCTTTGGAACGCTCCTGGGCCAGAACTTCGGGTGGCGTTCGACCTTCTGGGCGATCACCGCAATCGGCGTCATAGCTCTGATCGGCATTGCGCTGATGGTTCCCAAGGCCTCCACGGAGCCCACCAAGGGCCTTCGCAGTGAACTCGGTGCCTTCAAGTCCGGCCAGGTATGGCTGTCCATCACCGTGACAGTCCTCGGTTTCGGCGGCATGTTCGGTGCTTTCACGTACATCGCCTTCACACTGACGGAAGTCTCCGGTTTCGACTCCGGTGCTGTGCCCTGGCTCCTGGTGCTCTTTGGCGGCGGCCTTTTCGTGGGCAACTTCCTGGGTGGCAAGGCAGCGGACAAGGCCCTTGACGCCTCGCTCATCGTCATTCTCGCCGGACTGGTGGCGGTGCTGGTCTTCTTTGCGCTCACCGCGTCCAACAGCATTGCCACGCTGGTCTCGCTTGCGCTCATGGGCGGTTTCGGCTTCGCCACGGTACCCGGACTCCAGATGCGTGTGATGCATTTCGCCTCGACGGCACCGACGTTGGCGTCGGGTGCAAACATTGGCGCCTTCAATTTGGGCAATGCCCTTGGAGCGTGGCTCGGCGGCGTCACCATCACAGCAGGCCTCGGCTACACCTCGCCCATCTGGGCAGGTGCCGGTATTACCGCCGCTGCGTTGTTGGTCATGGTCTATGCTGCCGCCGCCGCAAAGCGTCGGGAAGCTGCGGCACCTGCTGGAACGCCCGACGTCGAACGCGAACCGCGCGCGGCCAGCGTCGCCTGATTCCGGCAACAGAAAAAAAGAAGCCCGCCACGGATTCCTCCGTGGCGGGCTTCCTGCGTCCGGTGGGCTTAGGCGTCCGGCCCATGGCCCTGCGTTTCCGATGCTGCTGCCGTCTGCGCGGCCTTGACGCGCTGGTTCTCTGCTTGCTTCAACGCCTTCATCTGCTTGCCCCGACGACGCCACAAAGCCCACAGAACCGTAACAGCGATGAAGACCACTACCGCTGCAACAGCCGAAATGGCTGTCCAGGTTGTAAAGAAGCCCGCGTCAACGCTCAACGTCCGCTGGCCGGCATGAGCTGATTCCGTGGCTCCAAAGGCGATGCCCGCCGTCAGGAGGTTCGGGGTGGCAATGGCGACAGCCACCAGGAGGATGACGATCTTCCACGGCCAGGTGACTGCCTTGCGGGTAGCCTGCCAAGCAACAAGGAGGGGAATAAAGGTGAAGACAAATCCATAGAACATACCCACCAGGACACTGGCCCCAAGGTCCCGCTTGATCTGCCCGGCAATGACATCTGACCACCAACGGGGGAGTATGGCCCCCAGAATAAAGAAGGCAGCCACAGCGACAAGCAATGCCACCAGGATCAGGATTATTTTGGCGCCCCAATTGCGCTTTTTCCGAGCTGGTACTTGTGCTTGTTCAGTCATGGGTCAATCATGGCAGAGACCCCCTTGGGCGCAGGGGAAATGTGCCTATACTTTCAGCGGTGGCCACCTGCATAGGCCGCCGTCGAGGTTCGTCATTGTCCCGATGAAAGGCCACCCGTGAGCAATATTCCAGAAGAACTTTCCTATACCGCGGAGCACGAATGGGTTACCGCTCCCGATGCCGAAGGCGTTGTGCGGATTGGCATCACCGATTTCGCGCAGGACGCCCTGGGTGACGTCGTCTATGCCCAGATGCCCGAGCCCGGGACAAAGGTCACCGGCAATGAAGTGGTGGGGGAAGTTGAGTCCACCAAGAGCGTCAGTGATATTTACGCGCCGGTGAGCGGGGAGGTCACTAATCGCAATGACGCGTTGGACACCGATCCCGCGCTGATTAACTCCGATCCCTACGGCGAAGGGTGGCTCATTGAGGTCAAGCTCGCAGAAGCAGATGCAGTGGATTCCCTGCTCAGTGCATCAGAGTACGAACAACAGGTAGGCTAAAGTTATCTGGCCCGCCAAGCTGAATTTCCTTAACGGGAAAAGCGCGACGGCGGGCCAGCAACCGATTTGCCCGGCGGTACCGGGATGCGGAAGTGGCTGGCAGGTTTTGGAACTGCCGGCAGATGAGGAGGAAATTCCATGGTTGGCGGCGAACAGAACCAAGCCAATGTCGGGAACGGCGCGGAGGAACAGCCCACGTCGGAGACCACCTCGATCAGCATCACGCCAACGTGGGACGAGCCAAGCATCGCTCCCAAGCTGGCCCCTGAAGAGCGTGCATCCGTGGAAGCACTTCCGCCCAACTCGGCCTTGCTCATTGCCCACAGCGGGCCCAACGCCGGCGCACGGTTCCTTTTGGATGCCGACACCACCACTGCGGGGCGGCACCCTGATGCGGACATCTTCCTTGATGACGTCACGGTGTCCCGCAAGCACGTCCAGTTCCTTCGGACGGCCACCGGATTCGAACTGGTGGACATGGGCAGCCTCAACGGAACATACGTCAACCACGATCGCGTGGACCGTGTGCAGTTGAAGAGCGGCAACGAGGTCCAGATCGGCAAGTTCCGGTTGACCTACTACATGAGCCCTGTCCGCGCAGCAGGCCAAGTCTGACGGGGTCCTGCCTTTGGCTATCGCCCAGCCTGACCGCCGTGGACCGCAGGTCCTTAACATTGGGGAAGTCCTCGCCCAGCTGAGTGACGACTTCCCGGGGATGACTGCGTCCAAGATCCGCTTCCTGGAGGAAAAGGGGCTCATCAATCCCAAGCGGACCGCTGCAGGTTACAGGCAATATGCGGACAGCGACGTCGAGCGCCTCCGTTTTGTCCTCGCATTGCAGCGCGATCAGTACCTCCCGCTGAAAGTCATCAAGGATTACCTTGACGCCATCGACCGCGGAGAGCGCCCGGAGAACCTGCCACCCGGGGTAACAGTTGCTCCCAAAGCTGTCTCGGCCGGAATGGCTGCCGAGGTGCAGGGGAGGGCCCGGGCACTGACCGAGGAGCAATTGCGTTCTGAGTCCGGTGCCAGCGTGCCCTTGCTGGAGTCCCTCCTGAGTTTCGGACTGATCAGCCATGTCGGTGGGCGCTTCGATGAACACGCCCTCCAAGTGGCGCGGGCCTGCGTTCAATTGGAAGGGCACGGGCTCGAGCCCCGGCACCTGCGTCCCTTCCAGGCTGCCGCAGAACGTGAATTCGGTTTGGTGGAGCGGGCCGTAGCGCCCCTGACATCCCGCCGGGACGCAGCTTCCCAAGCGCGCGCAGCAGAAGCTGCCCGTGAGATCAGCGAGCTCTGCCTGACACTTCACAGGGCCCTCGTCCACGATCGCATCTCCCGGATGGACAGCTGATGATCGAAGTCGAAATCGTTGGCGTCCGCATAGAACTGCCGTCCAACCAGCCCTTGGTGCTTCTTCGGGAGCTCAATGGGGAACGGCACGTGCCCATTTGGATCGGAACCCCTGAGGCCAGTGCCATCGCTTTGGCCCAGCAAGGGGTGGTCCCTCCGCGGCCCATGACACACGATCTCCTGGTCGATGTTGTCGAATCACTGGGTCATTCGATCATCAGCGTCAATATCGTGGCCGTTGAGGACAACATCTTCTATGGACAACTGCAGTTCGACGACGGCACGGTAGTCAGTTCCCGGGCTTCGGATGCGCTGGCGCTGGCGCTGCGTGCAAAATGTCGTATCTGGTGCGCGGACGCCGTGATGGAAGAAGCCGGCGTCCGAATCACCGAACACGACGAAGGCGAGGACTCCGAGCCGGATCCCAGCGTGGACGAAGAGCGCGAAATGCGCCGGTTCCGTGAGTTCCTGGACGACGTCGAACCCGAAGACTTCGAAGGTTGAGAGACCCTAAGCCTAAAGTTGAGGGTGAAACTTTCGACACGACGTGAAATTGGGGCCAAGGTCTTTGACCTCGGCCCCCGACGGGCCTAACGTCGAAGGTATCAAGTTCCCGTTGCATACACTGCCCGCGCAAGTCACACTGGAAGGTGCGGACTTGTGGGAATTACACTGCTGCATTTCAGTGTTGTGCCAGAGTATGCACCGTCCCCAAGGGAACTGAGAACAAGGAGGTCACGTGAGTCCGAAAGGCGAAGCAGGCGAGCTGAAGCAGGCCTCGACCGGCATTGCTGCGCCCGCATCCGGCGCCCAAGGTTTGCTCTTCACAGAGGACCTTCCTGTGCTGGACGAGGACGCGGGTTACCGCGGCCCCACTGCTTGCAAAGCCGCGGGTATCACCTACCGCCAGCTCGACTATTGGGCTCGAACGGGCCTGGTGGAGCCCGCAGTTCGCGGCGCGGCCGGATCAGGTTCCCAGCGGCTCTACGGATTCCGCGACATCCTGGTTCTCAAAGTGGTCAAGCGGCTCCTTGATACTGGTGTTTCCCTGCAGCAGATCCGAACTGCCGTTGAACACCTGCGCGAGCGTGGCGTTGAGGACCTTGCCCAGATCACTCTGATGAGCGATGGCGCGAGTGTCTATGAATGTACTTCGGCTGATGAAGTCATTGACTTGGTGCAGGGCGGACAGGGCGTCTTCGGCATCGCCGTTGGACGTGTATGGCGGGAAGTCGAGGGAAGCCTGGCCGCACTTCCGAGTGAACACGCTGTAGAGCAGTCCTTTCCCGACGACGAACTGAGCAAGCGCCGCGTGGCCCGCCGGATCGGCTGAGACCGGGCACCCAAACACAACTTTTATGAGAAGAGCCTCTTCCCTTGTGGGGAAGGGGCTTTTTCTGTCGGCAGGGGCGCCTGTAGCTAAGCGAGCGGCTCGGGCCCAATCAGCCGGCTCACTTCAGCCGGGTCCTCTTCAGCGGGGCCCATCTCAGCCGGGCTGATTCAGGCGGGCTGATTCAGCCCTGACGATCCAGCCCCGACTGGTTGGGTCAGCGCTGGCGGCGGTCCCGCGTGGAAGGTTGCCCTGCCAGGAGGCTCTGCAGCAGTGCATCGAACAGTTTGGCGGAGTTCTTGGCGGAATCTCCCGGCCAATGGTGAACGGAGTGGGCTGCGCCTTGGATCTGCTGCCAGTTGGCCTGTTCAGGAATGTGGGGGGTCAGCAGCAGCTCACCGAACATGGACTCCATTTCCGCCAAGCGGAACGTGTGCTCGGCGGATCCGGTGCGTACCCGGTTGGCTACGATGCCCGCGGGTGCCAGGTTGGGGGCGAACTCCTGCCGGAAGAGTTGGATGGCCCGCATGGTGCGTTCGGTGCCGGCAACGGAAAACAGTCCGGGTTCAGCCACCAGCACCACACGGTCGCTGGCGCTCCACGCCATGCGCGTCAAACCATTCAGGGACGGCGGGCAGTCGACCAGGACGAGTTCATAGGCGGTGGTTCCGGACAGAACTGCTGAAAGCCTGCGGAGGTCGCGGCGTCCCAGATCCGGGCGGTCATAGATTCCGGTGAAGGCGGAGCCCACTGCGACGTCCAGGGTGCCGTCGCTGGAACCGTTGGATACCCAACTGCTGCCTGCGACGTTTTCCTGGATCCGGGCTTTCCGGGGGCTTTTCAGCATCCGGCCGATGTCGAGCTGCCCACCGGGCTGGACGCCCAGGGCCGTAGTGGCGTCGGCGTGGGGATCGAGATCCACCACCAGGGTGGGAATGCCGGCGGCGAGGGCCGCGGACGCCAGACCAGTGGTCACGGAAGTCTTTCCCACTCCACCTTTGAGGCTGCTGATGCTGACTACTTGCACTTGAAAACCCAAAACCTAACGCCGGTTGCCGTATCGCGCTGATTCGGCTCCGGAACCGCCGGAGCCGGGGCTCGCCGAAGCCCCCTGAACATCATATGGTGCTTCCGGGCTGAAACCCGCTTTCTACGCGCCAGGGCGCAGGAGGCAACCCTTGCTATTAGCACGCTGTCCGATCGCGCGCACGCATATACAGCCCACATGACGATTCCTTTGTGATGGTTGCCACAAAGATTTGTGTTTGATGCTGGCGGCACTACACACTGTGACCACCGACCGATCCACCCGCAATGATGCAGGAGAAGTATGTTTTCGAAAATTCTGGTGGCCAATCGCGGAGAAATCGCGATCAGGGCGTTTCGCGCTGGTTATGAACTTGGCGCCAAGACCGTAGCCGTCTTTCCGCACGAGGACCGTAACTCGATCCACCGGCAGAAGGCCGATGAAGCTTACCTGATCGGGGAGGTGGGCCATCCCGTCCGCGCCTACCTGGACGTGGAGGAGGTTGTCCGCGTCGCCAAGGAAGCCGGCGCAGACGCCATCTACCCCGGCTACGGATTCCTCTCCGAGAACCCCGACCTCGCCCGCGCAGCGAAGGCAGCAGGAATCACTTTCGTGGGCCCGCCCGCGGAAGTGCTCGAACTCGCCGGCAACAAGGTTGCGGCCTTGGAAGCAGCCCGCAAAGCCGGCGTGCCCGTCCTGAAGTCGAGTAAGCCGTCCAAGGACCTTGACGAGCTCATCGCGGCTGCGGACGACATTGGGTTCCCTATCTTTGCCAAGGCCGTTGCCGGTGGCGGCGGACGTGGCATGCGCCGCGTTGAGACGCGTGAAGCACTGCCTGAGGCATTGCAGTCCGCCATGCGCGAGGCTGACGCCGCGTTCGGCGATCCCACCATGTTCCTTGAGCAGGCCGTCCTGCGTCCCCGGCACATCGAAGTGCAGATCCTGGCCGACGCCGAGGGTAATGTCATGCACCTCTTCGAGCGCGACTGTTCACTGCAGCGCCGCCACCAGAAGGTCGTGGAAATTGCTCCGGCGCCGAACCTGGATGAGAACATCCGCCAGGCGCTCTACCGTGACGCCGTTGCTTTCGCGAAGGCGCTTAATTACGTCAACGCTGGAACTGTGGAGTTCCTGGTGGACACCGAGGGTGAGCGTGCGGGCCAGCACGTGTTCATCGAGATGAACCCCCGTATCCAGGTGGAGCACACTGTCACCGAGGAAATCACGGACGTGGACCTGGTGCAGGCGCAGATGCGCATTGCCTCGGGGGAGACACTGGCGGACCTTGGCCTGAGCCAGGAGACCGTCTCCATCAAGGGCGCGGCACTGCAGTGCCGTATCACCACCGAAGATCCCGCCAACGGGTTCCGTCCGGACGTCGGAAAGATCACCGGTTACCGTTCTGCCGGCGGTGCCGGTGTCAGGCTCGACGGCGGTACGGTTTACTCCGGCGCGGAGATCAGCCCGCACTTTGACTCCATGCTGGTCAAGTTGACCTGCCGCGGCCGGGACTACCCGGCAGCCGTGGCCCGCGCCCGCCGTGGCCTCGCCGAGTTCCGCATCCGCGGTGTTTCCACCAACATCCCCTTCCTTCAGGCTGTCCTGGCCGATCCGGACTTCAACGCCGGCAACGTGGCTACTGACTTCATTGACAAGCGTCCGGAGCTGCTGAAGTCGCACATCTCCGCTGACCGGGGAACCAAGCTGCTGACCTGGTTGGCCGAGGTGACGGTGAACAAGCCGAACGGCGAGCTGACGGTCCACTCGGACCCGGCCAGCAAGCTGCCGGCAATCGAAGGCCCGGTTCCCACCACGGGTTCGCGCCAGAAGTTGAGGGAACTGGGGCCGGAAGGCTTCGCCAAGGCCCTTCGCGAGCAGCAGGCCCTGGCTGTCACGGACACCACATTCCGTGATGCACACCAGTCGCTCCTGGCCACCCGCGTGCGCACCCGCGACCTCGTTGCGGCAGGGCCCGCTGTGACGGCCCTGATGCCGGAGCTGTTGTCGGTGGAAGCCTGGGGCGGTGCCACGTACGACGTCGCTTTGCGTTTCCTTGGTGAGGACCCCTGGGACCGCTTGGCTGCGCTGCGCCAGGCACTTCCGAACACCTGCCTCCAAATGCTCCTGCGCGGGCGCAACACTGTTGGGTACACGCCGTACCCGGAAGAAGTGACTGAGGCTTTCGTCAATGAAGCCGCAGCGACCGGCATCGACATTTTCCGTATCTTCGATGCCCTCAACGATGTGAACCAGATGGCTCCGGCCATCCGGGCGGTGCGGGCCACCGGAACCGCTGTTGCAGAAGTGGCGCTGTGCTACACGGGTAACCTCCTTGACCCCAACGAGGACCTGTACACGCTGGACTACTACCTCGACCTGGCACAGAGGATCGTCGACGCCGGTGCGCACATCCTGGCCATCAAGGACATGGCGGGCCTGCTGCGTCCGGCTGCGGCCACCAAGCTGGTGACGGCGCTGCGCGAGCGTTTCGACCTGCCGGTCCACCTTCACACGCACGACACCGCGGGCGGGCAGCTTGCTACCCTGTTGGC
Source organism: Arthrobacter sp. TmtSoilC79 (assembly GCF_059739405.1). Classification (NCBI taxonomy): domain Bacteria; kingdom Bacillati; phylum Actinomycetota; class Actinomycetes; order Micrococcales; family Micrococcaceae; genus Arthrobacter; species Arthrobacter sp. TmtSoilC79. Next base: position 2,873,791 of record NZ_AP046051.1, on the reverse strand, counting down.
CGCCGTCGACGCCGGTGTGGATGCTGTTGACGTCGCTGCTGCATCCCTTGCCGGGACCACCAGCCAGCCCGCCGCTTCGGCGCTGGTGGCTGCCCTGGCCAACACGCCGCGCGATACCGGCCTTAGCCTGGCCAATGTCGGTGCCATGGAGCCCTATTGGGAAGCTGTTCGACGGGTCTACGCTCCCTTCGAATCCGGCCTGCCGGGTCCCACAGGGCGTGTTTACCAGCACGAAATCCCCGGCGGTCAGCTGTCCAACCTTCGCCAGCAAGCCATTGCCCTGGGGTTGGGGGAGCAGTTTGAAGCCATCGAGGATATGTACACCGCTGCCGACCGGATCCTGGGCCGGCTGGTCAAGGTGACGCCTTCTTCCAAGGTGGTGGGTGACCTCGCCTTGCACCTGGTCGGTTTGAACGCTGATCCCGCGGACTTCAACGAGAACCCGCAGAACTACGACATCCCGGACTCCGTCATTGGCTTCCTGTCCGGCGAACTTGGAGATCCTCCGGGAGGCTGGCCTGAGCCGTTCCGTACCAAGGCGCTGCAGGGCCGAAGCGTCAAGGTCCGCGATGTGGAGATCAGCGCCGAGGACAGTGCTGCACTCAAGGGTGATTCCAAGACGCGCCAGCACACACTGAACCGCTTGCTGTTCGCCGGTCCCACCAAGGACTACCTGAAGAGCGTGGAGACGTACGGCAACATTTCGGTGCTGGACACCCGTGATTACCTCTACGGTTTCCAGCAGGGTTCAGAGCACGTCATTGAGCTGGAAAAGGGCGTCCGCCTCATTGCCCAGCTGGAGGCTGTGTCCGAAGCCGACGAAAAGGGCATGCGCACAGTGATGTGTACGCTCAACGGCCAGTCCCGCCCGGTGGTTGTCCGCGACCGCTCGGTGGTCAGCAACGTCAAAGCTGCGGAGAAGGCGGACCCGTCCCAGCCTGGCCAGGTTGCAGCCCCGTTCGCGGGTGCCGTAACTGTCACGGCCAAAGCCGGTGACGTGGTCAACGCAGGCGATACCGTTGCCACCATTGAGGCGATGAAGATGGAAGCATCCATCACGACGCCGGTAGCCGGTACGGTTTCACGCCTTGCGATTTCATCAGTGGAACAGGTTCAGGGCGGCGACTTGCTGCTGGTGATCGGCTGATAATCCGACCATAAAAGAACCCCGTCCGGAAACTTCCGGACGGGGTACTTTTTTGTGCTGGTACTGGGGTGGTGCTTGGCCTGTCAGTCGTGGGTTGCGGAATGCCTGGGTTTCTCAGGAAGCCCGGCGGGCGGAGTACATTTCCTCGATCACAGCGTCGAAGTCCTTCATGACCTGTGCCCGCTTGACCTTCAGCGACGGCGTGAGGTGGCCCGAGGCCTCCGTGAAGTCCGCAGCCACAATACGGAAGGACTTGATGGCTTCAGCCTGGGACACCGACTGGTTGGCCTTGCTGATCAGTTCCTGGACGGCGGCTTTCACTACGGGATGTTCTGCCGCCTCGCCCAGGGAAGTGCCGGCCGGCAGTCCGTGGCGCTCGAGCCAGCCCGGGAGGGCTTCCTCATCGAGGGTTACGAGCGCACCGATGAACGGACGGTTGTCTCCCACTACCAATACCTGGGAGACCAGGGCGTCGGCGCGGATCTGGTCCTCGAGCAAGGCGGGAACCACGTTCTTGCCGCCGGCGGTCACAATGATTTCCTTCTTGCGTCCGGTGATCTTGAGGAATCCGTTGCTGTCGAGTTCGCCAATATCGCCGGTGCGGAACCATCCGTCGGTGAAGGTTTCCGCCGTTAGGTCCTCACGCTTGTAGTAGCCGCGCATGACGCAAACGCCCTTGGTGAGGATTTCGCCGTCGTCGGCAATCTTGACGGAGTTGCCCGGCAAGGGGGCGCCCACCGTGCCAATCCTGATCATGGAGGGAGTGTTCACCGAGATGGGGGCAGTGGTTTCGGTAAGCCCGTATCCTTCCAGGATCTGCAGGCCAATGCCTTGGAAGAAGTGACCGAGGCGTTCGCCCAGGGGGCCGCCGCCGGACACTGCATGTGCCACGTGGCCACCCATGGCTGCCCGGAGCTTGCCGTAAACCAATTTGTCGAAGACAGCGTGCTTGATTTTCAGGCCCAACCCCAGGGAGCCGGACTCTCGGGCCCTGGAGTAAGCGATTGCGGTGTCTACGGCACGGTGGAAGATGGCACCCTTGCCGCCGTCTTCGGCCTTGGTCAGGGCCGAGTTGTACACCTTCTCAAAGACGCGGGGGACGGCCAGGATGAATGTTGGCTGGAAGCTCTGGAGGTCCGCCAGCAGGTTCTTGATGTCCGGGGTGTGGGCCACCTTGACGCCGCCGGCCACTGCCAGCACGGAGATGAACCGTGCAAAGACGTGGGCGAGCGGGAGGAACATGATGGTCTTCCCGGACTCATTGATGATTTCGGGAAGGGACGCGCGGGCGTTCTCGGAAAGCTCCACGAAGTTGCCGTGGGTCAGTTCACACCCCTTCGGCCTGCCGGTGGTCCCGGAGGTGTAGATGATGGTTGCCACATCGGCCAGGCCGGCGGAGGAGCGGCGGGATTCGAGTTCGTCGTCGGGAACACCGGCGCCGGCTGCGCGCAAGGCGTCGAGCCCTGCACCTTCGAGCTGCCAGACGTTGGCCACGGAACTGATGTCCTCGGCAGCCACGGCCTGGCGGATGACGTCCTCGTGGTGTGCTGCCTCGCCAAAAGCTGCCACCGCACCGGAGTCACCCAGGTTCCATGCCACTTGGGACGGTGAGGACGTTTCGTAGATCGGGACAGAGATCGCCCCTGCGAACCAGATGGCGAAGTCCACCAAGGACCATTCGTAGCGGGTCCTGGACATGATGCCCACCCGATCGCCCGTTCCCACCCCGCTGGCAATCAGGCCCTTCGCCAAGGCCCTGACGTCCGCGAGGAAGTCCTTGGCCCGGATGTCCTGCCACTGCCCGTTGCTGTCCAGCTTGGAGAACAACGCAGGGTTCGACGCCTTTTCAGCCTCCCGGATCACGAAGTCCGTGATGTTGGTTTCAGGGGCAATTTTGACGAGGGGAGGAACACTGATTTCACGCAAGGTAGCTCCTTTGATATCCACGGGCCACGAGGGGCTGCTTTCACTCTAGTATGCCCGCTCGCGGAGGTGTGTCCTATTTCACCTACTGGCGAGTAACTTTACGGAAGCCCCGTCATTTCAAGCAACTTGGACCCCTCAAGGCCGCCGATGCATGGCCGCGGCACCCGGCGGAATATGATGATGGGATGCCCGCACAACGGTCCACTTTCCGTGTCAGACCCAAGCCACCGGCCTCAGCATGGAAGGACGTGCCGTGGGCTGCCCGGCGCAGCCATCTGGGCCGTCGCGGCCTGGCGATCGGCATAGACATCGGCGGCACCAAAGTCGCTGCCGGTGTGGTGGACGCCGAAGGACGGGTCCTCGCCGAGGCCCGCAGATCCACTCCCGGTGCAGACCCCAGGGCAGTGGAACAAACCATCGTGGAGCTGGTGGATGAGCTCAGCGCCGATCATCGGGTCAATTCCGTTGGAATCGGTGCGGCCGGCTGGATGGACCTCGACGGCGGAACGGTGCTGTTCAGCCCGCACCTGGCCTGGCGCAACGAGCCCCTCCGGGCCAGCCTGCAAAAGCTGCTGCGGCGTCCGGTCCTTCTGACGAACGACGCCGATGCCGCCGCCTGGGCGGAATGGCGCTTCGGGGCCGGCCAGGGGGAGAGCCGGCTGGTGTGCGTGACACTTGGTACCGGCATCGGGGGAGCCATGGTCATGGACGGCCGGGTGGAACGCGGACGCTACGGCGTGGCGGGCGAGTTCGGGCACCAGATCATTTTTCCCGGGGGACACCGTTGCGAATGCGGCAACCGCGGATGCTGGGAGCAGTACGCCTCCGGCAACGCCCTGGGGCGGGAGGCACGCCAACTCGTCCGAACCAACTCAACAGAAGGCCGGGCCCTCCTGGAGAAGGCCGGTGGAACCGCGGACAACCTCACGGGGGCGGCGGTGACCGCGTTGGCACTGGAAGGCGATGCCACCTCGCGTGAGCTCCTCGCAGACCAAGGTGAATGGTTGGGTTTGGGGCTGGCCAACCTCGCCGCGGCCCTTGACCCCGGTATGTTCGTGATCGGTGGTGGACTCTGTGATGCCGGGGAGTTCCTGGCCGGACCAGCGCGGGAATCGTTCGCGAAGAATCTCACGGGCAGGGGCTTCCGTCCCATGGCGGGGATTGAGCTCGCGGCGCTCGGTCCACGCGCCGGCATGATCGGTGCTGCGGACCTTTCGCGTGTCAGCGGACGCGCCAACCGCTAAGCCGGCCGCCCCAGAGGCGGGCGCGGTCCCTTAGATGCGGGCGCCGTCGTCGTCTTCATTCTTCTCCTGCGGAAGCCGCATGATCAGGAAGACCACCGAAACCACGAAAGCGGCAACAATACCCAGGATTGCAACAAGGGGAGCAGACCGCCAGAACATTGCAGTGAACAGCAAGGCGATGGGTCCGCCCACTGCGCCCACCCACGCCAGCATGGTCAACGGTTCCGTGCCGGCCAGGCTCGGAGGCTCCTCCGGAACGAAAGTGTCGTCGTCCTCGACCTCGAAATCACGCGGCCCCAAAGGGCGACCGGCGCTTTCGGAGGGACCGGGAGCAATTGCTGCCTCCGCGGGCGGCGTGGACAGTCCCAGGGGATCGAAATCCCTAAACGCTTTGCCCGATTCTGCGGGCGTCACGTCCTTGAGGCCCGTTTCGGCAGGATTCATGGCACCGGCGGAGCGGGGGTCCGCGCCGTCAGGGGTACCTGTGCCCTCCAACCGGGCCACCAGATCCAGCCACACGGCGTCGTCGTCATTGTTGGCACTCTGATCGGCAGAGTTGGCATCAGGCCTGTTCATGGGCTGTGTCCTTTTCGGGGGAAGGCCCGTGTCCGGCCAGGGTTGCTACGGTTTTCCGGATGAAATCCACGGTCCCTGCAAAGATCTCCGGGGCATCGTTGTCCAGGGTTGCTACATGGTAGCTGTTGCTGAGGTAAGTGACATCCACCGGAGCATTGACCCGGGCGCGCAGGAAATCCAGGCTCGCCTCTGAAATCACGTTGTCAACAGTGGACTTGTACACCTGGACAGGGGTGTGGATGCGCGGCAGGATCGCTGCGGTGTCCTTGTACATCTTTTTCAACTGATGCGCCGCGGCCACAGGCGTGCGGGCGTAGGCACCTTCATTCTGGTCCGGTTTGAGGATGTCGTTGGCAATGGCCGGCGTTGTCTTCACCACGTATTTGAGCGCTGCGACGATCACTGCCCGTGGGTCATCGAGGACCAGCCCCGGGTTGACCACTACGGTTCCTGCCACTGGACGCGTGGCCGCGATACGCAGGGCCAGCGTGCCACCCATGGACAGTCCGGTGCTGAAGACGTAATCGCACTCAGCCGCCAGTTCCAGGTAGGCATCATCTACTGCGCGGTGCCACTCCTGCCACGACCGGGTGGCCATGTCCTGCCACGTAGTGCCGTGCCCGGGCAACAACGGCAGCCTGACAGCATAACCGGCCGCCGCCAGGTGCTCGGCCCATGGCCTGACACTGTGCGGACTGCCGGTAAAGCCGTGGGACATGACGACGCCCACGCGGGGGCCGGTTCCGTTCCAATTGCTGAGGAACGGCGAGAAATCCGGAAGCATGTTCATGATGACTCCGAGGCTACTCTGTCCCCGGCGTGCTGACGGAAAAAGCTGGCGGATTCTTCGAAAATGGTTGGTGCGTCAACGTCCAGCGTGGCCACATGTCCACTGTGCGGAAGCGTCACCACCTTCAGCCGTGAGGACGCAATGTGGCGTTCAATCGCGGCTACGGAACTTGGCGGCACCACCTCATCCACTGACGACTTGAAAACCAATGCCGGTGCTTGCACCTTGGGCAGCCCGAGGGTAGCGGCGCGGAAGAGTTTCTTCAGTTCATGGACCGACTGCAACGGGGTTTTGGAATAGTCACCATCCTCGGTCGCAACAGGAGCGGGTTTGTCCTCCACGATCGGGGTGGTGGTTGGCATGAAGTGCTTGAGCGCAGCGACGTACCTCACGCGCCGGTCATAGAAGCTCAGCCCCGGATTGACCAGGACCAATCCGGGAACCTCATGCAGGGCAGCCACGCGGAGTGCTACGGCACCGCCCATTGACAAGCCCGCCACGAAGCACTTTTCGGTTTGCTCCGCCAAGTCCAGGTAGCTCTGCTCAAAGGTCCTGTACCAGTCCTGCCATCGCGTTGTTGCCAGGTCGCGCCAAGTGGTGCCGTGGCCTGGCAGCAGGGGAACCGACACCGCGAAACCTTGTGCGGCCAGGTACTCCGCCCACGGGAGGATACTGAGGGGACTGCCGGTGAACCCATGGCAGATGGCAACGCCTGTTGTGGCATTGGGACCATGCCCGGCGTAGTGGAAAGCAAGCGGCGCTGCAGGTGGGTGGCGTTCCGTCATGTGTCCCATCGTGTCACTGTTCCGGACATTTCTCACTGGAGTAGGGTTGCAGTTGAGTGCCGGCCGGTTGCCGGAAGCATGCCATCCGTCGGCCGTAGGAGGACAACTGTGTTCTATTGGGTCATGAAGAGGATCTTTCTGGGTCCCATCCTCAAACTCCTGTTCAGGCCTTGGGTCAAAGGCCTTGATAACGTCCCCGAAAGCGGCGCCGCGATCCTGGCGTCCAACCACCTGTCCTTTTCGGACTCCATCTTCCTGCCCCTGATGGTGCACCGGCCGGTCATCTTCCTGGCTAAGTCCGAGTACTTCACCGGCAAGGGAATCAAGGGACGGCTGACGGCGCTGTTCTTCAGGCTGAGCAACCAACTTCCCATGGATCGGTCCGGCGGGGCAGCGTCCGAAATGTCATTGCAAGCAGGCAAGGACGTCCTTTCGTCCGGAGGTCTGCTGGGCATTTACCCGGAAGGGACCCGCAGCCCTGACGCCCGTCTCTACCGCGGGAAAGTGGGTGTGGCACGGCTGGCCCTGCAAACGCGGGTACCCGTGGTGCCGGTCGCCATGATCGGTACGGAGAAGGTCCAGCCCATCGGCAAGAGGCTCCCCAGCATCCGCAGGGTAGGCATCATTTTCGGACAGCCACTGGACTTCAGCCGCTACTACGGCATGGAGGAGGACCGGCTGGTCCAGAGAGCAGTCACAGATGAAATCATGTCCGCTTTGATGCGTCTCTCCGGCCAGGAATACGTCGATGAATACGCTGCCGTGGTCAAGGCCCGGTTGGCCGGCAAGGGCCCGGAACCTGTCCACCAGGTCGAGGCAACAGAGGATGTTGCGGGGGACATAGCGGAGGACAGGGATGAACCGGGGAACAGCGATGAAGGGTCGCCGCAGAAACTGTGACGCAGGTGGCGGCATCAGTTACGCCCGCTGTCCCGCAACCATGCCCGAGGCTACTACTCTTGAAGGGTGACTGAGCTAACCGCGAACACCGCATCCTCCATAGCAGATCCCCTCGCCAGCACCGCCCAAAGCGGAGCAGCGAACTATCCCGGGCTCGACGCCTGGCGGGACCTGCCGATCTCCCAGCAGCCCACGTGGTCCGACGCCGGCATCTTCGATGCTTCCGTCAAGGAACTTTCCGTGGTTCCGCCGCTGGTTTTCGCCGGCGAAGTGGATGTCCTCCGGGAGCGTTTGGCCGCTGCGGCCCAGGGCAAAGCATTCCTCCTGCAGGGCGGCGACTGCGCTGAGACATTTGAGGCTGCCACCGCGGACAAAATCAGCGCAAGGGTAAAGACCATCCTGCAGATGGCGGTGGTGCTGACCTACGGTGCTGCCATGCCCGTCATCAAGATGGGCCGCATGGCCGGCCAGTTCGCCAAGCCGCGCTCGTCCAACGACGAAACCCGCGACGGCGTCACGCTGCCCGCCTACCGTGGCGACATCGTCAATGGCTATGAGTTCACACCGGAGTCCCGCGCCCATGACGCCGGCCGTATGCTGAAGGCGTATCACACCTCGGCTTCGACCCTGAACCTTATCCGTGCGTTCACCCAAGGTGGTTTCGCGGACCTGCGCCTGGTTCACCAGTGGAACAAGGGCTTTACGGAAAACCCTGCGCACGCCCGCTATGAATCGCTGGCACGCGATATTGACCGTGCCATCAGCTTCATGGATTCCTGCGGCGCGGACTTCGAGGCGCTCAAGCGGGTTGAATTCTTCGCCAGCCATGAAGCCTTGCTGCTCGACTATGAGCGCGCCCTGACCCGCATCGATTCACGCACGGGCCTGCCCTACGACACTTCCGCCCATTTCCTGTGGATCGGCGAGCGGACCCGCGAACTGGATCATGCCCATGTGGACTTCCTCTCCCGTGTGCGGAACCCGATCGGCGTCAAGCTCGGACCCACCACCAGCGGTGATGATGCCCTGCGCCTGATCGACAAGCTGGACCCCAACCGTGAACCTGGGCGTCTGACGTTCATCACGCGTATGGGCGCCAAGAACATCCGCGAAAAGCTGCCCGCCGTCGTCGAGCGCGTCACCGCCTCAGGTGCCCAAGTGCTTTGGGTCACCGATCCCATGCACGGCAACACCGTCACCTCGCCCAACGGCTACAAGACCCGCAACTTCGACGACGTCATTGACGAGGTCCGTGGCTTCTTCGAGGTCCACCACTCGCTGGGCACGGTTCCCGGCGGTCTCCACGTCGAAATGACCGGCGACGACGTCGCTGAGTGCCTGGGTGGCGCCGATCCGATCGACCAGGACGCCTTCCTTGACCGCTATGAGTCAGTGTGCGACCCCCGCTTGAACCACATGCAGTCACTTGAAATGGCCTTCCTGGTGGCAGGGGCCCTCTCCAAGCAGTAAAAAACCATCAAAAAGGGCGTGGTCCGGATTAATCCGGACCACGCCCTTTTTGCTGTCTGCTGGGAGCCGTCATGTCCGTCTACACGACAGTCAATGTCACCACGGAGTCTTCCGGCACTTCGGTATTGACCGGGTTTTGGTCGCGGACGGTACCAAAGAAGCCGCCCAGGATCTTGTTGACCTCCACTTTGAAGCCCAGCTTCTTCAATTCCCTCTCAGCCTCGGCGGCCTGCTTGCCGATGAAGCTGGGAACGGAGACCAATTTGGGCCCCTTGGACACCGTAATCGTCACGGACTCACCGCGGATGAGCGTGCCATTGGCCGGGGCCTGGCTGACCACAGCCCCTTTGGGGACCGACTTGTCATTGACGGTCTCCGGAGCGATCACGGCCTTGAGCCCGGCATCCTGAATGGCCTTGACGGCGGCATCCTGCGGCTTCCCGCGTACGTCCGGTACCGGAATCGGCTGCGGCCCCTTGGAGACCTCCAGAGCCACAGGCGTGCCGTGACGTACTTCCTTGCCCTTGGCCGGGTCCTGGGCAATCACGACGCCGGCAGGGATCTTCTCATCAAAGGCTTCGGTGACGTTCCCCAGGGCCATTTCGGCGGCATTGAGTGCTGTCTTGGCTTCATCCAGGGTGCCGCCGGTCAAATCCGGCAGCGGGAACAGCTGGGCGCCCTTGGAGACGAAGAGGGTGATGGACTGGAACTTCCGCACTTCGGCACCGGATTCGGGTTCAGTTCCGACGGCGAGTCCGGCCAGGATGTCGTCGTCGAAGACGTCGCGCGGCTCCGACTGGAATCCAGCAGTTCGGAGGAGTTGCTGTGCCTCGGCCACTGTCTTGTTCTTGACGTCCGGTACGGTCCCGGGGGAGCCCGGGCCCATGCCGAAGAACCACCCGGCAGAAGCTGCGAGCATCGCCAGGATAACGATCACGATGGCCCAGATGATGCCCCGGCGGCGGGGATTGCCTTCCCTGAGCGGCCGCACGGGGGTTGCCGCGGCCCGGGCGCGGTCCTTGCTCTGTTGCTTCTCGAGCCTCTTCAGCTCGCGCTTGCCGGGTTGCCGGAGGTCCTGGTCGACGTCCCCACCAGGTGATGCTTTGGAGTGCTGAAGGGCCGAACCGCCGGCCGCCATGATGGTGGTCGGGTTGCTCTGGTGGCTGATGAACTCAGTGGGGGAGGCCGTGGTGGACAAGGCTTCCGTGGGATGCTCCGCGCCGCCGTTGAGGGCAGTTGTTGAAGCGGTGGGGTATGGGCTGTGATCCTGGCTTTGCTTGTGATCCAGCTGTTCGTCGGACAGCGTGGTCCGGATATGGCGGAGTTCGGTCAGCAACGCTGTCCCGTTCACAGGCCGGTTCTCGGCATCGGCAGCCGTGCACCACTGAACCAGTTCATCGAGGTCTTCGGCCAAGCCGGGAGCAATGTCCGAGGGGCGTCCCACCACGGAGTTGACGTGTTGGTAGGCCACCTGGATGGGGGAGTCGCCGGCATAGGGTTGCTGGCCGGTCAGCATTTCGTAGAGCATGATGCCGGCAGAATAGATGTCGCTGCGGGCATCTGCGGGTTGGCCGAGAACCAGTTCGGGAGCCAGGTACGCTACGGTTCCGATCAGGGCTCCGGTGCTGGTGTTCGCCGAGACTGCCCGGGCAAGGCCAAAGTCGCCCACCTTGATCCGGCCGTCGTCCGCGATCAGGACGTTCTCGGGTTTGATGTCCCGGTGGATCAAGCCGGAGCCGTGGGCGGCAGCCAGTCCTTCGATCACGGGATCGATCAGGGCCAGGGCCAGCCTCGGCGCCAAGGCTCCTTGTTCGCTGAGGACGTCGCGGAGAGTGTGGCCCTTGACGTACTCCATCACCAGGTAGGCCACGTGCCCGTCTTCGCCTTGGTCCAAAACGCCCACAATGTGCGGGTGGGAAAGGCTCGCGGCCGCTTTTGCTTCGCGGCTGAGCCGCTGGAGGAAGGTGGGATCGTTTGCCAGGTGCGGGTGCAGGACTTTGAGGGCTACGTCGCGCTCAAGGCGCTGGTCCGTGGCCAGGTAGACAGTGGACATTCCGCCCTTGGCAAGCCGGGAACGGACCAAATACCGGCCGTCCACCATGGTTCCAATGAGCTGGTCCTGCGTTGGTTCTTGCACCATACGATCCTAAACGAGGCAGGGAAGGGGCCCGAATCCGCATTGGGCTGGCCAATGGGATCCGGGCCCCTTCACAGGTGCTGCTGGAGCCTAGCCGAACGTGCGCTGGCGGGCTTTGATCGATTCGACGTACCGCTTGGTGTCGTCATACATGCCGTACTTGCTGACCGAGTACTGGCCCTGATAGTAGCCGGCAATCGCGGTATCCAGGTCCTTGCTGGTGGCGATCAGTGCGCGGATGATGGCGACACCGGCCGTAGCGTTGTCGTACGGATCCAAAAGGTTCAGCTTACGGCCCACCAGGTCCGAAGCCCACTGGCCGGAGGACGGGATGACCTGCATGGTGCCGATGGCGTTGGCAGGGGAAACTGCCCGCTGGTCAAAACCGGATTCCTGTTCCGCGAAGGCAAGAGCCAGGGATGGGCTGACGCCCATGCGCCTTGCGGTGTCAGCCACAATGCCTTTCATCTCGGCGCGGCTGGGCACCGGTGAGGCGTTGAGCAGGGCTTTGTTCTCGTTGGCCGAGCTGACGACGGCAGCGGGGTAAGTAAAGCCCAGGAAGGTGCTGGGAACCAAGGGCTTGGTCTCGCCGGCAGGCTGGAGTCCGGTGCCCGGAATGGTGAGCTTCTGGCCGGGGTAGATGACCGTGGTTGCGGAAACGTTGTTGGCGGTCATGAGCGCGCCCAGGGAAACCCCGTGGCGCGAGGCGATGGAACTGAGGGTATCGCCTGCCTTGATGGTGTAGGAGCCCGAGCCTGCAACGGGGGCAGGTGCCGGTGAAGGAGCTGCGGGGGCGGAGGGCGCAGATCCGCCGCTGACCTTGATCTTCTGGCCCGGATAGATGATGGAGCTGCCGTTGAGGTTGTTCCAGCTGAAAATGCTGGACAAGGGCACACCGTGCTTGGCGGCGATGGCACCGAGGGTGTCACCGGAGACGACGGTGTAGATGGTGGCGTTGCTGGAAGCTGCCGGGGCCGACGGCTGGGCCGGGGCGGAAGGCTGGGATGGGGCGGGCGTGGCCGTTCCCGTGAGCTTGATGGTCTGGCCCGGGTAGATCAACGTGGTGGCCGACAACTTGTTCAGCTGCAGGACGGCGTTGGTATCCAGGTTGAAGCGACGGGCGATGGCACTGATCGTATCGCCGCGGACGATCGTGTAGGTATCCGGAACCGAAGGAGCCATGGGGCGCAGGGCTGCGGGCAACGTTGCGGCAACAGCCTGTGCGGGGATGACATTGCCGGCGTTGACGGCTTGCGCCTTCATTGCTGCAGCAAGCGTGGCCGGGACTTTGCGGGGCTGGGGTGCCGGAGAAGCCATGGATGGCTGGGCCAGGGCAAGCGAGGACAAAACCACGGCGGGAAGCGCAGCCGTGGTTGCCGCAATGACCGGCATGCTCATGGTTCGTTTCGGCGAGCGGGGCGTCGTCATGAAAAGTGTCCTCATCTCAACAGCGGTTGTTGGGGTGGCGCTGTTGTCAGTGTTGCGAATGTTACTGATGTTATCAATGGTGCAAGTGTGATCAGTGTGAATCTCTCACACTTATGCAATCGACACAACAATTCCTGTCGATCGGGATTATGCTGTCCGATTTATTGCCAATGAAATGACGCATTAAAGGCGCCCCTCAGGTATCGGGAGCCGGCCCCGGCTAGGCGTGGGGCAGGGCGGCGTGGCAACCTTGTTCCGTGAGTAATGTAGAAAGCCTTGTTTCCGACTGGCTCCCCTTGCCGGATGTCGCCGAGCTGCTGGAAGTTTCCATCACCAAAGTCCACGGGCTCTTGGATGAACGCGCACTGGTTGCCATCAGGCGGGGAGAACGGAATATCCGCTCAATCCCGGCCTTGTTTATCCAGGATGGTCATCCTGTCGACAGCTTAAAGGGAACCATCGCGGTTCTCAGCGATGCCGGTTACAACGACGAAGAGCTGATCATCTGGCTCTTCACCCCTGACGAATCACTGCGTGGGCGCCCGATTGACGCCCTGCGCGAGGGACGTAAAACTGAGATCAGGCGTCGCGCCCAGTCTTTGGCCTGGTAACGGTGCCCCTTGGGTGAGTCAGGACACCGGGAACTGAAATAAGACGACGACGGCGGGTTGCACCGCCGTCGTCGCTTCATGTCCTATCGGTGCCGGGCACTAAGGTGACCCGTGCAAATTATGCTGCGCGGCTGACGGCAGCCTCAGCCAGTTGCCGCAGGGCGGTGAGCGGCACGTCATCCAGTGGCAGGCGTTCCAACGCTTCGAAGGCCTGGTTGCTCAGCTTTGCAATCAGCGATTCCGTGGCATCCAAGGCGCCGCACTGGACCATGATCCGACGTATCCGGGCGACGTCGTCTTCGCCCAGATCCGGATTCCCCAGCATTCGGTCCAGGTACTCCGCGTCAGCGGTTGAAGCCTGGTTCAGGGCAAATCCGACCAGGACGGTGCGTTTGCCTTCAAGCAAATCATCGCCGGCCGGTTTGCCGGTCGTTTCAGGATCGCCAAAGACTCCGAGGACATCGTCCCGCATCTGGAATGCCTCACCCAGTGGCAAGGAAAACTCTGAATATTCCTTCAGGAGCCCTGTGGGGGCGCCGGCGAGGGCACCACCCAATGCCAGCGGATGTTCCGTGGAGTATTTCGCCGACTTGTAACGGATGATTGATTGCGCCCGGTCCACGGACCCGGCCCGGTCACGGACAGGGCCCGCCACTTCCTCAAGAATGTCCAGGTATTGGCCGGCCATGACCTCTGCCCTCATGACATTGAATATTCGCCGTGCAGGAGTTCCTGCTGCCGCCCGGGGGCCGATTTCGGTAAAGGACTCCTCGCTGAACGACAAGCAGAGATCGCCGGTCAAGATGGCTGCGGCATCTCCGAATCGACCACTGTCCAGAGCCCAGCCGTTCAATTCATGGAGCTGGCTGAAGCGCTTGTGCACGCTGGGGCCGCCGCGGCGGGTATCGGACCGGTCGATGATGTCGTCGTGGATCAATGCTGCAGCCTGAAACAGTTCCAGCGCACATCCGGCAGTGAGGATCTCCGGGTTCCCGGCCTGTCCGCCGGCGCCCCTCCAACCCCAGTAGCACATCAGTGCCCGGAGGCGTTTGCCGCCCGTCACCAGGTGGGAAATCGAGCCGATGAGCGGCTCGACGTCCGGGGACACCGAAGCCATGAGTTCTTGCTGTCCCGACAGGAAGCCCTTCAGCTTGCCGGCAACGCCGTTGATGAACTCCGTCTGTTCGGACGTTACTGTGGCCAGTGCCGTCACTTGATGGACCCGGCCGCCACATTGGCGCCAATGGTGAAGGTGGATACGCCTTCCTTCTGCCGGATTGAGACGTTCACTGTCTCGCCATCACCCCTGACAAAGTCCAGCGAGGTGACATTGCCTACGGCCTCCGGTCCAGGTACAAGCTTGAAGCCCTGTGCCTCCAAGGACGTTTTGTAGTAGTCCACCACGCCCTCCGGCGGGGCCTTGACGGTTCCAACCAAGGCTGCCGTTGCCAGGGAGGTGCTCTTGTCGAAGCTGCTGGAACGGACCGATGCCTTGGGCATGACGGGAATCAGTTGCTCGGGAAAGCCCGGAACAAGGGCGTTTACCGTGGCAGTGGCGCCCGGCGCCGAAGTGGCCGATTCCGTGGTCGTCGCTGTTGCAGTCGCTGACGCGGACGCGGAAGCGGCAGGGCTCGAGGACGATGACTGCGATGAAGTGTCCGTGGGGGACGGAGCGGCCGAACCTCCTGGGGCCGGCGTGCATGCCGAGGCTGCTACGGCGACACTTGCTGCGAGCAGGGCAAACCCTCGCGATCGAGGAGTTCCAAAGAGCTTCACAGGGTATCCTTCCGGGGCTGGGGCAGAGATTGCCTCCAGTTTAGTCAGTGGCCGGGCATAGTATTGCCGATGTGAGGCAGGAAGCATTCGGCAGCGGCCCAGGAGCCGGTCAGGAGTCCTCCCGCAGCGCAGGTGATGCTCTGCGGGAATTGAGGCGAACCAGCATCCTCCACGTTGATATGGATGCGTTTTTTGTCTCCGTTGAACTCCGCAGCAGACCCGATCTCCGGGGAAAGCCAGTGATCGTCGGATTTCCCGCTGAGCGGTCGGTGGTGCTTTCGGCTTCCTACGAGGCCCGGGCCACAGGAGTGAAGTCCGCCATGCCAATGTCGATCGCGATGCGGCGTTGCCCCTCCGCGGTGATCATTAATCCGCGGCATTCGGTGTACTACGAAGTGTCCGGCCAGATCATGGAGATCTTTGCTTCCATTACGGATCTGGTGGAGCCCCTCAGCGTCGATGAAGCCTTCCTCGATGTTGGTGGGGCGATTCGCCGGCTCGGTCCGCCCCTGGAAATAGGACACCTCATCCGCCGAAGGGTCCAGTCGGAACTGGGCATTACGGCATCTGTGGGAATTGCCGGCACCAAGTTCGTGGCCAAAATCGCCTCCACGCGGTGCAAGCCCGACGGAATCCTGCAGATCAACGCCGGGGACACCCTTGCCTATCTTCACAGTCTCCCCGTTAATGCCCTGTGGGGCGTGGGTGGAAAGACCGGAGAGGTGCTTGCCCGCCTTGGCATCCGAACTGTGGCAGACGTGGCGGCAACTCCGGTGGCTGCCCTGAAGAAGGTCCTCGGTGCCAGCGGGGAACACGTCCACCGGCTGTCCATGGGAATAGATCCCCGCCCGGTGACGCCTACCAGGCTTGAGAAGAGCATCGGGGCGGAAGAGACCTTCTCCACCGATACGGGTGACAATGCCTTGCTGCACAAGGAATTGCTGCGCTTATCCCACCGGACGGCGGGAAGGCTGCGCAGTTCCGGCATGCTGGCCAGGACCGTGGCCCTGAAGCTCCGGTACTCGGACTTTTCCACGGTCACACGGAGCCGGACCGTTCATGCCCCAGTGGACAGCGCGCAGATGATCTACCAAGTGGCGGTACAACTGCTCGATTCATTGGGGCCGCGGTCCCTGAGCGTCCGCCTCGTTGGGGTACGGGCGGAGCAGCTTGAGCCCGCCGGGCAAACATCCCTCCAACTAAGCCTGGACCGCCGGGACGACAACTGGCGGGCAGCGGAGCAGGCCTTGGACCGGGTTTCGGAACGTTTCGGGTCCAAAACCCTCCTTCCAGCAAGACTCCTCGACCCCGGAAAGCCCTCCGAGGCAGGTGATCAACTGTGAGCTTGGTCCCGCTGGCCATCAGGCGTCTTTCAGAACGGCGTCGGACAAACTATCCTATTTATTACAGAGATTTAGATCGTCTGGACAAACTGTTTCCTGAACAGTCGGCCCTGAGATGCCCGCTGAACCAAGAGGGAATTTCGGGAACGATTTTCTTGGTCCGATCGTTGTGGAAACAGACGCACAGAAAGCGTTATGTCCAGACGCTGGCTGACTAAAGGAGGTCGCGATGCCCCTCTCGGAGCACGAACAGAAGCTGCTTGAGCAACTTGAAAAGCAACTTCATGAGGACGATCCGAAGTTTGCCAGCACCATGGGCTCGGATCCCATCCGCAGTTGGTCAACCCGGCATGTAATCATCGGCGTGCTTGGCGCCATTGCCGGCATCCTCCTCCTGCTCGTGGGAGTTTCGATGCAGGCGATACCAGTGGGTGTCCTCGGCTTCGTCGTCATGGGTGCTGGCGTCTACTTCGCCACGCTGCGCGGAGCAGCCTTTGGCAAAGCCGGCAAGGGCAAACCAGCCCGGGGCAAACCCAAGAGTTCGTTCATGAGCAGCCTCGAAGAGCGCTGGGACGAGCGGCGCCGCGACGACTCCTAAGTCCTCCACGACGTTGCACCTCCGCTAGTACGACCCCTGCCTTACGCGCGCCCCTGATTTTTTCCCGGGGATGACGAAAGACCCGCATGCCGCGGGTCTTTTTGCGTTTAACGTGTCTTTTGCTCCACTTCCCACCACCACTCCGCTCTTTACCCCGCCAGGCACCCCTACTCAGCCTCCCCTTCCCACCACACCGGCGCAGCAGGCGGGGAAAGCAGCCCAGGGGAGACCTGAACCCCTCGCCGGAGATGTCCGCGCCACGCGGCGGCTCCACCGGCCCTCCACTTTCCGCCACGGAGCCAAAATCCGCGCCATTTCAACCAACTCGAATCTCAAGGTGGTGGAGAAACACCTGCTCCTGCGTTGACTGTGGGGCTTTGTGGAGTAAAGTGGAGCGCATAAGAGGGTAGTGGCAGTGTTGGGAATGAACGGGCACCTTAACTGAGGGGCGGTGGGGCCAGATGTTTCTGGGCACTCACTCGCCGCGTCTCGATGAAAAGGGCCGGATCATCCTTCCCGCCAAGTTCCGCGAGGAGCTTGCCGAGGGGCTGGTCCTCACCAGGGGTCAGGAACGCTGCATCTACGTCTTCAGCCAGAAAGAATTCGAACGTATTCACGAGTCGATGCGGGAAGCACCACTGTCTTCCAAGCAGGCCCGCGACTATATTCGCGTTTTCCTGTCCGGAGCCTCTGATGAAGTACCTGACAAGCAGGGGCGCGTGACCATTCCGCCGGCGCTCCGGGCATACGCAGGCCTTGGCAGGGAGTTGGCTGTGATCGGAGCCGGCACCCGAGCGGAGATCTGGGATGCCGAAGCTTGGAATGAGTACCTCAACGAGAAGGAAGCAGCCTTCTCGGAAACGGATGACGACAATCTGCCCGGGTTTATCTGACCGGTCGGAGGAAGCAGCAGTACCGCTTCTTGAATGGGATCTCCAGCCGCCCATCGAACAGTCTTCCTGGCTCACCTTCCCCTGAGCCAGGCCGGCGGGTCGATAGGCGCGGATGGGGATCCGATTCAAGAAACAGCAGGCAAGCGATTGAAGAAAGAGGAGGCAGCGTGGAAGAGCAGGACGCGGCAAAGCCCACATCGGAGCGCCACGTACCCGTCCTGAAAGACCGCTGCATCAATCTGCTCGCCCCCGGCTTCGAGGCTGCCAGGAAGCGGGGAGCCACCCCTGTCGCCATCGATGCGACCCTGGGCATGGGCGGTCACTCCGAAGCCATGCTGCAGCGTTTTCCGGACCTGCACCTGGTCGGTATTGACCGGGACGAAGAGGCCCTTGCCTTGGCGGGCGCGCGGCTTGAGCCCTTCTCGGACCGGACGGACCTGGTGCACGCCGTGTACGACGAGATCGGCGAAGTCCTCGAAGACCTCGGCATCTCCGAGGTCCACGGCATCCTCATGGACCTGGGTGTCTCTTCGCTGCAGTTGGACGAGCGCGAGCGTGGTTTCGCCTACTCCTACGATGCCCCCCTCGACATGCGGATGGACACCAGCCGCGGACAGACAGCAGCCGACGTCGTCAATAACTACAGCGAAGACGAACTGGTGCGCATCATCCGCAAGTGGGGCGAAGAAAAGTTCGCCGGCCGCATTGCCAACAGGATCGTCAATGCCCGGGTGGAGAAACCCTTCGCAACCACCGGCGAACTTGTGGAACAGATCCGCAGTGTTGTTCCCGCCGCAGCGGCCAAGAGCGGTGGACATCCCGCCAAACGCACTTTCCAGGCATTGAGGATTGAGGTCAACGAGGAGCTGGACGTCCTGGAACGGGCTGTTCCCTCAGCTGTGGCCGCTACGGCCATGGCGGGACGGATCGTGGTGATGTCCTATCACTCGCTGGAAGACAAGATCGTGAAGTCGGTTTTCCAAGCTGGATCAAAATCCTCAGCCCCACTTGGTTTCCCCGTGGAACTTGAAGAACATAAACCCGAACTGAAAACCATCACCAAGGGCACGGAAGTGCCAACGGCAGCAGAAATCGCTGAGAACCCCCGCGCGGCGTCCGCCCGATTGAGGGCAGTGGAGCGCATCAAAGCAAGGAGAGACGCATGAGCAACGCCGCAGCGAAGACACTGCCCTCCGTGGTGGGCAATACCGCCCGTGCACTGCCTGCTCCCGGCGGCAAGCCTGACTCCGGACGCAAGGCCCGTACGCCGCTTTCCTTGGTGCGCAGTGCTCCGGGCAAACGCCGGACCCCATTCGTCGTCCTTTGCTTCGTGGCCATGGCGGCTGCCCTCATGGCAGTTCTTGTCCTGAATATTTCGGTATCCACCGCCCAATACCAGTTGGTGCAGCTTAAGGCCGAAGCAGCAACCCTGAACAAGGAAAACCAGGACCTGACACAGAGGAAGCAGAACTTCGAGGCTCCCCAGAATTTGGCCGCGAAGGCGGCAGAATTAGGAATGGTTCCTTCAACTGTCAAGGGACAGATCGACCTCAATACGATGACCGTCACCGGAAAGGCAACACCGGCCGTTAAGGGAGATGCTCCTTTGGCCCAGTTGGCTCCTCCGGCAGTGGCGGGGATGCTGGACGTGGTTCCCTCGGTAACAACCAAGGAACCCCTGGAGAACCTCAAGCCGGTGACTCCGGTTGCGCCTGCCGCCCCGGCTGCACCCGCGGCTGCTCCAGCATCTCCGGCAGCTACGCCGCCGGTTGACCTTAACGGGGGTTCTGTACCGGCCCCTCAGCAGAAGGCACCCGGGCAATAATCCATCAGTCCACCGAAGCTAGGCCAGCAGCAAGGAATCAACGTGGCTCAGAACCCCGGCACATCGAAAAAAACGAAGACGCCGGCGGCAAAAAAGCGGTTGCGGGTTGGTCTTGGCATCATGCTGACGCTGCTGTTGGTAGTGGGCGGCAAGCTGTTCATGGTCCAGGGCCTGGATATGGGCGGAATGGCCGAAGCTGCGCTGGCGAAGCGCCTGACGCCCCAGGTCCTGCCTGCTGAGCGGGGGCAGATCGTTGATGCCAACGGCACTGTCCTGGCCAGCAGCGTCATCCGGTACAACCTCGTTGTGGACCAGGTCCTGAATACGAACACGGCCACCTTTAAGAGGTACAACGAGAAGACCGAAGAGGTTGAGACCGTTTCCAGGGACCAAGGCATCTCGGAGCTGGCCACGCTCCTGGGTTCCGACGTCGAAAAAATCCGCGAGGCGCTGACCGGAGAGAAGAAGTACTTCGTGGTCGCCAAAGACATCAAGCCTGAGCTTGAAGACCGGATTTCCAAACTGAATATCCCGGGAGTGATCCCCGAAGGCGTCAGTAAGCGCGTGTATCCAAATGGCAGCGTGGCCGGTGGAGTAGTGGGTTTCCTTCAGGATGGCGTCTCAGGCCAAGCAGGCATCGAGCAGACCCAGGACGAGGTCCTGCGTGGCGTTGAAGGAAAGCGCGTTTTCGAGATCGGCGCTGACGGCCTGAGGATTCCAGTGGCCACCGACGAACTGACTCCGGCGGTGGACGGCAGTGACGTCAAGCTGACCCTCAACACCGATATCCAGTATTTTGCGCAGCAGGCCATCCAAAGCCAAGTGAACAAGATGAACGCCGAGTGGGGTTCCATCATTGTGATGGACATCAAGACCGGCAATCTGGTGGCCCTGGCTGATACCAATGCTCCGGATCCGAACGACCCCGGAAAGGTTGACGCCAAGGACCGTGGCGTCCGCTCCGTGACAGCTGCCTACGAGCCCGGTTCCGTGCAGAAGATGATCACGGCAGCTGCCGTGATCGAAGAAGGCAAGTCGTTCCCCTTGGATCACTTCACGATTCCAACTGCCTACACGATCGACGGGCAGACGTTCACGGACGCCTTTGAGCACGGCACTGAAGAACGCACTTTGGCCGGCATCCTGGGGTGGTCCATGAACACTGGAACCGTCATGGCGGGCAGCAGGTTGACCAAGGAACAGCGCTACGACTGGTTGAAGAAGTTCGGCATCGGTGAGCAGACGGACATCGGACTGCCGGCCGAGGCAACCGGCATCCTGGCAAAGCCTGATCAATGGGACGAACGGCAGCAATACACTGTCCTGTTCGGACAAGGCGTTTCCCAATCGACGCTGCAGACAGTGCGTGCGTTCCAGAGCATCGCGAACGATGGCGTCATGCTGCAGCCAAGGCTTATTGACAGCTACATCACTCCCCAGGGGGAGGAACAGAAGGTTCCGGCCAAGGATTCGCGCCAGGTGGTATCCAAGGAGACCGCCCAGCAGGTGCGGGACATCCTCGAGAGTGCCGTCACTGAGGGGCAGATCAAGGACGCGGCAATCGATGGTTACCGGGTGGGCGCAAAGACGGGAACGTCGCAGGCTCCCCGTGAGGATGGCCTGCCCGGATTCGACGGATACACCGCCTCGATGGTGGGCATGGCGCCCATGGATGACCCGCGTTTCATTGTTGAGGTGGTCCTGCAGCGTCCCAAGGGAAACATCTATGGCGTCACCAACGGACCGGTGTTCCGTTCGGTCATGTCACAGGTGCTGCGTACCTACAACGTGGCCCCGTCCACGGGAACTCCCGCGCGGCTGCCCCAGTTCGTCAAGTAAGCTTCTTGGGCGTCTGTTTCGGCCAAGATTCGATCCACCACTAACGGCCCGGGCGCCGCTGGCTCCACGCCGGTCGTTCCACGAGCACCAACGGAGAACTACGTGTCAGAGCACAATGAGGCAGCCAACAACGTCACGACGCCGGACGCAGGCCGGTCCGGCTTCCGGCCCGGGTCTGTTGCAGCGGTGCCCTTGGCCACCATCGCGGAGGTCCTTGGCGTGGCCGCCCCGGAAGAGGGGCACCACGGGGGAGTAACGGGTATTACGCTCAACTCCAGGGCAGTGGAACCCGGCGATCTCTATATGGCTTTACCGGGAGCTTCGCGCCATGGTGCCGACTTTGTTCCCCAGGCAGTAGAGGCCGGAGCCGCTGCCGTGGTGACGGACGACGCCGGGGCACGCCAGCTTGCGCTGGCAGGCGAACAGCCGGTGCCTGTCCTCATTGTTGATGAGCCGCGCACGGTGGTGGGTCCCCTCGCTGCGCTGATCTACCGCAGCCAGCCGGCCGAGGGCGGATCGCCCGCGCTCTACGGTGTCACCGGGACCAACGGCAAGACCACCACCACCTACTTCATCAACTCGCTGCTGCGGGCCCTTGGCCGGAAGACGGGGCTCATCGGCACCATCGAGATTGTGGCGGGTGGCGAACCCATCCCGAGCTTGCTGACCACTCCGGAGTCCACCGATGTCCATGCCCTGCTGGCATTGATGCGGGAGCGCGGACTGGACGCGGCGTCCATGGAGGTCTCGTCCCACGCAATCTCCTACCGCCGGGTGGATGGGGTCATGTTCGACGTCGCAGGCTTTACCAACCTCACCCAGGACCACCTGGACCTGCACGGGAGCATGGAAGAGTACTTCCGCACCAAGGCTGACCTTTTCACCGCCAAGAGGGCCCGCCACGCCGTGGTTACCGTCGATGACGACTGGGGACGCAAACTCGTTGAATTGGCCGATATCCCGGTCACGACTCTCTCCGCCGGTGGAGCAGCCGCTGGTTCCGACTGGCACGTCGCAGGCATCACTGCCCGCGGGCTAGGCTCCGAATTCGAACTCCGGCACGTCGACGGCCGGATGCTGCGCGTCCACACCGGCCTGCCTGGAGCCTTCAATGTGGCCAACGCGGCACTGGCCACCATCATGGTCCTGGCATCAGGAGTGGATGGACAGGCGCTTCAGGCGGCATTGGACGCCCATGATCCTTTCACCGTCGCCGTTCCCGGACGCATGCAGTTGGTGTCCACTGAACCGGCGGCCGTTGTTGATTTTGCCCACAATCCCGATGCCTTGGCGCGCGCCCTGGAGGCCGTACGATCCCCGGAGGAGGGGTCCCGGGTCATCGTGGTCTTTGGTGCCACTGGCCAGCGGGATCAAGGTAAACGGCCCACCATGGGTGCCATAGCCGCCCGACTGGCTGACGTTGTGATAGTCAGCGATGACGATCCCCACGACGAAGATGCAGCCTCCATTCGGGCAGAAGTGCTCCAGGGCGCCTACGCCGCGCGGGATACGGAGGGACTGACCAGCGAAATCGTTGAGTCCTACCCCAGGGACGCGGCGATCCGACTGGCCGTGGAGATGGCCGAAGCCAGCGACACCATCCTTGTTGCCGGGCGCGGCCACGAAGTGTGGCAAGAGGTCAAAGGCGTCAACCTGGCCCTGGACGACAGGGTGGAATTGCGTGCCGCCTTGACATCCAAGGGATTCAGCGTTTCAACGGACCAGCGGATAGAGTCCTAAACCGAGATGATTGCACTTACTGCGGCGGAGATCGCCGACCTCACCCATGGCCGATTGACCGGAGCAGCGGACGTCGTGCCCACCTCCGTCGTCACTGATTCGCGGGAAGCGACGCCCGGTTCCCTGTATGTGGCCAAGCGCGGCGAACACGCCGACGGCCACGATTTCGTCGCTGCTGCTTTCGAACGTGGCGCCGTCCTGGTACTTGCCGAGCGTGAAGTCACCGATGCCGCTGGAAGCCCGTTTCCCGCCGTCGTGGTTGATGACGCCGTCCTGGCCATGGGCGCGTTGGCTGCTGAGAGCGTCCGGCGCATCAGAGCCGAACGTGCCCAGCGCGGCGAGGACTTCACCGTCATCGGGATCACCGGTTCGGCGGGTAAGACCACCACCAAGGATCTCCTGGCCGGAGTGCTTTCCGCGGCCGGCAAGACCGTGGCCCCGCAGGGCTCCTACAACGGCGAGGTGGGCGTCCCGCTGACGGTTTTCGCTGCTGACGCCCAAACCCGTTACCTGGTCATCGAAATGGGTGCCACTGGACTGGGGCACATCAAGTACCTCGCGGACATGGTAAAGCCGGACATCGGTGTTGTCCTGGTAGTCGGCACTGCGCATGCTGGTGAATTCGGTGGCGTCGAAAACATCGCCAAGACCAAGGGCGAACTCGTAGAAGCGCTCACTGAGCACGGTACAGCTGTGATCAACCTCGATGACGCCCGGGTTTCGGCCATGCGAAGCCGGACCAACGCCAAAGTCCTGGGTTTCACATCTTCACCGGCGACCACCGAGGAAGTTGAAGCCCGCAACGTTGTTGTCAACGGCCAGGGATTCCCTGAATTTGATCTTGTACTCCCCGACGGCGGACCGGCGGTCCAGGTGCGAAGCCGGCTGATCGGCGCTCATCACGTCACCAACCTGCTGGCCGCTGCGGCAGCCGCCTTCGCCGCAGGTATCCCGGCAACAGCCATTGCCGCCTCCCTGAGCTCACAGTCGGCGGCCAGCCGCTGGCGCATGGAGCGGACGGAACGCGCCGACGGCGTGACCATCATCAACGACGCCTATAACGCCAATCCTGAATCGATGCGGGCCGCGCTGCGGACCCTGGCAGACCTTGGACAGGGCAGAAGGACCTGGGCGGTCCTGGGCGCCATGCTTGAGCTGGGGGAGGACTCCATCCGCGAGCACACAGCCGTGGGCACGCAGGTGGTCCGCTTGAACATCTCACGGCTGGTGGTGGTGGGACGCGAAGCGCGGGCCCTCTACATTTCAGCCATCCAGGAAGGATCCTGGGGAGATGAATGTTCGTTCACCGAAACGGTGGATGAAGCCTATGAGCTTCTTCAGAACGAGCTCGAACCCGGTGACCTGGTGCTGTTCAAATCCTCCAATGGTGTGGGGCTGCGGCATTTGGGTGATCGGATAGCATTACCTCCACGGGCCGAGCCCACCGGAGACAACGCAGCCGGCACGGCTGCAAGCGAAGGGAACGAGCTGCTGTGATTGCACTTTTGATCGGCGCCGGCGTCGCCCTTCTGGTGGCCCTGATAGGGACACCCCTGTTCATCAGGTTCCTCGTGGCCAAGAGCTACGGGCAATTCATCCGTGACGACGGGCCGACATCGCACCACACCAAGCGGGGAACCCCCACCATGGGCGGAACCGTGGTCGTTGCCGCCGTCCTGATCAGCTACTTCGTAACGCACCTGATCATGTGGATGATGAACCCGCGCTCCCCAGGACCTTCCGCGTCCGGGCTTCTCCTGCTCTTCCTGATGGTGGGCATGGGCTTCGTTGGCTTCCTGGATGACTACATCAAGATTTCCAACAAGCGAAGCCTGGGGCTCAACGCCCGCGCCAAGCTGATCCTCCAAGCCGCGGTGGGAATCATTTTCGCCGTCCTGGTCCTGCAATTCCCCAACGAGGACGGGTTGCGTCCGGCATCCACCCAGATCTCCCTGGTCCGTGACATCCCGTGGCTGGACCTGGCCTTCGGGGGAACAGTGCTCGGTGCGATCCTTTTCATCGTGTGGTCCAACCTGATCATCACCGCCGCCACCAACGGCGTAAACCTGACTGACGGCCTGGACGGGCTTGCTGCGGGCGCCTCCATCATGGTTTTTGGTGCCTACACCATCATGGGTATCTGGCAGAACAACCAGGCCTGTGGATCCCCGCGGGAGGCCGGCAGCGGTTGCTACCAGGTGCGGGATCCCATGGATCTGGCCCTGTTGGCCGCGATCCTCAGTGCCGCTTTGGTGGGCTTCCTCTGGTGGAACACTTCGCCGGCAAAGATCTTCATGGGCGACACCGGCTCGCTGGCGATCGGCGGCGCTGTGGCAGCATTTGCCATCTTGTCCCGCACGGAACTCCTGCTTGCTTTCATCGGCGGCCTCTTCGTCCTGATCACCCTTTCGGTGATCATCCAAGTGGGCTTCTTCAAGCTCAGTGGCGGCAAGCGTGTGTTCAAGATGGCACCGCTCCAGCACCACTTTGAACTGAAGGGCTGGGCAGAGGTCACAGTGGTGGTCCGCTTCTGGATCCTTGCAGGCCTCTTCGTAGCCGCCGGCCTCGGAATTTTCTACGCTGAATGGGTGGTACTGCTGTGAACGGAAGCCCGGAGACGACGTCGTCCGTCACGGACAGGCTCAAAGGACTCACAAGCTGGGACGCTGACTGGAACGGCCTGCGGGTGGTGGTCACGGGAATCGGTGTGTCCGGCTTCTCGGCAGCGGACACCCTGATCGAGCTTGGCGCCAAAGTAGTGGTCGTAGATGCCGCCACCACCGCCAAAGCCAAAGCCCAGGCGGACACCTTGAAAATCGTTGGTGCCGTGGAAGTGTTGCTGGGCGAAGAAGCGGTCAGCGCCCTGCCCTTGATCGAGGACGCATTGCCCGATCTTGTGGTCACCTCGCCGGGCTGGCGCCCGGACCAAGCTCTCCTGGCTGCCGCCAGGCGCAAGCACATTGCCGTCTGGGGAGACGTCGAGCTGGCGTGGCGGCTCCGCGTCCGTGAGGGACGCAAGACCGCGGATTGGCTCACCATCACCGGTACCAACGGCAAAACCACCACCGTGGGCATGACCGAATCCATGCTGCAGGCGGCCGGGCTCAAGGCCATCGCGGTAGGAAATGTAGGAACGCCCATCCTGGACGCTCTCAGGGATCCTGTGGACTATGACGCCTTCGCCGTCGAACTCTCCAGCTTCCAGCTCCACTGGAGCCACTCCTTGTCCCCGGTGGCCAGTGTTTGCCTCAACGTGGCCGAAGACCACGTGGATTGGCACGGATCCTATGCCTCCTACCTGGCGGACAAAGCCAAGGTGTATGAGAACACCCAAAAGGCGGCCGTCTACAACGCTGAGCAGATCGAAACTGAACGCATGGTGGAGAACGCCGATGTGGTGGAAGGGTGCCGTGCCATCGGGTTCACCACCAACACCCCGGCCATCAGCATGCTGGGGGTAGTGGACGGGCTGCTGGTAGACCGCGCCTTCATCGCCGAGCGCAAGGACTCCGCAGCCGAGCTGGCCTCCATGGCCGACCTCGGACCTGTTGCCCCGCGGCATATGGTCGCCAATGCACTTGCTGCAGCAGCCCTGGTGCGCGCCTATGGCGTCGAGCCGGCAGCGGTCAAGCAGGGCCTCATCAACTACCTGCCCGGCGCCCACCGCATCCAGCTGGTGGCCAAGCAGAATGAGGTCCTTTGGATCAATGACTCAAAGGCCACCAATCCCCATGCCGCGTCGGCCGCGTTGTCTTCCTTCCAGCAGGTTGTCTGGATAGCAGGGGGCCTGTCCAAGGGGGTCAACTATGACGACCTCGTCAAAGAACATGCACCCCGGCTCAAGGCTGTGGTGTTGATAGGTACCGATACCGAAGCGCTGGAAGGCTCCCTCCAGCGACACGCGCCCGATGTCCCGGTGATAGCCCAGCCGAAGGGCGACACTGAAGAGGTGCAGACCGCAGCCGGCAACGCCGCTTCGCCTATCTACGGCGAAGCAATCATGGCCCAGGCCGTGGCGTCGGCGGCCCAACTTGCCGCGCCGGGGGACACCGTCCTGATGGCGCCCGCGGCTGCATCCATGGATCAGTTCTCTTCCTACGCTCACCGCGGCGATGCTTTCGTCCAGGCAGTTCGCGAGCTTGTGGAAGGGCAGGCACCGACCACCGAGGAGTAACAATGGTCAGCACGCCCACCCGCACCCGCGGTAAAGACCCCCGGGACGGGAAACCCAAGGCTCCGGCCAAGCCGGGCAAGAAGCCTTCAGGGCTCCGCGGACACCTGCGCAACTTTTGGGACAGTCTTGAAGGCAAGGACAAAGCGCCCAACAGTTCCACGTACTACCTCATCCTCGGCTGTGCCCTGGCGCTCACTGCCATTGGCATCATGATGGTGCTGTCCGCCTCAAGTGTCGAGGCCATCTCCGAAGGGAAATCCCCCTACGCGGATGCCCTGAAGCAAGCCATGTTCGGCGTCGTCGGCCTGATTGCGATGTACGTCATCTCCCGGACCAACGTGAACTGGATGAAAAGGCTGTCCTGGTGGGCCCTCGGAGCGGTTCTGGTGCTTCTGGTCCTGGTCCAGGTGATGGGCAACACCGTCAACGGCAACAAGAACTGGATCGACATTGGCGGGATAACCCTCCAGCCTTCCGAGATGGCCAAGCTGATTCTTTGTATCTGGATCGCTGCGGTTCTGGCGCGCAAGCAAAAACTCCTCCACCGCTGGTGGCACGTCATCATTCCCGTAGTGCCGGGAGCCGGAATGGTCATCGCTTTGGTGATGCTGGGCAACGACCTCGGGACTGTCATCGTCATCGCAGCCATCACAGCTGCGGGACTCTACTTTGCGGGTGTGCCCGGGCGGATGCTGGCCATCGCCGGCATCATTGGAGCCGCAGGTGCCGTGTTGGGGACCATCAGCAGTACCAACAGGATTTGCCGCATCACCTCCTGGCTGGGAACGGCCTCCCAGACTTGTACTGACCAATTCGATTTCGATTTCCAATCAACCAACGGCATGTATGGGCTGGCACAGGGGAGCTGGACCGGCCTGGGCCTTGGGCAAAGCCGCCAGAAGTACAACTGGCTCCCCGAGGCCCACAACGACTTCATCTTCGCCATCATCGGAGAGGAACTCGGCCTGGTGGGGACCCTGGTGGTCCTGATCCTTTTTGCCATCCTGGGCATCGCCATTTTCCGGGTAGTGGTCCGGCAGACCGACCCGTTCCAGCGCACCCTTGCCGGTGGCATCATGGTGTGGCTGTTGGGCCAGGCAAGCATGAACATGGCAGTCGTCACGCAGCTTCTCCCCGTGGTGGGTGTGCCGCTTCCGTTTATCTCCTACGGAGGTTCGGCACTGATCATGTCGCTCTGCGGTATCGGCGTAGTCTTGTCTTTGGCCAGGGGCCAGTTACCGCCTCAGCAGCGTCCCCGTTTCCTGCCCCGCCGTTCTCCGAAAACCGCACGAAAGCGTACCTAGCACTTCATGACTCCTGACTCCCGCAACGCGTCCAAGCCTTTGTCCGTCGTCCTTGCCGGCGGCGGTACTGCAGGGCACGTCAGCCCGCTGCTGGCCATCGCCGATGCCATCAAGGACAAGCGTCCGGAGGCTGCCATCCTGGCTGTAGGCACGCCGTCGGGCATGGAAACGCGGCTCATACCGGCAGCCGGCTACGAACTCGCCACCATCGACAGGGTGCCGTTTCCGCGGCGGCCCTCCGTGGACCTCATCAAACTGCCCGGGCGATTGCGGTCCGCAGTCTCCCAAGCCCGGCGGATCCTGGAAGATGCCAAGGCTGACGTCCTGGTCGGTGTGGGCGGTTATGTCTGCACTCCCATGTACCTCGCCGCCCGCAAGCTGGGCATTCCCGTGGTGATCCACGAAGCCAATATGAAGGCAGGCTTGGCCAACCGGGTGGGGGCGCGGTTCAGCAACCATGTAGCGGTGGCATTCGCCGGCACCCGGCTGCGGGGAGCCCGGCACGTCGGCATGCCCATGCGCCGGGCCATCTCCGGCCTCCACAGAGCACAGGCCGCACCCGGTGCCAAGGAAGCCCTGGGCCTGGATCCGGACCGTCCGGCATTGATCGTCACCGGTGGTTCCTCAGGTGCCTTGAGCATCAACCGATCCATCGCTGCGGCCCTGCCGGCGTTGGCGGCCGCAGGGATTCAAACCCTGCACATTACCGGCAACGGGAAAGCCGTACTCGATGAGCACGGCACGCTCCTGGCCGCCGAAGGCTACCGCCAGGTGGAATATGTGGACGGCATGGAAAATGTCTACGCTGCGGCGGATGTCCTGCTGGCCCGCGCCGGGGCCGGAACCGTCAGCGAAGTTGCTGCCGTGGGAGTTCCGGCTGTCTTTGTCCCGCTGCCCATCGGCAACGGGGAACAAGCACTGAATGCTGCTCCGTTGGTCAATGCAGGCGGAGCACTTCTGGTGGAGGACAAAGACCTCAACCCTGAGTGGCTTGAAAGGGAGCTCATCCCGTTGATCTCGGACCGCAAGCGTCTCGAAGACATGGCCGCCAAATCCGAAGCACTTGGTATAAGAAACGCCGATCAGCGCATGGCTGATCTTGTCCTGGAAGCGGTATCCGCATGACCACCAGCATCGCCCCCCTCGAGTCCTTGGGCCGCGTCCATTTCATTGGCATCGGCGGTGTGGGCATGTCCGCGGTCGCCCGGATCATGGTGGCCCGCGGCGTGCCCGTCAGCGGCAGTGATGCCAAGGACCTGCCGGTCATGCACGACCTCTCTTCGGCAGGGGCCCGCATCGCGGTGGGATACCACCAAGACAACCTGGCCGACGCCCAGACGATCGTGGCAGGTTCAGCCATCCGCGCCGACAATCCGGAGCTCGCCGCAGCCAGGGCCGCCGGGCTCCCCGTGCTGCACCGTTCCGAAGCGCTGGCAGCCACGATGGCAGGCCACCGCGTGGTAACAGTGGCCGGTACCCATGGGAAGTCCACCACTACGTCCATGATTGCGGTGCTGCTCAAGGAAGCCGGGGTTGACCCTTCCTTTGCCATTGGGGCAAACGTCCCGGCGTTGGGCGTAAACGCAGCCCATGGAGAGTCGGATATTTTTGTTGCCGAGGCGGACGAGTCGGATGGTTCCTTCCTCAACTACCGGCCGTTGATCGCCGTCGTGACAAATGTCGAAGCCGACCATCTGGACCACTACGGAACGCCGGAAGCCGTCTTCGCCTCTTTTGACAGCTTTGCTGCCCTCCTTCCCGCGGAAGGCCTTCTCCTTGCCTGCGCCGACGACGCCGGGGCCCGCGCGCTGGCCGAACGGACCCGGGCCAAGGGAACCACGCGCGTCCTGACGTACGGGACTTCCGACGACGCCGATATACGGCTTTTCGACGGCGGCCCGGGTGAGGTTTCCATCGCGGTTGGGTCAGGCGTCCACGCTGACCCCCACAAGGTTGAACTCCAGGTTCCCGGACGCCACAACGCCCTGAACGCAGCGGCCGCGTTCGCGGTCGCCGTCGAACTTGGCGTGGAACCGGAAGCTGCCGCAGCAGCGCTGGGTCATTTCACCGGTGCTTCGCGGCGGTTTGAACTCAAGGGCCAAGGCAGGGGAGTACGGGTCTATGACGACTACGCCCACCACCCCACGGAGGTCCGGGCTGCGTTGTCCGCGGCCCGATCGGTAGCAGGCGGCAGTAAAGTCCACGTCCTGTTCCAGCCCCACTTGTTCTCGCGGACGCGTGAATTCGCCAAGGAGTTTGCCTCCGCGTTGGACGCAGCGGATACAGCCTTGATCCTGGACATCTATCCTGCCCGCGAGGACCCCATTCCGGGTGTCACCAGTGCGCTGATCGCTGATCAGCTGGCCACAGGGCGGTTGGTCTCGGCCGGCGAGGCAGTGGAAGTTCTGACAGGCGCCGCCCGCGACGGTGACGTGGTCCTGACCGTAGGAGCAGGTGACGTCACAGCTTACGGGCCAGTGATCGTGGAGGCCCTGGGTGGCTAGCACCCGAAAGCCGACGTACAGGCCAGGGCCGGACTCCCGGCCCGGTGCAGCGCGTCCGGGTTCGGCGCGGGTGGGTTCCCCGCGGGCAGGCGACAAGGCTGAACCGGAGGCCGTCATCAGCGCCCAGCGGTCCCTGGAACCGGAGCGGACTACCGCCACGGCCAAGCAGTCAGTGGCAACAGGCAAAGCCGCGGCTTCAGCCGGGAGCCCGGACAACGTCATCGTCTTTCCGGAGCCGAAGGGGCGGCGCCGGCGTCGACTCGTGCTGTGGACACTTTCCATAGTGGCCGCCGTGGTGGCTGCCGTGATTGCCGGAGCCATCTTTTCGCCGGCGTTGGCGGTCCGGACCATTACGGTTGACGGCACCACGTTATTGACTCCGCAGGACGTCGAAAAAGCCCTGTCGGGCCTGGACGGCAAGCCGCTGCCGCAGGTCAGTGAAGAAGAGATCAAGGAACTGTTGAAGCCACTGGTGCAGGTCCGCTCCGCCACGATGGAGGCCAGGCCACCCTCGGAGTTGCTGGTGCATGTCAACGAACGCGTTCCGGTTGCCTTGCTGAAGCAGGGCGACTCTTACGTGATGGTGGACGTGGACGGCGTGCAGCTCGGGGCCACCAAGGACCAGTCGGCAGTGGCGTTGCCGTTGATCGACGCGGGGGCAGGATCCTCCAATACTGAGTTGTTCAAGGCCATCGCAGCGGTGCTGGATACCTTGCCCACCGATGTCCGTGCCAAAATGTCAACTGCCTCGGCAGCCTCCGCGGACGCCGTGGAGCTGAAGTTGGTGGATGGAAAGACGGTAGTGTGGGGCAATGCCGAGGACAAGGAACTGAAGGCGAAGGCACTTGAAGCGCTGCTCAAGATGCCTGCGGACCCAAAGGTTCCAGTGAGTGTTTACGACGTCAGCGTTCCGCGGCATCCATTCACCAAATAAGCAGCTTTGAGAACGTAACCTGCGGCCGTCGGTGGCCTTATTTCGCGACAATCACACGACACGCGCAAGCGGAGATTGCATGTGCGAACCATAGGAAATACCGTCGCAGTAGAGTTACTTGACATAACTATAACCTTCAACTAGAGGGTTAAGGTCCAAGAATTCAAGTTGGACTCGATCAGTTTCGCTATAGGACACAAGCAAGGGGCACGAAACGTGGCAGCACCGCAGAATTACTTGGCCGTCATCAAGGTCGTCGGCATCGGCGGCGGTGGCGTGAACGCAGTCAACCGCATGATCGAGGTGGGCCTTCGGGGCGTCGAGTTCATCGCCATCAACACGGACGCGCAGGCGCTGCTCATGAGTGACGCAGACGTCAAGCTCGACGTCGGACGTGAGCTCACGCGTGGCCTCGGCGCCGGCGCAAACCCCGAGGTAGGCAAGCAGGCCGCCGAGGACCACGCCGACGAGATCGAAGAAGTTCTCCGCGGTGCCGACATGGTCTTCGTGACCGCAGGCGAAGGAGGCGGCACCGGAACTGGTGGCGCTCCTGTGGTGGCCCGCATCGCCCGTTCGCTTGGCGCCCTGACCATCGGTGTGGTGACCCGCCCGTTCACCTTCGAGGGCCGTCGTCGTGCAGGCTCGGCCGAGGCCGGCATCGACGCCCTGCGGGATGAAGTCGACACCCTGATCGTCATCCCCAACGACCGCCTCCTGTCCATCAGCGATCGCAACGTCTCCGTCCTTGATGCCTTCCGTTCCGCGGACCAGGTGCTCCTTTCCGGTGTCCAGGGCATCACGGACCTCATCACCACCCCGGGCCTGATCAACCTCGACTTTGCCGACGTCAAGTCCGTCATGCAGGGTGCCGGTTCGGCCCTGATGGGCATTGGCTCCGCCCGTGGCGAAGACCGTGCGGTCAAGGCCGCCGAACTGGCAATCGCCTCCCCGCTCCTGGAAGCTTCCATTGACGGTGCCCACGGCGTCCTCCTCTCCATCCAGGGCGGATCGGACCTGGGCCTCTTCGAAATCAACGAGGCCGCCCGCCTGGTCCAGGAAGTGGCTCACCCCGAAGCCAACATCATCTTCGGCGCCGTCATTGACGACGCCTTGGGTGACGAAGCACGCGTGACCGTCATTGCTGCCGGTTTTGATGACGTCAAGGCGACCTCGCCCTCCATGGACCAGTCGCGTCCTGCCCAGAACCCTGTCCCTTCGGAACGCCCCGCTGCCCCAAGCAGCGCACCCTCCAGCGCCGCTGCACCGCAGCACGCAACAGCGGGGATCGGTGCGGCCGGCCTGAGCAACTGGGGGCAGCAGCGCCCCTCTGCACTCCCGGCCGACTCGGGCTTCGACGTCGACCTCCCCGCGGTAGTGGAGCCCGATCTTTCGGGTAGCCGTTCCGACGACCTCGACGTCCCCGACTTCCTCAAGTAAGCCGGGTCCCGAGAGCCGGTTTTGGTGTTTTGGTGGCGGAATGAAGTCCGGCCCGGCGTTTCTGTAGCCTTCACGGATACAGGCGCCGGGAACCTGGCCCTCCATGTGGGGGACAATCCTGACGAGGTTCTGGCGCGCCGCGTTGACCTGGAGCAGGCTGCCGGGCTCGGCAGCCGTAAGTTCCAGTACATGGATCAGGTCCATGGCAACAGGGTCGAATTCATCAAGGTACATGGGCCTGGGCCCACCGCTGATGCCATGGTTTCAGCAGTTACCACTTCCGGCGCCGGAGTGCACCCTGCGCCGCAGCCCTTGGCGGTCATGGTTGCTGACTGCGTTCCCGTGGTTTTTGTGGCGGACGGTCCCGGTGCTGATCCCGTGATCGCCGTGGCCCATGCCGGGCGTCCAGGTGTGGCCTCGGACGTCGTGACCGGGACCGTCCAGGAAATGCGCAAGCGTGGCGCGGTGGATATCAGCGCCTGGCTGGGGCCGTCCATCTGTGGCTCGTGCTACGAGGTACCCGAAAAGTTGCGTGCCGACGTCGCCGCCTTGGTTCCTGCTGCATGGTCCTCGACTTCATGGGGTACGCCGGCCCTGGACCTTCCGGCCGGTGTGAGGGCCCAACTGGCATCCTTGGAGGTCAGCGTGGAGTACTCAGGGGAGTGCACGCTGGAGAACAATTCACTTTTTTCCTACCGCCGGGACTCCCGGACGGGTCGATTTGCAGGTTTGGTGTGGACGCATGATTAGCCTTGGTGGGGCCGAGGAAGCGAGCGAACCCGATGTGGGGGATGCCCGGACGGCCGAACTTTCCGGCCGGCTTGGGGTAGTGCGGCGCAGGATTGACGCGGCCGTTGCTGCCGCCGGACGTACCGACCCGCCGCAATTGATCGTGGTGACCAAATTCCATCCCGCAGAGGATGTGCGCCGACTGTCCGGCCTGGGCATCACCGATGTCGGTGAGAACCGGGACCAGGAAGCGGCCGCAAAGAGTGCCGGTCTTCCCGACGTCGATGTCCGTTGGCACTTCATTGGGCAACTTCAAAGCAACAAGGCAAAGTCGGTTGTCAGGTACGCCGCGTCAGTCCAATCGGTTGACAGGCTCCAGCTCGTTGACGCGCTGGCCAAGGCCATGGGGCGGGAGCAGGAGTCCAGCGGCCGGGGCGACCTCGAGTGCTACATCCAGGTCGGTTTGGACGACGACGCCGATGCCCACCGCGGCGGTGCAAACCCTTCAGAAGTCGCGGCTCTTGCCGACAGGATCGCATCGGCTTCCGGTCTTCATCTGTCCGGTCTCATGGCAGTTGCTCCGTTGGGGGCAGATCCTGAGGCGGCCTTCGAGAAACTTGCCGGTATTTCCCAAGCGCTCCGGGCTGTCCATCCGGCCGCAACGTCGATATCGGCAGGGATGAGCCAGGACCTTGAAGCGGCGGTGAAGTTCGGGGCGACACACCTGAGAATTGGCTCCGATATTCTCGGTTCCCGTCCGGCCGTGGGGTAGCGTCAAAGTATTGGAATGACGGGCCGGGGTTCCAATATGTCACGTCATGGCGGCCCGCCTACTGCAGAAACGATAGGAGTGCACCATGGCTGGCGCTCTGCGCAAGACAATGATCTATCTTGGGCTCGCCGACGGCGATGAACACTACGAATCTGAGCAGGCCGTCGCCTCGCACCACGACGAAGAACGCCCCCAGGCACAGGAACGGGAAGAGCGCCGGGCGCCCGCTCCCGTCCGGGAAGTTGTCCGTGAAATGCCCACTGTAGATGCCGAAGAGGAATACCGCGCACCCGTGACACCCATTAAGCGTGCGGCCTCCAGCCGCGAAGATGCCTCCGGCCTGAGGCAGATCACCACAGTTCATCCCCGTTCATATAACGACGCCAAGGTCATCGGTGAGAGCTTCAGGGATGGCATTCCAGTCATCATGAACGTCACGGACATGGGCGAGGCCGATGCAAAGCGCCTCGTGGATTTCTCCGCCGGCCTGGTATTTGGCTTGCACGGCAGCATCGAGAGGGTGACCAACAAGGTCTTCCTGCTTTCGCCGTCGTATGTCGAGGTCATCGGGGACGACAAGAAGGCCAGCGAGACGCAGGCCAGCTTCTTCAACCAGAGCTGACGACGATTCTTTTGCGGATGCCAGGCGGGTCAACCTGCCTGGCATCTGTGTTGCAATAGTAGGGACCGATTGACATTCCGGAACAAGTGGGAGATCTGAGCTAACTCGTGGGCATTGTTTTCGGCCTTATCCATATTGTGTTGTTTCTGTTCTTCATCGCCCTGATCATCCGCCTCGTCTTCGAATGGGTCCAGATGTTTGCCCGCCAGTGGCGGCCCAGGGGTGTGGCATTGGTTACAGCACACGTGGTCTACTTGGTCACGGATCCTCCCTTGGGAAGGCTTCGTCGACTGATACCGCCATTGCAGCTGGGTGGAATCTCCTTGGATTTGGGCTTCCTGATCCTGATAATTGCCGTGAGTATCGCCATGGCAGTGACCTTCAGCCTCGCCTAGCTGCGCGCGGAACCTGGACCACCGATGGTTCACAGGCCGCAAATTCGCCAATTCAACACGATGGTGTTGAATTGGAGGAACAAGATGATATTTAGGTACCGTAGTTTTGAACGGCCGGAAGGCCTACTGACTAACTAGA
Organism: Arthrobacter sp. TmtSoilC79; assembly: GCF_059739405.1. Classification (NCBI taxonomy): domain Bacteria; kingdom Bacillati; phylum Actinomycetota; class Actinomycetes; order Micrococcales; family Micrococcaceae; genus Arthrobacter; species Arthrobacter sp. TmtSoilC79. The sequence continues at coordinate 2,837,753 of NZ_AP046051.1, read as the reverse complement.
CCAACGAGGTGACCAGATGGCTTTGACGCCAGAAGACGTTGTCAACAAGCGCTTTCAGCCGACCAAGTTCCGCGAAGGCTACGACCAGGACGAGGTAGATGACTTCCTCGACGAGATCGTGGTGGAACTTCGCCGCTTGAACCAGGAAAATGACGAGCTTCGCAAGAAGCTCGGCGAAGCCGGTTCGGCAGTGCCTGCTGCGACTGCTGCGGCTCCGGTGGTTGAGAAGGTTCCGGCCCCCGTCAAGGTCGACAAGGAAGCTGAAGCCAAGGCAGAAGCCGAAGCCAAGGCTGCCGAAGCTGCCAAGAAGAAGGAAGCCGAGCAGGCTGCAGCCGCTGCCGCCGCTGCGAAGGCTCCCGCTGCCAACAACAGCCTCACTCCCTCCGCTGAGTCTGCTGCAGGCCTGCTCGCCATGGCACAGCAGATGCACGACAAGCACGTCTCCGACGGTGCGCAGCAGAAGGAAAAGATCATTGCCGAGGCTCAGATCGAGGCTTCAAGCCTCGTCAACGATGCCCAGGAGAAGTCCCGCAAGATCCTTGGTGCTTTGGAGCAGCAGCGCTCCGTGCTGGAGCGCAAGGTTGAGCAGCTCCGTGGCTTCGAGCGCGACTACCGTTCACGCCTGAAGGCTTACATCGAAGGCCAGCTCCGCGACCTTGATGCCCGTGGTTCCGTCGCTGCCCCTGAGGTTGGCGAAGCAACCGCTGACGTTTAGCAAGTATTCTGAAAGCCGGTGGCTGAGGATTCCTCGGCCACCGGCTTTCGCTGTTAAAGACCGACAGCAGCCCGCCACGCTTCTCCCCGAATGAAAGCACTATGACCGACTTCACCGAAGACGCCCCGCAGCCGGCGACCACCGCCCGCCGCAAGTGGCGCCCGGCCATGCTCTGGCTGTTTGCCGGCTTCGCCGTGTTTGCTTATGCCTTTGACCAGCTCACCAAGCTTTGGGTGACCAGCACCATGACGGAAGGGGAGCGGATTCCGGTCCTGCCTCCACTGCTGCATTGGTACTACATCAGGAACTCCGGGGCCGCGTTCTCCATCGGCGAGAACGTCACCTGGATTTTCACGATTGTCATGGCGGCCGTCTCGGTGGCAATCCTCTTCCAGCTGCGCCGGCTGGGTTCGGCATGGTGGGCGCTCTCGCTGGGTTTGCTCCTGGGGGGAGCGCTGGGCAACCTCACCGATCGCCTGTTCCGGGAGCCTTCTTTTGCCATGGGACACGTGGTGGACTTCATCCAGCTTCCCAACTTCGCCATTTTCAACATCGCAGACTCAGCCGTGGTGTCCGGCGTCGTGATTATCTGCCTCCTGACCCTTCGCGGCATTGGCATGGATGGGACGCGGCAGACAGCGGCTCCCAAGGGTTCGGACCATGCCAAGCCAGCCAGCGGTAGCCAGGGGGAGCCTGCCGGTGAGTAGCTCCGTGGAAGTGCCCGATGACCTCGCGGGGGTGCGGGCGGACGCAGGCCTGGCGAAGTTGCTGGATATTTCCCGTTCCGCAGCAGCACTGCTGATCGCCGAAGGCAACGTGACTCTCGCCGGGGTGCCACTGGGCAAGTCGGCAAAGCTGGCCGCCGGGTCCGTGCTCGATGTCACCGTCCCGGACCGGCGGGACCCCTTGGAAGTGGTGGAGGAAGTTGTGGAAGGCCTGAAGATCCTTTTGGACGACGAGGAATTCGTTGTCATCGACAAGCCGGTGGGAGTTGCCGCCCATCCTTCACCCGGATGGGTGGGGCCCACCGTTGTGGGCGGCCTGGCTGGTGCCGGCTACAGGATCTCGACCTCGGGTGCGCCGGAGCGCGCAGGGATCGTACACAGGCTCGACGTCGGCACGTCCGGCGTCATGGTGGTGGCCAAGACTGAACATGCTTATACGGTGCTGAAGCGTGCCTTCAAGGAGCGCACCGTGGAGAAGGTTTACCATGCCGTGGTGCAGGGGCTGCCGGACCCCCTGGAAGGCACCATTGATGCCCCGATCGGGCGCCACCCCGGACATGACTGGCGGTTTGCCGTGATCGAGGACGGCCGTCCATCCGTGACCCACTATGAGGTCCTTGAAGCCTTCGGCAAGGCAACCCTGGTGGAGGTACACCTGGAGACCGGCCGGACACACCAGATCCGCGTCCATTTCTCGGCCTTGCGGCACCCCTGTGCCGGAGATCTCACCTACGGCGCCGATCCCCGTCTTGCGGCGACTCTCGGATTGACCCGGCAGTGGCTGCACGCCCGTCAACTCGGATTCACCCACCCCGCCACAGGTGAATGGGTGGAAGTGAGCAGCGAATATCCGGCGGACCTCCAGTACGCCCTGGATCTGCTCGCAACCGGTTCCGCATAGACGGATTTCACTGCCCGGGTCCGCTTCCTGTTGGACCCGGGACGGTAGACTGTCGTGGTGACTTCCAGCAATGATTCGTTCGTCCACCTGCACACCCATACCGAATACTCCATGCTGGATGGGGCGGCCCGCTTGGGGGAGCTGTTCGACGAAACTGAACGTCTGGGGATGCCGGCCCTGGCGACGACGGACCACGGGTACCTGTTCGGCGCTTTCGACTTCTGGCGCAAGGCCACGGACAAGGGCATCAAGCCGATCATCGGCGTGGAAGCGTACGTAACTCCCGGCACCGCCCGCGGCGACAAAGAGCGCGTTCGCTGGGGCGATGAGAGCCAGCGCAAGGACGATGTCTCCGGTGGTGGCTCCTATACCCACATGACACTCCTGAGCTACAACAACGTGGGCATGAGGAACCTGTTCCGGGCCTCGTCCATTGCTTCGCTCGATTCCGTATTTGGCAAGTGGCCCAGGCTGGACCGGGAGCTGCTCAATACCTATTCCGAAGGTTTGATTGCCACCACCGGCTGCCCGTCCGGCGAAGTGCAGACCAAGCTGCGGCTTGGCCTCTACCGTGAGGCTGTTGAAGCCGCCGCCGAGTTCCGTGACATCTTCGGGGCAGAGAACTACTTCTGTGAACTGATGGACCACGGGCTGGACATCGAGCGGCGTGTCACCGGCGATCTCCTGCGCCTGGCCAAGGAACTGAACCTCCCGCTCGTGGCCACCAACGACCTCCACTACACCCATGAGCACGATGCCAAAGCCCACGAGGCCCTGCTGGCGATCCAGTCCGGCTCTACCCTCCTGGAGCCCACGTACGACAACGGAGGCTCCCGCTTTGCCTTCTCCGGCAGCGGGTACTACCTGAAATCGCCGCAGGAAATGCGGGAACTGTTCCGCGACCACCCCGAAGCCTGCGACAACACCTTGCTCATCGCCGAGCGCTGCGAAGTCTCGTTCAACACCGGTGCCAACTACATGCCGCGCTTCCCCTGCCCACCAGGGGAGGACGAGACGTCATGGCTGGTCAAGGAAGTGGACACCGGCCTCAAGTACCGGTACCCCCAAGGCATTCCGGACAAGGTCCGCAAGCAGGCTGACTACGAGCTTGGCGTCATCACGTCCATGGGCTTCCCCGGCTACTTCCTGGTGGTTGCCGACTTCATCAACTGGGCCAAGAACAACGGCATCCGTGTGGGTCCGGGCCGTGGTTCAGGTGCAGGCTCCATGGTGGCCTACGCCATGCGTATTACTGACCTCGATCCGTTGCAGCATGGCCTGATCTTTGAGCGCTTCCTCAACCCGGACCGCGTCTCCATGCCTGACTTCGACGTCGACTTCGATGATCGGCGCCGCTCCGAAGTGATTGACTACGTCACCAAGAAGTACGGCGACGAGCGTGTGGCGATGATCGTCACCTACGGCACCATCAAGACCAAGCAGGCGCTGAAGGACTCCTCCCGTGTGCTGGGCTACCCCTTCAGCATGGGCGAGACCCTGACCAAGGCACTTCCGCCTGCCGTCATGGCCAAGGACATTCCGCTGGCAGACATCCAGAATCCGGAGTCCAAGCGTTACAGCGAAGCAGGGGACTTCCGCCAGCTCATTGCCACCGATCCCGAGGCCGCCAAGGTCTTCGAGACCGCTTTGGGCATCGAGGGACTGAAACGCCAGTGGGGTGTCCACGCGGCCGGCGTCATCATGTCCTCGGACCCCATTATTGACGTCATTCCCATCATGCGCCGTTTCCAGGACGGCCAGGTCATCACCCAGTTCGATTACCCGACGTCCGAGGGCCTGGGCCTGATCAAGATGGACTTCCTGGGCCTGCGAAACCTGACGATCATTTCCGACGCCCTGGAAAACATCAAGATGAACCGTGGCGTCGACCTCGACCTGGAAAACCTGGAACTCGACGACGCCGCATCCTACGAACTTCTTGCCCGCGGTGACACCCTGGGTGTGTTCCAGCTTGATGGTGGCCCCATGCGGTCCCTGCTCAAGCTGATGAAGCCTGACAACTTCGAAGACATTTCCGCAGTCCTGGCGCTGTACCGTCCGGGCCCTATGGGCGCCAACGCCCATACTGATTACGCCCTGAGGAAGAATGGCATCCAAGAGGTCATTCCCATCCACCCGGAACTGGAAGAGCCCCTCAAGGAAATCCTCGGCGGTACGTTTGGCCTGATCGTGTATCAGGAGCAGGTCATGGCCGTAGCCCAGAAGCTGGCCGGCTACTCGCTGGGCCAAGCCGACATCCTCCGCCGTGCCATGGGCAAGAAGAAGAAATCCGAGCTGGACAAACAGTTTGCCGGCTTCTCCCAAGGCATGCAGGACAACGGCTACTCGATGGCCGCCGTCAAGACGCTGTGGGACATCCTGCTTCCGTTCTCCGATTACGCCTTCAACAAGGCCCACTCGGCTGCCTATGGCGTGATCTCGTACTGGACTGCCTATTTGAAGGCGCACTACGCGCCTGAATACATGGCCGCACTGCTGACCTCGGTGGGCGATGACAAGGACAAATCGGCCATTTACCTCAATGAATGCCGGCGCATGGGTATTACGGTCCTCCCACCGGACGTCAACGAATCCTCGTTGAACTTCACCCCGGTGGGAACAGACATCCGTTTCGGCATGGGGGCCATTCGAAACGTCGGCGTCAACGTGGTGGATGCGATGGTCTCGACCCGCACCACGGAAGGCAACTACACCTCGTTCAAGGACTTCCTGCTGAAGGTTCCGGCCGTGGTGTGCAACAAGCGGACCATTGAATCGCTGATCAAGGCCGGTGCCTTCGATTCCCTGGGGCATCATAGGCGTGCCTTGGCCATGATCCACGAAGAAGCCATTGATTCAGTGATCACCCTCAAACGCAATGAGGCAATTGGCCAGTTCGACCTCTTCGCAGGCTTTGCGGACCAGGAGCCGGAGGCTTCCCTCACTACGGAGATCCCCGATCTCCCGGAATGGGAGAAGAAGGACAAACTGTCCTTCGAGCGGGACATGTTGGGACTCTACGTTTCAGACCATCCGCTGCAGGGCCTGGAGGGGGTCCTCAGCCAGCATGCGGAACAGTCGATTACTTCAATCATCGCCGAGGACGGACCGCACGACGGCGCGATCGTCACCATTGCGGGCATGATCACCTCATTGAGCCGCAGGATCGCCAAGGCCAGCGGTAACGCGTATGCCCGCGCCGAAATCGAGGACCTTGGTGCCTCCATGGAGGTCATGTTCTTTGGCCAGGTGTACGGGCCCATTGCCTCGGTCCTGGCAGAGGACTTGATTGTTGTGGTCAAGGGACGGTTGCAGCGCCGGGACGATGGCGCGGTCACCCTCAACTGCATGGAGCTCTCAGTGCCGGACTTGAGTGAAAGCGTCAACGGTCCGGTAGTGATCACCATTCCGACTTTCAAGGCTACAGAGGCCGTAGTGACTGACCTGCGGGACGTCCTCCGTACGCATCGAGGCAACTCGGAGGTCCGTTTGAAGCTGATGGGTGATACCAAGGTGGAGGTCATGGGCCTGCCGGTCCACATGCGGGTCAACCCCAGCCCATCCCTCTTTGGTGACCTGAAGGTCCTCCTGGGTCCGGCCTGCCTGGATAACTAGGAGCCTTGGAAGCCGGTGACGCTTCGTCCGGTCAGATCTCGTAGTCGAGGGGCTCCGGCCTGCTGTAGCCCCCGCTGTGGTAGAGCAGGGGAGTGCCGTCGCCGCCCACTTGGCCGTCGACGACCTCAACCACCACTACTGCGTTGTTCTCGAAGGAAAGCCGCATCTGGATCTTGCCCACCAGCCAGCCGCTGACATCCTTGAGGATGGGTACCTCGTGGGGTCCGGGTTCCCAGTGGTCGCCCTCGAACCGGTCACGCGTGCGGGCGAAACGGTTGGCGAGGGCCTGGTTCTCAAGTCCCAGCATGTGCACGCCGATGTATTCGGCGTTGGCCACGGCAGGCCACGAACTGGAGCTCCTGGCCATGTTGAAGGTGAACCTGGGCGGCTCGGCGGACAGCGACGCCACCGAGGTTGCGGTGAAGCCGAAGGGTTTGCCGTTCAGGTTGGCCGTGATGATGGCAACCCCGGCGGCGTGCCGGCGGAACATCTCCCGGAAAGTCTGGTCAAAGCCGGATGGTTCGCTTGTCACGCGGATGTGTCTCCTGGACTGGGGGCTGCGTCTCCCCTCAGCGTATTCCTCCGGTCCTGCCGGCACCTCATTTTGTTGAGCCTGCATGAACCTTTGTTAATGTGAGGGGTATGACCGAGCCAACCGTGCACGTCCCTGCTGCTGCCGAACCGGCGCCGGCCCCGCCCCGGCGCGTCCCGAAGGACGCCCTGTGGATCGTTGTTCCGGCCGGCGGCGGAATCCTTCTGGGGGCGCTCTGGTGGATTCTTGCTCCCGGTGGGCTGAACCTGGTCTCCGGCAATCCTGCGCTTGCCGATGCGAACAATCCCGCGTCATGGCTTCCCCGGGATCTGGTTCTGGCAGGACTCGTGCTCCTGGCCGGCTGCTTCACGGGCCTCATGCTGGACGGGAAGCTGCAGGGTCCCAGCGTGGGCCGCAGATTGACGCTTGCTCTCCTCGGCGGAGCCCTGGGTGGAATTGTGGCGTGGCTCGTTGGGTTGCTGTGCGCCCAGCTGTTTGGTCCGGCTCCGGATCCCGCACTTGGTCCCGGATATGGGTTCACCCTCCGTTCCTACGCTGTGCTGCTGTTGTGGCCGGCAGCTACGGCATTCATCACGTTCGTCCTGGCGCTGTTCGGGGTTCTTTCCAAGAAGCCCGTAAAATAACCGGGTGACCACTTCTTCGGATACCTCCGCCCGCCCCGCCGCTTCCCTCGATTTCCGAAGCATCGATCTCCGGGGCCGCCGCCTCTCTTTGGCTGAACTGCGTGCCGCCGTTCCCAGGGCCCGTCATCAGACCATGGCCGACGCCGAGCAGAAGGTCCAGGACATCATTGCAGCCGTCCGCAGCCGCGGCTTTGCTGCCCTCACGGAACTGGCGCAGAAATTCGACGGCGTAGAACAGTCGCACCCGCGTGTTCCGGCTGAAGCGCTGGCCCAGGCATTGGCCGAGCTGGACCCTGCAGTCCGGGCGGCACTGGAAGAGTCCATCAGCCGTGCCCGGCAGTTTGCAGAGCAGCAGCGCCCGGCCAATGTCGATGTTGCCTTGGCCGATGGTGCCGTGGTCAGCCAGAATTGGATTCCGGTGGGCCGCGTCGGGCTCTATGTGCCCGGGGGCCTGGCTCCCTTGGCTTCCTCCGTGATCATGAACGTGGTGCCCGCAGTAGCGGCAGGCGTCGAATCCATCGCGTTGGCTTCTCCTCCGCAGAAGGACTTTGGCGGCCTGCCCCACCCCACCATCCTGGCCGCTGCGCAGCTGCTGGGAATTGACGAGGTTTACGCCATCGGTGGAGCACAGGCGATCGTTTCCTTCGCCTACGGCATTCCGGGTTCCGCTGATGAGCTGCCCATCGAACCCGTGGATGTTGTAACCGGCCCGGGAAACATCTTTGTTGCCACAGCCAAGAGGCTCGTCAAGGGAGTGGTGGGCATCGATTCGGAGGCCGGAACTACCGAGATTGCCATCCTGGCGGATTCCAGCGCGCAGGCCCCCCTCGTCGCGGCCGACCTCATCAGCCAGGCAGAACACGATCCCAAGGCAGCTTCAGTCCTGGTGACGGACTCAGCAGAGCTGGCCGACGCCGTCGTGCGTGAATTGACGGCACAGGCCGCAGTCACCAAGCACAGTACGCGCGTTCTCGAAGCGTTGTCGGGACCCCAGTCAGGGGTGGTGCTGGTTGATGATCTCGACCAGGGGATCGCCGTGTGCAACGCCTATGCCGCTGAACACCTGGAAATCATGACGGCGGATGCTGCGGCTGTTGCGTCGCGGATCCGCAATGCCGGCGCCATCTTTGTGGGGGACTACAGCCCGGTAAGCCTCGGAGACTACTGCGCAGGATCCAACCACGTCCTGCCAACCAGCGGGACGGCGGCTTTCTCTTCGGGCCTGAATGTCATTACTTTCCTCCGCGCCGTGCAGGTCATCAACTACGACCGCACGGCATTGGAGCAGGTCAGCGGACACATCGTCAGTTTGTCCCGTGCTGAGGACCTTCCCGGCCACGGGGACGCCGTACGTATCCGCTTCGCCTAAGCGCTCAACCACTACATATACGGGTGCCTACCACTACATATAGTAGTTACACGCTTGTCATTAGGGTGTGAACGACCGTAAACTGGTGCCGGAAGTGAAACTTCCGGCACCTTTTGCGTTCCCGCGACCCGCAGGGCGATATTCCATGCCGGAACTGTCAGGGGAGGCCCAGCGTGTATTGTCCGTTCTGCCGGAATCCCGACTCCCGCGTCGTTGACAGCCGCATGGCCGACGACGGCTCTTCCATCCGTCGACGCCGTCAATGCCCCGAGTGCGGACGCCGCTTCACCACTGTGGAGACCACCAGCCTGTCCGTCATTAAACGCTCCGGGGTCGGCGAGCCGTTCAGCCGGATCAAGGTCATCAGTGGTGTCCGCAAGGCATGCCAGGGACGTCCCGTCACCGAGGACGACCTCGCCATGCTGGCGCAGGAAGTCGAAGAGAACATACGTTCGTCCGGGGCGGCCGAAATTGACGCGCACGAGGTTGGCCTTGCCATTCTCGGCCCGCTTCGGAAGCTGGATGAAGTGGCCTACCTGCGCTTCGCCAGTGTCTACCAGGCGTTTGAGTCCTTGGAAGATTTCGAATCCGCCATCTCGCTGCTTCGGCACGAACATGCAGAACACGCCAAAGCCGGCGCCAAGGAAGCAACCACGGGCTCGGAAAAGAGCCAACTCTAGCTCCGGTGGCGGTGCGGAGGGGAAGCCGCACCCGCCACCGGCACACTGGTGGTCAGCGTCCTCCTGAGACGGGGAGCACTGCGCCGGTGATGTAGCCGGCTTCGGCGGACATCAGCCACAGAACGGCCGCCGCCACCTCTTCGGGCTCGGCCCCGCGCCCCATGGGGATGGTGGGGTTCAGTCTTTCCACCCGGTCCGGCATGCCGGCGGCGGCATGCAATCCGGTGTTGGTGCTCCCGGGAGCCACGGCATTGACCCGAATGCCCTGCTGGGCCACCTCGGCCGCCAAACCAACGGTGAGGACATCCACGGCGCCCTTGGTGGCAGCGTAGTGGACCCAGGTTCCGGGGGAGCCGGCTTTGGTGGCAGTAGAGGAAATATTGACGATTGACCCGCCGCTGCCGCCGTGGTCCGTGGAGAGTCGCCGCACCGCTTCCTGGCACATGTGGATCATTCCTGACACGTTGACGTCCACCACCCGTTGAACGGTTTCTGCCGGTACCTCCACCAAGGCGCCGATCAGGTTGCCGGTAATGGCCGCGTTGTTGATGACCGCAGTCACTTGACCCAAGCCTGCGGCCTGGTCAAACAAGCGCACGACGTCGGCAGGCCGGCTGACGTCCGCCTGGACGGCCAGTGCCTGGCCACCCAGGCCGATGATGTCATTGGCAACGGTTTCAGCGCCGGTCCTGTCTTCGGAGTAGTTGACAACTACTGCGTATCCGGCCCGCGCCGCAGCGTGGGCTACGGCTGCACCGATGCCCCTGCTTGCTCCCGTAACAACTGCCGTCCCGGGTTTCGGAACCGGGCCCCCTACCATCCGGGGCCTACTTGGCGAGCTTGTGGTGCAAGGCGACCTCAAGCGCCGCTCCGACAATACCGGCGTCGTTCTTCAACTTTGCGGTGACGATCTTGGTGCGCAGGTCAAGGTGCGGGAAGTACTCGTCGGACCGCTTGGAAATGCCGCCACCGACAATGAAGAGTTCGGGAGAGAACAGGAACTCAACATGCTGGAGGTAGCGGTTGAGCAGGACGCCGTACTCGTCCCAGCTCAGGCCGTCGCGTTCGCGGGCGACAGCGGAGGCCTTGGTTTCGGCGTCGTGTCCGTCTACCTCAAGGTGGCCAAGTTCGGCGTTGGGGACCAGTTGTCCGTTGAAGATGAAAGCCGACCCGATGCCGGTTCCCAGAGTGATGACCAGGACGGTTCCGTCAATGCCCTCGCCGGCCCCGTAGCGGGCTTCAGCCAGGCCGGCCGCGTCGGCGTCGTTGATGACCTCAACGGGCCGCCCAAGGCGCTTGGTGAACGTCCCGTCAATATCAGTGCCGAGCCACGTTTTGTCCACGTTGGCAGCTGAATTAACCACGCCATGCTGGATGATGCCGGGGAAGGTCACGCCCACTGGAGAGTCGGCGGCAGGGGCTTCGGGACGGCTGGAGAGTTCCTCCACGATCTGGGCGACAACCTCGGCTACGGCCTCGGGAGTGGCAGGCTGGGGAGTGGGGACCCGGAAACGGTCACCAATCAGCTTGCCCTTCTTGAGGTCGACAATGCCGCCTTTGATGCCGGTGCCGCCGATGTCGATACCGATCAGCGGTGCGTTCTTGTGGGTCTTCTCATCCTTCTTGGACAATGCAATTCCGATCATGGCAGGAGGGGATGGGCATGGCGCAGCCGCCCGGGCTGCTGGACCTTCCGAAGGGTTCAGGGAAGGGTAAGGATTTCCGCGCCGGTCTCTGTGACCAGCAGGGTGTGTTCGAACTGGGCCGTGCGCTTGTGGTCCTTGGTGACGACCGTCCAGTCGTCCGCCCACATATCCCATTCGATGGTGCCGAGGGTCAGCATGGGTTCGATGGTGAAGACCATGCCTGCCTCGATCACGGTGTTGTACGCCGGGGCTGCGTCGTAATGCGGGATGATGAGGCCCGTATGGAAGGCCTCACCCACGCCGTGGCCCGTGAAGTCCCGAACCACGCCATAGCCGAAGCGTTTGGCGTAGGACTGGATGGCACGGCCGATTACGTTGATTTCGCGGCCCGGGGCCACGGCCTTGATGGCCCGGTTGAGCGACTCCTGCGTACGCTCAACCAGCAGACGGGATTCCTCATCCACGTCGCCAACCAGGAAAGTGTAATTGGTGTCCCCATGGACGCCGTTGATGAAAGCTGTGATGTCAATGTTCAGGATGTCGCCATCCTGTATGACTGTGGAGTCCGGGATCCCGTGGCAAATGACCTCGTTGAGGGAAGAGCAGAGGGATTTGGGAAAACCGCGGTAACCGAGTGTTGACGGGTAAGCCTTGTGGTCGAGGAGGAACTCATGCCCGACCTTGTCCAGGTGGTCGGTGGTGACACCGGGTTGGATGTGCTTGCCGACCTCCACGATGGCCTGCGCTGCGATCCGCCCCGCAATCCGGATCTTCTCAATGGTCTCCGGCGACTTCACCTCGGAGCCCGTGAACCTGGCAGGTGCCTTCTTGCCGACGTACTCGGGCCGCGGAATGGAAGCCGGGACAGGCCGTTCGGGGCTGATGGTTCCCGGTGTGAGGGCGCCGATGGGTGCAGTCGAAGCAAGAGAAGGCATAGATTGATCATATAAGGCACACAAGAGACGTAAGTAACAAAGCATGGTTGGGTTCCTGCGACTCCGCCAAAGTTACGCGTCCGGCCCACCCAGGATCGAGGAGGAGACGTGACGGAGTACTGGTACAACGTCAAGACGCATCAGATCGAAGAGGACGCCATGTCCGATTGGTCCCAGCTGATTGGACCCTATAAAACCAGGGAAGAAGCCGAGCACGCCTTGGAAAAGGTCAAAGCCCGCAATGACGCCTGGGACGCCCAGGACGAGGACTGACCGGGACCCGTGCTGACCTGTACGGGGACTAGAAGGAATGCTCAGGTCCGGGGAACTGCCCGGACCTGACGTCCTCCCCGTAGGCGGCAGCGGCGTCGGCCAAAGAAGTGCGGAGGTCAGCGTACTGCTTGACGAACTTTGCCATTTTGCCTCCGCGCAAACCGGCCATGTCCTGCCACACAAGCACCTGTCCGGTGGTGGTGTTGCCGGCGCCGATTCCCACGGTGGGTACGCGCAACGCTGCATCCACGGCGGCTGCGGTTTCCGCCGGCACCATTTCCATGAGCACGCTGAAAGCCCCCGCATCCTGCAAGGCAACAGCATCGTCGATGAGGCGTTGTGCGTCTTCTCCCCGGCCTTGGACCCGGTATCCGCCGAGGGCGTGTTCGCTTTGCGGCGTGAAGCCGATATGGGCCATGACAGGGATTCCGGCTTGGACCATGGCCTTGACAGTGTCCGCGTAGTAGGCGGTTCCCTCAATTTTGACGGCGTGCGCCAAGCCTTCCTTCAGGAAGCGGACGCCGGTGGCAACTGCCTGTCCCGGGGAGACTTCATAGCTGCCAAAGGGAAGATCGGCCACGATCAGCGCGCGCTTTGCGGCCCGGCTTACGGCGCGCGTCAGCGGCAGCAGCTCGTCCACGGTGACCGGAAGGCTGGTTTCGTTGCCGTAGACGTTGTTCGACGCTGAATCACCCACGAGGAGGACTTCGATTCCTGCCTGGTCGAAGATTTCCGCCGTGTACTGCTCGTAGGCGGTCAGCATGGCGAACCGGGCACCGTTGTCCTTGGCCTGCTGGAGATGGTGGATCCTGACCCGGCCGGCAGGCTTTGAGGCCGCCGCGGAGGGTGACGTTGAGGGCGCTGAAGGGCCGGTCCCGTAAGGTGCGGGAACTTCAGCGGGCGTGGTGGACTCAGGGAGGTTGCTCGGGGCCATGGATAGAGCCTAAGCCGTGCCGACGGTGCCTGCCACCAGTGTGCCCGGCGTCACGGAATGTAAACGCTGTGTTACGCGAAGGTACTGCTGCGGCAATAGCAGCGAACTGTTAGTAGAGTGAAGGCTGAGTTGTCGTGGCTTCAAAGTCTTGGAACAAGCGGCATGGACACTGAATCGGAAAAGAGGCCCTATGGACCGCCAGCAAGAGTTCGTTCTGCGGACGATCGAAGAGCGTGACGTGCGCTTCGTACGCTTGTGGTTCACCGACGTCGTAGGTTCCCTTAAGTCGGTGGCGCTTGCGCCCGCCGAGGTCGAAGGCGCCTTTGAAGAAGGCCTTGGTTTTGACGGTTCGGCAATTGAGGGCCTCGCCCGCGTCTTTGAATCGGACATGCTGGCCCAACCTGACCCGTCGACCTTCCAGATCCTGCCGTGGCGTGGTGAAACAGAGCAGACCTCGCGCATGTTCTGTGACGTCCTGACCCCCGATGGCGAGCCGTCGGCCGCTGATCCCCGCAACGTCCTGAAACGGACCCTGGCCAAGGCTGCGGACATGGGGTTCACCTGCTATACCCACCCGGAGATTGAGTTCTACCTCCTCAAGTCCAAGGACCTAGGGCCGGACGGCTCCCCGGTCCCGGTGGACGAGGGAGGCTACTTCGACCACGTTCCGGGCGGCGTTGCCCAGGACTTCCGCCGCACCGCGGTCACCATGCTCGAATCGGTCGGTATTTCCGTGGAATTCAGCCACCATGAAGGTGGTCCCGGCCAGAACGAGATCGACCTCCGTTACGCGGATGCGCTGCAGACCGCTGACAACATCATGACGTTCCGTACGGTCATCAAGGAAGTGGCCCTCCAGCAGGGAACCTACGCCACCTTCATGCCCAAGCCGTTCACCGACCACCCCGGCTCGGGAATGCACACCCACTTCTCCCTGTTCGAGGGCGATACCAACGCGTTCTTCGAAGCGGGCGCCGAGTTCCAGCTCTCCAAGACGGCACGCCAGTTCATCGCGGGAATCCTGAAGCATGCCCCCGAGTTCACCGCCGTCACCAATCAGTTCGTGAACTCCTACAAGCGGCTCTGGGGTGGCGGCGAGGCGCCAAGCTACCTCAGCTGGGGACACAACAACCGTTCGGCACTTGTTCGCGTTCCGTTGTACAAGCCCGGCAAGGGCCAATCGGCGCGCATCGAGTACCGCGGGATTGACTCCGCCACCAACCCCTACCTGGCGTACGCCGTTCTGCTGGGCGCCGGCCTGAAGGGCATCGAGGAAGGCTACGAACTTCCCGCTGCGGCCGAAGACGACGTGTGGTCGCTGACCACCGCGGAGCGCAGGGCCATGGGCCATGCGCCGTTGCCCGCCAGCCTCCACGACGCCATCCGTGCCATGGAGGAATCTGAACTTGTTGCGGAGATCCTGGGCGAACAGGTCTTCGAGCACTTCCTGCGCAACAAGCGCGCGGAATGGCAGGATTACCGCCTCCAGGTCACGCCATACGAGTTGCAGCGCAACCTCGGCATTCTGTAGGCAGGGCCAGTGAGCCTCGCACGTCGGCTCATTTCAGCCGGTTTCAGTGATCTCGAAAAAGCCGAACGGTTCCTTGCAGCCCCCGAACTTGAGGGGATTGACCAGGAATCGCTCTTTGCCGGGCTCTCCATGTCGGCGAGCCCGGACACCGCCCTCCAGTCATTGGTCCGGCTTCTCGAGAAAAACCCCGGGCTGAAGAAACTGGCTGCGGCGGACCAGGACACCAGCGAGCCCATGTACCGCCTGCTCGGCGCTTCAGAGGCACTGGGGGAGTTCCTCATGCGCCGGCCCGAGCACTTGGACGTCTTTGATGTCCGCGTCAGCCCGGAGCCTCTCCAGGCCTCCAGCGAGGAACTCCGGGCAATGCTGCTCCGATCCGTGAAAGCCGAACCTGGAGCCCTGCGCCCAGTGGCGGGGATGACCGGGATGCCAGCCTATGCGGCCCTGAGGAGTGCTTATCGCCGGGGGCTGACTGAGCTGGCCATCAAGGATCTCTGTGCTGCCTCACCCCAGGACTTCATGCCCTCTGTCGGAGCCGAACTGGCCGACCTCGCCGGTGCCGCCATTGAGGCCGCCCTGGCTGTCTCGCGGGCCGAAGCGGCTGGACAGTATGCTGCCGCCGAGATCGCCGACGTCGGCCTTGCCGTCATGGGCATGGGTAAATGCGGCGCCCGTGAACTGAACTACATTTCCGACGTCGATGTCATTTACGTTATTGAGGCCGGTGAGCTGGAAGACGCCCGGGCATCGACCATCGGCACGGCACTGGCATCGGGAATATCCCGGGCAATCTCCTCGTCGGCACCAGAGCCCGGGCTGTGGGAAGTCGATGCCAACCTTCGCCCGGAGGGAAAGTCCGGGCCACTCGTCCGTACCCTGCCCTCGCACCTGAGCTACTACGCACGCTGGGCCGAAAGCTGGGAGTTCCAGGCGCTGCTCAAGGCGAGGACCATCGCAGGTGACCGGGAACTGGGCCAGCGCTATGAGAAGGCAGTTGAACCCTTGGTGTGGGCCTCGGCGGGCCGGGAGGGGTTCGTCGAATCGGTCCAGGCGATGCGGCGAAGGGTAACCGACTACATCCCGGCAGCCGAAGAGCAACGCCAGATCAAGCTGGGGCGGGGCGGCCTCCGCGATGTGGAGTTCACTGTCCAACTGCTGCAGCTGGTCCATGGTAAATCCGACGAGTCGCTCCGGTGCAAGGACACCACTTCGGCCATAGCCGCACTGTCCGCTGGAGGCTACATTGGCCGCACGGATGCAGCCGCTTTCGACAACGCCTACCGCTACCTCCGCCTGCTGGAGCACCGGATCCAGCTTTTCCAGCTGCGCCGTACCCACCTTATGCCTGTCACGGAGGACGCCCAGCGGTTCCTTGCCAAAGCTGTCCTGGGACCCTTCTCCATGGAGCGGCCCCACCCTGACCAGCTGATGGCCACCTGGCAGAAAACCAAAAAATCCGTGCGGGAGCTTCACGAGCGGATTTTCTACCGCCCCTTGCTCAATACTGCGGCCAAGCTCAGCAGCGAAGACGCCAAGCTCAGTCCCGAGGCAGCCCAGGGCCGGCTTGCGGCTCTTGGCTACTCGGATCCGCAGGGAGCCATGCGGCACATTGAAGCGCTGACAGCGGGGGTCAGCCGGCGGGCTGCTTTGCAGCGGCAGCTTCTGCCGATCCTGTTGGGCTGGCTCGCTGAAGGCGTGGACCCTGACGCAGGCCTGCTTGCTTTCCGCAGGGTCAGTGAGGCTTTGGGAACCACTCACTGGTACCTGGGCCTGTTGAGGGATTCCCAAGCCGCGGCAGAACGCCTGTGCCAGGTGTTGGCCAATTCCCGGTTGATCTCGGATCTGTTGGAAGTTTCCCCGGAATCCGTGGCCTGGCTGGGCAGCGACAAAGAGCTGGTGCCCATCAGCTTCGAAGCCCAATGGCAGGAAATCCAGTCCAAGCTGTCCCGGCACCCGGATCCCGAAAGTGCCATGAGGCTCATCCGCTTGATCCGGCGCCGCGAAATCCTGCGGACAGCGATTGCCGACAGCTCCGGATTGCTGGACCAGGATGCCGTGGGACTTGCTTTGGCCGAGACGGATCGTGCCGCCGTTCTAGGGGCATTGCACGTGGCGGAAGCCGTGATTGCCTCCGATGGACCACTCAAAACGGATGTCCTGGTGGTAGCCATGGGGCGTCAGGGCGGACGCGAGATCGGCTACGGCTCGGATGCGGACGTCATCTACGTGCATCGTGCCCGGCCCGGGTTTTCCGACGCAGAGGCCCAGGAGCAGGCGACGGCGATCGTCGCCAAAGTCTCCAGCTTCCTCACCCAGCCACTCAAGCCGGCGATCATGGCCGAAAGGGTCCTCATGGTGGACGCGGACCTGCGGCCAGAGGGGAAGAACGGCGCAATGGTCCGCTCGCTGGAGTCGTATGCGGAGTACTACCGCCGCTGGTCGCTGATCTGGGAGGCCCAGGCACTGCTGCGGGCGCGCCCCATGGCTGGTTCCGACGAGCTGGCTGCCGATTTCCTCAAGCTCATCGATCCGATCCGCTACCCCCGGGAACTGGCGGAACAGGATGTGCGGGAAGTCCGTCGGGTCAAGGCACGCGTTGAATCAGAACGGCTGCCACGTGGCGCTGATCCTGCGCGTCACGTCAAACTTGGACGCG
This sequence comes from Arthrobacter sp. TmtSoilC79, assembly GCF_059739405.1. Lineage (NCBI taxonomy): Bacteria > Bacillati > Actinomycetota > Actinomycetes > Micrococcales > Micrococcaceae > Arthrobacter > Arthrobacter sp. TmtSoilC79. The sequence continues at coordinate 2,820,597 of NZ_AP046051.1, read as the reverse complement.
GTGGCCTCAGCGACGTCGAGTGGCTGGTCCAGTTGCTTCAACTGCAACACGCAGGCAAGCATGTGGAACTCCGCACCACTTCCACCCTTGAAGCCCTCGAAGCGGCGGAAAAGCTGGACTTCATCAGTCACGATGACGCCACACTTCTGCGGGACGCGTGGAGGTTTGCCAGCCGGATCCGTTCAGCGAATGTGATCGTCACCGGACGGGCTTCGGACCTCCTGCCTTCATCCCGGAAAGACCTCGAAGCTGCAGCGCGCTGGTGTGGGTACGCTCCCGGACATGCGGGCCAGTTCGAAGAGGACTACCTGCGGCTCAGCCGGCGGGCCAGGGGTGTGTTCGAGAAGGTGTTCTACGGCAATTAGCCCATGGGAAGTGCGGCCTGGGCCTTTTCACGGGCATGCCGAAGCATGGCGACCACCGGCACGCCGGGAACCAGCGCGCCGTCGGCTACGTAACCCTCCTCCCGGTCCTGGAGTGTTTCCACCATCCGTCCGCGCCATAGTCGCAGTTGGTGGTGGTGTGCGGGGTCTTCGGCGAGGTTGAATCGTTCCTGGGGATCGGCGTCGAGGTTGAACAGTTCTTCTGTGCCCTTCCCGGAACCCCAGATGTACTTGTGATGGCCATCGGTCAGCCAATGCAGGTTCTGCCCCCAGTAGACGTGTTCACCGTGCAGGACCTGCCGGACGGCCCCGGTATCCTGCCCCCGCACCAGCGGGGCAAGGGACTTGCCGTCCACCGAGTCCGGGATGGGCAGCCCGGCCAGGTCCAGCAGCGTGGGCATGATGTCGCGCAGTTCCACCACGTGGTCCACCACGGCTCCGCGTGCAGCGTCCCTTGCTGCCGGGGCGTTGGCGATGATGAAGGGAATCCGTGCAGACCCCTCGTAGGGGACTGCTTTGCGGAACATCCGGTGGTCGCCCATCATTTCACCGTGGTCACTGGTGAAGGCGATCACCGTATTGCCATCCAGCCCGAAGTCCGCCAACGACTCCCTGATCCGGTTGATCTGCAGGTCGATCTGCGCCATCAGCCCGTAGTAGCCTGCCCTGGCCCGGTGGACCACGTGGTCCGGCATGCGGCCATAGCTCGCTTGGTAGTCGCCGTCCTTCCGGTGCTCGTCCCAGTGGTGTTCCCAGTTGCCCAGCACTGGTTCGTAGTTGGGTATGCCGAGGTACTGCTCAAACGCCCACGACGGCGGATCGTACGGTGGGTGCGGACGGTGGAAGGAGAGGTAGAGGAAGAAGGGCTTAACCGGGTCACGGCGGTGCATCCACTCGATGGCCTGCGTTCCGATCCAATGCGTGGGGTGCAGGTTTTCGGCTTTATCCCACGGCCGGGCGACGATCGAGTTGCAGTTTACGCCGTGATCGAAATACTCGGCGTCCGGACCGGCTCCTGGCTGCTTTCTAAGCCACGGCACGTAGTCGTCAAACATGGCGAAGTGCTGCCGATGTTCCCGCCGTGCGTGGTGAAGGTAGCCGTCATGGAGGATCACGTCATCGAAGCCGAGCCTGGAGCGTTCCGGCCATACATGCATCTTGCCGATCGCCTGTGTGTGGTAGCCGCCCTTTCTGAACTCGTCCTGTACGGTCACCGGGTGGACTGCATGGAAGGGTACGCCGTCGTTGTACCCCACCCGGCCGTGCCGTTCCTGGGACTGGCCGGTAAACAGGGCCGCCCGGGCAGGAACACAGGAAGGTGTAGCAGAGTAGCCTTTGGAGAACCGCACGCCGCTACGGGCGAGTTCGTCGAGATGGGGTGTTTCGACGTAGGGATGACCGTCAGAGGACAGGCAGTCGCCCCTCCACTCATCCACACAGATCAGAATGACGTTCGGCCGGCCCATGGAAGGTTCCTTCGACGTAGGGAACTGATGTGACAACCCTAGTAGGAAGACCCCGCAAAATGCTCGAATATGACTCAGGAGATCCGTTTTCGAGCGTGAGTGATCACATCGATGTCGGTGACGTTTGGCTGATCCCGCTCAAACTCCTGGACAATGACGCACGGGCCATCCAACTCGGTTCCGTCGCTGGACTGGCCGTCGAGGAGCCGCAGCGGGCATTCGTCGGTGACCCTCTCCGGATGATGCTGATAGCCCTGGAGGAAGAGTCCCGCATGCCGTATGTCATCGAGTCCGGGGGCATCGCTGTTGGCGTGCTGACCCTCCAATCCGGTGCCGCCCGGTTGGCAGGTTGGTCCGACGACGATTCTGTGTGGCTTCTCAGGGGCTTCCTGATTGACTCGGGAAGCCAAGGGCGAGGTTTGGGAACACGGGCCGCGCGCGCGGCTGTGGAGGAAGCTCGAAAGCTGACGGGACGGCTGGAAGGCGGCCAGGCCGGCGTCGTGCTTTCCGTTAACGAGCGCAATCCGGCTGGCCAGGCTGCTTACTCCAAGGCGGGCTTCGGTGATGTCGGCAGGTATGAGGGAGGCAGTTCCGGCCCGCAGCGCATCATGTACCGGGCTTTTACGTGATTCGGTTGTCAACTACGGTTGACGCTACGCAGTTCGTCAACTAACGTTGACGATATGGAGGTGGACCGGATGAAAACACTGGTGGGATCGATGGATGGAATGGGCCCGGCTGAGGCACTGTATGCCGTGGCGGAACTTCAGAAGGAAGTGGGTCGGCGCGAGGCGTCCCTGGTTCGCGCGGCCAGGCAATCCGGGTTGTCGTGGGAGGCGATAGCCCTTTGCCTTGGCGTGAGCAAGCAGGCTGTGCATAAGAAGTACGGAAAACAATAGAGCGGGTCCGGAGCGAAGGGGCTGGTCCGCACTGCCCGCTGTCCTTTAGGATGCTCCCGTGACAAGCATGGTGGATCCGGACGGTGCAGCTTTCTCCACCACGTGCTGTTTCCGCTGCGCGCAGGCGGGGCCGCACTGGTCATCGCGTTACGGGCGGGCGGGTACCTTTGCCTGCCGGCGCTGCTTCGCCACCTTCTCTGACGACGGAGTGTGTGAGGCCTCCGCGGGAGCGGGAAATCCAGGGCGCGAGGGACTGCCGCTTCCGGCAAACCAAGTAGTCTCCGCGCCCGGCAAGGAAAAAACGAGTACACGCTACTCGTGACCCTGCTGTTCCTGCAAAGGCAGCATGGTGGGTATGACAACGTATGTGGTTGAACCAGCGGCCCTGCTCCATCGCTGCCAGTGCTGCGGCGAAGAAACCGACACGGTGTTCTGCGCCGACTGTGCGGCACCGGAAGAATCCGGACAATCGCCCAGAACCCAGCACTGATCGCTTCCCTGTGCAGGCGCTCATGCGTCGGGTAGTGTCGCCGCTGTGCATCAAGCTGCGCAGACGCTAAGTATCCTTATAGACTTCTTCTGTCACTGTTCTCGAGGCAGAGGAAAAGTCCATGGAATACAACGGAAGTTCGACAGAGAAGACCATAACAGCCGGGGAGTTGGACCGGCGCCACGTGGGTCAGTCCGTGAGCTTTCAGCCCAATGACTTCACTGTGGTCTTCGGAACCATCGCGGGCATTGCGCGAACTGAAGCGCTGGTCTACTTATCGCTCGCAGGAGTGGGTGGCGGCACCCACCTCAAGGACGAATACGACCTCACCATAGATCACAAGGTCTACCTTCAGCTTGATCCGCTCGGCAGCGCTGAGAAGGGTCTTTCGGAAGCGGCCGGGTTCGTGAAGGAGAAACTGGACGAAATCGCCAGGAATATCCGCGAACGCGATCAGGATAAGACTGAGTAGTCTGCGACCGCACCAAGAAACGATCCCCGGTCCGTATGGGCCGGGGATCGCCTTTGTTAATGCGTGTGGTGGAGCTTAGACGCCGTAGTAGAGCTCGAACTCGTAGGGGTTCGGGCGCAGAGACAGCGGGCGGATCTCGTTCTCGTACTTGTAGTCGATCCAAGTATCGATGAGGTCCTGGGTGAAGACGCCGCCGGCCTGGAGGAACTCGTTGTCCTCGCGAAGGGCCTCGAGGGCTTCTTCCAGGGAGCCCGGAGCCTTGGGGATGTCCTTGGCTTCCTCGGCGGGGAGCTCGTAGAGGTCCTTGTCGATCGGAGCCGGCGGCTCGATGCGGTTGCGGATACCGTCAATGCCGGCCATCAGCTGCGCGGCGAACGCCAGGTACGGGTTGGAGGAGGGGTCCGGAGCGCGGAACTCGATGCGCTTGGCCTTCGGGTTGGTGCCCGTGATGGGGATGCGGATGCCTGCGGAGCGGTTGCCCTGCGAGTAAACCATGTTTACGGGGGCTTCGAAGCCCTTGACCAAGCGGCGGTAGGAGTTGACCGTCGGGTTGGTGAATGCCAGGACCGCGGAGGAGTGCTTCAGCAGGCCGCCGATGTACCAGCGGGCCATGTCCGAGAGGCCTGCGTAGCCCTTTTCGTCATAGAACAGGGGATCGCCGTTGCTCCACAGCGACTGGTGGCAGTGCATGCCCGAGCCGTTGTCACCGAAGACAGGCTTCGGCATGAAGGTAACGGACTTGCCCCAAGCATCTGCTGTGTTCTTGATGATGTACTTGAACTTCTGCAGATCATCAGCAGCCGCGGTCAGCGTGGTGAACTTGTAGTTGATCTCAGCCTGGCCGGCGGATCCAACCTCGTGGTGGGAGCGCTCAACTTCGAGGCCTGCCTTGTCCAGCTCGATGCACATGGCATCGCGGAGGTCGGCCTGCTTGTCAGTGGGGGAGACCGGGAAGTAACCGCCCTTGACCGGGGTCTTGTAACCGAGGTTGCCGCCCTCTTCCTTGCGGCCAGTGTTCCAGTGGGCTTCTTCAGAGTCGATCTTGTAGAAGCTGCCCTGCGGGGAGGACTCGTACTGGATGTTGTCGAAGACGAAGAACTCGGCTTCGGGAGCGAAGAACGCGGTATCGGCGATGCCGGTGGATGCCAGGTACGCTTCAGCCTTCTCAGCTACGCCACGGGGATCGCGGTGGTAAGGATCACCGGTGCGGGGGTTCACGATGGAGAAGTTCAGCGCGAGTGTCTTCTCGATGCGGAAGGTGTCGATGAAAGCCGAGGTCACATCCGGGATGAGCTGCATGTCGGATTCGGCGATGCCCTGGAAGCCGCGGATGGAAGATCCGTCGAAGAGCTGGCCGTGGACGAAGAAATCGAGGTCGACGCTCTTGGCCGGCACATTGAAGTGCTGCTGGACACCAGGAAGGTCGGTGAAGCGGATATCGACGAATTTGACGTCTTCGTCTTTGATGAACTTGAGGACTTCGTCCGCAGTCTTGAACATCTATGCTCCTTATGCATATCAAGTAACAGGCCCGGAAGGCCGCGTGGTGCAGCCCATGCCAAAGCTCCGGAGACACAAAACATCCCCTTGCGGTGGTGGCTGGCAACTCATACCACCATAGGGAGATGGGATTTCCCGGGGGTGTCAGTATTGTTTCCGGCAGGTTACAGAATCATCTGTTGTGTAAACGGTAGTCGGCTTCACCGTCTCTGGTCCAAGCGGGTCCGGTGGGCGAACACTGCAGCCGCCTGAACACCGCCGCCGGTCCCTTGCCGAAGCCGCTGTGAGTCGGACAGCATGCATGCCAGCAGTTAGGCTTGGGGGGTGGTTGATCGAAAAGACATAGGCTCCTGGCTCAGTGGTCCGGACACTTCAGGAATCTCAAAATACCCCGGCGAGAGGCTTGGGCTGCCCGAATCGGGCCCCGGCTCCACCGCCCGCGCCGGTCGCCGCATCCTGGCGATCATGGTGGATTGGACCATCGCGTTGGTCATCAGCAATTTTGCCTTTGGGGGAAACCAATGGGCAACGCTGGCAGTTTTTGCTGCTGAGCAGATTCTCTTGATTGGCACCCTGGGCTACAGCATCGGGCACCGGATCGTTGGTATCCATGTGGTGCGCCTGGGAGGTGGCCCGGCAGGTCCCGTGGCCGCGCTGGTCCGGACAATCCTTTTGTGCCTGGTCATACCGGCAGTTGTCTTTGATCCCGACCAGCGTGGCCTCCACGACAAAGCCATGAACACGATCCTTATCCGGATGTAGGGTTTCCTCCCGGAACAAAGCCAAAAAAACCGCTGCGCCCGGATCGGGAGCGGCGGTTTTTTGTTAAGCAGTATTTTTGTTGCCAGGAAGAATGTCAGCGTCCGCGTGCGGCCTTGCGGTCAGGGCGGGCCTTGTAGGGGTCGATGCCCTTGGGAATCGGCAGGCGGTTTCCCAGCGAGTTGATGCGCTTGCTCACGGCATTGACCTCAATTTTGGTGAGCTCGTTCTTGAGCTTGCCCATGGTCTTCGCCAGCTTGTTCAGCGGCACCTGGCCTTCGCCGCGCCCGGATTCCAGAACGTGGATGGTGACGTTCGGGAGGATGCGGGCGAGGCGCTTGCGCTCTGCATCCACGAGGGGCTTGACGCGGTGGGTGGGGCCCTCGCTGACAAGTACTACACCGGGGCGGCCTATCGCCATGAAGACGGCGTCCTGTGTGCGGGGATTGACAGCTACGGGCTGGTCCTGGGTGACCCAACCGCGGCGAAGGGTTCCCAGGGCGGCGCCGGAGGCGCCGGGCTGGTTCTCGATCTGCGCGAAGGCGGCTTTCTCGGCCCTTCGGGAAAGGATGAAGACCGCCGCCAAAAGACCCAGTGGAATACCAATGATCAGGCCGGTGACCCAGTTCTCCAGGAGGAAGCCGACCAGGAATGCGACCGCCACCACAGCAAGGAATGCCAGCACCATGATCCATACAACCTGGGGATCATTCCGCCGGGTCATTTTGAAGACTTCAGCGATCTGCTTCAGTTGGCTGGGCTTCTTTGCCTTGGCTTCCTTGGGCTTGCGCTGGAACAGCCCACGCTTGGGGGCGTCGGCCGAGGGGGTCGATTTGCTGGAATCAGGGGAGTTCGCCATAGTGCCTTAATTCTACGTGATCCATGCCCGGACACCGGACGCCTTGGGGAACTGCGCCGGAGCGCCATCGATTCATTTTTGATTTCTTCGTCATGATCCAGCCCGCCATGTCACTTCGTTTAAGTGACTCCCAAGCGCCGGAGTGACTCGATACTGCGCATTTCCCCGTTCGATCCCCATAGGAACCACATGCCCGATTTGCCGCCACTGCTCACCATCGTCCTTGAGGAAACCGGACAACTCGACCGCGAGTCAGCCATGTACCGGCGACTGATTGCTGCACGCTTGCGGCTTGAATCCCACTTCGCCGTCCTCCATGTGGCCGAGTCCTTGACAACGCCCGTCATTGCCAGGCTATGCCGGGAAATCGACAGCAAGTACGTCATCTTTATGAGAACTTCCCACCTGTTGTCCGCGAACTACGTCGCCACGATCTTTGAGTACCTCAAGTCGCGCACTGTCTATCTCGCGGAGCCTGTCATCTACACAGGGCCCATCCCCAAGAATGTGGCTGGAACCAAGCTCGATGACACTTACCACTACGCCCGCGACACCGATGTCTTTGGCAGTGCTTTCAACACCAGGAGATTGTCCGACGCCCTGGAGGCGCTTGGGGATGTGGATCGTTCAGCCATCTACACCAGCTACCGGATGTACTGGTCCATAGCCAAGGTCAGGCCACTTATCACGGGTTTCTCTACAGCCTCGGACACCAAGGCTGCAACCGGCCTCAGGGTTTCTGCGGAGGCCAGCCGCCTGATGCCGGTGATGCCCCTTCCTTCCAAGGAAATCCGACTGCAGGTTCTGCGCTACGTTTCTCTGTTTCTCAGGGGCATCCGGGGACAGAAGGCGACGTCCATTTCCCTGAACCACTTGAGGGACCTCATCCGCGGCTTCGAACTGATGGAACTTCTGGCCATGGTGGAGACCTTGCAGCCTTTCGAAGCCGCGTGGATCCGTTGGCTGGACGACCCGGCAGACGGCAAGCAGTTCTTCAAGCAATTGAGCACCAAGGACGCCTACCTGGTTTTTCGCCCCAATACCGATGACGGCGGCGCCGGGGAGGTGCCCCTGTATGAGTTGCTGTTCGACCAGGAAATCCTGACCATCAACAAGTGCTACCGGGCACGCAATCTCAGGTCCGGCCATGCCAGGCCCGGCAGTTACAACTTCTATAACCGGCCGATCCGTCCTTCCTCGACCATCCTCTTCTTCGACCGGCCCTTTCAGGCAGATGACAACGCAGAGCACTTGTACGAGTACTTCACGGCAAAGCACCCCGAGTTCGACCAGGCGTACTTCGCAATCAACCCCAAGTCGCCTGATTGGGATCGGCTTCAAGCCAAGGGCTTCAAGCTGATCTCAATCTTCACCAAGGAGTTCTACGAGAAATTCCTTGTATCGGACCTCGTCGTCTCCTCCCAGATCTACAGCATCAGGTATCGGGGCAAGTCCTTCGCCAACTCGCGTTTTGTCTACCTTCAGCATGGAATCCAACTCAATGACATGTCCGACTGGGTGCTCTCCAAGTATTTCGATGTCTTCATTGCCACGGGCAGGATCGAGGCCGAATACATGGAAAAACTTGCCCCCATTGAAACGCTGAACAGTGGATTGCCCCGTTACGAGTCCTTGAACCGCGACACCCTCGGGCAACAGCATCTTCTCTTTATGCCAACGTGGCGCTTCAACCTGCACCAGTCCTCCACCGAGCACTTTGTCCAGTCGAGCTATTTCCAAGCCATTGACGCGTTGCTGTCGGACCACGCCCTCCTGAAGTTCCTTGAGGAAACTGACCGGATAATGCATGTGAAGCTGCATCCGAATGTGGAAAAGCGTGCCGGTCAGTTCAGGTTCACAGATCGCATCGTGAAGTCGGAATTAAGCTATCGGGAAGCGATCCGTGCCGCCGAGTTGGTAGTGACCGACTACAGCTCAGCAGCCCTTGACGCAGCATTCGTGGGCACACCGATCGCCTACTACCACTGGGACGCAGCCGACTTCTTCAACGACCAACCCTATGAAAGCCGTCTGGACTACGCCGACGAGGGGCTGGGCCCGGTGTTCCATGAGCACGCCGGGTTGATCAATTACATCGTCCGGAAGGAATTCACTGTCACCGATCCTGAGTACATCGGGCGCCGGGAACGATTCTTTGAAGGCGTGGATCCAGGACGCATCAATGAAAAGATCGTCGAAAGGATGTTGAGTCTCTGATGGCGTTGGTTCATGGCTTCAGAAGGAGCATCACCAAAGCAGGCCGCGCGGCAGCCTACTCGCCTGCCGGCCTGGAGGTCGCCAGGGCAGTCCTGGCGACCCGCGCTGATTCGCCCGTGCGGCGCATCATTAAGGCAAGAGCCCTGGAGGGAAGAATACGCCGGGTTGCCTCCGAGAGCCTCCCGCAGGGGGTCTACTTTGCGAAACTGACCCTGGGCAATTGGGAGGCTTGGAAGGGGCATCAGTTCCGGCTCCTTCAGGATGGGAAAGTAGTCTACGGAAACCAGGTTGAGCCTCCGGCCCGCGGCTTTCCTCTGGAATACCGCAACATCATGGTCACGTCGGAGGACCCCTCCCGCTTCACGATCGATATCGACGTGCCATATGAATTGAAAATCGGGCGCGGAGCATTCACCACCCAACAGCAGCTCGCCTACGACGAGCGGTACGGCGTGGAGCAGCACGGGGACGTGTTCTACTCCCTGCGGGGAAACACGAAAAACCCGAAGAAAATGCTCATCACCTTTCCGGGATTCGGCCCCTCAACAACCCGGATTTCCTATGCGGTCAGCTACCTTAAGGACCTCACTGAGGTGGACCTGCAAGAGACCCTGATGGTGTGCTTCCAAGACCGTTACCTGGTGGCAGGTTCCTACATGATGGTGGACAACTCGGGAAGGCCTCTGGACAGCAGGGTTGGGGGAGCCATTGAAGGGCTCCGGAGCCGGTTCAACATAGATGCCCAGGAGATGCTGTTCTTCGGAGCTTCCAAGGGTGGTTCCATTGCCATCCACTACGCGGAGAATTATCCCCGGGCCGCGTTGCTGCTGGCTGTCCCGCAAATGAACCTGCCGTATTACTTCAATAAGCCGTTTTTCAGGGACAACCTCTTGCAGAATCCCGCTCTGCGCGAAGTCGAACAACCAGAGGAGCGGCTCCGCAGGTACTTGGCGGAAGGACGCAGGATTGACTACTTCTATACGAATTCCGATGAGCTGAGCAATCACTCACTGATCGAACTGGCATCAGATATACCCAATCTCTCCAAATACCGCATCCACGGCGGGCACTCAGACGTCGCAAGGTCCGCCCTGCCTGCCATGTTGTGTATTTTGCGAAGCTTCCTCAGCGGCCCGATTGACAAAGAGTTCGCCTGCGAAGAATTGCGAACTTTCCGATATGACCAGAGCGTACAAGTACAGGTCCGGATCGACGCCGAAGCTTCCATGGTCGCCGGGGCCAACTGGTTCGTTGCCGGGAGTTCAGGGCGAACGCGGTTCCTTCAGCTGATGACGGAACACTCCTACCATTTCGTCAAGTACACCGCAGGCGAGCAGAGTCTTTGCCCCGCCTACGACCCCATCGATCAGCTCTCCGAGGTCATTGCCCTGACGCCCGGTGGAACCACGTGGACGGCTGCTCTGCCTGCGGCGGTCAAACCAGGAACCCGGGTGCTGAAAAAGAGCCTTAGTTTCCAGCCGCTGACTCTTGAGACAGAAACCACGCAAGAGTACGCAATACTCGACGGCGACACCCTCGCCCGCTTCCGTTATGACTGCCGTGCCCTGGCCGGTGACGGAGACACCATGGAAATCCATTTCGCGGCCACCACAGATTCAGTAACTGCAGAGATCCCTGACAGCAGCTCTCGGACCGCCTTCAAGGCAGTAGTTCAACCACTCGATGGCTGGGCATTGGCGGACATCGCAGCCTTGAGGTTCGTCATCGCTGCCGGGGTGCGGCGGTTGCTGCTTGTGATCGATGCCGATGCAGACCCCGAGGCCGTCGAAGTCCTTTCCGCCATCGATTGGGAGGACGCCAGTGTTGTGCAGGCCGACTCCAAGGAGGTGTTGGCCGGTGCAGGACATCACTGATTCACCCAGCCGTGCCCAAGCGCCAAAGAACCAGATCATCCGCTCCTACGCCGACGTCGCCGCGGTTCAAGACAATGTGGTGCATCTCAAAGAGACACCAGGTTCCGAATTCACATCATCAAGTGTGGAGTTTGCCGGCAGCGGAAATGTCCTTTTCGTGGAGGACGGAACAAGGCTCCGCAACACCAGGCTCCGCTTTCTGGGCAACGACGCCGTGATCCATCTAAGGAAGTCCCATGGCTTCCTCAGGCTGATTGTGACCGTGTTCGAAGAATCCGTCTTTTACTTGGGACCAGGCGCAACCTTCACGGCCGAAGCGCGCGTCCTTCCCACTGAACGCAAGCATGTGATCGTCGGACGGGATGCAATGTTTTCATCACGGGTTGCTTTCCGAACGGCCGACCCTCATTTGATCTACTCGGTGGAGCACCACCAACGCGTCAATCCGAGCGAATCGATTTGGGTAGGGGACCACGTGTGGTTGGGGGAAGATACCCTTCTCCTCAAGGGAGCGAAGGTTGGTTCCGGTAGCATTCTTGCTGCCCGGGCGTTGATTACCAAGAACGTCCCTTCAAATGCGACCGCTGCAGGCGTACCGGCCAGAATTGTCAGCAAGGGGATCTTTTGGACTCGCCCCTCCGTCCACGGATATACGGAAAGCCAGACTAAAAAGAGCCTGGTCCATGCCGGGGACGAATTTATCTTCGCTCCGGACGAACACGTTATTGACATACCCACCCTGGAACGCGGCCTGGAGGCAGCGACCTCCGGCATAGGCCGTGCCGCCTGGTGTTTCCAACTGGATCACATGGGTGCCCGGAACCGCTTCTATCTGGATTAGAACCGACTCAGCCACTGGAAACGACTCAGCCGCGCCGCCATCAATGGCGGCGCGGCTTAGGGCGGGTCTGTTTAGCTGTGGGCGGCGAGGATGGTGGAGGCTTCCTGGCGGGTGGTGCCGGAGTCCTGGATGCCTTCTGCGATGTGGGCGAGTTCGGCGGGGATGTCCCGGCCTTTCTTCCGCATCGCGGTGGCCCACAAACGCCCGGCCCGGTACGAGGACCGCACCAACGGACCCGACATGACACCCAGGAAACCGATCTCCTCGGCCTCGTGCTGGAGGTCCACGAACTCCTGCGGCTTGACCCACCGGTCCACCGGCAAGTGCCGCTCGGACGGGCGCAGGTACTGCGTGATCGTGATCAAGTCACACCCAGCCTGGTGCAGATCCCGCAACGCCTCGGAAATTTCTTCACGGGTCTCGCCCATGCCCAGGATCAAGTTGGACTTGGTCACCATGCCCAGATCCCGGCCCTGCGTGATGACATCCAGGGACCTTTCGTACCGGAACGCCGGTCGGATCCGCTTGAAAATCCTCGGCACGGTCTCCACATTGTGCGCGAAGACCTCGGGCTTGGAATCACAGATCGCCGCGATGTGCTCAGGCTTGCCGGAGAAGTCCGGGATCAGCAATTCCACCCCGGTGCCGGGGTTCAGTTCGTGGATCTTCCGGACCGTTTCGGCGTACAGCCAGACGCCCTCATCGGCCAGGTCATCACGGGCCACCCCGGTCACCGTGGCGTAGCGCAGCTGCATGGCCTGGACGCTGCGGGCTACCTTGGTGGGTTCGAACATGTCCACCGGGGAGGGCTTGCCGGTATCGATCTGGCAGAAATCACAGCGCCGGGTGCACTCGGACCCGCCGATCAGGAACGTCGCTTCCTTGTCTTCCCAGCACTCGAAAATGTTCGGGCAGCCGGCCTCTTCACACACGGTGTGCAGGCCTTCCTTCTTCACCAGGTTCTTGAGCTGGACAAACTCAGGACCCATCTGGACCTTGGCCTTGATCCACTCAGGCTTACGTTCAACCGGGACCGCCGCATTACGCTGCTCAACGCGCAGCAACTTACGGCCTTCAGGTGCCAAGGTCACTGGAGTGCTCCTTCGTGGGTGGAAACGAGTGCTTCTTCATGCTTGCGGAATTCTTCCACGAAGCGGTCAACGATGTCGGCTGGATTGATGGTCCGGCCGGCTTCCAGCGACATGGTGGATACGCTGGCGTCAGTAATCCCGCAAGCAATGATCTGTTCGTAAGGGGACAGGTCGTTGCTGCAGTTGATGGCGACACCGTGCATGGTCACGCCATCGAGGACGCGGATGCCGATGGCGGCGATTTTGCGGTCCGGACCTTTGTCATCGGCAAGAATCCAGACACCGGCCCGGCCTTTGACGGTCACGGCGTTGATGCCATAGTCCGCCATCACCGCGATCATGGTGGCTTCGAGCCGCTCCACATAATCGCGGATACCGGCACGGTTCTTGAGCTTGAGGATGGGGTAGGCGATCAGCTGCCCCGGACCGTGCCACGTCAGCTTTCCGCCGCGGTCCACGGGGACAACGGGTGTCCCGTCAAAGGGCCGCTCGTGATCTTCGGTAAGTTTGCCGGCCGTGTAGACGGCAGCGTGCTCCAGGAGCAAAACGGTGCTGTTCTTCTCGCCCGCAACAACTTTGTTGTGGATTTCGCGCTGCAGGTCCCAGCCCTGCATGTAGTCAACGAAATCAGGGGCAAGACCCAGTTGTGAAAACTCAAGAGTCATGGGTTCAAGCTTAGACCCAGCAGGAGGCAGGCCATGATTTTGTGGCGAAGCTCTCAGTCGCATCCAGTGACGGTGGCGTTCAAGATGGCGGCAAGGGGGTGCCTGTGGATAACTTCTGCGGGAAAACCCGGATTCCGGTAGATCTTGTCCATGGAAACTCTGGATCCGCCCTCCGCCGTCATGCCGTCCGCCCCGGGTTATGAGACAACCCGATTCTTGGGCCGCGGCAGCACTTCGACTGTTTGGCTCCTCACCAGGAGCAGCGATGGTGCCCGATTTGCGATCAAGTGCGCCAACCCAGGCAGTCAATTGGTGCGACCCCGGGGGCTTGAGCAAGCGTCCCAAGAGGTGAGGCTCTTGTCGGCCCTGAAGCATCAGCACCTGGTTGGGGTTCATGGGGCAGTTCCGCTGGAAAGCGGCTCCGAAGGGACGCTGGGAATCGTCATGGACTACGCGGCTGGCGGCTCCCTGGCCAACCTGATGGCTGGGCGCGGAAAGCTGACTGTGGGGGAAGCCGTCACCATTCTGACCCCTCTCGCCCAGGTATTGGCCTACCTTCATGGACAGGGGATCGTACATGGTGACGTTGCGCCCGGGAACGTCCTCTTTACTGCCGAGGGGAAACCACTGCTTGCAGACCTCGGGATGGCCGCCGTGGTGGGCGGTTCCCCGCAGGATCCTTTGGTTGGAACGCCCGGTTTCTTGGATCCTGGCAGCCCTGGCAGTCCTGGCAGTCCTGGCAGTCCTGTTACTCCAGGGGCCGATGGGGAGATGGGCACAATGCGGGAACTCCAACCGCAGCTCGATGTCTACTCACTGGCCGCCCTCGGATGGTATTGCCTGACCGGTTCGGTCCCGGAAACCACGCAACTTCGTCCGCCGTTGTCTTTGGTGGTGCCGGATGTTCCGAAGTCGCTGGTGGCCGCATTGGAGGCTGCCCTGGATGTGAATCCGGTGCTGCGGCCAACAGCCAGGGAGCTGGCCATGGCCATTTTTCGAAGCGCGGCACCCGAGCCAGTGGACTTGTCCGGCGCCGTCCATCCTTCAGTGATTCCTGAACTGCTGACGCGGCGCCGGGCCTTGGAGCGGTCCGCGCGCCGTAAATCCCTGATACCCAGCCGGATCCGTTCGTGGCTCAGGTTCGTCCAACGTGGACCAAAGGGCGAAGTTCAGGCAAGGGGCCGCGGGCCCCGGATCGTAGGCGGTGGGTTCAGTCGCGGTTGGTTCAGCGGGGGGTGGCTCAGGGGCGGCAGGTTCAGAATTGGCGCAGCCATCCTGGCCACCGGGCTGCTGCTCGGAAGCATGGGCTGGATTTTATGGTCGCACTACCCGCAGCAACAAAGTATGGAGTTGTCTGCGGAACCTCAACCAACAGAAACAGGAACTGGAAAGCGAACTGGAGCAGAAGCTGGAGCAGAAACAGGAGCAGAAACAGGAGCAGAAACAGGAACCGGTAGCCCGGCCCCGGAGCCGGGAACCTCTGCATCCGCGGATCAGCCGGAAACGCTGCCGCAGGTACTGGCTGAAGGCCTCCACGCCGAAGACCCGGCAATAGCCATAACCACGCTGTCATCCATCCGCGACATCGCACTCAGCCAAGGTCGGCTGGATTTGCTGGATTTGGTGAATGCGTCTGCATCACCCGCTGAAGCTTCCGACGGTCTGCTGGCGGACCACCTACGGGAATCGGGGTCAAAGTATGCCGGTTTCTCCACGTCGTTATCCATCCTGGAAGTGTCCGGGTCTGCGGAGTCGGGCGACGCAGCGGTCACGCTCACCGCTGCATCATCCGGCTATGAGGAACGCAACGCAGCCGGTGCCGTTGCCGGGTCACAGCCTTCCGGTCCGCCGCAGGAGCTGAGCGTGCGTGTTGTACGGGAGGCCGGGCGCTGGTGGATTTGGGAGATCCTGGCCGTTGACTCCAGCCCGGCGGGCACCCTACCGGCAGCGCCCGTGCCCGCAGTTACCGGCCCCGCGGCCGGCGGCTAGCCCCGCGGCCGGCGGCTAGCCCCGCAGCCGGCGGCTAGCGCGGCAGCCGCACATTCAGCGTGCTTTGTCTTGCGTCAGCCACGCCATGGCGTCGGAGAGCGAGGGGTGCTGCCACTGGAAACCGGCCTCCGACAACCGGGCGGGTTCCATCTTCTGGTTGGCCAAAACCAGTTCATCGGCAAGCCGTCCCAAGACCAGGCGCAGGGCGGGGCCGGGGACGCGGAAGAAGGCTGGCCGGTGGTAAGCCTTGGCCAGCGCGCCCACGATCGTGTTGACATCCGCGCTCTCCGGGGCGCAAACGTTAGCCGGGCCTTCGAGCTCGGAGGCCAGGAGAAATGCCAGTGCGCTCACCTCGTCGGCCAACGTGATCCAGGGCCAATACTGCCGGCCGCTTCCGAACGGCCCGCCCAGCCCAACCTTGAGCAGCGGGAGGAGCGGGCCCAATGCGCCGCCGGAGGTGCTGAGCACAACGCCTGTCCTGGGGGTTACTACCCTCACACCCTGTGGTGCTGTCCGGGCTGTTCGTTCCCACTCGACACACAAACTCCCCAGTACGCCAAAGCCCGGACCAGAATCCTCGGTCAAGAGGCCATCCCGGGAGGCGCCGTAGTAACCGGACGCCGACTGGCTGATGAAGGTAGCGGGCGGAGTGCCAAGGCGTCCCATGGCAGCGGTCAGGGTCCTGGTGGCCTGGAGTCTTGAATCCCGGAGGACCTGGATCCGGTTTTTGGTCCAGGGGCGGTCCCCGATTCCGGCTCCTGAAAGGTTGATGACTGCCTCCGCAGTGTCCAGGACGGCTTCGTCAAGGTGTCCGGCAGCTGGATCCCATGTCCACTCATCAGGGCCCTTGGCAGGCCTCCGCACCAACCGTATGACCTCGTGGCCGTGGCCGGTCAAGTGCTCCGCTAGAGCTGTTCCTATCATTCCCGACGCGCCGGACATCACAATTCTCATGACCCATCTCACCATGGGAAACGTGTGCGGTGGAAACGCCTGTCGGTGCGGCGGAGCGTGGGCGCCTCTTGACTATGATCGAACAATGACCTCCTCCAGCTACCTCCGTTTCCCGCATGTGCACGGCGATCTGGTCACTTTCGTGGCCGAAGACGACGTTTGGGTCGCACCCCTTTCCGGTGGGCGCGCCTGGCGGGTTTCTTCCCAGCAACTGCCGGCCAGAAACCCCCGGTTCACCCCCGACGGAACGCGACTCGTGTGGACGGTGATCGTGGGCACCTCTCCTGAGGTGGTGACGGCGGACGTCGACGGCGGCGGTTACAGGCAGCTGACGTACTTCGGCCACAGCACCACGAAAGTCAAGGGTTTCACGCCGAAGGGCAACGTAGTGGTGACCAGCGCCTTCCAGCAAGCGGAAAGCCGCCACACGCATGCCTACAGCCTGCCGCTGGACGGGGGTGCCGCCGTCGAACTTCCCTTTGGTCCCGTTGAGGCCGTTGCCTTTGGTCCTGAAATCGGCGACGAGAAGCCAGTTGTGGTTTCCAGCGTCCTTTCGCGTGAGCCGGCATGGTGGAAGCGGTACCGGGGCGGTACTGCCGGCAAGCTGTGGATCGATGCGGACGGCAACGGCGAATTCGAGCGCCTCTTGCCGCAGCTCGACGGCAACCTCACCGACCCCATGTGGATCAAGGGACGGATCGCGTTCCTTTCGGACCACGAAGGGTACGGTAACCTCTACTCCTCACTTCCGGATGGTTCAGGCTTGCGCCGCCACACCGATCACGAGGACTTCTACGTCAGGCACGCCAGCACGGACGGCGGCCGGGTCATCTTCGAATCGGCCGGCGAGTTGTGGGTGCTTCCCTCACTTGAGGCTGACGCAGAGGCAAGCAAGCTGGACATCACCCTGGGCTCGGCTTCACCGGCACGCCGTCCTGCACCGCTGAAGGTCGCCGCGCACCTTGGCGATGTCGTTCCAAATGCTTCAGGGACGGCCAGTGCGGTGGAATCGCACGGCACCCTGCACTGGCTCCGGCACAAGGACGGCCCCTCCCGTGTAGTGGAAGCGACACCGGGAGTGCGCGCCCGCCTGCCGCGTCCGCTCACAGACGGCCGGATCGCCTACGTCGCTGACCATGGGGCGGTCGAAGCCCTGTACATCAAGCGCATCGCATCGCGCTTGTCGGCAGTCGTGGATGTTCCCGAAGCAGTTGTTTCTTCGCCGGCGCCGGTCAATGGAGCGGATCCCTTGCCCAAGCCGGTATCCGCGTCCAATGTGTTGGGGCAGGGGAATGCTCCTGCTCAAGCACCAGTGCCTGGCGCGCCGGCAGATGACAGGCAGTCCGACGGCCTGCCGGCCGAGCCCTCTGCTGACACCGTGAGCTCCACGGACGCACCAGCGGCTCCTGATACGTCCGAAGACGGCGTCGAGGTGCGGATTGATTTCCCTTCGCCCACGCGCACGAGCGCTGTGGAAGCCAGCCCGGACGGACGATGGCTGGCAGTGGGAACCTCCTTCGGTGACGTCTATGTCGCTGATACTTCGCAGGGCACGTTGACCCAAGTTGTCAGCGTGGGCGAGGGGAGTATTGAACAACTGGCTTGGTCCGGCGACTCCCAATGGCTTGCTTGGTCCGAGCCAGTGACGGCCTTCGGTTCTCGAAGCAAGCTCCGTATCACCCGCCCGGCTCACACCGAAACAGGCATCATTGACGTGACGGATGGCCGGTTCTGCGACGAATCGCCGAGGTTCACCCCTGACGGGAAGTTCCTCGCTTTCCTGTCGAATCGCAGCTTCGACCCCGTCTACGACGGCCACTCCTTTGATCTGTCGTTCCCGAGTCCCATTAAGCCCTACCTGGTCGCCTTGGCTGCAGACACCCCTTCACCCTTCGGCCCGTCCGTCGACACGCTTGAGGATGTCCCGGCCTCCTCGGTAAAGTCCGACGACGGCGGCGCACCTGCCGTGGGCGTCGACCCTGAGGGCCTTGCCCACCGCGTCATCACTGTGCCCGTACCTCAAGGGAACTACTCGCAGCTGGCCGTGGCGGATGGTGCCCTGCTATGGCTCGATACGGAGCTAACCGGTGTCACCGGCGAAGGGAAGGGAACGCCCTCGGACAAGAAGACAGTGCCGGCACTGGTGCGCTATGACCTCGCCAAGCGCAAAAAGAGTACTTTGGTTACCGCCGTGGACAGCTACAGGTTGTCCGGCGATCTCAAGCGTGTTGTGTACATCCTGGACCAGCAGGTCACCTCTGTGCCTTCCGACGCCAAGGTGGACGAGGAGTCCGGAGACCTGGTGAAAGTGGAACTGAACAGGGTCAGGGTGATCCTGGACCCCGTTGCTGCTTGGGGACAGGCCTTTGAGGAAGCGTGGCGGCTCCAGCGGGACTTCTTCTGGACCGCAGACATGGCAGGCCAGGATTGGGATTCCGTCTACAAACGGTACCGCCCGATAGTGGACCGGCTCGGGTCCCACGACGACTTGGTGGACCTGCTGTGGGAGATTCACGGTGAGCTTGGTACATCCCACGCCTACGTCAAGCCGGCCCTCGTCACCGAGCCCGGCCGGAACGGCCAAGGGCGCCTGGGGGCTGAGCTTCACTTCGGCACCAAGGGTTGGGAGATCACGCGGATTCTCGCGGGGGAGTCCTCGGACCCGCTGGCCACGTCGCCCTTGACCCGGCCCGGTGCGGACGCGAAGGCCGGTGACGTCCTCCTGGCGATTGACGGCGTCGAACTTTCAGCGGCTTTGACGCCGGCCATGCAGTTGGTGGGAGCGGCCGGCCGGACAGTGGAGTTGACCCTGTTGAACGGGGAAGGACATGGCGAAGCCGCCGGCACGCAGCGCCGTGTGGCTGTGGTTCCTGTCCGTGATGAAGAACGGCTCCGGTACCAGGACTGGGTCCGGGCGAACCGCCGCACTGTGCGCGAAGCCTCGGACGGAAAGTTCGGCTACTTGCACGTCCCTGACATGATGGCCAATGGCTGGGCCCAGCTTCACCGCGACCTGGATACGGAAACCGCCCTGGACGGGCTCATCGTGGACGTACGGCGTAATCGTGGAGGGCATACCTCCCAGCTGGTAGCCGAGCTCATCGGCCGCAAGGTCACCGGCTGGAGCATGCCACGTGGCGAGAAGCCCCGAACGTACCCCGATCATGCACCGCGGGGTCCGGTGATCATTCTGGCCGACGAATTTGCCGGATCTGATGGCGACATCATCACCCAGGTATCCAAGCTCAGGGGCATTGGACCGGTGATCGGTACGCGAACCTGGGGAGGCGTCGTGGGCATCGACAACCGCTTCGCCCTGGCCGACGGTACCGGGGTGACGCAGCCCAGATACGCTACCTGGTTCAGCGGCGGAATTGGCTGGGATGTGGAAAACCGGGGCGTGGAGCCGGATATCGAAGTACTCTTCCCCCCGCACGCCTATGCGGCCGGCTCGGATCCGCAGCTGGAGTACGGTATTGGCGCACTCAAGGAAATGATCCAGGAACTGCCAACCGACAGGCCCCCACTCCGTGAGGGGTACCGAAAGCTCCGTCCGGAGCCGTTGCCCGCGCGGCCCCGGAAGGGCTGAAGCAGCGGTGACGAGACAGAAGAGCCCGCCGGCTTCCTGCAGGAAGCCGGCGGGCTCTTCTTGTGAAACCTTGGTGCTTTTGAGCACCTGGTGATGCTAGGCCGTCAGCGTGGCATCCAAGGTGATCTCAATGCTGGCCAGTGCGCCTGAAACAGGGCAGCCGGTCTTCGCGTCCTCGGAGATGCGGCGGAAGTCCTCTTCGGAAAGGCCAGGAACCTTGGCGGTCATGGTCAGGTGGCTGCCGGTGATTCCAGTGCCGGGAACGAACGTGACGTCGGCCTTGGTGTTTACTTCTTCAGCTGTGAATCCTTCGCCCGCGAGGGCGTGGCTGAAAGCCATGGAGAAGCAGGCGGAGTGTGCCGCTGCGATCAGTTCTTCGGGGCTGGTCTTGCCGCCGGACTGTTCGGTACGTGCCTTCCAGGTGACATCGAATGTTCCCAGGCCTGAGCTGTCCAGCGTCGTGTTGCCGGCGCCTTCGATCAGGTTGCCGTTCCAAACCGTGTGTGCGGTGCGTGTTGCTGCCATGTCCACTCCTTGGTGTCGTTGTGAGTCGGCAACCAGCCTGAGGCGGGTGCCACCGGTTCCCATCCTAGGGATTTGCCCGCGCGACCGCACGGACATTCCGCTGACAGTGGATTGTGACCCGGAGCTGCCGAAGCATCAGTTCCAGAGAGTCGCGATGGCGATGTTCACCAAGGCCATACCGCCCACGCCATGGGCCAGGCCAGTGGAAACAGGTTCGCCCTTCTTGACCTTCCGGGAGCCGATAACGGCCAGGACGGCGACGGCCACGCCAATGGCGAACTTGACCCCGAGCTTGAAATAGTTGGGATCGGCGTCAGGGAGCAAGGGGAACAACCCCATCATGGCGATGCCGGTCAGGAGCTGGAGAAAAGCACCATCGCGCTGGCGGGGGTGGACGGTGGGCTCTTTGATGGTGGCGATCCAGTAGCCCACGATCATGGCTGCGCCGACGATGTGCAAGAACACCAGAATGCTGAAGAGAATACTCATGGCTCCAGCCTATCGAGTTGCTTCTACGTCCCGTAGCAAAGCCACGCGGGGTGGGTAAAGCAAAGGGGCAGGTCACCGGTTTCCCGGTAACCTGCCCCTTGATGCCAAGGGCTGGCCCTGGCGCTGAACCCTAGAGGCCGAGGTCGGCTTCGAAAGCACCTTCCTCAAGGCGGGCCTTGAGGGTCTGCAGGAAGCGGCCGGCGTCTGCGCCGTCCACCAAACGGTGGTCGTACGTCAGGGAGAGGTACATCATGGAACGGATGGCGATCGAGTCGTCACCATTCTCATCGGCTACAACCACAGCGCGCTTGACGATCGCGCCGGTGCCGAGAATACCTACCTGCGGCTGGTTGATGATCGGGGTGTCGAACAGTGCGCCAACAGAACCGATGTTGGTGATGCTGAACGTACCGCCGGACAGTTCGTCCGGGCCGATCTTGCCGTCGCGGGTGCGGCCTGCGACATCAGCGATCTTACCGGCGAGGCCGGCAAGATTGAGGTTGCCGGCGTCGGAGATGACCGGAACCAGAAGGCCCTTGTCGGTGTCGACGGCAATCGCCAGGTGCTCGGCGTTGTGGTAGGTGATTTCCTGCTTGGATTCGTCGTAGGCAGCGTTCAGCTTGGGGTGCTGCTTCAGGGCTTCAGCAACAGCCTTTGCGATGAACGGCAGGAAGGTGAGCTTGACGCCGTTCTGGGCCAGGAACTGGTTCTTGGCCTTCAGCCGCAGCTTGGCGATCTTGGTCATGTCGACCTCGTGCACCTGCGTCAGCTGGGTGGAGACCTCAAGGGACTCGCGCATGCGGCGGGCGATAACCTGGCGGATACGCGGAGCCTTCTCCGTGGTGCCGCGGAGGGAGGATGCGACCACCGGAGCAGCGGCCTTGGCGGCCGGAGCTGCCGCGGGAGCCGATGCTGCGGGAGCTGCGGCAGCCTGCTTGGCTTCGGCGGCGGCAATGACATCCTGCTTGCGGATACGGCCACCGACGCCGGTGCCGGAGACGGATGCGATGTCCACACCGTGCTGGTTGGCGAGCTTGCGGACCAGGGGAGTGACGTAGCCGGATTCCGAGGAACCTTCACTGGCCGGGGCCGAAGCGGGTGCAGGTGCTGCTGCGGGGGCCGGGGCCGGGGCCGGGGCAGCTGCAGGAGCCGGAGCAGCTGCGGGTGCCGGGGCGGCGGCAGGAGCCGGTGCTGCGGGGGCCGGAGCGGGGGCAGCCGGTGCTTCTGCAGCGGGTGCTGCAGGTGCGGGAGCGGCGGCCGGTGCAGCGGCGCCGGAACCGATGACGGCCAGGACAGAGCCAACCTCGGCAGTCTCATCCTCGTTGACGCGGATCTCCTGCAGCGTTCCTGCAACCGGTGACGGGATTTCGGTGTCGACCTTGTCGGTGGAGACCTCCAGGAGGGGCTCGTCGACCTCCACGGTGTCGCCTACAGCCTTGAGCCAGCGGGTAACGGTGCCTTCGGTGACGCTCTCGCCCAGGGCGGGAAGGGTTACTTCGTGGCCTTCGCCGGAGCCGGCGGCCTGAGCGGCCGGAGCTTCCTCTGCTGAAGGAGCAGCCGGAGCCTCCTGGACCGGTGCAGCCTCCGCAGCCGGAGCAGCGGGTGCTTCCTCGGCCGGTGCAGCCTCCGTAGCAGCAGCGCCAGAGCCGGAGCCGTCGCCGATGCGTACCAAGGGGGCGCCAACTTCAGCCGTCTCGTCTTCGGCGACGAGGATTTCTTCGATGACGCCAGAGATCGGAGAAGGGATTTCAGTGTCTACTTTGTCGGTTGAAACCTCGAGCAGCGGCTCGTCGATCTCTACCCGGTCACCAACCTGCTTGAGCCAGCGGGTGACGGTTCCTTCGGTGACACTCTCACCGAGGGCGGGCAAGTTAACGGATTCAGACATGTCGTCCCCGTTCTCCTTATTGATCTTTGTGCGGATGAATTCTGCTGGTCCGGGCCGGGTGCATCCGGCAGATTCCGCTGCATGCACCCGACCCGTTTGTCTTGGGTAAAGACTTAGCCGTGGAGCGGCTTGCCCGCGAGGGCGAGGTGGGCTTCGCCCAGTGCTTCGTTCTGGGTGGGGTGGGCGTGGACCAGCTGGGCCACGTCCTCCGGGTAGGCTTCCCAGTTCACGATCAGCTGGGCTTCGCCGATCTGCTCGCCGATGCGGGAGCCGATCATGTGAATACCCACCACGGGGCCGTCCTTCTGGCGAACGAGTTTGACGATGCCGCCGGTGCCGAGGATGGAGCTCTTGCCGTTTCCGGCGAGGTTGTACTCCTGCGTCTGCACCTGGTCGTCGCCGAACTTCTCCTTGGCGGCCTTTTCGGTGTAGCCAACCGTGGCAATTTCAGGTTCGCAGTACGTGACCTTGGGGATGTTGATGTCCTCGACGATCGCCGGGTTCAGGCCGGCGATTTCTTCGGCAACAAAGATGCCCTGCTGGTAGCCGCGGTGTGCGAGCTGGACACCGGGGACGATGTCGCCCACGGCGTAGATGTTGCCGACACCGGTGTGGAGGCGTTCGTTGGTGATGACGAATCCACGGTCAATGGTGATGCCGGCTTCTTCGTAGCCCAGGTTGGCAGTGACAGGGCCACGGCCAACAGCTACGAGCAGGAGATCGGCTTCAAACGTCTGGCCGTCAACAAGGGTGACCTTCACGCCGTCGTCGTTCTGCTCGACGCCCTGGAAGAAGATGCCGGTGGTGAACTTGATGCCGCGCTTCTTGAAGGCACGCTCAAGGTTCTTCACGATCGAGGCGTCCTCGTTTGGAACCAGGGAGGGGAGGCCTTCGATGATGGTGACGTCCACGCCGAACGACTTCCAGACAGAAGCGAATTCAACGCCGATGACGCCGCCGCCAAGGACGATCGCGCTCTTGGGGATGTAGTCCATGGTCAGTGCTTGGTCGGAAGTGATGACCTTGCCGCCGATTTCCAAGCCAGGCAGTGAACGGGAGTAGGAGCCCGTGGCCAGGACAATGTTCTTGCCCGTGTAGGAGGTGCCGTTCACAACGACGGTGTTATTGCCCTGGAGCTTGCCTTCACCCTCGATGACGGTGATGCCCTTGGACTTGATGAGTCCCTGGAGGCCCTTGTACTTGCCGGCAATGATGCCGTCCTTGTAGGCGTTCACGGCCGGCATGTCGATGCTGTCCAGCGTGACGTTCACTCCATACTTGGCCGAATCCCGCGCGTGGTCGGCCAATTCGGCCGAGTGCAGGAGTGCCTTGGTGGGGATACAACCGTTGTGCAGGCAGGTTCCGCCGAGCTTTGCCTTTTCCACAAGGCCAACGGTGAACCCAAGCTGTACGGCCCGCAGGGCAGTGGCGTAGCCGCCGCTGCCGCCACCGAGTACCAGGATGTCGAATTCTTGCGCAGTTGCCTGATCGGCCACTAAAACGCTCCCTCGCGTGAATGATGACACGGGACTGCGTGCCATCTGGTCTTTGGAACTTGTTCTGCCGTGATTATGCCAGCACCTAAGTTCTCTTGCATTTGTGACTATCGAGTTCACCTTAGCGAACCACCTACCCATGCTCCACCCTCTGCGGGTGTTTGTGGAGCGCTTGTGTCGAGACTCACGTTCCCTTGTGACACAGCGCTACACCCCGCATAATTCCGGGGTTGTGCAGGCCTTGCGGGTGTGCCCGGCAAGGCCTGCACCGCCCGGGTGGGCAGGGGCGTGGTGCTTAGGCGGAAACTGCGAGGAGATCCTCGGCATAGGCAACCAAGGTGCGGACGGTGCATCCGGTTCCTTGCTTGGGGGTGTAGCCATACGGGCTGCCGTTGTTGAACGACGGACCTGCAATGTCGACGTGTGCCCACGGGATCTGCCGGCCGTCGCCGTTCTTGCCGACGAATTCCCGCAGGAAGACAGCGGCGGTCATCATGCCGCCGTTGCGCTCACCGATGTTGGCGAGGTCTGCAACCTGGGAGTCGAGGCTTGGGCGCAGTTCTTCGGGAAGGGGCATCGGCCAGACCAGCTCGCCTGCCCTGTCAGCTGCCGACTTCAAAGCTGCAGTGACGGAGTCCTCGCCCATGACGCCGGCGGTGCGCAATCCAAGGGCAATCAGCTGTGCGCCGGTCAGCGTGGCAACGTCAATGATGGCATCCGGCTTCTCCATGCTGGCAGCGACGAGTCCATCGGCCATGACCAGGCGGCCTTCGGCGTCGGTGTTAAGGACCTCTACGGTCTTGCCGCCGTAGATGGTGAAGACGTCCGCGGGCCGTGCCGCAGCACCCGAGGGCATGTTCTCCGCAATGCACAGCCAAGCGGTCGCCTTGATGTCCAGGCCCAGGGAAGCGATGGCCAGGACAGTATTAAGCACGACGGCGGCGCCGGCCATATCGCTCTTCATGTCACCCATGCCGAGGGCCGGCTTGATGGAAATGCCGCCGGTGTCGAAGGTAATGCCCTTGCCTACAAGGGCAATCTTCTTTGTGGCCTTGGCCGGCGCGTATTCGACCTTCACCAGGCGGGGTTGACGGGTTGAACCCTTACCGACGCCAAGGATTCCGCCAAAGCCTTCCTTTTCCAGGCGCTTTTCATCCCAGACGGTGACCTTGACGGGCAGGCCTTTGGCGAGTTCCTTGGCGGACTCGGCAAAGGACTCCGGGTAGAGGTGGCTGGGGGGCTGGTTGACCAGGGTCCGGGTGGCATTGACAGCGCGGGCCACAATACCGGCGCGGTCCAGGGCCGGCTGCGCTTCCTTGGGGTCGACGTCGGAGAAAATAAGGGCCTTGGCTACGGGCGCTTTGAGCCCGTCCTTGCTGGAACGGTGTTCCGTATATGAGTAGGCGCCCAAGGCTGCACCCTCGGCGATTGCCGCAACGTCGGCAACGCCGGTGGTCGGGAATGCCAAGGTTACCGACGCGACGCCGGCCAGCTGGCGGACGGCAGAGCCTGCGGCGCGACGCAGGGACTCTTGGGTAAGGCTGCCGGATTCCGGCATTTTGCCAACGCCGGCGAGGACCAGGATGCCCGAGCCGGTTTCAGGAAGGCCGGGAAGCCGGTGGGCCTGATCCGCAGCACCGGTGATCCCCAGCAGCTTCAGAGAGCCCGCGATGGACTCGGCTGCCTTCGCGCTGAGCGGGTTCGGGAGCAGCTCTGGCCCGTCCGCCCCTTGCGCAACTCCGATCACTAGTGCGTCGCTGGGGGACTTTTTCAGGTCCTTGGCGATGATGCCCAGGATGATGTCAGTAGTCTTGACCACGAGGATGTTGCCTCACTTCTCTCTGCATTGCATGGCTGGGCCGCATGTTTGGCGGCCTGCCCCGGTACGCGTCCGACGTCCTCTTCCGACGCCGGCCTTGGTCTTCAGGGGCCAGCGTCGCTGGTGGAAACCGACCCTTTTCGATCGTAGTCTCTTGTGCGCTGCGGACAGCAATTAAATGAGAGCTGCGGCACATCCGGTGCAGGAATGCCCGTTGGAGGTGCAGCGTTGTATGGATTAATGGAATCCCGCAGCCACCCCTTAAGGCCCCGTTGGTGCCGTGTGGCCGGCACCCCCGGGACTTTCCCCTACTTTGTCATTGCGAAAGGAACACGCCGTGTTTGAACGGATATCCGGCTCCCTCCTGGACCCCGCATCGCTTTACGCGCGCAACATCGAGACCTTCTACACCCCTGAACTTCGCGGGCTGAACATGGTTATGGGATTTACCGGCTTCGCCGACGCCGGCCAGGTGGTTCGACAGATCAACGGTGAACTGCTGGAAGAGCTCGACGCCGAGGTCGTGGCGATGTTCGACGCCGACCAACTGATTGACTACCGTTCGCGCCGTCCCCACATCAGTTTCGTGGAAGACCATGTGCAGGACTACCAGGCTCCGAAGCTGGGGCTGTACAAGTTGACCGACGGACTCGGCCAGCCGTTCCTGTTGTTGGCCGGTTTTGAGCCGGACCTTCAGTGGGAGCGTTTCTCGCGGGCCGTCGTCGGGATCGTCGAGGAGCTTGACGTCAACCTGGTCACCTGGATCCATTCCATTCCCATGCCTGTCCCGCACACGCGGCCCGTGGGAGTGACTGTCCATGGCAACCGCCCCGACCTCATCGAAGGTATTTCCAGCTGGAAGCCCACTGTCGATGTTCCCGCCGCAATCGGCCACATCCTTGAACTCCGGTTGACGGAGGCTGAACGGAATGTTGCAGGGTATGTCATCCACGTTCCGCACTACTTATCCGAAGCGGAGTATCCGCCGGCGGCCGTAGCGGGCCTGGAGTACCTGGGCGCGGCGACGTCACTGATGTTGCCCACTGACCGGCTTCGCGAAGCCGGTCGTGAAGTAGGCCGCCAGATCGCCGAGCAAATCCAGGCCTCGGAAGAAGTGCAAGCCGTAGTCGCCAATTTGGAGACGCGGTACGACGAAAAATCCGAGGGCGTGGTCCGCCGGTCGCTGCTGGCGGACGAGAATGACGAACTGCCCAACGCCGAGGACATCGGCGCGGCTGTCGAAGCCTACCTGGCCCGTAAAGACGCGCCTTAATAAATCAGGTTTAGACGGCACCGGGCATAATTAAGGGGTGAATGCACCCCGCGCCTGGCTCATCTGGACGATTGGCGTGTTCGCCTACCTCGTGGCGGTGGCCCAACGCACGTCCTTCGGTGTGGCGGGCTTGGAAGCCACTGAGCGGTTCCATGCCAGTGCTGCGGCCATCTCGTTTTTCACCGTGCTTCAGCTCCTGGTCTATGCAGGGCTGCAGATCCCGGTGGGCGTCCTAGTGGACAGATTTGGATCGCGGGCCATGATCGCCGGGGGAGCAGTACTGATGGGGCTTGGCCAGCTGCAGCTGGCATTCGCGGACAGTGTGCCCGGCGGTGTGCTGGGCCGCGTCCTGGTGGGCGCTGGCGACGCCATGACCTTCATCTCGGTCATCCGCCTCGTGCCACTGTGGTTCGCTCCGGCCAAAGTCCCTCTGGTCACCCAGCTCACCGGAATGTGCGGACAGTTGGGGCAGCTCTTCAGCGTAGTTCCGTTCGCTCTCCTGCTGCACAGCGCAGGGTGGACTCCAGCTTTCCTGACCCTGGCCGCCATGTCTGTGCTGGCAGTCGTGCTGGTTCTGGCCATGCTGCGGGACGCCCCTCCAGGGCATCCTCCCAAGGAGTCCGGCCAAGGCCTGAGAGCCACCGGGATCTCCCTGTCACGGGCGTGGAAACAGCCAGGCACACGGCTGGGCTTGTGGAGCCACTTCACAGTCCAATTCAGCGGAAACCTCTTCGCGATGACCTGGGGCTACCCGTTCCTGCTCTCGGCCCAAGGCCTGGATGCCGGAACGGTTTCGGCCTTGATGGCCCTGTTCGTGGCTACCGCGATCATCGCCGGTCCGGGCTTTGGCCGTTTCGTCTCCAGGCACCCCATGCGGCGATCAGCGATGGTCCTCCTGATTACCTTGGCAACCACCCTGGCCTGGGCTGCGGTGCTCCTCTTGCCGGAGAGGGCTCCACTGTGGATGCTGGTGGTCCTGGTGGTGGTGCTGGCCGTTGGGGGTCCGGGGTCCATGATTGGTTTCGACTTTGCCCGGACCTTCAACCCCTCACACCGGATCGGTACGGCAACCGGAATAGTGAACGTCGGTGGCTTCATTGCTGCCTTGGTGGCGATCTATCTCATCGGCCTCGTGCTGGACCTGCTCAATGCCAGCGGCTTCTCGGGCGGCGATTTGTATGGTTTGGCGCCGTTCCGCATCGCCCTGAGCGTGCAGTTCCTGCTCCTTGGCCTGGGGACGGTCCTCATCCTGGTCACGCGGCGCAAAGTCCGGCGGCAGATGGCTGCCCAGGGTATTCACGTGCAGCCACTGGTGGTTGCCTTGGCAAGGCAACGCCGTGAGCGGGTGGAACGACGACGCGCCGGGCGTTCCAATGCCACCAAGGACTGATGGCGGCGAGGGGATTCCACGACGCGGCAACTATGTGAGTGGCTTTTCCACATAGCCTCGGTTTGGCCTGTTTTGAGTCCCAGGGAGTGCGCAGGCTGGATGCATGACCACCAAACGAACCTTGACCATCCACAGGCCCGAAGACATCCTCGGCTATATCCCGCATCTGCTCGGCTACTGGCCCGAAGAGAGCTTGGTGGCCATCACCATGCAAGGCAAGCTCCTGGGAGCCACGCTGCGGGTGGATCTCCCGGTCCGTCGCTCGCCCCGTGCGCTCGCCGGTTTCGCCGAACAGATCCGTCATTACCTGGTGGCGGACGAAGCCGCAAACGGCGTGGTGCTGGCGCTCTACTCCGATGCCGGCTGGGCCGATGGCACCGTAGTCCAGCAGTCGATGCCGCTGATCGAGGTCCTGCAGGCCTTCCTCGACGAAGCAGACCTGACGGTGCGGGATGCGTGGCTGATCGGCAGCAATTACTGGCGCAGTGCCTTCTGTACCGACGAAAGCTGCTGCCCTGATCCCGGGCTTCCGGTTGACCGCATCAAAGACAGCCAACTAAGTGCCGAGCTCGTGTACCAGGGGAGCGCTGTCGGTCCGGCGCCCAACACTGGGTTGCGCCAGCCCTCTACCGGCGCCGCGATCCCGCTTGATCCGTTAGTACTGGAAGCAGAATCCCGGTTTGAAGGGCAACTCCTTGGGATGTGGCGCAGTGAGCGTTCCCTGGAGTCCGTCCTTACGGTCTGGCACCACGTCCTCACCAGGGCTGAACATGGCGGTCCTTTGAAGGCCGCCACTGATGCGAAACTCATGGGGTTCCTCAGGACCACGCTGAACGTGCCTGCATGGCGGGATGCGGTGGTGGTGATGGCTGCCGCAGGTATGAATTCCGCCAAATCCGGGGCCGGGGCTTTTGGTCTGTTCAGTGATGAAGACCCCCATGAGCAGGGGTTCGACATAGGCGACCTTGGCCTTCCGGACGGGGAATCCATCCCGGCGGCCGCTGTGTTCCCTGGCGATGGTGAACCGGGGGACGTCTTCACTTATGGTGATGTCCTGCTGGGAATGCTCCCGGACAGGCCCTGCTGGAGCCGCGTTGATGCCTTGCACCAGGTTCTTGCCCGGCTGTGCGTGGACGGCGAATCCGGTGAGGTGGCCGCCGCAGCTTTCACGCTTCAGGGGTGGATATCGTGGTGCAAGGGCAGCGGTTCAATCGCCCACGCTTTCCTGGTCCGGGCTGAAGCTGCCTTCCCTGGGTATCGGCTGGCTGAACTGTTGATGGAAGTCTTGGGCCAGGGCACTGTTTGTCGTTGGGCCAGCCGGCCGGGCTCGGCATGGCGGGGACCCAGGCAGGCCCATGTCTAGGCGGTCAGGGCGGATGCGCTGGGAAATGAACAGGCGTGGGTTTGGCAAAACCGTGAGACAATGGATGCCGAGACCCGGTTGGGTCCGCGTTTGAATGCCTGCTTTGGCCCGGAAACGGGAACAAAACAGCGTTGTCGGGAGTTCTATCAACAGACTCTGCAGACCGCGATCGCATTTGAAATTGATCGCGGACTTGACAGGGTCATAGTGGTGTTGCCCGTATGGTGATTCCACAGACCGCCGCTAGAAAGGTTTTCTGTGACTCCGTCTTCCGTCGAGAAGGAACCCGCCGCCCAGGCCGAATTGACCGCTGATGAAAAGAAGGCGGCCACGTCGGCAAAGCGCGCGGCCACACGCGCTGCCAACAAGGCCTCAGAGGGTGACTCTGACAAGCCCGCTCCCAAGAAGCGTGGACCCAAGCCCGGCGCGAAGGCCGCCGCTGAGGCTGCGAACAAGTCCGGCTCCGACTCCGAGGAAGCCACTGCCGAGGATGAGGACTTTGATCCCGCGGCAGCGGAAGAAGTCGAAGTCGGTGAAGATGACGCCGAGGAAGGCGCAGTTGCCGCCAAGGACAAGCCGGCTCCTTCGGGCTCGGGTTTTGTCTACTCGGACGCTGACGACGACGACGCTCCGGTCCAGCAGGTCATGTCTGCAGGCGCAACCGCCGACCCCGTCAAGGACTACCTGAAGCAAATCGGCAAGGTCGCCCTGCTGAACGCTGAACAGGAAGTGGACCTCGCCCTTCGTATCGAAGCCGGCCTTTTTGCCGAGGAAAAGATCAACGCTGACGACGGATCCATGGATCCCAAGCTCAAGCGTGAACTCGAATTCGTCATCCACGATGGCAAGCGCGCCAAGAACCACCTGCTCGAGGCCAACCTGCGCCTCGTTGTTTCCTTGGCCAAGCGTTACACCGGTCGTGGCATGCTCTTCCTGGACCTGATCCAGGAAGGAAACCTCGGCCTTATCCGCGCGGTGGAGAAGTTCGACTACACCAAGGGCTTCAAGTTCTCCACGTATGCCACGTGGTGGATCCGCCAGGCGATCACCCGTGCAATGGCCGACCAAGCCCGCACCATCCGTATCCCGGTGCACATGGTGGAAGTCATCAACAAGCTGGCCCGTGTGCAGCGGCAAATGCTGCAGGACCTCGGCCGTGAACCAACGCCGGAAGAACTGGCGCTTGAGCTGGACATGACCCCTGAGAAGGTTGTCGAGGTCCAGAAATACGGACGCGAGCCCATTTCGCTCCACACTCCTCTGGGCGAGGATGGCGACTCCGAGTTCGGCGACCTGATTGAAGATTCAGAAGCCGTAGTTCCGGCAGACGCTGTCAGCTTCACCCTCCTGCAGGAGCAGCTCCACTCCGTGCTGGACACTCTGTCCGAGCGCGAAGCCGGAGTTGTGGCCATGCGCTTCGGTCTGACAGACGGCCAGCCGAAGACTTTAGACGAAATCGGCAAAGTCTACGGAGTGACGCGCGAGCGTATCCGCCAGATCGAATCGAAGACCATGTCAAAGCTGCGGCACCCGTCGCGCTCACAGGTCCTCCGGGACTACCTGGACTAAATTGGTCCGGACTCCAAAAAGCGGCCCCAGTCGGACATCCGGCTGGGGCCGCTTTTGGTCGATCGCTTTTGTATCAGCAACCCGGCCCATCAGCCCGTCATCCAGTATGGACCGGGAACGCAGGATGAGCACTGCGGCCTCTGGTGGGCATCCTGAGGGCCCGCGCTAAGACAACAAGGCCCCTCCCAGATGGGAGGAGCCTTGTTGTTTTGCTCAATGCAATACTCGGTGAAGAGGGGAGGCCGGCTGTGCGGTCTGCCCTGCTTAGTCGACGGGGACGGGTGCCTTCTCGTTGAGGCGCTCGGTCTCATCGTGCCAGTCCGAAGTCATGGGCCGGAGCGTAGCTTCAACTGCACGTGCGTGGTGGCCGCAGAAAAGCAGCTCACCCCCGGAGGACTCGAGTACAACGCGGACATATGCTTGGGCTCCGCAACGATCGCACCGGTCAGCTGCGTTTAGCGTGCGGTCTGCAACTGCTGTTGTCATGTCGGCCTCCTTAGTAGTTCTGTACATCCATATAACCAGCATTCGACGCAGATCCATGGCAAGGATGGGTCACTTTCGCTGTCCGCGTATCACATGTGCGTAACGTAACCTTGCAGCTTGGGTCGAACCGGGAGTGGCATCCGCTGACAACGGGCGGTCCGGACTACCCTAGTAAGGGCAGTGTTTGCCTTGATTTGCCGTCAAAATGTCGGCTGGGAAGTTCCCCTGCTTTCACACTGCATTCAGCAATGAATGCGCACCCTGGATACACCCTGAGATATACCCCGAAGGAGCACACCGCGAGTGGCACCGAGTTCTGAATACAACGCCCGGCACCTGTCAGTCCTTGAGGGCTTGGAAGCCGTTCGCAAGCGCCCGGGCATGTATATCGGTTCCACCGACTCCCGCGGTCTCATGCACTGCCTGTGGGAGATCATCGACAACGCCGTTGATGAAGCGTTGGCGGGCTTCGGTCACGACATCAAAGTGATCCTCCATGCGGACAACTCGGTGGAAATCCATGACGACGGACGAGGCATCCCCGTGGATGTCGAACCCAAGACCGGCCTGTCCGGCGTCGAGGTGGTCTTCACCAAGTTGCACGCGGGCGGTAAGTTCGGTGGCGGGTCCTATACGGCATCCGGCGGTCTGCACGGGGTTGGCGCCTCGGTGGTCAACGCTTTGTCGAGCCGCCTTGACGTTCAGGTGGACAGGGGCAGCAAGACCTACCAAATGTCCTTCCGCAGAGGTGAGCCCGGCCGGTTCGTGGATTCCGGTTCCAAGCCTGGTCCCGACGCGCCCTTTGAGCCGTTCGTTGAAAACTCCGTGCTTGACGTGGTGGGCAAGGCCAAGCGCGGTGTGACAGGCACCCGCGTCCGCTACTGGGCGGACCGGCAGATTTTCACACCCGATGCGAAGTTCTCCTACGACGACCTCGCTGCGAGGGCGCGTCAGACCTCCTTCCTTGTGCCAGGGCTCAAGATCACGGTCCGCGATGAGCGCAAGCTCGCCGGAACTCCTGGCGAGAATGGTGCTCACGAGGAAGTGTTCCACCATGATGGCGGCATCTCGGAATTCGTCGAGTTCCTCGCTGCAGATTCCGGAGTGACAGATGTCTGGCGGCTCCATGGCTCCGGAAAATTCAAGGAGACTGTCCCCGTGCTCGATGAGAACGGGCATAGCAAGATCGCCGAAGTCGAACGCGATTGCGAGGTGGACATCGCCCTGCGCTGGGGTATCGGCTACGAGACCACTATGCGCAGCTTCGTCAACATCATCGCCACGCCCAAGGGCGGCACGCACCAGTCAGGCTTCGAAGCGGCCCTGCTGAAGACCTTCCGCAAGGCCGTGGAAACGAATGCCCGCAAGCTCAAAGCCGGCAACGACAAGATCGAGAAGGATGACATCCTCGCCGGGCTCACGGCTGTCCTGACCGTCCGTTTGGCGGAGCCGCAATTCGAAGGCCAGACGAAAGAGATCCTGGGCACGTCTGCGGTACGGGCCATTGTTGCCAAGGTGGTGGAGAAGGAGATCACCGGCCGGTTGAATTCGGCCAACCGCAACGACAAGGCCCAGTCGGCTCTCCTGCTGGAGAAGATGGTCAGCGAGATGAAGTCACGCATCTCGGCGAGGGTCCACAAGGAAACGCAGCGACGCAAGAATGCGTTGGAAACCTCCTCAATGCCCACCAAGCTGGCAGATTGCCGCACCGATGATGTAGCCCGTTCTGAGTTGTTCATTGTGGAGGGTGACTCTGCTTTGGGGACAGCGAAACTCGCCAGGTCGTCGGATTTCCAGGCCTTGTTGCCTATTCGGGGCAAAATCCTGAACGTCCAAAAGGCTTCTGTAGGTGACATGCTCTCGAACGCCGAGTGCGCGGCCCTGATTCAGGTAGTTGGGGCAGGTTCTGGCCGCAGTTTCGATATTGAGGCAGCCCGCTACGGCAAAGTCATCCTCATGACCGATGCCGACGTGGACGGTGCGCATATCCGGACCCTGTTGCTCACACTGTTTTTCCGTTACATGCGCCCCATGGTGGAAGAGGGACGTGTCTTTGCCGCGGTTCCGCCGCTGCACCGTGTGGAAGTAATCAACCCTGGCCAGAAGGCCAACGAGATGATCTATACCTACTCGGAGGCGGAGCTCCACGTTCTCCTTGCCAAACTCGCCAAGGAAGGCAAGCGCTACAAGGAGCCTATCCAGCGCTACAAGGGCCTGGGTGAAATGGATGCGCAGCAACTGGCTGAGACCACCATGGACCCGCGGCACCGGACGCTGCGGAAGGTTGGCATTGAGAGTGCCCAGCGTGCGGAAGAGGTTTTTGACCTTCTGATGGGCTCAGATGTGGCCCCGCGCAAGGAGTTCATCATTGCAGGTGCCGCCACACTGGACCGGGAGCGCATCGACGCTTAGTCTGCGCAGGGCGGAGCCGTCGTTTCATTGGCTCCGGTTCCGGGCGCCGCGAATGCCGTGAGTCCCACCAGCAGGGCCAAGGTTCCCAATCCCCAGGGGAGCCCGGCTGTCACAGCGATTCCGCCCACCAGCAAGGGGCCGCCGGCGTCACCGAGTTCCCGACCCAGCTCGGCCGAGCCCATGGTGCGGCCCAACCGTTCGGAGGGGGTCGAATCGGCCAGGTGTGCAAATGCCAAGGGGGTGGCGACGCCTATTCCTGCGCCGATCAGGACGGCGGCACAATAGATCCAGGCCGCTCCGGGGAGGAGCCCTGCCATCAGCGTGCCCCCGGCAATGAAGAGAAGGCCTGACACCATGCCTGGCTTGTCGCCGAGCCGGCCTTGGTCCCGCAGCTTTCCAATGCGTGGTTGGATCAGCGAGGACGCCAGTGCCAGTACCGTCACCACTGCCACACTGCCCGCTGTACCAAGGCCCGCGCGCGCCGCCAGGGCGGGTAGGAAGCCGACGGCGGCACCGAGGGCTCCGGTGGCTGCGGCCAGGACCAACGTAGGGCCAAGGAATGATCGCTCTGTGCTCTGACGCCATACGTCCATGATGGTGTAGCGGGGGCGGGGCAAGGGGGCCAGGTGGGGGACTCTTGCCGCAGCCCAAACGGCAACAACAAGGCCAAGTACCGAAAGGACCGCGAACAGGAGCGTGAAGCCTCCGCTGATGATGGCAACAGCCCCAATCAGTGGCCCTGCCGCGTACCCGAGCCCCTTCCACGAACCATAGCGTCCGAAATAGCGTCCCGTGCTTTTTCCGGAGAGGCGGGCCACGCCTGCAGAGGAGGCCGGGGAGAAAGCCGACGCCGCCATGCCTTGGCCCAGTCGGGCCGCGGCCAGCAAGGCAGGCTCATTCGCCCACAAACCGAGCAGTGACGCAGCGGAAAATGCCAACAGCCCGCCCACAATCACGGGTTTTGGTCCAATGCGGTCACTCAAGGCTCCGAACACCGGCTTTAGGAATACCTCGGCTATGTCGTAGAGCGCCAGGAGGAACCCCAAGGTCAGCAGGCTCAGGCCGATGTCGGCGCTTTCGGCCCCCAGACCCGCTGCGACAGCGTGGGCGCCGAAGGCGGTGGTGAATCCTGCCGCGTAGAGGGGCCAGCGTTGTGCGGCATGCGCGGGCACAGGGGTCACTTCAGTGGGTTTCACGCTTCACAATGTAACAGGTGCTACATTCGTTGGTGTGATTGAAGAGCGATGGTTACTGATCCTGGTCCAGGTTCCTTCGCAGCCCTCCCGTCACAGGGTGGCGGTTTGGCGGGAACTGCGGCGCATGGGAGCCGTTCCCTTGTCCCCGGGAACGTGGCTGCTCCCGGCCCATCCGGCCTTTTCCGAGGGGCTCAAGAAGGCTGAGGCGCTGGTTGCCAAGGGTGATGGATCCTGGACATTGGTTGACGCATCTCCGCGCGAGAGCGGCGCAGCGACGTTCCGCAGCGCCTTCGAGGCAGCCCGGCTCGAGGAATGGGCGGAGTTCGCTGCCGATTGTGGGAAGTTCGAACAGGAGATCGCCAAGGAGATTTCCTTGGGCAAGTTCACGTTTGCCGAGCTCGAAGAAGAGGAGCAGAGCTTGGAACGGTTGCGGCGATGGTACAGGGAATTGAAGTCGCGTGATGTCCTGCATTTGGCTCAAGCAGGCGAAGCGGCGTCCCTTGTGGCCCGATGCGCGGAAGCCCTGGAAGGCTATGCAGCCATGGTGTACGACGCCACGCTCGCCGAGTAATCGTCCAACCGGTGCGGCCTGTCTTTTCCAAACGCAGTCCGAGCCCAGTCCAAACGCAGTCCAAGCCCAGTCCGAGCCCAGTCCGAGCCCAGTCCGAGCCCAGCAAGTCCCGTTAGCGCAGCCAGTGCAGCCAAGTTGCCCGACCCGGACAAGCCCGGCAATTCCGCCTAGCCCAGCAGCCCTGGAACAATCAACAGGGCCGTAGGCACCGCCAGCAACATGGCCGATGCCACCAAAACAAGGATGCGCAGGCCCTTGGTGAGTGGCGGCTGTGGCGAGAGTAACCGGCTGACGCGTGACGCCGTCGTGCGCGGTGAGTCGGCGCCGCCTGTGGCGCTGACGGCGTTGCTCTCCACCACGGCGCCGCCGGCATTGAGTGACCCGGTTCCGATGGCAGGTTGGGATGTTCCGCTGGCGACGATTGCGATGGCCTTGATCAGGGTGCCCTTGCTTTCGGTCCGCAGTGCGACGTCGTCGGCCAGCATCTCGATCAGGGAGTTAACCGCCGTCTGGGCCAGCCGCGTGGTGGGGAACCAGGGCAGTGCCTGCCGCCAGGCAGCGAAAGCCCACAGTAAGAGGTCATGGCGCTGCGACAGATGCGCATTCTCGTGAATGAGTACAGCCCTGAGCTCGGCCGGCTCCAAGGCTGCCATCAGTCCGTCGGAAAGTACCGTGACGGACCGGGCGCCGCCGGGCAGGCAGTAGGCCACGGGGGAGTCGTGGTTGATGACCACCGTTCCCGGGCCATCGTCTGATGGTGAGGCAAGCAGGGCCAGCAGTTCGCGGTGCCGCCGCCGTTGGCGCTCGATCTTGTAGTACGTCAGCAGCAGGGTGAAGACCAGGTGCGCAGTCAACAATGCCGCCGCGGACAGGGCGAAAAGGTGCCAAAAACCCAAGGCTGTTGTGGGTTCGTTGTTGAAGACCATCCCAGCCAGGCTCTTGAGTCCGGCAATGAGGTTATCGCCGATCGGCTCCAGGCCGTAGACCAGCATGGCGCCGATCATGGACAGCCCACCGGCAAGGGCGATTGCCTGCCAAAGGACCATGGCCGTAAACGGTGAGCGTGCCGGCCACTGGGCTCGGGAGAGCAACACCGGAACCGGCCATGCCAAAATCAATGCCAGGACCGCAAGCAGGTATGAGGTCCAGAACATAGTGGCTAATTGTAGCCGAGCAGTTTGCGCAGGGTAGCGGCTTCGCTTTCGGTGACGGAACCAATGAAGCGGGCCAGGACGGCCTCGCGGTCAGGAGCGGATCCCAGGACCTCATGCATGAGTTCGGCGGTGTGGTCCGCGCGGCTGGAAACGGCTTGGTAGCGGTGCGGTCGCGTACCGCGTTCACGCTCCACCAGGCCCTTCTTTTCCAGGCGTGAGAGGACCGTGAGGACCGTGGTTACGGCCAGGTCCTTGCCTTGGTGTCCCGCAGTGCCGTCGCCGGCCTCGGAGTCCTGCGCCAAAAGATCGCGCAGGGTATTGGCAGTTGCAGCCTCCTGGCCTGCCCAGAGCAGATCCATCACTGCCCGTTCCAGTTCCCCAAGACTTGCCATGTATACGTCCCTACCTTCCGCTTCCCGGTGCAGGGTTACTGCCGCCGGGAGCGATGATCCAACATTCCACCATAAATCTACAGCTTTTCAGCTCTTCATTCTACGTGAGGTAGAACTATCGGCGCGCCGCGTTCCGCCCGGAACCCTTGCGCGTGCGTAACGCCACTTGAAGAATGGGTTTCGTCGCCTGCCATTTGTTCTACACTGTGTAGAAGACAAGTTTTCTGCGAATCGTAGAAGTCACGTCATCGTACTTCGGTCCACCGCACAAAGGACAGCCATGGACGCCTTGGAAATCGCACGCTGGCAATTCGGTATCACTACCGTCTACCACTTCATGATGGTGCCCCTCACCATTGGCCTGGGCCTGGTGGTGGCCATCATGCAGACCATCTGGTACCGCACGGGCAAGCCCGAATACCTGCGGATGACCAAGTTCTGGGGAAAGCTCTTCCTCATCAACTTCATCATGGGCGTGGCTACGGGCATCGTGCAGGAATTCCAGTTCGGTATGGCCTGGAGTGAGTACAGCCGGTTTGTCGGTGACGTATTTGGCGCACCGCTGGCCCTGGAAGCGTTGCTGGCGTTCTTTGTGGAATCAACGTTCCTGGGTTTGTGGATCTTCGGCTGGAAGCAACTCAAACGCGGCGTGCACCTGGCCTGCCTGTGGATCGCCGTGATTGGCTCCGTCTTCTCCGCCTACTTCATCATTGTGGCGAACTCCTGGATGCAGCACCCCGTGGGAGTGGAGATGGTGGACGGGCGGCCCGTCATGACCGATGCCTGGGCGGTCTTCACCAACAACACAGCCCTCGTGGCCGTACCGCACACTCTGTTCGGAGCTCTGGCCGTTGCAGGAGCCTTCCTCCTGGGGATCGCGTGGTACCACCTGTGGCGCCGGCGGCATGATGGCATCGACGTCGTGGGCAAGGACGGCAAACTGGTTCC
Source organism: Arthrobacter sp. TmtSoilC79 (assembly GCF_059739405.1). Taxonomy (NCBI): domain Bacteria; kingdom Bacillati; phylum Actinomycetota; class Actinomycetes; order Micrococcales; family Micrococcaceae; genus Arthrobacter; species Arthrobacter sp. TmtSoilC79. The sequence goes on along the minus strand of NZ_AP046051.1, from coordinate 2,781,578 downwards.
CGGGGAAGCAGCGATCCCCGGCCGGGACAAGTCCGATTACAGCGTGTGGATGAAGAGCCTGCGGATCGGTGCCGTAGTTGCCATGATCTCCTTTGCAGGGACCGCCATCACCGGCGACCTGCAGGGCAAGCTGATGTTCGAGCAGCAGCCCATGAAAATGGCTGCAGCAGAGGCCGCCTGCCACGACGGCACTGGCTTCTCGGTCCTGAGCGTCGGCAACCTTGGCGCCTCCAACTGCGATGACATTGTTGCCGTTATCGAAGTACCCGGCATCCTGTCCTTCCTGGCCAAGGGGGACTTCACCACCGAGGTAAAGGGCGTCAACAGCCTGCTGGGCGAGTACAAGGAAAAGTACGGAACCCACCTCCCGGACAACCCGCTGTACGGCGACCGTGCAGGCCAGGAAATCCAATACGTGCCCGTCATGGAAGTGACCTACTGGGGCTTCCGCATGATGATCGGCTTCGGCGGGATCGCTGCCTTCGCCGCCTTGCTGGCACTCTGGGTGACCCGTAAGGGCGTGGTGCCGCAATCCAAGTGGCTGATGCGCCTTGCTGTGTTCGGCATCCTTGCACCTTTTGGCGCGAACGCAGCCGGCTGGATCTTCACGGAGATGGGCAGACAGCCGTTCGTGGTGGCGCCCAACCCGGATATGAACGGCATCGACCAAGTGTTCATGTTTACTGCTGCTGCGGTGTCCCCGGGAGTCAGTGCAGGTGAGATCCTGACGTCCCTTGTGGTCCTCACTGCCATCTATGCCGTGTTGCTGGTGGTGGAAGTGAAGCTGTTGGTCAAGTACATCCGCGGAGGTGTGGCCTCGGCCATGCCGGAGCTGGCACACCCGGCCCGGGACCAGAAGGATGACGACAGGGACCAAGACCAGAAGGACAACGACAAGCACGACGCCGGTCCCGGCAACTCCGGCGACGACGTCCTGGCATTCGCGTACTAGGAACAGGGGAAACTGAGAATGGAACTCTTGCCAACCATCTGGTTTGTGGCCATCGCGGTGCTGTGGACGGGTTACCTCTTCCTGGAGGGCTTTGACCTCGGCGTCGGCATGCTCATGAAGATTTTCGCCCGCAACAACACGGACCGCCGCGTACTGCTCAACACCATCGGCCCTGTATGGGACGGCAATGAGGTGTGGCTGCTCACTGCCGCCGGTGCCACCTTCGCTGCCTTTCCGTTGTGGTACGCCTCGTTGTTCTCAGCGCTGTACTTGCCGCTCCTGGCAGTCCTGGCCGCGTTGATCTTCCGCGCTGTGGCTTTCGAATACCGCGGCAAGGTGGACTCGGAGCGGTGGCGCAACCGTTGGGACTGGGCGATCGGGATCGGTTCTTTTGTTGCTGCCTTTGGGATCGGCGCAGCACTGGCCCTTACCACCACCGGATTGCCCTTGAACGCCAACGGCGACCGCAGCGGTGGGCCGATGTCCTGGTTCAGCGGCTACGCGCTGCTGGGCGGTTTCGGTGTGGTGGCGTTCGCCCTGGTTCACGCCCTCGCCTTCCTGGCCCTCAAGACCGACGGCGACGTCCGGCACCGGGCCCGCAGCTGGTTTGTCAGGTTGGTGCCGTTCGCGGTGTTGCCAATGTTCGGATGGATGGTCTCGGTACAGTTCCTCAGCGGCAAGCCGTGGACCTGGGCCCTGGTGGCAGCCGGAGTGGTGGCCGTAGTCCTGGCCTGGACGCTGGCCCGTGCAGGGGCAGAAGGACGCGCCTTCGCGGCCCTCGGTGGGTTCATCGTCTGCGCCACAGCGTCGATCTTCGGGGCAGCCTTCCCCGTGGTCATTCCCTCCACGCTGGATCCGGCCTTCAACCTGACCATTTCCAACGCCTCCTCCTCGGACTACACCCTGGGCCTGATGAGCATCGTCGCAGCCGTGGGGCTTCCGTTGGTGATCGCCTACCAGTCCTGGACCTACTGGGTGTTCCGCCGGCGTGTCAGCGCCGCACACATCCCTGAAGCGCACGGTTTCCTGCCGGCGATTGCGGCCAAGGTCCTGATTTCCAAGGACAGCCAACCAGCCACTGGCCCCAAGGGAGAATAACCACCCCATGAAACCCGTGTTCCCCACCGGTCCGGCCACCCGCTCCGCGCTGTACACCATAGGGCTCCTGTCCGCACTCAAAGCGCTGTCCCTGGTGCTCATGGCGCAGGCCGTGGCAGGGATGCTGGCAGGCCTGGCATCCGGAACGGGAGACTGGAGCGGCGGACTTGCCTGGGGCGCAGCGGGAGCAATCCTGAGGTCGCTCACGGTCTGGGGGCAAGGCGTAGCCTCCCGGCGGGCCGCCCTTGGCGTCAAGGAGGAATTGCGGGCTCAGTTGCTCAGGCGCTCGCTGTCCGAGGGCAGGTCGCCGCGCGTGGAAGGAATGAACGACGGCGGTCTGGCAATCCTGGCAACGCGCGGCCTGGATGCGCTGGACGACTACTACACCCAGTACCTTCCGGCGTTGGTCAACTGCGCGACGGTGCCGCTGTTGATCGGTGCACGGATCCTCTTCGCCGATTGGGTCAGTGCCGTGGTGATCGTTCTGACTGTTCCCCTGGTGCCGTTGTTCATGGTCCTGATTGGCCGGCATACCGAGGACAGCGTCCGGGATGCCCAGACCACCTTGCGGAAACTCTCCGGCCACATCCTTGAACTGGCCAAAGGCCTGCCTGTCCTGGTGGGCCTGGGCCGCGCGAGTGAACAGCGCGCGGCCCTGGAAGATATCTCCGAGCAGTACCGGAGCCGGACCATGGGAACCCTCCGGACAGCCTTCCTCTCAGCGTTGGCGCTTGAGCTTATTGCCACCATTTCGGTGGCCGTCGTCGCTGTGTTCATCGGCGTCAGGCTCGTAGGTGGGGACATGGCGCTGGAGGCCGGCCTTTTGGCCCTCATCCTGGCCCCGGACTGCTATCTTCCGTTGCGGGAACTGGGTACTGCCCACCACGCCAGCGACGACGGCCGCGCCGCATTGGAAACCACCAACGCCGTGCTGGCTGCGCCCGCGCACGAAACCCTCTCCGCCCCTGGCGTGCCAGCCGGCACTTCTTCGGGCGTAGTGGTGGAGCGCCTGTCGGTGACCTACGCAGGACGGTCCGCTGCCGCCGTCGGGCCCCTGAGCTTTACTGCCCCGCAGGGCAGCATTACGGCCCTCGACGGCGACAGCGGCGCCGGGAAGAGCACTGTCCTGGCCGTCCTGGCAGGATTGATCGGTCCCGGTCCCGGCGCCACGGTGACCGGGACAGTCTCGGGAGTCGGCACAGGGGCTGTGGCATGGGTGCCCCAACACCCCGTCATGGCAGCACACACCGTCCAGGAAGAGCTGTCCTTGTATCTGGACGGATACCAAGGCGATGTTGCCCAAGCAGCGACCCGAATCCTGTCCGAAGCCAAGGCTGCCCACCTGGCGCCGAAAAACCCGGCCGAGCTCAGTCCAGGCGAGCTGCGCCGCGTTGCGCTTGCCCGGGGATTGGCACGAGTGGAGACGGGCGCCACGCTCCTGCTCCTGGATGAGCCCACGGCCCACCTTGACCCCTATTCAGCCAACGTAGTCCGCAACGCCATCGAGGCGCTGCGAGGCAGCGTCACAGTCATCCTGGTGGCCCACGACTCCGCCACCCGTGCGCTCGCGGACCATGTGGTGCCCGTAGGCGCCAAGCGCTTCCAGGACGCACCCCTGCTTCCATCAGGGAATTCCGGAAACACCAGTGATGCCGCCGCCGGCGGGAACAGCACAGTAGCCGATGCCCTGGCACATCCCGCCCAGTCTTCCAGCGCACGCTCCGGAAGCCTGAAACGGCTGGCGGGGGTCCTGAAACCAGTGCAGTGGAAATTTGCCGCTGCCGGCGCCGTGGCCGTCCTGGCGGCCCTGTTCGCCGTGGCACTGTCAGGCCTGTCCGGGTGGTTGATCATCCGGGCCAGCGAGCAACCGCCCATCCTCTATCTGCTCGGCGCGATTGTGGGCGTCAGGTTTTTCGGGATCGGCAGGGCAGTGCTGCGCTACTGTGAGAGGCTTCTGACGCACGACGCCGTCTTTGCCGCGATGACACGCCTGCGCGGGGTGCTGTGGGAGACGCTGAGCCGCAGGGCGCTGACCCTGCGGCGCTTGCTCCAGGGCGGCAACGTGCTTGGCGCAATCGTCGATGACGTCGATACCCTCCGGGACCTCCTGCCGCGTGTTGCGCTTCCACCGGTCACAGCAGTAGGTGTGGGAGCGGCGGCCATCATTGGCACGGCAATCGTTCTGCCTCCCGCGCTGCCGGCTGTGGTGCTGGCATCAATCGTGGGACTTGTCCTCGCGCCGCTTCTTGCCGTCCTGGCTGACAGGAATGCCGCAAAGGCCGGTCAGCACATGCGCTCGGTAGTTCTCCACGGTGTCGCCGCAGCCCTGGACGCCCGGGCAGAACTGACGGCCAACGCAGTAGCCGGGCCGGTGCTGAAGGATCTGCGCAGCAAAGACCGCGCAGCCACCCGATCCGCGCAACACTCGGCATGGGCCGAAGGCCTCGGCCAATCCGTGGTGGTGCTGGCCTGCTCACTGGCTGCCTTGTGGGCAGGAGCCCTCAGCGCTCCTTCGGTGGCCAGCGGCGCCGTTCCCCCCGAACTTGTGGCCGTGATTGTCCTGATGCAGCTTGCCCTGGTGGATGCTTTCGGCGGCATCGTTTCCGCGGTACGCCAGGCTCCAGCGCTCGCGTCCGTCCTGGGCCGGGTTGCCGCTTCCGGGGCGTTGGACGTTCCGGCCACGGCCGGTGATGGCGGTTCAGCCCTCAACGGCCCACGCCCTCTTCCGGACCGCGACGGGAAAGCCGGGCTTGAGCTGACGGACGCTTCGGCCGGCTGGCCCGGGGGACCGGATGCCTTCACCGGGATCACCGCCGCTGCCGAACCCGGCCGCTGGCTTGCCGTGACTGGACCCTCGGGTGCGGGAAAGACCACGTTGTTGTCCGTGCTGCTGGGTTTCCTGCCCCTGAGCGGGGGATCAGCGAAGCTGACAGGCACAGCGGCCTGGTGCCCCCAGGAAGCCCACCTCTTCGACTCCACCATCCGCGGCAACCTCTTGCTGGGACGACCCGCCGCGGCAAAGCCCAGCGAGGCGGAGATGCAAAAGGCGCTGGCCGACGTCGGACTTGATTCAGTGGTCCAGGCCCTGCCCGGTGGGCTCGATGCCCGCATCGGTCCAGGCGGCTCGTTCCTCAGCGGTGGCGAGCGGCAGCGGCTTGCCATGGCCAGGACCCTTCTGACCGGAGCCTCGGTATTGCTGCTGGATGAGCCAACCGCACATCTTGATGCCGGTTCGGCGCGGGAAATGATGGCCATCCTACGCCGGGGACTGACGGAGGTGACTGTAGTGCTGGTAACGCACAATCCCGAGGACATCGATCCCGGGGATACGCGGCTGGAACTGCCCGCGGCCGGCCAGGCTCCGCCGCAGGAAACGTGGGGACCCAGCGCTGGCGCACCCGGCACGGGCGCGGCGGAACTGGTCCAAAAGCAGGTCCATCAGTAGCCTGTTGGCATGCCTTTCAACGCCGCAAGCCCTGCCATGCCCGACGCCGACGTAACTGGCCTGCAGTGGCGGCCCGCCACCGAAGGGGATCTGGATAACTGGGCGGGCCTGATAGCCCGGACGGCCGCCGTCGAACATCCTGTCTGGTACGAGAAACGCGGGGATCTTGCCCATGTCCTTGAATCCAGGAAGAACCCGCCGGAGACGAGCACCCTCCTGGGGCTGGACACCGACGGCACAGCCCGGGCTTATGGCCGTATATCCAAGAACCCGGAGGGAGACAAGGCCACCGGAATGGCCTGCGTTGATCCGGAGTGGCAGGAACGCGGCATCGGCTCCGCGGTTCTGGTGTGGCAGGAAGGGCAGGTGCGCGGGCGGTTCGCCGACGATCAAGCAGCCGGGCATACCGCTGCACCGCCCCGCCTCCGTATCCAGACTGAGGAAAAGCACGAACACCAGGCCACCCTCCTGATGGGCCACGGTTACCGGGCCGTCCGTTGGTTCAATGAGATGCACCGTCCGTTGTCGCCGGGACAGCCGTCCGCAGACCTGCCGGTTGTTCCGCTGGGCGCGGGCCTGGAACTCAGGACCCTGGATCCGGTGTTCTTTGAGCCCGTGCGGCAGGCGCATAATGATGCCTTCAGGGACCATTGGGGAAGCGAACCCAGGGACGAAGAGTCGTGGCGCTTCACCATCGAGGAACCCACGGCACGGCACGACCTCAGCGCAGTAGTCCTGGATTCGGCAACCGGAGAGGTGGCCGGATACCAGCTGAGCAGTTTTGATGCCGCTTCCGCCGCCGACCGTGGTTTCACGGAAGGCTACACGGAGCTTCTGGGCGTACGTCGCGCCTACAGGGGCCGGGGGATAGCCCAGGCCCTGCTGGCGGATGCAATGCAGCGGTACACCGGGGCCGGGATGGAGGTGGCATCACTGGATGTGGATTCGGCCAACCCCACCGGGGCCCTGGAGCTCTACCTTCGCATGGGCTACGAGCCGGTGAACCGCAGCATGACGTGGGAGAAGATGCTCTAGCCCGTGCTAGCCGTCCACATCATGCAAATGGTGGACCACATCATGAAGGAAGTACTGGGAGAACGTCAGCACATTAAAGGCTGACCCGTTGCTGCGGGTCCCTGTGCGTGGCCAGTCGTTCTCGGTGACCCGGGCGAAAGACTCGGCGATCTCCGTGCCCTCTGCCTCGATTTCGTCGGCCACAGTTCGCGGGTCCGCTGAACCGTACTCGCCGTCGATGGCAGCCTGGTCCTGGTCCCAATTGGCGAACCGGGCGTCATCTTCGGCCAGCATCAGGTTCAGCCGCTGGTCGAAGAGGCTGAACACATCGCGGACATGGCAGGCGTACTCCAGGTTGGACCATGTGTGATCGTCAGGTCGAACGGCTGCATCCTCACGCCGGAGGACAGCCCTCCACCGCGGAAGCATGTTCAGTACGGTGCCCGGCACGGTGGCAGGAGTCACCGTAGCGGGGTCGAAACCGCACTCGGGGCACGGCTGGGAGAGCACCCAGGTCCAGTCTTTTTCGTCAGGGATGATCGGCATGCCGCCAGTCTAAGCCGACACTCGCCACACCCCATCGAAGACCCTGAAATATGGTGTCGTTTTCGCATTACTTAGCGGCCCGCCCAAGAGTAAAGTTCGTTCCGGGGGGAGAGCCGGAAAGAGAAAAACATGCTCAAGGATCAGCAAGTTGGTGCCGTCCTACCGGCACAGGACATAGCCCGGGCCCGCGCGTACTACAGCGAAAAACTCGGACTGGAACCCGAAAATCCGGACGATGGCGACAACCTCCAATACAGGTGCGGCGATTCCACCGGATTCATGGTGTACCAAACGTCCAACGCAGGGACTGCCAAAAACACCCAGATGGGCTGGAACGTCAGCGACCTGAGGGCAACGGTGCAGGAGCTGCGCGGCAAGGGAGTTCAATTCGAAGACTACGACTTCCCTGGACTGAAGACAGAAGATGGCATTGCCACAATGCCTGACGGCAGCGCCGCCGCATGGTTCCTCGACAGCGAGGGAAACATACTCAGTGTCAACCAAACCGGCTAGCCCGCGTGGCCGCGAGGCTATGGCACAGCAAAGGCCGGGGTGTCTTACCCCGGCCTTTGCTGTGCTGTCCTATGCTGTTCAAGCTGTCCTATGAGGCGGATTCGTCCCAAGCCATGCTGGGTCCGATGGCCTCCACGGGCTGTGACAGGGGCACCCCTGAACCGTCCCGCCGGCCATGCTCGTGCGGGAGGGCACGGGCCACGCCGGCAGCCGAGGATGCTTTGGCCGGACCATGTCCTGCCCAGGCCAGCAAAAGGGTGTCCTCACCCTTGAGGAAACGGTGGACCCGGACACCGCCGGTGGCGCGGCCCTTAATCGGATACTCCTCGAAAGCCGTAACCTTCGCAGTGCCCGGTGCCGTGCCCGGCAGGGCGCCGGTGGTTCCGGCAATAGTGACCACGACGGCGGCGGGGTCGTTGGCACGCACGGCACCGAAGTGGATCACGTCGTCGCCGGCGGCCAGTTTGATGCCTGCCATACCTCCGGCCGTGCGGCCCTGTGGGCGGACATTGGAGGCACTGAACCGCAACAACTGCGCCTGGCGCGTCACGAAGACGAGATCGACGTCGTCCCCCTGCGCCGGTTCCACTGCGAGGACCGAATCCTTGTCCTTCAGGGCAATGATCTCCCAGTCCTCACGGTTCAGCGGGTAGTCGGGCAGCACGCGCTTCACGACGCCCTGGACAGTACCGATGGCGAGGATGGAATCCAGGGGAACGAACGCCACCAGGGTTTCGCCCTTGAGCAGGGTGATGAAGTCCTTCGCCGCGACGCCCCCGGCAAGGTTCGGCAGGCCTGACATCGGCGGGAGGACAGGCATGTCCATGACCTGGAGTCGCAGCATGCGGCCTTGGGAAGTCACCGCGCCGATCTCGCCGCGGGCAGTGGTCTTGACCACCGAACGGAAGACATCATGCTTGGCCCGCGGCCCGGCTTCGGCCAGTGGCTCCTGGTTGGAGGTCCTGGCGATCTGGCCGGAGACGCTGAGCAGGGCCCAGCAGGGGTCGTCCGGGATCTCCAAGGGCAGAGCCGCAGCTTTGCCCTTGGGCCCCGGGGTGGAAGCGGCGAGGGCCGCAGCAACGGTGGGGGAGACAGCTTCGGACTCAAGGAGTACGGTGCGCCGGGGTGTGCCGTACTTCTCAGCGACTACGGCCAACTCGCCGGAGACAAGATCGCGGAGCAGCTCATCGGAGGCAAGGATGGCCTCAAGTGCCTCGATTTCGCGGCGGAGCTCGTCCTGTTCCTTTTCGAGTTCAAGCCGGGAGTATTTGGTCAGCTGACGCAAGCGCAGTTCCAGGATGTAGTTGGCCTGGATCTCGGTGAGGTCGTAGATGGACATCAACCGCTCCCGCGCCGCGGAAGCCTCGTCGGAGGAACGAATGATCTGGATGACCTCGTCGATGTCGACGATGGCGATCAGCAGGCCCTCCACCAGGTGGAGGCGGTCCTTCTTTTTGCCCAGGCGGAAGGACGTACGACGGCGGACCACAGTCAGCCGGTGCTCGACGTACACCTGCAACAACTGCAGGAGGCCCAGCGTCTGCGGCTGGCCATCCACCAACGTGACGTTGTTGATGCCGAAGGAATCTTCCATGGGCGAGTAGCGGTAAAGCTGCTGGAGGACGGCGTTCGGGTTGAAACCGTTCTTGAGTTCGATGACCAGGCGCAGGCCGTGGTTGCGGTCCGTCAGGTCCACGACGTCGCTGATGCCGGTCAGCTTCTTGGCGTTGACGGCATCCTTGATCTTCTCGATCACCTTTTCCGGGCCCACCATGTAGGGCAGTTCAGTGACCACCAGGCCGGTCCGGCGGGCGGAGAGCTGTTCCACCTCAACCTTGGCGCGGGTCTTGAAGGAACCACGGCCCGTGGCGTAGGCGTCACGGATTCCGTCCAGCCCAACGATCCGGCCACCTGTGGGAAGGTCGGGACCCGGGATGAACCTCATGATGTCATCCAGCGTGGCATCCGGGTTGGCGATCAGGTGGCGCGCGGCGGCGATGACCTCGACGAGGTTGTGGGGCGGCATGTTCGTCGCCATGCCCACCGCGATGCCCGTGGTGCCGTTGACCAGCAGGTTGGGGAAAGCTGCGGGGAGGACATCCGGCTGGGTCAGTTGGTTGTCGTAATTGGGGACGAAGTCCACGACGTCTTCGTCCAAGTGGTCCGTCATGGTCAGCGCGGCGGCCGCCAAGCGTGCCTCGGTGTACCGCGGTGCTGCCGGTCCGTCGTCGAGCGATCCGAAGTTTCCGTGGCCATCAATCAGCGGCAGGCGGAGGGAAAAGTCCTGCGCCATGCGCACCATGGCGTCGTAGATCGCGGTATCGCCGTGGGGGTGGAGCTTGCCCATGACTTCGCCCACCACGCGGGCGCTCTTGACGTGTCCGCGATCCGGGCGGAGTCCCATGTCGGACATCATGTACAGGATGCGGCGCTGTACGGGCTTCAGTCCGTCGCGGGCGTCCGGGAGCGCTCGCGAATAAATCACTGAGTAGGCGTACTCCAGGAAGGAGCCTTCCATCTCCGAAGTGACGTCGATGTCCACGATGTTCTCGGTGAAATCGCCGAGTGGCTCGGCTGTCCGTGCTGATTTTTGGCTGCGGGCCATGGGGTCGGTGAATCCTTGAAGTTGTACTGCGGATGTTTTAGCTAGGCTAAGCCTATGGTGGATCAGCCCGGCGTCGGCATTTATCCGGAATATTGGGAGGCTGATGTCGTCCTGCGCGACGGCGGCACCGCCCACCTGCGCCCTATCCGGCCCGAGGACGCCGATGCCTTGCAGGCTTTCCATGCCGGCCAGTCGCAGGCGTCGATCTACATGCGGTTCTTTTCCTTCAAGCCCCGGCTCTCCGGCAAGGAAGTGCGCCGGTTCACCGAGGTGGACCACATCAACCGGGTGGCCTTCGTCATCACCATCGGCGGCGAGATCATGGGAATCGGCCGGTACGACCGACTGGATGATCCTGACGAGGCCGAAGTCGCGTTCAATATCTCAGATGCCCACCAGGGCCGCGGGATCGGCTCGATCCTCCTTGAACACCTGGCGGTTGCCGCCCGCGAAAACGGCATCCGTCGCTTCACGGCCGAGGTCCTGCCGGACAACAGGAAGATGCTGATGGTCTTCGCCGATGCAGGCTACGACCTCACAAGGCAATTCGACGACGGCGTGGTGAGCGTCGAGTTCAACATCGACCCCACGGAGAAATCCCGGGCCGTGATGGAATCCCGTGAGCACCGCGCAGAGGCACGCAGCGTACGCGACCTGTTGTCGCCGTCGTCGGTGGCTGTTATTGGTGCCAGCCGCAAGTGGGGGACCGTTGGCTACCAATTGCTGGAACACATCATTGAAGGCGGGTTCAAGGGCCCGGTCTACGCCGTGAACCCCGAAGCTTTCGAACTGGCCGGCATGGTCTCCTTTGGAAAACTGTCCGAAATTCCGGGGCCCGTGCAGTTGGCGATCGTCGCCGTGCCATACGAGGAAGTCCCCAAGGTGGTGGATGAGTGCGCTGCTGCCGGCGTCAAGGGCATCGTGGTGGCAACTGCAGGATTTGCCGACGACGGCGAGCGGGGTTTGGCGCGCCAGCACGATCTCGTGCGCCGGGCCCGTGCCAACGGCATGCGGGTCATCGGCCCCGAGTCCCTGGGCATCCTGAACACCCACCCGGCCGTGTCGCTCAACGCCTCCATGGCCCCTGCCATGCCGCCCCGGGGCAGCCTGGGCTTGTTCAGCCAGTCTGCTGCTGTGGGTGTTGCCGTCTATGCCGCCGCAAGCCGCCGCAGGCTTGGGCTGTCCTCGTTCCTCTCCGCAGGAAACCGTGCCGACGTCTCGGGCAACGATGCCATGCAGTATTGGGAGGACGACGCCGATACCTCCGCGGTGGGCCTGTACCTGGAATCCATTGGCAATCCCCGTAAGTTCTCGCGCCTGGCCCGCCGGTTGTCGCGCAGCAAGCCCGTGATTGTCGCCAAATCCGATGTGACGGGCCTGAGCCTGCCGCCGGGACATGAAGTGCGGACCACCCAGGCCCCTTCAGCCGCAGTGGATGCCATGATGCGCCAGGCCGGCGTCATCCGGGTCGAAACCATTGAACAGCTCATGGACATTGCCCAGATCGTCTCATCCCAGGCTCTGCCACAAGGCCCCGGCGTGGCCGTCTATTCCAACTCAGTGGCCCTGGGCAAAGTGGTATCGGACAGTGCCGGTCCACTCGGGCTTGATGTGAGCCGCCTGGTCACCGACGTCGACCTTGATGCGGGAATGTCCGTTGCCCTGCCTGCACTCCGGGCCAGTCTTATGGAAAGCCTGGCCGATGACTCAGTTCACGCGGTGGTTGCGGCGCTTCTCCCGGCGCGGGGGCTTACAGCGGAGGCATTGGCCGGTGTCTTGGCAGAGTGCGCCGCGGAGGCCCGGAAACCTGTTGTTGCAGCCTTCACCGGCATCCTGGACCCGTCCGTGCACGTCGAAGGAATGGTAGGTTCGGCGGGAAAGCCCATGCTTCCGTGCTATTCGAATGCCGGCGCCGCGGTTGCTGCCCTGGCAGCGATTGTCGGCTATGCGCAATGGCGTGACCGGGACCAGGGCTTGTTTGTTGAACCGGAGGGCTGCGACGTTGAAGGCACCCGGGAAACGCTGACGGCAATGCTTGCCGGTGTTACCGGCGAAAAGATCAGGAAGCTCGACGCCGGTGCTGCCGCGGCACTGCTTGCCGGCTACGGAATCGACGTCGTTCCCACGCTTGGATTCGGTACGCCCGACGAGGCCGTGCAGGCGGCCAACACCGTGGGATGGCCGGTTGTCCTGAAGACCACCGATCCCGCCTTGCGGCACCGGCTGGACCTCGGCGGCGTGCGCCTGGATATCCAGGACGCCGAATCGCTGCGGCAGAATGTTGCACAGATGCGGCGGGCCTTGGAACCGTACGGATCGCCTTCCCTCGAGGTCCAGGCCATGGCTCCGGTGGGACAGGCCTGCACTTTCCGGGCCATGGAGGATCCCTTGCTGGGGCCCGTGCTCTCCTTCGGCCTGGCAGGTGACGCCGTGAACCTGCTGGACGATTGGGCCCACCGGGTACCGCCGTTATCGGCTGCGGACCTGCACGATGTCATCCGCTCGCCCCGCGCTTCCAGGAAACTCTTCGGCTACCAAGGGCTGCCGGCGGTGGACGTGGCTTCCTTGGAGGACATAGCGGCCCGGCTCGCCAAGCTCAAGGACGACCACCCGGGAATCGCGCTGGTGGAATTCAACCCCGTCCTTGCCGGCCCTGCAGGGGCCACGATCCTGGGCGCAGACGTCTGGATCGGCAACGCCGCGCAGCGAACTGACAGTGCCCGGCGCGCGATGCGAAGTTAGCCACAGGAGGGGACCGGCGGTTAGGAAGTCACCAAGCGATCTGTGAAAATGGGGGAATGAGCACTCAGTCTCCGACGCCTCAATCACGCCCGTCCAATACCGGGAACCACACTGCGCACAACCACAGCTCGCAGGGTCAGAGCCTGGACCAGGCGCTGCAGCAGGCCGGGTTCTACCCGCGGTTGGTGGCAGATGTCGTCGATGACGCCCTGGACGGCAGGGAGTGCCTTTCACATCTGGTCCACCTCGAGACGCACTTTGACCGGGCAGAGGTCCGAAGGCACATTACTGTGCTGGTGCTGACTGAAGACATGCTGGTGATCACCCATGTCGACGACCAGCAGCTGGACGAAGCCGGAGAGCAAATCGTCGCGCAGATCTCCACGGAGTCAGTTCCCGTGGCCCAAATCCGGTCGGTGGTGCTCAGCTACATGTACTCCCAGCCCCAGGACTACAAGCCTTCCGATCCTGTCCGGGAGCTCACCGTCTCCATCGCATGGTCCGGAGGCCAGCGTTTGGACATGGGGCCGGCCAGTTGCGGAGATCCCCAATGCGAGGCCGATCACGGGTACAGCGGAACTATTGCCCAGGAGGACATCGTGCTCCGCATCAGCGCTGAAGCCGACGGCTTGCAGGCGGTCCAGGATGCCAAGCTGTTTGCCCGCGCCCTGCGTGCGGTCAACACCGGAAACCCGGCACCGGTCCAGCACTCCGGCATCCCCGCGCCACGGCCTCGTTCGGGCGTTTTCAGCAACCGCCTGAGCCGCGGACACCAGCGTTGAGGGACGCTGCACAGACACCGTCGTCGGCAACCAGCGCCGTTACCGGCCTTCCCTCCGCGCCGCTGTTCGGGAGCAAGTCGATTGCCGAAGTCTTTGTCAGCGCTGCGGCAGCCCTCGGCGTACCAGGCTTCACCAACCCGCTGCAGGTGCCGGCATCGCAGCGTGTCTGCGTTGTCCTCGCCGATGGTTTGGGCCGCAACCTGCTCAAACAAAAGGCCTCGCACACGCCGTTCCTTCGTTCCGTCCTTGCCAACGGGCAGGGCAACGTCCCGCAGTGGATTGACTCAGCGTTCCCGAGCACCACGGCGGCCTCCTTGGCGAGCCTGGGGACCGGGCTGCCGGCAGGCCAACATGGCATGGTGGGGTACGACGTCCTGGATCCTGCACAGGACAAGGTGGTGAACCTCCTGGGCAACTGGGATCCGCACGTTGACCCCTTGGAATGGCAGCCCCATGCCACCGTTTTTGAGCGTGTGGCCGGTGAGCTGGACGTGGTGACGGTCAGCCTGCCGCAATTCGGTGATTCGCCCATGACGCAGGCCGCGCTGAGGGGCAGCCGGTTCGTTGGCGGCACCACGCTCCACGCACGGACGGCCGCGGCCGCTGAAGCAATGTCCGGAGGCGGACGTTCCTTGATGTACTTCTACCTCAATGAGCTGGACAAAGCCGGCCACCGCTATGGCAGCCAGTCGGACCGTTGGGAGCATCAGCTCGAGGAACTGGACTCCACGGTCAAACGGCTGTCCTCAACGCTCCCTGCTGGAACCACCATCCTGTTGACAGGTGACCACGGCATGGTGGACGTGCCCGAGTCCCAGAGGATCGACTACTCCGCCGATGAGCCCTTGGTGGCAGGAGTGCGGCACACGGCAGGGGAGCCGCGCATGGTGCACCTGTACCTTGAGCCGGACGCCACAGCGGAGCACCGCGACGCTCTTCTTGCTGCGTGGCGTCGTCGGTTCGGTGAACGGATCTGGGCCTTCACGAGGACCCAGGCCGTGGACGCCGGATTATTCGGTGATGTCCGCCCGGAAGTCGCACCCCGCATCGGGGACGTCATGATTGCTGCCCGTGACACCCTGGCACTCTATGACACCCGCCGTGTCCGCCCCGCCTCCCTGGAGGTGGTGGGCCAGCACGGTTCCCTGACCAAATCCGAGCGTGAAGTACCCCTGGTGTGTTTCCCCGCAGCCGGCAGGAAAGGCAAACGTGGCTGAACTGGTCTTTTTCTCAGGCACCATGGACTGCGGCAAGTCCACGCTTGCCCTTCAGATGGACCACAACCACCGTGCAAGGGGGCGCGGAGGCGTCCGCTTCAGCTGTAACGACCGCGCCGGATATTCCACCATTTCCAGCAGGCTGGGCCTCCACATCGATGCCGTGGAAGTCGAAGGCAACACGGATTTCTGGGACGAGGTGGTGGTTCGGCGGACCAGCGGACTTCGTGTCGACTACCCCATTTGCGATGAAGCGCAGTTCTACACTCCCGCCCAAGTTGAGCAGTTGGCGCGTGTGGTGGATGAGATGGAGGTGGATGTCTTCGCCTTTGGCATCACCTCAGACTTCCGCACCCGGCTGTTCCCCGGATCGCAGCGGCTCATCGAGCTTGCCGACAAGGTCCAGGTTCTGCAAGTCGAAGCGTTGTGCTGGTGCGGGCGCAGGGCAACCCAGAATGCCAGGACAGTGAACGGCATCATGGTGGTGGAAGGCAAACAGGTGATGGTGGGCGATGTAGCACCTTCCACCGGAAGTGACGGCGCCACGGCAACTTCCGATGCCGGCGTCGATGGCCGGGAAGCCGTGGTGGGTTACGAGACATTGTGCCGCCGTCACTACATGAGGCGTGTCACGGCCCATGGTGCCAACCTGATGGCAGGGGCGGACCAGCCGCTTCCCTTCGATATTGACGCTTGCCTCTGGCCGGGCGCCGGGGAGCTCCACCGCAGCTAGGCTGTAAAACTAGTCCCCGCGGGCCCCGAAAACGATCTCATCCCAACTGGGGATGCTGGACCGCTTTGGCCGTGAAGGCTGGCGTTCTGCTGGCGCATCGGCGTCCTTGCGGACCTCGGAGTCCGTGGAATCGGCCGGAATTGTCGAATCCGGGTTCCCGTCATGTGACTCCTGCTGCTCCTGCGCGTCGCGGGAAACGTTGCTGCCGCCCAGAAGCTCGTCAAGCCCGGCCGGTTTGCGCCCGGCGAGAGGCGTGACGGGGCGCAGCGGGCTGGCCACCACCGTGATCTCCCGCGTTTCCGTGCTGACGCCCTGGTGAAGCTTCAGCGAATCATCGTCATCGTCATCCTGGGGTTCGAAGTGCCGTGGCGCGAGGCTCAGCCGCGACAGCATCGATGGACGTCCGTCCTTGCGCGCGGGTTCCTCAGCAGGAACCGCTGCGGGCGCGGGTTCTGCACCGGGGGCTTCGTCGACGTCGTCGTTCCCGTCTCCCGGCCGCGGGTGGGCTGCCGGAACGTTGCTCAGCAGCACTGCCAAGGCGTCGTCTCCGTCCTCGTCCACTCCCAGGCGCTGACCCCGACGCGACCGGAGCATCTCCAGGAGGCTGTCCGCTTCCTTGGCTTCCTTGGCAGAGACACGTGCGGCTGTTTCAGCATCAGTCTCGAAGTCGAAGGGACGGTCCGAGACAGCAGCGAGCCGGCGCGCCGGAACTGGTCCGTCCAAGGGCTCGAGTTCGCTGAGCTGCTGTGCCCAACGGTTGGCGTTCTGAAGTGACTTGCGCTGCGGGCTGAAGGTCCACATGGCGGGAGGTTCTTCGCCGATGCTGCCGTGCGTGCCCGGCACCGTCTCGAAGCGTGCGACGACGGTCCAGGAACCGTCCGTCCGGCGCCATGAATCCCAGTCCACGGTGGACGAATCGATGCCGTGGGCAGCCAGCCGGTGGTCCACCATCTCTCCGAGCGTGGCCGGGTTGTCCCCGAAGGCTGAGCGGTAGGCGTCATGGCCCGGAGCGGGGGCAGCGACCTCAATGTTGCGTGCTTGCCTGGCGACGTATTCACGCTCTGCGAGGACGGGGCCTTCGTAGCGTTGGACGTTGGCGAGGGGTAGCCCGGACAATTCGGCCACTTCGGCCGCCGTCGCGCCGCTGCGAATTCTGGACTGGATGTCACGGGGTGACATGGCAATGGGTGTGTTGGCGGCCCGGGCCGCCACTTGGGCAGGGGTCCGGCTCGCCGCTGCCCTCAAGGCCTCGTCGATCGGAAGCTGGAACATCTCACCGCCGGGGCCGCTCAAAAGCAGATGCCCGCCGTCGTCGTGGACGCCTACCAGTCGTAGATCCTGCATAACACCCTCCACCACATGGCATAACTGACATTCGAAACTCTGCCACCCGCCGCGGCCTTTTCCTATTAGGAGCAAGGGCGTGCCGTGATATTCCGCTGAAACCGCCCCTGTAGGCAGCGTTTTTAGCACTTTTCGGTAAGAAGCGGTGTCTATGGACTTTTCAGGGCCGGGGGAGGAAAATCTGGCCGATATCGGGCACAAATCCGGGACGTCCGGTGTTGGACCCTAACACCGGCCGGGGATGGACCGCCGGACCGGACAGAACCCGCAGCAGGTATGGAGGACAAGGAAGGACCATGGCCACCGATTACGATGCCCCTCGAAAGACCGAGGAAGACGTCAGCGAGGATTCCCTGGAAGAACTCAAGACGCACCAGTCGGGTAAGCAGTCCTCGGCTGTGGACGTCGATGAGTCCGATCTTGCCGACAGTTTTGAGCTGCCCGGCGCCGATTTGTCCGGCGAGGAACTCCTGATTCAGGTGATGCCTCCGCAGCCGGACGAGTTCACCTGCTTCAACTGCTTCCTGGTGAAGCACAGGTCGCAGATCGCCGCGGAGCGGGGCGGTCACTTGTATTGCACGGAGTGCGAAAGCTAGGCGCATCAGTGCGCAATGCCTACCTGCAAGGATTGGGAGTAGCTGCAGGGATTGGGCGTAGCTGCAAGTATTGCCCGGGTAGTGGCCGGGCGCTGCTAATGCGACGTCCGGCCCTTGTTAAGGGGCCCTGGTTGAGGCGCCGTTGTTAGGGTGTTGTCCCGGCGCTTTCAGGCCCGCGGAGCTGACAAGGCCGAAACCAGCTCGTCAGGCCTGCGGGACGAGGCCAGCCAGTACGGAGTCCGGTCTGCGGGATCGGTGATTTCAATCTTGACCACGGGATCGATCCAGCCCCTGAAGCACATGTAGGCGAGTCCATTGAGCCGGGGACCACGTTCAGCGGTGGCTTCGTCCTTGGTGAAGGCCTGGACGGTTCCCACGAACTTCCGATCGATGCTCGCACGGCCCACACGGACCGTAGTTGGGGTAACAGTGATGGTGGGCGTCGAGAGCACCAGCATGACGGTCATGATGGCCAGCAGGACCAAAGCCGCGATAATGCCCGTTGCCGCACTGATGGGACCGAACATCAGGATGCCCGCGCCGGACAAGCCAACCACCACGATCCAGATCCACACTGACGGCCACAGTTTTTCGGAGTAAAGGACCTCCGGCGATGGAGTGTTCCGGGCAGGCACGGGGGAGGACTGGTCAGGCGTAGGCATGCATCCAGCTTATCCGGCGATGCACGGCTGCTGCGTCCACCTGGGAGTCGGCGATCACCCTCCGGCAGTCACCTGCCGGCAATCACCTGCCGGCAATCACCTTCAGGTAAGGAACTGTTGGCAAGCCGGTGCCCGGGGTGCGGCTCCCAGTAGAATGGTCCACTGTGAGCAATGAGACGGCAGTATTCAGTACAGACGCAGACGCAGACGCAGACGCAGACACAGGCACAGGCACAGTCACAGCCCCCGACACCGGCAGCGGCAGTGAGACCGCGGCGGCTTACGGCGCCCCCACTTTGGAAGTGCAGCTGAAAATGCTCGACGCCGGGCTGGAAGCGCCGTCGTATGCCCACCCGGGAGATGCCGGAGCCGACCTCCGCGCCCGGGAGGACGTACACCTCGCCCCCGGCGAGCGGAAACTGGTTCCGACAGGCGTCTCCATCGCCCTCCCGGACGGATTCGTTGCCCTCATCCACCCACGCTCAGGCCTTGCCACCAAGCATGGCCTGACGGTCGTCAACGCCCCAGGCACTGTGGACGCGGGCTACCGTGGCGAAATTGCGGTGACGCTCCTGAACACCGACCAAAACCACGCCATCGACCTCAAGCGCGGCGATAGAATTGCACAAATGGTAATTCAGCGCGTTGAGTACGCACGGTTCGTAGCTGTTGACCAGCTGTCCGATTCCGTTCGTGGCACCGGTGGCTTCGGTTCCACCGGTGGCTTCAACGCATCGAAGGCCTAAAGGAAGCCACTGGACCCTCCCCACGTCCAGGCGTCGCCTTGGCGTGGTTTAACGTGGTTCAACGTGGGTGCGGTTTACTTGGGGATAGACCACTACTAAGGAGAAAACCCAATGCTTTTTGGGCGCGGCAAGAAGTCCAAGGACGAGCGGTCGGAATCCGCCGGCACCGTCGAGGAATCCGGTGCTGAGGCACAAAGTCCTGAATCGGTCCAGCCCGGCACTGCCGGTGATTTCAGGCTGGCCAAAGGCCCCTTGGATATAGACGAGATCGAGGACCGTGATGGCTACGTGGACCTCGGTGCGCTCCTGATCGCTCCTGCCGAGGGTCTCCAACTGAGGCTTGAGGTCGAAGAAGCCACCCAGCGGGTGGTGGCAGTGACCATGGACCTGGAAGGTTCCAGCCTGCAGCTCCAGGCCTTCGCGGCTCCGCGTTCGGAAGGCTTGTGGGACGAGATCCGGGAACAGATCACCCAGTCCGTAGCCAGCCAGGGCGGGGAAACCGAAGAAGTCTCCGGAGCGTTCGGTACTGAACTCGTGGCCAAGTTGCCCGCCGAAGCTGCTGATGGCAGCCGCGGCTTCCGTGCCGCACGCTTCATGGGCGTGGACGGGCCGCGTTGGTTCCTCCGGGGCGTCCTCGGCGGGCAGGCTGCGTTGGAACGTGACGCCGCGGCAGGCCTGGAAGAACTTTTCCGCAGGGTAGTGGTGGTGCGCGGCGATAATCCGATGCCCCCGCGCGAACTGCTGCAGCTGCGCCTGCCCAAGGACGCCGCCGTGCCGGGTCAAGCTGGCGCTCCTGAGGGCGCACCGGCCATGGAACAGCCTGAACGAGGGCCGGAGATCACCCAGATTGGCTGACACTTCGGGCAAAGGTGGGCTGGCCGGCCAGCGTCCCCGCGCGCAGGGCGTCCGTGATCTTCCAGCCAGGGGAAGGGCGGTGTGTACCGGCTACATTGAATCGGTGACGCATCAACCGCCCAGCGAGCAGCCATTTTTCTCCGCCGTGGTGGTCGATGACCTTGGCCCAGCAGCCCTCCAGGCCACCAATGCAGGGGGCATCCGGAAGCCCTACGACCGTCTTCGCGTCATTTGGCTGGGCAGGACCCGCGTACCCGGTATCGAAGCCGGAGTGCAGCTTCGCCTCAACGGCATGGTGACCCAGCTTGACGGGCTGCCGGCCATGTTTAATCCACGCTACGAAATACTTTCCCGCCAGGAGCACCTATGACAGTGGCCAACGGATCAGAACCGAAGAACACCGGAGACTCTGTTCCGGATGGCCGCCCTTCCCTGTCCGGGGAAGCCGCAAAGCCGTCAGCGGAAGCACCCGGTGTTTCCGATCTCGCTGCCGGCTACGCACAAAAGGCCGGCCTTCACCGGAACAGCGCCGGGCACGTGGACATGCTGAAGTCCGCCGGTGGCTGGCAGGGCATCGCCGAGAGCATTCTCCCGGGATTGGTCTTCCTGGTGGTGTTCACGGTGGCCAGGGATCTCACCCCTGCATTGGTGGCGGCTTTGGCTACGGCAGCCGTGTTCACTGTGGTCCGGTTGATCCAACGGCGCCCACTGACCCAGGCCTTGGCCGGGGTTGTGGGGGTCGGTATTTCGGCGTGGCTGGCCAACACCACAGGCAAAGCCGAGGACTTCTACGTCCTGGGCTTCTTCACCAACATCGCCTATATCCTCGCCATGGTGCTCTCCATCGTCCTCAAATGGCCGGTAGCGGGCCTCCTCTTCGGGTTCGTCCGCAATGAGGGACTCGAATGGCGCAAGGACCCTGAACGGCTGAGGGCTTACAAGCTGGGAACGTGGATCGTGGTTGCGGTCCTGGCTCTGCGCCTTCTGGTGCAGGTCCCGCTGTACTTCATGGGCGAAGCAGGCCTGACAGCCCTGGCAACCACCAGGCTCCTGATGGGAGCCCCGCTGTACATCCTGGGCCTCTGGGTTGCCTGGCTGGTCACCAAGCCCGCACCTCAGCCGTCGAAGCCGTCGTCCTCGGAGGCCTGATCCCCGGTTCCCGACGTTCCCTCGCGAGGTTCGTTGTCGTCGTCGTAACCCGGCGACAACAGTGACCTTAGGCCGTCCTCTGCTGCGATGGTGGTGACGAAGAACAGCTCGTCGCCGCCATCGAGGACGTCGTCGCGGGTGGGGGTAATGGGTGCCTGGTCGCGCAGGATTGCCACCAGTGTGGCGTCCTCCGGCCAATCGATCCCGCCGACCGTGCTGCCAATGACATGGGAGTCATGCGGGACCGTGAATTCCACGATCGAGGCCACTCCTGTCTGCAACGTCAGCAAGCGGACGATGTCGCCGATTTCGACGGCTTCTTCCACCAGGGCTGTCATGAGCTGCGGAGTATTGACCGCGACGTCTACGCCCCAGGAATCATTGAACATCCAGTCGTTCTTGGGATTGTTCACACGGCCCACGGTGCGGCCCACGCCGAATTCCGTCTTGGCCAAGAGGGATACCACCAGGTTGACTTTGTCGTCGCCGGTGGCAGAGACCACGACGTCGGCATCCTCAAGTTTTGCGTCCTGCAGGGTACTGAGTTCGCAGGCATCGCCCACCAGCCAGCGGGCGCCCCGCAGTCCGCTGCGGCCAATGACCTCGGGCTTGAGGTCGATCAGCAGGATCTGGTGCTTATGGGCCAGAAGTTCACGCGCAATGGACGAACCGACGCTTCCTGCACCAACAATAACGACTTTCACTAAGACTCCTTGGCGGGTGCTTTGGCGAGGATCCGGCTGATCTCGGACGTTCTGTCCAGGCTCAGCATCGCGTGGACGGTGTCGCCTTCCTGGTAGGCCGTGCCCGTGGTGGGGAGGACGCCCTCGCCAAACCGGGTAATGAAGGCAATGCGTATTCCCGAGGCGGCTTCAATGGATGCGAGGCTGTGCCCGATCCACTCCTCGTGGAGATCCACCTCGGCTAAAACCAGCCGGCCCGAGGGCTCACGGTAATCCCCGGCCAGATGCTGTTCGGGAAGAATGCGGCGCAGGACCTGGTCGGCGCTCCAACGGACAGCTGCCACGGTGGGGATGCCCAGGCGCTGGTAGATCTCGGCACGTCCGGGGTCGTAGATCCGCGCCACAACATGGGCAACATGAAAGGTCTCGCGGGCCACCCGGGTGGCCAGGATGTTGGAGTTGTCGCCGCTGGAAACTGCGGCGAAGGCGTAGGCCTCTTCCACACCGGCCTGCTTGAGGGTGTCCCTGTCGAAACCGACGCCGGTGACCTTGCGGCCGGCAAAGGTATTGCGCAACCGGCGGAAGGCCCGCTCGTCCTGGTCGATGATGGCGACCGAATGGCCGGCATCCTCCAAAGTGTGTGCCAGGGTTGCGCCAACACGGCCGCAACCCATGATCACGAAGTGTGCCACCATGTCTCCTTTATCTGTGCTGTCCGTCCCGCTCGGTATGACTTTACCGGTGCGCAGTGGCTTGGCTGTGAACAACCGTCATGACATCGATGGGGATTCAGAGTAGCTTTGCGGAGTGCTGACAATTTTGAATGCCGCGAAGCGGGTGTTGGTGGGCAGGCCGGTCAGGAATGACCGCCTGTCCCACACCTTGTTGCCCAAACGCATCGCTTTGCCGATCTTCGCCTCGGATGCGCTGTCCTCGGTAGCCTATGCCCCTGATGAAATCCTGCTGACGCTGGCCCTCGCGGGCGTCAGTGCCGTAGCTTTCTCGCCGTTGGTCGGCCTCGCCGTCATGGTGGTTTTGCTCACAGTTGTGGCGTCCTACCGGCAAAACGTCCACGCCTACCCCTCCGGTGGCGGCGACTATGAGATCGCGAACGTCAACCTGGGCAAGTATGCCGGGCTCACCGTGGCCTCAGCCCTCCTGGTGGACTACGTGTTGACCGTTGCCGTGTCCATGTCTTCCGCTGCAGCGTATGTCACCACGGCTATTCCTTCCCTGCACGGGCAACAGGCCCTCATTGCCACTATCGGCGTCGTCATCCTTGCGTTGGTGAACCTTCGTGGCATCAAGGAAGCGGGCTCGGTTTTTGCTGTTCCCACTTACATTTTCATGGCTTCGATCCTGGGCATGACCGCCGTGGGTATTTTCCAGTTTGCCACCGGGCAATTGGGGGAGGCACAGTCGGCAAACTTCACCATCGTCCCGCAGTCCGGATTTGATGAGGGCCTGGTTGGACTGGCCGGCGCTTTCCTCCTGCTTCGGGCGTTCTCCTCCGGCGCTGCGGCACTGACCGGCGTCGAAGCCATCAGCAATGGCGTACCAAACTTCCAGAAGCCCAAGAGCAAAAACGCGGCAACAACGTTGCTGCTGCTCGGCGCAATCGCCGCGGCAATGTTGGCCGGCATCCTCTTCCTGGCCAATGCCACCAAAGTACACATCGTCCTTGACCCCGCCACGGAGTTCCTGGTGGACGGCAAGCCGCTTCCCGAGGGCTACATCCAGAACCCGGCCATCAGCCAGATTGCCGACACCATCTTCGGTGCAGGGTCCATTCCGTTCTACATCGTGGTGGCGGCAACAGGTGTCATCCTGGTGTTCGCCTCGAATACTGCCTTCAACGGGTTCCCTGTCCTTGGCTCCATACTTGCCCAGGACGGCTACCTCCCGCGTCAACTCCGAACCCGCGGCGACAGGCTCGCGTTCAGCAACGGCGTCCTGGCCTTGGCCGCGGGTGCCCTGGTGCTGATTCTCGCTTTCAACGCCGATGTCACCAAGCTGATCCAGCTCTACATCGTGGGCGTCTTCATCTCCTTCACGGCCAGCCAGCTCGGGATGATCCGGCACTGGGGACGCGAATTGAAACTCGCCAGGGACAAGGCCGTCCGCCGGAGGATTATCAAGTCGCGCACCATCAACATGGTCGGTTTCGGCATGACGGCCCTGGTCCTGGTGATCGTCCTGATCACCAAGTTCGAGCAGGGCGCCTGGATCGCCTTGCTTGCCATGTTTGTCCTCTTCCTCATCATGTGGAGCATCCGCGCCCACTATGACAACGTGGCCAGGGAACTGGCGGTCGACGAGGACTCGTCACCGCGCGCCCTGCCTACCCGCGTCCATGCGGTTCTCCTCGTCTCGCACGTCCGCAAGCCCGTCCTCCGGGCGCTGGCATATGCCAGGGCATCCAGGCCCTCGCGCCTTGACGCAATTACCGTGGACATCAACACAGAAGAGACCCAGCACACCGTCCGGGACTGGGAGAAGCTGGAAATTCCGGTGCCCCTGACCGTGCTGGCCAGCCCTTACCGTGAAACCGTGACACCCATCATGGACTACATCAAGAACATGCGGCGTGACTCGCCCCGGGACCTGATCGTGGTCTACATCCCCGAATATGTGGTGGGCAAATGGTGGGAACAACTGGTCCACAACCAGACAGCACTCCGAATCAAGACGCGGCTCCACTTTGAACCTGGAGTCATGGTTGCCAGCGTTCCGTGGCAGCTGAAATCGTCCGAAGAAGCAAAGGCACTGCAGGATACCTAAATGACCTCCCACACCACTTCCCACCCCACCGCACAGGCCGCCGGCGAACATCCAGGCGCGGCAGGTACCGAACTCGTCGTGGACATCGGACCGATCGCCCACGGTGGCCACTTTGTCGCACGGCACGAAGGGCGCGTCATCTTCGTCCGGCATGCCATCCCGGGGGAGAAGGTCCGCATCCGGTTGACCGACTCCGGTGACTCGTCGCGCTTCTGGCGGGCCGACGTCGTCGAAGTCCTTGAAGCATCGCCCCACCGCGTTCCGCATTTCTGGAAACCGGCGGACTCCTTGGCCTCGTGGAAACGGGGTGGGCCTCCGGTGGGCGGCGCTGAGCTCGGACATATCTCGCTGGAGCACCAACGTGAACTGAAGTCCGGGGTGCTGGCCGAGCAACTCCAGAGGCTTGCCGGCCTCGACCTCGCCACCGAGGTTGAAGCGGTCGGGGACCAGCACGACGACGGCCTCGGCTGGCGCACGCGCGCCAGCTTCGCCGTGACTTCCAAGGGACGGTTGGGCATGCACGCGCATCGCTCCGATCTGGTGCTTCCCATTAAGGAAATGCCACTGGCACTGCCCGGAGTCAATGAACTGAAGCTGTGGGACCTGGACCTCACCGGGATCGCCCGCGTCGAGGTTGCCGTGCCGGCCAACGGTTCACGGCCGCTGATTCTGTTGGCCCCGGAAGAAGGGACGAGCCCCAAGAGGGTGCACAGCATCGTGTCCCAATTGCCGCATGAGGTGTCAGTAGCCAGCTTCGACCCGGGAAAGGGCGAGGTCCTGCAGTTGCGGGGGAGGACCTGGGTGCAGGAGTCCGCCGCCGGCCACGAATACAGGGTCACTGGCGAGGGGTTCTGGCAGATCCATAAGGACGCGCCCGGAACCTTGGTGGGTGCTGTGACGGATTATCTTTCACGGGGCGGGTACTTGCAGCCCGGTGCCGCCGTTGCCGATCTCTATGCCGGCGCAGGGCTGTTCACGGCCCCCTTGGCCGACGCCGTAGGTGTCACGGGATCGGTGCTTTCGGTGGAGGGCGCCCCCGGGACCAGCCGTGACGCCCGCAAGAACCTGCACGGGCAACCACAGGTGGAAATAGTCCAGGGTCGGGTGGAACGTGTGCTGCACCAGAGTGAGCGAAGCTTTGATTCGCTGGTGCTGGACCCGCCACGCGCCGGGGCCGGAAAGGCTGTGGTCAAGCAGTTGATGGCCACCGGACCCCGCGCAATTGCCTATGTGTCCTGCGATCCGGCGTCCTTTGCGCGTGATCTGGGTTACTTCCATCAGGGTGGTTGGCGCCTGGAGTCGCTGCGCGCGTTCGATCTCTACCCCCACACGCATCACCTCGAAACAGTGGGCCTGATCGTCCCCTCCCACTGACCCCCTGGCGCGTACGCCCGCCGGAGTCCGGCGGGCGGCGCGGGTTTGGGGTCAGGCGTGCCACTCTTGGGACGGATGCCACTACGATGGGCGTAGTAGTCCCGCTCCGGGGGAATCAACACCGCGGCCCGGGGTGACCAAGAGAGATGCCGCCCGGCTAAGTAAGGTGCGCCTAACTGGCTAGCGGCCAACCACGCGACAAAGATGAAACTGTTGCGAGAGGAGTCCTGCCATGAGCACTGTGGACAGCTTCGGTTCCAAAGGCGTACTGAATGTAGCCGGCACCGATTATGAAATTTTCCGGTTGAACTCCGTAGAGGGCGCAGACAGCCTTCCGTTCAGCCTTAAGGTATTGCTTGAAAACCTCCTGCGGACTGAGGATGGCGCCAATATTACGGCGGACCATGTCCGCGCCCTGGCCGGTTGGGATCCCAATGCGGAGCCCGACACGGAAATCCAGTTCACCCCCGCCCGCGTCATCATGCAGGACTTCACCGGCGTTCCCTGCGTTGTTGACCTCGCCACCATGCGCGAAGCAGTCAAGGAACTCGGCGGCGATCCCAAGCGCGTCAACCCCTTGGCACCTGCAGAAATGGTCATCGACCACTCCGTCCAGATCGACGCCTTCGGTAACTCCGGCGCCCTGGAGCGCAACATGGAGATCGAGTACCAGCGCAACGGCGAGCGTTACCAGTTCCTTCGCTGGGGCCAGACCGCATTCGACGACTTCAAGGTAGTTCCCCCGGGAACCGGCATTGTCCACCAGGTCAACATCGAATACCTGGCACGCACCGTCATGACCCGCGAAGTGGACGGCGTTCTGCGCGCTTACCCCGACACCTGCGTCGGCACTGACTCACACACCACCATGGTCAACGGCCTGGGCATCCTGGGTTGGGGCGTTGGCGGCATCGAAGCCGAGGCCGCAATGCTCGGCCAGCCTGTTTCCATGCTGATTCCCCGAGTTGTGGGCTTCAAGCTCAAGGGCAGCATACCGGCCGGTGCTACCGCCACCGACGTCGTCCTGACCATCACCGAAATGCTTCGCAAGCACGGCGTTGTTGGCAAGTTCGTTGAGTTCTACGGCGAAGGCGTCGCCGCTGTGCCGCTGGCCAACCGCGCCACCATTGGCAACATGAGCCCGGAATTCGGTTCCACCGCTGCCATGTTCCCGATCGATGACGTCACGTTGGACTACCTGCGCCTGACCGGCCGTTCCGAGGCGAATGTCGCCCTCGTGGAGGCCTACAGCAAGGAACAGGGCCTCTGGCACGACCCCTCCCGCGAACTTCGTTTCTCCGAGTTCCTTGAGCTGGACCTGTCCACGGTTGTTCCCTCCATCTCCGGTCCCAAGCGTCCGCAGGACCGCATTGAACTCACCGATGCCAAGGAACAGTTCCGCAAGGACATCCACAACTACGTCGCCATCGAAGACGGCAGCGTGGACGAGTCCCTGGACGAATCCTTCCCGGCTTCGGATGCACCGTCGTTCACCCATGCTGACTCGCACACCACGGAGACGGACCGCGTCTACTCCGCCGCCAACGGTGCGCACGGCCGGCCCTCGACGCCGGTCAAGGTCACCACGGCCGACGGCCGCGAGTTCGAGTTGGACCACGGTGCAGTATCGATCGCCTCGATCACCTCATGCACCAACACGTCCAACCCCTCCGTCATGCTGGCTGCTGCCCTCCTGGCACGCAACGCCGTAGACAAGGGCCTGACGTCCAAGCCGTGGGTCAAGACCTCCGTTGCCCCCGGTTCCAAGGTTGTCACCGACTACTACGAGAAATCCGGCCTCACTCCTTACCTTGAGAAGCTTGGCTTCTACATTGTTGGTTACGGCTGCGCTACCTGCATCGGCAACTCCGGCCCGCTTGAGCCGGAAATCTCCGAGGCAATCCAGGCCAACGACCTCTCCGTTACGGCAGTCCTCTCCGGTAACCGCAACTTCGAAGGCCGCATCAACCCGGACGTGAAGATGAACTACCTGGCTTCGCCGCCGTTGGTCATCGCCTACGCACTGGCCGGCTCCATGGACTTCGACTTCGACACCGATGCCCTGGGCACCGATTCCGAAGGCAACGAGGTCTTCCTGAAGGACATTTGGCCGAACCCCACCGAGGTGCAGGAAGTCATTGACTCCTCCATCGATGAGGCAATGTTCGCCAAGGGTTACGAGGGCGTTTTCGACGGCGACGACCGTTGGAAGGCACTGGACACCCCTGCCGGTGACACGTTCGCCTGGGCGGAGGATTCCACCTACGTGCGGAAGCCCCCGTACTTCGAGGGCATGAAAGCCCAGCCGGATCCCGTCCAGGACATTTCCGGTGCCCGCGTGCTCCTCAAGCTTGGCGATTCGGTCACCACCGACCACATCTCCCCAGCAGGTTCGTTCAAGTCCGACACCCCGGCAGGCCAGTACCTCCTGGCCAACGGCGTGGAGCGCAAGGACTTCAACTCCTACGGTTCGCGCCGTGGCAACCACGAAGTGATGATCCGCGGTACGTTCGCGAACATCCGTATCAAGAACCAGCTCCTGGATGGCGTTGAGGGTGGCTTCACCCGCGACTTCAGCCAGGAAGGTGCACCGCAGGCTTACGTCTACGATGCCGCCCAGAACTACCAGGCTGCGGGAACGCCGCTGGTGGTCCTGGCAGGCAAGGAATACGGTTCGGGTTCATCCCGTGACTGGGCAGCCAAGGGCACTGCGCTCCTGGGTGTCAAGGCCGTTGTTGCTGAGAGCTACGAGCGCATCCACCGCTCCAACCTGATCGGCATGGGTGTGCTCCCGCTGCAGTACCCGGCCGGCGAGTCCGCTGCAACGCTGGGCCTGACCGGTACGGAAACCTTCGCTGTTGAGGGCGTGACGGAGCTGAACAACGGCACCACGCCCAAGACGCTCAAGGTGACGGCAACGGCTGAGGACGGCACGTCCAAGTCCTTCGACGCTGTCCTGCGTATCGATACCCCGGGCGAAGCGGACTACTACCGCAACGGTGGCATCCTGCAGTACGTTCTGCGCCAGATCTCCGCGTAGCGAACCAGCTGGTTTCAGCTGATTCCGAGGCATGCAGCCCCGGCCGGTCGAATGACCAGCCGGGGCTGTTGCCGTCCGGGGCCAGCACAGCCCCCCAGTGCTCAGGCGTGGGAAACGCGGGGGTCCCGCGTACGCGCTAAAGTTAACAAGCACGTCATTCACCCTAAGGAGGGCCGTTGGGACTTTTGGAAACCGTCAAGGATCCACAGGACCTGGCCAAACTGTCCGGCACCGAGCTGGAACAACTGGCTGGCGAAATCAGGGAATTCCTGATCACCAACGTAGCCGCGACAGGCGGACACCTGGGCCCGAATCTGGGTGTTGTTGAACTTACCTTGGCTGTCCATCGGATCTTCGAGTCCCCGCGCGACAGCATCGTCTTCGACACCGGGCACCAGTCCTATGTGCACAAGCTGCTCACCGGCCGCCAGGATTTCAGCACCCTCCGCCAGCAGGGCGGGCTCTCCGGCTATCCAGAGCGCGCCGAATCAGAGCATGACATTGTGGAGAGCTCCCACGCCTCATCCTCCCTGTCCTGGGCCGACGGCATTTCGCGTGCCCGCCAGCTGACCGGCGAAGGTGACCGGTTCGTCGTCGCCGTTGTTGGTGATGGCGCGCTCACCGGTGGCATGACCTGGGAAGCCATCAACAACATTGCCGCCGACAAGCGCCGCCGCGTTGTCATTGTGGTCAATGACAACGGGCGCTCCTACGCACCTACTGTCGGCGGCTTTGCCGATTACCTCGCTTCACTGCGTCCCACCATTGACTCCTTGCGCACCACTCCGGCCTATGAGCGGATGCTGGACTGGTGGAAGAAGAAGCTCCAGGACGGCGGACCTGCCGGGCAGTTCACCTACAAGAGCCTGCACGCCATGAAGAAGGGCATCAAGGACTGGTGGGCGCCCCAAGGCATGTTCGAGGACCTGGGCATGAAGTACATCGGTCCAGTGGATGGCCACAGCCTCCAGGCCATGGAGAACGCCCTGAGCACCGCCAAAGCGTACGGCGGTCCGGTGATCGTGCACGCGATGACCGAGAAGGGCCACGGCTACGCCCCGGCCCTGGCCAACGAGGCAGACCAATTCCATGCCGTGGGAATCATCGATCCCGAAACGGGTGAGTCCACTGAGATGCCAGGTGCAAGGTCCTGGACCTCGGTATTCGCCGAAGAGATCGCGGACATAGCCGACGAGCGCCAGGACATTGTGGGGATCACGGGAGCCATGCTCATCCCAGTGGGGCTTCACAAGTTCGCCGAGCGCCACCCCGAGCGGGTCATTGATGTCGGTATCGCAGAGCAGCATGCACTCACGTCAGCTGCAGGCATGGCCTTCGGCGGACTGCATCCGGTAGTGGCCGTGTATGCCACTTTCCTCAACCGGGCCTTTGACCAGCTCCTGATGGACGTCGCCCTGCACAAGGCCGGCGTCACGATTGTCCTGGACAGGGCCGGCGTCACCGGCCCGGACGGCCCCAGCCACCACGGTATGTGGGACATGGCCATGGTCCAGATTGTCCCGGGTCTTCACCTGGCCGCCCCCCGCGACGCCACGAGGCTCCGGGAAGAACTGCGGGAGGCCGTTGCAATTGACGACGCTCCCACGGTGGTGCGTTTCTCCAAGGGCAGTGTCGGGTCAGAGGTCGAGGCGATCGAGCGGCTCCACGACGGCGTCGACATCCTTGCCCGTCGTCCCGAGGGGTCCACCGAAAACGATGTCCTGATTGTCAGCGTCGGTGCCATGTCCGAACTAGCCCTGGATGTAGCAGGCAGGCTGGGGGCCCAAGGCATCAGTTCCACGGTGGTGGACCCCCGCTGGCTCCTTCCCGTGCGGAAATCGATCATTGCCCTGGCTGCCCGGCATCGCCTGGTCATTTGCATCGAGGACGGTGTGCGGGCAGGCGGCGTCGGCTCCCGCATCCGGCAGGAAATGCGCGCCGCGGGGGTGGACACGGCCCTCAACGAAGTCGGTTTGCCGGTGGAGTTCCTTGTGCACGGCTCGCGGAGCCAAGTCCTGGAGCGCGTTGGGCTGACGGCGCAGAAGATCACGCACGACGTCGTAGCGCAGGTTTTGGGGACAAAGGTCCCCTTTGCCAGGCCCCTTCCAGGTCAGGAACACCCCGCCACCGGCAGTCTGCCCACGTTGTGATGGACGAACGCGGGCCGGGCTCACTGCAGCCCGGCGACCTCGTTGTGTCGAGGAACAGGAAATTCAACGGTAACGCCCACTGGGTGGTTCCGGGCAGGTACCTTGGCGAGGACATCCACGGCTGGTGGGTTTTCCAGGGCGCGGGGGAGTTCTGTTCCCGTCCCGGAGCAGCCTTCTACACGGCCTCGGACGCTGTCCTGCTGGTTCCGCGGAGTGGTGAGTTCGTAGCCACGTTCTACGACGACACCTACCCCGGGGACTTCCGGATCTATGTTGATCTGGCCACGTCCCACAGTTGGAACACCATCAAGCCCGGTGTAACGGAGTTCCATGTGATCGACATGGATCTGGACGTGATCCGTTCCACCCGCCACGGCGTGTTTGTTGACGATGAAGACGAGTTTGAGCAGCACCGGGTGGCCATGGGCTATCCGGACGAAACAGTGGCCGCTATGCGCACGGAATGCGCAGCCCTCTTGGAGGCTGTAGCGGCCATGAAAGCACCCTTCGATGTCTCTGGTGCCAGTACCAGCGCCGAATGGTTCAGGAAAGGACGGGCATGAGCGGGATTATTCGTACATACAAGCGGGATGACGAGGGAGTTCTCCACTTCCGCGAAGCCTGGTACGACGACGAGGACCAGCAGTTCGTGATCAATCACGGCGTAGTGGGACACCAGAGTAAAACCGATGAAACCGGCGTTGAGGATGAGTCGTCGGTGGAGGGGTTGATGGCGGCCTTTGCCGCGCAGTGCGAGGAAGACGGATATGCGGAGATTCCCGAGTCCGAGCAGTTCTGGGTCGTCGCCCAAATTGCGCTCAAGACCAAGGACGGCACTGAACGGGACCGCCATCTTGAACGCAAAGCCAAGGCAGCCCTGACCGGGGAACTGGCATGGCGTGGATTGGGCGTGGTGGACCGTTCCGACATAGGAAATGGCCACCTGAACATTTTTTGCCTCTGCCCGGACGTCAACAAGGCTGTGAACGCGATCAAGATCTGCGTTCGCGGTGAGGATCTGGACTTCACCAAGCTCACCATCGCCTCGGCGCCCTACAACGAGCCCGACGCCTTCAAGGTGAAGCACTCGCCCAAGCAGGGGATGGGCTTTACTCTCTAAGTAGCACCCAACGCACCAGAAGGGACTTCCATGGCGTCCAAGAGCAACTGGCCCGGACATACACCACTGCCCAAGGGGCTCGCTGCACCGGCGAGACGGGCACTGGCGCATGAGGGAATCGAAACGTTGGAGCAGCTGGCGGAATTCGGCGAGTCGAAGATCTCCACGCTGCACGGTATGGGGCCGGTGGCGATCGCCCAGCTGGAGGACGCCATGGAGGAATCGGGTATCTCCTACAACGGAGGCTAGGCTGAATTCATGACTGAATACCGACGCCTTGGCCATTCCGGACTGACAGTCTCAGCTGTAGGGCTGGGCTGTAACAATTTGGGCCGCGCCAATACGCCCACCGAGTCCCAGGAAGGCACGGACGCCGTTGTCCATGCTGCGATTGAGGCCGGTGTGACGTTCTTTGATGTTGCCGACGTCTACGGACGCGAGCCCGGACTGAGCGAGACCATGTTGGGCAAAGCCCTCAAGGGCAAGCGCGATGACGTCGTCATCGGCACCAAGTTCGGCATGGACATGCAAGGGGTCAATGGGAATGATTTTGGAGCCCGTGGTTCACGCCGCTACATCGTCAAAGCCGTCGAAGCATCGCTCCGGCGACTGGATACGGAGTGGATCGATCTTTACCAGTTCCACACCCCAGACGCGCTGACCCCCATCGAAGAGACGCTCGCGGCGCTCGATGACCTGGTGACCGAAGGCAAGGTCCGCTATATAGGACACTCGAACTTCGCTGGCTGGCAGATCGCCGAAGCCGAGTATGTTGGCCGTCAGGCCGGCGGTGCACGCTTCATTTCCACCCAGAACCATTACAACCTGCTGGATCGCCGTGCTGAACTGGAGGTTCTTCCCGCCGCTGGTGCCTTCTCCCTGGGCGTGCTGCCGTATTTCCCCCTTGCCAATGGGCTGCTCACGGGCAAATACTCCGCTGGAAAGGCGCCCGAAGGAACCCGGCTTAGCCACACGCGCACCAACCTGGTTCATGACGCCGACTGGGACCAGTTGGGCCGCTTTGGACAATTCGCCAAGGAGCGGGACATCACTGAATTGCAGTTGGCGTTCTCCTGGCTGGCGGCACAGCCCGGCGTCAGCAGCGTCATTGCCGGCGCCACGCGTCCGGAGCAGATCCGCCAGAATGCCGAAGCGGTGTGCTGGGTTCCCACTCCGGAAGATCGCGCGGAATTGGACGGAATCTTCCCGCAGGCTCCGAAAGTGGCACTGTTTTAGAACTGGATTGACCGGCCCAGCGTTGGAAGTTGCCGGGTGATAGGCAAAGAGGGCAGTGGCCCGGAGCATCTGCTCCGGGCCACTGCCCTCTTTGATTGTCTATAGGGGCCTTTGCTTGTCTATCAGGGACGGGACTGGACGTGGCCGGACAGTACTGGAAAGGGACACGCCCGGCCTAAGCCGGTGCCGAGGCAATCCCGGGCGCCAGGAACCGCTTCCCGTTGACACGTTCGGAAGCGCCTACACGGTCCAGGTATGGTGTGATGCCACCGAGGAACATCGGCCAGCCGGCGCCCATGATGACGCAGAGGTCGATGTCTTCCGGTCCTGCCACGACGCCTTCCTCGAGCATGAGCCCGATTTCCTCTGCCAAAGCATCCTGCGTGCGTCGAAGGACTTCTTCGCCGGTGGACGGGGTGTTCCCGAACGACAGGATGGCAAGGGTTTCAGCCGGGATGACGGGCTTGCCCTCGGAGCCGGGAACCCACAGGGTCTTGACTCCGTTGTCGATGAGCTTCTGCAGGTTCTGCGAGACGGGGAACCGCTCACCGAATGCGCTGTGCAGGGACTCCTGGACATGCTGGGCAACCGGGAGGCCAACCATGGCAGCCAAAGTAAACGGTGACATCGGCAGGCCCATGGGACGGAGGGCGTTGTCAGCGACGTCGGCAGGAGTTCCTTCGTCAAAGGCTGCGATGACTTCACCCATGAGGCGCAGCAGGATGCGGTTGACCACAAAGGCTGCAGCGTCCTTGACCAGCACGGCCGTCTTCTTGAGTCCCTTGGCGAGCTCGAACGCGGTGGCCAGCACGGCGTCGTCTGTCTTGGGTGCCCGCACTATCTCCAGGAGCGGCATGACAGCCACCGGGTTGAAGAAGTGGAAGCCCACCAGTCGTTCCGGGTTCTTCAGGTCCTCGGCCATCGCAGTGACGGACAGCGAGGATGTGTTGGTGGCCAGGATGCATTCGGGGGAAACAATTGCTTCAACCTCTGCGAAGACCTGCTTCTTGACGTGGAGTTCCTCGAAGACTGCCTCGATGACAAAATCAGCGTCTGCGAAGGCTTCCTTGGAGACCGAGCCTGTGACCAATGCCTTGGTCCTGTTGGCGGCGTCGGGTTTGATCCTCTTTTTCGCCAGCATCTTGTCGACTTCGGCATGGACGTAGGCCACGCCCTTATCCACCCGTGCCTGGTCGATGTCCGTCATGACCACGGGGACTTTCAGTTGCCGGGCGAACAGCAACGCCAGTTGGCTTGCCATGAGCCCTGCACCCACCACGCCGATCTTGGTGACCGGTCGGGCAAGCTTGCGGTCTGGGGCGCCGGCAGGACGCTTGGAGCGCTTCTGGACGAGGTCCAGGAATGCGTACACCGTGGACCGGAACTCGTCGGTTTGCATGAGGCCCGCCAGGGTCTCACACTCGAGGGCGGCCGATTCGGCCTGCGTCATGGTGCGGTTGGCCTCCATGACATCCAGGACCTTTGCCGGGGCAGGGGAAGCGTTTGAGGTCTTGGACTCCACAAAAGCACGTCCAGCGGCCACAGCGTCTGCCCAGCGGCCGGCGACGGTGTCATCGCCGGCATCCACGGAGTTCTTCCGCTCCGGTGTTACGGCACCGGAGATGACTTTGGCGGCCCATGCGATTGACTGTTCGACGAAGTCGGCTGGCTCGAACATGGCATCAGCTACACCGAGCTCGAAGGCCTGCGGGCCGGTGAGGGTCCGGTTGTTGCTGAGGGGATTCTCGATCATGACCTTGACGGCGTTTTCCGGGCCAATGAGGCGAGGCAGGATGTAGACCCCGCCCCAACCCGGGACCAAGCCGATGAACGCTTCGGGCAGGGCCAAGGCGCCGGCGCCCGTGGAGACCGTCCGGTACGTGGACTGCAGGGCGATTTCGAGGCCACCGCCCAAGGCGAGGCCGTTGATGAAGGCGAAGCTGGGAACGCCAAGGTTGGCCAGGGTGTTGTAGACGGCATGGCCAAGCTGTGCCATCCAGAGACCGTGCTCGCGCTCCTTGAGCGTTTTGACCGCAGACAAGTCCGCGCCGGCCACCAGGAAGTACGGCTTGCCGGTGACGCCGACGCCGACGATTTCGCCCTTCGAAGCGCGCTCCTTGAGGGCGTCCAGGACGCCGCCCAGTTCAACAAGCGTGTTCGGGCCCAGCGTGGTCGGTTTGGAGTGGTCCAGGCCGTTATCCAGGGTGATCAGCGCGAAGGTTCCTGCGCCACCTGGCAGCTGGATGTCCTGGACGTAGGAGTGGGTGCGGACTTCATCAGGGAAAAGGGCGGCGAGCTTCTGGAATTCGGCGGCGCTCATGCGGCGGCTCCTTCGGTGGTGGCGGTATCAGCGGTGGAGGAAGCGTAGTCGGCGTGGTGCGGGTTCTCCCAGATCACTGTGGCACCCATGCCCAGGCCGATGCACATGGTGGTGATGCCATAACGCACTGTGGGATCTTCCTCGAATTGCCTGGCCAGCTGGTTCATCAGCCGGACACCTGAGGAAGCCAGGGGATGTCCGACGGCGATCGCCCCGCCATAGCGGTTGACGCGGGGGTCCTCGTCTGCGATGCCGAAATGGTCCAGGAAGCTGAGCACCTGGACGGCAAAGGCCTCGTTGATCTCGAAGAGGCCGATGTCTTCGATGCCCAGTCCGGCGTTCTTCAGGGCCTTTTCCGTGGCCGGGACGGGGCCGATGCCCATGACCTCAGGTTCGACGCCGGCGAAGGCGTAAGAAACAAGCCGCATCTTCACTGACAAGCCCAGTTCCTCCGCAGCGTCGGCAGAGGCGAGGACGGCAGCCGTGGCGCCGTCGTTAAGTCCTGCGGCATTGCCTGCGGTGACACGGCCGTGGGCACGGAACGGGGTGCGCAGTTCGGCAAGGTCGGCCACTGTGGTTCCCGGGCGCGGGGGTTCGTCGGTGGTGTGGAGGGCCCAGCCTTGGCCGGGCTTCATGGTGGCCACGGGGACGAGGTCGTGCTGGATTTGTTCGTTGGCGTAGGCTGCGGCGAGCTTGGCTTGAGAAGCAGCAGCGTAGGCGTCTGTGCGGTCCTTGGTGATGGCCGGAAAGCGGTCGTGCAGGTTCTCTGCGGTGTTACCCATGTTCAGGGCAGCCGGGTCCACCAGCCGCTCGGACATGAACCGTGGATTGGGGTCGGCTCCAGCACCCATGGGGTGGTTGCCCATGTGTTCGACGCCGCCGGCGATGACCACGTCATAAGCGCCAAAGCCGATGCCGCTCGCCGTCGTCGTTACTGCCGTCATGGCACCTGCACACATGCGGTCGATCGCGAAGCCGGGCACTGTGCGCGGAAGACCTGCCAGCAAAGCGGCAGTGCGTCCGATGGTGAGGCCTTGGTCGCCGGTTTGGGTGGTGGCGGCAATCGCTACTTCGTCCACACGTTCGGCAGGCAGCGAGGGGTTGCGGCGCATCAGTTCGCGGATGCACTTCACCACGAGGTCATCGGCCCTGGTGCCAGCGTAGATTCCCTTATCGCCGGCCTTGCCGAAGGGCGTGCGGACTCCGTCCACGAAGACGACATCCCGGACGGTCCTCTGGGCGCTGCGTGATGGACTCATGTATTAACTCCTCGTTGAGACATGGTGCCGGCCCGCGTTGCGGGTGCTCCGGTTTGGCATTAAGCCCATGTTACTCGTCGGTAACTTAGGGTGCAAGGTGCGTCACATCCTTTCAACGTGCATGGGGAGACGAGAAAGGCCCGCCACCGCGAACCGTGGTTCGGGCGACGGGCCGGCCGGGCCGATAGGGCCTGGGCGGTCCGATAAGGCTCAGGCGGAGTCCTTGGACTCTTGGGTTCCCGGGGACTGTGGGTTGTCTTTCGCTTTTGATTCCTTGGCCGGAAGCGGTTTGGGGTTCAAGCAGGCATCGGTGAGGATCGGGGCGGCAAAGTCGACCTGCCATTCGCGCGCGCCCAGCGCCCGCAATTCAGCAGCCACGGTCTCAAGGGAGATCTCCGCAGGGGGTCGCCACGTGATGCGCCTGAGGAAGTCCGGCGTCAGCAGGTTTTCCACCGGTAGGTTGAGTTCGTCAGCTTTGGCCTGGAGCGCAGGGCGCGCGGTAGCCAGTCGGGCCGCGGCCTCGGGGTCCCGATCCACCCAGACCCGCGGTGGCGGCGGAGCGTTCGTGGGCAAGTGCAAGGGCGGCACGTCCGTCAGGGTCCGGGCATTGGTGATGCAGCGCAGCCAGCGTGGCGCCTCACGTTGGGCTGAGCGGCCATGGAATCCCTTGGTGGCCAGCAGTTGGGGGACAGTGGTAGGCATGGCTTTGGCGGCGGCTACCAGCGCAGAATCGGGAATCAGGCGACCTGGAGCCACATCACGCTTGCGGGCCAGCTGGTCGCGCTCCTGCCACAGTTCACGGACGGCTGCCAATTGGCGTCGGTCCCGGATCTGGTGCAGGCCGGACGTCTTCCGCCAAGGGTCCACCCTGGGTGCTGAAATGCCGGCGGCAAGGATGCCGGCAAATTCCTGCTCTGCGTACTGAAGTTTGCCGTCAGCTTCGAGCAGTTCGATGAGTTCTTCGCGCAATTCGGCAAGGACTTCGACGTCGAGGGCTGCGTACCGGAGCCACGGCTCGGGCAGCGGGCGGGTGGACCAGTCGGCCGCTGAGTGTTCTTTGGCGAGGCCGAATCCAAGGAGTTGTTCAATGACGGCGGCCAGGCCTACGCGCGGAAGGCCGGCAAGCCGTGCGGCAAGTTCGGTGTCGAACAGTTTGTCCGGCCACATGCCGAGCTCGGACAGGCAGGGGAGATCCTGTGTTGCTGCGTGCAGGATCCATTCGACTCCCCGGAGGGCCTCGTTAATGATGTCCAGGTTCTCGAAAGGCTCGGGATCAATCAGCCAGGTTCCTGCCCCCTCGCGGCGGATCTGCACCAGGAAGGCGCGTTGTCCGTAGCGGAAGCCGGAGGCGCGTTCTGCGTCCACCCCGGCTGGTCCTGTTCCGGCGGCGATGGCGGCGGCGCACCGTTCCAGTCCCGAAGGCGTATCGATGACTACGGGCACGCCTTCGCGTGGCGTATCGAGATCGATGACTTCAGGGACGTGGCTGTCGAAGCCGTCTACCTTGATGTGCGTGGTGGGATCAGCAACCGGAACGCCGGCTGTGTTTTTATCCAGGTTTTCAGGGGTCATGGTGGCTTAAGCTTACCGATTCATGCCGGGATCACGCCGGGGCGTGGTGATGGCAGCACCGTGGGCACCTCTGCCGGTAGGTGATTATTGGTCAATTGAGTCTCCTGTTGGGCAGTCCGGTGACACCCGGTGGAAGGGGTGGAAGTCCCGCGAACGTGCACACCATGTCGGACCAGGCTTCCAAGTGGGCCTGGACATCAGCGCCGGCCGGCGTCCACGAAGCGCGGAGTTCAATGTCTATGGTGTCCGGACGTTCGGCCAGCGTGCCGAAGCTTTCGGAGAGAATCCTGGTTGCCGTGCCGCCAGCCGCGCGGTACGGTGCCGCGTGGTTTTCCAAAGCATCCACCAGCCACGTCCACGCGACTGAGCCAAGCATGGAGTCATTGCCCATCTCCGCGTCCATTTGGGCCCTGATGTAGGTGACGATCCGGAATTCGCCTTCCCATACTGCCGAGCCGTCGGGATCGTAGAGGAGGATGAACCGGCCCGTGGCCAGTTCGTCGTCGTCCTCGCTTGCCGGCGTGTTGGCCTGGCTGGCTGCGAATGCTTTGGCTGCCGGCCCGTGCACGGGCACCCGACGTGTTGCCGCGGTGGGGCTGAAGACTTCTGCTCCGAGGGCTACTGCATAGGGTGCCAGCCGTGCCGGTGCAGGGATTTCGTCAAGCCGCAGTTCGCTGCGGCATTGGGCTTTTCGTAGCGTTCCCAAAGCGAGAAGAAAGTCCGAGGGAACCTGTGCGAGGGCGTTCACCCTCGCAGGTTATGCTTCCGGGACGGCGATTCCCAGCAGGCTCGCCGCCCCGGATGCACGGGGTTAGAGGGAGCCCAGTTCCCGCTTGATTCCTGCGACGAAGGCGTCGATGTCTGCTTCGGTAGTGTCGAAGGAGCACATCCACCGGACCTCGCCCCTGGCTGCGTCCCAATCGTAGAAGGCAAAGTTCCTGCGCAGGCGATCGGCAACGCCGGCCGGCAGGATGGCAAAGACGCCGTTGGACTGCGTTGCCTGGGTGGGCTCCACGCCGTCGATTGCCTCGACAGCCGTGCGAAGACGGGCCGCCATGGCGTTGGCATGTGCGGCAGACCGCAACCACAGCCCGTCCTCAAGCAGGGCGATGAACTGTGCGGAAATGAAGCGCATCTTCGAAGCCAGCTGCATGTTCATCTTCCGCAGGAACTTCAGTCCGTCCGCGGCCTCAGGGTTCAGGGCAACCACCACTTCGCCAAAGAGCAGGCCGTTCTTGGTGCCGCCAAAGGAGAGGATGTCCACTCCGGCATCGCGTGTGAAGGCGCGCAGGGGCACATCCAAGTAGGCCGCGGCGTTTGCCAGCCGCGCGCCGTCCATATGGAGTTTCATGCCCTTGGCATGGGCGTGGTCTGCAATGGCACGTACTTCTTCAGGGGTGTAGCAGGTGCCCAGCTCGGTGGTTTGGGTAATGGAGACCACCAGGGGCTGCGCGCGGTGTTCGTCGCCCCATCCCCATGCTTCCCGATCAATCAATTCGGGCGTGAGCTTGCCGTCTTCTGTGGGGACCTGCAGGAGCTTGATCCCGCCGACGCGTTCCGGTGCGCCGTTCTCATCCATGTTGATGTGCGCGGTGGAAGCGCAGATGACGGCTCCCCAACGCGGCAGGAGGGACTGCAGAGCCAGGACGTTGGCCCCTGTGCCGTTGAAGACAGGGAAACTCTCAATGCCGGAGCCGAACTGCTGCTCCAGAACTTCCTGGAGGCGCGCGGTGTAGACGTCCTCGCCGTAGGAAACCTGGTGGCCACCGTTGGCACCGGCCAAGGCGGCAAGGATCTCAGGATGCACGCCGGAGTAGTTGTCGGAGGCAAATCCACGCACCGATGGGTCGTGGAGTTGTTGGTGCCCGGCCATCGTGTTGGCGGTGGCAGTGGCCTCTGTTGTGCTCGTCACTTGTTCATTCACGCTTTCAAGTCTATTTGGCCAGCAGGATG
Organism: Arthrobacter sp. TmtSoilC79; assembly: GCF_059739405.1. Lineage (NCBI taxonomy): Bacteria > Bacillati > Actinomycetota > Actinomycetes > Micrococcales > Micrococcaceae > Arthrobacter > Arthrobacter sp. TmtSoilC79. The sequence continues at coordinate 2,741,091 of NZ_AP046051.1, read as the reverse complement.
CGCTGGCCGTTGAGGTTTGCGGCCGGCTCTTCGAACAATCCGACGACGGCGGCCGCCAGGTCTTCGACGTCCGTGTAGCCGGGGAACCGCCTCTCCGGGTGTGCGGCCCGCATGGCAGGATCCACCAGAGCCTTGACGACGAAGATGACAGCGGCACTGTGCAGGTCTTCGGGCTGGTGCTGGGTTTCGGCCCGGCCTTCAGCCTGCGCCCTGCGGAACCCGTCAGCCACCGCCAGGGTCCAGGCTTCAGCGGCGGCTTTGGAAGCGGCGTAGCTGGCGGCAGCGGCGGTGGGGGCGGAAGCGGCAGTGGAGGAAATCATCGCCAGCCGGCCATGGGGGGAGGCCTCAAGCTGGCTGTAGAAGACGCGGGAAACGTTGCGCAGGGTAGTGATAGCGCCGCGTTCCATCGCATTCCAGTCCTCATCGGACTGGTCTTCTATACCTTTCGCTCCACGCCAACCGCCCACCAGGTGGATCACACCATCCACGCGGTCCACGCCGCGGCCGGTGAGCCCGCCGGCCAGTTCACGAACGGCATCGTAGGAGGCGAGGTCACACACCATGGGGGTGACTCCGTTGCCGGCATCATCCGCCGCGGCCTTGATCCGGGCATCGTCCGAGCCGACGGTGAAAACCTTGTGACCGGCGGCCCCCAACGCACGCGCCGTGGCGATGCCGGACGCGCTGCTGCCGCCGGTTACAAGGATGGTCAAACCGGGCATCAGGCTGCCGTCGCGCCAGTGATGCCGGTGGTGGATTCGATGACGGGGCGCATTTTCTTCTCCAGTGCTTCGTAGAACATGGACAGGGGGAACTCATCGTCAAGGACCTGGTCGGTGAGCCCGCGGGGAGGACCGTCCAACGGCAGGGCATCCGGACCCTTGGCCCATACCGACGCCGGGTGGGCTGTGACGGTGCCGGAAATGAGTTCGTAAGCAGCCAACCAGTGGGCGGCCTTGGGGCGGTCGATCGAACGCCAGTACAGTTCCTCGATCTTTGCGCCGAGTTCAACCACCACTGCAGCAGCATCTTCCCAGTCAATGGAGAGTTTGCTGTCGGTCCAGTGCAGAACGTGGTGCTGGTGCATCCAGGCGAACAGCAGTTGCCCACCGAGCCCGTCGTAGTTGCGGACGCGGCTGCCGGTGATGGCAAAACGGAAGATCCGGTCAAAGATCACCGCATACTGAACCAGTTTTGCGTGTTTCCGGGCATCGGGATCTGCGTTCTCGTCCTTTTCGATGCGCACCGACTCACGGAAAGCGGTCAGGTCACAGCGCAGCTCCTCCAGTGAGTAGAGGAAGAACGGCATGCGCTGCTTGATCATGAACGGATCAAACGGAAGATCACCACGCATGTGGGTCCGGTCGTGGATGAGGTCCCACATAACGAACGTGCGCTGCGTGAGTTCCTGGTCCTCGATCAACTGGGCTGCATCCGCGGGAAGTTCCAGTGACGTAGTTGCTGCTGCAGCTTTGAGGACCCGACGGAAGCGTGCGGCTTCGCGGTCGGCGAAGATGGCGCCCCAAGTGAAGGTGGGAGTCTCGCGCACTGCAACGGTTTCGGGGAAGAGGACCGCTGAGTTGGTGTCGTACCCCGGAGTGAAATCGATGAAGCGGATGGGGACGAAGAGCTTGTTGGAGTACTCGCCTGCTTCCAGGCCTCCAATGAACTCCGGCCAGATAACCTCGATCAGGACGGCCTCGACCAGCCGGTTGGTGCTGCCGTTCTGCGTGTACATGGGGAAGACCACCAGGTGCTGGAGGCCGTCCACGCGAAGTTCCTGGGGCTGGAACGCCTGCAGGGAATCCAGGAAGTCAGGTACGCCAAAACCTTCGTTCACCCACCGGCCGAAGTCTTCCACCAGCAACTCCAGGTAACGGGCATCGTGGGGGAAGAGGGGAGCCAGGGCGGTAATGGCTTCGCAGATCGTTGCGACGAGCGCGGCTGCCCCGGCGTGGGCAGAAGGATCGGCGATGGAGCCGTCCTGTTCCTGGTGTGCCTGGAGCGCTGTGGCCGCGGCCTTCAGCGATGTCCACTCGGCGTTGTCGGCGGTGACACGCGGGAGGGTGGAGGTGGCGATGGTTGTCATGGAGCTCGGCCCTTTCCGAAGTAGTTATTGCTTCTGGGCCGAGCGTAGCAAGCGAAAAGCATTGCTAATCCAAAAAAGCCCTCAGCATAAGCAACTCTTGTTCTTCGGGTGCTTCTGTCCCGTTCGAGGTCCAGCGCGCAGCGTTTCTCCTCCGAACGATGCCGGACGGACCAGTAAATAGCTGGCCCGTCCGGACGCGTCAGTTCTCTTCCGCGTTGACCAGGCGGAGGGAAACGGAATTGATGCAGAACCGCTGGTCGGTGGGAGTGCCGTAGCCCTCACCCTCGAACACGTGCCCCAGATGGGAATCACAGTTGGCGCAGCGGACCTCTACCCGGTCCATCCCCATGGTGCGGTCATGAAGGTAACGGACCGTGCCATCGGCCAGGGGAGCCCAGAACGAGGGCCAGCCGCAATGGGAATCGAACTTCTCCTTGCTGGTGAAAAGTTCGCTGCCACAAGCACGGCACTGATAGACGCCCTCGGTGTGGGTATCCCAGTACTCCCCGGTGTAGGGTCGCTCCGTTCCCGCCTGCCGCAGAACCCGGTATTCCTCCGGGGTTAACTCCTCGCGCCACTGGGCATCGCTCTTCTCCACGGGCGCAGCGGTTGTCTTGCTGGTGTTCTCAGGAGTGTTCATGTCTTCTCCAACGCTCACGAGTCGCCGATAAATCCCGAACCCGCGTACAAATGCAGCACCGGAAGCCCCAATTGATCCTGGGCCTTGTTGGCCCAGTCCGTGTGGAACGTGTCGGCGATCGCGTGGGGCCGCGTGACCACCACAGCTTGAGCAGCATCCAGTGCCCGCACCTTGGCCACCAAACCGGCCACCGCACCGCCGTCGACTACTTCACCGGTGACGCCGCCACCCACGCCGGCCAAAGCCGCCAACGAGGCAGCCAACGTCTCCGACGCTTCAGCCCGCTCGGCTACCGGATCCGGTGACTGCGCAGTGAGCTCACGGAATGCCTTGGCAATATCGAGCAACGAGAGGTTCTCCAGGAAATCCACCAGGAGATGTCGCTCGGTATTGGCCGGAACCAGTACAACAAGGGGCGTGTCACCGCCGTCCACCAGTTTGGCGATGTTTACGCGGTCGTCGGGGCCAAGGGGCTCTTCAGTCAGGATGACTATGGGATCACTCATGGCTACAGCGTAGTCCCGCCCAACGTGCGTCCGCAGGCTTTTGCCGCCGAATCAACGCACTGAATCAACGCGCCGATTCAATGCACAGTGGCGCCGCGCGCCCGGCACCTGCACCAGGCACCGCCAAGGACCGGCAACAATGGAAGCATGGCATCGACTAACCGGTCAGCGAGCGACGCTGCAGAGAACAAACTGTCCCTCCGCACCAAATGGGCCATCGGCGGCTTCCTCGCGGGCGGCACCCTCGCCGGACTGCTGGGCGCAGGATCCTCTGCGCTCGCCGTCTACTTTGCCCGCCGCGTCATCACCCCCGCTGCCAGGCATGAGGACCAGGAGGTCCTCGCCGTCATCCAGGGCGACAAGGGCCCCCAAGTCATCCTGGCCGCTACTCCCGACACCACCATAGACGGCGTATTCAGCCTCTTCTTCGCCGGAGGTCAGGGCCATGCACGGATTGGCAGGATCGTGTCCTATTCCCCGGCCGAGCAGACCGTTCTCCGGGAGGTTGAAGAGGTCTACAGCGGAAATCTTGCAGAGGCCCGCCGTGGGTGGTGGAGCGGCGCCACCTACCCGGACCCGGCGTCGATTGGCCTGCTGGCCCAGGACGTGGACATAGCGGTCGACGGCGGTGTGGCACCTGCGTGGTTGGTCCGCGCCGAGGCGTCCAATCCGGCAGCGGTCTGGGCAATCATGGTCCACGGGCGTGGGGCCACACGCCTTGAAGGCCTTCGGGCTGTGCGAACGGCGCAGAGCCTGGGCATGGACAGCCTGCTCATCTCCTACCGCAACGACGGCCTTGCCCCGTCAGCCCTCGATGGACGCTACGGCCTGGGATCCACCGAATGGCGCGACGTGGAGGCTGCCATTGACTACGCGCGTGAACACGGAGCGGAGGAGATCGTGCTGTTCGGGTGGTCGATGGGCGGAGCGATCAGCCTCCAGACCGCCGATCTGTCCAGCCACCGGCATCTCATCCGGGCCCTGGTCCTGGATGCCCCTGTCATCAACTGGGTCAATGTCATGGCACACCACGCGCAGATGAACAGGATTCCCTACACTGTGGGGCGCTACGGGCAGTTGATGCTGGGTCACCCGCTGGGTCGCAGGCTGACCGGTCTTGCGGCCCCCGTTAACCTCAAGGCAATGGATTGGGAAGCCCGGGCAGTGGAGCTGCGCACACCCACGCTTTTGATCCACAGCGTTGACGATGACTATGTTCCGTTCGGACCCTCGGCGAGCCTTGCCGAGAAGAACCCGGAGATGGTGACCTTTGAGCCATTCAACGGCGCCCGGCACACCAAGGAATGGAATGTGGACCCGGAACGGTGGGAGCGCATAGTGCGCTCATGGCTGCAGCGGCAGCTGGCACCGCGGAACAACCCGGGACAAGCGGGCGGAGCAGGGCCGACGGACGGCACGGCCCAGGTACATGGTGGGGATTCTGTGGACGGTGGAGGCACAGCCGGCGTTCAGGGCCCTCGCGGCTGAACGCGCTGGCTGGTTAGCCTTGGGCCGTTGGCGTGGTCTTAATGGCCGCGACAGTGGCGTTGGTCAGCCGGACCAGGTCCGTCGGAGCAAGTTCGATGTCCAGCCCGCGCCGGCCTCCGGATACCAGGATGGCATCAAAGGCAAGCGCTGAAGCGTCAAGGACAGTGGGGGAGGGCTGGCGCTGCCCCAAGGGGGATATGCCGCCGAGCACGTAGCCGGTTCGGCGCTCCGCAGCCCTGGGATCTGCCATGGCTGCTTTTTTGGCTCCCAGCGCTGCCGCCACTGATTTCAGGTCCAGGTTGCCCGATACGGGGACAATGGCCACGGCAAGGCGGGCTTCGACTTCAACCATGAGGGTTTTGAAGACCCGCGCCGGTTCAATGCCCAGGACCTCTGCTGCTTCCAGGCCGTAGCTGGTTGCTGCCGGGTCATGGACGTACGGGCGAAGCACAAAGGAAACGCCGGCCGCAGCGAGGGCTGCAGTGGCCGGCGTTCCCTGTGAAGCCATCTTTTTGGCCATACCGTGTGGTGTCGCCTTTCAGTGCTCTGACGGAATCAGTGTTCCAACCGGTTGGCGGCTGCAACTTTGCGTTTGATGCGGCCGAGCATGGCGGTCATTCCCCGCATGCGCAGGGGAGTGATGGCCCTGGTCAGGCCCAGCAGTTCGGGCATGTCATCCGGGACGGCGAGGATTTCTTCGGCTGTTAATCCGTCGAGTCCCTCGTGCAGGACACCTGCGAAGCCGCGGGTGGTCGGCGCTTCCTGGGGAGCCTTGAAGAAGAGCCGGTACTTCCGGACGCCATCAGGATTCTTCTCCGACTCGATCGTGAGGAACAGCGGAGATTGGCACTCCACAACCTGTTCCAGCAACTCGGGGTGGTCCTTCAAGCGTTCCGGAAGCTCCGGCAGTCCCCTGGAGAACTCAAGCAGGAGCTGGAGGCGGTCGGGCTCCGTCAGTGCCTGGAAGTCATCGACGATTTCCGCCAACGCGGTGGGCAAAGTGTACGTACTCATCTCTTCCAGCTTACGCACAACCGGGGCGGAATGGCTCTGTGTGCCGCAACACTACGGGACTCCCGTTCACGTATCAGCTGCGAGCGAAGGCGGCCGGTACCGAGCCCCGATCGGCGCCCTTGACGATGGGAACGCGTACTGCGTTGCCCCACTCCGTCCAGGAGCCGTCGTAGTTGCGCACGGAATCAAAGCCCAGCAGGTATTTGAGCGCGAACCACGTGTGGCTTGAACGTTCGCCGATCCGGCAGTAGGCCACCACGTCATCGCCGGCTTCGAGCCCGGCTTCACCCAGGTACAGGGCTTCAAGCTCTTCGCGGCTGCGGTAGGTGCCATCTTCTGCAGCTGCACGTGCCCACGGAATCGATGCTGCCGTGGGGATGTGGCCGCCGCGGAGGGCGCCTTCTTCGGGGTAGGCAGGCATGTGGGTGCGTTGGCCGGTGTATTCCTCGGGGGAGCGGACATCGATCAGCGGGTTGCCCAGGTGCGCCAGGACGTCTTCCTTGAACGCACGGATGGGGGCGTCATTGCGCTCCACCACGGGATATTCGCCGACGACGGGCTGGGAAGCGTCGGTGGTGAGAGCGCGTCCTTCTGCGATCCACTTGTCGCGCCCGCCGTCAAGCAGCCGGACGTCTTCGTGGCCGAAGAGAGTGAAAACCCAGAGGGCGTAAGCAGCCCACCAGTTGGACTTGTCCCCATAGATGACCACGGTGCTGTCACGGGAGATTCCCTTGGAGGCAGCGAGGGCAGCGAACGCGGCACCGTCGACGTAGTCACGGGTGACCTCGTCGTTCAGGTCGGTGTGCCAGTCGATCTTCACGGCCCCCGGGATATGCCCGGTCTCGTAGAGGAGGACATCTTCATCGGACTCCACCACTACCAGCTTGCCGTCGGCGATGGCACCGTCGGCCAGGGCTGATGCCAGCCACTCTGTGGAGACGAGGCGTTCCGGGTTTGCGTATGCGGCAAACTTTTCGTTCTGTTCAACGGGGTAGGACATGGTGATGGCCTTTCACTGACAACGGACGGGAGCCAGGCCGTGGAAAATGGTGCAGGTGCCAGCCCGGCGTTCTCCCAACACTAACCACGGGCTGCCCGGATTGCTTCCCGGCGGTCACACGATGAAACATGTGCTTGGTCACGTGTCCTTCCCGGACCTTCCAATGCCGGTATTCTTGCTGGGGACCTAATACCGAAGGAACGGACCACCGTGGTACAGATCGAACAACTGGCTGCCCGCACACCGGCAGTCTCCGTGGAGGAACTCCTCAAGGGTTTCTACCCCTCTCCGCGATTCGGAGAGGTCTCGTTCGACAGTTACCGTCCCGATCCCTCGCAGCCGAGCCAGGCCAACGCCGTGAAGCTCCTTTCGGCCTTCGCCGACGGGGTTGGCTCCGAGGACAGTGGCGGATTGTTCAAGAAGCTCTTCGCCAAAAAGGCTCCGGCCACCAGGGCAGGAATCTACCTTGACGGTGGTTTTGGAGTGGGCAAAACCCACCTCCTGGCCTCCTTGTGGCACAGGTCTCCGGGCCCCAAGGCATTCGGCACGTTCGTGGAATACACCAACCTGGTTGGTGCGCTTTCGTTCCGCAAGACCGTCGAGGCCCTGAGCAGCTACAAGCTGGTCTGCATCGACGAATTCGAACTCGATGATCCAGGCGACACCGTGTTGATGTCCCGCCTCATGCGCGAACTGGCCGACGCCGGCGTCAAACTGGCCGCCACATCGAACACCTTGCCTGGCTCGCTGGGTGAGGGGCGCTTTGCCGCCGTCGATTTCCAGCGCGAGATCCAGGTTCTTGCCGACCAATTCGATGTTGTCAGGATCGACGGCGAGGATTTCCGGCACCGCGGCTTGCCTGCTGCTCCGGCACCCCTCAAGACTGAAGAACTCAAGCACCGCATGAAGGCCGAATTTGCTGGCAAGACGGTGGCAGTGGACGATTTCCGCACACTGGTCAACCATCTGGCTGCGGTTCACCCCAGCCGCTACCGGCAGCTCATCTCCGGCGTCGAAGCAGTGGTCTGGAGCGACGTCGAAACCATCACGGAACAGGCTGTGGCCCTCCGCTTTGTGGTGTTGGCGGACAGGCTCTACGACAAGGATGTGCCCATCCTGGCCAGTGGCGTCCCCTTCGACAAGCTCTTTACCGAAGAGATGATGACCGGCGGCTACACCAAGAAGTACTTCCGTGCTGTGTCCAGGCTGACAGCGCTTGCCCGCGAGGCGCAAAACCACGAGCCTGCCTGACTCACGCTTTCTGTACTGGTTCGCGGCTCTTGAGCATCCAGCGAACCAGGATGCCTCCGGCAAGCGCCCAGAACGCGGCGCCCACACCGGCGAAGCTGAGGCCTGACGCTGCCAGCAGGAAAGTGATGCAGGCTGGTATGCGTTCCTCTGCGACGGCCAGCGCAGAGGAAATGGACGCCGCCAAGGTCCCCAGGAGTGCCAGGCCGGCTACGGCTTCCAGCAGTCCCGATGGTGCCGCCGCCACCAAGGTCACCAGGGCCGCCGAAGCTGCGGCCAGGACCAGGTAGGCCAAACCGGAGACGAACGCTGCGATCCAACGCCTGCTGTGGTTCCTGCCCGCCTCCTCGCCGGCCGCCAGGGCTGCGCTGAGGGCGGCAAGGTTGATCGCATGGCCGCCGAATGGCGCTCCCACGATGGTTCCGGCTCCGGTGACCAGCATGGAGGAACGCCAAGGTGTGGTGTAACCAAACGACTTCAGGACAGCGACTCCCGGGATGTTCTGGGAGGCCATGGTGACGATGAACAAGGGCAAGGCCAGCCCTACTGCCGCCTCCACGGAGAAAGCCGGTGTGGTCCACTCCAACCTTGGCAGGAGGCTGTCCACGGGGATCTGGACGCCGTTGGAGGCAATGTGGATTCCGATAACGGCCAGGGCCACCAGCAACGATGCCGGGACTGACCACCGCGGCGCGAACTTCATCAGGACAACCCAGCACAGGACCACGGGAACAATCAGCAGCGGAGCCGATCCCAGCGACTTGAAAGGAGCCAGGCACAGGGGGAGCAGGACTCCGGCAAGCATGGCTTGGGCAAGTGCCGTCGGGATTTTTGCCATGAGCCGCCCCAATACCGGCAACAGTCCTGTCAGGACGATCAGCACCCCAACCATAAGGAAGGCCCCCACGGCAGCCGGCCATCCGCCGTCGACCGTTCCGGCTGAGGCGAGCAGCGCCGCCCCGGGCGTGGACCAGGCGAGCGTCACCGGCAACCTGGAACGCCAGGACAGCCACAGGATTCCAAGGCCAAAGGTGAGGGTGAGAGCGAGTAGTCCGCTCGATGCCTGGGCCTGGTTGGCGCCCACCGCCTGCAGGCCGGCAAGGACGACGGCAAATGATGAGGTGAAACCCACCAGCGCGGTGACGATACCGGCGGTAATCGGAGGTCCCAGTGTCTCCCGGCTGGAACTGTCGTGCGTTCGGGGCGGGGAGACGGAAGGCATAAAGACCAACGTACCCGACCGTCAGAGGGTGGGCGTTAAACGCCAAGGGCACCGGTGGCGCCTCTCGGCGGGACCGGTGCCCCCTTGACGTATCTGGTACGGCGGCTCAGGCAGCTACGGCTGCTTCGGCTCATCCGTGACGGGAGCCTGTCCAGGCTGACCGTCGTTCTTGGCCACGAAGTCGGAAGCGGCGTTCTGGACCTTGTCGACGTGGCCGGCATACTTGCCGCCCGTCTTCTCGTCCACAAAATCCCCGGCCTTTTCGATGCCATTCTTGATGGCTTCTTCGTTGCCTTGAATGAGACCCTGAGCCTTGCCCTTCAGGTCGTCAATTAAACCCACGGGCACCTCCCTTCCATCGCGGAGCCAGTTCGCTCCTCCGCGTCCGACCCTAACACCACTTCCCAGGGGTGCCAAGGGTTCCGGATTGGCCTGTGGACAAACTACGCCAACGGCGTACTTTCCACCTTGTGGCGGGGGCTGTCCGGATTCATCAGGGAGTGTCGTCGGCCGTAAGCGAAGTAGATCACCAGGCCAATCACGAGCCATACACCAAACCGGACCCAGGTTTCCCAGTGGAGCTGGAACATCAGGAATGCCGAAGCCAGGACACCGAAGGCAGGCACGAGCGGCATGAGCGGCAACCGGAACGTCCGCGGAGCGTTCGGCTTGGTGTAGCGGAAGACAATCACCGAGACGCACACCACCACGAATGCGGCCAGGATGCCGATGTTGGTGAGGTCGGCTACTTCCTTGATGGGGAAGACGCCGGCAAGGAATGCCGAAGCAACGCCGGCGATCCACGTAACGCGCTGCGGCGTCCCGTGCCGGTCCGTCTTGGCGAACCAGCCCGGCAGCAGGCCGTCACGGCTCATGGAGAACCACACGCGGGTGACGCCCAACAGGAAGGTCAGCATGACGGTCAGGATGGACAGAACCGCGAACACGGAGATGATGGTGGCAATGACGGGCAGTCCCACGCCCTGGAATGCCGATGCGAAGCCGGCTGTGGGATTGATGTCCTTGTAGTTCTGCATGCCGGTCAGGACAAGCGTGGCAGCTACGTACAGGAGCATGGCAATGATCAAGGACAGGATGATGGCCTTGGGCATGTGCTTCTTGCCGTCCTTTGCCTCTTCGGCCGCCGTGCTCATGGCGTCATAGCCGAAGACGGCGAAGAAGACGGTGGCGGCACCGGCAATGACCGGGCCGAAGCCGCTGGGCATGAACGGGTTGTAGTTTTCGGTGTTGACGTAGAAGATGCCCAGTCCAATGATGAACAGGATCAGGATGACCTTGATGGCCACAGCTACCAGCTCGAACCGACCAAAGGCCTTGGTTCCGCGGCTGAGGATCCAGGTGACCAGGAGGCAGACCAGGATTGCCGGGAGGTTGATGATTCCGCCCTTGCCCTCGTCGGCCGTGGACGTCATCCAGGTTGGCATGTGAATTCCGATGCCGGAGAGGAAAGCATCAAAGTATCCGGAGATGCCGATGGCCACTACAGCCACGATCGCAATGTACTCCAGCAGCAGATCCCAGCCGATGAACCAGCCAATGATTTCGCCAAGGGCGACGTAGCCGTAGGTGTAGGCCGAGCCGGCGCGGGGGATCATGCCGGCGAATTCCGCGTACGAGAGCGCGGCTGCACCGGAAGCCAGGCCGGCGATCAGGAAGGAAAAGAGCACTGCGGGGCCTACGCCCGGGTTGCCCTCGCTGCCGTGGGCTACAAGGCCGGCAAGGGAGAAAATCCCGACGCCGATAATTCCGCCAACGCCGATTGCTGTCAGCTGCCAGAGGCCAAGACTCTTAAAGAGTCCGCTGTGTTTGCTTTCTTCCTCGATGTCGTCGATGGGCTTGCGCCTCAGGACGGACTTGGAAGCCGTCTGTTGATTCATGGGGGTACTCCTGCCATAGGCGTGGAACGGTGATGAGCTCGCAGTACATTATGCGAGCCGAATCACATTAGATAAAGCGACTTCTTCTGAGGGGTATCGGTTATTTCCCGTAATGAGTTGGTCTTTGCTGAAAAATGGCACAAAAAAAGCAGCTCCGGGGAGCTGCTTTTTTATTCCGGAGCGGACGACGAGATTCGAACTCGCGACATCCACCTTGGCAAGGTGGTGCTCTACCAGCTGAGCTACGTCCGCACATGCTGCCTGCCTGGCTGATGCCTGGCCTTCAACAACAAACAAGTTGCCTTGTTCTGGTGGGCGATACTGGGATCGAACCAGTGACCTCTTCCGTGTCAGGGAAGCGCGCTACCGCTGCGCCAATCGCCCGTTTCCGGGTCCTTCTAAAAGGAGAGCGGACGACGAGATTCGAACTCGCGACATCCACCTTGGCAAGGTGGTGCTCTACCAGCTGAGCTACGTCCGCACATGTTGTCTGCCTGGTTGGTGCCTGGCCTTCAACAACAAACAAGTTGCCTTGTTCTGGTGGGCGATACTGGGATCGAACCAGTGACCTCTTCCGTGTCAGGGAAGCGCGCTACCGCTGCGCCAATCGCCCATGCATCCAGCCAGAAGCTGGAAGACATGGTTTTCACCGAGGTGGGTACGGGATTCGAACCCGTGTATACGGCTTTGCAGGCCGCTGCCTCGCCTCTCGGCCAACCCACCGTGTAAGCAGGATTCCGGGGAATTCTTGCCTTGACAGTGCCTTGCGAGCGGACGACGAGATTCGAACTCGCGACATCCACCTTGGCAAGGTGGTGCTCTACCAGCTGAGCTACGTCCGCAGTGTCGTTTTGACGGCCAGCCCTGCAGGCTTTCCGTCGCTTTCCGACGAGTAAAAACTCTATAGGAGGTTGTTGCAAACTCCAAATCGGGCGCTGATTTTTGCTTTCGGAGACGGCCGGATCCTTGTCTTTCCGCGGCTTGCGGGGAGTTTCACCGGTGTAATTCCACCCGTGTAGTTCGCTGCCGGTGCGAAGGAGCTGATCGGTTTTGCATTCAGGCCGTGGTCGGTTAGTGTTTTCTATGCACCCGGGCGATTGGCGCAGTGGTAGCGCGCTTCGTTCACACCGAAGAGGTCACTGGTTCGAACCCAGTATCGCCCACCAAACAAAAACCCCCCGGTTCTCCGGGGGGTTTTTGGTTTCCGGGGATGTCAGCGTCGTCCTCAAAGTCTGAGCAGAAGCTTTCAGCAGTGCGGCAGGATGGTCGTGACGTTCGGCCCGGTGTAGACGTAGCGGTCAGAAACGTACTGGGCACCCAACGAGCCGGGGTAGAGCTTGAGCCAGATGTTGTCACCGTCTACCCATGTGCCGGTGGTCCAGCAATCGAATTCCTGGACCAGGCCACTGCTGAGCGTGCGGCCCGTGAGCGCGTATCCGGTGCCGGGTCCTCTTCGGACGTTGAGGTTGTAGTTGGTGTAGACCTGAGCGCACTTAGCGCGGTAGTCGCTGAAAGAGACAGCGCCACCGTAGCCATTATGTGGGAACTGAGTGCAGTACTTGATGGTGCTTGACAGCTTTGCAACAGCCGCATTTGCCGGGGGAGCGACCATGGTCAACGAGAGTGTGATGCCAATGGCCGCTGCTGTGCCAAATTTCTTGAGTGTGGGTTTCAACTGTCCACTTCTCCTTCTCATCTTTGTTGCCTGAGGAGGCCATGGTCTCAACTGAGATCAGGCCTGACGGTGCCACGGTGAACTACCGCTGCCTATATGTGATGTGGGTTACGGAATCGTGACGACAAGTGATGAAATGGGAGTTGTCCCTGCGCGTCGAACGGCCTTGCGTTGTTGGCCTGGAGAAATATTTGCTGGGTCAGGAAACCTGCGCGTCACCGAAGACGAGATAGCCTTGCTCGGAATATTCGCACTCGCCGGTGCCTGTTGAAGCACGGAAAGTCAGCGTTTGTCCCCCCGTCAGAACAACTTGCAGTGGCGCCCCTCCGTCGTCGTCTATTTGCAGACGGGTGATGAGCGCATCATCGAGATACACATCAACAATTGCTTTGATTCCAGCGGGGGTACCGGCGCGAAGACCCACTTGGGCCTTGAAAATCGTGAATGCGCCATCCAATTGATAGCTTGTCTGGTCGGTCGTTCCGTCGCAGCCCATGAACTGGGATGTTGATTTCGTGTACACGGTGCCCGATGCATCGCCTTCAAGTACGGCGCTGGTTTCGCCCACCGGCCTGGTGGATTCGTTTTTGAGCGCGTATAGCCACTGGCCGCCGGCCTGCAGGGAACCCGGTGCCGCCAGCTTCCCGGGTGCGGTGGTGGTCGGCGTCGGTGCCGGCGTGGATGTCCCGGCCGGGCTGTGACGCTCAGAAGCCGTAGGCCCGGAAAAGGGCGCCGAGTCCGTCGTAGAAGTGGAGGGGTCGGGTTTTGGGCCTTCCGGGCTGCCACCGGTACCGCAGGCTGACAGACCTAAGGTCATGGACATTGCCAGGGCAAAAATGGCGGAACGTTGGATCCTCTTCAAGACTGTTTCTCCTACTTTATAGCTGCGGAATTTCAGAAAATGAGGTGCCCGGACTAAGAGGGACAAGCTGCCTGGAAACACTGACTCGATGCCGAAGCCTGCTTCAGTCTCCAGTCCGAGGTGTCGGTGGCTAGTGGGGGGTTACGCTGTTCCCAATGCCGGTAACCGAACTCGCGGGGGCATCCCCGGCATAGCGTGCCGAGTTCGAGTTGCCGCTGACAGTGGCCATCTTCAGCGTGCCGGTTTTGACCGAATTGCCTTGTCCTTCCATGGTCAGTACACCGGTGGTGCGATTGTGCAGGGAATTGGGCCCCGAGACGATGGTGACGTTTTCAAAGGTGTCACCTGTGAGGAAATTCCCAACACCGTCAATCTGAATGGTTGTGGCATTGGCGGCCTGTACCGTATTCGAAGTTCCCATGACGCTGATTGAGTTGCAGGCACCGGAAATTCTCACCGTGTTCCCTGTTCCATCGATGACAACGTCACCACCCGAACAGTTCAGTTCGGCGGTAACAATGTCGCCTGTGACAGTGTGGGTGGTTCCGCTGGAAATCTGGAGCGCAGTTGGGGCGGTGGTGGGGATAATGACCTCTGGTCCGGAACTGGAGTTGGCTGCGGCAGGAGAATTTGATGTGGGGCCTGCAGATACCGGCGAACCAAGTTGCGGTGACGGGCTGGCCGCAGTGGAGACGGCACTGCTGACGGGCGCATCCGTTACGACTGCTCCTGCAGGAGCGCCGCCGGCACCGCATGCAGAAAGAGCAAAGGCTGCTCCTGCATTGGCCAAGACCAACGGCAATACCAGCAAGATCCTCCGGTGTTCGAATCGTTCCATGATTGCTTGTCCTTGATCTATAGCGTTGGTCCGCACTTTTCGTGCTGTGACGTAACCATCGCAGTTTCAACCAGTGCTGTCACGCCGGGAAAAATGCTGTCAGCAGAACTGCCGACAGCATGCCGGTGGCGGCGATGGGTAGCATTGCGTTCCATGGACAGAACCGGGGAAGAGACCCTTGCGACGGTGAGGGATGCGTTGATGCACAACCGGACATTCCTGGTGCGGGGCATTGCCCTTCTTCGGCTGGCCCAGCTGCTGCTGTGGCCGGCAGGCATTGTGTTCGGCCTGACTGCGGGCATTGAGAACCCGGCCCTGGCGACCGTCACCATTGTCCTGCAAACCCTTTGGTCCTTGATTTGGGTGACCATCGTGCTCAGCCGAAACGACATCCCTGTATGGTCGCTGTGGGCAGATGTCTCCATCAATGCCAGTGCTGCCGTCACGGCAGGTCTGGCGTGCTATCCCTGGGACGCATTGAGTTGGTCAAATTCCGCGGTTCCGTTGGCCATGGGAAGCATGTTTTCCCTCGCACTGCTTTTTCCGGCACGGCGCGTTGTCCTGGCTTGGCTTATGCTGTCAACCGGTATTGGTGCCGGCGCCTCTGTCGCCATGTTCGGCCAGCCGGCGATGGTGACTGAGTATCTTTCCACCTTGGTTATGCTCCTCGTCGTGGCTGCCTTGGCCTCACTGGTGGGGCACCGGCTGCGCGCGCTGGCGGAAAATGCCGGCCGCGCCGCGGAGGCATTGGAGAACGCCCTGCAGTGGCGCCGAGCCGCGGAAATGCAAGGCAGCGAACGGACAAGGCAATACCGCACGCTGCATGACACAGTACTCTCTACCCTCAGTGCGCTGGCCCGTGGAAGTTTGGATGCCTCAGACCCGCTCGTCCAACGGCGCTGCGCAGCTGATGCGGAATACCTGCGCTCGATTATCTCCTCGGCGGACCGGTCAGCGGCAAACAGGCTTCAGGGCGAGCTTGCGGCTCTAGGCCGGGAACAGGCGGTATTGGGCTTGAGGGTGCACCACCAGGTTGCCGACATGCCCGCAACCGTTCCCGAGGAGGTCGTCATGACGATTCGGGACGCCAGCAGGGAGGCTCTGAACAACGTCTTGAAGCATTCGGGGCAGAGCCAGGCATGGGTGACGGGGCGCGGCGACCCCTCCGGGAACGGCGGAGTCACGGTCACGGTAACAGACCGCGGGCGGGGATTCGACACGGGCGGAAACTATCCGGGCCTCGGACTGAGCGGTTCGATCATTGCCAGAATGGCTGAAATTGGGGGCAGTGCAGTGGTTGAGAGTCAGACCGGGCAAGGGACCAGCGTGGAATTGCGGTGGCCCGCATGAGCAGTCCTGTGCGGATTGGCGCGATTGACGATGACAGGATGCTCCTGCAAGGCCTTGCTGCGTGGCTGGAACCGTTGGAGGATGTGGTGCTGGTCAGGATGGCGTCCACGGTGGCCGAATATCTGCAGGATCATGCGGACGTCGATGTAATCCTGCTGGATTTGAATCTCAGGGACGGCAGCAATCCCGGCCGCAATGTCCAGGAGCTCCTCGAAACAGGTGCAGCTATTCTCGTGGTTTCAACCATTCCCGATCAAGAACATGTGTTGGCAACTATTGAAGCGGGCGCGTCGGGCTACATCACCAAGGACAATGATCTGCCCAACCTCGTCGACTTTATCCGGTCCGCAGCTAAGGGCGAGTTGGCGGTCAGCCCGGAGTTGGCGTTTTTGCTAAGCACTGACGCGCGGCCGCAGCGACCCCGGCTTTCAGCCCAGGAATCCACGGTTCTGCGTATCTACGCCTCGGGGGCCACGCTGGCCGCAACGGCCCGCCAGGCAGGCGTCGCTTATGGAACGGCCAGAGAGTACCTTGAGCGTGTCAAACGCAAGTACACTGACGCCGGATGGCCAACCAGGACCAAACTTGAACTTCGCGAACGGCTTTGGGAAGAGGACCTCTGAAGCTTGGCTCCCGGCGTGGGAGCGGTGGCGGTGACAGACCGGTGACCCTGCCTACGGAAGTTTCACGAAACTTCCCAGGCTCTCCCACTCATGGGTTTCGTTATTCAGCAAAGTGGTTTCGACGCCGGTGCCCTTTACCTCCCGGAGACCGTACTGGTAACCCTGCACTGAATACTCTGACAATCGGCCGTCCTGGCCTGACCGCGGCGTGAGTAAGGCGACATACGCTTAGGCGTCATTGGTGCTGTGAGGAGCAGATGGCTTGCTGGTCCGGCCGGACCCCGGGCCCGCGGAATCTGCGCACGCCGACAAGCTGCCCAACAGCAGCACTGCCGCGATCATGATTGGTGCTGTCAGTCTATTCATGATGTGGGCACTCCTTCTTTGGAGCGATGGGCCGGTCCCCACCTCTCCTTTACGGCTTGACGCACGGTGTCGGACGCACTGCGCCCGAGGCCGGTTCGTGGGGACTCAGTTGCAGTGCAAGTTCACGCAGCTGGCGGGGCCGGAAAGGCTTGATGAGGTATGCCGTGGCTCCGGAGGCGATGGCGTGCAGTTCGTCATCCAGTTCTGCAAAGGCCGTGATCATCAGAATGGGGGCGGGTGAAACGGCGGCAATCAGGCGTGCAGCCTCGCGGCCATCCATATCAGGGAGGCCCACATCAAGAGTGATGAGGTCAGGGTTGAGTCGTTCGGCTGCAACCACGCCGTCATGTCCTGTTTCGCAGGCGTGAACCTCGAAGCCGGCGTCTGTAAGGATCAACGCTATGAGGTCGCGGATATCAGTATCGTCCTCAATGACAACGCAGGTTCTTGGTGAATTCACGTGGCCCCCTTCGGGACAAGCTTACGTGCGGGACCGCCCGACGCCGTAGAGGCCCGCCGGTTCAGGTCCCGACGGACCTTCACCATTAGGCGCAACGCCCCGCCCGGCACCCTGCTGACGGGGGCGTGTCACGAGGATGGCAAGGGCTGCCGTTGCACAGAGTCCGAGTGTCCACCAAGGAAAGCCGGGGTCCAGCGTCTGGCCGGCAAAGGCTTGTGCTTGGTCCTCGCTTGGAGCATCAACGCGCTTCCCGCGTACCAGGAGTCGGTGGCTGTTGACGCCCTTTGGGGTGCAGGTAACGAGGGTGACCAGGTCTTGCCCTGCGATTTTGCGGAGGGCTTCGGTGTCTTCGGGCTTCACGGTCAGGATTTGGTCGACTTCATAGTAAATCGCCTTGCCCAGGACGGTGATGGAGAAGACGTCCCCCGTTTTGACCTTGTCCAGGTTGTCGAAGAGCGTCGAATTGACGAAGCCCGAATGGCCGGTCAACACGCTGTGGGTGTCCGTTCCACCAACCGGCAGCCCAGAGCCGAAAAGGTGCCCGATGCCTTTGGACAGGGTTTCCTCGTCCGTGCCATGAAAGACGGGGAGGTCGCTGTGGATTGAAGGGATGCTGATGCGTCCCATCATGCCGTTGGGGCCGACGTCGAGGATGTTTTTGTACGTTTCCGAGCCGGCCCCCACAACGATCTGGCCGCCGTCGTCATTCAAAGAGTACGGATCCCTCAAAGGACCGCTGGGCAGGGCTGCATTGAATGCCCGGGCCTTCTCCAGCAACGAGTCCTGCGCTGAGGGTGCAAGGTTCTCCACCGTGTCGGCGTAGCCGCTGATTTCCGTGGCATGCACACGGTCCGAGAACCAGGCGGCCGCAGTTGGGTACAGCAGGATGCCTACGCCTATGACGGCGGCAAAAATGATGAAGAGGCGCTGCCCTGTCCAGGCACGGCGACGTGGGCTCCGGGGGCGCAGCCGGTTTGTTTGCTTCGGTTTCATGTCGGTCCTGGGAAGGGTGGTGAAGTGAGTCGTTGGAACGGACGGAACCACCGTGGGGAAGAGCGCATGATTGGCGTTCTTCCCCACGGTGCGGTCAAGCTGTCAGGCCCTGATCTTCCGGGATTCAGCCTTTGTCGGCGCTGCGGCGTGAACGGATCAGCAGCAGTACTGCACCAACCACCAGGAGTCCGCCGGCTGCGTACAACAGGTTCGTTCCAACGCCACCGGTCAGGGGGAGTTCAAAACCGCTGTTGGAAGGGACGTTTTTGACCTGGAGGTCAATCCCGACTGCCGTGGAACCGGCGTTGATGACGAAGGACACCGGCGCGGCCAGCAGTTCGTATCCGGCTGGGGCGGTTGTTTCAACCAGGTAGTAGGTGCGGTAGTTGGCATCCCCGGGTGCCACAGCAGCGCCGTTCGCCCAGTCTGAGTAGCGCAAACCGGACAGAGTCAGCGTGCCATCGGCAGCTACGGTGAATACGGTCTGGCCGCTGATGGCGATCGGGTTGGTGCCGGCTTTGGCGTCTGTCTCGGAAGCGTAAACGGAAAAGGATGCGCCAGAAAGGGCTGTGCCGTTCGGATCGGTCTTCTGAAGGGTCATTTCGCCCCACTTGGTGACAACCGGCGGCGTAACGATCGGTCCACCCGGCTGACCCGGGGTGCCGGTGAAGCTTCCGGCGTTCGGGTAAACGGCAGCAACGTTCTCGATTTCTCCGACTGCGTTGGCGGTGGTGTTGACAACGAGCTGGACGCGGGTGGTGTTGTGCGCGGCAAGCACGGCCCGGCCGGCTGCGGTGAACTCAACCGAAACAGTGTTGCTGGCTGCATCGAAGGTCACCACGTAGTGGGTTCCTTCGGTAAGGACGGTGCCATCGAGCAGCGTTGCCGTTGCATCGACGTAGCTCAGCTTGGGATCGAGGACATCAACAATCTTGTAACCATCAATGATGGCTTCGTTCGGGATGTCACCGGTGATGGTGAAGTCGACCGCGTCACCGAGTTTCACAGCCGGGGCGTCCGTAACCGTCTTCTCAGCACCGGTCACAGAGTTCTTGGGGTAGACGTTGACGTCGTAGATCCAGTTGTTGGTGTTGTTGGGGTCAGTGAGCGGCACCGAAATCAGGAAAGGAGCCGACGGCGTCACACCGGCCGGGTAATTGGTTTCTGTCACCAGGTAGAGGCCCAAGGGAAGAGTGTTGAAGGCTGCTGTGCCGGTGGCGTCTGTTGTTTGGGATTGTGCGGCGCCCAGGGTGTAGCCTCCGGCCGCGATGGAACCAGCCGGATTGGCCGCAGAGAAAGTAGTGCTGAGGTTGTGGGCAGCATCCCAGCCGGCGTTCGTGCTCAGATCGATGGAATTGACCTGCGCGATGCTGAAGGTAATGCCCGACAACGGGGTCAGTGCGCTGGTATCCACGGCGGTGCCGTTGTTCGGCAACCCGGTGGGCGTGGCTGGACGCTCAAACTTGTGGACAGTGATGGAACCAGTCCGGGTGCCATCGACAAGGGGAGCGGCGGATGCAGGAGCTACGGAAAAGGACATAGCCAGCACCGCCCCGGCGATGGTGGCGGCGGCGGTCTTCCAAAGACCCCGGGAGCGTAAATTGCTCACGTGAACCTCTTTCTTTTTTTGGGGGTGATGCTCGGAGTGAACACCTTGGGGGGAAATACGGTCCTACCTTGGGATGGCGGACCGGGTCTGGTATCAGGCCAATGCCCGCTTGCGTGAGCGCCTGAAGCTTGTGAAGGCCACGAACAGCGACGCCGTCAGGAGTCCTGTTCCGGCTGCCGTGAGCGGCCACCAACCAATGCCTCCTGTTTCGGGCATCTTCAAAGCAGGGACATCACGGACGGTAACGAGGAACACGCCGTCGCCGTCAGGGTCACCGCTGGTCACGACACCTGAACCGCTGCCGGCGCCCAGCGTTACGGCACCATTGGGCGCAACCGTGAACTGCACCGGCTCTGCGAGGAGACTGAATCCCGCAGGTGCCTGGGTCTCCTGGAGCCAGTAAACGCCCGGCTCGATTCCGGTGATCTGAAACTGTCCAATGCTGGAGGGGACAGGCGTCACAGCGTAGGCATTATTGACGGCACCGGCCGCACCCGAGGCGTCGTCGTGGATGGCCCAGGACGAGCCCGCCATGGGGACCCATAATGAACCCGAGGATTCCCCGACCTTCTCAAGAAGAATTTTCGACGGCGTGTGGTGGGTGGTGATGCATGCCGGATTCACTGGTGTGGCGCCAGTCGCGCAACGAAGAGGAGTCACGCTGCCACTGCCGGTGGCCATGTTGACGAGTTGGGAACTCCAGGCCGTCTGGGCGACGGTGACTTTGTAGCTCAGGACGGCCGTTGCACCGGCCGGAAGCGTGAATGGGGCGGTGGTGAGTACCGTCGAACCTGCCGGCGGGTCGGCTACAGCGACAGGCGCTGAAGTGCCAATCTTCAGTGTGGCGGATCCGGGCACGAAGGCTGCCTGATCCAGGACGTCCGCCAGGTTATCGGTGAGGACAACGTTGTTGATCTGCCCTCTGTCACTGGTGGCCGTCACAGAGTAGGTGATGGTTTCTCCGGGTCGAACAGAAGTGTTTCCGGCAGAAGGTATGCCGTTGACTGAGGCACTCTTTGCCATGGTCCACTGGGGTGTTACGGGGGTTGTGACGGTGGCGGAGCAGCCGGTTCCCGGAGACGGAGCACAGGCGGGATCAACGGTAGTGACCAGCGAGGTGGAGCCAGCCACAGGATTCGGTCCTCCACCTGGCATGGTGGGAACGGCGGTCTGGGCGGCGGGCACGATGGTGGCCGTATTGGTGATACTCGTTGAGCTGCCCAGGGCAACTGTGCCTGTAATCCTGTAGGTCAGTGTCCCGCCGACGTTGATACGTACAGTTCCGGAGATGCTTCCTGTGCCGCTGGGAGCGTTGCAGGCGGTCGGTGCGGTGGGTGGGAGGTTCGGGGTACCTGCAGCTGTCACACTGCAAGTCCATGCTGCGCCCTGGATGGATGAGGGCAAGGGATCAGTGAACAGAGCGTTCACGGCATCGCTGGGTCCGTTGTTATGCACCACCACCGTGTACGTGATGCTCTGGCCGGGCACGTAGGTGGTGAGGTCAGCGCCTTTGGTGATGGACAGGTCCACCACCGGCTTCACGGTCAGAGGGGCAGTCCCCGGAGAGTAAAGCCCGGTAATGGTGGGGAAGTTGTTGGTGCAATTGGGAACCGCAGTACCGTCGTTGGCTACGCATCCCGAGTTGTTGTAAACGCCGGGAGTGTTGGACGTAACGGTAACGGTAATGGTGCACGAGACACTGCCCTGTGCGAGGTTCCCCGTCACATCCACGGTCCTGCCCGACACTGTTCCGGCTGTGCGGACACACGTCCCGCCCAGTGGCCCGACGGCAGTCAATCCGGCAGGCATTGTGTCAATGAAATGCCATCCGTTCTTGGCCATGAGGTCAGAGGTGTTGGTGACGGTGTAGGTCAGTGTTGTGTTCTGCCCCTGCGTGATAGTGGTGGGGGCAAAGGACTTGTCCAGCTGAGGGGTCACGTCCACCAGCTGCGGAAGGTCAAAACCGACGTCGTTTCCGTTGCCTGTAGCCGTAAGGTTCCGCACCCGGATGCCCAGCGTGGGAGTCGTCCCGGAAACGGGAACTTGAATTGCGCCGGACTGCAGCTTCGCGACGCGGAAGCTGCTGCCGCCATAATTGACGGACTGGGAACTGGCATCGGAGCATGGATCCAAATTGGAGCCCACCACGGTGGGTACTCCGTTGATGAGGATGGCGAACTCCTGGCTCGCATGGTTGGAGAAGCAACTGGTTGCCCCGAAGATGCCTGAGATCGCGTAGTAATGCCCGGCGATGGTGGGAATCGTGTTCTTGGTGGTCTGCAACTGACGCCCCGCCAACTGGGCGCCGGTAACGCTGTTGGTGTACTCGCTCAGGATCTGGTTCTGGGCGGCCTGCGCGTCTGTCATGCCCTGGAAAAGGCCCATGGCATGTGCCATCTTGCCAAGCTCCGTGAAAGCGGTGTTCCGGCCACATTGATCGTTGGTCAAGATGTTCAGGAGTCCGCCGTTGCTGGGCAATGGCGTACCTTCGCGCAGGATCCAGCCGTTGCAAGCCTGGGCGCCGGGCAGCCATGCGGCATCGGCCGTGTACTGTTCACTGCCCGCTGCTGCTCCGCCGGTGTACGAGCCCAAGGGTATTGGCGCCGTAGCCGCGCTCGCATTTGAGAAATCTTCGCTGTAGACCAACTTTCCCGCCTGGGTGACGCCCGGCGTTCCAGGCAGGGCGGCAACAGGTGTGGGGGCATTGACGGCGCTGTAGCCGATGGTGCCGGCAAGGACCGCAAGAGCCGTTGCGAGGAGGACGAGCCGTGAGGCGGCACGCTCGCGGTTGGTCTTGGTGACGCCCCGCTTCATGTACTTCTGCATGGTCCATTTCTCCTGACATGCCACCGGAAAACCGGTAGCTCTTCGCCCAATTGGATGACTAGTGGATTTCAGAAGGGGATCGTGACGGAGAAGTGAGTGTGAGCTTTATCACACAGAGGCCGGTTTCCGGTCCTGCCGCGTCATCGCGCGGTTTCGGTTCCTCAACGGAAAACAAGGTACCGATTCGTTATTTTCCTGGGAGGTCGTCGGCTTTAGTCTGGTGGGGGAGCGCGGCCCCTGGACATGGCGACTGCGTGAGGGCTGCAGCAGCGTGGCTCTCCTGTCCCGGACGTTGTTGTCCGGGTTTTCCGTTCACCTTGTCGTGTCCGTCAGTAGGCAGCGCCATGGGGGCGGATCCAAGACGGAACAGATTGCGGGACAGTAGCTCTGGAGTGGGGCTGGCCGAGCCGGCACTAAGCGATGAGCAACTGGTTGAGCAGGTGCGCTCCGGTGACACCGCCGCCTTCGATGCTCTTTATGGCAGGCATCGCGTGATGGCGAGGCACGTCGCTGCAGCCCAAGTCGACAACAGTGCTGACGTTGACGATGTAGTGGCTGATGCCTTTGCATCCGTGCTGGAATCACTGACCCAGGGGAAGGGCCCCGACTTATTTTTCCGCGCCTATTTGCTGACCGCAGTCCGCAGAACCGCTTACAGGGCCAACCGCTCCGGTTCGCGAACGCGGCCCACTGACGAGTCCTATCTCTTGGATAGTGCGCATTACCATCAGGATTTGGTGCTGGCCGAATTCGAAACAGCCGCTGTGGCCCAAGCCTTCAAATCCCTTCCCGAGCGATGGCAGGCCGTTCTGTGGTACGTCGACATTGAGGGCATGAAGCCCAGGGCAGCGTCGCCGATGTTGGGGCTCAGCCCCAACGGCGTTTCCGCCCTTGCCCTGAGGGCAAGGGAAGGTTTGCGTCAGGCCTACCTGCAGAACCATGTCAAAGCCTCTGTTGGCGAGGACTGTGAGGAGTACTCTGCGCAGCTTGGGGTCTATTCCCGCAAAGGACTCAGCCCACGATCCGAACGGAAAGTCCAGTCCCACCTGGAGGAGTGCTCAATGTGCACGGCTCTCTTGCTGGACCTTCATGATGTCCAATCCTCAATGAGGTCTGTGCTGTTCCCGTTGATAGCGGGAATTGCCTTCAGCCCGGCAATTGCCGCTGTGGCTTCAGCCTCTGGTTCAGCCGGTGCGACTGCCGCAGCAGGTGCAGCCCATGGCGGCATGGCACTGCCCATGAAAGTGGTTGTCGGGGTGCTTGTGGCTGCCGTGGCGGGCTCCGCAGCAGTGGCAGCCATGGGCGCTGCGGGCATGTTTGTTCCGGGCGCACAAACGGCCGAGATTGCGCCTTCGCCG
Organism: Arthrobacter sp. TmtSoilC79; assembly: GCF_059739405.1. Taxonomy (NCBI): domain Bacteria; kingdom Bacillati; phylum Actinomycetota; class Actinomycetes; order Micrococcales; family Micrococcaceae; genus Arthrobacter; species Arthrobacter sp. TmtSoilC79. The sequence goes on along the minus strand of NZ_AP046051.1, from coordinate 2,717,026 downwards.
AAGCCCCGGGGAGTAACTCCAAGACCTACGGCCAGCCCGACGCGGCCACTGGTTCCTGTTCCGGGGGAAACAGGCCAGGCCAATCCACCCACAGCAGCCGAGGTGCCGGCACTTCCCGCAATCTGGGTGGTGCTGCGGCGAAACACCAACCCCTCGTTGCCGGCACTGCCCCCCGCGCCCGGAGGGTCGACCCCAAAGGAGCCGCCTTCCTTGCCTCCGGTCCTGCCCACCATTGCCCCCTCTGCGCCCGGGACCAACCCGCCAGTTGTCCCTTCAGCATCCCCATCAGCCACAGCATCCGTCCCTCCCGCTGCCACGCCGACGGGCAACACCACGCCCTCGCCCCAACCGTCGTCGTCGAGTCCAGCCCCAACCCCGACTCCGACTCCGACGCCGACGCCGACGCCGACCCAAACGAATCCGGTGCCGGCTGTGACAGCAGACTTCTCGGCAGAACCCGGCACCACTGCTTCCGACGCGAATGTAGAAATTGTTTTTGTCCTCGGCGACGGGAGGATTCCAGCATCTGCTGAAGTGACATTCAGCTTGTCGGAGGGATCAGGCCTCATCCCAGGTAAATTGATCGAGCCATCAGGCTGGAGCTGCCGGAAGGAACACGACGATATTCCGGAGCTGAAGTGCACCAGTACCGCGGTGGACCCGGGAGCCCTCGGTTTCCATATGGGAGTCACCCGCAAAGACCCCAACCAGACAACCACGATGACCTACACGTTCAGCGGCAGTGGGATTGCGCCGACGACGTTCGTGGACACCTTTTGACCTGCGGTTGCTATGCCCGGTGGGGTTGGCCCGGTAGGTTGGGTGCATCGTGTTGACAGCCCTCGAAGTCCCCGGCGTTGCGGGATGGGCGCCAAGGAACAACGAAAGTGGGTCCCGTGGGTTTCTTCAAAAAGAAACGGCCTGAGCAAGAACCGTCCGACGAGGATTTGTCCTTCTTCACGGTTTCCGAAGCCCAAAGGTTTCGGACAACAATCCGCGAAGTCTTCGGCGAGCTGGGCTACGAGGTACACATTTTCAGCGACCGCGCCGTTGATGCTGACGGACGGGGTTATGGATTCTGGAATGTTGCTGCGTCGTGCCACAACCGTCCGGAATCCCAATGGCGGGACACCATAAGAGAACATCTGCAGAAGGTTCTTGCCAGCTTTGAAGCGCCCGATCCGTTCGAATGCCTCACGCCTGCAGATGTGGCACGCCGGGTCCATGCACGCCTATACGAAGCATCCAGCATTCCAAATCCGGACGCTTATCCCCACACCGAATTTGCTCCAGGTGTGATCGAAATGCTGGCACTGGATCTTCCCGATACCGTGGCAGTGTTCAATCGGGAACACGCGGGGAGATGCGGAGGCTGGGAAGCTCTGCGTTCCCAGGGAATTGCGAACTTGAAGTTGGTGGAAGACCAGCACCTGGAAACCGTGCCTGTGCAAGGCGGTGGCTCATTTACTGCCCTCTTGGGTGATTCGGTCTATACGGCGAGTAAGGCTTTGTTGCTGCCAGGACTTGCTGAAGAGGCGTCCGGCCAAACCTTGCGCCCTGATCTTGGCTGGCTGATGAGCATGCCCAACAGGCATCAGTTGGTGTGGCACCTCATCAGCGATGAAACCCTGGTGATGGTCCTGGACGGCATGGTGCGCTTCACTGCCATGGGCTACGGCGACGCACCTGGACCAGTGAGTCCCCATGTCTACTGGAGCAACGGCGCTGGCTATGAGCAACTGACCGCGTTGTCTGAGGATGGAAAGTTGTCGATCCGCGTCGGCCCGGAGTTTCAGGCCGTTCTGGAAGCAGTTTTGTCCAAAGACTGAGCATTCCATCCTCCCGGCCGAGCAGATCGGCCAAGTTCTTGCCTGTTTTTGCGCCTCGTTCTACGGAAGTACAGCGGACGTACTGCGAATTCGCGTCACGAACCGCTGCATCGGCGCACTTCGTCAGCATGCAAGACGATCAAGAACCCGAACTGCCCCGGAACTGTCCCGGTCCTGCGCTGCCCTGCAAGGAGCTGGCGGTGACGGCTCCCGTCCTCGCCGCGAAGCTGGCCAGGCTTGCACCGGAGCAACTGGCAACGATCTTCCCGCCGGAGAATTCTGTCGGTCCGGTATGACACAGTCTTTATATGACTGCTCCACTGCTTGCCCACGCTACTGACTACGGCCGGATGTACGCCCGCTCCACCACGGAGCAATTTTCTGTGCCCTCCATCACTACGGTGATTGGACAACAGGCACACTCCCTGGACGGTTGGTTCAGTTACATGGGCGCGAGCAGCCTCGCTGCGGATCCGGAGCTTCCCGCGATTCTGGGTAGCCCGGCCAAGACCCGGCAGGCCATCAACAAAGCCGCAAAAGCTGCGGAAGCCTACCGGGATGCCGCAGCGGCGCGCGGCGACAGGGTCCACACTTACTGTGAACAGGTGGCCCTTCGTGCCCTGGGACGCCCCCACCGGATGCAGGAATGCAGGGACGACCTCGCAGCCCACGGAGAGCAGGCCTTTGCCGCCCGCTTTGATGAGTGGTGGGAACTTTACAGGGTGGAGCCGTTGGCCCCGGAGATCACTGTGTGGAACAAGACGGTGGGCTACGCCGGAACACTGGATCTTGTGGCCCGGATCAACGGACGTATCTGCCTGATCGACTACAAGACCAAAGGCACGACGCGGGACGGCACAGTCAAGGCCTTGGATGACAAAGTGGTCATGCAGCTGGCCGCGGGAATGAAGGCAGAGGAGAGCCTGGTTGATCCTGTTGCCGGTGAATGGGAGCCGTGGAAATACGGAGATAATCCCATGCTGCTGGCGGTGGCCATCGGAGAGACTGAAGTGCGGCCCATGCGGGCCAATCCGGAGATACTCAAGCACCATTGGTGGAAGTTTTGCGCGCTTCGCCGTGTCTGGGAAATGTCTGCGGACGTCTCTGCGGCGGGGCAAGCACTGTTGCCCATAGCTCCGCCCGTGTTTGCAGGGGTCGGTGCCGGAGCCGCGGGCACCGGCGATGCTCTCAACTAAACTGGCTTAGGCTCCGTAACACCCGGAGCCGGGTTTGACGATAGTGAGGACTGACAGCACATGGCAATTTTGAGTATCCGAATCATCGGGGATCCGGTGTTGCGCACCGTAGCGGACCCCGTCACCGACTTCGGTCCGGAGCTCGCCAAGCTGGTAGCTGACATGACCGAAACCATGGAGGACGTGGAAGGTGCAGGCCTCGCTGCACCGCAAATCGGCGTGAGCCAGCGCGTTTTTACCTACAGGATCGGGGGAGTGGAAGGCCACATCATCAACCCCGTCCTGGAGAACAGCGAAGATTTCCAGCCGGATGAAGTCGAAGGTTGCCTCTCGATCCCTGGCCTGGGTTTCCCGGTGCGCCGGTTCCGGGCAACCCGGGCGACGGGAGTCGACATGCATGGCAACCCGGTTTCCGTGGAGGCCGAGGGCATGCTCGCCCGGTGTTTCCAGCATGAGACGGACCACCTTGACGGCATTTTGTACACGGACAGGTTGGAAGGGGAGGACCGGAAGGCAGCCCTCCGCGCCATCCGGAACGCCAACTACCACGCCATCACGGAGAAGACTACGTCCCAGCGCGCCACCAGCGTGGGATCAAGCTTTGGTGGCGGCAGTTTCGGGGCTCCCGAGTGAGGGTCCTTTTTGCTGGCACCCCAGCCGTGGCGGTCCCGTCTCTGGACGCACTGGTTAAGGCAGGATTCGACGTCGTTGCCGTCCTGACACGCCCGGACGCGCCGGTAGGCAGGAAGAGGGTCCTGACACCTTCACCTGTGGCAGCTCGGGCCATGGAACTGGGTATCGAGGTGATCCGTGCCGCCAAGGTCGATGTGGATACCACTGCCCGGATCGCGGAGTTCGCCCCTGATGTCGCGGCCATTGTGGCCTACGGGGGAATTGTTCCGAAGTCTGCTTTGGGAGTTCCCAGGCATGGGTGGGTCAACCTGCATTTCTCGCTGCTTCCCGCATGGAGGGGTGCTGCTCCGGTCCAGCGCTCCGTTATCGCCGGAGACGAGATCACTGGCGCAGTGACTTTCCAGCTTGAAGAGGGCCTGGACACCGGGCCGGTCTTCGGTACCTTAACGGAAGCTGTCAGGCCGGACGATACCGCCGGGGACCTCCTTGAGCGCCTCTCCGTCAGCGGTGCAGTGCTGCTCAGCCAGACGCTCTCCGCCATTGACGCCGGGCAAGCCGCCCCCCAACCGCAAACCGGGGAGATATCCCTGGCACCCAAGTTGACGTTGGAGGATGGCCGCCTTGACTGGCAGATGCCCGCCTTGGCCATTAATCGTCGGGCTCGTGGTGTGACCCCCGAGCCGGGGGCATGGACCACCCTGGAGGGCCAGCGGATCAAGCTCGAACCCGTAGGCCTCCGTCCTGATATGAAGGACCTGGCGCCAGGTGCCATCAGGGTGGATGGAAAAACTGTTCTTGTCGGCACCGGATCCCATGCCGTTGAACTTGGCAGGATCCAGCCGGCAGGCAAGAAAATGATGTCGTCGGCCGATTGGGCCCGCGGCTTGGCAACACCCGAGAGAGTGGTATTCGAATGAGTGAGTCCGGCCGGCGAGGCCCCAACAACAGCGGGAACCGGGACGGCGGAGGACAAGGGAACCGTGGTGCGCGGGGTGAAAGCCGCCGCAACGCCCAGGGCCGCGAGCGGAACCGGGGACCCCAGCGCGGATTTACCAACAATGCTCCGTCGCAACGCACGCGCCGCGCTGACCCGGCCCGGCTCGTTGCCTTCGAAGTGCTCCGCGCTGTTGCCTCCGAGGACGCTTACGCCAACCTGGTGCTTCCGGCCCGCATCAGGGAACATCGCTTGGACCGCCGGGACGCCGGCTTTGCCACCGAGCTCAGTTACGGTGCCCTGCGCGGCCAAGGCACCTATGACGCGATCTTGGCCCGCTGCGTGGACCGCCCCCTTGAGCAACTCGACCCCGCCATCCTGGATGCCCTGCGGATTGGCGCCCATCAGTTGCTGTCTATGCGCGTTCCTGCGCACGCAGCCTTGGACCAAACCGTTGGCCTGGCGCGAGCGGTCATCGGCGCAGGTCCGTCAGCCCTGATCAACGCGGTCCTTCGCAAGGTCACCGCGCACAGCATGGGTGAGTGGCTGAACATCCTCCTGGCCAACGAGACTGATGAAACAAAGATCGCAGCGCTCCGGCACGCCCACCCTGAATGGATTGTCCGCGCGCTGCGCCAGTCGTTGGTCAACCACGGCCGCCCGAAGTCGGAAATCGATGACCTCCTGGAAGCGGACAACGCCGCTCCGGTGGTCAATCTTGTAGCGTTGCCCGGGTTGGGGAGCCTGGATGAGGCCTTCGACAATGGGGCTACGGCGGGGGAGTTGGTGGAAGATTCTGCTTTGTCCGCCGGTGGGGACCTCGGCCGCCTGGAGTCGGTCCGTCGCGGCACCACCCGTGTCCAGGACGTTGGATCCCAGTTGGTCGCGCGGGCTTTGGCCGGAGTGGACCTTGGTGGAGCCATCGCCGGAAGTGAACGCTGGCTGGACTTGTGCGCCGGCCCGGGAGGCAAGGCCGCCCTTCTGGCTGCCCTGGCACACCGGGACGGCGCTACCCTGTTGGCCAACGAGCCGGCGCCGCACAGGGCCAAGCTGGTCCAGCAGGCGCTCTCGGCAGTTCCTGCGGACACCTGGTCGGTACGGACCGGTGACGGACGCGACGTTGGTTCCGAACAGGCGGAAGCTTTCGACCGCGTGCTGGTTGATGTTCCCTGCAGCGGATTGGGTGCCTTGCGCAGGCGACCCGAATCGCGGTGGCGCCGCTCGCCCAAGGACATCGGCGATCTCGGTCCGTTGCAGCGGGATCTCCTGAAGTCCGCCATTGACGCCGTCAAGCCCGGCGGCGTGGTTGCCTATGTGACCTGCTCGCCGCACCCGGCCGAAACCACCGCGGTTGTCAGCGACGTCATGGCCAAGCGGGAAGACCTGGAACTGCTCGACGCCGGACAGGCACTTGACCATGTCAGCCTGACCGGACGCTTGGGTGCCGGTCATGAGCAAACGGCCCAGTTGTGGCCGCACGTCCACCAGACGGATGCCATGTTCATGGCAATCATCCGTAAAAAGCCGTAACCCGGCTTTCCACCTACCCAGAGGGGCTGCCTTGTCTCAGTGCTGTATCAACCCGAGCATCCTGTCTGCTGATTTCGTCAATCTTGAGGCGGAACTTCAGCGGATCAGCAATGCCGATGCCGTTCATGTGGACGTCATGGACAACCATTTTGTCCCCAACCTGACGTTGGGCCTGCCGGTGGTGCAGCGCATCCAGGCGGTCAGCCCGGTACCGCTGGACGCTCACTTGATGATTTCCGACGCCGACCGTTGGGCACCTGCCTACGCGGACGCCGGCGTTGCTTCCGTGACGTTCCATGCTGAGGCGGCCATGGCCCCGGTAAAGCTCGCCCGGGAATTGCGGGCGAGGGGGTCCAAGGCTGGAATGGCCCTGCGTCCGGCCACCCCGGTAGAGCCCTATTTGGACATGCTCAGCGAGCTGGACATGTTGTTGATCATGACGGTGGAGCCCGGTTTCGGGGGACAGTCCTTCCTTGATATCACCTTGCCCAAAATCCGTCGTGCCCGGGCAGCAGTAGAGGGCTCGGGCATCGGTGTAGCCATCCAGGTTGATGGGGGCATCACCGAGGAAACCATCATCAGGGCCGCGGAAGCCGGCGCCAACGTGTTCGTCGCCGGTTCGGCGGTTTATGGGCACCAGGACCCCGCAGCGGCGATTGATCGCCTGCGTGCAGCGGGCCAGGGCGTCACAGCGACGTTCGCCTGACGACCGTCACCACATGTTACGAAGATTGCCCGGGAATAGCCCGGGCATCTTGGTAGTTGTGGCAGAATAACAACACACATACGTGCTCCGGGGTCGGTGTAAGTCCGAACCGGCGGTTATAGTCCGCGACCCGCGAGCCATCGTGATTCCAAGTGATTGGAGCCTCGATGGCAGACGGTTGAACCGGTGAAATTCCGGTACCGACAGTTAAAGTCTGGATGGGAGAAGCACGTACAGTCATGCCTTGGGCGTTCCTTCAGCGACGCCCGGCATTGCGCTGTCGTACACCCCCGGAGTCATCGCGGCTTACTGGGAAGGAACGGCATGGACTTACTGCGATGGCTCTTCGAAGCACAGATCCCCATTGGAGGATCTGCCCTTGTCTTACGCGAAGTGCTTGGAAACATCTTTGGGCTGCTCAGCGCCCTCGGCGGTATGCGCCGCAAAGTCTGGGCCTGGCCAATCGGCATACTCGGAAACATCCTCCTGCTCACGGTCTTCCTGGGTAACGTTTTCGGTGCAGCAGCACCGGCCACGTTGTGGGGACAGGCTGCGCGTCAGGTCATGTTCATCACCGTGGCCATCTACGGCTGGTACCGCTGGAAGCAGGGCCAGGAATCGAGTGCCCAAGGCCGCGCCATTGTCCCCGGTTGGGCGAGCAACAAGGTTCGCATCGCACTGATCGCCGCCATGGTGGCAGGCACTGCGGCCCTCACGCCGGTGTTCGATGCCCTTGGCTCCTACCCGCCCGTTTGGGCTGATGCCTGGACCTTCATGGGCTCCTTGCTGGCAACCTATGGCATGGCCCGTGGATGGACTGAATTCTGGCTGATCTGGGTGGCCGTTGACATTGTGGGCGTTCCGCTGCTTTTCAGTGCTGGATACTACGCCAGCGCGGTCATGTATCTGTTCTACGGCTTTTTCACCCTCACGGGGTTCTTCGTGTGGTGGCGGGCCGAAAAGCGTGAACGTGCCAGCCATGACGCCGGCCCGGAAGCCGTCGCCGTATCTGCGGGTGCTGCCCAGTGAGCGTGACCTGCACCCCGGCAGAACAGACAGCCATGGACGCCGCACTCGCCGCTGCCCTGGCCGGTCCCCGTGGCGCCAACCCTCTGGTGGGAGCGGTCATCCTCAGCCCGGAGGGCGAGCAACTGGCAACCGGTTATCACCGGGGAGCCGGAACGGCCCATGCCGAAGCGGACGCGATTTCCGAGGCCCACAAGAAGGGCGTCGACACCGTGGGAACCACCATGGTTGTCACCTTGGAGCCCTGCAACCATGTAGGCCGCACCGGACCTTGTGCCCAGGCGATCATTGCCGCCGGAATCGCGAAGGTGATCTACGCCGTCGATGATCCGCATGACCCCGCCGCGGGTGGCGCCCGAACCCTCCGATCCGCAGGGGTGGAGGTCCTTTCCGGGCTGGCCTTGGACCAGGCCTTTGACTTGAACCGGGACTGGTTCGACGCCGTTGCCGCCAAGCGTCCGTTTGTCACCTTGCACATCGCCCAGACGCTGGACAGCCGCATAGCGGCCGCCGACGGCACCAGCCAATGGATCTCCAGTCCGGAGTCGCTGGCCGACAACCATGGGCTGCGGGGACTCATCGACGCCATCCTGGTGGGTACAGGCACGGTCCTGATTGACAACCCGCGGCTCACTGCCAGGGACGCGGACGGAGAACTTTCCCACCGGCAACCGCTGCGCGCCGTGATGGGTTTACGGGATGTGCCCGAAGACGCCTCGGTACGCGGCACTGACGGCAGGTTCGTGCACCTGCCCACGAGGGATCCTTCAGAGGCTTTACGCATGTTGTTCGACCAAGGTGTCCGGCACGTCATGGTCGAGGGCGGCTCGTCGATTCTGAGTACATTCCTCCAGGCGCACCTGGTGGACGAGCTGATCGTCTACCTGGCTCCCACCTTGTTGGGATCAGGGACCCCCGCATTGAATGACCTGGGCATCACCACCTTGGCTGACGCCCAGCGGTGGTCCTGGGATGACGCCGGCGGCGGAGCTGTCCGGACGCTCGGCGAGGACCTTCGCCTGCACCTCAGATCACCAAGGGGCAGTGCGGGCAATGCCGGGAATGTGGTTCAAAACAAGAATTTGGTTTCGCGCAGTGAAGCTGCGGAACATCTCACAGGAGGACACTGATGTTTACGGGAATTGTTGCCGAACAAGGCACTGTGCTGGGTATTGAGCGTGACGGAGATGTCAGCGCCACCTTGCGCTTGAAAGCGCCTACAACCGCTGCAGGTTTGGCCTTGGGTGGGTCCATCGCAGTGAATGGCGTATGCCTGACTGCCACGCAGATCGACGGCCAGGACTTCAGCGTCGACGTCATGGGCGAAACCCTCATCCGTACCACCATCGGCGGACTGGAAGCCGGGGACGCAGTCAACCTCGAACGCTGTGTGCCGGCGGGCGGACGCCTGGACGGCCATGTAGTCCAGGGCCACGTCGACGGCGTAGGAGAGTTGCTGGAGCGCGAAGCCCTGGGTAATTGGGACCGCCTGCGCTTCGGGGTGCCGGCCCCGCTGGCGCGCTACATCGCCGAGAAGGGCTCGATCGCCGTCGACGGTGTCTCGCTGACCGTCACGGCAGTCAGTCCTGCCGCTGAGCAGGCCCCCTGGTTTGAAGTCGGGCTTATCCCCACCACGCTGGATGAGACCGGGCTGGGCGCCAAGCCCGTTGGCGGCCGGGTCAACCTTGAAGTGGACGTGCTGGCAAAATACACCGAACGTCTTCTGTCTTTCGCACCGCAGGCAGGGAACGCACCATGAGCGCCCCCACCCGGAATTCGCCGGCAGGATCGCCCCGGACCGGACTGGATCCGGTGGAAGCAGCCATTGAAGCCATGGCTGCCGGCAGGGCCGTGATCGTGGTAGACAACGAGGACCGCGAGAACGAAGGCGACATTATTTTTGCCGCCCAGCACGCCACGCCCGCCCTCATGGGGTGGACCATCCGCTATTCATCCGGCGTTATCTGTGTCCCCTTGGACGGCGAACGGGCGGACGCCCTCCTGCTGCCGCCAATGGTGGAAATCAATGAGGACGCCAAGGGGACGGCGTACACCGTTTCCTGCGACGCAGCGATCGGCGTCAGTACAGGTATTTCGGCGACGGACAGGGCTTTGACCGCCCGGATCCTGGCAGATCCGAGCAGCAGCCCGGCGTCCCTCACCCGTCCCGGGCATATTTTCCCGCTGCGCGCGGTTAACGGGGGAGTGCGTGAACGTCCAGGTCACACGGAAGCTGCCGTGGACCTGTGTCGTCTTGCCGGGCTCGCCCCGGTGGGTGTGATCGCAGAGTTGGTACATGACGATGGTGAAATGATGCGCTTGGACAGCCTGCGCGACTTCGCCGCCAACCATGGATGCCCCCTCATCTCCATTGAGGACCTGGTGTCTTATGTTGAGACGGTAGAGTCCCAGGCGGCACGTATTTCACAGGAGGACGAGGAGAAGCGATGACCGCATCGACCACGCACAGCAGCGACCATTCCGGACAGGCGCCGCACCCCGTCAGTGGTGGGCCGATCGTGCAATTGCCCACGGCATTTGGTGAGTTCGTGGCACAGGCATGGACAGACCTTGAGACGGGCCACGAGCACCTTGCCGTGAGTTCCCCGAACCCGCCTAAGGGCGGCCGTGCACCGTTGGTACGGCTCCATTCCGAATGCCTGACCGGTGACGTATTTGGTTCTTACCGTTGCGACTGCGGAGAACAACTGGCCTTTGCCCTGGAGCTCATCCACGCAGAGGGCGGAACCTTGCTCTACCTGCGCGGCCAAGAGGGGCGGGGAATCGGGCTGGCCAACAAGATCAAGGCTTATGCCCTGCAGGAAGCCGGTTTTGACACCGTGGAGGCCAACGAACAGCTGGGCCTGCCCGTGGATGCACGCTCCTACACTGCGGCGGGCCAGATCCTGGCGGAGATGGGACTGCACGAGGTCAGGTTGCTGAGCAACAACCCGGACAAGCAAAACCGTCTTGCCCAGGCCGGAGTCACCGTTGTGGAGATGGTGCCCACCGAGGTTCCCTCCCGCGAACAGAACCTCCGGTACCTGCAGACCAAGAAAGACCGGATGGACCACCTGCTGGCGCTCAACGTTGAGCCGGTCAGCAACGGCAAGACACCTTCGAACCAAACCTTTGACAGCACCCAAGACTGAACGGACTTCACGAAAATATGAGCGGACACGGCGCGCCCACTATTGACCTCACCACCCTCAACCCTGAGGAAACCTCGCAGCTCAAGCTCGCCATCGTGGCGGCAAGCTGGCACACCCAAATCATGGACGGACTGGTTGATGGCGCACTGCGCGCCGCAAAGGAAGCCGGGATCGCCGATCCCGTACTCCTGCGGGTGCCGGGCAGCTTCGAGCTTCCCGTGGCAGCTGCCAAACTTGCGCCGCACTTTGATGCAGTGGTGGCTCTTGGTGTGGTCATCCGCGGCGGGACGCCGCACTTTGACTACGTCTGCCAGGCCGCGACGTCGGGACTGACCGACGTCAGTGTCCGCACCGGCGTGCCGGTTGGCTTCGGGGTCCTCACCTGCGATACCGAGCAGCAGGGGCTGGACCGCGCTGGCCTGCCCGGTTCAAAGGAAGACAAGGGCCACGAGGCAGTGACCGCAGCCCTCGCCACTGCCGTGACCTTGAAGCAGTACAGCTAGGGGCATCGCGTATGGAGGGGATGTGGGTGTGTCTTCACTCACATCCCCTTCGTCATGCAACGCCCCAACAAGCAGTGTCAGCCCCGGAGCAAGTAGTCTGGAGGGCGTGAAGAATTTCGAGACGCTGTTCGCAGAACTGAGTGAGAAAGCAGCGACCCGCCCGGCAGGTTCGCGCACGGTTGCCGAACTGGACTCCGGAATCCACGGCATCGGCAAGAAAGTGGTCGAAGAGGCCGCCGAAGTCTGGATGGCCGCGGAGTACGAATCCGACGAAGCCGCCGCTGAGGAAATCTCCCAGCTGCTTTACCACCTGCAGGTCCTCATGCTCGCCAAGGGCCTCACGCTGGAGGACGTTTACAAGCATCTCTAGCCACGCCACTCCGGCGTACTTCCGCGGAGTCCCCACGCGTGGCCAAGGTGCCTGAAACCTCCCTTCAAACAAGAAAGTCTCCCCATGCTCCGTGTAGCAGTTCCCAATAAGGGATCCCTGTCCGAAGCCGCCTCGGCCATGCTGTCCGAGGCCGGTTACCGCCAGCGCCGCGACACCCGCGAACTGGTGATGGTGGACCCCGATAACGACATCGAGTTCTTCTTCCTCCGCCCGCGCGACATTGCTGTCTATGTAGGTCAGGGAACGCTGGATGTTGGCATTACCGGCCGGGACCTCCTGCTCGACGCCAAGGTCGAAGCCGAAGAAATCCTTCCCCTGGGCTTTGCCCCGTCAACCTTCCGTTTTGCAGGTCCGGTGGGTGACTTTGCCGGCGTCGAACAGCTTGAAGGCAAGCGTCTTGCCACCAGCTATGACGGACTCCTGCGCGACTACCTCGCCGGGCGCGGGGTCAATGCCACCGTGGTTCGCCTTGATGGTGCCGTGGAGTCTTCCGTCCGGCTGGGCGTGGCAGACGCCATTGCCGACGTCGTTGAAACCGGAAACACGCTCAAGGCCGCCGGAATGGAGATCTTTGGTGATCCCATCCTGAAGTCGGAGGCCGTGCTCATCCGCCGCTCCGGTTCAGGTGGAGCAGCCAACGGAACCGTCAAGGAAATCGACATCCTCATCCGCCGGCTCCAAGGTGTCCTGGTTGCCCGCCAGTACGTGCTGATGGACTACGACATCCGCAAGGACCTCGTGGAAGACGCCGCTGCGCTGACTCCCGGCCTGGAATCGCCCACCGTGTCACCTTTGCGTGACTCGGAGTGGGTTGCTGTGCGGTCCATGGTTCCCAAGAAGGAAACCAACCGCATCATGGACGAGCTTTACGACCTCGGCGCGCGTGCCATCCTGGTCAGCAGCATCCACGCCTGCCGCATCTGACCCGCGGTAACAGCAAGCCCAGAAAGATTGAGGAGCAGCACATGGCTGTAGCCGTCAGAGTCATACCGTGCCTTGATGTCGACGCAGGCCGCGTCGTCAAGGGCGTCAACTTCGAAGGCCTCCGCGATGCCGGTGATCCGGTGGAACTTGCCCACCGCTACGACAACGGCGGGGCCGATGAGCTGACATTCCTGGACGTCACAGCCTCATCCGGCAACCGGGAAACCACCTTTGACGTCGTCAGACGAACGGCAGAGGAAGTCTTCATCCCCTTGACCGTGGGCGGCGGCGTCCGTGGTGTTGCCGAGGTGGACAAGCTCCTGCGCTTCGGTGCGGACAAGGCATCCATCAATACCGCAGCAGTCGCGCGGCCCGGGGTCATCGACGAAATCACCCGCCACTTCGGCTCTCAGGTCCTGGTGCTCTCCGTGGATGCGCGCCGCACCCGCGAAGGTGACGTCCCGACGTCGTCCGGTTTTGAAGTCACCACCCACGGTGGCCGCACTGGAACCGGAATCGACGCCATCGCCTGGGCCAAGGAAGCAGCGGACCGGGGTGTGGGGGAAATCCTGCTCAACTCCATCGATGCCGACGGCACCAAGGACGGCTTCGACCTTGAACTGATACGTCTGGTCCGTGCCGCGGTGAACATCCCGATTATTGCTTCAGGTGGCGCGGGGGAGCCGGCACATTTCCCGCCGGCCGTCGAAGCCGGGGCTGACGCCGTGCTGGCGGCCTCGGTGTTCCACTTCGGGCCGGACGACATGATCGCCCAAGTCAAAACGGCGATCCGGCACGCTGGTTTCGAGGTCCGCTAGCGCCAGGATTAAACAGAAATGGAGAGTCACTGTGAAAGTGACTCTCCATTTCTTTGTTAAAACAAGTGGATCGTTAGAGTCCGATGTCGGCAGACTGCAACAGTGCGACGGCGTCCGGCTGGCCTTCGAAGGTCACCAGGGCCTGGCTGGTGCGGCCATGGGCGTGCATGAGCAGCTCGCCCGGTTCGCCGACGATGGCAACCGAGACGGGGGCCCGCTTTGCCACATGCCGCGGGCCAGTAGGCCGAACCAGTACGATGCCGAGGTCCACTCCGCGGTACAAGAAGGCGGCCCGTTTGATGAGGTCGTCCCAGAGGGCATCGGAATAGGCTTCGTCCAGGGCCCGTGGCGCCCAACGATCGCCGGCGCGGCGGATGTCCTCGGTGTGGACAAAGTACTCAATGAGGTTGGACGTCTCGTCCAAAGCCTTGATCTTCAAGGGAGAGAGGGCCGGGGGCCCGCCTCGGAACGTCTTGATGAGTTCCGCATAGGCCTCAGGGCTCTTGAGCTTTGCTGCCAGTTTGGAGGTGGCTTTCTCGGAGGCCTTGCCCAGGCTTGGAATCAGCAGGCCCAGGCCTACCGCAATTTTCCGTTCGCGCAGATATAAATGCGCAGCAAGATCCCGGGTCTGCCACCCCTCGCAGAGCGTGGGGGAGTCAGGTCCGGCCGCCAGCAGGGTTTCGGCCAGTACTTCTCGGGAAGGATCGACGAAATGCATCACTTGTGAAACTAGCACGATCAGAGCGCTCTTGCGCAGAGGAACCGCCGCAGAATCCGGCTCCCGCCAAAGGCACTAGACTTGATCTGATGTCAGAGCAGTCCGCCCCCAGCCCAACTCCTGCCGTGGAGCCCTCAAGCGACTCCGCCAGCCCCCTGCCGCAGGAGATCGCCACCGCCCTGAAACGGGATTCTTCCGGGCTCGTAGCCGCGATCGTGCAGCAGCATGACACCAACGAGGTCCTCATGCTTGGCTGGATGGACGACGAAGCCCTGCACCGCACCATGACCACAGGTCGCGTGACGTTCTACTCACGTTCACGCCAGGAGTACTGGCGCAAGGGCGACACCTCCGGACACGTACAGTTCGTGAAGTCTGTTGCCCTTGACTGCGACGGCGATGCCCTCCTGATCCGCGTGGACCAGATCGGCGCAGCCTGCCACACCGGAACCCGGACCTGCTTCGATGGTCGCGACTTCACAGTTGTTACGGGTCACCGCGACTAAGGCACCCACTACATTCCACTGAAGCACCACCTCAGATAAAGGCGGAGAAAATAGCCATGCAGGACCTTGGAATCATCAGCCCGGGCCTGGAAGAGTTCCGCGAACTCGCCGTCCACAGCCGTGTCATTCCTGTTCGCCTCAAGGTCTTGGCAGACGCCGAGACCCCCATTGGCCTGTACCGGAAGCTGGCCAAAGGGCAACCCGGAACCTTCCTCCTGGAATCCGCGGCAGTCGGCGGCGCCTGGTCGCGCTACTCCTTCATTGGATCGAAGTCCCGCGCCACCCTGACAACCAAAGACGGCCAGGCGCATTGGATTGGCGAGCCCCCTGTTGGTGTTCCAGTGTCGGGCAACCCGGTAGAAGCGGTGCGGGATACCATTGCTGCGCTGCAGACGGACCGCTTTGAGGGACTGCCCCCGTTCACCTCCGGTCTGGTGGGCTTCCTCGGTTGGGAAGCTGTCCGCCACTGGGAGCGCCTGACTTCCCCGCCCGAGGACGACCTGCAGCTTCCCGAGATGGCCCTGAACCTGGTCACCGACATGGCTGTCCACGACAACATGGACGGCACTGTCCTCCTGATCGCCAACGCCATCAACTTTGATGACAGCTCCGAGCGCGTGGACGACGCGTGGCACGATGCCGTTGCCCGTGTGCAGGCACTGCTGGAGCAGATCAGCACACCCGTCTCCCAGCCGGTTTCAGTGCTGGAAACTGCGGCCCTGGACTTTGCTTCCAGCGTGCAGGAACGCTGGGACGAGGCCAGGTACCTGGAGGCGATCGACCGCGGCAAGGAAGCCATTGTTGACGGCGAAGTGTTCCAGGTGGTGATTTCCCGCCGTTTCGAGATGGAGTGCGCGGCGGACCCGTTGGACGTTTACCGCGTCCTGCGCAACACCAACCCGAGCCCATACATGTACCTCTTCAGCTTGGAAGATGCAGACGGACGCGAGTACTCGATTGTGGGGTCCTCGCCGGAAGCTTTGGTCACCGTGACCGGCCAGGAAGTCATTACGCACCCCATCGCCGGGTCGCGCCCGCGTGGCAAGACCATGGAGGCGGACAAGGCGTTGGCGGCAGAGCTGTTGGCTGACCAGAAGGAGCGCGCCGAGCACCTGATGCTGGTGGATCTTTCGCGCAATGACCTCTCCAAGGTTTGTGTGGCCGGCACCGTGGACGTCACGCAGTTCATGGAAGTGGAGCGGTTCAGCCACATCATGCACCTGGTCTCCACAGTGGTGGGCGAATTGGCCCCGCAGGCCAAGGCTTACGACGTCCTGAAGGCAACATTCCCGGCCGGCACCCTGTCCGGAGCCCCCAAGCCGCGTGCACTGCGGCTGCTTGACGAACTCGAACCACACAGGCGCGGGATCTACGGCGGCGTAGTGGGCTACCTCGACTTCGCCGGGGACATGGACATGGCCATCGCCATCCGGTCCGCGCTGCTCCGCGAGGGCCGTGCGTACGTCCAGGCAGGCGGCGGAATCGTGGCCGATTCCCACAAGCCTTCCGAGGCTTTGGAAACGGTCAACAAAGCCGCAGCGCCCCTGCGTGCCGTACACACCGCCGGATCCCTGCACAACGTTTCAACTGAAGCGGCAGGAAATACAGACGTCCCGGACGACGGGACTTCGGCCTCATGAGCACTGAATCCCCGTCTGCCCTCAAGCGGCCTCCGCGCTGGGCGCGTAAGTCCACTTTGGTCCTGGCCACCACGATCCTTGCCCTTGCAGTCTTCGGGGCCACAACGCAGACCTGGATCGAAGTGCGGCTGGATCCCACGGGAGCCTCCAACAGCGATCTCCACGTCCAGGGGAGCAAAGCCGCAACAGCAGTCACGGCGCTGGCCGTGGTTGCCCTGGCCGGCGGCCTGGCCGCCTCCATTGCGGGAAGAATCGCGCGCTGGATCATCGCCGTCCTCATCGTCCTGTCAGCGGCCGGGATCATTCTTGCCGCGATCACCGTTCTGATGGATCCGTTGGGTGCCTCCCAAGGTGCCATTGCGGCTGCAACAGGTGTTTCCGGCGGCCAGGCCGATGCAGCCGCCACCGCCTTCCCTGTGGTGGCGATTGTTGCCGGCGCCCTGCTGGCCCTTTGCGCTGTTGCCTTAGCGCTGGCCGGCCGCCATTGGACCTCGCGAACCAAGTACGACGCCGGCGCACGGAGCCGGAAGAGCAGCAATGAACCGGTGGACGAGATTGACAGTTGGGACAGCCTGTCGCGCGGTGAGGACCCTACGTAGGCAGCCATAGGGGGCTTGCGGGCAGGTGGGGCGCAACAAATCCCCACGCGCCCGTCCTGACGTCGGGCGATGTCCCGGACGCCGCCAATAAATGGCAGAATGTAAGCAGTATTCATCCTGAGGAGATTTCACATGAGCAAAACCACAGTGTCCACGAACCAAGCTGAATCCACCATGGCCAGCCACGCTGACGCCATCGGCCACGGAAACAGCCCGGCTGCTTGGACCTGCGTACTCGTGATGCTGGTCGGTGCCTTGATTTCCTCCATCGCGTTCGTCATTGCCAGCACCCCGATCTTCGTTGGCGGGCTGGTAGTCATGGTCATCGGCCTGATCGTTGGCTTTGTCATGCGCAAGGCGGGCTACGGAGTTGGTGGCAGCAAGCTGCAGAACAACGGCCACTAATCGTGACCGTTCTTGATGACATCATTGTTGGCGTCAAGGAGGAGATGGAGGCGCGCAAGCGCCTCGTATCCCTGGCGGAGTTGAAGGACCGGGCAGCGGTGGCTGCTCCGGCCCTCGATGCCTGGGCTGCCTTGGGTGGGCCTGCATCGGTCCGCAACGACCTCAAAGTCATCGCGGAAATCAAGCGCCGCAGCCCCTCCAAGGGCGATCTCGCGCCTATTGCCGATCCCGCTTCCCTCGCGGTTCAGTACGCCGACGGCGGAGCTTCCGTCATCAGTGTCCTGACCGAACAGCGCCGCTTCGGTGGCTCGCTTGCTGACTTGGATGCGGTCCGCGCCGCCGTCGAGATTCCCTTGCTCCGCAAGGACTTCACGGTGGACGAGTACCAGATCTGGGAAGCCCGCGCCCACGGAGCGGACCTCATCCTGCTGATTGTCGCGGCGTTGTCCGACACCGAGTTGGCGGAGTTCAGCGCACTGAGCCACGAGCTTGGCATGAACGTACTGGTGGAGACCCACACGGAGGAAGAGATCGAACGTGCCGTGGCGGCAAACGCCCGGATCATCGGCATCAACGTACGCAACCTCAAGACGCTCGACGTCGACCGTTCGGTTTTCGGGTCCCTGGCCGGTTTGATTCCGGCTGAGTCGGTCATCGTCGCCGAGTCCGGGGTCCGGGGCGCCGATGACGTCTCGCATTACGCGGCCGGTGGTGCCAACGCCATCCTGGTGGGGGAGGCGCTGGTCAGCGATTCGACCCCGCGTGAACGCATTACTGAATTCAAGGCAGCTGGAGCTGCCGCCATCGCCGTCAGGAACTGAGGCAGTCACTGAATCACGGCGAACAGCCGCAAGGCAGCCCGGGCTGAAGCCCGCGGCTGCCTTGTGGCACGTGGAACTACCCAATGAACTAACTGGAACAGGACGGTGAGACTGATGGTCGACGCGCCAACAGCCGGCTCAGAAGAGAATGCGGCCGACGCATTCCTGCAAGGTGGCCCTTCGCTGCGCAACGCCTCCGGGCCCTACTTCGGCAACTACGGCGGACGCTGGATGCCGGAGTCCCTCATCGCCGCCCTTGACGAAGTCCAGGACACGTTTGAGAAGGCAAAGGCTGACCCCGATTTCATCGCGCAGCTCAAGGACCTCAACAAGAATTACTCCGGCAGGCCTTCCTTGCTTACCGAGGCCAAGCGCTTCTCGGAGCACGCCGGAGGGGCCCGCATCTTCCTCAAGCGCGAAGACCTGAACCACACCGGGTCCCACAAGATCAACAACGTCCTGGGCCAGGCCCTCCTTGCCAAGCGCATGGGTAAGACCCGTGTGATCGCCGAGACCGGAGCGGGACAGCACGGCGTTGCCAGTGCCACTGCTGCGGCCCTGCTGGGCCTTGAGTGCGTGGTGTACATGGGTGCCGAGGATTGCCGGCGCCAGGCGTTGAACGTGGCCCGCATGCAGTTGCTCGGTGCCACTGTGGTGCCGGTCACCAACGGCTCCCAGACCCTCAAGGACGCCATTAACGATGCCCTGCGCGACTGGGTTTCGAATGTGGAGCACACGCACTACCTTCTTGGCACCGCAGCTGGAGCCCACCCGTTCCCGGCAATGGTCCGCTACTTCCACGAGGTCATCGGCGAAGAAGCCCGCAGCCAGATCCTGGAGCAGGCGGGCAAGCTCCCGGACGCCATTGCTGCATGTATTGGCGGTGGCTCGAACGCCATCGGCCTGTTCCACGCCTTCCTTGATGACGCCTCGGTGAAGATCTACGGATTCGAAGCCGGCGGCGAAGGGGTCGAAACCGGCCGCCACGCTGCTGCCATCTCCTTGGGTCGGCCCGGTGTGCTGCACGGTGCACGTTCGTACCTCATGCAGGACGAAGACGGCCAAACGATCGAATCCCACTCCATCTCCGCAGGCCTGGACTACCCCAGCGTGGGTCCGGAGCACTCTTACCTGGCCGATATTGGCCGCGTCACCTACGAGGCTGTCACGGATACCGAGGCCATGGACGCCTTCAGCCTCCTGTGCCGGACCGAGGGCATCATTCCCGCCATCGAGTCCTCGCACGCCCTGGCTGGTGCCATCAAGATCGGCCACCGCCTGACTGAAGGCAAGGACAACCCTTCCGACGTCACGGTGATCGTCAACCTCTCCGGCCGTGGAGACAAGGACGTGGAGACTGCCGCTGCCTGGTTCAACATGTTGGATGAGGAAGGGCACGTCAAGGGCACCACCTTGTCCACGCGCAAGCCCAAGGGCCCCACCGAGCGCACGTCCGAAGCAGCCGTGGATGTCAACGAGGACCAGAACTGATGACTGAAGAATTCGCCAGCAAATCCGCTGCCGCCATCGATCGTGCCAAGGCTGAAGGCCGCGCCGCCCTGGTGGGCTACCTCCCCGCGGGGTACCCCACGGTCCAGGAGAGCATCGAGGCCGGAATCGCCTTGGCCCGGAACGGTGCCGACCTGATCGAAATCGGCATCCCGTACTCCGATCCGGTAATGGACGGCCCGGTCATCCAGGCTGCCACCACCGAGGCGATCGCCAATGGCTTCCGTGTCAGCAACGTTTTCGACGTCGTTGCCGGCATCACCGCCGCCACCGATGCAGCCGTTCTGGTCATGACCTACTGGAACCCAGTCATGCGCATGGGCGTCGATGAATTCTCCCGCCGCCTGGCCGAAGCCGGGGGAGCGGGGCTTATTACCCCGGACCTGGTGCCTGACGAGGCCCACGAGTGGTTCGAGGCCTCGGACAAGTACGGCTTGGACCGGGTGTTCCTCGTGGCACCGTCATCCACCCCGGAGCGGCTGGACATGACCGTCAAGGCGAGCCGTGGATTCGTCTACGCCGTCTCGATCATGGGCGTCACCGGAACGCGCACCTCTGTCAGCAGCAGTGCCGAGGACGTGGTGTCCCGCGCCCATGCTGCCGGAGCCGAGCGTGTGTGCGTCGGTTTGGGTGTGTCCAACCCGGACCATGTCCGCGAAATCGCCGCCTACGCTGACGGCGTGATCGTAGGAACCGCCCTGGTGGCGGCCCTTCGCGATGGCGGCGTTGACGCCGTCGGGCAACTCACCAAGAATCTCAGCGCCGGCCTGGGCCGCGCAGCTGCAGAAGCCTAGAAAAAGGAAACAGCGAAGCGAATGCAGACCGTCCTCCACGCTGCGGCAATGGTCCCCATGAGTATCCCGAGCCCGTCGTGGTCCGGTTTCGACATTCCGCTGCCGTGGGGGACGCTGCGTATCCACGCATACGCCCTCTGCATCCTGGCGGGCATCATCGTTGGCTTGTGGCTGACGTCCGCCCGGTGGAAGCGCCGCGGCGCCCCCGAAGGCAGCCTGTGGGACATTGCCATCTGGGCAATTCCCTTCGGCATCATCGGCGGTCGCCTCTACCACGTGTTCTCCTCACCTGATGCCTACTTCGGTCCGGGCTTTGACGGCACCGGCGACCTCTCGCTGATTCCGCAGATACAGCGCGGTGGACTGGGCATTTGGGGTGCCGTGGTCCTGGGCGCAGTGGGTGCCTGGATTGGTTGCCGGAGGGCCGGCGTGAAGCTGACGGCCTTCCTGGATGCAGCGGCCCCTGGCCTGCTGCTGGCACAGGCAATCGGCCGTTTGGGAAACTGGTTCAACCAGGAACTTTTCGGCGCCCCCGCCACCCTTCCCTGGGGGCTGGAGATTGATCCCGCCAACGCCAACTTCCCGCCGGACATGGCTGCCGGCACGCTGTTCCACCCCACGTTCCTCTACGAAATGCTGTGGAACCTGGCCGGCGTCGCCATCTTGTTGCTCCTGGACAGGAAGTTCAACTTCCGGTGGGGACGCCTCTTCTGGCTCTACGCCATGTACTACACCCTCGGCCGTGTCTGGATTGAGGCATTGCGGATCGATGATGCCGAGCAGATTAACCTTTTCGGGATTACCACCCGGCTCAATGTGTGGACCAGCATCTTTGTGTTCATTGCCGCCCTTGCCATCTTCCTGGTTCTTGGCCGGAAGGGACGCCCTGTACCGGATACCCCGTATTTGCCGGGGCGCGAGCCGGATGAGACCAAGGAAAAGGAGCCGGCGTCGGTGACGAGCGTCACCAGTCATGATGTGGACGCATCTGTCTCAGATACTGGTTCGCGTGGTAATCTCCCAGATAACCAAAGCGATTCGGGCCACGTTGACGAGCCGCAGGAAACAGCAGGGGACGCGAGCAAGGACACCAAGTCCGGCACGGGTTCCGTATCTGCTGCCACTGCCGCAAGGAAGGCCCCCGGATCCACACCGAACGCAGACGACACCAAGTAGTCGCGTTCGGTAAAGGGGCAACAGAGTCACCGCTCGTAGGGCCCAGTCCACAGCGTCGTGGCACCCCGGAAACCGGATCGCAGCATACCGATGTTCACTGGTCAAGCCGGGGCCAGAGGTCTGCGTAACTGTTCGTTGCGCTGGATCGGCTGGCCTACAATTCCAATTACTAGCGCTTTGTTGTGCCCGTCACAGGGCAGGCAAGGTGGGGCCAACGTTGTCCCTTCCATACGCACGATCTCGAGGAAGGACGTCTCCCATGACCCATCTTCATAACCCCGGTTGGTCCGAACATATCGAACCGCAGGGTGCCATGTCTCCGTTCAAGCGCTTTGCCGCGCTCCCGGAGGCCCAGGGTCTTTACAACCCTGATAAGGAGAAGGACGCCTGCGGCCTGGCCATTATTGCCACGCTCCGCGGGGAACCGGGATACGACATCGTGGAAGCGGCACTGACCGCCCTCCGCAATCTCGAACACCGCGGCGCCGTGGGCGCCGACGAAGGTACCGGCGACGGTGCGGGCCTGCTGATGCAGGTTCCGGACGAGTTCTTCCGGGCCGTCACAGAATTCGAACTGCCCGCTCCCGGCCAGTATGTAGTGGGCACTGCCTTCCTTCCTGCTGAGTCCCGCGAAGCGGATACCGCCAAGGCAGGCATTGAAGCCCTTGCCGCCGACGAGGGCCTCACTGTCCTTGGCTGGCGTGAGGTACCCGTGGTGGCTGACCTTGTAGGCGCCATGGCGCGTGCCTGTATGCCGTACTTCTCGCAGCCGTTCTTTGCCTCCGCCACTGGCGAGCAGCTGGAACACAACGAGCTTGATTCGCGCGCCTGGCGTATCCGCAAGCGTGCCCAGAACAAGTTCGGCGTGTACTTCCCGTCGCTGTCCTCGCGCACCATTGTGTACAAGGGCATGCTGACCACCGCCCAGTTGGAGCCGTTCTACCCGGACCTCTCGGACAAGCGCTTCAAGACCAAGCTGGCCATCGTCCACTCACGCTTCTCCACCAACACCTTCCCGTCCTGGCCGTTGGCGCAGCCGTTCCGCACCATCGCCCACAATGGTGAGATCAACACGGTCAAGGGCAACCGCAACTGGATGCGTGCCCGCCAGTCGCAGCTGGCCAGCCCGCTGCTGGGCTCAGTGCCCGAAGAGCTGTACCCGATCTGCACCCCGGGTGCCTCTGACTCTGCTTCGTTCGACGAGGTTGCAGAGCTCCTCTGGCTGTCCGGCCGCCCCATCACGCACTCCATCATGATGATGATCCCGGAAGCGTGGGAGAACCACGCCACCATGGATCCGGCCCGCCGTGCTTTCTACGAGTACCACTCACTGCTCATGGAGCCGTGGGATGGGCCGGCAGCTGTTTCCTTCACCGATGGCAACCTTGTTGGCGCCACGCTGGACCGCAACGGCCTGCGCCCGGGACGCTATTGGATCACCGAAGACGGCCTCATCATCTTCGCCTCAGAGGTTGGCGTGATCGAGGTTGAGCCCTCCAACGTGGTCAAGAAGGGCCGCGTTGCCCCCGGCAAGATGTTCCTGGTGGACACCGAAGCCGGCCGCATCATTGACGACGCCGAGGTCAAGGCCGAGGTAGCTGCTGCAAACCCGTGGGCTGAATGGCTCAAGGACAACCTGATAGACATCAACGAGCTCCCCGAGCGTGAGCACGTGGTTCACACCGCTGCATCGGTCAACATCCGCCAGCGCACGTTCGGCTACACCACCGAGGAGCTGAAGATCCTGCTGGGACCGATGTCCCGGACCGGTGCCGAGCCCCTCGGTGCCATGGGTTCGGACACGCCTGTGGCTGTCCTCTCCAAGCGCCCACGCCTGTTGTTCGACTACTTTGTGCAGTCCTTTGCCCAGGTCACCAACCCGCCGCTGGATGCCATCCGCGAAGAGTTGGTTACTTCGCTGAAGTGCGCCATCGGGCCCAACGGCAACCTCTTGGACGGCAAGCAGGTCCGCCAGCCGCAGATCTCCCTGCCGTTCCCGGTGATCAACAACGATCAACTCGCCAAGATCGCGAACATCGAAACCCCCGACGGTGATCGCATTGCCATGAAGGTTCGTGGCCTTTACCGCCCCGAGGGTGGGGAAGCGGCGCTCCGTGCACGCCTGACCGAAATCTGCGAGCAGGTCTCCGGTGCGATCAACCGTGGCGTGCAGTACGTGGTGCTGTCCGACCGTGACTCGAACGCGCAGTGGGCTCCCATTCCTTCGCTCCTTCTGGTCAGCGCAGTGCACCACCACCTGCTCCGCAGTGCCAACCGCACCAAGACCGCCCTGGTGGTTGAGGCCGGCGACGTCCGCGAGACGCACCATGTTGCAGTGCTCATCGGTTACGGCGCATCGGCCGTCAACCCGTACCTGGCCATGGAGTCGGTGGAGCAGCTGATCTCCAACGGCGATGTCACAGGCGTCACTGCAGAAGACGGCGTTTACAACCTCATCAAGGGCCTTGGCAAGGGTGTCCTGAAGATCATGTCCAAGATGGGCATCTCCACCGTGGCTTCCTACACGGGAGCCCAGACCTTCGAGGCACTGGGTCTGTCCCAGGAACTCGTGGATGAATTCTTCTCCGGCACGCACTCCCAGCTCGGTGGCGTGGGCCTGGACGTGATTGCCGCCGAGGTTTCGGCACGCCACCAGATGGCGTACCCGGAGGGCGGCATCGAGCACCCGCACCAGCCGTTGCTGGGCGGTGGCGAGTACCAGTGGCGCCGTGACGGTGAACCGCACCTCTTCAACCCGGAGACGGTTTTCCGCCTGCAGCACGCTACCCGCGAACGCCGGTACGACATCTTCAAGTCCTACACCAAGGGCATTGACGATCAGTCCGAGAACCTGATGACCCTCCGCGGGCTCCTGAAGTTCAAGGACGGTGTCCGCCCGGCGGTCCCGCTTGAGGAAGTGGAGCCCGTTTCCAGCATCGTCAAGCGTTTCTCCACCGGTGCAATGAGCTACGGTTCCATCTCCAAGGAAGCGCACGAAACGCTCGCCATCGCCATGAACCGGTTGGGCGCCAAGTCCAACACCGGTGAAGGCGGCGAGGACGTTGACCGCCTGCTGGATCCCGAGCGCCGCTCTGCCATCAAGCAGATCGCTTCGGGCCGGTTCGGTGTCACCAGCTTGTACCTGACCAATGCCGACGACATCCAGATCAAGATGGCACAGGGCGCCAAGCCCGGCGAAGGCGGCCAGTTGATGGCACAGAAGGTCTACCCCTGGGTAGCCCGGACACGTCACTCCACACCCGGCGTCGGACTCATTTCCCCGCCCCCGCACCACGATATCTACTCGATCGAAGACCTCGCCCAGCTCATTTACGATGCCAAGCGCGCCAACCCTTCGGCCCGTGTGCACGTGAAGCTGGTTTCGGAAGTCGGGATCGGCACGGTGGCCTCCGGCGTCACCAAGGCGAAGGCCGACGTCGTGCTTGTTTCAGGTCACGACGGCGGTACCGGCGCCTCGCCGCTGAACTCGCTCAAGCACGCGGGTGTGCCGTGGGAACTCGGCCTCGCCGAAACCCAGCAGACCCTCATGCTCAACGGTCTGCGTGACCGTGTGGTGGTTCAGGTTGACGGTCAGCTCAAGACCGGCCGCGACGTCGTCATTGCCGCCCTGCTGGGTGGCGAGGAGTACGGCTTCGCAACCGCGCCCTTGGTGGTTTCCGGCTGCATCATGATGCGTGTCTGCCACTTGGACACCTGCCCTGTTGGTGTTGCCACGCAGAACCCTGAGCTCCGTTCACGGTTCAACGGCAAGCCGGAGTTCGTGGTCAACTTCTTCGAGTTCCTCGCAGAAGAAGTCCGTGAGATCCTGGCCGAGCTCGGTTTCCGGAGCCTGGAAGAGGCAATCGGGCACGCCGAGGTCCTGGATACCCGCGAAGCGATCAACCACTGGAAGGCCGAAGGGCTGGACCTGGACCCCATCCTGCACGGGCTGGAGTTCGACGACGACGTGCCGCTGCGCAACATGACCGGCCAGAACCACGAGCTGGACAAGCACTTCGACCAGCGGCTGATCACCATGGCGCAAGAAGCGCTCAGCGACCGCATGCCCGTCAAGATCACCCTGGACGTCATCAACACGGACCGTTCCGTGGGTACGATGCTCGGCCATGTGGTGACCAAGACCTTCGGCATCGATGTCCTGGCGACCGACACCATCGACGTCACGCTCAATGGCACCGCCGGCCAGTCCCTCGGCGCGTTCCTGCCCGCGGGCATCACGCTGCGGATGTTCGGTGACTCCAACGACTATGTGGGCAAGGGCCTCTCCGGTGGACGCATCATCGTCCGCCCGGACCGCACCAACGTGTTCCAGGCCGAGCGCAACGTCATTGCCGGCAACGTCATCGGTTACGGTGCAACCAGCGGTGAGATGTTCCTGCGTGGCCAGGTGGGCGAACGCTTCCTGGTCCGCAACTCCGGCGCGACCGCCGTCGTCGAAGGTATTGGCGATCATGGTTGCGAGTACATGACCGGTGGCCAGACCCTGATCATCGGCCGCACCGGACGCAACTTCGGTGCCGGCATGTCCGGTGGTACTGCCTATGTGCTGGACCTTCAGCCTGAGCGCGTCAACAAGATGGCCCTCGATACCGGCGAACTCCAGCTCCTGGAGCTCGACGCCGAGGACCGCGACATCGTTCATGGTTTGCTGACCAAGCACCTTGAGGAAACCGAATCCGTCCTGGCCGGCCGTCTGCTCGAAAACTTCGACGACACTGCCGCCCGCATCACCAAAGTGCTGCCGCGCGATTACGCCGCAGTCCTGCAAACCCGTCTCGACGCCATCGAAGAGGGCCTTGACCCCGATGGCGAAGAAGTATGGTCTCGAATCCTGGAGGTAACCGGTGGCTGATCCACGCGGATTTCTGAAAGTCCGGCAGCGCGAGACGCAGCCACGCCGTCCCGTTCCCGTCCGCATCATGGACTGGAAAGAAGTGTACGAAGCCCAGGAAAAGGGTGTCCTGAAGAGCCAGGCAGGCCGCTGCATGGACTGCGGCGTTCCGTTCTGCCACCAGGGCTGCCCGCTGGGCAACCTGATTCCCGAATGGAACGACCTCGTGTGGCGGGACAAGGGTGAAGAAGCGATTGAGCGCCTTCACGCGACGAACAACTTCCCGGAGTTCACGGGCCGCCTGTGCCCCGCACCCTGCGAAGCGTCCTGCGTGCTGGGGATCAACCAGCCTGCTGTGACCATCAAGCAGGTTGAGGTCTCCATCATCGACCAGGCTTTCGACAACGACTGGGTCCAGCCCCTGCCTCCAACGCGCCTGACCGGCAAGACGGTCGCGGTTGTGGGTTCCGGCCCGGCCGGCCTTGCCGTGGCACAGCAGCTGACCCGCGTGGGCCACACCGTTGCCGTGTACGAGCGCGATGACAAGATCGGCGGCCTGCTCCGCTACGGCATCCCCGACTTCAAGATGGAGAAGGAACAGGTTGACCGCCGCCTTGAGCAGATGAAGGCCGAAGGCACCCGCTTCCGGACCGGCGTCGCAGTTGGTACGGACGTGACCTGGGAGCAGTTGCGACGCCGTTACGACGCCGTCGTGGTTGCCACCGGAGCGACCGTTCCGCGCGACCTTCCCATTCCCGGACGTGACCTTGAGGGCGTCCACTTCGCCATGGACTACCTGGTCCCGTCCAACCGCAAGGTGGCGGGGGAGGACCCCGCGAACCACATCGACGCCCGTGGCAAGCACGTTGTCATCCTCGGTGGCGGCGATACCGGTGCTGACTGCATCGGCACCGCGCATCGCCACCAGGCGGCCTCGGTGACCACCCTCGCGATCGGCAAGCAGCCGCCCGCCGAGCGTGCCACCCACCAGCCGTGGCCCACGTTCCCCACCCTGTTCGAGGTCGCCAGCGCCCACGAAGAAGGTGGCGAGCGTACCTACCTTGCATCCACCGTTGAGTTCGTTGGAGAAAACGGCAAACTCACCGGAGTTAAAGTTGCTGAAACCGAGTTCGTGGACGGCAAACGCCTTCCCAAAGCCGGTACAGAACGGATCATCCCAGCTGACCTTGTCTTCCTGAGCCTTGGCTTTACCGGTGCTGAGCCGGCAGGAATCACGGAGCAGGTCAGCGCAGAGTTCGACAGTCGGGGCAACGTTGCCCGCGACGGCTACTACATGACGAACACCGAGGGCGTGTTTGTTGCCGGCGATGCCGGACGTGGCCAGTCACTGATTGTGTGGGCCATTGCGGAAGGCCGTGCATGTGCGGCCGCAGTGGACAAGTTCCTGATGGGAAGCACTATTCTCCCGGCACCGGTCGCCCCCACCGACCGGGCGATAGCGGTCTTATAGCGCCGGCAGGAACAACCTTTTACTCAATCAGCATGAACTACTTAGGGTAGGTATATGAGACGCGCAAAAATTGTGGCAACTTTCGGCCCGGCTATCTCCAGCTTCGACAACACCCTCGCGGTGCTGGAGGCCGGCGTTGACGTTGCCCGCATGAACATGAGCCACGGCGACTACTCCGTGCACGACATCACCTACGAAAACGTCCGCAAGGCTGCGGCGCAGCTGGGCAAGCCTGTTGCGATCATGGCTGACCTGCAGGGACCCAAGATCCGTCTTGGCCGTTTTGTTGACGGACCCCACGAGCTGGCCGTCGGCGACACCTTCACCATCACCACCGAAGACGTCCCCGGCACCAAGGAGATTTGCTCCACCACGCTCAAAAGCCTCACCGAAGACGTCAATGTGGGCGATGCCCTGTTGATCGACGACGGCAAGGTGGCCATGCGCGCCATCGAGGTTGACGACGTCAAGGTTGTTGCCACCGTGACCGTTGGCGGCAAGGTCTCCAACAACAAGGGCATCAACCTGCCAGGCGTAGCCGTCAACGTTCCCGCCTTGAGCGAAAAGGACGAGGACGACCTCCGTTGGGCACTCAAGCGCGGCGCCGACCTCATCGCCCTCTCGTTCGTGCGTGATGCCTCAGACATCAAGCGCGTCCACGAGATCATGGACGAAGAAGGTCGCCGCGTACCGGTGATCGCCAAGATCGAAAAGCCGCAGGCCGTTGAGCAGCTCCACGAGATCATCGACGCCTTCGACGCCATCATGGTTGCCCGTGGCGACCTCGGTGTTGAACTGCCGCTCGAAGAGGTGCCGATCGTCCAGAAGCGCGCCATTGAACTGGCACGCCGCTGGGCCAAGCCGGTCATCGTGGCCACCCAGGTCCTCGAGTCCATGATCGACAACCCGCGTCCGACGCGCGCCGAGGCTTCGGACTGCGCCAACGCAGTGCTCGACGGCGCCGACGCAGTCATGCTCTCCGGTGAAACTTCCGTGGGCCAGTACCCCATCGAAACCGTCAAGGTCATGGCCCGGATCATCGAGTCCACCGAGGTTCACGGCCTCGAGCGCGTACCCCCGCTGGGCACCAAGCCCAAGACCCGTGGTGGCGCAATCACCCGTGCCGCCGTCGAAATCGCCGACCAGCTGGATGCCAAGTACATTTGTACTTTCACCCAGTCCGGTGACTCCGCACGACGCCTCTCGCGCCTGCGCCCGGTCAAGCCCGTCTTCGCCTTCACCCCGGTGGAGCACGTCTGGAACCAGCTGGCCCTCACCTGGGGCATCCAGCCGGTGCTGGTTCCCTCCGTGGGCCACACTGACGAGATGACCGCACAGGTTGACAAGAGCCTGCTCGAAATGGATCTCGTGGAGGAAGGCGACCTGGTTGTCATCGCTGCCGGTTCCCCTCCCGGACAGGCCGGTTCCACGAACTCGCTGAAGGTCCACAAGGTGGGCGACCTCGCCGACACCTCCAAGACCGACGACGGTTCACGCAAGGAACCCGTTGGCCCCTGGCCGGAAAAGAAGTCCAAGGCCAAGAGCTAGCTCTTCGGTTGTTGAATGCGGGCCCCGCCTTTTGGTGGGGCCCGCATTTTTGTTGGCTCAGTGGGTGCGTACGGCTTTGGTGCGTACGACGGCGGCCGCCCACCTCGTGCGAGGTGAGCGGCCGCCGTCGTGCGTTTGAAGCTAGTTGACCTGGTTGATGATGGTTTCGGCAACCTCGCGCATGCTGAGGCGGCGGTCCATGGAGGTCTTCTGGATCCAGCGGAAAGCTTCCGGCTCCGTCAGGCCCATCTTGGTGGTCAGGAGGCTCTTGGCGCGCTCTACGAGCTTGCGGGTGGCGAACTGCTCCTGGAGGTCGGAGACCTCGTTCTCGAGCGCCTTGATTTCCTCGTGGCGGGACAGGGCGATCTCGATGGCCGGGATCAGGTCCGCGGGGGAGAACGGCTTGACGACGTACGCCATGGCGCCGGCATCGCGTGCCCGCTCCACCAGTTCCTTCTGGCTGAAGGCAGTCAGCAGGACAACGGGAGCAATACGTGCCTTGACGATCTTCTCAGCCGCGGAAATGCCGTCCATGACAGGCATCTTCACGTCCATGAGGACAAGATCAGGCTTCAATTCCTCGGCCAGCTGCACGGCCTTCTCGCCGTTGTCTGCCTCGCCGACGACGTCGTACCCCTCGCCCTTCAGGATCTCAATAATGTCCAGGCGGATGAGGGTCTCATCCTCGGCTACGACAACGCGTCGGGCCGGCTGGGCTGTGGGTGTGGACTCCGTCTGTTCGGTCACGGGATCTCCTTGAAAAGGTTCGGCGGGTTCATGTCCATCTTAGTGTGGACTCTTTGATGGCTGGTTTTTGTTGCATCAGCGTGCCCGGTTCTTTGAATCAGCCTATCTGCATGTAGAGTAGTTTCGCGTGCTGGGAAAGGATCGCGTTGCTCACAGAAATGAGAGCAGTCAGCGAGATTTAACTTCCAAGTAATCCGCGCCCGAGTGGCGGAATTGGCAGACGCGCTGCACTCAAAATGCAGTATCGAAAGGTGTGTGGGTTCGAGTCCCACCTCGGGCACAGCAGACCCCCTCGTTAGAGGGGGTTTTTGCTTTAACGTGTTGACAATTGTTGACGCGAGTCTCTGATGTGTGCTGCCGGCTTGTTGCCTGGCCGCCGGTTGGCCTGTTCGGTTTTGGGGGAGCGGGTTCAGGGTCGTGGCAGGTGGACCCTCCGCTGGCTCTCTACTGGGCCATGGATTCCTCTCTTTGGTTCGTCCGGTAGGTCGTGGTTGGCCTACGCCTCTTCATAGATGGGAGGGCTTGGCGCTACATGACTTCGGGGCATGGCGCCGAGACCATCGGACGTCGGCGCGTTCATGACGTGAGGAAGCGGGGTTAGGCGCTGCTTTGTCAGGCCAAAAGGGGTGTGTACAGTGTGCACACTTAAGTCTGCTTTATTGCGACTATTGTCTATCATTGGCTTGTCCCTCCTTCGCCCTACATCTATTCATCGCCTGTGAGTGGCCATAGCTACATGACTTGCGGGGTCACTCTGATGTGAGAGTTCAGTCGCTAAGCCCACCGAGTGCCTTGGGGTTGGTTTTATCCGTGTAGCCATAGCGGTACTGCAAATGGAGGCTTGCGGATCTCGCGCTTGACGGTGAGCGGCGCGGAAGCGGCCAGCCTGCCGATAAGGGCCCTTTCGTGAACCAGACAGAGGCGATGAAACCGATCGACGTCGAAGTACTCCCGCTACGCACCGTAGGCGCCTTCGTCGATTTCCTTTCGTCCGCGGAGGAGCCTCAGTGGCCGCGCCGTGGATTCCTTGCCTCCGTGAGACTGCGCCGTAGGACGTAGGGGAGAATGCCTCCATGGCGGATGTAGATGGCCTCCGTGGCAGTATCAACCCTCACCCTGACCGTAAACGAGATCGTTTGCCCGTCTGTACGGGCGGCGTCGACGCTGACCGCATCCGGCCATCCGCTGGTGAACTCCGTCAGTCCCGTGACCGAGAGTTCTTCCGTTCCGTCGAGGCCGAGCGACCGGGGGGATTCGCCGTCGAGATATTCCAAGGGAACTACGCCCATGCCGACGAGATTCGACCGATGGATCCGCTCAAAGGACTGGGCTAACACCGCGCGGACGCCCAGGAGACTGGTGCCCTTGGCCGCGTAGTCGCGCGCAGAGCCGGCACCGTATTCGCGTCCGGCCAGCACCACGAGGTCGATTCCGCGCTCGGCGTATTGGGTTGCTGCTTCGAAGACCGTCATTTGTTCGCCGTCGGGGAGGAGTTGGGTGTATCCGCCGTCGGCATCTTTGACGAGGTGGTTGCGCAGCCGGGGGTTCGCGAATGTCCCGCGCACCATGACGTCGTGGTTCCCTCGTCGGGAGCCGTAGGTGTTGAAGTCCCGACGAGCCACACCTCGGTCCAGCAGGTATCTGCCGGCCGGGCTATCGGAACGGATCTGGCCCACCGGGCTGATGTGGTCGGTGGTGACGGAGTCCCCGAGCTTCACAAGAACACGCGCCCCGGTCAGGTCTTGAATGGGGGTCGGCTCCAGACCGACTCGCGCAAGGAAAGGTGAACTGCGCATGTAGGTCGATGAGGTGCCGAAGTCGTATGTGGCACTGCTAGGGACCTCTAAGTCTTGCCACTGCCGCGATCCGGAGTAGGCGTCGCGGTAGTTGTCCAGGTACATCTGACGGGTGATGACTCGGGAGAGTTCACGATCGACCTCTTCGGGGGAAGGCCAGAGGTCGCGTAGGTGTACTTTCCGTCCGTCGGTGTCTTGTCCAAGCGGGTCCCTTTGAATATCTATGTCCATGGTTCCGGCCAGGGCGTAGGCGATTACCAGTGGTGGGGAAGCGAGGTAATTCATGCGCACGTCGGGGCTGATTCTTCCCTCGAAGTTCCTGTTTCCTGAGAGGATCGATGTGAGCGTCAGGCCATTCTCTCGGGCGGCTGCCGAGATTGGTTGTAGCAGGGGCCCGGAATTGCCCATGCACGTGGTGCATCCGTAGCCCACGATGTGGAATCCCAGCGTTTCCAGGTAGGGCAGTAGTCCCGCTTTTTCCATGTACTGGGTCACCACTTGGGACCCCGGCGCCATCGAGGTTTTCACCCAAGGTGGGACTGCCAGGCCGCGGTCCACAGCGTTTCTTGCCATGAGGGCAGCAGTCATCATCATTTGAGGGTTTGATGTGTTGGTGCAGCTCGTGATCGCGGCAATAGCCAACGCGCCATGGTTGAGGGCAATTGTTGTTTCGTCCAAAACCACCTCGACGGGAACTTCAGCCGATCCGTGTGGCCGCAGGTGTGCCAGATCGGTCTGGAACTGATCGTGGGCGCGATCCAGTCCTATCCGGTCCTGGGGCCGATAGGGGCCGGCAATGGAGGGGACCACCTCGGACAGGTTTAGTCGTAGGTACTCCGAATAATGCGCCGGCAAAGAGTTCTGGTCGTTCCAAAGGCCCTGTGCCCGGGCGTATGCCTCAATCAGCTCGACCTGTTCGGGGGAGCGGCCGGTCAGCCGGTAGTAATCAATGGTCGCTGCGTCGATGGGGAACATCGCGGCGGTAGAGCCAAACTCGGGAGACATATTGGCAATGGTGCATCGGTCCGCCACCGGAATCCTCGCCAGGCCAGGGCCGTGGAACTCGACTATTTTGCCGACGACGCCCTGCTTCCGGAGCATTTCCGTTACCGTCAGCACCACGTCGGTCGCCGTCGTTCCGGCTGCAAGGGACCCGCTGATCTCGACGCCAACCACCGGCGGGATCAGCATGGACAGCGGCTGGCCGAGCAGCGCGGCGGTGGCCTCGATACCACCGACGCCCCAGCCGAGGACCCCGAGGCCATTGATCATGGTGGTGTGGCTGTCCGTTCCGATGCAGGTGTCAGGGTAGGCCAGGAGTTCGCCATCGATCTCGGAGGTCATGATTCCCCGGGCCAAGTGTTCGACATTTATCTGGTGGATGATGCCGGTTCCCGGAGGTATGACGCGAAAGTTGTCGAAGGCGTTCTGTGCCCACTTCAGGAAGCGGAACCGTTCATGGTTGCGCTCGAATTCCAGCTCCGCGTTGCGCTGCAACGCCGAAGAGCTCCCGAAACTGTCGACACTCACAGAATGGTCGACGACCAGCTCGGCCGGGATCGATGGATTGATCAGGGATGTATCCCCGCCCAGGCGCTCCACTGTCTCACGCAGGGTGACCAGGTCGTGGATCACAGGGACGCCGGCCATATCCTGCATCACCACGCGGGCGGGGTTGAACGGGACCTCCCCGCCCGGCTGCCGATCCTGTTCATCTCCTTGCAGCAGCAGCTCGATGGTCTCAGCGCTTCCACCGTGACGGATGACGTTCTCCAGTAACACTTTGAGGCTGAATGGCAGGGAGTTGGCACCCTCAATAGATGCCAGGTCGATGTACTGGATCTCTCTGGCTCCGATGGTGAGGGTGGATCTGGGTATGGTGGGGTCGGTGATCATGGGACGTCCCGGGGTTCGGGTCCGAGGTAGTCGGGTAGGACGGACCTGTGTTCCGGTCCTTTGTTGCGCAGCCCCGAGCGGGATTCCTCCCAGGCGTGCGCGAGGGCACCAATGGACCGGGACAGGATGAACAGGCCACGGCCGAGGGCAGGTTCGAATCCCAGTTCGGCGTAGATGATGGCGGTGGCACCATCGATGTTCATTGGGATGGGGCGATCACGGTTCAGGTTGATTTGGCGTTCGATCTCCAGGGCGACCTCCAGGTGTCGCCCCTCGACCGTTCCCTCGTCGCGGGCCGTCTCGACGGCGGAAACCAGCGGCTCGCGTCGGGGATCGACTGGGTGGAATCGGTGGCCGAAGCCCGGCACGTATTTGTTGTCGGAGCGCAGGCGGGCGATTTCAGCCGCGACGGCCTCTGGAAGGGGCCGGGGATCGTTGAGGATGCTCTGGAAGACCTCCATGAGTTCCTGGCCGGCGCCGCCGTGGACGTCACCCAGGACGTTCGTGGCGGATGCCATGGCGCTATTGATGCCGACGCCGCAGGTCATGGCCATGCGGGCGATGGCGATGGAGGGGGCCTGCGGGCCGTGGTCGACGCCGGCTACGAGGGCGCGCTCCAGCAGGTGCGCCTGGGGCGCTGTCGGAAGTTCGCCGCGGGTCATCAGCCAGATCATGGAGGGCATTCCCACGTGCTCTGCGGCGATGAGCTGCTCCACCGGGTAGCCGTAGTACCGGATGATGCCGGGTGAGATGTCGGAGATGGAGGTTTTCCACCAGTCGGAGCGGGTCATCAGATTACGCCTTCGGATCGGAAGGACTCTATGTCCTTGGGTGAATAGCCGAGCGCGCAGAGTACGTCGTCGGTGTGCTCTCCCAGGAGGGGAGGCCTGGTGGTTGGGCCGACGGCGGCGCCGTCCACGTGGACGGGCGCGCCGAGCAGACGGACGGATCCCTCTGGGCCGATTGTTGCGTCGGCGACTCCCTGGAGCCCTTCGATCTGAAGGGTGGAAACGAGACCCCTTTCCGTGATCTGTTCAGAATCCAAGGCATCGGCAACGTCCATGACCGGTCCTCCCGGGATTCCGGCCGCGGAAAGGACCCTGTCCCAGTGGGAGCTGGGCTGCTGCTTGAGGATGCCCTCGATCTCGTCCTCGAGGTCTTTGCGGTTCGCTTTGCGGGTCTCCCGCTCGGCGAACCGGGGGTCTGTGGCAAGTTCAGGGCAGCCAAGAACGCGGCAGAGGTCCTCGAACTGTTCCTGTTTGTTGGCGGAGATGTTGAACTTGCCGTCGGCCGTGGTGAAGGTTCCGGACGGTGCCGCGGTGCGGTTCTCATTCCCCATGGGGATGGGAAGGCTGCCGCCGACGAGGTAATCGGACGCCACCCAGCCCATTGCGGTAAGGGTGGCTTCGAGCATGGAGACGTCGAGGAAAGCGCCTTCGCCTGTGCGGCCACGGCGCACCAAGGCTGAGGAAATAGCGAATGCGGCAGCGAAGCCACCCACCGTGTCGCTGATGGGGGCTCCCACCCGCAACGGCGCGGTCTCGCTGTCCCCGGTAACGGACATGAGACCGGACATCCCCTGGATGATCTGGTCGTAGGCGGGGCGGTCACGGAGCGGGCCGGTTTGGCCGAACCCTGATATGGCGCAGTAGACGATTCCCGGGTTGATTTGGCGCAGTGTGTCCCAGCTGAAACCAAGCCGGGCGAGTACGCCGGGGCGGAAGTTCTCCAGCACGACGTCGTGGGTTTCGACCAACTGCCGGAAGACGTCCTTTCCTTGCTCAGACTTCAGGTTCAGCGTCATTGACCGCTTTGCACTGTTCTGTGCGAGGAACGAGATGCCAAGGTGTCGTTCGCTCAGGTCCGGGGAACTCCCCAGCTTGCGAGCCAAATCGCCACCTCCCCGGGCCTCGACCTTGAGCACGTCAGCACCCATGAGGGCGAGTTGGTACCCGGCAAAAGGACCTGACAGCACGTTGGCGAGATCGAGGACCTTTACGCCTTCCAACAGGTCTGATTTCACGTCAAACCTCCCACGTTGCTGCTGACGGTCATGGGCGGCGGCACCAGATGACTCCACGCCTTTGCACTCTCGATTGAACTTTTCACGGCTACTCCATTTCGCTGAGCGAATCACACTAGTAGACAACTTCGCTAGATTCATAGTAGGAATTTCTTGACTTAAAGCGCAAGAGCTGATGATCTAGTGGTGGAAATCACGGCAAAGCATTTCGTTCAACGAAACGCAGAAGGAGAAAGTGCAATGAAGCAGTTTCAGCCCAAAGACCTCATCGTCGTTGGATGCGGCGCAGGAGGTCTTTCCGCTGCAGTGAGTTTTCTGGAGAAGCGGCCCGGATCCGAGGTCGTCGTTCTTGAACGCGCGGCCCGTGCGGACCGGGGCGGCAACACCAGATGGACGAAGGGCTTCTTCCGGCTGCGAGAAGACGGCAGCCCTACCGAGGACTTCGCTGAGCGCATCGATCGATACAGTCTGGGCCAGGCAGATTCCGCCATCGTTGAGAAGCTCACCGATGAGGCTCAGCAGACTGTTGCGTGGGCGCAGAGCAATGGTGTTGAGATGGGCCTGGCCGAGACGTACTTCTTGACGTCCAAGGGAAGCCGGATGATGCCGCGCGGGGGAGGAGCTGCGGTTGTGGAGGCATTGGCCGCACGGTTCGAACAACTCGGTGGGCAGATCGAATATGAGGCAGCAGCTGTGGACCTGATCATCGAGGCAGGCCGGATAGTTGGTGTCTCCGGACTCGATGCGAACGAGTTGGAAACTTCGTGGCGGGCTCCGGCGGTCGTGCTGGCGACCGGCGGCTTCCAGGGAAACAAGGAACTCCTCGCCCACCACCTGGGCGAGCGTGGTCGAAGCCTCGAAACGATCTGCCCTGGCGGGGCAAACAACCGCGGCGAAGGCATCAGCATGGCCCTGAAAGCCGGCGCTGGCCAGGCCGGCCAATTCGACATGTTCCACGGCGAGCCCAGCGATCCCAGAACAACCAAAGCCGAAGCCTTGGTCATGATTTACCCCTACGGAATCCTGGTCAACAGTGAAGGCCGAAGATTCCTGGACGAAGGCAAAGACTCTGTAGACGAGACGTTCGAAGACGTCGCCTACCACATCTGGAGAGATGCCAACCAGCAGGCTTACTTGATTGTTGATCAACTGCTTCTGCAAAGCGACTACAAAAAAGCTGTGCTTTCAGAAACTGAACCGATTCTTGCCGACTCCCTTGAAGAACTGGCCGTTTCACTGGGCATCGAACCCTCGGAACTTGCCGCAACGGTGCAGACCTACAATTCCGCCTGTCATCCCGGTCCTCTCGATGTCACTGTAAAGGACGGCGTCGCTACCCAAAACCTCAACCCACCCAAGTCCAACTGGGCACGCCCCATCTCGAAAGGTCCATTCGGTGCCTGGCCGATGGCATCGGTCATCACCTTCACCTTCGGCGGTGTCAAGACAGACACGGCGGGGCGGGCGGTGACCACAGACGGGGAGCCAATCCCTGGTCTCTACGTGGTCGGTGAGGCCGCTGGCCTGTACCACCACAGCTACCCTGGTGCTTCGTCAATGCTTCGAGCCATGGTCTTTGGCCGGTTGGCAGCCGCAGACGCCGCCGCCAAACACATCGGAAATTCGAAGGAATCTTATGCGTACAACGTCTAGCTCCACGGCCAACACCCCTCAAATCCAAGCGCGAAGGGCCACGATGGCGAGCTTGGTTGGGACAAGCATCGAATGGTACGAGTTCTTCATCTACGGCACCGCAGCTGCACTATATTTCGGCCCGCTCTTCTTTCCCGGTGGCGATCCTGCAGTCGGACGACTCTTGGCGTTCGCGAGCTTCGGTGTCGCGTTCATAGCCCGTCCGCTTGGCGCCATCGTTTTTGGGCACCTCGGCGACAGGATAGGTCGTCGGGCAACCCTGATTGTCACGCTGTCACTCATGGGGGGTGCTACAGGGCTCATCGGCCTGCTGCCTACCTATGCTCAGGTCGGAGTCCTCGCTCCGACTCTTCTCGTCACCATGCGGTTCCTCCAAGGTTTGGCCGTGGGAGGAGAGTGGGGAGGCGCCGTTCTCATGTCGGTCGAGAACGCCCCGCCGGGCAAAGTGCGCCTGTATGGTTCCGCCCCTCAGATGGGTTCTCCCATCGGTCTCATCACGGCTACTGGTGTCATGGCATTGGTAGGGCTAATGCCGCAGGCGGACAGAATCGCCTGGGGCTGGCGGCTCCCGTTCCTCTTTGGGTTCGTGCTGGTCATTATCGGCTTGCTGATCCGACTCGGCGTCGAGGAATCCAAGTCATTCGTGAAGATCAAGGAACGCCACGACCAACCCAAGGTCCCCCTCGGTCAGCTTTTTCGGTATGCCAAGCTCCCCATGGTAATCGGCGTCGGGTTACAAGCATCAGTGAACGTTGTCTTCTACATAGTCGCCACCTACTTCGTCTCCTATGCGGTCAACGTTTTGAAGATGGCACAGGGAACGGCGTTGCTGATCGTCATGCTTGCCGCCGTGGTTGACGTCATCGCGTTGCCCCTGTTGGCCTCATTGGCCGACAAAGTCGGGGTGGCGAGGGTATTCGGGGCGGGTGCAGTCGCAGCGGTCATCATGGGATTCCCGTTCTTCTGGGGTGTGAACTCAGGCAATCCCGTCCTTATCTTCGTTTCAATCGCAGTCGGATTGGTCATCGCCCATGCAACTACCTACTCCGTTTTGTCCTCGATGATTGCCGAACTGTACCCGGTGCATTTCCGATACTCAGGCACAGCCGTCACATACGCGGTCGCTGCACTCGTATGGAGTGCCCCGACACCGATCATCGCCGAAGCGCTAGTCTCGGGGACGGGGCGCTGGGAGACACTGGTAGCGATGATGGCTGTCGCAGGAATCTTCTCGCTCCTATCCCTGTATGGATACCGGCGAATCGCACACCGTCGCAATATCCTCGGCTACGAGGAAGCCAAGACAATGGAAAGAGGAACCCCCGAAAATGTCTACTGATGCAGGAACCGAATCCGCCCGTCGTGTCGCAGACATCCTCATCGCCCTGGGCGACGCCTACGGACCTATCGGCGTCAACGAACTGGCGCGCCGGGCCGGTTTGAGTCCAACGGTGGCGCACAGGATCCTACGTGCCCTTATGTCACGCTCCTTGGTCGCGCAGAACCCTGCCAGCCAGCAGTATTCCCTGGGGCTGGGTGCTGCGTTTCTCTCCAGCAATCAGATGACTCACAACTCCTTCAGGGACCTTGCCCGTCCAATGCTGGAGCGTCTTGGGGCCGAAACAGGTCAAACTGCCACGCTCAGCGTCTTGGGAGGACTTCGGAGGATGTACGTGGATCAGGTTCTGCCGGATTCGGAGATGAAGATGTCGGTGGAACTGGGACGCCCGTACGGTCTTCATCTCGGCTCGACGGGTCGCGCGATACTGGCTGGCCTTCCAGATGCAACCATCGACGATGCCCTTGAGCTTTCACCATGGAGTGACGCGGTGGCCCCACAGCCCTTCGACAAAAAGGCCTTCATGAGGCGCGTCGAGGAAGTTCGCCAGACAGGGGTCGCTGTTTCCCGTGGTGAACGCATCCCGGGGGCAGCCGGTGTCGCCGCTGCCATTCACGACGCAACGGGTCGCGTTACCGGAGCCGTGAACATCCTCGGACCCGTCCACGAATTTACCGATGTGAAGGTGAAGGAATTCCGTCGGGCCGTAATAAAGGCCGCCAGCAACATCGAGGAAACGATGGCCGCGGAGCTGGACCAGCCAGCCGCCGGTCAGGTTCTTTAGAAAGAGATCAACATGACGCACAAAATCTTGGCCCCCGAATTCTTCCAAATGCACATTGGCGGCCAGTGGGTCGACGCCGAATCCAACGAAACGTTCGATTCCATCAACCCCTACACCAATGCACCATGGGCATCAGTCCCCGAGGCCACATCCACTGACGTAGATAAAGCTGTGCAGTCTGCACGGAAGGCATTCGAGTCCGGGCCCTGGGCGAGCTTCTCCCCGGCAGGCAGGGCAGCCCTGCTCAGGAAGTTCGGTGACCTCATCCTCGAAAACGTGGACGAACTTGCCCGCGTCCAAGTCATGGAAAACGGCAAACTCATCCGGGAAGTTCACGGGCAAACCCGCGCCTTGGCGAACCATTGCTACTTCTTTGCTGGTGCGGCCGAAAACCTCACCGGGCAAACTCTGGCCAGCAGTGTACCGAATTTCCAGGTGTACACAGTGCGGGAGCCAATTGGCGTCATCGCAGCCATAACTCCATGGAACAGCCCGCTGGCTCTGTTGCTCTGGAAACTCTGCCCCGCCCTCGCAGCCGGCAACACTGTGGTCATCAAGCCATCGGAAGTAACTCCCGTATCAACATTGGTACTAATGCGCTTACTGCAAGAAGCGGGCCTGCCAGCTGGAGTAGTGAGCGTCGTGACAGGCCACGGAACCGTCGGAGCAGCACTCGCACAGCACCCGCAAGTGGACAAGATAGCCTTCACCGGTTCCACGCAAGTCGGCCGCCATATCGCCGAAACTGCCGGACGCCAGCTGAAGCGGGTGTCACTGGAACTCGGCGGCAAATCTCCCAACATCCTCTTCGCAGACGCTGACATCGACAACGCAATCAACGGAGTAGTCGCCGGCATCTTCGCCGCATCAGGTCAAACATGCATGGCCGGCTCCCGCGTCCTCGTGCAGGACAGCATCTATGACGAAGTAATACAAAAGTTGGCGGAAAAGGCCAACCGAGTCCGTCTGGGAGATCCACTGGACCAGCAAACCGAAATGGGCACAGTGGCCTGCAAGGCACAGTTCGACAAAGTTCTCGCATACGTCGACATTGCCAAGGGAGAAGGCGCACGACTCGTCGCAGGCGGCTTCCACCCCACAGACCCCGGATTAAATCAGGGTTTGTTCGTCCGACCCACAGTTTTCGCAGATGTCCATAACGACATGAGAATTGCGAGAGAAGAAGTGTTTGGCCCCGTTGCTGCCGTCATACGCTTCAAAGATGAGAAGGACGCTGTCAGGATCGCCAACGACACCAACTTCGGCCTCGCCGCCGGGGTTTGGACAACAGACCTCGCCCGCGGCATCCGTATGACCAGAACCCTCCGGGCTGGAACCGTATGGATCAACAACTACAGGAAGACCAACTACATCGCTCCGTTCGGAGGCTTCGGCGACAGTGGCCTGGGCCGGGAAAACGGCCCTGAAGCCATCTATGAGTACACGGAGACGAAAACGGTGTGGATCGATCTGGGCAACAAAATAACCGACCCCTTCAACCCAAGGGCATAGCCGGCCACCTGTGGGTATTTCTTCACGATGGCCGGAAGCACCCTAGGCGTCATACCGGCACTCCTGAGAATTCACACGCCATTTCCCTTAGTGAGCAAGGAGCCTTGGCCGCCAACCCCTGGGCACACGCGCGTAGCGTCGGTCTCATAAGGGCGCCATCGGCGAGGATCCATCCTAACGCTTTCTGCCGCCCCGTGATCAGTCGTCGAAGTCGATCCTTTGAAGGAGTCGGGTGGCTGTATGGATCCCGGCACTGTTGCTGGGCGGCCGGCATCTTGGGTCGGGGGTCAGGGGTCCGGGACGATTACGTCGGTGGAAGGATCGTCGTTCTGTATCTCCCCACTGGAATCCGTAGGGGATGG
This sequence comes from Arthrobacter sp. TmtSoilC79, assembly GCF_059739405.1. Lineage (NCBI taxonomy): Bacteria > Bacillati > Actinomycetota > Actinomycetes > Micrococcales > Micrococcaceae > Arthrobacter > Arthrobacter sp. TmtSoilC79. The sequence continues at coordinate 2,675,233 of NZ_AP046051.1, read as the reverse complement.
CTACGTCGCGGAACTGCGGCTGCGCCGTGGCGTCGAACACAGGATGGAATCAGACATTAGCCGCCATTTCTGTGCGGTCTGTATGAATGGCGATGATGTCAGAGAGCAGAGCGTAGGCGGTCTCCACGCGGCCGGCTCCCGGTCCTGAGACGGTTACTGCGCCCAGAAGGTCGGTGTCGAAGGACACAGCGTTGGTCGCCCCGGAAACACCTGCCAACCCATGTCCGAGGTGAAGCGCTATGGGGGATACGCTGGCTGTCACCGATCCGTCCGGGTTCCGCCGTGCTGTACCGAGGAGCTTCCAGCGGCGTCCCTCGCGGGTTGCCTTCTGGATGTTCTCCGGCGTCACGGTCGAAATGCCCTGGCGTTTAACGTCTTTGAGTTCCATGCCTGCGTCGAGGAGTTCGTTGGCGAGGATGAGGACCTTGAGCTGAACGTCGTAGCCTTCGATGTCTGCTGCGGGGTTTGCCTCGGCGTAGCCGAGTTCCTGTGCCTCGCTGATGGCCGCTTCGAAATCCAGTCCGGCTTCCATCCTTCCGAGCACATAGTTGCTAGTGCCGTTGAGGATGCCTTCGAAGCCGTTCAGCTTCAGCCCCGCAAACATCTTCTTGGCCAGCCGGATGACGGGGGTGCCGCTCATGACGGCGCCTTCAAACTCGAAGTGCACGCCGTTCTGTTCGGCCAGGGAGGTCAGCTGGGCGCCGCGGTGGGCAACCGGGCCCTTGTTCGTGGTGCAGACACTCTTGCCGGATTCGAGGGCCCATCGCACGTGGGAAACCGCTGGTTCGCCGTCCTCGGGATTCGTGAACGTGGCCTCGCAGATGATGTCAGCCGTGCAATTGCGGATGACTGCTTCGTTGTTGGTGTCCGCGGATCCGCCGTACCCGGAGAAGTTATCACTGCCACCGTCCAGGCGGAGGGCAAGGGAGAGATCGATGCCCTCGGGTTTGGCCAGGGAACCGAGGTGCAGGTCGGTGATGGCCACCACGCGCAGGCCAAAGCCCAGCTCGGAACGCAATGCCTCACCGCGTGCTGCAATCAGTTTGGCCAGTGTCCTGTTGACGCCGCCGAAGCCGATCAGCGCAATGTCATACGTTGTCATTGTGCTCCTTCTGTCCGTTCCATCGATCCTTCAATGCTGACCGCTTTCCAGGTCTGTCAGTGCATTGGCTGTGTCAAGTGATTCTGGCCCCGGCGGAACGGGGCGGATTATGACCGTCATGACGATTTCCTTCGGGGCCGATTCGGTTTGCTGTGGCTTCCTTCTACCTGTCAGTCGGAGGCTCGCGGGCCGCCAGGACAGAAGAACATCCCTGCTACTCGTGCCCTTAGGCATAACCAGGGAGTGCGTGAATAACGGTCAGTTCAGGGGGCAGGGACGTTCAGGACGACATCCCAGCCCGACGGGGAAGTACATACTGGTCTCAATGGCCATCTATCCGTCCTCGTCCGAGACGGCCACCCGGTGCACTTGGCCGAGTTGGGCAACATCCGCTACTACCGTCTCGGAGTTGGACCGGGCTGGGACGGTGACCCTCAGACTGAGGTGGCGCATGGAGGTGTCTGGTTCATCCCGTACATCAATCCCTGTGACCACAGTGCCTGAGGACTTCAACGTCTCCAGAATGGGTGCCAGGGTTCCCTGCCTTGCCGAATATTCGATTTCCAGCTGGACCTTTTGCTTCTGACGCCACTTGCTGGGCCTAACAAGCCTCAAGCCGATAAGCGTGATCAATACGAAAACAGTTCCTACGGAAACCTCCAGATACGAGCCTCCCGCGGCGGCAACGCCGCACGATGCCGCCAACCACACTGTCGCGGCAGTGGTGAGTCCTTTGATTGCGCCGCGGTCTCTGATGATCGCCCCCGCCCCGATAAACCCGATCCCCGAGGCAACCTGCGCGGCGATGCGTGCCGGGTCCACGTTTGGTCCATGTGTAACGTCAGCGAAACCGTACGCCCCAGCCAGCGAAAACATAGCCGCCCCCAGCGCAACGAGGACGTGGGTTCTGACTCCGGCGGGATGGCCGGTGATCTCTCTCTCGATGCCCACGACGAGGCCAGCGGCCACGGCGGCGCCAAGTCGAAGGCTGATCTCAAAAACATCCATGTCTTTCCCTCTGACGTTGGGCTTGGGGATGGCCGTGCGGATGACCTTGATACCGCGGCCCTCGCCCAGCCAGTTCATCGCGTACTGCATCGAGTCGTAGTCCAGGGGCCGGCTCAGAAAGTGAGCCTTGGGAATTGGGATCGGTACCGGAGGGGGCTCGATCGAGGGTGCGGGTGGATTCAGGGTTGGCCTGATATGCCGCCTCCTCGGGCGATGGTCGCTGGCCCGAGGAGGCTGTCGCTGTTTTGATAATTTTCTTTCTGCGCTGCTCTGTTACAGCAACCCGGTGGTGGTGTGTTGAGTGGTGAAGCGTTGTCTACCGAGGAGGGTTATGGATTCGGGTTCGATGATGGCCCAGATTCCTTCGAGGTTCGTGAGTTCGGCGCTGCCGCCGGTGAGATGTTGTTGAAGGCACGTGATCGGGCCTGCGTGGCTTACGACAAGCAGAGGCCCTGTTTCTTGCCCATGGGCTTCGGTCAGTGCCTGATGAACTCTCGCCACGGCCGAGGCGGGCGATTCCCATTCCGGGGGGTCGATGGCCTCGGTGGTCAGGCGTGTCCAGTCATCGACGAATGCCTTTTGGGCCTCGTCCTTGGTGAGGCCCTCCCAGCTTCCCAGGTGCCGCTCGACGAGTCGTGCATCGGAGTCAATGGCGTCGATACCTAGCTCCTGGGCGAGTGCGTGTGCTGTCTGGGCAGCTCGTTGCAGCGGTGATGAGAGGACTTGGGTGAAGATTCTCGGCAGCAGGGGCGCGGCTTCTTGTGCCACCTGCAGCCCTTCCGCGGTGAGGGGCGGATCGGCACGGCCCTGCCATCGGCCTTCGGCATTCCACACTGATTGGGCGTGGCGGATCAGGAGGGCGAGTCGCCCGGTCATGATCGTAGCTCCAGAGCGTCCTGACGAGAGTTCGCCCTGTTGCCGGACTGATCGAACCACAAGGCAAGGTGCGATGTGTAGGAGATGGGTGTCTCGTCCGGGATGTGTTCGATATCCGCCGACAGCCGGACCGTCAGTTCTCCGTACGCCGTGCGGTATCTGGCGAGGATCTCGTGTCCGAAGTGTTCACTTCCCAGCAGGTGGCCGGCCCCCAGCTCTTCCGTTCCGACTGGATGTCCAAGGTGGACGGCTTCAGAGCGGAGCCCGAGAACCCGGTCGTCGGGCAGGGTGAGGAAACTGATGGGTGGGCTTCCGACGAACTCCGCTACGAAACGGTCAGCGGGCGAGAGATAGATATCGCGTCCGGAGCCTTCCTGCGCGATCACTCCTTTGTTCATCACGATGATCCGGTCCGCCAGGCTCATGGCTTCTGACTGGTCATGGGTGACATAGATGATGGCAGTTTCGGTGAGACGACCGCGCAGGCCTTCGATCTCGTTGCGCATCTCGTAGCGGAGCTTGGCGTCGAGGTTGGATAGTGGCTCGTCCATGAGAAGAACTTTGGGTTCTTTTGCCAGGGCGCGGCCGATGCCGACGCGCTGTTTCTGTCCGCCCGAGAGTTCGCGAGGATAGCGCTCCAGCAGATGATCGATCTGCAAGAGGCGTGCGACTTCTTCCACGCGCTCCCGCACTTCCGCTTTCGGCAGTCCGCCCACGCGTAGTCCGAGTCCGATGTTGTCTCGGACTCTCTTGTGCGGATACAGAGCGAAGTCCTGGAAAACGAGCCCGACTGGCCTGTGCTGCGGTTGCTCTTTGGTGAGGTCGGTGCCGTTGAACAGGATGTGCCCCTCGGTAGGTTCTTCGAGGCCTGCTATGCAGCGCAGCAGAGTGGTCTTGCCGCACCCCGATGGTCCGAGAAAGACCACGCATTCACCCGGTTGGACCTCCAGATCGACTCCGCGCAGCACAGGGGTACCGTGCCCGAAACTTTTAGTGAGCCCGGAGATACTGACCGCAGCAGTCGATGGATTACTTGACATTGAGGGCCTCGATCTCGGCCTTGGCCTCATTGAGGACATCAGCCGGGTCTTTCTGTCCGGCGAATCCGAGAACCCAACTGTCTCGGAAGGCATCCGCTGCGCGTGCTCCGTCCCGCCCCCCGAAGGCCGGTAGTTTGGCCAGGGACTTCATGGCGTCGATTCCGGCCTGTCGTGCTGGCTGTTCTTGCAGCAGCTTCTGGACGTCAGGATCTTCGAGGGCGCTTGTGCTGCCGGGGAGGTAACCGCTGTTGATGAAGGGGAGCTTGGTGGCCTCAGGACCTGCAAAGCAACGGAGGGCTTCCGCGGCGGCTCGCCGCTTTGCGTCGGACTGGGAGTACATGACCCACATGGCTCCGGATCCGAAGGCTGTGTAGTCACCTGAATAGTCTGCGGCGTGGGGGACCTTGGTGGTACTGAATATGGGCCCAAGGCTCTTCAACCGTTGCGGCAGAGAGGCGATGCTCCCGATGTGCATCGATGACTGTTGAGTGTCGAAGGCCTGCGTACTCTGGGAGTTGTCCGCGTAAACGCCGACAGATTTGTCCTTCACACCCTTTGAGAGTTTGGAGAGCAGTTCGATTGATTTATCCGAAGCGAATTCGGGCTTGCCGTCCTTGACGACGGTGGCACCGGAGTTGGCCATGATGGTCGGCACGGAGAAGTTGTTGGAGAGTGCATAGTCGATGCTCAACCCGACACGGCCCGTGCCCGGGTTGGCGAGTTTGGCAGCGTCGGCCAGCAGTTCGTCGATGGTGGTTGGCGGCTTATCGGGGTCCAGGCCGGCTGCCTTGAAGTGCTCACGGTTCCAGTACAGTACCGGCGCGCTGACGGCGTAGGGAACGCCGACTTGGACGCCGTTGCCCGCTTTGGCCAGGGGCAGGAAGGAGTCCAGTCCTGCGAAGTCTGAACCGTTATCGACCAGATCGGTTAGATTGTTCACCGCTGGAAGGTCGGAGAGGGGTTCGACGTTGCCGATACCCTCGAGGGTGATGTCTGGCCCGTTTCCCGACGCGATGGCAGTCTGGGCGCGGTGGTTGAGTTCGTTGTAGTCGGCGCCGACTGATTGGGCGTTGATGGTGAGGTTCTTGACCTTGGCTTCGCAGGTTTTGACGATGCTGGCGATGGTTCCGTCGAAGAGAGTTGGGTAGGTGTACCAGAGGCTCACCGTGGTAGGCTCCTCGATGCCTGGTGCGAAGGCGTCCTTGGCTGGAGCCGAATTCTGAGTGCTGCTGCACCCGGTGAGGAGGCCAGCGGCGGCCAGTATGGCGGCTAAGGCCGCGAAGGCGGGTTGGGATTTCATGTCTAGCCTTTCAATCCGGTAAGGGCGATTCCTTCGACAAAGCGTTTCTGGGCGAAGGCGAATGCGATAAGGAGAGGTAAAACAGCGAGGGTCGATAGGGCCATCTGGCCCCCGTAATCCCGACCGGTCTCGGCGTCCGCGAAGTAGGAGATCCCAAGAGTGATCGGAGCGATACCGAAGCCTTGAGTCATCATCAGCGGCCAGAAGAAGTCGTTCCAGCGGCCGACCACGCTGAAGATGGCGAAGGCGGTCACTGCAGGACGTGCAAGAGGGAAAACGATGGTCCACGCGATGGACCATTCCGACAATCCGTCGACCCTCGCTGCGTCGAGCAGCGAGTGCGGTAGGCCACGGAAAAACTGGTAAAAGAGGAAGACCCCGAAGGCACTCATCCCAAAAGGCAGGATCAGCGCGGCATAGGTGTTGACCAGACCGAGGTTTGCGAAGCCGATATAGACAGAGAGTATTGTGACTTGGCTAGGGACCATCAGTGTGAGCATGACGAGCCAGAACATCAGTCGGCTACCCCTGAACCGAATGCGGGCCAGCGCGTAGGCGGCCGGTACTCCGATGCCGATTTGCAAAATCAACACGGCAGCGCAGACGAGGATCGTATTGCCGAAGAGTTGCAAGATCGGGACGCGGTCGAACACATTCTGGTAGTTCTCCAAGGTGAGCTGATCAAGCCCGGTGAAGATCTGGTTCGGTGCGACAGACCGTGGTCGAAGGGATGAGACCACCATCCAGACCATCGGCAGCAGACAGATGGCAGCGCCTATCCACAACCCGATGGACGTCAGGGCCCCTAGTAGGCGGGTCGGTATGTTCCGACCGAAAGGTGCGGCGCTCATTGCGGTCCAGCCATAGGGCTGCGGCGTGAGATCGTCCACTGCACGGCGGTGATGGCCAGTGTGAGAATGAACAGGACCAGAGAAACGACGGCCCCGGTGCCGAAGGAGGAGTAGGTGAAGCCTTCCTGCTGGATCATCATCGATAGCGTGGTCGTTGCACCAGCCGGGCCTCCATCAGTCATTATCTTGGGAGCATCGAATAGTTCCACTGCGGCGATGGTGCCGATAATTCCTGCGAACGTCGTCGTAGGGGCAAGCATCGGCCAGGTGATATGCCAGAAACGCTTGAGACCGTGCAGGCCATCCAGGGCAGCGGCTTCGTAGACGGTCCGTGGGATGGCGGCGAGGCCTGCGAGGAAGAGGATCATCATGTAGCCCGTTTGCCGCCAGATTCCAAAGGCAATGATTGACGGCAACGCTGTGGATGAATTGAGCAGCCAACCCGTGGGTGGTATCCCGAACCAGCTTAGGAACTCGTTCAGCAGACCGACTCTCGGGTCGAGAATGAACTGCCACACGACCGCCATCGCGACCAGCATTGCTGCTGTGGGCATGAAGTAGATCGCTTTCAATGCGCCCGCACCTCGGAGGCGACCCATGATTCCCACGGCGACCAGTAAGGCAAGTGCGATGGAGACAGGTACCGTGATGATGGCGTAGATGACGGTATTCCCCAGCGCGGAGATGAAGCCCTTTGATTGGAGCACCGTGACGTAATTGTCGATGCCAACGAACTCGAATGCCGGTCGCAGAGGGCTCCAGTCGAAGAATGACAGCGTGAAGTTTGCGACTGCGGGAATGATGGCGAAGGCCAACAGGAACAGCAGTGTCGGCAATACGAAGAGCTGACCGATCCGGGTCCGGCTCATGCGGCGCCTGCCTACCGGATGCTCGACGGTAGGCACGATTCGAGGTCTAGCTGATATTGAATGCGGTGATGTAGTCATGTCCGTTCACCTCCAGGATCGACATTTCAAGGTCGTGTTTGGTGTGCGCTTTACTGCGAAGAGTGCGAGCCGTGACGATGGGTTCCGGAGCAGAGGCATCGAACAGTTCCCGCAGCACCCGGCCATCGCACCCCGGGGAGCCAACGCCGTGGAGGCTCAGGATGGTAGGAACCACATCGACGATGCCCGCCGGCACTTTGGATGGTCCCGTGCCCTGCACGCCCGGACCACGAACGATCATTGTTGAGCGCAGTTCGTAGGGAGACAAACTGCCATGGCCGCTGTGGAACTTGCCCGCGGAGCCGTCGAGGAGATAGTGGACGCCTGGGACGCCGAACTCGTTGGGTGCCTCCGCCGACAAAGGTGCGAGCACGAGGTCAGGGGCCGTATCGGCCGGGTGGCAACGCAGGAGATCCAAAGCGAAATGGCCGCTTTCGCTGCCTTCCTGTAGCCTTTTGCCGAGGAAGCAGCCGGCAAGCCATGGCTGTTGGTCCGCCCATTCCTGAATGCGATGGGCCGTCGAAATCTCTTCGCACCACACCATCGCAAGTCCTGTGGGAACGATCGTCACCCCGGTCAGGTCGATGCTGTCCTCTCTGAGGCGTTCGGCGACATCGATCGAACCGATGGTGCGAGCAAATCCGTGGTCCGAGATGACGAATACGGTCAGGTCACGTCCTGCCGCGAATGACTCCGCGCCTTCCAAGAGGCGGGAGATCGCGGCATCCAAGTGAGTGAGAGCGGATCTTGCCTCCGGGGAGCCGACTCCGAACCCGTGCTGTGTCTTGTCGGGTTCGACGAACCAGCATACGAGCACATCTGGATCCACTTCGGGAAACACAAAATTCACGCTCGCGTCGACCGCATAGTCGACGAGCTCGGCGGTACTTGCACCATCACGAAGGCTCGGCGCCGGGCCCATCTTCTCCAGAAGGGCGTCGTTGGCCCATGCCGGTTGTGCGTGGCTTCCGTCGGGCCCCGGGCGCAAAGACAAGGTCACTCCATGGCCGAGCTCCACGCCAGGATTTAGCACGAGCGCGCCACCCGATGAGATCGTGGACACCACCGCCAGGGTCTGCCCTGCCTCGGCGAGGCGGTGGCCCAGGCTCTTTACGCGTAAGAGCTCCTCGGGTTCAAGGCCTACCGCCGAGACGAAATCAGCCTCCAGTGTGTTGACCGCCGATTTCCCGTCCGCAGTCCGAAGATAGTTACCAGACAACCCGTGGTTTGCCGGGTAGCACCCGGTCACCAGGCTGGCGGCGTTCACTCGTGTCACCGTAGGGATCGAGCTGAACGACTGTTCCACCCAGCGGCCCTCGGAGCTTAGTGCTGAGATTGTGGGCGTGATGTCAGGATGGATCTGGTCTGGACGCAGTCCGTCAACGACAAGGACCATCGTCAGTGGTCTGGTACCCGTGTTCATAGCTGCTGCCCCTTGCTGATGTCTGCCATCTGGTCAAGTGCCTCGAATGACACCGGTCCGCGCCGCAACGCAACGGCAATGCGCAACGCGTCGACAACGGTTAGGTGAACGAGACGTCCAGCCGATGCTTCCAAGCGATAGCCGAGGGACCTGCCGCCCGAAACCAACGCAATATCACTAACTTCTGTAAGCGGCGATTTTGCGAAACTCGTCACCGCGATAACGGTGGCGCCGGCCTCCTTCGCGATCCGGGCGGCATCGACAGTCTGCTTAAACGCGCCCGAATGGCTGATAGCGACGCAGACGCCGCCCGCCGGTAGATGCCGCGCCCCAAGATGCTGGCTCATCGGGTCGCTCGGCGCGAACGCGAGCTTCCCGATCGCCGTGAACCAGTACGCCGCATCGGCGGCGACGCAGCTCGATGAGCCCCCGCCAAGGAACAGAATCTGCGGGCTGGGTGCCAACGTCTCGACGGCGGCCATGAAGTGCTCTTCATCCACGGTCATCTGAGCATCGGCCAGCCCTTGCGAACCCGCACCCAAGATTCGCCGAAGGACTTCACCCGAGGAGGCCGACTCATCCAAAAGGCCAGTGGGGCCCTCCGCCTCAGCCTCCCCCGTTCGAACCAAATCCTGCGCGATCGAGATTTTTACATCTTGGAATCCCTCAAACCCGAACCGCCGGCAAGCACGTACGACCGTCGCGGCTGACACCCCGACGAGTTCAGCTACCTCCGATACGGACGAACGGACGACAACGGCAGGCTGGGTCAGCAACACATCGGCGATACGTCGATCGCTCGTGCTGAGTTGCGGGAACACGATACGCAACCGGGCAGCAACCTCACCCGCCCCGATCTCGCACTCGCTCAAAAACTCCAACTGTTCCGACACTCTCACTCCTCCTGGCACCCAACGACTTGTGGGCGCCTCTAAATCACAGAGTACATACGGCGCACAGTCATTGCAATGAAATTTCAGGTGAACGTGGCCTTAACTGAAATTTCATTTCTTTGAGCAGGAAAAATGGCCCGCTGCCGGGACTTCCGTCCCCTGATTAGGGGGGCCTGGCTCCTCAGGATGACGGTGACGGAACCTGGTGCAGGAGCTCAGTGCTACCAGCCGTTTCCGCAGAACCAAACCGGTCAGTGACGCTCCTCGACACCGTCATCGAACCAAAGCCAAAGTCCACCGACTTGCCGGGAAGCGCTTCGAAATCCGGGAGACCGACGAGCCCTCCGAACGTGGCATTGAAGGCATGGAACGCATGCGCCTGTTCCGCGACGACACCGAAATCCGCGTCCAAGTCCTCTACCGCGAACTGTCCGCCAACTAGCCGGTTCACTGCTGCAGGCTGCGGATGGGGGTCTATTGCCCAGGTGGTTTGGCGTCGGCAGGCGTGCCGGGATTCTGGCGTCGGAGTTGGAGGATTTGGCCGTGGGCACGGTTGCGCTGATGGGCATCGACGGTACCATCCGGGTTCAAGCTTCCCGGGCCTACCGGCGGGACGCTGCTGCGGAGACCATCATGGCCGCCGTTGAAGACTGCGCTGATGAGTGTTTCGTCGGGCGGAAATCATCGGCATAGGTGTTGGCGCGGCGGGCATGGTCAACGCCCGCACGGGCACCATCATCTCTATACACCTGACGCCCGGCCTGAATGGACTCGAGGTCGGTCCCCAACTCAGGGAACGGTAAGGTGTCCCGGTCCTCGTTGATCACCATCCGAGAGTTCAGGCGTTGGGAGACCGCTGGTTTGGCCTGGGCAGGCACCTGCAGGACTTTGCCTCCGCCTACACGGGCGAAGCCCTGGGCTTCGGAATTGTCTACCAGGGAGCCATAGTCCGTGGGAAGGACGGCGCAGGTGGCGAATCCGGACACACCACAGTGCAGCTTGACGGAGCACCCTGCCGCTGCGGACGCCAAGGCTGTTGGGAAACCGTCGCTACCCTCGGGTGGCTCAGGGACCCGGCAGCAGAACTGCAACTGCCTCAAGCCGATTCCATGGACTCAGCCGCCTTGGTGGCGTTGTCCACCAAGGGAAACGCTGCCGCAGCGGAATTATTGGATCTTTATGCCCGAAATCTGACCGTTGGAATGGCCAACAACGAAGAAGTCTTCGGCTCTGGAACCTACATCATGCACGGCGACGTTTGCGGCGGAGGGGAAACCATGCGTACAGCCATTCAGGCTTGGATGACAAAGCTGCCCCTCGGCCGAGGGGCAGCCGGCTACCGTCCTCTTTGCCGACACGCAGGATCCCATGACTCTCCTGGGCGGCGGAGGACTCATTCTGTTCTCAACGTTCTTCACAACCGTTTAGCCGCTCTGCGGCCCGAAGGGGCTCGATCTCGAATGGGCGCATATGGCCTGAGCCCGTAGCTATTGCTGGCTCCCCTTGCTGTTCTCAAGAGCCGGCTCTCTGTCATCTTCATAGCCGGTGACGCCGGCCAAGTTACGTCCGGCGATGTAGCCGAAGGTTAGTGCGGGGCCCAGGTTGATGCCTCCTGCGGGGTAATGCCCACCCATGACGGAGGCTTGGTCGTTGCCCGCGACGTAGAGTCCGTTAATGGGTTGGCCGGTGGTGTCCAAGGCGCGTGCGCGGGGGTCGGTGGCGAGGCCTGCGAACGTTCCGAAGGATCCGGGGAGCACTTTGACGGCGTAGAAGGGTCCTTTCTCCAGTGGGCGGAGGGATGGGTTGGGGGTGTGCTTGGGGTCCCCGCCGTATTGGTTGAATTCGGTGGCTCCCCGATTGAAATCGGAGTCGATGCCCTTGCGCGCGTTGTCATTGAATCGGGCCACGGTTTGAGCCAAAGCCTGTTGATCGATGCCACATGCGGTGGCCAGTTCTTCGATGGTGTCGCCTCTTTTCAGGTAGCCCGATCGAAGGTAAGGGAACAGTGGTACGGGCAGTGGTTTGGCCATTCCAAGCGGGAACTTGCGCACGTATTCAGCGTCCGCGATTTGCCAGGCTTCAACCGGTTCACCCTCGGGCGTGGCGTGGAGCATTCCTTCAACGTAGTCGTAATATCCGTTGGCTTCGTTGACGAATCTTTGACCGTTCCGCAGCACACCGATGCTGCCTGGTTTTGCCCGGTCCATGATGTGGGGGAAGGTTCCTGTCCGGCCGTTGCGGTAGGGAACCAGCGAGACGGGGCACCAGGCTGCGGGCGATTCAAGGTCGGTGTCGAACCTGGCACCGATGGCTTGGGCCATGGTGATCCCGTCTCCAGTGGTTTCCTTGGGAGCCAGTGTCCAGTGTTCTTCACCGGTGGGAGTCTTGGGGAACAGCTGGGCACGGCGGGCGACGTCGTTGGGGAAGCCGCCCGTGGCGAGTACGACGCCACGGGATGCGTTGATGGTGCAGCTGCCGTCGGGTGAATTTACGACGGCGCCACTGACCTTTCCTGACTGATCGGTGAGGAGACGTTTGGCGGGGGTGGAGACGCGGATGTCGACGCCAAGGTCGTCAGCTGACTTCAGGAGCCGGGCGGTAAGTGCTGTGCCGTTGACGAGTTGCATGTTTCGGCGGTGGACGAGCAGGTCCAGGATATGAAGTCCTACCCGCCAGGTTGCATGCAGCAGTCCGCCAATGTTGCCTTGGGATGCGGAGAGGAATTTGGTGAGGTCGGGTCCGGCCATGATGCCCATGCCCAGGAATGATGTTTCGTAGAGTTGGTGGCGTGCCTTGGCTCGTAGCTCCGGCTTGATGTTGCGGGCGTTGATGGGTTTGGGGCCGACGGAGCGGTTTCCGCTTCCCGCGCCCGGGGTTTGCCCGTAGATGTCTTTGATCTTGGCCCCGGCGACGAACTGGAGGCTCGTTTTGTTGTGAAAGAAGCCAACCATGTGAGGTGCCGCTTCCAGGAATGCTTCGATCCTTTCCGGGTTGTAGCTTCTACCGAGCCGGTGCCGGAGATAGGTTCGGAACAATTCGCGGTCCTCGTGGATTCCGGCTGCCTTGGCCAAGGGGTTTCCCGGGGTCCAGGCCCAGCCCCCGGACCAGCTTGTGGCACCGCCGCAGACGTCCGCCTTTTCCACAACAATGACTTTCAGGCCGTGGTACGCGGCTGTGACCGCTGCCGAGAGCCCGCCGGCGCCCGATCCGATCACTAGGACATCGCAGTCCAAGGTAGAGCGTGGCGTTGTGCTTGTTTCATTGATACTGGTGGTCTTCACTCGGTTTTGGCCTTCGTTTTTCTAGTGACGGACGGGGAAGCAGGTGCGGGCTATTCCTGGCCGGCACCTGCTTCCGGTCTATTGCTGGGAGGGACTGCGTGCTGCTTGAGCTAGTGGTGTTCCTTGTTGGCCCATTTGTAAGACCAAAGGCTTGAGACCAGTGCGATGAGGCAGAGTCCTGCAAGGAGTGCTGCCGCAGGAATCCAGCTGCCACTGCTGGCCATGAGGGCAGTAGCGATCAGGGGGATGAAACCACCCACGGCGCCGGCCAGTGCATAAGCGAATCCGGCACCGCTGTATCGGATCCGGACATCGAACATGTCGGTGAACCAGGTCTGCTGAACGCAGGTGGAGATGTTGTGTCCAAGATTGATGAGTGCGACAAAGCCAAGGATCATCGGGAAAAGGTTTCCGCTTTCAAGGGCGGCGAAGAATGGGGCAGCTGAAAGCGCTGCGGCCAGTGGACCGATGATGTAGAACCATTTCCGGCCGAACTTGTCAGCGAGCCGACCCCAGAACGCCAGGAAAGGAATGGCCAGGACCATGGCGACCATGGAAGCGGTTAGAACAGTGGACGCTGGGGTGTCGGTGAAGTTCTTGACGTAGGCGAGCGAGAACGTGAAGCCCATGTAGAAGGTGCTTTGGTCCACCATTCGCATGCCGATCACGGCCAGGATCTTCTTGGGGCTGGTCTTGAGAGCTTCTGCCAGAGGAGCCTGAGCGGCTTTGTGCTCCTGTTTGGTGGCGGCGAACTCGGCTGATTCCGGCACCCCGGCTCGGATCCAGAGACCGACGAGGGCGAAGAGAATGCTGATCACAAATGGCAGCCGCCAGCCCCAGGCAAGGAACTGTTCGGGGGTGGTCATGGCGGTAACCAATGAGAATGCGCCAGTGCCGAGCAGCAAGCCGACGAAAGAGCCGATTTGGACGCCGGTGGCCAGGAAGTTTCGTTTGCCAGCCGGCGCGTTTTCCACTGCCATCAGGGCCGCGCCTCCCCATTCCCCGCCGACGGCGATGCCTTGGATGGCCCGCAGGGTCACAAGCAGGATGGGTGCTGCTACACCGATTGCGGCATAACCGGGAAGCAAGCCGATAGCAGTGCTGGCGAGACCCATCATGATGACGGTGATGAAGAGCATGGTGCGGCGACCGTACTTATCACCAAAATGCCCGAAGATGGCCCCGCCTAACGGGCGGAACAAAAATCCGACGGCGAAGGATCCCATGGAGGCCAGCAAGCCGGCGACTTGGTTGTCGGACGGGAAGAACAAAGGGCCGAACACAACGGCGGCCGCCGTGCCGTAGAGGAAGAAGTCGTACCAGTCGACGATGGCGCCTACTGTGCTGGCCAGTGCTGCGCGGCGGCCAGCCTTGGCATTCACCGCTGCCCGGGGAGGGATAGGGGTGCCCATGGCTGTGACGCTCACTGTGTTGGGGGTTTGGGGACTCGTCATTGCGGTTCACCGCAACCTTTCTGTAGCTCGGCTGCATCTTTGCTGGCGAGCGGGATGAGTGCTTTAATGACTACGTAGTCATTTAGTGATTTTGATCATACGCGCATCGTTGGATCGCGGTCAAACATCTATTGAGCAGGACGGAAGTTATGAAGAGAACCATTGGTCTGGCCCACTTGTCAGCGTTGCATTTGAGTCCGCCCGAACTGGTGGACGCTGCGGCTGATGCCGGTTTTACCTCCGTAGGCGTTCGTGTCTTCCCTGCCACTAAGGGCGAATCGACCTACCCGATGGCCGCTGGCTCAGAGTTATCTGCGCGGATGCTGGACCGACTCGCTGACAGGGGAGTAGCTGTACGCGACGTGGAGGTATTCACCCTCGATGGGAACCGAGGCCGTGCGGAGTGGGCGCCCGTCCTTGAGGCGGGGGCAGCACTGGGGGCCAGCGTTCTTAACGTCATCGGGAGCGATCCGGACGCCATACGACTACGGGATAGTCTTTCCGCGCTGGTTGAGGATGCCAGAGGATTCGGGATCCGGCCATCCGTTGAGCCCATTTCATACCAGCCACTTTCATCCGTGTCCGAAGCGGGACGCCTTGTAAAGCAAACCGGTTGCGGGATCATGCTCGATATTCTGCACTTTGTGCGTGCCGGCGGTCGGATTGCGGAACTGCAACATCTGCCGACGGAGGCCGTGACTGTTATTCAACTCTGTGACGGTCCTGCCGACACCCCTGACTTGCCGGTCCCTCGTGCCATGCCCTTGGGCCAGGACGTCAATGGATCCCGGCGGCAGATCGAATCCCGTTCAAAGAGACTGGCCCCCGGGGAAGGTGTCTTCCCCCTCAGGGAGATACTGGATCTTTTCCCGGATACGCCGGTCAGCGTAGAAGTCCCGGACGTCCTGGCTGTCGAGGCGCACGGCACAGTTGCGCATCTTCAACACCTCTATGAGGCAGCTGCGACGCTGACTCGAACCTCCCCGAAAACTGAAGCGAAGTGAACACTATGAGCGAACTTACCCAAGCAGCAACAGCCCGGATCGCCACGCCGGAGACCTATTGGCCTGGCCGTTTTCAGGACCAGGTGATCCTGGTGACCGGTGCCGCAGGTGGACTCGGCTCTGACACGGCGGACCGACTGGCACGCGAAGGTGCCAAAGTTGTCTGCACCGACGTCTCTGCCGGCGGCCGGGGTGACGGCAGCAGCCCGTCCAACTGCATGGCGTTGAATGTCACCCAAAGGCAGGACTGGGACCACATCGTGAAGGACCTGCTGGAGCGGTACGGCAGGATCGACGGGGCGCTCTTTGCCCACGGCGTACAGGGACCTGAGGTTTCCGTGACGGACATGCCGGCAGAGGGATGGGCCAGGACCCTGAGCATAAATCTGGACGGCTGCCTTCACGGCCTTGCCAGCATCCTGCCGGTCCTCACCGGCCGGGCCTATGGCAGAATTGCCATCCTTTCATCCATATCCGCGCGTGAAGGCAATCCGCACCAGGCGGCTTACTCTGCGTCCAAGGCCGGCCTTGTTGCGTTGGTGAAAACGGCGGCGAAAGAGGTGGCCCCCTATGGTGTTACGGTCAATTCCATCGCACCCTCCATGATGAAAACCCGGCTCCTTCAGGACCTGAGCCCCGAACGAAATGCCCAACTTCTCGCCAAGGTTCCTATGGGCAGAGTCGGGTTGCCGGAAGAATTCTCCGCGCTGGCCACATGGTTGCTTTCCGCGGAGGCCAGCTACATGACGGGACAGACCCTGGACCTCAGCGGCGGCCGCAACACCGCCTAAACCGCAGGAGCCGTCGTCGCTCGAATCTGCAGGCGGACCGGAAAGACGGTCTTCATCGTTTCGCTGGGGGGCTCACCTTCAATCCTCCCAGCGAGACGGTCCACTGCCAGATACGCCATTTCCGGGATCGGCTGATGCACAGTGGTGAGGTTGATGAAGGCCCATCCCGCCGGACCGGAATCATCAAACCCCACCACGGAAAGATCCTGCGGAACACTGATTCCCAATTGCGCGGCGGCATCCAGGACGGCAAAGGCCAACGCATCCGTCACACAGTAGACGGCCGTGGGCCGATCGCCGCTGTTCAGCAATTCCAGCGCGGCCCGAACACCCTCATCATGGGTGAGCCGAAGATGTCGAACCCACTCTTCACGAATCTGCAGCCCTCGCCGTTCCATGGCCGCCCGGAAGCCGTCCTCACGGTCCCGCCCATTGGAACGATCTCGCAGCGTGGTCAGGACACCAATGTGCTTGTGCCCCAATTCTTCGAGATGGGCGACGACGATCTCGCCGGCACGTCGGTCATCAGCAAGTACTGCCTCGACCTCAACAGTTGTATCGTCGCGACTGAGCAACACCACGGGGGTCCCGCGCTCCAACACCCTGCGGACGGCGGCGGAAGACTCACGTGCTGAGACAAATATCATGCCGTCGACCGTTGCAGTGTCAAGGACGTCAACAGCGTCAGGATCAGGTGAGATGTCCGGATCCCTGATGAGGACCATCCGATACCCACGCTCGAGAAGCCTGTTTTGCAAGGACTCAACAATGACCGGGTAGATGGGGCTGGTCAGGTCAGCAACAACCACCCCAACGGCGTGGGTCCGTCTTGTCACCATCATGCGGGCAGCGGCATCGGGCACGTACCCAAGCTCCCTCGCCACCGACAGAATCCGCGCTTTCGTGGCCGGAGCGACGGACGGATGCCCCCGAAGAGCGCGCGACACCGTCGATTGCGACAATCCCATATGACGGGCCACGTCAACGCTGGTTACCATTCCACCATCGTATTTCACCGATCCTGGTCGATCGGTAAATCCAACCGCATAGCGGACTAGCGCTGCGAGGTGGCGCGCCGCAGCGGTTCTTGGAAAGTTCGTGGGGAGATTAGCCGTACATCGCCCGCGCACATGTCAGGTGGCCACATGCAGTGGAACAATTTATGGCTTTCTGGTACATGGCTGGAGCCATAAGGCTCTGGAATGCTGGGACACGCGGCGCCCCTAATGGCCGTCGTTCGTCCCTTCTCTAGGAGTTAAACACAATGTCGTGTGCGCACGCAGCGGGTATAAGTCCCGCAACTTTCGGCGTCCTTCGGCTGCCCCGGACAGTCGTTGTCGGCGCCGGGCAGCGTTTCGCCGTCGCTGATATCGCAGCCCAATTCGGAACGAACGTCCTCATATGCACGGACCCTCGATTGGCCCTCTCGGAGGAACTCCAGGCATTGGTCCGGATTCTGAAGGACCGGGACCTGACGGTGCGAGTATATGGGGATACTGAGGCCGAGTTGCCCACTCCTGGCATCCTGGCATGTGTAGAGGAGCTCGATGGTCAAGAGACAGATGTCATTGTTGGTTTTGGCGGTGGCAGCTGCATGGATATGGCAAAGGTTGTGTCCGTTCTACTGACGCACGGCGGCAAGCCAAGCGACTACTATGGCGAGTTCGCTGTTCCCGGTCCCACCAAGCCTGTCATCGCCGTTCCCACCACTGCCGGCACCGGGTCTGAAGCGACGGCAATCGCCGTGGTCTCCGACCCCGACCTGGGAATGAAGATGGGCATATCGAGCCCGCACATCATCCCGTTTGCCGCCGTGTGCGATCCCGAGCTGACATACTCCTGTCCGCCCTCCCTCACCGCCGCCACGGGCGCAGACACCTTCGTGCACTTGGTCGAGTCGTTCACTGCCATTACCCGCAAGCCCACTGCCGCGCTGGCCAATGAACGGGTCTTAGTCGGCAAAAACGTGCTGACAGACTCGATAGCCCTGAACGGCATCGGCTTGGTTGGACGCCACTTGGTGACGGCCTACAAAGACCCGGAAAACGAAGAAGCACGGGCCGGGATGATGCTGGCAGCCCTCTACGGAGGGGTAGTCCTCAGCAATGCAGGAACTGCCGCGGCGCACGCTATCCAGTACCCGGTAGGTGCAATGACCCACACACCCCACGGCGTAGGAGTCGGCCTCTTGTTGCCATACGTTGTTCGGCATAATTTCGAAGCCATCCAACCTCAGCTGGCGCAGATCGCCAAGGTCCTGGGTCGGGACATCGGCGAACTCGACCAGCGCGACGCCGCCCTGGCCGGTGTCGAAGCCATCGATGAGGTCATCGCTGCCATTGAACTGCCCGCGACGCTGAAGGATATCGGCCTGCAGGAAAGCGACCTCGCCCACGTCGCCGCATTGTCGTTGAATTCCAAACGGCTCATCGACAACAATCCCGTACCTCTGGACCTCGAAGCCGTGAACTCCATTGTTCATGCAGCTTTTGTTGGCTACCGCACCATCCGCTGATTGGCGGCACTTGGCGGCACGCTGGCAGCGGGAACACCGTCGAGGTGATCAACCCCTCCGACGAAACGGTTATCACTGACATTGCCGACGCTGACGTCGAAGATGGTACCGCTGCAGTTGACGCGGCGGCTGCAGCCTTTCCTGAATGGGCGGCCACCCCACCGCGGCGCCGGGCGGAGATTTTGCGCCGCTGCTTCGAATTGATGTCTGAGCGCAGCGAGCAGCTGGCCCACTTGATTTCCCTTGAGAACGGCAAGGCCCTTGCAGACGCGCGTGGAGAAGTGGCCTATGCCGCAGAGTCCTTCCGCTGGTACTCCGAAGAAGCGGTCCGGATCATCGGCGACGTGTCCGTCTCGCCGTCGGGGTCAAACCGGATCCTTGTCCAGCACCCGCCAATCGGTGTCTGCGTGCTGATCACCCCCTGGAACTTCCCGGCCGCCATGGCCACGAGGAAACTGGCCCCCGCGTTGGCGGCTGGTTGCACCACAGTGCTGAAGCCGGCAATGCTCACACCGCTGACCGCCTTGGCTATCGCCCAGATAATGATCGACGCCGGCACTCCGGCCGGCGTGGTCAACGTCATCACCACGAGTAAGACAAACGAGGTAGTCACCCCGATCCTTGCTGACTCCCGGGTCCGCAAACTCTCATTCACAGGTTCCACCAGCGTCGGTCGCCACCTGCTGCGGGAAGCGGCCGGGAACGTGCTCAAGTGCTCAATGGAACTGGGCGGCAATGCTCCGTTCCTGGTTTTTGATGACGCGGACCTCGAGTTGGCACTCGACGGCGCCATGATCGCTAAGATGCGTAACGGCGGTCAGGCTTGCACAGCAGCAAACCGCATCTATGTCCAGCGTGGCATCCATGATGAGTTCGCCCGTCGGCTTGCCGATCGGATGAGGAAAATGCGCGTTGGCCCGGGCACCGATAACAATACCGAGGTTGGACCGCTCGTGGATGAGGCCAGTGTCCGGAAGGTTGACTCGCTGGTCCGCGACGCTGTCGGCCAAGGTGCCAAACTGCTCACCGGAGGTAATCCCCTTGACGGTCCGGGATTCTTCTATCCGCCTACCGTTCTGACCAACGTACCGCTGGAGGCCCGCATGGTGCATGAGGAAATATTCGGGCCGGTGGCCTCGATCATCCCTTTTGATACCGAAGATGAGGTCATTGTCGCTGCCAATAATTCCGACGACGGCCTCGCCGCTTACGTGTTCACCGAGGACCTCCGACGCGGACTCAGGGTCTCTGAACGCATCGAAAGCGGCATGGTGGCCCTCAACAGAGGCCTCGTCTCGGACCCTGCAGCACCTTTCGGCGGAGTCAAACATAGCGGCCTCGGCCGCGAAGGGGCTCATCAGGGCCTGCTCGATTTCACCGAAACCAAGTACATCGCGCTCGATTGGTAGCCAGCGGCTCCCGACATTTCCACCTGAAAGAGAAGACCAATGACGATCTCCCACAGTAAAACCACGACGACGGCTTGGCGGGTACCGCTAGCCAGCTTCGCAGGCACCACCATCGAGTGGTACGACTACTACATCTTCGGCTTGCTCGCCGCTACCGGCGTCTTCAGTCGACTCTATTTTCCTGAGCAGGACCCTGCGACGGGACTCCTCCTGGCCTTTGTGACCTATGCCGTTGGCTTCATCGCACGGCCCTTCGGTGGCATGTTCGCGGGCCACTTCGGTGACAAAATCGGCCGTAAGCCCATGCTGGTACTGTCACTTCTCATCATGGGCTTTGCCACCTTGGCCATGGGATTGCTTCCCACATACGCCCAAATCGGAGTCTGGGCCCCGATTCTCCTGACGGTCCTGCGACTTCTGCAGGGATTCGGTGCTGGTGCCGAATGGGCTGGTGCCGCTGTCATTTCCATTGAGCATGCCCCCGCGGGACGCAGCGGATTCTTCGGCAGCTTCACGCAGATGGGCGTCCCGGCCGGGATGCTGCTTGCCAACGCAAGCGTCCTGATCGTCAAGTCCGCCGTTCCTGCTGAGGTTTTCGACGCCTGGGCTTGGCGAGTTCCGTTCCTGCTGAGTGTGGTGCTGATCGTCGTCGGGCTGGTGGTTCGGGCCAAGCTTGAGGACTCTGACGATTTCAAAGAGCTGGTTGCGACGAAACAGACCTCTAAGAAGCCTCTCGGCGAAGCCATGAAGAAGGAGTCCAAGGGAATCTGGTTGGTTGTTGGCATGCGATTGGCAGAAAACTCCGCCTTCTACCTCTACACAACGTTCTCGGTGGTCTACATCATGAGGACGTTTGGGCCCGAGCGCGCCAACCAGGGCACACTGTCTGTACTTATCGCCTCAGCCATAGGTGTCTTTGCCGTACCGCTGTGGGCGATCCTCTCTGACAAAATCGGTCGCAAACCCCTGTACCTGTTTGGTTCAATCGGCGGGCTCCTGTTCTTCCCCCTCTACTTCGTCATGACGGATACGGGCAGCGCACTGCTGGCAACGCTCGCAATCATCATCGGGCTAGCCGTCTTCCACAACTCCATGTATGGTCCCCAAGCCGCCTTCTTCTCCGAGTTGTTCTCCACTAAGCTGCGCTACAGCGGAGCGTCCATGGGGTATCAGTTCGGTTCCGTTCTGGCTGGTGGCATCGCACCGTTGGTGGCCGTGGCCCTGCTGAACGCCGGAAATGGCGAGCCGGGGTGGGTGATCCTCTACTTCAGCGGGATAGGGATCATCACTGTGGTGGCGACGATGCTTGCGCCGGAAACCCTCGGAAGGCTGGAGCGACGTCTCGCTGCCGCTGAAGATGAAGACGAGAAAGATGCAGGAGTAACCGAGGTGCGCGCCAGCGCAGGCTAGAACCTTCAACAAAGCGGGCGTCGTCCGGGTCACTGGCCCCGGACGGCGTCCGGTTTTGACGTTGGTGGAGCCAACTTCCACAGCCGAAGCGCGAAGTGGACGTCTATGCGACGTGACGGCGTGCGCCATTGGGCGCCGAGCAGGGAGTCAATCCGCTCGAGTCGCTGCCTGACGGTGTTCTGGTGGATATGAAGTTGTGAGGACGTTCTTTGAAGACTGCTCCCGGACTCGAGATAAGACCAGAGCGTGCCGAGGAGTTCCGTTCGATGCGCGCGGTCATAGTCCCGGACAGGGCCGAGGGTTCTTTCCACAATCCTCGCTGCAGTTGAAGCGCTGTCGTGGCTGAGCATAATTCCGGCAATCCCCAGATCGTTGAGGTCGGCAAATCCTCGCCTCCAGCCGAGTTCCTTTGCTGCCGTAACAACCTCTGAGGCCTCGTCGTGGGCCTCACGGATGCCGCTGATGCTGCCGCTGGTGGATGTTGCGTGGCCTATGACTGCACGGATCCCTTCCTGGTGCAGAATCTGGTCCATCTCCCTGGCCAACGCTTCGCCGCTCGACGTCGTGACCACGCAGATATGGCCTATGTGCGTAGAGACGAGCATTGGACCTCTACGAAGCCTTTGCTGAACGGTTGCAAGTGCGCTGTGGCGTACCGGAGGATCGACCAGGATGACCAGTACGGCAGTATCGTTGCGCAGTTCAAGGCCGAAGGTAACGAACCTGGCTCTCACAGCTTGCGCCTGGTCCTCTGTCCGGCTGGCAAGCAAGTCTTCCATGAGTGTTGATTGCGCGCGGTTGTTGGCGTCCACAAGTGTGCGTTCGAAGAGAAGCGCTGCGCTCACGAAAACCGAACCCCGCTCAAGAAGGGCAATCTCCTTGCCTGCGGTGCCGTTCATGACCAACGTCGCCAGGTGCTCCTTGCCGGCCGCCACTGCCACGACGGTGTAGACCTCGCCTTTGTGGCGCACGGTTGCTGCGCCCGCGCCGTGGAGAGATGTGTTGATTGCTGATTGCACACCCCAGTTTTCAAACGCGGACTTGGTCAGGGTTACCGAGCCGAATCGGTGACGTCCTGTTGGATCAAACAGGCCCAGTGGCCGGCCCGTGGCCTCTTCGAGGACAGCTACGACTCCCTCGGCATTGACGGAGGCCACCATGCTCCCCATCAGCCGCTCATCGAGTGCGAGCATTGCTTGCAGTTCCCGGGTGCGGCCCTCGTTGCTGGTAGTCGTGCTTCCTATCAGTGCCCGAAGCTGCATGATCTCACTGCCGCGGCGCGTCTGTTCAAGAGCGATGGCGGCTTGGGCGGCCATGTGCTCAAGTGCCCGTTCCCCGGCCGGAGGGAGACTCGCCGGCGATCGATGGGCGACGAGGAGTGCGCCGACGATCCGGCCACCCACCCGGAGTGGTGCCCCGGCGATCGCCTTGACGCCTTCGACGGCGACCACTTGGTCGATGGTGGGAATGTGATTCATATTTGGATCCGCCAGGTAGTCAAGCGTCGAAGCGGTCGAGCCGCCTGCCGCAACTGCTCCCAGCACGCCGGTGCCCAAGGGCATGCGGATATTTCGGTAGGCCTCGGTTTGTACGTTGTCGGTTACGTGGATGTACGTTTCCCCGGAGGGAAGGTCGTTCAGGCTGAGGTAGGCCATGTCGGCGTCCAAAAGGGTGCGGGTGCGTCGCAGGATTCCCTTCAGAATAAGGGTGCGGTCGCGCACGCTTGCCAGATCCCTTGAGCTTTCGGTGGTGGCGTTGAGTATCTCGGTATCTTCCGGAGCCCTGAAGTGCCGGTTGCTTGCCTCATCCATACCGCGATTCTACGCGGGAGGTGTTTGGTTGTGCCATGACATGCGCGCCCATATGTCGCCTGGAGCCATGGTTTTGCCGATGATCAACCTGCAGAGTTGGGACACGGCAAAAGTTGCCGGCAACAACAAGGAGGTTGTAGTGACGGACATGCGAGTCCATATTCTGTCCACAGGGGTCATGGAAACAGATCTCACGTGGCTTCTGCTCAAAGGCGGGCGGACCATTCGCGACCGACACCACAAGGAGGATCCGGTGGTCTGGGGAGAGTGCCCCACTCATGCTGTGCTCATCGAGCACCCAGAGGGACGGATACTGTGGGACACAGGCGTTCCCCGTGATTGGGAGCAACGATGGGCGCCGACGGGATTTCAGGATTTTTTCCCGGTACGCGAACCCGTGGACGGTCCGGGCTATCTGGACTCTTCACTCGCGCAGTTGGAATTGACACCGGACGACATCGACATCCTGGTGCTCTCTCACCTGCATTTCGATCACGCCGCCAATGCCTCAATGTTCAGCAACGGCAAGACCCGGATCATCGCGAACAGCGCCGAAATCGCAGGCGCGCGGGCCATTGAGGGCTACTCACAGGGAGCGCATATCGTCTCGGACTACGACTCCTTGGAGCTGGAGGGGATAAGCGGCGACGTGGAGATCGTTCCCGGCGTCAAGGCACTGGAGACTCCTGGACATACGTGGGGAACCATGTCGTTGCAACTGGATCTCAAGAACGAGGGCACGAAAATCTTCACCTCGGACGCCGTGTACCTCGCTGACAGCTGGGGGCCTCCAGCCGTGGGCGCGGCAATCGTCTGGGACAACCTTCGCTGGCTCGAGTCCGTCGAAAAACTTCGGGGTATCGCAGATCGCACCGGGGCGGAGGTCATCTTCGGCCATGACGGAGATCAAGCCCAAACACTGCGCTATGCACCCAACGGTTTCTACAACTGACCCGCTAACCGGGAGAGAACCATGATCCTCTACGATTTCGGCTGCCAGAACGGGCACCTCTTCGAGGCTGGCCTCAAAAGCATGTCATCGGCCAACCCGCCCTGCCCGGCCTGTCAGGCAGAAACCAACAGGCGTCCCAGCCGGCTCAACATCGGCGGACGCGCTTCCGCGGGACCCTCCCGTGAGCAGATGCCGCGAAGCTGGAATGCGGTGGGGCAAGGCGACCCGGACGCGATAGCGCATTGGCACCGTCTGGCAGGGCGCCGCGAGGCACTTGAAGAAAAGTACCCCGAGCTGGCCGGAGACCGACGCCCCATCCTCGCGCACGAAGGCATCTTCTCGGGCCGCCCGCTCCGTGCCGGTGATGACATTGCCGAGGCAGTGTCCTCGGCCATGGCAGAGGGAGCAACCCCGCATACTCACCCGGCCCCTGGTCCGGGGACCACCAACATGAAAGCCACACCGTGAAAATAGTAGGAGCAGTACTCGAAGATATCGGCAGCCCAAGGCCTTTCGCAGCCTCGCGACCCATCAGCGTCAGAGAACTCGACCTCGACCCGCCAGGTGAGGGAGAAGTGCTGATCAAAATCGAAGCCGCAGGAATTTGCCACTCCGACCTCTCTGTGGTGGACGGCAACCGCATTCGTCCCGTACCGATGCTGCTGGGGCATGAAGCGGCCGGTCGCGTCGTCAGTTGCGGGTCCGGGGTCGAGGACCTCAGCAATGGACAGCAGGTAGTGATGGCTTTCCTGCCTCGTTGTGGGGAATGCTCCAACTGCCACACCAACGGCCGTCTTCCCTGCACACCCGGGTCCAAGGCTAACAACGCCGGAACGTTGCTTTCGGGCGGAGTTCGGCTGCATAGTAACGGGCAGGACGTTCACCATCATTTGGGCGTGTCCGCGTTCGCATCCCACGCCGTCGTCGATCGTCGCTCGCTGGTGCCTGTTGGCGACGACATCCCGCCGGAGGTCGCGGCTGTCCTTGGATGCGCTGTGCTCACCGGCGGAGGAGCCGTCATAAATGCTGCGAAGCCCGAGCCGGGGGAGTCGATCGTGGTTGTTGGACTCGGTGGCGTTGGAATGGCCGCACTGCTCACAGCGGTTTCCCTTGGTACAGGCGATGTCATCGGGGTGGACGCCGTCCCTGACAAGCTTGAACGGGCCATGGCCCTGGGTGCCACGGCCGTTTATTCCCCTGGCCAGGCCTCCGAAGCAGGGCTTAAAGCGCCGATTGTGATTGAGGCGGCCGGGAATGCCAGGGCCTTTGAGACCGCAGTGGCGCTGACCGGCGTCGGTGGCAGGACCGTCACCGTTGGCCTCCCAGCCCCAACTGCTGAAGCTGTCATCAAGCCGCTTGGGCTTACGGCCGAAGCGCGCACGATCATTGGCAGCTATCTCGGGTCGGCTGTACCGGCCCGTGACATCCCGGCGTTCGCGCAGCTCTGGCGTGAAGGACGTCTCCCCATCGAAGCGCTGATTTCATCGACCATTACACTCGGAGAAGTAAACCAAGCCATGGATGACCTCGCGGATGGACTCGCCATGCGCCAGATCATCAGGTTTTGACGCAACCGAAGCATGACTACGGTGAGCGTGGCTTTGAGTGGAGGGCAGCGCGGGCGCCCTCCACTCATGGGCCTTACCGGTCCTTTTAGTCGGGGCGGTTCTCCAGGAGGCTGACTATTTGCCTGAAGCCGGTCGCATGCGCCCGGCTTAGTTCCAGGCCCACCGGTTGTGCGCACGAGGAGAACTTCGCTATGACGGTGTTGCTGACAGGGTCGATCCAGATAAATTGGCCATGGATTCCTGCGGCGTAGAGTGTGCCCCTCTCATCGCCGAGGACCCACCACTGGTTTCTGTAAGAACCTTCAGGGTGGACTTTCTGGTAGGCGCTCCCTCTGGCAAGTAGTGGGTCTCCGCCCCGCATTGTGTCGCTGATCCACCACGACGGGACCACCGTGCGGCCGTTGACGTTGCCGTCGTCCAGCAACAGCTGTCCGATCTTGGCCAAATCACGTGCCGTGCAGGCAATCCCACCATTGGCAAACGCGAAACCGCCGGAATCGGTGGTGATGAGTGCATCATCCTCGGTCAGGAGCCGGGACCAGAGTTCATCTGAGACGACGTCTGCATACCGCTTACCGGTGACGTTCTCGATGATCCATGCAAGCACGTCGGTGCCTGCCGAGCAGTACTGGAATGACTGGCCATGCTCTCCGGACGGCTTGAGGCGCGTGAGGAATTCGTAGGTGTCCCCGGCGTCTGTCTCGAGCTTCGGACGCCAGCCGGCAATCCGGTCCTGCTGCTGGACTTCAGCGTCTGAATCCAGGTAGTCCTCGCTGTACTGGACCGCTGCCGTCATGTCGAGGACTTGGCGGACGGTCGCATCACCGTAGGCACTTCCCTTGAGAACGTGGACGTAGCGAGTGTGCGAGCCGACTCCAGGTGATGCCTTGTGTCCAGGTGCAGCCTCGAGGAGTGTGCGCGTGTAGTCATGCTGTGGATCTGTAAAGATCCGTTCAGCTGCTCCGCTCTCTACGATCTTTCCGGACTTCATGACTGCCACTTCATCGCTGAGATAACGGACGACATCGAGGTCGTGCGAGATGAGCAAGTAGGTGAGCCCTTTTTGCTGCTGCAGATCCTGAAGAAGGTTCAAAATCTGGGCTTGGACTGAAACGTCAAGGGCACTTGTGGGTTCGTCCAGGATCAACAGGCGGGGCGATGTGGCCAGTGCGCGCGCTATCCCAACTCGTTGGCACTGTCCTCCGGAGAGTTGGTGCGGCAGCCTGTGGGCGTGCCCGGCTCCCAACCCGACCTCGTCCAGGAGATCTTCGATTTTCGATTGGAGAGCCTGCCCCCTAAGGGTGGTGTGGGCCCGGAGGGGTTCCGCCACCGAAGCGCCGATGGTCATGCGTGGATTCAAGGACGCCACTGGGTTTTGAAGAACCATTCCCATCCGCGCACGGACGTTCCTTAATGCTCTGGGTGCAAGCTTGCCGAGGTCATCTCCTTCAAAAATTGTCCTTCCGGATGTTGGGCGCACCAGTTGCATGGCACAGCGGGCGAGGGTGCTTTTGCCCGGAGCCGGATTCGCCGACAAGTCCGTAGACCGTACCTTCCTTGATGCTGAGGGAGACATCGTCCACTGCGGTGAAGACTCTTTTATGGTGAGGAAAGGTCTTGACGATTTTTTCGAGGCTGAGGACGTTGGTCATAGTTCGTCTTCCTTGATACAGGCGACTGCATGGTCTGACCCGTTGCGGGTGAGCAAAGGGTCTGTAAAGGAACAGTCGATGACTGCATGCGGGCATCGGTTCATGAAGGCGCACCCTGTGATGGACAGGAGGTTTCCTGGCACTGATCCGGGGATGGCACTCAGTCGTTCGCCATGGGTTCGTCCTGCCGGCAGGGCGCCCAAGAGTCCGCGGGTGTATGGATGGCGGGGGTTGTTCATGACCGCGTCCACGGTCCCGGTTTCGATCACCCTGCCGGCGTAGAGGACGGATACCCTGTCACAGACATCGCGAATGATGCCAAGGTTATGGCTGATGAGCAGCACGCCGAACCCAAACTCATGCCTGAGTTCGTCGATGAGGACCAAAATTTGCCGTGCGACAGTGACATCAAGGGCCGTTGTGGGCTCATCCAGGATCAGTAGCCGGGGTTGGCGCAGCAGGGCCATGGCAATCATGGCACGCTGCAGCATCCCGCCGGATAATTGATGCGGATAACTGAGGAAGACCCGCTCAGGGTCCGGAAGACCGACAAGACCGAGATGCCGCAACACTTCGGATTTACTGTCGGACCTCGAGATCTGCCGGTGCCGGCTCAGGACATCGCTAAGTTGGCGGCCAAGCGTGAAGACGGGGTTGAAAGCGGTCCCGGGGTTCTGAAAGACGATTGCTGCCGGACCGTCCGGCTCCGACGACGGCTGCAGGGGATCACCGCCCATCGTCACTTGCCCCGTACGGCGCGCGCCGCGTGGAAGGATGCCCAAAGCGGCCAGTCCCGTCAGGGATTTGCCACAGCCGGTTTCCCCCACCAGGCCGAGGATCTCACCGGCGGAAACATCGAGGTCGATCCCTCGGACCGGGCGATTGGTGACCTTTCCCCGATCGATGAATTCCACGTTGAGGTCGCGGATGGTCAGTACGTGTGTCATCGCTTTACCTGCCTGGGGTCAAGGAGGTCGCGCAGCGAGTCTCCGAGGAGATTGAATCCGAGGACTGCCAGGAAGATGGCTAGACCCGGAAAGGTGGCTATCCACCAGGAACTGAAGATGAGTCCTCGTCCTTCAGCAACCATTAGGCCCCAATCGGGCAGGGGGGGCTGGGTTCCGAGACCAATGAATGCCAAGGATCCCGCGGCCAGGATCACCGTGCCGATGTCGACCGTTGCCTGGACGAGGATGGGTGTCATGCAATTGCGAAGTACATGGCGGGTGATGATCAGCAACTGAGAGATGCCCATGGCGCGGGCTGCTTCGACGTAGGAGCGTTCGCGAAGGGATCTTGCTTCCGCACGCACAAGGCGTGCGTACCAAGGCCACCAGCTGATGGCCAAAGCGATACCAGCGTTGGTCAGGCTTGGCCCAAGGATGGCAACGGTGACCATTGCCAGAAGCAGCGGCGGGAACGCCTGGAAGATCTCTGTCACACGCATCAAGGTTTCGTCGAGCCAGCCGCCGCAGTACCCGGCCACAGCGCCGAGTGGTATTCCTATGAGGGCAGCAGCGGCGACAACAGTCGCAGAGATCGTCAGCGCCGGGTTGGCGCCCATGATGATCCGGCTGAGAACGTCGCGGCCAAGCTGGTCGGTGCCAAGCCAGTTAAGGGCGTTGGGAGCGAGGTTCCGGGCAGAGGCATTTGTGGAGCCCATGCCCTGGTCGGGGAAGGGTGCCAGCCATTGCCCAAAAACTGCCAAGACAATGACGAGGACGATGATCGCCGCCCCAGCAGCGGCCAGACGGTCGCGGCCCAAGGTCTGCTTAAGAAGTTTAAGCGGTCTGAGGTTGGATTGTTCCGCGGACGCACGGGATCGACTCGGGGTGGTGCTTTCGGTTGTGGGGCTCATGACATTCTCACTCTGGGATCGATTCGGGATTGCAGTATGTCCACCAGGAGGTTGGCCACGAGGTATGCTGTGGCGCCCATGAGAGTAATGGCCATGATGGCCGGGTAGTCCACTGCGAGCATGGAGGACGTGGCGAACTGCCCGATCCCCGGCCAGTTGAAGACGGCCTCGACGAAGAACGTTCCTGTCAGGGCGTAGGCTGTCGCCATTCCGGCGATCGATAAAACGGGCGGCAGGGCATTTTTCAGGGCAAGGCGCCAGCGGATGGCGACCTCCTTCAGACCGTACGCCTGGGCCGTGAAGATATAGTCCTGGTTCATGACATCGAGCATGGCGGCCCTGGTCATACGCGCCATGAGTCCAAGGGGATACGCGGCAAGGGTGAGCGCCGGCAATATCATGTGTTGCAATCCATCCTGGAAGGCCGCACCATTTCCGCTGAGCAGGCTGTCGAACAAGGGAAACCCTGTGATGTGAGTGATCGGATCGGAGTACTTGATGGAATTACTGAACTGTCCCGTGGCTGGAAGTACACCCAGCCCCCCAACGAACAACAGCTGGAGAAGCAACCCCAGCCAAAACGCGGGCACGGAAATTCCCCCGATGGACAGGAACCGAATAGTGCCGTCCAGAAACTTTCCAGGACGACGGGACGCAACGACGCCCAGGAAGACCCCTGCGAGAACAGCCAGACACATGGCAAAACCGATGAGTTCCAAGGTGGCAGGGAGGCGTGAGAGCAATTCATCCAACACCGGGCGTTTTGTGGCAAGCGAATTGCCCCAGTCGCCGGTGAGCAGGTTCTTCACGTATTCGAAGTACTGAACGATCATGGGCCGGTCAAAGCCCAGCTCCTGACGAACCCGATCGAGCTCGGCAGGCGGAGCCTTAGGACCGGCATAAATGACGGCTGGATCGCTGGGAACGATACGGGCCAGCACAAAAACGATTACTGTGAGCACGGCGAGAACCAGCACCGATGTGATGAGCCGTCTGAGGACAAAGCGCAACATGGTTCTCCTTATCTTTAACAATTGTTTGAATTTCGAGCAGGGGAGAGACGAGGCCCGGACCAGATGGCCCGGGCCTCGATCCATTGGGGGTGACTATGCAGCGGGTTTCATGTCTGCAAAGAACACCGTGAAGGGGTAGTTTTCGTTGAACTGGGAAACATTCAGTCCAGCCGGCACGACGGAGACGCCGCGGGCGTCGTAGAGGAATGCCGCAGGTGCTTCCCTGTAGAGGAGGTCCATGGCTTGCTTGTATAGGTCTTGGGCTGCAGCTCTGTCCGTGCCCGTCAACGTCGCCGCCTGGTCCACCAACTTGTCGTACTCCGGGGAATTCCAGTAGCTCAAGTTGAAGGACGGCTTTTCGCTGGAACGGAAGAGAGTGGTGAGGTTGTCACTTCCGGCATCGCTGTAGGTGGGCCAGTAGTACAAGACGAAGATGTCCTGAGCTGTTGCGGGGTCTGCTTTGGCTGCATCCCACTGCTGATTGAACAACTGCGCCTTGACCTCAAGCTCCACCCCTATCTTGGCGAACGCGTCCTTGATCAGTGGCACAAATCGGGCTTCGGCAGGGTTCTCGGATGCGTAGCTAAGCGTCAGCTTCATGCCGTCGGCATGACCAGCTGAGGCCAAAAGCTGTTTGGCCTTCTCCAAGTCCTGGGAGTACTGCGGCACATCCGGGCTGAAGGGGAAGATACCCCGGGGAGCCGGTCCATGGGACTGTGTGCCGTAGCCTTGGGCTCCTATGTCAATAATCTCCTTGTACGGAATGGCATAGCTGAGCGCGCGGCGGACCTCCGGATCGTTGAGCGGCGCGCGGGTCGTGTTGAACATGGCCATGAAGTTGAACGGAGAGTTGAAGTCTTTCACCGTGAACTTCGGATCGTCGGCTAACGTTTTGGCGTTTTCCAGCGGAATGCTGGTCGCGTAGTCGACCTCGCCTGCCGTCAACATCTGCTGGGCGGTTACAGCATCGGGGGTGATGGAGATGTCCACCACGTCGAAATGAGGGGCAGATGCTCTGTTCCAGTGACCCTCAAATTTTTTCAGCACAACCTCAGAGCCGGGTTTGTAGGAGTCGATCGTGTAAGGTCCAGAGCCCCCATCGATTCCGGCATCAAAGTACTTGTCGTCCTTCTCGGATGCTGCGAGTGCCTTAGGGGAAACGATCCATGCACCATAGGTGGAGGAAGCGACGAGGTCCATCGGGGCGGCGTATTTGAGTTTGATGGCGACCGTAGAGTCGTCAGGAGCATCAATGCTCTCCACCGGCGCCCAGATAAAGGATGCTGCTGCCCGCGTCCTCGCAGCATCAATGCTGGCCTTGACAGCGGCGGCGTTGACGGGCTCGCCATCATGGAAGGTCGCGCCGGAACGGATCTTGAAAGTCCAGGCCTTTCCATCCTCACTGGCGCTCCAGGACTCGGCGATAGCGGGCTTGAATTCCTCGGCCGAACCCTCCGGGTTCTTCCACAGCAAAGGCTCGTAAATGTTGCCCATATACAGGGCTTCGGTTGAAAAGGATCGGACTGGATCCCAGGTTGTAATGGCCGCAGACGCAGCAACGCTGAAGACCTCAGGTTTTGACGATGTGTCCGGCGTCGAGGTACAGCCGGCTGAACTTAGGGCAAGTATGGCTGCAGCGGCCGCGGCGAAAGCGGTCCGAGCAGGGTGTTGAAATAAGGGTGCCACAGAGACTCCTTGAAGAAGGTGGGGAAGTGTGACGAGTCTAACTATGAGCGACTATGCCTGGGAAATGCCTATGATGAGTAAAACCAATACCTTGGAGGCATAGTGGATCTGAGACACCTGACGTACTTTTTGAGCATCGCTGATGAAGGATCAATCAACGCAGCTTCACGTTCTCTGTTGGTCGCCCAGCCGTCTCTTTCCAGGCAGCTTCGTTCCTTGGAGAAGGAGCTCGGGCTGACCCTCTTTGATAGATCGGGAGCAAGGTTGTCCCTGACTGCGGCGGGCACTGCGTTTCTGCCGATTGCCAAGGACCTGGTCACTCGCGCGGCACAGGCCAAATCATCCGCTCGCGCAATGGCGGGCGGTTCCGTTCAAAGGCTTACGATAGCGGCGGCCTCCGCGACCATCGCCGACATCATCGCCCCGTTCATCGTTTCCCAAGGGCCGGGGGGAATACTGACCGACGTCGTCGAGGCAACCCCCGAGTTTGTCTACCAGGAGTTGCAGGAGGGCAGGGCTGACTTTGCCCTGGGGACCAAGCCGCCACCATCGAATCTGGAATCGATTGTTGTTGGCAGTGCGTTCCTCTGGGCTCAGTGCAACGCCGAGCATCCTCTGGCGGGCAGGGAGAAAATCGGCCTCTCCGAACTTGTCCAATGGCCTCTCATTGCCATGACAGCTGATTTTGGCGTTCGGACGATGTTCGACGATGCTGTCAGTGCCGAGCACCTCACCTACACCGCCGAATTTGAAGTGCGTTCAGCCCGCGTCGGCCAAGCCTTGGCAGCAGCCGGTAAGGGAATCTGCGTACTCTCGGATGATCCAAGTTTTGGGGTGCACGCCATGCCTATCACGCATAGGGGAAAGGATCTTGTGTTCACCCTCTTCGGCGTCTGGAATCCCTTGCATTTCGCGGCGCCGGCAATAGGGGAGTGCCTGCAGAACCTTTCACGTTTTACCGCGGACCTGTATCCAGCCGCCCGACTGTAGCATCACCATCGGACCAACGTGGCGCTGGCCATTGCAGCGCGGGAGTTCAGTTGAGCTGCAAGTCTTTTCCGGGTCTGGTCTTGACCATGTTCATCGCATAGCTGATCAGGAATTCGTATTCGTCGTCCGGCGTGAGGTCCCCGAGCAGGACATCCATGACGAGTCCGTCTTCCAGCGCTACGAAGCTACGTGCCAGGAATGCCGCTGGTGCTGACAAGGTGAAAGCGTCCGCCTGTGCCCCGCGATCCAGGATCCCTTGGTAGAGATTCGTTTGGCGTTCGACGAAGGCCATCTGCTGGCGTGCGGCCGCTTCATTGCGCAGGTACACAGGGATGAGTTCCACGAGGATGCGGCTGGCGGTTTCGCTTTCGCCCGGCCATGGGACCCCGGAATGGATGCAGGCCCTGAGCTGGTTTTCAGGTCCGCTTTCAGCCTGGATCCGGGCTTCCCTACGGTCGCAGTACTCCGTGACACCTTGATGGAAGACCTCACTGAAGAGTTCATCAACGTCGCGGTAGTAATACAGAACCGCAGCGGGGGTGACGCCCGCTTCGTTTGCAATGTCGGAGAGGCGTGCCGCCGATGATCCTCTATCCAGCAGGACTCGTGCGGCTGCTGCTACGAGTTGATCCCGGCGTTCTCTTTGATTCCGTGGTCTTGCCATGGTCACCATGCTTTCATACCGCTTCGACGTGAGCCTTGACACATCATAGTTCGTTAATTAATCTTTAATTAATATTTAGTTAATGAACTCTCCCTCTAGGAATCCCACGCCATGACTCGACTTCTCCCTCTGGCTCTTGTGCAATCGCCCGCAGAGACCTTGACTGATTTTGCAGCTGGTCTCGAGCGGAAGGTCAAAGCACATGCGGTCGCCGACCTCTTCGTCTACCCGGAGTTGCACTTGAATAGCGCAGATGCTCCTGGTCCTGCCGAGCGGCAGGCCTACATGGAGGCCTCTGCCGAACCTCTTGATGGCCCGCGCGGGAGCATTCTTGCCGAGCTCGCCGGCGATCTGGGTATCTGGCTGTTGCCTGGCAGTGTTCTTGAACGTGGCACTGATGGTCGCATCTACAACACCGCCGTTGTTTACTCACCGCAGGGAAAAGCCGTGGCTGCCTACCGGAAGATCTTTCCGTGGAAGCCTTACGAAACGGTTTCCTCGGGTACAGACTTCGTGGTCTTCGATATGGCCGGCTACGGCAGGGTGGGTTTGTCCATTTGCTACGACGCCTGGTTCCCCGAGCACAGCAGGCATTTGGCATGGATGGGCGCGGAGCTCATTCTCAATGTTGTTCAGACCCCCACCAATGACCGGGTGCAAGAAGTAGTAATCAGCCAAGCCAACGCAATCGTCAACCAGAACTTCGTTGCCAGCGTCAACGCGGCCGGCCCCCACGGGGTGGGGCGCAGCCTCCTGATCGACCCCGAGGGCCGCGTGCGGGTCTCGGCGACCGGACCTGAAGATGCGACCTTGGTGGATGTGATCGACCTGGACCAGGTGGTCAATGTTCGTCGGCATGGCACGGCGGGCGTGACCCGACCCTGGGACCAGTTCGCTGAAAACGACGAATCGATTCCCTTGCCGCTTTACTCGGGCCGGCTTGATCCCCTTCTCTGGCGCCAGACAAACTCCCCGACTATCATGACCGACCTCAGCACTGCCTTAGCCCAAGGAACCTCCCATGTCCGCTGAGCCCACCAAACTTGCCCCCAAGCTATCGCTGTTATCGGTAGTCGTGTTCGGGCTGGCCTACATGGCCCCGGGGATCGTCATTTCGATTTTCGGCGTTATCGCCGCCACCAGCGAGGGAACAGCGCCCACGGCGTTCGCACTAGCCGCCGTCGCCATGTTGCTGACGGCACTTAGCTACGCGAAGATGGCAAAGATTTTCCCGAACTCCGGTTCTGCGTACGTGTATGCGAGGAGGTTGCTCGATTCCCGCGTCGGATTTCTCGTGGGGTGGGCAATCCTCTTGGACTACCTCTTCCTTCCCACCGTGGCCTGGCTTTTCCAGTCCTTCTATCTGGCAGCGCAGTTTCCCAACATCCCGGTTTGGGCCTGGCTCGCGCTGAATGCAGGTCTGACGACGATCATCAACGTCACGGGAATCGTACTCACCGACCGCGTCAACAAAGTCCTGACGCTTCTGGTGGTCACTCTCATCGGCATCTTCATCGCATACTGTCTGGCCTACCTCGGCGGAAACCCGGCGGCGTCGTTCACGGATCCCTTCTGGAACAACGCCACCACGGTGGGCGGCGTCGCCGCTGCCGCCGCCATTGCTGCCTACTCCTTCCTGGGATTCGACGCCGTAAGCACGCTCAGCGAAGAGACCAAAAACGCTGAGCGGAACATCCCACGCGCGATCCTCCTGACTGTCATCGTCGGTGGAATACTCTTCGTTGTTGTCTCCTTGATCATGCAGCTGGTACACCCCGGTGGGGACTTTGAGGAAGCGGCAACTGCCGCGTACGCCATGCAGGTCCTGGTCGGGGGTCAGTTCTACGCCAACGTCACCAATATCCTGGGCATCATTGGCGGATTCGCATCCGGCCTTGCCATCCAAGCCAGCACCAGCCGCCTCCTCTATGTCATGGGCCGTGACGGAGTCCTGCCCCGCAGGCTCTTCGGGCGCCTCAATCGCCGAACCAAAACGCCCGTCTTCAATCTCGTCCTGGTCGGCGCAATGGCGATGCTGGCACTGAACATCTCCGTGGAAATCGCCACATCCTTTATCAACTTCGGAGCCTTCCTGGCATTCACAACGGTCAACCTTTGCGTTATCGCCTACTTCATCCGAAGCCGTAAGCAGGGCAAAAAGATGTCGGTCATCGGCTTCATAGTGTTACCCATCCTGGGTGCCGGCGTCGACATTTACCTCCTGACCCAGCTCAGTTCCATTGCCATCACCATCGGACTTTGCTGGATCGCCCTGGGCGTTATCTACCTCGCCTTCCTGACCAAGGGCTTCCGCAAGGAACCACCGGAGATGCGTCTCCACGAGCGAGAGAGCAACGCTGCTCAAAGTGTCGAGGACCTCCAAAATCCGGACAGCGGACACCAACCACCCATCAAGCACGGTGGCGGCCGAGTCCAGTCAACCGAAATCTGAACCCTCCGGGAACCACCAGGGCGGGCCTGTCCATCAGGCCCGCCCTTTGGCGGCATACACGACCTCGAAGGGCAGAACAGGCGCAATAGGAAGACGTTCTGACTCTTACGGCTTGTGGTCCGGCTCGAGTGCGACGAACTTGTGGCTTGCCAACGGTGGCGGTCCGATGAGTTTGCTTAGGCCTCCTTGAATCTGATGGACCAGGTGCATGTGCCCCAATGAGGCATCCAAGGTGTCATCAGGAAATGACAGTGCTCTTTGCCCCGCTCCGCCAAAGTAATACGGTCCTGCGGCTCCGCGGTACACAGTGTCCCTGAGCGCCGCTTTGACAACTTCAAAATCCCACGGAGCGTTCACTTGCGACCAGGCCGAAGCGAGAACGTTGACCATGTCAAAGTGCATTGCCGCCCCGCCGGATCCAGGATCCTGCGCGTAAGTGGCAGTGTAAAGCTTCCTGAACGGTGCACTGACCGGATCATCATAGGTTCCGATGACGGTGGACCATACCAACCCTTCTGCCAACCGTCCCAGACGGGCGGCAAAGTTCGGGACGGTCGGTGACCATGCCGTGTATACCAGCGGAGGACTTCCATGGGTCTTGAGTCCGCCGATAAAGGCCTCGAGATCGCGTTCTGGAAAAACGGAGATGTAGGCAGCCGCTGGACGTGCCAGTGAAACCTCGGCGGCCACCTTGGCGAGGTTGGGTTCACTGTCATCAACGGTAATCACCAACCCAACCTTCCATCCGCTGTTTTCAACCTCGCGCTGGAGGTCTTCGACGCTCGCCCGCGCCAGCGAACTTTGCCGCACCACCAAGGCCACGGACTTGCCCGGGGGCTCCCACTGTCCGGTGTCCACGAACATGCTAAGTGTTCGGGAAAAACCGGACAGATAGGCGATTTCTGTCGCGCAGACCTGGAAGGTGTTTCCCAGTATCGTCGAGTTTTCCATCACGTCGTGGCTCAGGGCCGGATTAACCATGCCGTGCAACAAGGGTGTACCGCTACGTGATGCGACGTGGAGCGCCGCGGACGCAGCGGGCAGCGGGAAGTTTCCCAGCGTGAATGCGTCCATATCGATGTCCTGCATATTTCCCACGACCCGGGCAAGACTCTCTGCTGAGGTCTCGATTGCCACGTGTTCTACCGGGCGTCCGTTAACACCGCCGATCCGGTTCAGCCGGGCAACAGCAAGCTCAGAGCCGCGACGCATGCTTCCCACGTCATGCCGGCCTGCGATTCCCTCTGGAAAAATTGAGGCCAGACGAATAGGCCTCATGCTCGCCGCCCGCTGAAGGCTAGCCGGCCCTCGCCTCTCCGCCACCTGTGTGAGGAGAACCTGTCGAAGGTCTTCCGGTAACTCGATCCTGGTAGTGCACAGTGGAGCAACGTAAGCGTTGGCTGCCGCGATCAAGGCAGCTACAGCGGCCCTGGAGGCGACGTTGAGTTTCGTGAGGATGTGTTCGATGTGAGTAGCGACTGTTCGTCGGGCACAGTGAAACAGCTCCGCGATTTCGGGATTGGAAAGGCCGCCAGCTACGCAGGAGGCCACTTCGAGCTCTCTGACCGTTAATCCGAAGGGCGGAGGTGTGGACTCGGCCGTCAAAACCGTGGAAAGCCTATGGCCAACTGCAGTCTCAATTCGTATTCTCCGTACGTGTCGTCCATCGACGAATAAGAACGACACGTGGGAAACCTTGTTATTCAGAGCACGGACAGCATAGTCAACTAAGGAAGCTCTGGCAGCAAAAAATCCGGGGCTGGTGGTTTGAGTGTTGTCTACATCCCACACGATGATCTGATGATCCGTTTTCGCGGGCAGTGGAGCACAAGTGCGGCGATCCATCATCCAGTCCTGTCAGCGACCTAGGGTGACCTTTAGTTCGTCAATTTTACTCCCGACGTAAGGGCCCGAAAGGGCGTAACACTGCTTACAGAGTGTCTATTTCAGCCAGTTCGGAGCATTCTGCGACCCAAGACTGGTGCCGCCATCAACCACTAGTGTCTGACCTGTGACCCAGTGTGATTCCGCGCTAAGGAGCCACATAATCGCTGGTGTGATGTCCTGCGGGATCGC
This sequence comes from Arthrobacter sp. TmtSoilC79, assembly GCF_059739405.1. NCBI lineage: Bacteria > Bacillati > Actinomycetota > Actinomycetes > Micrococcales > Micrococcaceae > Arthrobacter > Arthrobacter sp. TmtSoilC79. The sequence continues at coordinate 2,637,207 of NZ_AP046051.1, read as the reverse complement.
GACCCTTCCGTGAGGCGAAGCGGTGCTGAGCGCGGCGACGTAATCCCGCGGGACTGCGTTGAGGGGAGAACTACCGTCAACAAACCCGGGAGCGACAGCATTGACGCGGAAGCCCCTTGAACAATTCTCCAGTGCGACTCCACGGACTATTGCTTCCAGGGCGGCCTTGGAAGCTGCGTAGGCGGTGGTACCGGTCCTCGCCCGGGCCGCTGCGGTGCTACTAATGACAACTACCGAGCACTGCCGGGAGTCAGCCACAGTCAGCCGGGCCATGGTCGTTATCGCGATCAACGCCGAGCGTGCATTGACCACCATGAGTTCATCGAACTGATCCTCGCTCGTTTCGTCGGCCAGTATTGCCGGAAACATTCCGGCCGCGAAAACCAAGCCGTCGAACGGACCCGACTCCAGCCACTTGGTTTCAATCATTGGCCGCAAAGTTCCGTTGACCTTCAGATCTACTTCAGGCAGGTCCAAGCCAGTAAAAGAATGTTTGGAGGTTTCCATGGCTGCGGTTACGGATTTCCCGAGACCTCCCTCTGAGCCGATGACAAGATATTTGCGCGAGAGATCTTTCATTTCGTTAGAAGCTCCCTGCGCTTCTCCCTGGACGCATTGAGGCAAGTCTCAAAGGCAACGCCCAAATCCAGGCACTGCTCAATGAACTGCTCCAAGGCCAGGAGGCGCCCGCCCCGGCCGATTACTTGCGGATGGAGCGTCACCACACATACTCCTCCGGTTTCCTCACGGACCATAAATTCCACATCGCGGAGGAAGGATCTGAACATGGCTTGCGGATCTGCAAGCCCGGGCATGACGAAGTCCTTGGTGCGTACAAACTCAAGGTGTGGATAATCGTCCAAGGTCCAGGAAACCGGCAGTTCCATGATTGAAGAGGGCGTTCCGAACTCGAAGGAAGCGTCGGGCGGGCAGTGGTCGCCGTAACGCGCAAAGTAGGGCTGGTAGTCCTGACCCATAAGGGAGGAGTCATATTCGATCCCCAGTTGTTCAAGGATTTTTACTGTGTGGTTCGTGAAGTCGAAACTTGGTGTGCGATGACCCTTGGGCGCCGAGCCAGTCAGCTTCGTAATAAGGGCGATGCTTCGTTCATTGATACTCCTTTCTTCACTTTCGGTCAGAAGCGAAACGTTTTCGTGGGCGTATCCGTGCAGGGAGATTTCGTGGCCGGCGTCGGCTATCCACTGGCTCTCTTGGGGATAGGTTTCCAAGGTGTGCCCAGGGATGAAGAACGTCGAGGTGATGCCGTTGCGCGAAAGCAGGCGAAGTATTCTGGGGATGGCGTAAGCACCAAACTCGCCCCGCGACACCGGGCCGGGCGAGGTCATGGACCTCGCAATCCACAATGAGATGGCATCGAAGTCGAAGGTCAGGCAAACGGTTCCCCTTTTAGTGGACATGTGCAGCCTCCAGAGGGTGGAACTCAAGGTTCGGCTGCTGGCCAGGGGTAAAGAGTGAGTGCAGATTCCATCTCGAGTAGGGGTTTTCACTTGGTGAACCTGGCGCAATCCATAAGTCCAGGGTGTTAAGGTCCATCACCACGGAATAGACGGTGGATACCTGTTCGTTCCCTGGGACTCCGGGGTCCGGGTAACGGCAGATTCCGTCAGGGTAGGAGTAGGTGTCTCTGAGGGCGCTGATCAGATCGGAGACTTCGACGGCGCGATCCTGGGCCTTGCCTTCCAGTAGTCGGCGCAACCGGGAGGACCTCAGAAGAGTCAGTGCGCTTGTACCAGCCTTCAAGTCTTTGAGGTTGAGCCCGCTTTCAAAATGATTCGCGTGGACAATCATTCCGTCTGCCGGCAGGAGATAACCGAAGTCGTCCGGAGCCAACTCGAAATCGATTGATTCCCCGTCGGCGTCAGCCAGGAGAATATTGCCTGAAGAGACCCGGCTGACCCCAAGAACCGCCTTGTGAGCCTTGCTCATGGTCCTGGCTTGCAGGACCCCGCGAAGCAAGTAGTGGTACGGCACACCATGGCCGCCTGCGTCCCGGTCAGATACAAGCAGGTTGGCGCAGACACCCAGCCCGGCGGAGTTCAACCCTGACTTGGCAAGCATGCCTGCTTCCGTTAGTGACAACACGGAGAAGCCGTTCGTGTCACGGGTCGCCAAAAGGAAGGTGGCAGGCCCTTGCTCAGGATGCCAGTCCCAATTCTGACCGATCAGTGTGTGACCATCTGCGGTATGGCTCGACACGACGGAAACCGAAGTGCATCCTTCTTCCGTATATCCGGATCCATAGAGTATCTCGGTCCGCGCATTCAGAGCCGCAAGTCGTCCTACGCGTTGACGGGAACCCCTGGCCATGCCCTCGAGCATGGCAGCAATGTCAGTGTTGTAGCTTTTCAAGATTTGCCAATACCGCTCGCCCCAACGGTCAATGTCGTTGTCCGTGAGCCCGGCATCGTCCTTGAAACGCTGGACGTATGTGTTCAGGCTTTGCTCTATGAGGTTGGCGGATTGTTGTCCCAGTTGCTCGCCCATGTCCAAGTAGGAGCCCTGAACGGCGAAGACAGCTGGCGTGTTGGTGATTGGTTGCATTGGTTGGTCCTAACGAAGGGGAGTGCGGAAAGTTTCGGGCATCCGCAGGACTACGAGCAGGGTTACCAGAGCGGCGGCCATCGGAAGCAAAGCCACCATTTCGGGTACGCCCGTTGCCGTCACGAGCCCTGTAGCGAAGAAGGCGGCCGTGCCACCGAAGAGCATGACGGAGAAGTTGTAGCCGATGCCCAGGGATGAGTAGCGAACCCTGGTGGGAAAGAGCTCGGACAGGGCTGCGGGGCCCGGGCCTGAAAATGCGGCCAGGATGACAGCCACCACGATCTGTGCGAGATACACCAGGAAGTCGTTTCCAGTGCCGAACATCAGGAGGATCGGATAACTCAGTACGACGAAACCGCCTGACCCGATGAGTAACAGGGGTTTGCGGCCAATTCGGTCGGACAAAGCACCGAAGCCGGCGATTGCAAGAACCATGACCGCGAGGCTCACCAGGTTGGAGGACTTGGCTACGTTCGGAGAGACCCCGGCGACGGTCGTGAGATACGTAGGTATGTAGGTGAGAAAGAAAAAGTAGGCGACAGTCCAACCGACCGTAAATCCGAATCCCTTTGCTATCGCCAGCTTTTGAGTAGTGAATGCAATCCGTAATGGTTTGTCTGCGGTTTGTCCCGCGTCTTTTTCAGCTTGGAACGAAGGGGTGTCGGCCAAGCCAAAACGGAGGAACACTGCCACGCCCGCCGTGAGTACACCAATCAGGAAAGGTACGCGCCAACCAAAATCGATCATCTCCTGCTGATCGAAGAAAAGGGAATTCAGGGCGACGACCGCAGAAGCAAGGAGAAATCCGGCCGCCGTGGTTACTTGGTTAAAGCTTCCAAAAAAGCCGCGGCGGTGCGGGGGAGCGTACTCGACAAGCATTGCGGCGGAGCCCGCCCACTCACCCGCGACGGCGGCGCCTTGAATAAGGCGTACGGCAACCAGCAGAGCGGGAGCCCAGGCGCCTATGGAGTTGTAGGTGGGCAGGCAACCTATCAGTAAAGTTGCTGCGCCCATCAACCCCACACTCACAATAAGGGCCTGTTTTCGGCCGACTTTGTCGCCAATATGGCCAAAAATCAGTGTTCCGGCGGGCCGGGCAAGGAAACCAACTGCAAAAACGGCGAAGGTTGCCAATATCCCTGTGATGCCTTCTGCTGTTGGAAAGAACACCACTGCCAAAAGGCTGGCCGAGTAGGCGTATACGAGGTTGTCGTACTGTTCCAAAAGATTTCCGAAGCTCCCGGCGAGAACTGCTCGACGTTGGGCTGCCGCGGAAGCCGGGGTTTGCAGCATATTGATTTGTTGCTTGGACATTATTTGTAACCTTTGGGCCTGGTGGTTAGGGCAAACGGTGGATGGGCTAGGACGCTGCGAGGTAACCCCCGTCCACCGGTAGCAATGCACCTGTCACGAACGAGGACTCGTTGCTTGCGAGAAACGCGACGGCGGCGGCGAGTTCCTGCACTTGACCCGCACGGTTCATGGGTGCTCCGGCGATGCGAAGACGGGCTTCGGAGTCAGGGAGGTCCTCCAGAAGCGGCGTTCTGAAGACTCCGGGCATAACTGCGTTGACACGGATGCCCATGGTGGCCAGCTCAACGGCGGCCACCTTCGTCAGTCTGTGCAGCCCCGCCTTGCTCACTTGATATGCGACAGAAGCAGGCAGTTCACCAGTCATGGGAGGCACAGTCTCGCCATAAATGGAACCCACATTTATGACCGTTCCGTTGGTTTGCTGAAGCTGGGGGGAGAACACTTTGATTCCCTTCCATGGAGCCCACAAATTGGTCCGGATGATCTGGTCCCACTTCTCGTCGGACGTTCGCAGCAAGTCCGTCCGAATACTGACGCCGGCGTTGTTGACCAGAACGGAAATGGCGCCGAAACGCCGCTCCACGGAGGAAGCGAAGTCCTCCCACGAAGTGGAGTCAGCCACGTCAAGGTCAAGGAAAAGTCGGGAGTCCCTTTCACCTTCGTAGCGGATATCCCCACGGACAACGGTTGCACCTTGTCCAGCGAAGGTATCGGCAATTGCTGCGCCCAGCCCACTGCCTGCACCGGTAACAACCACAACTTTTGCTTCTTGCATGACGACCTCTCCTGGATGATGACTGCGTGACACGGTCACCACATGCTAGAGACTTCGAAACGTCGCAACATCGGTCACATGACCGATGACTGAAAGGTCCTGGCCGCCCATAGTTGTCGTAGAAGTGACCTGCACCTCTTTTTACGACAACAAGGAGACAACATGGCCAAGATCCCGGCGGATCGCACGACGGCGCAAAGGCGCGCCACTCTGGGGGCCTTCGTCGGAACCGCCATCGAGTGGTACGACTTCTACATTTTCGGCACTGCCGCAGCCCTGGTTTTCAGCAAAGTCTTCTACCCTCAGGCGGCGGAGGGTGCAGCTCTCATGGCGTCTTTTGCCACTTTCTGGGTGGGTTTCCTTGCCCGCCCGCTTGGCGGCATCATCTTTGGGCATTTCGGGGACAAGATCGGGCGGAAAAACACGCTCATCATCACTTTGATGCTGATGGGCATTGCCACCGCCATGATCGGCGTCCTTCCGGGCTACGCCAGCATAGGTATTGCCGCTCCTGTGCTGTTGATCTTGCTCCGCGCACTGCAGGGGATAGCAGTTGGCGGTGAATGGGGCGGCGCAGTCCTCCTTGCCACAGAGAATGCATCAGAACAAAACAAGGGGCGGGCAGGGACATGGGTGCAACAGGGCTCACCGGCCGGCTCCATCCTGGCGACCCTGGCATTCCTGCTGGTCGGTCTTCTACCCAACGAGCAATTTCTGGCATGGGGGTGGCGTATACCGTTCCTGTTCTCCGCCGTTCTTGTGGTCGTAGGGCTGGTCATCAGGGCCAAAGTAGAGGAATCCGCGGCCTTCACCGAGGCGAAGGCACGCCGGAAGGTCGCTGAAGTCCCGGTCGTGACTGTCTTTCGTGTTGCACGCACGGCCGTGATGCTCGGAGTTTTGGCATCCATTTTGGGAATTTCATCGGCCTATTTCGGCAACACTTTCCTGCTCGCTTGGACGACTGGGCAATTGAAGATGGACCGTCAAGTAATCCTCAATATCTTCCTTGCCACCGCAATCCTCCAGTTCATCTGGCAGCCTATGGCAGCGAGGATTGCCGAACGAATCGGTGTTCTCAAACTAATGCTCGGTGCTTTGGGCCTCGCCCTGTTGATGATTGTGCCCCTGTTCCTGGCGCTCTTGTCAGGCAACATCGTGTTCTTAGCCACCATGATGGTCCTGAATGTTTTCGGAGGGTCGGCCTACTATGCTCTGTTGGCCTCGACCCTAGCGGCCGCTTTCCCGATCCACGTACGCTACACCGGAGTATCGGTCGCCTATCAACTGTGCGCAACGATCATTGGTGGCTCCACCCCATTGGTAGCCCAAGCATTGTTGGTGGGTACCGGGCCTTGGAGTGTAGCTGCCTTCTACGCGCTGCTCGTTATCGCCACGGCCACTGGCGTCGCGGCCCTGGAACGTTACAGGCTAAAAAACCTGCCCGTCGACTCTCCCGCCATGATTGGCTCCTGAAAAACGCCGAGGTTCCTGAAAGGACTCCATGACAACGCCCCAGCAACGACACGCCATTCTTTCAGCTGTAGATGCAGCCTTCGATGAACAGTTGGCCTTCACTGTTTCCTTAGTCGAAACCCCTTCTTTGCGGGGTTCTGAGAAGGCGGCCCAGGACCTGATGGAGTCCCGGTACAGGAGTTTGGGGCTGACCATCGACCGGTGGACCCTCGACCCTGCGGAACTTGCCCTCCACCCAGCCGCGGGCGCAATCGACGTCGACTATTCCGGCAGTGAAGTCGTGGTCGGTACCTATACTCCGGAAGTGGAGACCGGACGCAGCTTGATACTGAACGGACACGTCGACGTCGTACCGACGGGCTTACCCGAGCTCTGGAGCCGCGGACCCTTCAACGCGGTGATAGCTGAGGGGTGGCTCTATGGCCGAGGAGCTGCGGACATGAAAGCAGGATTGGCAGCTGCCCCTTTCGCTTTGGCTGCCGTGCAGGCTGCCGGTCTGCGCCCTCTGGGCCGAGTTCATCTGCAGTCTGTACCTGAAGAAGAAAGCACCGGCAACGGCACTGTTTCAACTCTCCAGCACGGCTATCACGCAGATGCGGTTTTGATCCCGGAGCCCGTGGGCGGCGAGTTGGTCAGGGCACACGTCGGGGTCATCTGGTTCAAAGTCCGCCTTGCCGGACAGGCAGCTCATGCAGCCGAGATGTCCGAAGGCTTCAACGCAGTGGATGCCGCTTACGCCCTTATCTCCGACTTGCGGAGAGTTGAAGCAAGGTGGAACGAGGCTTCGAAATCAGTCAAGTATTTTGAGGAGCTGCAACACCCATTCAACTTCAACGTCGGTCTGATAAATGGAGGCGATTGGACTTCATCAGTGCCGGACTGGTGTGAGTTCAGCATGCGAGTAGCTTTTCCCCCGGGACGTGCCGCCGGGGACGCATGGGCTGAAATACTTGAAACCATCGAACGGGCGGCGCAGGAGAATCCAGCCCTCGGGGGCGTTATACCGAGCGTTACCAAGACGGGGTTTTACTCAGACGGTTACTCCTTGGAGCCCGGAAGCGAGGCAGAAGATTCCTTTGGCAGAGCCTTCGCCGCAGCCAACGGCCGGCTATTGGGCACCGTTACCACTCCTGCCTATCTCGACGCACGGGTCTATGGGTTGTTCGATAACACTCCATCGCTGGTGTTCGGACCCGAGTGCCAGCGTACACACGGTGCCGACGAATGTGTGTCTGTGGAATCACTTCGCGAGGTCACCAGGGCGATTGCGCTGTTCATCGCTGATTGGTGCGGGGTAGAGCAACGATAGAGCCGGTCGTGCGCCCGCCGAATCATGGGCAAGTATAGGGCTGGCGCAGTTGGAAGGCGGTGGGCAGGAAGTTATTGGGCAAGGTAGCCGCCGTCGACCGGTAGTGAGACGCCGGTGACGTAGGCGGCTGCGGGACTTGCCAGGTAAGCCACCGCCGCGGCCACGTCTGCGGGTTCGGCTATCCGTCCCAAGGGAATTGCGCCAGCCACATGTCGCATGGTTTCCTCCGGGTTGGGCTGGGCCGACAACCATTCGGCGTAAAGGGGCGTGTTTGTCATGCCCGGTGCGACAGCGTTGACACGTATATTGTGGGGTGCCAGCTCCACGGCTGCTGCAGAGGTAAGGGCGAGCATGGCCCCTTTGCTGGCACTATAGATCGACATGGAGGGGACGCCTACGCTGGCCAAACGGGAAGTGATATTGATAATTGCGCCACCCGTGCCTTGGGCGCGCATGGCGCGGCCCGCGGCCTGCAGGCAGGAGATAGCTCCAAAGGTATTCATCTCGAATGTTTCCCGGATCTCGTCGGAGGGTGTTTCGAGCAGCGGTCCTACGTGATCCACTGCTGCGTTATTGATCAGTACGTCCAAGTTGCCGGCTACCCGGATCGTCGTCTCCACGAGCTCTTCCGCCGCGCGGGGTGCCGTGAGGTCGGCCTGGACAAAGTGCACGGTGTCACCAAGTTCGCGTGCCACGCGTTCGCCCCTTTCGACGGAGCGGCCGCTGATGATAACCATGAACCCGTCCTGACGGAGACGCTTGGCAATTTCCGCCCCGATACCGGAGGTTGCCCCAGTCACCAGTGCAACCAGTGCTCTGGCTTCACCTTCGCGCGTCCCGCCGCGAAACCGGTGGGCGGGATCCGTTGTGGTCATCGTGTTCCTCCGGTTTCAAGGGAAAGGCCTCCCTGGCACATCCGATTCAATCCAGACCAAGCATAGGGCAGGCAACCTTCCAAGAGATCCGGTGCGCAAACCGCTGCCTGCGGGAGGCGCCTCTTTGCAAGTAGGCGTAGAACGCCAGCTTGTTGGCGCCGCCCGCCGGCATCTTTTCCCTCAGGGCGAGTTAGGCTCCGACGCCGAGGATTGAGTCCGCCGCCGCGCCCAACGGTGGCCATCCTCTGCGGCCGGCCTAGCCAGCCAGGCGCATGCCCGGCTGGCCAGGACGGCCGATTCGGTGGATTTCAGAGCGCTCCGGCATTGGCTCGTGAAAACATCACCAGACTATGGGGCGGCGTTTGCCGGTACTTCCTGGAAGGCGTGTACTACGTGTTCGATGAAGAGTTTCAATGAGCGCTTCTTCTCTTCATGGGACAGGCTGTTGTAGGACCAGAGGCCGAACTCCGTCACGCCCAGGGTCTCGTAGTGGCGGATACGCTTGATCACTTTTCAGGTGTATCGATCATCGCGGTCTGGTGTAAGCATGCGGAAGTGAATTGGGGGCGGTCGGCGAACTTCTCTCCGGGGCGGAGCCGCCGACGCCGGCCTGTACGTGACCGTCGTCGAGGACGGTCACGTACAGGCCAAAACGACGAAGCACACGATCAAGCCAACAGTCTCCTGCGACTGCTTTCACCCATGATCAACGTCATCCGAAGCGAAACCCTGTTCTAGCCTCACGTTATCCCGGCGTTCGCGGACGTGACCCGAGAATGGTGGCTTGCGGTACAGCGTGGTCAGTTCAGCGCCTACTGAACTGACCACGCACCGTCCGATGGCAGGACGGCTCCGGAGATGTTGGTTCCGTCCTCGCTGAGGAGGAACGTGATGGAGGCAGCCAACTGCGAGGCCACAGCAACAGGGGGAATTATCTGCATGAACGGTCCCAACCGGTTCGCGCCGAGCTCGGATCCAAAGGTGGCCTCGATGCCTGTTGCAACCGGGCCCGGGGCCACTGCGTTGACGCGGATTCCCTGAGGCGCGTACATAAAGGCGGTACTGCGAGTGAGTCCGAGAACTGCATGTTTGGAAGCGGTGTACGCCAGTCCTGCAGAATTGCCACGTAGTGCGGCTTCGGAGGCCACATTTACGACGGAACCGCGCCCGGCGGCCATCATGATCGGAAGTACGGCGCGGGTCAGGCGGAACATTCCGTCCACGTTGACCGCGAACACCCGGTTCCAGACCTCATCGGCCACCTCGTGCAACGGGGTCATGTCGTCCATGATTCCGGCGACGTTTGCCAACGCATATACCCGGTCTCCAGCGGCTTCAACAATCCTCAGAATGTCTTCTTCCTTGGTGATGTCAGCCTGGACGGTTACCACCTCAGCCTCCGGGTGAGCCATCGCCAGTGCCTCAAGCCGGGCAGCTGCGATGTCTACGGCAATCACCCTGCCGCCTTCCCTGGCAATCCTGGAGGCAGTGGCCCGGCCGATACCCGAGCCGGCGCCCGTGACGATCACAGTCTTACCCAGGAATCTGCCATCGGTGATGCGTTCTTGCCAAAGGGTGTCGTCGATGTCCTCGGCGTCCGCCTCTGGTTCGATTCCCCCATTTGCTTCCCTGACCAGATGATCAAGCAAAGACTGCGGGAACTGTCCGCCACCGAGTTCCACGAGCTGTTGCAGGGCAAGGTGATCGATGGGTTTCAGGGCTGATTCGTCCTGACCTGCCTCCTTTAGCATTCCCCGAAGAAGGGGACCGCCAGCGGGATGGGCAAGCCATTCCCGAATAGGGCGGGAGCCGGTCAGTGCCTTGGTGCGGTTGGTCATTTTGCTCCTTCGAGAGCCGGTGCTGCTTTGAGCTGGGCTGTTAAGTTTTCGGGGACCGCTGTTTCGTCCACCGCGGGCTTGGCACGCTTGAGACCAGTCCAACGGGCACGCAGGGCGTGTGCTGCTGCTTTTGGTTTTCTATCCCGGCTGAAAACACCCTTACGGTTGCCGTCCACACGGTGGATGCCGTTGGACGTTTGGAAGTCGGCAAAGTTCCAGACGTGTTCCCCTACAAAGCCGTCAATCCTGTCAAAGACCCGGTGGTTCATGGCCAGGAAGGACTGCTGGTATTCCTCGCTCCAAGGCATGTCCCAGATGGAGTGCTGTCCCGGCATGGTGTCTGCCCCGTATTCGCTCATCATGATGGGCTTGCCGAAGGCCTCCACCCAACCGCGGAGGTCACGTTCAAGGTAATCTTCTGCGGTCTGAAGGTCCCCGGTGAAGATGTACCAGCCGTAGTAGCGATTAATGCTCAGGACGTCGAAGAGATCCGCGATTTTGTCGTTCTGGAAGGTGGCAAACATGACGGCGGCGTAGGTCAGGGGACGGGTTGGATCGAGCTCACGGGCGAGCTGGACGAGAGGCTCGAAGAACTCCCGTGCCCCGTCCTCGTTGGAGGCCGGTTCGTTGGCGATACTCCACATGACAACGCTTGGATGGTTCTTATCGCGTGAGATGACCTCGCGAAGGTGCTGCGCGTGGGCTGCTTGGGTTTCGTGGTTGAAGGTTTCCGGTGAAAAAGTGGGTTTCGGGCCCACCCCCGTGAGCCCTCCCTGGACCCCCAGGTTCAGCCCAACGGCTGCGGTTTCATCGACGACGACGATGCCGTGGCGGTCCGCGAATTCCAGCACCTCCTCCGCATAGGGGTAGTGCGAGGTCCGGAACGAGTTGGCTCCTACCCAGTCCAACAACTGGAAGTCGTGCACAAGGTAGGCGTTATCGTGACCCTTGCCCCGGACGGCTGTGTCCTCGTGTTTGCCGAAGCCCGTAAAGTAGAAGGGCTCTCCATTGATGAGGAACTGGGTCCCGCGGACTTCCACCGTCCGCACACCGAACGGTTCCGTGTAACTGTCAATGACGTCTTCGCCGTCGAGGAGCTCTACCATCAGGTTATATAGGTAAGATGCGCCTGGTTGCCACAGCGAGACATCCTCGATGGTAAGTGTCCCCTGAGTGCCTTCGGCCGATGAAACTTCCTGGCCTGCAGCATCCAGAGCCCGGACGCGGACCGGCGTCTTGTGACTTGTTTCGACTGAATAATCTATGACGCCGGTTCGGCCAATAACGCCGGTAACAACAGTGATGTCGCTGATATGGCGTTCTGGTTTGCTGTAGAGCCACACTGACCGTGCCAGGCCAGCGTAGTTATAGAAGTCATGCAGGTAGGTCTGTTGGCGTCGCCCGTCCTGGCTGACGCTGATGCTGCCCGGGGGGATAGTGGCACTGGTCAGTTCATTGTTCACCCCAACCGTGAGCCTGAATTCATCTCCGGGCGAGAGGTGGTCCGTGATGTCTGCTTCAAAAGGTGTGTAGCCGCCTACGTGCCGGGCTACCAGGACGTCGTCAACATAGACCTTGCCCTCGTGCGTGGCTGCGTCCAAGCGGAGCAAAACTCTTTCGCCGGTCCAGCCCCGCGGTACACGGACGGTCCGCTGGTACCACACCCAGCCCACGTGGTCCCGGATCTTCTGGTCGGCAAAAAGGTCGTTGTAACTCGACGGTACGGCGGCCTCGAGATTTCCTCCCAGAACACCTTTCCAGGGTTCCGGGACGTTGGGATTCTCCACGGCAAAGCGCCAAAGGCCGTCCAAGTTGATAAGTTCGCGGGTAATTGTAGAGCGGGGCTTAAGCAATGTATTTTCTCCTGCTTGGCTGTCAATGAGATAACTGGCTTGCGATGGTGTCCAGGGTGCGGAACACGGCAATCGTGTCTTTTGCCGGATGTACCGGGTGTTGGGTATCGCCGGCACGGATTGCTTCGCCGGCGGCTCTGAGCATGGGAACATAGCCGTTGCCCTCGCGGGCGTGATCGATGGGTTCAGGGGCGAACATTTTTTCCCAGGAACCTGCGTGGATTTGGAGGGTAGTGGATGTCCAGAACATGCCTGGGATGGTGATCCAGCCCTTGGCGCCGCTGATGGAGGCAGAGGGATCGACGAATTCGGTCATTGAACTCGCGCATTGCGCAAACTGGCCCCCTGCGAAGTCAAGGGTGAAATGTTCGGCGAAGTCGAGCCCGTCGGCCCTCAGGCGGCCGTTGGCCGTTATGGATGTTGGCTCACCGAAGATTGAGTGGGCCAGGGTCACCGGGTAGATCCCTTGGTCCAGGAGCGTTCCTCCGCTGCGCTCAATATCCCATCTGCTGCCACCATCGGCGATCAGGGGAAAGCCAAATCCTGCGCGGATGCTGGAAGGCTGTCCGATGATTCCAGTGCGGAGCAGTTCGAAGAGGTGTTGGAATGCGGGGTTGAACTTCATCCACATTGCTTCCATGAGGAAGAGCCCTTGGCTTTCGGCAAGCGCAAAGAGGTCTTGCACTTCATCCGCATTCAGTGCCATGGGCTTCTCGACAACCACATGTTTGCCGGCATTCAGCGCTTGGCGCGCCAAGGCAGCATGGGTAGCGAACGGCGTCGCCAGATACACAACGTCAACCTCAGGGTCCATGACAAGCGAATCGAAGTCATCGGTCCACCTGTCCAGGCCGAAGTCCTCTGCGAAACCGGCGGCTTTCGCCGGGTTTCTGCTGAAGATCATTTCCACGTGATTTCCGGGCAAGAGCTGTAGATCCGGCACTATGCTGCGGGAGATAGTCCCGGCCCCGGCAACAGCCCACCGCAGTGGAGCTTGGGGACGACGTGCCTCATCCACGGGTCCATTCGTCATCCTGCAACTCCAGCCTGGACTTGCTGTTCCCGGTGCAGCTCAGCCAATCGGTGCCGATCTGCCCGGCGCTTCTCCTGTTCCACGGGGTCTGCGATGGGTGCAGCCAGCAACAGTCGCTGGGTGTAGGGGTGCTCGGGTGTGGAAGTTACCCGGTCCGCAGGGCCGGTTTCAACGATGTCCCCCCTGTAGACGACACTGACCCGATGGCTGATGTGCCGGACCACGGACAGGTCGTGTGAGACGAACAAGTAGGCAACGCCTGTGCGCCTTTGGATGTCGATGAAGAGGTCCATGACCCGGGCCTGTGTGGAAAGGTCCAACGCCGAGACGGGTTCGTCGCAGACAATGAGTTTGGGTTCGGGCGCAAGGGCCCGGGCTATGGCTACTCGTTGCCGTTGTCCGCCGCTGAACTCCCGGGGCAAACGTTCAGCCGCGTCCCCGGGCAGGCCGACTTGATCCAACAGCATCCGAACCCGGGTCCGGGCTTCAGAGGCACTTGTTCCCTGGACGATGAGGGGCTCGCTCAGGGTGTCGCCGATGGTCAGGGACGGGTTGAGGGACGTGTAGGGGTCCTGGAACACCACTTGGATGTCTTTGGACAACTGACGGCGTTCCTTGGGCGTGGCGTGGGTGATATCCGAACCCTGGAAGGTGATGCGGCCCGATGCCGGCTTGACAAGCCCAAGGACGGCCCGGCCAATGGTGGTTTTGCCGGACCCGGATTCCCCCACGACGCCGAGAGTCTCACCTTTGGCGATTGACAGGGAAACTCCGTGCAGGACCTCCACTTCCCTGGGCCTGAAGCCCCGGCCCTTGAAGGCGACGCGAAGGTCTTCCACGTTCAACAACTGCGGTGTCATCAATTACTCCCCGAAATAGCCGCCGAGACGGGAATGGGTTGGTCGGTCCGAACGGTGTGTTCGTCAAGGATGGATCCGAGGAGCATCTGCGTGTAGGGATGTTGAGGTTCCCGGAAGAGCTCCAGTGCTGTCCCTGATTCCACAACCCGGCCGTCCTGCATCACGGCGATCCGGTCACAGATGTCTGCCACCACGCCGAAGTTGTGTGTCACTAGCAACACGGCCATGCCCATTTCGGCTTGCAGGTCCCTGATAAGGTCCAGGATTTCGGCTTGGACAGTGACATCCAGGGCAGTGGTGGGTTCATCGGCGATGAGGAGTTTGGGACGACTGGCCACAGCACCTGCAATGAGGACGCGTTGGGCCATTCCGCCGGAGATCTGGTGGGGATAAGAGTCAAAAGTCCGTTCAGGATGTTCAATTCCAACACGCACCAGAAGCTCCATTACTGTTGCTTTTGCCTCCCGCCGTGACATCTGTGCAGAGGCGCGTATGCCTTCGACGAGTTGGGCGCCCACTGTGTAGGAGGGATCCAGATTGGACATGGGTTCCTGGGGTATGTAGGCAATGTCGCGTCCACGAAGGGTACGGAACTCCCGTTCGGTAAGGCCAATCAAATTGCGGCCAGCCAGCTGTGCCCAACCATGCGTGACCACGGCCTCAGGCGGAAGCACACCAAGAATGGCAAAAGCTGTTTGTGTCTTTCCTGAGCCGGATTCACCCACCAAGCCCAGGGTTTCACCTGCCTGTAACGTGAGCTCGACCCCTTTCACTACTTCCTTGAGTTCGCCCGAGGGTGTGGGGTAAGCGATGCCCAGATCGCGGACGGACAGCAGGTCCGTCGTCGAGCCCTGGACGGCGTCCTTCGCGGGGGTGCGGCCGGCTTGTGCGGCCCGGGCTTTCACGGGCGTGAGTTTGACGCCCTCAAAGGCGTCCCTTAGTGAGTTGCCCAGCAATACAAGGGAAGCTGTCAGAGTCCCGAGCATGACACTGGGCCAGATGAATTGGGTGGGATCGACGTAGAGATTTGTGAAGCCATCGGCGATCATCGCGCCAAAGCTGGGAACCAGTGTTGACCCTACTCCGAGAAAGGCCAAGCCCGACTGGAGGCTGATTGCGGAGCCGATAAGAAATGCGGTGGCAACGATGATGGGACCGCGGACAGCAAACAACACATGCCGCCCAAGAATCCGCAGGTTGGACAAGCCCGATACCCGCGCAGCGTCAACGTAGAGTTCGTTCTTGACCCCAAGGACCAGGTTCCTGACGATACGGTAAACGCCGGGGGAGAGCAGGACCCCAAAGATGAGCATGGTTGCCCGGTAGTCGCCCTTGGTGACCGGCATCAGGACTATTAGCAGCAAGAGCCCCGGAAACGTCATGATGAGGCTGAAAACCCACTCCGTTGCGCTGCGCAGCTTTCGGCCGAAGTACCCACCGATCAGGCCAAAGGTGATGCCGATGGTCAAGGCAACACTTGCACCGATTAATCCTGCGATCAGGCTGGTACCGATTGAATGCAGAAGCCGCGAAGCGATGTCGCGCCCGTTTTGGTCGGCCCCCAAAATGTACCCCGGGGTCCCGGGTGCCGCGTTGATGGCATTGAGTTGGGCCTCATTGGGATCATGCGGCGCAATCAACGGCGTCAGGAGACCCAGGATGATGATGGCAAGCAGCAGAACCGAAGTGATGATGGCCTGGGGGTCCTTGGCGAGTTTCCTTAGCGGAGATTTCCTGGGTGGGGATGCAAGCCCCGGATCCACGCTGAGTTCTTCGATGCTCAATAGATTCTCGCCTTCGGGTTGAGCCAGCCGTTCACGACGTCTGTAATGAGGTTCACCATGACCACCAACATGACGCTGAACAGGGTGATGCCCATGATGATAGGGATATCGCCTTGGAGGGAGGCGTTGAATGCGTAGGCGCCGAAGCCAGGAAGCGCGAACACGTTCTCGATGATGAGCGCACCACCGAGCATTTGAATGAATTCAAGGGACAGGACCGTCAAGGCAGGACTCGCCGCATTCCGAAGCGCGTGGCGAAGAACAATCGAGCGCGTTGGTACCCCGCGGGTCCTCAGCGTACGGACGTAGTCCTTCCTGAGCTCGCCGATCATGGAGCCGCGGATTTGTGCGGCCATGCTGGCCACTCCACCGATGACAAGCACAATGACGGGGATGGTGATCGATGTGGCCCATTTCCCCGGATTCTGAGCGAAAGGAGTGAATCCGGTTGCCGGCAGCAACTTCAAATTCACCGCGAGAACAGCCACCAGGACAATGGCGATGAGCAAGCCGGGGACCACGTAACCAATCAAGGACAAGCCTTGGGAGACCTTGTCAGCCAGTCCACCCCTGGTGGCTGCCCAGACGCCCAGCGCAACGCTGACGATCACTGTGATGATGAGCGCTGTGACCACGAGCGACAGGGTCACGCCCAGTCGGGCGGCAACGGCCGGGGCTACGGGTTGACTGGTGAAAAGGGAGGTACCAAAATCCCCGGTCAGGACGGAGCCGAGCCAGTCCAGGTATTGGACGATGGCCGGCCGATCGAAGCCAAGTTCGGTCATCAGTGCCTTCAACGACTCCGGAGTCCCGGTAGCCCCCAGCCGTTCGCGGGCAACGGATTCCAAGGAGCCGCTGAGGAGGAAGAAGGTAATTAAAGTGACGAGCAGGGCAAGGACAATGCCTGCTCCAAGTCGTCGTAGGGCGTAACTGATCATGAGTAGACTCTCGGCTTTTCCTTTGGCGTCTCTGAGCTCCTGGTTGGCATCATTTTCCAGACAAGCCGAAGTCACGTACGGTAGGCAAAACCACCCCGGTAGGGAGGAAATCAATGCCCGGAGCTGTGGCCCAGAGCGTGCCTACGTAGGCGATCGGTGCGTTCAATGCCTGCTTCACGGTGTATTCGTTGACCTTCTTATACAGAGCATCACGGGCTGTATCGTCCGGTTCGGTGGCAATGGACTGAAGCAACGTGTCGAACTCGGGGTCCTGCCACTTGAAGGGGTTGAGGAAGGCTTCAGGGGCGTACATGTCGCCGACCTGACGGCCTGCACTGTTCAGACCGTAGAACCAAAGAACTGCCGGGTACTTCTTCGAAGCAATTGATGACGCTGTATTCTGCGGAGGCACAGGTTCCCACGTCACCTTCACCCCGATGTCCGCAAGAGCCTGCGTGATCACAGGCTCGAAGGACTGGGAGATGACCGTGCTTGGCATCGTCATGGAGAAACCATCGGCGTATCCGGCCTCGGCCAAAAGCTTGCGTGCCTTCGCCGGATCGAAGCTGTAGGCATCTTCAAGCCCGGGGTCGTAGGCTCCACTGTTGGGGTCGAACACCTGGACCGTAGGCTTGCCCAGTCCGTTGAGGAGGGCCTTCACCACCTGTTCCCGGTCAAAGGCCATGTTGATGGCCTCGCGCACCTTTACATTGCCCAGGGCAGGAACGAGTTCTCCCTTTCGATCGGCCAGGACGAGAACGAGAGCGGCCGTAGCCTGCACCTCCTTGACTGTGAATCCCGCACCTTCAGCCTGCTTGCGTTGCGGGGCCTGAATCAGGGCTGCCTTTACTTCCCCTGCCTGGAGCGCGTTGTACTGGGCGGTCCTGTCCTGGATGACTTTGACCTTCACGGTTTTAAAGGGATAGACCGAGGCGTTCCAGTAGTCATCCCGGCGTTCCATTACGTACTCGGTGCCGTCCACAGTTTTGTCCGATAGGACGTAGGGTCCTGAGCCTGTTGGGCGGAGCTTGGTGGTCTCTGATGCCAGCGTGTCCGCGTCGCCGATAACGCCTGTGGCCTGCGCCAGGTAGTTCAGCAGCGATGGTTCAGGAGCGGAAAGCTGAATGACTACCGTCGAAGCATCGGGGGCGGAAATTGAAGACACCTTGGCGAGCTTGGGCTGTTGCTGGCCCGGTGTCGTCCTGGTCCTCTCCAAGGTTGCTGCAACGTCCTTGGAGGTGACGGCGTCTCCGGAACTAAACTTCAGGTCGCTGCGAAGTTTGAGGGTCAGTGTGCGGAGGTCATCTGAATATTCCCAGCTCTCAGCCGCGTTCGCACGGATCTTGTTGTCCTTGTCCACCATGAGAAGAGTGTCGAAAATGGATGCCCAAATGTACGACTGCTGTCCTTCAGCGAGCTGGGCCGGGTCCAACGAAGCCGGCTGGGCTTGAACGGCAATGCTGAGCTCCTCGTTGCGTGAGGAACTGCTTGCCTCCGATGCTGGATCGGAAGATGAGCAGGCCGCTGTGGAGAGTAGTGCCGCCACCGCGACTGAGGCTACGACCGCACGGGTCAGTGATGTGGTTCGGGACAAGACAGGAAACATGTCTTGGGACTCCTTTGTCATTGAGGAAAAGCTTTTGGAGATTTAGGGGGGACCATTGTCTGGGCCATTCAGTCGGGGGTGACCGACATCACTAGCAAAGCATTGGAAAACCGAAAAGGCAACCGATTGCCAAGAAATGTTTTAAAGATTAAATCTATTCCGCAGGTTTCACTTCTGGGTACGACAAATAGCCCCCTGATAAACGAAACAATGTATTTCGAAGATCGAGGCGGCGGAGTCTATTTCAGGAGATCCCGAAGGGTGCTCTTAAGGAATTGCCGATTGGCTTTTGGCCATAAGCTCTGTTAGTTGCTGCTTGAACTTCATGAGCGGGTGCCCATTAAGTGCGAGGAACGCCTGGGAAACTGCTGAGGTGAGATCAAGGGTGGGATCAATCAGCCACTGCATCCGCAGGCCACTCCAGGCTGCCATCATTTGGCGGCCAACCTTGTCCGGGTCCAACGCTGAATCCGCGAGCCCCTTTGCCTGGCGTCTCCTCACTCCTTCCGCGAACTCAAAGACCACCTGTTCGTGGTGGGCCTTCAGGTAGGAATGGGCCGGGTGTCCGGGATCCACCGCCTCCGCGCTGAGGGAAAGGAACAGGCGGGTTGTGGCCTGGTCATCCAGTGTCAGGTGTGCCATTGCCGGTGGGGGCCAGTCGGCGTTTCCTCCGTCAATGACATGGAACTCTGCTGTGAGGATGGCGCGATACTCCTGGTCTGCCAGCTCCATTGCTGCCACGAGGATGTGATCGCGTGTTGGGAAGTGGTAGAGCATGGCAGTTTCGCTCATGGATGCACGCGCTGCGACTTCAGCTGTGGTCAAAGCCCGATGCCCCTTCTCGAGGACAATGTCCAGGGCTGCCCGGGCAACGGCCGTACGTCGCTCAAGAGTCTTCGCGTAGCGTTTCCGGGGTGACGTTGTGGAGTCCATGGATAAAGAGTAATTGAAAACTGAGTGCCACACCATAGATACAGTACTCCCTCTTCGAAAGTGAAGTATCGCGAGAGCGCAAGCCAAGTATAAATTGACCAGCGCTCGGTTTACAGGTCACTTTATGGCGCACTCCTTGCCGGACCTGCAGATCCTCGGATGACCAGTTCCGTGTCCACCATCAGGCTTTTGGGCTCCTGCGGGGTGCCGGCAAAGGAGTTCAGAATCAGCCCGGCGGCCAGCGATCCGCATTCTCCCAGCGGGGATCTGATGCTCGACAAGGATGGGGTGGTGAAGTCAGCGCCAAAGATGTCGTCAAAGCCCACGATGCTGATGGCTTCGGGAACGGCCATGCCGGCACCTTGAAGTTCGTGCATCAGGCCAATAGCCATGAGGTCGTTGTGCGTGATCACGGCCGTAGCTCCTGAGGCTTTGATGGTCCGGGCCAGTTTTCTGCCACCGTCAATGGTGGGGGATGTGGACTCGATGCGCTCTGCGGTGACATGGCACCACTCGCACGCATCGGATACCGCGTCCCAGCGCCGGGCTGACATCCAGGACATCTCTGGTCCGGCGGCGAAGACGATCTTCTGATGTCCGTTCCCTGCCAGAAAACGGACTGCCTGGCTGACGCCCCTGTCCGGATCAGGGACAACGCAGTCTATGCCGCTGACCTCTCTGTTGATGGCGACAACCTTCTTTGTGGCGGCAAGTAGTTGAAGGTTGCTTTCACTCATGCGGGGGCTGACCAGGATGAGGCCGTCGACTGTTTTAATAAGCCGCCGCGCCGCTGACAGTTCGGTGGCAGCGGATTCGGCCGCATTGCCAAGCACTACGCTGTACTGCTGCTGTGTTGCTACTCTTCCGGCTTCCCGAAGAATGCCAAAGAAGTTTGGGTTGGTTATATCTGAAACAAGAAGTCCCAGCATTCTTGTTGATCCCGTTTGCAAGACTTGTGCCGAATGGTTCGCCTGGAAATTGAGAACCCCGGCCGTTATTTCAACCAGTCGCCGCGTTTGCGGACTGACTCTTCCGGGATTACTGAGAGCCCTGGAAACTGTTGAAGGATTAACGCCGGCTTGTTGTGCTACATCATAAATTGTTGCTTTGGCTTTTTTTGTTTGCACTGGTGCCTCGTCAGCCGGCATTCTGCACTTTCCTGGATAGTGGAAAATCGGCCGGCTACGTGTGCATTGCTGAAGCACGCGTAACCGGCCGAAGAGTTGTCCGCCCTTGGTGCTAGATGGTCTGGCCGGCGTCAGCCAAAAGCGTGCTGCCCGTCATGATGGTAGACAGGTCGCTCGCACAGAAGAGAACGACGCGTGCAATGTCGTCCGGCGTTCCGATCCGGCCAATGAGACTGTTCGTCATGACGTCCATGGTCTCCGTTCCACTGGAGGGGGCGTGTTGGGCGGCAGCGGCCATGTTGCCTTCGGTTGGTACGAAGGTGGGGGCGACACCGAGCACCCGTATCCCCATGGGCGCAAACTCCAAGGCCATTTGTTTGGTCATGCCGCGAACTGCGTGCTTGGACCCAACGTAGGCCGACAAGCCTGGCGCCGTCCCGCCGAACCCTGCGGTGGAAACGATGTTGATGATGACACCACCGTTTTTACCGTTGGACATATGGCGGGCGGCCTCGCGGGAGCCATTGAAGACGCCGCGGGTATTGACGGCGAAGACCTGCTCCCACGTGCTGTCACTGGTCTGCAGGACCGGAACGCTGGGGAAGATGCCAGCGTTGTTGACCCAGATGTCGATGCCCCCGAAGGACTCCAAGGCTTCCTGTGCTCCGAGACGCACCGACCCGGCGTCGCTGACATCCATGCCTAAGCCGAGGGCGCGGACGGGAAAACGATCGGCAATCCCGGCTGCGGTCTCCTTGGCGAGATCGGCGTTGACGTCCCCGATGAGGACGTCGGAGCCGGCTTCGGCGAGTCGTGCTGCGATGGCTTTGCCCAAGCCCTGTGCCCCGCCGGTGACAACTGCCCGGCGTCCGGTGAGGGAGAGCAGGTCCCTGACCGGGGTGAGCGAAGCGTCAGCGAACGCTGTGGTCATGCTGAAACCTCGACGTCGAGGTTGTTGCTTTGCGCCACCCGGCCAAGCCAGGCCAGGCTGGGTTTGGGTGTGCGGACGAAGGTCTCCCTGTCCACAGCAATCAGGCCGAAGGTCGGTTCCCAGTGACCCCACTCGAAGTTGTCCAACAGGGACCAGTGGAGGTAGCCCCGCACGTCAATTCCTTCGTTCATGGTCTGGTGCAGGCCTTGCAGCGCTTCAGCGGTGTAGCGGATTCGTTGCTCGTCATCAGCGGTGGCGATGCCGTTTTCCGTGACCAGCACGGGGACGCCCCCGGTGACGTCCCACGCGTGCCTCACGGCCATGGCCAAGGCATCGGGCCTGTACGCGGTGCCCACCAAGGTGTTCTCAGGGTGCGGCGGGTGCGGGACGAGCCCGTTGGCATCCACTTGTTGGCTGGAGTAGGCCTGCACGCCAACAAAATCGTCGCCGCGGCTGCCTTCCCAGTAGACGTCTTCTTTGCCGTAGCGGATCTCCAGCAGCTTTTCCTCCCCACCCGGGGCGGCAGTGAGCGCGCCGGCTGCAATTGTCCATCCAACCTTGGCGGAGGTGTTCGCGCGGATGATTTCCCGGGCGGCGTGGTGGATGGTGGTGAATGCTCTGCCTATTTCCGGGTCAGCGTAGGTCAGGAAGTCACTGTGTGTTTGCTTGGTTTCTTCGGTGCCCTCGACGGTGGGGCTTTGCCACTGGGCGTCCCCGGCAAGTTGCATGCGGCGCATGGCTGTCATGATTGCTGCCTGCATGTTCGGTTCGTTCATGGTCACCACCCACTCCACCCCGTCCAGGATGGTGGTGGTTTCCTTGACGTAGCGCTGGAACTTTTCCGATGCGTCCGGAGCCAGCCAACCGCCGTCGTTCGCGAACCACTGGGGAGTGGTGAAGTGCTGCAAGGTGACCACGGGGGTGACGTTCCGCGAGAAGCAGTGCTCGATCATGCGTCGGTAATGGGCAAGTTCTGCCTTGGAGAAGGCACCGGGTGCGGGCTCGATCCGCGACCACTCCAGGCTGAAGCGGTAAGAGGTCAGACCGGCATCGGCCAGCAGGTCAATGTCCTCACGGTAACGGTGGTAGCTGTCGCACGCGTCCCCGGAGAGCTCCATGCCGGGCATGGTCAGTTCACGTGCCCACCAGTCGCTGTTGACGTTGTTTCCTTCAATCTGGTGGCCGGCGGTAGCGGCACCCCAGAGGAAGTTGGCGGGGAAAGTCGTCATGGGTTTACTCGTTTCTTGATGGTTGTGATGCCTCTGCAGGCATTCGGCAAGTGGTTCAGGCGTGACTTGGGACGCTGTTGCTGCGGGAAGCAGCAGGTGCTGCGGAATGGAAGGTGCCCGGTCCGGCAGTGTGTTCGGATCCATCGGGGAAAATGATCAGGGCGGTTGTTTCTGCGGGGATGTCGGCGTCGATGACCAGCTCGTCACCGTCGATCCGCCAATGGACGTTGATGGTGCCGTTGGGGGTTTCGTGTGAGCCGCGGGCCCAGGTAACCGAGGCACCTGGTGTGGGCGCGATGACAATTGACTGCCAGGCCACGGAGCCTTCGGCCTGCCGCAATCCCAAGGTGTGCTCGTGCAGGAACCGGAGCACGGTTGCCTTGCTGTAATGGTTCAACGAATCATGGGCGTCGCCGTTCTGGTCAATTCCTTCCCACGATTCCCAGATGGTGGTGGCGCCCTTGTCCACCATGTACAGCCACGACGGCGCCGTGCGCTGAAGCAGCAACTCATCAGCGACGTCGGCCCTGCCGGCTTCCACCAGTACCGGCAGCAGGTAGCCGGTGGACAGGAAGCCTGTTCCCACGTGGGTGCCTGCGGAACGGATGAGTTCAACCAGCCGATCGACGGCGGCCTCCCGGCGATCCTCCGGCAGCAGGCCAAGTGCCAGCGCCCGCACGTAGCTGGCCTGGGTATCTGCGTCCGTTGTTCCGTCCGCACGCAAATACGCTGCCTGCCAGGCATTGCGGACGGATTCTGAAATCGCCGTCCACTCAGCCGCTTCGGCGGATCGTCCAAGGACAGCGGCAATCCTGGCCAGAGTGGAAGTAGAGCGGAAGAGGTAAGCGGTGCCCACCTCGCCCTTGTCCTCCATGAACCAAGCCATCGGGTTGTCCTGGACAGGATCAATCAGGCGCCCTTCGGCATCCCGCTGCTTGGGCTCCGTCCACTCACCCCAATGGAATGTTCCGTCCCACAGATACTGCTCGTAAGGTTCCGGTTCCGGAGATGCCTTGACCCTGGCGTGGTGGCGGGTTGTCCGCGCCATCTCCAGGGCCCACCGCACCCAACGGAGCATCGCGTCCCAGTTCTCGGCGAGTACCTGTTCGTCTCCGTAGGCTTCGTACAGTTCCCAGGGAACGGCAACGATCGCATCCCCCCACCCGGCGGATCCGGTCATCATGGCAAACTGATCGTCCAAATGGTTCTTGATACCGCGGCCGTCGGGGGAGAAGTTCGCTATGCGCCCGTCCGCCAATTGGTCATCGCGAACGGACTGCAACCATTTCCGGCTGAAGCCGAGCACGTCCCGCAGCCGGGTAGCTGTGGAAATGAACACTTGGTAGTCACCGCTCCATGCAAGCCGTTCGCGCGTTGGGCAATCCGTGGGAACGTCCACGGCATTTCCAAGGAAGCTCCATTCCCCGATTCGATGAAGGCTGTTGAGATCTTCATTGCTGCACTCAAAAGCACCTGTACGGCGGAGGTCGCTGTGGACAAGCTGCATTGCAAGCTTGGTGGTATCCAGCGGCACTGCCTTGCGGGTGATGCGGGCGAACTGGAAGCCGTGGACTGTGTGGCGGGGTTCAAAGACTTCAGCTGCGGCTCCTGCGGTGACCTCGTCACGCTGCGTGAAGATCATGGTCGGTTCCCCTGGCCTGTGTGAGTCCAGGTGCGTGGTGGAGAGGTCGCCGTCGCCGTCCACATACTCGCCGTATTCGATCACCGTATGGGTTCCCTGTGGCCCGAGATCCTCAAGCCGGATCCACCCGGAGGCATTTTGACCAAAGTCCGCGATCCACACGCCTGGGCTGATCTGCGTGACGCTTACCGGCGGCCGCGAGTCTATGACCCGTACTGCCGGGGCAGGGGACCAGCCAATCGCGGGGGCATTGACAGCGTTGAGGAGGACTTTCGACGCCGGTTCCGCCCGAGCGGCGAAGTCAACTGTCTGCCCTTCCATAAGATCCGCTCGCGTCGTGGTTGATGGTGCGGACGTCCAGGCGCCGTCGGTCACGATCACTTGGCTGGTTCCATCAACTTTATCGATGTGAAGTTCGGCGCGGGCGCCCAACGTGTTTCCCCAGTCGGCCGGGTGGCGGAACGCGCCCACTTGTCCCCGGTACCAGCCATCGGACAGCTCAATGGACAGCACGTTGGTCCCGGGTACCAGCGACGACGTGACGTCCGAGGCCTGCGCATAGAGAGTATGGTCGTACGACGTCGTCCCCGGGGACAGTTCGGCAGTTCCGGCTTTACCCCCGTTGACCGCAGCCGTGTATACACCAAGGGCTGTGGCATACAGTCGGGCAGACTTTACGTCGGCGTCCACCGTGAATTCCGTGGTGAGGCAATGGGCCGGACGTTGGCCGTACGCCGTCCCTTCTTCCTCCACCGGGGAAATCCAGGACGCCATCCAATTGGCGTCGAAAAGTCCCGCTTCAAATGACGACCAAGCCGACCATCCGTTCGGGTCCCCGGCAACCCGTACGCGCCATGTGACCCGCTGCCGGCTGGAGAGATCCGGCCAGGGCCACTGAACGTAGAGCCTGTGGGCAAGGATCGCTTGCGGCTGAGCCACGCCGTCGACCGTTGCTTCCACTTCATACGCCGTTGCTACTGCGTCCGCGGGAATCTTCCAAGAGAGCCTGGGGGACGGACCTGTGACGGGGAACTGGTCTCCGCCGCTGTCCACAGTGAGGTCATAGGGCACGAGGGCCATGTATTTTCCTTAATTTTCTGCTGATGCCGGCGGTTAGCGGACGGACTTGACCTTGAGCGAGATCACGAGGCCGCCGATCAGTGCCAGAGCTGCGCCGGAGAGGTACAGGAAGGTGTAGTTCTTGTCCGCTCCGGTGATACCGATGGTGATGATCACGGAGGCCAAAAGAGGGGCCACTGCGCTTGGTATCTTTTGGGCGAAGGCGACCACGGCCATGTAACGCGCCGTTTCGGTCCGGTTGGGCAGGATGGCGAAAATGATGGCCTGATCCACGGTGGCGAACACGGCAATGGCAGTCTGCATGAGGACCGCGCCAATGATCAGTTGGGGCAGCGACCACGCGAATGCCTCAGCCAATGCGCCGCCGACGAAGAGGATCGCAGCAACCAGGACAAACAAGCGCCGCCTCTTGAGCTTGTCTGACAGGAATCCACCCAGAAGCGCACCGGCCGCAGCGGCCACCACGCCAAGCATGCCGATGGTTGCCACGACTCCGGCCACTTCCCGTACCGGGAGATCAAGGCGCTGTGCGTAGAAAAAGGTGCCGAAGGTGGTGTTGAAGTACAGGCCCATAAAGAAGACGAAACGGCCCAACCAGTTCCACGCAAAGTCCGGGTACTTGCGGACGCTGAAACCATAGCTGGCAACAACTGACCGGAAGGTGACCCGCGTGTCGACAGGGATATGCTGCGAGCTTCCCTCCGGCTTGATGAGCGGGAACAGTGCCAGGAGGACTGCGCCGATCACGCCGGGTACCACGAAGACCAGGAAGGTGTTCGACGAAACAGCATACGCAACGCCAATGCCCAAAACAGGAGCGATCTGGGTCATCAGGCCGGTCAAAGCAGAGACCCGGCCCCGCTGGCCCTCGGGCAACTTATCAGCCATGAGGTTCTGGATGGCGGCACCGGATATGGACCAACCCGCCATGCCCAGGATCCATCCGGCGCCCACCAGCAGAAGGTTGGGTGCGAGCCCCATGACAACCAAGCCCGCAAGGCCGATGGCTGTTCCAAGGAAGATGAAGGGCGCGCGCCGGCCGAAGCGGGACCGCGTACGGTCACTCCAGATGCCGATGAGCGGGCTGACGATCAAATAGATTCCCTGCGCCGTGCCCGTAATGAACCCAAGCATCTGCTCCTGGCCGGGAGCGAGTTCGGTGATCCGCACAGCGATGCCATAGGACAGTGGCACCATCATGGCGATGGATGCCCCGAAGCTGGCAAGCATGAGCCAGAAAATGTAGCCCCTGCTCACGGGAATCTGGGGCTCTTCCGTGAGCTCCGGAAGTTCAACGGGGCCGAGCGGCAGATGACTGCCCGGCGATGGTTCGGCGGCTGCGATGCCGCCGGCGAGACGGGGAGCCCCGTGCTTGTCAGTAGTCACCAATGACTCCTCAATACAGTAGATGGCCCGTCCGCTGCGTCGCGGACGAGAGCTGGGAGATGTGTGGGTCGATCCAGCAAAGGGTAACCATGATGGTTACTATTCGTGAATAGTAGTCACGGTGGTTACAATTGACAAGACCCAGCGCACAAAATGGTTTCCGTTGACGAGAGAAGGCTGTTCGTGACCATCACTTCAGAGCAGAAGACCGGCAAAAAAGCCGGCTCCGGGCGGCGGGGCCCCTATGCCACAACACCGGCCCGACGGGCAGAGATCGTGCGCGCTGCCTCGGCCAGCTTCGCTGAGCATGGCTACGAGCGGGCAAGTCTCAGGGATATTGCCTCGCGGGCCGGTGTCACCCACGCAGCCCTTCTGCGTCATTTCGCCACCAAGGATGACCTCCTCCTGGCCGCCCTGGCGGAGCGGGACGCCGACGACGCCGAGCTGGCCACCCGCATCGTGCAGGCCAAAGTGCCCCGGGAGTCGGTGTTGAGCACCATTCTGGGCGAAGAATTCGCCAGGCCTGACCACATGCGGAACTGGCTCTCAATCACGATCGCGGCGACCAATCCCGAGCATCCTGCCCACGACTTCTTCATCGCCCGACGCGAGCGCATGCGTGATCACTTCACCAGCAAGCGGCTTGCTACGACAGAAGACAGCGAGGAGCTGACAGCCGACGACAAAGTCACCATGGTGATGGCCATGATCGACGGCCTTCGGATTCAGTTCCTCCTGGACCCGCAGCGCAAAACCTTGCACCTGCTGGAAACGCTCTTCCGGTTCATCGACTCGTCTGAAGAAGGCTGATGGTCCGCAAGGGGCGTTTGGTCATATCCCTGGTACGCAGTCATTCCATTACCGCCAGCTGATGCCGCCGCTTCGTGGGCTTACCCGGGATCAGAAATCGAGAGAAAGTCACCTACGCCAATGAGCACTCCAATCCTGCCGGGCTACCACCCGGATCCCTCAATATGTCGAGCAGGCGAGGACTACTTCCTTATTAACTCCAGTTTCGAATACTTCCCCGGAGTGCCGGTCTTTTCGAGCCGCGACCTACTCGAGTGTCACCAGATCGGCAATGTGCTCGACCGCGATGGCCAACTCAATGTGGTGTCCGGCATCGAGGGTGCGAGCGGGGGCATATATGCCCCGACGATTCGCTATCACGATGGCCGTTTCTGGATGATCACCACGAACCTTCATGATGTGCGGGAGGGGCACATCATTGTCTCGGCCGATCACCCGGCAGGTCCATGGACCGATCCGGTCTACACGCCGGGACTGATTGGCATTGATCCCGACCTTGCGTGGGACGAGCGAGGTGACTGCTACATCACGTGGGCAGACGTTATTAGAGGCGGCATTTCACAGGCGCGGATTGATCCGGTGACTGGAATCGCGTTGTCCCCGGCGCGGGAACTATGGCGCGGCTCGGGTGGTGCTCATGTTGAGGGGCCGCATGTCTACACACGCAATGGCTGGTGGTATCTCCTGACTGCGGAGGGCGGCACCGCCGCTGGTCACATGATTACAGTAGCCCGCGCAGAAGCCATTGGCGGCCCTTACTCGCCTTGTCCTGCCAATCCGATTCTGACGCACCGCAGTACTTCACATCCCGTGCAGGCGGTGGGGCACGGCGACCTGTTCGAGCTTCATGACGGCAGCTGGGCGATGGTACATCTCGGGACTCGCCCACGCGGTTCTTTCCCCAAATGGCACACCAACGGCAGGGAGACGTTCATCGTCGGGATTGACTGGGTGGAGGGCTGGCCTGTCGTGGTAGAGGATCGATTCACGGCGCCTGAGATCGACACTTCGTTCGAGGACAGATTCCTTGAGGGTCGGCTACACCCGCGGTGGCTTGCACCCGGAGTTAATCCGAGCTCCTTTGCCACGCCGGGCGAGAATGGACTGACGCTGCTTGCCGGCCGCCAGCCCGCGAACGCGCGGGCATTGCGGCTCCTCGCAGTTCGGGCTACGGACCTCGAATGGACCGCCAGCGTTCAGGGCATCGGTGACCTGGCGCTTACGGTGCGCATTGATGACCTTCACCAGGCAACTGTTCAACGGGTCGGAGGGAGGGTGGCGGCGCGTGTCGTCATCGGCCCCACGGATCAGGACCTCGCTGTTTTGGATGCCGTATCCGAGAGCAGCGCCCTGACAATCCGCTCGGTACCTTACGACAGCCCGGCCGGCCAACGCAAGGGGCCGGACCGGCTGGTCCTGGGAGTGGGCGCCGGCGCTGATTTCCAGGAACTCGCGGCCATTGATGGCCGCTACTTATCAACAGAGGTTGCGGGAGGTTTTACGGGTCGCGTCGTGGGAATGGAGGCCCTGGGCTCCGACGCCGTCATCAGCCGCTTCACGTACAGCTCACCTTAAGGTTTCCAGGCCGGCGTTCTCTGGGTTTTTTGCTTCGCGCAGTTCGCGGCCCACTGCCCTGAGGCCGGTTTCGAGCGCCTTCAGCTCTTCAAGCGTCAGTCCAGCCAGCACCTCGCCGCCCAGTTCCGGACGCGCAGCCATGAGTTCACGAACTACAGACCGTCCAAGGTCGGTGGCAAAAATTCGCCTGACCCGCTGGTCGTCCGTATCAGTGGATCTGGCGACCAACCCCGCCGCCGCGAGGCGATCAACAAGCTTGGACATGGATGCCATCGAGACACCGAAGGTCTCTGCCAGCCCCACTCCAGTGGCTCCGCTCTCCGTGGTGACCACGACGGAGAGGACCTTCAGCTGTTGGATGGTCAGATCGGTGGTCAGTAGTGGCTGGAGGATGCGGGGGATGGAGCGGATCGTGATGGCTATGGCCAGAGCGTCTATGCTCTTCAGTGCTGATTCCCGATCTGATTCCACCATGCCACTAAAGATATCGCGGACCGGCTTTGCGAAATTACTTAGCTTAAGGCTAAGCTTTTTTCATTAGCCGACCCGTTGTCGTGTCGACGCGTACCAGAACCACCTGCCGGGCTCTTTCCCGGATCTGGGCGCGGGCGCGCATTGGGGGCGGCCGCGCAACGTGCGCATGGCGCAGTAGCGAAGCGAGGACGATTCATGGGCAGCGCCCACAACCTATCGAAGAACCCACAAGAGCTTGATGTTGAAGAGCTCCGCGCAAAGTACCGGCGGGAGCGCGACCGACGTCTCCGGCCAGAGGGCCTGGGGCAGTATCAAAGCGCAGCCGGTGAGTTCGGCTACTACTCGAAGGATCCTTACACCGAGCCAATACAGAGGGATCACCGCGCTGACTCAGTGGAGGTGCTGGTCATCGGCGCTGGATTCGGCGGACTGCTCGCCGCCGCGAGGCTGCGGGAAGCCGGGGTGGAGTCCATTCGCCTGATGGACGAGGCCGGCGATGTGGGCGGCACGTGGTACTGGAACAGGTATCCGGGCATCCATTGCGATATCGAATCGTACGTCTACATGCCACTTCTCGAGGAGGTCGGTTACATGCCGGCATGGCGTTACGCTCCCGGTGAGGAGATCCGGCAGCACGCCATCGCCATCGCGAAGCGTTTCGACCTGTATCGGGATGTACTTTTCCAGACCAGGGCAACAGCGCTGACCTGGGATGACGCCGCGGAGTTATGGACAGTCGAAACCGACCGCGGGGATCGGTTCCATGCACGTTTCGTCATCACATCGTCGGGGACTCTGACACAACCCAAGTTGCCGGGGATCCCTGGCATGGAGAAGTTTCGCGGACATACTTTCCACACCAGCCGGTGGGACTATGCGTACACCGGTGGCTCAGCTGAAGGTGGCATGACCGGACTTGCCGACAAACGGGTGGCAGTAGTGGGCACAGGGGCTACGGGCGTCCAGGTCATCCCGCATCTGGGCCGCGATTCTGAGCAACTCCTCGTATTTCAGCGGACACCGTCCACCATTGACGTGCGTGGAAATCGCCTGACAGACCCATCTTGGGAAGCATCCCTCAAGCCAGGGTGGCAGCGCGAACGGATGGAGAACTTCATGTCCGTCCTGGCGGGGGAACAGGTAGAGGAAAGCCTTGTCCATGATGGGTGGACTGAAACCATCCAGCTGCAACGCCAGATCCTTTCCGGTGCGGTGGACGCAGGCCTCGCCCCTGCCGAACGGGAATTACGCGATGAACTCAAGGACTTTGAGACCATGAACCGCCTCCGTTCGCGTGTGGATGAGGTAGTACAGGACAGCGAAACGGCAGAGGTTCTCAAGCCCTGGTACCGGTACATGTGTAAACGGCCATGCTTCAGCGATACCTACCTCCAGACATACAACCGGCCCAACGTGACGCTGGTGGATACTGCCGACCACGGAGGCATAACACGCCTGACTGAGACCTCGATCGTGGTGGGCGAAACGGCGTATGACGTGGATTGCATTATCTTCGCTACAGGCTTCGACGTTGGCGTTTCTGGTGTGCTTTCCGGCTCCTTGCCCGTCCGGGGGAGAGGTGGGCGCTCACTTCTGGAAACATGGGCAGGCGGACTGCGCACCCTCCATGGCTTTTACAGCCACGGCTTTCCCAACCTCTTCCATCTTGGCGCACTGCAGAACGCCAATTCTGTCAACTTTGTCCACATCCTGCAGGAGCAGGCTGAGCACATTGCCGCAGTCATCGCCAAGGGGCTGGCCGTCGGTTCGCGGGTGATTGAGCCGACCCTCGAGGCTGAGGATCGCTGGGTCAAGACTGTCAGTGACACAGCGGCCGATACCTCGCACTTCCAAGCAGAATGCACCCCTGGGTACTACAACGGTGAAGGTACACGGGCGATCTCCGGCAGCTCGTTCAGTCCAGGACCCGTAGCTTTTCACCGGATACTTCGGCAATGGCGGGAAGGCGACATGAGCGATGTCCTTGTTCCGGCGCCGCCGGCTGGCCAAACTGTGGCGGGCAAATGAGGCCTGATCGGGGGAAGCCACTCCGGACACGGTTGAATTTCATTGCGGTTGCGGTTGCGGTTGTCCTTGTCTTGTCCGGTTGCACGGCCGGTACTTCCGGCGAACCCGGGGCTGGAGCAGAAAAGCCCAAGCCGTCGGATCAGATTGCCAAGGCTTTGGCAAACGTCACATCGGTCCACCCATCCACCGGAATGACGCTGTTGGAGGGGCCCGTGGTGGGTCCTGACGGTGACCTCTATTTTGTGGACGTGACGGCACCGCCAGGGGCGCCCAAGGTCATGGCACTGGATGTGGGCTCCTTGGAGAAGAGGACCATTTTCACGGACGGCACCAGTGCTGTCACATCGGCTCAATTCAGCCCCCGCGATGGGCGCCTCTACCTGACGGACTACCTGGGAACCATCATCAGCATGACTCCTGAGGGCAAGGACCAGAAGGTGTTCCATTCCGGTCCCGTCAACGGAGCGACGCTGCACGCGGACGACATCAGCTTCGACCGTGCGGGCAACCTTTATGTGACGGATGCTGCGGGAGCCCAGGAACCCTATTGGAAACCGCAGGGAAGGCTGATTCGCATTGATGGTACCACGGCGGAGCCAACGGTGCTGGCAGATCGTTTGGCCTCCCCGAACGGAGTCGCCTTTACACCTGGGTTTGACGGGTTGTGGATGAGCCTGAACACCGCAAACCAGATCGACTACATCCAGTTGACCGACGATGGCCGTGGAGTAAGCACAGCTCATCCGGCGATCCACGTCAGCGCGGGCATGGGCCAAATCGATTCCCTTGCTGTTGACGCTGATGGGAATCTCTACGTCGGCTTTCACAACCGGGCGGCAATTATTGTCTTCGACGCCACAGGACAACAAAAAGCCACCATCAGCATTCCGTCCAAAGAGGGCGAGATAATGTCAGCTACCAACATTGCTATCAAACCGGGGACGAAGGACGCCTACGTTACTGCCAGTGGCAAAGGGGGCGGCTGGATCCATACCTTCACGGCGCTTGCGGAGGGGATACCCCAATCCAACGGTGGCTGATGGGCAGATGGTGGCATGCGCATCGGGAACGGGGTGGTGATCCCCTCCGGAGGTTACCTCTTTCAGACCTCGGAAAGGGTGCTGATCGCGCAAATTGCATCGTCGGCGCTGCGGGCTTCCGCGCCCTTCTCCAAGCCGTCCGGGCCCGGCACAATCGAGAAGGTCTGCGGCTTGGTCATGGGGGAGGCAAGCCGGTAGCTGAAAGTTTTGCCCAACAAGCCGATTCCCTCACGGCGCATGTGCTCGCCCATCATCAGCGCCAGCAGCGGGCCGTGGATCACCAGCCCGTCGTACCCCTCGTTCAGGCACCAATCGAGGTCGTAGTGGATTCTGTGCGCGTTGTACGTGAGTGCGGAAAACCTGAACAGCAGGCGTTCATCGGCAGCTTGGCTCAGCACGGGACCCGCCGGCGGCGCAGGAGGGGATGGCGGGGCAGGGAGCGATCCCTTGCCAGGTGCGCGGTACACGATGTCCTGTTCCTCACGGATGACCAGCTGGTTGTTTTGGAAGATTTCATGACGGACCGTGGTGAACGTCAGGGGCCCGGTCCGGCCCGTCTTCTCAACGGAGCCTGCGATGGAGATGACTTTTGTAGCCGGCGTTCCAACGGTCAGATGACCGAAGGTTGAGACGCGCCCTCCGGCGAACATCCTGCGCCGTCCGGGACCGGGGGGCGCAGGAATGCCTACGGTGGGATGTCCGTCCGGACCGAGTTCACTGTGGCGGTTCCGCTCCAACAAATAGAGCCAATGCCAGAGTGGGGGGACGGACGTGCCTTGGGTGAAAGGGACTTCGATGTCCAGCGCGGCAGCCAGGGCTTCTACGGGCTCAGAAGCAATGACTTCAGTGCGAACGACCCGCTCGGTCAAGGTTGTTGGTGTCATGATGGGTCTCTCTCCAATTGGCTAGGGGTGTGGCGCCCAGGGCGCTGACCAGGTTGTCAAGGGTGGGCTCGGAATCCAGATTTTCCACGGCGTCGATGAGTTGGGCGGTGGCCTCGTTGCCGTAGGGGCGGAGGAGGGACCGTGCTTTTGCGACCACCTCGTCATGGGTCATGGGGTTCTTTTCAGACCCCTTGGCATCGGTCGGGTTTCCGGCAAGGAGCGTGATTCTTTCACCGGACGTCAGCTCGAACTCAAGGCGCGGTCCTTCTTCAAGTTCGATTGAGGGGTCCAACACCATGGAGATCTTGGCGAAGGTTTCCTGGATGCGGGGTTCCGATATTCGGGGTGGATCGAATTGGTCCAGCCCGACTGAACGGTTTTCCAGCGCCACGCTGATGGCGTACGGCAGGCTGAACTGAGCGTCGAACACGGTTTCTATGGGATCAACGGTGAGCATGTTGATCGCAGTTGTCCCCGCGGTGACAGTGACGCTGCTGACATCGGAGGGCTGCAGGTTCCGCTCCGAGATCAGCTGCATCACGGCATCGATTGTCGAATGGCTTCCCCTGCAGCAGGCATATGGCTTCAGATAGGAAGTGGAGACGTTGAAGGTCCGGCCCAGTCCGGCAGTAACCCGTTCCGGAAAACCCCGGCCGCCGGCGTACGTGGCGATGATTCCACCCCACGGTGCCTCAAAGACCTGATGCGGGCCGGTGATGCCCGCCCTCGCCAGGAAGGCCGCGTCAATGCCCGATTCGCCGGCTTTACCCGGATGCAGCCTTTTGGTCCACGCACCGTCCTCGATGAATGCCCAAATTCCCCCGGTAAAGGAACCCGCAATTCCCAAAGCATTGGCGAATGCAGCAGGTTCCAAGCCGAGTATCTTCGCGCACGCGGCAGCCGCCGCGAAGGTGCCAAAGGTTCCGGTGGAGTGCCAGCCGCGGTCGGTGTGGGCAGCGAATCCACCGACTCCCTGCAAAAGCCGGTAGCTGATGTCGTATCCCGCGCACGCGGCGACGATGAGGTCCCGGCCGTTGGATCCCAGAAGTTCTGCAGCAGCAATCGCTGCTGGAAGGGTTGCAGAGCCGGCGTGACCAGGGCCGCCGCCGTCGTCGAAATCCCGGGCATGGGCGGCGGTTCCATTGGCAAGCGCTGCGTGAGCGGGATTCAGCCGATCGCCGGTACCCCACACAAGGCAGGGGCCGCCGTTGGACATGCCGGACAGCGCATGCCGGACACGGCGGGACTCCTCTGATGGGATGCCTGCCATCGCCACGGCCAATGTGTCCAGGATGTGGTCCTTCATGGAGGACACCACGCCGGGCGGCAGGTCATCAAAGCTCATTCCGGACCAGTGCGCCGAGAGAATTTCCGTCAGCGACTGCGGGGAGGGGTTCTCAGATGTCATGGGTGTCCTCAGCCCGGGTGCCGGTCTCGACAGTGAGCTGCTTGATGGTCCATCGGCCGGCGGTTTGGGTGATTGTCGTGGCATCGTCAACCACCCGGGCGTTGGGATAATGGCGGGCCAGGTAACCAACTACCTCCTCGATTTCCACCTTGGCCATTCCCTGTCCCAGGCAATTGTGGGGGCCTGTGCTGAACGTCAACGGCTGGTTCCGCTCCCTGCCCAGAATGAACTCGCCGGGGTTCTCAAAACGTTCCGGGTCCCGGTTGGCCGACCACACTGCAACGTGTACGTCGGCCCCGGCGGGAATGGTGATGCCACCCACCTCCATCTCCTCTTCGGCGATCTTGCTGATGACACCCGTCCGGGGGTAGAGGCGAAGTGCTTCCATGACCGCAGCCGGAATCCATGACGGATCAGCTACGATCTCACGCCAAACGTCACGGTTGCCCAGCAGATTCCACACGACCAGACCGATTTGGTGTCCCGTATTCACGGAGCTTGCCTCGAGCATGGACGTCGCTTCATCAAAGAGTTCCTGGTCTGTGAGTTTGCCGTCGTCGGCCAGTGTCATCAGATGGGACAGCATGTCCTCGCCCAAACCCGCTTGGCGTTTGCGCTGCATCAGATCCTGAAGGTACTGGAACAGTTCGTCGTACGCGGCCAGGATGTCGGGCTTGAGGCTGGGGTCCCGGGCAAGGAGGGCCAACGTCCGTTCTGACAGCTCCTGGACTTTGGGTGCATCGCTTTGCGGAGCTCCGGCCAGGTGGCAATAGACCAAGGAGGGGATTCTGCGATCCACGCTGGAGTGGAAGTCCACCGGTTTTGTATCGTCCACATCGTTGAAGATGCCCGCGACGATCTCCGTGAGCACTTCCCGGGTGTTCTGGACTGTTGCCGGGCCCATGAAGCGGGCCAGGGGTGTTCGCAACCGGAGTTGCTGCGCACCGTCCTGCATGATGATGCTCCGCGCCCGGAATCCATGGACGGGGCCGTTGCGGATGCCAAATTCTTCCATCAGCCTCAATGCTGAGTTGGCGAACCGGGGATTGCGCAGCACCTCGGTGGCAAGTTGGTAGGAGAGGATGGCGTAACCGTCGGAACCGGCCGCGATTCCCCCTTGGGCCAGCGCACCGCCGGCGTGATCCGCAGCGTGCGGGGAGAAGAGCTCGAAGGTTGGCACTGTGGCGGTCATGACCGTGAGATCGCTCCCATCGGGCAGCAAAGAATCACTTCTTCAAGATCGTTTTCGCGATCATCCTGGACCTCTGATGCCAGCTGTACCAGGGTTCCGTCTTTTTCGATCTGGAACACGTCCGGCATTAAGGCTGCGCAGGTGCCATTGGCATCGCAGCGTTGCAGGTCCACGTTGACTTTGATCATGGGGATGCCCTTCCTCGTAAATCCTTGGGCCGTTGCGGCCCGGCTATCCGGGCAAGGGGTGCAGCGACCATTCAAATGGTTCATGGTCCAGATTGCTGCTGTTCGAGGTATTTCACAAATACCAATATTGCGGGGTACCCATCTACAGGATATATACCGTTTATTGCTGGTCGAGCTGCCCTGACTGCTCAGTCACCCTGAAACAGCTCGACAAATCGCTCCGCGATTGGCGTGACGATTCCTTCCTTGCGCCGCACGATGGCGATCGGGACGTTGGGCCATCCGCCCACCACAGGAACCCGGGCTACGTCGGGATGAAGGCGGGCCATTTCCAGGCTGGACAACGAAACCCCGACGCCGGCACCCACCAATTGCGCCGCGGTCATGACGGTGGGCACTTGGATTATTTCGGTGGGGGCGGCTCCGGATGGTGCAAATTTGTCGGCCCAGATGCGCCAGAGAATGCGCACGCCGGGTATCCGCGCCGGAAGGATCCACGTTGAATCCGTCAGTGAGCCCACGTCAAGGGGCTCGGATTCGTCCAGGCCCCAGGCTTTGGGTGCGATCAACGTCAGCGGCAGTTCGTCCACCACCTTGACATCAAAGTGCACCCCGTTGACGGCTTGCAGCGGCTCCTCGGCCACGATGGGCATGATGGCCAGATCGAGGGTGCCGTCAGCGAGCCGGTCCAGCTGCACTCTCGGGTTTGCGTCTGTCAGGTCAAGGGTCACATTGCGGTAGATCGAGAGGAACTGGGAGATTTTGGTACTGCCGATCCGCCAAAGGCACATCGGTTCGCACCCAAGGTGCAGTTCGCCCGCAAGCCCCTGACCCATGGACTTGAGAGTGTCCGAAATCCTGCGCTCTTCAGCCAGGAGCCGGCGGCCTGCGTGGTGCAGATACTCGCCAGCGGGCGTCAGCTCGATCCCCCGGGGTTTCCTGTCAAACAGGGTCACTCCCAGTTCCTTCTCGAGTTTGGCCATGGCCATGCTCAAAGGCGGCTGGGATATGCGCAAGGCATTGGATGCCTCAGTGATGGAGCCGTTCTCGGCCACGGCTATGAAGTACCTTACGTTTCGAAGATCCATCCATTCAGTATATGGAAACCCCTACAAATTGGTATTTGATGTATGCCGCCCGGTGGATCACGGTTAGTGAAGGAGGTGACGCCGACGTCACTCACAGGTTTACAACGGAGGCAACATGGAATACGAGCAACAGGTCATTGTGGCCGGGGCCGGTCCTACCGGTCTGCTCAACGCACTGGGCCTGGCCCAGCAGGGGCTGGACGTTACCGTCGTCGAACGCTCTTCCGAGCCGAACGACGCTCCCCGGGCGATTCTCTATCACTGGTCCACCCTGGATGGTTTGGAACGTCTGGGGTTGTACAACGATGCCGCCGAGGCGGGTTTCCTGAAACAGGACTATGCCCACCACGTCCGGGACACGGGCGAGACGATCCACTACGGTTTGAAGGCCCTGGAGGGGCGTGTAAAGCACCCGCATAACCTCCACCTTGGGCAAGGCGCGCTGGCCAGGATCATTCTCCGCCACCTTGAACAACTGCCCAATGCACGTGTCTTGTGGGGACATAAGATCACTGGGATTTCCCAGGACGAATCTGCGGTCAGAGTCGCAGCTGAACACGATGGAAATCCTGTCCAGCTGCGGGCGCCATGGCTGATCGGTGCTGACGGAGCCGGATCCGCGGTGCGCAACGCACTGAATCTTCCTTTTGAAGGCTTTACGTGGCCAGAGCGCTTTGTCGCGGCCAATATCCGGTTTCCCGATGACCGCAAAGGGTGGGCCCAAACGACGTTCTATGTGGACGACGTCTTGGGGGCAATCATCGTCAAGATCGACAATTCGGGCCCGCATGGGCTCTGGCGGTACACCTATATGGAGGACGCAGTGCTCCCGGAAGAGGGAGTCGTGGAGCGGTTGCCGCGGTTTTTGGAGCAGATTTTTGGCCCTGAGGTGGCTGCAGGCATCACGTTGGATGCCATTGCGCCTTACCGGATGCACCAGCGCAGTGCTCCAACCTACCGGGTTGGCCGCGTTCTCCTTGCCGGTGATGCTGCCCATGCAACCAACCCGACAGGCGGTTTCGGCCTGACCATGGGCCTGTTCGACTCTTATGTTCTGAACGAAGCACTGGGAGCAGTCATTGCAGGACGAGCAGGAGAATCCGTCCTGGATGCCTACTCGGAACTACGCCGCTCCGCTTTTATTGATAAGGCCAGTCCCCGCGCCACCGCGAACAAGCGGCTGATCTTCCACTCCTCTGACCCGGTTCAGAGGGACGGTGACTTGGAATTGTTCCGGCGGATGGGCAACGATCCCGACTTGGCAGCAGAGGTTCTGTTCTTCACCAAAACGCTTGAAACGCCGTCGCTTGTTCATTGACAGAAACGCATCTGCCTCCGTCTGCAAGCCGGCACCACTACTTTTAGGAGTTTTATCATGCTTCCTCTGAGCGGCGTTACTGTCGTCTCTCTTGAGCAGGCAGTGGCAGCACCGTTTGCCACCCGTCAGCTCGCCGACCTTGGCGCAAGGGTCATCAAGATTGAACGGCCCGGAGCGGGTGACTTTGCCCGTGGATATGACGAAACCGTCAAAGGCATGGCGAGTCACTTTGTGTGGTTGAACCGGTCCAAGGAGTCAGTGGCCCTGGATCTTAAGAGCACCGAGGGAAATCGTGCGGTACACGAGTTGGTCCGGAACGCTGACATCTTCATCCAGAATCTTGCCCCTGGCGCTGCGGAGCGCTTGGGACTGGGCGCGGAGGCCCTGCGGGCGGAGCGGCCCGGGCTGATACATGTCTCCATTTCAGGCTACGGCGCGGACGGCCCCTATTCATCCAAGAAAGCGTACGACCTGTTGGTGCAGTGCGAGGCGGGACTGGTGTCCATAACGGGCACCGACCAGACACCGTCCAAAGTAGGGATTTCCATTGCGGACATTGCCTCGGGAATGTACGCCTATTCAGGAATTCTTACTGCGCTGCTCCAGCGAGGGCAGACCGGCGAGGGGGCAACCATCGAATTGTCCATGCTTGAGGCGCTCGGTGAATGGATGGGCTATCCCATGAACTACGCGGTGTACGGGGATGCGCCGCCTCAGCGGACCGGCTCTTCCCATGCTGCAATCGCTCCTTACGGCCCCTTCACCTGCGGTGATTCCCGGCAGGTCTTCCTGGGGATTCAGAACGAACGGGAGTGGGCAACGTTCTGCGAACGTGTGCTGGGGCGCGCCGAGCTTGCACTGGACGAGCGCTTCGTGCGTAATTCCCTGCGGGTTTTGCACAGTTCCGACCTCACCTCGGCCATTGAGGAGGCCCTCACCGGATACACGGCTGAGGACGTGCTGGACCTGTTGGAACAAGCCGGCATCGCCAACGCGTTGTTGCGGGATATGCGCGGCTTCGCGGACCATCCCCAGCTGAAGGCACGCAACCGGTGGCGCAACTACGATTCACCGGTTGGACCCTTGAAGGCACTCATTCCTCCTGCCACCTTCGTGGGGCAGGAGCCTGTGATGGGCACCGTGCCGGAAGTCGGCGAACACACAGAGCGCGTACTGGCAGAGTTCGGAGTGCTGGAAACATCATGAGTCATTGGAAGAAACTTCAGGATGCCCGTTCCTTTCTCTTTGTCCCTGGTGACCGGCCTGAGCGTTTCCGGAAAGCCGAGCAATCAGGTGCTGATGTCGTAGTACTGGATCTCGAAGACGCGGTGAGCGGCGTGAACCAGGACGTGGCCTTGCAAGAGGTCGCTACGTGGTTGGGGGCCACTGGCCAGGCCGTGGTGCGGATCAGGGCAGGGCAGGACGTTACTCCGCTGAAGGGGCTCGCCGGTCTCCTGGGGGTCATGGTGCCCAAAGCGGAGCGCCCCGCGCAGATTACCAGTGTCCATGAAACGCTGGGTAGCCCCGTCATTGCACTGGTGGAGTCCGCTGCGGGAGTCCTGGCAGCAACGTCGCTGGCCGGTGCCCGCGGTGTGGCCCGCCTGGCCTTCGGAGAGCTTGACTTTGCGGCGGACGTTGAGGCTCACCCCAACCAGCGCGCCATGCTGATGGCACGGTCAACCCTGGTGCTGGCCTCCCGTGCAAGCGGCCTGCCAGGACCGCTGGACGGCGTCACAACAAAGTACGACGACGACGCCGGTCTGGCGCGGGACCTGCGCGCTGCCATGGAGCTGGGGATGACCGGAAAGCTCCTCATCCATCCCCGGCAGGTTGCCGTGGTCCACCACATTTTCCACCCCGGAGACGATGACGTCGCGTGGGCACGGCGCGTTGTGGGATCCATCAACAGCGGGGGAGGTGTGGCCACTGTTGACGGGTCCATGGTGGACGCTCCTGTGCTCCGCCGCGCACACGCCATACTGGACCGTTTCACGTCCGGCGCCCACGCGCTGGCTACCAAGGAAGAAGAGGGCTCAGCGTGAGTCACCCTATGAATGATCGCCCGGTTGCTGTCATCACTGGCGCAGGTGGCGGACTCGGAAATGACATCGCAGACCGTCTGGCGGATGACGGTTTCGATCTGGCCCTCCTTGATATGTCCGGGCCGTCGCTTCAGTATGCTGCCGCGCGATTGAAGGAGAGGGCCCCGGAGGCCAAAGTGCTGACGTTTTCCGGGGATCTGGCCGACGAGGCCATGGTTGAGGAGGTGTTCGCCCGTATTGAGGCGGAATTCGGCCGCATTGATGCACTTGTCAGTGCTGCCGGGGGAAGCGGCACGGCGGTGGTCCGTGAATTATCCGAGCTCAGCGGCGAGGTATGGCGCTCGGTCATTGATGGCAACCTCACCAGCACCTTCCTATGCGCCCGGCACGCAGTACCGGTCATGCTGAAACGCGGCTACGGGCGGATCGTGAATTTCTCGTCGCTGGTTGCGGACGGGCTTGCCGGCCCGTCGGGCACCGTGGGGGCCCGCCTGGCTTATGCGGCCTCGAAGGGCGGAATCGTCAGCCTCACAAAGCAGCTGGGCAAGGACCTTGGCGGCACCGGAATTACCGTCAATGCCATCGCCCCCGGGTTGATCCTTCCCACCAGCGGCAGGGTCAGGGATTCGTTCGAGGCGATGACGCCGGACGATAGGGCTGCCACCTCTGCCGCGATTCCCGTTGGCAGGCCTGGAACCGGCCACGAAATCGCCGCAGCTGTGGCCTACCTCGTATCGGACGCCGCCGCCTTTACCTCCGGAACCGTGTTGCACGTCGACGGGGCAGCGTCATGACCTCCGCAGCAATCACCAAGGAAGGACCTGCTATGAAGACTGTTCCCCTGATCATGTTGCCAGCTTTGGGCGCAGACTCCCGGCTATGGCAGCCGGTCATTGATGAACTCAAGGGGGAGTTCGACTGTACAGTGATCCGCGGCGAAGGGCGGACCATCCAGTCCATGGCTGATCACGTTCTGTCCTTGGCACCTGAGGAGTTTGTGCTGGTGGGGATTTCAATGGGAGGTTATGTCGCGCTGGAGGTAGCGCTCAGGAACACGGGGCGGGTCAAGGCCCTGGCTTTGTTCAACACCTCCGCAATTGCCGCACCCGAGGACCGCCGGGAGAACTCCCGGAACCTTGTGTCCCTCGTAGAATCCGGAGGGTTCCAGCAAGCCATCAGTCGCACGGCCCCGGCCGTATCCCGGGGAATTCCCGCGGTCCTGAACGTCGTGGAAACCATGACCAGGGATCTGGGCGAGCGGGTCTTCGTCGACCAGCAGCTTGCTGTGCTGGACCGCAACGACCGTCGGGATGATTTGGAGGGGCTCAACTGCCCGGCCCTGGTTGTTGGAGCGGCGGAAGACACCATCACGCCACCGGAACTGGGCGAAGACCTGGCCACCGGACTCCCGGATGCCCGCTTTGTCGTGATCGAAAAGAGCGGGCATTTTCTTCCCCTGGAGCAACCGAGGGCAACAGCAGCGGCGCTCAGGGCTTTTCTTCAAGATCACTCCCAGCAGATATCGAAAGGAAGTCAGCCATGACCACGGATCTCGGCCCGGAATCCCTGACTGAGGCTGTCATTGAAAGCTTCAAGAACACCTCGGATGAGCGGCTCAAGGCCATTCTGGAAAGTTTGACACGTAACCTCCATACCTTTGTCCGTGAGATAAGCCCCAGCATCCCGGAGTGGGAGGCGGCCATCGATTTCCTCACATCGACGGGTAAGAAGTGCAGCGACGTCCGGCAGGAGTTCATTTTGCTCTCCGACGTCTTGGGAGTCTCCATGTTGGTGGAGACCATCAATGACGCTGAGACCCCGGATGCGACCGATTCCACAGTTCTGGGGCCCTTTCACATGGTGGAGTCCCCGGCCCGGGAGCTTGGCGGGAACATTTCCCCGGAGAGCGACGGTGCGGTCTGCGTGGTCCGGGGCAAGGTCCTTTCGGTCGATGGCAGTCCTCTTCCCAATGCCCGGATTGACGTCTGGCAGGCCAATACCAAGGGCTTCTATGATGTTCAGCAGCCCGGCATTCAGAGCGTTGGCAATGGCAGGGGTCTCTTCATGACGGACGACGACGGCGCCTTCTATTTCCGAAGTGTTGTTCCCAGCTACTACCCGATTCCCACCGACGGTCCGGTGGGGGACCTTCTTGATGCCACCGGCAGGCATCCTTACCGGCCCGCGCACATCCACTTCATTGTCTCTGCGCCGGGTTTCAGGGAACTGACAACCCACATCTTCATCGGCGGTAGTGAATACATTGAATCCGATGCTGTGTTTGCGGTTAAGGAAAGCCTCATAACGGCCTTCACCACCAACGAAGACCCTGTGGCTGCCTCAACGTTCGGTGTGGGTTGCCCGTTCGTTGAGGGGGTCATTGACATTCGGCTGCACCCCGAAATCCAGACGTCCCAGCAGCGTATCCATGTCCCCGAAGAGGTGTCCCGATGAAGGATTTCAGTTACCAAGCACTGCCGATGCGGGTGGTTTTCGGCGCAGGGTCCATTAAGAAACTCTCCGAAGAAGTTGCAGCCCTGGGCCTCAAACGGGTGTT
Organism: Arthrobacter sp. TmtSoilC79; assembly: GCF_059739405.1. Lineage (NCBI taxonomy): Bacteria > Bacillati > Actinomycetota > Actinomycetes > Micrococcales > Micrococcaceae > Arthrobacter > Arthrobacter sp. TmtSoilC79. The sequence goes on along the minus strand of NZ_AP046051.1, from coordinate 2,594,055 downwards.
GGTCCTGTCCACCCCGTTCCAGGAGGAGCTGGCCAGGGACGTCTCCCGGCAACTGGGCGATGCGAGTGCGGGTGTCCATGCCGAGGCGGAGATGCATGTGCCCATAGAGTCAGCACACCGTGCCCGTGCGGCAGCGAAGGCCGCGGATGCTGATGGATACGTTGCAGTGGGAGGCGGGTCCACCACCGGATTGGGGAAAGCCATTGCCTTGGAGTTCGGCGCCCCCATCATCGCGGTGCCTACGACCTATGCCGGATCAGAAATGACCCCTATCTGGGGGCTCACCGCCGACGGTGAGAAGAAGACCGGCCGCGACCCCAAAGTGCTGCCAACAAGCGTTATCTATGATCCCGATCTGACGTTGACGTTGCCGGTGGGGATGTCGGTGACCAGCGGTTTCAACGCCATAGCGCATGCGGTGGAAGCCCTGTACGCACCCGATGCCTCGCCCATCATCTCGCAGATGGCGGAGGAGGGAACCCGCGCCATGATCAGTGCCCTGCCATTGATTGCGGGAAACCCGGGCCATCCCGAGGCCCGTTCGGATGCCCTTTACGGCGCTTGGCTGTGCGGAGCAACGTTGGGGGCCACCACAATGTCCCTCCACCACAAGCTGTGCCACATTTTAGGGGGCACCTTCAACCTGCCTCACGCTGAGACACACGCGGTAGTGCTCCCTTACGCACTGCACTACAACGCCCCATTTGCCCCGGAGGCAATTGCGGCCCTGCAGCGTGCCACTGGAGCCGGAGATCCGGCAGGCTACATCCGTCGGCTGAGCGTGGAACTGGGCGCCCCGGCTTCGCTGCGCAGCCTCGGGTTGGGCGACAGCGACGTCGAGACGGTTGTTGCCATGGCAACCCGCAACCAATACGCCAACCCGAGGCCATTGACGGAAGAGGGAATCCGCGGACTCGTGACGGCGGCCTTGAACGGGGACGACCTCACCTCAGTGCCATCTATTTTATAGATATGTAGCCTCAGATTTTGGTATTTGTGAAATATCAACGCCAGTCCCACAGTAGAGGAAAGCGGTGATTCAGCTCACTTTGGAAAAGACGGGAAGTACGGGCATGCTCCACAAAACTACGGACATAGCGATCATTGGGGGCTCGACGGCGGCACTCCGCGCGGCAGAGGCCGCAAGCCGCCGGGCACCTGGCCTCAAGGTCACGGTGATCAGTTCAGAAGAGCACCTGCCGTATGAGCTGCCGCCGCTGTCCAAGATCCCACTAAGCGATGAGGTCGATATCGAGTCGCTGATCTACCCCTCGGCGCGGGCCCTCCAAGAGCAAGGCGTGGATTTTCAACTCGGACAAAGCGCAACTGCCCTTGACCCCCACCGCAGGGTGGTCAGCACGCACCACGGCGACCTCACGTACCGCGCAGCCGTGATTGCCACGGGCTGTGAACCAATAATGCCTCCCGTTTTCCGCGGCGAAAGGGACGTTTTCGTGTTGCGGCGCTTCGAAGACTCGGTGGCCCTGCGCCGTAGCCTCACGGATGCCGGTCGCTCCGTGGCCATCGTCGGCGCCGGCTTCATTGGCGGGGAATTCGCATCCACGCTTACCAGTGCCGGGCGTGCGGTGTCTCTGATTGACCTCGCCGAGCATCCGTTAATCCGCTTCGGCGAAGCCATTTCCACTGTTTACGAGGATTTGCACCACATCAATGGGGTGGACACCTTTTTTGGAGTGGGTGCAACCGGCACTGTGGAACGGGATGGCCGGCGATTCCTGATACTCAGTGACGGTCGTGAAGTCGCCGCAGACGTGATCGTAGTGGGGGTCGGGGTCCGGCCGGCCGTTTCGTGGTTGGCCTCTTCGGGTATCGAACTCGAGAACGGAATCCTCACAGACCGCTACCTCCAAAGTTGCCAGGGCGTGTTCGCGGCGGGTGACGCCGTGAGGTGGCCCAACGGCCGCTTCGACGCCACCATGAGGATCGAGCACTGGACGACGGCGGCCGAACAAGGCCGCGCTGCGGGGCTCAATGCCGTCAGCTTCGTGGAGAAGGCGCCCCTCACTCCGTTCGTCAGTGTTCCCTTCTTCTGGTCCGACCAACACGGTCAACGGGTGCAGTGGGCCGGCTATCAGACGGCGGGACAACCAGTCCTTTCCAGTCGGAGTGATGACGGATCGATGTTCTTTTTCCGCGAAGGTGACTTCGTCAGTGGAGTCCTGGCCTTCGAGCGGCGCCAGGAATTCGTTCAACTCCGTGCCAAACTTCGCAGACCCGTGGCCTGGGGCGAACTCCCGGACCTTGTTGCCGGGCTGGAGCCAGTCATCGCAACGGTCCCAGTACCATGACCACCAGCCGCCGTCGATACGTTTCATGCCCCTGCGGCTCCCTTCTTGAGGGGGGCAACGACGATGAGCTTGTCCTTGAGGTGCAACGCCATCTGAGTGAGAGCCACCCGGGCCTGCAGTACGGGCGGGAACAGATCTTGTTGCTGGCCTACTGACTTGCGGCCGCTATCGGGACCTTCGTGGGGTTACCACAGCAATTAACGAGCATCAAAACAAAGGAGTTTCAGTGTCAGTTAAAACATCCGGCCGAATGAAGACGGTGCTCTTCTCAAGCTTCATGGGTACAGCGATCGAGTTCTACGACTTCCTGCTCTATGGGTTGGCGGCAAGTCTGGTGTTCGCCCCTCTTTACTTCGCCAACATGTCGCCGGCGCTGGGTATCGTGGCGTCTTTCGCCACACTGGCGGTGGGATACCTCGCAAGGCCCCTTGGCGGATTGATCTTTGGGCACTTTGGGGATCGCCTTGGACGGAAGCGAATGCTCGTCCTGACCATGCTGATGATGGGAGGCGCGAGCTTCTGCATCGGGCTTCTGCCAACACAGGCGATGATCGGACAGTGGGCGCCCTTACTGTTGATTCTGCTTCGTATCATTCAAGGCATCGCCGTGGGCGGGGAATGGGGTGGTGCGGCGCTGATGGCCATGGAGCACTCAACCCCTGAGCGGCGCGGCTTCTCCGCCAGCTTCGCCAACATGGGCGGCCCGGCCGGCGCGGCCCTCGCCACGGTGGCATTTACCCTGAGCAGTTTGTTGCCGGAGGAATCCTTTATGAGCTGGGGATGGCGCCTGCCCTTCCTCTTCAGCGCTGTCCTGGTGGGCGTGGGACTCTTCGTGCGACTCAAAGTGGCAGAATCGCCCGTCTTCCTGGAATCACAGCGGCAGGCGGCATCGTCACAACTACGCCGCGTACATCCACTCCTGCAGGTCCTCCGGAAATACCCCCGCGCGGTGGTGGTCGCTTGCCTCGGAACGATCATGGCTTTCGCGGTCCAGTCACTGCTGGCTACCTTTGCCATGCCGTATGCCGTTGCAGCAGGACATAGCCGCTCGGATGTTCTCTGGATCAGCCTGGCCACACAGGTGATCCACGTGTTCACCATCCCCATGTTCGCTGCTTTGTCCGACAGGATAGGGCGACGCAAGGTGATGATCACCGGCGTCGTAGGCATGATCGTCCTGATTCACCCGCTGTGGCTGATGATTGGCGCCGATAACCTGGCGTTGCTCTTCTTGGCTTTCCTGATTGGGAACCCGTTGCTCCAGGCCATGGTTTACGGACCCACCGCTGCCTTCATCTCCGAGATGTTCGGTGCGGAGTCACGCTACACGGGCGCATCCTTGGCTTACCAGGTGTCGGCGACTTTGGGCGGCGGGCTGGTTCCTCTTGCAGCCACTGCGCTTCTGGCAGCGCGTGGCGGCAACGATCCCATCTATGTCTCCGCCCTGATCGTGGCCATCGGCATCATCAGCCTCATTGCGCTTTTGGTACCTCAACGCCCTGCCAAGGAAGTGGCGGCGGAGGATGCTGGAGCCGCGGTTTCAGTATTTTGATTCCTGCACCACGATAAAGCGGAGTGCCCAGGTTGATGCCGGGGCACTCCGCTTCCTGCCGTCGCGGTACTCATGGGAACCTGCTCACCGGGTGTTCAGCACGTCCTGCCCACTGAAATGAACCACATGGGGTGCCTCGAGGCAGTGGGCCAGGAGAATCTTGTAAAGAACTTCAGCCTGGGATGTGCCCGGAAAAACAACTGTGTGGTCCTCGAGGCTCTCCCACCCCACCCTCAGCAAATAGATGCCGGCTGTATCCACGCTGGCCTGCAATTCCACTGAATGGCAACCTTGGGCGGCCAGCAACAGATGAGTAGCTGCCGGAAACTCTGCAAGAAACTCTTCTTCAGTTTCAGGATTGATCCTGAGCTCTGCGTGTTCGTAAATCATCTGCTACCTTTCCAAAACCTGTGAGGTGCGATCTCTGTATCCTGCCAAAAGGAAATGGCTGATCATTAATAATGTAACGGAAAACTGAAGGATTCAAACTCTATTCCTTTTTATGGAAACATAGATGATGGTGGCATATGCACGGGCTATGGCAGTTGTCGAATTTAGTATTTGTTCCTGGGTTCAAAGAAGTGCACGCTGGTCATAGTCGCCTGCAGAAGCCGGCACAGCACGAAACTCAATGAGGAGTTCCCATGACCATCACCGGTATCAGCCTCGGAAGGCTGCTTGGCCTGCACTTCGTCTCGCCATCCACCCCCCGGTCCCCGTCCCCAAAGTTTCCCGGCTCCCGGACTTCCGGGAGTATCGTGGCCTACCCATGGGCAGGCTGGGACGTCGAAGACCCGGACGAGGGAACGCCCCAAGTCCCCGTCGGCAGCTGACCACGGACCCACGCACTAGGGACCGGATGAGCGGCCTGCCACCCATGTGGCAACTTGGGTGCGCGAGGTAAACCCAAGCTTCGAAAGAATGCGTTCGATATGTCCGCTGACAGTTCTTGGAGACAGCACCAGTTCGGCCGCTATCTCCTTATTGCTTTGCCCCAGAGCCACAAGGTTGGCGACTTGCTCCTCCCGCTCAGTCAGCGCGGGTCCGTTTGCGGTGAAGGCTCCAACGAATTCCGGCCTCTTGGTCCGGCGGCTGGCGTGGCGTCCTTCATCAACGGCGCGTCCGGGGGACGAAACATAGGAGGTCGTGGCCAGGCTCAATGCCAGCTCAACAGCCTGGTCATTGGACAGGGACTGTCCGCCGTTCAGAATCGCCTGGAAGCGCGACTCTCCCAATCCGTTCCGGATCCGATCGGTTGTTTGCGTGGAGTCCGTCGCCAGAGGACCGAAGGCCAAGACAGTGGTGCCGATCCCTTTCCATACGGACTGGGTCGCGCGAAGAAGTGTTGCCGCTGTTTCCAGCTGGCCGCTGGACGCTGCCGTCCACGACATTTGCTCTACGACGAGTGCGATGCACAGTCCGTCGTGAAAATCCCGCTGGATCTCCAAGGCCTTGACCTGGCATGTTCGGGCCTCATCAAGCCGGCCCAAGTGCCAGTAACAGAGGCCCATGACGGCGTAACCGTAAGCAAGGCTCCACCGTTCCCCATGCTTTCCGCTTTCATTCAGGACTTCGTGGCACGTGGCCAAGGCTTCCTCGATCCGCCCCCCGTACATCTGGGCCCACGCCAAAAGGAACATCGCCGTGAGTTCGGATGCGGGGTCTTCTTGAAGGCGATGGACAATTGCTGCTTTGTTGAAAAGTTCCATGGCGGGCCCGATCCGGCCTCCAAGAACCTCGCACAAGGCTTGCCAGTGATCCGCATGTGCGGCCAAAACAGGGTCTTCAAGTGATCGGGCGATCTGACGGCATTCGGCCAGAAATGCTTCAGCAGGTCCGCGATCACCCTGGAGGAGGGCCACCCACGCTGCCACCCACAGAGCGTTTCCGCGTTGCGGTGTCATGTCGGTGGCGAGGGCAAGCATCCGTTCCAGCCATAGACGCCCGTCAGAGAGTTTTCCACCAGCTATCCAGTGATACCTCAGCAGGGCCGCCAGCTCCATCCCGGTTGTTTCCTCCCCGGGCGTGCTTGCTGACCATTCCAAAGCCAAGAGGATGTTGGTGTGGTCCCGATGTGCGGCAGCAAGCCGGCTCGATTGCCCAGGTCCACACCATGTCGCGACCGTGTCGGAAGCCTTTTGGAGGTAGTGGTTCCGCTGCCGACGCCGTAGGTCGGCCGCTTCGCCCCGACGCTCAAGCAGGGATGCTCCATACTCGCGGAAAGTCATTAGCTGCCAGTATCGCCGCGGCTGGTCGCTTGTGTAAGCGTGATCGATGACATTTCCGGCAACCACCAGGGATTTTGCAACAAGGTGGTCCAGGAGATCCAGGATGCCTGCCTTGCTGATCTCGCCGAAGCCGCAGACTTCCTCGGCCGCTTCGACGTCGAAGCCGCCGGGAAATACTGAAAGCCTCGCCCACAGTGTTTGCTCTTCCCGGGTACAGAGCTCGTAGCTCCAGTCGACCAAGGCCCTTAGCGTCTGTTGCCTCGGGATGGCGGCCCGGCTTCCGCCTGTCAATATTTCAAAGCGACGATCGAGTCTTTCGACCAGCTGGATCACGGAGACCGAGCGAAGCCGTGAAGCCGCGAGTTCGATTGCAAGTGGTATCCCATCCAGCATCCGGCAGAGTTCGGCGATAGCCTGCCGGTTGCCGTCGGTGACCTCGAATCCGGCATGGACGCTTTTGGCGCGGTCAACCAGCAGACGGACGGATTCAAAGGACTCAATGGTTCCGGCTTCGATGTCAGCGGCAGCGGGAGCGCTGAGCGGAGGTACCTGGTAAACCTGTTCGCCGAAGATCCCCAAGGGCTCCCGACTGGTGGCTATGACGCGCAATTGCGGAGCGGTTTCCATGAGTTTTGCCACCAAAGCGGGCACTTCGCCGAGCAGATGCTCGCAGTTATCCAAAACCAAAAGGAGCTGGCGGTCCTGTATGTAATCCGCAAGCCTTTCCGCGGGTGACCGGTTCGACTGATCGGGCAGGCGAAGGGATGCGGCAATCTGCGAAGCCACCAGGGAGGCGTCGTCCAGGGCTGCAAGCTCAACGATCCAAACACCGTCACGAAAGGCCTTGCGGGTGCGGGTGGCCAGCTCCGCTGCAAGCCTGGTTTTCCCGACACCACCGGGGCCGGCCAGCGTCAGAAGGCGGGAGCGTGACATCAGCTCCCTTGCTGCTCCGAGTTCATTGCGTCGACCAATGAAACTCGTCAGGTTGTGGCCCCCCAAGGAGCCAACAGTCACTGCCTCGTTACTCATGACCCTCCTGTGATGCAGACAACAATACAGGTATCGGATGGGGTCATTTGACCCGTCCAATACCAAGTGCAGCGGAGCACACTGGATGCAGTCACAACAACTCTTTGGAGAAATTGGAAGGTAAGCGCGATGAGGCGCAGAACAGCTAATCCAACAGCCTGTCGGAACGGCGTGAATGTACCACTTCCCGGCATTGGGGGATCTGCTGGAGATTCCATTTTCTTTACAAACCTCAAAGCTGCGGATGATGTGTGCAATTCGTGGGCGGCGGACAACATCTGGCCGGACTGCGAAGACACGAATTACACCCAAAGGGCATCGACTCTCCACGAATCTTATTACATCAAGCAGCATCTGAATGATTGCTGACGAATATTTCACACTTCACTTGAAGATCAGCGGTAAAAGCCTGCCGATTTTATTTCACCCACATGAAAGAGGAACCATGACAGCGACGTCAATCACCGAATTGTCTGATATCAACGTGCCGGATTCTGAGCTGGTAGCCCGCGCTACCGCACTGGTTCCCTTGGTAAGGGAGTTCGCGGCCCAGGGTTCAGAAGCCCGCCGTGTGGCTCCGGAAGTAGTTGCAGCTTTGGAGGACGCCGGCCTTTTCCGGATGTTGGTTCCCAAACGTCACGGGGGAATGGGGGCCTCCTTGCGTACAGCGGTTGAGGTAACCCAGGAGATTGCCCGGGGTGACGGTTCCACAGGCTGGGTAACAACGCTGATGATGGTGGGCACCGGCTTCGCTTCAACCTTCTCCGAGCAGGCGCAGGAGGAAGTGTTCGGCAATAATCCCTTGGCCAAGGTGGCAGGAACATTCAGCCCCGGAAGCAAGAGTGAACGCGTTGAGGGTGGCTACCTGGTCAGCGGCCGGTGGCCATATTCTTCAGGTTCTTTCGCTGCAGACTGGGCAACCCTGGGTGTATTGCTCGACGGTGATGATCCCATGGCGCTGGCGTTGATTCCCGCGGAAGCCTGGACGATTGAGCCAACCTGGTTCGTGGCTGGGATGAAGGGCACCGGCAGCGACACGATCGTCGTTCAGGACCACTTCGTGCCGGATCACCGGGTGCAGCGCCTGAGCAACATGCTCAGCTCCAACTTTTTGTCACCGTACAAAGACGATCGCATGGCAAATGTCGCTTTCAACGCTGTTGCAGCAGCGATCCTGATTGCTCCGCAGATCGGCTTGGCACGCCACGCACTGGAGATTACGTTGGCCAAGCTCCCGGGCAAGCCGGTGGCGTACTCCATGTACAGCAACGCCAAGGATTCACCGACGCATCAACTGGCAGTGGCCAAGGCAGCTTCGAATCTGCACATGTCCGAGTTGCTGTTGAACCGCATGTGCCTGGACATTGACACCGCAGCCGATGCCGGTGAGCAGCTGGATCTTCCTACCCGGGCGCGTATCCGTAACGACACCGGGGTTATTGCCGAACTTGTTGGTCAGGCAATCGATGCCCTGATGACCGCCAACGGCGCAGGGTCATTCGCCGAGGCCAACGTCCTTAACCAGATCTGGCGTGACTCCGAAATCGCCGCCCGGCACGCTTTTGTCACTCCTGAAATCGGCAAAGAAGCCTACGGTCGGGTCCTGATGGGCCTGGAACCAACCATCAACCTTTAAGGCACGGTCACCAATGTCCATCCCCACCATTCCCGAAGCATCAGTTGAGGACCCATCACTAATCTACCGTCGCGTGCTGGGCCATGTGCCAACAAGCGTTGCGGTAGTGACAGCCGGCACCAGGTCCGGACCGGTAGGAATGACGGTAGGTTCCTTCACGTCCGTGTCATTGGAACCGCCTTTGGTGGCGTTCTTCGTGGACAAGGCATCTACAACCTGGCCCCGGCTCTACGAAGCAAGCCATTTTGGAGTCAACATCCTGGGGCAGGACCAAACCGCACTCTGCAAGGCATTCTCCCGGCGCTCGGAAGACCGCTTCAGTGACGTCGACTGGACCCCGTCCAGCAGGGGAGTGCCCCTGCTCAACGACGCCATTGTCACCTTGGAATGCACCCGCTACAAGATCGACCTCATAGGGGACCACTACCAGGTAGTCGGCCGCGTCGAGTCCCTGGAGCTTCGGGCCACCAACCCACCACTCATCTTCCTGCAGGGCACCTTCCTGAACCTCCCGGCCTGATGCCGGGGTGTCCTGAATTTCCACAACTCTTAGCTAGGAGAACACATGTCCCTCATCGTTGAGAAGCAACATGATCTGGACCGAAGGCACTTCTTTATTGATGGTGTGTGGGTCAAGCCAGCCGGGGATCTGCTCCGGGACCAAGTGGAGGCAGCTACAGGTGAGGTCATTGGGGTTGCGGCCATGGGGACTGAGGCGGATATCGATGCCGCTGTCCTGGCAGCCCGGCGGGCCCTCGACGAAGGGCCCTGGGGCAAGACGACGGCACAGGAACGGGCTGAGGTTCTACGGCGTTTCGCCAATGAGCTGAATCTGCGGTCCGCCGGCACTTCCGAACTGGTTTCCAGGGAGAACGGCATGCCGATCGGGCTCTCACAGATGCTGAATGGAGGTGCTCCCGGAGCCCTCCTGAACATCTACGCCAACGTGATTGAAAACCTGGCATTGGAAGAAGTACGCACCAGCCAGGCAGGGTCCACCATTGTCCGAAGGGAGCCGGTAGGTGTGGTGGGCGCGATCGCACCATGGAATTTCCCGCAAGCGCTGGCCATGTTCAAGATCGCTCCAGCCTTGGCTGCCGGTTGCACGGTGGTACTCAAGCCATCTCCGGAAACCGCCTTGGATTCCTACGTCTTTGCTGATGCGGCCAAGGCTGCAGGACTGCCTGACGGTGTCCTCAACATTGTCCTGGGGGATCGGGACGCAGGGGCTGCGCTGGTGTCACATCCTCTGGTGGACAAGATTGCCTTCACTGGTTCCACGGCTGCCGGCAGGATCATCGGCGCCGAATGCGGTCGCTTGATCCGTCGATGCACCCTTGAACTGGGAGGCAAGTCTGCCGCCCTCTTCCTCGAAGACGGTGACATCAACACCCTGCTGGCCGGACTAGACAACGCGTCCTTCCTGAACAACAGCCAAACGTGTACCACCCAGTCACGTATTCTCGTTGCCCGCTCACGCTACGAGGAAGTTGTAGAGGCGGTGGGGAGCTTTGCTGCCTCGTACAACGTAGGAAACCCGCTGGATCCCACAGTGACCATGGGGCCCATGGCTACCAGGGAGCATCTGGCGCGGGTGATGGACTACATCGATATGGCAAAAGCCTCCAGCGCCCGTCTGGTAACGGGGGGAAGCCGTCCTGCCGGGGCTGACAAGGGATGGTTCGTTGAGCCCACAGTATTTGCCGATGTCGCCAACAGCGACCGCCTGGCCCGGGAGGAGGTCTTTGGGCCGGTCATGGCACTGATCCCGTTCGACGACGACGAGGACGCTGTGCGGATGGCAAACGACAGCAACTACGGTCTGGGCGGATCCGTGTGGAGCGCCGATGAGGACAGGGCCTTGTCTGTGGCCCGGCGCGTCCGCACAGGAACCATAGGACTGAACTACTACACGCTGGACCTCGGTGCCCCGTTCGGCGGGTTCAAGGATTCCGGAGTGGGCAGGGAACTCGGACCCGAGGGCATCAACGCGTACTTGGAGTACAAGTCGATCTACGCATCTGCCAAGTACCTCAGCGCCTGACACCGACCCTCAGACCAACCCGACGTAAACCGGAACGGTTTGCAGTGGAAGGAGACAACACCAAATGACTACCTCAACCGAAATTGTCGCAGCCTACTTCGACGGCGTGAAGGCCGGGGACGCAGAAGCCGTAGCCGATCTGTTTGCTTCGAATGCGCGGCTGACCAATGCTGCAGGAACCCTGCAAGGCGCCGATGCCATCAGGCGGATGTACCGCAACGGACTCACCGCCGGAAAAATGACGCCCAGCCCCCATGCTCCGGTGGTACATGGAGACCACGTAGCTGTGGAGATCGACCTGGATGCCAACGGTAAGAGCCTCAAGCTGGGCGATTTCTTCACAATCCGGGATGGGAAGATCCAGGGCCTCACCATCTACAGCCTCACCCCAACAGACGCGCGCGTCTTCGAGGACGTCGGCGTCGATCCTCTCACGTGAGCCGGCATGGATCCAACAACGCACCAGACCACCAAAACACTAAATATCCAGGAGAACTGATGAAGATTGCTGTTTTTGGCCCCCACCGACGTGTGGGCGTCATCGTGGAAAACAAGGTGGTGGACGCAAATGCCGCCTATGCAAAATATCTTGCCGAAACCTCCGAGGAGGCGCGGCCGCAGGCCCGGGCCGACGCAGAAGTGCCGGCGGAGCTCGGGGAGTTCATCACCGAAGGAAACCGGGCACTCGAAGGCGCGCAATCCGCCGTCGACTATTTGTGGTCCAAGGCCGCCGACGACCGGGGACGCGACGGAGAGCCCCTGTTCTTTGACCTCGCTGAGACGAACCTGCACGCTCCGGTTGCCCAGGGATCCCGGATCTATTGCGCGCTGGCCAACTTCTTTGACCACATGGAAGCTGCCAGCAAAAACAGCGCGGGAAATGATACGGCCGAAGTCCTTGACCGGCTGGTTCAAGGCGGACCCAAGTATTTCCTGAAGGATCACCGGGCAGTCGGGGCGGATGGGGAACCGGTACGTTACCCCGCCAGGACCCGGCGCCTGGACTACGAAGCCGAAGTAGCGGTCATTGTCGGGAAGCAGGGCCGGGACATCGGCCGGGATGATGCCCTTCCCTACATCTGGGGATACACGCTTCACAACGACTGGTCGATCCGGGACAACGTTTCTTTTGGGCCGGACTTCATGCACTCAAAGAACTTTGACACCTCGGCAACCATCGGACCCTGGATCGTTGTCAACGAGGGTCTTGACCCGCAGGACATTCCGCTGGAGTGCCGGGTGAACGGCGAGATCCGGCAAAGCGGCAATACCAAGTCCATGGTTCACGACTTCTCCACCTTCATCCAGCATCTGTCAGCGGACACCACCCTCTACCCGGGTGATCTCATCAGCAGCGGCACACCCAAGGGAACCGCGGTGGATTCAAGCCGCCAGCAAACGGATGGCTCGCACCCGGATGCCTTGTTCGTGAAACCCGGCGATGTGGTGGAGGTGTCCTCGTCCCTTATTGGCACCATTCGAAACGAAGTCATCAGCCCGAGTGCCTAGGTACTCCAATCACCTCCCTTCCCGGGTGTAGCCCAAGCTTTCAAAGGACCACGACAAAGAAATGAGCATCATGAGCGAACAGCAGCACAACGTTGGCGGTGTGCTTTATGACCGTCCCTTCAAAATCCGCCGACTGAACCACTTCGGCATCAGCGTCGAAGACACCGGTGCATCGTTGGCCTTCTACAGGGATCTTTTGGGGTTCCACGTGGCGGACGCCTTGAACCTTGAAAAGTACGATCCAGGCACGTGGCTCGATGGCCTTGCCGACAAACACATCTATTTCCTTCGCCACAACAGCGATCACCACACCTTCGTCCTGATGCCGAAGGCCTGGGTGGACCACATGGATTCGCCGGCCAGGGGCGATCTCACCATCAACCAGATCACGTGGCAGGTTGGCAGCCTCCGCGAAGTGGTCCAGGCCCGGCTGTGGCTCGAGTCATTGGGCAACAAGATCGAACGGTATGGCCGGGATCCGGGCTCCAACTGGCACACGTACTTCCCGGATCCCACTGGGCACACCAACGAGCTCGAATACGGGATCGAACAGGTGGGATGGGATGGCCGGAGCAAACCCGAAGTCCTGTGGCCGTGGGCCAATGAGCACCCATCGCTGCCGACGAAGTCCGAGAGCAGCGAGTTGGCCGATGCTGAAGCGCAGGGTGTGGACCTCACCAGTGGTTACCGCTGGGTGGACGAGTTGCCCAAAACGTTCGACGTCGGCGGCGTTCTCCTTTCGCGACCCTTTAAGCCAGTGCGTATTGGACCGGTCAGCATTTTCGTCGAGGACGTCGCGGGCGCTGAAGAGTTCTACACGCAACGGCTCGGCTTGGTAAAGAGCGAGGAGACGATGGTGGACGGCCACCGTGCGGTCTTCCTGAGGACCAATACCGAACACCACAGCCTGGGACTCTTTCCGATGGAACTCCGGAAGAAACTCGGGGTCAGTGAGCACACCACGCTGCTTTCTTTCGGCATTCAGCTTGGTTCATACGAACAACTGAAAGCTGCACGCGCTTATCTCGAAGAGCGCGGAGTCAAGCTTCTCGATTTGCCGCAGGACATCCACCCTGGTGTCGATTACACGGTTCACGCCGTAGATCCCGACGGCCACGTCATGCAGTTGTACTACTACATGGAACAAGTGGGATGGGACGGCTCCGTCAGGTCAGCTTCGCAACGACGCGTTGTCGATCCCGATGTTTGGCCCGAAGCGCTTTCTCCCATGTCCGATACCTATGGCGGGGAGACGTTCTGGGGACCGCTCGGCTGACATTGCACCACCCGCAGGACCGTTCCCGCCAAAGAGGCCGGGAACAAGAAACCGAACAAAAGGAGGCCTGAAGTGGGCCGTATTATCATCAGCGGGGCGTCGGGAGATCTTGGACGCAGGGTTACTGAACTGCTTTTGGCAGCTGACCCGGACATCGAATTGACTCTGGTGTCGCGTACCCCGGAGAAGTTGTACAGACACAAGAATCCGGGGATCCGCGTCATGCGGGGCGATTACCAAGAACCGGAATCCCTCAACGAGGCCTACAGTGGTGGCGACGTCCTGTTCCTCATCAGTGGACTTAACCTTGGCCGGCGGGTAGCGGAGACCAGGAACGCAATTGCTGCGGCACAGCATGCCGGTGTCCGTCACATCGTGTACACCTCTGTGGGTGGTATCCATCCCACCAACCCGGCACTCTCAGCCCGGGACCACTATCAAAGTGAGCTTGATTTGAGGGAATCCGGTATGGCCTACACCTTCCTCCGCAACGCGTTGTACTCGGAAATCATCAGCAATATCCTCGTCGCTCCAGCGGCGGCCTGTGGTGTTATGGCACAAGCTACCGGACATGGGCGGTTGGCGCCGGCCGCCAAAGCTGATGTCGCCCGCAGCGCCGCCGCTGTACTGCTCGCCGCAGAAAAGCATGAGGGTGCTGTCTACGAAATCACCGGACCGGACCTTTTGACTTTTGAAGACATTGCCCGCATCGGGTCGGAGATACATGGCGCACCCATTGACTATCAGCCGATTTCCGCTGATGAGCGTCTCGCCTTCTTCGATTCAATCGGCATCCCGAGGACTTACGACCCCTCCATGCCGCCCAGCGCCGACGGCCACATGTGGGCGAGCGATGAGTTGGTCACCGCTGAAGTCGCGATTGCGGAGGGCTATCAGACCGTACTTTCAGGCCACGTACAACTGATCACTGGTCGAAAACCCGAAACTTTGCAGTCGGTGATGGAAGCCGTCAAGTCGGTGCGGTACGACCAGATCCCGGCGGAGGCGTCCTAGAACTCCTCAGGGCACAGGCGGCAGGACGGCTTCGCTCAATATAGATTGGGCAAGGCCGCCCTTTGTGCTCATTCATCCATAAATGGACCTAAAGCTACGAAGGGAGACGCTGGTGACGCTCCACAACTACCCGGAATGGATACGATTGCAGGGAGCCGTCGTTCAAATACGCCGGGATGATCATGTGATTGCAACGGGGACCGTTGAAGATGCAATGCATGACTCATCAATTCTCTGGCTCGCAGCAGAAGGTCTCCAGTTGCGGCGGATGTATGTCGCCGCAGAAGGGTACACCGCCTGGGTCGAACCAATGTTGCTGGCTGGAGACGCCGCTTATAGGATGACCGCATCGCGACTTTATGGCTAGCTTCAATCCCGACTCACCACGTTCGGCAATGGCAATCTCAACGCTTGAGTATCATGGCTGACAGCCCGAAAGCCTTTGCAATCTGCGCCAGCGGTGCTCTGCCCGTGCGGGTGACACCAATGACATACTGATGGAATTTCGCTGCAAAAGTCGTGGGCATGGTCAACATCCTTCCACGAGCCATGGGTCACTGAGTCAAGGAGTCAACAAAACGGGGGCAGTCCCGTGCGCCATACGTTGAACCTCTGATCGCTAAGGCATATCTAGCCGGGTTTTGTAGGCGGTGTCTTTGTTGGTGTTCCAGCCGGCGATGATCCCGGCTCCGAGCATGTGGTCGGTGAGCCTGGCGAAGCGGTATCCGGGGTCTGTGTCGAGGGCGAGTTGCATGTATTGGTGTGCTTTGGATCCTCGTCCTTCCCACCAGTTGATGTAGCCGATGGTGGTGAGGATGGGGGCGGCGTGTTGTGGGCTGGTTCTGGTGTAGGCGTGCAGGAGGAGTTGTTGTGCCCACTCGACGCGGGACCATTTGGGCCTGGTCTGGGTTTGGGCGAAGAGGATGTGTTGGGGTGGTTCGTCGATGCCGGGGATGTCTGCCATGAGCCGGTCTCGTATGTGAGGGAACTGGAAGTTCGCGATGAGGGTGGCGCAGTCTTCGTCGGTCGGGAAGTCGTTGCTGCCGAGCATGCCCGTCCAGAGTTGGCTGGCTTGTAGCGCGGCTTGATGGGGTGCCTGCGCTCGGATGGTGTTCATGCAGTTCTCGACGGCGGCGGCGTGGCCTGCTTCGCGGGTCGGCGTTGGGAGGATGATCCGGTTGGTGGGTTCGATGGTGCTTCCGCGGTAGATGAATTCGGCGTTGACGCGGCTGTATTCAGTGGTGCTGATGGGCAGGCTGATGTTTTGTCCGGGTTCGCTGTCATAGGGGGAGTAGGCATGGTCGCTGACGAAGATGCCGTCGCGGATGGTGATGCCGTTTTCTGCGAGGACGCCGGTGAGTGCGGCAATGGTGGCTGCGTGTGGTTTGGGTTGCCCTGGTTCGCAGTGGGCTGAGGTGTAGAGGGCGAACACGATGCTCGTCGCGCTGGTGTCGCTAGTGAGGTAGCTGCTGACTGTCCTGGCGTAGGGGAGTTCTGTTCCGGGGTGTCGGGGGAGGTCGATGCGGAGGGTGGCGCCGACTTTGCCTTTGTCCAAGGTGATGCAGACCAGGCTCTCGTTCGGCCAGAACCCCAAGGTGTGTCCGATGAAGCTAAGCAAGTCTGCCGGGTCCTTGATGGTGAGCGGATTCATTGTCCTTGTCCTTTGTGCGTGCGTTGTTTCTTTGGGCTTGCGGCCGTTCTGATAGGGGACCTGGGCGCTGGGGTAGGGGCTGGAGTGCAACTTGGGGGACCGGGACGGGTCCGGCGCGTCTGCGCCCTGGTTGCGCGGAAGGCCCGTCCAGCGATGAGCGGGATATCGGACTGACAAACAGCGAGGATGCTTCTGGTTATTCATGTGCGGGGGGCTATGGCGCAGCATGATTGCTCCACGTATTTGGCGCTGCCTCCTGCGGTGTTGCTGCAAAGAGCCTTTGAATGTATGGATGAGGCGAGGCGGTCGGCCAGATAAGGCCGAGGGTCCAGTGCGGAACAGTGATGGGCGTGAGTCTAGTTCAGGCCCGCGACTCTCCGCCGAGGGCAGTTGCGCCGGTTCTGTGGTGTCGGACCGTCATGTGTTGGGTAAATGAGCTGGACATCGAGGGACGAGTCAAGTGCCCGCATTCCATTGACCCGCCCGAAATATTCGTGAGTTTCGCGTTGATGGCACGAAATGTTTGGTGGCTTGTTCAGCTTTCTGGCCAGGGTAGGGCAAGATCATGCTGGGGGAGCTAGGCATGTTGATCTGAACTGCTGGGTGATGAACCCAGCAGTTCATGTTTCGACGACGATAGGTCCCTTAGTGAGCGTTCCCGCCGGCTGGTACACCGACCCACAAGACTCTGCCCTTGTCCGCTATTGGGACGGCATGCGCTGGACCGATCACGTCCAACCTGTTCAGTCCGCACAGCCCGCACCTGTCCCGAACACTCCCCAGGTTCCCGTCCAGGCTCAGCAACATTCTCAGCAACCGCAGGAACTCAGTCAGGGACGCACCGGAGGTGCGCACAAGGTCGGATTCTTCGGTGCCAAGAAGACAGCCGAGACCGCCCTCGCTGATGTGGAGCGGCTCCAAAGGATCCTGGATGAGCGTGGCCTGCTCGAGTTCGACCAGATAGAAGCCAGCCGGGATGAGCTTCGCCGCACGACCGAGAATGAACGTCGGGAATGGGCATCAGAAATTCAGCAGCTTCAGTCCCAGCTGCACGCCCTGCGTTCTGAACTTGCCGAAACAGAAGGCCAGCTGGTGACAGCCCGCGCCTCGGCGTCGCTGCAGGAGGTCGGTGTATTCGACTTTGACCACCCAGCAGAACATTCCGCTCACTTGGCGGCCAGGCTGGATTCCGTCCGTGCCCAATACAAAGAGATGGCCCGGGCAACGCAGGCCATCCACGCGACGTCGAACTTCACGTTCAACAACTCCGCGAAGCAGGGCATGAAGTTCGTGAACCAGATGTCGACCATCATGCTGCGTGCCTATAACGCTGAAGCCGAGAACTGCGTGAAAACGGTCAAAGCTGGAAACCTGGCAACCGCGACGGCTCGCCTGACCAAGGCGAAGGAACAGATCGAACGCCAAGGCACCATGATCAACCTACGAGTCGACGAGACCTATCACCACCTGCGGATCCAGGAAATGGTGCTCGCCGCAGAACACCTCCAAGCTCTTGCTGCGGAGAAGGAACTGGAGCGCGCCCGCCGCGAAGATCTGCGTGAGCAGAAGAAAGCCGAAGCGGAACTCGCCGCCGCCCGGCAAAAGCTCGCCAAGGAACGGGCCATGCACCAGGCAACCCTGGACGCTCTCATAGCCAACGGAGACATCGAAGGTGCTGACCGAATGCGCGCCAAAATCGTTGAAGACGAACTCGCCCTCGCCGACGTTGAACGGCGTGCCGCGAACATCCGCGCCGGCTACGTGTATGTCATCTCCAACATCGGCGCTTTCGGAGAGAACATGGTCAAGATCGGGATGACCCGCCGGTTGGAGCCCATGGACAGAGTCAACGAACTCGGAGATGCGTCCGTACCGTTCCGATTCGACGTACACGCGCTCTTTTACTCCGACGATGCCCTCGCCACCGAGGGAATGCTGCACCGGACGTTCGCCGAGCAGCGCGTTAACAAGGTCAACCTCCGCCGCGAATTCTTCCGGGTCACCCCGCATCAGGTCCTGGAAGTACTGAAAGAACACCACGTCGAACTCGTCGAATTCACCGAACAACCCACCGCCGAAGAATTCCGCCTCAGCACACCTGAGGCGGAAGCGTTGCCGGTATAGGAAGCGTTACTCCGGATAGGTGCTGAGACTTGGTCGCGTGGCATGAGGTCAGAGCGAGCGGGGCCAAGGTGTCATCGCCCAATAATTCCTGACTTGACGCTTCCAAGTACTGAATTTTCGTGTCGGTACGGCCGCTGCCCATCCTTCGGGGCGTGTATGACTGCAACACCGGGGCTCAGAAGCGTGGCTCGTATGTCAACGTTCTTGGTTTCTTGGCGGTCTGTGAGCGTCATCGAAAGTGGCTCCGGCCTCGACGTCGGCCAGGGGGTCCTGCCACGCAGCCAAGTGAGAGCAAACGCTACGCCTGGAACATCGTTTTCGAGCACGAGGCCCGGTCAAGCGGCGGGCGGCAAGTCCAACGTGTACACCACCAATTGCACCTTGGGCGCGGGACGTTCTTTCTCACGCTCGGCCCGGCGCACATAGCCAAGCCGGCGGTATAGGCGTTGTGACGGCTCATTGTCGACGGCGGTGTCCAGCACTACGCGCTCGACGCCCCGCACTGCGGCCAAGCGGGCAGATTCGTCCAGCAGTCTCTGGCCGAGTCCGGTCCGTCGGGCTTCGGGCAACACTGCGAGGAGCCTTAGCTCGACTTCGCCTTCCAAGGCCTGCCGGCTCAATCGGGAGCCGAAGGGAAGCAAGCTTGCCGTGCCCACCAAGCGCCCCGTTTCCTGATCCTCGGCTACCAGCAGCACACCTTCGCGAGCCCGCGCGGCGGCATCCAGCAACAGACCGAGCCGCTCTTCGTCGGGTTGATGCGCCCCGGGAAGATGGTGGCCGAAACCTTCGTACGTCAGCCGGCCCACGGCGTCGTACTCATCCTCAAGAGCCTCGCGAATCACTATTGTGCCCGCGGCGACTGTCGACGTAGTGGTCATGGTTATCCTTTCAGCTGCGGATCGAGTCCGAGGTGCGATTTCAAGGTGGTGCCCGAGTACTCACGGCGGGCGAGGCCACGCTCCTGAAGCAGGGGAATGACCCCCGAGACGAAGCGCTCCAGATCCTGGGGGAGCAGGGAGAACATGAGGTTGAAACCATCTGCCGCGCCTTCGGCATGCCAACGTGCCAACGAGTCGGCCACGTGCTGCGGGGTACCGATGAAGTCGTGGTTGCGTTTGTCGCCCGTGAGGATGGAGTAGAGATCCTTCAGTGTCACCTCAGCTTCGCGGCCACGGATCTGCTCTCCGGCCGAGCGGAAATCGGTCCTTGGCTGCGTGATGGAGGGAATGCCGGATTGGGCCACAGTGGCGTCGGCTCCCAGCCCGGTGAAGTCGAGGTGGTCAGCAAAGTACTCCTGCAGGAAATCCAGGACCTGCTGGTCGGTGATGAGGTTGTCCAATTCCCGGATGCGTTCCAGGGCTTCCTCACGGGTGTCCGCAACCACGGGGGAGATGGCTTGGTAGACGTAGATTTCGTCGGGATTCCGCCCGAAGGCTGCGGCTTGGGCTCGGATGGATTCCCTGTACTGACGTGCTTGCGGGATGTCCGGATGGCTCGCGAAGAGGGCGTTGGCGAAGCGCGCCCCCAGTTTCTGGCCGGGCACCGACGTGCCGGCCTGAGCCAGCAAGGGGGAGTGCTGGGGGGAGGGCCCGATGTTGAGCGGCCCCGCGACGTTGAAAAACTCGCCTTCGTAATCCAGACGGCTGAGTTTACGGCGGTCAAAGAAACGGCCTGAGTCCTTGTTGTAGAGGAATGCGTCCGTATCCCAGGAACTCCACAGCCCTTTGGTAACCTCCACGAACTCTTCAGCGCGGCGGTAGCGGAGGCTGTGGTCGAAGTGCTCATCGGCGCTGAAGTTGCCGGCCGTGCTGTTGGTGAGGTCCCGCGTGGTGACGATGTTCCAGCCGACGCGGCCGCCGCTGATGTGGTCCGCGGTAAGGGCTGCGCGGGCAAAGTTGAAGGGCTCGTCGTAGGACGTGGAAGACGTGGCGATCAGGCCGATGTGGCTGGTAACCGCGCCAAGCGCCGTGACCAGGCCGATGGGATCGAAGCGGTTAAGGATGCCCGGATTGGACGTCTCGTCGATTGCGAGGGAGTCACCCAGGAAGATCGCGTCGAATTTGGCGTCCTCGGCAGTTTTGGCGAGCTGTACCTGGTGGGCGAAATCGATGCTCGCCCGGGGGAACGCTGTTTCGTGGCGCCATGAAGCCAGATGGATGCCGGTGCCCACCAGGTAGGCGAAGAAATGGATCTGCTGGCGTTCACGGGTGAGTGTCTGGTTCATGGGCCTGTTTCGGTGCTCTTGGGTGCTCTTCGGGGTCAGGAAGGTTGAGGGGCGGCGGCACTCTGTGGCGCAGGACCGCTGCCCCTCAACTGCTATTTGGTCTTCTTGATGGCAGATTCTTCAGCGGTGAGGACTTCCTGCAGCTTGGCCGCGGTCCAGTCAGCCTTGAACTGGAGATTTCCGTCATTGAGCTTGGTGACCGAGGCTTCGACTTCAGGAGAGTGGTAGGCGTCTACGATCTTCTTCCACGTGGGATCGTCCTTGCGGTCTGCCTTTACTACGAAGCCGTTGATATAGGGAGCCAGGGCTTCTGAGTTCAGGTCTTCCTTGAAGATGATCTTCTCGTCACCCAAGCCGCCCTTCTGGGCCTGCGTGTTGTTCACGACGGCGGCATCCGTGGTTCCCTTGAGCGCGTTGACCGTCTGGTTGCTGTCCACCGGGACAACCTTGATCTTGCTCGAGGTGATCTCGGCAGGCGTGGACAGCGAGTTGCCGCCGTCCTTGAGCTGCAGCAGTCCCGCGGTCTGAAGGTTCAGCAGTGCGCGGGCCTGGTTGGTGGGGTTGTTGGGAATGGCAACCTCGGCATCAGCCGGCAGTTCTTCAACGGATTTGAACTTTTCCGAGTACAACGCCAGCGGGTACACGGCGGTAGCGCCCACCGGAACCAGGGTGCCGTTGCTGTTGACGTTGAACTGGGACAGGTACTTCAAGTGCTGGAACAGGTTGATATCCACCTGGCCCTGCTGGGTTGCCGTGTTGATCTGCGCGCCATCGGTGAAGTTCTTGACCTCAAGATCGATGCCCTGATCCTTCAGCTTGTTCTTCAGCAAGGTCCAGTGCTCCTCAGCACCGTCGTCGACGCCAATGACCACTTTGGTGCTCGCCGCGGGTGTCGAACCACTCGAAGCACCCCCGCAAGCCGAGAGCGATAGGGCGGCGATCAGGCCGACGGCGGCCACTAACAGGCGGTTCTTCATGATGCTTCTCCGTACAAAGGATATTGGTGCGAATGGAAAGTACGGGGTGTTCCCCTGGCTCACGCTAGGCAGTTGGCGCAGTGAGAATCGAACGCCTTCGCAACACTCCGACGCGCACCGTCAAGGAAAGAAACCGCAGGTCACACGGGTTCATTGGGTTCGATTCGGAAGCCGGGGCGCTGTTGGAATAGGCATCCAATCAACCCCAAAAGGAGGCACCGGTGAGCGCGATCATTTCGCTGCGCGGCGTCAGCAAAGTGTTCCCGGTCCAAGGACGCCATCCCGGACAACGCGGCCAGCGCCCGGACCCAGTACGCGCCGTGGACGATGTGACCCTGGACATTGAAGAAGGCGCGGTGGTGGGCATTGTGGGATATTCCGGTGCCGGAAAATCCACGCTGGTCCGCCTTCTCAACGGCCTGGAACGTCCCACCGAGGGGCAGGTTTTCGTCAAGGGCCAGGACATCTCCTCGCTCCCAGAAGGCCAGTTGCGCAAAGTCCGTGCCGGCATCGGCATGATCTTCCAACAATTCAATCTCCTGAAGTCCCGCACCGTGTTCGGAAACGTCGCCTACCCGTTGAAGGTGGCAGGGTGGCCCAAGGAGAAGATCAAGCCGCGCGTGGAGGAGCTTCTTGTGTTCGTGGGTATCGCGGACAAGGCAAGCTCCTACCCTCGGCGTCTCTCCGGCGGACAGCAGCAACGCGTGGGCATTGCCCGTGCGCTGGCAAACGCCCCGGACATCCTCCTCGCTGACGAAGCAACCAGCGCCCTGGATCCCGAAACCACCCGCGACGTCCTCCGACTGCTCCGCCGCATTAATAAGGAACTCGGCACCACCGTTGTGGTGATCACCCACGAGATGCACGTTGTCCGCGAAATCTGCGACACCGTGGTGATGATGGAATCCGGCCGGGTAGTGGAAACCGGCCCCACGTACTCCGTATTCGCCGACCCCCAGAGCGACTCCACCCAGCGCTTCGTCTCCACGGCCGTCCACGGCACGCCGGGAGCGGACACCGTCAGCCGCCTCGCCGCGGCACACCCGGGCCAGCTTGTGTCCATCGGCATCTCCGAGGCAGCGCCCACCCCTCTGGTTGCGGCCACGTTCGCGCGCCATGGCGTGGGCTCCAGTGTGGTGTTCGGGGGTGTCACCGAGATCCAGAACAAGATCCTGGGCACACTCACCTACGAACTCACGGGCAGCGAAACCGCGATTGGCGCCGCGCTCGCCGAGCTGGGCGACGTCACCGCCGTCGAACGCCAAACGCCGACGGCGGACCCCGCCGACAGTGCCGTTCCGCAAGTCCCAGCCACCGTCCCCGCGAACGCCGGAGAATAGCCATGACCGACTGGACAACCCTCCTGCCCGTCCTGGGCGAATCCTTCCAACAGACCATCTACATGGTGGTCATTACCGTCCTGCTCAGCGGCATCGCCGGGCTTGCGCTGGGGGTCACGCTCTACGCCACCAGGCCCGGAAACCTGTTTGCCAATAGGGCCGTATTCTCGTTCCTGAATTTCCTGGTGAACATCATCCGGCCCATCCCGTTCATCATCTTCATCACGGCCATTGCGCCGCTGACCCTGATCATCATGGGCACCACTATTGGCACGACGGCGGCCATCCTGCCCATGGCGCTAATGGCCGGCGTCGTGATTGGCCGGGTAGTGGAGCAAAACCTGGTGGCCTCAGACCCGGGCGTGGTGGAAGCTGCCAGGGCCATGGGTGACAGCAGGCTGCACATCCTGTGGTCCGTGGTGATTCCGGAGTCGCTCGCACCGCTGATCCTGGGCTACACCTTCATGATCATCGCGATCGTGGACATGTCTGCCATGGCCGGGTACATCGGCGGCGGTGGGCTGGGCAACTTCGCCATTATGTACGGCTACCAGCAATTCAACTGGGAAGTCACCCTGGTGACCGTCCTGATCATCATCGTCATGGTCCAAGCCGCGCAGTTGCTGGGTAACTTCCTGGCCCAGCGCATCCTTCGCCGCTAACTTTCAGGAGCCACAACATGCCTATCGAATTCCTCGGTATGGGTGCCGGTAACGACTCCACGGAGACGTCCCCTGCCACCACACCTTTCTTTGACCCCGCGTACGCCGCCAGGATTGCGCGGATCCATGAGGACAACAACTGGGACCACGTCCTGTTCGCGTACAACTCCACCACGCAGGATCCTTCAGTCCACGCGGCGTGGGTCGCGGCGAACACTGAGCGAATCCAGCTGAGGTTGGCTCACCGGCCCAATGTTTCCCACCCGACTTTTGCCGCCCGCTCCTTCCTGACGCTGGATCACATCGCGCAAGGGCGGCTGACCGTGCACTTCATCACCGGTGGCAGCCAGGCCGACCAAGCCCGTGAGGGCGATTTCCTGGCCAAGGATGCCCGGTACGGCCGGACGCAGGAGTATATGCAGATCGTGCGGCGGGCGTGGTCCGGGGATTCGTTCAGTTGGGACAGCGAGCATTACCGCTTCGACAACTTCTCCTCCGGTTTGGGGCCCTTTGCCGGGAAGAGGCCGGGTATTTCCTTTGGTGGATCTTCCGAGGCGGCCTGGTCTGTAGGCGCCGCCGAAGCTGACATCTATGCGCTCTTCGGCGAGCCGCTGGCCGACGCCGCGGCGCAGCAGCAGCAAATCCTTGCGCGGGCCGCTGCTTTGGGGCGGGTTGAACCTTTGCGCTGGCAGATCGCCTTCCGGCCGATCGTCGCGGCAACCGATGAGCTGGCGTGGGAGAAGGCGCATGCCATCCTTGGAACGTTCGAGGCGCGACGGTCTGCCGGCGAGGTCATTGATCCTGTCCGCCACTACAACCAGAAGCCCGAAGCCACCGGCACCCAAAGGCTGCTGGCCGCTGCGGAACGTGCTGACCTGCACGATCGCGCCCTCTGGACGGCGCTCGCCAAGGCTGCGGGCGGCGGAGGCGGAAGCGCGACGGCGTTGGTGGGCAGCTACGACACCGTCACCCAAGCGATCCTGGACTACCATGACCTCGGTTTCGAGATCTTCGGCCTCCGGGGGTACGACTTCGTCCCGGACGCACTGGAGTTTGGCCAGTACGTCATACCGCAGTTGAAGCAGGAAGTGGCGCATCGGGATCAGGGCCGGTCCGCCGAGGAACTCCGGGCGGGCCAAGCCGCCGCCCGGGCACGGGTGCTGGCCGACGCTTCCTGACCCTCTTTGAGGGCAGTCCTCGCCCAATCCAACCTTTCCCGGTTGTTTCTGAGCATTCAAGGCGGCAAAGCAGGTGAGGAAGCAATGCCACCTACGGGAGAGTGGCGGCGATTCGGCCGTCGACCAGGACCGCGATGACCTCCGGCGTTGCACCAGCACCGGAATCCGGGTCCGCGGCCGCGCCTGCCTCTGAAGCCGGCAGTCCCGCGGCAACCGTGCGGTACGGGATACCAGCGGTGACTGCTAGAGAGGCAGGCTCAACGCCGCGCAGCGAACGCAGGGTTATCACTCCCACTACTTCGCGCGGGTGAACGGTCCCGAAACTCTGGCCCCGGTCCAGCGCAACGAACACCGGCTCGTTTGGCGCCACTCCCCGGGAGTGAAGTTCGACGACGGCCTCCGCTGCCGTCATACCGCTCGCCAAAAGCTGCACTCCGGCAGGCGCAGTGGTGAGAAGCGAACGGATGGTTCCTTCCGGCGTCGTGGGTTCCAGGAAGCCGAGCGAGGCGAGCCAGTGGTCGTCGAAATAGGTGGACAGGTAGTTCCGGCCCGAGTCCGGCAGGACCACCACGATGGTGTGCTCCTCGTCCAAGGTTTCGGCGAGGTTCAAGGCAGCAGCCAGGGCGGTCCCGCCGGTGGCACCGATCAGGAGTCCTTCCTCCCGGGCGGCACGGCGGGCGGTGAAAATGGCGTCGCGATCACTGACGCTGATGTATTTGTCCACCAACGCGGTGTCGAACGCCTCAGGCCAGATGTCTTCCGCCGACGCAGGGTGCAAGGGGTGGCCAGCGCCCTCCGTGTATTTGAGCGAGCCGTTGCCCCCTCCATAGCGCGAGTGCTCGGGGTCAGCGGCGATGACCTGCACCAGTCCGTCGCTGGCCTGCTTCAAGTACCGGCCGGTTCCGCTGATGGTCCCGCCGGTCCCGACGCTGGCCACAAAGTGCGTAACCGACCCCGCGGTGTCGGCCCAGATCTCCGGCCCGGTGCTCTCCGCGTGGGCTTGCGGGTTGGCTGGGTTGTCGTACTGCAGGGCGAGCCAAGCCCCGGGAGTGGAGGCCGCGAAGGCCGCAGCCCGGTTGGCCAGGTGGCCGGGATCGGATCGCGGAACGAAATCGGCCACCAGATGGACTTCGGCTCCGAAAGCGCGCAGGAGGCGGATCTTTTCAGCTGCCGTGGCCGCCGGAGCGAAAATCACCGAGCGATAGCCCAGTTGCGCGGCCACCAGGCTCAGCCCGATGCCGGTGTTACCGCTGGTCCCTTCCACCACGGTCCCGCCGGGCTCCAACAAACCGGCCCGTTCTGCGGCCCGGATCATGGAAAGTGCGGCCCGGTCCTTCACGCTCCCGCCGATGTTCTGGAACTCGAGCTTCGCGTAGATGCGGGGCCGGACACCTTCGCCCAGCCGTTTCAGCCGAAGCAGGGGAGTGCCGCCGATTGCGTCCAGGATTGATTCATACACGGTCATGCGGCCCACGCTAGGACGCGGCCATCGCCCCACAAAAAAGCGTTTCCCGCTGCGTCCTTCCATGACCGGAGCGTCGGCGAACAAGCCCCAAAGAGTCATAAACGAGTCACCGGCGGTAACCCGGATTAACGCCCCTTAACCGGGTGTCTCGCGATGCCCGAACCCCGGCAGAACCCGCCTAGAGTCCACAATCATGGGCCATGGAAATCACGCTAAGCGTTCCGCCCTCTGGCTTTGCCTGGGCGCCGGATTCATCACGCTGCTGGACCAGTCAATGTTCGTCCTGGCCGTTCCCGCGATGTCCGCCTCCCTGCATGCCGATTCCGGGTCCGTGCAGTGGATCCTGGCGAGCTACTCGCTGGCGTTCGGCGTCGCATTGGTTCCCGCAGGCAGGCTGGGCGACATCGTCGGGCGGCGCACGCTTTTCATCGCGGGCATTGCGGTCTTCGGCGCATCCAGCCTGGTGGGTGGACTGGCCACCGACCCCTCGCTGGTCATCATCGCCAGGCTCCTCCAAGGACTCGGCGCGGGCACCCTGAATCCGCAGGTGCTCGGACTCCTGCAGGACATTTATAAGGGACACGACCGCGCGAAGGCCTTGGGCGCCTACGCCGCCGCCGGTGGTTCCGCTGCAGTGTGCGGACCACTGATCGGGGGACTGGTCCTCTCACTGGGCGACCCCGGGATCGGGTGGCGGATCCTGTTCCTGGCGAACGTTCCCTTGGTGCTGATCCTGGTGCCGCTTGCCTTCCGGCTCCTCCCGCGGTCAGAAGGCAAACACCCCGGAAAAGCCAAACCGTCCATCGACGTCCTCGGCGCGCTGCTGCTAGGCGGAGTAGTGGTGGCATCACTCATTCCCACGATCTACGGCGCGGGCACCATTGCTGTGACCTCGCTGGCTGTCGGTGCCGGGGCACTCCTCGCCTTCGCCGGCTGGGAGATCCTGTACCACCGGCGTGGCCGAACCCCGTTGCTCAGTGCCCACCTGGCGAAATCCAAGGGTTACGCACTGGGCACCGTGGTGGCACTCTGCCAATTTGGCGTGGGCGCGGGAATGGCAGCTGTAACGGCGTTCTATTTCCTGGCCGGGACCGGGCTGGCTCCGTTGTCAGCCGCAGCCATCCTTGCGCCGCAAGCCGCCGGCATGCTGCTGGCGTCCAGTTTCAGCTGGCGTTTCGTGGCCCGCTACGGGCGTGCCGGGATCGTTTACGCGCTTCTGGGGAGCCTGGCCTGCCTGGTCGCCAAGGACTTTTTTGTGCAGGGGCTCGACGGCGGGACAGCGGCTCTTGCGGTGGCCGCCGTCGGGCTTCTCCAAGGTGTGGCAACCGGCCTGGTGGTCGCACCGAACCAGACACTCACCCTGGCCCATGCACCCGTGGGCGCCGCCGGAGTGGCCGCAGGTTTCTACCAACTCAGCCAAAGGTTCGCCGCGGCGCTGTGCTCGGCCGCGGCGGCGGGCATGTTCCTTCAGGCGCACGGCGCGGCCACAGGGGAAGCCTCCAAGGACGCCTTCCATCAAGGCATCGTGAT
The DNA here is from genome assembly GCF_059739405.1 of Arthrobacter sp. TmtSoilC79. NCBI lineage: Bacteria > Bacillati > Actinomycetota > Actinomycetes > Micrococcales > Micrococcaceae > Arthrobacter > Arthrobacter sp. TmtSoilC79. Next base: position 2,566,307 of record NZ_AP046051.1, on the reverse strand, counting down.
GTGCTGCATTTTGCTGGGCGTCGCCTTGCTCGCCGGCGGACTCGACTGGCTGCGCGAGGCGCGGGACCGCACAAAGACAAATGCCGCCGTCGTGACTTCCGGACGGGAAGCCGCGACGACGGCGGCGGTGCTGACGCCGGAAGGCCCGACGGCGGCAGGTACTCAGCGCTCGGAAGCCACCGAATCGGTGGACGCCTGAGCAGTGGCGGCCGGCGGTGCCGCTTCGCCGGGCGGTGCGGTGGGCCCGGTGGTGGGGACGCCGGCGTCGCGGAGGGCCGGGAAGCCGCCGTCCACGTGGACAGCGTTGGCGTAGCCGAGGACCTTGAGCTTTTGCGCGACGGGTCGTGAACCGTTGACAGAGCCGCAGAACACCACGATCTCCTGGTCCGTCCCGGTAACCTGAGGCAGCCGGTGGGCGGATTCAAGGCTGAAGTCCTCCTCCACGTGCTCGCGGTTCACCACCACAGCGCCGGGGACTGCGCCGGTGCTGGCGCGGCCGCCCTCGCTGCGGACATCGATCAGCAGGGCGCCTTCTTCGATGAGCTTGGCTGCAGCATCGGCGGTGATCAGCTGGGTGTCTTGGACTTCGGTTTCCTGGACGGCGGTTTCGGTGGACATGGTGCTCCCTTATATAGGTGGTGATTGGAAAATCGGAAACGCTAGAGACCCCAGGCCTCGGCCAGCAGCTGGTAGGAGTTCTGCCGATCGGCGGGGTCATGGGCAATGGTGGTGATGAGAAGCTCCTGGGCACCGGTGACGCGTTGCAACGTGCGGAGACGTTCGCTGACCTGGTGTGGATCACCGACGAACCGGGTTTCCAGACGATCCTTGATGAGCTCCCCGGCTTCGGCGTCCAAGGAAAGCTCCAGCGCGTCTTCCGGTGACGGGTACGGGATGGCGCCCTGGCCGCTGCGGATCCCGTGGACCCAGTGCGCGTAGCCGCGGGCCAGGCGTTGGGCCTGGCGTTCGTCCGGGGCTACCAGCACGTCCGCGGAGACAATCACACGCGGTTCCCGCAATGCCGCCGAGGGTTCGAAGTGGGCCCGGTATTCGGCAATGGAGCCCAGGACGCCCGCCGGTGCCACGTGATAGTTCGCCCCGAAGGGGAGGCCCAGCTTGCCGGCCAAGCGGGCACTGGGTCCGGCTGTTGAGCCGTGGACCCAGAACTGCGGCGCCTGGCCGAGGGCGGGTGTAGCCGTGACTTCCTCACCATGTTTGGTCCTGTACTCGCCGGTGAAAAATCCGATGATGTCCTGGATGTCGTTCTCGAAGTTGTCCGTATCACCGGGGAAGCGACCCAGCAGCTCGCCCTGCAGCCGGAACTTCCTGGGCAGGACCGCACCGAAGATGGGGCGCGGCGCGGGGATCAGCAGTCCGTCAACCACCCGATCGGTGGGTTCCGAAGAGTCAGCGGGCACGACTCCGGGCGCGGGCTCGCTGGGCGACTTGGGCGGACCGGAGCGACCAAAGCCAAGGTCCACGCGGTCCGGGAAAACGGCGGCGAGCGTTCCAATGCTTTCGGCAATCTGGAGCGGCCTGTAGTTCCCCAACAAGGTGGCCGCGGTCCCCACCCTGATGGTCTTGGTGGCTGAGGCAACCAACCCGGCCAGGATGTGCGGGGCTGACCCCGCAACGCCTGTGTTGAGGTGGTGCTCGGCCAGCCAGTACCGGGAGTAGCCGGAAGCCTCGGCAGCGGCGGCAAGGGCAAGGGTGCTCCGCAAGGCATCGCCGGAGGTCTGCCCGGCCGATACCGGGCTCAGGTCAAGGACGGACAGGGGAGTAACTGAAGGCTTCGGCATGGCACGACACTACGGACGCCCCTGCGAAGGCCAAAGCCGATCCGTCACCGCGCTCAACCGGACTAAATCCAGCGAAATCCGGCGAAACGGTCCGTCACAACCGAGCCTTCGCCAGCCCGAAAATGACGATTCGGGCAGTCCCTTGACGTGGTATTTCCCGCCTTGACGCCGCAAGTCCAGCGGTTTGTACATTCCTTGGACAGCCTCCTAGATTCAAGTCCAGGTCAAGAGTCAGCACGCCAAGGACCGGCTCGTGCTGCGGCAACCCTCAGGCATTACGTGGCGGGGTGCTCCGGAAACAGACCAGGCCGCATCTGCGGCAAGTGAATGTCGTCCCAGCCGCTGTGCGGCCTCTGAAAGAGAGAATCATGCCTTCCACACCTGTACCCGAATTCCGCTCCCGCGTTATCGCATTGGAGCTCGACGGCGACGGAGCCCACCCCGCGTCGTGGCGCAAGGCCCACCATGATCCGCAGGCGCTATTGGGGGGCCAGCGGATCCGTGAAACCGTCCAGGCAGCGGACATCGCCGGTTTCCATCTGGCCACGTTCAAGGACACCCGGGTGGTGGATCCTGGAAGCACCGGGATTGCGGGCCGGATTGATGCGATCCAGCGAGCGGCCTTCGCGGCGCCCATCACCCGCTCTATCGGCCTGGTCCCGGAAGCCGGAACGCTCTTTACCGAGCCGTTCCATGTAGCTACGCAGCTGGCCAGCTTGGACTATTCCTCCTTGGGGCGGGCGGGTTGGCTGGTCGCCGCGGACAACCTGGACAAGGAAGCTCGCTCCGTGGGGCGCACGCAGTTGCCAGAAGACGAAGCAGTCAGCGAAGCCGCAGATGTGGTCCAAGCCAGCCGCCGGCTCTGGGACTCCTGGGAAGACGACGCCGTAATCCGCGACGTTGCCACCGGACGATACTTGGACCGGAACAAGCTGCACTACGCAGACTTTGAAGGTGAACGCTTCTCCGTGAAGGGACCGTCCATTATCCCGCGCCCACTCCAAGGGCAGGTAGTGGTGTTCGCGCCCGCTGAGCTGATCCCCGCCGTCGAGGCTGACGTTGCCCTGGTCTCCGCAGACACCACGGACACTCTCCCGCAAGCAGCCCAAGCTGCAGCCGCCGCTGGTGCGCCGAGGACCCTGGTGGAGTTGGACGTCATCCTCGATTCCCGTGGGCAGACCGCCGAGGACCGTCTTGCCGAACTGGACTCGTACGAAGAGTGGACGGGCGGTGCCCGCTACGTGGGCACCGCCGAAGGCTTGGTGGAACTGCTCACCACGCTGTTCGCAGCAGCCGACGGCGTCCGCCTCAAGCCAGCGGTACTGGATGTGGACCTCCCCGAATTGGCTAACAAGGTGCTCCCCGAACTGCACCGCAGCGGGCTAGTGGTGCCGCCGCTTCCGGGTGCCACACTCCGCGAAACCTTCGGCCTTCCCCGCCCCGCCAACCGCTTCGCCGCAGCCTGAGGCCGGCTGACCAACGCCCGCCGCCAAGAGCCCACTCACAGAGCCAGATTCAGAGAGCAGAACCATGACCAACCATCACCGCATCGCAGGCAACGGCCAGATCCAGTTTGGCGTCTTCTTCCAAGGCGTCAACCACACCACCGTGTGGAAGGACGCGCAGAGCGGCTCGCAAACCGACTTCGAGTCATTCCGCCGGGTGGCCCAGACAGCTGAACGGGGACTCTTCTCCGCGTTCTTCCTCGGAGAAGGACTCCGCCTCCGGGAACACCTCGGAAAGATCCACGATCTGGATGTCGTGGGCCGTCCCGACGCGCAGACCGCCCTCGCCGCGCTCGCAGCCATCACCACAAATATCGGGTTGGTTGCCACGCAGAACACTACGTACAACGATCCCGCGGATCTTGCCCACCGCTTGGCCAGCCTCGACCTGCTGTCCGGCGGCCGTGCGGCATGGAACATCGTCACCACGGACAACGCATGGACCGGTGCCAACTTCAGGCGCGGCGGGTTCCTCAAGCACGAGGACCGCTACGTCCGGGCCGAAGCGTTCGTTCAGACGGCCAAGGCTATTTGGGATTCCTGGGCTGACGGCGCAATCGCCGGGTCCCGGAATGATCCACGCTGGCTCCGCGAGGACGCCATCACCACGGTCAAACGCCACGATGAGAGTTTCGACGTCGAAATCACCGGCAGATTGCCGCGCTCCAGCCAGCAGCACCCTGTTCTGTTCCAGGCCGGGGATTCGCCGGACGGCCGTGATTTCGCCGTGCGGAACGCCGACGTGATCTTCTCGGCACACCCGGAACTGGAAGATGCCAAGAAGTTCCGCGACGACATCGTGGCCCGCACCCTCAAGGCCGGGCGTCCGGCAGATGACGTGAAGATTTTCCCCGGCCAGGAGTTCATCCTCGGTGCCACAGCCGCTGAAGCGGAGGAAAAGCACCAGTGGGTCCGCTCGCTGCAGGTGGGTCCGGAAACGGCCATCGCCTACTTGGAACAGTTCTGGGGACGCACTCTCACCGAATACGACCCCGACGGTCCACTGCCGGACATCGACCCCATTGTGGACGTCACCAACCCCACCCGCGGCAACGCCTTCCATGGGAAGAGCGCCAAGGACCTGGCCGCCCAGTGGCGCGCGGACGCCAAGGAAAACGGCCAGTCGATCCGCCAGTTCGTCGCTGCCCGTTCCCGGCTCAACGGCCGCGGCCTGGTGGGATCGTACGACGACATTGCAGACAAACTCGCCGAGTACGCCCACACCGGCGCAGTTGACGGCTTCAACATCACCCCATGGATTGTCCCTGGCGGGCTGGATGACATTGTCAACGAACTGGTTCCCCGCCTGCAGGACCGCGGCGTTTACCGTACCGAATATGAAGGCACCAACCTCCGCGAGAACCTTGGCCTCCGCGCCCCGCTGACCCGCCGCGGATCACTCACCAGCACCCAACTCACTGAAAGCGAAGAAGTCGCATGAGCGTCCCCAACCCAACCTCAGCGCGCCAGCTGTGGAAACCAGCCGCCGTCGTTTCCGTACTGGGAGCCTTTGCGCTCCTGGCCTCAGCTTGCGCTGGAGGGGCCGACGCCGGCACTCAGCAAAGTGCCGACGCCACACCGGTCTCCGGTGGCAACCTGAACTTCGCGGTGTCCGTTGACCGCGGCTGCATCGACCCGCAGCAGGTGGGCAACAACGATGCGATCGCGATTGCCCGGCAAACCGTGGCGTCGTTGACGTCTCAGGATCCGAAGACGGGCGAGATCGTTCCGTGGCTCGCGGAGAAGTTCGAAACCAATACGAACGCCACCAGTTTCACGTTTACCCTCCGCAGCGGTGCCACCTTCGCTGACGGGACCGCGATTGATGCTGCTTCGGTGAAGACCAACTTCGAGGCCATCAAGGCACTCGGTGCCAAAGCGACGCTGGGCTCCACCTACCTGAGCGACGTCAGTGCCATCACCGTGAAGGACCCGCAGACCGTGGTGGTGGATTTCTCCAAGCCGAATGCGCAGTTCCTCCAGGCAACGTCCACGTTCACACTGGGCCTGTTGTCTCCGGCATCTGCCACGCTTTCCGAAGCTGACCGTTGCGCCGGGAAGTTTTCCGGCTCCGGCCCGTTCAGCGTGAAGAGCTACACCGTGGACAAGGAAGCTGTCCTGGAACGCCGTGCGGGCTATAACTGGCCCGCCGCCACCAACAGCAACAAGGGCGAGGCCTACCTGGACACTGTCACCTTCAAGATCATTCCTGAGGCAGGGAACCGCACGGGCAGCCTGCAGTCCGGCCAGATCGATGCGACGGCGGCGATCTCCGCTGCTGACATCAGCCTGTTCAACGGCAACGGCTTCTGGAACGAAACCCGGGCCAACCCGGGTGTGGTCTACAACCTGTACGCCAACCAGACCAACCCCAAGCTCAAGGAAACCGCCGTCCGTCAGGCCATCTCCAAGGCCATCAACCGCGAGGAAATTACCAAGACCTTGCTGACTGAAGCGGACCAGCCGGCCAAGGGCGTTCTCTCCCACACCACGCCGTACTTCAAGGACTACAGCGAGCTGCTGAAGAACGATCCCGATGGCGCCAAGAAGCTCCTGGACGATGCCGGCTGGAAGGTGGGAACGGACGGCATCCGTGAGAAGAACGGCGAGAAACTGTCCTTCAAGGTCACCTACTGGCAGTCGCCCAAGGAAGTGCTGGAACTCGTGCAGCAGCAGCTCAAGGTGATCGGCGTGGACCTGCAGCTGAAGTTCACCACCATCGCGGACGTGACGGCTGCCCAGGCTGACAAGACCTACGACTTCTCCTACGGCAACCTGACCCGCAGCGACCCGGACGTCCTGCGCACCGTCTTCGCCTCCACCACAGCCCGTGGCGGAAGCAACCTCCGCGAGAAGCTGCCCGTGGACGATGTCCTGGGTGAGCAGGCCGCGGCACTGGACAAGGACGCACGCCAGAAGCTGGTGGACGAAGCACAGGAAATCCTGATCAAGGACGCCCACTCCATCCCGCTTTATGAGCTGTCCACCACCATTTCCGCCAGCGACAAAGTCAAGGGCCTCACGTTCGAAGCTTCCAGCCGCCTGGACTTCTACGACGCCTGGCTGAGCAAGTAGGAATCCCATGATCCGCTACATCGGCCAACGGTTGCTGCAAGGCGCGTTCGTCCTCTGGGCCGCCTACACAGTGTCCTTCCTGATTCTGTACTTGCTGCCCGGCGACGCCGTGAGCATCATGGCCAGCGGCGACGAACAGAACGCAGTGGATCCGGCACTCGTTGAGAAGCTGCGGGCGGAGTATGGCTTGGACAGGCCTCTTTACGAGCAATACTTCGTGGCACTGTTCAAGGCGCTCCAGCTGGATTTCGGGCTATCCATCAAGAATGGTGTCCCTGCAACCCAGACTGTGGCGGAAGTCCTGCCGGAGACCATCAAGTTGGCTGTAGCGGGATTCGCGCTCGCGGTGCTCCTGGGCAGTGCCCTGGCAGTGGTTGCGGCGTTCAGCCGCAACCGCTGGATCCGCCAGGCCTTCTCCTCGCTGCCGCCTTTGGGCATCGCGGTGCCCACCTTCTGGATCGGCCTCCTGCTCCTGCAGTTCTTCTCCTTTCGGTTGCGCTTGTTTCCTGCGATAGGGAACGACGGCGGCCAGAGCCTCGTGCTTCCAGCCCTGACTCTGGCCATACCCACCTCTGCCGTGATCGCCCAGCTGCTGACGCGCAGCTTGCGCCAAACATTGGGCGAACCGTACATCGAACAGATCCGGGCCAAGGGAGCCAGTGAAGCGCTGATCAACTTTGGCCATGCCCTCCGGAATGCAGCCATTCCCACGCTGACCATGCTGGGAATCCTGGTGGGAAATCTGCTGGCCGGGGCAGTGGTGAGCGAAACAGTGTTCTCCCGTGCAGGCATAGGGCGGCTCACGGTCACGGCCGTCAACAGCAGGGACATCCCGGTGGTCCAGACCTTGGTGGTCCTGGCCGCCGCCATCTTTGTCATCACCAGCTTGATCGTTGACCTGATCTATCCGCTCGTGGACCCGCGCATCAACACAGCGCGCGGCGCCAAGGTCTAGGAGGGCCATCATGACGCAGCAACTTGTGAAAGAGACTCGCTCCGAGGCGGGCTCCGGAACGGGGCAGCAGGCCACCAGACCCGAGGCATCAGTTCCCGTCTCGCCGGCCGCCGCCCAAGCTTTAGTCCGTTGGGCTGGTGCCCGTTGGGCCGCAGCCCGGAGGTTCCTTGCCAAGCCCGGCCTGGTGCTGTCCGTGCTGGTCCTTGCCGTGGTGATCCTGTGGGCGTTGGTTCCCCAGGCCTTTACCCAGTGGCCTCCCGACACGGGTGTTCCGTCGTCGCGGCTCAAACCGCCGTCCGCGGAACACTGGTTCGGAACAGACAGCCTGGGCCGCGACCTGTTCTCCCGGGTGGTCCACGGCTCGGCGACGTCCTTGGCTGCCACGGCTGTGGCTGTCGCCGTCGGCCTGGTTGCGGGATCGGCGCTAGGTTTGCTGGCTGGCTCCATCAGGGGGTGGGTGGATGACGCCATCATGCGCGTCATGGATGTGCTGCTGGCCATTCCCAGCTTGCTGCTTTCCTTGGCTCTCATCACGGTGCTGGGCTTCGGAACCATCAACATCGCCATCGCGGTGGGTATTGCCAGTGTGGCCAACTTCGCCCGGATCATGCGTGCTGAAACCCTCCGGGTGAGCACGGCTGTGTACGTTGAGGCCGCACGGTCCTCGGGTGTCCGGTGGCACTCCATCCTCCTCCGACATGTCCTCCCCAACGCTGCCGGCCCGGTTCTGGCCTTGTCCGCGCTGGAATTCGGCATGGCAGTCCTGTCGATTTCATCGCTGAGCTTCCTCGGGTTCGGCGCACCACCACCCTCTGCGGAATGGGGTTCACTGGTGGCCGGAGGTCGCGACTACCTGGTGGCTGCGTGGTGGTTGGTGACGTTGCCGGGCGTGGTGATTGCCGCCGTCGTGCTGTCCACCAACCGTATTTCGCATGCTTTCCAAGACTCTGAAAGGAACCGGCCATGAGCTCCCACGCTGAACCGCTGTTGAAGGTGGAGAACCTACGCGTGGACTATGTGGTGGACGGATCCCCGCGGAACGCGGTGGCCGATGTCAGCTTTGAGGTCCGGGCGGGCGAAGTCGTGGCGATTGTGGGGGAGTCGGGCTCCGGCAAGACCACCACGGCGCACTCCATCATCAACCTGCTCCCCGGCAACGCCCGGGTTTCCTCCGGCAGCGTGACCTTCGACGGCACGGACCTGACGCAACTGACGCGCAAGGAGTGGCAGGGCGTGCGCGGCAAGGACATCGGACTGATTCCGCAGGACCCCACGGCGTCATTGGATCCCCTCCAACGGGTGGGCGAACAAGTGGCGGAAGCGCTCACCATCCACCGGCTCCAGCCCAGGAAAGCTGCACGGCAAAGTGCCGTCAGATTGCTGAAGGAATCTGGAATCCGCGACGCTCCCTCCCGGGCGCGCCAGTTTCCTCATCAGTTCTCCGGTGGCATGCGCCAACGTGTCCTCATTGCCACAGCGCTTGCCGCCCAGCCGAAACTGGTCATCGCTGATGAGCCCACCAGTGCGCTGGACGTGACGGTACAGCGGCAGATCCTGGACAACATTGCTGCCTTGACCGCGGAGCGGGGGACCGCGGTCCTGCTGATCACCCACGACCTCGGCGTCGCGGCTGACCGCGCGGACCGCATCATTGTGATGCGTGGCGGAGAGATTGTGGAGGAAGGGTCAGCAGCGGCTGTGCTGGGAAGCCCACAGCACAGTTACACCCGCCAACTCATTGAGGCAGCACCGGGGCTGAACCCGCGCAGGCTGCGGCCGACGCTGTCAGTTGTTGACCGGGGGACGACGCCGGCCGGCGGCACTGCATCCGGCTCGCCTCTGGTGGAGGCCAAGTCGCTCAGGAAAGTCTTCACACTCCCGCGTGCAGCCGGAGGCGCAAGGACGCTGACCGCCGTCGACAACGTTTCGCTGAATATTAAGCGCGGCGAAACTTTGGCGCTGGTGGGGGAGTCCGGCTCCGGAAAGAGCACTGTTGCCCGCTTGTTGCTGAGGTTGGACAAGCCAACGTCCGGTTCGGTGGTGTTCGACGGCGTGGATCTGGCCAGTGCGAAAGGGGAGAGGCTGCGCCAGCTCCGACGCCGGTTCCAAGTGGTGTTCCAGAGTCCTTATGCATCCCTGGACCCTCGTTTCACTGTGGAGGACATCATTGCCGAGCCACTGCGGGCCTTTGCGGACGGCACACCGGCTGATCGGAAGGGCAGGGTGAAGGCCTTGCTTGAGGAAGTCCATCTTCCCTCGGACTACGGTTCCCGTCGTCCGGCCGAACTCTCTGGCGGCCAACGTCAGCGTGTGGCCATCGCCCGGGCCTTGGCGTTGAAGCCCGAACTCGTGGTACTGGATGAGGCGGTCTCGGCCCTGGATGTTTCGGTGCAGGCGCAGATTCTGACTCTGTTGGCTGAGCTGCAGGTTCAGGAGTCGTTGAGCTACCTGTTCATTTCTCATGACCTTGCCGTGGTCCAGCAAATCTCAGACCGCGTGGCGGTCATGCAGGCAGGGAAGCTGGTGGAAATCGGCGAGGCACTCGAAGTGCTGGACAGTCCCACTCAGGAGTACACCCGCCAACTGATTTCCGCGATTCCGGGGCGGGTGACGGGCTAGAGGCATTTCCGTTACCCGGCAGTTGCCGCGGGTGTGACCGATTAAGCTGAACAGAGTTTAAGGGTGAACGCATCTAGGGCTCTGTCCTCGCACCTGTGTGCTGCGGTAGGACGGCTGCCCCAGCGGCGAGGTCCGTGGCTATCCGGTTTGTGGCCATCGCTTGGCCCGATCACTGCACCGGCTGGGCCGGCGCTTCCTCCAGTCCCGACATATGCGCCGTTATCGGCTACCTGAGTGTCCATGAGTGAGCTCCTAGCTTTCGGGAATCCGTCAGCCGCCATGAGTCTCGATGTCTCAACGAGTTGATTTGTGGTGGGACCTCCTAGTTTTTCTCCGGTTATGTCGATGATCGATCCTCTTGGGCAGGTCTTACACTGGGCGCGTTCAGGTTCCAGTGTTGCGGCGTATTAGAGTGCGGGGTCGACGAGGTCAGATAGTCCTTTGGCCTGGCGGCGGGGGTGCTCGCTGTAGTTGTGTGGGCGGGCTCGACAGTATCTGGTGTCAATGATGTTTAGCAGACGCAGGAGGCGAAGGAGGCGAAGGTCTGATGCGTGTACTTCCGCCTACGTCGGAGACCTTCTTGGCCACGTGTGCATTGTGGGCGGCTCCCCGGCCGGCGAGTCCTGAGTTGCCGGATCCGAGCTGTGGCGGCCTTGTCAGAGATCGAGGTCTGGGCGGTGGGACAGAGACAGCGGGGAGCGGGGAAGCAGTCTGCCGCCATGACACTGACGACGGCGTCGACGCCAGGCCCGTCAATGGGGCCCTAGGCCTTCTCCAGGCTGGGTCCATTCCGACCTCTGCAGGACAAACGTAACTCCGCCGACGAGTTATCTCCCTATTTCGCAGGTGCTAGCGAATGACTGAAGCGGGGTCGGGGTCGGAGGCACAGCAAATCAAAGGCCGTGATTTGTGACGGGCCACGGCCGATGTTAGCGTGGCATTTCAATCTGGAGTTTCCTCGGTCATCCGAGTACGTAACAGTGAAAGGATCGTTTTGGGGGCGGTTTTCAGCACGACAATGTTCACGATTGCGTTCTTGGTTGTAGCAGGCCTACTTCAAATGCTGGCATCGCAGGTTAAGTCCGGCGATTCGAAGCCTAACTATACGTTTGGCATCCGTTCGAAGGCTACTCTGTCGTCTGAGCGTGCATGGAACGCTGCACACACTTCAGCGCTTGGTGCCCTGAAAGCTATTCCGGTGATGCTCATCGGCTTTGTGGCAACACTGTGGGTCATATTCGCAGTACTACCCAAGGATGATTCGAGTGTTCCGTGGATCTTCTTCTCGGGTATGGGGTTCACGGTCATCATGGTGGCCCTGCTCATGCACATGTACTACAAAGCCGATTCGCTGGCTCGACACATTACTGAGGGCGATGAATAATCCAAAGCGGCAATCAGTCTACAACTAAATTTATTTTCATTAATATTGGGGGATATTGTGTTTTATAGTTCATCTAGTCGAACTTTTCGCATCAGCGTGGCTATGTTGCTATCTCTTCTGCTCGGCCCGGTTGGTATCTCGTCCGCTCAAGCATCTGTAGCTACCACTGTTTCAACGAAGAAAACAGATTTCCGAGGAAACTACAGCGCCGAAGATGCGCTCCGGCTTCTCCTAGCTGGTATCGGCCCATTGGCCGAAAGTAACCCACGATTGCTTAGCCTGCTGGGTTTTGCCGCAGATCGTCCGGTCCCAACTCTTGCCGAGGTTGACCCGATCGTTCAGGACTTCCTGGTCTATTACCCAGGGTTTAGTTCCGAAGTACTGCCAAAGCTCCGCTCCGGAAAGCCCCGCTCGGTCGAGGCTGGCCTGGCCACTTTCACGGAAAAGTTCTATGACTACCTGGCCTATCGCAAGGCGATAACCGATCCTCAGGATGCGCAGCAAGTTACGCCCTATGGGTGCGGCGTGACATGGACATGTGCAGCGGTGGCTGCCTTCGTAGTGGCAAACGGCGCCTTGTATGCCAACGTAGCGGTTGCGACCTTCGTGGTCGTCGCCGGTGGCGCCGTTTTGGTTTTGCTAGTAGTTCCCGGCTATTTGGCAAACAAGGACTACATGACAACGGCAGGTGTAGAAGAGATCGGGCGGGACACCGCGATTGCAGAGCTCACACGGGCGCTGCGATGAATTCGTCACTCCTATCCCTGAACTGGCTATCTGCCCAGACTTGCCATGACCCTGCATGACCCCTCACAGAGATCAAGAACGTCGGCGCTTGCGGGAGTAATTTCTCTAGCACTGTTTGGCGCCTTCTTCGCGCTTACGATCTTCTACGCCATGCCCAGCAATGTGTTAGCCGTGAAGGAGGGGGAGCCCCTTCGCCGCACATTGGTGTCAGTTGCACCCCAAGCGTGGGCATTCTTCACAAAGCCGCCCAACGATCCGGAATTCGCCGTCTATCAGCTCCGAGATGACGGATCCGTAGAGTCGTTGATGCAGACTCCACAAACCCGGCCCGAAAACTACTTCGGACTAAGTCGTAAACAAAGGTCTCAGGGGCCGGAGCTGGGCGTGATTGGTAACACCATAAGGGAATGGGCCGATTGCAGCCCCGACGGCGGTCGACAGGATTGCCTTGAGAGGGTGCGATCCCTGGAAACCCAGATCGTCGACAATGACTCACCGGTTGCTTCCGTTTGCGGCCGGATAGTAATTTTTCAGACCAAAGCAGTCCCCTGGGCTTACCGGGAATTTGAATCAGAAGCCCGGTTTGAAGTCAAAGGTGCGGTTGTGGATTCGAGATGCAAGGTGCGATGAGAATAATATCCAGGCTGAACAATGACATCTGGTCATTCAATCCACAATCCCGAATCATTGCTGTCGCCAGGAGCGGTCTGGCGCTCTCCCAGGTACTGACACTCCTACTGACACCAGCACCCTACCTCTACTCGGTTCCGATTCTGGGACAGCCTCCAACCGGACAGTGCACCCGTGCACTGGAGAACGTATCGTTATTCTGCGTTGCGAGCGAGCTCTCGGATGAAGTTGTGCAAGTCTTGATGATTATTGGTCTAATCGTTGTGGCTTCCGGGTTTCTTCCTCGATTTACGTCAATTCTCCACCTTTGGCTTTCCTACTCATTTGCCCAAACAGTTGCCCTACCTGACGGTGGCGACACGGTATTGGTTTTCACTACTTTTTTCCTCGTGTTTGTCTCTCTACCAGATAACCGGCTTTGGCACTGGCCGCAAGGCCACTCACGGTCCACTACCAGATTTGGTGCGTGGCAAGGAATTTCGTGGGCCGCACATTGGGCTCTTAGGATCCAGATTGCGTATATTTATCTGCACAGTGCGTTGGCAAAACTGAGTGTTGAGAATTGGAGCGAGGGAAGCGCCCTGTACTACATCGTTCGCGGTGAGTTCTTCGGAACTGCGAACTTTCTTCAAAGTTTCGTTTTCTTCCTTACATCCGTTCCTATCGTTGCCCTAACACTTAGTTGGGGAACGATGATTATGGAAGGCGTCATTGCAGGAACCCTTCTTAGCAGGCGACCCATGGTGCAGACCGCAGGATTCGTCGCCTGCGTCTTGTTGCATGTCGGCATCATCATGTTCATTGGGATCTGGTCCTTCGCACTGGCCATGGTTTTTTCCGTCATGATTGCAGCGTCGCGGGGGGGTCCTGTCATGAACAAGCTTTTGTCGGAGTTGCCCTTCAACGTGAGTCCGCGCGGCAAGCCGGCGCCCATCGCTTGAGCAGTGAGCCGTCCGGAGGTTGCTGAAGCGAGACCGGACCGTTGTCTGTGCCCGGCCCGTCATTGAGCCCCAGCCGGACCGATTCGTCGGGCGTCTATCATCCGCTGTTCAAGGTGAAGCCTGCTTTGACGCTCCGCGCACTGACTGCGACCCGAACCCGGGTGTGGACACTGTTCACACTTTCCACCTCGAACTGCCTTGTACACGGGCCGGACTGCCCCGGATTCCGCATGTTTCCGCGACTTCCCAGCAATAACAAGCCCTGGAATCACCTTCGAGTCCCACCTCGGGCACGGCATACCCCCTCGTCAGAGGGGGTTTTTGCTTTAACGTGTGTACATTCCGGATGGTCAGGTCCCTCTGACACTGGCCGCGGGGTGTGCCTAGCGCCGCGGGACGCCTGTTTGGTTGTGGGAGAGCGGGTTCAGGGTCGAGGCTGGTGACCGTCCGCTGGCTTTAATCTGGGGTTATGTGTGCCTCTCTTGGTTCGTCGGGTAGGTCGTGGTTGGCCTACACCTCTTCATGGGTAGGGGAACTGAGCGCAACATGACTTCGAAATCCTTCGATAGAGTTCGTGGTTTTTGGCTCGCGGATGATGTCGTGGAGCCTGCGTTGTCGCTGCTTTGTCCGGCCAAAGGGGGTGTGGACATTGTCCACACTTAAGTCTTCTTTATTGCAACTGATTGCAGCCATGTGCTCTTCCCTCCTTGGGCCTATATCTACTCATGCATGTGAGTGTCTATAGCGACATGACGCCGATCAGGAAGCGCTCTACATACTAGGGGTCATTCCGAGGGGGGATTCAGTGGCGGTCGGCTGAGTGCTTTCAAGTTGGTCTTGGCCGTGCCATCGACGCGTACATTGAAATCAACTGGAGGCGGGCCCGACGCACGTTCCCAGCGAAGCCTGAAGCGCGAAGCCAGCGTCTAACGCTTGGCCGATGGGTCCGATGATACGGACCGTGGGCGGGTGACAAGCCGGAACCGATAGTTGCTTCGAGGGTGCCTCGCCGCTATCGGCCACCGGGACGCGGAGTAGAAACGGGCAGAAAACTCAATGTCCTTGCCTGAGAGTGCGTCCAGCTTCAAGCATTTCTGGTCGATTGTTCCGCTTAACCGTTCGCGGCGATAGGCCGAACGGAGGCCCTTGGTCCCGGTCTGTAAGAGGCCAGAGGATCCGCTCGCTATTGAGATTGTTGCAGCGACGGCGCTCATGGGTTCCACGCAAGAACTCTATCTATCCGCCGGAGAACACATGGTGTAACCGTCCCGGAAATTGCCCCATGCGGGTCGCTGAAGGAAGCCACTCCCGCCGACCGGCGGTGCTACTGAGGGTCGGCGGGAGTGATCCTTTGCATTTCCCCGTGGGGTGTCCTGTTCTGAGGGGCTAGATCTATCCTGCTTGGACCATGTGTGTGGGTATTTCCAAGCCGTTGTTCTGGTTGTTGGAAGTGACTGTCACTCGCGGGTCGAAGGCGATTGCGCTTGGTTCGACAGCTACTAGCCCGCCGTCGACAGGGATCGTAGCGGCATTTATGTACGACGCTTGATCTGATAGCAGCCAGGCGATGAGTGCTGCGACTTCGGAGGAAGAGCCGGGGCGCCGGGTGGGGACGAAGGCTGTTGCGAGCTCGTAGGCGGCTTCGCGGCTTACGCCGAGTTCGGAACCGAATTCGCTCATTTCCATGTCTGCCATTTCGGTCTGGGTCCAGCCTGGGCATACGGAATTGGCTCGAATACCCTCAGGGCCGTAGTCAATGGCGACGGTTTGGATCAGCATTGCCAGTGCTGCTTTGGTGGCGTCGTAGCCGGCGATACCTGCAGTGGCCCGCAGGGCGGCGGCGGAGGCGACGCCGACCATGGCTCCTCTGGTGGCCAAGAGGTGGGGTAGGGCGGCGCGGATCAGATAGAACGGTCCTGTCAGGTTTGTGCTGAGCATGGCGTCCCAGTCTTCGTCGTTCAGGTCCCCGGCCACACCTGCTCTGACGATTCCGGCGTTGAGTACCAGGCCGTTAAGGGCGCCGAATCGGTCGATGGTTTCGGTGACGAGTCGCTTCATGTCTGCATCTGAGGAAACATCGGCAATGACCGGATGTGATCCTGTGCTGCGGGCTACCTTGTTCAGGACATCGGGGCGTCGGCCGCAGATGACTACTTCCCATCCTTGGTCTCGAAGCGTTGTTGCGGTGGCGGCGCCAATGCCCGTACCTCCGCCGCTGACAATCGCGACTGAAGAGTTGTTCATGTGTAATCCTCACGTGAAGGGGCGGCCGTGGGTAGGCCCATGGCCCGCCCGCTTAGGCGAAATGGGTGATTGTGGGGTTGTCGAGGGCACGGTGACGGTCAGCGGTCATCGTGCCCTCGACGTGTGCCGGGTCATGGCCTGTGGAACACCGTTTCGCCTTCGAAGACGGTGCGTATTACTTGGGTGGACCCTATTTCATTGACGGGTACGTCGAAGAGGTTCCGGTCCAGGACGATGAAATCGGCTGTTTTCCCTATTTCAAGGGAGCCTTGGTGTTTTTGCTGGTCGACGGCCCGGGCGCCGCTGATCGTCATCGCTTCAAGGGCGGACGGGAGGTCGATGGATTCGCTGGCGTGCTGGAGCATGCCTTGAAGTGCCGGGAAGAGGTTGGGATCGGAGGTGATGATCCAGTCCGATCCGACGGTCATGTGTGCATCATTCTTGAGCACGGAGTTGAAGTGGTAGTAGTCGGTTAGCCCGTATTCGGGCACGTGCCAGATGGCCGGGGACATTTCGGCGACGACGTTGTGTTCGTGGAGGCGTGCGTAGTCGCTGGGACTGATGAACCCGGCATGTGCGATTTCGTGGCGCGGGCCGTCGGGGCCATTGATGGTGCGGACTTTTTCGATGGCATCCAAGGCCCGGCGGGTGGATCCTTCACCGGCGCAATGGATTTTGACGGTGAGGCCGGCGGCGTCGAACTCAGCGAGCCTGGTGACGAATTCCTCTTCGGGAACCAAGATGTTGGTTTCATCAACCGCCCCGTCTTCAGTCAGGTCTGCCTGGGTGAAGTGTGGAGGCAAGGGTGCCCCGTCCAGCCAGACTTTGATGAATTTTGTGTCGACGTGCTGTGAGGCCCATTCGTCCCGGGATTTGATCGTGGATTCGAGGGCGTCGAGCGTGGCCATGCCGAAGCCTTCATCACGCCACACCAGGTGCGCCGCGATGCGGATCTTGAGTTGGTTTTCCTGATCCAGATCGCGGAACGCTTGCAGGGCTTGCGGGGATGCGGACGCTTCCTGCACGGAGGTGATGCCGAATTCGTGGCAGACCGATACCGCCCAGGCGATGGCTTCGGCATTGGTGGTGCGGGAGTAGTCCGGAATCGACCGCAGAACAGGCCAACGGGCCTGTTCGACCATCTCACCGGTCAATGCACCGGTGGCTTCGTCGCGAATGTAGCGTCCCCCGGGAGGGTCGGTGATGTCCTCGGAGATCCCGGCCAATTCGAGGGCTTTCGAGTTCGCCAGGCCGTGGTGGATCGTGTAGTCGTACAGGAAGACCGGCTGATCGGGGAAGGCCCCATCCAGGAAGTCCTTGGTGACGCCGCCCGGTCCCAGGTCCGGCGGGAAGAAGTCCCCGCCCAGAACCCAGCTGGTGCCGTCCGCTTCAACCGGCCCGCTGCAGTTGCACGAGCGGATGTCTTCAATGACCCGCTGCTGGTCACCGCCCGGGCTCAGCCTGGGTTCGAACCGGAATTTGAGGCCGCTGAAGAGCAGATGCAGGTGTGCATCGTGGATGCCCGGCATCATCATCCGACCCTCCAGGTCCACGACCTCGATGTCCTCGGTGATCCTGAGTCGGATGTCCTCTTCGGTTCCGATGGCCACTATGACCCCGTCGTCGACCACTAGGGCTTCAGCCCAGGGCTGGTCAGGGTTGACCGTGTAGATTTTTCCATTCGTGTACGCAGTACTCACTCTGTGGTCCTTCCAAGCAAATGTGGATTTCTTGCCGTCTTCGGGAAAGTGACGACCGGGCAGGAGTTAGACGTTCTCTTTGGCGTAGTCGATGCTGCCTTTGGCCTTGCCGAACAGCAGGCCGGCAACGATCAGGACCGGGATGAGGATGAGCAGCCATTTCGCGGCCGCGTTGTCAGGACCGATGAGTGAGTCGTAATTCTCGATGGTCACGTATCCGATGTAGGAGAGGATCAGTGTGGAGAGTACGGGGGCGATTTTGGTCGCCCAGATGTTGGATGAGTCTTTGGTCCGGACGAAGAACACGACGATCGATATGGATGTCACAATCAGGATGGTGATGAACGCCGCTGTTGCCAGGGCGCTGAACCAGGCGAAAACGACCGTGATCGGGTCGGCGCCGAAGAGCAGGAAGGCGACAACGACGATGCCCACGGCGATGCCGTTGGTCAGGGCTGCGGGGGAGGGGCTTCCAGCCTTGGAGACTGCGGCGAGTCGGGTCGGTAGGACGCCGGCGCGGCTCAGGGCGAAGAGGTAGCGGGCGAACATGTTCATCAGGCCCAGCAGCATGGCCAGGTAGCTGGTGACGACCAGGACCTGCATGGACATGCTCAGAGCGTCGCCGCCGCTGGCGCTGGCGAGGCTGAAGATGAATCCTGCAGGGTCTTCGGTGGCGGTCTGCTGGATGTTGTCGACGCCGATGGCGCCACCGATAACCCAGATGGAGAGGGTGTAGAAGATGCCAACGAAGGCGATCACGGCATAGAGGGCCCGCGGGATGGTTTTGCGCGGGTTGACTGCCTCTTCTGAAAACACGACCGTGGCTTCGAAGCTGGTGAAGCACAGGAACGCGAACAGCAAAGCGATGCCCAGGCCCGGGCTGAATAGGTTGTCAGCGGTAAACCCGGAAACCGAGAAGACCTCAGGGCCTTTGCTGGCTACGAGCGTGATGACCAGGGCTGCGACAACAAGGGTTTCGCCGATGATCAGGACAGCCAAAAGCCGGATGCTTGCGTCGATGCCCCGCATGGTCAGTGCCGTGGTGATGACGAGCAACACGATAATCCAGATGACCGGGGGAACGGCGAGTCCAGTGAGGCTCTCACGCAGCTGCCCGGCGAACACGCCGAACTGCGACCACAGCCCTACCTGCAGGCTGAGGTACATCAGTACCGCCAGTCCGGCACCTGCTGTGGCCCACGGCGTGCCGAGACCTTTGGCGATGTAGGCAACAAAGCCGCCGGCGTTGATGACGAACCGGCTCATCCGCAGGTACCCGACGGAGAAAAGTGCAATGAGCAGAGCCGCAATGGCGTAAATAAGCGGGGCGGCGCCTCCTACAGAGGCAAAGACAACAGGACCGGTTCCGACCACCGCTGCCATCGGCGCTGCGGCGGCGATGACGAAAAAGGCGATGGCGAAGACACCGAGTTTGTTGGAGCGAAGGTGACCTGGTTGCGGTGCAGGAGTGTTGGACGGCGTCGTTGCCGGCAACTCGCTGACGTTATCAATCATGGGGTTTCTCTTTCAAAAGGGCGGCCGTAGCCGGGGCGCGGAGTCCTCAGACGAGGAGCCGGGCCTGGAGTTTTTGGCTGAGTGCCGGGGTGAGCCCGAGTCCGTCTTCCAGGTAGGAACGGCGAGATCCCCAGGTGTTTTCGACGCTGCGCCAAGCGGCGTCGAGATAACTGGGTCGGGCTTCCAGCAGGGGCGTGATGATGGTGCGCAGGTGCTTGTCGATGGGTGGGACGTCCCCTGCGGTGGTGCGGATGAGGTACTGGTTTTCGGGCAAAGAGCTTTGGGTGTAGTCATCGCGGATTACGGAATCGGGTACACCCAGGACGGTCAGGAGTACGGCTATGGCCCAGCCGGTCCTGTCTTTTCCTGCTGAGCAGTGGACGACCACGGGCAGGTCGCCGGTGGCCAGGGAGGTAAGGAATTTGGCAAATACTGAAGGGTTGCCGGCGATGTCGTTTGCGTAGAGGCGGTGCATCGCTTCTTCAGCTTCTTCGGCGGTGAGGGTGTCGGCCAGTTCTGTGAGCCGGCCTTCCCGGACCGCCGACCAGAGAACAGCATCTCTGCCGTCCTTGGTTTGGAGGGGCGTTTGGACGCCCTTCCAGGTAGGAACAGTGCGGTCTTCGGCGTGTGATTCCCAAGGGTTACGCAAATCAATGAACTGCAGGCCTGCGGACCGCAGCAGCTCACGGTCCCGGGAGGTAGCGGACCCGAAGTGTCCGCTCCGGTAAACGAGTCCTTCAGCGAGGCGGGATCCTCCGTGGGCGCGCAGACCACCAATGCTCCGGAAGTTCCGGACGCTCTGCAGTGCCATGGATGCACCCGAGCCGACTGTGACCTGTTTCATACAGCAAAGCTAAACCCTGTATGTGTCGTTCGGCAATAGAACATGCTAATTCGATGTTAAACAGCTAGTCCAAAAGCTGGTCATACTGTTCAATGTTCTTGTGCGAGCGGTTCATCGTCAGATTTTGCCAGCTTCTGCCAAAGTTTGGACTGAGTGTTCACTTTTAGGATTGGGTGTGCAATCATGTGAAGCAGGTCACCTAATTACCTAAGCAAAGGACGAAAATGAGCACCGCTGACAAGCCCCTTTCGGTACGGGAACGGAACCGCATGAGGACCCGTGGGGACATCCTGGACACCGCAGCCGAGCTTCTGGGCTCAGAGGGGTATGCCGCGACGGTTATCGAAGTTCTCAGCCAACGGTCGGGTGTTTCGCGTGGGACGATCTACTCCCACTTCCCGGGCGGCAGGGAAGAGATCGTCCGCGAGGTCTATCTCCGGATCGCCGATGGCGTCTACGTGCGGGGTATCAGCTTGCGTGATGCGTTGACCAATCCCGGCGAGAGGATCACCGCCCTGGCATTCGCTTTGGTGGAGGCCACGAAGGAGCCCGCGGGCCGGTTCTATGGCGTCATGGGTCCGGACCTGGTCTCGGCGTTGTCCGGTGTCCTGGGTTCGACGTCCCGTTCCTTTGAGGAACTGATTGCCCAGGATTTGAAGCACGCCCAAGAGGACGGGACCTTGGATGCGGACGCACCAACCGAGGTCCTGGCCGCAACGATTACCGGGGCTATCCGTGCCGCCGGAGCGGCTGCAGCAGGCAAACCTGCGAACGCAGAGCAGGCCGTCGAGGCTGTGCGGCTGCTCATTGATGGACTTCTCGTACGAGCTACTGTCTGACCCGCCACTGGGTCAAAACACCAACGGAGGAACTTGTGTCTGAACAACATTACGATGTCATCGTTATCGGATTGGGCCCGTGGGGCTCATCGACGGCATGGCATCTGGCGGCCCGCGGCAAGACCGTCCTGGGTCTGGATCGATTTGCGCCTCCGCATATGCACGGCTCGCACGGTGGAGCTACACGGTTGGCACGTCAGTCCAGCAGCGCCGGGGCACAATACACGCCCTTTACCAAGCGGACCTTCGAACTGTGGGATGAGCTGGCCGCGAAGACCGGTACCCGCTTGTTGGAGCGATCCGGAACGGTGTTCGTCGGTGAGCCCGGATCGATGTGGTTCGACAAGACCGTCGCTTCCCTGGGATCTTCTGACTTCGAATATGACGTCCTTGACGGCAAGACAGCACGTGAGCGTTTTCCCTGGGCCCGCATCGCCGACGAAGAAGTCGCCGTGTGGGAACCAAACGGCACGGTCGCCCTCGTCCACGCAGCCATCGAGGCACTCCAATCCGAAGCCCGGCGGTTGGGGGCAACCCTTCGGACAGGGGAGTCCGTTCTGGGCTGGGACGAGACAGCCTCGGGCATCGTTGTGAACACCGAGCGGGGAAAGTACACCGCCGACAAAATTGTCGTAACCGTGGGTGCGCGCGCCAACCACTTGATGCAGCTGGAACTGCCCTACAAGGTGGACCGTCAGGTGTTGGCCAACTTCCGCCAGGTCGGGCCGCCGAAGCCAGCCATCTACTTCGCGAAGCCTCCGGGATCGGATGAGGCGCCGTCCTACGGTTGCTCCGAGCCCAGTGGTGAGTGGAAGTTCTCCGTCCCTGGAAAGGGAAACTGGATCGACCCGGAGGATCTCAGCCAGGACCTTCGTCCCGGAGACCTCGAACGCATCCAGGACGTGCTGCGCGACAGGCTTCCGGAGATTGACCCCAACCCGGTGTCCACCACAGTCTGTATGTGGTCCGAAGTCGAAGACGGTCACTGGGTCATCGGCGAGCACCCCGAGTCATCGAAAGTGGTCATCGGTACCGGCGACATGGGCCGGGGCTTCCGCTACGCGGCTGCTGTCGGGGAAATGTTGGCCGACCATGTTGACGGCGTTTCCCGACCGGAAACCAGCCTGTTCCTGCCTTCGCGGTTCGTCACAGCAAAGGCATGAGAAATGTCATCCGTTGATGTCCTGACCGCACCGTTACAGAGCTTGTGGGAGCTCGTAGAACAGTGCAGCCAGGACGGTCCCCGACAACAACACAGTGCACCTGCATTCCAAATTCGAAGGACATCCAACTCTAATGACCATCGTCCCTGAAACCGAAATCACCAGCATTGAGGCGGTGCTTTCATCCTCCCCGGAGTGGGGTGGCTGCCATGTCACCGCGCGTTCGCTCTCTGGCGGTCAAGCACATAAGAACTACCTGGTCGAAGACGGGCAGCGCCGCTGCGTCGTCAAGCTCTGGAACAACTACTGGGAAACTGTAGGCGTTCTTCCAGCAGCGCACGTCGTGCTGGAAAACACGAAGATCGCAGCTGTCATAGGCGTCGGCGCACCGGTGATCACGGTCTCCGCTGACCCTCTGGCGCTGGCCTTGGACTTCGTCGCGGGCGGCCACCCCAAGCTCAACGATGACGAGGACTCCATCACCCGGCTCGTCCCCGCGCTCCACCGGCTGCACCATTCAGGCCGCCGCTTCCTCAACGACATCAATCCCTTCGACCAGGCCAGACAAAGGATGGCTGCGGCGGGAACGCACGGCATCGAACTTCCCCCGGGAGCGCGGGCCATACAAGCCTTGATGGATCGCCTGGAGACGGTCCTGGCCTTGGATCCAGCCCAGTTCGTGCCCTGCCACCTGGACATATGGGACGCGAACATCATCAAGCAGACCTCCTCGATGACGTACAACATCATCGACTGGGACCTCGCCGGCAACTCAGACCCCTGCTACGAAGTCGGCTTCGTCGCCGCCCAAAACGGGTTCGGACAAGACAAAGCCCACGCCCTCTTCCGGGCTTACTTCGGCAACGAGGACCCCGTGAAAATTGCCCGCGCACGGCTCTTCATGGCAGTGGCCCACTGGTCCAACAGCGGGCTGTGGATCACCGCACTGGGCAACGCCCGACCGAACGACGACGCCGACTATGCAGGGGAATTGCGAACCAGTTGGGAAGGGCTGATCAGGGAAATCACTTCCCCTGACTTCCCTGAACTCATTAAGGCCGCTGCCACGCCGGCAGCACTCGTCTAGACAACCAAATACCACCACCCGACGGGCCGATCAGACCGGCTGACTCCCCATCAGCTGTGACAACCACGCCCAAAAACGGGAATGATCCAACAGGAGCACGACATGAATGACATCACCGAACAACAAGCACAGCAGGTACTTGAGGCAGCGCGCGAAGCAGCACGTTCCTCCGAAACCCTGATGAACATTGCCGTGGTGGACGCCGGCGGAAACCTCAAAGCCTTCACCCGCATGGATGGTGCCTGGCTTGGCAGCATCGACATCGCCATCAAAAAGGCGCGCACGGCCCGGTACTTCGACATGCCCACCGGAGACATCGGTGCCATCTCCCAGCCCGGCGGTTCGCTGTTCAACATCGAAGTCTCCAACGGCGGCCTGATCACGTTCCCCGGAGGCATCCCCTTGACCAAGGGCGGCGTCGTCATCGGCGCGATCGGCGTCAGCGGCAGCTCGGTCGAGAACGACCACCTGGTTGCCACCGCCGGCGTCAACGCCCTCTAGACCGTTGCCGGGTCAGGCCATCGACCGTCCGGCCCGGCAACGCCCCCTACCCACGTTTCCCGATTCGAATCCGCTCAACGGCCAAGGACAGCAATGACACTCGAAACAGCCACAGAACCGGCCCCCGAGGCCATCCTCCAGGAAAGCCTCATGGACCGCCGTGTACGCACCATCGGGCCTCACTCGCCGTTGTTCTATGCCACGCCGTTGGAGATTGTGGCCGGTGAAGGAGTGTGGGTCGAAGATGCCGCGGGCAAACGATACCTGGATGTCTACAACAACGTCCCCCACGTCGGGCATTCCAACCCGGACGTCAGGGATGCGATCACCAACCAGCTCCAGAGAATCAATCTTCACACCCGGTATCTCAACTCCGGAGTGGTGGACTACGCCGAAAAGCTCCTTTCACTTTTCGATCAGCCTCTGGACAGGGTGTTCTTCACCAACAGCGGCTCGGAAGCGAATGAGCTGGCCTTGAGGATCGCCAGGCAGCACACCGGCAACACAGGCGTCCTTATTTCCGACCACAGCTACCATGGCAACACCACAACCCTGGCTGAGCTGACCACTGGTCTTCACGTCAAGGAACCCCTCGGCGCCAACGTCCGTGCCATCCGCATACCCGATGCTGCCGGACTCACAGCTGCCAAGCGAAAGCGTGTCTTGACGGAGGCGTTGCGCGAAGTCGACGCAGCAATAGCCTCACTCCAAGCAGAGGGCTACGGCCTCTCCGCCATCCTCTACGACCCGCTGTTCTCCACCGAAGGGCTGCTGAAAACCCCCGATGGCTACATCGAAGCGGTCACCGACAGGGTCCACGCTGCCGGCGGCCTGGTCATCGCCGACGAGGTCCAGTCCGGCTTCGGACGCATCGGCACCCACATGTGGGGACACCAGGCTTTCGGAACAACACCCGACCTGGTCACCCTCGGCAAGCCCATGGGCAACGGCTATCCCGTAGGTGGCGTCATCACCACCTCAGCCCTCCTGGAGGAATTCGGGGAAAACAACACCTACTTCAACACCTTCGCGGGAAGCCCCGTGTCCTCCGCAGCCGGCCTTGCCGTCCTGCGCGTCATGGAAGAACGGGGCTTGCTGGAAAACGCCCACCAACTGGGCAAATACATCGCTGACGAACTCGCCGCCCTGGCCAAAGGCAACCCCCGGATCAAGAACGTCCGAGGCAGCGGCCTCTTCTTTGGTCTGGAACTGGTGAATCCGGAAGACACGACACCGGACCCTGTCATCACCAAGGCACTCACTGAAGAGCTGCGCACACGCGGGGTTCTTATCGGAAAGATCGGCCGCCACGAAAACGTCCTCAAAATGCGACCGCCGATGGTCTTCGACCGTGAAAATGCCGAGTACATGATCGAACAGCTTCGCCTGGCCCTGGAAACACTCGAAGGTCGTACCGCATGAGTAGATTCCCCACACCAACGACGTAGCCCGGACCCATCCGGTCCCGCCCCGCACGTCCTGCCATCGAACAGCAACCACCGAATCAGCTTCATAACTTTTCCAACCAGGAGGAACCATGAACACCAACAGCCTGCTCACCTCGACATCCACACCGACCCGGACCATCCTTGATCCGGCAACCGGTGAAGCTGTCGGTGAAGCACCGGTCCACACCGTCGAGGACCTCGAAGCCGCCATCACCGCCGCCACCGAAGCGCAACCTGCCTGGGCCGCTCTGGGCCATGAAGCACGGTCAGCCGCGCTCATGAAAGCCGCCGACGCCGTCGAAGCCAACGCCGAGGAACTCGCCAAGATGCTCTCCCGCGAGCAGGGCAAGCCGTTGAACGGCCCGAATGCCCGCTTCGAAGTCGGCGCGTGTGCCGCGTGGCTGCGAGCAGCTGCCGGCACACCCCTGGAGGCCGAAACCGTAGTGGACGACGGCGAAACCCGCGCCCAACTGCATTACCGCCCCATCGGCGTCGTCGGCGCCATCGGCCCATGGAACTGGCCTATGATGATCACCGTCTGGCAGATCGCCCCGGCCCTGCGCATGGGCAACGCCGTGGTGGTCAAACCCTCCGAGTACACGCCACTGTCGGTCTTGGCGCTGGTTGAAACCATCAACACGGCCCTCCCCGAGAACCTTGTCTTGGTCGTCTCCGGCGGCCGTGACGTCGGCGAAGCCCTCGCATCCCACCCCGCCATCGGCAAGGTCATGTTCACCGGCTCCACAGCCACGGGCAAAGCGATCATCCGTTCCTCGGCCGACACGGTCAAGCGCCTCACACTGGAACTCGGCGGCAACGACGCCGGCATCGTCCTCCCCGATTCCGATCCCCAGGCCATCGCCGAGGGCCTGTTCTGGGGCGCGTTCATCAACACCGGCCAGACCTGCGCAGCACTGAAGCGCCTGTACGTGCACGAATCCCAGTACGACGCCGTCTGCGATGCACTGACCAACGTTGCACAAGCCATGCCGATGGGCAACGGCTTGGATGAGAACAACGTCCTGGGCCCGCTGCAGAACCAGCAGCAGTACGACATCGTCGCCCGCCTGGTGGAGGAGGCCAAGGCCTCCGGCGCCCGCGTCCTGATCGGCGGCAACCCCGACGCCGACGCGCCCGGCTACTTCTACCCCACCACGCTGATCGCGGACATCGACAACGACAACCCGTTGGTCGCCGAGGAACAGTTCGGACCAGCGCTGCCGATTATCAGGTACAGCACCGTTGACGAGGCAGTCGCCAAAGCGAACGCGCTCGACGTCGGACTGGGGGCCTCAGTCTGGTCCTCCGACCTGGACGCGGCCCGCGAAGTCGCTTCCAGGATCCAGGCCGGAACCGTGTGGATCAACAAGCACGGCGCTGTGGACCCCCGCGTCCCGTTCGGTGGTGCGAAGCAGTCAGGCTACGGCCTGGAGTTCGGCGTCGAAGGCCTCAAAGCACTCGGCGTTCCCCAGATCATCAACGGCTAAATAAACCCAACCGGGCGACACGGCGGGCCATGCGTCCGTCGTGTCGCCTACCTCAGCATCGGGTCGAGAGTTTCGCCCGTCAGGCCCATTGCAGTCACAGCAGTCCAGCCCACCAGGAAGCGAGGAACCCCATGAAACAGAGCAAACATGCAGTTGAAGTGAGCGATTGGTCAGTTCTGAAGGCCGGTGAAATGGTGGCCATCGCGGACGATCCCTATGCCAAGGACCCGCTGAAGATAGAGGAAACAGCACCGGAGCTGGGTGTGCTCTGGGTCCGGAGGCAGTCCAGCGGAGATCGGCAAATTTTGAACTCGGGCGATTACAAGATCTGGCGCCTGACCTAACAGACGTTCGACGCCGCAAACTACGTCGACGTCCGAATCCTTGCAGTCGCTGGGGTGTCCAGTACCTGGTGCTATGAACTTGTCGTTTGTCGCCACTCCCAGTCGTCGGTCATGAATTGACGGAGTTCGCGGGCCAGGCGTCGAAGCTCGTCGGAGGCGTAATGGGTGGCGTCCCAGGATGCATGGTGGACTATTTCCAATGGCCTGTTGTCCGCATAGGCGGGGAGGGTTTGAAGGCCGAAGCGCGCAGGCTCTGTCACGAGGGCGTGCCCGTGCCCGTTTGCTGCAAGGGCTTGGGCCATGGCGCCGGTGGAGACGTCCCGGATCATGGCGGGTGTGCCGAAGCCGGACATGGCCTTGGTCACCACTACCTGCACGCCGCTTCGAGCCACGATCACCCAGTCGTCCTTCAGGCTTTCCAGATCAACGTGTGAGGCTGTGCCGAACCGGGCATTTGAATCCGGTTGGCTTTGTACAGTGATAGGGATGGTTGCCACTGGGAGCTGGGCCCGGCTGCGAGGTGGCGACAGCGAGCTTACAGCCATGTCAACCTCGCGGTCGAGTACACCATCCAGTTCATTGGCCAAGAGAATTTCGACGTCGACGATGGGTGCGTCTCTTGCGGAAATGAAAGAAGCGAGAATGTCGGCGGTGGAATGAGGACAGGCGATGCGGAAGGATGATTGCCCTCGAAACCTTGACTTGATGATGCCTTCTGCACGCTCGAAACGCGACAGGACATCTTCGCCGAGCTCAAGCAGTACCTGCCCGGCGGCGGTTGTCGACATGCCGGTGGGGGTGCGGTGGAATAACCGTACTGCCAGTTCTGCCTCAAGGCGGCTGATCTGCTTGGAGATGGCCGGTTGGGTGACGGACATCTCAGCGGCCGCACCGCTGACTGAACCCAGTCGGGCCACTGTCTCAAAGTACTCCAGTGCTCTCCTATCCATTGCTTCAGGGTAGGGCACAAGGAGGGTCAGGAGACGAGTCTCGCGGATCCCATGAAGTATTGAGCGCCTGAAAGGCATTCCGAATAGTTATATAGGTAAGGGGTAATTGTCATTAGACAGTTATTGGGGTGCGGGTAAAAATTGAGGTAACCAATCACCCATAGGGGTAAGGCAGGCAGCGTTGCAGCGTGCCTGGACTGGTACCCAAAAACTGCCTATTAGGAGAGACGATGACGTCTATCGAAAGCACCCTCGCATTATCCGAAGTTGAACGACACCGTGAGGCGCGCCGCGTGGTCCAGTCCAGCTTTCTGGGAAGCGTTCTGGAATTTTACGATTTCCTGCTCTACGGCGTCGCAGCCGCGCTGGTGTTCGGCCCAGTGTTCTTCTCGAATCTCCCATCATCGGTAGCGACCATCGCTTCGTTGGGAACCTTCGCGGCGGGTTACCTGGCCCGGCCGATCGGCGGCATCATTTTCGGACACTTCGGTGACCGGCTCGGCCGCAAGAGCATGTTGCTCTGGTCCTTGTCCATTATGGGAGTCGCGTCGTTCCTGGTTGGTCTTGTACCGCCGGAATCGGTAATAGGTCCTTGGGGTGCAGTCAGCCTCGTACTGCTAAGGCTCATGCAGGGTGTGGCTTTAGGTGGCGAGTGGGGTGGAGCGACCCTTATGGCGCTTGAACACGCCGACCCTGGAAAACGGGGATTCATGGCCGCCTTTGTCAATGCCGGTGCGCCTGCCGGCGGGATCATTGGCACGCTGGTGATGGGCCTTTTCTCGGCAATTCTCAATGAAGCCGACTTCCTGTCCTGGGGCTGGCGCGTACCCTTCCTCCTTTCCGCCCTCATGCTTGCCCTCGGACTCTACATTCGGCTGAAAGTCTCCGAGAGCCCGCTCTTCGTTGCTGCGGCTCATCAAAAGAAGGGTAAAGAAAGCACTGCCGCTCCAATCGTGGCAATTATGAAGTCGCCTCGTACAGTCCTCGTCGTCGCCCTGGCCTGCATCGCAAGCTTTGCCCTGCAGTCGAGCATTACAACGTTTGGCCTCTCGTATGCTGTCGATCAAGGCTCGGCACGTGAGGACGTACTCTTCGGCTTTACCATCGGCCAGATTGCCGCGATCGTACTCATCCTTGCCTACGCAAAGCTATCGGACCGTGTTGGCCGGCGCCCTGTGATGATCTTCGGCTGCATAGCGTCAATCGTTCTTATCTACCCCATGTTTGAATTGCTGAAAGCCGGCGGCATAATGTTCACCGCCCTCGCCTTCGTCGTGTTCTGCATCGGACAAAACGCCATCTACGGACCAATGGGGGCGTTTATCTCGGAGCAGTTCGCTACCCAAAGCCGGTACACCGGCGCTTCAGTGGGATATCAGCTTGCAAGCCTCGTGGGTGCGGGCTTTACCCCGACAGTTGTGGCCGCTGTTTACGCTGCGTCTGAGAAGTCAATCATGCCGGTGCTCATTCTTATCGCGGCCATATCAGCCATCAGCGCAGTGTTCCTGTGGATCTCACAGGAAACCCGCAGCCGTGACCTGACGAAATAATGCCGCAAATGGCTGATGCTTGGCGCAACTACTTGAAAAGCACTGGTGCAAAATGAAGTTTCTGATGACGGAGGGGTACGACAGAACCGGACGGGGGGCTCCCCGGTCCGCCAAGGTCGCCGCATTTTACGGAATCCGATATGCGGCGTTGCTTGGCGGAAGGCGATTTTCTCCGCCGGTGCCGGTCCAGGGTGAGGAGCAGGCCGACGTCGAACGTTTAACGGATGTCCCGGTATTTCCCAGCCGGGGGAGCGGACTTGAAGATGTTCTCGGACGCGCTGACACCATAAACCCACAGTCAGAGGATGCCTTCTTCTTGAATGTATGGGCACCTGACGGCGCTGATGGACTTCCCGTGGTGGTCTTTCTACATGGCGGCGCATGGACGAGCGGAGGCGGATCGGTCCAGTGGTACAACGGTCGGCATCTAGCCGCGGGCGGCCTCGTCGTCGTGACTCTCAACTACAGGCTGGGGCCGGTAGCTCACTTGGCGCCTCCAGCCGTCGGCGGCAGGCCTACGCCGAGCCGACCTGTTCAGGACATACTTACTGCGTTGGCCTGGGTTCAAGACAATATCTCGAAGTGTGGGGGGAACCCGGGCCGGGTCACCTTGGCCGGACAATCAGCCGGTGGGTGGTACGCCCATCTCCTGAGTGTGCTCCCGGAAGCGCGTGGCTTATTCGAGAGACTGGCGTTATGGAGCATGGGCACCCGAACTCCCAGATCCACGGCCGTCCAAGCCCGGATTCACTCTGCCGCGAACCAGAGACTGTCGCCGTTCGACGTCGAGAGCGCACCATTCCGCGAGCTCCTGGACGCAGGGGAAAGAGCGCTCAAGTCAGCGTTGCCCCCGGCCGCTTTCGGACATGCAGCTGCTGGATACGTGCCCCACGAAACCGACAACGTCCCCCGGGATCTTCTTGATCCAACTTCGGCTGCCAAGCTCTGCAGTGCCGAAGCAGTCTACGCGCGGTACACGGCCGAAGAGACGGGAACATTCTTCCACAACGTCCCAACGCTCCGTCACGCCGATAGTAGGCGGGTGCAGGAGTGGCTGGAAAGCTTGCCCGCGGGGAGCCTACGTAACCATGTCATTGGCGATCCGTTATGGGGGCAAAAGTCACCCTACGAAAGGATCCTCGCCGTATCATCGTGGATTCAATACAAGTCGGTGCCCACCTCACTTGTGAACGAATACAAAACCGTCGGCATACCCGCCATGATTGATGAGTTCGCCTACCGTGGCGCAGTGGAGGGCCAACTCAGCGGCCACTGCCTGGACCTTCCCTTCCAGTTCGGAACATTCGACGAATGGGCCGACGCGCCCATGATGAGAAACTGCGACGTAGACACTTTCGACGAACTGTCCGCGCATCTCATTGGCGGATTCACGGACTTCGCATCCAGCCCACTGCCCAAGTCCAACCCCGTAGGGCGCTTGATAACTGCCACCTGAGCCATACCGTGATCTCCGCTGGAATTGGGACGGGGTGTG
Source organism: Arthrobacter sp. TmtSoilC79 (assembly GCF_059739405.1). Lineage (NCBI taxonomy): Bacteria > Bacillati > Actinomycetota > Actinomycetes > Micrococcales > Micrococcaceae > Arthrobacter > Arthrobacter sp. TmtSoilC79. The sequence goes on along the minus strand of NZ_AP046051.1, from coordinate 2,535,485 downwards.
GTTGCGGCTGCTCTCGTTTGGAGGGGTGAAGGAACGTGTGGACAATGTCCACACGTTCCACCCCGGGCTGCCTCGTTCAGCCACCAGAGTGGTTTGGATTCGCATGTGTCCGCCACTCCCACTGGTTGCAGGGCTTGGAATCCCGTTCGTGCCCCCTCGGGCACGGACTACCCCCTCGTCAGAGAGTTTTTTGCTTTATCGTGTGTCATTCCGGTTGGTCAGGTCCCTCTGACGATGGCCGCGGGGTGTGCCCGGCAGCCCTGGACACGACGCCCTCAACCTCCTCGCCACGTGGGCTTCAACGATGCGCAGCGAAAGCAACAACGTGGTTGAGCTGCCTGCACATCCCGGAACCACGTAATACTTATTCGGCACCATCGATACCGGTCGCGGTGTCCTCAGCATGCGCTGATCGGCCGTTGTACTCGTCGTCAGTGATGTGCTCGCCCCAGTGGGTGGTTTTCGAGGGGTCTTCGCCGTTTTGAAGCATGGCAAGGTGTTCCATGAAGCAGCCCGGGGCGGCGGCGTGCCAGTGTTCCTCTCCAGGGGGAGTGTAGATCGTCTGCCCAGCGTGGACTTCAATGATGTTGCCGTCGCGGGTACCGAAGCGACCCACCCCTTGGGTTACGCGCAGGTACTGACCGTGCTGGTGCGAGTGCCACGCTGTCCTTGCGCCCGGAGCAAAGCGAACGGTGGCGACAACCATGGTCTGGTCGGGCTCGTGGGGGAGTGCGATTGGATCGAGCCAGACGTCGCCCGAGAACTGCGCGGAAGGATTTTTGGTGGTTGGAATCGTGGGTTCAATATTCATGGGTTTCCCTACTTGGTATCGGTGAAGAGTTCCTTGGCGACGCTCATTGCGGACATGCCTTGGGGCCAGCCCGCGTAGAACGTGACGTGGGTGATCGCTTCAAGCAGTTCTGCCTGGGTCACGCCATTGTCGATGGCGCGGCCGAGGTGGAACCCCAACTGGTCTGTGTTCCCGCGGGCTGTCAAGACCGCTACTGTAATGAGGCTTCGGTCGCGGGCGCTCAGTTCGGGGCGGTTCCAGACGTCTTCGAAGAGCACGTCGTCGGTCAGTTCGGCGAGCTTCGGAGCGAACTCTCCCAGCATTTTGCGGCCTCCGCCTAGTTGCTTCGGTTGGTCAGTCATGATGGTCCTTCTCTCTCTGATGAGTCCTGATAATGGCCGGTTGTTCGCAAAATATCCCTCGTTTCCAGTGAACACCGGCGGTAGATCTTGTGGGAGTCCTGGTCAGTACCCCCATCAGGAGGCCTGGCCAGCAAGTAGCCCGGCTGGGTTTTCCGGGCACCGGATCCCCACCACGTCGGCTATGGCAGTAGAGGCTGAAACCCAAGCAAGGAGATGTACCCCAAAATGTTCCAAACCCAGCAGGAATTGGGTGAGAAGCGGGACTCGCGGGCGCCCCTGTTGGGTACCTTTGCTGAGGATCTGGGCTCGGGTGCAAGGATTTCATCAAGATATAAGCGCTCAAGCAGAAGCGATGGGTACTTGGTGCTAGGTTCGCCGTAGGAGTCAGGGTACGCATCCCACGGGAGGCAGTTATGACCACTATGAGCAGGCCCCCAGCGGATCCGTCCGCCCTTGGTCCAAGGGTTCCGGAGCGATTCAGATCGTGGCTGTTGTTCGGCCTCCAGGACTCCAGAGGTTCCCATCAGGGGCCCGGCGGTGTGCGTTCGAGGCGGGAGAAGACGCATTCCTGGTGGCAGGTCATGTGCCTGACGGGCGTCGACTATTTCTCCACTCTGGGCTATCAGCCAGCCATCGCGGCATTGGCGGCAGGGGTGATCTCCCCGTTGGCTACGCTGGTCCTCGTTGCTGTAACGCTGTTGGGGGCGCTACCTGTGTATCGCCGTGTTGCGGGAGAAAGCCACAGGGGCGAGGGTTCGATCGCCATGCTCGAGCGTTTGCTGCCAAGATGGGGCGGAAAGTTATTCGTCTTGGTCCTGCTCGGTTTCGCGGCAACCGATTTCATGATCACCATGACACTCTCTGCAGCCGACGCGACGGCACACCTGATTGAGAATCCCTTCGTGCCGGGATGGTTCCGCGGGCAGCATGTGGCCATCACACTGATTTTGCTTGCGTTGCTTGCCGCCGTCTTTCTGCGCGGTTTCAAGGAAGCCATTGGCGTGGCGGTGGTGCTGGTTGCCCTGTATCTGGCACTGAATGTCGTGGTGGTGGCAACAACGCTCGTGGAGGTTTTCACGCACCAGTCTGCTGTGGGGGATTGGTGGACAGCGCTGACAACGTCACATGGGAATCCGTTCATGGCCGTCGGAATCGCCTTGCTGGTGTTCCCCAAGCTCGCTCTGGGCTTGTCGGGCTTTGAAACCGGAGTGGCTGTAATGCCCCAGGTCAGGGGCCACGTTTCGGATACGGAAGCGTACCCTGAAGGGCGCATCAAGGGGACCCGCCGGCTGTTGACAACAGCGGCGGTGATCATGAGTTCGTTCCTGATCACCAGCAGTTTCACCACAGTGGTGCTCATCCCTGAAAGTGAATTCCAACCAGGCGGAGAGGCCAACGGGCGCGCCTTGGCGTTTCTGGCCCACGAGCATCTGGGTGCCGGTTTTGGCACCCTGTACGACGTCAGCACGATTGCCATTCTCTGGTTCGCCGGCGCTTCGGCCATGGCGGGGCTCTTGAACCTCGTTCCACGGTACCTTCCACGGTTTGGCATGGCACCGGAGTGGGCTAAAGCCGTGCGCCCCCTGGTGTTGGTCTTCGCGGCCATCGCTTTTCTGGTCACCTACCTCTTCGATGCCGATGTGGACGCCCAAGGCGGAGCGTATGCCACCGGTGTCCTGGTGCTCATGACCTCTGCCGCCGTTGCAGTGACCCTATCGGCCCGCAGACGACAGCAACCCAAACGCACCTGGGGCTTCGGAGTCATTGCCGTGGTCTTCATCTACACAACAGTGGCAAACATTATTGAGAGGCCAGAGGGTATCAGGATCGCCGGTTTTTTCATTCTGGGCATCATCTTGATCTCGCTGTTGTCCAGGGTGCTGCGCTCGTTCGAACTGCACGCCACTCATGTCCGCTTTGACCAAAAGGCCATCGAGTTCATCACAGCCATCGAGGACGGACCCATTGGCATCATCTCGCATGAACCTTTGAGGCAAACCGCGAAGGCATACCGGGATAAGTTCGACTCTGCCGTTGCTGTCAGCCACCTGCCTGCGGACTTCCCGGCGCTGTTCCTGGAAGTGGTGGTGGATGACTCCTCGGATTTCGAAACCGCATTGGAAGTGAAGGGGGTTGTCCGGCACGGTTACCGGGTCCTGGAAGTTCACGCACCGGCTGTGCCGAACACCATCGCCTCAGTACTTCTGCATATCCGGGACGTAACCGGGTTGATGCCGCATATCTATTTCCGCTGGACGGAGGGCAATCCCGTGCTCAATCTAGTGCGTTTCCTTTTCCTGGGCGAAGGAGAAATCGCCCCGGTAACACGTGAAGTCTTGCGGCAAGCCGAACCGGATGTCACGCGGCGGCCGTGGGTCCACGTCGGCTGAACATTGAGCTGGCCCGTCTTGGCGTTAAGGATTCATCAAGAACCACCCCGCCGGCATTAAGGAACCGTAAGGATCGTCTTTTCGTCCCGTTTCAAGGGATTGACTGACATCAGCCCCGCGAACGGGGCGCTGATGAAAGGACGTTCCAGTGGCCGACGTGGCTGTTGTGGTGATTCTTATGGCGTGCATGGGAATCGTGATGTGGGTTGCCCACCTCTTGGGCAAAATGGTCGACGGCGATGGTCCGGTGAGCGGGCAATGACGCTGGATGCGATCATGTGGATCGGACTGTTCCTGGCCGGCCTCGCCGCTGTGGGCTATTTGCTGGCAGTGTTGCTTCACCCGGAAAAGTGGTGATGGCCGGTGGTCTTCAGCGCTGCTTCCTTCATCACCCAGTTAGTCGTCCTGGTGCTCGTTCTCGTGCTGTTGCACAAGCCCTTGGGCGTGTATCTGGAACGGGTTTTCTCGGGCACTGAATCGTCGCGGCCTGAGAGGTTGTTCCATCGCTTGGCCGGGGTCGATGCCGGAACTGAACAGAGCTGGTCTGTGTATCTGCGCAGCGTTCTGGTGTTCTCGGCGGTCTCCATTTTAATGATTTTCCTGTTGCAGCGACTCCAAGGCGTTCTTCCCGGCAGCAACGACCTTCCGGGCGTGGATCCGTGGATTGCAATGAACACAGCCATCTCGTTCGTCACGAATACCAACTGGCAAACGTACGTGCCGGAGGCCACTGTGGGCATTTTCGTCCAGATGTGCCTGCTGGCCGTCCAGAACTTTCTTTCGGCCGCCGTAGGGATTGTGGTGGTGGTCGCCCTGATCCGCGGCATTATGCGAACCAAGACAGAGCGTCTTGGCAACTTCTGGGTTGACCTCGCAAGGGCCTCCTTCCGCGTCCTTCTTCCCTTGGCAACCGTGGGGGCCATCGCCTTGGTGATCGGCGGCGTCGTCCAGAATTTCTGGTCCACGGAGGTCACCAATACGGCCAGTGGGGTCACCCAGCTGATTCCCGGTGGACCGGTCGCTTCCCAGGAAGCAATAAAGGTTCTGGGCACCAACGGTGGCGGCTACTTCAATGCAAACTCCGCGCATCCGTTTGAGAATCCGAGCATTTTCACAAGTATGTTCCAGGTCTTCCTGATCCTGCTGATCCCTTCGGCGCTCCCGTACATGTACGGGCGGATGGTGGGGGACCAGCGTCAGGGCTACACCGTTGCGGGCGTCATGGCTGGGCTTTGGCTGACGTCCACAGCATTGATGGGGTGGGCTGTTGCTTCGGCCCAAGGAACCGCGACGGCGGCTGCCGGAGGTCTGGGCGAAGGTTTCGAACAGCGTCTGGGACCGGCTGCCGGCTCGATCTTCTCAGCTTCGACCACCCTTACGTCCACCGGAGCGGTCAACGTTGCCCACGACTCGTTGCCCCCACTGGCGGGCGGTGTCGCCATGCTGAACATGATGCTCGGCGAGGTGGCCCCCGGAGGAACCGGATCCGGACTGTACGGAATGCTGGTCCTGGCCATCATCGCCGTCTTCATTGCGGGCCTTATGGTGGGCCGCACGCCTGAATTCCTGGGCAAGAAGATCGGCCCCCGGGAGATGAAGCTCGCAGCCCTCTACATTCTGGTGACACCTGCGTTGGTGCTGGTCATGGCAGGCGTCACGGTGCTGTTGCCGGGCGTCATGTCCAACGCCCCGGCGTCCGGTCCGCACCAGTTCAGCGAGGTGCTCTACGCCTTCACCTCCGGTGCCAACAACAACGGTTCTGCCTTTGGCGGCATCACCAGCTCCGGTCCCTACCTTTCGGTGATGCTCGGGATCGCCATGCTGCTCGGCCGCTTCCTGCCCATCGCGCTCGTCCTGGCGCTGGCAGGTTCGTTGGCCAGGCAACGTAAAATCCCAGCCTCCTCCGGAACCGTGCCCACCCACGGTTGGCTCTTCGGATCACTGCTGCTCAGCGTGACCGTGATCCTGACCGCACTTAGCTACTTCCCGGCCCTGGCTTTGGGCCCCCTCGCAGAAGGACTCATCAAATGACTCCGTCCACCACGGCATCGGCAACGGATGACGCCGCGCTGACGTACGCCGACGGCAACCCCCTTGGCACTCCGGGAGACCATAAACACCACACCAAAGCGCCGGCGAAGCTGAACGCAGCTACTATCCGGGCGGCCCTTCCCGTGGCCGTGAAAAAACTTTCCCCTCGGCAAATGATCCATTCGCCAGTGATGTTCGTGGTGCTGGCGGGTGCCGCCATCTGCACGGTGATCTGTATGGTCAAACCAGACGTGTTTGGCATAGCCGTCACTGTTTGGCTCTGGCTCACCGCGCTGTTCGGCACGCTGTCGGAGGCCATCGCCGAAGGCCGCGGGAAGGCCCAGGCCGACAGTCTTCGGGCCAGCCGCCAAGGGGTTCTCGCGCGGCTCCGTTTGGAGGATGGGAGCATCAAGGAGGTTCCTGGAACGGACCTTAAGTTGAACGATGTGGTCATCTGTGAAGCCGGCGACGTCATCCCGTCCGATGGCGAGATCATCGAGGGCCTTGCCAGCGTTGACGAGTCCACCATCACGGGCGAATCAGCGCCGGTGATCCGTGAATCCGGTGGTGACCGTTCGTCCGTCACCGGTGGCACCAAGGTTCTCTCAGACCGCATCCTGGTCCGCATTACTGCCGAGCCTGGAGCGACGTTCATTGACCGGATGATCAAACTCGTTGAGGGAGCAGTCCGTCAAAAGACGCCCAACGAAATCGCCCTGCACGTGCTGCTGGTATCGCTCACCATCGTCTTCCTGGTGGTCACCATGACTCTGGCGCCGTTCGCATCCTTGGCCGGGGCCACGCCGTCACCCATCGTGTTGGTAGCCCTGTTGGTGTGCTTGATTCCTACCACCATTGGCGCATTGGTTCCGGCTATCGGCATCGCGGGCATGGACCGGCTGGTCCAGCATAATGTCCTGGCAACGTCAGGGCGCGCGGTGGAAACGGCGGGCGATATCACCACGTTGCTGCTGGATAAGACCGGCACCATCACCTACGGCAACCGGCGCGCAGTCAATTTCTTCCCGGCCAATGACGTGGAGGACTCCGATCTCATCGAGGCCGCTCGCCTGTCCAGTTTGGCCGATGAAACCCCTGAAGGGCGCTCCATTGTGGACCTTGCCAACGACAAAGGCAGGAACGGTCCGGATATGGAGGAGATCCGGAATGCGTCGAAGGAGGTTGCCATCGTTGAATTCACGGCCAGCACCCGCATGAGCGGCTTGGACGTTGACGGACGCCGGATCCGAAAAGGTGCCGCGTCCGCCGTCGAACGCTATGTCATGGAGGCAGGCGGGCGCATGCCCGCCGAGGTTCAGCGACGGGTGCAGGAAATTTCGGCGGAGGGTGGCACACCGCTGCTGGTCGCCGAAAGCACGCACGACGGCGGAACCCGGGTTTTGGGAACAGTGCACCTGGCCGACGTGGTCAAGCCCGGCATGCACGCCAGATTCGCCGAGCTTCGGCGGATGGGCATCCGGACGGTGATGATCACCGGCGACAACCCTGTCACGGCCAAAGCGATTGCCGCGGAGGCCGGAGTCGACGACTTTGTCGCTGAAGCCACCCCCGAAGACAAACTGGACGTCATCCGCCGCGAACAGGGCGAAGGCCGCCTGGTTGCCATGACCGGCGACGGCACCAACGACGCACCGGCCCTTGCCGCCGCCGACGTGGGCGTGGCGATGAACTCCGGGACACCGGCTGCCAAGGAAGCGGCGAACATGGTGGATCTGGATTCCGATCCCACCAAGCTGATCAACATCGTGGGCATCGGAAAACAACTTCTCATAACCCGGGGTGCGTTGACCACGTTCTCCGTAGCTAATGACGTTGCAAAGTACTTCGCCATTGTCCCCGCGCTCTTCACTGCAGCGTTCCCGGGCCTGGGACTGCTGAACCTCATGGGCCTGGCCACCCCGGCCTCGGCCATCCTGTCAGCTGTGATCTTCAACGCCCTCATCATCATCGTTCTGGTGCCTCTGGCACTGCGCGGCGTGAAATACCGGGCGGTCTCAGCAAACCAGGCGCTTGGCAGGAACTTGCTCCTCTACGGCCTCGGCGGGCTCGTGGCGCCGTTCATCGGCATCAAATTGATTGACCTGCTCATTTCCCTCATCCCCGGTATCGGCTAGGACCACCATGAACATGCTGCTCGGTTATCTCCGTCAAGCAGGCACCGCCCTGCGGTTCCTGCTGCTCTCCACCCTCATCCTGGGGCTTGCCTATCCGCTGGCAGTCTTCGGTGTGGGACAGGCTGTTGGCCCGTTCCAAGCCAACGGGTCCATCGTGAAAGACGACGCCGGAAATCCGGCGGCATCAGCGCTGATCGCGCAGGCCTCCGCAGACGAGGCAGGTACACAGGACCCGGCCTGGTTCCATGCACGGCCTTCGGCGGTCGGCTGGGACCCGGCGACGTCGTCGGCCAGTAACCTGGGTCCCAACGACACAAAATTGCTCGACGCCGTCACCGCCAACCGTGCCGCTGTTGCGGAGCTGGAAGGCGTCAGCGAGTCCGCCGTGCCTGCAGATGCCGTGACGGCCAGCGGCTCAGGACTGGATCCGGACATCTCTGTCGAGTATGCCACCCTCCAGATCCCAAGAGTTGCCAAAGCGCAAGGGCTCACCCCGGACGCGCTTCAGGGCCTCGTGACCAAGCACACGAGCCATGGACTTGAGGCTTTCCTCGGTCAGCCCTCGGTGAATGTCGCCGAACTGAACCTGGCGGTTGCGGAGGCCGCGCGGTGAGGCACCTGACCATCGGAGCGGAGGGCCTTCGGGGTGAAAGAATGAGGCTATGGCACGGGCGACACTGAGAATCTTCCTGGGGGCTGCCCCGGGCGTCGGCAAGACCTACGCCATGCTCGAAGAGGCCCACCGGCTGCTTGGTCGCGGCGAGGACGTTGTGGTGGCCTTCGCCATGGATCACGGCCGCAGCGATACGCGGGCGTTGACCCAGGGCCTGGAATCAATCCCATCACGGACCATCCAGTACCGGGGGACGGCCTTTGAGGAAATGGATCTCGACGCCGTCTTGGCGCGGCGGCCGCACACCGCCGTCGTCGATGAGTACGCCCACTCCAACGTCCCCGGCAGTGGCAATAAAAAACGCTGGGAGGATATCGAGGAACTCCTCGAGGCCGGCATCAACGTGCTGTCCACCGTGAACGTCCAACATCTGGCCTCACTGGGGGACGTTGTCCTGGCGATCACGGAAGTCCGCCAAGCAGAGACCGTTCCCGACGACGTCGTGCGCCGTGCCGACCAGATCCATCTGGTGGACATCTCCCCGGAACTGCTCCGCCAGCGTTTAGGGGACGGGAAGATCTATGCGGCCGACAAAGTGGATGCAGCCCTGTCGAACTACTTCCGGCTCGGAAATCTGACGGCATTGCGGGAGCTCGCCTTGCTCTGGCTTGCCGACCGCGTGGATGAAGGACTGGCTAAGTACAGGGCAGAGAACAACATCGATGCCAGCTGGCCAGCCCGGGAACGCATCGTTATCGGGCTGACTGGTGGCCCCGAAGGCGAAGTCCTGATCCGCAGGGCCGCCCGAATACTCAAACGGGTCAACGGCGGCGACCTCCTGGCGGTCCACGTCCGCGCAGCCGATGGTGTTTCCGCTGAGTCACCACAGGATCTCGAATCGCAGCGACACCTGATACGGGACCTCGGCGGAAGCTACCACACGGTGGCGGGGGAGGACCCGGCCCAGGCGCTCCTGGACTTCGCACGCAGCGTTAACGCGACACAGATCGTGGTGGGCGTTTCCCGCCACCGTTCCCTGGCCGGGCGGTTGATGGGCAGCGGCGTCGGTAACAGGGTTGTCCGGGAATCAGGAGACATCGACGTTCACATGGTCTCCCATCCGCTGGGCGGCCAGGGTGTGGACCGACCCTACCGTGGTGAACTCGGGAAGACCCGCGCGGCAGTAGGGTTTGGACTTGCGGTTGTCCTGCCGGCATTGTTGCAGCTCATTCTGGCGGCGAGTCCGTCCCACAACATCGCGACGGCGGTTCTCGTCCAGCTCACCGGTTCGGTCGCTGTTGCCTTGGTCGGTGGACTCTGGCCAGCGCTCCTGGGGGCAGTCTGGAGCAGCCTTTTGGTGAACTATTTCTCCACGCCACCTGTTGGAAACTTGACCATCAGCGATCCACAGAACCTGCTGGCGCTCCTTGTCTTCGTCGGCGTCTCGGCCGCGGTGGCCGCCGTCGTCGACATCTCGGCAAGGCGATCAAAGGAGGCCAAGCGCGCCAGTGCAGAAGCAGCGACCATGGCTGATTTGACGCGCGGAGCAACGGATGCCGAGGATACCGTCCAGGGACTGCTGGCGCAGGCCTTGGAAGTCTTCCAAATGCGGGGGGCGTCATTGTTCACGGCCGACGACGGATCAGAGCCCGAAAGGGCCTGGCGACTGCTGGCCAAAGCCGGTGAGACGGACTCAGCGACTCCTGAAAGCAATGGTCAGCTTGCCGGCGGCACCACGGAGCGGATCGATGATCGGACCCGTCTGATTCTTTACGGCAGGACTCTTCCAGCGAGCGACCGACGCCTTCTTGGAGCCTTCGGCGCGCATCTTGCAGCCCAGCTCGAGCGCAGGCAGCTTGCGGCCAGCCGCCGCGAAGTCATGCGGCTGGCCGAAAGCAACATCATGCGAACGTCCATCCTTCGCGCCGTTTCCCACGATCTCCGCACACCCCTGGCCGGCATCAAACTGGCCGTCGGCGGACTGAAACAACACGACGTGGCCTACACGCCCGAGGAACAGCAGGACTTGCTGACTACCATTGACGAGTGTTCGGATCGGCTCGATGTCCTGGTGGGAAACCTCCTGGACATGTCCAGGATCACCTCCGACTCGGTCAACGCCCTGATCAAACCCGTCCGTTGGCATGAGGTCATCCCGCCCGCGTTACGTGGAGTACCTTCCGGCAGTATCCGCGTGGACCTGCCGGCGAACCTACCCGCCATCGACGCTGACGCCGGCATGCTGGAACGCGTGATCGCCAACGTCGCGGAGAATGCCGTCAAGTATGCGCCGGGCTCGGACATCGTGATCGTTGCTTCGGGCGGCGGGCTGAGCACCACGTCCCTGGGCGGCCGACCCTCGGGAGAGCTGCGGATCATCGACCACGGCCAAGGCGTTCCCGCCGACGGCGTCGTGCGCATGTTTCAGCCTTTCCAGCGGCTGGATGACGTACCCGCGAGCACCGGCGTCGGATTGGGCCTGGCGGTCGCAAAGGGCTTCGCGGAAGCCATGGGAGGAACCCTGACGGCCGAGGCAACACCGGGCGGAGGCCTGACCATGGTCATCCGGATGCCGCTATCCACCGGAGCGCCCATGGAACGGGCTTCCGGGCAGGCGCCCATGGAGGCGCAATCTGTGCTGCTTCACCACCCCCATGTCCCACCTGCTGACATCAGGCGGGTCCTCTGATGAGCAACATTTTGGTGGTGGATGACGATCCGCACATCCTCAAAGCCCTGCAGATCACCCTGAAGGCCCACGGCTATGACGTAACGACCGCCGCAGACGGTGAAGCCGCCTTACTATCAGCGGCACAGTACCCGGTCGCCGTCGTCGTCCTTGACCTCGGACTACCCGACATCGAGGGGATTCACGTCATCACCAGGATCCGCGAATGGAGCGACGTGCCCATCCTGGTCCTGTCCGCACGGCACGGGTCCACCGATAAAGTTGAGGCACTGGATGCCGGAGCGGACGACTACATCACCAAGCCGTTTGGCCTGGAGGAACTACTGGCGCGGCTCCGGGCGATCCTACGACGGACGGTGGAACCTTCCGATGAATCTCCCGTAGTTGCGACGTCCTCATTCACGCTCGATCTGGCAGGGAGAAAGGCCAACCGCGGTGGTGATGACGTTCGATTAACTCCCACCGAGTGGAGCATTCTGGACGTTCTTGTCCGGAACCCCGGAAAACTCATCACCCAGCAACAGCTCCTCACCGAGGTATGGGGGCCGGCCTATGCCAAGGAAGCCAACTATCTCCGGGTTTACATGGCGCAGCTTCGGCGCAAGCTCGAACCGGAGGCGGGTAATCCGCAACACTTCATCACCGAACCAGGGATGGGTTACCGCTTCCAGCCGTGAGTGCATTGATACGTCTGGTATCGGCTTGGCGCCCCGTATTGTTGGCGAGGCGTTCAGCCTTCAAGCTTGGAGTGGTCGCCCAGGCGGTGCCATGAACGGTTGTGGTAGACCAGAGCGTCGCCGGGTTCTCCCGCTGGGACGTCACGCATCACGCGGGACTCCAGGGCGTGAACGGCGACGATGGTGGAGGTCCCTACCTCCATGCGGTTGATGACGGCGCAGCGCACCCAGGCACGGACATCGTCATACACCGCTTCGCCGGTTGCAAGGGCCGACCAGCGGTGCGTCTGGTCAAAGCGGTCGGCGCCGGGGGTCGCTCCAAACTTCGCCAAGTCGACGTCGTGCGCGTCCAGCAGGTGCACCACGACGGTTTCAGCGCGGGAAAGCACCGTCGACGCAGAGGACAGTGCCGAGACCGAGAAAATCAGCAACGGAGGTTCGGCACTCACTGACACCACCGACGACACCGTCAGTGCCACCGGTCCTTCGCCGGCATCCGCCGTGATGACGGCGACACCTCCCGGGTGGCCACGGAACAGTGCTTTGAATTCGTCAGCCGAGAGGGAGGACGGGAAGCTTTGCTCAGGAGCCCCCAGCCAAGTGTCTGGGGGGTAGGCGTGAAACATCGTTAGGACACCTTGGGTGCGGAGCGCTCGAGTTCCTCGCGAACGATTCCCGTCCCTGCGCTGAGGGCACTCAGCTTGGCCAGTGCGACGTCGCGGGGGAACGGGGCCATGCCGCAGTTGGAGCTGGCTATGAGCTTGTCCGCATCGACGAACTGCAGGGCCTTGCGGAGGGTGTCGGCGACTTCCTCCGGGGTCTCGATGGTCTCGCTGGCGACGTCGATTGCCCCGAGCATGACTTTCTTGCCGCGGAGGAGCTCGATGAGGTCCATGGGCACGTGGGAGTTCTGGGATTCCAGCGAGATGATGTCGATGCTGGAGCTCTGAAGCAGCGGGAACGTTTCCTCGTACTGCCGCCACTGCGAGCCGAGCGTCGCTTTCCAGTCATTGTTCGCCTTAATCCCGTAGCCGTAGCAGATATGCACGGCGGTCTCCGCACGCAGCCCTTCTGCCGCTCGCTCGAGTGCAGCGACGCCCCAGTCCTTGACCTCATCGAGGAAGACGTTGAACGCGGGCTCGTCGAACTGGATGATGTCCACGCCGGCTGCCTCGAGTTCTTTGGCCTCCTGGTTCAGGATCGCAGCGAATTCCCAGGCCAGCTTCTCGCGGCTCTTGTAGTGGTCATCGAAGAGTGTGTCCACCATGGTCATGGGGCCGGGAAGAGTCCATTTGATCGGCCGGTCGGTGGTTGCGCGGAGGAACTTCGCGTCGTCGACGAATACGGGCCGCTCGCGGCGCACCGGACCGACGACGGTGGGCACGCTCGCGTCGTAGCGATCGCGGATGCGCACGGTCTTGCGCTGTTCAAAGTCGACCCCGCTGAGATGCTCAATGAAGGTGGTGACGAAGTGTTGGCGGGTTTGCTCGCCGTCGCTGACGATGTCGATGCCGCGTCGGCTCTGCTCGTGGATGGCGATGCGCAGCGCATCCTGCTTGCCCTCGAGCAGCGCATCTCCCTCCAGCTTCCAGGGAGACCACAGGGTCTCCGGCTGTGCGAGCCACGATGGTTTCGGCAGGCTTCCAACGACGGTGGTGGGCAAAAGTGTGTTCATGATTGACGATTCTCCGTGGGTCAGTTGACGAGGGCGGGGTGTTTGGCGGTCCACTGGTCCAAAAGATCCTTGTGGGGCGTGATGAAGTGTTCCTCGGTGTACTTCGCCTGGATGACCGCGAGCTGACTGCGCTCGACGCGGTCGTAATCGATCTGGGTCCGCGAGTAGTCCTGCTCTCCCAGGCTCGGTTGGTAGACGACGGCGGCGGCGGAGTTCGCGTTGTAGACCTCCGGGCGGTAGATCTTCTGGAACGTCTCCATGGTGCTGATCGTGCCGATGAGCTGCAGGTTGGAGTAGTCGTTGAGCAGGTCGCCGCGGAAATAGAAGGCCAGCGGCGCTACGCTGCCGCGTGGCATGAAGTAGCGGACCTGCAGCCCCATCTTTGCGAAGTACGCGTCGGTCAGTGAGAACTCGTCCTGCTGGTACTCGACGCCCAGGACGGGGTGATGGTTTTCCGTTCGCCGGTACGTCTTGGTGGTGGAGACGCTGATGCACACCACTGGCGGCTGCGGGAAACGTTCCTGGCATGCCGGGGAATCGAGGAATTGCTGGAACAGTTTGCCGTGCAGATCGCCGAAGTTCTCGGGAACTGTGGGCTTGCCTGCCTCCGCTGATGCCGCTGGCAGTACCACGCTGAAGTCGAAGTCACGGACGTAGGAGGAGAAGTTATTCCCCACGATCCCTTGGTGGCGGACGCCATTCAGTTGGTCCAGGATCTGGATGTCGAGGACCTCGAACAGGGGGAACTTCTGATCGGTGCCTTCGGCAGTGAACTCTATCTGCACGGAAACGATCTCAAGCTCGAGCGTGTAACGGTCCCGGTCCGGGTTGTCCCAGCTTGCGAGGTCGTTGAAGCGGCGTCGAATCATGGTCAAGGCGTTGCGGAGGTTCTCCTGGCGGTGCTCGCCGCGTGCCAGGTTGGCGAAATTCGTGGTGATCCGCGAGCCTTCCGAGGGTGAGTAGTCCTCGTCGAAGGGGGTGGTGGTGATGCTGAACGTGAAGTCGTCTGCCATGTGCTGCCATTCCGTTGATGGGCCGGAGACGGCCTTTCCGAAGGTGATGTATCCATGGTGCAGCCTGGGGCGAGGTATCAGGTAACTAGTGGTTGCTATGCATTGATATAGAATTTTCCTATGGCCCAGATTTCGAGCGGATTGACCCTGCAACAGCTCCGCTACTTCATTGAAGTTGCAGCAGAGGGGTCGATCTCCGCGGCTGCCGATCTTCTCTACGTAGCCCAGCCGACGATGTCCGCATCGATGAAGGACCTTGAGGCCCGGGTGGGCCGTGCGCTCCTGGTTCGCTCCGCCCGCGGGGCCACCCTCACCGCTGACGGGGTAGAGTTCCTTGGCTACGCGAGGCAGGTGGTGGAGCAGTTCGCTCTCCTCGAGCAGCGCTACCTTGGCAGGCCACCACGGCGCCGTCTGCTCGGGGTGTCAACGCAGCACTACTCGTTCGCGGTGGACGCCTTCGTCCGGATGGTCAAGGCCACTGACGTGGCCGAATACGAGTTCTCACTCCGTGAGTCCCGTACCTGGGACATCATCGAGGATGTCCGGACGCTGCGCAGCGAGATAGGCATCCTCTACCGGAACGATTTCAACCGGAAGGTCATCGACAAGCTGCTCCGGGAATCCGGGCTCGCGTTCACTCCGCTTTTCCTCGCCGATCCACACATTTTCGTCGCACGGAACAACCCGCTCGCCTCAAAAGAGCGTGCGACCCTCGATGATCTCGCCGGGATGCCGCGGCTGACCTTCGATCAAGGTGCGAACAACTCCTTTTACTTCGCCGAAGAGATTCTCTCCACCATGTCCAGTAAGCAGGAGATCCGGGTCTCTGACCGTGCCACGATCTTCAACCTGATGATCGGGCTCCACGGCTACACGATCTCCACGGGCATCATCAGCGGGGAGCTCGACCCGGAGATCGTCGCCATCCCGCTCGACGTTGACGAACGCATCGAGATCGGCTGGATCGGTCACGCAGCGATCCCGCTCACCGACCAAGCGCAGCACTACCTCAGGGAATTGCGGGCCGTCGTCTCTGAGTTCGGTGTGGCGCTGCTCGACTGAGCGCAGGTGAGCGCGCGGGTCCGCCGTCGTGGGCATGGCCCGTCCATCGCGGAAATGAACACCCAAGCGATATGGTCAACTGAAAGTGCCCGTGGTGATCGCCACGGGCACTTCGAGTTTGCGAGGGACACGAGCTGCCCGATGACGCGTGGATGCGGGTGGAATACCGTTCACCCGAAGGTCATCAGGGATCACTGCATGTTGGTGCAGCGATCATGCGGCTCCGCCTTACTCCACCGAGTACTCCTCCCGTCCTGCGATGAACGTGCGCACGATGCGGGCGGTGAGCAGCGACGACTCACCATCGGTGAATGGGTCGGTGTCGAGCACACAGAAATCGGCGGCTTGCCCCACAGCGATACGGCCGCGCCACTCACCGTCGCCAACCGACGCGGCAGCATCTCTCGTAGCGTGTGTGATAGCTCGTTCCAGCGGCATGGCGTACTGCGGTTGCTCGGTCGGAAGGGGCGGATTGAGCGCGGAGGATCGGGTGGCAGCTACGTACATGTTGGTGAGTGCCTCGAAGGGGGCGGTTGGGGCGTCCGTGGAGAACGCGAGCAGCGCCCCTGCATCCTCGTACTCAGACCAGGCGAATGCGCGGTCGACCCGTTCGTCACCAAGCTGCGCACTCCAGTTCGGGAAGATCGCGAGGTCGGCGTGTACGGGTTGCATCGATGCGGTCACACCCAGCCGGGACATCCGTTCGGCCGTGCCGGGTGCCGCGTATTCCAGGTGCTCGATGCGATGGCGACGATCAAGATCGCCGTTCGCGACCATGGCATCCTCGATCGCGTCCAATGCGAGTGTGCTGGCGTGGTCCCCGATGGCATGCATCGCGATCTGAAGACCCGCAGCATCCGCCGCAGCGATCACAGGGAACAGCCGTTCGGCGGGCCATATCGTTTCGGCGTTCGAACCGTCGGCATAGGGGTGCTTCATCGCTGCG
Organism: Arthrobacter sp. TmtSoilC79; assembly: GCF_059739405.1. Classification (NCBI taxonomy): domain Bacteria; kingdom Bacillati; phylum Actinomycetota; class Actinomycetes; order Micrococcales; family Micrococcaceae; genus Arthrobacter; species Arthrobacter sp. TmtSoilC79. Next base: position 2,519,102 of record NZ_AP046051.1, on the reverse strand, counting down.
GTGCACGCGTCGATCGTGCCGTCCACCAGCAACTTGATGCCGAGAACACGCACGCCCGGATGGTTTTCCGCCGCGAGCTCGGCAGCGCGGGCCACCTGTGCGAGATTGTCGGCGTCCTGTCCCGTGTTGAGGATGAACCAGTGCGCGTCGATCCGCAAAGGTAGCGCTCCACGTTCGGCGGCGCGGTTGAGCGCGGCGAGTCCATTTTCCTCAAGGGCCATGTCTACAGCCGCAGTAACGCCAGATGCAAGGTAGGCGGCCACTACTCGGTCGATGTCGGCGTCCCGCTGTGCGTCTGTGGTCATCGCGTCACGATGTGACCACACAAACTTGAGCGCAGTTTCGTACAGCATGCCGGTGGCCTGGCCGTCGGCGTCACGTTCTATACGTCCTCCAATCGGGTCGGGTGTGTCACTGGTGATGCCGAGTCTCGTGAGCGCCGCGCTGTTCATCCAGCATGAGTGATAGTCGTTCGCGAAGAGGTAGACAGGGATGTCGGAAACCGCGGCGTCGATCATCACGGCGGTGGGAGCACCGCCGTCGATGGCGTCAAAGAGCCAGCCGCCACCGTACATCTCATCCTTGGCATGGGCCCGTGCCGTGCGCAGCCGTTCTTGAATTTCGTCGAGTGTACCGGCATCGGTGAGGCCGACCTGACCGAGCGCACCGCCCGTCAGGAGCAAATGTGTGTGGGCGTCGGTGAAGCCGGGTAGCACGAGCCGTCCCTCGAGTTCCACCACCCGATCACACGCAGGAGAGTCAGCTTCCGTGCCGACGAACACAAACGAGCCGTTGTCGACGACGGCGGCGTCGGCCCACTGCGGGTGGTCGGCAGTGAAGAAGCGAGCATTGCGGTACAGCGTGCGAGTCATGCGTTTATCTCTTCCATGTGGTGGGTGTTGGTGCGCTCCAGGCGCGTGGTGAGTAGGGCTATTGCCCCAGCCGGGACGGCGAGCATGAAGCTCGCAATACCGAGGGTGATCGAGAAGCCTTGGTAACCGAGAATGTTGATCAGAGCGGCGCCGATCACAGGCGTCAGGGCTGACCCGACGAGGTAGACCGACAGCATGGGTGCGGACCAACGCCCGCCACTGTCGAGTGCGGCAGATGTGGCGAAGAAGAACATGAACGCGACAGCATAGACGGTGTTCCAAGCGATGAACACGACAATAAACGCCGTGGGATCGGTGGTGAAACCCTCAACAATCTTGAGGACGCCGCCCGCCAGCAGCAGGATCACCAGCGGCACCCCGCGTCCGAACTTGTCGCCGACGATCATGAGAAGCACCGCGGCGATGAGCGCTCCGGCAGTAGCCCCGCTGAGAGCGATACCGAGTCCTTCTGGTGTGAGGTCCGCCTGGTCGGCACCCATTACGCCGCCCATCGCCCACAGGGAATCCTCACTCACAGCCCAGAGCGTGAAGACGACCAACAGTCCGAACCCGGCAAGCTTCACTGTGGGGGAGGGGGCGGGTGTGATTCGAATTGCCCCTGTCGATGGAACCTCGATCGGCATGGCCTGCGCCACAGCGGCGCCAGCCTGCGTATCGAGGACGGGAGCGGCCGGCAGCCACGTCGAGAACAGCAGTCCGAGCAGGCTGAACAGGGAGAGTGCGCCGAAGACTGTGATCGGAGCGAGCCCGATGAGCGGGATGACGGCGATCACGATCGTGACGAGGCCGCCTTTCACGAGTCCGCTGATACCGGCGACGCGTTCGGGATTTCGGAAGGCTGCCATTGCGGCGCCTGCTGCGGCGATGGCCCCACCTGCGCCGACGCCACCGACGAGGAGACCCGGAATCATGAGGGCGGGCACAAGGGCCGCTGCCCCGAAGCCGAGCGCGGCGATTGTAAGGCCCACCCGGGCTACGGTGCTGCGGAGGGTGCCCGCGCATAGTGGAGCGATCACCAAGCCGGCCAGCGCCGTGAGGAACAGGCTCGCGGTGACGATCCAGCTCGCCTCCAGAACGTCAATGGCTAGGGCCGCTTGTACGGCTGTGATCATGTAAGGCGAGAGATTGACGCCCAGATAGCCGGCGATGCCCACTGCGAAGGTGGCGGTGGCCGTGGGTAGGCGGAGTGGCACTCGTGTGCCGAGATCGATTGCTGTCATGGAGGACTCCAGGGAGCAGGTGGTGCACGAAAGGTGCGGGATGGGGGAGGCAGTGCGGTGCCCTTCGTGGAGCACGTCATCCTAAAACGAATGATGTTCGTAAATGAATGGTGTTCATTAGTATGCATGAAGGAGAAGTCTTAGGGAAGCCCCGGTATTGTCGAAGTTAATTTCTGCTGAGAGTTGAGTCATCCCATGTCCAGGCCATCCACTCCGCGCTTGTCGCCGGAGATCATCGGAGACGCCGGCCTCGCCCTATCCCGTGCCGGCGAGCCTTTCGGAGTTAACGCGATCGCGCGACACCTCGGAGTGCGGTCATCATCGCTTTACAACCACGTGGACGGCATGGACGGCATCGTCGAGCTCATGCGTGTCCGTCTCCTGGCCACCTATCGCGTCGATTTACCAAGGGAACGCTGGGAGGAGTACGTTCTGGCAATGTTGCGTGCACAGCGTCAGGCGTATGCAGATCATCCAAGCCTGGTGCCGCTGCTCGTCGGGAAGACCATGACCAGCCCCACTGTCGTGGAGGCCTATGATGACCTGGCAACGGTCCTCGCCGACGGCGGCTTCCTTGAAGAAGAGATCCTCTCGATCATCGCCGTCCTCGACGCATTTGCTATCGGCTTCGGCCTCGATCTCGCCGCGCCGGACGATATCTGGCAGCCGAACGAGGAGACACGCACTTTGAGACGCCTCCTAGAGTCAGGCGAGCGGGGCAGGGCGCGGGCCGATCACACCTTTGAGCTAGGCGTCAGTGTGCTCATGGACTCTCTCAGGGCGCGGCTAACAAATACTTGAGATCCCGGGGCTCTGGCAGGCCATTGTTGCGACCCTGCGGGTACTGCCGGTCCGGACGAGAAGTGTGGACAACGTCCACTCTTTGCGTCCCGGATCGGGTCGTACTGGGGCTGACTGGCCCGGATTCCGCATGTCTCCTCCACTTACCAGCGGTCGCAAGGCTTGGAATCACGTTCGAGTCCCACCTCGGGCCGGGCAACCCCTCCTCAAGGGGGTTGCTTTGAGGGTTGGACATTGCGGGTGGCCAGGTCCTGCGAAATCACCCCAAGACCACAAAAACTGATCCCAGGACCGCGAAGTAAACCTCGAGCCCTTCATCACCGGAGCGACCCCTCGGAAGATCTGGTGGATAAGGGTTTCGGTAACCAGCGCTCAGTTGGCCATATCCGGTCAGTTGAACGTGAGTCCAAGCAACGCGTTTTCGGTGACTTCGGGAAGTCCAGGGTGAATCCAGTATTGATTTGCAGCGAACTGTCGCACGTCGAGGTCGAACGCCAGGACGGTGATCATTTGCTGGATCAGGGTTGATGCTTGCGGGCCCATGTAGTGGGCCCCGAGGAGTTTGCCGGTGTCCTGATCTGCGATGAGTTTGCAGATGCCGGTGGTGTCTTCCATGGCCCAGCCGAAGGCGACGTCCCCGTAGTCCTGGACTTTGACAGCGACGTTGTGGCCTTCTTTGCGGGCTTGGGCCTCGGTCATCCCCACGGTGGCAATCTGCGGGTGGGTGAACACGGCGGCTGGGACATGGTCGTGCGGCATCTTCTGCAGCTTTTCCGGGTTCAACAGGTTGTGCCGGACGGCCCGCATCTCGGCGTTGGCGACGTGTTTGAGCATGTAGGGCGAGGAAACATCGCCAAGGGCCCAAACACCTGCAGCGGAGGTTGAGCGGCCATAGTCATCGACCCGGACCCGACCGGCACCGATCGTTTCGATCCCGCCGGAGGGCAGGTCCAACAGGTCTCCGTTGGGGATGCGCCCGGCGGCAACCAGCAGTACCTCCCCGGTGGCGGTGGAGCCGTCGTCGAGCCTGACGCTGATGCCCTCATCCGTTTGATCGGCACCGATAGTGGTCCGGCCGAACCGGATGTCGAAGCGTTCGGCAGCCAGGGCGTTAAAGCGATCATGGAGGTCTTCGTCGAGGTTCCCAAGGAGCGTCGAGCGGGCGATGATCGTAACGTCCGTTCCGAGGGCATCGAAGACATGGGCGAACTCCATGGCGATGTAACCGCCGCCGATGATCACCAGGGATTTGGGCAGCCGCGGCATCCGCATGATGTCCTCGTTGGTGTGGTACCTCACGCCTGAGGTGGCGATGGCCTCCGGGATGAACGGTCGGGAGCCGGCGGCGACGACGATCTGGTCACCGGAGATGGTTCTCTGGTGGGCACCTTGCCCGGTGCGCAAGGTGCGTTCTCCGACAAAAACGGCGTGTTGATCATAGACGTCAATGTTCGGGGTGTTTGGTCCGCGCCGATATTCTTCACCGGCAGTTGCAATGGGGTCGACGCGGTTGTCAAAGATGCGGGACACCATGCCCGGCCAGTCGACGGAGTTGACCTCGGCGTCCAAACCCAGTCTTCCGGCCTCGGCGGTCTGCAGTGCGACGTCGGCGGTGTGTACGTACATTTTGGTCGGGATGCAGCCTGCGTTCAGGCAGGTCCCGCCGAACGAGGCTTTCTCGATGATCGCGATCGATTGGCCTTCGAACCCAGGCCCGGGAATGGAGTTCCCGGATCCTGTGCCGATGATGATCAAGTCGTAGTGCCGGTCCACGGCAGTCTTACTGGCAGGGCTGTTCACGGGGCTGTCCTTATTCCGGGGTCACCCCTAACCCTACTGAACGTGGGCAGCTTGGCTCAGCACGGGACCTGCCGGCGGCGCAGGAGGGCCGTTCGTCGCTTGCATCGCCCACGCGCATTGCCCGGTGCTTGTAGTGCGTACCCCCGAAACGGAAGCATGAAATGAATGAGCCGAGCCCTGTCCGCATCAGTGGTGCCAGCCACGTCAGCGAAGACCTCAGTGGGAGTGCTTGACCGGGCTGATTCGCGCCACAATCGTGGGACACGGCAATTTGGTGAGAACCGCGTGCGCTGTCGAGCCCAGCAAGAGTCGCTTAAAACTTCCCCGTCCACGGCTGCCGACCACCAGCAATTGTGCAGTGGCTCCGGCCGCGAGCAATGCTTCGGCGGCCCGTGTGTGGGTGTCGAGGACCTGGTGCACCACCAAATCCGGATACTTGCCTGTCAAGCCGGCGACGGTCTCGGCCAAGACTACGCGCTCTTCTTCTGTGATGACCTCGAAGTAGTTGGTGCGGGGAACACCGCGGGTAACCCATGGTTCGGGCGTGAGGAAAGCATGGAGAACAGTCAGCTCCTGGCCTTGGCGGTCGGCCTCTTCCGCGGCAAATGCGACAGCTTGGGTGGACTCCTCAGAACCATCCACGCCCACCACAATCCCTTTGCGGTTTGTCATGTCGTGCTCACCGATAACAGCTACGGGGCAACGTGCAATGGCAGCAACCTGTAATGCGCGATCGGTCAGGGAACCGCCGGCCCAACCATGGCCGGAACCTATGACCACCATTGCGGCCTTCTTGGACCTCTTGCGCAAAGCGTAGCCGGCTCCGCCTGAGACGAGGTCAGTGGTGATTTTGACGGTGGGTTCCATCTTGGCGGCCCGGTCCTTTGCCGCAGCAAGAAAGTTGACGCCGGATTCCCGGATCCACTCGTTGTACCCTACGGCGTCGTACACCCACCGATCGTCCACTGCATGGACAAGCAGGACCGGAACTTTCAAGGTGGCTGCTCGATGCATGGCCCACCCCATGGCAGCCTCGCTGCTGGGGGAATCGTTGACGCCGACGACAATTGCTTCATTCATGGCTGGGCCCGTTCTTCGTTCATGGGTTCCCCGGACGCCGGCCGGGCCTTGTTGCCAGTTTGTACCGGTTGCATCGGGGAGGGTTAGGGTCGAAAGTCCTTATTTCGGTTATGGCCCACCTTGTCCCTGATCTTGGTGTCCTGCCCATGGACCGTCACGAAAGAACGTTCCCGGCTGGCCTGAAGTCCCGTCAGCGGCAGGGTCCTTGGGCCCTTGTGGGCAGGGCCGGCAGTCAGCAAGAATTTGGCAGGGCCCCAGTGTGAGCTCTCGACATCGCGGCTCTCAGCCGCCGGACAGGAGAATCATGGATCGCCCAGAAACAGCTGGTCCAGCCATCGGCATTTCCCCCCGAGAGCCAATCCGGGTTTTCATCCTCGACGACCACGAGTTGGTTCGCCGAGGCCTGCAGGAACTTTTGGAAGGCGAAGGTTTCGTGGTTGTGGGCATGTCCGGTTCCGCGGAAGAAGCAACTCGCCGGATTCCCGCACTGCGGCCCGATGTCGCTGTTCTGGACGCACGGTTGCCCGATGGCACTGGAATCGAGGTCTGCCGGGACGTTCGCGCCGTCGACCCTGACGTGAACTGCCTGATATTGACAAGTTACGACGACGAACAGGCTCTCCGCGCTGCTGTTCTCGCCGGAGCCGCAGGCTACATCCTGAAGGAAATCGGGGGCACTGACCTCCTGGGAGCCCTAAGAAAAGCCGCCGGCGGGGAGTCGTTGTTCGACGAAGCCGTCAGGATGGGAATTATTCAGGGCCTCACGGCGAAGAGGGAGGATCCCAGGACGGCATCCCTCACGCACCAAGAGCGCCGGGTCCTTGAATACGTTGGCCAAGGTATGACCAACCGACAAATCGGTGAGGAAATGCTTCTGGCAGAAAAAACGGTCAAGAACTACGTCTCATCCCTGCTGGCAAAACTCGGATTTGAGCGGCGAACCCAGGCGGCGGTGTTCATGGCACAAGCACCTGACCGGGACGCAGGTTCCCACCGTCGAACGATCAGTTGAGCGGGACACTCCATCTCATGGTTGTACCGTTGAAAGGCGTGCTGGTGATGGTACTGGTGCCGTTCATCTCCCTCGCACGCCGGGCTATGTTGGCCAGGCCGTTTCCCGCGGCTGGCTCCACAAACCCGCATCCGTCATCCACGACTTCCAAGCTCAGCCGTCCCTCGGCCACGGATACGAAAACGTTGATGGAATGCGCTCCTGAGTGGCGAACCGAATTACTGAGGCTTTCAGACAGGACAGCCAGCAGGTGTTTGATGATGGCATCGTCCTCTACCGAGTCAACGGGGCCAGCCAGCGTCAGACTCGGCGCGTAGGACAGGGATTGGCCAGCAGTCTGGATGGACTGGAGGATACGGCCGCTCAACGGCTCCCGCTCACGGCTACTGTCCTGCAGTGAATAGATGGTGTTGCGGAGGTCGCGGATGCTTGTGTCCAGCTCTTGGGTCACAGAGTCAATCCTGCTCAAGGCAGACTCGCCGGTGGTGAAACGCCGTAGGCTTTGGAGGCTCAGTCCAGCTGCGAACAGACGTTGTATGACCAGGTCGTGGAGATCCCGTGCGATCCTGTCCCTGTCGGAGAACACCACGACTTGCTCCCGTAGCCGGTGAATCCGCTCCAGGGCCAGCGCGAGCGCAACGTGCGAACCGAAGACGGCCCCCATCTCAACATCGGTCTTTGAAAAATTTCCAATACCGGGATCGCGGGCAAGCACCAAGAGACCGTGGTGGGCTCCTTGGGCACTGAGGTCGATGATCAAAAGCTTGGCTGCGGCTCCTTCGCGCGCTATGCCGAGGAGATCCCGGGAGTCATCAAGGCATACTGGCTTTCCGGTGCTTGCGACTGCCTGGACTACAGGGTGGTCCATATCCAGGGACACGCCAGCGAAATCAAGGCTGTGGGCTCCGGCCGTGCCAGCGACTACGTAGGGCGCATTTGGCGAGGGGACAAGGATCAGGGCCAGATGGCTACCTGACTCCCGGAGGGCCCTCGCCGCGATCAGGTCCAGAGCAGAGTTCTCAGCCTGCCCCGTTTGGTCGCCACCCAGCATCCTCCCTGTAACGTCCATGCAGGCCTCAAGCCAGGACGCCCGACGCCTGGCGTCTTCATACAGCCGGGCGTTCTCGATTGCCACCCCGGCCGCGGCAGCCAGCGCTACAGCCAAGTCCTCGTCTTCCGGAGTGAAGTCCCCGCCGCCTTCCTTTTCGGTCAGGTAGAGGTTGCCGAACACCACGTCCCTTACCCGCACGGGAACTCCGAGGAACGACTTCATGGGCGGGTGGTGCGGAGGGAATCCATAGGCTCGCGGATGGTGGCCGAGGTCGTGGAGCCGCAGGGGTGCCGGCTCGGTGATGAGCAGGCCGAGGACGCCGTGTCCAGTAGGAAGCGGGCCGATGCGTTGGGCGAGGTTTTCGTCTATGCCCACAGTGATGAAATGGCTGAGGGCGTTGTCTTCGCCCAGGACCCCCAGGGCGCCATAGCGGGCCTGAAGCAGTTGGCACGCGGAACTCACTACGCGGTTGAGCACCGCTTCAAGACTCAGGTCCTCGGCTACGGCGACAACTGCTTCGAGTAGACCCCGGGTTCTTTCCTGTGCCTGCAAAAGTTCCCCGGCGCGGCCAACAAAGTCCTTCAGGAGGTCTTCAATCCGGATCCGCGGTACAACGTTGGGCTGCGGCTCAGGTGTTTCTGAGTCGTTCACAAGTTCCTTTCGAAGAATGCTGGAAATCCTGTGAGGGTCCCAAGGGCTCCTTGCTGCCAGACTACTCCGGCGATTCTGAACGGGCTACGGCGCACGGGATGTGTAGGCCTTTGTGCCCTGTTGCCCCGGCGCCACCGGACCTACGGTCTAACCATGACGAACAAACTCACAGTTCCGGAAGCTGAGGTCCTGGACAACAAGCAGTGTTGGGAACTGCTGCGCAGTGTCTCCGTGGGCCGCCTCGCAGTCTGGGCGCAGGACCATCCGGACATTTTTCCCATCAATTACAAAGCAGATCACGGGACGCTGGTCTACCGCACGGGCGAGGGGAGCAAGCTCCACGCTGCCCTCAGCGATACACCGGTAGCGTTGGAAGCGGATGGCGTAGACCAAAATTCGGGCGTCGCGTGGAGCGTGGTGGTCAAGGGATCAGCAGAGAGCATCAAGCTGACACAGGATGTAATGGACACCGTTGGCCTGCTGCTATTCCCTTGGCAGGCCGGGCGGAAGGATCACTTCGTCCGTGTTGTTCCTACTTCCTTGTCCGGCCGCCGCTTCAAGGTGACGCCACCGCTGACGTGGTGGAGTCCGCTCGACGACGCCACCCGGGCGGGTGTGGAATGACAACCAAGCCGGGTGCCGCCGTCGAACGCCTCGCTCCGGATGAATGCTGGGACCTGCTGGCACAGACCAACGTTGGCCGCCTGGCCGTCCTGGTGGACGGCCATCCTGACATCTTTCCGGTGAACTATGTGCTGGACGGTGACAGCATTGTGTTCCGAACCGGGGCAGGTACAAAGTTTTGGAGCACATTGACCACGCCTTGCGCTCTGGAAAGCGACGGCTACTGGCCCCTGAGCGGAAAGGCGTGGAGCGTCGTTGTCCGAGGGCAGACGCACCTGGTACTGGACCGGCAGGAAAGAGCCGACGTCGATGCCCTGGGTTTGGATCCCTGGCAACCAGGCAGCAAGGACTGCTACTTGAGGTTGACGCCGGAGACAGTCACTGGGCGGCGGTTCGAGACTAAACGACCGGATCTCTGGGGGACCCCCTTGAACGACGCCCGCCTGGACGAATTCCACTAGCACCCGCCCGGTGTTTGAACCAGGCAAAGACAAGGACGGACTAACACAATGAAGGCACTCGTCTACGGTGGCCCCGGCGAAAAGTCCTGGACAGAGGTTCCGGACCCCGTCATCCTGCATCCCACCGACGCAATCGTGCGCATCGACACCACCACCATTTGCGGCACGGATCTGCACATCCTCAAAGGGGACGTTCCAGCTGTCCAGCCGGGTCGCATCCTCGGGCACGAGGGGGTTGGGACCGTCACCGAGGTTGGAAGTTCGGTCAGTTCACTCAGCCCGGGGGACCGGGTCATCATCTCCTGCATCAAGTCGTGTGGACACTGCGGCAATTGCAGGAAGGGACTGTTTTCCCACTGTCTTGGTGATGAAGGACAGGCTGGAACCGGCTGGATCTTCGGCCACCTCATTGACGGGACACAAGCCGAATTCGTCCGGGTTCCCTATGCGGAAAACTCCCTGCACAAACTGCCCCACGGAGTGAACGACGAGGAAGCCGTCATGCTCTCCGACATATTGCCCACGGCGTTCGAAATCGGAGTCCAGGCCGGACACGTGGCCCCGGGTGACGTGGTGGCCATCGTGGGGGCAGGACCCATTGGCCTGGCGGCCATGGCAACAGCGGGACTCCACGGCGCAGCTACCGTGGTGGCCATTGATCCGGACGAGGGCCGGCTTGCCAAATCCGGCGGCTTCGGAGCCACCCACACGGTCAATCCCAGCAACCCCGACTGGATGGCGGAAGTTCTGGCCTTCACTGATGGCGCCGGGGTGGACGTGGCCATGGAAGCTGTCGGAGTACCGGAGACTTTTGACATGGCCCTGCGACTGGTTCGCCCCGGCGGGCATGTAGCCAACATCGGTGTGCACGGAAAACCCGTCCAACTTCCGCTCCAGGAGCTGTGGATCCAGAACATCAACATCAGCATGGGGCTGGTCAACACCAACACCACCCCAATGCTGCTTCGCCTGGTGGCCCAACACAAGCTCCCGGCGGACAAGTTCGCTACGCATCATTTCGGGATGGAACAGATCATGGATGCCTATGACACATTCTCGCGTGCAGCGGAAACAGGGGCCCTGAAGGTGGTCCTGAGCCGAAACCCTCATGACTGATCCGTGGATATGAGACAACGGCTGCTGCACCCGGCCTTGCGTTTTCCTTTAGTGACAGCAACCTTGGTGGTGCTGGCCGCCGTCGCGGTCCTGGCTGCTATCGGCCTCATGCCGGCGGCCCAAGGCCTGGCGAGCATTTTTGCACTTAGTGTTGCCCTCTATCGGGCTGGCACCATGATCAGAGGGCTCCTACATGGACGCTGGGGGATAGATCTCCTGGCCGTGATGGCCATTTGTTCGACTGTTGCCGTGGGGGAGTACCTGGCATCCATGATCGTGGTGCTGATGCTGACAGGCGGCGAAGCGCTGGAACAATTTGCCCAAGGCCGCGCAACCAGGGAGCTCCGAGCACTCCTGGATCGGTCCCCACGGAACGCTCACCGGGAACGGCCCGGCCTGCCGGTGGAAGACATCTTGGTCGATGCCGTGGTTCCGGGGGACGTGCTCCTGGTCAGGCCGTCAGAGTTGGTCCCGGTGGACGGCAGCTTGCTGTCCGCCGTCGGACTCTTTGACGAGTCAGCGCTAACGGGTGAAAGCCTGCCTGCTGAGCGAACCACGGGCGAACTTCTGCTCAGCGGCTCGATCAACGGAGCCGATGCCGTGCGTATGAAGGCCACGGCCACCGCGGGGGATTCCCAGTACAGCCAAATAGTTGCCTTGGTTCAGGAAGCTGCGGCAAGCCGCGCGCCGACAGTACGGCTCGCCGACAGATACGCGGTGCCGTTCACTCTGGTCGCCTTGGTGCTGGCCGGCGCTGCGTGGTTCTTCAGCCAGGATCCGGGACGGTTCGCTGAGGTTCTGGTGGTAGCCACCCCCTGCCCACTGCTGATAGCTGCACCTGTCGCGTTCCTTGCCGGGACCAGCAGGGCCGCCCATGCCGGCATCATCATCAAAAACGCGGGGACGCTTGAGCAACTCAGCAGAGTCAAAACCGCCGTCTTCGACAAGACCGGGACCCTCACGCAAGGAAATCCTTCCCTGGCCGAAATTCGGGTGGCCCCGGCCTCAAAACTGTCCCAAGACGCCCTGCTGCAGCTGGCCGCCTCCGCCGAGCAGTATTCCACCCACGTCCTGGCTGCTTCAGTCATGGCAGCAGCCCGATCGCGCGGCCTGGCGCTTGTACCGGCAACGAGCGCCAGCGAACATGCAACCAACGGTGTCACGGCCGACTGCGGAGACCACCACGTAGTCGTCGGAAAACCTGCCTATGTCGGTTCCCTCGTGTCCGGCTTCGACAAGATGGCACTGCCCGGAGGCCAACTCGGGATCGACATCGGTGTGGATGGCCGGTTTGCAGGCACCCTGATCATGAGCGATCCATTGCGCCCGAATGCGAAGGACACCCTGACGGAACTTCGGAGGCTCGGGGTCGCGGAGACGATGCTCCTGACCGGTGACGCTGCAACTACAGCCGAACACATCGCTGCGGAGGCGGGCATCAGCAACGTCATTGCCGAATGCCTGCCTGCTGACAAAGTTACTGCCGTAGCAGCCCTTCCGCTCAGGCCTGTAATGATGGTGGGCGACGGCGTCAATGATGCCCCGGTACTGGCAGCGGCCGACGTCGGCATCGCCATGGGTGCCAAAGGCGCCACCGCGGCGAGCGAGTCAGCGGACGTGGTGATTATGGTCGACGACCTATCCAGGGCGGCCGTTGCCGTTGGCATCGGGCAGCGTACCCTTCACATCGCGCGGACCAGCATTTGGACTGGGATACTGCTGAGCCTCGGCCTGATGGTGATGGCTTCGTTAGGCATGATTCCGGCTGTCGCAGGGGCGCTGCTGCAGGAGTTGGTGGATCTTGCCACTATTCTCAATGCCCTCAGGGCTTTGGGTCCCGGACGGACGGTTGTGCCAGTGCGCGCGGCGGATAACCGCGGGGTCAATACCGCTCCGGCTCATCACCGAGTTCAAAGTGGCGGCCATGGACCCGGGTCGGGCTGATCTCCACGTAGGTGTATTTGCGCGTTGGAATCCACGGCTTCAAGGGCAGTTTGTCCGCTTCGTCGATCTCCGACTGTGACTCAATCACCCTGGCAGTGCCCTTAAGGACAACACTCCAGGCTTCGGCGTCGACGATCTCCTCCACTTCGAAGGCAACCTTTTCATTGACGGTCAGCTCAGCGAGCTTTGTCCCCGGATTCGTCCTCAGCAGCAGCCGCTGGTTGTGGGCGATGAAGTTCAGTGGGTAGATGTCAGGCTCGCCCAGGACGCTGACTGCCAAACGACCGTGTTGGTTCCGTTCCAGAACCTTCCATGAGTCGGCTTCGGATAGGACGGTTCCTGGGCGTTCGTCGGTTTCCATGGTCTGTGTCTCCTGGGTGGGATGGCTGCTTGCGAATCGCCGCGTTGCCGTTGGTTTCGATGCTCCCGAGCCTATGACCGCCTCCCCACCACCAACAGAGTCCAAGGTCCCGGGGGAAACGTTGTCATCATGACCTTTGCCTCTGGTCTTGGGGCCCGCTGGGTGGAAGGCCCAGGAGCGCCTCAGCAAAGCCGAAGAGCGCGGGCTGGGGGCGGGACCTTTTGCCCTATCAGCGTGTCGGTTCACGGGTTAGGCTCGCCCCATGGAGAACACATCGATGGATCCAGACACCACAGAGCTCAGCGTCCACGACTGCTGGAAGTACCTTCAATCGGTGTCCATCGGCAGGATCGCCCTCATCAACGGCGAAGAGCCCGAGATCTTTCCGGTGAACTACGTGCCGAACTATGGAACTGTTCTTTTCAGAACGGGACCAGGGACGAAGCACGATGCCCTGCGGGACGGGGCGGTGATTGCGCTGGAAGCCGATGGGTTCAACCGGTACGGAACCGTCGCCTGGAGTGTCATCCTCAAAGGAAGCCCGGAGTTCGTGACCCATCCTGAAGACATCCAAGAGGCAGTGGAAGCCGGTCTTTCCCCATGGCAGCCTGGCGCCAAGGACGTTTTGGTCAGGGTCACGCCCACGGAGATCACCGGTCGCCGGTTCGTTATTGCACCTCCGACGAAGTGGTGGCCGCCGCTGGATCCGACCGCCACCGACGATCACGACGGCGACACTCATTAGGCAACGCACGGCACCTTCGGCGTGGGCCGCGTCAGTAGAGTGCGGCCCAGCACATGCTGGATAACGGATCACAGCAGCACGTCCGGACCAGCCCACCCTTTGTACCCATGACCGGGCAACTGCGCCTCTCTTGCAGCAGCTCCTCAGGCTGCGAGGTCCCGGTGCCTGAGTAAATAACCGGCGATTCCTGCCCCGGCCAGGGCAATGCCGGTCATGCTGAGGGCAGCCATGGGATCGAATGCTTCGACGGGCATCGCCGCCGTGTGGCGGAAAGGACTAAGGTCCTGGAGCCAGGTTGGCAGGCGCATCAGTTCGCCGAATTGGCCCAGGACCAGCCCGACAGCCAGGAACCCCCAGCCCACGGCGATGCTCGCCCGCGGGATGACAGAGAAGGCCACGGCCGCAGCAGCGATGAAAACGACGGCGGCCGGCACGTGGGCGAGGGCGGCGCCGATCAGCAATCCAGGCGGTCCACTCGCCGCCCCTGACAGGGCAAGTCCTGCCGTCGCTGCCGTTCCCGCGACTACTGCAACTACGCCGGCAGAAGCCACTGCGATTATCAGGTTCGCGGCGAGCCAACGCGCCGACGAACGCGGGGCCGCCAATAGCAGTTCAGCGCGTCCCTCCGCTTCCTCTGCCCGGAGCCGCAGCACCACCTGGACGCCTGCGGCAGCGGCAAGAACGCCAGCGATGCCCAGCAAGGCGGTGGTGAAAACGTCAATGAGCTCTCCACGGCCGCCGGGAACGAGCCGGAGAATCAGCTCGCGAAGAGACTCATTGCCGCCGATGACATGGGTGACTACAGGTCCCAGCCCACCGGCGATGCTGCCAAGCAGAGCCGCGAAGACACACCATCCAAGAATGGTTAAGCGTTGCTGGTGCCACGCCAAGCCAAGAAACGAGGATGACCCGGACGCGAGCCGATCCCGCCCTGTGCGTTCGGCCAGCAGACTTTCGCCCAAATCTCTTCTGCTCCTGAGCGCTGCCACGGCCAAGGCCAGAAGAAGGCCCGCTGTCGTCAATACCAGCAGAGGTGTGGGATCAGCCACCGTAAAAGGCCGGGAACGTTGCCCCCAGCCGATGGGGGAAAGCCACGAAAACCATCCACTCGTCACTCGGGTCAGATCAGCGGACGGAATGCCTGAGGCGTCACCAATGCCCCGAACGAAGTAGGCTCCGCCCACCAAAGCAGCTGCTGCGCCGTTGGCCGACCGCCCCGAGGGCAATATCTGTGCTACAAGTCCACCGACGGCCACGAAGAACCAGCCAACAGAACCTACGGCCGCTCCAGCGGTGAGAGCACCAATGCCGGGCAAACCTGTGGCGGCAAGCCCCGCCGCCACACAGACTGCCAGAACCAGGTTCGTTGCCCCTCCTAGGATAAGCGTTGCCGTAATAGGTGCCGCCCGGCCTACCGGAGTGGAACTGACTAGTTCCGCCCGCCCAAGTTCTTCATCCGTACGGGTGTGCCGGATAACCAAGAACGTGCTCATCAAACCTGCAAGGACAGCAACAGTGATGATCGCCCGCCGGGCTGCTTCGTCGCCGAATTCGGTGGAAACGGCACTGGAGATGATGTAACTCAGAAAAGCGATTCCGAGAATCCAAACGGGCAGCAGCACCCGTTCCCTGCGCGCCTGAACCACGAGCAGGGCAAACATGCCGGACATCAACGCACCTGGCTGCTGTAGTGGCTGAGGAAGAGGGACTCCAACGACGGTGGGGACACGGTGAGCCCGCTGAGTCGGGCTGCTGCCGCTGCCCGCAGTACCGGCGCGAGATCGGCCGGGTCAACGTCGAACTCAACCACACCGCCGTCGACTACAAGGTCCCGAACGCCGGGCAGGGACTCAAAGACTGCAGGGTCGGGGCATTCCACTCTGAAATGAGTGAGTTTGAAGTGCCGCAAACCTGCGAGAGTCCCTGATTCCACGGTGCGCCCTGCACGGATGATCGTAACCTTTTCACAGAGCTGTTCAACCTCACTGAGGATGTGGCTCGAAAGCAGCACTGTGGCGCCGTCCGCGGTTACGCGCTGAACCTGCTGACGAAAGACCGACTCCATGACAGGATCCAAACCAGCGCTCGGCTCATCGAGCAGATACAGGCGTGCAGGGCGTGCGAACGCCGCAATCAGGGCCACCTTCTGGCGGTTTCCTTTCGAATACGTCCTGGCCTTGCGGCGCGGATCCAATTCGAAGTTTTCGATCAAGACCCGGCGGAGCGGTTCATTGACGCCCCCGCGCAGGCCTGTCAGCAAATCGATGACCTCACCACCGGAAAGGTTCGGCCACAAGCTCACATCCCCCGGGACATAAGCTATGTCCCGGTGCGCCCGGACAGGGTCCCGCCAGGGATCAAGTCCAAAAACCCGGGCTGTTCCTGCCGTTGGGCGCATCAGTCCTAAGAGGAGGCGGAGGGTTGTTGATTTCCCGGCCCCGTTGGGTCCCAGGAAGCCGTGGACTTCCCCGGGGCCGACCTGCAGATCCAGCCCGTCCAAGGCACGTGTTCTGCCGAAGGTTTTGACAAGCTGTTTGGTCTCGATGACTGGTTCTGATGCTGATGTCATGGTGGATCCCGTCCCTCGGTCCAACGACCCAGGCGGTTGCCGGAGTCGTTCCGCGGGCACGATGCCCAGCGGGCCGACCAGGCTTCCCGGCTCTCCGAATCACAGCCTACGTCCGCCCAATCAGCGGGGGAAGTGGCTGTGGCAACTCTGCCATTGACTTGAGGTTCTTCAACCGATGATGGGTCGTTCTTCGGGAGCCGCCACGTTTTGGGCCTGGTCGAAGGGGCGTATTACTCTCGCTGGCGACGCGGCCCACGCTACCTCCCCTTACGCGGCCTATGGTGCCGGCATGTCGATCGGCGACGGCTACACACTGGCCCAATGCCTGACGGGCGTCGATCTCGCAGACACGGAATCAGTTACCGCAGCGCTTCGGAGTTACGACTCGCGCCGCATCGCACACACGAACTCCCAGGTTCAGCAAGCCTACATTTTGGGCAAGGTGTTCCATCACGCGCCCGCCTTCCTGCGACCTCTTCGGGATTTCGTCCTCGACCACACTTCGATCCTGCAAAGGCAGGTCGGCGAGAAGAGTCCCAGTGAGATCGTCGCACAGCTGAAGGAAATGGGAGAAGGGCTGGTCCGTGCGGCCAGATAGCCTGAGTCAATGAAGCAAGGACATGCTCCCACCGAGCGCGCACCCCAACAGGATCGAAGCAGGCAAAGCTGGGAGCGCGCGCTCCACGTAGGGATGGAACTCTTTGAAGAACATGGCTGGGACGGGTTGACCATCACCGAGGTCTGCCGCCGGGCCAAGATCTCAGCCCCTTCGCTCTACGCGCGCGTCGATGGGAAAGCCGGGCTGTTTCTCGCTGTTCACGAACGTTGGCTGGAGCGCATCGCCCGCACCGAAGGTGAGCTCATTACCCAATTCCTACGAGTCGATGCGTCGCCCTCTGAAGGTGCCGGCGGCGCAGCGCAGGTGGTCATGGGAGTCTTTGAAAGGCACGCAGGCGCCCTGCGGGCCCTCACCGACCGCAGCGCGCGGGACGAGGAGCTTCTCGAGAGAGGTGCCTTGGCCTCCCAGGAATTCGTACGCCGCCTTGCCCAGGTAATTCCGGCCGACTTTACGGTAGGAGCCACAGCTGTTCGCGCGGTGTATGCCGAGTGCCTGCTTCGGCTCATGTACGGAGCCCGGTTCCTCATGGTCGAAGAAGAGAGCATCGAAGTTTTCCACCAGCGCGTCACAGGACTTGCGAGAACCATCGTCGCTGGCCCGGGCCCGGGCCGGGGCTGATGGGGCGACCACAGCGTCCAACAGCTGGGTCCGCGACGTCGTTAATAACGAGGAAGGGGATCGTGATGTCCGCTGGTGAACTCATGCGAGCCACCCCCTGCAGTATGCGTTGAGCCGTCCGGCATCTTCACCGTCGCATTCACGGACATCGGGATTTCCACGTGGAGCGTGAACTTTCCATGCTCGATGCTCCAGGCGCTGCTGATCCGGCCGTGGACGGTATCGACGGCGGCACTCGCCCAGGCGATGTCGCCCCCCGGCTGCGGGGCTATGGTCACCGTGCGATAACCGGTGTGTGCCTCGTCTGGATACTCCGGAAGGCGGATACCAGCCACGTGTGTGTAGAGGAACGATCCCACTGCGCCTTTGCTGTAGTGGTTGAGGGACCCACGGGCACCACTGGTTGTCACTCCATCCCACCATTCCCACATGGTGGTGGCCCCGGCGTCGAGCATCCCCAGCCAGGAGGGTGAGCCGGTGGAAAGCAGGAGCTCGTAGGCAACGTCGGGATAACCGTGGTCAGCGAGCGTTGGCAGCAGGAGGCCTGTGGCGAGGAAGCCGGTGCCCAGCCGGTTTCCGTTGAGGCCGATGAGTTCAACGAGCCTGGCGGCAGCGAGGGGCGCAAGGTGGGGCGGTACGAGGCCGAAGGCCAGGGCTCGGACGTAGTGTCCCTGGGACTCTTCCAACAACAAGCCGGAGTCGTCAAGGTACTCTTCGCGCCAGGCCGAGAGGATTTCGGCGGCCAGTGTGCAGTAATGGTCAGCGGTCGTGGAATCACCGAGTACGCCGGCCGCTTTCGCCAGCAGGTCAGCAGACCGGTAGAGGTAGGCCGTAGCAACGATGCCATGATCCCGCGCGGGGTCCGGATTTGGTGGTGTGTCCGGTTCCAGCCATTCGCCAAAGTGGAAGCCGGTGTCCCATAGGTACTGCTCGTGGGGCAGGGGAGCGGGCCGTGCTGCAGCCCGTTCAGGGTGGCGTCCGCTGGCCGCGGCTCTGGATGCGTAGTCAACCCAGGAGCGCATGGAGGGGAACGCTTCCCGCAACGACTGTCGGTCTCCATAGGCACGCCACAAGGACCACGGGACGAAGACGGCTGCGTCACCCCATCCTGCGGACCCCGTTGCCAGATCTTCGAAGAAGTTGCCGGAGGGTCCGTCGCCGGCCGGATTCGGAACCACAGTGGGCACACGGCCGTCGGGCCACTGGTCCGCCGACAGATCCCGGAGCCACTTTGCGCTGAATCCCGAGACATCGAACATGAGGGCGGCCGTATCCACAAAGACCTGCCAGTCGCCGGTGAAGCCGGACCGTTCCCGTTGCGGGCAGTCAGTCGGCACGTCGCACGCATTGCTGCGGAAACTCCAAAGGATGGCGTCGTGCAGGGCATTGAGACGGTTGTTGCTGCTTTCGAAGGTGCCGGTGCGCTGGAGATCGGAATGGACCACGACGGCGGTGACGTCCTCGGGCGCTATGGCGTCAACGTTGCCTTCAAGTTGGACGTATCGGAAGCCGTGGGTCGTGTGCCGCGGTTCAAAAACGTCCCCTGCGCGGCCCGCTGAGATGACCTCGTCGATTTGGCCGGCGGGCAGGGGAGTTTTGCTGGCGAAGTCGAAGGCCCGGATGTTTTCGGTGGATACCAGGCCGGCGTCGCCCAGTATTTCGCCGTGCCTGAGTGTGATGCGTGTTCCGCAGGGCCCCAGCGCCCGCAGGCGAACCCAGCCGTTGATGTTCTGGCCGAAGTCAACCACGGTGATGCCTGACGCAGGAACAGCCACAGTGACGGGAGCCAGCTCCTCAATGCGCCGCACGGGTGGGGCGATGGATCGGACGAGCCGCTCCCGGTTGTCGTACAACCCGCCCCGCCGGGCAACCACGGGAAGCCAGCCATCCGCCGTCGTGCTTTCCGCTGCTGGGCTCAAAAGCCGGAAGTCGACCGTTTGGCCGTCCATGAGGTCGGCGCGGGTGATGTGGCTTTCGCGGCATTCCCAGTGATGGCTTGTAGCGGCAAGGGGTGCTCGGGCGGACGTGACGGATGCGAGGAAAGCTGTGGCCGTGCCGAAGCCATCGGCCCGGCGTTCAAAGCCGTGCCTGCCGCGGAACCAGCCATCCGAGAGCAATGCGGTGATGACGTTCCCGCCACTGACCAGGTGGTGGGTGATATCCCAGGACTGGACCTGCAGCCGTTGGCGGTAGGCGGTGAAGCCCGGAGTCAGTTCCTCATCACCGACGCGGGTGCCGTTGACGAACAGTTCGTAGACGCCGTGGGCCGTGGCATGTGCTGTCGTCTCGCCGTCGTCCGGGCTCCACGTGAAGTGGCTGCGTATCCAGTACGCAGGCCGCTTGCCGGGTTCAGCCGGTTGATCTTCTGCTGGAGAGATCCACGTGGCGGCGTTAAGTGCCGCCTGCGGCGACAGGGAAGATCGGTGGTCAGTCAAGGGAACTCCTCTGGGAAAGCCGGCATCGTCACCGCTTTCGCCAATGGTAGAACATAAAAACAACGTGTGCACTGTTTTTATTCACTACAGCTTTGTCTACGCTGGGAAGGTGCGAACACGTCGGAAAACAGGAAGCTATGAAGTTGGGCGTGCCAAGCGCGCCGAAATCCTGGATGCCGCAACCAGGCTTTTCGCAGCCTCCGGCTATCACAAGGTTCCCCTGTCCCAAGTGGCAGCGGACGTCGGCCTCAGTGAAAGCGGCCTCATGCATCACTTCCGTTCCAAGAAGCACCTCCTGCTCGGTGTTGCGGAGCAGCGGTTGGAACGAACGGCAACGTGGTGGGGTTCGCGCCAGGAAGGCAATGCCAAGGAGCCGGTTACGCTGTTCCACAACATGGTGGACTCCACGCGTGAGCTGGTGGGGGAGCCGGGCCTTATTGAGCTTTTCGTGCTGATCTCCGCCGAGGCCGCGGACACCACCACGCCCGCGCACCAGCTGTATGCCTCATGGTACGAACGGGCCGTGCGTGAGACGGCCGGGCGGCTCGCCGAGGGCGTTGAGCGTGGCTATCTCCGGTCGGACACCAACCCGGCAGCATGCGCCCGGGAAATCATCGCCGTCAGCGACGGCCTTCAGTTGCAATATGTGCTGTCCGGGGGAACCCTGGACCTGGTGGAGGGTGTCCGGGACTACGCGCGGCGCCTGGCCAGGTCGCTCCTTGCCCCCGAATATCTGGACGCCGCTGAAGCGATCTAGCGCATCCGCACACTCTCGCTGGGTCCCGGGTTGAAGCCCAGGTTTCGCGATACCGCCCGGGCAGTCGCCTGAACAGCCGGCGCCAGGACATTCGGAGGCGTAGCGCCATCAGGAACCACAATGGACAGCGCCGCCACCACGGACCCTTCCGCGCCGTATATGGGTGAGGCCACCGATACGGTTTTTGAGGGTGCAGATCGCCGGATCATGGCCAGGCCCGTCCTGCGGACATCGGAGAGCGTGCGCCTCAGTTGACCTTCCGGCATGGAATCCACTCCCACCTCGGCGTCGGGTGGCTGAGTGATCACTGACTCCTGGAAGTCTGCATCGGCACCGGACAGCAGGACCAGGCCCACCGCCGTCGACCTCAACGGCGCCCGCCCGCCGACGCGATAGGCGACCTCCGTGGCCTCCTTGGATGACAACCGCTCGATCAGCACGGCCTCATTTTTGTCCCGCACGGCAAGCAGCACATGATGGCGCGTCACTGCGAAGAGGTCCTCAAGGTAGGGCAGTGCGATCTCCCGGACGCCGTGCCCGCGGGGTGACAGCGATGCTACCTCCCACAACCTGACGCCAACAACGTAACGCCCGTCCTCCAAACGCTCCAAGGCTCCCCACGCAACAAGGCGCCCGATCAAGCGCAGGGCAGTGGGAGCCGGCATATCAGCCAACCTCGCCATGTCCGACAACGTCAACGCACGACGCCGGTCGCTGAAGACGGCGAGAAGGCTCAGGGCGCGGTCGATCACGGGTTCGCCCTGCTTGGGCCGCTTGCCGCGCTGCGGTTTTTCGATGCCGTTCCCATCGTTGGCCTGCGTCAACATGAATCCTTTCAACGCCCCGAGTGATCTCCACCACAATACTGTTTCAACCAATGAAATACACATGGGGCGAAGGGCTGCCCTCAAAGGACTCTTGAAGAAGCCGGTTACCGGAAGCCATCTGACGAGAGGGCGCCGTCGGATCGGCCCGGACAGGTCACAGCCGACCATGTCCAGGCCGCCGGTCCCACATCTCGACACACGATTCCATCACGAATGCGAAGGCGCAGCACATGAATCTCCTCACCTCACCTGCACGTCGGAGCGCGGCCGTCCTGGCCGGGGCGCTCCTCCTTGGGTCACTCACAGCCTGCGGTGGCGGTTCAGCTGCCACATCCAACGTGGACAAGAGCACGCTGACCATCGCAACAGACAGCGACAGTGCATCGTTCGGCTATGACCCCCTGCGGGTTTCGGACGCCCAGCGCCAGTTCTTCGAAGGCCTCTACGAGAACCTCATGACCCTTCAACCAGATGGCAGCGTTGGTCCCGGCCTTGCCAAGGAATTCAGCTACAACGCGGACAACACCGTCCTCACGTTGACCCTCAAGGAAGGCGTGACTTTCACTGACGGGTCCACCTTGGACGCAGCCTTGGTCAAGGCCAACCTTGACCGTCGCACCGACACCGCCCTCAGCGCGTACTCGGCCATAGCGAAGGGCGGTGCACAGGAAATTGCCTCCGTGGATGTTGTCAGCCCCACCCAAGTGGCCATAACGTTCGCAAAAGCCCAGCCGGGATTCGAAAAGAACCTCACCTCCACCTTGGGCATGATCGTAGGCAAGAAAGCCGTTACGGACACAGCCAGCCTGGCCACCACCCCGGACGGCTCCGGGCCCTACACCCTGGACAGCGCCACAACTGTGAAGGGCAACAAGTACGTCTTCACCAAGAACGACAAGAACGCTGACGCCTCCAAATACCCGTACAACAAGATCACCTTCAGCGTGATCATGGACCCCCAGGCCCGTGCCAACGCGCTGGTTTCCGGCCAGGCGGACGTCGCCTCGCTGACCTCTCCCACGGTCGACTTCGCCAAGTCCAAGGGAGTGGGCGTATCCCAGATCGGCGGCACCGTCCAGACCATGATCTCCTTCGACAAGATCGGCAAGACCGCACCTGCATTCGCCAGCGAAAAGGTGCGCCAGGCCTTCCAGTACGCCATCAACCGCCAAGCTTTGGTGGACGCGCTCCACAAGGGCGACATTCCTGCATGGAACGCACTGCCCAAGGACTCTGCGGGATTCTCGGAAGAACTGAACAAGACCTACGCCTATGATCCCGCCAAGGCCAAGAGCCTCTTGGAGGAAGCCGGGTACGGCAGCGGCTTCGAGTTCACCATCATTGCCGGCCCCCAGACGCAAACGGACCTGCAGGCAGTACAAAAGGACCTGGCAGCCGTTGGAATCACCATGAACGTCAAGCTGGCGGCCTCCACGGATGAAGCCTTCGCAGCCGTGGCTACAACCCCGCTGGGTTACGCCCCCTTGGGCTGGGACAACCCGGTTGGACTGATGTACGGAGCCGTCCTCAGCGGCTTCACCAATGTCCAGAAAGCTACGGATGATCAGCTGAATGCTGCGACGGCCGAGGCTGCGGCGGCGAAGGACGATGCTTCCAGGAAGACCGCCCTGACCAAGCTCAACACCCGCCTGGTGGAGTCCGGTTGGATGATCCCGCTCTATGAATCCCTCACCAACCAGGGCTACAACACCAAGAAGGTCCAGCAGGTGAAGTTCGCCGGAAGCAACGTGTACCCGCTGCTGTCCTCGTACGCACCCACCAACTGATCCACCGATGACAGGGCGTCGGTTCCCAGGAACCGGCGCCCTGCCCGACCAATGGAGGTCACCATGGCAATGTTCGTCACCAAACGCCTGCTGATGGCGCTCACCACCGTGCTGGTGGTGGCGGTACTGGCGTTCCTGCTGGTCCACGCCATGCCAGGCAGCCCAGGTGCGGTGTCGCTGGGAGCAGGCGCTTCGCAGGAGGCCATCGACCAGTTGAACCAATCGCTCGGCTGGAACGATCCGCTGGTGGGCCAGTTCTTCCGCTGGCTCGGTGATGCCGTCCAAGGCAACCTCGGAAACTCCCTCATTGACGGCCGGTCCGTTAGTGCAGACCTGGCCAACAGGCTTCCGGTCACCGCTTCCCTCGCCGCCGGCGCCACCGTCCTCAGCGCAGTCTTCGGCATCGTCCTCGGCGTCACAGCAGCTGTTCGCGGTGGCCTCCTGGATCAGCTCATTGGAGGATTCGTCGGGCTCCTCGTCGCGCTGCCTGCGTTCTGGATCGGCGTCATCTTCGTTTACCTCTTCGCCGTCCAATCGTCCGTTTTCCCGGCCACCGGCTATGTCCCGTTCGACGTCTCCCCGCAGGATTGGGCGATGTCCCTGGCCCTTCCCGTGATCACGCTCGCCGTTGGCGGCGCAGCGTTTATTGCCCGGCAGACCAGGGCTTCCATGCTCGAGGCGTTGCAGCAGGAACACATCCGGACGCTCCGCGCCACAGCTACTCCCACATGGAAGATCCTCTATATCCACGCCCTGCGCTATGCGAGCTTGCCGATCGTGGCAGGCATCGCGCTGCAGTTCATCGGCCTTTTCGGCGGTTCCGTCATTGCCGAGCAACTATTCGCCATGCCGGGCCTTGGCCAAGCCGTCCAAACCTCCGTCAGCACCCACGACGCCCCGGCAGTCCAAGGCGTAGTGGTGATCGCCACGGTGGTTGTGGTCGCTGTGAACCTGGTGCTCGAAATCGCTACCAAATTCCTTGACCCGAAGTTGCGTGCCTCATGATTCCCACCCTTCCAGCAACAACGCCGGCAACACCCCCGGCATCCCCACGCAGGACAGCCCTGGCCAGGCTTTCAGGGCACCGACTGCTCACCTCCCCAGCGGGGATGGCCGGCACCCTCTGGCTGGCGGCGATGATCATCGCATCCCTGACGGCGCCCTGGTGGTTGCCCTTCAAAACCGAAGACCAGGACTTCACCGCCGTCCTCTCCGGACCGACCGCCGCGCACTGGCTTGGCACGGATGAACTGGGCCGGGACATCCTCAGCCGGATCTTCGCCTCAGCAGCCGAGACACTGGGGACCTCGTTCATCACGGTGTTGGTCGGCGTCGGGCTTGGGACCCTGATGGCACTGGCCGCGGCCAACAGCCTGCGGGCCGAAGGCGTCATCAGCCGGGTCACCGAGATCATGATGTCGTTGCCCGGAACGGTCATTATCCTGGCCGTCATTGGCGCCGTGGGCACCAACATCCCCCTGATCATGGCCATCCTGGGCGTTCTGATCTCAGCCGGCATTTACCGGGTGATGCTCGGCCAGGCAAAGTCCTTGCAAAACCAGCTCTACGTGGATGCGGCCAAGGTGGACGGCCTGGGCCCTGTTGCCATCAGCGCCCGCCACGTACTGCCCGGGCTGGCGACCACCATCGTGGTGCAATCGGCGCTGATCTTCGCAGTGGGCCTCCTGATCCAGGCCGGCCTCGCGTTCATCGGCTTCGGTCCACCGCTGCCCCAGCCCAGCTGGGGCGGCATGATCCAGAGTGCCTCACAGCATGTCTACGACGCCCCATGGCTTATGGTTCCCACCGGCGTTGTGTTGGCCCTGACGGTTCTGTCGGCCAACGCGATCGGCAACGCCCTGGGCAAGGCCCCCAACGCCACAGCTTCGCACCTTCCCTCCGCCGCCATCCGGCGAAAGCGGGCCGCTCAGGCTGCCGCCGCAGCCGCGGCCGCCCCTGCGGTGCGCGACGCACCTGGGGCCGGCAAACTGAGCGTCCGCGGAGTCTCCGTAGGGGTCGACGGCGGCACTCCACTGGTCACGGACGTCTCCTTCGACGTCGAGCCGGGAACGGTCCTTGGGCTGGTTGGCGAGTCCGGCTGCGGCAAGACCATGACCGCGTTGTCGCTGATGGGGTTGCTGCCTTCCGGCGTCGCCATCACCGGCGGGCAGATTCTCTGGAACGGCAGGAACCTGGCCGCTGCCACGGACAAGGACTTGGAAGGCATCCGGGGGCGCGACATCGCCCTCATCTCCCAGGAGCCAATGCGGGCACTGGATCCGATGTTCACCGTGGGCTACCAGCTGACTTCTGCCATCCGCCGACTCCGTTCGGTGGGAAAGACGGCAGCGAACGCCGATGCGTTGGGCCTGCTGGAGAAGGTGGGGATCGTTGACGCGAAGCGCATCCTCAAGACCTACCCGCACCAGATCTCGGGCGGCATGGCACAGCGCGTAGCCATTGCCCTGGCGTTGTCCGGTAATCCACGCCTGTTGGTTGCCGACGAACCGACCACCGCCTTGGACGTTACCGTCCAGGCAGAGATCCTGTCCCTCCTCCGAACGCTCGTGAAGGACACGGGCATGTCTGTAGTCATGGTGACGCACGACCTCGGAGTAGTGGCCGACATCTGCGACCACGTTGCGGTCATGTACGCCGGCCAAGTGGTGGAGAACGGCCGCACAGCCGGCATCCTGGACAACCCACGGCATCCTTACACCCTGGCACTGCTTGCGGCCGATCCCCACGCGAATACGGCAGACGATATGCCCGAACGCCTGGCCACCATCCAGGGCCAGGTGCCGCAGCCCAAGGACTGGCCGGCAGGCTGCCGGTTTGCCGCCCGCTGCCAGTTCGCAGGATCTGCCTGCCTGGTACCTGTGCCCCTCCTGCCTTCGGGAACGGGGTCCGGCCTGGTGCGTTGCGTCAAGGCCGATGAACTGGCCATTGAAGGGTTGTCGTGGGTGCCCACTGAGCTCCCTTCAGAACACGCGGTTCCGGCGGACGTACCCGCCCGGCACAGACTGGACATCGTAGAAAAGGACCTGGCATGAGCATCGAAACCCCGCTGTTGAGCTCCGCGGCCATGGCCGTCAGGCCCGGGCCCATGCTCGACGTCAAGGACCTGGTGGTCCGCTACGGCACGGGTCGGAAGGCCTCTGCGGCACCGCCAGCCGTCGACGGTGTCAGCTTCACCATCCAGCCCGGTGAAACGGTGGGTCTGGTGGGGGAGTCCGGCTCGGGCAAGTCGACCATTGGCAAAGCGATCCTCGGCCTGCAGAAGGTGTCCGGCGGTTCCGTGGAATTCAAGGGTGAGGACATCACGCATGCGGGCTCGGGCAAGCGCCGCGCCATTGGCAGTGAGCTCCGGGCTGTGTTCCAGGACCCCAACTCTTCGCTGAATCCCAGGAAGACAATCGGCGCCTCACTGGCAGAACCCTTACGCGTCCGCGGTATTGCCGGCGGCGAGGCCCGCACCAAAGCAGAGGACATGCTGGAACGGGTGGGACTGCCGCGGGAAGCCGTGGACCGGTACCCGAGCCAGTTCTCCGGCGGGCAACGGCAGCGCATTTCGGTGGCACGCGCGCTCATTTGCGAACCACAGCTTGTAGTCTGCGACGAAGCTGTCAGCGCCTTGGACCTGTCAACGCAGGCGCAGGTTTTGAACCTCCTGGCCGATCTGCGGGACGAGCGCGGCCTGAGCTACCTGTTCATTGCCCACGACATCTCCGTGGTCCAGTTCCTGGCCCAACGGGTGGTGGTCCTGTACCGGGGGCAGGTCATGGAGGCCGGCCCTGCCGCAGCGGTCACGGAATCGCCGAAGCATCCCTTTACCCAAGCCCTCGTTGCGGCATCACCGGTGCCACGCCCGGCCGAACAAGCGCAGCGCCGGGCTGTCCGTGAATCCATGGGAGTCAGGACTGCCGCCGCTGTCTCAACGACCGCCGGCGGATGTCCTTTCCGTCAGCGCTGCCCGCTGGCCACGGAACTATGCGCCTCCGAACGGCCCGCCTTGCGGCGCGTCGGCGAAGCTGACGTCGCCTGCCACTACGCCTGATTTTCCGCCCAAGACTCCAGGAGCAACCAGTGACCCTTCAAACACCAGCAAAGACTGCCGATATCAGCCCTGATTCACACCGGGTACCCACCCCGCCGCCGTTTCCCGCCTTTCATGCGCCAGTCAAACCTGAAGAGGTGTCGGAGGAATCGCTGCTGCACCGGGAACTCAGTTACGCCATCACGGTCGGTTTCCGCCGCCTTTCCATGGACGTATGGCTGCCCCGGAAGACTTCCGAAGCCGCCGTCCCGGTGGTCGTGTGGATCCATGGGGGAGCGTTCCAGTTGGGCGACCGGAGGGAGCTCCCGCCGACCTTCGCCCCGGACTCTGTGTTCCGGCTGTTGAACGAGGCTGGGATCGCGTGCGCAACGGTGGACTACCGGCACTCCCTCGAGGCCCCTTTCCCCGCCCAGCTGCACGACATCAAAGCAGCGGTCCGCTACCTCCGGCACCACGCTGATGAGTTGGGAATCGATCCGGACAGGATCGGGGCGTGGGGCGAATCGGCAGGAGGCCACCTCGCTGCACTTCTGGGGCTCACCGGTTCCCGGGACGACCTCGAAGGCGGGCTCGGCGTGCAGGGCCAGTCCAGCGCAGTCAACGCGGTGGTGGACTTCTACGGCATTTCTTCGCTCAACGATGTTTCAAGACGGCAAGGAGTGGAGTCCTTCCTGAACGGTCCACTGACCGCGGCCGTCCCGCGAGGAGCTTCGCTTGATCCCGGAACGATGCTCGTGGGAGGCTCACCGGAACCGGCACTGCTGCACGCAGCCAGCCCCCTTGGATATGTCACAGCCGGAGCACCTCCGTTCCTGCTGATTCATGGCAACAAGGATGGCCTGGTGCCGCACTCCCAAAGCGAACTTCTCGCCGATGCCCTGGAACGGGCAGGCGTACAGAATAAACTCATCACCATCGAGGGCGCGGACCACTGCTTCTTTTTTGCCGAAGAGCAGGTGGATTGGATCCTGGAGACGTCCATCGACTTCTTCCGGCGTGAATTCGGGCAGCAATGAGCCTGGACGCCGGGCTCCGTGCACTGATGGAGCCAGTGGCCGGGGAGGCGTCCTTCGCTGAGTTGCTTGCCAATCCATCAGGGATGAACAGGCTGGAGGCGTTCGGCGGGGCGGGCCTCCCGTATTCGCCTCCCCGGGTCCACGTCATGGAGGCGCAGGCACTAGGTCCCAACGGCCTGGTCCCGTTGCGCGTGTACGGTCCTCTGGGCGAGGATGGCCCGCTGCGCGTGGATGGCCCGCTGCGGGGCAAAGCGGACGACGGCGGTGGTCCCGGTTTGGTCTGGTTGCATGGTGGCGGGTTTGCCGGCGGCGACCTGGAGATGCGCGAAGCCGACCAGCTGGCCCGTGAACTCGTGGCCAGGACCGGCGGAGTGGTCATTTCCGTTGACTACCGGTTGGCCAGGGGCGGGGTGCATTTTCCCGTCCCGCACGAAGACGTCATCGCGGCATGGTTCTGGGCCGTTGAACAGGCCAGTGGCCTGGGAATCGATCCGGGCAGGCTTTGCCTTGGTGGGGCGAGCGCGGGAGCCAACCTGGCATGTGGGGCCGCCATGTACCTTAAAGATATCGGCTCGCCGCTGCCGGCGAAGATGCTTCTGGCCTATCCGTTCCTCCACTCGACGGTGCCGCCAGTGACGGTGCCGTCCGCGGTGATGTCCTCACTGCCACCTTTTTTGCGGTTTTCGGCCGAGGACTGCACGGCCATGTTGGAAAATTACCTCGGCGGGCCGGCGAGCTCGGCATCCTCCTATGCCGTGCCCGGGCATGGAGATCCCACAGGGTTGCCTCCTGCTGCCGTAGTGGCCTGCGAATACGACGACCTCCGTCCCTCGGCAGAAATGTATGCACAAAGCCTTCGCGGTGCCGGGGTCGAGGTAGCGTTCAGACTCGAGGAGGGAGCCACTCACGGTTACCTCAACCACTCCGCGGCATTGGACATAGTCCAACGCGGGTTGGCGTTCCTGGCTTCTGAGCTGGCCAGTGCTGACGGTTCCAATGATTGAAATCGACTGTTCACGCCGGGGAGCGTCTTCGACATCCTTGGAGGGAACGCCCGGAACATCTAGGATCCGGCGAAAGACGCAGAGGGAGTCAACGATGACGGAGGGCCGCATACTCACCGGGATTGAGTTTGCCCGCACCGGCGACGACGGCTCGCGGCCGCTGTTGCTCGATCTTTACCTGCCGGAATCCGCGCCCGGGTCCGCCGGCCACCACAAGCTGCGTCCCGCCGTCGTTCATTTCCACGGTGGCGGCTGGCGCGTAGGGGAGCGTTCCTCCCTGGGGCCGGTGTGCGATGGCTTCGGCCTGAGGCCCTTTCATGTTCTTACCGAAGCCGGATTCGTCGTGGCGTCGGCAGATTACAGGCTGAGCGCCGAGGCGCAGTTTCCAGCTCAGCTCCACGATGCCTTGGCCGCAGTTCAATGGCTCCGGGAGCATGCTGAGCACTACGGCGTTGATCCCCAACGTATTTATGCCTGGGGCGACTCCGCAGGCGGGCACCTGGCCAGTCTTGTTGCCCTCACCGGGGCAGGCGAGAGCAAGGTCGCTGCGGTCGCGGCGTGGTACCCGCCCACCGATCTGGTTCACATGGGGGAGCAAGCGCTGCCCAACGCTGTCGCGCGTGCCAGCGATCCTGGCTCCAGGGAAGAGTTGCTGGTGGGCGCGGTACTGGCCGAAAATCCGGAGAGAGCCGCGGCAGCGAGCCCCATCAGCTTTGTCCATCCTGACGCTCCGCCCTTCCTGTTGGTCCACGGCACGGCAGACAGGTTTGTTCCCGCCGCCCAATCGGAGTCCTTGGCCGCCGAACTGCAGAAGGCCGGCGCCGACGTCGAACTCCTCCTCATCGAGGACGCCGACCACATGTGGCGGCTGGAGGACGGAAGTCCGGCCGCTGCCGAGAAGGCCCTCGCGGCCACAGTCTCCTTCTTCCGCCACCAGTCCGGCCATCCATAACTTTTCCGTACTACTGGCTGCGGCCCGGCCTTCAGGCCCGACTTTGCCGTGCCCTCTACCTTCCGACAACCGCCTTCGGGCGAACCTGAAAGGCCCATCATGCAGTACATAGGTATCAACCACGACGGCGGCCCCTGGGTCGCGGCCCTGAGCGGCGAGCGCGTTTTCCCGCTGGCGTCCGTGACGGACTTTTGGGCCGATGCAGCGAGGTGGCAGGAGAAAGCACCGGCGCTCATCACCGACATTGCTGCCGGCCTCGATCGAGCGGCTGTTATTGAGGTTCCACTGGTTCCAGCGTCCGCGCGGGTGATTTGCGTGGGCCTGAACTACAAGGCCCACGCCGCCGAAGGCAGCTATAAGGACCAGGAGCTCCCGCCTTATCCCACACTGTTTGGCCGGTGGACTGCCTCCTTGTCCGTGGGCAACGTACCGGTACCGGTTCCGGGGAGCGAGACGGGCCTGGACTGGGAGGGCGAGGTAGCTGCCTACATCGGTAAACGGGTGGAGTCTGGCGACGAGGCTGCAGCCGAGGACGCCATATTTGGTTACTCCACCTTCAACGACATCACCGCACGGCGTGCCCAAAAGCTCACGTCCCAGTGGACACTGGGCAAGAACGGCGACTTCACCGGTCCCATGGGCCCACTGGTCAGCCGCGATGACGTGGGCGACCTCCGCGATGGCCTCCAGGTCCGCACCCGGGTCAACGGCACGGAAGTTCAGAACGGCAACACCCGGGACATGATCTTTTCCGTCCCGGCCATCGTCTCGCTGATCAGTGAAACCTTTACCCTGCACCCTGGAGATGTGATCGCTTCCGGCACGCCTGAGGGAGTCGGCTATGCCCGCACGCCGCAGTGGTTGTTGCAGGCCGGCGACGTCGTAGAGGTCGAGATCGAGAAGCTCGGCACTTTGGTGACTCCCGTTGGTGGACTGTCGCTCCGGGCGAGGGCCTGATGGCTGTTATCAGCCCGGCGCTCGTGGCGGATTTGCCACCCGAGGTCCCTGTACTGATCTCAGGTGGTGGCCCGAGCGGGTTGTTCCTGGCTTTGGACCTTGCCCACCGGGGGATCCGCAGCGTGGTCATTGAGCCGCGAACGGCCATAGACCAGGACCGGCCGCGTGCCAAGACCACGAATGCGCGAACCATGACCCACCTGCGCCGGCTCGGACTCGCTGCACAGTTGCGGGAGGCAGCGCCGCTGCCTGTGGACTTCGCCCAGGACGTCATCTTTTGTTCGTCCCTGACCGGACGCGAGATCCGGCGGTTCCCGAATGCCTTCCAGCTTGAAGCAGGCCGTTATGGGCCGCAACCGGAATGCGGGCAGCAGGTACCGCAGCCGGTGCTGGAAACCGTGCTCCGTGAGGCCGTGGCATCCTCAGCACATGCCACACTCCTGACCGGGTTGAGGGTGGAGGACTTCACCGCAAGGGCAGGGGGCGGTCAGTCGGTCACCGTGACCGAGGGTGCAGGCAGCCGTACCGTTGGGTGCAGCTTCCTGGCCGGGGCCGACGGCGGTTCCTCCACCGTGCGCCGTGGGCTGGGAATCCGTTTCGAAGGCGGATCTGCAGCCCTGTCCAACATCAGCATCCTCTTCCGTTCCAGTGACCTCGCCGAAACGATCAGCCTGGATGCTGCCGTCCAGTATTGGGTCCTCGGCCCGGGAACAGCCGGGATGGTTGGCCGGATGAACCTTGGCCAAACGTGGTGGGCGATTATTCAAGGTGTCGACGCCACTGCCGAGGGGATTGACCTGGATCCGGCAGCGATGGTCCGATCCCTGGTGGGTGCCGACGTCGAGGTTGACGTTATCGCGACCGATCCCTGGACCGCGCGTATGCTCCTTGCACCGTCCTACGGAAGCGACGGCGTGTTCCTGGTGGGCGACGCCGCTCATCAGAATCCGCCCTGGGGCGGCCACGGCTTCAACACCTGCATCGGAGACGCCGCCAACCTGGCATGGAAGATCGCCGCCGCTTTGGATGGTTGGGCCGGGCCGGACTTACTGAACAGCTACGCCTTGGAACGGCGCCCCGTTGCCGAGCGAACCATCAACGACGCCGCAGCCAATGGCAAGGCGCTCGCGTACCACTTCGCGGACCCGGCTTTGGAACGTGAAGGCGAGGACGGAGCGGCTGCCAGGGCACGCGCCCATGCAGCACTGGGCGTGAAGCAAAGCGAGTTCGATTCCCTGGGCCTGGTGTTGGGGTACAACTACGCAGCATCGCCGCTGGTTGTCCCGGACGGTGCACCCGTGCCTGCGGAAGATCCCATCCTTTACGTGCCCACAGCCAGTCCGGGAGCGCTGCTTCCGCACGCCTGGCTGGCGGACTCAACATCCCTCTACGACCATTTGGGCGCAGGGTTCACGTTGCTGGTGGACGTCGAATCCCTGGCAGGTGGCGACGTCGGAGAAGTGTACGCGCCGGTCCTGTTGGCCGCCGCGGAGCTCGGCGTTCCCGTGGCCACGGTGGCAGTAGGACCTGACAGTAAGGGAACGCGGATGGCGGACCTGTGGGCAGCCGACGCCGTCCTGGTCCGCCCCGATCAACACGTTGCCTGGCGGGGCAGCACCGCCGAACCGGCAGCACATGCCCTCCGCATTGCCGCGGGGTGGTCCCACACCGAAACGCATGAAGCAGAGGACGCCTCCCATGTCGACGCCGTCATTTCGTGACTACCTCTACACGCCGGATCATCCACGTGTAGCGAAACTCCGCGGCCTGGACGCCCGGGCATACGCCGAAGCCGCCAAAGACGATCCGTTTGCCGGCCCCATGATCGAGGGATGGAAGAAGCTGTATCCCCAACCCTTCGTCGGTGTGACCAACGACGGCGTGGTGCGCGAAGGGCTGTACACGCTCACTGAAGCGTTGCCAGGCGAGGAAGCACCGACGTCGGACATGCTGGCAGCAGCTGAAAAGCTGCTGGCGCTGCTGCCTCAAGAATTGCAGAACCGCCTGTGCTACGACGTGGATGCCCCTGAATGGCAGAGCTGGGCCAACCCGGAATTCATGCAGTATGACACCGGGCTTCGCCTGGACGAATGCGAACCAGCAGTCCGGGATGCCGCCTTGACCGTGGTTGAAGCGAGCCTCAGCCCCGAGGGTTTTGCGCTGACACGAAACCTCATGCGCATCAACGGCTTCCTGGGCGACCTCGTGGACCTGCCGCTGCTCATGAACGAGTACAGCTACAACTTCGCGTTGTACGGTGCTCCTTCAGGATCGGAGCCTTGGGGCTGGCAGCTCTTCGGCCACCACGTGGCACTCAACTGCCTGGCAGCGGGCAGCCAAATGGTCATCTCACCAGTCTTCCTGGGCGCCGAACCAGACACCATCGACGACGGCGCCCACCACGGCGCTGGGCGTATTGAAGAACGGGTTTCCAAGGAACGGGTCTTCAAAGAACGCATCCAGTGGGCGCGGGAACTCATGGAGGCCCTGACACCTGGGCTCCGTGCCGAAGCAACCGTCTACCAGCAGATGCAGGACCCATCCATGCCGGAAGGACGCCTGCATGCAGGGGATGAACGGCACCTGGCGGGTTGCTTCCAGGACAACCGGGTCATTCCCTATGAAGGCATTCCGGTCTCATCAATGCCGGCCACCGCGACAGCACTCCTGGACAGGATTGTGGAGGAGTGGATCTCCTACCTGCCGGCCGGCCCGCGGGCTGCCCGCATCCGGGAAATCCAGGGACACTACGACGAAACCTGGTTCTCCTGGATTGGCGGCTGGCAAGGCTCCGAAGCCTTCTACTTCCGCATCCAGAGCCCGGTGGTCATTCTGGAATTGGACCATCACACCGGCGTTTTCCTGAACAACGACACCCCCGCGCCCTTCCACATGCACACGGTGGTCCGCACTCCCAACGGCAACGACTACGGACGGGCTTTGCTCGCCTGAGAAGCCCAACAACAACAAAAGGTCCGGACTCCCTGAAGAGTCCGGACCTTTTGTTGTTCAGCCTAGAAGTCCAGGCCCACGCGCCGCTGCGGCGGAGGGCCGACGACGGTCAGGTCCATCTCTGCCTGCGCCCGGCCAAAACCCTCCATGTCCATGTACGGCGCACCGCCCTCGGTATAGATGTAGTCCTCTGTGGGCTCGTTGAAGTACTCGAAGAAACCATTGAAGACCGATGGCGTCAGGAAGCCCACCATCTGGGTGTTGTGGGCATCGAAAGCGAAGGAATGGATGGTTCCTGCAGGGGCGTGGACAAAGTCGCCCTTGGTCAGCAGCATCTCCCGGCCGTTCGCATAGAGCCACATCCGGCCCTCCGTGCACAGGAAGTTCTCCGTGTGCTCGGAGTGGAAGTGCAAGGGGATATACGGAGATTTGGCGCCCTTGGTGTGGACGGCAAAATAGTTATCCCCGGTATTCTGCGGCCGTGAAAGGTAGGAGAACATGGTCTGGTAGCTGACCAGGCGCTCGCCTTCGCCCGCGCTGAGGAAGTAAGGGCTCAGCGTTGCGGGCAGGCCGGCGTTTTGTTGCAGTCCCGGCTGGACGCGTTCCACATCCGGGAAAGTGATCCCGAATTCGGCACCGACCTCTGCTTGTTCCCGGCTGGTCAGCGTGTGGCCGGCGCGGGCGGGCGGAACGTGTGAGTCGATGGGAGTGCCCACACGCTCGTAGTAGGCCTCCGCCCCGCCGGGTGTCATCCAGTTGAGGAAGCGGGTGTAGTGGCTGGCCATGCGGTAGGCGTGGGGAGTACCCGGCGGAATGACTACTGAATCTCCGGGTGTCAGGATGCGGCTTTCGCCCGGCAGCCACACGTGCAGGATGCCGTCGAAGACGTACAGCGTTTTATGTTCGATCGCGTGGCTGACAAAGGGCGACTCAGCACCCAGGCCACCGGAAACGTAGGCGGCACTGAAGATGCCGCCCGTGTCTGCCGCCCGGGCGATCACGGTGATGAGTTGGCCGTTGATCTCGTAGCGGGCGCCTTCGCCGGAGGCCATGTAGTAGGGGACAGCTTCGCCCGGGAGCGTGTTGGCCAGGGGGAGTGTTTTGTTGATTTCCTCGACGCTGAGGGACATGTGTTCCTTCTTTCCTTCGTCAGGCTGTGTGTCTGCTTTTAGCTTCGCGCACCACGCCGGTGGCCCGATGCTGGATTTTCAATCATTGGAAGGTGAGCTCGGCGGGGTGTGCGCTGATGGTGTGCCGGCCCGGGCCGACTGTATGGTCGTCCTCGCCCGGGAGCCGCAGGACTGCCTCGGTGCCCTCCGGAATCGTCGCGGAGACCTCGAGCCGGCCATCAACCAGGTCCCATCGGACCGAGGCAATGCCGTGGGGCGTCTCCAGGGTGGTTTCTGCCCAGGTGAGTCCACCGCCGGGCTGCGGGGCAATGAGGATGCGGCTGTAGCCGGGGTCCAACGGCGATAGTCCGCCGATGGTGCGGTGCATCCAGTCCACCACTGCGCCCAGGGCATAGTGGTTGAAGCTGGTCATTTCGCCCGGGTTGATGCTGCCGTCCGGAAGCATGGAGTCCCACCGTTCCCAGATGGTGGTGGCGCCCATGGTGACGGAGTAGAGCCACGAGGGGTTTTCGGTTTGGAGCAGGAGCCGGTACGCCGCGTCCAAGTGGCCGGTGACCGTCAGGGCATCGGTCACAAAGGGTGTGCCCGCGAAACCTGTGGAGATACGGAAGCCCGACTTTTCCACCAGCTCGGCCAGCCGACCGCCTGAGAACCTACGATCCGGCTCCCCGAGAATTCCGAAGACAATGGCCAACGCATAAACAGTGGTGCAATCGCTGGTGATGACGCCTTCTGCGGACACATAGTGCGCCTTGAAGGCCGTCCGCAGGTCCGCCGCCATGGCCTCAAACTCGGCCATGGCCCCCTTGTCCCCGAGAACTTTGGCAGCTTCAGCCACCAATGACGCTGTGCGGTAAGCGCACAACGTCGCCACCACGTGCTTGTCAGCTTTCGCCGCCCACGGCTGGTCCGGCGAGGCATCGGGATCGAGCCAGTCACCAAACTGGAAACCGGTGTCCCACAACCCGTTGGGCGAGAGCTTGCTGCGCAGCCGCCGGGCGTGCCCGGTCATGGAAGCGAACTGCTCCTCGAGTACTCGTCGATCACCATAGGCCTCCCACAGTGCCCAAGGGACCCACACGGCAGCGTCGCTCCACACCGCAGCCGTGTCCGGTGCGCCGAACTCCGCAGGCTGCTCAATGTACTTCAGGACGTTGGGCACCACGAAAGGCACCAGGTCCTCGTCGTGGCTCTGTTCCAAGGCCAGGTCACGCAGCCAATCCCGCAGGAAGTCACGGCTGTTGAACAGGAAGGCAGCGCTCGGTGCGAACGCTGAGAGGTCACCTGTCCAGCCGAGCCGTTCATCCCGCTGCGGGCAGTCAGTGGGGACGTCCACGAAGTTTCCCCGCATGCCCCACACCGCATTTTCATGGAGGCGGTTCAGCAGGGGATTCGACGTTTGGAAAGTGCCGATCCGCTTCATGTCCGAACTGATCACGACGGCGGTCAGGCCGCCGTCGAGCAGGGCGTCGACACCTCCTGGCCAGCCCTGAACCTCCACGTACCGGAAGCCGTGGAACGTGAGGGTCGGTTCGAAGACGTCTGTCCCGCCCGAAAGCGTGAACCGGTCAGTCGCCTCAGCCGAGCGTAAGGGCCGGGTGCCCAACTCGTCATGCTCCAGCACTTCTGCGTGACGGACGGTGACCACGTCACCGGCAGTACCAGTCACAGACGCCCGGACCCATCCCACCAGGTTCTGGCCAAAGTCCACCAGGACCTTGCCGGCGGGCGACGTCCATACTTTCGTCGGCTGCAGCTCCATTTGACGGCGTACGGGCGGACCGATGTAGGGCTCAAGACGGCTGAGGTTATCGTCCAGAATGCGCACCGGGGTCCACTGTCCTGAGCTGAACCCGGGGGCGAGCCAGGCGTCGTCGAATCGTCGGGCGTCTATTGACTGCCCGTCATAAAGGTCATTGGCCGTGGTGGCCGAAGGCCCGGCGGTCCACGAGCCGTCCGTGCCGATCACTTGCTGGTGGCCGTCGGCGAACCGAACCCTCAACTCGGCAAACGCACCCAGCTCCTGGCCGTAGTACTTCGAACCCCCCGACCAAGCCAGCCGGCCCCTGTACCAGCCGTTTCCCAGCGCGAGTCCGATGACCGTCGTCGTGCTGATCAGCGCGGTGACGTCCAGTTCGCTGTACCGGACCCGCCACTCGTAGCTGGACCAGCCCGGCGTCAGCAGGTCCTGGGAAGCACGCTGGCCGTTGACCCACGCGTCCACCACGCCAAGTGCGGACAGGAAGAGAGTGGCGGACTCCACATCGCCGTGGCCTTCGGCGAGCTCGAACTCGCCGCGAAACAGCGGTGCGCCGTCGTGCTCTTTGTCCGCAGCAATCATGCGGGCGTGCCAGGTAGTCATCAGGGTAGCCTCCAGGTTTTAGGGATTTGCAGGTGGTGCGGTCAGGATCAGGCGGGTTGGCTTGCGGGCTCCAGCGAGGCGCCCTTGCTCTGCGCCACGCTGCCCAGCCAGTGCGCGCTGGGTTTGGGAGTGCGCTCCTGCGTTGCCCGGTCCACCGCGATAAGGCCGAACTTGGGAACGTATCCGAACACCCACTCGAAGTTGTCGAATGCGGTCCAGGCGATATAGCCACGAACGTCGATGCCGTCTGCCAGGCAGGAGGCAACGCCTGCAACAGCGGTGCGCAGGTAATCCAGGCGCTGGGTGTCGTCCTCGGTTGCCAGCCCGTTCTCAGTGACGATGACGGGGATCTGTGCAATGCGGGCAGCCTCGCGGATGGTCGCCTCCAAGCCCTCAGGGTAGATTTCTTCGCCCATCTGGTTGGTGGGAACGCCGTCCTCGGCGTGGACAAGTCCCTCGGCTCCGAACACCGTGCGTCCGTAGGTCTGGATTCCCACAAAGTCGTCTCCGCGGGAGGCTTCCAGGAAGCGTTCATTGACCTGGCGGCGTATCCGGTCCGCGTTGGCTTCCCCGCCCGGTGCGGCGTGGATGTCCGTGTTGGCCAGGGTCCAGCCCACCATGAGCTCAGGGTAGCGGGCTTTGATGGCGTCACGGCCGGCGTGGTGCGCTGCAAGTTTTACGTCGAAGCCTGCATCGGAGACGGTGAACTGGAACGGGGCCACTCTTGCCGCTTCGATGTTGAGGCGCTCGGCCGCAGCAGCCCAGACGGGCACCTGGCCTCGGGTCTCGGCGGGGCCGCCACCAATGCCGAGTTCCTTGAGCAACCACGGGAGGTTGGGTTCATTCAGCGTGCAAGCGACGCCGATCAGGTCACCGAGGTGCTCGGTAACGCGGGCGCAGTAGCGCCCGAAACGCTCCGGAGTGGCCGCGTCCTCCCAACCGCCGGCGGCCAGCAGCCAGAGCGGGGAGGTGAAGTGGTGGAAGGTGACCACCGGGGTCAGTCCGTGCTCGTGGCACGCCTCCAGGACGCGACGGTAGTGGTTGAGTGCCGCCGTCGAATATTGTCCGTCCTCCGGTTCGATCCGAGCCCACTCCAAGGAGAACCTGTAGGTGGTGAACCCGAGGCTCGCAATGAGGGCGATGTCCTCACGGTAGCAGTGGTAGTGGTCGATTGCGTCGCCGGAGGGCTCGGCGAAGATGGTGCCGGGCAGTTGTTCCAGGAACCAGGTGTCGCTGTTGACGTTGTTTCCTTCGACTTGGTGTGCGGCGGTGGCGACTCCCCAGAGGAAGTTGTTGGGGAACGATGCTGTGCTTGTCATGGTTTTCCTTTTCGAGGCGTGAAGTTGGTTGTCCGCTGCTTAGCGAACACCCTTGATGAACGTGACGGTGATGCCGCCCAGGGCGCACAGTGCTGCTGCTGCGAACCAGAGGAAGCCATAGTTGTGTCCGCTGCCGATGGCCAGGATCGCCGGGGCGGCGGCGGGAACAATGATGTTGGGGATGCTGAGGGCGAGGCTGAAGACGGCCATGTCCTTGCCGGTGTCCCGGGCGTCCGGGAGGACGGCGGCGCACAATGCCAGATCCACGGTGAGGTACATGGCCTGGCCCATCGCGAAGACGATCCATGCAACGACGAACTGTTCAAAGGACGTTGCCGTGGCGCCGAGCACCAAGGCCGTGGCCATGAGGAGCGCCGCCGCGATCACGAACGGCTTGCGGCGACCGATCTTGTCTGAGAGCCAACCGGAGGCCGTAAAGAACAGGATGCTGACGGGAGCCGAAATCAAGGTCAGCAAGCCGGCGCTCTTTCCGGCCTCGGCGATCGGCATGCCCAGGCCGTCCATCAGGAAGAAGATGAAGTAGGCGAAGAGTGCCGTCATGGCGATGCCGGCCAGGAATCGTGAAACCCAGGCCCAGGCAAAGTTGGGGTGCTTTCGCGGGTCGACCAGGAAGGACTTCGCGAGTCCCTTGAGGTCAAGCGGCGGGAGTTCGGCACGTGTCTTCGCTGGATCCTTGTAGAGGACCAGGAGCGGGATGCTGCAGACGAGGGCCAGCAGGACCGGCACGCACATCATGAGCAGCGGGGCGTCCACCAGCCAGGCGGCAAGGTAGGAGCCCGCGGACATTGCCAGTGCGCCGGCCATGCCCATGGCACCCATGACACGCGCCCGTTTGTTGTCTGGAAGGGCCTCGATGGGAATCACCGCGTAGGCGTTGAACGCCGCTTGCGCAGAGACCAGGGCTACGACGTACGCGGCGATGATCACGGGCGTGGACGGCACGGTACCGATCACGGCTGCGGCGAGCAAAGCAGGTACCAGCCCGCCGATGATCCAAGGCCGACGGCGGCCGAACCGGCCGGCGGTGCGATCGGACAGGGCACCGGTGAGCGGGATGGTGACGAGCAGGAGAAGTGAGCTGATGGAGACGGCCGTGCCGTAGCTTGCCTCTTTGGCCGCCGGATCAACTACTGCCAAGCGCAGGGAGAGCGCCGTGCCCAGGGTCAGGCTCATGATGTACATGCCCAGGGCTGCGATGAGGACCAGGGCCATGGTCTTTTTACTGGACGGCGGCGTCTGAGGCGAAACGTTCGACGCCGGCTTGGCGGCTTCTGCTGATGAGCCAGGTGCGGCATTGGCAGGTTCCATGACCTGTGCCTGAGCTGTGGGGTCACCCATAAAAATCCTCCTTTGGATCAGAACCACCTTTGGCTCTCTGTGACCGGTGATGAAGGCCTCGGGCAGTAACGGCCGGGCCTTTCATGCAACGGTAACCAAACCTGGACCACATTGGAATACTTTAGTGGAGATTTCTTTACCAAAGTGGAAAAGAAACTTGGTAGCCTCGTCTGAGAGGAGGTCTATCCATGGAGCAGGAAACCCGCGGGCCGGCCCGCACGGGCAAGCGCGCCCCCTACGCCAACGGGGCCAGGAAACGAGCCGAGCTGGTGGAGGCGGCGTTCCAGGTCTTCGCCGAGAAAGGCTATTTGGGATTGTCCATCCGGCAGATAGCGGAGGCCGTGGGCACCAGCCATACCGCGCTTCTCCATCATTTCGGCAGCAAAGAAGCGCTGCTTGAAGCCGTGCTGGTACTCCGTGAAGAACGGGAAGGGCCATGGAGGCAGGAGCTGATCAGCGAACAGGGCCTCCTGGAAACTGTCCCCGCCGTGATGAGGCACAATGCCGGTATCCGGGGAGTGATCCAACTCGATGCCACGCTGCGTGCGGAGGCCATCAGCCCCGACCATCCGGCCCACGACTTCCTGCTGAGACGCAACCAGGACTTTGTTGACTCAGTCTTAGCTGAGCTGGAGCGTGAGCGTGAGGCCGGGCGTCTGCGGGAAGGCATCCAGCCCCACATAGTGGCCCGCCAGATCACCGCCCTTGTGGACGGAATCCAACTCGCCTGGCTCTATGACGAGTCGGTGGACATGGCCGAACACCTTCAGGCATTCATGGACCTCATCAAGGGCTAGGTCGAGGACTGCATCGGGACAACCACTTCGCAGTACCGTGTCAGGAGAGGCTCGCATTTACATGCCAATGATCAACATCGCAGCAACCAGCAGAGTGGTCCTGGATAACGACTGGGCCGGTGATCCCGACGGACTCGTCGCACTGGCCCACCATGCCATGGCGCCGGCCAATCGGATCACCGCCATCACGAGTTCACTGACCAACCCCATGTTTGGGCCTCCCGCCGGCCAGGCGCAGGCTGGAGTACAACTCGCACAGGACTTGCTGGACACTCTGGAGCAGCGGAACCCCGCAACCGTCCAGGCAGGACTGGATTCAACTTTTACAGGGCGGTCCCGAATGAACCCGGCGGCCCAATCGATCATTGACGCCGTGCGTGAAGAGGACGAGCTGCCCTTGACACTGGTGTGTGCAGGGCCGCTGACCAATGTGGCGGATGCCCTTCTTCAGGAGCCGGAGATCGCATCACGGTTCAAGCTGGCCTGGGTTGGTGGATCTTCCCAGGGGTTGGTTGACGATGAATACAACTACTTCACCGACCCCATGGCTGCGAAGTTCGTCTTTGCCAACCAGCAGCTGGACATTGACCAGTTTCCTGCGGAGGCGTACCGACCAGTTGTTATTTCCGTGGCGGAGCTTGATGAGGCACTGAGGGCCGGCGGCCGCGTAGGTAGGTGGTTATGGGATCACTTTCATGGCTTGGAAGTCCCGGACTTCATCAAGTTTGGGCCCTTGTGGTGCCTGGGTGACAGCGCCCCCTTGGTTGTCACCGGGCTCGGCGAAGTGACCAGTACATTCGAGACTACGAGCACAACTCCGCAGAGGCGCATGTGCCAACGGGTTGATGGGCGGCTGGTTGTTGCTGACTTTCTGGCCAGTCTGCGGCTGCAGGCCGCACGTCACTCCACGTCGGCTGCCCGTTGACGAGTCCAATTGAGCCAGCCCGTCGGTAAGCTTCCACGTGCGCGCGGACGTGGCTGCCGTCGTCGCTGAGCCCTGGATAAGTCTGAGGTTGTTCATCGAGGGAGAGCAAGAAGGTTGCCAGGGTTTGCGTGGAATCCAGTAGACGTATTAACCTCTTCCTACTGAAACCGGCATGGGCCACCGAAGCCCGGAGAGGAGGAGCGCATCACCGCTGACCAATCCAAGCATCACGTCCCATTCCCGTTGAAAGCCCCTCCCGAGGGGCTTTCCCTATGCATGGAAGCCAATTAGGCGTCAGCATGAGGCAAATCGTAAGCATGCTTACTGCAGTTGGTAGTGTGGATGTCCCGATGGACCCAGCCGGGGTTCTCGTTCTCCGTCGTTGTGAGGAGTACCCCCATGGTCAGCTTTCGGCCCTTGGCCCGTATAGCTTCAGTTTTGACGAGCCCGCTTGCGCCGGAGGATGTGCTGGCGCTCTTCAATCCGGTCTATTCGTCTCGTCAGCTGCGTGGAGTCGTCACTAAGGTAGTCCAGGAAACAGCCCAATCAGCCACTATTTTCTTCCGGCCCGGCCGCGGCTGGCATGCCCACCTCGCCGGCCAATGGGCGCGAATAGGGGTGGAACTGAACGGGGTGCGCCAATGGCGGTCCTATTCGCTGAGCGCGAAGGCAGGTAAGGATCCGGCCATCACGGTCACTGACGTTGGATCCGTGTCCGGGACCTTGGTCCGTAACACGAAAGTGGGTGACGTCCTCTTCCTGGCGCCACCCCAGGGCGACTTTGTCCTCCCTGAGCATCCACGGTCACTTCTGATGCTCACTGCGGGAAGCGGCATCACCCCCGTCATGTCAATGATTCGGACACTGGTCCCAAGCCGCCCCGACGCAGATGTTGTCCTGATCCACTCCTCCCGCGAGGAGGGCGACACTATCTTTCGTGAAGAACTGGCTGAACTCGCTGATCAGTTCCCCAACTTCCGATTGGTGCAGTGGCACACGGGCGGTCGCGGCCGCCTGAACTTTACGTCCACGGCCGCACTGGAAGAGGTCTGCCCGGACTGGCGGAACAGGGCAGCATATGCGTGTGGCCCTGAATCGTTCCTGAACGATGCCGAAGATATGTGGAACCGGGCTGCGTTGCCTGCAGCCGCCACAGCAGTGAAGGAATCCGATGGTGGAAGCGGGCACGGCTCGCTCACTATCGAACGATTCAGCACCGAACTCTTGGGAGGGGACGGCAGTGAAGGTGGCGTGGTCACCTTCGAAGCTTCTGACCGCGAGGTCATGGCCGACGGCGGGGTCCCCATTCTCGACGTCGGGGAGGACGCGGGGGTGCTGATGCCCAGCGGCTGCCGCATGGGTATTTGTCACAGCTGTCTGACTCCGCTGCTCGCCGGAAGAGTCCGCGACCTGCGTACCGGTGAAGTCCATGGAGCGCCCGGGGAACTCATCCAAACCTGCGTCTCGGCAGCCGCCGGGCCAGTCAACCTCGAAATCTGAGGAGCACAACCGCATGTCAGTAGTTTCAACCAAAAGGTCCGCCGCCGTCGTCGAACCCAAGACACGTCCTGGTGCCCTTGCCGATGAGGGCAGGCCCACCGTGCGACCTCCGGCGGCCGCACACCTCAGCGACGAGCAAGTAGCTGAACTGGGCCGTGAACTCGACGCGCTTCGCGACGAAATCCTCGCCAAACGAGGTTCAAGCGACGCTGAGTACATCAGGCGCATGATCAAGATCCAACGCGGGTTGGAGATCTCCGGTCGGGCCGCGCTGCTGGCAGGCAAGAACAGGGTGGCCTGGTTCACCGGCACAACACTGCTCAGCGTGGCCAAAATCCTGGAGAACATGGAACTTGGCCACAACATCCTCCACGGCCAGTGGGACTGGATGCGTGACCCGGACATTCACTCCACCACCTGGGAATGGGACTTCGTCACCCCGTCGCGGTCGTGGCAACACA
The DNA here is from genome assembly GCF_059739405.1 of Arthrobacter sp. TmtSoilC79. Classification (NCBI taxonomy): domain Bacteria; kingdom Bacillati; phylum Actinomycetota; class Actinomycetes; order Micrococcales; family Micrococcaceae; genus Arthrobacter; species Arthrobacter sp. TmtSoilC79. The sequence goes on along the minus strand of NZ_AP046051.1, from coordinate 2,474,940 downwards.
CGCACAACGACCTCCACCACCGCTGGACCAACGTGGTGGGCAAGGACCGCGACGTCGGCTATAACCTTTTGCGCATGGACCCCGACCAGGAGTGGAAGCCGTTCAACCTGGGCAATCCGCTGTACAACGCCTTGCTCGCGCCAGTGTTCGAATGGGGCATAGCCATCTACGATCTGGAGATTCCCGAGTACAAGGAAGGCCTGAAGTCGAAGGAGGCCATGAATAAGGACCTCAAGGCGCTGGGGCGGAAGGCGATCAAACAGTTCGCCAAGGACTATGCAGCCACCCCGGCCTTGGCCATGCTGTCGGGTTCAGGGAAACAAGCCCTCTACGGCACGCTCGCTGCCAATGCCATCCGCAATGTCTGGGCCCATGCGGTTATTTTTTGCGGACACTTCCCTGAAGGAACGGACACGTTCACCGAGGAAATGGTGGAAGGCGAAACCCGCGGCGACTGGTACGTCCGCCAGATGATCGGCTCTGCCAACATCTCCGGCCCACGGTTCATGCACCTCATGACAGGAAACTTATCCCACCAGATCGAACACCACCTCTTCCCCGACCTTCCCTCCAACCGGTACGCCGAGATCGCACCCAAGGTCCGCGACATCTGCGAACGTTACGGCTTGAAGTACACCACGGGACCGCTGCCCAAGCAGGTCGGCTCCGCGTGGGCTAAGGTCTTCAAACTCGCCCTGCCTCCCAAAAAATAGGCAGCACGGCGTTCCCGGCAGCCCCGGAGCTATCGAATTCCTGGGGGACAGTACGAACCTCGCTGAAAACGCTACCTATTGACACTGCGGCGGCGCGGCTTGTCACTATCCGACTCGTGACTAAAGAAAATAGCCTGCCCACAGCCACGGATCCATCTAAGCCTGTAGTTGGCTGGTCCTTTTGGTTCCGTGGGCGAGGCGCCAGCCAGTCCCGGCTCTTCGCAAGGTGGCTGGGACGTCGGCGCACATGACCCAGCGCCAACTTGGATCTTGAGTCAATCTTGAGGTCTTACTGAGCAATTCTTGAGGTTGCGCCACCATTTTTAATAGCGTCCGGGCGGAAGCATGGACATCCTGGGTGGCAGGTCTTGCAGTGGGCCGCCTCCCAGACTCCTCCCACGGCTGGTAAGGCGATTCCGAGAGGCAGAGGTCCCTAACTCGGACTTGTCCTTTGCCGGAGCCGGCGCGTTGGGCATTAGCTGGCCTGTCTACCGTTAGTCCTCCAGTGAGGGCCGGGGGAGTGACGCCGTTGCCCTCACGTACTTATGCAGCAACCTGGCGAATTGGATCCGCTCGTCGTGGTCCCAATCTTGGGTGATGTAGTCGAATGCTTGACGTTGTTGGCGGCGGGAGTATGCCAACGCCTCGTGACCTGCGGCGGTTAGTCGCAGGGTGATGCTTCGCCCGTCCGTTTGGGAAGCGACCCGCTCCAACAGCCCCTCGCCCACACAACGGGCTACGAGGCGGCTCACTGCGGTGCGGTCCATGCTCAGGGCGGCGGCAACGGCGTTGACGCTCAAGAGTCCGTCCGATTCCTCTACTACTGCCAGCAGAAGATCACGTTGAATGTCCGTGCGCACGATGGGCGGGTCCAGCGGAACGCTCGACGTCCGCCGCCGCAGCTTGGAGAAGGCCGTGCCGATCGTCTCGAGAAGAGCTTCATCATCCGGGCCGGCCCCCGACTCTGTGGTGCGGTCATTCATGGCAACTCCTAAAGTACGTGCATATTGTCACCTAGATGATACTATGCACATACATGGACGGGGTCATCGACTGATTCTCGACGACATTGAAACGGGGACTAATCCTATGCGTACTGCAATTGTGGCCGATCGCGTATTTGACGGTACAAAGAACCTTGGGCGAAAGGTAGTTGTTATCGCCGACGGCCTTATCGACGCCGTCACGGATCGGGTCCCGGAGGGTGTCGGAATCGTTGAAGCTCCGGGAACGACACTTCTGCCCGGGTTGATCGACGCACACGTCCATACTGACGTCAGCGGACTGCGGATGGCGCTGCAATTCGGTGTGACCACGGAGTTGGAAATGCAGGGCGTCAATACTGCCCGCGACCGCGACCATATTATGCAGGACGACTCCCTTGCCGATGTCCGTTCCGCCGGCTTCGGCCTCACGCCGCCCGGTGGACACCCGGAGGAATTGTTCCCCAAAGACTTCAATCCACAGCGCGGCAAGGGTCCTGGCGGTCCCGGTGCGCGGGTGCGCGTTGATCCCATTGTGCGGGCGAAGGTCACCTCGCCGCAGGAAGCTGTTTCCGTGGTCCAAAAGCTGGCCGGAGCCGGTTCCGACTACATCAAATTCATGGTTGACGACGGAACCGTCGAAGGCCACCCGGGCTTGCCAATGCTCGATCAAGCCACACTGAATGCCGGTGTAGCCGAAGCGCGCCGACTGGGCATGACCACCATTGCCCATGCGCTCACCCTTGACGCAACACGGATGAGTATTGAGGCCGGGATTGATGGCCTGGCGCATTTGTTCATGGACCGCCCGCACACTCCGGAGATCGTCGATGCGATCGCTCAGTCCGACACATTCGTGGTCGCGTGCGTGGTGTTGAATGCCTCCATGATGGGGATCACCGGGGCCGCCCTTGCAGATGACCCAAGGGTCTCCTCGAAGCTCTCAAAGGAATGGGACGAAACTCTAAGGAGCAGCTTCAACCATTTCCCCCAAGGCCGTCTCCAAGACGTCCTGAACACTGTGCGCGCGCTGGATGAAGCCGGAGTTGACCTGCTCATCGGAACAGATGTCTCCCAACCTCTGCCGTTCCTCGGAGGCCTGGCCCACGGCGCCAGCGTTCATCAGGAGCTTCAACATTTTGTTGACGCCGGACTAACCCCAATCAAAGCGCTCAGCGCTGCGACGGCAGTCACCGCACGACGTTTTGGCCTCACTGATCGGGGAAGTATCGAGGTTGGCCAGCGCGCAGACCTCCTCCTTGTCGACGGCGACCCCACTTCCACAATCAGCGACACCCTCAATGTCCGCGACGTCTGGCGACGAGGTACGCGCGCAGAGCACTTGGTCTCCGTAAACGAGGGTCTCCCATTGTCCTGAACAACCGGAAATGCAGTTGCAGGGGGTTTCGCGCACTGTCCATTCCCGGATCAGCCGATAATTGGCCGTTCTTCGGGAAGCATGAAATGCCTTGGCCGGGAAGCGAGGGCAATGGCTGAAGCCACGGTGATGGTGCCGATGCGCCCAGTAAACATCAGGGCCATCAGCACCCACTCCGCGGTTGGAGGCAGGTTGTAGGTTATTCCAGTGCTCAGGCCAACAGTTCCGAACGCGGAGATGGATTCAAAAAGCACTTTCTCCAAGCTGTAGTCGGTGGTCATGAGGAGCAGCATGGTCCCTAAAATCACCGCTCCTACGCCGAGCAGGGCGACAGTGAGAGCCTGGCGTTGCGTGGAGGAGCTTATGGACCGGTGCGCAATGGTTACTTGCTCGCGTCCACGGATCTCGTTCCAAATTGCAAAAGCCAGAACCAGGAACGTAGTGATCTTGATACCGCCGGCGGTTCCTGCGCTGCCGCCGCCAATGAACATGAGGACGTTGGTGACCATGAGTGTTTCCGGGGTTGCGGCCCCGTAATCGATGCTGTTGAAACCCGCTGTCCTGGGAAACACTCCACCCGCCAACGAGCCCAGGACTTTTCCGCCGAAACCCATCGACCCCAAAGTCTCGGGTCGGTTCCATTCAAAGGCCGCGAACAATGCGATACCCACTGCCAGAAGCAACAATGATCCGTAAACGGTCAGGCGAAGGTGGATGGTCCAGTTCTTGAACCTCAGACGGTCCCTGCCCAGTTGGATGATCACAGGGAAGCCCAGCCCGCCGGCAACGATGGCTGCGCAAATCGGGACTATGATCCACGGATCTTCTGCGAACCCGATGAGGTTATCGCTATAGAGGGCAAAGCCTGCGTTATTAAATGCGGAGACGGCGTGGAAAACGCCGTGCCACACTGCTGCGCCAGGGTTGTCGTCATAGGCGATCCAAAAGCGTACCGTCAGGACGATGGCTGTGAGGGCTTCAAAGTAGGCCATGATCTTCAGCACCCTGAACAGCACGGTCTTGACGTCACCGAAGTTCAGGGTGTGGGTTTCCGATTGGGCCACGAGCTGGCCTCGAAGCCCGATGGTCTTGCGCACGAACAACGCCAGAAGGGTTGCCAGGGACATGATCCCGAAGCCTCCCACCTGAATCAGTGCCAGGATCACCACGTGGCCGAATGGGGTCCAGAAAGTTGCTGTATCAACGGTGATGAGTCCAGTGACGCAAACAGCTGAAACCGCGGTGAAGAACGCGGTGGTAATGATGTCTTCGGCCTCCCCTGTCCGCGAGATGGGCAGCATCAGGATTCCAGCGCCGAGGACGATCACTGCCAGGAACGCCATTGGCACTGAACGGACCGGGTGCAGAAGGGAAGCCTTGAGACGTTCTCCTTCGTTGGCCAGAACCCGCAACACAGGGCTGAGCTGGGTGGTGGAGCGCTCTGTCATGCCGGTCCGTCCTGGCTGGGGCCAAGGAGCGTCGCGGTGTTCCCTGAACCCTTTCCAGGCTCTGCATCGGCCGGAGCCGCGAGCGACCTCGTCAACGTCGTCACCGTGTACCTTTCCGCACGGCACATCCGCACTTCTTTCCGTGCGAAATCTAGCAGCGAACGCGCCGCCACGGGCGGAAAAGGCGAATACCTTGACGAATCCTTAACGCCGCGGTGCACGTCATTCACATACGTCGCACGACGGCGGTGCGGGGCCAGTTGCCGGGGCACAGGCGCCGAAGCCGTCTGCCACCTCAGCTCCGATCAGACTGACATGGTCGCCCGGGTGGCCCCTGGGCGCGCTTGGCAACCTGAGGGCCGGCTTTGAGCAGTTTGCTGCTGATGTGAAGGCTGAGGCTGAGGAGGGCAGTTGACCGGGCCTGCTATGGCCGGGGAGCAGTTTCCTACCGGTTTAGTGGGAGAAATCTGCTGAGATCTCGGCGAGGGTGCGACCCTTTGTTTCGGGAGCGAGCCACTGGGAAAGCAGTGCGCCGAGCAACGCGACGGCCGCGGCTACCACCATGCTTGGTCCCATCCCGATGTTGCTGATCGCCCAAGGCAGGGCGAAGGTACCAAGCGCGGCTCCGATGCGGCTGAAGGCGGCAGAGAAGCCCATGCCTATGCCACGCAGGTGGCCGGGGAATACCTCGGCGGGATACACCTGGGTCATGGTGGTGTAGCCGGCATTGAAGAAGGAGAAGGCGAGGAACAATACGAGCACCAGGATCGCAGGTGCGTCCGCCCAGAGTCCAATGACCAGCAATATGCCTGCGCAGAGCCATTGCCCTGGCACAGTCAGGATTCGGCGTCCGAGCTTGTCAATCAGGAGCACGGTGGTGACGACACCCGCGGCAGCAAGTGCGGAGAGCCCGACTCCACCCGTCCAGCCGCCTCCGAAGCCGAATTCATTGAGCACGTCGTCGGCGAAGGTCGCGATCGCGAAGTACGGGGTGACCGCGCAGAACCAAAAACCTGCAGTGAAGAGGGTGGTTCGCCAGTACTGCTTCGAGAACAGCATTCCGATGGAGGCGCCCTTGATTTTGGTCCTGCTCTTCGCGGCCTGGGCCTCCTGGACCATCCTCAAGTTGATCTCCTCGGTGATGCTGTCATGCATCTCAGGGGATTCAACATATCGGCGGGCGATAGCGAGTGCTTCTTCACGCCGCCCTTTGGTAATGAGCCAACTCGGCGATTCGGGCAGCCCCAAGCGGGCGATGAACAAAACGAGTGCCAGTATCGTGCTCGTGCCGATGACCAGGCGCCATGGGATGCCTGCATCGTGCAGGAGCGTGCCAATGATGAATGCCATCATGAAACCGACGTACCAGGCGATCAGGGTCAGTCCGAGCAAGCGCCCACGGAGTTTTGGCGGCGAGAACTCTGAGAGCAATGGGCCGCCAATTGAGTACTCGCCGCCGATTGCGACGCCCATAAGGAACCGGATGGCAGCCAACTGGATTACAGCCCCGTCTCCGGAGGTTACGAAGAACTGGGCTCCTGAAGCAACCAGGAACAGGCCCATGTCCAAGAGGAACATGGGCTTGCGCCCGAATTTGTCAGTAGCCCAGCCGGCCAGCGGGGAGCCGACGAAGATACCAACCAGTGGTCCTGCGGCGATCATGCCCAAAGACAGTGCGTCCAGCTGAAGCTCTGACCGCATGGGCCCGGTGACGGGTCCAATGATTCCGAGGATGTAGCCGTCAAGGAACATTCCGCCGATGAAAACAGCCACAAGCCGCACCATAAAGCGGCGCTTGAACTTGGAGCTGGTCTCCGGCGTGGAGGTGTCGACGGGATCCGTCGTCCTGGTTGGATGAATCATTGAGATCTATTCCCTTCTGGCTTCAGTGGAAACCACTGACGGCACCAGAGTGCTGTTCCCTGGACGGACGGATGGTCGGACAGCCGGAGCCCTCTTGGGAGCGCTGGACGATGCCGGCTGGCTTGATGCCAACTGGCCGCGCAGGACCCGCGAAACGATCTCGGCGTCGTCATGTATCACTGATCTCCAGTACGGACCCGCAAGACCTTGGATCCGGCACCCTCGTGCCGACCCATCCAAGCAACCACAATTTGGTCGCCCGGATGTGACATATGACTCATATATCAGAACTCTAAGCGTAGGTTCCCTCTCGGTCAAGGGCTTAACAACGAAAGGCTGCCGGGGCGCGGCAGCTGTAAGCGGCTGATGAATCGAGGGAAGTGCCGCGCTGTGCCCGCTGCGTTCGGAAGCAAAGCCAACCCCACGGCGTCGTTCCACTCGTGCTGCCGGGCATGATCTGGACGCAGAGCGACCGCCGCTTCGTGCGCCTTTAAACACAGCCGACCAGGGGCCCTCCGCTGCAAGATGCGGCAGAAGGACACTGGTCGGCTGGCTCATGGGGAGGGTTAGGCAGCTAGGCGGCTGCCGGGCCGGCCTACCCTCAGGCTGACACTGCGGGGAACCGTTCCCATACGCGGTGGGCGGAGAGCAGGCCCGTCAACTCCTGGATGACACCCTCTACCTTCTTGCCGGAGACGATGCCCGGAGCATCCGCGGGGATGCCTGCGGCCTTCAATGCAGCTGAATTGCTGTCCAGGGTCGCAATTGCTTTTGCGTGGCGGAACGCCTCCGTCAGCAGCAACACCGCCCGCGGATCCAACGCATCCCCGGGAGCGGCGGCCTTGGCGTCCAGCCCCGGGGCGGCATCAGGCGCCACAGTGCCGGGCGTGGCGACCAGCACTGCATCAAACTCAGTTGAACGTGCGGTGAGATAAGTACGCTGAACGGGGACCCCGCCGTCGTTCCCCGATCCAAGGAAGCCACCCGCCGGAGCGATGACCAGCGGGACGATGCCCTCGGCGTCCAACGCCTGCCGTGCAGCCTCGACGGCGACAAGATCGCTTCCCTCGTCGGCAAGGATCCCCACGATCCGACCGGCAACAGGCCACTTCTTGCCAACCTGGGACAGGGAAGGGCTGGGCTTGGACTCCTGGACCTGTTCGCTCGGCGAGGGGGCCGGCAGGCCAAGGCCCTTGGCCACAGCCGCGCACAGCCGCGCATCCACGTTGGCCAAGGCTGCGAGCTGCCGTTCGCGGACGGACGTCTCGTAGCACTTGCCCAGTTCGAACGTGTAGGCCTGGATGACGTGGTCTTGTTCCACGGGGGTCAGGCTGCGGAAGAAGAGCCCCACCTGGCTGTAGTGGTCATCGAAGGAAACCGGGTTTCTGCGCTCCTTGATGGAGGCGGCCAGTTCTTCGGGGACGTCGATGAATGCGCCCATATCCTGTCCGGCGAGGAAAGGGCAGCCGCCGTCGAGCGAGTTCGGGTGGTAGGGAGCAACCCCGGCGTGGACGGCTTGCTGGTGCATGCCGTCCCGCAACATGTCGTTGACAGGCGCCTGCGGCCGGTTGATGGGGATCTGCCCGAAGTTGGGGCCGCCGAGCCGCGAAATCTGGGTGTCCAGGTAGGAGAACAGGCGTACCTGCAGCAGGGGATCATTGGTGACATCGATCCCGGGAACCAGATGGCCGGGGTGGAAAGCCACTTGTTCGGTTTCGGCGAAGTAGTTGGTGGGGTTTGCATTGAGCGTCATGAGGCCGATGGGCTGTACCGGCGCGAGTTCCTCCGGTACGAACTTGGTGGGGTCCAGCAAGTCAATGCCTTCAAACATCTGGTCTTCGGTGTCCGGGAACGTCTGGACGCCGAGCTCCCACTCCGGGTAGGCGCCGGCCTCGATGGCGTCGGCAAGGTCCCTGCGGTGGAAGTCCGGATCCATGCCATTGATGATCTGGGCTTCTTCCCATACCAGTGAATGCACGCCCTGCTTTGGCTTCCAGTGGAACTTCACCAAAGTGGTGGCGCCTTCGGCGTTGACGAACCGGAACGTGTGTACGCCAAAACCTTCCATCGTCCGGAAGGAACGGGGGATTCCGCGGTCGGACATGTTCCACATGGTGTGCGCCTGGGCCTCGGTGTGGAGCGAGACAAAGTCCCAGAATGTGTCGTGCGCACTCTGTGCCTGCGGAATCTCACGATCCGGATGGGGCTTGGCCGCATGCACGATGTCAGGGAACTTGATGCCGTCCTGAACAAAGAAGACGGGAATGTTGTTGCCTACCAGGTCATAAGTGCCCTCGTCGGTATAGAACTTTGTAGAGAACCCGCGGGTATCGCGCACGGTATCGGCAGAACCCCGGGATCCCAGGACGGTGGAAAACCGAACGAACACCGGAGTCTCAGCATCTTTGGCCAGGAAGCCTGCGCGTGTGATGTTGGCTGCAGTGCCGTAGGAACGGAAAACACCGTGGGCGCCGGCGCCACGGGCATGGACTACCCGCTCCGGGATGCGTTCGTGGTCAAAGTGGGTGATCTTTTCCCGCAGGTGGTGATCCTGCAGCAGGATGGGCCCGCGCGGGCCGGCCTTCAGGGAATGGTCGGTATCTTGAAGGCGAAGCCCCTGGGCCGTTGTGAGGTACTGGCCGGACTGGGCGCGTGCGGTGGCCGGCGCCCCGGTGGGGCTTCCAGTGGGGGAGACCGCCTCAGGTCCGCGCTGATCCGGCTTGGGCGGAAGGGGCTCCCTGGGGGTTGTAGGTTCTTCCACGCTGGCAGGTTCGCTTGCCGGGGCGCCGGGGATCTGGATGCTGTGCTTTTCTGGCATGAGTCTCTCTCCTCAGGGTGGGCGAAACCAGCGGGCCTCGGCTGATCCGCAACTTACTAAGCATGCTTAGCATGTTCTGTACCCTAGGGAACGTTTTCCAAGACTGCAAGTTACTTGGGTACGTTCCGGAGACATCCGGCAGGTCGGCGGCTTGGGCCTTCACGCTTCGGGAATGACCATGGCAAAGCGTTCTTCGCGGGCTTCGTCCGGGTCGGGGCCGCTCCGCATACCGCTGTCGAGCGCGTCGATGATGCCTAGTTCCGGTTCTGAAAGCTCGAAACCGAAGACATCGAAGTTCTCGGCGATCCGGCCCGGGTTGGTGGACTTTGGGATGGCTGACCGGCCCTGCTGCAAGTGCCAGCGAAGCATCACTTGGGCCGGGGTCTTTCCATGGGCCTGGCCGATGCCGGCAACTGCGGGATCCTGCATGACGTTCCTGCGGTCCTCGCCGCCCCAGCCCGGGTAGAAGGTGATTCCACCGATGGGCGACCACGCCTGCGTGAGGATCCCTTGCTCTTCATCGGCTTCCTGGACGTCCGGTTGGGTGAAGTAGGGGTGCAGTTCAATCTGGTTGACAGCGGGGACCACCTCGGCAGCGGCGAGAAGTTGACTCAGGTGGTGTGGCATGAAGTTGCTGACACCGATCGCCCTGACGCGTCCGTCAGCGAGCAAGTGCTCAAGCGCCTTGTAAGCGGAGATTGTCTTCTCGAACCGGTCCGGAGCGGGCTGGTGAAGGATGAAGAGGTCCAGATAGTCCACACCGAGTTTGCCGACTGCCTTGTCCCAGGCATGCAGGGTCTGGTCGTAGCCATAGTCGCTGACCCACACCTTGGTCTCGATGAAGACCTCCGAACGGTTCAGGCCTGAATTGCGTATGCCTTCCCCGACTTCCCGTTCATTTCCGTAGGCGGCGGCGGTGTCGATATGGCGGTAGCCAGTGGCCAGTGCGGACTCGACGGCCGCCGTCGTGTCCGCAGGGGCGCTTTGGAAGACGCCGAGCCCTATGGCCGGCATGGTGATTCCGTTGTTGAGCGTGACATCCATGGGGATCCCTCTCCTTTGTGGCTTGTGCATCAGTTCCCAGTGAACACCAGGGCCCGATTCCCAGGGAGTGCACGTCAGTACCCCCTTGAACAAGCTACGTGCTCCGGTCCTCACGGGTATTGCCAGTGCCTCCCTGGGCCCAGCGGCCGGGCGTAGCGTTGAGTCCATGACACTTAGCGAGGATGTGCGGAAATTCCTGACGTCGCGCCGTTCAAGGATCACCCCTGAGGAAGCCGGCCTGCCGGCCTATGGTGGGAACCGGCGCGTCAGTGGCCTGCGTCGCGAGGAGGTGGCGATGCTCGCCGGGATGAGCATCGACTACTACATCCGCCTTGAACGCGGAAACCTCTCCGGTGCTTCCGACAGCGTTCTGGAAGCGCTGGGACGGGCGTTAAAGCTGGACGACGCCGAATTGGCGCACCTTTTCGATCTCGCCCGGGCTTCCGGTGCTGTACCCCGTGTTCGGCGCAGGCGCAGTCCCCAGGCTGTTCGTCCAAGTGTCCAACGAGTCCTCGATGCCATCACGGCCGCACCTGCCTGGGTGCGGAACGACCGTGGTGACGTTTTGGCCGCCAATGATCTTGGCAGTGCGCTGTATATGGAGTTGATGGCTGAAGAAACCACGCCGCCCAACAGTGCCCGTTTCACGTTCCTGAACCCGAAGGCACGGGAGTTCTTCGCCGACTGGGAACGTGCGGCAGATGACATAGTGGCTGTCCTGCGGTCCACGGCAGGGAAAAACCCTTATGACAAGGACCTCACGGACCTGATCGGTGAACTTTCCACCCGGAGCGGGGAATTCCGGACCCGTTGGGCCCGGCATGACGTCAAGTACCACCGAACCGGTCGGAAGCGGCTCCATCATTCGATCGTGGGGGACTTGGACCTGACTTTCGAAGCGCTCGAGCTGGCAGCGGATCCGGGGCTGCGCATCAACATCTACACGGCAGATCCCGGCACGCCATCAGAAGACGCATTGAAAGTCCTCGCCAGTTGGGCCGCGACCAGGCAGAGCACCACGGGCGCTGCCGTGAAGCAAGCGAAGTGAGTCCTGCGCAGTAGACGGCGCCGTTATCCCGTGGGCCAAGGGACACCCTTGAGGAGCGAAGTTCTGATCGGGTTGCCGAGCCTGCCCGCCCAAGCCGGGGACCGGCGTCGTGCGTCACTTAAAGCACGACGCCGGCGGGCGCGGTTTGCGCTGTCCGTGGCCCCAGGCTGCACCTTAGAAAAGGGGCCACGGTACCGCAGGCATGCCGCCGCTCGGCGCAGGGAACCGGGCGGTTGAGCGCAGCCGAACGCAGCGGGCGGTCAGAGAGGCGATTTCTTCAGCGGTGATCAACTCCGCAAGGTCACGGCCCAGCCCGCCATCCAGTGCTTCGGTGAGGCGATCAACGCCGTCGATTTCCCCGGTGTTAAGCGGCTCTCCCAACCAGCCCCACAGCACGGTGCGCAGCTTGTGCTCCTGGTGGAAGGTCAGCCCGTGATCCACCCCATGCCGATGACCGTCCGCCATGGCCAGAATGTGGTCGCCCTTGCGGTCGGCGTTGTTGACCAGCATGTCAAAGACCGCCATGCGCCTCAGCGCGGGAGAGTCCTCATGGATGAGGGAGACCATCCGCCCGTTCTCATCCTGCCCTTCGAGAACGTGTTTCCACCCAGTCTCAGGTGCTTGTTCAGTCGCCACGAGGTCGACTGCCTGTTGGGCAGGGTCTTGCTCCTGCCAGAGTTGGACCATGCCCTCGCCCAACGGCCCATCGCGCAGCCAGGTGCGTGGCACGATGTTCCAACCCAGCACCTCCGAAACCAGGTAGGCTGCCACTTCCCGTTGCGCCAGGCTTCCATGCGGGAAATCCCACAAGGGACTTTCGCCTGCCACCGGCTTATAGACCACGGCGACCTCGCCGATGCTGCCCAGGAAAGTGGCGTTCGAAGCCGTGGTGATCCGGCCAGTGAGCGTCAGCTCGGCGGTGTCCAGGTCCGGCGCCGGCATCAGGCCTCGGGGAGGGTGCAGCTGTGCCCTTCGGCGTCCATGGGGTAACCGCACAGTGGGCAAGTGGGGCGCCCGGCTCCCACAATCTCACGGGTCCGCTTGGCGAAGGCGCGGGCTGTGCCTACCGGCATGCGTACCAGCAGCATCTCGGATTCGTTCGCGCCGTCCTCGTCAAAGGCTTCTTCATTGTCCTCGGCATCGAGATCGGCGATGGGGTAGGCCTCAACGACAACCTGTGCGGTGGTGGGATCCCAGCCCAGGCTCATGGCTCCGGCACGGAACTGCTCTTCAACGGCTTCAAGGGGGTCGTTGTCCACGAGCTCGATGGGGGTCCCTGTCGGCACGCTGAACGGGTTGCCTTGAACTGTAATGAGCTGGTCGAGTATTTCGTCGATTTTCTCTGCGAGCTGGGCCGACTGCTGCTTCTCCATGGCAATACTGACGATCTGTTTTCCCGCACGTACCTGCAGGTAGAACGTCCGGGACCCTGGGAGGCCAATGGTGCCAACTACAACCCGGTCAGGCCAGGCAAACTCGTGAACACGTGTAGGCATGTCAGTATTTTAGGCACATCAGGTTCGCTCCGCGTTCTGCCCTGCTCCGCCTCCCACCGGAGCATCGCCGGAATGGATGCCGTTGGACAGCCATGAGAGGTCGCCGGCGTCGGTGTTGGTCGCGTGGACGCTAGGCCGGTCACGGCCGTAACGGACAATCGACACGGAGGCGGGGCCAACATTGATGCGCTGGAAAAGGTCCAGGTGCATGCCGAGGGCATCGGCGAGGACCGACTTTATGACGTCACCGTGACTCACCGCAACCCACACGGCTCCCGGGCCGTGCTCAGCTTCGAAGGCAGCGTCGTGGCGTCGAACCGCGGCCACCGCCCTGGCCTGCATCCCGGCCATGGATTCACCACCGGGAAACACGACGGCGGATGGTTGCGTTTGCACCACGGGCCACAGGTCCTCGGTTGCGAGGTCACTGAGCGAGCGGCCCTGCCACTGGCCGTAATCGCACTCGGTGAGGTCGGCTTCGAGGGGCGCGTGAGGCGAACCGGCCTGGTGGTCAAGGATGAGTTGGGCGGTCTCCTGGCAGCGCTCCAGCGGGCTCGAAATCACTCCCACCAACGGTACGGCTGCGAGCCTGCCTGCTGTCACGGCAGCCTGTTCGAGCCCGGTTTTGTCCAGCCTGATGCCCGCGGCCCTGCCTGCCAGCAGTCCGGTGGCATTGGCTGTGGTGCGGCCGTGCCGCACGAGGATAACTGTGGCCATGCACCCAGCCTAGTCATCCCGAAGGTGGTGTTCTGACCAACCCCAATCCCCGCCAAGCCACCCACATCAGTGCATTGGCTCTTCCTGTCCTCCGATGAGGCTCGACAAAATCGCCAGGGCTTTGGAAAGCTGGAGGTCGGTGACGGCACCGTAACCAAGGACCAGGCCATTCCCGGGCCTGCGGTCGGCATAATATCCGGCCAGGGGGACCACCAGGATTCCCCGTGCCAGGGCCGTGGCGGCAACTTCTGTCGCCTCGGGTTCCTGGAACCGCACCACTGCATGCAGTCCGCCATCCAAAGCTGAGATCTCAAGGTCCTTCCGGTTGCCCAGCCGCTCGATGATGAGGGCCCTGCGGTGCGCGTATTCACGTCTTGCCCGTGTGATGTGACGGGAAAGGCCTCCCCCTTTGATGTAGTGGGCAATTGCTGACTGCAGCACTCCGGCCACCGGGGTGTCCAGGGCTTGGCGGGTTGCTTTCAGCCGTCTGCCGGCATCGCCCCGAACCACCAAATAGCCGCAGCGCAACCACGGACTGAGGTTCTTGGAAAACGTTCCCAACAGGACGACGTCGGCAGTGCTCGGGAGGGAGGCAACAGCGGGGAGGGGCATGCGACTGTGCCGGAATTCGCTGTCGTAGTCGTCTTCGAGCACAAGCACACCGTGCCGGCCGGCCCACGCGAGCAACTCTATTCTCTCCTGGACAGCCATCCTGCCGCCCAAGGGGTATTGGTGGCTGGGAGTTACCAGGACTGCGTCCGGTATGTGCTCCAAGGCCTCCAGCTGTGAGCCTTTCAGGCCGTCTTCGTCCACGGGAAGTGTTACCAGCTCCGCGCCTGAAGCCTCCATGACCCGGCGCGCAGTGGGGTAGCCGGGGTCCTCAACCAGCACACGTGGCCGCAGGCCTCCGTGCCGGAGCATGGCAACCACCAGGTGCAGCGCATCGCTGGTGCCGCCGGTGATGATGACATCGTCGGGATCGACAACAAGGCCCCTGGAGACGGCCAGGTGGTCAGCAACCGCAACACGGAGCTCCGGTGTTCCTTGTGCCGGTGGGAGCTGGACCTTCACCTGCTCCGTTACGGCCGCCTTCCATGCGCTGCGCCATTGGCGGTCCTGGAAAGGTGATCCGGAGGGTCGGCCGGGCGTCAGGTCAATGACCTCGCTTCGGGGTGGGGGAGTGGACGGCCGATTCCCTTCCAAGGGGCGGGTGTTGATATCCGGACGGATGGCTACTTTGGTCCCGCCTGCGCCATTGCTGACCAGGAACCCCTCGCCGGAGAGTTGTTCGAAGGCTCGTACCACCACTCCGCGCGAGATACCGAGCTCCGTCGCGAGCCTTCGAGTGGCAGGAAGCGTATCTTCCGGCTGCAGGACGCCATCGAGTATAGCGGCCCGTAGTTGGCTGGCCACTTGGGCCGCAAGGGACGTGACGCTGTTCCTGTCCAGCTCGATGGGTATTTCGGCTTCACTCATTTGGACCTCCAGACTCTTACATTCTTGGACCTAGTGTAGGACCAAGACCCTTGGCAGCATGGACAGTGATACCCCAAGCGCTGCGTTCTTGCAGCACGACGAAAGCAGGAAGCAGTGTTCAACGGCCTCAGCGCTTTTCCGCTCACTCCCATGGACGGCGAAAGCGTGGACCTCAATGCCCTCGACAAACTGGTGAACCGTGCCGCGCAAGCCGGAGTTGATTCGCTGGGGGTTCTCGGTTCAACGGGGAATTATGCCTACCTCTCCCGAGACGAACGCAGGGAAGTCCTGGAAGTCGCAGTGGAAGCTTCCAACGGCGTTCCGGTCCTTGCCGGAATCGGTGCTGTTCGCACCAGGGACGTACTGATGCTGGCCGGTGATGCCCAGGCCGCCGGAGCGTCCGCATTGCTGCTGGCCCCTGTGTCCTATCAGAGGCTGTCCGATGCAGAGGTATTCGGACTCTTCCAAACCGTGGCGGCACAGTCCGATCTTCCCGTTGTTGTCTACGAGAACCCCGGCACCACCGGATTCACCTTCAGCGCTGCCTTGCACAGTGAGATTGCCAAACTTCCGGGGATTGCCTCCATCAAGATCCCGCCGCCGGCGACCGGTGACGTTGCGTCCACAGTTTCCAGGCTCAAGGCCGGCTTGCCGGACCAAACATCAGTGGGTATCAGCGGCGACTGGATCGCTGCGGAAGCCCTGCTGGCCGGATGCAATGTTTGGTACTCGGTGATCGCCGGGGTGTTGCCGCACCAAGCACGGACCCTCGCCGATCATGCTCTCGCGGGCAGGCGTGAGGCGGCCATGCGCGCCTCCGCGGATCTCGAACCCCTGTGGTCCCTCTTCCGCACCTATGGAAGCCTTCGCGTGGTTGCAGCCCTCGCCGAGGATCTTGGTGTGGTGCCGTCCTCCACTTTGCCGCTGCCCCTCCGGGGGTTGGACGCCGAGGGGCGGAACAAGGTGGCGGATGCCATCCGTGAATGCGGCTTGGAGGCCTAGGAGTTGGTCCGGAACGAGTCTTCCCAGGAAAAGACGGGCAGCAACGGGGGGAGTGCCGGAGTGACCCTGGCCGGGAGAACCCGGCACGCCGGGACGGAGCGCCCAGGCTCCCCGGGTGGCCTTGCCCGTTATGTCCTCGCCGCCACCCTTGCACGCAGTTCCGATGGTGGAGCTGTTGTAGCAATCGTCCTGCTGGCAACCACCAGCGGTTCACCAGGGTGGCTGGCTGGAATATTGGGCGGATGCATTACTGCGCCACATCTTTTCGGCCCGCTGATAGCCCGGGTCCTCGATACCGCCAGGGATGGCAGGGCAGTGATCGCCTGGGCGTGTGTCATCCATGGCGTGACACTGGCTGCAGCTGTCCTCCTTTTCCCGCTGACTCCGCCCCTCATCCCGGCGATGCTGCTCATTGCCTCCGGCTTGGTGGGTCCCCTACTGACAGGAGGCATCAGCAGCAGGTTGGCAGCCATCGCCGGCCCCGGAAGGACCAGCCAGCGGCGTGCCCAAGGCTGGGATGTAGCCACGTACGGCATCAGTGGAACGATCGGGCCGTCGCTGGTTGCGGCAGTCTCGGCTTGGGCCAATCCGGCAACTGCAGCGTTGATTCTCGCCGGCTTTACCTTCGTGGCGGCTGCCGTCGTCAAGCTGTTGCCCTCTTCGCCTCCGGCTGCTGTTGCTTCCGAGGTTCCCCGGCCCGGCCGGACTTTGCTGATGATGATCTCCAGCGGACCCCTCCGACGCACCCTCTACATGACAGTGGTGGTGGCCATGTCAGTGGCGGCCCTGCCGATCACCGCGGTTGCTTCCACCGGCGGGCTGGGCGTCGTTCCGGCGGCGGCAGGCCTGCTGACTGCTGCCTACGGACTTGGTGCACTCCTGGGATCAGCCGGGGTCATGATCCGGCCGCTGAGAACCGATGCGGATCCCTTGATGACGTGGTTGGCTGCGGCAGTAGGGATTGCCTTGTGCGGTGCAGCCCTGGCAGGGACATTTCCGACGGCGGTTGCAGCCTTTGCCTGCGCCGGCGTACTGAACTCGTACTTTTTCGCAGCCACTTTGGCGGCGCGCAGCGAGTACGCGCCACCGGCCGTCCGCGGTCAGGTATTCGTCTGGATCGGCGCCCTGAAGATCACTGCCGGATCAGCCGGCACGGCCTTGGCTGGAGCACTCATCGCCCCTGCAGCCACGCTTCCTTTGTATCTGGCGTCCGGTGTTGTCATCCTTGCCGTGGTGACCTCGCTCCTGGACCGGGGCCGGGAGCGTTCTGCAGCCTGACATCCCCCTCCAGCCCGGGGGGCCCTATCCTGGGGTGCCTGGGGTGGGCTGCCCTGTGTCGCCGCTTTGGGGTCCCACCAGCGCCTCGACTTGTTCAGGCAGGAGCAGGCCTTCGCTGACGGCGATGTCCAGAACACTTTGCCCTGAAGCGAGGGCCTTATGGGAGATCGCCGCTGCCACGGCGTAGCCCAGCAGCGGGAGCAGTGCTGTGGCCTGTGCCGTGGAGGCCCTTGACCGGGAGCGCAGCAGAGCCTCGTTTGCCTCAATGCCCTCGACGCAGAGGTCCCGCAGTACGTCTGTGCCGTTGGTCAGCCAACTTAGTGATTGCAGCAGGGCGTGGGCGATGACAGGTTCGAAGGCGTTGAGCTGAAGCTGCCCGTTGTCGGCAGCCATGGTGACGGTGAGGTCGGCCCCGGCCACGAAGAAGGCAATCTGGTTGACCACCTCCGGGATCACCGGGTTGACCTTGCCGGGCATGATCGAGGAACCTGCCTGGCGTGGGGGCAACCGGATTTCGCCCAAGCCCGTTTGCGGTCCGCTGGAAAGCAGACGCAGGTCGCTGCAGATTTTGGAGAGTTTGATGGCGGTGCGTTTGAGCGTTCCGGAGAACGTCATGAAGGCGCCGGTGTCCCACGTTGCTTCGACGAAGTCATGGGCCCGGACCAACTGCACTCCACTCACCGCCGAGAGCTGGTCGATGACGCGCTCAACATACAGCGGATCAGCAGTGATTCCGGTCCCTATGGCAGTGGCCCCCAGGCTGCACTCGAGCAGGAGTCCAGCCGCTTCCCGGAGGCGCTTTTGGTCTTCCTCCAGCGTGACGGAGAAGGCGGTGAACTCCTGGCCAAGGGTCATCGGCACCGCATCCTGGAGTTGCGTGCGACCCACCTTCGGGATGGCGGCGAAGGCCTGGCCCCGTTCGGCAAACGCTGCCGAAAGCAGGTCAAGACGTTCCAACAAGTCCTCCAGCCCGAACACCAGGGCCAAGCGGACCGCCGTCGGATAGACGTCATTGGTGGACTGGCACTTGTTGACATGCCCGATCGGGTCCACCAGCTCGTAGGAGCCACGTGGATGGCCCAGGGCTTCCAAGGCGAGGTTGGCGATGACCTCGTTGGCATTCATGTTGGTGGATGTTCCGGCACCGCCTTGGATGACGTCCACGGGGAAAGCGTGGTCGACCTCGCCCGAGGCAACCGTGTCGCAGACTGCAACGATTGCCTCCCCGATGTCCGTCGGGATCAAGCCGAGCTCGGTGTTGGTCAGCGCAGCAGCCTTTTTCACAAGCGCCAGGGCCCGGATGAGGTGCCGGTGGGTCCCGAGTTGGATGCCGCTGATGGGGAAGTTGAGGATGGCGCGTTCGGTGTGGATTCCCCATAACGCCGATTCCGGGACAGCCATGGAACCGAGGCTGTCGTGTTCGATTCTTATCCCGACGTTCATGAGGCGATCGCGATGACTTTGGGTTGGGTCATTTCCTCGTAAGCGAAGTGAACGCCTTCGCGGCCCATGCTGCCGTACTTGGAACCACCGAACGGCATGGCGTCGTGGCGGTAGTCGGAGGAGTCGTTGATCATCACGCCACCTGCGTCGATCGCCTTGGCGGTGGCCAGGGCCCGGCTCAGATCCTGGGTGAAGACCCCGGCTTGCAGGGCGTATTCGCTGTCGTTGGCCAGCTCGATGGCTTCCTCGGCGGTATCGAAGGGCTCCACCAAAACCACCGGTGCGAACAGTTCCTCGCTCCACGCCTCACAGCTGCGGGGCACCCCGGTCAGTACGGCAGGCGTCAATACAGCTCCGGCCAGATCGCCTCCGGTCAGCAGCTGGGCCCCGGCGGCCACGGCGTCTTCGATCTTGCGTTTGGCTTCGGCGGCGGAGGCTTTGCTGATCATGGGTCCTACGTCGGTGAGTTCGTTGCGGGGATCGCCGGTCTTCAGCGCCGCGGTTTGGGCGACGAAGTCCTGCACGAAGGCATCAAATACGGGGCGTTGGACAAGGAGCCGCTGGGCGCCGATGCAGTTTTGCCCTGCAGCCCAGAAGGAACCCGAAACGCAGGATTCGACGGCGGCAGGAAGGTCGGCGTCGTCGAAGACGATGACGGGTGCGTTGCCGCCAAGCTCCATGGACAGGCGCTTGAGGCCGGCGTTCGCCGCAATGGCGTGCCCGGTGGCGAAGCCGCCGGTGAAGGAGACCATGCGGACCAGTTTGGAGGAGATGATGGTTTGGGCCATCGTGCGATCGCCCAGAACCACGGTCACGAACTCTGCGGGCAGGCCGGCCTCGCGGAGCAGGTCCACCAGGAGGATGGCCGTCAAGGGTGTCAGTTGCGAGGGCTTGAGGATGACGGTGTTGCCGCCGGCAATCGCCGGTCCGAGCTTGTGCGCTACCAGGTTCAAGGCGTCGTTGTACGGCGTGATCGCGGCGATGAGTCCCAGTGGTTCGCGGGTGAACCATCCCTGCCGGTTTTCAGAACCGGCGAAGGAGTCAAACGGGACTACTTCTCCGACATTGCGGCGGGTTTCCGCCGCTGAGAGTTTGAGCGTGTTCACTGCGCGGGAGACTTCTTTGCGGGCCTGCTTGATGGTCTTACCGGCTTCGGCGACGATCAGTTCCGCGACTTTTTGGGATCGCTCCTGCAGGAGATCGGCGGCGGTGTCCAGGATCCTGCCGCGCTCATGCCGGGGCATGGCGGCTGCTGCCGGAGCGGCCGCAGCCGCGCGGATAAGTTCTACGCGGACGTCAGCGTCGGAGCACTGGTCCAAGGTGGCCAGGACGGTGCCGTCAAACTTGTTGTGCACCACCAGTTCCCGGGTTGTCACAGCGGTGGTGGCTTCGTTCGTTGTTTCGGCGACTGCTGTTTCAGGCACGGACGGCTCCTTTGGTGAATTCGTCGACGGCGATGATGTCCGAGATGAGGGCGTAGGCAGTTTCGACGCGACCGGCACCTGGGCCGGAAACGGTGACAGCACCGAGGAGGTCGGTGGTGAACGAGACGGCATTGGTGGCACCTGAAATGCCGGCCAGCGGGTGATCTGCCGGGAGGGCGATGGGCCGGACGGAAGCAGTGAGGCTGCCATCGCTCCCGCGGCGGGCTTCGCCGATCAGTTTCCAACGGAGGCCGCTGGCCAGGGCGTGGGCGACGTCCTCGCTGCTGACATCCTGGATGCCGGTGGTGTCCACATCGCCGGGCAAAATGGTGGCGCCGAGAAGTTCGTTGGCCAGGATGGCTACCTTGAGCCTGACGTCCGAGCCGCCAATGTCAGCGGTCGGGTCCGCTTCGGCGTAGCCGAGGTCCTGGGCTTCGGCGATGGCCTCGTCCAGTCCCAAGCCGGCCTCCATGCGGCCCAACACGTAGTTGCTGGTACCGTTCAGGATTCCCTGGACTGCAGTCACCTCAAGGCCTTCGAGCATCTTGTGTGCCAGCCGGATCACGGGCGTGCCGCTCATGACCGCGCCTTCATACTCGAAGCGGACACCGTTGCTTGCAGCAAGCCTGCTCAGCTCAGGGCCTCGGAGTGCCACAGGTCCCTTGTTGGTGGTGACGACGTGTTTGCCGGACTCGATGGCCCACTTCACATGCGAAACTGCCGGTTCGCCGTCGACCGGGCTGGTGAAGGTGGCCTCCACGATGATGTCGGCAGGGCTGTTCTTGATGACTTCCTCGTTGCGGGGGTCGGAGCTGCCGCCGGGGAGCCCGTCAAAGGAAGCTCCACGGGGCATGGCCAGAACGGCGGCAAGGTCGATGCCATCGCCTTGGACGAGGGAGCCAAAGGCAAGGTCAGTGATGGCTACGACCCGGAGCTCGAACCCGAGGGAAGCGAAGCGGCGCGGTTCGTCGCGGATCAGTTCAGCCAGGGCGCGGTTGACGCCTCCGAAACCGATCAGGGCCAGGTTGTAAGTAGTCACTTCGATCTCCTTTGTAGGGCGGTGATGCTGTCCTCCAAGCCTCCGTCCGGACGGCGTCAGTTACCTATGTCCGAATTGCCCGTCAAGGATGCCGATATGCCCAATCGGCGACATTCCGGTCAGTTTCCATGTATTGACTCCACAAAAGTGCCAGCGACCGCCAGTTGCCGGCGTAGAAGTGGAGTCACCCCCCGCCCCGGAAAGAAGGAAACCAGCCACCCCTTCGGGAACCGGCGAAAAGCGGCCACAATAGTGTCATTGCAATCAGCCGGAGGGTTCCAGAGCTATGAGCAAACTTCAGCAGACGAAGGCCCAAAACGTCACCACCGTCATTCCTGAGCGGGGCCCTGATCTTGGTTGCACCCTGCAGGACATGGTGTTGGACAGCCCAGACGTGGGGGAGTTTCTTTGCAATTTTTCCGCCCTGGCAGCGTCCAGGTTTTCAACCCCTGCAACCAAGGTCAGGTGCGGCGTTACCGTGGTCAGGCGGAAAAGAGGGGTTGTCGCGGCCAGCAGCGATGAACGGGCCAATCGCTTGGACACACTTCAGAACAGTTTTGGGGACGGGCCATGCCTGACTGCGCTGCGGGAGAGAACTGTCATGTACGTCCCTGACACCAGCGCCGAGACCCGCTGGCCCCAGTACATGGAGGCAGTGAGGGAGGAAGGCACGGGATCCATCTTGGCTGTTGCCCTGGAACTCGCCGGTGAAGCTGAAGCCGTAATGAACCTTTACTGTGATGCCACCGAGGGATTTTCCGAGCCCCGGATCCTGGCTGCTGGAGCTTTCGCCGAACACGGGGCTGTTTCGCTGAGGCTGGCTTTGAGGATCGCCCATCTCAAGCACGCCCGCGATGACCTGGCCTCGGCCATGCAGTACCGGACGGCCATTGACAACGCCGTGGGAATCGTCATGGCACAGAACCACTGCAGCCGGGAATCGGCATTCAGGGTCATCGCTGAAACCTCCAGTCACCGGAACATCAAAATCCATGACGTTGCGGCGGTCATTGTTGCCTCGATATCCGGCGAACAGAATGTCGCTGCCCACTTCGAGGACTAGGGCACTGCGCGCTGACCATTTCGCCGCCGGTGGACATCAGCATTTTCCTGTCCATGCAACCCAGGTCCTTGGGGTGGATCCGGTATTACAGTGGATGCATGGCTGCTAGCCGCAATCCGTTGGATGAGCTGAGGGAAACCATCGGCCATCTGGCCAATCAACTCAAGCTGACGGGTTCAGAACGCGTCGATGACCTGATGGGCGATCTGGTCGGTGCGCGCTCCGGTCCGGCCCGACCGTTGTCCGAAGTCCAGGCCGAGCTCGACGCTTTGGTGGGACTTGAGTCCGTGAAAGAACAGGTCAGGGCGCTGGTGGCACTGCTCCAGGTCCAGGCCCGTCGCAAGGCGCACGGCCTGCCGGAAGTTGCCACGTCCCAGCATCTTGTCTTCCTTGGAAACCCGGGCACCGGGAAGACCACCGTGGCGCGGCTGCTGGCGGAGATGTACCGCGCGGTGGGCTTGCTGCAGAAGGGCCACTTGGTCGAGGTGGACCGCTCGGGCCTTGTGGGCCAGTATGTCGGGGCCACTGCCATCAAGACGGACAGGGTGATCCGGCGTGCGCTGGACGGCGTCCTGTTCATCGATGAGGCCTACGCGCTGGCCCCGGAGGACGGCCGGATGGACTTCGGGCCCGAAGCCATTGAAGTCCTGCTTAAGCGGATGGAGGACCACCGCCACCGCTTGGTGGTGATCGTGGCCGGGTACCCCCGGCTGATGGAATCCTTCCTGCTCTCCAATCCCGGCTTGCGCTCCAGGTTCGCCCGCGAAATCACCTTTCCGGACTACTCCGTGGACGAACTCGAGACGATATTCCACCAAATGCTGGCCCAGCACCAATACACGCTGGAACCTGGAGGAGATCAGGTGCTGCGCCGTATCCTCGCGGGCCTCCACGCAGGCGAAGACTCCGGCAACGCCCGGTTTGCACGCACCTTGTTTGAGCAAGCGCTCAATCGCCAGGCGCTGAGGCTCTCCCTGGATGAAGGGCAAAGCCTCGACGCCCTCGATCGCGAGGCGGTGGTGACCCTTACCGGGGACGACGTCGTCGAGGCAGCGCTGGCCCTGGGTCAAGAGCCGGAGCCCGAAATTCCGCCGCAACCGCCGCAATCGCGCTGGTGGCGCTGGCTGGCCTGACCGGAATCAGGCCCGCTCCTCCTGGGCGTGGTCTTGTGCGGGCTGATGTCCGGAGATCGCGGCGCGCAGATCGCCTTCCTCGTGCTCTTCCTTGCCCTTTTTCCCCAGCGGAAGAACCTTGAGCAGCGGGTGCACGATCACCATGACGAGCAGACCCCAGATCGCGCCCAAGACAGCCGAGCACACCGTGTTTACCAGCCAGGCAAGGAAGCCGCCCACAACAGGGATTCCGGTGAAGGGCGATTCGAGGACATGGACGAGGTCGTACGGTCCATGCCAGCCGAGGTCGTGGGCACCCTGCAACATAATGTGGCCGCCGACCCACAGCATGGCGATGGTTCCCACCAAGGTGATCGTGGCCAGGACAGCGGGCATCCCCTTGACCAGAAGCCGGCCGAAACGCTGGGAGCCCTGGGAGTTTTTGGTGGTCAGGTGCAGTCCGATGTCGTCCATCTTGACGATGAGTCCCACTGCGCCATAGACAAGGACTGTGATGGCGATAGCGACCACCACCAGGATGAACGCCCGGACCCAGAGTGATTCCGTGGCGACCTCGTTCATGGCGATCACCATGATTTCGCAGGACAGGATGAAGTCGGTGGTAATGGCCCCCTTGGTCACCTTCGCCTCGGCTTCAGGGCCCCGCTGCACAGCAGGCGCCTTTTCGGCGTCAGCATGCCCGCGGAGTTTGTGCCAGACCTTTTCGGCGCCCTCGTAGCAGAGGTAGGTGCCACCCAGCATGAGGATGAACGGAATGATTCCGGGGATAAACGCACTTACCAGTAGCAGGGCCGGCAGGATGATGACCAGTTTGTTGCGCAGTGAGCCCCAGAAGATCTTTTTGATCATGGGAAGTTCGCGGGACGGATCCGCCCCGGACACGTACTGCGGGGTAACTGCGGCGTCGTCGATGACGACACCGGCGGCTTTGGCTCCGGCCTTGGCTGCTCCGGCTGCGATGTCGTCCACGGAGGCGGCCGCAATGCGGGCCAAGGCAGCTACGTCATCGAGCAGGGCGACGAGACCGCCGCTCACAGGGCTGCTCCGTCCAGGTCAGGAACGGATGGCTGGGTGTGGACAACTGGTACGAGGAGCATGAAAGGCATGCTCGGAGTATACGGTGGCCGGCGGATCGGGGAGTGGCCGTGACGCGCCTTGGCCTGCAGATCGGAATCCAAAATCAACTCTGGCACGGTTTGTTCATGACGGACGTCACTAACCGAGTCCGCCTATGCTGTCCCCATGACTTCCGATGAAGAAAAAGACCCGCCCGTACCCGCTGACGTTGAGGGCAAGATGCCTAAAAAGGTGCACGACACCGCGGACAAAGAGGCAAGCAAAGCAGCCAAGGACAAGCCCCGCGGAAGCTGACGCACCGAAGCCCTAAAGGGGTGTTGACAGACTCGAAGTAACGCGGGTAACCTAAGTCACATGCCCGGCAAGTAACGCGCGTTACCAACGACGCTTTACGCCAGGCTTCCCAGACAACGAAGGTCCGGGGCGAACATCCAGATCAGCGAAGACACCGGAGCATTCGATGGCGAAAAGCACCACCCCTGGCGACCCCGCAGCCATACGGCAGCGTGGGGTCACCATGAAGGACGTCGCCAACCATGCCGGCGTTTCCAGAACTGCTGTTTCCTTTGTGCTGAGCAACCGCGAAAACGCCAGCATCTCCGAGGAAACACGCAACCGCATCAACCACGCCGTGCAGGAGTTGGGCTACCGCCCCAATGCCGGTGCCCGGGCGCTGGCATCACAGCGCAGTGACTGGTACGGAATCGTGACGGAGATCGTCACCGCGCCCTTCGCCGTCGACATCATCAAAGGTGCCCAGGACCAAGCCTGGCTTGACCGCCGGTTCCTGCTCATCGCGCCCTCCGACCAGGCCGATGCCGTAGGACCCAACCAGGGCTTGGAAGATGCCGCCACTGAGAAGCTGTTGGAACAAAGAGTGGAGGGGCTTCTGTACGCAGCCACTTTCCACCGGGGCGTCCATGTTCCGGAGAGCGCCAATGAAGTACCAACCGTACTGATCAACTGTTTCGACGCCGACGGAAAGCTGCCCTCAATCGTCCCGGACGAGCGCGGGGGTGGCCGGGCGGCCGTAGAACGTTTGCTGCAAGCTGGTCACGAGAAGATCGGGGTCATCAATCTTGACCCCGTGATTCCCGCGGCAGTTGGGCGTTTGGAGGGTGCACGCGAAGCACTCGCCACCGCCGGACTGGAGTTGGACCCCGAGTTGGTGGTGTCCGGCTATGCAACGGCGGACGGTGGCTATGACGCCGCCTGCCAAATCCTTGACCACTATCCGCCACAGGACAGGCCTACGGCGCTGTTCTGCTTGAACGACCGTATGGCGATGGGTGCTTATGACGCCATCAAGGAACGGGGCCTGACCATCCCCGGGGACATCGCCGTGATCGGCTTCGACAACCAGGAACTTATTGCGGCCTACCTGAGGCCGAAATTGACCACGGTTGCGTTGCCCTTCGAAAAAATGGGCGCCCTGGGTGTCCAGACGCTCGCCGCTCTTACAGCAGGACAGCCGATCAACGCCGACCAGCAATTGGTCGACTGTCCGCTGCTAGAACGCTCTTCGGTCTGACCGCGAAATCAACGCCGAAGAGCCAACCCCTCACCCACCCCTTCACCTTGGACGATGAAGACAGGAAAGAGATAACCATCATGACACAACCCCGATACTTCCGGGCTGCCCGGATGACGGCGGCAAGCCTTGCCGTGGGCGCAATGCTGCTCACCGGCTGCACCGCCAACGTCACCAAGACCAGCACCTCCGACGCCGGAGCGAACGCCAGTGCCTTCCTCACCATTCCGCGGGAGGACATGGGCACGTTCGTGCAGAACTTCAACCCGTTCGCTCCCACCGTGAATCCCATGGTTCAGCAGTCCATTTACGAATCCCTCCTGGTTTTCAACCCGGCCAAGGGCGATACAGTGCCGTGGCTCGCCACTGAATGGGCCGCAGCAGAGGACGGCAAGTCCATCACCTTTACACTCCGGGACGGCGTGAAGTGGTCCGACGGCCAGCCTTTCGTGGCCGACGATGTTGCCTATACCTTCGAACTCCAGAAGAAGATCAAGGGCGGCTTCGACTATCTGGACACTGTCACGGCTGAAGGCAACAAGGTCACCTTCAACTTCAACAAGCCATGGTCGCCTGCCCTGTACGACGTCGGTCAGCTCACCATCTTGCCCAAGCACATCTGGTCCGCGTTGCCGGACCCCGAAAAGGACGCGAACGCCAAGCCGGTAGGCACGGGACCTTACACCGAGATTGACAGCTTCCAGGCCCAGTCCTTCGTGCTGACGAAGAACCCCCACTACTGGCAGCCGGAAAAGCAGAAGATCGCAGGCATCAAGATGCTTGCTTTCGCAGGCAACGACGGCGCCAACCTCGCCGCTGCCAACGGAGATGTGGACTGGGCTCCGCAGTACATCCCGAACATAGAAAAGACCTTCGTTTCCAAGGACAAGGAACACCGCCAGTACTGGTTCCCGGCTACCGGCGCCATGATCAACTGGCAGCTGAACACCACCAAAGCTCCGTTCAACGACGTTGATGTCCGCAAAGCACTGAGCATGGCCGTGGACCGTGACCAGGTCACCAAGATCGGCATGAGTGGCTACGCCAAGCCGGCGGACTGCACCGGACTCTCCGGCAACTATGAGAAGTGGAAGAACCCCGCAGTCAAGGACAGCTGCACGTGGACCAACCATGACGTCCAGAAGGCCAACGAGCTCCTGGACAAAGCGGGTTACCCCAAGGGTGCTGACGGGAAGCGCACTCTGAAGGACGGCAAGCCGTTCGAATTCAAGATCTCCGTGGGCGCAACGTCCTCGGACTGGCTCTCCGTAGCCAATGTCATCGCACAGAACCTGGCCGAAGTTGGCGTGACGGCCAAGGTGGAATCCCCGGACTGGGCGGCAGTGGTTGCCGGCTATGAGACAGGAGACTTCGACTCGGGCATTGTCTGGAGCGCGAACGACCCCAGCCCGTACAAGTACTTCAACACTTCCATGGGCACCGCCAGTGTGAAGCCGGTAGGCACCAAGACGTTCGATAACTACCACCGCTTTGGCGATCCCAAGGCCGACGTCCTCCTTGCCGACTTCGCCGCAGAGGCCGACGAGTCCAAGCAAAAGGACCTCGCCAACAAGCTGCAGGAAGAGTACAACGACGTCGCACCGCTGGTGCCGCTGTTCTCCGGCCCTGAATGGGGCGCCTTCAACGACACCCGCTTCACCGGATGGCCCACCGAAGAGAACCCCTACGCCACCCTCTCAGTGAAGTCGCCCACCACGGTCCTGGTTTTGACCACGCTGGAACCGCGCAAGTAGTCCCCACCGCCGCCCTCACCTCGCTGCGCTTCGGCCAGGGAACCCGGGCGGCGTGGGCCCATCCACCGCCGCCCTCACCTCGCTGCGCTTCGGCCAGGGAACCCGGGCGGCGTGGGCCCCTGCCACCGGGTCATCTACGGCCTGGCATTGCACGCCCGGCGGGTTGGCCGCTAACCGGCCAACCCGCCGGGCGTGCCCCCTTTCTTTCCGCACTTTCCGCAATTCCCGAATGGAGGGAAACCGTGCGCTTCATCCTGCGCCGCCTGGGTTTCTACCTGATCGCCTTCTGGGCATCCATCACCCTGAATTTCCTGCTTCCGCGGTTCATGCCCGGAGACCCCGTGTCCCGCATGTTTGCCCGCTCCCAGGACCGAATGCAGCCCGAACAAATCGAGGCCCTGCGAAAGCTGCTGGGTGTTGATGACCGGCCCATTTGGGAGCAATACATCAACTACATGCAGAACATCTTCACCGGGCAGATGGGTGTTTCCATTTCCCGTTTCCCCACGCCGGTTACCGAGGTCATCTCCTCGCAGATCGGATGGACGCTGTTGCTGGGCGGCACCGCGCTGGTGATTGCCGCCGTCGTGGGCAACCTGTTGGGGATCCTCGCTGCTTGGCGGCGCGGCGGCGCGATCGACTCGGCGCTTCCTCCATTGCTGGTTTTCATCGGCTCCTTCCCGTATTTCTGGCTGGCCATGGGTGCGCTGTACCTGTTCGGGGTGGTGCTGGGGTGGTTCCCGATCCGTCATGCCTTCACTGACGGTTTGGAACCTGCTTTCACTTGGGAGTTCATTGGCGACGTCGGTGCCCACCTTGTGCTGCCGGCGTTGACGATCGTGCTGGTTTCCATTGGCGGCTGGATGCTGGGCATGCGGAACACCATGATTGCCACGAACTCCGAGGACTACATCACCATGGCCGAGGCCAAGGGACTCCGTCCGGGACGAATCATGCTCCGCTACGCAGCACGCAACGCCATGCTGCCTTCAGTGACCAGCTTCGGCATGGGGCTGGGGTTTGTGGTGGGTGGTGCGCTGCTCACAGAGGTGGTTTTCGCCTACCCCGGTGTCGGCTACCAGCTGCTCAACGCCGTCCAGGGCCTTGACTATCCGCTCATGCAGGGCTTGTTCCTGACCATCACCGCCGCTGTGCTGCTTGCCAACTTCCTGGTGGACATCCTCTACGTCCGCCTCGACCCGCGCGTGCGCAGCAACTAGAGGACTGACCATGACAACCGCACTTTTGAAGCAGCCAACCACCACACCGGCTGTCCGCAAGCCCAACCGCAGCTTCATCCACGGCCTCATCAGCAACAAGAAAGCACTGACAGGCATGGCCGTGATGCTTATCTTCATAGCCTTGGCCTTGCTGGCGCCGGTGCTGTTCCCGGGAGACCCCTCGAGGATCACCGCGATGGCATCACTGGAACCATCGGCCGAGCACTGGCTGGGGACCACCGCCAAGGGACAGGACGTGCTCGCGCTGACCGTCCACGGTTCCCGCAGTTCCCTGTTCGTGGGACTGACCGTGGGCCTGGCATCGACCTTCATCGGCATCCTGGTCGGACTTGCCTCGGCTTACTTCGGCAAATTCATCGACGAGGCACTGTCCCTGGTGACCAACGTCTTCCTGCTCCTGCCCGGCCTGCCGCTGCTGGTCATCCTGGCCGCGTTCCTTCCGCCGGGCCTGGGCACCGTGATTCTGGTTCTGGTGGTCACCGGATGGGCCGGTTCGGCACGCGTCCTGCGCTCCCAGGCCCTCTCCATCCGATCCAAGGACTTCGTGGCCGCAGCCGTAGTCTCCGGCGAACGGGCAGGCCGGATCATGTTCCGCGAAATCCTGCCCAACATGGCCTCGATCGTCATGGGCACCCTGCTGGCATGCGTCATCTACGGAATCGGAGCCCAAGCGGGCCTGGAATTCCTGGGCCTGGGCGATGTCAGCACGGTCTCGTGGGGCAACAACCTTTTCTGGGCCGGCAATGAAGGCGCGCTGCTCACCGGCAGTTGGTGGGTCTTTGTACCCTCCGGCGTGTGCATTGCCCTGGTTGCCTTCGCCCTCGCCCTCATCAACTACGCCGTCGATGAGGTTACCAACCCGCGCCTGCGAAAGATCAAGACCCCCAAGACGTCAGCCGGCACCGCCGAAAGGAGCGCCGCCAAGTGACCATTTCCCAGGTTTCCTTCGGCTCCCACGAACCCGTCCTTGAGGTCAAGGACCTCACGGTCAAGTACATCGGCGATACCAGGTCCACCACCGCCGTCGACCGTGTTTCCTTCAGCATCGGCACCGGTGAGGTATTCGGCCTCGCCGGAGAATCAGGGTGCGGAAAGTCCACCATCGCCAACTCGATCATGAGGCTCTTGAAGGACCCGGCCAAGATTGCCGGCGGCAGCATTTCCTTCGGTGGCAAGGACGTCCTGGCCATGAGCCAGGAGGAGCTGCGGCGCTTCCGCTGGCAGGACGTGGCCATGGTCTTCCAATCGGCCATGAACTCGCTCAACCCGGTCCTGACCATCGGCGAACAGATCGTGGACATTTTCACCACCCACGCCGGCTACTCGCGGAAGGAATCGATGCGGCGTGCCGCCGGGTTGCTGGAGTTGGTCAGGATCGACCCCGCGCGGCTCAAGTCCTATCCGCACCAGCTCTCCGGTGGCATGCGCCAACGTGCCGTCATTGCCATGGCGGTTGCGCTCAAACCTTCGCTGTTGATCCTGGATGAACCCACCACAGCACTCGACGTGGTGGTCCAGCAGGAGATCATGGCTCAAATCAAGGAACTGCAGCGGGAGCTGGGTTTCTCCGTCCTGTTCATCACGCACGATATGTCCCTCATGGTGGAACTCTCTCACCGCATGGCCGTCATGTATGGCGGCAGGATCGTGGAGACCGCCAAGGCCCAGGATGTCTACGCCAATCCCCGCCACCCCTACACACAAGCCCTGATGGGTGCGTTCCCGCCGCTCACCGGACCACGTGTTCCACTGACCGGACTGCCCGACGGCGTGAAGTTCCGCAACATCCCGGACCTCACCGAGGCCGCCCCCGGCCATTTTGTGGCCCCCTTCGGTGCCGGCACGCCAGTGATCGAACCCGCCAACCTGGAAGGAGTCGCGCTGTGAGCCACTCTGTCATGACCCCGCGGCCGGAGACCCTGACCGGCAGCCCTGCCTTGGAAATCCGCGGCCTGGGAAAGTCGTTCCCGGTGGGCGGCCTGTTTTCCCGCGACTCTGTACGCGCTTTGCACGGCGTCGACTTGACTCTTGGCCGCGGTGAAATCGTGGCACTGGTGGGGGAGTCAGGTTCGGGCAAGAGCACTTTGGCCCGCTGTGTGGCAAGGCTCGAGAAGCCAACCTCCGGCGAAATCCTCATCGACGGCGTCGATGTCCTGAAGCGGGACAGGTTCCAGGCGTCACGGGCGTTTCGGTCCCAGCTCCAGATGGTCTTCCAGGACCCTTTCGGTTCCTTGAACCCTGCCCACAGGATCGAGCACTTCCTGCAGCGTTCGCTGGCGATCCACGGCAAGGCCGGTAAATCCGGTGACGAGGCCCGGCGGCGGCTTGAGGGACTCATGACGACTGTTGGCCTCGAGGCGGACATGTTGAACTCCTACCCGCACGAGCTCTCCGGTGGTCAGCGCCAACGTGTGGCAATTGCCCGGGCACTGGCCGTTGAACCTCAGGTCATCCTGGCCGACGAGCCCACCTCAATGCTCGATGTTTCCGTCAGGATCGGCGTGCTCAACCTCATGCGCAAGCTCCGGGACGAGCAAGGCATCTCCATGCTCTACATCACCCATGACCTGGCATCGGCCCGCTACCTGGCTGACCGGACAGCAGTCATGTTCGCCGGTGAACTGGTGGAGGAAGGCGAATCGCTGGACCTGCTGGCAAACCCTGCGCATCCATACACGCAGCTGCTGGTTTCAGCCGTTCCGGACCCGGCGCGGGCAGGCTCGTACGATCCCGTCCGCAGGGCCGCCCTGCGGCAGGCGGTCATGGCCTCGACCCATTGCGCCTTCGATGGTGACCCGAACCAGGCCTGCTCCGCCAACAAGCCCGTCCGCCATCAAGTGGGGGACCCCGAAAACCAGCACTGGGTGCGCTGCCACCTCTACCGCCCGTGGGCAGCTGCCGGTGGCCATGCACTGGCGGGTGAACCGGCCCAACCCAGCCACCCGACGTCGACCATTCAAGAAGAGGCCTCAGCATGACTGAATTGACCCACCCGTTCGCCACCGTTCCGCAGGAAGAACTGGTGGCCCGCGCTGAAGCCGATCCCCTCAGGCCGCGATTCCACTTTGTCTCCCCGGCCGGTTGGCTTAACGATCCCAATGGCGTCAGCCAGTGGGACGGCACCTACCACCTCTTTTACCAGTACAACCCTGAGGGTGCCTTCCACCACCGGATCCAGTGGGGGCATGCCA
Source organism: Arthrobacter sp. TmtSoilC79 (assembly GCF_059739405.1). NCBI lineage: Bacteria > Bacillati > Actinomycetota > Actinomycetes > Micrococcales > Micrococcaceae > Arthrobacter > Arthrobacter sp. TmtSoilC79. The sequence goes on along the minus strand of NZ_AP046051.1, from coordinate 2,442,780 downwards.
CCAGCACCGACCTGGTCAGCTGGGAGGACCAACCTGTTGCCTTGGAGCCCTCCGCGGGACCGGACGCTGAAGGTTGCTGGTCCGGGGTGTTGGTCAACGACGGCGGTACGCCCACCCTGGTGTACTCCGGACGGTCCAACGACAGGGAGCTGCCCTGCGTCGCTGTAGGTTCCGCGGACCTGATGAGCTGGACCAAAGATCCCCAAAACCCCGTCATTGCCGCACCGCCCGTTGGCGTGGACATCACCGCCTACCGCGATCACTGTGTGTGGCGGGAGGGCTCTGTGTGGCGGCAACTGGTGGGTTCGGGAATCCGGCACCGCGGCGGCACGGCGTTTTTGTATGAATCAGAGGATCTCCGGTCCTGGAACTATGTGGGACCGTTGGTCATCGGCGATGCTTCCCAAGGTGATCCATCGGACACGGACTGGACCGGGACCATGTGGGAATGCGTAGACCTCTTCCGTGCAGGGACGGGATCGCTGGGTTCGGCACCCGCCGGCAACTCGCCCGATGTGCTGGTCTTTTCAGCCTGGGACGACGGCGAAACCCGCCACCCGCTGTACTGGACCGGCCGCTACGCCGGGGATGCCTTCGAGCCCGAGGCGCTGCACCGGCTGGACTACGGAGGGCGGTTCTTCTACGCGCCCCAGTCATTCCAGGATGAGGCGGGCCGGCGGATCATGTTCGGCTGGATGCAGGAAGGGCGAAGCGACGCAGCCATGGTTGAGGCCGGCTGGTCCGGAGTGATGAGCCTGCCCCGGGTCACCACCGTGGGACAGGACGGAACCCTGGAGTTCGCGCCGGTCCCCGAAATCGACAAGCTGCGCAATAACCACGCCAGCGTGCCGGCCCAGGTGCTGGTGGGGCATGGAACGCCGTTGGATACGGGTGTGTCAGGGAACCAACTGGACCTTGAACTGGAGCTGCAACTCGCGCCAGGAGGGGAGCTGAGGCTGGGAATCCTCGCGTCCCCGGACGGCGCCGAGGAGACGGTGATCGTGCTGGACCGTCCGGCTGATGAAACCCTGGACGGCACCCTCCGCCTTGACCGCACCCGTAGCAGCCTGGACCCCTTGGTGGATGTGGAGGACAAGTCCGGACCCCTGCCCATGGCGGAAGGCCGTGTCCGCCTGCGCGTGCTGGTGGACCGGTCCGCCGTCGAAATTTTCGCCAACGGCAAGCCGCTCACTGCCCGGATCTACCCCACCCTCGGTGGCGGGAAGGTGAGCCTGGCTGCCAGCGAAGGTTCGGTGCGGCTGATTTCCTTTGATGCCTGGTCCATGGCCGGGATCTTCGAAGGCACCCGCAGCCTTTTGCCGGAAGGGAAGTGACATCCATGGAAAAATCCTCGAGCCTCTCCCGCCGCGGACTTCTCACAGGAGCCGGCGCGGCCGCATTGGGCGGTTCAATTGCATTGTCGGTTTCCACCGCGCAGGCCGGGCCCGGCGGACCTGGATCGGCAGATGTCCCGCCGTCGAAAGGAAGATCGCGAATGCGTCCCGCCTATCATTTCAGCGTGCCGGACAACTGGAAGAACGATCCCCAGCGGCCCATCTACCTGGACGGCGAGTACCACTACTACTACCTGTACAACGCCGATTACATCAACGGCGGTGGGGGTACGTCCTGGCGCCGGGCAACCACCACGGACCACGTCTCATTCCGGGACCAGGGTGTAGCGATACCGAAGTTCAGCAACGGCAATGGTGACTGCTGGTCCGGTTGCCTCGTGGTGGATGAGAAGAACACTGCCGGTTACGGGGCGGGTGCTGTCATAGCCCTGGTTACCCAGGCACCGGAAGGACGGCAAGCGCAGTATCTTTGGTACTCCACGGACAGGGGCCGCTCTTTCACCCCGGGAGGTCAAGCGCCGGTATTGCCCAACCCCGGCGTACATGATTTCCGTGATCCCAAAGTGATCTGGGACGGGGACCGGGGCCGATGGTTCATGGCGAACGCCGAGGGCCGGAAACTCGGCTTTTACGCATCAAAGGACCTGCGGTCCTGGACACGCGTTGGCGAATTTGCGCGTGAGGACCTGGGGTTGCTTGAGTGCCCGGACATTTTCAGGATGACGGCCGACGACGGCACCTCCCATTGGGTTCTTGGCACCAGCGCGAACGGCAAGGGCCGCGGACTGCCCGCAACGTACGCCTATTGGACCGGAGCTTTTGACGGCAGTTCGTTCACCCCGGACCGGTCCGAACCGGAATGGCTCGACTATGGTTTCGACTTCTATGGCGTGGTTACCTACCCACACCACGATTCCTCGGGCGCGGAGGATCCAACCCTGCGCAGGGCGATCGGCTGGGCAAATTTCTGGGACTACCCCCACAACACGCCAACTCTTGCCACCGATGGCTACAACGGCGATGACATGATCGTCCGCGACATCCGGCTCAAGCGTGGAGGCAACGCCTACTACCTCGCCTCCGCGCCGACCTCTGCCGTGGGTGACCATGTCACGCGCGAGCATCGACTCGGTGACGTGGTGGTGGCCGGCACCCACGACCTGGAGGTCCGGTCCCTGGCCGTCGACCTCAGCTGTGAGGTGGTGTGGGACCCGGCCGCGCCGCCTGCCAACCTTGGATTCGAAGTATGCAGGGCACCACGTGGCGGCAGGCACGTCGCCGCGGGCGCCTTCCTGGGTGGTCCCTTCGCCTACGTCAACCGCCGCCCCACGATCAACCCCACGGCCGGCGAAACCCAAACCCCGGTGGACCCTGCCGCGGGCAGTCTTGCGCTGCGCATCCTGGTGGATCGCACCAGCGTGGAAATGTTCGTCGGTGACGGGCGCGTGGTCCATTCACATCGGGTATTTCCCCTTGAAGGCGATGACGGTATCCGCCTTTATGCCCATGAAGGATCGGCCACGTTCCGGAACCTGACCCTCCGGGAGCTCAAGGTCACCCCATAAACCGATGGTGAGCCGGTGACGGCTGGGCAGCGTCCAACGACAAAGGGCAGGACCACCTTCCTGGTGGCCCTGCCCTTTGCTGCGTAGGGTGCGTTTCCTGCGCCCGCGGTTCGGGCTTCCTGTTGCGATGGTGTGCAGGTGCCGTCCCCTACGCATGCCGAACTCTTCTTCGGCAGTCCATGAGGTCCTGGGCTACATGATTCCGGTGGGAACCAGCAGGGTCCAAGCCAGGGCGGGTGCAACCAGGACTACGCCGCCGGCGTACATCATCAATTGCTTATACACGCGCTGGCGATCGTCTTCGCGGGCATTGGCCACAACCAACGCTCCGTCGGTGGAGAAGGGAGAGACGTCAACGACGGTTGCGGCGATGGCCAGGGCAGCCACGGTGCCTGACGCGCTGAGTGAACTGGTCGCAAGCAACGGCCCGGCCAGCGGGATAAATGCGGTCAGCAGGGCAGTTGAGGAGGCGAAGGCCGAGCCGACTCCAATTACGTAGCAGAGAACAAGGGCAATGAGCAGCGGGGCTCCGAGCGCCAGGGCTTGCTCGGCCAGCGTGTCGATGACGCCGACGTGCTGCAGCAAGGACACGTAGGTGATCATGCCGGCGACCAGCAGGACCGTTGACCATGAAACTCCGCCGATGAACGTCTGGTGCTCCTTGATGTTGACCAGGGCCAGGAGAAGTCCGGCAGAGAGGGCGACGAAGCCGATGGGCATATGGAAGCCCAAGGCGCACACAAGCATTGCCGCGATCAGGCCCAGGGTGAGGATCTGCTGCCCGTGGGGCCGGGTGCTGCGTGCCTCGAGGTCGGCATGCTGGCCCGCGGCGCCGTCGCGAAGTTTGCCCAGGAGGGCGAACAGCACCACGGTGAGGACCGAGAGGATGAGGTTCAGCGCGAAGCTCGCGCCGAAAAGGGCACCTTGGGAGATCGGGAAGCCGTTCTTCACGGCAATGTCATGGACCAGTACGCCTGCCACGGACAAGGGGGAGAACCCTCCGGCATGGGCCCCATTGATGATGAAGGCGCCCATCAGGACTGGGTGGATCCGTGATTCGTAGGCCAGTCCAATGGCTGCAGGCGCCAGCAGGGCGACGGCTGCGGGGGAGAACGTGCCCAGCGCGGTCAGTGATGCTGCCAGCAGGAAGAATACCCATGGCAAAAGCAACGTTTTGCCTCGAACCGCGCGGACGCAGTTCTGGACGATGATGTCGATGGTCCCGTTCCTCTGGGCCATGCTGAAGAAGTACGTGACGCCAATGATGGTGATGACGATGTTTGACGGGAAATCGGCCAGGATCTCTTTATCGGTCATGCCCAGCATGAAGTAGCCGACACCGAAGGAGGCGACCAGCCCCATCACGCCAATGTTCAGCGGCCACTTGGTGGCGACGACGAACATCACCACCAGGATGACCAGAGGGATGATCTGGGTGGCAGTCATGGTCGGCTCCGATTCCGGGGTAGCCGCCGGGTTGAAGATGGCGCCCCCGAACAGGATGGCGACCAAGCCCAGGATCACGGAAGCGGCAACCGTTAGAAGCAGGATACGGCGGCGGCGGTTGGGACTGCTGGAACTCCGGTCCCGGATTTCGCTCTCGGCTTTGGGAGCTGGTTGGTACGTAGTCTTAGCCATGATGGTTTCTCCTCATTGAGTGGCTGATGCAAGCGAGGCTTCGACGGCACTGCCGAGAGTCTCCGGGAGGTGAATGATGCTGGTGGCGATGGTGCGGGCAGTCCGGTCGACGCCCACCAGGAGTGAACCGTCGCGTTGCTCGGTCCAGGTCTCGATCACGCCGGCCGGCGTCCGGAGTTTCAGGGTGGGGTAAGAAACGGTGCCCGTGATCCCGTTCAGCACCGTTCCTGGGGTGCGGGCGGCCAATGTCAAAGCGATGCTGCCCGTGATGGCCAGTGCCGGATGTGGCTTGCCCATGGAAAGCATCATGACGTTGACGTCACCTACGGGGTCGTTGCTGCTGGGTGCGGCCACGATCGCAAGCTTGGGAACGGCCCGCGCCGCCTGGGAGGGGCTCGTTGCCAAACCCATACGGACCGCCGCCTGGCGTCGGATAACGTCCAAGGTGTCCAGTTGCAGTTCCACCCCTGCGCCCCAGGTGTCATAGCGCGAAGTGTCCAGTCCCAACTCTTCTGCGCGGACCATGACAACTGGCGCACCGGCGTCGACCATTGATACGGTCCACCGCGTGCCTCCTGCGAGGATGACGTCCGTCGGCGCGCCGGTAGGAAGGAGCTTCCCGGTGGTTTTTCCTGCCGGATCAAAGAAGCCGAGGCCCACCCTGTAACCGGGAAAAACGACGCCGGGCATTTCCGCGTCCGGAACGATCGGCAGGGCGCCATTGGGGGTGGAAACCCGCTGGATGATGATCTGGCCCGTGTTGGTGTTGCGGGTGACGATGCGGGTGGAATCGCCGTCGGGCGACACCCAGCCCTTTTCGATGGCGTACAGGCCCACAACTGCGGAGCAGTTGCCACAGTTGCTGCCCCAGTCCACGGCTGCCTCTTCGATGCCTACCTGCGCGAAGGTGAATTCGACATCCACGTCTTCGTCCTCGGGCCGGCTGAGGATCATCGCTTTGCTGGTGGTGGAAGTGGCCCCACCAACGCCGTCGATCTGGCGGGAGTCCGGGCTTCCGAAGAGCCTGGGAAGCAGCTCGTTGACGTCGGTGCCGGTTTCTTCCAGATGCGCAGTTTCAAAGACCCAGCACTTGCTGGTACCTCCGCGCATCCATTCCGCTTCTATCTTCATGGTGTTCCCTGCATCTCGTTGATGTTGTTCCTGCTACGAGGATGATCCGGATCACAAATGAAGACAATGTTGGATTTCTAGAGGGGGCTGTAGCCTTGCTTCATTCATTGAGGCTAAAGTGTCTAGCGGAGGAAAGTGTGCCCGTGTCTGGACGACGCGGTCCGCTGAATGGCAGCTCTATGCCGAGTAAATGCAGTGAATGAACGGTTAAAACAGGAGTGTGAAGGCATGCTTAACGACGACACCCCGGAATTATTCGACATCAGAAGGCTCGCGCTGCTGGTGGAAGTCGTCGAGCAGGGATCCATTACTGCTGCAGCCGATACCATGCTCTACACTCCCTCGGCCGTTTCACAGCAGCTGCGCAAGCTTGAGCAAGAGGTCGGCCAGCCGTTGCTGAACCGACGTTCGCGCGGCGTTGTTCCCACCGAGGCAGGCCAGATACTCGCAGGGCATGCCCGGAAAATTGTGGGTCAGATGCGGGCGGCCCGTTCCGACCTGGACCAAATCGCAGGCTTGAACCGCGGTTCGCTGACCATTGGTACCTTTCCCACACTCGCGGGATCGTTTCTGCCCCTGGTCATCAGGGCATTCAAGAAGCGGTACCCGGCCATTGGCCTCTCCGTGCGCAGCGCACGCTTTGACGAGTTGGTCTCGGACCTTCAGTCAGGAGTGACGGGATTGTGTTTGCTGTGGGACTACCCCTGGAACCGGTTCAACGATGAATCCATCCGCATCACCGAGGTCTTCCAGGAGAGCACAGTGATTTTGGTGGCAAAGGGACACCCCTTGGCCGACCAGGAGCAAGTGGAGATGGGAGAACTCCGGAAGGAGTCATGGATAGTCCGCGCGGAAGCACATCCGGTGGTTGAAGTGCTTCAACGTTCAGCACATGTTGCCGGCTTTGAGCCGAACATCGGCTTTTTGGCGAACGATTACCAGGAGGCGCAGGCCATGGTCAGCGTGGGTATGGGGGTGGCGATGGTGCCCAAAACGGCGGTGGCCTTGCAGCACCCCGATGTCCGCGTCCTCAGCCTTGGCCCCGATGCGCCCTTGCGTCGGGTACTCCTTGCCCAGCGCCAGGACAAGGTGTATGCCCCCGCGGAAGTGGCTTTCCACTCGACGCTCGTGGAAATAGCGCGGGCGCGGGGGCATGACTACCTCTAGTCAGTGGCCGGTGTCAGAACCGGCCTGCTTCCTGGCGGACTTTTCGGCGTCCTTCCCAGCACGCACTGCATCTGCCTCGTGCTGCTCTTCGGCCTTTTCCTGGTGGATGACTTCGGCAAAGAGTTTTTCCATTTCTTTGGCCACGCCGGCCGCCGAGGCAGGGTTCTGGCCTGTGACAAGGCGGCCGTCAACCGCCACCTTCTCCTCAAAGACCCCCGCGGAGACGTGGCGCGCCCCCTGTTCCTCAAGCCGGTCTGCAAGGAAGAAGGGAATGACCTTGTCTTTGCCTGCAGCCACTTCTTCGTCATTGGTAAACGCTGCCACGTCGCGGCCCTCGACCAGCCGGAATCCGTTGTCCAGTTCTACGTTCACCAGTCCGGCCGGCCCGTGGCATACGGCACCCACCAGGCCGCCGGCGTTGTAAATGCCGGCCACCAGATTCTGCAGGCCTTCGCTGTCGGGGAAGTCCCACATGGTGCCGTGGCCACCCACGAGGTAGATGGCATCGTATTGGGCGGGATCGACGACGTCGACGCGGGCGGTGTTGTACAGCCCTGCGCGCGTTGTCTCGTCCTGGGTGAAGGCAACCTGGATGGGATCCTCTTCGTCCACTTCATCGCGTGGAGGCTGGCCTCCTTTGATGGACGCAAAATCGACGAAGTGGCCCGAATCTTTGAAGACCTTCCAGGGGTGGGCGGCTTCGGCCACGTTGTAGCCGGTTTTCTCTCCCGTGTCGCCGAGCTCGGAAACGCTGGTTACTACCATGAGGATTTTCTTCATGAAGTGCTCCTTTCGTCCACCTTCCACCCTACGCCCACCGCTTTTCGGCCCTTTCTTGGGCCCTTGGCTTCAGACTCTGGCCGGCTTTGGCAGGCGCCGGGGCCTCGTGAGGGCATCTTGAGGTCGGCCCTGGTGTTGTCGCATGCTTGAGGTATTCCCTGGACCAGGAGAGTGAGTGACATGCCCAAGACCGGCAAGAACGATCACGCCCGAAAGAACGAGTTGCCCTCAACCCTTCAGCGCTCGGACCAGAAAGCCCAGGACACGTTCACCAAGACCTACGACTCCGCGATGGAATCCTACGACGGCGATGAGAGCAGGGCCGCCCGCACGGCCTTCGCATCGCTGAAGCACAGCTACGAGAAGGTTGGCGACCATTGGGAACCCAAGGAAGAACGTGGACCTTCCGATGACCATGCGGCGGAAGGGGTCAGCTCTGACAAGCCCACTGCCGGCGGAGTGGACGCCAATGCTTCCAAGGAGCACCTCTACCGGCGGGCCCGCGAACTGGACATCAAGGGGCGCTCAACCATGGATAAGGATGAGCTGATCCACGCACTGCAGAAGGCCAATGACGCCGCTACCCGAAAAGCCCGGGAAGGCTGATCCGGAGTGCCCACGCCATGGCGCCCTGATGATGGTCCGGCTTGTTCCAACTGACTTGACGAACTGACCTGATGAAACTGGCGGGTGATGTCGGGCACATTATGACGCGCCTGCGAAGCCGGCCGTTTTTGGTGTTGCGTGGGAGGTAAGGCTAACCTAAATAGTCTCTACTTCCCCATGCCCTCCCGTTCCGGGCATACATCGCAGGCGGTTCCTTTGCGCACACTCAGCCTTTCCACAGCAGCCCTTGGGGTCGCTGCACTTCTCGCCCTGACCGGTTGTGGTCTCAGCGGTGGACAGACAGCTACCACCGAAAAGGTTGCCGATACCAACCAGCGCATCGTCGTGGACAACTTCCGCGCGCCAGTGGCCAACTGGGCGTTGGAGTCCGACGCCGCGTACATCCTCTCGCTGTCCGGCTGCCTGGAAACCTTGACCAAGTACGACTCCGCCCAGGGCAAAGTGGTCCCGTTCCTTGCCACTGAGTGGAAGCAGGTCTCACCCCTGGAGTGGGACTTCACCATCCGCGAAGGCGTGAAGTTCCAGGACGGCACCGATCTCACGGCGGAGGCGGTCGCCGCCTCGCTGAACTCCGTCCTGAAGGCCAAAGTCCCTGCCCGGGCGTTCAGCCCGGCCATTGTCACTGCCGTCCAGGCCACGGACGCCAAAACCGTTCGCGTGACCACCCCGGCGGAGAACCCACTGGTGCCGTTCCGCCTGGCGAGCGTCAACACCGGCATTCTCGCCCCTGCCGCCTACGCAGGTGGCACGATTGATCCCTTCGGTCACTGCACCGGCCCGTTCACGCCGGTATCGGAAAAGGCAAAGCAGTCCTTGACGCTTGACCGCAACGAGAACTACTGGGGCGGAAAGGTGCAATTGGCGGGCGCCGAGGTCCGCTTCATCACCAACGGAGCTACCCGTGCGGCCCAAGTACAGACCGGCGAAGCGGACATTTCCCTATCCATCCCGGCCTCTGCGCTGTCCACCCTTGAAAGCGCACCTGATGTTTCGGTCCTGAAGGCAGATTCGCCCCGCACGGCCACCTTGTACATGAACAACGGCCGGGCACCTTTCAACAACGTCGATTTCCGCAAGGCACTCCGGTCCGCATTGGACCTGGAAGCTTTGGCAGCCAGCGTCTACGAAGGCGCGGCGCTGCCTGCCACCGGTCCTTTCGCGCCCTCCGAGCCCTGGGCGTCCAGCGAAGCCAAGGCGCCCAAGCAGAACCTGGACGAAGCGAAGAAACTCCTGGCCGATGCCGGTTACACCGCGGACAAACCGCTGGAGATCATCGCCATTGTGGAGCGGGCAGAGTTCGCCGACGTAGCAACAGTGATCCAGGACAACCTCAAGGACATCGGTGTACCGGTGACCATCCAGGCCAAGGAATACGCCTCGGCCGAACCGGACGTCCTGGCCGGTAACTATGACATGATCCTGAGCCAGCGCAACCGGCTCATCGACATCGCAGATCCCATTGGCTTCCTTACGGCCGATTACACCTGCAAGGGGACGTACAACCTGAGCCACTTCTGCAACGAGGACTACGACGCCATCATCGCCGAAGCAGCCAAGACCTCCAACACCGAGGAACGGTACAAGCTGTATGCCAAAGCCGGTCAACTCCTTAACGACCAAGCCGTGAACCTCTGGCTCGTCAATGAACAAGCCACGGACGCTGTCCGCAGCAACGTCCTGTCCTACGCCCAGGATCCGCTGTCCCGGTATGTCCTGACTGCGCAGACGGCCAAGGCCGGCTCCTAGCAACGGGCCGGGACAAGCTAGAAGCGTATGATCACCTTCCTTGCGAGGCGGACGGCGACCCTGGTGGTCGCCGTCCTGCTGTCGTCTTTCGCCGTCTTCCTGATTCCGTATGTGACTCCGGGCGATCCTGTCAGGAAAATCATCCGTTCCAGGGTGGCAGGAGATGTCGTTGATGAGGCAACGGTCCATGCACTGGCGGACAGCCTGGGATTGAACGATCCCCTTCCCGCCCAATATCTCCGGTGGCTGGGTGATTTCTTCACCGGTGACATGGGGTTGTCCCACATCAGCCGGACACCGGTGATCGATCAAGTGATGCCTGCTTTGGGGATCACCGTCAGCCTTGTCCTGGTGGCCTTGGGCGCAGCTTTAGTGGTGTCCCTGCCGTTGGGGATCGTGGCGGCTCTGAAGCAAGGCAGCAAAACCGACAAACTCATCACTACGGTCACGCAGTCTTTCATTGCCATGCCGGAATACTGGCTGGCACCCCTGCTGGTGCTGGTCTTTGCACTGAGGCTTGCCTGGCTCCCTTCGGCAGGGTGGAACACGGCGTCCTCCATCGTCCTGCCCGCCGCGACGCTGGCCCTGCGCCCTATCAGCTTCTTCACGTCAGCAGTCCGCTCGGGCATGATCGATGCCCTGGAAGCCGAACACATCCAGGCGGCCCGGGCCCGGGGGCTCAGCCACGTGCAGACGGTCCTGCAGCATGTGATTCCCAACGGACTGGTTCCCTTGTCCACTTTGTTCGCGGTGTGGTTCGCGGGGCTGCTGGGAGGGTCGGTGATTGTGGAGGTAATCTTCGCAATCCCTGGCATGGGACGGCTCCTCTACGACGCCGTGGTCAATAGTGACATCCCCCTGGCGCAGGGAGGCGTGGTGGTTGTGGTGGCGTTGGCCGTTGCCATCACCACTCTGGCGGACTTCCTGCACCGGATTCTGAGTCCAAAGGTGAGTGGCGCCCTTGCGTAAACGGTCAGTGCTCGACGGCGCCGCCGTCGTTATTCTTGTCCTGATAGTCGCCGCCGTGGCGGCTGCGCCGTGGTTGGCGCCTTTTCCTCCGGAGGACCAGAACCTCGCTGTGCGGCTTGCGCCGCCCAGTGCCACACACTGGCTGGGGACAGACCACCTCGGGCGGGATACGCTGAGCCGCTTGCTCGACGGCGGTCGGTTCTCCCTGGTGGTGGCGGCACTGGCTACCCTCCTGACGGGGATCATCGGGTTGGGGATCGGTGTGCTCAGCGCCCGGCGGAAGGGTTGGGTAGATGAACTGTTCACCCGTACCAATGACGTTTTGTTGGCGCTGCCGGAGATGGTGGTGGCATTGTTCATCGTTGCTGCCATGGGCACCGGATTTACGTCGCTGCTGGTCGCGTTGACGGTGACAGGGTGGACGCCCTTTGCCCGCCTGGCGCGGACATTGGCCTACGACGTCTCTGCGCGCGGCTTCGTCGAAGCAGCGCGTGTGGTGGGCTGTTCGCCGTCGTTCATTGTGTTCCGCCACATCATCCCGCACCTCGCCGCCCCCATGCTGGGGCAGGCGACACTGCGTTTCGGGCAGCTCCTGATCAGCGTGGGAGCCCTGTCCTACCTCGGCCTGGGCGTTCAGCCGCCGCAATCGGACTGGGGTTCCATGGTGGCAGCGGCCCAGCCATACGCGGAGCGGGCGCCGTGGGGGATTGTTGCTCCGGGACTCACCATCTTCCTGGTTGCCCTTTGTGTCACGCTGATCGGTCAGCGGACATCACGGCGGGCAGCCGATCCGGTGGATGTCCTGGTGGTGGAGGGTCAACATGCCTGAACTGGTGATCAAGGACCTGACGGTGGTGGGAGCAGGCGGCGGGCGGCCTGTTCTTTCCGATGTCAGCCTTGCAGTACACCCCGGCGAGTTTGTAGCGCTCGTGGGCGGTTCGGGGTCGGGCAAGACCATGACTGCCCGGTCCGTCCTGCAGTTGCTGCCGGAGCAGTTGCGGATTGCTTCGGGGTCCATCCATGTGGGCTCCGTCGACGTGACCTGTGCCCCTGAAGGTGAACTGAACCGCATCCGGGGTGGCCGGCTGGGGATGCTGTTCCAACAGCCCAAGAAGATGTTCAACCCCAATAAGACCATCCGCGCCCATCTCAGGGAACCACTCCGTCTCCATTCAGGCCTGCGCGGTAAAGCTGCGGACGCCAAGGTGCTGGAACTGTTGGGTGAAGTGGGATTCGAGAATCCGCAGTGGGGCGCCAGGTCCTACCCGCATCAACTTTCCGGTGGCATGGCCCAGCGTGCAATGACAGCCATGGCCTTGGCGGGCCAGCCTGGGATCCTGCTTGCCGACGAGCCGACGTCCGCGCTGGACAAGGTCCTGGAACGCCAGATCCTGCAGCTGCTGGACCGCGAACGGAGCCAGCGCGGACTGGGAATCCTCTACATCACCCACAACCTTGCTTCCGTTGCGGCCTTCGCAGACCGTGTGTTGGTGATGGACGCAGGGAAGATCGTTGAGTCCGGCACTACCGAAGAAGTGTTGGGAAGTCCGAAGACTCCCTACACGCAGAGGCTCCTCGAAGCCTCGAACCTCCTGCCGTCAGGGACTGTGAAGCAGCCGAAGCCGGGGCCCGCTGTCCTCACCCTGAACGGCGTGGTGAAGAACTTCGGACGAAGCAGGCGGGGCCGCGCTCCAGCGCTGGATGCTGTTTCCCTTGAACTGAACAAGGGCGAGATCCTCGGGGTGCTCGGCCAGTCGGGATCGGGGAAAAGCACCCTCGCCCGGGCCATCGTCGGTCTTGAAGGAATCAGCAGCGGCAGCATCACCCGGGCTCTGTCGGCAGGCCGCCTTACGGATAACACTGCCGTCCAACTGGTGTTCCAGGAACCTCACGACGCCTTCGACCCACGTATGACGCTCCGCGCCAGCTTGGAAGCACCTTTACCGCGGGAACTTTCAGCGGGCTTGAAAACGCAGCGGCTGAACGATGCCATGACCGAGGTGGAATTGGACCCCGCGCTGCTGGACAGGCGCCCCGGCCAATGCTCCGGAGGCCAGTTGCAGCGGGTCACCATCGCCAGGGCACTCCTGCTGGAGCCCGAGGTGCTCATTTGCGACGAAGCAACCTCTGCCCTGGATGCCCTGACACAGAGAACCATCCTTGATCTGCTGCAACGCCTGCACCGCGAACGGGGACTCTCCCTGATGATGATCACCCACGACATGGACGTGGTCCGCCACATGTGCCAACGCGTAGCCGTCCTCTACCAAGGGCGGTTGGTGGAGCTGACGGACACAGACAAGTTCTTCACTGACCCCCAGCACCAGCACAGCAAAGACTTGGTCTCGGCAGCGATTCCCTGCAGGGGATTGCATCTGAAAAAGATGAGGACAGCCCTGCACGGGCAGGGAGCAAGCGCCAACTCAAACACCGCGTGAACGGATGCCTGGGTTCCGCAAAAAGATCATCATGCTTACTATTGTGGGGCGGCGCGTGATGTCAGAGCTGCAGAGCACACATTGGAGCGGACATGGCACTGAGCAAGGGAACCCACGTGGAGTGGAATACCTCCCAAGGAAAGACGCACGGAAAGATCCTGGAAAAGAAGACCAGCGACTTCGAGCTTGACGGCAATACCCATCGGGCCTCCGAAGAAGATCCGCAGTACGTGGTTGAATCCGAAAAAACGGGTGCACGGGCGGCGCACAAAGGCTCAGCGCTTACCGAGAAGAAGTAGGCCATGTCCAACCACCATGATGTAGTCATCATCGGCGGAGGTAATGCTGGGGTATCGCTGGCGGCACGCCTAAGGCGCTACGGGGTCAAGGATATCGCCCTCATTGAGCCCAAGGACCATCACCTCTATCAGCCGCTGTTCTCCCATATTGCCGGTGGCAGGGCTGAGGTCAAGGAGGCCATCCGCAGCCAGTCATCCGTGACGCCCAAGGGAGTTGCCTGGATCAAGGACAAAGCTGTGGATGTAGACACCACCGCCAACGCAGTGTTGCTGGCAACGGGCAGAACCGTAAGCTACCAGCACCTGGTTGTCTGTCCAGGGCTTCAGTACCAGTGGGATGCTGTGCCAGGCCTGGCGGAGGCTGTCCATTCCCCGTACGGCGCGTCGCATTATGAGTTCGAGCTCGCTCCGAAAGCCTGGTCCCTTCTGCGCAGCGTGCGGTCCGGCACCGTAATTTTCACCATGCCATCAGGGCCCATCAAATGTGGGGGTGCCAGTCAGAAGCCGATGTACCTGGCCTGTGACTACTGGCGTGAACAGGGCGTTCTGGACAATATCCGGGTAGTGATGGTGCAGCCCTATCCCACAGTGTTCGGCGTGCCCGAGGTAGACAGGGAGCTTGAACGGATCATCGCCGGGTACGGCATTGAACTGCGGACAAACAGCGAATTGGTGGCTGTGGATCCCGTAGGGAGGCAGGCAACCCTCCGCAACATCGTCACCGGCACAACAGAGGACCTGGCCTACGACGTCCTAAATGCCGTGCCGCCCCAGTCGGCGCCGGACTGGCTCGCGGCAACGGACCTGCCGGCCCCTGGCCGCCAGGACGGACTGAACCGGCAGGATGGATTCGGCCGGCAGGACGGATTTGTCGAAGTCGATACCGAGACGTTGCGCCACGTCCGCTTCGCTAATATTTGGTCCCTCGGCGACGCCGCAGCCACCACCAATTCCAAGGCCGGCGGCGCGCTGCGGAAGCAGACCAAGGTGCTGGCCAGGAACCTGGTTGCCGCGCGCCGTGGAAAACCGCCGGTGATGAAATACAACGGCTATTCAGTGTGCCCCTTCACCGTCTCCCGCACCACGGTGGTCTTCGCCGAGTTCGATCACCGGTACCGCCCGATGCCCACCATTCCCCGGGTGCCCACGTGGAAGGAAAGCCGGTTGTCGTGGTGGGTGGACCGCATCATGTTCCCCAAGGTCTACTGGCACATGATCCTCAAAGGCCGGGCCTGAGGAGTCCGTTCCCACCACGGCACCGCGTAGTTTAGGGCTACGGCGTCGGACTTCCACCGTTGACGTTCAAAGTCTCGCCCACCACATAACTTGATTCGGGCGAGGCCAGGAACACATAGGCCGGTGCGAGCTCTGCCGGCTGGCCGGCGCGGCCCAGGGGAGTGGACTGGCCGAACTCCGGCAAGGCTTCCTTGGGCTGGCCGCTGCTGACCTGAAGCGGTGTCCAAATGGGACCCGGGGCCACAGCGTTGACGCGGATGCCCTTGGGGGCAAGCTGCTGGGCCAGGCCTTTGGTGAAGTTATTGATGCTTGCCTTGGTGGTGGCATAGTCCACCAGGGTGGGCGAGGGGTTGTAGGCCTGGATCGAGGTGGTGTTGATGATGGTGGAACCGGCCGGCAGGTGGGGAAGTGCGGCCTTGGTCAGCCAGAACATTGCATACACGTTGGTCTTCTGGGTGTGGTCGAACTGTTCGTCGGTAATGTCGGCGAGCTCTTCCTGCGCCACTTGCTTTCCGGCGTTGTTCACCAGGATGTCCACCCCGCCCAGGACGGCCACGGCGGTATCGACTACTTCCTGGCATGTGGCGGAATCCTTCAGGTCGCCGGGGACCTTGACGGCCTTGCTGCCCGCGGCTTCGATAATGCCGGCGATCCTGCTTGCGTCCTCTTCTTCTTCGGGCAGGTAGGAGAGCACCACGTCTGCACCCTCCCTCGCGAAGGCAATGGCCGTCGCCGCGCCGATGCCTGAGTCCGCTCCCGTGACGATTGCCTTGCGGCCCTCCAGCCGCCCTGTTCCACGGTAGGTTTCTTCGCCAAGGTCCGCTTTCGGTGTCAGCTCTGCATCCAGGCCCGGCTCGGGCTGGTGCTGTTTGGGCGGGGAAATCTGCTCATAGGCGGTGACAGGGTTCCGGAACGTGTACTGGTCAGTCATGGTGGTCCTCCTGATGTCCGACGGATGGCGTGTAGTTGATACAGCGTCAATAAAGCTAAGGAAGCTTATGAATCAACCCTAAGCATGACGACCCCTGTGCGCAAAGCCTGCAATGGATACCGGCAGCCAGCCGCTACGGTCACTGGCCGGAAGCGCCCGACGGCGGGAGGTCGCCGTCGTGCGTCTGTCGCGTTGGTGCCGGATCTTTGTCCTCGGGCCCAACGGCTGGCGTGGAAGTCGCGCCCTTGCGTTGGAGTTCCCGCAAAGCCAGCAACGGGAACAGCAGGACCGAAAGCATCCCGGCGCCCACCAGGGCGGAGGAGAAGCCGCTGGTAATGAACCCGTGCTCACGGCCAATAGTGGTCACGGCCACGATGATCGGCAGGCCCGTCGCCCCAAACAGGAGGAGTGCCCGTTTGGCCGCCCTGATGGAGCCGCGGGGAGCAGCGAGCAGGGACGGGAGCCCGCGAATGACCAGCAGGAGGACCAGGAACAGCGGAACCAGGACCAGCGTGCCGGGGCTGGACGTCAAGGCGCCGAGATCAAAATCGATCCCGGTATCGATGAAGAAAACAGGCACCAGGAAACCGAAGGCGACCGCGTCGATTTTCGTTTCAATGACTTTTCGATCCTCTTCGGGAGCCCGCGCGATGGTCACCTGCCAAAGAACGCCGGCGGCGAAAGCGCCCAACAGCATGTCCAGCCCCAGGACCATGCTCAGCACAACCAGCGAGCTAAGGACCAGCATGATGGAGCGCATGGCGAATTGGCTGCTGGTGTGGAGGGTTCGGGTAATTTGCGCGTGCAGGACAGTGTGCTGCGCCTTGGAAGCGAAGAAAATGGCCACGCAGGTCAGGAGCACGAACCCCAGCAACACCGCAGATGCCGTTCCCACCTGCTTCCCGGTGAAGAAAAGCGAAATCGCGATGAGCGGACCGAACTCCCCGACAGCGCCCAGGGCAGCAACGGCCGTGCCTGTGGGTGACGTGGATTCACCGGCATCACGGATGATGGGCAGCAGGGTTCCCAACGCTGTGGAGCACAAGGCGACTCCGATGATGACAGCCGACTCCGGGGCCGGAGCCAGAACAAAGCCTGCGCCGATTCCGGCAGCCAAAGAGATCAGCCAGCCTGCCGAAGCGCGCCTGATGGGACGTCCGCGGATGGCCGTGAAGTCGATTTCATTTCCCGCGACGAAAAACAGCATGGCCAGCCCGAAATCGGCCAAGGTGTCGGTGAAGGTCGTGGAGTCGATCCATCCAAGCAAGCTCGGGCCCAAGAGGATCCCCAGGACAATTTCGAACACCACGATCGGCACCTTGACCACGGGATCAAGCAGTCGGACGGCAATGGGGGCCGCAACTGCCAACGCTGCAATGAGCACCAGGGACCCGGACAGGTCTTGCATGTCAGGATCCGTGCCGTCCCGGCCATTCCTTGCCCGCCCACGGATCGTTGTCGGCGAGGAGTTCCTCTTGCGGTGGCCGCTCATTTTCCGGAACATGCTGCAGGTTCACCCGAACCCGGTACCAGAGCGAACTGGACCCCCTCATGCCGTCAATCAGGACATCGGCAGGGTGCAACGCGGAGACGACGCCGGGATGCCGTCCTTTCCACTCCTCAAACGCAGCGATGGCCTCGGGTTTGGTCTTGGTGCGAGCCACCTCGATGAGCGGCATGGCGGACATCCGGCGGCCGGATCCGTCTCCTGCCCGGGGAGCTTTCTCGGCCGGCCCCAGTTCAGCAGCCAACGCCAGCAGTGCGTCCAGGGAGCCCACGGCGTGGTCGATGCCGGCGTGCGGATCACCCATCCCGGCATAGCGGTCCGGGACAGTGAGCACGGTGAACTCCTCCGGTCGGATGGAGCGTACTTCAGCCCAGGTCAGAGGTGTCGAGACGCGGGCATCGGGAAGTGAGCGGACGGAGTAGGCCGAAGCCACAGTGCGGTCCTTGGCGTTCTGGTTGAAGTCCACGAACACACTTTCACCCCGCTCCTCCTTCCACCATCTGGCGGTGGCAAGCCCGGGCGCACGGTTTTCTACTTCCCGGGCGAGGGTTTCGGCCGCGAGCCGCACTTCGCGGTAGGACCAGTTGGGAGCAATCCGCACCAGGATGTGGAGCCCCCGGGACCCGCTCGTCTTCGGCCACCCCACCAGCCCGACGTCGTCGAGGACGTCCTGGGCGACATATGCGGTATCGACGATCTGTGACCAATCCACACCAGGCATGGGGTCAAGGTCCACTCGAAGCTCGTCAGGGTGGTCCAGGTCCTCAGCACGGACAGGATGCGGATTGAGGTCGAGGCAGCCGAGGTTCACCACCCAGGCCAGTCCCGCGGCATCCCGGATAACGGTCTCTTCTGCTGAGGTTCCCGAGGAGTAGTGGAGCGTGGCCGTGTCGATGAACGGTGGGTGGTTTTCCGGAACGCGCTTCTGGAAGAACGGCTCGGCGTCAATGCCTTTGGGAAAGCGCTTGAGTACCATGGGCCGGCCGGCGGCTCCCCGAAGCGCACCATCGGCCACCGCCAGGTAGTAGTTGACCAGGTCGAGTTTGGTCACGCCGGGTAGGGGAAAAACTACCTTGTGGGGATTCGAGACGCGAACCTCTGCACCGTCAATGTCGAGGATCTCCGCCGGGGTCGTGGAGGGGCTCATGCGGTCACGCTAGCAATGAACGGCTGTCCCAACCAGAGGAGCTGAAGAAAAACTGGTTCGCGTTCTTTGCGGTGGGAGCGACAATTCCAGAACTGGCATTTATATTTAAAGTGGGTATGGTGATGGTAGAGCACCTACGAATGGAGTGATTGGATTGTCGGGAAAATCCCCCAACAGCGCCAAGGCGAAAAAGTCCGGAAAAACCATCCTGGAGAAGCGGGCCGAAAAGAGGGCTAAAGCAGCCGGTAGCGACAACATATTTTCCAAGCCGCGAAAAAACCAGCGGTAGCCACCGGGTCGCCATGCTGCTGCGGGTAGGCGTCAGGCCCTGCCCACAGCAGCGCCCTGACTTCGGTGGTCCAGGATGACGGCGGACGTCATCCTCTTTGAGTAATGAGAGTGCAGTCTTGAAACAAAACATTGCAGCACTTATTGTGCCGGCCGGGATTTCCTTGCCCATTAAATTGGTTCATATCGGACAGGGGCTGGATTTGCGGCAGGAACTCGTGCGGGGGAATGTCGAGACAATTACCGGCCGGGGGTGGCATGTTTTCCTGAATGACGAGGCAAAATTTATCCCCCTGCCGCTGAACCCCCGTGCTGAAGTGTTGATCCGGGAGGCCGGCATCCCCGTGGAGGACACCATCAATGGTGATGCCGTGTTCCTCGGCCACGGAAGCGACGGAGACGATGCTTCGGTTCCCGGACACCTGTTGATCAAGGCCGAACGCCTCTTCGGGACCCCGTTGGCGGCATAGCGGCCATTGAGCAGCCGCAGAGGCAGGCAGACTATATTTGGCCATGTCAGCCCGCCACCACACACAGGGAGCCTGCACACAATGGCCAAGGAACTTGCCACCCAGCTCATCGAACAACTCCAGGCTGCCGGGGTGCAGCGCATCTACGGAATTGTCGGTGACAGCCTCAATCCGATAGTGGACGCTGTGCGACAAACCGGGGGTTCGGCCAAAGGAGGCATTGACTGGATCCACGTCCGCCATGAGGAGGCGGCCGCCTTCGCCGCCGCTGCCGAGGCGCAACTGACCGGCAGGCTTGCCGTGTGCGCAGGTTCCTGCGGACCGGGAAACCTGCACTTGATCAACGGACTGTACGACGCCAACCGAACCGGGGCGCCGGTGTTGGCGATCGCCTCGCATATCCCCAGCAAGCAGATCGGAAGCGGCTTCTTCCAGGAAACGCATCCTGACCGGTTGTTCACCGAATGCTCGGTGTATTCGGAACTGATCAGCACGGCGGAGCAGGCGCCCCGGGTCATGCACAGCGCCATCCAGAACGCGATCGCCCTCAGGGGAGTCTCAGTGGTGACCCTTCCGGGCGACATCGCCGGCCTCGAAGCCGTCGTGCCCACTCCGGCACCTGCCACGTTCCGGCCCGCCACCGTGGTGCCCGATCCGGCCAGCGTGCAGGACCTCGCCCAGGCGATCAACGACGCCGGCAAGGTGGCCATCTTCGCCGGTGCCGGCGTCGAAGGCGCCCACAGCGAACTCATGGCGCTGGCCGAACTCATCAATGCCCCCATTGGCCACTCGCTCCGGGGAAAGGACTTTGTCCAGTACCGGAATCCATTCGACATTGGCATGACCGGGCTCCTGGGCTATGGCGCAGCGGCAGAGGGAATTGAAGATGCCGAGCTGCTGATCCTGTTGGGCACCGACTTCCCGTATGACCAGTTCCTGCCCGATACCCGGACGGCCCAAGTGGACAGGGCTGCCCAGCGGCTGGGTAGGCGGACAGACGTGGACATCGCAGTACACGGCGATGTCCTGCCGACGCTCACAGCACTGCTGCCGTTGGTCCAGGCGAAGAAGAACCGCCGGTTCCTGGATCAGATGCTCAAGAAACACGACCGCCTGATGAACAAGGCCGTGGGGGCCTACACGCGGAAGGTGGAGAAAAAGC
Source organism: Arthrobacter sp. TmtSoilC79 (assembly GCF_059739405.1). Taxonomy (NCBI): domain Bacteria; kingdom Bacillati; phylum Actinomycetota; class Actinomycetes; order Micrococcales; family Micrococcaceae; genus Arthrobacter; species Arthrobacter sp. TmtSoilC79. The sequence continues at coordinate 2,422,324 of NZ_AP046051.1, read as the reverse complement.
AGCCGATCCACCCCGAATATGCCGCGTCCTTGCTTGACCAGGTTGCAGCAGAGGATGCAATCTTCACCGCGGATACCGGTATGTGCAACGTCTGGACCGCGCGGTACATCAACCCGCTGGGCACGCGGCGGCTGATTGGTTCCTTCCTTCACGGTTCCATGGCCAACGCCCTCCCGCACGCAATCGGTGCGCAGGTGGCCTATCCCGGCCGGCAAGTCGTGTCCGTATCCGGGGATGGTGGCCTGTCCATGTTGCTTGGTGAGCTCATCACCGTTGCCGCGCACAAGTTGCCCGTGAACGTGGTGGTGTTCAATAACTCCACGCTGGGCATGGTGAAACTGGAGATGCTGGTGGACGGCCTTCCTGATTTTGGCGTGGACGTCCCGGATGCCAACTACGCCGGGGTAGCCAAGGCGTTGGGGTTCCATGCAGTGCGCATTACGGACCCGGCGGACATAGAGTCTGCTTACCGGGAGGCATTTGCGCATCCCGGGCCGTCACTGGTGGAACTCATTACAGACCCGAACGCGCTGTCCATTCCACCGAAAATCTCCGGATCCCAGGTCATTGGGTTCGCTACGGCGATGTCCAAGGTGGTCCTGAACCGGGGAGCAGGCGAGGCCGTGAGCATGGCGCGCAGCAACCTCCGGAACATTCCGCGGCGCTGACTTACTGCGCGAGGGCGGCCGCAAGGTAGGGGGCTGTACGGCTTTTGGTGGAACGGGCGACGACGGCGGGCGGCCCGGTAGCGATCACCTCGCCACCGGCGTCGCCTCCACCTGGCCCCAGGTCGATCACCCAATCAGCGGCCGCCACAACGTCCATGCCGTGTTCCACCACGATCACGGTGTTGCCGGCGTCAACAAGTCCGTGGAGCTGCTTCATGAGCAGCTGGACATCGGCCGGGTGCAGGCCGGTGGTGGGTTCGTCCAGCAGGTACAGGGTGTGGCCGCGCTGGGTGCGCTGCAACTCCGTGGCGAGTTTGATGCGTTGGGCTTCTCCGCCGGAAAGCTCCGTGGCAGGCTGCCCGAGCCTGAGGTAACCCAGCCCGACGTCCTGAAGGGTCTGCAGGCTTCGCGAGACGGAGGGCAGGTCCGAAAGGAACCCGGACGCCGCAGCTACGGTCATGCCTAGGACCTCGGCGATGTTGCGGCCACGGTACGTCACTTCCAGGGTGTCCGGGTTGAAGCGGGTGCCCTCACACTCGGGGCAGGGACCGTAGCTACCGGGAAGGAACAGCAATTCAACGGCCACAAACCCTTCTCCCTGGCAGGTTTCGCAGCGGCCTCCGGCGACGTTGAACGAGAACCTTCCGGCACCGAAGCCACGGGCGCGGGCGTCGTCGGTTGCTGCGAATTCCTTCCGGACCCCATCGAAAAGACCCGTGTAGGTGGCCAGGTTGGATCGTGGTGTGCGGCCGATGGGTTTCTGATCCACCTTGACCAGGCGGTCAAGGTGGTGGAGCCCGGACACGGCTGCAGTTTCCGTGGATTCAGGGTGGTCCGCCGATTCCGGATGGAGCCGGGCGTTGACAACCTCGGCCAGGACCTGGCTGACCAGGGTGGACTTGCCCGAACCGGAAACGCCGGTCACAGCGGTCAGGACGCCCAAAGGAAACTCCACCTCGAGTCCGCGGAGGTTATGGCGGGTTGCGCCTCGAAGCTTGAGTGACCGATCCCAGGGACGGGGAACACCGGCACCCGATCTGTCCTCCTCAGGAAAAAGGAAGGGGCGGGTCACGGAATCGTGCACGTGTTCCAGACCGTCCACGGGGCCGCTGTAGAGGACCTGGCCGCCGCCCTCGCCGGCGAGGGGTCCGACGTCGACCAACCAGTCAGCCGCCTGGACGAACTTCATGTTGTGCTCAACAACGAAGACGGAGTTCCCGGACTTCTTGAGCTGGTTCAGCACTTCAAGCAGGGGTTCGGCGTCAGCGGGGTGGAGCCCTGCGGAGGGTTCATCCAAGACGTAGATGACGCCGAACAGGCCGGAGCGCAGTTGCGTGGCGATCCTGAGCCTTTGCATTTCGCCGGGGGAGAGGGTGGGGGTTGCCCGTCCCAGCGCCAGGTAGCCGAGGCCGAGTTCCAGGAGCACGGTAACCCTGGCGAGCAGGTCACGGGTGATGGCCACGGCTACCTCGTTGCCTTCGCCGGACCTCTGGGTGCGGGAGGCAGTCCCGGCCGTGGTGAGCTCGGTGGTGGGCCTGATGATCTCCGCCAACCGGGTCAGCGGCAGGGCGTTGAACTCGGCAATCGTCTTTCCGGCGAACGTGACGGCGAGCGCTTCGGGCCTGAGTCCGCTGCCGTCGCACCGTGGGCAGCGGCCGGTTGTCATGAAGCGCAGGACCCGGTCCCGCATGGCGGTGCTCTTGGAGTCTGCAAGGGTGTGGAGGACGTAGCTTTTGGCGCTCCAGAAGCGGCCTTTGTAGGGCTTGGCGACGCGGTCCCTCTGGGGAGTCACTTCCACCACGGGCTGCTCTTCGGTGAACAGGATCCAGTCCCGGTCCTTCTTTGCCAGTTTGCTCCACGGTACGTCCACGTCGTAGCCCAGGTGGGTGAGGATGTCGCGCAGGTTCTTGCCCTGCCATGCGCCAGGCCACGCGGCTATGGCTCCGTCGCGGATGCTCAGCGAGGGATCCGGCACCAGGGATGACTCGCTGACCGTGTGCGCAACACCCAGGCCGTGGCATTCGGGGCATGCTCCGGCGGTGGTGTTGGGGGAGAAGGCGTCGGAGTCCAGTTGGCTGGTGCCTTCCGGGTACCGTCCGGCACGGGAGAAGAGCATGCGCAGGGAGTTGGACAGTGTTGTCACTGTGCCGACGCTGGACCGTGCGGTAGCCGTGCCGCGGCGTTGTTGAAGCGCGACGGCGGGCGGGAGCCCCGTGATGGCTTCAACCTTGGGATTGTGTCCCTGTTGGATGAGGCGGCGGGCGTAGGGGGCTACGGATTCGAAGTAGCGGCGCTGGGCCTCGGCGTAGATGGTGCCAAAGGCGAGGGAGGATTTTCCCGACCCTGAGACACCCGTGAAGGCGACGATGGCATCTCTTGGGACATTGACGTCCACGGAGCGGAGGTTGTTTTCGCGTGCTCCCCGGACTTTGACAAAGCCATCTTCAGGATCGATGAATTGTGCTGCCGGAACATCGGAAACGGGTCGCTCGGGGATTGTCAGTTTACTGTCCATTCCTATGACTCTATCGGCGTTCGTGAGGGTGTCCGGACGGTTCGGCGGCCTACTCAGCCGGAGGACGGCGTCGTTGTTGCTTGGTGGCGGACCTCAATTCCTTGGCGGCCCGGTGCCTGCGGGCGGAGCCGCGGGTGGGCTTTGAGGGGCGGCGAATGGCTTCGGGGGCAAGGCCGGAACGGATGATTGCCGCGAGTTTCGCCAAGGCGATCTCGCGGTTGCGCAGTTGGGACCGTTCCTCTGAGGCTGTCACGGTGATGACCCCATCAAGGAGCTTTCGCTCGAGCCGTCTGAGCAACAGGTAGCGCTGCCCGTCCGTGAGTGCTGTCGTTCCGGCGATGTTCCATCGCAGCTCTGCCCGGCTGTCGGTGGTGTTGACATGTTGTCCGCCCGGCCCTGAGGAACGGGAAAACCGCCAGGTCAATTCCGAGGCGGGAACTGTCACTGTGGGCGTAATTTCCAGGTCCATGGGTCAAGCCTTTCATGTCCGCAACCATCCGGCGCCTCAGGTGGGTCTGTCCGGTGCACCCACGCCGGCAGGACGCAGTGGCCAGTGGCACGAAGACACCTGGCCTTATGCTGCGTGACCTTGCCTGACTCCGGCGTCAAGCGCATAGGATCAACCATATGGCCGGTAGCGTGGACGTTCTTGGCCCCATCCTGGAAATGATGACCTGGGTGGGGTTCGTCCCGGGTGTCCCGTTGCTGATCACTGCGTGGATCATTGCCAGGCGCCGGTGCGTTTGGGTGACCGCCGACGGTGAACGGTTCGCTGCCGGTGGTTTCGTGGGCCTGCACTGGGTTGACCAGGCCAATGAGGAACGCAAGATCCTGTTGGATGTCCCTTCCGGCGATGGCAGCTTCCAGCCGGGAGCGGTGGTGGTCCACTATGACCTCTGCCATCCTTCCCGATGCTCGCTTCAGCCGCCGCGGTATGACCGTACTGTGTTGATCCTCGGCTGGATACTCACCGGCGTCGGCATCCTCAGTACGCTGGGAGGCTTCGCCCTTCTGGTCCTCTAACCATCAACCCCTTGAATGGCTCTTTGCTCCGGGGCTAGCATGTCCCGCACGGTAGATCCGAGGAGGCAGCGCATGAGCGAGTCAACGGCAAGCGAGTCAACGGCAACCCTGGTGGTGGACCTGATTATTTCCTTGGATGGCTATGCATCTGCTGAGGGCTGGCCCGGGTGGTGGGGGCTGGAGGGTCCTGAGTACCTGGCTTGGCTGGACGAGGAAGGCAAGAAGGACTTCACCACCTTGATGGGGGCCACCACATACCGGGTGATGTCCAGCTTGTCCCAGGAAACCAGTGCGGAGGATTCGGGCTTTTCGCAGGACGAGGGCGCCAGTTTGAGCGGCATGGCGGCCCTGCCCAAAATAGTCTTCTCCTCCACCTTGAAAGAACCTTTGGCGTGGGCCAACACCGAACTCATTACCGGTGATGCGGTGGAAGCGGTACGGGAACTGAAGCGGACTCGAACAGGCATTCTGAGCACCCTTGGCAGCATAAGCCTGTGCCGCTCCCTGCTGACCGCCGGACTGGTGGACAGATACCGCCTGGTTGTCTTTCCCGTGATCACCGGAAGGACCGGCAGCGAGCGCATCTTCGATGGCTATCCGGACGTAGCGTTGGAGCTCGTGGACAGCCGGACCTTCGATGGCCGGTCGCAGCTGCTGGAGTACATCCCGCGGGTCATTGACGGCCCGCCGGCAAAGCGGCAATCATGAGCCAGGCGCTGGAAGTCGTCGTCCAGCAAGTGCACTTACCTGCGGGAATGGCCGGTCCTGGAGAGATCAGCTTCGATGTCAGGTCTTTCGTTCTTCCTGCCACTGACGGAATTGTCCTCATCGATACCGGCTTGGCTGGAAATGTGGAGGACATCGCACGCGGTTTGGAGAACGTGGGTGCGGGCTGGAGCGACGTTTCGGACGTCGTGCTCACGCATTCGCATCCGGATCACGTCGGCGGTTTGGAAGATGTCCTGTCCAGGACAGCAGGAGTTACAGTGTGGGCGGGCGATGGTGAAGCCGCTGCCATGGGTGTTGGCGGAGAGATCCAGCGAGCTTCCGATGGTCAGCTCATCCGCGGCTTGAGGGTCGTTTCAACGCCCGGTCACACCCAAGGGCACATCAGCCTGTTGTTGGAAAACGAGGGACTGATGTTCGTGGGCGACGCTGTGGGCGCCATGGACGGAACCATGGTGCGCCCGCCTGCACCCTTCACTGCTGATCCGGCGGAGGCCGAACGTTCCCTGTGGAAGATCGCCACCATGTCTGCCGACAGGTTGGTTTTTTCCCATGGTGGAGAACTCCAGGATCCGGGTTCCCTGCTTCGTGCATTGCTGAGTGGGTCTGCAGCCGGATCGTAGCGTCAACACGACGATGCGGAGGGAGGTGCAGCATACCTGTGCCCCGGCTCTTGTTTTCCGGCTTCCGCGCTGGATTCCATGGCTTCCTAGTAAATCAGTAGACTTACTATTAGGCTGGCCGCTGGGGAAAGTCCCCTGGCATGGAGAATTGAGGGAAACATGACTGAAGAGCAAGGCATTGCCAAGGTGACGGAGATTATCAACGACTCCAGGATCGGAATGCTGACCACCATCAACGAAGAAGGCGCGCTGGTCAGCCGGCCGCTCGCTGTTCAGGATGTCAAGGACGACGGCGACATGTGGTTCTTCACAGGACTGGATACCTCGCAGGTTGCGCACGTGCGGCAGGATCCCCGCGTCAATGTTTCCTTTGGGAAGAACACGGAGTGGGTTTCCGTGGCCGGTACCGCCGAAGTTGTGACGGACCGCCGGAAAATCCGCGAGATGTGGAACCAGGTGGTCGAAGCCTGGTATCCGGACGGGCCTGAAACCCCGGAGGTCTGCCTGCTGCACGTTGACTCAGATTCGGCAGAGTACTGGACCAGCCCCGGCGGGACAGCCGCTACGGTGCTCCAGTGGGTGAAGTCCAAGGTTACGAACTCCCGCTTCAGCGTGGGCGAAAGCGGAACGGTGGACCTCTGAGCCGTGGTTGACGTCCAGCGGTTCCGGCTCCTCCTGGAGGAGGAGCGGAACCGCAAGTTCAAGCTCGTTGAGGCGCTGCGCAGCGACATCACGTCGGTAAGCCTTGCCCGTCAGGACTCCAATGTGGACGACGAACACGATCCCGAGGGCAGCACCATAGCGTTCGAGCTTTCCCAGGCGGAAGCCCTCCTTGACCAAAGCCGCGCCGGTCTGGATCAGATAGAGGCCGCCCTCGAGCGGATAGCCACGGGGAGCTACGGCACTTGCCAGGTGTGCGGGGCAGCCATACCGGAGGCCCGGCTCGAGGCACGTCCGTGGACACCCTTCTGTGTCCAGCATGCCACCGGGCGGCGCCGGTGAGCCGGTCAGCAGTTAGCCAGGCAGCAGTTAGCTAGGCAGACATGCCAGGGGACACCGGGATGAACTCGATGGTTTCCTGGACCTTCTTGCGGGGGCCGCGGTTGAATCCTTTGGCGTCCAGATGGTTGCCGGCCCGATACGCAGCCAGCGCCTCATCGTAGATCTCGTTAAGCCGTTGGCCGGTAAAGACTTCCCGGCTTCCGTCGGTGAAGAGTATGGATACCGAGGCGCCGCCCGGGAAGTGTCTTTTCATCCGGACGAAGCCTTCAGTGTCCTGCTGCAGGGAAATCAAAGTAGACCGCGCTTTCTTTTAGTGGTTGGTGACAGTCTCCCGCATTTCCTGGCCGGTGCGTGCTTTTGTTCCGGGCCGAGAACGGGCCGGTACCCTGGTCACGGCCTCGCGGCGCTCACCCACAGTGTTGATGATGGAGCCGATTCCGTCCACGGTCATTCTTACGCTGTCCCCGGTCTTCAACGGCGTCGGAGTCCTGCTGCCGTTCCGTCCCCAAAGCTCAGCCAGGCAGCCGCTGCCACAGGTTCCCGAGCCCAGGACGTCCCCTGGCCGGACCACGGAGTCCTGGGACGCATAGGCCACGAGCTCAGCGAAGGGCCACCCCATGTTGGAGAGCAGGTCCTGGCCAATGGCGTCGCCGTTGACCTCAACGGACATGGCAAGGGGCAGGAACCCCTCCTCGTCGTGCAAATGCTCGAATTCATCTGCCGTCACGATCCACGGGCCGAGGGTGTTGGCGAAGTCCTTCCCTTTGCACGGCCCCAGGCTGACCTTCATCTCCCGCCTCTGGAGATCTCGCGCCGACCAATCATTGAGGATCGTGTAGCCGAAGATGTGCCGGTGCGCGTCGGCTGCGGACAGGTTCTTCCCTTCACTGCCCGGTACGTACCCAATGACGGCCGCAACTTCTGTCTCAAAATCCAGCTCGCTGCAACCTGCCGGAATGCCGATGACCTCGCCCGTCCCGGTCACTGTGTGCGGATTGGTGAAATAGAACGTAGGGGCTTCGTACCATTCGTCGACTACGCCGGCCACACCATCAATGCTCTTGCGCACCCCTTCAACATGTTCCTCGAAGGCCACAAAATCCCGGATTGTCCCAGGGAGCAGCGGGGCCAGCAACTGGACTTTCTGCAAGGCAACCGGAGGTACATCCCGGCTGGTTGCCGCGGCAATTGACAATGCCTCCTCCAGGCCCGCCTGCAGCAGGTGCTGAACGGTCCGTCCCGCGGGCATTGCAAAGCAGTTGCCGTCCTCGATGAATCCTTCGTGAGTACCGCCGTCGTAGTTCCAGCGGGCGATCTTTACCATGGCGGCTTCCTTAGGCGGTGGGGCGGGCGGTGAGGGCAGCGGCGGCGGTCAGGCCGAGCCGGGCTGCGTTCCCGGCAAGGATTCCTGCGACATCTGCTTCGGAAAGACCTGCCTCATGGACCTCGCCAACAGGGTCATCCGAACCCATGTCAAAGGGGTAGTCGGAACCGAGCATCACCTGGCCGGGCCCTGCGGCCTGGACGAGCGCGGCGAGTTCGCGCGGATTGTGAACCAGGGAATCGAAGAAGATCCGCTGAAGATATGACGACGGCGGTTCGGCGCACTTCCGCGCCTCCGGACGTACCCTCCACGCATGGTCGGAACGGCCGATCGTGGTGGGAAGGTAACCCCCACCGTGGGCAGCAAGGATCAAAAGCCCCGGGTAACGGTCCAGTACTCCGCTGAAAATGAGGTGGGAAAGGGCCACGGCGTTCTCGGCAGGCTGGGAAACGGTGTTGGCCAGGTAGAACCGGTCCAGGCGCTCGTCCAGGGAACAGCCGAACGGGTGCAGGAAAACGAGGGCGCCGAGTTCCTCGGCCCGGCTCCAGAAGGCTTCCAGCCGTGGATCGGAGAGCTCAACGGTGGTGTGCTCCGGATCGCCGGGCGTACCGGCAAACGATCCAATTTCAACGCCCTGCAGGCCGCATTCGATGACTGCATGTTCCAAGGCCTCAACCATGAGGTCCGGATGCTGCAACGGCACCAGTCCCAAGCCGTTCAACCGGTCCGGAGCCCCTTGTACCAGCCCGCGTACTGCCTCGTTGGCCTGCTTGGCCAGCGTCAGCGCAAGCCCGGCCCCGGCAAAGTAGTAGAAATGCGATGGCGAGGGAGAGACGAGCTGGACGTCCACCCCCTGGGCATCCATATCTGCCAGGCGCGTGTCGAGGTCGGTGAGCTGGGGCCACCTCTCCTTGATCATGACGCCCGAGTTCGCCATGGACTCAGGTCCGTTCCTCCGCACTTCCAGTGCCTGCAGGGCTGCGAAACCCTCGGGGTCCGCGTTCGCCACGGTTTGTTGGAGGGCTGGGATGAGGACGTGGGCGTGGACGTCGAGGATGGGTTGGTGATTGGTTGCGGCGGTGTTCACGCGGGTTCCTTCAGCATGGTCGAAAGTGAGTTCATGAGGCCGGGCACATCTGCGTCCCGGACGCCGTCCAGCATCCATTGGCCCAACTGGACGGAGGCCCGCACTACGGCGGCGGCCCTGTCCAAGCGACGGTCCGTGAATTCTTTCCAGAGTGTCTCGGTGAGGTGGTCGGCTGAGATCAGGAGTTCGGCGAGGACCGCGGCATCCTCCAAAGCCATGGCTGCACCTTGGGCGACGGTCGGCGGGCAGCTGTGTGCGGCATCGCCGATGATCACCGTGCGGCCACGGTTCCAGGGTCCGTCGACCAGATGCGAGGTGAACCAGGTGTAGTTGATGCGGGCACTGTGGTCCAGGTTTGCGCGGATTTCGTTCCACGGACCGCCGTAGGCCGCCGCTAGTTCGGACATGACCCTGGGGCCGTCTTCATGCCTGCGTTCCTGGGCCTTTTCCACAAGGTAGGCGTAGATGGTGTCCGGTCCGGTGGGGCAATAGCCGGCAATGAAGCATGGGCCGCCATAGGTCAGGTCCGTCCGGACGACGTCTTCGGGCCGCTCAACGAAAGCCCGCCAGATGCCCATGCCGGTGGGCTTGGGTCCCTCTTCGATCCCGATCGCTGACCGTACGGAGGAATGAAGCCCGTCGGCACCTATGAGGAGGTCGTAGGCAGCGCTTCCGCCATCGGGAGTGCGGACAGTGACGGTGGCGCCGTCGTCTGCTATTTCGGTGACTGTCTTGCCGTAACTGATCCGGGCTCCGGCTTCTTCGGCCCGGACGCGGAGGATTTCGGTCAGGTCCGGCCGGTACATCCCAAGCGTTGCGGGAAGGTCGTCACCGCCGGTGCGGATATCCTCCAGTACCGCCACCACAGTGCCGGCGGGATCGGGAGCCCGCAGGCCAAGGGTGCTGAACGCGTAGCCTTTCCCCTGTACCTGTTCCCAAACGCCCAGGTCCCGGAGGATCCGCAGGGCGTTGCCCTGGAGCGTAATGCCGGAGCCCAGGGTTTGCGGCTCCGCCGCTTTCTCCAAAACCTCCACCTCGATACCTGACCCGGCCAGGAGGATGGCAGCAGTGAGGCCCGCAGCCCCCGCTCCAACGATTCCAACCCTCTGTACTGCTGCCATCTGAAAACTCCTTTGTGGTGACGGCTTTACTGCCTATTGTGCTGCCTGTAGTGGCCGGCTGCGTGTCAGCGGACTGCGATGGGATTCACCGGCGAACCCACGGCTCCGGTTATGGGAAGCGGGGCCGCAGTCAGCATGAAGTCGTACCTGCCATCCGCGGCGCACGCATGGGCCAACGCATCCGGATCCCACATCTCTCCCAGGAACAAACCGAGGTTGGGAATCGCGATCTGGTGCAACGGCTGGAATGCGCCCTCAAATTCGTTGGGACGGACCTCGAAGCCCCAGGTGTCCGTGGCGATTCCGGCAATTTCCGAACCGTGGAGCCATTCGGCGGTGCTGAAGGACAGCCCCGGCGCGGACCCGCCTGCGTAGTCTCCCCAGCCATCTCGGCGGACCCGGGTGTACTGGCCCGTCCGGATCACCACGATATCGCCACGGCGAACCTCAGCGCTGGAACCCTGGCGTTCAATGGTCAGTTCCAGATGTTCCGGGGTGATGGCAAAGCCGTCCGGCAGTTCGCCATCGGTCCGTCCCAGGTCAGGACCCAGTGCCCGGCCAACATCGAGCAGCACACCGCGGGTCACGATCTTTGCCGCAGCTGTTTCGATTCCTGTGACGAGGTCGCCCTCGGAGGTGACAACATCCCCGGCTGCACGGCCGTTCCATGCTTTGCCGCGATCGAAGATGTGTCCCAGCCCGTCCCATTGGGTGGAGCACTGCAGCGGCATGGCAATGACGTCATCGGCCCCGCCGAAGCCGTGCGGGAATCCTTGGTTTCCCCGCTCGGCGTCGACGCCGGTGTCTGTCATGGTGTGGACGGGGTTTGTCCGCCGGCGCCATCCCTTCTGGGGGCCGTTGGTATCAAAGGGCTGGGACAAGGAGAACGCCTCGCCGGACCTCACCAGCTGCGCCGCTTCCACGCGCTTGGCGGCGTCGATGAAGTTCAGTGTCCCGAGCACGTCCCCTTCGCCCCAACGGTCCCAGTTGTTGTACCGCTTTGCGGCGGCGGCAATACTGGCCATCGGATCGTCCCGCTGGATCAGGGAAGCGTTCACGGCGTCGGTGGTCACTGCTCGTCCTTGCAGTGGATCAGCTGGGTGCCCAGGCCGGTAATGGTGCCTTCCATGACGTCGCCGTCCTGCAGGAGCCGGCCCCAGTGTTGTCCGTTGCCGGCAGGGCTGCCGGTCAGCACCAGGTCGCCCGGCTTCAAGGGCATCGTCTGGGAAGCTTCGCTGACCAGTTTGGCTACCCCAAAGATCATGTCCTGCGTGGATTCATCCTGCATTGCTTTGCCGTTGAGCTTCAGGGTGACCTGGACGTCCTGGGGGTCCCCGAAGAACTTGGCCGGCACCAAAAGCGGTCCGGTGGGCAGGAAGCCCGGGGCATTCTTGGCCCGGTACCAGTCCGACCCGATGGCCGGCATGTCCTTGCGGAAGACGTACTCCCGGGTGGTGATGTCATTGACCATGGTGTAGCCGAAGACGTACTCGAGGGCTTCTTCCGGGCTAATCCGGAACGCCTCCTTGCCGATCACGGCCGCCAGTTCCAATTCCCAGTCATGGGACTTGCTGTAGGCGGGGAGGGTGAGGTCGTCGGTGGCTGATGCGATGGCTGTCGGAAGGCCAATGAAGAAATACGGTGTGCCCTGGCCGGCACGCTTGTCCATCATGGCAGCAGTCTTGGCGCGAACCTCCTCGGCATCCTGGCCGGCATCGCGGTGTGCCACGGCGAGGTCGATCACGTGCTTGCGGTAGTTGGCACCTGTTTGCAGCACCTGTGCAGGTTCCACAGGGGCAAGGACTTCAACGCCGGAGAGTTCCAGGCCGGCATCGGCATCCGCGGAGGCGGCCAGTGCGTCCAGCTCGGATTCGGTTGCGTCCCAGTGCTGGATGATCGAATTGATGTCTCCGTCCAGGGGCAGGACACGTTCTCCGACCACCAGGCCGGCTTTGGGCTTGGTATCGCCTGGCTCCTGAAAGCGGATCAGTGCATAACTTGCCTGTGTCATTAGCCCCGGCCCTGCTTTGCGTAGGGGTTCAGGAGGGCTTCCTTCATCTCCGCCGATGCTCCCTCTTCCGTGGCGGTGAAGCCTTCAGCGGGCGGGAAGGATTCGGTCATGGAGTGCGGCATGGCACCGTTCTTGTAGAAGTTGTTCGAACCTTCCGACGGCTTCCAGGTGTTGGCATCCCAGTCCGGTACGTAGTTGCGGTAGCCGCCGGAGTTAAGCTCCACCCGCAGGCCCGAGGGATCGCGGAAGTACAGGAAGTTCTGCTCGCCCACGCCGTGGATGGATGGTCCGTATTCCATGGGGGTGCCGTTTTCCATCATCACATCGGCCGTGCGGAGCAGGTCCTCGGTGGCATCGACCCAGAAAGCGATGTGGTTGACGCGGCCGGCACGCTGGGAGGTGTCCAGGACCACTCCGAGGTCGTGGGACTTCTCGTTGGTGGTCAGGACGGAGAATACGGTGATCGGCGCTTCATCCAGGTCCACGAATGCCATGACGCGGAATCCCAAAGCCTCGTTGTACCACTGGGCGAATCCGCGGACATCGGAGGCAGCCACAGTGACGTGGTCCAGGAAACGCGGTGCGGCTGCGTGGCTGCTGCGGCGCTCGGGGCGGTCAGGGTAGGTGGATTCGAAACCGGGCTCGGCGACGAACTTCTCTACGTCATAGAACAGGCGCATGTGGTGTCCGTAGGGACCGGTGAATTCGTAGGCCTTGCCGAAGCCGTGGCCACCGGCAGTCCAGGTACCCTGCACGCCGGTTGCTTCAACACGGGCAGCGGCTGCTTCCAGTGCGGCCTGGGTGTTGGTGCGCCATGCCATGCGTCCCAGCGATGCTTCCGGGCCTTCGGTGATGACCAGGCTGTAGCGGTAGTAGTCGCCCCAGCAGCGCAGGTAGACGTTGCCATCCACGCGGTCGATGATGCGCATGCCGAACTTTTCCTCGTAGAACCGTGCCGAGGCTTCGACGTCCGGTGCGGTGATCTCGAGGTGGGCAAGATGGGAGAGGGGAGTTTCCACGATGAATTCCTTCTAAGTGCTGATGTCTCGGACAGTTCTCTGCAGGTCCTGTAACCACCATGAGACACATCACGTATTTGGAGAAGAGCAGCTATCTGATAGGAGCTATCCGCCCGACAAATAGTTCAGGACCGGCACCTATCACTGGCACGAATACCTGCTATACCCAAATGGGTATTCACCGCACGCGTGGGCTTTGTCACAGTGATCAACATCCCCTCGGCGCTCCGGCCGTAGCGGGGACTCTTCAACGGCGAAGGAACACCCCCATGACCACCATTGATCCCACTGCGCTTGGATCGCGGCGCCCGGCCTCCGTCAGGGAGGCCGGCAAAGTCCAGGCCGCACTCCTTGTGGCCGGAAGTTGCATGCCGGTATTGGGCGCGGTCCTGCTGGCACCGGTCCTGCCTACCTTGAACCAGATTTTCGCGGATACCGCTGGTGTCGCAATTCTGGTGCCGCTGGTCCTGACCCTTCCAGCACTGTTCGTGGCACTCTTTTCACCCTTGGCAGGCTACGTCGCCGACAGGATCGGACGAAAGCAGCTGCTGATCTTCGCCATGCTGGCCTATTCACTCTTTGGTACGGCTCCACTGTGGTTGGACACCCTTGAATCCATTGCCGTCTCAAGGATCGGCGTCGGTATAGCCGAAGCCGCCATCATGACCTGCTGCACCACCCTGATCACCGACTACTACGCGGGGCTGCAAAGGAACAAATACCTGGGCCTCCAAACCATGGTCAGCGCGCTTGCCGCAACGGCCTTCTTTGCCTTGGGCGGGGCCTTGGGCAGCATCAGTTGGCGGACGCCGTTCTGGCTTTACGCCGCCGGCGCTGTGCTGGTGGTCCCCATGGTCTTCAAGCTTTGGGAGCCGGCCAGAAACCAGGGTGCAGTAAACGTCCCGGGCGGGTCAGCAGTAAAACAGCCGGTGCCCTGGCGCCGGATAGGAGCGCCTGCTGCCGTGACGCTGTTCGGGGGCATTGTCTTCTACGCGCTGATCGTCCACCTGCCGTACGTCATGGCAGGGTTGGGCGTCCAGGATGCTGCCCTCATCGGCGGAGCCGCCGCGATCGCTTCATTGGCCACGGCAGCGGGGGCAATTTCCTTCCGCTTCCTTGCCACGTTGGGAACCCGAAAACTGTTGGCAGGCGCCTTCGGCCTTGCCGCCGTCGGGCTTTGCGTTGTCTCCGTGGCAGGCAGTGTTCCGCTGGCAATCCTTGGCGCAGTCATCGCCAGTGCCGGGACGGGTGTGTTGTTGCCAACGTTGTTGACCTGGGCAGTCAGTGGACTTGATTTCTCCCAGCGCGGACGGGGCACCGGCATCTGGACCGGAGCCCTGTTCATTGGCCAATTCCTGACGCCCATCGTGCTGGGGGCAACCGCTGCAGCGCTGGGCAACCTGGCACTGGCCCTCGGGGCGTTGGGCATTGCTTGTGCCCTGGCACTATTGCTGGTCCTGGTCCGGGGCCCCGCCTTGTGCCGTTGAGCCACTGAGGAGGCCGGAGGCTGGATAACCTAGGGGGATGAAGAACCTGGACCTGAACCTGCTGCCCCAACTCCAGGTGCTGCTGGAACTGCGGAATGTGTCCCGGGCCGCCGAGCGACTCCAGCTCAGCCAGCCGGCCACCAGCGCGGCCATGGCCAGGCTGAGGAGGCATTTCGACGACGAACTGCTGGTCCGCCATGGCCGCACCTACGATCTCACTCCGTTTGCGCAGTCTTTGGTTCCGTTGGTCGATGAAGCCATGCTCCACGTCCAGCGGGCCACCCGCGTCCGTTCGGGTTTTGATGCCGCCACGAGTTCCCGGGAGTTTGTCATTGCCGCTTCGGACTACGCGGCGGCCTTGATTGTTGGGCCGTTGCGGGGCATCCTGCAACAGGAAGCGCCCGGGGTCCTGGTGGATTTCGTTCCGACCTCGGGCCTTGCCGGGACGATGGCAGAGTACTCCAAAATGGACTTGCTGGTGGGGCCAACCGGATACAAGATGCAGGGCGAATCCAAACAGTTGTTCCGCGACAGCTTTGTAGCAGTGGTCGACGCCGGCAATCCGCTGCTGCAGAGGCCGGAAGTGACACTCGCAGACCTGGTGGAGCTGCCACATGCCGTGGGGTACTTCGGTGAGGGAATCAGCACTCCCGCTGACAAACTCTTTGAGTCGCGGAGCGTTCGACGCCGGGTGGCAGCAACGGTGGCCGGCTTCCTGTCCCTGCCCCTGCTGGTTGAGGGTACGGACCTGGTGGCCCTGGTCCCGCGGATGCTGGCATCCAGGGCCCGGCGGGGGGCCAGTATCGAAGTGCTGGACTTCGAGCAAAAGCTGGAAGCGGCGCTGGTTGAGGCCATGTACTGGCATCCCTCCCAGACCGAGGATCCCGCCAATGCCTGGCTCCGCTCTGTAGTCCAGAGAGCCTGTTCGCAGCTGCACCTGATTTTCCCTGTGACCGCGCATCCGGTCCTTGTTTCTGAGCGCGCGGGAAGCTAGCCGGCTGCCATCCTCCAGCTCAGGACGCGGCTTGTTCTCCTGCAGTGCCGCCCGTCGTGCTGCCCCGGTCTGCAGCAGATCCTTGCTTTCGGCTGGCCAGCAGGAACGGCACGGCAATGAGTTCGATCACGCCGGCCGTGGCCAGGGACAGCGGGTAACCATAGAGGTCGGCTGTACGGCCCAGGAGTGGCTGGATGACGACCCCGCCGCTTGATCCCATGAGCGAATCGAAGCTGAGGACAGTTGCCCGTTGTTTGGAAGGGATCATGTCATTGACATAGGCCTGACGGACCGGCGTGGCCGCGGAACCCACCACCCCCCAGAGCACCAGCAACGCCAGCGCGACCCAGAAATTGTTCGTGAAGCCAAGGACCACAAGATTGGCCGCCCCCATGATGCCGCCGAATACCAGGACGGACGTGCGTTTGTGGAAGAGCCGCCGGGCATGGGGAGCAAGCCAGCCGCCCAGGATCTGCGAGCCCGCTACGATTGCTGCGGCCAGCCCGGCAATGGAGTAGGCGCGAGGATCGCCAAAGAGGTCCAGAAGATAAGGCTGCAGTGCGTAGAAGACATAAATGCCGACGCCGGCGCTGAAGGGGGCTGCCAACATCACGTAGCGGACCGGCGGATTCTTCAGGCCATTATCAATGGATGCGGACAGCACTGCCCGGGTGGCCCGAAGGGGATGCGTCGAACGCTCAGGCGAGAATCCGACGTCGTGCATCAAGGTGAAGGCCACGGCGAACATGGCAACCAGGACAACAACACGCAGGAGGAAAGGCACCCCCAGGTTGGTTGCTTGGGCAATGGCGCCTCCGGCGATCGAGCCTGCCAACATGGCAACGCCCTGCACCATCTGCCCCCGGCCCAGGACTGATTCCAGTCCGCCCTCGTAGCCGGAGAACCGCAGCGCATCCACCAACCAGGCTTCCACGGCGCCGGAGAAGAAGGTGAAGCCCAAGCCCAGCAGGACCGACACCACAGCCCACATCCAGAAGGGCGCCTGGACCTGCCACAGAGCAAAGTAGAGGTAGGTGGATGCGGCGAGGGTGACGGTGCCCAGCAGGAAGGAAACCCTCCGGCCCCAACCGTCAGCAATGACGCCGGTGGGGATCTCGAACAGCACCATTCCCACGGTGAAGAAAGCATTGGCGGCGAACGCCTCCAGGTTGCTCAGCCCGGCGTCCAGCAGGAAAAGCGTATTGATGCCCCAGATGAAAGAGGCCGCGATGGTGTTGCCCAGCGTCAGGGTGAGGTAGACGCGCTGGATCTTGCGGGCGGCCGGGGGCATCGTGTCGCCGCCCACGTTGCTGTGAGGGACCACCACCTCATTGTCGTCCCCGCTTCAGGGCGTTGCCAGAGCGCTCTGGGCAACAATGTTCGTTACAGCCGACCTTCCGTCCGGGTCCTTAAACGCAACTGCCGGCAGGCTTTGCGGCCTGCCGGCAGTTATCATCCCGCCAAAGGGGATGCGTGCTCTTTATGCGCGAAGGAGTCCCGCTCCCGGCCGGGAAGCCAGCAAGGGGGCAAAGAACCCGCCGAGCTCAGCCGTGCCGGACAGGGGCAGGATGTTGGCGACGTACTGGTCGGGGCGGACCACCACTACGGCTCCGTCGCGGCTGATGCCACGCAGGTCGAAGATGTCCGCGTTGGCATCGGTGCCAAAGACTTTTTCAAGGTAGGTCAGCTTGAATGGTCCGACTGTGGGTTTGAAGGCAGCCGGTACGGCGTTGATGTCCACCTTGGTATGGTCCTGCTGGTAGATCACCTTCAGATCGAACCATGCGTCGCGGTCAGCATCCGACGGCGTAGCAGCCAACGGCGAGTCAGGCGAGTTCGCGATCCACTCGGCAAAGTCCGCCACAGGGCCCGGGGCGCCTGCCAAGGCGGCGTCGGCGAAGACATAGATCCGCCAGCGGCCGTCCGCCTTGGCGTGGTGCCCCAAGTGCATGGGATTGGTGTCGCAGACCCGCAGTACCGGGGCAGATTTGAAGCGCTTGCCAACCGGGAAGCCGGTGGCAAGGCCCTGATGCTTTGCCTCGGCGATGACCAGGGAAGGGTCGTACTGGGTCATGAAACCTGCAGGGAACTCGGCGGTGCTGGTGTAGAAAGTTTCCAGCTCTGCAGGGTCTTCGAATTCTTCGGGCTTCTTGGCCATCAGGGTGGACCACTGCTTGTCGAAGTCGATCAGGTTCTTGGCTACAACCTGCCGCTCGGCCGAGTAGGTGTCCAGGAGGCTTTCGGGGCTGCGTCCCTCAAGGACATGTCCAAGCTTCCAGCCGATGTTGAAACCATCCTGCATGGAAACGTTCATGCCCTGGCCGGCCTTGGCGCTGTGGGTGTGGCAGGCATCGCCGGTGATGAACACCCTCGGGGTACGCGTGCCGCGCTCCTCCGGCAGGACGTCGTCGAACCTGTCCGTGAGCCGGTGGCCTACCTCGTAGACGCTGTGCCACGCAACGTTGCGCACATCCAGCGTGTAAGGGTGGAGGATGTCGTTGGCCTTTTGGATGATCTGTTCGATGGAGGTCTTGCGCACGGCCCCTTTGTCATTGGGGTCCACTTCCCCCAGGTCCACGTACATGCGGAACAGGTGGCCGCCTTCGCGTGGGATCAGCAGGATACTGCCGCCACTGCCGGACTGGATGGCGCATTTGGTACGGATATCCGGGAAGTCGGTGACAGCGAGGACGTCCATGACACCCCACGCATGGTTGGCCTGGTCCCCGGCAAGGTGGCAGCCGATGGACTCGCGGACCTTGCTGCGGGCGCCGTCTGCACCCACGACGTACTTTGCCCGGATGATCCGTTCCTGGCCTTCATGGGGCCCGGATGTGTGGGCCAAGGTCACGGCGACCGGGTAATCCCCGTCGCCGGTGACCTTGAGGCCTTGGAATTCGTAGCCATAATCGGGAGTCATGCGGGCGGGGGAGTTGGCCATGAATTCTGCGAAATAGTCCAGCACACGGGCTTGGTTCACGATCAGGTGCGGGAACTCGCTGATGCCGGCAGGATCATCCACGGCCCGGGCGGCCCGCACAATGCGTGAGTGGTCGGCCGGATCCGGCTTCCAGAAGGCCATCTCCGTGATGCGGTAGGCCTCTGCGATGATCCGCTCGGCGAAACCGAACGCCTGGAAAGTCTCGACACTCCGGGCCTGGATGCCATCGGCCTGGCCAATGGCCAAGCGACCAGGGCGACGTTCCACAATGCGGGTTGTCACCTCCGGAAACTGGGACAGTTGCGCAGCGGTGAGCATTCCGGCGGGGCCGGTACCGACAATGAGGACGTCTACTTCGTCAGGAAGCTCGGCTGGGCGGTTAATTCCGACGCCGGCTGCGGGCTCGACTCGCGGGTCACCGGATACATAACCGTGGTGGTGAAACTGCACGGGCTTTCCTCACTTCTTCGTGGGCCATAGCGGCTGGTGGTGTTCGATAATAGAACAACGTGTTCAATTATCGCTCAGTCAATCGTAATGCGGCTCACAGTGGCGTTCAAGTCTTTTGCGCCCCCTTCTGTTCGATGCCCGTGAGGTTCCTGCCCAAAGGACCTTCGGCATGTCAGGATCAGGTATGCCCCGACTGATGCTGCTGGACACCGCTTCGCTGTACTTCCGAGCCTTTTATGGCATTCCCGATTCCATACGCCGCCCGGACGGGACCCCCGTTAATGCTGTTCGGGGGCTGATGGACATGATCGCCCGCCTCACCACTGACTACGAAGCGACCCACGTGGTCGCCTGTTGGGACAATGACTGGCGGCCGCAATGGCGCGTGGACTTGATTCCCAGCTACAAATCGCACAGGGTTGCGGAGATCATCGAGCACGGCCCTGACGTCGAAGTGGTCCCGGACCCCTTGGAAGCCCAGATTCCCATGATCCGCCGGGTACTGGACCTGGCCGGAATCGCCGTTGTGGGCGTTGACGAGCACGAGGCCGATGACGTCATTGGGACCTATGCGAGCCGGGCAACCTTTCCCACGGATGTGGTCACCGGCGACCGCGACCTTTTCCAACTGGTCGACGACGAACGCGCGGTCCGCGTCATTTACACAGCCCGCGGGATGAAAAACCTGGAAGTTCTCACCGACGTCGTCGTCGTGGGAAAGTACCGTGTCCTGCCCGCCCAATACGCTGATTTCGCCACCCTCCGCGGAGATGCTTCCGACGGACTGCCAGGTGTGGCGGGAATCGGGGAGAAGACGGCAGCGTCCCTGCTGGGCGTGCACGGCTCGTTGGAAGGCCTGCTCGAAGCGGCTGAAGACCCCGACAGCGGGTTATCCGCTTCCATACGGGCCAAACTCTCGGCAGCGGCGGACTACCTTAAAGTAGCCCCCGCCGTCGTCAACGTAGTGCGGGACCTCAAAGTACCCACACTTGAGGACGCGGGCGCTGAACTGCGTCCCGTTGCCGGGGCTGCACGCGAGGAGCTCGAAAAACTTGCCACCGAGTGGAATCTGGGAGGCTCGGCCAAGCGGCTCATGGACGCCCTCGACAGGATCCACTGAGGGCCCTCACAGCCTGACGTTCATTTTCACAGGCGAATGACAGGTTCGCGACAGCGTGGGCTGGGGTTGTCCTCTCATTGTTGAAAGAGGACGGCGCTCACGCCCGTCCCTCAGACACCAGCCGTACCAACGGCTCATCGAGGAGAGGTACATGTCGAAAACCAAGAGAATTACGCTGGGCGTTGCGGCCGGAGCCCTGGCATTGGGCGCAGGCCTTGGAGTAACCAGCATCGCGACCGCAGCCACCACACCATCGCCGGCGGCTACTTCTTCCGCGGATGCGGGCAAGCCTTCTGACGTGGGTGGGCGTCCGGGCGGAGGCCACGGCCACGGACGCGACGGCGGCCAGATTGCCACTCAGTTGGCCAGCAAGCTGGGCGTCGAGGAGTCAAAGGTCACCGAGGCCCTGAAGGCCTTCCGGGAGGCAAACAAGCCCACAACCCCGCCGGCCGAAGGAACCGAAGGCGCCAAGCCGGACCGGACGGCCCAGGACGCCGCCCTTGCAAAGTCCCTGGCCGAAGCGTTGGGCGTGGATGAAGCGAAGGTCACCACAGCCTTGGAGGAGATCCGGGCTGACGCCACTGCGGAGCGGTCCGCTGCACTGAAAACGCGGCTGGACAAGGCAGTCACTGACGGCAAGCTCACACAGGCAGAAGCCGATGCCGTGGCCAAGGCCGTTGAAGCCGGCGTCATCGGGGGAGGCGGCCGCTAAGGCTGGCGGTTAAACCGTTGACAGGCTGACTCGCCAGCGGGTTGACCCGCTGTCGGGGTGATTCAAGGATTCCTCCGGGCGGCCCCGGGGGAATCCTTGTTCCCCCGCTGGTTACCGGGAGAAAAGCCCGGCAGCTTCCACGCAGGTTCGGGACGATGTACGCCACGTGGACGGTATCCCAATGCCCCGGCGTGGCCCAGGAGGTCAGCGAGGTACCAGGTAATGGACAGCCACATCTCAGTTCCCTGAAGAGTCGGCAGGTGGTCCGGTCCACTCCCAGGGTCGGCGCTGAAGGCCATTCCTTGGCCTGGATGCCACCAGCCGAGCGCTTCCTCCAGCTGAACGTGGGCCCAACTGTTCATCTCCGCCCGACGATGGGAAGTCTGCTTGGATGCAAGCCAGAAGGGGTGGACGACGTCCAGGACATTGCAGGCATTCTGCTTTCCGGGAGCGAAATACCGTTCGTCGCCGGAGTGCGCGAGCACAGTGTCCACCAAGCGCTCAACATGGGGCACAGGGACGCCATATTGGGCGAAAGTGCCGCGGGTAAGGCGGTAGTACCCATTGACTACTTTGAGCCGCGTGCTGGCAGTAGGCGTACCCCACGTTCCTGCCAAGGGGTTGACGTGAGTCATCAACCAACCGAACAGGGCCTCCAACGAACCAACGGAGTTCGGATGTTCCTGTTCAAGGTTCCAGTAAGCTGCAGTGCCCCATGCATCTACCCATGCCCCTGATCCCCACGCTTCCTCATGCCAGGGCAGCGCATCCAAGGAAGAGAGCAATGTTGCCGGATCCATGGTTGACACGGAGTGCACTGGATGCCGGAACCGGCTGCCCAGGAGATTCAGCGCATAACCGGCTGAGAGGACGTGATAGGTTGCCGGCCCCTCTCCGAAGACCAGCGGAGCATCGGAGCTGAAATGGTTGGACCCAAGCTCCGGCAGCAACCCTGTGCCTGGATCCTGGAGGGACTGCAAACGTTCGATGTGTTCCTCCCGAGAGAGCTGCGCAGGGACGGTACCCAGCAGGAGGTCCGCGATCTCGATGGCATCACAGTGCGCCCTGACGGTGGGCGCCTTTTGCGGACCGTCCACGTAGCGGCCACCGCCAGAGTCGGTCCAGTTCCGGGAAAGAATCAGCGGAGCATCGGTGCGGGCCGCATCGGCGAACGAGGCCAGCGCGGCTGGCAGCCCTTTGCCGGCATCCGCGTCCGTCTCGGGGAGATCGGGAGTGGGGGCGGCAGCGGGATCCCGACGGTCCCGGATCCGACGTGCCGGATTGCCGCCCACAATGGACCAATCAGGTACGTCCTTGGTGACCACCGCTCCCGCAGCCAAGACGGCATGGGAGCCCACGCGGACTCCATCAAGGACCACCACGTTGGAGCCAATCCAGACGTCGTCTCCGATCCGGATTCCTTTGCTGGTCAAGGGCTGCCTGAAGACAGGTTCGGCCGGATCCATGGAGTGGTTGAAGCCCAGAATGGACGTGTGTGCACCGATTCTCACTCCGTCGCCCATGGTGATATTTCCCCGCACTACGGTGAAGGCGTTGACGGTGCAGTCGTTGCCCATGGTGATGGTGCCTGTGACGTAGGCATGGGCGGCAATGAAGGATCGCTCGCCGATGCAGAGGGAATCAGGGTCGATGCTTGCCTTGGGCGAGAGGAATGCTCCCTCACCGATAGTGGCTCCAGTCCGTTGGATGAAATCCTTGTGGTAGGCGTGCTGCGCCTCCCGTTCGGACTGCGAGGCGGAAGTCCAGAAAGTCCAGGGGGAGTAGTCGTAGTTGAGGTGATGCTCGGGATTCACGTCGCTCCGTGCTGAGGGATTGGGGAAAGCGCTTCCCACAATTATTGGTGGAGCTTACGGAGCGGTCAATGCACCATAGGTAAACGATCAGTCCCGAACACTCCGGACAGCCGTACTCCCCATTGATGAAACATGCCTGATTCTTTTGAAGGAGGCCTACTGGTAGTGACTGAGTGGCTCGGAGTCCCCTGATTGTGCCGGGGTCGTCGCTGCCCAGCTTGCCAGGAGCTGAAAGGCGTCCGCGGTGCCTGTACCGGGCTCGGCGTTGTATACGGTCAATGTCAGGCCAGAGTCCGCGGACAGCCCCAGTGCTTCGTACACCACGTGAAGGTCGCCTACCAGCCGGTGCCGGAACTGCTTCTTGCCGCTGAAGTGGAGCCGGACGTTGTGGGATGCCCACCGGACTCGAAAAGCCTCGTTGCGCGTGGACAGCTCACCAACCAGGTCACTCAATCCCCGGTCATAGGGATCGCGGCCGGCTTCAGTCCTCAGCATGGCCACGGTGTCGTTGGCGGCGCGTTCCCAGTCCGCATAGAAATCGTGGCTGCGGGGGTCCAGGAACAGGAAGCGGGCAAGGTTTGGGGGACCGGCCGGACTGTCGAAGATATCGGAGTACAACGCCCGGCCCATTGCATTGGCCGCGAGGATGTCCAAGCGGCCGTTGTGCACAAAGGCAGGGGCACCGGTAATCGCATCCAAGGTTAGTTGTACGCCCTGCCTGATCGATTGCTTCCGGACCGGACGACGCCGGGATTTGCCGCCGTCGCTGGCTGCACGGGCGAGGTCGAAGAGATGGGCGCGCTCGGCGTCGTCGAGCTGCAGGGCGCCGGCGAGCGATTCCAGGACGCTCTCCGAGGCCCCGGCCAGGTTTCCGCGTTCAAGGCGGGTGTAATACTCCACGCTCACACCAGCCAGCATGGCCACTTCGCCCCGGCGAAGTCCCGGAACGCGGCGGTTGCCGCCATAGACGGCAAGTCCAGCCTGCTCCGGAGTCAGCTTCGCCCTCCTGGTGGAAAGGAAGTCGCGGGTCTCGGTCCGGTTGTCCATAGCTCCTACGGTAATTCTTTTGTCCGGCTAAGGGAGTCCCTGCCATTACCCCTTACAGCAGTAACTCCTTGCGTTCAGGAAAACAGGGTTAGATGGAAATACCAACACGTTCACAACGCAGGAGAAACATGCCTACCGCTAACGCTTACGCTGCCCCCTCGGCTACGGGCGACCTGACCCTGACCACCATCGAGCGTCGGGAAGTCGGCACCAACGACGTCAGCATTGATATCAAGTTCGCCGGTATCTGCCACTCCGATATCCACACCGTCCGCGGCGATTGGGGTCCGCAGCAGTATCCGCTCGCCCCCGGCCACGAAATTGCCGGAATCGTCACCGAAGTTGGCTCCGGTGTCACCAAGCACAAGGTGGGCGACCGCGTGGGCGTCGGCTGCATGGTCAATTCCTGCAAGGAGTGCCGGAACTGCCTTGCCGGAGAAGAGCAGTACTGCCTCAAGGGAAACGTCGGCACGTACGGTTCCGTTGACCGCGACGGCACCATCACCCAGGGCGGCTACTCCAGCCATGTAGTGGTGAACGAGGACTTCGTTGTCACTATCCCGGAAGGCCTGGAACTCGACGTCGCAGCGCCGCTCCTCTGCGCCGGCATCACCACGTACTCACCCCTGCACCACTGGGGAGCGGGACCTGGCAAAAAGGTTGCCGTGGTGGGACTCGGCGGGCTCGGCCATATGGCCGTCAAGATCGCCCACGCCATGGGTGCCGAGGTCACGGTCCTCTCGCAGTCCCTGAAGAAGATGGAGGACGGTCTCAAGCTCGGCGCGGACCACTACTACGCCACCAGTGAGCCCGCCACGTTCGAACAGCTCGGCGGCACTTTCGATCTCATCATCAACACCGTCAGTGCCTCGATCGACATCAGCGCCTATCTCCAACTGCTGACGCTCGACGGAAGCCTGGTCAACGTTGGAGCCCCGGCTGAGCCCCTTCCCGTCAACGTCTTCTCCTTGATTACGGGTCGCCGCCGCTTCGCCGGTTCAGCCATCGGTGGCATCCGCGAAACCCAGGAAATGCTCAACTTCTGCGCCGAACACGGCCTCGGTGCCGAGATCGAAGTCATCCCGGCAAGCAAGATCAATGAGGCGTACGAACGCGTACTGGCCTCTGACGTCCGCTACCGCTTTGTCATCGACGCTTCCACCATCGGCTAGGAAACGCCCGCAAAACCTGCAAAACACAGCAGAAGAACCCGCAACCCACAGGAAAGGCCGCGCCAGGTCCACCCCGGCGTGGCCTTTCCTGTGCCGGGCAACAGGGACAATGGTGTGGTGACTTTCAGACTGGACACCATCGGCAAGGGGCTGGTCTTTGCCGGGTCGCTGGCAAAACTGACTGCGGCGCTGGAACGTCAGGGCCAAGGTGGCGCAGCAGTGGTTCAGGCACCTCCCGGGACCGGCAAGACCACGTTGGTGCCGCCGCTGGTGGCTAACATGCTCTCACAGTGGGCCTCCCGCGCCGAACCGCGGCTTTCCGGTCAGCAGCAAAGCGCACCCCCGCGTGTCGTGGTTACCCAGCCACGGCGTGTGGCTGCACGTTCAGCCGCACGTCGGCTCGCTGCACTGGACGGAAGCCGTGTCGGCGGCAGGGTGGGATACACCGTACGGGGCGAGAGCAAGACCACCCAGGAGACCGTGGTGGAATTCGTCACCCCAGGCATCCTCCTGCGTCGCCTCCTCAATGATCCCGGCCTGGAGGATGTCCACGCCGTGGTCCTGGATGAGGTTCACGAGCGGGGGCTCGACACAGACCTGCTGGTGGGCATGCTTGCCGAGGTCCGGGAGCTTCGGGACGACCTCGTCGTGATCGCAATGTCTGCCACCCTGGACACGGAGCGCTTTGCCGCCCTGTTGGTACAGGGCAGCACAGGGCACGACGACGGCGGACCGGCTCCCGTTATCGACTCGCCTTCAGCACTGTTCCCCCTGGAGGTCCGGTGGGCTCCAGCGCGCGAGCACAGACTTAATGATCGGGGTGTGGCCCGCACCTTCCTGGATCACGTAGCCCGAACGGCTGCCACCGCCCATACCGAAGCCATGGCAGCGAACCCTGGGGTGGACGCACTGGTCTTCCTGCCGGGAGCCCGTGAAGTGTCCGACGTCGCCGGACGCCTTCGGGCCCAGGTTGCGCCGGGCGTGGAGGTACTTGAGTTGCACGGCCAGATCGGCCCCGACGCCCAGGACCGTGCCGTTTCAGGCCGCGAACCAGGTGGGCCACCGCGGATCATTGTCTCGACATCCCTGGCTGAATCCTCCCTCACCGTTCCCGGGGTGCGGTTGGTCATTGATTCGGGGCTGTCAAGGGAACCCCGGAGGGATGCGGGCCGTGGAATGTCCGGATTGGTGACTGTCTCCTGCTCGCGTGCGTCCGCTGATCAACGGGCCGGCCGTGCCGCGAGGCAAGGACCGGGCACAGTAGTGCGCTGCTACGACCAGCAGGCCTTTGCAGCTGCGCCGGCGCACCAAACGCCTGGGATTTCAGTAGCAGACCTTACTTCAGCCGCGCTGGTCCTTGCATGCTGGGGCGCCCCCGGAGGTCAAGGCCTGCGGCTGCCTGATCCGCCCCCACCCGGCGCCATGTCAGAGGCCGTCGAGGTGCTGCAGGGACTCGGCGCCGTTGCCCATGACGGAACCGCCACGGCAATCGGCAAGACACTGGCCCGCGTCCCCGCCGACCCCCGCCTTGCCCGTGCCCTGTTGGACGGCTCGCCAGTGGTAGGCATGCGTCCGGCGGCGGAAACGGTGGCCCTGGTTGCTGGAGACCAGCGTCCGCCTGGCGCTGACCTTACGGCATTGCTCAGGTCATTGAAATCGGGTTCGGACCCCGCCGCACGCCGTTTCGCCCAAGAAGTCGGCCGCATGGAGTCCATTGCCCGGCAGGAGGGGGCCGTCGTCGTGCCTTCACGTCCCGGGACGGAGGTCACAGCGAGGGAGGCGGCAGGATTCGTGGTGGCCCTTGCCTTCCCCGACCGGGTGGCGCGTCGCGTTCCCGGGGATGGCTCCACCACCTACCTGTTGGCCTCCGGGACCCGGGCAGGCCTGCCAGCCGGAAGCCCGTTGACCGGGCACGAGTGGTTGGCTGTGGCCGAAGTCTCCCGCGCCCAAGGCCGTGACGCTGCGGGAACGGGCGCCGTCATCCGCTCAGCCGCACTCCTGTCAGCGGACCTTGCTGAAGCGGCAGCCCCGAATTCCAGGGTCGATGAAGTGCGGGCGAAGTTTGACCAGGGGAAAGTGACCGCACGGCTCGAACGCAGGTTGGGCGCCATTGTTTTGTCCTCAACGCCGGTCCGCCCCAGCGCTGAAACCGGGCGCAAGGCCGTGGGGGAGGCATTGGCGCAAACCGGATTGGCAATGATTGGTTGGTCAACCGGGGCCGATGCCCTGCGGCGGCGGTTGGCGCTGCTGCATCGAGAGCTCGGCGCGCCGTGGCCCGATGTCAGCGAAGCCGGCCTCCTGGCCAGGCTGGATGACTGGTTGGCCCCGGAACTTGAAAAGATCGCCACTGGGAGCCCGGTCAAGTCGATCAACCTGGCCGAGCCCCTGCGCAGGCTGTTGCCTTGGCCCGAAGCCGCCCGCCTGGATACCCTTGCTCCCGAGCGCCTGGAGGTTCCCAGCGGTTCGCATATCCGGATCGATTATCCCGAGGTACCGGACGCCGGCAGGGACGAGCACGACGCCGGGAGGCCGGTGGTGGCGGTCAAGCTTCAGGAATGCTTCGGCTGGGACCGCACGCCACGGCTGGTCGATGGCCGGGTACCTGTGCTGTTCCACCTTCTGTCCCCGGCCGGCAGGCCGCTGGCGGTCACTGACGACCTCGCTTCTTTCTGGTCCGGCCCGTACTCCCAGGTCCGGGCCGAGATGCGCGGGCGCTACCCCAAGCATCCCTGGCCCGAAGACCCTTGGACTGCGACGGCCACCGCCAGGACCAAGAACAGGATGCAGTCAGGGCCGTCCCGCTAGGCCAGTCGCTCCAGCATGAACTGGATCTCCCCGTCCACGAACGTTCCAAGGACCACACTGGCGGCGAGCTCGTCGGGGTCGGTGGTCAGGGGGTCAGCTTCGAAGGCTGTGAAGTCTGCCCGCTTGCCCACTGTAATGGAGCCTGAAACATCCCACAGGCCGGCAGCTTTTGCCGCGTGCGAGGTATAACCCTCCAGGGCCTGCATCGCGGTGAGCCCTTGGGCCGGCGCTATGGGTTCCAGCTCGGGATGTCCGGATCGCCGCCTCAACTGTGCATCCGCGATGATGGGAAGCGGTGCAAAAGGTGCGATTGGCCAGTCCGAGCCGATGCCCAAAGTCACCCCGGCATCGCGCAGGTCCCTGCAGCGCCAACCCCGGCCGGCACGTTCGGCGCCCAAGCGGGTGGACCAATTATCGCTGTGGTCCGCTGCTGAGTAGTGGGTGCAGTGTGTTGGTTGCATACTGGCCACCACTCCCGCACCCCTGAAACGCTCCACAAGTCTGTCCGGAACTGTCTCGATGTGTTCAATGCGGTGGACCGTCCGGCGGAGGACATCTGCCGGAACGGTTCCCTGCAACGATTCCAACGCATCCAGGACATGCTCCACCCCGGCATCTCCGATCGCATGCGTGGCCGTAGGGATGCCGCGGGAGGCGAAGTAGCTGACAGCGGCCGAGTACTCTTCAGGTCGCGGCCAGAACGGAGCAGTCGATTGTCCGTAGATATCGGGTTCGTAAAGCCATGCGGTTCCGTTGTCCACAGTTCCATCGACGAACAGCTTGATGGCCTCCACCGACCACCGCCGGCCACCGGTTCCCACAGAGCGGGCAAGTTCCTTCCAATCGGACTCATTGCTGCCCGGCATGCACCAAGGAGCGCTGCGCAGCCGCAAAGGCAGCCCGTCGTCGGCCTCCAAAGCCTGTAAAAGACGTGCGGATTCTTCGCTGTGGTCCATGATGTGCCCGCCGGTCAGTCCCGACTTGGCGAAGTCCTGCAGGAGGGCTGCGAGCCTGGCCTTCCGTTCGCCGAAGGACTCCTTGGGGATGTGCCGCTGGACCAGTTCCATGGCGGCTGCTTCGAGGAGGAGGCCGGTGGGGACGCCGTCTGCATCGCAGACCACCTCCGATGCCTGCTCGAATTCGTACCTGCCATGGATGCCTGCCAACTCCAATGCCTGGCTGTTGGCCAGGGCTGAATGGCCATCGAACAAGCGGATCATCGCGGGTTTTTCTCCGCTGACCCGGTCCAGGACACTGCGGTGCAACGGGACGTTGCCAAACGCGTTCGGGTTCAGGCCCCAACCACGCAACCAGCCGCCGTCGTGCTGTGCTTGGGACTGAAGCAGCGCGCGCACCTCATCCAGTGTGGCGGCGCCTGATAAATCAACGCCTATGGTCAGGTCCAGGCCAAATACAGGGTGGATATGGCAGTCCACCAGCCCCGGGGTCAGTGTTGCGTTGCCAAGGTCCACCACCCGGGTGCCCTCGTGTGCCCAGTCCTGGGCGTCACTCCGGCTTCCGACGGCGGTGACCACGCCGTCGCGGACGGCAACTGCCTGGAGGGAATCAGTGCCACGGCCGTCCATGGTGTGGATGGTGCCGGCGAGGACTATGAGGTCAGGAGTCATGTTTTTCGAAGCTTCCAATCCGTGCAAAAACGTCAGGTCGGGTGGTACGCAGGCGCCGGGCGATCAGCAAGCCTGCAAGGAAAACAAGGGGCGTCACCAGCAGGAGGAGGGCGTTGGTCAGGGCATCGGCAAACGTAAGGAGTTCGATGTTGATCGCGATCAGGGCCACCACTCCGAATAGCAGGATGGCAGAGGCTACGCTGACCGGCACCAGAAGCCGGTGGGTCACGGCATCAGGATTCCGGCGCAGGTAGATGATCGCCGCTACCGAAACCAGGCCTTGCAGGGCAACAATCCCCACGATGCCTGGAGTATTCACCCAGATCAGCAGCTGCTTGTACGGGTCGGCGCCGGCGATGGCGCATATGATGATGACGACGGCGGCCAGCACGGTCTGGATCTGACCGGCACGATGCGGGGACTTGTATTTGGGATGGGTCCTGCCGAGGAAGGCGGGGAGGACGCCGTCCTTGGCGAGCATGTAGACATAGCGGTTGATGGCGTTGTGGAAGGCCAGCTGTGAGGCGTAGACGCTGGTGACGATCAGCACGTACATGATCACCTCGGCCCACGGGCCGACGTACTGGTTGATGGTGGCGAAGAACATTCCGTCGGCCAGCTCACCGGCAGCGGCAACAACATTTCCGTCCCCGAAGGCCTGGATGACGGTCCAGACGATGAAGGCATAGAACACGGACATGAATCCGACGGCGATGTAGGTTGCGCGGGGGACTGACCTGTCCGGGTTGCGGGCCTCGCGCCGATACAGCACGGTGGATTCGAAGCCCATGAAGGCCGCGAAACAGATCGCCAGAATGGCCAGGACGCCGGGGGTGAAGGCGTGTTCGGGGGTGAAAGAGGCAAAACTGATGCCGGAAGCTCCGCCTTGGGCCAGTATCGCGATGCCCATGACGCCCAAAATGGCAGTTTCTGCGATGAGGAGGACGCCAAGGACCTTCGCGCCGACGTCAATGCCGCGGTATCCGAGCAGCCAGACTGCGGCTATGGCTGCCAAGGCGACCACGGGCCAAGGCACGTCGAGGCCAAAGAGAGTACGGAGCATGGCTTGTGTTTGGACGGCGAACAGACCGTAGACGCCGATCTGGAGGCAGTTGTAGGACACGATAGCCAGGATGGCCGCGGCCAAACCCACGGTCCTTCCCATGGCGAGGCTGATGTAGGTGTAGAAACCACCGGCTGCTTTGACGTGCTTGGTCATGGCCATGAAGGAGAAGGCGAAGACCAGCAGGACTGCTCCGGCAATGACGTAGCCCATAGGGGCGCCGATGCCCCCGATGCCTATGGCCACAGGGGCTACGCCGGCCATCACTGTCAGGGGTGCCGCGGCGGAGATTACCAAGAAGGCGATGCCGCCGGTACCGATCGCATTGCGTTTGAGCCCGTTGCCGGCATCTGCTGCCGGCGGGCGGGTTTCGAGGTCAGACATGGGGATCCTCTGGGGCTGGGGGAAGAAGCTGTTCGGGAATTGCCGATCATTAAGCGAAAGGCTTTCGTTTAGATTAGGGCCTTGTGATCCGGAGCACAATACCTGGAGGAAAAGTTCTGGCTAGAGTCGTAACAACAACATGAATGGAGATACCCGTATGGCACGCCCGCTGGTCCCGCTGATATCCATCGATGCACTCGTCACCGCCGCCCTTGAGTTGGTGGACGAGGCAGGGGACTTCAGCCTGCCCAAACTGGCCAAGCGGATCGGCGTGAGCCAGTCCTCCATTTACAACCACGTCAGCGGACGCGAAGAAATCCTTGAGTTGATGCGTGGCCGGATCATCGCCGAAAGCCCCTATGCGCTGGAGGACGGGCACGACTGGGAAGCTTCGCTTCGCACGATTGTGCGCAGTTACCGCGACGCCTTCGCACGCCATCCAAAACTCGCGCCACTGTTGGTGCTCCAAACAGTGCAGGATGACAAGGTGATGGGACTCTACGAGGACCTGGCTGTTGCTTTGGAAGCCGCCGGGTTCCGCGGCAGGGACGTGATGTCGGCGATTTCCACCATTGACAGTTTCGCCCTGGGTTTTGCCTTGGACCTCGCAGCGCCGGAGGTCGTCTGGGCGCCACCGGCACAGGGGTACCCTGCCCTCACCAATGCCTTGGCTTTCGCAGGACCGGCTGGTGAACGCGGCGAGGCAGCCTTCGATTTCGGCCTCGAGATCCTCGTCGCCGGTTTGCATTCGCGCCTGCAGTCAACTGTGCTGTGACGTTGATGGTGCCGGGGATCCGGAAAGCCCCATGACCATCCTTAATACATGGTGGGAGGCGGTGGTCCGCGGATTCACGGACGTCCAGACCACAGCGGTCCCGCTACCGGCCCTGCTGGGGATCCTGGCATGTGCGGTGGTACTGAGCATTCCGCGCATCACTTGGCGCTGGTTCGGCTTGTACGTCACCTTCGTGCACGAGCTTGGCCACGCCTACGCAGCACTTATGACCGGGCGATTTGTCCACGGACTCCGGATCGGTCTTGACCATTCCGGGCGGCTGGTCAGCAGTGGACGCAGTGCGTTCGGTGCGGCTTGGTCGGGGTTTTGGGGTTACCCGGCGCCTGCCGTGGTTGGCTTTGGACTGATCGCCGCATTCGCGGCGGGCCGTTCCGGGGCGGCGATGTCCGTAGGGGCTTTGATCCTGCTGGTCTCGCTGATCTTCCTCAGAAACGCCACCGGCATTTTGGTGGCTGTGGTGAGCGCGGCAACTGCCCAACTGCTGATCCTGTTCGCTACTCCTGCCGCAGTGAACTACGTCGTCCTGGCACTTGGCGTTGCCCTCTCGGTGGGGGGCGTCCGCGACCTCCTTAAACTGGCCGGGGTACACACCCGCCGCCGGGACAGGCTGGCGGCATCGGACGCCTTCATTCTGGGCCGAACCACGGGCATTCCGGCCTTCGTATGGTTGGCCGGCTTCACCGTGGTGATCCTCGGATGCGCTGCAGCTTCTGCGTGGTTGTTGTGGGGGATACTGGCCGTTTAGTGTGCAGCACACACTGCGCTCCGCGCTCTTCAACAACGGGCCGCCGGCCAGCGGCAGGTACTGCCCCCGCGAGCCCTTGCCTTGTGGCCGCCCAGGGTGTCCAATCCTGTAAAGGGTTCGAACCGTACGTGTTCGGACTCCTGCCGGGAATCAGCACCAGGAGGTGCCCATGTCCGCGAGGAGCGCACGGGAAACGCCAAAGGCAAGCGCAACCGGAATGCCGGAGGCCCGAAGGAGTGACACTGGAGCGGCCCTGGCAGCAAGTGAACCGGCCCGAATACGGAACGTCGCCCTCGTAGGCCATTCGGGAGCCGGTAAGACCATGCTGGTGGAATCGTTGCTCGCCGCGACGGGGGCCATCACCAGGATGGGATCCATCAGCGAAGGGACCACAGTCGGCGATTCCGACCCTTCCGCGATCCACCAGCAACGGTCCGTGAGCATGTCAGTGGCCCCAATTGCGGTGGGCGGTGTCAAGGTCAATTTGATCGACACTCCCGGCTACACCGATTTCACCGGTGAACTGCGGGCTGGTTTGAGGGCTGCCGATGCGGCCCTTTTTGTTGTGTCGGCAGTGGAGGGCATCGATGCCGCGACCGTGGCCCTGTGGGGCGAATGCGGGAAAGTAGGCATGCCACGGGCCGTGGTCATCAGCAAACTGGACCATCCGCGCGGCGACTTCAGTGCCGCCGTCGTGCGGTGCCGGGAGGCCTTTGGGGAAGCAGTCCTGCCGTTGTACCTTCCTGCGGTGGGCAATGCCGGTCTTGTGGCAATCCTTGGTGCCCCCTCCGATGGGGATCAGGCACCAGTGACCTCTGTTGATGAGGCTCGTGGGCCATTAATCGAAGGGATCATCGCCGAGAGCGAGGACGAAACCCTCATGGACCGGTACCTGGGCGGGGAGGAGTTGCCGTTGGCGGACCTCATCCAGGACCTGGAGACAGCTGTAGCCCGGGGGAGCTTCTTCCCCGTGATCCCCACCTCGGCAGAGACCGGTGTGGGCCTTTCCGAGCTGATGGACCTGCTGGTTGATGCTTTGCCTTCACCCATGGAACGCACCGCCCCTGCCGTGATGGCATTGGACGGAAAGTCCATCAAGCCGCTGGCCTGCGATCCTTCAGGGCCATTGGCCGCCGAGGTGGTGCGGACCACCGTGGATCCGTTCCTGGGCCGTGTTTGCTTGGTGCGTGTCTTCTCCGGGACCCTTCGGGAAGATTCCTCGATCCATATTGGTGGCAGGGGACTCGCGGACAGGGGCCACGAGGACCATGATGCTGACGAACGCGTCACCCACCTCTACGCGCCGGTGGGCTCCGGCCTGAAGGCCGTTCCGCAATGTGTCGCGGGGGACATTTGTGCCATCAGCAAACTTGCGGGCGCCGAGACCGGGGATACCGTCTCGGGCAGGGAAGCGCCGCTGCTGATCGAGACGTGGAATATGCCCGAGCCGTTGATGCCCATTGCGATAAAAGGCGCGTCAAGGAGCGACGAGGACGTGCTGGCGAAGAGCATCGGAAAAGTAGCCGCCGCGGACCCAACGCTTCGCTTGGAACGCAACCCCGACACCCACCAACTCATCCTGTGGTGCATGGGTGAAGCCCATGCCGAGGTGGTCCTGGACAGGCTGCGCGGCCAGGGCGTCAAGCTGCAGACCGTGGACGTCATCACGCCACTCAGGGAGACATTTGTCACCAAAGCCGTGGGACACGGGCGGCACGTCAAACAATCAGGGGGACACGGGCAGTTTGCGATCTGCGACATCGAGGTGGAGCCCCTTGCCCGGGGTGAGGGTTTCGCGTTCACCGACAAGATCGTGGGCGGAGCGATCCCCGCAACATTCGTTGCCAGTGTTGAGAAAGGTGTCCGTTCCCAAATGCTCAAGGGCGTGTCCGCCGGGTTCCCGGTGGTGGATATCAAGGTGACGTTGGTTGGCGGGAAGACCCACAGCGTTGACTCCTCGGACGCGGCCTTCCAGGCAGCCGGCGCACTTGCCCTTCGCGAAGCAGCGGCAGCTGCCAAAATGCAGCTGCTGGAACCTGTGTCCTCAGTTGTTGTCAGCGTCCCTGATGAGTACGTGGGGGCGGTGATGAGTGATCTTTCCGGGCGGCGCGGCCGGGTCACCGGCACTGACGCAGCTGTTGGCGAGGGAGCGGAGATCAGTGCTGAAGTGCCGGATCAGGAACTCCTGCGCTACGCCATCGAACTGCGTGCACTCACCGCCGGCACGGGTCGTTTCCGGCGGGCCTACCTTCGCCACGAGCCCGTGCCAAAGTAGTCCGGGGCCTCGGAGCAGGGTTTTGCCTGCCAGGTCAGTTTGCGCGCATGAAGGCAGCCACCGCCGGTGCCAGCGATGCCCCGGTCTCGGCCGCCCCGCGTTTAAGGCCCTTCACCGCGAACGAATGGTCACCCCCGTCGCTCCACTGGAGTGTCGCCGTCGGGCCTATCTTTTCCACCACGGCCTCCAACAATTCCGGCGTGGCAAACGTATCGCGCGTCCCTTGGAGGAACAGCATGGGCACCTTGATGCCGTAGAGGTGTTCATCGCGCAGCTTTTCCGGTTTGCCCGGGGCGTGCAAAGGGTAGCCGAGGTACACCAGTCCGCGGGCAGGCATACCCTCACCCACAGCCATGGATGCCATGCGCCCTCCGAAGGATTTTCCTCCCGCCCAGACAGGGCCGCCGTCACCAAGCCCAGCGGCCACAGCCATCACCTCGCGCCAAGTGGAGATGGACAGCGGCGGACGGTCAGGGAACCGGCGTCCCGCTTCGCGGTAGGGAAAGTTGAAGCGCAGGGTAGCTACGCCCTCATGAGCCAGGGCTTCGGCGAAACCCTGGAGGAAGGGATGTTCCATTCCTGCGCCGGCGCCGTGGGCCACCGCCAAGGTGGCGAAAGGGTTCTCCGGCCGGAGGTGGATGGCGGAGATGTTTGATTCTCCGACAGCGATGGTGAGGGGTGTTTCGGTGCTTGCCATATCTCCATCATTGCCCACCACACCGAAAATACCGTGGGTGCTGACGTGTGGGCCATTAACGGGGTAGCTTGTGGCCATGGCCAGCGAAGCAACCACCGTTACAGTGCCCGGTCCCCACGGCCCCCGGGAGGTCAGGATTTCCAGTCCAAGCCGGGTGATGTGGCCCGCGGCGGGATTGACCAAGCTGGACCTCGCCAACTATCTCATCGACGTCGGAGAGGCGTTCGTCGCCGCCAACGGGAATCGGCCTATCAGTCTTCAACGCTATTCGGGCAACATCGAGGGCGAGATGTTCTTCTCGAAGAATCCGCCCAAGGGTGCTCCGGATTATGTCCGTTCCGTCCCCGTGACCTATCCCAGCGCCCGGTCCCATCCGCAGCTGGTGATCGATGAGCCTGCTGCAGCGGTATGGGCGGCGCAAATGAACACTGTGGTCTTCCACCCCTGGGCCTCCCGGGCTGATGACCCCGATAATCCGGACCAGTTGCGGATTGACCTTGATCCCCAGCCGGGAACCGATTTCGACGACGCCATCCCGGCCGCCCTGGAGCTCCGGTCAGTGCTGGAAGAAGCCGGCCTGACAGCATTCATCAAGACCTCGGGCAACCGCGGACTGCACGTCTACGCGCCGATCCACCCCAAGCACGAATTCCTTGACGTGCGCCATGCGGTGATCGCCGCTGGCCGTGAGTTGGAGCGGCGTATGCCGGACAAGGTCACCACCGCGTGGTGGAAAGAGGAACGCGGGACGCGGATCTTTGTGGACTTCAACCAGGCCAACCGGGACCGGACCATAGCGGGGGCCTACAGCCCGCGCGCCGTTCCCACGGCCCAGGTCTCTTGCCCGCTGACCTGGGATGAGTTGGAGAGTGCCGATCCCGCTATGTACACCATCGCCACGGTTCCGGACCGACTGGCGAAGACCGGCGACCCGTGGTCGTCCATGCACGATCACCCGGGCGATATCGACGTGCTGCTGTCCTGGTGGGAGCGGGACGTCGGAAACGGCCAGGGTGAGATGCCCTTCCCGCCGGAATTCCCCAAAATGCCGGGCGAGCCGATGCGTGTTCAGCCGAGCCGGGCACGCAAGCCGGAGGAGTAAGCCGGGAGGCTGAGTGCCGGAACCAGCCGCCGGCTGGGGTTACTCGAAACGCGAAGTATCGCCCATGCCGCGCCGCACCACCTCTGCGACTCCGCTGGAGAAGTCGATCACGGTGGTGGGTTCCGAGCCGGTGTCGCCCGCGTCAATGACACCATCAACCTGGTTGTCCAGGCGCTCCTTGATTTCCCAGCCCTGGGTCAGCGGCTCTTCCTCATCCGGCAACAGGAGTGTGCTGGAGAGCAAAGGCTCACCAAGTTCGGCCAACAGTGCCTGGACTACCTTGTGGTCGGGAATGCGGACGCCCACGGTTTTCTTCTTGGGATGCAGCAGGCGTTTTGGCACTTCGCGGGTGGCAGGGAGGATAAAGGTGTAACTGCCGGGGGTGACGGCCTTGATGCTCCTGAAGATGTCGTTGTCCAGCATGACGAATTGCCCCATCTGGGCGAAGTCCTTGCACACCAGGGTGAAGTGGTGTTTGTCGTCCAGGTGCCGGATGGTCCTGATGCGGTCCAGGGCTTCCCGGTTGCCGATCTGCGCCCCCAGCGCGTAGCAGGAGTCGGTGGGGTAGGCGATCAGGCCGCCGCCTTGGAGCATATTCACCACTTGGCCGATGGCGCGTGGTTGTGGATCTTCAGGGTGAACGTCAAAGAATCTGGCCATGACAAGAGCCTACGACAAAGCTATGACAACACGTCCTTGGTGGAGAATTTTGCATAGGCCAGCGCGCCGCAGACGGCGATGTAACCGGCCTGGAGGACGGCGTTCGCGGCAAAGGATGCCCAGGAGATCGGCTGCCGCAGCACATCGGCGAATCCCAGCCAATGATGGCTGAAAAGCCACGGGTGCAGCCACTCAAGCTGGGGGAGGTTGTCCAATACCTGTGAAACGACTGAAAGGACGATGGTGGCGGCCATTGCTCCGACAGGCACGTCCGTGAAGGTCGAAATCAGCAGGCCGATTGCCGACAACCCCAGGAGCGAGACCGTGATGTAGGCAGCAATCAGCAGGGTCCTCACGCCGGCCTCGCCTACGCTGATCGTGTCACCGGACAGCAGCGTCACCGGCCCTACTGGAAAAAGTACGACGCCGGCCAAGGCGCCGGACGCTGCCACGGCAGCAGTGGCGGCGCAACAGAAGACGACGGCTCCGGCATATTTGACCAACAACAGGCGGATCCGCCCCGCTGGAGCCAACAGGAGGTATCGGAGGGTTCCAACGTTCGCCTCTCCGGCGATGGTGTCACCGGCCACCACTCCAACAGTCAGCGGCAGGAACAGAGGAACGCACACCACCAAAGCAGTCACGGCAACGAAGAGGCCGTTCTGGGTGATGCGATCCAGAAAGAGTGGTCCCCGTCCGGGTGTGGTGGGTCGGGACGACAATTTGACGGCCACGGCAATCAGGAGGGGAACGGCAGCAAGGGCGATCAGCATGGCCCACGTGCGGAGCCTGTGGAACAGCACTGACAACTCGGAGCCCAGCAGTGCCCAACCGGCTGCCGGCCGGACGTACGCCGGGGGCCGTTGCCCGGAAGATTCAGCCGACAACGTCGAACCCCTCCCCGGTCAAAGACACAAAGCGTTCTTCCAGGCTCGCATTTTCCACAGCGAAGCCACGGACCCTGACGCCCCCTTCAACCAGTGCGGCCACAATCGCTTCAGGTGCCAAGCCACTAAGCCCCGTGCCCAGCAGGGCTGTGGTTCCCGGGCGGCTCACGGTGCCGGGAGCGTCGCCAGGGACCAACCCGAGGCGGGCCAGGACGCTGGAAGCACGTTCGGCGTCGGGCGTCTGAACCACAACGCGGGCCTGCCCGGCCGAGCGCAGCTCCTCCAAGGGACCTTGGGCCACCAAACGCCCGGCGCTCATCACCCCAACGTCCGTGCACATTTGTTCCACCTCAGCGAGCAAGTGGCTGGAAACGAACACTGTGGTCCCGCCCGCGGCCAGGGAACGAACCAAGCTCCTCACTTCACGCGTGCCCTGGGGATCCAGTCCATTGGTTGGTTCGTCAAGGACCAGCAGTTCCCGCGGCCGGAGCATTGCATTGGCAAGGCCAAGCCGCTGCTTCATGCCCAAAGAATAGGTGCGGACCTTCTTGGCCGCAGCGTGGCCGAGCCCCACACGCTCCAGTGCGTCATTGACCCGTTGGCGCCTGGTGGAGGATGAAGCATGGCGGTCGGCCGAATCCAAGCGCATCAGGTTGCCCCGTCCCGAGAGGAACGGATAGAAACCGGGGCCCTCCACCAGGGCGCCGACTTCAGGCAGGACCACGGCGAGCGACTTCGGCATGTCCTGGCCGAGCACGCGGATCTCGCCGCTGCTTGCCGAAGCCAGTCCCAGCAGCACCCGGATAGTGGTGGTCTTACCTGAACCGTTGGGACCAAGGAAGCCGTAGACAGAGCCGCGCGGAACCGCAAGGTCGATTCCCTTGACGGCGGAGCGGTGACCAAAGCGCTTGATGAGGCCGTGCGTTTCTATGGCAAAGTCTCTGGGGGCGGCTTCGCTCACAGGGCGGCAGCCGCTGACTGAAGCCGTTCCAGAGGCACCATGCCGGCAAAGACGCGGCCGTCGTCGAGAATCAGGACGCTGAGCAGTGACGTCGTCAACGCCCGGCCGCCGGAAACTGGTTGCAGTGCCTGGGCCAGTTGCGGATTGGCCGTGAACGCTGCCGGCGCAGCGCCTGCCGGCAGGGCAATGACTGCGTCCCAGCCCTGACCAATCACGGTGGGTCGGGGTCTGTCGGGTTTCTGGCTGTCCTGGGGCGTGGGCGCCGTGGGTGCCGCCATGGCAGGTGCGGGCCTGGCGGGCAGGACCTTCTCCGTCACGGTGGACCCTGGGGGCGGGGTGAACTCGAACAGGGCAGCCTCGGGGACAGTCAGGCTCAGCTCCGTAAATGCCAGCGAATACGCGGGGTCCTCCTGACCCTTGGCCCTGACTTCCACACCCAGCGTCAGGCCTGTTTCAGCATCGACGTCGATTGCCACGGAGTCAACCAGGGTGGAGGCGGCACGGGGGCGCAGGCTGAGCCGGTAAGCACTCCGGCCGGCAACCGTAGAAGACTCGTCAACCGAGACCTCTGTGCTGGCTTCAATGCCTGCCAGCAAACGGTTTGCCATGGACCCGGGCGTGGGCAAGTCCCGGGGAGCCATGTCTACTGCTCCGGTGGGCATCGGTGCCGTGAAGTGGACGGCGCTGTTATCCGTCGAATTGTAGAACCATACGCCCCGTCCATTGACAACCACGTCACGCTCGGCCATGCGGTCCATGACCTGGAAACGGGCCTTGGACGGGCCGTCCACATAGACGCGGGCCGTGTGGGTCCCGGTCAACAATTCCATGGCCGGGACTGCACCTGGGGTGGTTCCGGGGCCGGCAGCCGGCATTTCCGGCAATCCCAACGCCGCGGATTGTTCCAGGGTGCCGGAGAAATCGCGGACCTCGCTGTGTGCCACCATTGCCAGGATTTCTTCGGCGGTCTTGTCAGGCAAGGACGCAGCGGCACCGGCTTGGATGGAGCCGAACGCCACAGTCATCGCGGCAACAACCGAAACCACCACGGCAGGCAGCCACCGCTGCTTGGATCGCGTCACCATCACCAGCCACCGATCGTGAAAGGCATGGCTCCAGACTACTCCGGTTACCTGTGCCTATCACCTGTTCGCGCGTCAGGCTTTAATCAGTTGCCGTGCCAGTTCAACCGCCCCGTGGACCGGTGTTTGGGCGAGGATCCGGATTGATGAGGGATCCTCCAAGGAGACTTTCCTGGCAACGGCGCCGGCGAGTTCGCTGTGGTTCACCAGCAGGCTGCCCGCCATGACCAGGGGCAGGTCCAGGCCGAGTTCGCCAAGGACCTGTCGAGCCAACGCCGCAAGGTGATGTGCGGCTTCAGCCTGGATCCGGACCGCGGCGTGATCGCCCTCAGCCGCCAGCTCGAGAACCAGGGGAGCCAGGGTTGCCCAGTGGTCAGGTTCCGGCTTCGCGTAGAAGGAGTCCATCAATTGCAAGGCGTCCACGTTCGCTGTGGCTGCCATGAGCGCGCGGACCATGGTGCCAGGTTCCAGTCCGGCGTAGTACTCCCGCAGGGCTTCTCGAACCGCGTCCCGCACCACGGAGTATCCGCCGCCCTCGTCGCCCAGCAAGTAGCCGTAGCCTCCACTGCGGGCTTGAATTCCGTCCCCGTTCCGGCCCCAGGCTACCGAACCGGTACCTGCAACCAGGACAACGCCGGCGTCCAGGCCTGCTGCAGCGAGAACGATGCGGGTGTCATGGACCACCTCTATGCGGGCACCAGGGAAGTGTTCGGTCAGCAGGGCGGACAGAACTGCCCGGCTGGCCGGGGTGTCCGCGCCCGCAGCTCCTGCGCACACGGCCTCGATTCCGCTTCCCACACTAGCGGCGATTCTGCGCAGGACTGCGTCGGCTCCTTGGTGGCCCACGGAGGAGAGGTTGGCGCTCGCTTCTGTGATTTCCATGCCCTCACCGTTTGCGTGGGTGGCATCCCACCGGACAGCGTGGGTCTTGGAGCCGCCGATGTGCAGGCCAAGGACCGCCGGAGTGGTTTCCGAAGGCCCAGTGGCATCTGCCTTCAACGCAGAGGCACCCGCTGCAGCGCTCTCGACGCTGGGGCTTCCTCCGCCGTTTTCGGGGAACTGCTGTACTTCCTCCACTGATGTCCCTTCGTTTTCCGGCGTGTCAGACCAGCGTGGTCCACAGCGGCTCACTTCAGATTGGCATAGACCAATAATGTTGTCTACAAGTAGGATGTCCAATATGCCACCAGACGCCGTCCCAGGTACACCCAAGTACTACCTCCTCAAGACCGAGGTTCTTGGACTTATCGCGGGCCTTAAACCCGGCACCCTGATCCCCACCGAGCGCGCACTGGCCGAGAAATACACCACGTCCCGCACCACAGTCAGGCAAGCCATCAGCGAACTCGTGGCCGAGGGAAAGCTGGGCCGCATCCAGGGGCACGGAACCTTTGTGGCGCCTCCCAAGGTGACCCATGTCAGGCAGTTGACCTCCTTCTCCGATGACGCCCGCAACCAGGGATTGCGGCCCGATTCCACGACGCTTGCCTTGGGAGTCGTCACCTCAGAGGCAGCAGTAGCCGCCTGTTTGGGCCTTGATCCAGGCGATCCCGTGACCCGCCTCGAACGCATCCGGCTTATTGACGGGGAACCGCTGGCACATGAGGTTGCCTGGCTTCCCGGCAAGCTTCCAGGCTTGAAGTCCCAGCTTGCCAAGGCAGGTTCGCTCTATGCCGTCCTGGCCGATGCCTACGGCCGGCGCGTGGCCGACGTCGAGGACACCGTGGAGACGGCCCTGGCCGGGCCGGAGGATGTCAGGCTGCTGGGGATCGAGATGGGAGCGCCTTTGTTGGTGGTGCACCGGCTGGCCCGCGACGCTGCGGGGACCCCGGTGGAGTGGACCCGCAGTGCGTTCCGCGGGGACAGATTCCGGTTCGTATCCCGGGTGAAGGCAGGAGACTGAGATGGCCAATTCGTCCTCAGGGGAGTCGATAATCCGGCGTTTCGTGCGGCTGGTTGGAGCGTTCGACGACGCACACCTCACCATGAGCGTCGCCAACCTGGCCAGGCGCTCGGGGCTGCCGGTGACCACCACCTACCGCCTGGTGGATGAACTCCTCCATGAAGGGCTGCTGGAGCGCGAAACCAGCGGCGAGGTCCGGATCGGAACCAGGCTGTGGGAGTTGGTCTCCAGGAGTTCGCGCATGGTGGGCCTGCGTGAAGCGGCGCTGCCCTTCATGGAAGACGTTCAGTCGGTGGTCCAGCACTCCACCACTTTGGGAATCCTGGATTCTGAAGAGGTGTTGTATATCGAACGGATTGGCTTCCGGGATTCATTGGTTGACATCACGAAAGTTGCCGGCCGCCTCCCGGTCCACGGAACCTCATCCGGGTTGGTGTTGCTGGCTTACTCACCACCGGCTTACCAAGACCTGTTCCTGGCGCGAACGCTGGAAAAGTTCACCGATGCCACGCTGACCGATCCTGACGAGTTGAGGCGGCACCTGGCCAACATCCGGCAACGGGGCTTCGCCTCCATGCCCGGGATCATCGTGCCCGAATCCAGTGGAATCGCAGTCCCTGTCTTTGGCCGCAGCAGTACCGTGGTTGCAGCCCTCAGCGTAGTGGTGCCCAGAAACGAAGAAAACGCTGCGGCGCGGGTGCCGGTCCTGATGACTGCGGCACGCGGAATTTCCCGCGCGCTTGGTTGGCGGGGAGAACTCAAGGGCGCCGTCCGGCAAAGCAACGGAAGCATCTGATTCCCGTTCATCGGTAACCCTGTGGTTCCACTCACACATCCACTGGCAGAGTTGAATCCAGCAGGGCACCCGCCCGAAACCCACCACACCACGGCCTCATGGGGGCCTCTGTTGTGCTGCCCTGCCGTACCCGGGTTTGAGAAGCGGCAACGCCGCGGCAGGAGGAATTGGTCATGGAAACTGCAACGCAGCCGAGCCCGGAGTCCGGAGGCAGGCGGGTGGAAGGAAAGGTCGCAATCGTCACCGGCGGCAGGGGGGACCTGGGCGGCGCCACAGCCCGCCTCCTTGCCCGGCACGGTGCGATCGTGGCCAGCTTGGACCAGTCAGGAACAACTGCAACGGACGCCCATCCCGGCATCACCGAGTACGACGTCGACGTCACCAATGA
This sequence comes from Arthrobacter sp. TmtSoilC79, assembly GCF_059739405.1. Taxonomy (NCBI): domain Bacteria; kingdom Bacillati; phylum Actinomycetota; class Actinomycetes; order Micrococcales; family Micrococcaceae; genus Arthrobacter; species Arthrobacter sp. TmtSoilC79. The sequence goes on along the minus strand of NZ_AP046051.1, from coordinate 2,379,296 downwards.
ACACAGCGTCGCCCAGGCTGTGAAGCAACTGAGCGGCGACCTTGGCCAGCCGGACATCCTGGTCAACGCAGCAGGAATCATCGGTCCGGCAGGTGCCAGCCACACTGCCAGCATGGACCAGTTCAACCTCATTTTCGACGTCAACGTCAAAGGGGTGTGGCTGATGACCAAGCACGTGGTTCCGGCGATGATCGCCAAAGAGTCCGGCAGCATCATCAACTTCTCCTCCATCCACGGGCTGACCGGCGGGCGCAATGTCCCGCTGTACCACGCCACCAAGGGAGCAGTCCGGCTCTTGAGCAAGTCGGACGCAGCGGCATACGGGGCATATGGGGTCCGGGTGAATTCCATCCATCCCGGCTCCATGAACACCCGGATGAGCCGGCACTCAGCAGAACAGTCGGACATTGGGGCGGAGGCGTACTACCAGCAACTGGTAGGCGGAAATCCTCTCCCTCGCCAAGGCGAGCCTGAGGAAATCGCCTACGGAGTCCTCTACCTGGCCTCGGACGAATCCCGGTTTACCACCGGATCCGAATTGGTCATCGACGGCGGCTACACGGCTGTCTGACCACCAGAACTTTTCACGCCCTACGAGAGGTACCACCATGAAATACCTGAACGGCACCCCTGCCGATACCTATGACGTCGTCGTTGTCGGTTCCGGCGCCGGAGCCCTGACCGCAGCCGCCACGGCCGCACGTGCCGGCAAGTCCGTCGTCGTACTGGAAAAGACCGAATTGCTGGGCGGCACGTCCGCAGTATCCGGAGGCATGCTGTGGATTGCGGACAACCATCATGCCCGCGAAGCGGGGCTGTCCGATTCCAAGGAAGCGGCGGCCCGGTATGTCCGCGCCGTTGCCCGCGGACGGAGCCGCGAAGAACTGCTGGATGCGGCACTCACCTACGGTGACACCATGCTCCGTTTTACCGAAGACGAATGCGGCCTGCAGTTCATTTTCCTGGACAACTTTCCCGACTATCGCCAGGACCTGCCCGGTTCCGTGGAAGGCGGAAGGACTGTTGAACCCGGGCTTTACAATATTCGCGAGGCTCTCGGCGGGCTCGCAGCCCACGTCCGCTCCGACGGAAGGGCGCCCTTCACCATGCAGGAGTACGAGGCCTGGGGTGCATTCACCAAGTTCCCCTGGGAAAAACTGAACCAACGGCAGGAGCAGGGGCTCGTGGCCAAAGGCCAGGCCCTGGTGTCCATGCTGTTGGCCAGTTTGGTCAGGGACAGCGCCGCGCTGGTGGTTGGTGCCCGCGGGCAGAAGCTGTTGAACGACGGCGGCAGGGTAGTGGGTGTACAGCTCGAGTCAGGGGAGATGTTCCACGCCAACGACGGCGTCGTCCTCGCCACGGGCGGTTTCGAATGGGACAAGGCACTTGCGGACTCATTGTTGGCTTCACGGCTCTACATCATGTGTTCTCCGCCGTCGAATACCGGCGATGGCCTGAAGATGGCCCAGCGGGCAGGTGCCCAAATCCGGGGAACCCGCGAAGCCTGGTGGGCGCCAATGTCCATCACAGGCGACACCCGCGATGGAGCGCCCGTGGGGACCCTGCTCCGTTTTGAGCGGCAAGGGCCGGGCTCCCTTATGGTCAACCGCCATGGCCGGCGGTTTGCCAACGAGTCCCAGAATTACAACGACCTCGCCCGCTGCCTGCAGTCATGGGATTCGCCCAACAACCAGACACTGAACACACCCGCACATGTGGTGTTCGACCACAGCTACCTGGAGCGCTACGGCGTCCTGGCACACCGGGCAGGCCAGCCGACGCCGGACTACCTGGTGGAGGGTGCCACGTTGGCGGAACTGGCCGCCAGGATCGGTGTCCCCGCCGGGAACCTGGAGGCCACCGTTGATCGCTTCAACCTCCATGCTGTCAAGGGCGAGGACCCCGACTTCGGCCGTGGCGAAAGTGCGTATGACAAATACTGGGGCGACGACGACTGCCCGTGGCCCAACCCGTCCCTGGGTCCGCTGCAGACCGGACCGTTCTATGCAATGGAGGTGGTCAATGGAGCTTTTGGCAGCAACGGAGGTGTAGCCACTGACGGCCTTGCCCGGGTTCTGGACGTGGACGGCGATCCCATCCCCGGCCTTTTCGCCGCGGGAAACACCACGGAAAATGCCTACGCTGCAGGCTACCCGGGAGCAGGCGCCACCCTGGGACCCATCATGACCATGGGCTACCTGGCGGGCCGCACCATCGTGGGCGAACCAGCGGAATACAAGCCGGCAGAGTTGGCGGATGCAGCAGGAGCCCAGGCGTGATCCGCCACGCGGTGCTGTTCAAGTTCAAGGCTGAATTCCCTGCTGCGGACATGATGGCCTGGCGGAAAGGACTGGACCGGCTGGAGGGCAACATTCCAGGCCTCCTGAAGTTCACGCACGGGGCAGATGTCCTCCGGCATGGCCGCTCCTTCGACTACGCGATTGTTGCTGACTTCAACGCCGCCGAAGACCTCGAGGTATACGACACGCATCCGCTGCACGAGCCTCTCAAAATGTACTCACTTCCCAACAGCGAACAGATTATTGCCGTGGATTTTGTGCTCTAGCTGTAGTTCCCTCGGAGGTTGGGCACAGTGCGGCCAGGGCACGTCAGCACTCCCTCAGCGCTGGATCAGGGGACAGCGGGGTTAATTCCCGATGTTTACTTCAGGGTCCGGCGGACAAACTCTGCGCCGGGCTCCGCGTAGGCAGCAACAATCCGGCCAAACAGCTCCGCACCTTCGGCCCCGGGCCAGTCCTCCGGCAGGAATTCCGGTGGCAGCCCGGGGTCGAGGTAAGGGATGATCCGCCATCGGTCAATGCACTGCACGTAAATGGAGAAGGCATCCGCGGACGGTTGCACCGTTGTGCTCTGGGGCTTTGAAGCATCGGAACCCTGAGCTCTTGCCGAACCGTGTTCACGGATGAAGTCCCTATGGAGCGCGGCCACTGCGTCCAGGTCCCACCACTTGGCGGCTGCCTCCCGGAGGCTGCCGCCAACCAGGGGAGTTCCCGTCACAAAGATTGTGGCCATGTCACGGATCGACAGGTCAGTGAGGATCTCCTCAACTTCTTCGCGCAATGTATCAGGGCAGATCCACAAACCCGCCGCCACCGTCCCACAGCCGATCCAGTGGAGCCGGCGCCGCAACTGGTGCCTCTTTTCGCGTTCCGTTTCGGGAATGGAGAAGGAAATCAGACACCAGGGGTCCTCCAACGACATGCTGCGGGGGTTATAGATGCGGCGGTCACCACGTGCCAGCATGGTTGCAGCGCCGTCGGTGAGGGTGAACCCGGGAATCCCGGCGCGCGTCTCCTGGAGCACCACGTCCTTCTTCCGCAACCGGCCCAGGGCAGTGCGGGTTACTGTTCCGGACGTTCCCAAGGCCTCCATGAGCACAACAATGTCTTTGGCGGACATCCATCCGCCGGCGTCACGCAAGTACAGGCCAATAACGGTTCGCAGCAACGACGTGGTACTCCCTGGACGGGAGTCCATGTCGTCAAGGACGGCGCTCATTCCGGGTTACTGCAGTTCAGAGAGCGCGTCGCGGATTGCTGTCACTCCCAGTTCGACTTCGGCAAAGCTTGTGCTCAACGGCGACAAGCCAATGCGAAGGCCGTGCGGAGGGCGGAAGTCGGGGATGACACCCTTTTCCCAGAGCTTTGCGGTGACATCCGAGAAGAGGGGGTGGTCCACAGTGATGTGGGATCCGCGCTCGGCGACGTCACGGGGGCTGACGATTTCAGCGCCCAGCGGAACCAGGAGTTCTTCGGAAAGGGCGATCGCGTATTCGGTGAGCTGGATGGATTTGGCGCGGACTGCGTCCATGCCAACAGAGGCGATCAGCTCCAGCATGTCCTTCATGGGCTGCATGGCCAGCACGGGAGGAGTTCCTGTGATGAACCTGCGCATTCCTTGGGCAGGGCGGTAGCTGTCCGTCATGCCAAACGGGTTCTCAGCTCCCATCCAACCCCAGATGGGTTGCTGGAGGCGGTCCTGCATCGAGGAGTTGACATAAGCGAACGCCGGCGAACCCGGGCCACCGTTGAGGTACTTGTAAGTACAACCTACGGCGATGTCCACGCCCCATTTGTCCAGCTCAAGGGGCACCGAACCTACCGAGTGGCAAAGGTCCCACAGCATCAGTGCGCCGGCCTCGTGCACTTTCGCGGTGATTCCCTCGGCGTCGGCCAGGAACCCGGAGCGATACGCAATGTGGCTCAGGACCACTACCGCTGTCCTATCACCCAACAGTCCGTCCAGGTCCTCCCCGCGCACGCCGCTGGAAGGGTTTGCGGCGATCCATTTGATGCTCGCACCACGTTCCGCGGCAATGCCTTCGATGATGAAGCGGTCCGTGGGAAAGTTGTCGCGGTCAATGATGATTTCATCCCGGCCCGGTTGGGCGTCCACCGCCGCACGGATCATCTTGTAGAGCATCACGGACGTGGAGTCGCCCACGGTGGTCTGCCCTGCGGCCGCGCCCAGAGTCACCTCACCGATACGGTCTCCCACCGTGATCGGCTCATCCATCCACTGCTCATCCCAACCCCGGATGAGGCGGCTGCCCCAGGACTTGTGCACAAAGGCATCCAGGTTCGCAGCCGTGACCTTTAGTGGGCGTCCCAGCGAATTGCCGTCCAGGTATGAGGCAAGCTGGTCGGCGTCGGGCGCGTAGAAAGCATCGCGCTGGGCGGCAAGGGGATCAGCGGCGTCCAGTTCGGCCGCCGTTGGCCGCTGGGTCTGCTGTGCTGTGGTCATGGTTCCTCCTGGGGAAAATGTGTGGCCGGGCAATGGCCCGGTGGTGGCCTGGATGCTTAGTTACCGATTTCGGTACGGACGGCGTAAAGCTCGGGGAAGAAGGTAAGGTCCAGGGCGCGCTTGAGGAAGTCAACCCCGGAGGATCCTCCAGTGCCCACCTTGAAACCGATGGTCCGCTGGACCGTCCGCAGGTGGCGGAACCGCCAGGCCTGGAAGTTGTCCTCGATGTCCACCAGGTCCTCGCAAGCCTCATACAGGCCCCACGGAGTGTCGTCCGATTCATAGATCTTCTGGAAAATGGGCACGAGGTCCTGGCGGAAGGTCCACGGCTCGCTGGTGTCGCGCTCGAGGATGTCAGTGGGGATCCCGTATCCGGCGCGTGAAAGGACAGCAAGGAAAGCGTCGTACAGCGTGGGTTCCTCCAGGAGTTTGCCAAGCAGCGCATGCGCTTCGGGCTCGCTTTCGAACACCCGCAGCATCCCGCGGTTCTTGTTGCCCAGCAGGAATTCGACAGCACGGTACTGGTAGGACTGGAAGCCCGATGAACTTCCCAGGAATCCACGGAACTGCGAATATTCGCGCGGGGTGAGGGTTCCCAGGACGGACCACTGTTCGGTCATCGTGCGCTGGATAGCCTTCACGCGGGCGATGCACTTCAGGGCTTTGCCCAGGTTGTCGGCATCAAAAAGCCGGCGTGCTTCGAGGAGTTCATGAAGGACCAGTTTGAGCCAGAGCTCGCTGGTCTGGTGCTGGATGATGAACAAAAGTTCATCATGGTGTTCCGGTTGGCTAAGGGGGTGCTGCGAGCTGAGCAGGTGGTCAAGGTCCAGATATCCGCCGTAGGACATGGCGTGCCGGAAATCAGTGCGGACTGTGTCCTCGATATCCCGGACGCTCTGGGCGGAATGGACTGTGGGCTTTTCCATGACTTGAGATTATCACTTCCATGACGCACGTCAAGGGATTGATTTGTGATCTGGTTGAGCCCGGAGTCCCGTAGGCTGAAGGCCAACCATTGGGGAAGGGGGAGTGGCCATGGAATATGCCGGCAGCGCCGCCGTGCCCGTGTCCATCTACTTGGATGTCGATGGCGTGGTAAACCCCTTCAGCCCTATGGGGACCACCGACTGGGGCGGCGAATGGGCAACTGCCGACGCCGGCATCCTGGAGGTGGCTTTCGCGCCGGAATTGGTTGCCGGACTCAATGACCTCGCTGCCCACCCTGCTGCGCGTTTCGTTTGGCTGACCACGTGGGAGCGCCTTGCCCCCGAGTTTCTCTGCCCTGCCATTGGCCTCAACGGTCAGGAGTGGCCCGTCCTGTCCAGCCAAGGCTGGGACCAGGGGCCCGAGTGGTGGAAGTTTGTAGCCCTCCAGAAGGATCTGGCGTCCTCGGGAAGCCAGCGGATCGTATGGCTCGATGACCAGCTCAACAGGGAATCCGATGCCCTTTCCTGGGCCGAATACCAGCAGGACCATGTGCTTTGTATCTCACCCGATCCCCGTAAGGGACTGTCGCCGGGCGACCTTGCCGCTGTTCGGGAGTATCTGGGCTGAAGCCCAGGGAAGATACGTTTGTCCGCTCACAGGATGCCACGTAGGATTCTTAAGGTTTCAAGCCCGCCAGAGTGAATGCCGCAAGCAGAGTCAGTTGAACAGTTGCTGAACTATGCTGTGGATGGCAGGTATGGGGAAGTGAAACTGCTGAACGTCGTCGACTCTGCAGATTGGGCAACAGGTGGATATCACCTTCATGGTCGCGCTGGTAATAGCGTTGGCCCTATTCTTTGACTTCACCAACGGATTTCACGACACAGCAAATGCGATGGCTACGCCCATCGCTACGGGGGCGATCAAGCCCAAAACGGCCGTTGCCCTGGCCGCCGTGCTGAACCTCGTGGGCGCCTTCCTCTCCACGGAAGTAGCCAAGACCATTTCCGGCGGGCTGATCCGGGAGGGATCCGATGGCATCCACATCACTCCCGATATTATTTTTGCCGGACTGATGGGTGCTGTCCTGTGGAACATGATCACCTGGCTTAAGGGCCTGCCTTCGAGTTCGTCGCACGCTTTGTTCGGCGGACTGATCGGCGCAGCCGTTGTGGGCATCGGATTCCACTCCATCAATTTTGAGACCGTGCTGCAGAAAGTGATCCTGCCCGCCGTCTTCGCGCCCCTGATCGCGGGACTGGTGGCGTACATCTGTACCCGCCTGGCCTACGCACTGACCTCACGGCACGATCCCGAGACCGGCGACAAACTCACGCAGAAACGTGGCGGCTTCCGCACCGGTCAGATTTTTACCTCCAGCCTCGTAGCGCTGGCACACGGCACCAACGACGCCCAGAAGACCATGGGCATCATCACCCTGGTTCTTATTGCCGCCGGCACCCAGGAACCGGGCAGCGGTCCGCAGTTCTGGGTCATCGCAGCATGTGCCTTCGCCATCGCCATCGGCACCTATGCCGGCGGGTGGCGCATCATCCGCACCATGGGCTCCGGGCTGACCGAGGTCAAACCGGCCCAGGGTTTCTCCGCTGAAACCAGCACCGCGTCGGCCATTCTCGCCTCATCCCACCTCGGCTTTGCCTTGTCCACCACGCAGGTCGCTTCGGGCTCAGTCATCGGCTCGGGCCTGGGCCGCAAGGGCACCTCCGTTCGCTGGGGTACCGCGGGAAAGATAGCTTTGGGATGGCTCTTCACCCTTCCAGCGTCCGCAATTGTCGGTGCGCTGACAGCGCTGCTGGTGGGCATCGGCGTCGTGGGTGTCATTATTGCCGCGGTGGTGGGAACGGCAGCAGTGCTGTTCATGTTTGTCGCGTCACGCAAATCGCACGTGGGCCACCACAACGCTGTCGAGGTTGAAGAGGCCCACCACGCGGTGCGGTTCCGCAAGAAAAAGAAGAATCAAAAGACCAGCAAAAACGAGGATGCGCAGCGATGAAATGGTTGGAATTGCTGCAGGTTGCCGGCGTGACCCTGGTGGCAGCCGTGACGCTGGTGGTCCTGTACTCCTTGGGAGTGCGGCTCACCGCCATCGCCGGTGACGCCCAGCAAAAATCACCCGGACTCGTTCGCTCCCTGGCGTTCGTTTGTTTCGGCGTCTGCGGCGTGGCCGTATTGTTCGGAATCTACTTGATAGTTCCCTACTTCGGAAAGTAGCGGCATCTCTGGCCGTCCGCGGCATTCGGGAGAATAATCAGCAATGTAGTTATGCACATAACTGCGTGGTTGTGATCCGGTAGATGCGGGGCTGTCATGAAATGCCCATCCCGAAGCCAATCCCTTGGACTGGCCCTGGTTCCGGTCTTGACGCTGGCGCTTTGTGCCTGCCTTCCGCAGGCTCCCCAGGGAGAATCACCCTCTCCCGGTTCCTCCACGGCGCCTGCGCCCGCCCAGCCAAGTTCAAACAACGTGGTCCCTACGGCCACCCAGCCGGCGGGTCCCGCAGGGCCCGGGGCGCCGAAGGCAGAGGCTCCAGTGGTTCGTTGGGTCCCCATAGGACCGGTCGGGCCGAATGATCCCACCTCCGGACAGCGGTACCTCTTGCTTCAGCAATTCCAGTGCGATGCCTTGGTGGACAGCGTGCAGGGGGCGGACGATGCCGCTGTATGGCTGGCCGGCGCAGCGGTTTGCAAGGCGCTTCAAAGCGGGGCCCAGCAGGACTGGCAGCGCGCCTCCATCGCCGTTGCTGCCACGCCGCGGATTCCGCAAACCCAATGCCTGGAGTTCAGGGTGGCTGCCACCGCTGCGTCCCTGCTGGCGCAGCACCGGAGCAACCCCAATGCAGTCTTCACCGTAGAACCAGGGCAGGGCGAAGCCTGCCCGCGGCAGCTCGTTGGCCTGACGGTGGTGGACGAAGAACTCAGGCCCGTCCACGGACTGGCGCGGGCGTCCGGGCCCAGTACCGGCGGAACGATTGTCCGCCTGGACGGCTACTACGTCCGCGTAGGCGATGTCCTGTTCGACGGCGTCCCGGCGGACGCTGAATTCGTCGCCGCCAGGGACGACTACAAGCCCGTCTATTTGCGGATGCCGCCTTCAGGCGGGCGGGACTCCATCCGTATCTCCATTACGGACACAGTGGACGTTGCCGGAACGGTGACCTTCTTCTATGACGACTCCGGCGGTTCCGCCCAGTCCCCGGGCACCGGGAATCCACCACCCGGCAATGGCCCTACCCCCACTGCACCTGCCACTCCACCTGCCACTGCGCCACCGTCAAGCGGGCAGGAGCCGGGTGGGCAGGAGTCCGGGCAGCCGTCCGCAACGCAGCCGCCGGCAACGCCGCGTGCCAGCGGTGCCAGCCCCACGGCCGCACCGTGAGCGACGCACCGGATACCGAAGAGCAAATCAACAACACCCGTTGGCAGCGGACCCTTCAGGTCCTCCAGGTCATCGGGCCCCCCTTGACCGTGGCAACAGCATTGCTGGTCTACTTCGGGTGGGCGCGTACGGATGCCCAAGCCAAAGCCATGGGCCTTGACGTCAGCCTGTTCGGCTACACGGTGCAGGACTTCATCCTGCGGAGCATCCAGTCGCTGTTCCAGCCGCTGGCATGGCTGGTGGTCATTGGCCTGCTGTGGCTCATGCTGGACCGTGCTGTGTCGCGGCTTCTCGAGGCAGGGCGCTACAGGAAGGCGGTCCGCCTGGCCGGCACTGTGGTGATGCTGCTCGGCTTTGCCTACGCTGCGGCCATGTGGCTTGCCGTTTCCGCCCGCCCCGAGCAGATCCTGCTGTACGTGCCTTTCCTGATCGCAGGGGGACTGGTGGTGGGGGCATGGGGCATGAACCTCAGGCGCAGGGCCGATGACCGTACAGAGCCCCCACCGCGGACTCTGCAGGCACCAAGGGCCCTTGAGAGGTCATTGGTGTTCGTCCTCGTCACCCTGTTGCTCTTTTGGGGTACGTCCGACTACGCCCAGGCGCTGGGCAGGGGAGCGGCCCTGGATTACCAGGCCCGCTCGAGCCTGTTGCCAACAGCGGTGGTCTACAGCAAAGACCGCCTTGCCGTTGGTGCTCCAAATGTCCGCGAGGAATCGGCCGGCTCCGAGGGGGCCCCGCTCTACCGGTACACGGGGCTGAGGTTGCTGGTGGTCAGCGGCGGACGGATCTTCCTGCTCAATGACGGCTGGTCGCTTGAGCGGGGGCGCGTGGTGGTGCTGCAGGACGACGGCAGTGTCCGGGTCGAGTATGGGAACCCTGCCTCCGACTGACTAGGCTGGCTCCATGGCGACCTTCCAGTATTACGTGGCTTCCACCATCGATGGCTTCATTGCCTCGGCGGACGACGACCTTGGCTGGCTCCTGCAGTTCGATCAGGTCGAAGGCGTCAACGAGGGCATCGAGTCCTTCATGGCCGGCGTTGGGTGTATTGCCATGGGCGGGGACACCTACCGATGGCTCCTGGAGCACGAGCCCGGCGCATGGCCCTATCCGGACCTTCCCAGTTGGGTTTTTACCCACCACGAGTATTCTGCTCCGGCCGGAGCCAACATCACTTTTGTCCGCGGAGACGTCAGGGAGTTTGCTCCGGACCTGCTCAAGGATGCCGGCGACAAGAATGTCTGGCTGGTTGGCGGTGGGGACCTGGTGGCCCAATTCGCCAATGCCGGCCTCCTGGACGAGATGATCGTCACGATTGTGCCGGTGGTGCTGGGAGCGGGAAAGCGGCTGTTGCCGCTCCAAGGCCCGACGGCGCCACTTGAGCTGGTTTCGCACAAGATCATTGGCGGGGCAGCGGCCGAGCTGCACTACCGGCTGCCGACGGGCCGGGCTTAGGGAGTCAGTGGCGGTTGTCCCGGATCATGTTGGTGATCCTCGCGGTCGAAAGCCTGCGGCCCTTGTCGTCGGTGATGACGATCTCATGGGTGGCCAGCGTGCCACCCAGATGAATGGCCGTGCAGGTGCCCGTTACCAAGCCCGCGGCTACTGAACGGTGATGGGTTGCGCCAACCTCGATGCCTACGGCATGGCGGCCCCTCCCTGCATGGAGGGATGCTGCAAAGGAGCCCAGCGTCTCTGCAAGGACAACGTGGGCGCCACCGTGAAGGATGCCCGCCACTTGGGTGTTTCCTTCCACAGGCATGGTGGCGACCATTCTCTCTGCGCTCATCTCAGTGAAACGGATACCGAGTTTTACCACCAGCGCTCCGACGCCGTGCGCCGAAAGCCAATCGTGGAATTGTTCGGGCACCCCTGCCTCGTTGAGTTCGTCGACAAAGGGGTTCGGCGTGAAATTGTCCATCATGCCAACTAGGCTGGCACCTGTGAGTGAAACAACCAAACCGGACCAGGTTCCAACGGCCCAAGCTGCTGCCATCGCGACAGCACCCACCCCCTCTGCCACAGCATCGGCCGGAACCACGGGGGAGGGCCGGCCCAGGCTGCTGGTCCTGGACGGCCACTCCATGGCGTTCCGGGCTTTTTATGCCCTTCCCGCGGAGAACTTCTCCACAGCCCGGGGGCAGTACACCAACGCAGTCCATGGGTTCACCTCCATGTTGATCAACCTGATCAAGGACCAGAAGCCCACGCACGTCGCCGTGGCTTTTGACGTCTCCGACGACACCACCTTCCGGAAAGCCGAGTACAGCGAATACAAGGGTGGGCGCAATGCCACGCCCGCAGAATTCGCCGGCCAGATCGGCCTCATCGCCAAGGTGATGGAGGCATGGGGCATCAAGACCATTGCCATGCCTGGATACGAGGCAGACGACGTCCTGGCTACCCTGGCCGCCCAGGGCGACGCCGCCGGTTTTGAAGTCCTCCTTGTCTCCGGTGACAGGGATGCCTTCCAGCTGATCAACGACAACGTTTTTGTGCTCTACCCCAAGCAGGGCGTGAGCAACATCCCCAGGATGGACGCTGCAGCCATCGAGGAAAAGTACTTCGTCAAGCCCGGCCTGTACTCGGACCTCGCTGCACTTGTCGGCGAAACGGCCGACAACCTTCCCGGCGTCCCCGGAGTGGGTCCCAAGACAGCCGCCAAATGGATCAACCTTTACGGCGGCCTCGAAGGAATCCTGGAAAACCTTGACTCCATCGGGGGCAAGGTGGGCGGTGCCCTGAAGGAGAACCTGGAGAACGTCAAGCGCAACCGCCGGCTCAACCAGCTCCTGACCGACCTGGAGCTGCCCCTTACCCTGGAGGACCTCCACGAGCCACGCCCGGACCGCCAGGCCATCGAGGAACTTTTTGAGGAACTTGAGTTCCGTACCCTGCGTACCCGGTTGTTCGATCTTTACGGTGATGACACCGCCGGTGAGGCGCCTGACACGATTGAAGCCCCGGAGTTTGCCACGCTCACGGATGCCTCGGGACTGCGGGACTTCTTCTCTGCTGGAGCGGGGGTCCGTTCCGCCCTGGCTGTCCACCTGCTTCCTGGACGGATCGGTGAGGACGCCAATGCCCTGGCTGTGGTGAGGAACAACGGCGCCGCCTACATCGAGCTCACGGCCCTGGACGCTGAAGCGGAGTCCGTCCTGGCCGCATGGCTGCAGGACCCCGAGGAAGCCAAAGTCCTGCATGAGTTCAAGTCCGCGCTCAAGGCCCTGCACCACCGTGGCCTGGGCTTGGAAGGCGTAGTGGATGACACCTCCATCTCGGGTTACCTGATCCAGCCGGACCGACGCAGTTACGACCTCGCCGAGCTCGCACAGGTCCATCTGAAGATCTCACTCACCACCGCTGTTGCCGCATCCGGGCAGCTGGAGCTTGACCTCTCCGGCGAAACGGACCAAGCTGCCGCAGCAGCGCTCGTCCAGCAGGCCGCCGTCGTGCACGCCCTCAGCAAGCACTTCGAAACTGAACTCGCCGCCATTAAGGCCGATGCCCTCCTGACCACGCTGGAACTGCCGGTGGCACGTGTGCTTGCCCAGATGGAACTGACCGGAATTTTCGTCTCCACCGACCGCATGGACGAGCAACTGGCCGATCTCACGAAGGTGATCGAAAGTGCCCAGGAACAGGCTTTCGCGGCTATTGGGCATGAGGTCAACCTGGGTTCCCCCAAGCAACTCCAGACCGTCCTGTTCGAGGAACTGGGACTGCCCAAGACCAAGAAAATCAAGTCCGGCTACACCACCGATGCCGCGTCCCTGAAGGGATTGCTGGAGAAGACCGGGCACGAATTCCTGGTCCAGCTAATGGCGCACCGAGAGTCTTCCAAGCTGGCCCAGATGGTGGAAACCCTCAAGAAATCCGTGGCTGAGGACGAGCGCATCCACACCACGTATGCGCAGAACATCGCCGCCACAGGCCGCATCTCCTCCAACAACCCCAACCTGCAGAACATCCCTGTGCGCAGTGAAGAGGGTCGTCGGGTTCGGGGCATCTTCGTGGTCAGCGAAGGGTACGAATGCTTGTTGTCGGCGGACTACTCACAGATCGAAATGCGTATCATGGCGCACCTTTCCGGCGACGAAGCCCTGATCCAGGCCTACCGCGACGGAGAAGACCTGCACCGTTTTGTGGGTTCCCGGATCTTCAACGTTGAGCCGGCCGAAGTCACCAGCGCCATGCGTTCCAAGGTGAAGGCGATGTCCTACGGTTTGGCTTATGGCCTGACCTCCTTCGGCTTGTCCAAGCAGCTGGAGATTTCCGTGGATGAGGCACGCACGCTCATGAAGGACTACTTCGATCGCTTCGGCGGCGTACGCGACTACCTCCGCGGCGTTGTCGACCAAGCCAGGACGGACGGCTACACGGCCACCATCGAAGGCCGCCGCCGTTACCTGCCGGACCTGACGAGCACCAACCGCCAGGCGCGGGAAGCAGCCGAACGCATTGCCTTGAACTCGCCCATCCAGGGCTCCGCCGCGGACCTCATCAAACGGGCCATGCTGGGAGTCTCGGCCGAGCTCGCGGGCCAGGGCCTGAAGTCCCGGATGCTGCTGCAGGTCCACGATGAACTGGTCCTCGAAGTTGCTCCAGGTGAGCGCGAAACCGTGGAGAAACTGGTAATCGAACAGATGGGTTCAGCTGCCCGCCTCTCAGTTCCCCTTGATGTCCAGATCGGCGTCGGTTCCAGCTGGTACGAGGCTGGACACTGATCCAGCCGGGAATTCCACGTAACGCCGCAGGGCGCGCCGCTGTGATGGTGGCGCGCCCTGCGGCGTCTGGCTAGGCTCGGGAACGTGGCCGATCCCAATGAACCAAACCCGCAAAAGTACTCTGTCCGCCGTTTCCCTGCTGTTGCAGACAAAGAAGACTCCGATGCCTACAGCCGTTGTGCCACTTGGGTGCAGGCTGTATCTCATGGATTCCACCAACAAAAGCGCGATGACGAGTACATCGCCAGGACCCTCAGCGCCTACAGTGCCGATCAGCGCGAGCTGACGGGCGTCTACATCAACGGCAGTGTCCCTGAGCATTCGCTGGGCGCCGACGTTCCGGTGGCGACGTACGCCACCATGCGCAAAGCGTTGAACGTTGGCTTTGGCCGGCAGCTCGAAGCCAACCTGGTCACCGCCGTGACGGTCCGTGGCACGCACCGGCGAAATGGCATACTTCGCGGCATGATCACTGCCGACCTCGAAAGCGCCAAGGACGACGGCCTGGCCATTGCGGCACTGACGGCTTCGGAAGGAACCATTTATGGTCGCTTCGGTTTCGGCGTGGCTACCTTTGAACGCAGTATCAAGGTAGACACCGGCCCACGCTTCAGGTTGAAGGGTGAGCCGGTGGGAAATGTTGAAGCCGCCGATCCTTCCGTGCTACTGGAGTTGGCACCCCGCGTATTCGACCGGCTCCAGCGGCTTTCGCCTGGCTCGGTGGACCGTCAGGAGTACTACCGACTGCTCGCGTCAGGTTCCATCGGTCAAGACGGCAAGCCTGACACCAGCGTCCGCTGTGCTCTTCACTATGACCTCACCGGGGCGTTGGACGGCTACGTTTCCTACCGCTTCAAGGGGTGGGACCACAAGCCGTACGCCATGGAAATCGTGGATTTCGTTGCCGCCACCCAGGCCGCCTACCTCGATTTGTGGCGCTTCATGGGCAGCATCGACCTCATTGAAGAAGTCGTGTGGGCTGAGGCGCCTGTGGACGATCCCCTGGTGTGGGCCCTTGAGGACCCAAGGTGCGTGGATGCCTCCGATGTCCGCGACATGCTGTGGCTCCGGATCCTGGACATCGGGGCAGCCCTGCAAGCCCGGCACTACCCCTCAGCGGGACGCCTGGTGCTGGAGGTGGAGGACTCCCTGTCCCTGGCCGGCGGCACTTGGGTTCTGGAGTCCGACGGCGGTGCTGCCGCCGTCGTTTCTGAAGCCGCGGGAGAGGCGGCCGACTTGAGCATGGACATTTCCGATCTTGCCTCCATCTATCTTGGTGCAGTGTCGCCGGTGACGTTGGCCGCGGCGGGACGCATCCGGGAGAAGTCGGCGGGTGCAGCGTTCCTCGCCCAGCAACTGTTCGCGGTGGAACGTCCGGCTCACTGCCTGACTCATTTCTAGGCTCCACCACTAATGCGCAACACCTGACCACACGCGATTCCATACTGAAATTAAGGACATCCATGGGGGATTCCAAGCGGCGGCCTGTGGCCGGCCGGCGATCAGTGCTGCTTGGAATGGCGGGCCTCGCGTCCGCTGCCCTGGCTGCCTGCTCGTCGGTTGAACGACCAAAAAATGCGGCAGCGCCTTCAGTGTCGCCTCTGGTGGCGCCGTCCGTGGCGCCTCTGGTGGCGCCGCCGACAGGCCCGGCGACGCCACCGCCGTCGATCGCTGCCAGATCCAGCGAACAGGCCGCTGCTGCCCTTGCGCCTGCGGCCAAGGCCACAGCAACCGTGCTTCCGGACAAACAGCAGATCATGGCCGAATTCGCCGGGCGGCGGCCCAAAGAATGGGGTCTGCAAGTCACGGGAGTGGTGAACGATTCCGCCTCGAAGCACGTGGCGCTGACCTTCGACGCATGCGGTGGCCCGGGAGGCACTGGATGCGACCACGCGCTGCTGAAGACGCTGCGCCGGCTCCATGTCCCGGCCACGCTCTTCATCAACAGCCGCTGGCTCCAGGCCAACCCGTCACTCGCCGCCGAACTGGCCGCGGAACCGTTGTTCGAACTGGCCAATCACGGAACGCTGCACCAACCGTTGTCGGTCACCGGAAGGGCCGCCTACGGGATCGCCGGCACTGCCAACACCGCTGCCGCCTACGATGAACTGATGGGAAACCAGGCGTTGATGCAGGAACTGATCGGTACTCCGCCCGGCTTCTTCCGTCCCGGAACGGCTTTCTACGACGACGTCGCTGTGGAGATGACCAGAAGGCTGGGGCTGCTGCCGGTCAACTTCACCATCAACGGCGATGGTGGCGCGACTTATCCTGCATCGACCGTGGCCGGCGAGTTAGGGCGGGCAAGGGCCGGCGACATCGTCATATCGCACTTCAACAGGCCCGCGGCGGGCACGGCTGAAGGCTATGGCCGGGCCTTGCCGGGAATGCTGGACAGGGGAGTCACGTTTGCACGGCTGGGAGATGTCCTGACCTTGTGAGACTCCTTTTGACCCTGCTTTGCCAATGCGACTAGAATAAACGGGCGTGTACTACGTGCATGCATCCATTTTGTATTAAATCCATTTTGTATTAATCCACAAATCAGGATGACCCGGCGCTTTGCCGTGTTCTGCCGTCCGGAACCGGACGGCAGCGGTTTGCCTGACCGACTCACTATCCACAACGGAGCCCCTACTACATGACCATCACCTCCACCGAGAAGCCCGGTACCCCCGTAGTCGCCATTAACGACATCGGTACCGCTGAGGACTTCCTCGCAGCTGTCGACGCCACCATCAAGTACTTCAACGACGGTGACCTCGTCGAAGGTACCGTCGTCAAGGTCGACCGCGACGAAGTTCTGCTCGACATCGGTTACAAGACCGAAGGTGTCATCCCTTCCCGCGAGCTTTCCATCAAGCACGATGTTGATCCCGGTGACGTCGTCGCCGTTGGCGATCAGGTCGAAGCTTTGGTTCTCACCAAGGAAGACAAAGAAGGCCGTCTGATCCTCTCCAAGAAGCGTGCTCAGTACGAGCGCGCCTGGGGCGACATCGAGAAGGTCAAGGAAGAAGACGGCGTCGTTACCGGTACCGTCATCGAGGTTGTCAAGGGTGGCCTCATCCTGGACATCGGCCTGCGTGGCTTCCTGCCCGCATCCCTCGTCGAAATGCGCCGCGTCCGCGACCTCGCTCCGTACATCGGTCAGCAGATCGAAGCCAAGATCATCGAGCTGGACAAGAACCGCAACAACGTTGTGCTCTCCCGCCGTGCATGGCTCGAGCAGACCCAGTCCGAGGTTCGCTCCACGTTCCTCAACAAGCTGGAAAAGGGCCAGGTTCGTCCGGGCGTTGTTTCCTCCATCGTCAACTTCGGTGCCTTCGTGGACCTGGGCGGCGTAGACGGCCTCGTCCACGTTTCCGAGCTGTCCTGGAAGCACATCGACCACCCGTCCGAGGTTGTCGAGGTTGGCCAGGAAGTCACCGTCGAGGTCCTCGAAGTGGATCTGGACCGCGAGCGTGTCTCCCTGTCGCTCAAGGCTACGCAGGAAGATCCGTGGCAGACCTTCGCCCGCACCCACGCCCTCGGCCAGGTTGTTCCGGGTAAGGTCACCAAGCTGGTTCCGTTCGGTGCGTTCGTTCGCGTCGAAGACGGCATCGAAGGCCTCGTGCACATCTCCGAGCTGGCTGTCCGCCACGTTGAGCTCGCCGAGCAGGTTGTCTCCGTTGGCGACGAACTGTTCGTCAAGGTCATCGACATCGACCTCGAGCGTCGCCGCATCTCCCTCTCCCTCAAGCAGGCTAACGAGGGCGTTGACGCTGACAGCACCGAGTTCGATCCCGCTCTGTACGGCATGGCCGCTGAGTACGACGAAGAGGGCAACTACAAGTACCCCGAGGGCTTCGACCCCGAGTCGAACGAATGGCTCGAAGGCTACGAGACCCAGCGCGCAGCTTGGGAGCAGCAGTACGCTGACGCCCAGACCCGTTGGGAAGCCCACAAGAAGCAGGTTGCCCAGCACGCTGCTGACGACGCTGCTGCTGCAACGTCCGGTGAGAGCGATTCCGGCACCACGAGCTACTCCTCGGAGCCGGCTGCTGCTGAGTCCAACACCGGCGGCGGTACCCTGGCGTCCGACGAAGCACTCGCTGCACTGCGTGAGAAGCTGACCGGCAACTAATTCCGCCTCCCTCACGGGATGTGCTGAATAGCCAAAGAAGGACCCCTGCCTCCGGGCAGGGGTCCTTCTGTCTTAGGCCGCAAACAGATTGATCAGCGCGGTACGTCGATCCATTCCGTGCCGAGGGGTTTGAGTTCTGCCCGGCCGGCGGTCAGGGACGCCAGCTTGGAACGGGCGTCGGAGATGGTTGCCGCATCATCTGCCAGGGCAACGTTGAGGGTTGTGTGCCGGGGTCCATAGGACGAACCGGCCATGACATACCCGGAACTGCGAAGTTCGTTTTCCAGCCGACCGGCCTCTTCATGGAGAACGTCGACGGCGCACAAACGCAGCCTTTGGCGCCGAACCAGCGGAGCCGGATCCAGCGCAGCAGAGACCGATTCAGAATATGCGCGGACCAAGCCGCCGGCGCCCAGCAGGATACCCCCGAAATAACGCACGACGACGACACTTACGTCGCTGAGGTCCGTCACCCCTGGCGCTGTCTCACGCTTGATGAGAGCCTCCAACATGGGGATGCCCGCAGTGCCGGAGGGTTCGCCGTCGTCGTTGGAACGCTGGACCTCCCGATCCGGGCCAATGACGAACGCGGAGCAATGGTGCCGCGCATCATGGAATTCGCGCCTCAGATCGGCCACAAGCGCGCGGGCAGTGCCTTCATCGGGGGATCGGCGGAGAACGGTAATGAACCGCGAACGACGGATCTCAAGCTCGTGGCGGAAATCCTCGCCGGCAGCCAGGGTTGTGTACGTTGTTGCCCGGCTCTGATCCTCAATTTCCACCGCTTCAGTCTAGTGTTGAGGGGTGTTGAAGATCGGACTGACGGGCGGCATTGCCTCGGGTAAATCATTGGTTGCTGCCAGGTTGCAGAAATTGGGTGCACTGCTCATTGATGCAGACCTCATCGCCAGGCAGGTGGTTGAACCCGGCACAGCCGGCTTGGACCGCATCACAGCTGCCTTCGGCTCTGACATTCTCGACGCCGAAGGCCGGCTCGACCGACCAAAGCTCGGGTCCGTCGTGTTCCAGGACCCGGCACAACGGGAGGTCCTAAACAGCATTGTCCATCCGTTGGTGCGGGAAAAAGCAGCAGCCATGATGGCCGGCGCCGGTCCCACCGACATCGTGGTGCAGGATATTCCGCTGCTTGTGGAGACTGGCCAAGGCAGCAACTTCCACTTGGTGGTGGTGGTGGACGCACCCGAAGAGGTGCGTCTGCAGCGCATGGTGGATTTCCGGGCAATGACCACCGAGGATGCACAGGCGCGCATGGCTGCCCAAGCTACCACTTCTGAACGTAACGCCGCCGCAGACGTTGTTTTGGCCAATGCCGGCGACCGCGAAGAACTGCTTGCCCAGGTTGACGCTTTGTGGACGGGCAGGTTGGTGCCCTTTGCCGAAAATCTGGGTCAGGGTCAACGGGCAGGACGGCATACCGGGCCAGTCCTGTCGCCAGCCAATCCGGACTGGACCCGCCAGGCCGGGGTACTCGCAGCCCGTATCGCAGCGGCCGCTCCTGCACGGATCCTGGCCGTGGACCATGTCGGTTCCACTTCCGTGCCCGGGCTTGCGGCCAAGGATGTGATTGACCTTCAGGTTGCTGTGGCTGACCTCGAAACAGCCGATGACATAGCGGCCCAGCTGGCGACGGCCGGCTTTCCGTCGGTGCCGGGAGTCAACCAGGACACTCCCAAGCCCGGAAACCCCGATCCCGCGGAGTGGCAGAAGCGTTTCCACGCCAACGCTGATCCGGGCCGGCCAGTAAACCTGCATGTACGGGTGGCCGGCTCAGCCGGATGGCGTTATGCCTTGCTTTTCCGCGACTGGCTGAGGTCCGAGCCCACCGCCCTGGCAATGTATGAGGCGCATAAACTCGAAATTGCGGAAGCACATGCGGGGGATGGGCACACTGAGGGCTATGCCGAGGCCAAGGAGCCGTGGTTCACCCAAGTGGCCTGGCCGCTCATGGATCAGTGGGCCGCCCGCACGGGGTGGCAGCCGCCGTCGTACCAGTCTTCTGCTGACGGCAAACGCGGACAGTAGCTGACCGGGACCGGGGGTAGATTTGATGTATGAGCCTTGCCCAGGAGATCAATCGTGTCGTCGCGCCGTTCGAAGTCATCAGCGAGTTCAAGCCTGCCGGCGATCAGCCTACTGCCATTGCAGAGCTGACTGAACGGATCAACAACGGGGAAAAGGACGTCGTCCTCCTCGGTGCCACTGGTACGGGTAAGAGCGCCACCACTGCGTGGCTGATCGAGCAGGTCCAGCGACCCACCCTGGTGATGGTTCAGAACAAGACCCTTGCCGCGCAGCTTGCCAACGAATTCCGTGAGCTTCTGCCCAACAATGCGGTGGAGTACTTCGTCTCGTACTACGACTACTACCAGCCAGAGGCATACGTAGCGCAGACAGATACCTTCATTGAGAAGGATTCCTCCATCAACGAGGAAGTCGAGCGGCTCCGGCACTCAGCCACCAACGCGTTGTTGACCCGCCGCGACGTCATTGTGGTGGCCACGGTCTCCTGCATTTACGGCTTGGGTACGCCGGAAGAGTACATTGCCGGCATGGTGACGCTCCGCAAGGGCGCGGAGATGAACCGCGACCACCTCCTGCGGAAGTTCGTCTCCATGCAGTACGCCCGCAACGACATGGACTTCCACCGGGGAACGTTCCGGGTCCGCGGCGACACCGTGGAGATCATTCCCATGTATGAGGAACTGGCCATCAGGATCGAATTCTTCGGTGATGAAATCGAGAACATCCAGACCCTCCACCCCCTCACCGGCGAAGTCCTCCGTGACGAAGAGGAAATGTACGTTTTCCCGGCGTCGCACTACGTTGCCGGTCCCGAGCGCATGGCCCGTGCCATCAAGCGCATTGAAGACGAACTGGCAGACCGCTTGAAGGTGCTGGAAAGCCAGAACAAATTGGTGGAGGCGCAGCGCCTGCGGATGCGGACCACCTACGATCTCGAAATGATGCAGCAGATGGGCTTCTGCAACGGCATCGAGAACTACTCCGTCCACATCGACGGGCGGAACCCCGGGACAGCACCGCACTGCCTGATTGACTACTTCCCGGACGATTTCCTGCTGGTAGTCGATGAATCGCATGTCACCATCCCGCAAATCGGCGCGATGTACGAAGGCGATATGTCCCGCAAGCGGAATCTCGTGGACTTTGGCTTCCGCCTACCGTCGGCGATGGACAACCGGCCGCTGAAGTGGGATGAGTTCCTGGAACGCATCGGCCAAACCGTCTACCTCTCGGCAACACCGGGTAAATACGAGCTGGGCAAGGCCGATGGCTACGTGCAGCAGATCATCCGCCCCACCGGCCTGATCGACCCCGAAGTGGTGGTCAAGCCCACCAAAGGCCAGATTGACGACCTCCTGGGCGAGATCAGGACGCGCACGGAAAAGAATGAGCGCGTCCTGGTGACCACCCTGACCAAGCGCATGGCCGAAGACCTCACCGACTACCTGGTGGGCCACGGCGTCAAGGTGGAGTACCTCCACTCCGATGTCGACACCCTCCGGCGCGTGGAGTTGCTCCGTGAACTGAGAATGGGTGTCTTTGATGTCCTGGTTGGTATCAACCTTCTCCGTGAAGGCCTGGACCTCCCTGAGGTTTCCCTCGTCAGTATCCTCGACGCCGACAAGGAAGGCTTCCTGCGGTCCTCCACGTCCCTGATCCAGACCATTGGCCGCGCAGCACGCAACGTCTCCGGCCAGGTCCACATGTACGCTGACCGGATTACCGACTCGATGGCCCATGCCATTGAGGAAACCAACAGGCGCCGTGCCATCCAGGTGCAATACAACACAGACCACGGCATTGATCCCCAGCCACTGCGCAAGAAGATCGCCGACATTACGGACCAGCTGGCCAAGGAAGACGCAGACACCCAGGAGCTGCTGAACAACAACCGGCTGGCCAAGGGCGGCAAACGCGGCAAGTCCGCTGCCAAGGGTGCTGCCACTGTTCGACAGGACGGCCTGGCCGCGGCTCCCGCGGAGGACCTGGTGGGACTTATTGAGCAACTGACAGAACAAATGCACGGGGCGGCAGCTGAATTGCAGTTCGAAGTGGCGGCCCGCATCCGTGACGAAGTCAAGGAGTTGAAGCGCGAATTACGCCAGATGCAGTCCGCAGGGCACGCCTAAGGTAAAGTTGTGGTCACGTAGGGGAGTATCCCAAGCGCTATGTCCGTCAGCACGCAAGGCACAGATGCCTCGCCGGACCTAGCGGGCCGCCAATTTCTGCATTCACCGCACCCTGGCAGGCCGGAGAGACTTACACCGCTTTCCCGTACCCTGCGAAAGGCACCTTTAATGCAGCTTCCCGTCTGGTTTGAGATCGGCTCCTTTGTCGTTCTCGGAATCATTTTGCTGATTGACCTCCTGTTGGTCGTCAAGCGTCCCCACGAACCTTCCATGAAGGAAGCCGGCCTGTGGGTCGGCTTCTACGTCGGCCTGGCCCTGCTGTTCGCCGTGGCCATGTTCTTCTTTGCCGGCCCGGAGTACGGCGGACAATTCGTCGCCGGCTGGGTCACTGAGTACAGCCTGAGCATCGACAACCTCTTTGTCTTCATCATCATCATGGCCCGCTTCTCGGTGCCCCGTAAGTACCAGCAGGAAGTGCTGATGGTTGGCATCATCATCGCCCTGATCCTTCGCGGTATCTTCATCGCCCTCGGCGCTGTGGTCATCGAACAGTTCAGCTGGGTCTTCTACATCTTTGGCGCTTTCCTTCTGTGGACCGCCTGGAAGCAAGCCAAGGATTCCGGCGAAGACGAAGAAGAGGGCGCTGAGAACCCCCTGATCGCCCGCCTTCGCAAGGTCCTTCCGATGTCCGACAAGTTCGACGGCGGCAAGTTGCGCACCGTGGTTGACGGCAAGAAGGTCTTCACCCCCATGCTGATCGTCTTCGTGACCATCGGCCTGACTGACCTCCTGTTCGCAGTGGACTCCATCCCCGCGATCTTCGGCCTGACCCAGAGCGCATTTATCGTCTTCACAGCGAACATCTTCGCGCTCATGGGCCTCCGCCAGCTGTACTTCCTCCTCGGTGGACTCATGACACGCCTGGTCTACCTGAAGCACGCCCTGTCCGTGATCCTGGCCTTCATCGGCGTCAAGCTGGTCCTGCACGCCATGCACGTCAACGAGCTTCCGTTCATCAACGGTGGCCACCACATCGAGTGGGCTCCCGAGATTCCCACCTACGTCTCTCTGGCGGTCATTGTGGGCACCATCATCGTGGCCGTTGTGGCCAGCCTCCTGAGCCCACAGGCACGGCAGGCCAAGTTGGATGCCCGGCTGGAAGAGGATGCCAAAAAGAGCATGAGCGAGGCAGACTAACTCTCCCCGGAAAGTTGTAGTCTCGTGAAGTGACTACCACTTCAACTACGGCGCTGGACCCACAAAGGGTCCAGCGCCGTACTGTTTTCCTGCTCAGTTCTGCACAGCTTCTTAGTGGGGTCGGCAACGGAGCCACGCTTTCCATCGGTTCCCTGCTGGCAGTTGACCTGTCAGGTTCAGAAGCGTGGGCGGGTTCCATCACCACAGTGCTGACGTTGGCTGCTGCGATCGCGGCCTTGCCCCTTGCGCGGCTGGCGGAAACCCGCGGACGCCGCACAGGCCTGGTGACCGGATTGATGGCAGCGATGATGGGGGCGCTGCTGATCATTGCTTCCGTGGTGGCCCAGTCCTTCTTGTTGCTTCTGCTGGGTGCAGCGTTCCTGGGCCTCGGCACGGCCGCGAACCTGCAGGCGAGATTCGCCGCCGTCGACCTCGCTGAACCCGAGCACCGTGGGCGGTCGCTGTCCACTGTGGTCTGGGCGATCACCATCGGCGCTGTCGCCGGGCCCAACCTGATCCAGCCCGGGGCAGTGGTTGGGGCGGCCCTTGGCCTGCCGCCGATTGCCGGTCCGTTCCTGTTTTCAGCCGCCGGCCTGCTCCTGGCTTCCATCTTGCTGTTCGTGGGACTGCGCCCTGATCCGCTGTTGTTGTCCCGGAAGCTGGCAGCCGGCAACACCGGAACGGGAGGTCCTGCCGTGAGGGGTACCATCCGTTCGGGCCTGCGGGCCGTGCGGCAATCTCCGTTGGCAATGCTGTCTTTGGCGGCCGTAGTGGCGGCGCACGGGGTCATGGTGGCCGTCATGTCCATGACACCGCTGCATCTTCAGCAGCTGGTGGGCGGTTCCCACGCGGGCCACCATGGCGGAGCAACCGGGAGCGCCGATGCCTTGGTGGTCATCGGGCTCACGATTTCGCTCCACATCGCGGGGATGTTCGCCCTCTCGCCCCTGTGGGGCTGGCTGACCGACAAAGCCGGCCGCCTGCAGACCATCGCCATGGGCCATGGTTTGCTGCTGGTTGCTGTGTTCATTGCCGGGTTTGGCCAGGACGAGCCCGGACTCGTCACTGCCGGGCTGGTCCTGCTTGGCCTGGGCTGGTCTGCGGCAACCATCGCGGGTTCAACATTGCTGGCTGAAAGCGTGGCTCCCGATTCCCGCGTGACCGTCCAGGGTGTCTCGGACACCCTCATGGGTGGCGCCGGTGCAATCGGCGGCGCCACCTCCGGTCTACTGCTCGCGTGGATCGGCTACCAGGGGTTGAACCTTGCCTCCAGCATCCTGGCGGCACTGGTGCTTGCCTTGACGCTGGTTATGACCGCACGGAAGACACCGGCTTCAGCCGGGCCGGACATTCAGCCGTCGGCCTAGCGGACAGCCCGGACCATCCCCAGGAGACGGGCAAAGATTCCCTCGCCGTCTTCGCCGATGCCGTCGTGATGGAAGTCCGCGGTAACCCACGGTTGGAGTCCGCGGACTGCAGCTGCCGTTTCAAGCGACAGATCGTGGTCGACGTAAATATCATCCTTGTACACAGCGGCCGCCACGGGCACAGTGTTTGCAGCCAGCCGCTCGGGGTCGTACAAGGGCTTCCAGTCCATCTTGGCGGCCAACTGTTCGGCCACTTCCCGCAGCGGCACCAAGGCAGGATCCTGGTCGAAATACCACGGGTAGACCATTTCACCGGTGAGCAACGGCTCAGTGGCGTCGGGCTTGAAGCCCGGATGGTCCTCCAGCACCCGCCACGCGGCCCAGTTGGTGGCCTGGCCCTGCGCGTAGATGGACTCATGCAGTACGGCGTAGAGCGGATTGGCGGCGCGGCTGACGAGGCCGCGCACTTGTTCAAGGAATGCTTCGGACAGGCGTGGCCCGGACGGAGTGTCTATGAAGGCGTCCTCCAGGAGGTAGTGGAGGGCATCCACGCGGGTGTTGCCGCCGAGGAATGACCCGACCATCTGGAACCGGGCGGCCGTGAGCTTTTCGCCGCTGGCGAGGAACTCGTCCTGGCTGTCCAGGTGCCGGGCGATCCGGGTGACCATGTCCCGGTCTTCCGGGTACCAGGAGAAGTACTCGGCATTGCGCGCAGCAACACGGCCGAACGTGGCGTGGTACACCCGGTCCGCAGGACCGTGCAGGGGAGCCAGGCCGCCCGTGATGAGGACCTCGCGAAGCCCCTCCGGAGCGAAAGACAAATAGGTCAGCGCGCAGAATCCACCAAAACTCTGGCCCAGTACTGACCACGGGCCGGAGCCCAGTACGCCCCTGATCAGTTCGCAGTCAGCGATGATCGAATCGGCGCGGAAGTGCGTCAAATATTCGGCTTGCGCCGCGGCGTCGCCACGGAGTTCAAGTGACTTGTGTTCGACGGGCGTGGACAATCCCGTGCCCCGTTGGTCGAGCATCAGGATCCGGAAGTCCTTCGCGGCCGCCTTCATCCAGCCCGACAACGAGGTGACCCTGTTGCCACGGCCGCCCGGACCTCCTTGAAGAAACAGCAACCACGGCAATTTTTCGGCTTCCGCAGCCGTGTGCCCGGTGGATGAGTACTCCCTGGCAAAGACTGTGATGGTCTCGCCCGCGTTGGCCGGTTCCCCGGGTACGTGCACCAGGGGAACAGTGAAGTAATGCTCGGTGGTCCGCAGGCCACGGAACTCATGACGGGCGGAAACCCTGTGCATCCCGACAGCCTGCCCGTGCGCCTGCCTGACGTCGATCTGCTCAGCCACGGGCAAGTGCCCCGTCGGCCTGGCCGGTTTTCGTGCCGAAGGCCTCGAGTGCCTCCCCGGTCAGTCGGAAGGTGGACCATTCATCCATCGGGAAAGCGCCCAGGTTCTTGTAGAAGTTAATGGAGGGTTCGTTCCAGTCAAGGACACTCCATTCCACGCGGGCATAGCCACGTTCGACGGCGGTGGCCGCCAGATACTGCAGCAATGCCTTGCCGTGGCCCTCGCCACGGGCGTCGGGAACCACGTAGAGGTCTTCGAGGTAGATGCCGTGAACGCCTTCCCAGGTGGAATAGTTCAGGAACCAGAGGGCGAAGCCCTGGACTGTACCGGCGCTGTTTTCTGCGATGGTGGCAAAAACGCGGGGGTTCTCGCCGAAGAGTACTTCGGTGAGCATGGCCGGGGTGTTCTTAACGGCGTCCGGTTCCTTCTCGTAGATCGCAAGGTCATGGATCATCCGGAGGATGGCAGGGACGTCGTCAACAGTGGCTGGGCGGATTTCACTCATGGCTTTGAGCTTACTAGGGGAGCCCTGCCGGCCGCTGCAAGGTTTCAGCTACTGCCAGGCCAGCGCCGAAGTTCCGTACTGCACCGGAGTTCTCCTGTACTGAAGTGGCACGCCGTCAACGGTCAAGGGCGGTCCTGCAAAGTGCAGCGGACCATAGGGGCTTTCCGCCACGTGCAGGTCAGGGACGGCAAGTGAACGGGCAGGGATTTCGGAGCCGGGCGGCGGCAGACGGAAGAGTTCCTCCGCGGTGCGGGCCAGGGAAAGATGCGCAGCTCCTCCCAATCCGGTGCGGAGGCGTTCCGACAGAAGAGCCAGCACAGCGGCGACGATTCCATATCCCGTCGCGTGATCCAGCGCTTGGACAGGCAGCGCTCCTGGCCTCCACCCGCCGTCGTCGCTTCCGGACTGCTCCGCGATCCCGCAGGCGGCCTGGACCAGACTGTCGAAGCCCCGCCGCCCGCTCCACGGTCCCGTGGTGCCCCAGGCGCTCAATGTCACTGCCACGAGATCGGGCTTGGCCGCCAGCATCCCCTCAGGGCTGAAACCGGACCCATCCAGCCCGCCCTGGCGGTAGCCGGTCACCACGACGTCGGCGGTGGCGAGCAAGCCGCGGACCCGCTCCAGGACCGCTGGATCTTTGAGGTCAGCTACGGCGCTGCGCTTATCAAAGCCGGAGTCAACAAAGGCATCCGTGAGCTCAGGAAGGTGGGGCGGATCGATCCGCAGGACATCGGCACCCAGGGCGCCCAGCAAACGGGTGGCCGTGGGGCCGGCTATAACACGCGTCAGGTCAAGCACTCTGAGTCCGGCCAGAGGCCGGGTTGCTTGCTTTGAGGGAATCCACGACGACGGCCGTGGACTTTCGCCCGACGCCGATGGACGGCTGAACCGGATCCAAGGACCGAAGCTTGCCGCCGGGTGCATGGCCGTGGCTTTCCACTCTGCCCTTGAGCGGACGGCTGCAGCCACACCTTCCGCCGAGGTGACAGCCTCCTCTGCCTCCAGGGCCGACATGGAAAGCAGGACCCTGTCCAGGTCATCAGGCGTAGCGGCCCTCAGTGCCTTCATCAAACGCTCCGCGTGATGGGGGTAGTTGGCGTGCAGGCGGATCCAGCCGTCCCCGGTGGGCCGGAATCCGGACATCGGGACAAATCCCTGCGCCTTCCGGCCCGAGATCCGAAGGTACCCCAATGAATCAAACGAAGCGGCCGTCAGCTTTGCTGACATCGAGTACCGGCCGGGGGAACCCGTCAATGATTCCAGCGCCGCGGCTGCGGCCTGGACCGACCCCATAGCCAGCCCTTCGACGTCCAGGCTGCCGCCCCACCATCGGCGCGGACCGGGGACGGCAGCAGGTTCTGCCGCGCTGAAGGATTCCAGGTGCCGAAGGCTGGCGGTCAGGTCCGGAACAGGTTCCACGGCGGCAAACCTACAGCCTGTTGACGTTTGTCACCCGGACCACTGCGGTACCGGTCTCGTCAGAAGCCGCCAAGTCCACCTCGGCGGAGATTCCCCAATCATGGTTCCCGGCGGGATCGCCGAAGATTTGCCGGACCTTCCAGGTGCCCGGTTCTTCGGTGATGATGAGCAGTCCTGGTCCACGGGCGTCCGGGCCAGTGCCAATGTCGTCGTGTTCGTCGAAGTAGTCATCAAGGGCCTCTTCCCAGCGCCCGGCTTCCCAACCTGCGTCACCGTCGAGTTCCCCCAACGCCGCGGAGTCCTCGTCCGCGAAAAGCTCAACCCTTCGGAACATTTCGTTCCGGACCATCACCCGGAAGGCACGGATGTTGGAGGTCAGGAGCGGCGGCGGTGGCGGGGGAGCGTCATGGGGTGTGGGGGCGAGCCCCGAGGTCAGCTCTTCCCACTCATCCAGCAGGCTGGAATCGACCTGGCGGACCAGTTCGCCCAGCCAGGCAATCAGGTCTTCCAGGTCATCACGCAGCAAATCCTGGGGAACCGTCTGGCGCAGTGCGCGGAACCCGTCCGCCAGGTAACGCAGGACGATACCCTCCGAGCGGGCCAAGCCATAGAACTGCACGAACTCACCAAAGTTCATGGCACGTTCATACATGTCCCGGATGATCGATTTCGGAGCCAGTTCGAAGTCGCCAACCCACGGGGCAGCTTTGCGGTAGACCTCAAAGGCCTCGCCCAGAATCTCCGCCAAGGGCATGGGGTAGGTGACTTCATCGAGCATGGCCATCCGCTGGTCGTACTCAATTCCGTCGGCTTTCATCGCTGCAACCGCCTCGCCGCGCGCCTTCTTCTGCTGCGCTGAAAGGATCTGGCGGGGCTTTTCCAGCGTTGACTCGATGACGGATACCACGTCCAGCGCGTAGGACGGCGACTCGGGATCCAGCAACTCCAAGGCGGCCAAGGCGAAGGGGGAGAGCGGCTGATTCAGGGCGAAATTCGCCTGGAGGTGCACCGTGAGGCGCACGGAACGGCCCTCGGCTTCCTGCTCCTCCTCCGGGATACGTTCAACCACTCCCGCGGCCAGCAGCTCACGGTAAATGCCCAGGGCCTTCTTCATGAGCTTGAGCTGGGCCGGACGGCTCTCGTGGTTCTCGCTGAGCAATCGGCGGGTTGCCTGGAACGGATCACCAGGGCGTTCCATGAGGTTCAGGAGCATCGCATGCGTCACCGTGAAACTGGAGGTCAGTGGCTCGGGAACGGATTCCACCAGCCGCTTGAACGTAGGCTCGCCCCAGGAAACGAATCCCTCCGGAGGCTTCTTCTTCACCACCTGGCGCAATTTCTTCTGGTCATCACCAAACTTTGCCGTCGCCTTGGCCATGGCCTTCGTGTTTTCCACCACATGCTCAGGAGCCTGCACCACCACTGTTCCGGCGGTGTCGTATCCGGCACGTCCGGCCCGTCCGGCAATCTGGTGGAACTCACGTGAGTTAAGCGACCTGGTGCGTACGCCGTCGTACTTGCTCAAAGCAGTCAACAGCACTGTCCGGATGGGCACGTTGATGCCCACTCCCAAGGTGTCCGTACCGCAAATGACTTTCAGCAGCCCGGCCTGGGCCAGTTGTTCCACCAAGCGCCGGTATTTGGGGAGCATGCCTGCGTGGTGCACCCCGATGCCGTGGCGGACCAGCCTGTTGAGGGTCTTTCCGAAGCCTGCGGCGAACCGGAAACCAGCAATGAGCTCAGCAATCCGGTCCTTTTCAGCACGGCTGCACATGTTGATGCTCATAAGGTTCTGGGCCCGCTCAATGGCCTCGGCCTGGCTGAAATGAACCACGTACACCGGGACCTGTTTAGTGGACAGCAGTTCTTCCAGGCTCTCGTGGACCGGTGTCAGGTGGTAGTAGTAGTGCAGCGGAATGGGTCGTTCCGCAGAGCTCACCGTGGTGGTGGGCCGGCCGGTCAGCTCCGTCAGGCCGGTTTCGAAACGCGTGACGTCGCCCAGTGTCGCGGACATCAAGAGGAATTGCGCCTGGGGGAGTTCCAGCAAGGGAACCTGCCATGCCCAGCCGCGCTGCGGGTCCGAGTAAAAGTGGAACTCGTCCATCACCACCGAGCCAAGCTCCGCCATTGAGCCTTCACGCAGGGCGATGTTGGCGAGGATTTCAGCGGTGCAGCAGATGATGGGGGCGTCTTGGTTGACACCGGAATCACCGGTAATCATCCCCACGTTTTCCGCACCAAAAATGTCACAGAGGGCGAAGAACTTCTCGGACACCAGCGCCTTGATCGGGGCCGTGTAGTAGCTCCGCTGGCCCCGTGCCATTGCTTCGAAATGCGCTGCAATGGCAACCAGCGACTTTCCCGAACCAGTGGGGGTGGCCAGGATGACGTTCGCTCCGGAGGCAAGCTCCATGATCGCTTCGTCCTGGGCGGGGTACAGCTCCAGGCCGCGGCTCCCGGTCCACTCCACGAACCGTGTGTAGATTTCGTCCGGGTCCAGGGGACCGTCTGCGCTGGAACCGGGAAGCTGCTCAAGAAGTTTCATTGGTTTCCAGCTTAGTGCCCGGACGGTTTAGGCTCGCCCCAGCAGAGGTGGCAGATGCGAGGAGGCTTTGATGAAGTGGGATCCGTCCAAGTATGTGGAGTTTGGAAACCATCGGGACCGTCCGTTCCACGACCTCGTCGCGAGGGTCCAGTCCTCTGCGCCGCAGAGGGTGGTGGACCTGGGCTGCGGGCCTGGGAACCTGACGGCCACGCTCACCGAACGCTGGCCGGACGCCCATGTTGTGGGCGTCGACTCTTCGGCGGAGATGCTCGGCAAAGCGCGCCAACTGAGGCAACGGTTCAACAACCTGGAATTCATGCAGGGCGACATCGCCCAGTGGCAACCCGAAGCTGATACGGATGTGGTTGTCACCAATGCAGCCTTGCAGTGGGTGCCGGGCCATATGGACATGCTGGCCGGCTGGCTGGATGCGTTGAAGCCAGGGGCATGGTTTGCCTTGCAGGTTCCGGGAAATTTCACGTCCCCCTCCCACACGTTGATGCGGCAACTGGCTGAAACACCCCGGTGGGCAGACAAGCTCGGCGGAGTCCTCCGGCATGAGGGCGCCGTAGGCAGCCCTGCGGACTACTTGGAAAGAATGCTCGACGCCGGATGCTCGGCTGACGCCTGGGAGACCACCTACCAGCAAGTGCTGCCCGGCGCAGACCCGGTCTTGGAGTGGGTCCGCGGGACCGGGCTCCGGCCCGTGCTGGCGGCATTATCCGGCGAAGAAGCCGCCGTCTTCGAGACGGAGTACGCCGCGATGCTGCGCGAGGCCTATCCAGCCACACGCCACGGAACCGTCTATCCGTTCCGGCGCATTTTTGCCGTGGCACGGAAGAACCCGTGATGGCGTTGCACGCCCCGCGCCGGAAGGGTGCGATCTTCCCGGGCCACTGCCTGGGCAGCCTGCCACGGCGCGGATACGGTTGCAGCTTTAGTCATGGCTTACGTCATGGCTTGTCCAGTGTCGTCGTCGCTGGTCTAATTCTCGGCATGGACCAAGGACGCTTCGAAGAACAGATGCCCCGCCTCCTTCCGGCACCCGGGCGGAGCTCCTCGTGACTCCCTCAGGCGAATTTCCCGGCAGCTGGCGCCCCAACACCACCAGCGCCGTCGCCCTCTTTGAACAGTTGCGGCTGCGGATCATTGAACTTGCAGACTCGGGTGTCCTTGCGGTGGGGGCCAAGCTGCCACCTGTGCGCAACCTGGCCGGTGTGCTGGATGTCGCGCCGCACACCGTGGCGCGGGCCTATAAAGAACTCGAGGCCGCGGGCGTCGTGGCAACCCGGGGCCGTAACGGCACGGTGGTCTGCGCCCGGGACGATCGCTGGGGAGCCCTGGCCGAGGTAGCGGGGCAGTACGCCGCTGCTGCCAAAGCCCAGGGCGCTTCGTTCGCCGAGGCCGTCCAGCTTTTAGCCGCAGCATACGACGCTGATTGATACCGATCAGTAGCATGTGAGGCACGACATGGAAATTCGAAGAAGTTTTCGATTAGCATTGGTGAGTGCCCAAAGCCTTAGCTGAAGATACCGCCATCGAATCCGCCAACAGCGTTCCCGTCGTTCCTGATACCAAACCCGCGAGGCCCGACCTTTCGCGGCTCGTGGTCAAGGGTGCCCGGGAACACAATCTGCGCAACGTGGACCTCGACCTTCCCCGTGATGCCATGATCGTCTTCACAGGGCTCTCAGGCTCCGGGAAGTCCTCACTGGCCTTTGACACCATCTTTGCCGAAGGGCAGCGACGCTACGTCGAATCACTCTCGGCGTACGCCCGCCAGTTCCTTGGCCAGGTTGACAAGCCTGATGTCGACTTCATCGAAGGCCTGTCGCCTGCGGTCTCCATCGACCAGAAGTCCACCAGCAAGAACCCGCGCTCCACGGTGGGCACCATCACGGAGATCTATGACTACATGCGGTTGCTCTGGGCCCGCGTGGGCCGCCCTCACTGCCCTGTTTGCGGGGAACCCATCGCACGGCAGACGCCCCAGCAGATCGTGGACCAGCTCCTGGAGCTTGAGACGGGCACGCGCTTCCAGGTCCTCGCTCCCGTGGTCCGTGGACGCAAGGGCGAGTTCGTTGATCTCTTCAAGGAGTTGACCGCCAAGGGGTATTCGCGTGCCCGCGTGGACGGCGACCTCGTTCAATTGAGCGATCCACCCAAGCTGGGCAAGCAGTTCAAGCACACCATTGAGGTGGTGGTTGACCGCCTGGTGGTCAAGGACGACATCAGCCAGCGTCTCACTGACTCCGTGGAAACCGCTCTTGGCCTGGCTGAAGGCCGCGTCCTTGTTGAATTCGTGGATCTCGAGGCCGGGGATCCCGGCCGCATTCGCGCTTTCTCCGAAAATCTGGCGTGCCCCAACGAGCACCCTTTGGCGATCGACGAGATCGAGCCGCGCTCCTTCTCCTTCAACAACCCCTTCGGTGCTTGCTCGGCGTGCAGCGGCATAGGCACCAAGCTGGAGGTGGACGAGGAACTCATCGTCCCCAACCCTGAGCTGTCCTTGGGTGAGGGCGCCATTGCCCCATGGTCCCTTGGCACGGCAACTACCGAATACTGGAACCGGCTGCTTGAGGGCTTGGCCCACGAGCTCGGATTCTCCATGAAGACTCCTTGGGAAAAGCTGTCCAAGGAAGTCCGGAACACCGTATTGCACGGCAAGGACCACAAAGTTGTTGTCCAGTACAAGAACCGCTTTGGCCGTGAGCGCAAATACAGCACGGGCTTTGAGGGTGCAATTCAGTACGTCCACCGCAAGCACGGCGAAACCGATTCCGATTGGGCCCGTGACCGGTACGAAGAGTACATGCGCCAGATCCCCTGCCCTGAGTGCAACGGTGCGCGCTTGAACCCGGCGTCCTTGTCAGTGCTGATCAATGGCAAGTCCATTGCCGCAGTTGCGGCTTTGCCCATGCGGGAGTGCGCTGAGTTCCTGGGCAGCTTGACCCTCACCAACAGGGAAGCACAGATCGCCAACCAGGTGCTGAAGGAGATCCAGGCCCGCCTGACCTTCCTCCTGGATGTGGGACTGGAATACCTCAACCTCGAACGTCCCTCGGGAACCTTGTCCGGTGGAGAGGCCCAGCGCATCCGGCTGGCAACACAGATCGGCTCAGGCCTGGTGGGTGTCCTCTATGTTCTTGACGAGCCCTCCATCGGCCTTCACCAGCGCGACAACCGACGACTCATCGAGACACTCACCCGTCTCCGGGACCTCGGCAACACCCTCATTGTGGTGGAGCACGACGAAGACACCATCCACGAGGCTGACTGGGTGGTGGACATTGGACCGGGTGCCGGTGAGCACGGCGGCCAGGTGGTGCATTCGGGCACCTACAAGGAACTGCTGGAGAACACCGATTCCCTCACGGGTGATTACCTTTCGGGGCGTCGGAAGATCGATGTTCCCGCCAAGCGCCGAAAGTACGACAAAAAGCGGGAGCTGAAAGTTGTTGGTGCCCGTGAGAACAACCTCGACAACGTTGATGCCACGTTCCCGCTGGGGCTCTTTACAGCGGTAACCGGCGTCAGCGGCTCCGGCAAGTCCACGCTGGTCAACGAGATCCTCTACAAGGTCCTCGCCAACAAGCTCAACGGGGCCAAGCAAGTGGCCGGGCGGCACCGGACCGTGGCGGGACTGGAACATCTGGACAAGGTGGTCCACGTTGATCAAAGTCCCATTGGCCGCACGCCCCGTTCCAACCCGGCAACGTACACGGGGGTGTTTGACAACATCCGCAAGCTCTTCGCCGAGACCACCGAAGCCAAGGTGCGCGGGTATCAGCCCGGCCGCTTCTCGTTCAATGTCAAGGGCGGTCGCTGCGAGGCCTGTTCAGGCGACGGCACGTTGAAGATCGAGATGAACTTCCTTCCGGACGTCTACGTTCCTTGTGAGGTCTGCCATGGAGCCCGCTATAACCGGGAAACCCTTGAAGTCCATTACAAGGGCAAGACCATCGCCGATGTCCTCAATATGCCCATTGAGGAGGGTGCGGAGTTCTTCGCGGCCTTCACGCCGATTGCGCGCCATTTGAAGACCTTGGTGGACGTGGGACTGGGCTATGTGCGTTTGGGACAGCCGGCCACCACGCTTTCCGGTGGCGAGGCCCAGCGGGTGAAGCTTGCTGCTGAATTGCAGAAGCGCTCGAACGGTCGCAGCATCTATGTCCTTGACGAACCCACCACGGGTTTGCATTTTGAGGACATCAGGAAGCTGCTCATGGTGCTCCAGGGCCTGGTGGACAAAGGCAACACGGTGATTACCATCGAGCACAACCTGGACGTCATCAAGTCGGCCGACTGGATTGTGGACCTTGGGCCCAACGGTGGTTCCGGCGGCGGAAAGATTGTGGCCACTGGAACGCCCGAACAGGTTGCGAAATCCAAGGACAGCCACACGGCGACATTCCTGGCCGAAATTCTCGGTTAGCCGCCAGAAGTATTCCGGTAGCGGCATGCGAGTTTCAGGCATGCCGCTACTCGTGAGAAACTAACCCGGTGACTCAAACAACGGTGCCCGTAATATTCGATCTGGACGGCACCCTTGTCGATCCCGCAGGCGGTATCACGGGAGGAATCTCTGCGGCCCTCCGTGAAATGGACCTTCCTGTTCCGGAGCAGGCCGTGCTCAATTCCATGGTGGGTCCCAAGCTCAGCGACTCCTTGCTGCATTTGGCACACGTTCCCGAAGCGCTGGTCAACGAGACCATTGAGCGGTACCGGCGCCATTACAGGGAAACCGGTATTGGGCAGAGCAAGCTTTACCCCGGTATTTACGAACTCCTCCAATACTTCGCTGCGTCCGGCCGCGCTGTGGCCGTTGCTACGCAGAAGCCGCAGTCCATTGCCCGGCTTGTCCTCGAGCACCATCACATTGCCGATTTCTTCGTCTCCATCCGTGGGGCAGCGGACAACGAGTCCCTGGAAGCAAATACGGCATCGGGCAAAATCGAAATTGTTGGCGCAGCCTTGTCGGACCTGGACTCCCAACCTGCGGTGATGGTCGGCGACAGGCACCAGGACGTTGCAGGAGCCATGGCGAACGGCCTGGACTGCATCGGGGTTTCCTGGGGATTCGCTCCGGACGGAGAACTCGAAGAAGCCGGCGCCGTGGCTGTTGTGCACACCGCAGTTGAATTGCGGACCAAAATTGAAGAACTTGACGCTGTCCGTGCGACGGCCCTGAGCGAGGTACAAAACGATGGCAGTCTTTGATGCGATCCGGTGGACTACCCGTGGACTGATCTCCTCCACGTGCCGGCCTACTGTCATTGGGTTGGAAAACGTTCCCCAGGACGGTCCCTTTATTGTGGCTCCCAATCATCTGTCATTCCTTGACAGCGTTATTGTCCAGGCCCTGATGCCACGTCCGGTCGCTTTCTTTGCCAAGGCCGAGTACTTCACCACCAAAGGCGTCAAAGGCGCCGTCATGAAGTCATTCTTCGAGGCCGTGGGTTCCATTCCGGTTGAACGCGGCGAGCAAGCGGCCAGCGTGCAAGCGCTCAAGACACTGCTGGACATCCTGGAGTCGGGAAAGGGGATCGGAATTTACCCCGAGGGCACGCGGTCCCGGGACGGCATCCTCTACCGCGGCCGCACGGGCGTGGGGTGGCTTGCCCTGACCACCGGCGCTCCCGTTATCCCCGTGGGGCTAATCGGAACGGAAAAACTGCAACCGGCGGACAAGAACGCGGTGCGCCCGCAGCACTTCACCATGAAGGTGGGCGAGCCACTCTATTTTGATAAGACGGGTCCGGACCACTCGCTTCCGGCGCGACGTGAAGTAACCGACAAAATCATGGATGCCATCGCCCTGCTCAGCGGCCAGGACCGGTCTGCAAGCTACAACCAGAGCAAATCCGTCGACTAGCAGGAGCGCCCGCCGGGGGAGGCAGGAGCGCCCGCGACGGTGAAGTGGCCGTGGCTGTCCGTTCGGTTCACTAGACTGGAAACGTGGCAGATCCAGCAAGTTACCGGCCCCAAACGGGTGAGATTCCCACCACCCCAGGCGTCTATCGGTTCCGCGACCCCCATGGCCGGGTCATTTACGTGGGCAAAGCAAAGAACCTGCGGTCAAGGCTCAATTCGTACTTCGCCAATCCGGCAGGGCTTCTTCCCAAGACCCATGCCATGGTCCATGCTGCCAGCAGCGTTGAATGGACAATGGTGGGCAGCGAGCTCGAATCGCTGCAGCTGGAGTACACCTGGATCAAGGAATTCAAGCCGCGCTTCAACGTGGTTTTCCGGGACGACAAAACCTACCCTTACCTCGCGGTCACCATGGGGGAGAAGTACCCCCGGGTGCAGGTCATGCGTGGCGAGCGGCGCAAGGGCACCAGGTACTTTGGGCCGTACACCGCCGGAGCCATCCGCGAAACAATGGACACCTTGCTGAGGGTCTTTCCCGTGCGCAGCTGCAGTGCGGGTGTCTTCAAGCGTGCCGAATCCAGCGGGCGCCCATGCCTGCTCGGCTACATCGACAAATGCTCGGCCCCTTGCGTTGGCCGTGTGAGTGCCGAAGAACACCGGGACCTTGCTGAAGACTTCTGTTCGTTCATGGGCGGTGAAGCGAAACGCTTCATCGGCCGCTTGGAGAAGGACATGGCAGCGGCCGTCGCCGAGCTCGACTACGAGCGCGCTGCCGGCCTCAGGGACGACATCATCGCGCTCAGGAAAGTCTTCGAGCGAAACGCCGTGGTTCTTGCCGAAGACACCGACGCTGACGTCTTCGCCCTCCACGACGACGAACTGGAGGCTTCCGTACAGGTGTTCCACGTCCGCGGCGGCCGGGTCCGGGGGCAGCGCGGGTGGGTTGTCGAAAAGGTCGAGGACGCCACCACTCCGGAGTTGATCGAGCACTTGCTGCAGCAGGTCTACGGCGAGGACAGCGAGGTCCAAGGCCGGATCCCCCGGGAAGTCCTGGTCCCGGAAACGCCCAGCAACCATGCCGAACTTACCCAGTGGCTTGGCGGACTGCGCGGGGCCAAAGTGGACATCCGCGTGCCCCAGCGCGGTGACAAGGCCGCCTTGATGTCCACCGTGCGCGAAAATGCGGAGCAGGCCCTCAAGCTGCACAAAACCCGCAGGGCAGGCGACATCACCGTACGGTCAGTGGCACTCCAGGAGCTGCAGGAAGCCTTGGAGATCCCTGTTCCCTTGCTGCGCATTGAATGTTTCGATATCTCCCATGTCCAGGGCACCAATGTTGTGGCCTCCATGGTGGTAGTGGAGGACGGGCTGCCCAAAAAGGCCGACTACCGGAAGTTCTCCATTACGGGAGCGGCAGCAGCGGACGATACCGCGGCCATGCACGACGTCCTGACCCGTCGGTTCAGGCACTACCTGACGGACAAAGCTGCCCAGGTGCCCGTGGTCTCGGGCGAAATCGTCAACCCCACACGTGCCGGGGCCAAGAGCGGCGCCGACGGGCCGCCGTCGGACCCCACCATGCCTGCCCCCAAGGCCAAGTTCGCCTATCCGCCCAACCTGGTAGTGGTGGACGGCGGCCAGCCGCAGGTCAACGCCGCCAAGCGTGCGCTGGATGAACTGGGAATCGACGACGTCTACGTGGTGGGCCTGGCCAAGAGGCTGGAGGAAGTATGGCTTCCGGACAGCGACTTCCCGGTGATCCTGCCGAGGACTTCGCAGGGCTTGTACCTGCTTCAACGGATCCGTGACGAAGCACACCGCTTCGCCATCACCTTCCATCGGCAGAAGCGAGGGAAGGCCATGACGGTGTCCGTCCTGGACGGCGTGCCGGGCCTGGGTGAAGCCAAGCGCAAGGCCCTGGTGGCGCACTTCGGCTCGCTGAAAAAGATCAAAGCGGCCTCGGTCGAGGAACTTACCTCTGCCAAGGGAATCGGCCCTGCGCTGGCAGCTGCCGTGGTCCAGCATCTGGGTTCCACCGAGGACTCAGGAACCACAGCACCGGCGATCAACATGACCACCGGCGAAATCCTTGAATCTTAGCTAGGGTTAGAACCTGGCCGATGGCCGCATCAGCGGTCACCGGTGCTTGAACACGTCGAACGTGCGCGCAGTTCCACGATGCGCACGGCACGGACCACTTCCGAGGAAACGGGGACAACTGATGGATGAGGCAACACCGGGGGCCGGAACGGAGCATGACGGCCTCACGCCCGTCAAGCCCCCGGAGGCGGAACTGCTGGTTGTCACCGGCATGTCCGGGGCAGGCCGCAGTACGGCCTCGGACGCCCTGGAAGACCACGGCTGGTACGTGGTGGACAACCTCCCGCCGCAGATGCTCGGCACCTTGGCCGAAATTGTCTCCCACGCCCCCAAATCCATTCCCAAGCTGGCCGTGGTGGTGGATGTCCGCAGCAAGGACCTCTTCACCGACATCCAGACAGCGCTGGGTGCACTCAGTGCCAGCGGCATCACCTTCCGGGTGCTGTTCCTCGACGCCAACGACGAAGTCCTGGTCCGCCGTTTCGAGCAAGGCAGGCGTCCGCACCCCCTGCAGGGTGGCGGCCGGATCCTGGACGGCATAGGGATCGAGCGCGAGGTCCTGAGGGAACTGCGGGAGCATGCCGACGTCGTGCTGGATACGTCCGATTTCAACGTCCACGGCCTGGCAACAGCCATCACCGAGCTCTTCAGTGACACCGGCCCGGTTACCCTCCGATTGAACGTCATGAGCTTTGGATTCAAGTACGGCCTCCCAGTGGATGCCAACTTCGTAGCCGACGCCCGTTTCATTCCCAATCCGCATTGGGTTCCGAAACTTCGGCCCCACACCGGCTTGGATGAGGACGTCAGCAACTACGTCCTCGGTGCCGAT
Source organism: Arthrobacter sp. TmtSoilC79 (assembly GCF_059739405.1). Classification (NCBI taxonomy): domain Bacteria; kingdom Bacillati; phylum Actinomycetota; class Actinomycetes; order Micrococcales; family Micrococcaceae; genus Arthrobacter; species Arthrobacter sp. TmtSoilC79. The sequence goes on along the minus strand of NZ_AP046051.1, from coordinate 2,339,993 downwards.
GGCGTGCACGAATTCGTGGACAGGTACGTCCGGGCTTTGGAGCCGGTGCTGGACGGCTACCGCCAGGAGAACAAGCACTACGCCACCCTGGCTGTTGGCTGCACCGGAGGCAAGCACCGTTCGGTGGCAGTCGCCGTCGAGCTTTCAAAGCGTTTGGCGCAGTATCCACGCGTGACAGTCACCACCACCCACCGCGACCTGGGACGCGAATAGTGGGGGTCCTTACCGGGCCGCTTCCCCTTATTCCGCCCAAGGGTGTCCCCGGCAGCCAGCAAAAGAAGAGCCCCTCAGTGGTTGCCCTTGGTGGCGGCCACGGGCTGGCGGCGTCGCTCTCGGCATTGCGCTTGCTCACCTCGGAGCTCACGGCAATCGTTACGGTAGCGGACGACGGCGGCTCTTCCGGGCGGCTTCGCGAAGAGTACGGTGTCCTCCCGCCCGGTGACCTGCGGATGGCGCTCAGCGCATTGTGCGACGACACCGACTGGGGACGTACATGGCGTGACGTCATGCAGCACCGCTTCAATGCCGGATCCGCCAAAGGTGGCTCCCTGGACCACCACGCCATGGGCAACCTGCTGATCGTGACCCTCTGGGAGCTTTTGGGAGACACAGTGGCCGGCCTGAAATGGGCTGGAGCATTGCTCGGAGCCAGGGGCCAGGTCCTCCCCATGTCCAGTGTTCCCCTCACCATCGAGGGAAAGGCACACGTCGGGCTTCCCGGAGGCGGGCAGGAACTCAGGACTGTCCGGGGCCAGGCAAAATGCGCTGTTGCCGGCAAGCTCGAAGAGGTCAGGCTGTTGCCGGAGGACGCACCTGCCTGCACCGAAGCCCTGACGGCCATCGAGCTGGCTGACTGGGTTATTTTGGGACCCGGCTCCTGGTACACCTCGGTGCTGCCGCATTTGCTGTTGCCCGAGCTCCGCCAAGCACTCGGCGACACCGCTGCCAAACGCTGCCTGACCATGAACCTGGATGTCGAAACCAAGGAAACCTCGGGCATGACAGCCGCGGACCACCTGGACGTCCTGCGCCGCTATGCCCCGGAGTTCAGCGTCGATGTTGTCCTCGCCGATCCCGCCGCGATCCAGGACCTTAAGGCATTTGAGAAGGCCGCCGGGATGATCGGCGCCGAAGTGGTGTTGGGTAGAGTAGGGGCGTCGAGGCGCCGCCCCGTCCACGATCCATTGCTGCTGGCAGCGGCGTACCACGATATTTTCGGGAACAGTTAGGAATACGCGATGGCACTTACTGCGTCGGTCAAGGACGAACTGTCCCGGCTGGACATCAAGAAATCTTCGGTCCGCAAGGCAGAGGTTTCGGCAATGCTGCGCTTCGCCGGCGGCTTGCACATCATTTCGGGCAGGATCGTTATTGAAGCCGAGGTTGATCTTGCCTCGACGGCGCGTCGCCTCCGTGCCGCAATAGCCGAGGTCTACGGCCACCAGAGCGAAATCATCGTCGTCTCCGGCGGCGGCCTCCGCCGCGGAAGCCGCTACGTTGTCCGCGTGGTCCGCGACGGCGAGGCCCTCGCCCGGCAGACCGGACTGCTGGATGGGCGGGGACGCCCGGTCCGTGGACTGCCATCAGTAGTGGTCAACGGCTCGGCTGCCGATGCCGAGGCTGTATGGCGGGGAGCCTTCCTCGCACATGGATCGCTGACGGAGCCAGGGCGTTCCTCTTCGCTGGAAGTGACCTGCCCCGGACCCGAGTCCGCACTGGCGCTTGTGGGAGCTGCCCGCCGCCTGGGCATCCAGGCCAAGGCCCGGGAGGTGCGCGGAGTCGACCGTGTGGTGATCCGGGACGGAGACACCATTGCAGCCCTCCTCACCCGGATGGGGGCACATGACGCCCTCATGGTCTGGGAGGAGCGGCGCATGCGCAAGGAAGTCCGGGCCACTGCCAACAGGCTGGCAAACTTTGACGACGCCAACCTGCGTCGCTCGGCACAAGCCGCCGTAGCCGCCGGCGCCCGGGTGGACCGGGCCTTGGAGATTCTTGGCGACGACGTTCCGGACCACCTCAAGTACGCAGGCGAACTCCGTGTAGCCCACAAGCAAGCCAGCTTGGATGAACTCGGACGCCTGGCCGATCCACCGATGACCAAGGACGCCATCGCGGGCCGTATCCGCCGGCTCCTGGCCATGGCGGACAAACGCGCCCTTGACCTTGGCATCCCGGGCACTGAGGCAAATGTGACTCCGGAAATGATGGACGAGTAGTCCGCACCCATAGAATCGAAAATGCGAAGAGGAAATACTGCGAGGCCACCCAGGGTTGTTCCCGGTGGAGGCAAGAGCGAAGCTTCTTCGCCAAGGATTTCCGGCCGGTCCGCTGGCCGGATGACATAACGAGAGTTACCAACCCGGACGTCAGTCCACTACATTGGAGGATTTCGTGACAGAGTACGTTCTGCCCGAGCTCGGCTACGACTATGCAGCACTCGAGCCGCACATTTCGGCAAAGATCATGGAGCTGCACCACAGCAAGCACCATGCTGCTTACGTTGCAGGCGCCAACAATGCCCTTTCCCAGCTGGCAGATGCCCGCGAGAAGGGTGACTACGCCAACATCAACCGTCTCTCCAAGGACCTCGCGTTCCACACCGGCGGACACATCAACCACTCCGTTTTCTGGAACAACATCTCCCCGGACGGCGGCGACAAGCCCGAAGGCGAGCTCGCTGCTGCGATCGATGATGCTTTCGGTTCGTTCGACGCCTTCCGTGCGCAGTTCAGCGCCGCGGCTCTCGGTTTGCAGGGTTCCGGCTGGGCTTTCCTGGCATACGAGCCCATCGGCGGCAACCTCCTCATCGAGCAGCTTTACGATCAGCAGGGCAACGTTGCAGTGGGAACCACTCCGCTGCTGATGCTGGACATGTGGGAGCACGCCTTCTACCTGGACTACGTCAACGTCAAGGCTGACTACGTCAAGGCCTTCTGGAACATTGCCAACTGGGCCGACGTCGCCAAGCGCTTCGAAGCCGCACGCACCAACGCCACGGGCCTCATCGTCCTCTAGTTGGTGAGCTCCGGTTCACGCCGATGTAACAAAAGTCACTTTTAGCGTGAATTCGGGCCAAATGCTGGAAAGCCTGCCTCCGCAGTTGCGGGGGCAGGCTTAGTTAAACGTAAGATGGATCACGGAAGGCGGTTAGCCTTCAGCAACGTGGCTGGTCGCCCTCCGATCTGATAATCACCTCTGCCCAAAGACGTGCGGGGTCTGTTAGTTGGAAATTATTTATCCGACTCACTAGGCGTGCTTGCAAGAGCACCAAGGAGATTGACACATAGTGACCACCCGTATTGGTATCAATGGCTTCGGCCGCATCGGCCGCAACTACTTCCGCGCAGCACTGGCCCAGGGCGCAGACCTTGAGATCGTCGCAGTCAACGACCTCACCAGCCCCGAGACGCTCGCCCACCTCCTGAAGTACGACTCCGTCGGTGGACGCCTCGCCCAGACCGTGGAAGTTGTCGATGGAAACCTGGTAGTCGACGGCAAGTCCATCAAGGTCCTTGCAGAGCGCGATCCCGCCAACCTTCCGTGGGGCGAACTGGGCGTTGACATCGTGATCGAGTCCACCGGTTTCTTCACCAAGGCTGCTGCCGCGCAGAAGCACATTGATGCCGGAGCCAAGAAGGTCCTCATCTCGGCACCTGCCAGCGACGAAGACATCACCATCGTCATGGGTGTCAACCACGAGCTCTACGATCCCGCAGCGCACAACATCATCTCCAACGCTTCCTGCACCACCAACTGCCTCGGCCCGCTGGCCAAGGTAGTGAACGACGCCTTCGGCATCGAGCGTGGCCTCATGACCACGGTCCACGCCTACACGGCGGACCAGAACCTCCAGGACGGCCCCCACGGTGATCTCCGCCGCGCCCGTGCTGCTGCGATCAACATGGTTCCCACGTCCACCGGCGCGGCCAAGGCAATTGGCCTGGTCCTCCCGGAGCTCAAGGGCAAGCTGGATGGCTACGCCATCCGCGTTCCGGTGCCCACCGGTTCCGCTACCGACCTCACGGTCACGGTTTCCCGCGAAGTCACGGTCGAGGAAGTCAACGCAGCCGTCAAGGCCGCAGCTGAGTCCGAGCAGTGGGCCGGCATCCTCTCCTACACGGATGCCCCCATCGTGTCCTCGGACATCGTTGGAGACCCTGCTTCGTCGATCTTCGACTCCGGCCTTACCAAGGTCATCGGCAACCAGGTCAAGGTTGTTTCCTGGTATGACAATGAGTGGGGTTACTCCAACCGCCTCGTTGACCTCACGGAGCTCGTCGCATCCAAGCTGGGCTAGGGTAGACACATGACATCTCACACCCTCAACGAACTCATCGCTGAAGGTGTCCGCGGGCGGTACATTCTGGTCAGAAGTGACCTGAATGTGCCGCTCGACGGCTCTAAGGTGACCGATGACGGCCGCATCAAGGCCTCGCTCCCGGTCCTCAAGAAGCTCTCGGACGCCGGTGCCCGCGTGCTCGTAACCGCCCACCTGGGACGCCCCAAGGGCGCACCTGACGAGAAGTACTCCCTGAAGCCTGCTGCAGACCGTCTCACGGAACTTGCGGACTTCCGGGTGCAACTCGCAGCAGACACGGTTGGTGACTCCGCCAAGGAGCTCGCAGCCGGACTCCAGGACGGTGACGTCCTCGTCCTCGAGAACGTCCGCTTCGATGCCCGCGAAACCAGCAAGGACGACGCCGAGCGCGGCGCCTTCGCTGATGAGCTGGTTGCACTGACGGGCAGTAACGGCGCTTACGTGGACGACGCCTTCGGCGCGGTCCACCGCAAACATGCCAGCGTCTATGACGTAGCCACCCGGTTGCCGTCGTACCTCGGCGACCTCGTGCACACCGAAGTCGAAGTTCTTCGGAAGCTCACCACGGATACACAGCGTCCATACGTCGTGGTTCTGGGCGGTTCCAAGGTCTCGGACAAGCTGGCAGTGATCGAGAACCTCCTGGGCAAAGCGGACACCATCCTCGTTGGCGGCGGCATGCTCTTCACATTCCTTGCCGCAGCAGGCCACAAGGTTGCCGGAAGCCTCCTGGAGGAAGACCAGATCCCCGTGGTCCAGGACTACCTCCAGCGGGCCTCAGCAGCGGGAACGTCGTTCGTGATCCCCACCGACGTCGTAGTGGCGAGCCGCTTTGCCGCTGACGCCGAACACGAGGTCGTCAAGGCCGACGCCATAGAGGGCAGCGCTTTCGGCGCTTCCGGCATTGGCCTGGACATCGGACCCGAGTCTGCTTCCGCATTCGCAGCCCACGTCGAGGGGGCAAAGACCGTCTTCTGGAACGGCCCCATGGGTGTCTTCGAATTCGAAGCCTTCTCCAGCGGTACGCGGGCAATTGCCCAGGCGCTGACCGATACCGTGGCGTTCACCGTCGTAGGCGGGGGCGATTCAGCCGCGGCTGTCCGGACCCTGGGTTTCGAAGACTCACAGTTCGGACACATCTCCACCGGCGGTGGCGCAAGCCTGGAATACCTTGAAGGCAAGGAACTTCCGGGACTGAGCGTCCTCGACCGCTAAGTACCAGACGGCCGGCAGGACGCTTTGCGTCCTGCCGGCCGTTCCATATTTCGACGCATTCTTTGGAGTTCATGTGACTACCTCTGCCAATGGCAAATTTGTCCGTAAGCCCTTCATCGCCGGCAACTGGAAGATGAACATGGACCATGTCCAGGGCATCACCCTGCTGCAGAAGCTTGCCTGGACGCTCTCCGACGCCAAGCACGACTACAACCGTGCCGAAGTCGCTGTCTTCCCGCCCTTTACGGACCTCCGAGGCGTTCAGACGCTGGTACAGGGCGACGACCTCGAGGTCGTCTACGGTGGCCAGGACCTCTCGCAGTTTGACTCCGGAGCCTACACCGGTGACATCTCAGGCCAGTTCCTCAGCAAGTTGGGTTGCGCCTACGTCCTGGTGGGCCACAGTGAGCGCCGCACCATCCACAACGAGTCCGACGAAGTACTGAACGCCAAGGTCAAAGCTGCGTTCCGCCACGGCGTAACCCCCGTCCTCTGTGTTGGCGAAGGCCTCGAGGTCCGCCAGGCAGGAACGCATGTGGAGTACACCCTCGCCCAGTTGCGCGCGGGCGTGGAGGGACTCACCGCCGAGCAGGCCGCAGACCTCGTCGTTGCCTACGAGCCCGTCTGGGCCATCGGTACCGGCGAAGTAGCCGGACCGGAAGATGCACAGGAAATGTGTGCGGCCATCCGTGCTGAGCTTGCCGAATTCTTCGACGAGACCGTCGCGGAGAAGACCCGCCTTCTCTATGGAGGTTCCGTCAAGGCAAACAACGCAGCGGCCATCATGGCCGAAAAAGATGTTGACGGATTGCTTGTGGGTGGCGCGAGCCTGGACCCCGCTGAGTTTGCTAACATTGTCAGGTTCGAGAGCCACCTCGTCACGGACTAGTCCGGCTCCCGTTTTCCGCTTCTTCGAAAGGCCGTCGTGGACGTTCTTCAAGTCATTCTGCAGATCCTGCTGGGAATCACCAGCCTTCTGCTGACGCTGCTCATCCTCCTGCACAAAGGACGTGGGGGCGGTTTGTCCGACATGTTCGGTGGCGGAATGAGCTCCGGATTGAGTTCGTCCGGCGTAGCCGAGCGCAACCTGAACCGCTTCACCATCATTCTCGGTATCACGTGGGGCGTTGTCATCATCGGCCTTGGCCTGATCATGCGCTTCACCTCGGGCGGCGACTCCTAGTCGCCAACCGGCACCAGCCGGCCGAGAACAAAGGGAGCGGTTCCAGAACGGAACCGCTCCCTTTGTTGTGAGCCGGCCATTTCTACTGCCTTTGCAGGGACTCCCGCATTAGACTGGCCTTGTTGGCCGTAAGGCCTGCGGGCCGTGACGGCCGACCACCGAGTCGCTAGGGGTTCGATATGGTTCATGGCACGCCAGGATACCGGGGTACCCGCGTAGGTGTAGCCCAAGGCTCACCACCGAGAAATCACAGCGACCACGGCGGGGGCGGGACGCAATTGCCCCGTATGCGGGTCCACTATTGGTGCGCAAAAGGACACGAAACACAGCTTGTTTTCCTGAAGCTCCCGGATGACCAGATCCCAAGGACCTGGGATTGTCCCAAATGTGGTCTTCCTTCTTCGCGTGATCCCGGTCATCCGGCCGCGGCCGCGCCGGTGGATGACCTCTATAAATCCCATCTGGATTACGTTAAAGAAAGACGCTCCAGCCAGGAAGCCGAAGTTGTCCTGGCCGGAGCGTTGGAGCGCCTACGCTCCCGCGGGGTCCTTCCGGACCAATTGCTGGGGGACCCGTGATGCCGCGTTTTCGTCGATAAGCCACAAGGTCCGCGAACGACCAACAGGACCTGCAGCCGGTACCTGGACGGGATTGGCTCCGGCCAACGCCAAACCGACAGCGCCGGCTTTGTCCTCACCGGCAACAACCATCCAGATTTCCTGGGCAGTGTTAATGGCGGGCAGCGTCAGGGAAATACGCGACGACGGCGGCTTGGGTGAGTTTTCCACCCCCACCACCGTGCGCTTCTTCTCACGGATGCCGGCCTGTTCGGGAAACAGCGACGCGACGTGCGCGTCCGGACCCACTCCAAGAAGCAGGACATCGAAGCGCGGCAGGACGCCAGGCTCTTCAGAACGGTCATCTGACATGTCAGCCGCATGCTCGGCCTCGGCTGCCGCCTTCAGCTCCTCGGCATAGGCTGAGGCCGCTTCGTCAGCAGTTGCGAAGTGATCGGTCGAACCCGGCTCGTGGATACGCGCAGGATCCACCGCAAGGTGTGCCAGGAGGGCCTGGTGTGCCTGACGGGTATTCCTGTCCTCGCTGTCCGCTGCAACGAAACGTTCGTCCCCCCACCAGAAGTTAACCTTTGACCAGTCGACTGCCGGCGCTGCGGCCGAATCGGCCACCGCTTTCAGCGTTCCAATGCCGACTGTACCGCCGGTCAGGACAACCGTAGCCTCGCCGTGTTTGTCCTGGACGTCCACGAGCTTGGTAATAAGGCGGGCCGCGATGGCGGCCATCAACACCTTGGAGTCGGGATGGATGCTAACTCTTGGCTCAGCGTGCACTGGTCTGGACTCTCCTCTGGCTGGTAAGTGGCAGTCCCATCGTAATCACTTCTCCGAAGACTTCGTCCGGGTCAAGTCGGCGAAGCTCTTCAGCAAGGCAATCCTTCAGGCTTCGCCGCGGGAGGGTGATACGTTGCGCCGGCTGCCCGGGCTGCGTCAACTCCGCCACCGACAGGCCGGGACGGAAGAGTTGGACGTCACCGCTGGCGCGGGTGAGCCGGACTCGACGGATGCCGGTCCCGGCAGGGTCCGCCACGATCGTCACAGGAGCCTCCAGCGCCAGGCTGAGCCAGGCGGCCAGCAGCAGCGTGCTGGGGGAGTCGGAGGCACCCTCAACGGCAACCGCGGAGACGGGGTCACTGTCCACCTGGTCGAAGACAGCGGCGAGTTGCATGCGCCAGTTGGTCAGGCGGGTCCACGCGAGGTCGGTGTCGCCTGCCTTGTACGTTGCCCGGATGTTCTCCAGAGCCAGGCGGGGGTCAGGTTCGTTGGCCGAATCGGTGATGCGTCGGTGGGCGATCCGGCCAATGGAGGTCTCGCAGGCGCTTTCCGGTGCTCCGTGCGGCCACCAAGCCACGATCGGGGCGTCCGGCAGCAACAGGGCTGCCACCAGTGATTCGCTCTCATGGGCCATGTGCCCGTGACCCCGGAGCACGATGACCTCGGACGCGCCGGCGTCGCCGCCAACACGGATCTGGGCATCCAGGCGATCCGGTCCCTCAACGCCGGCGTCAGCAAGGACGATGATCCGGCAGGGGTGTTCCCGGCTGGCTTCGTTGGCCGCCTCGATGGCCTCTTCTTCCTGCCCGGACTTGGTCACCACCACCAGCGTCAGCACACGGCCCAAGGCGATCACGCCGCCTTGCTCGCGCAGGGACATGATCTTCTTGGAGATCTTTGAAGTAGTGGTATCGGGAAGATCTACAATCATGGCCTTCTCCAGGTTCGTCCGTCGCGGGCCAGCAGGGCATCGGCTGAAGCCGGACCCCAACTGCCGGGCGCGTAGGGTTGCGGTTGTTCATCCAGTCCGGCCCAGTATTCCTCGAACGGGTCAAGGATCTTCCAGGACAACTCGACTTCCTGGTGGCGCGGGAACAGCGGCGGTTCGCCCAGGAGCACGTCCAGGATGAGGCGTTCGTAGGCTTCGGGGCTGGATTCGGTAAAGGAGTGTCCGTAGCCGAAGTCCATGGTGACATCGCGGACTTCCATCTGCGTCCCCGGAACCTTTGAACCCAAACGGATCGTGGCACCCTCGTCGGGCTGGACACGGATCACCACGGCATTCTGGCCGAAGTCGTCCTCGCCATGGTCACGGAACAATAGATTCGGTGCCCGTTTGAACACCACCGCGATTTCAGTCACGCGGCGGCCCAACCGCTTACCGGCGCGCAGGTAGAACGGCACACCATTCCAGCGGCGGGTATTGATATCCACCCGGATCGCAGCAAACGTCTCAGTCTTCGAATCAGCAGGAATGCCGTCCTCGTCCAAATACCCGAGGACTTCCTCACCGCCCTGCCACCCACCGGTGAACTGGCCACGGGCTGAATGCGTGGACAGGTCATCAGGCAGCTTGACCGCAGCGAGGACCTTTTCCTTTTCCGCCCGCAAATCATCGGCATTGAACGAGATCGGTTCTTCCATGGCCGTCAACGCCAGCAACTGCAGCAAGTGGTTCTGCAGGACGTCACGGGCAGCACCCACGCCGTCGTAATAGCCTGCACGCCCGCCCGTCCCGATGTCCTCGGCCATGGTGATCTGGACATGGTCTACGTAATTGGCGTTCCAGAGCGGCTCGAACAACTGGTTCGCGAAACGCAGCGCCAGGATGTTCTGCACCGTCTCCTTGCCCAGGTAGTGATCGATCCTGAACACCGCATCAGCCGGGAACACCGATTCGACGATGTCGTTCAGCTGACGGGCAGACTCCAGGTCGTGACCGAACGGCTTCTCGATCACCACACGACGCCATTGCCCCGGCTTCGCCTGTGCCAGGCCGTGCTTGGAGAGCTGGCGGCAGACCTGCTCGAACGCCTTCGGCGGGATCGACAAATAGAAGCCATGATTCCCACGGGTGCCACGGGTCTCATCCAGCTCATCGAGGACATCGCCGAGACGCTCGAAAGCATCGTCGTCGTCGAACTCGCCCTGAACAAAACGGATACCCGAAGCCAACTGCTCCCACACCGCTTCATCGAACTTCGTCCTGGCGTGAGCCTTAACGTTTTCCTTCACCTCAGCGGCGAATTCAGCGTTGTCCCAGTCGCGGCGCCCGAAGCCAACCAAGGCAAAGCTCGGCGGCAAAAGACCACGATTGGCGAGGTCATAGACCGCCGGCATGAGCTTCTTACGGGCAAGGTCGCCGGTGACTCCGAAGAACACCAACGACGACGGCCCGGCAATGCGGTTCAGGCGCCGGTCCCGCGGATCCCGCAAAGGATTCCGCAGACCGGCGTTTTTCCTGCCGTTTTCAGTTTCTGGCATGTTTGGTTCTGTGCCTTAGCTTTCGAGTGCGCTGGCCTGGCCGGCCAACGCAGCGACGACTTCCTGGAGTTGGCTTACGCCGGCGGCACGCTCTGTGAGGTGCAGGCGCAAAACCGGGCGGCCATGGCCTTCCAGCACCTGGGCATCGCCCGAGGCCTGGGCAGCAATAAGCTGGCCAAAGGTGAACGGCCGGTCCGGAATTTCCAGATCGGTGGAGGACGCTGCAGTAACCTGCAGGAAAACCCCGATTGCCGGTCCGCCCTTGTGGAACTGCCCGGTGGAGTGGAGGAACCTCGGACCCCAACCGAACGTCACCGGACGCCCACTGATGGCTGCGAGTTCATCGCGGATACCTTCCAGGGGCGCGTGGGAAATACGGTCAAGGTACGCCTGGACGCTCAAGTACCCGTCGGTGCCAAGCTGGCCCAGGAGAGCCTGAACAGCCTCCGACACAGTGGAAGCCGAACCAAGCCAGCTGCCACCGCGGACTTCCACTGCACCATCGGTGAATGCCGCAGGAGTAGGCTCGGGTCGGGCATCCAGCAAGCCACGGGCGGCCACCTTGGCCGCTTCGACGTCAGGCTGGTCAAAGGGGTTGATCCCCAGCAGGCGACCGGCCACAGCCGTCGCAAACTCCCAGGTGAACATCTGCGAAGCCAGGCCGCCGGCAATTGCGACCTCGTTTCCACGAAGCTCGACGTCGGCCTCCGCACCAACCAGCCGGACCACCAGTACGTCGGGGGCACCGTTCAGGGCTTCCGGAGAATCCGGTCCGGCCACGACTGGAAGGACGCCGGTGCCCAGCTTGCCGGTGGATTCGGCAATGAGCTGCTCGGCCCAATCGGCAAAACCAACAATGCCGGAACCGTCTTCAGCGATGACGATTTTGTTGCGCAAGGGACTGGTGCCGCCCAAGGCAATGCCCAGGGCCAGTCCGATGTTGTCGGTGGAGTCCTCATTGAGGATCTCTGCAGCTTCCTCCGCCTCATCCAGGAATGCCTGGATGTCCACACCGGCCAGGCCACAAGGGACCAACCCAAATGCAGTAAGTGCCGAGAAGCGTCCGCCGACGTTGGGGTCGGCATTGAACACCGCACGGTAGCCCGCTTCACGCGAGGCCTTGTCCAAGGGCGAACCCGGATCCGTGACGATGATGATCCGGCTCTTGGCATCGATGCCGGCGTCGTTGAATGCCTTTTCGAAAACCCGCCGCTGGGAGTCGGTTTCCACGGTGGAGCCGGACTTGGACGACACCACGATTGCCGTTTCGGCCAACCGCTCCTCAAGGGCAGCACTGACCTGTTCGGGGTCCGTGCTGTCCAGCACAGTCAGCTCGACGCCGGCGGTGCCGGCGATGACCTCGGGAGCCAAGGAAGACCCACCCATGCCACAGAGGACAATACGTGTCACTCCTTCGGCGCGGAGGGCATCGCGGAGTTCCAGGATGTCGCCAACCAAGGCCTGGGACACTGTGGCAGCCTCTACCCAGCCAAGACGGATAGCGGATTCGGATTCTGCATCCGGACCCCACAGGGTGTGGTCCTTGGCGAAAATCCTCGTCGCGATCCGGTCTTCGACCAGGCTGTCAATGTGTTGGGCGATGGCCTGCTGCGCGGCACCGCTGGCGTCGTAGCTGATTGTGCTCATGAGGTGTTAGGAAGCCTTCCGTGCGGTGGCGAGGGCGCCTTCGACGTCGGCCAGGAGTTCCTTCCAGGAGCCCACGAACTTCTCGAGGCCTTCGGTCTCCAGGAGGGTGACGACGTCGTTGTAGGAGACGCCGAGGGCTTCGAGGGCGTTGAGGGTCTCATTCGCTTCGTCGTAGGTGCCGGTGATGGTGTCACCGGTGACTACGCCGTGGTCGAACGTGGCATCCAGCGTCTTCTCCGGCATGGTGTTGACCACTCCTGCTGCGACGAGCTCGGTCACGTACAGCGTGTCCGGGTAGGCCGGGTCCTTCACGCCGGTAGAGGCCCACAGCGGACGCTGGGGGAGCGCACCGGCCTCAGCCAGGACGGCCCAGCGCTCGGTGGAGAAGAGCTCCTCGTAGACCTGGTAGGCCAGGCGGGCGTTGGCAACGCCGGCCTTGCCCTTGAGTGCCTTGGCTTCCTCGGTACCGATGGCGTCGAGGCGCTTGTCGATCTCGGAGTCAACGCGTGAGACAAAGAACGAGGCCACGGAGTGGATCTTGGAGAGGTCGTGGCCGTTTTCCTTGGCCTGCTCAAGGCCGGTCTGGAAAGCGTTGATGACCGCGCGGTAGCGCTCCAGGGAGAAGATCAGGGTCACGTTGACGCTGATGCCCTCGGCCAGGGTAGCCGTGATGGCTTCCAGGCCTTCCAATGTTGCCGGGATCTTGATGTGGACGTTGTCCTTGTTGACCTTCGCGTAGAGGTTCTTGGCCTCGGCGATGGTGCCCTCGGTGTCCCAGGCAAGGCGGGGATCGACCTCGATGGAGACGCGGCCGTCAACACCGTTGGTTGCAGCGGCGATCGGTGCGAAGAGATCGCAGGCGTCGGCCACGTCCGTGGTGGTGATTTCGAAGATGGTCTCTTCGACGCTGGCACCGGATGCGGCCTTGGCTGCGATGGTGGCGTCGTAGTCGGTACCGGCGGTGATCGCGGCGTGGAAGATGGACGGGTTGGTTGTTACACCAACCACGTTCTTCTCATCGATGAGCTTCTGCAGCGTGCCCGTTTCGAGGCGGGTGCGTGAGAGGTCATCGAGCCAGATCGAAACGCCGGCGTCGGAAAGCTGCTGTGTGGGAGTTGTAGACATGTGATTTCTCCTGTTGTGAGGTATCAGGCTGTTACGCGTTGGCGTCTGCGAGCGAGTCCTTGGCGGCAGCGGCGACGGCTTCGGCGGTGATGCCGAATTCGTTGAAAAGCCGCTTGTAGTCAGCGGAGGCGCCGAAGTGTTCCAGGGAGATGGAGCGGCCGGCGTCACCGACGAATTCACGCCAGCCCAGGGCCAGGCCGGCTTCAACCGAGACACGTGCCTTCACCGATGCCGGGAGCACGGACTCGCGGTAAGCCTCGTCCTGCTTGTTGAACCACTCAACACACGGCATGGAGACCACACGCGCAGCGATGCCTTCAGCCTGCAATGCTTCGCGGGCCTGCACGGCGAGCTGGACTTCGGAGCCGGTGCCGATCAGGATGACCTGCGCGTCAACGGTTTCGCCATCCTTGGATGCCTCGGCCAGCACATAGCCGCCCTTGGCAACACCTGCGGTTGAACCGAACGTGTCGCCGCTTGCTTCGCCTTCACCGCGGGCGTAAGTGGGGATGTTCTGACGTGTCAGGACAATGCCGGCCGGGTTCTCGTGGTTCTCCAGCATGGCCTTCCATGCGGCGGAGACTTCGTTCGCATCGCCGGGACGGACAACGTCCAGGCCGGGAATGGCGCGCAGCGAGGCCAGCTGCTCCACAGGCTGGTGGGTGGGGCCGTCTTCGCCCAGACCGATGGAGTCGTGCGTCCAGACATACAGGGACGGGACACCCATCAGTGCGCCGAGGCGGATGGCCGGGCGCTGGTAGTCGCTGAAGATCAGGAACGTACCGGAGAAGGCACGGGTACGGCCATGCAGGGAGATGCCGTTCACGATCGAGGCTGCAGCGTGCTCACGGATACCGAAGTGCAGTACGCGTCCGTAGGGGTTGCCCTTCCAGGCGTCCGTGGAACGGGACGTCGGAATGAACGACGGCGAGCCTTCAATGGTGGTGTTGTTGGACTCGGCGAGGTCGGCCGAACCGCCCCAGAGCTCAGGAAGAACCGGGCCGATGGCGTTCAGTACCTTGCCCGAAGCGGCGCGGGTGGAAACATCCTTGCCGGCTTCGAACACCGGAAGCGCGGCGTCGATGCCCACGGGCAGCTTCTTGGCTTCCACACGTTCCAGCAAGGCAGCAGCGTCAGGGTTGGCGGACTGCCAGGCCTCAAAGCTCTTCTGCCATGCAGCGCGGGACTCCGCACCGCGGTCCAGGACCTTGCGGGCGTGCGCCAGGACTTCTTCGTCAACGTCGAAGGACTTGGCCGGATCGAAGCCGAGGACGCTCTTCAGCGCAGCGACTTCTTCGGCGCCCAGTGCGGAGCCGTGGATCTTGCCGGTGTTCTGCTTCTTCGGTGCCGGGTAACCGATGATGGTGCGCAGGGAGATGATGGAGGGCTTGTTGGTCTCTGCCTTCGCAGCGAGCAGCGCCGAGTAGAGTTCCTGGACGTCTTCGACGTAATCGCCGGTCTTGGTCCAGTCAACGCGCTGGGTGTGCCAGCCGTACGCTTCGTAACGCTTGAGGACGTCCTCGGTGAAAGCAACGTCGGTATCGTCTTCGATGGAGATGTGGTTCTCGTCGTAGATCACTACGAGGTTGCCCAGTTCCTGGTGGCCCGCGAGCGAGGACGCCTCGGAGGTGACACCTTCCTGGAGGTCGCCGTCGGAGGCGATAACCCAAATAGTGTGGTCGAACGGCGATTCGCCGGCGGGAGCATCGGCGTCGAACAGGCCACGCTGGCGACGCTGCGAGTAGGCGAAACCTACGGCAGATGCCAGGCCCTGGCCCAGCGGGCCGGTGGTGATTTCGACACCGGCGGTGTGCTTGTACTCGGGGTGGCCGGGGGTCAGCGAACCCCACGTGCGCAGCGCCTCAAGATCCTTCAGTTCCAGCCCGTATCCGGAGAGGAACAACTGGATGTAAAGGGTCAGCGAGGTGTGGCCGGGGGACAGCACGAAACGGTCGCGGCCCAACCAATCCGGGTTCTTGGGATCGTGGCGCATCAGCTTCTGGAACAGCAGGTACGCTGCCGGAGCCAAGCTCATCGCAGTACCGGGGTGGCCGTTTCCGACCTTCTCCACGGCGTCAGCGGCCAACACGCGAACGGTGTCAACTGCCTTCTTGTCCAGATCGGTCCATGACAGTTCTTGCTCTTCCAAATGTGGCACGAAAACCGAGCCCCTCTCTGTGCTGACGGCAGGTGTAAGGACACGGCACGCAGGAAGCACAGGATGGCGCCCGCTGCAATGTGTCTACCAGCCGTTCACCATTGAAACGTTGATCTCTCATCCAGACGCACGGATATCCGAGAATACGGTTTCCCGGATCGTCAACGTGTGCTGATCTGCTCAACAGCTTAGCCCTAAACGTGTCAGGGAACTCAGGGAATCCCACTAACTGGACAGAAATTCCCTTATATGAATCACGATGGCCCGGAAGGCGGGTGAAGTTTCGGAAACATTGACGACTTTTGGGGACATTGGTCCACTTCCGGCCACGGTATGATATTTGGAGGCCACCAGCGGAACATGCGCCCGTGTCAGCTTCGAGGACCGGGACGGCAGCCGCTGCGAGAACCCCAGAGCATAGAACAGAGTGACTGCCGCCGTGAGCACAACTGATACGCCCCTTAACGCGTCCCCGGCCCGGGGAAGCATCGGAATTTCCCGTAAGTTCAAGGCGTATCTGGCACTCACCAAACCCAGGGTCATCGAACTCCTCCTGGTCAGCACTTTGCCCACCATGATCTTCGCGCAGCGGGGTTTCCCTTCCATCGGCCTGATCCTTGCCACCCTTGTAGGTGGAGCGTTTGCGGCCGGCAGTGCCGGCGTCTTCAACTGCTATATCGACCGTGACATCGACAAGCTGATGCACCGGACCGAGAAGCGGCCCCTTGTCACCGGTGAGGTGACCCCGCGTGAAGCGTTGGTCTTTGCCTGGATTCTCGGGGCAGCCTCGATTGCCATCCTGTGGTTCGGCGCCAATCCGCTGTCCGCCTGGCTTGGACTTGGGGCCATCGTCTTCTACGTGGTGATTTACACCATGATCCTGAAGCGCCGCACAGCCCAGAACATCGTGTGGGGTGGCGCAGCCGGTTGCTTCCCTGTCCTGATCGCCTGGGCTGCAGTGACCAACACTGTGGAGTGGCCCGCAATCGTGCTCTTCATGGTCATCTTCCTCTGGACGCCTCCCCATTACTGGCCGCTGTCCATGCGGTACGGCGAGGACTACCGCAATGCCAACGTGCCGATGCTCGGCGCCATTGCCGGCGCCAAGGTGGTCTCTGTCCAGGTTGTGCTCTACGCCTGGGCCATGGTTGCGTGCTCCCTGTTGATGGTGCCCGTTGGCGGCGCCGGCTGGGTCTACACGATCGTGGCCGTTGCTGCGGGCGCTTGGTTCCTGTACGAGAGCCACGCGTTGTACAAGCGTGCACAGGGCGGCGACGTCTCCAACAAGGGCGCCATGAAGGTCTTTCATGGCTCCATCAGCTACCTGACGTTGCTCTTCATCGCCCTGGCGGTAGACCCGTTCATCGGCTCAGCGATCGTCGGCGGCTAGGTTCCGCAGACTTTTGTGACAAGAAAGTTCGACGCCGGTACCCGCCACTTGCTTTAGTGGCCGGTGCCGGCGTCGCCGTTTCCGGCCACAAGCTCAACGGTCTCTCACATCCCACGGGCTTGAGCCCAACGGTCTCTCACATCCGACCGGCTTGAGCCCAACGGTCTCTCACATCCGACCGGCTTGAGCCCAACGGTCTCTCACATCCCACCGGCTTGAGCCCCACGGTCTCTCACATCCCACGGCCACAAGCCCAACGGTCGCTCACATCCCACCGGCTTGAGCCCCACGGTCTCTCACATATCAAAAGATGCCACCAAGCGAGCCAACGGGGGTGGTGCCTTGCCGGAAGGCAGCGCAGACACCAAGAGGGGCGCGTACCGGATTTTATTGCCGCTGCGCCCACCTAAAAACCTCCGCAGTTGAGCCTCAATGGGCCGGCCCCGCAAGGAGGGTTGTCGCCGGAGAAGTTCGAACGAGCCAAGCTCACCTTCACTGGCGATCACGTTGAGCACCTCATCGACGCCCAGGCAACGAATAAGTTCATCCTCCAAATCAGCCTCACAGACCTGGAACCCCAGGTCGTTCAAGGAAGCGGCCCCGAAACCGGCCCTGCTGAAGGCGCGGGTGATGCCCCGGGATTCTCCGGAATCGCAGAGACCCAGCAGTCGATGGTTTTCCCCTTGCGGTCCGTAGCGGTCGAGGAAGTGGACAATGTTCGTGGCCCCACCCATTGGGACGATGCAGACGTGTTGCTTTTGCAGGTCATGACCAAGGCGGTGGGCCAACGCGTTCACGGCCAGACGGTCGCTCTCGCCTTCCACGAACACTGTCGTCATCTGCACATGACCAGTATGGCTGATGAGGATGTCTGGCCTCGGGTCGCTGATGGCCAGCACCTAGAGGCCCCAACGCAGCACCTAGTTTGGGGCTGTTCGGCACCTAATTCTTGCCGGAACGCCACCTAGTTTGAGCAAAAGCCGTCTAGGTGGTGACGTGCGCAACCTAGTGTTCGTGGTGGAACAGAGCTGTTCCATGGCGCACAAGCATTGGGGACACAAGTGAAAGCATTCCTGCGTACAGCCGGCATTCTGACGGTTGCTTCGGCTTCGGTCTTAACCGGAGTCACCGCCGCGCAAGCCGCACCGGCTTGCTCCACGGCCCGCGTATGTCTCTACGACAACTACTGGTTCACCGGAACTCAGCGAACCTATAACTGGGTCGCATCGTATGTGGGTGACGCGGCAAACGATAAAGCCAGCTCAATAGTCATAGGCCCGCCTGCGAACATTCAATCGCCCTACGTGTATCTGTATCGGGATCTTAACTACTCAGGGCATTCGGTCATCTTCCGGGGTGGCAACGCCGTCAACGACCTTCGGGGCGTGTCAATGTATGCCGGCGTGAACTGGGATGACGAAATCTCCAGCATCTGGGGTTAGCCGTGCGATCTCCCACTTTTCATTCAGTTTCGGCGGTCGCGGCGACACTGGCTGTAGTCGTGCTCGCCGGCGTGGCCTGTTCGGGCCCGCCGGCACCGTCTCCCACCGCAACGACGACGGTCAGCCTGCCTGCAGTGGATCGCGCGGCCGGAGCAGGAGCCAAGGCCGACCTCAAGGAAAGCACCGGCGAAGTTGTCCTTCCCATGAGTGCTTACTGGTACTCAGGCCGTGAGAACGTCCTGGTCAATACGGCGGTGGCATTCCTCATTTACGATTGCGTGGAAGATGCCGGGTTCACGGTGGCTCCGTGGGGAGGCGGTGGCAGGGCCCTCCAGGACGGTAGGTATGGACAGTGGTCCCGCCCGTTGGCCGCCAGAAACGGTGCCATGCCGGAGATCCGCGAAATTCCAGGTGTAATGGACGAACAACCCGAGCGCCCCGCACTCAGCGCCGACCATCAGGCGGCGGAAACAAAGTGCAGTAATTCGG
The DNA here is from genome assembly GCF_059739405.1 of Arthrobacter sp. TmtSoilC79. NCBI lineage: Bacteria > Bacillati > Actinomycetota > Actinomycetes > Micrococcales > Micrococcaceae > Arthrobacter > Arthrobacter sp. TmtSoilC79. The sequence goes on along the minus strand of NZ_AP046051.1, from coordinate 2,321,190 downwards.
TGGGGAGGGCCGGACTACCCGAACTCCTGGACGGCCTGGCTGGTGATGCCTCCTTGCAGAATCAAATCACTCGGAACGCCGTGGCACTGACAGAGCTCGATTCGGAGTACTTGGCTTACCGGAAGAGCTGGGAGGAATGCCTGGCCACCAAAGGCATCAAACTTTCGGAACAGGGTTCGTGGAGCTTGCAATCCAGCGGATCAAGGGAGGATGGGATACGGGTTGCCCTCTTGGATTTGGACTGCAAGGACGCCAGTGGCGGGGCCAGGAAACCCTACGACATCCTTGCTGAATACCAGGCCGCACAGATGATGGATCATCAGGCCGAACTCAACGCCTTGGCAGAAGAGAAGACGGGCGCCGTGGTGCGTGCCAAACAGATTTTGCGGGATCACGGCGTTGCTGATGCAAGACTATGAGTTGCAGCTGATTGGACGCGGACTGAGGCGGGTCCCGCGGTCGTGGCTGATCCTCGTTGCATCACTGGTGGTGCTGGCAGGTTTGGGCGGCGCTTACTGGGCAGGAACATCGACCACAGCAGGGGCGAAGTCCACACCGATCCCTGCATCGGTGGTTCCGGTTTCGGCTGCGGTAGAACGCCGTGTGGTGGCCAAACAGGTTGTTCTTTCGGGGAAAGTCGTTCCAGGAGCCGAGACAAACCTTCAGGCCAGTCCCGCAGCCGGCGTCGACAGACTGGTGGTGACCGACGTGGCAAAAGAGGCCGGGAGCCCCGTGGTTTCCGGTGAATTACTGGCGGTCGTCTCAGGGAGGCCGCTATTGATACTACCCAGCAGCGTGCCGTTGTATCGGGACATCAATCCAAACGACTCAGGCCCCGATGTCAAGGCACTACAAGGGGTTTTGGCGGGCTTCGGTTATGCGTGCGCCACAACGGGAACCTTTGACCGGGCTACTCAGCAGGCACTGGCATCGTGGTACCAAGCCGCAGGGTTTAGAGCCCCCGTTTCGCTCCCGCAGGAGGAAGCTGGTGATGCGGCATCGAAGAACCCGTCGGATGTCATGTTTCGCTGGCGGGAATTTGTCCAGGTCCCCGGTGATACTGGCACTGTAGCTTCCATCGCCGGACCCGGTTCCATCTTGGCCGAGGACGGGGTCGTGGCCCGGATCAGGATCGCTGACGACTCCTTTGTTGCCCGCGCAGACGTTGTCCAGGCCGAGAGCTTCGTGGCGGGTACGCCCGTAACGGTCAGGGCCGGTTCAACAGTTCTGGACACCACAGTGGTTCATGTCAGCGAGTTCCTGGAGGGTGACCAAAGCAAGAATGAGATCCCTGGAAAAGATGTCACCGTAGCGTTGCCGCCGGGGACGCAGGGATTCGCTGCCGGCCAATCAGTCACCATTGCCGCTGGTGGTGCGGCTGCAGAGTCCCTCGCCGTTCCCCTCATCGCCATTCGCCAGGACGGCGGGATACCGTATCTCCTGGTTGAAGGGAACAGCGAGCCCCGCCGCGTAGTCGTCAGGGTTACCGCGCAGGTGGATGGGTGGGCGGCGATCGCTGACGTGGACGGCCTGGTTGTTGGGGATCAGGTGAAACTCCAATGAATGCGCTTCTGCCAGCCCGGGAAACGTCCTTGCATGCGAAGCGCGTGCCAATCCTCAGCCTGCGCGGTGTTGACCGCAGTTTCCCCGGCGCGAAAGCGCTGAAGGAAGTGGACCTCGACATCCACGAGGGGGAATTCGTGGCCATTGTGGGCCCATCCGGTTCGGGAAAGTCCACACTGCTCAACGTCCTCGGCCTCCTGGACACACCCTCGGGGGGTTGCTATCGGATCAGGAACCTAAACGTCGCAGATCTCAGCGAGAGGCAGAAGGCGGCTCTACGGGCCGATGTTTTCGGCTTCGTCTTCCAGGAATCACATATGGTGGGCCGGGATGCCACGGCCCGCAACGCCGTGTTGGGACTGCGTGTGCGGGGCATAGGGATGAAGGTCCAGAAACAACTGGTCATGCCCGCTCTGAAGAAGTTCGGCCTCGCAGACAGGGCAGCAACACCGGCGTCGTTGTTGTCCGGGGGAGAGCGCCAACGTCTGGCTATCGCACGGGCAGTGATCGGAGCGCCAAAGGTTGTCCTCGCAGACGAACCCACAGGCAGCCTGGACACCGGGAACGGCCAGATCGTCATTCAGCATCTCCGGGAGCTTAGTGATGCCGGTACCACTGTGGCCTTGGTGACCCACGATCCCGACGTTGCGTCAGCCGCGGACCGCATCATCACCATGCGCGACGGAGCCATCATCATGGACACCGGCCACAACAGGGACAGCATTCCAGCACCAACAACAGACGGCATTCCAACACCCACAACAGAAGGCCCCGAAAGCAAACGTGCCTTCGGTCGGAGCCTGCGCCATGAGGCAGCAGATGCCGTTGCCGACGCGCTCTCCGGGTTGACCGTTCGCCCAGCCAAAGCCCTACTGCTGATCATGGCGTTTCTCCTTGGCAGCGCAGGGTTGGTTGCGGCCATCGGACTAAGCGAGAGTGCCTCAGTCAAGGTGTCCACGCGCATCGATGCAGCCGCTAGCGACGAAGTCAGGGTGACGCGTTCGGCCGGTTATCCATCGTGGGAAACCATCAGCAGCGACCTCAATGCATCCAGAAGGCTCTCGGGAGTGCATGAGGCCGGTGTCATCGCCGAACTCTCATCGTCAGTGGTGCAGCCATCCACCTTTCGGCCCGCGTCCTTTCCTGAACAACCGGCTTTCAACGGCGCAGTCCGGATCATCGACTCTGCTTACCTTCGGCTCCAAGGCGCGACCCTGTCCTACGGTGACGCTGCCCTGCTCGACCAATCGTTCGGTGGTCCCGTCGCAATCCTGGGTCAGAACGCTGCCAAGGAACTGGGAGTCGCAAAGCCAGGTCCCGGCGTCGTGGTGTGGCTGTATGGCCAGCCAGTCCCGGTGGTGGGCGTTATTGGGGACCCCGGCCGTGACCCGATTCTGCCGTCAGGAATCATGGTGGGGATCGGGTCCTACCATTTGACCGGCAATGTGGCGGCAAGCCTGGTCCTTCGGACTGATCCAGGGATGCCGGCGGCCATTGCCGAGGCGCTCCCAAAAGCGCTCAACCCTGCTGAACCCGGCGACGTAGAGGTTCAAACAGTGGCCGATCTTCGGGAACTCAAACAGGGGATTAATACGGACCTTGGCAGACTGGTTGCCGTTGTGTCCATCATCCTGCTCGCCATGGCTTGCCTGAGCGCCGGAACCACCATGTATCTGGGGGTGTTGGCGCGATCCAGCGAAATAGCGCTTCGACTCGCCTTGGGTATGCGTCGAAGAGTGCTCGCCTTAATGTTCCTTACCGAAGGCGCCGTGGTGGGAGTACTCGGCGGGGCTGGAGGCGCAGCCGTTGGGATGGGTGCTGTGCTGGCCTACGCGTCCAGTGAAGGTTGGGCGGCTGTGGTCCCTTGGTACGCGTCGCTGTGGGGCATAGGGGCGGGATTGGCGAGTGGCACCTTGTCGGCTGTGTATCCGGCAGTGCTGGCCATGCGTTCCAACCCGGCGCAACTGATCCGGAGTTAGGAGATCTGCTGACGGACCGGGCTGTGCTTGGCGAGGTCGGCGGCGTTGGTGGCCGCGCTCATCAGCACTGCGGCACCGAACATATGCGCACCAACCAGCAGCGCCGGGATTCCGTTGTAGTACTGGGTAAAGCCGATGACTGCCTGCAACAGTGTTACGCCCAGCAGAAGGTAGGCCGCCGTTCGGAACGGGCCGCCGATCTTGCCGCGGATCACCAGGAACACAGCGAACAGTGTGCCGGCGGTGATGAGGTAAGCCGGAACGGCGTGGATGTGCGAGAAGAGGTCCCAGTCGAGATCGTTGCGGGGGGCATCAGCGTCGCCGGCATGAGGACCGGCGCCAGTGACTACGACGCCCAGCATCACTGAGAGTGTGGAGAAGACGGCGACAGCCAGCATCACGGGACGTGCGACGGAGGGCAGGCCCGGGAGGGTCCGGTTCATGAAGCCACCGGTTCGGCCGTAGGCCCGGTTAACAAGCAAGGTGGAGAACACCACCAGAGCCATGGATACCAGGAAGTGCAGGCCCACAACCCACGGGTTGAGCCCGGACAAAACGGTGATGCCGCCGATGATGGCCTGGGCCGGGATGCTCGCCAGGAGGCCCAGGGCCAGAAGAAAGAGGTCGCGCCGCTCTTTACGGAGGTTCCACAAGTACACCAACATGAGCGCTGCGACGGCCGCGAGGGCAAATGTCAGCAGGCGGTTGCCGAATTCGATGAATCCGTGGATGCCCATTTCCGGTGTATTGACCAGCGAGTCGTTGGTGCATCGCGGCCAGGTGGGGCATCCCAACCCTGAAGCGGTCAGGCGCACGGCACCACCGGTCACCACCAGGATTGTCTGCCCGATGAGTGACAGCAAGGCCAGGCGGCGTACTGCCTTGTTGACTTCGGTAGGCAATTTGGACGTGAACCGCTGAATGGTTTTTGGGAGGCGCGATGCCGTGCTCACAGTTTTCTCACTTCTCAGTTCTGCATTGTTGGTGGTGCCCGGTTGGATTAGTTCCACTTGAACCAGCGGATGGCTGCGGCGCCGGCAAGTACCGTCCACAGCAAAAGAACGAGGACGGCGGGGAAGGGCACAGTGCCTGCAAGGAGAGCGTCACGCAGTGCCTGACCCAAGGCCCCCGAAGGAAGGAAGTGAACTATGCCTTGAAGCAATGCGGGCAATCGTTCGGACGGCACCACTATGCCGCCTAAAGCTCCGAGCAGGATCCACAGGAGGTTGGTGATGGCCAGGGTAGCTTCCGGGCGCGCAGTACCGGCGACCAATAGTCCCAGCGCGGTAAAGGCGGCAGCGCCCAGAACCAGCAATCCGAGTCCTGGGAGCCAGCCCTCTGGCCTGGGTTGCCACCCGAGGACGCCGGCAATGGCGCCAACCACCAGTACCTGCAGACAAAGGACCACCAGTACGGCGAGGATCTTGCCGGCGATCAGGCCCCCCTTGCCCAGTGGGGTGGTGGACAGGAACCGGAGCACTCCGTAGCGTCTGTCAAAGCCGGTTGCAATGCCTTGGCCGGTAAAGGCCGTGGACATCGCGCAGAGAGCAAGGATGCCCGGCGTGGCAATGTCCACACGCGATCCCCCGAGCCCATCCAGCAGCGGAGTCACTACCAGTCCGACCAAAGCCATCAAGGGCAGGACGATCGCGAGGATCAGCTGTTCGCCGTTCCGAAGCATGGCAATGGTTTCGTAGCGGCCCTGCTGCATGATGCGGCGCGGCAGCGATGCGGGCCCCGCGTTGGGGGAGAGGAGCTTGCTCATCGGAGGTCCCTTCCGGAGATATCAAGGAACACGTCTTCGAGGCTGCGGGCTTCCAACCGGAGCGAGGCCGGCATGATGTTCCGTTCCGCCCACCAGGCAGTCAGAGCCGCAAGGTCCTTTGGTGTGATCGCACCAGTAATGGAGTAGCTTCCGGAGCGGGTTTCGGTCAGCTGGAGGCCGGCCCCCAAGACGCCCGTGAAGTCGAGGCCGCCGGGCACATCGAAGTAGAGCGTCCGGTCCGTAACGGCAGAATCCGAGGCAGGACCGTGGCTGAGCAATTCGGCGACGGTTCCCTCCACCACGTTGTGGCCGGCGTCGATGATGTAGACGTAGTCGGCGAGGCGCTCGGCGTCGTCCATGAGGTGTGTGGTGAGGACAATTCCCATGCCGGCATCGCGAAGTTCGGCGATCAGCTCGAAGACCATTTGGCGCGATTGCGGATCCAGCCCGGCGCTGGGTTCATCAAGGAAGAGGATTTCCGGGTTGCCCACCAAGGCAGCGGCCAGGGCCAGGCGTTGCTTTTGGCCGCCGGAGAGCCTGCGCACGCTGGTTCTGCTGAATTGGTTGATTCCCAACCGTTCCACGAGCGCGTCCAGGTCCATGTGGTTTTGGTACATGCCGGCGATGTGCCGCAGCAGCGGTATGGGACGGGCCGACGGCGGCAGCCCGCCGTCCTGGAGCATCACGCCTACGCGGGACCGCAACCCGGCGCCGGCTTTATCAGGGTCCGAACCCAGGAGCGAAATAGATCCGCCGGTTCGCTTCTGGAGCCCCTGGGCACATTCGAGGGTGGTGGTCTTGCCTGCCCCATTGGCACCGAGGAGTGCGGTCACTTGGCCGCGCTCGGCGACCAGGGACACTCCGCTGACCACCCGGAGCATTTTTCCGTCAAGGGAGGCCAACGGGCCTACATCCTTAATGAGTCCGTCTATGGTGAGGACAGGGGATTCGGGTGAGCGCACCAGAGTATTCTACGTGAAGTAGTACGGTCACACTTGGCGGGCAGCTGAGGTCAGTCTTGCCTTACTGGATGCATGAAACAAATTACGACATGATTGTGTTGTGTATTCCATGAGCAGTCCAACTTCCATGCCCTCAAAGCGGCATGCTGCAGCGGCAGGGGCCTATGTTGCCCCGCCGACGCTGCCGGACGCGGATGACCGGACCCGGGACCGCGTGCTGAGCGCCGTTCTGGAGAACGGCCCGGTCAGCGCAGCGGAGCTCGGAGATCTTCTCGGCTTCACGCCCGCGGCCGTCCGCCGCCACCTTGACCACCTGGAGCGCAGCGGCGTCATTGAGGTCAAGCGCGTTGCCAAGGCCGGTTCCGGCGCGGGACGTCCCGCACGCCGTTACGTCCTTAGCTCCCAAGGGCAGTCCACCCTTGGCGACGATTACCTGAATATTGCCAGCTCCGCGCTCCGGCGCCTCCAGGAACTCGCCGGCGAAGAGGCCGTCCGTGAATATGCCGAGGAACGCTTCTCGGACATGGAACGGCGCTACGCCCCCGAGGTAGAGGCCGCTGGAGATGACATCACCGCGCGTGCCATGGCATTGTCCAAGGCACTGACCCGGGATCGCTTCGTTGCTTCTGCGCACTCCATTGAGGCCAAGGCTCCGTTGCCGGCTGCATTGTCCAGCGTCCAGCTCTGCCAGGGCCACTGCCCCATCCAGCGGCTCGCCGCGGAGTTCCCGGTGTTTTGCGACACCGAGACCAAGGTCTTCTCGCGTTTGGTGGGCGTTGACGTCCGGCGCCTCTCAACATTGGCGCAGGGCGGACACGTTTGCACCACCCACATACCTACCGGGCGCCCGGCTGCCACGGCATCCCTGGATGTCGCAGAGCAGTCCGGGAACCCGTACCAGGAATCAAACAACCAGCAAGAAAGGCCGTGATGACGGACCAAATAGCAGAGAAAGCGGTAGCTGACGGCACTGTGATCTCGGAGATTCTGGAGAAGAATCCCGAACTGCACGGTATCGGAAACTACGAGTACGGCTGGGCCGACAAGAACGACGTAGGCGCCAATGCCCGTCGTGGCCTCAGCGAGGAGGTTGTCCGCGACATCTCCTCGAAGAAGAACGAGCCCGAATGGATGCTCGACCTGCGCCTCAAGGGCCTGAAGTACTTCGATCGCAAGCCCATGCCCACCTGGGGTGCAGACCTCTCCGGCATTGACTTCGACAACATCAAGTACTTTGTGCGTTCCACCGAAAAGCAGGCGGCAACGTGGGAAGACCTTCCCGAAGACATCCGGAACACCTACGAGAAACTGGGCATCCCCGAAGCTGAGCGCAGCCGCCTCGTTTCCGGTGTCGCCGCACAGTACGAGTCCGAGGTTGTCTACCACCAGATCCGTGAGGACCTGGAAGCCCAGGGCGTCATCTTCCTGGACACGGACACCGCACTGCGCGAGCACCCGGAGATCTTCCAGGAGTACTTCGGCACCATCATCCCGGTGGGCGATAACAAGTTTGCCTCGCTCAACACGGCCGTATGGTCCGGCGGTTCCTTCGTGTACGTGCCCAAGGGCGTCCACGTGGATATCCCGCTGCAGGCCTACTTCCGCATCAACACCGAAAACATGGGCCAGTTCGAGCGCACGCTGATCATCGCCGACGAGGACTCCTACGTTCACTACATCGAAGGCTGCACGGCTCCGATCTACACCTCGGACTCACTGCACTCCGCCGTTGTGGAGATCATCGTGAAGAAGGGCGCCCGCGTCCGCTACACGACCATCCAGAACTGGTCCACCAACGTGTACAACCTCGTCACCAAGCGTGCCATCTGCGAAGAGGGCGCCACCATGGAATGGATCGATGGCAACATCGGCTCCAAGGTGACCATGAAGTACCCGGCCGTCTACCTCGTGGGCGAGCACGCCAAGGGTGAGACGCTGTCCATCGCATTCGCCGGCGAAGGCCAGCACCAGGACACCGGCTCCAAAATGGTGCACATCGCACCGAACACCAAGAGCTCCATCATTTCCAAGTCCGTAGCCCGCGGCGGCGGACGTGCAGCTTACCGCGGCCTGGTCCAGGTCCGCGAGGGTGCCAAGCACTCGGCCAACACGGTCCGTTGCGACGCCCTCCTGGTGGACACCATTTCCCGTTCGGACACGTACCCGTACATCGACATCCGCGAGGATGACGTTGTCATGGGCCACGAGGCCACCGTTTCCCGCGTCAGCGAAGAGCAGCTCTTCTATCTGATGTCCCGCGGCATGCCTGAAGACGAGGCCATGGCCATGATCGTGCGCGGCTTCATTGAGCCGATCGCCCGGGAATTGCCCATGGAATACGCTCTTGAGCTGAACCGCCTGATTGAACTGCAGATGGAAGGGTCCGTCGGTTAACAATGACTGATATCACTACTGAAAAGGCGCGCATCGGCGCGCCCTCGGCCCAGCCGTTTATCAACGGCTTCACCGAGGAAGGCGAGAACCTTTCGCCCGTGAACACCGGAACAAACACCAGCACGACGTCGGAGCAGCCTTCCGCTGGTCCGCTCGGCGGCGCTTCGGCCAAGAGCCACTCCCACGGCGGTGGCGTTGGCATTCCGGACAGCTCGCGTGCAGGGCGTCTCACGTCCTACAAGCTTGCAGACTTCAAGCCGCTGAACGGCCTTGAGGAAGACTGGCGCTTCACGCCGCTGAAGCGCCTGCGCGGCCTTCACACCGACGTCCTCAACGGCGCAGCTCCGGCTGTGAGCGTTACCGCCCCGGCCGGCGTCGTTGTTGAAACGGTTGGCCGCGATGACCAGCGCATCGGCCAGGCAGCCATCCCGGAGGACCTCGTGTCCGCCAATGCCTGGGAGAACTTCGCCGAGGCCACGGTTGTCACCGTTCCTGCCGAGCTGCAGGCCGAGAGTGAAGTTTCCGTCCTGATCACCGGTGCAGGAGAGGCTCCGGCCGCCCAGCACATCGTGATTGTGGCAGAGCGGTTCTCCAAGTCCGTCGTCGTCCTGGACCACCAGGGTTCCGCGGTTGTTTCCGAGAATGTGGAAATCATCGTTGAAGATGGCGCTGAACTGACTGTTGTCTCGTTGCAGGAATGGGCAGACAACGCCGTCCACGCATCATCGCAGCAGGCCAAGATCGGCCGCGATGCCAAGTTCAAGCACATCGTGGTCAGCCTTGGTGGCGACCTTGTTCGCGTCACGCCGTCCACGCGCTTTACCGCGCCGGGCGCCGACGTCGAAATGTTCGGCCTGTACTTCGCCGACGCCGGACAGCACCTTGAGCAGCGCCTGTTCGTTGACCACGCAGTGGCCAACTGCAAGTCGCGTGTCCTCTACAAGGGTGCGCTGCAGGGCCGCAATGCCCACAGCGTCTGGGTTGGCGACGTCCTGATCCGCAAGGAAGCAGAAGGCACGGACACCTACGAGGCCAACCGCAACCTGGTCCTCACCGACGGCGCCCGCGCAGACTCCGTACCCAACCTCGAAATCGAAACCGGTCTGATCGAGGGCGCGGGCCATGCCAGCGCCACCGGCCGTTTCGATGACGAGCACCTGTTCTACCTCATGGCCCGCGGCATCCCTGAGAAGGTCGCCCGCCGCCTGGTGGTCCGAGGCTTCCTCAACGAGATCATCCAGCAGATCAAGGTTCCGGCAATTGAAGATCGCCTGACCGCAGCTGTTGAGCGCGAACTCGCCGCGACCGACAACTAAGACAGGCCAGGCAGAGCAACAATGAGTGAAGAAACCAAAGGCGAACTGGTATGCAGCGCCAATGACATCCAGGTCGAGCAAGCGCTGCGCGTCCTGATCGATGACTACCCCGTAGCCATCGTGAAGGATTCCATGGGCGAGATCCACGCCATCGCCGATACTTGCTCGCACGCGGACATCTCGTTGTCCGAAGGTGAGGTTGAAGGCTGCGCGATCGAGTGCTGGGGACACGGTTCCCAGTTTGACCTCCGCAGCGGACAGCCCCTTCAGCTGCCTGCTTATGACCCCGTCCCCGTTTTCGCCGTCACCATCGACGGAGACGACGTTTATGTGGACGTGACCAACGTTGTGAACGGTGCTTCGGTAGACCACTACTGAGCGCCCAGTACCGCCAGACTTACGAACGGAAAGAAAGAAGAGCATGTCAACTCTTGAAATCAAGGACCTGCACGTCAGCATCGAGACGGAGCAGGGTACCAAGGAGATCCTGAAGGGCGTCAGCCTCACCATCAAGACCGGTGAAACCCACGCCATCATGGGCCCCAACGGCTCGGGCAAGTCCACCCTGGCCTCCACCATTGCCGGACACCCGCGTTACACCGTTACCAGCGGCACCATCACCCTGGACGGCGAAGACGTACTTGAGATGAGCGTCGACGAGCGCGCCCGTGCAGGCGTCTTCCTGGCCATGCAGTACCCGGTAGAGGTTCCCGGCGTTACCATGACCAACTTCCTGCGCACCGCCAAGACGGCAATCGACGGCGAAGCACCGGCACTGCGTACCTGGACCAAGGACGTCAAGGCTGCCATGCAGCAGCTGCGCATCGACGCCGACTTCGCACAGCGCAATGTCAACGAAGGCTTCTCCGGTGGTGAGAAGAAGCGTGTTGAGATCCTTCAGCTCGAACTCTTCAAGCCGAAGTTCGCCATCCTTGACGAAACCGACTCCGGCCTGGACGTTGACGCGTTGAAGGTTGTCTCCGAGGGCGTCAACCGCGCTCACGAAGAGGGCAACATGGGTACTCTGCTCATCACCCACTACACGCGCATCCTGCGCTACATCAAGCCGGACTTCGTTCACGTGTTTGTTGACGGCAAGGTTGTCGAAGAGGGCGGCCCCGAGCTCGCTGACCGTCTCGAAGATGAGGGCTACGACCGTTACGCCCCGGGCGCCGGCGTAGCCGTTGCCCCTGCTGTGCAGGCCTAGTTAGGATCGTTCCATGACCGAAATCAACACGGCGCGGACCAGCCTCGAGGACGTCGAGGAAGCGCTCAAGGACGTCATTGACCCCGAGCTCGGCGTCAACGTGGTGGACCTGGGCCTCCTTTATGGCCTCAAATACTCCGACGAGGACGGCGCGCTCCTGATCGACATGACACTGACGACGGCGGCCTGCCCGCTGACGGACGTTCTTGAAGAGCAGGTGGGCAAATCCCTTGATGGCGTCGTTGACGACTGGCGCCTGAACTGGGTGTGGATGCCGCCATGGGGTCCCGAGCGGATCACCGACGACGGCAAGGACCAGATGCGGGCCCTCGGCTTCAACATCTGATCACCAATATTCACCCGCCAACGGCGGGCATAAGGAAGGGTTCCGGGCCAACAGCCCGGAACCCTTCTTTTTAGTCTTTCAACTTTTCCCTGAACCGCCTCACCGCTAAGGTGCGGCCACACCAAACGTGTCGCACTTGTTGATGTCGCCAGTGGTGTACCCCTGATAGAACCACTTCTGGCGCTGCTCACTGGAGCCGTGCGTCCAAGATTCAGGAGATACCCGGCCGGTGGCGGCCTCCTGGATCCGGTCATCGCCTACCGCGGAGGCGGCGGACAAGGCATCCTGCAGGTCTTGTTCGGTCAACGGATCAAGGAAGGGCTTGCCGCTGGCATCGGTCTGCGTGGTGGCATGCCGGACCCACAAGCCCGCGTAGCAGTCTGCCTGGAGTTCAACACGGACCGCTCCCGATTGCGGACCCTGGGGATCCTGCTGGGCCTGGTCCAGGTTTCCGAGGATGTTCTGGATGTGGTGTCCGAACTCGTGGGCTACTACGTACTCCTGCGCCAGTGGCCCTCCGGAGGAGCCAAAGCGGGTCACCAGTTCATCGAAGAATCCCGGATCAAAGTAGGCGGTAGTGTCCGCCGGGCAGTAGAAGGGGCCAACTGCACTGGTAGCTGCACCACAGCCTGTGTTGGTGGCCTCGCTGAAGATCACAGTCTTCGGCCGTGGGTACTGGACGTTGTAGTCCGACAGGTAGCCAGGCCAAAAAGCATTGAGGCTGTTCACCGTACCGGTGATCCGGCAGTCGAGCCGCTTGTCCGCGTCGGCACCGGACTGGCATTCCTGTATGCCGCCGGCTCCCGGGCTGCCGCCATCGACGGCGGGAGGCTGGGTTCCGCTTCCCGTCAGATCGCCAAGGATACTGGGATTGATACCGAAGAGCGCCAGGAGAAGCACCACGATTCCGCCGCCAATACCACCGCCGATCTTGGTCCCGCGGCCCATTCCACTGCCGCGTCGGTCCTCCACTTGGGAGGGGTCAAGCTGTGCGCCGTCATTGAAACTCATACAGTCAGAATAGACGTCACTATTGGTGCCCGGTGCCCGACACTGCCGTAAAATCGTGTGGATGCCTTTCCTGGACAAACTTCAGCACTGGGCCGATGAGCGCCCCCACGACACCGCCGTGGTGGTGGGCAACGACCGGCTCACATGGGCGGACCTCCGGGACGCCGCAGCAGCGCTTCTGCGCGCCGCGACCTCCGCTACTGTTCTCGCCGAACCCAACTCTGTGCGCTTTGTGGAGCGCTACGCAGCTGCCGTCGCGGGGGAGCGGTGCTGTGCTGTGCTGGACCCCGAATGGCCGGCGCCGATGATCGATGACGTTTCCGCACGCATACCAGGAACCACCACACCGGTTGTGGCGGAACTGCTGGATGGCGATCCGTCCAGCACCTTCCTGATCGGCCTGACGTCCGGGACCACTTCGGTTCCAAAGGCCTTCACCAGGTCCCGCCGATCGTGGCAGGTTTCGTTTGAGGCATCCATCGAGTTTTTCGGCCTTTCGCAGGATGATCGGACCCTTGCGCCGGGACCCCTTTCAGCCAGCCTTAACCTTTACGCCCTTTCGGAGTGCCTTTACGCCGGCGCAGCCTTCCACACGCTGGAGTCCTTCGACGTCGGTGATGCCCACGCTGCCATCAGCCACGACGGCATCACCCGCCTTGTCCTGGCCCCGACGGCCTTGAGGTTGCTCAGTGAACGGGGAATTGCCGGGGACGTTGATGCGTCCGGTATCCGCAGCATCATCTGCGCTGGATCCAAGCTGGATGCCCGGACCTTGGAAGCTGCCAGGCGGTGGGCACCCCGGGCGGCCATCCATGAGTACTACGGCGCTTCCGAACTGAGTTTCGTCTCCGGTACCCGCCTGGCAGCCGGGGAACCTTTGGATGCCGGCGGGACAGGCATCGGTTTGCCTTTTCCGGGGGTTGAACTGGCGATTTTGGACGACGCCGGCAAGCATCTTCCGGAGGGGTCGCACGGCAACATCAGCGTCCGCAGCGGAATGGTGAGCAACGGTTACCTGTGGGGAGACGACGGTCAGGCACTAAGGTGCCTCGATGGCTGGTACACCGTAGGGGACCAGGGGTTCCTGGAGCAGGGCATCCTGCACATCCTTGGCCGCCGTTCGGACATGATCATTACGTCGGGGAAGAATGTCTACCCTCACGAGGTGGAGCTGGCAGTGGCATCCGTTCCCGGTGTGGACGGTGCGGTTGCCGCCGGGGCACCTGACGATATCCGCGGCCAACGCGTCGTCGCCGGCGTCGTTCCCGCTTGCGGTCCGGTCACCGCAACCCAGCTCCGCACAGGCCTGGATGGCATGTTGGCACGGGACAAATGGCCCCTTCAGTATTACTTGTTGGCGGAGTTGCCGCTGACCGACCGGGGCAAAGTAAGCAGGAAAGTCTTCCTGGACTGGGTCAAGAATCATGACCCGCGGGCTCAGCTTCTTGGATAGCGCCGGCGGTCCATCCTGGCAAGCCGGGGAGTCCCGTCAGCCCGTCATCATCGCGGCGCTTCGGTCTCCGATTTGCCGGGCCAACGGTCAGCTGAGGGATCTCCGTGCACCGGACCTCCTGGCACCGGTGCTTGCTTCCTTGGTGGAAACAGCAGGTGTGGACCCGGCGGACGTGGACGATGTCATCATGGGCAACGCCGTGGGCGGCGGCGGAAATGTGGCCAGGTTCGCTGCCCTCCAGGCCGGTCTGCCCGTAGACGTTCCCGGCATCACCATTGACCGGCAATGCGGATCGGGCCTGGATGCGATTGCGCTGGCATCCCGGTTGGTCGCGGCCGGCGGTGATCCGCTGTACTTGGCCGGAGGGGTCGAAAGCATCAGCACTGCCCCGGCCAGGGCCAACAGAAACCACGACGGCGGACTCGACTTCTACTCCAGGGCCAGCTTTGTGCCACCACAGTTTGGCGACCCGGACATGGGTGTCGCTGCAGAAAATGTTGCCCGCGAGTACGCGGTGACAAGGGAGCAACAGGATGACTACGCGCTCCGCAGCCATCAACGTGCCGTAACAGCGGCCAACGAAGACAGGTTTCGTGGCGAGATAGTTCCGCTGGGGGCCAACGGAACTGTGGTGGATTCCGACGACGGTCCACGGGCTTCCTTGCGGGCGTCCCTGATGGGCAGGTTTCCTGCGGCATTCGTCCCAGGAGGGACCGTCACCGCAGCAAACTCCTGCTTCGACGCGGACGCAGCATCCGGCGTCGTCATCACTTCACTTAAACGTGCCCGCGCACTGGGAGCGCGGGACGGACTGCTGGTGCTGGGCTGCGACACTACCGGAGTTGATCCGCAAGTCCTTGGCATCGGGGCCGCTTACGCTGCCGAACGACTTTTGGCCCGCCACGACGCAGCCACTGCCGACGTTGACCTGATCGAGTTCAACGAAGCGTTCGCATCACAAACCATCGCTTGCTTGAATCACCTGGGTATTGATCCTGCCAGGGCAAACCTCGACGGCGGTGCGCTGGCACTCGGTCACGGCTACGGCGCTTCCGGTGCAGTCCTGGTAACCCGGTTGCTGGCCCAAGTACGGAGAGGGTTTGCCTGCCACGGGCAAAGCCCACTGACACTGGCCATGATCAGCGGTGCAGGCGGTTTGGGCACTGCCGCGCTCATGCAATACTCCCGGCTGTAGCCCCGCCCGTCAGCCGCTTTCGGGTTCGCCCAGTCCCCGGGCGGCCAAGGCGTCGCCGGTTTGCCGGGCGTACGCCACGGTGGTGATGAAGACCGGGAGAACCAAGGCGCGGGGGTTGCGTTCCAGTCCACGGGCCCTTGCCGAATCCCGCACGTCCGAGAAAGCGCCGGCAATGAAGGGGATGCTCCTGAGCATCACGGCAATCGTCAAAGCGAACCGTTCGGGGTCGGCGCCGAACCGCCGGAACGGCTTTGCCACAGCAACCACGCCATCCAACAGGTCCTGGACGGGGGTTGTGGCAGTCAGCACCGAAGCTGCCACGACGCACACCAGCACGTTCAGCACGATGCGGGCCGCTGTGGGACCCCCAAGTTGCCACCACTGGAAAAGGCCGATGACCAGAAGGATGGGCATCACCAACCAGATGGCCCGCAGGAGACGCCGCAGGCCCGCTCCGCTGAGAAGGAAAAGAGCGCACATCACGGCGAAAATCACCAGCGACACCGCCCAATCCACTATGAGGAAGGACGCCGCTCCGCACCCTGCCACCACCAGGAACTTCAGCCAGAGCGGAGTTCTGTGGATGATGGAGTTGCCGCGGACATAGTTCGCGATCAGGAAGCCATGGCCCCTCATCTGGAAACGTCACCCAGCCGCGCTCCGGGCAGGGGAGTTGCACACAGCGCCCGGTAGAAGGCGACGCCGCCGGCGGCATCGCCGTCGAAAACGATGCGCCCGGATTCCACCACCAGTACCCGGTCCATGTCCAACGCCAGGTCGAGATCGTGAGTGGACATGATGACCTGTTGGTCCAGGCCGGACACCGTACGCCGCAGGAGTTCGCGGTTCCTGAGGTCCAGGAGGGTGGATGGCTCGTCGAGGACCAGGACGGCGGGATCGACGGCAAGGACTGCCGCCAAGGCCAGCAACTGCCTTTCACCACCGGACAGTTCATAGATGCTCTGATCGGCCAGGTGCAGCAAGCCGAAGCGGTTCAGGACTGCTTCGGCCCGGGCTGCCCGCTCCTTGGAGTTCCTGATGGAACGGCGGAGGGAAAGTTCAACATCTTCCCTCCCGGTGGGCATCACCAACTGGGACAGGGGATCGGTAAAGACGAAGCCCACATTGCCCCTGACCCGACGGACATCGGCGGCCGTGTCGTTACCGTGGACCTTGACGTTGCCCTCGGTCGGCCCAACCAGGCCATTGACCAGCCGCAGCAGGGTGGACTTCCCGGATCCGTTGGCACCGATCACTCCGATCCGGCGTTCGGTCAGATCAAGGGAAAATTCGTGCAGCAGGGTCTTGGGCGTGTCGCTGCCATCGACAGCGACACGTACCGAAACCCCGGTGAAACTGATGGAATCCATGGAGATTGTTCCGATTACTTGACCCGGCGAACCAGGACATCCGGGAAGGCCTTGTGAATAGCCATGGCGATAATGACGGCCAGGACATTCTTAAGGATATCGCCGGGGACAAAGGGGATGTCGGCGAGGAAGGCTTTGGTGAAGTCCAGCTTGGCATTGACCATCATGCCCAGGACGCCCAGTGCGTGGATGACCACGATGCTGCTGACCATGGTGGCGCCGAAAAGCCAGAGAGCCCGGAATTTGACCGTTCGCCGGATGACGATCGCCGCGAGGTAGCCGGTTGCGGCTGCGGCCAGCGGGAAGGCAATGATGTAGCCGGCTGAGGGAGTTGCCAGGATACCGAGGCCGCTGCGGCCGCCACTGAAGATCGGCAGGCCTGCCAATCCCAAAAGGACATAAAGCCCGACGGCGGCGAAACCGCGCCCGGCGCCGAGCACCAGGCCGCTGAGCATCACTGTCAGGGTCACTAAAGTGATGGGTACGCCGAGGGCACCTACCGGGATGCCTGGAACGATCGCGGACGCCGCCACCAAGGCTGCGAAGACGGCGATGAGGCCCAGGTCAGTAGCGGTCCAGCGTTTCCGGGACATGGGTTTCTTCTGCGCTGGGGCAGTGTTGGTCTGGCTCATTGTGGGTCCAATCGGGTGTGGTGCGAGGCGATGACGGTGTTGCTTTTCCCCTGTCCTTGACAATACGGACGCAGCGGAGCCGGGTTTTTGGAGCCTTTCCACAAAGCCGGCCAGGAATTGTTTGGCGCTGGACACAGTTTCCCCTGCAGGAGCCGATGTCAGCCTGCGCCCCGGGTGCCGGTAGACTTGAACAGGCTGTTCTCACAGCCGCATCCCGCCGCACTTAACGGACCCGCCGGTCCCCGCGAGCGTTCCCCATTGAAAGGCATCACCCGAATTGATTACCGTCCAGGACCTCGAACTCCGCGCCGGCGCCCGCCTGCTCATGGACCAGGTCAACTTCAGGGTGGACAAAGGGGACAAGATCGGTCTCGTCGGACGCAACGGAGCCGGCAAGACCACCCTTACCCGGGTCCTCGCCGGCGAAGGCCTTCCCGCAGGCGGCAAAGTCACCCGATCCGGTGAGATCGGCTACCTTCCCCAGGATCCCAGGACCCCGGACATGGAGCAGCTTGCCCGCGACCGCATCCTGTCAGCGCGCGGCTTGGACGTGGTAGTGGGAAAGCTCAAAAAAGCCCACGATGACATGGCCAGCGACGACGCTGCCGTTCAGCGTAAAGCGATGAACCGCTATGACCGCCTGGAAGCTGAATTCCTGGCCGGTGGCGGCTATGCTGCCGAGGCCGAAGCCGCGGCGATCTCCTCCAACCTCGCGCTGCCTGACCGGCTGCTCAACCAGCCGTTGAAGACCCTTTCCGGTGGCCAGCGCCGCCGTGTCGAATTGGCACGCATCCTTTACTCGGATGCCGAGACCTTGCTCCTCGATGAGCCCACCAACCACCTTGATGCCGACTCCATCACGTGGCTGCGTGACTTCCTGAAGAACCACCAGGGCGGCTTGATCGTGATCAGCCACGACACCGAACTGCTCGAAGCCACAGTGAACAAGGTCTACCTTTTGGACGCCAACCGCGCCCAGATCGACTACTACAACATGGACTGGAAGCGTTACTTGCTCCAGCGCGAAACGGACGAGCGCGCCCGCAAGCGTGAACGCGCCAACGCCGAGAAGAAGGCCCAGGTCCTGATTGACCAGGCCAACAAGATGCGCGCCAAGGCCACCAAGGCCGTCGCCGCCCAAAACATGGCCAAGCGTGCTGAGCGGCTCCTCAGCGGACTGGAAGCTGTTCGCGAAAACGACCGCGTGGCCGCACTGCGTTTCCCAGACCCCTCTCCCTGCGGCAAGACCCCGCTGACCGCGGAGGGTTTGAGCAAGTCCTACGGTTCACTGGAAATCTTCACCGACGTGGACCTGGCCATCGACCGCGGTTCCAAGGTAGTCATCCTGGGCCTCAACGGTGCCGGCAAGACCACCCTGCTGCGCATGCTGGCCGGCGTCGATAAACCGGACACGGGCGACATCATCCCCGGGCATGGCCTTAAGGTGGGCTACTACGCCCAGGAACATGAAACGCTCGACGTCGACCGCACCGTCCTGGAAAACATGCGCTCTTCAGCGCCGGACATGAAGGATGCCGAAGTACGAGGCATCCTGGGTTCATTCCTGTTCTCGGGCGACGACGTCGACAAGCCTGCCGGCGTTCTTTCCGGTGGTGAAAAAACCCGTCTGGCCCTCGCCACCATCGTGGCATCCAGCGCCAACGTCCTCCTCCTCGATGAGCCCACCAACAACCTGGACCCCGCCAGCCGTGCGGAAATCCTGGGCGCACTCAAAAACTACAGCGGCGCCGTCGTCATGGTCAGCCACGACGAAGGTGCTGTGTCCGCACTGAACCCGGAGCGCGTTGTGTTGCTGCCGGACGGCGTAGAGGACCACTGGAACGAAGACTACCTGGACTTGATCACGCTGGCGTAAGCCTGCTTGCGCCCGCTGCGCGGCGTTGTTGCGTCCACTTCTTGCGTCCGCTGCGCGGCGCGCTTGATGTGCCGCGTGCTCGCTCGTTCCTCGCTTGGACGCACGCTGCGCACATCAAACGCGACGCTTCGCTCGCGGGCAGGTCACCTCATGCGAGTTATCGGACCTGCAGGGGTTCGGCGGCGGTGATGCGTGCCAGTTCTTCGTAGCTGATGGAGAACATTGAATTGTGGTCTCCGGCTCCGGCCCAGAGGACAGGGTGTTCTTGGAGTGAGATGTCCAGGATGGTGCGCAGTTTCCTTGGGTGGCCCACTGGCGCTACTCCGCCTACTTCCTGACCGGTATGTACCAGCACGAAATCCGGTGTGGCGCAGCGGATCTTGCCTGTGCCCAACTGGGCTGCAACCAATGCCGTATCAACCTTGGCCGCACCGCTGGCCAGGATCAGCAATGGTTGGCCGTCCAGCTCAAAGACCAGGCTGTTGGTGATTGCCGCGACCTCACAGCCCAGGACAGCGGCAGCGGCGGCCGCCGTCGGGACCTTGTCCTCGAAAGTGCGGACTGTGTCAGGAGCTCCGGCGTCGGTCAGGGCAGACCGGACGTTCCGGACAGGATCAAGAGAAATTTCAGTAGCCTTGGGCATCCAGGATTGCGTCTTCCTCTTCTTCGGACGTAGCACGCTTATTTTTCCGCAGGGCGGGCGCGCGCTTCTTGGGCGTTCCCCCTGCGGCAATAATCTGCTCGTCCTCTTCCTCTTCGGCGTCGATGGCCGCGTTGCGGGCTTGTTGCCGCGCTGCATACCCGAAACCGATGAACATCAGGACGCCAAAGGCGAACCATTGCAGGGAATAGGAGAGGTGTGTCCCCTCTTCGGTGGCCGGCTTGGGGAACGGAGTGGGCATTGGCTGCACCGCGGGATCTTCGCTGGCCAGCTGCCCGTAGGCTCCCGTGGCAATGGGGTAGGGGAGTTCCCCGGCAAAACTTGCCAGGTCAATGGATGCCAGCTGCCCGTCCACAGCTCCACGGTCCAACTTGGGTTCGGCCGGTTTCAGCCGGGCTATCACGGTGACCTCGCCCGTTGGCGGTGCCGGAATGACGTCGGGGCGGCCGGGGGTGTTGTTCCCAATGGGCAGCCATCCACGGTCAATGACGACTGCTTCGCCGGTTGTGAGCCGGAAGGGGACCACGACGTCGTAACCTGGCTGGCCGTTCAGCGGACGGTTCCTGACAACGCGCTGGCCTTCGAGGTCGTAGCTGCCCCGCAACTGAACCTGGGTCCATTCACGCTCAGGATCCAAGGCGTTGAACTGGCCCTTGATTTCCGTGTAGGGGATTGGGGTGGCCGAGTAGTTGCTGACCACGCGATTGATCTCGGCCAGGGTCTCGGCCCTGCGGTCCATCTGCCAGCGGCCCAGGAAAACGCAGGCCGTGGCAAAGACGACAGCCAGAACGAAGTACCCCAGCCACTTGCTGGAGAAGAGAAAGCGGTACATTCAGTCGGCCTCGTTCAAAACTGCTTGGCCGGCCGAAAACGGAAGGGTCTCTTTCCACAGGCCCCGGGTGGTCAGATACTCCTCCAGCCACTCGCGGTGGTCTGTGCAGGAAAGCCAAACCTTGCGCCGATCCGGTGTGTGGATCCGCGGGTTGTTCCACAAGAGCTGCCACTGGGCCACCACACGGCACCCTTTGCGGGAGCACACCTCAGGCGCCAAAGCCCGCCCGGATTCCCCGGTGGCTGCACCCGGGCCGCCAAGATTGAAGATGTTCATGAAGCCGCCCGTTCATCGCCGGTGTGTCCGGCCTCGCTTGCAGGGCCCGTTGGGGGGCCGTCTTGTTGCCATGATGGTTCGTCATCGACCAACTCGCCTTGGAGAACCTCAGGTCCCTCTGCCGCCGGTTCTTCCGAGGGGGAGGAACGCTCGATTTCAGGGACTGCCACGTAGTCCAGCAATGATTCGCTATGGTCCTCGGCCTTGTCATTGCCGTTGGCGATGACAACGGCAATCCAAGGAAGGAAAACAGCGCCCGCGATCGCAATGATCTTGAACCAGCCATCCACCACGAAAATCAGGATGATGCAGACCATGCGGATACCCATGGCCACTGCATACTTGATCATGCGCTCACGCATGTCCTCGGAGTGGGCAGCGGCGGCATCTGTGATGCTGTGGACTTCGGGCTCGCCGGAAAAAGCGTCCGGTTCCCCGGGCACTTGCTGCAGGGGACTGTTTTCTCGTGTCACAACTGAATCATCACGCTCCAAAGGCCTCTCCCAATTCTCTCACCAAGGCCGTGACGACCCAAACCGCGCAGGTTGGGGGTAAGCCATGGGTTGCGATGGCCGGCGGATAAGATCGACACAGGAAAATCCCCCTTCAATGCGGCATGTTGTTGCCGCGGAACCTGGAGCCAAAGCATGTCTGAAGCAGTCACAACCGGCCGCAGCGTCCTGATAACCGGCGGCAACCGTGGCATTGGCCTGGCCATTGCGGAATCGTTCCTCGCCAACGGCGACAAGGTAGCCGTGACCTACCGAAGTCAAACAGAGTTGCCTGAGGGCATCCTGGGTGTCCAGGCCGATGTAACGGACGAGGCTTCCATCGACGCCGCGTTCAAAATCGTCGAAGATGCCCACGGACCCGTTGAAGTACTGGTTGCCAATGCAGGCATCACCAAGGACACGCTGCTGCTGCGCATGAGCGAAGATGACTTCACGTCGGTCCTGGACACCAACCTCACGGGCGCCTTCCGGGTTATCAAGCGGGCATCCAAGGGAATGATCCGTCTCCGCAAAGGCCGCGTGGTCCTCATTTCTTCGGTCTCCGGCCTCTATGGTGCACCCGGCCAGATCAACTACTCTGCGTCAAAGGCAGGCATGGTGGGAATCGCACGCTCCCTCACGCGCGAACTTGGCAGCAGGGGAATTACCGCCAACGTCGTGGCACCGGGCTTTATCAATACCGACATGACCGCAGAACTGCCTGAGGACACCCAGAAGTCCTACCTGGCCAATGTTCCCGCGGGCCGTTTTGCGGAGGCCTCCGAAGTTGCTGATGTAGTTCGCTGGGTTGCCAGCGATGAAGCCGCCTACATCTCCGGAGCCGTTATCCCGGTTGACGGTGGCCTGGGTATGGGTCACTAGGACACTAGCCTCAACCGCAGTTTTTGTCCGGGGCCCACAACCTGATTCAACCTTGCCGCTGGCATGATGGAAGGTGAGGCCACGGAATTTGGATGATCTGAACAAAAGGAGCATGAATGGGAACGCTGGATAACAAGACCGCCATCGTCACGGGGTCTTCCCGTGGAATTGGTGCCGAAGTTGCCAAGATCCTGGCAGGCGAGGGCGCCGCCGTCGTTGTTAACTACCGTCAAAAGGCGCCGCGCGCCAACAAGGTGGTGGCCGGCATCCAGGAAGCGGGTGGCCGTGCAGCTGCCGTGGGCGCCGACCTCACCACCGATGAAGGCGTGCACGCCCTGGCGAGCAAAGCCATGGAGGAGTTTGGTTCCCTCGATGTCCTGGTGCTGAACGCTTCAGGTGGCATGGAATCAGGCATGGAGGAGGGTTATGCCCTCAAGCTCAACCGCGATGCCCAGGTCAACATGCTTAATGCAGCGGTACCGCTCATGCCTGAGGGCTCGCGCGTCGTCTTCGTTACCAGCCACCAGGCGCACTTCGTGGAGACTGTTCCCACCATGCCTGAGTACGAGCCGGTCGCAAAGAGCAAGCGCGCCGGGGAAGACGCACTGCGGGATTTGATTCCCCACCTTGCGGACAAGGGCATCTCGTTGGTGGTCGTTTCCGGTGACATGATCGAAGGCACCGTAACGGCGACCCTGCTGGACCGCTCCAATCCGGGAGCCATCGAAGCGCGCCGGGCCGAAGCCGGCAAGCTGTACTCCGTGGAGGAGTTCGCAGCCGAAGTTGCCAAGATGGTCACTGCGGACGTCGAATCCGGGCACACCGAATATGTTGGTGGTGCAGACTACTTCGGCAAGACGGCCGAATAGCGACTATCTGACCTGCTGTGGCCCCGGACCTTCGTCCAGGGCCACAGCTGTTTAACCATCAAAACGGCGAAGGTGCCCACGCTCGTAAAGTGCCAGTTTGATAAATTGTTCGAATTTTCGCGTCACGAATTGGGCTTAACTGTTTTGCAAATTCGACTTTGCATTAAGGGAATCCTTCTGGTTGACTCTCCAAGGCAGCCTCGCACGTAGTTGTCAGCACATTGCATAATCCACAATGGGCGGGTTTGTGCATGCATTAGGAGCTTCTTTGGATCTGTTGTTACATGCTGATGATATTCACGCGTCGTACGATCAACGCCGCATCCTCAAAGGTGTTGGCCTTTCAGTGCATCGCGGCGAGATCCTGGGGCTGATTGGAACCAACGGCGCAGGTAAGACCACCCTCATGGGCGTCCTGGCAGGATCCCTCAAACATGACCAGGGCCGGATCACGCTTGCCGGAGAGAAGTACGCGCCGGATTCGATCGCAGAGGCACAGGCCTGCGGAGTAGGGCTTATTCCCCAAAACTTCCACATAGATCCGGACCTGACCATCACGGAGGCCATTTTCCGCGGGACCTTCCAGTCAGGACGGCCACATGGGGAACTCCGCGGCCAAGCCGCCAAGCTGATCCGGGACATCGGGATCACCCTGGACCCTGATGCGAAGGTCGGCACACTGATACGGGCAGAGCAAGCCTTGGTGGAAGTCCTCCGCATGGTTGCCGAGGAAGCCCAGCTGGTCATCATGGACGAGGCAGCCGCGTCCCTTCCGGACCACGACGTCGCAGTCCTGCACCAGGTTCTGAGAATGCTGACAAGGCAGGGCCGGGCGATCATCTACATCACCCATCGCCTGGACGAAGTCCGCTCCATTGCCCATCGCATCGCGATCCTCCGCGACGGCAGAGTTCACAAGATCGTGGAAGCCAGCAAAACCGACGTCGACGAACTTGCCTTCCTCCTATTGCAGCAGGAACTCGAGCGGATTGCCCGGCCTACAGGTCCGGCCGCCGGGGAAGAGGTCCTGCGGATCTCCAACCTCGGCGTGGGGGAAAACGTCCGTGATGTGAGCTTCAACGTGGTCAAGGGTGAAATTTTCGGCCTCGTGGGAACCCACAGATCCGGCGTCTACCAACTCACGGAGGCACTGGCCGGGATCCACCCCTGCACCTCGGGGACGATCCACGTGAAGGGAAACCAGGTCCAGATCCGCGGGCTCCAAGATGCACGGCGGCTGAAGATCGGCTATTCGCCGGACACGGCCGACACCTTCGCTTCAGGGACCAGCATCGCCGATGGGCTGTATCAGGGCAAAGCCCCGGGTGCTGCAAGTCTCCAGGACGAAATCACCCACCTACGGGGCGTGGCTGACGTGGTGCACCGCATGCGCATCAACACCACCAACATCCAAGGTGCCCTCACCACCCTTTCCGGAGGCGACCGCCAGAAAGTGGAGCTTGCCCGATGGATCTCCACCGATTGCGATGTCCTGATCCTCAGCCATCCCAGCCGCGGGATCGACATCGGTGCCAAGGAAATCGTGTACAAGATGCTGACCCAGCTCAGCCAAACCGGGGTTGCCATCATCCTCCTGTCCTCGGACCTGTCCGAGATGGTCAACTGGTGCCATCGGATTGGCGTCATGCGGGACGGGGAGCTTGTCACCATTGAGGCCAACGCCAACACCAACGAGGATGTCCTGGTGCACCACATGCTGGGCGTCAAGTTCGAATCAGGCGGCCGCGAGGCACGAAGGGTGAAAGTCTGAGGAGTCCGGCAAATTGGACGAAGAAGGGCGGCCGCGATGATCGCGGCCGCCCCTCACTGTTAACACCTGGAGATCAGATGGCGACAGCCTTGGCGATGTTATTGAGCTTGTGGCGTGCCAGCGCCAGGTTCGCATAGGTCCGGTCCAGCACCAGATAAACGAAAAGTCCCTTGGACCCCGCCGAATTCAGGACGTTGATCAAGTGGTATTGCGTATCCAGGGTGATCAGCACGTCCTCAATGTTGCTGTCCAGGCCGAGGTCGGCCATGGTCCGCAATTTGGAGCTGACGACGTTCGAGTTGCCGGCTGCGGCAACTCCCAGGTCGAAACCCGGGTTTCCGCCCTGCGCCAGCGCCATTCCACTGGTGTAGTCAACAATGGCTGCACCCGTAGCACCTTCGATGGACAGCAGTTGCTTGGTAGCTTCGTCAAGTGAGCTCATAATCAGTTCTTCCTGTTCTGTAGTGCCATCACTGGCGGCCATGAAATAAACCGACGGAATTTCCTGGCCAGGAGGTATCGCAGGGCCGGAGTCCCATTGGTTAGGAGCCATTCCCGTTGCCACCGCATCAGGGTGACGCTCACGGATGATCTCGTGGAGGGGTGTTGGCAGGGATTCAAATTCCTCGCTGCGTTTCCACCATTTCCACGTACGCTCCGAACGGTTCACTTACCGACCCTGCTCTTCCGTCATTCAGGACTGCCGCATGTTCACGGATTTCCATGTCGAGCTTTTACTTTACACAGCATTTGCCCGAAAAATGGCATGACTATTCAATTCCGGAAGGAGCTCCGTCCATGAATGGACTTTTAATGACGATTTGATAAATAGTCGGAATAATAGCGTCACGAAATAGGCATTGTTGTTTCGCATCAGGAACACAAGACAGATACCCGTGGGCACGCCAAAGACACCCGCGGCCGTAAGCGGGTTGGCCGGCATTCAAACCGGCTCAGTGAGAGCGGGTGTCAGACGTTGGCGATGTGCCGGACGGCGTCGAGATAGGGCATGTTGATGGCAGCGTCCGCTACTGCCCGAACAGCAGGCTTGGCATTGAAAGCGATTCCGATCCCTGCCGCACTGAGCATGTCCAGGTCATTGGCGCCGTCACCCACTGCGATGGTGTGCTCGAGGCTGATTCCTTCGGCAGCTGCCCACTCACGCAGGTACTTCTCCTTGGCTGCCCGGTCAATCACGGCGCCAAGCACCTTGCCGGTCAACACGCCGTCGACGATTTCAAGCTCGTTGGCGATCCAGTGGTCCAGCCCGAGTTCCTCGGCAATGGGACGAAGGATCTGGTTGAATCCGCCGGACACCACCGCCACAACGTGCCCGGCTTCCTTGAAGGCAGCCACGAGCTCTGCAGCGCCAAGGCTGAGGCGCACCTCCTGGCGGACGGACTCGACGACGTCCATGGGCAGCCCGGCGAGCACGGCGACGCGGGCGTGGAGGCTCTGGGCAAAGTCCAGCTCGCCGCGCATGGCGGCCTCGGTCACTGCGGCCACTTCCTCCCGTTTACCGGCATGCGCAGCCAACAGTTCAATGACTTCCTGCTGGATCAGCGTCGAATCCACATCCATGATCAGGAGCTTCCGGGAAGCCTGGCGCAGTTCTTCAGGAACAATCGCAGTATCAATGCCGGCGCTGGCTGCCGCAGCAACGTTCCGGCGAACGCCGGCAAGATCCACCAACGCCTCCGAGCCCGCAGCGAGGCCTGCCGTTACGACACTGAAGCGGTGGTCGCCGCTATGTGATTCCGATGACACTGCGGCGCCGGCGTCGGCAAGTACCTTCCGAAGGTTCACAAGGGATTCGGGGGACAAATGCACGCCATAGCTGACCGCAGCCAAGTTCGAAGTCATGGCCTCAATCCTACTGAGCACAGCACAACCACCCGAATTCGTTTCGGCCGGTAACACAGAAGGGCGACCGGTTATCAGTCATATGGTTTTTTGTCCTAGTGTCTACTGCTATGAGTGATGTTCTGGAATTGGCTTCCGTCAGCGTTGTCCGAGGCAAGAAGACCCTGCTGGACAAGGTTGACTGGCAGGTCAACGAGGGGGAACGCTGGGTCATCCTGGGACCGAATGGCGCCGGAAAGACCACGCTTCTCCAGATAGCCGCAGCCCGGCTCCACCCGAGCAGCGGAAAAGCCGGGATCCTGGATGAGGTCCTGGGTCGTGTTGATGTTTTCGAACTGCGCCCCCGCATCGGGTTGTCTTCGGCAGCACTTGCGACCCAGATCCCCGAGCATGAGAACGTCCTCAACGTGGTGGTCACCGCCGCCTACGGCGTGACCGGACGCTGGCGCGAGGGTTACGAGCGCGACGACGAGCGGCGCGCCTTTGGCTTGCTGAACGACTGGGGGATGGGCCCGCTGCTTAACCGGACCTTTGCCACCTTGTCCGAGGGCGAGCGAAAGCGTGTGCAGATTGCCCGCGCCCTCATGACCGACCCCGAACTACTGCTTTTGGATGAACCGGCCGCGGGCCTGGATCTGGGCGGCCGGGAGGAACTGGTGCACAAGCTTGGTGAGCTGGCCAGCGACGAGGCGGCTCCCGCAATGGTCCTGGTGACCCACCACCTTGAGGAAGTGCCCCCGGGATTCACCCATGCCATGCTGCTCCGCGAAGGCGGCGTGGTGGCCGCTGGTCCCATCAAGGAAGTTCTCACCGACGAACACCTCAGCGAGACCTTCGGCCTGCCGCTGGACGTTTCAGAAAACGCGGGACGCTACACCGCCACTGCCCGCCGCTTGCCGACCCGATAGTCATCAATGGAAATCCTTAGCAGCATCCTGGTCTTTTTCGCGGGCTTGTGGGCCGGCACCATCAACGCGGTGGTCGGTTCCGGCACACTGGTGACTTTTCCTGTCCTCATTGCCATTGGCATCACACCCGTGGTGGCGTCCATGAGCAATGCCATGGGCCTTGTAGCCGGCACAGCGGCGGGCGCCTGGGGTTACCGCCGCGAGTTAGCCGGCAGGGGACGGCAGCTGATGAAGTTGCTGCCGGCCTCGCTGCTGGGCGGCATCACCGGCGCGTGGCTCCTGCTGCACCTACCGGAGAAGGTCTTCCACTACGTTGCTCCCGTCCTGTTGGTCATGGCCCTGTTGATGGTGCTGTTCCAGCCCAAACTGCAGGCCTGGGTCCGCCGCCGGGAGCAAAACCCGGAACATGCCATCCGGGATCGCAGCCATGGAATCCTCTTGGTTGTGCTCGTCTATCTTGCCGGCGTCTACGGTGGCTACTTTGTGGCGGCACAAGGGATTTTGCTGGTAGGCATCCTTGGCGTGTTCCTGAGCGGAACAATGCAAAATGCCAACGCCATGAAGAACATCCTGGTGCTCGGCGTAAATATGGTGGCAGCAATCTCCTACCTGATCTTTGCTTTCGACCGCATCGAGTGGCTGGTGGTTCTCCTCATTGCCGTGAGCTCCACCATCGGCGGTTTGGTAGGTTCAAAAGTTGGCCGGAAGTTGTCCCCGCGCGTCCTCCGGGCCGTCATCTTCACCCTTGGCATCGTGGCCCTTGGCTTCATGATCGCCAACCTGATGAAATAACCGCCCGGTGGCTTTCCACTATCTTGAGTCCGCGGATGATCCACGCGTGACGGACTACACCACTCTTACTGATGTGCACCTTCGGAAGCTTCGTGAGCCTGAAGAAGGCATGTACATCGCCGAGTCTTCGAGAGTTTTACGCAGGGCACTGGCCGCCGGACACCAGCCCCGATCCTTTTTCCTGGCGGAGAAATGGCTGGAAGACCTCGAGGACGTTTTCCAGGCATATCCGGACGTTCCGGTGTTCATCGGCAAGGCGTCCCTGCTGGAAGAAATCACCGGATTCCACCTGCACCGTGGTGCCATGGCAGCAATGCACCGGCCGGCCCCTGTTCCACTGGAGACACTGCTGGCCAGCGCCCGGCGCGTCGCTGTCCTCGAAGACATCGTTGACCACACCAATGTGGGGGCAATTTTCCGGTCCGCCGCAGCACTGGGGGTGGACGCTGTCCTGGTGTCCCCACGGTGCGGAGATCCCTTGTACAGGCGCAGTGTCAGGGTCAGCATGGGCACGGTCTTCCAAGTTCCCTGGGCCAGGCTGGAAAGCTGGCCGGATGACCTGTTCCGCCTCAAGGAGCAAGGCTTCACCATTGCCGCAATGGAACTGACTGAAGGTGCGTTGGATCTGGACGACCTGGCCACAAGGGAGTACTCCAAACTGGCTTTGGTGCTTGGCACGGAGGGCCCCGGCATGAGCCAGGACACCCTGGATGCTGCAGACCTGGCAGTCAAAATTCCCATGCGCGCGGGCGTCGACTCACTCAACGTTGCTGCCGCCTCGGCAGTGGCTTTTTGGGAACTCCGTCCGCGCGACTGACAGCGGTTCGTCCGGCCGTGCGGTTTCCGCTATGATTGGTTGTTGGCCCGGCAGCTGGAATGTCCGCATTGCAGCAACCAGACCACCTCCATTCATACCTGGCAGCTGGCAAAATCCAGCTGCGTGAACAAAAGGTCCCATTATGAAGTCTGATATCCACCCGAAGTACGAAGCAGTTGTTTTCAACGACCTGGCTTCCGGTACGCAGTTCCTGACCAAGTCCACCGTGTCTTCCTCGAAGACCATCGAGTGGGAAGACGGAAACACCTACCCGGTTATCGACGTCGAAATCTCGTCGGAGTCCCACCCGTTCTACACGGGCAAGCAGCGCATCATGGACTCCGCTGGCCGCGTCGAGCGCTTCAACGCCCGCTTCAAGGGCTTCGGCGGCAAGAAGTAACCCACTTCACCCCAAGGCTTTTCACAGCCCGCATTGCTGGAATCTTCGGCAATGCGGGCTTTTGCGTTTTCCGGCAAGATGGACACCATGACTCCCAGCCCTGATCAGCACCCAGCCATCAACGACGCCGACACCCGCCTTCACGGCGAATACAAGGTTCCCGGGGGCAAACTGGTGGTGGTTGACCTGGACGTGAGCGAAGGGAAATTCACCAACGTCTCCCTCAGCGGCGACTTCTTCCTGGAACCGGACGAGGCATTGGAGGACATCAACACGGCACTGACCGGTCTTCCGGACAGCTCGACGGCCGCAGACATTGCCGCAGCGGTCACTGCGGGGCTGCCCGGGGACGCAGTACTGTTCGGCTTTTCTGCAGAAGCCGTGGCTATCACCGTCCGGCGGGCACTGTCCAAAGCCACCAGCTGGGGAGACCACCAATGGGAAGTCATCCCGCCCTCCGTGCTGCCCACCCAGGTAAACGTCGCACTGGATGAGGTCCTCACCGAGGAAGTGGGTGCGGGGCTGCGCAATCCCACGCTGCGCTTCTGGGATTGGGAAGAGCCGTCGGTGGTCATTGGCAGCTTCCAGTCAGTGCGTAATGAGGTGGACCCTGAAGGGGTTTCCCGGTACGGCATCAACGTGGTCCGGCGCATCAGCGGCGGTGGCGCCATGTTCATGGAAGCCGGCAACTGCATCACCTACTCGCTCTACCTGCCACAGACACTGGTGGACGGCATCAGTTTTGCCGATTCCTACGCTTTCCTGGACGCTTGGGTGATGGCGGCCCTGGAGAAATTAGGGATCGCCGCTTTCTACGTTCCCCTCAATGACATCGCCACCGATCAAGGAAAGATCGGGGGCGCTGCACAAAAGCGCCTCGCGAACGGGGGCATGTTGCATCACGTCACCATGAGCTACGACATCGATGCAGACAAGATGGTGGAAGTCCTGCGTATCGGCAAGGAAAAACTCTCCGACAAGGGCACGCGCAGCGCCAAGAAGCGCGTTGATCCGTTACGACGCCAAACGGGGCTTGCCCGGGCAGCCATCCTTGAAGCCATGCAGGAGGTATTCATGGAACGGTATGGCGCCCTCGAGTCCCGCCTCACCGAGGCTGAGCTCGGTGAGGCGAAGAACCGCGTGGAGGCGAAGTTCGGAACCGAAGAGTGGTTGAACCGGGTTCCGTAGCTGCCGGCAGGCCTAAGCCGGGGCGGCTTGCGCCGTGAGCGCCCGGGCCAAGTGGCTTCTCTGCTCGATGACGATACGGCGCAATGCCCGGGGAGCGTCACTGTGGTCGGTCAACCATGTGTCCGTGCGTACCAGGACCGGGTGCTCCGAAGGCTGCATGCTTTCCGCCAGGTCCTGTGCCCCCGGGAACAGCCCGCGCACAATCCTGCCGGCTATCTCGATGCTGCGTTCGGCCCACACCCGTTCAAGGCATTCGAAGTAGGGTTCCACATAGGGTTCCAGAAGGGACGCCGGTCCCGTCATGAAGCCACCGATCGTTGCGCTCAGGATTTCGTTGGAAAGCCCCGTGCTGTTGACCGTGGAATCCCAGGCGGCTGCCTTGGTTGAGGCGTCGGGAATGGATGCCGCAGCAAGGGCATGACCCTCCCTTCCGGATGCCGTCTTGTCTGCCTGCAGTTCCCGGTCCAATTCGGCCCGGGACGCCTGGCCGTGGGCTGACAAAGCCTGCCAGAAGCTCCAACGTAGTTCTGCATCGACAGCCAGTCCTTCAATGACGACGCTGCCGTCCAGGATTCCCCGGAGCAAGGGGAGTTCGCTGTCCCCGTGCCGGGATACCTCCGCCAAGGTCCTTGCCCAGGCGAGCTGATGGTCGGAGCCTGGATCTGCGGCCTTCATCCTGTCAGCGGCCACCGAGAGGAAATCCTTGCGTACACCTTCCCGGCCGGCTGCAGGAACGTAGCGTTCAATGGCGGCAGAAGCGTTGCCCAGCACGTTCAACAGGACCCCGATGCCGGTCTCATCAGAGGCAAACTGCTCCACAGCCGCTACATAGCGCACGGCAGGCGTCACCCCGTCACGCGCGGAATCCCACAGTGCAGTCCAGCAGAGGGCGCGGGCCATGGGATCGCTGATTTTTCCAAGCGAGGCCCGGACAGTGTGTTCGGAACCGGGATCGAGGCGGACCTTGGCGTAACTCAAGTCATCATCATTGACCAAAAGCAAAGCAGGACGGCGTTTGCCGTTCAACTGGGGCACCAGGGTACTGGGGCCGGTTACGTCGACCTCCAGGCTCTCGGAACGCACGAGCAGGCCTGACGCATCAGCGTCGTACAGGCCCAGCCGCAACCGGTGCGGACGGAGTACTTGGTGGCCCGTGATGGGGTCGATGGCATCCTGCCGGAGCGTCACGGCACCAAGGACGCCGTTGTCGTCCACGATCTCCGCCGAAATGGTCGAGATACCGGAGGTCTGCAGCCATTGGCCGGCCCACTGGCCGAGATCCCTGCCGGACGCGGCGCTGAGGGCCAGGAGCAGATCCTGCAGGGAAGTATTCCCGAACTCATGATCCCGGAAATACTGGCGGGAGCCGGCAATGAAAGCATCAAAGCCCACGTAGGCCACCAGCTGCTTCAGGACCGAAGCACCCTTGGCGTAGGTAATTCCATCAAAATTCTGCTTTGCCGCTTCGAGGTCCGGGATGTCGGCCACAATCGGGTGCGTCGTGGGCAACTGGTCCTGGACGTACGCCCAGGCTTTACGCTTGTTCGCGAAGTTCACCCATGCGGTGTCCCAATCGGTGGCACGGTCCACGCCAAGGGTGCCCATGTAGTCGGCGAACGACTCCTTCAGCCAGAGATCGTCCCACCAGTTCATGGTCACGAGGTCGCCGAACCACATGTGGGCCATCTCATGCATCAGCGTGTTGGCCCGGGCCTGGTACTGGGCGTCAGTGGCCCGGGAGGCGTAGACATACTTTTCCGTGAAGGTCACCAGGCCGGGGTTCTCCATGGCTCCGAGGTTGTACTCGGGCACGAAAGCCTGATCGTATTTTCCCCACGGGTAGGGGTAGTCGAACAGATCGTTGAAGAAGGCAAGCCCACTCTTGGTCAACCGGAACAGTTCGTCCGCGTCGAAGGACTCCGCCAAAGAGGCCCGGCAGAAAAGCGCCAGCGGCACCTCAAGCCGGGTGCCGTCGTCGAGCGTTGCTCCCCAGTGATCCGTGGCTTTGAAGTAGGGGCCGGCGAGCACACTGGTGATGTACGTGGACATGCGTTTCGTGGTGGCGAAGTCCCAGCGGGCGGCGCGGGCGTCTCCGCCCTCCGGGGTGCGGGATTCCTCCACCCCGTTGGACGCGACTTCCCAGCCTGCCGGGGCGATCACATGGAAAGTGAATTCGGCCTTGAGGTCCGGCTGTTCGAAGTTGGCGAAGACCCGCCGGCTGTCTGCGGGCTCGTATTGCGTGTAGAGGTAGCACTGGCCATCAGCGGGATCGACAAAGCGGTGCATGCCTTCACCGGAGCGGCTGTACAGGGCAGTGCCGGTGACGGTGACGGTGTTCTCGGCCGCCAGTCCTTCCAGGATTATCCTGTGGCGGTCCACGACGGACCCAACGTCCAGGGGTTGGCCGTTAAGGATCACGGACTGTACGCCACCGTGGATAAAATCCAGGAACGTGGCCGAACCCGGCATCGCTGAAAAGGTGATGGTGCTGGTACTCGGGTACCCGGGGACGGCGGGATCTTCCGCGTCGCGGACATCGAGGGTGACGTCGTAGCTGTGGGTGGTGATCAGGGCTGAACGGGTGGCGGCTTCATCGCGCGATAGATTGTGATTCGACACACAGCTATCTAATCATGATCAAAGCGGCCCCCAGGCCCAGTGATGCGATGAGCAGCCACGAGCCCAAAGCGACCAGGACGGCACGACCACCGGTATGGATCAGGGCCCTGATGCGGACCGCCGAGCCCAATCCGAAGAGGGCTGTTGCCAGAAGGATGTCCTGCACCGCCGCAGCGCTCTCCAAAACAGCCGGCGGGGCCCAATCCAAGGATCGAACAGCCACCATGGCGAGGAAACCCACCACGAAGAGGGGGACGATCGGGGGAAACCTGCCATCCTTGCTGCCCGACCCGTCCGTGGCGCCGCTGGCGCGCTCACGGAGGTGGAGTATCCGTTGGTGCAGCCCGGCCGTGGCGGTTATCGGTGCCAGCAGGACAACCCTGGTCAATTTCACGACGACGGCGATCGCCAGTGCGGAGGTCCCCGCGGTTTGGGCGGTGGCCACCACCTGGCCAACGTCATGGACGGACGCACCGGTCCAGGCACCAAACTGTTCAGGAGACAGGCCAAGAGGGTGCATCAGCAGCGGCAGCACGCCAATGGCCAACGTGCCGCAGAGGGTCACCAGCGCTACCGGCAGGACGGTGTCCTGGTGCCTGATCCGCCGGACAGCCGCCATGGCACCAATGGCCGAGGCACCGCAGATGGAAAAACCCGTGGCGATCAACAACGCCGCCTCACCAGGGAGACGCAATAGACGCGCAAGGCCATACGTGCCGGCGAAACTCATCAGAACCACACCTGCAATCAGCAGCAGCGCCAGCCAGCCCAGTCCCAGGACATCGCCCATGCTGACTTTGAGTCCCAGCAGGACAATCCCTGCACGCATGAGGTGTTTCCCCGCGAAGTCCAGTCCAGGCCGGGCGCGCCCCGCGGTCAGGACCGCCGTGCCCGGTATATTTGCTGAGAGCAGGCCCAAGGCAACAGCGAGCGTCATGGCGGGAACCGCCGGAACCACCGTGTGGATTGCGAAGGCAAGACCCGCAGCGGCGACGCTCAGGACCAACCCGGGCCCCAGCTGGGACAGCTGGGGCGCAGGACTGTTGAAGGGCATGCCTCAACCCTGCCGGATGAGGGCACGGAAAGGCGAACCGGGAGCATCCGGAAACCGCGACACAATCAGTGCGTAATGCGCTCGACTCAAAAAGGTGATTACCTGAATCCCATGTCTGACCTATTCCAGGATTACTCCGAGGCCGCTGCGCGCAGCGGCGCCTATGACGAGATGTTTGCCCCCGGCCACGTTGCCAGAAAATCCTACGGTCAGGTTTCCGGCGCCTTGCGGGAGCTGTCCCTGGCCGATGTGACGGCCCGTGCAGACTCCATGGCCCGGACGTTCCTGGACCGCGGAGTCACCTTCGACTACGCGGGGGAGGAGCGCCCGTTCCCCTTGGACATTGTGCCCCGGGTCATTCCCGCCGATGAGTGGAATGTCCTGGAGCGCGGTGTGGCCCAGCGGGTCAAGGCACTGGAGGCGTTCCTTAATGACGTCTATGGCCGGATGGCGGTAGTGACAGACGGGGTGATACCCCGGCAGCTGATCACCACCAGCGCCCACTTCCACCGGGCAGTCCACGGTTTCGAACCATCCGGTGGTGTCCGCGTCCATGTATCAGGCATCGACGTCGTCCGTGACGCTGCCGGGACCTTCAGGGTACTCGAGGACAACGTCCGGGTTCCCTCCGGCGTCAGCTACGTCCTGGAGAACCGAAGGGCCATGGCCAAGGGCCTGCCCGAGGCTTTCGGCCAGCAGCACATCCGCCCCGTGGAAGAGTATCCACGGCGGCTTCTTTCAGCACTTCGCAAGACTGCACCGGCGGGCGTGGACGATCCCACAGTGGTGGTCCTGACGCCGGGCGTTTTCAACAGCGCCTACTTTGAGCACACGCTCCTTGCCGGTCTCATGGGCGTTGAACTGGTGGAAGGCCGTGACCTCATTTGCCGCGGCAACCGTGTCTACATGCGGACCACCGCGGGTGAACAGCGAGTGGACGTCATCTACAAGCGCATCGACGACGACTTCCTGGATCCCCTCCAGTTCCGTTCCGACTCCATGCTCGGATGCCCCGGGCTGGTCAATGCAGCACGCGCCGGGGGAGTGACAATAGCCAACGCTGTAGGCAACGGCGTAGCTGATGACAAGCTCGTGTACAGTTACGTCCCTGACCTGATCCGGTACTACCTTCATGAAGAGCCGATCATCGCCAACGTCGACACTTTCCGGCTTGAGGAAAAGGAAGCCAGGGAGCACGTGCTGGACCGCCTTGATGAACTGGTGGTCAAGCCTGTTGACGGTTCAGGGGGCAAGGGTTTGGTCATTGGACCCGATGCCACCAAGGACGAGCTTGAAGCCCTGCGTAAACGGGTCATCGCTGATCCCCGCGGGTGGATCGCCCAGCCGGTCCTGCAGCTGTCAACCGTGCCGACGCTCTCCGGGGACAAATTTGGTCCCCGCCACGTGGACCTGCGGCCCTTCGCGGTCAACGACGGCGACGACGTCTGGGTCCTGCCCGGCGGCCTCACCCGGGTGGCCCTGAAGGAAGGTTCCTTGATTGTGAACTCCAGCCAGGGCGGCGGTTCCAAGGACACCTGGGTCCTGGCCGACTCGCCGAAACTTCCCGCTGAGGTCATCCCACGCCAGTCTGTCACGCTCCGCGAACAAGTATCCGTGTGGCCCGTGGAAAGCAACTGGCGTGACCGCCAAACGGAGCAGCAACAGTGACCCCGCTCCACCACCACTTGAACTTCGACCTGCACCCCTCGAAGGAGGCAGTTCCATGCTGAGCCGTATTGCTGAGTCTCTCTTTTGGATCGGACGCTACGTTGAACGTGCCGACGGTACGTCCCGGATCCTTGACGTCCACCTCGAACGGCTGAACCACCTGCCCCTTGAGGAGCAGCGGAGCGTGGCCAGGGAACTCCTCGCGGTCATGGGCGCCAAGCCCCAAAGTGAGGATTTTGGCCTTCCTGAACTCCTTCATGCCCTGGCTTATGACAAGCAGAGCGCTTCTTCCATAGCCGGCTCCCTCGGTGCAGCACGCGAGAACGCGCGGCGTGCACGGGAAACCGTCTCGCAATCCCTGTGGGAAAGCCTCAACACCACCTATTACGGCCTTAACCAGCACCGCAAGGACGTTGTGGGAACCTACCGTTTCTGCAACTGGGTCCTGGAGCGGACGGCCATGGTCCGGGGACTTGCGGACACCACCGTCAGCCACGACGAGAGCTGGTTGTTCATGGTCCTTGGCCGTTCCCTGGAGCGGGCAGACATGACTGCCCGCATGCTCTCTACGAGGGATGTCCAGTCCGCGGGAATGTCCTGGGTCAACATGCTCCGGTGCGCCGGGGCCTACGAATCCTTCATCCGGACCCGCAGGGCCGCATTCGGGGACCAGCACGCAGCTGAATTCCTCCTTCTGGACCGGTTGTTCCCGCGGTCCATCGTCTACGCGCTGCGTGATGCCGATGAGTGCCTTGCCAAGCTGGATCCATCAGCACAGCGTGTGGGCTTCATCAATGATGCCCGTCGAATCGTTGGCCAGGCCCGCACGTTCCTTGAGTTCCACCGCACAGACGATCTCATGTCGGAGCTGCCCGAACACATGGAACGTGTGCAGAAGGCCGTGACGCAGGCGTCCGATGCGATTTCCCGTAAGTACTTCAATCAGGCTGATGAGCACGCCTGGGTGGGAGAAGTTTCATGACCCGGCTGAGCATCGTCCACAAGACGGCCTACAAGTACAACCGCCGCGTGACGTTGTCCTACAACGAGGCCCGGATGACCCCATTGACCGACGGCCAGCAAGTGGTCCTCGAGTCCTCCTTGAAGGTCTCGCCCAACCAAGCGTCCGTCAGCACGTACCGTGACTACTGGGGTACCCGCGTCACGGCGTTTGATATGCAGATGCCGCACGAGAGCCTCGAAGTCCTCGCCACAGCCACCGTGGAAGTTCACCGCACCGAACGCGTGGCAGTGGAGGACGACATCGTCGGGTGGGACGTCATTGCCTCGGACAAGGTCCAGGACGACTTCAGCGACTGGCTGCCCCAGTCCAGGCTCAGTGGGCCCGGAGAGGAAGTCCTGGGCATTGTCCCCGGCGTTGTCGAGGGAAAGAATCCCCACGAGGCGGCCTTGGCCGTGTTCGCCTGGATGGCCGGGGAAATGACCTACATGAAGGGTTCCACCGGCGTCACCACCAACGCCGAGCAAGCATGGTCCCAGCGCCAGGGCGTATGCCAGGACCTGGCGCATTTGGCTATCGGGGCCCTGCGTTGCAGCGGCATCCCTGCCCGCTATGTTTCCGGGTACATCCATCCCAGGTCCTCGGCGGACATCGGCGAAACCGTTGCAGGGCAGTCGCACGCGTGGCTGGAATGGTGGGATGGGGAATGGCGCAGCTGGGACCCCACCAACCACAAGCCCGCAGGTGACTATCACGTCACTGTGGCCCGCGGACGTGACTACCGCGATGTTCCCCCGTTGAAAGGCATCCTGTCCGGAGGTGGAGGTTCGGGACTCTCCGTATCAGTGGAGATCACCCGCCTGGCCTAGGCGTTGAAGCGCACAGGAACGTGAAAACAGCGAAGGCCCTTAAGAGTTGCTCTTAAGGGCCTTCGCTGTGATCAGGCTCGGGGAACGGTCACCAGGGTGAGGGCTTGTAGTCCTTCAGGAAGACACCGTACTGGTCCTCGCCCTTTTCGCCCATCACGATGGGGTCGTAGACCCGCGCGGCTCCATCCACCAGGTCCAACGGCGCATGGAAGCCTTCCTCCATAAGCCGGACCTTCGTGTAGTGCGGACGCTCGTCGGTGATCCATCCGGTGTCCACGGCAGTCATCAGAATGCCGTCGGAATCCAGCATTTCCTGGGCGCTGGTGCGGGTCATCATGTTCAATGCGGCCTTGGCCATATTGGTGTGGGGGTGTCCGGGGCCCTTGTAAGCGCGGGAGAACTGTCCCTCCATGGCCGAGACGTTGACAATGTATTTCCTGTGCGCAGTGGACCGCTTCATGGCATCGCGCAGACGGCTGACCAGCAGGAAGGGGGCCGTGACATTGCAGAGTTGGACCTCGAGCATCTCCAGGGGGTCCACTTCGTCCACCACCTGGGTCCAGCTGTTGATGGAGGCGAGGTCCGGGACCAGTCCGCCGGCGTCGATCGCTGTTCCCGACTCGATCCGTTCCAGCGAAGCCGATCCTGTGGACAGTGCCAACGAGGTGATCGCGTCCCCTGCCAGGACCGGGTGCTCGGTAACGCTGCTGGCCAGGGCCAGGGGGTGCTTGTCATGGGCATGGCCGAACGTGACCAGCTCCGGACCACCGTTGGCGGCTTCCAAAGCGGCAGGCAATGGCTCGTCCTCGGCATCGACCAAGGGCTTGTAGGCGTTGCCGGAGCGCCGCACTGTCTGGGCTGCGTTGTTGATGATGATGTCCAGCGGCCCGGCCTCGTTGAGGGAGTCTGTCAGGGCCATGACCTGAGCCGGGTCACGGAGGTCGATGCCCACAATCCGGAGACGGTGCAGCCACTCACCGCTGTCTTCCATGGCAGCGAAGCGACGGGCCGCGTCCTTGGGGAAGCGGGTAGTGATGGTGGTGTGGGCGCCATCGCGGAGCAGGCGAAGGGCGATGTACATGCCGATCTTGGCGCGTCCACCCGTCAGCAGGGCCCTGCGTCCTGTGAGGTCGGTGCGGGCGTCGCGCTTGCTGTGGCTGAATGCAGCACATTCCGGGCAGAGCTGGTGATAGAAGGCATCAACCTGCGTGTAGTGCTTCTTGCAGATGTAACAGGGACGCGAACGGATGAGGTGGCCGGCGATCTCACCGGTGGCAGAAGGTTCCAGCTTGTTGCCGCGGGTCTCATCATCGATGCGGTCCGGAGCGGCAGTGGCCGTCAAGGCGATGACTGCGCGGTCGGCCTCCGCGATGGAGTCGCGCTTGGTAACCCTGCGGTGCCGTTTGACGGCTTTGAACATCTTGCCGGTGGCACGGCGGACTGCAACGTAGTCCGGGTGCTCTTCGTCATAGACGTGGATCGTGGTCAGAACCTTGAGGCAGGCCTGGATCTCTTCAGGCGTCAGATCGGTGGAGCTCATTGACCTGATTTTACAGCCTTGGGAGCCTGTGGCCTGCCTCGGGTTCCGGCGACATCAGTGCAGTGCCCGCACCTTAGTGCGAGGCGCCCTGCGCTGCAGCGTCCGCGACGCGTGATTGGATTCCCGCGGCTACCTTTTCGGCAGAATCGCGGATGTCCGGATCATCATGGGTAGCTGCCTTCACGGCTTCGGGCAACCCACGGCGGTGTTGGGCAGACAGGGCAAGCTCTGCTTCACCGGGCTCGGGCACAACCTGGCCCTTCGCCAGCACAGTAATGCCGGATTCGGTGACCTTGTAACCCCGGGCCCTGTCCAGGGCCGGGTCCAGGCCGATGGCAGCACCGGCAGGGACCTTGACGTTCTTGTCCAGGATTGCCCGCTTGATGACCGCGCCTTCACCAACGCGGACCTTGTCCATCAGTACAGAGTCCTGGACACGGCTGCCTGCCGCCACATAGGCGTCGTTGGAAATTACGGACCCTTCAACGATGCCACCGGAAACCACCACTCCGCTGGCAACAATGGAGTCCAGGGCAGTACCGACGGTGTTGTTCTCGCCACGGACAAACTTTGCCGGCGGCGAGATGCTCTGGCGGGTGTAGATCGGCCACTCGGAGTTATAGAGGTTGAAGATCGGCACGGGGGAGATGAGGTCCATGTGCGCGTCATAGAACGAGTCGATGGTACCGACGTCGCGCCAGTAGGTCCGGTCCCGATCGGTGGCACCGGGGATGTCATTGAGCGTGAAGTCGTACACGCCTGCTTCACCTTGGTCCACGAAGTAGGGAATGATGTCCCCGCCCATGTCGTGCTTGGTATCGAGTCTCTCCGCATCCACATGCAAGGCTTCCACCAAGGCGTCTGCGTTAAAGACGTAGTTGCCCATGGAGGCCAGGAACTGCGTGGGATCTGCCGCCAGCCCGGGGGTGCTGGCCGGTTTCTCCACGAATGCGGCAATCTTTTGGGGATCGTTCTGGTCTACTTCGATCACACCGAATTGGTTGGCCATGTTCAGCGGCTGCCGTACGGCAGCAACCGTTGCTTTGGCACCACTGGCAATATGCTGCTCCACCATTTGGGAGAAATCCATGCGGTACACATGGTCAGCGCCGACCACAACCACGATGTCCGGGGCGTCGTCATGGATGAGGTTCAGCGATTGGTAAATTGCGTTGGCACTGCCAAGGAACCAGCTCTTGCCCACACGCTGCTGCGCGGGAACAGAAGCCACATACCGGCCCAATTGCGTGGACATCCTCCAGGTTTCGGAGATGTGCCGGTCAAGGCTGTGCGATTTGTACTGCGTCAGCACCACGATTTTCAAATATCCCGAATTAACGAGATTGGATAGTGCAAAGTCAATCAGCCGGTAGCCGCCTGCGAACGGAACCGCGGGTTTTGCCCGGTCCGCCGTCAGCGGCATCAGTCGATTGCCTTCTCCGCCTGCCAATACGATTGCCAGAACTTTCTTCAACGCCATGGTCACAGCTCCCCGTACGTCTTCGTATCCCCCAAAAGTCCGATTTTCCGGACTCTTTCACACTAGAACACATACGCCGGAACGACTACGTTGGTTAGCGTGCGAATAGACATTGTGACTAAAGAATTCCCTCCGGAAATTTATGGCGGTGCCGGTGTCCACGTTGCCGAGCTCAGCCGGGTGCTGGCAAAGCACGTCGACCTTCACGTCCGGGCCTTCGGCGCGCCGCGTGATGCCGACTACCATGGGGCTTCGGTGGCATCCTATGCCACCCCTGAAGACCTCGGCGATGCCAACGCCGCCCTCCAAACCCTGGGCGTGGACCTGCGGATCGTTCCGGACATTGCGGGGGCGGACCTGGTCCACTCGCACACCTGGTACGCGAACATGGCCGGCCATCTCGCCTCGCTGCTGCACGGAATTCCCCACGTGCTCAGCGCCCACAGCCTTGAACCTCTCCGGCCGTGGAAGGCCGAGCAGCTTGGGGGAGGCTATGCCCTGTCCTCCTGGGTGGAGAAAACAGCCTATGAGGCAGCAGCGGCGATCATTGCCGTTTCAGACGGCATGCGCCAGGACATCCTGCGCAGTTACCCCGATGTTGATCCCGATAAAGTCCGCGTGGTCCATAACGGGATCGATGTTTCCCTCTGGGAACGCGATGAAGAAGATGACGCCATCCGTGCGCTGGGCATCGACCCCGCCAAGCCGAGCGTGGTCTTTGTTGGACGCAACACCCGGCAGAAGGGTGTGCCGTATCTGCTTCGTGCCGCCTCAAGCCTGCCGGAGGACGTCCAGCTGGTCCTGTGCCTCGGAGCGGCCGACACGCCCGAGCTTGCAGCCGAAACTGCCCGCCTCATCGAGGAACTTCAGTCCAAGCGCCAGGGTGTGGTCCTCATTGAGCGGATGCTCCCGCGCAAGGAACTGATCCAGGTGCTCAGCCACGCCACGGCTTTCGCCTGCCCGTCCATTTACGAACCCCTGGGCATCGTGAACCTCGAAGCCATGGCCTGCGGCGCAGCCGTGGTGGCCAGTGCCACGGGCGGAATTCCCGAGGTGGTCCAGCACGGGGAAACCGGGCTCCTGGTCGAACTTGAGCAGGTCACCGACGGAACGGGCACACCGTTGGATCCGGAGAAGTTCGTCAGCGACTTCGCCGCGGCCTTGAATGAGGTGGTGGCTGATCCCGCACGCGCCCGCGAAATGGGCATTGCCGGTCGCCGCCGCGCGGAGGAACACTTCTCCTGGGAATCCATCACGGAAACAACACTGGAGGTTTACCGCTCCGTGCTGCGCTGATCCTCCCGCTCCAGCAGTCCAACGACGACGGCGCCGCCCCCTTTGGTGGGGACGGCGCCGTCGTCGTTTTTCAACAGTTCCGCAACTGTTCACCGCAAGGCAACAGGCTGCTGCTAACGGGCTTTGGAGGCCTTGAGGGCCAGGAGCGTCTTCTCATCAGCCGGAGCGCTGCCGCTGGCACGCTGCTCACGGAAGTGCTTGCGTGCAGCATCCTGCCGCTCAGCCTCTGCACCGGTTGCGATGGAGGCCCTCAAGTGCTCGGGACCATAGCCGAAGGCGTCCACAAGGTCCACGGCATGAGGGCGGATCTTGACCAGGAGCCGGTTGATGTACGTGCCCACGGTCCGGCCGCGCTGCATGGAGAGCCGGCCATTCATCAGGTACCAGGAGAGATGCTTTTCAATCAGGGACAGGCCGAACAGATCGCGCAGCCAGGTCAGCACGCGTTTGGTTCCCTCGTCCGTGACCTGGTTCAGGCCCTCCGTGAAGGCTTCCCACTGCAGCAGTTCGGCGTGTGCCTGGGCTGCTTCGATGAGTTCGTGCTGGTGCTGGTTGAACAGTGCCGCGGCCTGGTGCTGGGGAAGCTTGTTGGCGCCCTTCAGGGCTGCACCTACCTCGGCAACCATGGACTGCACACGGTCCGCCAGCAGCGTCCGCTGGCCTTCCTCGTCCCGCAACGCCAAAGCGGCCTTCTGCACGGAACCGGTATCGGCCACGAACTGCGCCACTTGGCGAAGGCCTGTGCGGTGAAGGGCCACACCGGCTGCCTGGTCCACCACGTAGCGTGCAAGGACACCAAAATCGGCGCTGCGGAATTCCTTGGCGTAATCGGCAAGGAGCCTCTTGGCCACCAACTGCAGCAGGACGGTGTTGTCACCTTCGAACGTGACATAGACATCAAGGTCCGCGCGCAGGGAAGCAAAGCGGTTCTCGATCAGGAAACCGGCGCCGCCGCAGGCTTCCCGGCATTCCTGCAGCGTGTCCAGGGCATGCCAGGTGCTCAATGGCTTCAGGGCTGCGGCCAACGTTTCGAGGTCCTGGCGGTCGGCGTCGGTGTCGTGGGCGCCTGAGAAGACGTCGTCGAACTTCTGAAGAAGTTGCTCATGGGCAAAGCTGGCCGCGTAGGTGGTAGCCAGCCTGGAGAACAACCGGCGCTGGTGACGCTGGTAGTCCAGCAGGACTTCCTCATCGGTTGCCGAGGAAGCGTTGAACTGTCGCCGCTCGGTGGCGTACTGGATGGCGGTCTTCAAGGCCAACTTGCTGGCAGCTACGGCTGCTCCGTCCAGGGAAACCCGCCCCTGGACCAGGGTGCCCAGCATGGTGAAGAAGCGCCGGCCGGGGCTCTCGATGGGCGAGGAGTAGGTGCCGTCCACGGCTACGTCGCCGTAGCGGTTGAGCAGGTTGGTGCGGGG
Organism: Arthrobacter sp. TmtSoilC79; assembly: GCF_059739405.1. NCBI lineage: Bacteria > Bacillati > Actinomycetota > Actinomycetes > Micrococcales > Micrococcaceae > Arthrobacter > Arthrobacter sp. TmtSoilC79. Next base: position 2,277,472 of record NZ_AP046051.1, on the reverse strand, counting down.
GATGCGGACATTGGTGAAATGCAGGCGGCCGTTGTCGATGCCGTTAAGTCCGCCCTTGATGCCGTCATCCTCGCCGCCGATCCCCGGAAGGAATTCCTTGGTGGCCGGGTCCCTGAGTTCGACGTAGAACGCGTGGACGCCATGGTTCACGTTCCTGGTAATCAGCTGGGCAAACACCACCGCGGCGAGGCCGTCATTGGCTGCATTGCCGATGTAGTCCTTCCAAGCAGCACGGAACGGAGTGTTGATGACGAATTCCTGGCTGGCGTCGTCGTAAGTAGCCGTCGTGGCGATGCTGGCGACGTCCGAGCCGTGGCCGGTTTCGGTCATGGCGAAACATCCCGGGATCTCAAGGCTCATGATGCCGGGGAGCCACTTGTCCTGGTGCTCCACAGTTCCAAGGTGCATCACGGCAGAACCGAACAGGCCCCACTGGACCCCGGCCTTGATCTGGAGGGAGGGATCGGCGGTAACGATTTCTTCGAATCCGGCAATGTTTCCACCGTGATCGTCGGAACCGCCCAACCGCGTGGGAAATGCACGGTGGACGGTGTTGTTGTCCACCAGGAACTTCAGTTGCTCGAACACACGGGCGCGGTGCTCGGTGTGGTGCAGGCCTTCAATCTTCTGCACCACCGGATTGCCTGCAACCTTGCGGGCCTCGTGGCGGATATGCGCCCACTTGCCAAGGAGCTGTTCTCCAAGCGCGGCGACGTCCACCACGGGCTCAGGGCCAGCGGCGGCGGCACCCTTGCTGCCCGCGGTGTGCTGGACGGATGCGTTCCGGTCCACTACTTCAGTCATGTTGCTTCCTTCTTTGGTTCCGACAACTGATGAGTCATTGCTGGTGTCAGGTGGATGTCTTGAGTGCTGGAGCGATGCCGAGGCACAACCAGTCAGTGATCTGCGCGGCCATGGTTTCCTGGTCCGGCTTGGCATTGCCGGCCGGGCTTCCCAGCCACATCTCCCCGGCGTTCCTGACCAGTCCTATGGCTGCGGTGGGCCAATACACGATCACCGCTTCCTTCTCTTCACCCAGGTATTCCCGCATGGGAGTGGCGATCATGTCCGTGATTTGCTCGAAGAAGTTGCCCAGCGCCCCGGAAGCGGCGATGGCGTCCTGCGCTGAGGCTTCACCTGGCGTGAGCCGGGTAATGAACGCATAGACATTGGGGCTCGATTCGGCCATCTGCAGGTAGGCGGAGACCATGGCGAAGAGCCCCTCGCGGGGAGTTTGCGCGGACTGGGCGGCCTCCTGCATGCGGCGCTGCATCTGGCCCAGCACTACCTCGCCCATAGCCTGCTGGAGTCCGGCTTTATCACCGAAATAGCGGTAAAAGACAGACTTCGACGTGCCTGCAGCGCCTGCAATGTCCTCCATGGAGGCGTCGCTTCCGAGCCGATGAACGGCCTTGCGTGCTTGCCTGATGAGTTCGCCACGGCGCTCCTCGCGGTGCGACTGCCAACGGGCTGTGCGGCCATCGACGGCGGCACCTTGCGCCTCCGCTGCGGCACTGGCGAATTCTTCCTGGCGACTGTTCACGATACCCAGCGTATCAGGTACGCTGGGTATCAGTAACTGGCAATGATCGAAGGAGACCAGCATGGCTGCAGCAGACGTCACCACGGGCGGGACACGCGAATCCGCTTCCGCCCCCCAATCACTCCGCAAGGCGGTCATCGTGGGCGGCAACCGGATTCCGTTTGCCCGCACAGGAGGCGCCTACGTCAAGTCCTCCAACCAGGACATGCTCACCGCAGCACTGGAAGGCCTGATCGCCCGCTTCGGATTGCAGGACGAACGCATCGGCGAGGTAGCTGCCGGAGCGGTCCTCAAGCACTCAAGGGACTTCAACCTCACAAGGGAAGCCGTCCTTGGCTCAGCCCTGTCACCGGAAACCCCCGCCTATGATCTGCAGCAGGCCTGCGCAACCGGGCTGGAGACCGTGATCGGCTTGTCCAACAAGATCAAGCTCGGGCAGATCGAGTCGGCCATTGCCGGCGGCGTGGACTCGGCATCGGATGCCCCCATTGCAGTCAGCGAGGGATTGCGGGAGATCCTGTTGGACCTCAACCGCGCCAAAACCCCTGTGCAGAAACTGAAGATCATCGGCCGCATCCGCCCCAAAGACCTGGCGCCGGATGCACCGAATACCGGTGAGCCGCGCACCGGCTTGTCCATGGGGGAGCACCAGGCACTCACCACGGCCCAGTGGAAGATCACCCGTGAGGCCCAGGACGAGCTCGCCTTCAACAGCCACCGCAATCTGGCGGCGGCCTATGACCGTGGTTTCTTCGATGACCTCATCACGCCCTACCGCGGCCTGAACCGCGACTCCAACTTGCGCGCCGATACCTCGATCGAAAAGCTCGGATCGCTCAAGCCCGTGTTCGGCAGGAACCTCGGCGCGGAAGCAACCATGACGGCGGGCAACTCGACACCACTCACCGACGGTGCATCCACAGTCCTGCTCGGCACGGAGGAATGGGCTGACGCCCATGGCCTGCCCAAGCTGGCGACGGTCCTGGACGGTGAAGCCGCAGCCGTGGACTTTGTGCACGGCAAGGACGGCCTCCTCATGGCACCGGTTTTCGCAGTGCCGCGCCTGCTCGCCCGCCACGGGTTGACGTTCGAGGACATTGATTTCTTTGAAATCCACGAGGCATTCGCAGGCACGGTCCTGAGCACATTGGCCGCCTGGGAGGACGAGGACTTCGGCCGCACGCGGCTCGGACTCGATGGAGCGCTCGGCAAGGTGGACCGGGCCAAACTCAACGTCAACGGATCCTCCCTTGCCGCCGGGCACCCCTTCGCTGCTACGGGCGGCAGGATTGTGGCCTCCCTTGCCAAAATGCTCCATGAGAAGGGCTCCGTGGATGGACGTCCGGCCCGTGGTTTGATATCGGTGTGCGCAGCAGGTGGCCAGGGCGTCGTTGCCCTTCTGGAAGCAGCATAGGGGAGCCCAATGACGGATAAATACACACAACTGGTCAGTCACGGATTGGGCAAGGATGTCGCCAAACGACTCGGACTGCCCCAGCCAGTGGAACTTCGCCGCTACCAGCCCGGCAGCCCCCTGGTCACTGGCCCGGTCCTGGTCAACGGAGACAGCGCCGGTGCTGACGACATCGCCACCGCGCTGCTCGGATGGGGTCTTGATGTCCGGCGGAATGCGTTGCCCAAGGAGAAGCTGGGCGCAATAGTCGTGGTCCTCGATGCCGTGCAGCACCCTGAAGACCTTGCCAAACCCGTGTTGACCGCGGGCACATCACTGCGGGACCTTGGTACCAACGCACGGGTGGTCACCATCTCCCGGACCCCGCAGTCAGCCCAAACACCTGCCGTGGCTGCTGCGCGCCAGGGAATTGACGGGCTGGTGCGATCCCTCGCCAAGGAACTCCGCGCCGGGGCCACCGCCAATGGAATACTGCTGGAGAACGACCTCGCGACCACAAGCCCTTCCGCTTTGGGCGCGCTCAAGTTCTTCCTCTCGGGCCGTTCTGCCTACGTGGACGGACAGTTCCTCACCGTCGGCTCGACGTCGGGGACCATGTCCGGTGACCCGGACAAGCCCTTGGCCGGAAAGGTTGCCGTAGTCACCGGAGCCGCCCGGGGCATCGGAGCTGCCATCGCCCGGACACTGCACCGCGACGGCGCCACAATCGTTGCGGTGGACATCCCGGCTGCCGGCGACCACTTGGCAACGGTGGCCAACGAGGTGCGGGGCACAGCGCTTCAACTCGATATCAGTCGCGAGGATGCCGGACACCGGATCATCGAACACGCAGTGGAACGCCACGGCCGGCTCGACATCGTGGTCCACAACGCAGGAATCACCCGCGACAGGCTGCTCGCCAATATGGACGAGAGCCGCTGGCAGTCTGTCATCGCTGTCAATATTGCGGCCCAACTGAGCATCAATGCGGTTCTTCTCGCGTCCGAGCATTTTAAGGACGCCCCCCGCATCGTGTCGGTGGCTTCCACCAGTGGCATTGCCGGGAACAGGGGACAAACCAATTACGGCGCCTCCAAAGGCGGCGTCATTGGCATGGTGAGGTCCACGGCCCCGCTGATGGAATCCTTCGATGGAACCATCAACGCAGTGGCGCCCGGGTTCATTGAAACCGAAATGACCGCACGGATGCCCTTTGCCATCCGTGAGGCTGCCCGCAGGCTCAACTCCCTCAAACAGGGAGGGCAACCCCAGGACGTTGCCGAGACCATCTCTTTCCTGGCCAGTGACGCCGCCGGCGGAATCTCCGGCCAGGTCCTCCGGGTGTGTGGCCAACAACTGGTGGGAGCATGACCAATTCCCAGCCGGTGGTCCTTGGCGAGCTTCCCTCGCTGTCCAAGCTCTACGTCAACGCAGCAGCCACCGCCGCCCGCCGCAGGGTGTTGGGGGCAGCGGCCCACCAGCACACCCTGCCATCGGTCAGCCACGAAGTCAGGAACGTCAAGGCGGATGTAGGAAACCTCACCGCATACCAACACCTGGTGGGGGAGACGGCCAGTGACACCTTGCCGGCCGGATATGTCCACGCCCTGGCTTTCCCGGTGTCCTTAAGCGTCCTGAACCGGGATGATTTCCCGTTGCCGCTCCTGGGAATGATCCATCTGCAAAACCATGTGGAGCAACGGTTTCCCATTAACTTCGCCGAGGCTCTGGACATCCGGTCCTGGGCTGAGAACCTCGCAGGCCACAAAGCCGGAACCAAGGTAGATGTTGTGGCGGAAGTCCGTTCGGCTTCCAGCAAGGAAGTGCTGTGGCGTGGCGTCTCCACTTATTTGGCCAAGGGAGTATTCCTGCCGGGCATTGACAAACCCGGCAGCGCAAACGGAGCATCAGCGGCCGCCGGCTTTTCGCCCCCGAATCCCACCGCCCTATGGCAACTCGGGCTCGATACCGGGCGGAATTACGCCACGGTCTCCGGTGACTTCAACCCCATCCATCTCAGTGTCCTTTCCGCCAAAGCGCTGGGCCTGCGCGGGTCGATTGCCCACGGCATGTACCTTGCCTCCCGGGCCCTGGCCGACGTCGGGTCCGTGAAAGCCGATTCCTTTACCTGGGACGTTGCCTTCGAAGCCCCAGTGTTCCTCCCTGCACGGGTAGCCGTGGATATCTCAACGGTCCAGTCCGAATCTGGAGGCTGGGAGCGATCGGAGTATGTAGCGTGGAATGCCCGAAGCGGTCGTCGCCACTTCACCGGCGCTGTTGCTGCCCTGGGTTGAGCGGGATACTAACGCCACCCTGGTGGAAGTGAACGGCGGCGGTCACCATCCGGTGACCGCCGTCGTCGTTAATCCTCAGTTGAAGCCCTCGACAGTGAATATCCGGGCTGACCGGAAGAACCGGGATCCAGGCCCGGTAGCAAATTGGCCCGGAAAACAAAACAAGGTCCGGAATCCATGGATTCCAGACCTTGCGTTGGTGCGCGGAGGGGGACTTGAACCCCCACCCCCTTTCGAGGACTAGCACCTCAAGCTAGCGCGTCTGCCATTCCGCCACCCGCGCAGGTGGTGTTCAGATGGGCCGTTTTACACCTTCCGGTGCTTCACTTTCCTCCGAAGCAGCGAGAAAAACTCTAACACGGTTTCCGGTTGCGTAAAAATCGACGCTGGTCAGGACGGCGTCGACCGACACCCGGAGTCTTCCGGCGCCACGGATTCCTGACGGGGGCCCTGTCCGGTGAGTAGGCTGATGGGATACGGGACGGTCGCGCTGCGGAAGCCGCTGCGCACGTTGCCGGAACCTGCAGCCCAGCCACGCAAGGAGAGTTTCCATGTCTGTCATCCGCCCCGAAGATGAAGTTGTCCGGATCTGCCAGGAGCTGATCCGCATTGACTCCTCCAACTTCGGTGACGACACCGGACCAGGGGAGCGCGCAGCTGCCGAATACACGGCCGGGCTCATTACCGAGGTGGGCCTCGAGGCGGAGATCTTCGAATCCGCGCCGGGTCGGGCCAACGTCGTGACCCGGATGGCAGGGGAGGACCCGTCCGCCGACGCCCTGGTGGTTCACGGTCACCTTGACGTTGTGCCGGCACTCAAGGACCAGTGGAGCGTTGATCCCTTCAGCGGCGAGTTGAAGGACGGTCTCGTCTGGGGCCGCGGTGCCGTGGACATGAAAGACATGGATGCCATGATCCTCTCGGTCATGCGCGACTTCGCCAGGACAGGCCGCAAACCCAAACGCGACATCATCTTCGCGTTCTTCGCCGATGAGGAGGCCGGGGGTACCTACGGCGCCCGCTACGCGATCGAACACCGCCGGGAGCTCTTTGATGGAGCCACGGAGGCAATCTCGGAAGTGGGCGGCTTCTCGGCCACCATCGGCGGGCAGCGGACCTATCTGCTCCAGACGGCGGAGAAGGGCCTCTCCTGGCTGCGGCTGCTGGCGCACGGCCGCGCAGGCCATGGGTCCCAGATCAATACCGACAACGCCGTCACCCGCCTTGCTGCGGCTGTCACCAGGATCGGTGAGTACCAGTGGCCGGTGGAACTGACTCCCACCACCCGGCAGTTCCTTGACGGCGTTACCGAACTGACCGGCGTCGAATTCGATCCCGACAACCCGGACATCATCCTGAAGGAACTGGGCACGGTTGCCCGCTTCGTAGGTGCGACGCTGCAAAACACCTCAAATCCGACCCTGTTGCGGTCCGGGTACAAGCACAACGTCATTCCGGAATCCGCCGAGGCATTCGTGGACTGCCGTACCCTGCCGGGCCAGCAGGAACTGGTGTTCGAGACCATCAAGGAGCTTGCGGGCGAGGGCATCGACATCAGCTACGTCAACAAGGACGTCTCCCTGGAGGTGCCGTTTGCCGGCAACCTGGTGGACTCCATGATCGACGCCCTTCACTCGGAGGATCCCGGCGCGAAGGTCCTTCCCTACACACTCTCCGGCGGCACGGACAACAAGTCATTGAGCAAGATTGGAATCACGGGCTACGGCTTCGCTCCACTGATGCTCCCCGATGAGCTTGACTTCACCGGAATGTTCCACGGCGTGGATGAGCGCGTTCCCGCCGAATCCCTGCAGTTCGGAGCCCGCGTCCTGAACCGGCTGCTGAGCAACTACTAGACAGCGATCAACAGAAAGAGCCCTGGTGAAAACGCCCGAGGAAATCCTTCCCGACGCCCTGCTTGAACGGCTGCGCGGCCGCGCGGCCGGCTACGACCAGAACAACGAATTCTTCCACGAGGACCTGGAGGAGCTGGCCGCCGCCGGCTACCTCAAGCTCTTCGTACCGGAGTCCGACGGCGGATTTGGGCTCGGTCTCGAAGCGGTAGCTGCCGTACAGCAACGGCTCGCCACGGCCGCCCCCGCCACGGCGTTGGCCGTCAACATGCACTTGGTGTGGACCGGCGTCGCCCAGGTCATGGCTGCCCGCGGCGATGATTCCTTGGACTTCGTCCTGAAGGAGGCCGGGCGAGGGGAAGTTTTCGCCTTCGGCATTTCCGAGGCAGGCAACGATTCCATGTTGTTCGACTCCGGCACCACCGCCGAACCGCTGCCCGATGGAAGCTACAAGTTCACGGGCAGGAAAATCTTCACCAGCCTCTCACGCGGCTGGACGCGCCTGGGAACTTTCGGCAAGGATCCCGCCGGCAGGTCCGGAGAGGGTGAGCTGGTCTTCGGCTTCCTGCGCCGCGACGAACCCGGCCACGAAACACTCAGCGACTGGGACACCCTGGGCATGCGGGCCAGTGCTTCGAACACCACGTTGCTGCATGGCGCCGTGGTCCCGCCGGAGCGGATCTTCCGGAAACTGCCGGTGGGGCCCAACCAGGACCTGCTCATCTTCGCCATCTTCGCTTGCTTTGAAACACTCCTCGCAGCGGTCTACACGGGGGTGGCGCAACGGGCCTTTACACTGGGAGTGCAGAACGTAAAGCGCCGGGTCTCTGCCAAGCACGGCGGACGCAGCTTCGCCCAGGATCCGGACATCCGGTGGAAGGTAGCTGACGCCGCGCTGGCCATGGACGGAATCGCGCCCCAGATCTCCAGCATTGCCCGCGATGTTGACAACAGGGTGGATCACGGAGCCCAGTGGTTCCCCAAGCTGGTGGGCCTCAAATCCCGCGCCACGGAAAACGCACGCTACGTGGTGGACCTTGCCATCAGGGTCACGGGAGGCTCCAGCTACTTCAGGGGTTCGGAGATGGAACGCCTTTACCGCGACGTCCTGGCCGGCATATTCCACCCCTCCAACGACGAATCCGCGCACAACACGGTCGCCAACGCCTGGTTGGGGCCATTGGAAGGTTAGGCGCCTACACGGTCCGCTGTACTGAATAGACCTTGCGGCGCAGCCAAAACCGGCGACCCCCGCCAAGATAGAGCACGCTGCGTTCGAGTTCCCATTTGCCGTACTCGGAATGTTCGGCGAGCCGGCGCCGGGCCTCTGGCAGTGAATCGTCAGGTCCCACCGTCAGAACGAGGTACTCGTACTGACGTGCATAGTCTCTTTGGCGCTCTACGGAGCTACCCGGAAATTGTTCTCTCATCCCTCTCCATTTTCGTCTTTTTCCGGCTAACGTGAAGTCATGAGCATCGATCCGCGTGTCGCGCTTCAGTCATTGACCGCCGCCCTTGAAGAGCACCTGGCCGCGGCATCCGCCCGCCGCGGTGAGGGAGACCCCAACGTCGAGGCCTCGTTCTTCGCCGTTGCCGACGCCTTCGAAGTGTACGAGGACGCACTCTACGAGGCGTATTCCGAGGTTACTCCGCTCCAGGTTTTCGAGGACGATGACGACGAAGACGACGAGGTGCCCGACGAAGACCTCGAAATCGTCGAAGACTAATAGCCCGCCAACCGGCCGCCCTTCGGGTGGCCGGTTTTTTGTGCCGTCCAGGACAAGTTTGTGCCCTTTCACGCCCGGATTTACGGGATTCCCGCCCACCGTGGCACGTAGTCCCGCCACCCCAAGTCAGGTACTTGCACGTAGGGGTCACAGGTAATCCCGGGCAAAGTTGAGTATCGACTACTGGTGCGCCCCGGAAGTGCCGCGGCTTCACTGATAGGAAGGCAACGGCAGGTCTGCAAAGAGGGCTGACATGGTTAGAGTTCCAGTCTTGCGATCAGGCAAGGTAGCGGCACCCCACGGTGCGGCCCATGCCCCAGCGGGGTCAACCTTCCCCGTTCATCCTGCCGTGGCCGACGCCAATCCGCCTCTGTCTCCCTGGATTGGCAGGTCCGCTGCTGCACAGCAGACCGAAAAGGCGGGACTGGCGGCCCCGGGCCCGGATGTCACCCTGGATTCCACGCGGCCGCCAGTCACCCACCGTCCCGCCCGCACCAAGGCCCTGTTGAACGACCTGTTCAACGACCGTTTGACGTGGACGCGCCTGCTGACCAACAGCCTCCGGCTGGCTGACACGGCGCTGGTTGCCGTGGCTGTCATTGCCGGGCTGGCATTGAACACCAATGGAACGGCACTGCCTCCGGGCAGCCCCCCGCATGCCCAGCACCTGGTGTTGGGCTTGATTCTTGGCGTGGTGTGGCTGGTGGCCTTGGAGGTGTACAGGACCCGCGATCCCAAAGTCCTCGGCGTAGGACCTGAGGAGTACAAACGGGTACTTTCCGCCAGTTTCCGGGTCTTCGGATTCCTGGGCATCGTCGCCGTGGTTTTCCGTTTGGAGGCTGTCAGTTCCTTTGTCCTGGTCTCCTTGCCGCTGGGACTGGTGGCCCTGACCGGAAGCAGATGGGGCTTCCGCCGCTGGCTAAGCCACGAAAAGTCCAGGGGCCGCTGCCTTTCGCGGGCGATCGTGGTGGGCGAACCACAGGACGTCCGTTACGTCATCAAACAGATCAACCGAAAGTCAGGCGCCGCCTACGACATCGTCGGTGCCTGCCTCCCCGGGGCCCGGCGCGGAGCCGTCCTTTCAGTGGACCACCTGCGGGTGCCGGTACTGTCCTCCATCTACGGTGTGGCCCATACCGTCCGCCACACCAATGCCAACGCAGTGATAGTGGCCGGCCCGGTTCCCGGAGGAAACCAGTTCATCCAGGAGCTTGGATGGCAGCTGGAGGAAAATGCAGCTGAGCTGGTCCTGGCCGCAACCCTGACCAACGTGGCCGGCCCGCGCATCCACTGGCGGCCAGTCGAAGGCCTTCCCCTGATGCACGTTGATATTCCGCACTACTCAGGCGGCAAACACACGCTTAAACGGCTGATGGACATCACGGTTTCCGCAGCAGCTTTGCTGGTCCTGGCGCCGGTCCTGCTCACCCTGGCCGCAATAGTCCGGGCGGACAGCCCCGGGCCTGTCCTGTTCAAACAGGAGAGGATCGGCAAGCGCGGCACTACTTTCCAGATGCTGAAGTTCCGTTCCATGGTGGTGAACGCTGAAGCACACCTGGATGCCCTCAGCAGCCAGGACGAGGGCGCCGGAGTCCTGTTCAAGATCCGCGGCGACCCGCGGATTACCCGGTGCGGACGGTGGATGCGCAAGTACTCCCTGGACGAACTTCCGCAGTTCTGGAACGTCCTGGTGGGCAATATGAGCCTGGTTGGGCCAAGGCCTCCGCTGTCCAAGGAGGTCAGCGGCTATGAGCGCCACACGCACCGCCGGTTGTTGATCAAACCTGGAATCACGGGGTTGTGGCAGATAAATGGACGCTCCGACCTCCCCTGGGACGAAGCAGTCCGGCTGGATCTCTACTACGTGGAGAACTGGTCCATAGCAGGGGACCTCATCATCATGTGGCGGACCTTCCGGGCCATGACCCGGCCCTCCGGCGCCTACTGAAGAACATCACGCAACACCTGACAAGAACCGCGCTTTCAACACAGAAGTCGAGTGGGAAATGAGCATAAGAACTATTCCATCAGGACAACTGAACGGGCACGCGTTGCGGCCAAAACTCCGCATTGCAGTGGTAGGGGCAGGCTACTGGGGTCCCAACCTTGCCCGAAACCTCAAAGCCAGCCCCGACTGGGATCTGGTGGCCATTTGCGACCTCGACGTCGAGCGGGGCCTCAAGCTCGCTGAGACGGTAGGCGGGGTGGCCGTCGTCGAGTCTTTGGATGAACTCCTGGACACGTACAACCTCGATGCCGTTGCGGTAGCAACGCCTGCACACACCCATCACGGAGTGGTGATGACGGCATTGCGCGCAGGCAAGCATGTCCTGGTGGAAAAGCCACTGGCGGACAGCCGGGCAAAAGGCCTGGAAATGGTCGAAGAAGCCAAAGCCAGGGGCTTGGTACTGATGGCGGACCACACGTACTGTTTCACCCCTGCAGTCCTGAAAATCCAGGAACTCGTCGCCACCGGCGCCTTGGGCGACATCCTCTACGTCGATTCGGTGCGCATCAACCTTGGCCTGGTCCAACCGGATGTCAACGTCTTCTGGGACCTGGCTCCCCATGACCTTTCCATTTTGGACTTCGTCCTGCCCGGTGGCCTCCATCCCACGGAGATCGCCGCACATGGGGCGGATCCCTTGGGAACGGGCCGCGACTGTGTGGGACACCTGACGTTCGGCCTTCCCAACGATGCCATGGTGCACATCCATGTGAACTGGCTCAGCCCCACCAAGATCCGTCAAATGATCATCGGAGGGTCAAAGAGGACCCTTGTGTGGGATGACCTGAACCCACAGCAACGCCTGAGCGTCTACGACCGCGGTGTCAGCCTTGAACACCAGCCACGCTCAGCTGCGGACAAGAGGACCTCCGCTATTTCCTACCGCCTGGGCGACACATGGTCACCGGCCCTGCAGGAACGGGAACCCCTTGGCCAAGTAGTGGCTGAACTCGCTTCTTCCATCCGGAACCACACCATGCCCCGCACCAGCGGCGAATCCGGACTTCGGGTCCTGTCGGTCCTCGAAGCCGTCACCCAAAGCCTCAGTACCGACGGCCAGTCCACCGTGGTGGCCGGCAACGAGGTCAATCTCCAGGTTGCACGGTGAAAAATATCCTCGGCGCCAACGTCCTGGTCACCGGTGGCGCCGGAACCATAGGATCCACCCTGGTTGACCAACTGCTCGACGCCGGTGCGGCGCACGTTCACGTCCTTGACAACCTCGTGCGGGGACGCCTTGCGAACCTCGATGCTGCCCTGGCCAGTGGCCGGGTGGACTTGGTCCAGGGCGATCTTCGGGACCGTGACCTGGTGCATGACCTTACCCGCGGCAAGGACCTGGTATTCCACCAGGCAGCCATCCGCATCACCCAGTGCGCCGAGGAACCCCGGCTGGCCCTTGAAGTCCTGGTGGATGGAACCTTCAACGTGCTTGAGGCCGCCGCCCAAAACCCGGTGGAGAAGCTGATACTGGCCTCCAGTGCATCGGTTTACGGCATGGCAGAGCACTTTCCCACTACCGAACGCCACCACCATCACAACAACGACACGTTCTACGGCGCAGCCAAGTCCTTCAACGAAGGCATGGCCCGAAGCTTCCGCGCGATGTCAGGCCTGAATTACGTGGCCCTGCGGTACTTCAACGTCTATGGTCCGCGGATGGATGTTCACGGGCTCTATACCGAGGTGCTGGTGCGCTGGATGGAACGGATTGTCGATGGCCGGCCGCCGTTGATCTTCGGCAGCGGCGGACAGACGATGGATTTCATCCACACTGCGGACGTGGCCAGGGCAAACGTCCTGGCAGCTGTGAGCGATCGCACCGAGGGCGTCTACAACATTGCCAGTGGGACTGAAACCAGCCTCGCGGGATTGGCCCAAACGCTGCTCGATGTCATGGAGTCCCCGCTGCACCTGGAGCACGGGCCGGAAAGGGCAGTCAACGGGGTGGCGCGCCGCTTGGCCGACACTTCGGCAGCAAAGGCTGACCTCGGATTCGAGGCCGCCGTCGGCCTGGAGGATGGACTGCGCTCGCTGGTCGCCTGGTGGCGGCCACTGCGCGCCGAGATCTCCGCAGCGCGGAACACTACCCGTCCTGAGGCTCCTGTAGCTGGTGCGAGATGACTGCCTCGGCGCTGCACCTGGCCCGCATTGATGTCATGAAGCCATGGCTGGGTGAAGAGGAGGCCCAGGCTGTGGCCGAGGTGATTGCCTCCGGTTGGGTGGCACAAGGACCCAAAGTCCGGCAGTTCGAGGAAGCGTTCTGCCAGGTACAACAGGCCGGCTTCGCCGTGGCGACCTCCAGTTGCACCACAGCCCTGCATCTGGCGCTTGTGGTGGCCGGGGTGGGGCCAGGTGATGACGTGGTGGTGCCATCTTTCTCCTTCATCGCAACAGCGAATGCCGCAACATACGTTGGAGCGCGGCCGGTGTTTGCCGACGTCGACCCCGCTACCGGCTGCGTCACCGCCGAGACACTGAAAGCGGCGCTGACCCCGGCCACCAAGGCCGTGATCGCTGTTGACCAGGGCGGGGTGCCTGTTGACCTGGATCCCATCCGTGCCCTGTGCGATCCCCTGGGAATCACCGTTGTGGAAGATGCTGCCTGCGCCATTGGTTCCCGCTATCACGGCCTGCCCGTGGGGGCGGGAGCGGAGGTAGCAGCCTGGTCCTTCCACCCCAGGAAGATCCTCACCACAGGGGAAGGCGGCATGCTTTCCACCTCACGGGAGGACTTCGCTGATACCTCAAGGCGCCTGCGGGAACACGCCATGAGTGTCTCCGCTGCCGATCGGCACGCAAGCATCCTTGCTCCCCCGGAGGAGTACCTCGAGATCGGGTTCAACTACCGCATGACCGATCTTCAGGCCGCCGTCGGACTCGTCCAACTGGGCCGGCTCCGCGAAGCCATCCAGCGACGACGGGAACTCGCCGCCACCTACACCAACGCCTTCGCCGGAATTGAGGGCCTCCGCCTGGTAGGCGACCCGGACTACGGGACCAGCAATTTCCAGTCCTGCTGGCTTGAAGTGGGGCCGGAGTTCCCCGTGGGGCGCGACGGGCTGATGTCCGTCCTGGCCGAGGACGGAATCTCCGCCCGACGCGGAATCATGGCAGCTCATCGTCAACCGGCCTACGCCGGCAAAGACACCGGCGCTGCGTCCTTGGATGCCACCGAATGGCTGACCGACCACACGCTCATCCTGCCGCTCTACCACCAGCTTTCCCTTCACGACCAGGTCCGGGTCATCGATTCGGTCCTGCGGGCAGCAAGGCGCCTGGGATGAGCGAACTTCTCCTCATAGCGGCAAGCGGCCTCGCCAGGGAGGTCCTGGCCATGGTCCGCAGCAACGGGCCATTCGACGTGATCGGGATCCTCGATGACGACGAAGACAAACTCGGGCGGGTGGTTGACGGCGCCCACGTCCTTGGCCCCATCCGGGACGCCCTGAAATTCCCGCATGCACTGTTGCTGGTGTGCATCGGATCCGGCGCGGGGAGGGAAGCTGTGGTCATGCGGCTCAGGACCCTGGGGCTGGATGAGGAACGCTATGCCACAGCAATAGATCCCTCCGTCCAGGTACCCGAAGGCTGCATGATCGGCAAAGGCAGCATCCTCCTGGCCCACGTCAGCATGACGGCCTCAGTGACCATCGGCAACCACGTAGTGGCCATGCCGGGAGTGACCTTCACCCACGACGACGACATCAGCGACTTTGCCACCTTCGCCTCCGGGGTCTCACTGGGCGGCAACGTCCACATTGGCCGCGCCGCCTATGTCGGCATGAATGCCAGCGTCCGCGAGCGCACCTCGATCGGCGCCAATGCAACGATCGGCATGGGTGCTGCCGTATTGACCGATGTTCCGGCGGAGGAGACATGGGCCGGGGTTCCTGCCCGGGTGATCAGGCGCGGAAATTCACCTGCACTGGAGGGCATCCTGTGAAATTGATGCGGCCCGTTCCCCTGCGGCAACCCGTGGACGTTTCCGTGGTGGTGCCGTGCTACAACTATGGGCGGTTCCTGCCTGAGGCCGTTGCCAGTGCCGTTGGGCAGGAGGGTGTGGACGTTGAGGTCATTGTGGTCGATGATGCCTCCACTGATGGCAGCGCCGCCGTGGCTTGGAGGTTGGCGTCCAAGGACTCCCGGATCAGCGTGGTGCTCCACGAAAGCAACCAGGGGCATATTGCCACGTACAACGACGGGCTCTCCAGGGCGCGGGGCCGGTACGTGACGCTGCTCTCCGCGGATGACGTGCTGGCGCCGGGTGCGCTGGCCAGGGCAGCCGCGCTGATGGAAGCCAAGCCCCGGGTGGGTATGGTGTACGGCCTTCCCCGGGACTTCACCGTGAGGCCTCCGGGACCCTCTTCGCACGAACACACCACGTGGACTGTGTGGGAGGGCAAGGAGTGGGTTTCCTTGGCATGTGCACGCGGGAGGAACTTCATCCTCTCGCCCGAAGTGGTCATGAGGACCGCTGCCGTGCTCAGTGTGGGCGCTTACAGCACCACCTTGCCGCACTCGGGGGACCTTGAGTATTGGCTTCGGGCTGCGGGTTCCTGGGATGTGGGAAGGATCAACGGGCCGGTCCAGGCTTTCTACCGGGTCCATGGTGCCAACATGCACCAAACCGAGTTTGCTGCGGCCGCCGTCGACCTCAAGCACCGTCTTGAAGCCTTCCGGGTCCTCGAAGACCCAAGGTTCCCGGGGGATCCGAGAATTCGGGTGCGGCAGATGCAGCGGGCCAAGCGCGCCCTCAGCAGGGAAGCTGCACAGTTGGGGTTCAAGGAAATCAACAATCGCGGGTCGGTGGAAGCGGCCGTAGAACTCCGCAAATTCCTTGAGGGCCTCCACGAAGTTCCCGGGAACATCCACCGGGCCAATGCGTTGCAGGCCAGGATCACCCAAGCCGCCCGTGGTCGGAGACCCGGGGCCGGCCGGCTGCTCACCGGGTTTGTGCGGAGCCAACTGGACCGCGTCCGTTGGCGGCTATGGGCCATGACGGGAATTTCATGACCACCGTCAGCGGCCAGGACCGTACCCTGGGCAACAGGGCTGCGAGCGCCACGCTGTGGGGTGGCCTCAACATGGCCTTGGGCAGGATTGTCCAGTTTGCCACCACCATCATTGTTGCCCGGATGCTCGCTCCTGAGCACTTCGGGGCGCTCGCGGTGGCCATTGTGGTGCAGACCATCGCCACGAACATGGCCGAGTTGGGCGCCACCGCCGCCCTGGCGCGCGGCACAGGGGATCCGGACAGGATTGCCCCTACAGTCTTCTCCATTGCTCTGGCTACCAGTGCCATCATGACGGCGGCAGCCATCGTCTTCGCGCCCGCCCTGGCAGCAGCGTTTGATGATCCTGCTGCGACGCCGGTGATCCAAGTGCTCTCGCTGACCATCCTGTTGCAAGGTGCCGGTGCCGTACCTTCGACCATGGTGTGGCGGGAGTTCCTGCAGAAGCCACGGGTGGTGGTTGATGTTTGCAGCGTGCTCAGCGTGCTGGTCCTCGTGGTGCCCATGGCGTTGGACGGTTGGGGAGCAATGGCGCTCGCATGGTCCAGGGTAGGTGGGCAGTTGGTTGCCCTGGCCGGCTATTGGATCATTACGCCCAAGAGGTTCGCGCCGGGGTTTGACCGGACGGTTGCTATGGAAGTTCTGCGGCTGGGCATGCCGCTGGCCATGGCCAACCTGGTGGTGTTCGTGACGCTGAACGTTGACTACCTCCTGATTGGCCGGATGCTGGATCCGACGGCGCTTGGCTTGTATCTGCTCGCTTTCAATCTGGCGGGGTTGCCGAGCGCCGTCATCACATCGGTGATCAGGGCCACTGCCGTTCCGGTTTTCGGCCGCCTGTATACCGAGGGCAGGCTGGGGCTGCTGGCTGGCCGGTTCGTGGCTGGGGTTGCCTATGTCGCTTTTCCGATTTCGGCGTTGGTTGTTGGTTTGGCCCACCCGATGGTCCTGGCCTTTTTTGGATCCAGGTGGGAGCCGGCGTCGGTCGCCTTGGCCACTTTGGGGGTCTTCGGGGCGGCGAGGATTCTGGTTGAACTGTTCGCTGACCTTTCCGTCGGGGCGGGCCGGACAGCGTGGCTGTTCTGGGTTCAAGTGGCGTGGCTCGCAGTCCTGGTACCGGCCCTTTATTTTTCGATCCGGCAGTGGGGGATAGCGGGGGCAGGAATGGCGCATGCTGCGGCCGCCTGCCTGGTTGTCATCCCGTTGTACCTCAAGGTTCTGAGCTCTGTGTTGGGTGTCCGGGCTTGGGATCTGTTGCGTGGAAGTATTGCTCCCCTGTTGGCGGCAATAGCGGCCGGATATGTTGCCCGGCTTGCCACGATGGGCATCACGGAACCTTGGATGGCGGTTGTGCTGGGAAGTTTCCTGGGCGCAGCCGTTTATGTGCTGCTGACGTTCCGGCAGGGGAAACAACTGGCGGGGACTGTGCGTGGCTTGCTCGGGCAGGGGTCATCCCTTCCTGTGCGGGCGCATGAAATGGAAGGGCCGGCATGATGGGGAAGCACCTGGCCACGAATCGGGGCACCTTGGGCAGCGGCGAGCTGGCAGTGGTGACTCCGAGCTATTTGCCGGATCGGGAGTTGTGCGGGGACCTCAACAACTCAGTGCTTGAGATGACTGATCCCGGCGTGGTGCACCACATCGTGGTGCCGGACCGCGATTTTCCTGCCTTCAGCGGCCTGCGCGGTCCCCGGACAGCAGTGCACGCAGCACGGGACTTCCTTCCGGCCTCGTTTTTCAGGTCCCCGGGTTTCAACGTTTGGATCAACGCAGCCCGCCCTTGGCCACCGGTCCGCGGGTGGATCGCCCAGCAGATCATCAAACTGGCTGTTGTGGCGCGGCTGGATGTCGCCGGGGCCCTGCTCCTGGACTCCGACAGTGTGCTCATCCGCCATACAACCCTTGATACGTTCCGACGGAACGGCCGCATTCCCCTTTACCGCGCACCCGGCGCCGTTGACGCGACCCTTCCAGGGCACAGGCTCTGGCACGTCTCGGCCAGGCGGCTGCTGGGCCTTGCGCCTCCTCCGGCTGGAGACTTGGCCGACTACATTTGCTGGCCGTGCTTGTGGGAGCCTTGGGTAGTGAGGGACATGCTCGGGCACGTCGAGGACGTCACGGGCCGGGACTGGTCCACCGCTGTCGGCGGGCAGCTTCACTTCTCTGAAATGATGCTCTACGGCCTCTATGTCGATGAAGTTGCCGGTGGCCCGGAGGCGACCGTCAGCGAAATGCAGGGGATCGTCCACTCCGCCGAAGTGCCCCTTGGCCAGGAGGAGATCGAGCATCTCCTGCGTGAGGCACCCCAGGACAAGAGCTTGTTGATGCTCTCCGCCAAAGCGGGGATACCCCTGGAGGTGCGCAGGCAGGCACTTCATTCGTTCCGTCACGCCTCCCTTGGCCCTGAAAGGGGGGATGCGCGGTGAGAGGCCTTGCAGGAAGGGTCATCAGCCAGGCGAGGCAGGATGGCTGGGGTTCGGTTGCCACCAAGGTGTTGCAAAGGACAGCTGTCAAAGCGCTGGAAAACCTGGCCTGGGCGGAGCCCACGCTTCCTGTTCGGCCCGAGGACATCGTGGACCTGGACAGGCGACGTGCGGCCGCCGGCGCCCGTCCCAGAACGGGCAGCCTTGACATCGGCTGGGTCTGCACACCGCCTGGGCCCGGTTCCGGGGGCCACACCACGTTTTTCCGCATGGTGCAGGCCTTGGCCGAGCGTGGCCATCGATGCACGCTCTTCCTTTACGATCGCAACAACGACGACGTGTCCCGGCATACCTCGGTCATCCGGCAATACTGGCCTGAAGTCAACGCCCGGATTCGGAGTGTGGCCGACGGCTTCGAAGGTATGGACGCGGTGGTTGCCAGTTCATGGCCAACCGCGTACGCGGCAGCGGCCCGGCGGGGTCCGGACCTTCACAGCTTCTACTTCATCCAGGATTACGAGCCCTACTTCTATCCCCGCGGAACGTTGTATTGGCTGGCAGAGAACAGTTACAGACTGGGATTCACCACCATCGGCCTCGGAGAGATGATCGCCGCTGTGATGAAGGCAGAAACCGGGCAGGCTCCCGACGCCACGGTCCCGTTCGCCTGCGACACAGCTACCTACCGCCTCCTGGGCAGGCCAGAGAGCCGGGCCTCCCGCCAAGGGGTGGTCTACTACGCCAAGCGTGCAGTGGATCGACGCGGCTACCTTTTGGCCAAACTGGCGTTGGAGCACTTCCACACGTTGCATCCGGAGCAGGAAATACACGTTTACGGAGACAAGATCACGGGGTGGTCCATCCCGGTGACAAACCATGGCAACCTCAGCCCGGCAGCACTGAATGATCTCTACAACCGCACCATCGCGGGGCTGGCCATCTCCTTTACCAACATTTCGCTCGTACCAGAAGAACTGCTGGCCGCAGGCAACGTACCGGTGCTCAATGAATCGTCCTTCGCGGCGCAGGTGATGAGGGACCCCGATGTTCTGTGGGCACCTGCCGCGCCCCGCAAGCTGGCAGAAGCACTTGCACAGGCTGTGGAGGCACCCGATATTTCCGCACGGGCCGCGGCGATCGCGCAGCGTCGGCGGCTGGACTGGTCGGTTTCCTGCGAAAACTTCGCCACGATCCTTGAATCGGTCTGTGCCAGGGAACCGGGAAGCCCGGGGCTGCCATGAAGATTTCAAGGACCCTCCCAAGCCTCCGGCGCCCCTCACCTCCCGTGCTGGATGACCTCGCTGCCGGCCGATCATCGGCGGGTCCGCACGTGCCCTTGCTGTTGAAGTTCGCCGCCTTCGGAATCTTCTTCTTTCCCTCCAACATGGTCCTGAAACCGCTGGGAGCCGTGGGGACGGTGCCGCTGTTGATCGCACTGCTGCTGTTGGTCGTGTGGATGTGTTCGGTCCTGTTTGGCTTGACCAACCCTTTGGATACCCGGCACCCCGGGCGGATGGGCTTCGTCCTCCTCTGGGTGGGGACCTGTGCTTCCTATGCGGCCATGTACTCGGGCTACACAGGGGGCAGCGAAAGCCCTGCACGCGCAGCCGCTGACCGATGGCTGATTCTCCTGCTGGCCAGTGCAGGAATCATACTCGTCACTGCAGAGGCCGTCCGGACCTTGAACGCTGCCATGGCGTTGACCCGGGCCCTGTTGGCCGGAGCGGCATTCTGCTGCGTGGTGGCCGCAGTTCAATTCTTCTTCCGGGTTGATCCCATGCAATGGCTGCAAATGGCTATGCCGGGGTTCACCAACAACGGGGGAAACACAACGTTCCAGATACGAGGCTCGCTGATGCGGGTCTCGGGCAGCACTTTCCATTCCATCGAGATGGCCGTCATCTGCGCCATGCTCCTCCCACTGTCCATATGGAGGTGCCTGTATGACCCCCGAGGCAAAAAGTGGGTGCACTGGACCATCACAGCGCTTTTGGTCTTCGCCATCGCCTCCACAGTCTCACGGTCGGGGATCCTGGGCCTGTTGGCTGGGATGGCAGTGTTCCTGCCGTTCCTGCCCCGGTTGGCACGGCGTTGGGCCTTTGTTGCCGCCCCTGTCATTGTTGCCGCCCTGTTCCTTGGCGTACCCGGCCTGGTCGGCACCCTGGCATCCTCCCTGACAGCCGGAGACAGCGATCCCTCCATCACGACCCGGACCAACAACTATCCGCGGGTCGCTGCCATGGTCCAGGAGCATCCCCTGTTCGGTGTCGGCCCGGGAAATTACATGCCAACGAACGCAATACACATCCTTGACAACCAATACCTGAATGCAACTGTCACCATCGGACTGGTGGGACTGGTGGGTTTGATCGCCTACCTGACCTTTCCGGGCCTGTCCGCCCTCCTCGCAGCCCGGGCTTCGCGCCTCCCGGCACTGCGCTGCCTGGCGGGGGCGATCGCTGCGGCAGGAATCGTGGCCGCCATCTGCTCCCTGACCTTCGACTCCATGTCCTTCCCGGTCTTCGCCCTCACCTATCCCTTCATCGTTGGACTGGCCGGCGGAACCTGGAACATGGTCCGCCAGGAACTCGGCCTTGACGACAACGGTGCCGCACTGGAGAGCAAAAACCATTCACCAGAGAACACCAAGCAACTACTCCCCAAGGAGGAATCATGGACCCCGTAGCCGTCCTCAAAACCCTGTGGCGATACAAAGTCTTCGTACTCCCCGTCCTGTTACTGACGGCCGTGGCAGCGGTATACATGTTCTCCTACGCCCCACGAACCTACGAAGCCCGGACAACCTTCGCCATCGTCACCCCGCAAGTACCAACCTCGGAGCAAATCGAAAAGGATCCGGCCCTGGGCTTGCTCAACAGCGACAACCCCTATCTGCGGTCCGCCGATACCTCCCTCGTGGCCCAGGTTGCCGTGACCCGGTTGAACGATGTTGCCACCGGCGATCTCCTGGCCGCACAAGGCCTGAGCACCGACTACAAAGTGGAACGGCCCTCGGATGCCTTCCTGATCGACATCTCCGGAATCTCAGATGACAAGACACAGGCCATCAATACAGCCAAAGCACTGGGGGAGCGCCTGGAACAAGACCTTCGAACCATCCAGACCATCAACGGAGCCTCCGACAGGTACCTGTTCACGGCGCTCGCCGTAGCCTCGCCCGGGAAAGCCACGGAGCAATTTTCCAGCAGGTTGAGGTCGGTCATAGTCGTTGTTGTTGCCGGTCTCGTTCTCACCTTGGGCTCGGTTTCACTGGCTCGTTCCGTCGAGGCCGCCAGGAACCGCGGAAGGAAACCGAAGGACGATTCCAGCAAACGCAGGGACCGCGGCAGCGCCGAAACTGCTACCTCCGCCCTGGTCCTTCCAGGCAAGGACGCAATCAACGACAACAACGCGCTGCCCCCTTCGGAAATCCTTGTAGGGCTCCACCCCCAGCTGAAACCCCGGGAAAGCAGGAGACCCACCGCCAATGTTCAACCAACCAACAGCCGATAACGGCCAGGGAAGATGCAGCAATGACCAGATTCGGTTACCTGGTACCGGAATTCCCGGGTCAAACGCACGCATTCTTCTGGCGTGAGCTCAAAGCACTGATCGACCTCGGCCACCAACCGGAGCCCGTTTCCACCCGACGCCCAAAACAGGAGGGCTCCATTCCTCCGTGGGCCGGGAACCACCTACCCGAAATCCACTACCTCACCCCGCCACGCATGGCGGATATCGGGGGCACAGCTACATCCGCCCTCGCCGGACTGGGGCACATGGACGCCCTTGCAGCAGCGTCCGGGCTGTTGCGCCGCACCTCCGGTACCACGGCGAAAATTCCGGACGTCCTTCGAACGGCCGGACTGTTTTGGGCAGGAGCCGCGCTTGCCCGGCACGCACAAGCAAGGGGGTGGTCACACATCCATGTCCATTCCTGCGCCCACGCGGCCCAGGCAGCCCTGTTCGCCCATATGCTCTCCGGAATCACCTACAGCCTGACCCTCCATGGGCCCCTCAGCGACTACGGTCCAAACCAGCATCAGAAATGGACCAACGCCAAGTTCTCCATCGCCATCACTGAGCGGCTGCTGACAGAAGTGCGGCAACAACTGGAAGGCTTCACGCCCCCGGACCTCAGCGTGGCGCCCATGGGTGTGGAACTGTCCACCTTCAGGCGCACCAACCCCTACATTCCCTGGGATGGCATCGGGACGGCACGGCTGTTCTGCTGCGGCCGGCTCAACCCCAGCAAAGGCTACGCGGAACTCCTCGCCGCGGTCCGCATCATCGCCAACACCGGAACAGATGTGGAGTTGACCATCGCCGGAGAGGACGAGCTCGGAGGCAGAGGTTACAGGGGAACAGTGGAGAACATCATCAAGGAACTGGACCTAACCCACCGGGTAAGACTCCTGGGCGCCGTCTCCGAAGCCCGGATCAAGGAAGAGCTCGAGACAGCACATGTCTTCACCCTGGCCAGCCACCAGGAACCCCTGGGCGTGGCCATCATGGAAGCCATGGCCATGGAACTTCCCATAGTGGCAACATCCGCAGGCGGTGTCCCGGACCTGATCACCACCGGACACTCAGGTACTTTGGTGGCCCCGGGAAGCCCGGAGACCCTCGCAGAGGCAATCCTCCACACCCTCCAACACCCCTCATTCTCCACAACCATGGGACAGCGGGCACGGAGAACCCTGGCCGAATCCTTTGACGTCTCCAAGAGCGCCCGCATCCTGGCCGCCCGCATCCAGACGGCAGGGCAACGATGAAGGGCAAAACACTGGGCCTCTTGGCCGGCTCAACGCTCGCCATCGCGGCAGTCAGCCTGATCGCCGTCGTCGGTTCAAGCCCGGCGCCGGGTACCCCGGCGTCCCCGGCTCCTGAAACCTCCAACAGCCGACCCGCCGTCCCGGCTTCCTCCCCGGTCCTGAGGGACGTGGACGGAGGCCCGGACTACTACGGCAAGTTCACCAACAGCCTCCCCACGGACCCTTCCTTCTTTCCTATCGGCGTATGGCTCGAAAGCGTCCTGGATCGAGGCAACACTGCCATGGACGCCGCAGCGGGCCTGAACACCTACGTTGAATTGACAGGGAACTCAGACGTTCAGTTAATCAAGGACGCCGGCATGTACGCGCTGCCCACTTTCGGGCATGAAGCTGCCGCCGGATTCGTCCTCAGCGATGAAGTGGACATGTGGGCCGGACCGGGGGATGCCCGGTGGACAGGAAAATACCCCGGTGAAGGTGCACCGTGTTTCCCTGCCGGCACACCGTGCGGGTACACCATACAAAAGGAACGGCGCGCGACCGCGCCACAGGGCGCCCTGCTCTATTCCAACTACGGCAAGGGCGTCACCTTTTGGGAATCCGACGAGGAAGCGCACGGATTCATCCGGGGAGTCCAGGACGTTGTTTCCGCCGACAACTACTGGTTTACCGATCCCAACATCTGCGGCAAAGGCGAAGGCGGTGCGATCATCGGATACACGAGGGACCTGACCCGTGAGGAATGCCGGCTCGCCGCCAACTACGGCTGGACGATCGACAGACTGCGAAAACTCCAGGACCCCGGCGCCGGAATTCCTGTGTGGGCGTTCGTGGAGAACGGCCACCCGTCAGGGGACGTCCCCAACACCACCACCATCACCGGCCCCGAACTCAGGGCCGCCGTGTGGAGCAGCCTCATCCACGGTGCCAGGGGAATCATCTATTTCAACCACAATTTCGGCGGTGAGTGCGTCACCCAACACGTAATAAGGGACTGCGGCCGGAACATCGTGTCGACGCTGACCGCCGTCAACCACCAAATCACCACACTCGCCCCGGTACTGAACGCCCCCTTCCTCGACGGCGCCACCACCGCAGCAGGTCCGGTGGATGTCACCACCAAACTCCATGGCGGAAAGGTCTACGTGTTCGCCGGGGCCAACAAGAACACCGGCGGTCCGGCAAGCTTCCGCCTCCAATGCGGCGGCAGCACCGCCGTCGTGATTGACGAAAACCGCACCATCCCGGTGGTCGAGGGCACCTTCACCGACACTTTCGCCGACGGCAACGCCGTCCACCTCTACCGCATCGAAGGCGGCGGGAGCTGCGGCTTCTGACTACCGGCTGGTCTCGTCCCGCTCCCAGCCGTGTGCCGCCTTGCGCTCCAACAGCGGACGACGGCGGCCGGCCACGGCGAAGGTACCGTAGACCAGGGCGTCAATCGCCGAAACCGGCCCGGTGATCGAGCCCAGCAGCTCCCGGACAGTCCGGGACGTCGACGCCCCGGCCTCCTGCCCGTCCTGTTCGGCATTGCCACGGTAACCCCGGCGCAGCACAGCCACCAGGGCAGAACGCGTCCGTGGAGTCCTCACCACCACAGGCGCGGCAGGCAGCACAGCCTTCTCCAGCCCACTGAAAAGCCGATCAACGTAGTAGTCATCGCCCGTCAACGCCGGAAAGCTGCCCAGACGCTCATGCCCTACCCTGCCCAGGGCATAAGCCCCCGCACCCCAAAGACCCTGCGCAGTGGAAGGGATCCTCGCCCGCGCCCGGTAGTAGGAACGCACCAAGGGCGACGCTCCGGCCGTCTCATAACGGAAAGCCGGCCGCGCAGCCAGCACCGGACCGCTTTCAAGGGATACCAGGACAGCAGCAACCGCCTCCGTACTGACCTCTATGTCGGCATCAAGGTAAAGGCGGGGCCACAGCCTTGCTTCCTGGTCCGCCGCATTCAACGCAGCCGCTTTTGACGCCGCCTCCACCCGAAGGACCCGGACCCCGGGAAACCCTGCAGCAACGTCCTCCGTCCCATCCGTACACCCGTTGCACGCCACAATGACCTCCACAGTGCCCCAAGCAAGCACCTCCTCCAAGGACCGCAGCGTCCTACCGATAACGGACGCCTCATTGTGGGCAGGAATGATCACCGCCCCGGCAGGCGGAGCCGCCCCGGCAGGCGGAGCCGCCCCGGCAGGCGGAGCCGCCCCGGCAGGCGGAGCCGCCCCGGTAGCCGGAGCCATTCCAGCAAGGGGATCCGTCCCCGCAATGGAGACACCCCTGGTTGCCCGCGGCAACGCCCTCCGCCGCCTGTGGTCGACCAAAGCCAAGGCGGCCTCCCGATGCCCAGGCTTGTGGAACCGGAGAAGCTCCGCAAGCAACGCCACCGCCGTAAACGCGGCCACCGCGCCCCGGCCACCATACTTCGCCGCGTACCGGACACGATTCACCGACATCAACGCCGTCAACTGAGGCGAACTCCCGGAACCCCCACGCTCATGCCACATCCGCGCCAGCGGCTCAAACCAAATCGAACGGCCCGAGTCACGCACCCTCCGGCAATAGTCCGTCTCCTCCGAGTACAGGAAGAACTGCTCATCCCAGCCACCCACCGCCCTGGCAGTATCAGCACTGATCAGCAACGCCGCCCCCGTGGCCCAATCAACGCGGTGCGCATGAAGGTAACTCTCCGAATCAAAGTCCATCTCGGACAACCACCCCGGCCTGCCCTGCACCCGGCCACCCAGGGCCGCGTCACCCAGCGCTCGCAGAAGGCCCGGCTCCCGGCGCAACGACGGGTACACGGTGCCGTCGTCATCCAGCAGGACCGGAACCACCACCCCGGCGTTGGACAGGGCCATCCTTCGACGCAGCGCTGCTACCGCCCCTCGCTCCACCCGCAAGTCCGGGTTGAGGATCAGGTACGCGTCCGCATCTCCGGCTACACGCATGGCGGCATTGATGCCGCCGGCGTACCCGAGGTTTCCTCCGGTAGGCACCGCTACGACGTCCGGATGCAGCTTCACCTCGGCCATGGTGAGGTCATCGGGGGAGTTGTCCGCCACCACAACCCTGATGGACTGTTCCGCCGTTTCTTCCCGTAAGCCGGCAATCAGCGTCGCGACGTCGTCGGCATTGTTGTACGTCACCACCAGTACGGCGACGTCGGCCCTGGCCCCGGCCGGGACGAACAGCCCCGGAGCACGGCTGGGCCCGTCCTCCGGGGTGCCGGGAATTGTCGTTGCACTCAAAGGCGGGACCGTCCCCGGACCTGGCGCTGGCACCGGCACCGCTACTGCCGGTCCGTGCACGGCCGGGACTGGCACTGGCACCGGCACAGCCGCGCTGCTGGACGTGCGCAGCGTGAGGTAAGCCCCCGGTCCTTCCAGAAGGTACCGGCGCGCCAGCCGCCGCGGTTCGAGCATCAGCCGCCATGCCCATTCCAGTGAATGGCTGCTGACCCACGCAGGAGCGCGCATGATCCTGCCGGCCAGGAAATCAACAACCGCACCGAAGGCCAGAAGGACGTTGGCCCCTGTCAGCTGACCATATTCGGCAATCCAGAGCTCCTGCCGGGGCTTTCCCAAGCCAACCACCAGCAGGTCCACGGCCGAGGCAGCGATGTCCGCCGCCAGCTCCCGGGATGCGCTGACGTCATGGAGCACCGGACGCTCCGGGGCCCACCAGCCCGCTACGTGCAAACGGGGCCGTTCCCGGGCAAACCTGTCCCGGATGAGCTCCTGCGCCTGCGGGCTGCCACCAAGGAAACCTACCCGGAGCCCCCGGCGTTCGGCGTCGTCCAGCAAGGGTCCCACCAGATCGCTGCCGGCAAGCCGCGGCCACTGCTTGCCTGTGATCCTGGCCGCCGCTGACACCAAAGGGGCCCCGTCAAGCAATGTCAGCCAGTCCACCAGGGCAGGCTGGTCCAACGTTCCGTTCCACCGGCTCCCTGTACCGAAATGGCGCAGGTGGTCCAGGTTGGCCGAACAAACGCCCAAGGGCTTGGCGCCACCGGCCTGTGCCCGGTCCATGATCAATCCCACGGCGTGTTCGAAGTCCGTCAACTTCACAGGGGCGCCACCCAGGGTGATCCACCGTTCGTCAGGGAGTTCCTCCTGTACCGCCCGGGCTGCGCGGGTCCGAACCCGGCCGGGACCGGCTTTGGAGCCTCGGCCGTGGGGGTTGAACAGCAGCGCACTGCCATTGATCTGCATGGCCGAAGGAGGGTGGGGGAGTGCGACTTGTCGGTGCGCAATCTTTGGCAGCAGCATTCTTGGCTCTCCAGGCTTCCGGGTCCAGCTCAGGACACAACAAATGGGCCGGCGATCCATGCTGCTGCACTGCCTGGATCGCCGCGGACAGCCACGGCTGCCCGTCCAGCGTGTTCACTTGAGTTGTCTCCCGGCCCTGCCTCGGATGGGCTGCCGTAGGGCCACTGTAGGCCCTTTTTGCGGACGCCGCTAGGTTTCCAATCCGTCCAGGTATTCCGCCATGCGCTGCATCGCCGGCGCGGGGTCGAATCCCGTGGCCCGGATCTTGGATAAGTCCAAAACACTGCTTCGGGGCCTTGGGGCTGTACCTGGTCCGGCGTAGTTTGCCGTGCTGACAGGTTTTACCAGCCCGGGATCAGCCCCGATATGCCGGAAAACGTCCCGGGCGAGGCCGGCCCATGATGTCCGTTCGCCGCTGTTGCTGACGTTGTACGTGCCGTAGGGGGCGCCGCTGTCCAGGAGGTGGCGGATCGCTGCAGCAATGTCAGCTGCGAAGCTGAGCCTGCCCCACTGGTCTTCAACCACCGACGGCGACGAACCCTGCGTTGCCAGTGCGGCCATTGTTCGAACAAAGTTTCGACCCTCTCCCACCACCCAGCTGGTCCGCACGATGTAATGCCTGGGTACTGTGGCCGCTGCCAGGTCTCCGGCGGCTTTGCTTTGGCCGTAGACCCCCAGGGGACTGGGGCTTTCGTCCTCCCGGTGCACGTCTGCGGTTCCATCGAAGACGTAGTCGCTGGAGATATGGACCAGCGTCAGTGAATGTTCGACGGCGGTCCTCGCCAAGCGGGCCACCGCAACTGCGTTGGTGGCCCAGGCAGCTGCGCGGCCCTCCGGTGTTTCGGCAGCGTCCACTCCCGTGAAAGCCGCTGCGTTGATGATGGTGGAGTATTCCCGCCAGTCCCTGGCACCATCCGGCTTCCCGGTTACAAGATCGAAGTCCGCGCGGCCCGCGAATTCCACGCTTCCGTCTTCTGCGTACACAGCACGCAGGGCTTTGCCGAGTTGTCCGTCCGCCCCGATGACCAGGGTTCGCCGCGGTTGCATGGGCTTGACGTCCTTCAAGCGGGGGTGTTTTTGGTCCTGGGGCGACAACACGGCCTGGTTGAGGGGAATTGGCCACGGTACCGCCACATGCTCATCGGCGGCATTGAGGAAGGTGTAATGCTTCTGCGCCTCCGCGCTCCAGTGATCGTTGACCAGGTACGCGTACGCCGTGTTGTCCTCCAGCGTTTGGAAAGCATTCCCCACGCCCCGGGGAACATAAATTGCGTCCTTTGCCGTCATCTCGGCGCAGAACATGGTGCCGAATCCGGGTCCTTCCCGCAGGTCCACCCAGGCCCCGAAGATTTTCCCTGTGGCCAACGAAATGAACTTGTCCCACGGTTCGGCGTGGATTCCGCGCGTTGTACCCCGGACGGCGTTGAAGGAGATGTTGTTTTGCACCGGCCCGAAATCCGGAAGCCCCAACTCCAGCATCTTCTCCCGATGCCAGTTTTCCTTGAACCACCCCCGCTCGTCGCCGTGAACCGGCATCTCAAACAGCACCAGCCCGGGAATGGTCGTAGTCCGCGAACGGAGCTGCTGTGAAGGTTCCACGGCTTAGTGGCCCTGGCCGGCGTATTTGGATTCCGTGGAGGCTTTCTGTGGCCGCCACCAGGCTTCGTTTTCCCGGTACCAATCGATGGTGTCAGCCAGACCGGCGTCGAAATCCGAGTAACGGGGCGACCAACCGAGCTCCCTTCGGAGCTTGGTTGAATCAATGGCATAGCGGAGGTCATGTCCGGGGCGGTCGGTCACCAAGTCGTAAGCATCGACGGGCAGCCCCGTGATGGCCAGCAGCTTCTCCACCACTTCCCGGTTGGACCGTTCTCCGTTTGCCCCGATCAGGTAGGTCTCGCCCAAGCGGCCACCTTCAAGAATCGCCATCACGGCGGAGGAATGGTCTTCCACATGGATCCAGTCCCGGACGTTCCGCCCGTTGCCGTAGAGGCGCGGACGGGAGCCTTCAAGGATGTTGGTGATCTGGCGTGGAATGAACTTCTCGACGTGCTGGTAGGGCCCGTAGTTGTTGGAGCAATTGCTGATGGTTGCCTTGAGGCCGAAGGACCTGACCCATGCCCTCACCAGCAGGTCCGAACCCGCTTTCGTGGCAGAGTACGGGCTGGTGGGACGGTAGAGGGATTCCTCGGTGAACCGGGCGGGGTCGTCCAGGGCAAGGTCGCCGTAGACCTCGTCGGTGGAGATGTGATGGAACCGGGTCCCGTACTTTCGTGCGGCCTCGATCAGGGTGAAAGTTCCCAGCAGGTTGGTGTCGATGAAGGGCCGGGGTTCTTCCAGGGAGTTGTCGTTGTGGGATTCTGCGGCAAAGTGCACCACAGCGTCCACGTCGGAAGTCAGCGGCTCCACCGTTGCAGCATCGCAAATGTCGCCGCGAACAAAGGTGAACCGTTCAGGCGGCAAACCGGCCAGGGATCCGGCATTGCCTGCATAGGTCAATTTATCCAAGACCGTGACATGCAGGCCGGTGTGCTCCATGATGTAGTGGACAAAGTTGCATCCGATGAATCCGGCCCCGCCGGTGACAAGGATTCTCTGCATGGCCCTAGAGTAGCCGTCCGCGGCGGGACTGGGCACAGGTGAGGACGGCAGGTTTGCGAGGAATTATTCTTGCAGGTGGAACTGGCTCAAGGCTTCATCCCATCACGCTCGGAATCAGCAAACAGTTGGTTCCGGTGTTCGATAAACCCATGATCTATTACCCCCTGTGCACGCTGATGCTTGCCGGGATCCGGGATGTCCTGATCATCACCACGCCCGGCGATGCCGCCCAATTCCAGCGGCTTTTGGGCGACGGCTCACAGTTCGGCATCAACCTCACGTACGCAGAGCAGCCGACGCCGGACGGGCTGGCCCAGGCGTTCATCCTGGGGGAGGAGCACATCGGGAGCGGCAAAGTGGCCCTCATCCTCGGGGACAACATCTTTAACGGTCCCGGCATGGGCAACCAGTTGCGCCACTACGTGGACGTCGACGGCGGTGCCATCTTTGGCTATTGGGTCAAGGATCCCTCCGCCTACGGCGTGGTGGAGTTCGACGACGACGGCCTGGCGGTATCCATCGAAGAGAAACCGGCCGCGCCCAAAAGCAACTACGCGGTTCCTGGTTTGTACTTCTATGACAACGAGGTAGTCGCCATGGCCAAAGACCTTGAGCCATCGCCCCGGGGGGAACTGGAGATTACGGACATCAACAGGAAGTACATGGAACGTGGCAGGCTGCATGTGCAGAAATTCCCGCGCGGAACCGCATGGCTGGACACCGGGACCTTCAGCGACCTCAACGATGCTTCGAACTACGTCCGCACCACTGAGAACCGGCAGGGGCTGAAGATCGGAGCGCCGGAGGAAGTTGCCTGGCGGATGGGATACCTGAACGACGACGAACTGCGTCAACAAGCCGCCAAGCTGGCCAAGAGCGGGTATGGCAGCTACCTGCTGGATATTCTGGACCGCCGCTAGGAAGCAGCTACGCGGCTGAGACGTCCTCCAGCGCACGTCCAATCTCGGCCGGCAGGGCCGTAAACTGCGCGTTCAGCAGTTCCTTGAGCTGGACGGCGTTCCTCGCGCCGACAACTGCCGTTGCCACACCTGGCCGCGACAACAGCCAGCTCAGGGAAACATCCATCGGAGAGCGCCCCAATCCGCGTGCGGCCATGGCCACCGCTTCCACCACCCGCGAGGCCCTCGGCTCCAGGTACGGCTCCACGTAGGCAGCCAGGCGGTTCTGGGCGGCACGTGAATCTGCTGGTATCTGCCCCCGGTACTTTCCGCTCAGGACGCCCCGGCCCAACGGCGCCCACGCCATGAGGCCCAGTCCGGCGTCCTCCACGGCAGGAATCAGTTCCGATTCAGCCTTGCGCTGGACCAAGGAATACTCCGACTGGTTGGCCACCAGCGTGAAGCCTGCCACGGCAGCGGCTTTTGCGGTCTGCCAGCCGTTGTAGTTGGAAATTCCCACGTAACGGGCACGGCCCG
The DNA here is from genome assembly GCF_059739405.1 of Arthrobacter sp. TmtSoilC79. Classification (NCBI taxonomy): domain Bacteria; kingdom Bacillati; phylum Actinomycetota; class Actinomycetes; order Micrococcales; family Micrococcaceae; genus Arthrobacter; species Arthrobacter sp. TmtSoilC79. The sequence continues at coordinate 2,246,136 of NZ_AP046051.1, read as the reverse complement.
TCCGCTGGGCAAGTTCCAACGCCGAAAGGGTCTCGTCGAGGGGAACGTTGGGGTCCCACTCGTGGGCGAACCAGATGTCGATGTAGTCGGTTCCAAGCCTTGCCAAGCTGGCATCGAGCGCGGAAAGCATGGCCCCGCGCGAGGCGTTGATGCTGCGCCGTGAGTCCGACAACGACACGCCGGCTTTGGTGGAGATGACCAGCTCGGAGCGGGCCACGACATCGCCCAGCATGGAACCGAGCATGGCCTCGGCCTGGCCCTGCGCATAGGAGGCCGCCGTATCAACCACCGTGCCGCCGGCAGCGACGAATGCTTGCAGGACTTCGGCAGCGTCCTGCTCGTCGGTCTCTTGTGCCCAGGACATGGTTCCGAGGGACAAGGCGGACACGCGGAACCCACTGTTCCCGACATAACGCTGCTGCATAGCTGCTAGCTTACGGGGAGTTCCCAGTCTTCATGACGTAGGGTCTATTCACGTGAACTGGATTGAAGCTGCCTTGCTGGGCCTGGTGCAGGGCCTTACCGAATTCCTCCCGATCTCTTCGAGCGCACACCTGCGGATCGTCGGCTCGTTCCTCCCGAACGCCTCCGATCCCGGTGCCGCGTTTACTGCCATCACGCAGCTGGGAACAGAGACAGCCGTGATCGTCTACTTCTGGCGCGACATCGTCAGGATCATCCGCGCCTGGTTCGGGTCCCTGACAGGCAAAGTGGAGCGCAACAATCCCGATGCCCGCATGGGATGGCTCGTCATCCTTGGCAGCCTTCCGATCATCGTCCTGGGCCTGCTGTTCCAGGACCAGATCGAGTCGGTGCTTCGGAGCATGTGGATCGTCGCCACCATGCTGATCGTTTTCGGCATGATCCTCGCCGTTGCGGACGCGATCGGACGGCAGGAGAGGGATCTCACACAGCTGACCTACAAGCACGGCATCCTGTACGGTTTCGCCCAGGCCATGGCTTTGATTCCCGGAGTCTCCCGCTCCGGCGGAACCATCACGGCCGGACTGCTGATGGGCTACACCCGTGAGGCCGCTGCGCGGTATTCGTTCCTGCTCGCCATCCCGGCAGTATTCGGCAGTGGCCTGTACCAGCTGTACAAGACGGTTTCCCACGATGGACTGGCCGGTCCGTATGGCCTGGCAGAGACTGCAATGGCCACCGTCATCGCCTTCGTGGTGGGCTACATCATCATTGGATGGTTCCTGAAGTTCGTCTCCACCCGCAGCTACCGGTTGTTCGTCTGGTACCGGATTCTGCTGGGACTGGCGTTGTATGTCCTCCTCTATTTCGGTGTCATCAGTGCCTAGCACTAAGGTTGAGTAGTGAAATCGTGGACCTCCCGCCCTGTTCCTGAGCTGCCCGGCAGCATGCCGCAACTACGCCTGTTCGACACAGCCCTTGGCCGTGTAGTGGAGGTTGAGCGGCAACCCGAACAGTCCATGTACGTCTGCGGCATCACGCCGTACGACGCAACCCATATGGGCCATGCAGCAAGTTACGTGGCCTTCGACCTCCTGAACCGGGCCTGGCGCGACGCTGGCCTGCGCGTCTCCTACGTCCAAAATGTCACGGACATCGATGACCCCCTGCTCGAGCGCGCCACCGCCACGGGCGTGGACTGGCGCGAATTGGCCCAGAGCCAGATCGAGCTGTTCCAGACCGACATGGGCGCACTGAACGTGCTGGCACCTAACCACTACATCGGCGCCGTCGAGGCCATCCCGGACATCGTGCCGGCCATCGAGCGCCTTATTGCGGACGGCGTTGCCTACCGGGTGCCCGGTACCGACGGCGAACCTGACGGCGATGTCTATTACGACGTCGAAATGGCCGGCAAGCGCTCGGACGCAACAGACGCCTGGACACTGGGGGATGTCTCCGGACTCGGTGAGGCAGAGATGCTGGCGCTCTTCGCCGAACGCGGCGGAGACCCGGCACGGCCCGGAAAACGCCATGCACTTGATCCGCTGCTCTGGCGTGCCGCCCGTGACGGTGAACCCAGCTGGCCCGGCGCAACGCTCGGAGACGGACGGCCTGGCTGGCACATTGAATGTACGGTCATCGCGCAGAAATACCTCCCCGCACCCTTCACCGTCCAAGGTGGGGGCTCGGACCTCGTCTTCCCGCACCACGAAATGGGAGCCGGCCACGCCTACTCCCTGTCCGGAGTGCCGTTGGCGCAGCACTATTCCCACGCGGGCATGGTGGGCCTGGACGGAGAAAAAATGAGCAAGTCCAAGGGCAACCTTGTCCTTGTCTCCAAGCTCCGCGCCGCCGGTGAAGAACCAGCAGCCATCCGTCTGGCCATCCTGGCCAACCATTACCGCTCGGACTGGTCATGGACCGAGGAAGAGTTCGCCGCAGCGAAGAAGCGGCTGGCGCGGTGGCGTGATGCCGCCGGGCATGCCCCTGCAGGTTCCGCAGGACCTCTGGTGACCGCCATGCGCAGCGAGCTGGCCAACGACCTCAACGCCCCGGGAGCCATTGCCGCGATCGACGAGTGGGCCGATGTCACGCTCCGGGCCAACGCCACAGCTTCGGAACAGGACAGTGCCCTGATCTCAGACGCAATCAACGCATTGCTGGGCGTGGAACTCTAAGCCCTCAAGCCCAAGCAAACGGCAGCGGCCCCGAGAAACCGCCATGCTGCGGGGCCGCTGCCGTTCTTGTGTCCGTGCCGCCTCAGGGGCGGTCTTTGCCGCGTCGCTTGAGGTACCTCTCGAACTCCCGGGCAATGGATTCGCCGGAAGCTTCGGGGAGGTCGGCGGTGTCCTTGGCTTCTTCCAACTGCCGCACGTAAGCGGCGATCTCCGGGTCTTCGGTAGCAAGTTCGTCCACGCCGCGCTCCCAGGCTTCCGATTCCTCGGCAAGGGCCTGGCTGTCCAGGGGGACCTGCAGGAGGTCCTCCACCTTGTGCAGGATGGCAAGCTGGGCTTTTGGCGACGGCGGCTGGGCCACATAGTGGGGGACCGCCGCCCAGAGGGAAACGGTGGGAAGTCCGGCCAGCATGGCAAACTCAGCGAGCACACCTACGATGCCCACCGGCCCTTCGTATTGCGAGGCCTCCAGGTTCAGCCGTTCCCGCAGGGAACTGTCCTCCGTGGTGGTACTGACCGGGATCGGGCGGCTATGGGGAACATCTGCCAGCAACGCGCCAATCAGGATGACCGAATCAACCTTGAGCGCTTCGGCATGAACCAGCAGTTCGGTGGTGTAGGCACGCCATCGGTAGGAAGGCTCGGTACCCAGGACGAAGACCACGTCCACGTTGCTGTCCGGTACGGCTGCTTTGTAGATCCGGGTCGATGGCCATTTGACCTTGCGCGCTCCGGAGGATGTGCGCCGCACGGTGGGCCGGGTGAACTGGAAGTCGTAATATTCCTCGGCGTCCACTGTGCCGACCTTCTTGCCGTCCCACAGTTTGTTCAAGTAGTGCAGCGCATCACTTGCGGCCTCGCCTGCATCGTTCCAGCCCTCAAAGGCGGCAAGCATTACAGTGACGCGCTGGCCTTCCGCAGGTTCCTTGAGGAAACGCTCGGGCTCCGCGGTGATGTCCTGTCCTTCGGGTGTCCCGTCCACACTGTTCATCCACTCACCCTACGTCCAAGACCCTCGTGGATGCATGGCATTGGGCACCGGTGCGTGTCCCTTATTCGCCCACAGCGCAATGCACGCGCGGGCGTCCGCCAGGTTCCACGTAGACTTGAAACCATGCATTCGTTACCCAGCCAGCCCCTCCTCAAAGCCGTGCTCTGGGATATGGATGGCACACTGGTCGATACCGAACCCTATTGGATCGCGGCCGAGCGTGCGCTGGTGGAGTCCCATGGCGGAAGCTGGTCCCACCAGCAGGCCATGCAATTGGTGGGACAGTCCCTGCTTCACTCCGCTGCTGTCCTTCAGGCCGCCGGCGTCGAGCTTGAGGCCCGTGAGATCGTGGATACTTTGAGCGCACAGGTGATCGCGCAGGTTCGCAAAGAGGTTCCTTGGCGGCCCGGGGCCCGTGAACTGCTCGATGATCTCCACCAGGCCGGTATTCGCTGCGCCTTGGTGACCATGTCAGAAGGCCCGTTGGCCGGCGTGGTGGTGGAGAGCCTTCCCAAGCCCTACTTCGAGTTCATGGTTACCGGCGATACCGTTGCCAATGGAAAACCGCACCCTGAGGCCTACCTCACGGGGGTGGAACGCCTGCGCCTTGATGATCCGGACCTGACGATCCACCACTGCGTCGCACTCGAGGATTCCGTTCCGGGCGCCACCGCGGCGATCGCCTCCGGTGTTGTCACCGTCGGCATTCCACACCAGGTGCCGCTGCCGGAGGATTCCCGCATGGTTGCCTGGGACACCCTGGTGGGACGGACCCCAGCCGATCTGCAGCAACTCGTCGAAGACCGTTTCGCTGCAGCGAACCAGCTTGAAGGGGCCAACTAGGTGACCAGCTCCGCCACACCGCACCATGCAACCACCAAGAAAGACGGCATCCCCCTCGGGAAGATCGCGGGGATTCCCGTCTACCTGGCGTATTCATGGTTCGTCATCGCCGGCTTCACGGTCATCGTCTACGGACCCGCGCTGCTGGTACGGATGCCGGACCTCGGCGTAGGGGCCTATTTTGTTGCCCTGGGTTACGCACTGCTCCTCGCGGTCTCCGTCCTGGTCCATGAATTGGCACATGCCCTCAGCGCCAAGGTCTTCAAATGGCCTACCGAAAAGATTGTGCTGAACCTTTGGGGCGGCCACACACAGTTTGAGAACTTCACTGCATCTCCGGGACGGTCCGTGGTGGTGGCGTTGGCGGGGCCGGCGTCCAACTTCGTTTTGGCGGCAGGGATGTGGGCAGTACTGTCCACCGGCGCCCTGAACGGCGTCTCTGACATCCTCGCGAATATCCTGATGTGGGCCAACCTCCTGATCGGGCTGTTCAACATCCTCCCCGGATTGCCGTTGGATGGCGGGCGACTGGTGGAGTCGGCCGTGTGGAAAGCTACCGGCGACCAGGACAAGGGCACCATCGCTGCCGGCTGGTCCGGCCGGATCATCGTGGCCGCCCTGGTCATCTGGTTCATCGGCCTTCCCCTCATCAGCGGCTCACCCCTGGACATCAACCTCATGTTGATCACCGTCCTCGTCTGCGGTTTCCTATGGATGGGCGCCTCAAGCTCCATCCATCACGCGAAGCTCCGCAGCCGCCTCTACCTTGTAAGTGCTGCGGGCCTGGCGGAGCGCGCCGTCGGCGTGCCGAACTCGGCCACCGTGGCCGACGTCCTGGACATATCACCGGCCGGAAGTCCCGCCGTCGTAATTTGCGGACCTGATGGCAAACCGCAGGGCGTTGTCGACTTCGGCGCAGCGGCGGCAGTGCCTCCCCAATCAACGACGACGACGCCCGTCACCGCAGTGGCCCATGCCCTGGGCGCCGGCGCATATGTCCCGGAATGGTCCAAGGGCCAGGAACTGATCCAGTACTTGGCACGGCTGGAGGGCGGCGAATACGCTGTGGTGGACCACAACGGAATCGTCACCGGCCTTCTGCGCCAGCAGGCAGTAGTGACAGCCATAACAGGTAAGGAAGCCCGCCGCAGCGGGCGCGCCTGACATCCTTGCCGGTAGAGTTGCATGCCGGCGGTTTTACCGAAGAACCCAGTGAATTTTTGGCGCCCAACCGCCAGCATGATGTTGCGGCCCGGCCGTACAGGAGCGAGGAACAGTACATGAGCAGCGAAACCGCCGCCCCCGAAGCCAACGCAGGCAACGACGAGGCAACCGCCGACCAGGCAGCCGCCAGCCAGGCAGTCCCCGGCCAGGCCCCGCAGCCCACGGGTGCCGCACGTCGGCGCGGGCCTTTCCGCGTAGGCGAGCGTGTCCAGCTCACTGACGAACGTGGCCGCATGAACACCATCTCCCTCGAAGTGGGCGGTGCCTTCCATACCCACCGGGGCTTCCTCAACCATGACGAAATCATCGGCAAGGTCGATGGTTCCGTGGTCAGCAACAACGTTGGCCAGCAGTACCAGACCCTCCGGCCCCTGCTCTCGGACTTCGTCTTGTCCATGCCCCGGGGCGCCGCAGTGGTCTACCCGAAGGACGCCGCCCAGATCGTCACCATGGCTGACATCTTCCCGGGCGCACGCGTAGTCGAGGCCGGCGTCGGCTCCGGTGCCCTCTCCATCTCGCTCCTGCGGGCAGTCGGCGACAACGGCTACCTCCATTCCTTTGAGCGTCGTGAAGAATTCGCGGACATCGCCCGCGGCAACGTGGAGACCATCTTCGGTGGACCGCACCCTGCGTGGCAGATTTCCTTGGGTGACTTCCAGGAAGAAGTGGTCAAGGCCGAGGCCCCCGGCTCCGTGGACCGCGTGGTCCTGGACATGTTGGCTCCATGGGAGTGCCTTGATGCCGTGGCTACGGTCCTGGCTCCCGGCGGCGTCTGGATCAACTATGTGGCAACCGTCACCCAGTTGTCCCGCACAGCGGAAGCCATCCGCGCTGATGGACGCTTTACCGAGCCTGACGCATGGGAGTCGATGGTGCGCGGTTGGCACCTCGAAGGCCTGGCGGTCCGGCCGGACCACCGCATGGTGGCCCACACAGGCTTCCTCCTGGTGACCCGCCGGCTTGCCGAGGGCGTGACCGGAATTTCCGTCAAGCGCCGCCCGTCCAAGACCGAGTTCAGCGAAGAGGACCTCAACGCATGGACACCGGCCGCTGTGGGGGAGAGGTCCGTTTCGGACAAGAAACTCCGCCGGGCCGCCCGCGACGCCATTGCCGGGACCAACGTCCAGGATGATCCCGCAGTCACAAACTGACAAAGGTCACAATAGGGTTCGCATTCCGGATGTCACCCAGCACCCTGAGCTTTTCGGGACTAAGGTCTTCTTAAGCGCAGGAAGGGGCTGATGAATCGTGGATACGTCAAACAACGACCTTGGACGGCCGACGCCGGAAGAAGCACACGCCGCAGCGGAAGAAGCAGCAAGCCGGAGGCTTGCAGCTGTCCAACCGCCCGAGCCCTCGAGCGACCTGACTGTTGCCGAACGGCAGATCAATATCCTCCGGGACAAGCTTCGCCACATTGACCGCCAGCTGGCAGCCGCGACCCAGAACAACAGCAAGCTTGTGAGCATGCTGGAGACGGCGAAGGCCGAGATCCTCCGTTTGAAGGGTGCACTGGAGCAAGAGGGCCAGCCGCCTTACAGTTTCGGGACCGTGGTGCAGATCAATCCGCGGAAGCAGCCAACAGCCGGCAGTTCCAGCCAGGCCGCCACGGAGGAGTCCGTGGACATCTTCAACGCCGGCCGGAAGATGCGGGTGGGCGTCAGCCCGCTGGTGAACGTAAACCAGCTTGCCGTTGGGCAGGAGGTCCTCCTGAACGAGGCCCTGCTGGTGGTGGCGGGCCTTGGCTACGAACGGGCCGGCGAGCTGGTAACGCTGAAGGAAATGCTTGGCAAGGACCGCGCCTTGGTGGTAGGCCGCGCCGACGAAGAACGTGTGGTCCGGCTCTCGGGGGCACTGCAGAGTGTCCACCTGAAAGTCGGGGATGCCCTCTCCCTGGATTCACGGACCGGCTATGCGTTGGAAAAGGTGCCTCGGGCAGAGGTGGAGAACCTCGTCCTCGAAGAGGTACCGGACATCACGTACCAGGACATCGGCGGCCTGGGCCCGCAGATTGAACAGATCCGCGATGCCGTGGAATTGCCGTTCCTTCATCCGGACCTCTACCGGGAGCATGGCCTGAAAGCACCCAAGGGTATCCTGCTTTACGGCCCTCCGGGCTGCGGCAAGACACTTATTGCCAAAGCTGTGGCCAACTCGCTCGCTGCACGCGCTGCAGAGCGCGCCGGCAATACCGACCTGAAGAGTTACTTCCTGAACATCAAGGGCCCGGAGCTGCTGGACAAGTACGTAGGCGAGACAGAGCGCCACATCCGGCTGATCTTCTCCCGCGCACGGGAAAAGGCGTCCGACGGCAGCCCCGTGGTGGTCTTCTTTGATGAGATGGATTCGCTGTTCCGCACCCGCGGCACCGGCGTTTCCTCCGACGTCGAAACCACCATTGTTCCCCAGCTGCTCAGCGAGATCGATGGCGTTGAGCGCTTGGACAACGTCATTGTCATTGGCGCCTCCAACCGTGAAGACATGATCGATCCCGCCATCCTCCGGCCGGGCCGCCTGGACGTAAAGGTCAAGATCCAGCGCCCCGATGCCGAGGCCGCTGCGGACATCTTCGGCAAGTACATCACTACCGACCTGCCATTCCATGCCCAGGACCTGGCCGAGTACGGCGGAGACGTGCAAGCCACCGTCGACGCCATGGTCCAGCGCACGGTGGAAGCCATGTACTCCACCGAAAAGTCCAATGAGTACCTTGAGGTCACGTACGCAAACGGCGACACGGAAATGCTCTACTTCAAAGACTTCAACTCCGGGGCCGTAGTGCAGAACGTGGTGGACCGTGCCAAAAAGTACGCCATCAAGGACCTCCTGACCAACAACCAGAAGGGGCTCCGGATCGAGCACTTGCTGCGGGCAGTGGTGGATGAGTTCCGCGAGCACGAGGACATGCCCAACACCACCAACCCGGACGACTGGGCACGGATCTCGGGCAAGAAGGGCGAACGGATCACCTACATCCGCACCATCGTCCAAGGCAAGGCAGGACAGGAACCGGGCAAGTCCATTGAAACCACCCCCAACACGGGCCAGTACCTATGACGGCAAGACCGGACGGTACGCCTGCAGAGAAGTTGCCCGCCGGCGGTGCCATGCGCGTCATGGGCTCGGAAACTGAATACGGCATCCATGCACCGTCCGCCCCCGGGGCGAACGCCACCATGATGTCTGCCAGGATCATTCAGGCGTACGCCACGGTTACCCGGCAACGGGCTGCCGGCGGCGCCGAAACGCGCTGGGACTATACGGACGAAGAACCTTTGCACGACGCCCGTGGCTGGACCCTGGACAGGGCTGCCGCGGACCCCAGCCAACTCACGGACCAGCCACCAGTGCTCGACGCCGAGGCCGTCGCGTTGGCCTATGGCCGCCAGGAGTTGGAACTCGATGGTGCGGACGAGTCCGGTTCCCTCTTGATGAACATGGTCCTTGGTAACGGGGCACGCCTTTACGTGGACCACGCGCACCCTGAGTATTCCAGCCCTGAGGTCACCAACCCGCGTGACGCTGTGGCTTGGGATGCCGCAGGGGATTTGGTTGCCTTGGCCACCGTGCGCAAAGTGGCAGCTGATGCCGGCCTGCCTCCCATCAACCTCTACAAGAACAACACGGACAACAAGTCTGTGTCCTATGGTTCACATGAGAACTACCTCATGCCGCGTTCGGTGCCTTTCGGCGACATCATCCGTGGCCTGACTCCGTTCTTTGTCTCCCGCCAGGTGGTCTGCGGGGCCGGACGGGTTGGACTGGGGCAAGACAGTTCCACCCCCGGTTACCAGATCAGCCAGAGGGCCGACTTCTTCGAGGCGGAAGTGGGCCTGGAAACCACCATCCGGCGCCCGATCATCAACACCCGCGATGAGCCGCACGCGACAGCCGACAAGTACCGGCGGCTCCACGTCATCATTGGCGACGCCAACCTCAGCCAGGCCTCCAATTACCTCAAGTTCGGTACCACGGCTATGGTCCTTAGCCTCGTGGAGGCAGGCCAGGCTCCAAAAATTGAGGTTCATGAGCCTGTCCAGGCGCTTCAGGCCATCAGCCACGACACCACTCTGGCAGCCACTGTCAGGTTGCTCGATGGCCGCAGGGTCACAGCACTGGACATCCAATGGATGTACTACGAGGCAGCCGCGAAACTTTCCCAGGAAACGGGAGTGGCGGATTCCGTCACGGGAGACGGCCACACCCACGACGTCCTTGCACGCTGGGAATCGACGCTGACAACGCTGGGCACTGATCTTGGTGTGGCCGCTTCCTCCGTGGAATGGGTAGCCAAGAAATCGCTCCTGGAGGGATACCGGAACCGCGACGGACTGGCGTGGAACGACGCCCGCCTGGGCTTGGTTGATCTCCAGTGGTCTGACATCCGGCCGGAGAAGGGCCTCTACTACAGGCTGCTGTCCAAGGACCGCATGACGCGCATCGTCGACGACGCCGACATCGCCCGGGCGGTCACCGAACCGCCGTCGGACACCCGCGCCTACTTCCGCGGCCGGTGTGTTTCCAAGTTCGCCAAGGACGTGGTCGGGGCAAGTTGGGACTCGGTCATTTTTGATGTTCCGGGCCTGGGCAAGCTGCAAAGGGTCCCCACGCGTGAACCCCTGCGTGGCACTGAGGCACTGACCGGTGCCCTGTTTGAGCGGCACCATGAAGCCGGCGCATTCCTGTCCGAATTAATGGGCCGGAATACTCCGCCGGCGAAGAGTTGAGGACGCCCCGCCACGGGAGGATCCTGGCCTGGTCAAAGCCATACGCAGCAGCCCGCAGCGTGGCAATATGGCAGTAGGAAGTCTCCACCATCAGGAGACTGACAGTAGGGAGAAAGAAAATGGCAGCACAGGAGCAGCAACAACCGCAGTCCCGGGACACCGAAACCGAGGTGGATGTCCCCGAGGCCCCGCCCGCGGCACCAGCGGCCCAGGCGTCGGATGCGACCCAGGGCGTGGATGACCTCCTCGACGAAATCGACGGCGTTCTTGAGTCGAACGCTGAAGAGTTCGTCAGGGCGTTTGTCCAAAAGGGTGGCCAGTAACAGGACCCCCGTTACAGGATGTACTGCCCGGCAGGCGTGAGGCCGCCGGGCATCGGAACGCAGAGTCGAAGGAGTGCAGCAATGCAGGACCCGTCAACCGGCCCCCTGGCCAACCAGGCAACATCTTCTTTCACGGAGCATCTCCAACGCTCGCGCCCCGAACTCCTGCCGTTCAACCAATCCTTGCCGGCCGGGACCATACCTGCCTCTCCGCATGCCACCACGATCGTCGCTTTGACCTATGCCGGCGGTGTGCTGATGGCGGGGGATCGTCGCGCCACCATGGGCAACATCATCGCCAGCAGGCATATCGAAAAAGTGTTCCCGGCGGATGAGTACTCCGTCCTGGGAATTGCCGGAACAGCTGGTCTTGCCATTGACATCACCCGGCTTTTCCAAGTTGAACTGGAGCACTACGAAAAAATCGAGGGCACGTTGCTTAGCCTCGTAGGCAAGGCCAACCGCCTCGGTGCCATGATCCGGGGAAACCTGCCCATGGCCATGCAGGGGATGGCGGTCATTCCATTGTTTGCAGGTTTTGACCAGGTCTCAGGGGTCGGCAGGCTGTTCTCCTATGACGTCACGGGTGGCCGCTACGAAGAGCAGGAACACCACTCCGTGGGTTCAGGTTCAGTGTTTGCCCGTGGAGCGCTGAAGAAGTTGTGGAAGCCAAACCTTTCCGAAGAAGCGGCCGTAGCTGTGGCCGTCGAGGCCCTGTACGACGCCGCCGACGACGACTCAGCTACTGGCGGGCCTGATCCTGTCCGCCAACTCTGGCCTGTGGTCTACACCGTCAACCGTGCCGGAAACCGCCGGGTTCCGGAACGGGATCTCGCCGCCATCGCGGGGGAGATTGTCGAATCCCGCGCCATCGCTGGACGGGAGGCCTGAGATGACCCAGCAGTTCTATGTTTCACCTGAGCAACTCATGAAGGACCGTGCGGATTTTGCACGGAAAGGCATCGCACGGGGCCGCTCGGTAGTGGTGATCAGTTGCGCTGACGGCATTGCGCTCATCGCAGAGAATCCCTCGCCATCACTGCACAAGATTGGTGAGATCTACGACAAAATCGCGTTCGCCGCGGTGGGTAAGTACAACGAGTTCGAGAGCCTTCGGCAGGCCGGCGTGCGGTACGCCGATGTCAGGGGTTACTCCTACGACCGGGAAGACGTCACCGCCCGCGGCCTGGCGAGTGTTTACGCCCAGAGTTTGGGAGCTGTATTCACCGCCGAACAGAAGCCGTTTGAAGTGGAACTCGCTGTGGCCGAGGTAGGTTTGGCGCAGGAGCAGGACCATCTTTACCGGTTGACCTTTGACGGTTCCATCGCCGATGAGAACGGCTTCGTGGTCATGGGCGGTCTTGCCGATCAAATTTCCGACGTCGTCAGTGGTGCGTGGGAGCCCGACCTCAGCCTTGCCGGAGCCATGCGTTTGGCCCTGCGTGCCCTTTCCACGGACAAGGACGCTGACGCCCTTCCGTCCACCGCCGTCGAAGCTGCGGTCCTGTACCGTGCCTCCGAAAGCCACCGCGGCTCCCGGAGGGCGTTCCGCAGGCTGTTGCCGGAGGACATGACCCGGTTGCTCACAGAGGAGTCTTGAGATGGATAAGAGAATATTTGGCATCGAGACCGAATTCGGCATCTCCTATTCGAGCCCGGATTCACGGCCGCTGGCTCCGGAGGAAGTTGCCCGCTACCTGTTCCGGAAGGTAGTGAGCTGGGGCAGGTCATCGAACGTGTTCCTGACCAACGGCTCGCGCCTTTACCTGGATGTGGGCTCACATCCGGAGTATGCCACTGCTGAGTGCGACGACCTCGCCCAGTTGATTGCCCACGACAGGGCCGGCGAACTGATCCTGGACGACCTCGTGGACGAGGCGCAGGCAAGGCTGGCGGCCGAGGGCTTCAACGGAACTGTGTACCTGTTCAAGAACAACACCGACTCCGCAGGGAACTCCTACGGCAGCCACGAGAACTACCTGATCCCGCGCCGCGGCGAGTTTTCCCGTCTGGCCGAGATCCTCATTCCCTTCCTGGTGACCCGGCAGTTGATCGCGGGAGCAGGCAAGGTCCTCAAAACACCCCACGGCGCCACCTTTGCGTTCTCCCAGCGCGCCGACCACATCTGGGAAGGCGTATCTTCAGCCACCACCCGGTCCCGGCCCATCATCAACACCCGGGATGAACCGCATGCGGACGCGGAGTTCTACCGCCGCCTCCACGTCATTGTGGGCGACAGCAACATGTCCGAAACAACGGCGCTGCTCAAGGTGGGAACCGTGGACCTGATCCTCCGCATGATCGAGTCCGGGGTGATCATGCGCGACATGCGGATGGAGAACCCCATCCGGAGCATCCGTGAAATCTCCCACGACCTGACCGGCCGTGCGCTGGTCAGGCTTGCCAACGGCAGGCAGCTGACCGCCCTCGACATCCAGCGCGAGTATCTGGGCAAGGTCACTGAGTTTGTGGCCACCAACGGGGCGCACAATGCCCACGTGCCGCTGATCCTGGACCTGTGGAAGCGCACCTTGGACGCGATCGACAGCGGTGACACGTCCACCATTGATACCGAGGTGGACTGGGCTATCAAGAAGAAGTTGATGGACGGGTACATGCGTCGTCACGACCTCAGCCTGGATTCGCCGCGAATTGCCCAGCTCGACCTCACTTACCACGATATTTCCCGGCAGCGGGGACTCTTCTTCCTTCTGCAGGCTCGGGGCGCCGCACGCCGGCTGGTGACGGAAACAGATGTCAAGGATGCCGTGGATGCACCTCCGCAGACCACGAGGGCGAAGCTGCGGGGAGATTTTGTCCGCCGGGCACAGGAACTTGGCCGCGACTACACCGTCGACTGGGTCCATTTGAAGCTCAACGACCGGGCCCACCAGACAATCCTTTGCAAAGACCCTTTCCGCAGCGTCGATGAGCGGGTGGATGCGCTGCTGGACTCTATGAGCTGACTCCCAGCTTCACGGGCTATTCTGGATAGTGGTCTCTTCCCGGGACCCAACCTGCTTGGAGGCGCAATGTGCCTTTCCGAGCTTCCCTTGCCCCGACGAAAGTGTCTTTTTTGTGCGCCGACTCCTAGCAATCCTCCTGCCCGCCCTTCTGCTCATCACCGCTTGCGGTGGTTCGGGCACGCCGGCCGCCGAGCCCACCAGCAAATCCGTTGGCGACGTTTCCAAGCTCGACTCCGTGAAGGTGACGGACAACGGAAACGACAAAGCGCCGGGTATCGAGTTCTCCAAGCCCCTGACGGTGGCCGAACCCACAGTCGACGTCGTCAGTGAAGGCGACGGAGAGCGGGTCAAGGCCGGACAAACAGCCGAACTGGCCTACGTTGCCGTGGACGGCAACGATGGCAAGACCTTGGAAGACGGCTACGCAAACGGCCCCCAGCCGATCGACCTGACGGACCAGATCAAGTCCAGCAATGAACTGATCTACAACGCCATCATCGGTGCCAAGGTCGGCAGCCACGTTGCCATTGCCGCTCCCGGCAATTCCTCCAGTGGTACTCCCGCCGCGACGCAACTGGTGGTCTTCAAGATTGTCTCTGCCAAGGATGCCGCTCCTGTCCTGGAGAAGCCCGAAGGTGAAGCTGTGACTCCTCCCGCCGGCCTGCCCACCGTGAAGGAAGACGACAAGGGCATTCCCCAGATCTCCGTGGACGGCGTGGCCGCCCCGAAGGAACTCATCGCCCAGGACCTCATCAAGGGCTCCGGAGCTGCTGTCAAGACCACTGATACCCTCACGGTCAACTACGTGGGTGTTAACCTTTCGGACGGCACCAAGTTCGACTCCAGCTTCGACAGGGGAGAGCCCACCAGTTTCCCCCTTACCGGAGTCATCAAGGGCTGGACCCAGGGCCTGGAAGGCAAGACTGTTGGCTCGCGCGTCCTGCTGGTCATCCCTCAGGACCTGGCCTACGGTGAAGCCGGCCAGGGTAAAGCCAAGGGCGACCTCGTCTTCGTCGTCGACATCCTCGGCGTCAAGTAACCACACCAGAACGTACACGGACTGCAAGGGTGCTGGTTTAAGCTGGTTCCTGACACAATCCGTCCCTCACACCAAGGAGCAACCATGTCATTTGGACAGCGTGATTTCGACCGCACCAAGCCCGAAATCGACTTCCCGGAAGGCGACGTCCCCACTGACCTCGTCATAACGGACCTCATCGAAGGCACCGGCGCGGAAGCCAAAGCCGGAGACACCGTTTCCACCCACTATGTCGGCGTTGCCTGGTCGACCGGCGAAGAATTTGACGCTTCCTGGGGCCGTGGCGCTCCGCTGGACTTCCGTGTTGGCGTAGGCCAGGTCATCCAGGGCTGGGACCAGGGCCTGCTGGGCATGAAGGTCGGTGGCCGCCGCCGCCTCGAGATCCCCTCCGAACTCGCGTACGGCTCCCGTGGCGCCGGTGGAGCGATCAAGCCCAACGAAGCCCTGATCTTCGTTGTCGACCTCGTGGCTGTCCGCTAGGACTGAGCTCTGAGCCAAGGCGCGTCACCTTCCGGTTTTCCCGGTTGGTGACGCGCCTTGCTGCTTTCCCGCCGGTCTTTAGTAACGTAGCAACGTGTCCGCATCCCGCACTGAACGACTCCTGAACCTTCTCCTGGCTTTGCTCAATACCAGGGTGGGCCTTCCACGCTCCGTCCTCCGCGAGAAGGTCTATCACGACTCCGCAGAGAACGACGTTGCCTTTGGGCGCATGTTCGAGCGCGACAAAGTGGATTTGAAGCAGTTCGGCTTTGACATCGAGACCCTCACCGACCCCCGGCACTTCGGTGTCGATGACCCGGCGTCAACGCGCTACCGCATCGGCAAGGACTCCAACCGGCTCCCTGATGTAAGCCTGACGCCTGCAGAATGCACCGTTCTGTTGCTCGCCGCGCAACTGTGGGAACGGGCAGCACTTGGTTCGGCCGCTGCGAACGCGGTCCGAAAACTTCAGGCCGCGGGAGGTTTCGCGGACGTTGACCTTCCTGCCGGCGTCCAGCCCCGCATCAAGCCCGCGGGCCAGGCCTTCGACGACGTCGTAGCAGCCATGCACGGAAACCATCCGGTCCGCTTCGGCTACCTCGCTGTCAGTACCGGGCGTGAAGAGGTGCGCGAGGTTGAGCCCTGGGGCCTGGGCAGCCGCTTTGGCCAGTGGTACCTCGTGGGCTTTGACCGGGGGAGGGGAGCGAAGAGGCTGTTCCGCCTTTCGCGGATGACAACCGCGGTAACCGTGGTGCCCGGGAGCATTTTCGAACCTCCGGCCGGTTTCAATGCCCGGGCTGAGCTGGATGCCCTGCACGAGTTGCCCGAGCAGCGGGCGGTGCTGGTTGTCGACAAGGACCGGCTGCTTGCCTTGCGGAAAAGGGCCCTCGAAACGGCTCCGGATGACCGTGGCCGTGACCGGGTTACCGTTGAGTTCCGCGACCCGGAGGCTTTTGCTGAAGAACTGGCCTCCTACGGCCCCCACGTCAAAGTGGAGGGTCCCGCCGAGCTGCGTGACGCCGTCGTTCGCCGGCTCAGGGCTGCCTTGGAGTTCGACGCTGAACCGGCTGTTCCGGTGGAGTTTCCTGAGGCCGCACGGGCGCAGCGGGCCCGCAAACGTACCTCGGAAGACCAACTGGCCAGGATGCTTCAGTTGGTCCCTTTCCTGGTACACCACCAAGGGCTCCACATCCAGGAAGTGGCAGATCATTTCGGTATTACGCGCAAAGCGCTGATTGATGACCTCAAGATCCTCATCTGCTCCGGACTTCCGGAGGGATACCCGGATGACCTCCTGGATATCCAGTGGGAAAACGACCATGTGTACATCTCCGAGCATTTGGAGCTGAACCGTCCGGTGCGTTTCAACGAAGACGAAGCCGCTGCCTTGCTGACCGGCCTGGCCATGCTGGGCGATCTGCCATCACTGGCCGGCGTCTCCGAAGACCAGCCGGGGAGCGCCCTGGAGTCTGTCACCATCAAGCTGACCGGCGCGGCGGGGCAGGCCGGACGCTTGGCCGGTGCCGTCGCGGGGCAATCCATAGAGCCTGAACAATCCCAGGCCTTCGCCGTCATCACCCAGGCGATCCGGGACGGACGCCAACTGCATCTGAAGTACTTTTCCCGGCAACGCGATGAACTGACCGAACGCGATGTTGATCCGTTGCGGCTCTATTCGATGGATAATACGTGGTACTTCGAGGCGTACTGCCACAGCAAGGCCGGAATCAGGAACTTCCGCCTGGACAGAGTGGAAGTTGTTGAACCGAACGGACTTCCGGCATCGGGACTGGCTACTGCAGAGCAGGATTACCCTGCACGGCTGTTTACGCCCAGCGACGACGACGTCCTGGTGGTGCTCCAGCTGACCAGGCAAGGCTCCGGGCTGGCGGATGACTACTACGCTGAACGCACGGCACAACTGCCCGACGGCGGCCTCCTCGCTGAAGTACGGTTCGGCACCGCAGAGTGGCTGCCAATGTTCGTTTCGCAACACGGCGGAGCGGTCCGGATACTGGACCCGCAGGCCTTGCGGGAGGAAACACGGGTATGGCTGAACGCGGCGGCGAATCAGTACGACTCCCTTTCCGACGGCACGGCTGGCTAGACTACTCAGATGCCTTGGTGGTTCTGGATCCTGTTGTGGATCGCGCTCATAGCCCTTTCGTTGCTGCTTCACCTGACGCTTGGGTATCGCTTGTTCAGGAAATTCATGTCAACTGTTCATGAACTGGGCGACGCGGGTAAACGTTTCAGCAACCTTTCACCTGCGCCCGAAACCTCCGATGTTGAAACGCCGGAAGACAGCCCCGTGCCGGGGTCCGCAATTTTTGCCTCACCGGATCAGATGCGTCATGATTACCTGACGGCCAAAGCCTTCCGCCAGGAAGTTCGTCGCCAGAAGCGCGTCAAGCGCAAAGCAGAGCGGGGTCAGCCCCAATCCCTGCACGACATTGAATTCAGATAGACGTAGGATGTATCCAAAAGGAAAGGACCTCCCCACATGAGGCTCGAAGGCTGGCATCTCATCATCATCATCGTCCTGGCTCTGGTGCTCTTCGCAGCGCCGAAGCTGCCGTCCATGGCGCGCAGCATTGGGCAGTCGATGCGCATTTTCAAGTCGGAAGTCCGGGAAATGAAGAAGGACGGTTCTTCTGAAACGAAGGACTCCGCGGAGGCTTCCGACGCCGTTGAAGGCAAGGTAGTAGGCCACCCCGACGCCAAGGCCAGGAACAACGGCGAGACTGACGTTCCGCCCTCCAACCGCGTCTAAAGAGAAGTGGTAGAAACGAAGGGGCGCAAGGCCAACCCCGAAGCCCGGATGGCGCTCCTTGACCACCTCAAGGAGCTGAAGAACCGGCTCTTCAAGGCTGCAATCGGCATCATCCTGGGCACCGTGGTGGGCTTCATCGTCTACCAGCCGCTCCTGGAGGCCTTGATCAAACCGATCAAGGACCTCAACGAGAAGGAGGGGCGTGCCGCCACCCTGAACTTTGATGGAGTGGCCAGTTCATTTGACCTCATGGTCCAGGTCTCGGTGTTCCTTGGCGTGCTCCTGGCAAGCCCGGTGTGGATCTACCAGCTCTGGGCGTTCATCGTGCCGGGCCTCCACAAGAAGGAGCGGCGGCTGGCGTTGTCCTTCGTGGCCGCGGCCGTGCCCCTCTTCATCGGCGGCGTACTGCTCGCCTGGCTGGTCCTGCCCAACGCCGTCCGCGTACTGACCGACTTCACGCCGCAGGGCGGGTCCAACTTCATCAGTGCCGAAATCTACCTGGCATTCGTGCTGAGGCTCCTGCTGGCGTTCGGCATTGCCTTCCTGGTTCCCGTGGTGCTGGTTGGGCTGAACCTCGCCGGCATTGTCAAAGGCAAGCAACTCATCAAGAGTTGGCGCATCACCATCTTCCTGGTTTGCTTGTTCGCTGCCATGGCTGCTCCCGGCGCTGATGCCATGAGCATGTTCTATCTCGCAGCACCCATGTTGCTCCTGTTCTTCGCGGCCATTGGAGTCTGCGTCCTCAATGACCGCCGCCGCGAACGCCGCGCCATCAAGAGGGCAGCTGAGACTGAAGCCACTGCGGACATTGCGACGCCGGCCACGGATCTGGAGAATCTCTAGACCGTGGGCCACTAGGCTTGATGCATGTCCTCTATTTCCGGGTCTCCTTCACCGTCAGAGAGCTACCAGGCTGCAGCGCAGCGGGCTGCTGAGTCCAAAACCTATCTGGGCGCTTTCAGCCGTTCCCTGGATTTTGAACTGGACGACTTCCAACGTGAGGCGTGCAGGTCGCTGCAGGAAGGCCGTGGCGTGCTGGTTGCAGCACCCACGGGAGCAGGCAAGACGATCGTTGGTGAATTCGCGATCTACCTGGCCTTGGAACGCGGCCTCAAGGCTTTCTACACCACCCCCATCAAAGCGCTCAGCAACCAGAAGTTCTCGGAGCTGGCATCAAAGTACGGCGCTGCCAATGTTGGGCTCCTGACAGGTGACACCACCATCAACGGGGACGCCCCTGTAGTGGTCATGACCACCGAGGTCCTGCGCAACATGTTGTACGCGGATTCGGAAACCCTTGGTGACCTGGGGTTCGTGGTGATGGACGAGGTCCATTACCTGGCCGACCGCTTCCGCGGTGCCGTCTGGGAAGAAGTCATAATCCACCTGCCCAGCGAGGTACAAGTGGCCTCCCTGAGCGCCACGGTATCCAATGCTGAGGAGTTTGGCGCCTGGCTGGACACTGTCCGCGGCGATACCGATGTCATCGTGTCCGAACACCGGCCGGTGCCATTGTGGCAGCACGTCATGGTGGGCCGCGAAATAGTCGACCTCTTCGCCGGCGACACCACCTTTGATGAAATTGCGCCACAAGCCACTGGCGCGCCGGAAACCGAGGTGCCCGAGATCTCCGAGGCCGCTGAGGAAGCCACCGAACCCACCTCCGCGGAACGCCGGAAGGTCCACCCGAAGCGTTCGTCCGCAGCCAAAGTCCGTCAAGCGGTGACCGGGCCCGAGTTTGAGGTCAATCCGGACCTCCTCGCCATGGCCCGTTCCGAGAGCCGCATGAACATGAGTGGCCGCTACGGCCACGGCGGACGCAGCCGCCGTCGTCAGGACCGTCACCGCGACGAACGGCAGCAATCCGAGCAGCGCAGTCCTGTGCGCAAGGCCAGCCGGCCACAAGTCATTGAGAGCCTGAGGCGCCAGGATCTTCTGCCTGCCATTACTTTCATTTTCTCGAGGGCAGGCTGCGACGCTGCAGTCGCACAGTGTGCCGCCTCAGGGCTGTGGCTGACAACCGAGCGTGAACAGCAGGTCATCGCCCAGCGCGTGGACGAAGCCAGTCACGAGATTCCAGCCGATGACCTCGACGTCCTGGGCTTCTGGGGCTGGCGTGACGGACTCATGAGGGGCTTTGCCGCCCACCACGCAGGCATGCTGCCCACCTTCAAGGAGGTGGTGGAAAAGCTCTTTGCCGACGGCTTGGTCAAGGCTGTCTTCGCCACGGAAACACTGGCCTTGGGCGTCAACATGCCGGCCCGCTGCGTGGTCCTGGAAAAACTGGAAAAGTTCAACGGTGAAGCCCACGTCAACATCACTGCGGGGGAGTACACCCAGCTGACAGGCCGGGCAGGACGCCGGGGCATCGACGTCGAAGGCCATGCCGTGGTGCTGTGGCAGCCGGGGACGGACCCCGCTGCCGTGGCCGGCCTGGCCTCACGCCGCACGTATCCCCTGAACTCCAGCTTCCGGCCCACCTACAACATGAGCATTAACCTGATCGCCCAGTTTGGCCGCGTCCGGGCGCGCGAAATCCTGGAGTCCTCCTTCGCGCAGTTCCAAGCTGACCGTTCCGTGGTGGGCCTTGCCCGGCAGGTGCGGGGACGGGAAGAGTCACTGGCCGGCTATGCCAAGTCCATGCAATGCCATCTGGGTGACTTCACCGAGTACGCAAAACTCCGGCGCGAACTCAGCGATGCCGAGAACTTCGCGGCCCGGGACCACCAGCGTGCCCGTAAGTCGCACGTTGCTGATTCCCTGGCCAGGTTGATCCCCGGCGATGTCATCAGCATTTACAGCGGCAGGCTTGCCGGCCATGCGGTGGTTCTTGACGTGGATCCGAACGCCCGTGAGCCCCGGCCATCAGTGCTGACCGCCGATAACCAGCTTCGTCGGATTGGCGTGCACGATCTCGAAGGACCTGTTTCTCCGGTAACCAGGATCCGGATTCCCAAGTCCTTCAATGCAAAAGTACCCAAGTCACGCCGCGACCTCGCATCCTCCATGCGCCACGCCATCAGCGAAGACGCACCGCACAGCCGGCGCAACAGCCGGCACGAGGACTTCGGCCTGGGCGCGCGGCTGCCGGACCAGGAGAAGAAGATCGCGGATCTGAGGCGTGCCCTCAGGGCGCACCCCTGCCACGGATGCAGCGAGCGGGAAGACCACGCCCGGTGGTCGGAGCGCTGGTGGAAGTTGCGCAGGGAAACCGACGGCCTGGTCCGCCAGATCCAGGGCCGCACCAACACGATCGCAAAGACGTTCGACCGCGTGTGCGATCTGCTCTCCGCCTACGGCTACCTGGAGACGAACGACGCCGGCAACGTCACCATCAGCGCCGATGGGCAGCGGCTTCGCCGGATTTATGGTGAAAAGGATCTGCTCATCTCCCAGTCAGTCCGGCGCGGAGCCCTTAGTGATCTCGACGCCGCCGAACTTGCCTCATTGGCCAGCACGCTGGTGTATCAAGCCAAACGCGAAGACCGTGGCTTGCGGCCAAGGATGCCGTCCGTTTCCCTGGAGTCAGCGGTGGATATCGTCGTCCGGGAATGGTCCCAGCTGGAGGACACCGAAGAACACCACCGACTTCCCTTGACCGGCGAGCCGGAGCTGGGTCTGATGTGGCCAATGTACAAGTGGGCCAAGGGGCGCCATCTCCAGGACGTTCTCAGCGGCACCGACCTCGCAGCAGGGGACTTCGTGCGCTGGGCCAAGCAAGTAGTGGATCTGCTGGACCAACTGGCAAAGATCCCGCAGCTGGATCCAAGGGTGGCACGGATTTGCCGCGAGTCCATTGACCTGGTTCGCCGCGGTGTAGTGGCCTACTCCACCGTGGCTTAGCGCCACCCCCACCGATTGACATTTTTCGACGCTCAAGGAGCACACCGCATGAATCAGCCAGGCGCACCGGCCGGCCAGCACCAGACTGGAGCGGACCGCAAGGTCACCATGTACCGCAACGGGTCCATCTATACAGCCGCTGATCCCTTTGCCACGGCCATCGTGGTCGATGGCGATACCGTGGCCTGGGTTGGCTCGGAGCAGGCCGCCACGTCCATCGCTGACTCTTCAATGGAGATCATCGACCTCCGTGGCGCCCTCCTGGCTCCCGGCTTTGTCGACTCCCATGCTCACCTGACGGAAACGGGCCTGGCCCTGTCCGGCCTGGACCTTGGCAGGGTCCGTTCCGCCCGGGAGCTGCTCGACGCCGTAGCCGGCGCGGGCGGCAGTGGCACCATTATTGGCCACGGCTGGGATGAAACCGCCTGGAACGATCCCTCTTTGCCTACGCTTGAAGAGCTGGATCGAGCATCGGGCGGACGACAGGTCTATCTCTCACGCATCGATGTCCACTCCGCCCTGGTCTCATCGTCCTTGGCCGCAGCGGCCGGCCTCAGGAACCTTGACGGGTTCGGCGGGGACGCCCGGGTGATACGCGGAGCCCACACCGCAGCACGCCTGGCCGCCCGACGCTTCCCAGAAGCCCAAAGGCGCGCGCTCCAGGAACGTGCCCTTAAGGAAGCCGCTTCCAACGGATACGTGGCTATGGCCGAGATGTCGGCGCCCCATATCTGCGGCCCCGAGGACCTGCAGCTCTCTGCCTCGTGGAATGAGGACGGCATCAGCCCTGAAGTACTTCCGTACTGGGGTGACCTGGCATCCTCGGCAGAACACGCCGAGAGTATTCTGGCCGGTCTTGGGACCAAGGTCCTGGGTCTCGCCGGAGACCTCAACGTGGACGGTTCCTTGGGTTCCCGGACGGCCGCCCTCCTGGAGGACTATTCGGACGCTCCCGGGAACCGCGGTAGCCTGTACCTTTCGGTCGATGAAGCAGCCCGGCATCTGGTTGCCACATCCCAGCTCGGCATCCAGGCAGGGTTCCATGTCATTGGCGATGCTGGCCTGGCCGCAGTTCTGGAAGCGTTGGACGTTGCTGCTGCCGAGGTGGGGGAGCAGCGGATCCGGGCTGCCGGACACCGGCTTGAGCATGTTGAACTGGCCGATCAATCCGCCATCGACAAACTGGCCAAGTATTCCATGACCGTCAGTGTCCAACCGGGCTTCGACGCCGCCTGGGGTGCTCCGGGCGGGCTGTATGAACAGCGCCTGGGTGGTCGCAGCAAGGCCATGAACCCATTTGCGTCCTTCTACGCCAGTGGCGTCCCCATTGCCTTTGGCAGCGATAGCCCCGTTACACCGTTGCGGCCGTGGTCCAGCGTGCGCGCGTGCCTGGAACACAGCAACCCGGACCAACGGATTTCCGCCAGGGCCGCCTTCCTTGGCCATACCCGCGCCGGCTGGCGGGCCGCGAAGCACCGCAACCCCCTGATGGGACAACTGGTGCCAGGTGCGCCCGCCAGTTTCGCTGTGTGGGAAGTCGAAGAGCTCATGGTCCAGGTGGCAGACAGCCGGGTTCAGTCGTGGAGCACGGATCCGCGGGCGCGGACCCCGCTGCTGCCGGCACTCGACACCGGCAGTGACCCCCGTTGCCTGCAGACGGTTCGTGAGGGGCGGGAGCTGTTCGCCCACGAATCGCTCCGCGTCTAGGCACATATTTTCTGCATCATCCAAGGTGCCTTTGAGCTGGGATGACACCCGGATCCGCAGGTCACCGACCGGTTGACAGCCCGGGGTGAGTCCGTAGCATTAGGGCTCTACGGATGATCAATCCAGGGTACGAGAGCCGCGGTTTGGTGGTCCGGTCGTGGCCGGAAACCGTTCATGGTGGCGGCAAACAGGTGGGCAGGTCCGCAACGACCCAGAAAACAGTCCGACCGGGACTCATTGCCCGGTCGCCACTGGTCCTGGGCTTGCGGATCTGCCCGCGGGCCATGCCCCGCCCCAAAGTGCACTTTTGATTGTGTCGGACGCCACAGCCGCCGAGGCAGTGCCTTTCGGCGTCCTATAATGGAGAGTTGCGCCGGAATTCCAGCCGCTATGGCTGATCCTGCACACTGACCGCTCCATCAAGGAAAGGCCTCTACTTGCGTGTCCTGACGATCATTCCCACCTACAACGAGCTCGAATCGCTCCCTGTGACCCTGGGGCGGCTGCGCGCAGCAGTTCCCGAGTCCGATGTCCTGGTGGTTGACGACAACAGCCCTGATGGTACGGGACGGCTCGCAGATGACTTCGCTGCTGCGGACCACCAGGTGCATGTGCTTCATCGGAAGGGCAAGGAAGGTCTCGGCGCTGCCTACATTGCCGGCTTCAACTGGGGCCTCGCCGCGGGGTACGACGTCCTGGTGGAAATGGACGCGGACGGTTCGCATAAGCCCGAACAGTTGCCCCTGCTCCTGGATGCAGTCAAAGACGGAGCGGATCTGGCCATGGGCTCGCGCTGGGTACCCGGTGGCAGTGTGGTCAACTGGCCGCTCTACCGCCAGGCAATCTCCAGGATCGGCAGCACCTATGCCCGCATCATGCTCGGGGTCAAGATCAAGGACGTCACCGGCGGCTACCGCGCCTTTAAGCGCAGCACCCTCGAAGCCCTGAACCTGGATGAAGTAGAGTCGGTTGGCTACGGTTTCCAGGTGGACCTCGCATGGAGGGTAGCCAAGCTTGGCCTGCGCATCGAGGAACGTCCCATCACCTTCGTCGAACGTGAACTGGGTGCCTCGAAAATGAGCGGCAACATCGTGGTGGAAGCCATGATCAACGTTACCAAGTGGGGATTGGCGGCCCGTTGGGCCAAGCTGACCGGCAAGTCTTCGGCCACGGCCAAGTAGCTTTTTAACAGAAAAGGCCGGATCCGGTTCCCAGTGGGAACCGAACCCGGCCTTTTTGCGTCTGTCCGCGCAACCGTCTGTCGCCCAGCCGCCTGTCCGCACAGCCTGGTCATACAGGCCGGTTGGTCCAGTACAGGTGCGGACTAAGCGGAGCGGCGCTCTCCACGGCGCTCACGCAGAATGTTCAAACGATCCTCCAGGATCTGCTCCAGCTCAGGAAGGCTCCTGCGCTCCAGGAGCATGTCCCAGTGGGTGCGGACCGCTTTCTCGTTAGCGTCCACCGGGCGCTCACCATCGACCAGGAGGGCTTCCTTGCCGGTCTTGGAAACCCATACCGGGGGAATTTCAGCTTCGGAGGAGAAGGTCACGAAGACCTGCTCGCCGTCTTCGCAGCGGTACTCGACCCGCTGGCGCGGTGCCGGTTCAACGCCGGATTCAGTTTCCATGCTTTGGGCGCCAAGACGCATACCCCGCAGGCTGCGATCGCTCATGATTACTCCCTCTGTCTGTACGCGGAGCAAGGACCCCGCGTTGGCCGTAAGCCGTTTTCACGATCCTTACGGACTACTTCTGCACACCTTGCATCACTCATTGCAACGCATGGCAAAGCTTTTATGTTCCATCCGCACTGAACCAGCCGGACAAATATCCCATTATACGCCGAACAACCACCACTACCTAAAAGCACCCACATGCAGCGAGCGGCCAGCCGGAGTGGCTGACCGCTCGTAGCGCCGTAGTACCAGTTATTCGGCGGGCCTTGCGGGCTCCGCGGAGGCCGTGCCGGCGGAGGCCGTGCCGTCATGTCCACCGAAAAGACCTACGGGAGAGTCCCCGTTGCTCCCACCGAGGGCCCCGCCAATTCCCTTGAGCGCTTCGCCCACTTCACTGGGAATGATCCACAGCTTGTTGGAGCTTCCTTCAGCGATCTTCGGGAGGGTCTGCAGGTACTGGTAAGCAAGGAGCTTCTGGTCCGGATTGCCCTTGTGGATGGCATCGAAGACCTTCTGGATTGCCTGGGCTTCACCGTCGGCACGAAGGATGGCCGCCTTGGCATCACCTTCGGCAGCAAGGATGGCAGCTTGCCGTTGGCCTTCGGCAGTAAGGATCTGGGACTGCTTGGTGCCCTCAGCTGTCAAAATGGCTGCACGGCGATCACGCTCGGCGCGCATTTGCTTCTCCATCGAGTCCTGGATGGAGTGGGGCGGATCGATCGCCTTCAGTTCCACGCGCGAGACGCGGATTCCCCAACGGCCCGTTGCTTCGTCCAGAACGCCGCGCAGTTGACCATTGATCTGGTCGCGGGAGGTGAGCGCTTCTTCGAGGTTAAGCCCGCCCACCACGTTACGGAGCGTGGTGGTGGTCAACTGTTCGACCGCCTGGATGTAGTTGGCGATTTCGTACGTCGCTGCCCTGGGGTCCGTGACCTGGAAGTAAACCACGGTGTCAATCGAGACCACCAGGTTGTCTTCGGTAATGACGGGCTGCGGCGGGAAGGACACCACTTGTTCGCGGAGGTCCAGGAGCGGCAGGAGCCGGTCAACGAACGGAATCAGAATCGTCAGCCCGGGATTCAGCGTCCGCTGGTACTTCCCGAGCCGTTCAACGACGCCGGCGCGTGCCTGCGGGATGATCCTGACCGAGCGGACCAACACTATGATGACAAAAATAACGAGAACAATCAGCACGATTGCTGCTGCTGTTCCTCCTAAGCCGTCCATACATCTCCTTCGTTCCCCAATTGCGTGGTCTGATGTCGCGGTCCGGCCAGAGTGCCGAACCGCATAAATGTAAGGCGCGCTGTCAGCGCGGGGTGTTTTCGGCGGGCGAGGCGACTACCGCCGTCGCGCCGTCGATTTTGGTGACCTGAACTGTTGCACCGGGATCGATGACCCCTGCGGTGCTGCGGGCGCTCCAGACGTCGCCGCCAATTTTGACAAGCCCACTGGTGCCGCTCACGGCTTCGATGACGAGGGCGGGTTGGCCAATGAGGCGATCGATGTTGGACCGTTGTTCTTCGGGGCCCTTATGCAGGTGCTTCAGGGCGACGGGACGCACGAACGCGATCATGAGGAGGGAAACAACGCAAAAGATGACAATTTGGAGCCAGAAATCCGCGCCGGCAAAGTCGGCCACCAAGCCTGCCAAGGCTCCGCCGCCGAGCATGATGAAGAAGAGGTCCAGGGTGAGCATTTCCACCACTGCGAACGCGAGGAAGGCTGTGAGCCAGAGGGCCCACCAATTCTCGCCGAGCCATTCGAACATCGATTCCCCCTTGGTCCCGGATCCCGCGGGCGGGATCACAGTCGCTGTTCTTCCATCCTAGCCCGATGCGCCGTCCCACGTCAGGACGCGGTAAATACGCTGATCCGGAACTTGGCCGTGGTGGCCAGCACACCGGCAGGGACGCCTTGCTCCGCGTGGCGCCGGTGGTGGTGGCCGGCCGGTCCCATGTAGGCCAGGTCCTGCACCTGCGGGCCAGTCAGCTCAAGGGGGATGTCCAGGCCGTAAGCGGCAGCAGGACTGAAATGGTCCTTCATCGTCCCGGCCAAACGTTCCTCCTTGCCCTCTTCAATGCCCAGCATTCCGGTGGCCGCTGCTGCCTCGGCAAGGTGTCCCGGCCTGGGTGTCACCACTATCAGTTTTCCGCCGGGACGGATCACCCGCGCGAATTCGGCCGGGTTTCGCGGGGCAAAAACCACCATGACCACGTCCACCGAATGATCGGCCACCGGCAAGGGACGCCAAATGTCCCACACAAGGTTCACCGCTTGGGGATTGAGGCGGGCAGCCCTGCGGAGTGCAAACTTGGAGATGTCCAAGCCGATCGCTGCCGCTCCGGACTGGTTAACAACTGCATTGAGGTAGTGCCCCGTGCCCGTGCCGGCGTCGAGAACCAGGGCGCCGGGACCCTGGAGGGCTCCCGCAGCTTCCTTCGCAACTGTTGCGGCCAAACCTGAATAGTGTCCAGCGTCCAGGAACCGGTGGCGGGCGGCCACCATATCGGCGGTGTCTGCTTCGAAAACAGTGCCCTTGCCCGTGAGCAAGTTGAAGTAGCCCTGTTTGGCGGCATCGAAAAGGTGCCCCGACCCACAGGCAAGTGCCCTCCGCGGATCTTCCCGCACCTGGAGCGTCCCTTGGCACAGGGGACAGCGAAGGGCGGCGAGGGCATCGGAGAACATGGCTTCAATCCTAAGGCTGGACGGAGTGTCTGGAGCCGCCCACCGGGGTCCCGGGCTAGGCTCACCCTCGTGAAACCCGAGCAACTGCCCCTGCTGAACTCAGTGTCCGCCCCGGCCATCCACCCTGATGGGACCAAGGCGGTGGTATCAGTCACCAGGCCGGATTTTGACGCCGACAGCTACGTCGGCCAGCTGTGGACAGTGCCCCTGGACACCACCAAGCACCCGCGTCGCATTACCCGCGGCTTCAGGGACAGTTCCCCTGCTTTCTCACCCGACGGACTGGTCCTTGCGTTTCTCCGAAGTGATCCCGACGGCAAACCCCAGTTGTTCGTTGTGGAGGCCGCCGGCGGCGAACCGCAACGGATTACTGCCCAACACTCAGGGGTTGCCGGCTTCATCTGGGCGCCGGACTCCCATCGGATTGCATTCTTGGCCCGCGTCCCGGAACAAGGGCGGTACGGAACGGTGGACGGTGTGGGCGCAGCCGGCGAGGACGCCCGCCTGATCACGGCGAACCAGTACCGGATGAACGGTGTTGGATACACCGCCGACCAGCCCCAGCAGGTGTTCGTGGTTGAGGTTCCCGAGTTGGGCGGTGAGCCTGCAGTGGCACCCCGTGGGCGGGCTGCCCACGAACAGCCAAAATCTGCCGCCCCGGGTATTCCCGCGGCGACGCAACTGACCTTTGGCGGCGCAGACCACGAGTCCCCGTGTTTTTCTGCCGACGGGTCGCACCTTTTCTTCGTGGCGGCCCTGCATGAAGGGCACGACGACGATCTGGTCACCTCGGTTTACAGGGTGGATGCCGCCGGTGGCGAGCCGTCCGTCGTCGAGCCTTCCCACGGCAAACTACAAACGGTCACCGGCGTCCGCGCCTCCCTGGATGGTGGTTGGTTGTTCTATACAGCCCAGGACCTCGGGACTACGGGCAGGGACTTCGTTGCCCGGAACGGCGTCCTTTATGCCATGCCAACCGGCGGGGGAGAAGCAACGGCCCTGACCGACGTCGAACATTTGGACGTTTCCGGACCGTTGGAACCCAGCGGCCCTTCCAGCGTCCTTGTCCTGAACACGGCCCTGGGCAGCGTTGAACTGCTTGATGTCAACGCGGTGGGCGAGATCACCCCCTTGGTCCATGGCGCAAGGGTGGTCATAGGCGCAACGGTAGCTGCCAACGGAGAGATCGCGGTGAGCCTTGCCGATGCCTCTTCCGTGGGCGATGTCGCTTCCCTCGAACGCGGGGAACTGCGTTTGCTGACAGATTTCTCAGCCGGCCTCAGGAACAATTCCCGGGTCAGCGAGCCCTTGGACTTCGAGGCCGAATCCTCCGATGGGCATCCCGTCCATGGCTGGCTCGTCCTCCCTGATGGTCCCGGACCCCATCCAGTACTGCTCACGATCCACGGCGGCCCTTTCGCCCAGTACACCGGAGCCTTCTTCGACGAAGCACAGGTCTACGCTGCCGCAGGATACGCAGTAGTGATGTGCAACCCCCGCGGATCGGCCGGTTACGGCCAAACACATGGCCGTGCCATCAAGGAGCGAATGGGCACGCTGGACATGCAGGATGTGCTTGCATACCTGGATGCAGCCATAGCCGCCCACAAGGCCCTGGACAAGGACCGGGTAGGCATCATGGGCGGCTCCTATGGTGGCTACCTGACTGCCTGGACGATCGCCCACGATCACCGATTCAAAGCAGCGATCGTCGAACGCGGC
The DNA here is from genome assembly GCF_059739405.1 of Arthrobacter sp. TmtSoilC79. Lineage (NCBI taxonomy): Bacteria > Bacillati > Actinomycetota > Actinomycetes > Micrococcales > Micrococcaceae > Arthrobacter > Arthrobacter sp. TmtSoilC79. Next base: position 2,216,535 of record NZ_AP046051.1, on the reverse strand, counting down.
TTCCTGGACCCGGTCAGCTTCACGGGTTCTTCCGATATTGGCTGGTTCTTCGGGGGCGAATACACCGGTGGAACCCTTGAACAGATGACTGCCCAGAGCCCCATGGCAGTGGTGGGTTCCGTCCAGACTCCAACCCTGGTAGTGCACAGCGAAGACGACCTCCGGTGCCCCATCGAACAAGGGCAGCGCTACTACTCCGAACTCAAGGCCCGAGGGGTGGATACCGCGTTGTTGGTGTTTCCGGGCGAGGACCACGAATTGTCCAGGTCAGGGACACCACACCACCGGAAGCAGCGCTTTGAGCACATCCTTCGCTGGTGGGCACAGCACCTGCCTACCGCGTCAAACCAAGTGGAGGGCTGACCTGGCGGCGGCACGCTGCGTTGGTTGATCCTTTCAGCGCAGGAAGCCCAGGTTCCGGCGGGCATCATCAATGTCCGGAGCGGCCCAACGGGCAGAATGCTCCGCATTGCTGGAAAGGGACCTGATTTCGGCGCGGTCCAGGTACAGCGTTCCATGGAGGTGGTCCGTCTCGTGCTGGACAATGCGCGCCTGCCAGCCGGAGAACCATTCCTCCACGCGCACACCCGCGGGTGTGAGGTATCTCAGCTCCACATTCCGGTGCCGGGTCACCACCGCCTGGTAGCCGTTGACGGAGAGGCAGCCCTCATAGAAGGAGGCCGTCTCCGAGCCCAACGGCAAGTACTGCGGGTTCACAATGGCAAGAAACTCCAAATGTTCCCGGTGCCGGACAGCGGCCGAAACCGGGTCAAGATCATACTGATCCTCCAGCACCGCGAGTTGCAGGGGGATGCCCAGCTGCGGGGCAGCCAAGCCGACACCGGGCGCATCGTGCATGACCTCACGCATGCGGTCCACCAGGGCTGCGAGTTCAACGTCGTCCAATTGGCCGTCATAGGGCGCCGCCAACTGTCGCAGCACGGGGTGTCCGGCCTGGACAATCGGGGGGAGTCCATCAGCATCAAGCAACCTGCGGACGGCGTCCCTGATCTGCGTGGAGTTGAAGTCCGTAGCCGGGCCCACGGCCTCAGGATGGGGTTGATGGTTCATGGCAAGAGCCTATCCCCAAGGGTCGCCGTTGAGTTGGGCTAGGCTCTACGAATGAGCGATTCATCTTCATTGGACCGTGTGCTCGGATTCGTCCGGACTGTTGAAGCCGGCGGCGGAGCTGCTGAGCTGCGGCCCTTCCTTGCCCCGGACTTCCAGCTGACTGAGTGGCCCCATGCCCTGTCCAAAACCGGCTCCACCAGGAACCTGCAGGAAACTTTGGCCGGCGCCGACCACAGCAAGGACATTGTTGCCGATCAGCGATTCGAAGTGGTGAGAACCACCGCCCAGGGCACCCGGGTTGTCCTTGAAATGAACTGGTCGGCCACGCTGTTGCTCGATCTTCCGCACTGGGACCGCGGCGACACCATCCGGGCCAGGAGTACAGCCGTTTTTGAGCTCCGGGACGGCCTGATCGTCAGCCAGGATACGTACGACTGCTATTACACGACGCCGGAATAGCTAGCGCATGGTGAAGCGCCGTTCCACCAGCCCGGCGACTGCCGGAAGCCCAAGCACTTGGGCAAAGAGTTTGTTCCGGGCTTCCATGGCAGCCGGCGCCAACGGCCTGCCCAAAGCCATGTTCAGTCCAGCCTGACGCGATGCACGCCGGGCCGATTTCCTGCGGGATTTTTCAAAGACCTGAAGCAACCGGCCCACGTCCGAACCACCGAATGATGCATCCATGATGGGCGCCAATGCTGCAGCATCCAACCAGCCAAGGTTCATGCCCTGGCCCCCGATCGGGCTGATTTCGTGGGCTGCGTCGCCGAGCAAAACCACCCGGCCGTGCACCATTCGTTCTGCCAGGCGCGACCGGACCTCGAAGGCGCTCACCATGGTGTTGCTGCCCGCATCCGGGAACTCGCCGGTTCTGGCGCCGATCAGCGCAGCCAGCCCGGCCGCCGTCGTGCCTTGGTCCGGTGACCCCAACCTGACCACCCATCTGCGCACACCGCCCGGCAGCGGAAAGGATTCAACAATCCCGGCGGGCTCCAGGTACAGGACAGCGTCGGTACCGTGACCGGTGGCATCAGCGAAATCTCCCATGATGTAGCTATCCGGATAGCTCCGTGCAGGCAGGTGTGGAAGGATCCGTTGGCGGACCGCTGAATGGGCTCCATCAGCGGCCACCACCAGGCGGGCGCGGAACTCCAGGGCACCAGCGGCGGAATCCGCTGCGACCCGAACCGACCTGAAGTCGTCCACTACTTCCTGGACGTCCGCTCCCCGGACAATTGCCTCGGCGTCCAGTTCAAGAACTGCCTCCTCCAGGACCCTCTCGGTCACCGCCTGCGGTACCGCGAGGATGAAGGGGAAGGCGGGATCGCCGTCGAACGCCAGCTGGGCCACCATGCGACGCCGGCTGTAGGCAACGCCTCTCCGGATATGGACTCCGGCGGCAATCAGCTCCCCGGCAACCCCCGCGCGGGCCAGTTCCGCCAACGCCGGAGGGTGGATGCCGATGGCGCGCGAACTCCCGCTGCGGCTGGTCCTCCGTTCCAGGATCCGCACCCGGTGACCCCGCTGCAACAACAGTGCCCCCATGAACAGGCCCACCGGACCGGCACCGACGATCACGACGTCAAACATCTTCCCCCTCTGGCTCAAGGCCGCTCCGGCCCATGGACCAGCAGGTGGTGCCAAGGACCGTTTGCCTCGACGCTCCAGGTCTCCGGAACGGTGGATTCCAGCTCCTGGGCTGTGTAACTGCGTTTGATGGACACCAAGCCGTCGCCCCAAATGTAGGAGCCTGGTCCCAAGGGCCAGAAGCCGATCATGAACAGTACGTAGGAGAGGTTGCTTCGTTTGAGATCGTTATGGAGCACCAGGCCTCGGCTGAGGGCTTCGGAATCGCTCAGGACACCGGCGAGTTGCCCGGAATCGAGGTGGTGGAGGATGTGGTTGGAGATGACGAAGTCAAAGACCTTGCCCTCGGCCACCAATTCGGAACTGTGGGCCTGACGGTAGGTGACACCCTGGGCCGAGCCGGTTCCGGTGGCAAAGGCGAAGGCCCTGGCATCAGGATCGATCGCTGTCACAGTGAGGAGGAAACCGTCTTTCCGGGCCCAGTGTGCGAGGCTGCGCGCAACGTCACCACTGCCGCAACCAATATCCAGGAGGGACGCCGACCCCTGCGCCGCCAACACAGGCCGGATTCTGCGGACGTAGGTTCGGCGCCAACCGGAAAGCAGCCTGTTGACCACCGGAAACCTGGCATAGGTCCGGGTGAGCCGTTGGGGGTCGCAGTCAGTCTTGTCCATCTCCTCAACCGCATACAGGTCCCGCTCTCGAAGGGACCCCCAAGGACTCACAGATCGGGGGAGAGAAGGGTAAAGAGGCCCGTCTCCACCGTCAGACCCGGACCGAACGCCATGGAACAGATCCGCTCCTCACGTTCGCTGGCGGGAACGCCCAGCATGTACTTCAGGACAAAGAGCACCGTGGCGCTGCTCATGTTCCCGTACTCACGCAGTATTTCCCGGGCCGGGACCAACTGCTCCTGGGTCAGTTCCAGTTTGGACTCCACCTTGTCCAGGATGCTGCGGCCGCCCGGATGGATGGCCCAATGGGTAATGTCACGGTACGGCAGCCCGGCCAACTCCGGTTCCTTGGCGAGGAGCGGTTCCAGGGCACCGGTGATGTGTTCCTCGATAATGTGCGGGACATAGGAGCCCAACACCATTTCGAATCCTTCATCGCCGATGTTCCACGCCATGGCTTCCTCACCTACGGGTGTGAGTACGGTCTCGAAGTGGTCCAGCCTGATGACCGGTTCGGGTCCTTCCGGTTCTTTCGCCGTCACGATGGCCGCTGCCGCGCCATCACCGAAGATGGCTGATCCCATGATGGTGTCGGGATCGTTTGAGGTGCGTACATGGAGGGAACAGAGTTCCACGCAGATCACCAGGACCACGGCCTCGGGATCAGCAACACAGAACTGTTTGGCGGCTTTGAGGGCGGGGAATGCTGCGTAACAGCCCATGAAACCGAGGTGGTAGCGCTGAACCGCCGGGTTCAAGCCCAACGCCCTGACAACCTTGTAGTCGGGTCCGGGGTTGAAAAACCCTGTACACGAGACGGTGATGACGTGGGTGATGTCATCGAGGTCAATACCCGAAGCCTGGGCTACTGCCGTCTTTCCTGCCTCCACGAACAACTTGGTTGCTTCGGTTGCGAAGATTTCGTTGCGTACCTTGGTGCTCGGGCTGAGGACCCTGTTGGTCGCGGGGTCGAAGAACTGCGGATTCTCCGAATGGGCATCAAGGCTGAGTTCGGCAACCGCCGTGTAACGGGTATCGATGGCTGCTGAGTCAAAGCACGTGCTGACAAGGCGCGTTCCCAGCCGTGTCAGGCCCGGTTGGGAAGCGAAGACTTCACGGGCCTGCTGCTGGACGAGGATGGTTGGCGGAACTGCGGTTTCAAGGGACCTCACGTATACCGGCATGCTTCATTCTTAGCGAGTAAACGGTGGAAGACAATGGCAGAATCGAACTAACTGACCGAGGTTGGTCACGGATAGCCAGGCGACGCCGACGGGGGACTGTTGGGCAGCGCCGCCCCACAGATGGAGAAATGATGACTATTGCTGCGAGCACTGACACGGATTCTCCCGCGTCGCATGTCGCTGACACCCACGATCTCATCAGGGTCCAGGGTGCGCGCGAGAACAACCTGAAGGACGTCAGCATTGAGATTCCCAAGCGCCGGCTCACGGTGTTCACGGGTGTCTCCGGTTCGGGAAAGAGTTCGCTGGTTTTTGCAACCATCGCCGCAGAGTCGCAGCGCATGATCAACGAGACCTACAGCGCATTCGTGCAGGGATTCATGCCCTCGCTGGCCCGCCCGGACGTGGATATGCTCGAAGGCCTGACGACGGCGATCATCGTTGACCAGGAACGCATGGGCTCGAATCCGCGGTCAACCGTGGGCACCGCCACGGACGCCAACGCCATGCTGCGGATCCTCTTCAGCCGCCTGGCCCAGCCACACATCGGCTCACCCAACGCCTACTCCTTCAACGTCCCCACGGTGAAGGCCAGTGGTGCCATCACCGTTGAGCGGGGCGAGGGCAAAACGAAGACGGAAAAAGCCACCTTCAGCCGCTTGGGCGGTATGTGCTCACGGTGTGAAGGGATGGGCTCCGTCAACGACTTCGACCTGACGGCACTCTATGACGGCACCAAGTCCCTTAGCGAGGGTGCGCTCACCATTCCCGGCTACACCATGGATGGTTGGTACGGACGGATCTTCAGCGGTTCCGGTTTCTTCAACATGGATAAACCCATCGCCAAGTTCACCAAGAAGGAGCTCCACGACCTCCTGTACCGCGAACCCACCAAAATCAAGGTGGAAGGCATCAACCTCACCTACGAAGGCGTGATTCCCAAGATCCAGAAGTCGATGCTCAGCAAGGATGTGGACGCTTTACAGCCGCACATCCGGGCGTTCGTTGAGCGTGCCATCACCTTCACCACGTGCCCTGAGTGCGAGGGGACGCGGTTGAGCCCCGAGGCACGCTCGTCCAGGATCAAGGGCAAGAGCATCGCAGATGTCTGCACCATGCAGATCAGCGACCTCGCCGACTGGATCCGCGAACTCCATGAGCCCTCGGTGGCACCGCTCCTGAAGGGCCTCCAGCACCTCCTGGATTCCTTCAAGGAGATCGGCCTGGGGTATCTCTCCCTCGACCGTCCCGCCGGCACCTTGTCCGGGGGAGAGGCGCAACGGACCAAGATGATCCGGCACCTTGGATCATCCCTCACCGACGTAACCTACGTTTTTGATGAACCCACCATTGGACTCCATCCGCACGACATCGAAAGGATGAACCAGCTGTTGCTGCAATTGCGGGACAAGGGCAACACGGTCCTGGTGGTGGAACACAAACCGGAAACAATTGCGATCGCCGATCACGTGGTTGATCTTGGGCCCGGCGCAGGAACCGGCGGCGGCTCCGTCTGCTACGAGGGAGATCTGGACGGACTGCGGGGGAGTGCGACCATCACCGGACGCCACCTCGATGACCGTGCCTCCATCAAAGAGAAAGTTCGCACTTCATCCACCCACTTGGAGATTCGGGGAGCCTCCACCAACAACCTCAAAAACGTCGACGTAGACATTCCCCTCGGCGTTCTTTGTGTCCTGACCGGTGTGGCCGGTTCCGGCAAGAGTTCCCTGATCCACGGCTCTGTGGCGACGCGCGAGGGCGTTTTGGTGATAGACCAGGGCGCCATTCGTGGGTCGCGCAGAAGCAACCCCGCCACCTACACAGGACTGCTGGAACCAATCCGGAAGGCGTTCGCCAAGGCCAACGGCGTGAAGCCGGCGTTGTTCAGTTCCAACTCCGAAGGCGCCTGCCCCACCTGTAACGGCGCCGGGGTGATCTACACGGATCTGGGCGTGATGGCCACTGTGGAGTCGCCCTGTGAAGAGTGCGAGGGAAGGCGCTTCCAGGCCTCGGTTCTCGAATATAAGCTGGGGGATCGCAATATTGCAGAAGTGCTTGCAATGTCCGTGAATGAAGCAGGAGCCTTCTTCAGCGAGGGGGAAGCCAAAACTCCGGCGGCGCACAAAGTGCTGGTCCGCTTGGCAGATGTTGGCCTCGGCTACCTCACGCTGGGGCAACCGTTGACCACCCTGTCCGGCGGTGAGCGGCAACGGCTGAAGCTGGCCACGCAAATGTCCGAGAAGGGCGATATCTACATCCTGGATGAGCCAACTACCGGCTTGCACCTGGCTGACGTCCAGAACCTCCTCGGAATGCTGGATCGTCTGGTCGAATCTGGCAAGTCCGTCATCGTGATCGAGCACCACCAAGCCGTCATGGCTCACGCTGACTGGATTATCGACCTCGGGCCAGGTGCAGGTCACGACGGCGGCAACATCGTCTTCGCTGGAACACCGGCAGAGCTTGTGGCTGGGAAGTCGACCCTGACGGGCAAGCACTTGGCCGCTTACGTGGGCGCCTGAGAACTCCAAGCGCTTCGGGCCGGCCCGGTCCGTCCCGGCCCGAAGTGCAGCCGCGCCCGCATTTGCTGACCCCTTTCCGCTCAGGCGATGTCCGACGTCGCGGTGTCCCATTGGATGTGATGGCGATACACCCAATCGAAGGTGTCCTCCGATCTGCGGGCAATTCCCCGGAAGACCGCCGGAAGGACCAGGTCCTCGAAGACGCGCTTGAACTGGCCTCGGATTTTCGGCGCCGCATTTCGGCGTCCCCATTCCACTACCGATTCCGCCCGCGACCGGCGCTCGTTCTCATATCGAGCCAGCGCCTCCGGGAGTGAACCCTGCTCCTGGCCTTGAAGGGAACGGCCCAGGGTGACTGCGTCTTCGATGGCCATCGAAGCTCCCTGCCCCGACGACGGCGAAGCTGCGTGGGCGGCATCGCCCACCAGGACAAGCCTGTCGCGCTGCCAGCGGGGAATACTTGGAAAGTCCGAAGTGGTGTAAGGCCTGATGATGTCATCCGTGGCGGTAATGATGGCCGCCATGATGGTGCGGTCCCCGGCGACGAGGTTGGTCAGCCACGCCTTACGGGCCCCCGCGTCCAATGTGGCGGGATCTTCAGAGGACCGTTGCAGGGGGTTGGCAAACCACCAGATCCGGCCGTCAGGATCCTGCATGTAGCAATAGAAGCAGCGCTTGCCGAAGACCATCTTCATTCGCCCGGCTTCGATGTCCAGCAGCCCGGGCGGCAGAACCCCTGCCGGGAGTATTCCGCCCGTGTTGAGCAACGGAATGTTCCTTGGTTCCGGCGAATCGGGGTCAATCAGCGTTCTGACCCGTGAGTGAAGGCCATCGGCACCAACCAGGATGTCTCCATGCGCAGTGGTTCCGTCGTGAAAAACGGCGCTCACGCCGTCGGGTGTTTCCTCCACTGCGGTCAACCTTTTGCCGTAAACAATGCCGATGCCCCGCCGGCCGGCTTCTTCCCGCAGCATCGCGTACAGCTCGGAGCGGGTCATGGTGCGGGCGGTGGTGCCGTCAGGCAGGGACCCGCCGTAGTCGAAGTCGATAAGGTGCTTGCCGCTGCTTCCCAAGTACATGGACATCAGGGGAGTGCTGAAACCCAACCGGCCCGCCGCGCCTTTGAGCCCAAGGGTGTCCAGGGCATCAAAACCATTGACGGCCACCGTCAGGAAGCCGCCGATGCCATCGGAGGGCACTCCGTAGGCTTCGAAGATGACTGGCCGGTGGCCGGCCTTGTGCAGCGCTATGCCACTTGAGAGTCCGGCAATGCCGGCGCCTATAACCATGCAATTGAACATCAGGGCCTCCAAAGTTATTTCGTTCGGTCGAACGAAATATATCGCTGTGACCGTAGGCCGTCAATCCTTTCGGAATTGCGAAATACCTTGCTAGCCTCGGTGCATGCAGTCAGACAGCGACCCGGATGCCCGAAAAGCCCTGCTCGAAGCGGTTTACGCCTCCGGGCGGGAGCTTTCGACGGCGGCCGTCATGTTCCACACGAAGCTCTCCGAACTTCGCGGATTATCCGCAACCGAAGGCAAAGCCATTGACATCCTGCTGCGGCTCGGGCCAATGACGGCGGGCGAATTCGGTCAGCACTCGGGCCTGGCGCCGGCATCGGTGACCGGCCTGATGCAGCGCTTGGAAAGCAAGGGAATTGCCCGCCGGGTCAGGCATGACGAGGACAAGCGGAAGGTCCTGATAGAACTGGTCGGCGACCAGGTGACAGCCGCGACGCCATATTTCCTGGACTTCATGAACGGACTGGCCGCCCTGCTTGAGGGTTACGGCGATCAGGAACTGCGCGTTATTGCCGACTACTCAGCAAAGGCCGCCGAGATCCAAAAGAACGCGGCTGCACGCTTGGGGCGCGAAGGACTTTGACGCGAAACCGCCGCCCCTCCCGGACCTTCTTCCATAACGCCGATAATCTACATTATGTAAAGTAAAGCGGAAGAGGCCCTCCCCGCAGACCGGGCATTCACCGCCCATCGGCTCGTGCAGAACGCCCTAAAGCAGCCCACCGGCTCATGCAGAACGCCCTAAAGCACCCCTTCCACGCCACACTGGCCTGAAGCCCTCCCTGACGTTTGGCACATCAAGTTCCGCACGGCAAATTCACGGGCGCATGATGAACATAAGAAGCGGCTCGTTCCGCATGCCGTTTACTGGGCTGACGTCAGGACATGGCGGCTCTTCCTTGTCCACAGGCCGAGCGACGAACTTACTTGACCCTCCACGCACGCCTGCTAGTATCGAAAAAAGAACAGCATGTCCTATCAAAAGAACAAAGGGTGACATACCGCGAACGCCGCAGGCACCGGCGCAGCGGCGGGAACCTGGAACGTGGGGAACATTCAGTGGCGAATCAACTTGGTCTTAACATCGACCGCTCCTCCCCCGTGCCCCTTTATCACCAGGTGGTCCAGGGCATCGAGGCAGCCATCCACAGCGGTGTCCTGGAGCCCGGGAGCCGGCTGGACAACGAGATCGACCTCGCGGCGCAGCTGAACCTGTCCCGGCCAACCATGCGCAAAGCCATGGACGAGTTGGTCAGATCCGGCCTGCTGGTCCGTAAACGTGGCGTGGGGACCCAGGTGGTTTCCAGCCAGGTACGCCGGCCGCTGGAACTGTCCAGCTTGTTCGATGACCTCACCAACAACGGCAAGAAGCCCACCACGGAAGTTCTGAGCTTCTCCCACATGGAGGCAGACGCTCCCACTTTGGCCACGCTGCAACTTCCGGCGGGTTCAAAGGTCTACCACTTCACCCGCCTGCGCAAAGTGGGCGGAAAGCCCCTGGCGTTGATGGAGAACTGGGTGCGGGATGACATTGCCGCCATGGATGAAGCCATGTTGGCCAGTGAAGGCCTTTACGCGATTCTCCGCAGAGGCGGCGTGAACTTCCGCTTGGCGACGCAGCGAATTGGCGCGATGATCGCCAACGACTACCAGGCACCCCTCCTGGATACGGACGTCAACTCCGCCCTGGTGACCATGGAACGTACGGCAGTGGATGACACGGGGCGGCGCGTGGAGACGGGCCATCACGTCTACCGCGCCGACTCCTACAGCTTTGAAATGACCCTCGTACAGCGCTAACCGCAAAGGACTCCCCTACCATGACCAATTGGGTCTACCCGCTGGGCACTGCAGCCCAGGGCAACTGGGACATTTCCCTTGGAACATCGGATTCCACAACAACAGTGGACGGCTGGGCGCATACAGGACTGAAGGTCGCCACACTGGCCGCGGGCTCCGCCGTCGAGCTTCCAGCTGCCAATGAAGAACGGATTGTGGTCCCCCTCAACGGATCCTTCACTGTGACCGTGGACGGCGTCGACCACGCCCTCGCAGGACGGCCCTCCGTCTTCAGCGGCCCCAGCGACGTCCTGTACTCGGGCACCGGCAAGGCCGTTTCCATTACAACGGTCGACGGCGGCCGGGTTGCCGTGGCGACTGCGCCGGCACAGGCCTCGTACCCCACACGGCTTATTGCCGCCGCCGAGACTCCGGTCGAATTGCGTGGGGCCGGCAACTGCTCACGGCAGGTCCACAATTTCGGCACGCCTGCGGCACTGGAAGCGGACCGTTTCATTGTCTGCGAGGTCATTACCCCCGCTGGAAACTGGTCATCCTATCCCCCGCACAAGCACGATGAAGAAAAGGATGGCGAAACCCACCTCGAGGAAATCTATTACTTCGAGACGCAGGTTGCCGCCGGCTCCGGGGCACCTTCGGATGCCGACGCCATTGGCTACCAGCGGGTCTACGCCTCTGACGATCGTCCCATTGACGTCGCGGCGGAGGTCCGCACCGGTGATGTGGTCCTGGTCCCCTATGGCTGGCATGGCCCCGCCATGGCCGCCCCGGGCTATGACCTGTACTACCTCAACGTGATGGCCGGGCCGGGCCCTGTCCGCGAGTGGCTCATCAGCGATGACCCGCACCATGGCTGGGTACGGCAGAGCTGGGATGGCCAGGACATCGACCCGCGCCTGCCGTTCGGCGTCTGATCCGGCCCGGTCCCGCCCTGCAAGAAAGAGAAGCCTCCGCCTGAATCCCTTAGATTCAGGCGGAGGCTCTTCTCTTTGGTCAGAGCTTGACTGCCAGCGCCACTCTGACCGGCGCTCCCGTCACCAGCGATTCCTGCGCTGCATCCGCTACCCGCGATGCCGCTACAGCGTCTTCGGGTGTGCAGGGATTCTTCCGCTCCCCCAGTATCAACTCAACGAACGCCGCCATTTCGGAGTGGTACGCCGCCTCAAAACGCTCGGCGAAGATCTGGTGCGGGTGCCCATCCGGGAAGGTGATGCCCGGTTCAGCAGAAACCATGGCGGTCTTCGGGTCCAGGCCCACCATGACCGAATTGTTGGAACCCTGGATCTCCAACCGGACATCGTGCCCGGCCCCGTTGTAACGGCTGGCCGAGACCGTTCCTACAGTGCCGTCGTCGAAAGTTACAACGGCCAGGGCCGTATCCACATCTCCCACTCCACCAATGGCCGGGTCCCCGTTGTTCGAGCCCTTCGAATACACCTCAACGATTTCCCTCCCCGTCAGCCACCGGAGGATGTCAAAGTCATGGACCGAGCAATCACGGAACAAGCCGCCGGATGAGGCGAGGAATTCCACCGGCGGCGGCGTCATATCGCACGTGACGGCACGCAGGGAATGTATCCAACCAAGCTCGCCGGCCTGATACGCCCGTCGTGCTTCGAGGTAGCCGGCATCGAAGCGACGCTGATGACCGATCTGCACCACGCCGTTATTGGCCCTGATGTACTCGAGCACCGGCAACGCGTCACCAACGTTCATGGCCACCGGCTTCTCGCAGAAGACCGGAATCCCGGCGTCCACACCAACCCGAATGAGCTCGGGGTGGGTGCCCGTTCCGGTGGCTATGGCCAAGCCGTCCACCCCGGAGCCGACCAGTTCCGCCACCGACTCCACGAACTCTGCCCCAAGTTCCTCCGCGACCGTCCTCGCATGGTCAGCGGCGACGTCAGTGAGGCGTAGCCGTACGTTTACTCCCCGGCGATGCAGTTCCGGATTCAAAGCGGTGATGTTCTTCGCATGCATGACGCCAATGCGCCCCACGCCGACCAAGCCGAGTGTGATGTCTTTCATGATGTTCCTTCCGGAGAAAATTATGGGTGGTGGCTCGGGGTAGCCGTGGCTTACTGATCGTGCTCGCCCGGGAACACAATCCCCAGCTGGCGCCGGATTTCGTCCGCGACGTCGAGAGTTCGGATGGATGCTTCCAGCGTTCTTTGGCTCGCTTGGAAGTGGCCACTGGAAATGGAGCGCGCTACCGCTGCCGCCTCATAGTGCAGGCCTTCGAAATGGCCGGCCGATGCTTCGTCATAGGGGAGCTTGGACCCGTCAGGGAATCTGACTTCGAATGCGCCCGGCATGTTGAACGGGCCTTCGATCACCAGGGTGGCTTCGGTACCAACGATCGTTGCGGTTGTCGGGGTGAAGTTGTGCAGGTGGGTGTTCACGGTCGCCTGTGCACCGCCGTCGAACGTCATGATGGCCGACAACTGGGCGTTTACGCCTGTCCTGTGGGGCTGACCGAGGGCGTGCAACTCCCGCGGACTCCCCAGCACCTCTGTGACGAGGGCCAGCGGGTATGTGCCGAGATCAAGCAGGGGCCCTCCGGCCAGTTCGGGACGGAAGATGCGATGGGAGGGGTCAAAGTGCTCGCCATATTCGGCAACAACAGTGGTGATGGTTCCCAGCATGCCGGCTTGCAGGATTTGCCGGATCACATCAAACTTCGGCAGGAAAAAGGTCCACATGGCCTCGGCAGCAAATACCCCCGCTGACTCTGCCTTCAGGGCAATGTCCCGTGCCTGGCTGGCATTGAGGCCCAAAGGTTTCTCGATCAGGACATGCTTTCCGGCGTCGATTGCCATCAGGGCGGAAGCGTGATGGGCGGTGTGTGGTGTGCAGACATACACAATGTCCACCTCCGGTGCTGCAACAAGGTCCTGATAATTGCCGTAGGCGGCAGGAAGGTTGAACTTCTCCGCAAACGCTTTGGACCGCTTCAGCGAACGGGACCCGACGGCGGTGATCACCTGCCCGGTATGCGCCTGGACCGATTGGGCGAACCGTTCAGCTATCCACCCCGGCCCCATGATTCCCCAGCGAAGCGCCGGCGCATCTTTGGGGTCCGGAACACGGGACAGCGGAAGTGAAGCCGTGGTCATGAGTAGCTGACTTTGGTCGACGCGCCATTGCTGTGGAGGGACTGGATCATGGCTTGGGCAATAAGGGCCGCATTCAGTCCGTCCTGCGCTCCGGCGAGGGGCGGCTGTTCTCCACGGGCCAAGGCTGAGATCCATGCCTGCAGCTGGAGGCGGTAGGCATCGGCAAAGCGGGGGCGCCAGTCAGGGGGGATGATCTGTTGCCTGGTCCCGTCCTGTTCGATGCTGAGAAGGGTGTGCTCCTGCAAACTGGTCGTCCCCAGCTCGGAGACCACCTCACAGCGCGTGGTGTAGCCGTACCGGGCGTTGAGGTAGAGCTCCAGCGTAGTGAGTGTTCCTTCCGCGGTACGGAGTGTCATGAACGATGGGTCCTGCAAGCCGTCTCCACCATTTCGGGTGCTCTTGCCTGCCTGCCACGACACTTCGGTAACCGGGGACCCCAAAAGCCATGGAATGATATCCAGCTCATGAATGGCCGAATTGGTGATGGCTGACTCGGAGGTGGCGCCCGGAGCCGCCGCAGCATTCCGGCTGACGCAATGGACCATCAGGGGCTCCCCTTGGGACCTTGTTTCCACAGCACTTCGGAGAGCCACGTAGCCAGGATCAAAGCGGCGCATGAAGCCCAGGGACAGGAGTGAGGTACCTGTGGCGGCAACCATGTCGGCGTCGGCAGCCACCACTTCCAGGCTTTCCAGAAGCGTGGGTGCCAGCGGCTTTTCACACAGCACCGGCGTCATCGCCTCGAAGCATTCCAGGACCAAACCGGCGTGCGTGGAATCATGTGAGGCAACAACGACGGCGTCCACCTCACTGGAGTTGATCAGTTCCGACGGGTCCGTCGTGATGCGTGCTGAGGCGGGGGAAGCTGCAGCCGCGCGACCGGCGTCGAGGTCTGCAACAAAAGTGACTTCGGCTCCGCCGATGGTGGTTGAGAGGTTTCTGATGTGGTCAGCACCCATGATTCCAGCGCCAATGACGCCTACCCGGATTGGCATGGTGTTCCCTTCTGATGGTGGGAGTAGTGGGTACAGGTGATGCGCACAGCAGCGCGGGGTGTTCCGGACCAGCTCCGGAACACCCCGCCGCCTGCCGGCATTACCCGTGTTTCGGGCCGCCGGAACTTACTGTGACATCGACGTCGGCCACCTCGGCCTTGACTGCCTTGACCACATCCCCGTGCCCGCCCAGTTGCTCCAGCTCGTGGGCGAGTTCGGCAAGCTCCGCGCCACCGGCCATCTGGGCGGTGAGCTCGTCCAGGGTGATGTCCTTCTTGTCGTAGTAGCCAATGGACTTGCCGCGTTTGAGCAGCAGGAAGCGGTCTCCCACCGGGAAAGCATGGTGCGGGTTGTGGGTAATGAAGATGACGCCGAGGCCGCGGTCGCGGGCCTGGAGGATGTAGCGCAACACCACGCCCGACTGCTTGACGCCCAATGCTGCGGTGGGTTCGTCCAGAATGAGGACTTTTGCACCGAAGTACACGGCCCGGGCGATGGCGACACATTGGCGTTCGCCGCCGGAGAGCTGCCCGATGGGTTGCTCCACGTCACGCAGGTCAATACCCATCTCGGCCAGTTCCTTGAGCGTGATGGCTTTCATTTGCTCGACGTCCATGGACTTGAACGGCCCGAAGCCTTTAGTGAGCTCTGATCCGAGGAAGAAATTGCGCCAGATCGGCATCAGCGGTACCACTGCAAGGTCTTGGTAGACAGTGGCGATGCCTGCGTCCAAGGCATCACGGGGGGAACTGAACTTCCGTTCCTCGCCCATGATGTTCAGGACGCCCTCGTCGTGCTGGTGGAGTCCGGCGATGATTTTGATCAGTGTGGACTTGCCTGCACCGTTATCGCCCAACACACAGGTCACGCGGCCGTTGTCCACGGCCATGGTTACTTCACTGAGCGCGATGATGTTGCCGTAGTGCTTGCCCACCCCATCCAAGGACAGGAGGTGGACGGGTGTGTGGGTGAGTGGATCACGCTCATTTTGCAGCAGCGTTTCCTGGTCGATTGCTTTGGCATTCATTTCCGTGTGCCCCTTACTTCAATTCAGCGCGGCGTTTGACGATGAGGTTGACGATCGTGGCGAGAAGCAGCATCAGGCCCAGGAAGAACTTGAACCAGTCCGGGTTCCACTGCGCATACACGATGCCCTTGTTGGCCATGCCGAAGATAAACGCGCCGATAGCGCCGCCCACGGCCGAGCCGTAGCCACCGGTCAGGAGGCAACCGCCGATGACTGCGGCGATGATGTAAAGGAACTCGTTGCCCACACCTTCGCCGGACTGTACTGAGTCAAAGGCGAAGAGGTTGTGCATGCCCAGGATCCAGCCACAGAAGCCAACGCCCATGAAGAGTCCGATCTTCGTGGCCTTGACCGGAACACCTACTGCACGGGCAGCATTTGCATCTCCACCGACGGCAAAGATCCAGTTACCTACGCGCGTCCGCATGAGAACCCAGGTGGCGACAGCGACGAGGGCAACCCACATGAAGACGGTGATCTTGACTTCGACTCCACCCAGGTTGACGGAGGAGGCAAAGACAGCTTGAGCTGAGGAAAAACCATCCATGTCTGAGATGGAGGGCGATGAAACTCCACCGCCGATCATCCTTGTCAGCCCCAGGTTCAGGCCGGTCAGCATCAGGAACGTGGCCAAGGTGACGATGAAGCTTGGAAGTTTGGTCTTCATCAGGATCCAGCCGTTGATGAAGCCGATGGCCAGCGACACCACCAATGCCAGGCCCACACCGACCCACACGTTGGTACTGAAGTACCAACTGAACATGGATGCCGTGAGGGCTGAGCTAATGACCGCAACACCGGTGGAAAGGTCGAATTCTCCGCCAATCATCAGCAGGGAAACACCTACAGCCATGATTCCAATGGTGGAGCTTCCATAGAGGACTGTGGCAAATGATGCGGGTTGCAGGAATGTGGGCGAAACCAATGCAAAGAAGATGAAGAGGACTATTGCCCCCACAAGGGCGCCCACTTCCGGCCGGCCCAACAGCTTTTGAAGTGGATTGCGCCTGCCGATACGTTCATCACGAAGGGGAAGGGGGGGTTTGGATAAGGTCTGTGTCATGGCTTTCTCCTGCTAGGGCAGGTCCCCGGACGAAAGCCCGGGAACCTGCTTGGGGGAATCCTTAGCGGATACCTTCCTTGGCGAACTTGAGGACGTCGGGGGCCGAGGACTGATCGATGATCGAGGGACCCGTCAGAACAGGAAGGCCGCCGCCAACATGGAATCCGCCACGCTTGACCTGCCACAGCGCGTCAACGGCGCCGTAGCCCTGAAGCCACGGCTGCTGGTCAACGGTGAACGCCACTTTGCCATCGATGATGGCCTGCGCGAGCTCGCCGTTCATGTCAAATGATGCAACCTTGACTTTGCTTTGCAGGCCGAGCGATTCCACTGCCTTGTTGATGGTCAGGGTAAAGGGTGCACCCAGGCCGATGATGGCGTCTGCGTCCGGTGTTGCCTGAAGCTTGGCCGTTACTGTGGAGGAAACCTGGGTCATGTCCGTGCCCTGCACGAAGAGGTTTTCGGTGCCCGGGACTTTCGACTTGACGCCTGCGCACCGTGAATCAAGAGCGACGTTGCCTTGCTCCATAATCACGCAAATTGGATGCTTCACCCCGAGGGAAGTGAGCTTTTCTCCCACCGCCGCGCCGGCCAGGTTCTCGTCGGAGCCGAAGTGGGTGAAAGCGCCCACCTGCTTCCACACATCTGCACCGGAGTTGAGGCTGACCACGGGGATACCAGCATCGGCCGCCTTCTTGAGCACATCCTTCAGGGCGTCCGGCTTGGCCAGGGTGACAGCGATACCGGCCACTTTCTGGTCGATGGCCTGCTGAATCAGTTGGGCCTGCCGCCCGCCTTCGGGATCCGACGTGTAGAGAAGTTCCACATTGTCCTTTGCAGCAGCTTCCTCGGCGCCTTTGCGGAGAATGTCCCAGAAAGTGTCGCCGGGGGCGGCGTGGGTAATGAGCGCTACTTTGATGCGCTCCGTCGAGGCGACCTGTCCCCCACCGGCACCGCCGCCGGTTGAGTCGGTTTTGCCGCCCGTGCTCGAACACGCGCTAAGAGCCAGCAGCGGGACTACTGCGGCCACCACGGCCGCTTTACGCCAGGAAAACTTTCCCACGATGAATCTCCTTTGATTTCAGCTCCGGGCTGCCACCTTGCAGCCACCGGATTGCGCCTACATTGATCATGGTGATCCACGGCACATAAGTCAATAGTTTGTCCTGACATTAGGATGTAATCACGTAATATCCAGTTACTCCATTGAATGGTGGCATCATTCGACAAAAAGGGCAGCACCGCTGATACCAGCGGTGCTGCCCTTTCGTGGCTTGTTTGAAGACTTGGTTGTTGTGCTCAGGGGCCCGTCGGAGCCGCCGGCACTGATGCCTTGCCGGCGACGTTCTTGAAATAGTGCTCCAGGTCCTCAAGAGTCTTGTCCTTGGTTTCCGGGATGAACTTCGCGGCAAAGGTGATGGCAGCGACGCCGAGCACCGCAAAGACGAAGAAGGTATTCGAAAGACCAATAGCCGCCAGTAGCTGGGGGAAGCCAAAGCCCACCAGGAAGTTGACTATCCACAAAACAAAGGCAGAAGCTCCCATGCCCAGACCTCGGATCTTGAGGGGGAAGATTTCCGAGAGCATCAGCCACGTAACCGGGGAAATCGCACCCTGCTGGAACGCGAGGAAGGTGACCGTCAAGGCCAGGATGACAAACCCGCGCGCAGTCCCTTCAGGAAGCACCAAGGAGAAGATCCCAATGAGCAGGAGGGCAGTTGTAGTGCCAATCTGCCCGGTAATGAGCATCTTCCGCCTGCCGACCTTCCCCAGGAGCCAGATCCCTGCAAAGGTTGCCAGGACGGAGATGACGCCGTTGGCAATATTCGCCGTCAGGGCAGCCTCCCGCCCAAATCCTGATTCCGCCAATATCTGGGTGCCGTAGTACATGATCGAGTTCACGCCGGTAATTTGCTGGATCACAGCCAAGCCAAGGCCCACCACGAAAATCCTGCGGAGCCAAGGAATGCCCAGGTCCTTCCATGAACCCATTTTGGACTTGTAGTCCTCCACGGCCATGGCTTTGACGTCCTCGAATTCAACCCTGGCCTCTTCCTGTGACCGAATCCGCCGAAGGACGCTCAGGGTCTCCCCGAAGTTCCCTATGGAAGCAAGCCACCGCGGGCTCTCGGGCATGAAGTTCATGCCAATCCAAAGGGCGATCGCCGGCAGCGTTGCGATCACCAGCATCCAACGCCAGATTCCGCCCGCTTCCCCGAACGTGTTCCCCAGGTAGGCATTGAAGATAAAAGCCAGCAGTTGCCCAGTGACAATCATGAGCTCGTTCTGGGTGACAATCCTGCCACGGCGGGCACTGGGAGAAACTTCAGCAAGGTAGACCGGCACCGTAACCGAGGCACCACCGACGGCCAGGCCAAGAATGAACCGGGCAGCCACCATGATTTCCGTGCTCGGAGCGAAAGTACAGGCAAGTGTTCCCAGCAGGAAGATCATGGCAAGGACCATAATCATCCTGCGCCGTCCGTGCCGGTCGGCGAGCCTTCCACCCAAAAGGGCTCCAAACGCGGCGCCAAACAGCAGTGAAGAGGTCACCAGCCCTTCGGTCAAGGGCGTGAGGCCCAGGTCCTCCTGCATGTACGGCAAGGCGCCGTTGATGACGCCGGTGTCGTAGCCGAAGAGGAGCCCTCCAAAAGTGGAGATGATCGTCACGGTCCGGAGTGCCCTCCGGTGGTTTACCGGCTTCGCAGCGGTCTCCGAAGGCAATGGAGCGCTCACGCGCTGACCTTTTGAATATGCTGCTTCATTGTCTCCAACTGGTAGACGGAGACTTCCTCCGCATTCTCATCCTCGGCGAAGACTGAGGAAACCATGACGGTGTTCTCCTTGTCCAGGAACCCGATCTCCTTCAGCCCGCCAAAGAACTCATCCCAGTTCACGTCGCCGTCGCCGATTTTGAGGTGCTGGTGGACGCGGACTGCGTTGCCTGGTGGGTTGGTGATGTAGCGAAGTCCGTGGGAGGCATGGTGGTTCATGGTGTCCGAGACGTGGACCAAGCGCAGCTTGTCGCCGGCCGCCCGCATGATCTCCAGGGGCTTGTTGCCCATATGGAAAGAATGCGAAGCCACGTACACCATGCCGATGTTCGGTGAGTTGACGCCCCGGATGACGCGCAGTGCCGCCAACCCGTCCTCCACGAAGTCATCAGGATGCGGATCTATGAGTACGTCCATGTCTTCGCGTTCAATGATCGGCAGCAACTCTTCCATGGAGCGGTAGAACGCGCGCTCGGACTCTTCGGCTTTCTCCGGTCGGCCGCTGAACTCAGTGTTCATGGTCTGGACACCGAGGTCCACTGCAATCTGGATGGCCCGCTTCCAGTAGCGGACGGCTGCTTCCCGTGCGTCCTCGTCGGGTCCGGACCAGCGCAGAACGGGCAGGACGGAGGCGATTTCGACGCCGGCGTCCTTGCACGCGGCCTTCAGCTTGGCCACCAACTCATCATCCGCTTTGGGGTGGTTGTAGAACGGAATGAGGTCCGCATGGGGAGTCATCTGAAGGTACTTGTAGCCAAGGTCGGCAGCTACCCGCGGGAAATCCAGCAGGCCGTGGCTATGGTGAAACGGTGTGGGATCAAGGGCAATCTTCATGGTCCATCCCTACTTGTAGAGATCCGGCTTGGTGTTCAAGCGGACCTTGACCTTCTCGCCGGACTTCTGGGCCTCCACGCCGGCCTCACAGCAGGCAGCGGTGGCGTATCCGTCCCAGGCGGTGGGGCCGCCGATTTCTCCGCGGAGGGCGGAGTCAACCCATGACTGCACCTCGACGTCGTACGCCGCCCCAAAGCGGTCTTCAAAACCTGGTGTGACGTTGCCGCCCCACTTGCCCGCGGTCTGGATGTAGGGTCCGGCGTCCCCGCCGATACTGACGATTCCGTCTTCGAAAGAGGCTTGTGTGGCTACTTGGTAGCCGAACTTGGCGTTGACGTAGATCTCGACGTCGGCCAACACACCGGACTCGGTCTCCAGCAGCACGTGCTGGGGATCGTGCTGTCCGTTGGGCGCACTGCGCGTGGGCTTGCCAAGACGGACCTGCACAGAGGTGATTTCCTCACCCGTGAAGTAGCGGATCGCGTCGAACTCGTGGACCACGGAGTCGTTGATGAGCATTTCGTTGGTGAAGCCCTCGGGCGTGCTGGGGTTGCGGTGCTGGTGGTGGAGCATCAGCAACTCCCCCAACCCGCCGTTCCGGACCATCGCACCCAAAGCCGAGTACTCAGCATCAAAACGGCGCATGAAGCCGACCTGGATGAGCTTGTGGCCCAGGGCTTGTTCCGCTTGGACAACTTTCCAGGCGCTTTCGGCGTCAGGGGTGAGGGGCTTCTCGCAGAGAATCGGGAAGTTCTTCTCCAAAGCCTTGTAGAGGATTTCCTCGTGGAGGAACCCCGGGGTCGCGATCAGGACGGCGTTCACGTCGCCGTTGTTCAGTGCCTCCTCAGCGCTGGCCAGCGCAACGGCACCGTCAATGCCTTCAATTGCAGACTGCGCCCGTGCGAGGTCGACGTCGACGACGGCGGCGACTTCAGCGCCATGGATACGTGTGCTGAGGCGCTTGATGTGGTCCGCACCCATGCGGCCCGCACCGATAACGGCAACGCGGAGAGTCTTGGTCACTGTATTTTCCTTCGTGAAGTTCTTCTTGGGTGGCTGTTGCTGGACGCTGTTAGCGGTCGCTGTTGCTGGCCGCTGTTACTTGACCGTGCTACTGGACGCGGGTGCGGGATCCACAGGACAGCAGGTAATTGCGGGTTCGTTTGGCGATCGGCATCGGTACGTCGAAGGCTACGGGGTACATGTCCTGTTCCACGATGCCAAAGATCGGACGGTCCAGGGCTTCGACAGCTTCGATGACAGCACGCAAATCAGGCAAGCCGTTTGGCGGCTCGGTCATGACGCCGGCCAGGTTGGCCGCTGCCCACGTCATGTTCTTTTCATTGACCTCGGCCAGGACCTCGGGATTGATCTGCTTCAGGTGCAGGTATCCGATGCGGTCCGGGTGGTTCTTGATGAGTTCAAGGCTGGACGCGCCGCAGTACTCAGCGTGCCCCGTGTCCAGGCAAAGATTCAGGTACCGGGGATCCGTGGCCTCCAGCAAGGTTTCAATGTCCTTCTGGGCGCCAACATGGGAGTCGGCGTGGGAGTGGAACTGTTGGTGCAGTCCGAAGTCCTCCAACAGGACCTTGCCCATGCGGTTGTGGCCTGCAAACAGGTCAGCCCATTGCTCGTCCGTGAGCTCGCCGTTCTCCACTGCTTCGCCGGTGACGTCGTCCCGCCACATCGCGGGGATGACCACAATGTGTTCACCGCCCATGGCAGCAGTGAGTTCGGCCACCTTTCGGGCCGGCTCCCACGCTTCGTCGTATTGCTTGGCACCACGGTGGAATGCCGTGAAGACCGTACCCGCCGTGACTTTGAGGTCGCGCTGCTTCAATTCATCAGCAAGCCGGCTCGGGTCATTGGGCAAATAGCCATACGGCCCCAGTTCAATCCATTTGTAGCCGGACTCGGTAACTTCATCCAGGAACCGCTCCCACGGAGTCTGCTGGGGATCGTCCGGGAACCAGACACCCCACGAGTCGGGGGCAGTACCGATGATCAGCTTGTTCTCGACATCAGTCATGACAACGTTGTCTTCCTCTTCTTGGAGCCGGGCCGCCAGGGTCCCTGCCGCTGTTGCGCGGCGGGGTGGCGGAGGGGCTGGATGTTTTTAGTTGGACGGGAAGTTGTAGGACGCGCCGGAGGCGTGGGTCGGTTCAGGCCAGCGCGAGGTGATGACTTTGCCGCGGGTGTAGAACGACACGCCTTCGGGTCCGTAAATGTGCTTGTCTCCGAAGAGGGAGTTCTTCCAACCACCGAAGGAGTGGTACGCCACCGGGACTGGCAGGGGCACGTTGATGCCCACCATGCCCACAGTCACCGAACGCTGGAATTTCCGCGCGTTCGCACCCGAAGAGGTGAAGATCGCAGTGCCATTGCCGTAGGGGTTGGAGTTGATCAGCGCGATGCCTTCTTCAAGGTCTGCCACGCGCACCACCACCAGGACCGGCCCGAAGATTTCCTCGGTGTAGGCGGTCATTTCGGTCTTCACGTGGTCGATCACCGTGGGACCCACCCAAAAACCGTCTTCATGGCCGGGGACTACCAGATCGCGGCCATCCACCACCATGGCGGCACCGGCGGTTTCGGCTTCGGTGACGATCTTGACGATCCGTTCCTTGGAGGCCGGGGTGATGACCGGACCCATTTCGGCGTCGGGTTCTGTCCCGTTCTTGACCTTCACTGCCAGGGCGCGTTCTTCGACCTTCTTGACGATCAAGTCTGCAGCATCGCCGACGGCGACGGCAACTGAGATAGCCATGCAGCGCTCCCCCGCGGAACCGAAGGCGGCAGCGGCCAGGTGGTCGGCGGCGTTGTCGAGGTCGGCGTCGGGCATCACGATTGCATGGTTCTTCGCCCCGCCCAAAGCCTGCACGCGCTTGCCGTGCTTGGTGGCGGTCTCGTGAACGTACTGGGCAATCGGGGTGGAGCCGACAAAGGAGATGCCGTCCACGTCCGGGTGTGTCAGCAATCCGTCCACGGTTTCCTTGCCGCCATGAAGAACCTGGAACACGCCATCGGGCAGCCCTGCCTGCTTCCACAGCTTAGCCAGAAGCATCGAGGCGGACGGATCACGCTCGGAGGGCTTGAGGATGAAGGCGTTACCGGTGGCGATTGCCATGGGTGCCATCCACAGCGGGACCATGACGGGGAAGTTGAACGGCGTGATGCCGGCGACGACGCCCAGGGGCTCGCGGAAGGAGAAGACATCGATCCCGGTGGAGACCTGGTCCGAGTAGTCACCCTTGAGCAGCTGCGGGATGCCACAGGCAAACTCGATCACTTCCAGGCCGCGGCCAATCTCGCCCTTGGCATCGGAGAGGACCTTGCCGTGCTCGGCGGTGATCAGCTCGGCGAGCTCATCCACGTGCGCTGCGACGAGCTCGCGGAATTTGAACAGCACTGCGGTGCGCTTCGCCAGGGAAATGTCGCCCCAGGAGTCAGCTGCTTTGCGGGCCGCTGCGACGGTGGCATTCAGGTCTGCCTCGTTGGCCAGGCGCAGTTCCGCGGATACCTGGCCCGTCGCGGGGTTGTAGACCGGCTGGGTGCGGTCGCCTTCGCCGGTGGTTTCGGCGCCGTTGATGAAGTGGTGGATGGTGGTCAATGTGGTCGTCGTCGACATGTGCGGACTTCCTAATGGTCTGTGGCTCTAAGAGCTGCGGTTAGCCGAGCAGCTTGCGCTGGCGGTTCTTGTGCTGGGTGTAGGTCTGGTAGGCCTGCTGGGTGGATTCGAGATCAGAAACAGCTGAGACCGGAACGTCCCACCATGACTCGGAGTCCGGCGCGTCCAGCAGAGGATCGGACTCAATGTGGATCACGATCGGGCCCGTTTCCGGGGCAGCCTTGGCTTCCTTGATGGCGGCGCCGAGGGCTTCGATGACGTGCTCTCCCGGTTCGATCCGGATGACCTTCGCGCCGAGGGACTCGGCGTTCGTGGCGAGGTCGATGGGAAGCTTCTCACCGGCGTCGAAGCTGTGCCGCTCAGCGTCCAGGACGCGGTACTGCGTGCCGAAACGCTGCGAGCCGAGGGACTCGGAGAGCGAACCGATGGAGGCATAGCCGTGGTTCTGGATGAGCACGACAATCAGCTTGATGCGTTCGGCGACGGCGGTGACCAGTTCGGTGTGCATCATCAGGTAGGAACCGTCCCCCACCATGACCACCACATCCCTGTCGACGCCGCCCGCTGCAGCTTCGGCCAGCGCTGCGCGCTTGACGCCCAGGCCGCCTGGAATCTCGTAGCCCATGCAGGAATAGGCGTATTCCACGTGGTACCCGAACGGGTCCCGGACCCGCCACATCTTGTGCAGGTCACCGGGCAACGAACCCGCGGCGCAGATGACTACGTCGTGGTCGTCCATGGCGTTGTTCGTGGCCCCGATGATTTCGTTTTGGGCCGGCAACGGCGTGTGCCGGGTCTCGAAAGCCTCGTCCACGATTGCGTTCCAGCGCTTCTTTTCGCTTGCCGTTTTTTCTTCGAGATCGGCACCGACCCGGTAACCGCCCAGGGCACTGTTGAGCTTAACCAGGGCCTTGCGGGCGTCAGCGACGATCGGCAGCGTGGTGCCGTGCTTGTAGGCGTCGATCGGCGCCACGTTGATGTTCACGAACTTCACGTCAGGGTTCTGGAACGCGGTGCGGGACGCGGTGGTGAAGTCCTCGTAACGCGTGCCGATGCCAATGACGAGGTCCGCCTCGGCTGCAATGGCGTTGGCCGCCGTCGTACCGGTGGAACCGATTGCACCGACAGATTGTTTGTGGTCCCACGGAAGGACGCCGACACCGGCTTGAGTGTTTCCTACGGGAATACCCGTCAACTCGGCGAATTTGGCAAGTTCCTCGTTGGCGTAGGCGTAAAGGACACCACCGCCGGCAATGATCAGCGGGCGCTTGGCGGCGCGGATAGCCTCCATCGCACGGCTGATATCGTCATCCTCCGCTTCGGGGCGGCGTATCCGCCATTCGCGCTCGGACAGGAATTCCTCAGGGACCTCGAACGCCTCGGCCTGGACATCCTGCGGCAACGAAATGGTCACTGCGCCGGTCTCAGCCGGGTCCGTCAGGACGCGCAGGCCGTGGTGGAATGCAGAAAACAACTGCTCCGGGCGGGAAACCCTGTCAAAGAACCTGGACAGTGGACGGAAGGCATCGTTGACAGTGATGTCGTACGCATACGGGAGCTCGAGCTGCTGCAAAACCGGGTCTGCCGCGCGGGTTGCGAAGGTGTCGCTCGGCAACAACAGCACGGGAAGGCGGTTGGTGGTAGCCAATGCAGCACCGGTCAAAAGGTTTGAAGACCCCGGACCAATCGAGGTGCTGATCGCGAACGTCTGGCGGCGGCGCGTATGCCGGGCGTAGCCGACAGCCTGGTGTACCTGGGCTTGCTCATTACGGCCTTGGTAGTAAGGCATGATTCCAGGGTCCGCAGCCTGGTACTGCTTCAATGCCTGGCCCACACCAGCCACATTGCCGTGGCCGAAAATGCCGAACGTTCCCGGAATGAGCCGCTCACGGTACTCCACGCCGTTAATGGAATCCACGGTGTATTGCTTGGACAGGAATTCGACTACGGCCTGCGCCACAGTCATTCGACGGGTTGTTGTACCCATTGCTGGCTACTCCGATACTTTCACTGGGATACGGTCTGATATGCCCCGGTCTTCTGAAGCGACGGACCGGGGCCCGCTGTTGTTCAGCAAGGAGGCGGCAGTCGCGACGGCGCCGGCGACATCGCCGTCAGCGGGGTAGAGAAGGGTCCGCCCGACCGTGAGTCCCTGGACTCCGGGCAGTGCAAGGGCTGCCTGCCAACTGGTGAAGATCTCGTCCTGGGTCCCGGTGGGGTCTCCACCCAGCAGCACGGTGGGCAGCGTGGTGGAGGCCATGACGCGTTCCATCTCATCGACCACAGGCAGCTTCATCCAGGTATAGGCGCTGGTTGAACCCAATCCTTCTGCTATGCCCACTGACTTGATAACCGCATCTGCGCGGAGGTCGTTACGTACTTTGCCATGGGAATCACGCACCGAAAGGAAGGGCTCAACCATGGCAATGAGCTTCCGCTCAGCCAAAGAGTCGATCGCCTTGGCCGTTGCTTCCAAGGTGGCCACGGTGTCCGGGTCACCCAGGCAGATGCGTGTCAGCATTTTGCCGCCATCGGCTCCGAGTGCTTCCAGCGCTGCAGCGGTATGCCCGGTAAAGCGGTCATCAAATTCATTGACCAGTCCGGCCAGTCCCCCGCGGTTCATGGACCCGAAGACGAGTTTTCCCTCCAAAGCGCCGAGCAGCAGGAGGTCATCCATGATGTCAGGTGAGGCCAAAATGCCATCAACGGCAGGGTTCGCCAGGGCAACCTGCAGCCGATCCAACAGATCGCGCCGATCGGCCATGGCCATAGGCTGGGTACCAACGGCCAAGGCACCCCGGGCCGGGTGATCAGCGGCAACGATGAAATTCTGCTTACCGTGCTTGAGGCCTGGGTGTCTGCGTCGGGTGGCCGCAGCCCGGGCTACCGCCTCCGGATCTTCCAACCGGACACGGCTCAAGTGTTCATAACGGCGGGGGTCCTCATTCAGGCTCATCGCACTGCTCCTTCTGCAAGACTGGACGCCGAAAGACCTGTGCCGGGTACAGGCCGGCCACGGTCGGCCAGCAGCGAGGTGACTTCATCCGGCGTCGGCATGGCATCGGCACAGGAAAGGCGTGATGCCACGATCGCGCCCGAGGCATTGGCATAATCCAGGACTTCCGAAAGCGGCCAGCCTGACAACAATCCATGGCAGAAAGCGCCCCCGAAGGAATCGCCTGCGCCCAGGCCGTTCAGGGTTTCCACGGGGACAGGAACCGAAACGACGCGTTCGGTGCGCGTCTTGGCCATAACACCCTCCGGCCCAAGCTTGACCACGGCAATTTCGACGCCGGCCGCCAACAGGCGGTCGGCTTGCTCATCGGGGGTGCCTTCTCCCACGGCAACAGCACATTCCTTGTCGTTACCGATAGCAACGGTGACGTGCGGAAGAATCTTGGAAACCTCCGCCCGGGCCTCCTCTTCCGAGGCCCAGAACATGGGACGGTAGTCAAGATCCAGGATGGTGAATTGGCCATCCTTGAGTCCTGCCCGCGGGCGGGCCTGGTGCGCTGCCAGGTGCGCCCCGCGGCTTGGCTCCTGGCACAGCCCTGTGACGGTTGACCAGAAAATCCCGGCATCCCGGATGGCCTGGAGATCAAGCTCATCAGCTTTGATCTGCAGGTCCGGAGCCGTGGGAAATCGGCCGTAGAAGTAGAGGGGAAAGTCTTCCGGCGGCTTGATTGCACAGAACGTGACGGCCGTGGGGTACTCCTTGACCGGCGAGACGAAGGAATCATCCACCTTGAACTTATGCAGCTCCCTGTGAAGGTAGTTGCCGAAAGCGTCATCGCCGGTTCGGGTGATGATTCCCGCCCGGCGACCATGACGTGCGGCGGCGACGGCCACGTTGGAAGGTGACCCCCCAAGGTATTTGCCGAAGGACGTAACATCCTCCAGGTCGACGCCAATGTCGTTCGGGTAGATATCAACGCTGATGCGCCCGATCGTAAGCAGTTCGTGGGTCACGATGATCGTTGACCTTTCTCTTGTGAGCTCTGAACCTTTGAGCGCTGGGCCCCAATGCCTTGCCACCCCTCAGTGAGCGGGGCCACATGACTACTTTGCACCAGATTTTATGTCCTGTCAAAGGTTTGTACTGACATATTTACAACGAAACCTGGTCGCTCCATAAAGTGACCGCAGGCCAAACCCCCCGACCCCCGGAATATGGTTCCGGCGGCCTGGCTTGGGTGGGCCGGCTATTTGGCGGGAACCGCAAGCTCCCCCGTGAGGTACTGGGCGCGGCCAAAGCCGAAGGACCAATCACCAGCCGTGTTTTCGACATAGCCAAGGAAGACATCCTCGCCCGCAACGCCAACCTCACCCAATCGCGCCGCTATGGCCGCAAAAAGGGACTGCTTGGCCTCACGGCTGCGGCCTTCCTGGGTGAAGATCTGGATCATGACGACATTCGACGAACGCTCAAACCCGAGCCCCGCATCCTGGGCGAAAATTTGACCCGGCGCATGCTCGGTGACGATATGGAAGTAGTCGCGCTCCGGAATGCGATACTCGGCGAGTATTGCCTCATGGATGCTTCTACTGATTTGCCCCAGCTCTTCCGGGCTCCTGCCGGCGTTGAGGTCGATTCGAACCAATGGCATTTTTACCCCTCTGGAAGTTTGTCCTGTCATACTAACAAACTACGAAGGGTGGGACAAGATGCGTTGCTTTCTCCCGCGTCAGCTCACCGTCGCGGCATCACCCTTGGGCCGCTCGTTCATGGCTTCGTCGATCTCTTTGAGGTAAACCAGAACATCAGCACAGCGGGCACACGCAACCACGTGACTGGCTATGCGTTGCCGCGCGGCCTTACGGACTGCGTTCCGCACGTATTTGCCGAAGTGCCGGGAATAATCGATGCAGGGGTCATCGGGAGTCTGTGCCACGTGTTCCTGCAGGTACGCCTGGCGCAAACCCTCCCTTGCCCTGATCAGCAATGAGGAAACTCCGTTGGGGCTCAACTCCATCACCCGGCCGGTAGCCGCAGGTTTCAGGCCTTCAACTTCGACGCACCAGAGAACGGCCTGCCAGCGCGTGGGCAAGGAACGGAATGCGCGCATCAGGACGGTAGCCTCAAAGGCCTTGATGGTCGAGTTGTCGTCCAGGACCAGATCATCCATGGCGCTGCCGTAGCCCAGGGTCGCATTCCGCCTGCTGCGGACATTCCTGCGGTGGGCCATCCGCCTGACCGTAGTGGTCAGGTAGGCCTGAAAGGACTCCCTTGGCCCTTTGCCGGCGAGCAAAGCCTCCAGTACCGAGGCGAATGCCTCGGCCACCACATCCTCCGCGTCGCTGGCGTTGTCAGTCTCCGCACGAGCTACATAGCCGGCCACCGCAAGATGGGATTCATACAGTTCGCTGAACGCGGCGAGGTCCCCCCGGCGGACCAGGTCAACCAAGTGAAACTCATGCGGATCCCCGCGATGTGGCGTAGTCGCAGTCCGGCCTGCCCGTCCAACCCGCCCGGCGGATGTACCAACCCCCGGCGCTGGGGGTTGCACTGCCGGAGTTGCGGGTTGGTGCGACATTTCTGCCTTTCGGAATGGAGTGTTGAGCGCACCCAAACTAGGCAGTCAATGATTAGATACGCACAGAATGCACGTTTCTAGCGAGAATTAGGGAGTCAATGCAGGAATATGAACTCGACGAGCGGGATTTCCGCTTGTTGCACGCACTGCAGATCCGTCCCCGCGCCCCATGGGCAGCGCTTGCTCCTATAGTCGGGGCCGATGCCGCAACGCTTTCGAGGCGGTGGACCGCACTGAAGGAAGCCGGATTGGCGTGGGTGACGTCCTACCCTGGATTGGGGACCAAATACTCCGGGGCCGTCGTAGAGATCGACTGTGCGCCAGCCAGCATCCTCCGCGCCACAGAAGAACTCGCCGGCGATCCACAGGTGATGACCATCCACCAAACCGCCGGGGGAAGGGACCTGCTTGTTACCTTGCTGTGCTCCACAGAGGCCGAGCTGAGCTACTTTCTGCTCGAACGGCTTTGCACCGTCGAGGGGATCCGCAGCACCCGGACGCACAGGGCCATCAAGCTTTTGTCCGACGCCAAGCAGTGGCGGCTCCGGTCACTCCACGACACGGAATCCCGGCTGTTGGAACGTAACCTCCCGGAGCCCACATCGACGGGCCGCGGGATCACTGCCGAACACGAGAAACAATTGGCACTGCTCCTCAAGCTCGATGGCCGCATCCCCGTTGCAGACATTTCCAACACGCTTGGGATAAGTCCTGCGAAGGCGAGGAACGCCCTGGCCGCGGTCGTTGCCGAAAACCGCTTGACCTTGCGGCTGGAAGTCGCCAGGTCCTACACCCCTTGGCCAGTGAACGTCTGGTACTTCATGCGGGTCCCCGCCACCAAGGTGGAAGTAGTGGCCCGGAGGTTGTCGACCCTGGAAGAGGTGCGGATGGTCACAACTACGGGCGGGATGTACTCCATCATCATGACGGTGTGGCTTCGCCGGGTCGAAGACATGACCCTTCTTGAGCGGCAATTGGGAGAGCGACTGCCCTTTGCCGAAATCATGGACCGGTCAATCGTCCTTCGGACCCCAAAACACATGGGCCACCGGCTTGATCCC
The DNA here is from genome assembly GCF_059739405.1 of Arthrobacter sp. TmtSoilC79. NCBI lineage: Bacteria > Bacillati > Actinomycetota > Actinomycetes > Micrococcales > Micrococcaceae > Arthrobacter > Arthrobacter sp. TmtSoilC79. The sequence continues at coordinate 2,186,358 of NZ_AP046051.1, read as the reverse complement.
AGCGGGAAGCGGACCGCATGAACTGTTCGGCAACATGCCCGGCTCCCCGCGGTGGGTGGGGCAAGCATTTTTGCCCCACCGGACACTATGCAGTCTGCGGCTCCCCCTGCTGGGTGCCGGCAATGTTGACCAGCCAGCCGATACCGAATTTGTCGATACACATCCCGAACGTATCGCCCCAGGGCGCCGCCTCAAGGGGAACAGTGACAGTGCCGCCGTCGACCAGCTTGTCCCAGAAGCCCCGGAGTTCACCTTCGTCAGACGCTTCGCCGCTCAATGACACTGAGATGTTGTCTCCAGGATTGAAAGACATGCCGTTGGGTGTGTCTGCCGCCATGAGGGTCAATCCGCCCGGGGTTTCCAACATGGCATGCATGACTTTGTCGGCTTCGGCAGGATCCTGGCTCGCCTGGTAGTCGCCGAAGGTGCTGATATTCAGTTCGCCACCGAAAACGGATTCATAAAAGGTGATCGCTTCCCGGGCGTTATCCCGGAATGAGATGTAGGGATTGAGTCGGGTTGTCATGGACGGTCTCCTTCTGGACGGCTGATGGTGTTGGTTTGGTCACAGTGCCGCAATGCTAACAGCGGCAGGTGGCACCTGTCCCCCAAATCCTTCAGCCGCCGTCGTACACCATTTACAGGGGGGTAAATGCCCGCACCACGCAAACGGGCCCGGCTTCGCTCCCGGGTGCAAGCCCGGATAATGTCATAGGCATGCTTTCACCATCACGGCTGTGGATTCCCGCGGCCATTGCAGACGTCCTGTTGATCCTTGTCTTCGCAGCCATTGGCAGGGACGCGCATGCGCGCGGGGATATTCTTGCCGGCGCCTTCACCACAGCGTGGCCCTTCCTGGCCGGAGCAGCGCTGGCCTGGCTCGCAGCCCGCGCCTGGCGCTCACCCTTGGCCGCATGGCCGACTGGCGTCCTGGTGTGGGTCAGTACAGTACTGGTGGGAATGCTGCTCAGGGCTGTGACCGGCCAAACGGTGGTGCTGCCTTTCGTGCTCGTCGCGTTGGTCAGCCTTGCGGTTTTCCTGCTCGGCTACCGGCTCATCGTGGCTTTCGCGGCGAGGGTGGCCCGAACGCGGCAACGCCGCCCCTGAACAGGGCCTGCCACCTGCAAATGCACTAGGCTGAAGCAGTCCGCAATGATGCATTTTCGGAAAGGCCCCACGTGATCACCGCTTTCGTCCTGATCAAAACAGATGCCTCACGCATCCCGGAGACCGCCGAGCAGATCTCTGCCATCCAAGGCATCAGTGAGGTCTACTCCGTCACGGGCGAATGGGACCTCATAGCCGTGGCCAGAGTTACCAAGCACGAAGAGTTGGCGGACGTTATCGCGGACAAACTGTCCAAAGTGGGTTCCGTGGTCCACACCACCACCCACATCGCCTTCCGGGCGTATTCGCAGCACGACCTCGACGCGGCGTTTGCCCTCGGGTTCGAGTAGGCGCGCGCCTGCCTAGCCTTCACTCCGGCTGAGTTCAGTCCATTGTGCGAGGACTTCGGAAGCCTTGCCGGAGTCAACCGACTCAGCAGCACTGGCGAAGGCCTTGCGCATGCGCTCGGTGAGTGTCCCCTCGGCCTGCAGGTCAAAGGAAACCAAGCCCGCGGCCGCGTTGAGGAGCACGGCGTCCCGCACAGGACCTGTCTTTCCCTCAAGGATGTCGCGGACAACTCCGGCGTTCGCCGCAGCATCGCCTCCGCGCAGATCGGCAACCGTGGAAGGGCCGATGCCAAGGTCGGCTGGATAAAATACCTGTTCCGTGACGACGCCGTTCCGGATTTCCCATACAGTGGACGGCCCGGTTGGTGTGAGTTCATCGAGCCCGTCATCACCACGGAACACCAGTCCACGGCTCCCCCGGCGGGCCAGCACGCCGGCCACCAGCGGAGCCATCCGCACATTTGCCACTCCGACGGCCGAGGCCTGAACGTGCGCGGGGTTGGTCAAGGGTCCCAAGAAGTTAAAGGCCGTTGGTACGGCCAACTCGCGGCGCGGCACAGCTGTGTGCCGGAAAGAAGGATGGAAAACCTGCGCGAAGCAGAATGTGATTCCTGCCTCTTCTGCGTTCCGGGCGACCTGCTCGATGGAAAGATCCAGGCGAACGCCCAGGGCCTCCAACACATCGGCCGAACCGGAGGTCGAGGATGCTGCCCTGTTTCCGTGCTTGACCACCTTGGCGCCGGCACCTGCCGCAACAAGCGCTGCCATCGTGGAGATGTTGACGGTATTGAGCCGGTCGCCACCAGTCCCTACGATGTCCAGTTTCTCCCCGGAAATCCCAATGGGGTTGGCGTGCTGGACCATGGCTTCGACCAGGCCGGCGAGTTCTTCGACTGTTTCGCCCTTGGATCTCAGGGCCACAAGGAAGCCTGCAATCTGTGCCGGAGTCGCTTCCCCGGACATGATCATGTTCATGGCCCACTCTGTATTGCCCGCAGCAAGGTCGTCGCCATTGATCAATGCTGAGATGAGCCCTGGCCAGGTATTGCTGGCTGCAGGTGCCGATGCCGGAGAAGTCACCCACTGATGCTATCGACCCTGCCACGCCGATGACCAATGTGAACACAGCCGGGAACTTTTCCGCGCGATTTCGCGTCTTTGTAGAAAAAGTCTCCCGAATCGGTGGTTTGCATTGGGAACTCTGGACTTTTACAGACATAATGTCCTTGTGACATCTGCGACCCATGCCCCCAGTACCCCGGCGCACCCGACGCTGAACCGCCCCAACCTGGTTTCTGTTGGAACCGTTGTTTGGCTGTCCAGTGAGTTGATGTTCTTCGCCGGCCTCTTTGCCATGTACTTCACCCTGCGCTCCACATCCGGACTGATGTGGGCCGAGGAGACGGCCAAGCTCAACTTCCCGTTTGCGCTCGTCAACACGATCGTCCTTGTGGCAAGTTCGTTTACTTGCCAGATGGGCGTTTTTGCCGCCGAGCGGCTGGAGCCGCGCCGCACCGGACGGCCACTCCAATTCACCCGCTGGGGCATGTCTGAATGGTTTGTCCTGACCTTCATTATGGGTGCCTTCTTCGTGGCCGGACAGACCACGGAATACGCCATGCTCGTCTCCGAGCACGTATCCCTGTCCTCCAACGCCTACGGCTCCGCCTTCTACATGACGACGGGCTTCCACGGCCTGCACGTCATTGGCGGCCTGATCGCCTTCCTGTTCATCATTGGACGCGCATTCGCAGCCAAGAAGTTCGGACACTTTGAAGCGACGTCGGCGATCGTCACCTCGTACTACTGGCACTTTGTCGACGTTGTGTGGATCGGCCTCTTCCTGGTCATCTACGTCCTCAAGTAAGCCCGGCTTTGACTCTTTTTCTACAAGAGGCAGAATTTCAAGAAGCGGCTCGCGGAGCCGACGCAGGATCGAATAAAGGAACCACCACGTGAAGGCACTATCGCAGAAGCGACGTCACCCACTGGCAGCCATTGCGCTGCTGTTGATGGGCCTCCTCCTCACTGGTGGGCTCTACGCCGTTGCCACAACTGTCAATCAGGCCAAGGCCGACACCACAAGCTTCAGCGCCAGTGACGTAGAAGAAGGCGGCAAGCTCTTTGCCGCCAACTGCGCCACCTGCCACGGCATGGGTGCGTCCGGAACCCAGGACGGCCCCTCGCTGGTCGGCGTGGGTGCTGCAGCCGTTGACTTCCAGGTTGGCACCGGTCGTATGCCCATGCAGATGAGTGGACCGCAGGCCCAGCAGAAGCCCGCCCAGTTCAACGCAGAGCAGACCAAGCAGCTGTCCGCTTACGTTGCTTCCCTTGGCGCCGGACCGGCCATTCCCGAAGAGCACCTTCTCGACGGCAAGGGAGATGCCGCCAACGGTGGCGAACTCTTCCGCGTGAACTGCGCCATGTGCCACAACGCAGCCGCTGCCGGCGGTGCCTTGACCCGAGGCAAGTTCGCTCCTGCACTTGCAGGTGTCAGCCCGGAGCACATCTACGAGGCCATGGTCACCGGCCCGCAGAACATGCCTGTCTTCAATGACTCCAACATCACCCCTGAAGACAAGCGCGACATCATCACCTTCCTGACGACCATCGAAGCCAACGGTTCTCCCGGTGGAGCGGATCTTGGATCGCTTGGTCCCGTATCCGAAGGTTTGTTCGTCTGGATTGCCGGCCTGGGTGTCATCATCGCATTCACCATCTGGTTGACGTCCCGCACGTCCTGATCCGGACACGACAAAAACTTCTGCTGCACTGTCAGCAGTTTGAAACTGAAAATAACTCGGCCCCGGCCGAGACAACGAGAGAAGGATGAGGCGAATTATGGGCAACCATAGTGACGGCAGTCCGAACCACTCGGGCACCGTAGCTACGGCTGGTCAGAATGAGGTGGAGAAGTTCCAGGATCCTGGGCTTCCTCCGCATCGTTTGCGCCTGGCTGACACGGACCCGGTAGCCGCAAAGCGAGCCGAGCGTCAGGTAGCCATTCTGTTTGGCACCTCCGTCATTGGCACGCTGGTCTTCCTGGTGGCGTATTTCGCCATCGACCTGGGCGACGACACCACCATTGCGACCATCCGTACCCAGAACCTTCTTCTGGGACTGGGTACGGCCTTTGCCATGCTTGGCATCGGCACCGGCATCGTGCACTGGGCCAAGGCCCTCATGCCCGATCACGAAGTCTCTGAAGAACGCCACGCCATTCGTACGGAAGAGGATCGCCAGGCAGCTGTCCGGATCGTCGACGACATCGTCGAGGAAACCGGCATCAAGCGCCGCCCGCTGATCCGCAACACCCTTCTTGGTGCCGTTGCGCTTGCCCCGCTGCCTGCTCTCGCCATTTTCGGCGACCTGGGCCCCCGCCCGGACGACGCTTTGGCACACACCATGTGGGCTCCGGAGGGCGGAAAGCTCAAGCGCCTGACCCGCGACCCTGATGGCACCCCCATCAAGGCCTCCGATGTCACCATTGGTTCAGCGTTCCACGTCATCCCTGAAGGTCTCAACGAGCTCCACGAGGGCAAGCTGAACGAAAAGGCCAAGGCCGTCGTCCTGCTGATGCGCCTTGACCCGAACTCCTTGAACCCCTCCGAGGGCCGCGAAAACTGGAGCTACAACGGAATCGTTGCCTACTCCAAGATCTGCACGCACGTTGGCTGCCCCGTTGCTCTCTACGAGCAGCAGACGCACCACCTTCTGTGCCCGTGCCACCAGTCCACATTTGACCTCACGCAGGAATGCAAGGTCATCTTTGGGCCGGCCAGCCGTCCGCTCCCCCAGCTGCCGATCGCAGTTGACGCAGAGGGCTACCTCGTCGCCACCAGCGACTTCAGAGAACCTGTAGGACCGAGTTACTGGGAGCGTGACGAGCATGAGCGCCTCATCAACAGCTGAAGCCCCCTTCGTTCCGAAGACCAAGGTTGGTAGTTTCACCAACTTCGTGGACGAGCGTGTGGGTGGCTCCGGCATCCTGCGTGAGTTCGGCCGGAAGGTCTTCCCCGACCACTGGTCATTCATGTTCGGTGAGGTGGCGCTGTACTCCTTCGTCATCTTGCTGATGTCAGGTACCTTCCTGACCTTCTTCTTCGATCCGTCCATGGCGGAAACCCACTACCAGGGTTCGTACACTCCGCTGTACAACGTAGAAATGTCCGTGGCATACAGCTCGTCCCTGAACATCTCCTTCGATGTCCGCGGCGGTCTGTTCATGCGTCAGGTACACCACTGGGCGGCACTGCTGTTCGTGGCCTCCCTGGGTGTCCACATGCTGCGCGTGTTCTTTACGGGTGCTTTCCGCAAGCCGCGTGAAATGAACTGGGTAGTCGGCGGTGTGCTGCTCATCCTGGCAATGGCAGCCGGCTTCACTGGCTACTCGCTCCCCGATGACCTGCTTTCCGGCAACGGCCTGCGCATCATCGATGGCGTTATCAAGTCCATTCCGGTGATCGGAACGTACATCTCGTTCTTCCTCTTTGGAGGCGAATTCCCCGGCACAGCCATCATTGGCCGTCTCTACGTGCTGCACATCCTGCTTGTTCCTGCGCTCATCCTCCTGATGATCGTGATCCACCTGTTCATGGTGGTTGTCCACAAGCACACCCAGTACCCCGGCCCGGGACGCAACGACGGCAACGTCGTGGGCTACCCGCTTGGCCCGGTTTACGCTGCCAAAGCCGGTGGATTCTTCTTCATCGTCTTCGGCGTTCTGGCACTGATGGCTGCGGCGTTCACGATCAACCCGATCTGGAACTACGGCCCTTACGATCCCTCCCCTGTGTCGGCAGGTACCCAGCCTGACTGGTACATCGGTTTCGTTGACGGTGCTCTGCGCTTGATGCCTGGCGTCGTCAATGACTTCCACTTCGAATGGATCATCTTCGGCCGTGTGCTGACCTTGAACGTCCTCCTTCCTGCCCTTGTACCCGCAGGCATCATCTTCACCGTTCTGTTCATGTACCCGTGGATCGAACGTTGGATCACCAAGGACAACCGCGAGCACCACGTTCTCGACCGTCCCCGCAACGCCCCCACCCGTACGGCGATCGGCGTTGCAGGTTTCACCTGGTACTGCGTGATGTGGGCGGCTGCTGGTTCGGACCTCATCGCCACGCACTTCCACGTCTCGCTCAACGATGTGACCTACTGGCTGCGGACACTGTTCTTCATTGGCCCGATCATCGCCTTCGTAGTGACCAAGCGCATCGCCCTCGCTCTCCAGCGCAAGGACCGTGAGATTGCCCTGCACGGCCGGGAAACGGGACGCATTGTCCGTCTCCCCCACGGTGAGTTCATTGAGGTCCACGCTCCGCTGGACGAGTACAAGCGCTACAAGCTTGTTGGGTTCGAGTCACCGGCTCCCTTGCCGGCAGAACCGAACGAGCATGGCGTTGTCACCCGCAAGGAAAAACGGCGTGCGGCGCTGTCCAAGTGGTTCTTCGAGGACCGTGTTGCTCCGGCAACACCGGCAGAGCTCGAAGCCGCCCACGCGCATGGCCACCATGAAGCCATTGAAGCTGGCGAAGACCAAAAGAGCCTGAGCCACTAACGCTTGGGTAAATATGGGAAGGGCCCGGTCCATTGGACCGGGCCCTTCCCATTTGCTTTATAGCCATGGTGTTCTTTATAGCCATCGTGTTACTGCAGTCAGGATCTCTAACGCGGCCTTGGTTTTGCCCTGGGAACGTTCCGGTGCCTGCTAGGGCTGTGTACGGTACCCGGAGGAGTAATTGCGGGTGGGCCTGACGCCTGGGCGCTGCAGGGGCACCCAGAGCTTGTATCGGTCGGCCCGGTAGTAGGACACGGAATAGTCCACCATCGCCCGTGCCACGAATGCATGGCGTTGGATCTTCAACAAGGGAGCTCCGACGTCGACGTTGAGCAGCCGTGCAGTGGAAGGGGAGGCCGCCGTGGCCTCGATCATGTCTTCGCCCCACTCCATCACCAAACCAAAGCGTTCGCTCAGTACGTTGTAGAGGGACGTTGGAGGTGCTTCGTCCAACAGGCCCGGAACCCGGTGCGCCGGAATAAAATTCTCATCCACGCTCATCGGTTCATTGTCTGCAAGCAGCAATCTCCTGAACCGGACCAGTGGGGTGCCTTCCTCCAGCTGAAGCTCCCGGGCAAGAAATGCACTCGCCGAGATCTGCTCGAAGCTCAGGACTTTCGCCGCAGGGACCATGCCACGCCGCTGCATTTCCTCGCTGTATGATGTCAGTTTTACTTGGAGGTCCAGTTTTGGCTTCCTGACGAAAGTTCCCAACCCCACTACGCGTTCGAGGACCTCCTCACCCACGAGGGCGTCAATGGCTTGACGCACCGTCATCCGTGCCAGACCGAAACGGTCCGAGAGATCCCGCTCTGATGGGAGCGCAGAACCCGGAGGGCAGGATTGCGCGATGAACGCCCGAAGGATTTCACGGAGCTGAACATAAATTGGAGTACCGCTGGTTCGATCAATCTCGCCCGCGATGCTTGCTGCCTCAGGCACTGCAGCAGTCCGACAATTGAGTCATGCTTCAAGGATAATTCAGCGGTGCTTCAGGTCTAGACCACGTAAGCCCTGTATGGAGCAGGCGGTTCTTGGAAGCTAGGCTTGGATGGACAATTTTGCGACGGACCATCCGTCAACTCACCAAAGGAGCCAGGTTGCCGGAGTCGAGGGCCATCGTTGCCGCGGAAGTTGGATTACATGCCCGGGCAGCAGCAGTGTTCGTGCGTGCTGTGACTGACACGGGGCTGGCGGTCACCATACGCAAACACGATGGTCGGCCGGTTGACGCGCGTTCCCTGCTGGAAGTCATGACTGAGGACTTCGGGCACGGGTGTGAGGTCCTACTCGAGGTCGCCCCAGACTCCCTCGCAGCGGGGCAAAGCGTTGCAGCAGCCGAGAACGCACTGACAGCTCTTTCGGCCGTCCTGGAGGCCACAGAAGCCCGCTGAGCTCGTATCTGGCAGCCGCAGTCGATCGCAGGTATGCAAAATGGGCCCCGCCGGATGGCGGGGCCCATTTCTTATAAAACTTACTGGTGCTGATGCGAACTAGTGCGCGTGGTCTCCACGGCTGTATTCGAAGACCCAACCAATCAATGCCACGATGGCAAGGCCGCCCGCGACGTAGGTCACCCAGAAACCAATTGCGAGGCCGAGGAATCCACCGGCACACGCCAGACCAAGAACCAAGGGCCACCAGCTCCAGGGGCTGAAGTGTCCCTGCTCTCCGGCACCTTCGTGCACCTCTGCGTCAGGGCGGTCTTCAGGACGCAGCCCAATCCTCCTGCCAGTGAAGCCCAGGTAGGCGCCGATCATGCCGGCAAGGCCACCGACCAGGAGGATGCCAAGGACACCAACCCATTCGTTCCATTCCGTCAGGAAGCCGTAAGCGATGGCTACCGGGACGAAGAAGAAGACTCCGGCTCCGAAGAGCCACGATTCAATTTTCATTTGCTGACGTCCCTTTGGTCGGCATTACCCAAAACAGCTGCTGCGGGTGACGGGGCCTCGGCGGTGTGGACCTGGGCCAACTCAGGGTGGTGAAGGTCCAGTGCCGGGCGCTCAGAGCGGATACGGGGCAAGGAGGTGAAGTTGTGGCGCGGCGGCGGGCAGGATGTTGCCCATTCCAGGGAAGCACCGAAGCCCCACGGGTCATCCACTTCGACCTTCTTGTTGCTGCGCCAGGTGATGTAGACGTTCCAGAAGAACGGCAGGAGCGAAGCACCCAGAACGAAGGAGGAAATCGTGGAGAACTGGTTCATCCAGGTGAAGTTGTCCTGTGGCATGTAGTCGGCGTAACGACGCGGCATGCCCTCTACACCCAACCAGTGCTGGATCAGGAAGGTGCCGTGGAAGCCGAGGAACAGCAGCCAGAAGTGGATCTTGCCAAGTCGCTCGTTGAGCATCTTTCCAGTCCATTTGGGCCACCAGAAGTAGAACCCAGCGAACATCGCGAAGACCACCGTGCCGAAGACCACGTAGTGGAAGTGGGCCACCACGAAGTAGGAGTCTGAAACGTGGAAGTCCAGCGGTGGCGAGGCCAGGATGATACCCGTCAGGCCACCGAAGAGGAACGTCACCAGGAAGCCGATGCTCCAGAGCATGGGGGTCTCAAAGGTGATGGAACCCTGCCACAACGTACCGATCCAGTTGAAGAACTTCACGCCGGTAGGCACTGCGATCAGCATGGTCATGAAGGCGAAGAACGGCAGCAGTACGGAGCCGGTCACATACATGTGGTGTGCCCATACAGTGACGGACAGCGCCGCGATGGCAATGGTCGCGTATACGAGACCCTTGTAACCGAAGATCGGCTTACGGCTGAAGACCGGGAAGATCTCCGAAACGATGCCGAAGAACGGCAGGGCGATGATGTACACCTCGGGGTGGCCGAAGAACCAGAACAGGTGCTGCCAGAGGACTGCACCGCCATTCTCGGGATCGAAGATGTGGGCACCAAAGCGGCGGTCTGCACCAAGTGCGAACAGTGCGGCGGCCAGCGGCGGGAAGGCCATCAGCACCAGGATCGCGGTAACAAGCGTGTTCCAGGTGAAGATCGGCATGCGCCACATGGTCATGCCAGGGGCTCGCATGCAGATGATGGTGGTGATGAAGTTGACAGCACCAAGGATGGTGCCAAAGCCGGACAGCGCCAGGCCGAAGACCCAAAGGTCTCCACCGACTCCGGGGCTGAATGTGGTATTCGACAACGGCGCATAGGCGAACCAGCCAAAGGAGGCTGCACCCTGCGGGGTGATGAAACCGGACACCGCGATGGTGGAACCGAACAGGAAGAACCAGAAGGCCAAGGCGTTCAGTCGCGGGAAGGCGACATCGGGGGCACCGATCTGGAGCGGCATGATCACGTTGGCGAAGCCGGCAAACAGCGGTGTCGCGAACATCAGGAGCATCACGGTGCCGTGCATGGTGAACATCTGGTTGTACTGCTCTTTGGTCTGCAGGATCTGCATTCCGGGTTCGAACAGTTCAGCGCGGATCAGCAGCGCCATGACGCCACCGAGGCAGAAGAACACGAAGGACGCGATCAGGTACATGTACCCGATGGTCTTGTGGTCGGTGGAGGTAATCCAGTTGACGACAATGCGTCCCTTGGATTTAGGAACTACGGGAGCTTCTAGGACCCCCGGTGCGGATTGAGTGTACGTAGCCACGTCGCTCCCCTTACTTGGTTTCGTTCAGGTTCGGGTTGCGGTCGTATTCCGCACCGAGGAGGCCCGTGTTGCCTTCCTGGCGAAGCTTGTCCATGTGTGTCTGGAACTCAGACTCGGAGACAACCTTGACGCGGAAAAGCATTTCGGAGTGGTACTCGCCACAGAGTTCGGCACACTTGCCATCGAAGGTGCCCTCCTTCGTGGGGGTGAACCTGATGTAGTTCGTCTTGCCGGGGATCATGTCGCGCTTCTGAAGGAAGGCGGGAACCCAGAATGAGTGGATGACGTCGCGGGAGTTCAGCTCCAGGTCCACGGACTTGCCAACAGGCAAGTACAGCGTGGGGAGCAGTTCCTTGTCGACCTCGTTGCCGGTCAGGTGGGCCTGAACGCCGGCTTCGTGGAGGTCCTCGTTGACGACCTCACCCTTTTTGTAGTTGAAGTCCCAGGCCCACTGCTTGCCGCGGACGTCAACAACGACGTCGGCCGGCTGGGAGCGGTCATCGATCGCACGCTGGTCCTGGTCGGTGAAGTAGAAGAACACCAGCACCATGAACAGCGGGATGGTCAAGTAGAAGACCTCAAGCGGCAGGTTGTAGCTGAGCTGCTTCGGGAATCCCGTGGTGCCCTTGCGGCGTCGGTAAGCGATGATGCACCAGACCAGGAGGCCCCACGTAATAATACCGACTGCCAAGGCGGCGATCCATGAGTTGACCCAGAGGTCCATGATCCGGTCAGTGTGGTTGGTCGTGCCGCGCTCTGTAGGCAGCCAACCCTTCTCTACCTCTGGTGAACATCCGGTCAAAACCAACGCGCCGGCTAGTGCCAAGCCAGTGATCGATGTGATCTTTATGCGTCGGCTGCCGGTTCGGTTCTGCGAACTCACAGACGGCCCTTCCTCTTGTTGCTGTCTCCCGGCAGGCCGAAGGCTCACCGGGCACACTAAAAGTTTTACTACCCGATGTAGAGCTTACCGCTATCAGGCGGTTTTCGCGCACATGTCAGCGCCGTGGCTCCGATTGGTTTAAAACCCATCCGAAGTGGCGCCGACATGCGGCGATGGCTCACATCAGTGGAACGAATCACCGCAGGCGCAAGACCCGCCGGCATTCGGGTTGTCGATGGTGAAGCCCTGCTTCGAAATGGTGTCCTCGAAGTCGATGCTGGCACCACTGAGGTAGGGAACGCTCATCTTGTCCACTACGACCTCAACGCCGTCGTAGTCACGTACAGCGTCTCCATCAAGCAGTCGCTCATCGAAGTAGAGCTGGTAGATCAGACCGGAGCAACCGCCAGGCTGGACTGCAACGCGCAGCCGAAGGTCGGTGCGCCCTTCCTGTTCCAGGAGGCTGCGGACCTTGCCTGCGGCGACGTCGGTCAGATTGACCTCGTGCGTGGCCAGTTCGTCGTTGGCGACGAGCTGTTCTCCGGTGCTGTTTTCGTTGGTTGCAGTGCTCATTGGCCTACCTTCTTATGAAGCTCCTGGCGGCGGCGCCGGAACGCTGCACGCCCTTACCCAATTACATACGGGTTATACCTAATGCTACGTCGCACAGACGCTTAGCTATAACTCTTGACGTAACCACGCCCAGCATTGTGTTGTTCCCTGCCTGCCTCCCTTGGGAGAGCAGTGGTCAGTCCCCGAGTCCCTCAGCATTAAGCCTGGCCAGCATCAACGCTTCAGCCAGTACTGCGTGCCGGAAGTCTCCGATGTGCAGGGACTCGTTGGCGCTGTGTGCCCGGGAATCGGGATCTTCCACTCCCGTCACCAGAATCTGGACGTCCGGATAGAGGTCCGTGAGATCTGAAATGAACGGAATGGAACCGCCAATGCCCATTTCCACAGGCTGGACACCCCATGACTCGCCAAGTGCCCACAGGGCTACCTTTGCAGCTGCCGAGGAAGTATCGGTGGAGAAGGCATTCCCCCGCTCCCCCGGAGTGAACGTCACTTTGGCCCCAAATGGCGCATGGGACTCAAGGTGTGCCTTAAGCGCCTCCATGGCAAGATCCGGATCCTGGCCCGGAGCCAAGCGCATGCTGAACTTTGCCCGCGCGGCCGGAATCAGGGTATTGGAGGCAACATCGACTGACGGTACGTCCATGCCGATGATGGACAGAGCAGGCTTGGTCCACAGGCGGGAAGCGATGGTCCCGCTGCCGGCGAGCTTCACGCCGTCGAGCACTGAAGCGTCCGCCCGGTAGTCCTCTTCGGCCAGATCCACTGCTACGTCGTCACGGGCCACCAGACCATCAACGGCAACATTGCCGTCGTCATCATGCAGGGTGGCGATAAGCCGCGAGATCAAGGTCGGAGCATCGAGCACGGGTCCGCCGAACATTCCGGAATGGACTGCGTGGTCCAGGACACGTACCTCGAAGGTGCCATCCACGAGCCCCCGGAGGCTGGTTGTCAGCGCGGGAACACCGACTTTCCAGTTGCTGGAGTCCGCCACCACGATGACATCGGCACGCAGAAGCTCCTGGTGCTCCTCCAGGAAGGTCCGGAAGGTGGGCGAGCCGGCTTCTTCCTCACCTTCGAAGAAGAACGTCACACCCAGGCCAAATCCGTCGCCCAGGACTTTGGTCACGGCACTGTAGGCAGCCAGATGCGCCATGATTCCGGCCTTGTCATCAGCCGCACCGCGACCGTACAGCCTGCCCTCACGCTCCTCGGCCACAAAGGGCTCAGAGTTCCACAGGCTGCTGTCGCCCGGAGGCTGGACATCGTGGTGGGCATACAGCAGGATGGTCGGCTTACCCTCCGCGGCCGGACGGCGCGCGACGACGGCCGGGCCACCTGGGGTGCCGTCGGCCTTGTCACACCGCAGTATCCGGACATCGTCCATGCCCGTCGCTTTGACCAATGCGGCCACAGCCTCGGCGCTGCGGTCCAGTTCCTTGGGGTCGAAGCTTGCCCAGGCAATGCCCGGAATGCTGACGAGGTCTTTCAGGGATTCCAAAGTGGTGTTGAAGGAATCGTTGACGGCTACGGTAAGTGCCTCCACTTCAGTAGTGCCGGCGTGCCCTTGCTTGTTCTGCGGGATCTCCGCATGTGCTGAAGTCATGGCCACACTTTACCGCCGTGGTTTCGGCGGCGATGGCAGGCGCGGCCAGCCGCCGTCGGTCCCGGCAAGCGGTCCACGTAACCTGCGCCACCTCCGCGAGGGGTATTCTGTAGGGGTGTTCGGACGCAAAAAGGAAGAGCCCAGCGCTCAATCAGTAGTAGACCAGGCCTACGCCACCGCCACGGAGGCAGGTGCCGGAAAGGGCACCCCCACCCCCAAGCGGAAGGACCAGGAAGCAGCACGCAAGCGCCCGCTGGTTCCCAATGACCGCAAGGCCTCCAAGGCTGCGGAGCGGGTAGCCATCCAGGACCAGCGCCAGAAAATGCGGCAGGCCCTGGATACAGGCGACGAGAAATTCCTGCCCCTTCGCGACAAGGGACCCCAGAAGCGTTACACACGTGACTACGTAGACGCACGGTTCAGCCTGGGCGAGTACCTCATGTTCGGGGCATTGTTGTTCGTGGTGATTTCCCTGATCATTCCTCCCACGAGCGCCGGCATCAGCTACGTCCTCATTGGGTTCTGGATCATGTTCCTGGCGGTCTTCGTTGACGTCTTCATTCTTTCCCGTCAGCTGCGGAAGCGGCTCACCGCGAAGTTCGGCGAGGTGGAACGCGGGTCCGTCTGGTACGGCTGCATGCGCGCCCTTCAGTTCCGTAAGCTCCGGCTTCCCAAGCCCCAGGTGAAGCGCGGGCAATACCCGGCCTAGCGCCCCCACTCCAACAGAAACAGGAAGACCTCGGACCATTGGTCCGGGGTCTTCCTTTACGTTGGGCTCCTGCTCTGCAGGGACGCGTGGACGTTCGCCGCCGCGTTAGGGACCCGCCGGCCCGTACACGGGGACCTACCGTCCCGCGTTCGAACGGATTTTAGCGAGGCCCTTGTTGATGCGGGACGCCCAGAAGGGGCCCTCGTAAAGGAAGGCTGTGTAGCCCTGGACGAGGGTCGCGCCTGCATTCAGGCGATCCTGGACGTCAGCGGCGCTCTCCACTCCCCCTACTGCGATGAGAACAAGCTGATCACCGACCGCGTCCTTGAGCCTGCGCAGTACCTCGAGGGAACGCTGCTTAAGGGGAGCGCCCGACAAGCCACCGGCACCCAGCGACTGAACCTTGGCCGCATCCGAAACAAGTCCCTCGCGTGAAATGGTGGTGTTCGTGGCGATGATTCCGTCCAGCCTAAGATCCAGCGCCAGCCGGGCGACGTCGTCAATGTCCTCGTTGGACAGGTCAGGGGCGATCTTCACCAGTAACGGAATGTGCCGCCCTGCGGCTTCATCCGCGGCGTCTCCCACGGCACGCAGGAGCGGCCGAAGGGTTTCCACGTTCTGCAGCAGGCGGAGACCAGGGGTGTTGGGAGAGCTGACATTGACTACCAGGTAGTCGGCCGCGGGTGCCAGGGTGCGCGCACTGACGAGGTAGTCCTCAATGGCGTCCTCGAGCTCAACCGCTTTGGTCTTGCCGATGTTGACACCGATGACCGGGCGGATGTCCGGGTGTTTTCTTTGCAGGGCAGCCCGCGCGGACTTGAGCCGCGGCGCAACGGCCGCGGCGCCGTCGTTGTTGAATCCCATGCGGTTCACCACTGCGCGGTCCTCAATAAGGCGGAACAACCGGGGCTGCTCGTTGCCCGGCTGAGCCTGCCCGGTGATGGTGCCCACCTCTACGTGTCCAAAACCGAGCTCAGCCAGGGCCTCGATGCCGTGGCCCTCCTTGTCAAAGCCAGCTGCCAGGCCGAACGGCGAGGGAAAGGTCAGGCCCAACGCCTCTGTCCGGAGTGAGGCTTCAGGTGCCGTCAGCCGGGCAAGGATTCGGCCGGCGCCGGAGCGGTGGGCCGCCCGGATCCCTTGGAAGCCGATTTTGTGGGCCTTTTCGGCATCCATCCAGGAGAAGGCCAGCTTGAAGAATGTGGGGTAAACACGCATGGTCCTAGTTTTCCGGTTTCCGGACGACTCACCAAACCCGTGACCGACGATGCCGCTAGCATGTACGCATGCCGCCGACTAATAGTGACGCAGATCATGTGAGCATCAACAGGACCACTGCCGGCATCACCGCCGATCTCGTGGTGGTGGGTGCCGGTTTATCGGGCCTGGTGTCCGCAGCCACAGCCTATGCCGCCGGCAAGACGGTGGCTGTGCTGGACCAGGAACCCGAGGCCTCAGTGGGAGGCCAGGCCCATTGGTCCTTCGGAGGCCTTTTCTTGGTGGACACCCCCGAACAACGGCGGCTTGGCGTAAGGGACAGCGCCGAGCTTGCCCTCTCCGATTGGTTTGCCTCAGCTGCCTTCGACCGGGTTCAGGACAATAATGCCCGCCAGTGGGCAGAGTCTTATGTCCACTTCGCAGCGGGCGAGAAGCGTGCCTGGCTCAGGAGCCTTGGAGTCGGTATCTTTCCCTTGGTCCAGTGGGCTGAACGCGGAGGCTACGGAGCCCAGGGCCATGGCAACACTGTCCCCCGCTTCCATGTCACCTGGGGAACGGGCCCGGCGTTGGTGGAACCCTTCCTCGCGAAGGTGATGGAGGGCGTTCGAGCCGGCCGCATCAGCCTGCACTTCAGGCACCGCGCCCTTGCCGTGGACATGACCGCAGGCCGGGTCACCGGCGTGACGGGCGAGATTCTTGAAAGCTCGACGGCGGTGCGGGGCCAGGCATCCTCGCGGCTGCCTGTCGGTGCCTTCACGGCACATGGCGGAGCTGTGGTGGTCACTACGGGAGGCATCGGCGGTAACCACGAAGCGGTCCGCCGCCAATGGCCCGGTGGCAACGCCCCTGCTGACATGCTGAGCGGAGTGCCCGCCTCCGTTGACGGCCGGTTCCTCCCGGAAGTCGAGGCCGTTGGAGCTGCCCTAATAAATGGCGACCGGATGTGGCACTACCCCGAAGGCATCCACAACTATGACCCCGTCTGGCCCGCGCACGGAATCCGGATATTGCCCGGGCCTTCGTCCCTGTGGCTGGATGCCCAAGGCTGCCAATTACCGGCACCGCTCTTCCCTGGCTTTGACTCGCTGGGAGCACTGCGCCACATCGTGGGAACGGGACATGGATATTCATGGTTCGTCTTGAACCGAACCATCGCGTTGAAGGAACTAGCGCTCTCCGGGTCGGAACAGAACCCCGATCTCACAGGAAAAGACCTCCGGCTGCTCGCATCCCGCTTACGACCAACAAGCGACACGCCCATCCAGCGCTTCATCGATCAAGGCGTCGACTTCATCCAGGCATCATCGCCGTCGGAACTGGCCTCCCAGATGAACCACCTCGCGGGAAACTCCTTCATCGAAGCGACGAAGCTCGAATCATTGATCGAAGCCCGCGACCGCCAAGTTACAAGCGGCCTTGGTAAAGATCCCCAACTTGCCGCGATCCGGGCAGCGCGCCGGTTCGCCACGGACAAACTGATGCGGGTCGCTCCCCCTCATCGCCTCACAGACCCTTCCCATGGCCCCCTTATGGCAATCCGGCTTTCCGTGGTGACGAGGAAGAGCCTGGGCGGCCTCGCAACTGACTTGCGCTCCCGGGTCCTTGATGCCGACGGACTGCCCATCCCGGGGCTTTATGCGGCAGGTGAGGCCGCAGGGTTCGGCGGTGGTGGCATCCACGGTTACAGGGCACTGGAAGGCACGTTCCTTGGCGGCTGCCTGTTCACAGGGAGGGCAGCCGGGCGGGATGCGGCCGCCAGTGTCTAAGCTAAAGCCATGGAGTGGACGGCTGACATCCTGGGAACAGACTTCCAATCCTGCGGCATTGATGCCTCAGGACCTGACGGTGTGATCCGCCATGCCACCCTGATACGGCACAGGGCCGAAGAACACCCAACTGAACCAACTGACATGGTTCCGCGTTCCTACGGCGCCGTCCTGTTTCTGCATGGCTGGAGCGACTACTTCTTCAACACCGAACTTGCCAGGTTCTGGGCCGGGCAAGGCTACGATTTCTACGCCCTGGACATGCACAATCACGGCCGAAGCCTGCAGAGCGACATGCCCGGCGGCTACGTGGCAAACCTGATGGACTACGATGCCGAAATTGACCAGGCGCTTGCCGTCATCAAGGACGACGCCGGTTCTTCGCTTTCGGGCAAAGTGACCCTGATGGGGCACTCGACGGGAGGACTGATCGCCGCACTGTGGGCCAGCCGCCATCCGAAGTCCGTCCAGTTCCTGATCCTTGACAGCCCTTGGTTGGAAATGCACGGCAGTTCGCTGGTGCGGCGGACGGCGCAGGCAATGGTGGCTCCCCTTGCCAAACTACGGCCCGAAACCGTCCTGAGGCTGCCGGAGAGGGGTTTTTACTTCCGGAGCATCAGCAGCACTGCGGAGGGTGAATGGGCGTTGGATGAAAAGTACCGTCCGCCGCTGGCTTTCCCGGTCCGCGCCGGCTGGCTCAGCGCCGTATTCGCCGGACATGCACAGGTTGCCCGCGGGCTGAACCTGGATATTCCGGTCCTTGTCCTGACATCTTCGGCCAGCGCCAATGGAATGGTGTGGCGCGAATCCATGCGCCGTTCGGATGCCGTGCTGGATGTCAGCGTCATTGCGCTCAGGGCCATGGCACTGGGCCGGAGCGTAACTTTGGAACGCATCGACGGCGGCCTCCACGACGTTTTCCTTTCGGCACCTGCTGTGCGGAAGGACGCGTACGCCAGGCTCGCGCGCTGGATCAAAGGTTTCATGCAGGCCGATGTGCCGGCGGACATTCATCAGGGGGACGAATGAACACCACAGAGGAGAGCCCGACCCAATGGCGACGGGACGTCCTGGGCCACGGTTACGAATGCCTTGACCTTCCACTGAAGCCTGACGACGAAGGCCCCGTCCATGCCACCCTCATCCGGTACGCCCCACCCGCACCCCAGGCTTCCCAGAATGGCATCCTGGACTTCCTGTCAACTTTCACCAAGAGAAAGCGCCGGGCAGTTGCGGCCGACCCAGGCGGAGCACCCCGGGTTGTCCTCTATCTGCACGGTTGGGCGGACTACTTCCTCCAGACCGAGCTGGCGGAGTACCTCACGGCGTCGGGCTTTCACTTCTACGCACTGGACCTTCGGAAATTCGGCCGCAGCCTTTTGCCCGGGCAGACCCCGGGCTACGTCACGGACCTCAATGCCTACGACGAGGACCTGGCTGCGGCGCTGCTGGAGGTGGAACGGGACGTAGCTGTTCGGACCGGAAACGCCGCGCCGCCGACCATCCACATGTTGGCCCATTCCCTGGGCGGCCTCATAGCGGCGCTCTGGGCTGATCGCAACCCGGGCCGCCTGGGTACTTTGGTCTTGAATTCGCCATGGCTCGAGCTTCAGGGCAGCAGCCTCGTCCGCAGCATCGCAATGCACTTGGTGGAACCATTTGCACGCACCGATCCCAAGCGCCCGTTCCGCTTTCCTGAGATGCCGGCTTATTGGGAGAGCGTCAGCAATGAAGCACATGGCGAATGGATCCTCGATCCCCTGTGGCGCCCGCGGGCTTCGTTCCCTATTCGTGCCGGGTGGACCAAGGCCGTCCTGGCCGGGCACGCTGCCGTGGAACGAAAGCTCAATATCGACGCACCCGTCTTGGTCCTGTTGTCAGGCCGGACACGCATCCAAGCTGAATGGACGCCTGACTTGATGCGTGCCGATGCGGTCATCGACGTCGAGGAAACCTCGCGGAGGGCGCTTGGTTTGGCCCGCCGCACCGCCGTCTTCCGGTACCCGGGGGCACTCCATGATGTGTTCCTGTCAAGGCGCACTGTGCGGCAGCAGGCGTATCGCGATGTAGCTGTCTGGCTGGCCGCGTACCCCTATTGATGTAGCAGGGGCATGCTACTTGCCCGCGGCGGCGGCATCCACGGCACCGCCATAGCGCCTGTCGCGCTTGGCATAAATCTCGACGGCGTCCCACAACGTCCGCCGGTCGACATCCGGCCACAGCGTGTCCATGAAGACGAACTCAGCGTAGGCCGACTGCCACAGCAGGAAATTGGAGAGCCGCTGCTCTCCCGAACTGCGGAGGAAAAGGTCAACATCAGGCAGGTCAGGCTCATCCAGGTATTTCTGGATGGTTTTCTCCGACACCGATCCTGGTTTCAAGCGACCCGCTGCGACATCGTGGGCGATGGCGGAGACGGCATCGGCAATCTCGGCGCGTCCGCCGTAATTAACACACATGGTCAACGTGCAGGTGTCGTTGGCCTTGGTATATTCCTCGGCTTCCTCGAGTTCCTTGATGACCGACCCCCACAGTTTTGGACGCCGGCCGGCCCAACGAATGCGCACTCCCCACTCGTCAAGCTGGTTTCGCTGGCGTCTTAGTACATCTTTGTTAAATCCCATCAGGAAACGGATTTCCTCGGGCGAACGCCTCCAATTCTCGGTTGAAAAGGCATACACGCTGACATACTTGATTCCGAGTTCGATCGCGCCGGCCATCACATCAAGAAGTGCCGGCTCTCCGGCTTTGTGCCCCTCAATGCGTGGCAGCCCGCGCTGGTTTGCCCAGCGCCCGTTGCCGTCCATGACAATTGCCACGTGCTGCGGAATGAGTTCTTCCGGGATACGGGGCGGCACCGCACCGGAGGAATGCTTGTATGGGGCCAGAACCGGTGCCGTCCTGGCCGTCGTCGTCGTGCTCTTCTTTCCAAGTGCCACTGTCAGCTTCGCTCCACGTGTTTGAGTGATTTCAACGCCCGTTCCAAATGCCATTGCAGATAGGAGGCCACCAGTCCGGCAGCTTCGCGTCGATGCCGCGGATCGGAGGCATCGGCAACCCCCCAATTGCCGGTCAGCAAAGCACCAAGCAACACCACAGTCTCCGCAGCGGGCGCCGGCGAACCCGGCGGGCGGCAGTCGCTGCACACCATGCCACCAACAGGAGCGGCAAAGGCGGTGTGCGGACCCGGCCGGCCGCACCGGGCGCAATCAGTAAAGCTGGGAGCCCAACCTCCAGTGGCCAAAGCCCTGAGCAGGTACGAGTCCAGGATCAGTTCGGGTGGATGGTCTGAACGGCTCAAAGCGGCCAGTGCGCCCACCAGCAGGTTGTACTGCGCGGTCCCGGATTCGGTATCGGCATCGGTGAGTTTCTCGGCGGTTTCCGTCATGGCTGCAGCTACGGTGAACCGGCCATAGTCGGCAGCAATACTGCTGCCGTACGCACCCTTGGCCACGGCCTGCGTGACGATGTCCAGAGTGCGTCCTGAGACAAGCTGCAGATCCGCCACCATGAAAGGCTCAAGGCGGGCTCCGAAACGGCTGCTGGTCCTCCGCACGCCCTTGGCAACGGCACGCACTTGCCCATGGTGTTTGGTCAGGAGGGTGATGATGCGATCCGCCTCGCCCAGCTTGTGGGTGCGGAGCACCACGGCATCGTCCCTGTAGGACCGTGCTGCAAACGACGGATTGGCCACAACTAATCTTCGCACTATGACTGGACCGCTCGGCGACTGCCGAACCGTGTGGTGACGGTATTTCCCGTCACCACACGGTGGGATACCTTACGCCCGGGCGTCCCGCACAGCCCGGTTCACAGCAGAAATCAAAGCCTTGAGGGACGAAGTGGTGGTGCTGGGGTCGATACCCACACCCCACAGGACCCGTTCGCCAACGGCACACTCAACGTAGGCTGCGGCGCTGGCACTGCCGCCTTCGGACAGCGCGTGTTCGCTGTAATCCAACACTCGGACATCAACGCCGTCATGGTGGAGGATGTCCAGCAGTGCAGCGATGGGACCATTTCCGTGCCCGGTCCGTCGAACTTCCACACCGTCGATCCGCAGGCTGGCGTTCATTGTCATGGCGCCGGATTCATCGGTCTCGGTGCTCACGCTGCCCAACGCGTAACGGCCCCACTGGGCCTGCTCCTCATCGGAGGGCAGGTATTCATCCTGGAAGACCTGCCACAGTTGCGCGCCGCTGACTTCGCCACCCACGGCGTCGGTGCGCCGCTGGATGACTCCGGAAAATTCAATCTGGGCCCGACGCGGCAGGTCCAGGTTGTGCTCATTCTTCAACAGGTAGGCAACCCCGCCCTTGCCTGATTGCGAGTTGACACGGATAACGGCTTCGTAGCTGCGTCCGAGGTCCTTGGGATCGACGGGCAGGTACGGGACCTGCCAGGTGAACTCATCCATGGTTTTGCCGGCTGCCGCGGCGTCTTTCTCCAGGGCCTCAAAACCCTTCTTGATGGCGTCCTGGTGCGAACCGGAGAACGCGGTGAAGACAAGGTCGCCACCGTATGGCGAACGTTCCGGAACCGGCAACTGGTTGCAGTACTCCACCGTACGGCGGACTTCATCGATGTCGGAGAAATCGATCATGGGGTCCACGCCCTGCACGAACATATTCAAGCCCAGAGTTACCAGGTCAACGTTGCCGGTGCGCTCACCGTTGCCGAACAAGCAGCCTTCAATTCGATCAGCACCTGCCAGGTAGCCAAGCTCGGCAGCAGCCACACCAGTACCGCGGTCGTTGTGCGGGTGAAGCGAAATGATGATTCCCTCGCGCGGATGCAGATTGCGGTGCATCCACTCGATGGAGTCGGCATAGACATTCGGGGTGGCCATCTCTACCGTGGCCGGCAGGTTTATGATGACCTGGTTGTCCGCAGAGGCCTCAAAGACATCGGCAATGGCATTGCAGACGCGGGCGGCGTACTCGAGCTCGGTTCCCGTGAAGGACTCCGGCGAGTATTCATAAGTGATGTGGGTATCTTCCAGCGTCTCTTCGTACTTCTTGCACAGGCGGGCGCCCTGCAACGCGATATCCAGGATTCCGTCTTCGTCCTGGTTGAACACCACGCGCCTCTGCAGCACGGAAGTGGAGTTATACAGGTGGACGATCGCCTGCTTGGCGCCCACCAAAGACTCGTAGGTCCTCTCGATCAGGTGCTCACGCGCCTGGGTCAACACCTGGATGCTGACGTCATCGGGAATGTGGCCGCCTTCAATGAGTTGGCGTACGAAGTCGAAGTCGGTCTGCGACGCGGAAGGGAATCCAACTTCGATTTCCTTGTAGCCCATCTTCACGAGCAGCTGGAACATCTTCAGCTTGCGGGCAGGGCTCATGGGATCGATCAGGGCCTGGTTTCCATCGCGCAGGTCAACCGCGCACCAACGTGGGGCCTTGGTGATGACTTTGTCCGGCCAAGTGCGGTCAGGAACTTCGACGGTGATTTGGTCCTGGAACGGCAGGTAGCGGTGAATCGGCATACCGGAGGGCTTTTGTGCATTACGCATGACGTGTGGCCTTTTCTGTAAGAACTAAATGAAAGCTTAGCCGGACACAACGGAACTCCGCGGCGAGGATGGCCCAGCTTCAGATAGCTTTCAGGCCCCGCCGCGGCAGCTAAGAAGAAGCATCGCCGTACGCACAAAATCACAGTAACACGATGCGTATGATGACAGTGCAACACCTCATGCAACGTCCACTATGCAGACGCAGCGACGGTGCCAACGCCGGCTGCTGTGTCCACACAAGGAGCCACAGTGCCACAGTCGGGGATCACTCTTTCGAACATAGATCACAGCGTCCGGCCCCAGGACGACCTCTACCAGCACGTCAACGGCGCGTGGCTCAACAGCACAACCATCCCTGATGACCGGCCGCTGGAAGGCACGTTCACCGCTTTGCGGGACGGAGCCGAACTGGCCGTCAAGGCGATCATCGAGGAAGCGGCAGGCAAAGGCGCGTCGGCAACCGGGGTCGAGCAGCAGGTTGGCGGGCTTTATGCGAGCTTCATGGATGAGGCAGCAGCAGAGGCAAAGGGCATAGAACCGGTCCGTGGCCGGCTCGAGGAAGTCCATGCCGTGAAATCAACCCAGGAATTCGCTGCCCTGATCGGCCGCCTGTTCCGGTCCGATGTCTCCGGGCTCTTCTCCATCTACCCGGCCCCCGACGCCGGCAATCCCGAGCGCATCCTGTTGTACATCGGGCAGGGCGGCCTCGGACTGCCTGACGAGTCCTATTACCGCGAAGAGAAGTTTGCCGAAATCGTATCGGCCTATGGTGAGTACATCACCAAGTTGCTCGCCTTGGCAGATATCCCGGATTCCGAAGCAGCCGCGGCGCGCATCCTCGCCCTCGAGACAGCCCTGGCCACACACCATTGGGACAATGTCACGCTGCGGGATCCCCAGAAGACGTACAACCTCAAGACGGCAGCCGAGGCATCGGAACTGTTCCCGCTGCTGGACACATGGTTCCAGGCAGCGCGTGTTGACCCAACCAAGCGCAGCGAGATCGTTGTCAGCACCCCGGACTTCTTCGCCGGTGCAGCAGGGCTCCTGGAGTCCGAGCCCTTGGAAACATGGAAGGAATGGCTGACGCTCAGGGTGCTCAGCTCGGCGGCCCCATACCTCTCGTCCGAATTTGTGAACACCAACTTTGCGTTCTATGGCACCACACTCAGCGGCACGCCCCGGAACAAGGAGCGCTGGAAGCGTGGCGTGGCCGTCGTCGAAGCTGCCCTCGGCGAAGCCGTCGGACAGATATATGTGGAGCGCCACTTTCCGGCCGGCCATAAGGCGAGGATGGAGACGCTGGTTGCCAACCTGATCGAGGCCTACCGTGAGAGCATCTCTTCCCTGTCGTGGATGGGCGGGGAAACCAAGAAGGAGGCGCTCAAGAAGCTGGAAGCATTCCGTCCAAAAATCGGTTTTCCCGAAAAGTGGATCGACTACTCTGCCGTCGTCATCGATCCATCAGACCTGGTGGGCAATGTGGAGCGCGCCCACGATGCTGATGTCGACCGCCACCTGGACGAAATTGGCAAACCCGTAGACCTGAACAAATGGCTCATGACTCCCCAGACCGTCAACGCCTATTACCACCCCATGCTCAATGAGATCGTCTTCCCGGCGGCCATCCTCCAACCGCCATTCTTTACGGCGGAGGCAGATGATGCCGTGAACTACGGCGGAATCGGGGCAGTGATCGGTCATGAGATCGGCCACGGCTTTGATGACCAAGGATCGCAGTTCGATGGCAGCGGGGCACTTCGCAACTGGTGGACTGAAGAGGACCGGACCGCTTTCGAAGCACTGACCGCCAAATTGGTGGCCCAATACGACGCCCTGTCCCCTTATGCAGCGCCCGAACACAAGGTCAACGGCAAACTCACCCTCGGTGAGAACATTGGTGACCTCGGAGGCCTGACCATTGCCTACAAGGCGTACCTGCTCAGTCTTGGTGGCGAAGAGCCCGACGTGATCGACGGGTTCACTGGCCAGCAGCGCTTCTTCATGTCCTGGGCAGCGGGTTGGCGGCAGGTTATCCGGCGTGAAGAGGCGATCCGCCGCCTGGCGACGGATCCACACTCCCCCAACGAGTTCCGCACCAATGCCATCGCCCGCAACCTTGGCGCATTCCATGAAGCATTCGAGGTCAGCCCAGCCGATGGCATGTGGATGGAGCCCGGAGACCGCGTCAGCATCTGGTAGAACGGCAGGAAAAAGGCCGGGCCGGTTCGTGAAGAACCGGCCCGGCCTTTCCCGTCGGTGGCGTTGGTGGCGTTGGTGCCGCCCTATTGGTCGATGTACAGCGGATTGACTTCTTGGCAGACTGCGTCGCTGGCGGTCTGGTTGACCACGTCCGGGGGCACCGAGGTTGCTCCATAGGCGGTGCCTGTTCCGAAGTCGGTTCCGACATAGAGCTGTACCCCTGCTACGCCGGGCGCTTCCTGAACCTGGGCAGCTGGAATGCCGTACAGCGCGGCGACGTCCGCGGCGACGTCCGCGAAGCCGGCTCCGTAGTAGACCACGGTCTGGTCCACGGGGTTTGCAAGATAGGACACAGCCTGGGTGAAGCCATTGCCCGTCAGTACGGCCATGATCTCCTGGGCACGTGCAGCAATGCCGCTGCCGTTGGCGACGGCGACAGGTTGGATGGCCTTGTCATAGGCGGGGGCCGCGGGGGTAGAGGCTGTGGGCTGCGCTCCGGGAGTTTCAGTGGCGGCAGGAGACGACGTCGCACCGGGCGTAGTCAGGTCAAGGTCGGCACGCAAGGCTGCAAACAACTGTGAGGCCTGTGGCTCAACAAGCTCAAGCCTGTTTGGATCCACTGCTGCGGCCTGGGTGGGTACGGCAACGAAGGCAACTTTGGACACATCGATGTCCTTCAGTCGTCCGCCAATGGTCAGCAACGAAGGCACCGACGCGAGGCCCTCATCAACGGTGAGGTTCTGGGTGACGACGTCGGCGATCTGCAGGAGTCGCTGCGGGTTGCCCAGCGTTCCTTCGCCCTTAAGCTTCCTCGTCAAGGATGAAAGGAAGGCCTGCTGTCCCTTGATGCGCCCAAGATCGCCACCATCGCCGAAAGCGTGGCGGGTCCGAAGGAAGGCCAGGGCCTGTTCGCCTTCGACCAAGGAATCACCCTTCGGCAAGCGAAGGCGTGAGTCCGGATCAAATACGGGGTCACTGACGCAGACATTGACACCGCCAACAGCGTGGGACAACTCCTTGACGGCATTGAAGTCAGCCATCATGAAGTGGTCGATTTCCAGGCCGGTCAGTTTGTTCACCGTGTCAACGGCGCAACCAATACCCGCTTCAGCCATGGCCTCGTTGATCATCACGCCGCTGCGGGCGGGGAACGTCTGGTTGTTGGTCCGGTCCGTGCACTGGGGCACATCCACCAGCAAGTCACGCGGGAAGCTCATGACGCTGACACGCTTGTTGTCTGCTGAAATATCCAGCATCATCATGACGTCCGAATGGCCGTAGCCGGTGGAGTCTTCCGTGCTTCCGTACTCCGAGTTCTTCCCGTCACGGGTATCGGAACCGAGGATAAGGATTTGCAGGCGATCGGATTTGTCGTTGGCAAGGGCATCCCCGCTGTCGCGGGTTTCACCTGCACTCAGCGGAGCCTTGGTGATATTGCTCTGCAACCGGATGAACCAAAATGCGGCAAAGGCAACACCTGCAACCAGAGCCACTGAGACCACGCCGGTGACGATCTTCAGCCACAACGGAAGGCCCTTGCGGGGCCTCATGTGGCGGGGAGTGCCTTCGGCATCCTCTCCATGGCGACCCGCAATGGAGTCAGCGGTGCCGGTGCCCTGCGGGCGGGCGTCACGACGTCGCACTATTCGGTTTACCTTTCCTCAAACACGTGGATTCCCGCAATCATAGTTGCCGAGTCTGGGAAGTTCCTTATCGCGTCTCCATGATGCCGGGGCGTGTCCCTGCCGCTAGAACCCCAGTTTGACCAATTGCTTGGGGTCGCGCTGCCAGTCCTTGGCCACCTTGACGTGAAGATCCAGATAGATCCTCGTGCCAAGAAGGGTCTCAATGCCCTTGCGGGCGTTGGTTCCAACTTCACGGAGCCGGCTTCCACCCTTACCAATGATGATGGCCTTCTGCGAGGGTCGCTCAACATAGAGGTTGACCCGAACATCCAGGAGGGGGTTGTCCTCGGTGCGGCCCTCACGCGGAACGATCTCCTCGACCACCACGGCCAGGGAATGGGGAAGTTCGTCCCGGACACCTTCCAGGGCGGCCTCCCGGATAAGTTCGGCAATCATGACGGCCTCGGGTTCGTCCGTCAGTTCACCATCCGGGTACAGCGGTGGCGACGACGGCATGTGGCTGATCAAGACGTCCGCGACTGTGGACACTTGGAAGCCGTCCGCAGCGGAAACGGGCACAATGTCGGCCCAGCCCTGCTCGCCCAGGACGTCCCGTCCCAGGGCAGCGACTGCGAGCAGCTGCTCCGTCAATGCCTGACGGTCTACAAGGTCGGTTTTGGTCACCAGGGCAACGATCGGCTTCCTGCCCACAGCAGCCAGCTGAGCTGCGATGTATTTGTCGCCGGGACCGATTTTCTCGTTGGCCGGCAGGCAGAATCCGATGGCGTCCACTTCGGCCAACGTGTCAGCCACGAGTTCGTTGAGGCGCTTACCCAGCAAGGTGCGGGGCCTGTGCAGCCCAGGGGTGTCCACCAGGATCAGCTGCGCATCGTCGCGGTGGACGATGCCACGGATCGTATGCCGGGTGGTCTGCGGTTTGGCCGAGGTAATGGCCACCTTCTGGCCGACCAAGGCGTTGGTCAAAGTCGACTTGCCCGCGTTCGGCCGGCCCACCAGTACAGAGAAGCCTGCGTGGAAGCCACCGAAGTCACTATCGGCATCGAACATCTTATTTTGCTTGCTCACGTGGAACTCCCTGTTGCGTTGAGTCGGCGTCATCGAGTAGGTCTTCAAAGTCAGTGTCTTCCTTTGGCATGGCTGCCGCAATGATATGGCTGACCCTGTTTCGGCGACCCTCAAGCCTATCGGCCCTGAGCGATATTCCGTCCACATCAACGGAACTGCCCACAATCGGGACCTGCCCCAAGGCCTTGGCGAGGAGTCCGCCCACGGTGTCAACCTCGTCGTCGTCGAGATCGATGTCGAACAATTCGCCGAGGTCATCGATGCTCATGCGGGCGCTGACCCGGAATGTTCCATCGCCAAGGTCCACCGCTTCTTCCGCGGCAGCATCGTATTCGTCCACGATCTCGCCCACGATTTCCTCGATGAGATCTTCAAGGGTCACCAGACCGGCGGTACCACCGTACTCATCGATCACGATCGCCACGTGGGTTGATTCCTGCTGCAATTCGCGGAGGAGGTCGCTGACGAGCTTTGATTCGGGGACGTACCGGACGTCCCTGGCGAGCGAGTCGACGTCGTGCGCTTGCAGCCCGGGCTCGCCCCGGTACATGGCCGCTGCAACGTCCTTCAGATAGAGGATTCCACGGATTTGGTCCGTATTTTCACCGATGACGGGAATCCTGGAATACCCGGACCGAAGAAAGAGGCCCATGGCCGTCTCCAGGTCCGAGCCCGTGCCGATGCTGACGATATCGGTGCGGGGAACCATGACGGAACGTACCAAAGTGTCGCCAAAATCAAAGACGGAATGGATGAGTTCGGCCTCATTGTCCTCGATCATGTCCGACTCGGCCGCCCGGTCCACGAATTCGCGGAACTCTTCTTCGCTGACGAATGCGTCGTCGCCGCTGGGGGCGCCGGGAGCTACTGCCTGGCCCAAAGCCACGAGCCAGCCGGGGATGGGTCCGAGAATCCAGCAGAGGAAACGGATCAGTGGTGCCGTGAACCGGACCACCGGGCCGGAATGTGCCCTGCCCAGTTGCCGTGGCGACACCCCGACCAACACAAAGCCAATCACGGCCATGATGCCGGTGGCTGCGAGCCCTGCAAGCCAGACGTTGTCCAGCAGGCTGTGCAGCACCACAGCCACGGCTACGGCAGCGGCCATTTCGAACCACACCCGCCAGAAACGCAGCGCGCGCATATGGGCAATGGGGGCCTTCAGTATCCCGCTGAGGGCTTTGCCCTTGCTGCGGACTATTGATTGCTCGGCTTCATGCCGGGGCAGGAAATTGAACGCAGCCTCGGCAGCTGTCAGCAGGGCGACAAAGCTGAGGAAAACCAGCGCCATGCCGACCAGGATGATCCAGGTCACTGCATGGTCTCCATGGGGGCATCCTTGCCCAGGAATTCAGACAGCAGTTCCCGCTGCAAACCGAACATTTCTTCTTTTTCCTCAGGTTCGGCGTGGTCGAAGCCAAGGAGGTGAAGGATGCCATGCGTGGTCAGGAGCAGCATCTCATCCTGCGTGGGGTGGCCGGCGTTGCGTGCCTGGACTTCGGCCACCTGGGGGCAGATGGCAATGTCCCCCAGCATGCCCTGCGGAGTGGGCTTATCCGGAGTTCCGGGGGTCAGTTCGTCCATGGGCACGGAAAGAACGTCAGTGGCACCAGGCTCATCCATCAACTCGATGTGGAGCTTCTCCATGGCAGGCTCGTCCACCAGGAGAATGGAAAGCTCCGCCTGCGGATGGATGTAGAGCCTTTCGAAGATGAAGCGGGACAACGTTACCAGCTGGGCTTCGTCCACCGCTACACCGGACTCGTTGTTGACTTCAATACTCATTGACGTTCTCCACGTTTGTAATGGTTGGCTGGTGCGTCCTTGCGGTGCGCGTCATCCCAGGTGCTGTAGGCGGAGACGATATCGGCCACGAGGCGGTGGCGAACGACGTCGGCCGCCTCCAGGATGGAGAAGTTGACGTCGTCTATGCCGGTCAGTATCTCCCGCACAATCCGAAGGCCCGACGTCGATCCCAGCGGAAGGTCGATCTGGGTGACATCACCGGTGACCACCATCTTCGAACCGAAACCCAGACGGGTCAGGAACATCTTCATCTGTTCGGGTGTGGTGTTCTGCGCTTCATCAAGAATGATGAAGGCGTCATTAAGGGTGCGTCCACGCATGTACGCCAAAGGTGCCACCTCGATGGTGCCGGCAGCCATCAGCCTGGGGATGGATTCGGGATCCATCATGTCGTGGAGGGCGTCATAGAGCGGGCGAAGGTACGGATCGATCTTGTCGCTCAACGTACCTGGCAGGAAGCCGAGCCGCTCCCCAGCCTCTACGGCCGGGCGAGTCAGGATGATCCTGCTGACTTCCTTCATCTGGAGAGCTTGCACAGCCTTGGCCATGGCAAGGTAGGTCTTGCCCGTGCCGGCCGGGCCAATGCCGAAAATCACCGTGTTGGCATCGATCGCATCCACGTAGTTCTTCTGGTTCAGCGTCTTGGGACGGATGGTCTTGCCCCGGCTGGAGAGAATGTTGTGCGTCAAAACATCGGCGGGATTCTGCACAGACTGGGTCCTCAACAGGGACACCAACTGTTGGAGAATATCGGGGGTCACCACAGTCCCCTTCGCCACCAACCCGCGCACTTCCTCAAGGAGGCGCATGATACGGGGAATCACCTTGGAGGGACCGGTCATGGAGAGCTCGTTGCCACGAACATGGAAATTGACGTCCTGGAACTGTTCCTCAATGAACCTCAGGGCTTCGTCGTGGCTGCCCAGCGAGTGAACCATCTGGTCGGAGTTGTCGAACGTGACGACTTCCGTGCGCGTGCCCGGTAAAGTGTGCGGGAACTCGTTGGGCTGCTGGTTGCCGTTGCCGGTCCTGAGCCGCCCGTTCAAAGATTCACTCATAGTGTTGGCCCTCAGGCCTTTTCTCCTCCGGTTGGTCCTTACTAACACCATCGATTCGACATTCGCTGCGGACTCTCGCAGAACGCTTTGATGCCGGAATCTCTTCAATCCTACGCCAGCCCGGCCCCGGGCGAACCTGTCTCCCCGGCCACATCCGGCACCCAGGGAGGAGGCGGACAGATTGTCTCAACTCGGCATCAAGCCGGTATCAATCATGTTTCAGTTGGCTTTCTCCCCCCTCAAACCCGGCTGACCGCCGTCGACGATGTGCCAAGCTGGCATAGCGGGTGGAATCAGATCCCCGCAACCCAGCCAAGGACGGCTGCAAAAATCCATGCAAGGCAGGACAGGAAACCCATCAGGAAAACAGCCAGCAACGCACCAGGCACCAACAAGCGGACCAAATCCGCCGTTGCCGTGCCTGCAATGCTTGCCGTCCTCCTCCTGACAGGTTGCATCGCCAACGGCGGCGGCTCCCAGGCCACCCCCACTCCCCCTCCGCTGACCGTTCAGGATGCCCCGGCCAGCAACGCACCGCTGGAAACCACCCAGGCGTCCACCAAGATTCCGGTCTACTGGATTGGACGGAGCAAGGAAGAGGTCTACCTCTACCGCGAGTTCAGGGACATTACGGGCGATGGAAATCCTGTGACAACGGCGCTGAAGATCATGATGGCGGAAAAGCCCTTGGATCATGACTTCTTCACACCGTGGCAGGAGCCCTCCAGCCTGGCGACTTCCATCTCGGGAAAAAACGTCATCACAGTCGATATTTCCCGCGATGCCTTCAACTCGAACCTGGACGCCGGCATGGCCCAGCGGGCCGTGCAGCAACTCGTGTACACCGCGACCGCTGCAGCGTCATCGTCAGGGCTGATCAATTCGGGCCAACAGATCCAGGTGGTCATCCTGGTGGACGGCCACAAGGACTACATGGCGTTCGGTCAAGTCCAGCTGGGCGAGCCCATGACCCGTGACGCATCCTTGGTGGCACCGCTGTGGATCATCGATCCCCAGGAAGACACCACCCTGCCCACGGGATTGGTCAAGTTCAACGGGCGGAGCACTGACAGCTCCAAGCCGATCTCCTGGCAGGTCCTGCAGGACAACGGCAAGGGCGAGAAGACCAGCCTGCTCACCGGCCAAACGCAAGCCACTGGCGAACCCGGGCAATATGGCCTGTTCACCTTCGGCGCCACGTTGAAGGCAGGTCAGTACGAGGTACGCGTTTCCCAAGTGGACAATGCCGGCAACGCCATCGCGACAAGCACGGACACCCGGCTGTTCAGGGTCGGATAGCTGTTCAGGTCCGGCCGGCTACCAGCGGCCCAGGATGTCGCTCGCAAGAACGACGGCGGCCGGTCCCGCCGTCGAAGACCTCAAGACGTGATGTCCCAAGAGCGCGGTCACAGCACCGGCGTCACTGAGCCGCGTTACTTCCCGCGGTGAGATTCCCCCCTCAGGCCCGACGATCAAGAGCACTTCCCTGGGGACCGCAACACCAGAGGCCGCCCAGGCCTCAAGGACGGTCCGCAACGGGTTCTTGGCGTCTTCGTGCAAAATGATGGCGAGGTCGCTGGCGGCAACGGCTTTGGCCAAGGAGCCGGTTTCCACCATGGTCCTTACCTCGGGGATCCATGCCCGCCGTGCTTGCTTGGCCGCAGCCGCCACCACGGACTCCCACTTAGCATGGGCTTTTGCGGCACGGTCGGCCTTCCATCGAACAATGGAACGTTCTGACTGCCACGGAAGCACAGCATCTATTCCGAGTTCCGTAGCCGTCTCGATGGCCAGTTCGTCGCGATCGCCTTTGGCCAAAGCCTGGACCAGCACCAAACGGATGTCCGGCCTGTCTTCGAAGACGACGTCCGAGGCGGCGACTGTCAGGCCCGCGGGACCGGCCTCGGCCACCACGCCGGTCAGCCTCGCGCCGGATCCGTCGGCTATGTCAACGGGTTCTCCCACCCCAAGGCGTTTGACCGTGACGGCGTGCCGCGCCTCCGGACCTTCCAGCACGAAGGTGCCTCCGGGGCGTACGTCGTCAAGGCTTCCGGCGGAGGTGAAGAAGACGGGGTTGCTCACCGCTACAGGTTACCGAGCTTGTCCCGAAGCTTGGCGAACATGCCGCCGCTGGCCACGAGCTTGCCTTCGGTGAACTGCTCCCCGCGAAGTTTTGCGAGCTGCTGCAAAAGCTCTTCCTGGGCCGGATCCAGCTTGCTGGGTGTTTCGACATGGAGGTGTACCTTGAGGTCGCCGCGTCCGTATCCCCGCAGGTGCGTCACACCCAGACCCCGCAGGGTGATGATCTCGCCCGACTGGGTTCCGGCCTTGACGTCGATGTCCTGTGCGCCGTCGAACGTTTCGAGCTGCAACTCAGTGCCCAAGGCCGCGGCCGTCATAGGCACGCTGAGGGTGGCGTGGAGGTCGTCGCCTTCGCGCATGAACATGGAATCGTTGTTGACGCGGATCTCCACGTAGAGGTCGCCGGAGGGCCCACCCGCGGGGCCGGCTTCACCTTGGCCGGACAACTGGATACGCGTGCCGGTGGCAACACCGGCGGGAACCTTGATGGTCAGGGAGCGGCGGCTGCGGATACGGCCCTGTCCGTTGCACTCGTTGCACGGGTCCTTGATGACCGTGCCGAAGCCCTCACAGGATCCGCAAGGAGCTGCGGTCATGACCTGGCCAAGGATGGAGCGGACGGCTCGCTGGACCTGTCCGCTCCCGCCACATATGTCGCAGCGTTCCGGGTGGGTTCCCGGGCGGCAGCAACTGCCGTCACAGGTGGGACAGGTTACGGCTGTGTCCACTTCCAGCTTCTTGTTGACGCCAAAAACGGCGTCCTTAAGGTCGATCCGGACGCTGATGAGTGCGTCCTGGCCGCGTCGGACACGGGAGGCAGGCCCGCCATGACCACCGCCGCCCCCAAAGAAGGTGTCAAAGATGTCCTGGAACGCGAAGCCCTGGCCGGCGTAACCGCCACCATAGCCGTTGTCCGTTCCATTCTCGTTGCCGGTGGCATCGTAGACGCGGCGCTTCTGGGGATCGGACAGGACCTCATAAGCATGGGTCACGGCCTTGAACTGTTCCGCGACATCCTCTCCCGGGTTTACGTCCGGGTGGAGTTTCCGCGCCAACTTGCGGTACGCCTTTTTGATCTCTTCCCCGGTGGCTTCCGGCGAGACTCCCAAAACGTCATAGTGGCTGCTCAAAGTCGGTTTCTCTTCCTTGTTGTACTGCGGATGTTTCTTCGGACCGGCGTTCAGCCGCCGAGAATGCGTGAAAGGTAACGGGCCACGGCCCGGACTGCGGCCATGGTGGTTGGGTAATCCATGCGGGTCGGGCCCAGGATGCCCACCTTTGCACCGGAGCCGTAACCCGTGGCCACCACGGATGCTTCCGCCAGTCCGTCGTAGGGATTCTCCCGGCCGATGCTCACGGTGACGCCGCGGGGATCATCTCCCATATCCGACAACAACCGGAGCATCACAACTTGTTCCTCGAGGGCTTCAAGCACCGGACCGATACTCAACGGGAAGTCCACATTGGACCTGGCGAGGTTGGCTGTACCGGCCATGAGGATACGTTCTTCGCGGCTGTTGTCACTGAGGGCCTGCAGCCCGTTCGCCAACGTTTGGGCCAGTCCCCGAAGCTCCGGCGGGCACAGGGCAACCACCGACGGCAGGACTTGCGGCAACAGGGCCAATTGCGTTCCGGCGATGCTTCCCAGGAAGCGCGACCTCAGTTGCATCAAAGCGTCGTCGCCCACGGCCGAACCGGTTTCAATGACCTTCTGGCCGACGCTGCCAGTATCGGCAATCAACACCACCAACACCTGTTGGGGGGCCAACAACACAAACTCAACGTGCCGCACCAGGGCGCGGTTCGAGTGTGGATACTGCACGACGGCGACCTGGTTGGTCAGTTGCGACAGGAGCCTGACGGTACGCTCCAGGATGTCGTCGACATCATCAGGGCCTTCAAGCAACGAATGGATGGCTCTCCGCTCGGCTGCTGAGAGGGGCTTAACCTGGGAGATGCGATCGACAAACAGTCGATAGCCCTTGTCGGTTGGAATGCGGCCGGCACTGGTATGGGGCGCTGCTATGAGGCCTTCTTCTTCAAGAACTGCCATGTCATTGCGGATGGTGGCGCTTGAAACACCAAGATGATGCCGTTCCACAAGGGCCTTTGATCCCACAGGCTCCCGCGAATGTACGTAATCTTCAACGATGGCACGCAGTACTTCCAATTTGCGCGGCTCACTCATTGCTCCACCTCCTGACAACTGCCATGGCCACCGGGGCCGGGTCCACTTAGCACTCAACATGCCCAAGTGCTAACCAGTCTAGTATGAGCCACCCCGTTGCTAGCATTGAACTTTCCCGGTCCAGCCCGATACAAACCAACCCGGCACAAAAATTACCCAGCAAAAAAGGTAGGAATTCCTTGGCATTCGACACGTGGGGTCCCCAGGACCTGTCAGCTCCTGCCAAACGTCAGCTGCCGGAGGTAGCAGTCCAGCGCGGGATGGTCCTTGAGGACGTCCAGTCGGGATGGGTGGGCGAAGTCACCCGCGTCGAAAAAACCGGCGGCATGCACATCGTGGCCCTTGAAGACAGGCGGGGCAAGACCAAGTCTTTCCAGCTTGGTTTCGGCTTCCTGCTTGAGGGGCAACCCATCCGGTTGATGCCCCCGGCCCCGCGCCAAGCGCCGTCGGCTGTCAGTAACGGGCGCACTGCTTCGGGTTCGGTACGGGTTCAGGGACACCGGGCACAGGTGGCCAAAGCCAGCCGTATCTGGGTGGAAGGCAAGCACGACGCCGAACTCGTCGAGAAGGTCTGGGGTGACGATCTCCGGGTAGAGGGCATAGTGGTGGAGCCCTTGCACGGTGTGGATGACCTCAAGTCTGCGATCTCCGCATTCAACCCCGGCCCCGGTCGACGCCTCGGCATCCTGGTGGACCACCTTGTGGACGGTTCCAAGGAATCACGGATCGCCGCTGACGCCATGACGGTTCCCGGAGCAGCAGGCAACGTCCTCATTGTTGGACATCCCTACATCGATGTGTGGCAGGCCATCAGACCCAAAGTGCTGGGCATTGAGGCCTGGCCGTCAGTGCCCCGCGGGACTGACTGGAAGACCGGGATTCTCTCTGCTTTCGGCTGGCCACACGAGAGCGCTGAGGACGTGGGCCTCGGCTGGCAGCGACTCCTTGGCGCCGTCCGAAGCTACGCCGATCTTGAAGCTTCACTGCTGGGCCGGGTGGAGGAAGTCATCGACTTCCTCACTGTTCCGTGACGTTGCCCCCAAAGCAGCAGCAAGTAACGTGTCATCTAGGCGTTTGTCCTGTGAAGCTGGTCGGGGCCGGTATTCTGGGACAGCAACACCGCAGCATCTTTACAGTAAAGGGAACACACCGTGGCAGAGAACGCTCCTGAAGAACCGGGCAGCGCCGCAGGCCAGCCCCAGTACCATGGCGCGCCTGCAAACGCGCTGCCTTTGACTGCCAGCGAGGACAGGCAGTGGGCTACTTTGGCACACTTCGGCGGCATTCTGGGTTGCCTGCCCTCGCTGCTGATCTACCTGATCTTCCGCGACCGCGGACCGTTCACGGCGCAGGAATCCAAGGAAGCGTTGAACTTCACCCTGCCTCCAACCATCGCCGCCGTTGTGGCGAACATCCTGGTGCTGCTGCCGGTGGTGGGCAACATCTTCGCCGTGATCGCCACCGGCATCTGGGTAGCCTTGACCTGCTTCTCAGTCTCGGCCGGAATCAGGGTCAACCATGGCCAACCGCACCGCTACAAGATCAACCTGCGCTGGGTTAAGTAACCCACCACGCCGCTGCCCGGCCAGGAGCTGGCCGGGTGCGAAAGCGTCAGCCGGGCAAACAGGCATCAGCTGGGCAACCAGGCATCAGTCGGGAAGAATCCTGCGGACCACGGCGTCCGCCAAGAGGCGGCCCTTCAGCGTAAGGATCAGGCGGCCCTTGAAGGCCTGCACGGGATCCACCAGTCCGTCGGCGATCAGCCCGGCCATTGCATGGCGCCCCACCGCGTCCAGGGCATCTACTGACAACCCTGTGCCAAGTCGGGCTTCGAGCATGATCCGTTCGACTTCCCGGGTTTCGGCATCCAGTGTTTCCCGGCCCGCTGCCGGCGAGCTTCCGTTGCCCAAACGTCCGGCATACGCCGAAGGATGCTTCACGTTCCACCAGCGGACACCCCCAACGTGGGAGTGCGCTCCAGGGCCGACGCCCCACCAGTCGTCACCGCGCCAGTAGGCCAGGTTGTGCCTGCATGCCTGCTCCGGAGTCCGGGACCAGTTGCTGACCTCGTACCAGTCCAGGCCGGCTTTGGAAATCAATTCATCGGCCAACTCGTATTTGGCCGCGTGATCGTCGTCGTCGATTCCGGGTACCTCACCGCGGCGGATCTGGGCCGCGAGTTTGGTGCCGTCTTCGACGATCAATGCGTAGGCACTGATGTGATCGGGCTGATAGGAAAGAGCCGTCTCGAGGGACAACCGCCAGTCCTCCATGGACTCCCCCGGCGTACCGTAAATGAGGTCCAGACTCACTGCGAGCCCGGCCTCTCGGGCCCACTGGACCACCAGCGGCACCCGGCTGGGGCTGTGCGTGCGGTCAAGGACCTTCAGCACGTGCGGTACCGCTGACTGCATGCCGAAGGAGACCCGGGTGAAGCCGGCATCGGCCAGCACTTTCAAGGACTCAGGGGTCACCGAGTCGGGATTGGCTTCGGTGGTTACCTCGGCTCCGGGCTCAAGCCCCCAGTGGTTGACCGCGGAGCGCAGAATCAGGGCCAGGTCTTCGGCAGGGAGGAGCGTGGGCGTGCCCCCGCCAAAGAAAACGGTACTCATTGGGCGCCGTGGCAGCCCTGAGGCCTCCAGCGCAATAGCCGCGAAGCCAAGCTCGGACACTGCTGTTGAAGCGTAGGCATCCTGCGAGGCCCCACCACCGAGCTCGGTGGCCGTGTAGGTGTTGAAGTCACAGTAGCCGCATCGAACGGCGCAAAACGGGATATGGACGTAGAGCCCGAACTTACGGTGCTCGACGCCGGCCAGCACCTGCGGCGGAAGAAGTCCGTCCGCAGGTGCTGGATCGCCCAAAGGTAGGACGCTGGGCATCTACTTCTTGGCCTTGTCCTTGGACTCGTCGGTGGTCAGGGCTGCGATGAATGCCTCCTGGGGCACCTCAACGCGGCCCACCATCTTCATGCGCTTCTTGCCTTCCTTCTGCTTTTCCAGAAGTTTGCGCTTACGGGTGATGTCACCGCCGTAGCACTTGGCAAGAACGTCCTTGCGGATGGCCCGGATGCTCTCGCGGGCAATAATGCGCGATCCGATGGCCGCCTGGATGGGAACCTCGAACTGCTGCCGTGGGATGAGCTCACGGAGCTTGCCGGTCATCATCACACCGTAGGCGTAAGCCTTGTCCCGGTGGGTGATGGCGCTGAAGGCATCGACTTGTTCACCCTGCAGCAGGATGTCCACCTTGACGAGGTCTGCAACCTGTTCGCCGTCGGCTTTCCAATCCAGCGAGGCGTAGCCGCGGGTCTTGGACTTCAGGAGGTCGAAGAAGTCGAACACAATCTCGGCCAACGGAATCCAGTAACGGAGCTCCACGCGGTCCTCGGAGAGGTAGTCCATGCCGCGCATCTGGCCGCGGCGGCTCTGGCACAGTTCCATGATGGACCCTACAAACTCGTTGGGTGCCAGGATGGTGGCCGAAACCATCGGCTCGCGAACCTCGGAGATCTTGCCCGTGGGGTACTCACTGGGGTTGGTGACGTGGATGACCTTTTTGTCTTCCAGGGTCACCTCGTACTCCACGTTGGGAGCTGTGGAGATAAGGTCCAGGTTGTACTCACGCTCAAGGCGCTCACGGGTGATTTCCAGGTGCAGCAAGCCGAGGAACCCCACGCGGAATCCGAAGCCCAGTGCCGCGGACGTCTCGGGCTCGTAGACCAGAGCGGCATCGTTGAGCATCAGCTTTTCAAGGGCGTCGCGAAGCACGGGGTAGTCGGTTCCATCCAGTGGATAGAGGCCGGAGAAGACCATCGGCTTTGCGTCAGCGTAACCGCTGAGTGACTCTGACGCCGGCTTGGCCAGATTGGTGACGGTATCTCCGACCTTGGACTGCCGGACATCCTTCACACCGGTGATCAGGTAACCGACTTCACCGACGCCAAGGCCCTTTGACGGCGTGGGCTCCGGGGAGCTCACGCCAATTTCCAGGAGCTCGTGCGTGGCCCTGGTGGACATCATCTGGATGCGCTCACGCGGGTGGAGCATGCCGTCCACCACGCGGACGTAGGTGACCACGCCGCGGTAGGTGTCATAAACGGAGTCGAAAATCATGGCGCGGGCCGGAGCATCGGGATCGCCCACGGGAGCAGGAAGATCGCGGACAATCTTATCCAGAAGGGCCTCAACGCCTACGCCGGTCTTACCGGAGACCTTGAGGACATCCTCAGGGTCTCCGCCAATGAGATTGGCAAGTTCTGCCGCGTACTTCTCAGGCTGGGCAGCCGGAAGGTCGATCTTGTTCAGCACGGGAATGATGGTGAGGTTGTTTTCCATTGCCAGGTACAGGTTGGCAAGGGTCTGGGCCTCAATGCCCTGGGCAGCATCCACCAGCAGCACTGCGCCTTCACAAGCGGCGAGCGAGCGGGAAACCTCATAGGTGAAGTCGACGTGGCCGGGGGTATCAATCATGTTCAGGGCGTAGCTGTTGCCATCAAGTTCCCACGGCATGCGGACAGCCTGGGACTTGATGGTGATGCCGCGTTCACGTTCGATATCCATGCGGTCCAGATACTGGGCCTTCATGTCGCGTTGCTTAACGACGCCGGTGTACTGCAGCATGCGGTCGGCCAGGGTGGACTTACCGTGGTCAATGTGGGCAATGATGCAGAAGTTCCGGATGATGGCCGGATCTGTTGCGGCGGGCACCGGTGCGGTGCGGGCCATGGGAGACACGCAGGATCCTTACTGTCGACACTCACGCGGCAATTCCTGGAACCGGGCATAGGCCAGCCGGAACACGCCACGCATCTGATCCTCTAGTCTCCCATGAACCAGGGCTTCGCCGTACATTGCATGCCCGGCCTTGGCAGCACGCCGCTGTAGCGTGGTCACATGGCTTTCGACTTGCGCCCTTTGGGCAAACTTCTCCTGCGATCATTCAGGGCCCTCGGCGGCAACAGCACTAAAGCAGCCACTCCCCCAGGTGCCGGCAGGACGAAGGCCCTGCGGACCGACGTCGTACATCGGCAAAGCGCCTATCCCGGCGACTTCCGCGGTTCGCTCAAGGTCAGCTACTCCCCCAAACCCGATGGCCGGCCAGACCCCGGTGAGATTGTGTGGAGCTGGGTTCCCTACGAAGAGGACCACACCCAAGGCAAAGACCGTCCCGTCCTTTTGGTGGGGCGGGACAAGGAGTGGCTCCTGGGCCTGATGCTGACGTCCAAGGACCACGATAAAGGCGCGCGTTCGGACGACTACGTCGACATAGGAACCGGCCCTTGGGACCGGCAAGGCAGACCGAGCGAGGTCAACATTGGGCGCGTCATCAGGCTGGATCCCGGTGCGATCAGACGCGAAGGGGCCGTCCTGGGGAAGTCCCGGTTCCGGGAGGTTGCCCGGGCCCTCCAGGCGCGAGAGTAGACGGTTTTCACCCGCGGTTCTGTGTTGAGTGCAACTTTCTGCTATCCTTTATAGCTGTGTGTCCGTGCAGGTCGACGGCCCCACATGGTTGGCTGCCATAGGTATCCCCACGCCGCTCAGTCGATGGCCAACCTGAAAACCCTCTAGACCATTTCCGCATTAAAAAGAGAGTTCATACGTGGCTAATATCAAGTCCCAGAAGAAGCGCATCCTCACCAACGAGAAGGCACGCCTGCGTAACAACGCAGTCAAGTCCGAGCTGAAGACGGCCATCCGCGCCGTAAGCACTGCCGTTGAGTCTGCTGACAAGGATGCTGCTGGAACTGCACTTGCTGCTGCCAGCCGCAAGCTGGACAAGGCTGTCAGCAAGGGCGTTATTCACAAGAACAACGCTGCAAACCGCAAGTCGGCGATCTCCAAGAAGGTCAACGCACTCTAAGGTTTTACAGTTCGACTGAGCTGATCAAAAGGCCGGCACCCATCGGGTGCCGGCCTTTGGGTTTAACCTGCCGTGGAAACGGCCAGGCGACAACGCATGCCGGACCTCAGCGGCGACTTGCCGAGGTCGCAATCACCGTCACGGCGTGTTCCACGGCGTACACGGGGTCCCGCGACTCGCCCTTCACCTGTGCGTCCGCTTCCGCGATGACCTGGATGGAGCGGATCAGACCCTCTGGGGTCCACCGCCGGACGTCCCGCTGTGCCTGCTCAACAAGCCAGGGCTGCATTCCCAAATTTTTTGCGATGGTCGCTGGCGAACCATTGGCCCCCGCAACTTTTGCCAACGTCCGCAGCTTGGCCGCCAGCGCTGCAACCAAGGGAACCGGGTCCACCCCCGTGGCAAGGGCGTGCCTCAGGGTCGACAGTGCCACCGGCCCGTTCCCGGCCATCGCAGCATCCGCCACTTTGAATGCCGTTGCTTCGACCCTGCCGCCGTAGTAGCGTTCCACGGTCTCCGCCGTCACAGCGGTAGTGGCATCGGCGATCAACTGGTTGCACGCCGCTGCCAGCTCGGAAAGGTTGGCGCCCACAGCGTTCACCAGCGCCTGGACAGCTTCGCCCTCAATGCGGCGGCCTCCAGCACTGAACTCCGAGACGACGAATGCTGTCTTGTCCGAGTCCTTCTTCAGCGGCTGGCAATCGATGACGGGCCAGCCGGCGGACTTCACGGCATCGAGCAACTTTTTGCCGCGCACCCCTCCGGCATGGCGCAACACGAGGACGACGTCCTGGTCCGGATGCTGGAGATAGGCCAGCCCGTCCGCGAGGAAGGCGTCATTCATGGACTCGAGGCCCTCGACCTCAATCAGCTTGCCCTCACCGAAAAGGGACGGCGTGACGGTCATCGCCAGGGAACCGACCTCGTAGGAGGCTGCGTTCAGCCGGCTGAGCTCGACGTCAGGGGTGGTGCCTCGCACCTGGGTCCGGATGGCGTCGATGGCCCGGATACCGAGATAATCTTCCGGTCCCATGATCAGGACGACGGCGGCCGGTGCCGCATCCCGCCAACTGACGGTGTTCGCCGCGACGCTCTTGGCCCGGGTGTTTTGGGCAGCAGCCACAGGTGGTTCCTTCCGGACGTTTCTTTGCAGGATTCAAGTCTGCCATGTTTGGTAGTGCCCTGCTCCCGGGGTGCCAACAGAGAATCGAGTCGCGTTGCAACAACCCCGTGCAGTTCCATGACGCGACGCTTCACATCTGCAGGGTGCAGCGCCATCCATACGGCCAGGAGTGTCACCACCGAGGAGAGCACCATTGCCGCTATCCCAACGGGCCCCTCGGCCCAGGCCAGAGCAGCTCCGGGTAATCCGGAAAAGAACCGTGCCACTCCCGCAACCATCCCAGCGCAGGTCCCGGCGACAGCGATGGGCACCACCGCGAGCCAGGGCAGTGCAGTGGCCAGAGCCACGGCGATCGTACCGAAGATTGTTACCGGCGCTACCAAAGGACCGGCCACGACATTGGCAATCAGAGCGAACGTTGTGAACTGTGGTTGAAGAGCTATGATCACGGGGCCGCACAGCAGCTGCGCAGACAACGGCACGGCAATGCCGGCAGCCAACCACCGTGGTACCCAGTCAGGGATCCACGACGCGATGCGTGCCGCAAGCAGCACAATTCCGAGCGTCGCCAGGATCGAGAGCAGAAACCCCACGTTGGCGGCCATTGCTGGGTCCAGCAGTAGCAGGATGGTTGTGGCGAGGCAGAGGAAAGTCAAGGAACGTCCACGCAGACCACCCGTCAAAGCAGCCAATCCCACCGCCCCCATGACTGCGGCCCGTAAGACGCTTGGATCCGGCCCCACCATCATGACAAAGGCAAAGAGGCCGCATGCTGCAAAGATCCCGGCTGCCGGGCGTGGAAGCCGAAAACACCGCGCCAACAAAATGAAGCCACCTAGGATAAGAGAACAGTTGGCTCCCGAAACGGCCGTTAGGTGCGTCATTCCCGTGGTCTTCATGGCCGTTTCCAGGCTTTCCGGCAAGGCGCTGGTGTCGCCTGTCACCATTCCGGGAAGCAAGCCCGCCGCATCCGGAGGCAGCCAGTCAGCAGCGGAGACAAACCGTTTCCTGACGTCGGCCGCAGTTTGCCTGGCATCGAACCCGGAGTCCGTCACGACAGGAGCAGAGGACGCGCTGAGAAGCGCTGCTTCTGGTTGCCCCTCCCGCACCTGCTTCAGCGTTCCGGTTGTTCTGACGCTCTGCCCCGCCCGCACATTCTGCCAGGCAGCACCACCCGTCACAACGATGTCGGCAGTTCCACGCACCACCCTCCCGTTGGACGTGAGATCTATCAGGCTCGCATCAACCGTCCACCTGCCGTCACTGGAATGCCCCGGTGCAGGCGCCGGTGCGGGGCTGCCCGTGATGAGTATGTGGACGAGGACCCCATCATCGGCTGCCATTGCCGGGGCCAGTGGTCCCT
Source organism: Arthrobacter sp. TmtSoilC79 (assembly GCF_059739405.1). NCBI lineage: Bacteria > Bacillati > Actinomycetota > Actinomycetes > Micrococcales > Micrococcaceae > Arthrobacter > Arthrobacter sp. TmtSoilC79. Next base: position 2,143,057 of record NZ_AP046051.1, on the reverse strand, counting down.
TCTCACGGTTGTCTGCAATGACAGCACAATGAACCCCAACAGCGGCGCCCAGCACACATGCGAGGGCGAGTGTGGCAAACAGAGTTCTGGGCCTTAGTCCGGAAGGCCTTTGTCCGGAAGGCCTTTGTCGATGTCCCACAACCAGGAGCACCCCTCCCAGCAAGCCCAGGGCACCCGCCAACACAGCAGACCAGACTGCATCACTGAAGCAACCCATCAGCGCAGCTGACCAGGTGATCACCGCCACCGGCACCAGCCTCAGGTCCAGGCGTTTTCCCGTTTCCGGACCTCCGGCAGACTCAGCCACCCTGCACCGTCACCAACTCCTTCAGTGACTCCATGAGCTTGGGTCCGATCCCATCTATGGCGTCCAGTTCGTCCACCGATGCGAAGGCTCCGTGCTCTTTCCTCCAGTCGAGAATTCGCTGGGCAGTTACTGGACCCACCCGAGGCAAAGTCCCCAATTCCTCCAAGGTGGCTGTGTTGATATTGACCTTGGTTGTACTGCCGCTCGAGTTGCCGGTAGCGGCACCGCTGCCTTCAAGCGGGGAGGGGGCAGCATTCGGGGCCTCCCCCGCCACGGGAACAACCACTTTAACTCCATCGCTAAGCACCTCGGCAAGGTTCAGCCCGGAAAGTTCAGCCTCGGGAGTTGCACCTCCGGCGGCATCTATGGCTTGGAAGACGCGGCTACCGAGCGGCAACGAAACGACACCGGGCTTATTGACGGCTCCCGCGACATGAACAAGGAGACTCCCCTGTGGCTCCGTGGCTGCTGACTGAGTTGGTTCTGAGGAATCCGGAACAGCAGGGCCAACAGATGCAGAAGGATCCAGCTGTTCTGATGATGGCCGGTCCATTGACGACTGCCATATAGACCACGCAATGAGCCCTGACCCTACGATGGCCAGGAGTACGGCCACTCGCCAGGGTGTCCGCCACCGAAGGCGGGGACCGCGAACCGAGGCGTCCTGCTCTTCCTCATCACGACCGGAAAAGAGCAGATCAGTGCCTGGCAGTTCCAGCAATGGAGAACTCGGACTGCCGCCCGCCATTCGGGAAGTAAAGCGCTGCCGTGCTGCCTGGGCTGCGGCATCTGGGGACGCATCCCGGTTCCGGCGTGGCATACAACGAGCCTATTGCCGGCAATCCGATGACTGCCGGGGCCAAAGGCGCTATGTGGATAAGAGGGACGAATCAGTCCGACGGCGTGCTGCTCTCCCCCACAATGACCGCCAGAACGCCCAAGCCCGCATGCGCAGCCAGAACAGCCGGAAGGGCACTGATCTGGGGCGGCGGGCACGTGGGACATTTCTCATTGAGCCTTGCAGCCAGGGCTTCGGCCTCCACCTGATTGCCAAAGTGGTGAACTGCCAGGCGTTGCTGCCCAGCCGGACGTGATGCGACATCCGCAGCAACGATCTCTTCCAACCGGGCGATGGCGCGCACAGCGGAACGGACCTTTTCCAACGGAACGATCTTGCCGCCGTCGACCGCCAATATAGGTTTGATCGCCAGAACCGTACCGAAAAGAGATGCAGCGGCACCGATTCGGCCTCCACGGCGCAACTGTTCAAGGCTGGGAACGTAGAAATAGACCTTGGTGCGCTCCATGCGCCGCTCGGCGAACCCGCGGACTTCCCCTGATTCCTGTCCATCAGCGGCGGCAACCACCGCGCTCTGGACCCCCATGCCCTGCGCCATACCCACTGTTCGGGAATCCACCACCTCAACGGGAATGCCGACACGGGCTGCAGCCAGGCGGGCGGCATCGGCGGTTCCGGAGAGTTCGGAGGAGATGTGAATGGACACCACGGATTCAAAACCGCGGCGCTGGGCTGCAAGGTAGGCCTGTTCAAACTGCCCGGGTGATGGCCGCGACGTCTTGACCGAGGCGCCCGAGGCGAGAGCCAAAGACAGGGTTTGGGTGATGTCGTCCTCGCCCTCGCCGTAAATTTCGTTGCCCACCATGACCGGCATGGGAACCACTGCAAGGCGTCCGTCAGCGGTAAAGGCCGATACCCAGTCCGGCGGCAGGGCAGCGGCGGAGTCAGTGACGACTGCAGTCTTGACGACGGCGGCCAGCGGCACGTCAGCCACTGGAGCCGGCGCTGTGGGCTGCCTGAGGCGCGCCACTCTTTCCTTGAGCCATATCCATGCGGGTGGTTCTCGCTCAGGCACGCAACCTCCAAAGATGATGGCCGGCCGCCGGCACAGTGCCGGCGACCGCACAATCCCCGCTAGGCAGGGACGATGTTCACCAGTTTAGGTGCCCGAACGATCACGGTGCGGATGCCGCGGCCGTCCATGGCCCGCTGAACGTTTTCGGAGGCCAAAGCGAGCTCACGGAGCTCGTCCTCTGTGACGTCCGGCGAAACTTCCAGGCGGTCGCGAACCTTGCCTTGGACCTGAACCACAGCGGTAACGGTGTCCTGCACCAGCAGCGCGTCGTCGTGCGTGGGCCAGCCTGCGTTGGCTACTGAAGCCGGGTGGCCGAGGGTGTTCCAGAGGTCTTCGGCCGTGTATGGCGCAAAGAGGCTCAGGATCACTGCAACGGCTTCCACCGCTTCGCGAACGGCGGGGTCCGCTGCACCTGCACCTGAGTCGATGGTCTTGCGGGTAGCGTTGACCAACTCCATCAGACGGGCCACCACAACGTTGAACTTGTTGTTGTCCAACAGTTCCGCGGCATCGGCAATGGTCTTGTGCGTGACTGTGCGCAGGGCGCGGTCACCAGTTGCCGGGTCTACTCCTGGCTCACTGCTGACGTCCTGGCCCAGCCGCCAGGCCCGGGCCAGGAACTTTGCCGAACCCGACGGCGAGACGTCCGCCCAGTCGACGTCGTCCTCCGGTGGGGAGGCGAAGACCATGGTGAGGCGCACGGCGTCGACGCCGAACTTGTCCAGCTGCTCCCCCAGGTCCACACCGTTGCCCAGGGACTTGCTCATGGCTTTGCCGCCATTGAGCACCTGGCCCTGGTTGAGCAGGGCCGTGAACGGTTCGTTGGCTTCGATCAGGCCAATGTCCTTGATGACCTTGGTGAAGAAGCGCGCGTACAGCAAATGCAGGATGGCGTGCTCGACGCCGCCCACGTACTGTCCCACCGGCATCCAGTTGTTGATCTTTTCGGGATCGAACGGGCCTTCGGTGTAGTCAGGAGAGACGAAGCGCAGGAAGTACCAGGACGAGTCCACGAACGTGTCCATGGTGTCGGTATCGCGCTGGGCGGCCCGGCCACAATTGGGGCACTCCACGTTGACCCACTCGACGGCGGCGGCCAACGGGGAGGTTCCCTTCGGCGACAACGCCTCACCGCGCAGGTTATCGGGCAACCTGACCGGCAGCTGGTCATCGGGGACGGGCACTTCTCCACATTCACCGCAGTGGATGATGGGGATGGGGGTGCCCCAGAAACGCTGGCGGCTCAGCAGCCAGTCACGCAACCGGAAGTTGACAAACTTCTCGCCCGTTCCGAGCTTCTCCAGGATCTGGATCGCAGCCGGAATTGCCTCGGACTTGGACAAGCCATCCAGGTCACCGGAATTCTTCAGGGTGCCTTCGCCGGCAGTGGCTACGCCAGTCTCTGCAGGATCCTCGGCACCGGTCTCCAGCACTGCCCGGACAGGCAGGTTGAAGGCCTTGGCGAAGTCCAGGTCACGCTGGTCGTGCGCAGGCACGGCCATGATGGCACCCGTGCCGTAGTCGGCCAGCACATAATCAGCGGCCCATACCGGGAGCTTCTCGCCGTTGAGGGGGTTGATGGCGTAGCGGCCGGTAAAGACGCCGGTCTTCTCACGTTCAGTGGACTGGCGCTCAATTTCCGAGAGTGCCTTGACCTTCTCGCGGTAGGCCATGAGTTCGTCGTGCTGTTCCGGGGTGACCAGGTCCAAAGCCAAATGCGCGTCAGCTGCGACCACGAAGAACGTAGCACCGTAGAGGGTGTCCGGACGCGTGGTGAAGACAGTAACTTCGCGCTCGGCCCGGTCTTGGGTGGCTTCGATGACGAACCGCACGTGGGCGCCTTCGGAGCGGCCGATCCAGTTGCGCTGCATTGCCAGAACGCGTTCAGGCCAGTGGCCCTGCAGCTGGTCCATGTCCTCCAGCAAGCGGTCTGCGTAGTCGGTGATCTTGAAGTACCACTGGTTCAGGGACTTCTTGGTAACAGGCGTGCCGCAGCGCTCACAAGCGCCGTTGACAACTTGCTCGTTTGCCAGAACCGTGAGGTCCTTGGGGCACCAGTTGACCGGTGAATCCTTGCGGTAGGCGAGGCCACGTTCGTAGAAGCGCTTGAACAGCCACTGGGTCCACCGGTAATACTCGGGATCCGAGGTGTGGATGCGGCGTGACCAGTCGGCAGAGATGGCATAGCGCTTGAACGAGGCCGCCTGGGTATCAATGTTGGCGTAGGTCCACTCACTGGGGTGCGCGTTGCGCTTGATCGCAGCATTCTCAGCAGGCAGGCCAAAAGAGTCCCAGCCAATGGGGTGCAGGACGTCAAAGCCCTTCTGGCGCAAGTAGCGGGCAACCACATCGCCCATGGCAAAGGCTTCGGCGTGGCCCATGTGAAGGTCGCCGGAAGGGTAGGGGAACATGTCAAGCACGTAGCGGCGCTCCCGCGAACCGTCGTCGGCCGGCGTGAAGACTTTGAGGTCTTCCCAGACCTGCGGCCACTTGGCTTCCATCGCAGCGAAGCTGTAGACGCCCTCTTCAGGCGTTTCAGCTGCGGCTGCCTGTGCTGTTCCGGTCTCTGTCTCCGGCTGAACGCTCACTGCTGCCCTCTTCTGTTCTTTGGTGGCGGTTTTGACTCCTGCTATGGGACCGGAAGGTCCCGGACACACAAAAGCCCCTCAACAATGGAGGGGCGGCCGCACGGCTAAATAAAGCCGGGCGGCTAGCTAAGCAGAAGGATCGCACGCATAGATCTACAATAGCGCACGATTATCCATCCACTCACCGGCAAATCATGGTTGGCGGCGCATCGCCAAACGTCGAAAAAGGGGCCGATGACTCCCCGCCATGGTGTGGTGGGCACCGCGAAGCGGGCAGGCGGGAGTCATCGGCCCCTTTTTTGAACTACTTAACGTCCTCGTCGACCCAATCCATGGATTTGGTTACGGCCTTCTTCCAGAGCCGCAGCTGGCGCTCCTGCTCCTCTGCCGGCAGCTGCGGTTCCCAACGCTTGTCCTCGTTCCAGTTGGCGCTGAGCTCGCCCAGGTCCTTCCAGAATCCGACGGCCAGGCCGGCTGCGTAGGCCGCGCCCAGGGCAGTGGTTTCCACAACCTTCGGCCGGACCACCGGTACACCAAGGATGTCGGCCTGGAACTGCATGAGGGCCTCGTTGGCGACCATGCCGCCGTCGACCTTCAACTCGGTGAGCGGAACGCCGGAGTCCGCGTTGACGGCGTCCAGCACCTCCCGGGTCTGGAAGGCAGTTGCTTCCAAGGCTGCCCGGGCAATGTGCCCCTTGTTCGCGAAACGGGTCAGTCCAACGATGGCGCCGCGGGCGTCTGCGCGCCAGTACGGTGCGAACAGGCCCGAGAAGGCGGGGACAATGTAAACGCCGCCGTTGTCCTTCACACCGGCAGCCAATTCCTCTACTTCCGGGGCGGAGCTGATCATGCCCAGGTTGTCGCGGAGCCATTGGATCAAGGAGCCGGTGACCGCGATGGAGCCTTCAAGCGCGTAGTGCGGTTTGGCGTCTCCGAGCTTGTATCCCAGCGTGGTGAGGAGTCCGTTCTTGGAGTGAACGATTTCCTCGCCAGTGTTGAAGATCAGGAAACAGCCAGTGCCGTAGGTGTTCTTCGCTTCGCCAGCCTGGAAGGCCGCCTGGCCGAACGTTGCTGCCTGCTGGTCTCCCAGGATGCCGGCCACGGGTGTTTCGCGCAGAAGCTGCGATGTGTGGACCTGGCCGTAGACCTCGGAGGAGGACTTGATGGTTGGCATCATGGAGGCAGGAACGCCGAAGACATCCAGGATTTCCTGGTCCCATTGGAGCGTCTCAAGGTCCATGAAGAGGGTGCGGGACGCGTTGGTGACATCGGTGACGTGGACGCCGCCGTCCACTCCGCCGGTCAGGTTCCACAGGACCCAGGCGTCGGTGTTGCCAAACAGGAGGTCACCGGCTTCGGCGCGTTCGCGGGCGCCATCGACGTTGTCCAGGATCCATTTGATCTTGGTGCCGGAGAAGTAGGTGGCCAGCGGGAGGCCGACCTTCTGCTTGAACCGTTCGAGCCCGCCATCCTGGGCCAGCTGGTCAACGATCGGCTGGGTACGGGTGTCCTGCCAAACAATGGCATTGTAGACAGCCTCGCCGGTGTTCTTGTCCCACACCACAGCAGTTTCGCGCTGGTTGGTGATTCCGACAGCGGCGATGTCGTGCCGGGTCAGGTTCGCCTTGGACAGCGCCGAGGCGATGACCTCACGGGTGTTGTTCCAGATTTCGGCGGGGTTGTGCTCAACCCATCCGGCCTGGGGGAAGATCTGCTCGTGTTCCATCTGGCCGGTGGAGACGATGTTGCCGGAGTGGTCGAAGACGATTGCGCGGGAGCTTGTGGTGCCCTGATCAATGGCGATGACGTATTGATTCATGGTGACGTCCTTGTCTGGGTTCTAATCGTTACTGGTTGCTGGTGGTGAATGAGGGTGTGTGCGGTCGAGTGGGGCGGATCAGCCGGCGATCGCGGGCATGATGTCGGGAACCCACATGGCCACGAGGCCTGCAAGTGCGCCACCAACCAGCGGTCCCACGACAGGGATCCAGGAGTAGGCCCAGTCACTGCTGCCCTTGCCCTTGATGGGAAGGAGGGCATGTGCAATGCGCGGGCCGAGGTCACGGGCAGGGTTGATGGCGTAGCCGGTGGGTCCACCGAGGGAAACACCAATACCAACCACGAGCAGCGCTACTGCCAGCGGCCCGAGGCCCGAAGGGGTGCCGCCGAAGGTCAGGATGACGAAGACCAGGACGAACGTGCCGATGATTTCGGTGACGAGGTTCCAGGGGGTGGAACGGATGGCCGGACCGGTGGAGAAGGTTCCGAGCTTGTTCGCCGCCAGGGGTTCTTCATCGAAGTGCTGCTTGTAAGCGAGCCAGCAAACTACGGCACCCAGGAAGGCGCCCAGCAATTCAGCGCCGAAGTAGGTCAGGGTGGACGCGAAATCCACGGGAACGCCGGGGGCGTATTCTGCTTTTTGATTGACCAGCAGGCCCAACGTCACGGCCGGGTTCAGGTGCGCGCCGGACTTTGCAGCCACAAAAACGCCCGCGAAGACCGCAATACCCCAGCCCCACGTCACCATCAGGAACCCGGCGTTGTTGCCCTTGGTGCCTTTGAGCGCGACGTTTGCCACGACACCGCAACCCAGCAGGGTCAGCATCATGGTTCCGAATACTTCGGAAAGGAAAACAATTCCAAGAGACATCTTTGACTCCTCATTTTTCTGTTGTCGGCCCCCTCGCGGGTGACGAGGCCGTTTGGGACGGTTCCGGTGTGGGGAACCGTCCCGGTGCAGTGGTCCCCCGTCGGGACCACTTGCCCTCTTCCGTCCCTGCCGCACGCAGGGACGGTCAAGCTGTTAAGCGCTGTTGCGGCTCAGGCTACGAGACTGTGAACGTCAACCTTGTGGAAGCGCTTCAGTACGTCCTGGGCGTGGCGGATTTCGGCTTCCCGGGCAGCAGCGTCCCAGCCCAGCGGTTCGGCCAGTGCAGCAGCAATCTCGTTGAGCAGCTCGCCGGTAACCAGGCCACGGAACGCCAGGGATGTCCGGCGGATCAGGACATCAATGAGGTGCCCGATCTGCTCATGCTCTGCCATGAATGCCAGCTCACGGACGCTCAGTTCGCGCGTGGAACGCAACGGCTGGTCCTGTCCTGCGTTGAGGTATTCAATGACCGCCTCGGCCCTGGTTCCGTAACGTGTCAGCAGCCCGGCAACCCGGTCTGCGTCCAGGCCCGGACCCATGTGCTTCTTGATCCATTCCTGCTCGCCCTGTTCAGTGGCAGGGAAGCCGGCGCCTCCACCGATGGCGAGTTTCGCCGTCGAGACTTTGCGCTCCATGCCCAGTTCGCGCAGGACGTCGTTGGTCATGTGCTCGGCCAAGGCGCGGAACGTCGTCCACTTGCCGCCTACCAGGCTGAGTACGACGGCGGCCTTGCCGCCTGGCGTTGCCACCGCACCGTCACCGGTGCGGACGCTGCGCTCAATGCGGTAGTCACGCGAGACGAAGCCCGGCTGGGTTTCGTCGTGGCGGGGCAGCGGACGGACGCCTGCGAAGCTGTAGACGATCTGGTCCCGCTCCACCTTGATGGTGGGGAACACATGCCCGACGAGGTCAAAGAAGTAGTCGATCTCTTCTTCGGTGCAGACGGCGTCTTCGGACATATCTGCGTCCACATCCGTGGTGCCTACCAGCACGCGGTCCCCCATGGGGTAGATCAGGACGATGCGGCCGTCAGTGTGCTCGAAGAAGATTTCCCGGCCGTTACAGGCGGCAAGTAGTTCCGGATGATCCAGGACAATGTGCGAGCCCTTGGTGCCGCCCATGAACTTGCTGACTGCGCCCATGGCCTGGTTGGTGAGGTCCACCCAGGCACCGGTGGTGTTGACGATCACATCTGCCTGGAACTCAAACTCCCTGCCGGTGAGTTCATCACGGAGCAGGACCCCGTCCTGCCCCATGGAAACGAGGGAGACGTAGTTGCTGGCGCGGGCACTTCCACCGGGAAGGCCGCCGCCAAGACCTGCCTTCTCGCCATCCTGGAGGACATCGAGGGTCAGGCGCTCAGGGTTGTGGACCGAGGCATCGAAGTAGGTTGCCGCGTACTTGATCCCCGAGTGAAGCTTGGGAAGCTCCGCGAGGGCCCTGGTACGTCCGCGGAACTGGTGGCGGGGTACGCTTCCGCCGTCACGGGAGAAGAAGTCATACATGCTCAGGCCCACCTTGATGAGGAAGGCTCCGCGTTCCTTGGGCTTGCCCTGCTTGTGGGTCAGGAAACGCATGGGTGCGGAGAGGATTCCGGAGAAGGTGCTGAAGATGGGGATGGTGGTCTGCAGTGGCTTGACGTAGTGCGGGGCGATCCGCAGGAGCCTGTTGCGCTCAACCACGGATTCCTGGACCAGGCGGAATTCACCGTTTTCGAGGTAGCGGATGCCACCGTGGATCATGTGGGAAGAGGCGCCGCTGGCACCTTGGCAGTAGTCGCCACGTTCAACAAGGGCGACATCCACACCTTGCAGGGCAAGATCGCGGAACGTTCCCACGCCGTTGATGCCTCCGCCGATGATGAGTACCTTTGCCGTGGGCCGCTCCTGCAGTGCAACGACGGAGTCGCGCTGCTGTGCGTGTTGTGAGGTACCGGAAATCCTGTTGTGTCCCAAAACTGCTCCCTTGGGCTTGGTTCGTGCGCCGCGCCTATCGCTGCTGCACCGTTCACCACTAATCTTGCGAAGGTGGAAAATGGAGTCAAGCTATTTGCACAAACGTGCAGGAAGGAAATGAGATGGCGCGATCACGTGACTCGGATGCGCTCCGGGCTGCACAGATGTATTACTTGCAGGATCTGACCATGGATGCCATTGCACGCGAACTGAGGACCTCCCGATCCACCGTCTCCCGGCTGCTGTCCTCCGCCCGCGAAACCGGCCTGGTGCAGGTCCAGATCAGGAGCCCATTCGATACCGGACCCGAGCTGGAAAGCCAGATCCGGAACCAATATGGAGTCGATGTCCACGTGGTCCCGGTGCTTGACACGCTGAATGAAGCAGAGTCCCTGGACCGCGTGGCCATGCAGGCTGCCCGCACAATTGGGCCATTGGTGGACTCGAACGCAATCATCGGCGTTGCGTGGGGCGCCACCCTCAGCGCGGTCAGCCGCCACCTCACCCGCAAGGTCACCCACGACAGCATTGTGGTCCAGCTCAACGGCGCCGGAAACATGCAAACCACCGGAATCACCTACGCCAGCGACATCATGCGGCGCTTCGGCAGCGCCTACGGCGCCCGGGTGGAGCAGTTCCCGGTTCCCGCATTCTTCGATCACGCCTCCACCAAAACGGCCATGTGGAATGAGCGCAGCGTTCAACGCATCCTTGATCTGCAGGCCCGCATGAGCATCGCGATCTTCGGCGTCGGTTCGGTGGATTCGGACTATCCCAGCCACGTCTATGCCGGCGGATACCTTGATGAACACGATCTCACCGTCCTGGCCGCCGATGACGTGGTGGGGGACGTCGCCACAGTGTTTTTTCGAAGCGACGGGTCCTCGGACGGCATCACGCTGAACGCGAGGTCCACCGGGCCCAGCCACGACCAGTTGCGGCAGGTCAGGCGCCGCATCTGCGTCGTTTCAGGGGCCTCCAAAATCAATGGCCTCCAAGGCGCACTGGCCGCCGGGCTGGCTACGGACCTCATCCTGGACGAAGCCTCGGCACGGCGACTTGTCAGTTTCAACGGCCACTCCTGAAGCATTCGTGCAAGGAATGGGTAGAGTCGTTGCTATGAGATCCCCCTCCACGCCGGCATCGAACAGGCTGGCACTAAACAACGGCGTACAGATGGATCGCTTGGGATACGGCCTCTACAAAGTTCCCGCGAAGGACGCTGAGGCCTTGGTTGCCACGGCCTTGGGCGAGGGCTATCGCCGGTTCGATACCGCCGCTATGTACGGCAACGAAGTAGGAGTGGGCCGCGCCCTCGGAGGTGCCATCGGCGATGCCGCGGAAGCCAACAGAGGTACCGGCGGCTCCGGCGAATCGGTACACGCACTGGCCCGCGAAGATCTCTTCGTCACCACCAAGGTCTGGAACGATGACCAGGGCTACGATGCCACACTGCGGGCCTTTGATACCTCCATGGCAAACCTTGGCCTTGACTACGTGGACCTCTACCTCATCCACTGGCCGTGTGCCGGGCGGGGACTCTTCGTGGAAAGCTACAAAGCGATGGAAACCCTCTACAGGGAGGGTAAGGTGCGGGCCATTGGCGTCTCCAACTTCCAGCCCGGCCACCTTGAAGAGCTGATGGGCAAGGCCGAAGTAGTCCCCGCAGTGAACCAGATCGAGCTGCACCCATGGTTGCAGCAAACCAGGCTGCGTACCCTCCACGAACAACTGGGCATCCGCACTGAGGCGTGGAGTCCCCTCGGACGTGGACAGGTGTTGGCTGATCCGGCCATCATCGCGCTGGCCGAAAAGTACGGCAGGACCCCGGCGCAGGTTATTCTCCGCTGGCATCTCCAGATCGGGAACCTGGTGATTCCCAAAGCGAGTTCAGCCGGGCGCATCAAGGAAAACCTGGCCGTCTTCGATTTTGACTTGGACGCATCCGATTTGGACGGCATCGCCGGCCTCGAGCGCCACCACCGAACCGGGTCACACCCGGACAACGTGAACTAGGAACAATTGCATGGCGAAAATGGACACCGCAAACTCCCCCGACGGGACGCAAGCAGCCGGCGCGTTCTTCAGCGCTGCCCTGCCAGGACGGACTGTGGCTTCCGAGGTGGACGTCGATGGCAGCAAGGTGGCCTTTTGGACCTACGAACCGGTCATTGTCACCCCTGAAACCCGCACCATCCTGGTGATTCACGGATTCCGTGGAGATCACCACGGATTGCTCCGTGTGGCGGACCAGCTCCCGGAAATGCGGATCATCATGCCGGACCTGCCCGCTTTCGGGAGCTCGGAGCCCTTCAGCGAGGGCGAACACAGCGTTGAGGGTTATGGGAAGTTCATCTCCGGTTTCATGGCCGCACTCGCGCTGGACAGCAAAACTGTCCTGCTGGGCCACTCCTTCGGATCAATCGTCACCAGCCACTTCGCCGCTGCGAATCCCGGCACGGTCTATCCGTTGATCCTGATCAACCCCATTGCTGCGCCGGCATTGGAGGGGCCGAAGGGCATCATGACCAAGCTTGCGGTGCTGTACTACCAGGCGTCCGCCAAGTTACCGGCCCGCCTCGGACAGGCGATTCTTCGCAACAGGGTGATCGTTCGCATCATGAGCATCACCATGGCCAAAACCAAGGACAAAGCCCTTCGCCGTTTCATCCATGGCCAACACGATGCCTACTTCAGTGCCTTCTCAGACAGGAAGAGCCTGCTTGAATCATTCAAGGCCTCCGTCTCCGGCAACGTGGCCGAAGTCGCGGAACAGCTCACTCTCCCCGTACTCCTTGTCGCCGGCGAAAAAGATGAGATCGCTACTCTTCCCAACCAGCACAAACTCATGAAGCGGCTCCCTGATGCAAAGCTGGAAGTGATTCCCGGCGTCGGGCACCTGATCCACTACGAAACGCCGGTTCCGGCGGCTGAAGCAATCCGCACCTTCCTGGAGGAACACCCCGCGTGAAAATTGTCATCGACGCACGTTTTACCCGAACGGACCACCACGATGGCATCAGCCGCTACGGTTCCAGCCTGATAGCGGCAACGTCCAAAATAGCCGATGTCACCATGCTGATCAGCGACAAGCGCCAACTGGCACTCCTGCCGGAAGTCCCCTACGTAATGGTCAACAGCCCTTTGTCGCCGCTGGAGCTGTTCGTGGCCCGTAAGGTCAATCCGTTGGGTGCCGATGTTGTTGTGTGCCCCATGCAGACCATGGGTACCCTTGGACGCCGCTACGGACTGGTTCTCACGCTTCATGACCTCATCTACTATGAACACCCGGCTCCCCCAGGCTTCCTCCCCGCACCGGTACGACTGCTGTGGAGGCTCTACCACAAGGCGTTCTGGCCCCAGCGGCTCCTGTTGAACCGGGCGGACATCGTGGCCACGATCAGCCGCACCACCGAAGCGCTCATGGCCAAGTACGCCTTGACCAAACGCCCGGTGCGGATTGTGGGAAATGCCCCCCAACCCGGACAGCAGCCCCGGGACCCCGAGGCCGGCGCCGACAAGGCACTGCTCTACATGGGCTCCTTCATGCCCTACAAGAACGTGGAAACCATGATCCGGGGCATGGCCGGACTGGAGGATTACACGCTGCACCTGCTCAGCCGGATCACCCCCGATCGGAAGGCTGAATTGGAGGCCATTGTTCCGGCGGGAGCCAAAGTCATTTTCCACAATGGCGTTACGGATGCCGAATACGACAAACTCCTTCTGCGGGCGACGGCGTTGATCAGCCTTTCACGCGCCGAAGGTTATGGTTTGCCGCTGGTGGAGTCCATGGCCTTGGGAACACCGGTCATCGCCAGCGACATCCCGATCTTCCGGGAAGTGGGTGGGGACGCCGTCAGCTACGTCGACCCCGAATCACCCGAAGAATTCGCCGCCGCCGTGACAACACTTGGCGATGACGGTTTGTGGCAGCGCCGGTCCCGGGCATCAGCCGCACGCGCGTCAGAATTCAACTGGGACGAGTCGGCGCGGCAACTATTGGCCGCAGCCGAGGAAGTGGTGGCCCTTCGCCGGAGCCGGACGTAACTTCCCAGGTCAGAGAACGTCTACGCCGTCGAGCCGCAATTGCACCGGACCGGACGTGCGCTTGGCGGCGTTGGCTGCCTTCAAGGCCCGCATGGCCCGGGTGGTTTCCGCGGCGTCGGCATATGGAATGAAGTACAGCGTCCTGACCTCCGCCTCGGCGGCAGCCACCGGGGATTGGCTGCCGCTGAACAGCTGCACCGGGGCCGGCCCTGCGCTGCGAAGCTTGGTTCCCGGCGAAGTGCCGGCGTCGAATGCTTCGGCAAAATGCGCGACGTCGGCCCTGGCACCGGTCACTGAGGCCACCCTGACAGCCGGTGGTAGCTGAAGTTCCTTACGCAGCGCCAATTCCCTGGAAGCGAAACCGGGCGCATCCCACCGCAGCAACGCCCCGGTGGCTGCTGTGTCATCAGCGGTGATGACCACAAGGCCTCCCTCACGGGCCGGCTTTACCAAGGCAGCGGCATTGAACCACCGCCGGACGGTGTCCTCGCCGGCCCTGAGGTTTTCCCTTCGTAGCAGCGAATTGCCATCCAGCAGCAAGGCGGCAGCATAGCCATGGGGTGCGATGGGTTCGGCGCCCACAGTTGCCACCACCAAGGCAGGGGCGTCAGGCACGGTTGCCTTGATGTGCTCACCGGAGGACGTCACCACAGCCTTGCCGGGGAAGGCGCGCCCCAGTTCCTCCGCAGTCCGCATGACACCCGTAGCTCCCTTCCGCAGCCGGGTTCCACTGCAGTGGGTGCACCGCCACTGGGGAGCCGGAGTGGAACACCACTTGCAGGCCGGTATTGCGGTGCCGCTGGACATTGCCAGTGGGCCCTGGCAGGCGTTGCAGCGTGCCAATTCGCGGCAGGTCTCACAGACCAAGGAGGGAGCGTATCCGGCCCTCGCTACCTGTACCAGGACAGGTCCGCGCTCCAAGGCCTCTTTTGCCGCACGCCAGGCAGCACCTGGCAAGCGGGCGATCTTTGCCAGGGGATCGCGTTCCTGCTCAAAACTGTCAGCGGTGTTCAGGACCCGGGGAACTATGGAACGGGCAACCGTCCGGGGCGCTTCAATGGGCACAGCCCACTGCATCTCCACCAGCCGCTGGAGTTCGGTGCTGCGGCTGTGCGAGGCCATCAGGCACGCCGCGTTCGCCTGCTCGGCGCGCAGCAGCAGGACCTCCCGGGTGTGCGCGTAGGGAGCCCGTTGTTCAATGTGGAGGTCGTCGCCGTCGTCCCAGCAGACCACCAGCCCAAGATCCTGGACGGGTGCGTAGGCAGCCGAACGGGTTCCAACAGCAACACCGGCGGAGCCGCTCAAGAGCCGGAGAAAATTCCTGTACCGGGGCGTCTGGCCGTCATCGGCAGCCAGCCGCGCGATGTCGCTTGACGGAAGAACCTTGGCCAAAGCATTTTCCAGTTGCTCAAGGTCGCGGTAGTCGGGCACAACCACCACTGCGCCACGCCCCGAGGACCTGACAGTTGCCACGGCGGAGGCCACCAGGGCCGGCCAGCCGCCTGGACCGAAACCCTGGAGTGCGGTGAGGACAGCCTTCGGTGAACCACCACCGGCCAGGTGTTGCAGATAGGACGGACCGTTGGAGTAGTTGGCCCAGGCCCGCCCACCGGTCAATGGCTTCAGCTCAGCGACCCCGGAAGCCAGTTCTCCTGCCAGCAGTTCCTTCTCCACTTTGGCAACGCGTGGCGGGATGGCGGTGCGCAGGACATCGCTCAGCGTTCCGGCGTATCGGGCAGCAACGGTACTGGCCAGTTCCGAGACCGCGGGCGTCAGTACAGCTACCGGTGAAACCACTTTGTGCAAAGTGCTGAGGGGCCCCGCAGCGTCCGAGTCTGCCCGCCGTTCCAGGATGTAGCCGTTGAGTTCCTGGCCGTTGAACTTGACCTTCACACGGACCCCCGGTGAAGCCTCTTCGCTCAGCTCTGCTGGAACGCTGTAATCGAAGGGCCGGTCCAAGTGGGGCAATGATGACTCAAGGATCACCCTTGCCACCGGATTTTCCGCTGCAAGTGGCGGCCCGTTGACCGGTGCACGGTCCGGAAAACCCTGCAACAACGAGGGTTGAAGCAGCGAGGACTGGGCTTCGTGTCCTGCCATTGATTTCACCTCCCGCTCCTGGACGCAGTATTGACCCTGGATGCCCAATTAACCCTGAATGCCCGCAGCGGGAATGACCCGCTGCGGGCATCTCTCTGGCACCAGCCAACCACAGGCCACTGACAAAACTGCAACATCCTGGATTGATGCGTCCGGCTACGGACGATCCTCCAAGGAATCAGGCGTTGAAGTATTCCTTCAAGTCCGCCACACGATCCAGCCGCTCCCAGGTAAAGTCCGGCTCCTCGCGACCGAAGTGCCCATGGGCTGCTGTCCTGGCGTAGATGGGCCGCTTCAGGTCGAGTGCATCGATGATGGCACGGGGACGCAGGTCAAAGAGTTCGTTGATCGCTTCGCTGATGCGTGCCGGATCCACGGTCTCCGTGCCGAAGGTTTCGACGTAGGTTCCCACCGGACGTGCTTGCCCGATGGCGTACGCGATCTGGATTTCGGCGCGCTTGGCAAGTCCGGCTGCCACGACGTTCTTGGCAACCCATCGCATGGCATAGGCAGCTGAACGGTCAACCTTGGACGGATCCTTGCCGGAGAAAGCTCCGCCACCGTGGCGGGAGAACCCACCATAGGTGTCCACAATGATCTTGCGACCGGTGAGGCCGGCGTCGCCGACAGGGCCGCCAATGACGAACGCGCCGGCAGGGTTCAGGATGTTCGCCGTCCGCGAGAGATCCAGGTTTGATGCCGCCAGCACGGGCTCGATGACGTAGCTGGCGAGATCTGCCCGAAGCTGCTCCAGGCTGGCTTCCTCGGCGTGCTGGCTGGAGATGACCACGGTTTCAACCGAAACCGGACGGTCGCCGTCGTATCCTACGGTGACCTGCGTCTTCCCATCCGGGCGGAGGTACGCCAACTCGCCGTTCTTGCGGACTTCAGTCAGCCGCTCCGACAAACGGTGCGCAAGCCAGATGGGGGTGGGCATGTAGGAGGCCGTTTCATCACTGGCGTAGCCGAACATGATGCCCTGGTCCCCTGCGCCCTGGAGGTCGTAGTCGTCCTCCTGGCGGCCTTCACGGGCCTCCAGCGAATTGAAGACTCCACCGGCGATGTCGTTGGACTGTTGGCCAATGGATACCGAGACACCACAGCGCGCGCCGTCGAAGCCATTCGCCGATGAGTCATAACCGATACCAAGGATGGTCTCGCGGACAATCTGGGGAATCTCGACGTAAGCGTCAGTCGTGACTTCACCGGCCACATGCACCAAGCCCGTAGTGGCCATGGTTTCAACGGCCACACGGGACTCGGGATCGGCAGCCAGGAGCGCATCAAGGATGGCATCACTGATCTGGTCGCAGATTTTGTCCGGGTGCCCTTCGGTAACCGACTCTGAAGTGAAGAGCCGGAGCTTGGACGGGGTGCCATGGTGTTCATGGTGCAGCGGTAAAGTCACTCGACCACCTTACTGGGTTGCGGGACAGCGGTTTCTGCCGTGTGTCCCTTTGCTAAGAATCCGGGTGTGGGCTCGGTTACAACGCCGGGTAGACACGCGTGAGCTCGACGCCCACCCGATCAACCACAGCAGCGGCCACGTCAGCCTTGGAGCCAGCGACCGACTGCGGTTCGGCCCCGTGACCGGAGAGGACCACCACGGAATTGTCATCCTGGCCGAACACGCGGCCTATGCCCACCTGATTAACCACCAGGAGGTCGCAGCCTTTGCGCTTGAGTTTGGCCGTTGCGTGCTCCAGGACGTCGCCTTGGGCATCGCCGGTCTCAGCCGCGAAACCAACGATCAGCTGACGTCCGCCCTCGGCGTTCCGCCGCTCCACGAGCTCCTGCAGGATGTCCGGGTTGCGGACCAGCCGCACAACGGGCGCGTCCTCGCCGTCGACCTTTTTGATCTTGGTGTCCGAGACCTCTGCCGGACGGAAATCCGCTACGGCGGCAGCCATGATGACGACGTCGGAACCAACTGCCGCTTTCAACGCTGCCTCGCGCAGCTCCAAGGCTGATTCAACGCGGACAAGCTCGACGCCGGCCGGCGGCTCGACGTCCATATGCGCGGCAAGGAACCGAACCGTTGCACCGGCAGCCAAAGCAGCCGAAGCAAGGGCAGCTCCCTGCTTGCCGGAGGAACGGTTGCCCAGGAAGCGGACAGGGTCCAGCGCCTCCCGAGTGCCGCCGGCGGAGATCGTTACGGTCCGGCCAGCCAAGGGCAGCTCCGCCGAAGTCGACAAAGTCTCTGCGGCCGGGGCATCGACCAACGCCATGGCCGCAGCAAAAATTGCCTCGGGCTCCGGCAGGCGGCCAGGACCCGAGTCTGATCCAGTGAGACGGCCGGAAGCAGGCTCCAGGACTGTCACCCCACGGCGCCGCAATGTTTCGACGTTTCCCTGGGTAGCGGCATGCAGCCACATTTCCGTGTGCATCGCCGGGGCGAAAAGAACCGGCCCGTGTGCCATGAGCAGGGTGTTGGTGAGGAGGTCGCCCGCTTGTCCTGTTGCGGCTTTGGCAAGAAGGTCCGCTGTAGCGGGCGCAACCACGATCAGGTCGGCTTCATGGCCCAAACGCACATGGTTGACCTTCTCGACGTCATCGAAGACGCTGTTGCTCACGGGGTTCCCCGAGAGGGCTTCCCACGTGGCCACGCCAACAAACCGGGTGGCAGCTTCCGTGGGGATGACCGTGACCCTGTGGCCGGCTTCAGTAAAAAGCCGGAGGAGCGATGCAACCTTGTAGGCTGCTATCCCTCCCCCGACTCCGAGGACTATGCGCACGTGACCTCCGTCAACAGGCAGCCTGTTTATTCTGCGGGCTCGATCGGTGTGGACACCAAAAGGCCTTCGTTGATCTCGCGCAGGGCGATCGAGAGCGACTTCTCGTTCAGCTTGGTGTCAACCAGGGGGCCGACGTACTCGAAAAGGCCCTCGTGGAGCTGTGCGTAGTAGGCGTTGATCTGGCGGGCGCGCTTGGCGCCGAAGATGACCAGGCCGTACTTGGAATCAGCAGCCTCAAGCAGCGAATCGATCGGCGGGTTGATGATGCCTTCAAGGTTCGTGGACACGAATTCTCCAAATTTTAGCGGGCCAACAAATGCAAGCGCTTAGCGCTGGTGCGGGGTAAGCCCCATGAGTGAAACAAGCTCGTCCGCTGCCCGGCGAACGTCGTCATTGATGACGGTGTGGTCAAACTCCGGTTCAGCAGCAAGTTCCAGTTTAGCGGTTTCCAGCCTGCGCTGCTGTTCCTCGGGAGTTTCCGTGCCGCGGCCCACCAGGCGGCGGACCATTTCGTCCCAGGTGGGCGGAGCCAGGAACACGAAATTGGCGTCCGGAACGGCCTCCTTGACCTGGCGCGCGCCTTGGAGGTCAATCTCCAGAAGGACCGACTTTCCTTCGGCAATTGCTGCGTTGACGGTGCTGCGAAGGGTCCCGTAGCGGTTCTGCCCGTGGACCACAGCCCACTCCAGCAGCTCACCATCGGCCACCAGGGAATCAAACTCCTCGGCGGATTTGAAGAAGTAGTGGACGCCATCCTGCTCACCCGGACGTGCAGCCCGCGTGGTTGCCGAGACGGAGAGCCAGACCTCTGGATAGTTGTCCCTGATGTAGGTGGAAACGGTTCCCTTGCCAACGGCAGTGGGGCCTGCAAGGACAGTCAGTCCGGGTTTCTTGCTCACGGATTCCTTCGGGGAGATGCGTCAAACGCTTTGCTGGGTATCCATAAAATCTACCAGCGCCCGGGCCTGGTGAATTCCCAGGCCCCTGATGCGGCGGGACCCGGCGATGCCAATCTCCGCCATGATCCCCGCCGCCCGGACCGGACCGATGCCCGGCAGCGCCTCCAGGAGTTCCACCACACGCATGCGGGCGATCGCCTCGTCCGTAGCGCCGGAGGAGATCAGCTCCGCGATACTCACCTCGCCGCGCTTAAGCCTTTCCTTGGCGGCGGCACGGACTGCCCTCGCCTTGGCCGCCTTTTCCAGCGCATCGGAACGCTCCTGTGGTGTCAGCTCTTTAAGGCCCACTGCCAAACCCCTGTCAGATCGCAATTGTGATCCAGATCACGCGGACTGATCCTGAACCTACCGGCAGGGGCGCTGTTGCGCAATGAGTTGAATCAACGCGGGGTCACGTATGCCCCTGAAGAGGGCTTGAAGGGGCCATAAGTGACCCCGCGTTGCTCTTAGGAGCGGAGTCCCCTCAGGCTCGCTTCGGTCGCCGCACGCAGGCCTTCCACGGTGGGACCCGCGGCCAGGATGCCCCGGCTGGACGTAGCAAGGACCGTGGGATAAGCGGCACCGAACGTGGCCCGAAGGTCAGCAGGGGTGGCACCCTGGGCGCCAAGCCCGGGAGCCAGGATCGCCCCGCGGACCTGTCCAAGATCGATACCCAGGTCATCCAAAGCAGAGCCGATGGTTGCCCCCACTACCAGTCCAACCGAACCAAGGGCCCCGCTGTAACGCTGATTCTCGACGCCGGCCGCCAAGGCAATCCTGCGGGCAACTGACTCGCTTCCACCAACATGCTGGACGGACTTCCCCTCAGGGTTGGACGTCAAAGCCAGGACGAACACTCCCCTGCCGTATTGCGCGGCAAGATCCAACGCAGGGCGCAATGACTCAAAGCCAAGGTAAGGGCTCAGTGTCACTGAGTCAGCGGCCAAGGATGAACCATCACGAAGCCAGGCATCGGCATAAGCGGCCATGGTGGACCCAATATCCCCGCGCTTGGCGTCAGCGATACTGAGTACCCCTGCCTCCGCGGATGCAGCCAAGGTGCGTTCAAGGACCGCCATTCCGGCGGAACCGTGACGCTCATAGAGCGCCACTTGCGGCTTGACCGCGGCAGCGAGGGAAGACACCGCCTCCACCACCGTCAGCGAAAAACGCTCCAGCCCTGCGGCGTCGTCGTTCAATCCCCAGTCGGCCAACAGCTGCGGGTGCGGATCAATTCCGACGCAGAGCGGGCCACGGGACGCCATGGCCGCAGCCAGCCGGGAGCCAAAGGACTCCCGGGCCGGCTGCTGACCCTGCTGGGGTGAAGCAGACTCAGGCATTGGCTGCTTCCATTGCTGCGGAGAGGTTGGCTGCGTGCTCCTGCAGGCTGGTCACCGACCATTCGTAGGTCCGCAGTGCCTCGATAGCCTGCACCGCGGCGTTGAATTCAGCCACGGTGGTGATGCAGGGGATGCCGATGGACGTTGCTGCGGCCCGGAGTTCGTATCCATCGCTGCGGGCTTCGCCACCCGAGGGGGTGTTGAAGACCATGTCGATCTCACCGGCGATCACGAGGTCGGCAATGGTGCCCTCGCCCTCGGCGCTGCTGCCTTCGGCCACCTTGCGGACCGGAGTGGCCTGGATGCCGTTGCGGCGCAGGACATCAGCGGTGCCACCGGTGGAGACGATCTCGAAACCGAGGTCCGAGAGGCGCTTGACGCCCATGATGACCGAACGCTTGTCACGGTTGGCCACCGATACGAAGATCTTGCCTTCGGTGGGCAGCGCGTTGTTCGCGGCAGCCTGGCTCTTGGCGAAAGCGGTATCGAAGTGCTTGTCGATGCCCATGACTTCACCGGTGGAACGCATTTCCGGGCCGAGGAGGGAGTCCACAACCTTGCCTTCGGGCGTACGGAAGCGGCTGAACGGCAGCACAGCTTCCTTCACGGCAACCGGTGCATCCAACGGCAAGGTGGAGCCGTCACCGGTTTCCGGCAGCATCTTGTAGGCGCCGCGGAGCTGGTTGATGGTCACGCCGGTGCCGATCAGGGCTGCCGCCTTGGCCATCTGCACACCCGTTGCCTTGGAGACGAAGGGGACCGTGCGGGAAGCACGCGGGTTGGCTTCGAGCACGTACAGGACGTCGGAGGCCAGCGCGAACTGGATGTTGATCAGGCCACGGACGCCCACGCCTTCGGCAATGGCCCGGGTTGCGGTGCGCACGCGCTCGATCACGTTGTTGCCCAGGGTGATCGGGGGAAGGACGCACGCGGAGTCGCCGGAGTGGATACCGGCTTCTTCGATGTGTTCCATGATGCCGCCGAGGTACATGTCAGTGCCGTCGAAGAGTGCGTCAACGTCGATTTCGACGGCGTCCTCGAGGAAGCGGTCGATCAGCACGGGGTGGTCCGGCGTGATTTCCGTGGCGTTGGCGATGTAGCGGGAAAGGTTGGCTTCGTCATAGACGATCTCCATGCCGCGGCCGCCCAGTACGTAGGACGGACGGACCAGGACCGGGTAGCCGATTTCATCGGCAATCTTCTTCGCGTCCTCGAAGGATACGGCAGTGCCGTTCTTCGGGGAGGTCAATCCGGCCTCGTCCAATACGCGGGCGAACGCGCCCCGGTGCTCTGCGAGGTCGATGGCTTCGGGCGAAGTGCCGAGGATGGGGACGCCGGCGTCGGCGAGCTGCTGCGCCAGCTTCAGCGGAGTCTGGCCACCGAGCTGGACGAACACGCCCATGACGCCACCAGTGCGCTCCTCGGCGGCGATGACCTCAAGGACGTCCTCAAGGGTCAACGGCTCAAAGTAGAGGCGGGTGGAGACATCGTAGTCGGTGGAGACGGTCTCAGGGTTGCAGTTGACCATCACGGTCTCATAGCCGGCCTTGCGCAGCGCCATGGACGCATGGACGCAGGAGTAGTCAAACTCGATGCCCTGGCCGATGCGGTTCGGTCCCGAACCCAGGATGATGACCGAGGGCTTGGCGTGCAGGCCCACTTCGTCTTCCTCGTCGTAGGAGGAGTAGTGGTACGGGGTGTAGGCGGCGAACTCAGCGGCGCAGGTATCCACGGTCTTGTAGACGGGACGAATGCCCAGGGCCTGGCGGACGCCGCGGACCACGGCCTCGTTGTTGTGCGTCAGGGCACCGATCTGCTCGTCGGAGAAACCGTGGCGCTTGGCGTTGCGCAGCATTTCCTCGGTCAGCACGCCGGCCTTGCGGATCTCCTGGGCGGTCTCATTGAGCAGCTGCAACTGGTCCAGGAACCAGGGATCGATCTTGGTTGCTTCGAAGACGTCCTCGATGCTTGCCCCGCCCAGCAATGCGCGCTGGACCTGGTGAAGGCGCTCAGTGGTGGGCCGCTTGGCCTTCTCCAGGAGCTCGGCCACTTCGTATTCAGGTACTGAACTGAAGTCCAGCTGCGAGCCCTTCTGTTCCAGGGAGCGCAGGGCCTTCTGCAGTGCCTCGGTGAAGTTGCGGCCCATCGCCATGGCTTCGCCAACAGACTTCATGGTGGTGGTCAGGGTGTTGTCGGCAGCCGGGAACTTCTCGAAGGCGAAGCGCGGAACCTTGACCACTACGTAGTCCAGGGTCGGCTCGAACGAAGCCGGGGTCTTCTGGGTGATGTCGTTGGGGATCTCATCCAGGGTGTAACCAAGGGACAGCTTGGTAGCGATCTTGGCGATGGCGAATCCCGTGGCCTTCGATGCCAGCGCGGACGACCGCGAAACACGCGGGTTCATTTCGATGACCACTACGCGGCCCGTAGCGGGGTCGATGGCGAACTGGATGTTGCAGCCGCCGGTGTCCACGCCGACTTCGCGGATGACGGCGATGGAAACATCGCGCAGCTTCTGGTACTCGCGGTCCGTGAGGGTCAGTGCCGGTGCAACAGTGATGGAGTCACCGGTGTGGACACCTACGGGATCGAAGTTCTCGATGGAGCAGACAACAACGACGTTGTCGTTCTTGTCGCGCATCATTTCCAGCTCGTATTCCTTCCAGCCAAGGATGCTCTCTTCGAGCAGGACCTCGGTGGTGGGGCTGTACTGGAGGCCCTGGCCGACGATGCGGCGGAGGTCGTCCTCGTTGTAAGCCAAGCCCGAGCCCAAGCCACCCATGGTGAAGGACGGGCGGACCACCATGGGGTAGCCAAGGTCCTCGGCAGCAGCGAAGGCCTCATCCATGGTGTGGATAATGTGGCTGCGGGCAGACTCTGCACCACAACGCTCCACCACGCCCTTGAACTTCTCCCGGTCTTCGCCGAGCTCAATGGCGGCAATGTTGGCGCCGATGAGTTCCACGTTGTACTTCTCCAGTACGCCGTTCTTGTCCAACGCAATGGCGGTGTTCAAAGCGGTCTGGCCACCCAGGGTGGGCAGGATGGCGTCCGGACGCTCCTTGGCGATGATCTTCTCAACCACCTCGGGGGTGATGGGCTCCACGTAGGTGGCATCGGCAAACTCGGGGTCCGTCATGATGGTGGCCGGGTTGGAGTTGACCAGGATGACCCGCAGGCCCTCCTCTTTCAGGACACGGAGTGCCTGGGTGCCGGAGTAGTCGAACTCAGCCGCCTGGCCGATGACAATGGGGCCGGATCCGATGACAAGGACGCTCTTGAGATCTGTACGCTTGGGCATTACTTCGTGTCCTCAGTCTTGGAGTCGGTGGAGGCCGCAGCTGTGGCCTTGGACTTGGTATCGGCCATGAGGTCGATGAAGCGGTCAAAGAGGTAGGCGGCATCGTGCGGGCCGGCAGCAGCCTCCGGGTGGTACTGGACGGAGAACGCAGGGATATCGAGGCAGGCGAGTCCTTCAACGACGTCGTCGTTCAATGACACGTGGCTGACCTCGACGCGTCCGAAGCGCTCTTCGGGGGCCACAGTGGAACCGTTCAGCGGCGCATCCACGGCGAAGCCGTGGTTCTGCGAGGTGATCTCCACCTTCCCGGTCCGGCGGTCCATGACGGGCTGGTTGATCCCACGGTGCCCATAGCGGAGCTTGTAGGTGCCAAAGCCCAGGGCACGGCCCAGGATCTGGTTGCCGAAGCAGATGCCGAAGTACGGCAGCTTCTCATCCAGCACCGAGCGCAGCAGCGAGACCTGGTGGTCTGCCGTAGCCGGGTCCCCGGGTCCGTTGGACATGAAGAAACCGTCCGGCTTGACCGCGTTGACATCCTCCAGCGTGGACGTTGCAGGCAGGACATGCACGCGCACTCCACGCTCTGCGAAGCGGACCGGAGTCATGGCCTTGATGCCAAGGTCAACAGCAGCGATGGAGAAGCGTGGCTCGCCTTCCCAGCCGTGGTCCTTTGGTTCCACAACGTAGGCCTCATCGATGGAGACTTCCTCAGCCAGCGCCGCACCTTCCATGGGCTCACTGGCCAGGACGGTCTCCAGCAGTTCCTTGTCAGTGGCCCGGGCCGCCTCGCCGGAGAAAATGCCAGCACGCATGGTCTTGTGCTCGCGGAGGTGGCGGGTGATGGCCCGGGTGTCGACGCCCTGGATGCCAACAATGCCCTGCTCTACCAGTTCATCGTCAAGGCTTCGCTCTGAGCGCCAGTTGGAGGGGCGGCGGGCGGCGTCCCGGACAATGTATCCGGCAACCCAGATACGGCGGGATTCAGCGTCTTCGCTGTTGACGCCGGTGTTGCCGATGTGCGGCGCTGTCTGGACCACCAGCTGGCGCGCGTAGGAGGGGTCGGTAATGGTCTCCTGGTAGCCGGTCATGCCGGTGGCGAAGACGGCCTCACCGAGAGCGGTTCCCTGCGCTCCGTAGCTGCGGCCGCGGAACATGCGGCCGTCTTCGAGCACGAGTACTGCTGCTGAGGGGGTGGGTGTGGTGGCTGCTTTACTATCCGTCACTTTATTACTTTCCACTATCGGCATCTGCCTGAGGGGCTGCGGAGATCAATTCCTGGAGGGCTTCAAGGAGGAGCTTTTTGTCGGCTGCGTGCCGGGTCCGGAACCCGGTATCGAGTTCACGGCCGCCGAGTTTCCAACTGATGACCAGGAGTCCGTCTTTCTCGACGAACTTCCCTGCCATGCCGTTGGACTCCCGGCCGTCAGTCACTGCCTCGCGGGGTATGAAGACAGGGGCGGCACCGCAGCGGTCGAACAACACACCTTCGGTGTGGATGCTCAGTTCCGCATTCGTCCGGATACCAAGGCCTTGGACCGCGATACGGTCAAGCCAATCCCCCGCCGTGGTGGTGGCAACGTACTGGCCATCAGCGACGACGGTGGCCGGCGTCAGCTGCTCCGGCAGGACCGGAAGGCGTTCGACGTCGGACTGGCGCCTGAGCCTGTTCCGCCACCCCAGCCAGATCATCGCCAGGACGGCGAGGATCAGCGGCACCGTGATGAGCACGGTCAGTGTCTGGTTATCCATTAATGCTGCTGACTGCCGGGTACCGGTACGGCGTGTTGAGTTTGCCGTCAAGGACCGTGGGGTGGCCCTTGAAGAAGGTTGCCACCACGGATCCGGGCAGCTCCTTGCCCTTGAACGGTGAATTGCGGCCCATGGTTGCCATTTTATGGGGGTCGACCGTCCAACGCGCAGCCGGGTCCACCAGGATGACGTTGGCAGGTTCGCCAACCTCCAGCGGACGGCCTTGGTCAGCGACCCGCCCGATGACCGCAGGCGTGAACGAGGTGACCCTGGCGAAATCCGCCCAGGTCATCAAGCCGGTCTCGATCATGGTCTCTTGGACTACCGACAACGCAGTTTCGAGGCCGGTCATGCCCATGGCCGCCTGCGCCCACTCGCATTCCTTGTGCTCGCTGGGGTGCGGGGCATGGTCGGTTCCCACGACGTCGATGGTGCCGTCGGCCAGGCCCTCACGGAGCGCCTGGACATCAGCATCGGTTCGCAGCGGCGGATTGACCTTGTAGACGGGATCGTAGCTGCGGACCAGTTCATCGGTCAGGAGCAGGTGGTGGGGCGTCACTTCGGCCGTGACGTTGATCCCGCGCGCCTTGGCCCAGCGCACGATTTCGACTGATCCGGCGGTGGAGACATGGCAGACGTGGAGCCTGGAACCAACATGCTGGGCCAGCAGGACGTCACGGGCGATGATGCTTTCCTCGGCTACAGCCGGCCAGCCGGTCAGTCCAAGTACGGCAGAGACCGTGCCTTCGTTCATCTGTGCCCCGGCGGTCAGGCGCGGTTCCTGCGCGTGCTGGGCCACCACGCCGTCGAACGCCTTTACGTACTCCAGTGCGCGGCGCATGAGTACGGGATCGTGAACGCAGATTCCGTCATCGGAGAACATGCGGACCTGCGCGCGGGAATCGGCCATGGCGCCAAGCTCGGCAAGTCGCTCACCGGCCAACCCCACCGTGACTGCACCCACTGGGCGCACATCCACCCAGCCCGATGCACGGCCCAGGCTGTGGACCTGTTCCACGACTCCGGCGGTGTCAGCCACGGGGTTGCTGTTGGCCATCGCGTGGACAGCCGTGAATCCGCCCAAAGCCGCGGCCCGGGTACCGGTTTCCACCGTTTCGGCGTCTTCGCGGCCCGGCTCGCGCAGGTGGGTGTGCACGTCAACCATGCCGGGCAGCGCAACGAGTCCGGCGGCGTCGATGACAGTGGCACCTTCAGCGGCGAGGTCCTTGCCGCGTGCTTCGATGACGCCGTCGCGGATCAGCAGGTCCTCAGCGTCGCCGCCGAGGATGGCGGCCCCACGAATCAGGTAGGTGTTCTCGGCCATCAGTTGGTCTCCTTGCTGGACTGGCTTACGTTCTGGGCTGGTTCCCGGGAGTCTCCTGAGAGCAGCAGGTACAGGGCGGCCATGCGGACCGAGACACCGTTGCGGACTTGGGCAAGCACAGTGGAACGCGGTGAATCAGCAGCTGCCGAAGAAATCTCCAGGCCGCGGTTCATGGGACCGGGATGCATGATGATGGTGTCCTTCATGCCCAGGTCATCCAAGGCACGGAGCCTGGCGTCGTCGAATCCCCAGCGGCGGGAGTACTCACGGGTCGAGGGGAAGAACGAGGCGTTCATCCGCTCACCCTGGACGCGGAGCATCATCATGGCGTCGATACCCGCTTCCAGGGTCTCGTCCAGGTTGTAGCTGACCTTGCAAGGCCAGTGCTCGACGCCGATGGGCAGCAGCGTAGGTGGCGCCACCAGAGTGACCTCGGCGCCAAGGGTTTTCAACAACCAGACGTTGGACCGGGCAACACGGGAGTGGAGTACGTCGCCGGCAATCGCAACGCGCATGCCCGACAGGTCCGCCCCCGTTGACTCGATGCCGTTGATCCTGGACCAGTGCCGGCGCATGGTGAAAGCGTCCAGCAGGGCCTGGGTGGGGTGCTCGTGGGTGCCGTCACCGGCGTTGATCACAGCAGCGTCAATCCAGTCCGTGGCAGCGAGCCGGTGCGGGGCGCCGGACGCCCAGTGACGAATGACCACGGCGTCCGCACCCATGGCGGCCAGGGTCTGTGCGGTGTCCTTGAGGGATTCCCCCTTGGACACCGAGGACCCTTTGGCGGCGAAGTTGATGACGTCGGCGGAAAGTCGCTTGGCGGCAGCCTCGAACGAGATCCGCGTCCGGGTGGAGTCTTCGAAGAAGAGGTTCACTACTGTCCGGCCACGCAGGGCAGGCAGCTTTTTCACTTCACGCTCGCCCACGGCAGACATTTCTTCTGCCGTGTCCAGGACGCGGATGGCGTCGAAAGCGCTGAGGTTTTCAGTGGAAAGAAGGTGCTTCACTTCCCCGCCTCGATAACTACTTCATTGACGGGAACGCCGTCAACAGAGTCGATTTCCTCCAGGTGGACACGGACTTTCTCCGAGGAAGAGGTGGGCAGGTTCTTGCCGACGTGGTCCGCGCGGATGGGGAGCTCACGGTGGCCCCGGTCCACCAGCACGGCCAAGCGGACAATCCGGGGACGGCCAAGGTCCACCAAAGCATCCAGTGCTGCCCGGATGGTGCGGCCCGAGTACAGGACGTCGTCGATCAGGACAACTACTTTGTTGTCGATCCCTGACAACGGCAGGCGGGTGTGGCGCGGAGGCCGGGTGGGCTGGTGCGAGAGATCGTCACGGAACATGGTGACATCGAGCTGACCCACGATCGTTTCAGCATTGACCGTCGGGTCAGCTGCTGCGATTTTGTGGGCAAGGCGGACCGCCAGGGGATAGCCGCGGCTGGGAATGCCTAAGAGAACCAGGTCCTGGGAGCCCTTGTTGGCTTCGAGGATCTCGTGGGCGATACGAGTGAGCGCACGATCAATGTCCGCCTGGTTGAGTACAACCCTGGACGGCACGTGCGCTGAAGTGACTTCAGTCATCGCTCGTCTCCCCTTTCCCCGCCTCACGGGACGGAATTAAAAAAGGAATATGTGCTTTTCCAAGCTACCACAGCACCTCTTTGCCACCTCACCGGCGGGGAAAGCGACGGGTGAGTTTAAGCTCACACTCCATGCCGTGGAATAGGCTTTTGCCCATGACCATGAACCACCACGGGCAACCCGGCGGGCAACAATATCCACGGCCTTACCTGGAACCCGGGGCCAACCCTACGTGGATCGGACGGGTACAGCCGGGAAATTACCAGCCCGCACCAGGCAATCCCGCCACGCTCCCCCGGCAAACGTGGGCAGGCCCGCCGGCCCAGCGAAGCCGCACGGGCACACTCCCCTTGCTGATTGTCGGTGGAATCCTGGTCCTCGCCAGCTTGATACTGGTGTTGCCGTTCCTGCTGGGAAACACCGGTGTCACCGGCTTCGTCATCGGATTCATTGCGTCCCTGATTCCGCTGACCGTGGTGCTGCTGACCGTTCGCCTGATCGACCGCTGGGAGCCCGAGCCAAAACGACTCCTCTGGTTCGCCTTTACCTGGGGCGCCGCAGTGTCCATCGCCGGGACACTGCTGATCCAACCCCTCTTCGCCCTGGCCGCGCCGACCAGCAGCGAAGAAGCTTTTACCTACTTCATGGCAACAGTCCAAGCACCCATCGTCGAAGAATTCACCAAGTCACTGGGATTGCTGGTGCTGATCCTGGCCGCCCGGAAGTACTTTGACGGCCCGGTGGACGGGGTGGTGTTCGCCTTCACCATTGCCGCCGGTTTCGCCTTCACCGAAAACATCCTCTACTTCGGACGCGAAATTGCCTCCTCCACCGACCCGGGGACTGACCTCGTCCGCATCTTCATCCTTCGTGGCGTCATGTCGCCTTTCGCCCATGCCGTCTTCACCGGAACCACCGGCCTGATCATGGGTTTCGCGGCACGCCGCTGGCACACCGGCTACGCCGTACTGGCATTCTTCATCGGTTTGCTCCCTGCCATGTTCCTGCACAACCGCTGGAACAGCATGGGCCAGAACTTCCTGGTGGAGTACTTCGTTGTCCAGGTCCCGATCTTCCTGGTTGCAGCTGTGGGCATCATCCTGCTCCGGCTCGCCGAAGGAAAGCTGACCCGGCAGCGGCTCCTTGAGTACGCCCGCGCAGGCTGGTTCACACCGGCAGAGGTGGAGATGCTGGCCACCTCCCGGGGCAGACGGCAGGCTGTCCGTTGGGCATCCACGCGCGGCCGCAGGGATGCGATGAAGTCCTTCATCAAAGGGGCTACGGCTTTGGCCTTTACCCGCCAACGGATACTCAGCGGGCGGGACGTCCACCTTCACCAGCAGGACGAACTTGACCATCTCCGAAGTATTCCGGGCCTGCGGGCCGCGGTTCTCCAGTAGGGGCAGTGGCGCAAATCGGGCAAATGGGCCAAATTGGGCAAACCGGGCAAAAAGGGACCCGCCCCACAGTTTCCTGTGAGGCGGGTTCCTTGTACGTTCAGGCCAGGCCTGCGCCTATGCCAAAAGTGATGGTTTGAGCTTCTGGAGCCGGCCCAGGAGTCCATTGATGAACGCCGGGGAGTCATCCGTGGACATCGTCTTGGCGAGGGCTACCGCTTCGCTAACGGCTACGCCGTCGGGAACCTCGTCATTGTAGAGAAGTTCCCACGCGCCGATCCGAAGGATGATGCGGTCTACCGACGGCATCCGTTCCAGGGTCCAGCCCTGGGCATAAGTCTCCAGGAACTCATCAATGGTTGCCTGCATGGCCACAACGCCCTCAACGATTTCCACCGTATAGGGGTTGATGACCAGGTCAGTCTTCTCCCGCCGCGCCCTCATGGCGTCGAAAGCCGAAACGGAGCGCTGCTCCGCTTCGAAGAGTACTTCAAGAGCCCTGCTACGGGCTTTACCGCGTGCGCTCACTAGTCGTTGACCCGGCCCAGGTAGCTGCCATCGCGGGTGTCGACCTTGACCTTGGTGCCCTGCTCAACGAACAGCGGAACCTGGATCTCGTAGCCGGTTTCGACGGTGGCCGGCTTGGTGCCTGCCGAGGAGCGGTCGCCCTGGAGGCCGGGCTCGGTGTAGGTGATTTCGAGGACCACACTCGGGGGCAGTTCGATGTACAACGGGGTGCCCTCATGGATGGCAATGTTGACCATCTGGTTTTCGAGCATGAAGTTGGTGGCGTCGCCCACTGTGGCACCGGAGACGGTGATCTGGTCGTAGTCCTGGGTGTCCATGAAAACGAAGTCTTCGCCATCCTGGTACAGGTACTGGTAGTCGCGGCGGTCGACCGTAGCGGTTTCAATCTTCAGGCCGGCGTTGAAGGTCTTGTCGACCACCTTGCCGGACATGACGTTGCGCATCTTGGTGCGCACAAACGCGCCGCCCTTGCCAGGCTTGACGTGCTGGAACTCAATGATGTTCCAGAGCTGGCCCTCGAGCTTCAGTACGGTCCCGTTCTTGATGTCGTTTGTGGTTGCCACTCGTATCCTCTGGTTATCGCACTGGTTCTAGCTGCCAGCTATCTATGCCAAGCAGGCGTACCAATCGGCCCGCCAGCGCGTATTTATCAAAAATCCAAGAATCATTCTACCGGCAAATGAGCCAAAGGCTTGCGGGGACTGTCCCCAGGGGTATCAGGAAGCGAGTTCCAGTACGTTCCGGGCCCGCTGCAGGGCAACGGCAGAGGAGTAGATCAACGCCGCATCGGCGGCCATGGCGACACGAAGGTCCAAAGCCTTGGCAAACTCCTCGGATGCAGCCAAAGCGTTCCCGCTGACAAAGTAGGCCCGACCCAAGTACTGGTGGACGATCGCTTCCTTCGAGCTGCCTTGGACATCCTGCAGCAGGTGCCGGAACAGCTGGATGGCCCTGTCCAGCCGATTGGTGGCGCGGTGGACTTCAGCTTCAAAAATCCTGAGCCGGAACGACTCGGGATCCTTGTACCGTGCCTCTGCCAGCAGTTCTGCTGCTTCGTTGGCGTGGTTTTCCAACAGCAGCGCCATGATGCGGTCAGCGGGATCCTCCGACGCTGCAAGCGCCGTCTCCATGACTTCCTCGTTGACGATGACCGGAAGGAGGGTATCGGGATTGGTCCGGACACCCGGGAAGCCCGCTGTTGGCCAATCGCTGACGCCTTCCCTCACGTCGACACTCATGACGCGATCTCCTGGTAGGCGGCAAACAGGAGGGAGGTATCGGGGACGTCCAGGATGCCCGGCTTGGCCACACCGTCAAGGACAACAAACCGCAGGAGGTCGCCACGGGACTTCTTATCCCGGCGCATGCCGTCCAGCAACCCCTGCCAGCGGTCACGCCGGTAGGTGATCGGAAGGCCGAGGCTTTCCAGGATGGTGCGGTGGCGGTCTGCGTCGGCATCGGACAACCGACCAACGCTGCGCGACAATTCTGCGGCAAACATCATGCCCACCGAGACGGCCGCGCCGTGCCGCCATGAGTAGCGCTCCACCAGTTCAATGGCATGTCCCAGGGTATGGCCATAGTTGAGGATCTCACGGAGCCCGGATTCTTTCAGGTCCTGCGAAACGACATCGGCCTTGACAGTGATGGCCCGCTCGATCAATTCGCGGACAACGTCCGACGCCGGGTCCATCACGGCGTCAGTGTTCTTCTCGATCAGGTCCAGGATGGTGGGGTCGGCAATGAAACCGCACTTGATGACCTCGGCCATGCCGGAAATGAGCTCATTCCTGGGCAGGGTCTGTAGGGTGTCCAGATCAGCCAAAACGGCTGCCGGCGGGTGGAAGGAACCTACGAGGTTCTTGCCTTCGGCGGTGTTGATTCCGGTCTTTCCGCCCACTGAAGCATCCACCATGCCCAACAGGCTGGTGGGCATGTGGATGACCTTGACGCCCCGCAGCCAGGTGGCCGCCACAAAGCCTGCAAGGTCAGTTACCGCGCCGCCACCGACCGCCACGATGGCGTCCGAACGTGTGAAGTCGTTCTGGCCAAGGACCTGCCAGCAGAATGCGGCTACCTGGATGTGCTTGCCTTCTTCGGCATCCGGAATTTCGGCCGTCAGCGCGGTGAAGCCGGCTGTTTCCAGCTCATCGCGGACCGTATCGCCCGTCAGGCGGAGGGCACGGGGATGGATGACCAGGACACGCCTGACACGCTCCCCAAGCTTCTCCGGAAGGTTCGCCAGAAGGCCACGCCCCACTACGACGTCGTAGTTTTCATTGGCGGAACCGCCGGTCACCTTGATGACAGTTGCTTCGTTGCTCACTTTTCAACTTCCTCTTTCAAGGCTGCATGCTGGCGCAGCCGCTCCTCCAGTTGGAGGCCGATTTCCGCCACGGATCCTGACCGGACGTCCATGACGATGTCCGCGAGGCGCTCATAAACAGGACGCCTCGTGGCAAACAACGCTTCCCACCGGGTCATCGAATCGCCTTTGAGCAGCGGCCTGCCCGTGTTCCGCGCAATCCTGTCGGCAACCGTTTCTGCGTCGCACTCGAGGTAGACCACCGTGCAATCCCCCAGCAACTGCTGGGTTCCGGAGTCAAGCACCGCTCCCCCGCCCAGGGAAATGATGGCGGGCTGGACCTTGGCATGCTCGATGGATTTCGCCACGGCCCGGGCTTCGATCTCGCGGAAGGCGTGCTCTCCGCGTCCTGCAAAAATATCCGCGATGCTGCCATGGGCAGCCACCACCACAGCGTCGGTGTCCACGAACGGGAGCCCCAACTGCAGGGCCAACTGCTGGCCAATGGCTGATTTGCCGACGGCCATTGGCCCCACCAGAACAACGGGACGGTCACGAAGTCCGTCCATGATGAGGCGGACCACTACCGGCCGACCGAGTCCAGGGTAGCCGGGATGCTCTCAAGGTAGCTCTGGAGGTTTCGCTGGGTCTCAGCTACGGAGTCGCCACCGAACTTCTCGGCAACGGCCTCGGCCAAGACCAGAGCAACCATCGCTTCGGCCACAACACCGGCCGCCGGCACCGCACATACATCCGAACGCTGGTGGTGGGCCTTTGCGGGCTCACCAGTACTGACGTCAATGGTCCGCAGGGCACGGGGAACGGTGGCGATTGGCTTCATGGCCGCACGGACGCGGAGGACCTCGCCGATGCTCATGCCACCTTCGATGCCACCAGCCCGGTTGGTCTGCCGAACGATCTTGCCTGCCTCATCCTTGAGGATCTCGTCATGGGCTGCCGACCCGCGGCGGGCAGCAGTGAGGAAGCCGTCGCCAACTTCCACACCCTTGATGGCCTGGATGCCCATCAATGCAGCTGCCAGGCGGGAATCAAGGCGGCGGTCCCAGTGGACGTAGCTGCCAAGTCCCGGCGGAAGTCCATAGGCCAGGACCTCAACGACGCCGCCGAGGGTTTCGCCTTCCTTGTGGGCCGCATCCACTTCAGCAACCATGGCATCGGAGGTTTCACGGTCGAAGCAGCGCAGGGGGTCCGCGTCGAGAGCCAGGACGTCCTGGGGCAGGGGCAAGGGACGCCCCTCGGGAACAGTCACACTGGCAATGGAAACGGTGTGGCTGACCAACTCCACACCCAACTGCTTCAGGAACTGAGCAGCCACGGTTCCAAGTGCCACACGCGTGGCGGTCTCCCGTGCACTGGCGCGCTCAAGGACAGGACGGGCTTCGTCAAAGCCGTATTTCTGCATGCCGGTGAAATCTGCGTGGCCCGGCCGTGGACGGGTCAGCGGGGCATTGCGCGCCTGGTCGGCGAGGACCTCGGGATCCACGGGGTCAGCAGACATGATCTGCTCCCACTTGGGCCACTCTGTATTGCCAACCTGAATGGCCACGGGTCCGCCCTGGGTGAGGCCGTGACGGACACCACCCATGATGGTGACCTCATCCTGCTCGAACTTCATGCGGGCACCGCGTCCGTAGCCCAGACGACGACGCGCCAGCGCATCGCGGATCTGCGCGCTGGTGAGCTCAACACCGGCGGGCACGCCTTCAATAATTCCGATCAGGGCCGGACCATGGGATTCACCGGCAGTCAACCAACGCAACATATAACCAATCCTGCCATGTAAGGCTTCTAGAACACTCGCCGGGGAAGCCCGACTGAGTCGCACATCACATCTATGACGGCGGCGTCCACGTCACAACCGCTGAAGCGCCTGATCTGCTCGGCCGCCTGGTACATCAACATCTCCAAGCCCGGTACCACAGCTCCCCCATGGCCATGCCACACCTCAGCGAGGCGGCTGGGCCAGGGATCATAGGCAACGTCCAGAAGGACGCCGGCTCCTGTTCCCGGCAAGCCTGCAAGCTCCTCCGCCAAGGCATCGGCTGCCCGTGGCGGGAAGGTGGAGATCACCAGGTCCGTGCCCGCCACAGCAGTGGCGGCTTCGGTCAGCGGCCTGACGCTGAGGGAAATTCCGACGGCGGCAGCCGCCGCCTCCGCGTCGCCGGCACGCCCTGCATCCCTGACGAAGACATCGACGTGGCCGGCACCGAGTTCCTTGACCGCTGCAACTGCAGCGGCAGAGGTACCTCCACCGCCAAGTACAGCGGCGTGCGGCGTAGAGGCAACCCCTGCATACCTGACTGCTTCGACAATCCCGGCAACATCGGTGTTGTACCCCACGCGCCGGACCAGTCCGCCGTCGGGCTCGAAGACCACCGTGTTGATGACGCCCAAGTGGGCGCCTGCGCCACGGACTTCGTCGACTTCCTTGACCATGGCCGACTTCAGCGGCATGGTCACTGAAAGACCGCACCAGGAGTGGTCCCCACGAAGTGATTCCATGAATGCGGGAAGGGCATCCACCGTGACATCGATTGCCGAATATTCAATGTCTACGCCCAGCTTGGCGTAGGCGGCAGTGTGCAGGGCCGGGGATTTCGAATGCGAGATAGGGTGCCCCAGGACTGCGGCACGACGAATCACACACACCGTCCCGGGTTGGCCGTGCACCAGGCGTTGTATTGCTCAACATACGTGTTGTGTTCGGCCAGTGTCTTGGAGAACTTGGTCTCTTTGGTGTCCAGGTTGATGGTCACCCAGTAGAGGTAATCATTCGGGGTGGGTTTGGCAGCGGCATCAATGGCGGTCTTGCCCGGTGAGCCGATCGGTCCGGCGGGCAGTCCCACGTTGGCGTACGTGTTGTACGTGTTGGACTTGTCAGCTTTCTCCTCCTCCGTGAGGTGGAAGGATTTCTTGCCGAGTCCGTACGTCACCGTGGCATCTGATTGGATCAGGCCACTGGTTTCCACGTTGTTGGGCTTAAGCCTGTTGTAGATGGCGCCGGCCACGTTGCCGTAATCGGCCTGGCCGCCCTCGGCCTGGACAATGCTGGCAATGGTGACGGTGTCGTACTGCTTTGCCGGTTCCGTGATTCCCTGGGACTTGAGTTCATCAACCGTGGTGGTGACCAACTTCTGGATGATGTCCTTCGCTGGTGTGCCAAGCGGGAAACGGTATTCCCCCGGAGCCAGGAACCCTTCGAGGTTCTTGGCCTTGGAAGGCACGCCGAACTGTGCCGGCGCCTGGTTCAAGGCATTGAGTTCCTGCAGGGAGATTCCGGAGCCCTTGGAAATGGCTTCGAGGGATTCGTTGATTCGGAGGCCGGCACTCAGGGCGAAATACATCACCTTTGATGAGTCTTTGTTGACCAGCACATCCACGGCATCGGAATTTTTCATCTCGGTCCGGAAGGTGAACTCGCCCGGGGACAGCTCCCCGCCGTCGTTAAGGAATTCCTTGACGAACGCGTCGGCGTCGGCCACTACCTTGTTCTCCACCAGGGCGACGGCCACAGCCTTCGGTCCGGAACCTTCAGGGACGGTGATACTGACCGACCCTGTTCCCGGGCCCGGGTAGTCCGTTACTTTGTCCATTCCCAGCAGGGGCTTGAGGAACTGGGCACCAATGGCGATGGCGGCAACGAAGACTCCCAGGGTGATCAGCAGCGCAAGGACACGACGGCGACGCCGGGCCTTCTTGGCCGCGGCCTTGGTTGAGGCTGATTGCTCGATTGGCGCGATGAGGTCGTGGTGTTGATCGTCATGGTGAAGTTCGTCCACGTGGTGTTCGTCGTGGTGAAGATCGTCGTGGTGGATCCCGTCGTGGTGGATCCCTTCCAGGGGGTGTTCATCGTGGTGAAGTTCGTCGTGGTGCAGTTCGTCCACGGGGTGTTCGCTAGGGTGAAGCCCATCAGCAGGATGCCCATCATGGTCATCAGCGTGGACTGTGGATCCGTGATGTTCCCCTGCCGCGTCCTGGTGAACCCCGCCGTGCCCGGGGTCAGCAGCGTGAGTCTCCCCCGGAACCTCATCGGACGGCTGGATCGCAACACCTGAATCGTCAGCGGATGGTTCATGGCCGACCGACTCGTGACCGGACTGCGCGGCCGGCACGTCAGCAGGAATCGTTGCAGCCGAAGCCGGCTCCGCTGTGGGAACGGGAGGCGTGGCAGGTTTTGCAGCGGGAACGGGAGGAGCGGCAGGCACCGGTGGAGCGGCCGAAACTGGTGGCGCAACCGGCGCGGGTATCACGGCGGGAACTGGACGGGGCAGTTCAGTCCCACCTTCTGCCGAGGCAGCGGCCTCAGCGGCCTCTCCAGGTGTCGCTTCGGGAACGGGTACGACGTTGTGGTTCTGCGTGGCGAGGAATCGTTCCCGCGCCCGCAGCTCTTTGCGGGTCAGCGGCATGCCGCCGCCGGCGGTACCGCTGGAGGGGTCGTTGTTGACCGGGCTCACAGTTGCAGTCCCCTCGTAGAAGAATCGGGTTCACTGCCGGAGGCAGCCCGCAGCGTTGGGGCACTGCTGGGCTTTTCGGATTGCGCCGGTGCCTGCACTCGGCGGCCAACGTCCGTTCCTCTGGCTTTTTGCATGTCGATTGCGTGCTGAAGTATTCCAGCAGCGGCAACCTGATCAACCACTTTACGGTGGTTCCTGCTGCTCATGCCAGCTTCGTGCAGGTTGCGGTGCGCCGTGACGGTCGATAACCGCTCATCTACGAGGCTCACAGGGATGTCCAAACCGACCCGCTGAAGCTCGTCGGCGAGGAGCCCGGCATACGAAACCGCCATGTCGGCTGAAGCACGTTCCTCACCCTTCATGGTGCGGGGAAGGCCTACGAAGATTTGCACGGCAGGCAGTTCAGCGGCGTGCTTGACCACAACACGGACGTCCGAGTTCTTCTTGGAATCGCGTGCAACGGTCTTGAAGGGTGTTGCCAGGATCCCGTCGGGGTCGCAGATCGCCACGCCCACACGCACGGTTCCGACGTCTACCCCCAGTTTGATGCCCCGGGGGTAGACGCCACCGTCAGTACTTTCAGCCACCGTCAGCGCTTGGCTATCGCATCCACCACCGCTGTGAGGGCCTCAGAGACCTTCCCAGCGTCGGCGCCGCCGCCTTGGGCAACGTCGTCCTTGCCGCCTCCGCCACCGCCGAGGATGCCGGCGGCCAGGCGAACCAGCGCACCGGCCTTCACTCCGGCTTCGCGGGCGGCCTCATTGGTGGCAATGAGGATCACGGGGCGGTCATTGCTGACGCCGGCAACGGCTACTGTGGCAGCTTCGGAGCCGAGGCGGCTGCGGAGGTCCAAGGCAAGGTTGCGGAGATCGTCGGCCCCACCGACCTGGCCGGCATCGTGGGCAACAACGCGCACGCCGGCAGCATCCTTGGCGGTGCCCACCAGGTTTGCCGCAGCAGCGGTCAGCTGCTCCTTGCGCAGGCGGTCGAGTTCCTTCTCCGTGGCCTTCAGCTTGCTCAGTGTGCTGGAGATACGATCCGCCAGTTGCCCCGAGGGAACCTTCAGAAGTTCTGTCAGCTCGGTCACCAGCGCGCGCTCAGCGGCCAGGTGACGGAAAGCGTCCAGGCCGACGAAGGCCTCCACGCGGCGGTTTCCGGAGCCAACGGACTGCTCGCCCAGCAGTGAAAGGCTGCCGATAAGGGAAGTGTTGGACACGTGGGTGCCACCGCACAACTCACGGGACCACGCGCCGTCGATCTCTACGACGCGGACTTCGCTTCCGTAGTTTTCACCGAACAGTGCCATGGCGCCCAGGGCCTTGGCCTCGGCCAGGCCCATGACCTTGGTATCCACCCGGTAGTTGTTCCGGATGGCAATGTTGGAGACCTCTTCGATTTCCGAACGCGTGGCAGTGCTCAGCCCCTCACCCCAGGCGAAGTCGAAGCGGAGGTAACCGGCCTTGTTGTAGGAACCGCGCTGGGTGGCTTCAGGGCCAAGGATCTGGTGCAAGGCAGCATGCACAATGTGCGTGCCGGTGTGGGCTTGTTCGGCTGCATGGCGTCGTTCACGGTCGACGGCGGCGCGCACCAGGGCATCGGAGGCAATCTCGCCTTCGCGGACAATCGCTTTGTGCACACTCAGGCCCTTGATGGGCCGCTGGACGTCCAGGACTTCGACCACGAAACCGTCGCCGGTGATAAGGCCTGTATCAGCGGACTGGCCACCAGCCTCGGCGTAGAACGGGGTTTCGTTGAGGACCAACTCAATTTCATCGCCCGTTGAGGCGTGCGCAACCGGTCGTCCACCGCTGACGATTCCGCGGACAGTGGACTCACCCTCAAGTTCGTCGTAGCCCGTGAAGACGGTCTCGCCCTTGCCCAGGAGTTCCTGGTAGGCGCTGAGATCGGCGTGGCCGCCCTTTTTGCCCTTGGCATCGGCCTGTGCACGCTGGCGCTGCTCGAGCATGAGGGCACGGAAGCCTGCCTCGTCCACCTTGAGTCCGGCCTCTTCAGCCATTTCGAGGGTCAGGTCGATCGGGAAGCCGTAGGTGTCGTGCAGGGCGAAGGCATCGGCGCCGGAAAGCGGAACACCGGCAGCCTTCGATTCGGTGACGGCATCCTCAAGACGGGCGGTGCCCGAAGCGATGGTGCGCAGGAACGCCTTTTCTTCGGCGTAGGCAATGCGGCTGATCCTGGCGAAATCCGTCTCGACCACCGGGTAGACGCCCTTCATGGCGTCGCGGGATGCGGGAAGCAGGTCCGGCAAGCAGGCCTTTTCGACGCCGAGCAGGCGCATGGCGCGGACGGCACGTCGAATGAGGCGGCGCAACACGTAGCCACGGCCCTCGTTGGAGGGTGAAACACCATCGGCGATCAGCATCAGGGCAGAGCGGATGTGGTCGCCCACCACACGCATGCGGACATCGTCCGTGTGGTGCGGATCTTCAGGCGACTCGGCCGAGGTGTACTCACGGCCGGACAGTTCGGCAGCCTTGTCGATGACCGGGCGGACCTGGTCGGTCTCGTACATGTTCTCGACGCCCTGGAGGATCATCGCCAGGCGCTCCATGCCAAGGCCGGTGTCGATGTTCTTCTGCGGGAGCTCGCCAACGATGTCGAAATCCACCTTGGAGCGGACGTTCTCGATCTGGTACTGCATGAATACCAGGTTCCAGATCTCGATGTAGCGGGTCTCATCGGCCAGCGGGCCGCCCTCGATACCGTAGGCAGGGCCGCGGTCGTAGTAGATTTCCGAGCAGGGCCCTGCCGGGCCGGGCTGGCCCGTGGACCAGTAGTTATCGGCTTTACCCATGCGCTGGATGCGCTCGGCGGGGATGCCGGTGTTCTTGAGCCACAACTCCTTGGCTTCGTCGTCTTCTTCGTAGACGGTCACCCACAGGCGCTCGGCAGGCAGCCCATAGCCGCCGTCGTCAGTGCTCGTAGTGAGCAGCTCGAAGGCGAACTTGATGGCGTCTTCCTTGAAGTAGTCGCCAAAGGAGAAGTTGCCGCACATCTGGAAGAACGTGCCGTGGCGGGCCGTCTTGCCCACTTCTTCGATGTCCCCGGTGCGGATGCACTTCTGGACGCTCGTTGCACGGCTGTAGGGGGGCTCTTCGCGGGCAGTCAGGTAGGGAATGAACGGCACCATTCCGGCCACGGTGAAGAGAAGGGACGGGTCGCTTGAAACGAGCGACGCGGAGGGAACGGCGGTGTGGCCCTTGCTGACAAAAAAGTCCACCCAGCGCTTGGTGATCTCCTGCGACTTCATTAGCTGATTACTTACCCTTCTCAATTCACTGCACGTAAGGTGCGCGGTACCGGCTGATGCCGTTCCGCAGTTTTCCATTCTGCCCTGTTGCGGGCGTGGGAGCGAACCGCTCCGCTATCGACGCCCCGCCCCGGCGTCGTCAATGCCCAGCGCTGCCCGAAGGTCCTCTTCGCGCTGGTGCATGCCGGTCCGGACTGCGTCGGCAAAATCAAACAAGCCGTCGGCCATCCGGCCCACGGCGCGGTTCAGGCCGTCAGGACCAATGTTCGCCTGGGCCTCGGTGATCTTCCGGAAGGCAATGACGCCAATGGCGACTCCGATGCCCATCCACACAATTCTTTTCATGGGGTTTTGTCTTCCTTTAGTTTGCGGCTGCTTGATCCGGCAACTGATCTGCTCAGCGGCTGCGGCGGCCGGAGGAAGGGGCGCGACGACCGGCGAATGCCGAACGCACGCCGTAGCTGAACGCTGCGACCTTGATCAAGGGAGAACCCACCGTGGCAGCCACCAGCGAAGACAGGGCGGAGATGTTGGCTGAGGCGTCGGAGACGTTCGAGGCGATGCCGTCAACCTTCTTCAGCTGCTGGTTGGTGGTGGAAACCGTAGCGGTCACTTCATCCATCAGGGGCGTGGCGCCGTCGCTGATGGACCG
This sequence comes from Arthrobacter sp. TmtSoilC79, assembly GCF_059739405.1. NCBI lineage: Bacteria > Bacillati > Actinomycetota > Actinomycetes > Micrococcales > Micrococcaceae > Arthrobacter > Arthrobacter sp. TmtSoilC79. The sequence goes on along the minus strand of NZ_AP046051.1, from coordinate 2,101,933 downwards.
GATGGAGGTCCGGACCTCGTCAAAAACGCCGCCCAGCTTCAAGATGGGCACAGCCAACAACAACACAAGGAGCGCGAAGACTCCTGCTGCGATGAGGCCGGCGATGTCGCCACCAGACATAGAACTCTTCTCCTAGGGTTGTTGCAATGCCTTGCACCTGCCGCCCAGCGGCTTTGGACAAGGCCTCCCCAGTACCTTACCCACTTTGGAGCGGTACCTTACAGACAAAGAAGCCCGCGGCATGTGCCACGGGCTTCTTTGATGCGCTGTACGAATTTAGCGAGCGTAGAATTCGACGACGAGCTGCTCTTCGCAGATCACGGGGACCTCAGAGCGCTTGGGGCGACGAACCAGGCGTGCCTGCAGGGCGTCAATCTTGACGTCCAGGTACGGCGGAACGTTGTTCAGAACGTGTGCGCCTGCAGCTGCCACCTGGAACGGGGGCATGACCTCGGAGCGGCTGTGAACGTGGATGAGCTGGCCTTCGCCAACGCGGAAGGACGGGCGGTCCACGCGGATGCCGTCAACCATGATGTGGCGGTGCACAACCAGCTGGCGTGCCTGTGCGATGGTGCGGGCGAAGCCTGCACGGAGCACGAGGGCGTCCAGACGCATTTCCAGCAGCTCAACCAGGTTTTCACCGGTCAGGCCCTTGGTGCGGCGTGCTTCTTCGAAGGCACGGGTCATCTGGGCTTCGCGGATGCCGTACTGGGCGCGCAGACGCTGCTTTTCGCGCAGACGTACGGCGTAGTCGGAGTCCTGCTTCTTGCGGGCACGGCCATGCTCACCGGGGCCGTACGGGCGGCGCTCCATGTACTTGGCGGCCTTGGGGGTCAGAGCGATGCCGAGTGCACGCGAAAGGCGTGCGGTACGGCGAGCACGAGTGTTGTTAGCCACTTGTGTCCTTCCAATTACTGCGGTGTGTCAGTGTTACTGGCCTCCATCAGGGAGAGCATCGGCCAACCGCTGCCTCTTGCTACTAGCCCGGGCGCACAGCACTCATGAAGGAATCTTCAGTGGGATTGTGCGTCGGGCCATGCCAGACAAGGATCCATCCTACCACGCACAAGCTGGTTGACGTCCTGGGTCCCCCGCCATGGAAAGGACTGCAAGGACCCTCCGCCAACGGCCCTACTCCCCACGCACGATCTTGCGGAGCCGTTCCAGCCGGGCGGCAATATCGCGTTCGGCCCCGTTATTGGTGGGCTGGTAATAGTCCTTGCCCACCAAATCATCCGGCGGGTACTGCTGGGTTGCCACCCCGTGCTGTTCATCGTGCGCGTACTTGTAGCTTTTGCCGTGGCCCAGTTGCTTGGCGCCGGGATAGTGGGCATCACGCAAGTGCATGGGGATACCGCCACCGAATCCGGCCCGGACATCGGCCACCGCTTTGTTCAAGCCCATGTAGGCAGCATTGGACTTTGGTGCGGTGGCCAGGTGGACCACAGCTTCGGCCAAAACGATCCGGCCCTCGGGCATGCCAATCAATTGCACTGCCTGCGCCGCTGCCACTGCCGTTTGCAAGGCTGTGGGATCGGCCATGCCGATGTCTTCAGCGGCCGAGATCACGATCCTCCGTGCCACGAACCGCGGGTCCTCCCCCGCTTCGAGCATGCGTGCCAGGTAGTGCAGGGCAGCATCAACATCAGAGCCCCGGATGGACTTGATGAACGCACTGGCCACATCGTAATGCTGGTCGCCGGCCCGGTCGTAGCGAACGGCCGCGGAGTCCAGGGCGCGCTCCGTGTGGCGCAGCTCCACCAGAACCGGAGCGTCAGGTGCGTCGTCGTTCCCGATCCCTGGTTCGTCGTCGGCGTCTGTCCCCGCCTGTTCGGGCCCGTCAACTTCCAGGCCCTCCCGGGGAGCGGCACTGGCACCGTCCGCAACGGAAAGTCCGACGGCGGCGCTGTCACCGAACGCTACCCCGGCGGCGGCTTCGAGCGCGGTCAACGCCCGGCGGGCATCGCCTCCGGAGAGTCGGACGAGGTGGTCCAGGGCTTCGCCGCTGAGCTCCACCCGTCCGGCAAGGCCGCGGGCATCGGCGACGGCCCGTTGCAGCAATCCCGAAATATCCTCATCGGTGAGAGGCTTGAGCGTCAGCAGCAGCGACCTCGACAACAGCGGGGAGACCACCGAGAAGGACGGGTTTTCGGTGGTGGCGGCAACGAGCACCACCCAGCGGTTTTCGACACCAGGCAGCAGGGCGTCCTGCTGGGCCTTGTTGAAGCGATGGATCTCATCCAGGAACAGGACGGTGGTTTTCTTATAGAGGTCCCGGGCCGTCAAGGCCTCGTCCATGACGCGCCGGACATCCTTGACGCCGGCGGTGATGGCGGAAAGTTCAACGAACTTACGCCCTGGCCCGCGGGCAATGACATGGGCAAGGGTGGTCTTGCCGGTTCCCGGTGGCCCCCAAAGGATCACGGAGCTGGGACCCGCCGGCCCGGCAGCCTCAGCACCGGCTGCCAACTGCCGAAGCGGGGAACCGTGGCCCAGCAGATGCTGCTGGCCCACTACGTCATCGAGGGTACGGGGGCGCATCCGTACTGCGAGGGGACTGCGCTGGGAGGCCATCCAGTGGGCATCGGATGGGCCCCGGAGGGAATGCGGCGCGGCGGGCAGGTCTTCCGACTCGTCGTCGTTGTCAGCACCGGCACCAAAGAGATCTTCCACATGGATAGGCTACTCATAGTTCCAGCAAAGGAGACATCCACCATGGACCGCCGAACATCAGCTCCGCGCCGGCACGCCACGCGGACAGCCTTGGTCTCCGCCGCGAGGCTGGCCGGTTGGGCGGATCGGTTCGCGGCTAGCCACGGCCCTGTCGTGGAAGATTTCGACGACGCCGGCCTGCTCCTTCGCGCGGCCGACGGCGCCACCGCACTGCTGAGGGCTCCGTGGCCTGCGGACGGGCGTCCGGGCAGGGGGCCAAACGAGCTCCAGCGCCTTGCCTCACTGGCCGCCCAGGAGCGAGGCCTGGGCTTGGTTCTGGTGCGCCGCGGCGGCTATGTTGTAGCCTCGGCGGGCGGCACCACCATCCTCGCTTCCAAGAGCGGCAACCGCTTCATTGATGCCAGGTCAACGGCAGAGCATGCAGCCAGGATCTTTGCCGCACATGTAGTGGAGTACATCGTTCCCGGCGGAGACAGGGCCCTGGTGGATCAGGTCCTCGCGCAACCGGCCCTTAAAGCGTTCACGGGCCGAACCAGGCTGCCCTTCCTGGACGTTCAGGACGTCAAAGCCGCTGGCCTGCAGAAAGCGGCAGCCGACGCCTGCTCAGTTCGGATCACCGTGACCGACCCCGTGGGCTAGCAGCCGCCAGGAGCCCGTTTCAGGGGAGCCTGCCGGTACAGATAGCTGCCGTAGGGGGTAAATCCGGCCTGGGAATACAAAGACTGCGCCCCATGATTGACAGCAGTAACAAGGAGCCAGAATCCCCTGAGGTCCCGCCCGGCGCCGGCATGCAACAAGGAGGCCAGAACCTGCGCCCCATAGCCTCGCCTGCGATGGGTCCCTGAGGTCGCCATGCTGTAAATGCCTCCCCAGCCGTCCACCAGGGCGAGACGTCCGACGGCGGCGGGGACGCCGTCGTCGTCCCTCACCATGGCGTACAGGGCCGGGCAGGCAGTGAGGATCCTGTGGGCGACCGACAATTCGGCGTCACCACCCCGGCCGTCAACTGACCACCACACATGGAGCCACTCGGCGGAGGGAAGATCGAGGAGTTCCACCGTTGATGATCCCTGCGGCACGTCCTGGACGCCGCGGACCATAATCCTGGTTTCGGACTGCCTGGTGAAACGCTGCCGGTCAAGGACACTATTAAGGGCAGCATTACCGGTGTCGTCGAACACCTGGAAGATCAGGGGAAGCCGGCGGCGCCTGTACCACTCCGAAGCAGCCCGAACCGAGCGTTCAAGGCCGGCCGCCGCGTCAAGAGCAGGGCCTGCGTCAAGAGCAGGGCCTGCGTCGCCGCTGCCTCCTCCCCCTGCACTGTTGACCGGCCACACGGAATTGGCCCGCTGCGTCACACCGTTGGAAGCGCGGAGCACCCACTCCGCCGCAGCGTCGAGTACAAGCTCTTCACGCTCAAGGGCCGGCCATGCCTTGTCCATGAGATTTTCCAGGAATGCCTGCCCTACCGCCATATGGCAAGACCTTTCATCAGTCGCTAAAGGAGCCGGACACGGAAATGCCAAAAGCCCTCCACCGGAGTGGAGGGCCATTGGCTGCTACTTATTCGGACGCGGCGTCCGGCTTTGCTGCGGGCTTGGATTCGGGCTTGAAGTCCACGCCCGCCTCCTTGCGCTGCTGCGGGGTGATCGGCGCCGGAGCAGCCGTGAGGGGGTCGTAGCCGTTGCCCGACTTCGGGAAGGCAATGACATCGCGGATGGACTCCACGCCGGCCAGCAAGGCCACTACACGGTCCCAGCCGAGGGCCATTCCGCCGTGGGGAGGCGCGCCGTACTTGAAGCCCTCAAGCAGGAAGCCGAACTTGGTTTCGGCGTCTTCCTTGTCCAGGCCCATGAGCTGGAACACGCGTTCCTGCACTTCGCGCTGGTGGATACGGATGGAACCGCCGCCGATCTCGTTGCCGTTGCACACGATGTCGTAGGCGTAGGAGAGCGCGGACTCCGGGTCCTTGTCAAAGGTGTCCAGGAACTCGGGCTTCGGGGAGGTAAACGCGTGGTGCACAGCCGTCCATTGGCCACCACCCACGGCAACGTCACCGGAGGCAACGGCCGCAGCGGCGGGCTCGAACATGGGAGCATCCACGATCCAGACAAATGCCCAGTCGTTGGGATCGATCAGCCCGGTGCGGTGGCCGATCTCCACGCGGGCAGCGCCGAGCAGCGCGCGCGCTGCCGACTTCTCCCCGGCGGCGAAGAAGATGCAGTCGCCCGGCTTGGCACCGACGGCGTCGGCCAGGCCGTCGCGCTCTGCCTCCGTGAGGTTCTTGGCAACGGGGCCGGCGAGTTCACCGTCCTCCTTGAACAGGACGTAGGCCAGGCCCTTGTGTCCACGCTGCTTGGCGAATTCCTGCCAGCCGTCCAGCGTCCGGCGAGGCTGTGAGGCTCCGCCGGGCATGACCACTGCGCCAACATAGGGGGCCTTGAAGACACCGAAGTTGGTGTCCTTGAAGAACTCAGTGAGCTCCGTCAGTTCCACGCCGAAACGAAGGTCCGGCTTGTCGGAGCCGTACTTGGCCATGGCATCCAGGTAGGTCATGCGGCGGATCGGCGTGGGAACCTCAACGTCGATCAGCTGCCAGAGAGCCTTGACGATTGCTTCGCCCAGCTCGATGACGTCGTCCTGGTCCACGAAGCTGGCTTCGATATCCAACTGGGTGAACTCCGGCTGGCGGTCCGCGCGGAAGTCCTCATCGCGGTAGCAACGGGCAATCTGGTAATACTTTTCGAAGCCGCCAACCTGGAGCAGCTGCTTGAAAAGCTGCGGCGACTGCGGCAGGGCGTACCAGGAACCCGGAGCAAGGCGTGCCGGAACAACGAAGTCGCGGGCGCCTTCCGGCGTCGAACGCGTCAACGTGGGCGTTTCGATTTCGACGTAGCCGCGCTGGTGCAGCAGTTCACGGGCCACGCGGTTGGCCTCTGAACGCAGGCGCATGTTGCGGGCGGGGCCCGGACGGCGAAGGTCCAGGTAACGGTGCTTCAGGCGGGCTTCCTCGCCGACTTCAACGTGTTCGTCGATCTGGAACGGAAGGGGCTCCGAGGTGTTGAGGATCACTACCGTCTCAGCGATGACCTCGATGTCGCCCGTGGCCAGAGCCGGGTTTTCGTTGCCTTCGGGACGCTTGTTGACGGTACCTGTCACCTGCAGGACGTACTCGTTCCGCAGGCCATGGAAGACCTCTTCCTCACGGACCACCACTTGGGCGACACCGGACGCGTCACGCAGGTCAACGAATGCAACGCCACCGTGATCACGGCGGCGGCCCACCCAGCCGGCCAGGGTAACGGTTTGTCCAATGTGCTCGGAGCGAAGTGATCCGAGGTCATGTGTGCGCAGCACAGCATTCCTTTCAGCATGAAATTTATAGGGACCGCAGCAAAGACGGTCCCGTCCGAGTTTACCCGCCCCGGCCACGGCTCCCGCCAAGGGGCGGAGCCAGCTATTTCTGTAAGCGATGCCTGTATCAGGCGGTGGTGACGCGGACGTGCAAGTCCTCTTCCGACGGCGTCCAGATGGCAGGGTCGGCATCCACTTGCTCACCGGTGCGGATGTCCTTGACCTGGTGCTTGCCGTCGTCGTCGGTAAACCACACGAACGGAATGCCGCGGCGGTCGGCAAACTTGATCTGCTTGCCGAATTTCTCGGCCTTTGCTGCAACTTCGGTCGCGATGCCCCTCCCCCGCAATTGGGCAGCGATATCCTGGGCCGCAGACCAACTCTCATCGGTGTTCAGGGCAACCAGGACTGCCGTGGGCACCGACCGTGTGGCCACTGCCAGTTCCTGGCTGAGGATGCGCGAAACCAGGCGCGTCACACCGATGGACAGCCCGACGCCGGGGAACTTGCGGTTGCCCTTGCTGGCGAGGGCGTCGTATCGGCCACCGGAGCAAATCGAGCCAAGCTGCTCGTGGCCCACCAAGACCGTTTCGACCACAGTTCCCGTGTAGTAATCCAGTCCACGGGCAATACTCAAATCGGCAACCACCTTGCCGGGTGCACGCTGGACGACCGCCTGGATGACCTGCTCCAGCTCGTTCAGGCCTTCCTCGAGGAGGTCGTCGGTGACTCCCAGTGCCCGGACCTCCTGGACGAACGAGGCATCTTCGGTGCGGATGCCGGCCAGTTGGAGGGCCAGACGAGCTTGTTCCTCCGTGGCGCCGAGCTCGCTCTTGAGTAGCCCGGCCACCTTGTCGGCACCGATCTTTTCCAGTTTGTCGATGCTGCGCAGGACTCCGGCAGTGTCCGTCAGGCCGATGCCGCGGTAAAAACCTTCTGCCAATTTCCGGTTGTTGATGCGGAGCCGGAAATCCGGAATGGGTAATGCGCCCAAGGCCTCGGCGATCACCAGGGCAATCTCGACGTCATAACGGAACGGCAAGTCGCCATCGCCCACCACATCGATGTCCGCCTGGGTGAATTCACGGGCACGGCCCTCCTGCGGCCGCTCCCCACGCCATACCTTCTGAATCTGGTAGCGACGGAAAGGGAATGCCAGGTAGCCGGCATTCTCCACCACGTAGCGGGCGAACGGAACAGTGAGGTCGAAGTGCAACGCCAGGGCATTGGGATCTGCTTTATCCGATCCGTTTGGCTTGGCAGACTCGCCCTCGTCGTCCTGGAGCCGGCTCAGCCCATAGACCTCTTTGTCGATTTCGCCCTTGCGGAGCAGTTGTCCCACGGTCTCTACCGCGCGGGTCTCGATGGAGGAGAACCCGTGCAACTCGAACGTCTTGCGGAGCGTATCCAGCACATGGAGCTCCACCAACCGCTCCTGGGGAAGCCACTCGGGGAATCCGGACAGGGAGGCGGTACGTGCCATGGTGGAAATGTCTCCTCGAAGAAATTGACGCTGTCCTGGCACCCGCAGCTTTTAAAACGCCCGTTCGGCGTTTACACCGCGGGCGTCCAGCCGGTCATGCATAAACTATGTGCGGCAGCCAGTTTATGCTTTCCGCGCGTGCACATCTAATGCAGCAAGCCCGGGTTCCTGTCGGCTGCCCCGGAAAGTGGACACAATCAGGAGGACTCTTGGCAACAAGGTCGCGGGATGACCGCGAAGCGAAACGGCGCATCAGGCAGATGGAAGCCAAGCGTGCCCTGCGGCAGGAACAGGGCAAGCGGCGCAAACGCGACAACGCCATCGCCATCGGTGCGGGTTCAGCGGCAGTGGTCCTCGCCGTCGTGCTTCAACTGACGGCCTTCAGCTCCAACCCGACCGAGGCAGAGTTTGCGGCGGCGGAAGCCGGACTCAGCTCTCCCTCTGCCTCCCCGTCCGCACCGGCATCCAACAGTGCCGATGTTCCCAGCCCGGATACCGCAGCGGGCAAGACCTTCACCGGTGAGTTGGCGCTGAACAGCGGCGTGGTGGGCATAGAACTCAATGGAACGGCAGCACCCCAGGCGGCAGCGGTCTTCAAGTCGCTGGGCGACGCCAATTACTACAAAGGGAAGTTCTGCCACCGCCTGACGACGTCGGAGACGTTCGGGGTCCTGCAATGCGGCGCCACCTCCGAAGACGGTGCGGATGACCCCAACTACCGGTGGGGCCCCCTCGAAAACACCCCTGCTGACAACAAGTACCCGGCGGGAACCATTGCCGTGGCCCGCAGTGGCAACAACGCCTACGGCAACGGGCACCAGTTCTTTATCGTCTACAAGGACACCACCATTCCCGCTGACACCGCTGGCGGATACACCATTGTGGGCAAGGTAACCAGCGGACTGGACGTGGTCACCAACATCGCGGCCGCAGGCCTGAAAAGCGGCCAAAGCAGCACTGACGGCGCCCCTGTGGCACCTGTCACGATAGACTCGTTTTCTCTGAAGTAACCAGCCCTTGGCCCCGGCCCGGGGTGCATTACCTTAGCAGTCCCTCCAAGCGAAAGACTTTTAGCGGTGACAGACAGTCAGAAATCCGACGAAACAGCAGTAGAGGCCAACGAAGAAGAGGCAGTCGAGGCCAACAGCCCCGACCCTGCCGAAACCCCCGTCGCGCCGGCAGCTGCACCAGAACAAGCACCCGTTGACGAGGCAGCTCCTGTGGACGAGCCAACGGCGCCCGCAGGGGAGCCGGCACCGGCGCCCGCAGCGGAGCCGGCAGCTGTTCCAGCCCCGGGGCCCGAAACAGCGGCAACAGAACCGGCCGCACTGCGCCCGACACCATCCGTGGTCCCCACGCCCGCAGCGTTTGCCGCGCGCCCCAAGGCACCGGCCGCCGTCGTTCCTGCCGCTCCGGCCGTGTCCGCCGCCTCGCTTGCCGAGGCCGCCAAATGGGGCCGCGCTGAAGGTGATGGCCATGTGTTCCTGACGCTCGATGGTGAGGAAATCCCGGTCGGCCAGTATCCGGGGGTCAGCCCTGATGAGGCCCTGGGCTACTTTGCACGGAAGTTCGACGACATCATTGCCCAGGTAGTTCTGTTGGAACACCGGGTGGAATCCAAGGCTCCGGCCACGGACATGCAAAAGACTGTCACCCATCTTCGCGAGCAACTCGCAGAGCGCACCATGGTGGGCGACATCCGTTCCGCCGAAGCACGCTTGGATGCCCTTTCCACCCAGATCGTGGAGCTGGAAAAATCGGAGAAGGCAGCACACGAAGCCGTGCGGGCGGGCGAACTCGCAGCGCGTGAAGCGATCGTGTCCGAGGCAGAGACCATTGCCGGGCAGGATCCTGCCCAGATCCAGTGGAAGACCTCCAGCGCCCGCATGAACGAATTGTTTGAAACCTGGAAGGCGGCGCAGAAGAGCGGCGTACGCCTGGGCCGAAGCAACGAGGACGCCCTGTGGAAGCGGTTCCGTTCGGCCCGTACGGTCTTTGACCGCCACCGCCGCGCCTACTTCTCGCAGCTGGACAGCAATAACTCGGCTGCCAAGTCCGCCAAGGAAGCCCTTATCGCGGAAGCCGAAGCCCTCTCCTCATCGACCGATTGGGGATTTGCCGCCGGCGAATACCGTCGGTTGATGGACCAATGGAAGGCCACGCCCCGTGCCAGCCGCAAGGATGACGACGCCCTGTGGGGACGCTTCCGCGCCGCCCAGGACGTTTTCTTCAGCAACCGCCAGGCCGCCAACGACCAGATCGACCAGGAGTACACAGCCAACCTGGTAGTCAAGGAACAGCTCGTGGCCGAGGCACAGGCCCTGCTGCCGATCAAGGACCTCAACGCAGCCAAGAAGTCCCTCCAGTCCATCAGGGACCGTTGGGAAGACGCCGGAAAGGTTCCCCGTGGCGACATGGGCCGGATCGAGGCGGGACTGCGCAAGGTTGAGGACGCGGTCAAGGAAGCCGAAGAAGAGAAGTGGCGCCGGAGCAACCCGGAGACCAAGGCACGCACGAACAGTGCCCTTTCCCAGCTCGAAGCCGCCATCGCCGGCCTGAAGGATGACCTTGAGAAGGCGGAGAAGGCGGGCGACCAGCGCCGCATCAAGGCTGCCCGTGAGGCTCTGGAGGCCCGCCAGGCCTGGTTGGACCAGATCCAGCGCTCGGCAAGCGACCTCGCCTAGCACTTCTGGACTTGCACTACCGCAGGCTCCGTTCCGGTTATCCACATAACCGGAACGGAGCCTGTACTGCTTGGACGGGTGCACGCAATGATCAGTGGATGGACCCCGTTGCCGCCGCCCCGCTTGCCGCCGCCCAGTTTGCCGCCGCCCAGCTTGCCGCCGCCCAGCATTTATCGGAGCCGGTCATCCCGGAGCTCTACTCCCCCAACCGGATCTTTACGTGGAACGAACTCCAGAGCATGGCCTTTGATGGCATCCTGCTGCCGCTCTACGGGAAGAGTTACGCCTCGCCGGGTACTGCTGTCACCCATCGCCTCCGGGCGCGCGCGGCGGCCTTGACCGTTCCTGAACGTATCCGGACCAAGGTCGTTGCCGGCCGGCTCACAGCCGCGTGGATCTACGGCTGCGCCAAACCTCCGGAGCATCTCTCGCTCCTGGTGGATGCCAAGCACCGCATTTCAAGCTTGCGTGGAAGCACGGCATGCAGCCTCCACGAGGTCCGGCTCGGACAAATGGACGTTGTAAGCCTGGGCGGGATGCTGGTCAGCAGTCCGTTGCGCACCGCGTCCGACATCGCCCTTCATGTCGAGAGCGACAGGGCACTGCCCACCCTGAGGCGGCTGCTGGCCAAGGAAGACCTGGGCATCCGCCTGAGGCTCCTCATGCTCGCCGTAGAAGCCGCGCCCAGGGTTCCGCACAAACGACGTGCCCTGGCCACACTCACCCGGCTTGCAGCCGGCTAGCTGCGTCTCCTGTTGCCAGTGGTTCGGTAGACATCAAAGACACCATCAATGCGGCGTACGGCATTCAGGACGTGGTGGAGGTACTTGGGATCGCCCATCTCGAAAGCGAACTTCGATATGGCAACCCTGTCGCTTGATGTATGCACCGAGGCAGCAAGGATATTGACGTGGTTCTCGGACAGAATCCGCGTCACGTCCGACAACAGGGACTTACGGTCCAATGCCTCCACCTGGATTTCCACCAGGAAGACGCTCGATTGGGTGGGAGCCCATTCAACTTCCACAATTCTGTCCGGCTGGTCCCGGAGCCCGGAAACGTTGGTGCAGTCCGTCCGGTGCACGGAAACGCCTGAGCCGCGGGTAACGAACCCCAGGATGGGATCCGGCGGGACGGGGGTGCAACAGCGGGCCAGTTTGACCCAGACGTCGCCAACACCGCGGACGATGACGCCGGAATCGGAGAATTTGGACTTGGCAACCTGCGTAGGAATGCTGACTTCGTCGAGGTCTTCGTCCGGTGTCTCGTGGCCGCCCAAGTGCTCGACGAGTTTTTCCATCACCGACTGCGCGGAGGTATGTCCGTCACCAACCCCTGCGTACAGCCCGGAGATATCGACATAGTGGAAATCCTCAGCCACGGCGGACAAGGCGTCGTGCGTCATAAGTCGCTGCAACGGAAGGTTCTGCTTCCGCATTGCACGGGTCAGCATGTCCTTTCCGCGGTCAATGGCTTCCTCGCGGCGTTCCTTGGTGAACCACTGGCGGATCTTGTTGCGTGCACGCGCCGACTTGACGAAGTGTTGCCAGTCCTGGCTGGGGCCGGCCCCTTCGGCCTTGGACGTGAAGATTTCAACCCAGTCGCCGTGGTTGAGCTCGCTGTTGAGCGGAACCAGTTTCCCATTGACGCGGGCACCGATGGTCCTGTGGCCAACTTCGGTGTGGACCGCGTAGGCAAAATCGACAGGAGTCGATCCCGCGGGCAGGGCCATGACCTCACCTTTGGGGGTGAAGACAAAAACTTCGCGCGCGTTGATCTCATAGCGCAGGGAGTCCAGGAACTCTCCGGGATCGGAGGTTTCCTGCTGCCAATCCACCAAGGACCTCAACCAGCCCATGTCGCCATCGCGAGGGCTGCCCGGGCCTTGGGCCGTGCGGTTGGGCTGGTCCTTGTACTTCCAGTGCGCTGCCACGCCGTACTCGGCCCTGCGGTGCATTTCATGGGTGCGGATCTGGATTTCCACGGGCTTGCCGCCCGGGCCGATCACCGTGGTGTGCAGCGATTGGTACATGTTGAACTTGGGCATGGCGATGTAGTCCTTGAACCGGCCCGGAAGGGGGTTCCATCGCGAATGCAGGGTACCCAGGGCTGCGTAGCAATCCCGGACCGAGTCAACCAGGACGCGGACGCCCATGAGGTCGTTGATGTCGTCGAAGTCCTTATCCCGGACGATCATCTTTTGGTAGATGGAGTAGTAGTGCTTGGGACGGCCGGTGATGGTCGCCTTGATCCTCGCCGTCCGCAGGTCATCGGCGATCTGGTTACGGATGACACTGAGGCTCTTCTCGCGCTCAGGAGTCCGGTCCCCCACCATGCGCACGATTTCCTCGTAGACCTTGGGGTACAAGGCTGCGAAGGAGAGATCTTCGAGCTCCCACTTGATGGTGTTCATGCCCAGGCGGTGCGCCAGGGGTGCGAAAATCTCCAGCGTTTCACGCGCTTTGCGGGAGGATGACTCTGCCGAAACAAAACGCCAGGTACGTGCATTGTGAAGGCGGTCGGCCAGTTTGATCATCAGGACCCGGATGTCCTTGGCCATGGCCACGACCATCTTGCGGACGGTCTCGGACTGCGCGGCTTCACCAAAGCTGACCTTGTCCAGCTTGGTCACTCCATCAACCAACATGGCGACCTCGGGACCAAAATCCCGCGTCAGGTCAGCCAGGGTGTACGGGGTGTCCTCTACGGTGTCGTGAAGCAATGCCGCTGCCAGGGTGGTACCTGTCATGCCCAGCTCGGCCAGGATGGTGGCGACGGCCACGGGATGGGTGATGTAGGGATCACCGCTCTTGCGTTTCTGTCCCTGGTGGCTTCGTTCCGCAACCGTAAAGGCCCGCTGGATCAGGTCAAAGTCTTCTTTGGGGTTGTTGGCGCGCACCGTGCGCAGGAGAGGTTCCAGGATCGGCGAGTAAGGAGCCACGCCCCGACCGGTCAGACGCGCCAGCCTTGATCGGGTACGTTCCCGCCGTCCGGGGAATGTGGGACGCACGCCAGGGGTATCAACCGGAACAGCTCCCGCAGTCCGTCCAGCCATGCTTGTTGCCGGGACTGCCACAGCATTGTGGCCGTCCTCCCCGCCCGCCGGTGGTGCCGACGTCGCACGTTCTTCCACAGAAGTACCCCTCACAACCGATTTAATTCACCCAGTCTATTCCCGCAAGTGAATGCTTCTGCAAATGGAGGGCACATGACGGGAAGTCGGGCAAGTCAAAGAGCCGGCCTCCACACATGTGCGGAGGCCGGCTCTTTGGTCCAACAGAGGCGTTGCAGGCAAGCTATACGGTGGCTTCGGCCCTGCGGTGGCTTACCTTCCGGGCCTGCTTCACCAGTTCCGGTTCACCCTGGCGCAACCAGGCATACAGGGGCGCGGCGATGAAGATGGTCGCTGCAGTACCGATGAGGATACCCACGAACAATGCCAGCGAAAGGTCGCGCAGCGTGCCCGCGCCCAGGAGCCCGGCACCGATAAAGAGGATCGCTGCCACAGGAAGCACCGCCACCATCATGGTGTTGATGGAACGGACCAGCGTCTGGTTGACGGCCAGGTTCACTTCTTCGCCGAAAGTACGACGCGTTGAGGTGGCGATATCCGAGGTGTTTTCACGTATTTTGTCGAAGACCACCACGGTGTCGTACAGCGAATAGCTCAGGACCGTCAGGAAGCCGATGATGGCCGACGGCGTCACTTCGAAGTCGCTCAGTGCGTAAACACCCGCCGTGGTGAACATGGTGACAAGCATGCCCACCAGGGCAGACAAGGACATTTTCCAGGTCCTGAAGTACAGGGCCATCAGGATAGCCGCCAAGCCCACGAAGACCACCAGGCCAATGAGTGCCTGCCTGGTGACATCCTGCCCCCAGGTGGGACCAACAAAGTTCGATGTCACTTCGTTCTCGGTTACGCCATAGGCGCTGGTGAGGCCGTCCTTGATCCGGTTGGTCTCGTCGTCGGTCAGTTGATCCGTTTGGATACGCATGGTGTTGCCGGCAACGTTGGCCACGCGCGGGATGGCACCGGGTACGACGTCGTGCACGGCCTTCTCGCCGAGGGCAGCATCAGTGGTGCTCACGTTGGAAACAGTGAACTCCGACCCACCACGGAATTCGATGCCAAGGTTGAAGCCTCCCTTGGCCACCGGAATCAGGATGGAGAGGGCCACGGCGACTGCCGCAATGATGAACCAGATTTTCTTCGAGCCGACAAAATTGTACGAGCGCTTGCCCGTGTAGAGCTCATGGCCGAAGGTTGCGAAGCTCGTAGTCATTTACTTCTCCTCCTTGGTTGCCTTGGAGGAACCAGTCAGCTGGCCCTTCTCGGCAAGGCGCCGTTCTGCGATGGTCATGCGGCGCTCAGCCTCGGCTGCAGCACCGGCGTTCCGTCCACGGACGGGCGTCGGCTTCTCAGCAGGAGTACGGAGCCGCCCAGCGCCTCGATACAGCGGAATTGCACCAAGCCGGTCCGGAGACAGCCCGGAGAACCGGTGTCCTTCGCCAAAGAACTTGGTACGTGCCAGGACCTGAAGCATGGGATGGGTGAACATGAATACGACCAGGAGGTCGGCAAGGGCCGTCAGGCCCAAGGTGAAGGCAAAGCCACGTACGTTGCCGACGGCAACGAAGTACAGGACAAGGGCAGCCAGGAGGTTGACGGCCTTGGAGGCCAGTACGGTGCGCTTGGCGCGCTTCCAGCCGTTCTCCACCGCCGATACCAGACCACGGCCCTCGCGCAGTTCGTCGCGGATGCGCTCGAAGTAGACGATGAACGAGTCAGCAGTCTGTCCGATGGCAACGATCAAACCAGCAACACCGGCAAGGGAGAGCCGATAATTCTCTGTCCAGCCGAGGATTGCAATGGCCAGATATGTCAGGACACCGGCGACCACCAGCGAGGCGATGGTAACCAGGCCAAGGGCCCGGTATTGGAAGAGTGAGTAGACAACTACCAGCAACAAGCCGATGATGCCTGCCAGCAGGCCCAGGCGAAGCTGATCCCCACCAAGCGTGGCGGAAATCTGCTCCTGCGACTGGATCTCGAAGCTGATGGGCAGCGCACCATAGCGGAGCTGGTCAGACAGTGCCTTGGCGGTGGCCTGCGTGAAGTTACCGGTAATCTGCGGCCGGCCATCAGTGATGACTGCCAAGGAACGCGGAGCCGAAATGACTTTGTCGTCCAGGACGATGGCGAACTGGGACTTGGGGTCGTCCTGGCCCTGCGCCTGCGCCGCAACGTAGTACTGGTTGAGCCGCTCGGTGACGGCCTTGAACTTCTCGGTGGCATCGCCGTTGAAGACGATGTTCACGCCCCAGGAGTTGGTGACCGAACCCTGGGCGCCCTGTACCTGGGAGAAGGTGGAGTCACTGATGTCCTGGCCCCGGACTTCTACCGGACCAAGGATGTACTTGATGGCGGGAGTCGTCGCCGTGGCAGCTTCGCAGGTGACCAGGGGCTTGGCGGGATCGGAGCGTTCGCGCCTTTCCGTCGAAGGATTGACGCAATCGAGTGCTTCGAACTCCTTCTGGACTTCGGGAGTGATCCAGTTGGTATCACTTGCGTTCGCCGGCTCGGCCGTCGGCTTGTTCAGCTGGTCTTCGGGCGTGCGCGATTCGACAGGGATGGCTGCAGGATCACCGTAGGTGATGACCGGCCGGAAGTTCATGTCGGCCGAGGCCTGGATCAAGTCGCGGGTTTCCTTGGAAGGCGTCCCCGGGAGGCTGACCACGACGTTGCGGCCGGACTGGGTGCTGATTTCCGCTTCGGCAACGCCCGAGCCGTCAACACGCTGACGGATAATGGCAACTGCCTGGTTGAGCTGCTCTTCGTTGATATCGCTGGATCCCTCGACCCTGGGCGCCAGGATCATCTGGGTGCCGCCCTCGAGGTCCAGGGCAAGTTTTGGAGCCCAGCTGGCATTGCCAGTCAAAACTCCGCCACCCAGGACAGCGGTGAGTACAACGAATATTGCTCCAAGCCAGGTCAGCACCCTGCGGGCTGAATTTTTGGGGCCGGTCCGTGCCATTATCGATCTTCCTGTTATCGCCGGACAGCCGCCGGCCAACACTGGTGAGCGTTTGCCGGCGGCTCTCAGCTGCCGTAGAAGTTGCCTTGCGCGGGGGTGCCGCGCCTGACGATCCTAGTTGTCCTTCTTATCCTCTTTGTTGAGGCGCGCAATGGTTTCTTCGGGCGTCTCAACTGCGGCAGGAGCTTCAGCATCTGCGGTAGTGAGGGAAGAAGCGTCGTCCGGAACGACAGGGGCTTCCTCGACAGGCGCCTCGACTACCTTGGTAACCGCCTGGCGGTGGACCGTAGCCAGGTTGCCCGGGGAAAGCTCGATGACAACCTTGTTCTCGGCTTCGTCGATGGAGACGATGCGGCCAAAGAGGCCAAAGCTGGTCATGACGTCGACGCCCGGAGCGAACTTGGACTGCATCTCAGCCTGCTGCTGCTGGGTCTTCTTGTTGCGGCGGAACATCATGAAGACAAAGAGTCCAAGCATGACGAACAGCAATATGGTCATTGGATCCACAGGGAAGTTCCGTTCTGTACTTACGTTTTGGTTCACGGCAACGTCCCTGGCAAATCCGCGGGGCGGGTGCATGGATCAAGGACTCGAACGTGCCGAGCGTCATACCAGTCTAGAGGGAAAAGCTGAACGGGGCGTGTTAACCGATGGTATCTACGCTTTCAGCGTGGTTTTCGTCCTCGCCGAAGAGCGCAAGTGCTTCCTGGCCGAACACACCTGCCGGGACGGCGTAGCCAAGGTGTGTCCAGGCCGATGCCATTGCAATGCGGCCCCGGGGCGTGCGTCCCAGGAGACCTTCACGAACCAGGAAGGGCTCGGCAACGGTCTCCACCGTTTCGGGTTCCTCCCCCACGGCAATGGCCAGGGTGGACAGCCCCACGGGACCGCCATTGAATTTGGTAATGAGTGCTTCCAGCACGGAACGGTCCAGCCTGTCGAGGCCCTTGGCATCCACTTCGTACATGTCCAAGGCAGCCGAGGCGGACCGGGCGTCGATCTGGTCAATGCCGTGGACCAAGGCCCAGTCACGGACCCGGCGAAGGAGGCGGTTGGCGATACGGGGCGTACCACGGGATCGTCCGGCAATTTCGGTAAATCCGGCCGAGTTCACCTTGAGGTCCAAAAGACCGGCAGATCGCCGAAGGACCAGTTCCAGTTCGGCAACGGAGTAGAACTCGAGGTGACCGGTAAAACCAAAGCGGTCACGCAAAGGGCCGGGCAGGAGGCCGGCGCGGGTGGTGGCCCCCACCAGCGTAAACGGGGGCAACTCCAGTGGTATGGCGGTGGCGCCCGCACCCTTGCCCACCACGATGTCCACCCGGAAGTCCTCCATGGCCATGTAGAGCATTTCCTCTGCGGGCCGGGACATCCGGTGGATTTCGTCCAGGAACAGGACCTCCCCTTCCGACAGCGAAGAAAGGATGGCTGCGAGGTCACCGGCGTGCTGAATGGCGGGACCACTGCTGATACGCAATGGTGCATTCATTTCTGCGGCAATGATCATGGCCAGAGTTGTCTTGCCAAGGCCTGGAGGGCCGGACATCAGGACGTGGTCGGCGCTGCGTCCACGCATTTTTGACGCCTCAAGGACAAGGGCCAACTGCTTACGGACGCGGTGCTGGCCAACAAAGTCATGCAGGTTCTTAGGGCGGAGAGCGGCTTCAATGACCCGCTCTTCCGGCTCCTCTCCCCCGTTGACGAGTGACTGCTCAGCCACGGCTGCCTACGCGGTTGCCGGCGCGGGCGCCGTCCTGGCCCAGCCACCGCAGCGTAGCGCGAAGGATTTGGGCCACGTTTCCTGCTTCAACCAGCTCCGGAGTGTCCGCCATGGCCTTGTCGATGCTGCCGGTGGCGTCCTTCTCGGACCACCCCAGGCTGGTCATTGCGGCGACTACCTGCGGCTTCCATTCAGCGTTCGCAGCAACCTGGGCAGCAGCTGCAGTGGAGCCGGTGCCGTGCGGAACCAGCTTGCCGGCGAGTTCCAGGACAATACGACCCGCCACCTTGGGCCCGATGCCGGGAACCTTGGTGAATGCCTTGCCGTCGCCTGTGTGCGCTGCAACGCGGATGGCTTCAGGTTCATGGACGGCAAGGACAGCAAGCGCCAGCCGCGGTCCTACACCGCTGACGCTGAGCAGGACGTCGAAAACTTCGCGTTCATCATCATCGGCGAAACCGAACAACGTGAGGGAGTCTTCACGGACGATCATGGACGTGAAGAGTTTCGCTTCGGTTCCTACCTTGAGGTGACTCAGGGTCTGCGGAGTAGCGAAGACGCTCATTCCAGCACCGTTGAGGTCAATAACGGCGGTGGACAAACCCACGTGGGCTACGGTTCCACGGAGAAAACTGATCAAGACCCGGCTCCTGAAAGATTACGGTCAACTGGGAACGGCCCAAGTGAACTATCCGAACATATCTACGAATACCCTAGCAAGAGCGGACGGAAATCACCGTGCGCGGCGCGCTTTGGCTTCGGCATCAGCCCAGGCCTTTTGGGCCGGCGTCAGCGAACCGGCCCCGGAGGCTCCACCGGCCGCACCCATTCCGCTGCCCGCCCGCCATGCGTGGGTGAGGGCAAGTGCCAGGGCGTCGGCGGCATCGGCGGGTTTGGGTGCAGCACTGAGTCGCAGGATCTTGGTCACGAGCTTGGTGACGGCCTCCTTGTTCGCAGTGCCGCTGCCGGTTACCGCAGCTTTGACCTCGGAGGGCGTGTGCAGGGCTACCGGGATGCCGCGACGGGCTGCAGCGGCAATGACGACGCCGGAGGCCTGGGCCACGCCCATTACCGTGCTGACGTTCATTTGCGAAAAGACGCGTTCGACGGCGACGACATCGGGCTCGTGCCGGTCCAGCCATTCATCGATCGCTTCCGCGATCACCAACAGGCGCTTGTCCAGGGTCAGGTCCGCAGAGGTGCCCACCACCCCAACTGCCACCATGGTGGCCCTGCGGTTCCGCTCGATGTCCACAACGCCTATGCCGCAACGGGTGAGGCCCGGATCGACTCCTAATACGCGAAGAGTCAAGTCCGGGCCTTCCTGTTTTGTACCACTGGTGAATGCCGCCCCGCCTAGTCGGCGTCGAGGGCAGCCTGTACTTCCTCGCTGAGGTCGGCGTTGCTGTAGACGTTCTGGACATCGTCCAGGTCTTCCAAGGCATCGACGAGCTTCATGAATTTCCTGGCGCCATCGACGTCGAGTTCCACCTGCATGGACGGAACGAATTCGGCCTCATCGGTTTCGTAGTCGATGCCGGCCTCCTTGAGAGCATCGCGGATGGCCTGGAGGTCGGAGGGCTCGGAATGGATTTCCCAGTTCTCGCCGCTGTCCTTCACTTCTTCGGCTCCGGCTTCCAGTACAGCCATCAGGATGTCATCCTCGCTGAGGCCGTTCTTCGGCAGGACCACTACGCCCTTCCGGGCAAAGAGGTAGCTGACGGAACCGGGGTCGGCAATGGTGCCGCCATTGCGGGAAATGGCGAGGCGGACTTCGGATGCCGCCCGGTTCTTGTTGTCGGTCAGACATTCGATCAGCAGTGCCGAGCCTTGGGGGCCGCGGGCTTCGTACATGATCTCGGTGTAATCCACGACCTCGCCCGTGAGGCCCGCTCCGCGCTTGATGGCGCGATCGATGTTGTCGTTGGGTACCGAAGTCTTCTTGGCCTTGGTAACGGCCAGTTCCAGGCCGGGGTTGCCGGCGAGGTCCGGTCCGCCCATACGGGCAGCAACTTCGATGTTCTTGATCAGTTTCGCGAACGACTTTGCACGCCGGCTGTCAATGATGGCTTTTTTGTGCTTGGTGGTCGCCCATTTGGAGTGGCCTGACATGCTTTACGCTTCTCCTCTGATCATTCGAATAAAGAGTTCATGCACGCGCTTCTCCCCGGTCACTTCCGGATGGAAGGAGGTGGCCAGCAGGTGGCCCGAGCGCACTGCAACAATTCTAGCCACTCCGTGCAAAGCATCAGTGTGGCCGGCGTGGTCGGGATCGACCTGCGCCAGGATTTCAACGTCGGGGCCAACGCGCTCCACCCACGGCCCGCGAATGAAGACGGCGTGGACGGGATCCACGCCGGCCTCTCCTGCGCTGAAGTCCAGGCCCTTGAAATCAAGGTCCGTTTCGAAGGATTCGCGCTGGCGTCCGAAGGCGTTTCGCCGCACAGTGATGTCCAGGCCACCGAACGTTTGCTGCGGATTGCCGTCAAGATCCTTGGCGGGGTCGGCGATTTCATTGGCCAGCAGGATCATCCCGGCGCAGGAACCGTAGACGGGAAGACCGTCCGCTATGCGCTTTTGGATGGGACCGCGCAATTCGAAGATCCGCGACAATTTGTCGATGGTGGTGGATTCGCCGCCGGGGATGATCAGGCCGTCGACGTCGTCCAGCTCGGATGGCCGACGGATGCCTACGCCAGTGGCTCCAGCGGCCTCGACGGCGTGGAGATGCTCGCGGAAGTCGCCCTGGAGTGCCAGAACGCCGATCCTGAGTCCTGAACCCACGCGCGTTGAAGCGTCGGAAAGGGGGTTGGTCATTGATCCATCATAGTGCGCTGCGCCTTGGCCGGGGTCTTCCGCGTCCTCGGGGCACCCACCCCGGGCCGGGTTCCATGCCCTGACTGGGATATATTACAGAGCATGCTTTCCTTCAGCGTCCCCCTCGGCAAGCTGGTCCGCACACTGTCCCGGCTTCGGGGCGGAGGATCAGCTTTTCCCGGCCTGGTGGTCGAGAAAATCGATCCCGGCTTCATGCAGCGAACGCTGGCCTCGCTCCCCCACGGCGTGGCAGTGGTCAGTGGCACCAACGGCAAGACCACCACCACCAAAATGGTGGTGGAACTCCTCGAAAGCCAAGGCCTCAAGGTCTTCACCAACCGCAGCGGGAGCAACTTCACCCGCGGCGTGGCAGCCTCCCTCCTCGGTGAGGTGGACTGGCGGGGACGCCTCGATGCGGACATTGCCATCCTTGAACTCGACGAAGCCCATGCGGTGCATTTCGTCAACAAGGTCCAGCCCCGGTTCAGCCTCCTGCTCAATGTCCTTCGTGACCAGTTGGACCGCTTTGGAGAAATCGACAAGACGGCCCGCTTGCTCGAGCACATCGCGTCCAGGACGACGGACACGGTGGTGTTGAACCGCGAGGATCCGCGGGTGGCCCGTATCTCCAATGTCATTAACGTCCCGGATGCGCCCCATCACCCCGTCATCCGTTACTTCGGCCTTGACGAGTCCCTGCGCAGCACTTTTCCCAATGATGACGACATGCGGACCGCCGGCTCCGGACCATCACCGTCCGGTACCTCGGTGGCCGCCGCGGCAGGCGAGCCGGTAGACCTGCCGGCTGCCGACGTCGTACTCCGACGGGTAGGTGCGCAGGACGCTGACTTCGAGTTCGACGGCGAAACTGTCAGTACCGCCATGAAGCTGCGTGGCGTCTACAACATCTTCAATGCCGCTGCCGCTTTGTCGCTGGCGCGCGCTGTCCTGGGTACCGGCCCGGTTGATACTCCCAAATTGGTCAAAGCCCTGGGCGATGTTGCTCCCGCCTTTGGACGCGGTGAAAGCCTGACCGTCGATGGACAACCCCTGGAACTGGTCCTGGTGAAGAACCCCAGTGGCTTCCGCCTCGGGCTCAAGTCCTTCCCGGCAGGCGGCTACGCCACCATGATTGCCATCAACGACAACTACGCGGACGGCAGGGATATGTCCTGGCTCTGGGACGTTGAGTTCGAGTCGTTGCGCGAGGATGGGGTGGAAGTCCTCACCGGCGTCCGCGCCTACGACATGGCCCTGCGGCTGCAGTACGACGAAGTTCCCTTCGGCACAGTGGAACCGGACATCACCGCCGCTTTGCGCACCTTCATCAACGGCTCGCGCGGCAAGCCCAAACGGATTTTCTGCACTTACACGTCCATGCTTGCCATTCGTCGCGAACTCGCCAAAATCACCATAGTTGAGGTGGTCTCATGACCTCGGAATCACAGCAGCCCAGCAAGGGAACCCTCCGTGTCCTCCAGCTCTATCCCCGGGAGATGAACATTTACGGGGACTGGGGGAACGCTTTGGTGCTCCAACAACGGATCAAGTGGCACGGATACACGCCGGAACTGCTTGAGTACAACGTGGGTGACGAGTTTCCCGCAGATATTGACATCGTGGTCGGTGGAGGCGGGCAGGACAGCGGACAGGTGGTCATCCAGGACGACCTCCAGGCACGGGCGGACCATCTCCGGGAACTGGCCGATGACGGTGCGCCGATGTTGGTGATCTGTGGTCTCTACCAGCTCTTTGGGAAATTCTTCAAGACCAGCGCCGGGCCGGTCATTCCCGGAATCGGGATCCTGGATGTCGAAACCCACGGGACGGATGAACGGTTGATCGGCAACGTGCTCATGAAGTCGGCCGAGTTCGGCGACATCATGGGCTACGAGAACCACAGCGGCCAAACCACCCTTGGTCCCGGCGTCGAACCCCTCGGGACCGTCACCAAGGGCGCCGGCAACAACAGCAAAGACGGGCACGAGGGCGCGCGGTTTAACAACGTGGTGGCCAGTTACCTCCACGGTTCGCTGCTGCCGAAGAATCCGGCAATTGCCGACTTCCTCATCCGGACTGCGGCGGAGCGAAAGTACGGGACCTTCGTGCCGGGAACGCCCGACGACGACTACGCCCGCCTCGCGCGCGAACACGCCGCAAAGCGTCCGCGGTAGGCGCTACTTTTCCTTGGTGATCAACAGTTCGTGGGCGCCTGCGGTGGCGGCGCCCATGGACTCAACCACCGACTTGGTCCGTTGATAGGTGGCAGCGTCGGCTGCCGGTGATGCGCAGACACCCTGCGGGGCGTCGCTGGACACCGAGCACCACCGGTAGGGATCACGGACAATGACCGACGGTGCCCAGGCAAGATCAGAAGCCGTCCAGGTTCCGGCTGTGTTTTGGCTGAACTGGGCCCTGACCAGCAATCCTTCATTGTTGACCACATACCAAGGCGACAACTCGGTGATCCCGTTGCCCAGCCCGTACACAATCCACGTGCCCTTGTAATTCTCGATCGGCAGTACCGAATGCGTGTGGTGCCCATAGATCATGGTGAACTGGCCGCTGTCCACCAGCGCGTGCGCAACGTCCTGCTGCTGTGTATTCGCTTCGCTGGCGTACTCGTCACCGGCATGCATCACTCCGAGGACTATGTCCGCGCCCTGGGCTCTGGCCTGCGTTGCCTTGGCGATCATGGCTGCAGGGTCCAGCTCGTCAACCAGCCAGGGGTATTCGGGGATCTGCCCGTTGTGCCCGTACGTACCAATGATCACGGCGACCTTGGCCGCGTCCGTTTCAAGCATCAGTATTTCTTTGGAAGCCGCCTCGGTCCGATAAGAACCGGTGTGCTTCAGCCCTGCTGCGTCGAGGGCATCGAGGGTTCGCAGGAGGCCGTCGGTTCCCCGGTCAATGGTGTGGTTGCTGGCTGTGGTGCACGCCTGGTAACCGATGTCCTTTGAGGCCGCGATGATCTGCGGGGGAACGTTGAAGGACGGGTAGGCCGAGAAGGGACCCTCAGGGGTGGCGACAGGTGTTTCCTGATGACAGATCGCGAGATCGCTGTTACGGATGTAGCGCCGTTGCCCTTCGAGGAGGGGGACGAACGTATATCCCGGGAGGCCGGCCGCCGCGGCGTCGGCCCTTGCCTGTTGCCACAATTGGGTGTGGACCAGCATGTCACCGGTTACGGTGATGGAGGTGCAGCGAAGTTCCGGACAGGCAGGGCCTTCGCCCGGTGTGGGGTTGGGCGCCGGGGTCCGAGTAGGTGCTGGTGACTCCGAAGCGGGAGCACTAGCGGCAGCACTGCGGTTCTGGTTTTCGGTTTCGGCAATGACACCGCAGCCGCCCACGGAGAACGCAGCAACCAAAGTCAGCATGAGAATTGCGGCCCGTGAATGACTGATCAGCCCCGCCTTGGATGTGATATTCCCCATGTTTTTCATCCTACGGCGGAAGAAGGGCCGGCCGGGGCGTGCCACCCTTGAGGACACGATTCTTACGTGAAAGAGTCACTTCATGACCAATCCCCTCCTGAGCCCCAGCCCGCTGCCCTACGGACTTCCGCCTTTCGCCGGCATCAACGCCGGACACTACGCAGAAGCTGTCGACGCCGGCCTGGCCGGGCACCTGCAGGAAATCAGTGCCATCACGGACAACCCGGATCCGGCGACTTTCCAGAACACGGCCGTGGCCATGGAACGTTCGGGACAACTTCTGGAGAGGGCCGCTGCAGCATTTTTCACCGTGGTCTCGGCAGACGCCTCTGATGAAATCAAAGCCCTTGAAACAGAGTTGTCGCCGAAGTTTTCGGCGCACCAGGATGCCGTCTACATGAACCGCGCCCTGTATGAACGCTTCGCCGCGATCGACGTTGCGGATCTTGACCCGGAATCGACGCGCCTGGTTGAGGAATACCTGAAGGAGTTCCGGCAGTCCGGCATTCAGCTTGATGCCGCCGGACAACAACGCCTGCGGCAAATCAACGCTGAGCTCTCCCGGCTGGGAACCGAATTCGGCCAGCGGGTCAAAGAAGGCATGAAGTCAGCTGCCCTGCTGCTCGACGACGCCGCAGACCTGGCAGGACTGCCGGCTGAAGACGTCTCCGGTGCGTCGGAGGCAGCCAAAACGGCCGGATACGAAGGCAAATACTTACTCACGCTCATCCAACCCAGCAACCAACCTGCCCTTGCTTCGCTGGAGAACCGGGCCATCCGGCGTCGTTTGTACGAAGCGTCCCTCGCGCGAGGCAGCAACGGCGGAGGCTTGGACACGCGTGAGCTTGTGGGAGCTACCGTCCGGTTGCGCGCGGAAAAGGCCAGACTCCTCGGTTTCGCCAACTATGCCGAGCTTGTAGTGGACCGGCAGACCGCACCGGACTTCGGCGAGGTCAAGGCCATGCTGGGGAAGCTGGCCCCGGCGGCCGTCAGGAACGCCCAATCCGAAGCCGAGGCCCTGGCTGCCTCGGCCGGGCACGACCTGGAACCATGGGACTGGGCCTACTACTCCGCCCGTGTCCGAAAGGACAAGTTCGAGGTCGACGAGCAGGCGCTGCGCCCGTACTTCAGCCTGGAGACCTTACTGACAGACGGCATATTCCACGCAGCTACCGGACTTTACGGGATAACTTTCCACGAACGTGGGGACCTTGAGGGCTACCACCCGGACGTGCGCGTCTGGGAGGTCCGGGATCAGGACGGCAGCGGCCTTGGCCTGTTCCTGGGCGACTACTACACCCGGGAGTCCAAGCGCGGGGGTGCCTGGATGAATTCCTTGGTGCAACAGTCCGGGCTGTTGGGTACAAAGTCCGTGGTCATCAACAACCTCAACATCACCAAGCCTGCCCCCGGCGAGCCCACGCTGTTGACCCTTGATGAAGTCCGGACGGTTTTCCACGAGTTCGGCCATGCACTGCACGGCCTGTTCTCGAACGTGACCTATCCGCGCTTCTCCGGAACGTCCGTCCCGCGCGACTTTGTGGAGTACCCCTCGCAGGTCAATGAAATGTGGATCATGTGGCCTGACATCCTGGCCAACTATGCCCGCCATTTCTCCACCGGGGAATCCCTCCCCCAGGCCACAGTGGACAAGCTTAATGACTCACTCCTCTGGGGCGAAGGCTTCGCCACCACCGAGTACCTTGGGGCGGCCCTGCTGGACCTGGCCTGGCACGTACTGGCAGAAGCTGAGGTCCCGGACGATGTCATAGCGTTCGAAGCCAAGGCCCTGTCCGACGCCGGCATCGCGCACCCGCTCATTCCGCCCCGGTACCGGACGGGCTACTTCCAGCACATCTTCGCCGGCGCAGGCTACGCGGCAGGCTATTACTCCTACATCAGGAGCGAGGTATTGGATGCCGATACCGTGGAATGGTTCAAGGAAAATGGCGGCCTGACCCGGGCCAACGGAGATCACTTCCGCTCGGAGCTGCTCTCCCGGGGAAACAGCCGTGACCCGTTGGAGTCCTTCCGGGCCTTCCGAGGCAGGGATGCCAAGCTGGAACCCCTTCTGAAGCGCCGGGGACTGGATTAAACAGAACCCGAGCTTTAAAGCCGAAAGACGGGTACCGATCCGGCAGCGTGCGTAAAAGGGCCCCCGCCCTGGCCACCATCAGAATCGCGGCAGCGAGAGCGGGGAATAGCACGCAGAGGATCGGTACCCGCCTTGGCGGGAACCCTAAGTGAGACCTACCAGCCGCGCTCTGCGAGGCGGTGCGGCTGCGGGATCTCGTCGACGTTGATGCCCACCATGGCTTCACCAAGTCCTCGGGAGACCTTGGCGATGACATCGGGATCATCATGGAACGTGGTGGCCTTGACGACGGCGGCGGCGCGCTCTGCCGGGTTGCCGGACTTGAAAATGCCCGAACCAACGAACACACCGTCGGCGCCGAGCTGCATCATCATCGCAGCGTCAGCCGGAGTAGCGATGCCGCCGGCGGTGAACAGCACGACGGGGAGCTTGCCGGTAGCGGCAACTTCCTTGACCAATTCGTACGGGGCCTGCAGTTCCTTGGCCGCAACGTACAGCTCGTCCTCGGGAAGGGCTGCGAGCTTGGCGATTTCCGAGCGGATCTTGCGCATGTGCCCGGTGGCGTTGGAAACATCACCGGTGCCGGCCTCGCCCTTGGAACGGATCATCGCCGCGCCCTCGTTGATGCGGCGCAGCGCCTCACCAAGGTTGGTGGCACCACAAACGAACGGGACGGTGAAGTTCCACTTGTCGATGTGGTTGATGTAGTCGGCCGGGGTCAGGACCTCGGACTCGTCGATGTAGTCAACACCGAGGGACTGCAGGACCTGGGCTTCAACGAAGTGGCCAATGCGGGCCTTCGCCATGACCGGGATGGACACCGCGGCGATGATCGCATCGATCATGTCCGGGTCCGACATGCGGGACACGCCGCCCTGGGCGCGGATATCGGCAGGCACTCGCTCGAGCGCCATGACAGCCACGGCACCGGCATCCTCGGCGATGCGGGCCTGCTCGACGTTAACGACGTCCATGATGACGCCGCCCTTGAGCATCTCCGCCATGCCCCGCTTGACGCGGCTGCTGCCCGTGACGCTGTTCGCGGACGAACCGGCTTCGTTGCTTACATCTGGTGTAGACACAAAAACCCCTATGGGTAGATAAACGACCTTCTTGCCGGAGGCGCGCGCAGCCACACGACCGCAATCAGCGCACACCGGGTTTCAGGTCAGGGTGACCAAGTACTAGTAATAGTAGTCGCACGTTCCGTGGTGGCAGTACATTCATTACCTGCCCGGAGGGCAACAAACGGGGCTGTGGTAGGACAGGTGCACAACAGCCAAGGGACGGGTTTGGCCGTTTGCCAGTTCCCTGTCCGCTGGCCTGCGGTTAGCCCTGGCCGGCGGGGGTCCCGCCGGTCTCGGCCATCGCCTGGCGGTGCACGGTGGACATCCTCTGGATGATGGTCACCACGCTTGCCAGTGCCAGCAGGATCAAGGTGCCGAACAGCACCACTGGAGGGAGCCCAAGCCCGGTCAGGCCGGTGATGAGCAGAACGGACGCCAACCGTTCGGCCCGCTCTGCGATCCCCACGCTGGCCTGGTAGCCCAAGGACTCGGCTTTGGCCCTGGCATAGGAGACCACCATGCCAAGAACGAGGCAGACGACGGCGGCTGTTCCGATCGCCGGATCCTCACCCCGGGTGAAGAACCAGATGGTGATACCGGCGAAGATTGCACCGTCGGCCAAGCGGTCGAGGGTGGAATCCAGGAAGTTGCCCCAACCGCCGCTTCGGCCTTGAAGCCGCGCCATGATTCCATCAACGACGTCGGAGAAAGCGAAGAAGGCCACCACTACGGAGCCCCACCACAGGTGCCCGAGGGGATACAGCACCAAGCCACCCAGGATGACCCCGGCGGTGCCGGCCATGGTCACCGCATCCGGGGACACGCCGATCTTGAGGAGCCAGCGCGCAAGTGGTGTGAAAAGTGAAGTGAAGAAGCCGCGCGCATGCCTATTGAGCATTCGACTCCCCCGGCCAGGCTTCGGCCACGAGCTTGCGGACTTCGTCCAGCGTCTGCGTGATGGCCTTGGTCTGGGCGATGATGGGGAAGAAGTTTCCGTCCCCACCCCAGCGCGGAACCACGTGCTGGTGGAGATGCGCTGCGATTCCCGCGCCACCGGTGACGCCTTGGTTCATCCCAAGGTTGAAACCGCTGGGGTTTGACACTTTCCGCAGTACCCGCATGGCGGTTTGGGTGAGGTCGGCGAACTCTGCCGTCTCCTCCACCGTGATGTCCGTGTAGTCAGGGACATGGCGGTAGGGGCATATCAGCAAGTGCCCCGGGTTGTACGGGAAAAGGTTCAGGACCACATAGCAGGTCCTTCCCCGGTGCACGATCAGCGATTCCTCGTCCGATCGTGTGGGTCCTACACAGAACGGGCAGTCGTCCTTGTTCTTGAACTGATCCTGCCCGCCCTTGATGTAGGCCATGCGGTGCGGAGTCCACAGGCGCTGAAACGCGTCCGGCACGCCCGCAAGTCCGAAGTCATCGGTTACCTCGGCGTCGCCCGGAATCCCGGTTGTCGCGTCTGTGTTCTCCTGCACCGTCTCTTTGTCCGTTCCGTCAGCTCTCGCGGTTCTTGACGGCGTCCACAATCCTGCGGACCGCCTCCGCCACGGGCACGCCGTTGTCCTGGCTGCCGTCGCGGAAGCGGAACGAAACAGCGCCGGCTTCTGCATCCTCGCCACCGGCGATCAGGACGAAGGGAATCTTGTCCTTGCTGGCCGTGCGGATCTTCTTGGGGAAGCGGTCAGAGGAGATATCCACTTCGGCGCGTATGCCTGCTGCCTTAAGCTGCCCAACGACGTCGAACATGTAGTCGTTGAAAGTCTCGGCCACCGGGATACCCACGACCTGGACGGGGGCGAGCCATGCCGGGAACGCACCTGCGTAGTGCTCCGTGAGGACGCCCATGAAGCGTTCCACGGATCCGAAGAGTGCCCGGTGGATCATGACCGGGCGTTGCCGGGTCCCGTCCGCAGCCTGGTACTCAAGCTCAAAGCGCTCCGGCAGATTGAAGTCGAGCTGGATGGTGGACATTTGCCAGGTCCTGCCCAGGGCGTCCTTGGCCTGCACCGAGATCTTGGGGCCGTAGAAGGCAGCTCCACCCGGATCCGGCACCAGTTCCAGGCCGGAAGCGGCGGCAACCTCGGACAACGTGCGGGTGGCTTCCTCCCATGCGGCATCGTCACCAACGAATTTTTCTTCGTTCTTGGTGGAGAGCTCCAGATAGAAGTCGTCCAGGCCGTAATCCTTGAGGAGGCCCAGGACAAAGTTCAACGTGGTGGTGAGCTCGTCCTTCATCTGCTCGCGGGTGCAGTAGATGTGGGCGTCGTCCTGTGTCATGCCCCGGACACGTGTCAGCCCGTGCACGACGCCGGACTTTTCGTAGCGGTAGACCGAACCAAACTCGAACAGGCGCAGCGGAAGTTCGCGGTAGGAGCGGCCGCGGGAGCGGAAGATCAGGTTGTGCATGGGGCAGTTCATCGGCTTCAGGTAGTAGTCCTGGGCCGGTTTGCGAACGGTACCGTCTTCGTTGAATTCGGCGTCCACCTGCATCGCGGGGAACATACCGTCCTTGTACCAGTCAAGGTGTCCGGAAACCTCGTAGAGGTGCCCCTTGGTGATGTGCGGGGTGTAGACGAACTCGTAGCCGGCATCCACGTGGCGCTGACGGGAATAGTCCTCCATGGCCTTGCGGATGATGCCGCCCTTGGGGTGGAAGACCGGAAGGCCCGAGCCAAGCTCGTCAGGGAAGGAGAACAGGTCAAGCTCCACGCCAAGCTTGCGGTGGTCGCGGCGCTCAGCTTCGGCAATCCGCTCCTGGTAGGCCTTGAGTGCTTCCTTGGTTGGCCAGGCGGTTCCGTAGATGCGCTGGAGCTGCTGGTTGTTCTGGTTGCCCAGCCAGTAGGCAGCGGAAGAACGCGTCAATGCGAAGGCGTTGGAGATGATTTTGGTGTTCTGCAGGTGGGGACCACGGCAAAGGTCGCACCAGATGCTTTCGCCACTCTTGCGATCCACATTGTCGTAGATAGTGATGTCGCCGGCGCCGACCTCAACATTGACGCCTTCCGCGGCGTCGGTTGAGTCGTTCTTCTTGCCCAACAGCTCCAGCTTGTAGGGCTCGTTGGACATTGCTTCGCGGGCTTCTTCTTCAGTAACCACACGGCGGACGAACTTCTGGTTCTGGTTGATGATCTTCTGCATCATCTTTTCCAGGGTGCGCAGGTCTTCAGGGGTGAACGGCTCGGCGACGTCGAAGTCGAAGTAGAAGCCGTCAGTGATGTAGGGGCCGATGCCAAGCTTGGCGTCGGGGCGCAACTGCTGCACAGCCTGCGCCATGACGTGGGCTGTGGAGTGGCGAAGGACGTTGAGTCCATCAGGGGAATCGATGGTGACGCCTTCGACGTCCGCGCCCTCGGTGAGGACCTGGTCAAGGTCCTTCAACACTCCATTGACACGGGCTACAACGACGTCGCGGCGCTCGAAGAAGAGTTCCGCGCCGGTAGTCCCTTCCGTCACCTTGGTCTCTTCGCCATCGACGATGAGGGTGATCTGTTGGGCATCTGACACGGGTGTCTCCTATTCATGGTTAAGGCTTCATAGCTTGTGGCGTACGGGGACCACAGCCAGCCACCGTCAATCGTATCTGCTTCAGCGGGGGCGGCCAAAGCAGCGCGCCGACGCCCAAGCAGCAGCGCAAGCAGCCGCCCGTTCAGCTGCCCAGGCCAGTGATGGCGAGGTTCCTGGAGATGCCATGCAATGCTCCCCTGTGGGTGTATTCATCCGGCAGGGCACCTCCGGATGGAACGGGTTCGGCATAGGGCAACGTTTCGGGCCGGCTCAAATCCCACGCTTTGGTGGCGCTGATGCTGATGCCTTTGGGACCTGTCCGCCTGGTGGTTCCGCGGATCAGCAGCAAACGGGTACCAAACAGCAGGGGTCCGGATTCTTCCTGCGCTTCATGGAAAAAGACGGAATCCACGCAACCAGTACCGTCATCGATGCTGATGAAGACCACACGCCTGCCACCACGCATGGGCGGGGTCTGGGTGGCGACCCTCACTCCCGCCACCAGCACTTCGGTCCCGTTGCGAAGACCAAGGAGCTTATCTGCAGTGGTGACTCCCAGCTTGTCCAGCAATGGACGGTGACTGTCCATGAGGTGTTCGCTGACATCGACGGCCATCAGGTCAAGCTCTGCCCTGACGTTGTCCACCATGGAAGGCTCGGGAAGTTCCGGAGCCAGGTTCCGGAGCTCAACATCACCAAAGGCAAATGACAATTGCCCTTCAATGACGTCGGCAGCTTTTTTGGACGGGCTGCTTTGGAGGGCCTGGAGGTGTTGCACAAGGTCAGCCCTGTTGGCTTTACCCCCGGAGTCATGATGAAGGGCATCAAAAGCCCCAAGCTGGGCAAGCCTCTTGATGTTGGGCTTGCTTACCCTGGCGCGCGCCCGGAGGTCAGCCAGGGAATCAAAGGGCTGGCCTGCCACGATTCTTTTGAGCTCAGCTCCCGACAGGCCGTAGATTCCCGTAAGGCTCAACCGGATCCCGAGTTTGCCGTGATGGGGACCGTCCTGGATTTTTTCCACCCGGTATTCGGCCTGGCTGCGGTTGATGTCCAAGGGCAGGATGGGGATGCCCAACCTGCGTGCTTCTGCCACCAGGAGGCGCTTTGGGTACATTCCAGGATCGTGTTCCCATAGTCCGGCCAGAAAGGCTTCCGGATGGTGGGCTTTCAGCCAAGCAGATTGATAGGTGGGCACAGCAAAGGCTGCTCCATGGGCTTTGCAGAACCCAAAGCTGCCGAAGGCCTTCAAGGTTCCCCACACTGCATCCACCACCTCGGGTGAATACTTCTTGATGGCCTTGCGTCGGAAGTAGCTCTCCACTCCCGGCTCAAGGACTTCGTCGCCCAATGCCCGCCGGAACTCATCAGCCCTGTCCAGCCCGCACCCGGTCATGACATGGAAGGTCTTGAGGATCTGTTCATGGAAGACGGTCACTCCATGCGTTTCCTGCAACGCCGGCTTGAGGTCCGGGTGGGGATATTTTTCCGGAGCAAACCCGTGCCGGTGTTCCAGGAAGGGCCGCACCATGTCCGATTTCATGGGCCCGGGCCTGAAGAGCGAGATATCAATGATGAGGTCATTGAATTCCCGGGGCGCCATCTTTCCAATGAGCTCCCGCTGACCAGGGGACTCGATCTGGAAGCAACCCAGTGTGTGGGTGCTCCGGATCAGCTCGAAAGTGGGTTCGTCGTCGAAAGGAACTGCGTTGAGGTCGATCCTGCCGTCCTCGGCGATAAAGTCCGGACCTGTCCCTCCCGGTTCCACAGGATGCCGCCCCGCAGCCACAACCTCAGCTTTGGAAGGATGAAGGCGAATGACTTCCCGGACAGCAAACGCCATGGCACTTTGCATGCGTACGCCCAGGACATCGAGCTTAAGCATTCCCATGGGATCCATGTCGTGCTTGTCGAACTGACTCATGGGCAGTCCCAATCCGCTGGGCTGGACCGGAGTGCGGTCAAGGAGGGTCGCATCACCCAAAATCAGTCCGCATGGATGCATGGAGATGTGCCGGGGAAGCCGGTCCAACCTTTCGGTAAGGTCCACCAGGAGATCGAGCTGCTGGTTTTCCTCCAGGCCCCTTTGTTCCACCCGGCCTGCAAAGGAGCGCAGTTCCGGCTTTTCAACCAATGCCTCACGGAACTTGCGGGCTGAGAACCTCCACAATTGCTTGGCAATTTCGCCGACTTCACCATCGTCCATACCCAAGGCGAGGCCCGCGTCCCGAACAGCCCCCCTCGCCCTATATCCGTTCTGCATGCTCATGAGGGTGACGCGTTCAGAGCCGAAGCGGTCAAAAATCTTTCGATAGACGTTGTGCCTTTCGGCGCTTTCGACGTCTATATCAATGTCCGGAAGGGTGGATCGGCGACCAGACAGGAATCGTTCAAAAATGAGGTCGTGGCGGATTGGATCCACCTGGCTGATATCGATCAGGTAGTTGACCAGGCTGGAGGCGCCGGACCCCCTGGCCGCTACCCTGACGCCCATGTCGAGGATCATCCTGGATACCTCTGCAACGGTGAGGAAGTAGGAAGCGAAACCCAGCCGCGCGATGATGCCCAGTTCATGTTCCAACCGCGAGCGCACCTGCTTTTCGGCTTCTCCTGTGATGCCGGGGAACCTCTTGGTGATTCCGGCGTGGCAACGCTGGGTGAGTTCCACCATGGGATCGGTGTCGATGCCGATGATGGAGGCTTCCGGAACCACGGGTTTCTTCCAACCCATGTCCAGGATGGGGTTGATGCGGCATTTGTCGGCGAGCGCTTCGGTGTTGGCCAGCAGTTTATGGAGGTCAGCTTTTCCCTGTCCGGCTGCTGTCATGATTTCTTTGCCGAGTTGGAGCATGTGGCCAGCGGTTTTCAGCCATCCTTGCCCTGTTGGTTGGAGCATGGGGGCTGCTGAGAGTTCGGGCAGGGATTTGAGGGTGCGTGCGGAATCCAGGACATCTGCCGTGGCGGCGCCGTCTTGGGCGCAATAGCGTACGGCGTTGGTGAGGACTGCGGGGATGTTGTATTCGAGGGCCAGCTTGAGCATCCGTACGGCATGGGCGGTGCTGAGTGGTTCTCCGGGGGCGCTGAGGTGGGTGACGACTTCAGCTACGACGGTTCCGGGAGGCATGGCGTCAATCCACTGTTTGAAGAGTGTTCTGGGCCTGAGGTATTTTCGGCCTCCCATGGCCTGTCCAACATCTGAGTCGGGTCCGATCAGGACTGTCAGCACGGGTTTGAGGGTTTGGGGGTCCAGTGTCCTTGATGCCAGTTCGCTGCGGGTGATGGCCGTGGGGATTGTTCCTCCGGCTTTGCCTGAGGTTCGGGCGTGGGCGTCGGAGATGAGCCTGCAGAGTGCGCGGTAGCCGGCGCCGTTGTTGTTGCCGTGGGCGAGGACGACGACGCGGCCCGCGACTTGGGTGCGGTGGTCGCCGTCGTCGTCGAAGACTGCCAGGTCCACCCCGACGATGGGATCGATGCCGGCGTCCATGCATGCTTTGAGGTGTTTGATGGTGCCGTACAAGCCGTCACGGTCTGTACATGCCAGTGCGGTGGCTCCGTCTGCTGCGGCTGCTTGGGCGAGTTCCTCGGGCCAGGAGACGCCATAGTGTGCGCTGAAGGCCGTGGAGACGTGCAGGTGGGTAAAGCTCAAGGGTTCACGCTGCTTCGTCGGGCTCTACTGCACGTGCGGGCGCAGCAGCGTGGATGCGAAGGAGCCGCCATCGCCCGCTGTTGACGTGGCGTACGAGGTCAAGGGTGATGGGTTCTGCAGCTGTGGCGTCTGTGTGGAGGGGTTGGAGCTGGACGCGCCATATTTCGTGGTCCACCAGGCCTGCTCCGGTTCCCAAGGGGGCGCGGCTTTCTTCAAGCCACCATTGGCGTCGTTCGTACCAGCGCTCCGGGGGGTTGCACACTGAGTAGTGCGTTCCTTTCCATTGGACGGTGTTTGGCTGGCCCGTTTCCGTGCAGCCGACTTCCACGGACTCGCTGAACAGCCCCATATCCTCACCCCGTTTGCACTGGTTTCCTTAATTCGAAAGTATGTTCGAATAAATCCAGTTTACGCCGGGCCGGATGCAAAACCTACTTCGAAGTTTCGGCCTTCTTCCTGGACCGTGCCACCTGCTTGCCCACCTGCTTAAGGAGGGCATCACGCCATGGTTGCAGTCCCTGGGCGAGGGCGATGTTTCCCATGAGTGAGGATGCGAGGCGAAGTTGCTGCGTCCTTGGCACCCGCTTCCTGCCATAGGCGGCGAGCGCCGCGTCCAAGGGCTTTTCATTGAGGAGACCGGCCAGGGTCACGGCGTCGATAAGTGCTTCGCAGGCGCCCCTGCCAAGGTTGGGGGTCATGGCGTGTGCGGCATCTCCGAGCAACACCACCTTGCCCCGTGAATAGCGCCTCATGGGCGGCGTGGTCCAGATGCGTTGGGCCAGTGAGTTTTCCGGCGACGCCAGGGACAAAACCCTAAGCACTGCCGGTGAGTAGTGAGCATACCGGCGCCTGGTCAGTTCAAGGGCGGTAGCGACGTCCGCTTTGTCCAGGCTGTCATCTGAGCGGAAGGAGGCATACCAGTTGGTTCCGTTTCCGGCCGGAGCCAGGCCAAAGATTTCCCCCCGCCCCCAATACTCGCCGATGTCACTGGTGGCGGGAGGTTCCGGTATGACTCCGCGGACGGCGAGGAATGGTGTCGGCCTGGCCCCACTTCGCGTACCCCAATAGTCACGCCTTACAACACTGTTGACCCCGTCCGCACCCACGGTCAGTGCAGCATCTTTCGGGAGGTCCTCCACCCGTCCGTTCACCCTGCGTACGGTTTTCGGCACGGCCGAATCAAGCAGTGTCAGCAGTTCAGGGCGGGAAATTCCCATGAGCCCCTCCCCCTCCATGGAGAGCATGGGTTCTCCCGTGGGGCTACGGAGCGCCCCGGTTTTGATGGTGGCTCCCCGGCTTCGCGCGGCTCCCAGGATCCCCAGCTCGGCCAGCGCTTGCTGTGCTTCGGTCCACATGGCCAGGGTTGTTCCGACCGTGGGCAGTTCAGGTCGCTGCTCGTAAACCGTGACTGCGAACCTGCCGGGGTCAAGCCTTCCCGCGAGCGCCAGTCCGGCAATTCCTCCGCCAATGATGTCCACTTTTTCCATGGCCACACTGTACTACTACATTTGTAGTAGAGATAGGTCTTGAAGCTAGACTTTCGCCATGCCGGACCGACGAACAGAACTTGCCGACGCCGCCCTTGCGGTCGTCGCGGCCAAAGGCCTCAAAGGCCTCACGCACCGGGCCGTCGACGCCCATGCCGGCGTGGCCGTTGGAACCACCTCGAACTATTTCCGCAACCGCGCAGCGCTGGTCAGTGCCGCCGTCGACCGCGTCGAGGAACGTGACAACCTCCTGCTTCAGCACCGCGGATGGGAGAGGCCGACGTCGGTAGCGGACCTCGCCGAACAACTCACCAGCGCCCTCATGGGACTCGCGCTGGAAAATGCAGACCTCACCCGGGCCAGGTTCGCCTTTGCGCTGGATCAGCCCGGCGTGGTTGCAGCCGGCCACGAACGAATGATCTCCGGACTGGCCTACATCCTGGAGCACCTCAACGTGCCCGATGCCAGGGCCCGCGCCGAGTCGGTAGCCGACTACGGTGATGGCCTCGCCATGCATCTGCTGACCGCACGCCAAGGCCAGGACGTTGACAGGCTGTCCATCGTGGGGAACATCCGGCGCCTGCTGGAAGGATGAAAGTCAAGGGGTGGACGGCAGCGGGTCCACAGAGCAGGATTGTGCCATGAGTACCAATGACGCACTCCTGAAGCAGGTCAACATCACGGCATCGGACGAGAACCTGGTGGCACGGTTCGAAATCGATGGGAACATACCAGGCTCCGGCGCTTACGTCGTGGGCCTGGTTGCTGCCAGTGAGGACTATTCCTCCCAACGCAGGCTGGGCATTGAGTTCATGAACGGAGAGGCGATCTCGTTCTACTCCTTCAACCACTCCCTGAGCGCCGAGGAAAACTACGACATCAAAGGCGTGGAGCATTCCGGGAATGTCATCACCGGAAACTTCCCCATGTCAGCCATCCACGGGCTCAGCAAAGGCCACGTCATGACGGGCTTCAGCGAAGCAGACGGACGCGAATTCCAGTCCGGCGTCCCGGTGACCGAGGCTCTCTGAGGTTAGAAGAGGCCTTCCACCGGCTCAATGAGCTCCGGGGAGTTGTTGCGGACGTTTCCCACGGCACTGCCCACAGGATCCAACGTCCAACCGGCGGCGGCATCGTGCGCCTTTGAGCGGACCATCTCCACCAATCCCGCAGCGTCCTTCTCCCGGGGATCCAACCAGGCCTCCATGGTGTCCTTGTCCATCGGCAACGGCACGCGGTCGTGCAGGGCCGTGAGCTCATCAAACACTGAAGCACTCCGCCTGGTCCGGGCAGATTCAGCAGTAGGAGTATCCGCCGTCAGGATGGACATGGACAACAACCAACGCCCGGGATCGTCAGCCGGCGCCGACTGGTCCCGCCACCACTCATACAACCCGGCAAACACCAGGCCCTGGCCATCACCCGGGTGTACATAGTAGGGCTGCTTGTTCTTGCCCTCGCCCTTCTTCCACTCGTAATACCCATCAGCCGGAACAGCGCATCGGCGGGCTACGGCTGCCTTTTTGAAGGAGGGCTTCTCCAGGAGGGTCTCGCTGCGGGCGTTGATCAACCGGGCACCGGCCTTGGGATCCTTGGCCCACGATGGCACCAGCCCCCACTTGGCAACATGGAGCTGGCGCTTCAGGTGCTCGTCCACCAGCCGCTCCAGGACGATCGGAACAGCATCTGTGGGTGCTACATTCCAGGACTTTTCGAGGGCAACTTCGTTTTCAAGTTCGGCATCGAAATCGGCGAGCAGGTCCCCCACCGCACGGGCCATTACATAACGTCCACACATGCCAACAGTCTGCCTTCTCCTGGCAGAACGCACCAGCGCAAGATCCGACGTAACCCGGCTTCGCGGGCAACGGGGAATTATTTGGGCGCGGGTTACGGTTGATAACAACGAACCATTCCGCGCAAACGACCAAATACTGAGGAGAGCTCTGTGGACTTCACTCCCGACTCCGGCACCATCACCATGTTCTCGACCACCTGGTGCGGGTACTGCAACCGCCTGAAGAAGCAACTGGACGCCAAGGGAATCGGCTACACCGAGATCAACATCGAAGAAGTGGACGGCACGGCCGAACTCGTCGAGCAGCTCAACGGAGGCAACCGCACCGTCCCCACCGTTCTCTTCCCGGACGGCACCGCGGCAACCAACCCCTCAGCCTCAGAGGTTGAGAAGCGCCTGGTCACCGTATAACGCAAGCTCCCGGCTTAACCGCGCCAAGGCCCGCAACGGAACAATCCACACACTGTCTGCCACCTGTGATAGACAGATTGGGAATCCGCAGCGGGCCTTGCTGCCTTTAACAGGGCCCGCTCTCCGCGAGCCCCGAAGGGAACATCTCCATGGTCCACGCAGTCAAAGGTGTCGTCGTCCGCTCCAAAGGCGCACCCGCAACCCTCGAAACAATCCTGGTTCCCGAACCCGGCCCCGGCGAAGCACTGGTGGACATCCTCACCAGCGGTGTTTGCCACACCGACCTCCACTACAAGCTCGGCGGCATCAGCGACGACTTTCCCTTCCTGCTCGGACACGAAGCCACCGGAGTCGTCAGCGCAGTAGGGCCCGACGTCACCGACGTCGCCCCCGGAGACCGCGTGGTCCTGAACTGGCGTGCCGTGTGCGGCAACTGCCGGGCCTGCAACCGCGGCCAGGCGCAGTACTGCTTCAACACCCACAACGCCACCCAGAAGATGACCCTCGAAGACGGCACGGAGCTCTCCCCGGCCTTGGGCATCGGCGCTTTCATCGAAAAGACCCTCGTCGCCGCCGGGCAGTGCACCAAAGTAGACCCCGACGCCGATGCCGCCGCAGTCGGGCTGCTCGGCTGCGGCGTCATGGCAGGTTTGGGCGCAGCGCTCAACACCGGCGGGGTCAAACGGGGCGACTCGGTTGCCGTAATTGGCTGCGGCGGCGTCGGTGTAGCAGCCATCGCAGGTGCCGCGCTTGCCGGCGCCACCACCATCATCGCCGTGGACATCGACGCCAAAAAGCTCGAGCGCGCCAAGGACCTTGGTGCAACGCACACCGTGGACTCCTCCAAGGGCGACCCCATCGAGGAAATCCGGGCCCTCACCGGCGGATTCGGCGCCGACGTGGTGATCGACGCCGTCGGACGTCCTGAAACCTACAAGCAGGCCTTCTACGCCCGGGACCTGGCCGGCACGGTTGTCCTGGTAGGTGTCCCCACACCCGAGATGACCCTGGAGCTGCCGCTGCTGGACGTCTTCGGCCGTGGCGGATCGCTGAAATCTTCCTGGTACGGCGACTGCCTGCCCTCCAGGGACTTCCCCATGTTGGTTGACCTCTACAAGCAGGGCAAGCTGGATTTGGACGCGTTCGTGACCGAGCGCATCACCATCGACCAAGTCGAAGAAGCATTCGACAAGATGCACCACGGCGCTGTCCTGCGATCGGTGGTTGAACTGTGAGCGCGCTGACCATCGACCACGTCGTTACCTCAGGGACGTTCTCCCTCGACGGCGGCACCTGGGACGTTGAGAACAACGTCTGGATCATCGGGGACGACTCCGAATGCTTCGTCATCGACCCAGCCCACAACCCCGAAGCAATTCACCAGGCCGTGGGCGGCCGCAGCGTCAAAGGCATCTTGCTGACCCACGGCCATGACGACCACATCCGTTCAGCCGGTGAATTCGCGGAGCTGGCCAAAGCTCCCATTCATTTGCACCAGGACGACTGGATGCTCTGGAACGCCGTGTTCCCCGAAACTGATCCCGATGCAGCAATCGTGGACGGCGACGAGTTCACCATTGCCGGTGCAACAGTGAAGGCAATCCACACCCCCGGGCACTCCCCTGGATCTGTTTCCTTCCACGTTCCCAGCGAAGGGACGCTTTTCAGCGGAGATACGCTCTTCCAGGGCGGCCCCGGCGCAACGGGACGCTCGTACAGCGACTTCCCCACCATCATTGAGTCCATCAGGACCAAGTTGCTCACCCTGCCCGAAGAGACAGTGGTCCGCACCGGTCACGGCGACTCCACCACCATCGGAGGGGAAAAGCCGCACCTGGACGAATGGATCGCCCGCGGTCACTGACCCGGACGTTGCTGAATCCCGTGGCCTGGCGGGAAGGGGACTCGCGTCCCTAACCCGCCAGGGTCCGGAAGTCGCCGTCGAGGATTTCCGCGTACCCCCGATAGGCCTCAACCACCGCGTCCTCCACGGTC
The DNA here is from genome assembly GCF_059739405.1 of Arthrobacter sp. TmtSoilC79. Classification (NCBI taxonomy): domain Bacteria; kingdom Bacillati; phylum Actinomycetota; class Actinomycetes; order Micrococcales; family Micrococcaceae; genus Arthrobacter; species Arthrobacter sp. TmtSoilC79. The sequence continues at coordinate 2,061,724 of NZ_AP046051.1, read as the reverse complement.
TGGACATCCAAATGCGGCAGGAGGTCATTGGCTGCACCGGCGGTTGCCGGATCCCATTCAAGCCCCAATGCGGCATAGCTGGCAGAGAGCACCTCGCGGATGGGCTTGGAGTTTTCCACCACAATCACCGAGCTGAAAAGCCAACCACCGGACACCACGCGTTGGGCCGTGCCGATGAGCTTGATGCGGTGCGCAGGAAAATCCGGGTCCTCGCCGTGGACGCTGAACTCGCCCGGGCAATACTCCCCCGGTATTTCGCCGACGGCGGCATGGACACCAACGCTGCGAAGCGCGCCGGCCAATAATTCACCAAACTCCGAAAATCTGGCCTTGGCCCTCACGATCGCATCCGGATGAGGCTCGATGTGGTCTATCACCAGCGTTCCTTGGTGGTAGGCGGCAGCGCGGCCACCGGCCTTCCGAACCAATGGCTCGAATCCAAGCTCCCGGCAGGCTTCGGCGGCAGCCGGGAATCCAGGAAGGTTCGCATCCCGTTGCCCGAACGCAACGGTGGGCTGCGGACGGTACAGGCGAAGCGAAGGACCCAGCTGCCCGCTGCGGGCACGCTGCAACAGCGCCAGGGCAAAGTCGAGGTCTTCTGCCGCTCCCATCGATTCGCCTTGCCGATAGACCGTGAGCCGGCGGGCCCCTGCAGGAGAGTCCGCCATCAGCTCTTCCTCAATGTCAGGATCTGTTCGGCCCTGCCAAACGGCCCGCTGGCATCGTGAAGGACCGTAGAGGTCAGCCCGATGCCGTCAGCACCGAAGGAGACTTTGTTGTCCAGCCCCAGCCATTCACCGGACGGAGCCCGGTACATGTGGATCTGAAGATCGACGTTGGGAAAAATGTAGCTGTTTTCGCCCGGGGGAACCCGGGCAGCGATGCCGTTGGCGGTATCCACCAAACCCATCAGACGCGCCAGGTCCGTGGTGTCGTCCTGGTCGGTCAGAGGGTGCGAAGTGCGGATCCAAACCTTGCCTGATCCGGGCCGGTGGCCCTCGGCCAAACGCATTTCCAAGGAGCGGATGTAGCCGCCGGGCCACACACTTGCACCCTCCCACGGCTTGCATTCATCGGGCGCCGGCATGGGCTGGTCCTCAATTGCTGCTACGGCCCTGGTATCGCTGGTGACCATCCGCCACGCCGAGGCACGGATGGCAACACGGCCGCCGGCGGAGAGTTCGGCCTGGATGAGCTCGATGGTCCTTCCCGGCCTCAGCGTTGAGGTGGTGACCTGGAACTCGCCGCCGGGAATCAGCCCGAGGATTTCGTAACTGATCCGCGCCATGCGGACATCGTCCCTGGGCTCATGGCGGACCAGGGCATCGGCAATGATGCCCGAGGCCGGGGCCATGTGTTGCTCGTGGGGATTCCACGCACCCTGGGCATGGATCGTGGACCTGTAACGGCCCTGGCCCAACGATTGGTAGTAGAAATCGCCGTCCGCCAGTTCCGGTAATGCAGTAGTCAACCCGAGCCTTTCGCCGATCCAGCAGTAGAACTCAGACCACTGTATCCGCTGATTTGGCCCTTTCCCGACGCCGACGGACCAGCACGACCCAGACAACAACTGCAGCCACCGCAGCCACTCCCAGCCCGGCGCCAACGGGAGACGCCGCCGCAACCGCAAGCCAGGCTTCCAAGGCGGCAAGCCCAATGGTGGCATAGAGCAACGCCCACATCACAGAACCGGCAATTGCTGCGGGCAGGTACCTTCGCAAAGGCATCCGCGCTGCCCCCGCAGCGAGGTTGATGGCAGTCTGCAGCCCAATGGTAAGGAAGGAAAGCACGACGGCGTATGGTCCCCACCGCTGGATGAGGGCTTGGGCACGGGCTGCTTTGGGGCGCTCCAAGGAACTGCCGAAGCGGGTGTGCGCAAGCCCGGCAACAGCTCCCCGCCCGATCCAATACGTGACATTGACCCGGATCATGACAATCGCAAAGAGCGCCGCGAGGGCGACGCCGAAAGGCAAACTCATGATCTGATCCACTCGAATTAGGCTACCCTAAGCAACGACTCAGTGAAGACCTGGCTTTGGCCCATGACGCTCAACCGGCGGCACCAGGGCATCCCCCGGATCAGCATTGATCCTGGGATGGGCCATTGCTGACCCTAGGATGAGTGCATGGACCTCCGTGACGCCGCCCAGGAGCTTTACGCCGTGCCGCCCCGCGACTTCACGGCCGGGAGAACAGCACTGGTCCGCAAAGCCAAGGATACCGGCGCCAAGGACCTGGCCAAGGAAATCGGCAGCCTGCCCAAACCGGCTGCAGGCGCCTGGGCCATCAACATGCTGGCCAATCACAAGCCTGAGGTGATTGACGGCGTCGTACGCTTTGGCGTTTCGCTGCGAACCGCCCAAGAGGAGGGCGACGCCGAAGCATTCCGCGAACTCGGGCAGCAACGCCAAGGCCACCTGACAACAGCAGTCCATGCGGCCAAGGACCTGGCTTCGGAGCTGGGCGCTCCACTCAGCGCGGCTGCAGCAGCAGATGTAGAGCAGACGTTCAGGGCGGCAATGGCCGATCCCGGGGCCGGCGCCGCGGTCCGGACAGGCAGACTGATCCGGGGTCTTAGCGGCAGCGGCTTCGAGGCAGTGGATCTGACGGGGGCGATCGCAGCAGCAGGCCCCGACGACGAGGCTGGACAGCTCTCCGCCGAAGGAACAACTGCGAAGGGCCCGGCCGGGAAGAAAACAGCAGCACGTTCCAAGAGCTCTCCGCCCTCCAAAGACGTGTTGTCCAAGGAGAAGGAACCCAACCGCAAATCCGCCAAGGACGAAGCGACATCTCTGGCGGATCGACGCGCCGCCAAGCAGCAAGCTGCGCTGGAGGAAGCCCGCAAAGAGTTCGAGGCTGCCGACAAAGCAGCCAAGGAGGCAGAATCGTCAGCGTCCGAAGCGTGGGACACCGTCAACGAACTGGCCGAGCGTCGTACGGGCATCAAGTCAGGGATCGAAGAGGCCAAGAAGCGTCTGGCCGCCCTTGAGGCCGAACTCATTGGCATCACCCGTGATGCCGAAACCGCGGAATTGAACAAGAAACGTGCCGTCAGGACCGCCACGCAGCAACGACGCGCCGCCGACCAAGCGCGGCGGCGCGTCGAACGGCTGAGCTAGTCCTTTTTCTTGGCAGGAGGCTTGACCGGCGACTTCTGCAAGTGATGCGTGGCCGGGCCCTCAAGGTACTTACCCTCCGGCGTGAACCGGGAACCGTGGAGCGGGCAGTCCCAGGACTTTTCGGCATCGTTCCAGCTCACAATGCCACCCAAGTGGGAACAGCTCGCCGAAACCATGCACACATTGCCATCCACCGTGGAAACAGCAGCCGGCTCACCCTTGTAGAGCCCCACCACGCCCGTTCCTTCCGCGGGGCGGGTTTGATCGGTGATTTCAGGATTTGCCTTGATCCTTGCCCTGTCCTCCACCATCCGTTTGGTGGTGGAGGCGTTGAGGCGGACAGCCTGGAGCGCGCCCTGGGGTGAAGTAACGCGATGATGGATGACGGTTGCCCAGTCGGACTGGCCGCCCAGGATGTCCGAAGTTATGGAAAGTGCGGCCGCCACACCGTTGCTCATCCCCCATTTGTTGTAACCCGTGCCGAAGAAGATCCGGCCGCGGCCTCGGGGAAGCTTGCCGAAGAAGGGCATCAGGTTGGTGGCTTGGTAATCCTGGGCTGACCACGTGTGGGTGACCTCTGCTCCCGGGTAATGCTGCGTTGCCCACCCGAGCAAGTCATCCAGGTGGGACTGCGGAGACGTGGCCCGGCCCGCCGTGTGACCATAGCCGCCGACCAGAAGCAACTCCCCCTCGGGCGTGGGTTGTGTGCGCTGGGAACGGGTGGGCGAATCGATGGACAAGTACATTCCCTTCGGAATGTCGCCGGGCACCTTCAATGCCGCCGCGTAAGACCGGTTGGGCTCCAGTTTGGCAAAGTACAGGCCGCGGTCCAGGATGGGGATGCCCGTAGCAATCACCACAGTGTCCGCCGTGAAAGTTCCTTTGCGGGTGGAGACCTCCATGGGTTGCTCCGAGCCGACGTTCTGCACCTGCATGTCCTCGACGATCATGCCGCCGTGGTCCCGGATGTCCCGGGCGAGGGTCTCCAGCACTTCCATGGGGTGAATCTGGACCTGGCCATCAAGTTCCAGGGCCTCCACTACGGGAAACGGCAGGCCGGCGTCACGGCTGAAGTGCACGTCCAGACCTGCGTCCCGCGAAACCGCAGCCTCCTTCCGGAGCCGTTGACCGCCTTCGTCCGTGGTTGCGAACGTAACCGCCGTCCGGCGCTGGAACGGGATGCCCTGCTGCTCCATGTACTGCGTCAGCCAGGCCTGACCGGACTTGTTGGCTTCCACGTAAGCCTGCACTACCTTCAGGGAGTACTGGCTGCGCAAGGCCGACAGCGCTCCACCTTGGAGGAGGCTCAGCTTGCCGGTGGTGTTGCCAGTGGTCACCGCGCCAAGTGTTCGGGCTTCGAACACGGCCACGCGTTGCCCGGACCTGGACAACAGCAGGGCGGCCACCATGCCCGTAAGCCCGGCGCCCACCACGATGGTGTCAAAATGCTTTTCCTCGGGGATTGAGTCGGACATGAAGCGGGATTCCCGGTCCAACCACAGCGATTTCATCGATTAGCCTGCCTCTCAATTCACTGGCATGTGGTGAGTGAAACGCTAGGCGGGTCGCTGGTGCATATCAAGGGGTAGTGGTGGTCCCCGTCGCCAGGGCCGCGGCGTGCCGCAGCTCCGGATCCGGGTCTGCCGCCCACCGTTCCAGTACGCGTTCAGCGCGTTCCTTCGCCTGGCCCTCCAGGCGTGCCATCAATGGTTTGACGACGTCTACCGCCAGGGGATCCACCAGTTCGCGGGTCCCGGCCTGCCTGATAAAACCTTCAATGCGGGTGAGATCGGTGTTGACCAGGATGCCTGATTTGGTCTGCAGCAGAACCACTGCTGCAAGCCGCCGTTCAAACACAGGTTCGGCCCAGAGTTCGGAACTCAAGGCGGTGATCTCGTCATGGTCCAGGTTCTTGTACCGCTTGAGCGCATCCCTCACGGTTCCCCGCACGGCACCCACGGATGCGCCATACACCTTCAGCGCCCCGCCAAGACGCTCGCTGGCCTCGGCAGCTTTCTCCCACGTGGATTCCATCTGCAGCGTGTGGTCCATGAATTCACCGGCTTCGCTCACACGTCTATTTTGTCAGTGCCTCCGCCTAGCGTGGTCACACCAGCAACCGACAGGAGCACCATGCCGTCCCAAGAGCTCACCACCGAAGCATCATTTCCGGGTGTCCCGGCTGCTTCGTCCATGCCCGACTGGTATCCCACTTTGCTTAACACTGTGGCCCAAGAGGTCCGCGTTGGCAGGACCCGGGCGATGGCTGCGGCCAACAGTGAGTTGTTGAATTCCTACTGGAGCATTGGCCGGCAGCTCGCCGAACGCGAATCCGAGCAAGGCTGGGGCGCCAAGGTGGTTACCCGCTTGTCTGCCGACATCCGTACCCGGTTCCCGGAAGCCAAGGGCTTCTCCCCCAGGAACTTGAGGTACATGAAAAGCTTCGCGCAGGCCTGGCCTGACTTCCCAAAGTTGCAAGCGCCGCTTGCAACATTGCCCTGGTACCACCAGATCGCACTGCTGGAAAAGCTCGACGACGCCGCCACACGCCTTTGGTACGCCGCGGCAGCTGCCCAACACGGATGGTCCCGCAACGTGCTGACACACCAGATTTCAACCCGCTTGCATGAGCGTTCGGGGCAAGCCATCACCAACTTTGCCTCCACCATGGTCCCTGCAGATTCGGATCTCGCACAGCAGGCAACCAAGGATCCCTACGTCTTCGACTTTCTGTCCATGAGTGATCGGCACACCGAAAGGGACCTGGAGCTGCAGTTGGTGAAACACGTGGAGAAATTCCTGTTGGAGCTGGGACAGGGCTTCGCCTTTGTGGGCGAGCAGGTCCGGTTGGAGATTGCCGGCGACGAGTTCTTCGCAGACCTCCTCTTCTACCACCTGAAGTTGCGCTGCTACATGGTGATCGAGCTGAAGGCCGTGAAATTTGAACCCGGGTTTTTGGGGCAACTGGGTATGTACATGGCGGCGGTGGATGACCTCATGGCACATCCGGATGACAAGCCGACCATCGGCCTGCTCTTGTGCAAGGAGAAGAACAGTGTGGTGGCCGAGTACGCGCTGCGTGGGTTCAACGCTCCTGTGGGCATTGCAGAGTGGAAAACCTCCCTCGCTGACTCCTTGCCGGACGAACTGGTGGCCAGCCTGCCGAGCATCGAAACGTTGGAGGCCGAGTTGGCCAGCGAGGCTGCGCGGTTGCAGGGCTGAGTCCTCTGGTAGGGCGGTTCAGACGTTGTCCCTGAACCAGGCCAGGGTGTCATTCCAGGCTGCCGTGGCTTGGGCCCTCACATAGCGCTCACTGGTGTCGTTGTGGAAGGCATGGTCCACTCCGGGGTACACCTTGAGCTGGTGCTTGACGCTGGTCTTGTCCAAGGCCTCTTGGAGTTGGGGCATGGAGCCGGTCATACGCGCATCGTTCTCCGCGTAGACGCCAAAGACTGCCGGCTTGATGGTGGGGACTTTCGCCGGATCTGGTGCGGGACCGTAGAAGGCGGATGTTGCTTTGAGTCCTTGGATCTCGGTGCTTGCCTGCCAGGTGATGCCGCCCCCGAAGCAGAACCCGATCATGGCGACGCGGCCCTCTTCGACAAAGTCCTGACCATTGAGGTACTCGAAGGCGCCCTTGAAATCGTCCACATGCCGCTGGGCGCCTCGTCCGGTGTACAGCCCACCAGGGTCATGGCCGCCGCAGACGCGGTCATACTCCCCTATTATGAACGCGACCCGTCTGGTGAACGTCTTGTGGGACATCTCACCGGTGCGAAAGTCATCGTAGAACTCTTCAATCAAGTACTTTTCAAACTTCTCCAGCTGCACCATGGCAAACCTCCCGGCTGTGACGAAGATCTTCCTCTGATATGGAGATGCGGACAAGGGCGGGACAGCTGGGTCGACAACTGGAGGCGAGGTCCCGTAGTCCTGCTTTTAGGGTGCGTCTCGTTGCTGGAGGGTGCTTGAGGTAGTTCAATGCTGGTTGCGGGAAATCAACGTGGGAACCGAACTCACCCGGCCAGTCAGGCGGTCTAATAATGTCAGTGCCTCCTGCGAGAGTTGGAGCATGAAGCAGATCGGGGAAAGGCAAGCACAAGCAACGGTGTCTGCTGTGCCTGCTGTTTCTTTGTCCCGTGGTGTAGCGCAGCCCTTGTCCCGGGGTGTGGCTCAGCCCGGGACCATCAGCGGTGACCTGATTGCTCAATTGCGGATGCTGGAGGAGATGAAGTCGGCCATCTCCGGTCTGCAGGCCCAGATTGCCGTGGCCTTTGATCTGGCCCAACGCGCTGAACAGGCCGAAGCGGGAGTACCTGCGGCCGAACGTGGCAAGGGTGTCGGTGCGCAGGTAGCGCTGGCGCGTCGGGAATCACCGAACCGCGGCTCACGGTTGCTGGGCCTCGCCAAAGCCCTGGTCACGGAGATGCCTCGAACCCTGGCGGCGTTGAACAAAGGCCTGCTCAACGAGTGGCGGGCCACACTGCTGGTCAAGGAAACAGCCTGCCTGTCCGTGGAAGACCGGGCCGCGGTGGACGCCGAACTCGCCCCCGACACCGGAACCTTCGACGGCGCCGGAGACAAAGCCATCATCGCCGCCGCGAAAGCTGCCGCGTACCGCCGTGACCCACGGTCCGTGGCCCAACGCGCCAGCCACGCCGCGACGGAACGAACCGTCAGCCTCAGACCGGCACCGGACACCATGACGTACCTGACCGCGCTGCTTCCGGTCGGCCAAGGCGTGGCCGTGTACGCGGCACTGACCCGGAGCGCTGACTCTGCCCGGTCCAGCGGTGACCCCAGGACCCGCGGCCAAGTCATGGCCGACACCCTCGTTGAACGGACCACCGGCACCCCCGGCGGGATCTCCGGGGTTGAACTCCAAGTCGTCATGACCGACCGCACCCTGTTCCAAAGCGATTCCGAACCCGCCCGGCTCCACGGCTACGGCATCGTCCCCGCACCCTGGGCAAGAACCCTGATCGGCGCAGCAACCCACCCGGAACAGCCGGTTCAGCCGACAAGCTACCGATCACGGTGGGCGGAGACACCAACACCAGCCCCAGACAGCCCGACAGGCCACGGATCACCGCCGGGCATCCGGTCAACATCCGGTCAGGACCGGCAACCAGCACGAGGTGCCCCAGCACAGGACCTACAGCCGGCACCCGAACAGGACCAGGAGTTCAAGGTCTGGCTCCGGCGGCTCTACACCGCGCCCGAAAGCGGTGAGCTGCTGGCCATGGACTCCAAAGCCAGGCTCTTCCCGCACCGGCACCGTCGATTCATCGAAGCCCGCGACCATACCTGCAGGACACCGTACTGCGACGCGCCCATCCGGCACATCGATCACGTCGTACCGTGGCACTCCGGCGGGACCACCACCCTGGACAACGCAGCAGGGCTCTGCGAAGCATGCAACCACACCAAAGAAAACCCCGGCTGGGCCGCCACACCCCTACCCGAAGACACCCACACCCTGAGCATCAGCACCCCCACCGGACACACCTACCAATCCAAAGCCCCACCACTACCCGGACACCGACCCTCCAGAACATGACCAGGCACGAAAAAGGCGGGCAGCGATTGCTCGCTGCCCGCCTCTTGGTGGTCGACTAATAGACGACTTAGAACTCCCAGTCCTCATCTTCCGTGTTGACAGCCTTGCCAATCACGTAGGAGGAGCCCGAGCCCGAGAAGAAGTCGTGGTTCTCGTCGGCGTTCGGGGACAGGGCCGACAGGATGGCCGGGTTCACGTCGGTGACGGAAGCCGGGAACATGGCCTCGTAGCCGAGGTTCATGAGGGCCTTGTTGGCGTTGTAGTGCAGGAACTTTTTGACGTCCTCGGCCAGGCCGACTCCGTCATAGAGGTCGTGGGTGTACTGGACTTCGTTTTCGTACAGTTCGAAGAGGAGCTCGAACGTGTAGTCCTTGATTTCCTGCTTGCGGGCCTCGGATACCTTCTCCAAGCCCTTCTGGAACTTGTAACCGATGTAGTAACCGTGCACGGCCTCGTCGCGGATGATGAGGCGGATGAGGTCGGCCGTGTTCGTGAGCTTGGCGCGCGAGGACCAGTACATGGGCAGGTAGAAGCCCGAGTAGAACAGGAAGCTCTCCAGCAGCGTGGAGGCCACCTTGCGCTTCAGGGGATCGTCGCCCTGGTAGTAGTCCATGACGATCTGGGCTTTCTTCTGCAGGTTCTCGTTTTCGAGGGACCAGCGGAAGGCGTCGTCAATCTCCTTGGTGGAGCACAAGGTGGAGAAAATGGACGAGTACGACTTGGCGTGCACCGACTCCATGAAGGCGATGTTGGTGTACACAGCTTCTTCGTGCGGCGTGATCGCATCCGGGATCAGCGAGACAGCGCCGACCGTGCCCTGGATCGTGTCCAGGAGCGTCAGGCCGGTGAAAACGCGCATGGTGAGCTGCTGCTCATCCGGCGTCAGGGTATGCCACGACTGGACGTCGTTGGACAGCGGCACCTTCTCCGGGAGCCAGAAGTTGTTGACCAGCCGGTTCCAGACTTCCACGTCCTTGTCGTCCTGGATCTTGTTCCAGTTGATGGCCTCGACGTGTGTCAGCAGCTTGACCTTTTCGGTCATTTCATCCCCTTTAAGCGATGGTTTTTCTTGAGATAAGCCTACGACGGCGGGTGGTGGCCCGCCGTCGTAATCTTTAGTTTTGGGTGCAGCCGAGGCCGCCGAGAGTCAGCCGATAACGGTTGACTAGAGCATGCAGGAAACGCAGCCCTCAACCTCAGTCCCTTCCAGCGCGAGCTGGCGGAGACGGATGTAGTAGAGGGTCTTGATGCCCTTGCGCCATGCGTAGATCTGCGCCTTGTTGATATCGCGCGTGGTGGCGGTGTCCTTGAAGAACAGCGTCAGGGACAGGCCCTGGTCCACGTGCTGCGTAGCAGCGGCGTAGGTGTCGATGATCTTCTCGTAGCCGATTTCGTAGGCATCCTGGTAATACTCCAGGTTGTCGTTGGTCAGGTACGGAGCCGGGTAGTAGACGCGGCCGATCTTGCCTTCCTTGCGGATTTCGATCTTCGCGGCCACCGGGTGGATGGAGGACGTGGAGTTGTTGATGTAGCTGATGGAACCGGTAGGCGGCACGGCCTGGAGGTTCTGGTTGTAGATGCCGTGCTCCATGACAGAGGCCTTCAGCTCGCGCCAGTCATCCTGGGTGGGGATGTGGTGGCCGGCAAAGAGTTCCTTGACGCGGTCCGTCTCCGGAGCCCATTCCTGCTCGGTGTACTTGTCGAAGAACTCACCGGATGCGTAGGTGGACTTCTCGAAGCCGCCGAACTTCTGGCCGGTCTCGATGGCCAGGCGGTTTGAAGCACGCAGGGCGTGGAACAGCACCGTGTAGAAGTAGATGTTGGTGAAGTCCAGGCCCTCTTCGGAACCGTAGTGGACGTGCTCGCGGGCAAGGTAGCCGTGGAGGTTCATCTGGCCCAGGCCGATCGCGTGGCTCTGGGCGTTGCCCTGCGCGATGGACGGAACTGAGTTGATGTAGGACATGTCGGACACAGCGCTGAGGGCGCGGATGGACGTCTCGATGGAGAGTCCGAAGTCCGGCGAATCCATGGTCTTGGCGATGTTCATGGAACCGAGGTTGCAGGAAATGTCCTTGCCGACGGTCTCGTAGCTGAGGTCCTCGGCGTAGATGGACGGCGAGGAAACCTGCAGGATCTCCGAGCACAGGTTGCTCATGGTGATCTTGCCGTCGATCGGGTTGGCCCGGTTCACGGTGTCCTCGAACATGATGTACGGGTAGCCGGACTCGAACTGGATCTCCGCGAGCGTCTGGAAGAACTCACGGGCGCTGATCTTGGTCTTCTTGATCCGGGAATCGTCAACCATCTCGTAGTACTTCTCGGTCACCGAAATATCGGAGAACGGAACACCATAGACCTTCTCGACGTCGTACGGCGAGAAGAGGTACATGTCCTCGTTCTTCTTGGCGAGCTCGAACGTGATGTCCGGAACCACAACGCCCAAGGAAAGGGTCTTAATGCGGATCTTCTCATCAGCGTTCTCGCGCTTGGTGTCCAGGAAGCGGTGGATGTCCGGGTGGTGGGCGTGCAGGTAGACGGCACCTGCACCCTGGCGGGCACCGAGCTGGTTGGCGTAGGAGAAGCTGTCTTCGAGGAGCTTCATCACGGGGATCACGCCGGAGGACTGGTTTTCGATCTGCTTGATCGGGGCACCGTGCTCGCGGATGTTGGTGAGCGAGAGGGCAACACCGCCGCCACGCTTGGAGAGCTGAAGGGCGGAGTTGATGGCGCGGGCGATCGACTCCATGTTGTCTTCGATGCGAAGCAGGAAGCAGGAGACGAGCTCGCCGCGCTGCGCCTTGCCGGCATTGAGGAACGTGGGGGTTGCCGGCTGGAAGCGGCCGTCAATGATTTCATCGACGAGGCGGTTGGCCAGGTCCTCGTTGCCGCGGGCCAGATGCAGGGCAACCATGCAGACACGGTCTTCGTAGCGCTCCAGGAAGCGCTTGCCGTCAAACGTCTTCAGTGTGTAGGACGTGTAGAACTTGAAGGCACCAAGGAAGGTCTCGAAGCGGAACTTCTTCTTGTAGGCGCGGTTGAAGAGGTCGCGGATGAAGTTCATGGTGTACTGGTCGAGCGTTTCGCGCTCGTAGTACTGGTTCTTCACCAGGTAGTCGAGCTTCTCTTCCAGGTCATGGAAGAACACCGTGTTGTTGTTCACGTGCTGCAGGAAGTACTGGTGCGCTGCTTCACGGTCGGCTTCGAACTGGATTTCGCCGTTCGGTCCGTACAGATTCAGCATGGCGTTGAGCTCGTGATAACCCAAGCCCTTATAAGCCTCAGGCAGGGGCTTCTTGGCCGTGTCCACAGCGCTCCCGGTTACTTCTGTTTCTGCGACAGTTGTGTCCAAAACTCTTCCAATCCTTGATTCACTCGGTCTACGTCTTCGGGTGTTCCCATAAGTTCGAACCGATAAAGATGCGGCACCTTGCACTTGACGGAGATGATGTCCCCGGCCGCGCAGTAGTTGTCCGCGAAGTTCGTGTTCCCTGCTCCGATAACACCGCGGATCAGTTTCCTGTTCCTTGGATCGTTCAGGAATCTGATGACCTGCTTCGGCACGGAACCTTCGCCGTTCGTTCCGCCGTAAGTGGGCAGGACAAGAACGAAAGGTTCAAGTGCCAGAAGAGGAGCGTCCTGGGCGTACAAGGGGATACGAGCCGCATCCCTGCCCAGCTTCCGGACGAATCGTTTGGTGTTCTCGGAGGTCGAGGAAAAGTAGATGAGGTGACTCCTCGTAGTGACAGCTTCCGTCGCCTTGCGTACGGTTGCCGCTGTCAGCGTTGCCATGGGAGTCACCTCGTCTACAGAGGAATTCTTAGTGTGCTGTGGTGGCGAAGTTTGAATGGAAACTTAGGCCACGGAGGAAACGGCCTGGGCCAGTTCCTCGATCTTGTCCGGGCGGAAACCAGACCAGTGGTCCTGCTCGGTTACGACAACCGGAGCCTGCATGTAGCCCAGTGCCTTGAGGCGCTCGAGGGCCTCGGCATCCTGGGAGATGTCGACACTCTGGTAGGCAATGCCCTTCTTGTCGAGTGCCCGGTAGGTTGCGTTGCACTGAACACAGGCCGGCTTCGTGTAAACCGTTACGGTCATGATCCCTGTCCCCTTAGTTGAAGTCTGTCGCTCTTCGTATCTGGCGGGCTCAACCGGAACTAACTACTGAATCCGATACCGGCCCGCGGGCTGCCGTGACAGCCAACACGCTCTGATTTTGGCTTGGGCTGCTTTCCCGCTCAATCCGTAAATCGATACTACATGTAGTGCAAGAGCAGAACTGGAACCCCAAGATGATGTATTACAAGTATGTCATTCAATCCACCGCTCGTCCACAGGCAAGGGCCCTCAAAATGTCCGTGATTCCGCCAAATTGAGAGATGTCATCCACACCCTGTGGACTACTTAGCCACATTTAATCTCCAGCGTGTCGCCGGGATACGGCGTGTCGTGACACTTTGAAAATGTGGCGTGGCGAACAGCTAAAATCTGCTGATGGTCAATCTCCACCACCTCCGGACGCTGATGGAAGTAACCCGTTTGGGTTCCTTCGCTGCCGCCGCCGCCCAGCTTGGCTACACGGCCTCGGCAGTCTCCCAACAGATGGCCGCGCTGGAACGCGATACCGGCGTCGAACTCTTCCAACGCTCGGCCCGCAGCGTTGTCCCTACGGAGGCGGCCGTGACCATGACCCGGCACGCCTCGAAGGTACTGACCGACGTCGAAGCCCTTATGGCAGCGGCCTCGAGAACCAACGACTCCCCCGCCCAGGAACTGAGGCTGGGCATCTTCCCGAGCCTTGCCACCTACGTACTGCCGGAGATCCTGCGGAACGAACGATGGAACGGGTTGGGCATTGAACTGCGCGTCTCCGTGGCAGAGCCGGCCCAAACCATCCAGGGACTGCGCAGCGGCGGCGAACTGGATGTAGCACTGGTGTACCAAGTGGGACAGTCCGGCCTGGCGTGGCCCCACTCCCTGGAACGGCAATGGATCGGCGACGACGACTTCCGCGTGGTGCTGCCGGCCTCATGGAAAATCCGGGAGGATGCAGAAATCGAGGCAGCACACTTGTCCGATATGCCGTGGATCGTCCACCACCCAGGCACCAGTGACGCACTGGTGATCGAGCGCCTGTTCGCCAGCTGCAACCTCCACCCCCGCGTGGTGGCCTACAGTGACGACTTCCATGCCAGCTTGGAAATGACGGCCGCCGGGCTGGGCGCCTCGCTGGTACCCGAACTGGCGCTCCGGAACCGGCCATCCGGCGTCGTGGTCCTCGATGTTCCGGACATCCGATTGGCACGAAACGTCTTTGCCCTGCTCATCAACGAAAAGCGGACCGCCCAAGTGCAGTTGTTCACACAGCTGCTGGCCGACACCCTGAGGGACACCTCCGGCAAGAGCGGACTTCACCCCCTGAAAACCGCGCCTGTCAAGGGTCCGCAACGGCGTAGGTGAAATATCCCCAAGTGCTGGAACCAGTAGGTTGATGGGGTTAGATTGATCACATGGGCAAGGTAGCGAGCAAGCATTTTGGGGAGATTGAGCTCAACCACGGGAGTGAACATTGCTTCGTCGCGAGGCACGAGCTCGCCGGCAACCAACTGGAGCTGGACCTCAATGTCACTGCGCACGACCACTTTGACGAGGCCGCCATGCGCAAGGTGGACTACCGCTTGCGCTTCCTGCCCGAGTTGGTGGACCAAGTCAGGGAAATGATCGCCGACGAGCTCGACCAAGACGGCACCAACCCTCAGCAGTTCCTGCATTTCCACAGCTCGCAGCTCAAGGATGAGCAGCTGGAATCGGTCTTCGGCGTCCGGGACAAGGGCCAGCTCACCAACGATGTGTTCTTGAAAGCACTTAAGCTCGGCCACGTCGCCATCTACCCCGGACAGCCGGAACGCTATTTCGTCCTGGACTTCACGCTCGGATCACGCTTCACCGACGAGCTCCTGGTGGTCGCAGCGGACGAGGACGGCGTGGTGGACGACGAAATCCTCTGGGAGTAGCAAGCAGGGATTAAAAACGTACGACGGCGGCCGGTCACCTTCTTGGTGATCGGCCGCCGCGCCGCAGGTGGCCGTACGGATTGAAGTCGCTGAAGCTCACCAGGGCCTGTCAACGCGCGGACCGTCGTCAGGGCTTCTCAGGTATTCTCCGCGTTCCTGCCCTTCAGAGCGCTCGCGTTGGGCCTGCTGCGCACTCTGCTCCAGCTGTTTGAGTTGTTCCTGTGCAGGAGCGGACGGCGATTTGCCGGAGGGCTGCTGGGGTCCGCCATTGCGCGACTGGCCCTCGGCGATTTTCGCACTGAGCCGCTCCCCGGCCGCATCAAGGGCGGCGCCCTCCCCTGCGGCGTTCGCGGGACCATCAGCATGGCATTGCGGCGGCGATGCGTTCGCAGCTGCAAGCCCTTCGGCAAACAGCCGGGCTGCAGCATCGCCCTCGCCGGCAGCGTCTCCCAATTTCTCGATGCTGAGCACCAGGTTGACCCGGACTTTGCATTCGTCGTCACCCGGCCCCGCGCGCAACGCAGCCTCAAAATCAGCCCGTGCAGCAGCGAAGTCACCTGCCAGCACCTGGGCGTCCCCCGAAGCGAACAACGCCTTATGCGGCTCCACGAGGTTCGCGACCTGGAGCCATTCTGCCGCTTTCTCCACGCTGCTACCCTGGCCGGCGGCATAGGACTCGGCCGCTGCATTGCCCAAGGCGCCCAAGCTCAGCAATTTCGCCGAAACTGCGAGCGCCAAGAGGGCCGGTGGGGCGGACCACAGCGCAAGCCGGCGGCGTCGGCGTCGTCGATTGTTGTTCACCGGGTTCGCTCCTTTGGTGCGGGGCGGAGGTTCAGGAGGGCGGCGAGATGGCGCAGCGGTTCATGCAGTGCCAGCAGGAAGGCCGCGAGGGCGAGCAGCCAGTAGAGCTCCACGCGTCCGGGAGTGTCTGCGTCAGTCACGGTCAGGGCACTTGGCTGGGCTTTGCCGAGCATGTCCGATGCAGGCTCGGTGCCGGTTCGGTGTGCATAGGGGAGGTGGAGTTGTTCGGCAATGGAGTGAAGCTGCTCTTCGTCGATGCGGGAAACGGCATCCTGTGCGGTGTCGGAGCTGCGGTCCTTGAGATAGCCGGCGTCGGCGTCCGGGCTTTCCTTCATGCGGCCGCCTTGGGGGGTGCCGTACCCGAGGACTGCTCCCCCTGCTACGTTGGCTGCGTCCATGGCCGGTGGCCGTTCGGTGCTGGTGTTTTCGCCGTCGCCGGCGTAGAAGACCAGGGCGGGCCGTCCGGGGTGTTGCTCCTTTGCGGCAGCGAGCTGCTCCTTGAGCAGTTGTGCTGCACCGGTGACGCTGCTGCCTTTTGCGTAGCGGGCGTTTTGGGGTTGGAGCGTGGTCATGGCGGTCTGGAGCGCCGTGGCGTCACGGGTGAGGGGCATGCGGACGGTGGCTGTGTTGTCGAAGGTGATGAGCGAGAATTTGGCGCCGGCGAGCTCTGTGGCGATTGCCATGACGTCGCGCTGGGCACCGCTCAGGCGGGTAGCGGAGCCGTTGTAGTCTTCGGCGGCCATGCTGGTGCTGGTGTCCACCACGAAGAACACGTCCATCTCCGCTGTGGCGGTATTGGCTTGTCCCCCGGGCCAGCCCGGTCGGAGCAGGGCTAGGAGCAGGAGGACGACGGCGGCACCCCGCAAGGCGGCCGGTTTCAGGTTCCGCGCTGGTTGCTTCGGTCCCCGGCGCTCCCGCACCAGGGGCAGCAGTGTGAACACCGATACGACGGCGAGCGCCAGTACCAGCAGTGGCCACGGGATGATCGGTGCGAAGGTCATGGTTCCATCCGCCTGCCGAGCACCAGCATGCCTGTTCCTGCGAGCAGTGCAATGCCGAGGGGCCAGGCGGGAGCGTCGGCCACTACTGCCTGCGGAGCTGCAAGGTAGCTTGTGGCCTCGGATTCCTGGACTTTGTCGACGATGCCGGCCACGGCGTCAGCACTGTCTACGGTGTAGTAGGCCCCCTCTGTTCGCTCGGCTGCGGCGCGCAGTTGGGTCCCGGGTTCGTCAGCTTGCTTGCCGTAGTCGAGGTCGTTCGGGTTCATCGCGTAGACCTTCACGTTTTTGGCGACGGCCAGGGCTGCCGCTTCGTCCAGGGTGAAGATCGGTTCGCCGGAGAGGAAGTTGTCAGTGGCGAGCACTACTGAGCGTGAGCGCTGGGGATCGGCGGAGGCTGTGTCCTCGGGGAAGCTCTGCACACAGGAGGCGAGGCCGTCTCCGATCAAGGAAGAACCGGCGCCGTTCCAGGTGCCGTCGAAGAAGGATCCTGCCCCGCTGTCCAGGGCTTCCCGCGCTTCGGAAAGTTGCTGGGCTGCGTAGTCGTAGTCGTCCGTGAGGGGAAAGAGTTGGACGCTGCTGCTGTCGAAGATCACCATGCCGATCCTCTCGCCGTCGAATTCCTTGGCGAGTTCCTGGAAGACCTTGGCGATTGCGGCGTCGGTGCTGGTCATGGATCCGGACACGTCCAGGCAGAGCACGATGTCCCTGTTCCGGATTTCCGGAACCTCGGTGGTGCGCGTGAGGGGTCTCGCGGCCGCTGTAGCCGTGGCGCCGAGGAACACCGCTCCGAGTATGACTGCACACAGCAGCCGCCTCCTGTGCCTGCGGAGCGCGTCCTGATACTCAGGGAGGGCCGTCAGCCGGTCACCGTGTGCGATGGGCCGGGTTTGTGGAGTACGACGACGATGGTGCAGCCAGGCGCTGATGACCACTGCTGCGGCGGCAAGGGGAAGCATCCACCAGTAGCTTAGTTCCATCCGGACACCACCTGCCGTGCAACCGCTGCTGAGTGCTGTACGGGGTGGACCGGGACACGGGCAAATTCGTTGGGATAGATTCCTGCTATCCCTTCGGCCAGTCGATCAAGCCCTTGGTGGCGCAGCTCCTCCAACGTCATGGAGGTGACGGGCAGGCCTGTGGCCGCGCCGGCGAACTCCCGCACGAGGAAGCTGAGTCTTTGGTGGGCGTCGCGCACTGGCACGCGTCCGGCGTCGGCGTCCTCTGCGGTGGCGTCGATCGCCGTGAGGCACGCCGATCGCAACGCGTCCAGGTCCGGCTGTGGCATTTCCGCACCTGCAGGTGGTTTACGGCGGGCTGGGCGGAAGATCCAGCCATACCAGGCAACCACCAACAGCACTATCAGCAACCCGGTCCAGAACCAGAGCGGCTGGTACTGAAGTGGCGCGTAGAAACCGGCGTCATCCTGCACGGCTGACACCCCCGGCGGCGTCCTTGGACGGCACTGCACCCGAGCGGTGCTTTTCCAGGAGGGCAAAGACAGCGGGCAGGACGTCGGCACTGCCTGAGGCTTGTTCCTCGGCTATGCCTAATCGGCGGAAGATGGAGCTGCGGCGTTCTGCGCGTTCGGCCATGGCAGCTTCGTAGGCTGCCTGGATTTTGCGGTTCCCGGCCAAGGGCGCTGGAATGACCTGTCCCGTCCCCACATCGGTACTGTTCGGGGATTCGTGGCCGGCCACCGGCGCAAGGTCCGCGTCCCGGATGGTGAGCCAGAGGACTTCGTGTCTGGCTCGAAGCCTGCGCATCAGGCTCTCAGTGCGGGCATCGGGCATGAACTCGTCCGCGATGGCAACAATGAGAAGGCGTCCCTTGAGGTACCGCAGGACGTAGTCCAGTTGCTCCGCGAGGGAACTGGCCGGCCCCTGGTCCGAAATGCTCGAGTCCACCTCCCGCAGGAGTCGTTCCAGGTTCTCCTCACCGCTGCGCGGCGGGACATACCGGCTTGTGGTTCCATTGCCGTGCAGCAGGCCGACGTCGTCACCGTGACGGCACGCCAAATAGCCCAGGACCCCGGCAGCATGAACGGCGAGGTCCTTCTTCGATTCACCGGACAACGCCTGGGCGGCCATGGTCCTGCCGGTATCCACCAGCAACAGCACTGAATGCCGGCGGACCGCAACATACCGCTTGACCAGGGGCGAGCCGTGCCGTGCGGTGGCCTTCCAATCAATGTCCCTGACTTCATCTCCGGGCACGTAGGCCCGAAGCTCGTCAAAGTCCAGGCTGCGGCCTTTGAAGACAGAGCCGTACTCGCCATCAAGCAGGGTAAGGGTCCGCCGGTGGGCGAAGATGAACATCTTCGACTTGACCCGGCGAAGCAGGCTGAGCACTCGTTGTCCCCGCTACGGTGTCTGGACGGACGCCACGACGGCATCAATGACGGCCTCCACCGGGACACCTTCCACCACGGCATCGAATCCCAGAATGATGCGGTGACGCAGAATGCGGTGGGCAAGGCTCTTGACGTCCTCGGGAATCACGTGGTCCCGGCCGTTGAGCAGGGCCAGCGCCCGTGCCGCCTGGCTGAAGGCAATACTGGCCCTGGGGCTGGCGCCGAACTCCACCAAGTTGGCCAGCCGGGGCTCCAGGTACTGGGAGGCATGGCGGGTGACATAGGCAAGGCCGACGATGTACCTGACGATGGCAGGGTCGATGTAAACCCGCTTCACGAGTTCCTGGACCTGGACCACGGCGTCCAGGGAAGCAGCAGCCGGCGGTTTCTGCCCGGCATCGAACACCCCGGCGTCGATCCGTCGGATGACCTCGGCTTCCTCGGCCGGGCTCGGATAGTCCAGGACGTCCTTAAGCATGAAGCGGTCCATCTGGGCTTCGGGCAGCCTGTACGTCCCCTCCTGCTCGATCGGGTTCTGTGTTGCCAACACCAGGAACGGCTGCGGCAAAGGATAGGACTCACCACCGATGGAGGTCTGCCGTTCCTGCATGGCCTCCAGCATGGCGCTCTGCGTCTTGGCACTGGACCTGTTGATTTCATCCAGCAGGACGATGTTGGCATGGACCGGGCCCAGCTGGGTGACGAAAGTGCCCTTGGCCGCATCAAAAATCTGGGTGCCCGCAATGTCACTGGGCAGCAGGTCCGGTGTGCACTGGATGCGGCGGAACTCTGCACTGACGGACTCCGCAATGGCCTGCGCGGCAGTGGTCTTGGCAAGGCCTGGAACACTTTCCAGTAAGACGTGGCCGCCGGTCAACAACCCGATGACCAAGGTCTCACGAAGCCTTGATTGGCCAACCACCTTGTTCTCGAAACTCCGCACGATGCTCCCCACCAGCTGCTGGGCACGGGCCATGTCCGGTGCGTCGATTCCGGCCGTGGCTGTGGTCTGTTGCACTCTGGTCCCCTCGCTGGCTTCTCTGATCCCGGGCAGTTCCGGCACGCGGTACCTTATACGCGATACCTGGTACCTGATGCACGACCCTGCACGGGCCACTCTATCCAAGCCCTCCCTGTTCAGGGCCGCAATGGGGACCCCTCCCCATGCAGCCTTTCGAGGTCTATCCTTTTGCCATGCATCAGCTACCAGCCGCCTACCAGAACTACCTCGCCGCCCAGGACCAACACGTCATTGACGCAGTACGGCCCGTCCTCCTCCAGTCCGCCGCCGATGAACGCCACGGCGTAAGGATCGTCTACAACACCGGCTCCACCGGCCACCAGGCACACCTGGACGAATCCATCCCCTACGGTGTGATCGTGGAGGACATCGACTGACTACCCCCTTTGGCTCCAGCTACCCCTTCTGGCTCCAGCTACCCCTTCATGGCCCCGGACAGGGCAAAGGAGTTACCCAGTCCCCGTGACACCAGCGCGTAGAGCACCAGCACCGGGACCGAATACAGGATCGAAAACGCCGCCAACTGGCCGTAGGCGATCGCCCCATGCTGGCCAAAGAAACTGAAGATGGATACCGCCGCCGGCTGCTTGTCCGGCGACAACAACAGGATGAACGGAACAAAGAAGTTCCCCCACGCCTGGATGAAGACGAAAATGAACACCACTCCGAGCCCTTGCCTCATCAGTGGCAGGACAACGGTGCGCAGCGCGGTCATGGGCGATGCCCCATCCATCCACGCCGCTTCCTCCAGCTCCAAAGGGACCGAGTCCATGAAGTTCTTGGTCATCCAGATCGCCATGGGCAGCGTGGTGGTGGCCATGAAGAATATGGTTGCCGGCATCGAATCCAAGAGATGAAGTTGGACGAACAACCCGTACACCGGAACCATGATTGCTGTCACCGGCAACGAGGTACCGAACAGCACCGTATACATGAACGGCTTGTTGAACCGGGATTGGTACCTGGACAAGGGATACGCGGCAAGCACCGCGGCCACGAGGTTCACCGCAGCTGTCCCGGCAGACAACCAAAAACTGTTGGCCAACGGCTGGAACAGCAGCTCCGGAGTCAGCACGGCGCTGAAATTGGCGCCCGACGGCGACGACGGCACCTTGGTCCGGTAGCCGGCCTGGGGATCGACGGCAGCCAACAGCAACCACAGCAGGGGCGCCACGAAGCACACCCCGATCAGCACCAAGGCGATATTCGCCCCTAGCCGTGCCCGGGAACGGGAGCCGCCACCCGTCGTCGTGCCTGTACTGGTTCTGCGCGCTCGCAGTCCTTGGGCGGTCATGGGCGCCGCTCCCGCAACAGATGAACGTAAATGGCGCCGAAGACCATACCCAACAGGATCAGCACGGAGGCCACCGCTGTGCCATATCCGATGTCGCCGAACTTGAACGCCTCCTGGTACGCCAGAACAGGCAGCGTAGTACTGGCATTGGCCGGGCCGCCCGCCGTCATCACCCAAATAAGCGTGAACACTGCCAGCGTTTGGAGCGTGATCAACATCAGGTTGGTGGTGATGCTGTTCCGGATCAACGGCAGGGTGATGAAGGTGAGCCTTTGCCATCCCCGGGCGCCGTCCATCAGGGCTGCTTCGGAAATATCCATCGGTACATCGGCCAGCGCAGCCCGATACACCAGCATGGAGAAGGCCGCGCCGCGCCAGGTGTTGGCCAGGATGATCGCCACCAGGGGAAAGGAATACAGCCAATCCGGCCCCTCGATGCCCACCACGCCCATCATCTGGTTCAGCGTTCCGTCCCGGTTGAAGTAGGCATAAGCAGCAAACGCCGCCACGATTTCCGGGAGTACCCACGCTGAAACCACCGCTGTACCCACCAAGGAAGAGACCAGTCTGTGTGATCGCGTCATCAGCAGCGCTATCAGCAAACCCAGGACGTTCTGGCCCAGCACCGCAGATGCGGCGACGAACACCACTGTCAGCCACGCCGCAAGCGGAAACGAATCGTCTCCGAACATCCGGAGATAATTCCCGGCGCCCACCCACTGGGGATCCCTCGCCGCTTTGCCCGTTAACGCGGCGTCAGTAAAGGACGCGTAAAAGGACCACAGCACCGGAGCCAGCAGGAAGATCACCAGCAGCAAAATGGAGGGAACCACCGGCAGAAGCCGCAGGACGCGGCGCATGCTCATTTCTCCAGGACCTTGTCCTCACCAACAAGCCGGCGAACGGTGGCATCGTATTCCGCCGCAGCGTCCTCGGGGCTTTGCTTGCCAGTGATCACTGACTCTGTGGCCACCTGGACGGCAGTGGAGATCTTCGGGTAGTCGGCAGTGGCCGGCCGGTAGTGGGTCACTGCCACCAGGTCCGAAACATCTTTCACAAAGGGGTTGGCAGCCAGATAATCAGCTTCTGCGGCAACATCGGTCCGGACAGCAATCTGTGAATTATTGATGTCATAGGCCAGCGCGTTCTTCTTGTTCAACGCCGTGGTGAGGAACTGGAAGGAGAGGTCAGGGCTTTTGCTGTTCGCACCTACTGCCAGCGTCCAGCCACCGGACATACTGACGCCTCCGGGCTCCTGACCATCACGGGTGGGGAACATGGCGACGCCCATGTCCTGCTCATATCCGGCCCATTCGTAGGTGCCGCCCTTCTGCCAGAACGACGGCGCGTAGGAACCTTCCACGGTGGCTGCCAGTTTTCCCTGGGGGAACCACTCGCCAAAGACCTTCTTCCAGATGTTGGCATCCAGGGCCTCGGCAGGGCTCACTGCGAGTTTCTCGTCGTACAGGGTCTTCAGGAAAGCCAGCGAGTCCGTAAATCCCTGCGAGCCGACCACCCACTTCTTTGCATCCACGTCATACAAAGTGCTGTCGGTCCCATACAGAAGCTCATAGAACCCCTGCATGACAGAACCTTCGCCGGTTCCCTTGCCCGCATACATATTGAAGGCGATCGCGTTCGGATCCGATGCCTTCACCGTACGGGCCATGGTCAGGACGTCCTCCCAGGACTTAGGTTGCCAGGGCAAGGAAATACCTGCCCTTTGGAGGACTTTCTTGTTGTACCAAATGGCTCTGGTATCCGTACCCAGAGGCACCGCGTAAATACTGCCGTCATCTGCACGGCCGGCGGCCTTGGCAGCATCGTTGAACAGGGACCAGTCATCCCACTTTTCAAGGTAGGGATCAAGCTTAAGGAGGTATCCGGCGTCGACATCCGAACGGACCTTGAAGGTGTCCTCGTAGAAGACATCCGGCGCGGTGTCCGCTGAACGCTGCGCCAAGGCGAGCTTGGTACCGTAGTCGTCATCGTTTGCCTGGATGGGCTGAAGCTCCACCGCCACACCGGAGTTGGCGGCCTCAAACTCCTTCTTGGCGTCCTGCATGACGGCGTCGAGGGCAGTAAAGGCATCCGTCTTTTGATAGACGATCTTCAGCGTTTTATTCCCTGCCGCGTCAGGCGTTGGTGAACAGGAACTGGCTGCCACAACCACGGCGGCGATTGAAACCATGGCGGCGAGCCTTCCCGCCACATGCCTCAAACCGGCTAACTTCATCGGGCGGCCCATGGTGCTCCAATCCGTCAAACGCAGTACTGAATCAGCCTTCCAGAAGGAGCCGCTGGGCACGCGGTGCCAGCATGTGCTCCAGGACGAGGCACGCGGCGCCGATTGCGCCCACATCCTCGCCCACTCCGGTTCCTACAACTTCGAGGTCATGAATCATCCGGGCAGCATTGTTCCTGTCCAGCAATTCCGGCACCCGCTCCAGGAAGTAAGGCGCCATCCGGCCCCAGAAGGGACCACCGAAGACCACGCGCTCAACATCCAAGGTATTGGTCACCACCGACACAGCACGGGCCACGAGGGTGGCCGACTTGTCCAGGATGGCAATTGCTTTCTTGTTCCCGGCGTCAGCCGCGTCGCACAGCTCGGCGAAACGCTCCTGGACCTCGGGTCCGTCCCTGCCCTCACGGCGACCATCCAGGACCCCGGCTGCTTCGGCCTCGGCGACCAGGACCTGGGGGATGCAGGATGACTTGACGCAACCGTGCAGCCCGCAATCACACAACGGGCCCGAAGGGTCAACCACGATGTGACCGATCTCTCCGGCATTGCCGGACGTTCCACGGACCACTTCGTCGTTGAGCACAATTCCGCAACCGATGCCCGTACCCATGTACATAAAGACAAAGCTGCCGGCACCGCTCGCGCCACCTGCCCAGGTCTCGGCCACAGCCGCGCTGGTGACGTCCTTGTCCACCAAGGTCTCAAGACCGGTGGCCTCGCTCAGGGCTTCACGGATACGCACCCGGTTCCATCTGGTCAACAGGGGCGGCTCCACAACGGAACCTTCATCCAGATCTATCGGGCCGGGGACAGCAACGCCAAGTCCGGCGATCTTGGACGCATCTACGCCCGACTCTTCCACCAGAACCTTTATTTGCGCCGCGATGCTGGTGATGACGTCGGCGGGGTCCCCGCCAGGGGTGGACATCCGGGAATGCCGGACAACGTCGCCCAACAAGTCAAGGACTACGAAAGTGATCACGGCAGGGTCCAGATGAACGCCCACGGCATACATACCGGCAGGGTTCAACCGCAGGATGGTCCGCGGCTTGCCCGGACCCGAACCTTCCTTGCCTGCCTCGACAATCAGCTGCTGATCCAGCAGGCGCCGGGAAATATTGGAAATGGTTTGGGGGGAAAGTCCAACAATCTGCGCCAGCTCCACGCGGCTGAGTCCCTGCGCCGAACGCCGGATCGCCTCCAGAATGACGGTCAGATTGAAGTCCCCCATACGGGGTAGATTCGTTCCGCGCCTCGGTGTCGGCTGCCGGATCTCAGTCACTGATGCCCCTCGTCATTCGGAAAAACTTCGTCGAATTTAGTCTGTGTCTGCATCGTACGATACCCGTGCCCCCGCGGATACGAGCACACGCTGGCGCCCGGGTCAGGGCTTGATAACAATGCCCCTGAATTGTATGTGACAGCTCCCCGGACCGTGGCTTGATGACGGTGGCCTCAGGATTTGCGGCTGCGCGTCACCGTGAACTTCGGATTGCGGCCAACCTCCGACGTCGGCCCGATCATCCTTTCCAGCTGGCCGCGGTACTGCAAGTGGCTGTTGTAGACGGTCCACAGCTCACCACCCGGCGCCAGGATCCGCGAGGCTGCTTCGAACATCTTAAGGGCTGCTCCCGCATGGACGCTGGCCCCAACATGGAAAGGCGGGTTCAGCAGGATGAGGTCCGCACTGCCGGGCCCCAGCGTGGACATCGCGTCATCGTGCAGGACAGCGACCCGCTCCCCCACACCATTGGCATCGGCGGTACCGCGGGCCGAAGCAACCGCAGCAGCGGATTGATCAGTTGCCAGCACGTTGGCCTCTTCATGGCGCAGGGCATACATGGTGGCCAGTATTCCGGTGCCACACCCCAGGTCCACCACGCGGCGTGCTGACGGCATCATCTCGAAGTACGTCAGAAGGAAGCGTGTCCCGATGTCAAGGCGCGCGCCGGAGAAGACTGCCCCATGGGCACACACCGTGATTCCCAGCTCCGGCAACGGTTCCACCACGGGGAAAGGGGGCGTGTCCGGAGCATCTTTGGGGTCCCGGGCAATGAGCACCCTGGATTTCTGCCGGGCCAGTTGGGGTTGGACGGAGGAGAAGTACTTCTCAAGGACCGCGTTCATACCCACGGACATGTGCTTGACCCGGCCACCTGCCAAGACCACCGCATCCTTGGCTGCGAAGCGTGCCACGGCATCGGCAATTTCCTCCAGTTCAGCCAGTGACTTCGGCAGTTGGACGAGGATCAATCCGGCGTTGGCCAGCAAATCCGAATCCAACCCGTGCTGCGTGAAGCGGCCTTCCAAACCTGTTGCGGCTGCGTTGCGCTCCAAGGCGAGCCTTCCGGTGGCCAGATCCTGGTGGACACGGACATGCCCGACACCGAGCCCGGCCAGGGCTCCCAGTGTCAGGGCTCCGTAACGGTCCCCCACCACTACCAATTCCGAGCCGTCCTCGAACATTCCGGCCGCAGTTTCCAACAGAAGGCGATCCGTGGCGTCGTAGGCAAGCAAGTTCTCCGCCGCAACGTCAGGGACCCTGCTCAGCGAGCCAAAAACAGCGTCCAATTCCAATGCCGTCACGATGCAGGTTCTCACTTTCGTTGCCTTTTTGACTCGACTTTGCCAGTGCTTGGGAGGACCCTGAGAGTGCAGCACTCAAACACCTGGTTGTCCCCACACGTGGTGAACCCATCACACCGGCGGCAGGCACGCGTCGCGGTGGCCAAGGAGCCAGGCACCGGGACCATTCCCCATTCCGGCTCCCCCTCCCCTGCGAGAAGCCATGAGTGTCAATGTTGTCACGAACCTTGAAGTAAAGTCCCACAACTCTCCCGATGAAGCCCGGCGCCCGGAAAAGACGGTGCTGGATCTTGTCACGGTGGGAGACTACACAATCGGCCGTATGACCTTTGAACCGGGTTGGAACTGGGCCGACTGCATCAAACCAATAGTTGGTACCGATTCCTGCCAATTGAGCCATGTGGGATTCTGCGTTTCCGGCACGCTGGACGTTGAAACCGACGACGGCGGCCGGGTCAGTATCACCGCCGGCGATTCCTACTCGATCCCACCGGGACACAACGCCCACGTAGTTGGCGACCAGCCGTTCCAGGGTGTCGAGTTCGTCAGCGGTGCCGAATTCGCCAAGCGACCTGAATAGGCCTGCTGCTTCCAGGCAAAGCAAAAAGACCCCGCTCAATTGAGCGGGGTCTTTTTCCGAAGTGGAGCTGAGGGGACTCGAACCCCTGACCCCCTGCATGCCATGCAGGTGCGCTACCAGCTGCGCCACAGCCCCGGAATTGTTCACTCCTTGGCGAAGTTTTTCTCTTCCCGTCGAAGCAACTCGTCAATACTAACCACAATCCCCCGAGAAGAGAAATCGCCTGCGAGTGAACCGCCTCACACTGATGACGGCCCTTGATTGTGGCGTCCGGCAGCCAAGGAGCGCTGGACGAAACCACCGCGCCTCCCCCAAACGGGCTGCCGTCGGGCGCGCTGTAAACAGCCCGCTCCCCAAGAAGTCTAAGATCCATGCCTCCAGAAACCAAACCGTTCAGTCGGTTTAATTGAGGGAACGGAATAGGGCCGATGATAGCGTTATGGGGTTCCCGCAGCACTTCGCCCGGGCAATGCCCGCGGATCATCGCGTCCCGCGCAATTACTGGAAAGGTCACTCACCGCCGATGCAGCAACGTGCACAGGACACCCGCCTGGCAGTCATCGAAGGTGCGGCACGGGTGTTTGCGGACATCGGGTACGGAAACGCCAGCCTGGCCGACATCACCAAACGTGCGGGCGTGACCAAAGGCGCACTCTACTTTCACTTCACTTCCAAACGGGACCTTGCCCTGGCCGTGATCGACGAGCAACACGCCTTGGTACAGGCTGCCGGCGCCGACATTGCATCCTCCGACAACCCGGCCCTGGAAAAACTCATCGGACTCTGCAGAATGTTCGGGCAGCAACTTTTGGATGTCCCCATTGTGCAAGGTGGTATCCGACTCACCTTCGAGGCCTCCGCCTTCCAAGCTGACGTATCCGGCCCTTACCAGGATTGGATCACCACGGCCGAGCAGTTGCTGGTCCAAGCCCAGGCGGAGGGCGATGTCCGGGCCGACCTGGACGCTGCAGCCTTTTCCCGCTACCTGGTTTCCTCATTTACAGGAGTCCAGATGGTCTCCGAGGTCCTCACCGGGCGGGACGATGTCATGGCAAGAATCGAGCAGATGTGGGAGTTCATGCTGCCGGCATTGGCGTCAGGCGCCGACAAGTAAACACCCGCGTCCAAGGCGGAGCCTTGCTTCGGCCGCCGGGGCAGTTCGCGCCGCGGGGGCAGTTCGTAAAGCTACCTTCCGGGGACAGCAAAAGGGTCCTGCCTTCCTTGAGGAAAGCAGGACCCTTGATGGTGGAGCTGAGGGGACTCGAACCCCTGACCCCCTGCATGCCATGCAGGTGCGCTACCAGCTGCGCCACAGCCCCATATTCTTGCTGCTTCGCGGTCAACATTTCAGCCATCCGCGCCGAAGCAACTCAAATATCTTAGAACAGCATTTCCGAAAATTCCAAATCGGGAATATTCGGTTGCCGTCATTCCCTAGCGCTCGGAGTCCTCCGCAGAAACAGCCTTTGCCGAGGCGTCGTCACCGAGCTCCAGGTCAACTACAGGGCAGTCCTTCCAGAGGCGTTCCAAGGCGTAGAACACCCGATCCTCAGCGTGCTGGACGTGGATCACGATGTCTGCGTAATCGAGCAGAACCCAGCGGCCCTCCGAGCGACCCTCGCGGCGTACGGGACGAAGATCCTGCTTGAGAAGTTCTTCCTCAATGCCATCCACGATTGCATTGACCTGGCGCTCCGTAGGAGCAGAAGCAATCAGGAAGATGTCGGTAAGCGCCAACCGCTCGCTGACATCCAGGGCTACGATGTCCTCGGCGAGCTTATCGGCAGCGGCACGCGCGGCGTGGCGGGCGAGAGTGATGGATTGTTCATGTGCAGACACGGGGACTCCTTGTTGTGGCCTGTGGCCTTGATGTGGCGTATGCCGGGGATAAAGCGGAACTAGCCGCTGGTGATCATGATGATGCCGACGATGAGCGCAACCAGGCCCAAAGCCAAAACACCGTACTGCAGGAGCCTGTTGCGCTGCGCCCTGGCCAGTCCCGCCGTATTGGCGTCCAATGGATCCAGCCCGTAAGCGGTGCTGGCGGAAATTGGTGGTCGCTGCGTGTCTTCGCTGGGCTCTACTGGGGCAACAGGCTTTTTCCTGGCCGACCTGGCAACAGCTTCAGCACGGGCAAGAACTCCTGCACGGCCCCGGGAAGCCGGCTTCTTGACCTGCGGCTGGTCCACTGCTGGACCGGCTGAGGTAATCAGGGGCACAAAGGTGGTGCTGGGACGCTTCATGACCGGGCGCTCAACACCAGGAACCTTGACGAACTCCAAAGGAGTCACCATGGCCAGGTTGTTGGCGGTGGACGGACCGGAACTGGCCGCCTGCGACTTGGCCTGGCCAGACTTGGTGTGCTCGGCCTTTTGTTGCCCGGCCCTTTGTTGCTCGGCCTGGTGCTGATCGGCGAGCTTTTGCTTGGCTGCCGCCCGTTTGTTCAGGACCGCCGCACGCTCGGCCAAAGCAATCTGCTCCGCCAGTACCGTTGGATCAACAGCCAACGGATCCTGCTCGGCAATGTGCTCCAACTTGGCCGTCTGGTTCTGGACCTGCGCGGCAATCAATTCACGGACAGCCAGCGCCTGCTCGACGGACATCCCGGACTCCGCAGCAGCCTCCGGAGCTTTGTCTTGAAGCGGCCCCTGATCGGCTCCGGCGTCGACGGTATCAGGCTGTGCCGGACCGGGCTGGGCTGAACCGGGCTGGGCTGAACCGGGCTGTGCAGAATCCGGCTGTGCCGAACCGGGCTGTGCAGAATCCGGCTGTGCCGCACCGGGCTTTGCACCCTCCGTCCTGATGGCGTCGGGCTTGGCAGAACCGGGCTGGTGAGCCGAGGTCTTGGCGGCGTCGGGCTTGGCGGCGTCGGGCTTGGACAAACCCGGCTGGACTGGACCAGGCTGGGCATTGGCTGCCTTGGGGTTGCCGGCCGCCTGCGCGTCAGCTTTTCCGGCCCCGGGCGTCGGGGAACCAGGTTTGGCCGCTTCCTGCGTTGAACCCGCTGCTGGAACGATTGGATTCATCGACGTAGCAACCTCGGCCTGAAGCTGCTGAAGTCGGAGCTGACGCCGGGTGGGAGGCCCGCCGCCGGAAAGTTGTTCTTCCTTGTCCGCAAGTTCCTTGATGGTCCGCAGAGCTGCACGGTCACGTGCCCGGACCTGCGAGGATCGCTCCTGCGCTGCGGTTCCTACTGCATCCACGGGACCATCAGCGGCCCGGCGATTGCGGGCTACTGGACGATCCGAGCCGTCACCGGTGTTGATTTTGGCGGGCGACACCGGGTCCACGGCGGCGGCCGTTGCCGGCGTCTTCGGCTGGGCTGGGCCGCTCGGCTGGGCAGCGCCGCTCGGCTGAGCCGGCGTCTTCGGCTGGGCTGGGCCGCTCGGCTGGGCAGCACCACTCGCCTGGGCTGACTGGGCAGCTGCATCTTGTTTCGCTGTTGCCTCTTGCTGCGCTGATGCCTCTGGCTGTGCCGTGCCCTCAGCCTGCTCTTCCCGGGCGCGGCGAAGCTCACGCCTGCTGCGGATGGGTCGCTGTTCCTGGCTGCTCATTAAAAACTCATTCAGTACGTGCTTGGTCGTCTGATCCGGATAGTGCTGGCGTCAACTCCCCGGCTGGAGGCTGGGGTGCGTACAGTCCATACTTTGCGATGTATTGCACCACGCCGTCAGGCACGAGGTACCAGACAGGGTTGCCTGCGCCTACGCGGATGCGGCAATCCGTGGAAGAGATCGCCATGGCAGGGACTTCGAGCAAGCTGACGTCATCAGTTCGTCCGAGGTCGTTCAGTTCATGTCCGGGGCGGGTGACCCCGACAAAGTGCGCCAGGGACCACAGCTCGTCCACGTCTTTCCAGGACAGGATCTGGGCCAGGGCATCAGCGCCGGTGATGAAGAACAGGTCTGCATCTGGACGCTGGGCCCGAAGATCACGAAGGGTGTCAATGGTAAACGTGGGCCCGGGACGGTCAACGTCCACCCGGCTCACCGTGAACCTCGGGTTGGAAGCCGTGGCGATCACTGTCATCAAGTACCGGTGCTCCGGCTCGCTGACGAGCTTGTGAGATTTCTGCCAAGGCTGTCCCGTGGGCACGAAAACCACTTCGTCGAGTCCGAACTTGGCTGCTACTTCACTGGCAGCCACAAGGTGGCCGTGATGAATGGGATCGAACGTTCCACCCATCACGCCCAGCCGGAGCCTGCGCCCCGACTCCCCACGTGGTGTTGCGGCAATAATGTTAGTGGCCCTGCCCGTGGGTGTGCTTGTTCGGGTGCTGGCGGTGCGGGTCAGCATGCTCTTCAACAGCCTCGTGGCGGTTGCCCAGGTTGGTGTAGGAAAGAGTGACGAACATGAGGACAAGCAGGAACGCGAACATCACGATGCCAAAGACCCACGGCTCTGCCCACAGGGGTGCGAGTTCCTCGTGGCCGCCGCCTTCAGTTTCGGCGGCAATGGACGTGGCGATCTGCTGAAACAGCATCTTCTCCCCTAGTTGGTTCTCAAAGGTTTTGCACGGCGGGGCTTCCCGACGTTCCGGACTTCTGTTCTATGTTACCGCGTTGCTAGCTGCGGACTTGGCCTTCGCCTTGGACGATCCACTTGGTGGTAGTCAGCTCAGTGAGTCCCATGGGACCGCGCGCGTGCAGCTTCTGCGTCGAAATGCCGACCTCGGCACCGAGTCCCAGTTCACCGCCGTCGGTAAACCGCGTGGAAGCGTTCACGATCACCGCTGCGGAATCGATTTCCGCGATGAATTTCTCGGCGTTGGCGAGGTTGTTGGTGAGGATCGCCTCGGTGTGCCCCGTTGTCCACGTGCGGATGTGGTGGAGTGCCTCATCCAGGTTGTCCACCATGGCTACCGCCAAGTCAAGGTCCATGTACTCGGTGGCCCAGTCGTCGTCGTCCGCGGGAACGGTTTCAACGTCCGCACCCAACGCAGCGGCAACCCTCTCGTCCACATGGAGCGTCACCCCGTGTGCGCGCAGGGCCTTGGCGACAGCAGTAAGCACCGTTGCACGGGAGTGCACCAGAAGGGTCTCCACCGTGTTGCAGACACTGGGGCGCTGCGTTTTGGCGTTGAGGAGGATCTCCACGGCCATTTCTTCACTTGCCGACTCATCGATGAAGATGTGGACGTTGCCTTCGCCTGTTTCAATGACGGGCACGGCAGAGTTGGTCACCACGGTCTGGATGAGGTCGCGCCCGCCACGGGGTATGAGGACATCCACGCGGCCGCGGGCACGCATGAGCACGTTGGCGCCTTCGCGGCCGTACTGGTCCACGGTCTGGACAGCATCGGCCGGAAGGCCAACCGAGTCCAGTGCTTCCCGAAGGATCCGCACCAGCGCTTCATTGGTGTTCGCAGCAGCGGAGCCGCCACGGAGGATCACGGCGTTGCCGCTTTTCAGGGCCAGGCCAGCGATGTCGACTGTGACGTTGGGGCGTGCCTCGTAGATTGCGGCCACCACGCCCATGGGCACGTTGACCTGCCGCAGCCGGAGGCCGTTGGGGAGCGTCTGTCCGCGAACCACGTTTCCCACGGGATCGGGCAAACCGGCAAGGTTTTCCAGCGCGGCAACGAGGCCGTCAATCCGGGCAGGCGTCAGGGTCAATCGGTCCAGGAGTGCTGCCGACGTCCCATTGGCGCGGCCCACGGCGATGTCCTTGGCGTTGGCCTCCAAAACATGCT
This sequence comes from Arthrobacter sp. TmtSoilC79, assembly GCF_059739405.1. NCBI lineage: Bacteria > Bacillati > Actinomycetota > Actinomycetes > Micrococcales > Micrococcaceae > Arthrobacter > Arthrobacter sp. TmtSoilC79. The sequence continues at coordinate 2,029,461 of NZ_AP046051.1, read as the reverse complement.
GCCGGTTCTCCACCAAGGCAGTTCCAATGGCGCGCAGCGCACGGTCCTTCCAGGCGCGGTTTGCCTGGCCCATGCGGCGGGCGGCCTTACGGGAACGGTCGGCAATGGCGTGGACTGCGGCTTGGACATCCTCCGGGGAGAGCGGAGCGCCTCCTGCCACAGGGTTCTCCGGCGTGATACCGGCAGCACCGGAAACGTCGGAGATCACAGGGGCATCAGGGGTCAGCGCTTCAGTCATGCTCCAAGTTTAGATGAGCGGGACGTCCGGAGGAGCACCAAATCATCAACATGAACAACTTCGCGGTCGTAGCCCCGGCCCATCGACTGCCCGAGCTCCTGGGTAGTGCGCCCCAGCATGCGTGGAAGTTCGTCCGAGGAGTAGTTCACCAGCCCACGTGCCACCACGGTTCCGTCGTGTGCCACCATCTCCACGGGGTCGCCTGCTTCGAAGTCACCGCTTACCTCCGAAATGCCCGCAGGAAGGAGTGACCTATGCCGTTCGCGTACGGCTTTGACCGCACCGTCGTCGAGCATTAACCGTCCTTGAACCGTAGCCAGGTGCGCCAACCACAAAAGCCGGACGGGCTTGCGGTTGCCGTTGACCGAGAACCAGGTCCCCACGTCCTCCCCCGCCAAGGCGGCTGCGGCATTGGCGGTGGACGTTACCAGGGCATGGATGCCGGAGCCGGCCGCGATCGAGGCCGCCTCAACCTTGGTCATCATTCCACCGGTTCCGACGCCGGCCTTGCCGGCCTTGCCGATGGTCACATCGGCGAGGTCCTGGGGACCTTGGACCAGCGGAATACGCTTGGCACCCTGGGACGGCGGACCGTCGTAGAGGGCGTCGACGTCGGACAGCAGCACCAAGGCATCGGCGCGGACCAGGTGTGCCACCAGGGCGGCCAGGCGATCGTTGTCGCCGAACCGGATCTCGTGGGTAGCCACAGTGTCGTTTTCGTTAACCACCGGCACTACGCCGAGGTTCAGCAGCCGGTCCAGGGCCCTGAAGGCGTTGGTGTGCTGGGTGCGGCGCATCAGGTCGTCCGCGGTCAACAACACTTGGCTGACCGTCACGCCATGGGCACTGAAGGCCTGCGTGTAGCGGGCCATCAGCAGTCCTTGGCCCACACTGGCAGCAGCTTGCTGCGTTGCCAGGTCCTTTGGCCGTTTGGCCAACCCCAAGGGAGCAAGGCCAGCGGCGATTGCCCCGGAGGAAACCAGGATAATTTCGGTGCCGGCATTGCGCTTCTCTGCCAAGGCATCCACCAGGCCTGCCAGGGATTTTTCCGAAATACCGCCCTTGATGCTCGTCAGGGAAGAGGAACCGACCTTGACTACAATTCGCTTGGCGGTGGCGAGGGCCTGGCGTTCAAGGCCCTCGGCCGTGCCAGGAGCGTCGATGGTCCTAGTCGTCATCACCGGAGTCCAGTGTGCTCTCCCTCACAGTCTGGGCGCGGCGGCCACTGACGGATTCGGTCCAGATGCCTGCCTTGCGCTCGGCTTCAAGTTCTGCACGCGCGGCTGCTTTTGCTTCGCGGCGCTCGATCTGCTCATCACGCTTCTGCGAACGCGTGGGGCGATCGCCAATGTCGGCAACGCGGATGTCGGTACCACGGGGGGTGGCCAGGAGTTCGGCACCGGCCATCATGGTGGGCTCCCAGTCGAACACGACGCCGTCGTCCTCACCGATGACCACGGTATCGCCCGGCTTGGCGCCAACTTTGAAGAGCTCCGTTTCAACACCCAGCTTGGCCAGTCGGTCTGCAAGGTAGCCGATGGCCTCTTCGTTGGTGAAGTCGGTCTGCTTGACCCACCGCACGGGCTTTTCGCCCAGGACGCGGAACAGCGGCTCGAGGTTCTTTTCCTCGCGGCGGATCTTGAAGCCGGATTCGTTGACTGCGCGCGGCCTGAGGACGGGCGGGGCCACCTTGGGAGGTGCGACTGCCACAGCATCCCGGGCAGCCTTGACGATCTCGGCCATCGCAAATCCGAGCTGGCGCAGGCCCTCATGGCTGGTAGCTGAGACTTCGAAGACACGGTAGCCGCGTGCTTCCAGGTCCGGACGGACGAACTCGGCCATATCCTTGCCATCAGGAAGGTCAACCTTATTGAGGACCACAAGCTTGGGGCGCTCGTTGAGCGGTACGACTTCGCCGTCAACTCCCGCGTAGCTCATGTCAACCGCGTACTTCTCCAATTCCGCCTCGATAATGGCGAGGTCGGACAAAGGATCGCGGTCCGATTCAAGGGTTCCGCAGTCCAGAACGTGCACCAGTGCGGCGCAGCGCTCAACGTGGCGGAGGAAGTTGTGGCCAAGGCCCTTGCCTTCGCTGGCGCCCTCAATCAACCCGGGGACATCGGCGATAGTGAAGCGGATATCTCCGGCCTGGACCACACCAAGGTTGGGAATGAGGGTGGTGAAGGGGTAATCGGCGATCTTCGGCCGGGCGGCAGACATGGCAGCGATGAGGCTGGACTTGCCGGCGGAGGGGAAGCCGACCAGCGCGATATCGGCGATGGACTTCAATTCCAGGACGATATCGCTGGATTCGCCTTCGATACCGAGCAGCGCAAACCCGGGAGCCCTGCGCTTCTGGGACGAAAGGGAGGCATTGCCAAGACCGCCTTGGCCGCCTGCAGCAGCAATGAATTCAGTACCCTCGCCCACGAGGTCAGCCAGGACTTCCCCGTCCTTGGTCTTGACCACGGTGCCATCAGGAACCGGAAGGATCAGGGTCTCGCCGTTCTTGCCGCCGCGCCAGTCACCCATGCCCGGGCCACCATTGGTGGCGTGGCGGTGGGGTGCGTGGTGGTAGTCAAGCAGGGTGGTGGTCTGGGCGGATACCCGGAGGATGACATCGCCGCCGTTGCCGCCGTTGCCGCCATCAGGGCCACCGAGGGGCTTGAACTTCTCCCGCTTGACAGAGACACAGCCGTGGCCGCCGGTTCCGCCGGATACGTGCAGTACTACCCGGTCTACAAAGCTAGCCACGTGGATCTCCTCATTTGCTGTCCTACAGCGTTTGTTGCTGTTGCCAGCGTTGTTGCAAAAACCAGCGCGCCCAAAGCGCCCTAGTCGATTGTAATGCGGTTAAAAGAACGGTGGAGCGGGCCGTTTGGCCCGCTCCACCGGTTCAGAACTTGTTGTTACTCTGCAGCTGCAGCAGCAACGATGTTCACTACGCGACGGCCGCGGCGAGTACCAAACTCAACCGCACCGGCCTGCAGGGCGAACAGGGTGTCGTCGCCACCGCGGCCAACGCCTGCACCGGGGTGGAAGTGGGTGCCACGCTGGCGAACGATGATTTCGCCTGCGGAAACTACCTGACCACCGAAGCGCTTGACGCCCAGGTACTGTGCGTTGGAGTCACGACCGTTGCGAGTGGAACTCGCGCCTTTTTTGTGTGCCATGTGAAATGCCTGCCTCTAAATTTCTGGGGAAACTGAAAAACCTGAACAGCGGGTAACGAAAGTTACGCGATGCTGGTGATCTTGATCTTGGTCAGTTCCTGACGGTGACCCTGACGCTTCCGGTAGCCGGTCTTGTTCTTGAACTTCTGGATGACGATCTTCGGACCACGAAGGTCTTCGAGGATCTCAGCCGTAACCTTGACGTTGGCCAGTTCCGCAGCTGCGGAGGTGACCTTGTCGCCGTCAACCAGGAGCAAGGCGGGCAGCTCAAGCGTGCTGCCGGCTCCACCGGGGACGCGGTTAAGCGTTACGTAGTCTCCAACGGAAACTTTTTCTTGGCGGCCGCCTGCGCGGACAATCGCGTACACCACTTGGGTACTCACTTCTCTCGACGTTTATAACTAAATTTGCGTGCGGAACCTTGAACCGGAATCAGGCTTGGTTCGCGCTGTGCCTCAACGCCGTGGACTTCTGATCGAAGTCCGCGAGTCATCCCATGAACAATTCCAAGGGGCATAACCCAAGTGTTGGCGTAAGCACCGAAGATCAAGATTACGCTAGTTTGACCTTCAGCTGCAAATGAGGCCGGGTCCGGAGGCTACCACGTGACTTGCGTCACCAGATGAAACGGACTCTCCCGGCACCGTGCCCATACAGCCTACAGGGTTTGAGGCCGATTAGCGCGATTGGGTCCGCGACGCGCTGTGGGCGAGTTGCGGATCCAGTCCAAAAGCCCTCTCCCACAGCCCTCAGGCAAAAACTCCCGGGGCATCGAAGAACGCCGTCTCGTAGCGGCAGGACAAGGCAAAAGCCTCCACCATGGCCGCCCGCTCCCCCTCCGACGCTGCAGCTGCAGCCGCGTCAGTGAAGTTGATCGCATTCCTGGTGGCTGCGGCAAAGTCCTCGTCGGCATAGGTCCGGAGCCAGTCCGCATAGGGGTGCCCTGCCGGGGACCCTGCCTCTACAAAAGCCGCATTGAGCTGCTGGCCAACCTCCGCGTACAGCCAATAGCAGGGCAGGATGGCTGCGAGAACCAGGGGGTAGCTGCCGCTGGCCGAGGCCGCCAGCAGATGATCCACGTAGGACTTGGTGACCGGCCCGGTCCCCGAGGATGCCTCGCGGGTGCTTAGCCAGTTCCTGTGCAGTTCCGATTCCACCTCAAGGCATTGCTGCGAGGCTTTCGCCCAGAACAGTTGCTCTTCTTCGCTGGGGGCCAGAGCGCCTGCACGCGCCAGCACCCTGGAGTACCCGTTGAGGTAGATGGCGTCCTGGGCGAGGTAGTAGTTGAACGCAGCTTCCGGGAGTTTGCCCGATTTCAGGCCCTCAATGAACCCGAGCTTGTAGATTGCCTCCAGCTCCACAGTGGCTTCCTTCCAGAGCGTCGCGGCAAAATCCCCACGCCTCAGGACCCTCTGGTGATGAAAATGGTGGACCGGACCGTTTCCGAGCCCCACCTCGAGGCTGTCAGCCTTGAGCAAGGCCCCAAGCAACCACGGTTTGACCTCGCGCAAGGACACTTCCCAGTCGCCGGTACGGGCCTGGACAGTGGCCAGCGCCGAGGACAACGAGCATCCTGTGCCATGGCTGTTCTGTGTATCCACCCGGGGGCCGGCTACCTCAATGACGTCCTGGCTCAGGAGTCCGCTGGTGTTCACCAGCGCGTCCGGGCATTCGGACCCCGCCAGGTGCCCGCCCTTCACCAGGACTGTATTGCCGCACTCAGCGGCGAGTCGTTTTCCCTGATCCAATGCCGAAGCCCAGTCGGCCGCCTCAGCCTCCCCCAACAGCATGGCAAGTTCGGGCAGGTTGGGCGTGATGAGGTCAGCCAAGGGAAGCAGGGCACGCAAAGCCGACTCGGCCGATCCCTGCAGGAGCCTGTCACCACTGGTAGCCACCATCACCGGGTCAAGGACCACGACGGCGGGGCGCACCTCCTCGAGCCAGCGGCGGACCTCATCGATGACCGCTGCGTCACCGAGCATCCCGATTTTGACGGCATCGATGGCGATGTCCGTGCTGATGGCCTCCAACTGCAGCCGCAGGAATTCCACCGGGGGTACATGGACCGCGCTGACTCCTTTGGTGTTCTGCGCCGTCAACGCGGTCAATGCCGCCATGCCATAGCCGCCGTGGGCTGCAATGCTCTTCAGATCAGCCTGGATACCGGCACCACCGGAGGGGTCCGAGCCCGCGATGCTCAGCACCCGGGGGGTTTCCCGTCCGGAAGCGGCCAGAGGGTACACAGGAGAGTACGACGATAACGTCATGGGGACATCCCTTCGCCGGTGCTAACCGGACAGGTTCAACGGGTCTGGATCTCAGCCTGGCCCAATGCCCGGCACCCCGTGTCAGTCCACCAGCGTAGCCGGGATGCACAGCGGCCGGGGAACTTCGCCACGCTGAAGACCGGATATGAACGCTGGGGCGGACGGCAAAGGGCCCCGCAGTACCCGTCGGCGACGGTCTACTGCAGGGCCCTTTGTTGTCGAAATACTAGAGCTCGGAGGCCGGTACGCCCACCCCGAGGATGATGGGCTCCGCGGACGCGGCCTTCGTGGCTGGCTCTGAAGGTGCTTTGGCCTCGTGCGACGTTCCACCGGCAGCTGCAGTAGCCTCGTGGTGCTCGACGCTGGTTTCGTTGGCCGCGCCCTGCGCCCGGCTGGCGCTGCGGTTGCGACGCCCACGGCGGGTGCCCGACGTCGACGCAGCATCATGGCCTGCATCCGCAGGCCTGGCTACGGCGACCGCGGGTGCGGCAGCTGCCTTGGGAGGGAGTACTTCTTCCGGCTTTTCGGCAGGAGCCGCGCCAAGGTGTGAGAAGGCCTCTGCAAGGAGGTCCAGGCTCATGGCCGGCTTGGCTGCCGGCGGTTCCTCGTGGTGTTCACCGATCGGCAGCGCTACTTCTTCGCCACCGAAACGCAGGACCGGAGTGGACCGTGCTTCACGGACAGCTGCTTCCCGCTCTGATTCACGTGAGGCCGGCTCTCCAGCCTCGCTCCGGGCTGCCTGCCCGGCGCTTGCCTGCTGCTGACCGGTTGCCCGTGCCTGCTCCTCCGCGCGGTGAACTTCGTCGTCGTGCAGGTGGGCTGCGTGCGCGGCGGCAGCGATGGTGGCCAGTGCCGCCCGGGTGGCCTCAGCTTTGGCCTGCTTGGCCGGGTCCTGCGGCTCGGTCGAAACAGGAGCTGCAGCCGGAGCGGGCGGTGCGGTGTGGACCGGCGCGGGGGCCTCGGCGACGGGTTGTCCGCCACCCTTGCCGCGGCGACGCTTGCGCTCCGTCCGTGCTGCGGGTTGCTGGGCCTCGGTGTGGGGACGGTGCTGCTCAGCGGCCACAACGTTGGCGCGGCGGTGCTCAACGGGTTCGTCGTGGGTGACGACGCCGCGGCCGGCGCAATGCTCGCACTGCTCACCAAAGACCTCCAGGAGGCCAGTGCCCATGCGCTTGCGGGTCATCTGGACCAAGCCCAAGGACGTCACCTCGGCTACTTGGTGCTTGGTGCGGTCGCGGCCCAGGCACTCAACCATGCGGCGGAGGACGAGGTCGCGGTTGGACTCAAGGACCATGTCGATGAAGTCGATGACGATGATGCCGCCAATGTCACGGAGGCGAAGCTGGCGGACAACTTCCTCAGCGGCTTCGAGGTTGTTCTTGGTGACCGTTTCCTCGAGGTTGCCGCCACTGCCGGTGAATTTACCGGTGTTGACGTCTACCACTGTCATGGCTTCGGTGCGGTCGATGACCAGCGAACCGCCCGAGGGGAGGAACACCTTGCGTTCCAGTGCCTTGTGGATCTGCTCGTCGATACGCCAGGCAGCAAAGATGTCCTGGTCCTTGGTCCACTTCTCAAGGCGGCCCACCAGGTCAGGGGCAACGTAGGTAACGTATGCCTCAATGGTGTCCCAGGCGTCGTCGCCGGAAACGATCAGTTTGGAGAAGTCCTCATTGAAGACATCACGTACCACCTTGATGGTCAGGTCCGGCTCGCCGTAAAGCAATTCCGGAGCCAGGACCTTGGTGGACGAGGCCTGTCCCTCAATGCCTTCCCACTGTGCGCGCAGACGGTTGATGTCGTGCGTCAGTTCCTCTTCGGATGCGCCCTCGGCAGCCGTGCGGACAATGACGCCGGCGTTTTCCGGCAGGCGGTCCTTCAGGATGCGCTTGAGGCGGTTGCGTTCGACGTCGGGCAGTTTGCGCGAGATGCCGGTCATGGATCCACCGGGAACATACACAAGATACCGGCCGGGCAGGGAGATCTGGCTGGTCAGCCGGGCACCCTTGTGGCCAACGGGGTCCTTGGTGACCTGGACCAGGACCGAGTCGCCGGACTTCAGGGCATTTTCGATCCGGCGGGGCTGTCCCTCAAGGTTCACAGCATCCCAGTTCACTTCACCGGCGTACAGGACCGCATTGCGGCCGCGTCCGATATCCACGAAGGCAGCTTCCATGGACGGCAGGACGTTCTGGACCTTGCCCAGGTAAACGTTGCCGATCAAGGAGTCCTGCTGGGTCTTCGAGACGAAGTGCTCAGCAAGAACCCCGTCTTCCAGGACGCCGATCTGAATTCTGTCGTCGCGCTGGCGGACAATCATCTGGCGGTCCACTGATTCGCGGCGGGCCAGGAACTCGGCCTCGGTGATCACCTGGCGGCGGCGTCCGGTCTCACGCGACTCACGACGACGCTGCTTCTTCGCTTCAAGCCTGGTGGAGCCCTTGACACTGGCAACACGGTTCGATGGCGCAGTCTCCGTGATGGGCCGCGGGGCACGGACGCGCGTCACTGTGTTGGGCGGGTCGTCATCCGTTCCACCGGTCAGTTCAAGGTCCTGGTCACCACGGCGGCGGCGGCGGCGACGACGGGAAGTGACACCTTCGTCCGAGGTTTCAGCAACCGGAGCTTCTTCGTCCTCGGACTCGGCACCCTCTTCGGTCTCGTTTTCCTCGCGCTCGGTTCCGCGCCGGCCACGGCGCCCACGGCTCCGGCGGCGACGACGACTGCCGGCATCCTCCAGCTCATCCTCTGCGCCGGATCCGGCTTCTTCCTCCGGCTCTTCTTCCTTCTCCTCCACCGCTGCAACGCGGGGAACAGTGGTGAGATCCGGGGCCTGGAAAATCATTGACGTGATGGAAACAGGCTCCAGGAAGAGCGAGGACGAACCTGCAGCGGCAGCTTCCTCCGGGGTTTCCTCAAGGGGAGCCGTCCCAGGGGTTGCTGCGGTCCCGGCTGCTTCAGCGGCAGGCGTGGCTGGCTGGGAGCCGGCGTCCGGCGTCGTGGGTTCAACGGCGGTTTCCGCCGCGGCCTCCACAACGGTTGGTGCTTCCCCAACCACCGGCGCTTCTGCCTCGGCCTTGGGTTTGGCAGTACGACGACGGCGGACCGGCTTTTCGGGGGCGGGTTCGGCAACGGCTTCGGGCGGGTTCCCTGCAGCGGCTTCCGGCGCGGCAGCAACTTCCTCGCCCAAGCCCGGCAGTGGCTCGGCAGGTTCGGCCTTCTTACGTGAGCGGGTACGCCGAACGGGCGCAGCGGGAGCTTCGGCGGCTTCCGGTGCTGTGGCGGCTTCGCCGGCTTCAACCACAGGTGCTTCGGCGGCCTGCGCTTCTACCCCGGCTGCGACTTTGGGCGCAGCCTTGCGCCGGGTCCGGGTGGCTTTCTTTGGCGCTTCCGCAGTTTCCGCGGGAGCTGCCTCGTCATTAACGGCTACAACTTGGTCATTATCCATATGTGGCAACACTCCTGCCCCAGCGACACCGCCACATCCGGTGCCCAGTGGGGCAAATATTGTCAAAACCCGCAGGCGTTGACAGAAGTCGGTAGTATGCCTTCCGGTTCGCACCATCATTGGGGTGCGGCAGCCCTGGAAGGCCGGCGCCAATGTTCTGAAACCCGTTGTTCTGCTGCCACAACCAGGTGCCGTCCATTGTCATGGCGGGCCTTCCAAGGATCACTGGATCCAGGCATGCCCAGCTCATACTGGCGGTCTTGGGAACAAAGTCACCGGACCGGATTCCGAATGTGGATCGGGTTCCGGCCATGCTCATTGTCTCACACCCGTTCACCTTCCCACGGTAGGGCGCTGTGTCGTGCGGTTCAACGGAGCCGCCGCAGCCGGAAGCTGGGGGTACTGCCAGCCTCCGGAGTTACAATCCTCCCAAGAGCCCATACCGGCAAGGCCGGACCAAACGTTGAAAAGGACCAGATCCGCGATGCCGAGCACAGCCAGGGGAAACCTGGCACACCAGTCCACCAACTCCGCGGATGATTTGTCCACGCCGGCAGGGCCGCAGCAGTCCCCGATCCCCCGGACTGCCCGGGATAAGCCTTTTGCCCTGCTGCTTCTCATTACCGGAGTGATCGGGTGGCTGGCCTCGGGAGCCTTGGTTCTGGAGAAACTCGAGGTCCTCAAGGACCCCAACCACGTCACGGTGTGCGACGTGAACCCGTGGGTTTCCTGCGGCGCCGTCATGCAGACACCGCAAAGTTCGGTGTTCGGATTCCCCAACATGTTCATCGGCATTGTCGCCTTTGCCGTCATCATCACCACGGCAATGGGCATTCTGGCGGGCGCGAAGTTCTCACGGGGTTACTGGTTGGGCCTCCAGGCTGGAGTTACCCTCGGCTTTGCCTTCGTTGTTTGGCTGTGGTCACAGGCCCTTTATGCCATCCACGTACTCTGCCCGTTCTGCATGGTGGTGTGGGCGGCCATGATTCCGTTGTTTGTCTGGGTGACCATTCGTAACATCACCCATGGAGTCATCAAGGCCCCGCCTGCCCTGGCAAAGCTGCTGGGCGACTCGGGCTGGATCATCGTGGCGCTCCTGTACGTTGCCGTCATCGCCACCATCTTTTTCTCCTTCATCCACATCTTCGTGGGTTCAAACGCCTAGGGAGAATCTTTCCCGAAGTGACAGATAAGGCCAATGTTCGCGAAGAACATTGGCCTTATCTGTCATACGGGCGGGGCGATATCAGTCCTTGAACCAGATCTTGATCTCGCGCTCCGCCGAATCTACGGAATCCGAGCCGTGAACAAGGTTCTGCTGGACTGCCAGGCCCCAGTCGCGTCCGAAGTCGCCACGGATGGTGCCCGGTGCTGCCGTCGTGGGATCTGTGGTCCCGGCCAGGGAGCGGAAGCCTTCAATCACGCGGTGCCCTTCGAAGACTGCGGCGATGACCGGTCCGCTGAGCATGAACTCAACCAGTGGCTCGTAGAACGGCTTGCCTACGTGCTCCTCGTAGTGCTGCTCCAGCAGCTCGCGGGTGGCGTTGACCTTCTTCAGCTCAGCCAGGGTGTACCCCTTGGCTTCGATCCGGGCGAGGATGGTTCCGCCCAGGTTGCGGGCGACGCCGTCGGGCTTGACCAGGACAAGGGTCCGTTCAATGCTCACAGTTGCTCCAATGTAATTGTTCAGTGGCTTGTGTTCGGTGGTTTCCCAGCCAGTTTACGGGGTTTGCGGGTCTGCTTTGTCACCGTGGGCGGCATTCCATTCCGCCTGCTCACGGTCCCGCTGGGCTACCTCACGGTCGATCCTCATACCTGCCCGGATCCCGTACCACCAGCAAATGGCGAACAGGATTCCCACAATGAACATCATGGGTTCGGCAAAGCCCGTGAGGATCAGCACCAGCTGCAGGCCCCAGCCCACTGCGATTCCCCAAGGTTTGGACAACACGGCGCAGGCAAGCACCAGCACCACGCTCAGGGCAATGCCCACGCCCAGGATGATGCCCGGAGCCACCTCACCGCGCCGCAATCCGAAGACAGCGAGGGTGCCGAAGAACGCGACGAAGGCTTCCAGAAGCAGCACGGTGGATGCGAACATCACTTTGGTGGAGCGGCGCTTCTTGGGCATGCCGGGCCGCCACTCACGCTGCGCCTTGGTCATTTTTGCCATGCTCAAGCACCGGCCTTTCCGAGCAGGATCCTGGCCTCGGCCACCACCGTGATGGAGCCGGTCACCAGGACGCCGCCTGCCAGGTCATCGTTGGATTCCGCGCGTTCCACTGCCCATTCGAGGGCGTCGTCGAGCTTCTCGGCGATGTGGACGTTGTCCTCACCAAAACCGAGGTCGACGGCGAGTTCGGCCAGTTCCGCTGCCGGAACGGCACGCGCAGAGTTTGACTGGGTGAAGCAGAATTCGCCGGCGAGTCCGCCCAGGGATTCTTTGAGGGTCTTCAGGATTTCCTCCGCGTCTTTCTCCCGAAGAACGCCAACCACCACCACCAGCTTGCTGAAGCTGAAGGCCTCCTGGATGGCTTCGGCGGAAACACGGATCCCGTCCGGGTTGTGCGCAGCATCCACCACCACAGTGGGTGCAGTACGGACAACTTCGAGGCGGCCCGGCGAGGTTACTGTCCCAAAGGCTTCCTTGAGGACGTCGGCGTCGAGTTCCTTCTCTCCGCCGCCGAAGAACGCTTCCAAGGCTGCTACTGCGACTGCTGCGTTTTCGGCCTGGTGGGCTCCATGCAACGGCAGCAGGAGGTCTTCATAGCGTCCAGCGAGTCCCTGAATGGTCAGGACCTGTCCGCCCACGGCGACACTGCGGGACTCGACACCGAACTCAACACCTTCGAAGCGGAACGGCACATCCACTTCACGGGCCTTCTCCAACAGGACCTGGGCTGCATCCACCGGTTGAGCGGCGCTGACCAGGAACCCTCCGGGCTTGATGATGCCCGACTTTTCGTAGGCAATGTCCTCGGTGGTGTCGCCCAGGAGATCCGTGTGGTCCAGCGAAATCGGTGTGATGACCGAGACTTGGCCGTCGCCGACGTTGGTGGCATCGGTGATGCCACCCAAGCCAACTTCGATGACTGCTACATCAACGGGCTGATCGGCGAACACCGCGAAGCCAAGAATGGTCAGGCATTCGAAGTAGGTCAGCCGCGGCTGGTTATCGGCTACGAGCTCACTGTCCACGATTTCCAAGTACGGGCGGATCTCATCCCAGATACGCACGAACGTTGCGTCCGGCACCGGCTCGCCGTCAATGCTGATTCGCTCGGTGACCTTGGACAGGTGCGGGCTGGTATAGCGGCCGGTGCTCAGGCCGTGGGCACGCAGCCCGGCCTCAATCATGCGGGCAGTGGACGTCTTGCCGTTGGTACCGGTGATGTGGATGATCGGGTAGGCCTTGTTCGGCTCCCCCAGCACGTCCATGGCACGGAACAACGGAGCAAGGCGCGGCTCCATCTTGTTTTCCGGCGCGCGGCCCAGAAGTTCGGCGTAGACGCTTTCAACCGAGAATTCGTCAGTCATGGATCAAGCCCCTGCCTTCACGACGGTGACCTGCGGCTCGTCGACACTGGCCAACAAAACCTCAAGTTCCAAGGTCAGGGTCTCGGTCTTGACCAGCTCCGCGTTGGCTTCGAGTGCATCCACCACATCCTGTGCAGCCTCCACGGACGTGCGGATGCGGTCGCTCACGTTGAGGCCGGCGTCCTTGCGTGCCTGCTGGATGGCACGGACCATGTCGCGCGCCAGCCCCTCAGCTGCAAGTTCCGGAGTAACCTCCGTGTTCAGGACCACAAAACCTCCGCCGGGCAGTACGGCTACTGCCTTCTTGGCAGCGCTGCCGTCTCCGGCCCCTTCAGCCACCACAGTCTCCAGCGTGTATTCGTGTGGCTCGAGCTCAAGGCCACCTGCCACCACCACACCTGCCTCGCTGACGGACCAGTCACCGGACTTGGATCCCTTGATGGCCTGCTGCACGTTCTTTCCCAGGCGAGGTCCGGCAGCCCGGGCGTTCACCACGAGCTTCTGCTCGATGCCGAATTCTTCCGGCGACGCGGTTGCAGCGTCCAGCAGGCGGACCGAACGCAGGTTCAATTCATCAGCGACGACGGCGGCAAAGCCTTCCAGCGCGTCTGCACCAGGTGCCACTACCGTCAGTTCCTGCAACGGCAGGCGGACGCGCAGGTTCGCGGCCTTTCGCAGGCTGGAGCCGGTGGAGCAGATCTGCTGGACGCGGTCCATGGCTTCAACCAGTTCGGCGTTTGCCGGGAACAGCGAAGCATCGGGCCAGTCAGCCAGGTGCACGGAACGGCCACCGGTCAGCCCGCGCCAGATCTCCTCGGAAACCAACGGCAGCAAGGATGCAGATACGCGGCATACTGCTTCCAAGGCGGTGTAGAGCGCATCAAAGGCGTCAACATTTTCATCAAAGAAGCGCTGCCGGCTGCGGCGGACGTACCAGTTGGTGAGCATGTCCAGGTAGCTGCGCAGTTCATCGCAGGCACCGGAGATGTCGTAGCTGTCCAGGCTGGCGGTGATGTTCCGGACCAGGTCCCCGGTGTTGGCCAGGAGGTACTGGTCAAGGGTGTCGGTGTAGCCGTCGTAGCGGAGTTTTGCCTCGTAACCGGCCGCCTTCCCATCCACTACGTTCGAAGCATTGGTGTACAGCGTGAAGAAGCTGTACACATTCCACAGCGGCAGGATGACCTGGCGAACGCCGTCGCGGATGCCCTGCTCGGTGACAACAAGGTTGCCACCACGGAGGATGGGGCTGGACATGAGGAACCATCGCATGGCGTCGGAACCGTCGCGGTCAAGGACCTCGGAGACGTCCGGGTAGTTGCGCAGGCTCTTGGACATCTTCTGGCCGTCTGAGCCGAGCACGATGCCGTGGCTGATCACGTTGCGGAACGCCGGACGGTCAAACAGGGCCGTGGAAAGGATGTGCAGCATATAGAACCAGCCACGGGTCTGGCCGATGTACTCCACGATGAAATCGGCAGGGTTGTGGGTGTCGAACCATTCCTCATTCTGGAACGGGTAGTGAACCTGGCCGTACGGCATGGACCCGGAGTCGAACCATACGTCAAGAACGTCTTCGACGCGGCGCATGGTGGACTTGCTTGTGGGGTCGTCCGGGTTGGGACGGGTCAGTTCGTCAATGAACGGACGGTGCAGGTCAACCTGACCTTCGTTGTTCATGGGGAGCCGGCCGAAGTCCGCTTCAAGATCGGCCAGCGAACCGTAGACGTCGGTCCGGGGGTACTCGGGATCATCGGACTGCCACACCGGAATGGGCGAGCCCCAATAGCGGTTGCGGCTGATGGACCAGTCGCGGGCGTTGTCCAGCCACTTGCCGAACTGGCCGTCCTTGACATTGCCCGGGATCCAGTTGATTTCCTGGTTCAGTTCGGACATGCGGTCCTTGAACTTGGTCACTTCCACGTACCAGGAGGACACTGCACGGTAGATCAGCGGGTTTCGGCAGCGCCAGCAGTGCGGGTAGCTGTGCTCGTAGCTGGCCTGGCGGACGAGGCGGCCATCGGCACGGAGAACCTGGGTGATGGGCTTGTTGGCGTCAAAGACCTGGAGGCCGACGATCGAGGCAAGCTCACCGTGAGCAAACAGCGGCAGGAACTTGGCGCCCTCGTCCACGGACAGGACCACGGGGATACCGGCGTCTTCACAGACCTTCTGGTCATCCTCGCCGTAGGCCGGAGCCTGGTGGACGATGCCCGTACCGTCAGTGGTGGTGACGTACTCTGCCACCAGGAAACGCCAGGCGTTCTGGGTGCCGTACTTCTCGGTGTCGGCAAAGTCGTTCCACAGGGGCTCGTACTCAAGGCCTGCCAGCTCGGTGCCCGTATGGGTCGAGACGACGGCGGCAGTCGCGGCAGCAGCGTCGTCGTACCCCAGGTCCTTGGCATAGGACCCCAGCAGGTCAGCGGCAAGGAGGAAGCTGCCCGTCACCGGAGCCTCGGCGGATGCCGCCTTCACACCGTTGGGTCCTGCGGGCAGGACCGCGTAGGAGATCCCAGGCCCGACGGCGAGCGCCAGGTTGGTGGGCAGCGTCCAGGGCGTGGTGGTCCAGGCGAGCGCCTGGACGCCGGCGAGGGACTTGGAGAGTTCGGTGTCCCCGGCCTTGATGGGGAACGTCACTGTGACTGTCTGGTCCTGGCGGTTCTTGTAGACGTCGTCGTCCATGCGGAGCTCGTGGTTGGACAGCGGCGTCTCGTCCTTCCAGCAGTATGGGAGGACACGGTAGCCGTTGTAGGTGAGGCCCTTCTCGTGCAGCTGCTTGAAGGCCCAGAGCACCGACTCCATGTACTCGACGTTGAGCGTCTTGTAGTCGTTGTCGAAGTCCACCCAGCGGGCCTGGCGGGTGACGTAGGCCTTCCACTCGTTGGCATACTTCATCACCGAGGCGCGGCAGGCGTCGTTGAATTTGTCGATGCCCATGGCTTCGATCTGGGTCTTGTCCGTCATGCCCAGCTGCTTCATGGCTTCGAGTTCGGCCGGGAGTCCGTGGGTGTCCCAACCGAAGCGGCGCTCCACGCGCTTGCCGCGCTGGGTCTGGTACCTGCCCACGAGGTCTTTGGCGTAGCCGGTCAGCAGGTGGCCGTAGTGCGGGAGTCCGTTGGCGAAGGGAGGGCCATCGTAGAAGACGAACTCGTTGCTGCCGTCTTTGCCGGCATCCCGTTGGTCGATGCTGGCTTGGAAGGTGCCGTCTTCTTCCCAGTATTTGAGGATGCGTTCTTCGATTTCCGGGAACTTCACGGAAGCGGACACGCCGTGCGTGCCGGACGAAGACGCTGAGGCCTTGGGGTAGTGGGTCATCTCATATCCTGTGATAGCTGGTTGACTGTCAGGATGCGAGGACGGCTTCTGTGCTGCCTGTCGGCTGCGCAGGTACCGCGGTACCACCTCACTTACCGGAATACTGGATTCCGGCCTCTCATTACTGCTGTGACGGGCTTACCCGTCCGGTTCTACTGGGCCCTGTCCACCGGCGAAGGTGGTCAGTACTGTTCTTCCGGAAGCTCACCGGTGATGGCCGGGTCAAAGCTGGTCCTTCAAGTCTAGCCGCAGCGCACCGCCTTGCTCTACCCGGGAGTTCATCCCTTGGATGGAGCCCATTTCCCGGGCTGGTACATAGACTCGACCCCATGACGCCTTCCGCTCCCGCCGTTCAGGCAACCCGGCCGCGCCGGCGGACCGCATCCATCGCCTGGTCGGTTCTGGCCCTGGTGATGTTGCTGCCCGTGGCGGGAGTGTCGATATTCCGGGCGGTCCCGATCGAGTGGCCCTTGTTGGTGGTGCAATTGCTGTCTTTCACACCGTGGGTGGTGTTGCCGGCGGCCCTGGCCTTGGTGCTTGCTGTGGTGGGACGTCGCCTGTGGGTGATCATCATGACGTCGGCTTTGCTGGCTCTGCAATTGCTGTGGCTGTTTCCACTGGACGCGGGTAAAGCGGAAACATTGCCTGCTGGCATAGGCACAGCTTCGTTGAAGGTGATGAGCCTCAACTCTGAGTACGGTGAGGCGGACGCGGAAACCGTAGTGCAATTGGTCCGCGATAACGGCGTCCAATTGCTGACACTTCAGGAGCATACGCAGCGGCTTGAGTACGCACTCAGTGCCGCAGGCATGGATGAGGTACTGCCAAACCGCCTCAGCCATCCCAACGATGACGCTTCCGGGGGTGCCGTGTATTCGGTGTTCCCTCTTGAGGCCATAGGTCAACTGCCGGATACACCTTTCCGGATGGATGTCACCCGGGTACTGGTATCCGGTTCCGGCGCGGCGTCCCCGGCGGCTCTGAACCTCACGAATGTCCATGCCCTTCCACCTGTCGATGAACGGATTGACCAGTGGCGCAGTGACTTGGAGAAGGTGGCCAGGCAGGCGGCCCGGCCGGGGAACCACGTGCTGGTGGGCGATTACAACGCCACCTTCGATCACCATGAGTTCAGGGCAGTGCTCGATACCGCCCCGGCGGGCCAGGACGGCAGGAAGCTGGTCGACGCCGGCATAGCCTCAGGTGCGCGGTTCTCCCCCACCTGGCCCATGGAAGGGCCACCGCTGCCGGGCATTGTCATCGACCACCTGGTGACCTCACCCCGGATCAGCAGCAGCGGTTACGCAGTCCATAAGGTTCCTGGCACCGATCACGCCGCCATCATGGCCACGCTGGACATCCCGGCAGGCTAGCTTTCCTTGCGGATCAACTTGTGGTTTGCGGCCTGCGCCACGGGCCGGATCACTATCTGGTCGAGGTTGATGTGGTGGGGCAACGACACTGAGTACGCCACCACGCCCGCCACGTCCTCGGCGGTCAGGGGCTTGTCCACCCCGGCGTAGACCTTGGCTGCTGCGTCCTTGTCGCCCAGCCGGTTCAGGGCGAACTCCTCGGTGTGGACCAGCCCTGGCGCTACCTCGATGACACGGATGTTATTGCCCACTTCTTCCAGCCGCAGGGCGTTGGTCATGGCGTGCTGGGCGAACTTGGCGGCGTTGTACCCGGCCCCGCCCTCATAGGCAGAGAGCCCTGCCGTTGAGGTCAGGTTCAGGACCGTCCCTTCGCCGTTGTCCCGCAGCATGGGCAGGAAGGCACGGGTGATCTTCATGGTTCCCAGGACATTTACTTGATACATCCAGTCCCAGTCATCGGTGTCCGCGTTGGCGATGGTATCGGCGCCCCGTGCACCGCCGGCGATGTTGATCAGCGTGCCGGCACCCCCGGCTTCGGTGACGGCCGCGAGCAAGGCAGCGACGTCGTCGTCCTCGGTGATGTCGGCAGGGAAGGGCACCGCACCTGTTTGGGCAGCAAGGGCCTTGAGCCTGTCGGCACGCCGGGCCACTGCGAAGACGGTCCATCCGGCGGCAACCAGCGCCCTCACCGTGGCCTCTCCGATGCCGGTGCTGGCGCCAGTGACGACGGCTGTCGTGTTGTTTTCTGCGTTCTGCCCTGAAGGAGTGTTGTGCGCTGCCAAAGTCATGCCACCACCTTATCCGGGGGCCGCGTCCTTCCGCGGCGGGTTGTAACGCCGGGCCATGAAACAATTGACCCATGGCTGAATCAACGCAGGGTACAGACACGCCCGCCACCGCCCCCATCAACGTTCCCGACAAGCCGGCCCTGGAAGGCCTCGAGGCTGCTTTGACGCAGCGCTGGCTGAATGAAGGAACCTACAAGTTCAATCCGGACACCACCCGGGAGCAGGTCTACTCGATCGACACTCCCCCGCCCACGGCATCCGGCTCGCTCCACGTGGGCCACATGTTCTCCTTCACCCAGACCGACGTCCAGGCCCGCTACATGCGGATGACCGGAAAGAACGTCTTCTACCCCATGGGCTGGGATGACAACGGATTGCCTACCGAGCGCCGCGTCCAGAACTACTACGGTGTGCGTTGCGATCCCGCCATCCCCTACAAGGCCGACTACACGCCCCCCGCACAGCCGGCAAAGAACCAGCGCGACTTCGACGTCGTTTCGCGCCAGAACTTCATCGAACTGTGTGAAGAACTCGCCGTTGAGGACGAGAAAGTCTTCGAAAACCTGTTCCAGACCCTTGGCCTGTCCGTGGACTGGGACCTGACCTACCGCACCATCGATGACACTTCCCGCGCCGTATCCCAGCGCGCCTTCCTGGCCAACCTCTCTGCCGGTGATGCCTACATGGCCGAGGCGCCCACGCTGTGGGACGTCACTTTCCGGACGGCTGTAGCCCAGGCAGAGCTTGAGGACCGCGAAGTCGCCGGTGCCTACTACCGCTACCCCTTCTTCACCGAAGACGGCGACAAGATCTTCATCGAGACCACCCGTCCGGAACTGCTGGCTGCCTGTGCTGCCCTGGTGGCAAACCCCGACGACGAACGGTACCAGCCGCTGTTCGGCAAGACCGTGAAGTCGCCACTGTTCGACGTAGAGCTTGAAGTCAAGGCCCACCCGCTGGCCAAGGCAGACAAGGGCTCCGGCATCGCCATGGTGTGTACCTTCGGCGACCTGACCGACGTCACCTGGTGGCGCGAGTTGCAGCTTCCCACCCGCGCCATCATGGGCCGCGACGGCCGCATCATTGCCGAGACGCCTGAATGGATCACCACCGACGCCGGCAAGGAAGCCTACGCCGCTATCGCCGGCAAGACTGCTTTCTCCGCCAAGGAAGCCGTTGTTGAGTTGCTCAAGGCAGCCGATCTCCTGGACGGTGAGCCGAAGAAGATCACCCACCCCGTGAACTTCTTCGAGAAGGGTGACAAGCCCCTTGAGGTTGTCACCTCCCGACAGTGGTACATCCGCAACGGTGGCCGGGACGAAGAACGCCGCGAACGACTGATCGGCCGTGGACAGGAAATTACCTTCCACCCGGCCTTCATGCGTTCCCGCTACGAGAACTGGATTGCCGGCCTGAACGGTGACTGGCTCGTATCCCGCCAGCGCTTCTTCGGCGTGCCCATCCCCGTCTGGTACCCCCTGGATGCCCAGGGCAACCCGGACTACGACCACCCCATCCTTCCCTCGGATGAGATGCTGCCGGTAGACCCTGCCGCGGACGCTGCTCCCGGTTTCGAAGAAGCACAGCGTGACCAGCCCAACGGCTTCACCGGTGACGCCGACGTCCTGGACACCTGGGCCACGTCCTCCCTCACCCCCCAGATTGTGGGTGGCTGGAGCCGGGACGAGGACCTGTTCGCCAAGGTCTACCCCTTCGACCTCCGTCCGCAGGGCCACGACATCATCCGCACCTGGCTGTTCTCCTCTGCCGTCCGGGCTGACGCCCTGCAGAAGAACGCCCCATGGAAGCACGCGGCCATTTCGGGCTGGATCCTTGACCCTGACCGGAAGAAGATGTCCAAGTCCAAGGGCAACGTTGTGGTGCCCACCGACGTGCTGAAGGAATTCGGTTCGGACGCGGTCCGCTACTGGGCAGCCTCAGCCAAGCTCGGCGCCGACACTGCGTACGAAATCGCACAGATGAAGATCGGCCGCCGCCTGGCCATCAAGCTGCTGAACGCCTCGAAGTTTGTGCTGAACCTCGGCGCCACGGAAAACTCCGTGGTGTCCAATGACCTCTCTGTACTGACCAACCCGCTGGACCGTGCGTTGCTCGCACAGCTCTCCGACGTCGTTGCCCAGTCCACCAAGGCGTTCGAAAACTACGACTACGCCCGTGCGCTCCAGATCACTGAGTCATTCTTCTGGCAGTTCACGGACGACTACGTCGAGCTCATCAAGGACCGCGCCTACGGTGCCGCCGGTGAGACCGAGCAAGCCTCCGTCCTGGCCGCGCTGGCGACAACCCTGGACTCGCTCCTGCGGCTCTTTGCCCCGTTCCTGCCCTTCGCTACCGAAGAGGTCTGGGGCTGGTGGCGAGCAGGATCAGTCCACCGTGCAGAATGGCCCGCCGCCCTGGAAATCACCGACGGCGACACCACCATGCTGGGTACCGTGGGCATCGCGCTCAGCGGCATCCGAAAGGCAAAGTCCGAGGCAAAGGTCAAGCAGCGCACCGAGGTGCTTTCGGCATCCATCACCGCGTCAGAGGTCCTGGTAGCGCAGTTGAAGGCCGGCCTGGGCGACCTGAAAGCGGCCGCCAACGCCCAGGAGATCACCCTCCAGTCAGGCGAAGGCGACCTCACCGTGGCCGACGTCGTGCTGGCGCCGGCTGAGGAGACCACTGCGTCCTAGCGAGCGGCGTCCTAGCGAGCGGCGTCCTCGCTAGGACGCAGCTCGAGATCAGCAACCGCCCGTTCCAGGGCAAAGGGGAAGCCCCATCAGCGTTTTGCCGTTGGTGGGGCTTCGACTTTTCGGCTGTCCGGTGATGTCCTGACAGTCTGGCGGAATCCTTGGAATTTCAGGTCTTCCTACCTCATCACTGGTAGCCTGCTTCCAACTTTGCCGAAGGCTGCGTTGGTTGCAATCACTGAATCTTTGGTTTCCGTATCCCGCTTCTTTCGAAGTGGGTAAGAACCATTGTTGTCCTGCTGGCAGCCATGCACAAGACCTTCCGCAGAACTACAAACCTGTAGTTTTCCTGCACGTCCAAGGCTTCGTGTGGCAGAGTATTGACCATGCCGGAACTCCCCGAAGTGCACGGTCTGTGCATGTATCTGGACACCCAACTCAGCGGCGCCGTGCTCAACGAGGTCCGCATCAATTCCTTCTCTGCGCTAAAGACCGCGGACCCGCCTTACAGCCTGTTGGAGGGCCGTACCGTCAAAGGTGTGCGGCGCCTTGGCAAGTTCGTCTGCGTAGACGTCGATGGCCTGTTCTTTATCTTCCACCTGGCTAAAGCCGGATGGGTCCGCTACACCGAACATCCATCCTCTGCCGGACTGCGGATGGGCAAGAGCAACATCTCTGCAAGGCTTTTGCTGCACCGCCCTGAGGATGAGGCACACATCGGGGTGGACCTGACGGAAGCAGGAACCAAGAAGAGCCTGGCCATCTACGTGGTGCGTGATCCCCAGGATGTGCCGGGAATAGCTTCACTGGGGCCAGAGCCACTCAGCCCGGACTTCGACCAGGAAGCGCTGGCTGCAATCCTTGGGGCCAGTTCACAACAGGTCAAGGGATTGCTTCGAAGCCAAAGTGTCATCGCCGGCATCGGAAACGCCTACAGCGACGAAATTCTCCATGCGGCGAAGATATCTCCCTTTGCCATCGCCAAGTCACTGGACCAGGCAACGGTGGCACGGCTTTACGAGTCCATGCAGGAAATTCTGGTGGGAGCCGTCAACGCAGCAGCAGGCAAACCATCCAGCGAGCTCAAAGACACCAAGCGCAACAACTTCCGGGTCCATGCACGCACCGGTCTTCCTTGCCCCGTGTGCGGGGATACAGTGAGGGAGGTGTCCTTCGCGGACACCTCCCTGCAATACTGTGCTACCTGCCAGACCAATGGAAAGGTGCTGGCGGACCGGCGGACGTCCCGGTTCCTAAAGTAGTTTTGGCCCTTGGGCTTGCCTCGTTCAATTCAGGGCTAGTTGAATTCAGGGCTTTCAGTGCGGCTGCGCTTCAACTCAAAGAAGTGGGGGTATGCAGCCAAAGCAACCGTGGCATCCCAGAGCTTCCCTGCTTCTTCTCCCCGGGGGATCCGGGTAAGGACCGGGCCGAAGAACGCTGTGCCGTTCACCGCTACTACTGGGGTACCGACGTCCTGGCCCACCAGTGAGATTCCGGCTTCGTGGCTTTCCCTCAGCCGGGCATCGTATTCATCTGAGGTGGCGATGCGCGCCAGGTCTGCGGGGAGGCCTACGTCGGCGAGGGCCTTCTGGATGACCGATGCGCGGTCCTTGTTTCCTTCGTGGTGGATCTGCTCACCCATGGCGTCGTACAAAGGCTTGACGTAGCTGCTGCCGTGAAGTTCCTGGGCGGCGATGATCACGCGGACCGGTCCCCAGCTGTCGTCCATCATGGCCCGGTAGCTCTCGGGGAGGTCGCGGCCCTCGTTGAGTACCGACAGGCTCATGACATGCCACTGCGTTTCGATGCCCCGAACCTGCTCCACCTCGCCGATCCAGCGCGAAGTGATCCACGCGAACGGGCAAACGGGGTCAAACCAGAAATCAGCCTTGTTGACGGTCTCTTCGGCAGTCTGTTCGGACACAGGGAACTCCTCTAAAAAGGTGTATGGGTGGCATGGCGACGGCCCCTATGGAACCAGGTCTTGTTATGGGCAACAGGAGGCTATGCCGACTTATTCCGCCGTTTGGCCACCACATCATGGGCAATCATGGTGGGCTGCGCCTTCTTCAGCACAACGTCAGCTGTGATGACCACAGTGGCGATGTCGTCCCTGCTGGGCAGATCGAACATGACCGGCAGGAGCACTTCTTCCATGATGGCCCGCAGTCCGCGGGCACCCGTGCCACGTTCCAACGCCTGGTCCGCGATGGAGTCCAGGGCGTCATCATCAAACTGCAGTTCCACCCCATCCAGCTGGAACATCTTCTGGTACTGCTTCACCAGCGCGTTCTTCGGGGTGGACAGGATCTGGATCAGCGCCGGCCGGTCCAGATTGGAAACGGTGGTAATCACAGGGAGGCGGCCGATGAATTCCGGGATCAGGCCGAACTTCAGCAGGTCCTCCGGCATGACCTCACCGTAACTATCAACGTTGTCCCGTGCCTCGTTCAGCGGAGCACCGAAGCCAATGCCCTTCCTGCCGGAGCGTGAACCAATGATGTCTTCAAGGCCTGCAAAGGCGCCGGCCACGATGAACAGCACATTGGTGGTATCGATCTGGATGAATTCCTGGTGGGGGTGCTTGCGGCCGCCCTGAGGGGGTACCGATGCCACCGTCCCCTCAAGGATCTTCAGGAGCGCCTGCTGTACGCCTTCACCGGAAACGTCCCGGGTGATGGACGGGTTCTCGCTCTTGCGGGAGATCTTGTCGATCTCATCAATGTAGATAATGCCCTGCTCGGCCTTTTTGACGTCATAATCCGCAGCCTGGATGAGCTTGAGCAGGATGTTCTCGACGTCCTCACCGACATATCCGGCTTCAGTCAGGGCGGTGGCATCGGCTACAGCAAAGGGAACGTTCAGTCGTCGGGCCAAGGTCTGGGCCAGATAGGTCTTGCCACAACCAGTGGGACCGATGAGCAGGATGTTGGATTTGGCGATCTCTACATCCTCGTGATGCGAACCCTCACCAAGGCTGCCGGTCTTGGGCGCGTGGCCTGCCTGGATGCGCTTGTAGTGGTTGTAGACAGCAACCGCCAACGACCGCTTGGCAGGTTCTTGGCCGATGACGTATTCCTGCAGGAAATCGAAGATCTCACGGGGCTTGGGCAGCTCGAAACTGCCGAGATCGGAAACTTCAGCGAGTTCCTCTTCGATGATCTCGTTGCACAGCTCGATGCATTCATCGCAGATGTAGACACCGGGCCCGGCAATCAGCTTCCGTACCTGCTTCTGGCTCTTTCCGCAGAAAGAACACTTCAGCAGATCCGTGCTCTCGCCAATCCGAGCCATGTGGGAATCCCTTCGTTGCATGCGGGTGATGCGGCTCCGCGCCGTACTCAAGTGTGCGGCCAAGCCGCGGCTGGCACCACCGTGACAACATCCACTCTAGGTCACAATGGGCAGCTTGGGTGGAAACAGAACGCCGGTGCGGTCCATATTTCGCGAACCGCACCGGCGTCGAATTCCGTGTGCTACCGGGAGATTGCCTGGGGCTTGATCTTCCGTGAGTCAAGAACCTGATCGATCAGGCCGTAGCTCAGGGCGTCAGCCGCCGTGAGGATCTTGTCCCGCTCGATGTCGTTGTTGACTTGCTCGGACGTGCGGCCGGAGTGGTGTGCCAGCGTGTCCTCCAGCCAGGTGCGCATGCGCATGACTTCCGCAGCCTGGATCTCGAGGTCCGAAGCCTGCCCACCTTGGCCGCCGGACAGAGCCGGCTGGTGGATCAGGACCCGTGCGTTCGGCAGTGCCAGCCGCTTGCCCGGAGTGCCGGCTGCGAGCAGGACGGCAGCTGCACTGGCAGCCTGGCCCAGGCATACGGTCTGGATCTCCGGACGGATGTACTGCATGGTGTCGTAGATGGCTGTCATGGCCGTGAACGAACCACCTGGGGAATTGATGTACAGGGTAATGTCGCGGTCCGGGTCCGTCGATTCGAGGACCAGCAGCTGGGCCATGATGTCATCAGCTGAAGCGTCGTCCACCTGGACGCCGAGGAAGATGATGCGGTCCTCGAACAGCTTGGTGTACGGGTCCTGGCGCTTGAAGCCATAAGGCGTGCGCTCTTCGAACTGGGGCAGGACGTAGCGGCTGGACGGGAGATTACCGGCAGACCATCCGAAGTTGTAGTTCATGTTCTTTACTCCTGGGGTTTCAGTGGTTCTTTGTGCCGGTTAGTTTTCGGAGTTCGACTCAGCGCCCGACTGGTTGGCCGTTCCGCCGCCGCCGGCAACAGAACCGGCGTGTGCCGAGATCTTGTCGAAGAAGCCGTACTCCAGGGCCTCGGCGGCCGTGAACCACTTGTCGCGGTCGTTGTCCTTGAGGATGGTCTCCACGGACTGACCGGTCTGTTCAGCCGTGAGTTCCGCCATGACCTTCTTCATGTGCAGGATCAGTTCTGCCTGGATCTTGATGTCCGAGGCCGTGCCGCCGATGCCGCCGGAGGGCTGGTGCATCAGGATGCGGGCATTAGGGGTGGCGTAGCGCTTGCCCTTGGTGCCGGAGGACAGGAGGAACTGGCCCATGGATGCTGCCAGGCCCGTTGCGACCGTGACGACGTCGTTCGGGATGAACTGCATGGTGTCGTAGATGGCCATGCCGGCCGTCACGGACCCACCCGGGGAGTTGATGTAAAGGTAGATGTCCTTCTCCGGGTCTTCGGCCGAGAGGAGGAGGAGCTGGGAGCAGATGGCATTGGCGTTCTCGTCACGGACTTCAGAGCCGAGCCAGATAATGCGCTCTTTCAGCAGGCGGTTGTAGATGTAGTTGTCCTGGGCTGCGGGATCGACAGTTGCCATCCGGGGAGCCTCTGATTGCTGTGACATAAGTACTTACCTCTCGCTGGTGCCAGTGACCTCACTGAACTTCACTACTTGGACACTAACCGTTTTCGGGGGCGATTTGTTCGCCGGAATCGCGCTGTTCGCTGACGGCGCACGTCTGCGAAGAGTGCCCATGTTCGGCCTTAAAGCAAACCGGCCCCGGATCAGGAGATCCGGGGCCGGTGGAGCAGCTGCTAGAACTTCATTGCTGCTGTTAGAACTTCACTGCTGCGGGGTCGTCGCTTGCGGGGGCGTCGGCTTCCTCGGGAGCCTCGACAGCGGCGGCCTCTTCGGCTGCTGCTTCGCCGGCAGGGCGTACGAAGTCGGTGAGGTCAACCTTGTTGCCTTCGGAGTCGACAACCTCTGCCTGGCCCAGCACAACGGCCAGAGCCTTGCGGCGGCGGACCTCGGAAACCATCATCGGAACCTGGCCGCTCTGATCAATGATCTGGGCGAACTGGTTGGGATCCATGCCGTACTGGCTTGCGGTGGTGACGATGTAGTCGATCAGCTCGTTCTGGCTGACATCTACTTCTTCCTTGTCCGCGATGGCATCAAGGATGATTTCGTTCTGGAACGCACGCTCGGTGTTGGCCTTGACCTCCGCGCGGTGCTCCTCGGTGTCGTGGTCACCTTCGCCGTGGGCGTTCTCCGGGTTGAAGTGAGCTTCGATCTGCTCTTCGACCACGGAATCCGGAACCGGTACCTCTACGAGCTCAACGAGCTTGTCCAGGACCTTGTCGCGGGCTTCTACGCCCTGCTCGACTACCTTGGAGTCGGCAGCTTGCTTGGCGAGGTCCTCGCGGAGCTCGGCAAGGGTGTCGAACTCGGAGGCCAGCTGTGCAAAGTCGTCGTTTGCCTCGGGGAGCTCGCGCTCCTTGACAGCCTTGACAACAACCCTCACCTGGGCGGACTCGCCGGCGTGGTCGCCACCCACCAGGGTGGTGTCGAAGATTGCTTCCTCGTCAGCAGAGAGGCCGGTCACGGCTTCGTCCAGGCCTTCAAGCATGGTGCCGGCGCCAACCTGGTAGGACAGGCCTGCTGCGGAATCGATCTCTTCGCCATCAATGGTGGCGGTGATGTCGATGGTCAGGAAGTCATCGTTCTTGGCGGGGCGCTCAACGGACTTCAGCGTGCCGAAGCGGCCACGAAGTTCGTCGAGGGACTTCTCAACGTCAGCGTCGGAGGACTCTGCTGCAGCGACCTCGACCTTGATGCCGGCGTAGTCCGGGAGTTCGATCTCGGGGCGGACATCGATCTCCACCTGGAACTTGAGCTCACCATCGGTTGACGTGGGGTCCGGTACCTCGGTGATCTCAACCTCGGGACGGCTCAGGGGGCGGACGCCCGTTTCCTGAACTGCGGCCTGGTACCAGCCGTTGAGGCCATCGTTGATGGCCGTCTCCAGGACGTAGCCGCGGCCAACGCGCTGGTCGATCAGCTTGGTGGGAACCTTGCCCTTGCGGAATCCGGGGACCTGGATCTGCGAAGCAACGGTCTTGTACGCGGCATCGATGCTCGGCTTCAGTTCCTCAAAGGGAACCTCAACGTTGAGCTTGACCCGCGTTGCGGTGAGGTTCTCGACAGCGCTCTTCACAGTCTAAGTACTCCTGATTTTGTGGGTATGGGGTTCTGTCGCGTCCCTGAGGCGGACACAAACACAGAGTCGGGGTGACAGGATTTGAACCTGCGACTTCCTGCTCCCAAAGCAGGCGCTCTAGCCAAGCTGAGCTACACCCCGAATGCACAGGACAGTCTACGGGCAAGCGGGCCAGGAATGCACATTTGACACCGCCGCCGGAATTAGGTTTAGTTGTACCCGGCTTGAACAGCCACCGGGAAGATGTCCTGAACAGGGAGATCCGTCCTGGGGACGTAGCTTAATGGTAAAGCCTCAGTCTTCCAAACTGATTACGCGGGTTCGATTCCCGTCGTCCCCTCCAAGGGAAAACGCCCCGATCCATCGGATCGGGGCGTTTTTTGTTTCTGCTGCACCGGGTTGCTGCTGCTACACCTCGTTGCTGCTACACCTGGCAGCCGGGGCACCAATACAACTTGCGTGCCCCGATCTCCGTAACGCCCACCTGCGTCCCGCAGGCCCGGCAGGGCAGCCCGTTCCGCTTGTAGACGAAGTGGGCATCGGCGTCGGGCGCTGTTCCGGCCCCACCCGTCCACAGCGCAGGGGGCGTCGTAACAATCCGTCCATCGCGGACGCCGTCGGACATCGTGTCCACCGTGTCATCCCAGAGACGGCCGGCCGTTTCAGCATCGATACTGGTACCCGGCGTCCAGGGATCCACCGCCTGCCGGAACAGCACTTCCGCGCGATAGATGTTGCCCACCCCGGCAAGGACGGACTGATCCATCAGCAGCAGGGCCACTGCCGTTTTACGACGCCGCAGGCGTCGGATGAACTCTTCGCGGTCGCCTGGCCGGTTATGCAGCGGGTCCGGACCCAGCCGCTCCATGACCACGGCCGCTTCTGCCGGCGTGATGGCAGCACAGGTGGTGGCACCGCGGAGGTCCGCCCAGCCATGGTCCGAGACCAGGCGTACACGCACGGCTCCCACGGGAGGAGGCGGCCCGGTATACGTGTCGTCGGCGGAAGAAGGGCCCGTTTCCCGTTCGCCGATACGTCGGGGCGCGCCAATGCTGGACGCGCCGGTAAACGAACTGTCTCCGCCAAAGCTCCAGGCGCCGTAAAGACCCAGGTGCACGTGAAGGAAGTGCCCGTGGTCGAACCGCAGGAAGAGCTGCTTTCCATGGGCGTTCGCTTCAACCATGGTGTGCCCGCTCAGGAGCTGGGCACCTGCAGCGAACCGGCCCTGCGGGCTGGATACGTCCAGGCGCCGGCCGCCAAAAACATCCTGGAACTGGCGGGCCAGCCTATGGACCGAATGCCCCTCGGGCACTACTCGACGATTTCGCCGGTGGTTTCGTACACCGCGATTTTTCCGATCCGGCGTACGTGGCGTTCATCATTGCTGAACGGTTCCTGCAGGAAGGCTTCAATGAGTTCGGTAGCTTCTTCAACCGAGTGCTGGCGGCCGCCAACAGCGACGACGTTGGCGTCGTTGTGCTCCCGGGCCAGCTTGGCGGTGGAAAGGTTCCAGGCAAGTGCAGCCCGGACACCCTTGACCTTGTTTGCGGCAATTTGCTCACCATTTCCCGAGCCGCCCAGGACGATTCCCAAGGCGTGCACACCGGCTTCCTGGTCTGCCACGACGGCAAGTCCGGCGTTAATGCAGAAGGAGGGGTAGTCATCCAGGGCGTCGTACTCCTTGGGCCCGTGATCCACCACTTCATAGCCCTTGGCCGTGAGGTGGCTGACCAGGTGGGCACTGAGTTCCATGCCGGCGTGGTCGGTAGCGATGTGGACGCGGGGTGTAGTCACAGGAAGTCCATTCTTTCTGGGGCGCGGTGCGGCAACTGGCCGGGGCGCGGCGATGAGGGATGCGCTACCTAGGGTACCGCTACCGGGCTTGGTTGGACTGTCCGTCATCCCGGGCCCGGTGGGCTGCCCTGTTGAGGATACCGGCGAGTTTGTCCGCCGATGCCTGGGAACCGGCGCTGAGCGCTACCCTGCCTCCGTTGAGTTTCCTGACGACGACGGCGGGTCCACTGCTGACCAGCATTGCGGTGGCGTCATCATGGCGCCGCCAGCCCCATCCACCATAGTCAGCGGCTTTGACCTCTGCCGGAGCTGCTGCGGCGATTTCGACGGCGGGGACGGTCAGGACACGCAGGATGCCGCCGGCAAAGACCTGCAGGCCTCCCCTGTCGGCGCGCACGCGGGCAAAGAGGAATCCCGCACCGACCAAGGCTGCCACTGCCACCAAGGCACCGAGCCAAGGGACAACCACCGCGATCAGGGCAGCGGGGAACACGGCGGAGACAATGATCATGATGAAAACCGAACTCCGGGCATGGACCCATAAACGCAGCGTGTCCCGGGCCAGATCCGGATCTTCCAAGAGCGTCAGCTCCTGCTGGAGGGCAACGTCGTCCTCGCGGGTCCAGCGTGGGTCAGGTTTGAACGCGAACATCATCACCACACCGAGTGCAACCGCCGCCCCGCTGCCCATGGCCAACACGATCGGGTCCACATGGGACTCGCGTGCCTCGGACAACCCGGACTGCCCCACCAGCCCGGCCGCCACCACAGTGGTGATGAAAAGGCTCACTGTCAGGCCAAGGCCCATCATGACTCGACGCATGACAACGGGCCGGGTAATCGAAACCGCCTGCAGGAAGACCGCCCAACCGCAGAAGGCGATGAGGGCTGCGCCGCCGGCAACATAGGCGCCGAAGGGCGCGAACGAAGTGCCGCCGTCGGCGTTCCACATAACGGCCACAGGATTGGGAAGGTCATTCCGGAGCATTTGGGCGCACACCACGAAGCCGGCCGAGAGGAGCAACGGAAAGGCAATCGCGAACCTCAAGGCGCGGAAATCGACAGTGTCCCGGAACGATCCCATAAGCCAACGCTACTCCGCGGGACGTCACTGTGGTGTACCGTCCTTGCCTTCCAGCCATGGAGTGAAAGAATGACTTCACACCATCGTCCGGCCGCGATTGGCCGGGACACCCCAGAAAACTTCCGGAGGCACCACTTGCCAGGCCTGAACCTCACGCGCGACGAAGCCGCGATCCGCGCCCAACTGCTCACTGTCGAGTCGTACAACGTCACCTTGGACCTGACCAACGGCCCGGAGGTCTTCGGTTCCACCACCGAGGTCAAGTTCTCCGCAACGCCGGGATCCTCAACTTTCATCGACGCGATCACAGCCAAGGTGCACAGCGTGACCTTGAACGGGACGGAACTGGACCCTGCGGAGGTCTCGGACGGAGTACGCATCCAGCTCCCGGACCTTGCTGCCCGGAACGAACTCGTAGTTGTGGCGGACGCTCCGTACATGAACACGGGCGAAGGACTCCACCGCTTCGTTGACCCCGTGGACGGCGAGGTCTACCTCTACACCCAGTTCGAGGTTCCGGACTCCCGGCGTATGTTCGCCGTCTTTGAGCAGCCCGACCTCAAAGCAAGCTTCACCTTTACCGTTACCGCGCCCTCGCATTGGGATGTCATCTCCAACTCCCCCACCCCGGAACCCCTTGAGGCACCCGCCGGTGAAGACGGCCCCGCCCGGTCGGTGTGGAAATTCGCGCCTACTCCCCGGCTGTCCTCCTACGTCACCGCATTGATCGCCGGGCCCTACGAGTCGGTCCGGTCCGAGGTCACCAGCTCAGACGGGCGCGTCATCCCGCTGGGAGTCTTTGCCCGCAAGTCCCTCATGCAGTACCTGGACGCGGAGAACATCTTTACCCTGACACGTCAAGGATTTGAGTTCTTCGAAGCCCAATTCGGCTGCCCTTACCCGTTCGAAAAGTACGATCAGTTGTTCGTTCCGGAGTTCAACGCCGGCGCCATGGAAAACGCCGGCGCCGTGACCATCCTGGAGGGCTACGTATTCCGCGGAAAGGTCACCGGAGCCCAGATCGAACGCCGTGCCATCACGGTCCTGCACGAGCTCGCCCACATGTGGTTCGGGGACCTGGTGACAATGCGCTGGTGGAACGATCTCTGGCTCAATGAATCCTTTGCCGAATACATGTCCCACCTTGCCGCTGTGGAGAACACCGAATTTGACCGCGCGTGGACCACTTTCGCATCCGTGGAAAAGTCCTGGGCCTACAAGCAGGACCAGCTGCCCACCACCCATCCGATCTTTGCCGCGATCAACAACCTCGAAGACGTGGAAGTGAACTTCGATGGAATCACCTATGCCAAGGGCGCTTCGGTCCTCAGGCAATTGGTGGCATGGGTGGGTCCGGAGCAGTTCATGGCCGGAGTCCGCACCTATTTCGCCAAGCATGCCTGGAAGAACACCGAACTCTCCGACCTCATGGTGGAGCTTGAAGCCGCCAGCGGACGCGATCTGGACGTGTGGGGCAAACTTTGGCTCGAGACAGCCGGCGTCAATACCCTCGCTCCGGAGTTGAGCGTTGATGCTGAGGGAACCATCACCGGTTTTTCGATCCTGCAGACCGCGATCGAGGAACAGCCCACCCTTCGTCCGCACCGGCTCGCAGTTGGCTTCTACTCGCTCTCCGGCGAAGGAAAGCTGGAACGTACGCACCGTGAGGAGCTCGACGTCGATGGCCCGCGCACGGAGGTCCCTGCCTTGGTGGGCAAGGCACGTCCTGACCTGATCCTGCTCAATGATGACGACCTCGCCTACGCAAAGGTCCGTCTGGATCCGTACTCCCTGGCCACGGCAAAGGCACACCTGAAGGACTTCGCAGCCAGCCTGCCACGCACGCTGGTGTGGGGTTCAGCCTGGGATGCAGCCCGGGACGGCGAAACCCCCGCACGCGGCTACGTGGACCTGGTCCTTGCCAACATTGCCCACGAAACGGATTCCTCGGTCATCCTGGTCCAGCTTCGCCAACTCGCCACCACGTTGACCTACTACGTCGCCGCCGAACACAAGGCCGCGGCCACCACGGCAGCGGCTGACAGGCTCTGGGAGCTCGCATCCTCAGTGGAGGCAGGCTCGGACGCCCAGCTCCAATTCGCCAAGTCCTTCACCCAGCTCGCCCGCAGCGGCGGACAGTTGGACCGCATCCAGGCCCTGCTGGACGGAACCGAAACGCTGGAAGGTCTCACAGTGGACCAGGACATGCGGTGGGAGCTGCTGACCGCATTGGTGGCCGGCGGACGCCAGGGCCAGGAACGGATCGACGCCGAACTCGACCGGGACAACACCTCCAACGGCCAGAATGCCGCCGCCCAGGCGAAAGCTGCGATCCCCACCGCGGAAGCCAAGGCGGCTGCGTGGGAGGCAATTGTGGTGACCGGAGAACTCTCCAATGCCCTGCAGGCTTCCGCGGTGGCCGGGTTCATGCGCGTCCCGGACACTTCCCTCCTGGAGCCCTACGCCGAAAAGTACTTTGACGCCGTGCCGGCAATTGTGAAAGAGCGTACGCATGCCCTGGCACAGCAGATCGTGGTGGGGCTCTACCCTGCCCAGCTCACCACCCAGGACACGGTGGACCGCACGGACAGGTTCCTGGCGGCTTTGCCGGAGGACAGCGCCGCCCTTCGCCGGATGATGCTGGAGAACCGCGACGGCGTGGCGCGCGCACTCCAGGCACGGGCAGCTGACGTTTAGGCCGGGATCCTGTGGGCCCGTGCGGACAGTGAATGCCATCTGGCTAGACTGTCCGCATGGGCCTGAACGAACACCACTATGCGCTGACCGTCCGCTGGACCGGAAACCTCGGCGAGGGCACGGCCGGTTACCGGAGCTATTCACGGGACCATGAGATTGAGATTCCGGGCCTGCCCAGTTTGCAGGGGTCTGCTGATCCCACCTTCCACGGTGACAGGTCGCGTTACAACCCCGAGCAATTGCTTCTGGCAGCCCTTTCGCAATGCCACATGCTCTCGTTCCTCCATGTCGCCGTCAAACACGGTGTGGTGGTTACCGCTTATGAGGACGCAGCGGAGGGCCTGATGAAACTCAACAAAGACGGCAGCGGCCAATTTGAGAGCGTAACGCTGAAACCGCGTGTCGCTGTTGCCGATCCCGCACACGCCGATGTGATGGAGCAGTTGCATCACGAGGCCAACCAGGTCTGCTTCATCGCCCGCAGCGTCAACTTCCCCGTACTGCACGAACCAAGCACGACGACGGCCGCCGCCTAGCGCTGCCGGGCCCGCCATAGTGCCACGAGCCGTTGTTCGGTATCGCGGCTGAGGCCGGCTTTGCGTTCCCTGTTCAGCCCCTTGCGCCTTTCATCCTCGAGGGTCGCTGCCAGGGTTTCCTGCCATGGCCGCAGCACCATTCCCCGCTCACGGGCAGCACGGTTTGTCCGGGACTGGAACCCGTCATGGTCCGCCGGCAGCCACAGGGGAAGTGAATCCGGACCTGCCCAGTATTCGATTCCCTGCTCCACGAGCCACTGTTCGTCGACGGGCACAACGTCGACGGGCACAACGTCGACGGGCACAACATTGTCCACGGCGTCACCGACTGTGCCGGCTGCCGCCCGCTGCGACTCCGCGAGGTAGTCCTCGAACCGGACCACATCTCCCAATGCGTTGAAAGTCCCCACCAGGCCTTCCACTGCCGATTGCAGGATCCACGCCGCCAGATCCCGGGCATCGATGATCTGCGTGGAGTCGTCCGGAATGTTCGGGACCAGCACCGGGTGGTTGTTTGCCGCGAAGCGGGCAGGCCAATAACCGTATCTGTCAGTACCGTCCCCCGGGCCGCTGATGAGTCCGGCCCGCACGATGTGTGCTTTCTCCCCCACCCTGGCCAGCGTCAGCTGCTCGATCGCGGATTTGGATTCGCCGTAGGTCTCCGGGGTGCCGGCGATTCCGGCGGGCAGCGGCTCCAGAAGCTGCGCGCCCTCATCGGCGCCGGGCACCGAGTGGTCGGCATAGACGGAGCAACTGGAGACAAACGTCCAGTGCCCGGCAGCAGGGCCCAAGGCATCCAGTGCCTCTCCTGCCTGCACTGGTTCCCTCGATACCTCCACCACTGCGTCCCACCGGCCGCCGAGCCCTGCATAAGCCGCCGCACCCATGGCGCGGTCGCCCCTGACCCAGGTGGCGCCATCGGGCGGGTGCGCTGAGGAACCACGGGCAAAGCAGGTGACATCGTGCCAGGCAGCAAGAGCCTGCCGGGCGATTTCTGCGGACAGGAAGGCAGTACCGCCCAGGACCAGGATGCGCATACCGTCACGCTACGGCGCTAGGGTTGTAGGTGGACAGAGTGTTCCGCGCCCGGCGAACACGGGCCGACGACAAGGAGAAATTCACCCTTGACCTCCATCCCCTTGGCAGAAATTGTCACTTTGGAACCCGAAAAGATCGATCTCGTTTCCATCCTCATCACCTTGGGCGTTGGCCTGGGCGTCTGGATCGTTGCGCGGTTCGTTATTCTGCGCATCACCCGGCGGGTATCGGCCGGAAGTTCCTTCTTCAAGAAACCGCATTTCAAATGGGTGCAACCGGCCATCCGGGCCCTTGACCATGAGCGGCGCTCCCAGCGTGCCGAAACCATCGGCACACTGTTGACGAGCCTTGTGAGCGTCGTTGTGGTGGTCATCGTCATCATCTATGTCCTCAAATACATGAATGTGGACGTGGCACCACTGCTCACCAGCGTTGGCATCCTGGGTGTCGCCATCGGCTTCGGCGCCCAGCAATTGATCCGCGATTTCCTCGCGGGAATCTTCATCACTATCGAAGACCAGTACGGAATCGGCGATGTCATCGTCACCAGCGAAGTGGTTGGTACCGTTGAGTCGGTGGGCCTGCGCATTACCCGGGTCCGTGCCGAAGACGGAGCCATTTGGTACCTGCGCAACGGCGAAATCCTCCGCGTGGGCAACCGCTCCCAAGGGGACTACGTACCGCTGGATACCCCGGAGGCCACCGATCAACCCGGGGCGTCAGCCGCCCCTGTCACAGCAGGCGCGCCGCGCGTCGCCAAAGCCGAGGAGAAGTCCAATGAGTAATACCCCGGACGGGCAAGCCCCGGCACCGCAGGCAGGTCCTCGTCGCCAGCTGATGCAGAACGATCCCTTCAGCCAGCCTGCTTACACGGACAGCTTCTACGTTGCAGTGGGCGGTCACGAGACCTTCGTGAAGCTGATCGACGTCTTCTACGACGGCGTTGCCACGGATCCCCTGCTGCGGCCCATGTACCCCGAGGAAGACCTGGGCCCGGCCAAACGCCGTTTCCTGATGTTCCTGGAGCAGTATTGGGGCGGTCCCACCACCTACGGCGAAGAACGGGGCCACCCGAGGTTGCGCATGCGCCACATGCCCTTCCAGGTAACCCCTGAAGCCAAGGACCGCTGGCTGTTCCACATGCGGACGGCGGTGGACTCACTGGGGCTCTCCCCGCTGCATGAGGGCACTTTGTGGGACTACATGGAACGGGCTGCCCTGACCATGGTCAACAGTCCTTCGTCCGGCGCCTGAGTCCTAGAAGCCGATTCCCAGGCCCGCGCCGGTGCGGACCAGCACATGGCCGCGGGGGCCGCTCAGGCGGAACCAGCGGCCGTTCCGGAAGACCTTCTGCTGTGCGTCGCCCAAAATTCCGTCGCCCAAAAATCCGAGGCCGAAAGCTGCGAAGGCTGCACCTGCGGGAAGGCCTCCACCTCCGGGAAGCTCGCGGCCCCACACGGCTGCCCTGGCACTGTTGACCACTGCGGCACCTGCCAAAGCCGGAATAACGCCGGCCACCTCGGCAATGCCCGCCTCAGCCGCTGACTTGAGGTCGGCGTCGAGAATTGATCCTTGGGCTTCCCAACCTGAGCGGGGCGCGCCAACGCCGGCCCAGGACTCCGAAACGGTCGACGGCGGGATGGGGAGTTCGACGTCATCGGCACTTGAGCGCGCCAACCGGTCCATGACCGAAGACAGCGTCACCGTGACATCGGCGTGGGCATCCTCAGCCAGGGCCATGGTCCGCAGGCCGAGGATCGTCGGGGTGGACTCACCCAGGATGCGAGGGCGAAGGACGCACACGTAGGCGGCCAGAACACTGCCCGCGGCCTGGAGGCGGATGGCTCCGTCGTCGATGCTCTTGGCGCGCGTCACGAAGGTTTTCAAGTCAGCGAGGTCGCGGGGATCGGCGAAGCGGAAGGACTGGGTCAAGACGTCTGTCACATCATCGACTCTACCGGCATGTCCCCGGTTGAGAGGGGTCGGGGCGGCGTCTAAAGTCGAACCATGACTGAGACGAACGCTGGCCTTGAAGTTCAAGCACCCGCAGAAGACCCCATGGATGTGCTGATCGGCCTGCTGGACCTTGGTGATTTTGACGGTGCCCGGACCAATGAGGATATCTTCCTTGGCCCATCCCAGAAGCAGCCCCGGCACCGGGTTTTTGGCGGCCAGGTTTTGGCGCAGTCGATGATGGCCGGCATGCGCACCGTGGAACCGGACAGGGTGGCGCACTCCATGCACGGCTACTTCCTGCGTCCCGGTGATGCCAACAAACCGATCACCTTCGGAGTGGAACGTCTGCGGGACGGGCGTTCCTTCTCTGCCCGGCGCGTTCACGCCTACCAGGACGGCGTGCCCATCCTGTCCATGATCGCCTCCTTCCAGGTTGAAGACACCGGACTGGACCATCAAGCCACCATGCCCGAGGGCATCCCGGACCCTGAATCACTGCCCAGCACCGCGGAACTGCTCTCGCACTTCGACCACCCCATGGCGCGGCATATGTCATCCGAGCGCCCCTTCGACGTCCGTCACATCGATCCGGCACTGTACGTGTCCGCTCCCACCGAGCACGTAGCCCGCAACGCCGTGTGGATGAAAACCATGGGTCCCCTGCCCGATGACCCCAACCTTCACCGGGCAGCATTGGCCTACGCCAGCGACTACACGCTGCTCGAGCCCATCCTCCGCGCCCACGGTCTAGCATGGATGACGCCCGGAATGAGCGTCGCCAGCCTCGACCACGCCATGTGGTGGCACCGTCCCGTGCGGGTGGACGAATGGATGCTCTACGTCCAGGAATCACCCAGCGCCCAAGGTGCACGCGGGCTGGCCACGGGCCGCATCTTCAACCGCGACGGCCTGCATGTTGCCACTGTCGCCCAGGAAGGCATGGTCCGCATCCCCTAGGCTTTCGGGCTCCGGCGTTCTGCCGGGAGTCCACGCCGGGGCGTTAAACCGGAAAGGCCGGCCCCTGAGGGGCCGGCCTTTCTACGTATGTGCCTTCACTACGGGATTCTAGTCGCGGGTCAGGCGGCGGTGCGTGACGCGGTGCGGCTTGGCGGCATCGGGGCCGAGTCGCTCCACTTTGTTTTCCTCATAGGAGTCGAAGTTACCCTCGAACCAGTACCACCTGGACGGGTTTTCCTCGTCGCCTTCGTAGGCCAGGATGTGGGTAGCTACCCTGTCCAGGAACCAACGGTCGTGCGATACCACTACGGCGCAGCCCGGGAATTCGAGAAGGGCGTTCTCAAGGCTGCTCAGGGTTTCGACGTCGAGGTCGTTGGTAGGTTCGTCAAGCAGCAGCAGGTTGCCACCCTGTTTGAGGGTCAGCGCCAGGTTCAAGCGGTTACGCTCACCACCGGAAAGGACACCGGCCTTCTTCTGCTGGTCCGGTCCCTTGAAACCAAAGGCCGAAACGTAGGCGCGCGAGGGCATTTCCACCTGGCCTACCTGGATGTAATCCAGGCCTTCCGAAACAACTTCCCAGAGGGACTTGTTGGGATCGATGCCGCCACGGGACTGGTCGACGTAGGAGATCTTCACGGACTCGCCGATCTTGAGCTCGCCGTCGTCCAACGGCTCCATGCCGACGATGGTCTTGAAGAGCGTGGACTTACCAACACCGTTGGGGCCAATCACGCCCACGATGCCGTTGCGGGGCAAGGAGAACGACAGGTCCTCGATCAGGACGCGATCATCAAAGCCCTTCTTCAGGTTCTTGGCTTCGATCACCAAGGAACCCAAGCGCGGTCCCGGCGGAATCTGGATCTCTTCGAAGTCCAGCTTGCGCGTGCGCTCGGCTTCGGCAGCCATTTCCTCGTAGCGGGCCAGACGGGCCTTGGACTTGGTCTGGCGGCCCTTGGCGTTGGAGCGCACCCACTCAAGTTCCTCGGTCAGGCGCTTGGACAGCTTGGCGTCCTTCTTGCCCTGGACCTCGAGGCGGGCCTTCTTCTTCTCCAGGTACGTGGAGTAATTGCCCTCATACGGGTACAGGTGGCCGCGGTCAACTTCAGCGATCCACTCAGCTACGTGATCAAGGAAGTAGCGATCGTGGGTCACGGCGAGGACAGCACCGGGGTACTGGGAAAGGTGCTGTTCCAGCCACAGCACGCTCTCAGCGTCCAAGTGGTTGGTGGGCTCATCGAGGAGCAACAGGTCAGGCTTCTGGAGCAGGAGCTTGCACAGAGCAACGCGGCGGCGCTCACCACCGGACAGGACAGTGACATCGGCATCGGCCGGAGGACAACGCAATGCGTCCATGGCCTGTTCGAGCTGGGAGTCAATGTCCCAGGCGTCAGCGGCGTCAATGGCTTCCTGAAGCTTGCCCATTTCATCCAGGAGCGTCTCGTAATCCGCGTCCGGGTTGGCCATTTCCTCGGAGATCTCATTGAAACGCTGGATCTTGCCGTAGATCTCGCCTACACCTTCCTGGACGTTGCCCAGGACAGTCTTTTCCTCGTTCAGCGGCGGCTCCTGCAGGAGGATACCCACGGTGTAGCCGGGGCTCAGGCGGGCCTCGCCGTTTGACGGGGTGTCCAGTCCGGCCATGATCTTCAGGATGGTGGACTTGCCAGCACCGTTCGGTCCGACGACGCCAATCTTCGCGCCAGGGTAGAACGACATGCTGACATCGTCCAGAATAAGTTTGTCGCCAACGGCTTTGCGAGCCTTGGTCATCGTGTAAATGAATTCCGCCATGCCCTTAAATCTAATGGCTAGGCCTGCTTAACTCACATTCGTGCCCCACGGCGTCGCTAGCGGGCGTCTCCCACGAAGCATTTGCCGGTAGCCAGGACGGGCAGGACCGACACTACGACTCCGCCGTCACGGATCTGCCCCATGACGCAGCTCTTGCCTGCTAAGGCCGCAGCCTCCATCGCATCCACGTCCAGGCCAGTGGGCGTACGGCTGACAGAGACTTCTACATTGGCCTTCGGGATCCCGGCGGAGACCAACGCCGCACGCAGAGCTTCCTGGTCCGGTTTGGGGTTGGCGGCCACGAGGCTTTTCAGCGTGGTTTCCATTGTTGTGGTCGTTGCGGCAACGGCCGGGTCGACGGGCGCTGTGCCCTGCGCGGAAGCGGAAGGCGCCGGATTTGTTCCCGCCTGTGCCGGGGACGCCGGAGTTGCCGAGCAGCCGGTCATCGCCACCACTGCGGCCACTACCAGCGACAACGCGGATCCGCGGATTCTTCCGGCCCTTGCTGACTTGCCGTCCGACGGCGTCGTTCCCCTGCTTATCACTTAGCCATTGTGCCATTCACGTGGCGCGATGACCGGCGTAGCGTTCAGATGAAGAGGATTTAGTTGTCCCGATTGCGGAATGGAGAACACCACCATGAGTGAGCAAACCCCTGATGCCGTTGCATCAACCACCATCGACGCCGCGCCTGAAAAAGTCTGGGAGGCACTTACCGACCCCTCCCTCATCAAGGAGTACTTCCTGGGAACCAACGTGACAACATCCTGGCGGGTCGGAGAGCCGATTACGTACTCGGGCGAGTACAACGGCACCGCGTATGAAGACAAAGGCATAGTCCTTGCCTTCGATCCCCCTAAGCTGCTGAAGACCACGCACTACAGTCCCGCTTCGGGGCTTCCTGACGTTCCCGCGAACCATCACACCGTGGAATATGACGTTGCCGGCGCCGATGGCCGAACAACCGTGACCATCACGCAGGGCAACAATTCCAGCACCGAAGAAGTTGCACAGTCCACCAAGACATGGACGCTGGTATTGGGGAACCTCAAGGAGTTCCTTGAGTCGAAGCAATAAAGAGAGCATCCCCCTGGAATCGTGTCCAGGGGGATGCGGCGGTGCCCCAGGAGGGAATCGAACCCCCGACCGGCGGATTAGAAGGCCGCTGCTCTATCCCCTGAGCTACTGGGGCGCACTGGCATCCCACCGCTGTGGGCGGCGGGCGCCACAAAGAGTTTACAGTGCGATCGCGGTATGGCCAGCCATGTCCGCACCGTTGTCGTCCCGCCCTCCACAGGGGCATCTTCGCCCGGGGTTATGCACATAGGCGAACGGGGCACTGCTTTGGTCGACCTT
Organism: Arthrobacter sp. TmtSoilC79; assembly: GCF_059739405.1. Classification (NCBI taxonomy): domain Bacteria; kingdom Bacillati; phylum Actinomycetota; class Actinomycetes; order Micrococcales; family Micrococcaceae; genus Arthrobacter; species Arthrobacter sp. TmtSoilC79. Next base: position 1,989,003 of record NZ_AP046051.1, on the reverse strand, counting down.
GCTGGACGAAGCTGAAGGAGCCGGACAGGCACTTCCTACATCCAGAAGGACCATCAATGAATGACATGATCACCGTTCGGGGTTTTGTGGCCTCGGAGGTTAAGAGTTCCACTACTACCCGGGGCACGGCAACCGCATCCTTCCGCTTGGGAACCACCGAACGACGATATGACCGGGCGAACAACACTTGGGTTGATGGCAACACCAATTGGTACACCGTGCAATCGTTCCGGTTCCTCGCCGGGCATGTGGGGTGCAGCATCAAAAAGGGACAGCGCGTTTTGGTCGCGGGAAGGCTGCGGTTGAGGCAATGGGAACATGAAGGCCGCGTCTATCATGTGGCGGAGATCGATGCCGAGTCCGTGGGGCACGACCTCATGTGGGGCTCTGCCAACTTCACCCGCATGAGCGGCACCTCGGCCCCAGCGGACTCCACCACTGCAGACTCCGCTGCGGCCGGCATTTCGCCATCGGACCAGGCCTTGGCCGACCCGGCATCGGTCAGCGCCGGGAGCAGCAGCGAGTGGGAGGCAGAGGACGCTGAACAAGCTCCCCCGGGGGACGAGTCAGTGCCGGCCGGGATGGACGATCCCGAGGGAACAGGCCCTTTGATGGTGAACACCACGACAGGAGAGCTGGTGGGCGCAGGCGTTTGAACGAGCTGTTCCGGAGCAAGGGCGAACCATCCGGTGCTGGGGCCGGTGGTTCGCCCTTTGCCGGGGACACGCATCCGGGCCGCTGTCAGGGCGGTCAGTTGTTGCATGGCTGCACCGCGAAATCGCCACAGTGGTGTATCCAATTTACGGCAGTGTCAGGATCAATGGACCGTCAGCGGTGATGGCAACCGTATGCTCGCTGTGGGCCGCCCTCTGTCCGTTCGCCGATCGCAGGGTCCACTCGTCTTCATCGTGGTAGTAATCGTCCTTTCCACCCAGAATCAGCATGGGCTCGATGGCAATAACCAGCCCTTCCTCGAGCTTCATGCCCCGCCCCGGCCTTCCGATGTTAGGCACCGGTGGTTCTGCGTGCATGGTCCGGCCGATACCGTGTCCGCCGTGATCGGCCAGCAGCCCGTACCCTGCCCGTTTGGCTTCACCACCAATGGCGTAGGCGAGGTCACCCATTCTGTTGCCCACACGGGCGGCTTCCACGCCCCTTGCAAGGGCGGCTTCGGTTGCATCAATGAGCTGCTGATCCAAGGGATTACCCTCCCCCACTATGAAGCTGACGGCTGCGTCTCCGCACCACCCGTCGAGAAAGGCACCGCAGTCAACACTCAGGAGATCGCCGTCTTCAAGCACGTAGCCGTTCGGGATCCCGTGGACTACGGCGTCATTGACACTGGCACAGATCACGCCGGGGAATGGGACGGCAGCCCACCGGGGGTGATAGTCGAGGAATGCCGGCCTGGCCCCGGCGTCGGACATCACTGCCGCCGCGACGTCGTCGAGTTCCTTGAGGGAGACGCCCACTGCAGCGTGCTCCTTCACCGCGGTCAATGCGTTGGCCACCACGCGGCCGGCCTCGCGCATCAGCTCTATCTGCTCGGGCGTCTTCAGCATTGACATCCAAGGTCCTCCGTTGCTGGGCATCCTTCAGGGGGTTTGCGCGGCCGACTGCTCCACCCTGCCCACTTTACGGCCACACGGCAAGGCCTTGGCGGTGCCCAAGCGTTGTCCGGAAGACGAACGGTGCCCCACCGGTCCTACAGTTGACGCATGACCAAGGAACTGGTGGAATCAATCCGCTCCTCGCTCCGCGACGCGGGCGACGCTGAACGGGCCGTTGGCGCCCAGGCCTACATGAAGTCGGAGATGCCCTCGCTCGGTGTCAGGGTCCCGGAGGTGCGAAGCGTCGTCAAAGCCGCAGCAAAGGAATTTCCTCCCTCAACCCCACCAGAACTGCGGGGTGCAGTCCTGCAGTTGTGGCGCGAAGCGAAGGCACGGGAGGAACGGTATGCAGCCATTGACTTGACGGGCCTGAAGCTGGTGAAAGAGGACCTGGAGATGCTGCCGGTCTACGAGGAAATCATCCGGACGGGAGCCTGGTGGGACCTCGTCGATGGAGTGGCGCACCGGATCTGCGCGCTGTTGCTTGCCCATAGGCCAATCATGACGCCCCTGCTCCTCGGCTGGGCCAGGGATCGGGATATGTGGATCCGCCGTGCCGCAATAACTGCCCAGTTGGGGGCAAAGACCAGGACCGATCACGCCCTGCTGGCCGCAGTTATCAACCACAACATGGACGACAAGGAATTCTTCATCCGCAAGGCCATCGGTTGGGCGCTGCGCGAATACAGCAAGTCAGATCCTGAATGGGTACGGGCGTTCGCTGCGGACAACGCAACATCGCTGAGCCCATTGTCCCTGCGCGAGGGTACCCGGCTTCTGTCGTCCCGCTGATTCCGCGCAGCAACGTCAACCCGGCTCAGATGATGGGACGGAGGCCTGGTTCATCCTGCTTGCGGAACAAGCTCTTGGTTTTCGGGTCAACGAAGATCAAGTACACGGCGAAGAGCAAGGCAATGATGGCGGCCGCGTTCCGGGCCAACGTCAGGGCGAGGCCGAGGTCTTCACTCTGGAGGTACGGGAAGACATCCAACTGGTCCGAAATGGCGTAGACCATAAAGAACGACACCACGAAGTAGACGGCTTTGACCTGCCAGTCATTGCGGATACCGGTAACTGCGAACAGCGGAATCAACCACACCACGTACCAGGACTGGATCATCGGCGCCAGAATCACAATGGCGGCAAATGCCAAAGTGAGCCGGCGCATGAGGCGGTCGTAGTCACCACGGAAGACCTGCCAGGCGATAGCGCCCACCATCAAGATCTTGCCGGCATCGTAGACCCATTTGGCCATGCCCCAGCCGTCCAGCCCGAAGACGTTGAAGATCGAAGCCACCACCAGTCCGATCAGGCCGATGGGGGCGTACCAGATCCAGACACTGCCGGGGGCTGACAGGCCGTTGATCCAACCGAATCCGAATCCATTGACCATGCTCATGGCATACAACAGTCCGAAGCTCAGCCCGGCAGTCAAGAACCAGAAAAGGAACTTACGTGGCCAGGATGCCCCCTTGCCTGCCCACAAGAGCCCAATGAACGGAAGGAACACCACCGTAATCGGCTTCACGGAGATGGAGAGGGTCACCAGCACCAACCCCAGGATCACACGGCGTGTTGCGCAGTAGTACAGGCCCGCGAGAGCCAGGCCGATCATGAGCGCGTCATTGTGGACGCTGGCTATGAAGTTGGTCAGGAAGAGCGGGTTTGCGGCCGTCAACCACAGCGCCCTGTGCGGGTTTACTCCATGGAGCTCCGCAAGCTTGGGCACATAAATGATGCAGAGAACGATGCCCACCAGGGCAACCAGCCGGAAGAGCATGATGCTTGCTTCGGGTTGGACATTGGTCACCCAGACCACGAACTGCTCGATCCACAGGAACAACTGCCCGTAGGGCACAGGCGCTTCTGTCCACATCTTGTCCGCGCCCAATTGGAAGTAATTGGGCAGCGCGGAAATCCCATTCTCGTAGGGATTGATGCCTTCGACCATCAGGCGGCCTTGACCGATGTACGCGTACACATCCCTGCTGAAGAGGGGAACTGTGAACATCATGGGCAAACCCCACGCAGCCACGGCCTGGAGCGTTGCTTTCCTGGCTTCCAGTCCCCACACCCGGACGCGCTGGCCGAGTCGTAGCCAAGCCCGGACGAGCAGCATTCCCCCCACAGCCAGCAGGACAATTGAGAGGGCGACGCCCACGCCTTCAGTACGCATCCAGATGAAGAGCGGCAACCGCCGGAGTTCCGAAACCGGAGCTAACCAGCCCACACCCAGGGACCCGAAAACCATGAACATGGAGCCGATGAAACCGGCGATCAGTGGCGACCGGGCATTATCAACCTCGGCAGCAGCATTCGCCGTCGGCGCTGCTGTCCCTGCCTTCTGGGCGGCGGGTACTGGCACCGTCATGTGGTCGTCATCCAATCGTTCACCCGGTATATCCGGGAGAAATTCAGCGTCTTTGGGGCTTTCAGCGACAGGAAGAAAAAGACACTGCCGCGCTCAAAAATCGTACCATCAGAGCATTCCGAAGCGCCTGAAGGATAGGCTGGGCGCGTGCCTATTACTAATGAACGCATCGTCTGGATCGACTGCGAAATGACCGGCCTGGACCTGAAGAACGACGCCCTGATCGAAGTTGCGGCGCTGGTGACCGATTCCGAGCTCAATATCCTGGGCGACGGTGTCGACGTCGTTATCAAGCCCGACGATGCCGCCCTGGAACAAATGAATGATTTTGTACGGGACATGCATACCCGCTCCAAACTTCTTGATGAACTTCCCTACGGGAAGACCATGGCCGAGGCTGAAGCCGAGGTTCTTGAGTACATCGAGAAGTGGGTTCCCGATCCCCGCAAGGCGCCCTTGGGCGGAAACTCCGTGGGAACGGACCGGATGTTCCTGGCCAGGGACATGCCAAACATCGTCGAACACCTCCACTACCGCGTCATCGATGTCAGCACCATCAAGGAGTTGTCGCGGCGGTGGTTCCCGCGCGCCTACTTCCAGTCACCTGCCAAGCACGGCGGACACCGGGCACTTGGCGACATCAAGGACTCCATTGACGAACTCCGCTACTACCGGCAAGCCGTCTTCGTGCCCGCTCCCGGACCGGACACTGCTACGGCACAGCGCATCTCCAAGGACGTCGTAGCCACCGCAGAGACCTTGGGATCCACCGAATCAGTGTGATCTGCACCATTTTTCAAGGTTTTTTCGCCAAAACCGGCAAAAGTGGACTTTGCACCCCAAAACAGCAGGTAAGCTATTTGTCGTTGCCTTGAAGGAAAGCCGGTCAAACGGTTCAGCCCCAAAAGGCACATGGTGGGCTTAGCTCAGTTGGCAGAGCGCCTGGTTGTGGTCCAGGAGGTCGCGGGTTCAACCCCCGTAGCTCACCCCACCGAGATTGGCTGCAGAGCCGGTTTCCACAAAGGCCGCACCGGTTATCCGGTGCGGCCTTTGCTTTTAACTTCAGGCGCACCTGTACCGCCCTGAACCTCAGTGATCGATAAGGAAGACCTGACATGACCGTCCTGCCAGTCACCATTTGGGGCGAACCCGTATTGCATCGCCGGGCCAGCGAAGTGGAGGTTTTCGACGACGAACTCCGCGCGCTCATCGCGGACATGTTCGAAACCAACGACGCCGCCAACGGCGTGGGTCTCGCAGCCCCCCAGATTGGCGTAGGCAAGCGACTGTTCGTCTACAAGTACGCCAATGATGACGACGTTCCCGAACAGGGCGTGGTGGTCAACCCCGTCCTTACCCTCTCGAAGGTTTCTGGGGCTCTTCCCGATCCTGATGAGCACGTGGAGGGTTGCTTGTCCTTCCCGGGTGAGTACTACCCGCTGCAGCGGGCTGAGTGGACGCGCGTCCAGGGCTTCGATGGTGATGGCAACCCGGTGGACTTTGAAGCGACCGGCTGGTTCGCCAGGATCCTGCAGCACGAGTACGACCATCTGGACGGCAAGCTGTACGTCAACCGGCTGGTGGACAGGTACTCAAAGAAGGCCCTCAAGCAAGCGAAGAAGCACGGCTGGGGCGTTCCGGGATTGACCTGGATGCCTGGCGTCGATCCCGACCCCTTCGGACACTAAGCCATGGCTTCAACAACGCACGCTGAGCTGTTCGAACTCCTGGACATTACCGGCGAAGACGCCGAAGAATGCACTGCCCTGTTGGCAACCCAACCCAGTGAAGCGGTGCTGTTCGCCGTGGCCGCCATGGAAGAGCGGCTTGGCACCTTCCCGCTGGACAGCATCAAGGCCGATAACGCCAGTGAGACAGTTTGGATCGAAGCCCTGCTCCGCTTCTCCCCCACTGTCCACAATTATCATCTGGGCCTGGGTATCAGTCCGGAGGCATCGGCAGCATCATTGGCCGACGTAGGACTGCAACTGCGGATTAACCGCCGCGTCCACGGCCACTTCGGCCTCGACACGTGGGCCTGGCTGACTCTGCACATGGCCGGGAATCTGTTCAGGCTTGGACGGCTGCAGTTCCATTTGGTCCGCAGTTCGGAGGAACCAAACCACTCGGGCGCGCCTACGGCGGATCAAGGCTGGGTGCTCGGCGTGCACATTCCCGAGGACGGCGGACTCTCCCCCGCACTGGTGGATGCAAGCCTTGCCGAGGCAAAATTATTCTTCCCCAGGTACTTCCCTGATAAACCTGCATCAGCAGCAACGTGTGATTCCTGGATGCTGGATCCTTACCTTGCCGAGCGACTCCCGGGCAGCAACATTGCCTCCTTCGCGCGGCGCTTCACGGTGGACCGGTGCTCTGATGCCCCCACCGACGCCGTCTATTTCACCTTCCGGCAGCGCGGACTCCAGGACTTGGACAAGCTCCCCAGGGACACCTCACTTCAGCGGGTGGTCCTTGAAAGAATCGACGACGGCGGCACCTGGCAGTTGGGGCACGGTCACCTCGAGCTGTAGATCGTCTGTTGACCCGGGCAGGAGGAGAGAACGCCTTTCATGGCGTCCTTCTCAGCCTGGGTCACCCAGAGCTTATAAGCGGTCTTCACGGAAATTTGCCGGGCTACATAGTGGCAGCGGAAGTTCTTGTTCGCCGGCAGCCAGGTCGCGGCATCGCCTGCGCCCTTCTTGACGTTCGCCGGCCCGTCCGCCGCAATCAGGTTCAAGGGATCATTGGCCAATATCCGGCGTTGCTGCAGGGTCAGCTGCTGTGCACCTTTTTGCCAGGCGTCAGCCAGCGCAACCACATGGTCTATTTGGACGGACGAACTGGTGTCCTGTCCTCGTCGGAAGGTAACCTGTGCGCCGGTGTAGGGTTCGTGGAACGTGCCGGCGGCCACCTTGCAGGAAGATCCCTCGGTGAACTCGACCGCAGAGAGATCACGCCGCAGGATGTCGTTCCTGGTATCGCATCCATTTCTGTCGGCATCGGCCCAGGCCTGTCCGAAAGCTGCCCGATCGTAGTTGGACTGGGGAGCCCGGCCCTTGACCGGAAGTCGATCCAAGGCCTCAGCGGCGTCCCCTGCAGCCACCGGTGCGGCTCCTTGTACGGGCTTCATCCAGAGGGGGTTGTAGACGGGAGCTTCACTGGGTCCCGCCAGCGACGGACTTGCGGCGTCAAATTGGCCCGTGCTGAAGAACCAGGAGAGTCCGCCCACGACGGTGACGGCAGCCAGCGCAAGGATTGTCCATGCTTGCCGGGATCTGCGGCGGGCGCGCTTGTAGGCGGACCAGGTGATACTCAAGGGACTCCATCCAGTGGGGGCAGGCAGGTCCTACGAGCGTAGGACAAGGCCCCGACAGAAAGAGCCGGTATCCACAGTGTGTAGGAGAAGTCACACCGTGAGGGCTGAATTCCGGGTTTATTGCTCGCGCATCACGCGCTGCAAATCCTCTGTTGCTACAGCGAGGAGTCCGCGCAGTTGCTCAACCCGTTGGTCCGGGACGTCACCGGAGGCATTGGCTGCGACAGCCTGATCCAGGAGTTTTTGGGCTTGTTTGTGATTGGCGCGGGCCACATCAAGCGCATGTTCCAGTGTGGTTTCGTGCTCCAAAGTCGATTCGTTTTCCATGAACCCATTTTGGTCAGGTTTCCCGGCCGATGCCAGTGACACAGCCGGGAAACCCGTGAATACTTCCGGAGTGCCTAGGCGCCGGCCGCTTCGAGAACCGCGATCGGAGCCACAACGTCGCGCGCCGGGAACGACGGCGGGTTGACGCCTGCCATCTCCTCCATGACGCGGACTACCTGGCAGGAGTACCCGAACTCGTTGTCGTACCAAACGTAGAGAACAAGGTTCTTGTCGTTGGAGATCGTGGCGAGTCCGTCGACAATGCCGGCGCGGCGTGATCCGACGAAGTCCGTGGAGACAACATCGGGAGAATCGATGTAGTCGATCTGCTTACGCAAATCCGAGTGCAGGGACATCTCGCGGAGGAAGTCGTTGACCTCATCGCGCGTGGTGCCCTTTTCAAGGTTCAGGTTCAGGATGGCCATGGAGACATCCGGCGTGGGAACGCGGATGGCATTGCCGGTCAGCTTGCCCTGAAGTTCCGGGAGAGCCTTGGCGACGGCCTTGGCAGCACCGGTTTCGGTGATGACCATGTTCAGCGCAGCGGAACGTCCACGACGATCGCCCTTGTGGAAGTTGTCGATCAGGTTCTGGTCATTGGTGAACGAGTGCACGGTTTCGACGTGTCCGTGGATGATGCCGAACTTATCGTTGATGGCCTTCAGCACCGGGGTGATGGCGTTGGTGGTGCAGGAAGCAGCGGTGACGATCTTGTCGTCGTCCGCGATATCCCGGTGGTTGATGCCGTGGACGATGTTCTTGAGGTCGCCCTTGCCCGGTGCGGTGAGCAGGACGCGGGCAGCACCCTTGCTTTGCAGGTGCTGGGACAGGCCCTCAGCGTCACGCCAGCGGCCAGTGTTGTCCACCACCAGGGCGTCCTTGATGCCGTAGGCCGTGTAGTCAACCGTGGCGGGGTTGTCCGAGTAGATGACCTGGACCTGCACGCCGTTGGCGGTGATGGTGTTGGCTTCCTCGTCAACGCGGATGGTGCCCTCGAAGGATCCGTGGACGGAATCGCGGCGCAGCAGGCTGGCGCGCTTGACGAGGTCATTCTCCGCACCCTTGCGTACGACAATCGCGCGGAGCCGCAGGCCGTGTCCGCCACCGGCTTTTTCAATAAGGATGCGGGCCAGGAGGCGGCCGATGCGGCCAAAGCCGTAGAGCACGACGTCGGTGCTGGTGCGGTCGTCAGCGCCGCGCTTGCCCACGATCTCTGCAAGCTCTGCACGCAGGTACTCATCCAGGGAGGCGCCATTGCCTTCTGCCCGGAACTTCTCGGTCAATCGTGCAATATCAATGGCTGCCGCGCCGAGTTCCAGCTCCGACAGGGCGTTCAGCAGGGGTGCGGTCTCTTCGAGCAGGAGCTCGTGGTTGCTCATCCGGCGGGCGAAACGGTGCGCCTTAAGGATGTTCATGGTGGACTTGTTGATCAGGCTGCGGCCGTGAATGCTGGTGACCACGTTGTTTTCCCGGTACAACCGGCCGATCACCGGAATCATGGCCTCGGCGAGGGCCTCCCGGCCCATCCACTTATCAAGACAAGAATCTGACGTCTGGCTCACAGAACTACCTTCCTTGGGTCAACCACATACGTCCTCGTATGCAGATGGCAGCGGCCGCCCGGAGTAGTCCTGCGGCACATGCGCCGGCGGGCTTCGGTCCACCCACAGCGCCTTGAACGAGAGCAAAGAAAATCCGCCGGCTGCGAACGCAGTCCCGGCGGCAGAACATCTACGTTCAGTAACCATTCTAGGGCTGAAGGCGGGAGCGTAGGCCGCCCGGAGGCGTGAAATCACTCACACGCCGCTATTGTGGCGGTCATAAATGGATGGGTCGACCGATACGCCGGGTTCTGTCATCCCCTTCCGTTACCGGAAAAGGAGTGGCGGCCATCCATCTACGAACGCCGTTGCCGACGCCCTCCAGCAGCCTACCCGGACACTCGGGCGGGCAGCCCTCAAACGTGTCCTGTCTGGCCTTGCTCCGGGTGGGGTTTACCTAGCCTCCCCGGTCACCCAGGGAGCTGGTGGTCTCTTACACCACCGTTTCACCCTTACCTGCTGCCGCACGATGAAAACATCGCGCAGCGCAGGCGGTCTGTTCTCTGTGGCACTGGCCTGCGGGTTACCCCGAGTGGGCGTTACCCACCACCCTGCCCTGCGGAGCCCGGACGTTCCTCGAGCCACTTTCGTGACGCGCGACCGCCTGGTCGACCCATCCGCCGTCCAGTCTACCGGCGTTGGGACCGGCCGAAGTCCGGCGGTAATATCGGCTGGTGCTGATTCTGCTTCCGCCTTCCGAAGGCAAGACCCCCGCTGCCAAAGGTCCCGCCATCGAGTGGGAGTCCCTCAGTTTTCCGGAGCTGAATCCTTACCGGGCAAAAGTCCTTGAGGCCCTGGGTACAGTCAGCGCGCACGAGGACGCACTCGCTTTGCTGGGCGTCGGCGCCTCGCTGCGTGACGACGTCGAACGTAATACCCGGCTCAACGCGGAACCGGCAGCGCCGGCGCACCAGGTCTATTCGGGTGTTCTTTACGACGCCTTGGGCTATAACAGCATGACTCCCACGCAGCGGCGCAAGGCCACCGAATCCATCCTGGTGGTCTCAGCCCTGTGGGGCGCCATCGGCTTTGGCGACCACGTGCCCGCCTATCGGCTGTCCATGGGAACGGCACTGCCCGACGTCGGACGCCTCGCCTCATTTTGGAAGCCGCAACTGAACGCTGCACTCGCCACGCGCAGCGAAGGGGAACTCCTGGTCGATTGCCGTTCCAGCACCTACGCCGCGGCCTGGGCTCCCCCGGCGGCGCAGACCGTCAATGTCAATGTCTTCAATGAGGCAAACGGCAAGCGCACCGTGGTCAGCCACTTTGCCAAGCACACACGCGGTGAGTTGGCACGGCACCTCTTGACCAGGCGCGGCAAAGCCCCGTCAACTCCAGGTCAGCTCCTGAAGGCTGCCGGCGAAGTGTGGACTGCGGAACTGGTTGAGGGCACGGCCCGCAAGCCCCACGCGCTGAACATCATCCTGACCTAGCCGGGCATGGGCCGGGAAAGGTGGGGCCCGGTCAGTTCCACTCGGCCGAACGGACCAGGATGACCCCTGAGTCCGGGCAAAAAACGATCTCGTCCTCGGCTGCGGCCTTGACCTCGGCAAGGTCGCCGGGGCTGAGCATCATGCCCGAGCCCTCGGACTTGCCGTGGAACAGGCGCGCAGCACCGACGCCACGCTTGGCAATGGTCTTCTCGTACACTGCCAGCAGTCCGGCATCGAGGGTGTCGGCGAACGCTGCGCGCTGGCCCCGAACCACGGTTTCTTCAGCTGCAATCTCGGCAATGGCTTCATCCAGCTCAGCGCGGATGCTGCCGAAGGAGCCCTGGATGTCATCGACAATCGACTGCTGGGCGGCCTGACGCTCACGCAGCGTGTCCAGCCGCTCCAGGATCTCAAGTTCAACGTCCTCAAGGTCCGAGCGGCGCTTGTTCAGCGAGGCGATGTCATTTTGAAGTGCCACCAGGTCCTTGGACAGTCCCGTGCCACTGTTAAGCCGCGTTTCGTCACGTTCGATCCGGGTGGCAACCTGCTCCACGTCCGCCTCCGCACGCCGAAGCTCAGCCTCGGCGTCATGGACAGCCACCTTTGCCGCGCCGAGTTCACCATTGGCAACGGTCAGCGCATCCGTGAGGTCCTTGATCCGGGGATCGGTTTCAAAGACCCGCCGACGACCGGCCAGCGATTTAAGCTTGGCATCCAGCCCCTGCAGTTCAAGCAATTTCAGTTGTTCTGCCGGTGCTGCTTTCGCCACGCTTACCTCCGCTTGTCGCTGCCGGGCCTGGGGATCAGTTCCGGCCGGATCAACCCCGTTCTGTTGGGGCTGCCCGTATCCTTCTAGACTCTAGTCCCCGCCGGGAGTGAGTATGAAGTCCCAAGGATCGCTGTTGGTGCTGCTGACGCGGATTTCGACGTCGTAGCCTTGGTCCGCTAGGACGTTTCCCAGCGCTTCGGCTGCGGCGGGCAGCCAAAGCCATTCGCTGGCAAAATGCGAAACGTCAATCAGGTAGGGGCGCCCGTTGCTTGCTCCCTCACGGGCTTCCGAGGCCGGATGGTGGCGCATGTCCGCGGTGACATACACGTCGGCGTTGCTGGCACGCACCGCGTCGAACAGGCTGTCTCCGGCCCCACCGCACACTGCGACCCGCCGGACCAGTCCGTCCTTGTCCCCGGCAACGCGGACACCACCGGCCACTGCCGGAAGCATTTCGAAGACCCTCGCCGCAAAGTCGCCGAGGGTGGCGAGTTCCGGCAGGTCGCCCACCCGGCCTATGCCTTCTTCAGGCAAGCCGTTGGCAGCGGGTGTCAGCGGGGACACGTTCTCAAGTCCAAAAGCGTCGGCAAGGACGTCCGAAACTCCTCCGACGGCGGAATCCCCGTTGGTATGGACGGTCAGGAGTCCGGTCCCGGCCTCGATCAACCGGTGGACCGCCAGGCCCTTTGCCGAGGTGGCGGCTACCGAATTCACCCCTTTAAGGAGCAGCGGATGGTGGGTAATCAACAACCCGGCGCCCCACTCAATGGCTTCATCAATAACATCCAACGTGGGGTCCACCGCAAAAAGGACCTTGGTAACGGGAACGTTGGGGCGCCCTACCACCAAGCCCACTTCGTCCCAGTCCTCCGCCAATGACTCAGGCCAGAGTTCCTCAACCGCCAGTAAGACCTGGCCTAGCGTGGGATCACCGCTGGCGGCACCTGTCTGGTCCTCTTCAACTGTTTGGTCATCGTCGACCGAATCCGCATCAGAAATGCCGGTGTTTACTGCTTCCATGCTCTTATTCTTCCCTACTTCGGACCTCCGACGGCGGATGAGGTGGTCCGCTCGCCCGAAGTACCTGCCAGGTGCCGTAATTCTCCCGTAAGGTGAAGCGGGAATCATCAAGCCCTCCCATCCATTGAAGAGAACATGAAAACTTTCGTACTTGGCGGTGGCTGCTTCTGGTGCCTGGACGCCGTTTACCAGAAAACCCGCGGTGTCAGCTCGGTTGTCTCGGGCTACACAGGCGGCCATGTCCGCAACCCCGACTACTACCAGGTCTGTTCCGGAACTACGGGGCATGCCGAAGTGGTGGCAGTAACGTTCGACGAGACCATAGTTCCGCAAGAGGTCATCCTGGACATGTTCTTTGCCCTGCATGACCCCACCACCTTGAACCGGCAGGGTTATGACGTTGGAACCCAGTACAGGTCCTCGATGTTCTACACCACCACGGAAGAAAAGGTGTTGTTCGAGGAGGCCATCGAGCGGGCCCAGGCCCTGTGGTCCGATCCGATTGTGACCGAGGTCAGCCGGCTCCCCGAATTCCATGAGGCCGAGGAAGTCCACCAGAATTACTACGCCAAATTCCCGTACCAGGGATATTGCCAGGTGATTATTAACCCGAAGCTGGCAAAGGCCCGGAAATATTACTCTGCATGGCTTACTGCTTAGCGGTGTTTCGATCCGGCTGGTTAGGCTGACCTCAGCATTCCCTCTTCAGAGATAGGCGTAATTTTCATGGCAAGGATCTACGACGACGTCACGCAGCTGGTAGGCCGCACTCCGCTGGTCCGTTTGAACCGGCTCACCGAAGGCCTCGACGCCACGGTTGCGGTCAAGCTCGAGTTCTACAACCCGGCCAACAGCGTCAAGGACCGCATCGGTGTGGCCATCATTGACGCTGCCGAAAAGTCCGGCGCCTTGAAGCCCGGCGGAACCATCGTCGAAGGTACCTCCGGCAACACCGGCATCGCCTTGGCACTGGTGGGCGCAGCACGTGGCTACAAGGTCATCCTGACCATGCCGGAGACCATGTCCACAGAGCGCCGCGTCATGTTGCGCGCTTACGGTGCCGAGATCGTCCTGACGCCCGGATCCGAAGGCATGCGCGGCGCCGTCGAAAAGGCCCAGGAAATCGTTGCCAACACCGAGAACTCCATTTGGGCGCAGCAGTTCGCCAATGAAGCCAACCCGGCCATCCACCGCGCCACCACCGCCGAGGAAGTCTGGGAAGACACCGACGGTGAAGTGGACATCTTCGTTGCGGGCGTAGGCACCGGCGGAACCATCACCGGCGTCGGCCAGGTCCTTAAGGAACGCAAGCCGGGCGTGCAGATTGTGGCCATCGAGCCCAAGGACTCCGCCATCCTCAACGGTGGCGCTCCGGGACCCCACAAGATCCAGGGCATTGGCGCCAACTTTGTTCCCGAAATCCTGGACACCAATGTTTACGACGAAGTCCTGGATGCCACGTTGGAAGACTCCGTCCGCGTTGCCCGTGAACTCGGAGCCCGTGAAGGCATCCTCGGTGGCATTTCCTCCGGTGCCATCGTGTGGGGTGCCCTCGAGCTTGCCAAGCGTCCTGAGAACGCCGGCAAGTTGATTGTTGCCGTCGTCTGCGACTTTGGAGAGCGTTACATCTCCACTGTGCTCTTCGACGACATCCGCGGCTGACACGACGCCTGCATTCCTTCATTTCCTGTAGAAAGGTCTTTGTGAGCTTCTTCGCAAGGCTTAAGGAAGACCTCGACGCCGCCCGGTCACACGACCCGGCGGCTCGAGGATCTTTTGAGAACTTTTTCGCATACTCCGGCCTGCACGCCATCTGGGCCCACCGGGTAACGCACCGGCTGTGGCAGAACCCGGCGCTTCGTTTTCCGGCGCGCTTGATCTCCCAGCTGGCCAGGTTCATGACGGGTATCGAAATCCATCCTGGTGCCACTATTGGCCGCAGGTTCTTCATCGACCACGGCATGGGTGTGGTGATCGGGGAAACCGCCGAAATCGGCGAGGACGTGATGATCTACCACGGTGTAACGCTGGGCGGACGATCACTGGCCAAGGTCAAGCGGCATCCCACCATCGGGGACCGTGTCACCATCGGCGCCGGGGCGAAGGTGCTTGGCCCTATTACCATCGGAGCCGGCAGCGCGATCGGCGCCAATGCCGTGGTAGTCAAGGACGCGCCTCCGGAGTCCATCATCACCGGCATTCCGGCCACATGGCGGCACCGCGATGCCCGGTCAGAAACGAAGCCGGCCGTGGACCCGGCAGAGTATTACATCGAGTACCGGATCTAGCCAGCGAGCCTTCTGTAGAAATTCCAGAAGACGGCATCGAAGGCCCGATCCGGAAGGATCCTTCGCAGCGCCAGGACGCTCCAGGCTCCCCTGCCCACCGGGTAGCGGGTCCTGGGGCGTTTTGCCGTTGCGGCCCGGACGATCACATTTGCAACAACCCGTACCGGTGTGGACAAGATGTGGCCTTCACCTGCGGTCGACGCCAGCGCAGCGGCAACAACATGGGCTTGCTGTTGGTAGGGCCCGTCGCCGGACGTGGCCAGCAGCCCCTCCCCCGCAATGGTGCCCCATTCACTCTTGGTCCCGGATGGTTCGATGATCACGACGTCGATGCCGAACGGCTTCAGTTCCAGGCGCAGTGAATCACTCATACCCTCCACGGCGAACTTGGTTGCGTGATACCAGGCCCCCAGCGGTTCATATATTTTTCCGCCGATTGACGTCACGTTGATGATCCGGCCCGCACGTGCCTTGCGCATTGCAGGGAGCACGAGTTGGGTCATTCTTGCCAGGCCCATGACGTTGACCTCGAACTGACGCCTCCCCTCGGCCAATGGGACTTCTTCAAGTGAGCCATAGGAGCCGTAACCGGCATTGTTGACCAGCACGTCAAGGTGCCCATGGGCCGCTTCGATGAATGCCACTGCCGACGCCATAGATTCTTCCGATTGGACATCCAAGGACAACACCGTGATGCCGCGGCTGGCCAGCGGCTCCATTTTATCGACCCGTCGAGCGCCGGCGTAGACCGTGAATCCTGCGGCCCGGAGGGCGATCGCGGTGACGAAACCGATTCCTGTGGATGCGCCAGTGACGAGCGCAACGCGTGATGCCATCACGGTTATCCTTCTGTTCAGGTTCGGCTGGGCTGTTCAGGTTCGGCTGGGCTGTTCAGATACGGCAAAGGCCGGCCCACCCCAGCGTAACTGGGGTGGGCCGGCCTTTGACGGTGAACGCGATGCTAGTGGGTGTCGACTGCCGAGATTTCGGATTTGTCTTCGCCCCAGAGCGTGTGGAACGTGCCCTCGGTGTCCACGCGGCCGTAGGTGTGGGCACCAAAGAGGTCGCGCTGGCCCTGGATCAGGGCAGCAGCGACGCGCTTGCGGCGCAGGCCGTCATAGTAGGCCAGCGAGGAGGAGAACACGGGTACGGGGATGCCCAGCTGAACTGCCGTGGCTACCACGCGGCGCCACGCCGGGAGTGCCTCGGCGATGGCCTTGGTGAAGGCCGGTGCGAACAGCAGGTTTGCGGGCTTCTCCTCGGCTGCGTAGGCCTTGGTGATGTCCTTGAGCAGCTCTGCACGGATGATGCAGCCGGCGCGCCAGAGCGAAGCGATTTCATCCAGCTTGAGGTCCCAGCCATACTCCTTGGCAGCGGAGGTCAGCATGTCCAGGCCCTGGGCGTAGGAGACCAGCTTGGAGGCGTAGAGTGCCTGGCGGACGTCCTCGACGAAAGTCTCGGGGATTTCCACGGAGGCTTCTTCGCCGGCGAGCAGTTCCTGGCCAAGCTTGCGCTGCTCGGTCTGGGAAGAGAGTGCACGGGCAAAAACGGACTCGGCGATGCCGGAGACCGGGGACCCAAGTTCCAGGGCGGAAATGACCGTCCAGCGGCCCGTGCCCTTCTGGCCTGCGGCATCGACCACGACGTCCACGAACGGCTTGCCCGTCTTGGCGTCAACGTGGCCCAGGACCTCTGCAGAGATTTCGATCAGGAAGGAGGACAGATCGCCCTTGTTCCATTCAGCGAAGATCTTGGACTGCTCTGCAGGCTCGATGCCGGCGCCGGAGCGGAGGAGGTCGAATGCTTCACCGATGACCTGCATGTCGGCGTATTCGATGCCGTTGTGGACCATCTTGACGAAGTGGCCGGCGCCGTCGGTGCCGATCCATGCGCAGCAGGGTTCGCCGTCGACCTTTGCCGAAATCTTTTCCAGCAGCGGACCGAGTGCGTCGTAGGACTCACGCGAGCCGCCGGGCATGATGGACGGGCCGTTCAAGGCACCTTCTTCGCCACCGGACACACCGACGCCTACGAAGTGCAGGTCCTTCTTGGCCAGCGCGGCTTCGCGACGGCGGGTGTCTTCGTAGTGGGAGTTACCGGCATCAATGATGATGTCACCGGCTTCGAGCAGCGGTTCGAGTTGCTCGATCACGTTGTCCACCGGAGCGCCGGCCTTGACCATGATGAGGACGCGGCGGGGCTTTTCGAGCGAGTCGACGAGTTCCTGCAGGGTTTCGGTGCGGATGAAGTCGCCGTCGGTGCCGTGCTTTTCGAGCAGGGCGTCAGTCTTTTCAACGGAGCGGTTGTGAAGAGCCACGGTGAAGCCGTTGCGGGCGAGGTTGCGGGCCAGGTTGGCGCCCATCACCGCAAGGCCGGTGACACCGATGTGTGCTGACATCAAAACTCCAATTCGTTCGTGTGCAAACAGTTCCGCGCACCCTCCGGGGGCATGCAGGAAGCGATTTCAAAACCAGGGGCTGTAATAAACCATACGTATTAAAACCGTGGGCGGGAAAGCGGTGCCCACGTTGTGGAAGCTCCCCGCGTCATAAACAGTCTATGACGCGCGCCGGATCCGGCTCCGGCAAGGACGGGCATGTGACGCCGGATCCTGCACGCGCGTGCTCTCCGCGCCATTATGCTTACCTCTATGTCAACCAGCCTCCACCACCGCGCCGTCGAGCACCTGGGAACCCGGATTGTCGGCGGCGCCTTGCCTGCCGGCCATGTGATGTTGGCTGAGCACCTGGAAGACGAACTCAAGGTCTCCCGCTCGGTAGTCCGTGAAGCTGTCCGCGTTTTGCAATCGCTCGGCCTCGTGGAGACCATCAAGCGGGTGGGCATCAGGGTCCTTCCTGCCCACCGCTGGAATCCGTTCGACCCCTTGGTCATTCGTTGGCGGCTGGCCGGCGAGGGGCGGGGCGCCCAGCTGCGATCACTCGCGGAGCTGCGTTCCGCCGTCGAGCCTGTAGCCGCCGAACTGGCCGCAGGCAATGCACCGGAGAGCCTCCGTCAGGAGCTGGTGCAGATATCCCTGGCCATGAAGGAAGCCGGCGATGCCGGCGACATGGCAACGTTCCTGGACCTCGATATCCGTTTCCACGCCCTGGTGTTGTCGGGTTCGGGCAACGAGATGTTCGCCAACCTCATTGGCCAGGTCACCGAGACGCTCACCGGCCGTACGGTGCACGGCCTCATGCCCGAGCATCCCCAGAAGCAGGCACTCCAATGGCACATGGACGTCGCCCACGCCATCGACGCCGGTGACGGCCCGGTAGCGCGCGACGCCGCAGCCAGGATCATGCGGCAGACCATTGCGGAGCTGGCACCCAGTTGGGATGACCAGCCCCGCGTGTTCGTCCCTGTCTCCAGGAACTGACAGCTAGCCGAAGTTCAACAGGACCTTTCCGGACTCCGCGGAGTTCCTGGCCACCTCAAAGGCCTCCAGGCCGTGGGCGAGGTCGAATTCGTGGGTCACAACAGGGTCCACAAACAACGAGCCGTCCGCCAAAGCCGTAATAACGTGGTCAATTTCGTCGTTGAAACGGAACGAGCCAAGGAGTTCCAGCTCGCGGGTAATGGCAAGGGAGATAAAAACCGGCTGCGGGCCTGAGGGCAGGAGGCCAACCATCACCACTTTTCCTCCACGGGTGGCACCCTTGATGGCCGAGGCGAGACCGAAGTGGCTTCCCGAGGATTCGATGACGACGTCGGCATCCACCGCCGCAATGGCCTCGGCTTGGTCGCCCTTGAGGACCTCGTCGGCGCCAACAGCACGGGCAATCTCCAATGGTTTGTCATGCATGTCCACGGCGACGATCCTGGCCGCGCCGGCGCGCTTGAGGACGGCGACGGCGAGCGCACCGATGGGGCCGCTGCCGATGACCAGGGCCGACTTTCCGGCGACGTCTCCGGCGCGGGAGACGGCATGCCAGGCGACGCTGGCGGGCTCCACCAGCGCGGCAGTACGGAGGTCAAGGTTTGCCGGCAGCGGGCGGAGCATCCTGGAGGGCAGGTTGGCGTAGCGGCTGAATGCGCCGTCGGTATGCGGATGCCGGGCAGCACTGCCCAGGTACGTGCAGCCCGGCGAGAGGTTGGGCCGGTCCTCCGGATACCTGGCATCACCGGCCGCCGGAGTCGCGGGGTGGACGGCCACCGGAGTACCCGCGGCGGGGCCCGAACCATCCGCTGCCTGCTGAAGCACTGTTCCCACAATCTCGTGTCCAAGGACCATGGGATCTTTGAGGATCGATTCTCCTGCGGCGCCATGCAACCAGTAGTGGAGATCCGAGCCACAGATGCCGCCGTACGCGATCTCAACGATCGCCTCGGCGGGTCCTGGGGCAGTGAGCGGAATATCCTCGATGCGGAGATCGCCTTTGCCGTGGGCCACCACAGCGGGGCCGGAAGCCGGAAGAGTGATGCCCATCAGACCACCACCGTCATTCCGCCGTCGACGAAGATCGTCTGGCCGTTGACAAAGTTGGATGCCTGCGATGAGAGCCACACCACTGGTCCGGCGAGATCAGCCACTGTTCCCCAGCGGTTGGCAGGGGTGCGGCCAAGGATCCAGGAGTTGAAGTCGGGATCGTCCACCAGGTTCTGCGTCATTTCTGTGTGGATGTACCCCGGTGCTATGCCGTTGATCTGCAGGCCGGAGGCGGCCCATTCAGCCGTCATGGCGCGGGTCAGGTTCCGCAGCCCGCCCTTGGCGGCAACATAGGGGGCGATGGTGGGACGGGCCAGGTCCGTCTGGACCGAACAGATATTGATGATCTTTCCCCGTCCCCGGGGAATCATATGCCTGGCAGCTTCCCTGCCTACCAGGAAAGCGCTGGTCAGGTCCGTGGTGATGACCCGGTCCCAGTCCTTGACGTCCAAATCCAGCATGGGGACGCGGTGCTGGATTCCTGCGTTGTTCACCAGGATCTCCAACGGGCCGACGTTCTGTTCTATCCAGGCAACGCCCTCAGCGGCGGAGGCGGCGTCCGTGACGTCGAAGGCGCGGCTGTGCACCTGGGCGGCGGGATAGTCGGCAGCCATGGCTGCGTGGGCAGCTTCCAGCCGTTCCGGGTTGATGCCGTTCAACACCACCGTGGCCCCGGCATCGGCCAATCCCCTGGCCAGGGCATTGCCTATTCCCCTGCTTGAGCCTGTCACCAAGGCAACCCGCCCGGTCAGATCAAAAGGTCCAGTCATGTTTGCTCTTCATTCCTTTGTCGTTGCGCCGTTTAGTTGATGTTGGACGAAACTTGGTTTTCGCCGCTCAGGTTTGCGATGGTTTGACGAACCACTGAAAGGTCCTGGTCGCCCAGGCCCTGGCGTTTGAGTTCGGCGTAGAGGTCAAGGGCTGCGCTCGCCAAGGGAACGGCCGAGCCAACGGCTGCCGCGCTGCCCAGGACAAAGCCAAGATCCTTATGCATGAACTTGGCGGGGCCGGTGGGCGCATAGTCCTTGGCGGCCAGGCGGGGGCCAACGTTGTCCAGCACCCGGCTGCCGGCCAGCCCTCCGGACAGGACGTCAAAGAGGGCCTGCACATCCATGCCGGAGCGTTCGGCGAGCTCGGCCGCTTCGGCAAGTGCCGCCGTCGTGGTTCCGACAATCAGTTGGTTGCAGGCTTTGGCAAGCGAACCCGCCCCGAGGGGGCCCATCCTCCGGACAGTGGTTCCCATGGCACGAAGCAGCGGCAACAGGTCCTGGAATTGGGGTTCGGCGGCGCCCACCATGATGGCCAGGGTTCCGCTTTCCGCACCAGCCGTACCACCACTGACCGGGGCGTCCACCACTGCCGCGTTGCCGTGGCTTGCCTGGTGTACGGCCTCCCCGAACTGCTGGACCCCAGTTGGCGAGACGCTGCTCATGATGACGACGGCGGTACCCGGCTTGGGCGGTTCGTTCCGCCACGATTCAAGCAGGTCCACAGCAGCTTCTTCGATGAAGGGAAGGTCGGGAAGCATGAAGATCATCGCCTCTTCATCGCGCAGTGCAGCAACGCTTTCCGCCCGCCCAACGTTGGGGAGGTTGTCAAAGGCGGCCGGAGAGCGGTTCCAGGCGGTGATGTTCCATCCGGCTTGGGCGATGTTGGCGGCCATGGGCGCTCCCATCAGTCCCAGGCCGACGAAGCCCACACGTTTGCTGATCACTGCAGGTAACACCTCACTTCTTTGTGGTTCATCTTCAGGAAACTGTTCAATATCCTAGCCTCCATTCAGTATGATGAACACTATGACGACTGATGAACTTACCATCGCCATCGCTGTGCCGCTCGAAGCAGAGCACGTAGAGCTGATCCGCGCTGTAGATCCCTCCGTAACAGTTCTCTACGATCCCGAACTGCTCCCCCCGGAGCGCTTCCCGGCCGATCATGCCGGCGACCCCGCTTTCAAGCGGACGCCCGAGCAGGAGGAACGCTACTGGGCCATGTTGAACCGGGCCCAGGTTCTTTACGGCTTCCCCAACGAAAGCCCCGCCGGCCTGGCGCGCATCGCTGTGGAGAACCCGCACCTGGCATGGATCCACGCCATGGCCGCAGGAGCCGGTGGAGCGGTCAAGGCTTCAGGCCTGGATACCGAAACCCTGCAGAAGTTCCACGTCACCACCTCAGCCGGAGTCCATGCACTTCCGTTGGCCGAGTTCTCCGCGTTCGGCATCCTCAGCGGTTTCAAGCGCAGCGCAGAGATGACACAGGACCAGGCAGCCAAATCCTGGCCCGAGCTGCGCACCCCCACCAAGTTGGCCAATGGCTCCAAACTGATCATTGCCGGCCTGGGCGAAATCGGAATGGAAACAGCACGGATTGCGCGCGCCCTCGGGATGAAGGTCAGCGGCACCAAACGCAACGTCGGGGCCATCGAGGGCATTGATGAGGTCACCGATAACGACGGCCTGCCCGGATTGCTCGCCGACGCCGATGCTGTAGTGAACACCCTTCCCGGCACCCCCTACACGGAGAAGCTGTTCAATAAGGACATCTTCAACGCCATGAAGCCCGGAACAGTATTCGTCAATGTGGGTCGCGGAACGGTGGTGGACGAGGACGCCCTGCTTGAAGCACTGGACAACGGACAGGTTTCCTATGCCTGCCTGGACGTCTTTGCCGTCGAACCACTCCCCCAGGACAGTCCCCTGTGGAGCCACCCCAAGGTCCTGGTGTCCCCGCACACTTCCGCCCTGAGCGCCGCCGAGAACCGCCTCATCGCGGAACGGTTCTGCAGCAACCTTCGTACCTTCCTGGCCGGCGGCGAACTGCCCCACCTGGTGGACCCCATCCACTTCTACTAATCCTCGTTCCGCCCACGGGCTTACGTAAGTTCAGTGCAAAGGCACGGCCATGGCAGTTTTGGCCGTGCCTTTGTTGTATCGGACGGCGTAGCATCGCCACATGAACGCCTCGGAGATCCCGCAACGCACTGTCGTGCGCTTCTTTCCGGACTACGGGGATACGGTGCTCTGGCTTGATGTTCCCATCGAGTACTCCCTCACCGGGTTAACGGAGGAACTGGTGCATGAACTCCGGGACTGGGAACAGTTCTACTACGATTCCTTGACCCGGGACTTTACCTGGAAGTCAACGGAAAGAGCTGCCAAATACACCGTAGAAGGTCAGCGCCTGGCCCAGCGGGTGGCGGACGAACTAGGCGACGGCTACCAAGTTGAATTCAAGCCCTACGGGGAAAACGCGCAGGCACGCCGATTCCATGGGACGAAGGCGCCCAACGCCACCGCCGTTGCTGCCTTCGACGCCCTTGCAGCTGCGGCACAGGCAGGGAAGGAGGAAGCCTTCCGGGCCCTTGCCGCCCGCCAGCCCGGTGAAGGTACGGGATGGTTCGCCACCGCTCCCCTTTCGGGCAAGGTGTTCAGGCCGACGCGGGCCGAACCGGAATAGGACGTTGAAGGCATCCTCGACGACAACAGCGCGGCACTCTCCGAGTGGAGGGTGCCGCGCTTTTTTGTTGTGCCGGACGCAGTTGTGCCGGACGCAGTTGTGCCGGACGCAGTTGTGCCGGGACGCTACTTGGCGTCTTCTGTGCTGACGAGGTCGCGGCCCGCCGTCTCCGGGGTGAAGAACGTGGTGACGAAGGAAATGAGCGCCAGGACCAGTGAGTAGATAGCCAACACCAGCCATGAATGGTTGGTCGCTGCCAACATCAGCGCACCCAGCAGTGGTGCGAGGCCACCAGCCAGGACGGCCGAGATCTCGCGGCTCATTGCCACACCGGTAAAGCGGTACTGGGAGCCGAACAGTTCCGGAAGCAGCGCACACTGGGGGCCCAGCATTGACTGGACACCGATAGCGATGCCCACAGCCATGACAACCCATACGAGGGTGACGTTGCCCAAAGTGACCAAGTAGAAGGCAGGAACAGCAATGATTGCCTGGAAGAGTGCGCCGTAACGGTACACCGGAACACGGCCGTACTTATCGGACAGTGCACCGAACGTCACCACCAGGACTGCAGCAAAGCCTGCGGCGATCAACAGGCCCACAGGACCAATCGAGTTGTTTCCGGCAAAGACACCGGCGGGCATGCTCATGAATGACACCAGCAACGCCGAGTAGATGGACGAGTTGCCGTTTTCTCCCATACGGAGCCCAATGCCCAGGAGCACATTCTTCTTGGAGTGCTTCCACAGCGCACCGATCGGGTTCTTGACCACGTTCTTGTGCTTTTCCAACTCCTGGAAGGCAGGAGTCTCCTTGAGCTTGAGGCGGATGAAGATAGCCACAGCAATCAGGATGAAGCTTGCCAGGAACGGTACGCGCCACAGCCAACCCTGCAGGACTTCCTTGTCAGCCATGGCGATCAAGGCAAACGTCCCCGCGCCCAGAAGGGTTCCCAACTGGATGCCCACGAATGGCAACGAGGCGAAGAACCCACGACGACGACGCGGAGCTACCTCGGAGATCAGCGTGGTGGCGCCTGCCTGCTCGGCGCCGGCACCGAGTCCCTGGATGATCCGCAACGTCACCAGCAGCACAGCGCCGAGCATTCCGGCCTGCTCGAAGGTGGGAAGCAACCCAATGGCGAAGCTTGCTGTACCCATCAAAGCGATGGTCAGGATCAGAACCATCTTCCGGCCGAACCGGTCCCCGATGTAGCCAAAGATCAACCCACCAAAGGGGCGGGCGGCGAAACCGACACCATATGTGGCGAAGGAGGCGATCAAGGCACCGTCCGGGCCGAGAGGCGAAAAGAACAATGGGCCAAAAATCAGCGCGGAAGCCAGACCATAAATGTAGAAGTCGTAGTACTCCAAGGCTGAACCAACTGAACTGGCCAAGGTAGCCCGGCGCAGCTGTTCCGGCGCAACCACAGCATCGTCAGCCTCAGCTGCGATCTGTGCATTAGTACGAGTTATCACAAGCACTCCCTCAAAATCACCCCAGGCCCCCGTTGGCCCGGCGAGATAGTGATGGCATCACCGCCAAGATCACTATGATGAACAGCGTACAGCTTGTTGAACCAACTGCCAAGGTTGTAATCAGATTTAATCTGATGGAGTTGATTGAGGTGATTGAGGTGATTGGCCAGTCGCTACCCCATGGGATTGCCCAGCGAGCGGGCCAACTCCTTGAGCTCTTTGACCATCAATGCCCCCTGCTCCTGGGAATAGGTCGCCTTCAGGGCAGTCACGGACAACCCCAGGCTTGGGCCGTGGGCGCCGTGCGTGGGTACGGGCACGGCCAGGCAAACCACGCCTACTGTGGACTCTTCGTCTTCGAACGCGAATCCCTGCTTCCGGATGTCGGCTATCTGTGATTTGAGCTCTTCAGCGGTGCGCAGTGAATTTGAGGTCATCACCGGAAGTTCCATGCCATCAGGGAACAAGGACTCAATATCGTGGTCATGCAGTTGTGCCAGGAGGGCTTTTCCTACACTGCACAGGGACACAGGCATCTTGTCCCCGATATTGGACGTCAGCCTCACTGCCGGATGCCCCTCGTACCGGGCCAGGTAGATCACGTGGTCGCCGTCGAGCATGGCGATGCGCACCGTCTCACCGGAAAGCGTCGGAGCCTGCTCACAATACTTGTAGAACTCCTGAACTTCATCGAGGCGGCTAAGGTAGGCCGCGCCGAGCTCCACCAGCTTCCGCCCCAAGGCAAAGTCGCCGCCCTGGCGGGTGATCAGGCGGGCTTCCTCCAATGCCAGCAAAAGATTGGACGTGGATGATTTGGGGATGCCGAGTTCACGGGAAAGGTCGCTCAGCGTCAGCCGTCCTGATGAAGACCCCGCCAGAGCGTCAAGCACAGCGGCTGCTCGGGTTACGGCCGGCGCCGGCGACGAAGCGCCCAGCCCTTCAGAACGGGTGGTGCGGGAATCTGCCATGATTCTCCTTCGTCAGTACTCTCATTACGTTCAATCAGCTGAACACTTCCCATCATAGTGGCAGGGCGGTGGCAGAATCGGGCTCTTCACGCACGATCAGCTGCGGGGCCGGGCAGATGGCCATGCCCGGCTTTTCAAACCCAAAAGTTCGCTGTATATTCATTTTCGAGCTCTCCACCGCGGCATCCCCCAATAGTCGTGGTGGAGAGCTCATCCATTTCCCCGGGGAAAGCTAGGCCGCGGCCACTTCTTCGCCCCGGAGGCTCCAGCCCCCACCTGCACCGTCCCGCACCAGTTCCCATGTAGCGATGCCCGACCGGACATTGTTTCCCAAACGGACCTGGACTTGCCAGACCTCCACATCCACGCGGCCTTGCCCCCGCGGCATCCGCCGTGATTGCTCCCACCAGGGAATGCGCTCAAACCAACGCACGGGCTCCACGACGATCTGCCACTCCCGGCTTCCCCTGACGACCACAACCGGTGTTCCTTGCGCGCTGCTGCGGATATACACGTGCTCCATGGAGAGGACACTAAGAGCAGGCCCTGACATTATGTCCATGGCCGGGCCACTGTGGCCCGGGAATACAAAAACCCCGCCAATCCCAGCCGCAAGGCCTGGATTGACGGGGTTTCACTTGGTGGGTCCTACCGGGATCGAACCGATGACATCCACGGTGTAAACGTGGCGCTCTACCAGCTGAGCTAAAGACCCATCTTGCGGCTTCAGTGCCTTAGCGCTTCAACCAACGAACAATGACTCTACATGATCAATTGGGAGAAATGCCAATCGGCGAATTCCCGCTGGGAAGATCAGGCAGGTTCCGGGCCAGATAGTCCAAGGCCCCGCTGACTCCAAGCTCGAGTTTCATCGTGGCGAAGTCATCGCCCCGGGTGGTTCCGCGGTTGATGATGAGCACGGGTTTCCCGGCCTTTGCCGCATGGCGCACAAAGCGCAACCCGCTCTGGACCGTCAGTGACGAACCCGCCACGAGGAGCGCCTCAGCTTGATCCACCATGCCATAGGCACGCTCCACCCGGTCCTTGGGCACGTTTTCGCCAAAATAGACGAAATCTGGCTTGAGCGTCCCCCCGCACCGGGGGCAGACAGCCATGACAAATGACGTGATCAGCTCCGGATCCTCAACTGTGGCATCAGCATCGGGGGCCATTTCCACGAGCCCGGACTCCACCGCGGC
Organism: Arthrobacter sp. TmtSoilC79; assembly: GCF_059739405.1. Classification (NCBI taxonomy): domain Bacteria; kingdom Bacillati; phylum Actinomycetota; class Actinomycetes; order Micrococcales; family Micrococcaceae; genus Arthrobacter; species Arthrobacter sp. TmtSoilC79. The sequence goes on along the minus strand of NZ_AP046051.1, from coordinate 1,962,735 downwards.
CTCGATGAACCCGGGATTAATCTCCTCCAGAATGGCTGCAATGAGCCCCCTGCTGAAGGTGTGCCCGTTCTCCAAACAAACCACCTGATCAAAACGGCCGTGCAAATCCACCACGTTGACGCTGCCCGCGTCCTCGTGAAGCCTGTCCACGTTTTGGGTAATGAGGCCGGTCATCAGTCCCCTGCGCTCCATAAGAGCCACAGCCGCATGTCCTGCGTTGGGGTCCGCGTGCCTCAAATGGGACCATCCCAGATGGTTCCGGGCCCAATAGCGCCTCCGGTTGGCTTCACTGCCGATGAACTCCTGGAAGGTCATGGGATTACGGGGCGCAGAACCAGGACCTCGATAATCCGGGATGCCGGAGTCGGTGCTCAGTCCGGCGCCAGTCAGGACAGCTAGACGCTTTCCCGCAATAATGCCTGCAGCTTGCCTGACGGCAGTGAGTTCCCCGGGATCCAGTTGAGACACCGGCGCGGGAGCCATGCTGGCAAAACCTGTCATGCCGACTCCGGGCCGGTGGTCAGTCATGCTCCGTGCCCGTTCAGCGCCGCGAGTGCTTGGCGGTACTCAGCCAAGTCCCTCGCCTGGCCGCGTGGATTGACCACGACGTAGCGAATGATGCCTTCGGCATCGATGATGAACGTTCCCCTCAAAGCCATGCCACTGACGTCGTCGAAAACTCCGTACGTCCGGGCTGCAGCACCATGAGGCCAAAAATCGGCCAACAGGTCAAAGCCATAGCTCTCCTGTTGGGCATAAGCGCGAAGGGTGAACTTGCTGTCTACTGAGACCGCAAGAACCACGGCGTTCGAATCTTCGAACGCTGCAATATTGTCGCGGATCTCACATAGTTCACCCGTGCAGATCCCTGAGAATGCGAAGGGGTAAAACACCACGACTACATTCCTGCCCCGATAATTGGACAGTCGGACAGGCTCGCCGAATTGGTTGACCAACTCGAAGTCCGGGGCAGGTTGGCCCGGCTGCGGTATCACCGCTGGAGCCGGGGCCAGTCGGACATCGATCACTTGTTCTTCTTCGGCACCAGTCGGGTGGCACTCCAGTCTTTAGACACCCCTGCGGAGGTAGTCAGGTGCAGTCCGGACGTGGGGGCCGCGTCCTGGATGTCAGCCGGGGAAACATAGTTGTCACGGCCTGACTTAGGGGTCAGTACCCAGACAACTCCGCCTTCCTTCAGTGTCGTGAGCGAATCCATCAGGGCATCAACCAGATCACCGTCGCCATCCCGCCACCAAAAGACAACGGCATCTACTACGTCGTGGTCGTCTTCATCCAGCAGCTCAGAGCCCGTGACATCTTCAATGTCGTCACGCAAGTCGAAGTCGACGTCGTCGTCGTAGCCGCGCTCCTGAATCAGATCCCCATCTTTGAAACCCATTCGTTCCGCCACATTTACCGATGTGGCGGCGTCGGCCTCGCTCACGTTTCCTCCTTTTGAAGTGACTTCCATTACTAACAGCCAACACCCTTTGGGCGTGTGCTTCAAGCCATTGTCCCTGCCGCAGGCCACATTCCGCACTACCGGGGGCGTTTCGGGGCTTTGACAACCACGTGCTTTCGGTCACGCGGGCCGCCGAAATGTGACATACAACGCCCCTCGGGGCCCACGGCTACGCATCGCAGGGCAGTGAAAGCTAGAGTGGCCATGAGCGCTCTGGCTGCAGGGCGATCGCCCCGATGAATTCTACTGGGCAGCCAAGCGCTCACAAGACCTGCCCGGCGCATCCGACCGGGCTGTTGAAACCGAGATGTCGCACACGACGCGTTCACGACGGGCAGATACCCTGCCAGACCTGAGGCGCCGATGCATGCGCCTAAAGGAAGGTTGGACGTGGCTGCAGGAGAAGAGACCTCACACATCCTCAGCGGGTTGACTGCCCAGCTGCCTGATCGTGATCCGGAAGAGACCGCTGAGTGGATTGAGTCCCTTGATGCGTTGATCGCGGAGCAGGGTACCGAGCGTGCCCAGTACATTATGCGTTCGTTGTTGCAGCGTGCCGGCGCGAGGTCGGTGGGTGTGCCGATGGTGACGACCACTGATTATGTGAACACGATCCCGGTGGACCAGGAAGCAGAGTTCCCGGGTAACGAGGAGTTCGAGCGCCGGTACCGGGCGTATATGCGGTGGAACGCCGCGGTCATGGTCCACCGTGCGCAGCGGGCTGATATTGGTGTGGGCGGGCATATCTCCACTTATGCCGGTGCCGCGACCCTGTACGAGGTGGGGTTCAACCACTTCTTCCGCGGCAAGGACCACCCCAGTGGCGGGGACCAGGTGTTCTTCCAGGGCCACGCTTCCCCTGGCATGTACGCCCGCGCGTTCATGGAAGGCCGTCTCACGGAAGAGGATTTGGACGGGTTCCGGCAGGAAAAGTCCAAGGCCGGCCATGCCCTGTCCTCGTACCCGCACCCGCGGTTGATGCATGATTTCTGGGAATTCCCGACCGTGTCGATGGGTATCGGCCCGATGAACGCGATCTACCAGGCCCAGTCCAACCGGTACCTGCAGAACCGTGGCATCAAGGACACCTCGGACCAGCAGGTCTGGGCGTTCCTCGGTGACGGGGAAATGGACGAGCCCGAGTCCCGTGGCTTGCTCCAGCTCGCCGCGAACGAGAACCTGGACAACCTGAACTTCGTGATCAACTGCAACCTCCAGCGCCTGGACGGACCGGTCCGCGGCAACGGCAAAATCATGCAGGAACTCGAAGCGTTCTTCCGCGGCGCGGGCTGGAACGTGATCAAGGTCGTCTGGGGCCGCGAATGGGACCACCTCCTGGAAAACGACCGGGACGGGGCGTTGGTGAAGATCATGAACGAAACCCCCGATGGTGACTACCAGACCTACAAGGCCGAGTCCGGCGGGTTCGTCCGTGAACACTTCTTCGGTAAATCCCCGCAGACCAAGGACATGGTCGCGGACTTGGACGACGAACAGATCTGGGGCCTCAAACGAGGCGGCCACGACTACCGCAAGGTCTACGCCGCCTACAAGGCAGCGACCGAGTTCAAGGGCAAACCCACGGTCATCCTGGCCAAAACCGTCAAGGGCTACGGCCTGGGCCCGCACTTCGAGGGCCGCAACGCCACGCACCAGATGAAGAAACTGACCATGGAAGACCTCAAAGCCTTCCGTGACCACCTCCGCATCCCCATCAGCGATGAACAACTCGACGCTGACCTCTACCGGCCCCCGTACTACCACCCCGGCATGGACGCCCCGGAAATCAAATACCTCATGGACCGCCGGGCAGAACTTGGCGGGTTCGTCCCCGAACGCCGCCGCAAACACACCCCCGTGACCCTGCCCGAAGCGAAGTCCTACGACGTCGCCAAACGCGGATCCGGCAAACAACAAGCCGCGACCACCATGGCCTTCGTCCGGCTCCTGAAGGACCTCATGCGGGACAAAAACTTCGGCGCACGCTTCGTGCCCGTCGTCCCGGACGAATCACGGACCTTCGGCATGGACGCGTTCTTCCCGACCGCGAAAATCTACAACCCCAAAGGCCAGAACTACCTCTCCGTAGACCGCGACCTCGTCCTGGCCTACAAAGAATCACCCGCCGGACAACTGATCCACCCCGGCATCAACGAAGCCGGAGCCGTCGCAGCCTTCACCGCCGCCGGCACCGCCTACGCCACCCACGGCGAACCCCTGGTCCCGATCTACGTGTTCTACTCCATGTTCGGCTTCCAACGCACCGGCGATTCCTTCTGGGCCGCAGCAGACCAAATGACCCGCGGCTTCATCATCGGCGCCACCGCAGGACGGACCACCCTCACCGGCGAAGGACTCCAACACGCCGACGGACACTCCCCCATCCTGGCCTCCACCAACCCCGCCGTGAAAACCTACGACCCCGCCTACGGCTACGAAATCGGCCACATCATCCGCCACGGCCTCGAAGAAATGTACGGCGAGAACAACACAGACGGCACCGGTGAAGACCGTAACGTGATGTACTACCTCACCGTCTACAACGAACCCATCACCCAACCCGCGGAACCGGAAAACCTCGACATCAACGGGCTCCTCAAAGGCATCTACCGCCTCGCCGAAGCCCCCGCAGGAGACGGGAACAACAGCAACCGGCCCACCGCGAACATCCTCGCCTCCGGCGTGTCCGTACCCTGGGCCCTCGAAGCCGCCCGGATCCTCAACGACGACTGGGGAGTCGCCGCCACCGTCTACTCCGTGACCTCCTGGAACGAACTCCGACGCGACGGACTCGCCGCCGAAGAACACGCCTTCCTGAACCCCGGCCAACCCGCCCGCACCCCGTTCATCACCGAACAACTCGCAGGCACCACCGGACCAGTCATCGCAGTCTCGGACTACATGAAAGCCGTCCCCGACCAAATCCGCCAATTCATCCCCAACGACTTCGCCTCCCTCGGAGCAGACGGCTTCGGCTTCTCCGACACCCGCCAAGCCGCACGCCGCTACTTCAAAAACGACACCCACTCCATCGTCGCCAAAACCCTCCAACTCCTCGCCGCCAAGGGAGAAGTTGAAGAAGGTGCCCTGGAAAAGGCCATCGAGAAGTACCGGCTCCTGGATGTAAATGCCGGCACCACCGGCGGTGCAGGCGGAGACGCCTAACAACTGCAGGCAGCACCACCCGCAGGCGAACCCCGGGACATAGTCCGGCAGCGGGGAATGCCAGCACCAACGCAACGGCGGCTTCCACCGAAAGGTGGCAGCCGCCGTCGTGGTTTAACCATGTGGTGATGGTTCAGCCAGGCAGCGCGACGCAAACATGGCCGAAGACGGCTCCCGCACCTGTGATCAGCAACAACGCGAGTTGTAGCCTTCTCACAAATGGAGCTTGTCCGGGATGGGCCGTATGCTCATTCCATGGCAGAGCCGAGCAAAACCACCACCAAGCGCAAGGCAGCAACCCAGGCGTTGTCGCCGGAAAAGGCCGAAACTCTGCGTCAACTCCGTGCCAACGTGGGCCAATTGTCCACCAGCACCATGCGGCAGCTCGAGAAGTCATTGCCTTGGTACAGCCGTTTGAGCTCCGATGAACGCTCGGCGTTGGGTCTGGTGGCACAGAACGGCATCGCGGCGTTTGTGACCTGGTATGAGCGGCCCAGCTCGCCTTCATGGATCCTTACCGATGTGTTCGGCAATGCCCCGACCGAACTGACCCGCTCCATCAGCCTGCAAAAGGCGTTGCAGTTGATCCGCATCGTGGTCGAAGTGGTGGAGGACCAGGTTCCGGTGATCGCCCCGGAATCCGATCAGCCCTCACTGCGTGAAGCGGTCCTGCGGTATTCGCGGGAGGTGGCTTTTGCTGCCGCGGACGTCTACGCCCGGGCTGCCGAGTCCCGGGGCTCCTGGGATACCCGCTTGGAGGCACTGATCGTGGACGCCATCCTTCGTGGTGAGAACACCGATGCCTTGCGGTCAAGGATCGCCGCATTGGGGTGGAAAGCCCAGGAGCGGTTCACGGTGATGGTGGGCAACTCGCCGTCGGAACCCAGTGCCAGCTACGTCAGTGAACTGCGGCGCACCGCCGGACGTTTTGCCGAGGACGCCCTGGTGGGTATTCAGGGTGACCGACTCATCCTGATCCTTGGCGGCGTCCAGGACCGCGATACTGCCTACCTCAAACTCAGCGAACTTTTCGCCCCGGGCGCTGTGGTCTACGGCCCTGAGGCCGGGTCCCTGCTGGAGGCCAGCAGCTCTGCCCAAGCGGCATTCGCGGGCCTCACTGCCGCCCGCGCCTGGCCCTCCGCCCCGCGACCCGTTGCCGCCGACGACCTGCTTCCCGAGCGCGTTGTCTCCGGTGACGACGCGGCACGCAGGTCCTTGATCAAGAATATTTACCGTCCCTTGCTGGCCGCCTCAAATGGCCTGGTGGAGACCTTGGGGACCTACCTTGAACTGGGCCACTCCCTGGAAGCCACGGCACGTGAACTGTTCGTCCATGCCAACACTGTGCGTTACCGTTTGAAGCGTGTGTGCGACGTCACGGGCTGGGATCCACTCCTTCCCAGGGAGGCTTTTGTGCTCCAAACCGCCTTGGTAGTAGGACGGCTTTCGGCCCAACCGAAAGCCGCTGCCGAGCGTCATGCGTCGCGTTCACAGAACTGAACCGTTGTAGACTTCCTACAAACTGACCCAGTGAGCTTGGTGTACCAAAACACCAGTGGATCACGTGGCAATTTGGAAAGCTGGATACGTGCTTGCAATCGTCTGCCCTGGACAGGGCTCCCAGACCCCCGGATTTTTGGCCCCTTGGCTGGAACTCCCCTCCGTCGAAGGCCAACTGGCCAACCTGAGCGAGATCGCAGGCATTGACCTCAAGGCCCACGGCACCACCTCTGATGAAGAAACCATCAAGGACACTGCGGTGGCCCAGCCGCTGATCGTTGCGGCCGGACTCGTTGCTGCCACGTCGCTGTTCGACGTCGAACTCAGCACCCTGCCGGTGATCCTCGCCGGCCACTCGGTCGGCGAAATCACCGCTTCGGCCCTGGCCGGTGTCCTGACGGAAGCGGAGGCCATGACTTTCGTGCGGGAACGCGCCAACAGCATGGCTGCTGCCGCCGCGGTCACCCCCACGGGCATGAGTGCAGTGGTGGGCGGAGACCCCGCTGAAGTATTGGCAGCCATCGAAGCCACTGGCGCAACGCCGGCAAATGTCAACGGAGCCGGACAAACCGTCGCAGCAGGTACCTTCGAGCAGCTCAAGGCACTTGCCGAAAATCCCCCGGCCAAGGCCCGCGTGATTCCGCTCAAGGTTGCAGGCGCCTTCCACACCGCCCACATGGCACCTGCAGTCAGCGCACTTGAAGCCCTCAAACCCTCGCTTTCGCCCCAGAATCCCACGGTTCCACTGCTGTCAAACCACGACGGCCAAGAAGTCACAGCCGGGCCGGCCGCCGTCGACAGCCTGATCGCCCAGGTTTCCCGCCCGGTCCGCTGGGACAAGTGCATGGAGACAATGGTGGGACGCGGCGTCACCGGCGTCATCGAACTCGCCCCTGCCGGCACCCTGACCGGCCTTGCCAAGCGCGGCATGCCCGGAGTCAAGACCGTCGCCGTCAAAACCCCGGATGACCTGTCCGCGGCCCTGGCGCTCTTCGCAGAATTGGAGGGACAGGCATGAGCACTCCCGTGCTGAACAAAACTGTTGTCAACGAGAATGCGCGCATCCTCGGCATAGGCGCCTACCGTCCCGATGTCATCGTCACCAACGAAGACGTCTGCCAGTGGATCGATTCCTCGGATGAGTGGATCCGCCAGCGCACCGGCATCATTACCCGCCACCGCGCTGCTGCCGACATCAGCGTGATCGACATGGCTGAAGGCGCTGCGCGGGAGGCACTCCAGCAAGCTGGAATCGAAGCGTCCCAACTCGGCGCCGTGATTGTCTCCACCGTGACACACCCTTACGCCACTCCCTCGGCTGCTGCGGCCCTCACCGAACGTTTGGGCGCGACGCCGGCACCTGCCTACGACATCTCGGCCGCCTGTGCGGGATACTGCTACGGCGTTGCCCAGGCCGACGCCCTGGTGCGTTCCGGCGCAGCCCAGTACGTCCTGGTTGTCGGCGCGGAAAAGCTCTCCGATGTCATCGACAACCATGAACGCACCATCTCATTCCTCCTCGGCGACGGCGCAGGCGCCGTTGTGGTCGGTCCGTCCGACACACCGGGCATCGGCCCTTCGGTATGGGGCTCGGACGGCAGCAAATGGGACGCCATCGGCATGACCCACTCCCTCGAAGACGTCAAGAAACTGGGCGAATCCGCAAGGCATTCTGACGAAATCGACGATCCCGCCATTCTTTCGGCCACCCAGGATGTTTGGCCGACACTCCGGCAAGATGGCCAGACCGTGTTCCGCTGGGCAGTTTGGGAAATGGCCAAGGTCGCCCAGCAGGCGCTCGACGCAGCCGGAATTGAAGCCAGCGACCTCGCGGCCTTCGTTCCGCACCAGGCGAACATGAGGATCATCGACGAGATGGTCAAGAAGCTCAAGCTTCCCGAATCCGTTGTCATCGGCCGCGACATCGCCCAGGCAGGCAACACGTCCGCGGCGTCCATCCCGTTGGCAACGCACCGCTTGCTTCAGGAGAACCCTGGGCTAAGCGGCGGCCTGGCCCTTCAGATCGGGTTCGGCGCCGGGCTGGTCTTCGGTGCCCAAGTAGTGGTTCTGCCGTAGACCGGGAATCATCCCGGGTTCTCACCAGCCAACTGAATACGACTTACAAACCCAAACCGCAACCCGCGGTTTGCCCCCTTTCCGGCAGTAGCCGGTACAACAAGAAAAGGAGCCAACAATGGCTAGCAACGAAGAAATCCTGGCCGGCCTGGCTGAAATCGTCAACGAAGAGACGGGCCTCGCCACCGAAGCCGTAGAGCTCGACAAGTCCTTCACCGAGGACCTGGACATCGACTCCATCTCCATGATGACCATCGTTGTCAACGCTGAAGAGAAGTTCGGCGTACGCATCCCGGACGAAGAGGTCAAGAACCTCAAGACCGTCGGCGACGCCGTCAGCTTCATCGCCAACGCACAGGCCTAGTCCTGACACCAGCTGTGCCGGGCCCGGATCTCCATCCTTCGCGCCCGGCACAGCCGCAGTAACACCCAAAGATTTTTTTGCCTCCCCTTGTAATGCTTCAGGCGGGACGGCTATCCGACAGAGAGTGATCGCATGGCACGCAAAGTAGTCATAACCGGTCTGGGGGCCACCACTCCCATCGGCGGCGACGTACCCACAATGTGGCAGAACGCGCTGAAAGGGGTCTCCGGTGCCCGCACACTCGGCGACGAGTGGGTGGCCAAGTACGACCTCCCCGTCCACTTTGCTGCCCGGTGCTCGACGCCGGCACTTGAGGTCCTGAGCCGCGTAGAGGCAAAGCGCATGGACCCCTCAACGCAGTTTGGCGTGATCGCTGCCCGCGAGGCGTGGTCTGACTCCGGCCTTGAAGACATTGACCACGACCGGCTGGCAGTAGCCTTTGCTACCGGCATCGGCGGCGTATGGACGCTCCTTGATGCTTGGGACACGCTCAGGGAAAAGGGTCCGCGACGCGTCCTGCCCATGACCGTTCCCATGCTCATGCCCAACGGTGTAGCAGCGGCGGTCAGCCTTGACCTCGGAGCCCGTGCGGGAGCCCACACCCCGGTGTCGGCCTGCGCCTCCGGAACTGAAGCCCTTCACCTGGGCCTTGACCTGATCCGCTCGGGCAAAGCAGACGTTGTGGTGTGCGGTGGCGCCGAGGCTGCCATCCACCCGATGCCCATGGCTGCGTTCTCCTCCATGCAGGCCTTGTCCCGCCGCAACGACGAGCCGGAGCGTGCCTCCCGCCCGTACGACATCGACCGCGACGGCTTTGTCATGGGTGAAGGCGCCGGCGCGCTGGTCCTCGAGGCCGAGGAACACGCCCTTGCCCGTGGCGCCCGGATCTACGCCGAACTGGCTGGAACGTCCGTCACCGCGGATGCCTACCACATCACCGCCCCGGACCCCGAAGGGCTCGGTGCCACCAGGGCGCTGAAGGCTGCCATGTTCGATGGTCGCATCCAGGCCGAAGACGTCGTCCACGTCAACGCCCATGCAACGTCCACTCCGGTGGGCGACAAACCTGAGTACACGGCCCTGCGTGCCGCTCTGGGAACTCATGTGGACAATGTGGCGGTCTCCGCTACCAAGTCGCAGATGGGCCACCTCCTGGGCGCATCAGGGGCTGTTGAAGCGGTGCTGACCGTGCTCGCCGTCTACGAGCGCAAGGCACCGGTGACCATCAACCTCGAAAACCAGGATCCTGAGATCCCCCTCGACGTCGTGACGTCCGTCCGTGATCTTCCGTCCGGTGACATCGTGGCGCTGAGCAACTCCTTCGGCTTCGGCGGACACAATGCCGTCATCGCAGTCAGGAACGTCTAAGCGTCGGTTGCCTGCGGGCATTGACTAAGTGAGACGTGAAAAGGGCCCCACCATCCGGTGGGGCCCTTTTCGTTGCTATGGAAATTGCCGGCGTCGAACACTTCAGCGAAGCTGCCGGCCTCAGCTGCGGCGGCGTTCTAGCCGACCTGGTGGAGCCAGCGGACGGGAGCGCCTTCTGCGGCGTGCCGGAACGGTTCAAGTTCCTCGTCCCAGGCTTCACCCAGCGCCAGGGACAACTCATGGTAGACAGCCGAGGGGTCCCCTGCACCTGATTCGTAGGCATAACGGATGCGGTCCTCGGTGACCATGATGTTGCCATGGACATCCGTGACGGCATGGAAAATTCCGAGCTCCGGGGTGTGGGACCAACGGGCTCCGTCCACTCCCTGGCTCGGTTCTTCGGTTACCTCGTAGCGCAGATGCGCCCAACCCCGAAGGGCTGATGCCAACTGCGCCCCGGTACCGGGAGTCCCGGTCCACGACAACTCTGCCCGGAACATTCCAGGCGCGGCAGGTTGAGGGGTCCACTCAAGATCGGTCCGCTTGTCTACGACCGATCCGATGGCCCACTCAACGTGCGGGCAGAGTGCCGTAGGGGCCGAGTGCACAAACAGGACACCGCGGGTTGTTGCAACAGACATTCCATCCTCCATAGCTGTAGGTACGTCTTCCCCAACGACCTCTGCCTGGATGTTTGCTGTTGCTGCCGGATGCCAAGTGACTCTTGCAGGCCCTGACAGGCTATTGAATTATGTGAAGCACTACTGACGATCTTGGCACAGGGGTAACCCTCAACTGTGAATTGAAGGTTTCCCCGTGGTGCTCTTATTTTGCCGTACGACGCCCGTTTCCGCCAGTGCGCTGCTTCGGCGATCGTACTTACGCCCTGGGATGCGCTTGTTGGTAACTCTTCCGCAATCTGTCCACCGACACGTGAGTGTAAATCTGCGTGGTTGCCAGGCTGCTGTGACCAAGAATTTCCTGCACGGCACGCAGGTCCGCTCCCCCATCCAAAAGGTGGGTAGCTGCGCTGTGCCTCAGTGCGTGCGGTCCTGTGGCCGAAGTATCGCCCAAAGCCTGCAGCAGTTCGCTGACCACGGACCGGATCTGGCGTGGATCAACCCGGTTTCCCCGCACTCCCAAAAAGAGTGCCGGTCCGCTGTGAGAGGTGACCACTGCGGGGCGTCCCCGGCGAAGCCAGTCATCGATTGCCACAGCTGCGGGAACCCCGTAGGGGACAGTCCGTTCCTTGTTTCCCTTGCCCAGAACCCGGAGTGTCCGCCGGTCAGGGTCCAGATCATCGACGTCCAAGCCGGCAAGCTCGCCGACTCGAACTCCGGTGGCGTAGAGGAGTTCCACCATGGCCCTGTTTCTCACTGCCATGGGGCCGCCGTCTGCCGCTGCAGTGTTAAGGTCATCAACTATCCGGGTCACCTGCTGCTGCTGGAGGACGCCGGGCAAGGACTTGTCCCTCTTGGGCGCCTGAAGACGGACCGCGGGGTCCACGGCAATGATCTCCTCCCGCAATGCCCACGCGGTGAAAGACCTGGCCGTAGCTGCCCGCCGGGCCAACGTGGCCCTTGCCATTCCCGCTTCACTCTGTGCGCCAAGCCAGCGCCGCAGCGAGCCCAATTCCACTTGGCCGAGCTCTTCGATGCCCTCCTGCACGGCGAAACCCAGGAGGCTCTCTACATCGGCAAGGTAGGCGCGTACTGTGTGCGCAGACCTCGCCCTTTCGCCTTCCAGATACCGGCGAAAGCCCTCCATTGCCCTGAGCATCGATGCTGGCAGTGATTGTCCGTCCACATATCCCACTTTGCCAGTATCAGGGGCCAACAGGCCGGATCAACATGATGTTCCGGAACGGCTCAGGTGTTTCCAGCCCTTTTCCAGGCACCCCGTTCCGAGCTGGCCAAGCCCATAAGCCCCAGCCGCCCCAGACCTGCCCGCACGGCATCCGGGCTCAGGCCGGCAACCACCGTCAGCTTTTCCACCGAGCTTGCGGATCGGAGCGGGAGGGCATCCAGGAGGATGAGGTCTTCAAGCGACAAGCCATCGTGTATGGCTGATTCGACGTCTGCTGCCCCGCTGTTGGATTCTCCGATGGCACCGGCCAGCTCAGTGATCTCACCAGCGTCCGTGACGCAGATGGCTCCTCCTTCCCGGAGCAGGCGGTGGCAGCCAGCCGAATTCGCACTGTGGATGGACCCGGGAACCGTCGCAACAACCCTGCCGATCGATTCAGCATGATGTGCCGTATTGAGCGCCCCTGAGCGCCACCGCGCCTCCACCACCACCGTGACCGATGCCAGGGCTGCGATGATTCTGTTGCGCTGCAGGAAGCGGTAACGGGTTGGAGCGGATCCCGGCGGCACTTCCGAGACAACAGCGCCTTGGGTGGCTACGGCCCGGAGAAGATCGTCATTTCCAGAGGGATAGAAGCGGTCCACACCGCCGGCCATCACAGCAATGGTGGGCAGGCTGGCTGCCCCACCACCGAGTGCCCCACGGTGCGCGTGGGCATCGATGCCATAGGCACCACCGGATACCACTGTGTAGCCACGCTGGGCCAGGGCGTAGGCAAAATCACCTGTGACCGATGCCCCGTAGCTCGTACTGTCCCTCGACCCCACCAGGGCAATGGTTCGACCAACAGGAGGCAGCGGCTGCTCCTGGCCCCGCCACCAGAGGCAGAGCGGCTCCTGGAGACCGAGATCGGAGAGTTGCTCCGGCCACAGCTCATCGCCGGGAATGATCAAACGCCCACCAAGCCGCCGCATTGTCTCCAAGTCGCGATCCGGGGCAAGGTCTTTGATGCGTGGCGCCCATCGCCGAAGACTGGCCGTGAGCCCGGCCCAGGTGGATGGTCCTCCGGCTTCAAGAAGGAGGGCCGAGATCTCCTTCTCCAAGGCCGGGCCGGTCGGCAGTTCCCCGGTAGCGACACCCAGGGCATCAACCGCACCGAGAGCCCGCACCAAGGCAAGGCCCACAGAGTCCTGGGGTTCCATGAGCCGGGCGAGCGCTGCCCGGGCAATCCGTTCTTTGTCCTGCGTCGCCACTACGGCCATTGGCCTGGTTCCTTTCGTTTCAATATCCCTCATGTCACGGCCGCCGTTTGCCGCAGCCCCAGCGCTTGGCCGATGTGATCGGCATTTGGTGTTCCGCCATGTCCCAGGTCTGCCAGCGTCCAGGCCAGCCGGAGCACGCGATCGTATCCGCGGGCCGTCAGTGTTCCTCGTTCCAACGCCGTGTCCAGGATCCGGGTGGTCCCCGGCGGCAGCCGCAGCTCACCCCGCAGAGTGCGTCCTGGAACCTGGGAATTGGTTTCGAGCCCCAGGTACCCCAAGCGATCCAGCTGGATTGCCCTCGCCGCCAGGACGCGGGCCGCTACGGTGCGTGTGTCTTCTTCGTCTGTTCCTGCTTGCCCGAAATCCGCCAAGGAGACCCGCTCAACCTGAAGCTGGATATCCACCCGGTCCAGCAACGGTCCCGACATTCTCCCGAAGTAGCGTCGCCGCATCATGGCGGTGCAGGTGCAGTCCATGCCCTTGCCCGACGCCTTCCCGCACGGGCAAGGGTTGGCCGCCAGGATGAGCTGGAAACGGGCAGGGTAGGCTGCAGTTCCAGCCGAGCGGTGAATCACCAGTTCGCCGCTCTCCAGCGGTTGCCTGAGGGCATCGAGCACCCGACGCTCGAACTCCGGGGCTTCGTCCAGGAACAAGACCCCGCGATGCGCCCGTGACGCTGCGCCGGGTCGGGGAAGCCCGGATCCACCACCAATGATGGCAGCGGGTGTGGCACTGTGATGCGGATTCTCAAAGGGTGGCCTTCGAACCAACCGCACGGCAGAGGACTGCACTGCGGCCAACGAGTGGATGGCCGTCACTTCCATGGCAGCGTTGTCTGCCAGATCCGGGAGCAGCCCCGGCAAGCGCTCAGCCAGCATCGTCTTTCCAGCACCCGGCGGGCCGGTCAACAGCATGTGATGGCCACCGGCGGCAGAGACCTCAAGCGCGCGGCGTGCCTCGCCTTGGCCCGAGACATCACAGAGGTCCGGCACAACGGCGCCTTGGACGTCCTCATCTTCGCCCGGCAGGGTGCCGCTCCCGGGATCGTAGTCCAGAGCCAGCTCTTTGGGGTCGGCGCCGAAGTCGAAAGCGAGCCTGGCGAGCGTCTTGTATCCGCGGACGTTGGCGCCGGGGACCAAGGAAGCCTCCACGGCGTTGGCTTCAGCCACCACCACATCGGGATAGCCTGCCTGGACTGCTGCCATTACTGCCGGCAGGATGCCGCGGACAGGCCGCAAGCGGCCATCCAGGCCCAGTTCAGCAATGAACACCGTCCGGCCGATGGAGCGCACGTCATTGGCGGCGCGAAGAACCGCCATGGCAATGGCGAGATCAAATCCCGAACCCCGTTTCGGGAGGGATGCAGGTATGAGGTTGGCGGTGATCTTACGCCGGCTCAGGGGGATCCCTGAGTTTTGGGCGGCCGACCGGATTCGTTCCTTGGCTTCGTTCAAAGCAGCATCGGGAAGCCCCAAAATCACGAAGTTTGGGAGGGTCTGGCCAATATCTGCCTCAACCTCCACGATGTAGCCGTTGAGCCCCACAAGCGCTACGCAGTAGCTGCGACCCACGCCCACTCAGCCCACACCCCGCAAGTGGTCAAGCTCCGGTTCGTCCTCGCCGTTGTCAATTACTGACACGACGTCAACGCGCCTCCGCGGTGCCTTCAGCTCATGTTCACGGCACCAGGCAGAAGCCAAGCGGTGGAGCCGGGCCAACTTGGCAGTCCCCACTGCTTCAAAAGGATGTCCGTAGTCCAGGCTCCGGCGGGTCTTTACTTCCGCCACCACCAGGGTGTCGCCGTCGATCGCGACGATATCAATTTCACCGTCCGGGCATCGCCAGTTCCGGTCGACGATCCGCATTCCCTGTGTTTCCAGGAAACCGGCCGCCAATGCTTCGCCATTCCGGCCCAGCAGGTCTTTTGATCTCATGACCACCACCTCCGCTTACCAGCCTTCCGGCTGGAGGCGGCAAACGGCAGGGGCACACGGGGCTATGTGGGTAAACCCGCCAGGATCAATGCTGTGGAGGAAGGCTCACACGCTAGTTGCCGAGATCTCCCAAGTCTCCCAGCCCGCCATCCTTGGGCAAGGACAGGTCTTCGCTGCGGGGCAGTTCTTCGACGTTGACATCCTTGAAGGTAATAACGCGGACGTTCTTCACGAAACGGGCCGAACGGTAGACGTCCCATACCCACGCGTCCTGCAGGGTCAGGTCGAAGTAGATCTCCCCGTCTGCGCTGCGTGCCTGAAGGTCTACATGGTTGGCCAAGTAGAAGCGGCGCTCTGTTTCCACCACGTAGCTGAACAGCCCGACAACATCCCTGTACTCGCGGTAGAGCTGCAGCTCCATGTCGGTTTCATAGTTCTCAAGGTCCTCGGCGCTCATAGTTCCATCTTGCACTATCTGCCGGCCGGGACGCGCCACCGAGGCCCTGCGTGCAGCGGCCAGACCAGGCGCGATACCTTGGCGGGCTTGCTCAGTCGGTCTCCGGCCCCGTCAGGTTCCAACTGGTCCGGTGGTAAGCGCTGGGCCCTTGCAGCCGGATCACGTCCCTGTGGGCGGAGGTGGCATATCCCTTGTTTTCGTTCCACCCGTAGGCAGGGACCTCGGAGTGAAGGTCAACCATGATGCGGTCCCGGGCCACTTTGGCCAGGACACTGGCAGCGGCGACACTGAGGCAACTCATATCCGCTTTGACCCGGGTATGCACAGGGGCCTCGCACCACGGCCCGAGCGCGGGCTCATCAAAGAGGGAGGCTTGGACGTCCGGCGACAACCAGTTGTGGCTGCCATCGAGCAGGACGACGTCGGGTGTGATGCCCCCGGCCAGGATCTCCAGCCAGGCACGCGTCCCTGCCAGGCGCAAAGCGGCAATGATGCCAATATCGTCAATCTCCCGTGACGAGGCATGACCCACTGCCGACGCAACGGCCCAATCACGGACCAGGGGTTCCAACCTGTCACGGTCCTCCGGCTTGAGCAGCTTGCTGTCCCGGACATCGGCCAACAATCCGTGATCCTCAAGGTTGACCACGGCAATTCCTACACTGACAGGTCCGGCAAGGGCTCCACGCCCCACCTCATCCACGCCGGCCAGCAGCCGTACTCCGGGCGACAGGAAGGATCGCTCCACCTCGAGGGTGGGGAAACCAACAGGACTTTTTGCCTTGGGCTTTGACTTGCCGCCGGACTTGGCCTTGTTCCTGGCTGCGGCCGAGCCCGTGGACCTTGCTGCGGTCCGCCCCGTGGGCAGGGCTGCGGCCGAACCCGTGGACACGGCAGGGGCCTTGCCTGCAGCCTTGCCCTCCGGGTCTGTGATTGCCCTGGCCATTATTTCCCTGCAGTTCCTGCCGGGACGTCCTTGAAGACGTCCGGGAAGTTGTCGAGGTAGGTCCAGCGGTTGACGGGCCAGGCTATGACCGTGGCGCGGCCTTCAATGTCCTCGATGTTAATGAACCCGCCGTTGGTCTCCTGGTGGGCACGGGAGTCGGCCGAGTGGTTTCGGTTGTCGCCCATCACCCACACTTTGCCCTCCGGAACAACGATGTCGAAAGGGTTTGGCTGCGGTATCTCGGCCGGATTGATATAGGTCTCCTCCAGCGGGACCCCGTTGACGCTGACGCGCCCCTGGGCGTCGCAGCAGGTTACATGGTCCCCGGGAAGACCGATGACGCGCTTGACCAGGTGCTGATCGGTGTTGTCGGCCGCCAAACCCACGAACTCCAAGGCATCCCCTACCCAGTCCATGGGGCCGGCAGGCTCTTTGGCAACCGGCGTCAGCCAGTTCTGGGAGTCCTTGAACACCACGACGTCGCCGTGTTGCAGTGCGAAGGGCTCAGGAACCAGGAGGTTGATGAAGATGCGGTCGTTGACATCCAGGGTGCTTTCCATGGATTCCGACGGAATGTAGAACGCCCGGAAAAGGAACGTCTTCAGGAGGAAGGACAGCACCAGCGCGATGGCCACCACTGTGACGATCTCCTTGACCCACACAAGTACAGGATTTTTGCGGGGCTTCTCCAGCGCGTGGGCGCCACCGGGGGTGTCGCCTTTGCCGTCGTTGCTGCCGGCTGCGGCAACTGGAGGCTCGGCGTTCGCACTGGAACCGTCATCGGGCAGGCGGGAACCAGCCACTCCGGCGGTACTTGCCGTTCCGTCCGAGGCCCGGGCGTCGTCGTCGTACCGCTCGGGATTCTCTGGAGCTTTGTCCGGCATCTACTGTCCGTTCTTCGATATTTCGGCCTGCGGAGAGCGAGGCATTTCTGCAAATCTATCAAGTGGCCAGATGATCTGGACCGGTCGGCCAATCACTCGTTCCACAGGAACCATACCGCCGCCCGGTGCGCCCAGCAGCCCACGGGAGTCGGCAGAACGTGAGCGGTGGTCACCCATGAGCCAGAGGCGGCCCTGAGGCACCACGACATCGAATTTCTGCTTACTGGCTTCATCCCCGGGATAAACATAGGGTTCCTCAAGCGGCTGGCCATTGACTGTGAGGAGGCCGCCTGAATCGCAGCACTGGACATGGTCTCCTGCAACTCCGATGACCCGCTTGACGTACGTGGTGTCGCTGCCGGTCAACCCGAACCATTGGCTCGCGGCAGAAACGGCGTCAACGAACGGGCCTTGTCCACTGCTCAGCGGAGCGAACGAGCCGCGGCCGTCGAAGACCACGATGTCACCGCGGCGGATGGGTTCGGATGTAAAAGCTGTCCGGGACACCAAAATCCGGTCCCCCGTCCCGAGGAGGGGTTCCATGGATTCGGACGGAATGTAGTAGACGTCAAGCCACAGCGACCGGACCAGTCCACTGATGGCTATGGCCAGGACCAGTGCCAGGAAAACAAAACGCCAGCCCTGTTTCCGGGGCTGGCGTTCTGTTGTGTCCATGACTCGTATCCCTGTTGCGTTGCGGATTGCTCCGGAACTACCGGGCACGAATCCTGGACCCGTTGGTAAGTCGCAGGACTTACTTGGCGAAGTCGCGCTTTTCCTTGATCTTCGCAGCCTTACCGCGCAGTGCGCGCATGTAGTAAAGCTTGGCGCGGCGGACGTCACCCTTGGTGACGACCTCGATCTTGTCGATGATCGGGGAGTGTACCGGGAAGGTACGCTCTACGCCGACACCGAAGGAAACCTTGCGCACGGTGAAGGTTTCGCGAACGCCGTCACCCTGGCGGCCCAGGACGAAGCCCTGGAATACCTGGACACGGGAGTTCTTGCCTTCGATGATGTTGACGTGAACCTTGAGGGTGTCACCCGCGCGGAACTCGGGAACATCGTTACGCAGCGAGGCTGCATCTACGCTATCGAGGATATGCATTAATCCACTCCTGGTGAACGCCACAGGTCATTCACTTTGGGTTACGGCGGACAAGCCCGGGGCACAAAAGGCAACCGGAAATCTCCGCCGAAGTTTCTTAGTGTCCGGCTCCGCCACTGATTGGCGCCGCCGGGTTGTCCGACTGTTGGCTGAACTCCCCCTGTGGCAGGTGTCAGCCCAGTAGACACAAGGGTTAATTCTGCCATATGCGCTGCCGTCGGGCCAACTGCCGGGACTGTTGAACGTTCGACGGCGGCAGCGGACCTCAGTTTGTGGCGTCGCCACCGGGCCGGGGACGCAGGCGGCCCTCGATGACGTCGTACCCAAGCTCAGCGAGGGCGTTGCGGTCAGCGCGGCTCAACGCACCGGCGTCGAACTCTTCCAAAAGGTCCGGGCGGCGCTCTGCGGTCCGCCGGAATTGCTCGTGGCGCCGCCACTGGGCGATCTTTCCGTGGTTGCCGCTGAGCAGGATGGCAGGGACGTCATGGTCACGCCACGCCGAA
Organism: Arthrobacter sp. TmtSoilC79; assembly: GCF_059739405.1. Lineage (NCBI taxonomy): Bacteria > Bacillati > Actinomycetota > Actinomycetes > Micrococcales > Micrococcaceae > Arthrobacter > Arthrobacter sp. TmtSoilC79. The sequence goes on along the minus strand of NZ_AP046051.1, from coordinate 1,943,900 downwards.
GGCTTGGTATAGACGGGGTACTCCAACAAGCCATCGGAATGGGACTCCTCAACCAGGGATTCCGGGTTGCCCACCACTCCGGGCAGGAGCCGGCCGATGGCCTCGACCATGGCCAGCACGGCCACTTCACCACCGTTGAGCACGTAGTCGCCCAGGCTGACCGGCCTGACAGTGAAGTGGTCCTGCGCCCAGTCGATGACCCGCTCGTCGATTCCTTCATAGCGCCCGCAGGCGAAGACGAGTTGCTCTTCCTCGGCCAGCTCATAAGCCAGCGCCTGGTTGAACCTCTCCCCCGCCGGCGAGGGAACAATCAAAACCGGCTTGGAGCCTTCACTGGCCCCTGCCACCGATTCAAGGGCCTGGGCCCACGGCTCAGGCTTCATCACCATTCCGGCTCCGCCGCCATAGGGCGTGTCATCCACAGTCCGATGCTTGTCGGTGGTGAAGGCGCGCAAATCATGGACGTTGAGCTCGAGCAGACCGTCCTGGCGGGCCTTCCCTATGAGGGAGAGCTCCAGCGGAGCGAGGTATTCCGGGAAGATGCTGACAACATCAATCCTCATTCAGGATTCATCCCCTGCGCCGTCCGCGGGCTCTCCGGCGTTGTCATCATTGACTTCAAAGAGCCCGTCAGGCGGAGTGATCAGGATGTAGCCGTCCTCAACGTTGACCTCCGGCACGATTTCCTCGACGAAGGGGACCAGTATTTCCTTGCCATCGTCCGTCTTGACCATCAACAGGTCCTGGACCGGCATGGTGTTCAGGGCGGCGACCTTGCCGACTACCTGTGAACCGACCCGTGCATCGAGGCCAACGAGTTCGTGCTCGTACCAGCCTTCGTCGTCGTCTTCATCCTCAAGTTCTTCGGTTTCGATGAAGAGCTTGGCACCACGGATGACTTCGGCCGCGTTGCGGTCCGCAATCTCATCGAAACCCAACAGCAGGATGTCCTTGTTCCACCGGGCACTGCGGATGGTCAAGGGGCCCGCCGAGGCAGGCTCCACGATGAACTCGGTTCCTGGTACGAAGCGCTCGGCCGGTGTGTCGGTAAGTACCTGTACGGTCACCTCGCCGCGGATACCGTGGGGTTTGCCGATCCGTGCCACCTGGAGCTGCATGGGTTCCTCTGAATTCTTGTTGTGCCCGCGCCGCCGGGCAGCCACGGTTGTGAAATGGTGGATAAAGCAATCCGGCCCCTCCACCATATTCGGTGAAGGGGCCGGACTTAAGACAAGCAGTGCTGAGCGCGTTACCGGCGACGGTCGGTGTCGACGACGTCGACCCTGACCTGCTCGCCACCAGCCAAGGCCGCAACCACAGTGCGCAATGCACGTGCGGTCCGTCCTTGGCGGCCGATCACCCGTCCGAGGTCCTCCTGGTGAACACGCACCTCAAGGGATTCCCCGCGGCGGTTGTTCTTGGCACTGACCTTGACATCCTCAGGGCTGTCAACGATCCCACGGACCAAGTGCTCGAGCGCTTCTGCCAGCAACTTACTCAGCCTCGGTGGTCTCTGCTTCAGCCTCGGCCGGAGCTTCCGCTTCGTCCTTCTTGGCCTTCTTGGTGATGGCTTCCGGAATGATGACGGAACCCTTCTCCGGTGCTACGAAGGCTTCCTTCGGAGCTTTGGTCTTCAGGGTGCCTTCCTGGCCCGGGAGGCCCTTGAACTTCTGCCAGTCACCGGTGATCTTGAGGATCGCGGCAACCTGCTCGGTCGGCTGGGCGCCAACGGAAAGCCAGTACTGGGCGCGCTCGGAAGCGACCTCGATGTACGACGGCTCTTCGGTGGGGTGGTACTTGCCGATTTCTTCAATGGCACGGCCATCGCGCTTGGCGCGGGCATCCATGACGACAATGCGGTAGTACGGTGCGCGCATCTTACCGAAGCGCTTAAGGCGAATCTTTACGGCCACTTTTGTGGTCACTCCTGTTTCTGAAACGAGGTGAACCCGACGTTCTGCACCCGTGGGGCGGGCCATACTGGACGGTTCGAAGGACAAGATACGAGCACGGAGAGAGGGGCCGCACCGATCGAGTACCTGTCTATTGTGCCAGATGCCCGGAGCAAATACGACTTACGCCCCGCGGGCCGGTGTGTTGTTGCCCACCTGCAGTGCAAGCAAGGGCACGCCCGGACCCGCGCCCGCGGCTATTCGGACCAGACGTAGAGCCCGGAACGCTCCACCTTTTCAACGTCGGTTGCCAAGGCAGCCAACTGCTGGACGTACTGGCGGGACTGGGCGGCGTCGAAAGGCATATCGTCCTGGGCGGCCCAGGCGGCAGCAACGTCGTCGAGGACGTTTGCGTCGCCTTCGCTCTCATAGGTGAGCAGTTCGGCCAGCGCCGTCACCATGGCCTCAGGAACGCCCAGGAGGGCATCGCTGGTGACGTCAACCAGCGCGAGTTCGTAGTCGGCACCGGCTGCGTGGACTGCCTGGCCGGCGAGGTCTCCCAACTGCTCCACTTCGAAGTCGGTAATGCCCTCGATCCTTACGGCAGGGCCGGTGACATCCGCGCCCTTGTCCAGGGCGGCTGCCCTCTTGAGTGCTTCATCGTGGGTGGCTACAAAGATTTCGGCAAAGCCCATGGAAAGTACTCTCATTCCTTCGTGCTGACGGGGCGGCGGCACGCAACCCGAACGGTTCCGCGCCATCACCGTCAAGCCTAGTGCAGCACGCGCGCCGCAGCTTAGCGGACCGCTACCCGCAGCTTGTTCCGCCAAGGATCTTCGAAGCGAAGCTCGGCGCCGGTGTGATGGTTCTGTACCCCGGCGGTTTTGAGTCGATCCGCAAGGGAAGCGATGTCGTCTGCGCCAGGAACCTCTATGAGTACTTCACCGAGGCCGAGCGTGTCCTTCCGGGGTCCGGCGCCACGGCTGTTCCAGACATTCATCGCCATGTGGTGGTGGTAGCCACCGGCGGAGACGAACAGCGCCTGCCCATGCCAACCTGCGGTCTGCTCAAACCCGAGGGTCTCCACGTAGAACTTCCGTGCAGTGCCGACGTCGCCCACCTGCAAGTGGACGTGTCCGATTCCCGCCGCCGCCTGGTGTTGGCCGGTGACTGCAGCTTCGTTGAGGTGCTGTTGCAGGAACCTCTGCGGCGGCAGGGCCACGTTGTCCATCACCACGTTCTTGCCATCCCACTGCCAGGATTCGCGGGGCTTGTCGTAGTAAAGCTCAATGCCGTTGCCCTCGGGATCGGTGAAGTAGAACGCTTCGCTGACCAAGTGGTCGGCGCTGCCGGCAAAGGCGCGGGGCTCATATTCGGCGGCGGTTGCAATCGTTGCCGCCAGGGACGGCTGGTCCTGGAACAGAATGGCCGTGTGGAAAAGACCGGCTTCCCCGCGGCCTGGAATCCGGAGGCCCGACGCCGGCGCAAGGTGCACCACAGGCTTTCCGACGCGCCCGAGGTAGAGCCCGCCGTCCTGCTCGGCCACGATTTCCAGGCCGAGGGCCCGCTGGTAGTAGTCACTCATGACCTTCATGTCACCTACCTTGAGCATCACGGTGCCCATGGTGAGTTCGGCCGGCAGAAGATCCTGGCTCAGTGGTGTGGTCAATGTAAAGCTCCCTGGTTCGCGGCGCCGCTCGTCGACACCTTACATAGACTAAATTACTTGAAGCTTCAATTTATTCCTAACGGACTACAGAACCGCGAAGGACGATGTGCGAGAGGTTGGCTACGGCCTGCAGGTCCTGCCTCGGATCCTCCGAACACAGCACGACGTCGGCACTGGCCCCTTCGCTGATACCGTCCTCTCCCAGCCACGCCCGGGCACGCCACGCTGCAGCGTCCAGCACCGCCTCCGGCGGCAGGCCGGCGTCGTGCAGCTCTTTCATCTCATCGGCGATCCTGCCGTGCTTGATCACGCTGCCGGCGTCTGTGCCCGCGTAAATTTCCACTCCGGACTCAAAGGCTTCAAGCACCCGCTCGCGCCGCCGCTCCCACAGACGGACCATGTGGTCTGCATAGTGGGGAAACTTCGGCGCAGCCTGTGCGGCGATGTCGGGAAACGTGGCGATGTTGACCAGGGTGGGAACGATCGGCACCGACTGCTCCACCAAACGGGGAAGGTGCCGCGGAAGCAGGCCCGTTGCGTGCTCGATGCAATCGATGTTGGCGTCCAACATGTCATCGATCGTGTCCTCGGCAAAGCAGTGGGCCGTCACCCTGGCACCCTCATCGTGGGCGGCGGAGATCGCATCCCTGACTACTCCGGCAGGGAATGAAGCAGCAAGATCTCCCACGCCGCGATCGATCCAGTCCCCTACCAGTTTCACCCAGCCATCGCCGTCGCGGGCTTCCTTCCGAACAGTCTCCACGAGGTCACCGGGATCAATTTCATGACCCAGGCCCCGGAGATAACGCCGGCTACGGGCAATGTGGCGGCCGGCCCGGATAAGGCGGGGCAAGTCCGCACGCTGCTGGACCCAGCGGGTGTCACTGGGTGATCCGGCGTCCCTGATCAGCAGCGTCCCGGCGTCGAGGTCAGCTTGGGCCTGGGCAAGAGTGGCCTGCTCGTCAACGGCGCCGCCCGCGCCCAAACCGATATGGCAGTGGGCGTCAACAAAGCCGGGCAGGACCCAGCCATCCAGGACGCGGTCCGGCGCCTTCGCAGGGCGCACAAAGGTCAAAGTGCCGTCCACGGACCACATTCCGTGGCGTTCCTCGCTGCTTGAGACGAGCACGGGTCCGGAAAATTCGATGGTGGCCATGGGAAAAGCCTAGTCCGCAGCAGCGCCTTCGGAGCTGGGATGCTCATGTGACTGCGGGCCCGTTGGGAGCTGTGGTAGCTTCGTCTACGACCACACGGGAGCCCTTGCAGGGGCTGAGATCGGACTGAGGCAGTCTGCGACCGTTGAACCTGTCCGGGTAATGCCGGCGAAGGAAGTGAGCAGTCCATTGAGCACCACCAGTACACAGCACAGCCCTGCCCAAAACCCGTCCAGCACGGACGATATTCCATCCAGCACCGGAGCAATCACGCCGGAATCCGTGACCCAATCATTGAAATCCCACTCCCTTGCCTACCGTGAGGACCCGGAGAATGGAATCCGGGTTCCCGTGACGGAAATCGCCCTGGAACCCTCTCCCAACGGCGATGCCAACGAGCCGTTCCAGGTGTACCGCACGGCGGGACCGGGCAGCGATCCGGTGATGGGGCTGGAACCATTCCGGGCAGCCTGGATCGAACGCCGAGGCGACACCGAGGCCTATCGCGGACGGCAACGCAACCTGCTCGACGACGGCAGGTCTGCGGTTCGTCGCGGGGAAGCAACAGCGGAATGGAAGGGTGCCAAACCCGAGCCGCGACGCGCCGTCGAGGGTAAAACCGTGACACAGATGCACTATGCCAGGCAGGGAATGGTGACGCCGGAGATGCAGTTCGTCGCGTTGCGGGAGAACTGCGACGTTGAGCTGGTCCGCAGCGAGGTCGCAGCGGGCCGGGCAATCATTCCCAGCAACATCAACCATCCCGAGTCCGAGCCGATGATCATCGGCAAAGCCTTCCTTGTGAAGATCAACGCCAACATCGGCAACTCTGCCGTGACAAGCTCCATTGCCGAGGAAGTGGACAAGCTGCAGTGGGCCACTCAATGGGGCGCCGATACCGTCATGGACCTCTCCACCGGCGATGACATCCACACCACCCGTGAATGGATCATCCGCAACTCCCCTGTTCCGATCGGAACCGTCCCTATTTACCAGGCACTGGAGAAGGTCAATGGCGAAGCCAACAAGCTGACGTGGGAGATCTTCCGTGACACCGTCATAGAACAATGCGAGCAGGGCGTGGACTACATGACCATCCACGCCGGGGTGCTGTTGCGCTACGTCCCGCTGACGGCCAACCGGGTTACGGGGATCGTCTCACGCGGCGGCTCCATCATGGCTGGCTGGTGCCTGGCGCACCATCAGGAAAACTTCCTCTACAGGCATTTTGACGAGCTCTGCGAAATCTTCGCCCGATACGACGTCGCCTTCTCCCTGGGCGACGGCCTGCGCCCGGGCGCAACCGCCGACGCCAACGACGCCGCCCAGTTTGCCGAGCTGGACACCCTGGCCGAACTCACGCAGCGCGCATGGGAGTTCGATGTCCAGGTCATGGTGGAAGGACCGGGACACGTGCCGTTCCACTTGGTCAGGGAGAACGTGGAACGGCAGCAGGAACTGTGCAAAGGTGCCCCGTTCTACACGCTGGGGCCCCTGGTCACCGATGTCGCTCCTGGCTATGACCACATCACCTCGGCCATCGGAGCCACCGAGATCGCCCGATACGGCACCGCCATGCTCTGCTACGTCACTCCCAAGGAACATTTGGGCCTTCCAAACAAGGACGATGTGAAAACGGGAGTCATCACCTACAAGATCGCAGCCCATGCCGCGGACCTCGCGAAGGGACACCCCGGCGCCCATGAGCGCGACGATGCCCTGTCAAAGGCACGGTTCGAGTTCCGTTGGCGCGACCAGTTCGCCCTTTCGCTGGACCCCGTAACGGCTGAAGCCTTCCACGACGAAACGCTGCCGGCAGAACCGGCCAAGACAGCCCATTTCTGCTCCATGTGCGGCCCCAAGTTCTGCTCCATGCGCATCAGCCAGGACATTCGCGACGAATACGGATCGGCCAAGGCCCAGGAAGCGATCGCCGAAATGTACAGCGGGATGCGCGGCAAGAGCGAGGAATTCCTGGCCTCGGGCGGAAAGGTCTATTTGCCGGAACCTCAGGTGCCGGGAAGCAAGGCCACCGTCAAGGCCGGCTCAGGAAGCCTGGATTGACAGGGCTCGTCCGACGTCGGCAACAAAGGAACGGATGATGTGATCTCCGTCCACTGAGTCCTGGGGCCGGTGTCCTCCCGCTGCGACGCGGCGGAGGGCGCCGGTTTCCTGGAGATAACCGGCAATTTCCTCATAAAGAGGCTCCCATCCACCCGTGAGAACCAGGGTGGGAACACCGGGCACAATGTGCAGTGGCGCATCCCACGGCGGAGCCTGGAGCCTGAGCCTGCGGGCCGAACGCCGTGCTTCGGGAGAATCCAATCCCCCGGTTTCGGCAGAGAACGCCCGGCGGTAATACTCACGCTGGTAATCGGCGTCGTTGAGCTGGTCCCGCACATCGAACAGCGGTTCCATGAGGGCACGGTGGGAAGCTGTGGCTGGAAGCTCGGCCGTCAGGGAAAGGCAAGCAGGCTCCACCAAGGCCAGCGAATGCACCAGGTCCGGACGTTCGATCGCAGCCAACATGGCAGAGATGGCACCTTGCTCGTGCGCCACCACATGGCCGCCCCTCGAATCCGCAAGGGCGTTGATGACAATGGCCACGTCCGCGGCAACGCTCGATTCCACGGGCTCGGCTACGGCGTCAAAGCCGTGCCGGCGCAGGAAAAGCGCGTCATAAGCCAGGGCCATGCCGTGCTGTTTCGGCCATGCAGCAGCACCGAAGCTGCCCAGGCCGTGAACGAAGACTACGCGCTGCTTATGCATTGGTTCAGCCTATTCCACGGCCCTGACATCCCAACTGCGGACGCGGTTGGGATGCCGGCCACGGCCTATTTGCCGAGGAACTTCTCGAAGCCCTTGGGGAGGTTGAGCGATGAGGGGTCGAAGTCGGCCGCACCCTGGCCAAAAGCTGCACCGGAGGGTGCCGCCGAGGCTGCGTTGGCGCGCTTGGCTTCGGCATCACGCAATTCCTGGGCAGCCTTGGCCGGGTTGCCGGAGCGGGCCTTCTTCTTGGGCGCGTTCTTGCCTCCCTTGCGGCCTCCGCCCGGACCTCCAAGGCCAGGCATCCCGGGCATACCAGGCATGCCGCCACCTTGGGCCAGCTTCTTCATCATCTTCTGGGCCTGGGCAAAGCGCTCCAGCAAGCCGTTGACCTCGGAGACATGGACGCCTGAACCCTTGGCAATACGGGCACGGCGTGAGCCGTTGATGATCTTGGGAGCAACACGCTCGTGCGGCGTCATGGACCGGACGATCGCCTCGACGCGGTCGATTTCCTTCTCATCGAAGTTCTCCAGCTGCTGGCGGATGTTCTGCGCACCCGGCATCATCATGAGCATCTTCTTCATGGAGCCCATGTTGCGGATCTGCTGCATCTGGGCGAGGAAGTCATCCAGGGTGAAGTCTTCCTGGTCGGCGAACTTCTTCGCCATCCGTGCGGCTTCATCCTTGTCCCAGGCCTTCTCGGCCTGTTCGATCAAGGTCAGAACGTCACCCATGTCCAGGATGCGCGAAGCCATCCGGTCGGGGTGGAAGAGCTCAAAGTCGTCCAGGCCTTCGCCGGTGGAGGCGAACATGACGGGCTTACCGGTGACGGACGCAACGGACAGCGCGGCGCCACCGCGGGCGTCGCCGTCGAGCTTGGAAAGCACAATGCCAGTGAAGTTGACGCCTTCATCGAACGCCATCGCCGTGTTGACAGCGTCCTGGCCGATCATGGAGTCGATCACGAAGAGAACTTCGTTGGGGATGATCGCCTGACGGATGCGGCGGGCCTGGTCCATCATTTCGGCATCGACGCCAAGGCGGCCGGCGGTGTCAACGATCACGACGTCGTGCAGCTTCTGGCGCGCTTCCTCAACACCGGCCTTCGCGACGGCGACGGGGTCACCGGCAGGGTGCTCCAGCTCGGAGGTGGCACCGGGATGGGGAGCGAACACGGGGACGCCCGCGCGCTGGCCAACCACTTGGAGCTGCGTGACGGCGTTGGGACGCTGGAGGTCGCAAGCGACCAGCATGGGGCTGTGGCCCTGCGCCTTGAGCCATTTGGACAGCTTGCCGGCGAGGGTGGTCTTGCCTGCACCCTGCAGGCCGGCAAGCATGATGATGGTGGGTCCGGTCTTGGCCAGGCGGATGCGGCGGGTCTCACCACCGAGGATCTCCACGAGTTCCTCGTTGACGATCTTGACGATCTGCTGGCTCGGGTTCAGGGCACCCGAAACTTCGGCGCCCAGGGCACGATCGCGAACGCGGCCGGTGAACTCACGGACCACGGACACTGCAACGTCCGCGTCCAGCAGGGCGCGGCGGATCTCCCGGACTGTGGCATCAACATCAGCCTCGGTGAGGCGCCCCTTGCCACGAAGGTTCTTGAAGGTTGCTGTCAACCGGTCAGAGAGTGAATTGAACACGCGCCGTGCACTTCTTTCGATGGTCTTCTAATGGCGGCCAATGCGGCACGCCAGAGTCTTGACGATTGCCCCCAGCAAACATGTCTCAACCCAACAAATCTGAATCGACTAGGGGACTCGACTATCTAGGGTACCAAGTCGGACCTGCAAGATGGCATGCTGGCACAGTGACCAGTAAAACAACTGTAAAAACGTTGCTCATCCTCGGTGCGTCCGGGGACCTCACAGGCAGGCTTTTGCTGCCCGGCCTGGCCGGCCTGCTGGCCTCCGGCAGGGCCCCGGGATTGCGCCTGGTGGGCGCGGGCTCGGATCCGTGGACTCCTGAACAGTGGCGGGAGCGGGTCAGCGGGGCCTTCGCAGCAGCCGCGGGCACGGCAAACGACGCCGGCCGCGCGGCACTGGAAACCGTGGCCGGCGCCACGGAGTACCACCAGCTTGATGTCACGGCGGACGGGCCCCTGGCGGAGCTCCTGGCGACCCTGGAGGGTCCCATCGCCATCTACTTCGCCCTGCCTCCGCACATCAGCCAGAAAGCGTGCGAGGTACTCCGCCGGGAACAAATCCCCGCCGGTACGCGCCTGGTGATGGAAAAGCCGTTTGGTTCGGGTACCGAATCCGCGCACGAGTTGAACAAGACGCTGGCGGCCCTGGTCCCCGAGGACCACATCCACAGGGTTGACCACTTCCTGGGCAAAGCCACGGTGCTGAACATCCTGGGCCTTCGATTCGCCAACCGGTTCCTGGAGCCGGTGTGGAACCGCGAACACATCGAGAAAGTGGAGATCGTCTTCGACGAGGACCTGGCCCTGGAAGGACGTGCGCGCTACTACGACACCGCCGGCGCGCTCCGGGACATGATCCAGAGCCATCTCCTGCACATCATGGCCTTCCTGGCCATTGACGCACCCGCAACCATTGAGGAGCGGGACCTGCGCGACGCCGTGGCAACGGTCCTGCGGGCCAGCAGCATCAAGGCACCCTTCGCGGACACCACGCGGCGGGCGCGGTACACGGCTGGAACCCTTGGGGAACGAAGCGTGCCGGACTACGCTGCCGAAGACGGCGTGGATCCTTCCCGCAACACTGAAACCCTGGCTGAAGTCCGGGTGGAAATAGACAATTGGCGCTGGCAAGGGGTCCCTTTCATTCTCCGCTCCGGCAAGGCAATGGGACGCCGGCGCAAGGAGGCCGTCATCACCTTCCGCCCGGTGCCCCACCTGCCCCGTGGATTCTCCGGAGTGGACTCCCCCAACCAGCTGCGGATTGGATTCGGTCCCGACGTGCTCCAGCTGGACGTGGACGTCAACGGTCCCGGCGACATCTTCACACTGGACCGCGCCAGCCTTGTGACAGAACTCAATGCAGCCGGAATGCTGCCGTACGGCGAAGTGCTGGAAGGCATTCTCAACGGCGATCCCCTCCTGTCGGTCCGCGGGGATACGGCAGAGGACTGCTGGCGGATCATCGAGCCGGTTCTTCGCGCCTGGGAGGCCGGTGACGTCCCGTTGGAAGAGTACGACGCCGGCGGCGCGGGTCCGGCGGCCTGGCCCACCGCCGTCGTGGAGTAAAGCCGGGACAAAGAGAACAAAACAGCGGGCCGGGTACCTTGACTGGTACCCGGCCCGCTGTGTTCGGCTCAGGATCTTGTTCGCGAGGGACTTAGATTGCGGCCGCGCCGCGCTCCCCGGTCCTGACCCGGACTGCTTCGTAGACATCCACGGTCCAGACCTTGCCGTCACCGGCACGTCCGGTGTTCGAGCTGGCGATCAGGACATCGAGGATGTCATCTGCTTGCTCGTCCGTGGCGAGGACTTCAATGCGGATTTTGGGCAGCAGGTCCACGTTGTATTCGGCTCCGCGATACACCTCGGTGTATCCCCGCTGGCGGCCATAGCCGCTGGCCGCGCTGACCGTCAGGCCCTGGACCCCGTATGATTCGAGGCCTTCCCGGACTGCTTCAAGCTTTTCGGGACGGACGATCGCTGTAATGAGCTTCATGCCTGGACACTCTCCTTGCCTTCTGCGGGGGTCTTGGCCGCAGCGGTCTCCGATTTTCCGATAACTGCGTTGTGCAGCGGCTGGAAGCTGCCGCCGTGGCCGTTGACTCCGAATTCGTAGGCCGTCTCTGCGTGGAGGCTGAGGTCTACGCCAACGTTCTCCTGTTCCGTTGAGACCCGGAAGCCCATGGTCTTGTGGATGGCAAAGGCGATGATGGCCGTCATGATGGCCGAGTAGGCAATGGCGATGCCGGCTGCTGCGAGCTGCGCCCACATCTGGGTCCAGCCGCCGCCGTAGAAGAGGCCGCCGCCGACTCCATCAGTGGACTTGGCGATGAAGCCCAGTGCCACGGTGCCGATGATGCCGGAGACGAGGTGGACGCCCACAACATCCAAGGAGTCATCGAAGCCCCAACGGAACTTCAGGCCAACTGCCAGGGCTGAGGCAACGCCGGCGACAACACCGAGGCCGAGGGCGCCGATGGGGTCAACGTTGGCGCAGGCCGGGGTGATGGCTACCAGGCCGGCTACTACACCCGATGCTGCGCCAAGGGAGGTCGGGTGGCCGTCACGGATGCGTTCGGTGATGAGCCAGCCGATCATGGCTGCTGCAGGGGCTGCCAGGGTGTTGATCCAGATAAGGCCTGCCTGTTCGGCGGTGGTTGCTGCACCGCCGTTGAATCCGAACCAGCCGAACCAGAGGACTGCAGCGCCGAGCATCACGAACGGGATGTTGTGCGGGCGGTGGTTCGGGTCCTTGCCGAAGCCGCGGCGGTTGCCGATGATGAGGACCAGGACCAGTGCGGCTACACCTGCGTTGATGTGCACAACGGTGCCGCCGGCGAAGTCAATGGCCGGGCCGAGTGCCTTGCCGATCGCGCCTTCCGGGCCGAAGAGCCCACCGCCCCAGACCATGTAGGCCAGCGGGCAGTAAACCAGGGTGACCCAGACCGGAACGAAGATGCTCCAGGCACCGAACTTGGCCCGGTCAGCGATCGCGCCGCTGATGAGGGCAACGGTGATGATGGCGAAGGTGGCTGCGTAGCCGATCTTGATCATGGCGTCCGGAGTGGTTTCAACTCCCATGAGGCCGAAGGAAGCGAACGGGTTGCCCACGATTTCCAGGAAGCCTTCACCGGAGCTCATCGAGGCGCCCCACAGCACCCAGACAACCCCGACGATGCCGATGGAGATGAAGCTCATCATCATCATGTTCAAGGCTGCTTTGGCGCGTGTCATGCCGCCGTAGAAAAATGCCAGACCAGGTGTCATGAACAGCACAAGCGCCGCCGCCACCATGACCCATACGTGACCTGCGGTAAGTTCCATGGTGCACGTTCCTCTCTTGCTAGATCTGCGGTTCAACCGCTGTCCTGACGCCGTTTGCGTCCTGCTTAAGAGTTTTGTGCCGCCGTGTTTCACCTGCGCAGGTTTTATATTGCGCGCCGGTTACAACAACCTCCCCAACGTAAATGGTGCATATCTCCGGTGTTACGGATATGTTTCAGGCGTCGGACTTCTCAGGAAAATACCCGTTCTTGACCCTCCGTCCCTCCATTGACCTTCACTACCCGCAAGGACCCACCCCGTATGACCGAGTCGCCCAGATCCGTCAAAGCTCCAAGGATCCGGCAGGAGAAAGAACCCTTGCCCCGCGATATCAAGGTGATGTTGGCCGCAGCCTTCCTGATCGCCCTCGGCTTTGGACTGGTGGCGCCGGTACTGCCGCAATTTGCCACCACCTTCGACGTCGGCGCTACCGCAGCCGCTGTGATCGTGAGCATTTTCGCGTTCATGCGCCTGGTCTTCGCTCCGGCGGGCGGCGCCCTGATCGGACGTTTCGGGGAACGTAATGTCTACGTGTCCGGGTTGCTGATCGTGGCGGTGTCCACGGCGGCGTGCGCGTTTGCCCAGGATTACTGGCAACTGTTGGTCTTCAGGGGCCTCGGCGGGGCCGGGTCGGTCATGTTCACTGTCGCGGCCATGGGCCTGCTCATCCGCCTAGCACCCCCCGAAAGGCGGGGGCGGGTCTCCGGCGCGTACGCCTCGGCGTTTCTGATCGGCAGCGTGCTGGGACCGGTCGTGGGCGGACTTCTGGCAGGCTTCGGGCTCCGTGTCCCTTTCCTGGCCTACGCAGGGGCCCTCCTCGTGGCCGCTTTGGTGGTCCGGACAATGCTCAGCGGCGAAGGGAACGCCGCGGAAGATACACAACCGGCGCCGGCCATGACCCTTAAGGAAGCCCTCTCCGACTCCGCTTACCGTGCGGCAGTGTTCTCGAGTTTCAGCAACGGCTGGGTGACGTTCGGCGTCCGCATGGCCACCATTCCGCTTTTCGCGGTTGCTGTCCTGCAGTCCAAACCCGAAACGGCAGCGTGGGCACTGGCCATCTTTGCCGTCGGCAACGCCCTGGCGCTGACCTTCTCCGGGCGTTTGGCCGACGCCTGGGGGCGCAAGCCATTGCTGATCCCGGGTCTGGTCATCACCGGCGTGGCCACCGGTGTCATCGGGCTCACCACTGACCTGACCGGATTCCTCGTTGCCTCGGCGGTGGCGGGGTTCGGGTCCGGACTCCTGGGCCCGGCCCAGCAGGCCGCCGTCGCCGACGTTATTGGCCGGGGGCGCTCGGGCGGCAAGGTACTGGCAGTCTTTCAGATGGCGGCGGACACCGGGGCCATTATCGGGCCGGTCGCAGCCGGCTTGCTCGCCGACCGACTGGGTTATGGCTGGGCATTTGGCATCACAGGTGGCGTCCTCCTGCTCGCCTCTGCGGCGTGGTTGCCGGCACGGGAGCCCCTTAAAGCAAAAAACTGACCGGCAGCAACGGCCCTCCCGGGTTGTCGGGGAGAACCACTGCTGCCGGCCAGCGCACTGCGCAGGACTGGGGTGTGCTAGTTGAGCAGTGCGTCCACGAAGCTTTCGGCGTCAAACGGCGCCAGGTCATCCGGCCCTTCACCCAGGCCGATGAGTTTGACGGGCACGCCCAGGGATTTCTGGATGGCCACTACGATGCCGCCCTTGGCGGTTCCGTCGAGCTTGGTCAGCACGATGCCGGTGATGTTCACTACTTCGGCAAAGACACGGGCCTGGTTGAGACCGTTCTGCCCGGTGGTGGCGTCCAGGACCAGCAGGACTTCATCAACCTCGGCCAGCTTCTCAATAACCCGTTTGACCTTGCCGAGCTCATCCATCAGGCCGGTCTTGTTCTGCAAGCGTCCGGCGGTATCGACCATCACGACGTCGACTTCCTGATCGATGCCGGCCTTCACCGCTTCGTAGGCGACGGAGGCGGGGTCGGCGCCGTCGATGTCGGACTTCACCGTGGGCACGCCAACGCGCTGGCCCCAGGTTGCCAACTGCTCGGCCGCTGCTGCCCTGAACGTATCAGCGGCACCCAGCAGGACATCCTTGTCTTCGGCCACCAACACCCGTGCCAGCTTGCCCACCGTGGTGGTCTTGCCCACGCCGTTGACACCAACAACCAGAACGACGGCGGGGCGGTCGCCCTTGCGCTGGACGTTCAGGGAACGATCCATGGAAGGATCCACCAGCTTGATGAGCTCCTCGCGGAGCATCGCCTTGACGTCTTCGGGGCTGCGGGTACCGAGGACCTTGACGCGCTCACGCAAGGCGTCCACCAGTTGCAGGGTGGGTTCGGTGCCGAGGTCGGCCAGCAGGAGGGTCTCTTCGACCTCGTCCCACACGTTTTCATCAATCTTGTCGCCCGAGAGCAGCGCAAGGAGGCCCTTGCCCAGGATGCTGTTGGACTTGACCAGGCGGGCACGCAGGCGGGTCAGGCGGCCCTCCACCGGCGCGGGCGTATCAATGGCGATGGTTTCGAGCCCGGCGGCGTCGTCCGGGACATCGGCCCCCTCAACGGTTCCGTCAAAGGTTGGAGCCGGGGCCTTAACCGCGTCCGGGCGGTCCTCCACCAGGGTTCCGCCGCCTGCTGCCGAGGACTGCGGGGGGTCGTTGGCATCTCGGGTGCCGGGGTACTTCGCCCCCGACTTCCGGGCCTTCAGGAGAACCGGTACGAGTCCGCCGACCACCACAAGGGCAGCGAGAATGGACAGAATTATGGGTAGGAAATCGTTCACACCCCTACCTTCTCATAAAGCTAAGCCCCGGCACCGAGCCTTTGGCTGATGACAGTGGAGACACCGTCGCCACGCATTGTCACACCGTATAGGGCGTCAGCTACTTCCATGGTTCGCTTCTGGTGGGTGATCACGATCAGTTGGCTGGACTCCCGCAATTCTTCGAAGATGGTGATGAGCCGGCCCAGGTTTGTGTCGTCCAGCGCAGCTTCGACCTCGTCCATCACATAGAACGGCGAAGGACGGGCTTTGAAAATCGCCACCAGCAGCGCCACGGCCGTCAGGGACCGTTCACCACCGGAGAGCAAGGAGAGCCTCTTGATCTTCTTGCCGGCGGGCCTGGCCTCCACCTCGATTCCCGTCGTCAGCATGTCATCCGGGTCCGTGAGCACCAGCTTGCCCTCGCCACCGGGGAAGAGCCGGGCAAAGACGTGGTCGAACTGGGCCGAAGTGTCGGCAAAAGCCTCGGTGAAGACCTGCTGCACACGCGCGTCCACCTCTTTGATGATGTCCAGCAGGTCCTTGCGGCTGGACTTGAGGTCCTCGAGCTGGGAGCTGAGGAACTGGTGCCGTTCCTCCAGCGCGGCGAACTCCTCCAGCGCCAGTGGGTTTACTTTGCCCAGTGCGGCCAGGTCGCGTTCCGCTTTCTTGAGCCTTTTTTCCTGCTCGGCCCGGACAAAGGGAATGCCTTCAACAATGGCCTCGCCGTGCTCGTCCACCGGTGCCCTGAGTTCGGCCCACTTGTCCGTGACTGCTCCGGCGGGCACAGGAACAGGGAGCCCGGGGCCATAGTCGGCAACGAGTTGCTCCGCGGATAACCCAAGTTCCTCGATGGAACGCGTCTCCAGCGCCTCAATACGAAGACGCTGCTGTGTTCGCGCCATCTCGTCCCTGTGCACCGAGTCCGTCAGTTCAGCCAGCTCCCGGGCGAGGGCTTCATTGCTGGTCCGGACCTGGGTCAGTTCCGCCTCCAGCCGCTCCCGGGTCTGCTCTGCCAGATCGCGATCCCAACCTGCAACGTCCACGGAGACATCGATGAACCGCAGTGCCTGTTCCACCGCTGAGGCCACAGCCGCTGCACGTTGTGCCTGGGCACGCCGCCGCTGCGCACGGCGGGCAGCCTCTTCGCGGGCACGCCTTTCCGTTGCCGCTGCCCGTTCAAGCGATGCTGCCCGGTTGCTGATGGCGCCCAGTTGCTCTTCTGCGGTCCTCAGAGCCAGCCGGGCTTCTGTTTCGACTGAGCGGGCAACCCTGGCCTGGGCGGCGAGTTCGTCGCGTTGGTCCGTCGATGGCTCTTCGTCGGGAGCTTCCTGGGCGGCGGCGAGCCGCTCCGCGGCGACCTCAAGGTCAAGCTGCGCCTCGGCGATGTTTGCCTCGGCCCTTGCCATCGAAGCGGCGAGCCTGTCACTTTCGCCCACGGCGCTGCGGAGGACGGAATTGAGGTGCCCAAGGCGCTCAGCTACCGCAGCCAGACGGGCGTCGGACTCGTGCAAGCGCTCCAAGGCAGCGTCGGCCCGGTCCTGGGCTTCGGCCCGGCGGGACTGGGCATTGGCCAGTACAAACCGGCCACGCTCCAGGCGGGCAGTGACCTCATGAAGGCGGGCAACGGCGTCGTCCACTGCAGCCTGGACTTCAAGGAGGGACGGTGCTGTGGCCGAGCCGCCGGTGACGGTCAAGGCGGTGACCATGTCGCCCTCACGCGTGACGGCGTTAAGGTCATGGTGTTCCTTGACCAGTTGGGCGGCTGACCGAAGATCATCGACGACGGCGGTCCCCACCAGCAAGGACAACGCGCCTTGCGCTGCGGGATCGGAAATCTTCACGACGTCGGCTGCCCAGCGGCCGCCGGGCGGAAGCGCCACCTCAGCACCGGCTTCAGTACCCCCGGCGGTTCCGTCGGCCAGTAGCAGTGCCGCACGGCCGGCGTCGCCCTCTTTCAACGAGGCGATGGCTGCCAGCGCGTCGCCGGTGTTTGCCGCCACCAGGGCGTCCGAGGCACTGCCCAGTGCAGCAGCGATGGCAGCCTCGAACCCGGGCTCGATAGCCACCAACTCAGCCAAAGGCCCCAGAATCCCTTCCGCTGAGAGGAGGCTGGCCGAACCGTCCTTGCGGTTGAGCCCAAGCTGGAGGGCGTCGCGGCGTGCCGTCAAGGCATCGCGCTCCCTCACGGCCTCCCGTTCCGCGGTCTTCAGTTCCTCGATTTCGGCCAGGACGGCGTCCAGGGCGTCGTTGGCATTTTCGTAGTCGGCGTCAAGGCTTTCTTCGCCGTCCTCAACCCCTGCCACCTGGGATTCAAGGGCAGCGAACTCGCTTTGGGCCTTCCGGCGCCGTTCGTCACCGGAAGCCAGGGATTCCCTGAGCCGGCCCCGTTCGGCTTCGGCGGCCTCGGCCCTGGACCGGGCAGCAGCTACCTGGCCTGCAAGCCTGGCCAACCCTTCCCGTCGATCGGCAGCGGCCCGCAACATGGCGGTCAGTCTCTTGTCCTCCGCCGCGGCCACGGCCTCGGCGGCGTCCTTTGCCACGGTGGCTTCAAGAAGCGCCGCTTGCTTGGCAAGGATGTCGTGCTGAAGCGCAGACTCCTCTTCGCGGACCCGGGCAGCTTGGCGTTCCAATTGTTCGGGGTCCCGGCCGGTGTCCGGCGGAGCCTCGGAGGAGCCCAGAAGCCGGCGGCGTTCAGAAGCCAGCGAGCCCAGGGAACGCAGGCGCTCCCGGCCGGCGGAGAGCTGGTACCAATGATCACGCGCGGCGTTAAGCTTCGGGGTGGCTTCTGCAGCCTGCTGCTCCAAGGCAGCCTGTCGCCTGCGTCCGGTTCCCAGCTCCGCCTCCACCACCTGGCGCCGCTCCTTCAACGCGGCCTCGTCGGCAACATCCTGTTCAAGACTCGTAGTGAGCTGCACCAGGTCATCGGCCAGGAGGCGTGCCTTGGCGTCCCTGACATCGAACTGGACCGTCTGTGCCCGCCGGGCGATTTCGGCCTGTTTGCCCAACGGTGTCAGTTGCCGGCGGATTTCCGCAGTGAGGTCACCGAGCCGTGCAAGGTTTGCCTGCATGGCTTCAAGTTTCCGAACAGTTTTTTCCTTGCGGCGGCGGTGCTTGAGGATACCCGCAGCTTCCTCAATGAAGCCCCGACGGTCCTCCGGCGTGGCATGGAGGACCCGGTCCAGTTGCCCCTGTCCCACAATGACGTGCATCTCCCGGCCCAGGCCGGAATCGGACAACAGTTCCTGGATATCAAGCAGGCGGCAGGGCGCGCCATTGATGGCATACTCTGAGCCGCCGGTCCGGAACAGCGTCCGGGAGATGGTGACTTCGCTGTATTCGATGGGCAAGGCGTTGTCGGCGTTATCAATGGTCAATGACACATGGGCGCGGCCCAGGGGCGGGCGGCCGGATGTTCCGGCGAAGATGACATCTTCCATCTTGCCGCCACGCAGCGTCTTGGCACCCTGCTCGCCCATCACCCAGGCCAGGGCATCAACCACGTTGGATTTGCCTGATCCGTTGGGACCGACAACAGCAGTGACGCCGGGCTCAAAGTCGAACGTCGTTGCCGACGCGAAGGACTTGAATCCTCGGACAGTCAAACTTTTCAAGTGCAAGGCGCTTCGGTTCTCCTGGGTGTCCCGGGCGGATGTATCCCCTAAATCTACTGCCGTTTGGGCGAAATTCATGGATCCATTGCCGGAACTCCTTGTGGACGGCCAGCCACACCCCTACACTCCTGCCAAGGGCTACTTGGCCTGTTCGTTCCGGTGATCCGGCTGCAAGGTGGGCAGAAGTTCACTTACAGCTGGATCCGGTCCCGATCTTCGGAACTTCGAGCCAAGGATAAATACCCGTGTTTCATAACTGAAGATCTTGGTTTGACCCTGGCTGGGGAGCGGCAAGCAGGGACCGTGCGTGAAAAACGCGGACCCATGTACGCATTTTCGGCGCGCCACCTCCAGGAGTTCTGATGCCCGGTACTTCAGCCAACCGACCCCAGCAAGTCCTCAAGGGCTTCTTAGTGCCCTTGATCCTGGCGATGGTCGCTTCACTCCTGCCCCTCGCGGTGCCAGCCGCCGTCGCAGCGGGACCCTGCGACCCCGTGGTCAATCCAGTGGTCTGTGAGAACTCCAAACCCGGAAGTCCGCCCTCGGAGTGGGACATCAACGGTGCCGGAGATGACAGCATCCAGGGATTCTCCACCGATATCAGCGTCAACGTCGGCCAACCCATCCGTTTCAAGGTGGACACCAACGCATCCAACTACACCATCGCGATTTACCGGACAGGGTGGTACGGAGGCAACGGTGCCCGCAAGATTGCCGATGTCACGCCGTCGGTCCTGCGGCAAAACCAGCCCGCGTGCCGGACCGATGTCGCCACCGGAATCTATGACTGCGGCACGTGGGCGGTATCGGCAACGTGGCAGGTACCCACCACGGCCGTGTCCGGTGTCTACATTGCCGTCCTTCGGCGCCCCGATACCGGCGGCATGAGCCACATCACGTTCATTGTCCGCAACGACGGCAACCGTTCTGCCGTCATCTTCCAAACCGCTGACCAGACGTGGCAGGCCTACAACTCCTATGGCGGCGCCGACTTCTACCAAGGAGTCAACGGCCGCGCCTACAAGGTCAGCTACAACCGTCCCGTGGCAACGCGGGGTGGACCCGATGGCCGGGACTTCTATTTCGCCAATGAATACCCCATGGTGCGCTTCCTGGAACAGAACGGCTACGACGTCAGCTACATCAGCGGCCTCGATGCTGACCGCAGCGGCGGCGAACTGCTGAACCACAAGGTGTTCCTCTCTGTCGGCCACGATGAGTATTGGTCCGGGCCGCAACGGGCAAACGTCACGGCCGCGCGGGATGCGGGGGTCAATCTCCAATTCCTTTCGGGCAATGAAATGTACTGGCGGACACGGTTTGAGCCTTCGTCAGTGGATGGTGCAGCCAACCGCACCCTGACCTGTTACAAGGAAACCTGGGCCAACGAAAAGATTGATCCCACAGCCCAGTGGACAGGCACCTGGCGTGATCCCCGCTTCGCGGCCCAGGCAAATGGAGGCGGCCTGCCCGAGAATGGCCTGACAGGCACGCAATACATGTCCAATTTCTCGGACCTGCCGGTCACAGTGAAAGCAGACGAGGGCAAGACCAGGCTTTGGCGGAACACAACCCTGGCATCGATGGCTGCCGGTTCCTCCGCAGCGCTGGCCCCCCACACTGTCGGATACGAATCAGACGAAGACCTGGACAACGGATTCCGGCCGGCGGGCCTCATCCGGTTGTCCACCACGGTAGGCAGCGTTCCGCAATATCTCCAGGACTTCGGGAACACGGTGGCTGCAGGAACCACCACGCATAACCTCACCCTCTACCGCGCGGGCAGCGGCGCCCTGGTCTTCTCCGCAGGCACCGTCCAGTGGACCTGGGGCCTTGACCAGGAGCACGACGGTAATGGTGCACCAGCTGATTCCCGCATGAGGCAGGCCCAGGTCAACATCCTCGCCGACATGGGCGCCCAGCCCGCCACCCGTGCTGCCGGGCTGGTGGCTGCAGCAGCCAGCACCGACACCACCAAGCCCACCGCCGCCATCTCCACGCCGGCCAATGCCGCCACCGTGGCACAAGGCAGCAGCGTCACCGTCACCGGAACGGCCGCCGACGTAGGCGGCGTTGTGGCCGGAGTCGAAGTTTCCACAGACGGCGGAACCACGTGGCACCCCGCCACGGGCAAGCAAAGCTGGAGCTACACCTACATACAAAAGGGTTTCTCAACAGCCACCATCCAGGCACGGGCCATCGACGACAGCGCCAACATCGGTGCCGCTGTCACCAGGAACCTGACCCTCAGTGGTCCCTACAGCGTTTTTGGCCAAACGGTTCCTGTGGTCAAAGACTCCGGTGACGGTGGAGCCTATGAAATGGGCCTGCGGTTCACCCCGTCAATAGACGGCTTCATCACAGGCGTCCGCTTTTACAAGAGCACCGCCAACACAGGCACGCACACCGGATCATTGTGGAGTGCAACCGGCGAGCGCCTGGCCACGGCCACGTTCACCAATGAAACTGCATCCGGCTGGCAGACTGCTTTGTTCAGCCAAGCAGTGCCTGTAGCAGCGGGACAGAAATATACCGCCTCCTATTGGGCTCCCAACGGGCACTATGCCACCAAGGACTACCAATGGGCGAGCTTCGGTTCCACGGACGCGCCTTTGAAGGTTGCTGGTGGTTTCGGAGCTGAACCTGCAGGGGTTTACAGCACCTCTCCAGGGTTCCCCACCACCAGCTTCAACGGTGGCAACTACTTCGCGGACGCGCTCTTCAGCACGGTAGACAGCTCCCCCATGACCGTCTCGGGCCAAACGCCCATTCCGTCGTCGTCGAGCGTGTCCGTGAACACCAAGGTAAGCGCTGTGTTTTCCAAGCCGGTCACTACGGCCAGCGTCCAGTTGGCGCTGCAGTCGTCCTCGGGTCCTGTTGCAGGAACGACGGCGTATGACGCCGCGACGCGGCGGGCCACCTTCACGCCGTCGAGCGCCTTGGCATTCAGCACCCAATATACGGCGACGTTGTCCGGAACCGATTCGATCGGTGGCGGCGTCACGGCAGGCGGAACGTGGTCCTTCACCACTGCTGCCACGCTGCCGGTTCCGGGCGCTTGTCCGTGCAGCCTCTTCGATGACTCGGTCACTCCGGGGATTGCCGAACTGCGTGAAGGCGTGCCCTTGACCCTCGGGGTTAGATTCTCCAGTGTTTCCGCTGGTGAAGTCCTCGGTATCCGCTTCTACAAGGCCGCCGGGAACACAGGCACCCACAATGGCGCCCTGTACACCGCTGCGGGCCAGCAATTGGCGACAGTGGCGTTCACCAATGAAAGTGCGTCCGGATGGCAGACAGCGATGTTCAGCCAACCGGTCCCGATGGCAGCCAACACGGAATACATCGTTTCCTACAAGTCGCTGACCGGTACCTACTCGGCCACAGCCAACGGCTTTGGGTCAGGGATGAGTGTTGGACCGTTGCGGGCAGCATCTGATGCAGGTGCCTACACCTACAGCGGTGACTTCGCCGCTTCACGATCGACCGCCAGCTACCTGGTGGACGTGGTGGTGACCGTGCCGAATCCTGCATTCACAGTCGGCTCACACTCGCCGCTGCCGAACGCTTCGAGTGTTCCCCTGAACACCGCCGTGAGCGCTGTGCTGTCCGAGGCCGCAGTGGCGTCCAGCGTAGGGTTGGCGCTGAAAGCGAGCGGCGGGACCTCCGTAGCGGGCACGACTGCCTACGACTCCGCCACCCGCAAAGTCACCTTCACTCCTACTGCTCCACTGGCCGCAGGTACCACCTACACGGCGACAGTGACGGCAACCTCGGTCTCAGGTCAACCCATGTCCGCCGGCGGAACCTGGACGTTCGCAACGGTTCCCGCGCCGCGCACACCGGGTGCTTGTCCGTGCACGCTGTACCAGGACACTGTGACACCCACCACCCCTGATGCGAATGACGGAGTTGCGTTGTCCCTCGGTGTGCGGTTCGCCAGCGATACTGCCGGGCAGATCACCGGGGTGCGCTTCTATAAAGCGGCCGGCAACACAGGCACCCACACGGGATCGCTCTATACGGCTGCGGGACAACTCCTGGCCACCGCTACCTTCACCAACGAATCAAGTACCGGGTGGCAGACTGTCACTTTCAGCCAACCGGTCAGCATCGAAGCCGACACCGAGTACGTGGCTGCATATAAGGCTCCCACGGGCAAGTACTCATACACTGCCGGCGGATTTGGTGCCGGATTGACCAGCGGACCGTTGCGCACCGCCGATGACTCGGGAGCCTTCAGCTACACCACTGATTTCCCGGCATCATCATCGACCTCCAGTTACCTGGTGGATGTGGTGTTCGCTACAGCTGTGCAGCCGCTGACAGTCACCGAACAGGTACCCGCCCCTGGCGCCACCGGCATCCCAACGGACGTCAAGCCCTCCATCACCTTCTCGGCCGCCATCAACCCGGGAGCGACTTTCACCCTGACAGCCAACGGCAACCCCGTGGCGGGGTCAGCTGCCCTTTCCGCCGACAACCGGACCATCACGTTCACCCCCACTGCGGCGCTGCCGAACAGCACAGTGGTTACGGCCAACGTGGGCAACGTCGTCTCCCAGCAGGGGCAAACCTTCCCGGCCGGCAACTGGCAATTTACGACGGCGGCTCCCACCGTCCAGCTGTCAACGATCTTTGGCTCGCTGACACCGCAAACAGTGACCGCGAGCGACTTCATGCCGGTGGAACTTGGCACTGCGTTCAGTGTTTCGCAGGCAGGGAATGTGACGGGGATTCGTTTCTACAAGGGGGCCGGCAACACCGGAACCCACGTAGGTTCGCTGTGGAACTCGGCCGGTACGCGCCTGGCGCAGGTGACCTTCACCAATGAAACAGCTACTGGCTGGCAGACCGCTACACTGGCTGCCCCGGTGGCGTTGGTGACAGGCCAAACCTACGTGGTGTCCTACCGGGCACCCAATGGCCGCTACTCCTATACCTCTGCCTTCTTCAACCAGACCTACACAAGCGGGGTGTTCACAGCCAGTGGCCCGAACAACGGGCGGTACCGGTATGGATCCGGGGGTGTGATGCCTGCCAACTCCTGGAACGCCACCAACTACTTTGTTGATGTGGTGTATTCCACCACTGCACCGGCACAGCAGACCGCGGCCCCGTCCCCCACCGCTACTCCTACTCCTACGCCAACGGCGACGGCCACGCCAACTGCTTCACCGAGTCCCTCACCCAGCCCGAGTCCTACGCAGTCAGGCGGACTCCTCTGCGGCTTGTTGGGTACCTGCTGAGTCAGCCGGCGCACCACAGGCGCCTCTCTACAGCGGGTACCACTACAGCGGCGCACTACAGCCACCCTCTCTCAGCGGCGCACCACGACGGGACGAAGCCGGGCGGCCAGGAGTTCCGCCCGGCGGTGAACTACCCATTATTGGTGTCGACACCGAGTGGGGCTCAGCGCACAACGCTTGGGGACCACGCATGGGCTATGAACAGGCTGGGTTGCGAGCCTGGTTCGGTGCCCAGTTGCCAGATGTTGCTGTCACCTTCCACTGCGTCATCCGGCAAGCCGTAAAGCAAGTTCTTCCCATCCAGCCATTCGATCTGGTCATCCACGCTGCGTTGCTCCGAAAGAACGCTTTCCTGCCCTGACGCGAGGTCAAGGACGGCGACCTTCCAATGGGCAACCAGCCCGCCGCCGTCGTTCTTCTTATAAGCGATGCGCGTGCCGTCAGGTGAAATGGACGGGCATTCCACTTGGTCGTGGATGGCTGTGAGTGTCTTGGCGGACAGGCTTCCCCGAACCAGCCAAATGCGGCCTGAGGACGCCGCTGTTGCGTAGAAGACGTCGCTCTGGCCTGGAGCGAAGGTCACTCCCCAGATGTTCCTGTCCGTTGCTGCCAGGCGCTCGCCGTTGACCAACAACGCGAAGTCCTCCAGGTTCCCGGACGTTCCACCGGGCAAGCTGATCTCCGTGGCCGTGGAAAACCCCGAAGCGGCGTAGGAGTGTCCAGTAATAAAGACCGTCGTGGCAATCATCGAGCCGTCACCGCTGAGCCTGGCCCTGCTGGGGATGCCAGGGAGAGCCCATGAACGTTGGATGTTCCAGTCACGGTCCAGGACTGCGGCTTCAAATGAAGTGACCAAGCCCCGGTTGGTTTTCAGGCACACCACGTTTTGGGCTGTCCCATAGACGCGGTCGCATTCCTGTTCGCTCACAGCCCGTGGACCGCCCGGAGCGGACAGGGCGACTGTGGCCGCACTGCCATAGCCCTGGCCTGAGGCTGTGTTGCGGAAAAGGACAAAGGGACCGTTCGGAAGTGACTGGCCCGCCGTGACTCCCACGGAGGAAGCTGCGGTCCGGCTCTCTTCAAACCGTTGATAGGCGCCCACAGCATAGATCCCCGCCACCACCAGCACCAGCGCGGTCACGGCCAGGAGGACGGTCCACCGGGTTTTGCTGCCGGCCAGGGTCACACTCATCCTGCAGTGCCTGCGTCCTGGTGTATTGCAGGCCGGGCGCTCCGCAGAATCACCGCCACAGCCAGCACCGCGCAAGCCAGGAGAACGCTTGCCAGCAGCATCGCTGTCGGGGCACCGAGTGCGAACCAGAGCACGCCAAAGCCCGCGGAGGCGGCCATGCGGCTCAATGCCACCACCGTTTGTGCTGAGGCAATTCCGGTGGCAAGTTTTCCTGCGGGGGTGAGCTGGCCTGCCAAGGCGGCCAGGACGCCGTCGGTTGCAGCGTAAAACGCTCCCAACAGCACCAGGCATCCCACCGTGCCCCACAGGCCCCCGAAAGGTACAGCAGCAAGAAGGTAGGTTGCCAGCAAAGCGATATGCCCACCCACGAAAACCGGCACTTTGCCTACCTTGTCAGCCAGCCGTCCCAACGGCACCGCGAAGGCCAGGAACACCACATTCGTGCCGACGAACAGCAGCGGAAACCACTGCACGGCGAACGAATCCCTGGCTTGCAATACCAGGTAGATGAATCCATCACCGATGGTCACCAAGCCAAGAAGACCAGCGGCGATCAACAATTTGCCCAGTCCGGGCTCCTTCAAATGGCTCCAGGAAAAGGCGAAGAGCCGCCTGCCGTCGAGCCCCTCCGTGGTCTTGGCGCCAAGAGCACGGATGTCCGGAACCACCAATGCCAGGACGGCAACGCCTATCACGGCGAAGGCGAGCGACACCACGAAGACGGTGCTGAAACCATTGGGAATCATCAACAGGACAAAGAAGGCGATCAACGGCCCGGCTGCAGCCCCAATATTGTCCAGCATCCTGTGAACGCCAAAGGACCGTGCCAAATGTTCAGGCTGGGCCGAAACTGTGATCAACGCATCCCGTGGGGCCGTCCGAATGCCCTTTCCGATCCTGTCCCCGGTGACTATCGCCGCAACGAACCAAAAACCACCGGCAAAAAGGAAACCAATCCTGGCCACCATGGATAGTCCGTAGCCGACAAGTGCTATGCGCTTAGGGTGACCGCTGCGGTCCGCCGCCCACCCGGCCGCAATCCTGACGATCGCACTCGCGCCCTGGTTGATTCCGTCGATGAAACCGAAGGCAATAGTGGACAGTCCGAGGAATCCGGTGACATATAAGGGAAGGATTGCCGTGACGGATTCCGAAGAAACGTCGGTCACCATACTCACGATGCCCAGCCACAAAATGACGGGGGACAAACGGAACGGCACTTCCGCTGCCAGTGCCGTTGACTTGTTCGTTGACTTGTTCCGTTTACCGCCGCTGCGGTCCGAGAGCGAGATGTACATAATTTCCTATCCCGCCCTCGTGTGCAGGCTGCCCAACAGTTGGAAGCGCGAGCCGCCCGTCCCGGTGGTGGATACCGAGACGGTTACCGTGTCCGTGCCGCGCACAAAACGGGCCGCCACAGACCCGTCCGCAGCAGGGGCCTCTTCGGACCAAAAGCCACGAGAGACCAACGATTGTCGGAAGGAGTCAAGGACCTCGGCCCGTGGCTTGTCCACGATGCCATCCGCTGTGAGCTGCAGGATGTCACCGGAAGTGGACACCGAAGTAGAGCCAATGGTGGTTCCGGAAGGCAACGTAACAACGTCTCCCGGCCAGCCGTCCACCAATTCACCCGAAACACTCCCTGGTTGGGGAAGCGCTCCGGTGATGAGCGGAGCCGGGGCAGATGGTGCCGGCAGACCCGTTGGTGTGGCGGTGACCGGTGGAAGAACTTCGAGGAGCTTGGCGGTGGGTTCGCCGGTTTTTCCCTCAGTACCGCTGTTGCCGCTGCCCCCGGCAGCAGGGCTGCCCTCTGCGCCGCCGTTTCCAGCCCCCGACGCCGAACTGCCGGAGGTGGGCGTTCCTGTGCCGGTGGATCCGGCACCCGTACCCGGGCTTGAAGTGGACGATGAAGGGCTTTGCGCCGAAGTGGCTCCGGGCTTGGCCAGCTGGTCGAGCACAATGGCCACGGCGGCAATCAACACAGCCAGGCAGATACCCGCTATGACCAGCCGCCGCGCCATCATGGCATTCCTGGGCCGGCTGCGATGCGGAAGGGGCTCTGTGGTCCCGAATCAGGAACGGCCACAGGTAGAACTGACGCCACCCGCATTGTGGTGGCGTTGGCCTTTTCGTTGATCATTGCGATGGCGATTCGCAACGCCAAGCTGTTCATGGGGACAGTCTGCCATTGCGATCCGGATTCCGGAACAGTCTTGGCCCTACCAACGTCCATTCCGGGGCCGGGGCTGACACACCGGGCAGGTGTAGGAGGAACGGTTCATGAACTGCTCCCGCTTCATGACGGTGTGCAAACCCAGTCCCTCACACCGGACGCATAGTTCGCCGGCGCGGCCGTAAGCGTTCAACGAGCGGGCGAAATAACCGGAGTCGCCGTTGACATTGACGTACAAGGAATCGAAACTTGTACCGCCCGCAGCCAGGGCGGCCTGCATGACGTCCCTGACGGCATCCACCAACCGCCCGGCGTCAGCACGGCGCATGGTGTCCGTGGCCCGTGCGTAGTGAAGCCGGGCACTCCACAACGCTTCATCTGCGTAGATGTTGCCGATCCCGGAGATGACCGACTGGTCCAGAAGTGCCCTTTTGATGCCCGTCCTGCGATTTTTGATTTTTCGATAAAAAAGATCGAAAGAAAAATAGGGATCCAACGGGTCGCGTGCGATGTGCGCGGCTTCCTCTGCGATCTCAGGCAGGGGCGTTTCTCCGAGGCCACCCGGGCCGCCGTCGGAGGTGGGGATCAATGACGTCACGAACAGGCCACCGAAAATCCGTTGGTCAACGAACCGCAACTGCTCCGGCATGTCCTCGGCAGGACTGAGCTTGATCCTGACTTTGAGGTGCTTTTCGTCCGGAACGGCCGGGTCCTGCATCAACAGCTGCCCGCTCATTCCCAGATGGGCCATGAGTGCCACCTTTGGGAGGTGCGCGGTTGCCGGCGGTTCGGTGAGGTCGCCTGGGGCGTCGTCCGTGCCGGTCACAGCCAGAGGCATCCAAAGGAATTTGCCCCGCCTGACCACGTCCAGCACCGTGGCATGCTCAAGATTGCCGATGAAGTCTTCGGTTCCGAGGGCATGCCTTCGGATGGAACGCGGATCAATGACGTCCACCCCGGTAATGGAACGTCCGCGGACCCAACGGGCCAAACCGCGGCGCACCACCTCTACTTCAGGAAGCTCAGGCATGTGGGATCAGGTGGAAGCAGGTCCGGTCGGGGCCGGGTCCAAGGCATTCAGCGCGCGCCAGGCATCAGCAGCCGCTTCCTGTTCCGCTTCCTTCTTGGAATGACCGGAGCCACGACCATAAGGAGTGCCGCCGATATTCAACACGGCTTCAAAAGTACGGGCATGATCGGGTCCGGAACCTTCCACGGCGTAGTGGATGGCACCGAGTTGCCTGCTGGCAGTCAGTTCCTGGATGCTCGTCTTCCAGTCGGTCCCGGCACCGAGGGCTCCGGCATCCTTCAGGAGCGGGCCCACCAGGCGCATGACCAGCTGACGTGCGGTTTCCATGTCGTTTGAGAGGTACGTGGCGCCGATCAGGGCTTCCATGGTGTCAGCCAGGATGGAGGCCTTGTTCTTACCGTCGGTCAGCTTCTCGCCTTGGCCGAGGTAGATGAACTCGCCAACACCGATTTCCCGGCCGATCCCGGCCAGCGCACGCGTACTTACGACGGCGGAACGCCGCTTGGCGAGCTCGCCCTCAGGAAGCGTGGGGTTCTCACGGTAAAGAGAATCAGTGACGGAGAATCCCAGGATGGAGTCGCCGAGGAACTCAAGGCGCTCGTTGGTGGGAATCCCGCCGTTCTCATACGCGTATGAGCGATGTGTCAGAGCAAGACGAAGCGTCTCGGTGTCAATCGAGACACCGAGACGCTTCAGAAGCTCTTCAGTTGAAGACATCCTTAGTCAGCCTGTACGGCAGATTAGGCGTCTGCGACCTTGCGGCCCTTGTATTCAAGGAACAGCGCGGTGCCGGCAGAGTCAGTAACGACCTTTGCCTGGTGCGGCAGGCTGTAAGTAACCTGACCGTTTTCGATGGTCTTGACCAAGTTGGGGGCAGTTGCCTTCCACTGGGCACGGCGGGCGCGTGTATTTGCGCGAGACATTTTCCGCTTGGGAACAGCCACGGCTATCTCATTTCTCTCTTAGACGAACACTTACTAATCGGTTTGCCGGTCAGTCTTAGCCAGATCAGCTAGGGCAGCCCAGCGAGGGTCAATGACCTCGTGGTGGTGCCCCGGCTCGTCTTCCAGGCGCGCTCCACATTCGGAGCACAGACCCTGGCAGTCTTCCCGGCACACCGGCTGGAACGGCAGCATAGTGACAACTGCGTCCCGCAACACCGGCTCAAGATCGATCAGATCGTACTCGACTCGACGTTGCTCTTCATCGTCTTCTCCGCCCGAAAGCTCAACGCCTTCATAGAAGAAAAGTTCTTGCACATTGACTTCAAGGTCATACGCAAGGGGATCCAGGCATCGGCCGCACTCGCCGGTTACTTCGACGATAACGGTGCCGGATACCAGAATTCCTTCGTGTACGGCCTCAAGGCGAAGATCCAGCTCAATATCTGAGCCTTCCTTCACGCCAATGAGCGCCACACCAAGGTCACTTGGTGCAGGTACATGCTCGTTGAGTGTCCGCATGGTCCCTGGACTGCGTCCAAGGTCCTTGACTACCAGCGCCAAGGGCGAACTTGCATCTCGCTTAATGAGAACTCCTGTAGAACATATGACCGACGTACCATCTTAGCCTGATCACGCTTGAGGACTCAAACCGACGCCGGGCGCGCACGAATGCGCGGTGGTTTCAGCTTGGGGCACTCCGCGAAAGGGCGCGAGGTACCCATCAAGACTACCCTTTGCGCGGGTGTTCCGTTGCAGGCTCGCCAGCGAGGAGCCGTTTGAGCACCGATTTGGGGACAAAATCAGAGATATCCCCGCCCAGCACGTTCACTTCCTTGATGAGTGTCGAGGACAAATGGACGTAATGCGCTTCGGCAGGAAGGAACACCGTTTCGACGCCGGCCAACTGGCGGTTCATGGTAGCCATGGGAAGTTCGTAGTCGAAGTCAGAGGATGAGCGGAGGCCTTTGACGATGGCAGACACGCCCCGGTGGCGGCAGTACTCAGCCAACAAACCTTCACCCATCGGTTCAACGATGATTCCACGAAGAGACGCCAGCGTTTCACGTGCCATCTCCATCCGGTCTTCCAGGCTGAACCGGTACTTCTTGGCATAGTTGGTGGACACGGCCACAATGACTTCGTCAAACAAGCCCGCAGCCCGGGCGATGACTTCGAGATGTCCATTGTGGATAGGGTCAAAGGATCCAGGGCATACCGCTCGTCTCATGAGACGAACCTACCCCATAGCTTCGCCGGGATACCATGGCAGACATGGCATCCGCAGGCATCAGCCCTTCCCTCGGTACGAGCTCCGGGCAGGTCCCGGGCACCGGCCCGGCACCCTGGCAGCGGGCAGCAACCGGAGCCAACCTCCTCTCCCCCGGGGGAGGGTTGGGAGTGACCATCTTCGAGGAGATGACCACCCTCGCCGTCTCGACCGGAGCCATCAACCTCGGCCAAGGGTTTCCGGATGAGGATGGCCCCGCCGAGATCAAGGCGGCAGCCCAGTCCGCCATTGCCGCGGGGGCCAACCAATACGCACCCGGCAAAGGCCTTCCCGCTTTGAGGGAAGCCATCACAGCACACCAGCAGCGGTTCTACGGGCTGGCCCCGGATCCGGACACCGAGGTCCTTGTCACCACTGGCGCGACAGAAGCGATCGCTGCTTCGCTGTTGGCGTTCATCCAGCCAGGTGACGAGGTTCTGACCTTCGAGCCGTTCTACGACTCCTACGGAGCGATCATTGGTTTGGCCGGCGCCACCCACGTCACCGCTCCCCTGCTGGCTCCGGATTTCCTCCCCGACCTTTCGGCCCTTGAAGCGTCCTTCAGCAACCGCACCCGGGTTGTCCTGCTGAATAATCCGCATAATCCCACCGGCGCGGTCTTTCCCCGCCAGGTCCTTGCAAAGATCGTCGAACTCGCAGCCAGGTATGACGCCATCATTGTCAGCGACGAAGTCTACGAGCACTTGACCTTTGGCGTGGACCATATCCCTGTCACTTCCCTTCCGGGAGCAGCGGACCGGACCATCACCATTTCCTCTGCTGGAAAGACCTTCTCCTTCACCGGCTGGAAAATCGGTTGGCTCAGCGGGCCCGAACACCTGGTCTCCGCTGTGCGCACAGTAAAGCAGTTCCTGACCTACAGCTCGGGAACACCCTTCCAAGGTGCCATTGCCGTTGGGCTGGGCCTTCCCGACGAGTTCTACACCGGCATTGCCTCGACCCTGGCAAGCAAACGCGACATCCTGGCCGAAGGACTGCGGGCCGCCGGATTCGGCGTCCATGTCCCCAGCGGCACGTACTTCATCAACGTGGACACGGCCCCCTTGGGCATCAGGGATTCCGTGGACCTCGCCAGGCGGCTGCCTGGGCTGGTGGGTGTGGCAGCAATTCCGGTGCCTGTCTTCTGCCATCCGGAGGGAGCGGAGCGAACCCGCAGCCTGCTGCGCTTTGCCTTCTGCAAAAAGACCGCCGTGCTTGAAGAAGC
The DNA here is from genome assembly GCF_059739405.1 of Arthrobacter sp. TmtSoilC79. Lineage (NCBI taxonomy): Bacteria > Bacillati > Actinomycetota > Actinomycetes > Micrococcales > Micrococcaceae > Arthrobacter > Arthrobacter sp. TmtSoilC79. The sequence goes on along the minus strand of NZ_AP046051.1, from coordinate 1,912,009 downwards.
TGCAGAACGCCTCTCTTCACTCCGGGACCGGCTCTGAGTACCACCGGCCCCGGACCACACGTAGCCTCACGCTACCTCCGGACCACGGGGCAGCACGCCACCATCGACGCCGATACCCTGATCGAGGGCAGCTTCATTCTCAGCATCGGCGGCGCCGAACAATCGCACGTCAACCTGGCTGACCCGCGGGAGATCTTTTATGAGTACCTGCGCAGGATTGGCCACGTGGTGGATTTGGCCGCTGAGCCCGGGGAACCCATCCGTGCCCTGCATCTGGGTGCGGGGGCTTTGACCCTTGCCCGCTATATCCAGGCAACCCGCCCAGGTTCAGCACAGTACGCCGTTGAATTGGAACGCGAGCTCCTGGACTTCGTGCTCCTCAAACTTCCCATGCCACAAGGCACCACGTTGACCACCCACATCGGCGACGCGCGCGAGGCCTTGGCGGAGCTGGACGCCGGGGCGCGTTTCGACGTCGTGATTCTTGACATCTTCTCCGGGCCGGACGCGCCGGAACATATTGCGTGCAAAGAGTTCTACGAAGAAGCTGCAGCACGCCTGGGCCCTGACGGGGTACTGATCGTCAACGTGGGAGATGAACCTGCGCTGACCCTTGTGAAGAGCCAGGTGACTGCCTTGCGCCAGGCCATGCCCGATGTGGCCGCCTTCGCAGAGACGGGAATGTTTGAAGGCCGCTACCCCGGAAACATCATTCTTGTGGGCACTGGCAGGAAATGGTCCCCGGAATGGACAGCAGAGCTGCTGGCCCGCGGCCCGCATCCGGCCACCGTCCTCACCGGGATGGACCTGGACAAGATCGCCGGCTAGGCACCGCTGCCCCTAGGCCGGCTCGGCAAACCACAGCTTGGTTTCGCCGTACTTCTTGTCGGCGAAACAGTCCATGGTCCCAGGCCAGGCCGGTTCAGGACTCCGCGAGCTCCGCTCCACAACCACCACGGCTCCCTCGTCCAAGTGCGGCGCCAGCTTTTCCAGCACCGCGGTCAGGGCCGGTTCGTCCAAGGGGTATGGCGGATCAAGGAAGACCAAGTCCCACACGCCGCCTTCGCGGACCCGTTCCAGGAACGACTCGACCTTGGATCGGTGGACGGAGACTTTCTTGCCGCCCAGAAGTTGGTTGACCAAGTCTGCGTTGCGCTGGCAAACATCGCTGGCTTTGGCATCGAATTCCACCAGGTCCACGCTGCGTGCACCACGGCTGGCACTTTCTACACCCAAGGCTCCAGAGCCCGCATAGAGATCAAGGACCCGGGCGTCGTCAATGACTGCCAAAGATTCCAGCCGGGAAAAAAGGGCCTCCTTGACGCGGTCAGTGGTGGGCCGGGTAGCGGTACCAGGGACACTGGCCAGCGGGTTCCCACCACCCACTCCGGCAATAATCCGGCTCACAGATCTGCTCCCGGGGCTGAGGCACCCCGTGGGCCGCCGGAACCTGGATTTCTAGCCACGTTCAAGGAACGCCTCCTTTTCGGGGTTCAAGTATTCGTCGATTGCTGATGCGAGGCCAGGCTGGTGCTGGAGGGCAGGATCCTCTGCAACAAGGCCTTGGGCGTCCGTCCGTGCGCGGGCAATGATGTCCTCATGCTCCAGGACCCGAAGCAATTTCAGTGTGGAACGTCCGCCGGATTGCGAGGCCCCGAGGATGTCGCCTTCACGGCGCAGCTTCAAATCTTCCTGGGAAAGCTCAAAACCATCGGTGGTGGATGCCACTGCTTCAAGTCGTCGACGACTCGGGTGGCCCGGTTCCAAGGTGGTCACCAACAAGCAGGTACCTGGCAGTCCGCCACGGCCAACACGGCCGCGGAGCTGGTGGAGTTGCGAAATTCCGAAACGGTCCGCGTCCAGAATCACCATCAACGTGGCGTTGTGGACGTCCACGCCCACCTCGATGACGGTGGTGGAAACCAGCACCTTGACCTGGTTGGCCGCGAACGACGCCATGGTTTCGGTCTTCAACTGAGGGTCCTGCCGGCCATGGAGCGGCGCCACGGGGACACCGGACAGCGAGGGCTCCTGCAGCAGGCTCTCGACGACGGCAGCCACCGATGCGAGCTCGCGCGCGGATCCTTCGTCCGAGAGGTCAGAGTCGCTTGGTTCGGCTTCTCCGGGACTGAAGTCGCCGTCGTCGTCCGTTCCGATCTTGGGACACACCACATACACCTGATGGCCCGACTCAACTTCTTCACGCGACCGCTTCCAGATGCGGTCCACCCAGCCGGGGTTCTCCGCGAGCCCCACCACATGCGTGGAGATGGGAGCGCGACCGGCAGGAAGCTCATCCAGGATCGAAGTTTCAAGGTCTCCGAAAACCGTCATGGCCACGGTCCGGGGAATAGGGGTTGCCGTCATGACCAGCAGATGCGGCGGGCGCTGGGCCTTGGCCCGGAGGGCGTCCCGCTGTTCCACGCCGAAACGGTGCTGCTCATCGACCACAATCAGGCCAAGGTCCTGGAAGCTGGTCTTGTCACTAAGCAAGGCATGGGTGCCAATGACGATCCCGGCATTTCCCGAGGCAGCGTCCAACATGGCCTGCCTGCGGACCGCCGTCGGCATGGAGCCTGTCAGCAACGTCACCTGGACCGAGTCCGGCCCGGCGTCCCCGCCGAGCATTCCTGCCCCGCCAAAGACATCGTCCCGTGCCAAAACCCCCAAGGTCCTGCGGATCGAGTGGAAATGCTGGGCGGCCAGAACTTCGGTTGGTGCCAGCAAAGCGGCCTGGCCTCCGGCATCGACAACCTGCAACATGGCCCGGAGGGCAACAATGGTCTTTCCAGACCCTACTTCCCCCTGCAACAGCCGGTTCATGGGTGTATCCCGGGCCAGTTCTTCAGCGAGCGTCTTCCCGACGGCGGACTGGCCGGCAGTGAGGGTGAACGGCAGGTTCCGGTCGAAGCTGCTGAGCAATCCGTCCGGGCGTGGACGGCGGGCAGTGGCTTCCTCCGCTGCGAGCTGGGCCCGCCGCCTGGCCAAGGCTGTCTGCAGAACCAGTGCTTCCTGGTATCTGAAGCGCTCCTGCGCCCGCTGCCAGTCCTTCGCCGTCTCCGGTGAATGGATCAGGCGGTAGGCTTCGGCCACGCTGAGCAGCCTATCCCTGCGGACGATGCTTGCAGGAAGCGGATCTTCCAGGGCATCGAGATCCATGGTTTGGAGCAGGGCCGTGATCACCTTATGGATTGACCAGCTGGTGAGTTTGGCGGTTGCCGGGTAGACCGGAATCGGCATGGCGGCAAGCTTTTCCGGGTCCATGGAACCTTCGGCTTCAGGGTCCTCATCCAGCAACAGAAAATCCGGATTGGTCAGGCCCAGCGCACCACCGTAGCGGGTCACTTTGCCGGAGAACATGGCCCTGCGGCCGACCTGAAGTTCCGCCTTGGCCCTGAAACCATTGAAGAAGCTGACTTTCAGGGTGCCCGGAGCCCCGCTTCCACCGGCTTCATCGGTCACCACGACGTCGGTAATGGAGCCGCGTCGCGCCCGCATCTGGCGCGACGTGTTGGACAGGACCCGGGCAATCAGGGTGACTTCTTCATCCAGCGGAAGGTTGCTGATGGGCGTCAGCTCCCCACGGCTCAGATACCGGCGCGGGAAATAGTTCAGCAAGGCACCGGTAGTTTTGAGCCCCAAGTGCTTCTCGATGACTGCTGCGGACCTCTTGCCGATCCTGCGCTCGAGGGGAAGTTCCAGCTCAGTAATCATGCCGTGACTGGCCTGTAATGCCGGACTCCTGCGGGTCACCGGACTCAGCTTCGGCTGGCCTGTGGCCGCCGGTGCCGGGCAGGGCCAGCTGGCTGACAGCGATGTCCGTGGGCTCCCCCAGGGATCGAATCAGCGCTACTGCCGGCTCGGGGTCCGGAACGTGAACGTGGACCCTCCACCGGTAGCTGGCTTCAACCGTGGATTCCTCGTCATCATCATCCTGGCTCCGTGCGCCGCCCACTTGGCTCATGATGACCGAATCACCCATCTCATCAAGACGCTGCCTCAGGATGGCTGCGTTCAAAGGGGACAGGTTGATGGTGCACATGACCTCCACACCATCATCGGCCGGCATACGCTCGTGGATGTGCGGGTCCTGCAGCTTATACCCGTGAAGACCGTCCAGGAGTTCGTCCTGGAGTTCTTCGCCCAGAACCGCCGCCCGCAGGCAATCGAGGATCAGCAGCATGCCAACGCCACCGGCATCCACCACGCGGGCTTCCTGGAGCTGGGCGAGCTCGCCCTCAGTACGGATGACGGCCTGGTAGGCAGCTTCCACAACGGCATCGAGTGCAAGGCCAAGGGCGTGATTGCTGTCGTCTGCGTTCTGCGAGGCGTCCACGGCCTGCGCGGCGTCCGATGCCGCTTCCAGGACCGAGAGCATCGTTCCGGCTACAGGCTCACTAAGCGCTGACCAGGCGCGGATCTGGGCCCGGTTCAGGGCTGTTGCCAGCAAGGGCGCACTGAGCCGGGATTTACCGGCCAGTGGCTCGGCAGCAGCACAGAGGAAGACCGCGAACAGCGTGCCCGAATTGCCCCGGGCCTGCTCCATGGCAGCTTGGCCTGCACGTGAGAGGACCGCGCCGACGTCGTTGCCCGTTTCCGTGGTGTCCGGGGCGGTGCCGCCCAAGGCGGAAACCGCGGCACGGACTGTGAGATAGAGATTGGTGCCGGTATCGCCGTCGGCTACAGGAAAAATGTTGATCGCGTTGAGGCGATCGCTGTGGTTGCCGAGGACCACCTCCGCCTTGCCGAGCCAGCGTTTCATGGCGTGCGCATTCGCGGCGATCTTAGTCTGCAAAGTGATCCCATCCAACGGTGTCAACAGCTTGCCCGGCAATCCGGACGCCCCTGCCTGGCGGCTCGACAACGGCTTCAACTGAGCCTATCGCAGTGAACCCCGCCGGTAGCTGAATTCCGGCTGGGAAGGTGGCCAGCAATCCATGGTCCTCTCCCCCGCCAAGGACCCAGGGCAACGCCTCGCAACCCAGTAAAAGAGCGGCCGGTTCCAGCGGCATGGCATGGATCTCCAAGGCCACGGGGTCAAGGTTGAGGGTCACGTTGCTGGCCGAAGCGAGCCTGCCGCCGTCCCGGAGCAGTCCGTCGGAAATATCCATCATGGCAGTTGCACCTCCTCGCGCCGCCAAGGGTCCCGCTGCCAAAGGGGGCTGGGGGCGGCACTGGTTTTCCACCAGAGCCTGCAGTTCGGTATCCAGGCTCTGCATCGGATGTCGGCTTTCCAACAATGCCCAGCCGGCAGCGGCCCTCCCCAAGGTCCCCGCAATTGCCACGACGTCGCCGGGTTTGGCCCCGGATCGCAGCACAGGCGGCAAGCCCCCAAGGCTTCCGACGACGGCGACCGTCACCGACAGCTCGCGGCCCCGCCCAAGGTCTCCCCCGGCAACGGAACAATCAGGAGCGCCCAAGCCGACGATGGCCGCAGTGAGACCGTCGGCAAAAGCCTCCACCCAAACCACAGGAGTGTCCGGGGGCATTGTCAGGCTGACAACCAGGGAAGTGGCGCTGCCGCCCATGGCGTTGATGTCGCTGAGGTTTTGCGCCGCAGCCTTCCAGCCGACGTCGTAGCCGGTGGTCCGGTAACCGTTGTTCCATTCGAGCCTGAAATCCTGGTCCTGGGTTTGGGTGTCGATGGAAATCAAACTGCGGCCATCCGGGGCCGCTACCAAGGCAGCATCGTCTCCAGGGCCCAGGAGAATGCCCGGGCTGTGGTTCAGGCGCGGAAAGATCCTGGCGAGGAGCTCTGATTCCGAAAGGTCTTGGACGGTCAACTGTTCTGCGGGCACGGCTCTACGCTATCGCGATCCACCGACAGGATAATGACATACGGAGGTTCCCCGGCATCGGGGGGAATGTGACCTCCGATACCGGAATCTGCCCTCGAGCCCGCCCGGGATAGGCTGGATGAATGCACCGAAAGACCCTCCGCCGGACAGCCCTGGGCGTATCTTCGGCCCTCGCGGCCACCCTCGCCCTCACAGCGTGTTCACCCACCGTTGATGTCACGGCCGCCACAGACGCCGCCAATCCTGCTTGCGCACCGATGATGGTTGCCCTGCCGGACCAAATCGGCGATGCCGCACTGCGCAAGACCAACAGCCAGGCCACTGCGGCATGGGGTGAACCGTCGCAGGTTATCCTGCGCTGCGGAGTGAACGTACCCGGGCCCACCACGGACCGCTGCGTGAGCGTCAACGACATCGACTGGGTCATCAAAGAAGGTGACCCCGTGTACACCTTGACCACCTTTGGCCGCGAACCTGCCACCGAGATCCTGATTGATCCGGTCAAGTTGGAGGCAGCGAACATCAGCTCCGCAACCGTACTCACCGAGCTCGCGGCTGCTGTCGGCAAGATCAAGGCAACCGGCAAATGCGTTGGCCAGGAGGACCTGCAGAACCTGCCCGCCGGTAAGTAATGCGGTCAGCGGGCCCGCCTGTCAGTTCAGCAGGCCGCGCGTCAGCGCAGACCCGTTTTGCGGTTCAGGGCCAGATGTATCAATTCGTCAATCAACTCGCCGTAAGCCAGCCCGGATGCCGCCCACATTTGCGGATACATGCTCTTGGGCGTGAATCCCGGCATGGTGTTGATCTCATTGATGATCAGCTCGCCGGCTGGGGTGTAGAAGAAGTCCACGCGGCTAAGCCCCTCGGCTCCCACCGCATCGAATGCCAGGGCAGCAAGTTCGCGAACACGGCTGATGGCCTCTTCGGGCATATCGGCCGGGCAACTCAACGCCGCCGCTCCATCTTCAACATACTTGGCAGCGAAGTCATAGAACTGGTGCTCTCCTGCTGCCACCGCGATTTCACCGGGCATGGACGTCCGGGGCGCGTCCGTGCCGCGTCCTTGGAGTACGGCACATTCGATCTCACGGCCCACAATGCCGGCTTCGATCACGAGTTTCAGGTCATGCCTGCGGGCCTCTTCGATCGCGGCGTCCAGCCCTTCCAGGGAATCCACTTTCGAGATTCCCATGGACGAACCTGCCCGGGCAGGCTTGACGAACACCGGGAAACCAAGTTTGTCCACGCGCTTACGGACGGCCTCGGCGTCGGTAAGCCAGTCCCGGTCCGTAACAGCAATGTACGGTCCGACGCTTAGTCCGGCGGACTCGAAGACCACCTTCATGAAGTGTTTGTCCATGCCCACCGCAGAAGCCAGGACCCCGGCCCCGACATATCGGGTGTCGGAAAGTTCCAGCAGGCCCTGGATGGTTCCGTCTTCGCCCCACGGGCCATGAAGAAGCGGGAAAACAACGTCCACGGAGCCCAACTCCTGGGGAATGGCGTTGGGCTCGGTAACGACCAGTTGATGCTCACCGCCCACTTCGGCCAGGGTCACGGTCTTTTCCGACGCCGGCACTTCAGGCAGTGCTGCGGCGCTGAGGGACCACTCACTGGTGTCAGCCGGGGCCAGCACCCATTGCCCCGACTTTGCAATGCCGATCGGAATGACGTCGTACTTGTTCTTGTCGATGGCTCCCATGACCCCGGCCGCGGTGACGCAACTGACGGCATGTTCGCTGGAGCGGCCGCCGAAAAGAACCGCCACGCGGGGGCGGTTGGTTGCGGGGGTGGAGTGATCTGTCACCATCAGTAGTCGCCTTCGGACTTCAGTGCCCGGGCCAGCAAACGTGGTCCCAGGTCATCAACGGACATTCTGCCTTCCAGCACCGCTACCACGGCTGCCGTAATGGGCATTTCAACGTTCAGTTTGCCGGCAAGTTCGTGCACAGCCGGGCCGGACTTGATTCCTTCGGCAGTCTGGGTCATTTGTTCTGCGACCTGTTCCAAAGTCAGCCCTTCGCCCAGCAAACGGCCCGCAGTGTGATTGCGCGACAACGCCGATGAACAGGTGGCCACCAGGTCCCCGAGGCCGGCCAGGCCGGCCATGGTGTGGGCTTCGCCGCCGAGGGCGAGGGCAAGCCGGGAGGTTTCCGCAAGTCCACGGGTGATGACCGAAGCCTTGGTGTTGTCACCCATCTGCCGGCCTTCGCAAATACCCACGGCGAGGGCAATGACGTTCTTGACGATCCCGCCGATCTCAACACCCACCACATCCGTGCTGGTGTACGGCCGGAAGTACGGCGCTGTGCAGGACAACGCTATGGCAGCGGCGGTATCGGCATCGCTGCAGGCAACCACGGACGCTGTGGGCTGCTCACGGGCAATCTCCATTGCAAGGTTGGGGCCAGAAACCACTGCTACACGGTCGGCAGGAAGCCCCAGTTCCTGTGCGATGACTTCGCTCATCCGGGCATCAGTGCCCAGCTCCAATCCCTTCATCAGGGAAACCACCACGGCGTCGGGGGCCAGCAAGGGCTTCCACTCGCTCAGTTGTGGCCGCAACGACTGGGCAGGAACAGCAAGGACCACCAAAGCAGCGTCTTTGAGCACCTCCGCCACGTCAGTGGAGGCGGTGACGGAAGCCGGAAGCTCAATGTCTTTGAGGTACTGCGGGTTGCGGTGCAGTGAATTGATCTGTTCCACAACCTCGGGACGGCGGCCCCAGATCCGGATGCTGCGTTCAGCGCCGGCGGCCTCCGCGGCGTCGGCCAGGATTTTGGCAAAGGTGGTGCCCCATGATCCGGCACCCAAAACCGCCACGACGTCCGGGGTCCGGGCAGGGCTTTGGATAATGGTCATTTACCTTCCTCGGGTTCCGGAGCGTCGGAGGCTCCGCGCTCGACGAAACGGCCATGTTTTGACTGTTTGTGAACAGCCGGATCCCAACGTTCAGCAGGAGCGTCTTCGTTGCGGAGCGTCGCCAGCAGGCCCGTGATGGCGTCCATAATGACTTCGGTTGCCTCAGTCAGCGTGGCGCGATCCATCGGACGGTCGGCGAAGGCACTGAGGTCAACCGGCTTCCCGACCAGGACCCGTACTGTTTTGCGCGGGAAAATGTGAAAACGCTTCGCATAACGGGGGAAGACTTCCTGCGCCCCCCAGTGCGCCATAGGGACAACAGGCGCACCGGTTTGCAGAGCAAGCCTTGCTGCTCCGGTGTGGCCTTTCATGGGCCACAGATCGGGATCCCGTGTCAGGGTGCCTTCGGGATAGATGATGATCGCACCACCGGCGTCCACTACCTCCTTGGCGACTTGCAGCGAACGGTTCGCTCCCGCCGTCGAGCGTTCAACAGGTATCTGCTTGGTGGCTGCCAGCAGTGCTCCGAGCACGGGGACTTTGAAAAGCCCCTTCTTGGCCAGAAAGTGCGGTGGCCGCTTCTGGTTGTAGACCATGTGCCCAATGACGATGGGATCGATCTCGGTGCAGTGGTTGGGCGCCGCGATGAAACCACCCGGGGGAAGGTTTTCAACACCTTCCCACTTCTTGGCCATCACGAGGTTCATCAACGGACGAGCCAGGCCCGCCAGCAGCACGAATGTGGCACGGCTCTTGGCCGATTCCTTCAAAGGATCCCCCGCTACTTGGTGGTGGTGATATCGAAATCGGCACCCAGGCCGGCCAGCTTCTCGGTAAAGCGCTCGTACCCGCGGTTAATGATGTCGATGCCGGTAACCCTGGAGGTGCCGGTGGCTGCCAGTGCCGCGATGAGGTGGCTGAAGCCGCCCCGGAGGTCCGGGATATCAATATCGGTGCCACGGAGCGGAGTGGGTCCTGAAATCACGGCGGAGTGAAGGAAGTTCCGCTGACCGAACCGGCACGGCACACTGCCCAGGCACTCACGGTGCACCTGGATGTTTGCTCCCATGCGGGCCAGCGCCTCGGTGAAGCCGAACCGGTTCTCATACACGGTCTCGTGCACGATGGACACGCCCTCGGCCTGGGTCAGTGCCACTACCAGTGGCTGCTGCCAGTCAGTCATGAAGCCGGGGTGCACATCCGTTTCCAGCACCAGCGGGGAGAGCTTGCCGCCCTGGTGGTAGAAGCGGATGCCGTCGTCTCCGATGTCCATCCCGCCACCGACTTTGCGGTAGGTGTTCAGGAAAGTCATCATGTCCCGCTGGGATGCACCTTCAACGAAGATGTCTCCCCGGGTCACCAATGCAGCCGAGGCCCATGATGCGGACTCGTTGCGGTCCGGCAGAGCACGGTGGTTGTACCCACGGAGGTCCTTGACGCCCTCAATCCTGATGGTGCGGTCGGTTTGGACGCTGATGATGGCGCCCATTTTCTGAAGGACCGCAATGAGGTCGATGATCTCGGGCTCCGTTGCAGCCCCGATGAGTTCAGTGATTCCTTCTGCCCGTGTTGCGCTCAGCAGCACCTGCTCGGTGGCACCAACCGAAGGATAGGGAAGGGAGATTTTGGCTCCATGGAGGCCGTGCGGTGCGGAGATGTGGATCCCGCCCGGGCGCTTTTCCACCACGGCACCGAACTGGCGGAGCACATCCAGATGGTAATCGATGGGCCTGTCCCCGATTTTGCAACCACCCAGATCGGGGATGAAGGCCTCCCCGATGGCATGGATCAGGGGCCCGCACAGCAGGATGGGGATCCGGGAATCCCCGGCATGGGCGTCAATGGCCGTACTGGAGGCAGTCTTGGCATCCTTGGGATCCAAGGTGAGGTCACCCGTAACGGGGTCCTTCACCACTGTCACTCCGTGCAGCTGCAGCAGGCTGGTGACAACCTCTACATCCTTGATTTCCGGCACGTTCCTCAGCACCGATGGTTCGCTGCCCAGCAACGCCGCCACCATGGCCTTGGGCACCAGGTTCTTGGCACCGCGAACGGTCACTCGTCCCGTTAATGGGACGCCACCGCGGATTGTCAGAACACTACTCATCTATACCGGTTTCCTCACGACTACTCGCCCCCCAAACTTACAAAGGCTCCAGCTAAGCATAGAAGCTTGCGTTACCGAACCGAAATGGACGCACCCTGCGCCGGCCGTACCGGGCCTCAGCAGGCCCTCTACGAAAAAGGACCGGCGGGCAGCCCTTCACGGTGCCCACCGGTCCACAATCTGCCGCTGTGCGGCCTTGGTTGAAGGCTTTAGCCAGCCTCGACCTTCGCAGGAAGCGTCTTCGGTTTGAAGGAAGGCCGCGTGGCCTCGTAAGCGGTGATGTCTTCCTCGTGCTGCAGGGTCAGGCCGATGTCATCCAGGCCTTCCAGGAGGCGCCAGCGGGTGTAGTCGTCAATATCGAAGGGAGCAACAACATTGCCGCACTCCACGGTTTTGCTGACCAGGTCCACCTTGACTTCGGTGCCGGGGGCGTTCTCCAGGACCTTCCAGATGAGTTCAATGTCATCCTGCGCCACCTGTGCGGCGAGCAAACCCTGCTTGCCGGAGTTTCCGCGGAAAATATCGGCAAATCGGGAAGAGAGCACGGCTTTGAAACCGTAGTCCTTCAGCGCCCAGACAGCGTGCTCGCGGGATGAGCCGGTTCCGAAGTCCGGTCCGGCCACCAGCACTGAGCCGGCATTGAACGGGGCTTGGTTGAGGATGAATGACTCATCCTTGCGCCAGGCAGCGAACAGGGCGTCTTCGAAGCCGGTTCGCGTGATGCGCTTGAGGTAGACGGCAGGAATGATCTGGTCGGTGTCCACGTTGCTCTGGCGCAACGGCACGCCGATCCCGGTGTGGGTGGTGAATGCTTCCATGATGATCCTCCTAGACTGCTGTTCCGGTCAGGCTGCCGGCCGTGGCGGACTCAAGGTCCGACGGCGAGCTCAGCGTGCCACGTACGGCTGTGGCCGCAGCGACAACAGGTGAGACCAAGTGGGTGCGTCCCCCCTTGCCTTGCCTGCCCTCAAAGTTGCGGTTGGACGTTGATGCGCAGCGCTCTCCCGGCTCCAGTTGGTCCGGGTTCATGCCCAGGCACATCGAGCAACCGGCGAAACGCCATTCGGCGCCAAATTCCTTGAAGACCTTGTCCAGGCCTTCCGCTTCGGCTTCCAGGCGGACACGGGCCGAGCCGGGAACCACCAGCATGCGGACCTGGGGGTCCTTCTCACGGCCGCGGATGATGTCCGCAGCGGCGCGGAGGTCCTCGATGCGGGAGTTGGTGCAGGATCCAAGGAAGACCGTGTCCACGCGGATGTCCTTCATGGGGGTCCCTGCTTCCAGGCCCATGTACTGGAGCGCGCGCTCGGCCGCAGCCTTGGCGTTCTCGTCGCCGAAGTCTTCAGGGGACGGGACCTTGGCCGAAAGGGAAACACCCTGGCCCGGGTTGGTACCCCAGGTCACGAACGGCTCCAGGGTGTCGGCGTCCAGGTCCACCTCGACGTCGAACCTCGCGTCCTCGTCGGTGTGCAGCGTGTTCCAGTACTCGACGGCGGCGTCCCAGTCTGCGCCCTCGGGCGCATGGGGCCGGCCCTGCATGTAGTCGTAGGTGGTTTGGTCCGGAGCCACCATGCCTGCCCGGGCACCGGCCTCGATGGACATGTTGCAGATGGTCATGCGGGCGTCCATGGACAGTGCCCGGATGGCGGACCCACGGTATTCCAGGACATAGCCCTGGCCACCGCCGGTGCCGATCTTGGCAATGACGGCCAGGATGATGTCCTTGGCCGTGACACCGGGACGAAGGGTTCCTTCAACGTTGATGGCCATGGTCTTGAACGGCTTCAGGGACAGCGTCTGGGTTGCCATGACGTGCTCAACCTCGGACGTGCCGATGCCCATGGCCAAGGCACCGAAGGCTCCGTGCGTTGAGGTGTGGGAGTCGCCGCAAACCACAGTCATGCCCGGCTGGGTCAGCCCCAGCTGCGGTCCGACGACGTGCACGATCCCCTGTTCCTTGTCACCCAGGGAGTGCAGGCGTACGCCGAATTCCTTGCAGTTGGCCCGCAGCGTTTCAATCTGGGTGCGGCTGGTGAGGTCGGCAATTGGCTTGTCGATGTCCAGCGTGGGAGTGTTGTGGTCCTCGGTGGCGATGGTGAGGTCGACACGGCGCAGCGGCCGCCCGGCCAGCCGCAGGCCTTCAAAAGCCTGCGGTGAGGTCACTTCGTGGACCAGGTGAAGGTCGATGAAGAGAAGATCGGGCTGGGCGTTGGCTCCTTCGCCTTCACCTTTGCGCACTACGTGCGCGTCCCAGACTTTCTCGGCCAGTGTCTTTCCCACGGCCTGCTCCCTTCACTGCGTTTGGCTTGTTGCGTTGTTCTTTGTCCACTGAAGCAGCATCGCTGCGATATAGGCCAGCGAAAGAACTTGCATCTCAGATATTGAGACGGCAATATCATTACATGGACAATTCTAGTGGAGTCGGTGTCATTGATAAAGCGGCCCAGGTTCTCGACGCCCTCGAGGCCGGGCCTACGACACTCGCGCAACTTGTAGCGGCTACGGGCCTTGCCCGGCCCACGGTTCACCGGCTCGCGCTGGCGCTGGTACATCACCGTCTGGTGAGCCGCGACATCCAAGGACGCTTCGTCCTGGGCAGCCGCCTGGTGGAGTTGGCCTCGGCCGCCGGTGAAGACAGGCTGATCGCCTCCGCTGGACCGGTCCTCATCCAGTTGCGCGACGCCACCGGTGAAAGCGCCCAGATTTTCCGCAGGCAAGGTGACTGGCGTGTCTGCGTGGCATCAGCCGAACGCCCCATTGGCTTGCGCGACACCATTCCTGTTGGCACGCAGCTGTCCATGAAGGCCGGCTCCGCCGCCCAGGTGCTGCTGGCATGGGAGGACCACGACAGGCTCCTGGAAGGGCTGCAAAATGCCCGCTTTACGCCCACCGTACTGGCGGGAGTACGACGCCGGGGCTGGGGTCAGAGCCTCGGCGAACGCGAGCCTGGAGTCGCCTCGGTTTCCGCTCCCGTCCGCGGACCATCCGGCCGGGTCATTGCGGCCGTCTCGATTTCGGGTCCCATTGAGCGGCTGACCCGCCAGCCGGGCCGCCTGCACGCCGAAGTAGTTTGCAACGCCGCCCGGGTGCTGACCGAGGCGCTGCGGAAGAACAACGACTAGGTCCGCCATGGAGAACTACGCCGTCTTCCTCCGCGGCATCAACGTCGGTGGCATCAACATCAAGATGGCCGAGCTCAAAGCCGCCCTCCAGAATTATCCGTTCGCCAAGGTCAAGACCCTTCTGGCCAGCGGAAACGTGGTGCTGCAAAGTGAACTCAGCGCCCTGGAAGTCAAGAAGCAGTTCGAGCAATGCCTGCGAACGAGCTTCGACTACGACGCCTGGGTGGTGGTGCTCACAGCAGCGCGCGTTGGCGAACTGGTGGATGCCTGCCCCTATCCGGCTGACGATAAATCCACGCACAGCTACATAACGCTGGCTTCCGATACCGCCATGCTCGATGAACTCTTTGAGGCCGGCGAAGCCCTGGGCAGCGTGGAACAGGTGCGCCTGGGCCCGGAGGCGTCGGCGTGGCTGGCCCCTGCCGGCGGCACGCTTGAGAGCCCTTTCAGCAAGCTTTCCTCCAAGGCACGATACAAAGCCGGCACTACCACCAGGAACCTGCGCACCCTCATCAAAGTCAGGGATGCAGCAGCAGCCCTTTAGCCAGCGACTCCGGCTCAACGATTCCAAGTCAGCGACTCCAACTCAGCGATTCCAGCTCAACGCACCGAGGCAGAACGTGCCACCTTCAGCGCAGCATTGAAGGCCTTGAGCCGCGTGATCTCTACGTCCACCGGTTCCACGATCCGTTGCCCGGCAACGGCAGCCACTGCGGCCTTCAACCTCTTCGCTGCCCGGGCTGCCCGCGCCTTTGCCGCCCATCCGCCCACAATCCTGCCTGCTATGGCGAGGACGATTCCCAGCAGCACTCCCCCGGCCACCATCAAGGTGGGCCACGGCCAACCCTCAGTCCGCGGCACCTCCGGCACGGGCATCTGGAAGTAGCCCAGCGCCGCCAGCACACCGAGCCAGCCAAGCCCACCAACGGCCAGCACCAAGGCGAGCCACTGGAGCGTGTTGAACAGCACCCACCACAGTGGCCGCTGTGTTGCCTTGAGGTCGGTGCCGGCAATTGCCTGATCCAAGGCATCGGGCAGTTGTTCCCTGCCGTCGCGTGCGGCTGCGCGGATTGCTGCGCGCCACGGCCCCGGAGCACCAGCGGACGCCGCATCCGCGAAATCCCTGACGGCAGCATCGGTGCGTGCCCGCTCCGGCGCGCCGGCCGGAGGCAGTGAGGTCCTGCTGAGTTCGGGACGTGTGTCCTTCCGCCCCAGGTTCAGCCTCCGCAAGGGGTCCGGGCGGAACCGCAGCAACCAACGCGTCACCGGCCACCCCGTCCTTCGGGCTGATTCCCTGGCGAAGGACCTTTGGACCGCGTCCACCACCACCGGTACGTTTGCCGCCGTCGCCAGTTCGGATGCCAGCCGCGCCTTGGCGCCCGCTGTGATGCCGTGGGCTTCACCGTCGCCGGACGCGATTGCCAATTCCGTACCTGCTTTGAGGACGTCCGCTGCCAGCCTCCGCGTTGTTGCTTCCCGTTGGGCCACAACGTTCCTGATGGCCGCACGGACGTCCGGTACGCCGGTGCCTGTTACGGCAGATGCACCGACCACACGCACCTTGCCCAGACCGTCACGTTCCAGGATGCCTTTCAGGGACTCCATGACTGCAGAAGCGTCGGCCGCGCTGAGCTTGTCCACCTGGTTCAGGACCACCAGGGTGACGGCCCCGTGGGAAGCCATGGGCTGAAGGAAGTCGTTGTGCACGGCGGCATCGGCGTACTTTTGCGGGTCCAGGACCCACACCAGGACATCCACCATGCCCACCATCCGCTGCGCGATCTCCCGGTTTTCCTCCCTGGTGGAGTCGAAGTCCGGAAGATCCATGAGAACCAGGCCCGTGTCAGCGTCGGCCAACCCCTCAACGGGGGGCAGCACATGGCGTTCCTTGACATCGAGCCAATCAAGCAACGGACCGCTGCCGTCCACACCCCAGATCCCCGCCAACGGAGCTGATGTGGTGGGTCGCCGCGCCGTCGCTGTTGCGAGGTCGCTTCCTGACACGGCATTGAACAGAGAGGACTTCCCGCTCCCGGTAGCCCCAAAAAATCCCACCACCGTGTGTCCGGCCGATAAGGAGCGCCTGGAGGTGGCTCGCTCCAAGACCTCGTAGACCGATTGAAGGTTCTCGTCCGGAAGCACGCCTTCTGCGAGTTCGCGGGCCGTATTAAGGGCCTCCAGCCTGCGCTGCAACTGGGAGGCCTCGCGGACTTGGCCGTGGCGGCTCATGCGGCTCCTGCCAAGCGGCGCAGGGTCTTGGCATGTCCGGCCAACTGGTTCCCGGAACGCGGATGCACCGCTTCAAGGCGGTCCAGGAAACGCTGCCGTTCATCATCCAATAGCCGCTGGCACTGCGTGTGCAGGTCATCCCGGGCTTGCTGTGCAAGGCGACGCACGGCATCCTCACCGAACACCGCCTCCAGCAGCTTCTGACCCACTACGGCCGTACCGCCGGCGATGCCGATCTCCAGCCCGCTCAAGCCCGCAGTCATGGAGAACACCACTACCATCAGCGCAGCGCCCAGGCCATTCACGCCAAAGGACAACCAGCGCGCCTGGGTTCGCTTTCCCTGCCCTTGGGTTCGGATCATCCCCATCAGCCCTTCCTGCCAGGAGCGGATGGCGGCTGCGGATTTTGCATCGAAACCTTCGCTTGTTCCGGAGAGGTCATCGGCACCAAGCAGGTGCCGGCCGGCCGATCCGGATCGCCAACGGCTGTCCACGTTCTCTGCTGCGTTGGTCGCTTCATCCAGGATCACAGCCTGCAGTCCGGTCTCGATGGCGGTCTCCACTTTCACCGCAGGGGCAGGCTCCCCCCGAAAGAACGCCCCCATACGGTCCCTCATCCGCCCGATATTCTGCTCCAGGGCCCGGAAAAACTCTCCAGTGCCCACAAAGTCCTGCCACCGGGCCAGTACTTCGCCACGCAAGAGTGCGCCATCCTTGGTGGCCTCAAGAATGCGGGAAAGGGCGTCTTCATATTCCAGGATGCACATCTTCCGGAGTTCATCCGCAGCAGCATCCTGTGCTGACGCTGCCCCGGCGATGCCCTCCAACCGGACGCCGACGGCTTTGACGGCTCCATTAAGGGTGCGCCGGGCGACGTCCGCCCGGCCCGCCGCATTCGCTGCCAGCGCTGCGAGCCACTCACGCAGCGCTGCCACCGATTCATCCGGGAGCATGCCCAGATCGTCCAAGGCGCTTTCCGGCACGACAAAGAGCTCTGCCTCGGCAAGCCCCTGCCGGTCCAGCATGGCTTTGAGGTCTGCCCGTACTTCTTCTTCCGCCGCCGCCGGCACCCGGTCCAGGACCACGGCCACGGTGATATCGCGCGACGCCGCGTCCAGGAGCAGCCGCCAGGGAACGGCATCGGCATAGCGGTTGGCGGTGGTGACAAACACCCAGAGATCCGCCGCGGCGAGCAACTGCCCGGCAAGCCTGCGGTTGTCATCGGAAATTGAGTCGACATCAGGTGCGTCCAGGAGCGCGATGCCCTGAGGCACAGCGTCATGGCCCACCAGTACCAGGGAGGTGATCGCTTGGGCGTCCGGAGCCGCGCCTGCCTCGGTGGCGGGCACTGGACGCGAGGAAACAGTCCCCCGGATGCGCTCAAGGCTGGGAAGGATCCGGTGGCCTTCGAACCAGCCGGCGTCCTGGGGATGATGCAGGAGGATGGGTTGGCGCGTGGTTGGCCTGATGGCCCCGGCCCGCGTCACGGGATATCCCACCAGCGCGTTGACCAGCGTGGATTTCCCCGCACCCGTGGAACCCCCGACGACGGCCAGCAGCGGAGCGTCGAGGCTGCGGTAGCGGGGAATGATGTAGTCATCGAGTTGCGCCAGCGACTCACGGATCCATTGACGGGCCTCGGGAGCATCCTGGATCGCGAGTGGAAGGGTGGTGAGCGCCAATTCGGCACGCGCAGCTTCCAAGGCCTCGACGGCGGCTGCCGCGCCTTGGGCTACGGGGGTTTTCCGGAGAGCTGCCGGGTCTTCGTTTGCGGTCACAGCATCATCATGCCAGCCGGATCCACCTTCGGGGCGCGCGGCTGGCGCCATGTGCATAACGGAGGCAAAAAGAAATCCCCCGGAACCGTGGTTCCGGGGGATTCTGTGGTGACCCCAGCGGGATTCGAACCCGCGTTACCGCCGTGAGAGGGCGGCGTACTAGGCCGCTATACGATGGGGCCTTGCACTTTATTCACCGTTTCCGGTGATCAAGCTGAATGAGTATTTCATATATTCAGCTTCTCTCCAAATCGCTTCAGCGACTCGAAGGTTCCGATTTTCCAGCGAATTCACGCGGATAATCAGAGCTGGGATACCAGGACTCGAACCTAGAATGACGGTACCAGAAACCGTAGTGTTGCCAATTACACCATATCCCAAAGTGACTTTTGGACCGGAGTTCCGCGCTTCGGTTTCCCTCTGCTTTTCCCTCCGTGCCCCTCAGCACGAGTAATGACTCTACCGGAGTCTTGCCACCTGCACAAATCGAGAAGCCGTTACCTGCATCACACGATTCTTTACTGCCCGGCAGCGGGCTTAGACCGCAGTCGGAGCCTTCATCAGCAACCGCGACAATGAGTCCACTTGCCGGCCCGCGAACTCTTCCACTACCTCTCCTGACCTGTTAAGCCACACGCCAACCAAACCTGCCGCCGTCGCGCCGTCGGCGTCCAGCAGCCTGTTGTCGCCGACATACAGGGTCTCCCCTGGAGCAGTGCCGAGCAGACGCACACCCTCAAGGTAAATGGCGGGATCCGGCTTGGGCACGCCCACCGTATCCGTTCCCACCAAGACCTTGATCCTGGAAAGGCCGGCGCCATCGAGTTTGGCCCGCTGGTAGTCGTGCACGTTATTGCTCACGGCACCATAAGGGACACCCGCGGCATCAAGGGCATCCAGCACCCCTGCCACATCTTCAAAGGCCCTCACATACGCCGTCTGGCGCTGGTGGTACTCAGCCACCCACGCCTGTGCATCCTCGCCGTCGTCGAGCTCCACGCCAAAGTGACCCAGGGCAGCCCTGCCGCGAAGCAGGCGCTGCTCGTTGAAGGTCAGCTCCCCTGCCAGGTATCGGTCATAGAAGTGCGTGGTCTCGTGGGTGAAGATGCGGCCGAACTTCACCCACCCGGCCTGGTCCAGGCCGGGCAGGAGATGTTCGCTGACGTCACGCAATGCTGTGGTCATGGCGTACTCGAGGTCCACCAGGGTGTCATCGATGTCGAAGAGGACACCGCGGATAGTGCCGAAGGAGCTTGCGATCGCCATGACGTGTGCCGCCCTTAGCCGCGGAAGGCGCGAACACGGGCCAAGGAAGAATCCTTGCCCAGGATCACCATTGACTCGAACAAGGGCGGGGAGATGCGGCGGCCGGAAATGGCAGTGCGCACGGGACCGAAGGCTGCGCGGGGCTTGATTCCAAGGTCTTCCACGAGTGCCTGCTTCAGGGCAGTCTGGATGTTCTCGGCAGTCCAGTCCCCGATGGGCTCAAGCGCGGCCAGGGCAGCGTCAAGGACCTCGTCCAGATTGGCAGGGAGCCCCTTCCGGGCGTCATCCGCCACGTCAATGGCGTCGTCGGCCTTGAAGAGGAACGCCAGCATCTCGGGAGCCTCGCCAAGAAGGGTGATGCGCTCCTGGACCAGCGGGGCTGCTTCGGCAAGAATCTCTTCCTGGCGCGGGGTAAGGATCTCCCCCACGAACCCTGCAGCGCGGAGGTACGGGACCAGGCGTTCCTTGAAGTCTTCCGGAGCCAGCAAACGGACATGCGTACCGTTGATGGCCTCGGCCTTCTTGATGTCAAAGCGTGCGGGGTTGCCCAGGACATCATGGATGTCGAAGTTGGCCACCAGTTGCTCCACGGTGAAAATGTCCTCGTCCGCGCTCAAAGACCAACCCAGTAGTGAGAGGTAGTTCAACAGGCCTTCTGGAATGAAGCCGCGCTCCCGGTGCAGGAACAGGCTGGACTCGGGATCACGCTTGGAGAGCTTCTTGTTGCCCTGGCCCATCACGTAGGGCAGGTGACCGAACTCGGGCATGTACTCGGCCACACCGATCGCGTAGAGCGCACGGTACAGGGCGATCTGTCGCGGAGTGGAGCTCAGGAGGTCCTCGCCGCGCAGGACGTGGGTGATGCCCATGAGTGCGTCGTCCACCGGGTTGACCAGGGTGTACAGCGGGGCGCCATTGGCGCGGACTACTGCGAAGTCGGGCACGGATCCGGCCTTGAAGGTGATCTCGCCACGGACAAGGTCGTTGAACGTCAGGTCCTCATCCGGCATGCGGAGGCGAAGGACAGCCTCCCGGCCTTCAGCCTTGAACTGCGCCAACTGTTCCTCGGTCAGGTGCCGGTCAAAACCGTCATAGCCCAGTTTGGGGTCGCGGCCGGCGGCCTTGTGGCGGGCCTCGATTTCCTCCGGTGTGGAATACGACTCGTAGACGTGTCCACCGGCTTTGAGCTTGGCAATGACGTCCTGGTAGATTCCGCCACGCTGGGACTGGCGGTACGGCTCGTGCGGGCCGCCAACCTCTACGCCCTCATCCCAGTTGATGCCGAGCCACTTGAGGGCGTCCAGCAGTTGGTGGTAGCTCTCCTCGCTGTCACGGGCGGCGTCCGTGTCCTCGATGCGGAAGATCAATTTGCCGCCGGTGTGGCGTGCGTAGGCCCAGTTGAACAGGGCGGTACGGATCAGGCCAACGTGCGGAGTCCCCGTAGGCGAGGGGCAAAATCGGACGCGGACCGGAGTGTCGGCGTTGACGGCAGGAATAGCGCTGGAGGCAGCGTTCGACGCAGAAGCAGTAGTCATAGTAGGTCCAACTTTACCGCTTGGCGCCGGCTCGGTTTTCGACCCAACCGCTCGACGGCGGCACCTACCTTTCGTGCGAAAGGCGGGTGCCGCCGTCGGGCCTTGGGTTTTGAGGTTCCGCTGGCTTTGAGCCTAGCGGCGAACCACCGGATTGGAGAGCCGGCCGATGCCTTCGATCTCCACTTCGAAGCGATCGCCCTCGCTCACCAGCCCGACGCCGGCCGGCGTACCGGTCATGATGACGTCGCCGGGGAGCAGGGTAAAGGCGTGGGAAACGATCGAGACGAGTTCGCGCACGCCACGGATCATCTGGTTGGTGCTGCCGTCCTGGCGAAGTTCACCATTAAGCCGTCCCTGGATGGACAAATCCTCGTGGTCGAGCTCGGTTTCAATCCACGGGCCCAGCGGTGCCGAGGTATCGAAACCCTTGGCGCGCGCCCACTGGAGATCCGTCTTTTGGACATCGCGGGCAGTGAGGTCGTTGCCGCACGTGTACCCAAAGATGACGTCGTCCGCGCGATCCTCAGGGACGTCCTTGCAGATGCGGCCAATGACCACGCACAGCTCCGCTTCGAAGGAAACTTCTTCCGAGAACTCCGGGAGGATGATGGGATCGTTCGGGCCGATCACCGAGGTATTGGGCTTCAGGAACAACAAGGGCTGCTGGGGAACTTCATTGCCCAGTTCAGCAGCGTGCTCGGCAAAGTTCCGGCCGACCCCAATGACCTTGCTGCGGGGAATGATCGGAGCCAGGAGCCGGACGTCCTCGAGCTTGTGCTTCACGTGGGTACGTTCAACGCCGTTGAAGAAGGGGTCGCCGTTGATGACAGTGATTTCCTCACTGCCGGGCTCGCCTTCAACAACGCCGTAAAGGGGATCAGAATCAACTACAAACCGGGCGATACGCATGGGCTCAAGCCTACAGTCCGGGTTTAGCTTCTGAGGTAATCCAACTGGGCGGCAACGGAAGTCTCTGCCGCCCACCGCACTGATGGGTCGACGTCGGGGTACACGGCATCGGTGACTGCCCCGATCGAAGCCCCACCGCCCAACTGCTTCAGCGCTGCCCTGATTTGGTCGAGGCGCTGACCACGGTGATCCCTGTACTCCCGGCACTTATCGTCCAGGGCCGGGAGCACGGGGCCGTGCGCGGGAAGGAGGGTAGCCGGCCCGAGTGCCTCAAGCTTGTCCAGGCTTGCAAGGTAATCACCCAACCTGCCATCGGGATAATCCAAAATTGTGGTGCCGCGTCCCAGGATGGTGTCGCCGGTCAGGACAGAGCCGTGGGGGCCGTCGGCGGGAAGATGGAAACACACCGAGTCCGATGTGTGGCCAGGGGTGGCAACAACGCGGACTTCCACGCCCCCTGCATTGAGGACTTCCCCATCCCTGAGGGGCTCGCCGCCGTGGCAGTGCTCAGGCAGAACGGCGCGGACCGGCGCTCCCGTCAGCTCGTGGAAGCGTGCTGACGCTTCAGTATGGTCGGCGTGCCGATGAGTAATCAGGACAACGTCCACAGTGCCCGCCGCTGCCAGCGCTGCCAAGTGCTGCTCATCTTCGGGCCCGGGGTCCACCACTGCCACGCGACTGGAGCCTGGAGCTCCGATGACGTATGAATTGGTGCCGTCCAGGCTCATCGGTCCCGGGTTAGGGGCCAGCCGGAAACGGGTCAGCCCGCTGCTGCGCTGGAGGGGAGAGGTCTCGCCGCTTGGTGCGTTGCCGGTGTTCGCCATTGATTCAGAAGTCACGCTCCCATCTTGGCACCGAACCGATGCTCATTCACATCCCCCGCCCTACCGGCCTGTCCTCTCTCACATCCCCCATCCGACCGCCGATAGGTGAGGGCGTCGCGCCCACACCAAGGGGACCTGCAAGAGCGTCGCACCCACACCAAGGGGACCTGCAAGAGCGTCGCACCCACACCAAGGGGACCTGCAAGAGCGTCGCACCCACACCAAGGGGACCTGCAAGAGCGTCGCGCCCACACCAAGGCGACCTGCAAGAGCGTCGCGCCCAACCCAAGGGGACCTGCAAGAGCGTCGCGTAAGCAGAACGGCGGCCCTTCCGCTTGATGGCCAAGGGAAGGGCCGCCGTCGTGCCGTGGCGTTTCGAAATGCTCCGGAAGCTAGACCAGGCGGGTCAGCCAGCCGTGGGTGTCCTCGACCTTGCCGGTCTGGATGCCCAGGAGCTGCTCGCGGATCGCCATGGTGGTCTCGCCAGCCGTCGCGTCCTCAGAACCGATGAATTCGGTGGCGTCCTTGAGGACACCGATCGGAGTGATCACGGCAGCGGTGCCGCAAGCGAAGACCTCGGTGATCTCGCCGGACGCAACGCCATCGCGCCACTCATCCAAGGTGATCTTGCGCTCGGTGACCTCGCGGCCCATGTCCTTGGCCACCTGGATGACAGACATGCGGGTGACGCCTTCCAGGATGGTGCCGCTGAGGGCCGGCGTGACCAGCGAGCCGTCCTTCATCACGAAGAAGACGTTCATGCCGCCGAGTTCTTCCACGGCGTCGTCGTTGAAGTGGTCCAGGAACAGTACCTGCTTGCACCCGTTCGCTTCGGCTTCCTGCTGCGCGATCAAGGAAGCAGCATAGTTGCCACCGCACTTGGCAGCACCGGTCCCGCCGCGGCCGGCACGGGCGTATTCGCGGGAGATCCAGATGGAAACAGGCTTGAGTTCGCCGCCGAAGTAGTTTCCTGCGGGAGAAGCGATGACGCGGAAGGACACTTCACGGGCAGCACGCACACCAAGGAACGCCTCCGTGGCGATCATGAACGGACGCAGGTAGAGGGCTTCACCGTCACCGGAAGGAACCCATTCCTTGTCGGCCTGGACCAGCTCGCGGATGGCACCCAGGAAGTACTCCTCGGGCAGCTCAGGCAGTGCGAGGCGGCGCGCGGACTTGTTCAAGCGTGCTGCGTTGGCCTCGGGACGGAAGGTCCAGACGGAACCATCTGCGTGGCGGTAGGCCTTGAGGCCCTCGAAGATTTCCTGGCCGTAATGCAGCACCGCCGCAGACGGGTCCAGGGAGATCGGCCCGTAGGGCTCGATCCTGGCATTCTGCCAACCGCCATTGCCATCGGCGTCAACCTTGTAGTCGACGACGGCGGTGTGGTCGGTGAAGTAGTCGCCGAAGCCTGGGTTCGCCAGGATGGCTGCACGCTCCTCAACAGACTTCGGGGTTTCCGAAAGCTGCTGGCTGAATTCGACGCCATGGGCAGTCTGAGTCATGTTTCCTCCACAGTCAGCTACCTGGCAGGGCGAACCGGGCCTAAAAAGGGTGCGGTTCAGCGATGGACCAGGGAAGCAGGTAAATAATTCAACACAAGCTTACGCCTGAGTATTGGGCCTAAAGTGCGGCCGCGATGGCATCGCCGATGGCAGCTGTGCTGCGTGGCTCGCCGGTGCGGCTTTCGACGTCGGCGACCACTGCCGCCTCGATCTTGCGGGCCGCCGTGGTGTAGCCAAGGTGGTCCAGGAGGAGCACTGCGGAGAGGATGGCCGCGGTGGGATCGGCTTTCTGCTGTCCGGCGATATCCGGAGCGGAGCCGTGGACGGGCTCGAACATTGACGGCGCTGTGCGGTCCATGTTGATGTTGCCCGATGCCGCCAGGCCGATGCCGCCGGTCACGGCTGCGGCGAGGTCGGTGAGGATGTCACCAAAGAGGTTGTCGGTAACGATCACGTCGAAGCGCGCGGGGTCGGTCACCATGAAAATGGTGGCGGCGTCGATGTGCAGGTAGTCGTGCGTGACCTCGGGGAATTCCTGGGCCACTGCTTCAACAGTGCGCTTCCACAGGTGTCCGGCAAAAACCAGCACATTGTGCTTGTGGACGAGCGTGACGTGCTTACGCTGGCGCTCGTTGGCACGACGGAACGCATCGCGGACAACGCGCTCCACACCGTGGGCCGTGTTGAGGGAGACCTCGGTAGCGACCTCGTGGGGGGTGCCACCGCGCAACGTCCCGCCATTGCCCACGTACGGACCTTCGGTGCCCTCGCGGACCACGATGAAATCAATCGTGCCGGGGTTTGCCAAGGGGCTGCCGACAGTGCCGTACAGGCGGGAGGGGCGCAGGTTCACGTAGTGGTCCAGGCTGAAGCGGAGCTTGAGCAGCATCTCGCGTTCGATGATGCCAGAGGGGATGCGGGTATCACCCGGGGCCGCTCCCACAGCGCCGAAGAGGATGGCATCGCGGGTGCGAAGGTCCGCCAGGACCTCGTCCGGGAGGGTCTCGCCTGTTTCAAGCCAGTGCTGGGCACCGAGCTTGTAGTTGGTCAGTTCAAGGGCAACGCCTTCGGCGGCTACGGCCTTTTCGAGGACCTTGACGGCTTCGGCGATGACCTCAGGGCCAATGCCGTCGCCAGGGATGACAGCGAGATTGATGGACGTTGCACTCATAGCTCTATCTAGCCAAGCAATCCACATGCTGGTCAAAATCGTCTCATTCTGCGAACACTTCCATGCCGTGGAGTCAGACCACAGCATGATGCCCGCCATGGGAACCACCGCATAGAGTCTAAGCGTGGATAGAAGGCATGCAGTTTATGAATGGTTCCGGCTCAACCGCTTCATGGTTGACCTGACGGCAACGTGCCTGCTGATCCTGCTCTTCGGTCCGGTCTACCTCCTTGCTGATCGTCCGTGGCTCTCACTGTTGTCCTGCAGCCTCCTGCTCCCCCTCGCCTGGCGACGCACGCGGCCGGAGTTGGCGGCCGGCGCCGTGATCCTGGTGTGCCTGATCCAGTGGGCTGTAGGCGCTGAACCAGTAGCAGGCCAAATCGCCGTCCCCTTGGTCATCTACGCCACCGCGGCCTACGGGCCTGCCTGGGCCAGCCGGAGTGTCCTGATTGCCGGCCTCGCTGGCGGCGTCATGCTCACCACCAGGTTGTTCTCGACCACTGCGGAGTCGGGAATCATGGGCCTGACCATCGGCACGCTGTACACCGTCCTGATCTGGATGCTGGTGCTGGTCAGCTGGACGCTGGGAGACCTCACCCGCGTACGCAGGCTCCAACTCCAGGCGTTGGAGGACAGGACGCGGCGCCTGGAAGTGGAGCAGTTGCAGGAACGGAAACTGGCCGCCGCGGATGAGCGTTCCCACATTGCCCGCGAAATGCACGACATCGTGGCGCATTCCTTGTCCGTGATCATCACCCAGGCCGATGGAGCCAGGTACGCTGCCGCCGCCAAGCCCGAGCTCGCAACTGAAGCGCTGGCCACGATTGCTGCCACGGGCAGGGACTCCCTGGGCGAAATGCGCAGGCTGCTGGGAGTACTCCGCTCCGACGACGACTCCCCCACCCGCCCGCAACCGCGCCTCTCGGACCTGGACGAACTGCTCCTCGGGTTCCGGGCCGCCACCCTTCAAGTTGCTTTTGAACAGAGCGGTGTTCCCCGCCGGGCGCTGCCTGCCGGAGCGGAGCTCACGGCGTACCGCATCATCCAGGAAGCCCTCACCAACGTCATGAAGCACGCCGGCCCGCAAGCGAAGGCGGGCGTCACTTTGACATGGCAGGCCCGGGGCCTGCAGTTGGACATCCTCGACGACGGCCGGGGCGCCGCTGCTGATCCGCCGGCACCTGGCGGTGGGAATGGCTTGCTGGGAATGAGCGAGAGAGTCTCCCTCTACGATGGTTCCTTGGCAGCAGGCCCGGAACAGGGCGGCGGTTTCCGCGTGTCTGCATTCATCCCGTATTCGGAGGCTTAAGCAATGGCAGAAGTTCCTGTGCCCATCAGGGTGGCGCTCGTTGATGACCAGCAGTTGGTGCGGTCCGGTTTTGGAATGCTCATCAATTCCCAGCCGGACCTTGAGGTCGTAGCCGAGGCCGGTAACGGGATCGAGGCTGTCCAGGCGTTGGCAGCCACCGCCGCCGATGTTGTCCTCATGGATGTCCGGATGCCGGGCATGGACGGCATCGAGGCAACCGGCCGCATCCTGGAACAGGCCGCAGCACAGCCTTCAGGCTCCCAGCGGGCGGAAGTCAAAATAGTGGTGCTGACTACCTTCGACCTGGACGAGTACGCGCTGGCAGCCATCCAGGCCGGGGCCAGCGGGTTCCTCCTGAAGGATGCCCCACCCGAAGAACTACTGGAAGCCATCCGCACCGTCTTCCGCGGGGATGCGGTGATAGCTCCCTCCACCACCAGGCGTTTGCTGGACCATGTGGCACCGTTGCTGAGGACACAGACGCCGGAGCAGTCCGTGCACGCTGCCGCCGTCGAGCGTCTGACGACCCGCGAGCGCGAGGTCTTCCAGCTGATCGCCCAAGGACAGTCGAATCCCGAGATCGCCGCGGGGCTGTTCCTCTCGGAAGCCACAGTGAAAACCCATGTGGGGCACATCCTTGCCAAGTTGGGGGCCAGGGACCGGGTGCAAGTAGTGGTGATCGCCTATGAGACCGGCGTTGTAGCCCCTGGGTCCTAGCATCTCCGACCTGGGTATGAGTGCCGCCGCCGGACAATGGGCCCTTGGCCCGATCCTGTAGGGCCATGGCAGAACATAGCGTGAAAGCATGTCAACATTCACGCACCTCTCCCACCCGTCAGGAACCGAGCGGCCCAAGGGCTCCGACGCCGCCCAGGCCCGCCCCGCCGTCGAGGCCCACGAGCTGAGCAAAAGCTACGGCCGCGCAGATACCACTGTCACCGCACTGAACAAGGTCTCGGTGAGCTTTGATGCTGGAAAGTTCACGGCCATCATGGGGCCCTCAGGTTCCGGCAAGTCCACGTTGATGCATTGCCTTGCCGGCCTTGATACAGCTGACTCGGGCCGTATTGTCCTCGGTGGCACGGAGTTGACGGGCCTGAACGACCGTCAGCTCACGGCGCTCCGCAGGGAGAGGATCGGCTTCGTTTTCCAGGCCTTCAATTTGGTGCCCACGTTGACGGCCGAGCAGAACATCACCCTTCCGCTGGCTTTGGCGGGGACCACCGCCGACGCCGCGTGGTTGGATACCGTTGTCACCACCCTGGGCCTGAAGGACCGGCTCAAGCACCGCCCGCACGAGCTTTCCGGCGGGCAACAGCAACGCGTGGCAGTAGCCCGGGCCTTGCTGACCCGTCCCGACGTCGTGTTCGGCGATGAGCCAACGGGCAACCTTGACTCCAAAGCCGGCGGTGAAGTGCTGGCATTGCTCCGCCGGAGCAGCCAGGAGATGGGCCAGACCATCATCATGGTTACCCACGATCCCGTGGCCGCCAGCTATGCCGACCGCGTGGTCCTGATGAGCGACGGCGGGCTGGTGGGCGAGATCCATGATCCCACCGCGGATTCGGTCCTGGCAGCCCTCGGCAAACTGGGGGCCTGAGCATGCTGCGTGTTGCCGTTTCCCAATTGACGACGCATTTCCGGCGTTTCGTCGCCATCGGACTCGCGGTGATGTTGTCCGTCATGTTCCTCTCCGCGACGCTGATGGTGGGTGCAAGCACGAATGCCTCCCTGGGCGCCAGCATCGGTGAGTCGTACCGCAACGCCGATCTGGTTGCATCATCCAGGAACGGCGAAGCGTTCACCCAGGCAGCTGTGGACGCTGCCGTGTCCGCCCCTTCAGTGGAGGACAGCTACGCCGAGCGGTCCACTTATGTCATGTTCGAAGCCGGCGGCGGTGAGCAGTACGGCCGGCTTCGCAACGCAGCGCCGGCATCTTTGGAGGGCGCTGTGTTGAAGAGCGGCTCCATGCCGTCAAAGGCGTCGGAGGCAGTGATCGATGTCAAGACCGCTGAGCATCTTGGACTGTCCGTGGGGAGCATGCTTGAACTCCGCGGCGCAGGACCTGTCAAGACCGCCAAAGTCAGCATTACCGGCCTGATCCAGGCCACCAATGATCCTTTCTCCTCCTCGGCAGCGCAATTGGTGGCCTCCGATGCCGTCCTGAACGCGGTGCAGGACGCCGGAGCCGGGTTTGCCGGGGTTCAGTTTTCACTCAAGTCCGGCGAAGACGCGGCGGCGGCCAAGGAGTACATCACCCATCGGATGGAGGCGGCGGGAGCGGCATCTCCTGTGCTGGAAACGGCCCAGGAGAAGGTCACATCCACTGTGGCCATGCTGAGCGCGGGGCAGGACCAGCTGACCATAGTCCTGCTCGCATTCGCCGGCGTGGCCATCCTTGTCTCCACGTTGGTGGTAGCGAACACCTTCTCCGTTCTGGTGGCCCAGAGAACCAGGGAGCTGGCCCTTCTTCGGTGCCTGGGAGCAGGCCGGGGACAAATCCGCGGCTCGGTCATGCTCGAAGCTTTGGTGGTTGGTTTCCTGTCCTCGGTGCTGGGCGTCCTGGCCGCTGCAGGCCTGATGACCGGGCTGATTGCCTGGGCAAGGACCCAGCCGGAACAGGCCTTTGCGACGTTGGCTGTCCCACCGTCTGCCATTGTTGCCGGCTTGGTCGCCGGAACAGTGTTGACTGTGGTCGCGGCGCTGGTTCCCGCAAAGGCGGCCACCGCCGTCGCGCCCCTTGCTGCGCTGCGCCCCAGCGATGACGCGTCCGTCCGGAACGCACGGGGCAAGGTGCGCCTGGTCCTGGGGCTGGTGGCCCTGCTGGGCGGCGCCGCGGCGCTGGTGTACGGCAGCGTGAACGTCTCGCTGGGCGTTGCCCTGCTGGGCGGCGCTGCCTCGTTTGTGGGCATTCTCCTTTGCTCCACGCTGTTCATCCCCACGGTTGTTGCCGTAGCAGGCCGGCTCGCGGCACCGGCGGGAGTGCCGGGCAAGCTCGCGGCTGTGAACGCCACCCGCAACCCTGCCCGCACCTCGGCGACGGCTGCGGCACTGCTTATTGGCGTCACCTTGGTCTCGCTCATGATGACCGGAGCGGCCACCTCGCGGCAGGCGTTCAACGACACCCTCGCCGAGAACTACCCTGTGGACCTTTCCGCCCAGACTGCGGTGGATGGCTCAGGCGATCACGATCAGGCCCTGACGAGGATCAAAGGCCTCGACGGCGTCAGCGCGGCGGTCCTGCTGGAGCCGGTGGGAACACTCAGCGATACAACCACCCCCGACGGCGGCCAGACCATTTACGGCATCTCCGCCGCCGATGCCGCGGAAGTCCTGCGCGATAACAACCTGAAACCTGGTCCCGGAACCCTCTATCTTCCCGAGGACTCTCCGGAAGGACCTGCCAGCATCGCGACTGCGGCAGGCAGCGTTTCCCTTGATGCCAAGGTACTGCGCACCCGTCACGTTCCGGCGTTCGTGGAGAGTTCCAGCATTCCTGCCTCTCCGCTGCCTGAAACCGCCTCCATGGTGTGGGTGAAACTGGATGATTCGGTCTCCACGGACAGAGTGCAGGCCCTTCAGAAGGACATTGCTGCGGCATTGGGTGTGCAGGAGCGCACGGTCAGTGGGGCCGCCATCGAGCGGGTGACGTTCAACAGCATCATTGACGTGCTGCTGTTGGTTGTCACCGGGCTGCTGGGTGTGGCCGTAGTCATTGCCTTGATCGGGGTGGCCAACACCTTGTCCCTCTCGGTCCTGGAACGGACCCGGGAGAACTCGCTCCTAAGGGCGCTGGGCCTCACCAAAGGCCAGCTCCGCGGAATGCTGGCCATCGAGGCCGTACTGGTCGCCGGCGTGGCCGCCATCATGGGTGCGGGAATGGGCATCGTCTACGGCTGGCTCGGGGCACAGGCAACCCTGGGCGGGGTAGCGAGTGTTGTTCCGGCCGTGCCGTGGCTGCAACTGGCCGCCGTCTTTGGCGTAGCTGTGGTGGCAGGTCTGCTGGCCTCGGTCATCCCGGCCCGGCGGGCGGCGCGACTTTCCCCGGTGGAGGGACTGGCTACCGCCTAGACCCTCTTCCACATATCCCCCTGAAATAAGAAACGCTCTCCCACTTCCCGGCAGGAAGTGAGAGAGCGTTTCTTATTGATGCCCGTTAGGTGGGAGAGGGTTTACGCCTCGGCGGGCTCCTCGTAGCGGGGGAAGACCGGTGCCGGAGCCGGCAACTGTGTGCCCGCAACGATCGGCGTGGCGATTGCGGCGAACTGCCTGGCCGCACCTTCGGCCTGGCCGAGCACCTCAAGCAGTTTGGCGGACGACGACGGCATGACCGGCTGGGCGAGGATCGCTACGATCCTCACGACCTCCAACGTGACGTACAGGACCGTGTTCATACGCTCGATGTCCGTCTTCCGCAGGACCCACGGGGCCTGCTCGGCAAAGTAGGCGTTGGTGTCGCCCAGCACGGTCCAGATGGCTTCGAGCGCCCTGCTGAATTCCTGCTTGTCAAAGGCGGAGCGGGCTGTCTCCAGCAACTCCCCCGCCTGTGCCAGCAAGGCAGTGTCCTCGGCAGTGAAGGCGCCCGGTACCGGAACCTTGCCTTCGCAGTTCTTCGCCACCATGGACAACGAACGCTGGGCAAGGTTTCCGAAGTTGTTGGCGAGGTCCGAATTCATGCGGCCCACGATTGCCTCGTGGTTGTAGTTGCCGTCAGCACCGAAAGGAACTTCGCGGAGGAAGAAGTACCGGCACTGGTCCAGCCCGTACTGGGCTACGAAATCCTGGGGGGCCACCACGTTGCCGAGGGACTTGGACATCTTGACGCCGTTGTTGGTGAGGAAGCCGTGGATCATGACGCGTTGTGGCAGCTCCAGTCCGGCGCTCAACAAGAACGCAGGCCAGTAGATGGCATGGAAACGCGAGATGTCCTTTCCGATCACGTGGACGTCAGCGGGCCAGAACTTCCTGAAGGATTCAGACTCGATATCCGGGTAGCCAACGCCGGTGAGGTAGTTGGTGAGGGCGTCAACCCAGACGTACATGACGTGCTTCTCATCGCCCGGAACAGGAACACCCCAGTCGAAGGTGGTGCGGCTGATCGACAAGTCCTCAAGACCACGCTTGACGAAGCTGATGACCTCGTTGAAGCGGGACTGCGGTGCGCCGA
The DNA here is from genome assembly GCF_059739405.1 of Arthrobacter sp. TmtSoilC79. Taxonomy (NCBI): domain Bacteria; kingdom Bacillati; phylum Actinomycetota; class Actinomycetes; order Micrococcales; family Micrococcaceae; genus Arthrobacter; species Arthrobacter sp. TmtSoilC79. The sequence continues at coordinate 1,880,427 of NZ_AP046051.1, read as the reverse complement.
ATTCAGGCTGAGCCTCATACAGCTCGAGAAGCTTTTCCTGATAGTTGGAGAGCCGGAAGAAGTAGCTCTCCTCAGCAGTCCAGGTGACCAGGGTGTCAGTCTCCTTGGAGTAGCGGAGCCCGTCATCCTTCACTACGGTGTCGTCCTCGACGTAGTACGCCTCGTCGCGGACGGAGTACCAGCCCTCGTACTTGGACAGGTAGATGTCGCCGTTGGCTTCCATCTTCTTCCAAATGGCTTGGGAAGCGGCATAGTGATCGGGATCGGTGGTGCGGATGAAGCGGTCGTGGGAGATGCCCAGGTCCTTGCTCATCTGCTGGAACGCCGCCGAGTTGCGGTCCGCGAGCTCCTTGGCAGTGATGCCTTCCTTCTCGGCAGACTGCTGCATCTTGAGTCCGTGCTCGTCCGTCCCGGTCATGAAGAACACTTCATGGCCGTCAAGGCGCTTGAAACGCGCCATGGCATCGGTGGCAATGACCTCGTAGGCGTGGCCGATGTGCGGCACGCCGTTGGGGTAGCTGATTGCGGTGGTGATGTAGAACGGGGATTTCTCTGGAGACGTCACTCTAAGAAGTTACCTTTATTTAGGATGAAATAGCTTAGTTTAGTTCGGTCAGCGTATCGCTGAGCCGGACCAGTTCGTGGTCGTGGGAGGCCACCAGCACGGCGATGCCATCACTGGTGGTGTCCTTGAGGATCCCGATGATGCGGTTGGCCGCGGCCCGGTCCAAGCTGGCCGTGGGCTCGTCCACCACCAGTACGCGGGTACCCAGGATCAGGGCACGGGCAATAGCCACACGCTGGCGTTCACCACCGGAGAGCTGGGCGGGACGGTGGCGCATGCGGCGTCCCAGGCCCACCAGGTCCAGGAGGTCCTTGGCCATCTCGGTCCGCTGCTCCACTTCGCCGTCAGGCACGGCGGGAAGCAGGACGTTCTCCAGGGCGCTCATGCCGTCGATCAAGGCGCCGCCCTGGTCCACATATCCGATGAGTGCACGGCGACGGTCGGCGATTTCGTCATCGCCCATGGTCTCCAGAGGCAGGCCCTCCCAAAAGACCTTGCCCGACGTCGGGAGCGTCAGTCCGGCGCTCACCGTCAGGATGCTCGTCTTGCCGGAACCGCTTCGGCCGGCGATGCAGTGCATCTCACCGGCGTGGAGGGTGAGGTTGAAGTCGTCGACGACGTCCACTTCCTCGGCGCCGCCTTTGTCGCCACCGTAATGGATGGTCACGCGGCTCAGTTCCAAGGGAGTTGCGTGGTCAGCGGCCTTCACGATCGTGTTGGCGCGGGTCTGCAGCGACTCTTCCGTGGATTCCGGGGTGGCCGTCAGCTCGGGGTTGAGTTTGTCAGTCATTTGACTACTTTCGTTGCAATCGGAATCCAGCAAATTACGGCCAGCAGACCGGCCAATCCGGCCCACAGGGCCGCGTAGGGTGCCAGCAGCAACCCGAGTCCCAGGGCGCCGAGGACGCCGAGGGGAAGTGCCACCGTGCCTACAAGGGCGTTCTCGAAGAAGCGGACCTGGCCCAGCATGTCCGGGTTCCAGCCCATGGCCTTCAACGTACCGAGGTACTCCCGCTTGGCGTGGAGTTCAAAGCGACCGGTCACGAGGGTCAGCAGCAGGCCAACCACTACTCCGAAGACTGCCAGGATGACGCTGGGCAAGGCGATGCTTGCAGCGGCCAGGCCACTGAGGGCGCTGGCCCCGGCCGCCCGCGGAATATCGATCAGCAGCGCGATCAGGGCACCTACTGCAGCCCCGAACACACCTACCGCCACCGCAAGGGAGATGGAGTTGAACCGGTTGGTGGTGAGTTGCCTGTTGGCGAAGGTCAACGGAGAGTCCACCGTTACAAGGCGGTCATCGTGCTGCGGCTCCTGGTCGATCACCACGCGGTGGCGCAGCTGCTGGGCAGCCAGCCACGCGGCTCCACAGTAGATGATCAGCATGGTCACTGAAACGATCACGGTGGCGATGTTCCAACTGAGCAGGCTGAGGATGACTCCGGCGGCAGCGAGGGCTGCCGCGCCTACGGCAAATTCTTCAAGGACCCAGGACCGGATGCGTTTCTGCGTCCAGCCCATCGCCCTGAGAATGCCGGCTTCGCTCCGGCGCTGCCTGATGTAGCTGACCGTCGACGCGCCGGTCAGGAGCGTTGCGCCCAACAGGGTCAGGAAGAGCAGGGTGATGTTGGTACCGGTCAGCGAACCGGAGACGGCATCGGCTGCATCCTGGCGGACCCACGACTGCTGGACGGTGCCCAGGGGTGATTCCTTGCCGGCGTCGTCCTTGCTGTAGCCGGGGACGAAGATATTGGCGTCCTCGCGTGCGGAACCGGCCACCACGGTAGCTTCCAGTCCGAGCTCGCGGATCTGGGTGGCCAGTTTCTCCACCTCGGGCTGTGCCGTCTTCCAGTTACCGGTAGCGGAGGCCTTGACCCGGATGGCGTCAATGACATCGGCGTTGGTGTCATAGCCGCGGGCTGCGGCGAGGCCGTAGTAGTCGGTGATGGCACCGGCGGACTGGCTGACCAGACCCGTAGCACTCAATGAGGGCTTCAGTTCGGTACCCTCGACGTCCTTGCCCTCAGCGTCCTTGGTGAGGGTCATCGGAGTGGGGTCGTAGCCGCCCAGGGGCAGCTTGTTGACATCACCGGCCGCCGACTGGACGGCTGCGGGGTCGAAGGTGCCGTACACCATGGGAAGCGGTGCCGCCGGCTTCTTGCCCGTTTCCAGGTCTTCCCGGTAGGAGCGCTCATCAACAGGCTTCCGTTGGGTCTGGTCCACGGCTGCACCAAAGGAAGACTTCTCCGGGAGACGGTTGACCGTCACCCAGTCCCCCGGCGTGGCGCTCTTGTCCGAGGCACCATTGGAGGCTTCGTCGCCGTCCTTGTACTTGGGCGCAGCGGCGAATGCTGCGCTCCAGGTTGCCGGGTTGTACAGGCCCTGGCTGAAGGAAGCGGTGCTTCCCAGCAGCTTGCTGTGGTCTGTGGAGCCTGGCCATTCGAGGGCAAACGGGGACTTGGAGACGAACGGGAGGTAATCCTTGTCCAGGCTGCGCGTGACCGTGCCGACCTCGTTGACCACCTTGCCGCTGGCGTCCAGTTCTTCGATTTTGACCGAGTACTGCAGGTCAAGGGAGGTGCCGGAACGGACAATGAGCGGGATCGCCTGGGAATCGTCGGTCAGCAACCCGTCACGCTTTGCCTGCTGGTACTGGGTCATCAGCGGCGCCCAGTACTTGAGCTTGACGCCCAGGAAGTCGGGGCCCTCCTCCAGCTGGTCCATGCTCAGGCCCGTGGTGAAGAGGCTTTCGAAGTGGCGCCCGATTGCTCCGGCGTCACGTGCATCAGCCGGCGGGGCCTTCTCGAGGGGCGCCAGGAAGTCGCCTGCGGATCCCAGCAGCGCCCTTTCGGCCGCCGGGTCAACCGCGACGACGGACTCGGTCACCTCAGGTGCCAGTGGCAGCGCTACGGAGAGGTTGAAGAGGTTGTGCTCGGAGCCAAGCGCGGGAGCCGGGAACTTGACCCCGGTCTCACCTTCGGGTCCGGCAATCCTGACGTTGGAGCCGCCTGCAGCCTGCTCCTGGATCAAGCGACCCTTGCCCAGGGTGCCCTCTGCGCTGGTCTTGAAGAGTGTTTGCTGGTTCACGCCGTCGGAGCTCGTGGCCGAGGCGGTCAGCCGGTACTTCTTGGGCGTATCGGACAACACCGATTCGGCAGCGGGCCATTTGCTGGAATCCATGGCCGAGGGGTCCCCCGCTGTCACAGCTCCGGCCAGGCCGGCGTTGTAGCCGAGGTAGTCCATGGCGTTGAGGCGGGGAGCCTCAAGGTTCTGCGAAACGCGGGAGACCAGGCTGATGGGGGCGGCAACCGCCGTCTGGCCCATGGTGCGGATCTTTTCCAGCTGTTCAAAGCTGATCCCGCCCTGGCCGTTGGCGATTTCCGGCTGGATCAATGCACCGCCGTCGCCATCTTGGTCCTGGTCAGGCTTGGCCTGGACCAGGATGTCGTAGAGACCCCGCGAGTTCTCATCCACTGTCCTGTTCAAAGCAGCCTGCGACTGGCTTTGGACGAGGACGGACAAGCACATAGCGACGATCAAAATGGCCGCGGTCAGCAGCAGCACACGGCTTCTGATGAACCTTTGGACGGCGTTCATTGGGCTCCCTGAGACCTTGATTGCGGGCGCGCACGCAAAGTCCGGAACTCCTCAAAAGACACAAGGGAATACCGGGCTGTAGGTGCAAAAGTTGTGGCCGGCCTGCTGCCGGGTCCGAATCCCGGACCCAGCCATTGTAAGCAGACCGGCCACTCCAGCGTGCCAAAGGTGTGTCGCCGGCACGCGAACTCAGCTGATGGAAATCAGGTAAAGTCCTAGTCCTCCAGGTCCACTTCCCGGACCATGTCCGCGCCAATGCCGGCCTTGATGGCTTCCAGGACCTGCTGTGGCACGGAGCTGTCGATGGTCAGCAGGGCAAGAACCTGGCCGCCTTCGGTCTGGCGGGCAACCTGCATGCCGCCGATATTGATGTTGTTCATGCCCAGGATGTGTCCGATGGTGCCGATAACGCCGGGACGGTCCGCATAGGCCACCACCACCAAGTGCTCGCTGATGGGGATTTCGACGTCGTACCCGTTGACGCCCACCAGCTTTTCCACCTGCTTGGGACCCGTGAGGGTTCCGGCAACGGAGATCTGGGAACCATCGCTGAGGGCACCACGGATGGTCAGGACGTTGCGGTAGTCCTCAGCATCCGGAGTGGTGATCAGGCGGGTGTTGATGCCGCGCTGTTCGGCGATCACAGGGGCGTTGACGTAAGAGACCTGTTCGGTGACCACATCGGCGAAAACGCCCTTCAGTGCAGCAAGCTCGAGCACTTTGACATCCAGCGAGGAAATCTCGCCTGCAACTTCGACGTCGATCTGGGTGAGCGAAGCGTGCGTCAGTGCGGTGAAGATGCGGCCCAGCTTTTCAATCAGCGGGATGCCCGGGCGGACATCCGGGGCGATGACTCCGCCGGCGACGTTCACGGCGTCGGGCACCAGTTCACCGGCAAGGGCCAAGCGAACCGATTTGGCCACGGAAACCCCGGCCTTCTCCTGGGCTTCGTCCGTTGAAGCGCCCAGGTGCGGAGTCACGATGACGTTGTCGAACTCGAAGAACGGCAGGTCGGTGCTGGGCTCCTTGACGAAGACGTCAACGCCGGCTCCGGCAATCTGGCCTTCCTTCAACGCAATGTGGAGTGCTTCTTCATCCACGAGGCCGCCGCGGGCTACGTTGACCACGTAGGCGGTTTCCTTCATCTTGCGGAAAGCATCAGCGCCGAGCATCCCCACCGTTTCGGGCGTCTTGGGCATGTGGATGGTGATGAAGTCGGAGTTCTCCAGGAGCTCGTCCAGGGTGACCAGCTTGACGCCCAGCTGGGCGGCGCGGGCCGAGGTGATGTAGGGGTCGTACGCCAGGATCTGGGTATCGAAGCCCTGCAGGCGCGCTGCGACCAAGGCACCGATGCGGCCCAGGCCGATGATGCCGATCTTCTTCTCGAAGAGTTCGATGCCCGTGTACTTGGAGCGCTTCCACTCGCCATTCTTCAGCGCGGAGCTCGCCTGCGGAATGTGGCGTGCCAAGCTGAGGATGTGGCCAACGGTCAGCTCGGCTGCGGAGACGATGTTGGACGTCGGGGCGTTGACCACCATGACGCCTGCCTGGGTGGCGGCCTTGATGTCCACGTTGTCCAGTCCGACGCCGGCACGGGCGATGACCTTCAGGTTCTTCGCGGCGGCAATGGCTTCGGCGTCCACCTGGGTAGCCGAGCGGACCAGGATGGCATCGACGTCGGCGATTGCGGACAGCAGCTGCGAACGGTCTGCGCCGTCGGTCTGTCGGATTTCAAAGTCCGGGCCCAAAGCCTCGACTGTGGCGGGCGAAAGTTCCTCGGCGAGGAGGACGACGGGTTTGCTGGCTGACACGGGGAGGCACCTTACTTTGGACAACTTTTGGGACAGGACTGGACAAGGAGCGGATGCGTGGCCCGGGGCACGGCGCCGGGACCAGCCCAGAATATCGAATACGGGCCGGGATTCCGCTGCCGGCGGGGGATGTTACGGCCGGGCCGGCGGCCGTTGTGAAGAAGTTCACAGCCAAGGCCGCTGATGAAAACCTGGGCGCAATGCCGGTGATACGGCAACGCCCGCCCGGCTTTGTCCACCGGGCGGGCGCGTCGTTATGTGGCGGAGGCCTTAGGCCGGCGCCGAAGGATCAGCGGGCTGCGGAACCTTCAACGTAGTCAGCGTCCTGCTGCTGCCAGGAGAAGAGGGAGCGCAGTTCGCGGCCGACCTCTTCGATCGGGTGTTGCTCTGCCTTGGCGCGAAGTTCCTTGAACTCGGTACCGCCGTTGTCCTGGTCATCGATGAAGCGCTTGGCGAACGCACCGCTCTGGATGTCGGCGAGGACAGCCTTCATGTTTTCCTTCACCTCGGGGGTGATGACGCGCGGGCCGGAGACGTAGTCGCCGTACTCTGCGGTGTCCGAAACGCTCCAGCGCTGCTTGGCGATGCCGCCCTCCCACATGAGGTCAACAATGAGCTTGAGCTCGTGGAGGACCTCGAAGTAGGCGATCTGCGGCTGGTAGCCGGCTTCGGTCAGGGTTTCAAAGCCGTACTGGACCAGCTGGGAAACGCCGCCACAAAGAACGGACTGCTCGCCGAAGAGGTCGGTTTCGGTCTCTTCGGTGAAGGTGGTCTTGATGACACCGGCGCGGGTACCACCGATCGCCTTGGCATAGGACTTCGCCAGGTCCCAGGCCGAGCCTGAGGCGTCCTGCTCCACTGCAATGATGTCCGGGATACCGCGGCCGGCTTCGAATTCGCGGCGAACCGTGTGGCCCGGCGCCTTCGGTGCGATCAGGATGACGTCAACGCCGGCCGGAGCCTCGATGTAGCCGAAGCGGATGTTGAAGCCGTGGGCGAAAGCAAGTGCCTTGCCCTCGGTCAGCTTGTCCTTGATGGAGTCGTTGTAGATCGCGCGCTGGTGCTGGTCCGGTGCCAGGATCATGATGACATCTGCCCATTCGGCGGCGTCCGCAACGTTCTTGACCGTGAAGCCGGCGTCCTCTGCCTTGGCGGCCGACTTGGAGCCGTCCTTCAGCGCAATAACAACCTCGACGCCGGAATCGCGCAGGTTAAGCGCGTGGGCGTGGCCCTGGGAGCCGTAGCCAACGATGGCTACTTTGCGGCCCTGGATGATCGACAGGTCTGCGTCGTCGTCGTAGAACATTTCAGTCACTTGCGTAACTCCTCTTGAGTGGTTTTCTTAGATATTGATTGTGGTGCTGCGGTACTGGACGTTCTGCTCACGCGGAGCGGAGCGCCCTGTCACTCATGGAGCGGGATCCCCGTCCAACGGCCAAGGTGCCGGACTGCACGATTTCACGGATGCCGAACGGCTCGAGCACTGAAAGCAGCGCGGCGAGCTTCTCGGGGGTACCGGTTGCCTCGATCACCAACGAGTCTGTGGACACGTCGACGACTGCGGCACGGAACAGGTCTGCAGCCTGGGTAACCTGCAGGCGTGTCGCGGCATCCGCACGTACTTTGACCAGGATGTGGTCACGTTGTACGGAAGATTCGGAAGTCAGCTCAACGATCTTGATGACGTTGACCAACTTATTGAGCTGCTTGGTGACCTGCTCGATCAGGTCGCCGTCGGCGTCGACGACAACCGTCATGCGGGACATGCCAGGGACCTCGGTGGGTCCCACAGCCAGGGAATTAATGTTGAACGCGCGCCGGGCAAACAGGCTGGCCACGCGGGTCAGCACGCCGGGCTTGTCTTCTACCAGAACGGACAGTGTGTGGCGGGTCATGCCTAGTCCTCCTCTTCCCATTCCGGGGTCATGTTGCGGGCAACCTGGATCTGGTCATTGCTGACACCTGAAGGCACCATGGGCCACACCATCGAGTTGGGGCTGACCACGAAGTCGATGACCACGGGGCGGTCATTGATCTCGAGTGCCTTCTGGATGGTGGCGTCGATGTCCTCGTCACGCTCGCACCGCAGTGCAGCGCAACCGTAGGCGTCGGCCAGCTTCACGAAGTCCGGAATCCGGACGGTGTCGTGGCCTGTGTTCAGGTCCGTGTTGGAGTAGCGGCCCTCGTAGAACAGCGTCTGCCATTGGCGGACCATGCCCAGCGAGGAGTTGTTGATGATGGCCACCTTGATGGGGATGTTGTTGATGGCACAGGTGGCCAGTTCCTGGTTTGTCATCTGGAAGCAGCCGTCACCGTCGATGGCCCAGACCACGCGATCCGGTTCACCGACCTTGGCACCCATGGCCGCCGGAACCGAGTATCCCATGGTTCCTGCTCCACCGGAGTTCAGCCAGGCGTGCGGCCGTTCGTACTTGATGAACTGGGCAGCCCACATCTGGTGCTGGCCCACGCCGGCAACGTAGATGCCTTCGGGACCCGTGAGTTCACCGATCCGCTTGATGACGCGCTGCGGTGCGGTGAGTCCGTCTTCCGGCTCGGTCCAGCCCAGCGGGTACGTATCGCGCAAGTTGCCGAGGAAGGCCCACCAGGAATCCAGGTCCGGGGTTCCGCTCAATTCAAACTGCGTCTTCACGGCTTCGGTGAGTTCGGGAATGATCTCCTTGACCGAACCAACGATCGGGACGTCGGCAGTGCGGTTCTTGGAGATCTCAGCCGGGTCGATGTCAGCGTGGATGACCTTGGCAAACGGGGCGAAGGTCTTCAGCACGCCCGTCACGCGGTCATCAAACCGGGCCCCAAGGGTGATCAGGAGGTCTGCTTGCTGAAGTGCGGTCACGGCGGAGACCGAGCCGTGCATACCGGGCATGCCGACATGCTGCGGGTGCGAATCAGGGAAAGCACCACGGGCCATCAAGGTGGTAACCACGGGAGCGCCGGTAGCCAGCGCAAGTTCCATGAGTTCGGCCGAGGCATGGCCCTTGACCACGCCGCCGCCGACGTACAGCACGGGCTTGCTGGCAGCAGCGATCAGCTTGGCAGCTTCGCGGACCTGCTTGTTGTGTCCACGCACCACGGGACGGTAGCCCGGCAGGTCCACCTTCGGAGGCCAGGAGAACGTCATCCTGCCCACCTGGGCGTCCTTGGCGATGTCCACCAGGACCGGGCCCGGACGACCCGTGGAGGCGAGGTGGAATGCCTCGGCCATCACATGCGGGATGTCGTTGGGGTCCGTCACCAGGAACGAGTGCTTGGTGATGGGCATCGTGATACCCACGATGTCAGCTTCCTGGAAGGCATCGGTGCCGATGACTCCGCTGGATACCTGTCCGGTGATGGCCACCATCGGCACGGAGTCCATGTGGGCATCCATGATGGCGGTAACGAGGTTGGTGGCACCGGGGCCTGAGGTGGCGATGCAAACGCCAACCCGTCCGGTAACCATGGCGTAGCCTTGCGCGGCGTGGCCGGCTCCCTGTTCGTGACGGACCAGGATGTGATTCATGCTGGAGGCCATCAAGGGGTCGTAGGTGGGCAGGATCGCGCCACCGGGCAAACCGAAAATATCGTCCACGCCGAGTTCTTCGAGCGAGCGGACAATTGCTTGCGAGCCGGACATCACCGTTGGGGGTACAACGGTGTTCGGCCCAAGTACAGGAGAGAGAGGTGCAGCAGCGTCGACGACGACGGCCTCAGCCGTACGGTCGACCTTTTCCGGAGCTTTGTGGGCTCCAGCGGACTTTGCAGCCATCAGCGAGGGGCTGATCGGCGATCCTTTGCTCATCGGACTCTTCCTTAGTGGATCTTCAATAGATGGGTCTTGCTTGGGGGAATAAAAAAACCCCTCAGCCTTCCGGCTCTTCGAGGGGTTTGCGCGTGACGGTTCGTTACCAGTCGGGCTAAGCCACGCGCTTGGTAAGGACGACGACGCCGACGGTAACGAATGTGATCATGCGTTCAGTGTTCCCTCTAAGTGAGATACGTGTCAATTGACCACTATCGTATCTCACTATTTGGACAGCCATGTCCGCCTGCCGGACTCCGGCGGCCCTGCGGCAGCCGGAGTCCCAGACAGGAATTATCCGCAGTACGCCCCCGTTGAGGCGCTGTGGACAAGCTTGGCGTACTTGGCAAGGACACCCTTGGTGAACTTCGCCGGCAGCGGCTCCCAGCCCTCCTTGCGGGCTTCGAGCTCCGCCTCGTCCACCAGGAGGTCGAACGAGCGTGCAGCGATGTCGACGCGGATGCGGTCCCCGTCCTTCACAAAGGCGATGGGACCGCCGTCGACCGCTTCAGGGGCAACGTGGCCAATGCAGAGTCCGGTTGTGCCGCCGGAGAATCGGCCATCGGTGAGCAGCAGGACATCCTTGCCCAGCCCTGCCCCCTTGATGGCGCCGGTAATGGCCAGCATCTCGCGCATGCCCGGACCACCCTTGGGGCCTTCGTAGCGGATCACCACCACGTCACCCTTATGGATTTCGCCGTTGTCCAGCGCAGTGAGGGCGCCTTGTTCACGCTCAAAGACGCGGGCGGTGCCTTCGAAGACGTCGGCGTCGAAGCCGGCGCTCTTCACCACTGCCCCTTCAGGTGCCATGGAGCCGTGGAGGATGGTGATGCCGCCGGTCTTGTGGATGGGGTTGTCCAGCGCCCGGAGGATCTTGCCGTCGAGGTCCGGCGGGTTGATGGAGGCGAGGTTCTCGGCGAGGGTCTTGCCGGTGACGGTGAGGCAGTCGCCATGCAGCAGGCCGGCGTCGAGCAGTGCCTTCATGATGACGGGAACGCCGCCAATCTTGTCCACATCGGTCATGACGTAGCGGCCAAAAGGCTTCAGGTCGCCAAGGTGGGGAATTTTGTCACCGATACGGTTGAAGTCATCAAGGGTCAGCTCGACTTCTGCCTCGCGGGCAATGGCCAGCAAGTGCAGGACGGCATTGGTGGAACCACCGAAGGCCATGGTTACCGCAATGGCGTTTTCAAAGGCCTTCTTGGTCATGATGTCGCGGGCTGTGATCCCCAGGCGCAGCAGGTTCACCACCGCTTCCCCGGACTTACGGGCGAAGTCATCACGACGCCGGTCTGCCGAAGGCGGGGCGGCCGAACCCGGAAGGGACATCCCCAAGGCTTCGCCGATGCAGGCCATGGTGTTCGCCGTGTACATACCGCCGCAGGCACCTTCGCCCGGGCAAATGGCTTTTTCGATCCGGGTGAGGTCTTCCATGCTCATCTTGCCTGCAGCACAGGCACCGACAGCTTCGAAGGCATCGATGAGGGTGACTTCCTTTTCCGAGCCGTCCTCAAGCTTGACCCAGCCGGGCATGATGGACCCGGCGTAGAGGAACACCGATGCGAGGTCCAGGCGGGCAGCAGCCATCAGCATTCCGGGAAGTGATTTGTCGCAACCGGCCAGCAGGACCGAACCGTCGATCCGTTCGGCCTGCATCACCGTTTCCACGGAGTCGGCAATGACTTCGCGGGAAACCAGAGAGAAGTGCATGCCTTCATGCCCCATGGAAATGCCGTCCGAGACGGAAATCGTGCCGAACTGCATGGGAAAGCCCCCACCGGCATGGACGCCTTCCTTGGCGCCTTGTGCAAGCCGGTTAAGGGAGAGGTTGCAGGGGGTAATTTCATTCCAGGAACTGGCGACGCCGATCTGGGGTTTGGCGAAGTCGTCGTCCCCCATGCCCACTGCACGGAACATCCCACGGGCAGGTGCAGCGTGGATGCCGTCAGTGACCACCCGGCTGCGTGGCTTGATATCCGGCGTGGTGTGTGTCGCAATCTCAGTGTCACTCATGACCAAAGTCTATGGGTACGCAGGCCCAGCCACCGCTGTTCCATGCCGCGTTAAGCGGGATCGGCCGAATATTGCAGGACACCGGCGCGTTCCCTTGTGGTCCGGCCCCCGGCTGTCCGGGGGTTCAGGTTCGCCCGGGAGCATCCTGGAGCTCCCTGGCGATCGCCGCGGCCTCGTTCCTGAGCATGTCAAGGACCATGGCGATGGTGCCCCTGGCTGCAACCTCCTGACGGGACAGGGCAACAATGCTCCTGCTGGCTTTCACGTCCGTCAACGGCCGGAGCACCAGTCCACGCCGGGCACTGGCCCGGGCGGTATAGCGCGGCAGGAGGCAGATCCCGTGGCCGGCGACCACCAGCGCTTCCAATACCCGCAGGTCCGGATACCGCTGGCCGCGCCTGGCTTGGCGGCCTGCATGGAGCTCGATCTGGCGAAGGACAGTGTCGAAGGGAAACCCCTCCGGCACGCCTATCCACGGGTAGTCCACCACATCCCCCGGGCTCAAACCTGCCTTCGCTGCCAGCGGATGTCCGGCGGGCATGGCGACGTCCAGGGCCTCTTCGAGCAGCGGGACAACCGTCAGTCCTTGGCGGGCAAATACGTCCGGCCCATCCACGCTGTGGGCCAGGACAATGTCGTAGTCCGCCACCAGCGGCGCGAAGTGGGCGGTTCCCGGGTCTTCGAAGTACGCGTCAAAAGTCAGCCCGTCCACCGCGGATACCCGATGCAGCACCCCGGGCAGGAGCATTTCGGCGGCACTGGGGAAGAAAGCCGCCGAGACACGGGTCTGCCAGCCTTTCCTGTAGGTGTCGATGGTGGACTCAGCGCGCGCCATTGCAGTGGCTATGTCCGCAGCAGCGGCCGCCATGGCATATCCAGCTTCGGTCAACTGGACGCCCCGGCCGACTTTTTCCACCAGCACAACACCGATTTCCGCCTGCAGTGTCTTCAATTGCTGCGAGACGGCAGAAGCCGTGACATTCATTGCTTCAGCTGTGGCACCGACGCTTTGCCGGTCTGCCAACTCGCGCAGAATCTGCAGCCTCTTGAAATCCATTCAGCCAGCCTAGGCGACCCCGGAGGAATTGGCTTTCCAGCCATTTCCGGCGCCGGAATTATGGCCTGCAGGGGCGGCAAATTTCCATGGAACAGCAGGTCAAACGCTGGACAGCCCATGGGGAGGCACGTAACGTCAGGAACACCACGAACTGCACCCCTGTGAGCAGAAGGGCATCCACATGGACTGGATAATTTGGGTCATTGTCATTGTGTTGGTCGTTGCCATTATTTGGTGGCTATTGAACCGCAACAAATCACGTAATTCCTCCTCGACTCCAGCACCCGCGGCAATGGAGCCCGCCAACACCGCTTCCCTGCCGGATACGGCCGCAGCAGCGGCGGGAGTAGCCGGACTTGCCGGCGTCACCAACCTGGGCAAAGCTGCCGCAGAGGGCAGCGGTCCCACCGCCGGGGAGCCATCCGGGGAGCCATTTGAGGACCCGGCACCCGCAGTGGACGAGTCCCTGGCAGATGAACCTGCCCAGCTCAAAGCGCGCCGGGACCAGGGTGCGGCCGACGCCGCGCTGTCCACTGACAGTGGCCCTGTGACTGACGCTGGCGCTGGCCCTGTCACCGACACTGACAGTGACGCTGACGCTGGCGCTGGCGCTGATCGCACCTCCCCCATGGGTGAAGTCCGGGATTCGCCCGAAGCCATGTCCACGGAACCGCAGCCAGCCGCCACGCCTGGCCTCACTGTGGATGAGCCTGTCATTGCTGCTCCGGTGGTGGAGGAACCGGAGGTCGGGGAACCCGTGGTGGCAGAACCAACAGTCAACTCAGACATAGTCGCCGCCGACACAGTCAACAGCGAGACGGTCAACAGCGACACGGTCAACAGCGGCGCAACGGTGCACTCGGCCGATGCCGGCGACGTTGACGATTGGGATGCAGGCACTGCGGATCCAGCCGGTGCTTCGGCGCTTGCGGCCAAGAATGAGCCTGCAGGCGAGGATGCCACTGCAGCGACGTCTGAGTCGGCAGACAAGGCCGAGTGGGAAACGTCCTGGACGGACTCGTCCGGCACCCCTGTCCACCATCACGAATACACGGACGTCCACGCCCCCACCCTGCCGGGCGCCGAGTCCGCAGCAGCGGAGGACCCCGCAACATCGGGTCACCTCGCCGCCGACCACCCCTACGGAACAGGCTCCTCCAGCACTCAGGCCGACGCCTACCCCGTGAAGGCCAGCGCAACGGCCATGACGTACTACGACGAAGACACCGCAGGCTATGAAGAAGTTGCCGCAGACGTGTGGTTCGAATCGGCGGCCCACGCTGAGGCCGCCGGCTTCAGGCCTCCCAGGCGCAGCCGGCACTGAAGGGTCTATCCAGCAGGGCTTCTGAGGGTTACAGCGATCTGATGGTGACGTCGATGGGCAGGCAGGCACGGGCAGCACGCAGTTTGCGCGCGTTCCTTCCGGCCTGTGCCATTGCCCTGGTGCTGGCAGGCTGTACGGGCAGCCCGTCAGCGCCAGGAACAGCGGCGACGCCAAACCCAAGCTCCAGCCCGGCAAGCTCCAGCCCCGATGGACCCGGGACTCCTGTCGTCACTGAAAAGCTCGACGTCGGGTTGCAGCTGCCGTGGTCGGTGGTCTTCCTCCCGGACGGAACAGCAGTGGTGTCCGAGCGCGACTCCGCCCAAGTCAAAGCGATCAGGGACGGGCAGGCCCGTACGGTAGGTGAGGTTCCCGGCGTCGACCCGGGAGGTGAAGGCGGCCTCCTGGGCCTTGCGTTGTCTCCATCCTTCGGCAGTGACCGCTGGCTGTATGCGTACTTCACCTCCGCCACCGACAACCGGATTGCCAGGATGACGCTGATGCAGGGCCCGGATGGCTCGTTGTCCCTGGGCGAGCCGGAGGTTGTCTTCTCCGGAATTTCCAAGGCATCCACCCACAACGGCGGCCGGATCCGCTTTGGTCCCGACGGTTTCCTGTATGCAGGCACGGGGGATTCACAGCGGCGGGAACAGCCTCAGGACATCAACGCTTTGGGCGGCAAGATCCTGCGCCTTACCCCTGATGGGCGGCCTGCCCCGGGCAATCCCTTCGGCGACAATCCCGTGTTCAGCTACGGGCACAGGAACGTCCAAGGACTGGCATGGGACAACGAGGGCAGGCTATGGGCCAGCGAGTTCGGACCTGACGTGGATGATGAATTGAACCTGATCACCCCGGGTGGCAACTACGGGTGGCCCACTGTGACCGGAGCTCCGGGCAGGAGCGGCGTGATTGATGCCAAGGTGGTGTGGCCTTCAACGTCCGAAGCGTCTCCGAGCGGACTGGAAATTGTTGGCAACGTGGCCTACACAGGTGCCCTTCGTGGCCAACGGCTGTGGAGCGTGCCGCTCGACGAAGAGACGGCAGGAAAACCTGTGGCTTATTTCACAGGACATTATGGGCGCCTCAGGGATGTTGCCCGGGCCCCCGACGGCACCCTGTGGGTGATCAGTAACAACCGGAACCCCGACTTTGCGCTGATTCTGAGGGTCTCGCCCTAGCGCCGGCCACCCTGTACGGGTCGATTTCGCAGTTGGGCGGATCTCGTGTATAGTTTCATGTCGTTGCGGAGATCGCCGGGGAAACAAAAGCCCCAAAGGTTGGTCGAATTCAACAGCTGCACCTCTAGCTCAACTGGCAGAGCAATTGACTCTTAATCAATGGGTTCCGGGTTCGAGTCCCGGGGGGTGCACAAAGGAAGCCCTGGAGTGATTTTCACTCCAGGGCTTTTTTTATTTCTCCTTCCACCGTGGAATCACCCCGTCATGGCATGCATCACTCCCCCACTCCTTTTGGTTTTGAACAGTCCAAATCTCGTGTAGAGTTATTCCTCGTTGCGGAGCTCAACGAGGAATGCGAATTCATCGAAGACTTAGTCAACAGCTGCACCTCTAGCTCAACTGGCAGAGCAATTGACTCTTAATCAATGGGTTCCGGGTTCGAGTCCCGGGGGGTGCACCAATAACAAAAAGGCTCCGGATCGTGAAAACGATCCGGAGCCTTTTTGTTTGGCCTGGCCGAGGCGCTCCGGGTAGGAACGCCTCGGCCTGGGCCTTGGTGTAAGTCAGTTCTGTGCTGCGTCAGCTGCGCCTTCGCTGGGTTCCGGCTCGGGAGCAGGCAAACCAGCCAGCCCCCGGACTACGATCCTCAGCTCCTCACGCAACCGTGCAGTATCAACGGCAACCGGAGACAGGACGTCCTGCTCAAGCTTTACCGCTTCGGCAAGCGCTGCACTGCCGGCATCCGTAAGGGTCACCACGTGGCTTCTGCGGTCGGAGTCGCTGCGCTGGCGCGTGATGTGCCCGTGCAGCTCCAACCGCGCAAGAGTGGTACCCATTGTCTGGGCCTTGACCCGCGCAACTTCGGCCAATGCTGCCTGCGTTATTGCACCTTTGGCGGCAAGCACCTGCATGGCTATGACCCCGGCGTGGGTAAGGCCGATGGACTTCAATTTTTCGTTCCACGAGATTTCCACCAGGCGCGCAGCTGTCGAAAGCAATCGGGTGGTGGGCCATCTCTCCATATCTGGCATGCCGACAGTATATGCGCGGACGGGGAGCCAGTGCGGCTTCACCCCACTAAACTGGGAAATCGCGATCCCCAGCTAGGAGCATATTGTGGCAGAACGACTTATCCCGGGCGACGTCGCCCCGAACTTCTCACTTCTGGATGAATCCGGTAAAAGCGTTGGCTTGGCGGACTTCCGCGGACGCAAAACCATCGTCTATTTCTATCCGGCAGCATCAACCCCCGGCTGCGCCAAGGAAGCCTGTGACTTCCGCGACACCCTGGCTTCACTGCAGGCTGCAGGCTATGAGGTTGTTGGCATCTCTCCCGATCCCGTCAAAGCACTGGCGAAGTTTGCATCCGAAGAACAACTGACCTTCCCGCTCCTCTCGGACGAGGACCATGCTGTGGCTGAGGCCTACGGGGCTTGGGGCGAGAAGAAGAACTACGGCAAGACCTACATGGGACTGATCCGGTCCACGGTGGTGGTGGATCCCGAAGGAAAGGTGTCCCTGGCGCAATACAACGTGCGTGCAACCGGGCATGTTGCCAAGCTCCGCAGGGACCTCAAGCTGGACAACTAGCAGGTACACTGGAGGCCGATGGCGGGCCGCCCCTGGGGCGCCGGCCATCAGCCGGCGCGAGTGGTGAAATTGGCAGACACGCAGGATTTAGGTTCCTGTGCCTTCGGGCGTGGGGGTTCAAGTCCCCCCTTGCGCACAGCATCAAAGGCAGTGAATGGACCACACAGAACACCCCCGATTTTGCAATCGGGGGTGTTTTTTCCTCAAGCAGCGGGGACAGCTTCCTGAAAATGCGCTGGGAAGTGCACTCAGGACGTTCAACTAGACTGGAATGCGGTCTGGCAAAGCCGGCCACAGCACTTCCAACCGGCTTGAGGGGACAAGAGTGGCAAGCAGCAAAATGCGGCGACTGACCGTACAGTTCGTAGCTGCAGCAGCGGTTTTGGGGCTGGCAGCATGCACAGGAGCGCCGGGCTCTGCGCCGTCTTCGTCTTCCAGCAGTACAGCTCCCGCAGAGCCTGCTGCCACCTTTAACTTCGGTACTGCCTCCATGCCCCTTGGGCTCGATCCCGCCATGACCGCGGATTCGGAGTCCTACCGGGTCACCCGACAGGTCCTCGAAGGACTGGTGGGCGTCGATGGCGCCACAGGTGAGACCACTCCCCTTTTGGCCACGGAGTGGAAAGACAGCAACAACGGGCTCAGCTACGATTTCACGCTCCGCTCCGCAGTAACCTTCCACGATGGCACCCCACTTGACGCTGCAGCTGTCTGCGCAAACTTCAACCGCTGGTTCACCTTTTCCTCCGAGCTCCGGAAACAAGCTCCCGGGATCTCTTTCCAGGGGGTGTTCAAGACTTACTCGGACGAACCCGTGTTCTCCATCTTCAAAGACTGCAAAGTGGTCTCTGCCACTGACGTCCAGATCAACCTGACGCGGCCTTTCACCGGTTTCCTCCAGGCGTTGACCCTTCCCGCCTTCGCCATTTCCTCGCCCACCGCCCTGGAAGCACAAAAAGCGAACGTGCTGGACCAGACCCTCAACGGCCAGGCCGTGTCCGCCTACGCCAGCCACCCCGTGGGGACGGGCCCATATGAATTCAGTGCCTGGGATGAGAATAAAATCACCCTGGCCACCTACAAGGGCTACTGGGGCAACCGCGGCCAGATAGCAACCATCAACTTCATTCCCTACGACCGCGCCGAAACGCGTCAGCAAGCCCTCTTGGACGGCAAGATCGATGCCTACGACCTGGTCACCCCCAGCACGTTTGACCAACTGGTAAAGAAGGGCGTGCAGATCATCCAGCGCGATCCGTTCTCCGTGATGTACCTCGGGATCAACCAGGCAACAGCCCCGTTGGACAAGCTCGAGGTCCGGCAGGCAATCGAAATGGCAGTCGATAAAGAAACACTGATCCGGCGGTTCTTCATCGACAACACGGCCCAAGCCTCGCAGTTCGTGCCGCCCAAGCTCAGCGGCTTCAACAACAATGCCCCCTCCCTGGGGTACAACCCCGATAAAGCCAAGGCCTTGCTGGAAAAGGCGGGCTACAAGGGCGAGGAAATCAAGTTCTACTACCCGTTGAATGCCACCCGCGCCTACATGCCCACTCCGGAGAAGATCTACGCTGAAATCAGCCGCCAGCTGGTTGCCGTGGGCTTGAACATCAAGCCGGTGCCCGTGGACTGGGAGGGCGGCTACCTGCAACGGGTCCAGTCGGCCGGAGACCGCGGCCTGCACCTCCTGGGGTGGAACGGCTCCTACGCTGACGCCGACAACTTCCTGGGGCCGCTCTTCGGCGAGAAACGCGCCGAGTTCGGCTATGCGGATTCAGAAGTATTCCACAAAATCGAGCGGGCACGCGCCATGCCTGATGGTGACGACCGCAACGCCCAGTACCAGGCCATCAATGCCGAAATCGCAGCCTCGGTCCCGGCAGTGCCCATCGCCTTCCCCATCTCGGCGTTGGCGCTGTCCAACAAGGTGGAAAGCTACCCGGCTTCACCGGTCCTCAACGAAGTTTTCACGAACGTCCGCTTAAAGCCTTGACGATTGCCCGCAATTTCAGTATTGGGTCCGCGCGGGGATATTCTGTGACAGCCAGTGCCGCCGCTAACGGAGATTGATCGTGACCTTCATTTCCAAGACTCAACATGCCGACGTCGTCCTTATTGGCGGCGGAATCATGAGCGCCACCCTTGGTGCGTTCATCAAGCAACTCGAACCCACCTGGACCATCTCCCTGTTCGAACGACTCGACGAAGCGGGGCTTGAGAGCTCCGGACCGTGGAACAACGCCGGCACCGGACATGCCGCGCTGTGTGAGCTTAACTACTCGCCCGCAGCCAAAGACGGCTCCGTGGACCCCTCCAAGGCCCTCCACATCAACGAGCAGTTCCAGCTCTCGCGCCAGTTCTGGTCCCACCTCGTGGACAGCAGCGTTATCGGTTCCCCCAAGGGCTTCATCAACACCGTTCCGCACATGAGCTTCGTCATTGGCGACGACCACGCGGACTTCCTCAAGACCCGGTACGAGGCACTTAAGCCCAACACGCTGTTCCGCAGCATGGAATACACCGAGGACCAGGACCAGATTGCCAAGTGGGCGCCCCTGATCGTCAAGGGACGCGACCGTAAGCAACGGGTTGCCGCTACCCGGGCTGCTGAAGGCACCGACGTCGATTTCGGCGCCCTGACACGTGAGCTGACCACCTACCTGCAGGACAGCGGCGCCGAGGTCAATTACGGCCACGACGTCACCAACATCAACCGGGCTGCAGGTGGCGGCTGGGACCTTTCCATCAAGCATCACAAGTCCGGCGAGCACGGCCGGATCCATGCGAAGTTCGTCTTCGTCGGAGCCGGCGGCGGAGCCCTGCACCTCCTCCAGGCTTCCGGCATTCCCGAGAGCAAGGGCTACGGCGGTTTCCCCGTTTCCGGCCAGTTCTTCCGCTGCACGGACGACGCCATCACGTCCCAGCACAGCGCCAAGGTGTACGGGCAGGCATCCGTAGGAGCGCCGCCCATGTCCGTACCGCACCTGGACACCCGCTACGTGGACGGCAAGCGTTCGCTGCTGTTCGGCCCTTACGCCGGTTTCTCCACCAACTTCCTGAAGACCTCCAGCTACCTGGACCTGCCCTTGTCCATCCGGCCGGGAAACATCATTCCCATGCTGGCTGTAGCCAAGGACAACATGGACCTCACCGCTTACCTCATCAAAGAGGTGGCCAAGCGCCATGAGGCCAAGGTTGAGGCCCTGCGCGAGTACTACCCGGAAGCTGCCGGCGGTAACTGGGAACTCATCACGGCCGGCCAGCGTGTACAGATCATCAAGAAGCACCCTCAGAAGGGTGGCGTCCTGCAGTTCGGCACCGAGGTCATTGCCTCCCGCGATGGTTCCATTGGCGCATTGCTGGGTGCCTCTCCGGGAGCCTCCACTGCTGTACCAATCATGATCGAACTGCTCCAGAAGTCCTTCCCGAAGAACTTCAAGGGCTGGCAGTCCAAGCTCAAGGACATGATGCCGGGCTACGGCGTCAAGCTCAACGAGAACCCTGAGCTCGCTGCCGAACTCGAAGCAAGCACCGCGCGTTCGCTGCAACTCGAAGTGGCAAACGCCGTCCAAAGCTAGGCCATACCCGGGGCTGCGGCCGGTTCCCGTCAGACGAATCGTTTCGTAGACCCTGGGAGTCAATGCAATGTTCCGCCTGGCCAAGCTTTCTCTGGGAAACCGGGCCCTGATCGCGCTGATCACCGTCTTCGCTGCCGTGTTCGGCGTGATCACCATGGGATCCCTGAAGCAGGAACTCATACCGTCCATCGAGTTCCCGCAGATCACTGTGGTGACCTCGATGCCGGGCGCCTCTCCGGAGGTGGTGGACAAGCAATTGAGCCAGCCCCTGGAAACAGCACTGAACAGTGTTGAGGGGCTGGAGTCCACCACGTCGACCTCCCGCAACGGTGTTTCGCAAATCACCATGGTGTTCACCTACGGGTCCAACCTTGACCGGGCACGCAACCAGATTGACCGGGCCATCTCGAACGCCAAGCGGGTTCTGCCGGCCGACGTCGAGCCACAGTCCATTGCCGGGAACATCAGCGATTTTCCGATTGTCTACCTGGCCGTGTCCTCGGACAAACCGCTGAGCGAACTCAACGCGGACCTCTTGCGGTTGAGCGTTCCACGGCTGCAGAAGATCGACGGCGTCCGCGGCGCCGACGTCACCGGTGGAGCCAGCCAGCACATCCTGATCGAACCGCGCCCGGCGGATCTGGCCACCACTGGAGCGTCCATCCAGGCCATCAGCAGCGCTTTGAAGAACAATGGCACCTTGGTCCCCGTGGGCACCATCGAGGACCAGGGAAAGACGCTGTCCCTACAGCTCGGAAGTCCGGTTGATTCGCTGGAGATCATCAAGGGGCTTCCCCTGGCCGGCGCCAAGACCGCGGCCACTATCGGGTCGGTAGCCGATGTCAGCATCGAAGACGACGCCGCCACTTCCATTACGCGCACCAACGGCAAGCCGACGCTGGCGCTGTCCGTCACCAAAAAGCCCGAGGGCGATACCGTGGCGATTTCCCATGCCGTGCGGGACGCCATCGCACCTATGCAGGAAGAACTCGGCAACAACGCAACGTTCACACCGGTCTTCGACCAGGCTCCGTTCATTGAGAAGTCCATCAAGGACCTCACCACCGAAGGGCTCCTTGGACTGGGCTTCGCCGTGGCCGTCATCCTGGTTTTCCTCATGTCCGTACGATCGACCTTGGTGACCGCTGTTTCGATACCGCTGTCCCTGCTGATCACCTTCATCGGCATCTCGGCCACAGGCTATTCCCTGAACATCCTCACTTTGGGTGCCCTGACCATTGCGATCGGGCGTGTGGTTGATGACTCGATCGTGGTGATCGAGAACATCAAACGGCATCTGAGTTACGGTGAAGCCAAGCTGACAGCCATTTTGACCTCCATCAGGGAAGTCGCCGGGGCCATCACCGCTTCGACGTTGACCACCGTTGCCGTCTTCCTGCCCATTGCCTTTGTGGGAGACCTGGCCGGGGAGCTGTTCCGGCCTTTCGCCCTCACAGTGACCATCGCCCTGTTGTCCTCACTGCTGGTCTCGCTCACGATCGTGCCGGTCCTGGCCTACTGGTTCCTTGCTTCCCCGACACAGGGAGCGGCGACCCAGGCTTCCCTCCGGGAAGCTGCGGCAAAAGCCCGGGAAGCCGAGGAAAGAAGCAGGCTCCAGCGCGGCTATCTTCCAATCCTGGCGAAAACACAGAAACACCCGGTTATCACGTTGTCCGCCGCCGCCTTGATCCTTGTGGCAACGGTCGCCGTTTCACCGCTCCTGGCCACTGACCTGCTGGGCCGCTCCGGCGAGAACAGCATGACCGTACGCCAAGTGCTTCCAGCCGGCACGAGCCTGCAGGCCACCAGCGATGAGGCAAGCAAGATCGAGGATTCCCTCAAGGGCATCAACGGCATCAAAGACGTGCAGGTCACCTCCGGAAACGCCCAGACAGGCTTCGCCGCCCTGACCTCCACTGGTTCCTCCAACTCGACGTTCACCATTGTGACTGATGAGAAAGTGAACCAGGCCAAGCTCCAGGATGAGGTCCGCTCCAAGCTCCAAGGCGCGGCGGGAAAGATCACTGTCGGGTCCCAGCAAGGTGGATTCGGCACATCTTCCACGGTGGACATCACTATCCGGGCAGCGAACTCCGCCGATCTCCAAACGGCCAGCGACGCCACGGTGAAGGCCATGGAAGGAGTGCCCGGCAGTTCGGAGGTAGCCACCAACCTGGCCTCCAAGCAATCAGTGGTCCAGGTCCGCGTTGACCGCGCCAAGGCCGTGGCCGCCGGATTGACCGAGGAGCAGGTTGGGGCCTTCCTTGCTTCCACCGTCAGCCCCGTCCCTGCCGGCACCGTGCGCATCGATACCAACGACTACCCTGTGCAGATCGGAGAGGGCACCCGGTTCACCAGCATTGCTTCGGTGCGGGCGCTCCAGCTCCCCACAGCCCGGGGTGGCGTGGCGCTGGAGACGATCGCCGCCGTCGAGCAGGTTGATACTCCTGTGTCCATCACCAGCAGCAATGGGCAGCGTACAGCGCGGGTGACTGTCACGCCGTCGGGTTCCAACCTGGGCAGCGTCAGCGCCGCGGTCCAGGAGCGCCTTGCATCCCTGGAACTTCCGGCCGGGGTTACAGCCACCATCGGAGGTGCGACCACCCAGCAGGCGGAGTCGTTCCGGCAGTTGGGCCTGGCACTGCTGGCAGCCATCGCGATTGTGTACGTCATCATGGTGGCAGCGTTCAAGTCACTCATCCAGCCCCTGATCCTGCTGGTCTCCGTGCCGTTCGCGGCAACGGGAGCGGTAGGCCTGCTCCTGGTGACCGGTGTTCCGCTGGGCCTGCCCTCGCTGATCGGCATGCTGATGCTGGTAGGCATCGTAGTGACCAACGCCATTGTCCTCATTGACCTCATCAACCAGTACCGCAAGCCCCACGATGGCAGCCCCGGTATGAACGTCGCGGAGGCCATTACTCACGGTGCCCGCCAGCGGCTCCGCCCCATCCTCATGACGGCGTTGGCCACGGTGTTCGCACTGACGCCCATGGCACTGGGACTTACCGGCGGCGGCGGCTTCATTTCGCAGCCCCTGGCGATCGTGGTGATCGGCGGCCTGGTCTCCTCCACGGCGTTGACCCTGGTGCTGGTCCCGGTCCTCTACAAACTGGTGGAGGGACGCAGGGAAAAGAAAGACTTGCTCAAGGCCTTGAAGGAGAAGCCGGCACCTGAAGCCGGAAGCGGAACATCCGCCCCGACAGGAAACACGGCCGGTGGCTCGTCCGATGAATTCCAGGATTGGACCACCGGGATGATTCCCAGGGTCAAGGGTCGCCGCGCTGCCCACAACCCCGGCGAATAGCAGCCACAGCCAACAAACTCCATGACATGCAGGGCCGGGAACAATTCCCGGCCCTGCCCTGTTACAGGTATCGATACATGCAAATGCATCTAGTTTGAGGTACACTGTTGAAAGAGCCCGGGACCTCGGGCAGGGAGAAAGGCACATCATGCAGATCGGCGTATTCAGCGTCAGCGACATCACAGCTGACCCCACCACGGGCCGCACACCCACGGAGAACGAACGCATCAAGGCCTCCGTTGCCATCGCCAAAAAGGTCGAAGAAATCGGCATGGATGTCTATGCCCTTGGCGAGCACCACAACCGGCCGTTCTTCTCCTCCTCCCCCACCACGACGTTGGCCTACATCGCTGCCCAGACCGAGCGCATCACGCTGTCCACGGCCACCACACTGATCACCACCAACGATCCTGTGAAGATTGCCGAAGACTTCGCGATGCTTCAGCACCTCTCCGACGGCCGCGTGGACCTGGTCCTTGGCCGCGGCAACACTGCACCGGTCTACCCCTGGTTCGGCAAGAACATCCAGGACGGCGTGGAGTTGGCCATTGAGAACTACAGCCTGCTCCGCAAGCTGTGGGATGAGGACACCGTCAACTGGTCGGGCAAGTTCCGCACGCCTTTGCAGAACTTCACCTCCACGCCGCGCCCCCTCGACGGCGTCGCCCCGTTCGTGTGGCACGGTTCCATCCGCACACCGCAGATCGCGGAAGTTGCCGCGTACTTTGGCGATGGCTTCTTCGCCAACAACATCTTCTGGCCCAAGGAGCACTACCAGCAGCTGATCGGCCTCTACCGTGAGCGTTACGAGCACTACGGGCACGGCAAGGCAGACCAGGCAATTGTGGGACTCGGCGGTCAGTTCTTCATGAGGAAGAACTCCCAGGACGCGGTGAAGGAATTCCGCCCGTACTTCGACAACGCACCGGTCTACGGCCATGGACCGTCCTTGGAAGACTTCACCTCCCAAACGCCCCTGACCGTGGGAAGCCCCCAGGAAGTCATCGAAAAGACGCTGACTTTCCGTGAGGCCTTCGGCGACTACCAGCGCCAGTTGTTCCTGATCGACCACGCCGGACTTCCCCTGAAGACCGTGCTTGAGCAGCTGGACCTGTTTGGCGAGGAAGTCCTTCCTGCCCTGCGCAAGGAATACGCCGCCATGAAGCCCGCCCACGTACCGGACGCTCCGACCCACGCATCATGCGTGGCCGCTTCGCTGGAGGAAAAGGTCAGCGAATCCGCTACTGCAGGTGCCGCGGGGCAGGACGCCTGATGTCCGGTCCAACGGGCGCTGGGTCCTCCGCCGTTCGCCTCGCCGCCGAAACCTGGGAGTCGCTGTTCCGCTCCCAGGTGGCGGTGATGCGGAAACTGCAGTCAGGTCCGGCGTTCAAGAACCTGCCCGTCAAGGAATACGACGTCCTTTTCACGTTGTCCAAGTGCCCTTCCGGCCAGCTGCGGCTCAATGAGATCAACGACAAGGTTCTGCTGAGCCAGTCGAGCCTGAGCCGTTTGGTGGATCGCCTGGAGAAGCGCGGATTGGTGGAGCGGACGGCAGCCCCCGACGACGGCCGCGGAGTGCTGCTCTCACTCACCGAGACCGGCAGCGAGCTTCAAAAAGCCATCGGACGGGACCATGTAAGGGACATCGCCCACTTGGTGGGGCCCGCCCTCACACCCGAAGAACAGCGCGAACTGCTCCGCCTGACCGAAAAACTCCGCGCCTCGGTGGCCGGACATTAGCGAAGCCTGACGAGCTCCCGGAGGTTTTCCACCGGGAGCTCGCCATTGACCGAAGCACTGACCTTGAGTGTCTTCAGCGTCAGGCTGCCGCCAACGGTGGACAGGAACGCCGTGTCCGAGGAATCCCGGCCGGCGGTGATCCTCAGCATGGATTCGCGCGGAGCAAGTCCTGTGGGATCGATGATGTACCAGGCGCCGTCAACGTAGGCTTCGGCAACGGCATGGAAATCCATGGGACTCAGCCCGGGAGCGTACACAGCCGCGAGCCGCGCGGGAATGTCTTTGGCCCGCAGCAGGGCGATCGCCAGATGGGCAAAATCCCGGCACACGCCCTTGCGGTGCAGCAACGTTTCCACGGCTCCATCAGTGCCCCGCGAAGAACCGCTGACGTAACGGAGTTCACCGTTGACCCAGTCGCGGACAGCCTGAAGCAGTTCAACGCCTTGCAGGTTTCCGAACTCGGCATAGGAAGTAGGCAGCAGCCTGTCCGACTCCGCATATCTGCTGGGCCGGACGTAGCGGATCAGTTCCATGGGATTTGAGGTTTCGGGGATGCCAACGCCGTGAACAGTTGCCCTGTACTCCACGGTCACTTCACTGGGCTCGGTGAACTCAAGGTAGTGGAAGCGTCCGCCGTGGTGGTCGCTGAGTTCGGCAAAGGGAAGCTCCCCACCTGCCGCCGTGATGGACAGGGTTTCGGTCACTGAGTCGTAGCCGGAATTTTGGGCCACGGCTATGGCCATGGCTACTTTGGTGTTGGCTGCGGTCTTGAAAACGAGCGTGGCAGCAACGTTGCGTTCCATTGATCTCCGGGGTGTGTTGCGACGGGCAGCCCCCAACGCCGCCGTATGTGTGAACCAGCCAATCGCCTGGACTATTGATTGACCTTCAGAGACAGTAGCATCCGCTGGACATTGGCGAATTCGGAACCGTGTACCGCATACTTTGCAGCGAGGTCAAGAGTGTCGAAGGACTTGGCCGGGGCCACCTTCTCGTCGGCAGAATATGCATGGAGCACGGGGATGTCTCCAAAGGAATAGTCGCCTTTCCCATCCGGTCCCAGCACCCGGTTCCTGAGTTCGCACGATTGCCCGTCAGCCCCGGCCACCGTATTGGTGATGCCATATGAGCCGAAGAATTTGTATCCCTGGATCACCCGGAAAACCGCCCGTGGATCGATGGTGTCCGGCCCATCGGCATGCGGAATGTCCAAAGGTACGCTGCTGATCACTACATAGGGCCGGGCTTGTCCGGCCGGGCAATCGACCGGAGCAGACGGCGGCAGGCCGGTCTGGAGGGTGGCAACGTATTTCCCGGCACCGTCCTTGACTTCGACCTTTACTGCTGACGGCAAAGAACCCGGCTCGGGAGTCACCGACTGGGCAATCCAATCCCTGGGCAGTTCGAAACTGACGCTCTTGGCCGGATCCGTATAGGTCTTCCATGAAAGCGCCGTTGCTGCGGGACCCGGCGTGGCGCCGGCCGCCCCCGACGAAGCCGCCTGGCCCTCCGGGCCCGGTGTTGCCGAGGGTGAGCCAACGGCGGTACCAGGCTCCGGCGTCGTGCTTTCCGTCGGCGCCCCCGTGCCCGACTCCGAACTGTTCGGCTTCGACGTTGCCGTGGAGGTAACCTGCGGTCCCTTGTTTTCAGCCGAGCAAGATGCCGTTGCGGCCAGGACCGTCCCTGCAAGGACCAAGGCAGCGAGCTTCACCGGAACGCGCTTCAGGTTCATAATGCCGATCATGGCCCCAGCCTATCGGCGGCGATACCGCGACACGCACAGGGTTAGGCTGTGGGTATGGCTCCCGATCAGCAGGACTATTTCGAGGACGACATCCCCACCATGTCAGCGGTTGATATAGCCGACTGGCGCCTGCGGACGTTCGCCCTGTACGACAAAGTGCGTCAACTTGCAGCCACCAATCCTTTCGACGCCCACGTTTTCTGGCGCCAGGAGCGGGACCTGATGTTTGCCACCCATCCGGCATCCGCGCTGACGGCCGGGATGAAGGCCTCCTTTTCAGGACTGCGTACGGCTGGCTACGACCCCGCCTTCCGCAGGCACGCGGTGTTGCTCCCTGACGGATCCGGGCAGGAAATGAATGTTGAGACAGGCACCGACGGCGTTGTGCCGTTTGTCAGGATCGGCACCTTCGACTTGGATGAACTGGGCTCTTTGGCAGTGTGGCGGCTCAGGAGCTACGGCGGCGGGATCTTTGTCCCGTTCCGTGACACAACCGCTGGCAAGGATGGCGGAAGCTACGGGGCGGGTCGGTACCTGTTGGACACGGTCAAGGGCTCCTTCCACGGCACCAGGAGCTCCTCCGGTGAACCGGAGTTCATCCTGGATTTCAACTTTGCCTACAATCCCTCCTGCGCCTACAACGAGGCTTGGGCGTGCCCCTTGGCAGGACCGGACAACCGGTTGGCCACAGACATCCCCGTGGGCGAACTCTACCTGGGCTAGCCAAACACCCCTCCTGGGCCAACGACTGCGAGGGCCGCGATGGCCGCCGTTATGGTCAACGGGGCCACGATCAAGCCCAACACCGCGTAACCCTTCCACTTGATCAACACGTTCATGCGGACCAGGCGATCGTGCCACAGCAGGGTGGCCAGGGAAGCCCATGGCGTGATCAGGGGTCCTGCATTGACACCTATCAAGAGTGCAGCCATCCGCACTGGACTTCCTGCCAGCGGCTCGGCCAAAAGATAAGCAGGCAGGTTGTTGACCACATTGGATCCAAGCGCACCTGTCATGGCCAACCTCAGCAGTTCGACGAAGCCGCTTCCTTCCCCTGCCACCTGCCCAAGCAACACGGAGGCGCCAAGGTACTGGGTTGCTTCGACCACCAGGAAAAGGCCGCACGTAAAAAGCAGCAGCGACCACGGAATCAGCGTCACCTTAAGCACTTTCGGGCGCCGAATGGCGAAAAACGCCGCCAGCACCACGGCTGCGGCGGTGGCCGGAATCCAGATCGCCGCACCGGACACCAGAGCCGGCAAGAGGAGAACCAGGACCACGGCGCTGGCACCCAGCAGCACCCGATCAGGGGCGGCGGCCGATGTTGGCCCTGGGGCGGGTCGTGCAGAATCCAAGGCGTAGGTCTTGCGCAGCTCGCGCCGGAACACCACTGCAACGAACACCAACGGAACCACAATTGCCGCCAGGGACGGAGCCCACATCAGCCGGGCAAACTGTGCCGGGCTGATGCCACCCAGATTGTGCTGCGCCAGGAGGTTCGTCAGATTGGAAATCGGCAGCAACAGACTCGCCGTATTCGCCAGCCACACCGTGGTCAAGGCCGAGGGCAGGACGGGCAACCCGGCTTGGCGGGCTACGGTGACCACCACCGGAGTCAGCAGGACCGCCGTCGTATCCAGCGACAGGAAGATCGTGCTCAGGACGGCGAACAGCGCAAGCAACAACCACAACAGGACACCACGGCCACGACCCCATCTCCGGAGTCGCCGGGCAATCCACTGGAAAGTCCCTGCCTCACTGACGAGCTCGGTGACCACGGTCATGGCAACGACGAACGCCAGGATGGGTGCCACCCGGTCTACCAGGACGGCTACTTCGTGCCACGGTAGAACGCCCGTGGCAACGGTTACCCCGCCTGCCACGAGGAGAACCAATCCGATGATCGCCAGGCGCATGAATCGGATTCTAAGCCCGGGGCCTGGGATTCTCCCCCAGGCGCTCTGGTTTCCCCGTCCGTTCACACACCCGTCCGTTAACACGCCCATCCATTCACACCCAGCCGGGGCACAAGCCGTCACGGGACCGTAAGCAATGGAACGCGATGCGCTGTCCCCCGAAGCCTAGGCTTGATCCATGAACCGACTACGGATTTTCATTCGCTCCCACAGGGCTCTTGCCGCAGTGATCGCAGTGATGGTCCTGGCAGCGGTGATGGCAGGGGCAGCACTCTTCCAACCGTGGCGGATTTTCACCAGCAGCAATGTCAACGAAGCGCTGCCTGTTGTGGAAGGCCCTGCGAACACATCATCGGGTGGTGGGACGGCGGCTGCGTCACCTGGGAACACCGCAGCCAACGGCGCCCAGCCCACCAACCCCCAGCCCACCAGCCCCATCCCAAGCCCGGCGATTCTCAAGAGCGGCGCCTTCGAATCCCAGGAGCATGAGACCACCGGCTCCGCGCAGTTGCTGGCGTTGCCCGACGGCAGCCACGTACTGCGCCTCGAGAACCTGGCCAGCAGCGACGGACCCGATGTCAAGGTGTGGCTCAGCAGCCTGGAAGCAGGCGGTGACTGGTTCAAATACCGCTCAGGGGCTTACGTGGACCTCGGCAGTATCAAGGCCACCCATGGAAACCACAATTACGCCATTCCCGCCGGCACTGACGTCAGTGGGCTGACGTCGGTAGTCCTGTGGTGCGATCGCTTCAGTGTAGCTTTCGGATCTGCACCGCTGGCTTGAGGCGCAGCGAAGCCGCCCCTGCCTATCCCGGATGATCGCGCAACTGCCACAAGAACAGCCACAAGAGGTAACGCGGGTCCGGAACACCGGCACAACGCATCAGAGGACGTAGGATGTCATCATGACTTCACGCCTCCCCCGTCGTATTGCCCGTGTCCGGCCCGTCCCGCCGCTCTCAGCCGATGAGCACTTCTTCGTGGCCAATGACGCCCCGGACTTCGGCTCCGATGCCGGCCGGAAGTGGACAGTCATCCATTCGCCGTTCCCGTCATCCCGGGCCAACACCGCCAGTCCGGCGCGGGACGGCTGGGAGACCGGCGCGACGGTCACGGAAGGCCACTTCACTTTCCTGGCACCGGCCGTCCCCGTGAATGTGTTGGGCATGGCGCACAACACAGGCCAGCCGGGCCGCGACCTGCCGCCCCAGGCATTCCACAAGGCCGCCTCGAGTGTGATTGGCCCTGGCGAGGCCATCCAACTGGACTCCACGGTGGGCTACGTCGACCCTGAAGCCGAACTAACGGTGGTCATCAGGCGCCCCGCCCGCGGTTTGACTGCCGAAACGGCGCGTTCGGCGGTTCTCGGCTACACCATCGGCAACGACGTCTCGGCAAGGGATCTGCAGAAAACGGACGAACTCTGGATCAGCGCCAAAAGCCAGGACACCTTCACTCCAGTCGGCCCATGGATTGTCACGGATCTTGAGGTCTCCAACCTGGAAATCGGGATCGTACACAACGGCCATGAACTTCAGACCGCCAGTTCAGCTGACCTGGGTTGGAAAGTGGATGAGATCCTTGTTTACCTGACCTCTTTCATGACCCTCCAGCCCGGCGATCTTGTGCTGACGGGCTTCCCCGCCGAGTGCGCCCGCATCCAGCCAGGCGACACCGTGGTGTGCCGGGTTGAGGGAATAGGCGAGCTCCGGAACCCCGTTACCGGCGCTTCCTGGGAAGATCTTCCGGCGTAGTGTGTCAGGCTTAAGCCATGGAGACAGCTGCGGACGCCACTGAGCTACGCCCGTCTCCCCCGCAGAAACCACCCCGCATACGCCACCGTGGGGTCCTGAAATACCCCGTAGTGCGGCAATTGATCCGCTTTACCGGGGTGGGTGTGGTCTGCACCGCGAGCTCGCTGGCGATCTACGCGTTGTTGCGTCCGTGGATTGACCCGCAGCTGGCAAACGCCGTGGCGTTGATTGTGACCTCGCTGATGAATACGGCGTTGAACCGCAGGCTCACGTTCAAGATCACGGGGAAAAAGAAGCGCACCCGGGATCACCTCAGCGGGGTCCTGGTGATCGCCATCGCCTTGGTCATCACCGGTGGCAGTCTGGGTTTGCTGCACCTCTTCCGGCCCGAAGCCACGGTTACCGAAGAGCTGTGGACCACAACCCTGTCCGGCTTCGTGGCCACTGCGGTCCGGTTTACCCTGCTGAGACATTGGATATTCCGGCGAGCGCGGCACGTATAGCCGGCCGTGCAGCCATTGTGGGGCCAGCCGGCAGCGCAGCCGTGCAAGCCTGCCTCAGTTGTCGCCTTGAGGGGAGGCAAGGTTTCGGACACGCCCGACGGCGGTTTCCACGGCGTCCGCGGCCTGCTCCAGTTCGGAGCCGGTGACTGTTGGAGGGAAACTGAAACGGACTGCCGTCTGGGCTGTCTCGGGAGCTATTCCCAAGGCCACCAACACGGGCGAGGGGGCATCGGATCCTGCAGCGCACGCCGAGCCGCTGGAGCACACCACGCCCAGCCGCTCAAGTTCAAGCAGAACCGATTCGCCGCTGGTACCCGGGAAACAGAAGGACGCTACCGATGGCAAACGCTGCAGCCGGTGGCCAGTGACCACAGCTCCCGGCACGCCGGCCACGACCCGTTCGATGAACTGATCCCTGAGACCGGAGACCCTGGCTGCCTGTTCCGGCTGCTCGGCACCTGACAACGCCAGTGCGGTGGACAAGGCAACGGCGCCGGCCACGTTCTCCGTCCCTGACCTCCTGCCCCGTTCCTGTCCCCCGCCGTGAACGAGTGGTTCCACCCGGAGCCGGCCCTTGGTGAACAGCACACCTGAACCCTTGGGCGCACCGAGCTTGTGCCCGGACAGGCTCAGGGCATCCACCCCGAGCGCTTTGACGTCCAGGGGCAACCATCCGGCAGCCTGGACTGCATCGGTATGGAAGGGGATTCCGTGTTCGCGCGCCACCGCAGCCAGAGCCGTGATCGGTTGGACCGTTCCGATCTCATTGTTCGCGTACATGATGCTGATCAACGCCGTGTCCGGTCCTGCCACCGCACGCAGACCCTCGATGGAGACGAGCCCTTCACAGTCCACGGGAAGGACGTCCACAACAAAACCGTGCACCCGCTCCAGATACCTCGCCGATTCCTCCACGGCTGGATGCTCGATTGCGCTGATGACTACCCTGTTCAGCGAAGGATCAGCGGACCGCCTGGCCAGTGCAATGCCTTTGACGGCAAGGTTGTCCGCCTCGGTGCCTCCTGAGGTGAAAGTCACCTCGCCCGCGCGGCAGTTGAGGATCTTCGCGACACCTGCACGGGCTCCGGCGAGCGCAGCTGCTGCGGCTTCGCCCAGGGTGTGGTGGCTGGAGGGGTTGCCGAACTCACCGCTCAAGTAAGGCCACATGGCCTCAAGTGCCTCGCGGCGAACGGGGGTGGTGGCTGCGGCGTCGAGGAAGATCATGGGTGCCTCAGGCTGTCTCCAGGACCACGTCGAGGCCAAGATCCAGGGCGCTCACGCTGTGGGTCAACCCACCAATGGAGATGACGTCCACGCCGGCAGCGGCGATTTCCGTTACGGTGGCGATGTTGACGTTGCCACTTGCCTCCACGATGGCGCGGCCGTCCACTTGTTTCACTCCGGCGCGGAGTTCCTCGATGGTGAAGTTGTCCAGCATGATGGTGTCCACTCCAGCGGCCAGGACAGGTTCGATCTGTTCGGCCCGGTCCACTTCGACCTCAAAGTGGGTGGTGTGGCCCAGCTGTGCTTTGGCGGCGATCAGCAGTTCCGTCAGTTTTGCGGAGTCGCCGCCGGTCATGACGGCCAGGTGGTTGTCCTTGGCCAGTACGGCGTCCGAGAGACTGTAGCGGTGGTTGGCCCCGCCACCGCAGCGCACAGCATAACGTTCCAGGACGCGAAGGCCGGGCGTGGTCTTGCGGGTATCAGTGATCCGGGCACGGGTGCCTTCCACCAGCCGGACAAATTCCGCGGTCTTCGTAGCGATGGCGCTCATGCGCTGCACCAGGTTCAATGCGACGCGTTCGGCCAGCAGCACCGAGCGGGCGCTGCCGCTGACCCTGGCAAGGTGCGTCCCGGCGTCGAACGCTTCACCGTCGGCCAGCAGCAGGTCTACCTCGGTATCCGGGTCAACGAGCTTCATGGCGTCACGGAACACGGTGCCGCCGCTGAAGACGCCGGGGACGCGCGCATTCAGCACCGCGGTTGCCCGGGCATCGGCGGGGATGAGCAGTTGCGAGGTGATGTCGCCGCTGGGAGCGTCCTCCGCGAACGCCCGTTCCAGGATGTCCCGCACGGGCGCTGCGGGGAGGGTCAGGTTAGTCATGGACGAGGCTCACTTTCCGGCTCATGGTGTAACGCTTGTCAAAATCTTCGACGGCGGCCGGCTCCGTCATGCTGTCGCTGCGGTAGTGCGCCCCCAACGACTCCCGGCGCTCCCGGGCCGCATGAACGAGCAGCTGGGCCGCCAACAACAAATTCGAGTCCTCATGCACACGGACATCGAGGGAATCAGGAACATTCAACGGCTGCACATCTCCAGCCCAGGCAACCAACGCCACACCGGCCTCCCGCAGCAGTGCGCCATCACGCAAAACCCCTGCCTTGGCAGTCATCAGCCGCCGCAAGGACCCCCTCGAAAACACCCCTGCCCGCGCAAACGAAGCCTCACGAGCCCCCGGCCCCGGCAAGCTCTCAAACTCCCAGGAAACAGGAGCGGGCAGGTCAGCATCCAGCTCATCCAGCGGCGCCGGAGGCCCCGACAGCGCCGTTGTCGCGTGAGCGCTGCGTTCGCTCTGGTCGGCTGACGGGGTCCCGGCAGCGTGCGTAAAAGCGAGGCCGCCCGCGGCCGAGTCAGCACGCAGAGGGACTCCGTCCGTCGAGGCACCAAACGAACCAAAAAACCCCTCAACAGCCCGCCGCCCAAACACCAGCCCCTCGAGCAGGGAGTTGCTTGCCAGACGGTTAGCTCCTTGCACACCGGTACAAGCCACCTCACCGGCAGCGAGTAATCCTGGAACAGAGGTCCGGCCGTAGAGATCCGTCACCACCCCACCCATCCAGTAGTGGGCAGCCGGTGCCACGGGAACCAGGTCGCGGGTCCAGTCCACGCCCGCCTGGCGCGTGCGCGTACTGAGGTTCGGGAAGCGCCTGGCCAGGAAGCCGCCGCCGCGTTGGTGCTCAATGACGGTGGCGTCCAGGTAGACGTGACCGTTGGGGTCACCAAGTTTCGCAAGGTGAAGGGCGATGCTGCGGGAGACCACGTCCCTGGGCGCGAGCTCGGCGTCGGGGTGGTAGTCCGGCATGAAGCGATGACCGGCGGCATCGAGCAGGATGGCCCCCTCACCCCGGACTGCTTCGGAGATGAGCAAGGGATCGTTGTTGCCCTCGGCCTCCCTGGCTTCCTTGTCCAGCACCATGCAGGTGGGATGGAACTGGAAGAATTCGAGGTCCGCGACGGCGGCACCAACCCGCCATGCCAACGCAAGTCCGTCAGCCGTTGCAACAGAGGGATTGGTTGTTTTGGCGAACAGTTGCCCCGCGCCGCCCGTGGCGAGCAGGACGGAGTCGCCATGGACCCCGAGGCTGCGTCCGTCGTGGAGGAAATTTACTCCCACCACACGGCTGCCTTGGTGTCCGCCCAGGGCCAGGGACGTGGCGTGTGCGTGGCCGATGACCTGGATTTTGCCTGCGGCTTGGAAATCCAGCACGGTCCGGATCAGGGCTGCGGCCACTCCGGCACCGGTGGCATCTCCCCCGGCGTGCAGGATACGCGGGGCTGAATGGGCAGCTTCCAGGCCCAAGGCGGGATCGCCTTGGTCATCGAGGTCGAACTGGACACCGAACCTACCCAACCCGGCGATATCCATACGGGCCTCGGTGCACAGGACCCGAACGGCTTCTTCATTGCAGTGGCCGGCCCCGGCTTTGAGGGTGTCGGCGATGTGGGCCGCCACAGTATCACCGGGTGCAGGTTCGTCCAGGACGGCGGAGATGCCACCCTGGGCGTAGTAGGTGTTGCTGTCCGCCAGGGCACCCTTGGTCAGCAACACCACTTCCGCCCCGGCTTCAGCGGCAAGCAGGGCTGAGTACAGTCCTGCGATACCGCTGCCGACGACCACCAGCCGCCGGGGCACGGGGCCGCGGGCAAGGCTCTCTGTTGTCATGTGGGGCTCGATTCGGTTGGTCCGGTGTGGCCGGGCTAGGCCGGCTTGGCTGCCAGCATGCGCTCGAGCGCAATCTTGGCGTTGTCCTGCACGGACTCATCCACCGTGATGCGGTTGACGATTCGTCCTTCCACGAGCTCCTCAAGGACCCAGGCAAGGTACCCCGGGTGGATGCGGTACATGGTGGAGCACGGGCAGATGACGGGGTCGAGGCAGAAGATGGTGTGCTGCGGGTTTTCGGCGGCGAGCCTGTTCACCATGTTGATCTCGGTGCCGATGGCGAACGTGGTGGGTTCGGTGGCGGCGGCGATGGCTTTCTTGATGAAGTCGGTGGAACCGGCGGAGTCGGCGGCGTCCACTACCTTCATGGGGCATTCGGGGTGGACGATCACGTTGACCCCTGGGAAGTCCTGCCGGGCTTTCTCGATCTGTCCTACGTTGAAGCGCTTGTGGACTGAGCAGAAGCCGTGCCAGAGGATGACGCGGGAGTCCAGGAGGACCTGTTCGTCGTTGCCGCCGAGTTCCTTGCGCGGGTTCCACATGGGCATCTGCTCAAGCGGGACACCGAGTGCCTTGGCGGTGTTGCGGCCCAGGTGCTGGTCGGGGAAGAACAGGACCCGCTGACCGCGTTCGAAGGCCCACTCCAGGACGACCTTGGCGTTGGAGGACGTGCACACGATTCCGCCGTTGCGCCCACAGAACGCCTTCAAAGCAGCTGAGGAGTTCATGTACGTGACCGGAATGACCGGTACACGTCCGGACGCGTCCGGCTCCGTGCCGAAGATTTCCTCAAGTTGTTCCCAGCATTCTTCCACTGA
Organism: Arthrobacter sp. TmtSoilC79; assembly: GCF_059739405.1. Lineage (NCBI taxonomy): Bacteria > Bacillati > Actinomycetota > Actinomycetes > Micrococcales > Micrococcaceae > Arthrobacter > Arthrobacter sp. TmtSoilC79. The sequence continues at coordinate 1,844,189 of NZ_AP046051.1, read as the reverse complement.
GTCTTCGTCTGCCATGTCAGCCATGGAGCAGCCTGCGGCGAGGTTCGGCAGGATGACGGCTTGGGCCGGGGTGGAGAGGATGTCCGCTGTCTCGGCCATGAAGTGAACGCCGCAGAAGATGATGGCTTCGGCGTCCGGCTTGGTCAGCGCTGCATTGGCCAGCTGGAACGAGTCGCCCACGAAGTCCGCGTACTGGATGACTTCATCGCGCTGGTAGAAGTGGCCCAGGATGACGGCCCGGTCCCCGAGAGTCGCTTTGGCGGCCCGGATGCGGGCGTCCAGTTCGGCGTCGGTGGCCTTTTTGTACTCTTCGGGCAACTGGCCCTGGCGTGGCGTGGCTTTCGGTGCCACGTCATCGCTTGAAGCGCCGGGGCCGTAGGCTGGTTCGCCGGCGAGGGCTTCGGCAAGGTCATATTCCCAGGGGCCCCTGGCCAGTGCGGGGCTGCACGTGGATCCCGCGCGGGAGAGGCCCTTTTCGGCTTCCTCGCGGGTGATCAGCTGGACGGCAGTATTGACGCTGCTCATGGTGTACTCCTGTTGTCTGGCCCGAGGCCTGGGGTGCCGGTAAAGCGGTAGAGGCGTGGTGGGCGGTGTTTTCCGCCTTGCAGGTATTCACCGGTTTCTTCTATTTCCGGTGTTGCCTTGACGTGCCTGCGGAAGTTTGCGGGATCGAGCGGGCGGTCCAGCACGGCCTCGTAAACTTCGCGGACTTGGGCGAGAGTGAAGAACTCGCCCAGCAAGTGGTAGGCGATGGAACCGTAGGCCATCTTGTTGCGGAGCCGCCAAAGGGCGTAGTCGACGATCGCCTGGTGATCGAAGGCCAGTTCCCCGAGCCGGTCTGCACGGAACCAACGCACGTTCTCGGACTCGTCAGCGAGGGCAGCTTCCGTGGGTTGCACCAGCGCCCAGTACACAATGGAAACCACCCGCTGGGTGGGCGATCTGTGGAGTCCGCCAAAGGCGTAGAGCTGTTCCAGGTAATGGGGCGCCAGTCCCGTGGTTTCGCGGAGGTTCCTTGAGGCTGCGTCCTGGAGGGATTCGTCGTGGGCCAGCGGTCCGCCCGGGAGCGCCCACATGTCCTTGAACGGCTCACGGATACGGCGGACCAGCGGCAGCCACAGGGTGGGCCGGCCCGACTTTTCACTGGGGCGAAGGGCGAAAATCACCGTGGAGATAGCCAACGACGGCGGTGCGAGCCGCCTCTCGGCGACATTGGCTGAGTTCGTGTTCACGGCGTTTCACCTCGCATCATCGCCGTCAGGAGCTCTCGGTGTACACCAGACAGTCATGTACACCGGAAAGCTAGTTAAAGTCATATTGACTAGAACTAATGGTACGGCTCAACTGGCGGCAGGCAAAATGCTTTACGTCACACTGCCTTAGCGGCAGCCTCCATCAGGGGCAGGGTGCGGCCCTGGATGTGGCTGTTCAGGACAATCACCGACGAGCACCTGACCACGGACTTGGTGGCGATCATGGCGTCCAGCACCCGCTGCATGTCCGGGTTGGACCGTGCTGCGATCCTCACCATCAGGTCCGAGTTTCCCGTCACCGTGTGGACCTCGATGATTTCCGGGATGGCACCCAGGCTTTCAATGATGGCGTCGTGGCCGATCTCCTGGGTGATCGTGACCGAACAGAACGCCACCACCGGAAACCCAAAGCTGGCGGGGTCCGGCTGGGGAACCCATGATCCGATGACCCCGTTTTCGATCATCCTGTCGATCCGGGACTGCACCGTGGCACGGGCGACCTTAAGCACGCGGGAAGCCTCCAGCACTGAGGATCGCGGCGAGTCAGTAAAGAAACGTACAATTTTTGCATCAAGCGCATCGACCAGCATCAAAGTTCCTGTCCCCGGGGATTCGTACCCATCACATCGCTACAGCAAAAAGTGATGTATCTTACAAACTGCGAGAATTATTCCACGGCTCTTGCTGCGTCGTCGACGCCTGCGTGCCAAGCCCATGAGGCCAACACGCCAAACCAGCATGCAATCCATAGAAGGTAGACACGTATGACAACGAAGTCCATCGCGGCTCCTGCCCCAACATCAGGCCTCGGGCACTCGCTCAAGCCGCGCCAGCTCACCATGATGGGATTGGGCAGTGCGATCGGCGCCGGCCTCTTCCTCGGCTCGGGGGCAGGGGTCCAGGCTGCAGGTCCGGCAGTGCTCATTTCCTACCTCGTCGCCGGCACCCTGATCATCCTGGTCATGTGGGCGCTGGGCGAGATGGCGGCAGCCAACCCCAACAGCGGCGCTTTCTCTGTGTACGCGGAAAAGGCCATGGGCAAGACTGCCGGCGGAACCATCGGCTGGCTGTGGTGGCTCCAACTGGTGGTGGTCATCGCCGCCGAAGCCCTCGGCGCAGCAGGACTGCTGTTCTCGATCTGGCCCGTCATCCCGGTGTGGATACTCGCCCTGGTGTTCATGGTGGTCTTCACCGGCATCAACCTGGTGGGCGTGCGGAACTTTGGCGAGTTTGAATTCTGGTTCGCCATCCTCAAGGTCGCTGCCATCGTGATCTTCCTGCTCATTGGTGCCGCCCTGCTGTTCGGCTGGCTCCCGAACGTTCCCTCCCCCGGATTCTCGGCCTTCGGCGACTTTGCTCCCAGCGGCATCGGCGGAATCGCAGCAGCCTTGTTCGTGGTGATCTTCGCCTTCGGTGGCACCGAGATCGTCAGCGTTGCCGCAGCAGAAACCGAGAACCCCGCCCACAGCGTCGGCAAGGCCATCCGCACAGTGGTGTGGCGCATCCTGGTCTTCTACATCGGCTCCGTCTTCGTCATCGCAGCCGTCCTGCCTGTGGGCTCGGAGGGACTCAAGTCCCCGTTCGCCGGAGTGCTGGACCTCGCAGGAATTCCGGGCGCCGGTGCAGCCATCACCCTGGTGGCCGTGGTGGCCCTGCTGTCGGCGTTGAATGCCAACCTGTACGGCGCCTCCCGCATGATCTTCTCCCTCTCAGAGCGCGGCGAAGCTCCGCGTTTCCTCTCCCGCCTGAGCGGATCAAAGGTTCCCGTTGCCGCCGTCGGAATTTCGGTTGCTTTCGGCTTCATCGCCACGGTCCTGGAATTGCTGTTCCCGGAGAAGATCCTGCCGGCACTGTTGAACCTTGTGGGCTCCACCTGCCTGGTGGTGTGGGGAACTGCCCTGGTGTCCCAATTCATCCTTCGCCGCAGGGCAGACCGGGATGGCACCGAACTGCCCTTGCGGATGAAGGGATTCCCGTTCCTGACCATTCTGGGACTTGTGCTGCTGGGCCTGATCCTGGTGGTGGGCTTTGCCAACCCGGAAAGCGCCGGACAACTGATCGGAACGTTCATCCTGATCCTGGCCATCGCCGCCGGCTGCTTTATCAACGCCAAGTCCAAAGCCGCCCGCCACAGCACGGCGGCGAAGTAACACCTGCTCATCACAACTAAGAAGTCCTGCACAGTTTGTACTGTGCAGGACTTCTTTTTATGCCCAACTTGTACAAAGTGTTTCGTTTGAACTGTGCTGATTGCGCACAGCCACAATCGGTGACTAGGGTCACAACCATGACGACCAAACCCGTGCTGGCCGCCGTCGACGACGACGCGGCCCCGCTCACGCACCATCAACTCCGTGAGCTGTACACCTTGATGGCAGCAGTCCGGCACCTGGATACCTCAGCGGTCGCCTGGCAACGCCAAGGCATCATTCCCGGCTACGCCCCGGAGCTCGGCCAGGAAGCCGCACAGGTAGGCAGCGGCTATGCCGTGGACCGGACCCGCGATTTCGTTTTCCCCACATACCGTGAAATGGGCGTTGCCCGGGCCATGGGACTGGACATGGTGGGCTACATGTCCACCCACAAAGCCACCTGGCATGGCGGGATGTACAACCCCCTGGAATCACGGTTCGCCCCCATTCAGGCAGTGGTGGCAGGATCCGTGCTCCATGCAGTCGGCTGGGCCCACGGCCAGACCCTCACCGGCCCGGGAACAGACGGACTGGGGGTGGCCATGACCTACTTCGGCGACGGCGCTTCCTCCCAGGGCGACGTCCATGAGGCCATGAACTTCGCCGCTGTCTTCAAGGCCCCCGTGGTCTTCTTCGTGCAGAACAACGGGTGGGCCATCTCGGTCCCCACCGAACGCCAGGTGGCAGGCGGCTCCGTGGCCGCCCGCGCAGCCGGATACGGCATCCCGTCCCTGCAGGTAGATGGCAACGACGTCGTAGCCGTCTACGAAGCTACCCGTTCCGCTTTCGCCCACTGCCGCGCAGGGAACGGCCCGGTGGTCATTGAGGCCATGACCTACCGGCGCGGCCCTCACTCCACAGCGGACGACCCCGGCCGCTACCGCACCCTGGAGGAGGAACGCCTGGACGCCGGCGAGGATCCCCTGGAGCGCTTCAAACAGCGCCTGCTGGCCGAAGGAGTGGCCGATGAGGCCTTCTTCGCCGAGGCCCAGTCATTGGCCGAGCAGGAAGAAGAGGCAATCCGCGCCGGCATCGCGGACCTCGGCGCGCGTCCCGGCGCGGAAATGTTCAGCATGGTCTTCCAGGAGCCCACCCCCTCCCTTCAATCCCAGGCCACCGCGTGGCGCGAGGAGTCCGAACATGTCTGAGACCATCACCGGGCTGCACCCCAACGTGGACAGCACAGCCGGCGTCGAGCACCTGTCCATGCAACAGGCCCTCAACCGGGCATTGGACGAGCTCCTGGCCGAGAACGCCAGGACCATCATTTTCGGAGAGGACTGCGGCCGGCTGGGAGGCGTCTTCCGCATCACGGACGGCCTGCAGGCCAAGTACGGCGAGGACCGGGTGTTCGACACCCCGCTGGCCGAGTCGGGCATTTTAGGCATGTCCGTGGGCCTTGCCATGGCCGGCTTCCACCCCATTCCCGAGGTCCAGTTCGATGGCTTCGCCTATCCGGCCATCAACCAGATCATTTGCCAGATCGCCCGGATGAACTACCGCAGCCGGGGCACATTGCCCATGCCCATTACCCTGCGCGTGCCCAGCTTTGGCGGCATCCGAGCGCCCGAACACCACGGCGAAAGCCTTGAGGCACTCTTTGCCCATGTGCCCGGACTCAAAGTTGTCTCCCCCGCTACCCCGCACGACGCCTACCACCTGCTCAAGTACGCCGCCACCCGCCCGGATCCGGTGATCTTCATGGAGCCGAAGTCGCGCTACTGGCAAAAGGGGCCGGTGGACGTCACCACCGCGACTCCCGGTGAGGCAATCCACGACGGCGGCACCTCCGGCGGCAGCAGCCTCACCGGCGCCCGCGTGGCCAGGGAGGGCAAGCACCTCACGCTGGTGGCATGGGGCGCCATGGTGTCCCGATGCCTGCAGGTTGCTGAACTGGCCGCCGAGGACGGGATCGACGTCGAGGTCCTGGACCTGCGCTGGTTGAAGCCGATTGATGCAGAGGCCCTGGCGAGGTCCGTCGGAAAGACGCGGCGCGCCGTCGTCGTCCATGAAGCGCCGCTGACTTCCGGACTTGGCGCCGAGGTGGCCCAACTCATCACGCAGAGCTGTTTCGCAACGCTCAAGGCGCCGGTGGAGCGGGTCACCGGCTTTGACGTGCCCTATCCCTCCGGAGACCTGGAGGACGAATACATCCCCAACATCGACCGCATCCTCTTTGGGATCCAACGCGTACTGGAGTACCGCCGTGGCTGAAATTTCGTTCCCCCTCCCCGATCTCGGCGAGGGACTCATCGAAGCAACTGTGCTGGAGTGGCTGGTTGAACCCGGCCAGCAGGTGGAACGCAACCAAGCGATCGTGGAGCTTGAGACCACCAAATCGGCCCTCGAGTTGCCCAGCCCCCAGGCAGGTAAAGTGGTGCGTATTCACGGGGCGCCCGGTGAGACCATCAATGTGGGCGAGCCGCTGATCGTGTTCGAGGTTCCGGACGACACCGCCGGGATCGTGGGCACTGTTCCGAAGGACGAAGCACCCAAGCGCCGGGTCCGCCTGAGCGCCGTACTCGATGAGGACTGAGACCATGACCGGCAGGCACACCGTGGAACAACACCGGCACACCGTGGAGGGCACCGACCCCGGCCTGTTCGTGGCCGTGCATGAATCCGCCACTGACGCCGGCTTGCGCCCTGTCCTGCTGATCCATGGCTTCTCCTCTTCCAGCAAGCTGAACTGGGAGGACAGCGGCTGGATCACTGCCCTCCAGGACGCGGGCCGCCAGGTGATCGCCGTCGACCTGCCCGGCCACGGCCGGAGCCATTCCCCGGAGGATCTGGACTCATATACGCCCAGCCGCATTCGCGCGGACCTTCTGCAGATAGTGACCGACGCCGGTGCCCGGCCCCTGCGCGAGGGCGATCCGTCCACGGGACTGGACGTCATTGGCTACTCTCTGGGTTCACGGCTGGCCTGGGAATTTGGCGCCACCCAGCCGGACCTGGTCCACCGGATCGTCCTCGGTGGCCCAAGCTCAGCGGATCCTCTGGCTGCCTTCGACCTCGCGGCCGCCCAGCGGCACCTCTCCGACGGCACGCCTGTGGAGGACGCATCCACCGCAGGGCTGCTGAGGATGGCGCAAATGCTTCCCAGCAACAACCTGTTCGCCATGTTGTCCCTCATCGAAGCCGTGAAGGGAGAACCTTTCGATCCCGCCGAAGCAGCCCCGCATATGCCCCTGTTGTTGGTGGCCGGCGAAAAGGACGAACGGGCAGCCACCATGCCGGAGCTCGCGGCCATTGCCGGTAAGCGGGGCGGACTGGTGGAAACCCTGGTGATCCCCGGGCGGACCCACACCAACGTCATCACCAGCCGTGCGTTCAAGGAAGCCGCCATCGCGTTCCTTGGCGTCTGATCCGCGGGACAAGTTTGCGCAGGGTTGGCACTTCACACCCATGTTTGGGGAAAACATGGGTGTGAAGTGCCCACACGCGCGACTTCAACCACCGCGTAATCAGCGCGCCAGCCGCTCCGCGTTAAGGCTCATGCGCTCCAGCACGCTTAACGCCATGGCGTACTCGTCAATCCCGATGCCCATGGACAGGTCCTCTCGGGCGGCTTCAACAAACCGCTGGGCTTCATGGAACTTCTCCCGACCACGGTCACTAAGGACCAGCCGGTCATCAACCATGGTGATCATGCCCCGGCCAACCAACGCCGCGAGTTCCCTCTCCCGCATCCGGATATCGTTCCCCCATAAAGGGCGCAAGGTTTCCTCCAGCTGGTCCGGAAGCATCGCCCCCTCGGACAGAACGCTGAGGGTTTGCCACTGACGCCGGCTGAGCTTGATCCGGCCCAGGATGCTGTCCAGCTGGGCCTCCAACGCGGCGTCGAGCCTCTTGATCCAATATCCGATGGGCTTGTTCACAAGCCCATGCTTTCAGCGGATACGCCGCCGGGCAAGGTCTGGACGGTAGGCTTGGAACGGCAACGAATTACGTGGAAGTGGAGCAGATGGGCATGCGTTTCAAGGACCGCGCGGAAGCCGGTCGACGCCTGGCTGAAGCCCTCCCGCAACTCCGGGAGCAGCCGGACACCATAGTGCTGGGCCTGGCCCGCGGTGGCGTTCCCGTGGCCGCTGCGGCAGCAACCGCGTTGTACCTGCCCTACGGTGCCGTCCTGGTACGCAAGCTTGGCATCCCCGGCCGCGACGAGACCGCCTTCGGCGCCCTGGCGTGGTCACAAGGGGATGTTCTAAGGATCATCAACAGGCCACTGAAGGAACTTATCCTCGCCCACGGCATCTCCCAGTCCGCGCTGGATGCGGTGGAGGCACACGAACGGTCCGAGCTGCTCCGGCGTGCGCAGGCCTATCCTGGCACCGGGCACGATCTTCGCGGAAAGACGGTGGTGCTGGCCGACGACGGACTGGCCACCGGGGCCACCATGCGGGCGGCCGTGGAAGCTGTTCGTTCAGCCGGGGCACGCACGGTCATTGCCGCCGTGCCTGTCGCCTCATTGGAAGCCTCGACGTCGCTGGCCCGGGTCTGCGACTTTGTCATGGCATTGCACACACCCGGAAAGTTCCATGCTGTTGGCGCCTTCTACGAACACTTCGGGCAGTTGACCGACGCCGACGTCGTCAGTCGGCTGGAAGGTGCCGGGGCCGGCGGGCGCCCCTAGCCGCCGTCGTTCTCCAACGCACAAGCGGGTGCGGTCCGTTGTGGACCGCACCCGCTTTGCAGTTTCCCGAATTAGTGGTGGACGCTGTAGCCCAGCGGCCGGCCGCGGGTTTCCTTGGCGAGGATCACGCCCACAGCGGAGATGATGCACAGCCCCATGATGTACAAGCCCACCGAACCGGACCATTTGGTGGAGTCCAGGAGAGCCTGGGCGATAAGGGGTGCGAAGGCACCGCCCAGGATGGCACCCAGGGCGTACCCGATGGAGATGCCGGAGTAGCGGACCTGCGCCGGGAACATCTCGGCGTACATGGCGGACATTGGACCGTAGGACAGACCCAGGCCGATCGTCAGGACGAACAGGGCGGTTCCGTAGAGCACGATGTCCTTGGAATCGATCAACACGAACATTGGAATCATCCAGGCGAAAACCAATCCATAGCCGATCAGGAAGGTCTTGACGCGTCCGATCTTGTCCGACAACCAGCCACCCACCATGGTGAAGATGAGCCAGCCGAACGAGGCAACGGTGGTGGCGAGCAGAACCTGCGGGGTGGGCATCTTCAGCGTACGTGTGGCGTAGGAGATGAAGAAGGCAATCAGCAGGTACCCCGCGGCGTTGTTGGCAATGAAGATCAACGCGGCGAGAACAACTTCCTTCTTGTTCTTCCGGAAGAGCTCACCCAAGGGCGCCTTGCTTTCAGCCTTGCGCTGGGCAATCTCCTTGAAGACCGGGCTTTCACCGACGGCGCGGCGGATGAGGTAGCCCACCACGATCAGGACTACGGACAGCAGGAACGGCACACGCCATCCCCATGAGGCGAATTCTTCCTTGGACATGGCCGTCTGAAGGATGAACAGCAGGCCGGTGGCCAGGATCATGCCGATGGGCACACCGATCTGCGGGTAGGCGCCGAAGAGTCCGCGCTTTTTGACCGGTGCGTGCTCCACGGCCATGAGCGCGGCACCGCCCCACTCACCGCCTGCGGAGAAGCCCTGGACCACGCGGAGCGTGATCAGCAGGACCGGAGCCCAGACACCGATGGTGGCGTAGGTGGGCAGCAAGCCGATCAGGGCGGTGGCTGCACCCATCATGACCAGTGTCATGACCAGGACGGCTTTACGGCCCATCCTGTCGCCGAGGTGTCCGGCGACGAATGCCCCGAGGGGACGGAACAGGAAGCTGATGCCGATCGTGGCGAACGACAAGAGCTGGGCGACTCCGGGGTTGGACTTCTCCAAGGGAGAGAGGAACAACGGTGCCAACAGTGTTGCCGTGAGTTGGGCGAAGATGAAGAAGTCGTACCACTCAATGGTGGTGCCTACCAGCGTTCCGGCCAGTACCCGGCGCTCTTCGCGCTTACTGCTGGGTCCTGACTGGGAGTCGACAGTGGAAGTTGCGGTCATTGGAACTCCATGGGGTGAGAGTGACTGGTCGGCGTTTGACTTGCATTAACCGACAGAACGGTCAGTTAGGAAAGAATACTACATTCTGTGACCCAAAGCACAGCCCTCGGGAAGTTCGCACCAACATAGGATGGTTCGCATGAATCCCCGCAGCGATGTCCACCCTCCAACGGAAGCGGCGGCACAAGCACCGCCGTCGCAAACCTTGTCACGGGGAATCCGCGCCTTGGAGATCCTCGCGGCCGCCGACCATCCACTGACCATTGCCGAGCTCACCGAAGCGCTCGGGGTGCACCGCTCCGTGGCCTACCGGATTCTCCGGACCCTGGAGGACCATTCCCTCCTGGTGCGCGATGACTCCGGGCGGGTACAACCCGGGCCCGGGCTGGCAGTCCTTGCCAGTGGCGTCTCCCGGAACCTGCAAACCGCCGCGCTGCCGGAACTGACCCAACTCGCCAACACCTTGCACATGACGGCCTTCGTGGCCGTCTGGGACCATCAAGAGTGCGTCACCCTGGTCACCGTTGAACCGCGGCACGCCGGCGCTGCGCTGGCCCAGCACCCCGGAAGCCGCCACCCGGTCAGTACCGGCGCGCCCGGAATCGCCATTCAATCCACCATGACCGAAGAACGCTGGCAGCAGATGGGCGCCGGAAACCCCTACCGCCCCGAAGCCCATCAGGCGCGCCGCCTGGGCTACGCCACCAGCCACGACGAAGTCATCGCCGGACTGTCCTCTATTGCCGCCCCCATCAGGGTCCCCGGCGGACGGCCCGCCGCGATCGCCGTCGTCTATATCCGCCTGGACCAAGACCCTGACGCCGTTGGCCAAGCACTGGCGGCCAGTGCGGCACGCATTGAGAGCCAGCTGGCTTGAACCTTTCCTTGCAGGTCAAGTGGCGTGCCCCACAGCACAAGACCGGCAGCAACGGGAACTGAATACTCGAAAGAAGGACCGGACATGCCGTCCGGTCCTTCTTTCGAGCCCGAGAAGGAACCCATGAGCCTGAATCTCCTAGACACCTCCAACTGGCTGCCGTTGGACGGCCTGGCCCCCGGCTTCGACGCCAACAAGGCGCCCACCGTGCAGGACCTGGCAGGAAAGCAGTTCTCCCTCAGCAATGACGGCGGCCCCATGACGTTCAGCTTCGATGACGAAGAAGTTCAGTGGGCTGCGGCCGGCCAGTCAGGAACCGCACCCTATGAGGCCTTCCTGGTGGCCGAGGAACTGTACTACGTCCAATGGCAGAGCACCCAGGATCCCGGACTCGCCGTTTCCCTGGTCCTGGACCTGCTGCACGGCAGGGCGCTGTACATTGGTGCCGCACTGGGCAGGGCAACAGCGTCGAGTGTGGCCGTCCAGCACGATTTCCGCCCCGGGACGCTCGATGGCCACCATCCCACGGGGGCCGAAATTTCAGAAAGCAACGCACTCATTGGGCGGCGGGTTGAATGGGTCTACAGCGAATCCCACGCCTATGAGCACATCTACCTCAGCCCCACCTGGTACACCTGGCAATGCCTGGCAGGTCCCGAGCGCGGATTGGCGGACACGGACTCCAACACCGTCTTTCAGATCCGCCCCGGAATCTTCGTCTTCACGTGGCGCGAGAAAGTCATACCGTGCGGATCGGTGACCATTGCGGACCACCGTGATCCCCATGCCATCCGGTCCCACGGCAGCCTCTTCGGTTGGGACGAGGCGGGCATCGCGCCGGTGCACTTCACTTTCGGCGCCCACGGCCGGCTGATCAGCATCAGCCGGCACAGCCCCGGGCTCAACCCGGCGATGGGAATCTAGCTCCACGGAAACAGGACAAGGAAGCCCCGGCGGGCGAAACACCCGCCGGGGCTTCCTTCTGGATCAACGACAGTTCTCAGTCTTCGGAGCCATGGCCGATCCGGGCGTACAGTGCAGGCTGCGAGCGCCGGAGACGCAGGCCCCAGATGAGTCCAACAACTCCGGGCAGCAGCACCAGCATCGGCAGGACAAACGAGGCGGCCGTTGACTCGGTTTGCCCCAGCAAGACGTTGAAGTTGGCCATGATGAGCACAAAGACGATCGCCAGGAGCACGAACCCCAGGCCGGGAGCGATCACCCTGACCCACAGGCTTGCCCCGTGCTGCTGGCGGCGGAAGAATCCGATCACTGCCACAGAGACCACGGCCATCAACAGCACAAGCCCCATGGCACCACTGTTGGTGAGCCAGGTAAACATGGTCAGGACGGGATACAGCTCGCCCATTTCCGAGCCGGAGCCGGCAATGGCAAAGGCAATGGTTACGACGACGGCAATTACCGTCTGTGCCAGCGAACCGGCAAAGGGTGCCCCGCTGGCGGCCCGCACCTTGGCCAGCGCCGACGGCAGGACACGCTCTCGTCCAAGGGAGAAGAAGTAGCGGGCTACGGCGTTGTGGAAGCTGACGAGTGCGGCGAAGAGGCTGGTGACAAAGAGGATCTGGGCAATGTCGCTGAGCAGGACGCCGCCATGGGTGCCCAGGAAGGCGAAGATCATGTCAGGCCCATTGGTGGTGGCCGCCTCAATCACAGCGGAGGGGCCGGCGCCTACGGTCATGGCCCAAGCGGAGATTGCGTAGAAGACAGCGATGATGCCAACGGCCGAGAAGGTTGCCCGGGCCACGGTGCGTTTGGGGTCCTTGGCCTCTTCACCGTAGATGGCCGCGGATTCGAAACCCATGAAGGCGGCAATACCGAAGGAGAGGACTGCTCCAACCCCGGGAACGAACAGGCTTTCGGGGCTGAAGGTTGCTGCGCTGATGCCTTCGGGCGCTACTGCGAGGCTGATGACGTCGTAGGCAATGACCACCAGGAACTCCAGGGCGACCAGGACGCCCAGCACCTTGGCGGACAGATCCACCCTGTTCACTCCCAGCCATCCGACGATTGCGATGCACACCAGCACAGGAATCCACCACGGCACGCTGATACCAAGCCTCGCGGACAACAGCGATGAGACGGTGAAGCCGAACAAGCCGTAGATGCCCACTTGCATAAGGTTGTAGGCCATGAGGGCAATCAGTGATGCCCCCACACCAGCCGGCCTGGAAATGCCTTGGGCAATGTAGGCGTAGAACGCCCCGGCGTTGGTGACGTAGCGGCTCATTGCGGCGTAACCGACAGCGAACAAAGCCAGGATTGCGCCCAGGATCAGGAAGGACAGTGGGACACCGGTGACCCCGGTAACAGCGAAGGTGGTGGTTACTCCACCCGCAAGCACGGTCAGCGGTGCCGAGGCCGCGATAATCATGAAGGTTACTGCCGGTACGCCCAGACGCCTCCTGGTGCCTACGGCTCCAGCGGCCTTGCCTTTGACGGGGTTGTCCACGCTCATAGTGTGCTCCTGCCTCGGTGCCACGGGAGATTGCGCGGCACGATGTCTGTCATTCCGCAATCTTCCACCGCATGGTCCCTGCGTGACTTGTCTCACACGGCAGGGTGTTTGTCGGAGCACGCAAGCACGGACGCACGGGGCGCCCGGTGTAGAATCGTGGGCAAGCTCACGTCCGCACAACCGGGCATTCCCGGCATCAGTGGCAGCGGCGCCGCGGGCCACTTAGAAGGAGTTCGATGACCGTCGCGGCTGATACGGGCCCCGCAACCGTGGAAACCATCGTGGCGGAGTCGTTCCAGGAGTGGAGCAAGGCGATCTCCACCTCCTTTGTGCCACTGCTGGCAACGGGTCCGGTCAGTTCCTCGTTCCAGGCAGCGTCCTTCCACGGAACAATGCGGGCACGCGTGCTGGGACAAATCTCCGTAGTGGAAATTACCGCCGGTCCCCACACTGTCCAGCGCACACCGGAACTGATTGCCAAGTCAGCAGGACGCTTCTTCAAACTCAGCATCCAATTGGCGGGATCGGGCCGCCTGGTTCAGGACGAACGCGAGGCCGTGCTGCTCCCCGGCGATCTCTCCATCTACGACACCTCCCGCCCGTACCAACTAACGTTCGACGACGACTTCCGCACTTTGGTGCTCATGTTCCCGCACGTCCTGCTGGACTTGCCCGCTGAAGCGATGGGACATGTGACGGCCTTGCGCATTCCGGGCGATGAGGGCCTGGGCGAACTCATCAGCCCCTTCCTGGTCAAGCTGGCCGATAACCTCGAAGCCCTCTCCGGCACCAACGGGCTCCGGTTGGTCCACAACGCCCTGGACCTGGTCACCACGCTTTTCAACGGTGAACTCGATCAACTGATCGAGACAGGGAGGGATCCGCACCTGCTGCTGTTGGGCCGAATCCATGACTACATCGAGGCCAACCTCGGTGACCCCGAGCTCTCCCCCGGGACCATTGCCGCTGCCCATTACATTTCCACGCGGCATCTGCACGACCTCTTCCAGGAAATCGGGACCACGGTGGCGTCCTCCATCCGGCAACGGCGACTGGAACGTTGCCGGCGGGACCTCAGGGATCCGGTGCTGGCGGATCGAGCTGTCACGGCAATCGCGGCGCGGTGGGGCTTCACCGATGCCGCCCATTTCAGCCGCATCTTCCGCGCAGCTTTCGGGAATTCCCCCACCGGATACCGCAGCGAACCCCGGTAGCTGGAGTTACGCCTGAGGCCTGCTTTTCATCACCAAGGATGTCAGGACGCCGAGCACCAGAAGGCCCGCCGCGGCTGCCATCGAAACCACGAAGGCCGCACCGGGCCCCTGTGTCTGGGCCAATTGCCCCGCCAGGTAGGCACCTAACGCGGTACCTGCAACGATTCCACTTGCCAGGGCCGTCATGACTGTGGCCATGCGACCCGCCGGCGCCACCACTCCGCCGATGCTGAACACGGTGACCATCACCGGGCCCACGGGAATACCCAGGATCAGCAAGACAAAGACCATTGGCCAGATACCGGCGGGCAACAGGAGCAGGAACGACAATGCTGACATCGCAAGTGCAGCCGCGACCCAACGGGAGGCCAAGCTGAACCGTTGCGGCCAAAAGGCTACGGACAGAGCCGCCACAGCGGAACTCAGACCCATCACGGCATACAAAAGACCTGCGATCTCGGCCGTTGCGTACTGCGCTGAATAGGCGCTCAGCGCGTTTTGGGTCGCCCCGAAAAAGGTACCCATGCACACCATGGCAAGGACCGGAACGGCCACTACTGCTCCAGCCCAACGGTTGCGCCGCTGCGGACCCGTTTGCGCAGCCCCATCACCGGAAGGCACGACGCCGGGCGCCGGCTTGCGGGGTGCGGGAACCACTGCATGCTGGCTGGGGTGGACGGCGAAAGCCGGCACCAATGTGATGGTCATGACCGCTGCCAGGGCCAGTGGCAGCCACGGCGCCACCATGCTGGCCAGGACACCCACCAACGCAGGTCCGAGGACGAACGTCACTTCGTCAGCGGTGCCCTCATAGGACAACGCGGTATCCAGATCGGCACGGTTTGATGCCACGCTCTTGCTTCCACTGGTGGCCGAGGGGGAAAGGTTGCGGGTGGTCAGTGCCATCCAGCGGACCCTTGCCATCGGACCAACCTGCGGGCAGCTCGCACCGGCCATGAAAGCCGCCACCAGGACGACTGCGGCATCACCTGCCGAACCGTAGGCCGGGGTGAGGTACGCCGCGGCAAGCAATCCGGCAACAGCCAATGCGTTGATGACCGCGGCCACGAGAAGCACTATCCGCTGACCTGCGCGATCAGCCAGGGAACCAAGGACCGGCGCGCCAAGGGCAGAACCGATGCCAACAGCCCCGGCAGCCATGCCGCCAATGGCGTAGGACTGGCTGACGGCGGTGACCAGTGTCAGGGTTCCGACGGTGAGCATGGCCAGGGGAAGCCGGGCGAAGAGGCCCAAGGGCAGGAAACCAGGTCCTGCCAACTCGGGAAGCCGCGCGAAACGGCCAGGCAGGCGTGATGGGCGTGAGGTCGCAGAAGGGAGGGGCTGGGAGGCCACTGAAGATTTTTCCATTAATCCGGGTTCGCTAAAGGATGCGCATCGTCCCTCCTCCCGATGCGCGCGACCCGGTGTAACGGGTTAAGTCTATCGGATATGTCCTAGGCCGGCACCGCTTCAGCGATGCGCACCGTGGATCCGTGCCGGCCTTTGACTACTTGCACCTGGCTGGTGATGCGTTGCTTCATCTCGGCCACGTGGCTTACCAGGCCAACAACCCTGCCTCCATCACGCAGTCCTTCCAAAGCATCCATCACTTGCTCCAGTGCTTGCTCGTCGAGGCTGCCGAAGCCTTCATCGACGAACAGCGTCTCAATATCCACGCCACCGGCCTCCTGCTGGACAACATCGGCAAGGCCGAGGGCAAGGGACAGCGAGGCCATGAAAGACTCCCCGCCGGAAAGGGTCGAGGTGTCGCGGTGCTGGCCGGTCCACTCATCCACCACTTCCAGACCCAGTCCCGACTTCGCACCCCGTGCTGCCTTGGCGTCAGTGTGCTGCAACGTGTATCGGCCATCGCTCATGGCGACAAGCCGCTCCGAGGCGGCGATGGCCACTTGTTCCAGTCGCGCGGCCAGAACATACGTGTTCAGGCTCATCCGGTAACTGTTGTCACCGGCTCCCCGCACCGTGTCTGCCAACTCTGCCAGCAGCCGGGCCTTTTTCCGCGGCTCCTTGCCCGACTGGGCGAGCACCCCGTACTCAGCCCTGAGCCGGACAACAGCTTGGACCGACTTTCCAGCCAACCCTGCTGCAACGGCGGCCTCACGTGCTTTGTCGGCAGCCTCGGCAGCCAACTGTTCCAGGCCGTCAAGTTCCGCCTCTGGCAGGGGAAGCTCGCCAATGCCCGCTTCCTTCGCGGCCAGGACCAGGTCCTCACCGGCAAACAGCTCGTCGAGCCGGGAAGACTCAGCGTCGAAATCGGTGAGGTCCTTTTCAAGGCCAACAACATCGGCCGGCGGCAGGAGTTCACGACGTGCTTCCTCCGCAGACCCGAATCCGGATTCCGGCAACGCGCGGTCAAGGGAGGCAAAGGCATCCGCCTGCGATTGTGCTGCGCTTTCGATGTCCCGATCAGCATCAGCGGCCTGCTGCAGCAGAGTGCGTTCAGCCGACAGGGCCTCCAACCTTTCGCGCAGGCTCTTGAAGCCACCCCTCAAGCCGGAGAGTTCGGTTTCCAGTTCAGTGAGTTGTTCCTCGAACAACCCCACCTCGGAAGCTGCCTGGGCAGCGGCCGAGAGGGAGCCGGCGCGTTCTTCCTCCACCAGTGCGATGCGCCGGTCAAGGGACTTGTGACGGCTCCGCAGCACCTCCAAGGAAGCTTCTGCCTTTCGGGCCTCCGAGAGGGCCTTCCTGGCATCCTCACGCTTCGTCCCGGCGTCGGCGGCGTCCGCAGAGCCTCCTTGTGCTTTCAGGCCGGCGAGAACCTGGGCTGCCGCGGAGACCTGCTCTGCAAGCTTGGCCTCGGCTTTCTCGCAGGTATCGAAAAGCTCCTTCAGCTCTTCCTCTTCCTGGGCGAGCGAGAGGGCCGAACGTACTGCGGCAGCTGGGTTAGGGTGGTCCGTGCTGCCGCATACGGCACATGGCGAACCGTCTTCCAAGGCTGCTGCCAGCTCTCCCGCCGCATTGGCAAGGCGCAACTCCCTCAGATCGAGCCACTGCTGGCGGGCATCCTGGGATACGGTCCGGGCACGGAGATGTTTCCCGGTGATGTCCTCCAAATCTTCGGCAGCAGTGGCGTGGCGGGCCACAATCTCCACCAGTTCGGTGGCCGCCGCAGCTTCCCTTTCCAGCTCTGCCAGCTTCCCTGCTACAGGTTCGAGGACCGTAATCTGCGACTCCACATCAGCCGCTTCGTCGCGAAGCTGGTCCAATGCGGAGCGTGCCGCTTCAGCTGCAGCAGCATGTTCGGCCGACGCTGCGCGTTTGGCTGAAAGCCGTGTTGCGATACCTTCCAGGCGCTGCTCATCGGGAAGACGTGCCTCCAGCACGGCGCAACTTGCCTTGACGCTCTCCAGGGATGTGGCAGGGTTCTGGGGGTCAATACCGGCTGCGTCCAATTTTGCGCGAATACCGGCCGCTAGCCCAGCGACAGCCTCGACTTTGCGGGCTGCCGAATCCACGGCATCCAATTGGCCGCTAAGAACGGCGGCACGCCGATGCCGGCCGAGCCTTTCCCTGTTCTCCTGCGCGCGGGGAGCGGCCAACTCCAAAAGGACCCGCCGCTGCATCGCAGCGGCGAGACGCCCGTGGCGCGCAGCCTTGTCCTGTGCTTCCACGGCTTTGGCTGCGAGTCGCGTGGCCAAAAACCCGGCTTCTGCGGCATGGTCCTGACGGCGCTGCCACTCGGCCGTGGCTTCGTCCTCAACCCCGGCCAGCCATTCCTCGGGATCTTGCCCTGCGACGATGGTGGCAGAGGCACCTTCGGAATCCCCCGTCCCGGCCTGGGTTGTCCCCAGCTGTTGCCGTTCGGCGGCAACCCTGTCCAACAGCATGGTCAGTTCCGCTGTGTTCTCCTGGACGGCCCCGGCAGCGAGAACGGCCTGCCGTGCCAGATGGCGCTCAACAGCTTCAAAGCGCTGGGTGCCGAACAGTTTTTGGAGCAGTTCCAATCGGTCCCCTGCCTTGGACCGGAGGAAGGCGGCAAAATCACCTTGTGGCAGCATGACTACCCTGGTGAATTGCTCCCGGTCCATTCCCAGGACGTCGGAAAGCTCGGCCCCTACTTCATCATTCCTGGAGGATTTCTCTTCCCAGGTGCCCTTCACCCTTTCACGGAGCAGCGTCTTGGCCTGTTGCGTGGTGAAGCCGTTGCGCCCACGGGCGCTGGGCCGATCCCACGCGGGCGAGCGCGTTACTTCGAAACGCCTTCCACGAGCGGAGAACTCACACACCACGCGTGGTTCCGCGCCCGGGGCCGCGTGGTCGCTGCGGAGCCTTTTTCCTTCCTGCCGTGCACCCGGGACGGAGCCGTAGAGGGCAAAACAGATGGCATCCAGGATGCTGGTTTTCCCGGCACCGGTAGCGCCGTTCAGCAGGAAGAGGCCCTGGGCACTCAGTTGGTCGAAGTCGATGTGCTGGGGCGTGGCAAAGGGACCGAAGGCTTCGATGTCCAAACGATGGATTCTCACAGCTCCGCTTCCTCCAATCGCACAGCTTCAAGGGCTTCCTTGAGGGCGGTTTCCTCGGCCTCGCCTGAAGCGCGTCCCCGGACATGTTCCAGGAAGCCGCAGCAGACGTCGAGGTCGTCTTCGGCCTCGGCGAGCCGACTGCTGTAGCTGGTCTTGGCCACGGCTTCGCCGCCTTCGGGGTCGAAGGCCAGAACCAAGGTGTCGGGGAAACGGGTTCGCACCCTCTCCATCGCCTGGGCGGGGCGTTGTACATCCGTCAACGTGATCTGGCAGTAAGCAGCTTCCGCCCATGCATGCTCCCCTGACGCCATCAGGTCATCCAGCGTGCCGCGCAGGATGGCCAACGGTTTGGGAGCTTCCCACAAAACCTCGTCGACCTTCACTGCACCGTCGGCGTCGATGTCCACCAGCCAGGCGCCCTTGCGGTGCTTGGCCTCGGAGAAAGAGTAGGCCAGCGGCGAACCTGAGTATCGGACGTTCGGCGCAAGTTCCTGGCGGCCATGAAGGTGCCCCAGTGCGGTGTAGGCGAAGCCCTCAAAAAGATCCAATGGAACAGCCCCCAGTCCGCCGATGCTGAGGTCCCTCTCGCTGTCCGAGGTGATGCCTCCGCTGGCGAAAGTGTGGGCGAGGACTACAGGGTGGACCGGTCCGTTTTCCCGGCGGCGCTCCACATCACGCCGAATGCGTTCCACAGCCTCCAAGGTGACATCGAAGTGGTTGGCAGTTTCGACGCCCATCCGTTCAGCCACCAGCCGGGGCTCCAGATAGGGAATCCCGTAAATGGCCACGTCCCCGCTGCCAGGGTCCGGCCCCAATGGCATGACCACCGGCACGTCCAGGTCCTCAACCCGGGTCCGGAGGTGCACTCCCCCACGCTCCAACAGCCGGGAAGCGAAGCCCAACCGGATGGCGGAGTCGTGGTTGCCGCTGGTCAAAACCACGGCGGCACCTGCATGGGAGATCCGGACCAAGGCATCATCGAGGAGTTTCACCACGTCAAGGCCCGGCAAAGCGCGGTCATAGACATCACCTGCGATCAGGACGACGTCAACGGATTTGGCCTGGACAACCGATACCAATTGGTCCACGAAGTCGCGCTGGGCTTCAAGCATGCCAACGCCGTGAAATGACCGGCCGAGGTGCCAATCCGAAGTGTGAAGTAACCGCATAATCCCAAGTTAACCGGGGGCACCGACAATAAAGCGGAGGCGGGCCGTCCGGCGTCGATCCTGTCCGGCAGTCAGCCCTTTTTACCGTCGAAGAAATCACGGGCATCATCTGCGGCGGCAGCAGGGGCAGGTGCCGGGCTGACCGTGTTCTTGCCCGGCGAAGTGTCCTGGACCTTGGCATCAGCGGTTTCCGCCGCCTCTACCGTCACATCCTGGTCGGTATCGAATTCATCGTGGACTCCGTCAGCAGCGTCTGCCTGCTCATCCGTGGTCCCGGCACCGTTGGCGGCGGTAAGGCCCTGGAAACCACGGAAGACGAGACCGGCCAGCGCCGCGCCCATCAGCGGTGCCACCCAGAAGAGCCACAGGCCCTCAATGGCCCAAGGTGAACTGAAGAAAGCCTGGGCCGTTGCCCGTGCGGGGTTGAAGGGAAGGTTGCCCAGGACCTGCCCCAGCTGGAGCAGCACCACCATGGCAAGGCCTACGGCGAAGGGAGCCACTGCGGGAACAGCCCGGCGGCCGGCGGTCGCTCCGAGGAAAACCGCAACAAGCAGGGCAGAACCAAGGATTTCAACCATCAGGACCCCCGCCATCTGCGTTTGGGCCGGCGCGTGCTCCCCGAAGCCGGGAGCCACCACGTCGAAGGCAGCGCGGGCGTTCGTCAGCACGGGGACGGTGGTCACCACGAAGTACACGAGGGCAGCACCAGCGATGCTTCCAACGATCTGGGCCGCCAGGTAGGCCACTGCAGCGATGGCCCGGATCCGGCCCGCTACCAGGTTGCCGAGGGTGATGGCCGGATTGAAGTGGCCACCGGACACATGCCCGAAGGCCAGCATGGCAACTGTCACTGTCAGGCCTGCCGCCAGGGCAACCGGGACAGGTGCCCCGCCCGGGTTGGAGAAAATCCCGACTCCCACCGCCACCACCACAATGAACATCGATCCCAATGCCTCAGCCGACAAGCGGGCAAAAAGCCCCGGTTGGGGTTCGGAAGTGGCCTGAACAGGAGAGGTCATGTCGAATGTGTCCTTAACGTTGGTCAGGGAGGCGTCCCGGCCGGCCCCGAAGCGTGCTGCGCGCACTTGTCCAGTGCTGCTTGCTGCCCGGCGCATCCTTGGCGCAGGTACGCCGTTTGGAAGTCCAAAGCTCTGAGCATTGTGCCAGCCGAGTCTGGGCGGTTGCTGAATCCTGCCTTCGAGCTTAGCCGCCCAAAGCTATGGCGGCGATCGCCGTTCCACCAAGGCACACCACGGCCACGGTGCTGACCAGGACCAACTGCGGGGAAGCAGCGGCGTTCCCGGCCTGGAGCTGGCGTGATCGAATCCACACCACGGAGGCGAGGACGACGGTGGCAAGAGCTGACATGAGCGCACAGAGGCCTTGGTAGTCAAGCCCCGGGAGCCCGGGGGCAAGGGTGCCCGTGGACGGCTCCGACGTCAACCAACTCCGCCAAATGAAAAGGTCCACCACCACCAGGGAGATCAGGGTCCGGCGCCACGCCAGCGTGGTCCGCTCCGGTTGAAGGCCGGGATCGCGGACGTCGGCACTCAAGGGATGTCCTTTATCACCGGGCCACCAGGATCAGTACCGCGAAGGCGAAGGCTGCCAAGGCAACCACTATGGTCATGAACAACATGACACGGGAGAAGGGAAGCGCTTGGTCGTTGCGCATTGCCGCTTCCATGTGCCCCCACCGGCGGTAGGACAAGGCGGCCAAACCTGCGCCGACCAATGCCAAAAGGACGCAAAGGACCAGCCGGACCGGAGCCGGCGCGATGTTGGGAGCCAGCTGGTCAACTGCTACGGCGCCGGCAAGCAGGGCCAGGGAGGTACGGATCCAGGCGAGGAAAGTGCGTTCGTTGGCAAGCGAGAACCGGTAATCAGGTGTCTTGCCGGATCGTCGCCAAGCAGGTTCACGCACGCAGGTTCCTCCAAGGTTTCATCGGTGCCGGGCAGCTTCCCCACCATATCAGCGGGCGTTCGCGGGCACGGTAAGTTACTGGCATGAGTGTTGAACCTTCCTCCCGTGTAGCGCCGTCCTTCGAATCCCGTGTCCATGGCTCACTTTTGGGTGGCGCGCTGGGTGATTCCCTTGGCTATGCTGTGGAGTTTGAATCCATCGAAGCGATCCGTGCAAAGTACGGCCCTGCCGGCCTGATTGGCTTTGGACAGCTCGACGGCGGCAGCCACTTCTCGGACGATACCCAGATGACGCTCTACACCGTTGACGGCCTGGTCGAAGCCCTTGAATGGGCCAACGATGGCGTGGCTGCGGACGAAATCGCCTGCCTGTGGCTTGCCTACCTGCGGTGGCTCAACACCCAGGACGTCGCTGTTTCCTCCTCCGCACCCGCACCCCAACCCCGGTGGATCGATGCCCAGGAAGTGCTCCGGCACCGCAGGGCACCCGGGAAGGCCTGCCTGAGCGGCCTGGCTACCGGGGAGATGGGCACGGTAGCCCGTCCGGTGAATCCTGATTCCAAGGGATGCGGCACGGTGATGCGTTCAGCACCCTTTGGACTGGTCCCCCACATCCCGCGGGAGGCTGTCTACAAGCTGAGTTCCGACGCTGCTTCATTGACACACGGACATCCTTCAGCGCGGCTTAGCGCAGCGGCCTTCAGCTTATTGATCCACAACATCGTGGCCGGAAGCGGCATCCTTGATGCCGCAACCGCAGCCCTCAGCTACGTAAACGGTGTTCCCACCAAAGCGCCGGAACTTGGCGAGCGGCTGGAGGCTGCCCTGCAGTTGTCGCAGCAATCCCCCGTCCTGAAGCCCGAAGAGCTCACCGCAGCGCTCGGTGAGGGCTGGGTCGCCGAGGAGGCACTCGCCGTCGGACTGTACTCCGTGCTGGCCACGAATGGCGCTTCACCAGCGGAGCACTTCGGCAATGCTGTGGCCGTTGCCATCAACCACAGCGGTGACAGCGACTCCACCGGATCCATCGCCGGCAACATCCTGGGGGCCTTCTACGGCGAAGAATGCCTCCCTGCCGACTGGCTCGCCGCCCTGGAAGCCCCCGAGGTCATCCGTGGCATGGGAGAGAGGCTTCTGGCCGTCACTACCGGATGACGGGAGCTATGAGCTGCGGAGCGCCACGTTGTTGCAGGCCTCGCAAACAGCCTCGGGAATGATGCCGCGGCGCTGCAGGAAGCCGAAAATTGCGCAGCCCAGGCAAAAGCCGGCGAACGCCTCCAGCGAGGCCGCCACGATCAAAATAGCCAGCAGGACCCAGGCAGCGAGCTGGTGGCCGGTGAAGTACAGCACGACGGCGGCACTGGTCAAGGCGGCGCCAATGCCTTGGGCAAAGCGCTTGGGCGGGCCGGCAACGAGTTTCACGTGCCCGATCCTGGGTGCGAGCACTTTAACCGAAAGCAGCGCGAGCGGGGAAACACGGGGACCAAAAAGCACGCGGAGCCAAAAACCTGTGGCAAGTACCGCCAAGCCCCATCCCCAGCCGGTCACCAGTGTTGCCCCGGCCAGAACCACCACGAGCCCGGCGGTGATGCGGGCAGCGTAGTCGTTCACGGGATTGGGGAACGCGAAAACGGCACGCCAATCAGTCCTGCGGTGTGAATCTGCCCCTGCAGCATCATCGTGCCCACGCAGCTGTGCCGGGCGAAAGGGAAGCTTGGTCATCCACCAAGGCTAGGAGCGCAGTTCATCGGGCGGGAAGCATTGTTGCGCAGTGTGAACACGTCCGTGTCCATTCCCGCCCTCCGCGGTCAGGGCTTAGCCCCCGCCCACCATCTGCAGGAATTCGCCTTCGGAGACAACCTCGATTTGTTGGCCCTTGGCATGGAGCTCCAGCACCCGCTTGGCTTTGCCTGTGAGTCGACCGGCACGCAGGTCCCCGGCCACAAAACCGTCGCCGACGATCAGCACGGTGGTCCTTGCCGTCACCCTGCTCTCGGGCCGGGCTCCCATGTCCGCGGCACGCACTTTGGCTTCAGGCCGGGTGATGGCAAGATCCCCGGTGAAAACCACAGTCTGTCCGTACAAGGGGTGCCCAGGCTCCGCGCTGGGATTCGGTAAGGGATTGGGGCCTTCCTCGGGCCAGGCCGACCATCCACTGGGACCTCCGGCAGCGCGGTCCGGCGCAGCTTCACCAGCGCTTCCCATCCTGGCTGCGAGCGCAGAACGGGTGGCTTTGGAAAGACCTTGGGAGGGATCGAACGCCGGCTGCTGGGGAAGGTTAAGGCCCAGGGAGAGATACAGTTCGGCGATGCTGTTCGCGTTGTTCCGCAGGGCGATGTCCACCAGGATTCCAGCGCAGGCCCTGGCATCCTCCGCCGCATCGTGGTGGTTGACCAGGGGCACCCCGGCTTCTTCCGCGGCGTACGGCAGGGAGTTGGACACCAGGGAGTAGCAGCGCCGGGAAAGCATGACAGTGCAGACATAGTCATAGGCGGGGCCGGCGAGCCCTGATACTTCGAGGCCGGAACGGATGACTCCGAGGTCGAAGGCTGCGTTGTGGGCTGCGAGGACGTCACTGCCGATGAACGCACCGATTTCGGGAAAGAGTTCACCGAACCGTGGACGGCCGGCAACGTCTTCGGCCCTGATCCCGTGGATGCGGGTGTTGTGGAACTCAAAGTGGTCGTGGTTCTCCGGGGGGCGCATCAACCAGGACGCTTCTTCCACCACGACTCCGCCGCGGACTTTGCTCAGGCCCACCGAACACGGCGACCCCCGGAAGCCGTTGGCTGTTTCAAAGTCGATCGCCGTAAAGTCCAATGCCACTGGACAAGGTTACAGCCGGCAAAGGCCGCCCCTGCCAATTTCCGCGGCGGGGCGGCCTCTCCAGGCCAGTATTGTGGCGAACGCTACACGTTGACCCCTATGGGGTGGCTTTGCGAAGGGTTGTGTAGGAGCCGGCAGCCAGGACCACACACAGCAGCGCTGCCCAGCCGCTGATGCTCAGGGGGCTCTGCTGGGCAAACCAGGCCCCAATCGCTCCCCACCATTGAAGCAAGGTGGACAAGGCGGCCACACCAATCAGGAGCAGCCCGGTACCCAGGGTCGAGATCAACGTCCCGGTGGTCCCCCAGCGCTTGAAGACCGTGGCGAACCAAAACCCGATGATGAACATGAACATCATCACCACGAAGAAAAACGCGGCAGTGGAATACCACGGACCGTCCGTCACCCACGGGATGTTGAAGAAGTAGCCGTAGACACCCCAGCCATTGGTGGCTTTTTCAATGACGCCACCGAGCATGTAGAGCACCGTCATCCCCACCGCAATGAGCGAGAACAAGCCCAGGGTTCCCAGATAGAAAGCCTTGCGGCTGATGCTCAGTCCTTGGGAAAACGGGAACACCAGGGTCATGCTCTGGATTCCCAGGACCAGGAAGTACCACAGGGGCGCCTGGCTGCCGCCGCCGTTTTTCCCTTCGGTGACGGGTATGAGCGCAAAGATGGCCAGCGACATGAGGAAGGAAGCCGCCAGGATGGTCAACGGCCACCCGATGTACGTCCACTTGTTGATCAGCTGCATCCGGGCAACTGCCATGGTCCTGCTCATCGTCGTGCCTCCATCGTGTCATCGGCGAAGTCGCCACTCGGCGTCCCTGCAGAGTCGGCGCCGGCCATGGTCTTTCGCACCACCAACTGCTGCAAGGAAACCGGCGACAGTTCAAGGCCCAACTCTCGGGCCTCGGTGCGTTCGCGGTGATCCAACACCTCGTCCACGGTCACTGACGCCAGGGATCCGAGCGTTTCGCGGTGCAGGACCTTCCTGCCGCTGAGGAACGAATCCACCGTTTCGGCAGAACCGGATACCGTGACCGCCGAACCCCGGATCTCCTCGGCATCGGCGTCCATGATGATCCGGCCCCGGTCGATCACCACTACGTGCTCCAGGAGGTTTGCTACCTCATCGATCAGGTGGGAGGAGAGGATGATGGTTCGCGGGTGCCGGGCGTAGTCCTCAACCAGGCGGTCATAGAACAATTGCCGGGCAACGGCGTCGAGCCCCAGGTACGGCTCATCGAAGAAGGTCAGTTCTGCGCGGGAGGCGAGGCCGATGATGACCCCGACGGCGGATAACTGCCCCCGTGAGAGCTTCTTGATGCGGCGTGTGAGGGGAAGCTGGAAGTCTTCGGCCAGCCGGTCCGCGAAACCCTGGTCCCAGTCCTTGTAGAACAGGGCGGCAGAGCGGAAAGCGTGGCGGGGCTGGAAATCGTCCGGATACTTCTGCGATTCCCGGATGAAGCAGATCCTGGATAACACGGCGTCATTTTCATAGGCGCTGGCGCCAAAGACGAGTGCTTCCCCGGAGGTGGCAAAGGCCTGGGCGGTGAGGATGGACATCAGCGTGGTCTTCCCGGCGCCGTTTCTCCCCAGCAGGCCGTAGATACGGTTCGCGGAGAGGCTGAGGTTGACGTTGTCCAGTGCGTTGAGGTCTTTGTAGTGCTTGATCAGGTGACGGGCCTCGACGATGGTCTCGTTCACAGGGCCGCACTCCTTTCCTTGTCTGTCCCGGTTTCCGGTACAAGCCCGGAGGTGCGTTCAATCATGGTGTTCAACTGCTCGGCCGTAATGCCCAGCTTCCGGGCTTCCAAAGCCAGCGGCTTGACGTATTGCTCGACAAATTCTTCGGTGCGGCGCGCTATCAACTGGGCGCGGGCCCCTGTTGCTACGAACATCCCTATCCCCCTGCGCTTGTACAGAATTCCTGAATCCACCAGCAGGTTGACGCCTTTGGCGGCGGTCGCCGGGTTGATCCGATGGAAGGCAGCAAACTCGTTGGTGGAGGGCACCTGCGACTCTTCGGCCATGGTTCCGTCCACGATTCCGTTCTCGATGAGCTCTGCGATCTGAAGGAAGATCGGCTTGCTGTCATCGATCATGAGCACCACCGCCTCTTTGGTTCGTTACTCATGTAACTAACCATACAAGCAGTGAAGCAGGAGTCAAGGCTCGCGCCGGGAAAATCACGACGACGGCCGTCAAGTAGGCTTGTTGGGTGATCTTTTCTGCGATAAACGACCTTGCCGTATCCACCATCGGGGGTGCGGGACCGGTTCAACCCTCCATGGCTTCGTTCCTGCCGGACTGGCTGAACCCTGACGTCTTCCTCCGCGATTCACCGCTGGGACCCTGGGTGATCCTCCTGGTCTGCGCCATCGTTTTCGCAGAAACAGGCCTCCTGGTGGGTTTCTTCCTGCCGGGTGATTCCATGCTGTTCACGGCAGGGCTGCTGGTCTCCACCGGTGCCATCGAATTCAATCTCTTCGCCATGTGCGGCCTGATCATCGTCGCTGCGATCATCGGCAACCAGACTGGCTACCTCATAGGGTCAAAGGCCGGCCCAGCCATCTTCAACAAGCCTGATTCACGGCTTTTCAAGAGGGAAAACGTCGAAAGCGCCCACGCGTTCTTTGAAAAGCACGGTGGCAAGGCCTTGATCCTTGCCCGCTTCGTTCCCATCATCCGGACCTTCGTGCCGGTCATCGTGGGCGTTGCGCAGATGGATAAGCGCAAGTTCTTCCTCTTCAACGTCATCGGCGCTGTCCTTTGGGGCGGCGGAGTGACCCTGCTCGGTGCATGGCTTGGCCAGTTCGAGTGGGTCGGAAACAACATCGACATCATCTTCATTGTGATCGTCCTGATCTCGGTCATCCCGATCTTCATTGAGATTGGACGTGGATTCGTGGCCAAGCGCCGTGCGGCTGCCGAAGGCGGGGACCCCGTGGAGGAGTTCATCGAGGAACACGAGGGCGGCAAGCAGGAGCACTGAGGCTTCACAGCCGCTCCGAGGCACAGGCCGCGCCTGGAGCCCGGAACAGCAAAAAAGGCACCCCGCATCCGCGGGGTGCCTTTTTTGCTGACGCAGAGCTTACAGCGAACCGGGGCCGGACAAAGCCGAGACGATCGCGGGAAGCAGTGCCCGGAACGCCTGGCCACGATGGCTGATGGCGTTTTTCTCCTCCGGGCTCAGTTCTGCACAGCTGCGGTCCATGCCGGCCGGCTGCAGCACGGGGTCGTAGCCGAAGCCACCCTCACCCCGGGGTTCACGCAGGAGCGTCCCTTCGAGCTGGCCGTATTCGACGGTTTCATGGGCGATGCCATCGGAACCCGGCACAGCCAAAGCGGCAGCACAAACAAACGCAGCTCCACGGAAGTCGTCCGGAACATCAGAGAGCTGGGCCAGCAACAAGTTCAGGTTGGCGGTGTCGTTCCCGTGGGTTCCGGACCAACGCGCCGAGAAGATGCCCGGGGCTCCGCCCAGAACATCGACGGCCAAGCCGGAATCATCGGCAATCGCGACCAGACCCGTAGCCTCCGCGACGGCGCGGGCCTTCAGGAGCGAGTTCTCGGCAAAGGTGACGCCGGTTTCCGCAACGTCCGGGGCACCGGCCGCAGCGGCGTCCACCACCTGGGTATCGACGTCGAGTCCTGGTACCTGGTCCCGCAGCAACTCCCTGAGTTCCCTCAGCTTGCCCTTGTTGTGGGTAGCCAGGACAAGGCGCGGAGCCGCGGTTGCTGCCGTGCCGCTCACGGGGCCTCGGCCAGGGTTTCGCGCTGGATGGCTGACAACTGCGTGGTGCCCAGCAGGGCCAGGTCCAGCAGTGCGTTCAATTCGTCGCGGTCGAAGGGAGCACCTTCAGCGGTGCCCTGGACCTCGACGAACTTTCCGGATCCGGTGACCACAACGTTCATGTCCGTCTCGGCCCGGACGTCCTCCACATAGGGCAGGTCCAGCATGGGCACGCCGTCAATGATTCCCACGGAGACCGCTGCGATGGTGTCCACCAGCGGCTCGGCGTTGCGCGCGATCAGCTTGTTCTCCCGGGCGAAGCGGATGGCTTCAGCCAGCGCGACATAAGCACCCGTGATGGCAGCGGTGCGTGTGCCGCCGTCGGCCTGCAGGACGTCGCAGTCCAGCACGATGGTGTTCTCACCCAACGCCTTGGTGTCGATGATCGAGCGCAGTGAGCGCCCGATCAGGCGTGAGATTTCGTGGGTACGGCCGCCGATCTTGCCCTTCACGGACTCGCGGTCCGATCGGGTGTTCGTAGCCCGGGGCAGCATGGCGTACTCCGCGGTGACCCAGCCGCGGCCTTCGCCCTTAAGCCAGCGCGGCACGCCCTCGGTCAGGGAAGCTGTGCACAGGACCCGGGTGTTGCCGAACTCGATCAGCGCCGAACCTTCGGCCTGCTTGGACCAGCCGCGCGTGATGCTGATGGGGCGCAATTGGTCTGGGGTCCGGCCATCGGCACGGATGACGGGGGTGGCTGTAGCTTCAGAAGTCATGCTCCAAGCTTAGCCAAGCCCGGACACCCCCGGCGCCCGCACTGGCCGGCGCCTTCCAGGCTGGATCGTTCGACTGGATCCTTCTACTGGATCCTTCGACTAGATCGTGTAATGCACTCCTGCGACAGCTACGGCGACGTCGCCGGCGAAGACCGGTTTCGCCTCGGACAGGACCTTGGTTTGTGAAGTCCATACCGGAATGTGGGTCAACAGCAACCTCCTGGCAGCAGCGTTCGTTGCTGCCTCCCCCGCACGCTTGCCGGTGAGGTGGACGTCCTTGACGTCATCGTCCCGGCCTTCCTCGAACGCCGCTTCACACAGGAACAAGTCCGCGCCCTTGGCCGCATCCTCCAGGCCTTGGCAGGAATCGGTGTCCCCGGAGTACGTCAGGACCTTCGTAACCGCCACACCGTCCTTGCCGGGCTCGGTGGCAGTCACACGCAACGCGTAGGCCTCTTCCACCGGGTGGTTTACGGCAAACGGGGTCACCGTAAAGGGGCCCACAGTGACAGGTTGCCGTTCGGCCCAGTGGGTAAAGTCGAATTCCTCGTGCATGCCCGGATCCAAATCCAGGCCATAGGCTGTGGCCATCCGGTCCGCCGTAGCGGCAGGTCCCCAGACCGGGAGCCGGTCCCGCCCCCATCCGCCTGGCTTCCAGCGAACGGCCACGTGGAGTCCGCAGAGGTCCATGCAGTGGTCCGGGTGGAGGTGGGTGAGGAAGATTGCGTCAATGTCTTCCAGATCCGTGTAACGCTGGATGGCACCCAAAGCACCGCTGCCCAGGTCCATGACGATCTTCCATTCGCGCTCACCGTCATGCGCGGTCACCAAATAACACGACGCCGGGGAACCGGGTCCGGGGAATGAGCCCGTGCAGCCCACAATGGTGAGTTTCACAATCCACGCCCCAGGGTGTTGCCCGCGCCGGCGTTGACGGCCGGATCCGGCTGTACAAAGTACGAGCGCCGGGACAGGCCGGTTCCGGAGCGTGCCGCTTCCAACATCTCGGGCGTAATACGGGCCAGGCTGCCGGTGGGGTACTGCGCCGCCACATGGTCCACGTGCTTCACCGAGAGGACCTCCGGTCCCAGGAAACGGCGGGCGAGGGTCTCGAACTGGGCAGCATCTCCAGTGGCAATGAACTCGTGGCTTGGCGTGGTGGGCTCCGTCCGCTGGATGCCATGGTTGGCCAAGGCGCGGTACACGTCTTTGGCTGTTTCCTCGGCACTGGAAACCAGCGTGACGTCCTCGCCCATGACGAAGGAGATGACGCCGGTCAGCAACGGGTAGTGGGTGCATCCGAGGACCACTGTGTCCACTCCGGCTTCCTTGAGCGGCTCCAGGTATTCGTTGGCTGCAGCGAGAAGGTCAGGTCCGGTGGTGATGCCAGCCTCCACGAAGTTCACGAAGGCCGGGCAGGCCACTGAGGTGATGGTGAGGTCAGGAGCAGCAGCGAAAGTATCTTCGTAGGCACGGGACCCAACAGTGGCTGAGGTTCCGATGACGCCGATCCTGCCTGAACGCGTAGCCGCGACAGCCCGCCGCACGGCCGGCTGGATGACCTCGATGACCGGAATGCCATAGCGGGCCGTATACCTTTCCCGCGCATCCCGGAGCACGGCGGCGGAGGCGGAGTTGCAGGCAATGGTCAGCAACTTCACGCCCGAATCCACCAGCTCATCCATCACGCCCAAAGCATTGGCCCGCACCTCGGCGATGGGAAGGGGACCGTAAGGGCCGTTGGCAGTGTCACCTACGTAGAGGATTGACTCGTTGGGAAGCTGGTCGATGATGGAGCGCGCAACGGTCAACCCGCCGACTCCGGAGTCGAAAATGCCGATCGGGCGCGTGCCGACAAGTTCCCCCGTGCTGATGGGGGCGTCAGAGCCCAGGGCGCCGCTTGGTGAACCCGATGCTGAAGTCATAATTATTCGAGAATAAGGCTTCCCTTGGTGTGCGGCCATTACCTGTGGTCTCCGCCTCGTGTCTGATGTGTCACACGGCAGGAGCAGCACTTGGCCGTCCGGATCAGGATTTCCCCTGCCTTGCCGCCATCATGGCCTGTACCAGGGACTCCTGCAGCCAGGTAGTGAAGTTGTAGACCAGGGCCAGGTAACTTTCCACGTCTTCGGCCTGGCTCCAGTCCTGCATGCTGTGGATGTGTTCGGCGTCAGCTTCATCGCGGATGTCCAGGCGTTCGGCGAGGACCAGGCGGACGTCGTTCAGGGCCATGGACCACCGCGTGGCGTCCTCTGGAGTCAGGACCAGGTCGTCTTTGTCCAGCCCCATGGCCGCGGCCCTCAGGGCTCCGATCTTGTTTTCCCGCACCGAGCGTTCGGTGAGCTGCCGGAACTCCAGCGAGCCGCCGTCGTCGTCCTTCATGACGTTGGGCAGCAGCCGCAGCAGCGCACGGTCGCTGGGCTGCTTGACGTCCATGTCCAGGCCGATGAGGGCCGCCAGGGGGTCCTCGTTCTCCTTGACGTCCTGCTCCAACATGGAAATGACGTCGTCCAGCAATCCGCGCAAGAGGTCCCGTTCAGCGGGTTCGAGGTATCCCGTGATGCCCTTGAGTCCGTACTTGAATGCCTTAGCCACGCTGGCGGCCGCCCTTTCCGGGTGTTTCGTTTCCGCTCGCGGCCTTCTCCACGGTGGCCCACAAGCCAAAACCGTGCATGGCTACCGCGTGCTGCTCCACTTGTTCCTTGCTTCCGTGGGCCACGATGGAGCGGCCCTTTTTGTGGACCTCCATCATCAGCTTGTGGGCTTTGGACTCGGAATAGCCGAAGTAACTCTGGAAGACAAAGCTCACGTAGCTCATCAGATTCACCGGATCATTCCAGATCACAAGGTTCCACGGGATATCAGGGGCGGTCAGGACATCGGTGGCGGACTGCTCTGCAGCTTTGGTCCGCTCATCGATGTCCGTGCCATACGCAACGCTGGGGCTCATCTGTCCATTCTATGGCGGCTCGCACTAGAGTGAATTCGTGAGTAGAGCCACGTCCTGGGACCACCCCGCAACTTCCTTGTACACCGACCATTACGAACTGACCATGCTTCAGGCCGCCTTGCATTCGGGCGCCGCGCATCGTCGTTCGGTCTTCGAAGCCTTCGCCCGGCGGCTGCCGGACGGCCGGCGCTACGGCGTGGTGGGCGGCACGGGGCGCCTGCTGGAGGGCATAGCCGACTTCCGCTTCGGCGACGCCGAGCTCGCATTCCTCCAGCAGAACAAAGTGGTCAACCAGGAAACACTGGACTATCTGGCAGACTACAAGTTCAGCGGCGACATCTGGGGCTACGCCGAGGGCGACGCCTATTTCCCCAACTCCCCCATCCTGATCGTCGAATCCACCTTCGCAGAAGCCTGCATCCTGGAGACCTACATCCTGTCCGTCCTCAACCACGACAGTGCCATTGCCTCCGCCGCTTCACGCATGACCTCCGCAGCGGGCACCCGCCCCTGCATCGAGATGGGCTCCCGTCGGACCCAGGAAGAATCGGCGACGGCGGCAGCGCGCGCCGCCGTGATCGCCGGCTTCGCCAGCACCTCCAACCTGGAGGCCGGACGCCGCTACGGCATCAAGACGGTCGGCACGGCAGCCCACTCCTTCACCTTGCTCCATGACACCGAGCGGGAAGCCTTCGAAGCGCAGATCGCGACCTTCGGACCCGGGACCTCGCTGCTGGTGGACACCTACGACGTCGAGACCGCGGTGCGCACTGCCGTGGAACTCGCCGGCGACAAGCTCGGTGCAGTCCGCCTGGATTCCGGGGACCTGATTGCCCAGGCACAGTGGGTCCGGCAATTGCTGGATGACCTGGGCAACGTCAACACCAGGATCGTGGTGACCTCGGACCTTGACGAATTCGCCATCGCTGCCCTCCAGTCGGCCCCGGTGGACTCCTACGGCGTGGGCACGTCCCTGGTGACCGGTTCCGGTGCTCCCACGGCCAGCATGGTCTACAAACTGGTGAGCCGTACCAACGATTCCGGCGAGTTCATTTCAGTGGCCAAGGCCGCAAAGAACAAAGCCAGCGTGGGTGGACGGAAGTACGCCCTGCGCAAACTCAATGACCGCGGCCGCGCCACCCAGGAGGTGGTGGGCATCGGCCATCGGCCCCAGGACGACGGCAACGACCGCGTACTTCTGCACCAATTCGTCAAGAACGGCGAGGTCCTCCCGGGATGGACCGGGCCCGAAGGCGTGATCCGCGCCAAGGAGAGGCACACGGCCACCATGGCCGAGCTGCCCGCCGTCGTCAACCGCCTCCAGCGCGGCGAGGCCGCCATTCCCACTGTCTACGAGGAGAACTGATGTCCCGTGCCCTGATCATCGTTGATGTCCAGAACGACTTCTGCGAGGGCGGTACCCTGGCCGTTGAAGGCGGCGCCGCAATCGCCGGAGCCATCACCGAGTATGTTGATGCCAACCAGCAGCACTTCGACCACATCGTTGCCACCCAGGACTGGCACATCGAACCGGGCGGACACTTTTCGGATGACCCCGACATGGTGGATTCATGGCCTCCGCACTGCCGCGCCCGGACAAAGGGCGCGGAACTGCACGAAGACCTCGACCCCGAGTACATCCAGGCCTATTTCCGCAAGGGACAATACACCGCGGCCTACTCCGGCTTCGAAGGGGTCCTCGCGCCCGAAGACGACGTCCCTACCGGAGACTTGAAGGCCGGCGCAACCGTAGCCGACGTCCTCGAGGAAGATGCGATCGGGCTCGATGACTGGCTGCAAAGCCACGACGTCGAGGACGTTGTGGTGGTGGGCCTGGCCACCGACTACTGCGTGAAGTCAACTGCACTTGACGCCGTTCAGGCCGGCTACAACACCACCGTCATCGCGGGCCTTACGGCCGGAATCGCCGAAGACCTCACCGATGCGCTGGACGAGATGGAAGCAGCCGGCGTCGACGTCGAACGCGACTGAGCTGCCGCTTTCTGAACAGACACGGAAGGCCCGCAGCAGATACGCCGAAGGGCGCCGCAACCGCGGCGCCCTTCGGCGTATCTGAGGGATGACGGTTCCGCTACTTCCTGCCGATGAACCAATCCTGGAGCTTGCGCAAACGGGCCTGCAATTGCTCCTCGTTGGCTTGGGCGACCGCCGGACCGCCACACACTTCACGAAGTTTGGTGTGGACAACCCCATGCGGGGTACCGGTTCGGGCAGCCCAGGCGGCGACGTTCTTGGCCAGCTCGTTTCGCAGATCCATGAGCATCCGGTGGTCAGGCACAGCGGGAGAGGCAGCAGCGGCCAGCGGCGACTGACGCTTTTTCCGCGACTGTTGATCGTGCTGGCGCTGACGCAGCAGCGTCCCCACCTGCTCGGCGTCCAGGAGCCCGGGAATGCCCAGGAAGTCCAGCTCGTCATCGGAACCAATGTCCGCACCCGTGCCGAATTCGCCGCCGTCAAAAAGGACGCGGTCAAAAGAGGCCTGGGAGTCCAGCGCTTCAAACTTGCCCTTGGTCAGTTCATCCGATGCCTTGTCCTCGCGGTTGGCCTCGGCCATGAGGTTCTCTTCGGGATTGAAGAGACCATCCTCATCCTTCTCCGGGCGGTCCAGGGCGTGGTCACGCTCGGCCTCCATGGTGTTGGCGAGGATCATCAGCGGCGGCACCGACGGAAGGAAGACCGACGCCGTTTCACCCCTCTTGCGGGCACGCACAAAACGACCCACAGCCTGGGCGAAGAACAGCGGAGTGGAGGTTGAGGTTGCGTACACACCGACAGAAAGACGCGGGACGTCAACGCCTTCGGACACCATGCGGACGGCAACCATCCAGCGCTGGTCCCCAGCAGAGAATTCCTCGATCTTGCTTGAGGCCTTGGAGTCGTCCGAGAGGATCACCGTGGGCGACTGGCCTGTGATCTTCTTGAGCTGGCCCGCATAGGCCCGGGCGTCGTCGTGGTCCGTGGCAATAACCAGGCCACCGGCGTCGGGCACTGTCCGCCTGACCTCGCCCAGGCGCTTGTCGGCCGCGGCGAGAACGGCGGGGATCCATTCCCCCGTGGGGTTCAACGCAGTACGCCACGCCTGGGAAGTGATGTCCTTGGTGACAGCTGCTTCACCCAGTGAAGCAGCCATCTCATCGCCTGCACTGGTGCGCCACCGCATCTGGCCCGAATAGGCCATGAAGAGCACGGGACGGACCACGTGATCCCTCAGGGCATTGCCGTAACCATAGGTGTAATCGGCCTTTGAACGCCTGATGCCGTCGCGGTCCTCGGCGTATTCGACGAAGGGAATGGGCGAAGTATCCGAACGGAACGGCGTACCGGTCAGCGACAGGCGCCGCGCGGCAGGATCAAAGGCCTCACGCAGGCCATCGCCCCAGGAGAGCGCTTCACCGCCGTGGTGGATTTCATCCAAAATCACCAGGGTACGCGCCGCTTCGGTCTTTGCGCGGTGCAACATGGGTTTGCTCGCCACCTGCGCGTAAGTCACTGCGACGCCAACAAATCCACGGCCATGCTGGCCATCGGAGTTCTTGAAGTTGGGGTCGATGGCGATCCCAACTTTGGCTGCGGCGTCAGCCCACTGACGCTTCAAGTGATCGGTAGGGGCAACGATGGTAATCCTGTTGACCACACCGCTGTCCAGCAAGGTGGTGGCAATCCGCAACGCAAAAGTAGTCTTACCGGCACCAGGGGTGGCCACGGCGAGGAAGTCTTTGGGGTTGCGGGTCATGTAGAGGTCCAGCGCCTCCTGCTGCCAGGCGCGCAGCTTGGGCGCAGTGCCCCAGGCGGCCCGTTCCGGGTACGCCGGAGGCAGGGATGGGCCGCCGAAAAGTGTTTCTGTCATGCTGGCTCCCCCGGCCTGATGGCAGCGCCCATGGCCTCCAACCCGGCTAAGAAGCCGGGTTGGAGGAGGCAACTGTGACGATCAGAAGGGACCTGTGTTCTCTTCCCACCCACTACTTGGAGTTGCCCGGGCCGCCGTTGTTTCCACCGTCGTTGCCGGGGCGGAGGCCTTCGTAAATCTCCTTGCACTCCGGGCAGACCGGGAACTTCTGGGGATCACGTCCGGGCGTCCAGACCTTACCGCACAAGGCAATGACCGGCTCGCCGGTCAAAGCCGACTCCATGATCTTTTCCTTGCGGACATAGTGGGAAAAACGCTCGCGGTCGCCGGGTTCCACTTCCTGGCGCGTTTCTTCGCGCTCAATGGTGGCAGTGGACGTTCCGGCTCCGGAAAGCTCGCGCATGGGGTCGTTTTCGAATGGATCCGGAGGAAGCGTAGTCATGCCAAACATCTTACCGTCTAGATGCCCTGCCACTCCGGCTTGTTGTCGAACGTGTGGCGATAGTAATCGGCCAATTTCAGCGATGACGCGGCTGCCTCATCCACCAAAATTGTTGCGTGCGGGTGCATCTGGAGGATCGATGCAGCGCAGATCGCCGCCACGGGGCCTTCGACGAAATCGCGGACAGCCTGCGCCTTTTGGGCACCCGTCGCCACCAGCACCACATGCCGGGCATCCATGATCGTCCCCAGTCCCTGCGTCACCACATGGTGGGGAACGTCATCGATGCTGTCGAAGAAGCGGGCGTTGTCCTTGCGGGTCTGCTCGATCAGTGTCTTGATCCGCGTCCGCGACGCCAGGGAGGATCCTGGCTCGTTGAAGCCGATGTGCCCGTCAGTGCCCACGCCCAGGATCTGGAGGTCCACGCCGCCGACGGCCTTGATGGCATCCTCATAATCCTGGCAGGCTGCTTCCAGGTCCTCGGCAGCACCGTCCGGCCCGTGGACGTTCTCCGGCTTGATGTTCACCCGGTTGGTGAATTCGCGCCGGATCACCTCGCGGTAGGACTCGGGGTGCCCGGCCTCCAAGCCCACATATTCATCGAGCGCGAAACCATGGGCCTGGCTGAAGTCCAGTCCCCCGGCATCGTAGCGGCGCGCCAGTTCGTCATAGACGGGCAGCGGCGAGGACCCCGTGGCAAGGCCCAGAACAGCATTGGGCTTGCGGCGGACCAACGCTTCAATGGCATCGGCTGCAAGCGCACCGATCTGCTTGGTGCCAGGGAGAATGACAACTTCCATCGTCACGGCCTTTCTTGGTAAGGGTCTTCGAGCTATCTGACAGAGACGTTATCCCATGTCCCACCTATGGGCATGGTTATTACGCGGCTAACGGTTCACACTGAGCTGGGCGAACATCTCCGGACCCCGTGCATCCAGCCATTTTCCACCCAGGCGGACACCCACGACGAACAGTACGATGCCCAGGACCGGGCCAGCCACCAGGTTGATCCAACCAGCCTCCGGCCCACCGGTGAAAGCCTGGACTGCAACGAGCGCAAGCTCCGGAACCAGCAGGAGCGCCAGGACACCCATGCCCACCGCTTGGACGGCCAGGGTCTGGGCCACGTTTCCCGGCGGCTTTTTGAACGGGCTGTCTCCCGGCAAGGGGACGGCAATGTTGTAACGGGCCGAAATCACCGAAGACAGACCCAGGCCCGTGAAGAGGGTTCCGAGGGACAGGCCCATGAGGTTCGGCAGCCACTGCCAATCCCCCGTCACAAAGAGGGGCCCCACCGTGAAAATCAGCACTATCGGAAGGGATATGGCCAGACAGGCCAAAGCCCGCCCTAGCCTGTCATCGACTCCCCGGACACCGGCCGCCAGGTGGAGCGCAAATGCCGTGTTGTCGTAGGAGACATCGGCGCAAATGGACCATGCCATGACGAAAGCCGTCAGCGGCCCAAGAATCATGAGCAAACCGTAGCTGCCGCTCTGCGAGCCGCTGAAGAAGAAGAGGATGGGGAACATCGGGACAATCACCAGTGACGCCGCGTACCTCGGATCCTTCAACCAGTAGATCAGGGCCCTGGCAGCAACGGCCCCGGACGGAGTGCCGGGGAGCAGGCCGAACAGGCCCAGCTTTCCGCCCTTCCTGGCCGTTCCTCCGGAGTATGCGGGCGTCACCAGCGCGCGCTTGAGGAGCACATGCCAGCACAGCAGGAGCCCCGCAATGGTCGCCGCCGCAATCAGGAACTTCAGTCCCGCCGCACCCGCATTGCCCGCCTCGAGGTCCCCGCCAAGGGACCAGGCCGCACCGAGCGGAGTCCAGGACACCGTTCGGGCCAGCACCGGAAGGTAGTCGGCGCTGCCGCGAACACCTTCCACCACGCCCATCATGATCGGACCCAGCAGGACCAAGGGAATGAAGACAATGATGCTGCTGACATCCTTGAAACGCCGGGAGGCCGCCAGGCCGGCTGTCGCCGTCGTGACCACCTTG
This sequence comes from Arthrobacter sp. TmtSoilC79, assembly GCF_059739405.1. NCBI lineage: Bacteria > Bacillati > Actinomycetota > Actinomycetes > Micrococcales > Micrococcaceae > Arthrobacter > Arthrobacter sp. TmtSoilC79. The sequence goes on along the minus strand of NZ_AP046051.1, from coordinate 1,805,954 downwards.
GACAAAACAATGCACGTCAGGGCACCCAGGACGGCGCCCAGCAATGCTCCGGAAACGGCCGGCACACTGCGCCACCACGTTCCCACCGTTCCCAGCGCGGCAATCAAAGTGGCCAGGCCGGGAATTCCGATGAAACCGGCCAATGCGAGGCCCGTCAGCAGTTGCTTGGAAGGAATTGCGAAGGTTGTGAACCGCGCAGGATCCAAAGTCATGTCTGCCGCCGAAGCTACGAGCGGGATGATGGCCCACCCCAGGACTGTGGCCGCTCCACCCAATACCACTACGGTGTGCGCGATCTCAGGATCGGCCCACCGCAGTGCTATGAGGCCTCCAACCAGGAGGACCAACAATCCCAACGCGTAAAGAAGCCCCAGGGCCATGCCCACCAGCTGCCACGGACTGCGCTTGAACCCATTCAGGAGCAGGCGCCATTTCAGGCTTAGAAGGTGCGCAACCATTCCAGGCCCTCCGTTCGGTGTCCGCCGCCCACCAACTGGACGAAACGTTCCTCCAGCGTGGAGCCGTCGCGGACTTCGTCCACGGATCCCGCAGCCAGGACCCGCCCACCGGCCACCACTGCTACGTGGCTGCACATGCGCTGCACGAGGTCCATCACATGGCTGGAAACAATGACCGTGCCTCCGGAAGAGACGTAACCCTCCAGGATGCCGCGGATATTGGCGGCCGAGACAGGGTCCACCGATTCGAAAGGCTCATCAAGGACCAGGAGCCGCGGTGCGTGGATGAGTGCGGAGGCCAGTGCGATCTTCTTCGTCATACCGGCGGAGTAGTCCACCACCAGGGAGCCCGCGTCCGCTTCAAGGTCGAGGGCAGCCAGCAACTCAGGAACACGTGCTCCTACGACCTCGCGGTCCATGCCGCGAAGGAGACCGGAGTACGTCACCAGTTGCTCGCCGGTGAGCCTGTCGAAAAGGCGTACACCGTCAGGCAGTACACCCATGAGCTTCTTGGCTTCCAACGGGCGGGCCCATACGTCGACGCCGTGGATCAAGGCTGTGCCGAAGTCCGGCCTGAGCAGCCCGGTTGCCATCGACAACGTGGTGGTCTTTCCTGCACCGTTGGGGCCGACCATCCCATAGAAGGATCCGGCCGGCACTTCCAGGCTGACGCCATCGACGGCGATCTTCTCCCCGAAGCGCTTGGCCAGGCCCCGGATGGACAATGCGGACAACGGCGCCGGCGCTCCCGATGCTGCAGGGGCATTCAGTGCTGCGGAGTCTTGCTGTGCTACAGGGTCATTCAGTGACGCGGGTTCAGTCAGTGATGCAGTTTCTTGCTGTGCTGCAGTTTCCCGCTGTGCTGCAGGATCATGTGCCGGCGCGGCATACTGCGGCGGCGCGGATGTGGGCGTGGGTTCATGGCGTGGTTCCGTCATGTGACCAGCCTAACCTCGCGCAGCAGGGCCGGTGGCGGTTCTAGAAGCCGTGGCGGGGGACGGCCCGCTGGTACTGCGGAACCCAAGCGATGTCATGGCCCAGCTCGTAGGCAGCCCTCAACCACCAATGGGGATCGCGCAGGGCCGCGCGGGCCATGAAGACGGCGTCCGCCCTGCCGTTGGCAACAATGTCCTCAACTTGGGCAGCACTGGTCAGGAGCCCCACCGCAGCTGTGGGGACACCGGCGTCGCGCCTGATCTGTTCGGCAAACCCGGCCTGGTAGCCGGGCACAGCCCTGATCTTCTGGTGGGCCACGGCGCCACCGGACGAGACGTCCACGAGGTCGACGCCCCGCGCTGCTGCCGCTTGGGCCAGCCGCGCTGACGCCGCAGGGTCCACTCCCCCGTCCGCCCAGTCGGTAGCGGAGATTCTCAACAGCAACGGCATGGAGTCGGGAATGGTATTGCGGACTGCATCCACCACGGCGAGTATCAGCCTGTTCCGGCCGTCCTCGCTCCCGCCCCACCTGTCCGTGCGGGTATTGATGAGGGGGCTTTGGAACTGGTGCAACAGGTATCCGTGGGCCCCGTGGATCTCCACCGTGTCAAAGCCGGCAGAAACGGCCCGCGAGGCCGCGGCAGCAAAGTCCTCCACCACGCCGAGGATGTCTTCCTCGCTCATGGTTTCGGGCGCCGCATAGCCATCGAAGGGTTGGGGGCCGGGTCCAACGGTGGCCCACCCGCCGTCGGAAGGCGCTACGGAACCGGACTTGTCAGCGAACGGCCAGTACGTTGATCCTTTGCGGCCCGCATGGGCCAACTGGGCCCCGATCCTGCAGTCCACGGCCCCATGCCGATGGACAAAATCGATAATCCGTTCCCATCCCGCAGCCTGTTCATCCGAATACAGTCCCGCGTCCAACGGGCTGATCCTGCCCACAGCGTTCACCGCTGCAGCCTCGCTCATGATCAAAGCGGCACCCCCGGCGGCGAAAGAACCCAGGTGCATCAGATGCCAGTCGTTGGGTACGCCCTCACCGGTTTCCGGACGGCAGCTGTACTGGCACATGGGCGAAACCCACCCACGGTGCGCAATGGAGAGCGAACGAAGCTGCAGCGGGGAGAACAGCGCGGACGGCACTAGAAGAGAACCCTCGCCAGTCCCTGACGGGCTTTGGCCACCCTTTGGTCGGTGGTGCCGACTACCTCGAAGAGCTCAAGGAGCCGGACGCGGGCCGTCTCGCGTTCCGGGCCGAAATTCCTGCCGATGAACGTAATGATCCGGCTGAACGCATCCTCGATGTGCCCACCCGAAACATCAAGGTCAGCTACGGCAAGCTGGGCATCAATGTTGTCCGGTTCCCGGGCGGCAAGATCGCGCAGGGCCTCGGCATCGGGAGCGGAGAGGCTTTCCAAACGGGCCATCAGTTCAACCTGTGCCAGACCGGCTTTGGCGTCGGCGTCGGCCGGCTGTTCCAAAAGGGCTTGCTTGTAAGAGGCTGCCGCCGCGGCATAGTCACCGGCCTCGATCGCGTCGATCGCTGCCTGGTGCAGGGGCGGGAGAGGCTCAGGCTCAGCCTCTTCGCCCTGGTCTCCGGGGTCGCCGATGCTTCCGGTAACCCCATTGGCCGCAGCCACCTTGAGGAGTTCCTCCACGAGGTCCTTGATCTGGGCGTCGTCGGCAGGACCTTGGAACAGGGGAACGGGCTGGCCCTTCACCACTGCTACGGCGGTGGGAACCGCTTGGACCTGGAAGGCCTGGGCCAGTTGGGGAAAGGCGTCGACGTCGGCCGCGGCAAGTACCAGCCGGCCGGCGTAACTTTCCACCACGCGCTGGGCTGCGTCAAGGACTGCAGGCGATTCCGGCGCATAGCGGGACCACAGGAGGAAGAGGATAGGAATCTGGGCTGACAACTGCACCAGGTCCTGGAAGTTTGTTTCTGTGGCATCCACCCTCAGGGGTGCCTTGCCGGCACCGCCGCCGGTGTCATCACCGTTGGGGGCGCCTGCGTCGGGCGAACCGGCGTCGGCTGGGCCGGAGGCCGGTGGCGCGGGAGGCGCGGCCGGGCGGCGCAGTGACGAGAGGTCTACGGCGCCGCGAAGGTTGAGCTGGCTGGCAGCGGCTGGAGTGGGTCGGTATCCGGGCGAACTCATACCATCCACTCTAGCCGCTGCCCTGCAGCGCAATTGCCTACTTGAAGCTGGCCCCGACCAGGCCGCGGGTGGCCGCCACGAGCTTCATGGGATCAGCGGATCCTGCCGGCGGAATGTACACAGCTACGGACTCGGCGAAGTTCAGCACCATACCCGTGGTGGTTTCCTTTCCGCCTGCAAAGACGGCGGAATCGTCCTCAAGCAGGAGCTTGTCCCCAGCCGCCTTGGGCGTGCCTTCGAAAGCGAAGTCAAGGCGTCCCACCACCAATGCACCGCCGTCAGCAGTGCGCAGCACCACGGTCTGGTTGGTCACCGGGGTGTGGGTGAACTTGAAGTTGGCGCTGGTCCCGTTCTTCACGGTGTCTGCCTGGTAAGCCAAAGCACCGGCGATGTACGGGGAGGCCTGGCCGTCAGCAAGCTTGCTGCGGTTCGGGGAGTCAGGCGTGGTCAGCATTTCAGCCAGAATGCCCAAAGCCTCGTTGCCGCTGTACGCCAAACCGGTGTTGTCGCCGGCAGGTACTGGTTCAGTTCCTTCGCGGGGAACAGGGAACGACGGGAAGTTGGTGCCCGGCTGCAACGGAGCGCTGCCCCACAGCTTGTAGTTTTCGCGCGGCGAGAGCTGGACCAGTGTCAGGACCTGCGGCACAACGTTGCCTTCGCCCTGGGTCAGGGCAAAGACCGTGCGGGGCCACTCGCGCTTGGTGCTGATGACGCTGCTCTGGAGTTTTGTGGCCCGCACGGGCATCCGTGCTTCGTAAGCCGATACCGCGGTGCGGATTTTGTAGTTCTGCGTGCGGATCTGCAGTTCCATCTTGTCCACGCGGGGAGCCAGCTTGGCTGCGTCCTTCGCTGCGTCAGCAGCATCCACTGTGCTTGCGACCTGTTCGAGGATCCGTTGCAGCTGGGATTCCAGGAGGACTGGAGTGCCGCCGTCGCCTTCGGCAGGAGCTGCTGCGGAAGAAGTGGAGGTGGCCTCCGGGGTGGTGGTGGCTTGGGCCGCGACAGCCGTGCCGCCTACCATGACCGCTGCCAGCGCAGCAGCGATGGCGGTAACCCGGAGTGCAGGACCTTCGGTTTCCGGGCCACGGCGGCGGTTTGCCTCACTTGAGCCGGACTGGACGGGAAGCGTGGTGGTGGCTTCCCCGTCATCGTGCGGCTCGTCGTCCTGGCCGTCCTTACGGCGGTTGGACAGGGCCTTGGCTATGAACGGCAGGGCAGCGCCCACCAGGATGATGATGATGCCCAGAACAATCAGCGGCACGGCCCAAGGGGTGGTGGCGTTGTTCGGGAAAGTCATGGAAATAGACGACGGCGCGGGCTGGGTTCCGTCTCCGGCTACCAGCAGTGACCACTCGCCATCGGCAGGCGGGTTCCAGGTGTAGTCCAGCTCGCCACTGGCGTCTTCGGTGCTGACCCACAGATCCGATCCGGCCGGGGAAGGTGCCGTTGGTTCACCGTCAACCGAGGTTGCCTCAAGTGACTTCTGGTCTGCCGACACGCCCGTCACGGTGGTGTGGGCGGTCTTGCCAACCCAGGCATCGACGTCGTCGGGGCGTCCGGTGGCGACCATGAAGTTGCCTTCGCCCTGGATCTTGATCTTCACTGGCCCGTCATGGAGGGCGATCAACTTTTGGTCGATCACCGTCAGCGGGGCAGCTTTGGTATCACTGGGAACCGAGGCGGTTACGGTCTCGGAGGGGGCCCAGAAAGTCAGCTGGCCAATGCCGGCCAGCATCGTCAGCAGGCCCAGCAGCACCAGCAAGGCTGCAGTCTTCAAACGCACAGGATCACCTATCATCAGCGGTCGTTGAACTTCAAGGGTAACCGTTTTGTTATCAGAGAGTCAGATCGGGGTGATCGGGGCAACATCGCCAAAAGCCCGCCACCGCGCCGCTGCAGCGCCATTCCGCGCTCCTGATAGTGTGGCGATGATCATGATATCCGGGCCCTTTAGCGCCTGAATCAGCCCCTTACCACTAGTGAAAAGGCAGCAAAACCGCGTGAAAGACCACTTGGAGCCCCGTCCCTCCGATGAGACCGGGTCAAGTGCGGTGGACGCTCCCTCGGACGGCACCGCCGCAACGGTTCCGGTTCGCACCGGACGCCTCGCCGCCTTGGGACGCAGGCTCAGGCAGCCCATCCCCGGAGCCCGCACCCGCGTCCGGTTCGAAATGCCACCGGAAGACGAATCCGAAGAAGGCCGCAGGGGGCCCGGTTCCGAGGACGACCACGGCTTCGGAGCGCCCGGGCCACGCATGTCCTCCCAGCACCCGCTCTATGTCGGATTCATGGGGACCGCAGGCGTCGGGATTGCGTTGGCAGTGTTCTATATCGCCAGCAATACCACCCAGCTCATCCTGTGGATTGTTGCCGCACTCTTCATAGCCTTGGGGCTTGACCCCGTGGTCCGCTGGCTTGAGTCCCGGCGGGTTCCCCGCCCTGCGGGCATCCTGATTTCCGTTTCGGCCCTCGTCCTGGCCGTGGCCGGGTTCTTCGCCACCCTGATCCCGACGATTGTTGAGCAGGTATCGGAAATTGTCCGCCAGGCCCCGGAATGGATCCGCGGGTTCCTTGACTCGGACTTTTTCCGCAACGCCGACAGCCAGTTTGGCGTCCGTGACCGCATCACCACGGAACTGGACAAGTTCGTCAAGGATCCCGAGGCCATGGGCGGCATCTTCGGAGGCGTCGTTGGTTTCGGATCCACAGTTGCCAACGGCCTGTTCGGCTCGCTGATTGTGCTGGTCCTCAGCCTTTACTTCCTGGCTGCGCTCCCCTCCATGAAGAAGTGGGCATACCGCCTGGCTCCCCGTTCACGCCGCCCCCGGGTGGAGGCCCTTTCCGAGGCCATTACTGATTCCGTGGGCAACTACGTGATCGGCCAGGCCTGCGTTGCCCTCCTGAACGCCATCTTCGCCTTCATTGTGATGACCATTCTGGGCATCCCGTTCAGCGTCCTGCTTGCTTTCGTGGTGGCCCTGCTCGCCTTCATTCCGCTGGTAGGTGGCCTGATCGCCGCCGTCGTGGTCATCCTGGTCTCCCTCACCGCGGGGTGGCAGACTGCCGTGGTCTACGCGATCGCCTACTTCGCCTACCTTCAGTTCGAGGCGTACTTCATCTCTCCGCGCATCATGCAGCGAGCCGTGGCCGTCCCCGGCGCCGTTGCTGTGATCTCGGTGATTGCCGGCGGCAGCCTGCTCGGTGTCCTGGGTGCCCTGATCGCCATCCCGACCGCCGCGGCGATCATGCTGCTGATCAAGGAAGTTTTCATCGTCCGCCAAGACCGGCACTGACGGCCCCGCAATGGGGGGCTAGGCGTTGGCCACAGGCCCGGCCCACTCACGCGGCAGGCCGTCCACGCCGGCACCTGCTGGAGTAACGTCGTCGACGATCTCGTTCAGGACGCGCGCGGCGTACTTCTCCCCCACCCACAGGTGCTTGGCGCCGTCGACGCCGACAAGCCGGGCCTGCGGGACAAGGCTGAACCGCTGGGCTGCTTCGGCAGGCTGCAGGTAGTCATCGTGTTCCGGCACCAGGACCGTGAGCGGCTTCCCGGATGCCGCCCACTCCTTCAGGTGGACATCCGTGGCCCGGTGCAAGGGCGGGGACAACAACACGGCCCCTTCGATCTCCGAGGCCACCGGCTGCACGGCGCCGTACATCAAGGCAAGTTCCGTGCCAAAGGACCAACCGACCAGCCAACGGTTCGGCAGGCCCCGCTCAACAGCAAACCGTACCGCCGCCTCTACGTCGTACCGCTCCCCGATGCCTTCTTCGAATTCTCCATCGCTGGTCCCGCGGGGAGACTGGGTGCCGCGCGTGTTGAACCTCAGCACAGCCACTCCGGCCAGCGCCGGGAGCCTGTAGGAGGCCTTCCGGTAGACATGGGAATCCATGAACCCGCCGTGGGTCGGCAATGGATGGAGGGTAATGAGCGTCGCGGTGATCTCTCCGGATTCCGGAAGTGCCAACTCGCCCAGCAACACCTTGCCGTCCTCTGTGGTGAACTCCACATTCTCGCGGCGGGCGGGCAGGACAGTCGAAGCGCGGATCTCCGATGGGGCAGCCTGCGGGGTAAATACGAACGAGGCGGGGTCGAAAGTCATGGTTCCCAGCCTAGCGAATCAGCGGTAGCGGTAGGTCCTGCCGGTCCAGCAATTGGTGTGCCAGTGCCGGCGTTCGGCCAGCCCTGCGGCCTGACCGAACAGGTGGCTGTCGGACCACACCACAAGATGCGCGATGCCTGGGACGATTGCGGTGGAACAGCCGGGGCAAATGTACTGCTTCTCCGCTTTTTTGGCCGTCATGGTCCTGACCATCCAGTCACCATCCGGGGCGCTCTCACGCCGGGCAATTCCGCCCCTTGCCCGTTCCAGGTCAATCTCGGGTACCGGCTCGGCCCACTTGCCGGAGCGTGCGCTGGACGCGTTGCGACGAGGTCGGTTGGAGCGGGGCATGCTTCCATTCTGCCCCAGCCACCATGTTGCAGATGGTGAGACGGTAATGTGGAGCGGGTGCGACTCGTCATAGCCCGTTGTTCTGTTGATTACGTTGGCCGCCTCAAGGCCCACCTTCCCCTCGCCACCCGGCTGCTGCTGGTCAAGGCCGATGGCTCCGTGCTGGTGCACTCGGACGGCGGCTCCTACAAACCGCTGAACTGGATGAGTCCCCCGGCCACACTGCGGGTGACGACGCCGGAGGAGACCGACGTAGAGGAAGGCGTCGTGGAACAGTGGACCGTCCAGTCTGCCAAGACCGATGACCGCCTGATCATCAACATCTACGAGCAACTGCACGACACCTCGCACGAGCTCGGTACAGATCCCGGCCTGATCAAGGACGGAGTGGAAGCCGATCTCCAGAGGCTCCTCGCTGAGCAGATCGAGACACTCGGAACCGGCTACTCGCTCATCCGGCGTGAGTACTTCACGGCGATCGGACCGGTGGATATCCTTGCCCGGGACGCCAACGGAGCCACAGTTGCCGTAGAACTGAAGCGACGCGGCGACATCGACGGCGTCGAGCAGCTCACCAGGTACCTGGAGCTGTTGAACCGCGACCCCCTGCTGGCACCTGTGCGTGGCATTTTCGCCGCCCAACAGATCAAGCCGCAGGCGAAGGTCCTGGCGAACGATCGCGGCATTGCCTGCGTAACGCTCGATTATGACGCCATGCGTGGCGTGGATGACAGTGAGTCCCGGCTCTTCTAGCCTCTTCCCCAGGCACCTGTGCCGCAGGCCACTAGAATCAACAGCATGACTGCCGCAGATCGCTTGCCCACTTCTTCCGCGCCGAGCCACCAGATCATCAAAGGCACGATCGTCAGCGATGGCGAGGTGGTTCAGGACGGCCTTGTTGCCATTGAAGGCGACAGGATTGCCTACGCCGGACCTGCGGACGGCTTTGATCCGGCAGCTTTCGAAGGCTTCCAGAGCGCTGTCCGGCTTGGAGTTCCCAGCGGCAGCTACCTCATTCCAGGACTGGTGGATGTTCACTGCCACGGCGGAAACGGCGGGGATTTTCCTGGCGGAGATGAGGCCTCGGCGCGCCAGGCCGTGGATTTCCTGCACCGTTCGGGCACCACGACGTTCCTTGCCAGCATGGTGACCGCACCCCCGGAAGACCTCCTCCGTGGCATCCAGCTGTACGTGAAGCTGGCCGATGAAGGCCTTGTTGCCGGAATTCATCTCGAAGGCCCCTTCCTTTCCCATGCCCGCTGTGGAGCCCAGAACCCGGAATATTTGCTGGAACCGGACCTGGACCTCATGGAGGAACTCGTCGGCGCCGCAGCCGGCAAGCTGGCCACCATGACCTACGCGCCTGAGCTTCCGGGTGCCGCGGCACTGGTTGACCTGATGACGTCCCACGGCGTGACCCCGTCCCTGGGACACACCGATTGCGACGACGCCACCGCTGCTGCGTCGCTGGCTGCCGCCCGCGAGGGGCTGGAATCAGCAGGGTTCGACGGCGTCAGCTCGCTTCCCACCGTGACGCACCTTTTCAATGGGATGCCCCCGATGCACCACCGCGCCCCAGGCCCGGTGGCAGCGTGCCTTCGAATGGCCCAGGAAGGCAAAGCCGTGGTGGAACTCATCGCCGACGGCACGCACCTGGACCCCAGCATGGTGGCCACGGTCTTCCAGTTGGTGGGAGCGGCCAACATCGTCCTGGTGACCGATTCCATGGCGGCGGCCGGCCTTTCCGATGGCAGCTACATGCTGGGCCCCTCCCCCGTGACGGTCAGCGACGGCGTTGCCACCCTTGATGCCACCGGATCCATCGCCGGCGGCACCGCCACCCTCCTGGAGGTCGTTCGCAAAACGGCAAGTGCCGGCGTCGCTCTTCCCGATGTCATTTGCTCCGCTACAGCTGTACCCGCAGCTGTCCTGGGCCTTTCGGATGAAATTGGCGGACTGCGCCGCGGACTGCGCGCAGACGTTGTTGTTACCGACGGGGACCTGGAACTCACCGGCGTGATGCGCAACGGCATCTGGTTGTCCCAGAGCTAATTCGCTGCTGCTGCGTTACCTTCTTTTTACCGAAAATTTTCCCGAATTGCCCAAAAGACCGTTGACCTGCGGCAGGCCACATGAAAGTGTTGTAGCAGTCTTTGTGTAGGTGGTTTTCATGCTCGCAAGACGAGTTGCGAGCGTGAAGCTCCTGCGAAACCAATCCGGGTCCGCCCGGATGGAATCCAAGGTCTTCTCGCGGAGTAACAAAGCCGGTACGAGGTGTATCGGACTGATGTTCCACAATGAGGAGAAATACATGGCACTGGGAACCGTCAAGTGGTTCAACGCTGAAAAGGGCTTCGGCTTCATCACCCCGGATGACTCGGATGGGGACGTTTTTGTTCACTACTCCGAGATCCAGACCGGCGGATTCAAGACCCTCGATGAGAACCAGCGCGTTCAGTTCGAGATCGGCCAGGGCGCCAAGGGCCCCCAGGCAACCGGCGTTACCGTCGTCTAGTCTTACCCGTTGAATTCTGCTGGTTGCAGATTCAACAAACACGTTGACCCCGGCTTTCATGCCGGGGTCAACGTGTTTAAGGACAGTAATGTCTGATATCCCAACAACTGCTGTTACTAACCGTGAAGAAAGCAGAAACCGCGGTTCTGAATGGCCCTTGCCTATTCAGGCAACAAGGGTTCGGAGCAACCGCGCAGAATGCCGTACGGACAATCCCGGAAGATAGGCCCGGGTGAGTGCACGGCCCATTGCAGGAAGGTGCAGCGGGTCCTGGTAATACATGTACAGCGTTCGGTACTCCGGCTGGAAACGCGACTTAAAGGAAGCCAAGGACCTGAATCCATAAACTGGTTCCAGTGCTTGCCCAACCGCATCAAGAATTCCTGCCAGGCCCTCTGCCTGCTGTTCGATTTCGCCCTTTTCCCGGGCCAAAGGCGAGCCCGACAACGAGATAACCTCCACGGAACTGCGCAGGTGGAGGATGGCGGAGGCAATGAGGAACTCCATGACTCCAGGGAAGGAGTCACCCCGGCGCCTCATGAAGTCCAACGTCCAACTGACTACCCGGCCATCTTCATGGACCGGCAGCCAACTGGTGACCCCGTACACGAAGCCGGCATCATCCACAGCGGCGCAGCAAAGGACGTCATCGTCCTCGACTTCGTCCAAGCCACCCAAAGTGAAACCCATTTCCGGGATCTTCTTCTGCGCGGCCCACTCTTCGGAGACTTCTGAGATCTGGGAGCGCACGCCGGGGGGAAGTTCGGAGTAGCGGCCCCAAATGGCGGTGATACCAAGCTTCCTGGCACGGTTCAGCGATGTCCTGACGTTCTGCCATTCCTTGCCGCGGAACTCAAGGTCCCTGATCCGCAGACGGGTTTCCTGGGCCACCGAGACCCTGCGGAAACCGCGCGCGCTGAGCATGGCCCACAATTCATCGGTGCAGGAGTAGAGGCAGGGTATCAACGCCTGCTGGGAACAATAATCGAGGAAGCCCCTGGCAGTGTCGAGATGGTGGACAGCGGGCCCAAAAGGACCAGCCATGGTCAAGGCCACATGGCCGTGGACCTGGTACGCCACTCCCCCGGTTCCTTCAGCATTGAACCAGTACTTGTTGGGTTCCCAGAGGGCCATCCACGACAGGGAGTCGCCCCCTGCCTTGACCAAGGACCTGGCCCTCTCACGGGATTGATGATCGAGCCCACCGGAATGGTGCCCACGAATCAGCAGGATCCACACGCCTACGAGTGCCACCAGCCAGAAAACAGTGCCGGAGTAGGAGAAGAGGAAAACCTCCACCACATCACGTTCAGCGAAGACCTTCCGGTAGACGCCCGGTAGCGGGACCGGAAGATACTGCCTGGCAAGCTCAGAAGCCAGGCCCAGCAAGCCGTCGTCGCGGTCCATGCCACCGGAAGCCAGCCACACCAGCGTATAGGCGAGGCCAAGGCCGGCCCCGGTCAAGCCCACCAGCCAAAAAATCCGTCGCCTCAGGCGGTCCGACGACACCACACGGAAGTGGCCGCGGTAGGCAAAGAGAAGCACCGCCAACACCAGCGGCACCAGAACCAGGGGCAGGAGATGAACTACAGCCGTGTTCAACATGGGCACGTGCGGACGTCCCTGGAGCCTCGGCATCCCGGCGAAGAGACCCAGGTAAATTGCCGACAACGCGACCACCACCAGTTGGACACTGATCGCAATCCCCACAGCAAGCCGACGACCACGGCGCATGCCGTCAGCACAAATGAGCAGCAGCACTACCGGCACGACGGCAAGCGCCAAACCGAAAGGGCCCGTATAGGCCTGTCGGCCCACTTCCAAACACGCCACATCAATGGTTCCCCCGCAGTTGCTTTCCAGCTGGCTCAACGTAGGCAAGGGATTCAAGATGACGTCGCGCAACAACGCGAGGGGACCGGAAGGACTCTTGGCAGCTGCGGTCACTATGGGGCCAACAGCAAAGATTGCCATCGTCAAGGCAAGAAGGTTCCTGACCTCCCTGCCCGTGGAGCGATGCAGATAAAGATGCCCGTTGCTGCTTTGCATCCACCACCCCGCGGCAAGGCCGATCAGAGCCCCCAGGAAACCCACGACGGTCTCGGCGTGGCCAACATACAAGACCAGAAGCAACGACACCGAGATAGCCACCGTGCGCAAACGCCGTTGCCACAAGGTGGGAAGCAGCGCGCTGGCAGCCAGCGCAGTGCCCAAAACCGCGCCATAGGGGCCTATCAGCCGGGTATCGGCCATTCGCGACAACCAGCCATCATCGGAATACTGCGCCACCTGGGTGACCAGGAGGAAAGCGGTCACACAGGCAAACTGGCTGCCCAGGAACACGCCTGCTGCCCTGAGCGATCCCAGACGCCGCTCGGCCAGGCCCAGCAGGAACAGGAACATCAGGATGGCTGTGACATAAGCCAAGGGGTTGGTGGTGAAGAACAATGACGTCCAGATGGACCACCATTCACCGGACCGCAGGCCATCCAGGGACACCCCGGCAAAGGCCAGCCACGGCTCCGGTGGACCCGACAGGAAGCTGCCGGAGGCAAGGGACAATATGACAAACAAAGCCAGCACCACCAGGGTGAACGGCGTCGCCCGAAGATGCCTCCCTGCCTGCTGCAACGCAGGCTTGATCACACCGTTGATGGCAAGGCTCACCGCGTCAACCCCCAGCGATCTGCGAGGAAGTCCAATGCTCCCGGCATCCCCCGGACAACGGCATCCCAGGAATGCCCGGCGTGCCGAATGGAATGTTCCTCGGTTGTGAAGCCCGCCGTCTTTGTCGCCCCTGCGAGTTCATGCATGTAGTCGGTGAATTCGTGGTCGGTTTCACCAGCGGTGAGGTAGACGCCGTTTCCCGCGAAGTTGCGCTCCTGCAGGAGCACCAAAGGGGTCTTGGACTCGAAAGCCGCCACATCGCCGTCGAACGAGTCCTGAATGGTCTTGTTGCGATCCTTGGCCAAGGCGGGTTCCCGTTCCGCGGAAAACGCCAGCACTGTAGGAAAGAGCTCCGGGTGGGCAGTACCCATCTGCAGGGCGCATGTGCCTCCGAACGAGAAACCACCTACTGCCCATTGTTTGGGGTCAGGCGAAACGTCAAGGGTGGAGTGGATCCACGCAGGAACATCCTGGGAAAGATAGGTGTCCGCAGGGGCAATCAAGCTATCCATGCACATGGTGTTGGCGCTGCTCGAGCCGTTGGGATCCACCACCACCGTGACAGGGGCAATTCCATGGTGCGCTTCGGCGAAACGGTCCAGCTGCGTGCGGAGCTGCCCGCCAGACAGCCAGTCGGCCGGGCCACCGGGTTGCCCGGAAAACAGGACCAGCACAGGCAGCGCAGGGCGGGCATCGGTCAGGTAGGCAGGGGGAAGATAAATATACGCATCCCGTGCAGTAAATCCGGAGATGGTTCCTGGAATTTGTGCTTTGCGCAGCATCCCGCCCGCCGGCATGGAGTCCGGTGATTTCCAGGCTGCAGGCAACGGACCGGGCTTTGCTCCCGGGCTCCGTTGGAGACCGGCCTCCAATGGTTGGACGCGGGCCACTGCTGTACCCAGCAAATCTGCTACCGAAGTGTTCAGCCCAAAATAGAGATTCACTTGGACTGCGCTGAGGAGGACTACTCCCAGCATCGCCAGGACGCTGAACGTGCGCCCCCGGACCCTGCTGCGGGGAAGGCGAACTGCACAGAGGAGGATGGCAGCGACGGCCGGCACCGACCAAGCCAGCGTTTCAAAAGGCAGGTTCTCCGAAAAGGTGGCCATGAGGTCCACCAGGATCCAATGAACCAGGGCAACAATGCCGATGGAAACCGCCAACGCAGCTACGACCACCAGCGGCCACGAACGACCACGCCTCCATAGAAGGTACGCCCCGCCGGCAGCACCGCAAGCGATGCTGAACCAGAGGAACGGACCATCCACCAGGCTGAGGTCGGAAAATAGATCCATGGCGCCTAACGCCAGGTGCCAACGCCGACGACCGGACCGGCCTCCAGCCAGGATGACAAGCCTGCATACGCGTCGAAATTCATGGCAAGCATGAACTTCGAGCCTTCGTACTGCAGTTCAACCACTACGACGCCGGGCTGTACCCTGACGAGTTCGTCTTCCGTGGGTTGTCGGCGGCCCAGCAATTCAAGCGAACTGCGTGTGAATTTATGCTTGGGGATCACGCTCAGGGACATCAAGCGGAACCACTCCAGCTCATTGTCCTGATAACGACAAACCCCCATCTGCCAGCTGTTTCCAGCCATGCAAATGGAGGCGTCTACCGTGCCCAGGGCACGCCGCAGGTTGAAGCGGCGCACCCCGAACAGGCACAGTGAAATGATCAGCAACGTAAACGCTGTTGCCAGGGCGATGAACGGAATAAGGGAATCGTCCATCAAGGTCGTGCTATCGGATCCCCGCTGTAGCCGCTTCGCCCAATTTGGCGTTGTCAGCAACAATGACCACGCGATCGTTGTCAACGGAGAAGAACCCGCCGTCGACCACTACCGCAATACGGTCACCGGAAACCGGCTGGATTGCCAGCTCGCCCTCGGCCAGGATGGCCAGAAGGGGCGAGTGGCCCGGCAGGATTCCGATTTCACCATCGCTGGTGCGGGCCTTCACCATCTTGGCCGCGCCGGACCACACGAAGTGGTCCGCTGCGACAATCTCAACCTCGAGCTCAGCCATACTACTTGGTCTGTTCCTGGATCTTGGCCCACTGACGCTCGACGTCATCCAGGCCACCGACGTTGAAGAACGCCTGCTCCGCGATGTGGTCCAGCTCGCCGTCGCAGATGGCGGTGAAGCCTTCCACGGTGTCCTTGATGGACACGGTGGAGCCCTCGACGCCGGTGAACTGCTTGGCGGTGTAGGTGTTCTGGGAGAGGAACTGCTGGATACGACGTGCACGCGACACGACGATCTTGTCCTCTTCAGAGAGTTCGTCAACACCGAGAATGGCGATGATGTCCTGGAGTTCCTTGTTCTTCTGCAGGATCTGCTTAACACGGACAGCCGTGTTGTAGTGGTCCTTGCCGATGTACTGGGGATCCAGGATGCGGGAGGTCGACGTCAGCGGGTCAACGGCCGGGTACAGACCACGGGATGCGATTTCACGGGAAAGTTCCGTGGTCGCGTCCAGGTGTGCGAAGGTCGTGGCCGGGGCCGGGTCGGTGTAGTCATCAGCCGGCACGTAAATGGCCTGCATCGACGTGATGGAGTGACCCTTGGTGGACGTGATGCGCTCCTGGAGGAGACCCATCTCGTCAGCAAGGTTGGGCTGGTAGCCCACGGCGGACGGCATACGGCCGAGCAGCGTGGAAACTTCGGAGCCTGCCTGGGTGAAGCGGAAGATGTTGTCGATGAAGAGCAACACGTCCTGGTTCTGGACATCGCGGAAGTACTCCGCCATGGTCAGGGCCGACAGGGCCACGCGCAGACGCGTTCCCGGCGGCTCATCCATCTGGCCGAACACAAGGGCGGTGTCCTTGAGGACGCCTGCCTCTTCCATTTCAACCCAGAGGTCGTTACCTTCACGGGTACGCTCGCCAACGCCGGCGAATACGGAAGTACCACCGAAGTTGCGGGCAACACGGGTGATCATTTCCTGGATCAGAACGGTCTTGCCAACACCGGCGCCACCGAACAGGCCGATCTTTCCACCCTTGATGTACGGGGTGAGAAGGTCGATGACCTTGATGCCGGTCTCGAGCATCTCCGTGGAGCCCTCGAGGGAGGCGAAGGCCGGAGCCTTGCGGTGGATCGGCCAGTAGGCGTCAGCCTTGATCTCGGACTCATCGACGTCCAGCGGCTTGCCGAGGACGTTGAAGATGTGGCCCTTGACGCCGTCGCCGACGGGCACGGAGATCGGAGCACCGGAGTCCTGCACGGTGGTACCGCGGACGAGTCCGTCGGTTGCCTGCAGGGAGATGGCGCGGACGAGGTTGTCACCCAGGTGCTGGGAGGTCTCGAACGTGATGGTCTTCGTCTGGCCGTTGAGAGTGATCTCAGTGG
This sequence comes from Arthrobacter sp. TmtSoilC79, assembly GCF_059739405.1. Lineage (NCBI taxonomy): Bacteria > Bacillati > Actinomycetota > Actinomycetes > Micrococcales > Micrococcaceae > Arthrobacter > Arthrobacter sp. TmtSoilC79. The sequence goes on along the minus strand of NZ_AP046051.1, from coordinate 1,789,412 downwards.
TCAGAGCGTTGTAAATCGAGGGGATTGCGTCAGCCGGGAATTCGACGTCGACAACCGGACCAATAACACGGGCAATGCGGCCGGTGGCACCGGCCGTTGCTACGTGTTCGGTAGCAGTGGCAGTCATCTCTCTCACTTCACTCAGTAGATGGCGTGGGGTTAAGTTTATCTGTTTGTTGCAGGTGCGGCTTCGAGCCGAATCCGGTGCAGGCTAGGACGCGAGGGCGTCGGCGCCGGCAACGATTTCGGAAAGCTCCTGCGTAATCTCGGCCTGGCGGGCCGTGTTGCGAAGGCGCGTGTACTTCTTGATCAAATCCGTAGCGTTGTCACCGGCCGACTTCATGGCACGCTGGCGGGCTGCGAGCTCGGAAGCTGCGGCCTGCAGCATGGCTGCGAAGATGCGGGACTCGATGTAACGCGGAAGCAGTGCGTCAAGCACCTGCTCTGTTTCCGGTTCAAACTCGTACAACGGCAGCAGCTCGGAGTCCGAAACTGCTTCCTCTTCGACGACCTCGAGCGGGAGCAAACGGATGACCGTGGGCTCCTGCGTCACCATGGACTTGAAGCGGGTGTATACGACGTGGATCTCATCCACGCCACCCTCTTCGTAGTCAGTGGAGAAGTCTTCGAGAAGTGCAGCTCCGACTTCCCGTGCGGTTTCGAATTCCGGGGCGTCCGTGCCACCGGTCCATACACGGGTGTATGACCGGTTGCGGAAATCGAAGTACGCCTGGGCCTTGCGGCCAACCAGGTATGCCTTGACTTCCTTGCCTTCTGCGTGAAGAAGCTCGGTGAGACCTTCAGCCTGCTTGAGCACACTCGCGGAATACGATCCTGCAAGGCCACGGTCCGATGTAATGATCAGGACTGCGGCGCGGCGGATCTGCTCCGGCTCGGTGGTCAGCGGGTGGTCGATTTCGCTCTGAGTTGCGACAGCAGAAACGGCGCGGGTAATCGCGTTCGCGTAGGGCAGTGAAGCTGCTACGCGGGCGCGGGCCTTACCGATGCGCGAGGTAGCGATCAGTTCCATCGCCTTGAAGATCTTGCGCATCGACGTCGTCGAGCTGATCTTCTGACGGTAGACCCGAATCTGGGCTCCCATACTTATCCTTTCCTATGTTCCCGATCTGCTGCCCTGCCGGGGCCCTTTCGGACCCCGGCAGGGCAGGTAATCGGAACTAGCGCTTCTGCTTGACGATCTTTTCCTGGTCGACGTCGCCGCCGGAGATCGCTGCGTGCTCTTCGTGGCCGGCGCCAACCAAGTGGTTGTCGCCTTCTCCGAAGAAGCCCTTCTTGAAGGAAACGATTGCTTCGGTCAAGGCTGCAGCGGTGTCGTCATCCAGGACGTTGGTCTGGGCCAGCGTGGTCAGGATGGAGGACTTGTGCGCAAGGTGCTCCAGGAACTCGGACTCGAAGCGGCTGATGTCCTCAACCGGAACGTCGTCGAGGTAACCCTTGGTACCGGCCCAGATGGAAACAACCTGGTTCTCAACCGGGAACGGTGAGTACTGGCCCTGCTTCAGCAGTTCCATCAGGCGTGCACCACGGGTCAGCTGCTGACGGGAAGCAGCATCCAGGTCAGAGGCGAACATGGCGAATGCCTGCATGTCGCGGTACTGCGCCAGGTCCAGCTTCAAGGTACCGGAGACCTTCTTCATGGACTTGACCTGTGCAGCGCCACCAACGCGGGAGACAGACACACCAACGTCAACAGCAGGACGCTGGTTGGCGTTGAAGAGATCCGACTGGAGGAAGATCTGGCCATCGGTGATGGAGATCACGTTGGTGGGGATGTAAGCGGAGACGTCGTTTGCCTTGGTTTCGACGATCGGAAGACCGGTCATCGAGCCTGCACCGAGCTCGTCGGAGAGCTTGGCGCAACGCTCCAGCAGACGGGAGTGCAAGTAGAAGACGTCACCCGGGTAGGCTTCGCGTCCCGGCGGACGACGCAGCAGCAGGGACACGGCGCGGTAGGCTTCGGCCTGCTTGGACAGGTCATCGAAGATCACCAGGACGTGCTTGCCACCGTACATCCAGTGCTGGCCGATGGCCGAGCCTGCGTAGGGTGCCAGGTACTTGAAGCCGGCGGGGTCAGATGCCGGAGACGCCACGATGGTGGTGTACTCCAGTGCGCCGTGGTCCTCAAGGGTCTGGCGCACGGCTGCGATGGTGGAAGCCTTCTGGCCGACACCAACGTAAACGCAACGAACCTGCTTGGTGACATCCCCGGAAGCCCAGTTGGCCTTCTGGTTGATGATGGTGTCCACTGCGATGGCGGTCTTACCGGTCTGGCGGTCACCAATGATCAGCTGACGCTGGCCGCGGCCGATCGGGATCATGGCGTCGATAGCCTTGAGGCCGGTCTGCATCGGTTCGTGAACCGACTTGCGCTCGGTAACGCCCGGTGCCTGGAGTTCCAGTGCACGGGTGCCTTCGGCCTTGATCTCGCCGAGGTCATCGATCGGCTGGCCCAGCGGGTCAACAACGCGACCCAGGAAGGCGTCGCCAACCGGAACGGACAGGATCTCACCGGTACGGTGAACTTCCTGGCCTTCTTCAATACCGGTGAAGTCACCGAGAATAATGACACCGATCTCGCGGACGTCAAGGTTCTGGGCCAGGCCCAGCGTGCCATCTTCGAAGCGAAGCAGCTCGTTCGCCATGACCGAGGGAAGACCCTCAACACGGGCGATGCCGTCACTTGCGGTGGTCACACGACCAACCTCTACGCGCTCTGCGTTACCGGGTTCGTAGGACGCCGCGAACTCGTTCAACGCATTACGGACGTCGTCGGCGTTGATGGTCAATTCGGCCATCTGCAGTCCCTGCTCTCCTGTTTTCGTGATCATCGTTGCTCACGATGACCGGGTTTTATATCAGTTAAGTTGTGCTTTGTCTTCGCTAGCCAGCGAGCTGGCGGCGGAGCTCGGACAGGCGGGCGATAACCGAAGCGTCGAGCACTTCGTCACCTACCTGGACGCGGATTCCACCGATCAGTGCAGGGTCAACATTGAGGTTGACCTTCAGTTCGCGGCCATACAGGGCGTCAAGCCCGGCCTGCAGACGGCTGGCCTGCGTTTCCGTCAACGGACGGGTAACGCTGACAGTTGCAATCCAGCGCTGCTGACGCTTGGCTGCAAGCTTGGCGAATGACTCGACGAGCTTGCTCGGCTTGACACCGCGCGGCTGCGTCACTGCCTGGCTGATGAGAACCTTTGCTTCCTCGCTGCTGCCAGGAACAAGCTTCTCAGCCAGTGCAATCTTTGCCGCAGGCGATGCCTGCGGCTCAGACAGAGCACGTTGTACTTCGTGGCTGGAGGCGACGGCCTGGTTGAAGGCAAACAGATCGTTTTCCAGCTCTTCCAGCCCCGTGATACCGGAGGCAGAAACGGCCGACTTGTTTTCAGCTACGGCAATGACAACCGTGGCGGCAAGCGTCTCGAGTGCATCGCCGATATCGCGTGCCGATGCCCAGCGCGAGCTGGCCAATCCGCCTGCAATCTCAGCAGCATCAGCGGAGACTTTTCCGCCAACCAGCTGCTTGACCAGCGCCGACTTCTCGTCACCGGAACGGGACGGGTCAGTCAGGGCGCGGCGCAAGCCAGCCGAGCTGTCCACCGTTCCCAGGATTCCGAAGAGGTCCTTAGCCAACTGCAGCGAGGCGAAGGGAAGCTTGGCTTCCAACTGCGCCAGTGCTGTGGTCAGCGATTCGCTCGATATACCTGCCATTACTTAGCTGCACCTGCGCTCTGGGTCTCCAGATCTGCAAGGAAGCGGTCCACAACGCGTGCGGCGCGCTGGTCGTCGGTGAGTGCTTCACCAACGATGCGGCCGGCCAGCGTAGTGGCCAGGGTGCCTACCTCGGAACGAAGCGAGACAACAGCTGCCTGGCGCTCCGATTCGATGGCAGCGTGTGCCTGCTCGGTGATCCGTGCAGACTCTGCTGCAGCCTTGGCCTTCAGGTCCGCAAGGATCTGGGCGCCTTCGGCGCGTGCTTCTTCGCGGATACGGTTGGCTTCGGCGCGGGCATCGGTGAGCTGCTGCTTGTACTCTTCAAGAGCTGCAGAAGCTTCCGCCTGGGCCGCTTCGGCCTTTGCAATGCCACCTTCAATTGCTTCGGCGCGCTCTGCGAAGGTCTTCTCGAACATCGGGACAATGAACTTGACCACGATGTACAGGAGGACCGCAAAGCCGACGAGGACGACGCCCATTTCCCAAACATTGGGAACGAGAGGGTTGGCGGCCTCTTCGCCTTCAGTGGCGGCTGAGATGATCAGCTGATTCATATTTCACCCGTCCTATCTACTCGGTTGCGGAATTCGCTTTGTTCTAAATCCGAAGACTAGAGAACGAAAGCGAAGACGAGGCCGAGGATGGCGAGAGCTTCGGTCAGAGCCAGACCAAGGAACGCGATCGGCTGCAGCACACGCTGAGCTTCCGGCTGACGAGCAACACCGTTGATGTAAGCCGCGAATACGAGACCCACACCGATACCACCGCCGATTGCGGACAGACCGTAACCTACGAGGTTGAGATTGCCTTCCATTTTTTTCCTTTCAAGATGCCACCCATGTGGCAGGTTGTTTGGTTTACTTCAATCCCCATCAGGGGAAGTTTTTGGTGCCTAGTGGCTGTCGGCGTGCAAGGCGCCTTCGATGTAGATCGCAGTCAGCAGGGTAAACACGTACGCCTGCAGGGCCATGATCAAAGCTTCAAGCATGTACATGGCGACGGCGCCTACGAGGACCAGAACCGAGGTGCCCTTCAAGAGGACGTTTTCCTGCATGACCAGATACTCGATACCGGATCCGGCGAGCATGACGATCAAGTGGCCGGCCAGCATGGTCGCGAACAGACGGAGGCTGTGCGTCACAGGGCGGACCAGGAAGTTGGAGATGATTTCGATCGGTACAACAATCGGAAGGATGTACCACGGAACCCCTGAAGGAACGGTGGCCAGCTTGAAGTACTTCAGGCCGTTCTTCTTGATGCCGATGATGATCCAGGTGAAGTACACGATGCCGGCCAGCACGTAAGCTCCACCGACGTGCGAGAAGCTCGGGAGCTGGATGACCGGAATGGCGCCGTAGATGTTGTTCACCAGAATGAAGAAGAACAAGCTGAACAGCAGCGGGACGTACTTGATGAAGTCCTTGCCGCCGATGATGTCCTTGGCGATGCTGTTACGGACGAAGCCGTAGGCCATCTCACCGGCGAACTGCAGCTTGCCGGGAACCAGCTGCTGCTTACGTGCAGCGAGGATGAAGAATGTAGCGATAATGACGACCGAAAGGATCACCAGCAGCATCTGCTTGGAGAATCCGTCGTGCGCACCCCAAGGCAGGATTGCCGGCAGGTGCATTTCGTCGATTCCGGGTGGGGTGAATGACCCCGAATCCTGGGCGGGGAGCGCAAGCGCGATCAACGCGTTTCCTCTCTGCTGTGTCCATCATTGGGCATTGGTTGGAATCCGGCGGCGTTGGACGCATCCGCATTCCATGTGAAATTATTTGGCATTACTGTCCCCGTCCGTGGACGGACCGCTGTCTGCGTTGCTCTCGCCAGAAGAGGAGCTTTGCCTGGTGAGGCCGTGCATATGGGAAAGATAGAACCCTCCTGCGGCTCCCAGCAGAGCGCCAAGGAGCACAATCCAGCGGGTCCCCCACAGATTATCCAGACCCCAGCCTATCAAACTCCAGACAATGATCCCGCCAACGATGTAGCTGAAGACGGCGATGCCGGCGTTGTATCCGCCGTCGCTCCCGGCTTGCGCCGTTTCATTGGCTTTTGCAGGTTGCCGGGCTTGCGCAGGCGGGCGAGAATAACGCTTACGCGGAGACATCCGGGCCACCCTTCTGCTCTTCGGGATCGTTGTAGATCTGAAGGCGGGCCTTGCTGAAACCGTAGATTTCTGCGGCCTGCCAAAGAACAACGGATACAACCGCACCGATGAGGAACCACCGACTGTGGAGCCATTCGGGGGTGCCGATCGCAAAGAGCACAATGGCGAACCCGACGACCTTAACAAAGTACGTAGCTACGAAAAGACCAACGGCGCCAGAAGGATTGTTGCGCCCAACGAAGTGTCCGATCAGGAGACTTATTGCGAAGAAGGCCATGACGAGCCCGCCGCCAAAGACCACCGAGAAGGCGCCCTTGCTGCCGTTGATCAATCCCGCCACGATGCTCGTAATGACCAGTCCGGCCAAAGATGCGGCGGAACTCAAGAAGAGCAATCTAAGCCAAAGCTTCGGTGTCTCACCGGAGACTCCAACACCACGTTTACCGGACGGGCGTCCGGTTTCGGCGTTGGATGTCATGGGGATACCAATCCTCGTGGCACAGGTGCCATATTCTCAAAGTGGGGATACGGGCGAGTGACTGTCCGCAGTAAGAATTCTACATGAGATAGAACTGTGACGATAACCAGGAGTAATAACTACTCCCCCGGCCGCGACGAGTTTCGCGTGAAGTAGGGCCATGCTGTCACGGCGGCCATGATGAGGGCTGCCGCAATGATCACGATGAGCACAATCTGCCACGGGAAGACGGCGAATGCGACGCCGCCAAAAGCCAGGATGCATGTCCAGACGTAAAGCATCACGACGGCGGTGCGGTGCGAGTAGCCAAGGTCCACCAGCTTGTGGTGGAGGTGCCCGCGGTCTGCCGACCATGGGGATTGCCCCCTGGCCGTCCTTCGGACGACGGCCATCCCCAAATCGAGAAGGGGAAGGGACAGGACAGCGAAGGGCAGCAGAATCGGGACGATGGTGGGGATACCGTTGGCACGGTCATAGAGGCCGGACCCGATTTGTCCCGTAGCTACAACACCGGCCGATGCCATGAGCAGGCCGATGAGCATGGCCCCCGAGTCACCCATGAAGATTTTTGCGGGAAACCAGTTGTGCGGCAGGAACCCGATGCAACTGCCCACCAGGATGGCCATCAGGAGTGTGGCGAGGTCCGAGTTGTCCGTGGACGGATTGTTCCGGTGCACCCAGTAGGCGGTGAGGAAGAAGGCGCCGCCGCCAATGATAGCCACGCCCGCTGCCAGTCCGTCCAAGCCGTCAATGAAGTTGACGGCGTTCATTGTGGTGACGATCAGCCCGGCAGTCAGCACGATCTGGACTACTTCGGACTCCAGGAATATCGGCTCAGGGATGAAGGGCACCACGGACATTCTGACGCCCCAGATTGCCACGATGAAGGCTGCGGCCGCCTGCCCCAGCAGTTTGATCCACCATCGGATGTCCAGGATGTCATCGGCCACTCCCACAGCGACGATCACCACGGCACCGGCCAGGATCCCCCAAGGTGCATCGTTGTGCCTGAAGATGTCCTTGACAAAGAATGAGTTGCTGGCCACTACCAGGGCAGCGAAGAACCCAACGAAGATCCCCAACCCCCCGAGCTTGGAAATCAAGGCCGAGTGCATGTCGCGGCTGCGGATGGGACGGTACAGGCGCAGTTTGTTTCCAGCCACGCGGGCGCCCCACGTTCCCGCATAGGACACCACGGCAGCCGTGAGTGCCATCAGCAGATACATGATCATGATGCGGCTCCCGGGAGCTGCCTGCCCTCTGTTCCGGAAACGGCGACCAGCGGACGCAGCCGGCGCGTCGCGGGAAAGCCGATGGTTTCCGGGCACCTTGAGGTGTGGAATTCTGTCTGTGGATAAATGGAACTACTCCGTCGCCATGCCTGCACCGGCTGTGCCGAATGTTGCGGGATTTCTGTGGACTCTAGTCACGATACTAATGCCAACGGCCGTGACCCCCCTGTGACACAGCCGTTGGTCCCCGCCTGCCCGGCCGGGATCAAGGCTGCGCAGCTGTCAGCTGACCGGCTCCTGAATGTCCCGCAACGCGTAAATTCCCTTGAGCACTTCAGCGTTGGAGCGCGGTGCTTTGAAGCTGTGCCGCAGGCCTTTGAGGAGCCCTCCCAGCAGCACTTTGCGGTTGGGAGAGGCTGCGATGGTGCGGGTCCAGTTGCGCACCGACGCGCCGGTGAACAGGACTTTCTCCCACGGTGCCAGGGCGCGCGAACGTGTATAGACCCAGAGCTTGTTCCGAACCTCATAGTAGAAGCGCGGTCCGGGGTCGGCACCGGCATCACCGAAAACCTTGGTGTGGTGATTGGCCACCGACGCTTCGGTGGTCAGCGCCGTTCCCTTGCGCGAGACCCTTGCGGTGTACTCAAGATCGTCATTCCAGATGAAGTAATCCGCGATCGGCAACCCATGCTTCCTGATTTCCTCGGCGCGGATCACCACTGACACAAAGGAAGCACTGCGGATCTGCGTGGCACCGACCCGGGCGGCGGCGCTGCGTGCTTCCTCGCTGGCACCCAATCGGGGCCGCATGCGGTTCATGGGGTGGTCCCGGCCATCGGTCCAGACCACGCGGCTGGCGATGAAGGCCGGCGTGTCTCCGGTTTCCTGCTCATAGGCAGCGGAAACCTCCAAGGCTTCGGCAAGAGCGGCCGGTTGCGGTTCCGTGTCGTCGTCCATGATCCAGACGTGGTCCGCACCGTGATCCAGCAGCGCGCGTTCCATGCCGACCACAAACCCGCCGGCTCCGCCCACATTGGTGCCCAGGGTAACCACGTCCGTCACCAGCGGCCCTTGATAGTCCCGGAGAAACCCTGCGGTTCCGTCTGTTGAGGCATTATCAACCACGACGACGGCGTCCGGAACCCGGGTACCGGCCGCGATGCCGGCCAACGTGGTTTGGAGCAGTTCGCGGCGGTTATAGGTCACCACAACGGCGACCACGACAGCTTGGGACGTCATTTACTTGCCTTTGGTCGTGGGTGGTTGAATACGGCGCCGAACCAGCAGGCTTGCGAGCTTCCATGGCTCCACAAAAACCCTGTAGGCAACCCTGTCCGGGTGCAGGACCAGCCGCCAGGCCCATTCGAGCCCCAAGCGTCCCAACCAACGCGGTGCCAGTTTCTGGATACCGGCAACCTGTTCGATCGCCCCGCCGACAGCGCAATAGACAGCCGGCGGCAACTCGTTCAGCCTGCGACGCAGAACATGCTCCTGAAGCGGCATTCCCAGCCCGATCAACACCAGTTGCGGCCGGAAGGTGCCCAGCCATCCCACTACGGCTTCCTCGAGGGCATCGTCCCAGCCTTCGCCGGGCATGCCGTCCACTGTGGCTCCGGGAATGATGGACCGCAGACGGGCAACAGCCTCGGTGTTGGCCTCACGGCCGGCACCAACAACAGCGACCCTGTGCAATCCCGGGACCTTTCCCAGCTCAGGGATCCAGTCCATGGAACCCAGCCGGTACGCCATGGCCCCCTCATCCAACGGAGGCAGCCGGCGACGACGCGAGAGACCCCACAGCAGCGTGGCCGGAGCGCCGTCAAGGAGGACGATCGAGCTTTCCCCGTAGAGGGCACGGACATCGGGGCAGGAATGAAACAGCGTAATGCTGTGCAGGTTGTGGCCGAGCACCGTGCTTGTGGTTCCCGCAGCAATGAGTCCACCCATGGCATCAATAAGGTCATTGACGCGCAACGGAGTAGCGTCGACGTCAAGGACGGGGACGCGCTGACGGTCCGGAATCATTCGGATTTGGCTTCTTGTGTGGCCTGCGGTTCCCCATCACCGGCAGGCAGCGGGTCCTCTTCGGGTGCGGCTTCGACGACGGCGGCCCCGGTCACCTCGGCCGGCGCGTCGCCCGCCGTCGGAGTCTCTACGACAGCTTGATCTGCTGCTTCCGGAGTCTCAACCACTTCGGAAGCCTTTTCTGCTTCCGGAGCCTGTTCCGCTTCCGGAGCCGCCGCAACAGCATCGGCTGCTGAAAGTTCCTCAACGCCGGTGGAAACAGTCTCGCCAAAGCCCAGAATGGTGGGGACTATGGCCCGGAGGCTTTCCAGGGGAATGGCTCCCTGGCGCACTACGCGGAACGGGGTGGCAGTTGCGTCCACAATCGTGGACGGCAGCGCCGCAGTACCTTCCACGGGCCGGAATCCGCCCTCAAGGTAAACCTCTACGGATTCGGCCAGTTGCATGCGGGCTTCGGAGGCAGTCTGCGCTGCCTCCTGGCCGGTGCGGTTGGCCGAGGAGACAGCCAAGGGACCCGTGAGCCCCAGAAGTTCCAGCGCGATCTGGTCATCGGGCATCCGCAGGGCAACGGTGCCCTTGGTGTCGCCCAGATCCCAATCCAAGGATGGTTGCGCGTGCAGGATCAAGGTCAGCCCGCCCGGCCAAAATGCCTGTGCCAGCGCGCGGGCATCGGCAGGGACGTCCGTAGCGAGGCCATCCAGGGCGTTGATCCTGGGAATCAGGACAGGAGGAGGCATCTGCCGGCTGCGTCCCTTGGAGGCCAGCAACATGGTCACAGCCAAGGGAGAGAAGGCGTCGGCGGCAATGCCGTACACAGTGTCCGTCGGCAGCACGATGCACTTCTTCTCACTGATGGCACGCTGGGCGTGCTGAAGTCCTTCAGCCCGCTGGTCATCGGAAGTGCAGTTGTAGGTTGTGGTCACAGCGCTATTCTTTCACTCATCAGAGGCGGCGCTTGCCAGCACCGCGCTGGTGGCACGTTCCTTGCCGTTCAAGTCGAAGTGTGTGGTGACGTCATTCCAACGTCCCGTGCGTTGCAGCATCCCGGCAATCCAGCCTGCCTGGACTTCGGCGTGTTCCATCACGAAGTAGCCGCCGGGTTTCAGGAGCCGGGCCGCAGAGGCTGCAGCCGCCGTCGGGAGTTCCATGCCGTCCGCTCCCCCACCGTACAGTGCCTCGGGAGGGTCGTGCAGCGCGACTTCCGGTTCTGTGGGAATCGCCTCTGCCGGAATGTAGGGGGGATTGGAAACGACGACGTCGAAGGTTCCGTTGTGGTCGGGCAGCGCATCCCTGAGGTCGCCCTGTATGAGCGTGACGCCCAGTGGTTCCAGGTTCTTCGCGGCCCAGGCATGCGCGAAAGTACTGTATTCCACCGCATGGACGTCGGCGCCGGGCACCTCGTGGGCAATCGAGCCGGCGATTGCTCCGGATCCGGTGCCAAGGTCCACCACTTTGGGGTTCGGCATTCCCTTGAGGCGGTCAATGACCAACTGGACCACCGATTCCGTTTCCGGGCGGGGTATGAAAACGCCGGGGCCTACGCGCAATTCAAGGTACCGGAAATAGGCGACACCGGTGATGTGCTGCAGCGGGACGCGGCCCGCCCGCTCACGAACCAGTTCTTCATAGCCATCCGGGGCGGCAGTGTCACCCAGAAGCATGGCCCGCAAGCGTCCCAGTCCTCCGCCGAGGAGGTGTTCGGCCAGCAATTCTGCATCCACCCGTGGTGTTGGCACACCGGCGTCGGAGAGAACGGCAGTGGCCTCGCGAACTGCGTCCGCGAGGCTCTGGCCCTGGTAAAACGTCATGGATCTACTCTGCTGTTGATCTGGGCGCGGCGCTATTCGCCGATTGCGTCCAGGCGTGCTTGTTCGTCCGCCTCGATGGCCGACTGGATGACTGGCTCCAGGTCTCCATTCATGACGGCATCAAGGTTGTACGCCTTGTACCCGGTGCGGTGGTCCGCAATACGGTTTTCCGGGAAGTTGTAGGTCCGGATGCGCTCCGAACGGTCCATGGTACGGATCTGCGACTTGCGCTGCTCCGAGTTGGCGGCATCGATTTGTTCCTGCTGGTGCGCCAGGAGGCGGGCACGGAGGACACGCATGCCTGCTTCACGGTTCTGCAGCTGTGACTTCTCGTTCTGCATGGCCACCACGATGCCCGTGGGCAAGTGGGTGATGCGTACGGCGGAGTCGGTGGTGTTCACGGACTGGCCACCCGGACCCGAGGACCGGTAGACATCGATCTTGAGGTCGTTCTGGTTGATTTCGAGCTCTTCGGGCTCGTCCACTTCAGGGAGCACCAGTACGCCGGCGGCCGAGGTGTGGATCCGGCCCTGCGATTCGGTCACGGGCACGCGCTGGACACGGTGAACGCCGCCTTCGAACTTCAGGCGGGCAAAAACGCCCTGTGCGGGATCGTTCGAGTTTCCCTTAATGGCCACCGCAACATCCTTGTAGCCACCAAGATCCGACTCCGTGGCTGAAATCATCTCGGTCTTCCAACCCCGTGATTCGGCATAGCGCATGTACATGCGAAGAAGATCGCCGGCGAACAAAGCAGCTTCGTCGCCGCCTTCACCGCCCTTGACTTCGAGGATGACGTTGCGGGCATCATCAGGATCACGAGGAATCAGCAGACGGCGCAGACGCTCCTGCGCCGCAGGAATCTGCTCCTCCAGTTGCACAACTTCGGCAGCGAATTCGGGATCTTCATCGGCCATCTCTTTGGCCGCTTCCAGATCGTCATTGAGCCCGCGCCACTTATTATAAGCCTCCACGATGCCCTGGAGCTGGGCAGAGCGCCGCCCCAATTTCCGGGCCGCAGACTGATCGGCATAGACAGCAGGATCACTCAGCTGCGCCTGGATGGCAGCATGCTCATCAAGCAATCCCTGTACGGACTCAAACATTTTCAAACCTCTTTCGACTTCTACAAGTCTAATAACTGCATCGTGGGGTCACGCACAGCCCATCCTGGGCCCACTGGGCCGTTTCTGACCTCACGTGGTGTCGGGCCACGGAGTCCTTAAACAAGGACCGCTCAAAATATGCCGGCCAGGGAGTGGCTTCGGGCCTGCCGGAGCCGGGTAGCTTTCGATCGTAGATCGGAAGCTACCCGGCGTAGGGGCGCGGCCGGCATATTTTGAGCGGTTAGAGCACAGCTATTTGTCGTTGTCCGACTTCGCTCCGAGCGTGGTCTTCTGAACCTGCATGAGGAACTCGACGTTGCTCTGCGTCTCCCGGATCTTGTTGGTCAGCAGCTCAAGGCTCTGCTGCTGCTCCAGGCCCGAAAGGACGCGGCGCAGCTTCCACATGATCTTGACTTCTTCAGGCGAGAGCAGGTTCTCTTCGCGGCGCGTGCCGGACGCGTTGACGTCCACGGCCGGGAAGATGCGCTTGTCTGCCAGCTGGCGGGACAGGCGGAGCTCCATGTTGCCGGTGCCCTTGAACTCTTCGAAGATCACTTCGTCCATCTTGGAGCCGGTCTCGACGAGGGCCGTTGCCAGGATGGTCAGTGAGCCGCCGTTTTCGATGTTGCGTGCAGCACCGAAGAAGCGCTTGGGCGGGTACAGGGCTGCGGAGTCCACCCCACCGGACAGGATTCGGCCGGAGGCCGGTGCTGCCAGGTTGTAGGCGCGGCCCAGGCGGGTCATGGAGTCCAGGAGGACTACAACGTCCATGCCCATTTCAACGAGGCGCTTGGCGCGTTCGATGGAAAGTTCGGCAACCGTGGTGTGGTCATCTGCGGGGCGGTCGAAGGTGGAAGCAATGACCTCACCCTTGACGGTGCGCTGCATGTCCGTAACTTCTTCGGGACGTTCGTCAACCAGGACCATCATGAGGTGAACCTCAGGATTGTTGGTGGTGATGGCGTTCGCGATGGACTGCAGGATGAGCGTCTTGCCGGCCTTCGGCGGGGAGACGATCAGGCCACGCTGGCCCTTGCCGATCGGGGCCACGAGGTCAATGACACGCGGGCCGATCTTCTTGGGGTCCGTTTCGAGGCGGAGGCGCTCGGACGGGTACAGCGGTACGAGCTTGGCGAACTCCACGCGGTCCTTGAGCTCTTCCGGAGTCTTGCCATTGACGGAAGTGACGCGAACCAGTGCGTTGAACTTCTGTCGGGCCGACTGCTGGCTGCGGTCTTCGCCGTCACGCGGTGCACGGATGGCGCCGACAACGGCGTCGCCCTTGCGGAGGTTGTACTTCTTGACCTGTGCCAAGGAGACGTAAACGTCGTTCGCCCCGGGGAGGTAGCCGGAGGTACGGATGAACGCGTAGTTCTCCAGGACGTCCAGAATGCCGGCAACGGGAAGCAGGACGTCGTCCTCGGTGACCTCGACGTCGTCGACGTCCGGTCCCTGCGCGCGGCCACGGCGACGTTCGTTACGGTCGCGGAAGCGGTCGCTGCGGGTGTTTCCGTCACGGCTGTCCTGACCTCCCCGACGGTCGCTGCGGTCGTTCTGGTCGTTGCGGTCACGACGGTTGCGGCGGTTGCGGCGGTTGCCGGTGTCATCGCCATCGTTGGTGTCTTCACGACGGCCGCGGGTGTTCTCACGCCGTTCGCGCTGCTCGCCCGAATCGGGCTGCTCGGTGCGGTCGGTGCGCTGCTCACGCTGTTCGGCGCGGTCGGTGCGCTGCTCACGCTGTTCGGCGCGGTCGGTGCGCTGCTCACGCTGTTCGGCGCGGTCGGTGCGCTGCTCACGCTGCTCGGCGGAAGGTGCTTCGGCTGCTTCAGCGGGTGCTGCAGCAGCTTCGCCGCGGCGGCGGTTGCGGGTACGGGGCTGGCGACGCTCGGTGCCGGTCTCCCCCGCTTCAGGCGTTGCCGGAGCTTCGACAACCGGCGCAGCTGCGTTTTCAGCAGGCGCAGCCGTGTTTTCGGCAGGTGCAGCAGCGGCTACGACACCGTCGCTGGTAGCGCGGCGGCTACGGCCACGGGCACGTCCGCGGGGAGCATCCTGGGCCGGAGCCTCGGAAGCTGCATCCGCAGCGGCAAGGTTTTCGGCAGCCTTGCCCTTGGTCTCCGCTGCAGCCTTGGTTTCCACTGCCGGGGCTTCCTTGGCCGCCGAGGTGGAACCCTTTGCCTGGGCACTGGCCCTGGCAGGTGCCTTGGTAGTGGAAGTTCCGGCACGGTGGGCGGAAATGGCGGTAACCAGATCCCCCTTGCGCATCCGCGATCCCCCAGAGATGCCCAGCTGGCTCGCGAGAGCCTGAAGCTGGGCGAGCTTAAGGCCTGCAAGGCCGCTGCTCTTGGTGGTTGCTGCCGTTGACGACTCAGCAGCAGAAGATGTTGTGTCCACAGCTGAAGCCAGCTCAGTGGTTTCTGTCACGAAGGATCCTTCCCCCTCGACGGCGTCCAGAGCGAGAGCTGGACGCGATGATTTGTTCTGGGCTGCAGTTCAGATCTGCAGCCGGTGATTTCGGCCGTGCCTGATGGATTGTGGCCAACAGGGCCGGATACTGATCGTCATCACTGGAGCCGGTGACCCGGACAGCCGGCTGCTTTTTCAGGGAACAGAGAGAATTCTCGGCACCTGAGACAGGCCGGAAAGAGACGACACCACCAACGTTGGCACAGTTGACGAAAGGTACGGCGAAACACCGAGATCCAAAATCAGGGAACTGCCCGCGGCTTTACCGGCGGTGCACTTCCACTCTAGCACCTTGAACGTCCACAGCCAGCGTCATCACGCGCCAGCCAATCCCGGGTGTGTTGGACTCCGTGTAGGACCCAATGAATTCCTCGACAACGGCGGCTTCGCCAGGACCGTTGGCCAGCACCATGACAGTGGGACCTGCGCCGGAAACAACGGCCGCATGGCCGGCAGAACGAAGAGCCGAGATGAGGTCGGCGCTGGGGCGCATGGCCTGTGCCCTGTAGCTCTGGTGGAGGTAGTCCTCGGTAGCGGGCAACAGAAAGGCCGGCTGCGCGGTGAGCGCGTGGATCAGCAGTGCAGCACGTCCGGAATTCATGGCAGCAGCATGATGGCCCACTGAAGCGGGGAGTAACCCACGTGCAGTCTCCGTGGACAATTCAAAGTCCGGGACTGCGACTACCGGGATGACCGAAGGAGCAACGTCTGCTTTGGTACTGCTGTACTGCTCGCTGTCCTGCCAGGACAGCGCCAGTCCGCCGAAAATGGCGGGTGCGACGTTGTCCGGGTGGCCCTCCATCTCGCTGGTCAATTGAAGGATCCAGTCGCGATCCTTCCGCGATCCCTCCGGCACCAAGGCATTGGCGGCCGTCACTGCGGCCACTACGGCAGAAGCCGATGATCCGAGGCCACGACCATGGGGATTGACATTGTCCGCGGTGATTTTCAGTCCGGAGTGCTGGTAACCAAGGCGATCCAAGGCAAGATCAATGGCGCGCACCACCAGGTGGCTGGAATCCCGGGGAAGGGTTTCGGCGCCCTCACCGGAGAGCTCGAATTCAAGCTCTCCGGTGCTCAGGGTTTCTACCGTCAAGGTGTCGTAAATAGACAAGGCCAGGCCAAGGCTGTCGTAGCCAGGGCCCAGATTGGCGCTTGTACCGGGGACCTTGACCGTCAGCCGCTGGCCTGCCGCGACGAACGCACGATCAGTCGCGGTGGGCTGCGTTGATTCCACTCTTATTTTTCTTCCAGTCCCAGTTCTGCGGCAACGGTGACGACGTCGTTGGGCACCTTGACGGGCTGGACATCATGGCCATCCTCGGTGCGGAGAGCCCATTGCGGGTCCTTGAGGCCGTGACCGGTAACCGTGATGACGATGGTCTTTCCCGAAGGAACCTCGCCTGCAGCATGCTTCTTGATCAGGCCTGCGACGCCGGCCGCTGAGCCGGGTTCGACGAAGACACCTTCCTTGGCTGACAGCCAGCGGTGGGCTGCAAGGATTTCCTCGTCCGTGACGGCCTCAATCAGTCCACCGGATTCGTCGCGGGCAGCAACAGCCGTGTCCCAGGACGCCGGGTTGCCGATGCGGATGGCGGTTGCGATGGTGTCCGGTTCGGTGATCGGATGTCCGGCGACGAACGGCGCCGCGCCTGCAGCCTGGAAACCCCACATGATGGGCGTCTTGGTTGCAACGGCCGGCAGGGTTCCGTTGGCGGTCTCGAAGGGCGCGGAGTACTCCTTGTAGCCCTTCCAGTAGGCGCTGATGTTGCCGGCATTTCCGACTGGCAGCACATGGATGTCCGGAGCATCACCGAGCGAATCGACAATCTCGAAAGCACCTGTCTTCTGGCCCTGGATGCGGGCAGGGTTGACCGAGTTGACCAGGAATACCGGGTAGGACTCGCCGAGCTTACGGGCAATATCCAAGCAGTTGTCGAAGTTGCCGTCGACCTGCAGCAAAGTAGCGCCGTGGGCGATAGCCTGGCTCAGTTTGCCCATGGAGATTTTGCCTTCGGGAACCAGCACCGCGCACTTCAGGCCCGCAGCAGTGGCGTAGGCAGCTGCAGAGGCGGAGGTGTTTCCGGTGGAAGCGCAGACCACTGCCTTGGCTCCGGCTTCAACTGCCGCTGTCATGGCCATGGTCATGCCGCGGTCCTTGAAGGATCCCGTGGGGTTCATGCCTTCGACCTTGAGGTACACCTCGGAGCCGGTGAGCTCGGAGAGCTGCCGGGCGTGGACCAAGGGCGTTCCGCCCTCACCGAGGGTAATGACCTTGGTGGCTTCCGTTACAGGCAAGCGATCAGCGTATTCGCGGATTACTCCGCGCCATTGGTGAGCCACTTAGACTCCTTCTACCCGCAGTACGGATGTCACAGAATTGATGACGTCCAGGCCCTTGACGGCCTCGACGGTTGCTGCGAGTGCAGCTTCGGATGCACGGTGCGTCACGATCTTGAGCTCAGCCGAGGCCACGTTCGACCCGGAGTCGCGGTGGATCGTCTGACGCATGATCTCGATGGAGACGCCGTTTTCCGCAAAGATATGGGCGATCCGGGCCAGAACACCGGCCTGGTCGGCGACGTCCAAGCCGATGTAGTAGCTCGTGGTGGAGGCGTCGATGGCCAGGGCCGGGACGTGTCCGGTGGTGGTTTCCGTGCGGCCGGGACCGCCCAGGACCAATCGGCGTGCTGCGGAAACGAGGTCACCCAGAACGGCAGAGGCCGTGGGGGTTCCGCCTGCACCCTGGCCGTAGAACATCAGTTCACCGGCGTTCTCTGCCTCGATGAAGACGGCGTTGAAGGCGCCACGCACCGCTGCCAGCGGGTGTTCGCGGGGCAGGAGTGTGGGATGGACGCGTACTGAAATGCCACTGCCGTTGTCGGAGGAGTCGATCTTTTCGGCAATCGCCAGCAGTTTGATGACGAATCCGGCTTCCTTGGCAGAAGCGATATCAGCGGCGCTGACCTTGGTGATGCCTTCGCAGTACACATCGTCCAGGGAGAAACGGGTGTGGAAGGACAGCGAAGCCAGGATGGCCGCCTTGGCTGCTGCGTCATGGCCCTCGACGTCGGCAGTCGGGTCCGCTTCGGCGTAACCGAGGCGCTGGGCTTCGGCCAAGGCGTCGGCGAACTGCGCTCCAGTGGTGTCCATTTGGTCAAGGATGAAGTTGGTGGTTCCGTTGACGATGCCGAGGACCCGGGTGATGCGATCGCCGGACAAGCTGTCACGGATGGGACGCAGGATGGGGATGGCCCCGGCCACTGCGGCCTCGTAAGACAACTGGACCCCGGCCTTGTCGGCCTCTTCGTACAGGGTCGGTCCGTCCTGCGCCAACAGGGCCTTGTTGCCGGTGACAACGCAGGCGCCGTTTTGGATCGCCGTCAGGATCAGCGAACGCGCCGGCTCAATGCCACCCATCAGTTCGATGACGAGGTCGGCATCCTTGACCAGGGTGTCGGCATCGGTGGTAAAGAGTTCACGGGGCAGCTCGACGTCACGCGGAGCATCGATGGTGCGCACGGCGATCCCGGACAGTTCCAGGCGGGCGCCGCTGCGGGCAGCAAGGGCCTCGGCGTCGTCAATCAGAATCCGCGCGACCTGGGCCCCAACGTTGCCACAGCCCAGCAGGGCCACCTTCAAGGTTCGCACTTCAGACATTCGCCACTCCCATGTCGCGGTTCAAGAGATCTTCTTCGGTTTCCCCGCGGACAATCAGCCGGGCAGCTCCGTCGCGTACAGCGACAACGCCAGGCCGTGCCAGGTAGTTGTAATTGCTGGAGAGGGCCCAGCAGTAGGCGCCGGTACCCGGTACTGCGAGCAAATCACCGGCTGCCACATCCGCGGGCAGATATACATCTCTAACAACTATGTCGCCGCTCTCGCAATGTTTGCCCACTACGCGGGACAGCTGCGGAGCCGCCGAGGAGTCACGCGAGGCCAAAATGGCCGAATAATCCGCGTCGTACAGCACTGGACGGGCGTTATCGCTCATCCCGCCGTCCACCGACACATACCGGCGCGGATGCGTAACGTTCTTGTGCCCGTCTTCAGCCCCTGGGGCGTCGACACGGACGGTTTTAAGCGTGCCCACTTCATACAGGGTGAACGTGGTGCTGCCGACAATGGCGCGACCGGGTTCGATGGAGATCCGCGGCGGCTTGATGTCCAGTTCAGCGCACGTCGAACGCACGACGGCGGCCATGGCCTCTGCAATCTCCGCTGGCGGGCGGGGCGTGTCAACAGGGGTATAGGCGATGCCGTAGCCGCCACCGAGGTCCAATTCCGGCAAGACGATGGAGTACTTGGCTTGCATGGCGGCAAGGAAGCCCAGAAGCTTCTCCGCTGCAACGGCAAAACCGTCCGGCTCAAAGATCTGCGAGCCGATGTGGCAGTGCAGGCCCAGCAATTCGATGCCCGGGTAGGAGGTGGCTGCTGCCACAGCTTCCTCGGCTGCTGAAAGGCCGGCTTCTTCCGTGGAGTCCTCAGCCATGGACAGACCGAACTTCTGGTCCTCGTGCGCGGTGGCAATGAACTCATGGGTGTGCGCATGCACGCCGGGTGTCAGGCGCAGCATGACCTTGGCAATCTCGCCGCGACCGGACGCTATCTTGGCAACGCGCTCGAGTTCGTCGAGGCTGTCCACAACGATCCTGCCCAGCTTCATGTCCAGGGCGCGATTGATCTCGACGTCGGACTTGTTGTTGCCGTGCAAACCGAGGTTGGAGCCATCAATTCCAGCGCGGGCAGCTACAGCGAGTTCGCCTCCGGAACACGTATCCAGGCGCAGGCCCTCTTCCGCCACCCAGCTGGCCACAGCGGTGCACAGGAAGGACTTTCCTGCATAGTAGACATCCACTCCCCCGCAGATGTCAGCGAAGGCGGCATCGAAGGCATCCTTGAAAGCCCTGGCCCGTGCACGGAAGTCCGATTCGCTCATGACGAACAGCGGAGTTCCGAACTGCTCCTTGAGCTCACTGACGGAGACGCCTTCAACGGTGACCTCGCCGGCGTCGTTCTTTTCAACCCCGGCAGCCCACATTGGCGCTTGAAGTGCGTTGAGGTCCCCTGGGACGGCCAACCATTCGGGGGCAAGCGGAGAAGCGTGATCAGCGGCTGTGTTCATTGCCCTACATCCGTTCCGGCGCCGAGACGCCCAGCAGTTCGAGTCCGTTGGCAAGTACCTGGCTGGTGGCGTCATTGAGCCAAAGCCGGGTGCGGTTCACATCCAGGACGGGATCATCACCCTGCGGAGATACCCGGCAGGCGTCGTACCAGCGGTGATAGGCCCCGGCGATGACCTCAAGGTGGCGTGCCACCCGGTGTGGCTCGCGCAGCTCGGCGGCCTTGGCCACGATGGACGGGTAACTGCCCAGGTAGGAAAGGAGCTCGTTTTCCGTGGGGTGATCCAGGAGCGAGGCATCGAAGGCATCCACGCCATCAACCTGGCGCTCCACTCCGGCCTCGGCCGCGTTGCGTGCTGTGCCGCGGGAACGGGCGTGGGCGTACTGGACATAGAACACAGGATTCTCGTTGCTGTGCTTCTTCAGCAGTTCCGGATCCAACGTCAGAGGTGAGTCGGCGGGGAAACGCGCCAGGGAGTAGCGGACAGCGTCCTTGCCGAGCCAGGAAATAAGGTCCTTGAGCTCGATGATGTTGCCCGCACGCTTGGACAGCTTTGCGCCGTTGACCGAGACCAACTGGCCGATGAGGACCTCGATGTTGACCTCAGGGTCATCGCCGGCACAGGCCGCAATGGCTTTGAGCCGGTTGATGTATCCGTGGTGGTCCGCGCCGAGAAGGTAAATCTTCTCGGTAAATCCGCGGTCCTTCTTCGAAAGGTAGTAGGCAGCGTCCGCGGCGAAGTAGGTGGGTTCGCCATTGGCGCGGATCATGACGCGGTCTTTGTCGTCACCGAAGTCCGTGGTGCGCAGCCAGACGGCATCGCCGTCGTCAAAGACGTGGCCCTGTTCGCGAAGGCGGGAGACGGCAGATTCGATCGCACCGGCGTCGTGCAGTTCCTTCTCCGAGAAGAAGACATCGAAGTGAACACCAAATTCCGCCAGGGTGGTCTTGATATCCGCCATCTGCGCGTCATAGGCAGCAGCACGGATCACCGGCAGGGCTGCCTCATCCGTCAGTTCACGGATGTCCGGGTGCGCTTTGAGGACTTCGTCGCCAAGTTCGCGGATGTATTCACCGGGATATCCGCCCTCGGGCACTCCGCGGCCGTGCAGTCGGGAGAGGACCGAGTTGGCGAAGACGTTCATCTGCGAGCCGGCGTCGTTGATGTAGTACTCAGCGGTGACGTCGGCGCCGGAAGCACGCAGGACACGGGCAATCGCATCACCAAGTGCGGCCCAACGGGTATGGCCGATGTGCAGCGGCCCTGTGGGGTTCGCCGAAACGAACTCCATGTTCACCACGCGGCCTGCGAGCGCCTGGTTGGTTCCATAGCTGGTTCCGGCCTCGACAATGGCTTTGGCAAGGGCGCCGGCAGTGGCGGCATCCACAGTGATGTTGAGGAATCCGGGACCTGCGATCTCCACGCCGCTGACGCCGGGAATGCCTTGCAGGTGGTTACTGAGGATACCGGCGAATTCGCGCGGATTCATGCCTGCCTGCTTGGAGAGCTGGAGGGCGATGTTGGTGGCCCAGTCTCCATGATCCCGGTTCTTGGGTCGCTCCACCCGCACGGATTCGGGTACGGCAGATTCCGTCAAGGCGATTTCGCCGCTGGAGACGGCGTCCTTAAGGCAGGCGGATATGGCAGCAGAGAGTTCTTCGGGAGTCACGCATCTAGCCTACCGGGGGCCTGCAAAGTCGCGGAATTGGGGGTTCCTTATGTGGATAGTCACGTCACAGGCGGGGCACAGCCATGAGAGCCCGGTGGCACAGACTGAACCATTACGCTGAATTCAACGTTGTGAACACGTAGGAGGCGGCCTGGTCCGCCCTCCTGCGAGCACCAGCCCCAAGACCGATTCTTGTCCAGTTGAAACGAGCAGAACCATGACTACGCCACTCCGCAAGAGCATTTACGCCGGATTTGCCGGCCTCTCCCTCATCGGTGCCGTGGCCGGCTGCGCCCCTTCTTCGCAATCGCCGGCCACCGAATCCACGCCGGCTGCCGAAAACGGCGGTCAGGCGAGCACCACAAGCCCCACCTCTTCTTCGTCCGGCTCAGCCGCGGCGGGAACATCCACCTATAAGGACGGTACCTACAGCGCCGACGGCACGTACACCTCCCCCAACGGCCAGGAGACCGTTGGCGTGGAATTGACGTTGGCCGGTGACAAAGTTTCAGCAGTCAACATCACCACCCACCCCTCAAACCCCAACACCAAGAAGTTCCAAGGCGAGTTCGCTGGCGGAATCTCGGCACAGATTGTCGGCAAGAACATCGATGAACTGAACGTCTCCAAGGTGGCCGGCTCCTCCCTGACCTCCGGCGGCTTCAATGACGCCGTGGAACAGATCAAGTCCCAGGCCAAGTAGCACCATGCCGCACCCCGAATGGGCCTCCTTCAGCTTTGACGGCATCGGGACACGCTGGGAAGTTTCGACGCCGGAGGCATTGGTACCGGCCGTGCGGCACCAACTCCTGGAAACAGTCAGTGAGTATGACCGGACCTATTCGCGGTTCAGGCCGGACTCCCTGGTGTCCGGCCTGTCCCGTGGGCCGGGCAGGATCACGTTGCCCGGCCACGCAACAGCCCTTCATCAGGTCTACGACACCCTGTATCGGCTCAGCGGGGGAACCATGAGCCCGCTCATCGGCAGCAGCCTGGAACGGCTTGGCTACGATCCCCAGTACTCCCTGGTGCCCGCCGGAAGTCCCCAGGCCCCGCCACGCTGGGAAGATGTCCTCGAGTGGACTGGTACTTCCCTGGCTGCCACCGAACCGGTGGTCCTGGACGTGGGGGCAGCAGGAAAGGGCCAGCTGGTGGACCTGCTGGGTGGGGTCCTGCGTTCAGAGGGTCATTCCGACTTCCTGGTGGATGGGAGCGGCGACATGCTCCACTCGGGGACCCATCCCGTGATGGTCGCCTTGGAGCATCCCTATAACCCGGGCCAAGCCATTGGAACTGTTGAACTGAACAATTCCGCGCTCTGCGCCTCCGCTTCCAACCGGCGCGCCTGGGGAGATGGGCTGCACCACGTCCTGGACGGGACCACCGGCGAACCCATTCACACCACAGTGGCCACCTGGACCATGGCTGCGAGCGCGCTGGTGGCCGATGCCGTGGCTACTGCACTGTTCATGATTGAACCGGCCCGTTTGCAGGAGGAGTTCGATGTCGCCTGGCTCAGGGTGTCCTCCAGTGGTGCCGCCACGTTTTCGGAGAGTTTCGAGGGGAGACTGTTCTCATGATTGCCGTTAAGTCCCGGGTGGATACGTGGTTGGGACGCCTCACGATGTACCGGTTGATCCTATGGGTGTTGGCCGTGCTGGTGGCTTACAGCATGGTGCTTAACGTCCTGGGCTGGCTGACCTTCGGGCTTCCGGAAATGCTGGTGCATTTGGTGCTCTGCCTTGGGGTGACCTATTCCTCCAACCGCTTGTTGGCCGCCGTCTTCCGTGTCAGGCCGCACACGGAGTCCTCCCTGATTACGGGGCTGCTGCTCTATTTCCTGTTCTGGCCCGCGTTCGGGATAACGGACATGACCGGTGTTGCCTTGGCCTGCTTGGTAGCGAGCGTCTCCAAGTACGCGCTGGCATTCCGGGGGCGGCACATCTTCAATCCTGCCGCGGCCGGCGCGTTTGTCACGGGCCTGACGGGATTGAACATTGCCACGTGGTGGGCTGCAACCCCGGCCATGCTCTGGCTGCTGGTCCCGGGCGTGCTGCTTGTCCTGTACCGCACGCGCAAAATGCTCATGGCCACGGTGTTCCTGGTGGTGGCTGCCGGCATTATCACCGTGGAACTGATGAGCCGCAGCATGACGTTCGGGCAGGCCTTGTGGCAGTCCTTCGCCCAGCGGCCCCTGTTGTTCTTCGTGGGCTTCATGCTTTCCGAACCCCTTACCCTCCCGCCCCGGCGCTGGCAGCAGTTGGCGCTTGCCGGCGTCGTGGGCGTTGTTTTTGCGGTTCCCTATAATTTCGGGTTCATCGCCAACTCCCCCGAACTGGCGTTGTTGCTGGGCAACCTTGTGGCGTTCTTCCTGGGCCAGCGCGGCGGGGTTGAGCTGACGTTCAAAGGTGCCAGGGCCCTGACCCCTGGCACTACGGAGTTCCGGTTTGAGCCGCAGCGCCCTGTGCGGTTCGAGGCCGGGCAATTCATGGAACTCAACCTCCCGCACTCCGCCTCCGACGGCAAGGGCCGCAGGCGGGTCTTCAGCATCACAAGCCCCCCGGGGGCTGGTGAGCTGACGTTCGGCGTCGGGACCGCCGAGCCGCTGTCCACGGCAAAACGGGCACTGCTGGCTTTGCAGCCAGGAGACAAGCTTTCGGCCACAGCCGTGGGCGGAGACTTTCTTTTACCGCACGACGCCGGGCGGCCGGTCCTGCTGATGGCTGCGGGCATCGGTATCACGCCCTTCCTCTCACAGTTGGCCGCAGATGCGCCGGCACGTGACACCGTGGTTCTCTACCTCGCCAAAAGTCGGGAGGAACTGGCCGGCGTGGAGCAGTTGGAGGCCTCAGGGGCCACGGTAATTGCCAGGTTGGCCGACGGTTCCGCTCCGCCGGAGTTCATGACCGACGCCGGCGCCGCCAGGATCGATGCGGCCCGACTCAAGGAGTTGGTGCCTGACATCGGGGAACGCGAAGTCTTCGTTTCCGGGTCACCGGCGAGCGTCGATTCGCTGCGCGCCGCGGCCCGTTCTGCCGGGGCGCGGCGTGTCCACGTGGATTCATTTGCCGGGTATTGATCCCCGGAGAGCAGATGGTCCACGGCAGAGCTTGCGGGCGGAGAGCCGGGTTTTCATTTGCGGCTCAGTGGCTGCTAAGCTCTAGGACGTCCCACCGGCAACGGAGGGAACCCTGGATGCCCTCGTAGCTCAGGGGATAGAGCGTCTGCCTCCGGAGCAGAAGGCCGTAGGTTCGAATCCTATCGAGGGCACAACGAATACCCCGCCAGTTCGCTGGCGGGGTATTTTTGTGTGCCGGTTACCCGCTATCAGTTCAAGGCTTGCCGGGCATGCACCGCAATTTTGTCTGCGGCTGCTCCTAGTCTGAATTCAGTTGGTCTTTCCGATAGCCAAAGGGGTTTGCCGTGATGTGCTCGATCGTACCGCCGTACATGCTTCGCAAGATTGCCGCCCAGGACGAGCCACGGCTGCGGGCCGTGGCCAGAGCCGCCAAAGAGTCGCTGGTGCACATCAAGAACCTGCAGGCCATCCGCACCGCGCCCGTTCCCCCGGCTCCGCCCAGTGCCCGCCAGGCCAAGCCCGGACCACCCAAGCGGACCATCTACGACGCCGGTTCTTCAGAGGCCTTGCCCGGCCGGGTTGTCCGGAAGGAAGGCGCGGAGCCCGTAGAGGACACCGCTGCCAATGAGGCCTACGATGGCCTCGGAAGCACGCACCGCCTGTATGGAGAGATCTTCGGCAGGGACTCCATCGACGACGCCGGCCTGGCCCTTGATGCGACCGTCCACTACGGGAAGCTCTATGACAACGCCTTCTGGGACGGCTCCCAGATGGTCTTTGGCGACGGTGACGGACAGATCTTCCAGCGCTTCACCAAGTCCGTCAGCGTTATAGGCCACGAACTCGCGCACGGTGTCACCCAGTACACTGCCAACCTGGCATACCGGAACCAGGCCGGTGCACTCAACGAATCCATGTCGGACGTTTTCGGCGTCCTCGTGGAGCAATACCTGAAACAGGAATCTGCGGCGAGTGCCAGTTGGCTCATCGGCGAAGGCCTCTTCACCGACCAGGTCCAAGGCGCTGCCTTGCGCTCCATGAAAGCACCGGGCACCGCCTACGATGACGACATCCTCGGCAAGGATCCGCAGCCGGATTCCATGGACACTTACGTTCGCACCAGCGCCGACAACGGCGGGGTGCATATCAACTCCGGCATCCCCAACAAGGCTTTCTACGTGGTGGCCTCGGAACTGGGCGGGGCAGCGTGGGAGGCGCCCGGACAGATCTGGTACAGCACGCTGACAAGCGGATTACTCCCGGCGACCTGCACCTTTGGCAAATTTGCCAAGACCACCGCAGCTACCGCCGTGGACCTCTTCGGTTCAGGCTCGGCAGAGCATGACGCCGTCCTGAAGGCATGGGAGACTGTGAAGGTCAAGGTTTAGTCGGATGGCGGGACCGGACGGCTTGGTGCGGTCCCGCTGGCTGACTGACGGAAAACGTCGAACGAGAAGCAGCCGGCCATGAAGATCACCGTCCAACGCAGTGGGGGAATTGCAGCGATGACACGCGTCTGGAGCGTGGACGCAGTCTCTCCTGATGACAAGGAACGATGGGTCCCCATGGTGGAGGCTTGCCCTTGGGATGAAGCCAAAAGCCAGGCACGGGCAGCCAACGAGCCGGACCGGTTCATGTACTCCATCAGGGCAGGCCAGCGGCGCGCAACCCTCCCGGACCGTGCTGTCACAGGGCCTTGGCAGGAACTGGTGGAGTGTGCCAAGGCCGAGGGGTCCGAGTCCCGCGGCCGGCTCGGGGGAAGGCGCTGAAAACCCCTCCCGCCGTGGTCCTTGGCGCCCCTAGATAGCCTCCGCCAACTGGCCCCGGAACGCGCGCCGGTAACTTTGCGGGCTCGTGTCCAGCACCTTCGTGAAGTGGTGGCGGAGTAGCACCGAATGCCCGAATCCCGCTTCCCTGGCGATCTCGTCAATGTTCAGCTCCGTGCTCTCCAACAGCTCCTGGGCCCTGAGCACCCGCTGGGAATTCAACCAGGCGGCTGGAGTAGTACCAGTCTCGGCCCTGAAGCGCCGGGCGAAGGTCCTTGGCGACATATGGAGGCGGGCCGCCAACTCGTTCACGCTGTGTTCCTGGTCGAGGTGTTCCACCATCCACCGGAGGAGTTCTTCCATGGGCGCGGACCCGCAGCGGGGCATGGGACGGTCGATGAACTGGGCCTGACCACCATCGCGATGCGGCGGAACCACCATGTCGCGCGCTATGGCGGCTGCAACATTGGCTCCCAGTTCAACGCGGACCAGGTGCAGGCAGGCATCGATCCCCGCCGCTGTCCCGGCACTGGTGATGATGGTCCCGTCCTGTACATAGAGGACGTTCTCATCAACGATCGCCGAGGGGTATCGGCTGGCGAGGTCCTGCGAGTAGTGCCAGTGGGTGGTACACCGGCGTCCGTCCAGCAGCCCTGCCCGCGCCAGTGCATAGGCGCCTGAGCAAATCGACATCACCCACGCGCCCCTGGCATGGGCATTGCGCAGGGTTTCCAGTACTGACTCCGGGAGTTCCTGGTCCCGGCCGAAGGGCGCCATGATGACGAGGTCTGCATCGGCTGCTGCTTCGAGGCCGAGGTTCACATGAAGGGACAGACCGGACTTCATGAGGATATCCCCCGGCTCGGGTGCAACCACCCGGAAGTCGAAAGCCGGAACGCCGGCGCCCCTGTCCGTCCGGTCGATGCCAAAGACCTCGAAAGCCGTGCCGAATTCGAAGACCGAGAAGTTGGGAACCACGATCACTGCCACTGATTTCAACATGTTTCCAGTGTGGCAGAAAATTATCTAAATGGGGCATTTCTGCCACTGTTTCCAGGCGTTCCACAGGAGCAGGCTTGAGACATGGAAATCTTCGGAATCATCCTCTTCATCGTCCTTATCACCTCCGTCGCAGCCACCGTCTCAGCCTTGTTGAAGGACGGCCGCGGCCACAACCCGCCCATTGAGTCCAAGGAACCCTGGAGTGCCTTCGAGGCTCCCAGCACGCCGTACTGGAACCCCCGCATTTACTAGGACATGCCGGGAAACTGCACCTCTTCGCATGCCCACCACCCGTCCGACGCCCGCCGTTCGCGGAATTCTGCGCAGATTCCCCAAACGGCGGGCGTTCCTTCGCCGGCCCACGCGGCGAGGGCTCAACATCCCGCATATGGACTAGATTCACTTCCATGATCCAAACCTCCGCCCGGCTCCTTCAACTGCTGTCCTTGTTGCAGGTGCGCCGGGAGTGGACGGGACCGGCACTCGCTGACCGCATGGGCGTGACCGAACGGACCGTGCGCCGTGACATCGACAAGCTGCGCAACCTTGGGTATCCCATCCATGCATCCCCGGGAATCGCAGGCGGCTACCAGTTGGGAGCGGGCGCACAACTGCCGCCGCTGCTGTTGGACGACAACGAAGCGCTGGCGGTGGCACTGGGATTGAATTCCGTAGCCGCTGGGCCCGTAGCCGGGATTGGCGAGGCCTCTGTACGCGCCTTGGCAAAACTGGAACAGGTGCTGCCATCGAGGCTGCGCCCCAGGTTCGCCATGCTGAAAGCAGCGGTGACCACCTTGCCCAGCAATGCGGCCACGGTTGATCCGCAACAGCTGACCGTGGTTTCAGCGGCGATCTCGGACCGGCGCCAGATTTCCTTTGACTACGTCACCTCCGAAGGCGAGGCTGCACGCCGGCTCGTGGAACCCTACAGATTGGTCGACACAGGAAGGCGCTGGTACCTGGTGGCCTGGGACGTGGACCGGGAAGACTGGCGGACCTTCCGCGCCGACCGTTTCGCCTCACTTCCGTCCGAACGAAAAAGATATACGCCCCGTCCCTTGCCCGCCGAGGACCTGGCAGCCTACGTGCAGCAGTCCATCACCCGCTCCCCCTACAGGTTTGACGTCGTGGTGCGGCTTAACGAGCCCTTGGCGGAGGTGGCCGCCGTCGTCAGCCCGCAGTACGCGACGCTGACCGCCGATGGTCCGGGAGCAACCATCCTGCGCTCAGGATGGGACAACCTGGCCGCCCCGGCGGCCTATCTTGCCGCCCTGGACATGGACTTTGAGATCCTTGAGCCGGAGGAATTCAGGTCCTTCGCCCGCCACCTTTCCTTCCGGCTTTCTGCCGCAGCGGGCACTGTGACGGAGGACGCGGACGCGGAACCGCAGCCACAGTAGACTGGCAGCAGCCATGACACTTCATATTTCCTACCCCGCTGAGCTGCCCGTCTCCGAGCGCCGCGAGGATCTGATGGCGGCCATCGCCGCCAACCAGGTGACCATCATCGCCGGCGAGACCGGCTCGGGCAAGACCACCCAGATCCCCAAGATGTGCCTCGAACTTGGCCTTGGAGACAAGGGCCTGATCGGCCATACCCAGCCCCGCCGGTTGGCGGCCCGTACCGTGGCTGAGCGCATTGCCTCTGAGCTGGAGGTTGAGATCGGCCAGGAAGTGGGCTTCCAGGTCCGCTTCACCGGCGAGGTCAGTGCGGCCACCAAGATCAAGCTGATGACTGACGGCATCCTCCTCGCGGAGATCCAACGGGACAAACTGCTGCGTAAATACAGCACCATCATCATTGATGAGGCGCACGAACGCAGCCTCAACATCGACTTCATCCTGGGCTATCTCAAACGCATCCTCCCCCAGCGCCCCGACCTGAAGGTCATCATCACCTCGGCCACCATCGATCCCCAGCGCTTTGCCAAGCACTTCGGAAGCGAAGAAGAGCCTGCCCCCATCATCGAGGTCTCGGGCCGTACCTATCCGGTGGAGATCCGCTACCGGCCGTTGTCCCAGCCTGCCGGCGGCGACGAGGACAGCTCGGATGATGAACTCGAAGAGGACCGGGATCCCCTGGACGCGGTGTGTGACGCCGTGGACGAGCTCGCCAAGGAAGCTCCCGGCGATATCCTCATCTTCTTCTCCGGTGAGCGCGAAATCCGCGACGCCGCCGAAGCCATCAACGGGCGTATCCAGAGCAACCGCCGCCTGAGCGGGACCGAAGTCCTTCCACTTTTTGCCCGGTTGAGCCTTCAGGAGCAACACCGGGTCTTCAATCCCGGGGGCAAACGGCGCATCATCCTGGCCACCAACGTGGCTGAAACCTCGCTGACCGTCCCGGGGATCAAGTACGTGATCGACACCGGGACCGCCCGTATTTCCCGTTACTCCCACCGGACCAAGGTCCAGCGCCTGCCGATCGAGCGGGTGTCCCAAGCCTCGGCCAGCCAGCGCTCGGGCCGGTGCGGGCGTGTGTCCGAGGGCATCGCCATCCGTTTGTACTCGGAGGAAGATTTCGAGTCGCGTCCGCAGTTCACGGATCCGGAAATCCTCCGGACAAACCTCGCAGCCGTCATCCTCCAGATGACCGCCATGGGCGTGGCCCGCAGTCCCAAGGACGTGGAGAACTTTCCGTTCGTGGAGCCGCCTGATTCCAGGGCAATCAACGACGGCGTCACGCTCCTTCGCGAACTCGGTGCGTTGAGTTCACCCAAGTCAGGTGACGGCAGTGGCGGCGGCCGCAGCGGCAGCGGCCTCACCGCCGTCGGGCAAAAACTTGCCCAGTTGCCGGTGGATCCCCGGCTGGGCCGCATGATTGTCGAGGCCGGCAAGCGCGGCTGTGTCCGCGAAGTCATGATCCTTGCTGCGGCACTGACCATCCAGGACCCCCGTGAACGGCCAACGGACAAGCAGCAACTGGCCTCGGAAAAGCACGCGCGCTTCCGGGACGAGCTCTCCGATTTCACCGGCTTCCTCAATCTCTGGAACTACATCCAGGAGAAGCAGCGCGAGTTGTCCTCCACCCAGTTCCGGAAATTGTGCCGCAACGAGTTCATCAACTACTTGCGGGTCAGGGAGTGGCAGGATCTCTTCACGCAGCTCAGGCAACTGGCCAAGCCCTTGGGCATCGCCCTGGACAACAAACGCGAAGCCGATCCCGTGGGCAACTACGAGGGCATCCACATCAGCCTGCTCTCGGGACTCCTGAGCCATATTGGCCTGCTGGATGAGCGCAAGCGTGAGTATGCCGGGGCGCGGGGCAGCCGCTTCGCCATCTTCCCGGGCTCGGCATTGTTCAAGAAGTCTCCGACTTTTGTCATGGCAGCTGAACTGGTGGAAACCAGCCGGTTGTGGGCCAGGGTCGCTGCCAAGTTCGATCCCCTGTGGGCTGAGCAGGTGGCTCCGGACCTTGTGAAGCGCTCTTACAGCGAACCCCACTGGTCCTCCCGCCAAGGCGCAGTCATGGCCCATGAGAAGGTCACCCTCTACGGCGTGCCGATCATTCCCCAGCGCCGGATCAACTATGGCCGGGTGGATCCTGAACTCTCGCGCGAACTTTTCATCCGGCACGCCCTGGTGGAGGGCGAGTGGAAAACCCACCACAAGTTCTTCCACCGTAACCGGGCACTGCTGCAGGAAATCGAAGAACTCGAGACGCGCATGCGACGCCGCGACATCCTGGTGGACGACCAAACGCTGTTCGAGTTCTACGACGCACGCGTGGGCAAGGAAGTGGTCTCCGAGAGGCACTTTGACAAGTGGTGGAAGGACGCCCGCCAGTCCGATCCCACAATGCTGGACTTCGACCAATCGCTGCTCATCAGCGAGGACGCCGATGCCTTGGACGACTCCGCCTATCCCAAGACCTGGCTGCACAAGGGCTTCGAGCTCCCCCTGAGCTACGAATTCCATCCCGTTGCACCGGGGTCTGCCCCCAACCCATCGGACGGTGTCACCGCCGAGGTCCCTGTGTTGTTCCTCAACCAGTTGGACGATGCCCCGTTCCGTTGGCAGATACCTGGCCAGCGCGTGGAGCTTGTCACGGCACTGATCAAGTCGCTGCCCAAGCAGGTGCGGAAGAACTTCGTCCCTGCCCCTGATGTGGCCCGGCAGGCAACTGCTGCCCTTGAAGCGGACTTTGACCCGGCTGCCGATGAGCTGGAGCCGTCTTTGGAGCTGGTGCTTCGCCGCCTCCGTGGGCATGTTATTCCCCCCGGTTCCTGGAACTGGGATGCCGTGCCATCGCATTTGCGGGTGAGTTTCAAGGTGGTGGACAGCAAGGGGAAGGTCCTGGACGAAGGCAAGGACCTTGCCGGGCTCCAGGAAAGGCTTGCCCCTGCCACACGCCGCGCAATCGCCGAATCCCTTGGCGCTACCCCGGCCACTACCGCACCTGCCAAAGCCGGCAAGGCTTCCGGTGCGGCGCGCACGGCAAACGGCCAGGGACCCGACGCCACTGCTGCCTCCGGAAGCCGGACTGATGCTGCAGTGGCTGAACGCAGCGGCATCACGGAGTGGGACTTCGGGACTGTGGAACGGCAGGTAACGCGTACTGTCAAGGGCCACTCCGTCACAGGCTTCCCGGCAGTGGTTGACGAAGGAACCACTGTGGCCCTGCGGGTCTTCCAGACCAAGGCAGAACAGGAAGCCGCCATGCGTGGCGGCGTCATCAGGCTGCTGGCCCTGCGGATTCCGCCTCCTGACCGCTACGTGCTGGAGCACCTGAGCAACATGGAGAAACTGACCTTCAGCCAAAACCCGCACGGATCCGTCAGTGCTTTGATTGCGGACTGCGCCCTGGCTGCCATCGACAAACTGACACCCCAGGAACTGCCGTGGGACCGGAAGTCCTTCGATGCGTTGTATGAAGTGGTCCGTGCGGAACTGATCGATACCGTGTTCACGGTGACGGCCGTCGTCGAACGAGTGCTGGCGAGTACGCGACGCATCCAGAAGGAGCTGAAGTCCAACGCAAGCCTGCCGCTCATCAGCGCCCTCAATGACATGAAGTCGCAGCTGGAGCAGTTGGTGCATCCCGGCTTTGTGGCACAGACGGGCTATGCCCAGCTCAGCCAGTTGCCGCGATACTTGCAGGCGATCGAGAAGCGGCTGGAAAAGCTTCCCGGCAACGTCCAGCGCGATGGACTCAACATGGCGGTCGTGCAGGCGCTCGAGGACGACTACGACGACGCCGTTTCAGCACTCCTCCCGGGACGCCGCGCCGGCACTGAGTTAACACGGGTGCGCTGGATGATCGAAGAGCTGCGGGTGAGCCTCTTTGCAGTGGAACTTGGAACCGCCTACTCGGTCTCTGAGAAGCGTATCCGGACGGCACTGAACCAGGCCTTGGCTCCGGCCTAGCTGGGGACAAAAAACCCGGCGGTGCCGATTCAGCACCGCCGGGTTAACTTTGTTGGACCCTCAATCCTGTGGGACGGCGTCTCCATGGCCGGCCGAGCGCAGGGCGGCACGGAGCTTCACGGCGGTGGCGTCCATGACAGCCGGATCCGGGTTGTTGTCCACGTTGTGGATTTCGAAGTCGGCCGTTGAGTAGGCAGGCCACACGTGCACATGCAGGTGGTCAACCTCGAAGCCTTCCATCAGGACACCCACACGTTTGGCGTCGAACAGCTCCTCCTGGACCTTCCCGATGCTTTGGGCAACATCCATGACCTTGGCAAGCAGTTCAGGACTGGCGTGGGTCCACGAGTCAACCTCTTCGCGGGGCACCACCAGCGTGTGTCCGGGAGTGATAGGCGCGATGGTCAGGAACGCCACTACGTCCTGGTCCTTCCAGACAAAGCGGCCCGGAATCTCCCCGTTGATGATCTTGGTGAACAGCGTGCTCATGCGTCTGCCCTTTCGGCTGGTTCCTGGAGTGTTGAAGTGTCCAGGACAAAACGGTACTTGACGTCGCCGGCCACCATTCGGTCATAGGCCTCGTTCAGCTGTTCGGCCCGCACCACTTCGATGTCGCTGGCAACCCCGTGTTCAGCACAGAAGTCAAGCATTTCCTGTGTTTCCTCGATTCCGCCAATCAGCGAACCTGCATAGGCAAGCCGGCGGCGGATGAGCAGCCCCGGGCTGACAGGCGGCATGTCATCGGCCGGAAGGCCCAGCTGGAAGAGTGCGCCGTCCAAACGAAGCGTGCGGAAATAGGGGTTGAGGTCATGCGGTGCCGCAACCGTGTCAATGATGACGTCAATGCTCCGGTTGGCAGCTTCCATGGCGTCCGCGTCCTTGGACAGGACCACGTGATCGGCCCCCAGCTGGCGGGCAGCGTCGAATTTGGACTCGGAGGTAGTGAAAACCGTAACCTCCGCACCCATGGCCTTGGCGATCTTGACGGCCATGTGACCCAAACCGCCCAAACCCACCACCCCAACGGCGTCCCCTTCTTCGACGTCGAAGTAGCGCAGCGGTGAATAGGTGGTGATCCCGGCGCACAGCAAAGGAGCTGCAGCTGCGGGGTCGAGTTTTTCCGGGACGCGCAACACGAAACGGCGGTCCACTACGATCGACGTCGAGTAGCCGCCTTGGGTGATTGCCTCGCCCTGCCGCGGGTCCGCTGCCCCGTAGGTGCCGACGTTGCCCCGTTCGCAATACTGCTCCAGGCCTTCCAGGCAGCTCTCGCATTCCCGGCAGGAATCCACCATGCAGCCCACACCCACATGGTCCCCTGGAGCGAACTCCTTGACGTCGGAACCCACGCGGGTTACCCGGCCAACAATTTCATGGCCTGGAACCAGCGGGTACGGCGGAACCCGCCATTCACCCCGCGTTGCGTGGACATCCGAGTGGCACAAGCCGCAGAACTCAATCGCGATCTCTACGTCATCAGGTGTCGGCGCCCGCCGGGCAACGGTCAGGGGCACCAAGCCGCTGTCCGGAGATGTGGCACCGTACGCTGCAGCCAAGGTGGCGCTTCCGGTTCCGCTGGTGTCCGGAGTGATGGGCTTGGCAAGGGGCGGGGGTACTGGTCGTCCAGGAGTCATTATCCGACGCTACTCCCGCCGACGCTGCTTGTGCCAGTTGGGCCGGTTGAGCCAGTTGGACCGGTTGGGCCGCTTGAGCCAGTTGGGCCATCACCATCAGCGGGCTCCTCCAACGGCTCACCGCCCACAGCCACAGGGTTCCCAGTGTTGGTGGACCACTGGGAAAAGGACCCCGGGTAGAGGGCGGCCTTGTACCCGGCGATGTGCAGCGCGGCGATCTCATGGCTTGCCGTTACGCCGGATCCGCAATAGACCGCCACGGCAGAGGCCCCACCCAGGCCCAGCGCGTCAAAGCGGCGGCGTAGTTCTTCGGCTGGCAGGAACTTTCCCTCGGCCGAGATGTTTTCGGTGGTGGGGGCGCTCACGGCGCCGGGAATGTGCCCGGCCCGTGGATCGATCGGTTCCACTTCGCCCCGGTAGCGCTCCCCCGCCCGGGCATCAAGCAACACTCCTTGGTGGTGCCACTGCCCGGCTTCGGCTTCGCTGATGACCGGCATCATGCCCTCGCCAAGGGAAACATTCCCGGCGGCGGGCCTAACCTCGCCTGTCTCAACGGGGTAGCCGGCCGTGCGCCAGGCGGCCAGGCCGCCGTCGAGCAGGTAGACGGACTCCAGGCCGGCGTTCCGCAACATCCACCAAGCACGTGACGCAGCCATGCTCCCGCTGTTGTCGTACGCAACCACGGTGTCGCCGTCGTTGATCCCCCATCGCCGCGCTGCATCCTGGAACCGTTCCGGCGGGGGCAACGGGTGCCGGCCAAAACCCGGCCCGGCGTGATCGGCCAGCTCAGTGGGAAGGTCCACGAACACGGCGCCGGGAAGGTGCGCTGCCAGGTACTCGCTGTGTCCATCCGTCCGGCCGAGCACCCACCGGACATCCAGGAGCACAGTCCGCACCCCTGAACCGAGACGATCCCGCAGTTCCGGGGCACTTATCAGCGTGGCCATCGATTTCTCCTTCATTTCTGCCGCAGGGGGCCGGCGTTGCCGCCGGCGCCCGGATTCCAGCCTAGGCTTATCCGGTGAGCAATTCGTGCATTCAGGACAGGGCATGGGCCAGTGAAGCCATCCGTAAAATCGAGGCCGAGAACAACCGTTCGGCGGACACGCACCTTTATGCCGTCCCGCTGCCCGAACACTGGGGCGTCCAGCTGTACCTGAAGGACGAGTCAACCCACCGCTCCGGCAGCCTCAAGCACCGGCTCGCGAGGTCCTTGTTCCTCTACGGCCTGGTTAACGGCTGGATCACCGAGGGAACCACCATCGTTGAGGCCTCGAGCGGCAGCACGGCAGTGTCCGAAGCTTATTTTGCCCGCCTCATCGGTTTGCCCTTCATCGCGGTGATGACAAAAACCACCAGTCCGGAAAAGATCGCCCTGATCGAGGAGTTCGGCGGCGCCTGCCTTTTGGTGGACCACGCCTCGGAGGTCTACGCGGTGGCCGAAGAGACCGCCAGGACCTCCGGCGGCTACTACATGGACCAGTTCACCCACGCGGAACGCGCAACGGACTGGCGGGGCAACAACAACATTGCGGAGTCGATTTTCGATCAACTCTCCCTGGAAGAACACCCCATCCCGGAGTGGATTGTGGTGGGTGCGGGAACCGGCGGAACCAGCGCAACCATCGGCCGCTACCTGCGATACAACCGCTACCCCACCCGCCTTGCGGTGGTGGACCCGGAAAACTCCGCCTTCTACCCGGCATGGCGCGACGGAGACGCCGCCGCAGCGACCGGCTTGCCGTCACGGATCGAGGGTATTGGCCGGCCGCGGTCCGAGCCGAGCTTCGTGCCGGCCGTCATCGACCACATGATCCAAGTTCCGGACGCCGCCTCCGTGGCAGCCATGCGCCACCTCCGGAAACTCACAGGGCTGCACGCAGGGCCCTCCACGGGCACCAACCTGTGGGGCGTCTGGCAGTTGGTGGCAGGGATGGTGGCCCAGGGCCGCCGGGGCAGCATCGTTTCGTTGATGTGCGACGGCGGCGACCGCTATGCCGGAAGCTATTACGACGCCGGGTGGCTGGCTGCCAAGGGACTGGACCCCACCCCGCACGAGGCAACCTTGGAGCGGTTCCACGACACAGGTGCGTGGACCGGTTAGACCTCTACGGAACTGCCTGGGGCAAGATGCTCATAGCGGGTCCCGTAACGGGCGCCAATGCGGGTCACGTGGCCTTCAACCAGGCCTCTTCCGATGTCGTTGAGCAAAGCATCGTGGACCGGGAACGCCCGGGGTGCCCGGACAGAAATCACGAAGTCAACAACCTCCCCCACTTTGGACCACGGAGCATGGATGGGCACCAGGAGTGTCTTGACGTCAATCCCGTCCGGGACCACGAACGAGTCACCGGGGTGAAAAACGTTCCCATCCACCAGGTATCCGATGTTTGCCACCACAGGGATCTGCGCATGGATCACCGCGTGCTGGCCTCCGAACGTGCGCACGCTGAAGCCGGCAGCCTCAAAGTCGGTACCCGGCACGGCGGTATGGACCCGGGCTGCGATGTCGCCCTCCTCCCTGAGTGCCGCTGCAACCCCCTCCGGCGCATGGACTTCAAGCCCGGCGTCGCTGCGGAGCGCGGAGACCACGGCGGGTTGGTCAATGTGGTCGTTGTGCTCGTGCGTGATGAGGACGGCGTGGGCACCCGTCAACGCTTCCCCTGACTCGGAAAAGGAACCGGGGTCGATGACCAGGACCTTCCCGTCTTTCTCCAACCGGACACAGGCGTGGGTGTATTTGGTGAGCAACATGACCAAAGCCTAGGACCCCCGGCTGAGAGTTTCCAAGCCTTCCCTGCTGGTAAAATTGGGGTTTGCCAGCATCCCCAGGGAAATGAGTCCTTCAATGCCACACGGCACCAATTCCGCCACGACCGGCCCCTCGGCGCCGGCCACCAGCGGGGTCAAGGAGCAGCGCGTTACCAAGCAGCGCTTGGCCGTCAGCGCCGCACTGGACGAATTGGACGACTTCGTCAGCACCCAGGAACTGTACCGGCTCCTGCAGAACAAGGGCATCTCGGTATCGCTGGCCACGGCATACCGCATTCTTCAATCGTTGGCCGATGACGGGCTGATTGATGTCCTGCGCAACGGTGAAGGCGAAGCCGTCTACCGGCGATGCAACGTCACCGGCCACCACCACCACCTGCTGTGCCGCAACTGTGGCAAGGCCGTGGAAGTGGAGGCGCCCGCCGTCGAGACCTGGGCGGCACGAACCGCTGCCGAACACGGCTTTACCGAGGTGGCCCACACCGTGGAAATTTTCGGCCTATGCCCTGAGTGCACTGCCCGGAAGGCTGCCGGCACACTTTAGGCGGGAACCCCTTAGAGGGCGCCTGCGGGCTGGTCGCGGGAGACCCTGCCGTTGAGTCCCCTGTTGGCCCTGACCCGGCCGATCACCCGGCACACCACGTAGATCAGGAATGACAACGTGGTGACGTACGGGCTGATGGGAATCCGGCTGCCCAGGGCCAGGAGGATGCCGCCGACCGTAGCCGTCATGGCAAAGACCACGCTGAGCAGCACCACCAATCGTGGCGAGGTAGTGACCCGAAGCGCGGCTGCTGCCGGCGTAATCAGCAACGCAAGTACCAGCAGGGCCCCGACGATCTGGATGGACAGCGCCACGCTGACACCCAGGAGCACCATGAACCCGATGGCCAGCCCCCGGACCGGAACTCCCCTGGCCTCAGCCATTTCCGGGTCCACGCTGGCAAAGCTCAGCGGCCGCCAGATTGCCGCCAGGGCAATCATAACCACTACCGCGGTTCCGGCAAGGACCTGCAGCTGAACGGCGTCCACTGAAACAATCTGGCCTGTCAGCAGGCCGAACTTGTTGGCCGCACGGCCCTCATACAGTGCCAGGAACAGAATGCCCAGCCCCAGGCCGAACGGCATGATGACACCAATAATGGAGTTCTTATCCCGCGCCCGGACGCCCATGAATCCCAGCAGGACAGCGGCAGCCACCGAGCCGATCAATGATCCAAAGATGATGTCGGCACCGATCAGCAAGGCGAACGCAGCACCGGCGAAGGACAATTCGGAGATGCCGTGGACGGCAAAAGCCAGGTCCCGCTTCATCACGAAGGTGCCCACCAGCCCGCCCAGCAGCCCCAGCACTGCTCCGGCCCAAATGGAGTTCTGGACCAGGACCAACAACTCGCCGTAGTTCTCGAAGTTGAAGATGGTTTGCAGAATGGTTTCCAGGTCCAACTAGAACTCCTCCCCGGCAGTTGCATGGGCATCGTCATGGAAGTGCGTGGTGGCGTCTGGAAGTCCGACGACGACGATCCTTCCGTTGGTATGGATGACTTCGACATGGCTGTCGTACAGCTCCGAAAGAACTTCGGTCGTCATGACTTCCTTGGGGGCACCTATGCGGAACTGGCCGCCGGCGAGGTAAAGAACCCTGTCGACGTAGTCGATCACCGGGTTGATCTCGTGGGTCACGAAAACCACTGCACTGTTCCGCTCATGGCATTGCTTGTTGATCAGGGAGCTGACGCCCTGCTGGTGGTGCAGGTCCAAGGAAAGCAACGGCTCATCGCACAGGAGCACCTGCGGTTCGGTTGCCAACGCTTGCGCCACCCTGAGCCGCTGCTGCTCTCCGCCGGACAGTTGGCCCACAGGCACTTTGGCGTAGTCGGAAGCTCCAACCAGTTCCAGCAGTTCGTCTATTTTCGGATTGACCTTCCCGGCCGAGAGCCGCATGCCCCACCGGTGTCCATCGATCCCCAGTCCCACCAGGTCCCGTGCACGCAAGGGGGTGTCCGGAGCAAACGACTTTTGCTGGGGGATATAGCCGATCCGCTTGCTGCCGCGCTCCACAGGGTGGCCGCCCAGGGATACAGTCCCTGAATGCAGCTCCTGCAGTCCAAGGAGGACTTTGAGGAAACTGGTCTTGCCGCTGCCGTTGGGTCCGAGGACAGCGAAGAACTCGCCGGGATTGATGTCGAGGTCCAGGTCCCGCCACAGTGTCCTCTTGCCGAACTGAAGGCTCGCTCCGCGGAGGCTCACTACCGGTGTCAAAAGATGTCCTCGATCCATGCGCTGCTGGGAACGCAGTCAATTGCGCCGCTGGTGTTCACGGCTGTACTGGTGGCAGGCAAAAGGCCCCGCAGCCATCCTGAATATCTTAGGACGTTGACAGGGCCCTTCACCGCACCCGGGTGTCGGGAAATGCTACTTCTTGAGAGCGGAGGAAATTGATTCCACGTTGTCGGACATCCACTGGAGGTAATCCTTGCCGTCAGGAAGCGTCTCGGTGAAGTTCACCACCGGCACGCCGGCAGCTTCAGCGGCCCGCTTGACGGTTTCGGTCTGGGGTCCCTCCGTCTGCTCGTTGTAGGCAAGGAACCGGACTGATTTGTTGCTGAGAAGGTCCGTGGTTTCCTTCAGGACGGCAGCCGGAACGTCGGATTCCTCTTCAATGGCAGCGCTGTAGGCCTCGGGGGTCTTGTTTTCCAGCCCGGCGGCTTCCAGGAGGTACAACGGGACGGGTTCCGTTACAGCAACCGGAGCGTGGTCATTTGCGGCCTTGACGGCGTCAAGCTTTCCGGTGAGGTCAGCGAGTTTGGTCTTGAATGCTTCGGCATTGGCTGTGAATGTCGCCGCCGATCCCGCGTCGAGGCTGCCGAGCTTGGCCGCAACTGCATCGGCAAGCTTGCCCATGGTGTCCAGGCTGTACCAGACGTGCTCGTTGAACCCGCCGTGGTTGTGGGTATGGCCTTCTTCACTGTGGGATTCGGCGCTGTGGGCGTCTTCTTCCGGGGCGAGCCCGGAGATTTCCACGGCGCTAATCATGTTGTCGTGGCCAACCTTGGTCTCATCGGCAATTTTGTGAAGGAACTCGTCATAGCCGCCGCCGTTCTCCACCACCAGTTTGGCCTTGGAAATAACCAGCTTGTCCTGGGCGCTTGCCTCATAGGAATGCGGGTCCTGGCTGGTCTTGGTGATGATGGCATTGACGTTGACCTTGTCGCCGCCAACCGCCTTCACCACATCCCCGTAGACGTTGGTGGACGTGACCACTTCAATGGATCCAGAGGATGAGGAAGGACTCCCGGCACCCGCGGTGCCGGCGCAGGAAGAAAGCAACAGGGCGGCCATCCCTGCGGAAGCGGCGATGGACAGGCGGGCGGCGGAACGACGCACAAGGACCTCGGATCTACTCAAAATGAGAATCAAACACAACTACTATCGGACTTCAGTGTAGCCCTAGATGGGAATGATTCCTATTTAGACGGAGACGGCGCCGATCACATGCGATCGACGCCGTCCCACTTACACCGTTATTTCACCTGCTGGTCTCCATAGCGGCGGATACCCGTCGCCTGGGTGGCGTCGCGGATCTCGCCGACCAATTGCTCAATGACATCCTCAAGGAACAGGACACCCTGGGTCTCTCCCCCGGCACCGATCACGCGGGCCAGATGGGAACCGGTACGTTGCATGACCGACATGGCCTGCTCAATTTCGTCATCCGGTGCCAAGTTGGCAAAGGAACGGATACGCCCCTCGGCAATGGGATGCCTGCGCCCCTCATCGGGGATGGACAGGATGTCCTTCACGTGCAGATACCCGGCGAGCTCGCCGTCGTCGTCCACCATGGGGAAACGGGAGAATCCCGTGCGGCTGACCGCCTTCTCCAGGTCCACCGGGGTGGACGCCGTTTTCAGCACCACCAGCTTGTCCAGGGGAACCATGATGTGCGAGGCCGTGTGCTCTGAGAATTCCAAGGCACCACTCAACAGGCCCGCTTCATCATCCACCAATCCGTGCCGTGTGGACTCCTGGACGATGGACTGCACTTCCTCCAAAGTGAACGATGAGGACACTTCATCCTTGGGCTCGATCTTCATCAGCCGCAGGATGTGGTTGGCCAGCCAGTTGAGCGTCCAAATGATCGGGTTCACCAGGCGCGCAATGAACATCAACGGAGGCGCCAACAGCAGCGCTGCTTTATCGGCCACGGAGACTGAGATGTTCTTGGGAACCATCTCCCCGAAGGTCACATGCAGGAACGTGACAAACAACAAAGCAATGGCAAAGGCAATGATGTCTGCCAATTCAACAGGAACGCCCACCAGCTCAAGGGGTTCTGCCAGCAGATGATGGATGGCAGGTTCGGCCACCTGGAGAATCAGGAGTGAGCAAACCGTGATGCCCAGCTGGGCACAGGCGAGCATCAACGAGACATTCTCCATGGCCCGCAGGGTTGTCTGCGCACGCTTGGATCCGGCTTCGGCCAAGGGCTCGATCTGGCTCCGGCGCGCGGACATGACGGCGAACTCGGCCCCAACGAAGAAGGCGTTGCCGATCAGGAGAACGACGAGCCAGAGAATTCCTACCCAGTCGCTCATACGGCACCTGCTTCATGACGGTTCTCTGCGTCGTCAGGACTGGACGGATCCGTCTCCACGTGATGGAAACAGATCCGGTCAATCCTTCGCCCATCCATCCTGGTCACAGTAAGCGTCCCGCCCACCGCATCCACGACGTCCCCTGTCCGGGCAATACGGCCAAGCTGGCTCATGACGTAGCCGCCCACCGTTTCGTAGGCTGATTCGTCAGGAACCGTGAGGTTGGGGATCTGCTCGGACACCTCATCCGGGCGCAACAACCCGGGGAAGTACCAGTCGCCGGACGCGCTCTGAAGCACTCCCGGGCGGACTTTGTCGTGCTCGTCAGCGACCTCGCCCACGATTTCTTCCACCAGATCCTCAAGGGTAGTGATCCCAGCCGTTCCGCCGTACTCATCCAGTACCACCGCGAGCTGGAGGTTACCTTCGCGCAGTTCGGCGAGGAGTGCATCCAGGTGGATGGTTTCGGGAACCTGCAGGACATCGGTCATGATCGCACCGGCCTCAAGCTTGCCCCGGCGCTCTGCCGGCACGGCTACTGCCTTCTTGACATGGACTACGCCGCGGATGTCGTCAGTGGAATCACCAATCACCGGGAACCTTGAGTATCCAGTGCGCCGTGCGGCGTCCAGGATGTCCGATACCGGCTGGTCGGCGTCGATCGTTTCCATGCGGATGCGCGGTGTCATGACGTCAGCTGCCGTGCGCCCCGAAAAGTTCAGGGTTCGGGCAACAAAGTTGGCAGTACCGGCGTCCAGGGTCCCCAGCTCAGCGGAACGCCTCACCAGGGAAGCGAGCTCGGCGGGGGTCCTTGCCCCTGAGATCTCTTCCTTGGCTTCAAGGCCAAACAGATTAAGGACCTTGTTCGAGAAACCGTTCAGCACCACGATGGCGGGCTTGAAGACGGCCGTGAACACCAGTTGCGGGCGGGCCAGGCGCTTTCCCAAGGGAAAGGCAAGTGCAATGGCCATATTCTTGGGTACCAATTCGCCGATCAGCATCGACAAGAGGGTGGCCACAGCCATAGCCAGGACCAACGCCACCGAATGCGCCGCCTCCGGGGAAAGCCCCAGGGAAGCAAGGGGGCCGCCGAGAAGCTGCCCCAGGGACGGCTCCATGACGAAGCCGGTCAGCAACGTGGTCAGGGTGATACCCAGCTGGCAACTGGAAAGTTGGGTGGACAGCGATTTGAGGCACTTCAGCAACGGGGCTGCAGCCTGGTCACCGTTGTCGACCGCACGCTGTACGCTCGCCTGGTCCAAGGCAACCAGGGAAAACTCAACTGCTACAAAAAAGCCGGTGCCCAGAATCAAAGCAAAGCCGGCGAGGAGAAGTATCCATTCCACTTAGTGCATCACTCCAAGAGTGGGCACGTGCAAGGGGGAAGGCGCCTTCAGCGCAGGGATTCGCCCCGGCGGAGGCTGGTCGGGTCCCGCGGACGCATGGTCCGAAGAACCACCGGCAGCGAAGGCCGGCGCGTGATGGGCATGTGAACGGGTATTGCCGGCTCGACGGGCACGCTGTGCGGAGTTGCCAGTTTGGCTCCCCCGACAGTTCCCAGGCCGGCACCTAGATTTACTGTCCATAAGGGTTCCAGTCTACAGTCCTGCCCCGCGGCGGCTCCAACAGCGGGCTTAACCACGCGACCAAAAGCCGGGACATCCCACTAAGTCAGCCGCAACATGATTTAGGTCACCACTATTGGCAGTTAACCAACGATCCTAACTAGACTGTCAGGGGTCTGAGTTCGCGGGACCCGGACCCTGTGCCCATTGTTGCGGAAAAGCAACTTTGGCCAGCGGGAAAACAACACTCATGGAAGAGGCGTATTTCAAGTGCCAGAGCAGCCCAGCCACCGTCTACCAGAGGAATTTGGCGGAAACGAGTGGCTCGTTGACGAACTGTACGAGCGGTACCAACAGGATAAGAATTCGGTCGACACCAAGTGGTGGCCGCTCTTTGAATCCTTTGCTTCTGCTGACGGCACTTCTTCCAACGGATCCTCCGCAGCTCCCTCAGCTGCCAATCCCCCTACCCAAGTACTTCCCGTAGTAGCTCCTGCTGCAGCGGCTCCGGCATCGGCGCCGGCCGCTCCGGCCGCTGCCGCGGAACCCGCCGCTCCTGCGGCACCTGCCCCGGCGGCACCTGCCCCGGCGAAGAAAGCACCGGCCACTGTTGCCCGGGACGGTTCAAAGAAGCCCGCAGCCGGAACCACGGCCCAGCCCATTCCTGCCCAGCTGCCCAAGAGCAACAAGGCGCCCACGGCACCTGAGGAAGACGTAGTTTCCGTCCTCCGGGGACCGGCCAAGGCCATCGCCACCAACATGGTGACCAGCCTTGAAGTACCTACCGCCACCAGTGTCCGGGCAGTTCCCGCCAAGCTCCTGATCGACAACCGGGTGGTCATCAACTCCAACCTTGCCCGTGCCCGCGGTGGCAAGGTCTCCTTCACCCACCTCATCGGCTACGCGGTTGTCCGTGCACTGTCCCAGTTCCCGTCGATGAACGTCTACTACGACGAAATCGATGGCAAGCCCAGTGCCGTGCAGCCTGCACACGTCAACTTCGGCATCGCGATTGACATGCCCAAGCCCGATGGCACGCGCCTCTTGATGGTTCCCAACATCAAGAAGGCCGAGACCATGGACTTCGCTGAGTTCTGGCACACCTATGAAGACCTGATCAAGCGTGCCCGCGCCGGCAAGCTGACCGCAGACGACCACGCCGGCACCACGGTCTCCCTGACCAACCCCGGTGGCATCGGTACCGTGCACTCGGTGCCCCGCCTCTCCAAGGGCCAGGCCGCCATCATCGGCGTCGGCGCCCTTGACTACCCGGCTGAGTTCCAGGGTGCCAGCGAGAAGATCATCGCCCAGAACGCCATCAGCAAGATCCTCACG
The DNA here is from genome assembly GCF_059739405.1 of Arthrobacter sp. TmtSoilC79. Lineage (NCBI taxonomy): Bacteria > Bacillati > Actinomycetota > Actinomycetes > Micrococcales > Micrococcaceae > Arthrobacter > Arthrobacter sp. TmtSoilC79. Next base: position 1,744,549 of record NZ_AP046051.1, on the reverse strand, counting down.
CTGACTTCCACCTATGACCACCGCGTCATCCAGGGTGCCGGCAGCGGCGAGTTCCTCAAGCTGGTCCACCAGCTCCTGCTGGGCGCGCAGAACTTCTACGACGAGATCTTTGAAGCTCTGCGTATTCCTTATGAACCCGTTCGCTGGAGCCCGGATCTCCAGGTGGACCCTGCCGATGAGATCAACAAGGTTGCCCGCATCCAGCAGCTGATCCACTCCTACCGCGTGCGCGGCCACCTCATGGCGGACACCGATCCCCTGGAGTATGTCCAGCGCAAGCACCCGGACCTGGACGTCCTGACCTACGGCCTGACGCTGTGGGACCTGGACCGCGAATGGCCCACCGGCGGATTCGGCGGCAAGCCGCAACTCAAGTTCCGCGACATCCTTGGTGTCCTGCGCGACGCGTACTGCCGCACCACGGGCATCGAGTACATGCACATCCAGGAACCTGCAGAACGCAAGTGGTTCCAGGACCAGCTGGAGCACCCCTACTCCAAGCCGAGCCGCGAAGAGCAGCTGCGCATCGTCTCCAAGCTCAACGCAGCAGAGGCATTCGAGACGTTCCTGCAGACCAAGTTCGTCGGCCAGAAGCGTTTCTCGCTTGAGGGTGGCGAGTCGCTGATTCCGCTGCTCGACGCCGTCATCTCTGATGCAGCCGACGACGGACTGGACGAGGTTGCCATTGGCATGGCCCACCGTGGCCGCCTCAATGTGCTGACCAACATTGCCGGCAAGACCTACGCCCAGGTATTCCGCGAATTCGAAGGTACCCAGGACCCCCGCTCGGTCCAGGGTTCCGGCGACGTCAAGTACCACCTTGGCACCGAAGGCACTTTCACCTCGGACAACGGCAAGCAGACCAAGGTCTACCTCGCCGCCAACCCTTCCCACCTGGAAGCCGTGGACTCCGTCCTCGAGGGCATCGTCCGTGCCAAGCAGGACCGGCTGGACCAGGGCGAGTCGTTCCCCGTCCTGCCCATCATGGTCCACGGTGACGCCGCATTTGCCGGCCAGGGTGTTGTGGCTGAAACCCTCAACCTCTCGCAGCTGCGTGGCTACCGCACCGGCGGTACCATCCACGTGATCGTCAACAACCAGGTGGGCTTCACTACCGCGCCGTCGTCATCGCGTTCGTCCACGTACTCCACCGACGTCGCCAAGATGATCCAGGCACCGGTGTTCCACGTGAACGGTGATGACCCCGAGGCAGTTGTACGCGTTGCACAGCTCGCCTACGAGTTCCGCCAGCGTTTCCACAAGGACGTTGTCATCGACATGGTCTGCTACCGCCGCCGTGGCCACAACGAGGGCGACGACCCCTCGATGACCCAGCCGCTCATGTACAACCTGATCGAAGCCAAGCGCTCCGTACGCAAGCTGTACACGGAGTCCCTGATCGGCCGTGGCGACATCACCGAGGAAGAAGCAGAGCAGTTGCTCCGCGACTACCAGGAGCGCCTCGAGCGCGTCTTCGCCGAGACGCACGCAGCGCAGACCTCACCGATCCCGATCATCACCGCGGATTCCGCTGCGGTCTCGGACATCGAGCGTCCCATTGCCCAGCAGGCTGATTTCGGCACCAACTCCCCGGCGTCAACTGCCATTTCCGCTGAGACCCTCGCCCGCATCGGCAAGGCCCACCTCGAAATTCCGGATGGCTTCACGGTTCACTCCAAGCTCAAGCAGCTCCTGGAGAAGCGTGAGCAGATGTCCCGTGAGGGCGGCATCGACTGGGGCTTCGGAGAAATCGCAGCCTTCGGCTCGCTGATCATGGAGGGTGTACCCGTCCGCCTGGCCGGCCAGGACTCCCGCCGCGGCACGTTCGTGCAGCGTCACGCCGTGTTCCACGACCGCGCCAACGGCAACGAGTGGCTGCCCCTGGGCAACCTCTCCGATGACCAGGCCAAGCTGTGGATCTACGACTCCCTGCTGTCCGAATACGCAGCAATGGGCTTCGAATACGGCTACTCAGTGGAACGCCCCGACGCCCTGGTCCTGTGGGAAGCGCAGTTCGGCGACTTCGTCAACGGCGCCCAGACCATCATTGACGAGTTCATTTCCTCGGCTGAGCAAAAGTGGGGCCAGCGTTCCTCGCTGGTGCTCATGCTTCCGCACGGCTATGAAGGCCAGGGTCCGGACCACTCGTCCGCCCGCATCGAACGCTTCCTGCAGATGTGCGCCGAGGACAACATGATCGTGGCCAACCCCACGACTGCTGCCTCGCACTTCCACCTGTTGCGCCGCCAGGCCTACAGCCGTCCGCGCAAGCCGTTGATCATCTTCACACCCAAGCAGTTGCTCCGGCTCAAGGGCGCCGCATCCGCCGTCGAAGATTTCACCACTGGCGGATTCCGTCCGGTCATTGCCGATCCCGAAGTACAGCCGGCAAACGTTGACCGGGTCATCCTGGTCTCGGGTCGCTTGTACTACGACCTCCTGTCCAACCGACAGAAATCCGGTGACACGTCCACTGCCATCATCCGCGTTGAGCAGCTGTACCCGCTGCCCAAGGCCGAGATTGATGCCGAGCTGGCCAAGTACCCGAACGCTGACATCGTCTGGGCACAGGACGAACCGGCAAACCAGGGACCTTGGCCGTTCATGGGCTTGAACCTGGCACCGGAACTTGACCGCAAGCTCCGCCTGGTCTCCCGCCCGGCGTCTGCCTCCACGGCGGCCGGTTCCATGAAGCGCCACGCCGCTGAGCAGGATGCCCTGATCAAGCAGGCATTCGAACGCAAGTAAAGCGAAACTGCCCGGCCTGAGGAGTGAATGCGCCCCTCAGGCCGGGCAGTTCTGTTTAATGGGACAGGTATCCGGTTGCAGAACCGGCCAATGATCCGGTAAACCGTGCAAGGACCGTAACGAGTGTGAAGAGGTAACCGTGGAAGACAGGAAGCTGCGTATTGCAGCTGTAGGAGATGAACTGCTCGCGGGCCTGGGGGATCCCCGCGCCTTGGGTTGGCTCGGACGAGTGCTGGCCCGTACGCCCCAGGACTCCGTCGTGGTGGAAAGTTTCCCGCTCCCCTGCCCCATGGAAGGCACGGAAGGCTTGGCGTCCAGGTGGCAGGACGAAGCCGGGAGGCGTTTCAGCGACACGCACGAAAACCGCCTGGTCATCGGACTTTCGGGCCGTGACCTGGAATTCGGCCTTTCCACGGCGCGCAGCCGTTTGAACCTTGCCAACATCCTGGACGGCGCCTCGCACAGCAGTGTGGAGGTCTTCGTAGTGGGACCGCCTCCCACGCTGGATCCCGTCCGGAACAAACGCCTGGCAGAACTCAACACGGCCTTTGCCGATGTGACCACCCGGCGCAACCACCACTACGTTGACACGTTCTCTCCCTTGCTCAATCATGAGCAGTGGAGGACGGACCTCGCAGCCAATGGGGGAACACCGGGCCAGGCAGGCTACGGATTGATAGCGTGGCTTGTCCTGCACCGTGGCTGGTTCCAATGGCTTAATATCGCTCAACCGGAGTAGCCATGACGCGGAACACGCAGGTTTCTGCCAGAGCAGCATTCACAGTGGTCACCGCGGTGGCCCTGGCGGCCACAGTCTCCTGCAGTTCCGGTCCACCGGCCCCTGAGTCATCATCGTCACAGGCTTCGTCAGCTGTTTCCCCATCGGCTGCCACTTCAGGCTCCGGTGCGCTCCAGGCCTTCGACGCCGGAACATTGCGGACGGAATTCGAACGGGCAGCCAAAGAGGTCCTGGCGCCCGGCGCAGTAGTGCTGTTGGAGACTCCTGGCGGGTCGCTCACGGCGTCCTACGGTACGGGAACCAGGGGTGCTGAACGCGAGGTCACGCCCGAGGACCATATCCGGGTAGGTTCGGTGACCAAAACCTGGACCACGACGGTGGTCCTCCAACTGGTGCAGGAAGGCAAGCTTTCTCTGGGTGATCCGGTATCAAAGTACCGCCCCGACGTTCCCAACGGGGATGCGATCACCCTTGAACAGATGCTGACCATGCGCAGTGGGTTGTTCAATTACACCGAAACCCTCGAACTCAACACTGCCATGGACCAGGATCCGCAGAGAGTTTGGAAGCCGGAAGAACTCCTCGCCCTGGCGTTCGCCCACGCACCGTATTTCGCACCCGGCAGCGGCTTTCACTACTCGAACACCAACACAGTCCTCTTGGGCCTGATCGCCGAGAAAACTGAGGGAAAGCCGCTCGCAACCCTCTTCAAGGAGCGGATCTTCGAGCCCCTCGGACTCAAGGGGACAGTTTTTCCCGAGGCTTCCTCCAACGCCATTCCGGAACCCCACCCCCAAGGATATTCCTACGGCGACAACGTCCTGACCATGACCACCCCGGCTCTTCCTGAGGACATGCAGAAGGAGGCGACCGCGGGTACCTTGGCACCCAACGACGTCACCGACGTCAATCCGTCATGGGCTTGGGCCGCCGGATCGGGCATCTCCACTGCCCGGGACCTCAAGGTTTTGGGTGAAGCCCTTGTCAACGGCAAACTCCTGGGAGCCGAGCTCCAGAAAAAGCGTCTTGAGAGCCTCACCCCCACCGATCCGGACAAACCCGGTGGTGCCTCGTACGGCCTGGGAATAGCGAAGTTTGGCAACTTGTACGGGCACACCGGGGAGTTGCCCGGCTTCAACACCTTCATGGGCAATGACCCTGTCAACGCCGTGTCATTGGTGGTGTGGACCAATCTGGCGCCGGCGGCCGACGGGCGTGACCCCGCCACTACCATTGCCCGGGCGCTCATCGGCAAGTTGTATCGATCGGCTCCCTGACAAGGCCTTGCCTTCGGAGAACTTGCGATATATCGTGATCTCATCAACGCGATATATCGCATCTGGAGGGATCATGTCTGAAGAACTATGGACCGTAACGGGTCCGCAAACGATAGACGTGGACGACGTCCGCTCGCTCAAACTGGGAATCGTCAAAGGCCGCTTCGACGTCATGACCCACGACGAACCATCCGTCCGCATCGAGATCACTGAAATCACCGGCGACCCGCTGACGGTGACGCTCGTGGACGGCCGGCTTGAAGTGCGCCATCAGTTACAGGGTCCGCAAGGCTGGTTCCGCAACCTGATGGGCACTGTCAACAACACCAGCACCAACTCTGTGGTGGTCGGGATCGCCCTCCCACCCGGTGTGGACGTTGAGGCCGGAACGGTCAGCGGCGACGGCTTGGTTTCCGGAATCAGCGGACGCACACGCCTCAACACCGTCTCCGGCTCCGTCATGTCAGATGGCACCACCGGCGAACTGCATGTGAACACCGTCAGTGGAGAGGTCATTGTCAGAAACCACGACGGCGTCCTGACCGCCAAGAGCGTCTCCGGCGAGGTGACCGCTTCGGGCAAGTTTAAGAACGTCAGGGCCAGCACAGTCAGCGGTGACCTCAGTTTTGACCTCCAGGACTTCACCAACGACCTTGGGGCAAACTCCGTCTCGGGCGACCTGACCATCAGGCTTCCCCACGACGTCGGCCTGGACATCGTGGCAAAATCCGCCAGCGGGAGCGTCGTGATCGACGACATGATGTATGCCCAGCCAGGCAGCAACGTGCATACGATCGTTGGCCCCGACGAGAAACTCATGGTGGTGCGCACCAACACGGTCTCCGGCAAGACTTACATCATGCACGGCTCAGCACCGGCACCGGCACCGGAGAACAACCTGCGGGCCACCGGGGAAGCCGGCCTCTGATGCCTCCCGTCTTTGCACACGGCGCCTTGCGCCTTTACCTGCTGGCGCTGCTGGAAGCCGGCCCCAAGCACGGCTACGAACTGATCAAGGCCTTGGGTGACCGTTTTGGCGGCACATACTCCCCCAGCGCTGGAACCATCTATCCACGCTTGGGGAAACTGGAGGAAGAAGGGCTGGTGTCCACCGAAACCGAGGGGCGCCGCACCAAGTACTTCATCACGGACGCCGGCCTCGCCGAGCTGAACGGCCGGCGGGAGGAAGTGGCCGACGTCGAAAATACCATCTCTGCCTCCGTCAGGCGGCTCGCCGACAACTTGCGCGAAGACATCAGGACCAATATGCGGGGGCTGCGGGCGGACCTCGCTGCCACCGCCGAGGCGGCGCGCAGCACTGCAACCTCCGCGCCCGTCCGGGGCAGGTCTGCGGGATACACCCCCGACGGCCAACGTCTGTTGAAAGAAGCAGAATTGATGGTCCAGTCATTCAGGGACGACATCCGGGTGGAGTTGCGCCTGCATGGCGCTTCGGAGCCGCTGACGCCGCTGGCGCTTGAAACAGTGCGCACGGTATTGGACCAGGCACGTATCTCGATCCGGAATTCCCTGCGGAATTGATGCCGACCTGGCTTCCGGCTGGGCAGGACGGCTCCCGGTTCGCGACCCGGCACCTTGATGTGCGAAACTGGAGGGCAGCTCTATTGAGTATCAATCATTGAAGGAGGCCAGCTATGAGCAAGCGTGCACGTAAGCGTCGTGACCGTAAGCGCGGCGGCGCGAACCACGGCAAGCGTCCCAACACCTAAGCCAGCGGCTTAGTGTCACAGGCTTAAGAGCGAGGGCCCCGGAAACCATGAGGTTTCCGGGGCCCTTGGCGTTGGCCGTGCATTGTTGGCCAGAGGCTTTGGTGTTGGCCAGCGGCTTTGGTCAGGCTTCTACCGGCTTGATCGAATGGATCCGGTCCAAAATGGAGTTCTTGAGGTTCTCCGGCGCTGACTCTGTGCAGGACCGCTTGACCATGGTGCGGATGAGGCACTCCAGGTCATACTGCTCGGAGCATTCCTCGCAGGTGTCCAAATGCTGCTTGATCTCTCCGAGGTCCTCGCGGGTCAAGGCGCCGTCTAGGTACTCGTAGATCCGCTGCATCCGCGTATCGTCGCAATCGCCCAATCCCTGGCAGTCGCTCATTTCTCTTTCTCCTGATTGTTGCTTCCGGCCGCGGCCTGATCTTCGGTTTGGGCCCTGAAGCCCCGTTCGGTGGCGTAGTCCGCCAGCATGTCCCGCAGCATCTTCCTGCCGCGGTGCAACCGTGACATGACCGTGCCGATGGGAGTGTTCATGATTTCTGATATCTGCTTGTACGCGTAGCCCTCGACGTCCGCAAAGTAGACAGCCAGCCGGAACTCCTCCGGTATGGACTGCAACGCGTTCTTGACGTCCGAGTCCGGCAGGTGGTCCAGAGCCTCTGTTTCGGCGGACCTCAGCCCGGCCGAAGTGTGCGACTCTGCCTTGGCCAGCTGCCAATCCTCGATGGTGTCCGAGTTGGACTGAAGCGGCTCGCGCTGCCGCTTCCGGTAAAGGTTGATGTAGGTATTGGTCAGGATGCGGTACAGCCAGGCTTTGAGGTTGGTCCCTGGCTTGTACTGGTGGAAAGCCGAGAACGCCTTGGTGTAGGCCTCCTGGACCAGGTCCTCCGCATCCGAAGGGTTTCGCGCCATCCTCATGGCAGCCGAATACAACTGGTCCACATACTGCATGGCGTCACGCTCGAAGCGCTCCCGCCGTTGCTCGGAAGTCTCCGAAGCGACGTCGACGTCGGGTGCGGCCGCTGCGTCTTCCGCGCCGGCCGCCTGGTACATGGCCGCTGCGGCCGGTTCCGTGGTGCTCATCGTTGCCAAGTCTACTGTCAGCTGCGGGGAATCCGGCTGTGGGCCGTACCCGTGCTCCGGTAGAACCACACGGTCCTTAACCAAAGTCAAAAAATCAACTCCGTTCACCAAGGCGGCAACACCTTGCCGCAGTCCGGTCTCCACCGCACCACTAGTTCACAACGGCCGCCGCTGGGTAAATATTCCGCAAAGGTGCAAGACTAGAGCAGACTGCACCCCTTGAACACAACACTCATTGAAATAGTGTGGCAAGCCATCCAGGAGGCAAGACATGTCTGTTATCCGTTTTCTCGCGCGGCCGATGCTCGCGTCCAGCTTCGTCGTAGCAGGTCTGGACAAGCTCAGGAACGCGGACGACACCGCCAAGCAGCTCTCGCCCGTTCTTCGGCGGGCCTCGGAGTCCCTGCCTTTCAAGGCGGACGAAAAAACCCTTGCACGCCTCATCGGCGGTGCCCAGCTGGGAGCAGGAGCGCTGCTCGGTTTGGGTAAACTCTCCCGTTTCGCCGCCACAGTGCTGGCAGTAACCTCGGCGCTGAACTCTTATGTGGAATGGCGTTCAGCGGACATCAGCAGCAAGGAAGGCCGCAGCGCCCGCAAGGCCCAGCTGCTGAAGAACATCTCCCTCACTGGTGGCGTGCTGCTGGCCGCGGTTGATACCGACGGACGACCCAGCATCGCCTGGCGGGCGGAGCACCTGGCCGCCGATGCCAAAAAGGTGACGGGCAAGCAGATCAAACGCGCGGACAAAGCAGTACGCAAGGCCGTAGACAACGCAGTTGGAGCATAAGGAAGCATGACAGGTACCACCGCCGCACACACCGGACCTACCAAAGCCGACGGGTTGCCACTCTGGCCGGCCCCCTTCGCAAGGGGCCCCGTGGACGCCACGGTGACGGTACCTGGTTCAAAGTCGCTGACCAACAGATTCCTGGTGCTGGCGGCTTTGGCGGACGGTCCATCGCGCCTCCGTGCTCCACTGCACTCCCGTGACTCAGCCCTGATGATCCAGGCACTGCGGCAATTGGGGGCCACCGTCACCGAAGTGACCGGCGATGGCCACTACGGACCGGATCTTGAAATCACCCCGATGCAGCCTGCTGCCGTCATTGCAGGTGGTGCCGGAACCGCCATCGACTGCGGCCTTGCAGGTACCGTCATGCGGTTCGTACCGCCGCTGGCCGCCTTGCGCGCCGGAGCTACCGTCTTCGACGGCGACCCCCACGCCCGCAACAGGCCCATGGGAACCATCATTGAGGCCCTGATTGCCCTCGGTGTCCCTGTTGCAGCAGAGGGCGGAAGGACGCCGTCGGCCCTTCCCTTCACCGTGGAAGGCACCGGCGAAGTCCGGGGCGGCCATTTGGTGATCGATGCCAGTGCGTCCTCGCAGTTTGTCTCCGCATTGCTGCTGGTGGGGGCGCGGTTCACCGAAGGACTCCACCTGGAACACGTCGGCAAGCCCGTGCCCAGCCTGGACCACATCACCATGACCGTGGAAGTCCTCCGCAGCGTTGGTGTCAGCGTTGATGACTCCGTGCCCAACCATTGGAGGGTGTCCCCTGGCCCCATCCGGGCGTTCGACCAGAGGATCGAGCAGGACCTCTCCAACGCCGGGCCCTTCCTGGCCGCGGCACTGGCAACGCAGGGCACTGTCCGCATCCCCAATTGGCCGGCCGGAACCACCCAGGTCGGCGATATGTGGCGGTCCATCCTCGCTGCCATGGGAGCCACCGTCACGCTGGAAAACGGGACTCTCACGGTGACGGGCGGCCCGGTGGTCAAGGGCTCGGAATTCGACGAAACCAGTGAACTCGCGCCCACGGTGGCGGCCTTGTGCGCACTGGCCGATGGCCCCTCGCGGCTGACCGGAATTGCCCATCTCCGTGGCCACGAAACAGACCGGCTCGCAGCACTGGTCAACGAAATCAACGCCTTGGGCGGCGACGCAGAAGAGACCGCCGATGGCCTCATCATCCGACCAGCCACACTGCACGCCGGGGTCGTCCACAGCTACGCTGACCACCGCATGGCCACGGCAGGAGCCATCTTGGGCCTCGCCGTCGAGGGCGTCCAGGTCGAAGACATCGCCACGACGTCCAAGACCATGCCGGAGTTTCCTGAAATGTGGGCCCGAATGGTGGGAACCATCTCCGGCACCACGGTGGAGAACAACTGACCATGGGCCGTGATGCACGCTCCTGGGATGAGTCCGACGTCCGGATCCGACCCAACAAAAAAGGGTCCAGGCCAAGGACCAAGGACCGGCCCAGCTACGATGACGCGGTTATTGGCCGGATCATCACCGTTGACCGTGGGCGCTACAGGGCGATTGTGGACGAGGATTCCGCGAACGCCCGCGTCGTTATCGCTGCCCGTGCCCGCGAATTGCGGCGGAACCCGGTAGTACCTGGGGACTTCGTGGCCTTGGTGGGCGACGTCTCCGGATCGCCGGACACCCTGGCGAGGCTGGTCCGCGTGGAAGAACGGCGGACCCTCCTGCGCCGCAGTGCCGACGATACCGACCCGATCGAACGGGTGGTGGTGGCCAATGCCGATCAGTTGGTCATTGTGGTGGCGGCCGCCAACCCCGAACCGCGCACCGGGTTCATCGATCGCGCCCTGGTGGCAGCCTACGACGCCGGCATTGAGCCGTTGCTCCTTATCACCAAGGCGGATGTCAAGGATCCAGCGGAACTGCTCGCCAACTACCTCAGCCTGGACTTCCCGGTGATCATCAGCCGCACCGCCGACTCCGAAGCAGGCGGCATCGACGCCCGATCCGACGACGGCCTCTCGGCCCGGCTGGACAGGGATGCCGTAGCGCAGCTGCGCTCCCACCTCGGCGGAAAAGTCACCGTGATGCTCGGCCATTCAGGCGTCGGCAAGTCCACCATGGTCAATGCCCTGACGGGGGCAGAGCGGGCCACCGGCGGCGTCAATGCCGTCACAGGCCGTGGCCGGCATACTTCCTCCTCCGCCTTGGCCCTGAAACTATCCGACGCCCCGGCCGGCAGCTGGATCATCGACACTCCCGGCATCAGGTCCTTCGGCCTTGCCCACGTGGATCCGGACCGGATTCTGCATTCCTTCCCGGATCTCGAGCCTGGAACCGAGGCTTGCGAACGGGGCTGCAAGCACGATGCCACCGCCATCAACTGTGGACTGGATTCATGGGTGAACGAGGGCCATGCCGGACCGTCGGGTGTGGCGCGGTTGGCTTCGCTGCGCCGGCTGCTGGGTGCGGACCCACGGTTGGAAGCAAAAGAGACCAAGGAACTGGGCACCGTCAACTGATCGTTTGGGGCTTCACCTCCCCCCGCAGCGAATGTTTCAGGATAGTTTGGTGGCATGACCCATCCCGTTTCCACCTACAACGATGACCTGCGCCTTGCCCACGTCCTCGCTGATTCCGTCGATGCCCAAACCATGGATCGCTTCAAGGCTTTGGACCTCAAGATCGAAACCAAGCCCGACCTCACCCCTGTCACTGACGCTGACAAAGCGGCCGAGGAAGCCATCCGGGGTCAACTCTCGCGTTCGCGTCCCCGCGATGCAGTCCTGGGTGAGGAATTTGGCAGCACCGGACATGGCTCGCGCCGTTGGATCATTGATCCCATCGATGGCACCAAGAACTTTGTCCGGGGTGTACCGGTGTGGGCTACGTTGATCGCGTTGGTTGATGAGGGAGAACCGGTTGTGGGTGTTGTCAGCGCCCCCGCCTTGGGCAAGCGCTGGTGGGCCGCCAAGGACATGGGTGCCTACATGGGCCGGTCCCTGGCTGCGGCCACGCGGTTGAAGGTCTCCAACGTCACCCAGCTCTCCGATGCCTCGTTGTCGTACTCGAGCCTGTCCGGTTGGAAGGAACGCGGCAACCTGGACGAGTTCCTTGGACTGACGGAGGACGTCTGGCGAACCCGCGCCTACGGTGACTTTTGGTCCTACTGCCTCGTCGCCGAGGGTGCCGTGGACATCGCCTGCGAGCCCGAACTGAACCTCTACGACATGGCGGCCCTCGTCCCGATCGTGACTGAGGCCGGTGGCCGCTTTACCTCCCTTGAAGGCGAGGACGGCCCTTTCGGCGGCAACGCACTGGCGACCAATTCAATCCTGCACTCAGAGGTACTCAAGCGTCTCAACCCAGGTTTGGACGATCTCCTCTAGTTCCAGTCCGCTGGCAACGTTTAGGTCCTTTCAGCGAATATTCGACGGCAGATGCCCCCTTTGGTGGGCGTCTGCCGTTTTTTCTTCGTCAAAGTTCCGTTTTACAAGCCTGCCGTAACAAAGTGCTTAACATTGCGCGGCGACTTTGGAGGGCCGCTGGAGGTGCCCTAACCTTTTTTACAGGTCACGAGTGCCAGCGCTAAACCCCGGTTTGCTGGCCGGCAACCCTCCATTCGCGGTGGGGTGCCCCGGGTGACGACCCGGCCGGTCCGGAACGGATGCGGCAAGCGCGGATCCCCTATGGGGGTCCCTCTTGAATGAGGTCCCATGAGTACCGTCACGTTCGATGCCAACGCCATTCCTTCCTTTGTCGAAGAAGCCCCGTCACCGGCAGCTGCTGCAATCCGCCCGCTCGCCGCGGTCACAGGCGCCGAGCTGCAGGCCCCGCTGATCCAAGGCGGCCACGTTCGTTACGCCAACCTGGACTATGGAGCATCGGCTCCGGCGCTGACCATCGTCTCTGCATATCTCAACGAGGTCCTGCCCTACTACGCCAGCGTGCACCGCGGCGCTGGTTATGCTTCACAGATCAGTACCTCGGTCTATGAAAACTCGCGGAACATCGTGCGCGACTTCGTGGGTGGGCGCCCGGACGATTCCGTCATTTTTACGCGGAACACCACCGATTCCCTGAACCTTTTGGCCGGCTGCCTTCCGCAGACCGATGGCCGGTTCTCCGGCGAAGTCCTCTACCTGGACATCGAGCACCACGCCAACCTGCTCCCCTGGCAAGGCGTACCGCACCGCAGCGTGGTAGCGGCCTCCACATTGACTGCCACGCTGGACAAGCTTCGTGCCGAGTTGGCGCAGGGCGGGGTCAGCCTGCTTGCTGTCACCGGTGCCTCGAACGTCACCGGTGAGATCCTCCCGATAGCCGAACTCGCTTCTCTGGCACATGAGTACGGCGCCAGGATCGTGGTGGATGCAGCCCAGCTGGCGCCCCACCGCAGGATCAACATCACCGAAGCCGACGTCGACTACATCGTTTTCTCGGGCCACAAGTTGTACGCGCCCTTCGGTGCCGGTGTAGTGGTGGGCCGTCCGGACTGGCTCGACGCCGGCACCCCGCACCTGGCCGGTGGAGGCGCCGTCCGTGAAGCCCGACTGGACTCCGTCAGTTGGGCCACCGGACCCGCCCGTCACGAGGGCGGCTCCCCCAACGTGCTCGGCGCCGCAACCCTTGCACGGGCGACGCAGGTCCTCGCCGGACTGGACCAGGAGGCCTGGCACTCCCACGAGGCCGCCATCCGCTCCTACCTGGTGGACGGTCTTGAGGCCATTGACGGAGTGACGGTCCACCGGATCTTCTCCGACTCCGTGGACACCATTGGCGTCGTCAACTTCTCCGTGGAAGGATTCGACGCCGGTTTGGTCGCCGCCTACCTGGCCGCCGAGCACGGCGTTGGCCTCCGGGACGGCCGCTTCTGCGCCCACCCGTTACTCAAGCGCCTGGGCCTTCCCTCGGGATCCCTGCGTGCAAGCTTTGGCGTTGGCTCCCGCCTGGAGGACGCCACAAGGCTGCTGGCGGGCATCGAGAACCTCAAGGACAACGGACTTGGCTGGGACTACGTGGTGGACGAAGGCCGCTGGGTACCTGCCAATGACCACCGCACCTACCCCGAGTGGGCTCCCAATACTCCCGGCACAGCTGGTGCCGCTCCCTGCACCGTGGACTAGAGCGCCACCGCCGACTAAGACATCACCGTGGGGCAAGCCGCTCCATCGGGACCGGTGGGCTTCCCGGACGTGAGGCATCAGGTCGTGTCCGCTGCGGTAAATTCGTAGGGTACCTTTTTGGCGAGCCTGTGAAGGAGTCTTTGGTGGCGATACGTTCTACGGCTGCCTCGAACGGGCGGCCCGCCATTCCCGCACCGGCCGGACCACGTGGACCCAAGCTTCATGCCCACCGCCGCCATGAATTCGGCCAAAGCTTCCAGGATGGCGGAGAGCACTACGATCGCGTACGGCCCGGGTATCCCCTGGACTCCGTCGAGTGGCTGGTTCCCGAAGGAGCCGGGACAGCCGCAGACATCGGAGCGGGGACGGGCAAGTTCACGGCACTGCTCGTGGAGCGCGGACTGGACGTTGCCGCCGTCGATCCTTCCACCGACATGCTGGACCAGCTGCGGAAGTCCCACCCCAACGTCGTCGCGTTGGAGGGAACTGCCGAGTCAACCGGACTGGCGGACTCAGCATTCGACGTCGTCAGTGTCGCCCAGGCCTGGCACTGGTGCGAACCGCTCGCAGCGAGTACGGAAATTGCCCGAATCCTGAGGCCGCATGGCACCTTGGGCCTGATCTGGAACCAGTTGGATACCGAGGTCCCCTGGGTACATCGGCTCTCGCGCATCATGCATGCAGGGGATGTCCACAAGCCTGGCTTCCGGCCAGTCGTCGGCCCGGAGTTCACCGGCCTGGAAAGTCACTTCACCCGGTGGGAAGACGCCTTGACGCCGAACGACATCATGGAGTTGACCAAATCCCGGAGCTATTACCTCCGGGCCAACGATGCCACGAGGGCCAAAGTGATGGGGAACCTGGAATGGTACCTCTACGAGCACCTCGGATACGTGGCCGAAGAGACCATCAAGGTGCCGTACGTGACCCAGACGTGGCGTGCATCCAGGAACTCCGGACCCCTTCCACGGTAGGCTTGGGATGTGAAGACCAGTACGCCCTCCTCCTCGATCGAGGACTACGTCAAGGTCATCTACTCCTATACGGAGTGGCAAGACAAGCCGATTACATCCTCCCAGCTTGCCCAGCGCCTTGGTGTGGCCAATTCTTCCGTGTCCGAAATGGTCCGGAAGCTCAAGGACCAGGGCCTGGTGGACCACCAACCGTACAGTGCCATCCGCCTGACCCCTGCCGGCATGCGGCTTGCACTGGCCATGGTGCGCCGCCACCGCCTCATCGAGACCTACCTGGTGGAAGAACTCGGGTATAGCTGGGACGAGGTCCATGACGAAGCCGAGATGCTGGAGCATGCGGTTTCGGATACCTTCATTGAGCGCATGTCCGCCAAACTGGGCCATCCCGTCCGGGATCCGCACGGAGATCCCATCCCGTCGGCAGACGGTTCGGTTGATCTTCCGCACGCTTACCGCATGATCGAGCTCGACCAAGGCCATTCGGGCCGTATCACCCGGATCAGCGATGAGAACCCTGAACTCCTCAGGTACCTCGCTGCCGAAGACATTGCACTGGACGCCCCGGTCGAAGTGATGGGACGCAAACCATTCGGGGGTGCCTTGGTGGTGCGGATCGGTTCCGGGGTCAAGGGCCGTGAATTCGATCTCGCCGACGAAGTGGCCTCGGCGCTGTGGGTCCAAAGCGCCGGGGTTCACGAAGGCTGCGTCCTCCAGGGCCGCTGACCTGGACAGGGATTGGCATTGGCGTGGCCTGACCCGGGCACTCCGGAAGGTCAGTCGCGCTGCCCGGCCGCTTCGTCGTCGTCGGGTGCTGCCACCGGTTCCCCCTCATCAGCGGGCGCGGTGACCCTGGCAGGGTTTCGAATTCCGACGGCGGACGCCACCGCCCCGGTCAGGAACAGTGCCGCTGTGACCAACAGCGCGTTGTACAAGCCCTCCCGGCTGAAGACCGGTCCTACTATCAGCCCGGCAAAGGCGATGGTGATCAACCCGGCGATGCGGGCTACCGCGTTATTTACTGCCGAACCGATTCCCGCTTCCGCCGGCGGGACTGCACCAAGGATCGCGGCCGTCAGCGGCGCCACCAGGGTGGCCAGGCCAAGTCCGAAAACGATCTGCCCGGGCAGTACCTGGGTCCAATAGTTCAAGGGCTCCTGGATGGACAGGGACATCAGGAAACCCACACCACACAGCAAAGGTCCTGCTGTCATGAACCAACGGGGACCGTACTTGCCGGCCAGTCCCCCAAAATAGGATGCCCCGATCATCAGGATGACCGTGCCCGGGAGCAACGCCATCCCCGCAACCGTAGCGGCCATTCCTCCTACCTGCTGAAGGTAGATGCCCAGCACAAAGAACCCCAGCGAAATTCCGCCGTAGATGGCAAGCGTTGCAAGGTTGCCCCAGCCAAAATTGCGGATCGCGAACAACCTCAGCGGCAGCATCGGCTCATCTGTCCTGGCTTCATGGAACAGGAACAAGGCCATGGCCACGATGCCTACAGCCAGGGGCACCCACACCTGGGCACTGCCCCAACCCATCCGGCCTTGCTCGATAAACGCAAACACCGGACCACCAAGGCCCACCATGGCCAGGAAGGCCCCGAGGTAGTCGATGCGTTTGCTCTTGTCCCTCGCTGCATCGGATGCGCGGAGGCCGGCCAGCATGGGCCAGATCGCAATGGCGGGGATGACATTGATGAAGAAGATGACGCGCCAGGAAAGAAGGTCCACTGCCATTCCGCCAATCAAGGGGCCGACTATGGCTGCCGCGCTGGTCCATCCGGACCACTGGCCGATTGCTTTGGATTGGGCAGGCCCGGAGAAGGATGTGATGATCATGGCCAACGAGCTTGGAACCAACAGTGCGCCGGCAATTCCCTGGAGTGCCCTTGAAACCACAAGGACTTCGCCCGTCCAGGCCAGGCCGCACAAAACCGAGGTCGCAGCAAAGCCTGCAAGCCCCCATTCCAGTATTCGTGCCCTGCCGAAATGATCGGACAAGGATCCCGCCACCAGGATCAGGGCGCCCAGTGTCAGGAGGTAAGCATCCACCACCCATTGCTGGATGACCAGGCCGCCGCCCAGTTCCCGCCCGATGGCAGGCAGTGCGAGATTCACCACAAATCCGTCAAGGATGGCGATGAAGGACGCCACAATAGCTACCGCCAGCACGCGCTTTTGGAGCGGCGTACTGGGTAGCAAGGGCGCTGCGTCAGTCATGAGCACAGCCTACGCCCGGTAAGTCCCGTATCGTTGAATGGTGATTAGCAGACGTGATGCCGCATTGGCCCTTGATATTTCGATGGAAATGGCCCAACGCCACGGTATTCCGTCCCGGCTCTCCGAGGCCGAGTTGCGCGATATGCAGGACAATCCGCCGGCTTGGCTGGTGCAGTCCAGGGCCAACCGCACCGGTAAACGCCCTGTCTGGGTCCATCTGACCTGTGCTGTTTGCGGCTATTCCGAGGCTATCCGCCCCAAGAAGTGGTGGCCGGACTTTTCCTTCGTGTACTGCGGCACCCACCGGAACAGTGACCTCCCCAAGCTCTTCCTGGGCGAAGTGCGCAGCGAATATGAAGGTGTCGGCAGCCGTTTTGTGGGCGTCGTTGATGTTCCGGAGAGCAAAGCCTAGCCTGCCGCTTATTGCTGCTGTTCCATCTCCGACGGCACCGCCAGGAGTTCAAGGGCCCGGCCCTCCCTGAGGACCGTCAGCGGGAACGGTTCCCCGATCGCTTCCTCGAAAAGCAGCTTCTGCAGGCTCTCTGCACTCGATACTGCCCGCCCCTTGGCGCGGAGCACTATGTCTCCGGGCTGGAGTCCAGAGATCTCGGCCGGCGACCCCGGAAGCACCTCCACCACGCGCAACCCCTCCTTTTGCCCGGTCCGGACCACGGCACTGGCGTCCAGCGGGATGGGAGTACTCACCAACCCCAAGTACGCACGATGCACGCGGCCATCCCTCAGCAAGGATTCGATGATCCGTCTGGTGGTGGTATTGATGGGGACCGCCAAGCCGAGTCCCAGTCCTGCCACGGCGGTGTTGATGCCTACGATGCGTCCGTGCGTATCCGCCAGCGCTCCCCCGGAGTTCCCCGGGTTAAGGGCGGCGTCGGTTTGGATAACATCTTCTATGACCCGCCGGTGTTCACCTGCCCGGACGGGAATGGACCTGCCCAGGCCGCTGACCACGCCGGCAGTCACCGAGCCTGCCAAACCAAGCGGGTTGCCCACGGCGATCACCAACTGGCCCACCCGCAAGGTATCGGCGTTGCCTAAAAGTGCCGGTGGCGGCGTGGATTTCAGTCCGCGGATGACAGCGAGGTCGGACAACGGATCGGCGCCCACCAACTCCACGTCGGAGTGCTTGCCGTCGGCGAACACAGCCCTGCCGCTCCGGATGCCGGACACAACATGGGCGTTGGTGAGCATGTATCCCCCGGCAGTAAAGACCACGGCAGAGCCGCTGCCCCTGAGGATGCGGCCGCGCCGGCCGGTGCTGGTCATCTCAATGGCTGCAACATGGGGTGTCACCGACTCCGCAACGTCGATCACAATCTTCGAGTAGGCATCCAGCGCGGGCTCCTCCCCGGAGTCCAGTGATTCGAGTTCAGGCCCAGTGTTCACCGCATGCCTCCTGCCACCGCTGCGCCCGGTTTGGGCGCTTACCCACTTCAACGGGGATTCCTCCGCCCGTAGTCCTTGGCGCAGTACGCCGTGGGTGAACGGGGTCACGGGGATCCAGCGGGTAGGGTTCGGCACTTCCCTGCGGGTCCTGTCCTTCCGGACTCTGCCTCCGGATCTTCCCCTTCCCGCTCCCGCGCCGGACATGGGAAAACCCCCGGATCACGAGGATCCGAGGGCTTTCCTTGGGGTGGAGATGGGGGGAATTGAACCCCCGTCCGATGTCGTTTTGTCAGGGCTTCTCCGGGCGCAGTTCGCGTCGGATTTTCTCGGCCCCAGCCATCCTGCGAACAGGTGGCTGATCCGGGCCCAGTCATCTAAGAGTCCCGTTTACCTCAATGACGAAGGCAAACAGCAGTGGCCATCTAAATGACGCCAGGAACCGGGGCGATAGCAACCCCGGGCTGACGGACTGTCTTACTGCTTAGGCAGCGAGAGCGAAGTCAGTGCGCTTAGATTCGGCACTTATTGGTTTGCAGACAGCGTTTACGAGATAATTCTGCATCCTCGGCCCGCTTCACCTGTCGCGACTAACATCGTCGAAACCGATCATCCCCGTATTTTGTTACCAAACCCGATGGAAGCCTCGATTACTTCGAGTTCCCTTCGGACTATCCATCATAACGCATCCACACGGCGGTACATTCCCTACCGGCGGTTGCGTTCCCGCAGTTCACGCAGCGATTCACGCTTGTCCTGCTGTTCACGCAGGGTTTGACGCTTGTCGTAGTCCTTCTTACCGCGGGCAATGGCGATTTCCACTTTGGCCCGTCCGTCCAGGAAGTAGAGCTGGAGCGGTACCACGGTGAAACCCGACTCGCGGATCTTCTGCGAGATTTTGTCCAATTCCTCGCGATGAAGCAAGAGCTTACGACGCCGGCGCGCGGCATGGTTCGTCCAGCTCCCTTGGTGATACTCAGGGATATGGATACCTTCCATCCACAACTCATCGTTGTAGAAGGTGCAAAAGCCGTCCACCATGGAGGCATGCCCCTCGCGGAGGGACTTCACCTCGGTTCCCATGAGGGCGATACCGGCCTCATAGGTGTCCAGGACATGGTAGTTATGCCGGGCCTTCCGATTGGTGGCCACTACCTTACGGCCACTTTCCTTGGGCACGGTAGAACTCCTTGTTAGATGCGGATTTCAACTAGTGTACGCCAGCGGCGAGGCAGCCCCGCGCCGTTGGGTGCCCTAGAGAAGGTTCATGGGATCCACGGCGGAACCGTTCAACCACGTTTCGAAGTGTGCGTGGCATCCGGTCGAGTTGCCGGTGCTTCCCGAGTAGGCGATAAGTTGGCCGGCCGAGACCCGCTGGCCGTTTGAGACCACAATGCTGCTGTTGTGGTAGTAGATGGTGGTCAGTGAATTCCCCTGGACCACTCCGTGGGACAACTTCACGCGCCATCCGCCACCATCGGCCGAGTTCCACCCGGAGTTGAAGACCTCTCCTGCAGCCGCAGCGTAGACGGGAGTACCGCAGGCCGCACCGAAGTCGATGCCCGTGTGCATGTACCCGCCGGTACCGTAAAAGTCGATGGTCCCTGGGGGCGTTGCGCGCCAACCGAATCCGGACGTGATGGGAACGTAGCTGGCAAAGGGGTGACGCAGTCCGAACGCGGACGGTGAACCCGCTGCCGGCGGAACATAGGGCTGTTCCGGCGGAGCAGGCCGGCCCTGGGCTGCAGCGGCAGCGGCCGCGGCAGCAGCAGCTTCTTCAGCGAGACGGCGTTGCTCGGCTTCCCACGCTTCCCTGAGTTTCCGGTCGCGCTCCACGATCTCAGCGGCTACGGTGTTCTGCTCAGCCTTCACCCGGGCCAGGTTGGCTTCAATTCCCGGCTTTGCCGCTTGCAGCTGCCCGTTGAGGCGGGTGGTGTCCTCGATGAGCTTATCGACTTCAGCCTTCTTGTTCGCAGCCTCGTCCCTTGCCGATTTCTCGCGTTGCAGCGCAGCGTCTGCTTTAGCTTTGAGGTCCTGGATCTCTTCCTCGACGGCTACGAGCCTTGCCTGGGAATTGACGTTGGTGGCGTTCTGCTGGGTCAGCTTGGTCATCGCAGCGTTCTGGCTGCGCATGGCCTGGTCGGCCAAGTCCATGGACTCGGTCAGGTTACCCGATTCGCTGGATCCGAAGAGAAGGGCGATGTTTGTGGGGACGCCGCCGGACTTGTACGCCTGGGACGCTATCTGGCCGATCAGCTTCTTGGTGTCGGTGATCTTCTGCTTATCACTTTCCAACTGCTCGGTGATCTTGGCCTTGTTTTGCTGGGCAAGTTCGACCCTGGCCGCCAAAGCTTCAACTTCCTTGACCGCGCTTGCCACCCGTCCCTGCGCTTCAAGCAAAGCCTGCTGGGCACCGGGAAGTCGGCCTTGGTAAATTACGAGGTCCCCGGCGGCCTTGGCGATGTTGGCATCAACAAATTCCAGGGATGCCTGGACCCTTGCAGCTTCGGCTTCAAGCGCGGCTTGCTGGTCTTCAAGGTTGTCGGCCCGGGCAGCGGGAGCGCCCGACAGGAGGCTGACAGCCAGGCCCACTGCGAGCACGGCACCCATAATCCGAGCATTGCCCGACGCGAGCCGCCGGCGCAGGGAGATCGGGTCCAACGCGGTCATCAGGAGTCCTTTTCGATTGTCAGCATGAAGGGTGATCGGGCTTTGGCGGTCATCGCTAGACCTTCAAGTATCGCCGGAGGGTCAAAAGAGAGGATATCCCGGCCAGGCCTGCACCCAAGGCAATCAGCACAGGCGCAATCACCAGTACTTGGGCAGAGGAAATAAAGGGAGTGTTGAGGAACTGTGTCGACAGTTCGCCGTTCAGCCAGAAATGCGCCATCAACCAGAGCGTCACCGAGGCGAGGACCGCCCCCACCACGGCAGCGATTACGCCCTCCAGGATGAAGGGCAGCTGGATGACTGTCTTGGAAGCACCGACAAGCCGCATGATCCCGGTTTCCCGCCGTCGACTGAAGGCGGAGAGCCGGATGGTTGTGGTGATCAGCAGGACCGCGCAGAAGATCATGACTACTGCTACGCCCATCGCAGCCACAGACGCCCCATTCATCCAGGAGAAGATGCGTTCAAGGACCTGCCGTTGGTCGCTCACCGTCTCGACGCCAGGCTGTGACGAGAACGTCTCACTGATGATCTGGTACTTTTCCGGGTTCTTCATATTGATCCGGAACGAAGCAGGAAGTTGGTCCTCGGAGACTGAGTCAACAATCGGCGAATTCGAGAACTGTTCCTTGAAGTGTGTGTAGGCCTCAGCCTGGGATTCAAACTGGAAATCGTTGATGTATTGCTTGACGGCCGGAGATTCGAGCATTGCCTGCAGGTTCTCCTGCTGCTCCTTGGTGGCCGGACCGGAAGCGCAGCCGACCGCCGTCGAACCGTCGTTGCAGAGGAAAACGGCCACCTGGACTTTGTCGTACCAGTAGCCCTTCATCTGGGTGATCTGCATCTGCAGCATTCCCGCCGCACCTACGAACGTGAGGGAAACAAAGGTCACCAGCACTACGGAGATGACCATGGAAAGGTTCCGGCGCAGTCCGCTGCCGATTTCCCCGAGGATAAACAGGAGCCTCACAGCTGCGCCCCCTGTGCACGGTCGAGTTCCTCGCCGCTGGCATCCCGCAGGCGGCGTGATTCACCAACCACCGGAATCATGGAGGTGTAGAGCGCCTTGGCTTCGTCTCTGATGACCTTGCCGTTCTTGAGCTCCACCACGCGGCGGCGCATTTCATTAACGATGTCGTCGTCGTGCGTTGCCATGACCACGGTGGTGCCATTCTGATTGATCTTGTCCAGGACCCCCATGATGCCCATCGAGGTGATGGGGTCCAGGTTGCCGGTCGGTTCGTCCGCCAGCAGGATGCCGGGACGGTTCACGACGGCGCGGGCGATCGCCACGCGCTGCTGCTCACCACCTGACAACTCATGGGGCATGCGGCGTTCCTTGCCCTCCAGCCCCACGGTCTTGAGGACTTCAGGAACTGTTTCGCGGATGATCGAGCGGCTCTTGCCGATGACCTGCATCGCGAAGGCAACGTTGGCAAAGACGTTCTTCTGCGGGAGCAGCCGGAAATCCTGGAAGACAACGCCGATGCCGCGACGAAGCTTGGGTACACGCCAGCTCGAAATGTTCGCAACGTTCTGCCCGGCAACGTAGACAGATCCGGACGAGGCTTTGTCTTCCTTCAGGATCAAGCGAAGAAAAGTGGACTTGCCCGAGCCCGACGCACCTACGAGGAAGGTGAATTCGCCGCGGTTGATCTCAAGGCTGACAGAGTCGAGCGCCGGTCGGGCATTCTGCTCGTAGACCTTGGTGACATTCTCAAATCTGATCATGGCCCTTTAGAACCCCGCCGGACATGACATAGTCGCCCAGTCCAACAGCCGGAGCGCGGGCTTTCGATGGGGGAAGTGAGAGCACCGGCCACTCGACTATACGCACGCACATGCCGGGTTTAGCTGGCTTTGGCAGGCGTGTCGCGGAATCCGGCGCCCGGCACGACCGGATGCCGGCCCGGGAATCCCCGAGGTTGGTTCGCCGTTTGGCTGCCGGGTCCTGGTTGGCTGCCGGGGTCCTAGTTGGCTGCCGCGTTGCGGTTGCCGGTGCGCCAGCGGATTCCAGCGTCTATGAAGTCGTCGATGTCGCCATCAAGCACAGCCGAGGTGTTGCCCACTTCATGCTCCGTGCGCAGGTCCTTGACCATCTGGTACGGGTTGAGGACATAGGAGCGCATCTGGTCGCCCCAGGACGCTTTGACGTCCCCGGCCAATGCCTTCTTTTCGGCGTCCTGTTGTTCCTTCTTGACCAACAGGAGGCGGGACTGAAGCACGCGCATGGCCGCTGCCCGATTCTGAAGCTGTGACTTTTCGTTCTGCATCGAGACCACAATGCCCGTAGGGATGTGCGTCAACCGGACAGCCGAGTCAGTTGTGTTGACCGACTGGCCACCTGGCCCCGAGGAGCGGAAGACGTCGACGCGGATTTCGTTGTCCGGTATTTCAATGGAGTCCGTCTGTTCAATCAACGGAATGACTTCCACTGCCGCGAAGGACGTTTGCCGGCGGCCCTGATTGTCGAACGGGCTGATTCGGACCAAACGGTGTGTTCCCGCTTCAACGCTCAAAGTGCCGAACGCGTACGGAGCCTTGACCTCGAACGTGGCGGATTTAAGCCCCGCTTCCTCGGCATAGGAAGTATCCATCACGGTGGTCGGGTACCCGTGGCGTTCGGCCCAGCGCAGGTACATCCGCATCAGCATTTCGGCGAAATCTGCCGCATCCACGCCACCGGCACCTGCACGGATGGTTACCACAGCTTCGCGTTCGTCGTACTCGCCCGACAACAGCGTGGTGATTTCGAGTTCCGCCAGCGCTTTGCGAATGGACGACAACTCCTTTGCAGCCTCTGCCATGGAGTCGTCGTCGCCCTCGTCCTGGCCCAGTTCCACCAGGACTTCCAGATCATCGATCCGGGAAGCGAGCTTGGAAAGACGCTCAACTTCGGACTGGCGGTGCGACAACCTCGAGGTGATCACCTGGGCGGAAGCCGGGTCGTCCCAAAGGTCCGGGGCTCCGGCTTGCTCGCTCAGTTCAGCGATCTCAGCTTTAAGGGCATCAACATCGGTGACATTCTCGATGGAGCTGTAAGTTGCGCGAAGTGCGCGGATTTCTGCGGGAAAATCTATCTCAGCCATGGTCATCCCAGCGTACGCTATCGATCGTGCTCCCCCGACGGCCCGTTCTTTCATGCCGGACCATTACTGGCTCAGCGATGACCGGGCTACAGATCGCGCCTCAACGAGGATTCCATCGGGCAGGAGGAAACTGATGACGGGGGGATGGGCCACAGCGGTGACCACCACTACGGCCGTACCCCCTGGCTCGCTGCCAGTACGGCCGTCCAACGTAAGCCGGTCATGACGGGAAGAAGCGCCACTGGTGGCCAGGTAGGACGCAGCCCCGGCGCGCACCCGCTCGTCCACCAACGAAAGGCCGGGCCGGCTCCCGGCTCCCAGATCGGCCACCACAAAGGAGCCGGCAGCGGCCAGGGCAGCTCCGTCCGCCAGGGACAAAAGCTTCTTGTGCTCCAGGTAGACCGCCGAGACTGCCATGACCACCGTTGCCAGAAGGAGCGCCAGCACAACGAAGCCGATGATGAGAACGGCGATCTGGCCTTCTTCCGGTGACTTGCCCGTCGGAGGCCACCAGCCGCGACGGTGGGGCGATGTCACTGGTACTGCCCCACAACCTGGGTCGACGACGCACTCAGCCGGGCGGCGTTCATCTGCAGCGGGTCCGCGAATGGCACCAGTGGCAGAGCTATATCCAAACGAACGGTCACCGTCACGTGCGCTCCTGCAGACAAGCAGTCGACTCGATCGCATGCGATGTCAACACCGGCTTCGTCCGCTGTGTGACCGTAGTCCTTAATGGCCAGAAGAACCGTGTCTTCAGCTGCAGCCCTCGCGCTCTGTGCGTCCGTACGATTCACAAACACCTTGGCGGCCTGGTCGGCAGCCCCTACCACCGCAAATGCCCCTCCTTGGATCTGGCCCACCGTGACGACAAAGTAGACCACCGGAACCATGAGCAGTACCGCCAGGAACGTAAATTCCACCACGGCGCTGCCCCTTTGTCCCTGTAAAGCCGCCCAGCTGTCACAGACCGTCCCAGCCGTGGGGACGGGACGGCACACTGCCTCACGAAACCTTCGCAGGAAGGAGTCCTGCACACTCATGAGTGCCTTAGCCCGCGAGCGCCGCATGCCCCTTCACCTCCAGCACTCCACCCGGACCCACCAGCCCGACTACAGGCAGCGGTGCCTTCACCGTCACCTCCAAGGCAAGAACGCCCTCGACAGTGACGATGGAAGAAGAAACGTCCTGCGAGTAATCGCTGTTCAACGCCGTCTGAATCAGTTCAGTGGTCCGCACTTGGGCATCGGCCTGCGTGCGGTCCGCAAGCGCTCCGTAAGCCGCGCCGGAAGCCGCGGCGTCAATGAGCGTGTTGCGTATATGAAGCACCAAGGTCAGCTGAATGACCGCCATGAAGAACACAGTCAGCAACGCCCCGACCAAGACAAAGTCCACAACGGCTGAGCCGCGCTCTTCCGGGACTCCCGGCGGCCGATCCATGGCAAAAGATGCAGCAACGGCGGGGCTGCACCACATTCCCTACTTGCCCACCTTGCTCATTGCCTGCTCAAACATCCCGCTCAGTGCCGGTGTGGCAACGGCAAGAAGTCCGGCGACAAGAATGGCGGACATCAGTGTGATCATGACCCAACCGGGAACGTCACCCCGATCACGGTCTTCGTGACGGGGTATCGCCCTCAGGGTGATCGCCGTCAGCCACGGGATGCAGCCAAGGACCAGGATCGAAGCTGTGGACAGTCTTCCTGCAATGTGATTCATGGGTTCCGTTCGGGTAGTAGTGCGGTGCGGATACATTTGTGGTTTGGGCAGATGCGGTTGTGGGCGTTCAAAGGATCATTTCGAAGGCGGCAATTGCCGGGAAGGCAGCAAAAATGACCGTGAGCGGGAGCACCCCGAACACAACGGGCACCATCATGGCTATCTCCTTTTTGCCTGCCGACTCCATGAGCTCGCGCTTGGCGGAGTCGCGGACATCCGCGGCCTGGGCCCGGAGGACATCGGCGAGGGGCGTTCCCCTCTCCACTGCGACCACGAGGCCGTCAAAGAACCTGACCAGGGGCGGCAGCTCCGACCTGGTGGAGAAAGCCTGCAGCGCCTCGGGCAGGGACTTACCGGAGCGGGCATCCGCGAGGACCAAGGCAAATTCTGCAGAGAGTTCCCCGCTGGAACTGCGGCTCACCCTGTCCATTGCTCCCATGGCACTCTCACCTGCTGCAACGGCGAGCGCCATCAACTCTGCGAGGCTCGGAAATTCTGAGAGCATCGCCGATTCCCGCTTCCTGATGCGTTGACCCAAAACGTAATCGCGGAGCAAGTACCCGCCCGCTGCGCCGGAGATGACACAAACCAGAAGGAACGGCGGGCTGAACTGGCCGGCTGCGGCGCTGGCCACTACGGCGCTGGCCACTACAAGGACAAGGGCAGCCACAAAGCCTGCGCCGGCCCACAGGAGCTGCTCTGCCCGGAAGTCCAAGGGGGATTTCGAAGAACCTGACCGCGCCAACCTCTTGGCCACTGCTGCGGTTCCGACGTTGAACCTCGACAGGTATCTGACGGCGTCACCGATGATCGGGCGAACTATCCTTTCCAGCGGCCCAAAAGGTGTGAGGTTGTGGGTTGCCGTACGGAGCAGCCGCGATTCGAGGTTCCTGGACCTTAGTTGGGCCTCGATCCGATCAGAGAAGCTGTTCCCGCGCATGAAGGGTAACCGAACCAGGATCAACCAGCAGCCCGCCCCAAGAAGCAGCCCGCAGAGCACGGCGAACGCAGTGTTGGTGCTCATCGAAACACCCGCTGGTCCTCGGGCAATGCGCCAACACGCAGCATCACCGAATAGCTGAGGACTGATACCAGCAGGCCGCCGAGCAGGACCACGACCCCTGTGGCCGAGTTATAGGCCTGCATCGCTTCCGGTCGGCTTGCCATAACCACCAGGACGATCCATGGTGCTGCCACCGAAAGGCGTGCGGCGTTGATTGTCCATGACTGGCGGGCTTCGAGTTCACTTCGAGTGCGTGCACTATCCCTCAGGAACCCCGAGAGCGTTCCCAGCATCCGCCCCAGATCCGAGCCACCTACTTCGCGTGTCATTCGGAGGGCTTCGATGATGCGGTCCGCCACAGGGTCTGCAAGCCGTGCTTTCAACCTGTTCAACGCGGCTTCGAACTGTCCGCCGGACCTGTAGTCCGCCCCAAAGTCCAGGAACAGCGGGCGAAGTTCCTCCGGTCCCTTGTAGCCCAGTTGGATGAGCGCTTCGGGGAGGGCAAGACCGGCCCGGATGGCTGAGCGCAAGTGGTCTACAACGTCCGGCCACAATTGCCGGAGCGCTGCCCGGCGCTTGCGCGCCCGCCGACGGACCGCAGCGAAGGGAACCCACGAACCAAAGAGGCCGAAGCAGGCGGCCACCGGCGGTGATCCAGTGAGGACAAAGAAGACCAGCAGCGCCAGAAGACCGACGCCGGCGCAGGTGAGGAGAAGTCCCCCACCCGTCACTTTTTCGATGCCCGCTGAGGTGAGCAGGAGCTCCAGGCGACCAGGAACACTTTCCTTGGGGGCCGTCGGCGGCATGGCCCACGCGGACCACCAGACGAGGAAGACGCCCAGGCCAAGGAGGATGCCAAGGAGGGACCCCATCAGTTCAGTTCCAGCAGTGCGGCGACGTCGAAGCCCGCCCGGGCAAACTTCTCCGCGGAAGGCATGGAGTTTGCCCGCGGCAGCAGTTGTGAACCAACCATGCCAAACACACCGGAAGACTCGATGATTCCGTTTTCGACCCTCCGTCCGAGGGACAGAATCTCGGTCACCTGCCTGCGTCCCGTTGAATGGCGGCTGCAATGAACCACGAGATCGATGCATGAGGCCACTGTGGGCACCACGAAGGCACTGGATATGTTTGCCCCCGCCAGGAGCGGGAGTGTGCAGATCTTGGTCACGGCATCGTGGGCTGAATTGGCATGGACAGTGCACATACCCGGCAGGCCGGAGTTGAGGGCAATGAGCATGTCCAGGCTTTCCGCTTCACGGACCTCTCCCACTACCAACCGGTCCGGACGCATCCTTAATGCTTCTTTGACCAACCGCCGCAGTGGGATCTCCCCTTCTCCTTCCAGGTTGGGTTGCCGGCATTGCAAGCCAACGACGTCGCGCAAGGGAAGTTGCAATTCAAAGATCTCTTCCACCGTGACCACACGTTCACGGGAACCTATGTGCGCCGCCAGGCAGTTCAACATGGTTGTCTTCCCTGCTTGCGTGGCACCTGAAACGAGGATGTTGAGTCCGCTGGCCACAGCTGCGCCCAGAAAGCGCGCTGCTTGGGGCGTGAGGCTTCCAAGTTCGACAAGATGCTCCAGCCGGCTTGCCCGTGCAATGAACTTCCGGATATTGACCGCCCAGTGCTTCCGGGTGATGTCCGGGATGGCGACGTGCAACCGTGAACCGTCGGGAAGGGCGGCATCGACGAACGGCGAGGACAGGTCCAGCCTGCGTCCTGAACTCTTGAGCATTCTTTCCACAAGGTCCCTGACCTGCTGCTCGGTGAGGCTGATGGCTGTCAGTTCGGATTCGCCGTTGCGGGCAACGAAGACCTCGTGCGGCGCATTGATCCATACCTCTTCAATGGCGGCGTCGTCCAGGAGCGGCTGCAGCGGTCCGAAACCGGCGACGGCGTCGAAGATATGCCGGCGGGCTGTCTCGAGGTGGCCCAGGGAAGGCAGTGGACCCAGCAGCGCCCGCTCGTCGTAGTCATTGACTGCCGCTTCCACCAGAAGTTTCACGTCCGAGGCCTGTTCGAGGGGATCCAGCCCCCTGCGCCGGATAAGCTCCCGGACTTCTCCCTCAACAATCGTTACAGCGTCCACTTCTTCCCCAACCACCACAAAGCGTCCCAAAACGAGAGGAGCCTCCCGCCTCACCCACGCTAAGTGAGCACCAACACCCCTTCAACCCGGTGGAGGAGGTATGTGGATAAGTGAGGATCAGCAGTCACCTCAGCAACCTCAATCCCACTAGTCACTCCAGTTTCAGGATGTTAGGGTAAAGCCCGTTAGGAGCTGGCCTTTGGTCTCATGCGCAAGCGCCCGCCCCGGAGCTTGTCCGCAAGCCACCCCATGCGCCGCTGAGCCGCGGTACAGGGCCGGATATGAAGATGAAAAGACGTTCAAGTGAACCGTCCCGCCGCACCAGGCTGGCCCGGGCCGGCATAGCGCTGACGATCGCCCTCGCAGCAGGCTCTTGCCTGGGATCACCGGCTTGGGCGGAGACCCCCGGACCGCGTCCAGCTCCACCATCGGAGGCTCAGTCAGAAAGTCCGGGGCAGGGACCCCAACCGGTTAACGGCCCCTCCCCCGCGACCAGCCCTGGCAGTGAACCCTCCGCGACGACGCCACAGGCGCCGGGGCAGCAGCAGCCGATACCCGCCGTCGTGCCTTCACCCGCTGAACTGCCGCTTCCCGCGGCCGGATCCGGCAGCGCGTCCGGGGAGCAGCCGACCGGGAAACAGGCCATGCCCGACAACGCACCTGACGCAGAAGCGATGAAAGCTGCGATGCGTGCCGCCATCCCGGCAGGCGGAGCGGAAATGGGGCAAAGGTCTCCCCGTGTCCTCGCGGCCAAGCAGGGCAAAGAGGCTTCTGGAGCCCCAGGCTCCCGTGCAGCAGGGGCCACCATCAGCGCCGCCGTGCCCATGGCAGCGGACCCCGGCCACTGGCGGCCCTCCATCGGCGTGGCCGGCCAGGATGTCAGCGCCCACCAAGGGAACGTGAATTGGCAAAGCCAATGGAACCAAGGGTCCCGTTGGGCGTACGTCAAGGCATCGGAAGGCAATTACTACCTCAACGAAAACTACACCCAGCAGTACAACGGATCCCGCAACGTTGGAATGGTGCGCGGCGCCTATCACTTCGCCATCCCCAACTGGTCCTCGGGTGCCGACCAGGCCCGGTATTTCGTGGCCAACGGTGGAGGCTGGACCGATGACGGCTACACCCTCCCACCTGTCCTGGACATCGAATACAACCCCTACGCAGGGCGGACCATCAATGGGTTCTACTTCGGCAACACCTGCTATGACATGTCCAAAGCGCAGTTGGGCCAGTGGGCAGCCGACTTTGGCAACACCGTCAAGGCCCTTACCGGCCGCTTCCCGGTCATTTACAGCACCACGGACTGGTGGAACACGTGCGTTGGCAATACCACCTTCGGCAGCTACCCCCTATGGATCGCTTCCTATTGGAACAACCCCACCAACTCTCCTGGCTCCATGCCGGTCAGTTGGGGCGACTACACCATGTGGCAGTACAGCAGTACCGGTCCTTTCGAGGGCGATTCGAACATCTTCAACGGCAGCTACGACCAACTGCGGACCTTCGCCCGTGGGGTCCCGGATCCCTCAAACCCCTCCATCAAGTCCGCTGCGGACATCCTGACCACCAGCGCGGCAGGACGCCTGGATGCCTTCCCGGCGAACGGAGCCGGCAGAATCACCGGGCCAGTGAACATAGGCTCAGGTTGGTCCGGTGCGAAGGCGCTTTACGTAGTGGACTGGAACCAGGACGGCGTCCAGGACATCCTCTCCCAGTGGTCCGATGGGACTCTTAAGGTTTTCCGTGGCGCTCCCGGAGGTTCTTTCTACGCGCCCATCCAAGTCGGTTCCGGCTGGCAGGAAATGTCCCTGACGGTGGGCTGGTGGAACTACAAGGACGCCTATCCCGGAGTGATCGGACAGGACTACCAAGGCAATCTCTACAGGTACTCGAACACTGCCGGCGGCGGATTGGGGAACGGCGTCCTGATCGGGACCGGCTTCAGTGGCCACCAACTGAACCAGATCGACTTCGACGGAGACGGCAACCAGGACATCGTCACACGCACCACCGATGGAACCCTTCGGCTGTTCCGCTCCAACGGCGTAGGCAGCTTCATCAGCGAGCCCGGACGAGTCATCGGTTCCGGCTGGGGCGGCATGACGGCAGTGAGCTCGTCAACAAACTTCAAGGGCGCGGATTCCCAGGGACTCCACGCCCGGGCATCCAATGGCGACCTTTACTACTACCCGGCCGACTCCGGCTCCTGGGACACCCGCAGCCTCATCGGTGTTGGGTGGGATGACGCAAGCCTCATCAGCGGTGCGCCACTTGATGTTGAGTCGACCCTGGGCATCGACCCGGAGGACATCGTGGCAGTCAGGCCCGACGCCAACCTCTACCGCTACCCGGGCACCGGTACCACTGCGCTGATGCCGGAAGACCTCATCGGCACGGGATGGTCGGGCCTGAAAGCAGGCTTCGTTACAGACTGGAACGGGGACGGAGCCCTGGACATCGTGGCGCAATGGTCCGATGGCCGCTTGACGGTATACCCCGGCAGGAACGGCAGCGGCTTCGGATCGGCGATCTCGCTTGGGAGCAACTGGAAAGACTGGACACTGAGCGTAGGTACGTGGAAGAAAGCTGACGCACACCCCGGGATTGTCGGGTACGACGCCACCGGCCGTTTGTACTACTTCAACAACCCCACGGGAAGAACCGTTTCCACCGGGATATCCATAGGTGTCGGATGGACAGGCATGGAGATCACGCAGGTGGACTTCGACAAGGACTCCAATGCCGACCTCCTTGCCAAAACGAGCACCGGCGATCTCAAGCTGTACCGCTCGAACGGCACCGGAAACTTCATTCAGGAAGCTGCCGGCGTTGTGGGCACCGGGTGGAACGTGATTTCCGGCTTCGGCGCCATCCGCGGTTTCGCAGGAGCGGGCTCATTGGGCATCATCGCCCGGACCACCGACGGGGAATTGCGGTACTACCCCGTGGGCTCCAACAGGTCCTGGGGAACGCCAACCAGAATCGGAACGGGCTGGAGCAGCCTGACAATTCTCTCGCCCGCCGCCAAGTAGCGGGAGGCACTGCAAATAAAGTTGCCGAAGCCGGCCCAGGAATTTCCTGGGCCGGCTTCGGCAATCAATGCAGACACTTCCTAGGCGAGCAAGGCATTCATGGCATTGACCAACGTTGTCTCCACTCCGTTGGTGCCCGCCTTGAAATGTGCCAAATGCCCGTACACCGTCATGGAGCCGCCAGCGATTCCCGGGAAATCAGGTTCCCATCCGCCCTCGTAACTGCCAAGCGGCATAAAGGGCGGGAAAAACTCATTACTTGGAATGTAGCAGCATGATTCATTTGCATATCCGCCAACAATGATTCCGTTGGTACCGCCGTTCCGTCCACGGAAATATGCAGCGTACCCGCTGACGAGTTCACCGCCAATCATGGCGATCTTCAATTGGGGGCTTCCGTTGAATTTCCACACTTGGAAGGGTGAGGGCACGGATGTATCAAAACTGTTGCTGTCGATCCGGCCGATCATGACCTGGGCATGCCGCTGATACCACTGTGGCTGGCCGTTCGGATTGGCAAGGCGGGCTACGTAGGATGCCCGGACTGCAGCCAGGTTGCCTGCTGTCGGGGTGATGTCCAGCGGCAACTGGACCTCTTGGTAGCGCGTAACCATGGGCCCGCTCAAGGCCCGCCCGGCGGATTGCATATTGGTGTGCACGGTGGCGCCCAGGGCATCCCCATGCTGGTCCCGCAGTTGCCAACTGCGAACTCCGCCTGGATCCTGGTCTCCGGCGGGACCCTGGATGAACATCGCAAAGCAATTTGGGTTCCGGTTTTCGATGTAATTGCAGGCTCCCGCGGCAAAGTCGCCGTCAAAGAGTGTTCGAAGCCCGGCGCTGATGGGGTGGCACCCATAGCTGAAGATCACTGCCGCCGGAGTTCCGTTGCCCCTCCGGGCCACAAGAATGGGAACAGCCGTTTCGGTGTACGGCAGCCCTACCCGGTTGGCGGAGAAATTTTGGGACGACACCTTGTAGTCGAAGGTCACGGCCGTTTCATCCGCGTCCAATGCTTCCTGCGCGAGGTTCACAATAGTGTCTTCAAGGTCCGCACTATAGGAACGCACCAAGCCCAGGTCTGCAAGCCCATATGCCATGAATGGGTGGAGCGTATCAATCAGCGCCGGGCCATTGTGCGTATGTGTTGCCTGGATCAGGATGTCGCTGCTGGACCATGGAGCAAGGTCAATGATCCTGTCGCGGATCCGTTGATGCATCGCCCGTGGCAACGCCAGGACATCCAGGCTGATGATGATGTGGGGATTGGCGTCTTCCCAGATAAGAATCGCCCGCGCATACAGCGGTTCAAAGGGCGAACTGCTGGTGGCCTCCCGTCCTCCGTCGGTTGAACCATATCCGGCCATGTAGGGATTGGTGCTCAGCGACGGCGTTATGTCAGCGCTTGCAGTTCCAATTCTGAACGCCATAAAAGATCACTCCTTGATTGTGCGTAACGGGTAATCTTTGTTGGCTTCCCAACAGAATTTCGTTTCCCGGATACGCTGAACAGCCAATACGTGAGACCACTTTCATTAGACCATGTGATCCCGCAGTTTTGTGTGGTTGGAAGGGACTGAATCCGGCTGACGAATCCCCCCGGGGGTGGGAAGATCCTGCCGGTTTTCAGGACTGGCCAGGCGCCGCCGTCTTAAGCCATCTGGTGAGTTGGGCAGCCTGCGGAGCCAGCGGCGCCAAGGTCAAAGCCCCCTTGACCACAGGTATGCCGTAGCCGGCAAGTGAAGCTGACAGCGTTCTGTGGTCCGTTCGGGTACAGGCCTTGATGATGAGCAAGCACAAAGCGGATTCTTGTCCGGACGGAGCTCCTGCGGCAATCGCCGCGTTAACAGCCGCCCGCTCTTCCGGCGTCAGGACGTGCGGGCCGCTTCCGACATAGTCCACTTGGCAGTCGGTGATGTGCATGTACCGGGTGGAAGCCCACACTTCTTCAAGGCTGGAAAACTTGCCAATGAGGCTGCCATCGGCCGCCGTGCAGGTGAATTGGTACCGGATCAAGGGTTCTGGACGCTCAACGGCAACTTTGTCGTCGTTCGCAACGACTGGTGCCATATCGAGTGCGGCTGGTTGGGACGTATCTACTTTGGTTCCTGAACAACCGGCCAGGGCAAGACTTGCCACACCGAGTTGAAGAACACTGCGCCTGCGCATGTTCACCGAGGGATCCCCACTTCATTCGGATGCTCCCCAGCTCCGCATGCATTGGTTATTCGCCCCAAGCCGTTTCCGGCTGCGTCTTAGTACATCTTCCCCCAAATTCCGCATTTGTCACTAGTGAATTTTTGGCCCGGTTGCACTTCCACCGTGGTTCCGGCCTCGATGAGGCTGCCGCTGGCAACAACGGACCCATCGGCAGCGGTGACGGACCAGGTGCATCCGCCGCCCGCATCGGATGGTTTCACCAACTGCAGCTCCCCCGGCTCCACGTCTTCGCCTGCCACATAGGATCCATCACCCACCCGGCCACCTTCTGCCCACGCAGCAAGGATCTTCCCCTGGGGAGCATCCGGACAGAATTCCGCCGCTGCCAGCAATGGCCCCCTGCCTGCTTCGGCAAATCCCCCGGGACCCGTTTCGTCACTGATCCTGGTGCAGAGGCGAAGGACATCCAGCATGGTTGCCAACGCGTCATCAGCCGTCCCTCCTTGGGCGCCGGCTGTTGAAATCGCTTCGGCTTCCCGGGGTGTGGGTTCAAAGGGCCCGTCTGCTGCAAAAGCGACCTCGCACGAATCCAATCGCGTGTAATTGGTGGCAGCCCAGACTTCCGCCAGACTCGACAATTGAACTTCAGGCGAGGCATCAAGGCTCGTGCAACGGTAGGAAAAGCGGCCCGGTTCGTCGTCGCCCGCCGGCGGAGCCTCACCGCGCGGTTTACCGCTGCCCTGGACGTTTCCGCTGGCCGGAGCGGACGACGGCGGCTGGCCGGGTCCGGCGGTGGCGCCTGCACTGCTGGTGGCCGACGACCCGGTTCCTGCGGTTGGTCCGGCCGAAGGCACCGTGCAGGCCGCCAGCACCAACGCCATGGGTACCGCCATCAGGAACAGTCTGCGCATTATGGCCTCCACCTCAATCGTGGGGTGCGCCCGTTGCGTGGTCAAGACTGACTGGTTCCGGGACCCGCTGAGGACATCTTCCGGTTTTGGTAGTGACAAATGTGAAAATTGGTGGAAGATGTACGTAGACGCAGCCGGAAACGGCGTGGGGCGAATAACCAATGCATGCGGAGCTGGGGAGCATCCGAATGAAGTGGGGATCCCTCGGTGGACACGCGCAATCGCAGTGTTCTTCAGCTTGGTTTGGCATGTCTTGCCTTCGCCGGTCGCTCAAGAACCGCTCATAAAACTCCTCGTCACCTTTCAGCAGGCCCGGTGGGCGGAAGCCGGCAACGCAACAGGCTCACGGCAATTCTGGCAACGGCCAGCCTGGCAACGGCGGCGCTTACCGGGGTGCTGACGGCGGGCCCGGCTTTTGCGGACCAAGCACGGCAAACTGTGGCCACCGGTCTGACCAATGCTGCCGGCACTGTGGTGGATCCTGCCGGACGCCTGTGGGTTTCCGATGCACGCGCAGGATTCTGTCGCGTAACAGAGGCATCCGGTGCAACCGCGGGTGGACTGGAAACAAACACCTGCCTGGGCGGGACACTTCCAGGTCACGCCAATGGTCCGGCCCTGGCCGGTACGCCGGCCATGATCGATCCCTCCCCTGCCAGCCACGGCAATGGCGACGAAATCGCATTCATTCCTGATGCCGCCGTCGGAAGTTCCGACGTCGTACGGGCGCTCTGGAATACTGGCAGCGGGCTGTTCAAATACGACGGTGCCCTCACCATCTTTGACGGCGACCTGCGGCCTAACGCCGTCAGCGACGGTCCGGACGGCAATATCTACCTCTCGTTCGCCAACGCCCGGTCGATCGTGAAGATCGTGGACCCCACGGCGCTGCATCCGAGCATCGAATCCATCGCATCGGTAAACTCCAAATCCCTCAGCCTTGCGGCCACGCACCGCAACAGCGCGGGGAATGTTGTGGTGTACGTCGCCGAAACTACCGGACTGACAGTATTTACGGCTCCGGACGACGGTGTCCTGACCAACTATGTCCCGACGCCCCTCTATAACGTCGGTAAGCCGACGGCGATCTTCTACGACTGGCAATCACCCCTGGTCCTCTACACGGGAACCGGCGGTGGAACAACCACAGCTGATGCCGGCAAGGACACGATCACCAGGATTGACCTGAGCACGGACACCGTCAACAACCAATGGGCCCTCGGCTTCAGCAAGATCGGTGGCCTGACCATGCGTGATGGCAAACTCCTGGTCATGGAAGACCCGGGACAGCTGGACCCCGCGAAGCCCGCTGAACGCGGCAGGCTGCTCGCCTTGGGAGGCGTTGTTCCATCCATCGTCAGCGGTCCGACGGCGGCAAACGGAACCCAGGCTGCCAACCCCGCCTTCACCAACGATTCCACGCCAACGTTCACGGTAGCCTCAACACCTCCGGGCGGCGCGCTTGAATGCAGTCTGCAGTTGAGCACCGCGACGCCGGTGTGGCAGGTGTGCACCGGCGGAACGTTTACACCGTCCACGGCTCTGGCCAACGGGGCCTACACGTTCTCAGTGCGGGCGGCACCAACCGGCCTCCCGGTATCACGGGCATTCACTGTCGACGTCACGGCTCCTGCAGCCCCGGTTATCACCTCACCTACTGCCAACGCAACCGTCAACGGCTCCCCTGTCCTGGGGGTCACTTCAGATACCGACTCGACCCTGTCCTGCTCGGTGGATTCCACCACGGCCTTTACAGCCTGCAGCAACGGACAGGTCCTGAGCCTGGCCACAGCAGGTCAACATGTGCTGCGGGTTCGGGCCACGGACATGGCAGGCAACGTCAGCCCCGTCGCCTCTGTGACCGTGACTGCCGATCTGACCGCACCCCAGGTATCGATCAGTTCGCCGGCAGAAGGAGCAACGGTGGGCATCTCGCCCTCATTCACCTTCGCTTCAACTGCTACGGACATTGCTGGATTCCGGTGCAAGCTGGGCTCAAATGCCTACACGGCCTGCACCTCGCCCAAGGCCTACACCAACGTTCCAAGCGGTCCCGTCAGCTTCACGGTTGAAGCAAGGGACAACGCAGGAAACACCTCTACTGCCACGAGGAACGTCACCGTGTTTGCCGCCGACACGGCTCCGCCGGTTGTCACTGCGGATCCGGTTGCCGGCACCTACGGCGCTGGTAAGTCCATCACGTTGTCCGTCAATGAGGCCGCCACCATTTACGTCACCACAGATGGTACGACGCCTACGACGTCGAGTCCGGTGTACTCCGGCCCTCTTCCCTTGACCTCCCTGACCCTTAAGTACTTTGCAAGGGATACGGCAGGAAACTCCTCGGCCGTCGCAACCCAGACCTACGTGCTGGACAACACTGCACCCACCCTGACCGTGGCGCCGGCCGCTGGAGGATACGCCTCGGGACAACCAGTGACCATGTCATCGAGCGAACCGGGCAGCATCTTCTACACCACCGATGGCAGCACGCCGGCGACATCTGCCACGGGAAGCACGTCTGCCTACACCAACCCGATCGTGCTGACCGGCAACACCACAGTGAAAGCCGTTGCTGTGGACGCCTACGGAAATGCCTCCGCACTACTCACACGGGTCTACACGGTGCTGGACACAACACCTCCGGTGGTTACGGTGGCACCGCCTGCGGGCAGCTACCCCGCCAACCAGCAAATCACCCTGACGGCAAATGAGGCGGGTGCCAGCATCTACTTCACTACCAACGGCACGAATCCTACGGCTACAGCAGCCAACAAGTACTCCACGGCCATCACGCTGACCGCTGCCATGACGCTGAAGTACTTTGCCGTTGACACCTCGAACAACAGTTCGGCCATCGCAACGCAGGCCTACACCGTGACTGCACCGCCGACGAATACCTGGAAGGACTACACCGGTGATACAAAGAACGACGTCGTGGCACGCGACAACGCAGGAACCCTGTGGCTCTACCCGGGCAACGGTGCCGGAGGTTGGTTGACCCAGCGCTCGCTCGGCACAGGCTGGAACTCATTGAATGCGATCGTCCCCACCAAGGACTTCAATGGTGACGGACGCAGTGACGTCCTGGCACGGGACACCAACGGCGTCCTGTGGCTCTACCCTGGGAATGGGTCAGGAGGCCTCCAGCCCCGGGTCCAGGCCGGCACAGCCTGGGCAGGCATGACACTGATACTGGCACCGGGCGACTTCAGCGGCGACGGAAAGGCCGATGTCATCGCCAGGGACTCTGCCGGAATCCTGTGGCTTTACCGAGGGAACGGCACCGGCGGCTTCGCTTCGAGCGCCCAAATCGGCACCGGATGGAATTCCATGAATGCCATCCTGAGCACCGGTGACTTCAACGGCGACAGCAAGACCGATGTCCTGGCCCGTGACACCTCGGGGATCCTCTGGCTCTACCCCGGAAACGGCACCGGCGGCTGGCTCAGCCGGGTCCAAGTCGGTAGCGGCTGGAGTGGAATGACCGCAATCCTCGGACCGGGCGATTTCAACGGAGACGGCAAGAATGACGTCCTCGCACGTGACGCCGGCGGCAACCTGTTCCTGTACCCAGGGAACGGGACGTCCGGGTGGCTCTCCCGCAGCCAGGTGGGCTGGGGCTGGGGAGGTTTCACTTCCCTGCCGTAGGGAGGTGGGACAACGAGGGGCCCGGACGCTTATGCGTCCGGGCCCCTCCTTGATTCAGCACATGCTTAGGTTCGTTCCTTCATCGGATGCATGGTGGGCCTGTTCGGGCTTGCCTGGATATCCAATTGCAGGGAGACCAGCAGCATCTGGACGCCGAGGACAAAGGGAACCACAGCCAGCATCACTGATCCCGCCGTCGGTGATCCAACGCTTGCTGCAAGCACCCAGATACCGGCCACAAGGCCCATGACGATGAGGGCAATACCGGCGATCAGCAGGAGGGCAACTGCGGAGAACGACCACACCATGTACTTCCACCAGATACGGCGCCAGAAGCCGCCAAAAAGCATGGCAAGAAGTTCAGGAATGACTTTGCGGAGCTTGATGCTGGAGACTTCGTTGCCGTAAACAGCCGGAATCGGAACGTCCACAATCGGTACATCAAGGATGTTGAGGTGGATCAGGAGATCGTTTTCGAAGCTGTAGCGAGCTGCCACCTTATTCATGGGGAGGCGGCGCAGGACCTCGGTGCGAATGGCCGTGTAGCCGTTCTGCGGGTCGAAGATGTGCCAGTAGCCCGAAGCAAGCTTGGTCATGAAGGACAACACAATGTTGCCGAAGATCCGGTAACCCGGCATCCCCGCGAATGATTCACCTGAGAAGAAGCGATTGGCTTTGGCGAATCCGTAACCATCCACCACCGGGTCAAGGAGCTGGGGCAGGTAGTCCGGATCCATCTGGGCGTCACCGGCCATTACCACGTTGATGTCGGCCCCCAGTTCCATGGCGGCCTTGTGCGCCGTCAGGACAGCACCACCAACACCCTGGTTGACTTCGTGGCGGATCAAGGTGACCCTCCCGTCGTCGGCGCGACGTGCAGCCCCCGAGGTATCGTCCGGGCTGCAGTCATCGACGATCACGATGTCATCAACAAAATCAGGCATCGTTTCGATGACCTGTGCAATGTGGTTTTCTTCTTTATAGGCCGGTACTACCGCGGCAATTCGAACGCCTCGATACATCGATTATCCTTCGCTGCTGTTTGGTGTGAGTTTCGGTGTTGGCGCGTCGGTATCCGACTGGCCATCTGAGAGTTCGCTGCCGCTGTCCGTTTGCTTCTTTTGCGGGAAGACCCAGTGCTTGTAAATAAAGTAGTTCCATCCCATGGTCACGATGGTCGCCACCACTTTACCCACCACGTATCCGGCACCGATGAACTGGAACAGCTCAACTATGCCCATCACGGCGAGGGTGTTGAAAACCAGCAGCCCTGAGTAGCGGAGGACGCCGCCCAAAGCTGTTCCTCCGCCGTTGAAGGCAAAGTGTCGCTGCAGGAAGTAGTTGAAGAAGAAGCTGCCCCAGAAGCCTGCGCCGGTCGCCAGCCATAGCGGCCATCCGAAGACCTGGTAGCACAGGGCCAGCAGACCGAGGTCCAGGAGGAAGCTCAGGCCGCCGATCAGGAGGAACTTGAACAGGCTGGACGCCAGGAACTTGGAGATGAATGCCTTCATAATCAGCAGATCCTTCCTAGCGGTGCAATGCCATCGGGGTTCCGGTTCTCGAGGATCCCCGCGACA
This sequence comes from Arthrobacter sp. TmtSoilC79, assembly GCF_059739405.1. Lineage (NCBI taxonomy): Bacteria > Bacillati > Actinomycetota > Actinomycetes > Micrococcales > Micrococcaceae > Arthrobacter > Arthrobacter sp. TmtSoilC79. The sequence continues at coordinate 1,704,573 of NZ_AP046051.1, read as the reverse complement.
CCATCGAGTTGGAGCCGGTCCTTGGCAGCGGCGTCAAATGCTTCTTTGCCTCCGGGCAGCTGCGACCAGTCGATCTTGTACAGCGCAGCATTGCCTTCCCGGACAACAAGTTGAAGGTAGGGAATGGTGTCAGGCTGGGTCAGTCCCGCCTTTGGCTCGTCCCACGCCCGGATCCGGCCATCGGCAATGTACACCCATTCAATGCCCAATTCAGCGGCTGCGTCCCGCACCTCTGAATCCGTGGCAAGCTCGGGGAGCTTTTGAAGCACCAACAACTGGCGGTTCGTGGGAAGGATTTCGAAGTGGCGGATCATGGGCATGCGGTTGCCCAGGGCGTACATCCAGACTGAACCGTCGCAGGAGTCGTTCAGGACGGTGGCATCCTGTGGCACGTACTGGTCCATCTTGCTGAGCAGCCCGACTTCGGACGCGCTCAGCGTGGCACCGTCCACCTTGGTATTGATGTTGATGCGTTGGGCGTTTTGCTTGAAATAAGGGATGGCCGCAATACCACTGACAAGGAGCACTGCCGCGGCGGCAACTGCAGTGACCACGTGGCTTGGCCTGCGACCGGCTTTGCTCCCATCCGCAGTGGTGCCAGCCGACCTGCTGCGCACCTTTCCAATCAGCCAGGCGATGCCTTCGGCAAGCTGCGCTACTCCCAAGCCCGCAAGAGGCACCAGGAGCATGACGAGGATACCGAAAATACGCCATTGGTCGTCGTAGAACGGGGCTGTCAGGGTCATGAAGCGCGGGTTGTCCGTTCCCATGGTGTAGACCGAGAGGAAAGCGAAAGCCAGGACAGGACCGAAGTACCACCACATCCGGATTCTGAGTACTACCGCCAGGCAGCCGAGCGCCACAAGGGCCGTCAGGATCGGCATGGCCATGGAACCGTGGTTCAGGAAGATGATGTTTTGGATTGCGCCGTTGCGGTCGGTGTCCGCGGCCCAAACCTGCTTGGAGACGCGTTCTGATTCCTTCAGCATCTGGGCGATGATCGGCCAGCCAAGGACCACTGCCAGAACACCGGAGACTGCAAGGTAAACGGTGATGCCAAGGATCCTGCCCTTGCGGCGGATCAGCGCGGAAAGCAACCAGAAAATCAGTACGGGGAGCACCACGAAGGCGAGCGAAGGATGAACTGCTATCAGTCCTACCGCTCCGAAGGCTATGCCAGGGATCCAGAACTTCTGCCGTTCCACTGCCCCTCTGACTGCAAGCAGGGCAAACGGGCCCACCAGCAGCATGCCTGCAAAGAATGGAATCAGCGGCCCACGCCAGAGGAGATCGTACGGGTATACGGTAAACCAGCCGGAAACGGCTGCGGCTGCAGCCAGGGCAACCGGACGGCGGGTGACCAGCATGGTCAAGGCCATGGTGCTCAAGGGGAGTTGAACTGCCATCATCACCAGGACAAAGACATTCAGGAATACCGGGATGCTGACGCCGCTCATCGGCCAGAAAAGCGACAACACCGCATGGAAGGCAATCGGGTAGCTCCGGATCGGAGCCTCAGGAATTGTGGTGTCGTAGTAGGCAAAGTTGCCGGCGACACTCGGATCCCATTCGTGGTTCACCGAAATTAGCCGGATCATGTTGGCGTGCCAGGGAATATCCCAGTCCTGGTTGATCCCCTGGAGGCCTTCGGTACCCACAATCCATGAGACCGCCGCAACAACACCGCCGGCGGCCAGGCCGGCGAGGAGGATCCACCACGAGCCCTTAAAGCCCTGTTTTCCGAAGACAGGCGGCTGGGCAGGGACCCCGAACTTATCCGGGAAATAGCGCCTCAGCGCAATCCTCACAGCAAACAGGAGCGCAGACAGGACCAGCAGGACAGCAGTCACCGGAAGCAACTGCCAGCTCAGTCCCAGCGCGTTGCCCATGACACCGATGACGGTCAAAACGCCCATTCCCAGCAACGGTGCCACTACGGGGAGCAATACGCGGCGAACACCCAAAGCTTCGCCCAGGATCCAGCCTGGACCCCACCACAACACAACGATCAGGAGTACACACAACAGCAGCGGGCCGATACCCATTCCTACGATCGCCTTTCTTAGATGCTTCCACCAGCCATCCGTTGACAGACGACTCTTTGCAATTGGACGCGGTTAGTTACGTTCCCGCAGCCACGCCACAGCTTGATCGGCCGGGCCCTCGAACTGGACTGTGCCAGAGGACAAAACCACGCCCCGATCGCAGATCCGGGAAATCATGTCGAGGTCATGGCTGACCACAACCAAAGTGCGCCCCTCGTCCGAGAGCTGCTTGATTTTCGCCAAGCACTTCCTCTGGAAAGGTTCATCACCCACGGCAAGGATTTCATCTACGAGGAAAATGTCCGGCTGGGTGTGAACTGCCACTGCAAAGGCGAGGCGGAGGAACATCCCCGAGGAATAGAACTTAACTTCGGTATCGATGAACTGTTCGATCTCGGAAAAGGCGACGATGTCGTCGAACTTCTCTTGGATCTCCTGCTCCGTCATACCCAGGATGGCGGCGTTGAGGTAGACATTTTCACGCCCGGACAGGTCCGGGTGGAAACCGGCGCCTACCTCGATCAAGCCGGCAACCCTGCCTTTGGTTCGTACAGTCCCCTGGTCGGGCAGGATGACTCCGGAAATGAGCTTCAAAAGCGTGGACTTACCCGAACCGTTGAAGCCCAGCAACGCCACGGTCTCGCCCGGCTGGATCTCAAAACTGACATCATGCAGGGCATCGAACTTCTTGGTGAGGTCCCCCTTGCGCCCCTTCACCAGCCACACCAGCGTTTCCTTCAAGGAGTGCGAATGGCGGAGATTGAAGGTCTTCTTCAGGCCCTTGACGATTACTGCAGCACCCATTTAGACCTCCTGCGCAAAGTGGCCCTCGAGCCGTCGGAAGACGATCTGGCCAATAACAAGGAACAGCGCCGCCATGCCCAGGCCGATGAAGCCGGTCACCAGGAGGTGCGGGGGCAATTCGACTGGCTGATTGACGGTGGGGTACCAAAACGCCCAATGGAACAGTTCCACCGCAACGGTAATGGGGTTCAGCTGGTAGATCGTCAAGACCCACGGAGCTGCCAAGCGGCGGATCATGGTCCAGTCGTACAGAACCGGCGATGTCCAGGTGACGATCATCATCAGCATGTCGACGATGTTCTCAGCGTCCCGGAAAAAGACATTGATGGCACCGGCCAGCAGTCCGAGGCCGGTAGCCGTGACAGCCACGATGACGAACCCCAGGAGGGCGCCAAAGAGCTGCATGAGGTCCGGATGCCATCCGCTAAGGAGGGCTGCGGCCAGCAGAACGATCAACTGCGGCAGGAAGTGCACGGCGGCCACCCATACGGAGGCCACTGGGAACAGCTCACGCGGAAGATAAATCTTCTTGACCAGCGCCGCGTTCGACACGATGGATCGGGTGGCGTTCGAGAACGCCTCGGAGAAGAAGTTGATCACAATGACGCCGGAGAACATGTAAAGCGCGTAGTTGGGAATTTGGTCCCCAACGCGCAACACGATGCCCAAGGCGAAAAACAGGACCACGTACTGGACCAGCGGCTTGACGTAGGACCACGCCAAACCCAGCACCGAGCCGCGATAGCGGACACGGAGCTCCTTGCGGACAATCAGTTTGAGCAGGTACCGCCGGCGGTAGACGTCCAGCAGTCCGGCGCCCACCCCCGGAACTGCATACGTATCAGTGGAGTTCGACATCGCTACTTGCCGGGCTCCGACTTTTCAAAGGTTTCCCGCCAGGAGTCCATCGACGTGATCTCAGGAAGGGCTTCACGATACTGCGCACGCAGGGACTCCCAATTGGAGAAGAGCTGGGCGTGCAGTTTTGCCGATTCCACCACGAGCTGGCGGGCCAGCTTGGGGTCACGCAGGTGCCAGGAAGCTCCCGTGCCGTCCGCGTTGGACACGACGGCGCTGTCCAGGTGCGCCAGGCTCCACCATTTTCCATCCTGGTGCGCTACCTGCGCCTCAGGGTTCTCCTTGGCGGAGTCACGCACAGGGGCCAGGGTTTGCTTCAGGACGGTCTTCACAGCCCAGGGCAGCAGGCCAAGTGCGCCGGGCTGCTTGTAGGACTGGGGTTTCTTGGGCGGACGCTTACGGAAGACCTCCGGGAAGGCCCCTGGATCCGTCTTGACCTGGGAGTCCTGGAATTCCTCGCGCATTGCGCGCAGTTTGGGCATGGTGGTGGGCAACTGCTGGTGCAGTTTGCCTGGCCCCTCGAGGACGTCACGCAGGGCCATGATCCGCGCCTGCTCAGGGTAATACTGCATGGACACCAAGTGCTTGACATCCGTGTTCAAGCTTTCGCGCAGGATCCGTCCGCCCTTGGGGAACGGTGAGTGCAGGAGCGTCGCGATGAGCCTGTTGCGCTCGTGGTAGTAGGCCTGCCAGTCAACTGAATCGTCCTTGTCGGCCCAGGAGACGTGCCAGACCGCTGCACCGGGGAGAGTGACCGTGGGGTATCCGGCAGCCCGGGCGCGCAGTGAGTATTCAGCGTCATCCCACTTGATGAAGACGGGGAGGGAGAGGCCAATGGTCTCCACCACGGTCTTGGGGATAAGGCACATCCACCAGCCGTTGTAGTCAGCATCCCAGCGCCTGTGCAGCTGGGGGGTGGACCGCAGGCCGGCAGATGAGAAGTCATGGTTGCCCAGGCCCTCTACGGGGCCCCACAGGAAGCGGTAGAAGTTCACTACCTCGGAGTAGGCATGCAGTACTGACTTGTTGTACATGTCAAACATGTGGCCACCAACAATGGTGGGCTTGCGGCAGAGGTCAGCGAACGCCACGGCGCGCATGACGCCCTCGGTCTCTAGCTCAATGTCATCGTCAAGCAGCATGACGTAGTCGCTCTTGTCGGAAACGACCATCTCGTACATGTTGCGGGCGAAGCCCCCGGAGCCACCGAGGTTGCCCTGGTTGATGATCCGGAGCTGGTCACCCATGGACGCTGCGACGGCATCGAATCCGGCTTCGTCGGCGACCTTCTTGTTGCCTTGGTCCACGATGATCAGCTCGGCGAGGATCTCCCTCAAGCCGGCGTCGGCGTCGATCGACTTGATCGTCTCGAGGCAGTAGTCTGCGCGGTTGAACGTGGTGACGCCCAGCGTCACGCGGCCCTGGGGGCGTCCGTCATCCGGAACCGACCAGTGCGCACTGTTCAGTGTCATGCCGTCGCCGCCGGCGATGAGGTCGAACCAGTACCAGCCACCGTCGCCGAATGGCGCCAAGGTCAACTCAAAGTCATTGCTGGCCGTGCCCTCAACGAGGATGGAGTCAACACGCTGCGAGGCGCCGCGTGCGTTGGAGCGGTAAACAATGACCGTCCCCTCGCCCTCTGTTTCAAGGTGCAGGACTGTCTTGGTGGCAACGGTCCACTTCCGCCAGTAACTGGCCGGAAAAGCGTTGAAATAGGAGCCGAAGGAGAGCCGCTCGCCTCGGCGGACCTGCACGGAACCACGGCCCAGGATGTCCTCGGGGTGCAGCTTCCGCGTCATGCCAACGGCCTGCACGACGGCGCTGCTGTCGCCATCTTCCTTTTTCACCTTGCTGGTGTCCGGGTCGACGTACAGGGGAAGGGTGTCGAGGTCGCGGTTGGCGGGGAAAACAACACGCTGAACTATGCGCAGGTTTTCCTTGGCCGGTGCCAGGTCATCCGTGGTGGTCATCGCAGTCTTCTGACTTTCGTTCGTAGTAGCCGTCATGCGTCCACTCCCCCGCTTTCAAGCTTGGCGCCGCCAGTGAAGTGCGGCTTGATCTTGTTGTCGTACATGGAAAGGGCAGAGCCAATGGCCATGTGCATGTCGAGGTACTTGTAAGTTCCCAAGCGGCCGCCGAAGAGGACGGACTTCTCGCCGCGGGCAAGGTCACGGTAGGCGAGCAGCTTCTGGCGGTCATCAGAGGTGTTGACCGGGTAGTACGGCTCATCGCCCTTTTCAGCGAAGCGTGAGAACTCGCGCATGATGACCGTTGCGTCCTTGGTGTAGTCACGCTCAGGGTGGAAGTGGCGGAACTCGTGGATGCGCGTGAAAGCTGCATCAGCGTCCGGGTAGTTCATCACAGAACAGCCTTGGAAGTCCTCAATGGGAAGTACTTCTTCTTCGAGGTCGATGGTGCGCCATGACAGGTCGCCCTCGGCGTAGTCGAAGTAGCGGTCCACCGGGCCGGTGTAAATGACGGGAACCTGGCCAAGAACGGAAGACCGGCCATATTCGCCGTCGTCGAAGAAGTCCGTCTTCAGGACGACCTCGATGTTGGGGTGGTCCGCCATCCGCTCAATCCAGGCTGTGTAACCGTCAACCGGGAGACCTTCATAGGTGTCGTTGAAGTACCGGTTGTCATAGTTGTACCGGACTGGAAGCCGGGAAATAATTTCAGCGGGCAGGTCCTTGGGATCCGTCTGCCACTGCTTGCCTGTGTAGTGCTTGATGAATGCCTCGTACAGGGGGCGGCCAATCAGCTGGATGCCCTTGTCGTTGAGGTTCTGCGGATCGGTACCGGCCAATTCACCGGCCTGCTCCGCGATGAGTGCTTTCGCTTCGGTGGGGCTCATTGCCGACCGGAAGAACTGGTTGATGGTGCCCAGGTTGATAGGCATCGGGTACACCTCGCCTTTGTGGCTGGTGTACACCTTGTGCTGGTAGCTCGTGAACTGGGTGAAGCGGTTCACGTATTCCCAAACGCGTTCATTCGACGTGTGGAAGAGGTGGGCACCATAGCGGTGGACCTCGATTCCCGTCTGCGCTTCGTTCTCGCTGTAGGCGTTTCCTCCAATATGGTGGCGGCGATCGAGCACCGCGACCTTCAGCCCCAACTCGGTAGCGGCGCGTTCTGCAATGGTCAGGCCAAAGAAACCCGAGCCGACGACGACGAGATCAGCGTTCACAAACTCTCCTGTGTATTGGCGTGCGGGCACAGAAATGCCCACGTCTACTGGTCAAGGCTACCCGACATGACGCGGGTTCCCTGTATCCGGGGCGGGGCATGGTGGCGACGGGCCGCACCGGGAAACGGCAAGGGGAGGTTGGCCGGCGGCCAACCTCCCCTTGGTGCTTTGCTTGATCCGGAGTGCTCAGAGAGTGATGACTGAGCCGGATTTCGCGGATTCCAAAACGGCCTCTGCGACCCTCAGGGTCTCAAGGCCTTCGGCCATGGTGACGATGTTCAGCGACTTTCCGAGAACTGCATCACGGAATGCCTCATGCTCCATTTTGAGGGGTTCCCGCTTGGCAAGCGCAAAGCGAGTCGAGGATCCCTCGGATACTCCACGGAACGCCGCGACGGAATCCCAGTCCGTCTGGAACGTACCGTTCTCCACGAAGGTCAGATCCGCGGAAATGGTGTCAGCAATGAACGCTCCGCGTTCACCGAGAACCACTGTGGTGCGTTCCTTCATGGGCGACAACCAGTTGACGATGTGGTTGGTCACAACACCACTCTTGAGGTGGCCGATGGCCGTGACCATATCTTCATGCTCGCGGCCGCTGCGGGACGTAGTGTGGGCAACGACATTGACGAAGTTGCTCTGGGCCAGCCAGGCCGTGAGGTCAATGTCATGGGTTGCGAGGTCCTTGACCACGCCGACATCGGCGATGCGGGCCGGGAACGGTCCCTGGCGCCGCGTGCTGATCTGGTAGACGTCGCCCAGGTCCCCGTTCTCCAACCGGTCCCGGAGGCTTTGCAGTGACGGGTTGAACCGCTCAATGTGCCCGACGGCGCCGATGAGGCCCCTGGATTCAAAGGCTTCAGAAATGCGCCGGCCGGACTCGGAATCATTTGCGATCGGTTTCTCCACGAGGCAATGAACGCCAGCCTCGGCGAGCTGGAGTGCCACTTCCTCGTGCAGGATGGTGGGCACTGCCGCGACAGCCATGTCGATGCCCTGAGCGATGAGTTCCTCAACCGTGGAGAAGACCGTCAGGCCGTCGGCAACGTTGTGGGGGTCGCCGAAGGAATCGGCTACGGCAACCAAATCAACGCCTTCAAGCTCACGAATGACACGGGCGTGGTGGCGCCCCATCATTCCCAGTCCGATGAGGCCTGCGCGCAGATTTGCCACTAGCTGCCCGCCTTGGCCACAGCGTTGACGGCTGCAACAATCCGGTCCAGGTCATCCTGGCTCAGTGACGGGTGTACCGGCAGCGACAGGACGCTGGCAGCGGCCTCTTCAGTGACGGGGAGGTCATCGGAGGTCTGGAAAGGTGCAAGGCGATGGTTGGGAATCGGGTAATAGACTCCGCAACCGACGTTGTATTCTTCGCGGAGGGCCTTGGCGAAACCGTCGCGGTCTTCAGCGATGCGGATCGTGTACTGGTGGTAGACGTGCTCGTAACCCTCAGCGACCTTCGGCGTGACGACGCCTTCGATGTTCGCGTCAAAGAATGCCGCGTTCTCCTGACGGGTCTTGGTCCAGCCGTTGACCTTGGTCAACTGGACGCGGCCAATGGCGGCATGGATGTTGGTCATCCGGCAGTTGAAACCAACCAGTTCGTTTTCGTACTGGCGCTCCATGCCCTGGTTGCGCAGCAGGCGGAGCCGACGCTCGACGTCGTCCAGTCCAGTGCTGACCATGCCGCCCTCACCGGACGTCATGTTCTTAGTGGGGTAAAGGCTGAACATGGCGAAGTCTCCGAAGGTGCCAACCTTGCGTCCGTTGACCGCTGCGCCATGGGCCTGTGCCGCGTCCTCGAAGACCTTGACGCCGTGCTTGGAGGCAAGGGCGCCAATCGCATCCACGTTAAACGGGTGGCCGTAGAGGTGCACCGGCATAATCGCAGCGGTACGATCCGTGATCTTCGACTCCACGGATGCCGGGTCCAACGTGTAGTGGTCGGGATCAACGTCGGCAAAAACCGGAGTTGCACCCGTCAATGCCACCGAGTTGGCGGTCGCCGCGAAGGTGAAGGACGGAACAATGACCTCGTCCCCAGCGCCGATACCGGCAGCCAAAAGGCCAAGGTGCAGGCCGGACGTGCCGGAGTTAACAGCTACCGCTGCCCTGCCGTCAAGGAGGACCTGGGAGAACTCCTGCTCGAAAGAGGCTACCTCCGTGCCTTGGGCGAGCTGGCCGGAAGCCAACACGGCATCAACGGCCTTGCGCTCTTCATCGCCGATGATGGGTTTGGCGGGGGGAATGAATTCGGGGCTCATGCCTCTACCTCTCGAAGGGTCTCGTTCTGTTCAACATACGTTGCGCCGGTTTCCGGACACACCCAGTTCTCACCGCTGCGCTGCAACGGGAAACCGGCCTTGCCGACCCAGCCATGACGCTTGGCCGGGACTCCGACCATCAAGGCAAAATCCGGGACGTCTTTGGCCACTACCGCTCCAGCGGCAACTGTGGCCCACCGACCAATGGTCACGGGCGCGACGCACACGGCGCGCGCACCGATTGAGGCGCCCTCCCGGATGGTGACGCCAACCGGCTCCCAATCATGGGCGCTCTTCAAGCTGCCGTCGGGGCCTACAGCTCGGGGGTAGGTGTCGTTGGTCAGCACAACTGCCGGGCCAATGAACACACCGGCTTCCAGTTCCGCGGGCTCGTAGACAAGTGCATAGTTCTGGACTTTGCAGTTGTCTCCCATCTTGACCCCGGTGCCGATGTAGGCACCTCGTCCCACGATGCAATTGACGCCTAGCTCGGCCTGCTCGCGGACTTGGGCAAGATGCCAAATCTTTGATCCATCACCAATTACCGCCTTGTCTGAAACATCGGCGCTCTCTGCAACCACTATCACCGGTGAAGGTCCTTCCTCATTGAGCACACGCGACAACGAGATTCATCTTAGCGGAGACACCATGCCGCAGCGTCAAGGGCCATCCGCGAAGATCGATGCCCGTTTGTCCACATACGTCCTGCAAGGGGCTGCGGCGTGGCCGGACCACCCATACGGTCAGGTGTAAGGCCCACAAAGAAGGGCCGGAGTTTCACAGATCAAGGGAAGACGGAAGCCATGACGTTGGAATGCACATTGGTGAGGGGACCGGCGGCTGCGGATTCTTCGGCTCCGGAGGAGCTGACCATCAAGGTCCCGGCGGGTACATCCGGGACCAGGCTTCAGTCAATCCTCGGGGAGGAGCGCGGGACTGGTCCGCTGGAAGTGGATGGACAGGATATATCGGAGATGACAGTAGGCCGTCCTCCCTTGGTGTCAGGCGCAATCATCGTCGATGGCCCTGCACCACGGCGGGCCGCCGCCCCATTGCCCCTGCCCCTGTTATTGCTCGTTCATTCCGGGCCCAGTGCAGGGGCTGTATTCCGTATTCATCGGGGCCGGTTCCGGATTGGCCGCGGCACCGCAGAGATTTCCCTGCCCGATCCCGGCATGTCCAGGGAGCACGCCGTTCTGGATGTTTCCAGCACAGCCATGACCCTTAGCCGGGAAGGTGCCGGCAACCCGACCTTCGTGGATGGACGGCCTGTCCGGCAGGCCGCCGTGACATCGCAATCAAGAATTCTCTGCGGCAACACCGTATTCTCCGTTACCACGGAGACGAGTCTGCTCCCACAAATTTCCAAGGATGCCGGCCGGTCCGTGGAAGAACCCCTGGAAGTGGCGCATGCCGGCCGGCAAGGAAACCGCGCGGCGATCATTCTTACCGCGATTCTGCCGCTCATCGCGGGCATCGGACTGGCCGTTGCCACAGGAATGTGGATGTATCTGGGATTCACCGCCATCTCGGCGCTCACCCTTCTGGTCCCCTTCATTGCAGGACGGAAGAACCGCCGGGACTGCGCAGCGGCTGTGGCAAGGGCTGCTCAAGAGGATCTGGTTCGCCGGCAACGATGTTCCCCTTCCGCGGCGGAGTTGGCCGTGATGGCATCCGGGGGCTCCACAGCTGCCGCCCCAGATGCCCGGAGCGCACCTGCGGAGCCCGGTTCGTCGTCCTTCCAACCGCCAGGCCGCCTCGCCGGGGCACCCGTACTAGTTGAGCCCGGTACCTGGATACGGCTGGGAACTGCCGACGCCATGGCGAATATCCGGTTGGCACCTGATGATCCAACGTTCAACGCGCCGGAGATCGGATCTGCCGCATTGACCTTGGACCCGGAACTTCCCACTGTGGTACTTGACGGGCCTCACCACCACGTTGATTCCTTGCTGCGTTTCATGATGATGCAAATGGCCGCCTTCCCTGGTGCTGCACAGACGCCAGTAGTCGTCCTGGGGAGTGTCGGAAGGCTGCCGCTAAGCGCACGATTCCTGCCGGGGGTGACACTTGCGACCACATACGAGGCCGCCCTGGCCTCTATTCGCCGGCCGGTGAGCGGTACGCGTGGATTGCTGGTCATCATCGAGCACACTGCAAGCGAAGACAAGAACTCCTTGAAGCTGGTTCTTGGCGCTGCAGAACGGAACGGGTGGCAGGTGGTCCTTTGTGGCCCATCTGATGAACGCTCCGGCCCGCTGATCAAGCTTTCCCACTCCGGGACCAAGGGAACCCTGGAAGTCGCCGGCGAGCGCCGCAACTTCGTTCCGGACCTCGTCCCGATGGGTGTTTTCGATGCGTTCTGCCGCGGCATGTCGTCGCAGGGTCGTCACCAAGGCGCCGTACCCCAACAGTCTGTTCCTGAGCAGTGCGCCTTGGCTGCGCTTCTTCCTTTCGGGACCCGACGGGTTCTTCTTCGCTGGGAAGGGAATGCCAAGGTACCAGGGCTTGCGGCCGTTCTGGGCCAGGACCGCCACGGGCCGTTGACATTCGACTTCAAGCGCGACGGCCCGCACCTCCTGGTGGCCGGCACCACGGGTTCTGGAAAGTCCGAGCTGCTGAGAACCCTGGTGGCATCCATGGCCTTGACGTACTCCCCCGAGCACACGACCTTTCTTTTCATCGATTTCAAAGGCGGCTCCGGATTGCGCCCGCTCGCAGGACTGCCCCACTGCGTTGGCCTGTTGACCGATCTTGGCAGGCACCATTTGGATCGGGCCCTTACTTCGCTCCGCAGCGAGATCAGGTACCGCGAGGAGTTGTTCGCCGCCGCTGAAGTCACGGACCTGGACCAATACCACCGCGCGGCGGCGGACAACTATCCTGCGATTCCTCATCTGGTTTTGGTCATCGACGAGTTCCGCATGCTCATTGAGGAGGCTCCCGGCGCCCTCCGCGAACTCATGCGGGTAGCCACCATCGGCCGTTCCCTCGGAATCCACCTCGTCATGGCCACCCAGCGCCCCCAGGGCGCATTGACCGCCGATATCCGGGCAAACGTTGCCTCAAGCATCGCCCTGAGGGTGCAATCCGAAGCGGAGTCCACGGACATCATCAACTCCAAGGTCGCAGCATCGATACCGGCGGACATTCCTGGAAGGGCCTATCTGGTCCGGGCCTCAAGTGTCCCCGAAGAGTTCCAGTCCGCGTCACTGGCAGTTCCCCACGGCACGTTGGTTACTGGTGGTCCCGGAGTTGGCGTTCCGCGGCTGGTCCATGCCACCACCCTCGTACTCAACGGTGGTCCGCTCCAACAAAGCCCGTTGCCGGACCCTCTGCGCGATCAGGCAGATTCAATCGCGGATGAGGGTGTCCGGCAGCTTTTGGCCGCTGTCAAGGACGCATGGCACCGCCACGGCGGTTCCCTCCCCCGCCAACCTGTGGCGGCGCCCTTGCCATCTGCCATTCCCTGGGCCGAAGTTCTGTTCCCCGTGCCCGACACCAAGCTTCCCGTCCACAGGGATGCCACCAGCGCTATTCCCGCCCGCACTGAAACAGGGCCTTGGAGCATTGGTCCATTGGCCTGGGTAGACAAACCGACACGGCAAGTCGTGGAAACCCTGCAATGGTCCCCGACCAAGGACGGGCATCTTGCCATGATCGGGAGCCCTACGAGCGGAATGCACTCCTGCTTCAGGGCGGTTTCGGCCATGCTGGCAACTCAAGGTTCCCAGCCTCATTCCTACGTCCTGGATGGGGCCGGGATACTCGGCGACGTCCTCGGGCAAAGGGAAGTGGGGGCCTTGGCCGGCCTCCATCAGTTGCCGCTTGCTGCCCGCGTCCTGAAGCGCTTTGCCGGGGAAATGGACCGCAGGCGCAACATCAGTGAGTCCGCGAAGACCGACGATCCCCTCGCTTTGATCATCACTGGGTGGTGCTCGTGGGCAACTGCCTTCCGCGCAGGCCCTTCGGCCTGGGCAGAAAGCCTGCTGCAGGACATTGTGCGTGATGGGCGGTCCCTGGGCATCACCGTGTTGATTTGCGGGGAGCGGGAGTTGGTCGGGGCGCGCTTCTTTGCGGCGATTCAGAACCGGGCCTATTTTCCGCTGGGCTCCACCGAGGAGGCGCGGTTCCATTGGCCCCGGCTTACGGAAGTGGAGCCAATTCCAGGGCGGGCCATCGCCACAGGCAACTTCGTAGACGGAGACGTTGTGGTGTCGCAGTTTCTTGACGCCCCGGAGGCGGGACCCTGGCCGTTCGCTCACCTTCCCCTTAAGAAGCCGCCCTTCCGCCTGCGACCACTTCCTGATCGGCTGGACGAACAGGAATTTTGTGATGTTTTCAAGGAGTCCGGCATTACGGTGCGATCTGCCGGAGGAATATCGGACGGTGCACTGTGGATCGGAGTCGGGGGCGACGAAGCGTTGCCCGTTTCGCTGCCTCTTCGCTTAAAAGGTTCCAGCATCATCCTTGGCGGCGCCCGGTCTGGAAAAAGCACGGCTTTGGCATCACTGCGTCGCCTGAACCCTGCCGTTTCCTGGGTTGAACCGCCGGTGGGAACGTCTCCGGACCGCTTCTGGTCTACTACCGCACAGGAGGTTGAAAACCTGGACCCGCAGAGTATTTTGTTGGTGGACGACGCCGACTCACTGGGCACCCATGGGCGTCAGGCCATCACTGCCCTGAGCGGGAAGGTCCGGGGCATCGTCATCACGGCCACTCCCGGTCCGGCGCTCATCCAACAACTGCCGCTGGCGCGCGAGCTCCAGACAGCCCGGATGGGGTTGGTTCTTGCACCGGGATCTCCGCACGATGCCGAACTCCTGGGAGTCCGCGTGGAAACGGAGCGCCCAATGCGGCCCGGCCGCGGCTATGTGGTGGAGGGCGGAGACATACTGCCGTTTCAAGCAGTTCTTACATCAGGTGTTCCTGCGATTGGCGACTTCTGTTCCCCAACTGAGGCTCATTAGGTTCCCCAACCGAGGCCCACCAAGCCCCTCAACCGAGGCCCACCAGGTCCCCCAACCGGGCAAGCTAGAGGACCCCGGATGTGCCGCCGGTGCGCGAGGCGTAGGCAATGACGTCCTTGTGGAAAAGGAAAACGATCGCCGCAATGGCGGGGATGATCATGGCCAGACCCGGCACCACGAGACCGCCGGTCATGGTGGGAAGGCCTATGGTGAGGACGAACAACTGTGCCACAAGGGCCGCTGCCCGGGTCCAACGGTATCCACGGAAAAGAAAGTGGCCCACCGCGAACAGCCACACGGAGAAGGCCAAGAGCAGCCCCAGCGTGAAAACGGCGCCCCAGAAGGTCAGCACCGGAGCACCGGTAAGGAGTTGGTACGCGTACCAAGCCGCTGCACCCATCAGGGCCAGGGCTTCGAGAAGGACAACGGCTGAAATTACCGCGACCCCACGGGGCCGACGGCCCGCTGTGGAATTGCTCATTTCGTCGTTTGCCTGCGCATCGGAATTTTCACCCGGCTGCTGTCCGGAAGCGGGCTGGGATGGGTTTACGGGAGGTCTTGACACACTGGCACACTACCGGACATAGTCGTCTAGCAGTGAGGGCACTGGCGGCTGATGTGATGCATCGCTCACGGATTCCGGGCATTTCGACCACTAACACCCCTTGTTTACAAGGCGTTAACATGAAACGCTTGACTCAGACGACCAAGGGGGCCCATGCGGGCCCCTTTCCTTTGGAGCCTCTCGTGAATGTTTTCACAAAAGGCCTATCTAGTTCTCACGAATGGAGTGACTGATCAGCATGGATTGGCGTAACCGCGCAGCCTGCCTCGACAAGGACCCGGAGCTCTTCTTCCCAGTCGGCAACACCGGACCAGCACTTCTGCAAATCGAGGAAGCCAAGAGCGTCTGCCGCCGCTGCCCCGTAGTGGACACCTGCCTGCAGTGGGCGTTGGAGTCCGGACAAGACGCCGGCGTTTGGGGCGGAATGAGTGAAGATGAGCGTCGCGCTCTGAAGCGTCGCGCTGCCCGCGCTCGTCGCGCTTCCTAGACCCAAATACTAAAGAAGGCCGCGGACCATTTGGTCCGCGGCCTTCTTTTGTTAAACCTCGGCGTTGCGTGCGCCCTCCATGATTGGTGGGCAAGGTTCTTTAGTTAAACCTTGGCCCTGTGTGCGCTCCCCATGATTCGTGGCCAATCACAGTCAAAAGTCAGGCTCGGGCCAGGTTCAATACGATTTCGACGGCGGTCCCGCCCCCATCGCGCGGGCTCCATTGGATGGATCCACCGAGCTCGCTTGTCACCAGCGTGCGGACAATCTGCAAACCCAAGCCCTCGGTGTACTGACCATCCGGCAAGCCAACACCGTCATCGGCAATGGTCACGGTCAGGAATTCATCATTTCCGTCTCCGTCGGCCCGGTCAGCCAGGAGCCATACAGTCCCTGTGCGCCCCTCAAGGCCATGCTCCACGGCATTGGTTACCAGCTCGTTAATGACCAGGGCCAATGGTGTGGCGAAATCGCTGGGCAGTTCACCGAACAACCCGGAGCGTTCGGTTCGCACCTGCTGGGATGGCGATGCGACCTCGGCTGAGAGCCGGAACTGCCGACCTATCAACTCATCAAAATCAACACTCTGCGTCAACCCCTGGGAAAGGGTTTCATGGACGAGGGCAATGGTGGCCACACGCCGCATCGCTTGTTCCAGGCCCTGCTTCGCTTCGTCGCTGACCATGCGGCGCGATTGCATGCGCAGGAGGGCCGCAACAGTTTGAAGATTGTTCTTTACCCGGTGATGGATCTCGCGGATGGTGGCATCCTTGGTGACGAGCTCCATTTCCCTGCGCCGCAGTTCAGAGACGTCCCGGCACAGGACCAAGGCACCGAAACGGTGTTGTTCATCGCGCAAGGGAATGGCACGCAGGGAAAGGCTGACGCCGCGGGACTCAATCTCGCTCCGCCAAGGCATGCGTCCGGTGACAACCAGCGGCAGTGTCTCGTCCACCATCCGGCGGTCCTTAAGGAGCCCGGCAGTGACTTCCGCCAGTGACCGTCCCTCAAGCGACTCAACTTCGCCGAGTCGCCTGAAAGCCGATACACCGTTGGGGCTCGCGTACTGAACAATCCCCTCGGCGTCCAGTCTGATAAGCCCGTCCCCCACGCGTGGTGCGCCACGGCGTGATCCTGTGGGAGATGCGAAGTCCGGCCAGAGTCCCAGCGTGCCCATGCGGAGGAGATCATAGGCACACTGACGGTATGTCAGTTCCAGCCTCGAGGGCATGCGTGAGCTGGACAAATCCATGTGGGATGTCACGACGGCCAGCGTCCTGCCATTGCGCACCATGGGAACAGCTTCAACACGCAGGGCCATCTCGCTGCTCCAGCTTGTTTCGCTGGAGCGTTCGATCGAGCGGCTGTTCCATGCCTTGTCCACCAGCGGGCGGAGATCGGAACGGATGCCCTCACCCACGAAGTCCGCATGAAACACCGTATGGGATGTCGACGGACGGACGTGGGCGAGGGCTATATAACCGAACTCCGGGTGCGGGAACCACAAAGCAAGGTCCGCGAATGCAAGGTCGGCGACCATCTGCCAGTCACCGACGAGGAGGTGCAGCCATTCGGCATCCCCAGGCCCGAAATCAGCGTGTTCCCTGATGGGGTCTGTAAAGATTGCCACTGCACCTCCATTTGCGACGCCGGGATTGCCCCTAGCGTCGAACGATTGACCTCAAGAGCCTTAATGCTACCGACAGTGAAGCCATGTCGTCGGCTTCGAGCGCGTTGACCTCGTCAAACATGGTCTTGGCACGGCCGAGTTGCTCGGCATTCTGCCCTTCCCAGGCCTTCAGGCGATCTTCAGCGGAGGCGCCTGACTCCGTAGACTCAAGCACCGACGTCGTCATATCCGCGACAGTTGAATAAAGGTCGTCGCGAAGGGCAGCCCTGGCCAGGGCCTGCCAGCGGTCATCACGCGGCAGTGAACTGATCCGTTCCAGCAACGAATCGACGTGGAAGCGGTTGAACACCGTGTAATAGACGTGTGCGACGGCTTCGACGCTGCCACCGCCGGTCTGGGCGATCCTGGCAATATCCAACAGCGCGTAACTTTCGAACAGCTCAGCCCACCTGTGGGCAAGGTGTTCGGGCAAATCCCAGCTGCGTGCTTTCTCAAGCCAACCCGAGATGCGTGTCTTGTCTTCGCCGCGGAGGTAGTCCAGCAATTTGGCCCGCAAAGGAGCCAGCATCGGCTTGAACGATTCCACCACCTCGGAAATCGGCTGCGATGCCATTCCTTGCCCAAGGATCCATCGAACGGCCCTGTCGAGCAGCCGGCGGATATCCAGGTGGACTTCGCTCCAGTGCTCAGTCGGGAACGATGCGGGCAGTGCATTCAACTCCGCCACCATGGGATCGAGATCGTAAATTTCGCGCAGGGCAACAAATGCCTTGGCAACTGCGACCTCATTGGCCGATGTTTCTTCAATGGCGCGGAAGGCAAAGGTAATGCCGCCAAGGTTGATGATGTCGTTGGCCACTACGGTTGCGATGATTTCGCGGCGCAGCGGGTGGGTGTCCAGTTCGGCGTCGAACTTCTCGCGCAACTGCTTGGGGAAGTAGTTCCGGATGGTCTCCGCAAACCAAGGGTCGTCGGCAAGGTTGCTCTCACGCAGTGCCGCGCCGAGTTCGATCTTGGCGTAAGCCGCCAGGACTGCCAGTTCAGGCGATGTCAGGCCCTGACCCTGTTCCAGCCTTGCACGAAGCGTCTCTGTGGTGGGCAGAGCTTCCAGATCACGCTTGAGATCGGCGGACTTCTCCAACCAATCCATCAGCCGCTCATAGCTGGGACTCCACTCGGCAACCCGCGTCCGGTCATTCAACAACAGGATATTTTGGTCGATGTTGTCCTGGAGGACGAGTCGTCCCACCTCATCCGTCATGTCTGCCAGGAACCCGGCCCGCTCTGCTGCCTCAAGCTTGCCGGCAGCGACCATGCGGTCCACGAAGATCTTGATGTTCACTTCATGGTCGGAGCAGTCCACACCGGCCGAGTTGTCGATTGCATCAGTGTTGAGGATGACCCCTTGCAGGGCAGCTTCGATGCGCCCACGCTGCGTCAAGCCGAGGTTTCCACCTTCTCCCACAACCTTGACCCGCAGATCACGCCCGTCCACGCGAATGGCGTCGTTGGCTTTGTCCCCTACGGCCGCATGTGTTTCTGTGCTTGCCTTGACGTAGGTTCCGATGCCGCCGTTGTAGAGGAGATCCGCCGGAGCCAGCAAAATCGCGCGAAGGAGTTCAGGCGGGCTCAGCTGTGTGGTGCCGTCGGGCAGGCCCAGCGCCTTACGCACTTGGTCGGAAACCGGTATGGTCTTGGCCTGGCGCGGGTAGACGCCCCCACCTTCACTGATGAGTGAACGGTCGTAGTCACCCCAGGAAGACCGGGGCAGTTCGAACAGCCGCTGACGTTCCTTGAATGATGCTGCGGCATCCGGTGTGGGATCAAGGAAGATGTGGCGGTGGTCGAAGGCGGCCAGCAGCCTGATGTGACGGGACAGCAACATTCCGTTGCCGAAGACGTCACCGGACATATCGCCAACGCCGACCACCGTGAATTCCTCGGTCTGTGTATCCAGATCGAGTTCACTGAAGTGCCGCTTGACTGATTCCCATGCTCCGCGGGCTGTAATTCCCATGGCTTTGTGGTCGTAGCCCACCGAGCCGCCCGAGGCAAAGGCGTCTCCCAGCCAGAACCCATACTCGGCTGCGAGTCCATTTGCGGTGTCGGAGAACGTCGCAGTTCCCTTGTCAGCTGCCACCACAAGGTAGGAGTCGTCGCCGTCGTGGCGAACAACGTCCGACGGCGGGACGAGCCTTTCGCCGTCCACTGAGGTCACCAGGTTGTCAGTGATGTCCAACAGGCCCCGGATGAAGGTCTTGTAGCTTTCGATTCCTTCCGCCATCCAGGCTGCCCGGTCGATCGCCGGGTTGGGCAACTTCTTTGCGAAGAAACCTCCCTTGGCACCCGTCGGAACGATCACAGCGTTCTTGACGGTCTGGGCTTTCACCAGGCCAAGGATTTCGGTGCGGAAGTCTTCGCGGCGGTCGGACCAGCGGAGACCACCGCGGGCGACCTTGCCGAAACGCAGATGCACGCCTTCAACCCGGGGTGAGTAAACCCAGATCTCATACATGGGGCGCGGGAAAGGCAGCCCGTCAATCGACGTCGGGTCCAGCTTGAAGCTGAGGTATTCCTTGTTCTGGAAGTAATTGGTCCGAAGGGTGGACTCAATGAGGTTCACGAAAGTACGCAGGACACGGTCAGCGTCCAACGTTGCCACCTGCTCGATGGATTCGGCCAAGGCCAGCCGTGCCGCTTCCTGGCGTTCGGACCGAAGTTCTTCAGGTACCGCGGGGTCGAACCGTGCGGAGAAGAGCGCGTTCAGGCCACGGGCTACATCGGGGTTGCCCAAGAGAGTGTCGGCGATGAAACCGAAGGAGTTGGTGTTCCCCATTTGCCGCATGTACTTGGCGTAGGCGCGGAGGACCACTACCTGACGCCAATGCATTCCTTCACGCAGAACCAGCCGGTCGAAGTTGTCCGACTCTACGGATCCCGTCACGGCGGCACCGAAGGAATCGCTCAAGAGTTCACCCGTAGCAAGGGGGTCGACGCCGGCAGGGTACTTAAGTCCGAGGTCGTAAAGGAAGAAGTCACGGTGATCGGAGGTTTCGATCTCGAAGGGACGTTCATCCAAAACTTCAAGGCCGAGGTTGTGGAAGTAGGGAAGGATCTGGCTCAGGCTCTTAGGCTCCATGAGGTAGAGCTTGACGCGGGCGTCCTCCTCCAAAGCTTCGCCGGCACCTTCAGGCAGGTACACGTGTACCCCGGGTTTGACCTGCTTCGGCGCCTCCCCCGCCCTTTCAGCCTCGGCTCCGTACTTTTCGAAGCGCTCGATGTCCTCCAGAGCGTCTTCAACTTCGTAGTCCACGCGGTAGCCTGCGGGAAATGCCTCTGCCCACAGCGCGGACAGGACGTCGGCGCTCTCTGCCGACCGGTGCTCGCGGAGGACCTCGGTGATACCTTCACTCCAGGAACGGGATGCCCTCATGAGCCGGTGTTCCAGCTCGGCAACGTTGACTTCGGCCAGCTCAGCGGTGCGCGGCAGCCGGATCCTGAAGAAGACCCGGGCCAGGGCAGACTCAGTGATCCGGGCCTCGTAATCGATGCTCTCGGCTTGGAAGGTTTCCCGGAGTTCCTGTTCGATCCGAAGGCGAACGCTGGTGGTGTAACGGTCCCGGGGCAGGTACACCACGGCCGACATGAAGCGGCCGTAGATGTCAGGGCGAAGGAACAGCTTGGTTCGGCGTCGTTCCTGCAACCGCTGGATTCCGGTAGCGGTTGCCGCCAGGTCCGGTATCTCGATCTGGAACAGTTCATCGCGTGGGTAGGTCTCAAGGATGCCCAGGAGATCCTTGCCCGAATGGGAGTCGATCGGGAACCCGGCGTTGCGCAGAACAGCATCCACCTTGTCCCGGACAATCGGAATGTTGCGCACGGAACCGGTGTAGGCGCTTGTTGCGAACAGGCCGATAAAACGCCGTTCCCCATTGACGTTGCCCTGGGCGTCGAAGCTCTTGACTCCGATGTAGTCAAGGTAGGCGGGCCGGTGGACAGTCGACCGGGAATTGGCTTTGGTAATGACCAAGGCACGCTTTTCCCTGGCGCGTTTTCGTCCGGCGTCTGTGAGGTGTTGAACCTGGCGCGTGGCGTCCCCGGCGCGCAGGAGCCCAAGGCCGCTGTCTTCACGGAGTTGCAGAACGTCCTCGCCATCCTGGTCCACGAGGTCGTACTCGCGGTATCCGAGGAAGGTGAAGTTGCCGTTGTCGAGCCAGCGCAGGAGATCCTGCGCTTGGCGAAGTTCGGCGATCTGCTCAGGGTGTGAGATACCCCCAAGAGCTTCGGCCAGCTCCAGTGCCTTACTGCGCATCTTTGGCCAGTCTTCGACCGCTGCACGGACATCGCCCAGAACGCGCTGGAGTCCTTCGACCAATGCTGCACGGGCGTCGTCGCTGACACGGTCAATCTCAACGGCAATCCAGGATTCCATGTGCGAGGAGTTGTCGCCGTCACCCAAAAGATGGGCCACGCTTGGAAGTGCAGCGGTGTCGCCACTGGAAATACCGACGTTGGACGGGACCCGGGAGATGTTCCGGAGCTCCCCGGAAACACGGTCGCGGGTGACTACGAACAATGGGTGCATGACAAGTCGGATCGCGCAGTTTTGACGAACGAGTTCTGCGTTCACTGAGTCCACGAGGAAAGGCATGTCGTCGGTGACGATATACACGACACCTCGGTCAGCTTCACCGGAAATTTCGACGACGGCGTTGCCCGGCATCCGCGACTGGGCGACTTTCTTGTGATTTGTCGCCCGCGAGATCAGCAGCTCAGCCGAATAGGCGCGCGCGTCCTCCTCTGCGAGGTGTTCATAGTAGTCACCGAAGAAACCTTCACGGACAACTGCTGCTTCGGACCGATCCTCCACGCTGGATCCTGACGACATCTACAAACGCCTCCATCACATGTTGATTGCTGCGACTCTGCAGCCCACATTTTGAGCCTAGCGCTTATGTAGGCGGGCGGCTCTGGTATTTCGGCCAAAGGAATTCGCCTTTTGCTGGACAGGCGCACAGACAAGGTTGGCAATGGCAAGTCGAAGTGCCGATTCGGGTGCGCATTCCAGGAGAACCGACCCTGAGAGCAAGGCTGCATCACAAGCTATCGGGTCCGCCGGCAGGTAGGCGTCGATTCCCAGCCCCGGCCCAAACCTTTCCCACGCCTCCGCCAATTGCTGCCTTGGCGCATACCCCACGGCCGACTTTTTGACCTTATTAAGGACCACCCGCACTGATGCGTCCGGAACAGCTGCCTGCATTTCGGCCAGGCCACGGACCAGCCGCGGTACTCCGATGGCGTCTGCCGCTCCCACAGCGAAAACCACATCAGCCATTTCCAGACTCCGCAAAGTTGCCGCGTTCCGGCGTGGAGCCATGGTGTCGAAGCTCAGTTCCTCATCCGACTCGAGACAAAATCCGGTGTCTACCACCACGACATCCGAGACTTCCTTGGCACGTTCAAGGACGCGGGACATCGCAGCAGCCCTCAGCTCTGTCCATCGGTCCGCACGCGTGGTCCCCGTAAGCACCCGGAAGGAGAATTCTTTCGTGAATACTGGAACCGCCGCGGCCTTCAGCGCTTCCGCGTCAAGAATCCCTTGGTCAGCAAGCCTGCAGGCCTGGGCGAGACCCGCGGCTTCGTCCAACAGCCCCAGGACAGCAGACACGCTGGCGCCATAGCTGTCGGCATCGACGAGGACGACGGATTTTCCTTCCGCCGCCAACTCGGCAGCGATGTTGACCGCCAGCAGCGTCCTGCCGGGGGACCCAATGGGCCCCCACACGGCAAACACCTGGCCCGAACCCTCCTGCGGGTCCTGTTCAACTTCAGGAGTTGGTACCGATAACGGACCACCTCCGACATCGGCGAAACCTGAGTCCTGGCCCGAGCCGAGCAGGGCCCGTGCGTGACCGCCCCCTACCGCCTCGGATATTCTTGCCGCGAGCACGGAGGGTGCTATGCCTGAAGCGGCCACAACAACTCCAATGGAGTGCAGCCGCCCGGCCTCGACCGGGTCATCCGTGAGCGCCACGACCGAGACCCCGACTGCCCCGAGCCGATCCACCAAGGTAGTGGTTAGTTCGTCACAGCCCTCCGCGACAACGGCTGCCATGGCAAGACCGCTCTGGCAGGCTGCCATAAGCTCGGCAAGCTCCGAACAGCGCCTGACCACCGTCACCGGCCCATGCAGGCCCTCCAGCCCGCCTACTACTGCCTCTTGCGCGGGACCTACAGTAACCACGGGAATGCTCATGGGTTCAGTCCCGCCGGATTCCACACCACTGAAATGCTGGCCTTATTCGCTTGTGCACCCAACAGCTTGGGCATCTGCTCATCCGTCACGAGGACAAGGATCTGGGTGGTTTTGGATGCTCCCAAACCAACGGGTCCAGACACCACCTGCGCAATTTCGGCGCTGGGCAGCAGCAAATGCGGCTCATCAAACGCACTGTTTGAACCGGGCAACGCAACCCAGACATCGACCCGCGCACCTCCAACGACCTGAACAGGCAGTTCCCCTTCGACGGAAACAGCGACAGGCTTCCGGTTCAGCGCATCGGCCTGCCCCAGGCTTTCCTTGGCGAGAAGCTGGTTCTTCGCGACCCGTTGCAGAGCAACCCGGCCGTCGGCCCAGCCGCCCTCTACGGTGACGTACCCGGACTCAAGATCGTCCAGGCGCACATTGGCAATCGAGAGGTCCGCCATGGTGACCGCTTGGCCAACTGCGATTTCTTCGCGCGCCGTGTAGACCTGCGTCGTTCTGTCTGCCGAGCCAACCAGGGCGATGACGCCGGCAACGGAGACGAGTACCAACAGGATGCCGATCAGCAGCCGGGGATCCTTCCACGACGGCTTCTTCAATCTTGCTGCAGCGACCACTGCCCCTTGACCCATGTCCTGCTACCCCCGGTGAGCTTATGGCAGGTCAATGGACCCGCCCCCTCATTCTTACCGGCCGTTCCCACGAGGCAAAAGCCACTGACCACAAAGTAGCCATAACTGTGGATAAACGCACCAAAAGCAGTCCAACGGTGGCAAAATGGTGCCATGCCCCGATTCCTGACTCTGGCGGACGTCGCCGAACAACTTCAAATCAATTCCCCGCAGGCCTATGCCCTGGTGCGCAGCGGCGAATTGAAAGCCATCCAAGTAGGAGGGCGGGGTCAGTGGCGCATTGAGGAGACGATGCTGGAAAAATACATCCAGGACCGCTATGCCGAAGCAAGCCGCATGATCCAGGAGGCAAGAGCCAAGGCGGGCCAGCCCTAGGCGTACCCGCGAGGGTAGTTACCACCGGGGTATGAGCACAGAGCTGCAACAGCGCCGAACGGGACAGTCATGACCGAGGCCACGTTTCCCGCCCGCCGCGCTTCACCGTCCCGGACAACGGCAATATCAAGGTGGTCCCGGCCCACCCTGTCTATGACACCCCTGATCTTCACGGCGGTTCCGGCTGGTGCGACCAAGTGAAGTACCAGCTCGGACCGGTCCATGGCCAGCGCCCTGAGGACGGATGCGATCCCGGGTAACCCAAGAATCGTCGACGCGGGTTTCAAGGCCAATCTCCCCAGGCCCCGGAATGTCAGCACTGCAGCGAATGGCACCAGCCATTGCTTGGACCCCTCAGCCACAACCAGCCAGTCACCGCCCACACGCCTCACCACCCCTTCCAGGACGGTGTCGTCGGCGAGACGCAGTGTAATTACTGAGCCAGCTGCACCACGGAGCCGATCACCCAATTCGATCCCGGCAAGCTCCACCCTGGACCGCTCAGTGATCTCCGACTCCGCCGAAAGGGCGTGCCCGGCAGAAAATTGTGCGTCCAGATCGTCAAAGAGAGAGTCCCATCTCATGTAGTCAGACTAGGCTGCAACATGATGACGGAGCGAATATGGCGTTATCCGGCGATCCGGATTGGACAGAACGGCTGCAACGTGTTCAGAATAGGCCTAACGATGTCAAAATGCATCAAACTGCATCAAACGGAGCTTGGGGGCTTTGAGTGGCAAGAACAGTACGCAGCGACGCCTGCCTCGCCGGGACAATCCTGGGACTTGGGCTGCTGCTTTTCTACGTGGGCACCATGCTCTTGGATCAATGGCGGTCAGCGGATCACCACAACCAAGTCATCTCCATTGAGGACCTGATCGGTTTCATCGCGAACGGTGCTGGTGCAGCACTGGTGGCGTGGTGGATTCTTTCATTTGTGCTCGCATTCTTCGCATCGCTTTTGCACCGTAGGGGAAAGAAGGCCAGCGCCAATGCCCTGGCAAAGTTCAGCCCTGCTTTTATGCTGCGGATTGCCGCAGCGGTCCTGAGCTTGAACCTCCTGGGTGCCACTATGGCCCAGGCATCCACTCCCCTACCCGAGCCCGGCTGGGGACCCACAGCTGTCAACAGCCGAACCTCTCCGCACCCTGCCTGGACTCCCAAGCCCGCTGCGGGGTCCGCTCCCGATTTGCAGAAAACCGGGTCCATCGCCAAGGCAAACTCCCTTGATCCACGGTGGAAGCCCAAGCCTCCCCTCGCCGATCCCGGACTTCTCAGCCGGTCGCCGATCAGACAAGGGATCCCTCCAGAAGAATCCGGTGTCGTCGTGAAGTCAGGAGACACTCTTTGGTCTATTGCAGCGTCACGGCTGGGTCCCCTTTCAACCGATGTCGAGGTCGCGCTGTTGTGGCCCAAGTGGCACGCCGCCAACCGTTCGGTCATTGGCGAGGATCCTTCAGTGTTGGTCCCGGGCCAGGTCCTGCGGCCGCCCTTGCCGGGCTGACAATCCGGTAAACGACTACTAAAAACGTGACCCGCTCAGGGGTCCCCCACAAGCAACACAAGCGTCATCCCAGCAGAAGCCATCAGAACAGGGCGTCCCCACGCCCGGGTTCATGTAGTGAATGCCTGAGGTATGACCATGACCGTTGCGACCGCGAGCCGGCCCACGGGCCGCCAGAACTCCCAACGACCATCTCCCGGTTACGGTTCGAACAGTTCGGACATTGACGTTCGGCTGGTTGCACGCAGTATCGCGCAGGCAGCGTTGGAGGTTCTGGCAGGTACCCGCGCCCTGACCCAGCTCTCACGTTCCCTTGATCCTGACTGCTATCTATCCCTGCAGCACAGGGCTGCCCTCACCCGGAAGCACGCCGCCAGGGTCCGGGGAAACCTTCATCCCCACCGGAGCCCCATGGTCCGCTCTGTTCGAGCCTGCTCAATCACCGAGGACATCTGCGAGGCAAGCATTGTTGTTGCCGAAGAACAAAGATGCCGCGCTGTGGCCATGAGACTGGAACGGTTGGATGGAGTGTGGCGGGTTACGGCTTTGGAAATCGGTTGACCCCGGAGCAGCCATCCGCGGACAACAAAAAAGCAGGCCCCGGACGCTAAGTCCGGGGCCCGCCCTATTCTTTGACCAGCCCTTACATGGCATGCCACCAGCAATGCCAGTTGCGGCCACTACATCAGAGGATCAGCGACGCTTCTTCTTGGCAGGTTTGCGCTGCTCCTGGCCGGCTGCCTTGGCCGGATTGCCGGAACGACCGGACGTGCGGCCCTCGACGCGGGTTTGGGTCCCACCATCTTCACCCGGCGCGGTGTACTGCAACTGCGCCGGCTTCTCCGGCGCCTGCAGGCCCGCTGCCCGAATCTGCGGTTCATGATGTTCAGTGTGCGTCCCGGCGGCGGTGTCGTCGGCAACCACCACGTCCTCGGCCGGCGTTACTTCCACCTCAAGGTTGTAAAGGAATCCGATGCTCTCTTCACGGATGGCTTCCATCATGGACTGGAACATCACAAAGCCCTCGCGCTGGTACTCCACCAGGGGATCACGCTGGGCCATCGCCCGGAGACCAATACCTTCCTTCAGGTAATCCATCTCGTAAAGGTGTTCCTGCCATTTACGTCCCAGGACCGACAACACAACACGTCGTTCCAGTTCGCGCATGCTCTCGGAGCCAATGGCCTCTTCACGGGCCTGGTAAACCAGTCGGGCGTCGGAAAGAATCTCATCCTTCAGGAAATCGGCAGTGACACGGGACTTTCCACCGGCTTCCTCGATGATCTCTTCGGCCGTCACCGTGGCCGGGTACAACGTCTTCAAGTTGGCCCACAGCTGGTTGAAGTCCCAATCGTCGCCTGTTCCCTCGGCAGTGGCTGCCTCGATGAGTGCGTTGATGGTGTCTTCAAGGAAGAACTGGACCTTCTCGTGCAGGTCGTCGCCCTCAAGGATACGGCGGCGGTCGCCATAGATCGCTTCACGCTGCCGGTTGAGGACGTCGTCGTACTTGAGAACGTTCTTGCGCTGTTCAGCGTTGCGACCTTCCACCTGCCCTTGGGCAGAGGCGATGGCACGGGAGACCAGCTTCGATTCAAGCGCGACATCATCGGGCACGGAGCTGTTCATGAGCCGTTCGGCCGCACCCGAATTGAACAACCTCATGAGGTCATCAGTCAGGGAAAGATAGAAACGGGATTCGCCGGGGTCACCTTGACGTCCTGAACGGCCGCGCAGCTGGTTGTCGATCCGGCGGGATTCATGCCGCTCAGTTCCCAGAACGTAGAGCCCGCCAAGGTCCAAGACTTCTTCGTGCTCATCTTTGACCGATTGCTTGGCGGCAGAAAGCGCCTCGGGCCAGGCCGCCTCATACTCCTCCGAGTTTTCCTCGGGATCGAGTCCACGCTTCGCCAGCTCTGCAATGGCAGTAAACTCGGCGTTGCCGCCAAGCATGATGTCGGTACCGCGACCTGCCATGTTGGTTGCAACGGTAACGGCGCCTTTTCGTCCGGCTTGCGCAACGATCGAGGCTTCACGTGCATGGTTCTTGGCGTTCAGCACCTCGTGCCGGATACCTTCTTTGGCCAACAGCTTGGAGAGGTACTCGCTCTTTTCCACGCTGGTGGTGCCTACCAGCACCGGCTGGCCTTTCTCGTGCCTCTCGGCGATGTCCTGCACTACGGCGTCGAACTTTACGACCTCGTTCTTGTAAACAAGGTCCGGCTGGTCGATCCGCTGCATGTCCCGGTTGGTGGGGATGGGCACCACACCCAGCTTGTAGGTGCTCATGAACTCAGCCGCTTCAGTCTCGGCCGTGCCGGTCATGCCGGCGAGCTTTGAGTACATGCGGAAGTAGTTCTGCAGTGTCACGGTGGCGAGCGTCTGGTTCTCGGCCTTGATCTCGACATTTTCCTTGGCCTCAATGGCCTGGTGCATGCCTTCGTTGTAGCGGCGCCCGGCGAGGATACGGCCGGTGTGCTCGTCGACAATGAGGACCTCGCCGTCGAGGATGACGTAGTCTTTGTCGCGCTTGAAAAGCTCTTTGGCCTTGATGGCGTTGTTGAGGAAGCCGATCAGGGGGGTGTTGGCGGATTCGTAAAGGTTTTGGATTCCGAGGTAGTCCTCAACCTTTTCGATACCGGCTTCGAGTACGCCCACCGTGCGCTTCTTTTCATCGACCTCGTAGTCGACTTCGGGTTGCAGGCGGAGAACGACTTTTGCGAACTCGCTGTACCAGCGGTTGGTGTCGCCTTGGGCAGGGCCGGAAATGATGAGCGGAGTACGAGCCTCGTCAATCAGGATGGAGTCGACTTCATCGACGATCGCGAAATTGTGTCCGCGCTGAACGAGTTCACTGGCATCCCAGGCCATGTTGTCGCGCAGGTAGTCGAAACCAAACTCGTTGTTGGTTCCATAAGTGATGTCCGCAGCGTACTGCTGCCGCCGGACCGCGGGATCCTGGTTGGACAGGATGCAACCGCTGGTCAGGCCCAGGAACCTGTAAACGCGGCCCATCAGCTCGGACTGGTATTCGGCGAGGTAGTCGTTGACCGTGACAACATGGACACCCTTGCCCGCCAGCGCATTCAGATACGCGGGCGCGGTTGCCACGAGGGTCTTGCCTTCACCGGTTTTCATTTCCGCGATGTTGCCCAGGTGAAGTGCGGCGCCACCCATCAGCTGGACATCGAAGTGGCGCATGCCCAAGGTACGGGAAGAGGCCTCACGCACAGCGGCGAATGCTTCCGGGAGGAGTGCTTCCAAGGTCTCGCCGTCTTGGTGGCGGGACCGGAGATGGTCGGTTTCCTCGCGGAGTTCGGCGTCCGTGAAGGACTTGAAGGAGTCTTCCAGGGCATTGATGGAATCGGCATAGTTCCGCAATTGCTTGAGTGTCTTTTTGTCACCCGTGCGGAGAAGTTTTTCGATTAGTGATGCCACGTGAAATTGCTCCCAGTCTCATGCTGCCGAATTCTGGCTGTTTCAGTCTACGGGAGAGACCAGCACCACGTGGCCGCGTTCACCTCTCAGCGGACTGGCCGGTTGCCAAGGAGTCCACCCCGTCCTTCAGCGCGATCAGCCACGGCTTGGGCGAGATCGCCCGCGAGGTCCCCCACCGGCCACACCACGACGTCCTGCAACCTGAGCCAGGCCGCCATGAGTTCCAGCTCGGCAGCAAGTTCGACGGCGGTATCGGCTGGAGCACCAAGCTCAGCAAACGCCGAGCGCACCAGAAGGCGGCCGGTTGCGCGGTCTGCCTTCAGATCCACCCGTGCCACGATCCCGTCCCTGAGAAGGAACGGGAGTACGTAATAGCCGAATTGACGCTTGGCCGCGGGAGTGTAGATCTCTATCCGGTAATGGAAACCATGCAATTCCTCAAGTCGCCGCCGTTCAAAGACCAACGAGTCAAAAGGGCTCAGCAATGCACGGCCTTCAGCCCTGCGTGGCACCTTGGCGGTGATGTGCTTGTAGGTTTCCCTGTCCCAACCGCGCACCGACACTGGCAGGAGGCGGCCTGCCTGGACCAACCGCCGGACCGACTCCGCTCCTGCCTTCACAGGTGTCCGGAAGTAGTCCGAAAAACAGCGGACAGTGCCGATTCCGTGGGCTTGGGCGGCAGCATCCATCAGGCGGTCGAGCGAGTCCTCGGCGGTTCCCGAGGGCGCGGCAATGTCAGGAACAACCCTGGAGGTCAGGGTGTACTTACGCTCGAATTGCGGTGTCCGCGACGCGGCCGAGATGCGTCCTTGTTCAAACAGGTGCTCCAGGACCCGCTTAACGATGTTCCAGTTCCATCCCCAATTGCCACGGTCGGCTGCCTCTTCGTGCCCGAGTTCAGCCGTGAGTTCCGAGGCAGTCATAGGGCGTCCTGCACTGAGCGCGGCCAGAACGCGGTCTTCCATATCCTGGCGGACATGCGGTTCAAGGTGGTGGGCTCCCACCCAAGACCGTTTTTGCCACACCAGAAGGTCTTGAAAATGCTCCGGGCGGATAAAGCTCGCCTCGTGCGCCCAATACTCCATCATCCGGCGCGGCTTTCGACCTGCCATCGTGTGCAGGATCCCGGGGTCGTAGTCGCCCAACCGGGAAAAGAAAGGTAGGTAGTGACTTCTGGCCACCACGTTCACGGAATCGATCTGAACAAGCTGGAGTTGGGCAAAAGTCCGGCCCACCGCCCGTGCTGTCACGGGGCCGGCGGGCCGGATTTTTGCCAATCTTTGAGCTGCCAATGCGATCCGCCGTGCCTCGGAGAGGCTCAGCGAAGCGGTCATGGAAGTCCCTTCATACGGGCAATAGTGCCTTACTTTGCAGTGGACGCCTGGTCATCGGAACGGTAGGCGTGGATTTTCTCTTCCACGGCTTCCTCGCCGGGTTCACAGGTGGAGTCGAGAGTGATCACGCCGTAGGTCCAACCACTACGGCGGTAGACGACCGAGGGCGCATTGGTTTCCTTATCCAGGAAAAGGTAGAAGTTGTGGCCAACGAGTTCCATGTTGTCCACAGCGTCATCCAGCGTCAGGGAAGCAGCGGGGAAGACTTTCCGGCGGATCAGGACGGGCGAGTCGCCTGCCGGAATGTCGTTCTCGATCTCATAGGGAGAACGCTCATCTGCCGTCGGCGCGGGGTCCTGGTGATTGCTTGCTTCGAGGTAGAGCGGTTCGCTCGCGCTGGCTGGTTCCAGTGTTGCAGTGGCTTCGCGCACGGCCTTCGGCGTGTGGCGGCCGTGGTGCACCTTTTTCCGGTCCTTCGCGCGCCGAAGCCTCTCAAGAAGCTTGTTGTATGCCAGATCGAAGGCAGCGAATTTATCGTCGGCTGTGGCCTCGGCACGGATGACGGGGCCCCGGCCCAGGACTGTCACTTCAACGGTGAGCTGGCCCGGCGTCTGCCGCGGGTTGGTTTCCTTGGAAACCTTGGCGTCGACTCGCTGGACCTTATCCCCCAGCGACTCAATCTTCGAGATTTTCTCGCCGGCGTATTCGCGAAAGCGGTCGGAAACTGTGAGATTTCGTCCGCTGATCATGAACTCCATGGTGCCCTCCAAATAACTCAGGTGACACGACAACGACGCTTTTGGGGGCTTGTCTGACGGACAGTCGAGCCCCTTTCCGAGCCGCTATCGACAGGTACATCTATTCTTGGTACCCACAACCGACGTTAGTTCATCGTCACGCGTTATTCATCCTTTGCTCGCTTATTTTTTGATTGAGTCTTGAAGACTTCATCCGGATCGCGCCCTATGGAGTTGGAAGCGTAGGCTGGTGGCCTCGTGGCCGCGAGGACAACGGCGCCACAGACCACACCGCCCGCAGCTTCCACTGCCCGGGCTGCTTCGGCAAGGGTCGCGCCGGTGGTGAGCACATCGTCTACAAGAAGGCATTTCCTGCCCTTGATTTGTTGGAGGTATCGGCCTTTTACCCGCATGGATCCATGGACCCTGCTGGCCCGGGCGCCTCTTCCCAGTCCCTTCTGGCCTGCACCGGAGTGCCGTGTCCCCTTCCTGCCCGGAAAGCCGGCGGTCCGCTCCAGAAGGTCTCGAAGCGAGTCCCTTCGGACCACGGATGCCGTTGAAATAACTCGCTTTTCCAAAGCGTCAAGGCTTGTGCACTGGGGCAGCATGCGTCGTATCCGCACGACGAAAAGCAAGAGATGCACCGGGCTGAATCCCCTTTTTCGGTAGGCCCGGCCACTTGTAGGAACCGGCACAAGGAAGAATCCGGATTTATCACCAATGGCCCGCCGCACCGCGTTGCCAAGACAAGGCGCCAGGACCCCGGCCAGGCGCCACTGGCCCAAGTGCTTGAAAGAGAGGAGGCACTGGGCCAGTTCGTCCCGGTAGGGCCCAGCGGCAACAACTCCCATCCTTGTCGCGCCATCGAACCCAACCAGGGCGGGCGACTCCTGTTCTGCGCGGAACGGCCGGCTGCAGAGTTGTCGGACCCGCTTGGCGCAGGCCGCACACAACACGGTGTCCTCCGCAGAGCAACAAACGCAATCCACAGGCACCAGCAGGCCCAGCAGGTCAGTGGCAGTGCCTTGAAGCACCGCCAGGAAGCGGCCAAGAGGCTGTCGGTCAGGAGCACGCCGACGAGCCTGCACAGGATCCACCGGGTGGAGGTCGGGGTCTTGGTCCCGCCGTGGCTGCCTGGCACGGGTAGCCGCACGAAGCTCCCGGAAGCCGTGCTGGTCAAGAGCGGTAGCCATGGCAGTGCTGTGCGGCCCGAAGGAGCCGTCCCTGGTTTCCTTTTCTGCCCTGGTCATGGCAGCAAGCATGCAGGGAACCAAACCCGACGGCAAGGCATGCCCCACCCTATGTGCACAACGCGGACTCTATCTGCTCCCTGGTCAGCCGGGGAAAGCGGGCTCCGTAGGTCCTTTAAGCTGGAGTTCCCAGCCGTTTCCTACCCGTTGGAACACGCCGTCCTCGGATTGACCGTAAATCTGCTCCGAGCCATTACCGGCGCTGAGGCTGGTCAAGCCGTCCCACGGAGCCAACTGTTGTGGTTCGCCCGACTCCAGCGAAAGCAGTTCAGGGACCACGGTTCCACTGGCCGATCCAGACATCACGGCCACTGTTGAACTGTTAACCCAGACACCCTGGTCAACCGAGCCGCTGCTGACCAAGGTGATGGGCGCAGTGAGGTCCTTGGGCACGCCGTCGGCATTTCGGACTATTCCGGTAATCTGCACCGTTGACTTGCCGTTTGCCTGGGAAATGACCAGCGCCCGGGTCCCTTCCCGGGAAACCCTGAAGTCCTTGACGGTCCGTCCGGACAACCAAGCCGGAGTCAAGGTGACATTGGGAATGGCCATGCCCGGGGCAACCCCCGTGGGTTTGAAAGCCACCACTTCGGCCGCTCCGTTGGCGCCCGGCCCGGCTGTCCAAACCCAATCGTGGGGGCTGAAGGAAGGCCCTGTGAGAGTGCTCCTGGTGGTCAACTGGCGTGCCGGCTGACCGGGTTCAATCGCATACAGGGTTGTCTTGTCCCCGTTGAGGAACGCCGCCGTTTGGGAAACAGGCGATTCAGCCGGCGAGTGGGGGCCCAGGCCGGACACTGGTTGCATGTCCGGAAGCGGAGTCATCCGGTTATTTTCATACCGCACCAGATCGCCGTTGCTGACAGCTATCTGACGGGCCGGAACGCTCTTGTCCACTACAGGAGGCAAGACTGTTCCGTTGTCCTCAACCCGGACAAGGTCCTGATCGGCGCGAAGCTGGACGTTGATGACATCAGGCTGGTCCCGGAAGGTCAGAGCCAACTGGTTCTGCATCCTCTGGCGGTCCTCTGCCGATGCATCGAACAGTTCCTTGGCGGAGAGGTCGACCTGCGCAGACCCGGACACCACAGGCACGGATTCGCGTGCGAGTTTCATCCCGGACGGGAAGGCACTGACCACTGCACCCCGAAGGTACGGAGCCGGCCCTGCAAGCACCGCTGAAGTCATGGACTTGACGGTGTTCTTCTTGATGAACCAACGGTAGTCGGGCACGGCATAGGTAAACGTGGGGTCATAGAAGTAGATGGGGAATGCCCCATAAATTACCTTGAACGTTTCTTCCGGTATGGCCGTACCGTCGGGCACCTTCGAAATCCGCCACTGGCCTTCCACCTGCTCAAGGGTCAGCGGAATGGTCTCCTTGGTACCCGGCGGGAACTGCGTGGCCACGCCATCGGCGTCAACCGAATAGGCAACGTCCAATTCGTAGAGGTACTCGTTTTCCCCAGCTGCTTTGACTACCTGTGCTTCACGGAAAACAATGGCCCGCTTGTCTGGTTTCCATGTAACGGACTGTGCCTGGGTCAAATACTGGCGCGCAACAGGGTAGTCATCCTCATACCCGCTGCCGGCCATGTAGAAATCCTCGATCACGGTCTCCGGGCTCGATCCCGCACGCGGGGCCGCAGGAAAGAAGACTGGTGCGTTGGGATTGCCCGCACCTTCGTCCTTGCTTTTACCGACGGGCCCGGACCGCGGAATCTGGGCACAGGAAGCCAGCAGCACCATCAGGACAGCAAGAACCGCAAGAAACGCCCGCCGGCGCCTTGGCCCGGTCATGCTCACGCCTCCCTCCCCGCTTGATCGTCAGGAGCAGACTTCGCGGCGTCCGGGCGCTGGCGCTGCAGGCCGGCTCCGGAGTCCGCGCCCAGGATGAGCATGTGCCGCTCGTTCGCGCTCCCGGTCCCGGGGAATTCAATATCGGCCGGTTCAAGCTGAAGCGGAGACTTCACAATGGTGCCTCCCTGCCGGAGGGGAAGTGTCAGCCGGAAGTTCGAACCCGATCCCTTGCGGCCCCACGCCTGAAGCCAACCATTGTGCAGTTTGGTGTCCTCTGCGGCAATGGACAGGCCCAGGCCACTGCCTCCGGTGGTACGGGCACGGGCGGGGTCGGCCCGCCAGAAACGATCGAACACCCTGGCTGCTTCTGCCTGGGTCATCCCGATGCCGTGGTCCCGGACCGACACTGCAACGGCCTCATGGTTGGCTGCAACTGAGATGTGGATCGGTTTCCCTTCCCCATGTTCCAGGGCGTTCAGCAACAAATTGCGAAGGATCCGGTCGATCCGCCGGGAGTCCATCTCCACCACGATGCTCTTTTGCCGGGCATTCAGCCGGACCTCGGAGCCGTATTCTGCTGCAACAGGTGCCGCACCTTCCATGACATGGGAGATCACCTGGAAGATGTCCTGGGGTTCTGCATCCAGGACTGCTGCCCCGGCGTCGAAGCGGGAGATTTCCAACAAATCCGAGAGCAGGGACTGGAACCGCTCAACCTGGTGGTAGAGCAGTTCGGCTGACCTCTTGTTCATGGGATCAAAGTCATCACGGGCGTCAAAGAGCACTTCGGCAGCCATCCGGACAGTGGTCAGCGGGGTACGAAGCTCATGCGAGACGTCGGAAACGAATCTCTGCTGCATTTGCGACAAAGTGGCCAGCTGGGTGATTTGCTCCTGGAGGCTGGCAGCCATGTGGTTGAAGGAAGCGCCCAACCTGGCTACCTCGTCCTCGCCCTTGACCACCATGCGCTCCTGGAGCTGGCCGGCCGCGAGCTTTTCGGAGACCACCGCAGCGTGGCTCACAGGACTGACCACGTTGCGCGTCACGTACCAGGCGATCGCCCCGATCATCAGGACCAGTGCAGCTCCACCGGCCCAGAGCACGTTCTGGATTTCGTCCAACGTTTGCTGGGCAGTGTTGAGGTCGTAAATCAGGTAGAGCTCATAGGAGGTGCCGTTGAACGTCACCAGGTTTCCGACGGCGATGCCCGGGCGGTCCTCATTGCCTACAGGGAACTGCGTGGAGGCCCAAAACTGCTGCTTGCCACCCTCCTGCACGGCTTTCCGGAGCTCGGGGGGTATGACCCGGACCGTCAACTGGTCCGAAGCGCGCGACTCGACCCAGCGGTTACGGGGTTTTGTCTGCTCTGGCTTTGCTTCGAACACGTAGCGTCGTTGGATGACCGAACCCCGGCCCTCCACGGCCGTCAGGGTGTCATAGACCAACGTAATGACGCTGGACTGATCGGTGACCTGCGCGCCGTCGAACGTGTCCTGGACCTGTTTGACGTTGTATCGGGTCTCCGACTCTGCCTGGGCGAGCCGCTCCTGGAAAAGGTTGTTGGCAATTTGGTTGGACAGGTAGGCGCCCACTATCGCAAAGGATGTCACGGCCAGTAGAAGGGTGGTCAGGACGGTACGGAACTCAAGGGACCGCCGCCACCGGCGCAGCACCGAGCGCCAAAGGTAGCGAAGCCCAGGTTTGATCTGCCGGACTCCAATCGACACAAGGCGTGAGACCCGCAAAACAAGGATCAGTCCGCGCCGTGTCCAGATCCGTGCGCGGGAAAGGAGCCATGGCAAGGTGCGGGTATTCCGGCCGGGCTGCTTCGGGTCCGGTTGACCGGGGCCCCCGGCGGACGATTCGCCAGTCGCTTCGGGGGTCGGTGGCAAGGCCGGGGTCGAATGGTCGACTCCGGCCGCCTCTGGACCCTTGGTCCCGAGGTCTCCTTCTGCCATGCCGGCTTTGCCGGCCGGGGACTCAGGAACCTGCTTTATATCCGACACCACGCACCGTCAAAACGACCTCGGGCGCCTCCGGGTCGCGTTCGATCTTGGACCTCAGGCGCTGGACGTGGACGTTGACCAGGCGCGTGTCCGCGGCGTGCCGGTAGCCCCAAACTTGTTCGAGGAGCAACTCCCGGGTGAAAACCTGCCAGGGTTTGCGCGCCAGTGCCACCAGGAGGTCGAACTCCAGGGGGGTGAGCGAAATCCGGTCGCCGCCGCGGGTGACCAGGTGGCCTGCGACGTCGATGGTGACGTCGGCGATGCGCAGCGTTTCGGGGGCCTTCTGGTCGCCGGGACGGAGTCGCGCACGGACCCGCGCCACCAGTTCAGCCGGCTTGAAGGGCTTGGGCACGTAATCGTCGGCTCCGGACTCCAGTCCCCGGACCACATCGGAAGTATCGGACTTTGCCGTCAGCATAACGATGGGCACATCGGATTCACCGCGGATCTGGCGACAGACTTCGATGCCGTCGGATCCGGGCAGCATCAGGTCCAGCAGCACAAGGTCCGGCTTGGAAGAGCGGAAGATCTCCAACGCCTGGCCACCGTCTGCGCAGAACACCGGCTCGAAACCATCATTGCGCAGGACGATGCCAATCATCTCTGCGAGTGCTTCGTCGTCGTCAACTACCAGAATGCGTGCCTTCATAGTTATATATTCCCTTATCACCAAGTCTTTGTCCCGTTGGGCACAGCGCACGGCATGGCGCTCCAAGGGCAGTTCCACCGTACTGCACATGCGTGGTGGCCTGCCTGCCGTGGCTGCCCGGGCGTCGGGCTATGAGGGACGACGGCGGGCCTATAGGCTGGGGGCCAAGGCGCGTTTGGGGACGTCGG
This sequence comes from Arthrobacter sp. TmtSoilC79, assembly GCF_059739405.1. Lineage (NCBI taxonomy): Bacteria > Bacillati > Actinomycetota > Actinomycetes > Micrococcales > Micrococcaceae > Arthrobacter > Arthrobacter sp. TmtSoilC79. The sequence continues at coordinate 1,667,591 of NZ_AP046051.1, read as the reverse complement.
ACGTCGGCGGGCCGGGTCTTATGGGGAGGATATTTTGTCACAACCAGAGCACGGCCGGGGTGCCTCACCAGGCAACCAGCCAGCGTGGGGAAACCAACCCCAATGGGGTGGTCCCCCGGCATGGGCAGCCCCTCAAGGCGGCGGCCAGTATGGCCAAGGACAACCGGCGCCGGGATGGCCACCGGGTCCACCGTATGGACAACCCCTCTATGTCGCTCCGCCCAAGCCGGGCGTTATCCCGCTGCGGCCGTTGCAATTCGGCGAAATCCTTGACGGCTCTTTCCAGACAATCCGCCGCAATGCGGCTTCCATGTTCGGTTCTGCGCTTATTGTGCAGGCCATCGGTGCCGTGCTCATTGGGATTGTCACGCTGGGAATGTTCCAGCTGACCATGTCCTTTGAATCAGTCAACTCAGAGGCTGACTTCAACGAGGCCATGGGCCCCTTCCTCGCCATCATGGCGAGCACGTTGGGTGTCTCGGTCCTGATCGGTTTTCTTGGTTCGGTACTCCAAGGCGTCCTGGTGGTGCCCGTGGCGCGCTCGGTCCTGAACCGGCGGACGGGTTTCAAGCAGATGTGGAAGTTGGCCGGCAGGAGAATCCTGCCGCTGTTGGGTGTCGCAGTCCTCCTGACCCTCGGCGGGCTGCTCGCCGCCGCCGCAGTGGTGGGTATTGCCGTTCTGCTCTTCACTGCCATGGGGCCCGGGGCTTTGCTGGTTGTTCTGCCTCTTGGGCTTGGGTCGGTGGTCTTGTTCGTCTGGATCGGGCTGAAGTTGATGCTGGCGCCCGCCGCGATCGTCGTTGAGCGGACAGGTGTCTACGACGGACTCCTGAGGTCCTGGCAGCTGACCAAAAACAACTGGTGGCGGATCTTCGGCATCACCTTGGTGGTGGCGATCATGGTGGGCATCATTGCCCAGATCGTCCAGATCCCCGCGTCCTTGGCAGCTACGGCTGTTGGCGGGGTAGTCAATCCCCACCCCGACGCCGAGGCGATAGCCTCCAGCCTGCTGGTCACCACTGTGATTTCCTCAGCCATCGGTGCGCTTGTGGGGTCTGTGACGTTTGCTTTCCAGGCCTCCGTGTTCGCCTTGATCTACATGGATCTGCGCATGCGCCGTGATGGTTTGGATGTTGAGCTTATGAGGCTGATGGAAACCGGAGACGATCCCGAGGGAATCCCTGGCAGTCCGTCGGTCCTGGGTCCTCACTCCGGCGCTTCGACCCGGAATCAAGGCTGGCCGTCGCAGGGCGCACAGCCCCCGGCCACGCCTCCCGGGCCGTGGCCGCCGCAGGGCGGACAGCCCCCTGCCGCGTCTCCCGGGCCGTGGCCGCCGCAGGGCGGACAGCCCCCTGCCGCGTCTCCCGGGCCGTGGCCGCCGGCATGAGGACTATTCCACTGGAACCCACCATGTGGGCGGCCCAGGAGCCGCCCGTGACACCGGACCGTGAAGAGGCGCGGCGATGGGCGGCCGAGGAACTCTCTAAACCCCAATACCCGGACGCGCAACCCGGTTGGCTGGACCAATGGTGGCGCGACTTCCTCGACTGGTTGTCGTCCCTGGAAGGCGACGCATCGGGTCAAGGACCGGATCTTGCAGTTCCGCTCATGATCGCGTTGGCCCTTGCACTCATCATTGCTGCGGTCATCGTGGTCCGGCCCCGACTGAACGCCCGCCGAAAAGCCGCTGGATCGGACATCTACGGCGATGACAGCAGCCTGGACTCGGAGGGCTACAGGAAGCGCGCGGCAACCGCAGCCGACGACGGCGACTGGCCGTCCGCCGTCGTCGACCAGTTCAGGGCGATTGTCCGCTCCGCCGAAGAGCGGGAGATCGTTGATGCCCGTCCCGGGCGGACCGCTGACGAAGCGGCAACCCAGCTGGGGCAGGTGTTTGGCACCGCGCAGTCCCGGCTGGACGCAGCCGCGCTCCTTTTCGATGCCGTGCGTTACGGCGAGCAGGGGGCAACGGCTCCGGACTATGAGTCCGTCCGCAGGCTCGATGCAGACCTCGTTGACATGAAGCCTGACTTCGCCGGACAGGCCCACGCAGGTTTCGCGGTGCCGCGGTGACGACTTCCACGGTGGCAGACACCACGACCCACGGTGAAGCTCCCGCTCCCCAGCAGTCGGCTGGGAAGACGGCAGGGAAAAGCCTCCGTACCTGGTTCCGGAAACACCTGGTTTGGATCCTGATCGGCGTCGTCCTGGCTGGGCTGGTGACGTACCTGGCAATCTCCAGTGTCTCGGGCGCCAAAGATCCCCGTCCTTTGTCCGCCCGGAACCCAGCGCCAAATGGTGCAATGGCGGTGGCTGAAATCCTGGCGGATCACGGTGTATCGGTCGCATCGACCGATACCTTCGCGAAGACCATGGACGAGGTGGCCGAAAGGGACGACGCTACCGTCCTCATCTACGACCCCCGCGGTTTTTTGGACCGAACACAGCTTGAAGACATTACGGACGCCGTGGAGCACGTGGTCCTGGTCACCCCGCGGCTGAGGACATTGAACGCGCTGGAGCAGGGTTTCCGCCCGGGCGGGGTGGTTCCTGAAGCGACAACGGTTCTTGAACCCCGCTGCGACCTGGACGATGCCGTCGTGGCCGGCAAAGTCTCCGCCCAAGGCGCCATCTATTCCGGACCTGTGGTGTGCTACCCGGCCGCGGCCAAGGGATCCGGCATCTATGCTGCATCCCAGGACGGCAGGGTGGTGGTGCTGGGCAGTACCGACTTGCTCGACAACCAGCATCTGGCCTCCGAAGGCAATGCAGCACTCGCGCTGCGGACCTTGGGGAAGGACCAGAACCTGGTGTGGTACCTGCCCGGCGTGGGAGACGTTTCCGCGACTGACTCAACCCCTACCCTCAACGAGTTGGCTCCCCGCTGGCTTGCGTTCGCTGGACCGTGGATGGGAATCGTGGTGCTCCTGGCCATAGCGTGGCGGGGCCGGCGCATGGGCCCGCTGGTGTTCGAGCCACTTCCCGTGGTGGTGAAGGCTGCCGAGACGGCGGAAGGCAGGGCGCGCCTTTATCAGGACTCGCGGGCAGTGGAGCGCGCAGCTGACAACCTGCGGGCAGGCACACTGGTCCGCCTGGCCAGGCATTTCAACCTGGGAACAGAGGCCACCCCGGAAGCAATTGTGGACGCCTCGGCCGGACACATGGGGCAGCCGGCCCCGGAAGTCAGGTTCGTGCTCCTCGACTTCAGGCCGGAGAACGAAGGACAACTGGTGCAATGGGCACAACAGATCGAACGAATCGAACAGGAGGCGACCACCCGATGAGCAGCCAGCCGAACAGCTACACGGACAGCAACAGCCAACAGGGTGGTGGCGGCGCGCCCCACCAGGGTGCCGCACCGGACCAGGTCGCGCCGCCCCACCACTCCGCGCCGCAAAATGTGCGGCAAGAAGGGGATCCCTCAGGAAACGGGCATCGCAGCACACAGGAAGACCCCGCCCGGCAGTCCCTGCTGAATGTGCGCAACGAAGTGGGCAAAGCCGTGGTGGGGCAGGATCCCACCGTGACGGGCATGCTCATTGCCCTGCTATGCGGCGGCCACGTCTTGTTGGAAGGAGTCCCCGGCGTGGCCAAGACCCTGCTGGTGAGGGCGTTGTCCACCGCACTGAGTTTGGACACCAAGCGGGTCCAGTTCACCCCCGACCTCATGCCGGGTGATGTCACCGGCTCGTTGGTCTATGACTCCCACTCCTCGGAGTTCACCTTCCGTGAAGGCCCCGTTTTCACCAACATCATGCTTGCGGACGAAATCAACCGGACACCACCGAAGACCCAGGCGTCGCTCCTTGAAGCCATGGAGGAACGCCAGGTTTCCGTTGATGGAGTCTCGCGTCCGCTGCCGAGCCCGTTTATCGTAGCTGCGACGCAGAACCCCGTGGAGTATGAAGGCACCTATCCCCTGCCCGAGGCGCAGCTTGATCGGTTCCTGCTGAAACTGACAATGCCGTTGCCAGGAAGGGCCGAGGAGATCGAGGTCATTCGACGCCATTCCACCGGCTTCGATCCGAGGAACCTCGCAGCTGCCGGTGTCCGTCCGGTGGCGGGCGCGGCAGAGCTTTCCGCCGCGCAGGCCGCCGTTGCCCACGTAGCGGTGGCCCCGGAAATCCTCGCGTACATTGTTGACGTTGTCCGTGCCACCAGGTCCGCACCGTCCTTCCAACTCGGGGTTTCCCCCCGCGGTGCCACGGCGCTGCTCAATACGTCCAAGGCGTGGGCATGGTTGTCCGGGCGGGCCTTCGTCACCCCTGACGACGTCAAGGCTTTGTCTTTGCCCTGCCTGCGGCACCGTGTGGGCCTCCGTCCCGAAGCACAGATGGACGGCATACAGGTCGACGACGTCCTGGGCAGCATCCTTGCATCGGTTCCGGTGCCTCGGTGACTCCGGATGCCCGCATGAATGGCGGCGCCCAAGGCAGCCCTGATACCCAAGGGCGCCCCGATACCCAAGGATGCCCCGGCATGCAACGGACCCAAGGCACACCAGGGAGCCCTGGCAAACCACGGAGCCCCGGATCGAAGGGGGCCACCGGCTGCCGCATGGGTTCCGGCGCGGCCCAGAGTGAGGCGGACTGAGTGGCGGTTTCCGGCCGATTCGTCCTGCTGGCCCTCGCCGGGCTGCTTCCCCTCGTGGTGTTTCCGGGTTGGAACACTGTCTTGTTCGTAGCCATGGGACTGCTGCTGTTGCTGATCCTCGACCTGCTCCTGGCTGCTTCTCCTGCAGGCCTGGTCCTGGACAGGGGGCACCCGGGAAATGTGACGCTGGAGGGCCGGGCAGAGACTGTTGTTACAGTTGCCAACCCCACGCGCAGGAAGTTGCGGGCCAACATCAGGGATGCCTGGCAGCCTTCTGCCGGAGCCACCAATAACATCCAGTCGCTGGTGGTTCCTCCGGGCGAGCGGCGGCGCATGCGGGTGGCCTTGGTTCCCCGCCGCCGCGGTGACCTGGAAAGCCCGCACATCACCATCCGGTCCTGGGGACCGTTGGGTATGGCCGCCAGGCAGCGCACCCGTGGGTTGCCCGGACATCTGCGGGTCCTGCCTCCCTTTCACTCGAAACGCCACTTGCCCTCCAAGCTCCGCAAGCTCCGGGAACTGGACGGCAAGGCTGCCGTGCAGATCCGGGGAGCAGGAACGGAATTTGATTCCCTGCGCGATTACGTCCGCGGTGACGATGTCCGCTCCATCGACTGGCGGGCTACGGCCCGGCGCACCTCGGTGGTGGTCAGGACCTGGCGTCCGGAACGTGACAGGCGCGTGGTCATCGTCCTGGATACCTCACGCACTGCGGCGGCCAGGATCCAGGACGAGCCCCGTCTTGATACCGGAATCGAAGCGGCATTGCTGCTCTCGGTACTGGCCGAACGCGGCGGGGACCGGGTTGACTTCCTCGCCTATGACCGCAGGTTGCGTGCAAGGGTGGAGTCGGCATCCAAAGGAAACATGCTCGGCCAATTGGTCCAGGCCATGGCCCCTTTGGAGGCTGAACTGATTGAACTGGACTGGCAGCAGGTCCCGGGACAGGTAAGGGCAGTCTCGGCCCACCGGTCCCTGGTGGTGCTGTTGACAGCGCTCGACGGCGGTGCCCCCGAGGAGGGCCTGTTGCCTACGGTGGCACAGTTGTCGCGACAGCACGTTGTGGTGGTGGCGTCCGTCAGGGATCCACTGCTGGCAGCAATGAAAGAGGAGAGAACCACGGCAAGCCAGGTGTTCCGGGCCGCGGCGGCCGAACGTGCCCTGTTGGAACGGGCCGCGGTCACAGCCCAGCTACGGCAGTTGGGCGCCGAAGTGGTGGACGCCGAGCCCCTTGAGGTCCCACCACTGCTCGCGGATACCTACATCCGGCTAAAAGCTGCCGGAAGGCTCTAGTTCCCGTTTCCGGAAAGGACGGCCATGAACACCCCTATCTACAAGCTGGCACTCGGCGATGACTTCACCAAGCTCGCACCCGAGCTTCAGGAGTACTTTTCACTGGCGGCAGGTTCCGGCTACTACGGCATAGGCGAAGGCGTCTTTGATGTGGTGGGTTGCAAGCAGAAGTGGCTGCGTCCCCCGCTCGCCCTCACAGGACGCGAAGAAGCATTTTTTCCCGAGTACGGTGAGGGCATCCGCTTCAGGATCGAGAACCATGCGCACGTGGATCCATTTGGACGACCTGCGCTGACCGCGCGCCGGGAAATCTACTTTCCAGCGCGGACCAGGCTCTTCCATGACACGACAAGTGCCGTGCTGCAAGGGAACGAGGGGCCTGGGCAGGAAGGAAACACCCAGGCACGCCTGGTGGACCACGTAGGGCGGTACAGGCGGCTTGTGACCGACTTGGATGTCAGTGTCACTGCCGAGGGCCGGCTTCGTGGTGTCTCCCGATCCAGCCGGCTGCTCCTCGGGCCGCTGCGCATACCGTTGCCGGCCGCCCTGGACGCGCGCGCCTACGCGGAGCAATGGTGGGACAGCGCCGAGGGCAAACACCGGATCCAGGTCAAAGTCATCCAGCCGCAAGTCGGTTTGGTCCTGGTCTATGCGGGCCGCTTCGATTACCGGCTTGCGCCCTATCTGCCGGGAACAGCTCCTGGCACTACACTGCCTCGATACGCAGAACCGGACCGTTGGGAACGACGCATTTGACCGCCGGGCACGGCATCAGCATCTGCTAAGAGGTCTTCCCGGACGCTCACGTCAGCCTTGGGCCAGTTGATCAAGTCCGTCAGCAACCTGGGTGAGTCTGGCCAGCACTTCCATTGCCGCTGACGGCTTGTAGCCTGCCAGTCCTGTGGAGGGTGTGACGCGGAGCCCTGTCAGAGCCGATGCCGGCAGTCCGAGCTGGCGCCAGGGCTTCCAAATACTCTCCACGATCTCCGAGGTACGCGGCAGTTGAGCGCCTGGATTATGGGTAGGCAGGGCACCGGCCCAGATGCGTTTGCCGCTTTCCACTGCACCGGCCAGCTGTTCCCATTGACGGGTGGTCAGCGCCCGCAGGGGCAGTGCAACACCGTCGGCTCCAGCTGCCAGGACCCGCTCGATCGGTGCTTCTATTTCCGGCAAGGACACCACAGCCTCGACGACGCCGGCGGACTTCAGTGCCTCGATCACCAACCGCCAGGCCCCGGTGACTTCTTCGCCCGGGACCGATCGCAGTGTCCTGTACCCGCTCGCCGTCGGAATGGTTCCGGCCATGACGGATGCAATGTCAGGTTCGTCCAGTTGGACCACAATGCCTGCACCCGGTACTGCTGCGCCGACGCGGCGCACATGTTCTGCGACCCCGGCAGCCAGGGACTCTGCAATATCGCGCCTGGCGCCATAGTCCAGGAGCGCCCGTTCGCCATTGTGGAGATACAAATTGGCTGCCAGGCTCAGGGGGCCAAGCAATTGGATTTTGAGTTCCGTTGCGGAAACATCCTCGGTGCCGGCGATATCGGCCAGGACGTTGATATCAGTGGAGAGGGCGGAGCGGGCGCGCTGGGCATCCTTCCCGGGTCGGTCCACGAGTCGCCAGCCGTGTGGCTGGACATCGAGTGCAAGGTCCACCAGCAAAGTCCCGGACCGGCCCACGGCATCCGAGCCAACGCCACGGTCCGGAAGTTCGGGAAGGAAGGGCAGGTGTGGATCTCCCAGCTCGCCCCGGATGATTCGGTTTGCCTCCGCAGGGTCGTTGCCAGGCCATGGCCCCAGTGCGGTTGCGCTGGCGCGCGGGTCATTCACTGCTGCCATGGTCAAACCTGCTGGCTTGAAATCTGGTGGTCCTCGGCGATTGCCTCGTGGTGGCGGATCACTTCGCTGATGATGAAGTTCAGGAATTTCTCGGCAAACGCCGGGTCCAGGTGCGCATCTTCGGCGAGCCGGCGGAGGCGGGCAATCTGGGCTGATTCCCTGCCCGGATCTCCGGCGGGAAGCTTATGGGTGGCCTTGAGGACTCCTACCTTCTGCGTGGCTTTGAAGCGCTCGGCGAGCAGGAAGACCAGGGTCGCGTCGATGTTGTCGATACTGGACCGGATGGACAGCAACTCATCCATGACGGCGCTGTCCACTTGGCCGGCCAGTGAACTCGCAGCCGGGTTGAAGGAATCGGCGGCATCGGGAAGGGCGTTGTTCTGCTCGGTCATGCGTCCCAGTCTATGGTGCCGGACGGTGCGCACGTGGGTGTTACTTTTGCGCCTCGGACCGCCGCAGGGCGGCGCAGACCGGGGCAAACCGAACGCACGCCCCTGCAATGATGGCAGTATCCCCCGAGGCCGGTTTCGGAGCACAATGACAGCATCACTGCAGGTTCGGCAAAGGAGTCACCATGAAAATCGCTGTTCTGGGCACAGGCATGGTGGGGCACGCCCTCGCGGGCAAGCTGGTGTCGTTGGGCCATGAAGTCACCATGGGCTCCCGCGAATCCGGCAATCCAAAGGGGCAGGAATGGGCCGCCCAGGCAGGGTCACGAGCCCATGCCGGCTCTTTTGCCGAGGCAGCTGAGCAAGCAGAATTGGTGGTCAATGCCACCCCGGGGACAGTCAGCCTCGCTGTCTTGGCTGAGGCCGGCGAAGCAAACCTCAACGGCAAAATCCTGTTGGACGTCTCCAATGCCCTGGATTCTTCGAGTGGGTTCCCTCCGTCATTGACCGTGTGCAATACCGACAGCATCGCCGAAACAATTCAGCGGACTTACCCGGATGTCCTGGTAGTCAAGTCGCTCAACACGGTAAGCGCACCGGTCATGGTGGAGCCCTCGAGGCTGCCCGGATCCCACGATATTTTCATGGCAGGCAACGATCCTGCCGCAAAGTCCCGTGTTTCGGATCTCCTCCAGGAATTTGGCTGGGCGCCCGGGCACATCAGGGATCTGGGCGGCCTCGACGCCGCCCGCGGAATGGAGATGTGGTTGCCGCTGTGGCTGCGGATCTTTATGCAGCAGCCCCACGGAAAAATGTTCAACATCGGCATCGTCTCTGAATAGCGCCGGCTCCTCCCGCACAGGAAAGGCACGCCCCACCAGGGGCGTGCCTTTCACGGACTTTGCGGGTCCGCCGGCAATGCAGCTAGCCGCCCAGCAGCGCCCGGTGGGCTTCCCGCCGTCGTGCTTGTTCGTCAGGGTCGGGTACAGGCAGCGAGGCGATGAGCCGCTTGGTGTAGTCGTGTTGCGGTGAGCCCATCACGTGGTTGCCAATCCCCTGCTCCACAAGTTGGCCCTTGTACAGCACGCCCACCCAATGGGACAACATGTCCACCACTGCGAGGTCGTGGCTGATGAACAGGGCAGCAAAGCCGAACTGCTCCTGGATGTCCTTGAACAGGTCCAGGACTTTCGCCTGCACCGAGACGTCCAGGGCAGAGGTTGGTTCGTCGGCAATGAGGAGGCGGGGGTTCAATGCCAGCGATCTCGCCAGGGAGGCACGCTGCCGCTGTCCGCCGGACAGCTCGTGCGGATACCGCTGAGCGTACGACGCCGGCAATTGGACTGATTCGAGCAGCTCACCGACTTTTTTCCTCGCCTCGGCCGCGCTTGGTTTGGTATGGATCATCAACGGCTCCGCGACGCACTCACCGATGGTCAGGTGCGGGTTGAACGAGGCCGCCGGATCCTGGAAAACGAAGCCGATCTCCTTGCGAAGCGGCCGGAAGGAACGCTCCTTGAAGTCCAGCATCTCGTAGCCGAGAACCTTCAAACTGCCGCCCGTAGCCCGGTTCAGGCCCGCGATGGCCCGGCCAATGGTGGATTTGCCCGAGCCGGACTCCCCTACCAGGCCAAAGACCTCATTTTCCGAGACAGTAAAGCTGACGTTGTCTACGGCCTTGAATCCGTTGCGCCCGAACCTGCCCGGATACTCAATGGTGAGGTTCTTGGCTTCCACCAGGATCTTGCCGTCTTGGTGGAGCCGGCCACGGGCACCTTCGGAGGCCGAATGACGGCCCAGGTGCGGGACGGCGGCAAGCAGCTTCTTGGTGTAGTCCACCTTTGGTTCGGCAAAGAGGACACGGGAAGGTGCTTCCTCCACGACGTCCCCTTGGTACATGACCACTACCCGATCCGCGAGATCGGCTACCACGCCCATGTTGTGGGTAATGAGCACAATGGAGGTGCCGTAGTTGTCCCGCAGGTCCCGGAGCAGCTGCAGGATCTCGGCTTGGACCGTGACATCCAGGGCGGTCGTCGGCTCGTCGGCGACGATGAGGCCGGGGTTCAGGGCCAGCGCTGCCGCGATGACTACACGCTGTTTCTGGCCGCCGGAGAATTGGTGCGGATAGTAGTTGACGCGGGTTTCTGGATCCGGGATTCCTACTTTGCGCAGGGCCTCAACAGCGCGTTGCCTGGCCTCTTTGGCGGAGACCCGTTTTCCGTCCGTGGCGTGGGCCCGGATTCCTTCAGCAATCTGCCAACCAACGGTAAACACCGGGTTCAAGGCTGTGGAGGGCTCCTGGAACACCATGGCAACATCGCGTCCGCGGATTTTACGCAAGGCGGCTTTACTGACACTGATCACGTTGTTGCCGTTGATCACCACGGCGCCGGAGCTTATGGCAGTTTCCGGCAGCAGGCCCAGGATGGTCTTGGCGGTGACCGTCTTGCCTGATCCGGACTCCCCGACGATCGCAACAACCTCGCCGGAGTTCACGGTGAGGCTCACGTCCTTGACGGCGTGGACATCCCCGCCGTCCGTCGCGAACGTTACCTGGAGCCGGTCAATGCTGAGAACGGGTTCAGCGTTGACGGACTTCCCTGACATGTGTCCAAGGTTGGTGGTCATGGCTTACCTGCCTCTTCGGGCTCTGAGGCCGCCGTTGTTGGTGCTGCCGGGGCTGCAGATGGCGCAGCCGGCGTTCCGCCTGCCCGTTTGCGTCCGCGGATCCGGGGATCGTTGAGGTCGTTGATGCTTTCGCCCACCAGGGTCAGGCCCAGGACGGTGAGCACAATGGCGATGCCCGGGAACACGCCGGTCCACCAAATGCCGGAGGATGTATCAGCCAGCGCCTTGTTCAGGTCAAAGCCCCATTCGGCAGCAGAGGTAGGTTCGATGCCGAACCCCAGGAACCCGAGCCCCGCGAGGGTGAGGATCGCTTCGGAGGCGTTGAGGGTGAACATGAGCGGCAGTGTCCGCGTGGCGTTCTTGAAGATGTGGCGCCCGATGATGCGCATGCTGGACGCGCCCAGCACCTTCGCAGACTCGACGAATGGTTCAGCCTTGAGCCGGATGGTCTCGGCGCGGATCACCCTGAAGTACTGCGGCACGAAAACCACGGTGATGGAGAAAGCACAGGAGAAGATACCGCCCCAGAAACTGGATTGGCCCTTGCTGATGACGATCGAGATGACGATGGCCAGGAGCAACGTGGGGAAGGCATAGATGGCATCTGCCACCACTACCAGGATGCGGTCCAGCCAGCCGCCGAAGTAGCCGCTGAGCAAACCCAGGGCGACACCCAGGAAAAGGGACATGGCAACGGAGACGACAATGACCGTAACGGCCGTCTGGGATCCCCAGATCACCCGCGACAGAACGTCATAGCCGCTGACTGTGGTTCCCAGCAGGTGCTTGCCGCCCGGTGCCTCCTGCGTGGGAAAGGAACCGGAAGCGTCGCTGAGTTGGGAGTAGCCGTAGGGTGCGAGCAATGGCGCGAAGATGCTGGTGAGGATCAACAGCCCTGTGAGAACGAGGCCTACGATCAGCATGCCGCGTTGGAGGCCGACGCTTTTCTTGAAGTGCGAGACCACAGGCAGCCGGTGGAGCAGGGGCTGCTTGGGTGCTGTCAGCGATGGAGTGCTCATGGTCAGTACCTCACTCGGGGATCGATGAGCGCGGCAATGATGTCCACGATGAAGTTGGTTACGGCCACAATGATGGCCAGCAGGACCACGATTCCCTGGACGGCCACAAAATCGCGGGCGTTCAGATACTGCACCAATTGATACCCCAGGCCCTTCCATTCGAAGGTGGTTTCCGTCAGGATGGCCCCGCCCAGCATCAACGCGATCTGCAGCCCCATGACGGTGATGATGGGGATCAGTGCAGGCTTGTAGGCGTGCTTGGTCACGAGCCGGAACTCACTGACTCCCCTGGAGCGCCCTGCCTCGACGTAGTCCTTTCCCAACGTACCGATCACATTGGTACGCACCAGGCGCAGGAAGACCCCGGCCGTCAGGAGGCCGAGGGCAAGGGCCGGAAGGACGGCGTGGGAAGCGATGTCACCCAACGCGGTCAAGTTGCCGCTGCGGAGGGCATCCAGCCAATAAATTCCTGAAGGCGCTGCCAGGCCGCTCATGGTCAGTTCTGTCCGGGTGGACGCCCGCCCGGCCACCGGGAACCAGCCCAGCCACACAGAAAATGTCAGTTTGAGGAGCAGGCCGGCAAAAAAGACGGGCGTCGCGTAGCAAAGGATCGCAAAGAACCGCAGCACGGCGTCGGGAGTCTTATCCCGGTGTTGGGCCGCAATGAGGCCGAAGGGAATACCTGCCAGCAGGGCGACGATCAGTGCGTTGATGGAGAGTTCAAGGGTGGCTGCTCCGAAAGTGGTCAGTACTTCCACCACTGGACGCCGGTCAGTGATGGTGGTGCCGAAATTGCCCGTCAGGAGTTGGCCAATGTATTCGAAGTACTGGACCAGGATGGGACGGTCGTAGCCGGCGTCGTGGATGCGCTGGGCCAGGACGTCCGGAGGAAGCCGGCCACCCTGGGATGCCGTGATGGGATCTCCAATGACCCTCATCAGGAAGAACACCAGCGTCACAAGGATGAAGACGGTGGGAATGATCAGGAAGAACCGGATCACGATGTATCTGCCAAGCCCTCCCCCGGCTTTGGACTTGCTCTTGGGAGCAACTATCCCGGGCTCGGCCTCGGGTACCTCTATAAGTGTTGTCATTATTACCTGTATTCCTGCCCGTGGATTGCGCGGGGTTGGCTCATGCGTGCCGGCCAAGATGGTGGTCAGCAAAGGAGGCGGGACACCGGATCAGTGTCCCGCCTGCCTTCTGGTCACGTTGGTGCGGTTACTTGGATATGACGCCCAGGCGGAACTTGAAGGACGGGTCCAGTGTCTTGTCGACACCATTCACGCCGCTTCCGACTACCGCCACCTGTGCCCCCTGGAGCAGGGGCAGCGTGGAAATGTCCTTGGCGAGGGCGTTCTGGACATCCTTGATGTCTGATTCCCGCTTGGTCTTGTCAGCCTCAGTCAACTGCTTGCCGATGAGGTCGTTCACCGTGGCGTTGTTGTAGTGGTTCTTCAGGAAGCCGCCCTCCGGGAAGAAGGGAGTGAGGTAGTTATCGGCATCGCTGAAGTCCGGGAACCAGCCAAACTGGAACAACGGGTATTCATCGGCGCGGCTGGCCTTGCTGTAGGTGACCCATTCCGTGGACTGCAGGTTCACGGTGAAGAGGCCCGACTTCTCCAGCTGTTCCTTGACCATTGCGTATTCATCTCCGGATGATCCGCCGTAGTGGTCCGGGTTGTACTGCAGGTTCAGTGCCACAGGCTCGGTAATTCCTGCGTCGGTCAAAACCTTCTTGGCCTTGTCCAGGCTTGGCTTTCCGCCATCACCGTAGGCATCCTTGAACGACTCGTTCGCACCAAGGAATCCGCTCGGAACGTTGGAGTACAGCGGCAGGTACGTGCCCTTGTAGACCTGGTCTGCGATGGCCTGGCGGTCAACGAGGTTGGCCACGGCCTGGCGGACGGCCAATGCCTTGGCCGGATCTGCGCCGGCTGCCTTGGTTCCATAGGGCATGGTGTCGAAGTTGAAGGTGATGTAGCGGATCTCGCCGCCAGGCCCGGTGAGGACCTTGACTTTGGAGTCCTTCCGGAGGTCATCGATGTCCGTGGCACTGAGGCTGCGGAAGGCGACGTCGATGGCTCCCTGCTGGATTTCCAGCTTCAGGTTGGTGGGGCTGGCGTAGTACTTGATGGTGGCAGCATCGTTGGCCGGCTTGCCCAGGACGCCCTGGTAGTCCGGGAACGCCTTGAAGCTGACAAGCTCGTTCTTCTTGTAGCTGTCGATGGTGTACTGGCCGTAGAAAGCATTGGCCTTGATGATCTCGTCGTCGGACAGGACTTTGTCGGCCGGGAAGACTTCGTCGTCCACGATCGGCGCGGCAGGGCTGCTAAGGATCTGGCTGAAAGTCTGGTCGTTGGCGTTCTTCAACTTGAACACCACTGTGGTGGCGTCCGGTGCGCTCACGCTCTCGATGTTCGTCAGCAACGATGCCGGGCCGGCGGGGTCGTTGATGGCCACCTGCCGGTCAAAGGAGAACTTGACGTCCTTGGAATCCAAGGTGTGGCCGTTGGCCCACTTCAGGCCGGATTTGAGCTTGACGGTGTACTCGGACGGAGCCGTGAACGACGACGATTCCGCCAGGTCCGGGACCGGCTCGGCTCCACCGGGCTTGGAGTTCAATAGGAAGGAGTAGATCTGGTTCATCACCATGAACGAACCGTTGTCATAAGACCCTGCCGGGTCAAGCGACGTGACCTTGTCTGTGGTGCCGTAGGCGATGGGGCCCGCGGCTGCCGGGGCGGACGAGGAGCCGCCGCCCGAGGGACCCGTGCATGCCGTCAAGGCGAGCGCGGAGATGCCCGCCAGCGCGATAACGCCGTGCAGGGCCTTCTTGTTCATTGCCATCTGGTGAACCTTCTGTTCGATGGATTCGGCGCGCCGCCGTGGGATATTTGTGACGGCGCACACTCTTAGTGCCTCGATTCAACCAGACTTCGAACGGGGCGAACCCTCAAAACAGTGATTTGAGACACAAAATTTACTTTCCAGTAGCTTCGGTCCGGCTTCGGCAAACCATTGCCCGGGGTGGAGCTCAGGAATATGGTTTATTCCGAGTCTCCACTCACTGAAAGCCGGCACAAAGGACAGCCACATGAGCAAGGCAGCATTGTGCGTAGGGATCAACGAGTTCAAGTTCCTGCCCCAAGCCAGTTGGCTCAACGGCTGTGTGAACGACGCCGAGGATCTGGCGGGGATGTTGGAGAAGGACTATGGCTTCGACCGGTCCTCGATCACGGTCCTTCGCGATGCCGGCGCTGCGAAGAAAAACGTCATGGCCGAACTCAATAAATTGGTTGACGCTGCGGTCTCGGGCGCTGCCAACCACATCGTCTTCACCTTCTCCAGCCACGGGACCCAGATCCCGGACAACAGCGGAGACGAAGACGACAGCCTTGATGAGGCATTCGCGTGCTACGACATCAATGACGCCGGTGACTCCTGGGATCCCGACACCGTCATTTCGGACGACGAACTGGCAGCAGCGTTTTCGCGCCTTCCGGAAGGCGTTTTGATGGACGTGGTCCTCGATACCTGCCACAGCGGCACCGGGTTGAAGTCCTTGGACTTGATCCCTGGTCGTCGTCCGCGTTTCCTGCCGGCACCCACGCCACGCGCTGTTGTGGCCAACGAGGATCTGGAAACGCGGACCCTGCGGGACTTGGTCAAAGCGGCCAAGCTCTCTACCCCGGTACTCATGGCAGCTTGCCGGTCTGATCAAACCGCCGCCGATGCCTTGATGGATGGCCGCTACAACGGCGCATTCACCTACAACTTGGTCAAGTCTCTGCAGGGTGACCGGACCTTGGGGCGTGCGGCCCTGCTCAAAGAGGTCAGCAAGGGGCTCAAGTCCGGCGGCTTCGACCAGGTGGCACAGCTGGAAGCTTCCAAGCACGCACGAAACGCCGCCTGGGGTGCCTGACCGCCGCTCTTACTCCGCCCGGACGTAAATTTTCGGCTATCAGTTGCCGGTGCCGTGGAACTTGTCCCGGACTCCCGAGGAGGCGGCCTCTTCGGCATCGTGGTGCTGGTCCGAACCAAACAGTTGTCCTTGCCGTTCCCTGTCCATTACCGGTTTGAGCGCTGCGTATACCAATCTGCCGCCGGCATCGAATCGCAACAGGCCTCCCCCACGGATGTCAACGAATTCCCTCCGGGTTTTCAGGCCGAGGCGCACATAAGCTTCCCTGCGGCTCATCCGGACGGTCTGGATGAAAGATGCGCCGATCTCGGAGATGATGAAACCGTCCGGGGACACACGCTCCGAGGTCCTTACCCGCGTGGAGCTCAAGGGCGTGCGGCGCTCCAGCCGCGCCGCCTCCAGAAGCCGCGGATTCTCCCAGACGAATCGCTGCACCTCCTGGGGATCGGAGCCGAGGGCCGACAACCTGATGGGGTAACGGAGTCCTTGGTAGCTGTCCACGCCGCTGATGTTGTTAATGGACACCCTGCGTATGCCGATTCCGGAGAACTCGGCCTGGAGCGCCTCACGGTATCCATGGTTGTCTTCGGGAACCATGTCCAGATCGGCCGCGATGATGCCACGAAGGAGGTCCCGCCACGAAACGTCGACCGGTGGCATGTAGGAGAGGCCACGGATCACCATGCGCAGGACACGCGTAGCCACTATCGAGCCTGATTCGGCCTTCTGTTGCAGGCTTTGGTTGTCTCCGAACCGCGCGTTCCGCTCGGACCACAGCCGCTTGACCGCCCGGAGCACCGCCCCCACCACCACGGCCCCCCTCGCATGCGGTTCCGGAAGGGACTGCCAGTCTTCGGGCACGGCGCCTATGAACGGTTCCCGCAATGGTCCACGGGCGAAGAGATCGCGGGCAAAATCGAAAAGGGACCGCATCAGGACCACATCGTCCACTACTTGCCCGGCCTCAAAGCCGCCACCGGCCGCTTCAAGTTGCCGCGAGACGATGTCCCGGGAAGAAAAGACCGAAAGGATGGCTACGATGTCGGCCAACGCCTCGTGCATGGCCAACTGCTCCATGGTGGCCATCTGGTCCGCCCACGCGGGACGGAATCCGTCCAGGATGGCATGGGTCACCTCGTGGGCAACAATGTCACGGTAGAGGGCTGTGGGTACTTTATAACCCATCCGGTCTACCGAACCGAAGCGGATGATGTTGGTGCCCCGCTCGTAGCCGGTGTCGGTGGCGGTGATGAGGTCCCTGGCTTTGAGGACCACCCGCCCTTCCGGATTCCACGGCATCCGCCTGCCGAGGGTTGATTCGAAGATGTCCAGGGTGCTCATGGCCACGCCATAGACGTGCTGGGCCAGGAAGCGGGTGTCATCAAGGAGCTCACGCAAACCGGCCGGTGGGGGTTCGGAAACCAGCTTCCAGGGATCACCTTGCTGCGTCAGGGTCACCGGGGACACAGAGGTTCCTCGCCACTTCCTGATGTGGATTGCATAGCGATGACCCGTGGGACCACGCCTCAGGCGTTCTACCGGGATCCGGACCTGTGCAGTCAGCGGCGCCATTCCCGGGGCGCCAATCGGCCCCTCGGCAAGAACGGTCACTGAGACCATCTGCCCGGCTTTGATGTCTCCCGGGCTCTTTTTTGGAAATGCCACAGTCATCGCCGTCCCGAATGCGGACCCCAGATACCGCAGCGGAAGCGCTGCTTAGGCCAGTATGGAGGCGCCCCATTCCGGTGGCAATGGCTGTGGCCGGAATGGGCTCTGGACCGGATTGCTCCTAGAGAGCCACGCGCTGAAGGGAACGGGCGGCGTCGATGGTCGCCTGCCCCAAAACCCTGCTGCCCTGGTACAGGACTACGGTCTGCCCCGGAGCCACGCCGCGGAGCGGCTCGGTCAGGGTGACAACCAGCTCTGCACGCTGCACTCCGGAGTCGTCATCGACGGTCTCCACGTGGGCTCGCGCCGGAACGGGATCCCCATGCGCCCTTACCTGGGCATGGCAGTCAAACTCTGCGCCCGTCTCGACTTCTGCGATGGGCAGGCCTGCCCAGGAAACCTTGATGCCGCGGATCTCGTCGATGGCCAGCAGTGCCTCCGGCCCCACCACCACTTTGTTTTCCTTGGGACGGATTTCCAGGACAAAGCGGGGCTTGCCATCAGCGGCCGGGGTTCCCAGCTTCAAACCGCGCCGCTGTCCCACTGTGAACGCGTTGGCACCGGGGTGCTCGCCGACCTTGGCGCCGGTCTCGTCCACGATGTCACCGGTAGTCATGTCGATCTTCTCGGCCAGCCAGCCACGGGTGTCGCCGTCGGAAATGAAGCAGATGTCGTGGCTGTCCGGCTTGTTGGCCACGGACAGGCCCCGCCGCTCGGCTTCAGCACGTACTTCTGCCTTGGAGGGGGTCTCTGCCAGCGGGAACATGGAGTGCTTGAGCTGCTCATGGGTCAGGACGCCCAGGACGTAGCTCTGGTCCTTGGCCCAATCGGCTGCGCGGTGGAGTTCACGGTTGCCGTCGGCGTCCTCGATCACCTTGGCATAGTGCCCGGTGCAAACTGCGTCGAAGCCCAGTGCGATGGCCTTTTCCAGCAGGGCCGCGAACTTGATGCGTTCATTGCATCGCATGCAGGGGTTCGGTGTCCGGCCGGCCGCGTATTCATCAATGAAGTCCTGGACAACGTCTTCCTTGAAGCGCTCCGAAAAATCCCACACATAGTAAGGGATTCCAAGGACGTCGCAGGCCCGCCAGGCGTCACGGGAGTCTTCAATGGTGCAGCAGCCCCGGCTTCCGGTACGCAGGGTGCCGGGCATGCGCGACAACGCGAGGTGGACTCCGACGACGTCGTGTCCGGCCTCTACGGCGCGGGCGGCGGCTACGGCGGAGTCCACTCCGCCGCTCATTGCTGCAAGTACTCGCATGCTGGCTTTCTGTTGGGGCTGTGGCTACTGGTCCGGATCAGACCAGCCGACGTGCCCGTCTATTCTAGCGTGCTTTACCACGGCTGCACTAAATCCCTTGACCGGCCCCGCCAAGGATTCTAAAGTCAAGAGAACTGGTTTTAGAAACGAGTGGACATGGCACAGGAACGAATGGTTATAGCCGGCGCGGGACTGGCCGGTGCCACCGCAGCCAAGACACTGCGCGCAGAGGGCTACGAGGGACCCATCACGCTGGTGGGCGCCGAAAACCGGAATCCCTACATCCGTCCGCCCCTGTCCAAGGAATTCCTCCTTGGCAAGGCCGAGGCGGACACCGCAGAGGTGGTTCCGGCGGACTGGTACGCCCGGAACGACGTCGAACTCCTCCTCGCCAGTCCTGCCCACGGAGTCGACACCCGCAACCATGAGGTAGTGCTGGCAACGGGTCGAACTCTTGGCTACTCCAAACTGCTCCTGGCAACCGGGGCACTGCCGCGGACCATCCCGCTGCCGGGTTCTGAACTTCAGGGAGTGATGACGTTCAGGACGTTTGAGGACAGCTTGAAGCTGCGCGGCCTGCTGGCCGACGGCGGCCGCAACGTTGTGATGATCGGTTCAGGCTGGATCGGCATGGAACTGGCCGCAGCGGCGCGCACCTACGGGAACGACGTGACGCTCCTGGGCCTGGAAGATATTCCCCTCAGCGCAGCCATCGGGCCCGCGCTTGGTGCCTGCTTCCAGCGGGTCCACACTTCCCACGGCGTGCATTTCCGTCTTCCTGCGAGCGCCGCTGGTATCGAGGGGCGCAAGGGCACGGCAACAGCGGTCCGTACGAGTACGGGCGAAACGATTCCGGCGGACGTCGTCATCATCGCAGTGGGGGTTGTCCCGGATACTTCCCTCGCCGGTTCAGCGGGCATTGCCCTCCGCAATGGGATCCTGGTTGACGCCGGGCTCCGCAGCAGCGCCCAGGACGTCTTCGCCGCCGGCGACGCGGCGAACGCCCTGCATCCCTTCACGGGCGAACACCAGCGCAGCGAACACTGGGCAAATGCCCTCAACGGCGGCAAGGTTGCGGCGAAGTCCATGCTGGGCCAGGCTGCCGTGCTGGACGTCATCCCCTACTTCTACACAGACCAGTTCGAGCTCAGTATGGAGTACTGGGGATTCCCGACCCTGGCCACAGGCATTGAACCAGTAATCCGTGGCTCGATGGCCGATGCCGGCTTCATGGCTTTCTGGCTGAACGACGGCCTGGTGGTGGCGGGCATGAGCATCAACCAAACAAAGGTGCAGAAGCCGGTCAAAGCCCTGATTTCCGGGCGGGTCCGCGTTGACGTTGCAGGCCTCACGGATCCAGGAGTGCCCTTGGAAGAGCTGATTCCCGGCTAGGCGCATGGCCGTCAGGACGTGTGCGATCCCTGCCGCGCCACTGTTGCCGCAGTTTGGATGCTGGACTCGTGACCGGCCATGCCCGCTTGCCGGGCCCTTGAACAGGCCTCGGGAAGGGCTTTCAGGAGCGCTTCGACGTCCGTGCCCGTAGAGCTGTGGCCCAGGGTGAAGCGTTGTGCCCCGCGGGCCGTGTCCTCATCCAGGCCCATCGCCAACAGCACATGGGATGGCCGCGGCACCCCTGCCGTGCAGGCAGAGCCGGTGGAAGATTCGACCCCTGCCAGGTCCAGGAGGAAAAGGAGCGAATCACCCTCGCATCCCGGAAAGGTGAAGTGTGCATTTCCCGGCAGTCGCCCCTCGCCCGCAGCACCGCGCAGCACTGCCTCGGGTACGGCCGCCATGACGCCCTCGATCAGCTGATCGCGCAAGGCGCTGAGCCGCCTGCGCTCCTCGGACAGGCTCTGTGTCACGGACTGGGCCGCTGCGGCGAAAGCTGCAATGGCCGGCGTATCCAGCGTTCCGGAGCGAACATCCCGTTCCTGGCCACCACCGTGCTGGACCGGCGTCAGCTTCACTGACCTGCCAAGGAACAGGGCACCAACGCCCACGGGACCGCCAAGCTTGTGCCCTGAGACCGACATGGCCGCCAGCCCGCTCCCCCGGAAATCCACGGGGACGGACCCAAAAGCCTGGACGGCGTCAGAGTGGACCGGTATTCCGTGGGGCTCGGCGAGCTCAACGATCCCAGCGACCGGCTGGATGGTTCCGACCTCGTTGTTGGCCCACATCACGGTGATAAGCGCAATTGACTCCGGGTCCCTGGCGATCTCCCGCTCAAGGACCTCGAGCCGCACCGCGCCGGACCCATCGACCGGAAGCCACACGACCTCGGCGCCCTCGTGGCGCTCCAGCCACTCGACGGTGTCCAGAACAGCGTGATGTTCGACGGCGGAGCAAAGGATCCGCGTCCGGCGCGGGTCCTCGTCCCGGCGGGCCCAGAACAAGCCCTTGACAGCCAGGTTGTCCGCCTCGGTTCCGCCGGAGGTGAAAATGACCTCCGAGGGATGCGCTCCGGCTGCAGCGGCAAGCATTTCACGGGCGTCCTCTACGGCGCGGCGGGCACGACGACCCGCTCCGTGCAGTGAAGACGGATTTCCGGTTCGCGCAAGCTCCCGCGTCATGACGGCGAGCGCTTCGGCCGATAACGGCGTGGTGGCAGCGTGGTCGAGGTATACAGGCACCTTGCCATTCTACCGGCGGGGCCTAGGACGGCGGGGTTTGGTTCGCCGTAACGATCCGCGCACAGCAATGGCCCGGTCCCAGGTCTGGCACCACCTCGACTGCATCAGCGGCCAAAGTGTCGGCGACTCCGGAGAGGAAAGCGCCGTTCATGGCGCACACCACCTCCCGATGCTCCTGGGATAACCGATGAAACGGGCAGTTCAGCAGGTTGTATCCGCCTTCGCCATCAGGCACAGGCTCGTATCCGAGGCCGGCCAGAGTGGCTGCAAAATCCCCATCGCCTCCGATCTGCCGCCCCTTGGTGGCTGCGACTTCCGCCAGAGCCTCAGCGATAGGGACGTCCGCCGTTGCCGAGTGCGAAATGGCGGAGGCCAGGAGGTCCCCTGCAAGATCGTAGTGTCGCGGCGGAACGGAGACTCCTACCTCGTCCACCACGGGTAAGTAGAGTTTGGCAGGGCGCCCTGAACCAGGCCCTGCTTTGTCCGCCGTTTTCCGGAACTGCGGGCTCAGCAATCCATCCCGGACCAACCTGTCCAAGTGGAAGGACGCTGTACTGCGCGGAATGGCCATGGCTTGGGCGGCCTCGTCACGCCCCACCGCGTGGCCCGCACGCTTGACGTAGTTATACAGGTCCCTGCGGCAGGTGTCGTTCAGGGAAGCTACCGCCGCAAGCCGCTGGAGCCAGGTGAGGCCGTTCATGGAGCAAGGGTAACTCTAAAAACAAGGAACGCTGCTTAATTTGGCGGGACCACCACAAGGTGGGCAGCCGCCTCGGCGCGCGCCTTCTCCAACAACGCCCCATCCGGGCAGGCCACCGAAACGAACACCGAAGACGCAGGAGCGCTGAACAACCTCGCCATGACAACAGCGGCGTTACCGCCCGAGGCTGCCGGGGATTCCAGGCCGAGGAACTCCACGGCATGCTGGGGCTTATCCGAATCCTGTCCCCAACGCAGGGACACCGGCTTCAACCGTTCGGTCGCAATGCCCGGATCAAGGTAGTGGAAGAGTTCCTTGGTGGAGGCTGCGTCATCTCCCGCCACAACCAAGGGAGCCTGGTTGACGCTGACCCTGATGGCCAAAGTGCAGCCGTCACCCTTCCGATACCGCACTTCGCCTTGAAGGCCGGAATGCACCACAGTCCACCCCGGAACTTCCTCCAACCGGGTGGAAACGGTCACAGGGTCCCCTGCAGCCAACGTACCTCCAGCCGCCAAGGGCAAGTCCTTCGCCGCAACCGCGGCAGCATCATGCCCGGGGGTGATGGTGGGCGTCGCCAGCGTGGACTCCGACGGCGACGGCTTCGGCGCCGCCGGATCAGGAACGTTGACGGTGCAGCCGGCCACCATGGCGGCGGCTCCCAGGGCAGCAATCCCAGCCACCCGTCGTCGAACGTTTCGCGTCACCATCGCTCCTTATCACCGTGCCGATTCGTAAACCTGCCCTGACGCCACCATGCCGATTCATTAACCTGCCGGGACATCACCCTGCCAGGACAGAAAGCAGGCCATCTGCCGCGATCGAGTCTAGCCGCCAGGCCCGCCTACGCGAGGACCCGCACAGCGCCCGGAACAACATCCACGTCCACCGGCAACGGACCGATGCGCTCGCCGTCGGCGTAGGCCACTACGCCCTCTGCCTCCAACCGCACCTTTTGTACGCGGGTGATCTGGACGGCAGGGTGGCCGGTGTGTTTGCCGGCGAATACTTTCGGAAAAACAGCAAGGAACCGGAGCCGCGACAACGGTTTGACCACAAAAAGATCCAGCAGGCCGTCCTCCTGCGAAGCCTCCGGTGTAATCCGCATGCCACCGCCGATGTACTGCCCGTTCGCCACTGAGATCAGCAGCGCCGGCTGGCGCCATGTCATGTTGTCCGCCGTCACCGTGTAGTCGATCCTTCGGAACGAACCCAACTCTTTGAGCATCGCAAGGTTATAGCGGCTTTTTCCTCGCGGCCACCTCCACGAATTGGCCCGTTCGTTGACTGCGGCATCGAACCCGGCCGAGAGAACTCCGGCAAAGTAGCTGGTCCGGCCCTCCGAGACAACCCGGCCGGCGTCGATCAATCTTCCCCCGGCGGCCATCGAGGCCAGGATGAGGCGACAGGCCGCGGCGGTGTCGTGAAGCGGCAATCCAAGGAGCCGGGCAACGTCATTCCCCGTTCCGCTGGGAACTATGCCCAGGGCAATGTCGGATCCGGCGAGCGCGTTGACCCCTAGATGGACCATGCCGTCGCCTCCCACCACCACCAGGGCGCCCACTTCCCGGCGGGTCAGGGTCTGGTCGACGAGTTGCCGCAGCCCGCTGTACCCGTCCGCTTGGAGAACGACGACGTCACGTCCGGCGGCGCGGAACCGGGCTGCGGCATGGTCCCCGGCAAGGCGGGTGCGGCCAAAGGAGGCAGCCGGGTTGATCGCCAGAGCGATGGTTCCCCGCGTGCTGGAGGGGTTATCGGCTGCCGGTGGGGTCACAGCGTGAATTATGCCAGCGGGAACCACCCGCCCCGGTACCAACGTTCACATAGTGGCTGGATAAACTTGCCAGTACCGCGCCTCCCCTGGAGCGCACCACTTTGAGAGAAGGGCCCGTGCTTGGCCGAGGGCAGCAGTTCGCACTATCAGGTTCTTCGTGTTTCCGTCACCGCGACGGACAAGGAGATCAAGGTCGCCTACCGCAAGGCTGCCCGGAAGGCGCACCCCGACCACGGCGGAGAAGCGGAGATGTTCCGGCGTGTCACCCTGGCTTACGAAACCCTGATCGACCCCCGGCGCAGGGCTGAGTACGACCGCCGCTACGCCCGCGGAGCATCCGGGGTAAGCCAGCCCCGTCCCGGGGACTACACGGGCACCTCGGCACCGGGTCCATTCGCCACCGGGAACGTCAGGCGTCCCCAGACCCAGCGGAACACCGCCGGTGATCCACCCGTTTACGTCCCTGCGTTTGAGGATCCCAACGAGGTCCCGCTCATTTCAGAGGCCGAAGCCGCGCAGCAGGTCCATGGGCTCCCCCGGAAGCGGGGCATCTTTGGAGCCGAAGCGCGGATCCAACGTGAAATGCGCACCGTCCAGCTCATCAGCCGCCAGGTGCTGCCGGTCATTCCAGCAGCCCGGCTCATCAATGGCCTCCGCTCACCCTCGGACAACAACCACATTGACCACGCCGTGCTTACCGGTTACCGATTGGCCTTGGTAGGCTCCATGCTGCTTCCCAAGGGTGCGTACTCCTGGGACGGCCACTCCCTTCGGCACGGCGGCCGTTCCGTCGCTCCTCCGCAACTGGCACACATCGTCCGGCACATGCAGGACATCTTCCCTGAACTCAACGTCACCGGATGGGTTGTCCTGCATAGCCCTGACGGCAACCTGCACGAACCGGTGATTGATCAGTATGGCAAGGGCCAATCCGGCCACGACGCCGTGGAAGTGGTCAATGGCGCCGGGCTGGCCAGGGGGCTCAAGCAGTTCCTCAGTTCGGGGCCAGCTCCGAACACCGTAGTGGTGCCGGTGCTGGCACGCCTGCTGCGCGGGATGCACTAGGCACCACCTGGGCTCCTGCCCGGGCCCGACGGCACTGACCGATAGGATGGGCGGGTGTTCCGCATCCTCTTCCACACTCCTGAAATCCCGGGCAATACGGGCAATGCCATCCGCCTGGCCGCCATCACGGGAGCCGAACTCCACTTGGTGGAGCCCCTCGGCTTCGACTTTTCCGATGCCAAACTGCGCCGTGCCGGCCTTGATTACCACGACCTTGCCGTAGTCACCGTCCACAAAGACATCGACTCCGCATGGGAGGCCTTGCAACCGCAACGCGTCTTTGCCTATACCTCCGACGGCGAAACGTCCTATACCGATATCAGCTACGTCGAGGGTGATGTCCTGATGTTCGGGCCAGAGTCCGTTGGCCTGCCGGACTGGTTGAAGAACGACCCCCATGTCACAGCCCGCGTCCGCCTTCCCATGAAGCCATCACTGCGCTCCCTTAACCTGGCCAACGCTGCTTCGATTGCAGTGTTCGAGGCCTGGCGGCAGAACGGATTCGCCGGAGCCAAGGTGTAGCCCATCCAAAGGCGCCGCAGCACCGAATACCTGATGCAGGACAAATCCTGCCGGGACATTCGTTGAGGGAGCTTACGTGAGCGCGCTGCAGACCAGGGCGATATCAGTGAACCGCTGCACCGCCGCGCCCGCAACATCACACGGTGGTGCTGCCGGTTTCAAACGCGACGACATATGCTGGACGGTGATGGACATCCCCAACACCCCCGGCCCACCGGTCTTTGAAGCTACAGGCACCGCGACAGATGTGAATTCGCAGCTCACCGGCCTGCTTGAGCTCATGGCTTCCGGCGACCAACAGGCTTTTGCCGAGTTCTACCGCCTGACCTCACGGCGTGTCTTCGGCATGGCCAAGCGCGTCCTCATAGACCCCGACCTCAGCGAAGACGCCACCCAGGAAGTGTTTATCCAAGTGTGGCAAGGCGCAGCCAAGTTCGATCGCTCCGCAGGCACGCCGCTGGCGTGGCTGATGACCATTGCGCATCGCCGGGCCATTGACCGTGTGCGGGCCGTGCAGGCCGCAACGGATCGTGAGGCCAAATACGGCGCTGCAAGCCAGGACCCGGACCGTGACCTGGTGGCCGAAGAAGCCGACACCAACCTGGAAGCCGAAGCAGTCAGCCGTTGCCTCGGCACGCTGACGGACACCCAGCGCGAATCGGTCCGCTTGGCTTATTACGGCGGATTGACCTACCGGGAGGTTGCCGAGCACTTGGGCGCTGCCGTCCCCACCATCAAGTCCCGCATCCGTGACGGGCTGCTTCGTTTGAAGACCTGCCTGGGGGTGGGTTGAAATGAGTGAAAACACCAGTGGAGGCTTTATCCGCAGAATGTTTGCCAACGACATCGCAACCGACCTCGCCGAGGGCCGTGTACTGGAACTTGCTGAGATCTATGCCTTGGACGCCATCAATGATGACGAACGGGACATGATCGATTCCTACCTCCGGGATGCTCCGGAGAGCCGGGAATTCCACGAACGCGTCCGTGCAGCCAGGGAGACCCTGGCCGTCAGCTTCGCGCCCGAGGAGGAGCCTCCGGCCGCCCTTTTTGACACCATCATGCAGCGCATCTCCCATGAAGCGCCGGCTGAGCCCTTCGCCGGAACGGCGGCCACTGAGCCTGCACCTCCGGTATTGGATGAGCTGGCCGCTGCGAGGGCAAAACGCGGGGAGCGCAGCGGGGCCGGTGGGGCCCGTCGTTGGATCGTGGGCGCGGCCGCAGCAGCAGTGATCGCCCTTGGTGGTATTGGTGTGGGAGCTTACGTTTCCACCCAAAACGACCCCGTCAACCAGGTGCTGCAGGCACAGGACGTCCAGCAGAAGTCCGCACCGGTTCCCGGCGGCGGAACGGCTACCATCTCCGCTTCTTCGGCCAAGGACTCCTTCGTGGTCCTCATGGATGGCGTGGCCCCGGCTCCGGAGGGCAAGGTGTACCAATTGTGGACCCTGCCCAAGGACGGTTCAGCACCGGTACCGCAGGGAACCATGGATGCCCAGACTCTCTCCAAGCCGGCCGTGGTGAAGGGCCTGTCCTCAGCCTCGTCCGTAGCGATCACCGTGGAACCCACGGGTGGATCAAGCGCCCCCACCACGGACCCCGTCCTGGTGGTTGCACTGAGCGCCTGAAGTAAAAGCACCTAACGCCCGACGGCGGCCGTCCCACCTTGGGGATGACCGCCGTCGGGCGTTTTGTTCTTTTTGCAGCCAGCTATAACACCAGGGACAGGAGCATGACGAACCCGAACCCCACCACCGAAATCAGCGTTTCCATAACGGACCAGGTCTTGAACGTTTGCCCGACGGTGAGTCCGAACAGTTCTTTGACCAACCAGAAACCGGCGTCGTTGACATGGGAGAGGAACAAGGATCCTGCGCCGATTGCCAGGGCGAGCAGGGCAGCATGAGTGGGACTCAGGCTGCTCGCCAGCGGCGCCACGATGCCGGCTGCCGTCACTGTGGCCACCGTCGCCGATCCTGTGGCAAGGCGGAGTGCCACCGCAACGATGAAGCCGAGTACGAGGACGGACATATTGGCGCCCTCGGCCCACTTCTTGACGGCGTCGCCCACGCCGGCCCCAATCAGCGTCTGCTTGAAGCCTCCGCCGGCACCCACGATGAGGAGGATCGCCGCGATCGGCCCGAGGCTTTCGCCCAGTTTTGCCGTGATCCTGCCGCCGGTGAAACCTACGGCATACCCGAAAGTCACCATGGCCACCAACACAGCCAGCGTCATGGCCACCAAAGGCTGGCCCACAAAGTCGAAGAAGATCCGAAGGGCAGGTGCCGTCGCAGGATCCGGCCAAATGATGCCGCCCAAGGCCTTCAGCAACATCAGCACTACGGGGAAGATGATGGTCAGCAGGGTCACCAGGAACGATGGTTGCCGTTTGACTTCACTCATGTCTGCAGCGTGCTGGGTGTCGATGCCACCTGCTACGGCGGGCGCATCAACCGGAACCCACCGTGCGGCCAGCCGGGAGAAGAGCGGCCCACAGATGATGACGGTGGGAATCGCTACCAGGATCCCCAAACCCAGCGTCGTTCCGAGCTCGGCCTTCACGGCGCTGATGGCAATCAGGGGGCCGGGGTGCGGCGGCACCAGGCCGTGCAGCACAGACAAACCAGCCAGTGCCGGGATCGCAATCCGCATCAGCTTCATTTTCGAACGCTGCGTCACCAGGACGATCACCGGGAGCAGGAGGACCAGGCCGATCTCGAAGAACATGGGCAAGCCGATGATCACGGCCACCAGGGTGATCATCCAGACCAGCTTGTTGCCGCTGGCTTTGGCCAACAGGGTATCCACCACGCGGTTGGCACCACCGGAATCCGCCAGGAGCTTGCCGAGCATGGCCCCGAGCGCAATCAGCAGCCCGACTTCCTTGAGGACACCGCCCACGCCGTCCTCGAAGTTGGTGATGACCTTGCCCAGTTCCACGCCCGAAGCAAGGCCCACGAAGGCAGACCCCAGCACCAGGGCCAGGAACGGGTGGAACTTGAGTTTGGCAATCAGCACCACGATCAAGGCAATGCCAAGTGCAGCTACTACCAGGAGCCGGGTGTCGTGCCCGGTCCATTCCTGTACTTGCGTGGCAGTTTCCAGGATGCTCACGAGGCGGTCGCTTCGCTGCCGGCGGCTGCGGGGCGGAGGCCGAGCCGTTCGATGACTTCGTCGGCTTCCTCAGCCGGGGAGGCCGAAACACACAACGAGATGTAGTTTTCGTCCTCGGTCGGTTCCTCCAGTGCGTCGAACTGGGACTCAAGGAGCGAAGGCGGCATGAAATGGCCGTGCCTTGAGGCCAGGCGGTCGGAGATCTTGTCCTTGCTCCCCTGCAGGAAGACGAACACCACACCTTCGCTGCGAAGGACATCGCGATATTTCTTCTTCAATGCCGAACAGGTAATGATCGCCGGAGTTCCGGACTCTACGTGTTCGCGAATCCAGGCCGAGATGATGCCCAGCCAAGGCCAGCGGTCCTCATCACTGAGGGCTTGTCCCGCGTGCATCTTGGCGACGTTCGCTTCGGGATGGAGGTCGTCGCCTTCGGCAAGGTCCCAGCCAAGCTTTCCGGCCAGGACTCCGGCCACGGTTGATTTACCGGAGCCGGAAACTCCCATAATCACCAGTACAGGTTGTTGCGCAGTCTTCGCCATCAAAGTCTGCCTTCCTCGAATAAATATGATTTAACCGAGATCAAGCATATGACACGGGTAACACCACGGCAATGTTAAAAGCCGGCTATGGTTCCGGACCCGTTGACCGACACCACGTGGAAGCCTTCTGCACTGGTCCCGGCAGGCAGACCCGCGCGCTGTCCGTTCGTCAGCATCTGACCCCTGACAACACGCTCCATGCCCTCAATGTCCGGGTGCTGGCTCGCATGGACCCGGATGGCGTCCAACTTGGCATCGACATGGGTCGAGACATCAACAAAGTGATTCTCCCTGGCGTCCGGACTGCAGATAAACCACAGCCACGGCAGCTTGTAGGCATCCAAGCCTGCTTCGGCAAGTTCCGGATACGCAAAGGGATTCTCCACTGCAGGATAGACGGCCCGGGTGACTGCTTCGCCGGCTGCCAGGTGGTCCGGGTGGCTCTTCTGGAGACGGTCCCAGTTCCGCTCCGGATGCATGGTCAGCACAATGTCCGGGCGGACTTCCCGGATCAGCTTCACCACCTGCTTGATGACGCCATGTGTCGGCTCAAGGTAGCCGTCGAGCTCGTGCAGGTAGTGGATGTCGGTGACGCCCACAAGGGCGGCGGCCCGCTGTTGCTCCCCGGTGCGGAGCTCGGTAATCCGTTCCCTGTCCACCGGATCAAAGCCGCCGGCGTCGCCGTCGGTCATGATGCAATAGCTGACCTCCACCCCGGCAGCCGTCCAGGCGGCGATGGTACCGGCGGCACCAAAATCGATGTCATCAGGATGGGCGGTAAAACAAAGCACCCGCTCGACGCGCTCCGTGGAGGCGTCGAACGGGCTCTTCGCTGACGATACGCCAGTAGACAAAGGGATCAGCCTTTCCGCTTCTTGATCTCGGCAGCGGCTTGCGGGAGAACCTTGAAGAGGTCGCCGATGATGCCGTAGTCGGCGATCTCGAATACCGGTGATTCGGCATCCTTGTTGATGGCCACGATGACCTTGGAGGTCTGCATGCCGGCTTTCTGCTGGATGGCTCCGGAGATGCCTGCAGAAATGTATAGCTGGGGTGAAACGGTCACACCCGTCTGGCCCACCTGCGCGTCATGACCGATCCAGCCCGCATCCGTGGCGGCGCGGGATGCGCCCACTGCCGCACCCAGGGCATCTGCAAGTTCTTCAACCGGACCGAAGTCGCCGTCCACGCCCCGGCCACCGGCCACGACGATGCGTGCTTCGCTGAGGTCCGGCCTGCCGCTGACAGGCTTCTCGGACCGGGAAGCGATGCGTGCAGAGTTGGCCGCGGCACCCGCCGGCAACTCAACCGTGGCAACTTCCGGGGTTCCCGCAGTTTCGGCCGGGGCGGGCTCGACATTGTTGGCTTTGATCGAAAGGACCGTCACCGGGGTGGTGGCCTTCGCGGTGGTGTTGTACGAGCCTGCAAGGACCGATTTGTGCGCTGTGCCGTCAGCCTCCACGCCTACGACGTCGGTAATGACGCCCGCGTTGAGCTTGATACCCAGCCTGCCCGCGATTTCCTTGCCCTCGGGCGAGTTGTCCAGGAGAACAGCCGTGGCTCCCGACCTCTGCACCGCAGCAGCAAGGTAAGCGGCCTTCGGGCCAACCAGATAGTTCTCGAGGTCCTGCGTCGACGGCTGGTAAACCGTACCGACGCCGTAGGCACCCAAGGTGGCGGCGACGTCGTCGTTCAGCTCACCGGTGAACGCGACGGCGGTCTCCCCCAGCGAGCGGGCGATGGTGAGGAGTTCGAGGCTGCTCTTCTTCAGAGCCGCTCCCGGGTTGTCAATGAAAACAAGTGCGTTTGCCATGGTTGCGATCCCCTTTAGAGCAGCTTCTGTGCGGCGAGGAAGTCGACCAGCTTGATGCCGGCGTCGCCGTCGTCGGTGATGATGGTGCCGGCTGTCCGCGGCGGTCGGGCCTCTGCGGCCTCAACTACGGTCCAGGAACCAGCCAGGCCCACCTGCGAGGCGTCCACACCGATGTCGGCAAGTGACAGGGAAGCAATCTTCTTCTTCTTGGCCGCGAGGATGCCCTTGAAGTTGGGGTAGCGGGGCTCATTGATTTGATCGGTCACCGAAACGACGGCCGGAAGTTGCGCTTCAACGGTTTCCGAGAAGGCACCGGCATCCCGGCGGGCAGTGACCTGGTTGCCTGCAACTTCCAGGGTGGAAGCGAAAGTGACCTGCGGGAACTGCAGCCGCTCGGCCAACTGGGACGGAATCAACGATGTCTCACCGTCGGTGGACGCCATGCCGGTCAGGACCAGGTCCACCGGGCGGCCGTCGGCTGACAGATGCCTGATGGCGGCAGCCAGTGCCAGCGAGGTGGCAGCGGCATCGGAGCCTGCCAGAGCGTCATCGCTGAGGTGGACGCCCGAATACGCGCCGATCTGCAGCGACTTCTTGACGGCGTTGACCGCGCCTGCCGGGCCCATGCTCAGCGCAATGACCTCGTTGCCGGCCTTGGGTCCGCCACGTTCTTCGGCTAGCTGCAGCGCTGCCTCGAGCGCGTACTCGTCCAGCTCGGACAAGATGCTCTCGTCACGGTCGGTTGTGTTGCCAGGTCCGGTGATGTGCCGGTCGAACTGCGCGTCCGGGACGTGCTTGACCAGAACGACAATCTTCAATGTCTCTTCCACTGTCTTCGAAGCAGCCTTCCATGCTTGTGGACGGCCAACCGCAACAGCGTGGCCGTGAATTGCCCAGCGCGTGGGCTCGTCCTAGCTAAGCATATTGCCCGCAGAAAACCACTCCCAGCGTTAAGCACTGTTTAGGATGACTCCCGATGCCTCCGGCTGCCGACGCCAGCGGCGCCGCAGCCGATACCCCGGCTTACCCGACGCAGCACGACGGCGGGCGGCACCAGTGAGGTGACGCCCGCCGTCGTGCGCTTTTGCTGCCGCCTACTGCTGCGCGGCGTCGAGGGTAACTTCGACCTCTTGCGATTGGCCGCCCCGCTGGATGGTGACCTTGACCTTGGCACCTGCCGGCTGCTCGCGGACCGCTGCGGTCAACTGGTTTGGATCGCTGACGGTGTAATCGCCGAACTTGGTCACGACATCGCCAACCTTCAGGCCGGCCTTCGCTGCGGCCGAACCGCTGGTCACCGCGGCAACCTCTGCACCCACAGAGAAGCCCGAGTTGCTGCCGGTGGAGGACTTGGACCGAACCGACACGCCAAACTGGCCGTGGCTGGCCTTGCCGTTGTCGATGATCTCCTGGGCCACCCTCTTGGCGTGGTTGATCGGCACGCTGAAACCTACGCCGATGTTTCCGGTGGAAGAATCGGAGGTTCCGCTGCCTGCAGATGCGATGGCGACGTTGACCCCAATGACTTCACCCTTGCTGTTCACCAGCGCACCACCGGAGTTGCCCGGGTTGATCGCAGCGTCGGTTTGAATGACGTTGATGGCGATCGAACCCTCATTGGCAGTGGCCTGGCTCTGGCCACCGTTCGGTGGCGCAAACTGGAAGCCCTCGCCGCCACCCTGGCTTTCGTCCGGCGTGCCCTCGGGAACAGCGGAGGAGGCAACGCTGATGGTGCGGTTGAGCGTGGAGACGATTCCGTCCGTCACGGTACCGGTCAGGCCCAAAGGCGAACCGATTGCGACGGCGGTGTCCCCCACGTTGATCTTGGACGAGTCGCCGAGCGTTGCAGGAACCAGCCCGGACGCATCACTGACTTTGATCACGGCCAGGTCCGAGAGCGGATCCGTGCCAACAACGGTGGCTTTGAGGACCTTCCCGTCACTCGTCCGGACCTCAATCGCGGCATTGGCCGTGGCGCCGTCGAGCGTTACGACGTGCGTGTTGGTGAGGATGTGGCCCTGGTCATCAAGGATGATGCCGGAACCGGTTCCGCCCTCGTTGCCGCTGGTTGCCTTGATGGTGACCACGCTGGGCGAAGCCTTGGCAGCTGCAGCGGTGATGACGTTGACGTCATCCTTGTTGTTGACGATGACAGTGCTGGACTGCCCGCTCGTTGACGCTGCCGGAGCCGGCTGGTCCCAGAGCACATTGCTTCCGGCCACCACACCGCCACCGATCAAGCCCGCCGCCAGCATGCTCGCCACCAAGGTCCCCACGCCGAAAGCGGGCTTGCGCTTGGCAGGGCCATTGGTGGCCGGGGAGTGCTGCGTGCCCGGGCCGTGAGGTCCCTGGGGGCCTTGGGGTCCTTGGGGGCCGGCGCCTCCGCCGTAGAACGGCTGGTGCTGCGGGTAGCTGGGACGATGGGACGGATCCTGCTGCGGAACGCCGTAGTACTGCGGCTGCTGCGTGGTCGCGTTGGGCTGGCCGGAGGCCTGGGCGGGAGCGGTGTGCTGTCCGGGGTGCTGGGCCGTGTACTGCTGCGGCGAGTGCTGGGCCGGGGCAGCGTGCTGGCTTGCGTGGTGCGCTTGCGCGCCGGCCTGGGCGCCCTGGTAGGTTTGGGCGCTCTGGTCGGCTGCAGGCGGCTGGTAGGCCGGCAAGGGGGTGGTGGCGTGGGTGTCCCCGTGGCCATGCCCCGCAGTTTCATGATTTGCAGTTTCCTGACCGGCATTCTCCTGCCCTGAAGTCCAGGCCGGCTGCTGCTGGGTGGCTGTGGCGTCGCTGTGCCCGCCGGTTGTCTCCCGCGGCTCGGATGGCTCGCGGTTCTCCGGTGCGGTGCCCTGCGCTGGGTTCTCCGTCATGGGTCTTCCTTTCGTCCTCGTCTCCAACAACTATGTACCCAGTAACTGGAACAAAAGCGGACGTTCGCTGGGAGCTTCCTGAAAGGTCCGGCCGGGCTGCAACAGACCTGCCGAATTGTCCTCAACGGCTGAGCAATCCCGACCTCTCCTATATTTCGCTGGTGGCATATTCACCCCTGTGGACGGAGCATGGGGTGCACCATAGAATCAAGAGGAATTGCCACAGCGACCTGCGGCTTTACACCATGCGTGGGGGCGCTGAGCATTCTGTGACGATTGGTACGCCTTGTTCCAGTCGCAGACGTGCTGAAGGGTTGCACATGCGGTCAATAGTTAAACGCGTACTCGCCGGAATTGGCGTGGCTGGATTGCTGGCGTTCCCGGCGACAGCTGCTTGGGCCACCGATCCGGTGACCATTCCGTCCGGGCAGAACATCGTGGACGACGCCAATGTCTTGGGAAGCCGAAAAGGTGAAGTCCAGGAAGCCATCCAAAAGACGCTCAAGGACCACAAGTACAACCTGTACGTGGTCACGGTGGACTCCTTCGAAAACCCGACGGACCCCAAACAATGGACTGAGGCCGTCGCCAAGAAAAAGCTCATGGGCAAACCGGACGCCATCCTGGCAATTTCCACGGCTGGACAGTACAACTTCGCCCTGAACTCGGGCAGCTCCATCTACTCGAAGCAGTCGGCAATTGCCCAGAACGCCGTCGTTGCCAATCTGGCAGGCGGCAAGAAGGACTACGCCCAGGCAGCCATAGACACAGCTGCCGCCATCGGCGATGCCGCAGGTGGTGGAAGCGGGACGGTGCCCAGCGGGAACGCCGGCGTCGGCGTCCTTGTCGGGGTTGGCGTTGTGGCCGCCGGAGGTGCCGGCACCTACCTGTACCTCCGGAACCGACGCAAGAAGGGCGGCACCAAAGCCGTCAGCGCCAGCTATGGACCACAGGGCGAACAGCTTGATCCGCTCGCCGGATTGAGTATTCCGGAACTGCGACAGAAGAGCGGCTCGCTGTTGATCGAGGCCGACGACGCCATCAAGTCCAGTGAGCAGGAGCTCGGCTTCGCCCAGGCGCAGTACGGTGATGCCGCAATTGGCAACTTCACCAAAGCGCTGGAAGAAGCCAAGGCCCATATGACGGAGTCGTTCAAGCTTCAGCAGCAGTTGGACGACCATATCCCGGACACCGAAGAGCAGCAGCGGAGCTGGCTCGGCGAAATCATCCGCCGGTCCGAGGCAGCGCTTTCATCGCTGCGTGACCAGAAGGCCGATTTCGACTCACTGCGCGAGCTGGAAAAGAATGCTCCCCAAGCCTTGGCCGCCGTTTCGGCAGGAGCCAAGGACGCGGATTCAAAGATCGCCAACGCGGAACAATCCCTCGCGGGCCTACGGGTCAAGTATGCCGAGTCTGCCTTGACCCAGGTTTCTGACAACATCCTGCAGGCCAAAGAGCGTCTTGCCTTCGTGCAGAACGCCGTTGCCGCAGCCCAAGAGAAGCTCACCGCAGGCGAGAACAGCATGGCGGCAGTAGCCGTTCGGGCCGCTGAGGAAAGCCTGCACCAAACCAACGTGCTGATCGATGCCATTTCCAAGACTGCCGGCAGCTTGGATGAGGCCCGGGCATCCTTGGAAGGAGCTGTTGCTGAGACCAGCCAGGACCTTGCCCAGGCACGGGCCATGATCCAATCGGGCGAACACCCCGAGCTTGCCGGCCCCGTGGCCGGTGTGGAAGCTGCCTTGGCCCAGGTGAAGACTGAGATCCAGGGTGGAAAGATCGACCCCATTGCTACTCTCAGCCGCGTGGAGTCCGCACACCAGGCGCTGGATCAGTCGCTGTCCGGTATCCGTGACCAGCAGGAACAGGCGCGCCGGGCCCAGGCATCCTTGCAACAGACCATCATGGCTGCCCAAGCGCAGATCAGCGCCACGTCCGATTACATCACTGCCCGGCGAGGTGGCGTTGGTACTGAAGCCCGGACCAGGCTGGCAGAGGCTCAGCGAAACCTGGATTACGCCCTGTCCATTTCCCGCAATGATCCCGTCACGGCGCTGACCTACGCCCAACAGGCGCATTCGCTTGCCGCGCAGGCCGCCCAGCTTGCCCAGTCCGACGTCGATCAGTTCGGCTATGCAGACCAGGGGCAGGGCTACGGCCGCGGTGGCATGTTCGGCGGTGGCGGTGGAGGCGGCGGTGGCCTTGGCGGCGCCATCCTTGGCGGCATCCTCATCAACTCCATCCTCAATGGCGGCGGAGGCGGCTGGGGCGGCGGCAATAACGACGGCGGCGGAGGAGGAGGCTTCTTCGGTGGCGATTCCGGCGGCGGCGGAGACTGGGGTGGTGGCGGAGGCGACTTCGGCGGCGGAGACTCCGGCAGCTTCTAGCCAGACAGACTAAGTGGGGTCAATGCCCCGCATAGAAGCGGTACAACAACTGATCACTGATTTCAGTGGCACCACTGAGCAGGACGAAAGGCAACACCATGGTTAAGCAGTCCATTTTCGGTCGGATCTCACAGCTCGCCAAGGCAAACATCAACGCCTTGCTGGACCAGGCTGAGGACCCGCAGAAGATGCTGGACCAGATGGTCCGCGACTACACGAACAACATTGCCGAGGCCGAATCAGCCGTGGCCCAGACCATCGGCAATCTCCGGATGCTGCAGGCGGACTACAACGAGGACATCAAGAACGCCCAGGACTGGGGCAACAAAGCCCTCGCCGCGTCCAGGAAGGCCGACGAGTACCGCTCCGCCGGCGATTCGGTTGATGCCCAGAAGTTCGACAACCTTGCCAAGGTCGCCATTCAGCGTCAGATGACTGCGGAATCCGAGGCCAAAGCAGCTGAGCCGAGCATTGCCTCCCAGACCGAGGTTGTGGACAAGCTCAAGACCGGTCTCGACCAGATGAAGAACAAGCTCAACCAGCTCACTGCCAAGCGCAACGAGCTCGTTGCACGCTCCAAGACCGCGGCTGCACAGTCCCAGGTCCACGACGCCCTGAAGAGCATCGACATCATGGATCCCACCAGCGAGGTCGGCCGCTTCGAAGAGAAGATCCGCCGCGAAGAGGCCAAGGTCCTGGGCCAGCAGGAGCTTGCAAGCTCGAGCCTCGACGCCCAGTTCAACCAGCTCGAGGACCTCGGAGAGCAGACTGAGATCGAGGCCCGCCTCGCAGCACTGAAGTCCGGCGGTTCCAAGCCGGCCATCGGCGCGGGAGCTCCTGCAGCAACGGGCTCTACCATCGACGAAGCCGACTTCGACAAGCTCTAGACCCCCCCCGGCCCGCTTGGCCGTGACATATCGCTGAACATGCCAATGGGCCGGATCCTGAAAGGATTCGGCCCATTGGTCTTGGGTGCAATTGTCGAAACTACGGGGTTTGCTGCCCTGAGTGGGGCCCGCCGGCGGAGTCCTGCCCCGGGCTGACGTCCGTTGCCACTTCGGCGCGGATCTCGAAACCCTTGGGATGGAAGTACGTCACCGTGCATTCCAGAACCTCCCCGTGAGCGCCCAGGGTCGTCCGCTCCAGCCGGGGCACCATGGCGAAGCCACGGACGTTGAGGGCGTCTGCAAGGTGCTCCGGAGGCTCGTGCATGGTCACGGTGATTTCAGCGCGCTGGAGCGGCTTCAGCGTCCTGTCCTGGATGACCTGGTAGATGGAGTTCCTCTCTGCATCGGCGAGGCTGATGTGCCGCCCTATATGCGAGGGGATAAAGATCTCCGCAATGGCATAAGGCCAGCCGGCACTTGAATATGATCGGCGGATCACCAGGACAAGATTGTCATCGGAGACCAGCTTTGCCGGCACGGTCCTGTCTTTTTCCATCCATTTGTATTCGATCAGCCCTTTGACAGTCTTCATCCCTGCCGCGGTGAACGTCTCCATAAAGGGCGCCAACCGGTTCAGCATTTTGACCGGCCGCTGCGCCATTACGAATGTGCCCTTGCCCTGCCTGCGGACCAGCAGTCCTTTAACGACGAGCGTTTCGATTGCCTTGCGGACTGTAGTGCGGCTGATGCCGTACTCATCCATGAGCGACTCTTCCGTGGGTATCCGCGATCCCGGTTCCAGACGGCTGACCTGATCCGTCAGAACGTCGGCCACCTGCTGGTAGACGGCCACAGGGCTGTCCCGTTGCAGGACTTCCCTAGTGGGACCGGACCTGACGTCTTCATTGACCATGGGGCCGTCCCCTCCAATTTCCTGCCTCAGCGAATCCGGACTTGATGCTAGCACCCGTTACCCCGAAGGCCGCTTAAACAAAAGATCCGGATCAGTGAAAACTGATCCGGATCTTTTCTCCAGTTGCGGGGACAGGATTTGAACCTGTGACCTCTGGGTTATGAGCCCAGCGAGCTACCGAACTGCTCCACCCCGCGTCGCAAGAACAACACTACCGCACCTCCGCGGCCCTTCCGACCAAATAGCACCAAAGGTGCCCTAGATCACTCACCGTTCCCCTACCGCCAACCTGCAAGAGGGCGCAGCATCACCGTGATCCTGCCAAAGGGTCGCGCCCATACTCCGGGGGGGGACATGAGAGACGATCACGGCCAAACCCGGGGCACATGAGAGACGATCACGGCCAAACCCGGGGGACATGAAAGAGGGTCCCGCTCAAACCCCGCGGGACGTGCGAGGGCCGCGTCTTCCAAGGAGGGTTTGAGGGAAAACAAAAGGTCCGGATCAGTAATTACTGATCCGGACCTTTTCTCCAGTTGCGGGGACAGGATTTGAACCTGTGACCTCTGGGTTATGAGCCCAGCGAGCTACCGAACTGCTCCACCCCGCGTCGCAAGAACAACATTACCGGCAGGTGAAGGGGAGACCAAATCCTGACTGCGTGATGTGCGTCTCCCCCCCGCCAAAAAGGGCCGGTGTCCGCCCCCTTTGCAGGGAACGGGCACCGGCCCTTATCAGTCGCTGTTCAGCCACGCAGCCGCGTGGCTGCCCTGCCTAGCTGCTCGGAGAAGGTGACGGTGTGGCGCTGGGGCTGGCACCGGGGGTCGCCGTCGGGGCAGTTGTGGCGCCAAGACGCGTTTCCGCATCCAACGCCTTCTTCAAGGCCTCGGACAGCTTGGCCTGCTGGGCGCCATAAGTTGCAAAGTCGCCCTTGGCCAAGGCGGCCTGGCCGTCCGTAATCGCCT
Source organism: Arthrobacter sp. TmtSoilC79 (assembly GCF_059739405.1). Lineage (NCBI taxonomy): Bacteria > Bacillati > Actinomycetota > Actinomycetes > Micrococcales > Micrococcaceae > Arthrobacter > Arthrobacter sp. TmtSoilC79. The sequence continues at coordinate 1,628,797 of NZ_AP046051.1, read as the reverse complement.
TGTTCGCCTCGTCCAGGGCTGCCTTGAGGTCAGCCTTGGCATCGGTCGGGCCAGTAGGCGGCGCAGTGGTTCCCGGAGGCGCGGTAGGCGTCTGGCCATTGTTGTCGGCATCTCCGGCTGTGGCGCCGGAATTGCCACCGAAGAGTTGGTCCAGTGCCTCGTCCAAGGTGGGCGCAAAGCCGATCTTGTCACCGAAGGCCACCAAAACACGCTGCAGCGTCGGGTAGGACGTTTCACCCGTGGACTTCAGGTAGACCGGCTGCACGTACAACAGGCCACCACCTACGGGCAGCGTCAACAGGTTGCCGTTCAGCACATCCGAAGCACCCTGCCGGAGGAGGTTCAACGCCTGGGAGACAGTGGGATCGGAGTTGAATTTATTCTGTGCCTGGCCCGGCCCCGGGACCTGGGTGTCCGTGGGGAGTTCAAGCAGCCGGAGCTTGCCGTAGCTCTCCCCCTTGACGCCCTTCTCGTTTCCAGCGTCGGAGTCGGCAGCCAGGAATCCGTACAGGATGTTCCGGGCACTGCCATTGACGGTCTGCGGAATGAACGAGGAGGTCAGCTGGAAGGCCGGCTTCTCCTGGTCCGGCATCTGCAGGGACATGTAGAACGGCGGCTGCTTGACGGCTTCCGAAACGGTGGGATCGTTCGGAACGCTCCAAGCATCGTTGTTCTGGTAGAAGCTGTCCGGGTCTGTCACGTGGTAACGGCCGAGAAGTTCGCGCTGGACTTTGAAGAGGTCCTCCGGGTAGCGAACGTGGCTCATGAGGTCGCCGGACATTTCCGAGTATGGCTTGATGACGGTCGGGAAGACCTTCTGCCACGCTTTCAGGATGGGGTCCTGATCGTCCCACGCGTACAGGTTGACCGAACCGTCGTAAGCGTCCACGGTGGCCTTGACCGAGTTGCGGATGTAGTTGACCGAGCTGTTCGGCAAGGCCACGGTGCGGCCTGCGTTCGTCTGGGAGTCGGCCGTGGCGTTCTGCAACTGCTGCGGCTGGGAGTACGGGAAGTACTGGCTGGTGGTGTAGCCGTCGACAATCCACTTCACGCGTCCATCAACAACGGCCGGGTAGGCGTTGCCGTCAACAGTCAGGTACGGAGCCAGCTTCTCGACGCGTTCGCGCGGATTGCGTTCGTAAAGGATCTGGGACTCGGCGTTGACACCATCGGAAAGCAGCAGATCCGAGGACTGGAACTTGATGGAGTACAGGATCCGGTTGAGCCAGTTGCCTACGTTGGGTCCACCGTTGCCGCTGAAGGTGTACTGGGTCTCTCCCCCACCTTCCCTGCCTGCGGGTCGGTCCTGCTCACGGTTCGGAGCACCGTCAGGTGCACCCACGATGGAGTACTCAGGAGAGTTTTCGCCGAAGTAGATGCGGGGCTCGTACGTGGTGTCGTTGCCGAGCACGCCGTTGGAGGGGATGCCGGACTGCAGGAACTCGGGTTTTCCGTCAGCAGTGAACTTGTTGCCCTTGGCAGCAACCACACCGTAGCCGTGAGTGTAGACAATGTGCCTGTTGACCCACGTCTGCTGGTTGGCGCTCAATCCGTCCGGGTTCAGCTCGCGAACAGCGATCACGGTGTCCTGGACCTTGCCGTCAACCATGTAGCGGTCCACGTTCAGGGTCTGCGGGAACTGGTAGTACGGGCGGTACTGTTCCAGCTGGGCGAACGCTGAGGAAATGAGGTTCGGGTCCAAAAGCCGGATGTTGGCCGTGGTTTGCGCATCTGCCGCCAGTGCGCCGGTGGTGGCGGTAGTGGTTGCGTTATAGGCCGAGACATCAATCTGGTCCAGGCCATAGGCGGCCCGGGTCATCTTGATGTTTCGGTCAATAAATTCCTTTTCCAGCGTGTTCTCGGAAGGACGGACCTGGAACTGCTGGATGACCCACGGGTACACCCCGCCGGCCAGAATGGCAGTGATGACCAACATCGCAGTACCGATCACCGGGAGGCGCCAGCGTCCGATGACTGCGGCAATGATGAACAGGATGGCTACCAGCCCGGCGGCAACCGCAAGGATGGCTTTGGTGGGAACCACAGCATTGACATCTGTATAGAGGGCACCCGCCCAGCGACCGGAGTTGCTCTGGACAGTGGTGTACCGATCGAGCCAGAAGTTAACGCCCAGCAGGACCAGGAAAAGCGCACCGGTCACGGCGATGTGGATCTGGGCGGCGCGGCTGGTGAATATACCGCGCTCCATCAGGCGGATGCTGCCGTAAAGGTAGTGGGTCAGGATTCCGGCAATGCCGGCGACGACGGCGATGCTGATCAGGAATCCGGTGACGAAGCCCAGGAAAGGAAGGGACATCAGGTAGAAGCTGATATCCAGGTTGAACAGCGGATCCGTCTGGCCGAATGGCTCCTGGTTGAAGAACAGCAAGGCCTTCTGCCATTGGCTGGCCGCCGCGCTGCCCGCGAACAGGCCGAACAGGATGGGAAGGCCAATCATGACAACCCGGCGTACAGGCTCAAGCTGGGCCTGGTAGCGGTTGAGGTTGTCCCGCGATTCCGCATCCGGAGCGTAGACGGGGCGGGAGCGGTAGGCGATCCTGATGGCAAAGAAAACAGCGGCGAACATCATGGCGAAGCCGATCAGGAACGTGATGATCCTGGCCAGATTTTCGCGTATGTACACTTCGAAGAAACCAAGCTGCTGGTACCAGAGGACGTCGGTCCACACATTGGCGAAGAAAATGAACCCGACGACGGCCACTGCCACGACAATGAGCGTCGGAGTCAGGGCACCTCGTCTCAGCGGTGATCTTCCGGGCGGGTTGGAGCTGGCGGGACGGGACAAACTCTGTACCTCATTGGTGTCAGTGAACAGTCGGTATGCGAGTGGTTGACATTCTCTGCCGCTGGGATATGGCGGAGGCCGTCATATATGCCACGAGTGGCGGTGGAGCTAAGTTCCACCGCCAGTCTAGTTGTTTGTGCAGGTGGGAAGGCCCGCCGTGTCTTCTCCCGACCCAAGCCGCTCCACAGCGGAGTTGGCATCGGCCAATGTTTCGACTTTGACTACCTGTAATCCATCGGGAACGTGGCCAACGACATCGGAGCAATTGGCGGCCGGAGCCAGGAACATCGTGGCCCCTTGCTGCCGGGCGCCAATCATCTTCTGGGCTATGCCGCCGATGGGACCCACGGCGCCATCTGCTGTGATCGTTCCAGTGCCGGCTACGTGTTTTCCGCCCGTAAGGTCGCCCGGCGTGAGGTTGTCGATGATACCCAGGGCAAACATCATGCCCGCGCTGGGGCCGCCCACGTTCTCAAGGGAGATGCTGACGTCGAAGGGGAACGTGAAGTCACTGGCGAGCAGCACACCCAGGACATAGCGGTCGGCCGAATTCCTGGTGGGAGTGATGGTCTCCGTTACGGCAGCGCCTTTCCGTTCCACCACAACAACCGCCGGGGCCCCTGCACCGGCGGCCAGTTCAGCTTGGATCACGCTCATCGAGGTAATGGCCTTGCCGTTGATGGACTTCAGGAGGTCGCCCTCCTGGATCTTGCCGGCAGCAGGGGACGCTTCCGACAGGCCCGCGACGTTTAATCGTTGCTCGAACGGGATGTCCAGCTCACGCAAGGCGGCAGCAAAGGCATTCTCCTGGGAAGTCTCCATGGCAATCTCCCCCTCCTGCACCGTCTGTTCTGCGGTGGTGCCCTTGGGATAGATCAGTTCCTCCGGATATATGGCCTTGGAACTGTCCAACCATGCACGGAAGACGTCAAAGATGGTTGCGGGAGTCTTGGGACCGCCGGTCAAGACCACCGTGGTGAGATCCAGGTTGCCGTTTGCCGGAAAGGATTCCCGTCCGGAAATGGTGATGACTGGCTTATCGCCGTCCTTACCCAAGGTATTGAAGGTAGGTCCGGCCGATTCGATCACATAGGGAACGGGAAGCGCCGCAGCGCCAATGCCGAGTCCCAACGCCAAAAGACCCGAGATCACCATGATCATGTACCTGTTGTCCCGCGCTGGTGCCGGAGGCACTGGGGAGGGACCGGCGTCGGACGTTTGACGCGGGTCCAATGAGCCCTCGGGGCTGGGCGAAGTAAGCATTGAGGCCTCTCTATGCCGGCATTGCGTGACCGGTTCCACGGCTGTTGCCACCGAATACGGCAGCGGCACATACCAAACATCAACAGTACGCGGTCCGGCGTTCGCGGGCTGCTTTGCCTAGAGCGAACTACGCCGCATGCAGGCAGACAGCGTTCCGGCCGCGGGGTACGGTGAAAGAGATCACCAGCCAGTTCGACGATCGGCGGCACCATGACATCCAACCCCAACAATCCGTCCAACGACGACGACACTCCCAAGGACCCGCTGGCAGAAATGCTGCAGAACCTGATGGGTGGCCAGGGCATGGGCAACATCGATCCCGCCGAGCTGGCCAAGGCCGCCGGCTTGCCCAACGATCCCCAACTGCTCCAGCAGATGTTCGCCCAGGTCCAGGCCATGATGAGCTCCACCTCGGACGGTCCCGTGAACTGGCAGCTGGCCCACGAGAATGCGCGCCGGGTTGCAGCGGCCGGTAACGATCCTTCGGTGAGCGCTGTCCAGGCACGGGAGATCGACGAAGCCCTCAGGCTTGCCGAACTTTGGTTGGACCCCGTAACAGATCTTTCCGCCACCGGCCTGATCGGCCGCGCCTGGTCCCGTGCGGAATGGGTGGAAGCGACCCTGGGCACCTGGAAACGCCTGACCGAACCCGTTGCCAACAGCGTCGCCAATGCCCTGTCCAACGCGCTCACGCAGCAGATGCCCGAGGAAATGAAATCCATGATGGGCGGCGCCTCGTCCATGCTGCAGAACATGGGCGGTGCGATCTTCGGAATGCAGCTGGGACAGGCCATCGGGGCGCTTTCTGCCGAGGTTGTCAGCTCCACCGATATCGGCGTTCCTTTGGCCGACCTGGAAATGGCGTTGTTGCCGGCCAACGTCGCCAAGTTCGGTGAAGGCCTAAGCCTCCCTGAGAACGATGTACGCCTGTTCCTTGCCGTCCGTGAAGCAGCGCACGCAAGGTTGTTCGTCCAGGTGCCCTGGTTGCGCGGCCACCTGCTGGGTGCCATTGAGGCCTATGCCCGCGGCATCCACATCGACATGTCCCGCATTGAGGACCTGGCGCGGGACCTTGATCCCAGCAACCCTGAGGGAATCCAGGAGGCGCTTTCGCAAGGCGTCTTCACCCCCGAGCGCACGCCGGTTCAAACTGCTGCCTTGGAGAAACTCGAAACCGCCCTCGCCCTTGTTGAAGGCTGGGTGGACGAACTCACTGCAGAGGCCACGGACAAAGTCCTTCCCTCTGCCACCGCGCTTCGGGAAACCGTTCGTCGTCGTCGTGCCACCGGCGGCCCGGCCGAGCATGCGTTCTCCTCCCTTGTTGGCTTGGAATTGCGTCCCCGCAGGCTCAGGGAAGCCGCCACTCTGTGGGCAACGCTCAAGGAAGAACGCGGCATCGCGGGTCGCGACGCCATCTGGCATCACCCGGATTTGCTGCCCACCGGTGAAGACCTGGACGACCCCAAGGGCTTCTCCGAGCGCCGCCGGCTGGCCGAAGCCAGCGACAGTGAAGTGGACGATGCCCTGCAAAAGTTGCTCAGCGGCGGCTATGACAGCACCGACCCACAGGACTCCGAGGCAGAAGGTTCGGCCGCGGATGAGGTGCCGGACAGCGAAGCTGAACCCGAAGACACCGACACCGACGGTCCGGCCAAGTAAGCAAGCACGGAAGCCGCACACCACGCAGCAACGGCCGCCATGTCCATGGCGGCCGTTGCTGCTTTAAACCCCGGTCTCCGTCGCTGGGGTTGAGTCCGGCTGGAGGCCCCTTGACGTGGCAAAAGCAACGCCCTCAAGGAACGCCTTGGCACGCTGCGCCTCGGGATACGCGTCCACCAGCCGCCAAAAGTCTGCGTTGTGCCCCGCCACCAGCAAATGCGCAAGCTCATGCACCATGACGTAGTCGATGACCCACTGCGGCATGGGCTGCAGCTTGTTCGATAGCCTGATGGTGCCGTCCGCCGGGGTGGCAGAACCCCAGCGCGAATTCTGGTTGCTGACCCACCGCACGGATGTAGGGACGGCACGCCCGCCCAGATAAGTCCGCGAAAGGTGCGCCGCATGCTCAGCAAGGGCTTCGTCGGTAGCTGGACGCTGCCGGCCCTTGCCCGGCCGCTGCTCACCTTGCTTCTTCAGCTTGGCCAGCATGCGGTGGACCCACTCCCGTTCCTGGGACTTGGTGAAGCTGGCCGGGATGGCCACTACTGCTTTCCCGTCTTCCCAAAAGGCAGCAACAGTCCTGCGCCTCCTGCTCGAGCGGCGCACTACTACGGGAGCGCCGTCCTCGGTGACCAAGGGAACATCAGGCTCCGCAGCCGACCGGCGAGCCATCAGAGTTCCGAGCTTTCGGTCAGGACCGCCAATACAGCCTCGCCATAGCGCTCAAGTTTGGATGGCCCAATGCCCGCCAAACGGGCCAGCTCCTCCAGCGAGGAAGGCTTCGCCTCAGCGATTGCCGTGAGCGTCGCATCGGTGAAAACGACATAGGCGGGGACGTCGGCGGACTTCGCTTCGTCCTTTCGCCACTGCCTTAGCGCATCAAATGTCTGTTCCTCATATGTCGGCGGGCACTGGTTGCATCGTCCCACCTTGCGCTCGGCCCCGCTGGCGAGCATGCTTCCACATACCCTGCACGACGCCGGTGCGGCGGCTTTTCGGCGCACGGGACCTGTCTTGCTGCGGGCGTTTGCCGAGGCCACTGAGTTGGGTCGGAGTCCGTCAAGGAAGCGGGATGGCTTGCGATTGGCTCGGCCACCCGGAGTTCGGGCAGTGGACCAGGACAAATTGAGGTGCTCACGCGCCCTGGTGATCCCGACATAAAGCAGCCGCCGTTCCTCGTCAACGTCTTCCGGTGTGTCTGCGAAGGAAATGGGCATAAGTCCTTCGCTGAGGCCCACCAGGAACACGGCGTCCCATTCGAGCCCCTTGGCCGCGTGAAGGGATGCAAGTGTTACGCCTTGGACGGTGGGGGCGTGCTGTGCGACCGAGCGTTCCTGAAGCTCGTTGACGAACTCGGCCAGGGTGAAGGCCTCGCCGCGGCTGACGGCCAGTTCATCTGCCAAGGCAACCAACGCTGCCAAGGATTCCCAACGTTCGCGCAGGGCTCCCCCGTTGTGCGGTGCTGCGTCCGTGTAGCCAAGCGATGCAACAATGTCGCGAACGATCTGTCCCAGTGGCTCCTGGGGTCCTTCGGCGACGGCCCGGGTTGCGGCACGCAGTTGAAGGATGGCGTCCCGGACTTCCTTGCGGGCGAAGAACCGCTCGCCTCCGCGAAGCTGATATCCAATGCCGGCTGAAGCCAGTGCTTGTTCGTAGGCTTCGGACTGGCCGTTGGTGCGGAACAGGATTGCGATCTCGCTGGCTTTGACCCCGGTATCGAGCAGTTCTTGGATCCGGCCTGCCACCACCGCCGCCTCGGCTTCGTCATCCGGGCATTCCATGAAGCGCGGTTCTGGACCGGTTGGTCTTTGGGCGACGAGTTTGAGCGGAGGTGCCCAGGCAGCATCTGCCACGGGTCCACCGCTTCGCCGGGACCCAAGAAGGTCATTGGCCAACTTCACAACTTGCGGGGTGGACCGGTAATCGCGGATCAACTTAACTACGGTGGCATCCGGGAACTGTGCCTTGAATCCCAAGAGATGCTTGGGTGAGGCTCCCGTAAAGGAGTAGATCGTCTGGCTGGCATCGCCGACCACGCACAACTCGTTGCGCCCGCCGAGCCACAGGTCCAGGAGCCGCTGCTGCAGCGGCGAGACATCCTGGTATTCGTCCACCACGAAGTGTCGGTACTGCTCGCGGACGGTGGCGGCGACTTTCGGATCTTCCTGGAGAATTCCCACCGTAATCAGCAGGACGTCTTCGAAGTCGATGACGTTCCTGTCGGTCTTGATATCCTCGTACGCCTGGAAAACCCTTGAGACCGCAGTCAGGTCAAACCCGCCTGGTGTTCCACGGTCCTGCGCGTTCTCAAGATAATTGGCGGGCGTCAGCATGGAGACTTTGGCCCACTCAATTTCAGCGGCCAAATCCCGGATGGTTGCGCGGTCAGTGCTGAGCCGGAGCCTGCGTGAAGCCTCGGCGATCATGTTGGCCTTGTGGTCCAGCAGATTCGGCAAGGTGCCGCCAATGGCCTGTGGCCAAAAGAACTGCAATTGCCTGAGGGCGGCAGCGTGAAAAGTCCGGGCTTGGACATTCGCCACGCCGAGGTCCCGAAGCCTGCTGCGCATTTCCGCTGCTGCCCTCGCCGTAAACGTCACGGCCAGCAAGCGCTGGGGGCTGTAGACGCCGGAGTGGACTCCGTAAGCTATGCGGTGGGTGATGGCACGTGTCTTTCCCGTGCCCGCCCCCGCGAGAACACACAGGGGACCCGTCAAGGTACTTGCTACTTCACGCTGTTCTTCATCCAAGCCGCCGAGGATGCGTTCCTCAAGTGAACCACCGGCGTCGAAAATGTCTTCTGTCACGGCTGGAGGTCTTCGATGACGCCGCCGTACCAATGTTCAATCAAGGAACGGGCAATGGACAGGCGCGTGGAGATGGTGATCTCACCGCTGGAGACAGCTGCCTGCAACTCTTCACGGCTGAACCAGCGTGCCCTCGTGACTTCAACTCCGTCCGGCCGGGCAACGGAGTCTTCAGTGGTGGCGGTGAAGCCCAGCATCAGCGACGCGGGAAATGGCCATGATTGAGAACCGAGGTACTGGCATGCCGACACGCGAACGCCCACTTCTTCGGCAATCTCCCGGACAACCGCCTGTTCCAGCGACTCGCCGGGCTCCACGAAACCTGCGAGCGTGGAATAGTTCCTGGCGTCCGTGGGACCACCACCGCCCAGGAGCAACCGGCCGTCAGGGCCAACTACTGTCACGATGATGGCGGGATCCGTCCGAGGGTAATGCTCTGAATTGTCCTTGGGGCAACGGCGCACCCATCCACCTGCCTCAATGTCAGTGGGATGTCCACACTTGGGGCAGTGCGTGTGTGTGGCGTGCCAGTTGGAGATTGCACTGGCCTCGATGAACAGCGCAGTATCACTGGCGTCCAAACTCGCGGCGACATCCCGGAAACCTGCCCATCGGGCATCGGCCGGCACTGTGCCGTTGCCTGGCGCGGGCGGTTCATCCGAGGTAAACAGCAGGACGGCCGTGCCTTCAGGCAAAGACGACGATTCCAAAGTGGTTCCCAGGTAAACAGCGGTAGTGGCGCCGTAATCCGCTCCGCTCAGGGCATTCCACAGCGACGTGGCGTCCCCGAACCAGAGTCCGTCACCGGTCACCAGAGCCTGGCGCTGGGAAATAACCATGGCCTTGGCAGTACCGGAAGCGATGAGGTCATCCACCATGCCCGGCTTCATCCGCACCCCGGAGCCACGATCCACCATGGCAGGGCGGACTGGAAGAACAGTGTCCATCAGGTGGTTTGCCAGCGCCGGTGACTCCGAATAGCTCATGTATCTACCGTACTGACTCGTACCGACAAAAAACATTTGGGAGGGTCCCCCTTGTGGACGCACCCGGTTCCGGCATCAATCGTGCACAGAAATGTCCTGTTTCATGGCGGATCTGAAGACTCGCCGCACTGCATCATGACCACAGGCCACACTCAATCTACCGTTGGGAAGGTGAGAAGAACACCGCTCGAACTGGCCGCTGTAGCAACCGCGGCGGTGCCTGGCCTGGCGCCGACGGCTACAGCCTTTTCCCCCGACGATGACGCCGACTTTGACTCGGCGTTGCTGCTCGATGCCGATGGGAAACGTTGGCGCGTCCGTTCGCCGCGCCATCCTGAGGCCAGCACCCGGTTGGAAACCGAGTTCATGGTGCTGCGCGCCTTCGCTCCTGCCATTCGTGCCGAGCTGCCCTTCCACGTGCCGACCGTGGCCGGCACCGTGCGCCAAGGCGCCTTGACCACCTTTGTCTACACCCACCTCCAGGGCGCCGTGCTCTCCATCGAAGAGCTCTCGGCCGGCAGTCCTGCCCTTGCCCGTGAGATTGGTGCGGCTCTGGCCGCCATCCACGATCTCCCGTTGACCTTGGTGACCAACGCCGACCTGCCAAGCTACTCTGCCAACGAATTCCGGCAGCGCAAGCTCAACGAACTGGACCAGGCCGCTACCACCGGCAAGATTCCGGCCACCTTGCTCCGGCGCTGGGAACACGCCCTTGAAGATGTGGCGTTGTGGCGGTTCAACACCTCAGTGGTCCATGGCGACCTCCACGAGGACAACCTCATGGTGCAGGACGATTCCGTCACGGCCCTGACAGGGTGGACCGACCTCCGTATTGGTGATCCAGCGGACGACTTTGCATGGTTGGTGGCGTCCAACGAAGCCTCATTCGTCGACGCCGTACTGAACCACTACACCCAGGCAAGGCGTGAGAAACCGGACATGCACCTGCTCCGCAGGGCAGCGCTGTTGGCCGAGTTCGCCCTGGCCCAGTATTTGGTCAAGGCAATGGCCGCCGGGCACCAGAGCATGACGGCGGAGGCGGAGTCAATGCTTCAGACGCTCTCGGATGACATTGATGAACAAGCGCGGCGTGACGAAGAAGCAGCAAGGGCCGCAGAGGATGAGGCGGCTGAAGCACAGGCTGCCGGTGCTCCGGCTGGTGCGATCCCTGCGGTCAGTGTTGCGGTGATTCCCGACGCCGGATCGCCGGTTACGGTGGCAGCTATACCACCTGCCGCGGAGCCGGGGACGGCGGCCGCCAGCGCATCGGCGCCCGTGGACGCCAGCAAGCCGGCACCGGCAGCGCCTGGGCCGACCGACGGCACCGAAACAGCGGACGACGCCGCGCAAGCGGGTGGGCTGCCCCCGACCGAAGGCCGCGTCTCATCGGGAACCAACGACCCGGATGACACGTCCACCGCCGCAATCAGCGTGGTGAACGTAACTCCGCTCCATACGGCCGATCGCTCCTAGAACACATCGGTCCTGAAACGCATCGGTCCTTGCCACTCCCACCGTTGATCTACCGACCCAGGCTGCCTGACTCCAACGCCGTGGCCACGATCTGTTCCAAGTCTTCGGCTGTGCCCAAATCGTGGGGCCGGACCACTGAGTCATCGGCTACGTAGTAGAACGCGGCGCTGACTTCCTCGAGGGGCACACCCTTCAGGCGCGCCCAAGCCAACCGGTAAACGGCCAGCTGCACGGCACGGGTCGCCAATTGCCGACCCGCAGGGCGTCGTCCGGTTTTCCAGTCGATCAGTTGCCAGCGGCCATCGGCGTCGCGGAATACGGCATCAATACGTCCTCGGACCACGACGTCGCCGATCCGCGTTTCCACTGGCACCTCGACGAAGGCGGGCGCGCGCTGGGCCCACTCGGACTTTTTAAATGCCGCCACCATGTCGTCCAAACCGTAGGCCTCGTCGATGTGGGAATCCGAGCCCGGGGCCTCGTCCAGGTCCAGCATGCCGGTAGTCCCGAAATACTCCTCAACCCACGCGTGGAAGGCCGTGCCTTTGCGGGCCGAAATGCCCGGTTCACGCGGCACCGGCCGGCGGAGCTGGGAAAGCACCGCACCCGGATCGGCGCCAAGGTCAACGAACAGTGATGCAGAGATATGGCTGGGAAGGTGGACGTCCTGTGTGGTCCGGCCCCGCTGTTGGCGGTCCAGGAGGAGTTCTGCCTCTTCAGACCATTTCGCCGCAGGGCCCGTGAGCCCAGGGACCTGGGCCTCACAAGAGGCATCGGCGAGATAGGCACGGACATTTGCTGCGGCCTGGTCCATGACGACCCGGCGCCCGGGAACCAACCTGAGGCGTGCGCCCGTCCGGGGGTCGACAGGACCTTCAAGGGGATCGTAAGGGAACCCTGCAACTTCAAGCGCGGCTGTCAGGGGGCTTTCCTCCGGGAGTGCTTCCTCGGCCACGGACCCAGGATGGACCACCGCTGACCCTGTTTGAACTGCAGAGGTTCCCCGGCCGCCGTCTGCGGCGACTCCAGCAGCTCCCGCGAGAGGCGCCAAGTCTGCAAGGAATGCGGACATCCCGGCCATTCCGGAACGCGAACCGTTCCAGGCAGCGCTGGATGCGCATAGGACGAATTTTGCCCGGGTATAGGCGACGTAGGCGAGCCGCCGTTCCTCGGCCTCACCGTGGTGCTGTACCTCGGACTTGAAATCTTTTTCCGCATCCAGCCACCCCTTCTGGTCAGGCTGGTCCAAGTCCCACTGCGGGAGGTCTGCACGGTCACCCCGCAAGGGCCATGGCAGGGCCGCAGCTCCACTGCTCCACCGTGAATCCCTGGTACTGGGGAACGATCCTGCGTTGAGGCCCGGAACGAAAACAACGTCCCACTCCAGCCCTTTCGAGGCATGGACGGTAAGCAGCTGCACGGCTTCCCGGTTGGTCTCCACGGGGGCGAGGTCCAATCCACCTTCTTCGGATGCCGCTGCCTCCAGCCATGACAGGAAAGCCAAGAGATCGACACGCTGGGATGTCTGCAGGAATCCCGCTGCGGCATCCTGGAATGCATCAAGGTTCCGCCGGGCCTGGTGGATAGTGGTTCCAGGCTTTGCAGCTACTTCGATATCCAGGAGCATGGCACGCTCAACCTCACCAAGGAGCGTAGTGAGGTCATCCCCGATGTATGTGCGCAGGGATCGCAGCTCCGAGGCCAGGAAGTCCAGCCGTTCCAGGGCGGTACTGCTCAGGGTACGGCCGTTCCTGGAGGTCCATCCGGGCTTTGGCAGGTAGTCAAGGGCCTCCACAAGGCTTGAGGCATCGGTGATATCGCTTTCAACCACCACCGATGCTGGTTCCTCGTTTTCATCCATGGGTTCAGAAGCCGTGCCAGGATTTGACCGGCGGCGGGCCAGGAAACGTGACCAGTCGTTAAAGGCCATCAAATCCGCCGGGCCAATGCGCCAGCGGGCCCCGGCCAGCAACCTCATCAAGGCATCGGACCGCCCGGGATCGGCCAGCACACGCAGGGTGGCCACAAGATCCACGATTTCCGGTGTGTCCAACAATCCGCCGAGACCGACGATCTCGTACGGAATTCCCTGCAGCTCGAATTCCCGGCGCAAGCACTCCATCTGTGCACGGCGGCGGCACAGGACGGCCATGGTCGGCTTGATGGGCGTGCCATCCTTCTCTTCCTCAAAGACGGTCCGTTGATAGCGGCGGACATCGCGGGCTATGGCCGCGGCTTCGTCCTCGTCGGTGCTGAATCGTCCAATCACCACACTTCCGTCGACTGCCGCCGGGCTCGGAACCAGCGGTGGGACGGAGACATCTCCCGCTGCATCCCGATCCCCCGCAGGGCCGTCCGTTGCAGCTGCCTTGTTCAAAGGTGCGGCGATGGTGTTGGCTGCCGCAAGGATGTTCCTTCCGTTCCGCCAGGCGGTGGTCAGGTACGAGGTTGGAGCCACTGAAAAGGTCTCGGCGCCATCCCCTGTACCCACGTGTTTGACGGGAAACTCCTGCACGAAGTGGAAAAGCTGTCCGGCTGAAGCCCCACGGAACCCATAAATGGACTGGTTGGGATCACCCACTGCAGTGACGGCGTGGCCCTGGCTGAAAAGACGCGAAAAAAGCACCAACTGGGCGTGGGAGGTGTCCTGGAATTCGTCCAGGAGAACCACTTTGTACCGGGCTCTCTCGGTGGTTGCTGCGAGAGGGATGTCGCTGGCGATCCGGGCAGCCAGGGCAACCAGGTCTCCGAAGTCAAGGACACCGCGTTGCCGCTTGGCTTCCTGGTAGCGCACCACCATGTCTGCCACACTGGCGCGGGTCCGGAGCATGGCGGAGAGTGAGGCAGCAGCCGTGGTGGGATTCTTGCTTGCTCCCGCCAGATAAGGAAGCTGTTCGAAGGTGGCCACGCGCTCCAGCACCCAGTTGCGCACTGTGCCGGGATCCTGAAGGTGTTCGGCGCACTCCCCCGCCAGTTGGATGACAGCGTTGACCAAGGTTGACTTGGCGGCGGTGAAATGCTCGAACTCTCCGTCGTAGGCTTCCACTACTTCGCTGGCCAGCTGCCAGGATTGGGCTCCGCCAAGCAGGACGACGTCCCGCTCGATGCCCAGCCGGAGTCCATAATCGGACACTATTCCGCTGGCGTAGGAATGGTAGGTGGAGACCTTGGGTTCGAGGTCGTCAGCCCCCAGCAGCCCCTCCGGGAATCCGATGCTGCCGTCATCTTCTGCTGCGATGCGCTGGAGGGTGGCCAGCTTGCTCCGGATCCGGCTGGCCAGTTCGCCGGCAGCCTTCCGTGTGAAAGTCACACCAAGCACTTCCTCCGGGCGGACCCACCCATTGGCGACCAGCCACACCACCCTGTCCGCCATGGTTGCGGTCTTGCCGGAGCCGGCTCCGGCGATCACCAATCGTGGGGACAGCGGAGAGGCGATGATGTCCGACTGTTCGGCAGTGGGATGGTTTTTCTCGCCAAGGATGTCAGCCAGTTCAGAGGGAGTGAACCGGGGCTCAGGAACAAACGCGCCGCCAATAGTGCCGGGTTGTGTAGCGGCAACTCCGTCCAGGACTTCGGTTGTCATTCGGTGACCTGCTTTCCTCTGGCGCACAACGGGCAAACATCCGGAAGGCGGCATCCATGGCCACCATGCCCGCTCTTGCCAGGATCATGACGTGCTTCGAAGGAGGCCCCTGCCATCAAGACAGCAGCCTCGTTGACCAGTTCTTCCGCCCAGTTCGCTGAAGGATCCAAGGGGTCCTGTTGCTGAACTGCCGGCGTCTTTGTCTTTGTTCCCAGGTGGGCCAGCACCGCGCCGCCCGGGGCAAAACCTTCATGTTCGGTGTTGGATCCGGAGTCGGTGGCTTCCTCTGAGGTTCCTGCGTCCTTGAAGGCTCCTCTTAGCACCGCTGCCTGATATGCACCCAATTGCGGGTGCCTGGCAACTTCTGCCTTGCCTGGTTGCCGCTTGCCGGTTTTGAGGTCCACCACAACAAGCCGGCCTTGGTCATCAACCTCCAGGCGGTCCACCTGACCCCGAAGCACAGCATGCCGGGTAAAGTCCGCTTCAGGATCTGCAGAGCCCGAAGCATCCAGGCAGACATCAGGAAGCTGGACTTCGAAGTCATGTTCCACAGCGAGCAAGCTGCGTCCCTCGCTGCGCATGACGAGGACGTATTGGGCCAATTTGCGCACCATTAGTTCCGCGCGTTGGAAGTCGAGCTTGCCCTCCCAGTTCTCTTTCATGCCAAGGGTTGGCCATCTGCGGACAAGTTCGGCTACGTACTCCGAACCAGAGGCCTCGGGCATTTCCTGGGCGATGCTGTGGACCAGAGTTCCGAGGCTGCGCGCGAAGTCGGTGGCGGCCTCGCCCCCGGCAGCCTGCACGAACCAGTCCAGCGGGGACTTATGGACAGCTTCAACCTTGGATGGGGACACGGACACGGTAGCCCCCGGGGGGACCACCGGCTCCCCCGAGCTCAGCGGGGCCAGGCCCCACCAGGTATCGGGGTTGGCACCGGGAACGGGCGGTTCTGAGCTGGCGAGCCGGGCCAGTATCCGCGCGGCTTCCTGGCTGGCCGCGCTTCCACCGGCTTCCCCCGTAGAGGAGGTGACCGCTTGTGCGTGCTGCCTCAGCTCGGCAACAAGGGCCCTGAGAGTCAGGGGACGCTCGACAAAGGTGTAGTCGCGTTTGTACTGCCCTGATTCCAAAGGGGCAACATAATCCAGGAAAGCCGAGGGCTGGTCATCCTCCGAGGACACCGCTGTGCAGATCAGGACCTCCCGGGCCCGGGAAACTGCCGTTGAGAAACTCCTGAGTTCGTCGTAACGGATGTCCCTGAGCCTGCTCAAGGGGCCCCGGCTGACGGCGTAGTCCACTCCATGCTCCACAGCGTCGGCGTACACGGTACTGCCGAGGAGTTCGCCGCGCAGCCGGGTATTCGGCCAGACGCCTTCCTGGAGACCGGCGACGATCACCACAGGCCATTCCCGGCCCGCAGCACTGGCTGGGGTCATGATTTCCACGCACGCCTCCAACTGGGCACGTGCGGCAAGAGTGTCCATGGGGAGTTCCTGGTTCAAGAGATAGTCCAGGAACTGCTCGGGACCGGATCCCGGCAATTGGTCCACAAAGCGTTCGGCGGTATGGAACAGTGCCATCATGGCGTCGAGGTCCCGATCGGCCCGTGCGCCGGCGTTGCCGCCCTCCAGCGCCATCTCGGCCCAGCGTGATGACAAACCGGTGGCCTGCCACAAAGCCCACAAGACCGACTCCGCGTTGGCGCCCGGCTCGGCTGCGGCCTTGGATCCTGCCGCAATCATGCGGGCAAGACGACGGGCCGAGCTGCCTTCGATTCCCAAGGACGCCAGGGCCCCGGGTTCCAGCAGTGCTTCGACCAGGAGGGCATCGCTGGACCTGCCGCCTCCACCCAGGAGTTCCTCGCGTCGCAACGATTGCCTGAGCCGGCGCAGTTCTATGGCAGTGGCCCCTCCAATGCGCGATGTCAGCAGCGACACGGCCGTTTCCGGAGACAGCTTGGCCGGGTCAAGGACAATCGCAAAGGCCTCCAGCAGCGGACGGACGGCCACCTCATCGCGGACAGCCGAGTCCGCCACCGGAACACGCACCGGTATTCCCTGGCCGCTGAGATAACGCTGCATCTGCGCAATCTGGCCGCCATTGCGCACGATCACGGCAATGTCACTGAACTCCCGCTGCTCCCTCAGTTGAGCTTCCAGGATCCGCTGGGCAACGTATCTCAGCTCATGGACGGCAGATGGCAGGACATGTCCTTCCACCCTGCCTTCACTGCCGGGGGCCTCTCCTGCGGTGTCCGGGCCAGGCGGCTGCTCCAGCCGCCTGGCAAGCTGGCCGCCGGAACGTTGGGAAATGCGTGCCGCAACACGTGTCCATGCTTCCGCTACCGAGGGCTTGTGCCGGTGGGTAAACCACAAAGGACGCTCGTGGACCACGCCCGGCATGCCTCCCAGCAGGGAAGGCAGTTCTGCCACAAGATCAGGACGGGCACCACGGAAGCCCTGCACCACAGTGTCCGGCGAGTAGGTGACCACCACGTCCTTTCCCTCGGCGACATCGGCCAGGAGTTCAAATACTGCAGGATTGGACTCCTGGGAATCGTCCACCAGGATCAGTTGGAGCCGGTCCCGTTCCGCAGCCAGGAATTCCGGCGAGTCCTGAAAGATCTGCCGCGCCGTGGTGATGATTCCCGCGGGGTCGAAGGCCTCGGGCATACGGAGGTCCAGGACGTCCCGGTATTCGCTGTACAGCTGGGCCGCGGCCATCCAATCAGGTCTTCCGCATTCGTAGGCGAGTCCCACCAGGTCCTCTGCAGTACGCCCGGACTCAATAATGCGGTCGAACAACTGGCGGATTTCGTGCCGGAAGCCCCGGGTGGGAAGGGCCGCGTTGAGATCCTCCGGCCAAGGCAATTCGAATCCCGAGCGGGAGTGCCCTTCAAGCAGCTCCTTGATGATGAGATCCTGTTCCGGACCGGAGAGGAGCTTTGGGGGCCGGGCCAGCGGTATGACGCCCTCGGCTTTGGCCCGCCGGATGACGTCGAACGCGTACGACGCCCAGGTGCGTGCCGGCGTCGTGCTGAGACTGCGGTCCAGCCGCCCGGTGAAGGTATCCCGCAGCGCGGCGGCGGCATGCCGTCCGGGGGCAAGTATCAGGATCCGTTCAGGATCCAGGCCGTCCTCCCGGACGCGGCGCACCGCCGATTCGACCAGCACGGTGGATTTTCCGGTTCCGGGACCACCGGGTACCAGCACAGGGCCACTGCCTTGCCGCAGGGAAACAACGGCACTTTGGTCCGGTGACAAAACGGGGGCCGCGTAGTGGGTCTCGCGCGGAGGCAGCAGGCGGAGAGCAGCTGGTGCTGGGCGGGTCTTGGCAGGAGTGGCGGTCACACAGTCATTTCATCATCGGGCACCGACAATTTATGGAGTTGACGCTCCAACTGGTCCGAGATCACATCCAGTTGATCAAAATCGGCCTCCCCTGGTGCCCATCGCGCCGTTGCAAGGTCAACGCGCCAACGGCCTTCTCCCGTCCTGGAGAAGGCCTCAAAGGCGCCATGCAGCGGCGTCGATTCTTCCAGGTAGTGCTTCAGTGCCTCGACTTCGTGCCCGGAGGGTGCCTCGCCGCTGGCCCGCAGGACGCGCCACCAGGCCACGGAGCTGCCGTAGTGGCTCATGACTGCCCCAACCTGTCGCGGCCCGCCGGCACCAAGAAGCTCTGCGACATCCCCGTAGGAAACCGCCGAACCGGGAGGAACGAGGTCCACAACGGCCAAAACCGCCGTCACATACTCCATCCGCATGTGTTCAGCGTAACGGCAGGAGTGTCGCGTCCAAAGACTGTCGGACCCAGCCGGTAGCTTGAAGACATGAGCTCCTGGAACACCCTCTCCCGCGCCGCATTCGACCTCGAGACCACCGGGAAGAACTCGCGGTCAGCCCGCATCGTCACCGCTTCGATCACCGTTGTCGATGACCACGGAGAACTCATTGCCGAGCACGAGTGGCTGGCTGACCCGGGCGTTGAGATTCCCCTTGAAGCCAGTGAAGTCCATGGCGTGTCCACGGAGAAGGCCAGGGCAGAAGGCCGTCCGGCGGCAGAAGTCACCCGTGAAGTTGCCGCGGTTCTCCAGGAACTTTTCGACGCCGGCACTCCCGTCATCGCTTTCAACGCCAGTTACGACTTCACCGTGCTGGCCGCTGAGTCTGCACGCTATGGAGTGCCGCAACTGAGCCGCTTCCCCGTGTTGGACCCCTATGTCATGAACAAACAAGTGGATCGCTACCGCAAGGGAAAGCGCACGCTGACTGCCCTGTGCGAGGAATACGGGGTTGACCTGACCAACGCCCACACCTCCGCAGCGGATGCGCTCGCCACCCTCCGCGTCCTGGATGCAATGGCCGGCAAGTTCCCCAAGCTGCAGATGCCTGCGTCCACACTCCACCAGTTGCAAGTAGACTGGGCCGCGTCCCAGGCCGCCGATTTCCAGCAGTATTTGCGGCGCAGCAAACCCACCGCAGTTATCGAGGGCGAGTGGCCGGTCCTGCCGCCTGAGGATGCGGGTCGGGGCGGCTTCTAACCAAAGCTTCCTCCCACGGGGTTGCATTCTGCGACGCATGTCACACGAAACAGCGGGAACCCCAAAGGCCACCCACTTCGCGTGCGGATTCCACACACCCACCGGCTGACGGAATAGTCCGGAACCCGAGGACTCACCCAAGGGAACTTTGTTCGGCCAAATCGATGGCGAGCAATCATTTGTTCGATTCACGCTGCCCCGGTGGGCGGGTGACATAATTAAGTTTGGCGGGTTGAAGTCTGCTAGGGCAGCCACCCTTCCTTTCGGTTGCCACATTCCCCGCCCACCGTGAAACGTCTTCGTGACCCGATGAAAGTGATTTCTTCATGAAATTCAAAGCCCCTAAGTGGCTGTCTGTTGCCCCCGTGGCCGCAGCCCTGGTGATTTCCCTGGCAGCTTGTGGCGGTGGAACTTCCGAGCCCAGCGGTTCGCCCACCGATGCGTTGGCCGGCAGCGACCAGAAGTCCCTGGACACGTTCACCACCGCCGAGGTAACCCCGCTGGACAAGATCGACAAGTCCAAGTTGGGCCTCATTACCGACGGCACCCTGCGCGTAGGCACCCTCTCCGATGCCCCGCCGAACATCTTTATTGACCCCTCGGGCAAATTCACCGGTTATGACAACGAGCTCCTCCGCGCCATCGGCGACAAGCTGGGCCTGAAGGTTGAGTTCGCATCCACCGACTTCTCCGCGTTGCTCTCCCAGGTGGGCAACAAGCAGTTCGACGTCGGATCCTCCTCGATCTCCACCACCGACGCCCGCCGTAAGACGGTCGGTTTCACCAACGGCTACGACTTCGGCTACATGGCCATCGTGACCAAGAGCGACTCCAAGGTGGGCGGCTTCGCCGACGTCAAGGAAGGCCTGCGCATCGGCGTCGTCCAGGGCACCGTCCAGGACGACTACATGACGAACACGCTCAAGATCGAACCTGTCCGTTTCCCTGACTACAACACCGTTTACGGCAACGTGAAGAACGGCCAGATCGACGCCTGGGTCGCCCCCTCCCAGCAGGCTGAAGGCCAGGTCAAGGAAGGCGACAACACCAAGATCGCCGAGAAGGTTGTCAACACCCAGAACTTCACCGCCTATGCAGTGAACAAGGACAACCAGCCGCTGATCGACGCCTTGAACTCCGGCTTGGATGCCGTCATTGCCGACGGCACCTGGGCCAAGCTCACAGCCGAGTGGTACAAGGACCGTCCGACTGCTGCCGAGCAGACCCCCCAGGGCTGGAAGCCGGGCAGCAAGGCCGTCCAGCTCCCCGCCAAGTAAACAAGGCGTTCCATGGATATCCTCAATCAACTTGCCGAGACCTTCTTTGACTGGGAGGCAATGGGCGAAGTCCTTCCCAAGATGTTCGCCGTCGGCCTGCCCAATACCATCGTCCTGGCTGTCGTCTCCGGCATCATCGGGACCGCGATCGGGATGCTGCTCGCCCTGATGGGGATTTCCCGGAACGCAGCAGCACGGTGGATAGCCCGCATTTACACGGACATTCTCCGCGGGCTTCCTCCGGTGCTGACCATTCTGGTGATCGGGTTCGGTTTCGGCCCCATCATTCGTGAACTGACGGGGTCCACCAGCCCCTACCCCATGGCTATCGCGGCGTTGTCGTTGATGTCCGGCGCGTACATCGGCGAGATCTTCCGCTCCGGCATCCAGAGTGTGGACAAGGGACAACTCGAAGCGACCCGTGCCCTCGGGTTCAGCTACGGCTCCTCCATGCGCCTGGTGGTAGTACCCCAGGGAATCCGCAGGGTACTTCCGGCCCTGGTAAACCAGTTCATTGCACTGATCAAGGAATCCTCACTGGTGTTCATGCTGGGCCTCCTGGCCACGGAACGCGAGATTTTCCAGATCGGCAAGGACGCCGCCGCCAACAGCGGAAACCTGTCCCCGTACGTTGCTGCCGCCATCTTCTACCTCGCGCTGACCATCCCGCTCACGCATTTTGTGAACTGGATCGACGCCCGCATGCGCTCCGGCAAGCCGGAGAAGAAGGAACCGGATGAGGCAGCAGCCGTGGTAGGAAAAGGAGCGCAGGCATGAGTGAATTCGCATCCGGCACATTAACTGCTAAGAACATCCACTTGTCCTTTGGCAGCAACCACGTGCTGCGGGGCATTGACCTGCACGTCGAGAAGGGCACCACGGCCTCCGTGATCGGCCCTTCCGGCTCAGGCAAGTCGACCCTTCTGCGCGTGATGAACCGCCTCATCGAACCCGACCAGGGCGACATCCTGCTGGACGGACGTTCTGTGCTCAAGGACAATCCGGACGAACTGCGTCGCCGGATCGGCATGGTGTTCCAGCAGTTCAACCTGTTCCCCCACAAGACCGTGGCTGAGAACATTTCGCTGGCGCTGCGCAAACTCCGTGGCATGTCCAAGGAGCAGGCGCGCGACGAGGCCCTGTCCCAACTGGACCTTGTGGGCCTGAAGCACAAGGCCGACTCGCGTCCGGCAAACCTTTCCGGTGGCCAGCAGCAGCGCGTGGCGATCGCCCGTGCCCTGGCCATGAAGCCGGAGGTGATGTTCTTTGACGAGGCCACCTCTGCGCTGGACCCGGAATTGGTCAAGGGCGTCCTTGCCCTCATGACCGACCTGGCCCAAGGCGGCATGACCATGGTGGTGGTAACCCACGAGATGGGCTTCTCGCGCAACGTCTCCGATGTGGTGACCTTCATGGACGCCGGCGTTGTGGTGGAATCCGGACCTCCGGAGCAGCTTTTCACCAATCCGCAAACGGAACGCCTGCAGGGCTTCCTGTCGGACGTCCTTTAGGCAAAAAAGCACCAGCCCAAAGAACCCCGTCTTCGTTGCGAAGACGGGGTTCTTTGCTGTGGCATTGGCCCTGCTGTGATCACAGCCCCCTGCAATCACTGCCCGGCTTCAATCACTGCCCGGCTTTGACCCGCAGCACGGTCAGGGCCGCGGCATCGACCTTGGCGCGGAACGAGGCATCTGCCTGGGCCTTCTTCACCACTGCCTGGTGCATGGCGGGAATACTCGCAGGATCCGCGCACACCAGCATGGTTCCGCCGGCACCAAAGAAGTTCAGGGCGCGGTCCGCATCCGACCAGGCTTCCAATTGCGCGGCGCTGCAGAGATCGTCCGAGAGGACGATTCCGGTGAAGCCGGCGTCTTTCCGCAGCATCGTGTCCATGACGGTTGGCGAAAAGGGTGCGATGTTTGCGGGGTCGATCTTGTCGTAGTAGGCGTTTGAAACCATGACCCACCGGGTGCCGGAGGAGATGGCGGCCTTGAAGGGCTCCAGGGCGGGATCCTGCCGAGTGGTGGAGGTGTCCCTGACATCACTGGTCACGTCCGTGTTGGGAACCACCTTCCCCAAACCGGGGAAGTGCTTCACTACAGGCGCTACGCCGGCATCTTTCATGCCATCGGCAAAGGCATTGCCGAGCGCCGAAACCGTTCCGGGCGCATAGCCGTATTCGCGTTGGAAGTGGCCGATGGGGGCGTTGGAAGGAGCAAATTCCGGGCTGGTGACAGTGTCCAGCACAGGGGCTAGATTGACGTTGATCCCGGCGCTCCGAAGCTCCTTGCCCCACACGGCAGCGTCAGCCCGGAGTTTTGCCTGCCCGGCCCCTGCCTGAACCAGGGCCGTTGGTATTGTTGAGAATCCCGGACCCGAAAGAACCTGGACATACCCGCCTTCCTGGTCGGTGGCTACGAAAAGCGGCACACCGCCAGTGGTCCCGGCGGAGACTGTGCCCGTCAGGGAAGACACCACGGAAGCGGTGGCGGCGCTGCCTGCTTTGCTGCGACCACTCAGATAGACATTGCCTGCGTGGTATTCCTTCAGTGCCTGCATGGTTCCCGGCTCAGCGCCGGTGGCTTTGGCTGCCACCATAAACAGCTGGCCCACTCTCTGCTCAAGGCTGAGCTTCGCCAACTGTTGCTCGGCAGCAGTGGGCGCACTCGTAGCGGGCGCGGCAGACGCTGTGGGAACGGCGGATGGCGCCGGTGTCGCCGTCGTGGTTCCTGGTGCCGGCGTTACCGGCCGGGGAGAACTTGGGGGCGGAGAAGCAGAGGTCGACGCCGTCCCTTCCGTTGGGGACGCCGCCGTGCTTCCGCTGCCGCTTGAGCAGCCGGACGCCAAGGCGAGCAAAGCTCCAGCCGTTGCGATGCTCACACCAAAAGATGCAAATGTCTGGGTCTTGCGCATGGTAAACCGTTAGTTCGTTGGGGGTGGGTTTCCACCTACGAGCCTACCCCGTGTGAAGACTGCGATGCCCCGGCCCTGTGCTTTTCCGCACGTGGCCGGGGCATCGGCGCCATATCAGGCAGTGGCGCCGGCAGCAGCCTGGGCGGCCGCCGGGAGGGCTTCGAAAATACGGTTCATCGCAGCGTCGTCGTGGGCGGCAGACAGGAACCAGGCCTCGAAGACCGAAGGCGGGAGGTAAACGCCCGAATCCAGCATGGAGTGGAAGAACGGCGCGTAGCGGAAGCTCTCCTGGGCCTGGGCGTCGTCATAGTTGTGCACGCCGTGGGCCGAGGTGCCAAAAGCAACCGAGAAGAGGTTTCCTGCCCGTTGGATGGAGTGGTCAACGCCGGCAGCATCCAGGGCTGAGGAAAGTGCCGCGGAGAGTTCAAGCGAGCGGGCATCGACGTAGGCGTAGACCTCGGGCGTCGCGTTGCTGAGCGTTGCCACACCGGCGGCCATGGCTACCGGGTTACCGGACAGTGTGCCTGCCTGGTACACCGGGCCAACCGGCGCGAGGTAGTCCATGACGTCGGCGCGGCCGCCCAGGGCCGCCGTCGGCATTCCGCCGCCGATGACCTTGCCGAAGGTGAGCAGGTCCGGCGCCCACCCTTCCTGGCGTCCGGTGAGGCCCCAGTAGCCCGAGTAGCCCGTACGGAAACCGGTGAGGACTTCGTCCACGATCAGGAGTGCACCGTATTCCTTGGTAATGCGGGACAGCCCTGCGTTGAAGCCCTCTCCCGGGGTGACGACGCCCATGTTGGCAGGAGCGGCTTCAGTAATGACGGCGGCAATGTTGTTGCCGTGGGTGGCGAAGGCAGCCTCTACGGCAGCGAGGTCGTTGTAGGGCAGAACCAGGGTTTCGGCCGCCGTCGCCGCAGTGACACCCGCCGAACCTGGGAGTGCCAGGGTTGCAACGCCGGAACCTGCCGCTGCCAGCAGTCCGTCCAAGTGACCGTGGTAGCAGCCTGCGAACTTGATGATGAGGTTCCGGCCGGTGAAGCCCCGTGCCAGGCGCACGGCGGTCATGGTGGCTTCAGTGCCGGTTGAGACCATGCGGAGACGCTCGACGGCGGACACCCGTTCCTTGACGATCTCGGCCAGGTTGGCCTCATCCGGTGTCGAAGCACCGAACGACAGTCCCCTGTCCACAGCTGCATGAACGGCCTCGAGCACGGCCGGGTGCGCATGGCCCAGCAGGGCAGGTCCCCAGGAACAGACCAGGTCCACGTACTCCTTGCCATCGGCATCGGTGAGGTAGGCGCCCTTGGCGGAAACCATGAACTTCGGGTTACCGCCTACGGATCCGAAGGCACGAACCGGGGAGTTCACGCCACCGGGCATCAGGGACCGGGCACGGTCGAACAGCTGATCGGAGACAGGGGTATTGGAAGTCATGGTTCCTATTCTTTCAGTGATTCAGGAGCAGCAGTGGTTGGCCGGGCACGCGCTAGTGGGAGGCCAGCAGCTCGGCGACCCTCGGGGCCACCTCGGTACCGTAAAGCTCGATGCAGCGCATCATGGACTGGTGGGGCAACGTCCCGTTGCTGTATTTGAGGTCGAAGCGGTCCACGCCCAGATTCCGTTTGAGCAGGACGATCTTTTGCGCCACGGTCTCCGGCGATCCGACGTACAGCGCGCCCTCGGGGCCGCACATGGCCTCGAATTCGCCCCGGTTGCCCGGACCCCAGCCGCGTTCGGCACCGATCCTGTTCCGCTGGTCGAGCCAGTGCGGGAAAAGCTCTTCCCGGGCACCTTCGTCGGTATCGGCAATATAACCGGGCGAATGCGTTGCGATCTGCCGCATGGGGTGGCCGTACTTTGCCATCGCTTCACGGTAAAGGTTCACCAAGGGGGCAAAGCGGCGGGGTTCTCCCCCGATGATGGCGAAAATGATCGGATAGCCATATTCCGCGCAACGGAGGACGGACTCCGGTGTTCCGCCCACACCAATCCAGGTGGGCAGCAGGTGATGCTGCAATTTGGGGTACACCTGCAGCCCATTGACGTTGGGACGGGTGCGGCCTTCCCAATGAACCGGCTTCTGAGCACGTACCTTGTCGAAAAGCTCCAGCTTTTCCTCGAAGAGAACTTCGTAGTCGGCCAGGTCAAGGCCGAACAGCGGGAAGGATTCAACAAACGAACCCCTGCCGAGCATTACCTCGGCCCTGCCGTTGGACAGCGCATCAACGGTGGAGAAACGCTGGAATACACGAATCGGATCATCCGAGCTCAGCACGGTGACAGCCGAGCCCAGCCGAATGCGGGAGGTCACAGCCGCGGCAGCTGCAAGGAAGACCTCCGGCGCTGACACTGCGAAGTCCCGGCGATGGTGCTCCCCTACCCCGAAGGCATGGATCCCGACGGCGTCCGCCAGCTTTGCTTCTTCGAGCAGTTCACGCAGGACCCGGGCGTGTTCCTTGGGATTCCCATCGGCGTCGACACCGGCGTCGCCGAAAGTATTCAAGCCCATGAGAATTTCGTTGGCCGGTACAGGCGCCACTGGATCCGGGGAAACAGCAGGGTCCGAAGACACTTCAGGGTCAGAGGGAACGGATGTCATCAGGACTCCTTCAGCCAGCCTGCGAGTTCGGAGGCCCAATAGGTCAGCACGGTATCGGCTCCGGCGCGCTTGATCCCCAGGACGGATTCGGTGATGGCACCGCGCCTGTCGATCCAGCCGTTGGCCGCAGCCGCTTCGATCATGGCGTACTCGCCGGAGATTTGGTAGGCCGAGACCGGCACCGGGCTCATCGCGGCCACGTCGGCCAGGATGTCCAGGTAGCTCATGGCAGGTTTGACCATCACCATGTCGGCACCTTCTTCAAGGTCAAGTTCAACTTCCAGGATGGCTTCCCGACGGTTGGCGGCGTCCATCTGGTAGGTCCTGCGATCGCCCTTGAGCTGGGAATCGACTGCCTCACGGAACGGTCCATAGAAGGCCGAAGCGTACTTGGCGGCATAGGCGAGGACCACGGTGTTCTTGTGGCCGGCTTCTTCCAAAGCCTGGCGGATCACGGCGATCTGGCCATCCATCATGCCCGACGGGCCCAGCACATGCGCCCCGGCATCGGCCTGGGCTACTGCCATCTGTCCGTAGATTTCCAGCGTGGCATCGTTGTCCACGTAGCCGGCGGCGTCGAGGACACCACAGTGGCCGTGATCGGTGAACTCATCCAGGCAAACGTCACCCATGATGACCAGGTCATCGCCCACCTCGGCCTTGACATCGCGGATGGCCTTGTTCAGGACGCCTTCCGGGTCAAGGGAAGCCGTGCCCTGGGCGTCGCGTACCGCTGGGATGCCGAACAGCATGATGCCGCCCACGCCGAGCTCCACTGCTTGGGCCGCAGCACGTTTCAGGGAGTCGGTGGTGTGCTGGACTACCCCCGGCATTGAGTTGATGGGGCTCGGTTCCGTGAGGCCTTCCCGGATGAATGCCGGGAGGATCAGGTCAGCCGGTGCCAGCCGGTTCTCCGCGGTAAGCCTGCGCATGGCAGGAGTTGTGCGCAGACGGCGGGGACGATGGTTCGGAAAGCTCATTGTGGGTTCCCTTCGTTGGCGAAAACAGATTCCAAGGCGGCCACGATGCCGCCCGGAGTTGGTTCTTTGGCGGTGGCAGCTACGGTGAGGCCCAGGCGGGTGGCTTCAGCCGCCGTCGGACGCCCTATGGCTACCAGCCGGCATCTGCCCAGCGGCAGCAAGGTCTCAGCAATGCGCCGCGCGGCGCTGGGTGAGGCCGCCACCACTGCGTCCACAGCCCCGGCCTGGAGGGCATCCCGGGCCTCTTCCGGGTTGAGCGTCGGCGGCAGTTTGTTACCGGAAATCCCGACGACGTCCGGCAGTTCCGCTTCGAGGCGGAGTTCCGCCCGGGCCGGGTAGTCCACTGTGTGGTAGGCGACGGCCGCGGTGACGTCCGCGCCTTTGGAGGCCAGGCCTTCGCGCAGCCCAGGTGCTGCGATGTCGGCTTGGGGCAGGAGCACCCGGGACGGCCCCGGTTCCCACAGTTCCACCAGACCATCGGCGGACTGCTGCCCGGCAGGCGCAAGATGAACCGTGAGGCCGATGGATTCGAGCATGCGGACCGAGGTGGGCCCAATGGTGGCCACCCTGGTAGTGGCAGGGACCAAGCCTGCCGGCGTCGTTCCCCTCTGGGCAGCTTTTTCGAGGAGGACTTTGGCGCTGGTGATGCTGCTGATCACCAGCCAGTCGAAGTCACCCGCGGCCAGGCGGTCAAAAACGGAGTCCAGGGCCCGCTGGTCCTTGGCACGCTCGAAATCGATCAGTGGCAAAACCAAGGGGGCGGCGCCGCGGCTGTGCAGGAGTGAGGCCAGGTCCCTGGCCCGGTCGGCGCTCCTGGTAATCAGGATGCGCCGACCGCTCAATCCTTGGGGATCATGCTGTTCAGGATGCGGCAAGGTCCGCGATCTCCGCGGCACCGGCAGCGAGCAAAAGCTCAGCCACTTCGATGCCGAGCAACGTGGCGCCCACTTCCGTGAGCCCATCGGTGGCTTTCTTCTCCCGCACGGTCTTGGTACCGTCCACCGCGCAGACCACTGCTTCAAGGTGCAGCATGCTGCCCTTGCGGAAAGCGTAAGCACCTACAGGAGCAGCGCACCCCGCTTCGAGCCTGGCAAGCACGGCACGCTCGGCGGTAACGGCCAAACGGGTGTCGTCGTCGTCCAACGCGGCAAGCGCCTGGGCCAGGACTCCGCTCGAGCCGTCAGCGGACCCGTCCTGGCGCGGAGCGTCATCGGTGCGGCATTCAATGGCCAGCGCACCCTGACCGGGCGCGGGGAGCATCACGGTGGTGTCGAAGAACTCGCTGACCGTGTCCAGCCGGCCCATGCGTTCCAAACCTGCAGCTGCCAACACCACGGCATCAAGGTCACAGGACTTGCCCGGCACTACTTCCTCCGTGAGGTTTCCCGGCAAGCCGGGAACCCTGCCGAGGCGGGTATCGACGTTGCCGCGGATGTCCAGGACTTCGATATCCGGCCGCGCTGCCCGGAGCTGGGCCGCACGGCGCGGTGAACCCGTGCCCACCTTGGCCCCGCCGGGCAACTCGGAGAGTGTCATCCCCTCGCGTGCACACAGAACATCGCGGACATCCACCCGTTGAGGTGTTGCGGCGATACTCAGTCCCAGGGCTGCCCCCGTGGGCAGGTCCTTGAGGGAGTGGACGGCGACATCGCACGTCTCGGCCAGCAAGGCGTCACGCAAGGCCGCAACAAACACGCCCGTTCCGCCCATCTGGGACAGGGAACCTGTCTTGACGTCGCCCTCGGTCTTGATGTGGACCAGTTCCACCGGGAACCCGCCAACAGCGGCCAGCTTGTCTGCCGTTTGCTGCGTCTGCGTCAAAGCCAGCTTGCTGGCCCTGGTGCCGATGCGTACGGTCACTTGGCGGCCTCCGCTGCAGGATAGGCGTCATGGCCAAGACCCACAGTGGTTCCGACTTCTGAAATAACCGGCTTCGCGCCGCGGAAGTTCTCGCAGCAGTTGGGGCGGCAGACGTCGTACCAGGGTCCGAGGTCCGTCACGTGGGGACGCTCGGCGATGTTGTTTTCCACCGTGCGTTCGCAGATCAGGTCAACCAGGCCGGACACGAAGGCGGCATGGGTTCCCGGAGTGGGAACGCGCGTGGCTTCGATGTCCAGGTTCTTGCAGGTTTCCAGCGCTTCGGTGTCAAGATCCCAGGCAACTTCCATGTGATCACTGACGAAGCCCAGCGGAACGATGACAACACCGCGAACACCTGCAGGGGCGATTTCCTCGAGGTGGTCATTGATGTCCGGTTCGAGCCAGGGGATGTGCGGGGCACCGGAACGGGACTGGTACACCAGGTCCCAGGCAACGTTGGGAGCCACAGCATCCATGATGGCCTGGGCATTGGCCAAGTGCTGGGCAGCATAAGCCGAACCTTCGGCAAATTCGCGCGGCTCGTCCTCGGACCGGCCTGCCGCCTCGGCGTCCCGCGTGGGGATGGAGTGGGTTGCGAACAGGACGCGGATTTTCGAATCCGGATCATCCTCGCCGGCCGCAGCGAGTTTGCCACGGATCTCTTCCAAGCCCGCTGCAGTACCTTCCAGGAAGGGCTGGACTACGCCGGGGTGGTCGAAGTACTGGCGGATCTTGTCCACCTGCAGCTTGCCGTCCAGCCCGGTTTCCGTCAGGGCAACGCCGATGTCTTCGCGGTACTGGCGGCAGCTGGAGTAACAGGAGTAGATGCTGGTGGTGAGCATCAGGAGCCGGCGGTGTCCGGCGTCGTAGGCGTCCTGGAGGACCGGGGCGATGTACGGATCCCAGTTCCGGTTTCCCCAGAGGACCGGCAGTTCAATACCGCGGCGGGCCAGCTCGGCTTCGATGGCAGCCTTCAGTTCGCGGTTTTGCTGGTTGATGGGGCTGATGCCACCAAAGGCGCGGTAGTGGTGCGAGACCTCTTCGAGCCGCTCATCCGGGATGCCCCGGCCACGGGTGACGTTGCGTAGGAACGGAATGACGTCATCCTGGCCTTCGGGACCACCGAAGGACGCCAGCAGCACGGCGTCGTATCGCTTGGGCTCCTGGCGCCCACGCTCGGTGACAGCGTTCGGTGCTGTGGAGATAACGGGCTGGTTCATGCGAGCACCTCGGCAATCTCGGCAGCCGTCACGCGGCGGCCGGTGTAGAAGGGGACCTCTTCGCGAACGTGATGGCGTGCCTCGGTGGCCCGCAGGTGGCGCATCAAATCCACCAGGTCCACCAGCTCCGGTGCCTCGAGGCCAAGGATCCATTCCCAGTCGCCGAGCGCGAAGGAGGAAACGGTGTTGGAGATGACCTGCGGGAATTCGCGTCCCAGCAGGCCATGGTCGCGGAGCATCTTGCCGCGCTCGTCCGTCGGGAGCAGGTACCACTCGTACGAGCGTACAAATGGGTAGACGCAGAGCCAGGTACTCGGCTCGACGCCACGGGCGTAGGCGGGTACGTGGCTCTTGGAGAACTCAGCTTCGCGGTGTACGCCCATGGCGGACCAGACGATCTCTGTTCCGGCGAAGAGCTTGCTGCGGCGGATGGAGCGGACGGCGGACTGCAGGTCCTCGGGCTTGGGGCCATGGAGCCACACCATGATGTCGGCGTCGGAGCGCATCGCCGAGACGTCGTAGCTGCCGCGCAGGATCACGTCGCCCTCCGCGAGCTTCTCCGCAAGGGCTTCGAATTCCTGGGCAGCATCGCCGCTGCGCAGGACGTCGGCCGAGCGCTTGAAGACCGTCCACAGCGTGTAGAACTGTTCTTCGGTTTCAGCAGTTTTAGTGACAGATTCGGCAGAAGTGTGGCTCATGGTTCAAGTTTGCCCCGTGCCGGCCCCTAAGTCGAAACGGATCAGTTCTACAACGCGTAGAAGTGAGGTAAATCACATACCAGTGGGCTCGCGGGAGGTTGCAGCAGCCACTTGGGACCTCGTGTCGGCCACCACCGCTGCCAGGCCATTGCCCGCCAACCAGCCCCCAACTACCGTCAAGCCATCCACAGCAGCGCAGATCGCGCGCACCTGCCCGACGCGCTGTTTATGACCGACGGCGGCGAACGGCAAAGCACCAGCCCATCGCACCACGTCCCAGTCCACAATGTCGGCACGCACAACCGGCACCGTCAAGAGTGCAGAGGCGTCCTCCAAGGCCGCAGCCAGGAGCGATTCGTCATCCATGACGATGTCTGCTCCCCCACCCGCTTCTTCACGCCGGCCATAGGAGAGCCGCAGCACGTGGGTCCCCGGACCGGCCTCGCCGGCCAACCAGTCCCATTTGGCTGTTGCATGGGTCAGCGCCTTCGCTTTAATGCCGGGAGTCTGCGGCGCCACCAGGATGCCCGTACCGCGGGGCCTGCCATCAAGCTCAGGCAGGTCCACCACCATCGTCACCAGGCTCACCAAAGGTCCGGGGGCAGGCCGCAACGCGGACAGCTCCGGCATGGACGGCTCCAGAAGCCCAACAGCAGAAGGGCCGTCGAGCGCCACCACCAGCCGGCCGGCGTCGTAAGTGGAACCGCCGGCCGTTACCTGCCATCCATCCTGGGTCTTCGCCACAGCGTCAGCGCGCCGACCGGTCAACAACGCGACGCCGCGCACGCGCAGCTCTTCCACGAGTGCAGCCACCAGGGTGTTCATGCCGCCCTTCAAGCCCGCGACGGCGGACCCCGCCTTGGCAGGGCCGGAAACGGATCCGGCAGCGGCCTTGCGCTGCGCCGAAACGGCGGCAGCCAGCGAGCCATGCTTCCGGATCCCTGCCCTCAGGCCAGGTGCAACCATGTCGACGTCCAGGAGACCGGGATCGGCCGAGTGGACACCTCCAACCACTGGGGATACCAACCGCTCAAGAACCCTTTTGCCCATGCGTTTCCGAACCAGAGCAGAAACACTGGTGACCTCCGAGGAGGTGCCAACAGAGGCAGGAAGCCAACGGTCAAGCGCCGCCCGCACCGCTCCCGCCAGACCCAGGGAGCGGCGGACTTCCGGATCCCAGGGATTGGCCGGAATGCCCAGGACTCCGGTCTTGGGTAGTTCCTGCGGCCCATCGGGCAGTTGGACCCACGCACCTCCAGGGTGCGGGGCCACGATCATGTCCGCCAGGCCAAGCTCGCGGGCCAGGCCCGCAACAGCCGGGGAACGGGTGGCGAAGGATTCCGCGCCACTGTCCAGCTTCAGCCCGGCCACAACATGGCTTCCCACGCAGCCACCCCAGGCGGGGCCGGCCTCAAGGACGGTGACGGCAAAGCCCGACATGGCAAGCTCCCGGGCCGCGATCAGTCCCGAAATGCCACCGCCCACCACAAGGGCTGCCGGTGCGTCCGATGCCATTCCGGGCGTAGGGTGCCCCCCGCGCATTGGCCTTACTCCGAAGGAATGGAGTGGATGAGTTCCACCACGCGGGTCAGGACGGTGGGGTCCGTTTCCGGAGGCA
Source organism: Arthrobacter sp. TmtSoilC79 (assembly GCF_059739405.1). Classification (NCBI taxonomy): domain Bacteria; kingdom Bacillati; phylum Actinomycetota; class Actinomycetes; order Micrococcales; family Micrococcaceae; genus Arthrobacter; species Arthrobacter sp. TmtSoilC79. Next base: position 1,596,521 of record NZ_AP046051.1, on the reverse strand, counting down.
CGCCGTGGCCCAGGTTCAGCACATGGCCCGGCGCATGGGCCCCGGCCGCAATGACCTCGCGGACGTGGGCTTCAAGAACCTCCCACGGAGCGGAGAGAAGTGCGGGATCGATGTTGCCTTGCAGCGGCACGGTGCCGCCGAGCCGGCGGTTGGCCTCATCCAGGGGCAGCCGGTAATCGACTCCCACCACGTCAACACCGACATCGCGCATGGCGACCAGGAGCTCGGAGGTGCCGGTACCGAAATGGATCAAGGGAGCACCCAGGCCGCGGACGTGGTCCAGTGCCCGTGCCGAGGCCGGAGCCACGTACTTCCGGTAGTCGGCCAGGCCCAGGGAACCGGCCCACGAGTCAAAGAGCTGCGCAGCCGAAGCGCCGGCTTCGAGCTGGGCTTGCAGGAACATCCCTGAGGTGTCGGCGGCCCAATTGGCCAGCGCCGCCCAGGTTTCAGGATCGGCGTGCATCATGGTCCGGGGGCCAAGGTGGTCCCGGGACGGCCTGCCTTCCACCATGTAGGCGGCAAGGGTGAAGGGGGCACCGGCGAAGCCGATCAGTGGTGTCTTGCCGAGTTCGGCGACAGTAAGCCGGACGGCCTCACGGATGGGTTCGAGCGCCTCCCACGTCAGCGTGGGCAGGGCTGCGACGTCGGCGGCCGTGCGTACCGGCTTATCCAGGACCGGCCCGACGCCGGGGACAATGTCCACGCCGACACCGGCCAGCTTCAGCGGAATCACAATGTCGGAGAAGAAGATGGCCGCATCCACGTCGTGGCGGCGAACCGGCTGGAGGGTGATTTCGGATGCAAGCTCCGGGCGCAGGCAGGAGTCGAGCATGGCCACGCCCTCGCGCACCTTCATGTACTCCGGAAGTGAGCGGCCAGCCTGGCGCATGAACCATACGGGCCTGCGGGTCGGTGTGCCGCCACGGTAGGCCGTGATCAACGGAGAATCCGAGGTGCGGCCGTCCTTCAGCGGGTGGTTGGCGCCGAGGGTTCCCGCCGGGGCGTTGGAGGCCGTACTCTGGGATGCTGCCGAGCTAGAAGTCATGCCTTCGATTGTGCCCAAAATCCGGGGCAAAAGATAACGACAAGCTGTCATGCAAGGCTCTGCACAGGCCGCTGTGGCGGTGATCACGCCGGTGCGTGTGGATCGCCACGGTGCCATATTGTTCTACCGGGCTACGAAAAAGCTATGATTGGGGTGCTGTGGTTCTTTTCTCATTGGTGGCTACACACGCCGACATCGACCTCGAAACCGTCGCTCAGTTGAGCAACGGTTCCTCTGAGCTTGCCTCGGCAGCCCTGACGGACTCCTCCGTGGTTTCCGGTGCCGTGGTCCTGGCCACATGCAACCGCTACGAAATCTATGGCGAAACAGCCAACGGCGCTGACCTTGAAGCTGCCCGTTCGGCCCTTGTTTCGCAGATCAGCGAACTCAGCGGCCTCAACGAGCAACTTGTCTCCCGCTCCTTCGCCACGAACACCGGTTCGGATGTCACCCGGCATCTCTTCGCCGTCAGCGCCGGTTTGGATTCCGCCGTCGTGGGTGAACGCGAGATCGCCGGCCAGGTCCGCCGGGCATTGATCACCGCCCAGCAGGAAGGCACCGCAAGCTCCGGCCTGGTGCGTCTCTTCCAGGCGGCGTCCAAGACGGCCAAGGACGTCGGTGCGCAAACTGCGCTCGGCTCCCGCGGGCTCTCGATCGTATCCGTCGCGCTGGACCTTGCCACCGACCTCGCTGAGAACGACGATTGGTCCGCCAAGAAAGTGGTGGTCTTCGGAACCGGAGCCTACGCCGGCGCTACCATGTCGCTCTTGCGTGAACGCGGCTGCACCGATGTTTCCGTCTACTCTTCGTCCGGCCGCGCGGAAGCTTTCGTAGCCACCCGCGGGGGAACAGCGCTCGACGCCGGGACTCTTCCCGCCGCTGTTGCCGCAGCGGACGTCATGATCGGCTGCAGCGGATCGGACAACCGCGTGGAAGCTGAAGAACTTGCGCGCGTCCGTGCCAACTCCGGTAAACCTTTGATTGCCATAGACCTCGCCCTCACCCACGACTTCGATCCCGCGGTGGGCGAACTCGACGGCGTCGAACTCCTGACGCTGGAGTCCGTACGGCTCGCTGCACCGCAGGAACAGGCAGAGTCCCTGACCCAGGCAAGCGCAATCGTCACCGGCGCTGCGGCATCCTTCGAGTCTGAACGCGAAGCCCGCTCCGTGGACACGGCGATCGTGGCGCTTCGCCGCCACACCATGAACGTCCTGGACGCAGAAATGGAAAAGGTCCGCGCCCGGCATGGCTGCACTGCAGCCGCCGAGGAAGTGGAGTTCGCGCTGCGCCGCATGGTCAAGCAGCTGCTGCACATCCCCACCGTCCGGGCGCGTGAACTTGCCGCCAACGGTCAGCAGGACGATTACGTTGCAGCCCTCGAGGCCCTGTACGGGATCCAGGTGGAACAACCACAGGCTGCCGCTCCGGCCGCAGAATGCCCCGTGGACCACCAGCAGCTGCGCTCCGAAAGCGCCTGAAGCTCCCCCTTATCCGAAGGCATTCACGCCAGTCAGTTCCGCCGACAGATTCCATAGTTTTGTCGCCTCTGCCCTGTCCACGGCGTGAGCGTCAACTCCCTGGTAGCGGGCCAGCGGTGAATTCTTGTCCGTGGGCTTGGCGATATCGCAATCCTCACAGTAGACACCGCCCTTGCCTGCCAGCGCAGGGGAAGTCGCTGCCCATACGGAGGTCGCTGCGCCCTGCTCCGGTGACTTGAACCCTTCCCGCAGGTTTCCTTCGGCATCCATCCACCCTGCGGCCACCATTTCTTCCTTGGGCAAATGGCGCTGCAATTCTGTCATGATGCCCCCTGGATGCACGGCGAAAGCCCGCACGCCGGAGCTCTGTCCGCGGCGGTCCAATTCCACCGCGAAGAGGGCATTTGCGGTTTTGGCCTGGCCATAGGCCTGCCACTTTTCATACCCGGCGGAAAAGTTGATGTCCTCAAAACGGATTGGTGAGAGCTTGTGTCCTGTGGAGGACAAGGAGACGACGCGGGCCGAACCGGACGCTGCCAGGGCCGGCCACAGTTCATTCACCAGGGTGTAATGGCCCAAATGGTTGGTAGCGAACTGCGCTTCCCAGCCAGGACCCACGCGTTCTTCCGGACTGGCCATGATGGCAGCGTTGTTGATGAGGATGTCCAACGTGTCATGGCCGGCGAGGAACCGTGCGGCAAATTCCTTGACGCTGGACTGGTCTGCCAGGTCCAGGTGCTCCACGCCAACATCGGTGAGGCCCGCTTCCTGCAGGACACCCCTGGCGTGTTCAGGCCGGCGGGCAGGGACAGTGACTTCCGCACCGGCGGAGACCAAGGCACGCACAGTCTCCAAACCGAGGCCCGAGTATCCGCCTGTGACAATTGCGCTCTTGCCGGTCAGGTCAATGCCTTCAATGACATCTGCGGCTGTTGAACCGTGCCCGAATCCGGAGTCGATGGGGTGCTGCGGGGTTTCTGTCCATTCTTCGCTCATGGTTGAGCTTCGCAGATCCGCCGGGAACGGGCAACGATCAGTACACTGGCTTGCCCGGCTCGACGTCCCGCACCCAGGCGAGGATTCCGCCGTCGAGATGGCTGACGCGGGTATACCCGGCCTTCTGCGCCGCCTCCAGCACAGCGGCCGAGCGTGTCCCGGCCTTGCAGTGGAAAACAATGTCCTTGTCCTGGGGCAAGTCCGCCCACGCCTCACCGGAGAGAATGCGGCCTTGCGGGATGAGGACAGAGCCGTTGATGCTGACGATGCTGTGCTCGCCGGACTCGCGCACGTCCACGAGATCGAAATCCCTCTCCCCCGCCTGGCGCTCTGCCAGCATCCGCGAGAGGTCCTTGGCCGAAACAGTATGGTCCTGGTCGGTTGCCGCCGGTGGCGTCACACCGCAAAAGGCCTCGTAGTCAGTCAGTTCCGTGATGGGTTCGGCTTCCGGGTCCTTGGAGACCTTAATTTCGCGCCAGCTGCCGCCCAGCGCGTCAAAAAGGGCCACCCGGCCCAGCAATGAACGCCCGACGCCGGTGATCAGCTTCACGGCTTCGGTCACCATCAGCGACCCTACCGCTGCGCACAACATCCCGAAGACTCCGCCCTCGCCGCAGGACGGTACCGACCCGGCAGGAGGAGCTTCAGGATAGAGGTCCCTGTACGTCGGACCATGCTCGGCCCAAAAGACGCTGACCTGGCCGTCGAACCGGAAGATGGACCCCCAGACGTAAGGCTTCCCGAGGATGGCCGCGGCGTCGTTGACGAGGTACCGGGTGGCAAAGTTGTCTGCGCCGTCCAGGATGAGGTCGTACTGGGCAAACAGCTCCAGGGCGTTGGATGAGTCCAGCCGGATGTTATGCAGGACCACGTTGACCAGGGGGTTGAGCCCGGCGATTGCGTCACGGGCGGATTCGATTTTGGGGATTCCCACGTCCTTGACGCCGTGAATGACCTGGCGCTGCAAATTGGTGAGATCCACCACGTCGTCGTCCACGATTCCGAGGGTGCCAACGCCTGCCGCCGCCAGATACAGCAGCGCCGGAGAACCCAATCCGCCGGCGCCTATGACCAGGACCTTCGCATTCTTGAGCCTGCGTTGGCCCAGGGCGCCGATTTCGGGAATGATGAGATGCCGGGAGTATCGCTCCACCTCGGCCGGCGTGAGTTCGGCGGCAGGTTCAACCAAGGGCGGCAGGACAGCGGGCGCAGCAGGGCGGGCAGCAACAATTGAGGCCATACCCCAATGTATGCCCGCCGATGCCGCCCGGTCATATTACCCACCGGTAGAGTGGTCATAACTGCAAAGGAAAGGCGGCAGACTGTGGCTGACGGCACAAGGGCACACGACGGGGTACCGGCCAAGCAGGAACGGGCTGTTTCAACCCGTTCACCAAGATTGCCGCGCGACGAGCGCCGCGCACAGTTGTTGAATGCCGCACTTGAAGTCTTTGTCTCCAACGGTTTCCACGGTGCGGCCATGGACGAAATCGCTGAAGCCGCCCACGTCAGCAAGCCGGTGCTTTACCAGCACTTTCCGTCCAAGCGCGAGCTCTATATGGCCCTTTTGGACAGCCACCTGGCCACGCTGACAGAGCTGATGCTCAGCGCCTTGAACTCCACTTCGGACAACAAAGAGCGCGTGAAGGCCGTCATGCGCGCCTATTACCGGTTCATCGCCGATGACGACCAGGCCCACCGGCTGGTCTTCGAGTCGGACCTCATCAACGATCCCGACGTCAGTTCCCGCTTGGAGACTTTCAACAAGACGTTCGCTGATGCAGTGGCCCACGTCATTGCCGAGGACACCAAGCTGCCTCCTTTGGAGGCCCAGCTCCTGGGCCGCGGCCTGGCCGGAATGGCGCAGGTCAGCGCCCGCTACTGGCTTGAAACAGACGGAAACCTTGACCTCGATGTGGCCAGTGATCTGATCTATCGTTTAGCTTGGCGCGGAATCAGTCGATTCCCCAAAGAGTCCTAGGCTACAAATAGAGGACAGACTTACAACTTGATTGGCTTGGAGGCCTTGCTGTGGAAGTAAAGATCGGCATTCAGAACGTTGGCCGTGAAATCGTGCTCGAATCCGCTTTGGATGCAGACGCCGTGGCCAAGATCGTGGCAGAGGCCGTGTCCAAGGGCTCGGAACTGCGCCTGACCGACGAAAAGGGCCGCCAGATCATTGTTCCCGGCAGCGTCCTTGGCTATGTGGAGATCGGCGCCGAGGAAGTCCGCCGCGTCGGTTTCGGCGCCCTCTAGGGCACCGGCCCAAACCAACGCAGTCCGCTAAGGAGTCTTCATGCTTTCACTCGTCGTTGTGGTCCTGGCCACCGTTGCCACCGGATTCATCGTGTGGGCCAACGACAAAAGGCACGGCAAATACGGTGTCGCTCTGCCCGCCGGAGTTTCGGCGACTGTGGGCACCTTGAGCTGGATTGCGTTCATCAGCGCCGGACTGGGCTATCAGCCCGGGGCCACCTGGATTCCGTGGGTGCTGCCCATCGTTCTGGGAACAGCCGCAGCTGCAGGCGTTGTGGTCTACCTGGGCCGGGTCCGCACGCAGCACGATACCGCTGCCCTGACCAAGGCGCTCAGGCTCTAGCAGCCGCAAGAACAAACAACAGTGACCGACGCCCTGGGGCGCCGGTCACTGTTGTTTAACCGGTCACTGTTGCTTAACCGGTCACTGTTAGAGGAACTCCGCCCGGCCCTCCATGGCCGAGGACGCCAAAGCGTGCTCACGCCGGGGAATCCTGCCCGCCAGCCTGGCCAGCCGGCCCGCGATCACAGCATGTTTGAAGGCCTCGCCCATCTGCACCGGGTTCTGCGCCCGGGTGACCGCGGTGGCCAGCAGCACGGCGTCGCACCCCAGCTCCATGGCAAGGGCAGCATCGGAGGCCGTCCCAATTCCTGCGTCGAGCACCACTGGGACCGAGGCCCGGGAGACGATGAGTTCAATGTTGTGCGGGTTCAGGATGCCCAGTCCGGTTCCGATGGGCGAGCCCAGGGGCATCACAGCGGCAGCTCCCAGATTTTCGAGGCGCAAGGCCAGGACGGGGTCGTCGTTGGTGTAGGCGAAGACTTTGAATCCCCGGTTGACCAGTTGTTCCGTTGCCTCGACCAGTTCCACGGCATCGGGGAGAAGCGTGTGCTCGTCAGCGATGACCTCCAGCTTCACCCAGTCAGTCTCCAGCGCCTCACGCGCCAATTCAGCAGTCATCACCGCGTCTTTGGCCGTGAAGCAGCCGGCGGTGTTGGGCAGGACACGGATCCCGTGGTCCACCAGGAGCTGGAAGAGCGATCCCGTTTCCGCCGGGGAGTAGCGGCGCATGGCCACGGTGGTGAGCTCGGTTCCGGATGCGAGCAGCGCGGCACCAAGGCCGTCCAGGCTCGGGGCACCCCCGGTACCCATGATCAGGCGGGAGCCGAACCCGACGCCGTCGATCACCAGGGCGTCGGTACGGACCTCAGTATTTGTCGTAGTCATGGTTCAGCCTCCTTGGACTGCTGTTACAAGTTCGAGTTCGTCTCCGTCGGCGAGCGCCGTCGCGGCCCATTGACTGCGCGGTACCACCTCGGAATTGCGGGCGACGGCGATACCCAGCTTGCCGCCGTCGGCCGCCTGTCCGCTGTGGTCCAGGGCGCGGCCGGTGACAGCGGTGACCAAGGTGCTGACGGACGCGTCCTCCGGCACGGCGTGATCGGAACCGTTGAGTTTGATGTTCATGCTGCTTCCTTGTTCTCGGGATTGAGGCAACGCAGTGTCACTTATGGCCCACTGCGGAGGCTTCAAAGGGCCACAAGTGACCCCGGGTTGCACTGAAACGGTCGGGGCGGAAGGGGTCCCACCTGGGGTCTGATGAACCGTTGAACAACCCGCCCACGATTTTTGCGGCTACCGGTGTCAGGAGGACACCGTGCCGGAAGAAGCCCGTAGCGACCACCAGACCTTCAACGTCCCCGGTGGGGCCGGCCGCGCGACCCAGCAACGGGGCGTTGTCCGGCGTTCCGGGGCGGGCCCGGGCTGTTGCTTCGAGCAGTTCGAGTTCGGCCACTGCGGGAACCAGCACCTGGGCGTCCCGCAGCAACTGGTAGACGCCACCTGCGGAGACGGCATTGGAGGATGCTGAGAGCCCGTCCTCCCGCTGGGTAGCACCGATGACCACGGTGCCGTCGTCGCGGGGCACGATGTAAACGGGTACTCCGCGGACCATCCCCCGGACAGTGGAACTGAGCAGGGGGCGCAGGTGTCCGGGCACCCGGAGCCTGAGGATGTCGCCGTATACCGGCCGCACAGGGAGGGTCAGCCCGTCCGGAAGGCCCTCAAGCTCAGATGACCCCAGTCCGTTGGCCACTACGGTTTCTTTGGCCAGGACTGTGGCCCCGGACTCAAGTTCGGCTCCCGTGACACGACCGGATTGCCAGAGCAATCGTGTCGCCTTGGCCGCAACGGCAAACCCGTTCCCGGCGCCCTGGACCCAGGTGGAGTCGCCGGCTGCGTGGTCTGCCAACCCTGCGATGAGGCATGAGGCCAGCTTTCGGGGATCCACCTGGTGATCTGCGGGAATGTCGAAGGCACAGGAAATTTGCGGGCTCAGGAGTGGCTCGCGTTCGCGGGCCTCACGCAAGGTCAGGGGCTCAACCCCAAGACCGGCAGCAAGCTGGACCGTACGCAGATCTGCCAGCGCCTTCCGGTCCGCGGCATCGGCACCTACGGCCAGCGTCGGCGTCGTGCGGTATCCGGTGTCCCGTCCTCCGTGACCCAGGCTTGCGGCAAAGGAGGGCCACAGGCGGGACGATTCGAGCATCAGGTCCAGAAGGTCTTCCTCCTGGTAGTGCAACTCGCTTACCGGTGCCAACATTCCAGCGGCAGCATACGTGGCTCCCGTAGCGGGCGCGGGATCGATGACCACCACTGAGCGGCCCAGCCGGCGTGCTTGGTGGGCAATGCCGAGTCCGATCACGCCTGCGCCGATGACGGCCACGTCTGCCTGGAGTTGGGGATGGCCGGAATCTGCCATTCGTTTCCTTCCCTACGCCGGTACTAGCCGGATCAGGTCAAGCGGTCGGCGCTGAAGCCCTCTCAGCCGGACGGTCATATAACGAACGTCGCGGCTCCCGCAGTACGTGCCCAGTTTAGAGGAACTACGCTGGTTTCCATGACCCCGACTGACGCCCTCGCCACCGCCCGCCTGTACCTGTGCACTGATGCCCGGAGACGGCAAGGCGATTTTGAAGACTTTGTGGACGCCGCTTTTGCCGGTGGGGTGGACATCATCCAGCTGCGCGACAAAACCCTGGAAGCTGCCGAAGAGTTGGAGCTCCTTGCCGTCCTGCGCGGAGTTGCCGAACGCCACGGACGGCTCTGGGCCGTCAACGACCGTGCCGATGTTGCCAGTGTTTCCGGGGCTCCCGTGTTCCATATCGGGCAAAAGGACCTGCCGTTGGGAGTGGCCAGGACATTGCTGCCGCAGCCGGTCACGATCGGCCTGTCCACCCACTCTCCCGAGCAAGTGAACGCGGCAATCGCAGCCTCGCCGGGCCAGGGTGGCCTGGACTATTTCTGTGTTGGTCCCCTCTGGGCAACACCTACCAAACCGGGCCGCGCAGCTGTGGGATTGGACTTGGTCACATATGCCGCAGAAGCAGGCAAACGGGCCGGGGAGACCACAGGCGGCGCCGTGAACCTGCCCTGGTTTGCCATCGGAGGGATTGATCTCAGCAACGTCGAACAGGTAGTGGCTGCCGGAGCCACCAGGATCGTTGTGGTCCGCGCCATCACCGAAGCGACGGATCCGACGACGGCCGCGAAGTCGCTGCTGGAGGCCTTGGACGCCGCCTGAGCCGGCCATTGCGCGGCGGGTAGTCCCGGAAGGCTGTCCACAAGCCCCTTGGCGAAGATTTGCTGCCGGCCGCGGTGGTCCTACTAGGCTGAGTCGAAGTGAGTTGACTGTCCAGCCTGCCCGCAGGCCACGTGTCCTCCCCTCGCACCCACTCCCCCGAAGGATGATCCATGAGCAATCCGAGCTACCCTCCCACGCCAGGGAACGGGAATGCTGCCCCGCCAGTTCCGCCCGCACCCGGTGCTTACGGCAACCAATACCAGGGCCAATACCAGGGCGGGCCGCAATCCACTTATCAGCCTGATCCGGCCTCCAACCCTTACGGTGTTCCCGGCACGGGTGCTCCGGCAAAGTCCTTCATGGTCACCTGGATCCTGTCCTTGCTTCTGGGTGGCCTCGGTGTTGACCGTTTCTACCTGGGCAAGATCGGCACCGGCATTGCCAAGCTGCTCACGGCGGGTGGGCTCGGCATCTGGTCCATCGTGGACCTCATCATCACACTGACCGGCAACGCACGGGATAAGGAAGGCCGCCCGCTGCAGGGCTATCCGGAAAATAAGAAGAAGGCGTGGATCATCACGCTCGTCGTCTGGTTCGCCGGCCTGATTCTTGGAATCCTGTCCACAGTGTTGTCCCTGACCTTGGTGGCTGCCGCCGTCCAAGGACAGTCCACGCCCCTCCCCGCCGTCCCATCGGCCTCGCAAGAGGCACCGGTCCCGTCCCAAGGCGCTGCCACTGCCGGAAATTCCTTTGACATCACCGTCTCCAAGGGCAACGACGTCAAAGTCACAGTCCTTGACTCCGGATACACCACCGAGATTCCCGAAATGGCTTTTATGAAGCCTCTCAATGGAGGGTTCCTCCTGGTGGAGGTTTCCTGGGAGACAACCGCCGGATCAAGCTTCGCCACGTTCACCAATTTCGAAGCCTTCGACGCTGATGGCAAGAAGGGCGACCGGATCCTGCTTGGCAGCGAATTGGGTGGCCTGAAGTCCGGTGAGGTCGCCGCCGGAGACATGCAGCAGGGCGTCATTGCCTTCGACATCAAGAACGGCCCCACCACAGTGGTCATCAATAATGACGTTGGCGACAAAGCAGCCAGCTTCACCCTGACCCCGGCAGGCTAACCCCCTACCAGGCCAACAGCCGTGCCAAAAGCCCGTTGCCTCCTCGGAGCAACGGGCTTTTGCGTGCGGCGGCGAAGACTATCCGCTGGTTTCGGGCTACCCTGATTTTCGTGTCACATCATCGGATAGCGCCCAACGTAGACGACTCCTCGGACCAGCTTGCTGAAGCACTTGCGGCCCTAAGGACGGAGTTGGAACTCCCTTCTGCCTACCCGGCGGAGGCAGTGGCCGAGGCTCAGCAGGCCGTGGAAACCCATGGGTTGCCGGAGCAGGATTTGCGGGACATTCCGTTTGTCACCATCGATCCCGCGACCTCCACTGACCTGGACCAGGCCTTGTTCATCGATCGCGCCGGAGAGGGCTACAAGGTCCTCTACGCCATTGCCGACGTGCCATCCTTCGTGGCTCCAGGCGGGGCACTTGATGCCGAGACCCGGCACCGCGGACAGACGTTCTATGCGCCCGACGGCCGCATTCCCCTGCACCCGGAGGTCATCAGCGAAAATGCCGGCAGCCTGCTGGCCGGCCAGGATTGCGGTGCCTTCGTGTGGGACTTCGACCTCAACGCAATGGCCGAAGTCGTCTCCGTTGGCCTGTCCCGGGCTGCGGTCCGCAGCCGGGCCAAACTGAGCTACAAGGGCGCCCAACAGCAAATCGACGACGACACGGCCCCGCCTGTGTTGCAGCTCCTTAAAGAAGTGGGACTGAAACGGGTTGAACTGGAAAGGCAGCGTGGAGGCGCGAGCCTGAACATGCCGGAACAGGAAATCGTGCAGGCAACCGACGGCGGCGGGTACAGGATCGTCGCAGCTCCCTCCTTGCCGGTGGAGGACTGGAACGCCCAGATCTCCTTGATGACCGGCATGGCCGCCGCCCAACTGATGCTCGAAGGAAAAGTGGGCATCCTTCGCACCATGCCCGCCCCGGACGAACGTTCGCTGCAGCACTTCAAGCGGCAAACCACCGCCTTGGGCAAGCCGTGGGACGGCCACGTCACCTACGGCGAGTACTTGCGGACCCTTGATGCGTCCGACCCCCGGCAACTGGCCATCCTGCACTCTGCGGGAATGCTGTTCAGGGGTGCCGGTTACACGCCTTTCGACGGCGAAGTCCCTGACACCGTCATCCAGGCGGCCATTGGAGCTCCCTACGCCCACACAACAGCACCATTGCGGCGCCTTATCGACAGATTCGTCCTGGTGATCTGCGAGGCACTGAGCAACAACAGGGACATTCCAGGTTGGGCCCGTGAAGCCTTGCCCTCCTTGCCCGAGATCATGGCATCCTCGGACCAACTGGCGGGGCGGCTTGAGCGTGCAGCACTGGACACCGTGGAAGCGGCACTGGTAGCAAACCACGTTGGCCAGGAATTCGATGCCGTGGTGATTTCAGGTTCCAAGACCGCCAACGGGAACAACGCCAACGGCAGTAACGGCAACAGAACCAACGGCGGTGACCCCTACGGGACTGTCCAGATCGCAGAACCCGCCGTCACGGCCCGCTGCGACGGCGAACTGGAATCCGGAACCAAGGTTCGCGTGCGCTTGGTCAAGGCCGATATTGCCAGCCGGGAAATCAGGTTCGAACTGATGCCGTAACGCGTTGGGACGGGCGATCCGGGCTTTATGGCTCCCAGAGGATAGACTGGAACTGTAGTAATGGATGCCCGGTCGTTGATTCAGTAGATTTTTTGAATTCAACAAGCCCGCCCCTACGCGATCTTGAGATGTACCAACTGGTCACCAGTGCCAGTACTTAGATAGCCCGCGATCGGCTTCCACTGGATTTGCTTGCGCGCCCGTTCGTGCTCCGGTACGGCTCCGCCGCCCCCGTTGAGCATGCAGCGCCAATGCCCAAATGAATAAGGAAACTCCCTGTGAGTGAATTGCACACCCATGAAGTCCTGACGGACTCCACCGGAACTGAAACCATCGAGCCCGAGGAAACGATCACCTCGGATGAGACGCCCCACGAGATCGAAGAGAAGTCGTTCGCGGACTACAACGTCCGTGCGGACATTGTAGAGTCACTGGCTGACGCAGGGATTACCCACCCCTTCCCCATCCAGGCCATGACCCTGCCGGTGGCCCTGAGCGGCCACGACATCATTGGCCAGGCCAAGACGGGTACCGGCAAGACGCTGGGCTTCGGCATTCCCGCCCTTCAGCGCGTAGTCGGCCGCGACGATGCCGGCTTTGAAAAGCTTGCCGTTCCGGGTGCACCCCAGGCCTTGGTCATCGTGCCCACGCGTGAACTCGCGGTGCAGGTAGCCAACGATCTCCAGACCGCCTCACGCAAGCGCAACGCCCGCATCGCCACGATCTATGGCGGCCGTGCCTACGAGCCCCAGGTCGATGCCCTGCAGAAGGGCGTCGAAATCGTCGTCGGCACCCCTGGCCGGTTGATCGATCTCTACAAGCAGAAGCACCTGAGCTTGAAGAACGTCAAGATGGTCATTCTTGACGAGGCCGACGAAATGCTGGACCTCGGCTTCCTCCCGGACGTAGAGACGCTGATTGCCGGTACTCCCGCCGTCCGGCAGACGCTGCTCTTCTCAGCGACGATGCCCGGCCCGGTCATCGCGATGGCTCGCCGCTACATGACGCAGCCCACCCACATCCGCGCCGCTGATCCCAACGACGAGGGCCTCACCAAACGGGACATCCGCCAGCTCATCTACCGTGCACACAGCATGGACAAGACTGAGGTCGTAGCCCGTATCCTCCAGGCCCGCGGACGCGGCCGGACCATCATCTTCACCAAGACCAAGCGCACCGCTGCCAAAGTTGCCGAGGAACTGGTTGACCGCGGTTTTGCTGCCGCAGCCATCCACGGCGACCTCGGCCAAGGTGCCCGCGAGCAAGCCCTCCGCGCTTTCCGCAACAACAAGGTGGACGTCCTGGTGGCCACAGACGTCGCAGCCCGCGGCATCGATGTCGATGACGTCACGCACGTCATCAACTACCAGTGCGTGGAAGACGAAAAGATCTACCTGCACCGTGTGGGACGTACCGGCCGCGCAGGCAACAAGGGCACCGCAGTGACGTTTGTCGACTGGGATGACATGCCTCGCTGGGGCCTGATCAACAAGGCCCTGGGGCTCAGCGTTCCCGAGCCGGTGGAAACCTACTCCTCCTCGCCGCACCTCTACTCCGACCTGGACATCCCGGAGGGCACCAAGGGCCGTTTGCCGCGCAATAAGCGTGTCCTCGCCGGCGTCGACGCGGAGGTCCTTGAAGACCTCGGCGAGACCGGCAAGAAGAACGCCGGCTCCGGTCGTTCGGGCCGCGACGGCGGTCGTGACGGCAAGCGCGACGGCGGTCGTGACAGCGGCCGTGGACGGCAAGCCAGGAACAACGACCGTGTCTCCGGCGAGTCCAGTGACTCAAGCGAATCCAAGGGTGAGGGCGGACGCAACCGTACGCGCCGCCGTCGTACCTCCGACGCTGAAGCAGCCCCCGCAGCCGGCGCCTCGGAAAGCCGCACAGCTGCGACCGACGGGGCAGAAAAGCCTGCCCGGACGCGTCGTACGCGCACGCGCCGCCGCAACGGCGAAGTGGTTTCCGGTGAAACCGCAGCTGCCCAGTCCGGCAGCGCCGAGGCCTAAAAACCTCAATGACTGAAACTGTTTGGGCGCCGGACGGCGGCAATTTGGTGGTGCACGCGGACAACGCGGAGTTCCTCCCTACGCTGCCGGACGGCGCCTTCACACTCATCTACGTGGACCCGCCCTTCAACACGGGCCGGGTTCAGCGCCGCCAGGAAACCCGCATGGTGCGCAACGCTGATGGCGACGGCGATCGCGTGGGCTTCAAGGGCCGCTCCTACGACACCATCAAGGGTGCCCTGCACAGCTACGATGACGCCTTCAGCGACTACTGGTCCTTCCTGGAACCCAAACTGGTCGAGGCCTGGCGGCTGCTGTCCGACGACGGCACCCTGTACCTGCACCTGGACTACCGCGAGGTTCACTACGCCAAGGTGATGCTTGACGCCATCTTCGGCAGGGAATGCTTCCTGAACGAGATCATCTGGGCGTACGACTACGGCGCCCGGGCCAAGAACCGTTGGCCTACCAAGCACGACAACATCCTGGTGTACGTGAAGAACCCCGCCAAGTACCACTTCGACAACGCCGAAGTGGACCGCGAACCGTACATGGCCCCCGGCCTGGTGACCCCCGCCAAGCGCGAGCTCGGCAAGCTGCCCACCGACGTTTGGTGGCACACCATCGTTTCCCCCACGGGCCGCGAGAAGACCGGCTACCCTACCCAAAAACCCGAAGGCCTGGTCCGCAGGATCGTTTCGGCCTCCAGCCGCGAAGGTGACTGGTGCCTCGATTTCTTCGCCGGATCAGGGACCTTGGGAGCGGTGGCAGCGAAGCTTGGCCGCAGCTTTGTCTGCGTGGACCAGAATGAACAGGCCATTGAGGTCATGCGGAAACGGCTGGGCAGCAAGGCCGTGTTCCATGAGGTCCAGCCAAGCAGCCTCTAGCCAATTTGGCGAGGCCGATTTATGGCGAGGCCGATTTATGGCGAGGCCGATTTAGGCAAGGCTGAGTCGGGGTTTCAGCGCGTCAGGCTGCGCCTTGCACGAAAGCTGTCACGGAATCCGCGATCATCTGGACGGCAATGGCCGAAAGGAGCAAACCGGCAATCCGGGTGACAAGCTCCACGCCGTTCTCGCCCAGCACGCGCTGCACCACGCCCGCGAACCGCATGGCCAGGTACAGCGAGGCCAACACCACGGCAATTCCAAGCCCCACGGCCAGGTACTCAGATAGCTGGCCGGACTGCTGCACGAACACCATCACGGCAACAATCGCGCCGGGACCGGCCATGAGTGGGGTGCCCAGCGGCACGAAGGCCACATTCTTGTATTTGGCCGCATTTTCCTCGCCGCTGGTGGAGCCGGTCAGCAGCTGCAAGGCAATGAGGACCAACAACAGTCCGCCGGCACCCTGCAAGGCAGCCAGCGAAATATGCATGTAGTTGAGGATCGACTGGCCAAAAATCGCGAACACCACAATCACGCCTGTGGCCACCAGCAGTGCCTGGAAGGCCGAGCGGTTGCGGTCCCTGGCCGACATTTGGGCCGTCAAGGACATGAAGATCGGGACCGTCCCGGGCGGGTCCATGATCACGAACAGCGTGACGATCACCGAGGCGAGCAGCTGCAAATCCACTCAGGGACCCCTTTCAACGAATAACGGTGCTGCCTGTTGCCAGTTCCTCAATCCGGGCCAGTACCGTGGGCGAGGTAGTGTTCTCGCCCAGCAGGTTCGGCTTGCCCGCGCCGTGGTAATCCGATGACCCCGTGATAAGCAGGCCGTGCCGGGCAGCCAATGTCCGCAGGAAGGCCCGCCCGTCCTCCGGGTTGTCCCGGTGTTCAACCTCAAGGCCCAGCAGCCCGGCATCGATCATGTCCCGGTAGGTCCCCTCCCCCACGATCCTTCCCCTGGACGACGCCACGGGATGGGCGAAGACAGGAACACCGCCGGCTGCGCGTACAAGCTCGACGGCGACAGCGGGGTCCGGCGCATAGTGCTGCACGAAGTACCGCGAGTGTGATGTCAGGATGGAGGTAAAGGCCTCGGTACGGTCCGCGACCACCCCGGCGGCAACCAGGGCATCGGCAATGTGGGGGCGTCCCACTGTTGCGCCGGGGGCCACGTGGTGGATGACGTCGTCCCATGTCAAGGGATAATCCTCAGACAATAAGGTGACCATGTGCTCGGCACGGGTCAGCCGGGCATCCTTGGACTTGGTGATTTCCTCCAGGAGACCCGCGTGTGAGGGATCATGCAGGTAGCTCAGCAGGTGGACGCTGATGCCTTGTTCGGTCCGGCAGGAAATCTCCATGCCCGGAACAAAGGCAATGCCATGTTCGCGGGCGGCTGCAGCGGCCGGATCCCAGCCATCGGTGGAATCGTGGTCCGTCAGCGCCACCGCGTCCAGGCCCGCGGCAACAGCAGAAATGATCACCCCCGCCGGGGTCTCGGTTCCGTCGGAAACATTGGAGTGCGCATGCAGGTCTATCCTCACTTTCCCAGCCTAGGGGATGTGGGCCTTCTTGGCCGGTTGCGCCGTTGGCCTCCTCACCGAACTGGTGGGACGATGTAACGGTGAACGATGCTGAAAACACCCAAAACATGGATTCCTCAAATTCCCAGCCGCTGCAAGAGCGCGTCAACAACCGCTCACAGAGGCCCACATCGGATGCCTTCAAGGCATTCATGGCAAGCAATTGGGCACCGGCCCCGCAGGTGACCCCTGCGCGTGACGCCGTCGCAGACCATGCCGCCCGCCGCCGTCGTACCATCTCCGAACTGTTCAAGGGCGAACGGCTTGTTGTCCCGGCGGGTCCCTTGAAGGTCCGCTCCAACGACTGCGACTACCGTTTCCGCCCGCACTCCGGATTCGCCCACCTCACCGGTTTGGGCCTTGACCACGAGCCGGACGCCGTCCTGATCCTGGAGCCGGTGGCTGAAGGAAAGGGCGACGACGGCGGTCACCACACTGCCACGCTCTACTTCCGCCCGCTGGCAGGCCGCGATACCGAACAGTTCTATGCGGACTCCCGCGCAGGCGAGTTCTGGATCGGCGCCCGCCCCACCCTGGCTGAGTTCGAAGCGCGCCTGGGCCTGCCCACCGCGCACATCGCCGAGCTGGAAATGGCCATCACCAAGAACGTTGGCGCCCCGGAGATTGGCGGCATCTCGATCCGCTTGGTCCGCAAGGTGGATGAGAACATTGACGCACTGGTGGACACCGCTCGGTACAACACCGCCAAGGATCCCGAAAACCTGGACCTCGGCGAGCTCGACGCCCTTGATGAAAAGCTCAGTGAAGCACTCTCCGAGCTGCGCCTGATCAAGGACGAATGGGAAATCGAACAGATGAAGGTCGCCGTGGCGGCAACCGTGGAGGGCTTCGCCGATGTTGTCCGTGCCCTGCCCCGTGCACTGACCCACAAGCGTGGCGAGCGCGTTGTTGAAGGCGCCTTCTTTGCCCGTGCCCGCGAGGAAGGCAATGAGCTCGGCTACGACACCATTGCAGCTTCAGGGAACAACGCCACGGTCCTCCACTGGAACCGCAACTCGGGTACCGTCAACGCCGGGGAGCTCCTGCTCCTGGATGCCGGCGTCGAGGCAGATTCCCTGTACACCGCAGATGTCACCCGCACGTTGCCTGCAACCGGCACGTTCACTGATATCCAACGCAAGATCTACGAGGCCGTGCTGGACGCTGCCGACGCCGGATTCGCAGCTGCCCAGCCGGGCGTGAAGTTCCGCGACATCCACACGGCCGCCACCACGGTCCTGGCCGAGCGCCTCGCCGAGTGGGGCTTGTTGCCTGTCTCCGTGGAAGAAGCCATCAGCCCCGAGGGCCAGCAGCACCGCCGGTGGATGCCGCACGGTACCAGCCACCACCTCGGCCTTGACGTGCACGACTGCGCCCAGGCCAAGCGCGAGCTCTACCTCGACGGCATCCTCACCGAAGGCATGGTCTTCACGATCGAGCCTGGCCTCTACTTCAAGAACGAGGACCTTGCCATCCCCGAGGAGTACCGAGGAATCGGCGTCCGCATTGAAGACGACATCCTCATGACTGCCGATGGCCCCCTGAACCTCAGCGCCGCTTTGCCCCGCAAGGCAGAGGACGTCGAGGCGTGGATGGCAGGCATCTACCAGGACGCGCAGGGCTAAAGACCCTGCTCCAGAGCGCATAAAGGAAGGCCACCGGTTATCCGGTGGCCTTCCTTTATGTGTTCTTATACGCAGCCCTTGGGCGGGCCTGCCGGTGATCGCCTAGTGCTTGGGCGAGCCTTCCGGGCCGGACTCCTGTCCGTCCTCCCGGGGCCCGTTCTGCGGCGGGTTCTGCCCTTCGGTGACGCGGACGCCGTACTGCGGACGGCCGTCCGGGAGGTCGGGATAGCGCACAGCCGCCGGTGCCGGGTTCTGCACGGGCTGTTGGGCGGCGGGGCCCGGTGTCCCGGCGGGTGCGTTCTGTCCCTGGGGAGCGCCCGCAGTGGACTCGGGACCGCGCTGGCCGTAGGGGTCGTTCCACGTGGAAGGCCGCTCAGGAGCTTGACCGGGTTGCTGCACCGGCGTGTTCTGCGGGTTGTAGTGGGTGGCCTGCGCCGTTGCTGCCTGTGCCGGGTTCATGGGCAGCTGCTGGAGCAAGCGGCGGGCTTCATGGGCGGCTTCCATGGCGACGATGACGTCATAATTGGTGGCCACCACCTGGCTGGTGGACGTGAAGTCGCGCTTCCCACGCTGGGTGGCGTAGGTGACGATCCCGAACAACATGAAGAAGGCCGCACCCATCAGGACCGAGGTGATGATGGAGAAAGGGCCGCCTGCCGGGGTGAAGAAGGACAGCATCACACCCACGAAGAGGCCAAACCACATACCACTCAACGCTCCGGAGAGCGCCACCCTCGGGTAGCTGAGGCGCCCGGTCACCCGTTCCACCATTTTGAGGTCATTGCCCACGATCGACACCAACTGCACCGGGAACTGCTGGTCAGCAAGGTAGTCCACCGCCTTCTGGGCATCCAAATACGAGGTGTATGAGCCCACGGTGTCGCCCTGGGGGACGCTGCGGGATTCCTCAACGGCTTTGGGACCACCAAAAATGTTAGACATAGCCCCATTGTGTCCCATGGACATGTGAACTGGCTGGAATTCAGCTAAAAGAGAGCAGACTCGGTAGCCTGTAAACATGAGCACACATCCTTCACGCGTCTTTGTCGCGCGCCTGCTCGGCTTGGACGTCTTTGACCCTTTGGGTGATCGTTTGGGCCGCTTGCGCGACGTCGTGGTGCTCTCCCGCGGGACCCGGGGCGCTCCGCACGTGGTGGGCATCGTGGTGGAGGTACCGGGCAAGAAACGCGTCTTCGTGCCCATGACGCGCATTACCTCCATCGACCAGACGCAGATCATCTGCACAGGCTTGGTCAATCTGCGCCGCTTCGAGCAGCGCGGCGCGGAAACACTGGTGGTTGCCGAGATGTTCGACCGCCGTGTGACGTTGGCGGATGGTTCCGGCGACGCCACCATCGAGGACATCGCCATGGACCAGCACCGGTCCAAGGACTGGTTTGTCAGCAAGCTGTTCGTGCGCCGCGGCCACTCGTTGTCGCCCCTGAGCAGGCTCCGCCGGAACGAAACGTTGATCATTGACTGGGCTGACGCCCAGACCGGGGCCCACAACGAACCCCAGGCAGCAACCCAGTTCGTGGCAACACACGAGGACCTTAAGCCTGCCGACTTCGCCGAGGCCCTCCAAGAGATGAGCGACAAACGCCGCTTCGAGGTGGCCAGCGAACTCCAGGACGAGCGCCTTGCCGACGTCCTCCAGGAGCTCCCGGAAGACGACCAAGTGGAGATCCTCTCAGCTCTGGATGTGGAGCGCGCAGCCGACGTCCTCGAAGAGATGGACCCAGACGACGCCGCCGACCTCCTGGCCGAGCTCCCCTCCGCCCAGGCTGAGGAGCTGCTCCAGCTCATGGAACCCCAGGAAGCAGAAGACGTCCGCCGCCTCCTGGAGTACGACGAAGACACCGCAGGCGGTCTGATGACCCCGGTCCCGGTCATCCTCCCGCCCGAAGCAACTGTTGCCGAAGCATTGGCACACGTCCGCCGCGAAGAACTTTCCCCGGCGCTGGCCTCTTCCATCTTCATCGCACGGCCGCCTTTGGAGACACCCACCGGCCGATTCCTGGGCGTAGTGCATATCCAGCAGCTTTTACGTTTCCCGCCACCGGAACCGCTGGGCAACCTCGTGGACAAAAACCTCGAACCGTTGTCGGACCAGGCCCACATCAGCGAAGTTGCCCGGACCTTGGCCACCTACAACCTCAATTCCCTTCCAGTCGTCGATGACGACGGCCGCCTTGTCGGGGCGGTGACTGTTGATGACGTGCTGGATCACCTGTTGCCGGATGACTGGCGCGCCCATGAGGACGACGCCCCTATAAGGAAACTTGGAGGCCGCATTGGCTGATAACAACGCCACCCGATCCCCCAAGTCGCCGGGACGCTCCAGCAGCAGCCTTGACACGCCACTGAGCGGCCGCCAGCGGATCCTGCCGAAGTTCTCTCCCAACCCGGACGCATTCGGGAACGCAACGGAAGGTTTCGCCCGCTTCATGGGGACGCCGACCTTCCTGGTCTACATGACCATCTTTTGTGTCTTCTGGCTGGTCTGGAACACGTTCGCGCCCACGGAGTGGCAGTTCGACCGGATGGAGCTGGGCTTCACCCTGCTGACCCTCATGTTGTCGCTCCAGGCCTCCTATGCCGCTCCGCTGCTGCTCCTGGCCCAAAACCGCCAGGATGACCGCGACCGCGTCTCCCTCCAGCAGGACCGCCAGCGTGCCGAACGGAACCTGTCCGATACCGAGTACCTGACCCGGGAACTGGCCTCGCTGCGCATCGCCCTGCGCGAAGTAGCCACCCGTGACTACGTCCGCGCCGAACTCCGCAGCCTCCTGGAGGACATCATTGATGCCCAGGAAGAGCTGCGCGAGAACGATGCCGGTGATGGAACTGAGTCTCCCGGCGAGAAGGTCAAGGACAAACTCAAGGACAAACGGGACAAGTCCCGCGGTCCCCGCACGCAGCAGATCCCCAAAGTCCGTCAGCCGCGGCCCACTGGGCCACAACACTCCACGGCAAAACCCTCGCCTGAAACCCCTGAAAGCCGGGCTTGAGAACATGAGCGCCCCATCTGCCGAGGAGCTCCATGCTGCCCTGGCAACCGTCATCGATCCCGAACTCCGCCGCCCGATCACCGAGCTCGGGATGGTGGAATCGGTCTCCTCCGACCACACCGGGACCGTTAGCGTCGCTGTCCTGCTGACCATCGCCGGTTGTCCCCTTCGGGAGACCATCACCCAGGACGCCACTGCGGCTTTGTCCAAACTCGACGGCGTCACGGCCGTGGACGTGGAACTGAAGGTCATGACCCCGGCCCAACGCGAGGCACTGAAGGAACAGCTCCGCGGACCAGGCGGCCAGCGCGGCATACCCTTTACCAAACCGGGCTCCCTGACCAAGGTTTACGCCGTAGCAAGCGGCAAGGGCGGCGTAGGCAAGTCCTCGGTCACCGTCAACCTGGCTTGTGCCTTGGCCGCCCAGGGTCTTCGCGTGGGCATCGTTGACGCCGACGTCCATGGTTTCTCTGTTCCCGCCCTGATGGGCATCACGCAAAAGCCCACCCAGGTGGATGACATGATCCTGCCGCCGGTGGCCTATGGCGTCAAGGTCATCTCCATTGGGATGTTCGTGGCAGGCAACCAGCCGGTGGCCTGGCGTGGTCCCATGCTGCACAGGGCACTGGAGCAGTTCCTCACCGACGTCTATTTTGGCGATTTGGACGCCCTTTTCCTTGACCTGCCGCCGGGCACGGGTGACATCGCCATTTCCGTGGCCCAACTCCTGCCCAACGCCGAGATCCTTGTGGTGACCACCCCCCAGGCTGCTGCTGCCGACGTCGCCGAACGTGCCGGAACCATCGCGACGCAGACCGGGCAGAAGGTGGCCGGGGTGATCGAGAACATGTCGTTCCTGGAAATGCCCGACGGCGGCAGGATGGAATTGTTCGGAAGTGGCGGCGGTGCCATCCTGGCGGAGCGCTTGAGCGCCGCAGTCGGCAGCGATGTTCCTCTACTTGGCCAGATTCCCTTGGACATCCGGCTGAGGGAGGGCGGTGATGCCGGGAACCCGGTGGTATTGGCCGCCCCGGAAACGGCCGCAGCGAAGGCCATGCAGCACATCGCCTCGGGCCTTGCATCCCGGCCGCGGGGATTGTCGGGATTGTCGCTGGGCATCGAACCCCGCTAGGACCTGTGTTCGCAGTCGGGCGACCGTTTCCTGGTGGCCGCAGTCAGGTGACCGCCGCCCCTGTTCGCCTAGGGGCTGGCGCGGATCAGGTCGCTTCGGTATCGAAGGGCGCAGCTTCGCCTTCTGCAAGCCGCTCGATCACCCGGGTGGGTGCCTTTGGCTTGGTCTCGACCGATGCTGCGGCGGCTGTCGTAGCGGCCATGGCGGGCCCTCCGGCGCTCACTGGCTTGGTGTCGTCATCCAGCAGCGCATCCTTGATGATGCGACGCGGGTCGTATTGGCGGGGATCGTACTTCTTCCAGTCGACCTCATCGATGTCGATGCCGACTTCTTCCTTGATCTGCTCACGCGCACCGGAAGCCATCCGCCGGACTTCCTTGACCAAGTTGGCAAGCTTTTGAGTGTATTCGGGCAAACGGCTGGGACCGATGACGAGTACGCCGATAATCAGAAGGAGTATGAACTCCGGGCCGTTGATTCCAAACACGCTACGAAGATTACCTTGTCTGTGGTGCCGCTCATAAACCAGCGGGACGGAGAAGGGTCTGGAGCCCACGCAGCAGTCGCGCGTACCAGGCCTCGGTTCCTTCGTTGGGGTGTGAAGCTGCCATGGATTCGCCTGCCCTGACGATTTCAGGAACGGCGTCATCCGCGGCATCGGCTGGGAGGTCGGAGACGTAGCTGATCACGGCCGCAGGCATGGTGTAGACGGCCTTCCAGGGGCTCCCCTGCGTGACAGATAGCCGCGCGGACGTGGTGGTGCCCTGCCCGGACTGATCGACTGGCAGGTGCTCCTCCACGATCGTGGCGTAGTGGCCGTTGTTTTCAAGCCTGATCTCCACTGCAGGGCGCCCGTTGTACATGGTGCTGTGGGCAGAGACCACGGTGAAGCCCATCCCTGCAAGCTCAGGGCATGCCCACCCTTCTTCCCGCAGGGCATCGAGTTGGGCAGCGTCCAGGCTGACAGTGCTCCCTGCCCGGAACGTGGGGCCCGCCATGCTTCCCACAGGGTTTCCCGTCCACGCTCCGGCGAGGGCACCGACGTCGCTGCCGGCGCTCAGTTGGGGAACGTCGTTGCCGGCCACGACGTAGGCCGACAACGCCAGGGCGCCGGCGCTGACAGCCAAAGTACCGGCAGCAGCTGCGGCAACTCGAAGTCCACGGCGCATTTCGCCTGGCGTTGACCTGGCCTCCAGATGTTCATCCGGTTCGTTGGCGAGGCGTTCAGTATGCTGAATCAGCCGCGTGGCAAGATCCTGGCTGGCTTCGGGCACCGAAGCACCCCGTAGGCGTTCAAGGTACTGCCGTTCCCGGCGAAGGGCACTGCGGCACTCAGTGCATTCCCGGACATGATCGGGGTTTCGTGTGTGGCGCAGGGCAGCCAGCTTGTGCCGGGAAAACAGTCCCGGACGGCGGGGATGTCGAGGCATCGACGTCCTAGAGGATACTTGCGATGCGCGGCATCTTCAGGCGTGGCTTGCGGGCCTCTGCCGGACGGGGATCGCGGTGGGCAAGCTTCTCGCGCAGCATGGTCCTGCCGCGATGGATGCGGGACCTCACGGTTCCCAGCTTCACACCCAATGCCTCTGCGACCTCGTCATAGGAGAGGCCTTCAAGGTCGCACAGCACGACGGCGGCGCGGAAGTCAGGCGGCAGTTCTTCCAAGGCACGCTGGACATCCAGGTCAAGATTGTTGTGTTCAAAGCTCTGTTCGGGCCCCGGTTCGCGGCCGGGCAGGCGGGAATCGGCGTCTTCGGCAAGGGCATCGAACCGGATCCGGCTCTTGCGACGGGCCTGGTCCAGGAACAGGTTGGTGGTGATGCGGTGCAACCAGCCGTCCAATGTCCCCGGTTTGAAGTTCTCGAGTGAACGGAAAACCCGGACAAAGACCTCCTGCGTGAGGTCCTCGGCGTCGAATTTGTTGCCCGTCAAGCGATAGGCGAGGCGATAAACCTTGGCGGAGTGGTTGGAAACCACTTCCTCCCAGCTGGGCATGACCCAGTCGGCAACGCCCTCAATGCTCTCCGATGTTTGGACTGGCGCAGCATGCGATGCCGGCATCGTCCACTCCCCTCAAAATGTGGTTCACCGAGTCCTTCGGCGCCGGCTGCCTCATGGGTGGCCGGAGCAATATCATCCCAAGGTTGTCTGGGAATTTCCTGACTGGTGCAGGTTTTTCCCGCAGGGCTGAAAACTGTCCCGGACACAAGCGCCGGGGCGGCCATCCAACAGCGGGTTTCCCGGTGCTTACACAGTAGTCTTGGTACAACCACCCCTACCCGCGGAAAGCGAAACCCTTCATGAGTGCCGACAAGTCAAGCAGCTGGTCCTATGCAGAAGATCTGCCTGCTGAGGATGACGTCTTGTTGCGCGCCCGGGAACGCTCTTTCGAGCTCGGAGTCACGCCCATCAGCCCCGGCGTAGGTGCGGTGCTGACCGTCCTGGCTGCGGCGTCCAAGGCACAGACCGTGGTCGAGGTCGGTTCGGGGGCCGGGGTGTCCGGCGTCTGCCTCCTGCGCGGATTGAGCCCGCAGGCCGTCCTGACCACCATCGACGTCGACGTCGAACACCTCAAGGCGGCCAGGGAGGCGTTCCTTGAATCCGGCAGCCCTGCCAACCGCACGCGCACCATTTCAGGCCGCGCGGCCGACGTCCTGCCGCGGCTTACCGATTCTGCCTATGACCTCGTGTTCATCGACGCTGACAAGCCCAACTTCCCCAAGTATGTTGAACAGGCCATCCGCCTCCTCAAGTCAGGCGGGACACTGGTGATCAACGATGCCCTGGACAAGGACCGGGTCGCCAATCCGGCAGCACGCGATTCCACAACCGTGGTGCTGCGCCAGATCGGCAAGGCAATCCGCGACGACGACCGGCTCGCTTCAGCGATGCTTCCCACCGGCGATGGGCTGCTGGTAGCTGTCAAGAGGTAAGGCACCAGCCCTGCCTTAAACCAAAAAGCAGGGCCCCGGCTCAGCCGGGCCCTGCTTGGTAGATCTATTCGGTGACGCCTACGAGGCATTCCTTGAGGTTTTCCGCTTCAGCGGCGTTGAGTTCGACAACAAGCCGCCCTCCGCCTTCGAGCGGCACACGCATGATCAGGCTGCGTCCCTCTTTGGTAACTTCCATCGGGCCGTCGCCAGTACGTGGTTTCATCGCCGCCATTAGGAAAATCCCCTCCATTTGTCCCAAGTCACGCCCAACCCGGCCGGGCTGGATCCGCATCGCAATTGCAGCCGGCGGCAACGCTTGGGAGGCCGCCTTGGCCGGGCACTTTTAGGTGCTTTGTCCTTGCTCGTAGACCATTATCCCGTACTTACCCGCCCGTAAGCTAATCAGCACGCCATTTGTCCGGGCGTTGTACATATTGCCGTTCTCCGGCATAGCTCCACGTCAGGGCGGATAGTCGCCTCCCCCGGGCAACTGGGCCCATGCCCACAGCCATACCACCCAGACAATCTGGAGCAGGATGAACATGGTCACCACGGTGCCCCGGTAGGCCTTGGATTTGGACAGCAGGGCCGCGCCGAGGGCCAGGGGGAACAACGGCAGGAGCATACGGAACGTGCTGGTCTGCGGGTGCAGGAAGACCAGCAGGTAGCCCATGTAGCAGGCGCACCACAGCCGCAGCTCCGTTCCGATCGCCCGGACGGGCCTGGAAACCATCACCAGGACAAAGAGCCCTGTGAAAACGAAGGGTGCCAGTACTCCCAGCACCGGACCGAACAACATACGGCCGGTATCGAACCACGGCTTGAACGGCACCAGATCATGGCCACGCCACGCCGTTTCAGTGCGCGTATAGGCGGTCGGATCTCCCGTGACGGCCCACGCGATGCCCGGCCATGCCAGAGCCGCCAGGCCTGTGGCGACCACGAGGACGGCCATCGATACCAGGCTGCGGGTGGACGTCGGCTTCCTGTTGCTGCCCGTTGTTCCGGTGGCGCCATTGCCCGGAAGCTCCGTGGACGACTCCCGGTACCGTTGCCACAACCGCCCAACGAACAACAGACCCAGCATCGCGGCAAACGGCACGCCCGTGGGTCTGGACAGACACATCAGGAGCACCACGGGAATGGCGGCAAGATAGCGGCGCCGGACCACGAGCAGTAACGATGCCGCCAGGAGCAGCAGGTTCAACGACTCCGCGTACGGGACCTGCAGGATTGGAGAGACCGGGAAGGTGGAAACGAAGATAACGCCCCACATTGCCGACCGCCGGCCTGCGAACTCCCGGAAGAGCAGGTAGATGACCAGGGCCGCCCCGAGGCCGGCCAGCATGGCAATTGCCGTCAGGGCGGGCAACGTCCCCATCCCGGTGATGGCAGACAAGCCCCTGGCCAGGAAAGGAAACAACGCGTAGAAGGCCCAGGCGTTTTCCTTGACGACGCCGTTGGCGTCCACGGGAAGCTCAGCGGGATAGCCTTTGTCCGCTGCCTCCTGGTACCAGCGCCCGTCCCAGATGGTGATGAAGTTCCAATAATCCGGTGCAGGCGGAAACCACGGACTGGTGCCCTGGTGAATGGCCGCGGCCATGAAGATGCACGCGCTGACCAGCCTGGCCACCACGAAGGCCAAGGACACCTGGACCCACCACGGCCAGGCCGCCATTCTTGCGGTGGCTGCTGTTGCGGAGCGGGAGATCCGCTCCGCGGGCCCCAGCCCGGCCTTGCTCCCGGCCGGTCGGTTCACAGGTTGATCCGGCCGGTTCCGCCATCCTCAAGCCGTGGCTCTGCCAGCGCGCTGAGCCGTTCGATCTCGCTGTCCTTGGCCTGCAACTGGTCCCGGAGATCATCGAGTACCTGGTCAACCTGGTCCATGCGGTAGCCGCGCAGGCCAAGGGCGAAACGCAGGGAGTCGACGTCGGACGGTTTGGCCTTGGACGGCAGCACCACCGGGGGCAGGTTGGGTACGGGCTCGTCAAGGCCGGCCCCGACCGGGCGCCCCCGGACGATCCCGGCTCCGAGGTACAGCACAGCGCCGACGATGACGATCGCGAGAAACACCAGGAAAAAGCTCACAGGTCCATCGTGCCAGAAACGGCCGGCTATTCCGGGCGCTGGTTTCCGTTGGGGGTGGGAGGCAGCGGTTCGCCGTGCAGAACGCGGTGCACAGCGTCCGCGGGGTCATCCACCAGCTGGATCAGGTCGAGGTCCTTTTCGGACACCATGCCCTCGGCCACCAAGGTCTCCCGGATCCACTCGATCATGGGCCCCCAGAACCGGACCCCCAGAAGAACGATGGGGAATGAGGTGACCTTGCGTGTCTGGACCAGCACCATGGCTTCGAAAAGCTCGTCAAGGGTGCCCAGGCCGCCGGGCAGGACCACAAAGCCCTGTGCGTACTTGACGAACATGGTCTTTCGGGCGAAGAAGTAGCGGAAGTTGATCCCCAGGTCCACCCACTGGTTCAGTCCCTGCTCGAAGGGAAGTTCGATTCCCAGGCCCACGGAGATTCCGTTGCCCTCCACGGCACCTTTGTTGGCAGCTTCCATGGAGCCGGGACCGCCGCCGGTGATCACGGCAACGCCCGCTTCAGCGAGCTTGCGCCCTACATCCACGGCCATTTCGTAGTACTCGGTTCCGGGCTTGGTCCGGGCAGAGCCGAACACGCTGACCGCAGGACCCAGGTCCGCGAGGGCTCCGAAGCCCTCCACGAACTCGCTCTGAATCCTCAAGACACGCCAGGGATCGGTGTGGATGAACTGTCCGGCGCCGCTGGTATCGAGCAAGTGTTGATCAGACATCCCCGTATCCGCTTGTTTGCGGCGAAGCTCCAAGGAGCCCTTGTGCTTGGCCGGAGCGATGTCCGAGGGCAGGGGCACTTGGGTGGCCCTGACCTGGCCGTTGGCATCCGGGCGGGGTACTGGGTGCTGGCTGATGCTCATCGCACAAGGCTAGCGCTTTCACCTGCCTGCCCCGTTGCTGCGACCCGCTTCTTGCATTGCAGTCTGATATCTCGCTGTGGGGCAGGTTTCTGTTCAGTCACGATCTTGGGGAAGTTGCCGTGACCGTGGTCATATTTGCTTCTTTGTTCGCTAGATTCGTCGTATGACTACTCAAGCGTCCGGCGATGCCCTCGTCTCCCTGAATGGCGTCAACAAGCATTACGGTCAACTCCATGTCCTCAAGGACATCAACCTTCAGGTCAAGAAGGGTGAAGTGGTAGTGGTTATCGGGCCCTCCGGTTCCGGTAAATCCACGCTGTGCCGTGCCATCAACCGTTTGGAAACCATCGACGACGGCGACATCGCCATCGACGGGAAGAAGCTTCCCGAAGAAGGCAAGGACCTCGCACACCTGCGTGCCGACGTCGGAATGGTCTTCCAGTCCTTCAACCTGTTCGCCCACAAGACGATTCTTGAGAACGTCACGTTGGGTCCCATCAAGGTCAAGGGCGTGGCCAAGGGCACGGCCGACAAGGAAGCCATGGCCCTCCTGGAGCGTGTTGGGGTCGGTCACCAGGCCCCCAAGCTTCCTGCGCAGCTCTCCGGCGGCCAGCAGCAGCGTGTGGCCATCGCACGCGCCCTCGCCATGAAGCCGAAGGTCATGCTGTTCGACGAGCCCACGTCCGCGTTGGACCCCGAAATGATCAACGAAGTCCTCGACGTCATGATCCAGTTGGCCAAAGAGGGCATGACCATGATCGTCGTCACCCACGAGATGGGCTTCGCCCGCAAGGCTGCCGATCGCGTGGTGTTCATGGCTGACGGCCAAATTGTCGAAGATGCCACCCCCGAGGAATTCTTCACCAACCCCAAGAGCACCCGAGCCAAGGACTTCCTGTCCAAGCTCCTGACCCACTAGCTCTTTACCGCCCGCACCCAGGCCGTAAAGACCGCACCCAGGCCGCAAGACGGCCAATCTATGAAAGGAATGTCATGAAGGCTTTCATTACCCGGAGGAAATCACTCCTGGTGGCCGCATCCGCGGCCCTCGCCCTCTCGCTGAGCGCATGTGGCGGCGGCAGCACCACCACCACTCCTGTTGCCTCGGCCAGCTTCGAAGCCGGCACCACGATGGAGAAGCTGAACAAGGCGCAGAAGATCACCATCGGTACCAAGTTTGACCAGCCCCTGTTCGGCCAGAAGGGCCTGGACGGCAAGCCTGTCGGTTTCGACGTTGAAATGGGCAAGGCAATCGCCGCCAAGCTGGGAATCGCTCCGGACAAGATCGAATGGGTAGAGACCGTCTCCCAGAACCGCGAATCGTTCATCGAGCAGGGCCGCGTTGACCTGGTCATCGCCACCTACACCATCAACGACGCCCGCAAGGAAAAGGTCGCCTTCGCCGGACCGTACTACGAAGCAGGCCAGGCGCTGCTGGTGAACAAGGACGACAACTCCATCACCAAGCCTGAAGACGTCAAGGGCAAGAAGGTCTGCTCCGTCACCGGGTCCACCCCCGCCAAGACCATCGCGGAGAAGTACGGCGCTGAAGTTGTTCCCGCTGCAACCTACACCGCTTGCCTGGAGCCGCTGCGCAACAAGCAGGTTGTTGCAGTCACCACGGACAACGTGATCCTCGCCGGCTACGTGGACAAGGAGCCGGATGCCTTCAAGCTTGCTTCGGATGAAACCTTCACCAAGGAGCCTTACGGCATCGGCCTGAAGAAGGACGACACCGTCTTCCGAAACTGGATCAACGACCAGCTCGAGGCATTCCAGAAGGACGGCGATTACAAGAAGGCTTGGGAAGCCACTGCAGGCAAGGTCATCAAGACCACTCCTGAACTTCCTGCGATCAACCGCTACTAGTCGGGATCCGTTGACTGCCGCCGCCCGTCCGGGTGGCGGCAGTTGACGACTCCAGGACCCTGTTCCCTGATTAGCTGCAGCCAAAGGAAGCCATGGACGCCGTCATAGCAAGCCTCCCCGAATACTGGGACGGATTTCTCCGCACCCTCTATCTCTCCGTAATTTCAGGAATCATTGCCCTCATTGTCGGCACACTCCTGGCGGCCATGAGGGTTTCCCCCGTGGCTGCGCTGCGCGGTTTCAGCATGTTCTATGTTGAAGTCGCCCGTAACACCCCACTGACCATCATCTTCTTCTTCGCAGCCATCGTTCTCCCCCGGCTGGGCGTTAAGTTCGAACAGTTCGAAGTTGCCGCCATCATCGCGCTGAGCAGTTACACGGCCGCCTTCATCGCCGAAGCCGTCCGTTCCGGTGTCAACAGCGTGCCCGTGGGCCAGGCCGAAGCTGCCCGCAGCATCGGCATGACCTTTACCCAGGTCCTGGGCTTCATTGTCCTTCCCCAGGCCGTCCGTACCGTTATCCCGCCGTTGATCAACATCCTGATCGCACTGGTGAAGAACTCCTCGGTGGCCGGCGCGTTCTTCGTCCTCGAGCTTTTTGGCTACGGCCGCAAGCTCTCCAACGACTACGGTGACCAGGTCCTCTGGATCCTCCTCGGGGTGGCCTTCTTCTACCTCCTGATCACGGTTCCACTGGGCCTGCTGGCGCACTTTGTTGAACGAAAGGTGGCGATTGCCCGATGACTTCGGTCCTGTACGACGTCCCCGGGCCCAAGGCCCGCCTCTATTCGCTCATCGGCTCCGCAGCGGGCATCCTGATCATTCTTGGCATCCTTGCCATTGCGGTCATGACCCTCGCGCAGCAGGGAATTTTCGACGCCGACCGCTGGGAAATCTTCTACGGTCCCATGGCACCGGATGTCTGGAGCCTGATCGGCCAGGGCATCCTGTCCACGCTGGCCGCAGCCGCAGTCGCAGCAGTCATTGCCTTCCCGTTGGGCATCGCGCTCTGCCTGCTGAGGATCTCCCTGATCGCCTGGGTCCGCATTCCCACCCAGGTGGTCCTTGAGTTCCTCCGCGGCATGCCCGTGGTCCTCATGATGTTGTTCGTGCTGCTGGTCTTCGCAACCGGTCAGTTCCAGGCCGTCGTGGTGGGCTTGACCCTCTACAACGCCGCCATCTTCGCCGAAATCCTCCGTGCAGGCATCCAGTCGCTGCCCAAGGGTCAACGCGAAGCCGGCCTCGCCATTGGCCTGCGGAGCTTCCAATCGCGGATGTCCATCGAGTTCCCCCAGGCTGTCCGCCGCATGCTGCCCTCGTTGGTCGCACAGCTGGTGGTCCTGCTCAAGGACACCTCGCTTGGCTACATCGTGGGCTATGAGGAACTCCTGCGGAAGATCCAGATCATGGCCGACTTCCTGGGTCCCGACTTCCTGTTCCCGGCCTTCTTCGTCGGTGCCGCGATCTACATCCTGATCAACCTCACCGTCTCGCGGATTGCGATCATGATCGAGCGCCGCGGTTCCAAGAAGGCAGCCGGTGGCGTTGCTGCCCCGAGCCTTCGCACCGGCCTGATGGTGGGCGGAAACGACCCCATCGCCAAGGATTCGGTAGAAGGACCGGACAAGAAGTAGTCCTGCACCAAACTAGGAAGGTCCGCAGCCACCAGGCTGCGGACCTTCTTTTATGCCCTCGTTCAGGAAGCCCCGGCAGACTACGGCGCCAGCCACGTCCTCAGTGCACGGAGGCACTCACGGATGGCATCGGCGTCGACGTGCTCGTTGTCCTTGTGCGCCAGAAGGGGATCGCCGGGGCCGAAATTCACCGCCGGGATACCCAGTTCGCTGAATCGCGCGACGTCGGTCCAACCGTATTTGGGCTTGGGCTCAGCACCTACTGCGGCAACGAAGGACGCGGCGGCGGGGTGGTTGAGTCCGGGCCTCGCGCCGGCAGCAGCGTCCGTACGGACGACGTCGAATCCTTCCAGCAAGTCCCTGACATGGGCCTCGGCCTGGTCCGGTGTCTTATCCGGGGCAAAGCGGTAGTTGATTTCCACCACGCAGCGGTCCGGGATGACATTGCCGGCGGTTCCACCCTTGATCTTCACCGCGTTGAGGCTCTCACGGTAATCGAGCCCGTCCACGTTGATGGTTTGCGGCTGGTAAGCGGCGAGCCGGGCCAGGATGGGGGCTGCTGCATGGATGGCATTTACGCCCATCCATGCCCGCGCTGAGTGTGCTGTTTCGCCGATGGTGGTGGCCTCAAACCGGCTGGTGCCGTTGCAGCCGCCTTCCACCGTGCCGTGCGTGGGCTCCAGGAGGATTGCGAAGTCACCCTCCAACTTGTCCCCGTGGTTCCGGACCAGCCTTCCCAGGCCGCTCTTGACCGCTTCCACTTCCTCATGGTCGTAGAAGACGAACGTGACGTCCTTGTCCGGCTGGCGGTCGTCGTCGAACAGTGTTGCGGCAAGGGCGAGTTGGACCGCGACGCCGCCTTTCATGTCCGTGGTCCCCCGCCCGTACAGCACACCCTCACCGGGAACACCGGATTCCCAGGTGGCCGGGACAGTTCCCAGCGAACCGTCAACCGTCGGCAGGGGCACAGTGTCCAAATGACCGGCGAGGATGACGCGTTCGGGCCGGCCCAGTTCGGTGCGGGCAATGATGGCGTCGCCGTCACGGATCACCGTATAGGCAGGGATGGCGCGCAAAGCTGCCTCGACGGCGTCCGCGAGCTCAGTCTCGTTGCCGGAGACGCTGTTGAAGTCGATGATCGCGGCCGTCAGCAAGGCAACGTCCTGGCGCAGGTCAAGGAGGGCGGGAGCAGGGTTCAGGGTCACCCGTCCACAATATCTACCATTCTTGGTCATCCGGGCCACCAAGTTGCACCCGTATTGCGACTTCTCTGGCATGAGACGGGTTTTAACCGACCTCTGCCTGCTGGATAGACTTGCCCCATGACTGAAACTGCTTCCTCTGCTGCGCCCGCAAACGCGTCCGACAACCACCGATCGGCCTACGGCTTCGGCCTGGCCACCATCGCCACCTCGGCTTCCGGGGAAGCAACCGTGCTGGACGTCTGGTACCCCGCGCCTGCCCTGGGCGTTGCCGCCGAGTCCCTGCGCGACGTCGGGAACGCCGATCCCGCGCTCACCGCACTTGCCGAGGAAGGCCAGGATGCTGACCGCGGTACGGAGCAGAAAGTTGTCTTCGCGCAGATCGACCTCGACGCCGCCCCGGTAGACACTGCCGACGCGTACCTGCGTCTGCACCTCCTCTCCCACCGACTGGTCAAGCCCAACAGCATCAACCTGGACGGCGTCTTCGGCAAGCTGCCCAACGTGGTCTGGACCAACTTCGGCCCGGCCGCGGTGGACGGCTTCGAACTGACCCGCGCACGCCTGCGCAAGCGCGGCAACGTGGTGGTCTACGGCGTGGACAAGTTCCCGCGCATGGTCGACTACGTGATTCCCACCGGCGTGCGCATTGCCGACGCCGACCGCGTCCGTTTGGGTGCGCACCTCGCCGAAGGCACCACCGTGATGCACGAAGGCTTTGTAAACTTCAACGCCGGCACCCTGGGCACCTCAATGGTGGAAGGCCGCATCTCCGCCGGCGTTGTGGCCGGCGACGGCACCGACGTTGGCGGCGGCGCGTCCATCATGGGCACGCTCTCCGGTGGCGGCAAGGAAAAGATTGCCTTGGGTGAGCGGGTGCTGCTCGGCGCCAACTCCGGTGTGGGCATCAGCATCGGCGATGACTCCGTAGTGGAGGCCGGCCTGTACGTCACCGCCGGTACCCGCGTCCGCGTTCCCGGCCCCAAGGACGAGAACGGCGAGGACACCAGCAAGATCATCAAGGCTGTGGAACTCTCCGGCGTTCCCAACCTGCTGTTCCGCCGCAACTCCACCACAGGCGGCGTGGAAGTCCTTCCGCGCAAGGGCCAGACGGTGGAGCTGAACGAGGCCCTCCACGCCAACTAGCAGGAGATCAACCAATGCGCCGGTTCCGCCTCGGCATCGTTGCGGTGCTGGCTTTGGCACTGGTAGCAGGTGCCATTTACGCAATAGCCGCAGTGCTGCAGCGCTCCGAGACCCTGGTCACGGAGCGCTGCTTCGCTGTTGTCGGCACTGAAAGCCATGAGCTGGCCACGGATCAGGCCGCCAATGCCTCCCTGATCGCTGCCATCTCCGTCCAGCGCGGGCTTCCACCCCGGGCAGCAACCATTGCGTTGGCTACGGCCATGCAGGAATCCAGGCTGCGGAACATCAATTACGGCGACGACGCCGGGCCTGACTCCCGCGGCCTGTTCCAGCAAAGACCTTCCCAGGGCTGGGGAACCGAGGAACAGGTCATGGACCCCACCTACGCCGCGAACGCGTTCTTTGACGGCCTGGTCAAGGTCCCTGGCTATGAATCCATGGAAATCACCCAGGCCGCCCAAGCCGTTCAACGCTCGGCCTTCCCACGGGCCTACGCCCAGCATGAAGGCATGGGCAGGGCCTTCGCTTCTGCGCTTACCGGGCACTCCGGGGCGGCACTGAGCTGCGAACTGCGCATGCCCGAAGCGGCGGGTGATCCTGCCGCCGTCGTCGACGAACTCAGCACGGCCTTCGGCACCCTGCCGGCCACCGTCCAAGGCCGCTCGGTGCAACTGGACATCACCGGCACTCAAGCTTGGGCCGTTGCGCATTGGGCTGTGGCAAACGCCAAAACGCTGTCAATTACCCAGGTGGATGTTGGAGGCCAGGCCTGGAACCGGGAGAAACGTGACGGCTGGCAGGTTTCTCCGGCTCCTTCCGGGGCGGTCACCATTACCGTTTCCGCACCTGCCACGTAGGTTTTTGCACTCCCGCTGCTTAGGCGAGGATCTCTACCACCGGCTGAACATAGCTCCGGAAAACATCCGGCTCGGACAAGAGCTTGTGGCTCATGATCATGGTGCTGGGCTCCAGATACCAGGCACGCGGCTCGTTCAGCGGCAACTCAATGATGGTTAATTCAAAGTCACGCGAACTCCGGCCGACTTCCAAGAGCCTGTCCTCCACCATTTCATTGAGGACCTGGGTCACACCGTTCACCTCACGGGCAGCCTCGATCTCGGCGTACTCGTCAATCCTGTCAGTGGCCCAACCTAAAGCAGAGCCAAAGTGGGCTTGCAGCACCCGCTGCAGTGCCGGGGAGTTACCGAAAGCCTTGAAGCTGGGTGGCGCCAGTTCGGAGGCGGGGTTGGGGTAGGACTTGAGCAGGCTTTCCCACCAGGCTTCCCATTCGGTTTTGAGGGCGTGGATGCCTCCGACGTCCGAGGTGAGGTGGCTATGGTCTGCGTGCCGGACTTTGGGGGCTGCATGTGACAGGCTCGGCGTTCCCGCACCATCCAGGCCGGCAATCTCCCGCAGGTACAGTGCGATGAGCATCGGCCCGGACGTGTCCATAGTGATGCGCCAACCCGGGCCACCTGACTCGTGCATACGAATTCCTCCCTTGGCAGGGTGCCGACATCTCCCAGTCTATTCCCGTTGGGACGCGACGTCAGGGGCGGATTTCATTGCTTTGCTGAGGCATAGGCACCCGCTCCCTAACCGGCAGCGGGTGCGCCGGACAGGGAATGGAGATGGGCAGTGATGACATCGCTGCACATCTCCGCTGTCATCCACTCCGGTTGCAGCAGGGCGTGCATGCACAGGCCGTCCATCGTGGCCAGGAGTCGTTCAGCCTCGGTAACCAGGGTTTGTTGGGCATCGGCCCCTCCGGGGTTCAGGAGCATGATCAAGCGCCCAACGGCGGCAGCTACGGTGCGATGGCTGCGCTCGGCTTCGGCTGCCAGGACAGGTTTGATCCGTGCTGCGTGCCTGAAAGCCATCCACACGCAGGCGTCCACGGCGAGCTCCTCATCCAGGGGCAGGAACTGGCCCAGGAAGTTCACCACTGCAGAATGCTGTTCCGGGCTTCCCTGCGGCTCCTGTTCGACGGGTGCCAGGGATTCTTCCAGCCGTGCAGCTATGCGGTCAATGACAGCGCCGAAAGAGAACACCAGGAGGTCGTCGCTGCTGGCAAAGTAGTGCCGGACCGAGCCCACGGCCAGACCGGCCTCATCCGCTACTTCCCGGAGGGACGCCCGTTCCAAGCCATCGCTGGCAATGATCCGGAAAACGGCTTGGACAACTTCCTGGCGCCGGGCTTCGGCATCAACAATTTTGGGCACTAATTGTTTTTAGCACAAATGTGCTTCAACACCGCTCAACACTGAGCGGCGTGGCTCCACTTTCCGATAGCGTAGAGACCATGAAAATTCTTGTCACGGGCGGCACCGGCTACATCGGTTCCCACACCGTTTTGTCCCTCCAGGAAGCCGGCCACGACGTCGTCGTGCTTGATAACCTGGTGAATTCCAGCGAGGAATCCCTCCGCCGGGTCTCGGAGCTTACCGGCAAGACTGCCGCGTTCCACAAGGTTGACCTGGTGGACGAGCCTGCGGTCGAGGCCGTGTTCGAGCAGCACCAAATCGACGCCGTGATCCATTTCGCCGGCCTGAAGGCCGTGGGAGAATCCGTCCAGGAACCACTGGCCTACTACTACAACAATATTGTGGGCACCCTGAACCTGCTCCGGGCCATGGACAAGCACAACGTGCGATCAATCGTTTTCAGCTCTTCAGCTACGGTCTACGGCGAGCACAACCCCATCCCCTACATCGAAAAGATGGAAATCGGCGCCAACAACCCGTATGGCCGGACCAAGGAACAGATCGAGGATATCCTCTCGGACCTGGGCAACGCGGACGACCGCTGGCATATCGCACTGCTGCGCTATTTCAACCCGGTGGGCGCACACCCGTCCGGCCGCATCGGCGAGGACCCCCAGGGCATCCCGAACAACCTTGTCCCTTTCATTGCC
Source organism: Arthrobacter sp. TmtSoilC79 (assembly GCF_059739405.1). NCBI lineage: Bacteria > Bacillati > Actinomycetota > Actinomycetes > Micrococcales > Micrococcaceae > Arthrobacter > Arthrobacter sp. TmtSoilC79. The sequence goes on along the minus strand of NZ_AP046051.1, from coordinate 1,559,530 downwards.
CAGGTGGCTGTGGGACGCCGCGAGAAGCTCATGGTCTTCGGCGGCGACTACGACACCCCCGATGGCACCGCCCAGCGCGACTACATCCATGTGGTGGACCTTGCCGACGGCCACGTAGCAGCCCTGAACTACATCGCTGAGCGGGCAGGCGTCCGGCGTTGGAACCTTGGCTCCGGCCGCGGCTCCTCCGTCCTGGAAGTCCTGCGGTCCTTCGAAAAGGCAGTCGGCCAGCCGATCCCGTACGAGATCACCGGCCGCCGTGCAGGAGACCTCCCGGCTTTCTGGGCCGATGCTTCCTCTGCCCTGGCCGACCTCGGCTGGTCAACTACCAAGACCGTGGACCAGATGTGCGAGGACCACTGGCGCTGGCAGAAGAACAACCCCTACGGCTACAACGCTTCTGCTGCGACGTCCGCGGCAAACAACGCCTAGGCTGCAGAAGCCTCCGCTACCAACGACGACGGCCGCTCACCTCGCGCGAGGTGAGCGGCCGCCGTCGTTATTGACTATTTTTGCCGTGTCAGTTGGCCGGGTAGTTGCGCTCCGGCTCCCCTGTGTAGAGCTGCCGCGGGCGGCCGATCTTGGTCTGGGGATCGTTGATCATTTCGCGCCACTGGGCAATCCAGCCCGGGAGGCGTCCAATGGCGAACAGTACGGTGAACATCTTCTCCGGGAAACCCATGGCCTTGTAGATGAGGCCGGTGTAGAAGTCGACGTTCGGGTACAGCTTGCGCTGGATGAAGTAGTCATCAGCCAGGGCCTTCTCTTCCAGGCGCATGGCGATGTCCAGCAGTTCGTCGTTGCCGCCGAGCTTGCCGAGAACTTCGTGGGCCGTTGCCTTGATGATCTTGGCGCGGGGATCGTAGTTCTTGTAGACACGGTGCCCGAAGCCCATGAGGCGGACGCCGTCTTCCTTGTTCTTGACCTTCTCCATGTAGTCCTCGGGCTTGATGCCGTCGGCCTGGATCTGGCGGAGCATCTTCAGCACGGCCTCGTTGGCGCCGCCGTGGGCAGGGCCGAAGAGGGCGTTGATGCCTGCGGACACCGAAGCGAAGAGGTTCGCGTTGGACGAACCCACCAGGCGAACGGTGGACGTGGAACAGTTTTGCTCGTGGTCTGCGTGCAGGATGAGCAGGAGATCCAGCGCCTTGACCACTACCGGGTCCATTTCATACTGCTCGGCCGGGAGGCCAAAGCTCAACCGAAGGAAGTTCTCCACCAGGTTCATGGAGTTGTCCGGGTAGAGCATCGGCTGGCCGATGGACTTCTTGTGGGCGTAGGCCGCGATGACAGGCAACTTGGCCATGAGCCGGATGGTGGATACTTCCACGTGCTCCGCGTTGAAGGGATCCAACGAGTCCTGGTAGAACGTGGACAGCGCGGAAACTGCCGAGGAGAGCACCGGCATGGGGTGGGCGTCACGCGGGAACCCGCCGAAGAAGCCCTTGAGCTCTTCGTGCAGGAGGGTGTGACGGCGGATCTTCTGGTCAAACTCTTCCAGCTCCGTGGGAGTGGGGAGGTTGCCGTAGATCAGCAGGTAGGAAACTTCGAGGAAGCTCGAGTGCTGCGCGAGCTGCTCGATGGGGTAACCGCGGTAACGCAGGATTCCTGCGTCGCCGTCGATGTAGGTGATGGCCGAGGTGGTGGCCGCTGTGTTCATGAAGCCGGGGTCATAGGCAACGGCGCCCGTCTGCTTCAGCAGCTTGGAAACGTCGTAACCTTCGTTTCCTTCTACAACCTTGATGCGCGGCAGTTCGAGTTCGCCGCCGGCATGGCGCAGTGTTGCGCTGGTGGTCTCAGTCATGGAGTCCCCTTCATGAGGCCTTTGGGCCTCTATCGAACGCTTGTCCAACCAACTTCTGGTGCCGCCGCCCTTGACCCTGCTGTTGCAGGGCTCCAACGGCCGAAGTGCTTTCTTAGAGAAGGCCACCATTGATAGTCAGTTAAAAGCTACCGCCAGTAACCCTCCGGAACTAATCCGTGCCGTCGGGTTACTGGCGGAATGGCGCTGATAGTGGCGCAAGTCACAGCAATGTTATGAGGCTGTGGCCAGCCGTTCCACTGCGGCGTCAATCCGTTCATCAGTGCCCGTCAGGGCCACCCGGATGAAACCGTTCCCGGCATCTCCATAGAAAACGCCCGGCCCCACGACGACCCCAAGTTCGGCGAACCGTGCCACCGTATCCCAGGTGGCTTCGCCGGCCGTGGACCAGAGGTAGAGCCCGGCTTTGGATTCGTGGATTTTCAGCCCGAATTGCTCAAGGGCAGGGACAATCCTCTCGCGGCGGCCGCGGTAGAGGTCTTTCTGTGACAACACGTGGCCGACATCGCCGAGAGCGACGCGCATCGCTTCCTGCACGGGGTAGGGAACGATCATCCCTGCGTGCTTGCGGCTGTTGACCAGGTTGGCCACGATGGCGGAATCTCCCGCGACGAAGGCGGCACGGTAACCAGCGAGGTTGGACTGCTTGCTCAACGAGTACACGCAGAGCAGGCCATCCGTGGAACCGCCGGTGACGCGGGGATCAAGAATGCTGGGGACAGCTTCTCCCCCGCGCTGTGCATCCCACTCGCCCCAGCCCAGTTCGGCATAGCACTCGTCCGATGCCACCACTGCACCGAGCTCGCGGGCTTGGCCCACTATCCTGCGCAGCGACTCGACATCCCGGACGCTGCCCGTTGGATTCCCCGGAGAGTTGATCCAGATCAGGCGGACCTTGGCACGGGTGGCCGGATCCAGTTCATCCAGGTCATCGGCAGCAACGGCTGTGGCGCCTGCCAGTGAGGCGCCGATGTCGTAGGTCGGGTAAGCAACCGTAGGCCGCACAACGACGTCTCCGGCGTTGAGGCCGAGCAGGAATGGCAGCCACGCGACAAGCTCTTTTGAGCCCACGGTTGGCATGACGTCCTTGGGATCCAGGCCCGGAACTCCGCGGCGGCCGGCGAACCAGTCCACTACGGCCTGGCGCAGGGCTTCGGTACCATGCACCGTGGGATAGCCATGGGCGTCCGCTGCCGCTGCCAAGGCATCCCTGATAAGCCCCGGAGTGGGGTCCACTGGCGTTCCAATGGAAAGATTTACTGCGCCGCCCGGATGCTTCGAAGCTGTGGCAACATACGGCGCCATGGCCTCCCACGGGTAGTCAGGCAGGTTCAGGCCGAAAGCCGGTGCCGCGGAAATCAACGAAGCTACCGCCTTTAGTGGTCTTGGTTCTGCGGGGGCAGCGCGGCGATGAACGGGTGGTCCTTACCCGTGTTGCCGATCTTGGCTGCTCCACCCGGGGAACCGAGGTCGTCGAAGAATTCAACGTTGGCCTTGTAGTAGTCGGCCCACTCTTCCGGAGTGTCATCCTCGTAATAAATGGCCTCCACCGGGCACACAGGTTCGCAGGCACCACAGTCGACACATTCATCGGGGTGGATATAGAGGGAACGCTCACCTTCGTAAATGCAGTCGACAGGGCACTCTTCAATACATGCCTTGTCCTTGACATCCACACACGGCTGCGCGATTACGTACGTCACGTCCCAGACCTCTCCACAGTTTGTCCCGGCGATGACCGGGGTAATACGGCCGGCATCATGCCGGGCACTGAACTTCTGAGCCTATTATCCAACAGTGCAATGACGCCAACCTAGCCCGCGTCTTAGTATGAAACGGTGACTCCCCCGCATTTGCCGCCCAGACAATTCCTACTCACTGCGGAGCCAGGCATCCGGGTGGTGGTCCGGTACAGGATCGACGACGGCCTGACCGACGCCCTGGGCTACCTGCTGGACGCCGGCGAAAACAGTTGCACCGTACGGACCCGCACCTCCGACGTCGAAATTCCTTTGGCCATGGTCATCGCGGCGAAAGAGGTTCCCCCGCCACCGCCCCGGCGGCAGTCCATCCGGCACGCAGGCGGCTCGCAGCCACCAGCATGACCAGCGTGACTGCAGCGATACCAAAGACCCATACGTTGCCTGCTGCGTCGCCCAGTACCAGCTGCTTGGCGGCTCCGGCTGATGAGAAGACGCCGACGGCGGCATAGCCCACCACGCCGGCAACCGCCGTCGGGACTATTGAGCGGGACCAGGCAGCAAGCCACAGTTGCACCGATGCCAGCAGCAGCAGGGCCGCTGCAACACCCCACGGGACCTCGACGCCTGACACTTGCAGCACCTGGCGGTGCAGGCCTGTTCCTGCAATGGCAACGAAAGGAGCCGCCAGTACGGCCGCGGCAATGCCACGAACCGTACCAACGGCTCCCCTCTTCATTCAGCTGCCTTTGACTGCGTCAGTCAGTGCGGGCTAGGACTTGGCGCGGGCGCGGTTGGCCTTGGCGCGCTCGTTGGAGTCCAGGATGACCTTGCGGATACGGATGGATTCCGGAGTTACCTCGACACACTCGTCTTCGCGGGCGAATTCGAGGGACTCTTCGAGGGTGAGATCGCGCGGCGGCGTCAGGTTTTCGAAGGTGTCGGAGGAAGCGGCACGCATGTTGGTGAGCTTCTTTTCCTTGGTGATGTTCACGTCCATGTCATCAGCGCGGGAGTTCTCGCCAACAATCATGCCTTCGTAAACCTCGGAGGTGGGCTTGACGAAGAAGGAACCGCGCTCCTGCAGGTTGATCATGGCGAACGGCGTCACAACACCGGCACGGTCAGCGATCATCGAACCGTTGGTACGGTATTCGATCGGACCGGCCCACGGCTCGTAGCCTTCGGAGATGGAGGCAGCGATACCGGCGCCACGGGTGTCCGTCAGGAACCGGGTACGGAAGCCAATCAGGCCACGCGCAGGGACGATGAACTCCATGCGGCACCAGCCGGTGCCGTGGTTGGCCATGTTGGTCATGCGGCCCTTGCGGGCAGCCATGAGCTGTGTGACGGCGCCGAGGTATTCCTCGGGGACATCGATGGTCATGTGTTCCATCGGCTCGTGCAGCTTGCCGTCGATGGTCTTGGTGACTACCTGCGGCTTGCCCACGGTCAGCTCGAAGCCTTCGCGGCGCATCTGCTCCACCAGGATGGCAAGCGCGAGCTCGCCACGGCCCTGGACTTCCCAGGCGTCGGGACGCTCAGTGGGGAGAACCTTGATGGAGACGTTACCGATCAGTTCCTTATCCAGGCGATCCTTCACCTGGCGGGCCGTGACCTTGGCACCCTTGACCTTGCCGGCCAGCGGCGAAGTGTTGATACCGATCGTCATGGAGATCGCGGGATCGTCCACGGTGATCAGCGGCAGCGGCTGCGGGTTCTCGGCGTCGGTGAGGGTTTCACCAATGGTGATTTCCTCGATGCCGGCGACGGCGACGATCTCGCCGGGTCCAGCGGACTCGGCCGGAACGCGGGTCAGTGCCTTGGTGGCGAGCAGTTCGGTGATCTTGACGTTCTTGAGCTCACCGTTGGCACGTGCCCAGGCAACGGTCTGGCCCTTGCGGAGCGTGCCGTTGTAGATGCGAAGCAGGGCAAGGCGGCCAAGGAACGGCGAAGCGTCCAGGTTGGTCACGTGTGCCTGCAGCACGCCGTCCGGGTTGTACGTCGGAGCGGGGATGTGCTCGATGATGGTCTTGAAGAGGGGCTCGAGGTCCTCGTTCTCCGGTGCCGAGCCGTTCTCCGGCTGGTCCAGGGACGCGCGGCCAACCTTGGCGGCAGCGTAGACGACGGGAACTTCGAGGACCTTGTCGAGGTCCAGGTCCGGAACTTCGTCGGCGAGGTCGGAAGCGAGGCCAAGGAGCAGGTCCATGGACTCGTGGACGACCTCATCGATGCGGGCATCGGGACGGTCGGTCTTGTTGACCAGGAGGATGACCGGCAGGTGCGCAGCAAGGGCCTTGCGGAGCACGAAGCGGGTCTGCGGCAGCGGGCCCTCGGAGGAGTCGACCAGCAGGACGACGCCGTCAACCATGGACAGGCCGCGCTCTACCTCGCCACCGAAGTCGGCGTGGCCAGGGGTGTCGATGACGTTGATGGTGATGGTCTCGCCGTTGGACGACGGGCCGTTGTAGGCAACCGTGGTGTTCTTGGCGAGGATGGTGATGCCCTTTTCGCGTTCCAGGTCACCGGAGTCCATGACACGGTCCTCAACCTCACCATGGGAAGCGAAGGAGTTGGTCTGCTTGAGCATGGCGTCGACCAGGGTGGTCTTACCGTGGTCAACGTGTGCGACGATCGCGACGTTGCGCAGATCGCTCCGCGACGCAGTGTTGGTGATGGTTTCAGACATGCGTTAATGACTCGATTCAGTGGTGAAGTCAGCTGTTTGTATCCGCGCGCATACCTGATCGACTTGATCGGAACACACAGCGAAAAGACCCCGGGACACAGGGCACCTGCATCCAGTCTAAACGCAGTTGCATTTCCCAGCCTAAAAAGCAAGCCATTGACCTGCCGAATGTGGTGCTGCTCACATATCGTCACGCTTTAGTAACCGCTACTCCAGATGCTGGATTTTCTGTTCGTTGTGCCTCATGATTGCTGCAGAACCAGTGCCACACGGAGACCCATTGATGCGACAATCTTCGGCCGCGTTCCGCCTGCTCGCACCATTGATCGCCGTCGGCGTTCTGGCAACAGGCTGCGGACCCAGCCCCACCAACCCCGCTTCCACACCCACCCGATCTGCTGCGCCCGGGCCCGCCCAGACAGCCGCTGCCCCGCCCCTGCGGGCCGCTCAGGCCCCCGGACCCTTGGACCTGCCTGTCGGCTCGCTCTACAAGAACCCGGCGAACAACCGCAATGAAGTGGTGCTCGCCGACGTGCGCCACACGGCGGTACTGATCGGCGACTCCCAGGCCATGCCCAAAGAGTCGTGGCCGCAGCAAGGCATCGCAGCCCTGGGCTACAAGTTGCTGGTAGTGGGCATGGGCGGCACCGGCTTTGTGGCCTCCAATGGCAAAACTGGCAACTACATCGACGCCCTGCAGCGCGGAGACTGGATACTCCCCTATGGAGATCCGCCGTTGATCGTGGTGCAGGGCGGCGGCAACGACGCTTCCCAGAAGGCAACGGACGCACAGATCACCAGTAACGCTGAGCGCCTGCTGGCTGCCTTGAAGAAGCGCTACCCAGGCGCAGCCGTCGCCATGATCGGCACCTTGGCACGCGGGGCTGACAATGGTGGCGGTCGTCGGACGGAAGTCGATGCCCTCCTTGGACGTATCGCTGCGAAACACGGGATTCCCTTTGTCAGCACGGGCGACTGGCTCACCCGATACAACGCCGTAGGCGATCTCCAGGATGGGGTGCACCTCAAACCCTCCGGCCACGCCAAGCTTGGTGGGGTTCTGGCGAAGGAGCTCGGCGCCCTGGGCCTCACTGCACGCCCGGACAGCGCCATCCCGGCGAAGTAGCCCGCGGCGTCGTCGTCTCCTGCGTTGTGGCGTCGTCCGCGTCTGGCGTTGTGAGGCCCGCTCTGCTCGGTTCATGGACCTTAGGGCGCGCAAAGCGGGCCCCGCAACAAGCGTTTTAACGGCAAGGGCCGGTGGTTTCCTTTCGGAACCCACCGGCTCTTGTTGTGAACGGCTTTTAGAACGTACGACGCCGGTCAGGCCACCGCGGGCGGCAAGAGGAGCGAACCACCCGGAATAGCATCCAGGAGGGCCTGCGTGTAGGGCTGCTTCGGATTGTCGAAGACGCCGTCAGTACTGCCGGTCTCCACCAGCTTGCCCTTCTCCATAACGCAAACGTGGTCCGCAATCTGGCGAACGACGGCGAGGTCGTGGGTGATGAACAGGTACGTCAGGCCGAGGTTGTCCTGCAGATCAGCCAGCAAGTTCAGCACTTGGGCCTGGACAAGGACGTCCAGGGCCGAAACTGCCTCGTCACAGATGATGACTTCCGGGTCCAGCGCCAATGCGCGCGCGATGGCAATACGTTGCCTCTGCCCACCGGAAAGTTCGTTGGGGTACCGCTGCATCATGGACTGCGGCAAAGCCACCTGGTCCAACAGCTCCCGAACTTTCTTTTCCCGGCTCGCAGCGTTGCCGATCTTGTGAACGCGCAGCGGCTCTTCGATGGTCCGGAAGATGTTGTACATCGGATCAAGCGAACCGTAAGGGTCCTGGAAGATGGGCTGGACGCGGCGGCGGAACTTGAAGAGTTCCTTACCCTTAAGCCCTGCGGTATCCACGCCATCAAAAATGATCTGGCCCTCAGTGGGCTTTTCCAGCTGGAGAACCATTTTGGCCACAGTGGACTTACCCGAACCGGATTCGCCCACGATCGCCGTCGTGGTTCCCCTTTTGACCGCAAAGCTGACATCGTCAACTGCAGCAAAATCGGAAGCCTGGCCAAGCCCCTGGCGCAGCTTGTAAATCTTGCGCAGGTTCTTGATCTGCAGGACCTCGTCCTGGACACGGTCCTTTGCGGCCGCTACAGGCGCCAAAAGATCCTCAGACTCCACACCTTGTTCCTTGGCCACCTGAATACGGCGGGAAGCCAGTGAAGGTGCCGACTCAACCAGGCGACGGGTGTACGGATGCTGCGGGTTGCGAAGAAGATCCAAGGAAGGACCTGCCTCAACCACGTTGCCCTGGTACATCACGATCACCTTGTCTGCCCGCTCTGCGGCCAAACCGAGATCGTGGGTAATGAGCAGCACGGAAGTGCCCAACTCAGTGGTCATCGTGTCCAAGTGGTCCAGGATCCTGCGCTGCACCGTGACATCCAGTGCCGATGTAGGTTCATCGGCAATCAGGAGCTTGGGCTGGCAGCTCAGGCCGATGGCAATCAGCGCGCGCTGTCGCATGCCGCCTGAGAACTCATGCGGGTACTGCTTGGCACGCCGTGCAGCATCAGGGAGTCCGGCTTCCGCGAGGACGCGGGCAACATCATCCGGACCATCCGGGCGACCGTTTGCCTTCAGGGTTTCCCGAACCTGGTAACCGATCTTCCACACAGGGTTCAGGTTGGACATGGGGTCCTGGGGAACCATGCCAATGTGGCTGCCGCGAAGTTCGATCATGCGCTTTTCCGAAGCGTGGGCGATGTCTTCGCCGTCGAGCAGGATCTGCCCGGCAGAGACCCGTCCATTGTTGGGCAAGAGGCCGATGGCGGCCAGCGCCGTCGTCGACTTTCCTGAACCCGACTCCCCCACAATGGCGACCGTTTCGCCCGGCATGATGGACAGGTGGGCGTTCTTTACCGCCTTAACCTCACCGGAGCCGGTCTTGAACGTGATGGCCAAGTCCTTGATCTCAAGGATGGGCCGGACGGGTGCCGCGGCTTCATCAATTCTGATGTTCGCAGAAGTCATGGTCGCCTCCTTAGCGCTGACGGCTCTTGGGATCAAGAGCATCGCGGACGGCGTCGCCAAGCATGATGAAGCTCAGGACGGTGATGGACAGAGCAGCTGCCGGATAAAGCAGGATTCCAGGATTGGTACGAATGGAAGCGTTGGCCGCGGAAATGTCGTTACCCCACGACATCACGCTGCCCGGAAGCCCGACTCCAAGGAAGGACAACGTGGCTTCCAGAACGATGAAGACACCCAATTCCAGGGTGGCCAAAACAATCACGGGTGCAAGCGCGTTTGGTAGCGCATGCTTCACCAAAGCACCGAACTTGGAAACACCCAGCGACCGGGCTGCCGTAACAAAGTCCGCGTTGCGCACTTCGATGACGGCACCTCTGGTGATACGCGCCATTTGGGGCCACGCAAGCAAGGAGATTGTCAGGACCACTGTCCATACGCTCCTGTTTTCACGGAACAACGGCAGCTGCGTGATGACCAACGCGCCAAGGATGATCGGCAAGGCAAAGAAGATATCGCCCAGACGGGCGAGAACGGCGTCAAGCCATCCGCCGTAGTATCCAGCCAGCGCACCAAGCGTGACGCCGATGATGACGACGGCCAGCACGGACAGGACACCAACGGACAGCGAAGCCTGCGTACCGTGGATCACGCGGGAGTAGACGTCGCAACCCTGAAGGGTGAACCCAAGGGGGTGGCCGGCCGTGGGCGCGCCCTCGGAATTTGCCAACTGGCAGTCGTTGTTCGGCTCCACGCTGGTGAAAAGTCCCGGGAAGACGGCAACGATCACCAGAAGGAGGATCAAGAGTGAGGAGACGATGAACAGAGGGCGGCGGCGAAGCTTTCGCCATGCATCAGCCCAGAGGCTCAGGGGCGCCTGGTCTGTTTTGACGGCATCGGTGGCCAGAAGCGGGGTCTCCTCGATGGGAGCCACAAAGTGTTCATTATTACTGGTCATAGCGGATCCTCGGGTCAAGCCAGGCGTACAGGAGGTCAACCAAGAGGTTGGTGATAACGAAAACCAGAACCAGGACACTCACAATGGCGACGATGGTAGGACCTTCGCTGCGCTGGATTGCCTGGAAAAGTTTGTTACCCACTCCGGGGACGTTGAAGATGCCCTCGGTAACGATGGCCCCACCCATGAGTCCGCCAAGGTTGGCGCCCAAGTAGGTCACCACCGGAATCAATGAGTTCCTGAGGATGTGGGCCATCACGACGCGGGGCCGGGAGAGTCCCTTGGCCGTCGCAGTACGTACGTAGTCAGCGTTCATGTTCTCGCTGACGGAGGCCCGGGTCAGGCGCAGGACGTAGGCGAAGGACACCAAGCCGAGAACAACAGCGGGGAGGATCAGGTTGCCCCAGTCCGCGTTGGCCCCCACCGTAGGTTTGGCCCAGCCGAGCTGGACACCGAACACAAGCTGGAAAACGAAGCCCAACACAAACGTGGGGACTGCGATCACCAGAAGCGAAACCACCAGAACGGTGGAGTCGAAGAGCTTGCCCTTCTTCAGGCCTGCGAAGACACCGAAGGCGATGCCAAAAACGGCCTGGATGATCAGGGCCTCGATGGCGAGCATTGCAGTTACCGGGAACGCCCTGGCAAGTGAATCCGCAATTGGCTGCTGGGTGAAATCAACGCCGAGGTTGAAAGTGAAAAGATTCTTGATGAACAGCCCGTATTGAACCCAGAACGGCTGGTCAAGGTTGTACTGGGCCCGAAGTGCGTCGATGACGCTCTGCGGCGGCTGGCGGTCCCCGAAAAGGGCTGCAATCGGATCGCCGGGGAGTGCAAAGACCATGTAGTACACAAGGAGCGTGGTCCCCAGGAATACCGGGATGACCTGGAGGAGCCTACGGAAAATGAAGCGAACCACGGGTCACCCCTCTCCGGTGGTCGGGCGTTGGTATGTCATGTGTGCCTTCCTGCCAAGCAAGCAAGGGGGGCCCGGCGCTCTGGCCGGACCCCCGCTGCCCTAAGGCAAGTTCAGATCCTGAGGACTACTTGGCCTCGATGTCGAAGTAACGGATGCCGCCATTCCAGCCGGTTTCAGCTGAGACAACGTGGTTGCTCCAAACGATCGGGGTTGCCCGGTACCACAAGGGCAGGCCGGGGAGGTCCTTGAACAGAACCTCCTGTGCCTGGTTGAACTTCTTGTTGGCATCTTCCGGAGTCTTGGCTGCAAGGCCTTCCTTGAGGAGCTTGTCGAACTCGGGGTTCGAGTACTTCTCATAGTTGGACGATGCGTTGGTTGCCCAAACAGGTCCGAGGAAGTTGTAGAGCGACGGGTAGTCACCCTGCCAGCCGGCGCGGGTCAGGCCCGGGAGGGACTGCGACTTGCGGAGGTCCAGAACTTCAGCGAACTTCGCGAACGGCTGGATTTCAGCCTCGATGCCGAGGTTGTTCTTGAAACCGTTGGCAACGGCGTCGATCCATTCCTTGTTGCCACCGTCAGTGTTGGAGGCGATCAGGAGGGGCTTGGAACCGTCGTACGGCTTGATCTTTTCGGCCTGTGCCCAGAGATCCTTTGCCTTCTGTGCGTCGAACTTCAGAACGTCGCTGCCGGGGATGGAGTCGTTGTAGCCGTCGAGGACGGGTGCGGTGTACTCGGTTGCCGGGGTGCGCGTGCCGTTGAAGATAACCTTGGTGATCTCATCGCGGTTGATCGCGTGGGACAGAGCCTGGCGACGCAGGAGGCCGGCTTCACCCTGGAAGTTCGGGTTGTAGCCCGGGATGTTCAGGGTGGAGTTGTTGGCGTTCGGACGCGTGGAGTTACGGTCCGGGAAGTCCGTGGTGTAGGTCTTCAGCGCGTTCGACGGAACAACGTCAGTGATGTCCAGGTTGTCGGCCTGGAGATCGGTGTATGCGGGGCCCGGATCCGTGTAGAACTTGAAGGTCACGCCGCCGTTCTTGGCAGCACGCGGGCCGGAGTAGTCAGCGTTCTTGACCAGGGAGATGGACTGGTCGTGTACCCAGGCACCTTCCTTCTCGAACTTGTACGGGCCGTTGCCGATCGGGTTCTCGCCGAACTTCTTCGGGTCCTTCAGGGCCTCGGAGGGAAGCGGGTAGAAGGCGGAGTAGCCGAGGCGCAGGGACCAGTCAGCCTCGGGCTGAGTGAGCTTGACCGTGATGGTCTGGTCATCGGTCGCAGCCAAACCGGACATGGTCTGGGCGGTCGGAGCCGGGGTGGAGGTCTTCTTGCCGTCCGCGCCGGTGGTCTCGTTGACTGCACTGACGTCGGCATAGCCTTCGATGGACTCGAAGAAGAAGCCGTTGTTCTGGAGGTTGGTGCTCAGCGCGGCGAAGTTCCAGGAGTCCACGAAGGTTTTGGCCGTAATAGCCTCACCATTGGTGAACTTGGCGCCGGACTTGACCTTGATGGTCCAGTTCTGTGAGTCCGTTGTCTCGATTGACTCCGCCAAGGCGTTGACGGGCTTGCCGTCGGAGTCGTAGGCGCGAAGGCCTTCGAACAGCAGCTCGACGACGCGGCCACCGTACACCTCGTTGGTGTTGGCCGGAAGCAGCGGGTTCTGCGGTTCGTTGCTGTATGCGGAAATGACCCTGTTCGGGTCAGTTGCGGCAGAGCTGTTCGTGTTGCTGCCGCCACCGCCGCCGCAACCGGTCACTGCGAGGGCGATGATCGCCGCTACGCCTAGAGCTTTGGAAGTGCGCGAGAAACGCATTCCGCCTCCTATGAGTCGTGGAGTTGAGCAGGGGAAATTCGTGACATCCCCCAGGCACAGGCACAGTTTCCTACTGTGACGTTGCCTACATGTGAGTGTAAGCCTACCCACATTGTGTCCGGATGTTGGGACTTGCTGGCCAAACTGTAACCGTTCCGCAACCTACACATGCCTAAATTGCCGCGGATTTCAAGTCAAACGTTACCCGGTGGTAGCATTCGCTGTCTGACAGCAGGACAGGACGCTTTAATCGCGAAAAAGGACCCTGGTTCTGTCGAATCAAGGTCCTTTGAGATACGGCGTGGCTTACGTTGCGAATGCCTTGTCAGTTGTGCTGTGCCGGCCCAGGTCAGATGAGCCGGTACCCCCGAACTGACTGAACCCCATTCCTGAAGAACGTGCGGCTATACCAGCCGATATCGAAGCCATAGGTCGCGCCAACGGTGAAACTCGACGCCACCTCGTCCCGGTTTTCGAAAGTAACGCCGCGCGATACTCCAAGCGTCCCGCAGTTGGACGTCTTTACCAGGACGGAGGCAGTCGAGGCTCCCCCTCTGGTCCCGCCCGAACTCGTTACCGGCTCTGCGGCCACAACCTCGCACTCCAATGTCTGGACATCCTTCGAGTCCAACCAAGGACCAAGAAGAATAAAGATCAGGAGTGCTGGCATGAGAAGGGCGAGCCCAAGAACAACCCGCCCCGTCCATGACGGCTTCCTGCGCGGCCGAGGCGTGATGGGACCCGGAGGCTGTGCCAGGGGCCAACCCGAGTCCGCGGAGACGGGAATTCAGCCTAAGAGCGGCCGCCTCCTGCTTTTGAAGCAAATACGCGGACCGGCACTCGGTGGTGGTCCAACCCGCTCGCCGGTAAGCAGCCCACTGCCGACGGGCGGGCCTCCCCACGAAAAAGGCAATCAAGGCAACCACGAAGGCAATGATCTGGCTAAGGCTTCCGAACATGAGGCCGAACATGCCAATGTTGGCCACCATCTCCGCATCCGTGTGTAGTTTGTAGCCGGTGCTGTCCAGGTACCCGAAGAACATTCCCATGGCACTGCCTGGGATGCATATGCGCAGGGAATACCGCCACAAATATGACCAGAACCACCAATGCGCTGGAGGCAATGTAGTCACCGCTGGCAGGGCCGTGCCTATCGCGGAGCTCCCACGGAAAGCCCAGCCAGCTACTTCATCTGTGCCCGAAGAGTGCTGGCGGCGGCCAGCCGTGGATCGGGGATTCCTGTCGCGGCTCATGACCTTAGACGTTGAAGCGGAACTCCACCACGTCGCCGTCGGCCATCACGTACTCTTTGCCTTCGATCCGGACCTTGCCGCGGGACTTTGCCTCGGCCATGGAACCGGCATCGATGAGGTCATCGAAGGAGACAACCTCGGCCTTGATGAAGCCGCGCTGGAAATCGGAGTGGATTACGCCGGCGGCCTGGGGCGCGGTGTCGCCCTGGCGAATGGTCCAGGCGCGGGTTTCCTTGGGGCCGGCCGTCAGGTAGGTCTGCAGCCCAAGGGTGTGGAAGCCAACGCGTGCCAACTGGTCCAGGCCGGATTCGCTTTGGCCGTTCATTTCCAGCATCTCGCGGGCTTCTTCCTCGTCCAGTTCAACGAGGTCGGACTCAAGCTTGGCATCAAGGAAGACAGCATCAGCCGGGGCTACCAAGGCGCGCAGTTCATCCTGCTTTTCCTGGTCACCAAGAATGCCTTCATCGGCATTGAAGACGTAGATGAAGGGTTTGGCGGTCAGGAGGCCGAGTTCTTTGAGGTGCTCCATCTCCAGTTTGTCGCTCTTGATCGAGGAGAAGATGGTGTCTCCGCGTTCCAGAACTGTCTGGGCGGCCTTGATGGCGGCGAGCTCGGCAGCTTCGCGCTTCTTGATCTTGACTTCTTTTTCGATACGCGGGATGGCGTTTTCGATGGTCTGAAGGTCGGCCAGGATCAGCTCGGTGTTGATGGTCTCCATGTCGGAACGCGGATCCACCTTGCCGTCAACGTGGATGACGTCGGGGTCGTCGAACACGCGGACAACCTGGGCAATGGCCTCGGCCTCGCGGATGTTCGCCAGGAACTTGTTGCCCAGGCCTTCACCTTCCGAGGCGCCCTTGACGATGCCGGCGATGTCCACGAACGACACAGGAGCGGGCAGCAACTTCTGGGAACCGAAGATCTCAGCCAGCTTTGCCAGGCGGGGATCCGGAAGGTTCACGACGCCGACGTTGGGTTCGATCGTTGCGAACGGGTAGTTCGCTGCGAGCACCTGGTTGCGGGTCAGTGCGTTGAAAAGAGTTGATTTGCCGACGTTGGGCAGTCCGACGATGCCAATAGTAAGAGCCACGAGCATTGATTCTACCCGTTGGAACCTGATCCCCGCGTGTTGGTGGCCGCGAAGGGCGCTCACTAGGGCAGTGTCTCCCATGCAGCCTCACTAAAACTGTCGTAGCCCTGTGACAGGGTTGCCTCATGGATGGATTTGGATTGGTTTTGGCCCTGCTGATGCTCTTGATCGGCGCCGCCGTAGGCCTGGCAGCGGGCTACGTTGTATATCGACGCCGGGGCGCGGGCTTGGAGGAAGACTTCGACGCCGTTTCGGCGCGCCTCTCGGAGGTGACGGCGCAGCTTGCAGCGGCCGACGCCGAACGGCGGCTTTTGTTCTCACAGAACCGCGAGTTGACCGCGTCCAGGAACTCGGACGGCAGTGTTCTGCGTGCCCTCGCTCCGGTCGCTGAGAAGCTGACGGCCGTTCAGCAGCAAGTGTCGCTGTTGGAACGGGACCGGGTGGAACAATACGGCCAGCTTGCCCAGCAACTCCAGGATGCCAGGCTGTCCGACGAGCAACTCCTGCGGTCCACGCATGCTTTGGCCTCGGCCCTTCGCTCCAACAGTGCCCGCGGCCAGTGGGGCGAAGTTCAGCTCCGCAGGGTGGTGGAGGCTTCCGGAATGCTGCGGCATGTGGATTTCCACGAGCAAGTCCATTCGGGCCGGACCGAGAACACGCTTCGCCCGGACTTGGTGGTCCAGCTGCCGGGGGGAAAGCAATTGGTGGTTGACGCCAAAGTCCCGCTGGCTTCCTACCTGGCCGCGCAGGAACAGATGCACGGCGACGGTTCCTTTGGGGAGTCCGTAGCGCCGGCCAATAACCATGATTCAAAGACTTTGCTGGCCAACCATGCCAAAGCCTTGAAGGCCCACATTGATGCTTTGGCGGGCAAGAAGTACTGGGACATCCCCGGGAACTCCCCTGAGCTGGTGATTTGTTTCCTCCCTGCTGAGTCCATCCTGGCCTCAGCCCTGGAGGCAGATCCGGCACTCCTGGAATATGCCCTGTCCAGGAACGTTGTGCTGGCATCGCCTGGCACCTTGCTCGCGGTCCTGAAGTCTGTTGCCTTCACTTGGCGCCAGGACGTCCTCACGGACAGCGCGCATGAACTGTTCGAGCTCGCCAAACAACTGTACGAACGCATGGGCACCCTGGGCGAAAATGTGGGCAAGCTGGGCAGCTCCCTGAAAACGTCCGTGGACCGCTACAACGCAATGGTGGGAACGCTGGAGGCGCGGGTCCTTCCGACAGCACGCAAGCTCAACACCATGGACGAAGCCGGTCTTGCCGCGCCCATGTCAGTAGAGGCAGTCCCCCGCACTCTGGCTGCACCGGAGCTTCTGGCCGTGGAACCCCACGAACAGCAGACATCGCTCGGCCATCACAGTGACATGGATGAAGAAGACCGCGAGTCTGCCGCTTAAACGAAGCAGCCCGTAGTGGTTCCCGTCCTTGGGACGGCAACCACTACGGGCTGGCCCGATTACATCTGTTGTTCTAGGACGTGGAGCGGTTTCCGCGCCCGCCAAGCGCACGTGTAACGTCGCCGGCCTTCTTCAGGGTGGCCCGCAGCTCCTTCGGAAGCGAGAACAGCAGGTCTTCCTCAGCCGTCACCACTTCCTGGACCTCGCCGTAACCGTAGTCCGCCAGCAGCCGCAGGACATCCTGAACCAATACTTCCGGAACCGAGGCCCCTGAGGTGACGCCAACTGTTGCAACTCCTTCAAACCAGGCCTCGTCCACCTCATTGGCGAAGTCCACCCGGTAGGAGCTCTTGGCACCGTATTCAAGGGCGACCTCAACCAGCCGCACGGAGTTGGACGAATTGGCTGAACCCACCACGATCACGAGGTCTGCCTGGGGCGCAATCTTCTTGATAGCCACCTGGCGGTTGGTGGTGGCGTAGCAAATGTCGTCGCTGGGCGGATCCTGGAGGGTCGGGAACCGATCCTTGAGGAGGCGCACCGTCTCCATGGTTTCATCCACGCTCAGGGTTGTCTGGGAAAGCCAAATCGTCTTCTCGGGGTCCCGGACGGTGACCTTATCGACCTCGTGGGGCCCGTTGATGATTTGGATATGTTCCGGCGCTTCCCCGGCGGTTCCTTCGACTTCCTCGTGGCCTTCGTGGCCAATCAGCAGGATGTCGTAGTCGTCCTTGGCGAAGCGGACGGCTTCCTTGTGGACCTTGGTCACCAGCGGGCAGGTTGCGTCGATGGTCCGAAGGCCACGGTCTTCAGCAGACTGGACCACGGCCGGAGATACGCCGTGGGCAGAGAAAATGACCAAGGCGCCTTCCGGGACCTCGTCTGTTTCCTCAACGAAGATGGCTCCCTGTTCTTCAAGGGAGCTGACCACATGAACGTTGTGCACGATCTGTTTGCGGACGTAGACCGGAGGCCCGTAGTGCTCCAGGGCCTTCTCAACAGCAATGACTGCCCTGTCCACGCCGGCACAATACCCTCGCGGGGCCGCCAGCAGAACCTTCTTGGGACCCGTCACGGGCGCCGCTGCCTGTACCTCTTCCGGAGATCGCCGTCTGCGGGGCACCGTGGGCATAGGAATGGAAACTGCTGTGCTGGTCATGCATCCATGCTACCGGCCCAGCCTTTAGCTTCGGGCCGAACGTGACCCTCGTCGCCCTGTGAGCACTGCCGCTATGACGCCCGCCACCAGGATGGCTCCGGAGATCAGGGCCGCGACCCCCACCCACTGACCAAAGCCGTTGCGCGCGGTGGTGAGGAACTCGTTCTTGAAGAGTTCTGCAACATCGTTGGCGCTGGCAAGATTTCCGACCATGCCACCGGCCATATCTGCCCCCACGGACCAAAGAGCCGCCAAAGCCAGGCCCCCAAGCCCCAGGAAAACCAACACCAGGGAGCGTCGTCGGGCAGCAACCAAAGCCAGGAGGGCAGAAACCAGCGCCCCGGCAGCAGCCACCCACCACAACGGCGCATAGGCTGCCACACGCTCCACAAGCTGCCGATGTGAAGGTTCGCCCAGGGATACGAGGCTCTCGGCGGGAACATCAAGACGGATGCGTGTCGCTTCGGCGAAATGGTCGCGAATCAGCCTGACAAGCGGCCCGATATCCAGGACGAGCGTCGTGGATGCAGCCGACCCGTCGCCAGGGGCCGCGGTCCCAAAGTTCAGCCTGTGGCTGCTCCGCACGGTTTCCTCCCAAGCCTGGGGATAATCGCTCCAGGACTGCATCCCCGTGGCCGCGTTCCGAAGTGCTCCGGCCGCAAGGGACTGAAGAGGTCCAGGCAGATCAACGGAAGACTCGAAGGTTCCAACCGCCGCGGCAGCCAGACGGTTCTGGAATTCGGGATCATTGCCCAGCCCGCCGGCAATCCGGACGAAACCCTCTTCTTTGACGATGTTTTGGTCCACCCAGGCCGCGGGGACAGCGACGGCTGTCAAAAGAACGGCGAGGATCACTCCCAATGCTGAAACAAATGTACGCAAGGTCATCCTCAGGGTCGTCGGCTGTGCCACCATCCTAGGTCTGTCCACATGATAGGAAAAATGTCGGGGCGGGTTGGGAAGCTATGGATAGAGTTGGAAAGCGGCCGCCACCAAAGCCGCATCCCCGAGCAAGGACACATCATGCAGCAACAGACACGGAGACCGGAACGGGCACGGACCACGCATGTCCGCTGAAGCCACACCCGAATCCACCTTGCCGGGAACAGCGGCTGAAACAAGCCCGGACAATCCGTGGCCGCTGCAACTGCTCTCCCGGAAGCTCAAAGCCCATATTGAAAGGGCACCCGCGGCGTGGATCGAGGGGCAGGTCATTGAACTGAACCGCCGGGGCGGCAACGCTTTCCTGACCTTGCGGGACGTTGACGCCGAAATTTCCCTTCCTGCCTCGGTGTGGTCCACGGTGCTTGATCGCCAAAAGATCCCCCTCGAACGCGGTTCCCGCGTAGTTGCATTGGTCAAGGCGGATTTCTGGGTCAAGACGGGCCGGCTGAACATGTCCGTCAAAGACATCCGCCCTGTGGGCCTGGGCGACTTGCTGGCCAGGATCGAGCGGCTCCGGCAGGCTCTGGCAGCCGAAGGACTGTTCGCCGACTCCCGTAAACGCAAGCTGCCCCTGCTCCCCCACCGGATCGGCCTCATCACGGGCCGCGACTCCGACGCCAAAAAGGACGTCCTGCGCAACGCCGCGCTGCGTTGGCCCGCGGTCGAGTTCGATGTCCGTGAGGTTGCCGTCCAAGGCAATACCGCCGTCGCCCAGATCATCGCGGCGTTAAAGAAGCTCGACGCCGACCCCCAGGTAGACGTCATTGTCATGGCACGCGGGGGCGGCGCTTTGGAAGACCTCCTTCCGTTCAGCAACGAGGACCTCATCCGGGCGGTCTCGGCGGCCACCACTCCGGTTGTCAGCGCGATCGGGCACGAAGCCGACCGCCCCATCCTTGACGACGTGGCGGACCTTCGGGCGTCGACGCCCACCGATGCCGCCAAGCGGATAGTTCCTGACGTGGCCGAGGAACTGGCCATGGTGAGGCAGGCAAGGGACCACTTGCGCCGGAGCATCGGCAGGATGGTGGACCGGGAATCGGACCGGCTGCAGTCATTGAAGTCACGGCCGGTGCTGGCCACCCCGGCCTCGATGGTGGACGCCCGGGCCGATGACATCCATCGCCTGCAGCGCCGCTCCCATTCAGCCGTCAGCACTGCCGTTGCCCGCGCCCTGGACCAGGTCCATCACCTGCGCGCACAAGTCAGGGCCCTCTCCCCGCAAAAGACACTGGACCGTGGCTATGCCGTGGTCCAGATTGTTGGCGAGGACCAAGCCGGGCACACAGTGGTCAGCAGTCCTGAGGAAGCCCCTGAAGGAACCTCCCTGGCCATTCGAGTAGCCGAAGGTCGCTTCAGGGCAGTGTCCACAGGCCAAGGACACATCGTGGACCGTTGATGAATCGGTCACCATCGTCACTACCGAACACAAAAGGACATCATGACCGAGAACAACTCATCCGCATCTTCACCGGAATCCCTGGATTCCTTGAGCTACGAGGAAGCACGCGAACAGCTCATGGGCGTTGTAAGCCGCCTGGAAGCCGGAGGTGCCAGCCTGGAAGAATCCCTGGCGCTCTGGGAACGGGGCGAAGCCCTGGCCAAACGCTGCGAGGACTGGCTGGAAGGCGCCCGCAAACGCCTGGCCACAGCCCGGGACGCAAGCAACGACGCCGGTGCTGCCGCCCAGTAACGCGCAGGCACGTCCAAGCAGCGGAGTAACGCCCAGCCGCGTAGCAGCGTCCAAGCCGCGCAGCAGCGTCCAAGCCGCGCAGCAGCGTCCAAGCCGCGCAGCAACGTCCAAGCAGCCCTCGGGGGATCCCTAGGAATCCACCACCAGTGCGCGTTCGGCTGCTACGTCGAACCCGGCCTTTGGCCAGTCCAGTTGGAGGCGTTCAAGGGCATCGATCAGCAACTGTTGCACAGCGATTCGTGCGTACCACTTCTTGTTGGCCGGGACCACGTGCCAGGGCGCTATGTCCGTTGACGTCTTCTCGAACGCCACGCTGTAGGCATCCATGTAGTCGTCCCAGAACGCGCGTTCGGCCAAGTCTCCACTGCTGTACTTCCAGTGCTTGCTGGGGTCATCCAAGCGCGCTATCAGCCGCTCTTTTTGCTCGTCTTTGCTGATGTTGAGCATGACTTTGACGATGGTGGTGCCTTGGTCCGCGAGCCGGGCCTCGAAGTCGTTGATGGCGGCGTAGCGGCGTTCCAGCTCCGCAGCGTCGGCCCATCCGTGCACCCGATGAATCAGGACATCCTCGTAATGCGAACGGTCGAAAACTCCCACCATCCCGGCAGCGGGAGCTTCCTTTTCGATCCGCCACAGGAAGTCATGGGATTTTTCCTCGTCAGTGGGAGCCTTGAAGGCGCGCAGTTGAACGCCCTGCGGGTCCATGGCGCCCACTACATGGCTGACGATGCCGCCCTTGCCTGCCGTATCCATGGCCTGCAGGATCAGCAGCAGCCTCTTGGTGCTCCCGAACCGGCCTTGGGCAAAGAGCTTCTCCTGCAGTTCTGCCAGCCGTGCATCCTGGGCTCCCAGCAAGGCCTTGCCGTCAGCTTTCGCGCCCGGATATCCGGGGGTGGAGCCAGAGTCCACACTGGCGAGCGTGAACCCTGGCCCGACCCTCAATACCTCAGCAGGACTCTTGGCAAACTCAACTGCAGCCACCGGCATGCCTTTCCGCAGGGCCGCGCCCTCGTGGAACGGCCATGGACCTCAGGCTAGTTCCCCGGGTACCTCGACAGGAAGTCCGCCATGCGGCCAATGGCCTCTTCAATGTCCTTGACGTTGGGCAGGGTGACCATTCGGAAGTGGTCCGGGCGCACCCAGTTGAAGGCCCGTCCGTGGGAAACCAGGATTTTCTGTTCCTTCAAGAGGTCGAGGACAAATTTCTCGTCATCGCGGATGTGGTAGACCTCCGGGTCCAGCTTCGGAAACAGATACAGGGCGCCCCTGGCCTGTTGGGTGCTCACTCCGGGAATGGCATTCAGGAGGTCATAGGCCTTGTTGCGCTGTTCAAGCAGCCTGCCGCCGGGCAGGATGAGGTCGTTGATGCTCTGGTACCCGCCCAGGGCAGTCTGGATGGCGTGCTGCGCGGGAACGTTGGCACACAAGCGCATGTTGGCCAGCAGGTTGATGCCTTCAAGGTAGTCCGCAGCGTCCTTCTTCGGCCCTGAGATGGCCATCCAACCGGCCCGGTAGCCACAGACGCGGTAGGCCTTGGAGAGCCCGCTGAATGTCAGGCACAGGACATCGTCGCCGGTGAGGCCGGCCAAGTTGATGTGGACGGCGTCCTCGTAAAGGATTTTCTCGTAGATTTCGTCGGCGAAGAGCACCAATCCGTGTTTCTCTGCGAGGGCGACGATCTTCTTGAGTGTCTCTTCCGGGTACACGGCGCCGGTGGGATTGTTGGGGTTGATCACCACGATGCCCTTGGTTCGCGGCGTGATTTTGGCTTCCATATCCTCAAGATCGGGCTGCCAGCCGGAATCCTCGTCACAGAGGTAGTGCACCGGGCGGCCACCGGCCAAGGCTACGGAAGCTGTCCACAAGGGGTAGTCCGGGGTGGGAATCAGGACCTCGTCGCCATCTTCAAGAAGGGCCATGAGGGACATGGTGATAAGTTCGCTGACCCCGTTGCCGAGGTAGATGTCATCTACGTGGATATTCTGGATGCCACGGGTCTGGTAGTACTGCGAGACTGCGGTCCGGGCCGAGAAAATTCCGCGGGAATCGCTGTAACCCTGGGCATTGGGAAGGTGGCGGATCATGTCCACCAAAATTGCGTCAGGCGCTTCAAAACCAAACGGGGCCGGATTTCCGATGTTCAGTTTGAGGATCCTGTGACCCTCCGCCTCCATCTGCTGGGCGGCCTGAAGAATCGGTCCACGGATGTCGTAGAGGACATTATGAAGTTTGGTGGACTGCTTGAATTTCGCCATTCCTCAAATATGCCACACGGGTGATGCACTTCAGTTGAGACTTAACTCACACATGCGACGACGGCGGTGACGGGCCCGCACGGGTCCGTCACCGCCGTCGTGCACGGTATTGAAAAGGCGTTACTTAACGATGCCCTTGTCCTTGAGCCACGCAGCGGCGGCATCCTTGGGTGCCTGCTTCTGGTCACCGCTGACCGCGCGGTTGAGGTTGATCAGGTCATCGGTGGTGAGGATCTTGGAGACGTTGTTCAGCGCTTCCTTGGCCTTGTCCGTCATCTTGTCCTCCTTGACCAGCGGCAGGACCTGCTGGGCTTTGAAGTTGTTCTTGGGATCCTCAAGAACAACGAGGTCGTTGTCGACGATGGACGGGGTGGTGGTGTAGATATCGGCCACCTGGACCTTGTCCTCAAGCAGCGCCTGCAGGGTCAGGTTGCCACCGCCGTCGCTGAACGGCTGCAGTCCCTTGAGCTCGCAGTTGTAGTTCTTCTTCAGCCCCGGGAAGCCGTACGAGCGCGTCTCGAACGTGGCCGGAGCTGCCATGGTGAAGTCCTTGCACACCTTGGCCAGGTCCTCGATGGACTTCAACTGGTACTTCTCCGCCGTCGCCTTGGTCACTACCATGGCGTCCTTGTCCTCGGCCTTGGAAGCATCCAGCACTGCCAAGCCGTCCGGAAGTTTGCCGGGAAGGGCCTTGTAGACGTCCTCGGCTGATACTTCCGCTGCCTCGGTATCCACAAAGGAGAGGAGGTTGCCGGAGTAATCCGGGACGAGGTCCACGGAGCCGTCCTGGACAGCCTTGAAGTAGATTTCACGGGAGCCGATGTTGGGCTTGGACGTGGCAGTGAGTCCTGCCGCGTTGAGGGCGCCAACATAGATCTCGGCGATGACCTGGCTTTCCGGGAAGTCAGCCGATCCAACCACCAGCGAGCCACCGGCAGCGGAACCGCCCGAAGCCGAAGTGGACGGAGTGGCCAACGGGCTGCCGCCACATGCGCTCAACGCAAGGGCCACACCCAGTCCGGCTGCGAGGCCGCCGAGACCACGGCGCGTAAGGGTCATGGGGACGGGGTTCTTCATGGTGTACCTCCTTGAACGGCAGCCCCGGCTGGAGCCGCGGCTGTGAGATCGTCGGCTGCCTTGTGGCTGCCGTTTGAGTCGAGGGTAAGGCCCGGGGAGAGGACCAGCCGTTGCACGCCGGCGAGGATCAGGTCCACCGCGATGGCCAGGCCGGCGATGAGCAGGGAACCGCCAAGCATCCTGGGGAAATCCTGCAGGACGAGTCCGTCAAACAAATAGCGGCCCAGCCCGCCGAGGGGCAGGTAAGCCACCACGGAAACGGTTGCGATGACCTGCAACACCGCGGTACGGATTCCGCCGAACATGACTTGCAGGCCGTTGGGAAGTTCCACGCGGAAGAGGATCTGCAGCTCGGTCATGCCCATGGCCCTGGCAGCATCCACCACCGTGGCGTCCACACTGGAAATACCGGCGTAAGTACCTGCAAGCAGCGGCGGGACCGTGAGGATCACGAGCGCCCACACCGGTGGCATCAAACCGCTGCCGGCGAGCAACGCAAACAGCACCAGCAACCCGAGCGTGGGGAGCGCCCGGAGCGCACCGGCCACGGCAACAGCGACCACGCGTCCACGGCCTGTGTGCCCGATGAAGAGACCGATGGGAACGGCGATGGCGGCCGCAATGAGGAGGACCAGGGCGCTGTACTGGAGATGTTCCAGGACACGGGTGGGAATGCCACCGCTGCCGGCCCAGTGCTTGGGGTCAACGAGCCAGGCAATCGTCTCGGCAAAGATATTCATGCGGACGCCCCCGGATCCGGGCGGAGGCCCGACTTCGCCACGCGGGGTCCGGCCTTGGGCTCAGTGAGCAGGGTGTTGGCGTCGGTGCGGGAGGACTGTCCACCGGCTGCGCGGGTCCAGGGAGTCAGAAGCCTTTCCAGAACCACCAGCACCGCATCCATCAGCAGTGCCAGCACCAGAATGGCAATGATGCCCACCATTACCTCGGTGACGAAGGTCCGCTGCAGCCCGTCGGTGAAAAGGACGCCGAGATTTCCCACGCCCAGCAGCGCCGCGACGCTGACCAGCGAAATGTTGCTGACCGAGACCACCCGGAGTCCGGCAAACAGCACCGGCAGCGACAACGGCAGGTCCACCTGGAAGAAGCGCGCCAGGGGTTTGAAGCCCATGGCCACGGCTGCATTCCGGAGGTCGTCATCCACTGAATCAAAGGCGTCCATCGCTGCACGGACCAGCAGGGCTACGGCGTAGATCGTCAAGGCCACCACCACGTTCAGGGGGTCCAGGATCCGGGTGCCCAGGATGGTGGGAAGAATGATGAACAAAGCCAGGGAAGGAATCGTGTACAGCAGCGAGGTGGCAGTAGCCACTACGGAGCGGAGCGTGCTGTTGGCCCGGGCCAGCTGGGCCAACGGGATGGAAATCAGGAGGCCAAGGACCATGGGAATGATGGCGAGCACCATATGCTGCCCAGCCAACCCGAAAACCAGGCCGGTATTGCCGAGGAACCACTCCATCAGGTGGCGTCCTCCCTGTGGTGCCGGACTTCTTCAATGAGGGCCAGGACTTCGGGCGCCTTCAGGACTCCGGCGACGCGGCCGTCGTCGTCCACTGCTACGCCAAGACCCGACGGCGAGGACAACGCCGCGTCCAGGGCGCGGCGCAGGGTGTCTCCCTTGCGGAACAACGAACCGCCCGGGATCAAACCCGCGCCGTCACGCGGCGAGGACCATCCCAGTGGGCGGGAGTCGGCGTCCACTACCAAGGCCCACTCCCCCGATGCCCGGCCCGCCTGATGACCAGCCGAAGGGCTGACCATGGTTACCGGGTGCAGGGTGACGGCATCGGCTGTATTGAACGCAAGGTGCCTGAAACCGCGGTCGCGCCCGACGAAGGATGCGACGAAGTCGTTGGCCGGCGCCCGAAGGATTTCTTCCGGCGCAGCATACTGGGCCAGTTTTCCTCCCACGGCGAAGACGGCAACTTTATCGCCAAGAACAGTTGCCTCATCGATGTCGTGGGTGACGAAGACGATGGTTTTAGCCAGTTCCCGTTGCAGTCGAAGGAGCTCCTGCTGAAGTTCGTCACGGACCACTGGATCCACCGCGCTGAAGGGTTCATCCATCAGCAGGACGGGTGGATCAGCAGCGAGCGCCCGGGCAACCCCGACGCGCTGCTGCTGGCCACCTGAGAGTTGGGACGGGTAGCGCTTGCCAAGAACCGAAGCCAGCCCCACGACGTCGAGCAATTCCTCTGCGCGTTTGCGCGCATCGGACTTGGATACCCCGTTGAGCCGCGGGACTGTAGCGATGTTATCCAGCACCGACCGGTGCGGCAGCAGGCCCGATGACTGCATGACGTAGCCCATGGAGCGGCGTAGCTCCGGGGCGGGAACCTGCGAAACGTCCTTGCCCCCAACGGTGATGGTTCCGCTGGTTGGCTCCACCATCCGGTTGATCATGCGCAGGGATGTGGTCTTGCCGCAGCCCGATGGGCCAACAAACACGGTGATGGAGCCTTTGTCGATGGACATGCTGAGAGCGTCCACGGCCGGCTGCCCACCCTGGTATTGCTTGGTGACGCTCTTGAACTCAATCATGGCTTCGGCCATACCCGGGCTTACCTATCTGTGGTGGAGAACATCGGTAGAGCCACATGATCATATGCACTCTTATTACTTGGCTGCAAAGCAATCTTCACCCAGCGTAGCCAGCACCACCGACGATGTCAGCGCCGCCACGAGTTCTGTAATGAATCGGCAATGTTCATCGCTTCCGCCGTTTGCCTGCTTTGCCTCCCCGTGCCTCAGCTTGGTCGTGCCTGTACCTTTCCGCCGCGCGCTGGCCGCGGTCCGCCGACATGACCTTTTGGTGCCATTCGCGCTGGTACGCCCGCCGGGCTGCTGCGTCGTGTTTCCGGGCCAGGGCAGC
This sequence comes from Arthrobacter sp. TmtSoilC79, assembly GCF_059739405.1. Taxonomy (NCBI): domain Bacteria; kingdom Bacillati; phylum Actinomycetota; class Actinomycetes; order Micrococcales; family Micrococcaceae; genus Arthrobacter; species Arthrobacter sp. TmtSoilC79. The sequence goes on along the minus strand of NZ_AP046051.1, from coordinate 1,532,840 downwards.
CAACTCACGTTGCAGTTTCTGGTAGCTGGCCCAACGCCGGGGATCCAGTGTTTCCTCCGCCAGCGCCTCCTGGACCGCGCAGCCCGGCTCCGCTTGGTGGGCACAGTCGGCGAAGCGGCATTGGGCGAAGAGAGTTTCAAGATCGCCGAACATCTCCTCCATGCCCTCGTCCGCGTCAAAGAGTCCAAAACCACGGACGCCCGGGGTATCCATCAGCACCGCACCGCCGGGCAGTGGCACCAGTTCACGTGAGGTTGTGGTGTGTTTGCCCTTGCCGTCACCTGCCCGGACCGCACCGGTTTGCTGGACCTCATGGCCGGCAAGGGCATTGATGAGCGTTGATTTTCCTGCACCGGAAGGACCCAACAGGACAAGGGTTGCACCAGTGGGTATGTGTTGCAGGAGTTCATCGAGCCCGTCCCCTTGCTCTGCAGAAGTGGTCACCACCTCCACTCCTGCAGCCTGCAGAATGACCTCCCCCACGACGTCGTCAGCCAGATCGGCCAGGTCGGCTTTGGTGATGACCACCAGCGGTGTAGCACCGGAATCCCACGCCGCAACCAGCGTCCGCTCAAGACGGTTGTGGGTCAGGGGACGGTCCACCGGCACCACTACGGCCACAATGTCGATGTTGCTGCCAAGGACCTGTTCCTCGGAGGAGGCCTCAAAGGCGCGTTTCCGGCTCAGCGCCGACTGCCGGGGAAGAACCTCGACGACGGCAGGCTCACCCGCGGTGTTATGGCCCAGCCATACCCAGTCACCGGTAGCGGGTACCGGTCCCTGTGTTGGATAGGGCAAGTGCAGCAGACCCTCTGCCGACGCTACGAGCACCCGGTTGCGGTCCAGGCGCACAATACGGCCCGGGCTGGAGTTTTCCTGCTGTTCCGGTGGAGTGTGGACGCGGAAGAGCTCCGCGGTTTTATCGGTGTAACCGTACTCTACTGGTCCCCTGGCGGGACGTTGCTTGGTTGATGCCGGGCTGAAAGATGGGTCGCTTATTGAAGCGTAAGTTTTCAATGGAAGCCTCTGATGAGGTCCGGCCGCCTAGCTTTGGCTGGCTGATGCCGGGACAGGAATGATGGGCTGATGACGGCGCGCTGCAACGGGCAGCGGGGCACGCAAGATCATGGCAATCATCAAATCCACCTCCTCGGCATCCAGGCCGGCAACTAAAAAGCCGGCAACGTTGTTCAGCGTAGCCAAGGCGCGCAACTTTGGCTAGTCCCAGGCTCCGCGGTTTTAGTCGAGCTTCCCATTTACCGGGCGCTCCCGGTGGAGCCGCAAGGCAGTGTCAACCAAAGAAACCCGGTTGAGTTTGCCGACGTCGTCCAGCGGAACCCAAGCGGCATGGGTGGTGCTTCCATCTACCTCGTGGGTCAGTTCGCCGCCCACCACCGTGGCCTCATATACCAGGCGCAAGGCCTGGAAGTCCCTGACTGAGCCATCCGGGCGGACATCGCCGGGCCAGTGGCCGACGTCGATTCCCAGCATGCGATCAATACGCGCTTCGTAGCCGGTTTCCTCGAAAACTTCGCGCCGGCAGCCGTCCACAGGATGTTCAGCGAGGTCCAAACCTCCGCCGGGAAGTGTCCACCCTTCTTTGCCATCCTGCTTCCAATAGGCCAGCAGGATCTTCCCTTCCCGGATCATTACGGCGTACGCGGCTGGGCGGGTGTCGAACTGCAGGGTCATGGTGCCAGCATAATTGCCTGTCCGGCTCCCTTAGGGAAGTTCGGCCGCCTCGATGGGGCCGGCTTCCACCGGACCCAGATCCGGCGCCTCGCGAAGTTCGACGACGGTCCCCGGCTTTCCGAGTTCGAGCACCTTGATGCTGTTACGGCCGGGCTTAAGCAACGGAGCGGGTGCGTAAAGGGTTACTTGGGGGCCTTTGTTCCAGTACCTGCCGAGCAGGAAGCCGTTGAGCCAGACGAAGCCCTTCTCCGAATCCGGCAAAGCGATGTAGGTATTGGCCGCCTCGCCAATCTCGAACTCGACTCCGGACAGGACATCCAGGTGGTCCTGCGTCCACTCGGCCAAGGACACCGGAGTCTGCGTCCAGTGGAAGGTGTATCGCTGGTTGATGAGGACGCCTCCGAGGATGCCTTTGCCATGTCCGGTCAAAGGACCGTAGTTGATCCGGCCCAGGTTCTCCACGAGGATCTCAAGCCTGGCAGCAACACCCGTGCCGGTAACCAACAGCCCTTCGGCACCGGTGACGTCATCAAGGACACCGGCAAAATTACCATCCACCCATACATAGGCGCGGTCATTAAGGCCGGTGATCTTGAGCCGGCTTTCAACGGGCATCCCGGGTTGTCCGGGCAGGATGGCTTCGGCTGAATACAACACCAAGCCGGCGTCCAGTCCCAGCTGCTCAAAACTCAGCGGCTTGACGCTGGCAACGGCAATCCCCGCGTTCCGGACGATCGAAAGCAGGCCTTGCCCGCTACCCAGTGGCAGTGACTGGGCCGGAATAACGGGAGAATCCGCCAGCAATTCCACTGGGAGTTCAGGGAGTTCTTCGATGCCTTGGGCACGGAAGAATTCTTTTCGGAAAGCATGGAACTTCGGCGTCAGGGCGCCGTTCTCCGCGATCGGAGCGTCGGAGTCGTAACTGGTGACCGTGGGCTGGAGCATGGTGCCGTCGTGGTTGCTGCCCGAGGTGAGGCCGAAGTTGGTCCCTCCGTGAGCCATGTAGGCGCAGAGCGATCCACCGGGATCGAGCATCTTGCGTGCTTCCGCTGCCGCGTCATCGGCGTCGCGGCGGTGGTGGAGTTCGCCCCAGTGATCGAACCAACCTCCCCAGAACTCAACGTTGAAGAACGGCTCTCCGGGGCGGCGCCGCTGCCAGGTGGCTATGGCTTCATCGCCCCGGCTTCCCAGCGTGGCGGTGGCCCAGGTGCCGTCGATTGAGCCGCCGTCGAGGAAGTAGTCGGTGCCGCCGTCGGCAGTGAAGAGCATCTCGGTGATGCCCCGCTCTTCCAGGGCCCGCCGGTTCCATCGGATGTATTCGTGGTCATCACCGTAGCTGCCGTATTCGTTTTCTATCTGCACGGCCACTACAGGACCTCCTGACGAGGCCTGCCGTGAAGCCACGATCGGCAGAAGGTGATTGAACCACTCCTCAATGGCCGCAGTGAACACGGGGTCCATGCAGCGCAGGCCGATCCCCGGAATGCCGGTCAACCACGCCGGAAAACCCCCGTTGTCCCACTCAGCACAGATATAGGGCCCCGGACGAACGATGACGTCCAGGCCCTCCCCTGCAGCGAGGTCCATGAAACGCCCGATGTCACGCCAGCCGCTGAAATCCGGGGCCTGGTCGCGCTTAGGCTGGTGGAAGTTCCAAGCAACGTAAGTGTCCACGGTGTTGGCGCCCATGGCTTTGAGACGACGCAGCCGGTCCTGCCACAGGTCCGGGTGCACGCGGAAGTAGTGGATGGCTCCAGCGAGGATGCGATACGGTTCACCCGAACGGTAAAGGACGGCGTCGTGGTAGCTCAGGAGGGCGTTGTTCACGTGGAACAGATTAGCTCAATTTCCAACATTTATGCACAGGCGATGATCACATGACCAATCTTGATACTTCCCCCGCCCAGGAAGTATGTCCGGCGGCCCACGAAGGTCAAGGGCCTTGCGTGCAGCTGTGGCCCGAACGCGAAGTTCCCCTCGGCGGTGTCCGGGCCATGAACGTCATGCGGACCCTGCCCCAACGTGGGCTGCCCACTGTAGGTGCGTGGTGCTTCCTGGACAGTTTTGGCCCGGACCGGGTGGCCATGAGCGTCCTGCCCCACCCGCACAGTGGCCTTCAAACTGTCACGTGGCCCCTCGAAGGGGCCGTCAGGCACCGGGACAGCGTGGGCAGCGATGTCGTGGTCCGGCCAGGCGAGCTCAACATCATGACCGCGGGCCATGGAATCTCGCACTCGGAGTTCTCAGTCCTGCCCGCCACCAGCGGATCAAGTACAAGCCCGCTGGTGGAACAGCTGCCTGTCTCCCGTGGGCTGCAACTGTGGGTTGCATTGCCCGAAGAGCATCGCCACCGGGCGCCGTCGTTCGAGCAGGTCCGGGACCTGCCCGTGGCGGTGGGCCAGGGTTTCACCGCCACCGTGATGGTGGGGGAATTTGCGGGCCAGCGCTCCCCCGCCACCATGTTCAGCCCCATCCTTGGAGCCGATATCACCGGCACTGGAACCCTTGAGCTGCCTTTGCAACCGGAGTTCGAACACGCCGTGTTGGTCCTGGACGGCCACCTTGTCATTGACGGCCAGGACGTCGAGGCCGGCCCGTTGGCCTACTTGGGCGCAGGCAGGTCGCTTCTGGGCGTGGAAGCAAAACCCGACACCCGCTTCATGCTCCTGGGCGGCGAGCCATTCGGTGAAGACCTGCTCATGTGGTGGAACTTCGTTGGGCGGACGCACGAGGAAGTGGAACAGGCCCGCGAACAATGGGAGGCAGAGGGTTTGCTCGACGACGCCGCTGCCGCCACCTCACGCTTCGGGCACGTCCAAGGCCACGGGCCCGACGCCGGACCGGAGGCCGGACGAATTCCCGCTCCCCCGCTGCCAGGCGTCAAGCTGCGCCCCAGAACCCGCGGCTGAGTCCAAGGCGAAGTCCCAGGCTGAGTCCTAGTACCGCCAATACCCCCACGCGGTGTGGGGTATTGGCGCTACAAAACTCCCCTAACGGCGCTGCTCGGCCACCAGCCGCGGCACACCGAACACAGGATCCTGCTGGAGGATGCGGACATCAGTGATGCCACGTTCGGCCAGCTTTGCCTTGAAGGCTTCCTGCAGCAGCGGGACGTTCATGCCCAGTCCGCTGCCGAGAATCACCGGACCGTCCAGGCCCAGTTGCCGAACGGCCTGTTCGGCCAGATCAGCCAGATCCTGGGCTGCCTGGGCCATCATTGCCCTGCTGACCCCGTCTCCGGCAGCGGCGGCTTCCACCACGATCCTTGCCTGCTGTGCCCAGTAGCGGCGACCGGTGTCCGGCGAATGGAACAAGGCGATCAGCTTGCCGGGTTCATCCACCCCGCACGCGTCCAACAAGGCCTGGCTGAGCTCATCGGGCTCCAGACCTTGGTTCATGCGCTTCAGGCTGTGCCGGACGGCCTCACGCCCCAGCCAATAGCCGCTTCCTTCATCGCCCAGGAGGTAGCCCCAGCCACCTGCGCGGGCCTCTTCGCCGGCGTCGTTCTTCCCCCACGCGGCTGAGCCTGTACCGGCGATGACGGCAACACCGGCACTGGCGCCACCGGCCGCCAACAGCAAGCGGGAATCATGGACCACAGTGATACGGGCCCCGGGCGCATGGGGGGCGATCAGGTCTGCGAGCGCCTGTGCATCTTCGTCCGTATCGATCCCGCCGGCACCGGCGTAAACCTCGTCGATCCCGCCGCCACCGATTTTGCCGAACAGTTCGGCAAGGTTGGCTGCTGCCTGTTCCCTGCTGACGTTCTGCACATTGGAGCTGCCGGCGCTTTCATCCCGGACGGGCGTGCCGTTCTGGAACCGCACGCCACGGGTCTTGGTGCCGCCGATATCGAGCCCAATGACCGTTCCGCTCAAGGTTTCCGCGGGGGCAGGGGAATGCTGGGCCGAGTCAAGATTGTTCACCGTGAAAGACTAGCTTGGAGCGTCCGGAGGAGAAACTGCACATGCCATATTCCCTGTTCCATACACCCTTTATTGCAGCTCCAATGGCGGGCGGAACGTCGACGCCGGCTTTGGTGCGCGCCGTTCATGAGGGCGGCGGACTCGGGTTCCTTGCCGCGGGCTACAAGGGACCGGACGCCATGCTTGCCGAGATTGCTGCGGCAAGGGCCCTGGGCATTCGTTTTGGCATGAACGTCTTTGTCCCTGACCTGCGGCAGCTCCCACCCGACAGGGAGGCTGTGGCTCGGATCGAGGCCTACCGTGCAGAGCTGGAACCTGAGGCTGCCCGCTACGGGGTGGCGCTGCCACCCCTCCGCCTCGACGATGACGACGCCTGGCAGGACAAGATCGATGCCCTGATCGCGGACCCCGTGGAGTTTGTCAGCTTCGCGTTCGGCCTCCCGGGAAAGCCGGTGGTCCGGGCCTTGCAAAAAGCGGGCAGCCGGGTCATTTCCAGTGTTACCAGTGCCGAGGAAGCTCTTGCTGCTGCAGAGGAAGGCCCTGACGCCCTTGCGGTGCAACACAACTCTGCCGGAGGGCATACTGCGGCCTTCCTGCCTGCCCGGCGGGGACAAGAAGCCCGCACGACGGCGGAACTGCTCGCCCAGGTGCGTAGCGCCGTCGGCCTTCCCCTGATCGCGGCAGGAGCCGTCATGGACAGCCAAGGGCTGCGTGAGGTGCTGGCAGCCGGGGCGTCGGCCGCGCAGATCGGCACGGCCCTGGTGCGGACCACCGAGAGTGGCGCCCGGCAACCGCACAAGGACGCGTTGGGAGACCCTGCGTTTACGCAAACAGCCATGACCCGTGCGTTCACCGGAAGGATGGCCCGATCACTGGTCAATGACTTTGTTCGTGACCACCAGGACGCCCCTGAGGGATACCCTGCCATCCATCACCTCACGGCACCGGTCAGGGCGGCTTCGTCGGCGGCCGGGGATCCGCAGCGACTGAACCTGTGGGCAGGCACCGGCTGGCAGCGGGCGCGGCAAGGCTCAGCCACTGACGTGGTCAGGGAGTACCTGAACGGGCTCTGACGAGCTCCGCCAACAGTTCCCCGCCCTCGGCGACCACCAGTTCACGGAAAAGCCGCACGGCCTCGGGCTCGAAACTTCTCTCCCGCCAGGCAATGCCGATCTGCCGGAAGGCCAGGTCCGATTCGATGGGCACCTCTACCAACCCCAGTTCGGCTTCGGGCAGGAACTGACCTGTTCCTGACCCTGGGCCGGCAGGGGGAAGGATGGCGAACCCCAGGCCCGCCGAAACAAGGCCGCGTGCGGAGGTGGATTCCTGGACTTCGAACGCGATCCGCGGGCGGAAACCGGCCTCGCGCAGGAGCGTCTCGCCCAGCGCGCGCAGACCAACTCCGGCAGGAAGTGTCACATAGGGGTCGTGTCGCAGTTCTTTGAGGTGCACACTGGTCCGCCCAGCCAAAGCGTGCCGGTAATGCAGGACGACCCTGAGCGGCTCGCGGTAGAGCGGAAGGGACCGGATGCCCTTGCCTTCGGGGGCTATGGGCGCAGTCAGGGCGAAGTCCATCCCACCGCCGGCCAACTGCTTCAGGCAATCGTCACGCGGACCCTGCCAAAGCTCAAAGACCGCATGCGGATGGCGCCCACGGAAGGCACTGATCAGCAGCGGAAGTGTCGCTTCGCCAAAGGTGTGCTGGAAGGAAACGCCGATCCGTCCCCTGACGACGTCCGACTCGTGCCTGACCCTGTCCAGCCCGGCCTGGAAATTCTCCAGCGCGGCTTCGATGTAGGGCAACAGGGTCCTGGCCTCAGGGGTGAGCCGGATGCCCCGTCCGTCGCGAACCAGGAGATCGGCCCCCACAATGGCACTGGCCCGCGCCACCGCACGGCTCACCGTTGACTGTGGAACGCCGAGGACCTCGGCGGTTTCTGTCATGTGCTCTGTGCGGCCCAGCTCGGCAAGTACCGGCAGCAGGGGAAGGAGTTGGATGAGCTGATGATGGTCCGGCTCCATGGTGTTCTCCCCTTTGCCGGCGGCCCGGCTCATGACTCAACAAGCTCAATTGATGCTCTCTTGCATCAATTGTAGGTAAACCATGCATTGGAATGCGGAGTTGCCATGGTCCTAACCTTGCCGGGTGACCAACACCATCGCCACTGGCAATGCAGGAACCTGGGACGGCCATGCCAAAGGCTCCCGTGGCTACAGGCGTGTCCTTGCAGCATTGGCGCTTGCCGGCGTCGCGACGTTTGCCCAGTTGTACTCCACCCAGGCTGTCCTGCCCCTGATGGCCGGAGATCTGAACATCACTGCCGCTGAGGCGGCGCTCAGTATTTCCCTGGCTACTGCAGGCCTTGCCGTCACAGTGCTGCCCTGGTCCTTTGTGGCAGACAGGATCGGCCGCGTGCGTGCCATGGCCATCGGCATTGCAGCGGCGACATTGCTGGGGCTGCTGGTGCCCTTGGCGCCCACCGTGCCCCTGTTGCTGGCTCTGCGCACCTTGGAAGGCATGGCTCTGGGCGGCATACCGGCCATAGCCATCGCCTACCTCAATGAGGAAGTGACCAAAGTACACACGGCTCTGGCAGCAGGAACCTACGTGGCAGGGACAACCCTGGGCGGTTTGGCGGGACGGCTGGTGGCCGGCCCGGTGGGGGAACTTTGGGGCTGGCGTGCCGCGACCCTGGCTGTCTCCTTGCTGGCCACCGTGTCCGCTGTGCTGTTCCTGGTACTCGTCCCCCGGCAACGACGTTTCACTCCCGCCCCGGCCCTGGGATTCCGGGGAGCGCTCAGGACCCTTAAACGGCACTCGAGCAATCCCAAGCTGTTCTCGTTGTACTTGCAGGCCTTCCTTCTCATGGGCGGTTTCGTGGCGGTCTACAACTACCTGGGTTTTCGATTGCACGCCGAACCCTTCGGACTTCCGGCCACCGTTGTGAGCCTGATCTTCCTCGCGTATCTGTCAGGGACCGTGAGTTCACGATGGGCCGCTGGACTGACTACCAGGTTTGGCAGGCGCAACGTGCTGGTGACCGGAATCGGCGTGATGTCCGCGGGCCTGGCACTGACCTTGGTGGAGAACCTCGCTGCCACCTTGGCCGGGCTCGTGATCTTTACCGGCGGCTTCTTCGCCGCCCACAGTGTTGGTTCCGGGTGGACCGGAGCCTTGGCGAGCACAGGCCGGGCGCAGGCTGCGTCCCTCTACAACCTTTCCTATTACCTGGGTTCGAGCGTCATAGGTTGGGCTGGGGGGCTCGCTTTCCAGGCGTTCGGCTGGCCGGCCCTGGCGTTGGGAGTGATCGCTCTTTCAGCTACGACGGCGGCGGTCACCTGGGTGGTGCACCGCCCGCCGCGCCACTCCCCGTGATTTCGACCGGCCTGCCCCTACAATCGGAGGCATGACACAGGTCCCAAAAAGCCGGGAGTTGTCGTCACCGGAGCGTTTGCAGGCGTTTACGGATGCCGTGGTGGCGATTGCCTTGACGTTGTTGATTCTTCCGTTGATGGAGAGCGTCGGTGAACTGGCCGACCATCAGGGCACCACTGCCCAATGGCTGGAGGAAGAACAGTACGCTGTGCTCGGCTTCGTGTTGAGCTTTGTCCTCATCGCAGTGTTCTGGGTCCAGCACCACAAGCTTTTCCGCAGCGTCAAGCACGTGGATTCAGGATTGTTGTGGTTGACGGTCGCTTGGATGTTCACCATCGTGGCGATGCCGGTGGCAACCTCGCTGTCCACCCAGATGGCCTCCGATTGGGCCCAGCCGCTGGTGTACATCGGGACGCTCTTTGCCACCAGCCTCGTGCTCCTCTTGGCCCGTACTTATTTGCGGTCCCACCCGGACCTCCACGCCATGGACCAAGCCGAGGCAGTATCAGGGATTCGAGCCAGCGGCATCGTCTCGGCGTTGTTCCTGGCCTCGCTGATCCTGTCCCTGGTCATCCCGGGTGCAGGAAACTGGCCCCTGCTGCTGATGCTGTTCAGCGAGCCACTCCAACGGCTGGATCGGCGATGGGTCCGCCGCACGTCCACCCCACGCCCGCCTCACGATAGTCCCTGAACATTTCACAGATTAGGATGGATGAAAGGCAATTTCAGGAGGATCCGTGTCCAACCCCACGAAGAATGTTCGGTCAAGCCCGGGCAGCGCAGAGCCGCTGGACGCGATCGATGAACGAATCCTCGCAGCATTGGTCGATGACGCCCGTATCTCCAACAAGCAGTTGGCTGAGCTCGTGGGAATCGCCCCCTCCACGGCCTTGATGCGGACCAGGGCCCTCTCCGAGCGCGGCATCATTGAAGGCTTTGAAGCCGTCTTGAGCCTGCCCGCGATCGGACGCTCCGTACAGGCCCTCATCGCTGTCCGTCTTCGCGCCCACGACCGCGACCAGATCGACCGCTTCACGGCCCGCGTTCCCAAGCTTCCGGCGGTCATCTCCACGTTCCACACCACTGGATCCGTGGACTACCTGTTGCACATCGCCGTCGCAAATACTGACGACCTCCGCAATTGGCTCCTGGACAACCTCGCCACGGATCCCGTAGTGGGCCACACGGAAACCACCATGGTCTTCCAGCACATACCGGGCAACCGCGGACCGCTGCCTGAGTAATGCGCCGTGGCGGCGCAAACCGTCAGGAACGAACAGCGCTCCGCAGCGAGATGACCGCGAGCGTGAACGCAGCAACTCCGCACAGGAGCGTGAAGCCCACGACGGCGGTCTGCAGGCCAAGTGCCGAGACAGCCAGTCCCAGCCCAATCACCGGAACTGCGCTGCCCAAGTAGGTGATGACGTAGACGGTGCTGATGACCTGTGCGTGGCGGGCGGCTTCAACCTTCCCGGCGACCTCGTTGAAGACCTGCCGGAACGCAATGCCCTGGCCCATGCCTGCCGTGATGCTCGCTGCCACCAGCAACCACGGGCTTGTCCAGGCGGCGGCAGCACCCACCAGGACAACCGAGACACCAAGGACGGCCAGCGCCACTGGAACCACAAAGCGTCCACGGGTACCAAGCAACTGGCTTAGCGCCGACGCGCCCAGTGTGACTCCTGCGAGCAACCCGATCAGTGGCCGCGAGTCCACGTGGACCACACCGGCGAAGTACCCGGGTGCCAACGACAGGCAAAATCCGAAGACTGCGAAGCTCAGGAACCCGGTGGCGGCGGCCATCCAGAATGCCCCACGGGCATCGTGGGAGATAGAGGGCATCCGCGGGGCGAGGACCTTCAAGGGCTTCGGACCTGCCGCGGGAGCTATCGCGGGGCGGGCCTTCAAGAGCCACAGGGGAATCAAGGCTGCAAGCAGGACCGCCGAGTGAACGTAATAGGGAGTCCGGGTAGGGTCCGGCAGGAGTGATAAGAGTCCGCCGATGGCGGGACCAGCGGCCACGCCGCCTGCAGAGGAAAGCAACGTAAACCGTGAGGCCCACTCGGGTCGCTGTGGCAGAAGCTCCCGCAAAGCCGCAGAACTGGCTCCGGTTGCCAGTCCCACAGCAACTCCCTGAAGCGCCCTGCCCAAGGACAAGGCAACCAGCGAGCCGGCGTTGGCGAAGATCACGCCACCCACCAGTCCCACAATAACGGCCAGGACCAAGGCGGCCCGGCGCCCGATGTGGTCCGACCAGTGGCCGGCCACCATGAGGACACCGACCAGCGCCAGGACGTAGCTGGAGAATGCGACAGTCACATCCAACGACGTCATGCCGAGCCTGGCCTGCAACAGCGGATACAGCGGAGTGGCCAAGTTGGCGCCAACCAGCAAGGTGAAGATCACGACGCCGGTCAGGACCAGCCTGGCGGTGGTGGAGGCATCCCATCCCCAGCGGTCGGCGGTAACCGGACGCATGCGGAGTTCGCTCAAGACAGTCATTTCCATGCCTTCGGGCTCGGTGGCCGGATGGTGGGTTCCTTGTGGGAAGCACAATCCGGCAAAGTATTGGTGGCAACAGAATCTAATAGTGCTGATCTCCGGGCGATAAAAAGATGCAAAGATTGAGCAAAAGAATCAAAGTAGGACCACCCAAGTGAGCTGGAGTGACCATTTGAACACCCTCGACCCCATGGACCTGAAAATCCTCCTGGAACTCATCAAGGACCCCCGCATCCAAATCGCCGAGTTGAGCGATACTTTGGGCATTGCCCGCAATACAGCCCAGAGCCGGGTGAAGCGCCTCCTTCGGTCCGGAGTGCTGCATGCCGCGGGCAGGGAGGTGGACCTCGAGAAGGTGGGCTACGACGTCGTGGCTTTTGTCACCATTGAGGTGACACACCGCGAGCTCGACGGCGTCATAGGCGCCTTGCGCCTGATCCCCCAGGTCCTTGAAGTCCACGAAATTTCAGGGCGCGGCGACCTGTGGTGCCGCGTCGTGGCCACGGACACGCACAACCTGCAGTCGGCGCTGCGGTCTGTCCTTCGCACCAAGGGCGTCATCCGCACGGAAACCGTGCTCGCCCTCCATACCCACATTCCGTACCGGACAGAGCCGCTGATCGAACGGATGTCCGCAGCACCAACACGGACAAGGCAGGAGAGCCAGAGCCCCGGTTCCCAGGCTCAAACAGACTAGGATTTCAGGAATGGATTGGCTCTCACACATCTCCCAGATCAACTGGTTCGCTGTACTTCTGGCCTTCGTCTCAAGCATGGTCATCGGCTTCGTTTGGTACATGCCGGCCGTGCTGGGCCGCAGGTGGATGCAAGCCATCGGCAAAACCGAAGAGGACCTCAAGAACATTGAAGGCGGCGCAGGAATCTGGGTTCCCATGATGGTGGCCGCTGCCCTGACCAGCATCCTCCTGGCTGTGCTCATCAGCGCCCTGGAACTCAACACTTTCTGGGCCGGCGGTTTCTTCGCGCTCATCGCCGCCCTCGTCTTCCGCGCCGGCGGCCACGTGATCCACAACGGCTTCGCGGGGCGACCCACCGCAGTGACCATGATTGATTCGGGCCACGACCTCGTTGCCATGACCATTGCGGGCGCCATCATCGGAGCCATGCAGTAGCGTTCAACCAGTGACCATCATTGACAACGCCGTATATGTAGACGGCGTCCGCACAGCTACACCGCACAGCCTTGAGCAAACGTTCGAGACCTTGGCGGAACACGGCGGCATGGCCTGGATCGGCTTGTACCGTCCCACGAGAGACGAGATGGCCGCCGTCGCCCAGGAATTCGGGCTCCACGACCTCGCCGTCGAAGACGCTGTGTCCGCGCACCAGCGGCCAAAGCTTGAGCGGTACGACCACAATCTGTTTACTGTCCTCCGCCCGGCCAGATACCTCGATGAAACCGAGACGGTGGAATTCGGCGAGCTGCACATCTTCACGGGGCCAAATTTCGTGGTGACCATCCGGCACGCTGAAACCGGAGGGGTCGCCCGGGTCCGGCACCGGCTGGAGACGCGTCCGGACCTTCTCTGCCATGGGCCTGAAGCTGTGCTGTACGCGCTCCTGGACCAGGTAGTGGATGACTACGCGCCGGTTGTGGCAGGTCTTGAGAACGACATCGACGAAATCGAAGACCAGCTCTTCAGCGGCGACAGCGCCGTTTCCCGCCGCATCTACGAACTTGCCCGTGAAGTGATCCAGTTCCAGCGGGCCATCCAACCCCTCCCGGACATGATGGCGCTTCTGGAAAAGGGATTCGAAAAGTATGGCGTGGACATTGAGCTGCAGCGCTCCCTCCGCGACGTCGAGGACCACGTTCAGCGGGTTATCTCCCGCGTGAACTCGTTCCGGGACCTGCTGCAGAACGCGCTCACCCTGGATGGCACACTGACTGCCAACCGCCAGAACGAGGCCAGCGCCGCGCAGAACGAGCAAGTCAAGAAGATCTCCTCCTGGGCAGCCATCCTCTTTGCACCCTCCTTCGTGGCAGGTGTGTACGGGATGAACTTCGACCATATGCCAGAGCTGCACTGGGACTATGGCTATCCCTTGGCGGTGGGGCTCATGTTCGGTGCAGCCCTGCTCATGTACCTCATTTTCAAGCGCAAAGGCTGGCTGTGACGCCTCTGTTGAGGCCGGTTCCGGGTTCGGCCCGGGACACCTTGCGCGCCTTGCTTGAGGGCATGGAGCACGACGCCGGACGGGCGGGTTTTGAGCTTGAGCCCAGTCAGCGGCAGGCAGCCGAGCGGTTGGCGGCCTTCGGCGCCCAACTGACGGGCCGTCGTCGTGCGCTTTCCCGGAAGGCGCCGCGGAGCCTGTACCTTCATGGACCGGTAGGCCGGGGCAAGACCTGGTTGATGGACAGCTTCCATGGACGGTTGGACGCACGGAAACGGCGTGTCCACTTCCACGACTTCTTCCGCAGGCTGCACGCCGGAACCCAGGGTTTGGAGACCGGCAACGGGACAGCCATCCAGCAGTCCGTGGATGCGCTGCTCGATGGCATCGACGTGCTGTTCTTTGACGAATTCCATGTCCATGACGTTGGCGATGGCATGTTTATTGCCCGGTTGTTGCGTTCAGCTGCGCAGCGTCGCATCCCCCTGGTGGTGACCTCGAACTACGTCCCGGAGGAACTCCTGCCCAATCCCCTCTGGCATGAGCATTTCCTTCCCACCATCGAGGCCATCAAAGAGATGATGGACATCGTGGAAATCAGCGGTGCCTCGGACTTCCGCCGGTTTCCAGCGAAGGGAACGGCTCCCGCCACCGGGTTTGATGCGTTCCGCTCGGGTCGGATCATCTCCCCCGGCACGGCCGGGCAGTTGGGGCGCCTGGGCCTATTCAGGCCGGCACCGTCAAAAAGCCGCGTGCTGACCCCCACCACCCAACCGGTGGTGGTCAGGAATTCGGACCCCGATCTCCTTTGGGTGGATTTTGAGGAACTCTGCGGCGGGCTGACTTCAACAGCGGACTTCCTGGTGTTGGCCGGGACCTACAAGACCTGGGTGATCGACAACGTCCCCTCCCCTGCAGGGAATGACCCGGCCTCGGCACCTGCCTGGCAGCGTTTCAGCAACGTAGTGGACGTGCTGCACGACCAGGACATCACGCTGTTCCTGATCGGCAAGGGACGTTTGGACTTCGATATTGAGGCGTCCGGTGGTGATTCATCTGTTTTGCCGGTGGACCTGGCACGGATAGCGAGTCGGCTGTCCTTGTTGGGACGCTTCCAGGACCACGATGGCGCGGACACTCCCCCGGGCAATTTACCGGGCGGTGGCCATGGCACTCTCCCGGGCCACGAAAAGGCCGCCGGAAGCTAAGCTTCCGGCGGCCCCTTCGAACGATGCAGGGCTTGCTCTTAGATGACGCCGCCGGCTGCGGACGGGGCGCCGGCGTCCTGTCCGCCGTCGCCGACGGTTTCGCGGGCGACATAGTTCTCGATGTCGAAGAGGTTCTCGGCCCGCTCCGTGATGTTGAGCAACGTGGTCATGGAAGCTACTTCTTCAACCTGCTCCTTCAGGAACCAGAGCATGAACTGCTCGCCCAAAGCATCTCCCTCGGCGCGGGCAACGCGGAACATCTCCTCGATGTTGCGGGTGACTTCCTTTTCCTGCTCCAAGGCCAACGCGATGGGTTCCTTGGCGTTGGTGAAGTTGTTGCGGACGGGGGCGATGCCCGGGATCTCCACGTGCACGTTGCGGTCCAGCATGTACTGGACCATCATCATGGCGTGGTTGCGCTCCTCAAGGGATTGACGGTAGAAGTGCCGGGCGAGCTGCGGCAAGTCTTCACCATCAAAGTACACAGCTACTGCGATGTATTGCTGGGAGGCGGCAAACTCGTTCGCGACCTGGGCGGACAACAGCTCATTGAAAGTCTTCTTAGCCATGGCTCGATCCTACAGGCGGACCATGCCTCTTCCGGTGGTGAGGTTCGCCACTGCTCAGGGCAGCGCCACGCTGATCCACACACCCGCTGCGGCCGCCAGGACGCTCACCGCCATGGTCCCCAACCCATTGATGACCGCCAACGCCGTGCGCCCGCTTTGAACCAGCCGGATCGTCTCAAGGCTGGCAGTGCTGAAGGTTGTGTAGCCGCCCAGGAAACCTGTTCCGAGAATGAGGAGGAGGGAATCCGGTGCCTGCCCACGCATGACCAGCCCAGCCAGGAAACCCAACAGCAGCGAACCCGAGACGTTGATGGCCACGGTGCCCCACGGGAAGGCAGTCTTCAGGCGTGCCCGGAGGAAGCCATCGACGACGAACCGTACCGCCGCGCCCAGCCCACCTGCCAGGGCAAGAAGGATGACCGTCACGATCGAGGCCCCGTTCCGCGCCTGTGGTGCCAGGCGCCCACCCAGATACCGGCAGTGGTTGCGGCGGCCCCGCCCAACAAGCTCGCCGCGAGGTACCCTGCTGCGGCAGTAGCCGCCCCGGCAGTAAACAGGTGCACTGCGTCCAAGGCCAGCGTGCTGTAGGTGGTGTAGGCACCCAGGAAACCCGTACCCAAGGCGAGCCGCAGGACCTGGCGGTTGCCGACGTCGGGCCCCCTGCGGGAAAGTCCCTCAAGCAGCGCGCCCAAGGCCAGGGCCCCCGAAAGGTTGATGAGCAGGGTGGGAAGCGGCCACGCACCGGGCGCGGGAATCACCAGCCCCAGGCCGTACCGCGCCAATGCTCCGAACACCCCGCCTGCTGCCACGATCGCGATGAACTTGCCCCGGAGATGGACGGAGCTGTGCTCTTTAGTCCTCGGCATCGTCGGTGGGGATCCGGGGATTGACGGGGACAACCAGCACGGGCCGTTCCTGGCGGTGGAACAAGTGGCGGGCCACCGAGCCAGCTGTCAGTTCCTTCAACGCCGCGGCCAGCTTGTGCTCACGGGTACCCACCACGATCATGGACGCTCCCGTGTCCTCCGCTTCACGGGCCAAGGCGCGGGCAGGCTCCCCCGCCAGATGGACCAGCGACCATTGAACTGGCGCGCCGTCCAAATAATCGTGGAGGGCTTTGGTGAGGGATTCGGGAATCGCGTGAGGATCCTCATCAACCCCATCGGGATCGATCGGCGCGGCCGGCCCCCCAGTGGTGCCGTCCACCGGATACACCGTAACGTCCGCGTAGGCGCACACCAGCGGAAGCCCGGCGCTGGCTGCAACACTTGCCGCTTGTTCGAGGACCACTGGGTGTTGCCCCGGCATGACGCCAACCAGGATGGGGCCGGCCGCCCTGGTGGGGGCCGAGGAACGCGGAGCGGGAGTCTCTGTCACAGGGAAAGTCTACGGCGTGGTACTGACGCTGCCCGGTGAGGGAAATGCTGCTCAATGAGGGAGTCGGTGCCAAGCCCCTCCCGATAAGCGGCGGGCCTGGATCTCAGGGCCGGCTCCGGCCCGACCATAGCCCGTACAGCAAGGGAAGGACGGAGCCGATCATCAGCACGTTGCCCAATCCGGGATCGTCCGCCCGCAGGATGGCTCCGGCAATCAGCAACGCGCCGAAAACCAGCGCCGCGACTGCCCGCCGGGCCGTCAGGAGAAGCCGCGCGATCTGGCGCTCCAGGCGTCGGTTGCCCACCTGGAGCGAACCTTCTTCGGCCCGCGTCACCAGCCCGTCCAGTCTCTTGGGCAGGCGCAGGGCTATGGCGGCGGCTTCGAGTGTTTGGGATGCGACATCGTTGATCAGGTTGCCGCGCTCGTCCCGCAGCAACTGTGCAGCGTATGGTTCAACGGAGTCCCACAGGTTGAAGCGGGCATCCAGCGAGCTGCACACGCCCGAGGTCAGTGACATGGCCCTGATGATGAGCAGGAAGTTCTCGGGCAGCTGGAAGGGAAGGGAGCGGATCACGCTGCCGAACTCATTGCCAAATTCGCGGAACTCCCGCGGGTCAACATCGCGAAGCTCGGCGAAACCCATGCCGCCAAACCGGGCAAAGAGTTGCGTCATGGCCCGTTCAAGCTCCGCGGTATCGGCAGACTTCATCAGCACTCCCACATCACTGATGGCGGTCACCATGCCCTTGCCGTCCCTTGAGGCAGCGGCGATGAGGAGCTTCCGGAGGCCGCTGCGTGTCTTGACCGGGACCTCACCCATCATGCCGAAGTCAATAAACGTCAGCTTCCAGGGATGTTCGCTGGATGGATCATTGGACGGCGTGACGAAGATATTGCCGGGATGGGGGTCGGCATGGAAGAAACCGTTGGCGAACAACTGCTCAAACATCACCGAAGCGAATACCGGTGCCACCTCGGACGGGTCGATGCCGGCCAGGCGAAGCGAACCGGCGTCGGTGATCTTGATGGCGGTGACATCTTCGAGGGTGAGCACACGGCGGGTGGTCCGCTCCCAGACCACGGCAGGGACCGTCACCCGTGCGTCATCGGCGAAGTCAGCAGCAAAACGCTCGGAGTTGGCTGCCTCATTCAAGTAGTCGATTTCCTCGAGGCTGGTCTGCGCAAATTCCTTGATGAGGGCGGGCACATCTGCCCGGTTGGAGACGAGGCGGATACGGCTCAGCCAGCCTCCCACCTTGCGCAACGCAGCGAGATCGACGTCGACAATCCCGGCGATGCCGGGCCGCTGCACCTTGAAGACCACACTGCTGAGGCCGGTGTCCTCGGCATTGCCGGCCAGGAGCTTGGCCCGGTGCGCCTGTCCCAGTGATGCAGCCGCGATTGGCGTCTCCTCGACCGAGGCAAAGACCGATTCCAAGGGCGCGCCAAGTTCGGCCTCGGCCAAGGCCCGGATGGCGGGAAACGGAACCGGCGGAACTTCGTCCTGAAGCCCCTCCAGCTCTGCGGTAATTTCCGGTGGCAGCACATCAAGCCTGGACGACATGAACTGGCCAACCTTGATCATCAGTCCCCCGAGGTCCACCGCAAGGCCATGAAATCGCCGGGCGAAGCGCCGCATCCTGGCAGCACGGTTCCGTTCGGTCAGGCGGCGCAAGCCCACCCTGGGCAGGAACAGCTCAAACCACCATGTGACCGCCAAATGCCACGCGGCGAATCGCAGAATCCGACGATAGCGGGCACGGGGATTACCTGTGCCGCTCGTGGAATCAATCCGTTCGGGCCGAACCGACGTCACCCCTTCAGTCCTGGGCGAGGATCGAATACAGGCGGCGGCGGGCCTCCTCAAGCACCGTCACAGCCTCCTGAACTTGCTTCGGCGTTCCGGTACGGCCAACCTGTGCCGCGGCCTGCGCCAGGTCCACTCCTGCCTTGGGCAATGCGGCGAAGCCCGGGCTTGATGGTGTACCCAGGGAATCCCAGGGTGCGGACGTCTCAGACCCTGCCACGTCTTCCCGCCCGGCTTCGGTCAGGGAGTAGATTTTGCGTCCGCTGGATTCCTCGGCGCTGACGAAGCCCTCGTCTGCCAGCAGTTGCAGTGTGGGATAGACCGAACCAGCACTCGGCTTCCAGCTGCCGCCGCTGCGCTCCTCGATTTCATGAATGATCTGGTAACCGTGCATGGGCCGCTCAGCGAGGAGGGCAAGGATCGCCGTTCGCAGTTCGCCGCGGCCGGCGCGGGTTCCTGAACGTTTCTCGAACCGGGAACGGAACTCTTCAACGGCCTGCCACATGCCGTCCAGGTTGTTGCCCATAAATCCGTTTGCAGGGAATGAATTGTGCATCAAGCTCACCTCAATCAATCGCGAACGATACTAAACGATAGTTAACGATATACCCCCGCGCGGTTCCGAAACAACGGAAAAGGACCATCCATGGGAAACGAGGAGGCCGTGGTCCTCAAGCCTCA
The DNA here is from genome assembly GCF_059739405.1 of Arthrobacter sp. TmtSoilC79. Taxonomy (NCBI): domain Bacteria; kingdom Bacillati; phylum Actinomycetota; class Actinomycetes; order Micrococcales; family Micrococcaceae; genus Arthrobacter; species Arthrobacter sp. TmtSoilC79. The sequence goes on along the minus strand of NZ_AP046051.1, from coordinate 1,513,566 downwards.
GGTCCTTGTGGGCAGGGCCGGACGGCACTTCTGGGGTGATGCCGTCCGGCCCCCGCTGCGGAACCTTGGGGCAGCCCCGGCGAACGAGGGGGATCATTGGCCGACGCGTGGGCTCCGCTGGGTTCAGTAAAGGCGAACGGGAGGGGTGGGCACACGAGTAGTTGGTACTCGTCTTTTGCTTGCCCGGGAAGGGGCCACTACTTGCCGGGCATGAAAGCCTGAGGGCTGAATGTGGAGCTAAGGAGAGACCAGCGGCCGCGGCGTGCAGCTGCACCATGAGCCCACCGACCAAAGTCCAGTGAGTGGACGGCAGTGCCCTGGCCAGTTCCACGCACTGTGGCCACGGAGTTCCCCAACCTCCCGGAGGAACGGGCACGTCCCAGGACTCGCGGACACCTGCTGGTTCGGCGGCGTCAAGTCCCGCCTCAGACATGGAGAAGGCCATTGATGACACGTTGCCCGGCGCTGCGTTCGCGGGTCGCCAACGAGCCCATGAGATCTACGGCGATCGCCGCCACCGGCGCCCGCCCGTCGACGAAGGGTTCGCCCAAATCGACTTCATGAATGATGGCGTTGCCGTCGGGATCTTTGACCAGGCCGAACGCGTCCGCGAGGGCGGAGACGTCTTTGCTCATGACGTAGCCTTCGGCAGTCCCGCTCCCACCTGCCATCCCGAAGGTCCCTGCAATGGACTCCTCGCGCATGGCCGATGCACCACTGGGGATCAGGTGATCGTTAAGTGCCGCCAGCCCGTCCGAGGTCGCCCTATAGCGATGGGTTTTGTCCTTGTTCCGGGCAAGAACAAAAACGGCGTCGGCGTCCAACTCACGCAACCGGCTCTTCAACCGGGACTTCTCCGAGGCACTGATCCAAGTGGGGTTCTGGCCAGAGAGCAGCGCCAAGGCAGCCCAGGCAGTACTGGCCGTCCAAGCACGGCCACGACGGGTGCCAGCGATGGCCAAGCGCTCCACTGACGACCGATCGATGAGCAACATACGGCCAGCCCTGCCACTGGCCGTCAATTGTCCAGAGTCGACCAGGTCATGAACTGAGGCACGAGTAATGCCTAGCCTGCCCCCGGCCTCCGCGACAGTCATCTCCTTCTTGTACATACACTAAACCCTACAGCCGTGGGGCTTAGTGTCAATATTTGAAGATGAACAGACGCTCGGAGTTTGCAGCGGGGCATCCACCGTCTCGGAAGCTTGTTGTGGGTGAGCGCTACGGCGACGACGCACAACACGGAAGGTTCGACGGCAGGCACACAGAGCAGAAGGGCGCTGGCATGTTCCGACACGGATGCCGCGTCGAAGACCCCCGGGATTCCGTAACTGGTGACAGGTCAAGAAGCACCGCCATCTGTGGAGCTAAGGAGATTCGAACTCCTGACCTCTTCGATGCGAACGAAGCGCTCTACCAACTGAGCTATAGCCCCTGGACCAGTCCGTATCCGACCGGCCAGTGTCCCTAGGCTACAAACTTTCCCGACGCTTTTCCAACCACGACACGAACGTCTCGCTGCCATCCTTCTGCCCCGGGATCAGGTTGTTGCCGGCACGGAGGAACGCGCCCATCGCACCGGGCAGCGGCACCTCCAGGATCCGGCCACGCGTGCCGGTGACCCTTTTCCATGACTCCGCCATCTGCTGCATGGTGAGCAATTCCGGGCCAACTACCGTCCGCAGACGGTGACGGTCCGGAGACGCGCTCTCCAAAGCGGCATCGAGCAAGGCTGCGGCAACGTCCACCGGAGAGATCGTCTGGAAGCTGGCACCCCTGAACACAGGAATCAGGCGCACCTTCGCTCCAGCGGCAAAAATCGCCGCAACCAAGCCGTGGAACTGAGATGCCCGGACCACCACGGTCTCCATCGGTGACTCAGCGTACTTGCGCTCTTTGGCAGCCTTGGACGCGTAGTAGGAGTAGGTGCTCTTGTCACAGTTGATGATGGACAGCACCACCGCCCTTCCGACCCCCGCACGGTGTGCCAAGGCAAGAAGCCGGGCACCGCCGTCGGCGAATTTCTTACGGGCTTTGCCAAGCTGCCCTTCAAGGCAGTCGATAACGACGTCGGCACCCGCCAATGCGGTTGCCAGCCCTTCGCCGGTGGTGACGTCGCCCGCAAGGTAGGTGACGCCATCGTGATACTTCGCTGAGCCGGGAGGCGGCACGTGGCGGGACAAAGAGATCACCGTGTGACCGGCAGCAGAAGCAAGCCGGACAACTTCCTTTCCGACTTGGCCTGTACCGCCCGCGACACAGATGATGGCCATGCGGGACTAGGCGCGGCGGCGCTGCAGGACGTCGTCCAGGTTGCTGAGCGCGCTCTGGCTTTTTGCGGACTGCGCTGCCGTGGGCTCCGCTGGTTCCGCACTTTGCTTCAGGACCGGCTTGCCTACAGGCTTGGGAGCTTCCGGAAGGTCCAGGGGCTCGGGCGCAGGCCTCTGCGCCTTCGCGGCCTCAACATAGGTGGGCTTGGGGACGGCGACAGGCTCCCAGCTGGAACCTTTGGTGTTTTCGGCGGCTTGCGCCGAGGTGTCCCCTGCGGCGACGGCAACAGCCAGCGCGGCCTGGCGGAGTTCGACAGCAGACAAACGCGCAGCTTCACGGCTGGCCGCTTCGGCGTCGAAGACCGTTGTTTCCTTCGCCTCGAGAACCGGTTCCTTCGGCAAGTAGCGTGCGGGCGTCGGGATGGGCGCTGCCTGTGCGGCGCGGCGGGCCCGGCGTTCGCGAAGATCCCTGAGGGCGAGCTTGCGCAAAGTCACGACAGCGAGGACCGCACCAATGAAGGACACCAACGGCAGCCAGAACGACCCCGCACCGAAAATGAGGAGGATGCCCGAAACCGCCGCAGTCACCAGCAAGGCAAGCCCTGCCAACGCCAAGGTCAGGCGGGCATAGCGGATGGTGAAGGGAGTGGTGGGCGCTGGCCGGAGCGACGATTCAGCCACGCGGGATTCCTGGGGCGACGCCTGTGCTTTGCTGTGCATGGTCTCCATCGGTTTCTCCTGCTGAGGTGCCAAAGTCAGTACCACCCCTGCCTGCGGTTCGTCTGGTTCGTCGTCGATCGCCTCTGCTGGAACAGTGGCCGTTTGGACCTGTTGGCGCCTGTTCCGGAGAACGTAGGGCGCCACCCAGACCATCCACAGCGCAACAGTGACCACGAGTATCACTGAGCTGCTGAGAGGGAAGTCCACATTCAAAACCGTAGAAGCAAATCACCGGGTGCACCGGCATTGCGGCCGGTGTGTCGTCGTCGAGTCCGCAAATGACTGGATATACGGACAAAACGGCCCATGACCTGCCCGTTTATCCCCTGAGCCACCGACGTAGCAGGCCTTCAGGAACCTCGTCCGCTGTCAAGGCGAAGGAGCGGTGGTCAGCCCATTCGCCGTTGATGTGCAGGTACCGTTCCCGATACCCCTCATCGCGGAAACCGAGCTTCTCAACTACCCGCAAGCTGGGTTTGTTTTCGGGCCTGATGTTGATTTCCATCCGGTGAAGGCCCAACACCTTGAAGCAGTGATCGGTTGCCATGGCCACCGCTGTCGGAGCAATACCCTGCCCCGCCCGGCCCTTATCCACCCAGTAACCCAGCGTGGCCATCATGGCCGATCCCCAAATAATGGAAGAAACGGTCAGCTGCCCGACGATGAGCGGCTCCCGGAATCCCGGGGTCCTTTCAACAATGAGGAAAGGCAACGCAGTGGACTGGCGCGCCTGGTAGTTCAGCGAGGCCACCATCTGCCGATAGCTGGGCAGGCGCCCACCCGGTGCCGGGTTGGACGCCTCCCAGGGAGCAAGCCATTCGCTGTTCCGCGAACGGACTTCGGACCACTCCCGCTTATCGCGGTATCGGATGGGGCGAAGAAGCAGGTCTCCGCTTTCCAGCGTCACCGGCCAGATCGCAGAGCCGTACATCCTGAGGTTACTTGGGAAGCGAGGCAGTGAAGGTCGGCAGCCACTCACGCAGTTCAGGACCAAGGTCCTCGCGTTCGCAGGCAAGCTCGATGCAGGCCTTGAGGTAGCTGAGTTTATCGCCGGTGTCGTAACGGCGGCCCCGGAAGACAACGCCGTACACGCCGTAGCCTTCACCTTCACCGGCCGCAAGGACCTCGAGGGCGTCAGTCAGCTGGATCTCCCCGCCACGGCCCGGAGCTGTATTCTCCAGGACGTCAAACACGGCCGGGTGCAGCACGTAGCGCCCGATCACGGCAAGGTTGGACGGCGCTTCTTCCGGGGAAGGCTTCTCCACGAGCTGCTTGATGCGGACGTAGCCGTCCTCGCCGATCTCTTCGACGTCGGCGCAACCGTAGGCGCTGATCTTGGAGGGTTCCACCTCGATGAGCGCAACCACGGACCCGCCGGTCTTCTGCTGGACGGCGATCATGTCGCTCAGGAGGTTGTCGCGGGCGTCAATGAGGTCATCACCCAGGAGAACCGCAAAGGGCTCGTGGCCGACGTGCTGCTTTGCACGAAGGACTGCATGGCCGAGGCCGTTGGGGTCGCCTTGGCGGACGTAGTGGATGTCACCGAGGTTGGTGGCGGACTGGATGGCCTCAAGCTTGGCGGTATCGCCCTTTTCAGCCAGCGTCGCTTCCAGCGCCGGCACGCGGTCGAAATGATCCTCCAGGGCGCGCTTGCTGCGCCCGGTGATCATCAGGACGTCGTGCAGGCCAACCTTGACCGCTTCTTCGACGACGTACTGGATGGCTGGCTTGTCAACCACGGGCAGCATTTCCTTCGGCATCGCCTTTGTTGCAGGCAGGAACCGGGTGCCAAGACCCGCTGCGGGGATGACGGCCTTACGGACAGCATTGTTATCGAGAGTCACCGGACTAATGTAACGGAAGGAACACATCATCGGCTAAACCCTCGCCGCGCCGGGAAGACTTTTCTGTGGACCCGACGGCAGCTTCTGTTGCCGGACCAGCACCAGGCGAACCTCACGATCGGACACCCATGGCATCGAAGGAAGACATCCGCAGCACCCGGCGCCTCCACCGGCGGGGCCTCACCCCCGAGCAGATTGCCGCCGCAGGCACGTCCCTTGCACAGCATGGAACGGCATGGGCCGCAGCAGCCACTTCCGGCGCACCGGCCACTTTTGCCGTCTACGTGGGCGTCGCATTTGAGCCGCCCACCATGCCCCTCATCCACTCCCTGTACGAGGCAGGGCACCGGATCCTCCTTCCCGTTTGCGAGCCCGGCAGGCAGTTGAGCTGGGTCTACTGGACGCCGTCCACCGTCTTTGTCCGTTCGTCCTATGCCCCTATTGACGAACCCGAGGGTGAACGCCTGGAAAGCCAGGTTGTGGCAGGAGCCGCCGGAATCTTCATGCCCGCCACGGCTGTGGACAGGGATGGCAACCGGATTGGCCAGGGCGGGGGCTACTACGATCGGCTCCTCCAGGGCCTGGACACTTCGGGCTCGCGGCCGCCCACCATTGCGGTGGTGTACGACGACGACCTCTTGCCGGAAGGTTCGATTCCCGCCGAAGCCTTCGACCGCCCCGTGCGGGAGGTGTTGACGCCAGCCGGCGTGGTCAAACTCCACAGCCGGGCAGAGGACAGCAGAACGGCGGACCCGGGCACCGCTGGAAGAACAGCCTGAGGACACTGCCTGCTGGTGAGGTCCGGCACATCTGCTGGCGCATCGGACGGAGCCGGATGATAGAATTGGCACTCAGGCCCTGCGACTGCTAATGCGAAGTAAAATCTTCGCCACGCTGCACAGGACCTGAACTTTGTCCTGAAGGAGGAACTCAGTGCCCACATACGCATACGCCTGCAAAGACTGTGACCATGCCTTTGACATCGTCCAGTCATTCTCTGACAGCTCCCTGACGGAGTGCCCTGAGTGCAAAGGCGCCCTTCGCAAGAAGTTCAACAGCGTCGGCGTCGTCTTCAAGGGCTCAGGTTTCTACCGGACTGATTCCCGTGACGCCAAGGGAAGCACCGTCTCAGCGGCACCGGCAGCACCCGCTGCGGCATCTTCTGCGCCTGCAGCCACCCCTGCCCCCGCAGCTGCTGCGAGCTGAGTCCCCACCTTTTCCACATACGCCGCTGGGTCCCTGTCAGGTGTGCCGGCGCGTGGCTAGCGTGGCGTCATGCCACAACAGTCTCGAAGCGCCCTCCTTGCCCGCGCCCGTCGATCAGCGTCAGCAACCACCGGTCCTTCGCGCCCGGTTCCCTCCGCGAATCCTGGGCACCAATCTCCGGGCCGTAACATGCCCACGAGGTTCCATCGCCCGCCGGATCATTCCACCCCTCGGGGCAGGCGGCGAAGGATTGGCTCGTGGATTGCCCGGAACAGGCGCCTCACCGTTGCCCTCCTGCTGTGCTTGGCCGCCGGCATCGCAGTCCAACAACTGACCCCGGCCCCGGAGCTGCAGGTCAGCGTTTTGGTGGCCGCCCGCGACCTCCCAACGGGAGCTACTCTCGCTGAGTCTGACTTCACCACCATGGGCATACCCCGTGACTTCGCCCTCACCGGGGCGATCTCGGATGGCGGGGCCCTTGTTGGCCGCCAGTTGGCTGCACCTTTGAACCGGGGTCAGATTCCCACGGAATCCAGCCTTCTGGGCCCCGGGCTCCTCACCGGATCACCGGTGGGCACGGCGGCCGTTCCCCTGCGGATGGCCGACCCGTCCTCCATCCAGCTGCTCTCCCCCGGCCAGTTGGTCACCGTGGTCCTGACATCGTCCGGTTCCTACGACGAATCACGGCAAACCCAGGTACTGGCAGGTCCGGTACCTGTGCTCTGGACCTCAGCACACGGCGGCAAAGCCGGCGAATGGTTGGGCACCAACGACACCGAAGGACTTGTGGTGGTAGCCGCGGATCCCCAACAAGCAGAAAAGCTTGCCGGCGCATCTACGCAAGGCAAGCTTTTCTTTGTTCTGGTCACCCCGTGACGGGCGATCCACATGGTGGCGGAAGATCAGCCCCAGTGCGGAGGCTTTTGTTCCTTCAACCACTGCTCATGGTCGTAGCCGGACTCGTCTCCCCATCGGCGGGGATCATCTTCCGCGGCTTTGGTGGGAAGAATGCCACTCACGCCGGGCTTGGCTGCCGCACTCCTGGCCTCCGAAGCCTCATCATCGGCATCGGCGGCCGGTTCGGCAGATTCGACCCCAACCTCGTCTTCGGGACCGGTTGCTTGTTCCATCAGTACTGCTTCTTTCCCGTTGTCTGCGTAGCTGTCTTCGTTTCCGGCAGCTTCGCCAGGCTGAACCTGGTCCTCCCGTGCCGGACTCGGAGCAAATGTGGGCTGCCCTTTGTCCGCACTCAATTGTTCAACGTCCATGTCCAGGAAGCCATGCTCCGGCGACGTCGACCGCGGAATGTGGTTCTCCAGCCCAAGGTACGAACCGATGCGATCCGCGCAGGATGAAGGATCCGTGAAGACCTCAATGGTCCACAGGGACATGTACCGCCACCCCATGCGCTCCAGCAGTTGCGGACGCAGCCGGCTGCGTTCGCGGACACTCATCCGGCGATAGCGCTCGGTTCCATCGGATTCGATGGCAACGGGTGTGGGGATTTCCGCTCCCTCCCGGCCAATCGTATGAACGGGATCAGCGGCAGCAGCAATGTCCAGCACGCCATCATAGAGATGCCATACACGGGCACCGCGGGCCCTCAGTCGTTCTCCAAGGTCAGCCACCAAAGGATCCTCGCCAAGAGCCTGCTCACTGGCAACCGCACGGGAAGCGGGGGTACCAAGATTGCTGTTTCCCGAAAGCTCCCTGTCCAGCAGCTCGTAGAAGTCCACGGCGCCGTGAGCCAGCCGGTCAAGGTCAAGGTCCTCGGGACGGAAGCAGCTCAGGACATGCATCGAACGCCGTGCACGGGTCATGGCCAAGGCGAACCGGTTACGGCCACCCTCAGCGGACAGCGGCCCGAAAGAGTGCAGTGCCCGGCCGTGCGGGGTGCGCCCGTATCCGAGGGAGAAGATCACGTGGTCCCTCACCAGGCCTTGGGCACGCTCCAGGTCCACCACACGGAAAGACTCAGGGCCGGCGCCAAAGAAGGTGGACAGCAACGGATGGTTGGGCAGTTGCAGCCTGATCGCCTCGCCGATGCGGGCAGCATGGCGCAGGCTGGCCGTCACAACCGCCAACGACGTGCGGGGCCGCAGCCTGGCGTGTTCGAACACAAGGTCCACCACGCGGTTGACCTCTGCTGTCACGGATTCGACGCCCTCGTGGTCAGCCCCGGGAAGGCCAGTGCCATCGGGAATGTACTCCACCAGGATGGAGCGGTCCAACCCTGTGACGGAGTTCCCGTCGGGCAGGCGGCGCAGGCCCCCGTCGTAATAGTTTTTGCTCAGCTGAAGGATCAGGTCCTCGTCCACCGCCCGGTACACCCAGTTCAGCTGCCAGGTTGGCAGGACCCTTGCCAGTGCTTTGAAGGCGCTGTCGACATTCTCGTGGCTTGCAACGCCGGCAACCGGCGGCTCCACGGCAACGCTGAAGGTCCGTGCATGGGCAATCTTCGCATCACCGAAGGCCACCACTTGCTTGGCCCTGGCAATGGCCGGGAGGACAGCCTGCAGCGAGGTGGATTCGGCGTCAATCACCACCACGGCGTCAAACTTTTGCTCGGCGGGAAGAACACCGGTCAGGAGGTAGGGGCTGACCGACCACACAGGCACAAGCAGCGGCACCAGGTCCGGCGCCTGGGCACTGAGCGCAGGCAACGTGACCCGGCCGTCCTTCAGCAGTGCGCGCAGCAACTCCGCCTGCCTTGGGTGCTCTTGGAGCCCCTGGCGCCATTTCTGCGCCAACTGCCACCGGAGGCGGGCGGCACCGCTGGCGATGTGCGCCTGGTCTGCAAGCCGGTATTCGGCTTCAAGGCGACGCAGGGAATCGCCGTCGGACATCGCCAGGTAGTCGTCCCCGCTGATCATGGCTTCCAAAGCGGACTGCCACCAGGCCAGGTCCAATTCGGCAGCCACGGAAGCGGCAGGAACTTCGCGGGCAGCCAGGTCGGACAACAATTCACCGAGTCCGTGCTCGCGCATTTCCTCGATGAGGAGGGTCCGCTCGGGAAGGGTCTCCAGTGTTGCCGTGTCTGCAACAAGCCGTTCCAACCGCTCCATCAGTTCCAGATACGGGGTGCCGTGCAGGGAGCCACCGGCGCTGGTGTGCTTGAGCGAGGCACCGAGGCGGTGCAGGACATCGTCAAGTTCCCTGTAAAGGACACCAAGATCAGCGAGTCCGGAAGGCACTGCGGGGTGGCGCTGAGTGGTGGCATAGCCTGCCCACAGGGCCCTCTGCTCCTGAACCAGGACAAGGGAACTGTGCAGATCGGCGATGTGCACGCCGGGCCGCACGTATTCCTTCGCTACCCGGCGCAGGCGGGACCGCTGCATGGAGGGCATCTCCAGGTTCCGCTCCCGGCGCCAGGCGGAGCTGGCGGTCGCGGAAATAAGGTCATGTACCGGCCGGTCGAAGATATCAGGGGTGAACTTATCCAGGCTTTCCCGGACGGCGATGAGCAGTTCGAGCTGTGCACCCCATTCGGTGAAAGTATCGCCCAGCCGGATTTCAGCGTGGTCGGAAACCTGCTTCATCCTGTCCCGCAGGACAGGAAGCTTCTCCTCTGCCAGGCGCGCGAGTTGTTGGGCTTCTTCGGTCTCCTTGCGCGTGACGAGGCGTGCGCCGTACCAAGGGCTGGAAGTGGACGTCCGGCTGAAGCTGCCGAGCTCCGCTGCCCGGCGCAGGCGGCCTGCCAGTTCCTCCCGGTCCTTGATGTTGTCCAGGACGCTGCGCTTGAGGCGGACAGTGGTGGAAGGCGCGGGGTGGATGGATGTCAGCTCTGCCAGTGACTGCATGGCCTGGTAGGGAGAGCACCCCCACCGTTCACGGACGTTGTGCAGCGAGGCCACATGGTCCATCAAGGCGTGGCGGTGCCCGGTCAACGTCTGGTGCAGATTGCCCAGCTGGGGTTCAAGCGCTTTTTCGTTGCGCATGATGGCCCGGACCAATTGGCCCTTGAGCTGCTGCGGAGTGGTCCCGTTGCCGGGGCGGAACAGCATGGAGTCAAGGCCGAGCGATTCCAGATGCGCGGAGAGTCCTGCCAGGCTGGACTGCCTGTCACCTACCACCAGCACGGATTTGCCTTCGCTGACCAGCGCACCGATCGCATTGATGGCGGTTTGGGTCTGCCCGCTGCCCGGCGGGGTGCTGACAACCAGGGAATCCCCGGCGCGGACGGCATCCACAACGTACTGCTGGTCCGTGTCGGCGTCCAACAGCAGGAGTTCATCCGCCGGATCACGAAGATCGAGGCTGGGGAACCGGCCGGCTTTGATCGGCTCAGGCTCAATGTCACCACCGTTGGCTGCAACAGCAAGCGCCGCAACGGTGGGATTGTTCATGTTGATCCATGGATCATCGAGGTTGCCCGACAGGTCAGCCAGGGTGGTGACCAGCAGGTTGAACTCCACCTCGGCACCGTGAATCGGCTGGACGAGTGTTGCCAGCCGGTCCAGCACCGGCTGGGGATCGAAACGCGCGGTGTTATAGGCCATGCGGGCCACTGCGTTGACGTCGAAGACGATGCCATGGACCGATTTCAGGTGGCGGACCAAGGCAGGATTCATCCGTGCCTGCTCGGTGAGCTGAAGCTCGAAGTCGTCTTCGCCCGGCCTGATGGTCAGGATGATCGAAGCGAGCATGACGGGTGCGGAAACGCGTTGGGGCTTTCCACCAACAGCAGAGGTCCACACTACGGTCCCTGCCGACAAATAACCGGCCTCAATACCGCGATCGTTGCTCAGCTCGAAGATCTTGGACCTGATATTGCGGGCGGCGCGGGCTGCCACCAAGTACTGCTGCCTGTCCCGGATCAAGGTGGACAGGCGCGTCCTTCGACCTGCCAGCAACTGCGCCAACCCCGAGGGGTGCGCGTTGCTGAGATCGATGGCGCCCTCCGGCGTCTTGACGAAACGCAGCATCGTGTCCGCCCCGGTGACGGGCTTAAGACCAGACAGCCATTTACGGAGCTCTTCGGAGCCCTCTTCCTGGCCTTGACCTAATGACACAACTTCTGCCTTCTTTTCTGTACTAGCTTTAGACGCCTTGGACCATACCGGCATACCTTCGAGGGTAGCGGGAATACCTTGGCAGTCCGGACCGCAACGCTGTTCCGACGCGAAATTCGCCGTCATTTCACAGGTGCCTGCCAAATTGCGGGGACCACGGCACTACGGGGGTCCAAGCAAAATGGCCGGCCTCCAAAGGAAGCCGGCCACTTTAGAATGCTATTCCCACTCGATGGTTCCCGGTGGCTTGCTGGTGACATCCAGCACCACGCGGTTCACTCCATCAACTTCGTTGGTGATGCGGTTGGAGATCCGGGCGAGGAGGTCATAAGGCAACCGCGACCAGTCCGCCGTCATGGCGTCCTCGGAGGACACCGGGCGCAGCACGATCGGGTGGCCATACGTACGGCCATCACCCTGGACACCAACACTGCGGACATCGGCCAGGAGGACAACCGGCATCTGCCAGACGTCGTTATCCAACCCTGCGGCCGTGAGTTCGGCGCGGGCAATGGCATCGGCCTTGCGCAGCAGGTCCAGGCGTTCCTTGGTTACTTCGCCTACGATACGGATTCCGAGGCCCGGGCCCGGGAACGGCTGGCGTCCGACGATTTCCTGCGGCAGACCAAGCTGGGCACCAACAGCGCGCACTTCATCCTTGAACAAGGCCCGCAGCGGCTCGACGAGCTCGAACTGCAAATCCTCAGGAAGCCCACCCACGTTGTGGTGGCTCTTGATGTTCGCAGCACCTTCGCCGCCGCCTGATTCGACGACGTCCGGGTACAGTGTTCCCTGAACCAGGAACTTGATCTTCTCGCCTTCGGCAGCAGCCTGGGCGATGATGGCCCGCTCGGCTTCTTCAAAAGCACGAATGAACTCCCGGCCAATGATCTTGCGCTTGGTTTCGGGGTCGCTGACGCCGGCCAAAGCCGACTGGAAGCGCTCCTGCTCATTGGCGACGTAGAGGTTGACGCCCGTGGCAGCCACGAAGTCGCGCTCGACTTGCTCGGCTTCGCCTTCACGCAGGAGGCCGTGGTCAACGAAGACACAGGTCAGCTGGTCGCCAACGGCGCGCTGGACCAAAGCCGCAGCTACAGCGGAGTCGACGCCACCGGAGAGGCCACAGATAACTTTGGAGTCCCCGATCTGCTCGCGGATCCGGTCCACCTGCTCTTCGAGGATGTTGCCGGTGGTCCAGTTGGGGCTCAGGCCGGCCCCCTTGAACAGGAAGTTCTCCAGAACATGCTGGCCAAGGACAGAGTGCTTCACTTCCGGGTGCCACTGCACACCGTAAAGGCGCTTCTCGTCATTGGCGAAGGCAGCTACCGGAGCTCCGGCCGTAGTAGCCAGAACCTCGAAGCCCTCGGGGGCCTCGTGAACAGAGTCGCCGTGGCTCATCCAGGTGTTCTGGGACGCCGGGACGCCATCGAGGATGGAGCGTGCGTCACCTACCAGCAGGGCTTCGGTGGCACCGTACTCCCGCAAACCGGTCTGGGCTACCTTGCCACCCAGGGCATTGGCCATGGCCTGGAATCCGTAGCAGATGCCAAACACGGGAACGCCGGCCTCGAAGAGGTCAGCACCCACGAACGGGGCACCCTCTGCGTAGACGCTTGAGGGCCCTCCGGAAAGGATGATGGCTGCCGGGTTCTTGGCCAGAAGCTGCTCGGTGGTGAAGGTATGCGGAACAATTTCCGAATACACATTCGCTTCGCGGACGCGGCGGGCAATCAGCTGCGCGTACTGGGCACCGTAGTCAACAACCAGCACCGGCTTCTGGGAAGTTTGGGGTGCGGTGGGAGTAGTCACCAGACAAGACTACTTTGCCGGGCCGTCCCGGTGCACGTCCGCGAAGCCTGCAAGGGGCCAAAACGCCCCTTGCCGTAAGGCATCTCACATGCATTGCTGCGCGTGGGGCCGGCGGTGTCCTAGTACCGCTTGGATGCCTGGGGGTTGGCGGCCAGTTCAGCTTCCACCTGGGCGTGGAACTTCTTCTCCACAATGAAGGACAGCAACGGAATCACACCGCCCAGGGCCAGCAGGACCATCTTGGAGAACGGCCAGCGCATGAGCGACCACAAGCGGAAGTTGGAGACCAGGTAGACCACGTACATCCAACCGTGCACGATCAACACCGAGGTGGAGATGTTGAATCCGCCAATCACTCCCTTGGGCTCGGATTCGGCGAAGCCAAAGCCAAAGGGCTGACCCGTCACGGCGTTGGTGCCGCCTGCGAACAGCGAAACTCCAAACCCGTAACGGGCGATGAGTTCGGCGCACAGCAGGAGCAGCATGGCACCGGTGAGGTAGGCCATGACTTTGTAGAACTTCAGCGCCGAACGGATCTGGGCTTCCGTTCCGCCAAACCGCCGCTTCTTGGGCTTGGGTCCGGATTGTTCGGGCTGGATGGCCGGTTTTGGCTCAATCATTGCTGCACCTTTTGTTCTGGCTCTGGGCTTGTAGGTTCTGTGGTGGCCCCGGGACGCTCCGAGGGATAGGAGACGCGTTCGTCGTCGAATTCTTCGTGGCCGTCGCCGTCTCCGCCTTCTTCATCCTCGTAGTCCTCGTAGTCCTCGTCCTCTTCGAGGTCGCGACGGTAGTCGTCCTTGACCAGGCGCCACCAGATGAAGAGGGAGAACCCAGCGAAGACAACCCATTCCACGGCGTAGAAAAGGTTCAACCAGTTGACCTTCTCCGCAGGCGGCTGAGGCGGGATGTTGAGGGCCTTTACGTCGTCGCCGAGCGGCAGGGTGACTCCGCCCGACACTTCCGACGTCGCTGCGACGAACCCCGGGTAGCTGGACACTTCCCAGATGTTGATGAGCTCGGCGGAAGAGACTGCTGACGCACGGCCTGGACCGGCGTCGACGTTTGGAACGGGAGCTTCAGAGGGAATGAGGCGGCCGGTCACCGTGATGATGCCAGACGGCGGCGGGCCGGCTTGGGCGGCGTCGGCTACCCAGCCGCGGGCCACAGGAATCCACGTTTGGGGTGAGGCCGCAACACCGCTCAGGGCCGGAGCGTTGTTGACGGCGAAGGCCGAGACGATCCAGAAGCCCTTTTGGTTGTTGTAAAGGCGACCCTCCACAAGAACCTGTTTGGCGGGATCGTAGGTTCCCGTAGCCGTGACCATCTGGTCCGAAACGGAACCGGGAAAGAACTGCCCGGGTTTAAGGACGTCCACCAGCGGTTTGACTTCTTCAACACTGGACGGCGCCGGGGGCTCGTGCTGGGCGGACCGGCTGAGCTGCCACTGGCTGAGCAGCACAAACACCCCGGACAGCAGAAGCGCAAAGACCAGTCCTGCGATCCAGCGGGGTTTCAACGCGGTTTTCAACACCCCTTAACCGTACTTCGTCCGGCTGTAGAACAACGAAACGAGGTGTTTTAGGCCTGCCCCAATCTCTAGTGGTCGAAGAACACCAGGCTGGAGTTGATGAGCTCGGAGATGACCTCAGGATCGTGGGCGCGCCGGAGTGACTCGCGAAAGGATTCCTTGGACAAGGATCGCGCCAGCGTGGCCAGAACTTCCAGGTGGTCGGAGAACGAGCTGGCAGGGGTGGCGATAAGGAGGATCAACGTCGCCGGACCGTCAGTTGCCCCGAAGTCCAGGGCGTGGCCGAACTTGGTCACACCCACTGCGATGGAGATCCTGTCCACGAATTCGCTTCGGGCATGCGGAAGCCCGATTCCGCCGGGAAGTCCTGTGGCCAGTTGGTGCTCGCGTGAGTGCACCTGTTCCAGGAAGCCTTCGAGGTTGGTGATCCTGCCGGCAGCGTGGAGCTTATGGGCCAGCTGGGCAGCGGCGTCGATCTTGTCCTCTGCGACGAGTTCAAGGATGACGGTGTCCGGGGTGGTCAGTTCCGCGTCATACCGGTCAAGTGGTTCTGCCAAGTCGTGTTCCCTCCAGTGTGGCCTTCCGGCCCCATTTTCCTGAGCTGGTCAGCGAAGGGGCACGATGTCATCCACTCCCATGCGCGCGGCATCGGCCGATTCGTCGTCGGGTTGCTGCTGGCTGAGCCGTTCAGCGTCCACGCGTGCCAGGTAGTGCTTGATCTCGCTTTCGCGCTGATTCTCGCTCCAGCCAAGGATTTCTCCCATCAGCTTAGCTACTACAGGGACCGCTGCCACACCCCGGTCCCACGATTCGATCGAGATCCGTGTTCGTCGCGTCAAAACGTCGTGGACATGACGGGCGCCCTCGTGCGTTGTTGCGTAGACGACCTCGGCGGCGAGGTAGTCATCGGCACCGGGCAGGGGCTCCCCCAGTTCAGGGCGTGCGGAGATCAGTTCAAGTACCTCCGGCGTCATGGATCCGTACCGGTTCAGCAGGTGTTCAACCCGGGCAACGTGGACACCGGCTTCCTCGGCCGAACGCCCCCGCCGGTTCCAGGCGGCTTTGAAGCCTTCCGCTCCCAGCAAGGGGATGGTGTCCGTGCAGCTCGGGGGAACCCGCTCGTCCATGGCCCTTGTTGCCTCGTCCACGGCGTCTTTGGCCATGATGCGGTAGGTGGTGTACTTGCCGCCGGCCACCACTACGAGCCCGGGCACGGGATGGGCAACCACGTGCTCACGCGAGAGTTTGGCAGTGGAGTCGTTCTCCCCGGCAAGCAATGGCCGCAGGCCGGCGTAGACGCCTTCAACGTCTTCACGGGTCAACGGGCGCTTGAGGACTTTGTTGACATGCTCCAGGACGTAGTCGATGTCCTTGCTGGAGGCCGCCGGATGGGCCTTGTCCAGTTTCCAGTCCGTATCCGTGGTGCCAATGATCCAGTGGCGGCCCCATGGGATGACGAAGAGAACGGATTTCTCCGTGCGCAGGATCAAGCCAACCGTGGATTGGAAACGGTCGCGGGGCACCACCAGGTGGATGCCCTTGGAGGCACGGACTTTGAGTTGGCCCCGGTCGGTGACCATGGCCTGTGTTTCATCGGTCCAGACTCCGGTGGCGTTGACCACTTGCTTTGCCCTGACGTCAAAAACGCTGCCGTCTTCCTGGTTCTCGAGCCTGGCTCCCACTACGCGTTCGCCCTCGCGAAGGAAGTCCACCACGCGCAGCCGGTTGGCGGCATGGGCTCCGTAGTGGGCCGCGGTCCGGACCACGTTCACTACCAGGCGGGCATCGTCCACCTGTGCGTCGTAATAGCGGATGGAACCCACGAACGCGTCGTCCTTCAAACTGGGGGCAGCGCGCAGGGTTCCGCGCTTGAAGAGGTGCTTGTGCATGGGAACGCCGCGGCTGTGCCCGGAGGTCAGCCCCAGGGTGTCGTAAAGCATGATGCCCGCACCGACGTAGGGACGCTCCCAGAACCTTCTCGTCAGCGGGTATAGGAAGGGCACTGGGCGCACCAGGTGGGGTGCGATCTGCTGAATCAGCAGTCCCCTTTCCTGGAGGGCTTCCTGGACCAGGCCGAAATCAAGCATTTCAAGGTATCGGAGGCCTCCGTGGATGAGCTTGGAAGACCGGGAGGAAGTACCCGACGCCCAGTCCCTGGCCTCCACGATACCCACGGTAAGCCCACGCGTCACGGCATCCAGGGCAGCCCCGGCTCCCACCACGCCCCCACCAACGATGAGGATGTCCAGCTCCTTGCCGGCCTCGGCAGTGGATTTCAGGACTTCGATCGATGCGGCACGGGATTCCGGGCTCAGCGCTCCCGGAGAACCCGCCTGTGGACCGCCTGCGGCATTGCTCATCGGACCCCTCCTCAAACGCAACAGCTGGTAATCCCCTACCCTACTTGCTGCCCGCCGCCTTGGGCAGGGCAATGCCGGCCAGGAAGGCAGAATCCCGGACAACCAAGAAAGCCCCTGTTGGCTCCGACCGGAATCGGCAGTCAACAGGGGCTTTCAGCGCTTGGTTATCAGTTGCCCTCGTAAGGCGAGACAACGACGTCGACCCTCTGGAACTCCTTGAGGTCCGAGTAGCCGGTGGTTGCCATGGAACGCCGCAGCGCACCGATCAGGTTGGACGTGCCATCGGTGTGGTGGCCGGGGCCGAACAGGACCTCTTCCAACGGACCGACGGTTCCGACGTTGACGCGGTCACCGCGGGGGGATTCGAGGTGGTGGGCTTCCGGACCCCAGTGCCAGCCGCGGCCGGGTGCTTCTTCCGCACGTGCAAGGGCACTGCCGAGCATGACGGCGTCGGCCCCCATGGCGATGGCCTTGACGATGTCACCGGAGCTTCCCATGCCGCCGTCGGCAATGACGTGGACGTAACGGCCGCCGGACTCGTCCATGTAGTCGCGGCGGGCCGCAGCGACGTCGGAGATGGCGGATGCCATGGGCGAATGGATGCCCAGGGCCCGGCGGGTGGTGGTGGTAGCGCCGCCGCCGAAGCCCACCAGGACTCCGGCCGCGCCGGTGCGCATGAGGTGCAGCGCCGGGGTGTAGCCGGCCGCACCGCCAACGATCACGGGGACGTCGAGTTCGTAGATGAACTGCTTGAGGTTCAGGGGTTCGTGATTCTTCGAGACATGCTCAGCTGAAACCGTGGTTCCACGGATAACGAAGATGTCGACGCCGGCAGCCACCACGGTCTTGTAGTGTTCCTGGGTGCGCTGCGGGGTCAGGGAGCCGGCTACAGTGACGCCGGCGGCACGGATTTCGGCCAGGCGGGAACTGATGAGTTCCGGCTGGACGGGTGCCTTGTAAAGGTCCTGCATGCGGCGGGTAACGGCGGGGCTGCTGGTTTCGTCGGCAAGGCCGGCGATCTCGTCGAGCACCTTCTGCGGGTCCTCGTATCGGGTCCAAAGGCCTTCCAGGTCCAGGACGCCAAGGCCGCCGAGGCGGCCGAAAGCGATTGCCGTGTCCGGGGACATCACGGAGTCCATGGGAGCAGCGATCACTGGGGTGTCAAACTTGTAGGCGTCGATCTGCCAGGAGACAGAGACGTCCTTCGGGTCACGCGTACGGCGGTTCGGGACGATTGCGATGTCATCCAGGGAGTAGGCACGACGCCCACGCTTGCCTCGGCCAATCTCTATCTCATAAGTCACGGCTCTTACTTTACTGGACCCCTCCCGGAACCCCGATTCGGCAAATAAAGTAAAAACTTCATAAAGTGTGCCAAGCACATCATTGAAGGGGGACCCATGACGCCTGGATTCTACCGAGCCGGCATTGAGCCACCGGGATTGCTGACCGGAAAACTCCGCGCAGCCCGGGAGCAGTATCCCGCGTGAGCTACCAGACAGGCCCAGCGCCTCTCCCCCACGCCGCCCTGCCCCTGGACTATTGGCTATCGACCGAACTCGCCGCGATAACGCCTGCCGGTGCGCGCTCCCGGCTTCGGGAGATCGCTGATGCGAGAGGTTCCTACATGGGCGCCTGGGCCGCCGGCATTGGCATGGGGGCAGTCCTCATCCTCCTGGGCGTCATCCTCGCCATCCGGCTGGGCACGCTGGTGCCGGTTCCTTCCTTCGGCCTCCCCGGAGCGGCAATCAGCGTACTCTGCTCCGTCTTCTACGCACGGGTGCGCGACCGGTTGCCGCGAACTGGCCGGTTGATCGTCAATCGTGGGCCCGGGAACTTGCGTGGCGCGTTGTCATTCGCAGGGTTCGTCCTGGTCGTTTTCATCGGCCTGTTCGCCTTCACGGCCAAACCGTCCACTTGGCAGGATCCTGCCGCGTTGCTGACGCTGGCTGCGGTTATTACGTTCATGGTGTGCCTCCTTGTGGCGGCAATCATCGTCCCGGCCACCATCGCGGGCCGTTCGAGGGAGTCGCTTCGCCGCAAAGCTGCAGCCGATCCCCATTTCCGGGCGCTGCTGGAACAGGACCTCGCTACGTGGCGTGATCCTTACGGCGATGCAGGATACGGACCTCTTTAGGTCTCAGGAGCCGTCCGGCTGGTCTCATCCACTGATAGCTGGGATTCGAACATCCGGAAGTACCGGCCACGAAGCGCAACCAGTTCCTTATGGGTGCCCTGCTCGGCGATGCGCCCGTCTTCGAGCATGTAGACGATGTCCGCCTTTTCAATGGTGGCGAGGCGGTGGCTGATGGCGATGATGGTGCTGCTGCGGTCAGCAAAAAGCCTTGTGAAGATCCGGTGTTCGGCCAGGGCATCAATGGCAGAGGTGGGCTCATCCATCACCATGAACGAGGCGTCACGATAGAAGTTACGGGCCATCGCCAGCCGCTGCCATTGCCCGCCTGAGAGCCCACTTCCCTTGCGCCCGCGCGGATCCTCCATCCAGTTGCTGACGTGGTTCTCCAGTCCATTGGGCAGTTTGTTGATGAACTCCATGGCCTCGGCGTCTGAAGCGGCCCTGCGGATACGAAGGTCGTCGCGGGGCAGGTCCACGTCCCCCAGGTAGATGTTTTCGGCCGCGGTGGCGAATTCGTACTTCAGGAATTCCTGGCTCAGGACCGCCAGGTGCCGGTGCCAACTGGTCACATCAATCCCGGCCAGGTCCTTGCCGTCCAACAGGACCTGTCCGGAATCAGGCTTGTACAAACCGGCCAGGATCCGGATCAGCGTGGACTTGCCGGCGCCGTTCTCCCCCACGATTGCGATGTGCTGGCCCGCCCTGATGGTCATCGAAATGCCCTTGATGACCTCGATCTCACTGCCCGTGTAACTGAACCGGATGTCCCGCATTTCCACGATGGAGGGCGAGGATGCAAGCGGTGGTTCGTGCCCGCTGGGTACCGGCAAGGCCATGAACAACTCGTAGTCCTTGAGGTTGGCCAGATCTTCGTCAATGGAGCTGAGCGAGGACACCAGGTTGTTGGCCGTGGACAGTGCGCGGCTGACGATCTGTTGGACATAAAGGAACTGGCCAACGGGCTGGGCCCTGGCGATAATCTGCCCGACCACCCAGATCAGCGACACCACCTCGGCACCATACTGGAGGGCATCGGCCGCGAGCTGTTTGGGAATGTACCGTTTTTGGAAGTCCAGGCGCCTGCGCTCATCGGCGTCCCTCAACCGGGAGCGAAGGTCCATCAGATATCCAACGATGCCGTACAGCCGCATCTCGGCGATGTGCTGGGGTCGCAGGAGGTTCTGCTCGATCATCCGCCGTTGGCGCCGGGAATCAACCTGGGTGTTCCAGTGGGCGATCTGTTCACGGGAGAGCTTGAACTGGAGGTAGACGCTGGGAACGATCGCGACCAGGACGATCACGGCGATCCACCAGCTCACCAACAACAACGCACCGATGGCGAGGATCACCGAGACGAGCTGGGTGAAGATGGCCGCTATCCGGTCCAGGACGCGGGCATAGGAGTCGGAGAACCGCTTGGCACGGTCGTAGAGGTCCACCGTCTCTTTGTCGTCATAGCGCCAGAATTCAAGGGCCAGGAATCGCTGGTACATCATGTCGCCCACGATCGCGCCGACTTTGAAGCTCATGAGCTGCTGGATGTAGCGGTCCACGCTGCTGAAGGCACCCCAGAACAACCCCAGCGCAGCGGTGATGATGACGTACAGGATTGCCTGCGGACCGGCGTCGGGATCCCCCGCGTAACCGGCCGCCAAGGCGGTAGTGGTCAATGCGGCGAAGTAGGTGGTCACCAGCGGCAGGGTGGCCGAAATGACCGAACCGAGGACTTTCATGATGACCGCCACCGGTGAGGCTTTGAAGCTCACCTTCAGGACCTGCCCAACAGCGCGTGCGTACGGCCGCAACGCCAGCTTGCGCGGCGGCGGCTTGCCGGGTTGGACAGGGGTCACCCGAAGTGACTCCGGGTGCCGCGGTTGCGCGGGCTTCTCTGACATGTGCCCAGCCTATTCCCGTGCGCCGACATTGATGCTTCTGGGTTAAACAACTGTTCCCCGCGGAAATTCCGCGGGGAACAGTATCTGTTTAGCGGGAGCCGTAGTTGGGGGCTTCCACCGTCATTTGGATGTCGTGCGGGTGCGATTCCTTCAGGCCGGCCGGGGTGATGCGGACGAACTTGCCGCGGGCCTTGAGCTCGGGAATGGTGGGGGCACCGGTGTAGAACATGGTCTGGCGGAGTCCGCCCACCAGCTGGTAAGCCACCGAAGCCAACGGGCCCCGGAAAGCCACACGGCCTTCGATGCCCTCCGGGATGAGCTTGTCGTCACCGGAGACGTCGGCCTGGAAGTAGCGGTCCTTGGAGTAGGACGTGTTCTTGCCGCGGGACTGCATGGCGCCCAGGGAGCCCATGCCGCGGTAGCTCTTGAACTGCTTGCCGTTGACGAAGATGAGCTCGCCCGGGGACTCTTCACAGCCGGCCAGGAGGGATCCGAGCATGACGGTATCGGCGCCGGCAACCAGCGCCTTGCCGATGTCGCCCGAGTACTGGAGGCCGCCGTCGGCGATCAGCGGAACGCCGGCAGGGATCGCAGCCTTGGCGGACTCGTAGATCGCGGTGATCTGCGGGACACCGACTCCGGCCACCACGCGGGTGGTGCAGATGGAGCCCGGGCCCACGCCCACCTTGATGCCGTCGGCACCGGCGTCGATAAGTGCCTGGGCACCCTCACGGGTGGCGGCCTGTCCGCCGATGATGTCCACGTGGGCAGCAATCGGATCGGACTTCAGCCGGCGGATCATGTCCAGCACGCCTTGTGAGTGGCCGTTGGCCGTGTCAACGAACAGCGCATCCACGCCGGCGTCGATCAGCTTCATGGCGCGCTCCCAGCCGTCGCCGAAGAAGCCGATTGCTGCGCCCACGCGGAGGCGGCCTTCGTCGTCCTTGGTGGCCAGCGGATACTGCTCTGCCTTGGTGAAGTCCTTGGTGGTGATGAGGCCCTTCAGGCGGCCCTGCTCGTCAACCAGGGGGAGCTTTTCGATCTTGTTGGTGGCGAGCTTGTGCGAGGCTTCCTCACGGCTGATGCCCACGTGCCCGGTGATGAGGGGCATCTTGGTCATGGCGTCGCTGACGCTGCGGAGCGGGAATTCCGATTCCGGAATGAAGCGGGTGTCGCGGTTGGTCACGATGCCCAGCAGGCGCCCGTCGGTGTCCACCACGGGGAGGCCCGAAACACGGTAGCGGGAGCAGAGTTCATCCAATTCCTGCAACGTGGCCTGCGGTCCGATGGTCAGCGGGTTGGTGATCATCCCCGATTCGCTGCGCTTGACGCGGTCCACGTGCTCGGCCTGGTCATCGATGGACAGGTTGCGGTGAACCACGCCCAAACCGCCCTGGCGGGCCATGGCGATGGCCATGCGGGACTCGGTCACCGTGTCCATCGCTGCGGACAACAGCGGCGTCTGGACGGAAATTCGCTTGGAGATCCGGGAGGAGGTGTCGGCGTCGGACGGGATGACGTCGGTGTGGCCCGGGAGCAACAGGACGTCGTCGTACGTCAGGCCAACAAAGCCAAAGGGATCGTGTTCGGGCTGGGTCATGAGTGTGCGCCTCTTACCTGGGTTCCGGGGGCTTAACTGGTAGGGGTTGCAACTGATGACCAGCCCGTCATTACGGGACTGGCCTGTGCATAAGGTACCTGTGCGGAAATTGCGTGTGCAGAAGGTATTGGATAAATACTAGAACCTTCGCGCCGATCGCCATATTCCGCGAAGGCCCAGTGTGAGCAACGGCACTGGACTTAGCCGCCGGACCACCCCGTGGCAGCCAGGAGCCGCTGCTCGAACATGGGGATCATGCTTTGCACGTAGGTTTTGGTCAGATGGTTGTCATCTTTGTAGACGTAGACATTGCCCACCACTGCCGGGCAGGTGCCTTGCTCGCAGATGAAGTCGCTCATATCCATCAGGAAGAGCCGGTCCACTTTGCCCACGTAGTCGTCCAGGGGCGAGGACGCGGCCAGGGACTCCTCAAGCGGGGCATTGCAGTCAGGGGAATCCGGGCCCTTCTTCTGCACGCACTCGGGCATGTTGATGCTGAACCGGGGGTTGTCGCGGACGCCCACAACGTCAATTCCGGCATCGGTGAAGGGTTGGATCCCTTCGAGGTAGCCAGGGACTTCAGTCTCGAAAGGTGCCGTGGCATGGGTCAGCGAGGCCACAGTGAACACAGCATCGGGCCGGTGTTCCATGACGTAGGCAGCACTCGCCTTGTTGAACTCGTTGCATTCGGCGGTCCGTTCGGGAGATTCCGCGCCAAAGCGGCAACTGCCCTTCAACAGCGTCACTACTTCCCATCCGTGCTGTTTGGCGATCGGCCCCAGCGCAGCCATGTACTGCTGGGCGTGCGAGTCGCCAAGCACCACGATCTCCTTGGTAACTTCCTCGGGTTCGTCGTTTTGCAGGCATCCCTCCAGCAAGGGATCCGAGGGGACGTTGTCCCCCGTGCACAGCCCGTCAATGTCAGCCCATTCGTCCTTCATCGCAGCCGGCGCCGGGATGATCATCGCCTCCTGGGTGGGTTCGCCGACGAACTCCGGAGACAGCGCGGCCGCGCCTGGGGTCAGTTCCTTGGGCTGGCCGGCGATCGCGGCACTTTCGGAGGCGATGGCCCCCTGCCAGGCGGTGACGGGCAGCGCCAGCAACGCACCGCAGGCGGCAATGACGACGGCGGCACGCCAGGACCGGACGTCAGGCCACTCCCAGCGGCGCAGGGGAACTTCGACGTACTTGGTGGTCGCGAGGGCGAGCACCATGGACGCGGCCATGATCCCCAACCCCTGAAGGAGGTTCGGCGACGTGGTGCCGGAAACAAGGAGGAAGAACACCAGGACCGGCCAGTGCCACAGGTAAAGGGCATAGGAGTTGTCCCCCACCACAACCAGCGGACGTGAGCTGAGGATCCGGTCCACGCCGAAACGGCTCCCGCTCTGTCCGGCAATGATCACCGCTGCTGCTGCCAGGGTAGGCCAAAGCGCAATGAAACCAGGGAATGAACGGTCAACGGTAAGGACCAGTCCGCAGGCCAGCATCGCTGTGATTCCTGCCCAGCCAAGGAAAACGCGGAGTCGTCGTCCGGGCTTGAGGTAGGGAAGAGCAAGGGCAAGCATCGAACCAAGGGCGAATTCCCACAGGCGGGCACGGGTATCAAAGTACGCTACCGCCTGGTTGTTGGTGGTTTCCTCGATCGAGAACACCAGGGACGCAGCGAAGATGACCCCGAACACCCAAAAGAGGAGGGTTCTATGGGCAACGGCCTTCCGGGCGGGGAATAGCTTGGCCAGCTGCGGCTGCAGCAACGCAACACCGGCGAAGACCAGCGGCCACAGGATAAAGACCTGTCCTTGGACGGACAGGGACCAGAAGTGCTGGAGCGGACTCGCCCCTGAATGGTCCTGTGCGTAGTAGTCAACGGCTGTGTCAGCCAGCTGCCAGTTCTGCCGGTACAGCAGCGAAGCCCACGCCTCGGCAAGGACATCCGACCAGCGGCTTTGCGGAATGAAGGCCCACGTGGCGGTCAGGACTCCCAACAAAACCACGACGACGGCGGGCAGCAGCCGCTTGAAGACGTGCAGCCAATGCTGCAGGAGCCTCAATGGCTTCCCGTTCTCGAGTTTGCGGGTGAAGGACAGTGTCAGCAGGAAAGCCGAGATGAGCAGGAAAACATCCACTCCGCCGGAAACCCTGCCAAGCCAGATATGGTAGGCCGCCACCATCACCACAGCCAGGGCGCGCAGGCCCTGGACTTCCGGACGGAAGCCGGGTTTCGGCGTCGTGCGTTTCTTCCCGGCGGGTGCCGCCGCTGTTGGCGTGTCCATCATCGCTGCCACCCCGTAGCGGCAAACCACCTTTCCTCAAACATTTCAGCCATGCTGGTGACGTATGTCCTGGACAGGTGGTTGTCGTCCAGATACACGAACACGTTTCCCACCACGCTGGGGCAAGTGATGCCGTCGCAGAGGAGGTCGGACATGTCCAGGAAGGCCGCGTTGCCGAATGTTCCCTGCACTGCCGCGAAGGGGCTTTCAGCGGCAAGGACCTCTGGCTGGTCGGACTTGCAGTCGGCACTGTCCACGCCCTTGGACAAGGCACACTCGGTGACGTTGTAGTCGTAACGGGGGTTGTCGCGGATGGCCACCACCTCAATGCCCAAATCGTTGAAGTTGGTCACGGTCTGGTCAAAGCCGTAGATCAACTGCTCATCCGGCGAGGACGGGGACGCCATGGTTCCCACCATGAAAACTGTGTCCGGAGACTTTTCCGCCGCGTACCGGAAAGCGGCAACATTGAAGTCATTGCAACCGGCGTCGGCGTCCGGGTTCTCCGGCATGAAGTGGCATCCGCCCAGCAACAGCGCAGTCACCTTCCAGTGCTCCGCCTCCGCCAGCGGAGCAAGTGCAGCAAGCCACTGCTGGGAATGGGAGTCGCCCAACACCAGGATCTCCCGGTCAGCGTCCTCCCCCACATCGTTCTGCTGGCACTTGTCCTGCAATTGCTTGTCCCCGGGCTTGGCATCGCCCTCGCACGGGCCGGACAACGTTGCCCAGTCTTCCGGAAGCTGCTCAGCGGTAGGCAGTGTCTTGGCGCCATCGCTGACCAGGTCCACGTAACCGGGAACCAGCGCGTGGGCGCCGGGGTTGTCATTGAATGCCTGCGCCTGGGCGGCTTTGAGGTCCAGGTCCTGCTTGTATTGGAATCCCAGCAGTGGTGCGCACGCCACGGCCAGGCACGCTGCAATCGCGATGACCGAACGGCGGCGCTTGACCTCAGGCCATTTCCATTCCCGGAACGGCTTCTCCACGTACTTGGTGGTCAGGAACGCCAGGACCAGGGACAAAGCAATGATCACTGTTCCCGAGAGCCAGCCGGCATGGTCCTTGCCACTCCAGGCCAGGGCGATCACCAGGATGGGCCAGTGCCACAGGTACAGGGCGTAGGAATTGTCACCGAGCCGGACCAGGAACTTTGAACTGAGGATCCTGTCCACGCCCAAACGGCTCCCGCTCTGGCCCGCAGCAATCACGGCAACCGCGGCCAGCGTAGGCCACAACGCAACGAATCCGGGAAATGCCGTCTGCACCTGAAGCAGGACACCGCAGCTGAGCATGGCCGCGACGCCAACCCATCCCATGACCACGCGCACTGGCTTGGCGAAGTTCAAACCCGGGAGAACCAGCGCCAGCAACGTGCCCAGGGCGAACTCCCAGAGGCGCGCAAAGGTATCGAAGTACGCCACTGCCTGGTTGGTGGCCGTGAAGATGACGGAGTACGTCAAGGAAAGAGCAAAGATGACCGCAAAAACGTAGGCGAGCGTGGCCCTGTACCTGAGGCTGAACCGGCGGCAAAGAACTGCGACGGTGGCAAAAATGACAGGCCACAGAATGAACACCTGGCCCTGGATGGAAAGGGACCAGAAGTGCTGCAGCGGGCTGGCCAGGCTGTGGTCGGTTGCGTAGTAGTTGACGGCCAGGCCCTGAAGGAGCCAGTTCTCGAAATAGAAGAGCGATGCCCACGCCTGGTGGACCACCTCCACCCAGCGTGTGGGCGGAAGGAAGGCGAACGTCGCCGCCAGCGTAGCAAGGAGTACCACCACGACGGCGGGAAGCAGCCGCCGGAACAGGTGCAGCCAGTGCCGCACAAGGTCCATGGGGCGGCCCTGTTTAAAACGGCCGGTGAACTGCAGCGTCATGAGGAAGGCAGAGATCAGGAGGAAGACATCCACGCCTCCGGAAACCCGGCCGATCCAGATGTGGTAACTGACAACCATCAGGACGGCGAGCGACCTCAGACCTTGGATCTCAGGGCGGAATTTCGACTTTGCAACGGGTCCGGAAGGCCGCCTGCCGGCGCGGGCAGGTGCTGGGAGCGTTGGCATAGTCACGTTAGGCAGTTCCTCAAAAGCTGTGGCACAAAGCATCAATCATACGCGGGTTGGCGGCCCCAACCCAGTCGGGACCCTTCCCGGGACCGGTCTTCATAGGTCAATCAGGACCGATCCCGCTCTGCATTTTCCCTTTCCATCCTGTGCGTGGCGTGTGCGTGGCCTGTGCCTGAATGGCTGGAAAGGGAACCGGACGCAACTACGCTGGAGCCGGGTCGACGGAAGGAACCCCATGATCGTACAGATGCGCATCTGCGTGCCGGAGGAGTTGGCCGATGCCGTCCTTCAATGCTGCTCCGGCCAGACCGGAACTGCGGAGGTAGCCGTCTTCAAGGGCGCCTCGGTGATCCCTCCCGGCGATGTGCTGACTGTCCAAATTGCCCGGGAATCCGCGGAAGAACTGATAGAACGGCTGCACGCCCTCAAAGTGCCCGACTTCGGGTCGATCTCCATCTCCTCACCGGACCTCGTTCTGTCCGAGCGGGCCGACCACGCCGAGGAAGAGGCTCCCGGTGAATCGGCCGACTCCGTTATCTGGGACGAAGTGTCCACGCAGACGGGGGAGGACTCCAAACTGACATGGAGTTTCCTGGCGTTCCTGGTGATTGCGACCCAGCTGGCAGCCATCGGCATTGTGACCGATTCAACCATCGCAATTGTGGGCGCCATGGTGGTGGGTCCTGAGTTCGGGCCCCTCGCCGCGTTGGCTGTGGGGCTGGTGGAGCGGAAGTGGCGATTGGTACGCGGCTCACTGCTTGCCCTGGCCGTGGGTTTTCCCCTGGCCATGCTGGTCGCTGCTTTGGCAGCATGGGTCTCCGTGCCTCTTGGGTTGTTCCCGGACAACACACTGGAGCAAGGTTCGGCGGTGGAATTCATCTACCATCCAGGTCCGTACTCACTGATCGTGGCCGCATTGGCGGGAGCAGCAGGCATGTTGTCCATGATCAGCCACAGGTCCTCGGCCCTGGTGGGCGTCTTCATCTCTGTCACCACTGTGCCCGCCGCAGGGTACGTTGCCGTGGCCTTGGTCCTGGGCGAATACAGCCAGGCGGCCGGCTCTGCCATGCAACTGGTCCTCAACCTGGTGGGCATCGTCTCAGCGGCCGCTGCCGTGTTGCTTTTCTACCGGCTCATCGGCAAGCGGGTTTCACTGCCCCGGCGGCCGTCCCGCTCCGGACGACGTTCCATAGCCAATCGGCGGGCCAGGTAACGGGCGTCCCGGCATACTCCAGGCAGCGTTGCCGAGGCTGCCGCGAACAGGAACTCCTGGCCGATGAAATAGACGCCGGGAACCTCGTGGGCCGCTCCCCTTGTCTGCAATGGCTCGCCACGATCGTCGAAGACCGGCAGCTTCACCCATGAGTAATCCTCGTGATAGCCGGTGCACCAGATGACGTTCGCGGCCTCCAACCGGGTCCCGTCATCCAGAACCGGGACACCATCAGAAATCCCTGCCAACCTCGGGCCCAACACAACCCCGGCGGCCAGCAGATCCTTGGTCTTGGTCCGGATCAGCGGTGCAGCCATGGACTTGAACCCCGGGGCAGCCTTTCGCCCGATCGGCGTGTTGAGCGTCAGGACGTGGACGCCAATGAACCTGACCACCGGCAGGGCAAAACGGGCTGCTGCGCGGCCGTGCTTCACAGGCATCTCGCCGCTGGGCCTTCCGGCCAGCACCGTGTGGTGCGAACCGGCAACGTCCAGGGCGATCTCCGCGCCGGAATTCCCAAGACCCACCACCAGCACAGTTCCGTCCCGCAGTTGCCCGGGGTTCTTGTAGTCCTGTGAATGGAATTGGAGAACCCCGGGATCCAGCTCT
Organism: Arthrobacter sp. TmtSoilC79; assembly: GCF_059739405.1. NCBI lineage: Bacteria > Bacillati > Actinomycetota > Actinomycetes > Micrococcales > Micrococcaceae > Arthrobacter > Arthrobacter sp. TmtSoilC79. The sequence goes on along the minus strand of NZ_AP046051.1, from coordinate 1,485,027 downwards.
CCTGCGAACGCAGGCCGTTGAGGCAGACGGTGTCCGCCGGTGGCAATCACCACATTGTGCGAGCGCCACGTATGCTCGGCCGCCCGGACAACGAAACCTCCACCCTCAGCCCTGATTTCCTCCACGTGAACGCCGGCCACGAAAGGAAGGTCAAAGCGGCGGACATAGTCCTCCAGGTAATCGGCCAGTTGGTCTTTTGTGGGGAAAGCAAGGCGGTCTCCGGGGAAGGGCCAGCCCGGAAGCCCGTCATATTTGGCGGGTGTGAACAGCTTCAGGGAGTCCCAGCGCTGACGCCAGGCATCTCCTGGCCGTGGGTTCTGATCCACTATGAGGAAGTTCCGGCCTTCCCTGGCCAACCAGTACGCGAGTGCGAGTCCGGCCTGGCCACCGCCCACGATCACGGTGTCCAAGTCGGTGTGCTGCTGGACTGTGTTCGTCTGGTCTGGTTGCTGCTGCGAGTCCATGGCTGGTCTTCCTTCCGTTCTTGGATCTTGGGGGTCCTGATACAGCCAAGCTACGATCCCAGCGCCTCCCTCCGCGTCGGCAGAATGGCCCATTGGCTTCCCAACGACATGGGTAATTCTGCGCATTAGGTGATAGAGCGTCCGGCACATCGGCAGGGGAAATGAGAGAGGGATCAGTGGATCAAGCCGTGTTCAAAGGCATAGCTGGTGGCAGCTGCCCTGGATGGCACGGAAAGCTTGGAAAGAATGTTGCCCATGTGCCGGGCTACGGTCTTTTCGCTGAGGTACAGCTCCCGGGCGATGGCGCGGTTCGAGTGTCCAGCGGCCACCAGGCGCAGGACTTCCATCTCCCTGCCCGTCAGTGAGGACTGTCCTCTGGGTTTTTCGCCGGCCAGTTCCAGGACTTCCGCCAACGCCGGTGTTGCTCCCAGATCCGCGAACTCGGTTTTTGCCGCTTCGAACTCCATGGCCGCCGAGTCGGGGTCGCCCAGCATGGCGCAGGCACGGCCGGCAAGCACCCGGCATCGGGCTGATTGGTAGGGGGCCTCAAGGCTGTACCAGATCCGCCAAGCACTCCTTGACTGACGGAGGGCAGCTGTGGGGTCGCCCTCGGCCAGGGATACTTGCGCGCCCGCGTGGGAAGCCAGCGCCAATTCCAACGGCCGGCTTTCGTCATGCAGTGGCTCGGATAATTCGTCCGCCAGGGCCCTGGCCGCACCCACGTCCCCCAGTGCCAGTTCAATGTCCACCGCGGCGGGGAGCAAACGGCGGCGATTGACCGTGTCCGCGCCGGCCAAGGCCCGCCGCATAGTGGTTTGGGCTTGGGATTCCTTGTGCTGCGCCAACTGCAGGTACGCGATTCCCGGTACCGGCTCAAAGCCAGTCCCCGCCGCCGTGGCATATGCTTTGGCCGCTTCATCCCAGAATCCTCTGAGGCGCAGGACTTCGGCTTGCTGGTACCAGGCCCCGAACGTCGCATCGGGGTCGCCCTTCCTGACCCTGCCTTCGGCCGAACGCGCCACAGAAAGCGCCTCGTCCCATGCGCCATGCAAGATGAGCAGCTCAGCCCGGTAGGCCTGGCATTGTCCGCTGAACATCACCATGTCCGGGCGTTCCCCGCACCAACGTTCCAACGCCGAAGTCCATTCGTGGGCACGCCGGACATCATGCGAGAGTCGGCAGCTGCCCAGGACCGCGCAGTAGATAATGCCCGAAGGGATGGGAGAGACCTCCCCTGAGGTGACCGAAACCATCACTTCGTCCAGGAGCAGCAGTCCTTCCTCCACCTGTCCAAGGGAAACGCATGAGGTACCCACTCCGAGCCGCCCGAGCGCCTGGAGGTCGTTGTCATGGAAGGATTGGCCCAGATTCAGGGCCCTGCTGAACAGCTCATGGCCGGTCTGGGGGTTGCCGGCACGAAGCGACGCCAGCGCGGCAGGGATGAGGAGGTACCCTTCCGCCGCGCATGGTCCGGCCATGCCGTCCAGCAGGTGCCGGGCACGGGACAACCAGCCGTTGCCACGTGCTTGTTCACCCATGTCCATGAGGAACATGACCAGCCAGGCAGCACAGCGGGCAGCGCTGTCGGTGTCGCCCGTTGTCAGGAATTCGTCGTGGGCTCTTGCCAGGTATTCGATGCTCTGGGCGTTCAAGCCAAGCAGCATGGCCACCGAAGCCGCCAGCTCGATGTCCTGGGGCGGGAGGCCGGCCTCGGAATCGGCGCGGGCCAGGCAATCGAGTGCATCGCTCCAGCGGCGCTCACGGAATGCGGAGCGCCCCAGGTCCAAGTTTGTGTCCGGAGCTGTCATGGCCCGCCCCTGCGGGTGGTGGCTGCCCGGTAGATGCCCGAGCCGCCTTGGTAGCGTCAGGTTACCGCCGCCGTCGAACGCCCACAATAGTCTCACCAGGCGGGAGGGGTGCTGCCGGCGGAAACGCACGAAGCCCCGGCCACAAACGTGACCGGGGCTTCAGTAAAACAGGCTGTTAGTGGCTGTGGCCTGCGTGTGCGTCTTCTTCCTCAGCCGGCTTCTCGGCAACCAGGGTCTCGGTGGTGAGAACCAGGGCAGCGATGGAGGCGGCGTTGCGGAGTGCGGAGCGGGTGACCTTGACGGGGTCGATCACGCCGGCGGCGATCAGGTCCTCGTACTCGCCGGACTTGGCGTTGAAACCGTGGTTGGCTTCCAGCTCGGAGACCTTGGCAACAACAACGAAGCCGTCGAAGCCGGCGTTCTGGGCGATCCAGCGCAGGGGCTGGACCAGGGCGCGGCGGACGATGCCCACAGCTGCTGCTGCGTCACCCTCCAGTGCCTTGACGGCCGGGGACTCGTCCAATGCCTTGAGGGCGTGGATGAGAGCGGAACCGCCACCGGAAACGATGCCTTCTTCAAGGGCTGCACGCGTTGAGGAAACGGCGTCCTCGATGCGGTGCTTCTTTTCCTTCAGCTCAACCTCAGTGGCTGCGCCGACCTTGATGACACCGATGCCGCCGGCAAGCTTGGCCAGGCGTTCCTGCAGCTTTTCCTTGTCCCAGTCGGAGTCCGTCCGGGTGAGTTCGGCACGAAGCTGGGCAACACGGTCAGCCACGTCCTGGGCCGAGCCGGCGCCGTCAACGATTGTGGTGTTGTCCTTGGTGACCGTGATGCGGCGTGCGGTACCGAGTACCTCCAGGCCAACGGAGTCCAAGGTCAGGCCGAGGTCCGGGGAAACAACCTGTGCGCCCGTGAGCGTGGCGATGTCCTGGAGCATGGCCTTGCGGCGGTCGCCGAAGCCCGGAGCCTTGACGGCAACAACGTTGAGCGTGCCGCGGATGCGGTTGACGATCAGTGTGGAGAGGGCTTCGCCTTCGATGTCTTCGGCAATGATGAAGAGCGGCTTGTTGGCCTGCAGGGCCTTCTCCAGCAGTGGCAGGAAGTCCTGCAGCGAGGAGATCTTGCCCTGGTTGATCAGGATGAGGGCGTCCTCGAGGACGGCTTCCTGGCGCTCTGCGTCGGTGACGAAGTACGGGGACAGGTAGCCCTTGTCGAACTGCATGCCCTCGGTCAGTACCAGTTCGGTCTGCGTGGTGGAGGACTCTTCAATGGTGATGACACCGTCCTTGCCAACCTTGCCGAACGCTTCGGCGAGGAGCTCGCCGACTTCGTCGCTCTGCGCGGAGATGGCTGCGACGCTGGCAACCTGGGTGCCTTCGACTTCGCGGGCGTTCTCCAGGAGGCGGGCTGCGACGGCTTCAACGGAAACCTCGATGCCGCGCTTGATCTCGCCCGGAGCGGCGCCGGCAGCAACGTTGCGCAGGCCTTCCTTGACCAGGGCCTGTGCCAGCACGGTGGCCGTGGTGGTGCCGTCGCCTGCGACGTCGTTGGTCTTGGTGGCTACTTCCTTGGCCAGCTGTGCGCCAAGGTTCTCGTAGGGGTCATCAAGTTCGACTTCGCGGGCGATGGTCACGCCGTCATTGGTGATCGTGGGAGCGCCCCACTTCTTGTCCAGCACGACGTTGCGGCCGCGCGGGCCAAGCGTCACCTTGACAGTGTTGGCGAGCTTGTCGATACCGGCCTCAAGAGACCGGCGGGCAGCATCGTTAAAAGCAAGCTGCTTTGCCATGGTTGTGTCCTTTCAAGACAGAAAACCCGCACCGCCGGCGGTCGGAAGTGATTTCCAACGTGACGGCGGCGCGGGGCTCCGGGAAGTTACTTTACGACGATCGCAAGGACGTCGCGGGCGGACAGAACGAGGTACTCGTTGCCGCCGGTCTTGACTTCGGTTCCACCGTACTTGGAGTAGATGACGACGTCGCCAACAGCTACGTCAACCGGTACGCGGTTGCCGTTGTCATCGAAGCGGCCGGGGCCGATTGCAACAACTTCGCCTTCCTGCGGCTTCTCCTGTGCGGAGTCCGGAATGACCAGGCCGGAAGCCGTGGTCTGCTCTGCTTCGAGCGGGCGAACAACAATACGATCCTCAAGAGGCTTAATCGAGACCGACACTCGGACTCTCCTTTTCATGAGCTGATTCATGGACTAAGAACTAGGGTGCCGGAGCGTACAACCGTCGTCGCGGTGCCGGAAGACGCTTGGCGTGATTAGCACCCTCCGGGGGAGAGTGCTAACAAGACTCTATGTAAGCGTTAGCACTCGGTCAAGGTGAGTGCCAGCATTTCGTCATGGGTGAACGTCGGTCACCGGCCTGTGAGGTCGTCCAAATCGTAGTTCTGGCCGTCGTCATCCTCATCCAGCGGCGTATTGCCGCGGTTCAGGTACAGGAACACTCCGGCCGCAACAGCAACGACGCCGGAAATCACCAGGGTGATAATCCCGCCGGTACGGGCGCCACTGTAAAGCTCGCGGATGCCCCGGGCCTCGTCCGTGGCATCATTGACGCTCTTCCCCGCCACCGAATAGGTGGCCGCGTTGAAGGAATCCAGCGCAAAGATGATGATCAGCAGGCCGACGCAGACCACGGCAATCACGACCCCCGCTATCAGGGCGGGTCGCGCGAACTTCATCACGGTGGAGGGCTGCGGGGCTGCGGTATCTTCCATGCAAACAACCCTATCCGGCTGATTCGTCCGTCACGTTCCCAAGTGCCGCGCCGTTAGGCTTGATGGCATGCCCCACGCACCGCAGGAACAGATCGCACCCTTGCTGACTACTGAAGGATGGGAACTCCTGGCCTCGTTGGGGCCCTACCGCGAGGCTGATGCCTTCAGTGTCAACGCCGACCTCCGCAAGGCCGGCCACTCCCCCGAATTGGTGGCCGCAGTCCTCACGCAATCCCGGCTGCGCACCCGGGCAGAGGCAAAGTTCGGAGAGTTTGCCCGGCAGATGCTGTTCACCCAGGCCGGCTTGGAGCAGGCAACGCGGTTGAACGTGGCCGCCCGGCACGCCGAACGTTTCGTGAAAGCCGGGATCTCCCACGTTGCAGACCTCGGTTGTGGGCTCGGCGCTGATTCAATGGCCATGGCATCCATGGACATTGCTGTCACCGCCGTTGAAATGGATGAAACCACGGCTGCCTGCGCCACCATCAACCTCATGCCTTTCCCGCACGCCACCGTGGTGCACTCGGATGCGACGTCCGTAGAGCTGGACGGGATCGACGGCGTGTGGCTGGACCCTGCCCGCCGGACCACCTCAACCTCGGGAACAAAACGCATCTGGGACCCTGAGGCTTTCTCTCCCCCGTTGTCCTTCGTTGAAAAGCTGGCAACTACCGGACGCGCCATCGGCGTCAAAATGGGGCCCGGCATCCCCCATGAGTCCGTTCCCTCCGGCTGTGAGGCCCAGTGGGTTTCAGTAGGCGGCGACGTCACCGAAGTGACTTTGTGGTTCAATGCCGTGGCCCGCCCCGGCGTGCGTCGGGCGGCACTGGTCATCGGCAGCCAGGGCGCCGCTGAAATCACCAGCGGCGAGGAGTTCGACGGCGGCCCGGCAGCCGGCGTCGGGCCCGTTGAGGGCTTCCTCTACGAACCTGATGGTGCGGTGATCCGCGCAGGGTTGGTGGCCGACGTCGCCGAACGCCTGGGCGGGCACCTGCTGGATGAACACATTGCCTACATCTGCGCGCCGGAACTGCACGACACTCCTTTTGCCCGCGCCTATAAGGTCCTTGAAGTGATGCCCTACAACGTCAAGGCCCTCAAAGCCTGGGTGAAGACCAATGGCATCACCGTGCTGGACATCAAGAAGCGCGGCACGGCCGTGACTCCCGAAGAGCTGCGAAAGCAACTGCTCCCCGCCAAGCCCACTAAAGGCATGGCTGCGAAAACAGCCACGCTCGTCCTCACCAGGATCGGCGAGGACAAAGTGGTTGTCGTGGTGGACCCGGTAAAAGCCTGAGCCGTCAGCGTCGCGAGAACTCCGAGGCCTCGCGGACCTGCCCGGCGCTGGGACGTACACCCGTGTAAAGCACAAACTGTTCTTCAGCCTGGATGGCAATGACCTCGGCTCCGGTGATGACCTTCTTGCCGGAGTTCCGTGCTGCGGTGATGAGCGGCGTTTCCGAGGGCAGTGCCACGACGTCGAACACCACCTGCGCTGCGGCAATGGTGGCGTCGTCGAAGGCCTGGGCCATTTCGTCCGCACCAGCCATGCCCAGCGGGGTGACGTTGATGATGAGATCCGCTGTTGAGCCGTTGACGTCGTCCTGCCAGCCGAATCCGTAAAGGTCCGCGAGCGCGCGACCACTGGTTTCGTTGCGCGCCACGATGGTCACTGCAGTAAACCCGGCGTCCCTGAGGGCGGCGGCGACGGCCTTGGCCATGCCCCCGGCACCGCGGAGCAGCACGGTGTGGCTGTTGGGGACCTGATGGTCCTTCAGGAGCCGGGCTATAGCGATGTAGTCGGTGTTGTAGGCGGTGAGGACGCCGTCGTTGTTGACGATGGTGTTCACCGAATCAATCGCTTTGGCTGATGGGTCCATCACGTCAACCAGGGGGATGACGGCTTCCTTGTAGGGCATGGACACCGCGGCACCCCGGATGGGGAGGCCGCGGATGCCAGCCACTGCGAGCGTGATGTCCGCCGGGGCGAATGCCTTGTAGACAAAGTTCAGGCCGAGCAGATCGTAGAGATAGTTATGGAACCTGGTCCCGATGTTGCTGGGCCGGGCCGCCAGCGAAATGCACAGGGACATGTCTTTGTTCAGGATTGGCATTCCCCCATTAAACAACGGCCTTCACGCTCCCGCGTTGATCCAGCGGCCGGGTTAGCCCTGACGCGCCTTCATCCGCGGGTTGTTTTTGTTGATGACGAATGTACGTCCCCGCCTGCGCACAATCTGTGCGCCCGGGATCTTCTTGAGGGCACGCAGTGAGTTCCTGACCTTCATGGTGTTTCTCCTTCTGTTGGGTGTTTGGTTCAGAGGGCGTCGCTGAGTTCCAGGGGGTCCTCCCAGACCCCGGAGTCCAGCTCCATTTCGGCTTCCGTCAGTTGGCATCCGTCCAGAAGCCCGCGGATTTCCGCCGGGTCGATGTCGTCGGAGCGTCCGGTGATGGCCAGCACGGTGCCGCGGTCACCGTGGTGGGGGTGCCAGTCCAGGAAGGCGTCGACGTCGCCGGTTTCCTTGGCGGATTCCGTGCCACGGGCCGCATCAACAGAATCGGCCAGCCAGTTTCCGGTACTTTCCAGCCAGACCCTGGGTCCTATGCCTTGGACGGCGATGCGCCGCGTGGGTGCGGACGCGATCCACAGGCGGCCACGCAGCCAGTGGGTTCCGATCGCCAGTTGCGGCAGTGCCTCCCGGAAGCGCCCCGGGTGCAGGGGGCGGACGGTTTTGTGAAGCACGGTCCGGAAGGGCCCCGGCGTTTCGTCCAACGGCACACGCACGACGCCGGGCCGGTTGCGTGCCGCTGCTTCGGCATGGTCAAAGCATCCCGGCCGGAATTCCCCGGCCGGCCCTACGACGTTGGCGTGGGGTGCCAACTGGCCCAGCAGTTCAAGACCAATACGCCAAGGGCCTGATCCTTCACGCTGATCTCCCGTCAGCACCGCTCCGAGTCCCGGGAAGACCATTACGGTATCGACTTGGCCGAACTCACCGATCAGGAATTCGCCGCTGGTGCGCTCGTCCTGGGGCATGGACGTGAAGCCGGATTCGTAGAGCGTGTGGCGATCCCAGATGTGGTCATCCAGGTCCGCCGCATCAATGGCGAGCACCGCGTTGTCGATCACGGCCGGCCGGCTGAGGCCACGGTGCAGCTCTGCGACGGCCATCCCCGCGGCAACTCCCGGGGGCAGGCCAAGGACCACGTGGTCGAAGCCGCACGCGGCGAGCCGTTCCGCCGTCGGAACAACATCAAGCCGGACGGTGCAGCTGAGGCAACCGTGCTCCAGCACCGTGGTTTCGCGTTCGAAGAGGCGTCCGTCCCGATAGACGCGTCGGAGGACAAGGGAACCGTCCAGGAGATCGTGGAGGACCACCACGGAGTTCTGGTGGGTCCGGCCAAGCCGGGTGGTGGCGGCCTCACGGCATTGGCTGTCCAGGGAACTGACGACTGTGAGGTGCATGGGTCGAGTGTATTGCTAATTTTTCTCATTAGCAAATAGTAGAGAATTTTGGGCTGGTTCACGCCGATATCCCGGGGGTTCACGCTGCATTAGACTTGATCCGACCGCTGGCGGCCCCACAGCGGGGAATCGTGCCCGGCTGTGACAAACCAATGCGGGGACTGAAGGACTGAGGGGACTACGTGCAGATTGATTTTGCGCCATCCAGGCAATCGACACTGGGTGTGGAATGGGAGTTGGCGCTCGTCAATGCACGCACCGGAGAACTTGTATCGGTAGCCAACGATGTCCTGAAGGGCGTCGCCGCCAACCACCCGGACCTCAATGAGGACGACGAACACCCCCATATCAAGCGCGAGCTTCTCCTCAATACCGTGGAACTGGTCACCGGCATCTGCGAGACCGTCAAGGACGCAAAGGAAGACCTTGGCAGGTCCCTCGCCGCGGTCCGCGAAGTCACGGATCCCATGGGCGTCGAAGTCTTTTGCGCCGGAAGCCACCCCTTCAGCCCGCCGCTGCTCCAACCCGTCACGGACAAGGAGCGTTACGCCAAACTGATCGAACGGACCCAATGGTGGGGCCGGCAAATGGTCATTTACGGCGTCCACGTCCATGTTGGCATCGACCACAGGGACAAAGTCCTCCCCATCCTTGACGGACTGGTCAACTACTTCCCGCATTTCCAGGCGTTGTCCGCCTCCAGCCCGTACTGGGCCGGGGAAGAAACCGGGTATGCCTCACAGCGCGCCCTCATGTTCCAGCAGCTCCCTACCGCCGGGCTGCCCTTCCAGTTCGAAACCTGGGAGGCGTACGAATCCTACGTCCAGGACATGTTCACCACGGGAGTGATCGACTCCACGTCCGAGATCCGCTGGGATATCCGGCCCGTCTCCAACCTGGGCACCATCGAAATGCGCATCTGCGACGGCTTGGCAACGCTGGAAGAAGTGGGCGCCATTGCCGCGCTGACCCAGTGCCTGGTGGACGAATTCTCCTCAACCCTGGACGCAGGCGGCAGCATTCCCACCATGCCGCCATGGCATGTCCAGGAGAACAAATGGCGTGCCGCACGGTACGGCATGGAGGCCATCATCATCCTTGACGCCCAGGGCAACGAGCAGTTGGTCACCGAACATCTCGCGGAAACGGTGGCCCGGCTGGAACCGGTGGCAGCAAAGCTCGGGTGTTCCGAAGAGCTCGCCGACGTCCTGAAGATCATCGAACGCGGAGCCAGCTACCAGCGCCAGCGCCGCGTCGCTGCTGAACACAACGGAGACCTGCAGGCCGTGGTCATGGACCTGGTACAGCAGATGCGCAAGGGCCCGGACGCGTAATTATCCGGATCACGCGGCCGCCGGTGCCGTCCCTGCGAGGGAGCGGTACCTAGGCGGGCACTGACACCGTAGTTACCGGCAGGGAGGAATCCGGGGCAAAGCCGATTCCACTCGGGCCAACACCGGCCATGATCAGCTGGGCCCCAAGGGCAGCCACCATAGCGCCGTTGTCCGTGCACAGGTCCAACGGCGGGACGTGGAGGGTGATCCCGGCTGAAGCACAGCGCTGCCCGGTCAGTTCCCTTAGCCGGGAGTTCGCTGCCACTCCACCACCAAGCAGGACATCAGTGATGCCATGTTCCTTGCACGCCAGGACGGCCTTGGAACTGATGACGTCCACCACGGCTTCCTGGAAAGCCGCAGCAATGTCTGCCACGGGCACTTCCTCGCCCCGGGCCTCGAACTGTTCAACGCACCGGGCCACGGCGGTCTTCAAGCCACTGAAGGACCAGTCGTAGCGGTGCGGGCCCTTCTCCCCTACAGTGCCCATGTACTTCGGCTGCGAGAGGCCCCGCGGGAAACGGATGGCTTTGGGATTGCCCTGGCGTGCCAGCTTGTCGATGGCCGGTCCACCCGGGTACCCGAGGCCGAGGATGCGGGCCACCTTGTCATAGGCCTCCCCTGCGGCATCATCGATGGTTGAACCCAACAGCTCCACGTCGTCAGTGATGCTCCGAATGCGCAGGATTTCCGTGTGCCCACCCGATACCAGCAGTGCCCCGAGGTTCTCCGGCAACCTCCCGGCACCCAGGCCGGCGGCAGCACCGGCGTCGTGCTTGCCATCCTGCGCCGACTTGCGATCAAGGAGCCCCACACCAACATGCGCCACCAAGTGGTTGATGGCATACAGCGGCTTGCCGGTGGCAACGGCCAGCGCCTTGGCGGCGCAGACACCCACCATCAACGCACCGGCAAGGCCCGGACCCGAGGTGACGGCAATGGCATCAATCTCGTCCAGGGTGACGCCGGCTTCCTGCAGCGATTCCTGCAACGTGGGCACAAAGGCGTCCAGGTGGGCGCGGGAGGCGATCTCGGGGATGACCCCGCCAAAGCGAACATGCTCTTCCATGGATGAGGACACGGTGTTGGTCAGCAGCGTGGTGCCCCGCACGATCCCGACGCCGGTCTCATCGCACGAGGACTCGATGCCGAGCACCAATGGCTGCTTGGGCAGTTCCGGATTAGCGCCGCTCACGCTGTTGCTCCTTCGTGGGGTTTGTTCAGTTCAAGCCGCATGATCAGGGCATCGGTGCCGTCCCGGTAGTAGCGGGGACGGACATGGATCTGCTCGAAACCGAAGCGCAGGTACAACTGCTGGGCTCGGGGGTTGTCCGCCCGAACCTCCAACAGCACATCAGCGGCACGCCGGCGCCGCGCTTCGGTGATGAGTTCGGTCAGGACAGCGGAGCCAATGCCCTTTCCTTCGAATTCTGGCACGACGGCGATCGTCTGGACGTCCGCGATCGGTTCGATGCACATCAATCCGGCGTAAGCCACGATCTCCCCCGCGACCTCGGCAACTACATAACGGCGGGTTTCGGGCTGCGCGAGTTCGTCGAAGAACATCTGCAGGGGCCAGGCATCCACAGGGAACAGCCGGCGTTCCAAGGACTCCACTACCGGGATATCGGCCTCTGTCATGTCCCGGAGGGAAACTCCCGCAAGCTCAAGCTTGGGTGAGACTATCCGTCCCATCAGAGCGCACGCTTCCGGGGCCCGGGCACCTGGGCATCGGATTCCCGCAAGTAGAGCGGGGTGGAGTCCAGCAACGGTTCACCGGCCGCGAGCTTTGCCAAGGCGAACTGGCCCAGTGAGGCTGCGTGAGGCTGGGCTGTGGAGAAGTCCTCGTTGGCCTTCAGGACATCGGCATACAAGCCTGCTCCGGCACCAAAAACCGGCAGGTCCGGAAGGTCGGCGGCAAATCCCACGTGCGGTCCGTCAACAAGCACCGGCAGCTGGCCGTCGGCCAGCGTGTATCGCGCCCAGTAGACCTCCTTGCGCCTGGCATCTGTGGCCACCAGGAACTCAGCAGCTGCAGCGGTGGATTCCGCCACCTCCAAGGCAATCGCGTCAAGGCTCATCACGCCATGCAACGGCTTGTTCCAGACGAAAGCCAAGGTTCTGGCAGTGGCGATTCCCGAGCGCAATCCCGTAAAGGGGCCAGGACCTACGCCGGTGACGATCGCGTCGATATCGGCGCCCGTGACGCCCGCTCCGGTCAGGAGCTTTTCAATGCCGGGAGCCAGGACTTCGGCATGGCTGCGGGTGTCCTCCGTAGCGAAGGAATCCACCACGCCCTCCATGGCGTCGTCGGAAATCAGGGCAGCACTTGCAACCGCTGAGGTATCAATGGCCAGGATCAGCATCAGTTGCTCCTCTCCTGTGACGCGGTTTCAAGGACTCGCGGAGCCTCGGCCCAGCGGGGTCCGTATCCACGGAAGACAAGGGTGCGGGGTTCGTCGTCGTCATCGGTATCGAAGTCCAGGACGTCGCCGCCTGGTGGGTTTGTTGTTGCCTGGCTCTCCCCACCAACAGATCGGTGCAGGTCAATCTCCAGGCGGCTGTCCGAGAGGTGCTCCACCCTGTCCCGGCCCCACTCCACCACAGTGACGGCCGTGTCCATGGTGTTCTCCAGATCGATGTCGTCGATTTCGGCCGAGGATTCCAGCCGGTACGCATCGACGTGGACCAGGTCCGGACCACCGGGCCGCGGTCCGTCAGCAAGGTTGGGGTGGATGCGTACCAGCACAAACGTGGGGGAAATGATGCCCGCACGTACGCCCAGGCCTTCGCCCAGTCCTTGGGTGAACGTGGTCTTGCCTGCACCCAGCTCGCCGGTCAGGACCAGGAGGTCCCCGGCCTCGAGTACCTCACCCAAGGCTGCCGCGAGGGCGTGCGTCTGCTCCGCCGTCGTGACCGTCAGGGTGCGCTCCCACTGCGGTTCGCTCACAGCGCTGCCGTCTCTGTGGCTTGGTTGGCAGCGTTGGTTTGGTTGGCGTCCTTGTGGACCTCGGCCGGGGGCGGCAATTCGTTGACGTAGCTGCGCGGGACCCGGGGGCTGATGCGGGTGACGATTTCATAGTTGTTGGTTCCCGCGGCCGCAGCCCAATCGTCAGCCGTGGGTCCGCCGTCTGCACCGTCGCCAAGCATGACGGCCTCGGCACCCTTGAAGCCTGCTGCCTCTTCCGGCGTCAGCGCTCCGAGGTCAACCACCATCTGGTCCATGGCAATCCTGCCCACCACAGGGTAGTTGACGCCATTGATGCGGACAGGACCGCCGGTGCCAACGCGCGGAACTCCGTCGGCGTACCCCAGCGGGACCAGGCCCAGCGTGCTTTCCCCGCTGGTGCGGTAGTTCAGGCCATAGGAGACACCCTGGCCTGCCGGCACCTTCTTGCAGTTGGAGAGCAGCGTGCGGACCGTCATGGCCGGGTGCAGGCCAAGTTCCGCGGAGGTAGCGCCCTCAAAAGGCGAAAGTCCGTAAATGCCGAGGCCAACACGGACCAGATCGAAGTGTGAGTCCGGGCGGGACAGTGTGGCCGGAGTGTTGGCGATATGCCGTACTTCCGTGTCCACCCCTGCATCCTCGGCCATGGCTATCGCCTCGCGGAAGACGGCCAGTTGCTCATCGGTTTCGGGACGGTGCGGCTCATCAGCCACTGCGAGGTGCGAGAAGATACCCACCACGCGCAGCAGGCCTTGGTCCTGGTATTCCATGGCCTGGCCCACCAACTGGTCCCAGTCGGCAATGGTGCATCCGTTACGGCCCAGCCCAGTGTCCACTTTCAAATGGACCCTCGCAGGCCGTTCCTGTTCACGCGCTGCCGCCACTACGGCGTCCAGCTCCCAGCCGGAAATTCCGACGTCGATGCCGGCGGCGACTGCCGCTTGGAAGTTGCTCTCCCGGGTGTGCAGCCAGGCCAGCAAAGGAGCATCGACCCCGGCGGCGCGCAAGGCGAGCGCCTCGGAAATGTGCGCGACGCCCAACCAGGCGGCCCCGGCGTCGAGCGCTGCGCGGGCCACTTGGACGGCTCCGTGGCCATACGCGTCAGCCTTCACCACAGCCATGACCGAAGCGGGAGATGCGATGGCGACGAACTGGCGAACGTTGTGCCGCACGGCTTCGAGGTCGATCACGGCGGAGCGTTCCAGCACCGCCGACTTTGCTATGGAGGCTTTCGACCCGATACCGATATCTGCAGCTGCTTCGTAAGTCACCCTAGAGATTCTAGTAGGGCCGGTGAATTCGGGTTAACTGCGTGCCTTCCCGGCCCGCTACTGTGCGTCCGACAAATGTGCGATCGTTGCCCTGGCCCGGCGCTGGGCTTCGGCCGGGATGTCCTTCACGATCGGTTCAAGGAACGCGAACCGCCGCAGCCACTGGCTGGACTGGCGTTCCTTCCGCGCGTTGGCCCGCTGCCACCAGTCGGCGATGTCCCCCCACCCGGGGGCCGCCAACGAGCCGCCCACCTCCTGGACCGCCAGCGAGGCGCACAGGTTGGCGAAGCGAAGGCGGTCCCCCAGCCTCCACCCCGCCAGGCATCCCACAATGAACGCCGCCCCGAAGCAGTCGCCCGCGCCGGTGGGATCGTAGGCGGAGACCGGGAGGGAGGGCACCCATTCTTCCTCGCCGGTCTCCGAGTCCACGGCAACGGCCCCCTGCGGTCCGAGCGTCACCACGGCCACAGGCACCCGGTCTGCCAGGGAGTACAGCGCAGCCCACGGGTCCGCTTTGCCTGTGAATGCCATGGCCTCAGGCGCATTGGGCAGGAAGGCATGGAAGTTCTCCAGCAAATCCAGCCGGCGTTCGGACCACTCTCCCGTAGGATCCCACCCCACTACGCCAAAGAGTTTGGTGCCGGAATCCTTTGCCGCGAGCATCCACGGCTCCAGTTCTTCGCCGAGGTCAGCGACGGCGGCGAGTGCCTTGGGTGGTTTGCCCATCAGTTCGGAGGAACTGATGGGCGCCGGGTGCCCGTGGGTGACCATGGACCTGTCCTGGTTCACGCACAGGGAAACGGTGACGGGCGAGTGCCAGCCGGGAACTTTTCGCGACAACGACAGGTCCACGTGTTCCTGGCTTTCAAGGATCTGCCAGTTGTAGTCTCCATAGCCGTCGTCCCCGAAGGTCGCGGCAAGATTTGTACGCAAACCCAGCCTGGCAGCGGCGATGGCTTGGTTGGCCACCCCGCCGGGGCAACTGCCCATCCCCTCGCTCCATACCTCCGTGCCGGGTTCGGGCGAGTGCGGCAGGCCAGTGAAAATGATGTCCTGGAAGACCGTTCCTGTCAGGAGGAGGTCGCAGTGCTGGTCGGCATCGGAGCGCAGGGAAGCCAGTGGATCAAATCGTCGCTGGGGCATAGCGTCCATGCATCGCAGACTACGCCGATCCTCACGGGGCTGCATAGATCCGTACGGCCTGCATAGACTTCGGTCATGCGGCTCATGATCGCCGGTGGCGGCGGCTTCCGGGTACCCCTTATCTACAGGGCCTTGTGCGTGGGTCCCTTCGCCGGGCTGGTGGACGAGCTGGTGCTCTACGATGTGGACGAGGCCCGCTTGGCAGCCATTGAAGCTGTTGTCCGCGACATGGCCTCCGCGGAAGGTTCCGCGCCCGTCGTCGTGGTTTCCTCTGACCTGCCGGAGGCTCTTACCGGGACGGACACGGTGTTCGCGGCAATCCGTCCCGGCGGCACTGCCGGGCGGATCGCCGACGAACGCGTGGCCTTGGATCTTGGCCTGCTGGGCCAGGAAACCACCGGCGCGGGCGGGATCTCCTATGCGCTGCGGACCATTCCCCGCATGCTGGAACTCGCCGAAGCGATGCGGGAATATTGCCCCGGGGCGTGGTTGATCAATTTCACCAACCCCGCAGGCATGGTGACCGAAGCTTTGGGCCCGGTGTTGGGACGCAAGGTGGTGGGCATCTGCGATTCCGCCGGGGGCCTGGTCCATCGGGCGGCACGTGCTGCCGGCACCCCGCTGGCAGAAGGAAGTCTCGACGGCGTGGGCTACTTCGGGTTGAACCATCTCGGCTGGCTGTATCGGCTGGCTCCCGGCGGGCGGGACCTGCTGCCCGGGCTGCTGGCGGACCACGCTGCGCTCGAGACCATCGAAGAAGGCAGGTTGTTTGGGCAGCACACCCTGCTGCAGCTTGGCTGCCTGCCCAACGAATACCTGTACTACTACTACCAAACAGCCCGGGCCACCGATGCGATCCGCCGGCAGCAGGAAACCCGGGGTGCATCAATCCACCACCAGCAGAGTTCCCTCTACCCTGCCCTGGTGCGAGCAACTCATCCCTTTGAGCTGTGGGACAGTGCCCGCAGGTCCCGGGAGGAAGGCTACCTGGCTGAAGCCCGTACGCACGGTGAGCAACGGGACGAGTCCGACTTGGCCGGCGGTGGCTATGAGCGGGTAGCACTGTCCGTGATGCGGGCGTTGTCCGGGGGTGGATCTGCCCAGCTGATCCTGAACGTTCCCAACGCGCCGGTCTCGCCTGCTGGTCCGGCGGGCAAGGTGGCCGTGCCCGGGTTGCCGGCCGACGCCGTCGTCGAGGTTCCCTGTGAGGTGACGCCCGACGGCGCGTGGCCGCTTGCGCAGGAACGGCCGGGCGGCCAATTCCTCACCCTCATGCAGCACGTCAAAGAGGTGGAGCGGCTGACCATCCGTGCTGTGGTGCACGGCGAGCGCAGTGCTGCCGTTGATGCCTTCGCGGCGCACCCTTTGATCGGAACGGCGGAGCTGGGAGAACAACTCCTCACCGGATACGAGGCAGCGTTTCCCGAACTCGCCCGGCTGTGGAGGTGGCCTACAGCTTCCGGTACATGACGTGCAGGCCCACGTAGCCGATCTCCGGATGATCGAATGCCTCAGGCACCGTCGCCAGGATCCGGAAGCCCATGGACTGCCACAACCACACCGCCCGGACGTTGCTCTCCACCACGGCGTTGTACTGCATGGCGTAGAAGCCTGCAGCCTTCGCTTCAGTCAACGAATAGGCGCAAAGGGCGCGGGCAACACCTTGGCCTGAGTGGTTGGCTCCCACCATGTACCCGGCATTGGCTACATGACTGCCGCCGCCGGCCTGGTTGGCGTGGAACTCTCCTGTTCCAAGGATCACGCCCGAGTCCCTGGCTACGGCCACGAACGTCTGGCCGGGAGCGTCTTTGATCCACTTGCTCCGGGCCGCTTCCTCGGACGTGTCACGGTCCCAGGTAAAGGTCTCACCGGCACGGATCACCGGTTCCAGGATGGCCCAGATCCCGGGCCAGTCCGCGGGGATGGCTTGGCGGATGTCGAAAGTCTGTTCTTCGCTCACAGCCGCCACGCTAGCAGCCCCGTCCAGCGGTGGTGCTGCCCGCAGCTGTGTGTTGGCACCTTCGGAGGCAGTGGACGGCAGGAGTAGTGTTTTCTGCAGGGCAAAGGCGTGTTTGCTGTTTTGCTGTTCGTGTCAGGAGGAATGCGGTGCCGTTGATCCGTCGTGTGGCGTTCCTGTCCTTGCATACCTCCCCCATGGAGCAGCCAGGTGCCGGAGATGCCGGTGGGATGAACGTCTACGTGCGGGCCCTGGCCATGGCGCTGGCGGAGACCGGGGTGGAAGTGGAGATCTTCACCCGATCCACCAAAGCCGGCCAACCCGCCGTCGAACATCCAGGTCCCGGCGTCTGCGTCCATAACGTCATGGCGGGGCCTCGCCGCAAAGTCCCCAAGGAAGAGCTGCCGGCCCTCCTGCACCAGATGGTGGAACAGATCGACATGATCCGCGGCAGCCAACTGCACGGCCGCTACGATGCCATCCATTCACACTATTGGGTGTCCGGCGTGGCCGGGCTGGAACTGTCAGGGCTATGGGGCGTGCCGCTGGTGCACACCATGCACACCATGGCCAAGGTCAAAAATCTTGTCCTCGAATCCGGCGAACGCCCCGAGCCCCGGCGCCGCGAAGAGGGCGAACAGCGGATCGTCGACGGCGCTACCCGGCTGGTCGCCAACACTCCAGCCGAGGCCGAGGAACTGGTTTCGCACTACGGTGCCGATCTTGACCGGATCGACGTGGCCCCGCCCGGCGTCGACCTCAAGGTCTTTACGCCCTCGTTCCGGCGGAAGTCACGGTCCCTGCGCGGAGTCAGGCCGGACAGTTTCCATATCCTCTTCGCCGGGCGGATCCAGCGGCTCAAAGGCCCCCAGGTGTTCGTCAAGGCCGCTGGGATCCTGCGCAAGCGCCGGCCCGACATCGATCTCGAGCTGACCATTCTGGGCTCCCTCAGCGGTGCCAAGGACTTCAATCTCCAACACATCATCGACGACGCCGGACTGGCCGACGTCGTGACGCACCGCCCGCCTGTGGTGGCACCTGAACTGGCGGGTTGGTTCCGCTCCGCAGACGTCGTGGTCATGCCCTCTTTCAGCGAATCCTTCGGTTTGGTCGCTTTGGAAGCACAAGCGTGCGGTACACCAGTGGTGGCCACCAACGTGGGCGGACTGTCACGGGCCATTTCCGATGGCCGGACGGGCATGCTGGTGGACGGACACGACCCCTCCGACTGGGCAGACGCCTTGGAGGACCTCTACGACGACGTCCAGACCCGTGAAGACATGGGTCGGTTGGCCGCAACCCACGCCGAATCCTTCGGATGGCAACGGACAGCAGCCATCACGCTGGAAAGCTACCGCGAAGCAGTGGGCGGCCTGCTGGTTCCCCGGCGCTGAGTCTTCGCCGGTTCCGCCGTGTCGACTGGTAGATTGACGCGCACAGCGAACCAACGCCTGCAGCACCACCCCGCTGCCGGCATACCCAGCCAAAGGACGACGATGTCTGAAAACAAGGTCCTGTCCGATCTTGAAATTGCCCGCAAAGCCACTATCCAGCCCATCGTGGACATTGCCCGACGCGCAGGCATCACCGAGGACGCCCTTGAGCTGTATGGGCCCTACAAGGCCAAAATCAATCCGTCAAAGCTGGTTTTTCCCGCTGGGAAGACCCCCGGCAAGGTAGTACTGGTGTCCGCCATGTCCCCCACCCCGGCAGGCGAAGGCAAGTCCACCACCACCGTGGGGCTGGCCGACTCCCTGGCCCGCGCAGGGCACAACGTGATGATTGCCCTTCGCGAGCCCTCCTTGGGGCCGATCCTGGGGATGAAGGGCGGAGCCACCGGCGGCGGGTACTCCCAGGTGCTTCCCATGGACGACATCAACCTGCACTTCACCGGCGATTTCCATGCAATCACCTCCGCCAACAACGCGCTCATGGCCCTGGTGGACAACCATATTTTCCAAGGCAACGAACTCAATATCGATCCCCGCCGCATGACATTCAAACGCGTGCTGGACATGAACGACCGCTCGCTGCGGGAAGTGGTCATCGGCCTCGGCGGACCTGTTCAGGGCGTACCGCGGCAGGACGGCTTCGACATCACCGTGGCCTCCGAAATCATGGCGGTCTTCTGCCTGGCCAAAGACCTGGACGACCTCCGCGCACGGCTGGGCCGGATCACTTTTGGCTACACCTACGATCGCTCGCCGGTCACTGTAGCGGACCTCGGTGTCGAAGGCGCACTGACCATGCTGTTGAAGGACGCCATCAAACCAAACCTCGTCCAGACCATCGCAGGAACCCCTGCATTGGTCCATGGTGGCCCGTTCGCCAACATTGCCCACGGCTGCAACTCCCTGATCGCCACCAGCACGGCCATGCAGTTAGCCGACATCGTGGTCACAGAAGCCGGGTTCGGGGCAGACCTCGGCGCGGAAAAGTACATGGACATCAAGGCGAGAATCGCCCAGGTGGCGCCATCCGCCGTCGTAGTGGTGGCGACGATCCGCGCCCTGAAGATGCAGGGCGGGGTCCCCAAGGACCAACTCAGCGAACCCAACGTCGAGGCCGTTGCTGCCGGGGTGGAGAATCTTCAGAGGCATGTCCGCAACGTGTCCAAATTCGGCATCTCCCCCATCGTCTCCATCAACAAATTCGCCACGGACACCCCGGAGGAACTGGAGTGGCTGCTCGACTGGTGCGCCGCGGAAGGCGTCGAGGCCGCCGTCGCCGATGTCTGGGGCCGGGGCGGAGGAGGCGACGGCGGTGACGGTCTTGCAGGGAAGGTTGCAGCCGCCTTGTCCGCACCGTCGGACTTCCACCACCTCTACCCTCTGGAGATGCCTGTGGAGGACAAGATCCGGACCATTGTGCAGGAGATCTACGGGGCGGACGGCGTCGACTTCTCGGTTCCGGCCCTGAAGCGACTGGCGGAGATCGAGAAGAACGGTTGGTCCGACTTCCCTGTCTGCATGGCCAAGACCCAATACTCCTTCACCGACGACGCTTCCAGGCTCGGCGCTCCCAAGGGTTTCACGGTGCACGTGCGCGAACTGATACCCAAGACCGGCGCCGGCTTCATCGTGGCGTTGACCGGCGCTGTCATGACCATGCCCGGACTGCCCAAGGAACCGGCCGCGATGCGCATGGACGTGGACGCCGACGGTCAACCCACCGGCCTCTTCTAACCCGCTCTCACATCCCCTGCCCTCCAGACCCACGCTCTCTCACATCCCCTGCCCTCCAGCACCACGCTCTCTCACTCTCTTGAGAAAAGTGAGCGAGCGTCGGCCCCAAACCGGAAGGACGTGAGAGAAGGTTCGGGAAACGACAAACGCCCCCGTAGTGGACACGGGGGCGTTTGGTGTAACAGGGGTGTTTAGCGCTCGATGTCGCCGCGGATGAAGGCTTCGACCTTATCGCGGGCGAGGTCGTCGTTGAACTGCTCCGGCGGCGACTTCATGAAGTAGCTGGACGCGGAAAGCAGTGGTCCGCCGATGCCGCGGTCAAGGCCGATCTTGGCCGCACGGATGGCGTCGATGATGACACCTGCCGAGTTCGGGGAATCCCAGACCTCAAGCTTGTACTCAAGGGACACCGGTGCGTCGCCGAAGTTGCGGCCCTCGAGGCGCACGAAGGCCCACTTGCGGTCGTCCAGCCAAGCCACGTAGTCCGACGGCCCAATGTGGACGTCGTCCGCGTGCAGCTCGGCCTCAACGTTGGAGGTCACGGCCTGGGTCTTGGAGATCTTCTTGGATTCCAGGCGGTCGCGCTCCAGCATGTTCTTGAAGTCCATGTTGCCGCCGACGTTGAGCTGGTAGGTGCGGTCCAGCGTCACGCCGCGGTCTTCGAAGAGCTTGGCCATGACGCGGTGCGTGATGGTGGCACCGATCTGGCTCTTGATGTCATCGCCCACGATCGGGATGCCGGCCTCGGTGAACTTGTCAGCCCATTCCTTGGTTCCTGCGATGAACACGGGCAGGGCGTTGACGAACGCCACACCGGCGTCGATCGCGCACTGGGCGTAGAACTTTGCAGCCTGGTCCGAGCCAACGGGCAGGTAGCAGACCATGACGTCGGCCTTGGCCTCGCGCAGCGCTGCGACGATGTCCACGGCTTCCTCGGGGGCCTCAACGATGGTCTCGCGGTAGTACTTGCCGAGGCCGTCGAGCGTGTGGCCGCGCTGGACCGTTACACCGGTGGCAGGGACGTCGGCAATCTTGATGGTGTTGTTTTCGCTGGCGCCGATGGCGTCGGCCAAGTCCAGTCCAACCTTTTTGCTGTCAACGTCGAAAGCAGCAACGAACTGGACGTCATTGACGTGGTACTGGCCGAACTCGACGTGCATCAGACCCGGGATCGTGGCCTTGGGGTCAGCGTCGCGATAGTACTGAACACCTTGGACCAACGATGCAGCGCAGTTACCTACGCCGACAATGGCAACACGAATCGGATGTGAAGACACGGAACTCCTCTTGAGACTAAACCTCATATGCCAGGCGCAGCCCTGACTGAGTCCAGGGCACGACTGATTGGCACGGCGCCATTCGGCGCACTCTTGCATTGTAACCAACACAGCAGGGGCCGGCTTTGTTCCCGGCCGGCCCCTGCAGTTTTATGGCGATACTTTGGAGGCTACTTCCCGGCCCAAAGGTTGATGTCCGACTCCACAGCGAATTCGTCAATCGCCGTCAGTTCATCCGTGGTGAACTCCAGGTTGTTGATGGCGCTAAGCGTGTCTTCAAGCTGGGCGACGCTGGATGCACCAACAAGCGCAGAGGTCACCGGGGAGCCCTTGGGCTGGTCACGCAGAATCCAGGCAATGGCCATCTGGGCGAGGGTCTGCCCACGTCCCTCAGCAATGGCATTCAAGCCCCTGACCCGGTCCAGCTTTTCCTCGGTCAGTTGGGATTCGGAGAGGAATCGTTCCTTCGCCGCCCGCGAGTCGGCCGGAACACCGTTGAGGTAGCGGTTGGTCAGCATGCCCTGCGCCAAGGGCGAGAACGCGATGGAGCCTGCCCCCACCTGGTCCAAGGCCTCATAGAGATTGGGGGATCCGTTCTCGGTCCACCGGTTCAGCATGGAGTAACTGGGCTGGTGAATCAGCAGTGGCGTGCCGAGTTCCTTCAGTATCCGGGCAGCCTCAATGGTCTGCTCGGGTGTGTAGGACGAGATTCCGGCATACAGCGCCTTGCCGGACCGGACCGCGTAATCCAACGCGCCCATGGTCTCTTCCAGCGGCGTCTCCGGGTCCGGGCGGTGGCTGTAAAAAATGTCCACGTAGTCCAGGCCCATGCGCTCCAGCGACTGGTCCAGGCTGGAGATCAGGTACTTCCGGGATCCCCACTCACCGTACGGGCCGGGCCACATGTAGTAGCCGGCTTTGGTGGAGATGACCAGTTCATCGCGGTAGGGCTTGAAGTCATCCTTGAGGTGGCGCCCGAAGTTGGTTTCCGCCGACCCGTCGGGCGGGCCATAGTTGTTGGCGAGGTCGAAGTGGTTCACACCAAGATCGAACGCCCGGCGCAGGATGGCACGCTGTTCGTCAAAGCGCTTGTCATCGCCGAAGTTGTGCCAGAGGCCCAGCGAAATGGCTGGGAGCTTGAGTCCGCTGCGTCCAACACGGCGGTAGGGCATGGTTTCGTAGCGGTTTTCCGCAGCCGAATAAGTCATACGTACCATCCTGCCACTGCGCAAACCGGGGTGACGGCGCCGTCCGCTATGTGGGCGCCGTCACCTTCGGCTTGGAGGACTTACTGGACGCGCACGACGGCGGCGCTTCCGCCGGGAAGCGTCAGCGTCCCCTCGTCCAGGGCTGCTTCGCCGTCAGTAGCCAGCAGGATGCTGCCGCTCAGGGGCGTCCCGAGTGCATCGTCCCCGAAGTTGCAGATGACGCGAACATCGCCGCGGGACATCTGCAGCCAGTGTTCGTCGTCGTCGAACTCCACCGAAGTCTCACCGAAGCCGCCGTCCACCAACTCGGGCGTGTCCCGGCGCAGCTGTGCTAAATCCTTGTACAGCTGCAGCAAGCGGGCGTGGTCTCCCTCGCCTGCTTCATCCCAATTGAGCTTGGAACGCTGGAACGTCTCCGGGTCCTGCGGGTCGGGCACCACAGCGGGGTCCCATCCCATGCGTTCGAACTCCTTGATCCGCCCTTCCGCTGTGGCCTTTCCAAGCTCAGGTTCAGGGTGGGAGGTGAAGAACTGCCACGGTGTGGAAGCGCCGAACTCCTCGCCCATGAACAACATGGGCGTGAAGGGGGACGTCATGGTCAGCACTGCCCCAATGGCCAGCTTCCCGTAGGACAACGACGCCGTGAGCCGATCACCGGTTGCCCGGTTGCCGATCTGGTCGTGGTTTTGCAGGCAGACGACCAGTGCCGACGGGTGGGCAAGGTCCCGCCGGATGGGCCGGCCATGATGCCGCCCGCGGAAACTGGAGTAGCTGCCATCGTGGAGGAACCCATGTTCCAGGACCTTCGCCAACACGGCCAGTGAGTCGAAGTCCGCGTAGTAGCCGGTGGTCTCCCCACTGAGGTTGACGTGCACTGCGTGGTGGAAATCATCGCTCCATTGGCCTTCGAGCCCGTAACCGTTGTCCTTGCGCGGGTAGATGAGCCGCGGATTGTTCAGGTCCGATTCGGCGATCATTCTCCGGGGAACCCCGGTTTCTGCTTCGACCTCGTCACCCAGTGCCCCGAACTCCTCGAGGATGTGCACTGCGCGCTCGTCACGCAAAGCGTGAACGGCATCAAGGCGGAGCCCGTCCACGTGGTAGTCCCGCAGCCACATGGCCGCGTTCTCCAGGATGTAGCGCCGGACGTCGTCCGAGCCAGGCCCGTCGAGGTTAACGGAGTCACCCCAAGTGTTTCCCTCCCCCGACTTCAGGTAGGGACCGAACTTGGGCAGGTAGTTCCCACTCGGCCCAAGGTGGTTGTAGACAACGTCCTGGATGACGCCCAAGCCGGCAGCATGGGCGGCGTCAACAAAGCGCTGGTACGCTGCCGGGCCGCCGTAGGGCTCGTGGACGGCGTACCAAAGAACGCCGTCGTAACCCCAATTGTGGACGCCGTTGAAGCCGTTGACCGGCAGCAACTCAATGAAGTCCACACCGAGGTCCACCAGGTAGTCCAGTTTGGCGGCGGCAGCATCCAGTGTCCCTTCAGGGGTGAAAGTGCCCAGGTGCAGCTCGTAGATGACAGCTCCCTTGAGCGGCCGGCCCTTCCACCCGGAGTCCTGCCACTCGTGGACGGAGGGATCGAAGGTGACGGACAAACCGTGAACGCCGTCCGGTTGCCGCCTCGAACGCGGGTCCGGGAATGGCCCCTCGCCGTCCACGATGTACCCATAGGGCACGCCGTCGCCTTCCTGGCCGGGCGCCTCAGCGGGCGCCCGCCACCAACCGGGGGCGGCGGCGTCGTGGTGTTCCATCTGGTATTCGCGCCCGTCGGCAAGAAGCCGGACCGAATCAGCGTTCGGCGCCCAGACGTCGTAGCGGTTTTTTCCAGCAGCGTGCTCCAGCATCATGCTCCCTTATGCGTGTTCAAGCGTGCGTTGCAGTGATGGTTTGATGTGGGGTCAGTCGGTGGGGACCAGCAAGGCCACGGGATACTTTTCCAGCAGCGTCTCCAACAAGATGTTGCCGGCACCGTACGTGGCTCCGGTGAGTTCGTCACGGACGTTTCCGGATACCTCGATTACGGTGTCCCGCCACCCACCTTCCCGGGCAAGCCGTTTGGGCAGGCGCGTGGCCACAGTGAGGGCGCCGCGGCCGGCAACGCCGCGATCGAAGGCCACCACGTGGCCGGCTGCGGCCCCGTGCACTCCTACCGGGGTGTATCCGCTGAAGAGTTCAGGCCGGTCGCGCCGCAACCTCAGTGCCCGTGACACCACCAACAGCTTGGCCGCCTCGTCCGTAAACGCCGGCGAGGCCCCGTTGTCCAACTCCGCCAGCGCGGTTATGCGAGCCTGGAAGTCGACAGGGCGCCTGTTGTCCGGGTCGGTGAGGGAACCGTCCCTGAATTCGGTGCCCTGGTAGACATCCGGCACACCCGGCATGGTCAGCTGGACCAGCTTGGCCGACAACGAGTTGGACGTTCCATGGGGTTCCAGCTCAGCGACAAAGTTGGCCAAGGCTGCTCCAACTTCAGGCGAATCAAAGACGGAGTCGACGGCGGCCGCCAGGTGACGTTCGAACTCCTGGTTGGGGTCGGTCCAGTTGGTCGAATTACCCGCTTCACGTGCAGCCTTCAGGGCGTAGGACTGCAGGCGTCCGCGATCTGCAGGCCAGGCACCGACGATCGATTGCCATACAAGGGCAGCCAAGGGACCGTCAGGGATGGGGGCCAACTCCTGGACGGTGCCCAGGAACAGTTCCCATTCAGGGACGGCCTCGGAGATGACCGAGATACGAGCCCTTGCGTCCTCGCTCCGCTTGGTGTCATGGGTGCTCAGTGTGGTCATGGAGAGCGGCAACGCCTGCTGCCTGCGGGCCATCCGCCTATGGAAGACGTCGGTGGATACCGCGAATTCCGTCGGATCTGCTCCCACTTCGGTAAGGGTCCCCAGCCGGCTGTAACGGAAGAAGGCGGTATCTTCCACCCCCTTGGCCATGACCATTCCGGAGGTCTGCTGGAAACGTTGTGCCAAAGCACCGGAGGAATCCATCAGCAGTGGCGTCAGGAGCTCCAGCACCTCATTGAGGTCAGCACGGCTTTCCCCGGCACGACGGATCGATTCGGCCAGGACATCCTGGCCGTAAGGAAGGTAGGTGCGGTAGATGGGGAAGCAGCAGATGACTTCGGCGATGGCATCGGCAACTTTCTCCGCCGGCAAGTCCATGGACGGTGGCACCAATCGCGCCAACCGGAGGATTTCCGAACGCAGGATTCCGTCGGCGATCCGGCGCTTGGTCCCGTGGATCATCGCAGCGTAGTTCGCTGGGGATTCCGCGTCCCGCAACCTGGCGTCGAGGGAATTCAGGTATTCCTCTGCGGCCGGATCCACGAAGAGCCTGTCGACGTCGGCAAGGGCGTCGTAGCCGGTGGTCCCTTCACACTCGAAGGTGTCCGGCAGTTCTTCTCCGGGTTCAAGGATCTTTTCGACCAGCAAGTAGGCCCCACCGGTTGCTTCCCGCAGCCGGGCGAGGTAACCCTCGGGGTCGGCGAGCCCATCCGGGTGGTCGATCCGCAACCCGTCCACCAGTCCTTCACGGAACCAGCGAACGATCTCCTCGTGGGACTCGTCAAAGACCCAGGGGATTTCGACGCGCAGCCCGGCGAGGGTGTTGACGGCGAAGAACCGGCGGTAGTTCAACTCAGCGTCCGCCCGGCGCCAGCCCACTAGTTCATAGTGCTGCCGTGCATGGACTTCCCGCGGGTTGTCCCCGGAGGTATAGGTCCCCTCGGCCAGGGGGAAGCTGTGATCGTAGTAGCGCAGTTCGCCGTCCACCACCGACAACCCGTCAAGGTCGTCATCGCTTCCCAGTACAGGGATGCGGATCTTGCCGCCGCCGAAGTCCCAGTCGACGTCGAAGGCCTCCGCGTACTTTGAACCGCGGCCTTCCTTCAGCAACTGCCACCACCAGGCATTTTGCTTCGGTGAAGCAACACCCATGTGGTTGGGCACGATGTCGGCCAGGACGCCAAGGCCTTTTTCCTTCGCTGCCTTGGACAGCGCGGAAAGCCCCTCAGGGCCTCCACGGGAAGGATCGACGGTTGAAGGATCGGTCACGTCATAGCCGTGGTCCGAGCCCTCTTCCGCGGTCAGGATCGGGGAGACGTAAACCCAGTCGATGCCAAGCGAACGCAGGTATCCGGTGAGATCCGCTGCGTCCTGGAGAGTGAAACCAGCGCGGATTTGGAGCCTGTAGGTTGAGACGGGTGTCTTCATGAATCCGCCTTCTTCCCGTCACCTTCGTCATTGGTCCCCTCGGGTGCGGAGTCCTTGTAGTCGAAAGGCAGCGATGTCACGGCAGGAGCCGTGATGGACGCGTTTTCCGGTGTGCTGGTCTGCGTCAGGGCAGCAAGGGAGGCCGCCACGGAGTGGTCGGGTTCAATTTCCGGAGTGCTGTGGGCCCGCAGGACCACCAAGGACTTCCCGCCGACCATCAGGATCTGGTCGGGCTTGACCACTCCCGCTTCAGCACCTTCTCCGGCGGTGTCGATCATGACGTCCCAGGCGGGGGCGTACTCATCCGAAGGAATCCGGAAACCGACTTCTTCCTGGTCGGCGTTGAAGTAGAGCAGGAAGTTCACGTCCGTGATGCGCCGGCCCTGCGTATCCTGGCCGTGGATGCCATCACCGTTGAGGAATACGCCAACGGACCGACCCAAGGCTTCATCCCAGTCCGACGGGCTCATGGTGCTGGCGTCCGCGTCAAGCCATACGATGTCGGGCAGTCGCTCGCCTTCGCCTCGCAGGACCGGCCTCCCGTCGAAGAAGCGGCTGCGACGCAGGCTCGGATGTTTGGCCCGGAGGGCACTGACGGCGGCCGTGAACTCGATCAGGGGCTGGTCCACGTTGTCCCAGTTGATCCAGGTCAGTTCCGAATCCTGGCAGTACCCGTTGTTGTTGCCGTTCTGGGTCCTGCCGAGTTCATCGCCGTGCAGGAGCATGGGGACGCCCTGAGACAGGAACAGCGAGGCGATAAAGTTGCGCTGCTGGCGCGCCCTCAAGCCAAGGACAGTGGGATCATCCGTGGGACCTTCGGCTCCGCAGTTCCACGAGCGGTTGTGCGATTCGCCGTCGTTGTTGCCTTCGCCGTTGGCCTCGTTGTGTTTCTCGTTGTAGGAGACGAGGTCAGCCAGGGTAAAACCGTCGTGGGCGGTGACGAAGTTGATCGATGCCACCGGGCGGCGGCCCGAGTGCTCGTAAAGGTCCGCGGAGCCGGTGAGCCGGGACGCGAATTCGCCCAGGGTTGAGGGTTCGCCGCGCCAGAAGTCACGCACGGTGTCGCGGTACTGGCCGTTCCATTCGGTCCATTGCGGCGGGAAGTTGCCCACCTGGTAGCCGCCGGGACCAACGTCCCATGGTTCGGCAATGAGCTTCACCTGGGAAACCACGGGGTCCTGCTGGATGAGTTCGAAGAATGTGGAGAGTTTGTCCACATCGTAGAATTCGCGGGCAAGCGTGGATGCGAGGTCGAAACGGAACCCGTCCACGTGCATCTCGGTGACCCAGTACCGCAGGGAGTCCATCAGCAACTGCAGGGAGTGCGGGCTGCGGACATTGAGTGAGTTGCCGGTGCCGGTGTAGTCCATGTAGTACTTCTGGTCGTCTTCCACCAGGCGGTAGTACGCGGAGTTGTCGATTCCCTTGAACGAGAGGGTCGGTCCAAGGTGGTTGCCTTCGGCTGTGTGGTTGTAGACCACATCAAGGATGACTTCGATTCCGGCGGTGTGCAGTGCCCGCACCATGGCTTTGAAGTCCTGGACCTGCTGGCCAGTGTCACCTTTGGAGCTGTAGCTGTTGTGGGGGGCAAAGAACCCAATGGTGTTGTAGCCCCAGTAGTTGTTCAAGCCCTTGTCCTGCAGGATGCCGTCATTGACGAATTGGTGCACCGGCATGAGCTCGATCGCCGTGATTCCCAGCTTCTGCAGGTGGGAAATAACCGCCGGGTGGGCGACGCCGGCATACGTGCCGCGCTGCTCCTCCGGCACCTCTGGATGCATCTGGGTAAGGCCTTTGACGTGGGCCTCGTAGATCACGGACTTGTGATACGGAATCCGCAGCAGCTTGTCGCCGTCCCAATCGAAGAACGGGTTGATGACGACACCCAGCATCATGTGCGGTGCCGAGTCCTCGTCATTGCGGGAGTCCGGGTCATCCATGTTGTAGGAGAACAAGGATGGATCCCAGTCGATCTGCCGGTGGATGGCCTTTGCGTAAGGATCCAGCAGCAGCTTATTGGGATTGAACCTTTGGCCGGCGTCGGGGTCGTAAGGACCGTGCACCCTGTAGCCGTACTTTTGTCCGGGTTGGACCTGCGGCAGATAACAGTGCCATACGTAACCATCAACCTCGGTAACTTCTACGCGGACTTCCCCGCCGTCGTCGTCGAAGAGGCACAATTCCACTTTTTCGGCCTTCTCGCTAAACAGCGCGAAGTTGGTGCCGGTGCCGTCAAAGGTGGCACCCAGCGGATAAGCCGATCCAGGCCAGACTTCCATGCGTTCTCCTCTTGATGATGCGAACAACTGTTGCAAGCCTACTCATGACCCCGACAACGACAGTAACCTTAGGGTCTTGTTCGGTCGTATTCCGCGCTGAGCGAACCAATCACACGCGGTATCGCAGACATGATCGCGGAAGCTGTAAGGGGCCCTCCGTTGAATTCTTCCGATGCCTGCGATCCAGCCCGCCCGTGGAGGCTCGCAGCAACGGCAGCCAATGCAGCCCAGCGGTCCTCAACGCCCAGGCCCAGGCCGGCATATGCGCCGTCGTCGTCCTTGATGGATTCCGCGCTTTGGGCGAGCAAAGCGCCCAGAATACCGGCCAGGACATCGCCACTGCCTGCGGTCGCCATCCAGGCCGTGCCTTCGGACTGGCTGAAAACAACGCCCGACGGCGACGCCACCAGTGTGGTGGCTCCCTTCAGGAGCACCGTGGCGCCGGTTTGTTCTGCGGCCTGACGTACCCAGTGCAGCGGCCGCGATTCCACGTCCTCCCGCGTCACGGCCACCTCACCGGTTGAGGGCAGCGAGCCGAGGAGTGTGGCCAGTTCTCCAGCGTGTGGCGTCAGGATCCAGTGGGCCGGGCAGTGGTCCGGCAGGAGGCTTAATGCACCTGCATCCACTACCACGGGCAGATCCGCGGCCAAGGCAGTCGCAGCAGCGGACCTGGCCCGCTCAAGCTGCTCTTCCCCGTCGACGCCGGAGCCCAGCAACCATGCTTGGACCCGGCCGGGTTTCTCCGGTTCCCACAGAGCTTCCGGGGTTTTGGCCAGCACCAACTGCGCTACCGATTGGGGGCCGGCGTAACGCACCATCCCGGCGCCCGCGAGGGCCGCCGCATGGACGCCCAGGACAGCGGCACCGGCAAACCGCACCGAGCCCGCCACAACGCCCAGGACACCCCGCGTGTATTTGTGTGCCCGGCGTCCGGGACGGGGCAGCACTGCGGAAATTTCTGCAGAAGTGAGGCGGCGGAGCTCCGGCCGGGTGGATTCGAGCAACTCTTCAATGCCGATGTCCACCACCTGGACCCGGCCCGAACAGCCTTCCCCCGGGTCGGTCATGAGGCCTGCTTTGACGCCGCCAAACGTCACCGTAACGTCCGCATCCAGCACAGGCCAGTGGACTTCGCCTGTGGTGGCATCCAGCCCGCTGGGCAGATCGCAGGCCACTACCAAGGCGGGACGCAGTTCCTGAAGGGAAGCAATAAGTTCCGCGGATGTCCCACGGAGGCCTCCACGGGCACCCGTGCCAAGCAGGGCATCAATGATCACGTCATTTCCTGCGCATACGACTGCGAGTTCCTCAGCGTTCCCCGGCTCGAGGTAGAGGGTCCGACCACCGGCTGTCTTGAAGGCTGCCAACGCCTCGGGATGGACTTCAGCAGCGGCGAGGACCGCCGTCGTGCGCATTCCCCGGCGTGCCAGCAGCGCTGCCGCAAAGAGGCCATCGCCGCCATTGTTGCCCTTGCCTGCCAGGACGGTGACGCTGGCACCGGCCAGCCGGCGCCGTGTCTTGACCTCGCGTGCTACGGCCTGGGCCAGCCCATAGGCTGCCCGTTCCATGAGAACAGCGCCCCCACCGGCGTCCAGGTACGGTTGTTCCGCATCCCTGATCTGTTGTCCGGTGAAGGCGCTGATCATTGTTCTTGAGAGTCCGCTTAGCCCTCGGCGAGCACAGTGGCCGTGGCGATGCCACCGTCATGGCTCATGGACAAGTGCCAGCGCTTGACGCCCTTGGCCTCAGCCACTGCCAGCACCGTGCCCTTGACCTGGACCGTGGGGCCGTTCTCATCGAGGCCAATCCAGCAGTCCTGCCAGTTCATGCCCGCGGGGGCACCCAGAACCTTGGCCACGGCTTCCTTGGCCGCAAAACGGGCAGCCAGGGAACGGGTGTTCAATTCCCGTTCGGCAGGAACAAACAGCCGATCCCGGAGCCCGGGCGTCCGCTCCAGCTGCCTGCCGAACCGCTCGATGTCTACGACGTCTACGCCAATGCCAACAATCATGGCGTTATTCTACGGTCACGCTCTTGGCGAGGTTGCGCGGCTGGTCTACGTCGTAGCCCTTGGCGCCGGCCAGTTCAGCGGCAAAGATCTGCAGCGGAACAGTGGTGAGCAGCGGCATCAACAGGGTGGGCGTCTCCGGTACGTAGAAGACCTGCTCTGCGTAATCCTTGACCGACTCGTCGCCTTCTTCGGCAATGACCAAGGTGCGCGCACCACGTGCACGGACTTCCTGGATGTTGCTGACGACCTTTGAGTGCAGGGAGTCGCGGCCACGCGGGGACGGAACCACGACGAAGACCGGCTGGCCATCGTCGATCAGGGCGATCGGACCGTGCTTGAGCTCGCCGGCAGCGAAGCCTTCAGCGTGGATGTAGGCGATTTCCTTGAGCTTCAAGGCGCCTTCCAGGGCAACCGGGTAGCCCACGTGACGGCCAAGGAACAGCACGGACTTTTCGTCCTTCATGCTGCGCGCGAGCTCGCGCAGGGGCCCTGCGTTGTCCAGGATGTGCTGGATCTTGGCGGGAATCTTGTTGAGGTCCGCCAGGACGTCCTTGATCTGGCCCGAGAAGATGTTGCCGCGCAACTGGGCAAGGTACAGGCCCAGGAGGTAAGCGGCCGTGATCTGCGCCAGGAATGCCTTGGTGGAGGCAACCGCGATTTCCGGGCCGGCGTGCGTGTAGAGCACGGCGTCGGATTCGCGCGGGATGGTGGAACCGTTGGTGTTGCAGATGGAGATCGTCTTGGCGCCCTGTTCACGGGCGTAGCGGACGGCCATCAGGGTGTCCATGGTCTCACCGGACTGGCTGATCGAAACAACCAGGGTGTTGGAGTCCACAATCGGATCGCGGTAGCGGAACTCGTGCGCGAGCTCCACCTCCGTGGGGATCCGGCACCAGTTCTCAATGGCGTACTTGGCCACCAGGCCGGCGTAAGCCGCGGTACCGCAAGCGAGCACGATGATCTTGTCAACCTGCTTGAGGAGTTCGGGGTCGATGCGGACCTCGTCCAGCGTCAGCTTGCCATCGAGGTCCGAGCGGCCCAGGAGGGTCTGTGCAACAGCGTCAGGCTGATCGTGGATTTCCTTCTCCATGAAGGAGTTGAAGCCACCCTTTTCGGCCGATGCCGGGTCCCAGTCGACGTGGTATTCCTTGCCTTCGGCAGGAGCGCCGAAGAAGTCGGTGATTTCCACGGAGTCCGCGGTGATGGTGACGATCTGGTCCTGGCCCAGTTCCACGGCGCGGCGGGTGTAGTCGATAAAGCCGGAGACGTCCGAGCCGAGGAAGTTCTCGCCTTCGCCCAGGCCAACCACCAGCGGGGAGTTGCGGCGGGCAGCTACGACGACGTCGGGCTGGTCTGCGTGGACTGCAAGAAGGGTGAAGGCGCCTTCAAGGCGCTGGCAGGCCAGGCGCATCGCTTCGGTGAGGTTTCCGCCGTCGCCATTGAGCTGGGTGCGGAAGATGTCGCCAACAAGCGCAGCGGCAACTTCGGTGTCGGTTTCGGACTCGAAGGTAACGCCCTTGGCCAGGAGCTCCTGCTTGAGTTCAGCGAAGTTCTCAATGATGCCGTTGTGAATAAGTGCAAGGCGGCCGCCATCGGAAAGGTGCGGGTGCGCGTTGCGGTCGGTCGGGCCACCGTGGGTAGCCCAACGGGTATGGCCGATGCCGGTCAGGGATTCAGGAACTGGATTTGCTTCCAGTTCACCGATCAGGTTGCTCAGCTTGCCGGACTTTTTACGGGATGAGATTTTCCCGTCAGCCACCACTGCGACGCCAGCGGAGTCATAGCCGCGGTACTCAAGACGACGCAGCCCTTCCACGACGACGTCAAGGGCGCTGTGACCAGCTGCCTTGCGAGACGAATTGCCAACATAGCCTACGATTCCACACATGGGTACTAGCCTAACGTCTAGCGCAAACAACTGACGTGGGACATCCCAGCTCTTCCCCTTGCCAGTATGATGTCCAACCCTCACAATTCACCCTCCCGTCGTCGCGCATTTCCTGTTCCGCCTCGCGGAGGGCAGAATCATGAGCGTGACTTTGCAACGCACCGAAGCTAATGGCGACGGCGCTTCCCCGTTTGTAGAGCTGGACCGTCAAACGTGGTCCAGGCTTGCAGCGCAGATGGAGCAGCCCCTCAACGAAGAGGACATCTTCCGTCTCCGCGGACTCGGCGACCCCTTGGACATGAAGGAAGTCAGGGAGGTCTACCTCCCCCTTTCCCGGCTCCTGCACCTGTATGTACAGGCTTCGCACCAGCTCCATGCAGCCACCACCACGTTCCTGGGCGAACAGACCCAGCGCACACCGTTCGTGATCGGCGTCGCCGGCTCAGTGGCCGTTGGCAAGTCCACCATCGCCCGCGTGCTCCGCGAAATGCTGCGGCGCTGGCCCGGGACCCCCAATGTGGAACTCATCACCACGGACGGATTCCTTTATCCTTTGGCCGAGCTGAAGCGCCGGCACCTTTTGGAGCGCAAAGGTTTTCCCGAGTCCTACGACAGGCGCGGACTGCTTCGCTTCGTCTCCGAAGTCAAAGGTGGCGCGGAAGAAGTGCGGGCGCCGTGGTATTCCCACGTAACCTACGACATCGTGCCGGGGAAGGAAGTCGTGGTGCGGCGTCCCGATGTCCTGATTGTCGAGGGTCTCAACGTCCTGGCTCCCGCCCGTCCCCGCATGGACGGCAAGCAGGGACTGGCAGTCAGCGACTTCTTCGACTTTTCCATCTACGTGGACGCCAAAACCTCCTACATCGAGGAATGGTACGTGGACCGTTTCCGCAAACTGCGCACCACCGCATTCGCGCAGCCGGAATCCTACTTCCACCGCTACGCCACGCTGTCCGATGACGACGCCGAATCCACCGCACGCGGCATCTGGAAGCGCATCAACGAACCCAACCTCGAAGAGAACGTGCTGCCAACGCGCGGGCGCGCCCAATTGGTCCTGACCAAGGACGCAGACCACTCCATCCGCCGGATGCTGCTGAGGAAGGTCTAGGGTGGCCGACTCCCAAAAGCTCCCGAGCCGGCGCGTTTTTGCAGGCTTGCTCACCGCCGGAGCTGGAATGGCGGCATTGGCTGCGTGCACACCTGAGAAGGCCGTCCCCTCCCCCGTAGCTGCAAACGCCGCCAGCGAAGCCGCTGCGCCGTCTGCAGCCCCCTCCAGCGCCCCCGCTACGGAGTCTGCGGCTGTTTCCCCGTCCCCCAGCGCGGAGTCCCCCACTGCGGCACCGTCCAGCGCCGTTGCACCCCAGCATTCCCTCACTGACCCCGCCAGCCCTTGGGTGATCGTCAACAAGCACCGCCCACTGATCCCGCAGGACTTCGTCCCGGCCGATTTGGTCCAGCCGAAGGTCCGACTCGCCGTCAGCGGCGAAGCTTCCCTGCTTAACAGCACGACGGCGGCTGCCGCGGAAAAGATGTTCGGCGCGGCGGCAACAGAGGGCATCATCATGACCTTGGCTTCGGGCTACCGTTCCTACTCCACCCAAGTGGCCACGTACGGAGGGTACGTCGCCAGCACGGGGCAGGCGGCTGCGGACCGTGCTTCAGCCCGCCCGGGCCACTCCGAGCACCAGACGGGCTGGTCCTTCGATATCGGCGACGGGGGTGGAGCCTGCAGCTTCCAGCCGTGCTTTGCTGAGCAGCCCTCGGCGGTCTGGGCCAAGGCCAACGCCCACAGGTTCGGTTTTGTGGTCCGCTATCCCTGGATGCTCCACGACACCACCGGGTACTTCTACGAGTCCTGGCACTTGCGGTATATCGGCGTGGAAGCGGCAACGGACATGGCCACGCGCGGCATTGCCACCCTGGAAGAGTACTTCGGGCTCGAAGCAGCCCCGGACTACCTTTAGCCCTTAAACAGCATCGGCCCGCTCCCCTGGCATCCAGGGTGCGGGCCGATGCTCGTTCAAACTTCCTAGACGGTCATTTCGCTGGACACGCCCAGTCGTTCTTTGACCACTGCGGCAAGACTGTTGCAGATGCGCTCAGCTGTTTCCATATCAGCGGCTTCCACCATGACACGGACCAACGCTTCAGTACCTGACGGGCGGAGCAGCACGCGGCCGGTCTCACCCAATTCCAGCTCGGCGGCAGCAACAGCCGCTGCCACGCCTTCGTCGGTACCGGCGCGGGCCTTGTCGACGCCCTTGACGTTGATCATCAGCTGCGGGAGCTTTGTCATGGCCGTGGAGAGTTCCTTGAGGCTGCGGCCGGTCAGAGCGACCTGCGCCGCGAGCTGCAGGCCGGTCAGGACGCCGTCGCCTGTGGTGGCGTAGTCGGAGAAGATCACGTGGCCGGACTGTTCCCCGCCAAGGTTGTAGCCGCCGTCGCGCATTTCCTCCAGGACGTAGCGGTCGCCGACGCCGGTTTCACGGATGGTGATGCCGGCGTTCTTGAGGGCAATCTTAAGGCCGAGGTTGCTCATGACCGTGGCCACCAGGATGTTGTCCTTGAGCTTCCCTGCATCATTGAGGGCCAGCGCGAGGATGGCCATGATCTGGTCACCATCCACTTCATTGCCTTCGTGGTCCACGGCAAGGCAACGGTCGGCGTCGCCGTCGTGGGCTACCCCAAGATCTGCACCGTGCTTGACCACGGCTTCCTTCAGCGGGCCCAGGTGTGTGGAGCCCACACCTTCGTTGATGTTCAGGCCGTCCGGCTCAGCGCCGATCACTACAACATCAGCGCCGGCGTCCTTGAACACCTGGGGCGAGCAACCACTCGCTGCACCGTGGGCACAGTCGAGGACTACTTTGAGGCCGTCCAGGCGCTTGGGCAGCGTACCCAGCAGGTGCACGATGTAGCGGTCCTCAGCGTCGGAGAAGCGCTGGATGCGTCCGACGTCGGCTCCCACGGGGCGCTGCGGCTCTTTGCCAAGCTGCGCCTCGATGGCGTCTTCGACGTGGTCCGGGAGCTTCTGGCCGCCGCGGGCGAAGAACTTGATCCCGTTGTCCGGCGCGGGGTTGTGGGAGGCCGAGAGCATGACGCCGAAGTCGGCGTCGAGGTCTGCCACCAGGTAAGCGGCCGCAGGGGTGGGAAGAACACCGGCGTCATAGACGTCGATTCCGGAGCTGGAAAGCCCGGCTTCCACGGCGGCTGCGAGGAACTCGCCACTCGCTCTGGGGTCCCTGGCGACGACGGCGCGCGGCCGCTTGCCATTGGTTGTGCGGTCATGGCCGAGTACGACGGCGGCGGCCTGTGCGAGCTGCATAGCCAGCTCGGCGGTGAGCAATCCGTTCGCGAGACCGCGCACGCCATCTGTTCCAAATAATCTAGACATCGGCTCAAGTTTAGACGACTACGGGACACCATCAGTTCAGGGGCGTGTCGGAGCGTCATATGGACGGGCTTCAACGGTGGGTGTTTAACGGGGAAAGCCCGCCCCTTAACGGCGAAAGCCCGCCCCGCCGAAATGGCGGAACGGGCTTTCGATACCCCGCAAGGGGGGGGCCAAGCGGATTAACGCTTGGAGTACTGCTGAGCCTTGCGTGCCTTCTTGAGGCCAGCCTTCTTACGCTCGATGACGCGGGCGTCACGGCGCAAGTAACCGGCCTTCTTGAGGGTGGCGCGGTTGTTGTCGACGTCGATCTCGTTCAGCGAGCGGGCAACACCGAGACGCAGTGCACCGGCCTGGCCGGAGATGCCACCGCCGTGGATACGGGCGATGACGTCGTAGGCGCCTTCGAGATCAAGGATCTTGAAGGGCTCGTTGACGTCCTGCTGGTGCAGCTTGTTCGGGAAGTAGTTGTCCAGCGTGCGGCCGTTGATGGTCCACTTGCCGGAACCCGGAACAACGCGAACGCGTGCAACGGCTTCCTTGCGACGGCCAACAGCTGCACCGGCAACGGTCAGTGCCGGGCGCTCCTTCTTGGGCGCATCTTCAGCAGATGTGCTTTCAGAGGTGTAGCTGGTGAGGGTTTCCTCAGCCTCGACGGCTTCGGCGGTCAGTTCTTCGTTCTGAGCCACGGTTCTCCTTGTAATAAAAAGTTTAGTTGGTGGCCAGGACTACTGGGCGACCTGGGTGATTTCGAAAGTCTTCGGCTGCTGTGCAGCGTGGGGGTGCTCAGCGCCACGGTAGACCTTGAGCTTGCCCAACTGCTGTGCAGCGAGAGAGTTCTTGGGGAGCATGCCCTTGATGGCCTTCTCAACAGCGCGAACCGGGTTGGATTCCAACAGCTCGGCGTAGTTGACGGAGGTCAGGCCGCCCGGGTAACCGGAGTGGCGGTATGCGCGCTTCTGCTCCAGCTTGGCGCCGGTGAGGGCAACCTTTTCAGCGTTGATGATGATGACGAAGTCGCCCATGTCCATGTGGGACGCAAAGGTCGGCTTGTGCTTTCCGCGCAGCAGTGTTGCGGTCTGGCTGGCAAGACGACCAAGGACAACGTCGGTGGCGTCAATGACGTGCCACTGGCGGTTGATATCGCCGGGCTTCGGGGTGTACGTACGCACGGTTTTGCCTCGTTCTTGTTCTGGCGTTCATGTTTTAGGCGACACGCAGTGAGGCGTGTACCTACTATGTATGCGCTACCGGAGCAGAGGTGAGGGCTCTATGTACCAGTCATCCCAGGATCTCGATATGCCCCAGGAGTTAGCGATCCTGCAACTGGATCCCCCGTAAGGCATGTGTCATCGAGATAGGACACGCACAACGACTCTAAACAATACCTTCATCGGGGTGTCCGGGTCAAAATGGGGTAACCGCCCTTGGGGGCAGCGCACTGATTGAGGGAGAGCACATGACCGACGGGGCCGCCTTTCCACTCATTATCGCCCTCGCGGGCCTCCTCCTGGGCCCAGCCGCCGAGTGGCTCATCTCGCTGCGGCTGCCGCGGCTCGGCGGACTCCCCTCCCATAAGGTGCGGATCACGACGGCGGCTGTCACCTCGCTGCTGTTCGGCTTGCTCGCATGGCGGTTCGGTGCGTCATGGGAATTGCCGGCATTTCTTTTATTGGCATTACTTGGCGTGCAGCTTTCACGGATCGACTTCGTCCTTCATCTGCTGCCCAACGCCCTCATTGTGATCCTTCTCGGGGGTGGACTGTTGCTTTTGTCCGCGTCCGCAGCCCTTGCTCCAGGCTGGCCCGAGCTGCTCCGGGCTCTCGCCGGAGGTTCGATCCTGTTCGCCGGCTACTTAATTCTTGGACTTCTTTCGCCCGGAAGCATTGGAATGGGCGATGTGAAGCTCGCGGCACCCCTGGGGCTGTACTTGGGGTACTTGGGTTGGCAGCAAGTACTCTTCGGGGGACTACTGGGATTCGTGGTGGGCGGGGTGCTCACGGTACTGATGTTGCGCCTGCGACGCGCGGAAAAGCCTACGGAAACGGCCCATGGCCCGGCCATGGTGATCGCTGCCCTCGGCGTCGCCCTGGCCATTAACTGACGCAGCTTAGTACGCACTTACCTTCCCCGGAACGGGCCCCCCAATTGATAAGCGGGCTTTCGAAACCAAGTAGTTTCGACCCCTTTCTGTTCTAAAACTGAGTACTTCCTGCCCTCGGCCCGCACCGGCAAGTAGCGCCCACTCCCCCAAGTCGAGTACGGCTACGCATTGTCGCGACTGCTCCCCAGGGTGAATTCTTATCTCATCGAATTCCGGACCGCTAAAGGAAACATGGGGGTAGTTCGGAAGTCGAAGCAAATTCCGATAATTTGCTGGACCTATAACCCAATTCGCAAATATTTTTCTGGGAAGGATTTTCCAATGTCTGCTTTCATCTTCACCATTACCTCGTACATTGCCGGCGTCAAGGACCGCTTCACCTCCGAGGAGAAGGGCGCGACGATGGTTGAATACGGCATCATGGTCGCCGCCATTGCAGTCGTCGTCGGAGTTGCAGCCTTCGCACTCGGCGGGCGTGTTACTGCTCTCTTCGGTGGCATCCTCTAGCTCAGCCACGTGACTCGGTTGGTCGCGGCTGCCGCTTGGCAACCACGACCAACCGTCGCTTTTAAGAGCAAGTTCTTATGGGATCTGGGACCGGGAGACGGATGTGAAATCCAAAACGAATGAGCGTGGCGCCGCGGCCGTGGAACTGGCCATCATTCTGCCACTTTTGCTGCTAATCCTGTTCGGAATCATGGAGTTTGGGCGTGCCTACAATGTCCAGGTTTCCCTGACTCAGGCTGCGCGGGAAGGAGCCCGCCATGCCGCGGTGCACTACCAGGACGGCACCCTGGACGTCTCCGGCGCCGCTTTGGCCGCCGCACCGGCTCTGGACGGACTGGGAGTCACTGTCGCAGACAATGCTTCCAGCTGCGCACCAGGAGCAAACGTGGAGGTCACCACCAGTGTTTCCTTGTCTTCGATGACTGGATTCCTGGACGCCGGCTTCTTCGGCGGAGCAGGCATCTTCCCCCTCAACCTGTCAGGAGTGGGGGTGATGAGATGCGGTGGTTAGTCAGGGCACCTCGGGACATTCGGTCACCTGAAGATGCGGTCGATTCCGAACGTGGCGCAAGCACGGTCATCGTCGGAGTCCTCATGGTTGTCCTCCTCGGATTCGCTGCCTTGGCCGTGGATGTCGGGGCTATCTACGCTGAGAAAGCTCAACTGCAGAATGGCGCTGATGCTGCAGCGCTGGCTATCGCCACCGACTGCGCCGGGGGCAACTGTGGGAGCAGCACATCTACGGGAAATCAGTTCGCAAATGACAACGCCAATGACAACACCAGCGGCGCCGTCGTCACGTTTCCGGCTGCCACCACCGTACGGGTGGCAACGAATGCACGGGACACAGCAGGGCAGAACAGCCTCTCGCTGTTTTTCGCACAAACCATGGGCTTCGACACCGCGAACGTTACTGCCTCGGCCGAAGCGTCGTGGGGAGCTCCTTCTTCTGCGACTACCCTGCCGTGGACCGTAAGCGAGTGCGTTTTCAAGAAGTACCTTTCACCAGCTCAACTCGCTTCGCTGAACTCAACCGGCGCCTTCTCGGGCGATCCCATTCCAACCCACGTGACCTTGCGCTATGACACGAACGCCCCCGCAGTCGGCGGATGCGTTGCCCAAAACGGCTATCAACCTGGTGGTTTCGGGTGGCTGGAGACCAACTCCGGCTGCTCAACAGATATATCCGTTAAGGCAGTGGTCCAGGGTCAACCGGGTAACCATTTTCCCAACGGCGCAACCTGCAACTCGGTACTAGCCAAGATCATGGAAGAGCCTGCCCTCATCCCGCTTTTCAAGACGGCTGCACAGAACGGCAACAAAACAAAATACACGCTGATCGGTTTCGCGGCCTTTCAGGTGACTGGGTACAAGTTCGATGGTGGCCAGAAGCTCGACCCTGCAGCACCGAACTGCACAAACAACTGCCGCGCAATACAAGGCTACTTCTCGCGTTTCGTGTCACTCGAAGAGGGCTCACAGTCAACGGGTGGCATTCCCAACTATGGAGCATCCGTTGTGAAGCTCACCGAGTAGCCGCTGGATATGCGCCTGCTCTTCAACCTCAAGAGAACTCGAAGGGAGTTACAAAGTGAAAACACGCCTACTGGGAGGCATTGCAGCACTGCTTTTGGCAGTCATTGGCACCGTCTTGCTGGTCACCTATGTTCAGGGGGCCGACAAACGGGCGCAGCAAGGGCTTGATCCCGTTACCGTACTTGTCGTCAAAGAACGCATTCCCGCCGGAACCAAGGCAGAGGAACTTCAGTCCAAGGTCAAAACCGAAACTTTGCCTCAATCCGCTGTGGCACCGGGGACTATCAACGCCCTCACTGATCAAAAAGGCAAGGTCACTTCCTCTGACCTCCAGCCAGGTGAGCAGCTTTTGGGAGTAAAACTGGTCAGCCCTAAAGAGCTGGTCCCGGGAACCGTTCCCGTTCCCGAAGGCTTGCAGGAAGCAACCTTTGTTCTTGCCCCGGAGCGCATGCTGGGCGGCCGGGTGGAGGCAGGAGATACAGTTACTGTCTTTGCCTCCTTCAAACTCGACGAAGCCGTGCCGGCAGGAGCCAACCTACCTACTGGATTGACGGGGTG
The DNA here is from genome assembly GCF_059739405.1 of Arthrobacter sp. TmtSoilC79. NCBI lineage: Bacteria > Bacillati > Actinomycetota > Actinomycetes > Micrococcales > Micrococcaceae > Arthrobacter > Arthrobacter sp. TmtSoilC79. The sequence continues at coordinate 1,443,747 of NZ_AP046051.1, read as the reverse complement.
GAAGAACTTCACCGAGCTCCTGTATCACGACGTTCTGGTCACCGCAGTCCAGCAGGCAGCACCCGATGCGGAAAAGTCGGCCGGAACGGAAAAGGCAGTCGCTCTTCCCAATGGCTCGGCGTATGTCACTGTGGCCCTGAGCGACGCCAACGCTGTCAAGATGGTCTTCGGCGCAGAGTTCGGCACACTATGGCTCTCCAAGCAGACAGAGAAGACTGTCAAGAGCGATCCCCCAACAACCACATTTGGAGGGCTGGTCCAATGAGCCGCTTCGTAGCCATCACCGCGGTCCGGGACTTTGAAGCCCGGATCCGACAGGCCATTACTGGAGCCCTGCACGGCGAGCTTCAAACCTTGTCACCCGCCGTGCTCCAAGACGGCACTGATGAAATCTTCAAGCAGTTGACCGGGGCTCCTCCCGAGGTCATGATCCTCGGCCCAGGAGTCAATCCCGACGATGCTTTCAAACTGGCCACAGTGATCGACCTTCAGTATCCGGAAATCAGCCTGCTGATGGTAGCCGACCCCACTGCGGATGTCGTGTTGAAGGCCATGCATGCCGGAGTCAGGGATGTGGTGGCACCTGAGGCTGAGGTCAACGAGCTTCGCGTCCTCCTGGAGCGCGCGTGCTTGGCGGCCGCCAGCCGGCGACGTGGAATGCAACCTGCTGCCGAGTCCGGGCAGGAGCGGGGCCGGGTCATTGCCGTCATGTCGCCCAAAGGTGGAGTTGGCAAGACAACCGTGGCAACCAACCTGGCTATCGGGCTGGGCGCCGTAGCACCCATGAGCGTCGTGATCGTGGACCTGGATTTGCAGTTCGGGGATGTTGCCTCCGGCCTGTTGCTGGAACCGGAACATTCCATCACCGAGGCGGTTCACGGTGCTGCTGCCCAGGATTCCATGGTCCTCAAAGCATTTCTCACGGTCCATCCCGCTGGCATTTACGCACTTTGCGCACCACAGAAGCCGTCCGATTCGGACTACATTACCGCCGACCACGTCACCCGGCTCCTCAATCAGCTGGCGACGGAGTTCAAGTACGTCGTGGTGGACACAGCACCAGGTTTGGGCGAACACTGCCTGGCGACCTTGGAGTTGGCCACTGACGGGGTCTGGGTCTGTGGGATGGATGTCCCGAGTATCAGGGGTCTCCGGAAATGCTTCAGCGTGCTGAAGGAGCTGCAGCTTCTACCTCAAGGCCGTCATACTGTCTTGAACTTCGCGGACAGGAAGAGCGGTCTTTCCGTACAGGATGTCGAGGCCACCATTGGGGTTCCCGTTGACACCGTGATCCCTCGTTCCAAGACCCTTCCTTATTCCACGAATCGTGGTGTTCCCGTGCTGCAAGGAACCGCCCGGGATGCATCGATCAAGGGGCTGCGAAAGCTCGTTCAACGATTCGATCCTCGGTTGGAATCAACACCCCAGAACAAATTGCACCGGAGGGTGGTGGTGTCGTGAAGCTGTCAGAGAGATTGACCAAAAACAACCCTCTTCACCCAGGTGCTTCCACAGATCCGGAGGCGGGAAACTTCGTTGCGGCCGAGGACAACAATGGATTGTCCTCGGTGTCACCACCGATCCTAGGTGGTGTACCTACCGCTCCGGCGGTGGATGCACTGGCTGGTCTCAAGCAACGAGCAGCATCTTCTCTTTTTGCACGCATAGGAAACCGCATGGGGGATACCTCCTCGTCCGAGGAGGACCTTCGGTCCTTCGCAGTGGAGGAACTCTCAGCCGTTATCGACGAAGAGCAAGTACCCCTATCCCCAGAGGAAAGGCGCCGGCTGATCCGCGAGATTTCCGATGAAGTCATGGGCTACGGTCCGTTGCAGCGATTGTTGGAAGACCCGTCGGTCACAGAAGTCATGGTGAATCGATTCGACCAGATCTACGTGGAGCGTCACGGTCACCTGGCATTAACGGAGCTGCAGTTCAGCTCGGATGACCACCTTCGGAAGGTCATCGAACGGATCGTTTCCAAGGTGGGACGTCGCATCGACGAATCTTCTCCGTTGGTGGATGCACGACTGGAAGACGGCTCCCGCGTCAACGCGATCATCCCGCCGCTGGCTGTCAACGGCCCATCGCTGACCATCAGGAAATTCAGCCACGTTCCGCTCACGGTGAGGAACCTCATCGAATGGGGTTCCATGAGCCAGGAGATGGCCGAGCTGCTGAGTGCGTGCGTCCGGGCGCGGTTGAATGTGATCGTCTCCGGCGGTACGGGTACAGGAAAGACGACGTTGCTCAACGTCCTGTCGTCCTTCATTCCTGAGTCCGACCGCATCGTCACCATCGAAGACGCCGTTGAACTGCAGCTGCAGCAGCGCCACGTGGTCCGTTTGGAGAGCAGGCCACCCAATATCGAAGGCAAGGGTGAAATCACCATCCGGGACCTCGTGCGGAACTCTCTCCGTATGCGTCCCGACCGCATCATTGTGGGAGAGGTTCGTGGAGGTGAGTCTTTGGACATGCTCCAGGCGATGAACACGGGGCACGACGGCTCACTATCAACTGTCCATGCCAACTCTCCCCGCGACGCAATTGCGCGCTTGGAGACGCTGGTACTCATGGCCGGAATGGACCTTCCGCTGCGGGCCATCCGGGAACAAGTGTCATCTGCCGTCGACCTCATTGTTCAGGTCACCCGCCTACGTGATGGTAGCCGGCGGGTAACCCACGTGACCGAGGTGCAAGGCATGGAAGGAGATGTTGTCACCCTCCAGGACGCGTTTCTTTTCGATTACTCGGCCGGGTTGGATGCCCAGGGCCGTTTCCTGGGCAAAGCCGTACCCACGGGTATTCGGCCCCGTTTCCTCGATCGTTTCGCGGAGCTCGGCATTCAGGTTTCCCCCGCGACCTTCGGTGCGGTTCCCGTTACAGTGGGGAGGCGATAACGGTGGATTCTCCAGCATTCTTCGTCCTCGCCGTCTCGCTCTGCGTGGCCGCCCTCATTGTCGTGGTAGCCGTTGTCCTGAAACCTCAGAACGGCCCTATCCCTGTCGAGCGTCGCCGGGTGGACCTGCCTCAGGATAATTCAGCAGTGGGGCGTGTTTCGGAGTCCGCCGTACGCTTCGTTGACGTCGCCCTTGGCAAGTCAGGCGGGCCTTTCAACCGCGAGGTTCTCTACAACGCCGGCGTCAAACAGGCGCCCGCCGACGTGACCGTCGTGGTTGTCATCGCGGCCGTACTTCTTGGAGGCTTCGGCTGGCTCCTGATTAATCCCTTCATTGGCATTCTGCTAGCTATTGCCACTCCCTTTGGGGCGAAGCTGATCCTTGGTGTGAAGACAGGAAGACGCCGCGGGAAGTTTGAGATGCAGCTAACGGACACCATCCAGATGTTGATTGGCGGCCTTCGCGTGGGGCACAGCATCATGAGGTCGTTGGAGGCCGCGGCCCAGGAATCGCAAGCCCCGACGTCGGAAGAACTGGCCCGGATTGTCAACGAAGTGCGAATCGGCAAGGACCCACGGCAAGCGCTGGAAGATTGTGCCAGCCGCATGGACAGCGAAGACTTCCAGTGGATCGGGCAGGCAATCCAAATCAACCGCGAGGTGGGTGGGGATTTGGCCGAGGTTTTGGAACAAGTGGCAGGAACAATCCGGGAGCGAAGCGAGATCAAGGGGCACGTACGCGCCCTGAGTGCTGAAGGCAAGATGTCTGCCATGGTCCTGATGATTCTTCCTGTAGCCGTGGGGCTTTTCATGTCCGCGTTGAACCCCGGCTATATGAGACTCTTCGCCGAACACCCCATTGGGATTGCTCTGGTGGTAGTCAGCGCGCTCCTGTTCGTTATCGGAGGCTTCTGGATGAGCCGCACTGTAAAGATCAAGTTTTAGGAGACAACGCTCATGACTCCCATCGCATGGCTCATTATTGGCACCATCGTCCTTCCACTCGGCTACTTCGCCTGGTCACTGCTCAGCATTGACCGTAAGGGCGTTGTTGCCATTCAAAGCAATCTCGGGTCGGGCTTCGCTCAAGGTAGTGGGGTGAACCTTAGACGACAGCCCCTCCTGCTGGGCGTTGCCAGGAAACTAACCCCCGGCAGCTACGAAGCCAGACTGGATCATTGGCTCGCGCTTGCCGGCCGCCCGATGTCGATGCCGTTGCCTAGGCTCATCGCCCTGAAACCGGCACTCGCGTTAGCGGGAGCACTCGGCGGAGTATTCCTGTTTCTCCTCAGTCCCGGACCTGGAATGGTAGGACTGGGCCTCTTCCTGACTGTGTTTCTTTACTTCCTTCCAGATCTCCTGGTCTACAACACCGGGATCAAGCGGCAGGAGGCCATCAAACTCGAGTTTCCGAACACCCTGGATCAAATGCTGATTTCAGTCGAAGCCGGTCTTGGGTTCGAATCGGCGATGGAACGGGCATCCTCGCAGGGGTCGGGTCCCCTGCCCCATGAGCTGATGCGCACGCTGCAGGACATCCAGGTGGGACGTCCCCGGCAGGAGTCCTACGAAGCCTTGGCCGAACGATGCGCTGTACCAGACGTTCGTAGTTTTGTCCTCGCCGTCATACAAGCCGACAAGTATGGCATCGGCATCGCGAATGTCCTCCGGGCCCAAGCCAAGCAAGCACGCGTCAAACGGCGTCAAAGCGCTGAAGAGCGTGCCATGAAGTTGCCCGTCAAGGTGCTTTTTCCGCTCCTGTTCTGCATTTTCCCGGTGCTCTTCATAGTCCTTCTGGGTCCGGCAGTGATCAAGATCATGCAGGCGTTCAGCTGATCTTGCCCCGCTGGAAATAGACCGGCACTTCGCGGATCCCAGACCACGGAGTGCCACAACGGCCCCCTTCCGGTACCCAGAGCCGGGAGGGGGTCCTCCAATGCCCGGACGCCAGGGAAAAAACTACTGTCGTCGCGCCCGCGTCAGCTCAGCCCGGGCCAGCAGCTCGGCGTCCGTTGGATAGGCAACTTCTTCCAGCACCAACGGGTGGGGTGCGGCCAGAACGGACTTGGCATCCCGCTTGCGTTCCAGCAGCCGCGAGTGCAACCAGCCAGGAGACTCCAAGCCCTCCCCCACACGCAGCGCAGACCCCACCAAGGAGCGCACCATGTTGTGGCAGAAAGCATCAGCCTGAACGGTGGCAACAATGACACCATCGCCGGCACGGTCAAAGGTGAACTTCTGCAGCTCACGAATAGTAGTGGCACCTTCCCGTGGCTTGCAGTAGGAACGGAAATCCTGAAGTCCAAGCAAAGCCGCAGCGCCTTGGTTCATCAGCGAAACATCCAGCGCAGTCTTGTGCCACAGGGTAATCCCCCGCAGGACAGGGTCCCACCGCTCCGGGCCATAGGCGATGCGGTAGCTGTACCTCCGCCACAAGGCAGAAAAGCGGGCGTCGAAGCCCTCGGGCGCCAGGCCGGCGTCGTGCACTTCAACGGCCCCCGTAAGGTCACCGAGAATCCGGCTCAAGGCGCCACGGAGCCGCCGCAAGAGCGCGACGCCGGGATCGAGTTCGTGCCCGCGCGGCAGAGACAGCCACTCGGCTTCGGTCAGGTCCAGGTGAACCACCTGCCCGCGGGCGTGGACGCCGGCATCAGTTCTGCCGGCAACCGTCACACGGACCGGCCGTTGCAGCAAGAGAGCCAGTGCTTCTTCCAAAGAGCCCTGAACAGTCCGGAGACCCGGCTGCAATGCCCACCCGTTGAAAGGACCGCCGTCGTAGGAGAGATCAAGCCGGACACGCAAAAACCCGCCGCCCCCCAAAACGGGGGCAGCGGGTTTTCGTTCGTTCATAGACTTAAGTCTACTGTGAAGAATTCAGTGAATTACTTCTTGTCCTCAGCGGCCGGAGCCTCTTCGGTTTCAGCAGCTTCAGCTTCAGCAACCTCTGCCTCAGCGGCCGGAGCCTCTTCGGTTTCAGCAGCTTCGGTCTCTACGACCTCTTCATCAGCAGCCGGAGCTTCGGCAGCCGGAGCAGCCTTGGCAGCGGCAGCCGTTGCTTCAGCAACAACGGCCTGCTTAGGGGAAACCGGCTCGAGAACGAGCTCGATGACAGCCATGGGAGCGTTGTCGCCCTTGCGGTTGCCGATCTTGGTGATGCGGGTGTAGCCACCATCGCGGTTGGCAACGGCGCCGGCGATGTCGGTGAACAGCTCGTGGACAACGCCCTTGTCGCTGATCAGGCCGAGAACGCGGCGGCGGGAAGCGAGGTCGCCACGCTTGGCGAAGGTGACCAGACGCTCTGCGTACGGCTTAAGGCGCTTGGCCTTGGTGACCGTGGTGGTGATGCGCTTGTGCTCAAACAGAGCAGCTGCCAGGTTCGCGAGCATCAGGCGCTCGTGAGCCGGGCCGCCTCCGAGGCGCGGACCCTTAGTGGGGGTAGGCATAATTATTTCTCCTGTTATGTAAGCCGGTCAGGTCCATCGCTGGACCCGGCGGCCAAGATCTGCTGTTTAGAGCTCGTCGTCGCTGAACGCGGCGTCGTCCTCTTCGATGGCTGCGGCGCGGGCTGCGAGATCGAAACCGGGAGGGGAGTCCTTGAGGGACAGACCCAGTTCGACGAGCTTTGCCTTGACCTCGTCAATGGACTTCGCACCGAAGTTACGAATGTCCATCAGGTCAGCCTCGGAGCGGGCAACGAGTTCACCCACGGTGTGGATGCCCTCACGCTTGAGGCAGTTGTAGGAACGGACGGTGAGGTCCAGATCCTCGATCGGCAGAGCCATGTCAGCTGCCAGGGCAGCGTCCGTCGGCGACGGGCCAATCTCGATACCTTCAGCTGCGGTGTTCAGCTCACGAGCCAGACCGAACAGTTCCACCAGGGTGGTGCCTGCGGAAGCAACAGCATCGCGCGGGGCGATTGCCTGCTTGGTCTCGACGTCGACAATGAGCTTGTCGAAGTCGGTGCGCTGCTCAACACGGGTAGCTTCCACGCGGAAAGTTACCTTCATGACCGGCGAGTAGATCGAGTCAACCGGAATACGGCCGATCTCGGAGTCGCCGGACTTGTTCTGAGCTGCCGAAACGTAGCCACGGCCGCGCTCGATGGTCAGTTCGAGTTCGAACTTGCCCTTCGAGTTCAGCGTGGCAATGTGCAGATCCGGGTTGTGGAATTCGACGCCGGCCGGCGGAGCGATGTCCGCGGCGGTGACGACTCCGGGGCCCTGCTTGCGCAGGTACGCAACAACCGGCTCATCGTGCTCGGAGGAAACCGAAAGGTTCTTGATGTTCAGGATGATCTCGGTGACATCTTCCTTGACACCCGGAACCGTGGTGAACTCGTGCAGCACGCCATCGATCCGGATGCTGGTTACAGCGGCACCGGGGATGGAGGAGAGCAGGGTACGGCGGAGGGAGTTTCCGAGGGTGTAGCCGAAGCCCGGCTCCAGCGGTTCAATGATGAAACGGGAGCGGTTCTCGGATACAACTTCTTCAGACAGGGTGGGGCGCTGTGCAATGAGCACTTAGGTTTCCTTTCGGCGAGCATCCGCTATATGACGCAACACAGGTGGTGGAAATCGGCTTCGGTTTCCAGCCTGACCAGCCGGGCCATGCTGATGGATGATCGAAACCATCCATAGCAGGCCCGGCCGGTCAGGCAGGGAAGACCTAATTAGACGCGGCGGCGCTTCGGTGGGCGGCAACCGTTGTGGGCGCTGGGGGTGACGTCCTGGATGGAGCCAACCTCGAGGCCAGCGGCCTGAAGTGAACGGATTGCGGTTTCGCGTCCGGAACCCGGGCCCTTGACGAATACGTCAACCTTGCGCAGACCGTGCTCCTGAGCGCGCTTTGCAGCAGCTTCGGCAGCCATCTGGGCAGCGAACGGGGTGGACTTACGGGAGCCCTTGAAGCCAACCTCACCGGCGGAAGCCCATGAGATGACAGCACCGTTCGGGTCCGTGATGGACACGATGGTGTTGTTAAAGGTGCTCTTGATGTGCGCCTGGCCAAGCGCAATATTCTTCTTATCCTTGCGACGCGGCTTACGAACCGCTCCACGAGTCTTCGGGGGCATTGTTTCTCCTACAGAAAGTTATCGGGGGAAAACCAGGTCAATCCCGAGGGATTAACGTCCGGCCTTCTTCTTGCCGGCGACGGTGCGCTTCGGACCCTTGCGGGTACGTGCGTTGGTCTTCGTACGCTGTCCGCGTACGGGCAGGCCCTTGCGGTGGCGCAGGCCTTCGTAGCTGCCGATCTCTACCTTGCGGCGGATATCAGCGGCTACCTCGCGGCGAAGGTCACCCTCAACCTTGTAGTTGCCTTCAATGTAGTCACGCAGCTGGACCAGTTCGGCGTCAGTCAGGTCCTTGACGCGAACGTCAGCGCTGATGCCGGTGGCAGCCAGGGTTTCGTGTGCACGGGTCTTGCCCACGCCGTAGATGTAAGTAAGCGCAATTTCCAACCGCTTTTCGCGGGGAATGTCTACGCCAGCGAGACGAGCCATAGTGGCGGTACTCCTTGAATAAACCGGAGGTCGTAGGCAGTACACCCACACGTTCCGTGTGGCCCCAGCCTCCGACCGGGGGTTCGCTGACCAGGCTCTGAAATGCAGTCCTGGCACAGCTTGTGCTGCCTTTATTTACTTGCGTGGGCTAGCAACCCAGGTTTGCCCTTGCGGGCGCTGATTCCCGGAAGGGGAATTAGCCCTGGCGCTGCTTGTGGCGCGGGTTCTCGCAGATCACCATGACCCGGCCGTTACGGCGGATCACTTTGCACTTGTCGCAGATCTGCTTGACGCTCGGCTTGACCTTCATGGCGTTCCTTTGCGTGTTTTGCAGTTGATCTGCTGGAGCGGCTTAGGCACTGTTGCCTGGCCGCCCAGCAATTTACTTGTAGCGGTAGACGATACGACCACGTGTGAGGTCGTATGGGCTCAGCTCAACCACTACCCGGTCCTCGGGGAGGATTCGAATGTAGTGCTGTCGCATCTTCCCAGAGATGTGTGCGAGAACGACGTGCTTATTGGTGAGCTCAACACGAAACATCGCATTGGGCAGCGCCTCAGTCACAACGCCCTCGATCTCAATGACCCCGTCCTTCTTGGCCATATCCTCCGCTAACTGTTGTTTGCCGCCGTCCTTCAGTAGGCACCGAAGATCCAGCGGACGTTTTTTGTTTGCTTGGCCACCTTGGAGCCACGACACCAAAAAGGGCGTGGCTGCACAGACAACCAACAAATAACTCTACGCCAATCGGGCCGGAAAGTTAAATCCGTCCATGGTAGCGCAAGGGTCGGCCGCCGTCACTCCCCCGCAGGCCTGAAAGCCGGGAATTCGCCCGCCGCCGTCGAGACACTTTCCCCAGCCCGGACGCCGTCGAGTATCGCCAGCCTGACGGCTTCCGCCGCGGCGCTTTGGAGTGTTATCAGCGAAACCTGCCGCGCCTGTTCGGTACTGCGGTCAAGCCCGACGGCGCCGGTCGCCAGGGCGAATACGGTGTCACCGTCCGCCAAGGTATGGGACGGATCCAGGGCCCGCGCCAAGCCCGCATGCCCGGCCGAGGCAGTCCGCTTGCATTCGGCCACATCAAGGGCAGCATTCGTGGCGATCACCACCAACGTTGTATTGAGTCCCTGCGGCGGGGCCGTCAATGGCGCTTCCCGTTGGCCCTCCGGGCCTGGAGCCCGGCGGCGCGCGTCCAAGGGAGGAACGACCGAGCGCGCAGAGGACTTCAGGTCCGGAGGGCCAAACAACGGCGAGCCGAGCGCGTTCACCACTGCAATAGCCCCAATGACCACTCCGCCATCAAGAGTGATCGACGACGTTCCAATCCCGCCCTTGAACTGGCCACGCGCTATCAGCGCACCAGTGCCGGCACCCACGTTTCCACGTTCGACGGCGGCCTGGTCACCTGAGGCGAACGCTGCGGCGGCCGCTTGGTAACCCATGTCCGCGTCGGGTCGCGCCTTCACGTCACCACCCCGACCGAGATCAAAGATGGCCGCGGCAGGCACAATCGGCACTACAGTCCCCGGAACAGCAAACCCCCTGCCCTGCTCCTCACACCACAGCTGCGCCCCACCAGCCGAGGCCAACCCAAAAGCACTGCCTCCGGTCAACACCACGGCATCCACAGTGGAAACCAGGGTGGTCGGATCCAGCGCGTCGGTCTCATGAGTCCCCGGACCTCCACCACGAACATCCACGGAGCCCACAGTCCCCACGGGAGGCAGCACCACGGTCACCCCGGACAACCACCCCTCCCCCACCCTCTGCACATGCCCAACCCGTATGCCCGCAACATCGGTGATCGAATTCATGGCTCCATTCTCCCCTGCGGACCCAAACAAACTGCGGTAGGGCTGGCACCCGGCAGCGCGCGTCCAAGGTGGGCCCACGACGGCCGGGTTCCCTGGCCGAGCTTGCGAGGTTAGGGCGCCGTTGGGGCGGCACGACCGAGCGCGCAGAGGGGTTCAGCCCGACCGCGGCGTGGGGCGGAGGGGCAAAGTGGGAGCCCGGCCTCGAATACGAACCAGCGAGTAACGCCGGGTAAACGGGTTGGGAAGTGTAAGACAACTATCGCTACGGGGCACCAATTTGGCCCAATCCCCTGCTGTGCATGTGGTGAGCTAAGCCTGTCTTCGCCGCCCCGGTCCGGGAGCTGGCGCCCCTGTTCGCCCGAAAACGTAAGTGACCCATGACTACCCGACAGATCCACAGCAGCACTGCGCCTGCCGGCAGGCCAGAGACAAAACCGCATGCCCCGCCGCTTGAGCCAGCCAAGGACCTCCCGGCCAGGAGACGCTGGTCAGGCCGCAGCCGGAAGGACTTCCTGGTCTTCCTTGCCATGGCTTTGCCGAACCTCGTGCTGATCGGCACCTTCACGTACTGGCCCCTGATCAACAACATCTATTACTCCACGCTGGATTGGACGCTGGGTTCTGCGTCAGCCACGGTGGTGGGGCTGCAGAACTATGTCACGTTCTTCACCAGCGAGGACGCAGGCAAGGTTCTTGGCACTACGGCGATTTTTACGTTGGTGACGGTCGGTGGCTCCATGGTCCTTGGCTTGCTGGTTGCCCTTGCCTTGAACTCCAGAGTCCGCGGAACCACGTTCGCGAGGTCCGCAGTGTTTGCCCCTTATGTACTGTCCGGGGTGGGCGTCGGGTTGGTGTGGCTGTTCATTTTCGATCCCGGCTATGGCGTGCTGGCCTGGATTCTTCGGGCGTTTGGCCAGCAGAGCCCGCAGTGGATCAACGATCCCCAGTTGTCCTTGGTGATGGTGATCATCGTTTACGTGTGGAAGAACCTGGGCTATTGCGCCGTGGTGTACCTCGCAGGGCTCCAGTCCCTTCCCCAAGATGTCATGGAAGCTGCAGCGCTTGACGGGGCAAACAGCGTGCGGCGCTTCTTCAACATCTCCCTGCCGCTGCTCTCTCCCACCACGTTCTTCCTGCTGATCACCACCATGCTCAGTTCCTTGCAGGCGTTCGACCTCATCCGCATCATGACGCCGCTGGGCAATGGCACCAGCACGTTGATCTACGAGGCCTACCTGCAAGCATTCGGCGCCTATAACCGTGCCGGCTATTCGGCCGCCATCTCGGTGATCCTCTTCGCCATCCTGCTGATCATCACGGTCCTCCAACTGCGGTTCGTTGAGCGAAAGGTCCACTACTCATGAGCGCAACCTCACCCACCGCCGTCGTGCCTTCACCGGACACCGTGCCTTCACCGGACCCACAGCAGGAAGCGAGCCAGGAGCCGCAGCAGCGGCCGCGTCCCTTCTCCAGCGCGAACCTGCTCCAGACTGTGGCAACCGGCTACGTTCCGTTGATCATCGCCACATTGGTGGTCTTTTTGCCCCTGCTGTGGATGCTGTTGAGCTCTTTCAAGCAGCCGGGCGAGATCGTCACCATGGACCTGAAGCTGCTGCCGGAGTCGCTCAACGTGGAAAACTACGCGACGGCAATGACCACTGTCCCGTTTGCGCAGTTCTTCGCCAACAGCCTGATCGTGACCCTGATCGGTTCATCCATCAAAGTCATCCTGGCCATACTGACCGCCTATGCGTTGGTGTTCGTGCGCTTCCCGTTCAAGAACGTGATCTTCGTGCTGATCCTGGTGGCCCTCATGGTCCCGGCCCAAGTCTCCATCCTGCCCAACTACATCCTCATCGCAGGCATGGGTGGCAAGAACACTTTATGGGGCATCATCCTCCCCGGCCTCGGTACGGCATTTGGCACTTTCCTGCTGCGCCAACACTTCCTGACGCTGCCGCCGTCGATCCTGGAAGCCGCGGAAATTGATGGGGCCGGCCACTGGCGGCGGCTGTGGCGGATCATTGTGCCGGTCTCGGTGCCATCGATCGCCACCGTGGCATTGGTAACAGTGGTCAGCGAATGGAACGACTACATTTGGCCGCTCATCATCACCGACCGCCCCGAAACCATGACGTTGCCTGTGGGCCTGACGCTGCTGCAGAACTCCGAAAGCAATGGCGCCGGGTGGGGAATCCTCATGGCCGGAGCCGTACTGGTGATCGTCCCCATCCTCCTGGTGTTCGCAGCACTCCAGCGCTACATCGTGGCCGGCCTGACCCAAGGCAGCGTCACCGGCTGATTTCTCCCTTCCGCACCATTCGCATCGAAACACCAGTAAAGAGTTATTGAGAGGAAGCACCATGCATACCAACCTTGACCGCCGACATTTCCTGGGCCTGGCCGGACTCGGCGCCGGAGCAGCAGCACTTGCCGCTTGCGGTGGGCCTTCGACGGCGGGCCCGGCAGGCGTCGTCGACACTGCAGGGATCGACTTCAATGGCGTGAAGCCGGCCGCCTCCATTGACTTCTGGACCAACCACCCAGGCAAGTCGCAGGACGTGGAGAAGGCAATCATTGAGAAGTTCCACGCCAAGTTCCCGGAGATCAAGGTCAACCTGGTCACGGCCGGCGCGAACTACGAGGAAATTGCACAGAAGTTCCAGACGTCGCAGGCCGCGAAGACCGGTCTCCCGGCCCTGGTGGTGCTCTCGGACGTGTGGTGGTTCCGCTACTTCTCCAACGGCAGCATCATCCCCTTGGACGGACTGGTGAAGCAGCTGGACATTAAGATCGATGACTTCCAGAAGTCGCTGGTGAACGACTACAAGTACGACGACAAGCAGTGGGCCCTCCCTTATGGCAGGTCCACCCCGCTGTTCTACTACAACAAGGACCATTTCAAGGCCGCGGGCATCCCGGACCGCGCACCGGCCACATGGCAGGAATTCGCAGAATGGGCTCCGAAGCTCAAGGCCACCTCCGGCGCGCAGTACGCCTACATCTATCCCGCGCTTGCCGGATACGCGGGTTGGACCCTGCAGAACAACCTGTGGGGCTGGGGCGGCAGTTGGTCCAAGGACTGGGACATCACCTGTGACTCGGCTGAGTCCGTCGCGGCACTGCAATGGGCCCAGGATTCGATCTACAAGGATGCGTGGGCCGGTGTTTCCTCCAAGGAAGCCGCGGACGACTTCGCCGCAGGTATCACTTCATCCACCATTTCCTCCACCGGTTCCCTGTTGGGTGTACTGAAGGCAGCCAAGTTCAATGTGGGCGTCGGCTTCCTTCCAGGCGGTCCCGAGGTAGCCAGCGGAGTGTGCCCGACCGGTGGTGCCGGCCTCGGTATCCCAAGCGGCGTCACCAAGGAGGAACAGCTGGCTGCGGCCACGTTCCTGAAGTTCATGACCGAGCCTGAGAACACGGCCGCCTTCTCCGCCGCAACCGGCTACATGCCCACGCGCCTTTCAGCCGACATGTCCGCTGTTCTCGCCGCGACCCCACAGATCAAGACCGCCATGGACCAGCTCTCTGTTACCAGGGTCCAGGACAACGCCCGGGTATTCCTTCCGGGCGCGGACCAGGAGATGGCCAAGGCCGCGGCCAAGATCCTCACGCAGCAGGGCGACGTCAAGGCAACCATGACGGAGCTGAAGAAAACGCTCGAGGGCATTTACACCAAGGACGTGCAGCCCAAGCTGAAGGGCTGAATCCTCCTTCAGGCATGACAAGAGCCGGGCTGCTTCAGCAGTCCGGCTCTTGTGCTTAGGGTTGTACGGCTCCAGGTTTACGGGAGCGGTGCAGGGATTACGGCATAGGTACAGGCGTTACGGGATCGGTACAGGCACGACGCCGAGCGGCGCCAACTGCGCGGCGCCTCCGTCCGGTGCGGACAGGACCCAAATGCCTTTTTCGTGCACGGCTACGGAGTGCTCCCACTGGCAGGAACGCTTGCCGTCTGTGGTGACCACGGTCCAGTCGTCGTCGAGGGTGGCGGTCTCGATGCCGCCACGGACCAGCATGGGCTCAATGGCCAGGCACAGACCGGGGCGGATCTTCGGTCCGCGGTGGCCGGTACGGTAGTTCAGCACATCCGGTGCCATGTGCATTTCCGAACCAATGCCGTGCCCTACATAGTCTTCAAGGATGCCTAACGGCTTGCCTTGGACCGAGGACACGTAATCATCAATGGCGTTGCCGATATCGCCGACAAACTTTCCCTTGGCGAGGGCGGCAATACCCCGCCACATGGCAGCCTCGGTAACGTCGGAGAGCCGCTGGTCTTCGGGATCGGCTGCACCGACAATGACCGTCCGGGCCGAGTCGGAATGCCAGCCGTCCACAATGCAGCCACCGTCGATGGAGATGATGTCACCGTCGTTGAGGACCTTGTTTCCAGGGATCCCGTGGACCACTTCCTCGTTGACGGAGGTGCAGATGGTTGCGGGGAAGCCGTGATAGCCGAGGAAGTTGGACTTGGCTCCTGCATCGTTGAGGACCTCGGCAAAAACAACGTCCAGGTCCGTGGTGGTGACGCCCGGCTTGGCCGCCGCAACTGCAGCGTCAAGTGCTCGGCTCAGGACAAGCCCGGCCTCCTGCATCTTGCGCATTTGCTCGTTGGTCTTGTATTCAATGCGGGGCTGACCGAACGCCATGTTCTCCTCTGGAAGATTTGCTGATGGAGCCAATCATGCTCCGTGCTTGAACCATTTTCCCGCATCGGCCACTGTGGTCGAAATTGGCTCGACTCCCAGCTCCTGTCGGAGTCGATTCAAGGAGTAAGTCCGCTCACGCCCGAGTTGGCTGACCGCGTACCGGGTGAGCCGCGGATTCCGGCCGCCCAGCCGGGCAATCGCCTCCGAAACTCCGGCAATGGCCATGGCCGCAGGTTCCGGGAGATACCTGATATTCACTCCCTCCAGTCCGGAGGCATCGAGGACCTGCCGCAGCACTGCGCCCAGTTCAACCGGCTCAGCATCGGCCACGTTCACTGCACCCCGGACTTCGGATCGACAGGAGGCCAGGACGGCTTCAGTCAGATTCTCCACGTGGGTCAGTTGGTGCTTGACCCTGGCATGTCCGACGCTGAGCAAAGTACTGCGCCTGATGTTGGCGATCAGGCGCGGCAACAGCGTCCGGTCACCTGGCCCGTAGACACCGTGCGGGCGCAGTGCCACGGCATTGCCGTGACGACGGGCTTCGACGTCGGCGAGCGCCTTGCTGCGTCCGTAAGCGTTCAGGTGGTGCGTCGCTACTTCGTCCTCGGCCCTGTTGATGCATGCTTCCCACCATGGGTAGACGCTGGAGCTTGAGATGTGGACCAGGCGGGTCCCTGCGAAAGCCTCTGCAACGGCCCGCGTACCCAGGACGTTGGCCCGGTGGAAGACCGGAGGAGCACCCCAGTCTGCAACATGTGCTGCGGCATGCACCACCGCGTCAACACGGGGAAGCCGCGCAGGCGGAAGACCCGTAAGGTCCCAGTAGTCCAGTCCGGCCGTGCGCTGCCTGGCGAAGCGAACCACTTCCCACCCCCGCGCCTCCGCTGCGCCGGCTACGGCTCCTCCGATGAATCCTGTGGCGCCGGTGACCGCGATCCTCATAGTGCCGCCTTTGGCTGGGAGCGTGTTGCGAACTCCTGCCGTAATGCTGCACGGTCGGGTTTCCTGTGCCGGCCGCCCGATGGGATGGACTCCAAAACTTCAATATGGTCCGGGAGGGCGGATTCATCGATAAGCCTTGGCAGTTCACGGGCAAGTCTCGACACCAGCGTGCCCGGATTTTCGCCGCTTGATCCCACCACGGCCAACCACACTGCCTCATCTCCGACCTCATCGGCGACGCCCACCATCACTGCCTGCCGGACCCCGGGGACGCCTGCGATCACGGGCTCATAAAGCGCCGGGTAGATGTTGGTCTTCCCCCGGATGATCATGTCCTTCTTCCGTCCGATCATCACCAACCTCGGCGCGCTGCCGTTGCCATTGCCGCTGCCGTGGTCAAGCCGGACCAGGTCCCCCGTGGCGTGCTCCACCATCGGCTCCTCACCCAGATAGCCGTGGCACACGTTGGGACCTCGAACAAACAGTTCGTGGTCTTCAGCCACCCGGATTCCGACGGCGGGAAGCGGCTCCCCGAGGAAGTCACCTTCACCGCTTCCGTCGGGGGCTGTTATTTCCGCGTCTGTTCCTGAGGCGAAGGCCAGTTTCTCGTGTCCGTCGGCTATGGAGATGGGGAGCGCTTCGGTCATGCCGTAGATCAATTTGAAGTCGATGCCGGGGAGCAAGTGAACGGCGCGCTTCAGGAATGGTGCCAGAACCGGCGCCGCCCCAAGCATGACCGTCCTGAGGGAAGCAGGCAGACTGACCGTACCGGCCTCGATCGAATCCAGGATGGGCGCCAACTGTGACGGCACCAGGAAAAGGTGGGTGGCGCCGTCGTATGCTGTCTTTTGGCCAGCCACAGGCCCAAGCTCGGCGGCAAGCCGAAGAGGGTCGATGTGGGCGGAAAACCCGTACGCCGGCATGGTCCAGTGCGCACCCGCGATGAGGGCCGGAAGCCCCATCATGAGCTGCTCGGAGTGGACCCTGTCACCTTCATTGAAGGTGCAGCGCGTGGTGAGTTGTTCAAACCCCGCGGCAAGCGATCCACGGGTGTGGACCACTCCTTTGGGAGCGCCGGTGGTCCCCGAGGTGAAGATAATCACTGCCTCCTGGGCCGATGCGCCCTGCCCGTGGCTGGAAACGCCGGCGTCCCATACTTCCTCTACCCCATTCCTTGTTGCCAGGTTCCTGACAGGGGTTGCGCCCCTGGGTACACCCGGCAGCCACGGACCTGAGTAATAGTGGCGCACATCCATGGCACCGTAATCCGGAAGGAGGAGACCCCTGCTCCGGGCCACCGGACGCAGCGGGCTTTTAGTGCTCAGTGCATACAGTAATGACTCAGCCGCTGCCCAGCGCGGCGATGCGAGGCCGGCACGGTCCCGGAAGAGCGCGGGACCTATCCCCGGGTCGATAAACACCACCGAGCCACCCGCGCGCACGGCACCCAAGGCGAGGGTGAACGCTGCGGGGCTGGGCCGCACGGAGAACAGCATGCGTTCCCCGGGGCCGAACCCATCTTCCCTCAGACTGCGTGCCGTAGCCTCGATCCCGTCCACGAGTTCGCGGTAAGTGATGGTGTGTCCGGGCTTCACGCGATCGGCGCCCCGCCTGACCCTGATGCGGCGGACTTTACCCGGGGCTGTGATGGCAGGGTGTTCCGGGAACCGTTCCGCTGCCGAAAACACGGCAGCGATCAAGTCGGCAGCGGGTGACTGTTCAACAGTCGCCTCAGGCATTCGCCAACTCCAAACTCTTGTATCCCGGAATGAGAACGCCCCTGCTGATACGTCGGTTGGAGATGGTCCAAGGGTGCTGAAGGTACCGGTTCAGCAGCACGTCCAGGGCGGCATTGATCTCGGCCATGGCCAAGGGCATGCCAATACAGAAGTGTGCACCGGCACCGAACCACAACTGGCGCGCTTCCGGGGGCACGGCCGCGTCGGGATCGAAACCACGCAGGCTTTTGGCTGCGTGGATGGTGGACAAGAGAATGCGGTCTCCCGCGCGAACCTTGGTTTGCCCGATGAATCCCGGCGCTACCGCATCCCTGAGCATCATGGGCGAAGGCACCGTGAAGCGCAGCGCCTCATTGACTGCGGCAGGAAGCAGCGCTCGGTCCCGGGCCAGTTCCTCAACCCGACCGCTGTCGTTGAGGAGGGCCACCATCCGCGGAAGAAAGGAGACCAAAGTTTCGGTGCCCACCATGACAAAAGCACTGATGATGCCCATGGCCTCGTCCTCGGACATTCCCAGTTCCCGGAGCCTTCCGGGAAACGTCCCTGGATCACTCTCCCGGTATGCCGTTCTGGCCGGTCCGGCCAGGACTCCGACGGCGGAACGGCCCTTGGCGATCTGCCGCACCGTCAGGGTAGGGCGGCCCAGGCGGACAAGGGAGGAGATCGAAGAACCAAGATTGAAAAGCTCCTTGTTGGGAAGCCTGCCAGGAGCGTCGTCCGGCACGCCCAGCATCCGGGAGATCACTCCCCCGGCGAGATCCTTGACGCAGTCCACCACATCAACTGAACGCCCCGCGTCCAGTGCCTTGCAGAAGTGTGAATCGAAGGCTGACGCTGCGGGTTCCACTATCCCGGCTACCGATCGCGGTGTGAACAGATCACTCAGGCGCTGCCGCAATCTCTTGTGCTCTTCGCCATCCATGTTCACCAGGGCTTTGGGGCCAACAACAGGGGTCCAGAGGGCACCCGAGCCGGAGGGTCCGTCCTTGATAAACCTCTCTTGGTCCAGGAGAACCTCACGGACCAAAGCTGCCTCGCTGACCAACACCCCCACACCCGGAAGCCTCACCACCGGCTTCAGGCTCCCCAAGCCCCGGATCGTGGGATAAAGCAGCGGATGGGCGCCCCGGTGAATGCGCCGCTCCCATTGCCCGGCAGTGGATCGGTCCACCGTCAACGGATATCCACATGTTCGGGCCGGTACCGGTGGTCTGCGTACCACGCCAGGGTGTTCTTCAAGCCCCAGGCCTTGACGCGGCGCGACGAGCCGAAAACGACAACATCGCGCCGCAGGGCGTAGTTCCGTGTCAGCTTCCTTACCTGGTTGGACAAGGCCCTGTCCTCATGGAGGTCCTCGATACTGGACCGGGGGAATCCGCCGCTGCGGTGATACATGTCCGAAGTGATGGCCATGTTGCAGCCCGGGAGCATCTGGTAGGGCCCCAAGTAGCCCTCGCCCTTGTTCCCGGGACGGATGCGACCAAAGAACGAAGCGACCTCCACCGCAAGCAACATCATTCGACGTTCGCCTGCGCTGATCCCCTCATCTAGCCTCGGATTCAATTGGCCGGCGATCAGTTCCAGCCCGTCCTCGAACGCAGCCATGATCCTTGCAGTCCAGTCAGGGGCGGCGAGGCAATCGGAATCGGTGCGGGCCAACCATATGGCGCCGTGCTCCACACCGAACCGCATGCCGGTGTCCGCTGCCGCGCCGGTACCCTTCTGCTCCTCAACCAGGAGGCGGATATCCATCTCTGGATGATCCGAGGCGAACTCTGCCACGATGCTGCGGCTGCTGTCAGTGGAACCGTTGTCCACAACCACCACAGTGAAGTCCTTGAACTCCTGTGCCGCCAGGGACACCAGGGTCTGACGTACCAATTTTTCCTCGTTCAGCATCGGAACAGCGATGCACAGCGGCCTGGTGGGATCCGTGCCCGCCGACGCCATGTTCACAGTTCCTGGCTGCGGGTTCACGGCCGTCACAGCCGCACCACAGCCATGCCCAGGCTCACGCCGCCGGCCAGGCCCACCAAGGCCACGAGATCTCCCGGTCCACACCGCCCACTGTCCATGGCCAGTTTCAGTTGCAGGGGAAGGCTGACCGAGGCAAGGTTGCCGAAGTCCTCCACGGAAGGGACCAGCAATTCCATGGGGACACCTGCGCGCTTGGCAAAGATATCGCGGTAAGGAGCACTGACCTGGTGGACGCACACCACGGCGAAATCCGTCCATGACAACCCAAGCCGGTCAAGGGTTTCGTCGAGGAGCCCGGACCCCAGATCGAGGAATGCGTCCTTCAGCTTCTCGCCATCCATGCTGAAATAGCTGGCCTCCGGGTCACGGGGAAAAGCCGATCCGCCTGCCGAGAGCGTTCCCACGGACCAGTGGCTGCTTTGGGCAGTGAAGGCCATGGACAGGATTCCGGCCGCTCCTTCGGGTCCTTGTGGCTCCGGGTCTGCCGCCTCCAGCAACACTGCGGCACCGCCGTCGCTCATGGTGTATCCCGGAAAGCCGGACGCAAAAGTCTCGAAGTCCGGAACTGTCCATCGGACCGCCCTCGACGGGGATTCGCCAGTGGCCACCACAACACGGTGGTAGCGTCCGGTGGCGATCAGGGAGTCCGCTACCTCCACACCGTTGAGGAAACTGTTGCAGGCGTTCTTCACGTCCATTACGGGGCAGGCGAGCCCCAGCTTTGCCGCAACCATGTGCCCTGTAGCCGGCTCCACCATGTCCTGGCTGGCCGAAGCGAAAATCAGGAGGTCCACGTCCGGAGCCTGTAGTCCGCACCCGGCCAGAACCTTGGCAGCAGCATTTGCCGCGAGGTCGGAGGCTTGTTCGGTATCAGCCATGACGCTTCGGAATCGGATGCCCGTAACGCGTCCTATCAGCCCCTTCGGGACCCGGAACCCTGGACTGCACTCACCAATACGGCGCTCGACAGTGGCCGTGTCCAACCGTCCGGGCGGCAGGTAAACCTCGAGCCCCGAAATCCGGCTGTGCCTGGATAAAGCAGTGTGCATGCGGTCCCCCAATAGTCAGCCGCGAAACGAAAAGGGTGTGCCCCGCACCAATGGTACGGGACACACCCTTAGCTCCAGAGCCGGGTAATCCGGCTATGTGGAAAACAAGCTAGACGGCCTTGGCCGACTCGATCGCCGTGAGGACACGATCGGTAACTTCATCGATACCGCCAATGCCATCAACCTGCGTGAGGATGCCACGCTCGGCGTACTTGGCCACAACGGCTTCGGTCTGCTCGTGGTACAGATCGAGGCGGTGACGGATCACGGTCTCGTTGTCGTCCGAGCGGCCGGTTTCCTTGGCACGGCCAAGGAGACGGGTCACCAGTTCTTCGTCGTCGGCGGTCAGCTGGAGCACGACGTCGAGCTCCTGCTGTCCTTCGGCGAGGATCTGGTCCAGGTAATCAACCTGGGCAGTGGTGCGCGGGTAGCCGTCCAGGAGGAAGCCGTTCTCCACATCGCTCTGGCTCAGGCGGTCGCGAACCATGTCGTTCGTAACGCTGTCCGGAACGAAGTCGCCTGCGTCCATGTACTTCTTGGCTTCGATGCCCAAGGGGGTTTCGCCCTTGACGTTGGCACGGAAGATGTCGCCGGTGGAGATGGCGACTACGCCGAGGCGCTCGGAAATCCGCTCAGCCTGTGTACCCTTGCCCGAACCGGGAGGTCCAATGATCAGCATTCTCGTCATCGCAAAAGCCCTTCGTAGTGACGTTGTTGTAGCTGCGCATCAATCTGCTTGACGGTTTCCAGGCCGACACCCACCATGATCAGGATTGACGTGCCACCGAACGGGAAGTTCTGGTTGGCATTGATCAGGACGAGTGCAACCAGCGGAATCAACGCCACGAAGCCCAGGTAGAGGGCTCCCGGCAAGGTGATCCTGGAAAGCACGTACTGCAGGTAGTCCGCGGTCGGTTTACCCGCCCGGATGCCCGGAATGAACCCGCCGTACTTCTTCATGTTGTCCGACACTTCTTCAGGGTTGAAGGTGATGGCCACGTAGAAGTAGGTGAAGAACACGATCATGGCAAAGTAAAGCGCCATGTAGATGGGGTGGTCGCCACGGGTGAGGTTGTTGTTGATCCACTCAACCCATGGAGCCATCTGCTCCCCTGCTGCCGGCTGGTTGAACTGCGCAATCAGTCCGGGCAGGTAAAGCATGGAGGAAGCGAAGATGACGGGCACGACGCCGGCCATGTTCACCTTGATGGGAATGTAGGTGCTGGTTCCACCCACCGTGCGGCGGCCAATCATGCGCTTGGCATACTGGACCGGAACCCGGCGCTGGGACTGTTCCACGAACACAACCAATGCCACAGTCAGCAAACCAACCGCCAGGACGGTAAAGAATGTGCCCGGGCCCTTGGTCTCCCAAATGGATCCGAGAGAGCCGGGGAAGCTGGCCGCGATGGAAGTGAAGATGAGCAGCGACATACCGTTGCCCACGCCCTTTTCCGTGACGAGCTCGCCCATCCACATGATGAGGCCGGTACCGGCCGTCAACGTGATGATGATCAGGATGGTCGCGATGATGCTCTCATCAGGAATGATGGGCAGGTTGCAGCCCGGGAGCAGTTGACCCGAGCGGGCCAGCGACACCAGCGTGGTGGCGTTCAGCAGGCCCAAGGCGATGGTGAGGTAACGGGTGTACTGGGTCAACTTTGACTGTCCCGATGAACCCTCTTCGTAGAGCTGCTGGAACCGGGGAATGACCACCCGAAGCAACTGAACGATGATGCTCGCCGTGATGTAGGGCATGATGCCCAAGGCAAAGACTGAGACCTGCAGCAACGCGCCGCCGCTGAACAAGTTCACCAGCTGGTAGATGCCCTGCGAGGTTTCACCGTTGTTCAAGCATTGCTGGACATTCTGGTAGTTCACACCAGGCGAGGGGATGAAAGCTCCCAAGCGGAAGATTGTGATGATTCCCAGCGTGAACAACAACTTGCGTCGCAAATCAGGCGTCCGAAACGCCCGGCCGAATGCGCTTAGCAAGCGTCCTCCTGAGTAGAAAGTACAAGGATGTGATGGGGCTCAATGAAACCCAACAACCGAGTCTAACTGCTTGTGACGCCGTCGTAATAATCGAGAGTCCACAACCACGAAAAAAATCCCGGTACACAGGGCCGAAGCCCCGCGTACCGGGATCCTTTTTTGCTACGGGCATCAGCCCCGCTGACTCTTAGAGAGCAGTGGTGCTTCCGCCTGCTGCGGCAATCTTTTCCGAGGCGCTGGCGGAGAATGCGTGGGCCGTAACATCAACCTTGACGGTGATGTCGCCGGTGCCAAGCACCTTCACGGGCTGGTTCTTGCGAACGGCACCCTTCTCAACCAGGGACTCAACGGTGACAGCGCCACCTTCCGGGAACAGCTCGTTGAGCTTCTCCAGGTTTACAACCTGGAACTCAACCCGGAACGGGTTCTTGAAGCCGCGCAGCTTCGGCAGGCGCATGTGCAGCGGCAGCTGGCCGCCGGCAAAGCCAGCCTTTACCTGGTAGCGGGCCTTCGTACCCTTGGTACCGCGACCAGCGGTCTTACCCTTGGAGCCTTCACCACGACCAACACGGGTCTTGGCGGTCTTGGCACCCGGGGCGGGACGCAGGTGGTGGACCTTCAGAGCGTTCTGCTTCTCAGCAGTCTCTGCGGCGGTCTTGTTCTCTGCCATTACTTCGCCTCCTCTACATTCACGAGGTGCGGAACCGTGTTCAGCATTCCAACGGTCACGGCATCAGCGGTGCGGACAACAGTGTGTCCGATGCGCTTGAGTCCGAGGGACCGAAGGGTGGCGATCTGGTTCTGCTTGGCGCCAATGACGCCCTTGATCTGGGTGATCTCCAACTGGGCGTCGGAGGGAGTCAGGTTCTTAGCCATGACTAAACACCTGCCTTCTGGTTCTGGAGCGCGCGCACCAGAGCAGCAGGAGCAACCTCGTCCAGCGGCAGGCCACGGCGGGCAGCCACGGAAGCGGGCTCTTCGAGCTGCTTCAGAGCGGCAACGGTCGCGTGAACGATGTTGATCGCGTTGGAAGAACCGAGCGACTTGGAGAGGATGTCGTGGATACCCACGCACTCCAATACCGCGCGGACCGGACCACCGGCGATAACACCGGTACCGGCGGAAGCCGGACGCAGCAGGACTACGCCTGCAGCAGCCTCACCCTGCACACGGTGCGGGATGGTGTTGCCAACGCGGGGAACGCGGAAGAAGGACTTCTTGGCCTCTTCAACGCCCTTGGCGATAGCAGCGGGAACTTCCTTGGCCTTGCCGTAGCCCACGCCGACCATTCCGTTGCCGTCACCGACGACGACGAGAGCGGTGAAGCTGAAGCGACGACCACCCTTGACGACCTTGGCAACGCGGTTGATGGTGACAACGCGCTCTACGAACTGGCTCTTCTCAGCCTCACGACCGCCGTCGCGGCCACCACGGCCACCACGGTCGCCGCGGCCCTGGCCACGGTCGCCGCGCTCGCCACGACGTCCGCCTCGGCGGTCATCGGCAGCGGGTGCGGTCTCAGTTGCTTCAGCAGCTACAGCTTCAGTCACCTGAATGTCCTTTTCGTTATTTTCAACGGTCACAGTGCCAGCCCACCTTCGCGAGCACCGTCAGCGACGGCGGCGATGCGGCCGTGGTACTTGTTACCGCCACGGTCGAAGACAACAGCCTCGACGCCTGCAGCCTTGGCGCGCTCTGCAACGAGCTCGCCGACGCGCTTGGCCTTGGCAGTCTTGTCTCCGTCGAATGCGCGAAGGTCAGCTTCCAGGGTGGAAGCGTAAGCCACGGTTACACCCTTGCTGTCATCGACAACCTGGACGAATACGTGACGTGCCGAACGGTTGACGACCAAACGAGGACGTACAGCCGTACCGGTGATGCGCTTGCGGATACGAAGCTGGCGACGGCTGCGTGCAGCAGACTTGCTCTTGTTCGAACGCTTCTTGTTAATTGCGATGGCCATGGTTTACTTACCAGCCTTTCCGACCTTGCGGCGGATGACTTCGCCGGCGTAACGGACACCCTTGCCCTTGTAGGGGTCAGGCTTGCGCAGCTTGCGAATGTTGGCAGCAACCTCGCCGACCTGCTGCTTGTTGATACCCGAAACAGAGAGCTTGGTCGGACCCTCTACTACGAAGGTGATGCCTTCGGGTGCAGAGACGTTAACCGGGTGGCTGTAGCCCAGAGCGAACTCCAGGTCAGAACCCTTGGCCTGAACGCGGTAACCAGTACCAACGATTTCAAGCTTCTTCTCGTAGCCCTCGGTAACGCCCTGGATCATGTTGGCGATCAGGGTGCGGGTCAGGCCGTGCAGCGAACGCGAGTTGCGCTCGTCGTTCGGGCGGGTGACCGTCAGGGTGTTCTCTTCCTGGGTAACCTCGATCGGGCTGGCCACAGTGTGGCTCAGCTCGCCTTTGGCACCTTTGACGCTGATGACGGAGCCATCGAGCTTGACCTCAACTCCGGCAGGAACGGTGATGGGGAGACGTCCAATACGTGACATTATTCTCTTCCTTTCCCGTTACCAGACGTACGCGAGGACTTCGCCGCCCACGCCCTTCTTGCCGGCCTGCTTGTCAGTCAGGAGGCCGGAAGAGGTGGACAGGATTGCGATACCCAGGCCACCCAGCACGTGCGGCAGGTTGGTGGACTTCGCGTAAACGCGGAGACCCGGCTTGGAGATGCGGCGGACGCCAGCGATGGAACGCTCGCGGTTCGGACCGAACTTCAGGTCGATGGTCAGCTTCTTGCCAACCTCGGCGTCTTCTTCCTTCCAGCCGGCAATGTAGCCTTCTGCCTTCAGGATGTCGGCAACGCGTGCCTTCAGTTTGCTGTACGGCATGGACACGGTGTCGTGGTATGCCGAGTTTGCATTGCGCAGACGCGTGAGCATGTCTGCGACAGGATCTGTCATAGTCATTTGGGCTATAGCCCTTCCTCGTACCGGTTTCCGCTGCGCCGGCTCTCAAGAGCCTGCGAAGACGGACCTGTCACGTAGTTAGTTTTCGGTCTTGAACGGGAAACCAAGCGCCTTGAGCAGCGCGCGGCCTTCGTCATCGGTCTTGGCGGTGGTGACGACCGTGATGTCCATACCGCGAACGCGGTCGATGGAGTCCTGGTCGATCTCGTGGAACATAACCTGCTCGGTCAGACCGAAGGTGTAGTTGCCGTTGCCATCGAACTGCTTGCCGTTGAGGCCGCGGAAGTCACGGATACGCGGCAGAGCCAGCGAAACCAGACGGTCCACGAATTCCCACATGCGGTCCCCACGCAGAGTTGCGTGTGCACCGATCGGCATGCCTTCGCGCAGCTTGAACTGTGCGATCGACTTGCGGGCCTTGGTTACCTGCGGCTTCTGGCCGGTGATCAGGGTGAGGTCGCGGACAGCGCCGTCGATCAGCTTGGAGTCCTTGGCGGCATCTCCAACACCCATGTTCACTACAACCTTGACCAGGCGGGGAACCTGGTTGACGTTCGCGTAGCTGAATTCCTCCTGCAGGGACTTCTTGATGGTCTCTGCATACTTGGTCTTCAGACGCGGAACGATCTTGTTTGCGACGGTAGTCTCAGACAGTGTTTCACTCATCAGATGTCCTTCCCGGTGGCCTTGGACACGCGGATACGGACGGTCTTGGTAGCGCCGTCCCTCTCAACGGTGTCGAGACGGAAACCAACACGGGTCGGCTTCTTGGTCGACGGGTCAACCAGAGCAACGTTGGAAACGTGGATCGGGGCTTCAACAACCTCGATGCCACCGGTCTTGGTGCCGCGCTGCGACTGACCGACCTTGGTGTGCTTGGTGACGCGGTTGATTCCCTCTACCAGCACGCGGTTGGTGTCCGGGAATACGCGCAGAACCTTGCCCTGCTTGCCGCGGTCTCCGCCGCGTTCCTGCTTGGCACCGGTGATGACCTGAACGAGGTCACCCTTCTTGATCTTAGCCATGGACTAAAGCACCTCCGGGGCCAGCGAAACGATCTTCATGAACTTCTTGTCGCGAAGTTCACGACCAACCGGGCCGAAGATACGGGTACCGCGGGGGTCACCGTCGTTCTTCAGGATCACAGCTGCGTTTTCGTCAAACTTGATGTAGGAACCATCCGCACGGCGGCGTTCCTTCTTGGTACGAACGATGACAGCCTTGACGACGTCACCCTTCTTTACGTTTCCGCCAGGGATAGCGTCCTTGACGGTAGCGACGATCACGTCGCCAATGCCTGCGTAGCGACGACCGGATCCACCGAGAACGCGAATGGTAAGGATTTCCTTAGCACCCGTGTTGTCGGCGACCTTGAGTCGCGACTCCTGCTGAATCAATTTTTACTCCTTGCGTCGCGCCGGTTCTCAGACCGAAATCATGCATACGGAATGAGCCTTGCGGAACGGTTGATCGGGGTGTCTCTTGACCTGCCTGGATTTTGCCAGTACAGGCCTAAACGCCCGTGCCACAAGCATCAGCTTCCCTTGCAGAAAACTCTGCGCGGGGCAGTATGCAGCGGCACGATTGTTTACGAGGTAGTTGATGACGCACAAGTGGCGCCATACAAACTCAATATCCTAGCACGTTTTCAGCCCGAAGCCGAAACGTCCGGACAAGCGGAAAGGCCCGCATTCCCAAAGGAACACGGACCTTTCCAGTGAATCACTGCCAGGCGTACCTGACGTTGGATTTACTTGGCCTTTTCGAGGATCTCCACCAGACGCCACCGCTTGGTAGCAGACAGCGGGCGGGTCTCAGAGATGAGAACGAGGTCGCCGATGCCGGCGGTGTTCTCTTCGTCGTGAGCCTTGATCTTCGAGGTGCGGCGAATAACCTTGCCGTACAGAGCGTGCTTCACGCGGTCTTCAACCTGAACAACGATGGTCTTTTCCATCTTGTCAGAGACAACGTAGCCGCGACGCGTCTTACGGTAACCGCGCTGTTCAGCGCTGGCTGCTGCTTCCGTCACAGTTTCCTTCTCGCTCACTTGGCGTCCTCTCCAGCTTCAACCTCGGCCTTTTCAGCCTTGGCAGCCTTCTTGGACTTCTTTTCTTCCTTGGCTTCCACAACCGGTGCGGCAACCTCGGCACGAATGCCCAGCTCGCGCTCACGCAGAACGGTGTAGATGCGTGCGATGTCCTTCTTTACCGCGCGCAGGCGACCGTGGTTCTCCAGCTGTCCGGTGGCGGACTGGAAACGCAGGTTGAACAGCTCTTCCTTGGACTTGCGGAGTTCTTCAACGAGACGCTCGTTGTCGAAACCGTCCAGCTGTGCGGGTGCGAGATCCTTCGACCCTACTGCCATTTCTATTCACCACCTTCGCGACGCACAATGCGTGCCTTCAACGGGAGCTTGTGGATTGCCAGGCGCAGGGCCTCGCGAGCTACCTCTTCATTGACACCGGAGAGTTCGAAGAGAACCCGGCCCGGCTTGACGTTTGCGACCCACCATTCCGGAGAACCCTTACCGGAACCCATGCGGGTTTCGGCAGGCTTCTTCGTCAGCGGACGGTCCGGGTAGATGTTGATCCAGACCTTGCCGCCACGCTTGATGTGGCGGGTCATCGCGATACGAGCGGACTCGATCTGACGGTTGGTTACGTATGCCGGGCTCAGAGCCTGGATACCGTACTCACCGAAGCTGACCTTGGTGCCGCCCGTAGCAGCGCCGGAACGACCCGGGTGGTGCTGCTTACGGTGCTTGACTCGACGTGGGATAAGCATTTAAGCCTGTCCTCCTTCTGCTGCAGGAGCAGCAGCTTCAGCGGCCGGTGCTTCAACGGCAGCAGGTGCTGCCTCAGCTGCCGGACGGTCGTTACGACGACGGCGGTCGCCACCCGGGCGGCCCGGACGGTCTCCTGCACGGCCACGGGACGGAGCAGCAGCTGCCTGCTGAGCCAGTTCCTTGGCAGTTACGTCACCCTTGTAGATCCAAACCTTCACACCGATACGGCCGAAGGTGGTCTTGGCTTCGTAGAAGCCGTAGTCGATGTTCGCGCGGAGGGTGTGCAGGGGCACACGGCCTTCGCGGTAGAACTCCGAGCGGGACATTTCTGCGCCACCCAGACGACCCGAGCAAGCAACACGGATGCCCTTGGCACCCGCACGCTGTGCGGACTGCATTGCCTTCTTCATCGCACGGCGGAAAGCCACGCGGGAAGTCAGCTGCTCAGCGATGCCCTGGGCAACAAGCTGTGCTTCCATCTCGGGGTTCTTGACCTCGAGGATGTTCAGCTGAACCTGCTTGCCGGTGAGCTTTTCGAGCTCGCCGCGGATGCGGTCTGCTTCTGCGCCGCGGCGGCCGATGACGATGCCCGGGCGTGCCGTGTGGATGTCCACGCGGACACGGTCACGGGTGCGCTCGATTTCGACCTTGGCGATGCCGGCGCGCTCCATGCCGGTGGACATGAGCTGACGGATCTTGATGTCCTCGCGGACGAAGTCCTTGTAGCGCTGTCCGGGCTTGGTGCTGTCAGCGAACCAGTGCGAAACGTGGTCGGTGGTGATGCCGAGTCGGAACCCGTGCGGGTTTACTTTCTGTCCCACTTAGCGAGCCTCCTCTTTCTCCGGGGTTGCGACAACCAGCGTGATGTGGCTGGTCCGCTTCCTAATGCGGTAGGCGCGGCCCTGGGCACGCGGCTGGAACCGCTTCATGGTCGGGCCTTCATCAACAAATGCTGCGGTGATGAAGAGGTCGCTGTCGTCGAATGCAACGCCGTCACGGTCCGCGAGGACACGTGCGTTGGCCATTGCCGACTGAAGTACCTTGAATACCGGCTCCGAAGCTGCCTGGGGGGCAAACTTCAGAATTGCCAGAGCCTCATTCGCTTGCTTACCACGAACAAGGTTGACGACGCGCCGGGCCTTCATAGGCGTTACGCGGATGTGACGCGCAATAGCCTTGGCTTCCATTGCTTTCCTTCTCTCGTCTAAGACGTAAAGTCAGGCGCCTAGCGGCGCTTGCCCTTACGGTCGTCCTTAACATGGCCGCGGAATGTCCGCGTGGGAGCGAATTCGCCGAGCTTGTGCCCGACCATCGACTCTGTGACAAACACCGGGATGTGCTTGCGTCCGTCGTGTACGGCGATCGTGTGCCCGAGCATGTCGGGGATGATCATCGAACGGCGGGACCAGGTCTTGATGACGTTCTTGGTGCCCTTATCGTTTTCCCGTGCGACCTTCACAAAGAGGTGCTGGTCAACGAAAGGACCTTTTTTCAGGCTGCGTGGCATGTGTCCAGGCTCCTATCGCTTGTTCTTGCCAGTACGGCGGCGACGAACAATAAGCTTGTCGCTCTCTTTGTTCGGACGGCGGGTACGGCCCTCGGGCTTGCCGTTCGGGTTAACCGGGTGACGTCCACCGGAAGTCTTACCTTCACCACCACCGTGCGGGTGGTCAACCGGGTTCATGGCTACACCACGGACGGTCGGGCGAACGCCCTTCCAGCGCATGCGGCCGGCCTTGCCCCAGTTGATGTTCGACTGCTCGGCGTTGCCGACCTCGCCGACGGTTGCGCGGCAGCGCACGTCAACGTTGCGGATTTCACCGGAGGGCAGACGCAGCTGGGCGAAACGGCCTTCCTTGGCAACGAGCTGTACCGAAGCACCTGCGGAACGTGCCATCTTGGCGCCGCCACCCGGACGCAGTTCAACTGCGTGGATTACGGTACCAACCGGGATGTTGCGCAGCGGCAGGTTGTTGCCCGGCTTGATGTCAGCGTCGGGACCAGCCTCGACGAAGTCACCCTGGGACAGCTTGTTGGGGGCGATGATGTAACGCTTGGTGCCATCAACGTAGTGCAGGAGTGCGATGCGAGCCGTGCGGTTCGGGTCGTACTCGATTTCGGCAACGCGGGCGTTGATGCCGTCCTTGTCGTGACGACGGAAGTCGATCAGACGGTACTGGCGCTTGTGCCCACCACCCTTGTGACGGGTGGTGATCTTACCGGAGTTGTTACGGCCGCCTGTTTTGTGCAGCGGACGCAGCAACGACTTTTCCGGAGTCGATCGCGTGATTTCAGCAAAGTCGGCTACGCTCGAGCCACGACGGCCCGGGGTAGTCGGCTTGTATTTACGGATTCCCATAATTTATTTCCTCGTTAAAGTGGTCTCCGCTACGCGAGCGGACCGCCGAAGATGTCGATTGTGCCTTCTTTGAGGGTGACAATTGCACGCTTGGTGCTCTTGCGCTGTCCCCAGCCGAATTTGGTGCGCTTGCGCTTACCGGCACGGTTGATGGTGTTGATCGAGTCAACCTTGACCGAGAAGATCTTCTCAACGGCCAATTTGATCTCGGTCTTGTTCGAGCGAGGGTCCACCAGGAAGGTGTACTTGCCTTCGTCGATCAGACCGTAGCTCTTTTCCGAAACGACGGGTGCAAGCACGACGTCGCGCGGGTCCTTGATGGTGGTTACGCTCACTTGGAGGCCTCCTCGTTCTTTGCCTTGTCAGCGACGAACGCCTCGAAAGCAGCCTTGGTGAAGACCACGTCGTCGGAGACAAGCACGTCGTAGGTGTTCAGCTGATCTGCGTACAGAACGTGAACATCCTGGAGGTTGCGCACGGACAGTGCAGCAACATCGTTGGCGCGCTCGATAACAACGAGCAGGTTCTTGCGCTCAGTAACGGAGCGCAGCGAAGCCAGTGCTTCCTTGGCGGACGGCTTGGTGCCGGCTACCAGTTCAGCGATGACGTGGATGCGGCCGTTGCGGGCGCGGTCAGACAGGGCGCCGCGGAGTGCAGCAGCCTTCATCTTCTTGGGGGTGCGCTGGCTGTAGTCACGAGGGGTCGGACCGTGGACAACGCCACCGCCGGTCATGTGAGGAGCACGGATGGAACCCTGACGGGCGCGGCCGGTACCCTTCTGCTTGAACGGCTTGCGACCTGCACCGGAAACCTCGGCGCGGGTCTTCGTCTTGTGGGTACCCTGGCGTGCAGCAGCGAGCTGTGCGACGACGACCTGGTGCAGCAGCGGCACGTTGGTCTGGACGTCGAAGATCTCTGCAGGCAGGTCTACCTTGACAGTGCTAGTCATTGAACTAGGCTCCCTTCACGGCGGTGCGTACGAGTACGACCTGGCCGCGGGCGCCGGGAACGGCACCCTTGATAAGGAGCAGCGACTTCTCAACGTCAACAGCGTGAACCGTGAGGTTCAGCGTGGTGTGACGTTCGGCGCCCATGCGGCCGGCCATTTTCAGGCCCTTGAAGACGCGGCTCGGGGTGGATGCGCCACCGATGGAGCCAGGCTTACGGTGGTTCTTGTGGGCACCGTGGGAAGCGCCAACGCCGTGGAAGCCGTGACGCTTCATAACACCGGCGAAGCCCTTACCCTTTGAGGTGCCGACGACGTCGATCTTCTGGCCGGCTTCGAAGATCTCAACAGAGAGCTCCTGGCCCAGCTCGTAGGATGCGGCGTCTGCGGTACGCAGTTCGACGACGTGGCGGCGAGGGGTGACGCCGGCCTTTTCAAAGTGACCAGCCAGCGGCTTGGTGACCTTGCGGGGGTCGATCTGGCCGTAGCCGATCTGTACGGCGACGTAGCCATCTACCTCTGCGTTGCGCAGCTGGGTGATGACGTTGGAGTCAGCCTGGACAACAGTTACCGGGATGAGCTTGTTGTTCTCGTCCCAGACCTGGGTCATGCCGAGCTTCGTGCCCAGCAGGCCCTTTACGTTACGGGTTGCGGTCATAGTCTCTCAGCACCTCCCTAGAGCTTGATTTCGATGTTCACGTCTGCAGGCAGATCGAGACGCATAAGCGAGTCGACGGCCTTCGGCGTGGGGTCGATGATGTCGATCAGACGCTTGTGAGTACGCATTTCGAAGTGCTCACGGCTGTCCTTGTACTTGTGAGGAGAGCGAATAACGCAGTAAACGTTCTTCTCCGTGGGCAGCGGCACCGGGCCGACTACCGTTGCGCCTGCGCGCGTGACCGTCTCAACGATCTTCCGCGCTGAAACATCAATGACCTCGTGGTCATATGACTTCAGCCGGATGCGGATTTTTTGTCCCGCCATGTCGCCTGACTCTCTTTCAGCTAGTGCTGCTCTAGTTAGGGCTGCTCTGTTTACTTACCTGTTGATGTGGCCGCCGAAGCGTTTGAGGTTTTACCACCACACGCCGCACAAGCTGAATCCGGATATTCCGGGTTCCTCAACCTGCCGGCGCACCGACCCCCGCGGTCGGGCGTGTCGCGATTTCCACGCAGACTCGACCGCATTCCATGGGGTTCAGGGTTATGTTTGGGCTTCAACCTGGACCCTGACACCCGGCATTATCCGGATCGGGACACGAAGAAGCGCTTGAACAACTCATCCAGTATGGCGGAAATATGGGGTAAAGGCCAATCGGAGGCGGAAGAGCCCCCTGCAGGGCCATTGCCCGGCGGCCTGCGCCTGAGGAAGATGGGTGCATGACGGTCCAGGATTCAGGCTCGGTGGAAGATCTGGCGGCGCGGCTGCGCCCCGGCTTCACGCTGGGTGTGGCCTCGGCTGCTTTCCAGATTGAAGGATCACTGACGGCCGATGGCCGTGGCCCTTCGGGTTGGGATGCGTTTGCGGAAAAGCCAGGAGCAATAGTCGACGGCGGCTCCCCCAGCGTAGCGTGCGACCATTACAACCGCACTGATGAAGACATCGCCTTGATGCAGGAACTCGGCGTGGACTCCTACCGTTTCTCGCTGTCCTGGCCGAGGATCCAGCCTGGCGGCAAAGGTTCAGTCAACCAGCGCGGGTTGGATTTCTACGACCGGCTGATAGACAAGCTCCTGGCCGCAGGCATCTCCCCCATGGCTACCCTGTACCACTGGGATACCCCGTTGGAACTGGAGCACGCCGGCGGGTGGATGAACCGTGATACTGCCGAGCGCTTTGCGGTTTACTGCGCCGCCGCTGCACAACGGTTCGGAGACCGCGTGGATCATTGGGTCACCATGAACGAGCCCGTGTCAGTCACGGTGCAGGGGTACTCCCTGGGGGTGCACGCTCCGGGCCGGCAACTCCTGTTTGATTCCCTGCCGGCGGCACACCACCAATTGCTGGGCCACGGAATGGCGGTACGCGCCCTCCGTGATGCGGGCGTCAAAGGACAGATCGGAGTATCCAACATGCACTGCCCCGTGGAGCCCGCCGGCACCAGCCTCGGCGACCGGCTGATGGCGCAGGCGCTGGACCTGATCCTCAACCGCATCTATGCCGATGCCATACTCCTTGGCCAGTACCCCAGGCCACCCCTGCCCATGAAACCTTGGTTCCGCTCGCTAGGCACTGTCCACGACGGCGATCTCGAGCTGATCAGCCAGCCGTTGGATTTCTACGGACTCAACTACTACTACCCCGTCAAGGTCGCTGCGGGTCCGGGCCCGGCGGAGATCCCCACGGGAACCTCTCCCGAGATGACCAAGGTCCCGTTCCACCTGGCGGCGTATCAGGAGTACGACACCACCGGATTCGGCTGGCCTGTTGCACCGCAGTATTTGGCGTTGTTGCTAAGGGAGATGAAGGACAGGTACGGAGAGGCCCTTCCCCCGCTCTACATCACCGAGGGCGGTGCCAGTTTTCCGGAACCGCCCCACGTTGACGGCCCCGTCCAGGACACCAACCGCATCTCCTACCTCGCCGAGCACCTTGGCCACGCCCTGACCGCAACCGGCCCGGGCGGGATTGCCGAGGATGTGGATCTGCGCGGCTATTACGTCTGGACACTTCTGGACAACTTTGAGTGGGCCGCCGGCTATTCCCAGCGCTTCGGGCTGGTCCACGTCGACTTCCACACCTTGGAGCGGACACCCAAGGAATCCTATTACTGGCTGCGCGCGCTGGAGAGGGCACGTAGCCGTGAATCGTGAGCCCTGACCGCCCAACCAGGTTAAAACGAGGGGCTAATTATTCTTGTTGGCCCGCCGGATCCGCTTGGCGCGCTCAATTTCGCTCCGAAAGTTCTTGCGGCCCCACAGCACACCACCACCAACGGCGGCAATGACTGCCAGGAAGATCAGGAATTCCATACTGCGCTCCTCTTCGTAGACTGCCAGATTATCGGATTCCGTCCTTCTCCTGTCCCCACGGGGTGGGGCCAGGCATGGCATTGTTCGGTGGACCGTCCTGCGCCGATGCACTGTCCGGGCTGGCACCATCCGGCCGTCCGCCCTGCTGCGGCACACCACCAGGCACGCCACCCGACCAACCGCCCTGCTGCGGCACACCACCAGGCACGCCACCCGACCAACCGCCCTGCGGCGGCACACCACCAGGCACACCGCCCGACCAACCACCCTGCGGCGGCACACCACCTGGCCCACCACTAGGCACACCACCCTGCGGCGGCACGCCACCTGGCCCACCACTAGGCACACCACCCTGCGGCGGCACGCCACCCGACCATCCGCCCTGGGAAGGCACACCGCCCGACCAACCACCCTGCGGAGCCACCCCACCCGGAGCACCACCCGGCCCACTACCCGGGGCCGCACCACCTGCAGGTGCCTGAGGCTTCCTGTTCAGGCGCCAAACGGCCAGGACAATCAGTGCCAGGGCGACCAACGCAAGCATGGCGAACGCGTACGAACGCAGCGCCCACATAACGCTGAGCGCTACGCCTGCCGCACCCCACCACACCATGGCCCTCTCGGCCAGCAGCAACCCGGCAACAAGAAGCACCGCGTGCCCTACCAGGACATACAGCTGCTGGGGGGCGGTCCCGCCAAAGATGGTCCCCAGGGATGTCGTCGACAACAGACCCGCGGCAATGCCGAGCCGAAGCAGGCCTTCGCTGCGCTGCCCCTTCATGTAGCGCACCCCTGCTAAAACAGCCGCAGAGAGGACGTACCACTGCACTGCCCAGAACCAGTCCGGTGCGGCGTCGCCAACGAAGAGCACAGCCCGCTGAAGGGCTGCCAGTGAGACCAGCGCCGCTACTTCACCCGTCAGCCGTTTATTGAAAGGCGTCTCAACAACAATCAACACACCGGTAGCGACCACCAGGACAAATCCCACCCAGGACG
The DNA here is from genome assembly GCF_059739405.1 of Arthrobacter sp. TmtSoilC79. Taxonomy (NCBI): domain Bacteria; kingdom Bacillati; phylum Actinomycetota; class Actinomycetes; order Micrococcales; family Micrococcaceae; genus Arthrobacter; species Arthrobacter sp. TmtSoilC79. The sequence continues at coordinate 1,408,196 of NZ_AP046051.1, read as the reverse complement.
TCTGATCACGAATCATCCCAGCAGCGGCCGATGAAGCCAGCGCTGCGGCCGCTGTCGCCGCGAGGGCATTTCGCCGCAACGGCTGCAGGAGAACCGCAGCCCCGCCCAGCCACTTCATCGCGTAAAGAAGCACGGCCGTACCAACACCACCTACCAGCCAAGGTGCGTAATCGCTCCACACTCCAAGTGCAGCACCCGGGAGCAAACCGTCGACGGCGGGAACGGCACCTACCAGCACGGACGGGGCGGCACCGAGGTACATCGCCGGCAACTGCTCAACATGCGAGGCAGCGAACAGCACCGCTGCGAGGGCCAGCACCGCCAGCCCGGTCAGGGCGTTTGAGACGTCAAGGGCCAACAGGCCCCCGGTCATGACGAAAGCAAGCGATGCAATGAACCAGAACCAGCGCTCGGCAACGTGGGCTGGGGTTTGTCCGGCGCGGATGACGGCATACACAACCCGGGCAACCACAATCACGACGGCAAGCCCCAAAAGCACCACCGGCACTTGTGCCCTGTCCAGAAGTGGTTGGAACAACCATGTGCCCGCCGGGAACGCCAGGGACGGTCCGGCAGCAATCACGCCCCCTGCCATGGCTGCGGCACTGAAGTATTGGGATCCCCGGACGCCCAGGAGACGCCAAACGATCGCGGCGGAGGCTGCGGAGAGCGCCAACTGGACGATAACCACCCAACGGCCACCGCCGTCGTAGGATCCCGCGAGCAGGTACACCGCGGGCAACAGGAGCTGGGCAGCCAAAGCAGCCCAGACCGCCGACTGCTGGAAGGCAATGTCCAGGCCTCGGCTGCGTTGGATCCACGTGATTGCGTGCTGCAGCACAAGGACCACGGCCATGGTCATGGAAACCGTGGTGGTCGACTCTGAGAGATCGCCCACCAGGACGCCGATGAAAGCCAAGGACAAGACACGCAGGCCCAGCATGTAGGCGCCACGAATGTAGCGGTCCTTTTCCACTGCCACCATGAAGCCGCTGTAGGCTGCGAAGACTCCCAGGACGATCTCCACGTCCCGGACACTTCCGAAGCGCAGGGCAAGGAGCAGCACGAGGGTCACGGGCGCGAAGATCCAGGCCGCCGGGTGCCGCCTCAGGACTACGCCGCAGAGAACTGCCGCGAGAGCAGTCGCAATTGCCACCACCCCGGGTTGCCACCCCCCACGCAGGAACTGCCCTCCCGAGCCGGCGGAAACTGTCAGGATGGTCGCCGCTCCGGCCATCACCGCTACCACCACGGAGGCATCCACCATGGAAGCGTGCGGGAAGCGTCGGCGGATATTTTGCTGCAGCGGCAGGACCAGTTGCAGAGCCGCCACTCCTGCTACCACCAACGCCACAGTGGGAAGTTCGCCGGCGACGCCAACGCTCCAACCACGCCGCAGCGCCTCCAGGTAGGCCGAACCGGCCAGGACGGTACCTGCCACCCGTGCCAGCCACCAGTAGGACTGGCGGTGGAAGGAAGCGGGAATTCGGAGGGCGGTGGCGGCAAAGTACGCCACCGCTGCCAGGAGCACCACGTTTGCCAACGCCATTGAGACGGCGGCCCACGCAACCCCTCCAGCAACCATGACCGATGCCGGGGCGACGACTTCGCCGAGGGTAGGGCGCCAACTCCCGGCCGCAGCACTGTCCTGCCGTGACGGCGGAAACAACAATGCACCAGAGGCCACACCGGCAAACAACACCAGGAGCACGGCCGTGACAATGAAGGTATGACCAGCAGTACGGTCCACCAATGGCAGAACCAGCAAGCCTGCTGCAGCGAGCCCCCAGAACCCGGAGAGTGTAGCCTGCGGAGCAAGCAGTTCCACCCCCGCACGCTTCAGGCACGCACTGACCAGTTGCTGCGCAGCTGCTGCTGCAACGAGGGCAACCAAGGAAACGGCAATCCTGTCCGGACTGTCCGGGAAGATACCGGCAACTGCGATGGGCACCGCCGCCGTTGCCGCTGTTCGTGCTGCAAGGACCAGCACAGGCCTGAAGGAGACGGGATGCACGGCCGCCCCCACAGACCAATACAGGGCGGCGGATGCCAGCAATGCCGACACCGGCCACGCGCCAAGCAGGCCCATGAACGGCAGGGCCACCGTGAGGACAACTGCGGGCGCAAACTCGGTTCCGGCGCCCAGCTTCCAGCCCACCAGCATTGCCGTCACCATCGTGGCAGCGAGCGGAAGATACGTTGGCAGTTCATAGGTCCCGAGGCCCAGGACCACTGTGAGGACGGCAGCGGCGGCCAACTGCAGGCCCAAGCAGGACACGGCGTCGTTCCACCAGTGCCGCAGCTTCAGGCCCTCTCCCCCAAAAGCAACTCCCAGGGATTGAACCCCGCAGCAAATGACTGCCGCAAACAGCACCGTACTCACATCCGAAGTGGTGTCCCACACCAGTCCCAACAACGCCAACGTCAGGGCCAACCGCGCCGCGTAGACGTGCTGCAGCCTGTACCGGGCCTTCGGAATGAAGGCCATCACGGCAAAGTAGGTGCCACACATCAACATGACCAGCGGGTATTCGCCCCGGGCAAGCAGTTGCGGGGTGACCGTCACAGCCAGCGCCACCAAGGGAACCAGATAGGGATGGAGCATCATCAGCGGACGGACATAGAGCGGCGGCAACCACCTGGGTCGAACCAACGCTCCCAACGTGAGCACAATGGCGATTCCAATCAACGCCGTGAAATACCAGACCAGAGCCCCGCCGAGCACGGAAACTCCGGACCAGGCTGTCGAGACAACGAAACTGAGGGAAAGGAAGGCCAAGACCTTGTTGTCCAGCCGTACTGCTGTGTAGGCATATACGGCGGTCCCCAAAATTGAGGTCACCAGCCATGCTGCCGGACCGTTGGGCAGTACGAAGTTGTACATGGCGAGCCCTGTTACGGGGATCAGGGCCAAGCCCGTTCCAACGAACGCAATTGCGGCAGGACGCAGGCGCGGCAGTTTGGCGTGGATGATCAACCCGGCAACGTAGAACAGGGTGGTAATGAAACAGATGCCTGCGAAACGGAACAGTTCCGGCAGGCTTGTCCCGACGAACAAGGCACCGGCTGCCACCAGCAGAAGACTGGCGACGTAGAGCGTGATGTTGATGTTCTGCTGGTCACGCGTGGCTTTGCGCGCGGCATCCGCCTCCGGAGTTTCCCGCGCAATGGGAACCTGCTGGCGCACTGCCGGTTGCGGCTGTACCGTCGCGGGACGCTGCGGCACCGAGGGAGGTTGGGAACCCGACGCCGGACTGGGGACCGGGGCTGCAAAGGGCGCACCCACGTGTGCAGCTGGAAACGCGGGAGGCAGCAGGGGTGACTGATTGGACGTCGGCCTGGGGGCAGGCGCGTCGAAGGGTGCACCCACGTGTGTTGGAGGATGCAATGGTGGCGAAGGAGGCGCGGTGGGGCCGCCTGCCGGCGAAACTGTTGGCCCCGGAGGAGCAGGCGCTTGAGACCCCGGAACGGCTCCCTGCATCTTGGCTTCGGCATCGCGCCAACCCGCCATATGGCCGGCCAAGTAGCCCGCCTGATAGGCACGTTGTTCAACCATGGCTGCGGTGGCGGTGGCTTCTTTCCGCCCTCGACCCCGCCCTATGGCATTACCCACCGCCCACGACACAGCAAGGAGTATCAGTACTAGCAGGACTTCCATGGCCACTCCTTGACGTCACGGGCAGTCGACACACTCCCCGCGTTTATCCAATCGATAGAGTAACAATACCAAAAAGAACCCCACCGCCGAAACGGTGGGGTTCTTCCTGAATGACTACCGGCTGGGCCGGAAGGTCACAGATCTACAAGTAGTGACTACTTGATGATGCTGGTGACACGTCCTGAACCAACGGTGCGGCCGCCTTCGCGGATAGCGAAGCCGAGGCCCTCTTCCATAGCGATCGGCTGGATGAGCGCAACGGTCATCTCAGTGTTGTCGCCAGGCATAACCATTTCCGTGCCTTCCGGCAGGGTGATAACGCCGGTTACGTCCGTGGTACGGAAGTAGAACTGCGGGCGGTAGTTGGAGTAGAACGGGTTGTGACGTCCGCCTTCGTCCTTGGAAAGGATGTAGACGTTAGCCTCGAAGTCGGTGTGCGGGGTGATGGAACCCGGCTTGACGACAACCTGGCCACGCTCGACATCGTCGCGCTTCAGACCGCGGAGCAGGAGGCCACAGTTCTCGCCGGCCCATGCTTCGTCGAGCTGCTTGTGGAACATCTCGATACCGGTAACCGTGGTCTTCTGGATCGGGCGGATGCCGACGATCTCAACCTCGGAGTTGATGGCGAGGGTTCCACGCTCGGCGCGGCCCGTAACAACGGTGCCACGACCGGTGATCGTGAAGACGTCTTCGATCGGCATCAGGAACGGCTTGTCGCGGTCACGTACGGGGTCCGGAACGGACTCGTCGACAGCTGCCATCAGGTCCTGGACGGACTTGACCCAAACCGGGTCGCCTTCCAGAGCCTTGAGGCCGGAAACGCGAACAACCGGAGCCTCATCGCCATCGAAGCCCTGCGAGCTCAGGAGCTCACGAACTTCCATTTCGACGAGGTCGAGGAGTTCTTCGTCATCAACCATGTCGGACTTGTTCAGTGCGACCAGCAGGTAGGGAACACCAACCTGGCGGGCGAGCAGAACGTGCTCACGGGTCTGAGCCATCGGACCATCGGTTGCAGCAACCACGAGGATTGCGCCGTCCATCTGGGCAGCACCGGTGATCATGTTCTTGATGTAGTCAGCGTGACCCGGGGCGTCTACGTGTGCGTAGTGGCGCTTCTCGGTCTGGTACTCCACGTGGGAGATGTTGATGGTAATACCGCGCTGGCGCTCTTCCGGAGCAGAGTCAATCGACGCGAAGTCGCGCTGCTCGTTGAGATCCGGGTACTGGTCGTACAGCACCTTGGAAATGGCGGCAGTCAGCGTCGTCTTACCGTGGTCAACGTGACCAATGGTGCCGATGTTGACGTGCGGCTTAGTCCGCTCGAACTTTGCCTTTGCCACAGGTTCCTCCTAGAACGATTTCAAGTGAAGTGCTCCTCGGCCGCGCTTTTCGCGGCAGAAACTTTAGCAAGTCTACTTGGGGGCTTGGTTTTGGTGAAATTGCAGATTCAGGAACCAATAGTAGTTCCTCGAGCCTGTTTGCGCAGGGGCCGGGCTGCGGCTCTCGCCGCAGCCCCGCCTCACGCGCTTAGATGCCTTCCCGATTCCGGAATTGCATCCGTTACCGGGAGATTACTCGCCGCGGGTTTTCTGGATGATCTCGTCGGCTACTGCCTTCGGGACCTCCGCGTAGCTGTTGAACGTCATGGAGTACACAGCGCGACCCTGCGTCTTGGACCGGAGGTCACCGATGTAGCCGAACATGCCGGACAGCGGAACGTGTGCACGGATAACCTTCACACCTGCTGCGTCTTCCATGGACTGCATCTGGCCACGGCGGGCGTTCAGGTCACCAATAACATCACCCATGTATTCCTCAGGTGTGCGGACCTCAACATCCATCAGCGGTTCAAGCAGAACAGGGTTCGCCTTGCGTGCAGCTTCCTTGAAAGCCATACGGCCGGCGATCTTGAACGCCATTTCCGAGGAGTCAACATCGTGGGACGCGCCATCGATCAGCGTGGCCTTGATGCCGACAACCGGGTAACCGGCCAGGACGCCGTCGTTCAGTGCATCCTGGATACCGGCGTCAACGGACGGGATGTATTCACGCGGAACGCGGCCACCAGTGACCTTGTTCTCGAATGCGTACAGCTCGCCGGAGGCGGTGTCCATGGGCTCGATCGCGATCTGGATCTTTGCGAACTGACCCGAACCACCGGTCTGCTTCTTGTGCGTGTAGTCATGACGCTCGACTGCGCGCTTGATGGTTTCGCGGTAAGCAACCTGCGGCTTGCCGACGTTTGCCTCGACCTTGAATTCGCGGCGCATGCGGTCCACCAGGATGTCCAGGTGAAGCTCGCCCATGCCGGCGATGATGGTCTGGCCCGTGTCTTCGTTGAGGGAGACCTGGAAGGTCGGGTCCTCAGCGGAGAGCTTCTGGATGGCCGTGGAGAGCTTCTCCTGGTCACCCTTGGTGTTGGGCTCGATGGCAACCGAGATCACGGGCTCCGGGAAGCTCATGGACTCGAGGACGATCTGGTTGTTGGCATCACACAGGGTGTCACCCGTGGTGGTGTCCTTCAGACCGATCGCTGCGTAGATGTGGCCGGCGGTAGCGCCCTCAACGGGCATTTCCTTGTTGGCGTGCATCTGGAACAGCTTGCCGATACGTTCCTTCTTGCCCTTGGTGGAGTTAACCACCTGGGCGCCGGCCTCAACGTGACCGGAGTACACGCGGACGAAGGTCAGCTGACCGAAGAACGGGTGCGCAGCGATCTTGAAGGCGAGGGCCGAGAACGGCTCGTCAGCAGAAGGCTTACGCGTCAGTTCCTTCTCTTCGTCGCGGGGATCGTGACCGATCATCGGCGGGACGTCGAGCGGGTTCGGCAGGAAGTCAACAACGGCGTCAAGCATCGGCTGGACACCGCGGTTCTTGAAGGCAGAACCACAGAACACCGGGTAGAGCTCGGAGTTGATGGTCATCTTGCGGATGCCGGCCTTCAGTTCCTCAAGGGTGAGTTCTTCACCTTCGAGGTACTTCTCCATGAGCTCTTCGGAAGCCTCGGCCACAGTCTCAACGAGCTGTGCACGGTACTCTTCGGCCTTGGCCTGGAGGTCCGCCGGGATTTCCTGCACTTCGTAGGAAGCGCCCATGGTGACGTCACCCTTAGCGTCGCCAGGCCAAACCAGGGCGCGCATTTCGAGCAGGTCAACAACACCGATGAAGTCGTTCTCAGCGCCGATGGGCAGCTGCATGACCAGCGGCTTGGCACCAAGGCGGGAGATGATGGTGTCTACGGTGAAGTAGAAGTCAGCGCCCAGCTTGTCCATCTTGTTGACGAAGCAGATACGCGGAACGTTGTACTTGTCAGCCTGGCGCCAAACAGTCTCGGACTGCGGCTCCACGCCTTCCTTGCCGTCGAACACTGCAACTGCACCGTCGAGGACGCGCAGGGAGCGCTCAACCTCAACCGTGAAGTCAACGTGGCCCGGGGTGTCGATGATGTTGATCTGGTTCTTGTCCCAGAAGCAAGTCACGGCGGCAGACGTGATGGTGATGCCGCGTTCCTTTTCCTGTTCCATCCAGTCGGTCGTCGAAGCGCCGTCGTGCGTCTCGCCGATCTTGTGGTTCACACCCGTGTAGAACAGGATGCGCTCGGTAGTGGTGGTCTTGCCGGCATCGATGTGGGCCATGATGCCGATATTGCGGACCTTATTAAGGTCGGTAAGCACGTCCTGTGCCACGGGGTCTCCCTTTCGGATGGACTACACGTTCGCCGCCGGCTCAGTGAGCCGGCGGCGTCCGGAAAGTTTTTACCAGCGGTAGTGTGCGAAGGCCTTGTTGGACTCGGCCATCTTGTGGGTGTCTTCGCGACGCTTCACAGCGGCACCAAGACCATTGGAGGCATCCAGGATTTCGTTCTGGAGACGCTCGGTCATGGTCTTCTCGCGGCGGGCCTTGGAGTAGCCCACGAGCCAACGCAGAGCGAGAGCGGTGGAGCGACCCGGCTTGACCTCAACCGGAACCTGGTAGGTAGCGCCACCAACACGGCGTGAACGCACCTCGAGGGAAGGCTTGACGTTGTCCATGGCCTTCTTGAGAGCGGCAACGGGGTCGCCGCCGGACTTGGCACGTGCACCTTCGAGTGCGCCGTAAACGATGCGCTCTGCGGTGGACTTCTTGCCGTCGACAAGAACCTTGTTGATCAGCTGAGTGACCAACGGGGAGCCGTAAACGGGATCGGAAACTAGCGGCCGCTTCGGGGCCGGACCCTTGCGAGGCATATTACTTCTTCTCCATCTTTGCGCCGTAACGGCTGCGGGCCTGCTTGCGGTTCTTGACACCCTGGGTGTCGAGTGCGCCGCGGACGATCTTGTAGCGGACACCCGGAAGGTCCTTCACACGACCACCACGGACGAGCACGATGGAGTGCTCCTGGAGGTTGTGGCCAACACCGGGGATGTAAGCGGTTACTTCCACGCCACCGTTGAGACGCACACGTGCCACCTTACGGAGAGCCGAGTTCGGCTTCTTGGGGGTGGTGGTGTAAACGCGGGTGCAAACACCGCGGCGCATCGGGCTGCCCTTCAGCGCGGGAGCCTTGGTCTTGGAGACCTTCGGCGTGCGGCCCTTGCGGACCAGCTGGTTAATCGTAGGCACTTTCGTGTTCTCCGTTGTTTGATCTCTGCCCCCACACACAGGCGCCAGCCTGGGTAAACGTGGGAACTTTGGCGTTGCTCGTGCAGCCGGCCGAAACTCCGGTAGGCGTGCAAAAGTGCGGCATTCGTTGCGCATGTTGCCCGCAACCCGGAAACAGGCTCCACCCAGCACCATGAGAACAAAACCAAAATGATGCTGCGGCGGCCTTCATCCACTGCCACACAGAACAATTACCAAAAGTCTAGCACGGCTTGATCTGAGGCCTTAATCGGGTGTATGGAGGCCGACGGCGGAAGCGGGCTGCCGCCGTCGTCTTCCACTCCCCCGGGTCAACGCGCGAAAGGCGCACGCGTTAACGGGCCGGACCCCGCACTCAAGAGTGCGGGGTCCGGCCTTTACAGCGTCAACTTACCGGTTTAGCGGAAGTCGTTGCCGAGATCGTAGTCATCCAGCGGGATGGCGTGGAACTCGGGAGCACCGTCGCCACCCAGGGCGTCATAGGAGAAGTCGGTGAAAGCGCTGGGGCCCGTGAACAGGCTTGCCTTTGCTTCTTCCGTCGGCTCCACAGTGACCTCTGTGTAGCGGGGCAGGCCCGTACCAGCCGGGATGAGCTTACCGATGATGACGTTTTCCTTCAGGCCGAGCAGGGGATCGCTCTTGCCTTCCATGGCCGCCTGCGTCAGGACGCGGGTGGTCTCCTGGAAGGAAGCTGCCGACAGCCAGGACTCGGTAGCCAAGGAAGCCTTGGTGATACCCATGAGTTCCGGACGACCCGAAGCCGGGGACTTGCCCTCGGACACGACGCGGCGGTTCTCGTCCTCGAAGCGGGCGCGCTCTGCAAGCTCACCGGGGAGCAGGTCGGAGTCGCCGGATTCGATGACGGTCACGCGGCGCAGCATCTGGCGGACGATAACCTCGACGTGCTTGTCGTGGATACCAATACCCTGGCTGCGGTAAACGCCCTGGACTTCGTCCACAAGGAACTTCTGTGCAGCACGCGGACCCATGATGCGCAGAACCTGCTTCGGGTCCACCGGACCGTTGATCAGCTTCTGGCCGACGCTGACGTGATCGCCATCTTCGATGAGGAGACGTGAACGGCGCAGTACCGGGTAGGCAATCTCTTCGGAACCATCGTCCGGAGTGATGACCAGGCGCATCTGGCGCTCGGACTCTTCGATGGTGATGCGGCCGGCTGCTTCAGCAATCGGTGCGACACCCTTCGGAGTACGGGCTTCGAAGAGCTCCTGGATACGGGGCAGACCCTGGGTGATGTCGTCGCCACCACCGGCGGAAACAGCACCACCGGTGTGGAACGTACGCATGGTCAGCTGCGTACCGGGCTCACCGATGGACTGTGCGGCAATAATGCCCACGGCCTCGCCGATGTCCACGGTCTTGCCGGTGGCCAGCGAACGGCCGTAGCAGAGCGCGCAGGTGCCGACCTTGGACTCACAGGTGAGTACGGAGCGGACCTTGACCTCGGTGATGCCTGCAGCCAGCAGCTGGTCGATAACGACGTCGCCGCAGTCGGTGCCGCCGGCAGCCAGGACGTTGCCCTGGGCATCGACGACGTCGACAGCCAGCGTACGTGCGTAGGCGCTGTTCTCGACGTTCTCGTCCAGGACGAGCTCACCGTTGGAATCCGGCACGGCGATCGGCGTGAGCAGACCGCGCTCGGTACCGCAGTCCTCTTCGCGGACGATGACGTCCTGCGAAACGTCCACCAGACGACGGGTCAGGTAACCCGAGTTGGCGGTACGGAGAGCGGTATCGGCCAGACCCTTACGGGCACCGTGCGTGGCGATGAAGTATTCCAGCACCGACAGGCCCTCGCGGTAGGAGGACTTGATCGGGCGCGGAATGATCTCGCCCTTCGGGTTGGCCACAAGACCACGGATACCCGCGATCTGGCGGACCTGCATCCAGTTACCACGTGCACCGGAGGAGACCATGCGGTTGATGGTGTTCATCGGGGACAGGCTGTCACGCATCGCCTGGGCGATCTCGTTGGTTGCCTTGTTCCAGATTTCGATCAGTTCCTGGCGACGCTCGTCGTCGTCGATCAGGCCCTTGTCGTACTGGCCCTGGATCTTGGCAGCCATGGCTTCGTAACCGGCCAGGATGGCAGGCTTGGAAGTAGGCACCTCGATGTCGGAGATGGCAACCGTGACACCCGAACGGGTGGCCCAGTAGAAGCCTGCGTCCTTGAGGTTGTCCAGCGTTGCCGCCGTAACAACCTTCGGGTAGCGCTCGGCGAGGTCGTTGACGATCCGGGACAGTTCTCCCTTGTCGGCAACAGCCTCTACCCAGGGGTAATCCTCAGGCAGTGTCTGGTTGAAGATGACCTGTCCCAGGGAGGTCTCAACGAGAGCCGGCTGACCGGGCTCCCAACCTTCCGGAGCTTCCCATCCTGCGTAAGGCACGAAGTCATCCAAACGGATCTTGACCTGGGAGTTCAGGTGCAGATCGCGGGCGTCGTAAGCCATGATGGCTTCCGAAACCGAGGAGAAGATACGGCCTTCGCCGGCAGAACCGACGCGCTTGGTGGTCAGGTGGTACAGGCCGATGATCATATCCTGCGAAGGCAGGGTCACCGGACGGCCATCGGACGGCTTCAGGATGTTGTTCGAGGACAGCATCAGGATGCGTGCTTCGGCCTGGGCCTCCGGGCTCAGCGGCAGGTGGACTGCCATCTGGTCGCCGTCGAAGTCAGCGTTGAAGGCGCCACAAACCAGCGGGTGAAGCTGGATTGCCTTGCCTTCCACAAGCTGCGGTTCGAAGGCCTGGATGCCGAGGCGGTGCAGGGTAGGTGCACGGTTGAGCAGCACCGGGTGTTCGGTGATGATCTCTTCCAGAACGTCCCAGACCTGCGGACGGTAACGCTCGACCATGCGCTTTGCCGACTTGATGTTCTGTGCGTGGTTGAGGTCAACCAGGCGCTTCATCACGAACGGCTTGAAGAGCTCCAGGGCCATCTGCTTGGGCAGACCACACTGGTGCAGCTTCAGCTGCGGGCCAACCACGATGACCGAACGGCCGGAGTAGTCAACGCGCTTGCCGAGGAGGTTCTGGCGGAAACGACCCTGCTTGCCCTTGAGCATGTCGCTCAGGGACTTCAGGGGACGGTTGCCAGGACCGGTGACGGGACGGCCACGACGACCGTTGTCGAAGAGGCTGTCAACAGCTTCCTGAAGCATGCGCTTCTCGTTGTTGACGATGATCTCCGGAGCACCGAGGTCAAGCAGACGCTTGAGTCGGTTGTTGCGGTTGATCACACGGCGGTAGAGGTCGTTGAGGTCGGAGGTCGCGAAGCGGCCACCGTCAAGCTGGACCATCGGGCGCAGTTCCGGCGGGATCACCGGAACGGCGTCAAGAACCATGCCGAGCGGGCTGTTGTTGGTGGTCAGGAACGCGTTGACAACCTTCAGGCGCTTCAGGGCACGCGTCTTACGCTGGCCCTTGCCGTTCTGGATGGTGTCGCGCAACGACTCAGCCTCAGCCTGCATGTCGAAGGTCTCAAGACGCTTCTTGATGGCTTCGGCACCCATGGAGCCTTCGAAGTACAGACCGTAGCGGTCGCGCAGTTCGCGGTAGAGGCCTTCATCACCTTCAAGGTCAGCGACCTTGAGGTTCTTGAAGCGGTCCCAGACCTGCTCGAGGCGCTCGATGTCGGCGTCGGCACGCTTGCGGACGTTCGCCATCTGGCGGTCAGCAGAGTCGCGGGCCTTCTTCTTGTCGGCAGCCTTGGCGCCTTCGCCTTCGAGACGGGCAAGCTCGTCTTCAAGATCGCGGGCGATTGTGGCGATGTCGCTGTCGCGGTTGTCCACCATCTGCTTCTTCTCGAGGTCGTGCTCGACCTGGAGGTTCGGCAGTTCGGCGTGACGGGATTCGGTGTCAACGCTGGTGATCATGTAGGCAGCAAAGTAGATGACCTTTTCAAGGTCCTTCGGTGCCAGGTCCAAAAGGTAGCCCAAGCGCGAGGGAACGCCCTTGAAGTACCAGATGTGGGTTACAGGCGCAGCCAGTTCAATGTGGCCCATGCGCTCACGGCGCACCTTGGCGCGGGTGACTTCAACGCCACAACGCTCGCAAATGATGCCCTTGAAGCGGACGCGCTTGTACTTGCCGCAGTAGCATTCCCAGTCGCGGGACGGGCCGAAGATCTTCTCGCAGAAGAGGCCGTCCTTCTCGGGCTTGAGCGTGCGGTAGTTGATGGTTTCCGGCTTCTTGACCTCACCGTAAGACCATCCGCGGATGTCTTCCGCGGTGGCGAGGCCGATCTGCATGAGGCCGAAGGAGGATTCGCTGGACATATGGTCCCTGTTCTCTCTTGTTCTCTAAATTCTGAAGTCTTGGTTACGGGAAGAGGGAGTTGTTCCGACGGACAGTGGTTGAGGCTGCCCGCCGGAACAGCTGCTAGACCTCTTCTACGGAACTGGGCTCTGCACGAGACAGATCGATGCCCAGTTCTTCCGCAGCCGTGAAGACTGCGTCATCAGAGTCACGCATTTCGATCGTGGTTCCGTCGGTGGAAAGAACTTCCACGTTCAGGCACAACGACTGCATTTCCTTGATCAAGACCTTGAAGGACTCGGGAACGCCAGGCTCAGGGATGTTCTCGCCCTTGACGATGGCTTCGTAGACCTTCACACGACCATGGATGTCATCAGACTTGATCGTGAGGAGTTCCTGAAGCGTGTAGGCGGCACCGTAAGCTTCGAGCGCCCACACTTCCATTTCACCGAAGCGCTGGCCACCGAACTGGGCCTTACCACCCAGCGGCTGCTGGGTGATCATGGAGTACGGGCCGGTGGAGCGCGCGTGGATCTTGTCGTCCACCAAGTGGTGGAGCTTCAGGATGTACATGTAACCGACGGAGATCGGGTCCGGGAACGGCTCGCCGGAGCGGCCGTCGAACAGACGGGTCTTGCCGGAGGAATCGATCAGGCGGTCGCCGTCGCGGGTCACGTTGGTGGAGTCAAGCAGGCCAGTGATTTCTTCTTCACGGGCGCCATCGAACACCGGGGTGGCAACGGTGGTCTGGCCGGTTTCACGGGGCAGGTTGGGCAGGTTCTTGACCCACTCAGGCTCGCCTTCGATCTTCCAACCGGTCTTGGCAACCCAACCGAGGTGGGTTTCCAGGACCTGTCCAACGTTCATTCGACCCGGAACACCAAGCGGGTTCAGGACGATGTCCACCGGGGTACCGTCTGCAAGGAAGGGCATGTCCTCGATCGGGAGGATCTTGGAGATAACACCCTTGTTGCCGTGACGGCCGGCGAGCTTGTCGCCGTCGGTGATCTTACGCTTGGCTGCAACGTAGACGCGGACCAGCTGGTTCACGCCCGGGGGCAGTTCGTCGTCGTTGTCGCGGTCGAAGACGCGCACGCCGATGACCGTACCGGACTCGCCGTGGGGCACCTTCAGTGAGGTGTCGCGGACTTCGCGGGACTTCTCACCGAAGATGGCGCGCAGGAGGCGCTCTTCCGGGGTCAGTTCGGTTTCACCCTTAGGGGTGACCTTTCCGACCAGGATGTCGCCGGCTTCAACCTCGGCACCGATGTGGATGATGCCGCGCTCGTCCAGGCCTGCAAGGACTTCCTCGGACACGTTGGGGATGTCACGGGTGATTTCCTCGGCACCAAGCTTGGTGTCGCGGGCATCAATTTCGTGCTCCTCGATGTGGATGGAGGAAAGAACGTCCTCAGCAACAATGCGCTGCGACAGGATGATGGCGTCCTCGAAGTTGTGGCCTTCCCATGACATGAATGCCACGAGGAGGTTCTTACCGAGGGCCAGTTCACCCTGGTCCGTTGCGGGACCGTCAGCGATGATGCCGCCAACTTCCAGGCGCTGGCCTTCGTTGACCAGTACGCGGTGGTTGTAGCAGTTGCCTTGGTTGGAACGGGCGAACTTGTTGATGCGGTAGTTGGTCTCGGTGCCGTCGTCGTTGATCATGACAACCAGCTCGGCGGAAACCTCGGTGACCACACCTGCCTTCTTCGCGATGACAACGTCACCGGCGTCGACGGCTGCTGCGCGCTCCATGCCGGTGCCCACGAAAGGAGCCTCGGAACGGACCAGCGGCACGGCCTGGCGCTGCATGTTGGCACCCATGAGTGCGCGGTTTGCATCGTCATGCTCGAGGAACGGGATCAGGGCGGTTGCCACGGACACCATCTGGCGCGGGGAAACGTCCATGAACTGGACTTCGCCGGCCGGAACCAGAACCGGCTCGCCTCCACCACCGCGGGCACGGACAAGGACGGTCTCTTCGGAGAACTTCTTGTCAGCATCCAGCGGAGCGTTGGCCTGTGCGATCAGGACCTCAGCTTCGTCGTCGGCGGTCAGGTACTGGACCTCGTCGGAAACGACGCCTTCGGAAACCAGGCGGTACGGCGTCTCGATGAAGCCGAACGGGTTGATGCGGCCGTAGGAGGCCAGCGAACCGATCAGACCAATGTTCGGGCCTTCAGGAGTTTCGATGGGGCACATACGTCCGTAGTGGGACGGGTGAACGTCTCGAACTTCCATGCCTGCACGGTCGCGGGACAGACCACCCGGGCCAAGTGCCGACAGGCGGCGCTTGTGGGTCAAACCCGAGAGCGGGTTGTTCTGGTCCATGAACTGCGACAGCTGGGAGGTTCCGAAGAACTCCTTGATGGCTGCAACAACGGGACGGATGTTGATCAGCGTCTGCGGCGTGATGGCCTCTACGTCCTGCGTGGTCATGCGTTCGCGGACGACGCGTTCCATGCGGGAAAGACCGGTGCGGACCTGGTTCTCGATCAGTTCGCCCACGGCGCGGATGCGACGGTTGCCGAAGTGGTCGATGTCGTCGACGTCAACACGGAGCTCGTGGTCTTCGCCATCGCGCTTGCCCATGAGGGACTTCTCGCCGGCGTGAAGCGCAACGAGGTACTTGATCATGGCGACGATGTCTTCAACGTGCAGGACCGACGCTTCCTTGTCACCAAGGGAGCGGTCAATGCCGAGCTTGCGGTTGATCTTGTAACGGCCAACCTTGGCCAGATCGTAGCGCTTGGCGTTGAAGTACAGGTTGTCCAGCAGCGACTGGGCAGCCTCGACTGTGGGCGGCTCGCCCGGACGCAGCTTGCGGTAGATGTCCAGAAGCGCGTCTTCGCGGGTCTCGGTGGCGTCCTTCTCCAGCGTTGCACGCATGGAGTCGTACTGGCCGAACTCTTCCAGGATCTGGCCTTCGGTCCAGCCGAGGGCCTTCAGGAGAACCGTGACCGACTGCTTGCGCTTGCGGTCGAGGCGAACGCCGACCTGGTCGCGCTTGTCGATTTCGAGTTCGAACCATGCACCACGGGACGGGATGATCTTCGCAGTGAAGATGTCCTTGTCACTGGTCTTGTCAGCAGTGCGCTCGAAGTAGGCGCCCGGCGAACGGACCAACTGGGAGACAACAACACGTTCGGTGCCGTTGACGACGAACGTTCCCTTTTCAGTCATGAGGGGGAAGTCGCCCATGAACACGGTCTGCTGCTTGATTTCGCCCGTGTTGTTGTTCATGAACTCGGCCTTGACATACAGCGGTGCCGAGTAAGTGGCGTCACGGTCTTTGCATTCGGCCATGGTGTACTTCGGGTCAGCGAACTCCGGCTCGGAGAAGCTCAGGGACATGGTGCCCTGGAAGTCCTCGATGGGGGAGATCTCTTCGAAGATGTCGGCAAGTCCGGAGGTGGTGGCGACGCTGAGGTCGCCCTCCTCGACAGCCTTCGCTACCCGCGCCTGCCAGCGTTCGTTTCCGACGAGCCAGTCAAAGCTGTCCGTCTGCAGGGCGAGAAGATTCGGAACGTCAAGCGGTTCGTGAATCTTTGCGAATGAGAGGCGGCGGGTGGCACCATCGGTGCTTGCCGTGTTAGCGGTTTCGTTATTAGAGGTGCTCGAGGCGACCAAGAGGGATCCTTCCACAGACCTTCAGGCGTTTTCAGATCTCCCCCGTTTGCATCCCGCAGAGTGCTCCGCAGGATACTTATTCCGGTTCCGCTATATGACCCGGACCCAGTCCACTCATTGGCTATGCACGTTAAGGAACGGCACGTCAATGGCGCAGCTGAGAGGTAAAGCCCACCGCTATATGAAGGCTGAAGGTTAACAGGGAAGACGCAAATATCTACAATACGGCAAAGCAGCCTTCCTGTCTACCCCAGATCGTCCGTGATTGCAAGCACCGTTGCTGCAGGCACCTAAGCCGGCTGACTCTGCAGCGTCGGCAGGCAGTCCAACTGTCAGTACAGGAGGCAGTCCCGTCCCGACGACGCATCCCTCACCGTTCCCGCCTGCCGGCCACGGAATGCAGCAGCGGGCACAGCCGTTGAAAGGGTAGGCTGGCGCACGCCCCGCGATAGCCTTGCAACACCACTCCCGGATCGGAAGAGAGACCATGACCAACTCCGCTGACGACAATGACGTTGTCATCCTTGCCGCTGCCCGCACCCCACAGGGCCGGCTCAACGGGCAACTGGCGGGATTCACCGCCGTCGACCTTGGCGCGCATGCCATCACCGCGGCCCTCGCGGCCAGCGGCGTGAAAGCAGAACAAGTGGACGCCGTGATCATGGGGCAGGTCCTCCAGGCAGGAGCCGGCCAGAACCCGGCCCGCCAGAGCGCCATTGCCGCGGGGGTGGGCTGGAACATCCCCGCAGTAACCATCAATAAGGTGTGCCTCTCGGGGCTCACTGCAGTCATCGATGCCGCACGAATGATCCGCAGCGGAGATGCCACAGTGGTGGTTGCAGGCGGTCAGGAATCAATGACCCGCGCGCCCCACCTCCTGCCGGGTTCCCGCCAAGGCTGGACATACGGTGCCGTCCAGGCCTTGGATGTTGCCGCGCACGACGGCCTCACGGACGCTTTCGACGGGCAGTCGATGGGGTTGTCCACGGAAACCAAGAACGTGACACTTGGCATTGACCGCAAATCCCAGGACGAAGTGACCGCTGCCTCCCACCAGCGTGCCGCTGCCGCAATCGCCGACGGAACGTTCGACGTCGAAATTGCTCCGGTGAGCGTCAAGCAGCGCAAGGGTGATCCACTGGTACTCAGCACCGACGAAGGCGTCCGGCCCAACACCACGCTGGAGACCCTGGCCCCGCTCAAGGCCGCATTCGCTACGGACGGCACCATCACGGCCGGCAACTCCTCTCCCCTGTCCGACGGAGCCTCCGCGCTGGTTCTGACCAGCCGACGCTTCGCCGAGGACAACGGCCTGGACTACCTGGCTGTGGTCGGCAAGCCCGGCCAGGTTGCCGGGCCGGACAACTCGCTGCACTCCCAGCCATCCAATGCCATTGCCCAGGCACTGAAAAGGGCCGGCTGGGAAGCGGAAGACCTTGACTTTATTGAAATCAATGAAGCTTTCGGCTCTGTGGCAGTCCAGTCCCTCAAGGACCTGCGCTACCCGCTGGAGAAGTGCAACATCCATGGCGGCGCCATCGCATTGGGCCACCCCATTGGAGCATCCGGAGCGCGGCTCGCGTTGCATGCCGCCCACGAACTCAAGCGCAGGGGAACAGGCAAGGCCGCTGTTTCGCTGTGCGGCGGTGGCGGCCAAGGTGAAGCCCTGCTCCTGTACCGCGACTGACGATCGAACCGGGGCTGAGTCCCAAACCGCAGACGAGGAGAAACGACGTGAATGATCCTGTGACGGACGGGGCCGAACGGTTCCTGTCCGATGCTGCCGCCCGCGGACTGGACGTGGACGTCGTCGAGCGTCCAGCAGCCCGCAGCCTGGAAGAAGCCGCCGGGATCCTGGGCATCAGCCCGGCAGACATCGTGAAGTCGCTGGTGGTCAAGCACCGCGATGGCAGCTTCCTGTTCGCCCTGGTTCCAGGGGACCGCCAGATCTCCTGGCCGAAGCTGCGTGTACTGGTGGGGGTCAACAAGCTCTCACTCCCCCATGCTGACGTTGCGCTGGCCGCTACCGGCTATGAACGGGGAACCATCACACCGCTCGGCAGCACGACGCCGTGGCCCGTGTACGCGGACGCCAGTATCACGGGCCGGCGCATCTCCATGGGAGCCGGCGCCCACGGACGCAGTGCCTTCGTGGATGCAGACGCACTCACAGCCGCGCTCGGCGCGGTGGTGGCGGACATCAGCGAACCCCTCCAATAGCCACGCGGGGTCACTTATGGCCCCCTCAAGGGGGGTTTATCGGGTAATAAGTGACCCTGCGTTGCAGTTAAAAGCAGGAAGCCCCGCCTTCTCCTTCGCAGGAGAGGACGGGGCGTCCACAAGCAGGAACGAGTTACTTGAGGGTAACCGTTGCACCGGCTTCTTCGAGCTGAGCCTTTGCCTTCTCGGCAGCTTCCTTGGTGGCGCCTTCGAGAACAGCCTTCGGTGCGCTGTCAACCAGGTCCTTGGCTTCCTTGAGGCCGAGGGAGGTGATGGCGCGAACTTCCTTGATCACTGCGATCTTCTTGTCGCCAGCAGCTTCGAGAACGACGTCGAATTCGGTCTTCTCTTCAGCAGCTTCAGCAGCTCCGCCAGCGGCGGGGCCGGCAACTGCAACAGCAGCAGCCGTAACTTCGAAGGTCTCTTCGAAGAGCTTGACGAACTCGGAGAGCTCGATGATGGTCAGTTCCTTGAAAGCTTCAATGAGCTCTTCGTTGCTGAGCTTCGCCATGGTGGCGTCCTTCCATTAGTTGGTACAGGCGCGGACCAGGCCGCTCCGTGCACCGGAGTTTGATTGGGGGGAGAACTTAGTTCTCTTCGGTTGCAGCTTCAGCGGCTTCGGCCGGAGCCGCAACCTCTTCAGCAGCAGCCTCAACAGCAGCCTCTTCAGCCGGAGCTTCTTCAGCGGCCGGTGCAGATGCGCCGCCCTCTTCTTCAAGCTTGAGGCGCAGGGCGTCGATGATGCGTGCAGCAGCGGATGCGGGAGCCTTGAGGACACCAGCAACGCGGGCAAGCTGCAGTTCGCGGGACTCGAGGGCTGCCAGTGCGGCAACTCCTGCTGCGTCCAATGCCTTGCCTTCGAAGACGCCGGTCTTGATAACCAGCTGCTTGTTGGCCTTGGCAAAGTCCGTCAGGCTCTTGGCAGCAGCAACAGCGTCACCCTTGATGAAGGCGATTGCAGTAGGGCCGGCGAGCTGATCGTTGAATGCATCAACACCAGCTTCCTTGGCTGCAATTGCACTCAGGGTGTTCTTGACGACCGAGAACTTGGTGTCCTGGCCGAGCGCAACACGCAGTTCCTTGAGCTGTGCAACAGTGAGCCCGCGGTATTCGGTCAGGACAGCCGCGTTCGATTCCTTGAAATCGTTGGTGATCTCCGCAACAGCGGAAACCTTGCTAGGCGTTGTCATAACCCTCCTTCCGGGGAATAAAGCCGGTCTTCCGGGTCCCCGCTCACGAGAGCTAAAACTAAAAACGCCCCGCGCAGATGCACGGGGCTTGGCTCAACACAGACTGAATCCGTGGAGACTTGCTTCGTTCACCTGCGCCGGCCGCCCTATGTTCAGGGTCCTTCGTCAAGGAATTCACTGTGGTCCCTCGGGCGCAACTGCAGAATTGAGCTGTGCCCGAAAGAGTGGATTCCCATCAACCGACGGTCTTTGGTACTTCAAGGTTACGGGAGAGTGTTCCCCAAACCAAATCGGGGGCGGACTAGTCCGACGACGTCGTGTCCTTGCCCCGTCCGGGAAGTTCCTTTTGCCAGAGTCCGGTGACGCCCGCCGTCGTAAATCCCAACTGCTTGTTCACCGTAAGGAGGTAACGGTTCTCCGGTGCGTTCCAGGTGTAGATCACCCGGGCGTCCGGGAACTGCTCGCTGAGCCTCTCCATGTTGGCCACTTTGATCAGCAGGCCCAGCTTGTTGCCCCGGTGTTCCTGGAGGACCAAGGTGTCGTCCTGGAACACCACGTCCTGGCGATGGGCCAGCACGCTGATGGTTGTCAGGCCAACCAGCCTTCCGGTCTCGACATGTTCGACGGCGGTGACCACCGTGCGCCGGCCCTGCGCCAGGGCTGCGTCTTCAGTTTCGCGAAGGACGGCGGGGTCGAACACCATGCCGCTTGCCTCCACTTCAGGAGCTTCTTCGTCCCCCTCGTCGCGAACCACCTCACCGGCCGCATTCTCCAACTCGGCGACGGCCTCAAGCCACGGTTCCGGGCATCGGTCAGTCCAGTGGTGCAGCGCATAACGGCCACCGTTGGCTTCCTCGGCCTCCAACTGCAGGTCACCAACCAGTTTGGAATCCAGCGGCAGTATGCAGGAGCTGAACTGCTCAATGTGCTGCAGCGTATAGCCGGCACGTTTGGCGAAATCCACTTCCCGGCTGCTGACCGGCACAAAGCCTGCACCGCTTCCAGGGATCAACTGGTCTTCGGGAACCTCAGTCAGGGATGTTGCAGGATGGTTGGTGTCCACCAGGATCATGGTCCTGCCCTCCGCCCGGGCCAACTCCTCCGCAGCCTCGAGCAATTGGCGCCCGACGCCCTGGCTTTGATGCTCAGGCAGGATGTCAAGGGTGAACTCGGCCAGGTCCATGTTGTCCGTCAGGGGCAAGGCGATGTCCACGGTGCCCACAATCGTTCCGTTTACCTTGGCCACCAGGATGATCTGGCGCTCATAAGGATCGGAGAACTCCAGGAGTTTCTCCAGCGGGGTATAGGCGAGATCGTCACTCCCCCAGGTCTCCATCCTTACCCGCCGGCCCACTTCCACGGCGTCCAGGAAATCAGCGGCATCGGGGCTGTCCAGGGTGTCAGGCACCCACAGCTGCTCGACATGAACGGTCTTTGCCTCGTCTACAGTCATCCCAACCGTTTCTGCCATTCGCCTTCCACGCCGGAGGGCTTGAATCCCAGGGCGATATTAATGGCCAGCATATGCCGGTTTTCATTGGCGTTCCATGTCATAACCGACGTGGCGTCCGGCCAAAGCTGCATCGCACGGCGAAGGTTGGCGATCTTGACCAGCATCCCCAAGCGGTGCCCACGGTGTCCAGGGGCTACCAGTGTGTCCTCCTGAAAGACCACCGCCGGCATCGCCCCACGGTGAGTGAGGACGGTATAGGCAGCCAATTCACCCGTGGCATCGTGGCGCGCAACCGCAACCACCCAATCAAGGCCGCTTGCACTCCATGTGGACTCTTCCTGGCGGACACGTACGGCATCCCATTCTTCGCCTTCCCAGCCCAACCCGGCGATGGGCACTTCCGTACTCATCAGGCTCTTGAGGCGCGCGAAGACCTTCACCAGATCCTCGGGGCACCGGTCCTGCCAGGTAATGACGCTATACCCCGCAGCTCCTGGCATCGCTTCATCTTCCAGCGTGCCCAGCACCGTTTCCGCTACGGGAAGGCCCAACGTGCTGTTCGTTTCGACTTGCTCCAGCGAATATCCGTGATGAAGGGCAAAACGCGTGGAGGGGTTGTCCGATGGGACACCACCCGTTCCGGATTTAGCCTTCACCAACTCTGCGCCCGCCAGCACCGGCCCGATCGGTTCCCCGCAATAGCCGTCAAAAGAGATGCGGTCGCGGTCCTTCGCCAACTGTTCGAGGACGTTGAGTATCCCGGACCCAAACCCACGCCGCCGGAAAGGTGCGGCGACAAGGACGTCCACGCCCGCCGTCGTCGTGTTCTCGCTCAATGGCAACGTCAGCGTGCCGCTGCCCACCACAGCATCACCGAGAAACGCCAGAAACACCCGCCGTTCCTCGTATTCACTCCCGCGCCAGAAGACGGCTGCCTCCGTCAGGGTGGCACAGCGGTCAGCGTTGCCCCAGAGCTCCATGTGATGCTCCACGTTCAGTCGATGGAACGCCTGGAATTCCGGGGATTCTCCGCCGGGCTTGTCGGGCACGCGGATGCGTTCGACGGACAGCCCGCCATTTCCGGAAGAGTTCGACGACGACACGCACCACAGCCTACGGCCCACCTTGGGCTGCGAACAGGGCGGGCGGCAACATCCGGGCAAGAAAAAGGACCGCCCGGCTAAGCCGGACGGTCCTTTTCTCAGAGCCAGTGCTCCCGAAGCTTACGCGTCGGTGAGAACCTTGGTGACGTTCGGGTCAACGGTGATGCCCGGACCGAACGTGGTGGCAACGGTAGCCTTCTGGATGTAGCGGCCCTTGGAAGCGGACGGCTTCAAACGAAGAACCTCTTCCAGTGCTGCTGCGTAGTTCTCGGCCAGCTTGTTGGCGTCGAAAGACACCTTGCCGATGATGAAGTGCAGGTTCGAGTGCTTGTCGACGCGGAAGTCGATCTTGCCACCCTTGATGTCGTTGACAGCCTTGGTGACATCCGGGGTAACCGTGCCGGTCTTCGGGTTCGGCATGAGGTTACGCGGGCCGAGGACCTTACCGAGGCGGCCAACCTTGCCCATGAGGTCAGGGGTTGCCACTGCGGCGTCGAAGTCGGTCCAGCCGGCTGCGATCTTTTCGATCAGGTCATCGGAACCAACGAAGTCGGCGCCGGCAGCGATTGCTGCTTCAGCCTTGTCACCGGTTGCGAAAACGAGGACGCGGGCGGTCTTACCGGTGCCGTGCGGCAGGTTGACGGTGCCACGGACCATCTGGTCGGCCTTACGCGGGTCAACGCCCAGGCGGAAAGCGACCTCAACGGTTGCGTCGAACTTGGAAGGGTTGGTGTCCTTCGCGAGGTTGATGGCTTCGATCGGGGCGTAGACCTTGTCTGCCTCGATCTTGGCTACGGCTGCCTCATATGCTTTGCTGCGCTTTGCCATGCTGCTGTTTCTCCTTGTGCAGTTGTGGTCTGCGGACCGCGCTGGGCCCTGCCACAGTCGTGGATCCGGCAAGGATCCTGCGACATTTCAAATGTTTCAGATGCCGGTTGCCCGGCGGGTAAAAAGCTGGAATCAGCCTTCTACGGTGATGCCCATGGAGCGGGCGGTGCCGGCGATGATCAGGGCAGCAGCCTTGATGTCGTTGGCGTTGAGGTCTTCCATCTTGGTGGAAGCAATTTCCTCGACCTGTGCCTGGGTCAGCTTGGCAACCTTGACGGTGTGCGGGGTAGCTGAACCCTTGGCGACGCCTGCAGCCTTCTTGATGAGCTCTGCAGCCGGCGGGGTCTTGGTGATGAAGGTGAAGGAACGGTCTTCGTAGACCGTGATTTCCACCGGGATAACGTTTCCGCGCTGGGATTCCGTTGCAGCGTTGTACGCCTTGCAGAATTCCATGATGTTGACACCGTGCTGGCCAAGCGCAGGACCGATCGGCGGGGCCGGGTTAGCGGCACCTGCCTGGATCTGCAGCTTGATGAGGCCGGTGACCTTCTTCTTGGGAGCCAATGTAGGGTCCTTCTCTCAATAGCTTCCTGGGGCACAGGAGCGCGTCCCAGGTTTTTGGCCGCCATGGCGAGGCGGCCGGCCGCTCCCGAACTGCTAAGCAGGCAGTACCGGAGCGAAATTTTGGAATCAGCTAGATCTTGGTGACCTGGTTGAATGCGAGCGTCACCGGGGTTTCGCGCTCGAAGATCGAGACCAGTACCACGAGGGTCTGGGACTCGGGCTTGATCTCGGAGATCGTTGCCGGAAGGGTCTCGAACGGGCCCTCCTTGACGATGACCGACTCGCCGACCTCGAAGTCGACGGCCACGGGAGCCTGGTTCTGCTTGTTGACCGGCTTGCCCTGCTCTGCCTGCTCTTCTTCGAAGACCGGGGCGAGCATGGAGAAGACCTCGTCAAGGCGCAGCGGAACGGGGTTGTGGGCGTTGCCCACGAAGCCGGTAACACCAGGGGTGTGGCGAACGGCGCCCCAGGAGGCGTCCGTCAGGTCCATGCGGACCAGGACGTAACCGGGGATGCGAACGCGGTTGATCACCTTGCGCTGCGCATTCTTGATCTCGACAACCTCTTCCATGGGGACCTGGATTTCGAAGATGTAATCTTCCATGTCCAGGGTCTGGATGCGGGTCTCGAGGTTGGCCTTTACGCGGTTCTCGTAACCTGCGTAGGAGTGGATGACGTACCAGTCACCTTCCTGGCGGCGCAGCTTGGCCTTGAATTCTTCAGCCGGGTCAGCGGGCGCTGCAGCAGCAGCGGCTGCGAGGTCGTCGCCGTCGGACTCTTCCGAAGCGTCGTCATCATCTGCGACATCGCCGGACGCATCATCGGACTCGTCGTCCACGTCGGCTTCGAAGTCCTCTTCGGAATCGTCGGCGTCGGCAGATTCGGGCGCAGCAGAATCAACCTCGGACTCTTCCACAGCCTCAGCTGCGGCGTCGTCGGCTGCTTCCAGCTCAGTCTCGTTTACCTCGAGCTCCTGCTCAGACACTTGGTCTCCTGCTTCCTCATTGCCTAACATGCCTATTTAAATGGCTCAATTCCGCAAACCCCGCGCAATTCCTGAATAACCAAGGAATTCCACACAGTTTGCGGACAGATCCGCTTAGCGGTCCGTAGCGCCTGACCCACCAAAGACCCAGCTGACTCCCGTGCCGAAGGCCAGGTCCAGAAGGGTGACGATGAGCATCATGATGGCCACGAACACCAGCACCACGAGCGTGTAATTGATCAGTTCCTTGCGGGTGGGGGCAACGACCTTCTTCAGTTCGCCAATGACCTGGCGGACGAAGAGAGCAATACGGGCGAAGAAGCCGCGATCGGCTTTCTTGGCGGGACGGCCCTTAGAGCTGCTGGCAGCTGTTTCGGTCACCTGATCCTCACTCACCTTGCAAAGTCGTTGACCCGACTCTGATCAGAGCCATGGTTGCTGCGCGTGCCCCGGCGTTTCCGCCGGGACAGCTTGCGCAGGGCAGACAGGACTCGAACCTGCAACCTGCGGTTTTGGAGACCGCTGCGCTACCAATTGCGCCACTACCCTATGGATCGAATCCATGTTTCAGGCCGCACTTCAGCCTGTGGTGCTTTTCAACACCGGTGAACCAGTCTACGCAAGAATTTCGCGATAGTCGAACCGGCCCAAATCCGGTCCTCCCAGCCCCAAAAACCTGTGACCAGCATTATCAGTCACAAAGTCCGGCAGGCACCCGGGAGGTCCGCAGAACAGCATAAGGTAGTTTACGTCGAATCCCATCATCCAGCCCACGAGCTGCCTGCGAAGAACGGTACATAGATGTCTGCCGGAACAACTACCGCCCGCATTTCACAGCGAATCTCCGCCATCGCCGAGTCCGCCACCCTTGCCGTTGACGCCAAGGCCAAGGCACTGAAGGCCGCGGGCCGTCCCGTGATCGGCTTCGGTGCCGGGGAACCCGATTTCCCCACCCCGGATTACATCGTCCAGGCCGCCATTGAAGCTGCCGGCCAGCCGAAGTACCACCGCTACTCCCCCGCCGGCGGCCTCCCCGAGCTGAAGAAAGCCATCGCGGAGAAGACCCTGCGGGACTCCGGCTACAAGGTTGACCCTTCCCAGGTGCTGGTGACCAACGGTGGCAAGCAAGCCGTCTACAACACCTTCGCCACCTTGGTGGATCCGGGAGACGAGGTCATCATTCCCACCCCGTTCTGGACCACCTACCCCGAAGCCATCCGCCTGGCCGGCGGTGTGCCCGTTGAGGTTTTCGCCGGACCGGAACAGGGATACCTGGTGACCGTCGAACAGCTTGAAGCTGCTGTAACCGACCGCACCAAGATCCTGCTGTTCGTTTCCCCGTCCAACCCCACCGGCGCCGTGTACAGCCCGGAGCAGGTTGCGGAGATCGGTAAATGGGCCGCTTCCAAGGGTCTTTGGGTTGTCACGGACGAGATCTACGAGCACTTGACCTACGACGGCGTTGAGTTCACCTCCATCGCCACCGCAGCCCCGGAACTGGGCGACAAAGTCGTGATCCTCAACGGTGTGGCCAAGACCTATGCCATGACCGGTTGGCGCGTGGGCTGGATGATTGGCCCGGCTGATGTCATCAAGGCAGCCACCAACCTGCAGTCGCACGCCACCTCCAACGTCTCGAACATCATGCAGGTCGCCGCGGCCGCTGCCCTCACGGGGCCTCTGACTGCCGTCGATGAAATGAAGGTTGCATTCGACCGCCGCCGCAAAGCGATCGTTGCCGGCCTGAACGCCATTGAAGGCGTTGAATGCCCGACGCCGACCGGCGCCTTCTACGTCTACGCGGACGTCCGCGGACTCTTGGGTAAGGAATTCGAGACCTCCAACGGTCCCGTCCGGCCGCAGACCTCGGCTGAACTTGCCACGCTCATCCTTGACGAAGTCGAAGTTGCCATTGTTCCGGGCGAAGCCTTCGGGCCCTCGGGCTATGTCCGGCTGTCCTACGCCCTCGGCGATGAGGACCTCGCCGAAGGTGTCCGTCGTATTCAGGAATTCCTGGGCAAGGCCAAATAGCCAGTAGGCAGTAGGCAGTAGCCAACGCAAACGCTCTTCCACCGTGAATGGTGGAAGAGCGTTTGCTTTTAAGGCGGGGGAAGTGAGCGAGGGTCCCGAGAAACCCCGGGGGACGTGAGAGAGGATCCCCAAAAACCCCGGGGGAAGTGAGCGAGGGTCCCCAAAAACCCCGGGGGACGTGAGCGAGGATGCCCGAAAACCCCGGGGGACGTGAGTGAGCGTCCCCGAAAACCCCGGGGGACGTGAGCGAGGATCCCCGAAAACCCCGGGGGACGTGAGCGAGGGTCCCGGGAACCCCGGGGGACGTGAGCGAGGGTCCCGGGAAACCGCGGGGGATGTGAACGAGCGTTGGAGGAGGCGTCCGGTTAGAGGAGGCGGCGTTCGGCGGCCCACTTGGTGAGCTCGTGCCGGCTTGAGAGCTGGAGCTTCCTGAGGACGGCCGACACGTGCGTCTCAACGGTCTTGATGGAAATAAACAGTTCCTTGGCCACTTCCTTGTAGCTGTAGCCGCGGGCGATGAGCCGCATGACTTCGAGTTCGCGGGCTGAGAGTTTATCCAGTTCGTCGTCCGCGATATCTGCCGGAGCGGTGCCGAACGCGTCCAGCACGAAGCCTGCCAGGCGGGGTGAGAACACGGCGTCACCGTCGGCCACACGGATGACGGCGTCGGAAATCTCCTTGCCGGAGATGGTCTTGGTGACGTAGCCGCGGGCGCCTGCACGGATCACGGAGACTACGTCCTCCGCGGCATCGGAGACACTGAGCGCCAGGAAGCTGGTGTTTCCCAGCAAAGCGGCCGATCCCGCAATGACCTCGCGTCCACCACCGCCCAGTCCGCCGGGAAGGTGGACGTCGAGGAGGACCACCTCGGGACGGGTTGCAGCAATCACCTCAATGGCCTGCTCCACCGTTCCGGCTTCTCCCACGACGTCCATGCGGGCATCGAGATCGGCTTTCAGCCCCGACCGGAAAATGGTGTGGTCATCCACGATCACCACCCGTACGCTGCGTCCTGGACCACTCTGGGGGTTGGTGCTCATGCTTTCGCTTCTCCATTCCGGGTTTCACTGTTCCGGGTTTCACTGTTCCGGGTTTCACTGTTCCGGGCTTCACTGTTCCGCTGGTCGCCCGCCTCGCCATTGGCGGATGGAAGGGCCAGACGGACCTCGGTGCCGTCGCTGCTGCTGTTGATGGTGGCGGTGCCGCCGTGCCGCTTCATCCGGCCAATGATGGATTCCTTGACACCCAGCCGGTCGTCCGGAACAGCATCGAGGTCGAAGCCGGGGCCGCGGTCCTTGACGAAGATCTCCGTAGTGCCCGCCGTGCTCTCCACATACACCGATACTGTCCCACCACCGTGCCGCGCCGCGTTGAGCATCGCTTCACGGGCTGCCTGGACCATGGCCTCGTGCCGTTCGGTCATGGTGGTGTCACCTACCGCCACGACCTCCACCGCGTGGCCTTGGGAGTCTTCGACTTCCGCTGCAACGGCTTTGATGCGGTCGGCCAGAAGGCCGGATTCCTTGGCGGGATCACTGAACAGCCAGGACCGGAGTTCACGTTCCTGCGCCCTGGCAAGCCGCACCACATCCTGTTCGGATCCGGCCCTGCGCTGAATCAGGGCCAGTGTCTGCAGCACGGAATCGTGCAGGTGGGCTGCGATCTCGGCGCGCTCTGTCTCACGGATGCGGCCGGCCCGTTCTGTCTCCAGGTCCTTCCAAAACTTCAGTCCCCAGGGAAGCAGCACCAAGGCCACGCCGCCGAGGACTGCTACCGAGGCAAGCAATGCAAGCCACGTCTGTTCCCACGAGCCCGAGCCCGACACCATGACCAGGACACCGGCCACCACCAGCGCCAAGCCGGCCGCCAGCCGGACCCAGCCGCCGGCCTGATCGGCCTTCGTCTTGTCCACCAGGCCGGCCCGGCGGGTTTCATCCAGCTGCATCCATGCGATGGCCGCGCCGCCCAGGATAGCTGCTGCTGGTATCAGGGTCCCCAATGGAACCTCGACGCCGAACTGGCGTGCGATCAGGATAGCGGCCACCAGGAGCAGGGCTGCGCCCAACAGGATTTCCTTGCCGTACGGGACGCGCCGCGTGGAAAACCATGACGACCAAGTGCCCTCGCCGCTTCTGCCTGCCCAGTCCCAAGCGGCCGAAGGACTGCCGAATCCTGCGCGCTCATCGGCCGAAACCGCGCCACCCGCCGGAACGGAACCGACGCCGGAGCCCAGGCCGCCGAATACCGAACCACTGGATCCCAAGCCGTCGGGTCCCGAATTGCCAGCTGCTTCAATGAATGGCTCGTGGCCCGTGGCGGAACCACCCAAGCCAGGAGTCCCGGCGCCCACCTGTGGAAACGGCCCACGGACCGGAACAGGCCCGCCGACAGGACCACCGACAGGAACAGGACCACCGACAGGAACAGGACCACCGACAGGACCGGAGACCGGAGGTGCTCCGGACGCCGACGGTGAGTGTCCGGCGTCGTACGCGTTGGCAGCCTGGGTGCTTACCGCGCCCGGCGGGAACCCAACTGCCTTACCAGCTGCATTCAGTGTTCCACCGGCGGGCGGCAGGCTCACGGCAGGAGCAATGGGCGACGCCGGGCGGCGGGCATTGCGCTTGGCGTTCTCGTCCGCGGTAGGAACCATGGTCCACAGCCACGCATAAAAGGCCACGCCTGCGCCCCCGGCGAAACACGCCAGGATCATGCCAAGCCGGACAAACTTGACCGGCCAGCCCAAATGATCGGCCAGGCCACTGCAGACGCCGGCAATCATGCGGTCGCTGCTGCGGACCAGCACGGGGCGTTGTACAGCGGTTCTCATGTACCAATCCAAACACGGATCAGGGTGACCCGGACCGGAAACCAGCGTTGTTCGGGGGCCACTCAGGGATCATTCAGGGTATCCCCCAGTAGAGGGAAGGACGGGCCGGACGGCAGGATCGAAGTATGAACGCGAACAGCATGAATCCAGAGGAACCCGGAACACCAGGCACCCCCGGCTCACAGCATGAGCCCGCCGCCGGCACTTCCGCGGGCACAGGTCCCGCAACCGGCAGCTACCCGCCGGCCGGCGCCGCCCCGGCAACGTCCCAGGAGAACTTCTTCGACTGGATCCGCAACCAGGGCATCCGCCGCGGACCGGACCGTTGGATTGGCGGCGTCGCAAGCGGTGTTGCCCACCGTTTCGGCATCGACCCCCTGATTGTCAGGGGCATCTTCATCGTTTTGGCGGTCTTCGCCGGCGTGGGCGTGCTGCTTTACGGCATCGCCTGGGCGCTGCTGCCTGAGCCTGACGGGCGCATCCACGTCCAGGAAGCCGCCGCGGGCCGCTGGTCCGGGGGCATGACAGGCGCGTTGATCACTACGATCATCGGGCTTCCAAGCCTGGGCCGCGGATTCTGGGGCTGGGGCTGGGACGGACTGCCCGGTCTCTTCTGGACGCTGTTCTGGATGGGCGGCATCTTCTACCTCATCTACTTCCTGGTCCAACGCAACAAGACGGCCAAGGGCAGCCCGACACCATCCACGAGCCAGCAGAACTACCCTGCGGCACCTGGCAGCACCGCCTACGGAAGCACTGCCTACGGAAGCACCGCCGGATCACCGGCCGCCTATGGGCCGGCGGGCACCTACGGTTCCTCTACGGCCTATGGAGCCCCGGCCGCAGCCAACACCGGCGTCCCTGTCTACGGCCCCGGCCAACCCGGGACCAAACACCACGGACATGGTGCCGGCGCCGGGCCGTCGACGGGCCCGTACACTCCGGCTGGCCCCGGCCCCTACACCCCCTCAGCTGCCTACGCCCCTGCAGGGCCGCGCAGCCAGTCCAATGCCTCCGGCCCCCGCCCGCCGCAAGGCCCCAGCGGCCCGCAGGATTGGCAGCCCAAGCCTGCCGCCCCCAAGCGCAAGGGCCCCGGGGCTGCGATCGTGGCAGTCTCCGCCGGTGCTGCGTTACTGGCAGGCGGTACGTTGAAAGCCCTCGACGCCGGCAACGTCATTGACTTGGGCAACTCCGCCAACGCCGTGGTGTGGGCCACCGGCGCCGCAGTCCTCGGCCTGGGCATCCTGGTTGCAGGGCTCCGGGGCAGGACTTCGGGTTTCCTTGGATTCCTCGCAGTCGTTGCCCTGATCATCGGCGGAATCTTCAACGTGGTACCCCGGGACGGGGACCGCTTTACCTTCCACGACGTGAACTGGGCGCCCACCAGCCTGGACCAGGCCCGGCTGGGCATCAATGTCACCGGTGCCCAAGGGGTGTTGGACCTGAGCAATATCACCTTGAATCCCCCGCTTGTCACTGAAGTCCAGATCCCCGTGGACGCAACGGCCAGCAACGTCACGGTGATCATTCCCGACGACGTTCCCGTTGAAGTCAGGGCAGACATGACGTTCGGCAATCTCAACGAACGCGGCTCGGACCGCGGCGGCCGGTTCCAGGACGAGCGGACGCTCTACAACACAGGAAAGCCCGGCGCCAACCTCGTGGTGGAAATCGACGGCACGTTCAGCAACGTGACCATCCAGGAAGGAAACTGACATGAGCACCAACGAATCCGGCAAAGGCGACGACACCCAGCCCACAGCACCCCTGCCGCGGGAGACGACCCCCACGGAGTCCCTGCCGAAGGAAACCCGTCCCACACAGGCCTTGCCCAAACCGCGACTCCAGGAAATCCCGCTCACGCCACCGTTGGAGCGAAGCTTCCAGGTGAAGCCTGCAGAGGACGACGAGCCCCGGCAGGCCCGGATCGGCACCGTGGTGTGGGGGCTGATCGTGATAGCGCTCGCTGCCCTGATCGTCATCTCAACGCTTGGCTGGGTGACACTGAACGGCACGTACGTGCTGATCGGCCTGATGATCGGTGCAGGAGCGGCCCTGGTGGTCGGAGGACTCCTCTCGGCCCGCAAGGGTTCAAAAAAAGTGACCACTACGAAGTGACAAAGCAACCACAACAGGGAAGTCTGTAGCCATGGACAAGTTCTTCAGCATCGTCAGGGGCTTCGGCCTGAAGCGTGGACCGCAGCGCTGGCTGGGCGGCATCTGCGGAGGAATCGCTGCCAAACTCAGGGTGGACGTGGCATATGTGCGGGTAGCATTCCTGCTTTTCTGCCTGCTGCCCGGCCCTGCCTTCGTGGTCTACATCCTGGGCTGGCTGCTCCTGCCGGACCAGAACAACAAGATCGCCCTGGAATCGTTTATCAGCCAACGTTCCCGGTAGCTGCCGGTCACAAAGCCTGTGAAGCGCCCCGTCGACCGGCGGGGCGCTTCCTTCGTTTTCGGCGATGTTTCCAATACCGCACCGGCGGGTTCAAAAGTAACCGTTTGTGTCCCACCCCACATGCCCGTCTACAATCATGGGGAGCTCAGCGTGGCGCTCTGCACGTATTCCTCCAAGCCATGAGTGAGCAAACATGAAAATTGGCATTCTTACCAGCGGTGGCGACTGCCCCGGTCTCAACGCAGTAATCCGGGGTGCAGTCCTGAAGGGCATCGCCATCCACGGCCAGGAATTTGTGGGTTTCCGTGACGGCTGGCGTGGTGTTGTGGAAGGTGATGTCATTGACATCCCCCGCACCATGGTCCGCGGCATCGCCAAGCAGGGCGGCACCATCCTGGGCACGTC
Organism: Arthrobacter sp. TmtSoilC79; assembly: GCF_059739405.1. NCBI lineage: Bacteria > Bacillati > Actinomycetota > Actinomycetes > Micrococcales > Micrococcaceae > Arthrobacter > Arthrobacter sp. TmtSoilC79. The sequence continues at coordinate 1,375,997 of NZ_AP046051.1, read as the reverse complement.
CCGCACCAACCCGTTCGAAAACGGCGGCGGACCGGACGTCATCAAAGCCCACATGGAACGCCTGGGCATCGACGCCATCATCGCCATCGGCGGCGAGGGCACACTGGCTGCGGCGAAACGCCTGACCGACGCCGGCCTGAAGATTGTCGGCGTCCCCAAGACCGTGGACAACGACCTCGATGCCACCGACTACACCTTCGGCTTCGACACCGCAGTTCAGATCGCCACCGAGGCCATAGATCGCCTCCGCACCACGGGCGAATCGCACCACCGTTGCATGATTGCCGAAGTCATGGGACGCCACGTTGGCTGGATCGCCCTCCACTCGGGCATGGCTTCCGGTGCGCACGCCATCCTGATCCCGGAGCAGAAGGTCAGCATCGAGGAAATCACCGAATGGGTCCAGGAAGCCCACGACCGTGGCCGTGCACCGCTGGTGGTGGTTGCCGAGGGCTTCGTACCCGAGCACATGGAGTCCCCGCACTCCGAACGCGGCCTGGACACCTTTGGGCGGCCGCGGCTTGGTGGCATCGCTGACCAGCTGGCCCCCGAGATTGAGGCCCGCACCGGCATTGAAACCCGCGCAACAATCCTCGGCCACATCCAGCGCGGCGGTGTCCCCACCGCCTACGACCGTGTGCTGGCAACCCGCCTCGGCATGGCAGCGATTGACTCCGTTGTGGACGGACGCTGGGGCACCATGGTGGCCCTCAAGGGCACGGACATTTCCCACGTGGGCTTCGAGGAAGCCCTGGGCAAGCTCAAGACCGTGCCCCAGCACCGCTACGACGAAGCGTCAGTGCTTTTCGGCTAGTCGGCTAGGCTGAATCCATGACTCTTGAGCCCACGTCCGCTGCCATCATCCAGCTGGCGTGGGCTCGCCATTTGGGGCTCGACGACGACGCTTTCGCCACCGCCGCGGACAGGCTTGCCACCTCATCGACGGACGCAGGCGACCCCGCACAGCGCATCACCCGCGTGGACGAATCCGCAAGTGCCGTGGTGTTCCTCAGGCTCTTCGGGGTTTCAGCACTGGTGGGGCCGCAATGGGCCCTGGACGCCGCCGTCGGACTTCCCGATACCGAACTGGCACAACACGTCACGCTGCTGACCTTGACGCGGTCGCACGGAGGGCACGGGTTGGGATCGACTGCCCTGTTCTTCGCCGACGATTTGCCGTTGCAGCAACCCTCCGAGGACCTCACCGTCTCCCAGGGAAACCCGGAAGCGATCAGCCTCGAATCGCTGTGCCCTCCGGATGACGTCAATGAGGTGGGACTCCAGGGCCTGGAACACCGGTTCACCATCATGCACCCCGACGAGGCTCCCCCCACCCCCGTGGCTTGCGGGGCCTACACCGAATGGGAAGGCATCCTGGCCAACATGGGTGTGTTGGTGGCACCCCCCTGGCGTCGGCGGGGCCTGGGAACACTGGCTGCATCCATCGCTGCCCACGAAGCGCTCGCCGCAGGGCTGACCCTGCAATGGAAGGCAGATGTCAGCAACACCGGAGCACTCGCTATGGCCCGCAGCCTTGGCTTTGCCACTGGCGGGCTCCATGCGAGCGTCCTTCTCGGCTGACTCCCACCAGGTTCCAAGACAACTGACGCCCCTAAGAAGGCTCCTTAGGGGCGTCAGGTGTACCAAAACCCTTAAGAGTTCAGGTCAGCCTTGTCGGTTGTGGCCGCTGGTTCGGACTCGCCTCCCCAGCCCTGCACGGTCTTCGGTTTGCCAAAGAACAGTGCAACCACGGCGCCGAGCAGCACCGCACAGGCGGGCAGCAGGATGGACTGGCTCATCGCCGTCGAGAATCCTGCATGAAGGGCTTCCGGCAATGCCCCACCCATGGACGCCTCGCCCACCGGTGCGCCGGCAGGCGCTGCGGGCAGTTCTGCGGAGAGCCTCGACTGGATCAACGCAGCAATGGCCGCCGAGCCAAGGACTGCACCGATTTGGCGGGTGGTGTTGAAAACACCGGAACCTGCACCGGCCTGCCGGGGCTCCAGGTTGCGGGTGGTGGCATTGGACACCGGTCCCCAAATGAAGGCGTTGGCAACACCTTGCAGGGCGCTGGGCAGCAGGAACATCCAGATGGGGGTGTCCGGTCCCAGCAGTGAGGCGGTCCAGAACAAGGCGCCGGCCAGGCACACCAGGCCGAAGGATGCGAAGTACCGGGGGTTGGCGCGGTCAATAAGCTTGCCAACGAACGGCGCCAAGGCACCGGAAATGACTGCCATGGGAATCATGAGAAGCGCCGACTGCGTTGGTGTCAGGCCGCGCACCGTCTGATAGTAGAAGATGGTGGGCAACGGGAAGGCGGTCACCGTGAATCCAACCGCCATGATGGTGGTGTTGCCCAGTGAGAAGTTCCGGTCCTTGAACAGGCCGAGCGGCAGCAGCGGTTCCCCGCCGCGGCGTTCCAGCCACCACTGCCAGAGAACGAAGAGCACCAGCACCACAAGTCCTGTGATGATCAAGCCCCACACAGTGACGAAGCCGGTGACTGTTCCCCACTTGTAGGTTTGGCCCTCCTGGATACCGAAGACCAGCAGGAACATGCCCACGGCGGACAGGACTACGCCGAGGACATCGAACGAGTGCGTGTGGGTGGTCAGCTTCGGCACGAAACGCGTCACGAGGATGAAGGCCACGATCCCGATGGGGACGTTGACGAAGAAGATCCACTCCCAGCCAAGGCTGTCCACCAGCACGCCGCCGAGGATGGGGCCAACCAGCACGGCCATGCCGGCTGTAGCTCCCCACAGTCCCATGGCGGCACCACGACGGTCCGGGGGGAAGATGCGCGTAATGACGGCCATTGTCTGCGGAGTCATCATTGCCGCGCCCAGGCCTTGGACAGCCCGTGCCGCGATCAGCATGCCGACATCACCGGAGAGGCCGCACCACAACGATGCCAGCGTGAAGACCACAAGGCCGATCAGGTACAAGTTCTTGGGACCAAACCGGTCCCCCAGCCTGCCGGTAATGAGAAGGGGTACTGCGTACGCCAGCAAGTAGGCGCTGGTGACCCAAATGACCGCGTTGATGTCCGTGTTGAGGCCCTCCATGATCCGCGGATTCGCGACCGACACAATGGTGGTGTCGATAAGGATCATGAAGAAGCCCACAACGAGTGACCACAGCGCGGGCCATGGCTTAGCTACGTTTTCCAAGGGATTCCTTTGGCTTGTTTGAAAGTTCCGGTGGAGTGGCAAGGGACTCGTCCCAGGGCAGGAGCCCGTTGCCCAACTCCTCGAGGAGGCCGCGGATCCACGCGATCTCCGTTTTGCGCATTGCCTGCTGGTAGCTGATATCTATCCAATACTTGCGATCCAGTCCCTTGGCCGTGACGACGGCCTCCGCACGGAGCAGGAAGTCAAGGTCCGCGGCCAGGGCCACCACCCGTTCCTCCAGGAGTTCCATCACATCGGCGGCAGGCAAATGGTGCGCCTCCGCAATGGCGTGCGGGAACAGCGGGTACTCATTGACAGGGGTGGAAAGCATGGCCCTGAGCCGGTCATCGAGCGCGTCTTTCCCGGCATCGGTGATCCGGTACAAGGTCCGCTCGGGCCGGTTTCCTTCACGTTCGGTTCCCGTGGCTTCCACGAGGCCGTTGTCTTCGAGCCGGCCCACTGCGTGGTACAGCGTTCCGGGGCGAACCTTGACCAGCCGGTCTTCATGGCGGGCCATCAGCAGTTGGTACATCTCATACGGATGCATGGGTTCCTCGGCCAGAAGGGCCAGGGATGCGACACCCAGGGGCGTCAGATCGGAAATCCTGGGCATGTGGGCCCCTTTCCGTCGCGTATATTCCACCACAACTATTCCACATGGAATATATGGGCACAAGTAAGCCCGGCCGCCAAGCGACCGGGCCTGCTTCCTGGCTGGCGTCAGATAGGAACCGTCAGCCCAGAAGGGCCAGGATCTCGGCCCTGGCGAACATCGCCGCAGCCTCGCGCGCGGAGGGGGTTCCGGCGTCGGGGTCTGCTCCTGCGTCCAGCAACACCCGGGCAACATCCGTGTAACCCTTGAAGACCGCTCCGGCAAGGGGCGTCTGGCCGCGGTCATTGGCTGCATTGGCGTCGGCGCCATGGTGGAGGATCACCTGCACGGCTTCGGCGTGCCCATGGTAGGCGGCCAACATCAGCAGGGAATCACCCGCGGCGTTGGTCAGCGTGGCCGGGGCCCCGGCAGCCAAGTACCCGCGGAGCAATTCGGTATTGCCTTCGCGTGCGGCATCGAAAAGGGCGTGGGCCAGTGCCAACGTTTCGTCGTCGGCCACTGCCGGGTTGGTGGGCTCGGAACCTGGGGTCGGGTTCAGATGGCTCATCGGTGGGGTCCCTTCAGGAATCCGGTCTGGCGCCCGACAACCTGGCCGGCGTCGGGGGCGACGATCACTTCCTGGGCAGCGACATACGGCTCTTCGCCATCCATCACCGTCAGGGTTTCCTCCGCTGAAACGGACCGCTTCACCACGGCCAAGGCCACGGGTCCCATTTCGAAGTGCTGCGCCACAGAAGTCAGAGTACCCACCTTCCGTTCGCCGGCAAATACGACGCTGCCCACTGCGGGAAGGGTGTGCTGTGAACCGTCCAGCTGCAGGAAAACAAGCCGACGCGGCGGGTGCCCCAGGTTGTGCACCCGCGCAACGGTCTCCTGGCCCTTGTAGCAACCCTTGTTCAGGTGGACGGAGGTCCTCAGCAGATCCAGTTCATGGGGAATGGTTTTCTCGTCGGTCTCTGCACCCAAGCGGGGACGCCAGGCAGCGATCCGCAGCGCATCTGCCGCCAAGGCACCTGCCAGGGGAAGGCCCTCGACGGTGCTCTCCAGTTCCGCGGCCGGGACAAGGTATTCGAACCAGGGACGCTCAAGTCCCGGGTGCGACTCCTCCGGAACGATGCTGTACGCATAACCACCCGGGCTGACACGCGGCCACGGGTCCTTCCACACCAGGCGCTGGGAGAACTGCTCCACCGGTTTGGTGGAACCCACCACTGCCCACTGCTCCGAGACGTCCGCGATCTCGACGCGGAGCATGAACTTCATCTTGTTGAGCCACTCAGCCAAGGGCGCCGCTTCCGCGGTTTCCACGATCAGCCAAGTGGTCCCGCCGTCGTCAATGACCCGGGCGTCAAACTCGATGCGGCCCTGGACACTGAGCAGCAGCAGTTCGCTGGCGACACCGGGCTGAAGGTTGGTGAGCTGCTGCGAGGACAGCGTGTTAAGCCAGCTCAGCCTGTCGGGTCCGGACACGGTCACCACACCGCGGTGCGAGAGGTCGACGACGGCGGTTCCGGCCGCCAGTGCGCGCTGCTCACGCAGCGGCTCCCCGTAGTGGGCAGCGACGCCGGCATCCAGGCCGGTGTCCTCGACGGCGCCAGGGCGCGACAAGAGAGGGCTCGAGTAAGTCATATGTAGTAGAAGTCCTTGCAGTTCAGCGGTATTCCGGGTGCGGCAATATTTCCGGTCAGCGGTATTCCGGATTTTCGAAGTCGAACCGGGTACCGGCTTTCCATTCCGCCGGCAGGTTGCCGTAGGCAGGTATACCCCCGGCATCCTTGAGGATTTTGGCCATGTGGAGCAGGTTCCATGTCATGAAGGTGGTGTTCCTGTTGGTGAAATCACTCTCCGGGCCACCTGATCCCTCGTCCAGGTAGCTGGGACCAGGGCCCACAGGCCCGATCCACCCGGCGTCGGCCTGGGGTGGGATGGTGAAGCCGATGTGCTGCAGGCTGTACAACACGTTCATGGAACAGTGCTTGATGCCGTCCTCGTTGCCCGTGATGAGGCAGCCGCCCACCTTCGGGTAGAACGCCCATTGGCCGTTGCTGTTCAGCTCGCCGGAATGGGCATAAAGCCTCTCGATGAGCTTCTTGGTTTGGGAGGAGTTGTCCCCCAACCAGATAGGCCCGGCCACCACTACGATGTCGGCGTCCCGGACCTCAGGGTAGATCTCCGGCCACTCGTCCGTTTTCCAACCGTGCTCGCGCATGTCCGGATAGACACCACTGGCGATGTCATGGTCCACGGTGCGGAAAAGCTTGGTGGTGACACCTTGCTTCTCCATGATGTCCCGGCTGATCCTGATGAGCCCATCAGTGTTGCTGGTTTGCGGCGAAGGTTTCAGGGTGCCGTTGAAGAAGACAGCTTTGAGGCCGCCATATCCCTCAGGCCTGACGTGGTTGTTCACTGTCTGCTCCTTCTGCCGTGCGACTGCTGGAACTTGAGGTGATGCTCCTGGGGTCAGGAAGTGTCAGGAAACCTTGTTCAGGAACGCCGAGGCATGCGCTTCGAGGGCTTTGCCGCTTGCGGCAACATCCCAGCGCCACAAAAGGTTCCCATCAACCAGGCCGAAGATCCGGGTAGCTGCCGTGTACTCCTTGGAGTGGCTTCCCCGCATCACCATGTCGGTGCTGAGCTGTATTTGGGGCCCCTTGATCTGGCCGTAGTAGAGCTCGGTAATTCCACCGGGATGCGAAATCGACACCGAGATATCGAAGCCACCGTCTTTGTTGCGGCGTTCTTCGACTTCGTCGGCTGTCTTGAGCACCGGAACGATGTCCGCCGGGATAAGTCCGGGACCGCCGTCGCCCTCTTCGAGCTTCCGCTCCAGGGCCCAGAAGCCTGTTTCAACGGTCAACGGCCGCAGCTTTTCACCGGCGTCATCACTGAGCCAGGTCTCGGCCCGGTACTGCAAGTACGGGAGCCCGTTATGGGTGAAGGAGACGTGCTGGACGAAATGCTCGGAATCCTCGTCGCCGCTGCCGAGCCGGCCGCGGCCTTCCCACTCACCAATGAGCCAGGAAAGGGGGACGAGTTCGGGCGTCAGGTCGGTAGGGATCTCAATAGGCACAACGACTACCTCTGTTGGAGAGCAGGATCAGAGAATTTACTTCTGGCCCTTGAAAAGGCGGTATACGACAAAGCCCGCAAACCATGCCATGGCAACGCTGGCCAGGCCGAGGAGAACGAGGAAGAAGATTTCAAATGCGAGTACAGACATGATGCCATCCTAACCGTTAGTAGATGAGTAGTTTGTCTATGAAGTACACCAAGGCCCCCACAGCCCAGACAGGCGCAACACCCATTCCCACTGCCGCCCGGATGTTCAGGCGTCCGCGCCGAAGGGTGGTCATCCGGCGGAAGCAGACAAGGACGGAGCCAACCACTACGCCCACCAACGCCGCAGGAAGTACTGCGATATCAGAGAATACAAGACCGGCCAGGGGACCCATGAGTCCGGCCATGACCACACCCAGCGGAGCCACGATGCGGTCGGGCCACCGGATGATTCCCACCAACAGGGCGACCGCTGCGCTCAGGCCGGCCACCACCACCATTTCCTTGACTCCGTTGAACCGTGCCCCGGCAATCCACCCTGCACCAAGGCAGTTCAGGAGCACACCGGCGCAGCATCCCAGGGTTGATTCCAGCCGCTGCGCTTGCCCTGTGCCGCGGACGAGCTGGACCACGAAGACCGCCATCACCCCCAAGGCAATGAAGGCCGGCGTTCCTTCCAGGAATCCGGGAGCCGGCAGGTAGGCGGCGGACACGGCAGATCCCGCACCAGCCAACCCGATCACTGACGCCAGGGTTTTCTTTGCGGGAACGCCAAGGAAATGCGGCCAGCCGATACCCACGGCCGCCGATGCGGCAACGCCGACACCCACCATGGCCTCCCGGGAAACGAAGGTGCTGGCCACGATGGCGGTAAGCGCCACGAGTCCGAATACCCCGATGCTCCAAGACTTCACTGTGTGCCGACCTCAATCCGATGCGCCTTACGACCTCTCGACAATCCTGCCTTAACCCGGCCCAATATGTCGTAATTCCGGTGCACGCCCGTCACGAATCCATGTGTCGCAGGGCACTGATGGGTATACTCAGACTTCAACGGCGCACTGTATTGGCCTTGATCCCGTTACAACGGGCAGAGGCTGCCAATGCGCTGTGACCGGCCGGGAATTACCGGTTTCGACGCCCGATGATGCGCGTACAGCCCATTGGAGGAACTATGTCGCACATCCTGCTCCTGACGAACAGCACCGGCTCATCGGTGGACATTTTGCCTGCCTTGGAGTTGCTGAACCACCGCGTACACATCCTCCCGGCAGAACCCACCGCCCTGCTTGAAACCGATCCCACGGACATCGTTTTCCTGGACGCCCGCAAGGATCTGGTCGGCGCCCGATCGCTGACCCAACTGCTCAAGGCAACCGGACTCAGCGCCCCCCTTATGCTCATCCTCACCGAAGGCGGCATGGCTGCCGTCTCCAATGCATGGGCAGTGGATGACATCGTGCTCGATTCCGCCGGCCCCGCCGAGGTTGAAGCGCGTATCCGCCTTGCCATGGCCCGGGCGGTTCCCGGTGAAGAGGAAACCCAAACGGAGATCCGTGCGGCCGGCGTCGTTATTGACGAAGCGAGCTATACCGCCCGCGTCAGCGGCCAGCCCCTGAACCTGACCTTCAAGGAATTCGAACTCCTGAAGTACCTGGCACAGCACCCGGGCCGCGTGTTCACGCGCCAGCAGCTGTTGACCGAAGTCTGGGGCTATGACTACTACGGCGGCACCCGGACCGTGGACGTCCATATCCGGAGGCTTCGCGCCAAGCTGGGTGTGGATCACGAGAACCTCATCAGCACGGTCCGCAACGTGGGCTACCGGCTCACGCTGGTGCGACTGCCCGATGACGAGCTGTCCGAAGCCTGACCGCAGGCTCCCGGAAGCCACGGGAAACCGCAGCATAATACGAAAGAGGCCGGAATCCCTGCGGATTCCGGCCTCTTTCGTTTCAAAGTGGAGGACATACGGGTCGAACGTATCGAGGCCACCCCACTGGTGGATCCCCCCTGCACTGACTGGTTGACTTCATAAGAAGCCGCAAAGCCGAGCGAGATAACGAGACTACCGCCGTTCCCCCCGGACTTCAAATCACAGGGCTTGCCTTGGACGTATAGCCTTGCATCATGAGTCACGCGCACCCGGAAAACTGGCCCGTCCTGATCATCGCCGGCGCCTTGGACCCCCATCTCCTCAAGGACGTCAAGACCCTCGCCGCAGCCGCAGAGGAGTCAGATGGCAACCCGCCCTTCTCTGAGCAGACCCTGGTCATGCTGCGCGGCGCAGATTCCGGGGACCACTCCGTCTTGACCCTGGCACTGTACGCCCCCGACGAGGACTCCGATCCTGCCACCGGCGACGATCTGGCGGGTGTCGCCGTCGTCGTTGAAGCGCCTGACTCCAGCGGTGTCCTGGAACTGGCTGTCCACCCGAGCTACCGCAACCAGGGCGTGGCGGGAAGGCTGCTGGGCGGGTTGCAGGGCAAGCGGAGCCTGGAGGGACTCAGTGCGTGGTCCCACGGGAACCATGAGGCCGCTGCCGAACTCGCCGCCCGATTCGGCTACCAGGCCGTGCGGGAGCTGTGGAAGATGCGGCTCATGTCCTCCGCTTCGGTACTGCCCGATGCCGGCCTACCGGAGGGCGTGTCGCTGCGCGCCTTCGTGCCGGGCCAGGACGAGCAGGCATGGCTGGCAGCGAACCGTGCCGCGTTCGCCCACCACCCCGAGCAGGGTTCGATGACTTTGGCGGACCTCGAAGCCCGGAAGGCCGAAGATTGGTTCGATCCCGAAGGGTTCCTGTTGGCCGTCAATGCCGGCGGCGAGCTCCTGGGCTTCCACTGGACCAAGGTCCATCCCCGGCAGGGACCGCACCCGGCCATCGGCGAAGTGTACGTAGTGGGAGTTACTCCCGAAGCCCAAGGACTGGGACTGGGCAAGGCCCTGACGGTGGCCGGAATCAAGCATCTCCAGGACAAAGGCCTGCACGCCGTCATGCTGTACGTGGACGCCGACAACCAGGCTGCGGTAGCCCTATATCAGAAACTCGGCTTCGTCCGCTGGGATACCGATGTGATGTATGGACCTTTAACCAAAAATTAACCAGGGGTGATTGCCGGACGGAAAGCCGGTGACATCTATGATTCGGGCAGCCCAATTGCTTGTAATGTGGGAGGAAACCCCGTCCTGAGCTTAGGAGAACCCCATGCAGCCGGACCCCGTCGGCACCGCCGGATCCACCTCGAAGGGGGCAACCCTGCCCCCGCGCTTCGGATCCTCGGAAGTGCCGGCCTCGCGGGCCACCCAGGACCGCATCGACATTCCGGAATTCGCGCCGAGCCTTGAGCCCGAAGGCGACATCACCCCGGACCGCTTCCTGGACCGCGAGCTCAGCTGGCTGGCGTTCAACTCCCGCGTGCTTGAACTCGCCGAGGACCCGGACCTGTTCCTGCTGGAACGCGTCAACTTCCTCTCGATCTTTGCCTCAAACCTGGATGAGTTCTTCATGGTCCGGGTGGCAGGCCTCAAGCGCCGTATCGCCACCGGGCTGGCCGTGCCCTCCCCCGCGGGGCTGAGCCCCATCGAGGTACTGGAGCAGATCGGCGAGGAAGCCCACAAGCTGCAGGAACGCCACGCGCGGGTCTTTGCCGAGCAGATCCGTCCGGCACTGGCTTATGAGCACATCCATCTCATGCACTGGCACGAACTTGATGAAGATGCGCGCCACCGGATCAGCATCATGTTCCAGGAGAAGGTCTTCCCCATCCTGACCCCCCTGGCTGTGGACCCGGCACACCCCTTCCCGTACATCTCAGGACTCTCCCTGAACCTTGCAGTGATCGTGAGCAACCCGATCAGCGACAAGGAACTCTTTGCCCGCGTGAAGGTGCCGGACCAGCTCCCGCGCCTGATTTCGGTGGACGGACCCCGGGCCGGTGCCATCCCCGGCCGGGTAGCCCGCTTCATCGCCCTGGAAGAAGTCATCGCCGTCCACCTGGACAAACTCTTCCCAGGCATGGAGGTCCTGGAGCACCACACCTTCCGCGTCACCCGCAACGAGGACCTGGAAGTCGAAGAGGACGACGCCGAGAACCTCCTCCAGGCCCTGGAGAAGGAACTGCTGCGCCGCCGCTTCGGCCCCCCGGTCCGCCTGGAAGTCACCACGGACATCAACCCGAACATCAAGGCGCTGCTGATCCGGGAACTGGGAGTGGAGGAGTCGGAGGTCTACTCCGTGCCGGCACCCCTTGACCTGCGTGGATTGTCGGCGATCAGCAACATCGACCGGGCAGATCTCCACTACCCCAAGCACGTTCCGCACACTTCGCGGTACCTGAACGAATCCGAGACGTCCAAGGCAGCCAACGTCTTTGCGGCCATGCGTCGTCGGGACATCCTGCTCCACCACCCGTACGATTCCTTCTCCACCTCGGTTCAGGCTTTCCTGGAGCAGGCAGCGGCGGATCCCAAGGTGCAGGCGATCAAGCAAACCCTGTACCGGACCTCCGGCGACTCCCCGATTGTGGACGCACTGATCGATGCCGCAGAGGCGGGCAAGCAGGTGCTGGCCCTGGTGGAAATCAAAGCCCGATTCGATGAGCAGGCCAATATTTCCTGGGCACGCAAGCTGGAGCAGGCCGGCGTCCACGTGGTGTACGGCATTGTGGGTTTGAAGACCCACTGCAAGCTGTCGCTGGTGGTCCGCCAGGAAGTGGATGGCTTGCGCCGCTACTGCCACATCGGCACCGGTAACTACCACCCGCGCACAGCCCGGTATTACGAGGACCTTGGCCTGCTGACTGCCAACGAGCAAGTGGGCGAGGACCTTTCCAAGCTGTTCAACCAGCTTTCCGGCTACGCGCCGAAGTCCACCTTCAAGAGGCTGCTCGTTGCTCCGCGTTCGGTCCGTGCGGGCTTGGTGGAGCGGATTGAAACCGAAATCCGCAATGCGCGCGCCGGCGTCCCTGGCCTGGTGCAGATCAAGGTCAATTCCATGGTGGACGAAGCCATCATCGACGCCCTGTACCGCGCTTCGCAGGCCGGCGTGAGAGTTGATGTGGTGGTGCGCGGCATCTGCTCGCTGCGCCCCGGCGTGCCTGGCCTGAGTGAGAACATCACAGTCCGCTCCATCCTGGGGCGTTTCCTTGAGCACTCCCGCGTGTTCGCCTTCGGCAACGGCGGCGATCCCGTGGTGTACATCGGCTCGGCGGACATGATGCACCGCAACCTGGACCGTCGCGTGGAGGCCTTGGTGCAGTTGGCCAGCAAGGAAGATACCGCAACAGTCATGGACCTCATGAGCCGTTACGTGGATGACAATACTGCCAGCTGGCACTTGGACAACCAGGGCCATTGGACGCGGCATCACCAGGATGGGGACGGCAACCCGTTGCTGGACATGCAGTCTTGGCTCCTGGAATCCCGCTCGCGGCAGCGCGCATCGGCACGGCGGTAGAGGAAGCACTTGAACAGCGATACCCCCGTGGCGGATCAGACTGACCACCCCGGCGAGCCGGTGGCTGTTGTCGCAGCCGGCGCTATTCCGTGGCGGCTCAACAAGGGTGCCCTTGAGGTACTCCTCATCCACCGGCCGCGGTATGACGATTGGTCCTGGCCGAAAGGAAAGCTCGACGCCGGCGAAACGGTTCCTGAGTGCGCTGCCCGTGAAGTGTGGGAAGAGATAGGTCTCCAGGCACCGCTGGGCATCCCCCTTCCCGCAATCCATTACCACGTCTCTGCCGGTTTGAAGATTGTCCGGTATTGGGCTGTCCGGGTCAACGGAGCCCAGCTCAGGCCGGACGGCAAGGAAGTGGACAGCGTCATGTGGTGCAGTCCCGACAGGGCGGCCTCGTTCCTGAGCAACCCAACGGATGTGGAGCCGCTCGAGTACCTGGAGAAGGCGCACGTCCGGGGCGAACTGGACACATGGCCGCTGGTGCTGATCCGTCACGCCAAGGCAAAACCGCGGTCTTCCTGGACCAAAGCCGAGGGCGACCGTCCGTTGGCAGCGACGGGCCAGCGGCAGGCAGTTGCCGTTCAACGTCTCCTGGGCGTGTGGAAACCGCAGCGCGTGGTCACCAGCCCCTGGGCGCGCTGCGTTGCCACCATCGCCCCCTATGCCAAGGCCAGTGGGGCAAAGGTCAAACTGGTGGAAGCCTTGACCGAACACAGCCACCAGCGCTCCCCCAAGAAGACGGCGGCAGCGGTGGAGGCCCTGTTCGACAAACAGGTTCCGATCGCCGTCTGCACACACCGCCCTGCGCTTCCCACTGCCCTGAAACAGCTGGGACAACATATGTCGCAGGGCCTGAAAGCCCTGCTACCGGCATCGGACCCGTACCTGACGCCGGGCGAAGTGATCGTCTGTCAGGTAGCGCGTGGTTCCGGGCGGAAGATTGTTTCCGTGGAGCAGGTCAAGCCCTTCGACGACTAGGCAGTAGCTTGACCCCCGCACTTTTGTATCAGTAGATTGATACAAAAGATGTGGGGGTCTTGCTGTGGTTGTTGTGCCAACATTGTTTTTCCTGGCGCCGGTAGTCGGCGCCATCATCGTGTACTTGTTCCTGCGCATGCAGGTCTGGTCCAAGCCCGATGCCCAATCCGTTGCCTCGCACGGATTATGGGTGGGCATCATCGGGTGGATGGCCAGCTCACTGCAGGGTGCCATGAACGCCGGGATCATGCGCGCAAATCCCATGGGATCCAGCGCCCCCGCAACTGCGGACCAGATCGCCACGGCCCTGGGCTGGCCGATCGCTGCCTGCCTCACGGTTCATGCCTTGGGGCAGTTGAGCTACCCGGCACCGAAAGCTCCGCGCAGATACGCTGAACTCACCGTCCGCAGGATCCGCGACTTCCTTCCCCGAAAGCTTGCTTGGACCACCGCAGCAATCTTCGCAGTCGCAGCGCTGGTCATTGCGTGGATCGGGACCCTCCCGGGCCACACGCCGGTACTGCCGACACCCCCGGGCCAGGCGCCTCCTCAGGGCGGTGCGTATCCGGACAACGGGTACGTGGGTCAAGGCCAGGACGGCCGCATTCCCGGAGTAGAGCTGGCAGCCTGGCTCGGCGGGGCCTTGCTGGTCCTGGCATTGGGAACCGTGCTGGTACTTTTCCTGACCGCCCGCCGCCGCCAGTTGGAAACCCTCGACGGCGACGACAACCGAACACTCCGGATCATCGCCACCAACCGGCTGCTTCGAACAGTGGCCACCATCGCGGCCGGCCTGGCTGCCATCGCCGGCAACTTCGCGGCCCAGCCCGCACCCGGAGCACTTTGGCAATCGTCGTGGTTCAACATCCTGGGCCTGGTCAACATGGTGGTGCTCCTCATGATGTGGGGTTGGCGGGTCCCGGAATTGCCGTCGCTGCACCAAGCGGCCAAGACCACCAGCGCCGCCACCCTCCGCGCCGATCCCCGCACCCACCCCGCTGCCCGGTTGGGCATTTCCGTCGGAGCAGCCCTGGGCGTGGTGGGCGGCATCGCCCTGGCGGCCGGCTACGCACTCATCCTGTTTCCTCCGCTACCACCCGCCGCGTGGTCCTTTCCCGCCCTGACGGCCATAGTGGCCTTACTGCTCCTTGCAACCATTGCTGCGGGCGAGTTCCTGACCGCCAGGAACTACGGCACGCCCGAGGCTCCACGCCACTGGCCGCGGCAACCCGTCTCCAGGGGCCTGCTGTCCTTTGCCATAGCCAGCGCCGTGGTACTGGCACTGGCAGTTGCCTTCGCCGTTGCCGGGGAAGTGAAACCGTTCGGTCCCAAGGCCTGGCCCGCCGTCGCCCTTCTCTCCGCAGTGGTTGCCCTGGCCGGGGCCGGTGCCATCCTGACTGTGCGTCGTCGTCGTGGTATCCCCGAGGCAGGCGGTAATGCAGGACTGGACTCCGCGCTCCGTGCCATCAGCATCTACAGGATCGTGCGGACGCTGGCGGCGTATGCCCTGGCGCAGGCCGGCGTACTGCTGGTCAGTACTGGAAACGCCTGGTACGAAGTGTTCCCGCCCGCACCCAGCCCGGATCCGATCGGCCCGAGCCCCGCGGTGGGCATTGGCCTGGTCCTGATCGTCCTCGGGGCCCTGGTCGCCTTGACACCGGTGCGGCGGCTCTTCCGGACCATTCCACGGGGTCACGCGGCCAAGCAGGGAGAACACGCACAATGACGGCCGGGATCACTGTGGACCTCTCCGATCCTGTTCCGCCGTACGAACAGATCCGCCGGCAACTCAGTTCCCTCATAGCAGTGGGCATCCTTGAACCGGGGAGCCGCTTGCCCACGGTGCGCAGCCTGGCCGCTGACCTCGGCATCGCAGCGGGAACCGTGGCGCGCGCCTATAAGGAGCTGGAGCAGGGCGGACTGATTGAATCACGACGCCGGAACGGGACTGTCGTCGTCGGCCCGCCTCCCGCGCCCCACGGGACTGTCCGTTCGGACGCTGCGGTGATGGCCGCCGTCGACGGCTTGATCCGGACGGCCAGGGGTGCCGGCATTGGTGACGACACTCTCATAGATCTGGTTCGAGGCAGGCTGACCAGTAAGCTGGACTCGTGAGCATCCCCACCCCTTATGAAGACCTCCTGCGCGACGTCATGGCCAACGGCACGCACAAGTCGGACCGCACCGGAACCGGAACCCGCAGCGTCTTCGGCCGCCAGTTGAGGTTCGATCTTGCCGGGAGCTTCCCGCTGATCACCACCAAGCGGGTCCATTTCAAGTCCGTGGCGGTAGAGCTCCTGTGGTTCCTGCGCGGCGACTCGAACGTGAAGTGGATGCAGGACCAAGGCGTCTCCATCTGGGACGAATGGGCGGACGCCGACGGCGAGCTCGGCCCGGTATACGGCGTCCAATGGCGCAGCTGGCCAACCCCCGACGGCGGGCACATCGACCAGATCTCCGAGCTCATGGCCAACCTGGCCGCCAACCCGGATTCGCGCCGGCACATCGTGTCCGCATGGAACGTCTCCGAGCTCAAGGACATGGCGTTGCCTCCGTGCCACGCGTTCTTCCAGTTCTACGTCGCAGACGGGAAACTGTCCTGCCAGCTGTACCAACGCTCCGCCGACACGTTCCTGGGCGTTCCCTTCAACATTGCCTCCTACGCACTGCTGACCCGGATGGTGGCGCAGCAACTGGACCTGGAGCCGGGCGAATTCGTCTGGACCGGCGGAGACGTCCACGTCTACGACAACCACGTGGACCAGGTTGCCGAGCAGCTCGGCCGTGAGCCTTACGAGTACCCGCAACTGAAGATCCTCCGGAAGCCGGACTCCATCTTCGACTACACCCTGGACGACTTCGAGGTTGTGGACTACCGCCACCACCCCACCATCAAGGCCCCGATCGCCGTATGAGCACGACTTCCCCCGGGACTCCCTCCCAGCTTCCCGGCGTCATCTTCACCCAGGAGACCGCCGCGCGCATGACGGGCATCGGCATGGTGTGGGCGCAGACAAAGTCCGGCGTGATCGGCAAGGACGGCTCCATGCCGTGGCACCTCCCCGAGGACCTCAAGCACTTCAGCCAACTCACCACCGGCCACCCCGTCATCATGGGCCGCAAGACGTGGCTGTCCTTCCCGGAAAAGTACCGTCCCCTCCCGGGCCGGACCAATATTGTGGTGACCCGCAACGCAGACTGGGCGTCCACGCCCGAGGCCCAGGGCGCCGTCGTGGTTTCATCACTGGACGCGGCCCTCCTGGAGTCGCAGTTCGCGCCCGGTGGCCAAAAAGTCTGGATCATCGGCGGCGGCGAAATCTTTGGACAATCCATGGAGATAGCAAACCTGGCCGTCATCACCATCATCGACGCCGATCCGGAGGGCGACACCTTCGCTCCCGAACTCGGCGATGATTGGACCTTCGACGCCGTAGCCCCGTCCGAGGGCTGGCTCACCGCCAAGAACGGCACCAACTACCGGTTCACTACGTGGCGCCGAAACGCAACCCAGGAAAGCCAAGAGAGCTGAGCATGCTGAAGAAACCCGAAACCCTGTTTGTGCTGGGCTATATGCTGCTGCCGCTCTTCGCCCTGATCTCCGCCATTGTGGGACTGACCATGATCCTGGGCGGCAACAAGATCGCCGGAATCATCGTGCTGATCGTTGTCACGCAGGTATTTACGTTCAGTGCCTTCTTCGCCGTGCGCAAGCGCAAAGCCCTCTTGCTTGAAGAGCACGACGCCGGCGCCCTCTAAGAAGCGCTGAAGCCGCGGCCGGCTGCCGCGCGGCACCTGGGAACTCGTGGTGCCCGCCCGTTGCGTGCGTGACGTAATCAACAGCGGCGGTTTGCTCCGAAAGTCTAGACTTGTTCAATGACTACAGCAGCTAATCCGTCCGTTGGACTGGTCGGTTGGCGTGGCATGGTCGGCTCCGTCCTGATGCAGCGCATGCAGGAAGAGAACGACTTCGCCAACATCAACCCGGTATTTTTCTCCACCTCGAACGCGGGAGGTGCGGCCCCGTCCTTCCTGGACTCTGCCGCCGGCGACCCCGGCAAGCTCGAGGACGCGTTCGATATTGAGACCCTGGCCAAGCTGCCGATCATTGTCACCGCCCAGGGCGGCGACTACACCAAGCAGGTCCACAGCGAACTTCGCAGCCGTGGCTGGGACGGCCTCTGGATCGACGCCGCTTCCACCCTGCGCATGAACGATGACTCGATCATCGTCCTGGACCCCATCAACCGCGATGTCATCGACGCCGGCCTGTCCGGGGGCGTGAAGGACTTCATCGGCGGCAACTGCACGGTTTCCTGCATGCTGATGGGCCTCGGTGGCCTGTTCAAGAACAACCTGGTGGAGTGGGGAACCTCCATGACGTACCAGGCTGCCTCCGGTGGCGGAGCCCGTCACATGCGTGAACTCCTGAACCAGTTCGGCACCCTCAACAACGAGGTCAGCAGCGAACTGCAGGATCCGGCGTCGGCGATCCTTGAAATCGACCACAAGGTCCTCGCTGCACAGCGCACCGGCGTTGACGCCACCCAGTTCGGCGTGCCGCTGGCCGGCTCACTGATCCCTTGGATCGATGCCGACCTCGGCAACGGCCAGTCCAAGGAAGAGTGGAAAGCCGGCGTCGAAACCAACAAGATTCTCGGCACCGGCAACGGAACGGCCGGCAAGGACCACATCGCGATGGACGGACTCTGCGTCCGGATCGGCGCCATGCGTTCGCACTCCCAGGCCCTGACGCTCAAGCTGCGCGAAGACCTGTCCGTGACCGAAATCGAGAACCTCCTGGCCAAGGACAACGAGTGGGCCAAGGTTGTTCCCAACACCAAGGAAGCCTCCATGGCGGACCTGACCCCCGTGGCAGCCTCCGGAACCCTGGACATCCCCGTGGGCCGTATCCGCAAGCTCGAAATGGGCCCGGAGTACATCAGCGCCTTCACAGTTGGCGACCAGCTCCTGTGGGGTGCAGCCGAGCCGCTGCGCCGCATGCTCAACATCGCCACGGGCAAGCTCTAGGCTGCTCCAACCCGCTGCTGACCCGCTGTTCCGTTGCTTCACGGCCTCGGAACAGCGGGTTTTCGCGTTGTCGGTGTATTTATGGCCCCCGGTTGCCTGTTCAGCCGGCCATGAATTTCACGTACGCCCTGCCCTGGGCTTGGAAGGAGCGCTCAGCGGCAGCCCCCAATTGCCCGGCGAACGGCTCGGGTGCGACGCCCACTGACTTGCCGCTCATGGTCCTGACCCAAGTTCCCACCACTTCTCCGCCGGATACGATGATGCGTTTGAAAACGCCGTTCCTGCCAGGCACCACCTGCCCGGCATGCTCGGGAGCCAGCACCAGGCTCCGGTCCTGGTAGCCGAGCAGGTACTCATCGAAGCCAGGAAGTGCCAGCAGCGAGCGCGACCCTGGGACGCCGTCGTCGAGCATCGCAGCAGTCTCCGGCGACACCCAATAACTGCTGCCGCCCAACGGCACCTCAACCAGCCGGCCATGCAGGGTCTTCAGGGCCGCCCGCGCCTCAAGAAGCGGGACCTGGCTCCACCACGAGAAGTCCTTGATGGTCGCCGGTCCGTGGCTCCTGACGTAGCGGAACAACAATTCTGCTATGCCTTCCTCGCGGCCAAGCTCCCTGGATTCGGGGATCCAGTCCTCAAACGGCACAAACAGCTGCTGCAAGCCTGCCTTCCCGCTGGCCGCAGCCATGGGCCCCTGAACCAGCCACGCACGCTGGCACAGACTCCCCAGCAAGTGGATCCCCCGCTGCGCTTTGGTGGCCTGGCCTGCTTCCTCAAAGGCCTGGAACAACTGCTCACGGCTCGCTCCGGGCGCACCCCCGGCCTTCAGGGACTCCGCTGTCTTGAAGGCGATGTCCCGGCAATGGCTGATGTCGTCCGGCGTGATGCCCAGTTCACGATGCCTGCCGGCCACCACGGACATGAGCCGGTCACTGGTGATGCCCAGGATCCAGCGGAGATCCTCAGGGGCCAGGAGGTGAAGGGTACCCCGCATGGGCCAGGAACGGACCACGCTCCCGGCGTCGAGTGCGGCCCGGACATCCGAGGCATGGGTGCCGGGAACCCGCTGCCCGACAGCCCACAGCGCATGGCCCAGGTCCTGGGCCTGCATGGCGGTCATCCAACGAACGGCGTCGGCAACCGAGGGGAAGCCACCACCCAGCAGGCCTTGGCTGACGAGCCGCAAACGGCCCATCACACGGGGACTGGGACTTTTGAGGGCTGCAGGCATGCTTCATCCTAAAAGGGCAGGCATGCACAGGGAACCTTGCCGCGCCTCCCAGCCCCTACCCAGCAGCGGATCCTAGGATGGATTCATGCTTTTCGGAGATCTTGCCCCGTTTGTGCGGCCGATGAGCCGGTGGTTGGCTACCGCCGGCTGGTTCTGCACGCTCGCGGGGCTTGGTGCGGGCCTGGTGGTCGCGGTGGGAACGGGCGTCAGCCTTTCCCCCTCGATGCAGGCCATCCAGACAGTCAGCCTCGTAGCAACCGCGGCAGCTGCCCTGCTCATCGGCACCGCAGCGATCTGCCAACCCGTCTCCGACCGCGACGACGACGCCCCCGAGCCGTGGTTCTACCCAACCGCCGCCGCCCAGGTCCGCAGCTTCCTGCTGGGAGCCATTGTCATGCTCCTGGGCCTGGTGGGTTTCGCAGCCGCCGGCCTGTTCATGCCCAGTGGACCATCGCCGCAAAGTATCGCGTTCAGCCAGATCTTCTTGCTGGGCTCCGTCAGTTGCGGCCTCACGTTCCTGTTGCTCAACAAGATCCTGCCGATCGCCGAGCGGCGGACGCGCTAGGGTCGCCGGCGTCGCGCACTTGGCCGCGCTGCGGCGTGCGCCGAGGGGCGGCGTGCGCCGAGGGGCGGCGTGCGCCGAGGGGCGGCGTGCGCCGAGGGGCGGCGTGCGGCGAGGGGCGGGATCTCAACCGAAAAATCGCCTTATTCCCCCGAGATCCAACCCCTCGCGGGCGGCGCTTTAGAGGGAGAGGCCGATCAGCAATGGTTCCGGGTGGAGTTCAATACCAAAACGCCCGACGACGCCGGACCTCACCTCCCGCGCGATGGCCACCATGTCCGCGGCCGAAGCTGTCCCCCTGTTGGTGATGGCGAGGGTGTGCTTGGTGGACAGGGACGCCCGGCCGCCCGAAACGCTCGCTTCCTCCAGGCCAAAGCCCTTGCCGAACCCTGCCTGGTCGATCAGCCACGCGGCGGAGAGCTTCACCTGTCCGTCGTCACCGGCAGGGTACCTGGGTGCGTTCTCCGGCAGTTCAGCGGCCCGTTCTGCCGGCACGATCGGGTTGGTGAAGAACGAGCCGGTGGAATAGGTGTCACGATCTGCTGCATCAAGGACCATGCCCTTGGACGCGCGGAGCCGAAGGACTTCCCTGCGGACATCGTTGGAGTAGGCACGCTTGCCCGGCTCCACGCCCAGAACCCGGGCCAACTCGGCGTAGCGGATGGGGGCGCTCATCCGGCCCAGCGGCAACTGGAACTCCACGGTCAGCACCACGTAGCGCGGTGATCCTTCAACCGTGGTCTGCTTCAGGATGGAGTCGCGGTATCCGAACTTGAGTTCGGAGCTGGTGAACGTCTGGACTGCGTTGCGTTCGCGGTCCCAGGTGCGGACAGCAGCGATGGTCTGTGAAACGTCAGCACCGTAGGCACCCACATTCTGCACGGGGGTTGCGCCAGTTGATCCCGGAATACCGGACAATGCCTCCAGTCCGGACCAGGCATGCAGCACGGAATGTTCAACCAGGGCGTCCCAGTTGTGTCCGGCCTGCACAACCACCGACACGCCACCGCAACTGTCTTCGGAATTCACTGTGAACCCCTCCGAGGCGATCTTCAGCACCGTACCGGGGTAACCGTCGTCGGAGATCAACAAATTGGAGCCGCCACCGATGATGAGGAGTCTTTCACCTGCAGCGTCGGCCGACCGGACGGCGTCGATAATTTCAGCCTCAGTGCGGGCCTCAATAAAGGTGCCCGCGGGGCCACCAACGGCAGCAGTGGTCAATTCAGAAAGCAGCGTTTGGGTCACCAATCAAGCCTAACGGGCTTCCTTGGGCTCCGCGGACTTTGCCGCCTGTTGACCGGCCAGGGGCGCCAGGAAGAAACTGACCACCAGCAACACCAACGGGGCCAGCAGTGAATGCAGGATGCCGAAATGTTCAGCCAACAGTCCCAGCAGCGGAGGGCCGCACAAGAAGGCGCCGTAACCAATGGTGGAGACCACTGAGACCCGGGCAGCGGCGTGGACGGGGTCATCTGCCGCAGCCGACATCCCCACGGGGAACCCCAGCGAGGCTCCAAGCCCCCAGATGGCCAAGGCAACGAACGCGAGCCAGGGAACGGGCGAGAAGACAAAAAGCGCCAAACCCACGACGGCGGTCGCCGAGCACCAGCGCATCACCACTACCCGGCCAAAACGGTCAAGGATCACTGTGCCCGTGAAACGGCCGATGGTCATGAACGTGACGAACAGTCCATAACCTACAGCACCTGCGGCGTCGGTCTGACCGTAGCCGTCAGCCAGTGCCAGCGCCACCCAATCCCCGGCAGCTCCTTCGGCCAAGGCCAAGCCAAGGACCAGGACGCCGATCAGCAGCGTCCGGCGGTCACGCCAGGCAAGGGCCACCAGCCTCTTGCTGTCCAGTGGAACCGGGGCTTTGCGGTCTTCCCGCCCAGTGTCCGGGTTCCGGGAGGTGTCACCCGGATTCCGGGAAATGATAGGCAGAGGTCCCGTTGACGGATCCTGGAAAGTGTCGGTTTCCTCAGGGCGGAACGTCTGCGTAGCTGCAGCGGTCTTTTCTGCGCGGAACCAGAAAGTTGCCGTCACCACCGACGTCGTCACTACCAGGCCCGAGATCAGGAAATGCCAGAACACCGGCATGTGGATGGCCGCGGCCCAGGCACCGAAACCAGCAGCGGCGACGGTTCCCAAGCTGAACGCACCATGCAGGTGGGGCATGATGTGGCGCTGCAGCTCGCGCTCAAGCGAAGCACCTTCCACGTTGGATGCGGTGTTCCAACTGGCCGTCCCCAAACCAAGGATTACCAGGCCTGCTGCCACCACCAAGGGGTTTGCCGCAATGGAGGTGCCGACACCCACGGTGACAAGGCCGGCACCCACCATGCAGCTGCCAATCCTCGTGGTCAGCTTGGGGCCAAGCCGCAGCACGATGAGGCCGGAGGCGGAGATGGAGATGAACGAGGCCACCGTCATGCACATGAGCAAGAGGCCAATGCCGCCCGGCGTCAGGTTCAATCCATCACGAATGGCGGGCAGGCGGGAGACCCACGTGGCAAAGGCGATGCCGCTGGCCGCGTAGGAGGCAAGAACAGCGGCGCGCCACCGCGACATTTCAGTCGATGTGGCGCGCGGTTTGCTGCGGTGTTGCGAGGTGTTCTGTTGATTCAAGAGACCTTCACAACCGCCTGTGACTTCATGAGGACCTTCAGTCCCGCCGCAACCACGGTGAGGTCGATACGCGCGGTGCGGGCATCGGCGTCGAGCGCTCCCACAACACCGGTGACGTCGATGACAGCGCCGGCGTCATCGGTTCCGGTCGTGTCGGTTACGAGGACGGGCTTGGTGAAGCGGGTCTGGTAATCGACGACGGCGGCGGGGTCGCCTGCCCAGTCGCTCACCAGCTGCACGGCCGCACCCATGGTGAACATTCCGTGCGCGATGACGCCCGGCAGCTCCACCGAGGTGGCGAAGGCTTCGTTCCAGTGGATGGGGTTGAAGTCGCCGGAGGCTCCTGCGTACTTGACCAGGTCCTGGCGGGTGACGTCAATGCTGCGGCTGCCGATTTCCTGGCCGACCGTCAGTTCTTCGAATGTGGGGCTCATGGTTACTGTCCCTCTCCGCGGACCAGGATGGATGAGGTGGTAGTGGCGACCTTCTCGCCGTCCACCGTTGAAATCTCCGAGCGCGTGGTAATCATCGCTCCCCCGCCCATGGCCCGGACGCCATCGACATGGAGTTCGGCCACCAGCTGGTCGCCGGCAACAATGGCCCGGTGGTGCGTGAAGCGCTGGTCAGCATGAACCACGCGGGAGAAATCGATCCCCGATTCCGGGTCCTCCACCAGTTGGGCGTCAGCACGCTGGGCGACGATGATGGCGAATGTTGGCGGGGCTACGAGGTCGCTGTGCCCCAAGGCCCTGGCTGCCTCGACATCGAAGTGCGCGGGATTGCCGGCTTTGACAGCCTTGGCGAACTCGCGGATTTTTTCACGACCGACGTCGTATACCTCTGCGGCAGGGTAGCTTCGGCCCTGCAGGTCCGGATTGATACTCATGTTCCAACCCTATCGGGCCAAGGGAGCTTGGGCGCAGATCGTGGATACGGGGAACGTGAAGTTCGACGAACGGGTTATTTCTTGTAGCTCTTGCGGATCTTCTGGCCCCGGATAACCAGTCCTGTGACGTGAAGGAGCAGGCCCGCACCGATCACGGGCAGTGAGGCCAACGCCAGCCCTTGGTTGCCGGAGGTGTTCCCAACAATGGAGAGGATGAGCCCGACCGCGATCAGCCCCATGGCGCTGAAAACCAGCACTTTGTAAGACGTAGAGGCCGTAGCCCAAAATTGTTCCAGCACCGTCCAAGTCTACCGGTGGGTTGCCGAGGGGTTGGCTCTCAAGGGAAAGAGGGGCCCATAGAGCCGAGAGCTCGCCCCTCGGCGGGCAGAGATGTCGCCCCTCGGCGGGCAGAGATGACGCCCCTGGGTGGACAGAGATGTCGCCCCTCGGCGGGGGAACTAGAACAAGGAGTCCTGCAGCGCCGGGATTTCGGTGAGGTACGGGCCAAACTCAATTTTCCGGCCCTTCAACGCGCCAAGATCCGCCACGAAGCTGCCTTCCACCTCGTTCCCTGAAACGTCAGGAAGACCGGCCAGGGCGATCGCACCGGACAACGCTTGGACCCGCAGCCCGTGCCCGCCGGCGTCGAACGTTGCCGGGTAGGGGTGGCGGCCCGCACCTGCGGTACAGAGCGGCCCTGCCAGCCCAGGCCGTTCCCACTCTTCCTCCACAACGGAGTAGCCGGTCATCGTGAGGCCTGCCAGGAGCTCGCGAACACGTCCGGCGTGCCGGCGGTTCAACGCCAAAAGCTCGACGGCGGCACGCGGCTCCACCAAACCCGCCACTTTGGCGGCCGACCGGACCTGCTGAACGAGGCCGAGCTCGTGCGTAACCATGTCCTCGAGAATGCGGACAACGCGGCCATCCCCGGTGTGGGCCACATAGGAAGCATGCACGGCACCCTGCTCGGCAAGCCTGTTCCATTTACGCGGGGCCGAGGCTGTCCCCACCTTGGTGGCACCGTTGGCGAAGGTGGCCACGTAGAGCCAGTGCGGCTGCATCAAATAGGCGCGAAGGCCAGCAGGAACGGGGTTGCCACGGTGGAAATCGTGCATCAGCCGGGAGTCGTCCCGGGCAAAACAGGCCCCGCATTGTTTCCCACGTTCTGCTGGGGAACTAGCGCGGCAAGGAACGTGCGTGCGATCCCCCGGCCCGTGGACCTTGGTGTGGCCCAGGCACCACAGACCCGGAAAAACGCGCAGGCCCAGGGCTGAGCCCCGGGCCAACGCAACATCAGTGAACTCCCCCGCGGGCGCGAACAAACGCAATGCCGGCGACGGGGAGTCCCATGCGACTCCATGAACCAGCATGGTTACAGGGAGGGCTGGACTCCGAATGCCACTGCCAGCTTCATGATCTTCTCGGCACGGCCCAAACGCGGGAGGTCGGAGCCGTCGCGGATGACTCGGCCGTTGGCTTCGAAGTCGTTCATGAAGTCCGTGGCCCAGGCGACGTCCGACGGTGTGGGGCTGATGACCTCGTTGATCACGGTGGTCTGGTCAATGGCCAGGCACAGTTTGCCGGTCATGCCCATGGTCACAGTGATACCGGTTTGCTCACGCAGGATCGGGTGGTTAGTGCCCACCGTGGGGCCGTCAATGGGGCCCGGCAGGTTGCCCACGCGGCTGGCGACAACCAGTTTGGCGCGCGGGTAGGCCATGGCTTCGGGGGTTGCTGCCATGCCGGTGTCGCGACGGAAATCGCCGGAGCCGAAAGCGAGGCGGAACGCACCCTGGGCTCGGGCAATGTGGTTGGCTTCCTCGATGCCGAGGGCGGATTCAACCAAGGCGACCACGGGAGTCTTTCCGTCCATGCGGTGGTAGGACTCAGTGACCTGGTCTGCGGATTCAGTCTTGGCCAGCATCACGCCGAGCAAGCCCGGGGTGCCGCGCAGTCCGGCGAGGTCGTCGGCCCAGAAGGGGCTGGTGGCATCGTTGATGCGGACCCAGGCCTGACCACCGGCAGTCAGCCAGTTGACCACGTTTTCGCGTGCAGCGTCCTTCTGGGAAGGGTCAACAGCGTCTTCGATGTCAAGGATGATGGCGTCTGCCCGTGAACCCGCGGATTCGTCAAAAAGTTCCGTTTTCATGGCGTTCACCAGGAGCCATGAACGGGCAATGTCGGCGGGAATATTGCGGGTAGGCCGAACTGATTCGGCGGCGATGCTAGACGTCATGTATCTACCGTATCCGCCCGGCGGCTCACAGAGCGAAGAAATCAGCCCGGTTGTGAGGATCAATACGAACTAAACCCCATATGACTGTGGAGTCCCGCAGTATGAACGCACGACGGCGGTACGCGCCAGTCATGCACAGCTCACTTGTCGCTGTTGTTCACAGGGCTCAACGCAGCGTCTTTGTGTCCCCGGGTTGCCAGGGAAGGCCCAGGATTTCGTCCTGTTTCGGGCTGTTTCGCAGCGTTTCCGGCCGTTACCCGGACACTTCCCACCCGCCGTCGAAATGGGCTTTCATCGTTCCCAAGCCGTTGCAGACGTTCCCCAGCAAACCGGCCCGCCCAACACCTGCAATCCATCGAAAGTAGCTCCCATGAAACTGCACCTGCCCCTGCTGAGCGTCGCGGCCGCCGTCGTACTAGCGCTGACGGTCAGCGGCTGCGGCGGCGCGGCCGAAGCCGGACAAGCCAACCAGGCCGGAAACGAAGTGAAGGAACTCCGCTACCAAGGCTCGGCCAACAACGTGACGTTCCCCGAACTTGCCGCTGACCTCGGATACCTGGGCGACCTCAAACTGAACTGGGTTGGCAACACCACCAGCGGACCGCAGGACATCCAGTCGGCGGCGACCAACCAGACTGATTTCGGCGGCGCGTTCTCCGGAGCGGTGGTAAAGCTCATCGAAGCCGGTGCACCCGTCAAAGCCGTCACCAACTACTACGGCTCGGACGAAAAAACGTTCAGCG
Organism: Arthrobacter sp. TmtSoilC79; assembly: GCF_059739405.1. NCBI lineage: Bacteria > Bacillati > Actinomycetota > Actinomycetes > Micrococcales > Micrococcaceae > Arthrobacter > Arthrobacter sp. TmtSoilC79. The sequence continues at coordinate 1,349,407 of NZ_AP046051.1, read as the reverse complement.
GGTACTACGTGAAGGCCGACAGCACCATCAAAGAGCCCCGCGACCTGATCGGCAAGAAGATCGCCGTCAACACCCTGGGCGCGCACCATGAGGCCGTCATCAACACCTGGCTGACCAAGAACGGGCTCAGCTCCGAGGAGATCAAGCAGGTCCAACTGGTCCCGCTGGCCCCGAACGACACCGAAGAAGCCATCCGCCGCGGACAGGTGGACGCCGGAACCCTCGGCGGTGTGCTGCAGGACCGGGCCATCGAAGCCGGCGGACTGAGGTCCCTCTTCAGCGATGTTGAGCTGTTCGGCACCTTCGCCGGCGGACAGATCGTGTTCCGGAACGACTTCATCGCCAAGAACCCGAACACCACCCGCACGTTCACCACCGGCGTTGCCAAAGCGATCAAGTGGGCTGCTGAAACCCCTCGGGACGAGGTAGTTGCCCGCTTTACCAAGATCATCGAAAGCCGCGGCCGCAATGAGAGCACCGCGAACCTTAAGTTCTGGAAGAGCCCGGGAGTCCCGGACGCGGGCGTGATCAAGGACGAGGACTTCACCCGCTGGGAGGCGTGGCTGAACGCGTCGGGAATCGTGAAGGACAAACTCACGCCATCGAAGTACTACACCAACGAATTCAACGATCTCGCAGCAAAGAAGGGATAGCCATGACCGCGAAAATCAGCCTCCGGAACGTCACCAAGGAATTCACGGTCCGGGCCACCAAAACCACGAGTGCCACCCGCCTCACCGCCATCGACTCCCTGAGCCTGGATGTCCGCGAGGGTGAATTCCTCACCCTGGTAGGACCCAGCGGTTCGGGCAAGACCACTTTGCTGGACCTGCTGGCCGGTCTTTCAACACCGACCTCCGGCGAGGTGCTGGTGGATGGCAAACCTGTCACAGGACCGGGCAAGGACCGTGCGGTCGTTTTCCAGCAGTACGCGTTGTTTCCCTGGCGGACGGCATCGGCCAACGTCTCCATTGGCCTGGAAGGCGCAGGGCCGGACGGCAAGAAACTGAACCGCCGTGAACGGGCTGCGAAAGCCAGCGAATACCTGGCACTTGTAGGCCTGGCCGGTTTCGAGGACCGCTACCCGCACGAACTCTCCGGCGGGATGAAGCAACGCGTAGCCATCGCCCGGAGCCTGGCCTATGAGCCGGACGTCCTGCTGATGGACGAGCCGTTCGCCGCCCTGGACGCCCAGACCCGCGAGCAACTGCAGGACGAACTCCTCAGGATCTGGAAAACCACGGGCAAGACCATCGTCTTCATCACCCACGGGATCGATGAGGCCGTCTACCTCGGCGAGCGCGTTGCTGTCCTCAGCGCCAGGCCAGGCCGGCTCAAGGAAATCGTGGACATCAGAATCCCGGACCGTGACGGCGAGGAGGACATCCGTTCCAACCCCTCCTTCGTCAAACACCGCCACCAGGTCTGGACCCTTTTGCACGACGAAGTCCGCCGTGCCCAGGACGCCGGCCACCGAAAAATCCTGCCGGACGGCAGTGCACCCGACGAGCCCGTAACCACCCCGGAAAGGAGCGCGGCCTGATGACCACCACGCTCATTCAAAAAGAAGCCCCGCCCAAGGCGGGTTCCCCGGCCGACCCAACGGCCGCCGTCGAACCTTCACCGCAGGATGGAGCGGAACGCACGACGCCGGCGCCTGGCAAAGTGCGACGCTTGGCCGCTGCGGCCGGTTCAGCCGCCTGGAAATCCGCAGCCGTCTTGGCGTTCCTGGCACTGTGGGAGCTTGGCCCGACCTACTTGGCGAGTCCTTCCACCCGGGTGTTCCTGCCGCCGTTGCACGAGGTGCTGCTGGCATGGGGCAAGCTCTTCGAAGCCGGCACCATCCAGGGGCACATCGCGGCCAGCCTCACCCGTTCGGTGGCCGGCTTTGGCGCAGCCCTGGTGGCGGGTGTCTCCCTGGGGCTGCTCATTGCTTGGTACGGGCGGCTGAACTCGGTCCTGAACCCCTTGCTGGAACTGTTCCGCAACACAGCTGCGCTTGCACTGCTGCCGGTCTTCACGCTGTTGCTGGGAATCGGCGAGGAGTCGAAGATCAGCATCGTGGCGTACGCCGCGTTCTTCCCGGTGCTGCTGAACACCATCGCCGGCGTGAAGACCGTGGATCCGCTCCTGATCAGGGCAGCCCGTTCCTTGGGACTGAACAGCTTCAGGCTTTTCCAGAAGGTCATCCTGCCCTCCGCGGTTCCCACGATCTTCACCGGTATCCGGATGGCCGGCACGGCCTCCATCCTGGTGTTGATCGCCGCGGAAATGGTGGGAGCCAAGGCAGGGCTGGGTTATCTGATCGTCAACGCCCAGAGCAGCTTCCTCATCCCGGACATGTACGCCGGCATCCTTACGGTGTCCTTGCTGGGCCTCGGCGTGAACTTCCTGCTGGTGGCCCTTGAACGCCATTTCTCCCGCTGGCGCACTGCTGTTGGTGCTGCCTCCTGAAACCCACCCGCATCCCGGAAGCAACCGGCTTCCTGGAACCAACCCGCGGCATCTGCCGCAACCGTCACAACAAGTAAGGAATGAACCATGACTGTCATTACCGAAACCAAACTCGGGTTCGCCAAGCTGGGCTCCCGCATCGGCGCCGAAATCCGTGGCCTGGATATCAGCGGAGACCTCAGTGAGGACACCGTCGCGCAGATCAGGACCGCGCTCAACGAGCACAAGGCACTGGTGTTCCGGGAGGCCAACATCTTCAGTGACGAGGCCCAGGTGAAGTTCGCCTCGCACTTCGGGCCACTGACCAAAGCGCACCCCACGGTGGCCTCGGTGGAGGGCGAGGAAAATGTCCTGCCGGTTGACAGTGAGAACGGCTCAGCCAACAACTGGCACACGGACGTCACCTTCGTGGTGAACCCGCCGCAGGCTTCAACTCTGCGCAGCATCGATCTCCCTGCCTATGGCGGCGAGACGCTGATTGCTTCCTCGGCCGGCGCTTACCAGGACCTCCCGGAGGAGTTGCGGAGCTTCGCGGACAACCTGTGGGCCATCCACACCAACGACTACGACTACTCCGTCCCGAAGAACCTGGAGCACTCCAACGCCGAAGAGCGCCGCAAGGAGTTCACCCGCCTGAAGTTCGAAACCGCCCACCCCGTGGTGCGGGTCCACCCCCTGACCGGCGAGCGCGGATTGTTCATTGGGGGCTTCGCGCAGCGGCTCCGGATTGTGGGCTTGTCCAATACGGAATCAAAGGACATCATCCGCCTGCTGCAGGCGTACGTGACGCGTCCGGAGAACGTGGTCCGGGTGAACTGGGAGCCCAACCAGGTTGTCCTGTTCGATAACCGCATCACCCAGCACTACGCCCCGGACAACTACGACGGCCAGCCGCGCAAGCTCAACCGCGTGACCATCGCAGGCGACATCCCGGTGGGTATCGATGGCACGCCCAGCCAGGCGTTGCAGGGTGATTCGAGCACCTACTCCGTGGTGGCTCCGATCAGCAGCGCCTCGTAGCCATGTGTTGCTGTCCCCACCCAACTGAGTCGCAGTGAGCGCGTTTTGAGAGGTCATAACGCGCACAACTGCGACTCAGTTGGGTTAAAACCGGGGTTAGGGGATGTTGCTCCCCCGGGCTGCCACCCACAATCCGTACCACTGGGCACGGGTCATGGTGGCGGCAACTGAGGCGGCATCGGCGCATGCCTTGATGCGCCCGGGATTGGTAGTGCCGATTACCGGCGAGATCCCGGCGGGGTGCTTCATCAGCCAGCCCAGCAGCACTGACTCCGGCGTGGTGTTCTTCTCCCCCGCCAATATTTCAAGCATCTCCGTGGCCGCCGACTCCGCAGGCGACAACTCCGCAGCCGGTGCACCCGTATATCGCCCCTGGGCCAGGGAACCGTACGCCTGAAGTTCGATTCCTTTAGCCATGCAGTGTTCCAGGGTTCCGTGCGGGAAGCTGAACCCCATCCCGTCTGCGTGGTTGACCAGCACAGTGCTCTCCAGCCAATCCCGGCGGAGCAGGCTCATTTCCAGCTGGTTCGCCACTATCGGGGTCTCCAACTGGTCCTGCAGGAACGCGATTTGCGCACCGGACATGTTGGACACGCCCAGCTGCCGCACCTTGCCTTCGGACATTAACTGCCCGACGGCGTCCGCCACCTCACGGGGGTCCATCAAGGGATCGGGCCGGTGCAGCAACAGCACGTCCACGTAATCTGTCTGGAGTCGTTTGAGGCTCCCGTTGACCCGTTCCAGAATGGCTTCCCGGCTGAGGTCATAATGAGTCTGGAGTCCGCGCTCCCCCAGCCTGATTCCGCATTTGGTCTGCAGCTGGATCTTTTCCCGCAGACCTTGCGAACGGGCAAGGACTTCACCAAAGACGGCCTCGGACTTTCCGCTGCGATAGATATCCGCGTGGTCGAAAAGTCCAACACCAATCCCCTGGGCATCTTCAACCACCGCAGCGGCCTGATCGATCTCCGCGGCGCCGTAGGATGTGCCGTCCCAGGGGCCGCCGAGTCCCATGCAGCCGTATATGAGGCGTCCCCGCCCGTTCGCATTCGTCATGGTTTCAGTATTGTCCTCAGCGCTTAGTCGCTGCTGACAATCCACGCGGTGGTATCTGAAGGCAGCTTGCCATCCTCCAGGGGTTCACTGGTTACCACTACGTCACCTTCAGGCAGTTCAACCGGTTCAGTGCCGAAGTTGGTGACGGCGTGCCAGCCACCCGGGCGGCTGAAGTGCAGGACGTCCGGGTTGCCGGTTTCCACCCACTGAAGTTCCTCCGCTGTCTGGAGCTTGCTGCGCAGGTGCAGTGCCTTCTTATAGAGCTCCAGCGTGGAACCTTCCACGCCTTCCTGCGTAGATACTGCGTAATCCTTGAACCACTCCGGCTGGGGAAGATGCGCTTTGCCTGCACCGAAGCCGAAGGACGGGCCCTCTACGGTCCAGGGCAGCGGCACACGGCAACCATCGCGCCCGATCTCCACTCCCGGGTTGCGGAAGAAGGACGGGTCCTGGCGTTCTGAGTCCGGAATCTCCGCGACTTCACGCAGGCCGAGCTCTTCACCCTGGTAGAGGTAGGCAGAACCGGGGAGGGCAAGCAGCAACAGCGTCGCGGCGCGTGCACGACGCAAGCCAAGTTCGACGTCGAGCTCTTCGGCCGGTGCGCCGGCCAACAACCATCCCTTGCCGTCCTGGCCCTTGGGCTCGCCGCCAGTGATGTCCTGGGCAGCATTGGTTCCCTGGGCAACGGAACCACCCTTGGGCAGGCCGTAGCGGGTGGCGTGGCGGACGACGTCGTGGTTGGAAAAGACCCAGGTGGACGATGCCCCTGATTCCTTGGCCGCCACCAGGTTGTCGGTGATGATCTTCCGGAAGGCGGCAGCGTCGTAGTCGGACTGCAGGAGGTCGAAGTTGAACGCCTGCCCCAGCCCTTCGGGGCTTGCATAGCGGGCACGGCGGGACTCATGGACCCAAGCCTCGGCGACGGCGGTGCGGGGCGGGTTGTACTCGTTGAAGAGCTTGCGCCACTCGGCATAGACCTCGTGCACTTCATCACGATCCCAGAACGGGTGGGAACCGTCGGTGAAACCATCCGTGCCATGTGCTTTGGCTTCCAGATCCGCCTTCATGGGCAACGGCTCGGAAAGGTCCTTGGCCATGCCATGGGCTACGTCGATGCGGAAACCGTCAACGCCGCGGTCGGACCAGAATCGCAGGGTCTTCAGGAAGTCCTCACGAACCTCCGGGTTTTCCCAGTTGAAGTCCGGCTGCTCCTTGGCAAAGATGTGCATGTACCACTGTCCGGGCGTGCCGTCGGGCTCGGTGATCCGGTCCCAGATGGGTCCACCGAAGACGGAGTCCCAGTCCGAGGGCGGCAGCTCACCGTTCTCTCCCCTTCCATCGCGGAAGATGTAACGTTCACGGGCGGCCGATCCCTTGGGGGATGCCAGCGCTTCCTTGAACCACTCATGGCGGTCCGAGGAGTGGTTGGGGACGATGTCCGCCACGATCTTGATACCCGCCGCATGCAGGGCCTCGACCATTTCGTCGAAGTCCTCAAGGGTTCCCAGCTTCGGATCCACGTTGCGGTAGTCATCGACGTCGTAGCCGCCGTCGGCGAGCGCCGAGGGGTAGAACGGGCTCAGCCATACGGCGTCGATGCCAAGTTCCTTGAGGTAGGGAACCTTGGCAGTGATGCCCTTGATGTCTCCTAGTCCGTCTCCGTTGGCGTCGTGGAAGCTGCGGGGATAGATCTGGTAGACCGCGGCCTGGCGCCACCAATGGGGGTCGGTCATGCGGTCTGCTTCGGTACGGTGTGCCTGAGTGGCCGAGGTGCTCACGAAACTCCTTTGATTTAGTATCTAAATTTATATCCCGGACCAGTATGAAACGGCCGGACGTTGCAGGTCAACAGGCCTAACCCTTCACAGCGCCCTGGGTCACGCCTGCCATCACCCACCGCTGCGTGAAGAGGTAGGCAATGATCGCCGGGGCCATCGCCATCAGGTAGGAGGCGAAGGACACGTGGTAATTGTTGCTGAACTGCGTTTGGAAAAGGTTCTGCCGCACGGGAAGCGTCTGCAGGGACGGATCGGAGATGATCAGCGAGGGCATCATGAAGTCGTTCCATGCATAGAGGAATGCGAAGATCCCCACCGTGGCGCTCATCGGCGCAAGCAGCGGGAAGATCAGCTTCCAGAAGGTCTGCCAGGTGGTGGCACCGTCGATCCTGGCACTTTCCTCCAGTTCCATCGGGATGGAGCGTAGAAAAGCGGTGAAAAGCAAAACGCTGAAACTCAACTGGAACATGGTGGCCAGCAGGATCACTCCCAACGGATTGTCCAGCCCCAGGCGGCCCGTGAGCTGGATCTGGGGCAGTGCCACCACCGGGAACGGAATGAACATTGCCCCCAGCAGATAGAAAAACGAGTACCGGAACAGGCGGCGTTCCCAGTTCCGTACGATCGCGTAGGAGGCAAAGGCCGCCAGGATGATGGTGGCCAGCACCGTCCCCGCAGTCACAAGCAAGGACACGGCAGCACCCACAGGGAAGTCGGTCAGTGTCCAGGCCTGCACAAAGCCATCGATGCTGATGGGGGCCGGGAACGAGAAGGCGTTGCCATCCACAGCCTGGCCCTGCGTCTTGAACGCCATGGAGACCGTGACGTAGAGGGGCAGAAGCACGGTCACCGCGCACAGGACCAGCACGGTGGTGGCCGGCCAGTTCACCCGCTCCATCGCAGAGCCGGATTTGCTTGAGGCTTGTTTAGTGGTCATCGATTCGTTGGTCATTACAGTGCATTCCGTCCACGGGTCAGCGAAAGCTGTACGAGAGAGATCACGATGGCCACCACGAAGAAGATCGTGGCGTTGGCCATCTGGTAGGCGTAGTCACCGCCGTTGAAGCCCGAGATGACAGTCATCGCGATGCTTCTGGTTGAGGTTCCCGGGCCTCCGTTTGTCAGCCCCACGATGATGTCGTAGGCGTTGAGGAAGCCCTTGAACCCCAGAATGATATTGATGACCACGTAACCGGCCACCAAAGGAAGAGTGATCTTCACCAATTGCTGGAATTTGCTCGCGCCATCAATTTCAGCGGCCTCGTAGACGTCTCCAGGCACTGCCACAAGGCCCGCAATATAGATGAGCAGCGCGCCAGGCACAGCCTGCCAGGCCGTCACCAGCACAACTGCTACCCATGCAAAGTCCGGATTGGCCAGCAGGCTGCTTTCCAGCCAGGGGATCCCGGCCGCGGCACCGAGCGAGGGCAGCGAGTTGGAGAACAGGAAATTGAAGACGTAGGCGATGATGATGCCCGAGACCACCATGGGGATCACGAAGACCGTCCGCAACGCCGTCTTCATCCGGATTCGCGCAGTGAGACCCACAGCCAGAAGAAAGGCCACCAGATTGACGGCAATGACCGTAACGATCGAGAAGCCGAAGGTGAAGAGGTAGCTCTGCAGGATGGCGGGATCACTGAAGATCGCGATGTAGTTGGTCAGGCCTACGAAGTCCCAATCGCCAATGCCGATCGAGTTGGTGAAGCTGAAGAAGATTCCGATGATGCCCGGAACGGTGATGGCCAAAGTGAACAGGATCAGGCTGGGCAGCAGGAAGATGTAGAAGATGGGCTCGACCCGGCGCTTGCTGCCTCCCCGCCGGGGATTTGGGTGTGAGTGACCGCGCTTCCGGCTGCCGCGCTGTAGGCCCGACTGGCGCGGGCCGCCCTTCCCGGGCGTCGTGGAGGTGGTGATGATGGACATGATGTTGACTCCCTGGTCCGGCACTACTGGCGGAACGCCAGGCGCGCCCAATCTGCGTCGAGTGTGCTGAGGGTGGATGCCGGATTTGCGCCGAATACGAGTGCTTGGGTGTAGTTCATGATCGGGATGGTGCGGGGCACCAACACCGACGGTCCCTGGTACACCTGGGCCGCGTCGTAGTACTGCACCATCCCCTCAATCCGGGGATCGGGGACTACGGCGGAGTCCTTGGTAGGACTGAAGCCCAACTGGGATTTGTTGTAGGCCTCGATGATTTCCGGCCGGTACAGGTACTCCAGGAAGTCCCGCGCCGCTTCCTTGTGTTTGGACGCCTCGGGTATCCAGGCCGCCAGGTCCACGTTCACACGGACGCGCAGGTCCCGCGGGTCTTCTGTCATCGGCAGGGGAAAGGTTCCAAGCTCCAGGTCAGGGGCCGTTTTGGCGATCTCGCTGAAGGCCCAGGGACCCTGCAGGTACATGGCGGCTTTGCCTTGGGAGAAAGCCAGGTTCCCGTCACCGTAGGCCCGGCTGGCAGCATCCTTGTTGACGTAGTTCTTCGCAAGGGTCAACATCTTCTCAACGGGCTGCCCAAAGTCCTTTTGGAACGAGACAGAAGACCCGGGGCCCACATCCGCGCCTTCGTCAGCGAGTTTGTCGAAGAAGTCCAAGGTGTCCATCTGGCCGCCCGCGGAGTAGTCGAACCATCCCTGTGCGATGGTCCAATCGTCCTTCCATGTGGCATAGAACGGCGTTACTCCCGCAGCTTTCAACTTCTCGCATGCCGCGATCAGTTCGCTCCAGGTGGTGGGCACCTTGATGTTGTTGGCTGCGAAGATCTCCTTGTTGTAGATCACCGAGGAGGCCATCACGGAGTACGGTAGGGCACTGGTCCGATCCTGGTAGGAACCGTACTGTTCCATCAGGGGTTTGAGGTCACCGCGGATGCGGGAGGCGGCATCCGTCCCGGACAAGTCACTCAACGCACCACGTTGAACAAAGCGGGACGTCTCCATGTTGTAGTTGGCAAGGGCGATATCCGGTGGATTGCCGCGAACGAAACTTGCGGAAACGACGTCGACGCCGGACGTGTCCAGTACCACTTTCGTCCCGCCTTGGGAGGCGTTGTAGTCGGCAACCAGTTTGGTCATGAAACCAATTGCTTCCCGCTTGCTGAACGTGAAACGGATTGTTTCCCTGCCCGATTCGTGTTCGTGGGACGAGGCCCCGGAACAGCCGGAGAGGAGACCGGCTATGAGTGCCAGCCCCGTTCCCATCACCGCGAAGTGTTTCCTGCGTGTCATCTTCACCGACACCGTAGCCCTTTCGTCTTGCGGACCTCAGTGGCCGCTATGACATCGCGCGGCACTCCTGAACAGCACCGCGGGAAGTTTAGATAGGATGTAAATTTATGACCTATCGCTAACCATGGTGAGTGATGGGCGCCACAGGGTCAAGCTTCTGCCGATATTTGACGTCATTTGCCGAGATGCCCGGTCTCTCTAAATTTATGCACTAAATTTAGAGAGACCGCTCTATCAGACAGATCGAGCGGCTGGGAAAGTGGGAGCGCCGAATGCAGACCGGGACGGCACCGTCAACACAACTGGTACGCAGAGTGAACGCCAGCGCAATGCTCAAGGCAATGCGGGGAGCCGGAGTCCTTACCGGCACGGAACTGATGGACAGCACCGGGCTCTCGCGCGCCACGGTCATCTCAATCTGCGACGAACTGGTCCGCCTGGGATGGCTTCAGGAGCTCGAAAACCAGCGGGGCGCCGGCGACTACGTCAAGGGCAGGCCGGCCCGGCGCTTCATCTTCGACGACAGCGCAGCCAGTGTCCTGGGGATCGACATTGGCGCGCACAAGATCACGGCGATTGTGGCCGACATGGCAGGGACCCCACTCTCCCAGGTCACAATGCCTTTCCGCACCTACAACGTCCCAGCCAAGGAACGCGCCGACGTACTGGACAGGATCGCCGCTGATGCTTTGGAGAAAGCAGGGGTCTCCGCCGACACCGTTCTTGCCGTTTCCGCGGGAGTGGCCGCCCCTGTCAGCCGCGAGGGAGAGGTGCTCACGGTCCAGGAATTCTGGAAATCCTTCGACGTCCGCAGGATCGTCTCCGAGCGGCATGGCTGGCATGTGCTCCTGGAAAATGACGCCAACCTCGCTGCCCTCGCAGAACGCTGGCTGGGCACAGCCCAAGGAGTGGACAACCTCGTGGTCATGCTCGCCGGGGACCGATTGGGAGCCGGAATCCTCGAATCCGGCCGGCTGCTCCATGGCCAGCTCGGTGGCTTTGGAGAACTTGGCTACCTGGACAACGTTGACGGCGTGGGCGACACCTACGGGATAGCCCACTATGCAGTCCTCTGGGGCCAGGAAGCCATGGGCTCAGCCTCAACCTCCAAGCTGCGGGAACTCTGTGGCAATGATCCTGAAGCGCTGACAGCAGAGATGGTGTTCAATGCCGCAGCCGACAGTGACACCGCCGCCCTGGACACCCTCGAACGCCTGGCGCATCGCATGGCCCGGGCAGTCGGCTCGATCAGCACCTTGGTCAACCCCGAACTGGTGGTGATCGCAGGCGCCGTCGCGGCCTCCGCCCATGCCCTGATCCCCGGCATGGAAAAGCAATTGCCGGACTTCACCTTCACTCCCCCGCGCCTTGCCACTTCCACCCTGGGCGAGGGCATCGTCTCGCTGGGAGCGGTACGTCACGCCCTGGACTACGTGGAAGACCACGCTTTGGACCTCTACCCCGCTTCATTGCCCCAGCACGCGGCAGCGGCGAGTCCGGTATAGGCCTGCTACCGGTGAAGGCCCGCCCCGGCCCAGGCCTACTCCGGCATCGACATCGTCCGCAGGTCCAGTTGCCTGAGCACGCGGTCTGCCACTTCCGGATCAGTACCCAGCTCGTTCCGGGCAGCCACCACTTCCTGGCGGGCAGCATCCAACGCGATGGTCTGCACTGCGATGGAGAGCTCACGTCCGCGCTTCCGCTTCTCGGCAACCGACTCGTTCTGCAGCGTGCCGTCCAGGAGCTCGGCATGGAGCCGGCGCATCTTCTCCTTGACCAGCGCCACCTTCTCCGCCGGGAGTTCCTTCATCAGGTCGTGGTCCTTCAGCGCCGCAACGGCCGCGGACTGGGCCCGTTTGGCCAGGACCTTTGCAGCATCCTGCTCGTGTGAACCGTCTTCGGTAGCTTTCAGTACCCGCATGAGCCACGGAAGGGTCAGGCCTGGGAGCACCAGCGTGGCCAGCAGGACGGCGCAGGCAATGACCAGGATCTCGTGCCGCGCGGGGAATTCGCTGCCGTCAGGCAATGTCAGGGGCAAAGCCAACGCCAAGGCGAGGGTAGCCAGGCCGCGCATGCCGCACCAGGTCAGGATCAGCACTTCCTTGGGGGACGTGGGCTGCAGGAGGTTCCTGCGCCTGCGGGCCGTCAAGGCAAGCAGGCCAAGCCAGAGGAAGCGGACCACGAATACCAGGATGCAGATGATCACAGCCATGCCGATCATCCCGAAGATCGCCGTCCCCTCGTCCCGGATGACGTGGCGGATCTCGAGCCCCACCAACCCGAAGGCCAGCCCGGTGGCCAGCAGTTCCACGACATCCCAGAACGCTGTCCTGGTGACGCGCTCGGCGGCGTCCTGCGGACGTGCATGGCGCTGGAGTTCCAGGGCAGTCACGACGACGGCCACCACACCTGAGGCGTGCAGCTCTTCGGCCAGGATGTAAGCCGCGAACGGCACCACCAAGGTGACGGCGCTGCGGGCCACCATGGACGTCACCAGCTTGGTGATGACCTTGGTCAGCCAACCCATCGCGATGCCGATCAGGACGGCCAAAGCGGCTCCGATGACAAACTGCGGGATGACCTCGGGGCCCACTTCCTTCCCGGATACAGTGGCTGCCACGGCCGCCTGGAAGATAACGATTGCCGCGGCGTCGTTGAAGAGCCCCTCACTCTGGAGGACGGTGGTGAGCCGGCGCGGCATGTGCACGCGGCCTGCCACTGACTCGACGGCCACGGGGTCTGGAGGTGCCACCATGGCGCCCAGGGCAATCGCCGCCGGGATACCGATGCCCGGAATCATGAGCCAGGCGGCACCGGCGACTACAGCGGTGGACACCACCACGAGGGCTACGGCCAGCAGCAACAGCGTCCGCCACCTGACCCGGAACACAGCCCAGGAACTCTTCTGGGCAGTGGCAAACAAGAGCGGCGGAAGGAAGATCGGCAGGATCAGCTCGGGCGAGATTTCAAACTCGGGAAAGCCCGGGATGAAGGTGAGCGCAACAGCCAGCAGGAGCATCAGGACCGGATACGGCAGCCTGAGCCGATCCCCCAGGCCCACTGCCACCACCGTCGCAAGCAGCAACCCGACAATGAGCGCCAACTGATCCATATTCCTGCTTCCCCAGACGTTGTAAGGCCCTCCCCCGGGCGAAGCCGAAAAAGTTCCCTACAAACATATCCCGCCGGTGCGGACAGTCCACGCGGGGTGGCGCCTCCAGGGCCGGGTCAGCCTTCGGTGAGAGCATCCACAACGTCGTTGCTTCCATCCTTGAACGCGATGGTCCGGTGGATGGTGCCGGGAAGTTCCAGGACTGCCGCGGCCACCAAAGCAACGTTGGCCCGGGAGGTCTGAGTGCCGTTGCCGGGGTTCTCCGGGTCAGTCTGGATCAGGCCTGTGGCGGGCTCGTCGGTGAGGCTTCCCGGGCCCAGGACGGTCCAGTCAAGGTCGGTGGCGCGCAGGTAGTCATCCGCGGCCGCTTTGGCCTCCGCGTAGGCAAAGAACGGGTTGTCCGCGGGGACTCCGTGGTCCTTTGCGGCGCCGATGTAGGACACCATCACGTACCGCTGGACCCCGGCCGTGGCGGCCGCGTCCATCGAGCGGATGGCCGCGTCCCGATCCACGGCGTACGTCCTGTCCGGATTGCCCCCGCCGGCTCCTGCCGACCAGACCACGGCGTCCTGGCCCTCGAACGCCTGGGCGAGTTCCGCCGTCGTCGAGTTTTCCACGTCCAGCACCTGGGCGTTGGCGCCGGTTTCGGTGACATCGGCCACATGGTCGGGATTTCGGATGAACGACGTGACTTCGTGACCTTCGCCACTGAGGATGCGGGACAGATGCAGGGCCACTTTCCCGTGGCCACCAATAATTGCGATTCGGCTCATGGACCCATTCTGTCCCACGGAACGAAAAAAGACCCCGCAGGCGAAAGCTGCGGGGTCTTGCTCTGTAGCGGTGGGGAGGCTCGATCTCCCGACCTCACGATTATGAGTCGTGCGCTCTAACCAACTGAGCTACACCGCCACGAATGAGAAAAACCTGTGCCAAGCCGGTCAAAAACCGCCTTGACACAGGCCCTCATTCAGAGCCCCCCACCGGAATCGATCCGGTGACCTCGTTCTTACCAAGAACGCGCTCTACCACTGAGCTAGGGGGGCAACGAGTAAATACTCTACCGGACGTTTTCAGAAGCTACAAATCGGCGAAAGAACGCGGAAAATCAGCGCCGACACAATTTGCGAAGACGAGGTTTTGTTGATCTATTTTTCGCGCCTTTGGTAGTGCCGCTGCACCTGCCACCGGCTCTTTGATTGGTCCAGTCAGGGCAGTCGCAACACCTGCCCCGGGTAGATCCGGTCCGGGTTGGGAACGGTGTCGGCGTTGGTGGCAATCAGCGCTCCGAGATCCACCCCGAACTGCGCCGCGATCCCGCTCATGGTGTCTCCCTGCTCCACAACCACCTCCGTGACGCGTGGAGCCACCGGCCCCTGCTGTCCGGCCCCTGCTGCGGCTTCTGCGGCTGCTTCCTGCGCCTGCGGCTGGACTTCCGGGGCCTCGGGCTCCAAGCCCTCCTGACGCGCCTCCTGGGCTGCTGCGGCATTCGCTGCCGCCTGTTGTTCAGCAGCTTGGGCTGCGGCAGCCTCCGCAGCCTCCCGGTCCGCGGTTGAAACCTCGACGGCGGCAGCATCCTCGGCGGCCTGGTTCACGGCCGTTTGGGCTGCTGCATCCTCCCCTGCCGTTTCGGGGGCAACGGGCGCAGCGTGCTCCCTGTGATCCTTTTCACCTGGCTGCTTTCCGCCGAATCCCAGGTTCTTCTTCACGTTGTCCAGCAATCCCATGGAGCATCCTCCTGCGTTCTGCGTATGTTCAGCCGTGACTCGATCGTACGGCGGAGCACCGTCCCATGGAACCCGGAAACAGGGGTTAAACGCGTCAGGGGGCCGGCTCGAAAGCCGGCCCCCTGACGGGAACTACTGGGTGATGATCACCAAGAAAGTGTTTACCACTTGGAGGTGTTTACCACTTGGAAGTGTTTACCACTCGCAGGTTTTTACCACTTGCCCTTGCGGTTGAAATCGCGGTGTCCGCCTTCGCCGCCACTGCGGGGCTTGCGGGCGCCGTCACCGTGACCGCCGAAGCGGGAGCCGCTGGCCTGGCCGCGGTCGCGGTCGCCGAAGCTGCCTGCCGTGCGCTCAGAGCGGTCGCTGTAAGAGCGGCCACCACGGTCAGCGGAGGTACGCTCGCCGCCTTCGGACTTGCGGAAGTCCTTCTTGAAGCCGCCGTTGCCCTTGAAGTTGCCGCCGCCACGGTTCTCGCGGTCGCCATAGCCGCCACGTCCACCGCCGCCGCCACCTTGGTAGCTGCCACGGTCGCCGCTGGGCTTGCGTCCGTTGTCCAGTTCGAGGTGGATCAACTCGCCACCGATGCGGGTGCGGGACAGTGCACGCAACTGCTCGGGGCTGAGGTCTGCCGGAAGCTCCACCAGGGAGTGGTCCGAGCGGATGTCGATCCCGCCGATCTGTGCGGAGGAAATGCCGCCTTCGTTGGCAATGGCGCCCACGATGGAACCCGGCATGACGCGCTGGCGGCGTCCGACGGCGATCCTGTAGGTGGCATTGCCCTCGGTGAGTGCGCGGGTCGGGCCACGGGAGCCGAAGCCGTCCTTGGAGCGCTCACGCTTCTGGTACTCGGGAGCTGCAGGCAGTTCCTTGACCAGCAAGGGCTGTCCACCCTGCGCCATCACGGCCAGGGCAGCAGCGATCTCAGCTGCCGGAACGTTGTGCTCTTCCTCGTAGGAGGAGATGAGGTCGCGGAACGCTGCTACATCCTCGGACGCGAGGGTCTCGGTGATGCGCTCGGCGAACTTGCCCAGGCGCAGCGTGTTCACGGTCTCGGCGGTGGGCAGGTGCATCTGCTCCACCGGCTGGCGGGTTGCCTTCTCGATCGAACGCAGCAGGTACTTCTCGCGCGGCGTCATGAAGAGGATGGCGTCACCGGAACGGCCTGCACGGCCGGTGCGGCCGATGCGGTGCACGTAGGACTCGGTGTCGTGCGGGATGTCGTAGTTGATGACGTGGCTGATGCGCTCAACGTCAAGGCCACGGGCAGCGACGTCGGTGGCCACGAGGATGTCGATGCGGCCTTCCTTCAGCGCGTCAACAGTGCGCTCGCGCTGCTGCTGCGGGATGTCGCCGTTGATGGCGGCAGCCTGGAAACCGCGGGACTTCAGCTTGTCGGCGAGGTCCTCGGTAGCCATCTTGGTGCGCACGAAGGCGATGACGCCGTCGAACTCTTCAACCTCGAGGATGCGGGTCAGTGCGTCCAGCTTGTGCGGGCCCATGACCTGGAGGTAACGCTGCTTGGTGTTGGCACCCGTGGTGGTCTTGGACTTCACGGAGATTTCAGCAGGGTTGTTCAGGTACTGCTTGGACATGCGGCGGATCTGGCCCGGCATGGTGGCAGAGAACAGGGCAACCTGGCGGCTCTCCGGGGTCTGCTGGAAGATCTGCTCAACGTCATCGGCAAAGCCCATGCGCAGCATCTCGTCGGCTTCATCCAGCACCAGGTACTGGAGTTCGGAGAGGTCCAGGGAACCCTTGGCGATGTGGTCGATCACACGGCCCGGGGTACCGACAACAACCTGTGCACCGCGGCGCAGGCCGGCCAGCTGCGGGCCGTAAGCCGAGCCACCGTAGACGGGGAGGACGGTGAAGTCGTCAATGTGCTTGGCGTAGGAGGTGAAAGCCTCGGCAACCTGGAGGGCGAGTTCACGCGTCGGGGCCAGGACCAGTGCCTGGGTCTTGCGTGAGGGGCCGTTGAGGTCATGGAGTTCGGCCAGGCGCGACAGGGCAGGAACAGCGAATGCTGCGGTCTTGCCGGTACCGGTCTGGGCGAGGCCGACGACGTCGCGGCCTTCCAGGAGCAGCGGAATGGTGGCTGCCTGGATGGGTGACGGCTTCTCGTAGCCGACATCCTGCAGGGCGGCCAGGACGCGGCCATCAATGCCAAGATCGACGAAGCGGACGCCTTCTTCTTCCTCGTCTTCTGCCTTGGGGGCAGCAGGCTCGGTTGCTTCTGCCTTGGCGGCAGGAGCCTCAGTGAAGGCAGGAGCTTCGGTGAAAGTGGGGGCTGCGGACTCAGGTGCAGCGTTCTCGACGGGGGCAGCGGCAGCAGCCGGTGCTTCAGCTTCGGCGGTAGTCTCTGCTGCAACAGCGGACTCTGCGGACTCAGTGGTCTGGGCGTCGAAGTTTTCGTTGAGATTTTCGGTCATAGGGGGAAATTCCTCATCCATAGGGCAGTCGGCGCGGCCCGGTTGGGCTTGGCCGCAGTACTCGTCGCGAAAACAGGCAAAGTGCCCTGCTCTCGCAAGAAGTCCGGCGCTATCGCAATCCCATGGCAGGACTTCCCGCTGCATCTCTTGGCTGCTATCCCAGCAGTCTGTACAGCGTTTTCTTTAGCCGGCTCTCCCTATGAAAATGCCCGCACACAATTGCGGGCCCCAACACTTACCAGTCCTGCCTCAAGAATTGGGCAGGAGAAAGGGATTTCCGGAGTGGGGGATGTTTCAAGTGTAGGGCACAGGTACCTGTCACCGCGACTCCAGAGTCCGCGAATTCCTGGTGAGCTTGTTCACACACCCCGGCCGGGGGCATCCATGCGGCCCTAGAGTCCGTTCCTCCGGAGTACTTTTTCAAAGACCGGGTGGTAGTCCTCCTGCAATCGGATTTCCCCGTCAGCCTCGGCGTCCAACAGGATCTGCACCAGTTCAGGATCAGGTTCGCTGAACCATTGGCCAACGGTGATGCCGTGCTTGGGAACGAACGTACGGTGGATATGGTCCCCGGCAGAAATGGTCCCGGTCCTGATCACCCTCAGGTACGTGCCGACCCGGCCCGCCTGCGTGAACCGCTTGACCCACTGCGGCTCGTCCAGTACCCGTTGGAAGGTAGCGCAGGGCACGCGCGGGGACGTGACCTCAACCTCCACGTCCAGGCCGATCTTCCACCGTTCACCGATCACTGCTCCGGTGGTCTCGATGCCGGACACCCGCAGGTTCTCGCCAAAGAGGCCTGCCGGTACTTCCCGCTGCAGTTCGGCTGCCCAGAAGTCCGCATCCGCCTGGGAGTAGGCGTACAGTGCCTGGTCTTCGCCGCCGTGGTCCACCCGGTTGGCTTGGACGTCACCGTGCAGCCCCAGCTTGTGGACCTTGACCGGCCCTTCCACCGGACGCTTGTCCATGGCCGTGACTCCCACGTTGCCGGTATCAGGGAGCAGCTGGTGGACACGGCAGATGGCCAGGAGGGAAGCAGCGTTCATGGCAACAGTCTACGGACGGTCCCAAGCCAAAGTGCGGGTTGTCGGTTCAGGGATCAAAGTTCAGGGATCAAAACGGTAGCCCATGCCGGCTTCGGTGTGCAGATGGCGTGGCTCTGCAGGATCGCGCTCCAGCTTCCGGCGCAACTGGGCAATGTAGACCCGCAGGTATTGGGTTTCCTTGGCATAGGCCTGCCCCCAGACCTGCGTGAGGATTTGCTGCTGGCTCACCAGCTTCCCCTTGTTGCGGACCAGGAGCTCCAGGATGTTCCATTCCGTGGGCGTCAACCGGACTTCCGCGCCGTCCTTTACGATTTTCCTGCCGGCCAAATCCACCATGAAATCGGCGGTGGCCAGCGTTGGTTCTTCCTGGCCCGTGACCACACGGCGTGAGGCCACCCGGAGCCTGGCCAGCAGCTCATCCAGACCGAAGGGCTTGGTCACGTAGTCGTCCGCACCGGCGTCGAGCGCTTCGACCTTGTCCTCGGAGGCGTGCCTGGCAGACAGCACAATGATGGGCATGCTGCTCCACCCGCGAATGCGGCGGATGATCTCCACGCCGTCCATATCCGGCAGCCCAAGGTCCAGCACCACGATCTCCACGGGTTGCTTGGCGACAGCCTGCAGGGCCTCGGCGCCGCTCCCCACGGACAACGCCTGGTAGCCATGGGCCTGGAGGGTGATCTGCATGGCGCGGGCAATCCGGGCCTCGTCCTCAACGATCAGCACCAGTGTCATTGCGGGCCACCGGTCCACAGCGGAAGCGTGACCACCATGGTCAAGCCGCCACCCGGCGTCGGCTCAGCATCGAGCCTGCCGCCCATGGCCTCACAGAACCCCTTGGCCACGGCCAGTCCCAAGCCGATCCCGCCGCCGCTGCTTTGCCCTGGTCCCCCGGAGTCGCCGAAGCGCTGGAACGGCTGGAACATGGTGAGGACGTCTTCCCGGCCCACTCCCCTGCCATGATCAACGATCCGCAGTTCACCGGCCGGCCTGTCTCCCACGGTAATTCCGGCTCCGGTTCTCGCCGTCAGGACCACATCCGAGTCCGGCGCGTACTTTACGGCGTTCTCCACGATGTTGGCCACCACGCGCTCCAGCATGCCCGCATCGGCCTGGACCGGGGGAAGATTGGGCGGAAGTTCATTGCGGAGATGCCGTGCTGGAACTCCGCGCAACGCCTGCGGCAGTACCTCGGCCCAGACGATGCCGCCCAGCAGCGGATTCACCGCATCAGCGGTGATCCGGGACATGTCCAGGAGATTGTCCACCAGGTGGTCAAGGCGGTCCGCATAGTCCTCGATGGTCTCCAACAGCTCCCGCTCCACGTCCGGAGGAAAATCCACGTCCTCCTGCCGTAGGCTGCTGACGGCGAGCTTGATGCCGGCCAGGGGTGTCCGCAGGTCATGGGACACCGCCCGCAGGATCGATGTCCGCATCTTGTTGCCCTCGGACAGCCGGACGTTGTCCCGGCGGCTCTTCACCAACTGCTGCCGCTCCCGGACAGCCACCACCAAGGCACCGAACGCTGCCAGCAGCCGCTGGCGTTGCGGGGACAACGCTCCCCCGCGCAGCAACAGCGTGTACTGGGGATCAACGACGGCGGCATGATCGGCCGCGGCATGGGTCACCGGCGGATTCGGGCCGGCGCTGGCCAGGACCTGCGAGACCGGAGATGCACCCGGAAGGGAGGGCGCCCCCGCTGCTGCAGTGCCCAACAGCGTCACCGCTTCCATCCCGAGGTTGGCCCTGACCTTCTCCAGGAACGTTTCCAGGCTTCCGTCCGAACTCAGGATCCGCAGGGCCAACCCGCTCAAGGCAGTGGCTTCGGCTTCCGAACGCGCCGCTTCCTGCGCGCGCCTGGTAGCCAGGCCCACGGCAAGGGCAACGCCACAGGCCACCGCAAGGAAGACCACTAATGTGAACAACGTCGTGGGATCGGCAATGGACAATGAGCCCACCGGATCGGCAGAGAAATAGTTGAGCAGGAAGCTGCCCAGGACGGCGGCCACCACTGCCGGCCACAACCCACCGATCGCGGCAACAGCCACCGCCACGGCAAGTTGGAGCAGCATGATCATGGAAAAGTTGCGGAAGCCAAAGACCGTCACCAGAATTTCGACGGCGGGCGGCAGCAGCAATGCCAGCACCAGGCCGGCGATGACCCGGTTCCGGCCAATGCCGTGCACCGGCGGGAGCCGAAGCAACACGCCGTCGTCGCCGTTGCTCTCCGCAGTTGGTGCCGCCATGGCTCCATCCTTACACGCTTGCCACAATGGGGAGTTGTCCCCAATTGCGGCTGTCAGCCGTGCCTGCGCCGCTTCCAAGGACTAGGCTTGCTCTGAGCATTCTGGTCCGGCGTGGCGCCGGGCACATCATCGGTCTATCCAGGGGGATATATATGGGCCCGAAAGACAGCCCTGACGCATCCGGCAATAATGGCGGCAGCAGGGACAACAACCCGGACTTTGGAGCGGGCAACAACCCGCCCAAGCCCCCACCCTGGCAGGTGCCCAAACCCGACCTCCACCCGGAGCTGTTCACCCCCGTCCAGGACGGCGGACAAGAGGGAAACCAGCAACCCAGCCAAGCGGGCAATCAGCAGGGCAACCAGCAGGGAAACCAGCCGCCAACCCGCCAGGGCAAGGCCGCGAAGAACAAGAAGGTGCCTGCGGGAGCCCCCTCCGGCGCAGCACCCCGGCCGGGCCAACCCCAGCCGGGCCAGCCACTGCCCGTGGTGGATCCCTTCGCCCGGGAACGCGAACGCGGCGAGGCCGAGGCTGCCAAGAAGAAGAAGCGCTCGCAGCGCCGTACCGTGGTGGTCGGCCTCGGCGTGACAGCGCTGCTGGCCGGAACCATCACCGCAATCGTTGCCAGCAACGAGCAGGAAGCTGACTACGCGCAGGTTTGTTTCAATGAGGAAACCGGCGAGCGCGTTGACGACAACCAGTGTGACAACAGCAGCTCGGCAGGCCGAAGCTCCGGTGTCTACGCCTGGTACTTCTACTCCCGGGGCGCCAGCGTGCCTGCTGTGGGGCAGAACCGCACCGCCTACCCCAGTTACACCAAGAACGTCCCCACGGGAGCCAAGTCCTCCACGGGCTACAGCACCAAGGGCGGCACGGTCAGCCGCGGCGGCTTTGGCAGCAGTTCCAAAAGCGGCGGAAGCTCGGGAGGCTAGGCGTGCGTCGACTGCCCTCCGCGCCCAGGCCGGACTGGAAGCAAAAGATCGAAGAACAGGGCCTGGTATTTTCCACTACCACCATGCCCAATGGCCGGAAGATCGAATACTGGAACGAATCGGCATACTACGAATTCACCGTGGACGAGGTGGAGACCCTCGAGAAAACCGCGGAAGACATGCACATCATGTGCCTGGAAGCTGCCAAGTACCTGGCAACCGGAGCCATGGGCGATCTCGGCATCGGGCAGCAGGCGCTGGAGCTGGCCGGTGAGTCCCTCCTGGCTGCCGACGTGGATGTCTACGGTCGTTTCGACTTCATCTACGACGGCAAAGGCGGTCCGGCCAAAATGCTGGAATACAACGCCGATACCCCTACCGGGCTGATCGAGGCCTCCGTGGCCCAGTGGTTCTGGCTCCAGGACGTCTTCCCGGAAAAGGACCAGTGGAACGGTATCCACGAGGCCTTGATCCGGCAATGGAAGAAACTGCAGTTCCGCACCGGCATGAGCACCCTCCATGTTGCGCACTCGGAGGCTGAGGAATCCGGCGAGGACTGGATGACGGCTGCCTATATGCGCGACGTGGCAAGCCAGGGTGGCTGGACCACCATCGGCATCAACATGTCCGACATCGGCTGGGACCCCAACCTGAACCGGTTTGTGGACCTGGATAACTTCATGATCAGCACCATGTTCAAGCTGTACCCATGGGAACTGATGATGAAGGAGCCATTCGGCCAGCGCCTCCTGCAGCGCGCCCACAATCCGCGCTGGGTGGAGCCGGCATGGAAGATGCTGCTGTCCAACAAGGCGCTGCTGGCGGCTTTGTGGCATCTCTACCCTGACCACGAGAACCTGCTGCCCGCCTACCTTGGCGATCCCGGTCCCCTCAAGGAATGGGTGGCCAAGCCGCTGCACGGACGCGAGGGCGACAACATCCGCATCCACGCCCCGGGCATAGAGATCCAGCAGCCCGGCGGTTACGGACGTGAAGGCTGGTGCTTCCAGCAGTACCACTCCCTGCCTGACTTCGATGGCAACCATCCCGTCCTGGGTCTCTGGGTGGTGGATGGCGAGTCCGTCGGCTGCGGCATCCGCGAATCGGATGGCCCCATTACGGATTACTTCTGCCGCTTTGTCCCCAATACCATCGACGCCCCGGCGCCCATCGCGCCCACTGCTACTTCCTACGGAGCTGCACTATGAGCACTGAAACCTCGACGCCGGGTGGCGGCCCAGCGGGCGGCGACCGTACCGCCGTCGTACCTTCCAAAGGCCTCCACGCCGGGATCCTTGACCTTGGAGACTCCGTCATGCTGGGGCTGGCCTCCACGGCGCCGGTCTATTCCCTGGCGGCTACCCTTGGCCTCATCGTTGCCGTCAACGGTAACTACACTCCGTTGATCCTGATCCTCGGTTTCATCCCGGTCCTGTTCATCGCCTATGCCTTCCGCGAACTCAACAGTGCCATGCCTGACTGCGGCACCACGTTTTTCTGGGCCCGCAAAGCGTTCGGCCCCTGGGCCGGCTGGCTTGGCGGCTGGGGCGTGGCCCTTGCCGGAATCGTGGTTCTGGCCAACCTGGCGCAAATTGCCGGCAAGTACCTGTGGCTGCTGATCGGTGACGGTTCCCTGGCCGATAACACCTGGCTGGTTACAGCCACAGGGGTGTTGTTCATCGTGTTCATGACGTACGTGAACCACCGCGGCATCCGGCTGGGCGAACACGTACAGCGCACCCTGACCTACATCCAGTACATTTCGCTGGGCATCTTCGCGGTGGCCATCGTCTTCAGGATCGCCGGTGGCGCCCCTGAGGGACAGGCCTTCGACTTCGAATGGTTCAACCCGGCCGGCGCATTTGCCGATCCCGGTGCCGTAGTCCACGGGGTCCTGCTGGCCCTCTTCATCTACTGGGGCTGGGATACCTGCCTGGCGCTAAATGAAGAGACGGAAAACCCTGCCAAGACGCCCGGCCGTGGCGCTGTTATCTCAGCATCGGTGCTCGTGGCGATCTACGTTTCCGTGGCCCTGCTGGTCATGATGTACGCCACGATCGGTACCGACGGCATTGGCCTGGGCAACGAGGCCAACCAGGACGACGTCTTCCTGGCCATGAAGGACGTCGTGCTGGGCCCGTGGGGCTGGCTGATTGTTGTGGCTGTGCTGGCGTCGGTCCTGTCCTCCACCCAAACCACCATTTTGCCCACCGCGCGCGGAACGTTGTCCATGGGAGTGCACGGTGCGCTGCCGGCCCGTTTTGGCAAAGTCCACGAGCGTTTCATGACCCCGGGCTTCTCCACTCAGGTCATGGGAGCGGTGGCCGTGGTGTACTACGTGGCCATGAGCTTCCTCAGCGAAAACCTGCTGTCCGATTCCATCAGCGCCATCAGCTTGTTCATCGCGTTCTACTACGCCCTGACCGGGTTCTCCTGCGTGTGGTTCTTCCGCTCCACGCTCCGGGACTCTGCCCGCAACCTCTGGTTCCGTGGCATCCTGCCGTTCCTGGGCGCGCTGTCCTTGACCGCTGCGTTCTTCATCTCGGCCGTGCAGATGTGGGACCCCGCTTACGGGGATACGCAGATCTTCGGCATCGGTGGAGCGTTCGTCAGCGGCGTACTGCTGCTGGCCCTGGGCGTGGTGCTGGCCGTTGTCTGCCGCTTCGCTCCGTCCACCCGCGGCTACTTCACCGGTGAGCGTCCCGAGGTTGCGGTGGTCCGCGGCGAGTAGCCGTTTCTCTACGGGCTGCACCTGCCCGGACATCATGGATGGCCCGGACATCCCGGAGGGCCTGGGCATCCTCAACAGACCGGGCCGCTTTAGACAAGAAGGGCCGGAAACCGCATTGCGTGGTTTCCGGCCCTTTCTGTACTCCTCTGTACTCCCTACCGTTCCGTACTCCCTGCCGTGCGATTGCTTCCGTTCCTGAACGAGAGCAGGCTTAGCATTCGTTTCCGAAGGCGGGCAGGCTCAGCGTTGCCGCGAGGCCCACTGACGCAGCCGGGTGGGCACATCCGGGACATCCTCGATCCTGACGGCGTGGCGCCGCAGCACCACGAACCAGCACACCAGGATGGCCACGGCACAGAATACGCCCGCACTCGAGGCCATGATCCACAGACCGGGCGTCTGGACATTCAGGTCGGGGGAACCCAGGACGGTGCCGATGGTTTTGGGTGAGAAGAAGAACACCAGCGTTGAAACGGCCAGCACGGCACCCATCACTGCGCGTTGGACCTTGTAGCGGGCGGGCGTCTCCTTGATGGTCCAGGCGAACGCCGGCAGGACAATGGCCATCCAAACCCAGTGGTGGGACCACGAGACCGGGCTGATGAGCAGCATGGCAAGTGCCGTCGTCGAAATGGCGATAACGCGGGCGCCCTGGGCGCTGGCCGTCCTGACCAACACCGCCGCCAGGACTACCGTGGCCAGGCTCAATGCCATCCACGGAAGGTTGACGGCGTCGTGCGGGACACCGAAATGCAGGAGGGCGCCTTTGATCGAAAGGTTGTCCACGTAGCCGGCGCCGCCAATCCTGGAAGTGTCGGGAAGGATTTCCAGCCAGAACTGCAGGGATTCAGCGGGCCTCAGCAACCAGCCGAGCAACACCGTGCCGGCGAAACCCACAGCCATGTTCGCCAACCCGCGCCAGTCCTTGCGCATCAGGAAGTACAGGCCGAAAACCAACGGCGTCAGCTTGATGCCCGCGGCGACCCCCACCAGGAAGCCTGTACCCCGGAACCCCCACCCAGTGGAAAGCCTCTTTGGCAGCCGTTTGGACAACCCGCCCAGGAGGTCGATCACCATCATGCCCATAAGGATGATGTTGATCTGTCCGAACGCCAGGGTTTCGCGCCAAGGTCCCAGGAGCAGGACCGCGAGGAACAGTCCGGCTGCAATCCAGCAGCTCTTGGTCGAGGACAGGGCGCTGCGCAGATCGGGTTTGGAAGACCAGTACCGGACGATCGTGACCGCCACCCAGGCAGCCAGGGCCACACCGGCGACGTTGAACACCAGCAGTGCCGACGCTTGTGGCAACCGTGCCAGCAAACCGAAGACCAGTGCGGCGAACGGCGGATACGTGAACGGCAGTTGCGGGCCTCCTGCCGAGGCGACGGTTGGACCGTAAAGGTCCGAAGGAGAGGTTCCTGACTGGTTGAGGATACTTCCACCGAACCAGTAGACACTGAAGTCCAGGCCTTGTTTGGCCCAGTCCGCGAGCATCATCCAGACCGGGATCGCCAAGACAACCAGCGGCAGCAGGCGAAGGGCAACAGAGGACCGCGAAGCCCCGGTGCGCGGTGGTGCGGCTTCCGCCTTGGACCTTAAATCGACGTCAGGCAGTGTCATGCAAAATCCCCCAAGTTAACCAAAGCGCAACGGGGGAAGTGTGCTGCCCCCGCCTCCATACTACTGAAGGGGCTCCGTGTGCCGGCGGCTTGCCATGACCCACTGCGCCGGCCGGCACCCTAGGATGCTGGAATGAGCGATTCAACGACGAACACCTCCGACGTCCTGGCCCTGGACTCACTGCTGACCGCGGACGAGCTGGCTCTTCGTGAAAAAGTCCGTGATTTCACCGCGCAGCGCATCCGTCCGAACATCGCGCGCTGGTACGAGGACGCCCATTTTCCCCGCGAGATCGCCCCGGAGTTGGGCGAGCTCGGCGTCCTGGGCATGCATCTGGAGGGTTACGGCTGCCCGGGCCGGACCGCCGTCGACTATGGCCTGGCCGCCATGGAACTGGAGGCCGGGGATTCGGGGATCCGTACGTTCGTCTCAGTGCAGGGTTCCCTCGCCATGACGGCCATTCATCGGTGGGGCTCCGAGGAACAGAAGGAGCAGTGGCTGCCGCGGATGGCCGCCGGCGAACTGATCGGGTGCTTCGCGCTGACCGAACCCAGCGCGGGCTCCGACCCGTCATCCATGACCACCTTCGCCCGTGAAACGACTGACGGCTGGGTCCTGGATGGTGCAAAGCGTTGGATCGGGCTCGCCTCGATCGCGGACATCATGGTGGTCTGGGCGAACACTGGCGAGGGCATCCGTGGCTTCCTTGTGCCCGCCGGAACTGCCGGGGTCGCAGCGACGCCGATCGAACCCAAACTCTCCATGCGGGCTTCGGTTCAATGCGACGTAACGTTCGACGGCGTCGAGCTGGGTCCGGAGGCCATCCTCCCGGGTGCCGCTGGACTTCGCGGACCATTCACCTGCCTGAACGAGGCCCGTTACGGGATTGCCTGGGGTGCGATGGGGGCTGCCCGCGACTCGTACGAAGCCGCGTTGGAATACGCCGGAACCCGGCTACAGTTCGGCCGACCGCTGGCCGGCTACCAGCTCACCCAGGAGAAGCTGGTGAACATGCTCGTGGAGATCCAGAAGGGCACCATGCTTGCGCTGCACCTGGGCCGCCTGAAGGACGCCGGCCGCCTCGAACCCCAGCAGATTTCCCTGGGCAAGTTGAACAACGTCCGCGAGGCCATCAAGATCGCCCGGGAAGCCCGCACTATTCTTGGCGGCAACGGTGTCACGCTCGATTACTCTCCCCTGCGGCACGCCAACAACCTGGAATCCGTGCGGACCTATGAGGGCACGGATGAAGTGCACACCTTGATCCTGGGCCAGCACATCACCGGCATCGGGGCCTTCCGCGGCTGACCCACTCAAGTAAGTGGCAGCTGAGGCCGTTCTGAGCCCTCAAACGGCGTCGGCGACCCAGACTCTTGTATGTCTGTCAAGGCGTTGGTGTTGCTAACGCTGAGCCCCTGAGCGTGCAGTAGATATGGCGTGCGAGGTGCGTCCGCGCCCCTCGCCCGGAAATGGGCGTCGGCATCCCGGCCAGGAGTCCGCGCACACACTGATCTGCGTCGGTCAGTTGATCGTCACGGGGTGGGTACTGTGTGAGTCAAGCCTCCGGATGCCGGCGCTAATCGCTGCTGCAGCGACACCGGATCGGGATTCCTGGGCCATCTTCACGAGGATGTTCTCCACGTGAGTCGTAACGGTACGAATGGAGATGCCCAGTTCTGATGCGATCTGTTGGTTGGAGCGACCCCAAGCAATGCGATCGGTAACCTCGGCTTCACGTGTTGTCAGCCCGAAGGGAAGCTCCATTGGAGTTTCAACGATCAAAGCGACGTCACCCTTGCCGGATGCCACGCCGGCAGTGCGAGTGATCTCCAGTGCCACAGTCCCGCGCTCTGAGGTCCAGAGCCCGGAGACGGTGGCTGCCGGCCCGGCTAGGAAATTGGAGGCGAAGTCCTTGAAGTGGGTGTCAAATACGACGGCGCTCATCTCTCGGGAAATTACGGGCCTTGGTCCATCCTGGCCGTCAAAGAGCGCTGCTTTGCAGTCTTCGGGGAGTCGCAGAATTGGGTAGCCGGACGATTGCTTTCGGCATAGCTCTGCGACGATCGGGGACAGGGCGCCGATAAGGTCGCGGGCATCATCGTCGAAACCGTGAAAATGGGAGGCGGAAAGGTGAAGCATCCCGGCATATTGGCCATCGTCGGAAATAAGGCAGGCACTCATGCCATCCGCGAAGCCCGCCGGTGCCAGCACGTTTCGGTAGAGCTGGGTCCCACGGTAGTCGTAATTCAGATCATCGATACGTAGCGGTTGGTGAAGCTTAAGCAGCTTTCTGTGGGCTTTGGTTGAAGCATAGGGGTCACCCAGTGCGGTAAGAGTTTCTGGCTGATAACCATTGTTGGCCAGTACGTCGTGTTTAGACAGCACACGGTTCCAGAAGATGAGGGCGGCGGCGTCATGCTTGGTTCCGTCGGCCAGAACGTGCAGGATCTCATCGGCGCCATCTCGCTGGTATTGGGCTGCGCCGGCAGCGAAAGCTGCCCTAAGAAGAATGTGGGACTTTCCGCTGACCATGGACGCCTCCAAGACGGGAGGATCCTGTCCTCCGGGTACGGGTCAATTATACGGCCGTCTCTTAAATAGCTGATCTGTTCAGCATCTGCGATTCCAAGGCTGCCTGGCGTTGTAGCGCGTACGTACAAATACCGATGTTGCCAAGGACTCTGTATTCCTAGGCTTGATTGTACGGAGTGATGAGTGTCACCCGAGTCATGAAAGAGTACAAAGTGACAAGCAATGAGCCAAAACTCCTTCTTGAAACCCACAGCGGGTGTGAGCTGGAGTGCCCCCTTAGTAGGCTAACGCGGCAGGTCCGCTGCAGTGGCAGAAGCAATGCCGGCGACGGACCAGGCACGAAGGGGACAGCAAGTGTCCTGCCTTGAGATCCACGGGCAAGCGGACCGTTTCAACGTCCGTGCCTGATCACCACAGATGCACAGCCGGCGGCATCGGAACCACCACGGAGCGGTGCCATCCACCTGCTCGACCGCCGTTCAGATCCAGAGCGATGGAAATCCCGGATCGTCCTCCCTTACCGCAACACCGCAGGCAGGACTCTACGCCCTGCGGCTAAGTCCTCCAACATCGAAGAATTTGTTCCCTTAGTCGTCCCACCCGCAACGGAATCAGACGACCCACTGCAGCAAACACAGTTCCAATCCCCACCCTCGGCCCACGAGGACGCAGCACAGCACAGAGCGCCCATCCATCGCTCGTTTCACCGATCCACCCACAGAATCCGCATAGCCGAATTTGCGGCTAGGATTTCTTCCGAGAGGCACAGATAGCCCATGAAAACTGACAGTCACGCTACCCCGGCAAGTGACGCCGGGATCAGCGACGTCGAGCAGCAGAAACTAGGGGCTCTTGGCTACAAGCAAGAGCTCAATCGCACCATGACCCTCACGGACGTCGTTGTCTATGGGCTCATCTTCATGGTGCCGTTGGCCCCCGTGGCCGTTTTCGGTACCATCTTCAACTTCTCCCACGGCATGGCCGCCTTGGTTTACCTGGTCGCCGGTATCGCCATGTTCTTTAGCGCCGTCAGCTATAAAGAAATGGCCAAGGAATACCCCGTGGCAGGGTCCGTGTACTCCTATGTGCGCTTGGGGACCACCAAATTCGTTGGCTTCCTCTCTGGATGGGCCATCCTCCTTGACTATCTCCTTCTACCGGCGCTGCTGTGCATCCTGGCTGCATCCGCCATGGGAGCACTCATGCCTGAAGTTCCAGGCTGGGTCTGGGTCATCGGCTTTATCGCCGTGGTGGCCTTCATCAACCTCCGCGGCATCGTCGTCACGGCACGGATGAACATGATCTTTTTGATCATTCAAGGAGCCGCTCTCGCAGTGTTCGTGGCCGGAGCCCTGATAGCGATTACCCAAGGGCGGGCGCAGTTCAGCCTCGCACCCTTCTATCAGCCTGAATTCTTCTCCTGGGAGCTCGTGTTCACGGCCATCCCGGTCGCTGCCCTTAGCTACATCGGCTTTGATGCGATCTCGACGCTCAACGAAGAAGCCAAGGGCGGCGGAAAAGCGGTCTCGAAAGCGACCATGATCGTGCTCTGGCTAGTCATCGCCATGTTCGTCGCGCAGGTCTATTTCGCGGCCCTTTTCGTTCCGACCAACGAACCCTTCGCCGAGGGTGACGCTGTGAACAACGCCTTCTACTACATCAGCGAAACAGTAGTGGCACCTTGGTTCAAGATCGTCTTCACGCTGATCACAGCCTTGATAGCGCTCTTTGCCAACGTGCTGGTATCCCACGCGACCACCTCAAAGATGATTTTCGCCATGGCCCGCGACGGGCAGCTGCCCCGACGTTTGGCAGTGGTAACCCAGAAACACAAAGTTCCGGCCGCTGCAATGATCGTCGTAACCATCCTCACCGCCGTTATCGGGGTCCTGGCCGTAGGCCAGATCGAACTCATCGTCACGATGGTCACTTTCGGGGCCCTCACGGCCTACATCCTGCTGCACATCAGCGTCATCATTCACTTCGGAATCCGGCGGTCCAGCAAGAAGTACTTCATCCACTGGATCTCACCCATCCTTGGCATTGCCGTGCTCGGATACGCCCTCTACAGCACCAACGTCCTGGCCAAAGTCATTGGCATCTCCTGGCTGATCATAGGAACGATCGTCGCCCTCATTCTGAAGCGCACCGGCCGCACCCTCGCAACCGAGGACGGTCTCTAGACCCCACGTGGCGATTGCCGTTCACCGAAGGGGTGAAAGCACCGGGGCTGCCGCCTTGGCAGCCCCGGTGCCTTCGGGCATGTCGGGGCGTCGATTGCCCCAAGTTCCCTTCAGAACCAGGGCTCCTCCACCTCAAAACGAGGCTCTGGACTACGCAAAACTACCGATATTCATCCCGCCACCCCGGTCCTAACGTTGAAGTTACCTAGAACACACAACGCTCCAGCGATGGTAACCGGGGAGTTCCCGAAGCCAACCCGCTCCAGCAATCCCAACTCCGAACGAAAGCGAGAACCCTCTTGAATCCGCGGACCAGCCCACCAAGTGGCCAAGCAAATTGTTGCCGGAGGGGAGCGAACTGATGCGTACCAGCGCGGACCGCTCATCCGAACTTATGAGCATTTTTGAACAGCGGTTCTCCGCGCGGCTTCGCGGCGACTTCACCGATGAAGTATCAGCGGCATACGACCGTTCCCCGCTGGGACCTCATGACGACAAGACCGCACGTGTCGTGCGGGCCTTGGGCAACGCGCCGGTCACCGATAAAGAGATCATCCTGAACCTCGGGCCCAATGGTCCGTGGGGAATCGGCAGGATCACAGTGGGAGCCCCCGGAAACCTCGTTCTCCTGCCCTCAACCTTCCACACCTATGAAAACGCGTTGCGCGGAGTGTTCGCGTTGCGCCGCAAGAACTTTTTGGAGAGCTGAAATCATGACTGCCGGAGCCACAACCGAGATCCGCGTCGAACCGAAAATCTTCGGGTACACCGACCGCTTCGCCGCCCGCCCGGGTGAAAGCATTTCCTTCCACGTCAGCTGCGAGGGACCCTCCGCGTACCAAGCCTCACTTGTCCGTCTACGGCACGGGTTCACCGGGGAAGCCGGGCCTGGCTTCCTGGAGACGCCGGTGGCATCAGAATTCGATGGTGAAAAACAGGGCACGCAATACGCGTGCCAGCCCGGATCCTATGTCGAGGTGGCGGACCCGTCCTCGCTGGTGACAGACCTGAACGGATTGGTCATCAAAGCCAAGGTGTACCCCACCTTGCCCCTGAGCTCGCGCTCGGGCAATTACGGCGCCTACCACGTCACTCAGAACTCATTCGGAGGAGGCAGCGACCGGCAGGTCATCCTGGGCAACTGGGATGAAGAATCTTCCAATGGCTACGCACTTGTTCTGGACGCCGGCCGGCCCACCTTCCTCTGGAGCGAACAGGGAGCCGTGAAGTCAGTGGCTCTTGAGAACCCCTTGGAAGGGCACCACTGGTACAGCCTCCGCGTCGAGGTGGACACCGCAGCTGGGCAGATCCGCCTGACCCAGGCACCGTTGTCCAACATCATGAACCGGTACACCGACCAAGCACTGCCTCTGGCGGCCGACGACAAGGTCGCAGACGCCACCCCCGCAGCCACCGCACCCAAAGCCCCGTTCCGGATCGGCGCCGGAGCGCGTCGAGACGGCGAACGATGGCTTGCAGCCAACGGCTTCAACGGCAAGATCGGCGACGTCTCCATCCAACGACGCACGCCCACCCGAACCGAGACCCTTGCGGACTGGCACTTTGGACGCAGCCGCCGTGACGACGGACTGCTCCTGTGGGATGTAATCGACGAATCACCAAACCAGCTCCACGGAACATGTCACAACGCGCCAACCCGGGCCGTCGCAGGACACTCCTTCACGGGACTGGTGGACGACTTCCGGCTTGCCCCCGATGAATACGACGCAATCCACTTCCACGACGACGACATCACCGACGCTGGCTGGCCCACAGCATTCACACTCGACGTTCCCCATAACCTGCCAAGCGGCGTATACGCAGCCAAACTCACCGCCGAAGGCGCAGAACAGTACCTTCCCTTCTTCGTCCGGGCAGGCGAAAAGAAGAACGACGTCGCCGTGCTGTTCTCCACAGCAACATACCTCGCGTACGCCAACGACCGCATTGCCTTCGAAGCCGACGGCGCCGAGATCATTGTGAGCCGCACGCCCATACTGGACCGCGAAGACCTCACCCTCCAGGACCATCCCGAGTTCGGCCGCTCCTGCTATGAAATCCACAACGACGGCACGGGAGTTGTCTTCGGAAGCGTCCGCAAACCCATCCTCACCCTCCAACCCAAACACCGGGCCTGGTTCCAAGCCGAAGGCGTATGGGGACTGCCCGCAGACCTGTGCATCGTTCACTGGCTCGAAACCGAGAACTGCCACTACGACGCCATCACCGATGAAGACCTCGACCGCGAAGGTTACAGCCTTCTCAGCGACTACCGGGTAGTCATCACCGGCAGCCACCCAGAGTACGTCACACGCAACGAACTCACCGCCCTGGAGGAATTCACCTCCAACGGCGGAAGGCTGATGTACCTGGGAGGCAACGGGTTCTATGCCACCGTCTCCTTCGACCCTGACAAGCCATACCTGATGGAACTCCGACGCTCCGACGGTGGCACCCGCCCCCACCAGTCACCTTATGGGGACAAACGCCACGCCACGTCCGGGGAACTCGCCGGCATCTGGAGGAACAAAGGCCTTCCTCCGCAGAAGCTCGCCGGGGTGGGTTTCGCTGCGCAGGGCTTTGACCGCTGCACTTACTACGAACGACTTGAAGACAGCCACAACCCATCGGCAGCATTCATCTTCGACGGAATCGGCGCAGACGAGCGCATCGGCGAGTTCGGGATCATGGGAGGCGGCGCCGCCGGCGCCGAAGTCGACTGCTACCAGCCCGGCCTTGGATCGCCCCCCGGAACACTGGTCCTCGCAACATCAGGCCCACTGTCGGACGCGTACCTCCTGGCCGCAGAGGAAGTGTACGAATCCATTCCCGGAATCGGCGCGACCGAACAACCAGGCGTTAGGTCAGACATCGTCTATTGCTCCTTGGAAGGGGGCGGCGGATTTTTCTCTGTCGGGTCCATCGCCTACACGGCGTCCCTCTCCCACAACAACTACGACAACAACGTAGCCAGGATGACAGGGAATGTTCTGAGGCGGTTCCGTCGTGCTCAGCCACTTGATGTAGAACTCAACGAAACAAAAACGCTTCAGGGAACCGGCAGCTAACCCGTCCACCAGAGAGAATCTCTACTGCCCTAACAGGACAGCAACGCGACGCCTGAGGGCGGCTCCTTCTTCGAATGCGCCGCCCTCAGGCGCGAATAGTCAGCCAGCTTTCCCCGTCTGAGCTGAAGAGACCCGGCAAATCTGTTTAAGTCCACCGTGCGGGTCAGTTGTGTGTGAGTCACATCAGATGGGCAGAACGGCCTCCGCACATCCTGCCAGCCTGTCCCAGACCAGCCACTGTCAAGACTCACAGCTGGGTTGGGTCAGGGTTCGGGGAGGACCACCAGGTTGAAGTAGCCGCGCAAGCCCTTCGCCACGTCTACCTCGTCAGGGGCCAGCAACCACTGGGTCTGGAGCCCGTCCCAGAGTGCAACCAGGGACATGGCAGCTTCATCAGGATCAACTCCGGGACGGAGCCTGCCCTGGGCGGCGAGTTCGGCAAAGCGCAGCGCGTAACTCTTGCGCAGGCGGTCGAACCGTTCGGTGAAGTACACCCGCCCGGGGTGGGAATCGGTGACGGACTCCGCGCAGAGGACGATGTAGAGCTCCACCACGCCCGGAATGTTTTCGTTGAAGAGCGCCGTTCGGATGACCGAGTCAACCAGGCCCTCTTCCATGTCGTCGGGGAAAGCGTCGCCGGTGATTTCATCGCGGCGCTCAAGGACTGCCATCAGCAGATCGCGTTTTGACGGGAAATAGTGCAGCAGGCTGGTTTGGCTCAGACCCACCTTGTCAGCGACATCCTGCAACGATCCGCCACGGTACCCGTGGGCAGCAAACACCTCGTGGGCAGCGTCCAGGATGGTGCGGCGCCGTTCTTCGGATTTTGCGTAGGGGCCCCGCCGCGCTGCGCGGCCCACGTCCTTTGTGGTCATGGCTAGCCAGTGTACATGCGTGTTACGGGTCGAAAATGAAATTCGAGTAGCTACTCGAATTTTCTGTTACCGTGGTCACACTTGCCGCGGCGGGACCCTCGGATCCAGGCCTGCGTCATCGTCAACCTGACACGAAGAGGTGAAGGCTCATGACCCCATTCACGCGAAGACAACTCCTGGGCGCAGGCCTGGGCACAGCAGCCATGGGCCTGCTGGCCGGATGCGCAACTCCTGGAACGCAGTCCGTCAACGCCGCGCCCACTATCCCCGCAGCAGGAGAGCCCGTCCGGCTCACCTACTGGGCCTGGCTCAAGGATTTCCAAAAGGTCGCCGACGTCTGGAACGCTGCGCATTCGAACATCCAGGTGGATGTGGTGTGGATCCCCGGCGGCAACTCCGGCGGATACCAGAAGCTTTACTCTGCCCTGGCAGCAGGGGGTGGGCCTGATCTTGCGCAGGTCGAATTCCGGTCCATCCCCGAGTTCATTCTGGTCAATGGCCTGGTGGATATCTCCCGCTACGGCGCCAACGAACATGCCCACCTCTACGACCCCACCTTGTGGAAGCAGGTCAGCTACACCGGAGGCGTCTATGGCATCCCCCAGGACGCCGGCCCCATGGGCATGTTCTACCAGCCGGCAATCCTGGACAAGGTAGGCGGCAGCAACCCGAAAACCTGGGACGAGTGGGCCGCGTTGGCCGCTGAACTTCGTTCCGTGGACAGCTACCTGGACTGCTTTCCCATCAGTGACGCCTCCCCGTTTGCTTCCTTCGCCGGACAGGCCGGCGCGCAGTGGCTGCGCCCGGAGGAGGACGGGTGGGTCATTAACATGACCGATGAGGCGACGCTCAACACGGCGCGCTTCTTCGATAAAGCGATCGACGCCGACCTCGTCACTACCGCGTACGGCGCCTTCTCACCGGGGTGGTTCGCGGCCGCGGCCAAGGGTGGCATTGCCTCTACCATCACCGGCAGCTGGGGCGATGCCCTGGTCCAGGGAGTCAGTGGTGCCGAAGGAAAGTGGCGGGCCGCCCCGATGCCCACGTGGGGCGATACGGGCTTCGGCTCAAGTTACCTCGGCGGTTCCACGGCGGCGGTCCTGGCCAACAGCAAGCACCCCAAGGAAGCACTTGAGTTCGCGGTGTGGCTGACCACGTCCAAGGAAGGCATCGACGCCCAGATCAAGAACAGCGGCATTGGTTGGTCCCCCAACCCCGACTTCATCGGTACCGATCGCCAACAGCCCTCGGCGTTCTTCGGTGGCCAACGCTACAACGAGGAAGTATTCGTCCCTGCCACCAAGCAGCAGAACCCGGACTGGTCCTGGTGGCCGGTTACCCAGCAGTCCTTCAACATCCTGAGCGACGGTTTCCGCAAGAAGGCGTTTGGGACGTCATTGGTGGATTCCGTTGCCGCTTCGGAGCAGCAGATCATCAGCGTTTTCAAGAACAAGGGCCTTACCATCCGGAAGGAAACGGCATGACGACCACCCGCACTTCACCTACCGTGCAGCGTCCCGCCACCGCAAACCGCTCAGGCAAACAGATCAAACAGGCCGGCAAGCGGAACGGCGCCGCCGCCCGGGCTCCCTGGGTGCTGCTGGCACCATTCCTGGCCCTCTTCGTCCTCACGTTCCTGCTGCCCATCGTGGTGGCCATTATGTCCAGTTTCACCAAAGTGACCCGCAGCGGGCTCTTCGGCGAAGCAGGCGTGAGCAGTGAGTTTGCCGGTTTCAGCAACTATGCCCAGGCCCTGGCTGACGGCAGCTTCGTTGCCTCAATTGGCAGGATGCTCCTGTTCGGAGTTGTCCAGGTGCCGGTCATGATCGTCCTGTGCACCGCGTTGGCCCTCATGCTCGAGTCGGCCTCGGCAAAATGGCCTGGGTTCTT
The DNA here is from genome assembly GCF_059739405.1 of Arthrobacter sp. TmtSoilC79. Classification (NCBI taxonomy): domain Bacteria; kingdom Bacillati; phylum Actinomycetota; class Actinomycetes; order Micrococcales; family Micrococcaceae; genus Arthrobacter; species Arthrobacter sp. TmtSoilC79. The sequence continues at coordinate 1,313,478 of NZ_AP046051.1, read as the reverse complement.
CCGTGCCGCCTACTTCCTGCCTTACGGCGTCCCCGGTGTCATCGCGACCATCCTGTGGTCCTTCCTGTATGTCCCCGGCCTCAGTCCTCTTTTCGATGCCGCCAAAGTGGTGGGCCTGACTCCCGATTTCCTCGGTGCGAACAGTGTGCTGTGGTCCATCGCCAACATCGTCACGTGGAGCTACACGGGCTACAACATGCTGATCATCGTGGCGCAGCTGAAGGCCATTCCGGTGGAACTCTATGAGGCAGCCAAGGTGGACGGTGCTTCCACCTGGCGCGTGGCGCGCAGCATCCAGCTGCCCCTCATTCGTCCCGCGCTCATGCTCACCACAGTGTTCTCCATCATCGGAACCCTGCAGCTCTTCGCGGAGGCACAGGTACTCAAGACTGTGGCTCCGGCCATCGACAGCCAGTACACGCCAAACCTCAGTGCTTACACCACGGCCTTTGCCTACAACGACTACAACGTCGCCGCAGCCCAGTCGGTCATCATCGCCGTGGCCGCCTTTGCCCTGTCCTTCGCCTTCCTCGCACTGACGAACAGGAAGTCCTCATGACCGCCACCGCCACGAAGCCCACCTCCACCGCCGTCCGCAGCAAACCTTCCGCAGGCCCTGACCGCTCCGCCGGACGACGCCGGTCATCGACCATCATTGTCACTTCACTTCTGGTGGTGGTGGCCTTGTACTTCCTCATTCCCGTGTACTGGGTCTTCGTGGCCTCCACGAAGTCCACGGCCGATCTCTTCTCCACCAACGGTTTCTGGTTCGCCCCGACGTTCTCCTTGTGGGAGAACATAGGCCGCGTGGTCAGCTACGACAACGGCATTTTTGGCCGCTGGTTCCTGAACTCCGCGATCTACGCAGGCGTCGGAGCACTCCTGGCCACCTATTTTGCTGCCGCTGGTGGCTACGCGCTGGCCAAGTACCAGTTCCGGGGACGGAACCTGGTCTTCGGCACCATCCTGGGCGGCGTGCTGGTGCCCGGCACGGCCACTGCCTTGCCGCTCTTCCTGCTGTTCAGCCAGATGGGCCTGGCGAACACCTACTGGAGTGTCTTGCTGCCCTCGCTGGTCTCCCCCTTCGGCCTGTTCCTGTGCAGGATCTATGCCCAGGCCACCGTGGATACTTCGCTGATCGAGGCGGCCAGGATTGACGGCGCCGGAGAACTCCGGATTTTCCACACCATCGGGCTCAAGGTACTGACCCCCGCCTTGGTCACCGTTTTCCTGTTCCAGTTGGTGGGCATTTGGAACAACTATTTCCTTCCCCTGGTCATGTTGTCCGACTCGGAGCTCTACCCCATCACGCTCGGACTGAACAACTGGCTGAGCCAGGTTGACCGTTTGCCTGAATTCTATGAACTGACCACCGGCGGAGTGCTGCTCTCCATCATTCCCCTCAGCATCGCCATGATCGTCCTGCAGCGCTTCTGGCGCGGTGGGCTGACAGAAGGAGCCGTCAAGTAATGATCCCGTCACCCGAGGTCCACTACATCACCGATACCGGTCCGGGTACCGGGAACAGGATCCCGGCCCGCTCCTGGCTGCACACTGACGCCCCCACCCTGTCCCTCAACGGCCAGTGGCGGTTCCGGCTTCTCCCCGGGGCTCCCGGCACAGCAGGCGGGCGTGGCGTCCTTCCCCCGGGCGAGGCCGTCGAAGGAATCGGCAAGGAAACCCTGGACGACTCCGGCTGGGACCGGATCCCGGTTCCCGCGCACTGGGTCCTGGAGGGCGAGGGTGCTTACGGGCGCCCGATCTACACAAACGTGCAGTTCCCCTTCCCCACCAATGCCCCGCACGTCCCGGATGAGAACCCGACTGGTGACTACCGCCGCTCGTTCGAAGTGCCGGAAGGCTGGAACAACGCCCAGAAGACGGTGCTGCGTTTTGACGGCGTCGAATCCCGTTACAAGGTGTGGCTCAACGGCATCGAAGTCGGTGTAGGCACCGGCAGCAGGCTGGCCCAGGAATTCGATGTGACCGGGGCCCTTCGCACCGGGCATAACGTGATTGCGGTCCGCGTCCACCAATGGTCGGCATCGAGCTACGTTGAGGACCAGGACCAGTGGTGGATGCCCGGCATCTTCCGCGACGTCACACTCCAGGTCCGCCCCAACAAGGGCATCGACGACGTCTGGCTCCGGACCTCCTACACCGCGGGTGCCGGGGTCATCGACCCGGAGATCACTGCGGACGAGGCCGCCTACCCGGTCCGGCTGTCCGTTCCGGAACTGGACGTCGACGTCGTCTGGAACTCCCCGGCCGACGTCGCCCCGGTGGCGATCACCGCCGTCGAACCTTGGTCCGCCGAGGTTCCGCGCCTCTATAACGCAACCGTGCACAGCGAGGGTGAGACCATCTCGCTTCGGCTCGGCTTCCGCACAGTGGAGATCAAGGGTGACCGGTTCCTGGTAAATGGACGGCGTGTGGTGTTCCACGGTGTGAACCGCCATGAAACCCATCCCGACCGCGGCCGCGTGTTTGACGAAGACTTTGCCCGTGCCGACCTCGCCCTGATGAAGCAGTTCAATGTCAATGCGATCCGCACCAGCCACTACCCACCGCACCCGCGCTTGCTGGACATCGCCGACGAGATGGGATTCTGGGTGATCCTCGAATGCGACCTGGAGACGCACGGCTTTGAACGGCATGGCTGGGTGGGCAATCCCAGCGACGATCCGGCGTGGCGTGAGGCGTACGTGGACCGGATGGAACGCACGGTGGAGCGGGACAAGAACCACCCCTCAATCATCATGTGGTCCTTGGGCAACGAGTCCGGGACCGGCGCCAACCTGGCAGCGATGTCCGCGTGGGCCCATGCCCGGGACACCGGCAGGCCCGTCCACTACGAAGGTGACTACACCGGTGCGTACACGGACGTTTACTCGCGGATGTACTCTTCGGTTCCGGAAACTGAGGCGATCGGCCGGGATGACTCCCGATCACTCCTGCTCGGGTGTTCCGCGGCGGAGTCCGCCCGGCAGCGTACCAAACCGTTCATCCTGTGCGAGTACGTCCATGCCATGGGAAACGGTCCGGGTGCGATCGACCAGTACGAGGACCTGGTGGACCGCTTCCCGCGGCTTCATGGCGGGTTCGTGTGGGAATGGCGTGATCACGGCATCCGCACCACCACGGCCGGTGGCACTGAATTCTTCGCCTACGGCGGGGACTTCGGCGAGGTTGTCCACGACGGCAACTTCGTCATGGACGGCATGGTCCTCTCCGATTCGGCGCCCAGCCCTGGCCTCCATGAATACAAACAGATCGTCGCTCCCCTGCGGTTGGGCTTCTCCACGGAAGCGTCCGACGCCGGTACCCGCCGTTTCGTCTCCGTCGCCAACCTGCGGCATACGGCAGATGCATCGGACGTAGTCCTGCGTTGGCGCACTGAGCTGGATGGTGTCCGGCTTGATTCCGGCGAACTGGACGTCCTCACACAGGAAGGCGGCCAGCTTGCCCCCGGCAGCACTGCACGGATTGAGCTCCCGGATTTCGCTGCCGTGGAAGCGGGTGAGTACTGGCTGACTGTGGAGGCTGTCCTCCGCAAGGACACAGGCTGGGCTGAGGCCGGGCACGTCGTCTCGGCGGCGCAGCTGGAGATGACCGAAGCCCCTGCAGCATTGAGGGTTCCGCGTCCCGGGACATCCGCGGCGCGTGCGGACGTGGACGTGGAAGGGACCCTTTCCTTGGGCCCGGCCGTCTTCGAGGCGGGCCGGCTGGCCTCCCTCGCAGGGCTGCCCGTGTCCGGACCACGGCTGGAACTGTGGCGTGCCCCTACGGACAACGACGCCGGCGCCGGTCGCGGGAGCTACGACCACGCCGATCCGTGGCTCAACAACGGAAACGGCACTGCTGCCCCATCCATGGAAACCGTCTGGCGTGCTGCCGGCCTGGACCGGCTCACGGCAAGGGTGGAGAAGGTTTCAGCCGGCGGATCCGAGGTGGTGGTCCAGACCCGCTACGCCGCCGCCGATGCTTCCCAATGGGTCACGGTCGAGGAAAACTGGCAGCTCTCCGGCGGGGAACTGTTCCTGCGCGTGGACATCGTCCCCAGCACTGGCTGGGACATCATTTGGCCTCGCGTGGGGCTCCGTTTTGAGCTTCCTGCATCCGTTGACGGGGCATCCTGGTTCGGCACGGGACCTCGGGAATCGTACCCCGACAGCATGCACGCCACCCTGGTGGGACGGTACTCAGCGGGCATTGACGAGCTCACGGTGCCTTACGCCAAACCGCAGGAATCGGGACACCGCAGTGCTGTCCGGTCGCTTGACCTGCAGCAGGCAGGTTCCCCGTGGCTGAAACTCGACGCCGTCCCGGACTCCCGCGGCCGCTTGCCCGGTTTTACGCTCACCCGGCACACTGCGCAGGAAGTCTCAGCGGCGGATCACCCGCACGAGTTGCCGGGAAGCCACCACAGCTACCTCTACCTGGATGCTGCCCAGCACGGCCTTGGGTCCAGGGCTTGCGGGCCGGATGTGTGGCCGGACTACGCGTTGCGTCCGGAAGCGCGGACCTTGACGTTCCGTATCACCGCGACCGGCTAAAACCCCTGTTGTGAGGCCCGCTCTGCATGGTTTATCGAGCGAATAGCGCGCAGAGCGGGCCTCACAACGGCATTCGGGCACCGGGCAAGTCAGGCAACCGCGGCGGGTCAGGCAACCGAGGATCCAGGCAGGTCAGGCAACCGCGGCGGGTTCCTTCTTCACGGCGTCCTTCCGGATGGTGGCACTGATGACCGCGGCCACGGTGCACATGGCAGCTGCTCCCATCCAGGCGTAGTTGTAGTGCCCGGTGGCATCCCTGATGAAGCCGGCCATCAAGGCGGCCACGGCTGCACCGAGTTGGTGGGCGGCGAACACCCAACCAAAAACAACCGAGCCGTCCGCGCCGAACACCGAGCGGCAGATCGCAGCGGTGGGAGGCACAGTGGCCACCCAGTCGAGCCCATAAACCACCACGAAGATGATCATGCTCGGCTCAACAGAGGAGCCCAGGAGCAGCGGCAACACCAGCAGCCCGATCCCGCGGAACTGGTAGTACACGGCCAGCAGGATCTTGGGATTGAAGCGATCGGTCAGCCACCCTGAGGCGATGGTCCCCACGATGTCGAAAATCCCGACGACGGCCAACAAACCGGCAGCAGTGGTCTCGGGCATGCCGTGATCGTGCGCCGAAGGGATGAAGTGCGTGCCGATCAGTCCGTTGGTGGTTGCTCCGCAGATAGCGAACCCGGCAGCCAGAGCCCAGAAAGTGCGCACCTTGCTGGCCCGCTTCAGGACTTGCAGGGCCCGGACGGCGGCATTGGCGGAGTCCTTCGGCGGGACCGGTACCGGCGACGCAGCCACAGCGGCCGGCGTGCCAGCTGGCGCCGGGGTGGATCCGGCGTCGCCGTGGTTGCCCCCGGCTTTGCTCAAACCGGGTTCCTCCGCCCCGTACGGCAGGACCCCGACGTCGGCGGGTGAGTTACGCAGCCACCGCAGCACCAGCGGGACCACGGCGAGCGCACCGGCGGCGATGAGCAGTGAGGCTCCCCGCCAGCCCGGGTTCTGGGCCAGCGCAGCGATGAAGGGCAGGAACACCAGCTGCCCGGCGGCACTGCCTGCGGTCAGGATACCGATCACCAGTCCCCTGCTCTTGGCGAACCACGTGTTGGCGATGGTGGCCGCGAACACCAGTGCCATGGAGCCTGTGCCGAGGCCGATCAGCAACCCCCAGGTGAGCAGGATCTGCCAGGACTGGTTCACGAACACCGTGAGCGCCGAGCCCAGGCCGATGAGGCACAGCGCCAACGAGGTGACCCGGCGGATGCCGAAGCGCTCCATCAGCGCTGCAGCGAAAGGTGCCGTCAGCCCGAAGAGGACCAGATTGATGCTGACCGCCAGCGACAACACCGTGGTGGACCAGCCGAATTCCTCCTGCAGCGGGACCATCAGCACGCCCGGCGCTGCACGGAAACCCGCAGCTCCCACCAAAGCGAGGAATGCCACTGCGGCCACGAACCAGGCCGGGTGGAGCCGACGGCGCTTGCTGGTGGATGCCTTCTTTTCCGGCGGTGCCCCGGTGACGTCGGGAGCTGTCATGCGGGGATCTCCGTTTCAGGGGAATCGCTCGTGTGGTTTTCTTGTGGTGCCACGGCCAGTGGCAAGGGATGGTTGCTGCGCTTGAAGCTGTGCCAGCTGGTGTTGGCTGCAGTCAGGTGGACACCACAGTGGGTGCACGTGTCAGCTGACGTTGTTGCCTCCCCGCAGTCTGTGTGGATGACCTTCATGTGCGGCCCATCATGTGGTGCGTCCAGATTCTTCCCGGCCCAGATGATAATGGCGTTCAGGACGGGCAGGGCGTCCTCGCCCTTGGGCGTGAGGACATATTCCTGCCGGGTGCGGGTGCCGTCATGATAAGGGTGCTGGGCCAGCAGGCCTGACTCGACAAGCCAGCCGAGCCTCTTGCTCAGGACGTTGTCCGCAACCTCCAGCTGTTGCTTGATGGCCTCGTACCGGCCGTTGCCCAAGAAGACCTCACGCAGGACCAGGCTTCCCCAGGGGTCGCCAAGGACATCGAGGCCACGGGCCAGGCTGCACGGGCGTGCTGACCAGTCAGAACGAAGAGGCATGAGGCCAAAGTAGCTGACTTCTCTCAAGAAAGCCAAGGTATCCAGAGCCCCTCCCCGAATGTGACGTACGCGACACACCCCGCCGGTTTGCTCCGCTTTCACCTCGGGTTCACCAGCGCTGATTAGGCTGGCCCGGTCACCTCTGACCACGAAAGGCACCCCTGAATGTCCTCGAACAACCCTGAAATGGTTAATCGTTCAACCGATGCGTCCGGACTGTCCCGCCGCAGCTTCCTCGGCACCGCAGCTGCAGCGACGGCGCTCGCAGCCACCGGTTCCCTCCTGCCGCCATCGGTCCAGGCTGCCATGGCCAAACCAACCCCGCCGGGGAGCCTCCAGTCCATCAAGCACGTCATCATCCTGATGCAGGAGAACCGCTCCTTTGATCACTACTTCGGCTCGTTGCGTGGCGTGCGGGGCTATGGGGACCACGCCGTCACCCGCCTGCGCAGCGGCAAGTCCATGTTCGAACAGCCACGTGCCACCGGCGGGGACGTGCTGCCCTTTTCCCTGCGGAAGGCCGCCGAACTCGCCGGCAGGCCCGGTACGGACATCCAGTACCTGGGCGATCTGGACCACTCCTTCAACGGAACCACGACGGCGTGGAACAACGGCTGGTGCGATCAGTGGGTTCCAGCCAAGAGCGCTTCCACCATGACGTTCTACGAACGCCAGGACATTCCACTGCAATACGAGCTCGCCGACACCTTCACCATCTGCGATGCCTACCACTGCTCCGTCAACGGCTCCACCAACCCCAACCGCAACTTCCTCTGGAGCGGCACCACGGGCACTGAGCCAGGCAGCTCCAAACGAGCCGTCACCAATGCGGCCTACGGCTACGACCACGGTGGCTATGACTGGACCACTTACCCTGAACGCCTTGAGCAGCAAGGGGTCGGGTGGAAGATTTACCAGGATTGGGACAATTTCACGGACAACGCGGTCGAGTACTTCCAGACCTTCAAGGCAATCGGCCGAAAGATGCTTGCCCAAGTGGACGGAAACCTTCGCACCACCGAGGAGTTCTATGACCGGCTCCAGGACAAAACACCCGCCGAGCAGGACCGGCTCCTCGCGCAATTGGAGAAGGGCCGCGCCGCCCTCACGGATGCCGAGCGCGCACTGTTCGACAAAGCCATGTGGCGTGGCCGTCCCAACACCCTTCTGGAACGCCTCGGCACGGACATTTCCGATGGAACGTTGCCTCAGGTCAGCTGGCTGGTGCCCTCGGCAGCCGATTCCGAGCACCCGGGCGCTTCCACTCCTGTGGGCAGCGCAAACTTTGTGTACCGCCTGCTGGACATCGTGGCCAACAACCCGGACACCTGGGACAGCACGGCAATTTTCCTGAACTTCGACGAAAACGACGGCTACTTTGACCACGTCCCGCCTCCCGTCCAGCCGCGACCGGCGTCGGGCGAGTCCACGGACTGGACCACCGCCCGGCCCATCGGGTTGGGACCCCGCGTACCCATGACCGTGGTTTCGCCGTGGACCGTTGGCGGTTACGTCAGTTCGGAAATCTTCGACCACACCTCGGTGCTCCGCTTCCTGGAACGCTGGACCGGCGTTGCGGAACCGAATATCTCGCCCTGGCGCCGCGAGGTCTGCGGTGACCTGACCGGCGTTTTCAACTTCACGTCCCCCGGTACTCCCCCCGTCCTTGACCACCCAGCGGCAGTGCCTGCCAAGATCAGCCGCTGGCGCCCGAATCCCCCTTCCGAGCAGGTAGCCCCCGTCCAGGAAACGGGCAGCCGCCCGGCCCGCCCGCTCCCCTACCGGCCCCGGGTTTCGGCCACCGTCCAAACCGGAGCCCTGGCCCTGACACTGACCAACCAAGGAACCCGCTCCACCCACTTCACGGTGTACGGCTACGCCGGCGAGGTCACAGAACCCCGGCACGTGGACGTGCTTGGAAGCCAGAAGGTGGAACTCCCCGTCACCGCCGGCGCGTTCGACGTCGTCGTCACCGGCCCCAACCGGTACCAGTACGAACTGAAAGGCACGACGGCGGGCGCCGCGTCCGGCGTCGACGTCACCGTGACCGGTCGCCGCGGCAGGAAAGCCGTGGAACTGGAGCTGGGCAACAACGGGACGGTACCGGTGACCGTGAAGATGGAATCCCTTCAGTACGCCGAGGACCACCAGACCGTGAAGCTCAAGCCCGGACAATCCAGGAAGATTGGCTGGGACACCGTGGAGGGTTGGTACGACCTCCAGCTCACCTCGGCCGATGACGCCTCGTTCAGGAGGCGCCTGACCGGGCGTGAGGAAGACGGCCGGGACGGCATCTCAGGCTAGGGGCTCCAACTGCTCCGCCCCTTGTTCGCCGCGCAAACCGCACATTTTGCCCCGGGTGGGGCGGGCGGACAGGGGCCGGATGCAGGGCTAGGCTACGGGCTTTCGCGTCCGCGAGGGATGATATGCCACAGCCCAATAGACCAGCATGGCAATTCCGCACACCACACCCAGGCTGGAAATCATGAGCTGCCATTGGGTCTGCGGGTCCTTGCCCCACTCGGCAGCGCCCGCCCATACGGCAAGGTTCTTGGGCGTCATGAAGAAAGCCACCGTGGAGCACGCCACGATCACCCATCCGGCGGTGCGCATCCGGCCCGATCGTGACGGTACCCGGTGCATGGCGAAAGCCATGCTGGGCAGGGCGACAGCAACCCAGACCCAGTGGTGGGACCAGGAGACAGGGCTGATCAGGAGCATCAAAATGGCGGTTGCCGATACTGCAATGAAGTTCTCCTCAGCGTCCACCGCCCACTTGATGATGAGGCCGGCAAGGACCACCAGCCCGAGGGACAGGACCATCCACACCACGTTGGTGAGGGTAGAGTCCGGCATTCCAAAGTGCAGCAGGAGTCCCTTGACCGAAAGGTTGTCAACGTACGCCGGTCCGCCAATACGGCCGGTGTCGGGCAGGATCTTGGTCCAGAAGTCCACGGAGGCCTGGGGCAGCACAGCCCAGGCGAGGGCGATGGAGCCAAAGAAACCCGCAGCCATCCACCCCAGGGCCTTGAAGTCGCGGCGCACCAGGAAATACAGTCCAAAGGCCAAAGGAGTCAGCTTCACTCCTGCCGCCAGGCCAATCAACAAGCCTGCGGGCCACCGGATTTCACCTGCGCGGACCTTGCCGTGGAGGGCGAAATCAACCAGGATCACGCCCATCAGGATGATATTGATCTGCCCGAAGACAAAAGTATCCCGCCAAGGTCCCAACAGCAGGATGGCACCTGCCCCCACCAAAGCCGTGGTCCGGAAGCGGTAGTCGGCAAACGCCTCACGCCAGGTCTTCACGCCGAAGTAGTGCCGCGCCAGCCAGGCGGCAACCACAGCGGCGCCCACCAAGGCAGCAAGGATGAACACCATGCTGCCCCCAAAGAAGCCCATTGCCGCCAACACCGTAAAGAGCAACGCTGCGAACGGCGGATAGGTGAACGGCAGCCCCTCCCGGAACGCGTAAAGGTCGCCGCCTTCCAGGACCTTGCCACCGCCGTAAAAGTAGACCTCGAAGTCATTCAGCGCAGGCTCGTAGTCCGTATAGAGGAACCACACAGCCACGGCGAGGGTCAGGGCACCGGCCACAGTGAGGATCCAGCCCCGCTGCGTGGTGGAAGCCACCGTTTGTGAAGGAGAAGCCACAGTGTCAGCCGTTGCTGATCTTGGCAAAGGCCTGTTCAAGGTCAGCGATCAGGTCCTCGGCTTCCTCGATCCCGCAGGACAGGCGCAGGAGATTGACGGGTACGGCCAACTCGGTGCCCTTCACCGAGGCGTGGGTCATCTCCGACGGGTAGTTCATCAGGGACTCGATGCCGCCCAGGGACTCGGCCAGCGTGAATACCGAGGTTGATTCGGCCACCGTGCGTGCCGCTGCCTCGCCGCCCTTGAACTGCACGGAGACCATGCCGCCGAACTTCTTCATCTGCTTGGCAGCGAGCTCGTGGCCGGGGTGGTCAGGCAGTCCCGGGTAGAGCACTGCTTCCACCTCGGGGCGCTGCAGCAGCCACTCGGCCACTGCCTGGCCGTTATCGCTGTGGCGGTCCATGCGAACGCCCAAAGTCTTCAGCCCACGGGTGGTGAGAAACGCATCCATGGGACCCGAGACCGCGCCCACGGCGAACTGGATAAAACCGAGCTTCTCCGCGAGCCCGGCGTCCTTGACCACAATGGCACCGCCCACCACGTCGGAGTGGCCGCCGATGTACTTCGTGGTGGAGTGGACAACCACGTCGGCACCCAGGGCGAGCGGGGTCTGCAAGTAGGGGGATGCGAAGGTGTTGTCCACCACCAGGAGGGCACCGGCGTCGTGCGCTACAGCGGCGAGCGCTTCAATGTCGGTGATCTTCATCATGGGGTTGGATGGCGTCTCCACCCAGACGATCCTGGTGTTGTTGGCAGCAACGGCGGCCGCGACGGCGTCGAGATCCGACATGTCCACCGGGGTGTTGCCGATGCCCCAGTCACCCAGGACCCGGTTAATGAGGCGGTACGTGCCCCCGTAGGCGTCGTTGCCCAGGACGATGTGGTCTCCAGGGCGCGCCACGGCACGGATCAATGAGTCCTCGGCCGCCAGGCCGGAGCCGAACGAGAATGCGGCCGTGCCACCTTCCAACGCGGCCAGCTGCTCCTGCAGGGCATCGCGGGTCGGGTTCCCGCCGCGGCCGTACTCGTAACCGGACCGCAGGTTGCCGATCCCGTCCTGGGCATAGGTGGAACTGAAGTGCAGCGGAGGCACCACAGCACCGGTCCTGGGCTCGAAGGCCTGTCCGGCGTGGACGGCGCGCGTGTTGAACCCGGCGTTGTTGGTGGCAGACATGGAAGCTCCTCGTGGTTCGTGGGACGGATGGTTCACGGCGCCGGCTGGGACCGGACGCCTTGGCGTGGGTTGCGCCTAGTTGCTCAGGTAGGCCAGGAGGTCATGGCGGGTCAGGATGCCCACCGGGGCACCCGCGAACGTCACCATGACGGTATCGACGTCGGACAGCAGCTCGCGCGCTGCCGAAATGGTTTCCAGGGAGCCTATTACCGGAAGGCGTGCACCCATGTGTTCGGAGATCTTGTCCATCAGCTTCGCTTCACCACGGAACAGTTTGCTGGTGAGGCTGCGCTCATCCACGGCCCCCAAGACCTCACCCATGACCACCGGCGGTTCCTGCGACAGGACCGGGATGTGGGAGACGCCGAACTCGTTCATGATGTTGATGACGTCACGGACGGACTCGTTGGGGTGGATGTGGACGAGGTCGGGCATTTCGCCCGTCTTGGATTTGAGGACCTCCCCCACCGAGGACTCTTCCCCGCCGGAGAGGAAGCCGTAGGAGCGCATCCACTGGTCGTTGAAGATCTTGGCCAGGTAGCCGCGGCCGGAATCCGGCAGGATCACCACTACAAGAGCGGACTCGTCCAGGTCTTTGGCGGCCTGCAGTGCTGCTACGACGGCCATGCCGGAGGAACCGCCAACTAACAGGCCCTCTTCCCGGGCAAGGCGGCGGGTCATGGAGAACGAGTCGGCATCGGAAACTGCGATCACATCATCGGCAACGGAGGGATCGTAGTTGGCGGGCCACATGTCCTCGCCCACGCCCTCCACAAAGTAGGGACGGCCGGTGCCGCCGGAATAGACCGAACCTTCCGGATCCGCGCCGATGATCCTGACCGGGCCGCCGTCGGACTCCGCACGGTCGGCGGAGACTTCCTTGAGGTAGCGGCCAGTGCCGGTGATGGTGCCGCCGGTTCCGGCGCCGATGACCACGTGCGTGACCCGGCCGTCAGTGTCCTGCCAGATTTCCGGGCCCGTGGACTCGTAGTGGCTGCCGGGGGCGGCAGGGTTGGAGAATTGGTCAGGTTTGAAAGCCCCGGGGATTTCGCTGACCAGGCGGTCTGAAACGCCGTAGTAGCTTTGCGGGCTGTCCGGAGCCACTGCCGTGGGCGTCACCACGACCTCGGCGCCGTACGCCTGCAGGACGGCGCGTTTGTCCTCGCCCACCTTGTCAGGCACCACGAAAATGCACTTGTAGCCTTTTTGCTGGGCTACCAGCGCCAAGCCCACTCCAGTGTTTCCCGACGTCGGCTCAACTATGGTTCCGCCCGGCTGGAGCCGGCCGTCCTTTTCCGCATCCTCGATCATCCTCACGGCGATCCGGTCCTTGATGGATCCGCCGGGATTGACGTACTCGAGCTTCACCAGGACGGTGGCTTTGATGCCCTCCGTAACGTGGTTGAGTTTGATGAGGGGCGTATTGCCGATGAGGTCCAACACGGACTGGGCGTACTTCATAAGTACAAAGTTACCGCCTGCCCGGTGCCCGGCTTGCTTTCGCCCCGTTGGCTAGGTGCCTGCGGACGTGTCGGTCTGCCACACACCCAGGACATTGCCCTCAGTGTCCTTGAAGTAGGCATACCAGCCCATGGTGGGCACCGCGTCCTTGGCTTGGACCACGGTGCCGCCGGCTGATTCCACGTGTGCCAGCGCTGCATCGATGTCCTCAACGTCGATGGTCAGGATCGGGGTCTTAAGCGCGTCCGTCCGGGGAAAGAGTGCCCCGTTGATGGCCCCCGGCTCCGTTGGCGTACCTGTTTGTTCATCGGAGGGTGCCGTAATGGCGATCGTGTAATCCATCCCCTGCATGGGGCTCAGGTTCCAGCCGAAGGCACTTTGGTAGAAGGTGTTTGCCCGGTCTGTGTTGTCGGTAGGAATCTCGAAGTGCACTATAGCGGCCATGGTTCGCGCTCCTTGTACCTGGTTTTTCATGGCGTATGGCGCGGCCCACCCACGCCACACCAGGGAGTCTAGACCCGGGCGGATGCCTGCCGTAAGGGGTCCGGACAGCAGATTGTCAGCCGGACGTGGGACCATAAAAACATGACCATCGCAGACGCCCCGCCCGTTGTTGCGGCCGCGGCGGACGCAGCCGTCAGGTGGCATCCGGGCGGCGCCTTCCGCTTGGACCAGACCATGTTTCCGCTCATGCGGGGCAACGGGGACCCGTCCTTCGCCGCGCAGTCCAACGGCTTCTGGATGGCGTTCACCGCGGATTCCGGGCCGGTCTCGCTGAGGTTGTCGGCAGGCGGATTGGGCGACGAATGCTTCGTGGACGCCCAAGCGTGGGGCCCCGGGGCCGGCGACGCCATTGTGGGGGTGCCCAGGCTTTTGGGCGCCCACGACGATTGGTCTCCGTTTGATGAGCCCGCTTTCCACGCCACGCTCCCCCGCCTGGTCACAGAAGCACGACGCCGGAACCTGGCTTTGCGGCTGCCCTCCACCGGGCGCATGGTTGACTCCCTGGTGCCCACCATTCTGGAGCAAAAGGTCACCACGCTGGAGGCACGTCGTGGATACCGCTACCTGCTGCACCGGTACGGAACCCCTGCCCCCGGCAAGGCTCCCGCGGGGTTGCTGGTGCCTCCCACTGCCCGGCAGTGGCTGGCAGTTCCGTCATGGGAGTGGCACAAGGCCGGGGTTGGGCCACAGCGTTCGGCCACGGTGATGCGGGCGCTGCAGTCCGCCGTCGCGCTTGAACGGCTGGCAGGCCTTGATCCGGCGCAGGCGAGCGCCGGGATGCAGACGATTCCAGGGATCGGCATCTGGACGGCGTCCGAGGTAGTCCAGCGGACACACGGCTGCCCGGATTCGATTTCCGTGGGTGACTACCACTTGGCCTCTTACGTGGGCTACGCACTGACGGGTCGGAAGACCGACGACACGGGCATGTTGGAACTCCTGGAGCCCTGGCGGGGACAGAGGCAGAGGCTGGTCCGCATGCTGTACCTCAGTGGTTTCCGCAAACCCACCTTCGGGCCACGGATGACGGTTCAGGATCACCGGCGCCACTAAAAGCGTTGCTTAGAGGTGCAGGCGGGATACCGCTTCCTGACGCATGTCCACCTTCCGGACCTTGCCGGAGACTGTCATGGGAAAGCTCTCACGCACATCCACGTAGCGGGGGATCTTGTAATGGGCCAGTTTCCCCCGGCAGTACGCGGCCAGGTCCTCGGGCGTGAGCGGGGCAGCCCCGGGTTTGAGGATGATGCATGCCATGAGTTCCTCGCCATACTTTGCGTCAGGCACCCCAATCACCTGCACATCCTGGATATCCGGGTGCAGATACAGGAATTCCTCGATCTCCCGTGGGTAGATGTTCTCCCCGCCCCGGATCACCATGTCCTTGATGCGCCCCTCGATCACCAGGTAGCCGTCCGTGTCCATGCGGGCGAGGTCACCTGTGTGCATCCATCCTTCCGCGTCAATGGCTTCGGAAATTTTCTCCGGCTGTCCCCAATAACCGCTCATGACCGCATAGCCACGGGTGCACAGCTCCCCAATGACGCCCCGTTCCACTGTTTCCCCGGTCCCCGGGTCCACGATCCTGCTCTCCAGATGCGGCATGGTCCGTCCCACCGTGGTGGTCCGCTGCTCCAGGGTGTCCCCCGGCCGGGTCATGGTGGACACGGGCGAAGTCTCGGTCATTCCGTAGCAGATGGCCACGTCCACCATGTGCATCTCATCGATCACCCGGCGCATCACCTCGATGGGGCACAGGGAACCTGCCATCACGCCGGTGCGCAGCGTGGAGAGGTCGTAGGAAGCAAAATCGGGCAGGGCCAGTTCTGCGATGAACATGGTGGGCACGCCGTAGAGGGACGTTCCGCCGAAATCCTGCACTGCTTCCAACGCTGCCGAGGCAGTGAATCCGCGGCTGGGAATGATGGTGGCCGCCCCGAAACTGAGCGCATTGAGGTTTCCGATGACCATGCCGAAGCAGTGGTAGAACGGTACCGGGATCACCACGCGGTCATGTTCGGTGTACTTCAGGAGCCGGCCGATCGAGTGCCCGTTGTTGAGGATGTTGTGGTGGGTCAGCGTCGCACCCTTGGGAAACCCCGTGGTGCCCGAGGTGTATTGCAGGTTGATGGCCTCGTGCGGGTCAAGTTCGGCCATCCGGTCCTGGACAGCGGAAGGCCCGACGCCGTCGGCCCGGGTGAGGAGTTCTGCGTACCTCATCTCGTGGCTGGCTTCGGGTTCGCCCGCTGCCAACTCCAGTTCAGGGTCCCCTGGGAGGAAGACGATCTCCCGGAGTTCCGGACAGACCGCCGCAGCGTCCCTGGCCATGCCCACGTAGTCGCTGTGCTTATCTGAAGGAGCAACCACCAGCATCCGCATGCCGTTCTGCCGCACCACGAATTCCAGCTCGTGGCTCCTGTACGCCGGATTGACGTTGACCAGGATCGCCCCGACCTTGGCTGTCGCGTATTGCAGGATGGTCCACTCGGCGCAGTTCGGGCTCCAGATCCCGATCCGGTCCCCTTTGTCCACGCCGGTGGCGAGCAGTGCCCGGGCGAGGCGGTTGACGTCGTCGTTCAGTTTTTCGTAGCTCCACCGGCGGGCGTCACCACCAGGCGTCGCTGCGGCTTCAATGAGGGCGTCCCGCAAAGGAAATTGTGCGGCGATGCGCTCAAAGTGGGCGCCGATGGTCTCTTCGAGCAACGGGACGTCAGTGTCTCCGGCAGTGTAGGACAACATGACGGAACGCTACCAAGGGACGGGCCGCAACAGAACCGTAACCACCTCCAGCGGGGCCGTGTCCTGCCGGTAGGGTTGGATCCATGAGTGCACCCATTGACCTGCAGGCCACGTTCATCCCCAACGAAGGCGAGTTCTTCCGCGTGAAGCTCGCTTTGGAAATCGCGATCGACGAGGTCGTGAACGAGCCCGGCTGCATCCGTTACGAGCTCACCGAAGCTACCGAGGACAAGCTTGTCCTCACGGAGCGCTGGGAATCCGAGGAGCTTCTCGAGAAGCACTCCAAGGGAATCGCCGTCCAGGACCTGAACGAGTCCCTCAGCGCTTTGCTGGCTGAGCCCGTCAAGCTCGAACGGCTCTAGTCGCCGCAAAACTGCGAGAACGCCTTAAAGCATCGAGGTCGCCGGAATTTTCCGGCGACCTCGATGCATTTCCGGCGAATTCGGTGTCGAACCGCCGTTGGGTCTTAGTTTTCCTGGGCCTCGGCACGCGACTTGGCAACGTGGGCGTGGACCTCTTCCATGTCCAGTCCCTTCACCGCTTCAATGACCTGCTCAAGCTGCTGGCCGTTGAGGGCACCGGGCTGGGAGAAGACCAGGACCTTTTCCCGGAAAGCCATGAGCGTGGGGATGGACGTGATCCCGGCTTCGGCGGCCAGTTGCTGCTCGGCCTCGGTGTCGACCTTCGCAAAAACGACGTCGGCGTGCTTGTCCGAAGCTGCCCCGTAGGTGGGGGCAAACTGGCGGCACGGGCCGCACCAAGCAGCCCAGAAATCCACCAGGACAATGTCATTGTCCTCGATGGTCGATGCGAACTGTTCTCCAGTGATGTCAACTGTAGCCATGGTTCCACGGTACGCGACCCTGCCCGCTATGTCCCATGCAGGGGTGACCTGTTCGCTTCCCGCGTTACCGGGAATAAAGCAACTACTTACCCAGCACGTACTTCAGCGCGGATGCGTAGAGCGGAGCCACTTTGTTGTGGCCGGTCTGGTTCATGTGGTTGCCGTCGAGGTAGTCTCCGGCTGCCCCGGCGATGGTTGCCGTACCGGCCAGGGAAATCCGCGGCCACCCGCGAAGTGCGGCCTCGCGGGTCACGAGTCCATCCACCCACCGGCGTTGGGCATGGCTGGCGTCATACCGTGACAAGACTCCATTGATCAGGATGGTGCTGCGCGGATACTTGCGCCGGAGTTCGTCCCACAGCCGATTTGCCTGGGACAGGATGGCTGCATCCGTGGCGCCGATCCGGGCGTCGTTGCCGCCCAGGGTCACCACTACCAGCCCGGGATTTCCCTGCGGCAGGAGGATCCGGTCCTGCGCCAGCGCATCAGTGGCAGAACCACCCCCGACGGCGGGACTGCCGGATACGTAACCAATCCCACCGATGCTTCTGACTACTTGGCGCGGATACCCGGCCATGCGGGCACCTTGCTCGCCCCAGGAGTCCAGGTCCAGTTGCGAGTCGCCCAGAAAAACCACCGTGGACGCGTCCACGGCTTCGGCCGAGTAGAGCTCCTGGGTGGCGTCGTTCCAGATGGTTTCCAGTTTCTGGAAGGCCACATGGGTTCCCCTGGTGTCCGTCCAGGTGTCGCGGACAGGCCAGCCGAACTCGCCAGGGTTCGCGGACCACACTGTATACGTGGGGTGTCCTACGATCCGGGCACCCGTTGCCGGCCCCCACACCAGCCAGCCATTGGCGAACTGCTGCACGAGTCCACCGGCATGGGGAAGCTTGTCCGTGAGCGGCAGCCCGAGTTGCCCGGCCGCTCCGCCCAGTACGTTGTAGCGGTTGTGGACATCGCCATGGGTGGTGGAGTGTGCTCCGGTAGCAGCGGACCAATAAACCGTCCCACCCTGGAAGAGTTGGTAAACAAAGCTGTTTTGCCGCACTTCCTCACCCACTGGATATCCGAGCGCTCCGTTTTGGCCCCCTGTGGAGGCCCAGTAGCTTCGGATTGCGCCGGTGACTGCTTTCGCCCCGGTAGCAGGTGACCAGAGAATGGTGCCGCGCTGGTACTGCTGGGATGAGCCGCCGTTCTTCAGGCCCAGTGCCTCGTCCGTGGCGGGGTAACCCAGCTCGCCCTCTTCCATTCCGGACTGACGCCATCGTTCGCGAATCGCGCCCATAGAGGGATGCGCCCCTGTGGCCGGCGACCACACCACAAAGCCCCGTTCGAATGCCTGCCAGGCACCGCCGTCGCGCAGTCCAGTGCTTTCCGCGGTTACCGGGTACCCAAGGTACCCGGTCTCGAAGCCGGCACGGCCCCAGGCCAGATGGATGGATCCGCTGGTCCGCTGGGCGCCAGTGCCCGGTGAGTAGGTAATGGCGCCGCGTTCATAGCTTTGCTTGGACCCTCCGTTGCGCAGCCCACTGGTGGTATCGGTCTTGGGGTAGCCGTGTAAGCCTGAGGGACCGCCCGCGGCCCACCATGAGGTGCGGACCGGTCCGTTGACTACCACCCGGGCGCCGGTGCGCGGGGACCAGGCAATGTCCCCTCCCGCGAACCGTTGCACGCAGCCGCTGGTGCTCCCGCTGCCTGAACATTCCTCGGCACTGGTGGGGCGGAGCAGTACGCTTCGTGCCCATGCGCTGGTGTTGTAGAGGTTGCCGATTGCGCCGGTGACAGGCGGTGTGGAGGCCTGCGCGGGAACCGGGGCACCGAGGGAGCTGGGAACCAGCAATGCCAAGGCAACCGCGCCGAGTAACCACCGACGTACATGCCCCGCTGCCGTCTTGCTCAAGCCCACTGCATCAACCCCCACCTGCTGCCCCATCCAACCGCTGAGGCAAGTATCTTCGACGCCGGCACTCTCCACACCGGCGACCCAGCCAATGGTGTCACATCGTTATGACAGGAACCCTTGATCCGGACTGAACAGGTGTTTAGTGTTTTAAACATGCGTTCAAGCGCAGTAGATTTCACCACCCGGGCCCGCATCCGCGACGCCGCCATCGGACTTTTCGGCCGCGATGGTTTCACCCGCGCCACAGTCCGCGCCGTGGCCCAGGCAGCGGGGGTCAGCCCTGGCCTGGTCATCCACCACTTCGGCAGCAAGGAAGGCCTTCGCGCCGCCTGCGACCAACACGTCCTCGCCCAAACAGCCAGCCAGGGCCGCGACAAGTCCGACCCCGCATCAACGCGCCAGCTGATCCAGGACTACCTGGGCAACCCGGAGCAGTACGCCCATGAGATCGCCTACATCCGCCAATCGCTAGGCGACGAATCAGACGCCGGAGATGCCTTCTTCGACGCCGTGGTGAGGCAAACCCACGACATCATCAATGCCGGCATCGAGGCAGGAACCATCCGCCGGTTCGACGACGTCCGGTCCACCGCCGTCGTAATTGCCTCCAACAGCCTGTCCATCCTCATGTTGGGCAGGCACCTCTCAAGGTCGCTCGGGGCCGCCACTCCCGAACCCCACGGGATCGGACCGGAGCTGCTGCGGCAACTGACCCTGCCCGCCCTGGAGATCTACACCCACGGCTTCTACACGGATTCGCGGTTCCTTGATGGGGCCCGCGAGGCGCTGCAGCAAGGAACCACCAACCAAGGAAGGGAGCATGCCCCGTGACCCAGGCAATCGTCGTCGAGGGTTTGCGCAAAAAGTTCGGTCACCGCGAGGTCCTGCATGGACTCGATTTCGCGGTGGAAGCCGGAACGGTCTTCGGCGTCATCGGACCCAACGGGGCCGGCAAGACCACCACCATGCGGTGCCTGCTGGACATCATCCGCCCCAGCGAGGGGTCCATCTCGGTACTCGGACAAAATCCGCGCCGAGCGGGCACTTCCCTACGCCGCAGGATCGGGTACCTCCCCGGCGAGCTGCACCTGGAGAACCGCACTACCGGCCGCCGCACGCTGGATCACTTTGCCGCCATCAGCGGGCCCGTGGACCCCCGCCACGTCAACGATCTCGCGGACCGCCTGAACCTTGACCTGGACCGCCAAACCCGGAAGCTCTCCAAAGGCAACAAGCAGAAGCTGGGGTTGCTGCAGGCCTTCATGCACAAACCCGAACTCCTGGTGCTGGATGAGCCCACCAGCGGCCTTGACCCTTTGGTGCAGCAGGTTTTCCATGCCATGGTCCGCGAGGCAGTGGCCGACGGGGCAACGGTCTTCCTCAGCTCGCACGTCCTGAGCGAGGTCCAACAAGCAGCCGACGCCGTTGCCATCCTCCGCGACGGAGAAATCGCCACCGTGTCCACGGTGGAGGCGCTGCGGATGGCTGCCGTCCGGCAGTTGCGCTTCAACAGCACAGGAACAAACGCGAACGACGTCGGAGCGCTGCTGGCCCGGGTGCCGGGCGTCACCAACGCAGAGGTGCGGGAGCTCCCAGCCGACGGCCACGCTGCCGGGACGGTGGTGGCCACGGCGAGGCTTTCCGGTCACGTCCAGCCCCTCATCCAGGAGTTGGCCCGGCTGAACCTGACGGACCTGGTCCTTGAGGAACCCGATCTTGAAGAGGCCGTCCTGACCTTGTACACGGGAAGCTCCGGCAAAGGGACCGCTGATTCGCGGGCTGCGGGGCCTGCGGGTTCCACGGGTTCGTCCGGTCCGGCCGTTTCCACGGGTTCGTCCGGCCCGGCCGTTTCCGCGGGTTCGTCCGGCCCGGCCGTTTCCACGGGTTCTCCCGGTCCGGCCGTTTCGGCGGACCATGCAGGCTCTCCCGTCCGGCCCGAAGGAGCACACCGTGCCTAGGATCCTGCCCCTCTTCACCAAAGCCCTGACCGACTCCTGGCGCTCGACGCTGGCTTGGGCACTGGGCCTGACGGCGGCCTGCATGCTGTACCTGCCGCTCTACCCCTCGATCGGCGGCAGCGCGCAAATGCAGGACCTGATCAACGCGCTTCCAGCCGAGATGACCAAAGCCTTGAACTACGATCAGATCGCCTCAGGTCCCGGCTATACGCAAGCCACCATGTTCGGCCTGATCGGCTTCCTGCTGATGTCCATGGCCTCCGTTGGCTGGGGCGCAGCGGCAGTAGGCGGCGACGAAGAATCCGGGCTGTTGGAACTAACCCTCGCCCACAGCGTCACGCGTGTACAGGTAGTCCTGGAACGCGCACTCGCCATCGTGGTCCGGATCGCGGTTCTTTCGGTCCTTGTCTTCCTGTTGGTGCTGGGACTGAACGGCCCCTCCCAACTGGGTATCGACGTCGGACATCTCGCCGGAGCAGTCCTGCTGTTTGCCGCACTTGCCCTGCTCAGCGGAACCGCCGCGCTTTGCGCAGGAGCGCTGACCGGCCGGAAGATTTATGCGGTGGCTGCGGGCGCCGCCGTCGCCGTCCTCGGCTATGTGTTCAACGCCGTGGGGCGGCAAAGTCCTGACGTGGAGTGGTTGCTGAATCTCTCGCCGTATCACTGGGCCTACGGCAATTCTCCCGTGGCCAACGGCGCCGACTGGGGTGCAGTTTCAGGGCTCTTCGGCATTTCGGCAGCCCTTATTTTGTGCGGAGCCCTGGCCTTGCGCCACCGGGATGTGGGTGTCTAGCTCCAGAGGTGCGGGGCAGGCCGACGCGCTCCCGGGAGCGCATTGTTCTCACGCCATTCATGAATCCATTCGGGCAATTCAAGGTCCGCCGGGGGCGCACCGAATTCCGCAATGATCTCTTCCTGGGTGACCGGCTTGCCCTTGGCCACCAGCCGTGTGGCAATGTGTGCCCGCGCATAGATCTCGCCGTCCACCACCATCCGCTGTTCAAAGTAGATGGCCTTGGTATCCAAGCCGATGATGCGCGTTTCAATGGTGTAGCGCTGCCAGAGTTTGAGGGACTTCCGGAAAGCGATGGTCTCGCCGGCAGCCACCGGACTCCATCCCCTCTTGCGCATCTTGGCCCAGACCCCGCTGCGGACCATGAGGTCGAAACGCCCGAGGTCCATCAGCGAAAAGTACATGCCGTTGTTGACGTGCTTGGCAATGTCGATGTCCGTGGGCAGCACTTTCAGGGGCAAAGAGGACTCTTCCCAGACTCCCAGGGGAGAGCGCTTGGCCGAGGTAAAGAGCAGCATGAGGGTGCGAAGAAGCAGATGCATGCTCCAATGTTACCCGCGGGTAACTTGAGGTGGAAGGCCATGACCGCATGGTGGACGGTCAATAGTGCTTGCCCTGCTGTATGTCCAACGTTTGCACTAACGTTTACCACCGGTTCATCAAAGAGGTGCAGAATATCTGAAACTCATCCGATGAATGACCATACAAGGGGGACCCTTTGAGCACGCTGCAAACCACCAGGCCACAGGGCGAAGTCTGGCCCGAACTTTCACGCCATCAGAGCGTCTGCCTTCGGGATGCCCGCGGCAACCGCATCGAGGGAACCATCGACGGTATGACAGAGGACCGCAGCACCCTGTGGATCCAGCTCAAGGGCGGCCTCGGCAGGCAGCTGATCCACCACCTCGACGGATACTGGCTGGAAACCCCGGCCGCCTGAGTGGTCGTCTGCTGTTGCCTGCGGTTGCCTGCGGTTCCCCGCAGATCCGTTCGCAGCCCCATCCTCAGCCACTTCACACCCCTTGCAGCTCCCCCTCCCGGGCCCGGCCCGGGGTAGCTGGGCCCGTGGTGGCTAGTATTCCCCTATGACACAAGCGCGATACCGGGACCTGGTGGAATGGCCCCTCATGGCCACGGCCCTGATTTTCCTCACCGCCTATGCCTGGCAGGTCATCGGCAGGGTGGACGGCCCTGCAGCGATGCCATTCGAGATTGTCCTCTGGATCACCTGGGGCATCTTCGCGCTGGACTACTTCGTCAACCTCTGGCTTGCCGAGGACAGGATGCGCTGGTTCCTCTGGAACCTGCACGAACTCCTGATCGTGGTACTCCCCTTTTTCCGTCCACTGCGGCTGCTGCGTCTGGTCACGTTGCTCTCCGTACTCCAGCGCACCGTGGGCGAAACCCTGCGTGGACGGGTTGCCACCTATGTGGCCGGAGCAGCTGCGATGCTCATCCTCATCGGCGCTCTGGCCGTGCTGGATGTCGAACAGAACGATCCCGAAGCCAAGATCCTCAATTTCGGTGACGCCGCCTGGTGGGCCGTTACTACCATCACGACGGTCGGCTACGGGGACCTGTACCCCGTGACCCCCATCGGCAGGATCGTTGCCGCTGCCCTGATGATGAGTGGCATCGCGGTACTGGGTATTGTCACAGCTTCCATCGCGTCATGGCTGGTTCAGCGGATCGAGGAGAATGCCGAGGGCGTGGCAGCGGCGGCCGAGGTGAAAGCCGCAGCAGCCGAGGAACCTGTTCGCGCGGAAATGGCCGACCTTGTGTCCGAGATTGCGGCCCTGCGGATGGAGATCGCCGAACTCCGGGAAGCCAACGAATTCAGGCGTGAGCACGGGGTTTAGGTTGGTTTCCCCCTGGACCGCGTACCGTCACCACTTGGTTTGAGCACCCAGGTGCCGTGACACGCCCTGGATCGTGGCGGGTCGCGGGGCCGGCCCGATCAAAGTGGGTGGTGGCGGTACGCGTGCCGGCGCCAGTGGCCCTCGCCGGGATCTGTTGGAGGTCAGCCGGCCGAAGGGCTTGACGGGCACAAGGGCTTGCCGGGCACAAAAAAATCCCCGGAACCAGTGGTTCCGGGGATTTTCTTTGGGTGGCAGATGAGGGATTCGAACCCCCGTAGGCGTTGCCAGCTGATTTACAGTCAGCCCCCTTTGGCCGCTCGGGTAATCTGCCGAACTTCAAAAGAAGATCACTTCCGGACACCGTTTCTTTTAGATCCGGTAACCGAAGGCAGAGACAACCTTACAGAACTTTCTGCGAAGAATCTAATCGGGGACAGACACCCGGTATTTCGCGGTATTTCAGGCTTCCCCGAGGATCCGGCCGGCGAGTTTCGCTTCGAACTTCTCGGCTTGCTCGGCAGTGATCTGGTTGAGTTGAACAGCCCGCAGCAGGTCCGCGTGCACCCCGTCCATGCGTGCACTGGCATCGGGCACGGGGCTCAGTACGATCGACGCAGCAACAGCCGCTGCGGCAACAGCACTCGCGGCGGCAACAGCGGCCGTACCGATGGAGCCCGCTGCGGCAGATGCGGACTTACTGATGGACTGGACGGCCTTGCTGCTCATGCTGATCCTCCGACGACGCGTTCTTCCAACTGGTACAACTCTCAACCGGGCACCTCGGTTCCAACCCTGCATGCGCTGTGAGCGAACTGTGAAAGTCCTCCACCGTCGCAAGTGGCGGCTTCCGTACTAGGCTGGATGCCAGACCAACCCGCCCTCACAGGGCCCCCAACCTAAGGAGAGTCATGGCAGGCGAATCCACATTCGACGTCGTCAGCAAGGTAGACAAGCAAGAGGTCGCCAACGCGCTGAACCAGTCCCAGAAGGAAATCGCGCAGCGATACGACTTCAAGGGTGTCGGTGCAGAGATCGACTTCAGCGGCGAAAAGATCCTCATGAAGGCCAACTCCGAGGACCGCGTCCTTGCTGTCCTGGATGTCTTCCAGTCGAAGCTGATCAAGCGTGGCATCTCCCTGAAGTCACTGGACCAGGGCGAGCCTTTCCCCTCCGGCAAGGAATTCCGCCTTGAGTGCACCATCAAGGAGGGCATCGCCCAGGACATCGCGAAGAAGATCAACAAGATCATCCGCGATGAAGCCCCCAAGTCCGTCAAGTCCCAGATCCAGGGCGACGAGCTCCGCGTCACCTCCAAGTCACGCGATGACCTCCAGGAGACCATGAACATCCTGAAGAAGTTCGAAGAGGCCGACCTTCAGTTCGTGAACTTCCGCAGCTAAGCGGCGCCATCCGCAAAGCCGGGATACGGGCCCTTGTCAGGGTCGGCATCCCGGCTTTTTGCTGCCCTAAACTACACCGACTGTCGTAATGAGCCAGTGCATTAGGACACGATTAGTTTGCGTAATAGCCAAGCCACAGTATCCTTTTTCCTTAGGCGAGCCTAAGTACGGCTCCCCTTAGCGAAAGAAAATCTCCATGACCGCCAATTACCTGATCGGCCTGCGCGAAGGCCTCGAGGCATCACTGATAGTGGTCCTCCTGATGGCCTACCTCATCAAGACCGGCAGGCGGCACCTGATCCCCCGGGTATGGATGGGCGTCGGCCTTGCCGTCGCCATTTCACTGGGGTTCGGTGCGCTGCTGACCTTCGGCCCCCGCGGTCTCACCTTCGAGGCCCAGGAAGCGATCGGTGGCGGTCTTTCCATCGTGGCTGTCGCGCTGGTCACCTGGATGGTCTTTTGGATGGCCCGCACAGCACGCAGCCTCGGCGGCGAACTCCGGTCCCAAGTGGATAAGGCAGCCGACGGCGCCGCCTGGGGACTTGTGATTGTTGCGGCACTGGCCGTAGGCCGGGAAGGCCTGGAAACAGCGCTCTTCATCTGGGCTGCAGCCCAGGCCACCGGTGAAACCAGCATGCCCCTGCTGGGCGCGCTGCTTGGCCTGATCACGGCCGCTGGTTTGGGCTACCTCCTGCATCGAGGCGTTTTGAAGGTAAACCTGAGCCGCTTCTTCACATGGACGGGCGTGGGCTTGATCATCATCGCCGGCGGCGTCCTGGCCTACGGCATCCACGATCTCCAGGAGGCGGGAATCCTGCCCGGCCTGAACAACCTGGCCTTCGACGTTTCCGCAGCCATACCGCCGTCGTCCTGGTATGGCACCTTGCTCAAGGGCACACTGAACTTCTCCCCCGCCACCACGTGGCTGGAAGCGGCGGCCTGGGTGCTTTATGTCGTCCCGGTGCTCTTCCTCTATATCCGGGCAAACCGAACGCCCCGGCCCAAGGTCGCCGGCATCACCGCGGCCCCGGCCGTCGCCGCACAGCCGTAACGGCGCAACCGCCGTCGCCGTCGCCGCAGCCTAAACAGCACAGCAGCCGCAGCGGCACCCAGCTTTCCTGGCAACTTCCCCCACGCGCTACGTTCAACTAAAGGACCCACCCATGCTCGGATCACCCAGACTTCGCCGGACTCTTGCCGTGATCGGCGCGGCCGCTGCAGTGCCGCTGGCCCTTTCAGGCTGCACCGACAACACCAAGACGGCAGCAGCCGCAGATGGCCCCATCCAGGTCAGCAGCACGGCCAACGAGTGCAAGGTCTCCACCGGGACCGCCCCCAGCGGAAACCTCACCTTTGCCGTGAAGAACGAGGGCACCGAAGTCACCGAGTTCTACCTGCTGGCCGAGGACGGCCTGCGGATCCTGGGCGAAGTGGAGAACATCGGCCCCGGCATCACCCGCAACCTGGTGGTCACCGCTCCGGCCGGCAAGTACAACACCGCGTGCAAGCCCGGGATGCAGGGCGAAGGCATCCGCGCGTCCTTCGAGGTCACCGAATCCGGCAGCAAGCCCAGCGTCGATGCTGACTTCCAGAAACTCCTGGATAACGGGACCCAGCAGTACGCCGCGTACGTCAAGGACCAGTCAGAGCAGCTGATCGTGGGCACCAAGGCCTTCGCTGAGGCCTTCGCTGCCGGCGATGCGGCCAAAGCCCGGGACCTCTACGCCTCCACCCGCATGCACTGGGAGCGGATCGAACCCGTAGCTGAGTCCTTTGGAGACCTGGACCCCAAGCTGGACGCCCGCGAGGCAGACCTTGAGCCGGGCCAGGAATGGACCGGCTGGCACCGCGCAGAGAAGGACCTCTTCCCGCCCGCGGAGTACACGGCCATGACCCCGGCTGAGCGCACGGCCATTTCCACTCAGCTGGTCACCGACACCGAGGACCTCGTGACCCGCACCCGCACGGTTGAACTGACCGCGGACAAGCTGGGCAACGGCGCCAAGGAACTCCTGGATGAAGTTGCCACCGGCAAGGTCACCGGCGAAGAGGAGATCTGGTCCCACACCGATCTCTGGGACTTCCAGGCCAACGTTGACGGCGCCCGCATCGCCTTCGAGAACCTGAAGCCGGCGCTGGAGCAGAAAGACGCTGAACTGGCCAAGTCCCTGGACGAGAAATTCACGGCCCTGCAAACCGAGCTCAAGAAGCACGCCAAGGGCGAGGGCTTCGTGTACTACAACGAGCTGAGCCAGGAACAGGTGCAGCAGCTTGCGGCCTTGGTCGATTCGCTGGGTGAGCCCCTCTCCAAGCTCACCGCAGCCGTGGTGCTATGAGTGGCTGCCCCTTCGGGCACACCGAAGAGCGTCCCGATACTGAACGCCCTGGTGAGGCCACCGGCGTCGAGCGTTCCAGCGCGCCTGCCGCCGTCGTCACCGCTGAAGGAGCGTCCGACGGCGGCAAGCCGGCCGACGCTGCTGCGGGCAGTTCCCGTATGTCGCGCCGGGGCCTCCTCTCCCTGGCGGGTGTAGGCGGTGCCGGGGCTGTAGCTGGACTGGCCGCCGGGTTCCTCGGGCATGACGTTGTGACGGCAGGACCGGCCGTTGCGGAAACCAATGCCGGGGAAGCCGTGGTTCCGTTCTTCGGCGATCACCAGGCAGGCATCACCACCCCCGCCCAGGACCGCCTGCACATGGCTGCCTTTGATGTCACCACGGAGGACCGCAAGGAGCTCATCAAGCTCCTCAAGGACTGGACGGCCGCGGCCGAGGCGATGTCCACCGGCAGCCCCACGGGTAAGACAGGTGCCGTGGACGGTCCGTACGATGCTCCACCGGAGGACACCGGCGAGGCGTTGGACCTGGCTGCAGCCAAGCTGACGCTGACGTTCGGCTTCGGTGCGGGACTGTTCGAGAAGGACGGGAAGGCGCGGTTCGGATTGGGCGGCCGCCGCCCGGAGGCCTTGATTGATCTCCCGCATTTCCCCGGCGACGATCTCCAGCCGGGCCGGACAGGCGGCGACATCGTCATCCAGGCCTGCGCGGACGATCCCCAAGTTGCCGTCCACGCCATCCGCAACCTTGCCAGGATCGGCTTCGGCAAGGTGCGGGTCCGTTGGTCGCAGCTGGGATTTGGACGCACATCCTCCACCTCACGGGCACAGGTGACGCCCCGGAACCTGTTCGGTTTCAAGGATGGGACCAACAACCTCAAGGTCGAAGACAACGCACTTCTTGACGAGCACGTCTGGGTGGGCGCCGGCCCCGCAGGCGAGCAATGGATGACCGGTGGCAGCTACCTGGTGGCCCGCAGGATCCAGATGCATATAGAAATCTGGGACCGGACTTCACTGCGGGAGCAGGAAGGCCTGATCGGCCGGACCAAAGGCGCAGGGGCACCGCTTTCCGGCGGGGACGAGTTCACCGCTCCCGACTTCGGCCTCACGGGACGCGGCGACGAGCCCCTGATCCCCATGGACTCGCATATGCGCCTGGCCCACCCGGACCAGAACGCAGGGGTCAGGATGCTGCGGCGCGGCTACAACTTCACGGACGGTTCGGACGGTCTGGGCCACTTGGATGCCGGATTGTTCTTCATCGCGTTCGTCAAGGACCCCCGGACCCACTATGTCCCCATGCAGCTGGCCCTGGCCAAGGGCGACACACTGTCCGTGGAGTACCTGAAGCACACTGGCTCGGGACTCTTCGCGGTGCCTCCTGGCGTGCAGCAGGGCGGCTTCATTGGCGAAGGGCTGTTCGCCTAGGCCTCTTACAAGAGCGGGCGGCCGGCCATCCGCTCCAGCCTGCTGATCCGTTCCTTCATGGGCGGGTGCGTGGAGAACATGCGCCGCATGCCACCGCCACGGAACGGGTTGGCGATCATCAAATGCGAGGCGTTGACGAGCTTTTGCTCTTGCGGGAGCGGCAACTGGGTGACGCCGGATTCAATTTTGCGCAGGGCTGAGGCGAGTGCCAGCGGGTCGCCGGTGAGCTCGGCGCCGTCCTCATCGGCGTCGAACTCGCGTGTGCGGGAGATGGCCATCTGGATCAGCGACGCCGCGAACGGTGCCAGCAGTGCCATGGCGATGGTGGCCAGGGGGTTGGCGTTGCGCCTGTCGCCGCTTCCAAAGATCAGCAGCATTTGGCCCACGGACGTAATGACTCCGGCTACCGCGGCAGCCACCGACGAGGTCAGGATGTCGCGGTTGTAAACGTGCATCAGTTCATGGCCGAGAACTCCCCTGAGCTCCCGGGCATCGAGCAGGTGCAGGATCCCTTCGGTACAGCAAACGGCGGCGTTTTTAGGATTGCGGCCGGTGGCAAAGGCGTTGGGGGTCATGGTGGGCGAAACGTAGATCCGCGGCATGGGCTTGTTGGCCCGTATGGAAAGCTCCCGGACGATCTGATACAGCTGCGGAGCCTGGGCCTCTGAGACCGGGTAGGCGGCCATGGAGCGGATGGCGATCTTGTCGCTGTTCCAGTACCCGTAGGCGGTGGTGCCCACACCAATCAACGCCATGATCCAGATCGGCGCAGTGCTGCGCGTCCCTGCTGCGATGATGGCGCCCAAACCCAACAACACCGCCCACAGCACACCGAAGAGTGCCGCGGTCTTGAGTCCATTGTTGTGTTTATGCACGGTTGCTCTTGCCTCTTTCGTCGGCTCTTGCAGGGCTCTTGCACGGATTAACGCCGACGCCGGTCGTCGTGTTCCGCTCCCAGCCTACGGTGGCGGGGTGGCCGGCAGAACTATGGCACCGGGCGCCTTGCATCGTAGGCAACGAACCCGGGTTGAATCCGCGAAGCCAGCCATGCCAGGACAATGCAGAGGATTCCGCCGACGAGCAGGACACCACCCTCGCTGAGGAACTGGGTGACGCCGCCGGCCAGCATATCCCCCACCCGGGGTCCTCCTGCCACCACCACGATGAACACACCCTGGAGCCGCCCCCGCATGTGGTCCGGTGTAGCGGACTGCAGGATGGTGGTGCGGAAGACTGCGCTGATGGAGTCGGAAATACCGGCGAGGGCACAGCAGAAGGCTGCCGGTACCAACCACGGCGTCACGCCGTCGCGGCCGGCATCCCCGGCCAGCAGGACCACCAGACCAAAACCTGCAATGGAGGTGCCCCAGCCCACGACGGACCACACCACCGCACTGCCCTGTTTCCGCACCCGTCCCAGTGGTCCGGAGAACAGCCCGGCAAGAAAAGCCCCGACGGCCGTGGACGCGAGGAGCACGCCAACTGTGGTTTCGCCTCCGCCGATCATGACCGCCCCGATGGCCGGCATCAAAGCCCGGGGTTGTGCGCAGATCATGGCAATGAGGTCGATGATGAAGGTCATGCGCACGTTCGGGCGGGTGCCCAGGAAACGGAAGCCCTCCACCACGGACCGCAACCCCGGCCGCACGGCATCCTTCGACGGCGGCAAGGGCGGGAGCCTGAACAGACCCCAGAGGGCGAAAGTGAAGCTGATGACATCGATCGTGTAGGTCCAGCCGAACCCGATGGTGGCCACCAGAACACCGGCCAGGAGTGGTCCGGCGGTCATGGACAGGCCGAACGTCAACATGCTCAGTGCATTGGCTGCGGGAAGAAGGTCCTTACGGACCAACAGCGGAATGATGGCGCTGCGGGCGGGGCCATTGATGCCCTGGGCTCCACTTTGGATGGCCACCAAAGCGTAGAGGACCCAGATATTGCCGATCTCCAGCCATGCCTGCAGGGCCAACCCGGCCGTGGTTGCCCATAGGACCAGGGAGGCGATGATGGCTACTTTGCGACGGTCATAGGCATCGGAAACAGAACCGCCATAGAGCCCGGCAATCACCAGCGGGACCAGCGCGAAGATCCCCAGAAGGCCCACATAGAAGCTCTCCTGGGTCAGCCGGTACACCTCCAGGCTGACCGCCACCAAAGTCAGCTGGGTTCCGATGGCCGCCACCGATGCCCCGAGCCACAGCCGCCGGAACGCCGGGCTTTCCTTGAGCGGGGTGATGTCTGCCAGTAGTTTCGCCACCGTCCTACCTTAACGAGCAACGGGACCGCCCAACGCTTTCCTCCCACCTGCGGTGCTCCGCTTGGTAGGCTCACCCGGGGGAAGGAGTTGACATGCTCACGTCGAGACAATTGCTGTACCGTTCGGCCTTTTGGGAGATTGCCAGGCCTCGCCGCCCCCTCACCGCCGGGCACGTGCTGATCAGGCTCTCCGACCCGTCAACCGAATTTGCCCATCCCTCAGCCGCCGACTGGCTTTTCTGCCATCGCTTGGTCCGCGCCGCCTTGGCCGACGTCCTGGGTGCCACACGATGCGCCATCATGTTTGCCCACCAGTGGCATCCCTTGGGTTCAGCAATCGGGGAGCCGGTGGCGGAATCATCGACGCCCACCTTCCACCTGTTTGGCCGGTGGGACGGAGAAACCACGACGCCGGGACACCAGTTGTCGCTTCCGGCCCACCGCCGGACCGGCGAAGCGGACCACGACATGGAGGCCACCGACGCGGCCTTGCGCGAGGCCTTGCGGCTGGCCCGGCCCGAAACTGCGGTGGGCCCAGGCGCAGAGGCGGGTGCCGCCGTCGGGCCCGTCGCTGACGCCGGGTCCGTTGCTGATGCTGGGCCGCTTACCGGGCTGGTACGGGCCGTGGATGCAGGACCACGCCACACTGTGCTGGAACCTGTCAGGGCGGTGCATGCGATCAGCGAGGTCATGACGGCCGAGTTGTTGGCCATCGGAGCCGCCCTGGCCGCACTTCCCCGGTCCGGGGGTGCCATCGGGTTCAGTTGTGTGGCGTTGGAAGGCGGGAATTCCGGGAGCCCGTTGAGGATCCATGCGCTGGGAAGATCTGCTGCCGAAGTGAAGAATCCCTTGGAAGATCTCATGAGTTCACCGGAAGTTAGCCTTGCCTTATTGTGAACTCCTCAAAATAAGTGTTTCAATGAATGCATGACAGATCACACCGCCGAGCAAGCAGAATGGGCAGCAGCCCTGCATGCCCACGGCCGGCGTGTGACCAAACAGCGGTTGGCAGTGCTCGCCGCAGTCCAGCACCATCCGCATTCTCCGGCAGAAGGCATTCTTGCCGCTGCCCGCAAAGAGCTTCCTGAACTGACGGCGCAGTCCGTTTACGTAGTGCTCAGCGACCTCACGGACCTGGAGATGCTGCGCCGCTTCGAACCTCCGCACTCCCCGGCGCTCTATGAAACCCGGGTGGGCGATAACCACCATCACGCCGTGTGCATCAGCTGCGGCAAGGTGGAGGACGTGGATTGCGCCGTGGGCCACGCACCGTGCCTCACCCCGCACTGGGATGAGAATTCCAAGCCCATGACCATTCAGATCGCCGATGTCCTGTACCAGGGCATCTGCCAGGACTGCCAGTCCAAACAACAGCTTCCCGTAACTTCCGTAACTGAGAAATAAGAAAAAGGAGAACAATGACTGCCATTTCAACAACCCAGTCAGGTGCCCCCGTAACCTCCGACGCGCACTCGAAGTCCGTCGGCGCTGACGGTGCCATCATCCTCACCGACCACTACTTGGTGGAAAAGCTCGCACAGTTCAACCGCGAGCGGGTCCCGGAGCGTGTAGTGCACGCCAAGGGTGGCGGCGCATTCGGTACGTTCAAGACCACTTCGGACGTTTCGGCCTACACCAAGGCAGCCTTCCTGCAGCCGGGCGTTGAGACGGACATGCTGATCCGTTTCTCCTCCGTTGCAGGCGAGAACGGTTCTCCCGATACCTGGCGCGACCCCCGCGGATTCGCCGTGAAGTTCTACACCTCCGAGGGCAACTACGACCTCGTTGGCAACAACACCCCCGTCTTCTTCATCCGCGACGGCATCAAGTTCCCGGACTTCATCCACTCCCAGAAGCGCCTCCCGGGCAGCCACCTGCGTGACGCTGACATGCAGTGGGATTTCTGGACTCTCTCCCCCGAGTCCGCCCACCAGGTCACCTGGCTCATGGGCGACCGCGGCCTCCCGGCTTCCTGGCGTGAAATGCAGGGCTACGGCTCGCACACGTACCAGTGGATCAACGCCGCCGGCGAGCGTTTCTGGGTCAAGTACCACTTCAAGTCCAACCAGGGCGTCAAGACCATCACCGGCGACCAGGCTGAGCAGCTTGCCGGCTCGGACGCTGACTTCTACATCCGCGACCTCCAGGAGAACATTGCCGACGGCAACTTCCCCTCCTGGGAACTGCACGTCCAGGTCATGCCTTACGAGGACGCCAAGACGTACCGCTTCAACCCGTTCGACCTCACCAAGGTGTGGCCGCACTCTGACTACCCGCTGATCCACGTGGGCACCATGGAGCTGAACAAGAACCCGGAGAACTACTTCGCGCAGATCGAGCAGGCCACTTTCGCGCCGTCGAACTTCGTACCGGGCATTGCCGCTTCCCCGGACAAGATGCTGCAGGCCCGCATCTTCTCCTACGCCGATGCACACCGTTACCGCGTGGGCACCAACCACGCCCAGATCCCGGTGAACCAGCCCAAGAACCAGGTCAACAACTACAGCCAGGATGGCCAGGGCCGTTTCCTGTTCAACTCCCCCTCCACCCCGGTCTACGCACCGAACTCTGTAGGTGGCCCGGCTGCTGTTGAGCCCACTTCGCCGGCCGGTGGCTGGGAGAACGACGGCGAGCTCACCCTCTCCGCCCACACCCTGCACGCTGAGGACGACGACTTCGGCCAGGCCGGTACCCTGTACCGCGAGGTCTACGATGACGCCGCCAAGGCCCGCCTTCTGGACACCATCACCGGTGCCGTTGGCGGCGTGAAGAACGCCGACATCAAGGAACGTGCCATCCAGTACTGGACCAACGTTGACTCCGAGCTCGGCGCCAAGCTCCGCGCCAACCTCGGTGCAGGCCAGACCGAGTCCGACGCCGAAGCAGCCAACAAGCTCTAAGCGTCTTTTGCTCCACTGCTTTGCCTGATCACCCCGCTGCGGATCTCCGCGGCGGGGTGATCTTTTTGTTTTTCCACATAGCTGCCTTGGACTATGGCTGGGCCGGTA
Source organism: Arthrobacter sp. TmtSoilC79 (assembly GCF_059739405.1). Lineage (NCBI taxonomy): Bacteria > Bacillati > Actinomycetota > Actinomycetes > Micrococcales > Micrococcaceae > Arthrobacter > Arthrobacter sp. TmtSoilC79. The sequence continues at coordinate 1,279,540 of NZ_AP046051.1, read as the reverse complement.
GTGGCGTCCCTAGGATCCTTCTATGAGCACATTCGAAGGAATCCCTACTGCCGCATTCCGCTTTTACGCCGAGCTTGAAGAGAACAACAACCGTGAGTGGTGGCTGGAGCATAAAACAACGTACGACGCCGAAGTGAAGGAGCCGCTGACTGCCCTCCTTGCGGAGTTGGAGCCGCAGTTCGGCCCGGCTAAGATCTTTCGCCCCAACCGTGATGTGCGGTTCTCCCAGGACAAGTCACCGTACAAGACTGCCCAAGGGGCCTTCGCTGCAGGCCAGGAAGGCGTCGGCTATTACCTTCAGATCAGTGCCGACGGACTGTTGATCGGTGGCGGCTACCACTCCCACACCCCGGCCCAACTGGCGCGGTTCCGGGCCGCAGTGGATGCTCCTGACAGCGGACTGGAACTGCAGGAGATCATCGATGCGGTGGCAGCAGCCGGCTTCGCCATCGAGGGCGAGAAACTCAAGACAGTTCCGCGGGGTTTCGACAAGGACCATCCCCGCGGGGAACTGCTCAAGCACAAGTCCCTGTCAGCGGGCGTTGAGGTGGGTGAACCTGGCTGGTTGGCCACTCCCGCAGCCAAGGACGAGATCGCTGCCCGATGGGAAGTGCTGAGGCCACTGGTTGATTGGGTGAGCGAGCATGCGGCGCCGTAACGCCAAAGCGCCCGGAAACCCATGGTTTCCGGGCGCTTCGTGAAGCTGCGCAATCGCAGCTGTCTGACAAGCTGCGGGGGTTGGACTAGACCTTGGTGTAGCTGTCCTCGTCCTCGTCACCCTTGCGCTCGGGGCTTGCGGGAGCACCGCTCACCGAGGCCTTGGCAGCGGCAAACTTCTCGTTGAGCCGCGAGTGACGCTGGCCGTAGGCGAAGTAGATGACCATACCGATGACCAGCCAGATCGCGAAGAAGATCCAGGTTTCCACGGCCAGGTTGGTCATGAGGTAGAAGCAGAGGACTGCCGATACCCACGGCAGGACCTTGCCTAACGGGACCCGGAAGGCGGGCTTGAGGTCCGGGCGTTTCTTGCGCAGCACGAGGATGCCCAGGCTGACCATCACGAATGCGGACAGTGTTCCAATGTTGATCATTTCCTCGAGCAGGTCCACCTTGGTGACCCCTGCCACGAGGGCCACGGCTGCACCACAGATGATCTGCAAGCGGGCCGGTGTGGAGCGCTTTTCGCTGGTCTTGGACAGTGAACGCGGCAGGAGACCGTCGCGGCTCATGGCAAGGACCACACGGGACAGGCCCATGAGCAGCACCATGATCACCGTAGTCAGGCCCACCAGGGAGCCGAACGCGATGATCTTGGCAGCGTCCGTATTGCCCACGGCCTCGAAGGCTGTGGTCAGGGTGGGGTTCTTTACCTCAGCCAGCTGCGTGTAGGAAACCATGCCCGTCAACGCGAGGGAGACCAGGATGTACAGCAGCGTAACCACCGCAAGGCCACCGAAGATACCGCGCGGCAGGGTCTTCTGCGGGTTTTTGACCTCTTCTGCTGAGGTTGCCACCACGTCGAAGCCGATGAAGGCGAAGAACACCAAGGCTGCGCCGGCGAAGACGCCGAGGGTGCCGTACTGGGCCGGAGCAGCGCCGGTCAGGAAGCCGAAGAAGGACTGCTTCATGACGTCGGCAGCACCGGCGTCGGTAGGCTGCGAAGCCGGAACGAAGGGGGTGTAGTTGGAGAATTTCACATAACTGAAGCCAACAACGATCACGAACAGCACTACGGCGATCTTGATCAACGTAAAGACGTTGCCAACGCGTGCGGACAACTTTGTCCCCAGCACCAGCAAAACGGTGAAGATCGCAACAATGAGGAAGGCGCCCCAGTAGAGGTCAATCCCGGCTACCTGGATCGAGGGCGGCATATCCACGCCCATCAGCCCAAACACCGTACTGAGGTAGATGCCCCAGTACTTGGCGATCACCGCTGCTGCGGTAAAGAGCTCAAGGATGAGGTTCCAGCCAATGATCCACGCAAGGACTTCGCCCATGGTGGCGTACGTGAAAACGTAGGCGGAGCCGGCCACGGGGATCGCGGTGGCGAACTCGGCGTAGCACATGATGGCCAAAGCGCAGGTGACAGCGGCGATGGCGAAAGAAATGGTGACGGCGGGGCCGGCAAAGTTTGCAGCGGCCTTGGCGCCAACCGAGAAGATCCCGGCGCCGACAGCAACGGCGACGCCCATGATCATGAGGTCCCAGGTGCTCAGGCTGCGCTTGAGCTTACGACCGGGTTCGTCGGCATCGGCGATCGACTGCTCGATCGACTTGGTCCTGAAAATGTTCATAAAAATGCCACATTCTGGATGGGAGTGGTATAGGACTCATCAAGAATAGTGTCCGACCAATGGACGACCATATTTATCCCAGATAGTGAGACGAACCCACGGAGCCCGTGACTGTTGGGGCTGATGTGACGGGGAAGCGTTGCCCCCGTCACACCTGCTCAAAGGCTGGGAACGTCCCAGTCCATGAGGGTGGAACGGATCAGGAACCGTTTACCCTCGGGTGATTCAACGGAGAATCCGCTGCCACGGCCAGTGACAACATCCACGGTCAGATGTGTGTGGGACCAGTAATTGAATTGCTCCTTGGACATCCAGAACTCGAGCGGCCGCGGCTCTTCTCCGCTTCCGATGTCGAAGCGGCCCAGGAGGACATCGGCATCGCCGGTCAGGAACTCCCCCGCCGGGTAGCACATGGGGGCCGAGCCGTCGCAACAGCCACCGGACTGGTGGAACATAAGCGGTCCGTGTTGTTCCCAGAGCTTGCCCAGCAATTCCACGGACACCGCGGTGAGCGCCACCCGGGAGAAAGTCTCCCCGGGCAGCGTCACCGCGGCTTCCAAGCTGATGTTGTGCATCAGAACTTCAGCACCACACGGCCATCGATCTTGGCGTGCTTCATCTCATCGAAGATCGCGTTGACCTCGGAGAGTTCCCTGGTTGAGACCGTTGGCTTGATCTTTCCCTGGGCATAGAAGTCCAGCGCTTCCTCGAGGTCCTGCCGGGTTCCCACGATTGAGCCACGGACAGTGAGGCCCTTGAGGACGATTTCGAAGATCGGCGCCGGGAAGTCTCCCGGCGGGAGACCGTTGAACACAATCGTTCCGCCGCGACGTGCCATCCCGATCGCTTGGCCGAAAGCCGAAGGGTGGACTGCGGTCACCAGGACACCGTGGCAACCGCCCGTTTCACGCTGGATGACCTCCGCCGGGTCCTCATGCAGGGCGTTGACCGTCAGTTCGGCGCCGTGCTCGCGGGCCAGTGCCAGCTTGTCATCGGCAATATCCACCGCAGCGACGCGGAAGCCCATTGCCACGGCATACTGCACCGCAATGTGCCCCAATCCGCCAATACCGGAGATGGTGACCCACTGGCCCGGCCTGGCTTCTGTCATCTTCAGGCCCTTGTAGACCGTGACGCCGGCACACAGGACCGGCGCCACCTCCACCGGATCCGAACCTTCCGGGATGCGCGCCGCGAAGCGGGTATCCACCAACATGTACTCGCCGAACGAGCCATCCACGCTGTAGCCGCCGTTTTGCTGCGACTCACACAGGGTTTCCCACCCTGTCCGGCAATACTGGCAGTCCCCGCAGGCAGACCAAAGCCAGGCATTGCCCACGATGTCGCCAACGGCAACGTCGGTGACACCCTCCCCCAGCGCCACCACTTCGCCCACTCCTTCATGGCCCGGGATGAACGGCGGCGTTGGCTTGACGGGCCAGTCCCCTTCGGCGGCATGGAGGTCTGTATGACATACCCCGGAGGTGATGAGGCGGACCAGCGCTTGGCCGGGACCCGGCGTCGGGCGTTCCACTTCCTTGACCGTCAGGTCGGTTCCGAATTCGGTAACTACTGCTGCTTGCATGGTGCTGGTCATTGACGATCTCCTTTGATCGGGACGAATGATGGGACTTTTTGTACAGCTGATGCCCCTAAAACCACTCCAGAAGGGCATCTGCTGTACAAAAACTTTTAGAAGAAGCCGAGCTTGTTCTCGTTGTAGCTGACCAGGAGGTTCTTGGTCTGCTGGTAGTGGTCCAGCATCATGGCGTGGTTCTCACGGCCAATACCTGAGGACTTGTAGCCACCGAAGGCGGCGCCTGCCGGGTAGGCGTGGTAGTTGTTGACCCACACGCGGCCGGCCTGGATTTCACGGCCTGCACGGTAGGCGACGTTTCCGTTGCGCGACCACACTCCGGCACCAAGGCCGTAGAGGGTGTCATTGGCGATGCCGATGGCGTCGTTGTAGTCGCTGAACTTGGTGACGGACACTACCGGGCCGAAGATCTCCTCCTGGAAGATGCGCATCCGGTTGTGGCCTTCAAAAATGGTGGGCTGGACGTAGTAACCGCCGGCGAGATCGCCGGACAACTCGGCCCGGGCACCGCCGGTGAGGAGCTTGGCGCCCTCCTGCTTTCCGATGTCGATGTAGGAAAGGATCTTCTCCAGCTGGTCATTGGATGCCTGGGCGCCAACCTGCGTTTCGGTATCGAGGGGGTTGCCCTGGATGATGCTGTTGGTCCGGGCCACAACGTCGGTCATGAAGGAGTCGTAGATGCCTTCCTGGACCAGTGCGCGGGACGGGCAGGTGCAGACTTCGCCCTGGTTGAAGGCAAAGAGCGTGAAGCCCTCCTGGGCCTTGTCATAGAAAGCGTCATTCTGGTCCGCGACGTCGTCGAAGAAGATGTTGGGGCTCTTGCCGCCCAGTTCCAGAGTGACCGGAATGAGGTTATTGGACGCGTACTGGCTGATGAGGCGGCCGGTGGTGGTTTCACCCGTAAAAGCGATCTTGCGGATGCGGGAACTGGAAGCCAGCGGCTTGCCCGCCTCTACACCGAAGCCATTGACGACGTTCACTACACCAGCGGGAAGGAGATCACCGATGAGCTCCATGAGGACCAGGATTGACGTGGGCGTCTGCTCGGCCGGCTTAAGAACTACGGCGTTGCCTGCCGCGAGCGCCGGTGCCAGCTTCCAGACGGCCATGAGAATCGGGAAGTTCCACGGGATGATCTGGCCCACCACGCCCAGCGGCTCCTTGAAGTGGTAGGCGGTGGTGTCCTCATCCAACTGGGAGAGGTGGCCTTCCTGAGCCCGGACTGCGGAAGCGAAATAGCGGAAGTGGTCCGCTGCCAGCGGGATGTCGGCATTGAGGGTTTCGCGGACGGGCTTGCCGTTGTCCCAGGTTTCGGCCACGGCGAGGAGTTCCACGTTCTCGTCAATGCGGTCGGCAATCTTGTTCAGGATGGCCGCGCGCTCGGTGGCGGAGGTCTTGCCCCAGGAAGGCGCAACCTTGTGGGCGGCATCCAGCGCCAGCTCGATGTCCTCGGACGTGCCCCGGGCAACTTCGCAGAAAGCCTTGCCCGTCACCGGAGTGATGTTCTCAAAGTAGGCGCCCTTGACCGGGGCAACCCACTCGCCGCCAATCCAGTTCTCGTACCGGTCCTTGAAAGTGACCTTCGAACCCTCGGCACCCGGCTGTGCGTAAACAGTCATTGCTAGCTCCTTTGCTGCGAATCACGGTGGCTGTCGCCATTGATCCGAGCCTAAGAGCGGGGAGGTTGCAGCTACGTTGCAACCATGTGAGTCAGCTCACGCTTTCATTTCCCTGTCGATGCGTTCAAGATCAGCGACGACGGCGGCCCGCTTGGGTGAGCGCGGCGGCAGCAACTTCAACACGGCGAGGCGGAGGTCGACGTCGTACTTCGCTTCCGGCAGCTCCGCGTACTTGAGGAGCGAATCCACGCTGCCGTCACTGAGCAGTGCCTCGCGCAGCAAGTGCGAGACCCTCTCACGCAACTGCACGACGCCGGGCGCCTCCGAACGTGGCAACAGCCCACCTTTGTAGATTTCCAAGGCAATGCGGTGCGCGCCGCGCTGAAGGCAACTGAGGACCTGCCCGGAGTCGGGCAGCAAATCGACCGGTAAACGGTAAGGCCGCGACTCGGGGACCGCCCCTGGGCTGAGTTCCTGGATGACTTTCCGGAGGCGGACCATCTCAGCCCTCAGGGTGACCGCCGAGCCGTCGCCCGGATACAACTGGGTGCAGAGGTCATCGGCGCTAAGTCCAGCGGGATGATTGCTCAGGATGGCCAGGATCTCGCTGTGCCTGGCGGACAGGGACACTGTCCTGCCGTCGATGCTGAGCAGGGCTTGGTCTCGGCCCAACAACTGCAGGCTGTTCCGGTACAGCGTGTGGCTGGAAGCGGCAGCCGCGCTCCGGCGTCGGGGTTTGTCCTTGACTGCGGCCGCCAGCGTCAAACGTTCAATGCGCAGCTGGGCCTGGGCTGCCGCAACGGTCGCCTCCACCAGGGAAAGGGTGTGCGCCGCCACCGCCGTTTCAGTGCCGGTGATGTCCACAACGCCCAGGACCGCCCCGGAATCGGGATCATGGAAGGGAACAGCAGTGCAGCTCCAAGGATGGACAGAGCGCTTGAAATGTTCCGCCCCCGAGATCTGGATGCTGCGGTCAAGGGCCAGCGCGGTGCCGGGCGCGCTGGTGCCTACGGACGCTTCAGACCAGTCAGCGCCCGCTACGAACATCATGCTTTCAGCGCGGCGCTGCATCACAGGATCGCCATCCACCCACAAGAGCCGTCCGACGTCGTCCCCCACTGCCACCAACAGGCCACTGTCATGGCTGGGCTGAACCAGGAGCTTCTTGATCACGGGCATGATGGTGGCCAAAGGGTGCTGCCGGCGGTACTCCTCCAGCTCATCGCGGTCCATGGCGAGCGGGGCTTCAGCGACGTCCGGGTTGGCCTGCAGGCTCGCGGACCTCTGCCAGGATTCACGGACCAGGCGCCGCAATCCGGCGATGTCCTCGGGCACTCCGAGACGCAAGGAATCCAAGCGCTCATGGCCTGAGAGGGCACGCTTCTGCAGCAACTCCGCGGCCTCGCTGCCTGGAACCGGCGGATGGACTGGATTCCTCATCGAACTCCCTGGTAGTCCGCTATGACAGTGCTCTGCACATGTGGTGGGCGGGACAGTATCGAGAAGTCTAGTTCGGGGAAGGGAGTTTTTGTACAGATGAAGCCCCTAAAGCAGCCGAATAAGGGCATCAGCTGTACAAAAACGCCTTGTCAGCCGCGGGAGATCCGGATCATTTCCTCGCGCGGAACAACCTTGATGCGCTCACGGACCACACCCCCGCCTTCTCCAGCGGATCCTTCGGCGGAAGTCCAGGCCGCGCCGAGGGCGGCCTCATGGGCATCAAGCCTGTTCCAGCCTTCCCAGGTGGTGTACTCGATCCCCCGTTCTTCCAGGAGGTCAATGATGGCCTGTGGATCCGGGTTCTCCGCCGGGGGAAGGTTGAGCCGGTCTTCGAGGAGGAATCCGATGGTCTCCAATGCATCGCCCTTGGTATGGCCGATCAGCCCCACCGGTCCGCGCTTGATCCAGCCCGTGGCGTAAATTCCCGGCACGGGCTCGCCGTCGGCACCCAGGACGCGACCGCCGTCGTTCGGTATGACGCCGCGGCGGGCGTCGTACTCAAGCTCCTCCAACGGCGAACCGTGATAGCCGATGGCCCGGTACACCGACTGGACCGGATACTCGATGAACTCGCCCGTGCCCTTGACGTTGCCCGTTCCGTCCAGTTGCATGCGCTCGAATTTAATCCCCGAGACCTTGCCCGGGGTCTCCGGCGAATCCAGGATCTCCACCGGACTGTGCAGGAAGTGCAGGTGCAGGCGACGGGAGGAGGGCTGCTCGGACTCGGCGTGCTCCTCCACCAGCCAGTTCGTCATGGTGTTGACCATGGTCTTGATCTGGTTGTTCGTCCTGATGGCCTCGTCCGAGGCTTCGTCGAACTCGAAATCTTCCGGGTAAAGGACGATGTCCACGTCCTTGCAGTGGGACAGTTCGCGCAGTTCCAACGGCGTGAACTTCACCTGCGCCGGACCGCGGCGGCCGAAGACGTGAACGTCTGTCACCGGCGACTTCTTCAGTCCCGCGTAGACGTTGTCCGGGATCTCCGTGACCAGCAATTCCTCCGGGTGCTTGACCAGCATTCGGGCCACGTCCAAAGCCACGTTGCCGTTGCCGATCACCGCGATTTCCTTGGCATCGAGCGGCCAGTCGCGGGGAACATCCGGGTGCCCGTCATACCAGGAGACGAAGTCCGCGCCGCCAAAGGATCCTTCAAGTTCAACACCGGGGATATTCAGGTCGGCGTCCTTGATGGCACCGGTAGAGAAGATCACGGCGTCATAGAAAGCCCGGAAGTCATGCAGGGTGAGGTCCCTGCCGTAGGTCACGTTGCCCAGGAAGCGGATATCGCCGCGGTCCAAAACCTTGTGCAGCGCATTGACGATCCCCTTGATCCGCGGGTGGTCCGGAGCCACACCGTAGCGGATCAGTCCGTACGGTGCCGGATAGGCCTCGAAGAGATCAATGCTGACCTCCACATGTCCGTCCTTAACCTCGTTGGATTTGGTCAGGATGTCCGCGGCGTACACGCCTGCTGGTCCTGCACCAACGATCGCCACGCGCAGCGGACGATTGGGGGTTGTTGCGGCTGAGTTGGACACCGTTAGCCCTTCCGAAGCAGTGAGCCACGCCCGTTGGTGGGGCGCGCAGATTCCAATTCTAGATGTCGACCCTACGCCCGGACGCTTATATGGCAGGAGTCACGGAAATTCACCAAGATTGCGGAATATTGCGGGCACACGTGGTGTTGGCGACAATGTGTCGACTCCGGATCAGATAACTGCCAGCTCTTCCTCTTCAAACCAGCCCACGACGACGACTGCCGGGGGCGGCGGCAAACCCGCCCGCGGTGCCGGCAAGCCCGTGCGGAGCGAGTCGACAGCGGGAATCCTCTTCGGAATCGGTGCCTACGGCCTGTGGGGGCTCCTCCCCCTCTACTTCTATGTCCTGATGCCGGCCAGCGCCGTGGAAATTGTGGCAAACCGGGTTGTCTGGTCCTTGATCTTCTGTGCACTGCTCATCACGATTACCCGGGCTTGGCGGGTGTTCGGCGCAGCCGTGAAGGACCGTTCAGTTTTCGGGCCCTTGGCCTTGGCAGCCGGCCTTATTGCCATCAACTGGCTCACCTACACTTTCGGGGTCACCACCGGCCATGCCGTTGAGACTTCACTGGGCTACTTCATCAATCCCCTGGTTTCTGTCCTCCTGGGCGTTTTTGTCCTGAAGGAAAAGCTGCGCCCCTTGCAGTGGGCAGCGGTGGGCATCGGCTTCGTCGCCGTGGGGGTCCTGACGTTCTCTTACGGTCAGCTTCCTTGGATTGCCCTGATCCTGGCTTTCAGTTTCGGTTTGTACGGTTTCGTGAAGAAGCGTGTTGGCCCCAAGGTTGACGCCCTCACGAGCCTGAGCGTTGAGACCGTTGTACTGGCTCCGTTCGCCGCGATCACCATGGTGGTCCTGGGCGCCACTGGAGTTGCCACTCTGACCACCCAGGGTGCGGGGCACCTCTGGTTGCTGGTGGCTTCGGGCGTCATCACGGCCGTGCCTTTGCTCTTCTTTGGAGCTTCAGCCCGGCGTCTGCCGATGACCACCATAGGCCTGCTGCAGTATTTCGCGCCGGTTCTTCAGTTCGTGGTCGCCCTGACCGTGTTCAACGAGACCATGACCACTGCCCGCTGGATCGGCTTCTGCGTGGTGTGGTTGGCCTTGGTGCTGCTCACCATCGACATGCTGCGGACTACGCGGAAGAACTCCGTGCTGAAGAAGCAGGCCCGGCTGGCTGCTGCCGGGTAGTACTGCAACGCAGGGTCACTTATGGCCCCTTCGACGGCGATTAAGGGGCCATAAGTGACCCCGCGTTGCTTTAGTCGAGTACGTGTTGTGCAGTTCTGTTCATTTCTGTTGAGAGGGCAGGGAACCGGACATAAGGTTGCGGAAACTTTTCCCAACCACGTCCACCCATCCCGCCCTGGCCACCCGACGCCCCCGCCACCATTGCAGCTCGCCCGGTTCGCGCAGCTCGCGCTGGGTGCGAAGGGTGGGCGGGGAACCCGGGGCAACAGTTTTGAACGGAGCAGTTTTGAACTTCAATGGACCAGCAGTGAGTCGCAGGACCCTCTTCCGCACCGCCGCGGCAGCCGCCGTCGCGGGCGCCCTGCTTTCCCAGGCCGGGCCCTCGTTTGCCGCCCCCGGACTTCAGGAATTGATTGATCGACGGCGGATGGTGCTGACCGGGGGCCGCAGCGCCGCAGACATTCCCGAGCTCGCCGCGCAGTTGGAAGGAATGGGCCAGACCGCCGCGAAGTGGTGGGAGTCCATGGACAAATCAGCCAACCGGACCTCGCTGTGGAGCGACATACCGCTGACCGGCATTGGGCAGTCGGCCGATGCCACGGGCAACATGGGCCTGCATTTCAACCGCCTCTATGACATGGCACTTGGATACGCCGTTCCGGGGAACCCTTATGCGGGCAGCCCGGAGCTGGCCGCTGACATTGTTGCGGGCTTGCAGCTCCTGAGTGACACCGCCTACAAGCCATCCGTGAAGGCAGCCGGCAACTGGTGGTTCTGGGAGATCGGCGTGCCCCGGAAGACCGTGGACATCCTGACGCTCCTCTACGCTGAAGTTCCAGAAGCTCTCCGCACGTCATTGTTGGCTGCCGTCCGTTGGTTCGCGCCCAACCCGAATTGGCGCGGACGTGCCACATCCTTGGCAGAGACCGGCGCCAACCGCGTGGACAAATCGCTGGCCTGCTGCATGCGGGGCATCCTGGACAACAAGGATAGTGAAATAGCGCTGGGCAGGGATGCCTTGAGCGACACCGTCCGTGGCGGGGTCAACAGCGTCTTCACGTACGTAACCAGCGGCGACGGCTTCTATGCTGACGGCTCCTACGTCCAGCACTCCTACCTGCCCTACGCGGGAACCTACGGAGTGGTGGCCCTGGCCGGAATCGCTGAGATCATCGCCATGTTGGGCGGCAGTACCTGGGCAGTCAACGACCCCAAGCAGTCCGTGCTCCTCAACGCCGTGGAGGATACCTATGCCCCGTTCGTGTGGGACGGACGGATCATGGACACCATCCGCGGCCGTGCTGTCTCCAGGCAGCGCGAGCCCGACTACGTCAGCGGCTTTGGGCTCATCTCAGCAGTCCTGCTGCTGGCCCCGGGCTGCGAGGAACCCTACAAGTCGCGGTTCCTGGCTTTGGCCAAGGGCTGGCTGGAACGCTGCGCGGACCAGAAACTCGTGGGGCATCCAACCCAGAGCCTGGCAAAGTCCCTGTTGTCCATGGGCGTCCTGTCCGACGCTGCCGTAACTGCGGCACCGGCGCCCGTCTACAGCCGTATGTTCGCTGACCAGGACAGGCTGGTCCATCACCGCCCCCAGTGGGGCTGCACTGTGAACCTTTCCTCCAAGCGCATAGGCCGCTTCGAATGGGGCAACAGCGAGAACAACCTCGGCTGGTATCAGGGCGATGGGATGACCTTCCTCTACACACGGCAGGATCCGTCCCAGTTCAGCGCAGACTTCTGGCCGACTGTGGATCCGTACTCACTTCCCGGAACCACCGTCAATGACCAGGCGAGGGTCAGCGGAGCCGGGGGTGCGGGCACCGGAATTCCCCGCGCTTTCCAAGCATTTGCCGGCGGGCTGACCGTGGATGGCCGCTGGGGCGTCGTCGGCATGGACCACCTCAACCACAACAAGACCCTGTCCGGCCGGAAATCGTGGTTCTTCCTGGACGACGCAGTGGTCTGCCTCGGTGCGGGTATTACCGGTACCGGGGGTTCGGCCGTGCAGACCACGGTGGAAAACAGGTCCTTCGCGGCCGGTGCCGTTCCTGCGCTGCGCACCGATTCCCGGAACAGGACCATGGCGGCCGGAGACGCCGCCCTGGCTGTGAAGCGGTCCGTGCATGTGGAAGGCCATGGCGGCTACGTGTTCCTGGAAGCGCAAGGGGTTTCCGGCAACACTGAAGTAGCCGTGATCCGTCGGACGGGCTCGTGGTTCGATATCAATTCAGGGGCGGACACCGGCGGCACCAAAGATCCCGTGACCCGGGACTACGTGACCATCACGCATCGTCATGGCAAAGATCCCGTGGGATCCGGCTACGCCTACATGGTCCTTCCCGCTGCCAGCCACTCTGACACTTTCTCCCAGTCCGCGAATCCCGGGGTGAAAGTCCTGGCCAACTCCGCGGAGGTCCAAATGGTGGAGGTAGCCAAGGATCAACTGGTCATGGCCAACTTCTTCACAGCAGGTTCCGGTGGCGGGTACTCGGTTTCGGGGCCATGCACCGTGGCGGCACAGCTGACCGGGGACAAGCTCGGGCTCTCCGTGGCCGATCCGTCCCGGACCCAGTCCTCTGTGCAGATCACCGTGGATGGGGCGTGGAGTAAGCTGGCGGATTCCGATGCCGGAGTGACTTTGGTCAGCACCACTCCGCTCGTCATCGAGGTCCAGTTGGACGGACACGGTCACCAGAAGAACCTGACGCTGGGCACCTAGGCGCGATCCGCCGTCGTGCGTCCTGCGGTTGGTTCGCCGAGTTCGCGGGAACACTGCGAGGACCGCCGGAAACTTCCAGCGAACTCGACGGTCTCCCGCGAACACGGCGGCGAGAGTTAAACAAAGGAGGGCCGGGTTCACGAATGAACCCGGCCCTCCTTGTGTGCGAAGCGGTGAAGCTTACGCGTGCGCCTTGATGGCTGCTGCGAGGACCTCGAGGCCGTCGATCAGCAGTTCGTCGCTGATGACCAGCGGCGGGAGCAGGCGGATGACGTTCCCGTAGGTGCCACAGGTCAGGATGATGACGCCTTCCTTGAGGCAGGCGGCGGCAACGGCCTTGGTGAGCTCGGCGTTCGGCTCCTTGGAACCGGGCTGGACCAGCTCGATTGCCAGCATGGCGCCACGGCCGCGGATGTCGCCAACTACGGAAACTTCCCCGGCCAGTTCGCGGAGCTTGCCCAGTGCGAGCTCTTCGATGTGGCGGGCACGGCCGTTGAGGTCGTGCTGCTCCATGGTGTCGATCGCTGCAAGTGCTGCGGCGCAGGCAACCGGGTTGCCACCGTAGGTGCCGCCGAGGCCGCCGGGGTGAACGGCGTCGAGCAGGTCTGCACGGCCGGTGATGGCCGACAGCGGGAGGCCGCCGGCGATGCCCTTGGCCATGGTGATGATGTCCGGGACAACACCTTCGTGGTCAACGGCGAACCATTCGCCGGTGCGGCAGAAACCGGACTGGACCTCGTCTGCGATGAAGACGATGCCCTTTTCCTTGGCCCACTCGGACAGCGCCGGGAGGAAGCCTTCGGCCGGGACGATGAAGCCACCTTCACCCTGGATGGGTTCGATGATGATGGCGGCAACCTGGTCGCCACCGATCTGCTTCTCGATCATGGTGATGGCACGCTTGGCGGCCTCGGCACCGGTGATCTCCGGGTTTTCTTCACGGAACGGGTAGCTCATGGGCATGCGGTAGACCTCGGGCGCGAACGGGCCGAAGTTGGTCTTGTACGGCATGGCCTTGGCAGTCAGCGCCATGGTCAGGTTGGTGCGGCCGTGGTAGGCGTGGTCAAAAGCTACGACGGCGTCGCGGCCGGTGGCCAGGCGGGCAACCTTGACGGCGTTCTCCACGGCTTCAGCGCCGGAGTTGAACAGCACGGTGCGCTTGGCGTGGTCGCCGGGGGTGAGGCGGTTGAGCTGCTCGGCAACTGCAACGTAGCCCTCGTACGGGGTGACCATGAAGCAGGTGTGCGTGAAGTGCGCGGCAGCTTCCTGGACGGCAGCGACGACGGCGGGGTCGGACGCGCCGACGCTGGTCACGGCGATTCCGGAACCGAGGTCGATGAAGGAGTTGCCGTCGACGTCCCGGATGATGCCGCCGTCGGCGTCTTCAACGTAGACGGGGACGCCGGAGGCGACGCCGGCAGCAACGACGGCGGAGCGACGCTCGGCAAGTGCCTGCGACTTGGGGCCGGGGAAGGCGCCGTTGATGTTGCGCTTCTGCTCGATGCGGTACGAGAGTTCGTTCGCGGTGGTGGTCATGGGGTGGTTGCCTTTCTGGGAAATTCGTACGGGTGGGGCGGACACGCTACGCAACTGCGTTATGCATCTAGTGCAGACATCACGTGCTTGATGCGCGTGTAGTCCTCCACGCCGTACATGGAGAGGTCCTTGCCGTAGCCGGACTGCTTGAAGCCGCCGTGGGGCATCTCTGCCGTCAGGAGGATGTGGGTGTTGATCCAGACCGCACCGAAGTCCAGGTCACGGCTCATGCGCATTGCCGTTCCGTGGTCGGTGGTCCAGACGCTGGACGCCAGGGCGTATTCGACGTCGTTGGCGAGCTCGAGCGCTTCTGCTTCGGTGCTGAACTTCTGGACGGTGATGACCGGGCCGAAGGTTTCCTTCTGCACGATGTCATCGGTCTGCTTCGCACCGGAGATGATGGTGGGCTCGAAGAAGAAGCCCTTCTCCCCTGCGCGGTGTCCACCGGTTTCGATCTTGCAGTTGGCCGGAAGGTGCTCCACTACCGAGGTGACGGCGTTGAAGTGGTTCACGTTGTTGAGCGGGCCGAAGTAGTTCTCTTCGTCGTTCTGCGAACCGGTGTGCAGGGTCTTGGTGTGTTCCACCATGGCTGCCACGACGTCGTCGTGAACGGAGTCCTCCACCAACACGCGGGTGATGGCGGTGCAGTCCTGGCCGGCGTTGAAGAATGCGAACTCGGCGATGGCCGCGGCGCTCTTCTTGATGTCGGCGTCCTTGAAGACGATGGCCGGAGCCTTGCCGCCAAGTTCCAGGTGCGCGCGCTTGAGGCCCTTGGCTGCGCCGCTTGCCACGGCGATGCCGGCGCGGACGGAACCGGTGATGGAAACCAGGCCGGGAACCTTGTGGTCCACCATCATGGCGCCGGTCTCACCGGTGCCAAGGACCACGTTGAGGACACCGGCCGGGAAGATCTCGCCAGCCAGGCGCGCCAGCACCAGGGTGGATTCCGGGGTGGTGTCCGAGGGCTTCAGGACGATGGTGTTGCCCGCAGCCAGGGCGGGGCCGATCTTCCAGATGGCCATGAGGAACGGGTAGTTCCACGGGGCAACCTGGGCTACGACGCCGATCGGTTCGCGGCGTACGTAGGAGGTGTGGCCCTCGAAGTATTCGCCTGCGGACTTGCCTTCCATGATGCGTGCGGCACCGGCAAAGAAGCGGAGCTGGTCTGCGCCTGCGGCAACCTCTTCGGAGGCAATCAGGGAGCGAACCTGTCCGGTGTTGCGGTGCTGGGCGTCAACGAGCTCGTCGCTGTTGGCTTCCACGGCGTCGGCGAGCTTGAGCAGCATGAGCTGGCGCTGTCCGGGGGTGGCGTGCTTCCACGTCTTGAAGGCCTCAGCTGCTGCGGTCATTGCAGCATCGACGTCGGCCTGCACCGAAATGGGCGACTTGGCAACGATTTCCCCATTGGTGGGGTTCACGATGTCCAGAAGACCCGTACCTGCCGGCGTAACGAATTCGCCGTTGATGAAGTTCTGCAAGGTTTGAACCACGGTGTGCAACCTCTTTCGGTGTCTGGGCATGGGTTTTAGCTGATCAGAGCCTATGCCAGGGAGGGGGTCCAAGGAATAGTCAGCTGCACACAGAGGAGGCCCCGGCTTAGTGCGCTTGACCAGCGCCGGGTTAGGCTTTTAAGCATGGCAATGTCCCTCGCTTCGCTCGTCGCTGTCCCCTCCCTGAAACTCCGCCAGGCCGGCCTGGCCGAAACCACCTGGAACCAGGACATCAGCTGGGTTGCCGTCACGGAATTGGAGGATCCCCAGCGCTTCCTCAGCGGTGGGGAACTGGTCCTCACCACCGGCCTGCGCCTCAAGAGCGCCGCGGACCAGAGGCGCTTTGTCCGTCAGGTCCAGCGGGCCGGCGCAGTGGGCATCGGCTTCGGCATCGGCCTTACCCATGAGGCAGTTCCGGAGGCACTGATTGCAGAAGCAAACCGCTGGGGCCTTCCGCTGGTGCAGGTGCCCTACGAGATCCCCTTCATTGCCATCGGAAAACTGGTGGCGGAGTCGCACTCGGCGGACCACTACTCCAACCTTGAGCGCCTCTTGGCCGGACATCAGATCCTGGCCCGCTCGCTGCTCACCGGCGGTGGCCTGAACGAACTCCTCAAGCAACTGGGCAGCATGCTCCGCACGGACGTTGTGCTCACCCAGTTCAGCGCGCAGTTGTACAACAGTGTTGCGGGAAAACCGGCGCCGACGGCGGATGGCTGGGCGTCCTACCCGATTCCCACCGGCCGCAGGGACGCCTGCACGCTCTGGTTGAGGCAGCCGTTTGTGGACTCGGGAATCGTCAGTTATGCGCAGAACCTCATCAGCGTGGAACTGAACAACATGGTCAAGCAGCGCCAGTCCCAGCGGGCCATGGCCGGCCAGGTGCTGGACGACGTCATCCACGGCACCCTGGAGACCATTGAGGCGGCCCGGCGTTTGGCCGGCGTTGGCATCAACAGCACCCGGAAGAACGTGGTGCTGGTTGCCGAGTCCACGGCCCACCACAAACAACTGGTCAGCATCTCACTGCCGCAGGCGCTGGAAGCGGGCGTCAGCGCCGTCGTCGGGAAGGACCTGGTCACGGTCATCAGCGACGACGGTACCTCGGCTACCGCTCTGGCCAAGAGCCTCAGCGATCATTTGCAGGAAGCCGGTATCCACGCCGTCATTGGGATCGGCGGCGCCTACACGAAGCCGAACGGTTTGCGCTGGAGCTACTTTGAAGCGCGCGACGCCGTGGCGCACGGCTTGCCGGTCAACGAGCCGGAGCGCCTGAGCCTGACCTCGCTGTTGCTCGCCAGTGAGGACGTTCCCCTGGCAGACATGGCCAGCGAATCCCTTACGCCTTTGCGGAAGTTCGACGCCGCCCACGGTGCCGAACTGGTGGCCACCCTGGAGAGCTACCTGAACCACAACGGCTCGGTGGCAGCCGTGGCTGAAGCCCTCACCTTGCACCGCAACACGGTCCGTTACCGTTTGGCCCAGATCACTGAACTGACGGGCTACGACCCCTCGCAGACGCAGGACCGCGTGCAGCTTTGGCTGGCTTTGGCTGTCCAGCGCCTCGGTTCCCGCAACCCCCGCTGAGCGTCCCTCAACTTCCGCAGCGTCCCCATAGGTTCCAACGGAAAGCTTCGAGTTCCAGCGGAGAGCTTCGCCACAAAACTGTGGACATTAGACGTCAAACGTCTAACCTTTAGATATGGCAGCGACGACTCCCCTTACCCCCAGCACCGGAAACATCCCTACCGTTGGCCCTGCCCAGGCCCTGTCTGCGCAGGCGGTCCCCAAAACGCGCGTGGTCGCCGTCGTCGGCATTATTGCCGTGGTCCTTATCGGTTTGAATCTTCGCGCAGGCATCACCAGCGCCGCAGCACTGTTCCACGAACTGCAGCAGGTCCTTGGCTACGGTGCTTTGGTGGCGTCCATCCTGCCGTCCATTCCGCTCCTGTGCTTTGCGGTTGCAGGTTTGGGAACGTCCTGGCTGACCCGCCGCGTAGGCGTAGAGAAAGCCATCGCCATCGCCTTGACATTGCTGGCCGGTGGTTTGTTGGTGCGTGGGGTTCCGGTGACCGGCGCACTGCTTGGCGGCACGGTCCTGGCAATGTCCGGCCTGGCAGTGTGCAACGTGGCCATGCCGTCCTTCATCCGCGAACACTACTCCGAGCGCACCTCCATGATGACGGGCCTTTACACCTTCACCATGTCCGGCGGCGCCACCTTTGCCGCGGTCGTCAGTGTTCCGTTGGCGCAGGAACTCGGCTCGCCCTCCATGGGCTTGGCGGCTTGGGGCCTGCTGGGTGTCGCAGCCCTCCTCGGTTTCCTGCCCGTAGTCCTGCACACCCACCGGAACGCCACCAGGATCGATCGGCCCAGGGTCTCCATGTGGCCGCTGCTGCGTACCCGCCTGGGCATCCTCATCACCGCGATCTTCACCTTCCAGGCTTTCCTGGCATATGCCGTGATGAGCTGGTTTGCCTACATTCTGACCTCGCAGGGTCTCAGCGCTTCCGAAAGTGGTCTCCAGTTCGGCGTGATGCAGCTGGTCTCCGTCGCTGCCGGCATGATCCTGCTCGCCTTCGGTTCCCGCCCCGGCATGCTCCGCCCCGCGCTGTATCTGGCCAGCAGCTCAACCTTGCTGGCCATCGCCGCAATGGTCTGGCTGCCGACGTCGTTGGCGGTTGTTCCCGCCGTCTTGTTCGGCTTCGGCTTGGGCATCTTCCCGCTGGTTCTGGTGATCATCAGCCGCAGTGGACGCTCGACGGCGGAAACCACCGCTCTCTCCACCATCGCCCAATCGCTGGGATACTTGATTGCGGCAATCGGCCCGTTTGGCATGGGCCTGCTCCACAGCGCCACCGGCGGCTGGGTGCTGCCCCTGAGCCTGTTGTCGGTCGTGGCCGTGGCGCTCATGGTTACCTGCCACTTGCTCACCAGCAAGCGCACTGCCACCAAGACCGGACCGAGGACAGCATGACCCTGACCCCTTCGCATCGCCCGGCCCTTGCCGAGGAGATCACCGCCAAGCTGCGGGACATGATCAAGTCCGGCGAGTGGCCGCTCCAGGAGCGGATCCCCGCGGAACCTGAGCTGATGTCCACCTTGGGTGTTTCCCGGGGTACCTTGCGCGAGGCAATCAAGGCACTGGCCCATTCGGGCATGCTGGAAGTACGTCGCGGCGATGGCACCTATGTCCGGGCAAACAGCGAGATGTCCGGCGCGGCGCAGCGCATGTACCTGGAGCACACGCAGGAACATATCGTTGAGGTCCGGCTTGGCTTGGACACCCAGGCGGCCCGCCTCGCCACCAAACACGCCACCGCCGAGGACCTGGCCGAGATGCGCCGCCTCCTTGCGCTCCGCCACGACGCCTGGCAGGCCGAGGACTACCCCACGTGGGCCAGCGCCGACTGGGAATTCCACGAGCGGGTCGCACTGGCATCGGGCAATCCCCTGCTGCATCAGCTGTACGTTTCGTTCGGCGGGGTGTTCCACAACGACCTCCTCCGCCAGCAGCGCAAGGACGGCTTCAACGGTATTCCACGCGAGGGCCATGACGAACTGGTTGACGCCCTTGAAGCCCATGATCCGGAGGCCGCAATCCAGAGCGTGTACCGGAACCTGGACTACTGCTCGGATAAGGCGCCGCGGTAGCTTTTTCTGTTTACGGCACTGTTTCAACACCGGCACCGGCGGCGTCCTTGAACCTGGCATTGATCAGGACAACCTCCCGCCCGGCCCGGTCCAGGAGACTTGCGGCGACACTCGCCCGGTATCCCGTGGCGCAGTGCACCCAGGTCCTGTGATCCGGCAGTTCGGTGATCCTCCCGAGGAGCTCGTAGACGGGCACGTTCAGCGCACCCTTGATATGGGAAGTGGTGAACTCGTCCGGACGCCGGACGTCCAGCACCAAGTCCTCCGGCTTCCGCTCGCTTGCAAAGAGGTTCCAGTCTCCGTCCGGGGATGGTCGGCGGCCAACAAAACGGCTTCAGGCCCGACGGCGGCATCCGGGCTGTCGATGCCGATCCTCGCCAAGTCACGGATCGCCTTTTCAACCTCACTGAGCGGGCCCAGCAATGTGAGGGGTTGGTTCCAGGGGATCACCCAACCCAGGTAGCTGGTGAAGTTGTCACCGCGGCCATATTCGAAGCCCACGCTGCCTTGAAGGTGGCCGTCCGCAAATGCCACCCTGTGGCGGAGGTCCACCACCCACTCCCCTGCCCTCAACCGCCGGCTCAGTTCCTCAGGATCAACTGAATCAGGCACGTCCAGGTTCGCCGGCCCCACCCCTGCAGCGTTGAGCGGGCTCATGTGGGCGTAATAGGCAGGATAGGCGGTGATGTTCGCCAACAATTCCGAGACGAAGTGGTGCTCGCTGGAATCGGTCAAGGCATGGTTGGACTCTGCCTGCTCAGCAATTGTCGAAAATTCCTGATGGCTCGCGGGCCCGATCGAACAGAACGATCCGAAGCCATGGGTTGGGTACAGCGCAGCCTCCGGACGGGAAGCATCCACCAGGCGCCGCACGGACGAATACTGGTCATGGGCCAGCTTGGCGGTGTCATGCGGTGAGACCAGGTCCGTCCGCCCGACCGAACCGTAGAGCAAGCTGCCGCCGGAAAACACAGCCTCCAACCCGTCGTCGTGCGTGTCATCCCGCACCACATAAGAGAGGTGCGTGTGGGTGTGGCCCGGCGTCGCAACGACCGAAACCGCGAGCCTGCCGACGCGCAGGATCTGGCCGTCGGTGACGGGAACCCTCACAAACGAAACCTCATCCGCCGCGTTCACCAGGTACGCGGCGCCGTGCTTCTCCGCCAGGACCAAACCGCCGGTGACGTAGTCATTGTGCAGGTGCGTTTCGGCCACATGCGTGATCCGGACGCCGGCTTCACGGGCAGCCTTTTCAACCCGGTCAATGTCCCGTTGAGGGTCAATCACCAAGGCCACGGAGCCGTCGTGCACCAAATAGCTGCGGTCCCCCAACTGGGGAGTTTCGATGACCACGACGTCCATGCTTCAGGGTACAGCCGGGCGCAATGAAGGGGACTAAAAACAGAAACGGGGCCACTCCCAAGGAGTGACCCCGCCCGCAAACGGAAAACTAGACCTGTGCCGCTACGCCATCGCGGGAGATGTTGACCATGTCCTCGCGCGGCACCACCTTGATGCGCTCACGCTTGACCTCAACACCGTGGGACGTGCCCGCCTCGGTGGCTGCTGCGCCGAGGGCGAGTTCGTGGGCGTCCAGGGCCAGCCAGCCTTCCCAGCTTGTGAACTTCACGCCGCGGGAATCGAGAAGAGCCACGACGGCGTCTGCCGCGGGAACCTCGGCGACCGGCAGGTTTTCGCGGTCCTCCAACAAGTACGTGACGGTTTCGAGGGCATCGCCCTTGGTGTGGCCGATGAGGCCAACCGGACCGCGCTTGATCCAGCCCGTTGCGTAGAGGCCCGGAACGTGCTGGCCGTCGGCGTCAAGGACGCGGCCGCCGTCGTTGGTGACGACGCCCTTCTTGTGGTCGAACTCAACATCCGGCAGGGCCGAACCGAAGTAGCCGATGGAGCGGTACACAGCCTGGACCGGGTAGTCGATGAACTCGCCGGTGCCGCGGGCGTTGCCTGTGCCATCCAGCTCGGTGCGCTCGAACTTGATGCCGGCAACCTTGCCCGGGGTTTCCGGGGAGTCCACGATTTCCACCGGGCTGTGCAGGAAGTGCAGGTGCAGGCGGCGGGAAGCGGTGAGCTCGGAGAGGTCCTCGGGCTGCTCGGCGATCCAGTTGGTCAGCGTGCCAACCATGGTTTTGGTCTGGTTGTTTGTCTGGACCTGGCGATCAGACTCTTCGTCGAATTCGAAGTCCTCGGCGTAGAGGATGATGTCTACGTCCTTGGAGTGCGAGAGTTCACGCAGTTCCAGCGGAGTGAACTTCACCTGTGCAGGGCCGCGGCGTCCGAAGACGTGCACGTCGGTGACCGGGGAGTTCTTCAGGCCTGCGTAAACGTTGTCCGGGATTTCGGTGACCAGCAGGTCATCGGCGTGCTTGGAGAGGACGCGGGCGACGTCCAGGGCGACGTTGCCGTTACCCAGGACGGCGATTTCCTTGGCGTCCAGCGGCCATTCGCGGGCAACGTCCGGGTGTCCGTCGTACCAGGAGACGAAGTCTGCTCCGCCGAAGGAACCCTCGAGTTCGATGCCCGGGATGTTCAGGTCGGCGTCCTTGATGGCGCCCGTGGCGAAGATGACGGCGTCGTAGTGCTTGCGGAGGTCCTCGATGGAGATGTCCGTGCCGTAGTCCACGTTGCCGAAGAAACGGATGTCGCCACGGTCCAGGACCTTGTGCAGGGCGTTGACGATGCCCTTGATGCGGGGGTGGTCCGGAGCAACGCCGTAGCGGATCAGGCCGTAAGGTGCCGGGTAGCGGTCGAAGAGGTCGATGCTGACGGTGAGTTCGCCGCTCTTGACGGCCTCACTCTTGGTCAGGATGTCCGCTGCGTAAACGCCGGCCGGGCCGGAGCCGATGACGGCGACGCGGAGCGGACGGTCCGCAGAACCTACGGGGGTGCTAATTGACACGGCTGTGTTCCTTCTTCTTCTCAGTTACTGCGGACGCGGGGACGGTTGGGGGTAATAGTGCTGTAGTCAGCGGTCTTGAAGTGCTGCGGTGCAAAGGGGCTGACACGGACAACATCGCCGATCACGATGACCGCCGGGTTGGCCACGCCGACGGCTTCCGCCTGGTCCGCGATGGTCCCCAGAGTGCCGATGGTGACGCGCTGGTCCGGCAAATACCCGTTCTCTACGATACCTACTGGTGTGTCCAAAGGCAGACCCGAGCCTGCCAGTTCAGCCGCGGAATCACGCAATTGGGCCACTCCCATGAGCAACACCACAGTGTGATCCGGGCGTGCGGGGACCTCGGAGAGCTCTTCGTGGCCGGTCACCACGCTGAAGCCCTTGGCCAGGCCGCGATGCGTCACCGGGATTCCTGCGGCAGCGGGAACGGAAATTGCCGACGTCACCCCGGAGACCACTTCAACCTCGACGCCGTTCTGCCGGCAGAATTCTGCTTCCTCGCCACCGCGTCCCAGGACGTAGGGGTCGCCGCCTTTGAGGCGGACCACCCGGTTGCCCTGGAGGGCTTCCTCTACGAGAATCCTGTTGATCTCAAGCTGGGGCACGGGGTGGTGCCCGGGGGTCTTGCCGACCTCGATCACGCGGACGTCGGGCGCCAGTTCCTTGAGCAGCTCCCGTGGGCCAAGACGGTCGGCAACCACGACGTCGGCCTGGCCCAGCAGGCGACGGCCGCGGACGGTGATGAGCCCCGAGTCGCCGGGCCCGCCGCCCACCAAAGAAACCGAGCCGACGGAGCCGGGCGTTCCCGGCTTTCGGTGCCGGCGCAGCGGAAGGTCCCCGGTTTCGAGGGCCGTGGCAACTGCGTTCCGAAGGGCCATGGCACGGCGTGGGTCTCCCCCGGCGTTGATGGCGATCTTGACGTCGTCCACCACGGCAACCGCGGGTGTCCACGCGGCCGATGCTTCATGGTCCGAGGCGTTGACGCACCAGATACGCTGCGCCTCGGCGTCGGCTGCGACCTGGGTGTCCACGGCGGGAGTGCCAGTAGCAGTCTGAACGAACCAGACGCCGTCGACGTCGGTTTGGCGGTACTCGCGCTGCTCCCAGGTAAGGAGGCCGGAAGCGGCGAGCCCGCGAAGTGTTTCGGTGGCAACGGGAGCGACCACGGTGACTTTCGCACCGGCGTCGAGCAGTCCTTTGGCGCGGCGCGACGCAACGGGGCCGCCGCCGACCACCAGCACGGGGCGGCCGAGCAGCCGCAGCGCGGTGGGGTAAATGTCCTGTATTGCCATGAAAAAACTGTAGGGCGGCCCCGTAACATGCTTCAAAGACTCGGAAACACCCGGTAACGCTGGGTAATCCAACGTCACATAATTCCATGCTTAGCCGGAAGAAACCCTGTCTTTAAGCGTCAGGTAGTAGCTCCGCTGCTCCTTGCCCAAGTGCTCGATCGCGTAACGAAGAGCCGTGCGGGGCATGGTTGCCGCGTGCTCGTCCAGGAAGGCCAGCAAACGTTCGCGGCTGCTGCGTCCGGCATCGCGGACCCACCCGCCCACGGCTTTGTGGATGAGGTCTTCTTTGTCTCCGAGCAGGAGGGCGGCGATCGCGAACGTGTCATCCAACTGGCCTTCACGGATGAACGCCGAGGTGGCAACAATGGCCGTCCTGCGCTCCCACATGTTCTGCGACCGGGCCAGGCTGTAGAGCGGGTCGCGCGGCTTATTCAGCAGCCATCCGCCCACCACGTTCCCCGCGCCGAGGTCCACCAGATCCCAATTGTTGATGCGATCGTGCCTCCCCAGGTACAACCCGTAAAGCTCCCGACGCCGTTCTTCCGTGGTTTTCTTTTTTTGCGCCTGAAGAGCCATGATCTTCACGGCACCGGCCCTGGCCTCGTGGATGTCTTGCTCCAGGAGCATCTCGATATCTTCCAGGGACATGGCCGCGAACTCCTTGGCCAGCGTGAAAACCTCGCCCATGCGGACGCCCATGAAGAAGTCGCCCTCGGCATAGTCGCCCTTGCCGGTCTTGAAATAGCGCCGGTATTTGGCTTGCTCGACATCCGACTGGCGGATTTTCAGGCGCTCCAAGAACGCGACGGCGGTGGGCTCGGTTCCCGGCGCCGGCGCGGCAGGCTTGCGGTCGTTGGGGGCCTTCCCGCCCTTGGGCCCTCTTCCGTCCTTGGGGGTCATGCCTCCATCATGCGCCTAAAACACCGACCAGCCGGTACGGGTGGTGAATTCGTCCAGCGCTGCGACCCCGGCCACGGAATTCCCGGATCGTCCCAGCCCAGGGCTCCACACGCTGATGGAGCACTTGTTCGGGACCACGGCCACGATTCCGCCGCCCACGCCGCTCTTGCCCGGAAGTCCCACCCGATATGCGAATTCGCCAGCGGCGTCATACGTCCCGCACGTGAGCATGACCGCGTTGATTCTCTTGGTCTGCGCCGGAGAGAGCAACAGCGTCCCGTCTGCGCCCAAGCCGTTGGAGGCAAGGAACCGGGTTGCGAGTGCAAGGTCTTCACAGGTCATGGCGAGCGCGCATTGCTTTGCATAGGAATCCAGGACGTCCTCCACCGGGTTTTCCAGGTTGCCGCAGCTTGCCAGGAAGTGAGCCAAGGAAGCGTTGCGGTGGCTGTTGGCCAGTTCGGAGCCGGCCACCTGCTGATCGGTGTCGATGCTGTCCTTGGTGGTTTCCTGACGCATCAGATCCCGCACGGCGTACGCTGCGTTTCCGGTCAGGCTCAGGAGGCGGTCCGTCACCACGATTGCACCGGCGTTGATGAAGGGGTTCCGGGGAATGCCGTCTTCGCTCTCCAACTGGACCAGCGAGTTGAAGGGGTTGCCGGAAGGCTCCCGGAACACCCGCTTCCAAATACTGTCCCCGTCGAATGCCAGTACCAAGGCGAGCGCAAAGACCTTGGAGATGCTTTGGATGGAAAAGTCCACGTGGGCGTCTCCAGCTGAATACACCTCGCCCTCACGGGTGGCGACGGATATGCCGAATTGTTGGGCGTCCACGGCTCCCAGTTGGGGGATGTAGTCAGCGACGTTGCCTTGGCCGACATGCGGCTGCACGGCCCCGACGATGTCGTCGAGGAGATTCTGGATATCCATGGTTCCTAGCCCTTGGTCCCTGCATAAGTCCAGAGCCTGATCTGGAGGTGTGCCAGTAAGCGTTCATCCGCTGATTGCAGATCCAGCCCAGCCACTTCGCAGGCGCGGCGGAGCCTGTAATGAACAGTGTTGCGGTGGACCGCCAATTCCTCGGCGCACCGGTTCACGTCTCCGAAGAACTCCAGGTAAGTGAGGAGGGTCAGGGCGAATTCCGGATAGCGGCCGCATAGCCGGGTGATTCCCGCATGACGCAGGGTGGTCCGGGATTCGAGCAACTCCAGCAGTTCCCTGGTCAGGACTGTTGTTTCCACGTCGCTGTAAGAGGCCACACGGACGTCCGGCGTTGCTTCCATGACTTTGAGGACGCTGCGAACGTGGTCAAGGGTGGCATGCAGTGCGTCCAAGCGCGGAACGATGGGACCCACTGCTGCCTGCACCTGGAAGTGAAGGTGCGTGGTGGCATCACGAACAATCGTGTTGACCAGCCGGTTGATGGCGGGCAGGGACTTTTGCGGGTCCACGTCCGGGAGGATGATGGCCGTTTCCATGCCAAGGGCTCCTACCACCGCGCCGGGCCGGTATGCAGCGGCGTGGATCGATGCCACTTTGGACAGTTCCCCCCTGCGCAGCTGGAGACCGGCCGCGCTTTGGCTCAGCCCTCCTGCGGAGATCAGCACCAACGCCGCTGGCTTGGCGGGATCGATGCCCGCGGATTGGGCCTGGGAATGGACTTGCGCCGTGCCGCTGAGCAGGCTGGAGACCCGGTCCTCGCGCATCGACTGCGACTGCTCGTTGCGGTGCCGTACCAGCTCAATGGCCGCGTGCCGGGCAGCGCCCACCATGATGCGATCCGTGTTGGCCGCCAAGGGTTCAGCACCTTCCTGCAACCAGATGTACCCCATCACCCGGCTGCCGGCGTGAATGCCGATCGCCACACGTTCCCGAAGCCCGGCCTCGAGGTTGGCCTCTACGTGAACAGGTGCTTCAGTAGCTTGGAGGTGCTTGTAGACTCCTGATTCCTTGAGGAGTTTCTGGTACTTTTCAGGGCCTCGCCGCGCCAGGATGGACAGTCTGCGGAGCTCATCAACGTCATTGGACGCCGGGGAGTAGGCAAGGACCCTGTTGCCCGGATCTTCGATCACCACGTGGCCATTGGTCAGTGTGGCCGTGGTTTGGGCGATCGCGAACAGATCGCGGTGGACTGACGTGGGGGTTTCCCCGGGCACATCGTTCTCACGGACCCGGTCCAGCGCGATGCTCTCGAACTTATCCCAGCGGAGCCCCGGGGCGACCGCCACCAGTCCAATGCCGGTCGGTTGGAGCAACTCGGCCACGGCTTCCAACTCGCGTTCACTGCCCTTGACAGCAACTGCTGTGGGACGGCCCGCCATGATGCGGCGGAGCGCAGGGAGCGCCGCACGCCCGCGAACGCCGATCAACATGACCAGGGCCCCTGGGCGGATCTCGTCGTCGTCTTCAGCATCAACAATGACAGTTTCGCGAACGGTTCTGTTGTCCTCTGCCGGGGCCAGCAGCAACCGGGCGTTGCCGACACCCAGGTCTTCGAGGACATCGCTCAATAGGGTGACGACGCCGTCGTCGTCAATTTCCAGGGCTTTCAACGAAGCTATCGCTTCCTCTCCACATCAGTTCCATCAGCAGTACGCTTCCTCGCCATTGAGGGCGCCGCCGGTACATGTGCGCAGGCACGCACAGCGAGAAACATTACCGGCCCTTCAGAACACCAGTGTTGTCCCCCCGGCACAAGAGCCGGGCCCCGAATTTGGTTCGCCAGCCAATTTGTTGTCGACGGCGGCGACCTAGAGTTGGTGACTGTCCCACACACCACAAAGACTGACTGCAGCGCGGCCAATTTCAGGCACAACTGCGAGGCAGCCAGCCCCACGTTGTGGAGTATTGAGCCACCTCTGGTGGCAACGGAGTCAAAGGAGACCCCCGAAGTGATACCCACCCCTGCGTCCACACAAACCCTTTCTTCCCCAACAGACCTGGCTGCCAGTCCGCCGTCGAACGCTTTCGCCCCGGAGGAAAGCGGCTACCGCAAAACCCTTAAGCCCCGGCAGATCCAGATGATCGCCATTGGCGGTGCGATCGGCACCGGGCTCTTCATGGGCGCCGGAGGCCGCCTGAACGGATCCGGACCTGCGCTGGTGCTGGTCTATGCCGTCTGCGGATTCTTCGCGTTCCTGATCCTGCGGGCACTGGGCGAGTTGGTGCTGTACCGCCCCACCTCCGGCTCGTTCGTTTCCTATGCCCGCGAGTTCTACGGTGAGAAAATGGCCTACACCGCGGGCTGGCTCTATTTCCTGAACTGGGCCATGACCTCCATTGTGGATGTCACCGCGGTTGCCCTGTACGTGAAGTTCTGGGGCCAATATTGGGCACCCATCAACGACATCCCGCAATGGCTGATCGCATTGATCGCGTTGGTAGTAGTGCTCTCCCTGAACCTGGTGTCCGTGAAGATCTTTGGCGAGATGGAGTTCTGGTTCGCCATGATCAAGGTGGGGGCCCTGGTGACGTTCCTCGTGGTGGGAGTCTGCTTCATTGTTTTCGGCGGCCGGACGGATGTTGGCGTTCCGGGCTTCAACGTCATCGCTGAGAACGGTGGCATGTTCCCCATGGGCTCCGTGGCGCCGCTCCTGGCCATCAGCGGCGTGGTGTTTGCCTACGCAGCTGTGGAACTGGTAGGCACCGCGGCCGGCGAAACCGCCAACCCCCACAAGGTGATGCCCAAGGCCGTGAACACCGTGGTGATCCGCATCGGGGTCTTTTACGTGGGCTCAG
Organism: Arthrobacter sp. TmtSoilC79; assembly: GCF_059739405.1. NCBI lineage: Bacteria > Bacillati > Actinomycetota > Actinomycetes > Micrococcales > Micrococcaceae > Arthrobacter > Arthrobacter sp. TmtSoilC79. Next base: position 1,251,557 of record NZ_AP046051.1, on the reverse strand, counting down.
TCCTGCTGCTCTCGCTCCTGCTTCCCTTCACGTCCTACAAAGCCGGCGAATCCCCGTTTGTCACCTTCTTCTCGCATCTCGGTGATCCGCAGGCCGGAGCCATCTCCGCATCCGTGATGAACTTCGTGGTCCTCACCGCGGCATTGTCCAGCCTCAACGCAGGCCTCTATTCCACTGGCCGCATCCTCCGCTCCATGGCGGTCAATGGCTCGGCTCCGCAATTCACAGGGCGGATCAGTAAGTCCGGAGTGCCCTACGGTGGCATCCTGCTGACAGCGGTCATCACCTTGGTGGGCGTTGGATTGAACGCCGTCGTTCCATCCCAGGTCTTTGAAATCGTGCTGGAAGTCTCGGCGGTGGGCATCATCGGCGGCTGGGCCACCATCATGTTGTGCCACATCAAGCTGCAGCGATGGGTGCGCAGCGGCAAGGTTGCCCGGCCAGCGTTCCGGCTGTTCGGTGCACCCTTTACCTCTTACATCACGCTCGGATTCCTGGCCTTTGTCCTGGTCACCATGGGGTTCTCGGAAACGGGCCGCTGGGTGCTCGCGTCGCTGCTGGTGCTGGCGCCACTGCTGATAGCCGGCTGGTATGCGTATCGCGGCCGTATTCGCACTGCCCTGACGTCCTAGACCCCTTTTCAGTTTGAAAGTGAAACACATGAGCACCCCTTCCCCGTCCCCCAGAATCGGCACCCCCAGCAGGGCTTGGCGTTCCCGTGCCGACGCTTGGGAGTTTTTGGGATACGCCCTCAGGCAGCTCGCCTCGGCCCGACACCAGGAGTCCGGTTTGCTGTCCCAGATCGATAGGACCTTTGCCCTCCTGGCAGCGGTGGAACCGTATTGGGCAGAGCCCGGAGTCAACGCCGTGGCCCAGTTGCGCCAATTAATCGACGACGGCGAACCCCAGGCCGCGCTCCAGCTTCTGGGCGGTTTGGATCACCTTCCGCTCGCCTCTGCCGGGGAAACAGCTGCGGTGCCGCGCGCTGAGCTCCCGGACGAGGAAGTTGTCGACCAGTCCGAGCCGGCGGAGCGGCCACGCTTTGAGGTCCTGGTGGTGGACACCATGGAGCCTGAAGAAGCCGAAGCGCTCAAGAACACCATGGCTGCGCAGCGCCGCCCTTCGGATGCGTTCACGTACACGGTCAACGTGGTTCCCAGCTATGAGGATGCCTTGGTGGCCATCATGCTGAACCCCGATATCCAGTCCGTTGTTCTTCGCCCGGGCTTCTCCCTCCGCAGCTCCCATCTGTTGGGCAGCGACCTCCGGAGGTTCCTGGCCCGGCATACCTCCGCAGACTTGCAGGACTCGCGACCCATCAGACGGATTCTTGCGCTGGCCGATGCAATTTCCGGGCTGCGGCCGGAACTGGACGTCTACTTGGTGGCAGGGGTTTCCATCGAGTCCCTGGCGGGATCCCTCACCAGGAAGTTCCGGCGGATTTTCCGGCGACAGGATCATCTGGACCTGCATCTGTCACTGCTGTCCGGCGTGGCCGAACGCTACGAAACACCGTTCTTCACGGCGCTGCAGGACTACAGCCGCCGCCCGGCCAGCGTCTTCCACGCCTTGCCGATTTCCCGGGGTGCGTCTGTAGGAACGTCACCGTGGATCCGGGACATGGCCGATTTCTACGGGACAAACCTGCTGTTGGCCGAAACGTCCGCCACCTCGGGCGGTCTGGACTCTTTGCTGGATCCGCACGGGTCCATCAAACGCGCACAGGAACTCGCCGCCCGGGCCTTTGGTGCGCAACGAACCTACTTTGTCACCAACGGCACATCCACGGCCAACAAGATCGTGCACCAGTCCCTGCTTGCCCCGGGCGATGTTGTGCTGGTGGACCGCAACTGCCACAAATCGCACCACTACGCCTTTGTGCTTGCCGGTGCCCGCGTTTCGTACCTGGATGCCTATCCCCTGGACAAGTACGCGTTTTATGGTGCTGTCCCGCTGGCCAGCCTGAAGCGCAGGCTCCTGGAGTACCGGCGGGCAAGCCGGCTTCACGAGGTGAAAATGGTGACCCTCACCAACTGCACCTTTGACGGCGTTGTGTACGACGTCGAAAGGGTCATGGAGGAATGCCTGGCCATCAAACCGGATCTGGTTTTCCTGTGGGACGAGGCGTGGTTTGCCTTCGCCCGCTCCCATCCGGTGTACCGCCGTCGAACCGGCATGGCGGCAGCAGCCGCCCTGGAAGCTTCCTTCAGCGATCCTGCCTACGCCGCACGGTATGCGAAACAGGCCGCCGCCCTTCATGACCCGGTCACCGGCGAACCCGTTGATGACGAAGCCTGGCTCAACACCAGGCTGATTCCGGATCCTGCCAAGGCACGCCTCCGGGTCTACGCAACGCAGTCAACCCACAAAACGTTGACCTCGCTGCGGCAGGGTTCCATGATCCACGTGTATGACCAGGACTTCGCCGGCTCCAACCGGGAGTCCTTCCGCGAGGCGTACATGACCCACACGTCCACCTCCCCCAACTACCAGATTCTGGCGTCCCTGGACATTGGCAGACGACAGGTGGAACTGGAAGGCTTCGGCCTGGTGCAACGGCAATCCGACCTTGCCGTATCCGTGGCCCAAGCCGTGGCCCGGCATCCCCTGCTGAAGAAGTACTTCCGGGTGCTTTCCTCGCGGGACCTCATCGGTCCGCGCTATAGGGAAACCGGCTCCAGCATGCCGCTGCGGGATGGGCTGGCAGAGCTGGAGGACGCCTGGCAGCGGGACGAGTTCGTCATCGATCCCAGCCGCCTCACGCTGGACATCAGCAAAACAGGGATCGACGGCGACACTTTCCGCCACAGCTACCTCATGGACGATCACGGCATCCAGGTGAACAAGACCTCACGGAACACTGTGCTGTTCATGACCAACATCGGCACGTCCCGAAGCTCCGTGGCGTACCTGATCGAGGTCCTGGTGAAACTCGCTGAAGGCTTTGAGAACCCGCATCCTTCGGCGCGGGCTCGGACGCTACCTGGCGCCTCCGACGCTTCCCGCCCGACTCCCCCGCTCCCGGATTTCAGCACCTTTGCCGCACGCTTCCGTGTGGATGATTCCTGTGAGGACGGGGACATCCGGGCCGCTTACTTTGAGAGTTACAAGCCCGATTCCACGGTGTACCTGTCCGCGGCTGAGGTGGCTTCCGCCGTGGCCGAAGGACAGGAAGTGGTCTCGGCAGGGTTCGTTACGCCGTATCCGCCCGGGTTCCCCATCCTGGTCCCGGGGCAGGTGATTACCCGGCAAACCCTCGAATTCATGGCTGCTTTGGATACGCGTGAAATACACGGGTTCGATCATGAACGGGGGTACCGGGTGTTCGCGGAGCCTGCTTCGTCTTCTGTTCTCGAGCTGGTGGCGGTGGCGTCCTAGACTTTGTCGCTCCAACCGAAAGCAGGGGCGACGTGCTTGGCGACATTGCCCAGCAGCTTGGCGTTGTAGTCGACGCCAAGCTGGTTGGGCACTGTGAGCAAGACCGTATCGGCTGCCTGCACGGCTGAATCCTTCGCCAGTTCGTCCGCCAGTTGATCCGGCTCGCCGATGTAGCTTTTCCCGAAGCGGGACAACGCGCCGTCGAGAATTCCTACCTGGTCCTGGCTGTCCGCTTGGGCACGCAGACCGAAGTAGTGGTTGTCCTGCTCATCGACGATCGGAATCACGCTGCGGCTGACGGAAATCCTTGGTTCAAAGTCGTGCCCTGCGGCCGCCCAGGCTTCGCGGAACATCCGGATCTGCTCTGCCTGCAGTTCGTCGAAAGGAACACCGGTGTCCTCGGTGAGGAGGGTTGAACTCATGAGGTTCATGCCTTGCTCTGCTGCCCAGACTGCAGTCTTCCGGGTTCCGGCGCCCCACCAGATTCTCTGAGGGAGGCCGGGTGACTGGGGTTGGATGGGCAGCAAACCTGTGGCCCCGCCGGCGTAATGCGGGTCCGCTTCGGCCACCCCGTGCCCGGCGATGGCTTTGCGGAACAATGCAGTGTGGCGGCGGGCCATGTCGCCACCGTCCTCACCGTCCTCGGGGACGTAGCCGAAGTTGGCTGCTCCGTTCCGTGCGGGTTCGGGTGAACCACGGCTCACTCCGAGCTGCAGCCGCCCATCACTGATGAGGTCCGTGGCTGCTGCTTCCTCGGCCATGTAGAGGCTGTTTTCGTATCTCATGTCGATCACGCCGGTGCCCATTTCGATCCGGCTGGTCCGTGCCGCAATAGCGCTCAGCAGTGGAAAGGGCGATGCTTGCTGCCGGGCGAAGTGATGCACCCGGAAGAACGCTCCGTCGATTCCCAGTTCCTCGGCAGCTACCGCCAGTTCGATTCCCTGTTTGAGGGCCTCGCCGGCCGTTGGCACGAGGGAACCCGGGACTCGGGCCCAGTGACCGAAGGAGAGGAAACCGATCCGTTTGTTGTGCATGTTCGGGACAACTCCGCGAGGGCCCGGAGAATTCCACGGACCCCCTCGTCCGCCTCTCAGCGTCTTCCGAAAGTGATTAAGAATCCGTCGAGTGCATTAGGTATAGTGGAGCCCTCGGCGGTTTATCTATTTGATGGAGTAAAATGAATTTCGACACGGGGGTTGCCGATCGTTTGATCGGTGCATGTCGAGACGCAGCGCGTACCTTGCAGGATCAACTCGGCGGACGGGAATCGCTCTCGACGGCTGCCCTTACGGAATTCCGGGGCGTGTTCGCTGACTGTTTCCGGGAGAACGTTGCCGCTGAACGGGCGGCCCGTTCGGAGCTGGTCCATATGTTGGAAGATGTTGCCCGTCAGGTCCAGGATGCGAAGAGCGCCGCGGAGGTTGAGCAGCGTCGCTTGGATGACGTGACGGAGTGGGTGCTTGCCTCCGGCTGGGTGCGTGCTGGCGGGGGTGTTGGAGTGAATGTGGGGCCGCGCCCGTCGATGGAGGAGACTGACCGTCCGGTGGTGAGCGTGAACACTGTGCGGCAGGGGTTGCGTGTCTGGGCGAGTGGAAGCACTGCTGGGGCGAGTTCCGCTGATCCGGACACCTTGGAATCCGCAGTGTCAACCTTCAGGATCCAGGACGGCTCAGACCGGGGTGCGGCTGACAGAGTCAGTGCAGCTGGGTCCGAGTTCGAGGACAAGTGCTCCTGGGTGCACTCTGATCTCGACGCTGTCCGTGGCGGGCTGCGACGGTTCTTGGAAGACAACCATCAGGACGCGACCCGGCTTTCCGACATCGCTTCGACGTTCCGCGCTGCCGGTGGCAGCGGAGACGTCGGACAGGTAACGGTATCGAACGGCCTTCTGGTGCTTGCCACGGTGCCGATGTCCTTATCGGGTGTGGCTCTGCTGAGCTACTTGTCCACTGCCTCCGAGGCTGACGTGAAGGCATTGGCCACAATACCCGGATGGCAGCAGACCCTGCGAGGCATGGACCCATCGAAAATCGGGGCTTGGTGGGCGGGCATGAAAACGGGAGCCCACACTGCAGTGAACGAGTCCGGGTTCACGCAGGTACAGGAGCTGCTGCTGGCTGCGGCTCCGGCCATGTTCGGCGCTTTGGACGGGATGCCCGCACTGGCTAGGGTCCGGGCGAACCAGTTGAACGCGCCAAGCCTGCTCCGCGCGGCGGAGAAAGACCTGGAAACAGCCCGGAAATTGTCGGGGATCGGGCAAGCACACCACGACCCGAACCGAACAAAAATGCTGGAAAATGAGGTCGCCTATCTGAAGCAGGTGGAAGCTGGGCAAGTTCAGCTTTACCTCTATGACCGGGACCAGTCCCGGATCGTGGAAATGATCGGCACCCCGGGCCCCGACACACGGCACGTGATCACCTACGTTCCAGGAACCTTCACCGGAATGAACATTTTCTACACAGGCGGCGTACAGCAGGTCTCGAGATACCTCAATAACAACGTGCCGGGGACGGTGGCATTCGTCTACAAGGATGGGCGGTTCCCCGGAGAGGCGGACACCGCCGGCGGCCCCAACCTGGCGAGAATTGGTGAGGCGAACGATGAGAAACTCGCACGCACCTCGGGGCAGCAACTGGCAGGTTTCGAGACCGGGATGCGCACTGACCCCTACCTGAACGGTGCCGAACAAACCGGCATCGGACACAGCTGGGGCCTGGCGAACCTCACCAGCTCCGAAGTCGCCGGAGCCCGATATGACAAAGTAATATCCCTCGCCGGGGCCGGAATGCTCCCGGACTGGAAACCACAGCCAACCACGGAATACTCGAACCTGTACTACTATGATCTGCTCGTCCATGGTCAGGGAGTTCCCAACCTCATCACGAAGAGAGGGGTGGTGTGGGATGGAAATAACCCCATTCATCGGGATGAGTTCGAACAGCACTATTACCGCGGCCCCCACGACGACCAACTTAGGGCGATTAACACCGTCGAAGAAGGGAACATCCTCATGGAAAACCACAACCTCATCGCCTCCGACAGCAAAGACAACAAGAAAGCGCTCAAAGACATGCTTGGAATTGTGACTCGATGATAGGGCGACGCGGCACCATGGCGTTGTTGCTGGCGGGCCTCATGGGGCTTACGGGTTGCGCCGGAACCCCAAATACGAGTTCGACAGAGTCAACTGTGCCAAGCGCCACCAAAACACAGGAGGAACCGGTGAAAGTTGAACTGACATGGCAGGATGCCAAAGCTCATACCCAAGCTCTGGAACTGGAGATCGCCGCCCAAGTCCCTGAAGACGCCGTTATCTCGATCGATCAGAAGACGAAGGGCATGCTTCTGTCCTGCAACCGAACCAAACACAGCTGGAATGGTTCAACGACAATCACGGTCACCGAAGGAACCAAAATCGAGCCGATCCTGAAAGAAATCAAAACCCACTATCAGAGTGGACAATACGTCGTCGAGGACAGGCTTGATATCAGAGGATCATACGAAGTCCAGATAAGCCCTCACAATACGAGCGATGAAAACTACATTGTCGCCGAAGGGTTAGCCCCAAACCAGATCCGCATTGATTCGGGCTCTGAGTGTTTCACGTTGCCAGAAGGTATTTACCCGGGCGGGAATTTTTAGATCCTCATGAAAAACCAGAACCTCCTCGCCTCGTACAGCGAGGACAACGTGCACGTGCCCAAGTGCATGCTGGGAAGTGCAATTCGGTGAGGATTCGGAGCGGCGCCGTGGCGTTGATGCTGGTCGTTTCAATCGGGCTTGCCGGCTGCGCCGGAAACCCAAGCGCGAGTTCGACGGAGTCAACCGTGCCAACTGCCAGTGATACACAGGAGGAACCGTTGATAGCCGAACTGACCTGGCAGGAAGCGAAGGCCAAAGCCCAAGTCATGGAATTGGAGATCGCCGCCCTGATCCCGAAAGACACGGTTGTCTCGATCGATCAAAAGAAGAAGGGCGTGCTTCTGTCCTGCGACAAGACGCAGCACAAGTGGAAGGGCTCCACGACCATCACGGTAGCCGACGGAACCAAATTCGATTCAATCGTGAAGGACATCGAAGCCCACTACCGGGCGAATGGACTCAAGGTGTCAGCCGATGCGGATATAGACGGAATGATACTGGTCCAAATCGATCCACCTGCTCCTGGGGAGAATTACCTCGTCGGTGGAGGCGTAAAACCTAATGAGATTTGGATCGATTCGGGCTCGCCATGCTTCACACTGCCCGAGGGCATCTACCCAGGCGGGGATTTCTAGATCCGATGAACAACCACAACCTCATCACCTCGTACAGCGTGGACAACGGGCAAGTGCCCAAGTGCATGCTGGGAAGTACGGCTCGATGAGAGCGCGTCGCGGTGCCATGGCGTTGTGGCTGGTGGCAGGTTCGATCGGGCTCGCCGCTTGTGCTGGAAACCCCAACACGGGTTCAATCCAGTCGACTGTGCCAACGCCTGCTGTAACACAGGGTGAACCGATGAAATCTGAACTGACCTGGCAGGAAGCTAAAGCCCACACACAAGCCATACAACTGGAGATCGTCGCGCTGATCCCAAAAGATGCTGTCATCTCGATTGATCAGAAGAAGAAGGGCGTGCTTCTGTCCTGCGACAAGACGCAGCACAACTGGAATGCTTCAACCACGGTCACGGTAGCTGAAGGAACCAAAATCGAGTTGGTCGTGAAGGACATCGAAGCCCACTACCGTGCGAATGGCTTAAATGTGTCCGTAGATAGAAATATAAACGAGAACTATCGAATCCAAATCGACCCGCCTGCTCCAGGGGAGAGTTACATCGTCTCCGAAGGATTGTCTCCAAACGAAATCCGTATTGCATCAGGATCTGAGTGCTTCACATTGCCCGAGGGCATCTATCCCGGTGGAGATTTCTAGAACCGGAGTTCATGGGGATGTTTGGCGTTGTCATGTTGCCTGCACATTCGTCAGACAGCCCGGCGATAATGCATCGCCACCGCTCCGTTACTGAGCGGCTCGGCCGAGATCAGTTCAAGGCGCCGGGTGCTGGGCAGTCCGCCTTGGTAAAGGGTGGGTCCGTGGCCTGTGATCATGGGGTGGATGAGGAATTTGTACTCGTCGATCAAGCCCAGTCGGTCCAGCTCTGTTGCTAGTTTCCCGCTGCCGACAAGCACCCCCTTGGGAGTCCTGTCCTTGAGTTCCTGAACGGCCGTACCCAGTTCGCCGACGAGCCGGTGGCTGTTCGTCCAGGGGAAGTCGCTCCGCGTTGTGGAAACGACGTACTTGGGTTTTCCCTCCAAGGTGATCGCCCACTCGCGTAGGGCTGGCGGCGCTTCTACTTCGCCGCGGGCAACCAAGGGCCAGTAGACCTCCATCATTTCGTAGGTAGTCCGGCCCCAGAGCATTGCGCCGCTCTGATCCAGGAGACGCGTGAAGTGGGCGTGCGTCTCGTCGTCGGCGATGCCCTCCTGATGGTCCACGCAACCATCAAGCGTGACGTTGATGCTGAACGTTAGAAGGCCCATTCGACGATTCTAGGCCTCGAATCGCAATAGCGCACCGGAAATCGGAGGAATGCATAGGGCCAGGATCGCCAACAATAACGCATCGCCCTCAGATACCCTATGGGGGTATACTGTCACCACTGGAAGTGGACGAAGGTGGTGAAGCATCATGAGCAAGCAGCTGTCCCCTCAACCTCGTGCCGCCCTCCTCGGGCGGGCGTTGCTTCTACTTCTGGTAACGGCCGTCATTGCAGGCATATTCGGAATGCACATCATCAGCGGTTCCCATGGGGCAGGTGGATCGCATGGGACTCATGCGGCATCACCTGTAGTGGGCACCTCATCGTCCCACCATGCGCACGGCTCTTCTCTTGAGGTGAGCGGCGCCTCGGCTGGCGACGATCACGGCACGGAATTTGGAACCTGCTCCTGCACTCAGGCTGCCAGTTGCATCCCATCCCTCACAACAGCTTCCCTGAGCGCTCCCCCACCCGGCACGACAGGCGAAGTCACCCCTGCAGCGTGGGAACTGCCCACCATTTTTCCGTCCTGGTCCTACCAACCCCACGGTCCTACACCCGGGCAACTCTGCATCAGCCGTACGTGAGCACTGGATGGTCCGGTAACAGCCGGGACCGCACATCCATTCACCATCTGCTGACTACCGGGCGGCTGACTATCACCGCCGCCCGAAATGCAAAGGACTTTTACTCATGAACAGAACTCACTTCACTGTGACCGGAGCGGCTCTCGCAGCTCTGCTTGCCCTGGCTGGTTGCGCTTCCAACCCCGGCTCCGGTTCCATGCCGGGCATGGACCATGGAAGTTCCGGCACCTCCATCAGCCCCTCGGCGAACAGCAGCGACGCCGGGCACAACGCCGCAGACACCATGTTCGCCCAGATGATGATCCCCCATCACTCCCAAGCGGTGGAGATGTCCGATGCCATGCTGGCGAAGGCTGACATCCCGGCCTCGATTACCAACTTGGCCGTGAAGATCAAAGACGCGCAGGCACCCGAAATAGAGAAGATGACGGGGTGGCTGAACAGCTGGAACGTGCCTGTCATGGGATCCTCGGGTCATGGCGGCCACGGCATGGACGGCATGCTGAGCGAGGCGGACCTGCAGAAGCTTAGGGATGCCCAGGGTGTGGACGCGGCCAAGCTCTTCCTCACGCAGATGATCGCGCATCACGAAGGTGCTGTGACCATGGCCAAAACCGAGATAGCCCAGGGCAAGAACCCGGAGGCTGTCCAGCTAGGCAAGGACATCGTCACGGCGCAGGAAGCAGAGATTCGGGAAATGCGGGATCTGCTGACCGGACTCTAACCTCACCGTCTGGTGACGCAAGGGCTCGACGGCGGGAGGTCGCCGTCGAGCCTTTGCGCGCCGTCCGGAAGTCGACTGTTATGCAGCGGCCGACGCGAAGCGCCGAGCGCCTAAAGCGTGTCTGGATCAACAATTGTCGTCGGGTAAGGCTTGCCCGGCCTGAGAGGGGAGATGCTGACGATCTTCCAGCCTTCCCCGGATTTTGCCAGTTCAACTTTTTGGTCGTAGATGTAGCCTTCGCTGGGGCCTTGCACGCCGTTCACCGGACCGTGTTCCAGCTGTGTCTGCTCCGAAATCTCTATGTTGGCGCCGGCATCGGTGATGGTGAATTTCTTGATGGTGATCTCCGAGCCGCTGTCCGTCAAAAGGACGCCATGGGGAGCAATCGCGTCCCTGCGTTGGTGGAGCTGTCCGTACTCCAGCTCAATACGCTCAACTGCGTCCGGCACGAAATCCTGACTGATCTCCTCCTGAGTGGAGGAGAAACCGGGGACAACTTGATGATTCCTACGGTCGATCGCCCGCTCGATAAGGGCCTGAACAGCGGCCTTCGCTTCCGCGTCGGGCTGTGGGGCCGGCGCTGCACACGACGTCACGGCAAGCAATGCAACTACCGCAATCACCGTGATTCTTTGCTGCATGGTCATGGCCGGCCACCCTTCACACGTCTCCCGGGAATCGCCTCCCCCACGTGCAAAGGCTGGTGGCAACGTAGCATGTGGTCCGGGTCGAAACCAGATCCGGCCGGGAAGGGCGAGTTTTTGCACGTAATGCCCCTAAGAAGCACTCTTAAGGGCATTACGTGTACAAAAACTCCAATGGTTAGCGGCTGCTGCCCGCCAGCAAACCCCGGCGCTGCAGCAGTCGCTTCTCGATCGGCCCGAACACCAGGAGCTCGATCAGGATGCCCACAAACAGGATGAGCAGGATCGCGGACATCACAATGGTCATATCGGAGAGCAGTCGACCCTGATCCAGCAGCGAGCCCAGCCCGAAGCCGATGGTGCCACCTACCGCGATGATTTCGGCGGCCATGAGGGAGCGCCAAGAGAAAGCCCAGCCCTGCTTCAAACCACCGATGTAGCCCGGAAGCGCTGCGGGCAGGACAATCTGCAGCGCCATCTGGAGCCGGTTTGCGCCAAGCACGGTGCCCACACTGCGGTACTGCGGCGGGATCTGGTCCACGCCGGAGATGAGCCCGTTGATGATGGACGGGATGGCACCCATGAAGACCACGAAGTACACGGTGGCATCGGTCAGGCCAAACCAGATAATGGCGGCAGGAACCCACGCCACGGACGGGAGGACCTGCAAGCCGGAAATGAGCGGCCCGAACGCACGGCGCAAAGGAGCCACCTGAGCCAGGATCAGACCCACCGGGGTGGCGATGACTACGGAGATCAGGAAGCCGATCACACCACGCTGCAGCGAAGTCCACACTGCTTCCTGGACTTTGCCTTCGCCCCACATCGTCACGAACTGGGTGAGCACGTCAAGCGGCCCCGGTACCAGGTCCCGCCGCTTGAACCCCAACGAAACGTAAAATTGCCAAGCAAGGATCAGGACCACCAGGGCAGCCACGGGCAGCAGCACCCGATTCCATTCAATCCCGCGCTTACGGCTTGTGTCTGACTGCAAATTGTCCAGGCCGGCTTCAAGGTCCCGGAGTTCCGAGGCATTGCCCTTCAGCGATGGCGAGGTGATGTGCTCTTTGGATTCAGTCACGGGAAGGGTCCGCTCTTCGGTGGTGATGGGGTTACTTGGCATGGCGGCGGATCTCCTCGCGAAGACGGCGGGTGATGGTTCCGGTCAGCTCCCCGGCACGGCCGGCATCGGTACGGTGTTCCTCGGTGACGTCCCACTCGGCCACCACACGGCCAGGACGCGAAGACAACAGCAGCACGCGCTGACCCAGTCGAACAGCTTCGCGCACGTTGTGGGTGACGAACACGATGGTCCGGCCCGTTTCCTTCCAGATCCGCTCAAGCTCGTCATGCAGAAGATCCCTGGTGATCGCATCGAGGGCAGCAAACGGCTCATCCATGAGCAACAACTGCCGGTCCTGGGCCAAGGAACGGGCCAACGCAACGCGCTGCCTCATGCCGCCGGACAGTTCGTGCGGGCGTTTGTCGCCAGCGCCACCAAGGTGGACCAGTTCCAACAGTTCGGTGGCGCGTTCGCGCCGGCTCGCCTTCGTGCTGGACTTGTCAGCCAACTGCAACGCCAACTCAATGTTGCCGCGCGCGGTCAGCCACGGGAACAGGGCCGCGTCCTGGAACATGAAGGCAGCGCCGTCGCTGGGTACTTCAAGAGCGCCCGACGTCGGCGGTTCCAGTCCCGCCATGATGTTCAGCAGGGTGGACTTACCGCAGCCGGACGCACCGAGGAGGGCGACGAACTCGCCTTGAGCGATGGTTGCGTTGACGTCGTCCAGCACCGGGGCGCCGTCGCCGAAGCGCTTGCCCAGGTTCTCGAGTACGACTGGCATGGTCCCGTCCTTCATGTTGATTGGTAAAGCTGATGCGGCCAAAGGCCGGCCCACTCCCCCGCATAAATAGCAAGGGGAAGCGGACCAGCCCGTTACTGCTTAGTCCTGGCCAAGACCCGCAGCGGAGGTTTTCTTGCCTTCAACCTCGTTCAAGGTGCGGAGATCGAAGATGCCGTTGATGTCGGCCTGCTGGGTGGTCCCGGCTTTGACACCGTCCTCCAGCAACTTGTTGTACGTTCCGGCCAGCGGGTCGGTGGTGAACTTGATGTTCTGCAGCGCACGCTCAATCACGTTGGCCGGAAGCGGCTTACCTGCCGTGTCCTTGAGGACCGCGTTGATGGTGGTGGCTTTCTCCTCAGCAGAGGCCGAGTTGAGCCAGTTCACCGACGCCACGTGCCCCTTCAGCAGGGCCTTCACGGTTTCCGGGTGTTCGGCGGCGAACTTCTTGTTTACGATCAGGATGGTGGTGGTGAAGTCACCGTTTTCCCACAGGTCCTTCTCATCCACAAGGACCTTAGCCCCGGCTTCGAGCACCAGTCGGGAGGCCCAAGGCTCCGGCAACCACGCGCCGTCGAGCTTTCCGTCCTGGAAGAGCTTCAGCGACTGGGCGTTTTCGGTCGGGTTAATGTTCACATCACCGCTGCCATCGGTGCTGGTCTTGAAGCCCTGGCCATCAAGCCAGGCCCGGAGCGCGACGTCCTGGGTTCCGCCGAGCTGCGGGGAGCTGAGGATCTTGCCTTTGAGGTCGGCCGCCGAGTTGATCTCCGGCTTGACCACCAACTGCGCACCGCCGGACGCTGCGCCGGCGATGATGCTGATGGACTCGCCGTTGCTCTTGACGAAGGAGTTGATGGCCGGGTTCGGGCCGATGTACGTGGCGTCTATGGCGCCGGCGTTCAGGGCTTCGATCGCGGCGGGGCCGGCGTTGAAGACCTGGGTGCTGAGCTTGGTATCGCCGAGTTCCTTGGCGATCAGGCCCTTGCTGGTGCCTACCAGCGCCGGGCCGTGGGTGACGTTGCTGAAGTAGCCGAGCTTCAGCTCAGCGGCCGGGGACGTGGTGGGAGCCGGCGCGGCCTGGTTGTTCTGAGAAACAGCGGAAGCAACCGCGGCGCCTGCACCGATCAGCAACACCAAGCCGACGGCCAGGGCGATCTCTACAGTGCGGCGGCGCTTGGGCTTGGGGGCGGTCTCACCAGCGACGATGCGGGTGGTACCGGAATCAGGTTTCTGTGACTCGGGAGTGTTCGACATGAGGGTGGGTCCTTAGAAGATGTGGGATGCGAGCGGGGCGAAGATCAGGCCCCGTGACATCGCCCGTCAAGGGCAAGCAAGGACCATTCCGGAGAGGTCATGCCTTCACAGTAGGGACTGTCATATTTCGGCTTCAATCCCGTAGAAATCAAGGTTCACGCAGGTTCACGTGGCGTCATATTCGCCGCGAGGGCTTCAATGTCGCGCGGAGTTGTGCGGCAGCAGCCACCTATGAGATGGGCGCCCCGGTCCTGCCAAGCAGCTGCGTTGCCGGCCAAGGTTCCGGTGCCCTGAACGCCCTCCGACGGACTCCATGTTTTGGTCACAGCGTCGTAGGTCTCTCCGGAATTCGGGTAGGCCACCAACGGCTTATCGGAGGCTTGTTGCAGAGCGCCCAGCGCGTCAGTCACCAGTTCCAGCGGCACACAATTAACCCCGACGGCGGCCACCCGCGGTTCCGCGCGCAGCAGCGCAGCGACGTCCGCAAGGGGCGTTCCGTCACTGATGTGGCCGCTGTCCCGCAGCGTAAACGTGAACCAGGATTCGACGTCGAACTCTGCCACGAGCGCCAACAGCGCCTCCGCTTCGGCGTACGACGGCAGGGTCTCGCACGCCAGGAAATCGGCCCCGGCCTCCACCAGCGCCGCAATACGCGGGCGGTGGAAGTCCCGGAATTCCGTGGCGGAAAGCGTGTAGTCCCCGCGGTATTCGGAGCCATCGGCGAGGTAAGCGCCGTAGGGTCCAACGGATCCGGCCACCAGCAAAGGGCCGCTCGCAGAGCCCTCCGCCAAGGCTTCCTGGCGGGCTTCGTCGGCCAGCCGGACGCTCAACGCCACCAATTCCAACGACTCCTCCACGGACAACCCGCGCCGCGCAAAGCCCTGCGGAGTGGCCTGGTAGCTGGCCGTGATGGCTACGGAGGCGCCGGCGTCGAAGTAGTCGCGGTGGACCTGCTTGATCAGGTGCGGCTGTTCCAGCAGGACCTTGGCAGACCACAAAGCGTCTTCCAGATCGCAGCCGTGGGCCTCCAATTCCGTGGCTAACGCACCGTCCAGGACCAAGTCCTTGCCGGTGTTGAGGAGAGTGCTGAGCGTGGTGTTCTGTGGCATGGGTCCTTCCCCAAAAAGAAAACCGCAGCTTGTCCGAAATTCCCGCCGTACAACGTGAGGAGTCGCGAACAAGCTGCGGTTTTGTGACTACGTGTGACCCTAGATGACGTAACGTTCGTCTTCGTGGTCGCCCGGGTGGTCCTTGACCAAACCAGCGGCAAGGGTGTTGCCGTCGATGGGGTCGATCACCAGGAAAGCGCCGGTGCGGCGGTGGTGCAGGTAGTTCTCCAGCGGCAACGGAGCAGACAGGCGGAGCTGTGCGTGTCCGATGTCGTTGAGCTCGAGGTTGGATGCCGGCTCCACGTTGAAGGTGGCCAGATCCAGCTTGCCGGTGACGTTGCGGACCAGTGCCTGGACCGTGCGCGTGCCGTGCTTCACCAGGACCTTCTGGCCTTCGCGCAGCGGCTTCGGCGAGAGCCAAGCCAGCGACGCATACAGGTCTGCGGTGCTTTCGCGGACCGTCCCGGCAGCGGCGATGGTGTCGCCACGGGCGATGTCGATCTCGTCAGCCAGGCGGACAGCCACCGACTGCGGAGCTGCGGCCTCGTCCAACGACTGGCCGGCGAAGTCGATGCCGATCACCGTAGTGGTGCGCGGTTCGTGGCCCGGGCTGATGACACTGACTTCGTCGCCAACCTTGACCGACCCTTCGGTGATCTGGCCGGCGTAGGCACGGTAATCGCGGTACGCCTCCACATTGAGCCCGGCAGCAACAGCATCCGGAGCCAAGGCACCCTGCGGACGGATCACCAGCTGGACCGGGAAGCGGAAGCTCTCCAGGTCGGCCTCAAGCTCGTCAGCAGCCGGGAGGGTTTCGAGGACCTCCAACAGCGCTGGACCGGTGTACCAAGGGGTGCGCTCGGAGCGGTCCACCACGTTGTCGCCGTCGAGGGCGGAGACAGGAACCACGAAAAGGTCTGTAACCCCGCCAGCATTTGAATCTTCACGTCCCAAGCCAAGCTCGCGGGCAACCTTCTGCACGTCCGCTTCGATGTCGCGGAAGACCTGCTCGCTGAAGTCCACCAGGTCGATCTTGTTCACAGCCACAATCACGTGGGCAACGCGCAGCAGCTGCAGAACGGACAGGTGGCGACGGGTCTGCTCCAACACACCCTTACGGGCGTCAATAAGTACGACGACGGCATCCGCAGTGGACGCGCCCGTCACCGTGTTCTTGGTGTACTGAACGTGGCCGGGGCAGTCGGCCAGAATAAAGCTGCGGCGGTCGGTAGCGAAGTAGCGGTAGGCCACATCGATGGTGATGCCTTGCTCACGCTCGGCACGCAGGCCGTCGGTCAGGAGGGCGAGGTCGATCCCGCCCTTTTCGCCGCCAAAGCCGCGGTCCGCAGAGGTGCGGGCAACGGCGTCGAGCGTGTCAGCAAGAATCGCCTTGGAATCGTGAAGGAGGCGGCCCACCAATGTGGACTTGCCGTCGTCGACCGATCCGGCGGTGGCGAAACGGAACAGTGTTGTGGGCAGGGCTGTTTCCAGCCCGGCAGCCAAAGTTTCGGTGCTCATTTAGAAGTAGCCGTCCTTCTTGCGGTCTTCCATGGCTGCCTCGGAGATGCGGTCATCTGCTCGGGTGGCGCCACGTTCGGTCAGGGTGGAGGCAGCGACTTCAACAACGACGTCGGCCACGGTGCGGGCATCGGATTCCACAGCACCTGTGCAGGACATGTCGCCCACCGTGCGGTAGCGCACCAGTTTGGTGATGACATCCTCGTGGGGCAGCGGCTGGGATACCTCGCCCACCGCGCGCCACATGCCGTCGCGGGCGAACACTTCGCGCTCGTGGGCGTAGTAGAGGCCCGGGAGCTCGATGTTCTCGCGCTCGATGTAACGCCAGATGTCCAGCTCGGTCCAGTTGCTGATGGGGAACGCGCGGACGTGCTGGCCCACCGTGTGGCGGCCGTTGTACAGGTTCCACAGCTCGGGGCGCTGGTTGCGCGGGTCCCACTGGCCGAATTCGTCGCGGAGGCTCAGGATGCGCTCCTTGGCACGGGCCTTGTCCTCGTCACGGCGGCCGCCGCCGAAAACGGCGTCGAACTTGTTCTTCTGGATCGCATCAAGCAACGGAACAGTCTGCAGCGGATTGCGGGTGCCATCGGCACGCTCGGCCAACTCGCCGCTGTCAATGAACTCCTGGACCGAGCCGACAACCAGCTTCAAACCCAGTCGCTCCACCGTACGGTCGCGGAAGTCGATGACCTCAGGGAAGTTGTGCCCCGTGTCCACGTGCAGGACGGGGAACGGAACCTTGCCCGGCCAAAACGCCTTGGTGGCCAGGTGCAGCATGACCACGGAGTCCTTGCCGCCGGAGAACAGCAGCGCAGGCTTCTCAAACTCGGCAACAACTTCACGGATGATATGGATGGCCTCGGACTCGAGGGTGTCCAAGCTGGAGAGTCGCTCGGCTGAGGGTCCGCCGTGCCCGCTTCGCGATGCCCGCCACGCCGCGGCGGACCCCTCAGCCTCGCTCTGCAACTGGTTCAACTCGAGGTCCTCGCTGGTTGTTTGGGTGCTCATGTGTGTAGTCCGCATTCTGTCTTGTCGGATCCTGCCCAGCGGCCGGCGCGGGGGTCTTCACCCGGGGCCACTTTGCGGGTGCAGGGCTGGCAGCCGATGGACGGGTAGCCCTGGCTCAGGAGGGGGTTGACGGGAAGGATGTTGTCCTCGGAGTACTCGATCAGCTGATCGAAGGTCCAGTCGACCATCGGGTTCACCTTGACCAGGCCGAAGCCTTCATCCCAGGTGACCACCGGAGTGTTGGTGCGGGTGGGTCCCTCGTCGCGACGGACGCCGGTGAACCACACCTCGTAGCCGGCCAGGGAGCGGCGCAGCGGCTGAACCTTGCGCAATGCACAGCACTGGGCGGGGTCGCGGGCGAACAGGTCCTTGCCCAGGAGGCGGTCCTGCTGTTCCACGGTGTTTTCCGGAAGGACGTCCACCACGTTGACGCGGAGGTTTGCTGCGACTTCGTCGCGCGTCTCGTACGTTTCCTTGAAGTGGTAGCCGGTTTCCAGGAACAAGACGTCGACGCCGGGAAGCTGGTCCGCCACCAAAGCCGGCAGGACGGCGTCGGCCATGGAGCAGGCCACCGTCACCGTGGGCAGCTCGAAGTTGCGTGCCACCCAGGCGATGATTTCGGGGGCAGGGGCGTTCCAGCCGAGCTCTGCCGCACCGGCCTCGGCCAAGGCCTTGAGCTCCTCATGGGAGCGCAGGGCAGCGGCAGGCGATGCCGCCCCCGCCCCTTCGCCGCGCGGCTGATCTCCGATCAGCCCAGCGCGCGGCTCCGACAGGCCCGATGCCACTCCCTGGGCGGCATCGCCTGCCACTCGCTGATTTGTGCTCATTGGAGATCTCCTTCATCTGCCGAGTGTGCCCACTCTGCGAAGGTCTGGCCTTCGGCGCCCACGGCGACGAATTTACGGACCACGCGCTCCACGTAATCGGGCAGGTCTTCAACCGTGACCTTGAGGCCGCGGACGGTACGTCCCAGACCGGCTTCCTCGCGCTCGTTGTTGGCCAGCCCGCCACCGAGGTGGACTTGGAAACCCGGGGTGGGGTCGCCGTCGGGCGTTGGCAGCATCATGCCCTTCAGGCCGATATCGGCCGTCTGGATGCGTGCGCAGGAGTTCGGGCAGCCGTTGATGTGGAGGGACAGTGCCGAGGGCAGCTGCTTGGTTTCCACGAGGTCGGCCAGGCGACGCTCCAGCTCAGCGATGGCCGTTGCCGCGGTGACCTTGGTTTCGACGATGGCCAGCTTGCAGAACTCGATGCCCGTGCAAGCGATGGTGCCGCGGCGGAACACGGACGGACGTGCCGAGAGGCCCAAGGTGTCCAGTTCGGCGATCAGCGGCTCAACCTGCTCCTTGGCAACGTCCAGGATGACCAGCTTCTGGTGAGGAGTAGTGCGCAGGCGGTATGAACCGTGCTTCTCCAAGGTGTCCGCCAGCGTAACAAGTGCCTCGCCGGAGGTGCGGCCCACAGTCGGGGTGACGCCGATGAAGAACTTGCCGTCCTTCTGCTCGTGAACGCCGATGTGGTCACCGGGAGCCGTGGGCTTGGGAGCGGCGGGACCGTCCGGAAGCTTGAAGCCGAGGTATTCGTCCTCAAGGATCTGGCGGAATTTGGCCGGTCCCCAGTCGTTCATGAGGAACTTCAGGCGGGCCTTGGTGCGCATGCGGCGGTAGCCGTAATCGCGGAAGATGCTGGTCACACCGAGCCATACTTCAGCGGCTACATCCGCCGAAACGAACACACCGAGGCGTTCGGCCAGGCGCGGGTTGGTGGAGAGGCCGCCGCCAACCCAGAGGTCGTAGCCGGCGCCAAGTTCGGGGTGGACGACGCCAACCAAAGCGAAGTCGTTGATCTCGTGCACCACGTCCTGGGACGGGTGGCCCGTAATGGCGGTCTTGTATTTGCGCGGCAGGTTGGCCAGCTCGGGGTCACCGATGAACCGCTCGGCGAGCTCGTGGATCAGCGGCGTGGGGTCGATGATTTCATCCTTGGCAATGCCGGCAACCGGGGAGCCGAGGATGACGCGGGGAACGTCGCCGCACGCTTCAGTGGTGGACAGGCCGATGGACTCCAGGCGGCGCCAGATCTCCGGCACGTCTTCGACGCGGATCCAGTGCAGCTGGATGTTCTGGCGGTCCGTGAGGTCGGCCGAGCCGCGGGCGAAGTCCACGGAAATCTGGCCGATGACGCGCAGCTGCTCGGTGGTCAGCGCGCCGCCGTCGATGCGCACGCGCAGCATGAAGTATTTGTCTTCGAGCTCGTGCGGTTCGAGCGTTGCAGTCTTGCCGCCGTCGATCCCGGGCTTGCGCTGGGTGTAGAGACCCCACCAACGGAAGCGGCCGTGAAGGTCCGTCCCGTCGATCGAATCGAAGCCCTCTTTGGAGTAGACAGACTCAATGCGCTCACGGACGTTCAGTCCGTTGTCTTCCTGCTTCCAGGTTTCGTTGGCATTCAGTGGAGCGGTGCCGTCAACCTTCCACTGGCCGTGGGGCTTGGCGGCAGGGCGGGTGCGCGCCGGACGCGAGGGAACTGCGGTGTCCGAGGACGCACCGGCTACAGCTGTATCTGTCATACATCGACTGTAGGTCTGGCCAGATTTCGCCAGCAAAGGTCCGGAAATGCTAAGTCACCTAGGGAAACATTTCGTCACGAACACGCCCGCGGCCTTGTCCGGAGGGCCTGGTTTGTGCAGGCCTTTACAGCCACTTTTCCGCGCGGATAAAGGTTAGGAGAGCCTTTCCAACACTGCGTCATACCGTTCCAGCGCGATCTCAGCGAGCACCCTCGACGGCAACAGCGGCGCCGCAACAACGTCCGCGCCGGCCTTCGCCAACTGGTCGTGGAAATAGCCGGTAGCCAACAGGTACGAGGCAATGAAGACCCTGCCTGTCCCACCGTCGGCGGCGAGTTCTTCGCGCAAGGAGGCGACGCCGTCGGGCACTGTGGGCTGGGCACTGGCGCCATAGGCCACCCGCACCTTGTTGGGCAGCAGGTCTCCGAGCAGCCGCCCCTGCTCCTCCGAATCAACCGAGCCGTCCGGTAGGGAGGATCCAGCGGCAGCCAGCAGCACGCCGTCGTTCTCCTGCAGCCCGGCCGCGCGCAGGTGGGTGGCCAACAACTCAGCCAGCCGCGCATCGGGTCCAAGCGGCCTGGCAGCCACGACCTCGGGCCGGGCCTTGATGGCTTTGGGCACGTCCACCTTGATGTGGAAGCCGGTGGAGAGCAAAAGCGGTACGACGACGGCGGGAGTCCCCTCGGGCAGTCCCTCCACCACGCCGCCCAGCTCTGGTTCCTGCACGTCAACGTATGCCTCTACCACCTGCAACCCGGGGCGGAGGGCTTCGATGTCGGCCATGACCTGCCGGATGGCAGCTTGCCCTTCGGCATTCCGGGTTCCGTGGGCGCAAGCGATCAAAACGGGGCTGTTCATGGGAGCTAGCGTAACGTTGAGCCAGCATCCATTGAGAGTCGTATCCAGAAAGAACCCGTCCACTTGATTTCCATCGACATCGTCCTTCTCTGGCTCGACCTGGTTGGCGTGTTCTTCTTCGCGGTCTCAGGATCCTTGCTGGCCGCCCGTAAACAATTCGACATTGTGGGCTCCGTGCTCCTCGGCTCCATCGTGGCCCTGGGCGGCGGCGTGATCCGCGACATCATCATCAACGCCGGGCCGCCCATTGCCTTCACCAATCCGGCCTACCTCGCTCCCCCGCTGCTGGCTGCGATGCTGGTCTACTTCTTGTTCTCCTCGGTCCAGCGCTTCACGTCGCTGCTGACCTTGTTCGACGCCGGCGGACTGGCTTTGTTTTGCATCACTGGAACGCTCAAGGCACTGACTGCCGGGATGAATCCTGTGGCAGCGATCCTCCTGGGAGTCACCACTGCTGTGGGCGGAGGGCTCCTGCGCGACATCACGGCGAACGAAATCCCTACGCTGTTTAATGCCCGCGATCTCTATGCGCTCCCCGCGTTTGTTGGGGCCGGGCTCACCACGTTGCTGTGGAATTTGGGGACCTTTACCGGGCTCACGGCGTGCGTAGTTGCCGGCGTTGTTTTCGCCTTCCGTGTCACAGCCTGGCGACGCAGCTGGCACGTACCACTGGCCGTCCGCGGATGGCACCGTCCCGGCGCCGGGCCGGGCGCAATTTCGGGTGCCCGGGATTAGCTAGGATAAGAGCATGACTGACATGTTCCTCGAGAAGTTCCGCGCGCTGGTCCCAAAGTATCTCGAGGATGAATGGCAGGAAGAAGACGGCCTCACACCGGACGAACTAGATGACGCCCTCGCCGATCACTCCTTCACCATCCCGCTGGTCCTGCGCGAGTTCTACCTCGCGATCGGTGGCTGCGAGGACCTCATGGAGGCCTACCACTACTTCTGGGATCCCGAAGAGCTCGAGGTGGATGACGAAGGTTTCCTCATGTTCCTTGAGGACGAGGAAGAGCAGTTCACCTGGGGCTTCCGCACAGCCGACCTCGGCATCCCGGACCCCATCGTGTGGCGCCGCAACAACGCCCGCGGCCAGTGGAAGAGTGAAGAGGGCACCTTCTCTGAATTCGTGTTCGACATGTTCGAGTGGGCGTTCAACGACGACGAAGACTAACTTTCAGTGCCCACATGGGTTCCTGACCCTGTTTGAAGTACTTTCAGCCCCTATGCACCCGCAATTGGTTGCATAGGGGCTGTTCTGTGTTCAAAGAAGGTCAGGACGCCACGGAGTTTTGAGGTTAAAACGGAATGGCCCCGGTTCGTTGCAACGTTACGAGTCATACGCTGCACCGAACCGGGACCACAATCTCCGTTCGCATCAGACCCACCGGAGGCATTTAGTGGATCCGTGAATAGCTTATGACAATCCTGTCACAAGCGCAACTCTTGGGGTCAATGAATATTCAAGGATGGCGCGTTCCTTTTACGGTCCAGTGCAGTTGTCCACATAGGCTGAAAAGCAGGTGCTGGGGAGTCGTCTTCGCAGTAACCATGGCTTGATGGACCTCCCTCAATTCCTTCGCTCCCGACACGGTGTAGCCAGGACTGCAGACTTGAAGCGTGCCGGCTTCTCTGAGAGGACTCTGGCCTCAGCGTTGAACTCAGGGTCGATCACAAAATTGCAGCGAGGCGTCTACGTCACTCAAGGAGCGGACTCCGACGTCGTCGCCGCCTTTCGCGCGAATGGCCGCCTTACCTGCGTCTCGGCGGCAAGGTTCCATGGCCTTTGGATACTTCGAAAACCTGAGACCCTACACCTGAGCTGCGGCAACGGCCTCCCCAAGCCCGGCATTGTTGACCACGCCTGTATGACCCATCCCCCGCATTCCTACCTACCAGTTGCCGGCGTTGCCGACGTTCTGATGCACGCACTCCGTTGCAGGCCGAAGCTTGAGTCCCTGGTCATGGTCCATAGCACTGTGAGTCAGGCGCTGCTGAGCCCGGATTACCTGAGGTCGAAGCTGACCGGACCTCGGAATGGGCGGGCCCGGGCGATCTTGGGGCTGGTCCTTCCCAGGGCAGATTCATTGCTGGAAGTCTTGGCGCACACCCACTTCACCGCGGCAGGACTCACGGTGAAGATGCACGTTCAGCTGCCCGGAGTCGGTGAAGTCGACTGCCTTATCAACGGTTCCTTGGTGATCGAGCTCGACGGCGGCACCCACTTGGAAGGCTGGCAAGTGAAGAAGGACCAGTACCGGAACAATGCAAGCATGCGAGGCGGCTTCCTTGTCCTTCGCTACTACTACTCCGACGTCGTTCACCATCCAGAAAGGATGGTGGCTGAGGTGCTTGAAGTCCTGACCATCAGGGAAGCCGGCCACTTCGGACCCTCGCGTTGGACGCCAAAGTGGGTGCCGGCGTCGTGATCCGGGCTTTGCCGTGACGACTTGACCTTCTTTGGAACGAGGACGGCCGCTATGCAACCCAAAGAGGGTGCATAGCGGCCGCCGAGAGCCTAAACAAGGTCAGGAAGCCACGCCTTGAAGGAAAACTAGCTGCTGCGGTCCACCACGGCATGTGCGAAGTTGGTCAACGAGGCCTTTACTACGCCTTCGGGCAGCGGAGCCAGGGCAGCGACGGCCTCGGCGGACCACTGGCGCGCGATTTTCCAGGACTCGTTGGTGACGGGGTGCTCACGCAGGCCGGCAACGGCCTCAGCCAGGGCTTCATCGGAGGACAGGTCGCCGTCGATCAATTCAAGCAACGCAATGGCCGAGGCATCCCCCGCAGCTGCGTCACGGCGGAGCAGCAGCACAGGCAGGGTGGGCACACCTTCTCGGAGGTCGGTGCCCGGGGACTTTCCGGACTTGACCTTTACCCCGGTGACATCAATGACGTCGTCGGCGAGCTGGAAGGCCACACCCACTTTCTCGCCGTACTCAACCAGCAGGTCCTCATAGGCTTCATCGGCACCGGCGAAGATCGCACCGAGTTGCCCGGACGCTGCCACCAGGGAACCGGTCTTGTCCGCAATAACGGAGAGGTAGTGCTCCACGGGATCTTCGTCTTCGCGCGGGCCCACCGTTTCGTGGAGCTGGCCGAGGCACAAACGCTCAAAGGTGCGGGCTTGGATGCCCAAGGCACGGGAGCCGAGCTCGGAAACAAGGATGGAAGCACGGGCGAAGATGAGGTCGCCGGTGAGGATGGCCACCGAGTTGCCCCAGACTTCGTGGGCCGTGGGAGCACCGCGGCGGAAGGGTGCGGAGTCCATCACGTCGTCGTGGTAGAGCGTTGCGAGGTGCGTGAGTTCAACAACTACTGCCGCCTGGACAACCTCGGGGCGTGAGGCATCGCCAAGGTGGGCACACAGCAGGGTGAGCAGCGGACGGATGCGCTTGCCCCCGGCTTCCACCAGGTGACGCGACGTCGCATCAGCCAGGGGGTCCGAGTTGGAGATGGCTTCGCGAAGCTTCTTCTCCACCCGTGCGAGGTTGGTGGTGATGGCAGGCCCGAGTTCGGCATCGCCGGCAATTGCGGCGAAACCGGCGGGCAGCTGGAGTCCCGTTGCGATCGCGGTGGTGTTGGGAGCAGGCTCCACAGCGTCCCGCAGACCGTGCCCGGCATGCGTCCAGCTGTGTTCGGCAGAGTTCGTCACGGGTTAACCCTAACTAGTTGGTGCGGAAACCGCGGTGTTGGAGCCTGCCGGCGTCAGCGCACGGGCAGATGAAGTGTTGGACGTTGCCGGAACCAGCATCTCGAGGACCCGGATCACACGGTCTTCGAAGCCCTTCGCAGCAGGGTCGGTGAGGTTGGCAAGCATGCGGACCACGAAGCGCATCAGCACCGGTATCGGCATCCCGGTGCGCAGGGCGAGCTTCATCACTGCCGGCTTGCCGATGAGGGAGGCAAAGGCGCGGCCCAGCGTGAAGTGCGATCCCCACTGGTCCCGCACATAGTCTGCGTACCGCGAGAGGTGAGCGTCGGCGTCGTGCGTTGACCAACCGGCCGAGGCAGAGCGGGCGGAAGCGTCAACAATAAACTCGGCCGCGAAGCGTGCGGACTCCATGGCGTAGGAAATGCCCTCGCCGTTGAACGGGGAGACCATGCCGCCGGCATCGCCCAGCAGAAGCAGGCCCGGTGAGTAGTGCGGGGTGCGGTTGAAGCCCATGGGCAGCGCGGCACCACGGATTTCGCCCACTTGGTTTTCGGGAGTGAAGCCCCACTCGGCGGGCATGCCGGCGGTCCATTCGCGCAGGACCTGCTTGTAGTCGAGCTTGCCGAATTCCTTGGAGGAGTTCAGGATCCCGAGCCCGACGTTGGAGGTACCGTCGCCGACACCGAAGACCCAGCCGTAGCCGGGCAGCGGTTTGCCGGATTTGCCGGGAAGTTCCAGCCAGCCTTCCATCCAGTCGTCGTTGTGGCGCGGGGAGGTGAAATAGGTTCGCACCGCGACGCCCAGAGGACGGTCGTCGCGCTTATGCATCCCCAGCGACACTGCGGTTCGGGTCGAATTACCGTCGGCGGCGAGTACGACGTCGGCGTGGAAGTCCCGCGTTTCACCCGTCTTACGTCCGGACTCGTCAAGGATGGCGGCCCGGGCGCCGATGACACGGCCGTCGTCGGAAGTGAGGGCGGAAGTAACGCTGTGGCGTTCAAGCACGACGGCGCCGGCGGCCTCGGCGTGCCGGGCCAGGGACTCGTCGAAGCCAAGCCGTGTTCGGATCAAGCCGTATGTGGGAAAGTCGGAAACCTCGGGCCAGGGCAGCTCTATGGTGCGTCCGCCGGCAATGAGGCGAAGGCCCTTGTTCCGGCGCCACCCGTCCTCCACAGCGTGGGAAAGTCCAAGCTTCTGGATCTCCCGGACGGCGCGGGGCGTGAGGCCGTCGCCGCACACTTTTTCACGGGGAAAGGAGGTCTTTTCCAGCACCGTGACGTCGATGCCCGCCTGGGCGATGTAATACGCGGCGGTGGACCCAGCCGGGCCCGCGCCAACAATCAGTACTTTCACGTCGTCCTAAATCAGCAGGCTGTACGGGGTCAGCCGGCCTGTTGGCGCGGCTTGATCTGGCGGCGAAGCTTGGCCACGGGAACACTTTCGCGGTGCTCGGCGGGCTTCTGTGCGCGGTGCACTGCGACGATGCCGCCGCTGAGGTTGCGGTACGTGATGTCCGTCCAGCCGGCTTCGCTGAGCCACTGGGCGAGGTGGTCCTGGTCAGGCCAGGCGCGGATGGACTCGGCAAGGTACACGTAGGCGTCCGGGTTGGAGGAGACCTTGGTGGCGATGGCGGGAAGCGCACGCATGAGGTATTCGGTGTAGAGGTTGCGCCACAGCGGCACCACGGGGTGCGAGAACTCGGCAATGACCAGGCGTCCGCCCGGCTTGGTGACGCGCAGCATTTCCTCCAGGGCCTTGCGGGGTTCTACGACGTTCCGCAGGCCGAAGGAGATGGTGGAGGCATCGAAGCTGTTGTCAGCGAACGGCAGGTTGGTGGCGTCACCGGCAATGAAGTCGATGTCCGGACGGCGGCGCTTGCCGACCTTGAGCATGCCCAGGGAGAAGTCGCAGGCCACAACGTCCACGCCGGCATCGGCATAGGGTTCGCTGGACGTTCCGGTTCCGGCGGCAAGGTCCAGGACCTTCTGGCCCGCCTTGACATCCACCGCATCAACGACGATGCGGCGCCAACGGCGCGTCTGCCCCATGGACAGGACATCATTGACGACATCGTATTTTGGGGCGACATCATCAAACATCGTCGCAACTTCGTCCGGACGCTTTTCCAAGGATGCTCGGTTCACCCTGTAATTGTCTCAGACATTCAGCCGACTTTGCTGCGCTGTAGAAGTCGGCTCAGATTCTGGTTGTCGGCGGGAGTACTGTTGTTCCATCATGACGAGCACGCTCCGCACCTTGACAGTCCCCCTCGATGTTGAATCATCCTCCGGGGGGCTGCCGTCGTTTCTGGTCCGGGACGACGTCCTTTGCTGGTCCCGGCGCGAAGCCGGCCTGGTGGGCTACGGCGAGCTGACCCGTTTCAATGCCACCGGCCCCGAGCGTTTCCTCGAGGCCGATATCTGGTGGCGGCACCTCATTCTTGAGGCCGAAATCACTGACCACGTGGAGCTTCCAGGCACCGGTCCTGTGGCATTCGGCTCATTCGCCTTCTCCAAAACCTCCCCGCACGTCTCCCGTTTGATCCTCCCTGAGCTGGTGGTGGGGATTCGTGATGGCCGCGCCTGGGCTACCCAATTAACGTTCGACGGCGCACCCCTCACCGAGGCGGGCGTCCTCGCCTCCGTGCATCGCTGGCTGACCGAGCCGGAACCAAACGGCGAGGACTCAGCGGCAGGAGGCTCCGACGTCGTGCCCTCACCGGAGGTGGTCACGGCGGACGGTTCCGCCGGTCATTTGAGTTCAGGTTCCCTGAGTGAGGCCGCCTGGATGCAGGCTGTTTCCAACGGCGTGGAGGAGATCCGCGCCGGGAACCTGGAGAAGCTTGTTTTGGCGCGCGACGTCGTCGCTACCCTTCCGGAGGGCGTGAACGCTGCGGAGGTACTCCGCCAACTGGCAGCCAGGTACCGCGAATGCTGGACGTACGGCGTGGACGGCCTGGTGGGCGCAACGCCGGAGATGCTGATTCAAGTGGAGGGCCGCACAGCCCAGGCCCGCGTGCTGGCAGGAACCCTTGACCGCCGCGACGCTGACGGCATGGACGGCTCCCCCATGGAGTACGCGGAGCGCGTCCTGGCCGGATCCGAGAAGCAGCGGCACGAACATGAGATCGCAATTGATTCCCTGACCCGGCAGCTGGCTCCTTTCTCGGAGGCGATGAATTCGCACAGTGAGCCTTTCATTCTGGAGCTTCCCAATGTGTGGCATCTGGCCTCGGACGTGAAGGCGGAGTTGGCCGATATTGAGGGCCACGTGCCCACATGCCTGGCTCTGATCAACGCTTTGCATCCCACCGCCGCCGTCTGCGGAACGCCGACATTGGTGGCCGGCGCCTTGATCCGCAAGCTCGAACACCTGGACCGGGGACCGTACGCCGGACCGGTGGGCTGGCTCGACGCCGCCGGCAACGGCGAGTGGGGAATCGCCCTGCGCGGTGCAGTGATCGAAGACGCCAACACGGTGCGTTTGTACGCGGGATGCGGAATTGTTGAAGGCTCGCAGCCCGAGGCTGAACTGGCCGAGACGTGGGCGAAGTTCCGCCCGATGCTTGAGGCCCTGGGTATTCGCCGCTGAATCTGGGATCCCGGACAGCGCTTCTGCTTTACTGGTTGATAAGTGCGTAAACTAGTTATCCAATAGTGAAACTAAGTTTCCTGTGATGCACATCTCACGTTCGGCGCTACACTAAAACCGACTCAGTTCAGCATCCACCGCAACAAAAGGTAAACAACATGCAGATCTCCCGTTCGGTTCTGTCCGGCACCAAGATTGCCGCCGTACTCGCGGCCGGCGCCCTGGCCCTCACCGCTTGTGGCGGCTCGTCCACCCCGGCGGCTTCGGATGCCTCGGGCCTGAAGCTCATCAACGCCGGCAAGCTCACGGTGTGCTCGGACGTCCCCTACGAACCCTTCGAATTCCAGAAGGACGGCAAGATCGTAGGCTTCGACATGGACATCGCCGCAGAGATCGCCAAGGACGTCAAGGCCGAACTCAACGTGGTGGACAGCTCCTTCGAAGCAATCGAGACCGGCACCGCACTGACCGGTTGCGACGTCTCCATCTCCTCGATCTCCATCACGGACGTCCGCAAGAGCGTCATGGACTTCTCCACCCCGTACCTGGACGACGACCTGACCCTCGTGGCCACCTCGTCCTCCGGCATCAGCAACATCGATGGTGCCAAGGGCAAGAAGGTGGGCGTCCAGCAGGCCACCACCGGCGCCCAGTACGCCAAGGACAAGGGCATCGACGCGCAGCAGTTCGAAGACTCCGGCCTCCTGGTCCAGGCCCTCAAGGCCGGCACCATCGACGCCGCCATCGGCAACCAGTCCGTCCTCGGCTACGCCATCAAGGACGACTCCAACCTCAAGCGCGTTGAAGACTACGCAACGGGCGAGAAGCTGGGCATCTCCATCAAGAAGGGCAACACGGCCATGGCGGACGCTGTAAACGCCACCCTGAAGCGCATCACCGACGACGGCTCACTGAAGAAGTTCGAGACCACCTGGTTCGGCGAAGCCACCAAGTAGTCCGAGCCCCGGCTCCCGAGATCCACGCAGGCGGGCCCCGAAACGACACGTTGTTTCGGGGCCCCACCTGCGCAACATGAATGTGAGAACACCATGGCAATGACTGCACGTCAACGAGCCAAAGTCAGTTTGTACGTCCAGGCGGGAATCTTCGTCGTCGTCCTGGCCGCAGTGATCCTTGCTGTGGACTGGAAGACGATCGGCACCAGCGTCTTCAACTTCGCCAAGATCGGGCCGATGTTCCCGGACATTTTCCTGGTGGGCCTCAAAAACACCCTTATCTACACGGCCCTGGCGTTCGTAGTGGGCCTGTCCGGGGGTCTCCTGCTTGCCCTGATGAAGCTCTCATCGTTCCCGCTGTACCGCTGGCTTGCCACCGGCTACATCGAGTTCTTCCGCGGCGTCCCGGCACTGCTGGTCTTCATTGCCTTCGGCTATGGCGTTCCCCTGGCCTTCGGCGTCCAGTGGGACGTCAACATCGTGGTCATGGTTTCGCTGGGCATGGTGGCCTCGGCCTACATTGCTGAAACCCTCCGCGCAGGCCTCCAGGCTGTGCCGAAAGGCCAGATGGAAGCCGCCCGTTCCCTGGGCATGCCGCATTGGCGGGCCATGATCTCCATCGTCATCCCCCAGGCGTTCAAGATCGTCCTGCCGCCCCTGACCAACGAGATCATCCTGCTCACCAAGGACTCCTCGCTGATCTACGTCCTGGGCCTCACCGCCTCGCAGTACGAGCTCACCAAATTTGGCCGCGACGGCATCTCCAGCCTCGGTGCCGGCCTGACTCCGCTGCTCGTCGCCGGTGCCTTCTACCTGGTCATCACCATCCCCTTGAGCCTCCTGGCACGGAAGTTCGAAAGCCGCTCCGCGCGGACGAAGCGATAGGCAGGACAGTCATGAACGACGTCGTAAACAGCACAGTCCGCGCCGCGGGCGTGGACATCAAGGACCTTCGCAAGTCCTATGGCAGCAACGAGGTCCTCAAGGGCATCTCGCTGACCGTTGAGCCGGGCCAGGTAGTTTGCTTGATCGGGCCATCGGGTTCGGGAAAGTCCACCCTCCTGCGCTGCGTCAACCTGCTGGAGCACCCGAACGCGGGCACCATCAACGTAGGCAAGTTCGAGGCAACGGACCCCGACGTGGACCTCAACAAAATGCGTCAGAGCGTTGGCATGGTGTTCCAGCACTTCAACCTGTTCCCGCACCTGAGCGTCCTGGACAACTGCACCATCTCGCAGATGAAGGTCCTCAAGCGATCCAAGTCCGAGGCAGCCGGAGTGGCCCGCCACAATCTGGAGCGCGTTGGCCTGGGACACCTCGCCGACCGCTTCCCCGACCAGCTTTCCGGTGGCCAGCAGCAGCGTGTAGCCATTGCACGTGCGCTGTCCATGGACCCGCAGCTCATGCTTTTCGATGAGCCCACCTCTGCCCTCGACCCCGAAACCGTGGGCGATGTCCTGGCCGTCATGCGCAAGCTGGCCCAGGAAGGCATGACCATGCTGGTGGTCACCCACGAGATGGGCTTCGCCCGGGAAGTTGCCGACCGCGTTGTCTTTATGGACGCCGGTGTTGTTGTGGAAGAAGGGCCCGCGGAAAACGTCATCAGCGCCCCCACCCAGCCGCGCACCAAGGAATTCCTGCGCCGCGTCCTGGACCCCACGCACATTGGTGTCGAGGAAGCTTAGTTCATTCGTTTCCCACGCTGACGGGCGGGCAACACTCTTCTTGGGTGGTGCCCGCCCGTTTCTGCGTAGGTGGCCATTCCGGGCGGGCTCAGCCAGCTGTCAGGACTTGGCCCACCGCAGCCGAAATTGCTTCCTTGATCCTCGTATGAAGCGCACGCAGGCCCCCGCGGTCCACGCGAACCTCCACAATGGTGCGCCCCTTGAGCGGCGACTTGAGCGCTTCGGTGAGATCCGCCGTCGTGCTTACCGTTCGGTGTCCGACGCCGTAGGCCGCGGCGAGTGCCGAAATGTCCACTGAGTGCGGGGTGCCAAAGAGACGCTCGACGGCGGTGCCATAGGCGCCTGAGTCCTCCACGGCACCGTGCTCCAGGAGGCTGAAGATGGCCCCACCTGAGTCATTGAGCACCACGATCCGCAGGTCCGGCACCGGTTCGCCATGGCCGAGCAGCAGTCCCCCGGCGTCGTGGAGGAACGTAACGTCGCCCAGGAGGACGGTGGTTTCGCGTCCGCTGCCCAAGGCGACTCCGGTGGCGGTGGCGATGGTGCCATCGATGCCGGCGAGGCCACGGTTGGCATACACCGATGCGATGGGTTGGGTATGGGGCTGTCCGGCGAGGTCAACGTCACGGATTCCGTTGGAGGACCCAAGCACCAGTTGTCCGCGGGAGTGCTCCCAAACAGCGGCGCCAACTGATGGCCCGTTGGCGAGGACCTCCCCCGCGAGCACTCCGTCAAGGGCGTGTTGGGCCGCTGCACCAGCCAGGAGCCAGGCGTCCAACCATTCCGCAGAGCCACGGCCGGCGAATTCAGCGAGCTCGGGAAGGGTCTCGATCGGCGTTTCGCGACGGCGCCCGGCCTCATACCAAGCCACAGGAACAGGCTGGTAGATGGCCGCTTCCACAGAATCCCGGGCAAGAAGGGCAGCCACGGGCCGGGAAAGGGTGGCCCGGCCAAACAGGACAACCCGCTGGATCGGCGATCTTGATCCGGGTCCGAAGTGTTCCAGCAGTACCCGGTACGGACCCACGGCGTTCGGTCCGAAACGTGCGTTGGAGGACGGCTCGGCGAGCAGTGGCAGACCATGGGTACGGGCAAACGCCTCGGCCACCGGGCCGGCATCGTGACCGGCGAGGACCACGGTTCGTCGCTCGACGAGTTCGCTGGGCGCTGCCGGAAGATCCAGTGACTGGGGACCGGCGTCGTAATGGAACACGCCGTGTCCCGCAGCAGCCGGCAGTGCGTCGCCGTCGGCCGGTGTCAGTGGGTCGCGAAAGGCGAGATTCACTTGGACAGGACCGGGAGGAGTGTCGGCAAGGGCACCGGTTGCTGCGTAGAGCGCGGTGGCAATGGCTTTCTGGGGATCGTCACCTGCCGGGACGTCGACGGCGAATCTCACGTGATCGCCGAAAAGGTCCAGTTGGATGGTGGTCTGGTTGGCCCCGGTTCCGTGGAGCTCTTCCGGGCGGTCCGCGGAAATCACCACCACGGGAACGGCGGAATGGTTGGCTTCCATGACAGCCGGCAGAAGGTTACCCACTGCGGTTCCGGACGTAGTCAGCACGGCAACCGGAGCTTGGGTGGAAAGGGCCAGGCCCAGCGCCGTGAATCCAGCGTCGCGTTCGTCAATACGGACGTGGAGCTGAATCCTGCCCGCAGCTTCTGCTTCCGCGAGAGCGTAGGCCATGGGTGCCGAGCGCGAACCCGGCGACACCACCGTATGCCGCACACCGCCGTCGAGCAGTGCCTTAACGGCGATCCTGGCGGCACCGATGGATGTCAGAGAGTACTGGGAAGTCACCGCTCCAGTCTATTGGGGTAGCCAGTCCGCCAACGCTCGCTCACATCCCCGGCCCCACCAGCCAACCCTCACTCACATCCCCTGCCCCACCAGCCAACCCTCACCCACATCCCCAGCCGTTAGCGTTCTTCGACGTCGAGGACTACCTCGTTGTGGCGCAGGAACCAGGGTTTGAAGGGAGGGTCGAAACGCGCGAACCTGGGCGAACCGATGGGTGTCAGACCAGCCAGTTGAAGGGCCTCGTGCAGTGCCGCGGTGTGGCGTTGAAAGGCCGAGGCAGTTCCATTGCCTGTGAATCGGGCGACAGCAGACAACGCCCCGGGCACCTCGCGGATTTTGACCCTGGGCTCATCCGGGACAGGGGCATTTTCCGCCTTCAGTCCGGCCGGCAAGACGAAGGCTACAACGTAGTCTTCGTCTTCGCTTCCCGGGGCAGGGCCTGTCTGCAGTACCGGCGCCGTCATGACAAGTTCCTCGGAGGAACCAGACTCCTGGATAACGGGGGCGGTCATGGATAACTTCTGCTGAGCCGTGTTGCTGCCGCTGATGTAATTAAAGAGGTATCGGAAGGCCTGGTTCGCGGCGCGATCAAAAGTGGCGTGCACTTGAACCTCGGCAAGAACATGCGCGGGATACCGACGCAGTTCGAAGTGGGGATACTTCTGGACCAGATCGTACGGCTGCTGTTCAGTCATGGTGCAACCGAGCTTACGCCGCAGTCGCGCGTCTTGGCAGAGGTAGACGTGAGCGAGGGATTGGCCCAAACACGGGGGACGTGAAAGAGGGTTTGGCCCAAACACGGGGGACGTGAAAGAGGGATTGGGTCGGAAGTGGGAATGCTCCCCTCCCCGGGATTCCAGGGAGGGGAGCATTCGTCATTCAAGAATCAGGCAGACCCTGCTTTCGGAAGCAGACCTCACCGCCGACAGAGGCAGACCCTACTTCCGGAAGACCTGAACCACCGAGGGACGCGGAGCCCGAACCGCACCTGCAGCCGGGACACCACCGGCGGGGACGTAATCCGGGAAGAACGAGTTCTGAGCAGCGAACGAGCCGTCCTCGCCCGGGTGCTGCACGGCGACGAACACGGTCCGCTCTTCGTCGTGGATGACAGGGCCACAGGTTTCGGCGTCGCGGGGGACGGCGAGGAACTGCTCCACCTTGCCGCGCTCTGGACCTTCGAGGGTGACCTTGAACAGGCCGTCCGCGTACCCGATGGTGCCGGGGGCGCCGTCGGTGGAGATCCAGAGGTTGCCCACAGAGTCGAAAGCCACGTTGTCGGGGCAGGAAATCGGGGAGACCTTCTCCACCGGGAATCCGGAGAAGTAGGTGGAGGTGTTCTTGGCGGGGTCACCGGCCACCAGCAAGAGGTTCCAGTTGAACTTGGTACCCGTCTGTTCGCGTCCCTCCGTGATCTCCACGATGTGTCCATCACGGTTCAGGGTGCGCGGGTTGACCTCCGTTGCACCTTCCTTGCCTGCCTTGCCGCGGTCTGAGTTGTTGGTGCAGGCCACGTAGACCTTGCCGGTGAGCGGGTTGGGCTGGACGTCTTCGCAACGGTCCATCTTGGTGGGGCCAACTTTGTCGGCTGCCAGGAGGGTGTAAACCAGGACCTCGGGGACGGACATTCCCGGCACAGCGGACTTACCGTCGACCACCAGCGGCAGCCACTCCCCTGTGCCGTCGAAAGCACCGTCAGCGGGGAGCTTTCCTGTGCCATCAATCTCGGCAGCAGGCGAATCTCCGGTGAACTTGGCTACGTAGAGGTCGCCCTCCGAGAGGAGCCCCATGTTGTTCTTGCGGGCTTCCTTGGAGTCGCCGGCCTGGTACTTGCCCTTGGAGACGAACTTGTAGAGGTAGTCGAAGCGCTCGTCGTCGCCCATGTAGGCCACTACGCGTCCGGAAGGAGCCACGATGACGTTGGCGCCCTCGTGCTTGAAGCGCCCCATTGCCGAGTGCTTCTTGGGCGTGGACGTGGGGTCGAACGGGTCCACTTCCACGATCCAGCCAAAGCGGTTGGTTTCGTTGGCGTAGCCGGAGTTGCGGGTATCGAAACGGGGTTCGTCAAGTTCCCACTGGCGGGCGGTTGCTTTGGCGGAGAGACCGTAGCGCTTGTCGCCGTCGCTGGTTCCAGGGGCCACGAAGTAGCCGTTGAAGTTTTCCTCGCCGGAGAGAATGGTGCCCCACGGGGTGGTGCCACCGGAGCAGTTGCCCAGCGTTCCCTTGATCCAGCGGCCTGCCGGGTCGTCAATCGTCTTGACCAGGTTGGTGCCTGCTGCTGCGCCGGTCAGCTCGTAGACGGTGTCAGTGAGGAAGCGGCGGTTCAAGGGTGCGCCCTGGATGTAGTTCCACGGCTTGTTCTTGTTCTTGCGCTCCAGTTCAACAACAGCCAGACCGTGTCCGGCGCGGCCAATGGCACGTCCCTCGGCGGGGTCGAAGCCTTCGGGCAGCATGATGTTCTCGTTGGTGTACTCGTGATTGGTGAACAGCAGGGCGCGGCGGTCTTTGGATCCCGGGATGGGCAGGATGTCGGTGTAGTCGTTGTTGTATCCGAACTGGCGTGACTGGGCTGCAGCCGTCTGTGCGTTCAGGTCAAAGGCCGGAGAGTCGGCGAAGAGCGGATCGCCCCAACGGATGACGGGCTTCCAGTCAAACCCCTCGGGGACCGTGAAAGCGTCCACTGCAGCATCCACGGGCTTGATGGCTGTGAACTTGAGCTTGGACTTATCAAAGCCCTTCTTGGCGGCATCGGCGAGTCCGTTGCCGGGATCGGCAACAGCGGCGTCTCCACCGGTCAAGGCACCACCGAACACGACGGCGAGCGCACCTGCGGCGCCGAGGCCCAGGGCGGCCCGACGGGACATGGCTGTTGAGGCGATGTCCCGGAAGTAGCCGTTGGCGCTGGTGTTGCAGACATCGCCCGAGCAGGCGTTGTCGCACTTCAGTGCACAGGTGACCGCGCTGCGCTTGCCCTTGGTGTGGCCGAGCATGGGGAGCAGCGGAAACGTGCGTCCGGTGGTTTCAGACATGGGGGGAAGACCTTCCAGAGGATGTACGAGGTTCCCGCTGAGCTTTTCAGCGGAAACCGAAGCTGAGAGGTCTCCCCGGTTAAGAAACGGTGAACAAAGGGTGCTTGTTTCCCGCCAGGACTGCGTACACCCGGCCAAGCCGTTCCAGCCACCATTCGCGACGTTCCGCTGAGGCCGCGTACTGCTCAAGCAGCCCGGGATCGGCAATGGCCTCGCGCACGTGGATGGCGCCGTCGTCGGCCACGAGCGGGTCCAGCGATATATCCGAGGTGAACAGCGAAACAGTCCCAAGCCCGCAGGCATAGGGAAGGGTGGGCAGTGCAGCTGCGAGCGCGAGCCCGGCGCGGATGCCCACGGAAGTGTCCAGGGCAGAACTGACGACGGCGGGCAGTCCGGCTTGCTCGACGATCTCCAACGCCCGACGGACTCCCCCGAGCGGAGCGACTTTGACCACGATCAGGTCCGCGGCGCCGGCCCTGGCCACCCGAAGGGGATCCTCTTCCTTGCGTACGCTCTCGTCCGCAGCGATAAGGACCGGTGTTCCGGCGTCCGAGAGCCGGCGACGGACCTCGGCCAGTCCTTCAATGGTGGGAACCGGTTGTTCGGCATACTCAAGTCCTAAAGCCGAGAGCTTGCCCAAGGCCTCTGCTGCTTGCCCTACGTCCCATCCCCCGTTGGCATCGACGCGGATGGCTGCCTCCGGCAGTGCCTCGCGAACTGCCCTTACACGTCCAAGATCGTCCCCTAGCGACTGTCCACGCTCGGCTACTTTGATCTTGACCGCATCCACGCGCCCGAACCTGGCCAGTATCTCCGGCACACGCTCTGCCGGAACGGCGGGGACCGTCGCGTTGACCGGGATGGAGTCCCTTAGAGGAGTAGGGAACCCAATCCACCCAGCTTCCAAGGCTGCGGCCAGCCAGCGGGAAGATTCGTCGTCGTCGTATTCGGGGAAGGGACAGAACTCGCCCCAGCCCAGCGGCCCTCGAAGGATGAGGGTCTCGCGCTCCATGATGCCGCGGAATTTCACGCGCATGGGCAGAGAGACTACGTGGGCGGAATCGATGAGTTCTTCGAGGGAGGGAAGTGCAGGCATGTTGCCACTGTACCGGCGCCCCCTTGGCCCCCGGGCAGGCCGATGAGGCTATGTGGATAAGCTATTCCATCCAGTAGTTCCGGACCCTGCCCAACGCCTCGCCCAGTTGGACACCGGATAATTCAAGGGTGCTTTCCGGCATTCCCAACGCATCCCACCGGGCCACCAGGGTAGTGTCCCCGTCCAGCGGCAACGGCCACAGCCAGTAGCGGCCGGTGAACTGCACATAGTCTGTGTTGTTGCTTCCCCCGCCCCCGCCCAGGCTTGTCAGCACCGGCCCGGTGACGTCCCCGGTATCTTCGAAGGAGGCCGGTCCGTGAATCGCCGCAACAGCTTTACGTCCGTCCGCCAAGGCCACTCCAAGTTCCAACCCCGCCCTGGTGTCCAGGCTTGAGCGTGGGTGGTTGTAGCTCTCCTCCACGATCTCCCGCCATTCCTGGTCTGATTCGTCCCTCCGCCGAACGGACCAGACAAGATCCAGCAGGCATCCGGTGGAGTAGACCTCCACCAGTTTCAGCGCCGCCACCATCCGCTGGCTCTGGTGGACAAACCCACCTGCCGTGACCACACCAGGCAGTTCGTCCGACGGCGGTCCGGCCCACCCCGGCCGGAGCGGCTGCGGTTGACGGGCCCGCTCGGGAGGCTCAGGGAGGTCGTCGAAGAAGCTCATGCTCCATCCATACACCACCTTGGTGGCACTGGGGAGGGGCGGGTGGCAACCGAGAGAGGGCAATCGCGATATTCTCGGAAGACGACTCAATGTGGGGGAGATATGACTCAATCAACGCCCGGCTCCGCGACACCTCCCGGCTGGTACCCGGACCCATCGGATCCGCGCCTCGTCCGTTGGTGGGACGGCCATGCCTGGACTGCCCACCAGGCTCCGCAGCAGTTTCCCCAGCAGGTGCAGTACCAACAGCCGTTCAAGGCTCCGCGTACCCCGATCAGCGAGCAGACACCTGTCTACAACCCCTTCATTTGGGCCATCACGTTGCTCCCGCTGGTCTCGGTGCTGTTCATGTTGACCTGGCAGCCTGAGTTCCGTGTCATCACCACGCGGCAGGGTGTCACCACCATGGACCCGTTCTCGATGTACACGCCGGGGTATTTCCTGCTGATGGGCTCAAGCCTCGTGATCTATGGCCTGTCGGTGTTCTTCGCGTACTTGGACTATCAGCGGTTGGCGAGGTCCGGCGTCGTGCGTCCTTTCCACTGGGCCTGGGCATTCCTGAACTCGGCCGTCTACGTGATTGGCCGCTCAGTGATCGTCAACAAAGTGGCTCCCAAACGAGGGCTGCTGCCGGTCTGGATCACCATTGGCGTCTTTGTGATCAGCATGGTGGTGGCCGGCATTTGGACCTCCAACATGATGCAGAACATGATGTCTTCCTTCGGTTCTTCACTGCCGACCTAGGCGCCCGGGAAACCTCACACGCGTTAGGTAGACTGCTGTCAAAGACGGAAGGACTACCCATGAACCGCAAGGCCACCGCGCTGGACGTCGCCAAACGGGCGGGCGTCTCCAGGAGCGCAGTCTCACTGGTTCTGAACGGCCGGGGGGATGGGAACGTAGCCAAGGAGAGCCAGGATCGCATCCGGGCAGCGGCTCTTGAGCTGAACTACTCCCCCAACGCGATCGCGCTCAGCCTGCGCAACCAGCGCTCACGGGTGATCGGCATCCTCTCCGATGAAGTGGTAGTCAGCCCCTTCGACGGCAACATCATCGGCGGGGCGGACGACGTCGCCCGCAGCCGCGGCTTTGTCACCGTGGTCATGGATACCGAGCGCGATGCCGCCAGGGATGCGAGCGCCATTGAAACCCTCCTGGACCGGCAGGTTGATGGGCTTATGTACGTAACCGTTGGCCTGAAACCCATCGAGATTCCGCACGGCATGCTCCGTGTCCCCTCGGTCCTGGCCAACTGCTACGACGACCAACCTGAGCCCCAATTGCATCACGTCATTCCGGACGAGGTAGCTGGCGGCAGGGAGGCCACTGAGCATTTGTTGGAGCTTGGCCACCGGGACATTGCCCTCCTGGCCGGATCCGAAGATTCTCCGGCCGCACCGCTCCGCGTTCAGGGCTACCGGGATGCGCATGCCGCGGCCGAGATCCCGGTTCGGGGGGACCGGATCTTCATGGCCGGTTGGGATATCGACGCCGGCTTCCGCGGCGCCATGAAACTGCTCGACGGCGTGTCCCCGGCCGATCGGCCCACGGCCATCATGTGCGCGAACGACCGTTTGGCCATCGGTGTGACCCTTGCGGCTGCACGCCTTGGCCTCAGTGTTCCCCAGGACCTCTCGATCATGGGCTACGACGACGAGACCCGGATCGCCGACACCATGGTTCCCGCACTCACCACCATGGCGTTGCCGTTGCGGGAGATCGGGCGTGCAGCCATGACAACCTTGTTGGACATGATCGAAGCCACGGACCACACAGGAAAAGGGACCACCGTTGA
Source organism: Arthrobacter sp. TmtSoilC79 (assembly GCF_059739405.1). Lineage (NCBI taxonomy): Bacteria > Bacillati > Actinomycetota > Actinomycetes > Micrococcales > Micrococcaceae > Arthrobacter > Arthrobacter sp. TmtSoilC79. Next base: position 1,212,268 of record NZ_AP046051.1, on the reverse strand, counting down.
AACGATGGTCCCTTGCCGCTTGGTCACCCGGGAATCGACCGGGCCGGCGCCTACTCGCTGAGGCTTTCGCGTCGCGAACCCTGCACACCAGGCCGCACAACTCACCCCCTCGCCTTGCGAGGCCCACTCCGCACCCAAAGACACAACCAAACCCAGCACACCGGGCCCCACAACACACCCGCGCACCTTGCGAGGCCCACTCCGCACCCAAAGACACACCCAAACCCAGCACACCGGGCCCCACAACACACACCCACCTCGTTGCGAGGCCCACTCTGCGCCCCAACACGAGCGTCAAGCACGCAAAGCGGGCCCCACAACACGCACCCACCTCGTTGAGAGGCCCACTCCGCACCCAAAGACACACCCAAACCCAGCACACCAGGCCCCACAATACAGCAGCGCGCCGGGGTCAGGAGCCAACAGCGCACGACGCCGGCCTGCCGCCTAGGCGGGAAGGCTCAACTCCCACACGTCGGCAGTCGCGCCGTGGGGCAGGGTGAGCTGCCATTCCTCCCCCGGAGCCGGGTAGGCACGAACAGTGGTGGCCACAGAGCCCGAGCGGTACACCTCAACGAGGGAAGCATCAATGAAGATCCGGAGCTCCTCCCCTGCAACAACGGATCCTGAGTAGACCACCTGCGCGTCGGCACCGGAACCCAGGACCAATTCCACGGCACCGGCAGCGGCGCCGGCACCGTCAGCGGCGCGGGCACCGTCAGCGGCCACGGCACCGGCAGCGGCTCCAGCCACGGAACCAGCACCACCCCGCACCAGCACCTCGGAAAACGCAGGCACAGCAACAGATCCCGTAGCCCCCGAAGCCACAGCAGCACCCCGGTATGCGAGAACTTCGGGCGCAGGAGCAACCACCAGCACCCCCTCAGCCACCGACAAAACGCGGGGGTGCGTCAACACACCCGACCACCCGGCGTCGTCGATTTCTTCCTGGGTGCGGCCCCGCCGCCCGTCACGGCCGGGACCTTCGTTGGCCCACCCCCACAAGAGAGCAGAAGCAGCCTCACCACCAGCGGAATAGGAAAGCTGAACAATTTGCGGGGCATAGAAGTCGCGGCCAAGGTCCGCCTTCCCACCGGAGGACGGCGCAAATACCGGCAGCCCGGACGAAGGATCCTCGGACAAGGAGCCGGTCAGGTACCCCACACCGTTGGCGTGCTCGTGGTCGTCTCCGGAGAGCCACAAGGAGAACATCATGACCCAAGTGGAGCCGCCTGAAGAGAGAGGAACCTCCACCAGCTGCGGGCATTCCCAGATCTCAGCGGGGGTGTGGGCTGCGGCCACGGGATCAGCGGTGGTCAGCCAGATCCCCTGGTACTTCCAATCGTCAAGGGAGTCCACGGTGTACAACAGCAAAGCCGCGCGGCCATCCGACAGACCTGCACCTTGCATGGCGTAGCGGGCGCCATTGAAGTGGAAGATGAAGGGATCGCGGACTCCGGTCACCAAGGGATCGGAGGGCATGGACGCGGCAACGTGCCCGTCCTGCTCCCACGTCACCAGATCGGCAGAACCCCGGGCAATCACCACTTGTGAGTGGCCACCGTGGTCTTTGACGCCGGAATAGCAGGCAGTGGGTACGCCATCGTCCAGCGTTACGACGCCCGTCCAACAACCCGCAGAATCCGGCCCGCCGGCCTGCGGCGAAAGGGCCACGGGATGCTCCTCCCATCGCACCAGATCAACAGAGCTCAGGTGCCCCCAGGTGATCTGCGAGTGCCTCGCGGACAAAGGGTTGTACTGGAAGAACACGTGATACCGGCCGTTGATGCAGCTGATGCCGTTGGGATCGTTGATCCAGCCCTGGGCCGGCCGCGGGTGAAAGCGCGGGAACGCGGGATCCGGGTGTGTGGCAGCAGCAGCCAGGGAGGAAGAGAATGCAAGGTCCGTCAACGGAACCCCTTTCAAAAGCGATGAAAAAGAACCTACTTGCCCGTACCGGCAGTGAGCCCGTCCTGCAGCGCGCGCTGGCCGAACATGAACACCACCAGCGCGGGAATCATGGAGAGGACAACGCCGGCAAGGACCACCGAGATGCTTCCGGTGCCGAGGTTGCCTTGGAGTGAGACCAGGCCCAGCGGCAGGGTGAAGTTCTGCTCGGAAATGGTCATGATGAGCGGCCTGAAGAACTCGTTCCAGTGGAAGTTGAACGCCAGGATGCCCACGATCGCCAGGCCCGGCATGGCCAACGGCGCGTACACGGAGCGGAAGGTCCGCCAGGGTGAGGCGCCGTCGATCGCGGCCGCTTCAGCGAGCTCACCCGGCAACCCCATGAAGTATTGGCGCATCAGGAAGGTGCCGAACGCCGTCGGGATGGCCGGAATGATCAGTGCCAGCAGAGTGTCGGAGAGTCCGACGCCGCGGATCAGCATGAACACGGGCACAATGGTGACCTGCGCGGGCACCATCATGGTGGCCAGCACGATCGAGAACAGTGCACCGCGTCCGCGAAAGCGAAGGTGTGCAAAGGCGTAGCCGGCCAGGGCTGCGGTGATCATCTGCCCCACCGCGATCAGGCCGGTCACCAGCGCGCTGTTCACTACCAGCGCCACGATGTTGAGCTGCTTGAAAACTTGCTCGTAGGACGTCAGGTCCGGATTCAGCGGCAGGAACGCCGGCGGCAGCTGGAAGGATTCCGACGGCGGACGCAGCGAGGTGGACAGCGTCCACAACACCGGCCCCAGAACAAAGACGGACGCGATCAGCAGGACAACGACGCGGATGGCCACAGACCAGTCGCGCTTCTTCCGCGTGACTATAGGTGCCGTTGTGGTGACACGTTCTTGGATGGTGGTCATGGCGGGCCTCACTGGTAGAAGACGAATCGTTTGCTGAGCCGGAACTGCGCGGCAGTGATGGCCATGATGATCAGGGTCAGGATCACGCCGATCGCCGAGGCCTCGCCGAACTCCAGCCGCTGGAATGCGGACTCGAAAATGACCATGACGGCTGTCCGCGTTGAATCACCGGGTCCGCCGCGGGTGAGGACATAGGGCTGATCGAACACCTGCAGCGCGTTGATGATGGCCATGACCGAGGCCACCAGGGTGGTGGGGCTCAGCAGCGGCAAGGTGACAAACCAGTGCTTGCGCCAGCCGGTGGCACCGTCGATCGAGGCCGCCTCATACGTCTCCACCGGAATGGAGGCGAGTCCACCGATGAACAGCAGGAACGAGAACCCGAAGTTCTGCCACACATAGACAAGAATCACGACGGCGGCCGACCCGGTTGGCGTCGTCAGCCACGGGACCGCAGGGATGCCAATAAGGGAAAGCAGCCAGTTCACCACGCCGAATTGCTCGTTGAAGAGGTACCGCATGAAGATCGATACCGACGCTGCTGAGAGGATCAGCGGGAAGAAGAAGGCGGAGCGGAAGAAGACCCGGAGCCATGAGGGAAGTTTCTCCTGGACCATGATGGCCAGGCCGAGTGCCAGTCCGAGCTGGAGTGCCACGGCCACCACCACGAACACGATGGTGTTCAGGAACGAAACCCGGACGGTGGGGTCCTGGACTACCTCGGCGAAGTTGTCGAAACCCACGAACGTTGGCGCTGAGATGATGTCCCAGCGGAAGAATGCGAGCGCAATCGATGCGACGATCGGCAGCAGGGTGAAGATGCCCATACCCACGATGGTCGGTGCCAGGAAAGCCCACGGCAGCCATCGTTGCTGCACGCGGCCACGCTTGGAGACTTGTCCGTCTTTGTGGGCGGCCTGGCGACGGCCCGGCTCGCTCCCCGTACCCGTAGGCGTACTGGTTGCGGTGCTCATGGCTGCCTCCTCAGGGCGAGTTCGAGGTCACGCTGCATGGAGTTGAGGGCGTCCTTGAGTTGACGCTCGTCTCCACTGACCGCCAGGCTCACGTTTTTCATCAGGGCGGTTTCGACGGCGGCCTGCTGGGGTGGCGCCGGAATGGGACCTGTGGTGGGGAACTTGTCCAGGGTGTCGTAGAAGACCTTCCAGTTCCGCGGACCGGTTCCTGCGTAAAGCTGCTCATTGACCATGGAGCGTCGCGCGGGTGTGGTGTTGGGCGTGGGGAAAACGATCTGCATCGCTTCGCGGCTGGAGCTGAACTTCACCCATTCCCAGGCTGCGTCCTTATCCTTGGCGGTCTTCATGATCGCGTAGCCGGCCGTGCCGAACTGGTGTCGCTGGCCCCGCCATTTCGGGAAGAACTGAACGTCGAAGTCGTCCTTGGTCATCCCCGCCTCGTGGAGGCCTTGCACCCAATAGCCGCCCGCCGGCGTCGTACCTATCCTGTTGGAGGCGAAGAGGCCGATCAGTGCGCTGCCGCCGCCTTCCTCCGGCCGGACACCCAGTCCATCCTTGACCAGTCCGCGGAGGTAGTCGAAGGATTCGAAGACCCGGGGATCGTCGGCGTTGGGCTCAAGCCATTGGTAGCCGCCGGAGCGGAGGCCTCGGGAGGGGTGGTTGGCGTAGAAGCCGTCCCAGAGCCATTCGCCGCCCGGGGACTTGGTTTCCTTCAGGAAGCTGGTGTCGTTGGCGTAGAGCCACGGCACTACGCCGCCGAAGAGACGGTTGGTCCAGTAGTACGGCGTGAAGTCCTTGGGGTTGGCCTTCTTCATCGCAGCGAGGGTGCTGCGGAAATCGGTGTGCGTCCAGTTGTCGGCAGGGCGTTCCAGGCCTGCCTTAGTGAGCGCGGTGGTGTTGTAGTACATGTTCGCGGCATTCCAGTCGATGGGGAGCTGGAAAAGGCTGCCCTTATACATGAACGCTTCCACCAGGCTGGGGTGGACGTCTTCGAAGTACTCCTTCATGTGGTCCGCGTCCCGGCGCAGGTACTCGTCCAGGGGATGGGCGAGCTTTTCCGCGAAGAGTTGGGCGCCTTCGGTTGCCACGTACACCACGTCCGGCGGAGTGCCCGCGGCTACCATGGTCAGGATCTTGGTGAAGAAGTCCTTCCAGTCCACGGCCTGGATCGCCTGGACCTTGACCTTGATTTCGGGGTGGACTTTGGCAAAAGCGTCAATGACCTTCTGACGGGCTGCCGCATCTGCCGCGGTGCCCATGATGGCGATGCTGAGGCTGTTGTCTCCGCGGCCGGGGATGTCAGCACCGGTCAAGCGCGGCCACGACGCCGCGGTTACTCCAGCAATCCCGGCGCCGAGGGCTGTAAGGGCACTTCTGCGTGTGAATTGACGCAAAGCCCCATTGGTTCCCGACATGTAGCTTCCCTTCCCTAACACGTGTTAGGAAGCTTAAACCAGGACCTAACACGTGTCAACCGTCACGTGAATGTTGCAAGAATCTCACTTTTGTCCGCCACGCTGGGGCGCCACTCACACGGGCCTTCCAGAGAACTGTGGCACCCTAGACAGAATGAGTTCCCAGCAATTCCGCACCAGCGGGAGGTCGAGCAACCGGCCGGTTCACAAGCCCACTGCAGGCGTAGGAACAGGATTTCTCTTCATCCTGGCCACCATCGCCAGCATGGTGGGCCTGGCCGCGACGTACTACTTCTTTGTGCGCACCACCATGGGCCAGTTCATTGACGAGTCGGCACTGGTAGAAGCCACCGTTTTGGGCGGAACAGCAGGCAGGGCCTCCACGGAATTCCTGGACATGCTCCCCATGATGTCCCTTGCTATCGCTGCGATCATGGTTCTCTTCGTTACCATCGCCCGCCGCCGCTGGAAGGCTGCCGGCATCGCCGTTGCTGCATGTGTCGCAGCAAACGCCGCCACGCAGATCCTCAAGTTCCTCATCCCGGACCGGCCCGATCGCGGCGTCCAGACCTTGGAACTGAACTCGCTCCCCTCCGGGCACACCACCCTTGCCGCCTCCGCCGCGGCTGCGGTGTTCCTCATGGTTTCGCCACGATGGCGCCCCTTGGCCGGCTTCCTCGGCAGCACCTTCGCCGTTGCAACCGGCGTCTCCACCCTGATCAACCAATGGCACCGTCCGGCCGATGTGGTCGCAGCCTTCCTTGTGGTCGGCGCCGTCATGCTCCCCGCCGGCTGGCTGATCCTCCGCACGGGCAGCAGTTGGAACGTCTGGAAAGGCTACGGCGAGCACTGGGCCGCGTCGCGACTGTGGGTGTGGCTGACAGTGATCGCCTTGGTGGTGGCAGGCGTTGTGGCCGCGTACTCACTGCTGCAGGTCATGCCCGGCCTGAGCACCGACAGCACCATCGACTACTTCTGGGCCGGCACCGCCTTCATCGTGATCGCCGGCTACCTCTCGGCCCTCGGCGGCACCTGGCTCTTCGGCCTGGCCGCCCGGAAGAACTAGAACCTCTTCACGCACGACGGCGGCGCACCCCTAGGCGCCCACCGCACCACAACCACGACGGCGGCGCACCCCCACGCGCCCACCGCACCAGTGGTCGCGGGAGCATGGAGTGTCAACGGGTGCGAAGTGTCAGGAGCCTAGTCCTCCGGGCCGACGGAATCGAAAAACTTGGGCTCCCCTGGAGAAGCGGAGCCGTGAACCCTGGCCTGTTCCTGAATAAAGTGCCGGTCCTCATCAGTGAGCTGCGTGCCGCCGTGGGCGTCAACCGCACTCCCCTCCCCCGTCTCGCCATTGATGATAGCGGTGACGGTCCGCGGCACAATCATGGTTCCCGGATTGTCGATGAGCCACTGTCGCGTATCCGGCGAGAGTTGGTCCCAGAATTCTTTGATGTGCACAACAATCAGCACTGCCCTTCATTGGTCGGGGGTGGATTCGTGGAGTGCGCCGGTGCACCGGAGTGATGCCCGGATTGTCAGGGCCTCAGACCCTCCTTAAGGCTAAGCCCGGTCGGGGCGATCTTGACCCGGCCCCGGCCAGATATTTGACCAATGAGGTCGACGCACCTCCCACCATGGGTTACAGTTAGTCCACTCGATGGACTAACAATGGCACTTCCCAGGAGAACCCCATGTCTTCCACCCTCAAGCCCGCCTCAAGCAGCAGAGCTGCTTCTGCGCACATTCCCGGATCCCGGGACCTCGTGGTCGATTTCATCCGCGTTGCCTGCATGTTTGCCGTGGTTGCCGTTCATCTGCTGATGATGGGAATCAGCGTGGACTCCGCAGGCATCGGCGTCGGCAATCCGCTGACGTCCCTGAGCTGGTTCGCTCAAGGTACGTGGTTCGGCCAGGTCATGCCGCTCTTCTTCGTGGTTGGTGGCTTCGCCTCGCTCACCTCATGGCGGAGCTTACAGCGCAAGGGTGGCGACGCCGGAGACTACCTGCGGAACAGGGTGCTCCGGCTGGTCCGCCCCACGGTTGCCCTCTATGCGTTCCTCACGGTTGCGCTGTGGAGCGCGACGGTGGCGGGTGTCCCAGGCGACCTTCTTTCGGTTATCGCCTCGGGCGCCGGAGTTCAGCTGTGGTTCCTTGCTGCCTACCTGATCTGCCAGGCAATGGTTCCCACCATGGCGAAGCTCCACGGCCTGGCACCCTACCGGACCATCGCGGCGCTGGCCGCGGGCGCCGTCGTCGTCGATGTCCTTCGCTTGGGCTTGGAGCACAATCAGTGGGGCTTCGACTCCAATCCGATCGGGCTGCTGAACATGGTGTTTGTGTGGGGACTTCTGCAGCAGTTGGGCTTCTTTTACGCGGATGGGTTCTTTGACCGCTTTGCCGGCTGGAAGCTGCTGTTGGCAGCAGTTGCTTGCTATGGGGCGTTGGTTCCGCTCACTTACTCGGGTCCCTACCCTGTGGACATGCTGACCAGCCAAAACCCGCCGATGTTCCCGCTGGTGCTGGTGGGCCTGGCGCACGTTCTGCTGGTGAAGGCCGTGTATCCGGTGTTGAAACGCTGCGTGCAGGTGGGCTGGGTGCAGAAAGTTATGTTCGTCGTGGGCAGCCGGGCCATGACCATCTACCTGTGGCACCTGCCGTTGATCATCGCCATGTTCGGGATCGCCTTGGTTCTGCGACTGCCATTCCCCCAGCCCGCCAGCACCGAGTGGTGGCTCAGCCGGCCCCTGTTCTATGTTGCGGCGTGGGCTCTGGTGCTGCTTGTTTCCACGCCCCTGGTCAGGTTGGAGCTGGCCGGCACCGCCTTGGCTCCGGGAGCTTCGCGCCCCTCCATGTGGCGCATTGCAGTCGGAACCATCCTGGCGATCATCCCGCCCTTCGTAGTGATGCGGCAGGGCCTCGATGTCACCAATGCGACGTGGGGCATGGTCCTGTTGGTGATCGCCGTGGCTCTTGTCACCGGGAAAGTCCCCAGCCGGTCATGGAAGTCGACGCATCCTGCCGGACGCACCCAAGCCTGAGCAGCGCGAAAAAACAAGCCTTCACCAGCGCGCTCCTGCGGGGTAGATTCTGCGCTACCGCACCCGGCCACCCAATTACCGGGTCCCCACAGGGAGATGCATGAAATGCATACAAGGCAAAAACCACGCATTGAAAACCGAACCTCTGCCCTCGCGGCAGGAATGGCGACCGTCGCCATTCTTGCCGTAGCAATAACGCCACCCGCCCTGGCTGCCAAAGGAACGGACAGCCAGGCCCTCCGCGATGCCGTCACCGCCCAGGCGATAGTTGGCCACCTCGAAGAACTCCAAGCGATTGCCGATGCCAATGGCGGCACGCGATCAGCAGGGACCACGGGGCATGTGGCCTCGGCGGAGTACATCGAGCAGCAACTGAGGGCGGCAGGCTACGTGCCGCAACGCCAGTACTTCGAATATCTCAAGTTCAATCTGGCCAGTGAATCCTTCGCGCAGGTTACGCCAACCCCGCGGACGTACACCGAGGACGATTTCGCGGCAATGTCCTATTCAGGTTTTGGTGATGTGACAGCAACGGTGACTCCAGTGGACATCAATCTCACGGGTGACCGTGCGTCTACCAGTGGATGTGAGGCTGCAGACTTCAGCGGGTTCGTGGCAGGAAACATCGCTCTCATCCAGCGCGGAACGTGCCCCTTCAACACCAAGGCCGCGAACGCCCAGGCCGCCGGGGCCGCCGGCGTCATCATCTTTAACCAGGGCGACGCCGATGACAGGCTGTCGCGGCTGGATGGAACGCTTGGCGCTCCGACGGCCGACAACCCCGCAGTGACCGTGCCAACAGTAGGCACAAGCTTCGCTGTGGGCGAGGAACTGGCCGGCTTCACCGGTGCCACGGTACGGATCGTGGTTGAGGGCACTACGCAGCCGATCGAAACCTTCAACGTCCTGGCAGATACGGCCGGCCGTGCAGACCGCACGGTGGTGGTGGGAGCCCACCTCGATTCCGTGGCTGAAGGCCCCGGCATCAATGACAACGGTTCCGGGTCAGCAGCCATCCTTGAGACTGCCCTCCAGTTTGCTGCGCTCGGGATTTCCCCGGAGAACCGTGTTCGTTTTGCCTGGTGGAGCGGCGAGGAAGACGGCTTGATTGGCTCGGACTATTACGTCTCCCAGCTGAGCAAGAGTGAACTGAAAGGCCATGCCGTCAACCTCAACTTCGACATGGTGGCTTCACCCAACCCCGTCCGCTTCGTCTACGACGGCGACGGCAAACCGCTTGGGACCGCAGGACCCAACGGCTCGGCGGTGATCGAGAAGGTGTTCCTGGACTACTTCGCATCCCAGGGCCTGGCAACGGAGCCTACCGAGTTTGATGGCCGGTCCGACTACTTCGGATTCATCGAAAACGGTATTCCAGCCGGAGGTCTCTTCACCGGAGCAGAAGAAATCAAGACCGCGGAGCAGGCGGAAATCTATGGCGGCACGGCAGGGGCAGCCTACGACCCTTGCTACCACCAGGCATGCGATGACATCACCAACATCGACACCGCGGTGTTGGAGCAGATGGCCGACGCTATTGCCCACTCCACGCTGGTCTTCGCGCAAACCCAATCCGCGGTGAACGGCACAGCTAAGGGCACCGGCAACCTGAAGCTCGAGTTCAAGGGCAACCAGGCAGTCCGCTAGTCGTTCTGTTTGGATACGACAACGGCCGCGGGGCAGCCCTTACGGGGTTGCACTGCGGCCGATTGCTGTTCGTGCTTTTCGGGAAAGACCTAAGCTTCAGTAGCGGCCTTGGGTGGAGCGGTATCCAACACTCGACGCTTGACGTCCTGACGAGTCGTTTGGGTCTGGAAGCCTGCAGCAGCAAGGCCAGCCCGCCAGTCTCCGTGGCAGGTCGACAACTCTTCGAAGACGGCCCTGATGAGTTCTTTGGGCGGGGGGATGTGTCCATCTCCAGTCTCAGGCCCCCACCGGTCCATCAGCATGAAAAGATTTTCGGAGTCACCAACCACATCAACAAACGGCAGTTGGTGTTTCTGGATATGGAACCAATCCTTGGCGTTCTGGATTAGGCCCACGGTGTGGCTGAAGCCGGCAGAGTACGCCGGAATCAGGTTATGAGCCACGCTGGCCGGCAACTCGGACATATCCTGGCCGTCCATCTCCCAGGCATACTTCATGTAGCGCTCCACCGCGCCCGGGTAAAAGCGGGAAATGGATGTCTGCGGATTGACGGCGAGCGCCAGCGATGTGGGAAAGAACCTCGACAAGGCCAGGCTGGCATAACCACCCGCGGAACTGCCGAAGAACACCAGGTTGTACCCGCCAGTGTCTCTTACAACGCGCCGCACAACATCGGCCAACGTCTCCTGTAGGTCCGGCTGCTCCTTTGAGCCCGCGTACCAACCCAGATTGAAGTCAGCGGATTTACGCAAGCTGGGGTCTGAGATGAAGATGCGGTTGACGGGTAGGCCGGCCGTAACTCCTTGTCCCAGGAACCACGGGAGTCGGACGTCTTTTTCTGCCGCTCCGTGAAAACACACCAAGGTGGTATCGGAGTCGGCAGGGATGTTCAGGATCTCAAGCGGCAAGCCCTGGTGCTGGATCTCAATCTGCCCTGCTGGAACCTCGTCAGCGGAAAGGAAAGTCTGGAGGTCCGGGAAGCTGGCGGGTGTCGGAGTTTGGACAACTGGGTTTTCTGGCACCACGGTAGTCTAGCCGCGACGGCCAAGGACCCCGGAATTCCGTCCCCCCTCCAAGCCTGTCAGTAGTTCCGCCGGTGCTTCAACCTTGGAATTGCGACGGCGAACACCACTGCCGCTGCGAAGCCCAGGACGCCTGTTGCCCAGATCCCTGCGGACAGTGAAATGGCGGCCGTCAGCCCGGAAAGCAGGACCGGTCCCCCGGTTGCACCCGAGTCGGCGATGAAGCGCCATATGCCCAGGAAGTGGCTCCGCCCGTTGTCCGGAGAGAAGTCGGCGCCCAGGGTCATAATGAGTCCGGAACTGATGCCGTTGCCGAACCCGATCAACAGCGCCACCAGCAGCAACGGCACAAACCCTGCGGTGAAGGGAATCAGGATCAGGGCCGAGCCCATAATCAGCGTGGATGGGATGGCCACCCACTGCCTGCCCTTCCTGTCCATGAGCTTTCCGGCTGGATAGAACACCAGCATGTCGATCGCACCGGACAGTCCGAACAGCAGTGAAGCGTGGGTCGCATCGAGCCCCAAATGATCCGCCCACAACGGGATGACCACCTGCCGCGAGGCCCGCAGGGCGCTCAGCAACAGGATCCCGAATCCCACGGACAGGAACACGCCCGCATGGGAAACCGCGACGCTCCGCAACGTGGACGCCGGAGGCCGGGTGCCGCCGTCGGACGCTCCGGGAGACACCAGGTCCGGGATGGTGAGCGACAAAGCCGCGGCCGCCATCATGCCCGCAAAGCCCACCCAGTAGGCGCCGCTGATCCCTGCGAACTGCATGACGCCGGCACCAACAAAGGGTCCAATGAAGATGCCGATCCTGGTCACGCCTCCAAGGGTGGAGAGCGCGCGGGCTCGGAAGAGAACCGGGACCGCCTCAGTGAGGAACTTCTGCCGAGCCAGATTGAAGACGCTGGCTGACATACCCACGAGGGTCATGGACACCGCCAACAGCCACAGGCCGTCGTCAATCTGCGGTGCGAACGCTGCAGCACCCAGCGCGATGGCACCCAAAGCTCCGGCGCCAACGATCGACCATCGTTCACCGAACTTCTCCGTGATGATCGAGGCCGGAATGTTGAAAATCCAGGAACCCAGCCCGATCAGGGTCACGATCAAGGCCGAGACTGCGACGGACGCCCCAAGGTCACGGGCCGAAAGGGCAATAACGGGCAAGACCGCCCCTTCACCAATGCAGAAAAGCAGCGCGGGCCCGAAGGCCGGCAAGGCAACACTGCGGAGGCTGAACGTTGGGGTCGTCTGGGTCTTGGTCATCCCTTTCATCCTAGGACTGCCGTAACTGCAGTCGGGCCCAGCATTACTTTCCTCAATGCGCCCCCGGCCGGCAGTGCGGCCCGCAGTTGTTGCAGCTCCGGGAGTCGAAGCCGCAACAACTGCGTACGAAGTGGAATTGCCTGCCCGGGTTACCGGCGGATTGCTGCTGCCTTCCGGCGTCCACCTGCTGCCAACACGAGCCCCATCAGGAGCATGGCACCTGCCCACAGAACAAACGTTCCGTTTACTCCGGTAGCCGCCAGTGCTGTGGAACTTCCGACGGCGGTGGAGACTGCCGCGGGCATCGCACCCTGGGTGGAACCAGCGGTCACAATCGTGGCGGCTTGGGTACTGACGCCCGCCGTAACGATCCCGGCGTTACCACCGGGGACGAGGCCACTGGCAGGCGGGTTCACGGCGGGAGGGGTCACAACCGGAGGGGTAACAACCGGCGGGTTCCCTGCGGGAGGAGCAACAACCGGCGGGTTCACTGCAGGAGGCGCAACAGCCGGCGGGTTCACTGCAGGAGGCGCAACAACCGGAGGGGTCACAACCGGAGGCGCAACAACCGGAGGATTCACTGTGCCGGTCGAGCCACCACCGACACCCACCGCGGTGGACCCTACGGTGATCGGTGCGCTAATCGGAACGATAACCTGGGTACCGGAGAGGATTCCGCCGTTGCCGGTGGTTGTGCTTCCACCCGTCGTACCGGCCGGAGCACTACCACCACTGGTGCCAGCGTTCGTGGCCGACGAATTACCCAGCAGACCAGCCGACGTGGAACCCAGGTTCACCGGAGCAACCACCTGCGTACCGGAGAGAATTCCGCCGTTGCCGGTGGTTGTGCTTCCACCCGTCGTACCGGCCGGAGCAGTACCACCACTGGTGCCGGTGCTCGTGGCCGACGAATCACCAAGCACACCGGCAGACGTGGAACCCAGGTTCACCGGAGCAGTAACCGGGGCAACCACCTGAGTCCCCGAAGCAACCCCATCCGAACCACTTGTCGATGCACCCGAAGAAGACCCAGCGGGAACAGCCGGAGCGGCAGGGGCGGAGGAACCGGAGGTAGCTGCAGAATCGCCAGCTATTCCCACGGCAGTGGCTCCGATGTTAACAGGGACCGATATCGGAGCCACTACCTGAGCGCCGGATGCAATTGACTCTCCCCCCGACGTGGTTGCCTGCGCCGGCGCTTGAGCCGGTGCAGGAGCTGGTGCTGGATTTGATGCCGCTGGGACAGTGGTGGCTGATGAATCCCCCAGAACACCGGCAGACGTAGACCCAACCGTGACGGGCACCGTTACCGGCGCCACCACTTGGGTTCCCGAAGCGATGCCGCCGGAACCGCTTGTCCCGGCGGCCGGCGTCGAACCTGTTGCCGCTGCCGGCGCGGCAGGTGTGGCTGAGCTCGTCGCAGTGGAGCCCCCCAGCAGACCCACTGACGACGAGCCCAGGCTTATGGGCACCGTGACCGGGGCAATGACTTGCGTCCCGGAGCCGATGCTGTTGGAGCCATTGGTAGTAGCGGAAGGCGCCTTGCCCGAACCTCCTGCAGTTCCCGGCGTGGACGCCGTAGCTGCTGAATCCCCCAACAGTCCCAGAGAGGTGGCGCCAGTGGTGATCGGCGCTGTAACCGGCGCTATGACTTGTGTACCGGAAAGGAGTCCATCTTTCCCGGAGGTGGTGTCCGCAGCATTGGCCGCGGTTGCGCTGAGGACAATCATGCCCCCGGCAAAGCACGTGCCGAGGAGGCACTTGCGTAGGGTCGTATTCATTGTGATCTTCTCCTGAAGGTCTTGTTCCCGAAGGCGTCCGTTGACGGATCGCCCGAATTGCCGTCGGCTGCGTGCTGTTGCGCAGCGGGGCTGGGGAACTAGTCAGGAGATGAGCCGGGATCAAATGAGACCGGCTTTGGATGCTGTTCATCGCTGACCTCAAGAAGGCCGGCGAGGGAATCTGCTGGGATGATCAATGCGCCATGAAGGAAGGCGGCCGCGGGGCTGGGCGGACCATTCTGGGAGTTGCCGGACCCCGCTCCTGCGAGGGCGGCGGGAACTGCACCTGGGCCGGCCGGCAAGCCTACGGGGGCTGCAGGCTCCTGGGTCGAACGGACTTCGACCGCATGTTCCGTGCCCGCGGAACCCAACGTGCGGGAAATGGACTGCGACGGTGCCAACGTGCTGGCTGAACCCAAAGTACTGATTCGAGCAGTGGGTTCGGTTCCCGCAGCTGCACGCTCGTCGACAACGCTTTCGAGCGCTGCCGGCACGTGCGGGGAACCGACTACGGCAGACTCCGGAAGGATGCCCTCGCCTGGTGCCGCGTCTCCTGACGGTGCTGCCGGCGGCACAGTGACGGTGTCCCCGGGCAAAGGTGGAAGGGCCGGCACAGTCGGCGAAATGACGGAGCCGGCCGGGGGAAGCCCTTGGTCAACCACATCGTCCACTACCTCGATGATGGGCTGAACGATGGGCTTGGTGATGTCGGTGACGGGTTCCAGGGCAACAGTTTCCAGTGCATCATTGACCGGCGGAACAACTGCAGAGACTGCCTGGTCCACGGTTCCGGTCACTGGCACCAGTGCGGTATCCACAACGCTTCCGACGGTCTGCCCTGGAACCACCCGGTTGACTGCCGGCACGGCTCCGACGATTTCGTCTACAGCCCCTCCCACGCGCTCCACGGTTGGCGTTACGGCTGGAACAGGAACGGAAACCGGCTGTGAGGGCACCACTGCTTTGAGTGGCGAAGGCAGCGGTACGTCTGGGATCGGAACACTGATGGCGGACGCCGTCGCCTGCGGGGCAACTACTTTTGCCACGGACCCGACGGCGTCCGTAGCCGCTGCTGTAGCAGCACCCACCGTCTTGGTCGTCTTGGCGATGGTGCTGCTCACAGTATCGGTCGTTGAGGATAGAGCGGACGAGGTGGAGGACGTTATCCCGCCATGAAGTGATTGGTTATCCGCGGCCCCAGAGTCAGCGCTGGCACCTGTTGCGGAGAGTGTCATCCAGAGTGCCGTTCCGGCTCCAGCGATCATGACTGAGCGGAGAATGGTGGTAGCACGCGGGAAGACGCGTGTGCCCTTCATCTCGACACCCCCAGGTAGTCGCGAACCGAATGGTCGCCTTCATCCTAGGACGGGAGTCACCGAATAGTCCATGGTCGGGAGTAAACAAGATGACAAATTTGTCAGGAACCTTGCTACGAAGGATATGAACCCGTTTTGCCTGGTCCAAAGTCGGGGGCAGCCAGCGATGCCCGCCCCTGGGCGTTGGTTTCCTGAAGCCGCTTGATGAACCATCGCGACTGTTCAGGACCATAGGGCAGGACTGGGATGGCTTTGGTTGCGTCCGATGGCATGTCCCGAATGGACTGAGTGGCTTGGCGGACAGCCGTGCTCATGGTGTCTGCCATGGTCTTCACGAACTCGTCACTGGCGGGCTTGCCATGACCCGGGACCAGGAACTCGTAGCGGTGGCGGAGGGCCGAGATGTGGCGCAAGGCGTCTGCCCACTCTTCAGGGTATGAGTCCTCGAACGACGGATGCGCCCCCTGCTCCACCAAGTCGCCCACGTAAAGAGTGGTGCTGGTACCGACCAGGAGGTCACCGTCGGTGTGCGCCCGACCCAGGTAAAAGAGCGTGGCGGTGATCCCACCGAGGTCGACAAGCACGGGCTGGTCGTGGACCAGGGCGTTGGGAACAACGACGTCGACGGCGTCACCCTCCCCCGCGGCCATCTCAGGTTCGTTGGTGGCTACGAAACGCCGCTGGTTGTCGGCGTCTTTCTCGATAGTCGCCGCACAGTTGGCGTGTGCCCAAAACTCGGTGACGCCGTCGTCCGCGAAAACGGCGTTGCCGAAGAAGTGGTCGTAATGGGCGTGGGTGTTCACAACCACCAGCGGCAGCTGCGTCTTTTCGCGGACTGCGGCGAGAATCTCCCTGCCTTGGCGAGGGCCGCAGCCGGTGTCAATGACCATGGCAAGTTCAGAGCCCACCACGAGGCCGGTGTTCAGTAAAGACCCCTCGGTTTCCAGGACGTAGTTGTTGGGACCGAGTTCTAGCCAAGCTGACAATTGATTCTCCGTTTACAGTGCAATCCGGCGATGTTCAGGCCTCTACTCTACCCACGGAAAGCTGGGAGGGAGCGGAACATAGGACGGAATCGCAGGCAGGTACCTGTTCAAAATTTCTCACTGTTCAATGCCATTGAACGAGTTAGAATATTGAACATGGATACAGGCTCGATGTTCCACTCCTTCCAAGAGGTGCTCCGCCAAAGAGGGTGGCGGGTTGATCTGGGTCCGCCGAAGACCAGCGCAGATCTTCCAACCTATCTGCTGTTCTTTTCGCTCGATGGACTCGCTTTCACCCAAACCTGTATCGAAATCGCTCAATACCCCCTGCCGATCAGCCTCATCACGAAGGTTGCTCGCGATGCAGACGCCGACTTCGTACTGGCCCCCAAAATCGGGCCGACCACGAGTTCGGAACTTCGCAGACTCTCCATCAACCACGCCGATCTCACTGGACGGCTGAGTCTTCGTTCTCCCGGCGTAGTACTTGAAGTTGAAGGCCTCCCGGGGGGCAACTCGGATGGGGTGTCCAAAGCCTGGCTTCGAGAGCACAATAAGGGCCGCAGCATTGACCTCACCTCAACGAAAACTGCCCAGCTGGTCTTTTGCATACTTAATTGGCCCAAGCTTCTTGCTGCACCGTCCAGGCTCATTGCTGATGTCGCCGGGGTCTCCCTCGGACTCGTCCCGCGCACCCTCCGCCACCTTGAAGAAATCGAGATGGTGCATGGCCGCCGCTGGATGGGTTCGGGACGGTCAATCATCGCCCACGCTTGGCTGGCTGCCTATCGCAATAGACTCGGTCCGTCGCTGCACATAGCCACAATGGAAACACCGCTTCTTGAGGTTTTGGAGGCCAACACGACTCTCGGAGGGGGATTCGCAGTTCCATGGCTCATCAGGCCGCGCATAGGAGCCGCCTACGTTGCTGAGCTCAGTGACGATTTGGTTCGAGCTTCCAGACTTAGGAAGAGCGAATCGCCAAACGTCGAGGTACGCAAAAAATTCTGGAGAAGCCCGCCAGCCGAATTCCTCGAAGGGCCACATAGAGCCGGCGAACAAAACACGGCGCCGCCCCTCCTTGTGTACGCCGATCTAAGCTCATCACTCGATCAACGTGAACAGGAGGCAGCCCGTGTTTACCTCCAAGAGGAACCTGAACTTCAGTGGCTACGCGGCGGCTCACTTTGATCCGTTGGGCTTGGTTTTAGAGTCCATAATCCAACAAACAGACGTAACCACGGACGACTTCATGGTGGTAGGGGCGGAGGCGCGGAACCTGCTTCATAGAAGCTTCGGGAAGGACCCTGTCAAGCTCAGTACCACGAGCGACATTGACGTCGCACTGACCATGCAGTCGTGGGCTGGCATCGAAAATCTAAGTACCACTTACGAGCTTCTGGACAGTAGCAAGTCAGCGATCCGATTCCGCGTCGAGAACGTCCCCGTAGACGTCATTCCCTTCGGAGTACTGGAGCAACCCAGCGGAGTCGTCCAGACTCCGAAGGGCGACCAGGAAATTAACGTCTTGGGTTACAGAACGGCGTTCAAGGCCTCCGAATGGTTCATTCTTCCAAAAGTGGGCGCTGTGCGTGTCGTGGACCCATCCTTCTATGTCGTCCTGAAACTGGAGGCTTTGGCCGACCGCTCCAAGTGGTACAAGACGAAGGATGCGGAGGACATTGGAACAGCACTCACCTGGTTGGTTCCGACGGCGACCGATGAAACCCACATCTACGACCACGAATTCGATCTACTCGCTGCTTACGGTCATGACATGTCGAAGACTCTGACTGAACTGTTCGGGAGGCATCTGGCATCTGTTCTTGAATTCCAAGAACACGCCAGGCTCATGGACAAGGTCCATGGTCTCGACGTTGACCGGTTTGTCAACGACCTTCACCGCGGACTGTTCCCGGAAATGCTAATCGACAGGCGTTCCGAAGCCGTCGACCGATTCTCGGCGCTGACGAAGGGCCTGGGCTATTAGCGAAATACCTCCGTCGGCGCCAATGGCGCCGACGGAGGTATTTCAGAGGATTGCCGTCATGATGTTCCATCCGGATCCCACCTGAGTGGCATAGATCCAGCCGCCGGATCCGTTGCCACCGTAGAGAACCAGGTCACCGTTGCTGGCGCGGCCCAGAAGGTCCACGGTGCCGTCCCCGTTGAAGTCGCCGGGAGATTCGATGGCGGTCATGATGTTCCATCCCTGGCCGATCTGGCCTCCCGCGAGCCAACCACCGGAGCCATTGCCGGGGTAAAGCAGAAGCGCTCCGGAGCCATTGCGCGCAATAACGTCTGCCTTGCCGTCTCCGTTGAAGTCACCCACACCTTCAATGGCCGTCATGACGTTCCAGCCCTGGCCGATCTGGCGGGCAGGAAGCCAACCACCCGAGCCATTGCCCGGGTATAGCCACAGGATGCCGGCGGAGTCGCGGGCAATAACATCGGCCTTGTAGTCCCCATTGAAATCACCGGGAGCTTCAATGGCCGTCATGACGTTCCAGCCGGATCCGATTTGTCGGGCAGGGAGCCAACCGCCGGATCCGTTGCCCGGGTAAAGCCACAACCGGCCGCTGGAATCGCGGGCCAGGACATCGGCGTTGCTGTCGCCGTCAAAGTCACCGGGAGACTCGATAGCGGTCATTGAATTCCAGCCCGAACCGATCTGACGGGCGCCGAGCCAGCCGAGGTACCCGTTGCCCGAGTACAGCCACAACCGGCCGCTGGAGTCGCGGGCCAGGACGTCGCTGCGGGAGTCGCCGTCGAAATCGGTGATTTTCCTCCTGTTGACCGGGGCGCCGCCGCCGTACGTGGCGAGCGCTTTATTCGCATCAACAAGGCCGGCACCGCAGCCGGCAGGGCATCCCGCCGGAAGTGGCCGTGAGGTGGCTTTGAGTTGCTGCTCTACCTGGGCGGGTGTGAGGCTGCTGCCCTCGGCCGAGATCAGCAACGCCGCCAGCCCGGCAACCTGGGGAGCCGCCATGGAGGTTCCCTGCATCCAGGCGTAGGCAGATCCGGCGCTGGTGGTTTTTCCGAAGTTGAAGGTAGACAGGATTCCGTTTTCGGCAGCCTGGCTCATGTCGCCGCCAGGGGCCGTGACGTCCACTGCACTACCGTAGTTTGAGTACTGGGCGCGGGCACCGGAGGCGTTGCTGGCGGCCACGGTGATGACGTTTTCGCAGTTGGCCGGGCTTGCATCGGCAGCGGGACGGTTGGAGTTTCCTGCCGAAACCACAACGGCAGCGCCAGCATTGCGCGCAAAATTAATGGCGTTTTGGTACGTAGCAGAGCAGGGCTTGATACCGCCGAGGCTCAGGTTAATGACACGGGCTGGGTTGGGGTTGGCCGGCGCTCCGGTAACAACTCCGCCCGCGGCCCAAATGATGGCATCCGCGATGTCGGAGGTGTAGCCGCCGCAGTAGCTCAGCGCCCTGACGGGAAGGATCTTCGCATTCGGTGCAACACCGGTGACGCCTTGACCGTTGTTGGCAACAGCGGCGATGATCCCGGCCACATGGGTGCCATGCCAGGACGAGTTCTGAGCCGGACTTCCAACCTCGCACACGCCGGCAGGCTCCCAGTCACCCTGATCGGTGGGGTCCGGGTCACGGCCATCGCCGTCCCGTGCGTCTTCGGCGTAGGAGATCATGTCATAGCCGGGCAGGACGTTCGCATCCAGATCCTCGTGCCGGGTGATCCCACTGTCCACCACGGCAACAACAACGTTCTCGCCCTTGACGTAATCCCAAGCCCCCGCGGCATTGATGCTGTTCGGACCCTTCAGGTTCCACTGCTCGGGGAACCCGGGGTCACTCGCATCAGCGGTGGGATGCATGATGTCATCGGGCTCCGCGTAGGAAATCGATGGATCCGTGCGCAAAGTTTTGACGAATTGGGCAGATTCGGCGGCCGAAAGCGGCTTGTCCAGTTTGATGACATGCCCGCCAGTGGCGTTCAGGCGGGAGGTCTCCGCCACAGCGCCAAGGGCGGTGGCGGCTTTGCCGGCAACATCGCGCACTGCTTTGTCGGCGGACTGGGCTGTTGCATCCTTCATTCCCACAATGAACTGATCCGTGGGAGATTCGGGGGCGGGCTTCAGCACCTGGGGCCCTGCCGGAACAATGTCCACGGTGTCTGCTGCGGCCGGCTGGACCGCCAAGCCACCACCGATCAGAAGAGTAGTGAGCGCCAGACCTGCAGCTCTCAGGGACCGGATTCGGGTGTCATTTACCATCGGGGCATCCTTGGGACATCGCAACAAACCCTGAGCGGCTGATTGCGGGCAACTGGAGACCACCAGTTGACCCCCAAGGAATTGTAAGCTGACTCCCGGCTTTAAGTGGTAAGAATCGCAGTTTGTGACTGTGCCGGCGAAGCGAGGCCCATCAAGCCGAGGCTTCAGACACGGCCCTTGACGATGGCGGCGATCAGTTCTTTGCTGCAGCCGACGGCCGCAGCCAAGGCTGCGTAGGACCAGCGGACCGGGTCTTCCTGGCGGGCGCGGCGAATAAATGCATCCCGCTGCTGCCGATGCCTTTCCGCGAGCGCAAGGGCATCGGCAGCGCGGCGGTGATGCTCGCGGGCCTGTTGAATGCTTGAGTCAGATGACACGGGCCGAAAAGTCGCTCAACAATGTGGGCAACGACGCGTCGAAGCCGGCAATGTCCAGCATGCCCGGATCGGAAGGATCGGCGATGCTGAAGTCAGTGGACGTCAATCCGACCACGGCCAGCCGGGCATCAATCCCGGACCATTCCCGGTACCTGCGCAGAGCCTCATGTGGATGAATGTGTCCTGCCCACGTCTCGTTGTCCGTATAGATGACGAACGTGTCCACCTTGACCTTGTTGGCCATGGCCCACACCATCGGGAGGGCACAGTCGGTACCGCCGAACGGCAGCCCTGAGATCGTGTTGAGAACGTCATCCAGCCTCTGCCGGGACGAAATTGGCAGCGGCGAGATCCCATCCAGTGGCACATTGCGCTGGAACAGACCTTTTTTCGCATTGCTCGAGTTGGACGTAAAGCCGAGAGTGGTGGTCTTCGGCTCCGTTGCTGCTGTCACCAAAGCCATCGCCGCCGAGACTTCCCGGGCTGTAATTGGCAAACCCGAGACGGGCATGGTCATTGAGCCTGATACGTCCAAGGCGAGCAACGTCCGCTTGTTGGCAGGCGTTACGGTGGCAAAGGAAGCATAGAAGGCAGCGTCAAGGGCATCAACTACCTGTCCCACCGGTTCCCACGAGGACTTTCCGCGTGCAGACGAGCCAGAAGCGTAGGTACGGGCAGCCACCAGCACATTGACTGGATGGACCCGGGCGTTACGCAGCCTGGTGCTGTCCGTAAGCTGGCCGGTGACGGCGTCGAGCGTTTCGGACATCGGCGCCAGGAGGCCGAGGCGCGTCAGCCGAGGTAGCTGCCGCATCAGTGCCGTCTGCGGGATGCCGTTATTCAGAAGCTTGGTCCACACAGCCGGTTCCCTCAGGGCAGCGTTTGGCAGCATTTCCCATGACAACTGCTGGTAGTCCTCCAGAAGGGCGACCCATTCGGTGGGCGTCGAGGCGGCCTGAGCCTTCTCGAACCCCTCAATGATCTGCGGGCCATCAGTGCCGCGGCCGCAGATCCAGTCGAAGAGCTGCTTCCGGTCCGCTTCTGCTGTAGAGGGGTGCGCCAGGCGTAGAAGGTCCCTATGCGTCCAGCCGCCGCGCTGCCTGTACTTCACAGCCTGGTAGGCAACCTCGTCCACTGGCTTGGCGACGTACCAGTCAGCAACTGCGCGGCGCAGGCCGCGTCCCCAGCCCCTGAACTGCTCCACATATCCGGCGAAGAGGAACAAATGGGTTCCGGTACGGGCCACCTTGGACAGAGCCGCCAACGCGAGCTGCCGGCCATCCGGATCGCCCAGAGCCGTGGCAGCTGCCAGGCAGAAGAGTGCCGGATTGTTCCGCGGTGCGCGTCCGGCCGTGGAGATCGAGACAACCTCGTCCACAAGTTCGGCGGTCCTTTCGCGAGCCCATCCGAGAACGACGTCGGCGTTTTCCACCGTCAGGGCGTGCTCGGAACCGTAGTATGTGCCGCCGTCGGTGCCAAGTACCAGGAAGCGACGCAGGCGCTCCAAGGGCGCAACTGTGAAGGCATGACCGCCGGCGCTGTTGGGAACCTGGCGTGAATCAGAGGGCTGCGACTGGGGCGTAGCCCGTAGGTTAATTGCGCTTAGTGCATCGGCCACAGTAATCCTCCCATTAGTGAAAGTGGCGGCGGGCATGTTTGTGAGTCCCGGGATGCCCAGCGCTCTACCCATCTGAGCTACCGGAGCGAACTCCGGGCGGGATTCGAACCCGCGACCTTTGGGTCCTATAACAGAGGTAACCGAGTCTCTCCGGCCCGCCGCCACTTTCAGTTTCGCGCGAGTAGACGTGTTGGTAACCGCCGGATCTCTTACCGCCCCGACAAGTCAAGGCGGCAAGGGCAGGGATCGAACCTGCAAACCAGTTAACCGACAATTTCCGGCCCACTCACTTACAGGAGTGTAATGCATTACACCCCTGCGCGGAAGGGGCAAAGCGAGGTAAATCGGAACGGTCGGAAGGCCCTACCCAATGCGTTCGAACACCATGGTCGCCTGAATGCGGTCGCCCCCGCCGATCACGCCCTTACTCCCGCTGCTGGCAGTGGTGATGGTGTGCAACCGGTAGCCCTTGGCGGCCTGATCGTTGATGGCCTTTTCCAAAGAGGGAAGATTGCCGGAACCGGCGCCCCACATTTTCTCTTTCAGGATCACTTGGAGAACGACGTATTGCTGCATTTGCACCACTTCCTTCTTTGCTGGCCAGCCAACTCATTAGTGGCCGGTTGCGTGTTGCTGGATGGTTGCGTGCAAGGCTACTCGACGCCGGTGGGGAACCTTGGGCTTTCACCCCAGTTCGCGCAGCTTTGCCGTCATTTCACCACCAACATCACCGGTGTTGACAGTGCCCTTGGGCTCGAACAGCAATGCCTGGACTTCGTTTTCAGTCTTGGGGCAGTGCTCAATTCCTTTGGGAACCACATAGACATCATTCGGCCCGAGCTGCACGTCGCCGTCACGGAGCTGAATGGTGAGATTGCCGCTGATGACCATGAACAGTTCATCTGTATCCGGATGGGTGTGCCAGACAAATTCTCCCTGGATCTTCACCACTTTTACGTCGTAGTCGTTGATGCTGGTCAGCCTGTGCGGCTGCCAGTGCTCCGAGATCGAATCAAGGGCGGTATTGATGTTGCGAACCAGATTGGTCATGTTAGTCAGCTCTTTCTTGGGGGGTCTCATTACGGGCGCCGGGTTTTTACGCATGCATTCGGGCACCTTTAACGATCCGGTCAACAACATTCTTGGGCCCACGAATGGCGATCCCCACCAGATCCAGATCCCGGGCAGCGACGGCAGCCACGGCTGCGCGGTTGGCCTCATCGTGACCCGTGGAAAATAGGTCACGCGTGTACAGGGCGACAGGAATCTCACGGGAAATCGCCCGCTCCCGGGCTGCGGCCAGAAGTTCTGATCCAGCTGCGAGAACCAGGACCGGCTGACGAAGCATGGGTAGGTAGCTGTTGCCGTCCCGGTCCTGGTAGGGCTCCCCTGTCAGGCCAGGGGCACTGGTGGCAATGGCACTCATAAGGAATGCCGTCACGTTGAGCTCTTGCCATGGCAGAAGGTCCTCGCTGAGGACCACCACTACCTTTGTGTCGAAACGAACGGTCGCGGAAGAAGGCGAATCGATGACTGCGGTTGAGTTTTCGTGCATGAACCCAGCATGGCGGCCGACGGAAAGGGTGGTCTTGTACATTTCTTGCATGGGCAACTCAGTACACGCATGGCATCCGGCAGTGCCGTACGTGCGTGAGGTGCTGCATGCCACGTTCGAGGACCACAGCTACCCGTCGCATACCCATGAGGACTGGACGGTGCTCCTGATCGATAAAGGCGCGGTGGCTTACGATCTTGGCCGCACCGAGCATCACGCAGTTCCCGCCTCAATTACCCTGCTGCCGCCGCATGTCCCACACGACGGACGCTCCGCCGTCGGGGGTGAATCATTCCGCAAGCGGGTACTGTACATGAGTGAGGACTGGCTCCCCGCCAAAGCAGCAGAGGCCGCGGTGGCACAACCGCTGATGGTTGACCCGCAGACAGTGGCAGCCGTGACCGGCATCCACGCCGCACTGTCCTTGCCGACAGATGCAATGGAAGCCGAATGCGGCGTCCTCGCCCTTCGGGACACCGTGCGTTCGCACTTGGGAACGCCGTCGTCGCCCGCGCGCGACGCTCCCCTGGCCCGCAAGCTGCGGGAGATGCTGGATGACCGGCTGCTCGACTCATTCACCATTGCAGAGGCCGCTCAATTACTGGGCGCCCATCCCAGCCACCTGGTGCGCGCGTTCTCCAAGGCGTACGGCATCGCCCCCTACCGCTACGTCACGGGTCGCCGCGTGGACCGGGCCAGACGCCTGCTGCTGGATGGCCGCCCGGCAGCAGAAGCAGCGGTTGAGGCGGGCTTCCACGATCAATCCCACCTCACCAGGCACTTCCGGCGTGTTCTCGGGACGACTCCGGGAGCATTCACCGCCTGATCGCCGGCCCTGTTCCGCCGGCCCTGCGAGAGGCGCTAGGACCGGTCGTGAAGCGTCACGTGGTAGCCGTCAGGATCGGCGAAGGTGAAGGTGCGGCCAAATGGACCATCGATTGGCGCCGTGACTATGGTGTGCCCATCGACGAGCAAAGCATCATGGATGGCTTGGACATCAGTGGCGTGCAGCCAGATTGAGGCACCAACACCCGGCTGGTCAACCGACGTCAGGTCCGTCCCGGGGGCGATGGTGCGGAGGGCGAAAGCGATCGGCTTTGTGTCAAACACGACGGCGTGGGGCGGGCCTGCCTGCGAGCGGACAAGGCCGAGGTACTGCTCGTAGAACGCTTGGGAAGCGTCGAGGTCGCGCGTCTGGAGGGAAATGAAGTCGGGGCCTGTAACGGGCATGTGATACTCCTATGGTTTCCGTGTCAGTTACCTGACACACCAAAGCTATGTCAGAATACTGACATGAGTCAACGCGGGATCGACCTCACCACTTCGCTGGGGTATCTGCTGAAAGAAGCATCGAGTGCCTTGCGTGCCTCCATGGAAGCGGCCCTGAGGCCACTCGGGATGACGATCACCCACTACTCCTGCCTGGAACTTCTTTCACAACGCCCGGGCCTGTCGAACTCTGAACTGGCCCGGGGCGCGTTCGTCACCCGCCAGTCCATGAACGTGCTGCTCCAGGCGTTGGAACGCGACGGCGACGTAACCCGCCCTGAAGAGGCACGCGTAGGCAAAGTGCTTCCCACTCAACTGACACCGCTGGGCCGTCAGAAACTGGAAAAAGCGAGCGCCGCGGTCCGGGCCGTCGAGAACAGGATGCTCGGTGGTATGACCCACGACGAACAAGCCGCCGCTTTCCAGGCACTGCAAAGCATGATCCAGTCCCTGCGTGACGAGACCCAGGATGAAAAACATGAGCATCAGTAGGACCATCCGGCTCGGCGTCGCTGCCATGGCAATCGTGGCGCTGCTCAGTGGCTGCACCACCGGGAACCAGGCCACAGACACCCAACCCACCGCCGCGCCGACCTCCGCGGGCACGGACGCTCCGCGCTCAGTGTCCAGCGCGGAGGCAGCAGTAGCCCAGATCCCGGGCGCCCAATTTGACGCTGCCCGCGCTTGGGACGGCACCACCGCCTATGTCATTGCAACGCTCTCCGTGACACCCGCCTTCACCGGAGACCCCACGGCTCTTATTGACTACTCGCTGGCGCAGCTCGCTTCCCAGAACGAGCTGGACCGCGGACGCTTGGTGCGCTTCACCTTCGAAGGACCTGGACAGAGCACCGGGGCGACCAAGGCGTTGTTGGCGACGCTGAACATCGACGCGGCAGAGTACGGCGGCGGGTCCTCCTTGGAGCTTGCCAACCAGGACTTGGATGACCGATACGGCACCTGGCCCGCAGCGGTTCCCAGCCTCCCGGCGTCGCTCATTTCGCATCGCTGAACCCAACGCATGGATTGCTGTGCCCATCGCAGCCTCCCCTCCTCACGTCTAGGGTGGATATGCCCCGGGAAAAACCCGGGACAATTTGGGGGATTTAATGCGCAGTACAGATTCACGACGTCGGCACCACCGGTTGCTTTCAGGCACCGCTGTGGTGGTGCTCGCCGCAGTTACGGCCGGCGGGCTTGCCGGGTGCAGGGTTGTGAAGCGGCCGGCGCCGCCCTACCCCGAAGTCCAGTGGCAGGGCGCTGCGCCCAGCGGACCCCTTGAAGCCGACCCTTGGGTACAGGCCACGAGGAAGTTTCTCGAGGCTGAGGCCGTGGCCCGAAACATCAACGATTTCTCAATCCCCGAACTGGTCAAGACGGCCAGTAAGGATGTACGAAGCCGCGCCGCCCGGCCGGCATTCGAGGACGTCAAGCAAAGACGACGCCCGGACATTCTTCCCGGACCAACACCGTTCTTGCCCCTATCGGCGACACCGGACTTCCGAGGCAATCCTGACCGGGCGGCGGTAAGGGGTTGCCGGGCATCTGAATGGTCATCGGAGAAGGGCGACGTGCCCGCCGAGTTGAAAGGCTTCGGCGTGGAGTACCGTATGGAGCGCCTGACCGATGGCACCCTGCGCGTTGAGTCCATTGCGGGGATCGCCGACTCGGAATGCTCGGGGGTCAGCCTTCCCATGGCCTTGTTTGTACCGGCGCCGGAGCCCTCTGACGTCACTGACGCGAAGGACATTGTTATCGCTGAACGCACCGACCTCGATCCTGCAGGCAAGTGAGGGTAAGACGCCCACGCATGGGCATTGCCGTCCTGTTGCTGTGCTCTGCACTGTTGGCTGGCTGCACAGTGCCCGGCGACAATTCCGAGCCTCGTCGCAGCACCGCCGAGGCCGAAGCCGAGATTGCCAAAACACCCGGGGTAACGGCGCGTATCGGCAGGGCCTACGACGGATTTACCCCGTACCTTTCGGTGAATGTGGAGCTCTCCGAGGCTTTCGCCGGTGATGAGGCAGCGCTCCTGGACCAGGCCTTGGCCCAGGTATGGTCCCAGGACGAGGATGCCCCGGAGAAATACGTCACGTTGGGCGTGCACGGGGCGGGTCACACGGCCGCAACAACTGCGGCCGCCCTTGAACGCCTGGGGGTCGGCTCCATCGAGTACGCCGGCTCAGCAGTCAGCTTGATGGGTGCGGATCTGGAGGCCCGATACGGCGAGTGGCCGGGTTCCGTACCGAGCGCTTCGGCTGTGCCGAGCCCTTCGGCTGTGCCGACGGTGGGCCAGGAGCTGGTTCAGGGGACTCCGCGGGCAGGGTAGGGCAGTTGCAGGATCCCGTAATTCCTGGGGATGCAAACCGGCAAGACCTTTGCGATTCGGGTGACCCTTGACTCTGACACTGTGGAAGGCGGGAGAACTGGGAACATGTTATCCATCGGAGCTTTCGCGCAAATCGGGCAGGTGACCCACAGGATGCTGCGGCACTGGGACACCGCCGGTCTGCTGGTGCCAGCCCACGTTGACGAGTTCAGCGGCTACCGATCATATGATCCCTCCCAACTTGAGCGTCTGCATCGAATTGTTGCCCTGCGCCAGCTTGGCTTCGGCCTCAACGACATTTCGTCGATTCTTGACCAGGGCGTCGAGGCCGATCGCATCGCAGCGTTGTTGCGGATTCGCCGCGCAGAGGTTGAGCAGGAGTACAGGATCGCTGCCGGCCGACTCGTGGACGTGCAAAGGCGGCTCCATTTCATCGAGAAAGAGAATCACATGTCCCAGATCGAAATCATTGAAAAGCCCCTGCCCGCTGTCCGCCTCGCGGCCCGCCGCGCTGTCGTGGCGGACCAACCAGAGGTGGCAAATGTAGTGGGTCCGGCCTTTGACGCCGTTTCCCGGATCATCGGCGACGAGCGTGGAACCCTGGAGACGCCAGTGGCGTCGTATGAGACGGTCGAGGAGGGCCTGCAAATCATCGCCGGCTACGCCTACAAGGGACCCTCGCGCGACGGCATCGAAATTATCGACCTGCCTGCTGTTGAAAACGCCGTCTGCGGCGTCCACCTTGGCTCCATGGAGCACATTGCAGAAAGCTGGCAAGCGCTCCACGCTGAGGTCTTCGCTCGAGGGCTTGTCCACTCAGGTCCCTGCCGCGAAGTATACGTTCGAGCGATTTCAGAGGATCAGTCCGACTGGGTGACCGAGTTGCAGCAGCCTGTTCGGAGGGACTAAGCATCCTTCCTGTTACGGTCTCTTAGGATTCCGGTGCACTCCTAGGTTTCCGGTGCGCTCCCGGGCTTTTCCTCGCCAACCCAGCGTTCCAGCGCGATGATCGCCTCGCGCAGGGCGTAACCCCTATCGGTCAGCGCGTACGCCCGGGTGTTGTGCCGGAGGGGCAGTCGGGACAGCACTCCGGCGGCCTCCAGCTCGCGGAGTCGGGTCGCGAGCATGTTGGTAGGCACTGCGAGGTCGCGCTGCAGATCGCCGTAACGCTGTGGTCCGTCAAGCAGCCGCTCAACGATGAGCAGAGCCCACCGCGCACCGACAATGTCGAGGGCGGCGGCGAGTTTGCTCACGCGGTCTGATCGGAGTCCGGCTTCATCCAAAACGGCGAGTAGTGGTAGCCGTCGGGGTCATCGAACTGGCGTTGGTACATGAAGGGATAGTCGTCGGTGTCACCGATCCGGCCGCCGGCTGCGCTGGCGCGTTTGATGAGTTCGTCCACCGCTTCCCGGCTGTCGAGGTCGAAGGAGACAGTGACCTTGGAGGGGGTGTCGGGTCCGCCGACCAGCTCCTCGGCGCCGCCGACGCTTGCGTACATCTCCCGGCTGCCGAGCATGAGGTACTGCTCGGACGCGATCTCAAAGCATGACACGTTGTGATCGGACATTTTGGTGTTCAGGGTCCAGCCAAGGGCTGTGTAAAACGCGGTTGCGCGGTCGACGCTGTCAACGGGGCAAGTTATAAAGAGGCTCATGCGGTCATACTTGCAAAATGCAAGTGCCCCGTCAAGACCCTGGGAAAGCGAACACGGCGCGGCAAATGAACTCTCCGCAGAGACCGTTGCCGGGCCGTGAACCGGACAACCATCACTGCAGCACGGTTTGGATCCTTTTCAGGTTTGCAAGCCATGTCACATAGTCTTCGTCGTCCTCACCGAGTTCCGCCCACACGTCGTGCCCATCAGCCTCGGGGTCCTCAATGATGTCCTGAATGGCATTCGCAGCGCGCACATTCAGCGCCGAGGGCGGAGTCGGCCTGCCGGCAGCCCACTCGGCCACGTCAGGATGGACCTCTATGTCGTCATTGCCGCTCAGGAGGGCCAAGACGGCGCCGGCGGCAATGATGCTCTCCGTGGTACCACCCTCAAGTGTTTCCTGAATGAAGGGAAACACGTCCGGCGCTTCCTTGAGATCACCAAACCAATCGAGGGCATCGTCATTGCCGAAACTTCCCGTGGACCAAGCACCCATGCCAAACTCCTCTCGTCGTGAGTCCATCATGACCGAAAATGTCCTCCGATCGGATCCCCGTCGATGTCTCACCTAGATCACTTCACCGCCGGACGTTTGAACGCCTCAGGCCCGCCCAGCGGGCAACCCAGAATGGGAGGCCCGCCTCTGGGGAGGGAGGGGAAAATGCTCGGGGGATCTGAGAGACCGTCACACCCGGACCCGGGGGATGTGAGAGACCGTCACACCCGGACCCGGGGGATGTGAAAGACCGTCACACCCAACCCCGGGGGACCTGATGGAGCGTTTCGCCCAAACCCGGGGGGACCTGAGAGACCGTCACGCCCGGACCCGGGGGATGTGAAAGACCGTCACGCCCGGACCCGGGGGATGTGAAAGAGCGTCACGCTTAAACCCGGGGGATGTGAGAGAGGGCGCCTGGGTTACATGTCCGCGAGCGCGCCACCGGGGTTCTCGATTGCGTCAGCCACGTACCGGAGGAAGCCGGCCGCGGTTTCGCCGTCGCATACGCGGTGGTCGAAGGCGAGAGTCAGTTCGGTGACCTTGCGGACGGCCAGTTCGCCGTTGACCACCCAGGGCTTGTCGATGATTCGGCCTACGCCCAGCATCGCAACCTCGGGGTAGTTGATGATCGCGGCCGAGCCGTCCACACCGAACACACCATAGTTGTTCAGGGTGAAGGTGCCTGAGCCCAGTTCAGTCGGGGTCGCCTTTCCTTCACGGGCGACGGCGGTGAGCCGGCGGATCTCCGCGTCCAGTTCGCGGGCGCTCAAGCCATGGGCGTTCCGAACGGACGGGACCACGAGTCCGCGGTCGGTCTGGGCTGCGAAGCCGAGGTTGATACCGTCGAAACCGACGATCTCCTGCGAGCCGTCCGAAGCGGTCTCAAAGCGCGTGTTCAAGGCCGGGTATTTTTTTAACCCAGCCGTGACAAAACGAGCGATAAAGGCCAGCAGACCGGGGGTGTCGTGCGGTGCACGCTTCTTGAGCTCGGCCCGCATCTCCAGCAAGGCGGTCGCATCCACATCCACCCAAACGGTGGCTTCGGGGATCTCTGAGCGACTGCGGGTCATGTTCGCGGCAACAGCCTTCCGGACCCCACGAACAGGCGTCCGCGCCGAGACAGCCAAACCAGTCCGGCTATCAACGGCACCCGCATCAGCAGCAACGGGAGCGGCAGCAGGCACACGAGGAGCAGCCGGAGCCGAGTCAGGAGCAGCAACAGGGGCAGTAATCGCAGCCTCCACGTCCCTGCGCATGATCAGCCCACTGGAACCCGAACCCTCAATCGCGTCGAGGGAGACACCGTGATCCCGGGCCATCTTGCGCACGAGCGGCGATATGACTGCACTGAGCTTGCCAGGAATACGCGTTCCCGCCACGGAAGGCTCCATCACCGGCTCAGCCACTGCCACAGGAGCAGAAACCGAAGAATCAACGACAGAAACACTCGCCTTCCGCGGTCGGGTCCGTCCACCGGTCACTCCCCCGGGCGTCCCGTACCCAATGAGCACGTTGCCCGAGCCGGCCTTCTCCTCGGTCCGGTACGTCTCCGCAGCGGCTTCCACCGCAGACGAAACGTCAAGACCCGACGACACCGGCGAAGGATCCACAGACCCAGCCGGAGCAGCAACCGGAGCGGCAGCGGGCGAACCAGCAGAAGAACCCACGCGAGCGATCGAGATCAGCGGCTTGCCGACGTCGAGCGTTTGACCGGCCTCACCGTGCAGCTCGGCAACGGTGCCGGCGTATGGCGAGGGCACCTCAACCATGGACTTGGCGGTTTCAACCTCGGCGATTGGCTGGTCAACCACAATCTCGTCACCCACGGCAACCAGCCAGTTCACCAGTTCGGCCTCGGTGAGTCCTTCGCCGAGGTCGGGCAGTTTGAAGACCTGCATATCTGAGCTCATGGTCAGTCCTCCCATTGAAGATCGTCAACGGCGTCGAGGATGCGGTCGACGCTTGGCAAGTAGTAGTGCTCCAGCTTGGGAGACGGGAACGGGACGTCGAAGCCGGTCACGCGCAATATAGGCGCGGCGAGGTAGTGGAACGCGCGTTCCTGGACGCGGGCCACGATCTCGGATGACACGGACGCGAATCCGTGGGCTTCGGCGATCACGACGGCGCGTCCCGTCTTGCGTACGGACGCGCACACGGTTTCGTCGTCGAAGGGGACGAGGGTGCGGACGTCGATGACTTCCAAGGACCGGCCCTCTTCGGCAGCGGCAGCCGCAGCGGCGAGCGCGGTGGGAACGGACGGGCCGTAGGCGATGAGTGTGGCGTCCGTGCCGGGACGGGCAACAGCTGCGCGGCCCTCGGTGGAGGCGCCGGCGTCGTGCTCTGCTCGGAGGGCACCCAAGTCCACTTGGTCCTTGGACCAGTAGAGCTTCTTGGGTTCCATGAACATGACGGGGTCATCCGAGTCGATTGCTTCGCGGAGCATGCGGTAGCCGTCGGCCACGGTGGCCGGGGTGTAGACCTTCAGGCCGGCGGTGTGGGCGTAGTAGGACTCGGAGGAGTCGCAGTGGTGCTCCACTCCCCCGATGCCGCCGGCGTAGGGAACACGGATGACCATGGGCATTTTGAGCTTGCCCTTGGTGCGGTTGTGCATTTTGGCTACGTGGCTGACGATCTGCTCGAAAGCCGGATAGGCGAAGGCGTCGAACTGCATTTCGATGACGGGCCGCATGCCGTTGATGGCCATGCCCACTGCCATGCCGACGATGCCGGATTCTGCGAGAGGGGTGTCGAAGCAGCGTTCTTCACCGAATTCGGCCATGAGGCCATCGGTGATGCGGAAGACGCCGCCGAGCATTCCCACGTCTTCGCCAAAGACCAGGACGGAGGAGTCAGCGCGCATGGCATCGGCCATGGCGGTGTTCAGTGCCTTGGCCATGGTGAGGCTCTGCGGGCCGGTGGCTTCTGCAGTGGCCGCGGCGGAAGCGGCGGCGCTGGCGGTGGCTGCGCTGACGTTGGCGGTGGCGGTGGTGGTGACGGTCATTTTGCGCTCTCCTCTCGTGCGAGTTCGCTGGCGAGCAGCTCGGACTGTTCTTTCAGCTGCGGGGTTTGCTTGGCAAAGACGTATTTGAAGAGGTCCAACGGCTGGACCGGGACTTCCTCGCCCAGGCCCTCGCGGAGCTGGGTGGCTACGGCTTCTGCATGCTCGGCGATCCGGTTGCCGGCCTGCTCGTCGAGGAGTCCCTTGTCCGTAAGGTACGACTTCATGCGCGTCAGCGGATCCTTGGCCTGCCATTCGGCAACTTCGCTGTCCGGGCGGTAGCGGGTGGCGTCGTCGGCGTTGGTGTGTGCCTGCATGCGGTAGGTGTGGGCTTCGATCAGCAGCGGGCCGGAACCGTCGCGGGCCAGCTTCACGGCGCGGTCCATCACGGCGAGCAGCGCGACGAGGTCGTTGCCGTCAACGCGCTCACCGGCCATGCCGTAGCCAACAGCCTTGTGGGCCAGCGATGGCGCCACGGACTGGTGGCTGAGCGGTACGGAGATCGCGTACTTGTTGTTCTGCACGAAGAAGATCACGGGCAAGTGGAAGACGGCGGCGAAGTTCAATGCCTCGTGGAAGTCGCCTTCGCTGGTGGCGCCGTCGCCGCACATGGCCATCACCACTGTGTTTTCACCCCTCAGCTTGGCAGCGTGGGCTACGCCCACGGCGTGCAGCAACTGGGTGGTCAGCGGGGTGCACTGGATTCCTACGTTGTGTTCTTTGGGGTCGTATCCACCGTGCCAGTCGCCGCGGAAGATGGTCATCACCTCAACGGGGTCCACCCCGCGGGTCATGACGGCGACGGCGTCGCGGTACGTCGGGAACAGCCAGTCGCCTTCGCTAAGGCACATTGCCGCCGCAACCTGGCAGGCTTCCTGGCCGTGGCTGGAGGGGTAAACGGCCATGCGGCCCTGCCGGACCAGGGCAGAGTTCTGGTCGTTGACACGGCGTCCGACGACGATCTGCTCGTAGGCGGCCATCAATTCGGCGTCGCTTGGCGTTGGGTATTCGTGGCCGGGTTCGGTGCCTTGCTCGTCATGGGAGCGGAGGGTGCCGTCCGGATTCACCATCTGAATCTGGTGCCGGGCGGGAAGCATGTAGTCCTCAACGCTGATGCCGAATTTTGTCCGAACGTCAGCAGCTTGGTCCTCTACAGCCGTTTCCGGCGCAGAGTGGTCTGCGTGGATCGTCATTGGTCCGTCCTTCTCTAGCCACTATGTGCTTCCAGTATGTTCCTTGGCCCTCTTTCGTATCCAGCTTCAGCCAAAATCATGGAAGCACTTGCGGTGACTGGGTATTCTGGAAGACGAATTGTAATTGTGAGCTGGGTTACGCGCCTGTGCTGTAGACGAATTGGAGAGCCAATGAGCGAGGCCGAGGCAGAGCAGACTGCCGTACCGCTGGACAGCGTGGACCGGGACATCATCCGGGAACTGACCACCGATGGGCGCATGTCCGTTACCCAGGTTGCCGAAAACGTCCATATCAGCCGCGCGCACGCCTACACCAGGATCGCGCGGCTCACTGGCGAAGGGGTGCTCACGAAGTTCACGGCTCTGGTGGATCCCATCAAGGCCGGCCTGCGGTCCTCCGCGTATGTGACGTTGAAGGTTCAGCAGCACTCGTGGCGCGAGCTCAAGGAACAGCTGCGTGCCATACCCGAGGTCCACCACATCGCCCTGGTAGGAGGAGACTTCGACGTCATCCTTTTGGTCCGGGCGACTGACAACATCCACCTCCGGCGTGTGATCTTCGACCAATTACAGTCCATGGACGGAGTGCAGGACACCCAGACTTTCCTTGTCTTTGAGGACGTTGATACCCGCTAGGCGCCCTTGGCCGTTCCTGACTGGGAGGGAGCACCCATTTACGAACCTTAGACTGTCCCCGTGCCCCTCAAAACTGCCTCCGCCACCCGTGTCATTGGCATTGTCGTGGGGGCGTGCTTTCTGGCAGCGCTGCTCTGGCTGATCGCTGCCTTCCAGTTCTTCTACAACCCACCGCAGGCAACGCCTCACCGAACGGACGCGATCGTTGTGCTGGGCGGCATGAGCAAGGAACGGCTCCCCGTGGCCCAGAAGCTGCAACAGAAACTCGATATACCCGTCCTGGTTGTCTCAACCACAGGTTTGGCCGGCAATGTGGAGGGCGACGCGCTGTGCGATGAGGAGTCGGGCGATTCCGACCTGGTGTGCTTCCGTCCTTCGCCGCTCAACACCAGGGGTGAGGCTGAAGCGCTGCGGACATTGATTGCAGACCACGGATGGAAGTCCGTGACCGTGGTGACGTCTGAGTACCACGTGATGCGCGCCGGCACACTGATTGAACAATGCACGTCCGCCGAGGTGCAGATGGTTGGGTCCCAGCCAGATCTATCGGCGGGCGCCTGGCTGGACCGTTTTGTGGTGGAAACGGGCGGGCTGATCGACACGTGGGTGCGACCGGAGTGCTCACAAGGGTAATTCCTGGTCCGCCTACTGGCCGGGGACTAACCGCCGGGCGGATGTGACAAGGGCCGTAAGACCGCATGCAAAGCGGCCGTTTTGTTTGTCAAACGGCATCAAGTGTCTTGCAAAGTTTTTGGGGGCTTGAAGGTTTTGGTCAAGCTATTGAGTTTCCGGGATACAACAAACATCCTTTTGCCATAGGTCCAAGGTCTCACCCTACGAGCCCAAGGATCCTCCGTGGCCACTTTTAGAGCAGAGCCGACGACAACCTTTCCTCCACGCAGGTCCCGTCACCTTATGGCGAGCCTTATGGCAGCCGTAATTCTGGTGTTCGGCGTCCTTCACGCGTCCCCGGCCCAAGCTGCACCAACTCCCGTTTATCCCATCAGCGGTTACTTCATCTACGGCAGTACGAGCGACGCAAATAACCTCAAGAAGCTCACAGACATAAAATCGGTGGGGGGTGACACAGTTATCACCTTCGGCTCCCTGCTAAAGCCCGCAACGTTGTCTACCATCCCAGCCGGGTGCACAATCTCAGGCGCCAACTGTGCCAAGGCTGCTGCTGCCGGTGTCAGCGTAAACCGCTACTTCACCTACTCAGACAACAGTTCGTGGGGGTCACCTGCCCTGCTGTGTGGGCGCGACAAGACCTTGACCAACGGCACCACCAGATACACGATACTGCTGCTGCCGAGCGAAGGAAGCGGTTGCAGCTCCCCTTCAAATACCTATGACGTGGTCGTAATAACGGGCGGACAGTCTTCAATCTCGATATCACTCGGAAAGATTGCCACAGAGCTGGGCATGAAGTATTACGCCGGCCTGCCCGCGCCGGTCAAGCGAACTGACATTACATACCTACCAGATCTCTCCTACCAGGCAACGTTTTCGCTTTTCACGGCCCGTTTCCTGCTCTATCAAGACAAAGTTAATGACGTCCCCGGTCTGGCAGGTTTTTACCACCATACGGAGATGCCACTCAGCAATGGAGCCGTATGGGATGCCGTCTTGAAGGTATACGAAATCCAGAACTCCAGGATTGCTCAATACCAGCCAACTCGTTCGGCACTGGTCAGCCCATACATTGACTCACGCAGCGCCTTTTCCGGCAAAGTCACGGTTGATCAAGCACGCGAAGCAGTCCGCAACATTGCCGACACCGCCGACGGCGTCGATCTCGCCATCGCTGTCCAAGACGGCATGGGTACCGGCAAGGGTGCAGCATTCTTCGGAAGTGAGTCCGGAAACAGCGTGGACCAGTATGCCGCCGCGATAGTGGGCAGCGGCACGTGGGGTGGCAAGTACTTGGCACCATCACGGGATTACTTTGCGGCCATGGCCGAAGGTGTTGAGGGTACCGGGGTGGAGCTGTGGGCGAATCTGGAAGGAATGGCACCTGCGACTTCGCAGAATCCCTGCGACAACAGCCTGCGCGGTCAGACAACCAAGTCAAGAATGGACAAACAACTCCAGCAGTTGGGCAACACCCCGAGGAAGGTCATTTCCTTCATGTGGGATCCATACTTCACCTGCAGTGGGACGTACGCCCCGATGCTGGAGCGGCTGAAGACAACCAGCAACACTCCCGTGATTACGGACTCCATTTTTTACGGGAACGGCGACGTGCTGGTAACCGGGCACAACCTGAGTGGCGGGACGATACAGGTTAAATGGACGGATGCATATGGGAGGGTGTTCGACAAGACCGTAACCGCTACGAGCTACAACGCCACGTATGGCAAGCAAGTAGGAATCAACCCACTTCTTGAATCTGTGACAGCAAAGCTTGGCAGCACTTCTTTGGGCTCGGGCAAGAACTACTTCATCAACGTGACCAATGGCTCGGGGGTGAAAAACGACGCCCTCTATTCTGATCGGGGTTGATGTTGCCTGGGCGGCCGCCCACCGTTCCGGTGGTGCGGCCGCCCTCGCCTTCAGACTCAAGTTGGGCTCCTAACGGGCGGCATTTTGAGGCGCTGGTCAGATGGTCGGATGTGCCACTGGAGTCCCCGGATGCAAGAATTGACTGTGACCCTGTCTCGTTTCAACGCACCTGAGGAGTGATGAAGTGACGAACTCTGCTTCCCGAGCAGATGCCCTTTCGCCTTCGCCGCGCCACATGCGACGCCGTCGTTTCAGGGGGGACGTTCCGGCCGCGCTCCTTCCCGGGCACCAGCCCAGGGAAGCAACAGCGGCACGTACGCGGCCCGCTGTTGCCAATCAAACAACTCAGGCAACTCAAACCACTCAAGCAGCTCAAGCAGCACCTTCGCCCCGGCCCGCGGTCAAATCATCTGCACGAATTGCACCAAAGTCTCCCCCGACCCCGTTCAAAGACCCCGATCTTCGTCGCAAACGACTCGTAGCCCTCGCAGTTGTGACGCTTGTCTCCCTGGCGATTCCTATTCTGGCTCTGACCTTGATGTTTGGTCGCTAAGCAACAAGTTGCGTCATACGTAATTAAGGACCTCGACGGACGGTGCGATAGCATCGGCTGGTCAGCCACTGCCTTTCTCGGGGGAATCCATGCCCATCGTCATGCCAATTTTCGGTACACGTCCGGAAGCCATCAAAATGGCTCCGATCGTCACCGCCTTTCAAGAGTCTGAAGACTTCGAGTGCGTGGTGACCGTCACTGGTCAGCACCGTGAGATGCTGGACCAGGTCAACGAGTTGTTTGGAATCGTCCCGGACCACGACCTGAACATCCTGCAGCAACGTCAATCGTTGTCCGCCATCATGACCCGCACGATTGACGGCCTGGACAAGCTTTTTGCGGCGAACAAGCCCGACGCAGTCATTGTCCAAGGTGACACGACTACATCCACAGCCGGGGCCATCGCTGCCTTTTATCACGGCATTCCCGTGGTGCACGTGGAGGCTGGACTCCGAAGCGGCGATCTCTTCTCGCCGTTCCCTGAAGAAGCAAACCGCAAAATTACGAGCCAGATTTCCAGCCTGCATCTGGCCCCGACCAGTGTCAGCCGTGCCAACCTGCTGGCTGAAGGCATTTCCGAAAGCGACATCGTCGTCACCGGCAACTCGGTCATTGATGCGCTCCTGACCACAGTTGATAAGCACATCCCGTTCTCCGATCCGCAATTGGAAGAGCTGGCGGCCAGCGGCCGACGAATCCTTCTCGTCACGACCCACCGCCGCGAGAACCAAGGCGATGCCATGCGCGGCGTGGGACGAGCTTTGGCCCGTATTGCAGAAGCAGAGCCGGAACTCGTGATCGTACTGCCTGCCCATAAGAACCCTGTGGTTCGCGAAGCAGTTCTGCCGGCCTTGGAAGGCAAGAAGAACGTCATCGTCACTGAGCCCCTGGCCTACGGCGAATTCACCCGGATGCTCTCCTTGGCGCACATCGTGCTCACAGACTCCGGTGGAGTGCAGGAAGAGGCGCCGAGCCTCGGCAAGCCGGTTCTGGTCATGCGCGACAACACAGAGAGGCCTGAAGCGGTCGACGCCGGAACAGTAACGCTTATCGGCACGGACGAAGAAAAGATCGTCAAGGAAGTCGACCGGCTCCTGAACCAGCAAGATGCATTCGACGCAATGGCAAATGCTGTCAACCCCTACGGTGATGGCAAGGCTGCTGAACGAACAGTTGCTGCTGTGGCCCAACTCCTCGGGAACGGTTCACGCATTCCTGACTTCGTAAGCTGATTAATTGCTGCCCTGGCTGGGAATCCCAGCCAGGGCAGACGCCTATCCCCTAAGGGGGTAGCAACTTTTGCCTCCGGGCGGCTTACATGCAAAGCCCCGCGCTGCATGTGACACCTTCTCCTGGCGGCGCTCACCTAAGATAGTGCTCGAATGTGGCCGTTCAGGGCAGATAGCTCGACTATGGCGTAAGGAATCGCATGACCACCCACACAGTAGATCTCGACGTCGTTCGTCGCCAGACGTTCGGAGAGATGTTCAGGACGAGGTCAACGGACCGCGCACTGGCTGACGAAATCATCGGTGGCACGCTCAGCATTCGTCCGCACCCTGCGTGGAATTTCGAAGATGGCGTCGACTGGAAAGCAGATCCGTTCGGGCAACGGAATTGGCGGGCGCAACTCCACATGCTGCGGTGGCTGGAACCGGTCCGCCGGATTGCCCTGGCTGGAGACCGCGAAGCACAGGCGTTTTGGCTCAAAACATGCAAATCTTGGATTGAAGCCAACCCTCAGTCGGATCCCAAGGTGAGGGACCAGCAGGGCAACTTCGTCAGTTATGCGTGGGCTGACATGGTGGAGGCACTGCGTGCAATGGTCCTGACTTTCGGCCTGCCGTTGATCCATGAGGGCGAAAATCAATGGCTGATCGAGTCCATTCACGCGCACGGCCTATGGCTCGCAGACTCCAAACATCTCGGTCATTCAAATCATGCCCTGCACCAACATCAGGCTCTCTTCGTCATCGGCTCAGCTTTCGGAAACGCGGAATGGACCGAACTGGCAGTTCAGCGCCTCTCGAGCTTGTTCGAAGAAAACTATGACGAACAAGGCGTAAATATCGAAGGGGCGATCGGATACCACAAAAATAATCTTGTGTGGTGGGAAGAGGCCTTCAAGCGCCTGGATATGGAAGGCGTGCCTCGTCCTGCGTCTGCTGAGAGACTGAACCTCGCCTACCTCGAACTCGCGCATGCGACAAAACCCGATGGCACTTTCGAATTGATTGGTGACACTGAAGCCACCACTCCGGGCGCTTTGTCGTCCCCTGAATTGGATTACGTTAAGTCGGAAGGTGCTACGGGACAACCGCCCGCTGAGCTGACCAAGATCTACCAGAAGGGGTATGTCTTCGGACGCAGCGGTTGGGGCGATCACGAACGTGACTTCAAGAAGGAAGCGTTCTATTCCTTGTCCTTCGGCAAGGCCAACCGCGTACATGGTCACCAAGATGGCGCTTCCCTGACCCTTCACTCAAACGGGCACCCTTGGCTGGTGGACGCCGGTAAGTACGCATACAAAAAAGATGCAATGCGTGACTATTGCCTGTCCAGGCTTGGACACAACGTGGTGGAAGTCGAAGACAGGGTATATAACCCCAAGGCCGAAGTGGCCCTTAGTAGATCATTCACCAGCGATGAAGTTGACGACTTCACTTTCACGGATTCCGGGTATAAGGGCGTGGAATTGAAGCGCCGAGTGGTCTACTGCCGTGGCGGCGAGTTTTTTCTCGTCATAGACAACGTCTTCAGTGCCGATGAAGTCTCAGCCAGGCAGCGCTGGCACCTTGACACTGAGACTGCGACGGAGGACGTTCCGGGCGGCCTGCGTTTGGACCGCGACGGCGGGTCTGCCTTCCTTCTTTGGAAGGGCAACGCACCCGCCATCTCTACGGTGAAGGGTTCAGAAGAACCCTTTGACGGCTGGATGTCCAGGAAATGGATGGAGAAACTGCCAACCCAAGTCGTGTCCGCGACGCAGAGCGGACGTCGCTTCCGGTTCATCACAATCATTGCTGCACCTCAGTCGGGCAAGTTCTCCGTAAAGAAAATGGATGCCACAGGGGGTCGAATAGCGCTGAGTGCGCTCTCGGGACGCTATCAGTTCAACCTGATCGTGGAAGAAGACCGCGCTTCGGTATCCCTCGGGGAGGAAGGAACTATTTCCTCCGAACTGGATGACGTGAGGTCGGCTTGGCTCAAAACCATGGACCTTTGTCGCGACGCAGAAGTAGTGTGGGCAGCTCCCAAACCAGATGACGGGCTCTTCACTTCGAGGTACTGGGGCCGGTTGAAGGCATGGGTTACCCAGCAGGACAACACTCGAAGTGCGCGTCTGGAAGCTCTAACCATCCTTCTCAACATCCTCCTGGACGCCCCGGACAACACAAGTGACGATCAAGGTTTACGCACTGGCATCGTTGATCTCCTGGGGAACGACCTCACCGGGGAAATCGAGCTGAACAACAGCGCTCTGGGCGTGATGCGTGAACCATTGATTGCTTGGACGGGCCTAGATCTTCGTTCAAAGACCTATGGCCGCCAAATCCAGACCATCAATTCCCCGAGTGAGATCGGATTCGAGGACGGCGAGAAGTCAAAGATTTACTCCGCCAATCTGGGAGGCCTTGTCCTTCCCTTCGCAGTAGGACGGGGGCCGTCTGATCTCCTTTCCGTCAGGTTCCACGGCGCGATCAACAGGACCAAGACGACATTGCCTTTCTTCCAAGGACTGACCTCCGAGCTCATGGAAGGGGGAAACCACGCCGTATTCCAAGATCCATCGCTGGACCTCAACAAGAACATGACCCTCTCCTGGTACCTCGGCGATGGCAGCATCAACGTCCATAGGTTCATGGCCGAGTGCATCCGAGAGCTTCAGCGCGAAACAGACGCCACGCGTATCCTCTTGTCCGGCAGCTCAGGCGGCGGATTCACAGCACTTCAGGTTGCCGCCTACCTTCCTGACTCCGTCGCCCTGGTCTTCAACCCCCAGACGGACGTAAAAGAGTACTTCCGGACAAGCGCCGACGTCGCACTTTCCACGTGCCTGAAATCCGACGTCGATGTGGAAGAGGCACGCGCGTTCAGGCTTTCCACGTCGGTGGTCGAGACATATGCCATGCTTGAACAGCTCCCCCGCATCCTCTATGTGCAAAACACTGGCGATACGCATCACGTCACAAAACACCGTAATCCGTTCCGTTTAATGCTGGAATCTGAACACAGCAACCACGAAGACCGGATCGAATTCGTTGATGTTGAGTGGGGCCCAGGGCACGTGGCGGCTAATGCTGAGCTTTATGCCCATTTCCGCTCAGCTGCCCTGGAGCACTTTCCGACGGGTGCCAGTTCCGTAACCAACTGATGCAACACATTTGCACCGACCAGATTTCGTTGACCTAGGAAACACGTTGCACATTAAGAGAAGACTCAGTTCAGACAAGACCATCGGCCTTTCCGCGATTGCGGGTTTTGCCTTCCTATTCATTGGCACGTTGCTGGCCCTCTTGCCACAGGCAGTGTCGACGACAAGCGCAGTGGCTATCATCACTCTGTTTGTCGTGGCTATTGTGGCCTTCAGCTTTGCCAGCACCGGCTTGATTGGAAGACTGAAGGAAAACCGCCGCCTGCAGCGGGAGTCCCAAGCGTCAGTCAAGAAATACCTGCTGACTTTGCAGCGACAGTTGGCGGATGTGACGCAGGCCCAAAGTGCCTCAACAGCACAACTGTCTGACCTGAAGGAGGCATACGGCGCGTCCACAGCACAGTTAGCTGAACTGAAAAAGACCCACCGCGCTTCGATGGCAGCGTTGACCAAGCAAGTCGAGGGC
This sequence comes from Arthrobacter sp. TmtSoilC79, assembly GCF_059739405.1. Taxonomy (NCBI): domain Bacteria; kingdom Bacillati; phylum Actinomycetota; class Actinomycetes; order Micrococcales; family Micrococcaceae; genus Arthrobacter; species Arthrobacter sp. TmtSoilC79. The sequence goes on along the minus strand of NZ_AP046051.1, from coordinate 1,169,723 downwards.
ACAACGAAGACAGTTTCCGTCGCCGACCCTGAACTTGAGGCAGAGCGTGAGCGCTTGCTGCAGCTCGTCGAAAACCACAAGTCTGAACTGGAAGAAAAGGTCCAGGAAGTCGAAGTCCGCCACCTCGAACGTCAGTTCAACCTCGTGGCGCTCGACGGCAGCAACTGGCATTTGTTCTCCGGTTCCGAGGTCAAGAAACTTGCCGAGACGCAGTTCAACGCAAAGCCCTTGGCGGTCTACGAGATGCTCGAAGCCCATGCCTGTTTCGACAAGATCAACATGACGTCGCTGCGCGGCCTCGCAAGTGAGCTGCGCAAGCTCGGTTACACAGCCAAGAGTCAACACGTCCTGCGGGTGGTCCTTGACCGCAAGCCCAATGAGAAATTGGCCAGTGCCATCTCTTTGCGTGATGAAGAGGTCAAAATCTTCACTGGTGCCTACAAGCCCGCGCCGCAAGGACCGTACGAGCGCTTCGCACCGAAACCGAACTGCATACTGCACGTAGTGGGCAAAGTTCTCCCTACGACGCAATCGGGATATACGTTGCGAACACACTATACGGCTCTGGCCCAGATCCAGTCAGGTCTGGAAGTCCACGTGTGCAACCAGGTGGGTGACGCAGTGAATGCGGACGTAGCGGAGCAGGTGGAACTCGACGGCGTCACTTACCACCTCCCTACGGGACCTATTCGTGTGAACACGCCCTTGACTACTTGGCTCAGCGCCAACGTGGAGGAACTCGCACGAGTGGTGTCGGAAGTGCGTCCTGCTGTCCTCCATGCCCACTCGGACTTCTTCAATGCACTGTCCGCAAGGGCTGTCGGAGACTACTTCGAGATTCCGGTGATCTACGAAAGCCGCGGCTTCTGGGAGGAGTCCTGGCTTTCCCGAATGGCCCAAGCCAGCGGGATCGAAGACATCGAGGCTTTCAGCAGTCGATGGGGCACTCCTGACACCTATGCATGGCGTCGGGAACGCGAGCGGGATTGCCGGGAAGCGGCTGACCATGTGTTCACCCTCGCCGAAGTCATGAAACGCCGTATAACAGCTGAAGGTTGCCCGGAGGACAAGACCTCCGTAGTGCCAAACGCAGTCAGCGGGGATCAATTCCCGGTTCAAACGAGAAATGCTGAATTGGCCGGCGAACTAGGTATTCAGAGCGACGAAATCGTCATCGGCTACATTTCATCTCTGGTCGAGTACGAGGGAGTACCCGTACTTATCGAAGCATTCAACCAATTGCGTGAGCGCCTCAACGTCCCTGTCCGACTTTTGGTGGTGGGCGATGGGCCAGTCCTCGACGCCCTTAAGACCACAGCGGCGTCGCTCGGGCTCCATGACGCTCTCTTCACAGGACGCGTCCCACATGATGACATCCTGGACTATTACGGTCTCATCGATATCTTTGTTGTTCCACGCACAGCAGCTGCCGTTTGCCAGCTGGTAACGCCCCTGAAGCCCTTTGAGGCTTTTGCCACCGGACGAACGATCGTCATGTCGGATGTCGATGCGCTTAAGGAGATTGCTGAGGCAAGTGGCTCGGCTGCTCTGTTCGAAGCCGGCAACAGTGGCTCTCTCGCCGACGTACTTTTCGAGCTTGTTTCAAGCCCGGAGACTCGGAGCCAGATGGCGGCAGCCGGTGCGGCTTGGGTACGCGAAAGCCGCTCGTGGGAGGCCAACGCGGCAGTCTACAACCACCAGTATGCGAATCTTGCAGCGAATGCAATCCGCGTCTGAATTGCTGTTCCAGCAATTAGCTGACGCTGATATTGAGGCACTTGCGCAATGCGTAGCGTCCAGCCATCGCCCCGACCTATCGAATGCTGTTTGGTTCGACAGCCTCGTCGGCGACTCAGACTCGGATATTGTCAGCAATAGCTGGAAGGCCGGAGACTATGCCCGGCTTGATCTATCGCTGCCACTTTCCTGGGATTCTCTTTGTGCGGAAGACAGAAGCTGGGGCTCCCAGCTGCACGGGTGGAAATTCATGGACAGACCAATTCAGCAGTTCATCCGTACTGGTGAAAGGGCGTACCTTCAATGGTGCCTCGACCGCGCTGTCTCCTGGTCGGATAGGTATTCCGGCCAGGAGACGGACAACCCAATTGTCTGGTACAACATGGCCCTTGGTCAGCGGGCCCTTCGGCTCGCGGGCCTCATCTATCTTGGGGCAAAGAATGGCATGGCTGTCCAGGAAATGCGTTCCCTGCTCAGTGCCGTAGACAGGCACAGACTCGAGTTCTCCTTGGAGAGCTCTTTCAATCCCCGGACCAACCACGGCTATTTTGTGGCGATTGGTCAAACCGTACTTGGCGCAGCCCTTGAAGTTGTTCCCGAGATGAGCGGCCTGGCTGAGGAAGGCCGCCATCGGCTGGCCGTCATGATCCGCACACAATTCCTACCGGACGGCGGCCACAGCGAACACTCCCCCGAATATCATCGAATGCTGATGCAGTCATTTCAGATTGCCGTCGATAATGGTCTGATCGATGATAGGGAGCTTACGGGCCGACTTCGGAAAGCTGCCGACTTGCTGGGCTGGATGATCCAGCCAAATGGCTCATTGGTCCCGCTCGGCGATACTCCTCACATCAACATGGTGGATGGAAGTCATCCTCTCACCCTCAGCCCCGAAACGAACTTCCTGATGTCGAAAGGCTCATCCGGTCAAGCTTGTTCAACGGACTTGGGTGTATTTCCGGAGTCAGGCTATGCCTTCGTGCGGTCGCCTCAGCCGCAAGGCGGAGCCAGCCAACCAACCTCCTCTTATCTGGCATTTACGGCAGCCTTTCACAGTAGGGCACACAAACACGCGGACGATCTCAACTTCGTCTGGTATGACCGCGGGCAAGAGATCCTGGTCGAAGGTGGTCGGTACGGGTACGGACCACAACTGCCCGCTGACTCGCCTCTTCGCGCGGACGGCTTTTACTACGCCGATCCCTTCCGACGCTTTGTGGAGTCCACATTGGCCCATAACACGGTAACGGCCAACGGCCGGAACCATGACCGCCGTCGGGCCCCAGTGGGTTCTGGTCTGGGATCGTGCGTCCAAGTAGGCGACATGTTTATCCTGCACGGCCGAATGGACCATGGAGGCTGGACCCACCGGAGGACACTTGAGTTCAGGCCTGGCTATGGGCTAACTGTTACAGATGACGTGCAATCCACGGACGCCGTCAAGCGGGACTACCAGGCCTGGTTCAATCTTTCTGGGGCCTTGCAAGTACAAGAGTCCGCGACGGCAAGCCTGGCATGGTCGCCAGTCGGTGGAAAATGGCAACTCACATTAGAGACGGAACCGGGCACTACGCTTCATGGCCCCGTCCGTGAGTCCGACAACCCCCTCCGAGGATGGCGGTCCGTCGAGGACGGAACCCGCGAGGGTGTTTGGTCCATATGCCTTGAGGCAAAAAATACGCGGCATCACGTATTCAGAAGCACATTCACCTTGGACAGCGTCATCTAGGTTTCATCTGGAATCTACACCGATTGCGACGCTGTAGTTTGCCGGTCCACGACTGGCTATCAGTGAGTTTGCACGTTCGCCGCGGCGGGATCGCCTACAAGCACGTCTGGTTGTTAAGGCGCCATCAACGTCAGGCTGCAATAGTGTGACTGTAATTTCCGTCTGAACATCCGCCCTGTCGGTTCCAACAGGTAACGTTGGTCTTTGGTAATTCCAACCTAACAAATGGGGAACTCATGGGCTCAGCCACCGGCTATGTAACAAATGAATATGAGGTTGGTTTGCCGCCACTTCGTATGGAGCGTAAGGCGATTTGGGATTACTACCGAATCGAATTCCTGCCCAACGGCTATCCTGGCCGCCGTACTGATGGCGTGCTGATGGCGCATCCCATTTATGGCCCGTATGTCATCACGGACTATTTGATCCAGTATGGGCTCACTGATGACCCGGCATTCCTCAAGGCTGCCATTCAGGTGGCAGACGTCTCCGTCGCCATGATGGAGCCGCTGCACGACGGGTTGGTATTCAACTACGACGAGGAAAGATCCAAGGTTTCCAGCAAAAAGGGGACCTGGTACAGCGGCCTCACGCAGTCCCGTTACGTAGATGTCCTGAGCAAGCTCCAGGCCTACCCCGGCACCGAACGCTTCCGTGAACCACTAAAGGCTGTTTTGAACAGCTTGACCATCCCTGTCCAGGACGGCGGCGTGGCCCGCTACACCGCCGACGGGGGACTGATTATCGAAGAGTACCCCGCCACGTTCCCGAACTGCACACTCAACGGTTGGACCACAGCGACGTGCATCCTGTTGGACGTCGCGAAGTCCACGAACGACGACCGCGACTGGGCGGTGTTCAACAAGTCCGTGCGAGGCATGGAAAGCATCATCAGCCTCTACGACGTCCCGGAACTCGCGAACTCCCGATACAAACTCGAAGGTGACGCCACGTTCCAGCTCACAGCCACTGGCAGCGACGTGCAAGTGACGGATTGTCAGGTAGTGGTTCCCTCTGCCGGCATCTTCCCTGCGAACATAGAAGGGGACCAGGCCGGGGAAGCGCTCAAAGCCGGCCCATTGAGCATTCGCGACGGCAAGTTGGGCAGGGTCAAAGTCCGTTTGAGTAGGTTCTCTTGGCCTGCGCCCAACAGGCTTTTGCTGAAAGTCAGCGCTGAACGTGCAGCGCAGCTCAAGGTGGCTATCGGGGAGACGACCTACAATCCCTTTGGGAGCGTGCCGAAGGTGACCGGTCAGAAGCACCTTCAAGAGTTCGCTCTGGTGCCCGGCGAGAACCTTGTTGAGGTTCCGGTACCCTGGATTGCTGCGGAGATGATTGCGCACCCCACGAACTTCTCCAAAAAGCTCACCGGTCGGCAGTTTAACGTTTATCACTACATCCACATTGATACGCTCACGAAGATCGTGGAGCAGACCAACAGCGAGATTCTGCGTTACTACCTCGACAAGTGGAGGCACGCTCCGTCGCTGTGGGCTGACCACCCCGCATATCAGGACGAGCGCCTGATGCTTGAACGCTTCGACATGCACAAGCACAAATAGCCCCAACCGAAATCGCCCCAACCCTCTGAGCGGGTAGGGGCGATTGTCATGCGGCGCTTAGGCCTGGTGGAGTGCTGAAGTGTCGCCCTCCATGATCGCTGACACTTCAGGATCTTCCCAGGATATGGGCGAGTAAATTTGGCCCAGTTGCTGGATCAGCTCAACACATTCGGCAATATCGTTCTCTGGTACACGCTTGAGTTTGTGGATAAACCAATGCTTCATGAAAGTTTGGGCACGCCCTGCTTTGTAGTCGGACATTAGGCCGACTTCCTCCAGCCACGCGGCACGGGCTGTCTCCAAAGGCAAGTACTTCTGGAAGAACCGGGGACCGAGTGTGTTCACCACCGAATTTTGTACCGCGCCATAATAAATATGGATAGGCACTTCGAGGACATCGATCCTGCGAGCGTAGTGCACCAACTGCTGGAAGAAGAATGAATCCTGACCAAGCGCGCCCACAGGCTGCTCAAGACGAAGATCCTTCAACCACGCCGAATTGAGCACTGCGGCCTGGATACTCATCGGGTAGAAGTCCAGGCGGTTCAAGAGGCTGCCAGAGTCGCCGTCGCCCTCTGCGGATGACGTGTCCAAATTCCGGCCCAATTTTCGGGAATTATGAAAAGTCCTAATGCCGTCCGAATATCTGAGCATGTCGCCCCAGGCTAGATCCAGAGATTCATCTACTGCCAATTGCACGAGCTTTGCATAGCCGTCACAGATTGCTTCATTATCGGGATCCAGATACGTTACCCAAGGCGCTGTAGCCAGCTCCAGCCCCTTATTCCGCGGCCTGGACGCACTGCCCGAACCAGTATCACCAAACTTGAAGACCGTGACTTGTCTGTGCCGCTCTGCCAATTCGTCCAGTATTTGGTGCGTGCGTAGATCGGTCGATCCATCATCAACCAGAATGATCTCCATGTTGGCAAAAATTGACGATCGCTCAAGAGACCTAACGCATTTGTGGAGAAGGAACGGACCGTTGTTGTAAACGGGCACAATGACGGAAAGAATCTTTTCTGTAGGCACTGACGCCGGTTCCATCAGTGACAAGGTATCCAAGCGTCCCGTGATACCCAGGGGATCGAGTACATAGCCATTCCCTTGCACACGGCCACCCTGACGGTACGCTTGCCCGGCAACAGAGTCGAGCCACACGGCACCCGCAGCAGGTTCTGGCAAAGCGGAAAATGACTCGTGCTCCGGCATCGACCCTGTGTTTCCAGCGATGTTTGGCACTGACTTCGTGACGAAATCAACATCAGCATACTTGAATGCGTTGATCAGGTCCTCGACGTAGGTTGGCGCGTATTTGAACCTGTCCGACACAGGAACAGCGATATCGAACTCGTTGTATCGTTCCCGCAGCTGCTCCGGGCTCAGGGTTTCTATCCCCTTGTAGGTTTGTCCCTCGAGGGTGCGCATAAGTTCTTCCGACTGTGATTCAACCACGGCGCACACCCTTGCCGGAGAAGCTCCCTCCGCTAACCCAGCCGCTTTCAAAATCTCTGCCATGCGGTCGTGCGCGAGGTGATCAGAGTAGGCCCGCCTGAGACCTTCCATTTGGACTTCATAGAGAGTGGTCTTTGATATTCCGTCCAAAACGTCACGCACATCGGACGTAGTCTGCGCCGTCAGGACGTTGGGGAATCTGTTGTTAACGCCCACGTTGTAGTTGGACAAGACCATTGAACCCATGGCTTGAAGTTCAACAACCCGGTTCGCGTACATCGAACCACTGGATATAACGGAATTCAGATTGATATTGAAATCCGAGATCCTCTGCAGCTTCAGAAGCAGATCATGCTCAACGGATGGTACGACGTGCTGAAGATACTCTTCCGGAAAGAAGTACCTACTGTTTTCCAACGACCAGTTTCGATCAATGATTACCAGGTTCCGCGACGATTCGAGGACACCGTCGAAGATGGCTTTCGCCCCGGACCGACGCGCCGGATACCTCTGTGTATGCCACGAGCCAGCAAACAACACATCCGGCAGGCGGTGTCTACGCGAATAAACCGGTGAGTGGTGATATGGATTCACGCCAAAGCTCAAAACCCCAATGGAGGCAGCATCAAGGCAATCCTTGGTGTAGTCCAGGACGCTTTCCTCTGCACAAGTGAAAACATGGTCCGCCGCCTTGGCAATGCTAAGGAATTGAAGATAATTTGGCGGGTCCTCCTTGGAATAGAAGGCGATGGGTGTCCCTTTGGCCCTGAAGTACGGGATGACCGTCTCAAGAAGAAGCTTCCGTTTTTTCGATTCGGGAGTCGCGAGCCCTTTCCATTCACCGTTTAGTCCACGCCAGGTGCTTGCGATGAGCAAGAGTCCAGCATTGCCGGCAATCTCCTGGTAATTTTCCGGAGTGACGTAACCAAGACGTGCGGTTGAGTCGAAGCTTTTGTAAAGGAACTCGTCGGCGATAATGGCGACGTCTACCGCATGAGGATGGAGGCTTCTGGAACCCAAAGTTTCGGGGAGATCATCCAGGACTGGACGAAGGTCCTCAATGTAGCCCTGAATGAACGACGCATTCCGTCGAGTCAGGTATCTCCGTTTTGTGGTCGACGGTAAAATTGGTTCCCCGGCGAGGACGGAATCAAGGTAGAGCTTAGACGTGTAGAAGCCCTGCCGGGAGTCCGATGACGTCTCGCAGTATTCGAGTTCCTCCAGGCGCTTTTTAGCACGCCAAAGGCGATTCTCCGAGTCACTCATCAAGGCTTCCCCCGTCCGTTGCGCCTGCGCAGACGCCAATACTTCAGTTGCAACCGACCGAGTGTCGAATTGGACAACGCTTTCAGCTTCTTCTCACGCTCTGCCAGTTCTTTTTGACTGGCTGCCAATTTTTCACGGTACATGTCCAGTTTAAGGCGGGCCGTGAAAAGCTCCTGGCTGAACTGCCGCCTCTCGGCTACCACAGAGGCCATCCCTACTTCACGCTGGTAGGCGTCGCGCAATTCTGCCTGCAGCTTTTCGATCTGGACATTGTGCGCAAGTGCTGCACGACTAATGCCCTGCCGAATCTGCTCGACGTCCCCGTTGTTGCGGTCCATAAAGTAGTCAGTCTTCCTCTGTGGTAGCCGAAGTGTCGTTAGTTGACGGCGTGGGCTACTGTGGCAACTGCCTCAGAATGCGCGTCAGGACCCCAGATGCCTCGGGAGTCAATTACGGTCTTGCCGGCGTAGGCCGCAGGAGAGATCGACTTGAACTCGTCGTGGTCCACCAGGACCACAATGACGTCAGCCTTGGAGATAGCCTCTTCCGTGGCCACGAGTTCGACATTCGAGCGGTCCCGAAGCACAGCAGGAAGGGACTCGACGTGTGGTTCGACAACCAAAAGCTTCGCAGTCGGAAGCTGTTCAGCCAGTGCGGCCGCAATGCCGATGGACGGCGACTCGCGCAGGTCATCGATATTGGCCTTAAACGCCAGCCCAAGGGTGGCGATAACCGGCGCAGCTCCAACTGCTTCAGCAGCCTTGCGCGCCTTCTCCACTACCCACTCCGGCTTCGAATCGTTGGTAATGCGAGCCTGGCGGATGAGCTGGGCTTCCTCCGGAGCAGCAGCCACGATGAACCACGGATCCACTGCGATGCAGTGACCCCCCACGCCGGGACCGGGCTGCAGGATGTTAACCCGCGGGTGATGGTTTGCCAAGCGGATCAATTCCCAGACGTCGATTCCGAGCTTGTCACTGATGATGGAAAGTTCATTTGCGAAAGCAATGTTCACATCGCGGTACGAGTTTTCCACGAGTTTGGCCATTTCGGCTGTCACATCATCCGTAACCAGAATTTCTCCCTGGCAGAAGACCGCGTAGAGGTCTTTGGCCAGTTCTGCAGCAGCAGGCGTAATGCCACCCACAATTCGGTCGTTGGTGACCAGTTCAATCATCACACGACCAGGCAGAACCCGCTCGGGGCAATGGGCGAAGTGAATGACCGGTGCACCGTTGGCGCCGTCCAACGAAAGGTCAGGCCTCAGCGCAAGAATGTAATCAGCCATGTGACGCGTAGCGCGAGGCGGCGAAGTCGACTCAAGAATCACGAGTTCGTCGCCCTTGAGCTGGGGTGCGATTCCACGAGCAGCTGCTTCAATGTAGCTCAGGTCGGCAGAGTGGTCGTCGCGGAACGGAGTAGGCACGGCTACGATGTACGCTTCGGCGGACGGAGTTTCAGTTGTTGCTTTGAGGTGCCCTTGGCTCACGGCACCGGCCACGTGAACACCCAGGTCAGGTTCCACGAATGGAACCTCGCCACGATTTACGGCATCGACCGTGTTTTGGTTTACGTCAATTCCTACAACATTGATGCCATTGGTCGCAAGGATGGCGGCCGTCGGAAGCCCAATATATCCAAGTCCGACAACAGCTACAGTTTTGATGTGAGTCATTTACTTCCCCTTTTTTGTTAAACAGTTATTTGTTCTTTGGGATCTCCAAAGAACCTGATTTCGCCGGACGCAGCCAGTTCTTCATCTGAGACATCCCAGGTATGACCGTCGCCCTGCCGCATCTGACAGAAATTAAATCTGTCAGCAGAATAAATGGAGCCACCCGCGGTGGTGACGGCCTTCAGAAAGGCTGTATCTTCGCCGCGGTTAACAGCTTCAAAAGGATGGGACTCAAAGACCTCACGTCGCGCCGTGATAGTTGGTCCCACAACGAATCGGGTTAACCGGTGCTCCATATGGGCCGTCCGGAGCACAGTGGCTTTGCTCGATTGAAAGTGCATGTAGTGCGCTTGCTTACCTACGACGTCGGCATCCGAGTAGTCCAATGCGTGCAAAAGGTCCACAAGATACTGAGGACCGTAGTAGTCATCGTCATCCATCTTCGTGAGCACTTCATGTGAAGAGGCTGCGACGCAGCGGTTCAGGCATTCACCCAATGTCACGTCCCTCGACGCGGTCAGAAGCTTGAAGCGTTCAACTCCGTACTTTGCGGCCAGTTCCTCAACATAGTCGAGGGCTGCTTCGAAGCCGTGCGTCAGAAGAACCAGCTCAATGTCTACGTCCGTTTGACTGCCGATGGTTGCGAAGACGTGCTCCAGCTGATGTGGCCTGATGGTTGGTACGAGCGCGCTGACCGTTGGCACTGCAATCGGTCGGAGCTTCTCCGGGAGAACAGATGCGACGATCATTTCCGCCCTATGGGCATAGGTGTGTTCGTTCCAGATACGCCGCTGTCCCCTATGTACTACCCGATCGTTGAGTTCGGAGCTCCGCGCCAACATTCTGATCTGGTGCTCACCTTGCTCTTGCGAGCCTGCAACGAAGACCTCGTCAGATGCAAAGAAGTGGCCAATAGCCGCGCTGGGTGTTGACACTATAGGCGTCCCCGAAGCGGTAATTTCGAAAATCCGCCGGGCACACATGCTGGGCGATCCCACAACCGAATTGACGTTGAGAAATACCTTGTAGGCCCGGTAAGCGGTCAACATTTTCGCGTAATCCAGACTTCCGACCACATGTTCATCAAAAGGTACTGGGAACTGGTAGCCGGAGTCACCACCAAGCTGACGCGAAAAGATATCGAGCCTTGGCCCGGACTTTGACGACGCATCCCTTGCCGCGTTCAGAAGCAGATCCATCTGCTGCCGGCGTTCAGGGTACTTATGGGCGAAGTACATTCCAGCGAAGGCGACGCCCCTGGAGTGGCGACCTTGGCCAATGCGGATCGGATTGTGAATTGCTGGTTGAGCGGCAAACGGCAGAGCTGCTACGCGGACGTGGCCCAAGTCCTTCTGATAGGACGGGATGCGGTCTGAGTCACTGGTGAAAACCGCATCGAACTCGCGAGCCGCTGGGAGGAAGTCATCGTAGTGAGGCGGATCCTCTTTGTTCCAGAAGACAGTGGGAATCCCCTGTCTTCGACACCAAGCCACCAGCGCCAAGAACTCAGGCTTTGGTCCGGATGTGCCCATGAGCTGGTACTTCCATGAGCCCTGATTGCCGTTCCAGGCGGACTCTACAAATAGGAAATCAATCGACGTTTCCGCCAACTGCTCCTTCCATGAGTCTTTCCGAAGATGCAACAGGTTCCACTCGTACGAGTACGCAGCACTGGAGAAGTCATCAAGAATCACGCCGACCGTAAGGTCCTGGCGCCGAGGCCTGCGATCAGGAATCCGATACGGCCCAAAGGCAGCCAGGTTGGAAGGCTCCGGCCCAGACCCAGCCCTCACCTTACGTTGGCCTCGGGAACTGTCGATTCGTTTCTCGACTTTTTGTCTCCTGCGCCACTCCAGTAGTTGGTTCAGGCCTCCTTGCCGAAAATGCCAGGCAGCTTTGCGGATGTCATCGACCAGCAACATGTCAGCGTCCTTCCATTCGGCGCCCGCTGGCTCGCTCGAGCACACGTGTAGCGACAAGGTTTGCCCGGGCTTCATCCTTGATGCCGGCCGCGGTGAGATTGTTTCCGCGGGAAAGGTTGGATGAGAAGTCTTTGTAAGTAGCTGTCACGTCTTCAGCGGGCCCGTCCATGATGAGCTCGCCCTTGTCCAGCCAGATCACCCGGCTGCACATGTCCCGGATCGTATCCAGGCCGTGACTGACAATGAAAACGCAACCCGCTTGAGCGCGTAGCTCATCCATGCGCGCTTTACTTCGGTTATTGAACTGGGCATCGCCAGTATTCAGCGCCTCATCCACCAACAGGATTTCCGGATTAACGGATGCCGCGATGGCAAAGCGCAATCGTGAAGCCATGCCTGAGGAGTATGTCTTCATCGGCAGGAAGATAGCGGAATCCAACCCAGAGACCTCGACAATACTGTCAAAACGTGCATCGATCTGTTCTCTGGTCATGCCCATGGCCAAGCAGCCCAGGACAACGTTCTGATCACCGGATAGTTCGGGGACCAATGCGGCATTTACGCCAAGCAGGACCGGGGTGCTCGAAGCATAGACAGCGCCATGAGTGGGAGCGACCTGTCCGCTGATCAGCTTCATCATTGTGCTCTTGCCAGAACCATTCCGGCCAATAATGCCCACTGATTCGCCTCTTTCCACGACCAAAGAGATCTCTTTGAGCGCGGATACAGTAACCAGGTTCGGTCGTTCCAGCAGACTCGTAATCCTGCCTCTGATACCCCTTCTGCTTGACGTACTGCGTCCGTCGGAAGATGGCACCCTGTAGGTCATCCGGACCTTGTCGATGACAACACAAGGGGGACCATCCAAAAAAGCAGTCGAATCAATCGCGCCCATAGGTCTCCTCCCCCTGCCAGAAAAATACGAAACCAACCAAAAGTGCTCCCAGCGCTACTACACCCAAAGTGGCCCACGACTCCCAAGCAGGAACACGGTCGTAGAGGACACAGCTCCGAACGATGTCGATGACATTGAAGAGCGGATTGAACTTCATCACCGCCAGAATTGTCGGATCGGAAACGAAACGTTCGTAGGAGTAGAAAACAGCAGAGCCGTACATCCAAGCACGAATAGCGAACGGAAGAAGGTGCGTAATGTCATGCACCTTGGAGATAATCCGAGCAAGGATCAGTCCAATCCCAAGATTGAAGACGCCTTGAAGGATCACCGCTGGAATGGTCAGCAGCCACAAGAGGCTGACCTTTTCCGCAGGCGGCACCAGAACTATGAGAAGAAGCATTCCCAGGATGAGTGGCACAGCAGAGAGCATCTCTCGCATGTTGGCCCCCAGAGGCAGAGCTGCCCGGGGAAAATTAAATGCTTGGACGACCGACTTGCCGTTACGGATGGAACGCGCGCCTGAGGTGATTGCGCCAGCGCTGAATTGGAAGAGGAAGATTCCAACCACCAAATAGCCGACGAAATTCTCGATGCCATGGCTGGTCTGTAGCAACAGTCCAAACACGAAGTAGTACGTCAAACCGTTAAAGACAGGATTCAGCAGAAGCCATGCGCTGCCGAGCCGGTCCTTTCGTGTTCCACTCTGCACCCGGGCCCGGGCGTCGTAGAAAATAAACTGACGATAGTCCCACAACTGGACCAGGTAGTCGAGAAACCCCGGGCGGGATCCCACTCTGGAGAGCTTCCTGATGTCTACCGACAACGGCTGTATGGCCGCCGGCGGTGGAAGCTTAGCCTTCTTTGCCGACACTAAATGGTTCTCCTTGATCGTTTCGAGCACACTGCGTTGCAAGCCCAAACCAACTGAACCAGTCCGTCGTCGTGGGTGCACAAAGGCGCCGCAGGCGTTGCCATACCGTCCTCTGGCATCAGTTGCCCCTCAATGTCTCGTAAGCCTTGCCATACAGATCTGCGTTCGCCTTCCAAGTCCGAGTGGCCAGGACTTCCCGGCGGCCTGCGGCGCCAAAGCGGCGACGCAGCCCTGCATCCCCAAGCAATTCAAACAGTGCTTCAGCCAGCGCTTGAGGTTCCTGCGCACCCACCAAACGGCCGTTTACCCCGTCATGCACAATTTCCCGTAGGGCACCAAGATCACTGGCAACTACAGGCCTTCCCGATGCCAACGCCTCGACTGGCTTTAGCGGCGTGACCGCCCTTGTTACGGCGAGGTCCTTCCGGGGCACAACGAATACGTCCAAAGCCTGGTGGAAGAGATGCGCTTGTGCGGCCGGCACCCGCCCTGCGAAATGAGTCCGTTCCGACAAACCCAGTCGCCGGACCTGATCCTGAAGTGCAGACGCGGCCGCCCCATCTCCTACGATGATCAACTTCAACTTTGACAGCCGAGGTGCAAGCAGTGCAAATGCTGTGACGAGATCATCAATGCCCTCATAGTCCACAAGGCTGCTGACCGTTCCTATGTAGAGCCCTCCTGGGTCCAAGCCCAGGGCCAGTCGCGCCGCCTCATGCTCGAGCGGTTCGTTCAAGTAGGACCCGCCTACGGCATTTGGACAGATCAGAACATTGTTTGCCGGGACTCCCAATGCAACAATATTGCTTTTCATGGCCTCACCAAGAGTTACCACCAAGTCTGCGCTGCGCATTACATCGGCCTCGCGCTCCACAAACAATCGGTATCGTTCGCTGTCCCGGGCATCATCTCCGCGGGTCGATGCCCACGTATCGGCCAGCTGGCCTCGTACTTCGTAAACCCAGGGTATGTCCAAGGCGCTGGCTACTTCCCGCGCAACCAAGCCATTCACGAAGTGGGTAGTCGTGTGGAGAACAGCCGGCTTGAAGCTTCGAGCTGTTTTCAGCAGTTCATCAGCCTGTTGCTGGAGTCGACCATCCATGGACTTGGCCATGTGCGTTGGCAACAGCCGCGTGTAGCGGACCCCGTCCACCACATCAACCGTCCGCGCTGTGAGCGCACCGATCTGCACGGGATACCCCAGGCGAGTGACGGCCAGCGTCTCCCAACCGGAGTTCTGTTGCGCCGTGAGGATCGAGTGACTTCTCCGGGCGTAACCGCTACCCGTGTGAGGCACGGAATTTGTCAAGAGGTGCATGATGCGCCGGGGCTGCGGGGCGGAACCCAGTTTCGGTAGAACGGGACGCCAGCCTTGAAAGACCCTTAGCTCAGATGCCAGGCGCTCGCTCTGTCTGGCCATCCCTGAAGACTGACCTGCCAGAACCTCTACGGCTCCAGACATGTCACCGTCGTACCACTTGCGTCTAGCCGAAGTCGCGGGAACTTGACGAGCTCCCGCGGCCCGCTGCAAGAACCTATCCGCCCATTCAGGCTGTCCTGCCGCAAGGGCAACTTCGCTTGCTTTCCGAGCCTGGTTGGCACTGATCTTTTGTGTCGTGGCGCTCTCAAACCGCTTTACCAACCCGGCGGCATCACCGGCAGCGTGGCTTGCGAGTAAAAATAACGGCTTACCGGATCTTGGCGCCACCTTGGCGACCATCGCCGCAGCAGGTCCAACAACGGATGAGGGCAGCCGTCGCAGCACCATGAGCACCAGCATGAATGGTGCCTCCGTCAGATGCTCAATGACAGTGCTTGCGGCCAACCTGAAGTTGTTTATCACGTGGATCACCTTGAATTCCGCCGTCCTGCGGCACGGGAATTCTCGCTGATTACCGTTGCGATCTCTCGCATATATTGAACGGCGAGGTGGGCATAGTCCGCGTGCTCGCTCACCCAGTCCCTGCCACTTTTACCTGCCGCCAACCTTTGGCGATCCTGGGCAAGCTCGCGCCATAGTTGAGCAACCGCTTCAGGACTGGCATGAACCACGTCGCCTGCCTTGGCCTCACGGACAATTCGCTCAGCCTCACCCCGAACGATTGCCGTCACGTGCCTGCCGATCGCCAAAACCTCGTAGGTCTTGGACGGAACGGTCGTTTCAAACGATTTCCAGTCATCGCGAAGGGACACGATACAAGTGTCTGTTTCCCTATATTTTTCCAGCACCGCTGGTCCGTGAAGCGACGGATAGAACGTCACTGGCGCATTCAACTCTCTCGCCAGCTTGACCAGTTGAGGTCGGGTGGTTCCTTGCCCGACCAAAGTAAGGTGAAATCCATCCCCCAACAACGCGCTGGCCCGGATCAGGATGTCCAGTTTCTGGCTCTTGCCGTGATTTCCAAGATACAGAGCACGAAACTCCTTACGGTCAAGGGCAGGCGGATCCAGAAACGGGACGGTATGGAGATCCAGGCCATTACTTACAGTAGCTACGTGCTTGATGCCCCTCGCCCTGAGCGTGTCAGCGAACCCTTCGGTCACTGTTACAACCAAGTCGGCCCGTTGCTGCAAGAACTCCACAGCGTGCTCCACGACGCTCTTCACGCTGCCCTGAACGATACGGGCGTCGCGGGCCAGGTCCGGCCAAGCGTCACGCATCTCAACAATAAAAGGGACTCCCCTGAGCTTGGAGAGCAGATAGCCGGTAGCTAAGGTAGGCAGGCTGGGAGCCGTGGCGAGTATGGCGTCGGGCTTCTTGCCTCCCAGGCCCACAGGGACAGACATTATGGCCGAGAAGAGCTGATCCACGAATCGAGCCAGGGATGAAGTGCCCATATGTCGCAGATAGGGGACGCGGCGGATAACCTCGCCGTGCAACCCTCGTTGGTGTGAGAAAGCCAGTCCTGCTTGCCTGCGGGGCAGGTTCCGCCGGCCATTCGGATAATGCGCTACAGGCGCGACGACGTCAATGTCCCACCCCGCCTTGCGGAATTCCCGGGTGAGGGAAGCCCATCTACGTTGAGGCGGGCTATGTTCGGGCCAGTACGAGTGAGTGAGGAGCATGAGGCGCATCGGTGGCGCGGGATTTTCCGCAGCCCTGTCCCCGGTGAGGGAATTACCCATGGGCCTACTTGCCGTTAAGACGGGGCCGAGGACTCCCCTTGGAGCGCAGAGCGCGGAAGTACGCAACACCCAGCAGAATCAGCACGAGGACGGTAACGCCTTGGACAATGGGGTTGTTTTCAGCGACGGGCGCCAGCGCAACCTTCAGCGGGCCAGCAATGTCAGCGCTGGCCACAGGCGGAGCGGCTGTCTTTGTAGCCAAGGGCGTTGGCGTTGGGGTCGGCGTGGGCTCCGGCGGTGCTGTCGTCGATTCAACTGGAGCCAGAGGTTCCTCAACATAGCCTTGAATCCCAGCATCAGAAGGCAAGACTGGCATGAGTGTTTCTTGCGCGGGAGCCGGAGTGACTGGCTCAGCAGCAGGCGGGGCTACGGGCTCGGTGACAGGCGGAGCAACGGGTGCCGGCTCTACTACAGGAGGAACGGGGTCCGGGCTTTTTTCAGGCTCCAGCGGTGTGAGAGTCGGGGCCGGCTCCAGGACGGGAGGCACAACGACTGGCGGCTCAACAGGTTTCGTCGGTGTTCCAGGGTCGGTCGGTTGCCCGGTTTCGTTCCCGGGCCCCGGCTCCAACTCGGTTGCCAAGGCGGGCTGGGTGCCAATGAACCCGAGAATGGCCAGCATAAGGACCACGAGCACGGCTTGAACACGTTTGATTACAGTGCCCAACTTTCCCCCCGTTGTATGTATTTCAGAACGCTATCTACGATCCAACTATCGCTACCACCCGAGACATGACGGCGCGCGAACGTCTCCCTCCACGAAAGGGTGACCCGCATTAGTTTATCGTATGGACTAGACCCGTCCCCTCAGCCGCGGAGATCCGCCGGGAGCCCGCCCGACGGGGCCGGGACATTGGCCTCCCTTGGTAGAGTCGTCTCTGCTGATGTCGATTCAGAGGAATACATGACACCCCCTAACCTCTCCCGACAGTCATCGCCGCAGAGGCCACTCTCCAGAGGAAAGAGGCGATGGGTCGTTGCCGTGCTCGCGGCCCTCCTGGTCGTCGTGGGCGCGATCTTCGCTCCCTGGGACAATAACCCCGGTACACCCAACAACGCCGCCACGCCCAACGCCCCCGCTTCGCCGCCGACTCATCCCATCAGCGGCTACTTCATCACGGCCAACACGGATCCCTCGGCGAATCGGGAAAAGATGGCCGACATTAAAGGAGTGGGCGGAGATACCGCGATCACTTTTGGCACTCTCTTGCGCCCCGCTACGGAGTCCACCCTTCCAGCGGACTGCGTGATCGAAGGAAGTCCTTGCGGAGAATTCGTCAGCGCCTCTCTGAGCGTTCGTCGATTCTTCACGTACTCCGACGGAAGCCACTGGGGTGTCTCAATGCTGAAATGCCCCAAGGACAGGAACCTCTCATCCAAAGGCAAGTCCTACACGATCGTGGTTCTGCCCAGTGTGGGCCGAGACTGCCATTCTCCGGACGGAACCTATGACGTAGTGGTAGTGGGAGGGAGCACAGAGTCCGCCGAAGATCCAGCCGTCGCTTTGTCCACGGCAGCGACGGAACTTGGCATGAAGTTCTACGCGGGTCTTCCAGCACCGGTTAAAAGGACCGACGTGGACTACCTCCCAGATCTTTCCTACGCGACCACGCTTGACCTTTTCACAGAACGCTTCCTCGAGTACCAGTCCGCCAATAATGATGTACCTGGTCTTGCCGGCTTTTACCACCATTTCGAGATGCCGGTCAGCTCCAATCCATTTTTCGATCCGGTCTTATCTCTTTACAAAATGCAAAACAACGCAATCCAGCGAGTTCTTCCAACACGTTCCGCGATCATTAGTCCATATATAGAATCCCGGGCCGCAGCATCCAACGTCACCCCGCAGGATGCGCGGCTGGGGATGCGTCGGATCGCCCAAACCTCGGAAGGCATCGCTTTGAACATCGCGATCCAGGATGGGATGGGAACTGGGAAAGGCGCGGCCTATCTGCCCAGCGAGGCGACAGAAGCCGTGGATGCTTTTGCGGCCACTATTGTCGGCAAGGGCACCTGGGGCGAGAAATATGTCGCCCCAAACAGGGATTACTTCCGGGCGGCAGCGGAGGGCCTCTCGGGAACCCGGGCTGCCTTGTGGGCAAATTTGGAGGGCATGGCCCCCGCCACAAAGACGAATACATGCGGCAACAGCCTCCGGGGACAAACCACTCTGGAGAGGATGGATCGCCAGCTTCAACAGATGGCTGGGACTGCCAAAGTGATTTCCTTCATGTGGGATCCCTACTTCACGTGCAAGGGCACTGACGGGCCACTGAAGGAGCAATTGCGGTCTGGTCACTCCTCGCCAATCGTCACTGACGCCGTTGTAGACGAAAGCGCAGGCGTGGTCAACGTCAGCGGATTCAACCTCGCCGGCAGTAACGCAAGGGTAGTTTGGACCTCCGATGACGGTACAACCCATGAGCGCGAATCGGAGCCCTCAAGCATGACAGAGATGCACAGTGAGGACAGCGGCGCAAACCCGCGACTGGAGTCCATAGTGATTCGTCTTGCTGGCGCAACACTGCCTCCAGGAACCGCCTACAAGGTGAACGTCAGCCGCGGCGAGAGCGACGGCCGGACTGCGGAGTTTGCCGACGGCGTATTTGCACCTTGATAGAATCAACGCTGCTGACGCCAACACCAAGGAACTCATGACGCTCCCGAACGACACCGAAAATCCTACTGCAGTGTCCCGTCCCAGACGTGAGAAAAGCGGAAAGAAAACAGTCCGGAACGTGCTTCTCGGCTTCGCCGCGGCCGTGCTCGTTGCCGGCCTGATCGGGGGTGCCTACTTCTATAACCTGGCCCAGACATTCAACTCCGGGACCACCAAGATTGAGGCTGCCTTTCCTGAAGAGTCGACAAGACCTCAGAAAGCAGAGCCCGTAAACGGCACTGCGGCGATGAATATCCTTGTCATGGGCAGCGACACCCGAGGCTCAGCGGAACTTGACGTTGATACCCAGGCATCCACAGACCAACGCGCTGACACTCTGATGTTTGTGCACATTCCGGCGGATCGCAAGAATGTCTATGCCGTTTCACTCATGCGTGATCTATGGGTGGACATTCCCGGTAAGGGCGAGTCGAAGATCAACTCTGCTTTGGCTCTGGGCGGCGTGCCATTGATGGTCCAAACTGTAGAGTCCCTGTTCCAACAGCGCATTGATCACGTCGCCATGGTCGACTTTGAAGGCTTTAAGGGCCTCACCGACGCCTTGGGGGGCGTCGAAGTCGATGTGAAGATCCCCTTCGCGCCGGCAAAGGGTCCCATGAAGGGCCACTACTATGAGGCAGGCAAGCAGACCCTGAACGGCGATGAAGCCCTTGGCTTTGTGCGTGAACGATATTCCTTCAGCGACGGTGACTACCAGCGCGTACGGAACCAGCAGGCATACATGAAGGCAATCATCAGCAAGACGATTGCCCGGGAAACACTGACCAATCCGGTGACTGTCAACAGTATGGTTTCTGCAGTGTCTCCCTTCATCAGCGTGGACAAGAGCTTCGACGCGGGAGCCATTGGCACCCTCGCGCTTGGTATGAAGGATCTCCGGGCAAACGACACTGTGATGTTCACTTTGCCCACTCTCGGCACAGGCAGTTCAGCCGACGGCCAATCAATTGTTGTGGCAGACACAACAGCCATTTCTGAGATCGCGGGCGCCCTGTCCAAGGACCAGTTGGGCGCCTACGTCACCGCCCACGCTCTGGAAAAAGGAAACTAGAACCAAAGCTGGCCGCAGCTCCTAAAGATCTTTTGCCCCTGTACACGGATAGTGGCCGTGTACAGGGGCTTTCTCATGGCCCGTGGGCTTCTGAACTGGCCCTGGCCATTTTCAGTTAGGTTACTCGGTGTCACCGGGCTTCAGTCCAGCCGCGATCAGAGAACGCCCGGTCCGGGCCGTGCTGACGGAGGGCTACGGGCAGCAAACCGCTACGACGCAGCGTTGCCCTTGCAGAAGCCGTTGGCCCGGATGGCCTCGACAACCCCTGCCGCCTCGGTATCCGCTATGGGATCGTCTGCGCGGTTGAAATACTTGACCACAGTCGCAACGAGCGCTTTGTCACTGCCGCCTTGGAGTATGGCCGCACAAACGTAGCGGGAGTTGGCTGCTATCTCTTCTTGCGTGAATTTAGGAGCCACTGGAGAGATGCGCTTCATGAGGTCAGCGCTCTGCTCATCCGTCACCTTTGGGACTGCTGGTTTGGACTGTGACGCCGTAGGCGATGGCTCCGACTGGTTCGGAGCCGAACACCCAGCAAGGGCGAACGTGATCATTGCAGCAGCGAGTGCGCGTCTCATAACAGTGGGGTTCTCCTGGAGTACTTGTATTGGTAGTGGGGCCTTCGCCCGCAGACGACACTATCCGATGCCGTGGCCCAGTCCCAGTTGCTTCCTGATCCCAAAATCACGCAAACCTTGTGGTTGACGCAGCCCACCCGGTGACGCATCCTAAGCCCGATTGGAAGGTGCCCTGCTCCACCATCAGGTCCCGCCAACCAGACGTTGACGGGACCTGATGTTCTTGCTGTGGATATCGCTTGGTAGGAGGAATCAGAACACCATGCGTTTATGCTCCGACACTTGAGTTGGAGTACCCGATTTGTATTTTTGACCCTGTAGGGAGAGTGCCCAGCGCTTGACTAAGTACGATCTCGACCATTGTGACAATGATCGTGGTGGAGGACTTGCTCACTTTATGGAGTGTGACTTGGCCGAGTCCTGGCACCTGAATGACGGTGTTTGGCGCAACGGATGCGTTGATTGCCGGCAAACCCGCGATCCGGAGATTCGTGAAGGTCGACGTGTCCGTCAGCTTAACTGCACCCCCTCCGGGAGCACGACTTGCACTCGTTTCTGCCTTAATAGCTTCAACCTGGATGACGCCATTCAGAACATTGACTCCACCAATGGTGTTGACCACGGCGCTCTTAGCCTCAGGTGTCAGAACACCGGTAGCCGTCGTGACCGATGCTCCAGTCGAGGCCACACCGGGGATGTTCACTGCCGCTACGTTTGCTGTGGTGGTTCCTCCACTGCATTTGACGGATGCCAGCGCAGTGGGGCCGGATCCAATGAGACCGGATGCCAGGGTGGCCCTTGTGCCATAACCTGTGCCTGCCAGGTAGCCGGTCTGCGGCGGCGTCAACTTGACGTTGCTTACCCCGAGGCGGATGTCCGTACCAACCTTCAGACCCAGCAGCCCTGCCTTCAGGATTTCCACCCTCAAGGCTGTAGTTGAAACTTGGTACGTTGTGCCGACCAACCGCTTCTCCTGGCCATTCAAGGTAACTTTTCCGACTGACCCAAGTAGCGGCACTTTGAGGTCAATAACCGTATTGGCGGCGGTGCTGGCATTCACCGCAATGCCTAGTACCTTGAGGTCCGCGATAGTTGTTTGGTTTGTCCCGGCAAAAGCCCCCGCCGTGTTCTTCTCAGCGGTACTCTCGGACGTTATGGCACCTGCGGTGATGAGACCACCCAGC
Organism: Arthrobacter sp. TmtSoilC79; assembly: GCF_059739405.1. Lineage (NCBI taxonomy): Bacteria > Bacillati > Actinomycetota > Actinomycetes > Micrococcales > Micrococcaceae > Arthrobacter > Arthrobacter sp. TmtSoilC79. Next base: position 1,147,989 of record NZ_AP046051.1, on the reverse strand, counting down.
AGGTTTGCCCCGGCAACCGTCGACTTGCCCTCAATACGCTTACCGGTTGTGGTGAGCAGTGTTTTGACGGTCGTGGATGCATTGCCGACCGTTCCAACCGCGGGGACGTTGAGCCCGCTGACATTGTTGGAGGCCGTCTTACCCGTAGCGCCAGTGCAGGCAATACTGGCACTCGCTGTCGGACCTGAGGTCAGTGTTTTGTCGGTGTTGAAAATGTAGGACCCGTATGCGGAGCCCGCGAACCCAGTTGTTATTTGCGCCGGCGTAATGCTTGTCGTGGCAAAAGCCGGAGAGGCTGCGCCCGTAAGCGCAAGCGCAAGAGCGCCCGCTAAAGCGACCATAGAACGTTTCATGTAATGCCCCCAGAAGTAGAACACGATGCAGTGATGGTGATCACACCGTAACGTCCAGCGTCTCCACTGGCAATAGAAGGAAAGGCAATGGACTTTTTAACCACTATTTTCGTGATTCCGACGTAGGGCTTGCGACTTTTGTTCCCGTAAATCTCTGATGGTTATCGCTTGCCCTGGACCACCTGACCCGTTAGGTCGCTACGACTTATGACCGAGCTCCAAACGGCCCGACGGCCATTAGTAGCATTCATCCGCGATGACCGGAGCACTATACAATTCCCATGAAGACGCGCTTCCGCGTCGCTACTTCCGGGGGTTTCCATGAGTGATGTTTTGGCTGGTTCGCGCGTTCGGGGGACGGTGAACGTACCAGGTCGGCGCCGGATGATTGTGGGATTCCTTTCAGCGGGATTGGCCCTGTCGCTGTCAGTGGGAACCTCTGCGTTGCCTGCGACCGCAGACGCAGTTGATAACGTCATCCCCGTGGGCGACCGTCCTGCGTCAATCGCCGTGAACACTTCAACCGATACAGCCTTCGTGGCCACGTGGGAGGGCATTTTCAGCGTCGGAGGAAGCGGCGGCAGCGGACGCATATACCTGCCTTCTGAATACCCCACGGATGTCGCCGTAAACTCAAAGACCAACAGGGTCTACGTGAGCGATTCGAACTCGGTCGCAGTGATTAACGGAGCAACCAACGCAGCCACAATCGTCCCAGTCGGCGCCAAGGCGGGCGTCCTTGCGGTGAATGAAAACACCAACAAGGTCTACGTCAGCACACCAGCGGGACTGAAGATCATCGATGGCGCTACAAACACAACCACGCCCATTACGAACTCCGCGGGAGCTCTGGATATTGCGGTCAATACCGCTACCAACAAGGTTTATGCTCTTTCCGGTGGGACTGTGAAAGTCATTGATGCCAGCGGCAAGATCACATCAACGATAACCGTGGGTGCAGACGGGATCGGCGCTATCACGATCAATCCGTCAAAAAACAGGATCTACTTCACGACGACTCCAAAATATGGCTCCAGCGTCAAGGTCATCGACGGTACCACCGACACGATCACGGGATCCATGGAATCCAAAGGCCCTCTGGGAACGTTGGCCGTGAACCCTGCCAACGACAAGGTTTACGTTGAATCCGGCACTTGGAACAGCGACGGATCCGTCAAGGTAGTCGACGGTGCGACCTTGACGGAAACCGCCCACATAGCCACGGCTACCAGGGTTCGGAACATCGTGGCGAACCCTTCCAATAATAGGATCTACGCAACCATGACTGGCCGTGGAACCACCATTATCGATGGGCGGAACGACACCAGCACTGCGCTCTACACGGGCCAGGAACCTGACGCCGCGGTCGTGAACACGTCCAATAACAAGGTTTACGTTGTCAACGCCGAGAGCAATTCTGTGGGCGTCATTGACGGAAATGCCGAACAGCCCGTCAGATCAGATTTCAATGGTGATCGCAAAGCCGACGTTCTTGCGCGAGACACGGCTGGTGTGCTCTGGCTCTATCCCGGTAACGGCTCCGGCGGCTGGCTGCCACGTGTACAGGTGGGACAAGGCTGGAACGTCATGAACGCCCTCGTGGCTCCCGGCGACTTCAACGGAGACGGCAGCGCCGATGTCTTGGCTCGTGACGGAAGCGGGGCGTTGTGGCTCTACCCAGGCAACGGCTCCGGCAACTGGCTCCCTCGTGTGCAGGTCGGCAGCGGCTGGGAAGGCATGAGCGCAATTGAGGCAATTGACTTCCATGGTGACGGAACCGCTGATGTCGTAGCCCGCGCCCGCGATGGCGCGCTCTGGGTATATCGCGGAGATGGCAAGGGCGGTTGGTTGCCCCGAATGTGGGCAGGTTCGGGCTGGAGCGGAATGTCCGAGATTACCGGCGTAGCTGACTTCAACGGTGATGGTATCTCTGATCTGGTAGCCCGCGACGGCGCCGGCACTCTGTTTCTTTACCCGCCCAACGGCTATGGAAGCTGGCTCCAAAAGCAGACCGTTGGACAGGGCTGGAACAGCATGAATTCGTTCGTCGGTCCCGGCGACTTCAACGGAGACGGCAGGGCCGATATTCTCGCCCGCAACGCAGCCGGTGAACTCTGGCTGTACGCAGGCCACGGCGGAGCAGCCTGGCCCACCGCGAGCAAAGTCGGCTCAGGATGGAACGGCATGAACGCCATCCTGTAGTTCACTCGCCACTGAATTATTGTCAACGGCCAATCCTGATCCGATCAGGGTTGGCCGTTGGTGTGTCAGCTATAGAATTCAAACACCGACGCTGTTGAGCGTGACGACTTATGGGGGACTTTATGTCTGTTTCTTTGGACGAACCGCGCGCTTTAAAGAAGGAAAATCAGCGACGGCGGCGCCGGGCGGGGGCTGCGATTGTCGCTGCCGGTTTGGCGTTAGCGTTATGTCTGCTAACTACAGAGCCGGCCACCGCAGACGCAGTCACGGACCGCTTCACTGTCGGGCAGTGGCCCACCTCAATTGCGGTAAACCCTGTAACAGACACGGCCTATGTCGCCTCGTACAGTGGCGTACACAGCGTTGGTACTGGCGGAGCCAAAGCAATCTATTCCAACCCCGCTGACCACGTTGTAGCTAACTCCACCACGAACAAAATATATGTCAGTGCGTCGGGGTCCATCGCTGTGATTGATGGGGCAACGCTCGCAGTTACTGAGATCCCGGTCGATTCGGTGGCGGGCGTTTTGGCTGTGAACGAGAAAACCAACCAGATATACGTAAGTACCGACAACGGCCTCGTTATTCTCGACGGCGTCACCAACGCTGCCAAGCCTGTACCTGGTTCCGATTCCGCCCAAGACATCATCGTCAATACAGCCACTAATAAGGCGTACGCTCTCTCCGGTGGGACCATCAAGGTGATCGATGGCAGTGGGAAGATCACTTCGACGGTGTCTATTGGGGCCGATGGTTTTCTCGCCGTGGCAGTCAACCCGACGAAGAACAAGATATACGCAACTAGCGCGCCAAAATATGGATCCAGTTTGAAAGTCATTGATGGAGCAAGTAATGCGATCCAGGGCTCCATCGCGTCGACCGGTCCGCTCGGAACATTGGCCGTGAACGCAGTGACCGGCAAAATTTATGTGGGCTCCGGAGACTCCTCCAGCGCCTCCGTCAAGGTAATGGATGGCGGCACCCTGACTCAAACCGGGACGATACCCACCGCAAGCCAGGTGCGGAACATCGTGGTCAACCCCTCAAACAACAAGATCTACGCCACCATGCTTGTGCGGGGTGTCACCGTCATTGAGGGAGGGAACAATAGAGGCAGTGTTGTATACACCGGATGGGACCCTGGACAAGCGGCCGTGAACCCCAATAACAACAAGGTATACGTGGTCAACACAGCCAGCTCGGGCAATCAATACAGACAGTATTCGGTGGCTGTCATTGATGGGGATGCGGCCAGATCCGTCAAGAACGACTTCAACGGGGACGGTAAAACCGATGTCCTGGCGAGGGACACTGCTGGGCTGCTGTGGCTTTACCCAGGCAACGGCTCAGGTGGATGGTTGCCGCGAGTCCAGGTTGGACAGGGCTGGAACGTGATGACTTCCCTCGTCGCACCTGGCGATTTTGATGACGATGGCAATGCCGACGTTTTAGCGCGTGACGGGGCGGGGCTGCTGTGGTTCTACCCAGGCAACGGTAATGGAGGTTGGCGGCCGCGCGTACAGGTAGGTCATGGCTGGGAGGAGATGAATGCAGTTGAGGGCGTCGACTTTTACGGCGATGGCTTCATAGACCTCATTGCGAGAAACCGCTCCGGAAACTTGTATCAGTACGTTGCAGATGGAAAGGCCAGGTTTTTGCATCCTGCCTGGGCCGGTTCTGGCTTCACCAGCGCAGCGGGTCTCTCGGAAATCACCGGGACAGACGACTTCAACTCTGACGGCCTCGGAGACCTGATTGCCCGCGACGGCACCGGGGCACTTTGGTTGTACCCCGCCAGTGGATACGGCAGCTGGCTCCCCAAGAGGCAGATCGGCCAGGGTTGGAACTCCATGAACTCCCTGGTTGGACCCGGCGACTTCAACGGCGACGGCAAGGCCGACATCCTGGCACGCAACGCGGCGGGCGAACTGTGGCTCTACGCGGGTAGCGGGGGCGCCGCTTGGCCCACGGCCACAAAGGTGGGCACCGGCTGGAATGTCATGACGGCCATCCTTTAACTCACTCAGCCTGCGAAGGTACAGGGCGGCTGACCCATGGAAGATCAGGGCCAGCCGCCCCGCATACCACCGAGAAACCCCACCACATCCGCAGCCACGCGCTCCGGACATTCCCACAGCACCAAATGCCCGGTCTTCTCGTAAACTTTCAAGCTCGATCCCGGTATGCGCCGAGACAAACTCTCCTGATGATGGCGCGGAACCAGGTGGTCGTGAGCACCCCACAGAATCAGAGTGGGGGCTGAAATGGTCCCCGATTCCGTTGGCGGCACGGCTTCGTAGAATCCCCGCAGCGTCTCCTTCCACACCGATGCCGGCATCGCGAGGCCGTCCTGCACCCGGTCTTCAATATAGGACGCAGGAACCGTGTGCAGGAGCCGATACCAGGACAACGATTCCCGGACCCACTCCTCTGAAATCGGATCAGCCAAGGATTCCACTTCTGCGGCGAACGGCGGCTTCCCTTGCAGGCTCAACGGTGACCCCACCAGAGTCAGCGAAGCCACCAACGCCGGGTGCATCACCGCTAGTTGTTGGGCAACATATCCCCCGCTGGAAGAACCCAGCACATGGGCAAGGAAAAGACCCAAGGCATCGGACAGAGCCAGAACATCTTCGGCCACTTCAATCAGCGAGTAACCGCCCGAAGTCTTCTCGGCAAGACCGTGGCCACGAAGATCCGGAGCCACAACGACTACATCCGGAAGCGCGGCAATCAGCCGCTCAAAACTCCGCCAAGACTCACCCCAGGCGTGCAACAGCAGCAACGGTATGCCGCCGTCGTCGACTGTTTGCTCAAGGCGACCTCGCACGAAACAGGGGACGCTGATACCCGTGCTGAGTTTGACAGTCCTGACCTCGGACTCCATGGGGCCAGCGTACGCTCAACGCCCCTCGTGGACGAGGGCAGGAGAGCACTCGGGAAATCACCAGCTTCCGAAGCTATGGTTGGAAAGTCCCGCCTGGTCCCCCATCAGGCGGGACACTTGCGTTCCGGAGCCTTGCAGTGCTCCAATGCGGCCGCCAAGCGGAATTGCCCGTCAAAGCCGCCTTGACGGGCGACTGAAGAACTTCAAAGCTATGCCGGCGCCGACGAGGAAAACACAGTGCATTGGGGACGGTATGACTCTTGGATTGATAATTGCCGGGACCATAATTCTCCTCACTGCATGCCTGTTCTTGCTGCTGGCGATGTTGTACGTCACACGGCTGGTGGGCAGAACACGAAAATCCCTTGCGACGCATGACAACGCCCACGTCATTTCTGAACTCAGGGATGAAGAAACGGCCCGTACCGCTCTGCAGGGCAAGCTCGCCCTTTGGTTTATGGCCATCTTGCCCGTCACCGTCATTTACCTCGCTTGGTTCGGACCAGTCCTCCTATTTGCAGCCATGCTTCCTCGCCAGCCTTAGACGGCGGAGAAGAGTGCCACAGAAGGCTGGACCAGCCGCCGTCGAGGTTTGCTGCTGAGCCTGACAGTCGTCATGACTTGTCGCGGCGGGGAACCGGCTGCGGCGGGACGGCAGGATCCGACGCCGGTATGCAGAACCTCAGCCCGTCGCCCCAAAATCCGTCGTTAATGCAGTGCAGGGGCACGTGTTCGTCGCCGATACGAAGCGTCGGATTGCGCAAGCGTTTTGAGGAGCTAAAGGTCAGCTCCACTGCACCGTCGGGTGAGGCGCAGCTGTAGGCTGCGTTCCACGGGCTCAGATCTTCGCAGGCATCGAGTTCCCGCGATACGCCGTCCCGGTCCACGTACTCCCAGGTCTTGTCCGACTTCTCACCGACCTGAATGACAGAGTTTGGAACGGACCGTGCGTAGTCCCGCGTAAAAGGCCGCTCATCGCAACCCGCTGCTGTCAGTGTCAGCAACGCAAGCAGCGCAAACCCTGCTTTAAGTCCTCTACGCATTCGCAAATCCCTCCCCCAAGTCTCTGTGCGCGAACTAAATGTCTGCCCGTCCTGATGGCGTTGGTTCGGGCGAACCGCGCAGCTTACGGAGTTGCTTGGCCCTATATTCGGCGATGGATAACCTGACCGTAAATATGGAAAGTCCACCGCCCAGAGCGGTCAGGAACAGCGCACCCCACATGGGGCCCTGCCCTTGTCCCAGCGGAGCCAGCAACAGCACTACTGAGAAGACGGTCAGTATGCCGGCAAACACCGCGAGAACGGCCATACCCCACCACGTGCCCACCTGGGCTTGTCCGCTGCCGGGCGTGAAGCCGATCTCGTCGGCCGGATAGCTGTGCAGCCCGCCCGTGCGGGTGTTGCGGAGGACCCGCTTCTCCCCTGCTGCCACCGCCGCCTGGTGCTCGGCATACACAGCATCGCGGTGATCGCGGTCCGAAGTCATGATCCGTCTGTCCTTCAATGTCAGTTGTCCTGTCTTCACCACATGCTCGTGTTGGCCGTGATGAGCCCGATCAGTGCCAACAGGGGACCTGCAGCAACAATGGGCCCGGCAACCAGTATCCACGTCATCCCCGGATACCGACGATATTGCCTCCCGCGCAGCTTAGTGACCCAGAGAGCAGCGTCGATGGCACTGGCGATCATAAGCGTTGGGCTAGACAGGGTGAACGTGCACAATGATCACTTGCACGCCCTTCGCACCGTCGTACCGGAGGTCGTACTGGACACGGAGGCCGGTTGCAGTGCCCGCCGACAATGAAAAGTCGCTTTCTTCATCCGTCCGCTGGGACATTGATTCGATCCAGCCTTCTGCTGACTCGCCGGGAATCCCGTAGCGGGCCACCCCGTCACGAATCAGGGTTGTGAAGTCCTCGAATGATTCTGCGGTGAGGAAGAACGTGACCTCCCGGAAGTCCGGTCCGTTATTCATCCCGTTGAGCCGGAGACGATCAGTTTTAGCGCTGATCAGACCTGAGGGTGCTTGGATCGTCAGCTCCATCGTGCCCTCTTTAATGAGGACATCCGGAGCCTGGCTGCTTCCGTCCTCGAGCCCGACACTCTCTTTGGTCAGCTTCCCGGAGGACATGTCCAAGCGTGCCGACTTCGATTTTTTGATGTCGTCAATTCCCGCCGGATCAAGATGCGAAAACGCCGTGGCTGAGTGTGACGGTGACCCTGTTGACGCAGGGCCTGGCACAGCCACCCCGCAGCCAGTCAACACCAGCAGCATGAGCAGGAAAAAGCCTGTCAAGCCCTTCATGCAGGTCCCCCAAGAGTTTGTGCGGTCACTTTAGTAAATCATCCGCCGGGGTGGACAGTGAACTCCGCTCGAAGGCGGCAGCTCCCAACAGCATCACCGGGAATGACTAAACCTGGCTCTTACTGAATACCAAGGACACGTTTTGGCCGCCAAAGCCAAAGGAATTGGAGAGAGCCGCGCTTTGTGTGCCGTAGCGCGGTGAAACGGCAACATCCAGGCCGATCTGCGGGTCAACGTTCCCTTGGTGGAGGTTACGGGTGGGCGGGACAACATCTTCCGCAATGCTTTTGATGGTCAGGATGGCTTCAACTGCTCCTGCGGCGCCAAAGAGGTGACCCAAAGACGCTTTTGGTGCCGTCACACAGGCCGCATCACCGAAGACCGTCCTGATGGCTTTTGCTTCTGCAAGATCACCCACAGGTGTTCCCGTGGCATGTGCGTTGATGTGCCCAACATCTGCTGCATCCAAGCCTGCATTGTCGAGGGCCTTGCGGATGGCGGTAACTTGGCCCGCTCCATCTTCCGCAGGCGAAGTCATATGGAAGGCGTCGGAGGCAATGCCGACTCCGCGGAGGACAGCGTGGACCTTGGCGCCCCGGGCCCGGGCATGTTCAGCGCTTTCAAGAACGAGGATGCCGGCCCCTTCGCCAAGGACGAAACCGTCGCGGTCGGCTGCGAACGGACGCGAGGCTGAGCCCGCGTCTGCGGTACGCGTTGACATCGCCTGCGTCTGAAGAAAGGCCGCGACCGTTATGGGCGTGATGGCTGCCTCGGTTCCGCCTGCTATGACCACGTCGGCTTCACCCGAGCGAATCAGCCGGGCGGCCTGGACCAATGCTTCGGCACCGGAGGAACATGCGGAGACGGGAGTGTAGGAACCCGCCCTGGCCCCATAGTGAATACTCAACGCCGCGGCCGGTCCATTGGGCATCAGCATTGGCACCGTCCGTGGTGAGACGCGACGCTGGCCACGGCTTTCAAGAATGTCGTCCTGCTGGAGCAGGGTGCCTATGCCTCCAACCCCGGTCCCCACAACCACCGCGAGCTTGGTGCCATCAACCCTGGGACTGCCGGCGTCCGCCCAAGCTTCGGCGGCTGCAACCATGGCGGCCTGCTGAACCCGATCCAGCCGCTTCGCCGCCACGGGCATCAATGAAGTGGCCGGATCTTCCGCCATGGGCGCCGCGATCGAAACCGAGAGGCCGGAATCTTGCAGAAAGTCCAGGCTCACATCGCGGATACCGGAGCTTCCCGCGAGAAGCGACTCCCACGTTGTCCTGACGTTCCCGCCCAAGGGGGTAGAAGCCCCCAAGCCCGTGACTGCAATATCGGTTGCACGCATAACAAACCTTCCACTCGTTATCTTGTATGACATACAAGATAAGCACTTAGTTGTATGAAGTACAATTTTTGAGTGGAAGACGCAGGCAAGAGAAGACGCCGCCCGCAAGGGCCATCGCAGGCCCGGGGCCATTCAACCCGGCAGCACATTTTGGACAGCGCCGTGAAGCTGTACCTCTCCAGAGCCGACAGGGAAGTCAGTGTGGCTGCCATCGCAGCCGACGCCGGCGCTTTCCCCAACCAAGTGACCTACTACTTCGGCTCGAAGGACTCGCTGTTTATCCACGCCGCCTTCCTGGCCCTACTGCACGACGCCGAACGCGTTGAGGCGGTGGGTCTGTCAGTAGAAAGCCCGGCCTCGTTCCGCAGCGCCATGGCCAGGACCGTGCTGATACTGCCCTCCATGCCCCTCGTGGTGCGTGCGCTTGCGGTGGGAATATCGCGTCCGGACCTTTCCGCCGTCGTCGATCAGCATTTGAACCTGCTCTTCCGACAGTCAGAGCGGTACCTGACCCGCCTGCTGAAGCAACGGAACTGGGAGCTCGAGCGCCCCCTGCCCGTTGAGACGAGGACGTTCTGGAGTACAGCATTTGGTGCGACGCTCCTTTCGCAGGCAGGCGTCACAGGAAGCGGCAATGATTTGGACCTGGCAGGAACGCTGACCGTACGAACCATTGGGAACTGAGCCCGAGCGGACCCGGCAGGGCATATTCCCGATTTAGTAAGGTTACTTAGCGTCCTGTACCATCTGTTCCCATGAACAGCCCGGCGCAGTCCCAAACCTCAAAACTCAAGCAGTCGATCACTGGCCCGCTTCTTTTCCTCTTTATCCTCGGCGATGTCCTGGGCGCGGGCATTTACGCCCTGGTGGGGAAAGTCGCGGGTGAGGTAGGAGGTGCCGTGTGGATTCCCCTGGCGCTGGCACTGTTCCTGGCCATGCTGACCGCCGCCTCCTACGCGGAGCTCGTGACCAAGTACCCGAAGGCCGGCGGCGCTGCCGTCTTTGCTGAACGGGCTTTCAAAGTGCCCCTGGTTTCATTCCTGGTCGGCTTTTCAATGCTTGCAGCCGGGGTGACCAGTGCAGCAGGGCTGAGCCTCGCGTTCGCCGGGGACTACCTGAAGCCCTTCCTGGACATACCCGCCACGCCCACGGCCCTGGTGTTTCTGTTGTTGATCGCACTCCTGAATGCCCGCGGCGTCAAAGAATCCGTCAGGGCGAACGTGGTCATGACCATCATTGAAGTATCGGGACTGGTGCTGGTCATAGTCCTGGTGGGATTGATGTTCGGCCGGGGAAATGGTGATGTTTCCCGCGTTGTCGAGTTCAACCCTGCGGTGACCCCCGGGGCAGGAATCCTCGCCGCATCACTGCTGGCGTACTACTCGTTCGTGGGTTTTGAGACCTCTGCCAACGTTGCCGAAGAGGTCCGCGACGTCCACCGCGTCTACCCCAAAGCACTGTTCGGGGCATTGCTGACCGCCGGGGCCATCTACATCCTGATTGGCCTGGCTTCCTCCATAGCCCTGCCTGCCAGTGACTTGAACAGTTCCTCGGGCCCCTTGCTGCAGGTTGTCCAAGCCACAGGCTTTGGGGTGCCCGACTGGCTCTTCGGCCTGGTTGCACTCATCGCCGTCGCCAACGGTGCGCTGCTGACCATGATCATGGCCAGTCGTCTGGCTTTTGGCATGGCGGAACAATCACTGCTGCCGGCAGGATTGGGGCGGGTCCTCCCCCAGCGGCGCACGCCCTGGGTTGCCATCGCTGTCACCACACTGGCAGCAATGGCTTTGACCGCCACCGGAGACCTCGGCTCACTCGCCGAAACCGTGGTCCTGCTGCTCTTGTTCGTGTTCATCAGCACCAACGTCGCCGTCCTGGTTCTGCGCAAAGACAGGGTCGAACACAAGCATTTCCGCGTGCCGGTGGTCATTCCTTGGCTGGCTTTGGCTTCGTGTGTCCTCCTGCTGTTCCAGCAAGGCCCGGAAATCTGGTTGCGTGCAGCCATCCTCCTGGCGATCGGGCTCGTCCTCTTTTTCGTGACGCGCTGGACCCAGGCGCGCAAGCGGACCGGGAAGCTTGCGGCGAACCGGCACCCCGAGGCAGCGAAGGAATCCCTGGAGTCCTAGAAGCCTCCGGTGAACCCTCGAGGGTCCATCGACTACCCTGATCCAGAAGCCGAACCTGAAGAGGCGGAAACCAGCGAAACATAAACATCGAGGAGCTCCGTGCCAACCGACATCCCCTGGAACCGTGGCGAGTGGACCAACCAGCCGGCCGCCGTCGTCGAGCAGGCAGGTGACCTGCTGGTGACCGCCGTCGAAAGCAGCGACGCTTGGCGCGTCACGTCCTACGGTTTCATCCACGACACAGAGCACGCACTCCTTGCCCCTTTTCCGCAGGACAGCGCCATGGAGGTTGAGTTTACGGCCGGGTTCTCCGAACAGTTCGACCAAGCGGGCATCTTCGTCCGCGTCAGCGCCGAACGCTGGATCAAAGCAGGAGTCGAATTCGCCGACGGCGCCGCTCAAGTGGGCGCGGTGGTGACGGATGGCTTCTCGGACTGGTCCTTGGCGCCCGTTCCGGAATGGAACGGCGGGCGGGTTCGCATGAGGGTCAGCCGCTCGGGCGACGCACTCACCATCCGGGCCGCTACAGGCGGGAACGAGCTCCAGCTGGTGCGGGTGGTGCCATTTGCTCCTGATCTGGTCGCAACCGCCGGGCCTTTCACGTGCGCACCAACACGCGCAGGCTTGACCATTCCCTTTCACTCCTGGCGGGCCACCCCAGCGGACACCAACCTCCACTGACGCGGCAGGTGCGGAACGGGCTTGCGGGTCCAATCGTTCATGAGATTATGGAGATTACTGCGGCCTGCAACTGATCAGTGCCGCCACTCAGTTGGCTCCGTAACAAGCCTATGGGGGGCACATCACGGTGGAAGAAACTGCAAGTATTTGGCGTACCGACCCCACGACGTTTCGCGACGTCGTGGTCAACCGTCGAGCCATTGAAGCTGCTTTGGCGGGCGAGTGCCCTCCGGTGGAGCGCGTCAGGTACCTGGCCCTCCTCGGCCGGGACGCCGAGGCCCTCGACGAAGGCTTCAAACTGCTGCCCCACACCGATGACCGCCGTGAGTTATTGCTGATACTTGCCCAGGTCAATCAGCGGCAGTACCGCTGGCACGATGCAGCAGTCCTCCACGAAAGGGCACTGCGAACAGTGCGGTCTCCCGGAGATGAGGCCTACGTTCGTCACCACATCGGCCGGCGACTCTTCGATGAAGCCCGCTTCCGTTCTGCTGCCGATGAATTTCAATGGGCAGCGGATCTGTACCGAGTGGCCGGGTATCCCGACCTTGCCGAGGACAACCGCCAAGCCATGCGCCATGCCCTCCAGGTACACAGCGCCGAGCGCGGCATGGAACGTTCAGCGTTCGACCTCTCTTAGGACCCAAGGCCCCAACAGAATCAGCACTCCAGGCAGTGGGTATCCCCTGCCTGGGACCTCCGCTCAAGCAGCTTCAGCAACGGGCCTTCCCACCCACAACCGGCTTTGGCACCGGCCTGATGTAGCCTAGTAAGTAAGCTGACTAATTGTGAAAGCCTGGGGGTGCCTGAATGCCTGATATGGAACGATGGCCAACCAGCCGGCTGCTGTCCACTGCGGCCCGGCTCGTGGAACTGGCATGGAACGACAAACTACGTCCGCTGGGGTTGACCTATCCGGCGGTCCTTACGCTCGACGCGGTCGCAACGGGTGGACCCATCACGCCAGGGGATCTTGCCCGCAGCGTCCGGGTTCAAGCCCAAACCATGGGGCCGCTGCTGACCAGGCTTGAATCGCGTGGCTATATCCGCCGTGAGCCCAACCGCTTCGACCGCCGCAGCCAATTGGTATTGATCACCGACCTGGGCCTGAGCCTGCTGGAACAATCCCATGACCAGGAGAGCACGGTCCTCTCAGCGGTTGATCTGGACTCCGAGGGCCTGCGCGAAGAGCTCCTGGCGATCGTGCGCCACACAAATTTCCACTGAGCGCAGTTCATCCCGCGTAGACGAAAGTTCTTCTATCAAGCAGTATGGAGTTATCCGCTGATGAAGTCCGGCGTGCCAAGGAGAAAACCTCTCCAACCACAACACCGGGCTATGGACACTGACAGTGATGCCCGGACTAGTAAAAAAGGGCATCATGAGTGAACTTCAAATAGGTGACAATTTGCCGGTGGACCTCCTGAGCTTCAGGGCAGCTGAGTGCCTTGTTTCAACGGGAGCACCTGAATCCGAGGACGTGTGCGTCCTCGACGCAGGCCACACAGGAAACCATTTGGCCGCAGGGGCAGACATGGTGGTTCGGGCCGTCTGGGCCTAGACCGCGGGAAGCCTGGACCAAAAGAACAATAAGTTGAGGGCAAGCGACGCCGTACGGCCCGCTTGCCCTCAGCGTTCCTAGGTGCCGCAGAAAGTCCGGTACGGGCCGAAGCTTTCCGGTGCAGGCTCGGCATACTTTTCCAGTCCAGGGCGTTCGCTGTACGGCTCGGACAAGACCGCCACCAAACGCTCCGTAGGGCCCGTGTCCCCTTCCGTGGCCGCAGCAAGGGCTTCTTCCACCAGATGGTTCCGCGGGATATAGACCGGGTTCACCCTGTCCATGGCATCGGCATCCGGAGACAACGCCCGCCATCGATCCAACCAGGCATCGAACGCAGCCAAATCCAGGATTTGCCTGCGCGAGGGTTCGGTTTCCCCACGGGCTGCCTTGCCGAGGCTCCGGAAGAACGAGGTGTAGTCCGCGCGCGCCTCTTGAACCAACTGCAGGAGCTCATCCACCACAGGTGAGGCAACGTCGTCGTCAATTGCCTCCGGCAGCCCAAGTTTGGCCTTCATGCCGTTGAACCATGTTGCGCTGTACTCCTCCCGGAAACCCTTGAGCGCTTCAACGGCGAGGGCCACAGCCTGCTCCTCATCCTCATGGATCAGGACGGCGATTGACTCAGCAAAGCGGGCAAGGTTCCACTCAGCAACCACTGGCTGGTTCCTGTAGGCATAGCGTCCCATCTCATCAATGGAGCTGTAGACCGCCCCCGGATCGAAGCCTTCCATGAAAGCACACGGGCCATAATCGATGGTCTCACCGGACACCGTCATGTTGTCTGTGTTCATCACGCCGTGCACGAATCCCACCAGCATCCACTGCGCCACAAGTTTCGCCTGTACCGAAATGACAGCTTTGACGAGCGCGAGGTAGCGGTTGCTTTCAGCGGCCGACGACGGGTGGTGGCGTTCGATTGCATGGTCGGCAAGGCGGCGAAGCAGGTCCAGGTCATTGGAGGCCCTGGCGTACTGGAAACTGCCAACCCGCAAGTGGCTTGCCGCCACCCTGGTCAGGACTGCCCCCGGCAGGAGAATCTCCCTCTGAACCTGCCGCCCTGTGGCAACGACCGCGAGCGACCTCGTGGTGGGAATGTTCAGCGCATGCATCGACTCGCTCACGATGTACTCCCGCACCATAGGTCCGATCGCGGCCAGGCCATCGCCGTTCCGGGCAAAGGGCGTGCGCCCCGAACCCTTGAGGTGTATATCGCGGAGCTTTCCGTCAGCATCTTCAACCTCACCCAGCAAGAGGGCGCGGCCGTCCCCCAGGCGAGGCGAATAGAAGCCGAACTGGTGCCCGGCATACCCTTGGGCCATCGGCGTAGCTTCCTCCGGCAGGGCATTGCCGATCAGCAAACGCACGCCCTCCGGGGTCCGGAGGAAATCGGGATCAAAACCAAGCTCGACGGCGAGTGGCTGGTTGAGCATCAGAAGCTGCGGATCCGGAGCTTCCTCCGCCCGCCACGGCACAGCCAGCTCCGGCAACGCTCCGGCGAACTGCCCTTGGAAGGTGATGGTGGAACGCGCTACGTCACTCATTTCTTAAGGATATAGACGCAGTTCCCCGCTCGAAAGGACAAGCAGCCCGGATAGCATGTGAACTTACTACCCATCCATGGAGGGCAGGCAGGGATCTCCCCGCACTCGCGATAGGCTGGTAGAGGTGCGCCGGGAAGTCTGGTCGGCATAGTTTCGTCGACCCCTTGCAAAGGACACTTGTATGAACAACAACCGGACCGACCCACCGCGCTCCTCCATCCTTGGACGTGGAAGCTACGCCGAATCGCTGCGCATTGGGGCAATCCTCCGTAAGGAAACGGTAGGTGGCGCCCTGCTGGTCGCCGGTGCCGTGCTTGCCCTCATCTGGGCCAACTCCCCCGCCGCGGACAGCTACTTCGCCTTGCGGGACTTCAAGATCGGCTATGAGCCGTGGCATTTGGAACTCAGCCTGGGTGCCTGGGCAGCCGACGGCCTGCTGGCCATCTTCTTCTTCCTCGTAGGGCTGGAACTCAAACGTGAGTTCGTGGCCGGAGACCTTCGTCAGTTCAGCAAGTCAATCGTCCCCATCGCGGCGGCGGCCGGCGGAGTGGTGGTCCCGGCCGTCATTTACGCAATCATCAATGCAAGCAGTCCGGAAACCCTGCGCGGTTGGGCCATCCCGACCGCCACAGACATTGCTTTCGCGGTTGCAGTGTTGGCCATCATCGGGTCACATCTGCCCAGCGCCTTGCGCATTTTCCTTCTGACGCTTGCGGTGGTGGATGACTTGATCGCCATCAGCATCATCGCCATCTTCTACTCTTCCGACATCCAGGTCACGCCGCTGCTCTTTGCCTTGATCCCCTTGGCGGCCTACACGTTCCTGGCCCAAAAGTACCGACGCTTCTTCGGCACCAAGCCCATGGCGGCCTGGCTTATCCTGCTCCCCCTCGGTTTGGCCGTCTGGGCGCTCATCCATGCCTCCGGTATCCACGCAACGGTTGCAGGTGTGCTCCTGGGCTTCGCCATCCCCGTGATCCGTTCACAGGCAAGCGGGGGACCTGAGGCGGGTCCAGGGCTTTCCGAAATCTTCGAGCACCGCTTCCGGCCAATCTCGGCCGGAATCGCAGTCCCGGTCTTCGCCTTCTTCTCCGCCGGCGTCGCAGTGGGTGGCTGGGAAGGACTTGGTTCGGCGCTGACGGACCCCGTCGCCATCGGCATCATCGTGGCGCTGGTCCTGGGCAAGCCAATCGGCATTCTCGGGACAACCTGGGTCCTCACGAAAATCACCAAGGCTTCCCTGGACAGCTCCTTCAAATGGATCGATGTCCTGGGTGTTTCAGTGCTGGCAGGAATCGGCTTCACTGTTTCCTTGCTGGTGGCAGAGCTCAGCTTCGGCCAAGGCAGCATTCACGATGATCACGCCAAGGTGGGGATCCTTGCCGCCTCATTGTTGGCGGCACTGCTGGCCTCCGTTGTGCTGAGCACCCGCAACCGCCAGTACCGCATTGCCGAGGCACAGGAAGCCATCGATTCCGACGACGACGGCATACCGGACGTTTACCAGCAGGACTCCCGTCCCTGAGAAGCAGTCCGGGCGGCCAGCCGCCACAGCTACTTCCGTTGCCGGCCGTCGCCCGGCAGCAACGGCCTGCTCATCGGCACTTGTTCGGTATAGGGCGCGCGGGGCCGGGCGGGCAGCTCATCGATGAGCTCATTTGCAGCATGTGCCAGCAGGTCCCTCTGCAACGGTGGCAGCGAGTGCAGTGATTGGAGGTAGGCATCCACTTCGTATTCGCCCACCATGCCGCCGATGGAAAAGTAGCGCAGCCATAAATCCTCACCGGGGATACCAGCGCTTGCCAAGGCTTTGCGGAGACCCTTGAGCTGGAGTTGTTCTTGAAGGGACAGTCCCTGGCAATCGTTACTCCCGGCTTCCGTCATATGTTCCTTCCTTCCTCCCACCCGTGAGGATCCCGGTGCTGACGGATGCCAGTGACTGCATGGATTCCTGGGACAGCAGAAGAAGTTCCCTGATCGCCTCCTCCTCGGTCAGGCCACGCTGGCCCATGAGATAACCCTGGGCGCGGCTGATCGCGTCACGGCTGTTCAAGGCGTGGACGAGGCCATCGCTGAACCGTTTGGGTGTCTCCGAGGTTTGTATGTTGTCCAGGAGAATCGCGGCACTGCCGGCAAGCTTTTCCAAGGATCGGGCCGTCGCTTGGCCATAGGCGCCAGGGGCAGCGGCATAGAGCTTCATGGCCCCCAGACACCGGGATCCCCTCACCAACGGGACGCTGATCACGGAAGAGATCGAAAGTTGCACCGCGGCCTCAGCCCACTGCGGCCACCGCTGATCCGTGCCCGCATCATCAACGATCACTGTCCGCTCGGTTGCCCACGCGCTCAGGCAAGGGCCCTGCCCCAACCGGTACTGGGACTGGTCGCCCTCGATCACCAAGGGATCGGTGGCCCCGGCGCTGGTTCTGTTGCCCTGACCATCGATCAGGGACACTCCTGCGCCTGCGCTGCCGGGAAAGGCATCACGGATTCCCTCGGCCAATAATTGAACAGCCCGGTCTACCTTTTCCTCCGTCAGGAGCAATCCCTTGATGCGGGCCAGAGTCAGGGTGAGTTCGTCGAGGGGAAGTTGCTGGGACATAAGACAAAGACCTTTCGCGGGATCAACGTTCCCGCCCAATGGCTTAGGCCGCTTGCTGGACCTGATCGTTTCAACGATCCATTGTCAGAATAGTCACAGGAGGATTCCCTTCTCAACGGCCATGCCGCCGGCCGACCGCCGGACCCATCCGTCCGGCCTTGGGTGCAGGCATTTTTCAGAACCACCCGTACTGCACGCCCCCGCATTTAGCGTGGCCGTAAGGCAAGCAAAAGCGCATCGGATGGGACGAGCTGTATTCTCTACTTGAGCCACATCTTGATGGCCTTTTTTGGTTTGGAACCACGCCCTAAAGGTGCTGAACCATTGACGTTCCTGGGGGAACCATGATTCAGTCCCGATCCTCGCGGGCCCTTGCCAGCATCACGTCAATTGGATTCCGGATAGCCGCCGTGAGCGCCGCGATGATGCTGTCGGCATGCACCATGATTCCCCTGCCGGTAGAACCCACAGCAACCACGCCTCCAGCCAGCGCGGCTCCGGCGGCGAGAAATACAGAAACCGCGACGGCGGCGTGGGAAGTTGCGCTGACTCCGATCGGCCAGCCTGTGGTTGCCGACGGCGTTGCCTTGGTTTACGCGTCGACGCCCACTGGTGTAAATGCCCATGCTTTCTCAATTGCTGACGGCAAACAACTGTGGACGCAGCCCGTTCATCCGGGATACGAAGCTCCTTCAGTACCTTTGGAGCCTGTTGTCAGCAAGACAGCCTCGGGCCGGAGCGCCGCGATCTTCCTGCAGGCGGCTTCTGTTCCAGCCGGGCTCGACAGTGACGTGGCCTGGTGGACTGCGCCTGTTGCCTTTGACCTCAGCACCGGCAAGGAGCTGTACCGCGGACGGCCGGAGCTGGTCAGCACCCGTCCGTTTGCCTGCGACGGACTCCTCGACCTGTGCTTTATAGCCTTTGATGAGAACACCCAGTCAGTTGAGCACTGGGTGGACATTGAAACCGGTGAGGAGTCCGGGGGTGCTGACATCAACCCGCTCACCGGGGTTTTCCAGCCTGTGGGCAAAGAGTTGTACTCGGTGGTGACGGACGGAGTTGAAAAGCTGGCCCACGTGGCATACGGCGAGGTCCTGTGGGAAGTGGAGATAGAGAAGGTCTTTGGCAAGGGTGCCTCCACCGATTTTGGCAGGCACTTCATCTACTCCGAAAAGCTGGACCTTTACATAGGATCGGTCGGCATCAATCCCACCGATTTCTCTCCGGATAAGTTCGCTGAACAAACCTTTTCAATGAACCTTCGCGACACCACCAAAACGGTGGGCTTCCGGGCTTCCAGCGGACGGGTTCTATGGACGGCAGACGGCACGCAGGTGCAGTGCGCCGAGACGATCGGAACCGTGGGCACCAAGTTGGAGGACGGCGATGCATTTCCCGTCCGCTGCGAATACACAGAGGGCTTCATTGAATTTCCCGCAGGAAAGTACCGGAGCGCTCAAACGAAACTGGTGGGCTACCACCCCCTTACGGGCGAAGTCGCCTGGGAAATCAAACCCGTGGAGTCGCGGACCTGGGACTCGTACGGGCTCCTGCCCTCGGCGGGCCGCGGAGATCAGGTCATCGCCGGCACGTTTTGGAGCGCAAACCTCTTGGATACCCGTACAGGTAAATATCGGGGCACCACGTTCGAAGACGTTTTTGTTTGCTTGAAGGCGGCAACATACGTCATGCCTCCTGACGGCCCCTACACGGATAGCCCGGGCTCCGGCTCGTACACGGCATTTCCCTGCACTAAGGGCGGGACGGCGGTGCCGGCACTGACCTACGGCGCCCTGACCGACGTGAGCACTGTGGATAGTGACACTGCCGTCATCTCCTTGGAAGGAAAACTGGCCGGATACAGGCTCCTCAAGGACTTCGTCTAGGCCCTGGGCCCACGAAACACGCCCTTGTCCGTCCCACTCAGCGCACTACTGCGAGGGGGACGGACAAGGGCGGGATCCGGCGCGGAAGCGGAAGCGGGAGCTACCCCTTGAAAACGGGTGCCCGCTTCTCCTGGAAGGCACGGAAACCCTCGGCGTAGTCATCGGTCTTGCAAAGACGTGCTTGCTCCGTGTTTTCCTCGGTCATGGAAGCCCACAGGCCCAGGCGCTGGTCGCGGATGTGCGCTACGAGTTCCTTGGAGGCGTTGAACGCTTCGGTCGCTCCAAGGGCCACGCGGGAAACGATCTCCCGCGTTACCGGCAGCAGGGAATCAGCCGGCATCGCCCGGCTGAACATCCCCTGCTGCACAGCCTCCGCCCCGGAAATGAGGTCGGCGGTGTAGATCAGGTCAAGTGTGCGGTGCATGCCCAAGCGCTCAGTGAAGTACCAGTGCCCGCCGGAATCCAAGGTGGCCCCCAGCTTGGCAAAGGGTGAACCGAACTTGGCGTTGTCCGCCACATACACAACGTCCGTGGCCAGCAATAACCCCAGCCCCACCCCCAGGCAAGCACCGTGCGCGGCAGCGAACGTGGGCGTGGGGAAGGCAGCCATCTTCTTCAGCAGCGGCTCGACGAGTCCGCCGAGGTAGGCCTGGGCGTCGTCGGTTTCGGGAGTAACGGCAGCAATGTCGCGTCCGGCGCAGAAGGCGCGACCCTCACCGCGAAGAAGCAACGCCCGCACCTCACCGCGTGAGGCGGCGGCAGCGGCGTCGTCGTACGCTTTATCCAGTTCGGCAAGCGCGTCCTCGCTGAGGGAGTTCAGCTTGTCCGGGTAATTCAGGACAATTTCGGCAATGCCGTTGGCAATGGAGAGCTCGATCATGGGGACTCCTTAGACGTCGAAGTCGACGGTAACTTCTTCGCTGGTGGGGTGTGACTGGCAGGTCAGGACGTAGCCCTTGTCCAGCTCGTCCTGCTCAAGGGCGTAGTTCTCATCCATGGTCACCGTACCGGTGACCAACTTGGCGCGGCAGGTGCCGCAGACGCCACCGGCACACGCGAAGGGAACGTCGGGCCGTACGCGCAAGGCCGCGTTGAGGATGGATTCGCGGGCGTGGGTGGGACTGGCGACGTCACCGGTCAGTCCGTCCAAGGTAAAGGTGATCTTGTACGTGTCCTGTGACTCGTCCTCCACCACCGGGCGGCCGGAGTTGCCTTCGGGACGATCCGGACGGCCGGTAGTGAACAACTCAAAACGCACATGCTCGGGCTCAACGCCGCGGGCAGCGAGCGTGTCGCGGCACAACTGGACCAGCTCGAACGGCCCGCACAGGAACCACTCGTCCACATCCTCGGAACGGATGGCACTGCTGAGCAGGGCCTGCAGCTTCTCCGAGTCAATGCGCCCGGTCATCAGCGGAGCGATGCGCTGCTCACGGGACAGTACGTGGTGCAGCGCCAGACGGGAGGGATACTTGTCCTTCAAGTCCGCCAACTCTTCAAGGAACATGACGTCCATGGCCGCTTTGTTGGCGTACACCAGGTCAAACGTGGTCTCCGGGTTGGCCGCCAGCAACGTCCGTGCGATGGCGATGACCGGCGTGATGCCCGAGCCAGCAGCGATCGCCACGAAGTTGCCAGGCTCCCCTGCCAATTCCTCCGGGTGATTCATGGAGTTCATGACGTTGTGCTGGACCGAGGCGCCGTCCTTGCCGTGCCGGGAGATGAACGCACCCTGTGGACTCATAACGTCCAGGACATCGCCGGCTTTGAGTTCGGCGTTGGCCCAGGTGGAGAAAAGGCCGCCGAGGTCCTTTTTGATGGCCACGCGGATCTCGCTGCTGCCGTCCTCGAAGCTGCGCGGCTCTGCGCAAATCGAGTAACTGCGGCGGACTTCGTGCGGCTCGCCCTGCTCATCCGGCAGTGTGGTGCGCAGTGCCACGTACTGACCGGGAAGGTAGTCGTACTGACCTGCCAGCTCGGCGGGAACACCAAAGGTGACCTCAATGGCATCGTCCGTCAGGCGCCGGACTTCCGAGACGGTCAGGTTGTGGAAAGACGCACGACGGCGGCTGGCCGTCTGGGTTTCGGTGGTCATGGAATTCCTTAGAGGACTTTGAAGTAGTCGAACGGTTCCTTGCAGTCCTGGCAGACGAACAACGCCTTGCAGGACGTGGAACCAAAGCGGGTGAGTTCCTTGGTGTTCAACGACGAACACTGCGGGCATTTCACGGCCAGGCTCAAACGGACAGGACCTGAATGGCCACCCGCGGCAGCCATGCCACTGGGCGGGGCAATGCCGTACTCTTCCAGCTTGGCCTTGCCTGAATCGGTCATCCAGTCAGTGGTCCACGCCGGGGAGAGCACCAGGTTGATGTGCACGCTCGCGTAGCCCTCCTTTTCGAAGGCCGTCCGCAGGTCGTCACCGATGGCGTCCATCGCCGGGCAGCCCGAGTAGGTGGGCGTGATGGTGACCTCGACGGCGGTACGTGACGCGCCGCCGTCGTGCCGGCCATGCTCGGCGGCCGCCTCAGGCGAGTCAACAACGCGCACGCCGCGCAGGATCCCCAGGTCCTCGATGGTGAGGACCGGGATTTCCGGGTCGCAGACCGTGGACGCGATGTCCCAGGCCCGCTGCTCTGCGGTATTCAGCTGCGTTCGTGACTGCGTGTGCGACTGCGTAGCCATGCTGCTCACCAGCTCGCGCCGGGGTGCTCGCGGGCCAGGACCTGCATTTCGGCGAGGATGTAGCCCAGGAACTCGGAGTGCTTGCCGCGGCGTCCGCCGCCGAGGGACTGCGGGACGCCCGGAATCTCCAGCTCTGCCTCGGCCATGACCTCACCTGTAAGGCGATCAAATTCAGCACGGAGGCTGGAGGGCTGAACCGCAACGCCGGCCTCGGCAAGGCGGGTGGTGAGCTCGTCGTCCTCGAAAAGTTCGTCCACATACGGCCATACGAGCTTGAAGCCCTGGATGATGCGTTCCCGGGACTCGTCGGTGCCGCCGGCAAGTCGAAGCACCCACTGAGCACTGTGATCGCGGTGGTAATCCACTTCCTTGACGGCCTTCGCGGAGATGGCTGCCAGGGTGGCGTCCGAGGACCCGGTCAGTGCGGTGTAGAGCTGGTACTGGTAGTAGCTCACGATGAACTGCCGGGCGATGGTTACTGCGAAGTCGCCGTTGGGCTGCTCGAACAAGTGGGCAGAACGGAACTCGTGCTCGCGGCGGAAGTAGGCGAGGTCGTCCTCGGACTTGCCCCATGCTGCGCCGGCATAGGTCAGGAACGAGCGCGCGTGTCCCAACTGGTCCAACGCGATGTTGCCCAGCGCAATGTCTTCCTCAAGCTCCGGAGCACGGGAAATCCAGTGGCCCAGGCGCTGGGCGAGGATCAGGCCGTCGTCGCCGATGCGCAGGGCAAACTCTGCAACATCCTCGCTGGGCTTGACCTGCCCGCGGCTGATCTCGAGCGCGATGTCCTCCGGACGCAGTGCGTTGCCCGGCGTAATGCGGGTGGCGCTGGCCGAGCCGTCGCCGGAAGCACCGGCGCCGTGGACGCCAACGGAAATGTCGCCGTGGCCTTCGATGGCGAAGTCGGTGTCTTTGGCAGTCTCTTGAGTGCTCACGTCTTTGATGCTCACAGGTGCTTCACGCCTTCGCTCTTGGTGTAGTACGTCGCGTGGCGGTAGTCCTTGCCCTGCGGCGACTCGAAGAAGGAGCCCTTGGAGTCGGGATCGCTGGAGGAAATCGCCTCGGCCGGGACAACCCAGATGGAGACACCCTCGTTGCGGCGGGTGTACAGATCACGGGCGTTCCGGAGGGCCATGGCCGCATCGGGCGCGTGCAAGGAACCTGCGTGGACGTGGGACAGGCCTCGGCTGGAGCGGACGAAGACTTCCCACAGGGACCACGGCGACTCTTCATGGGCGCCACGCGGGGTGACGGCCGGGGCTGAGGCGGGTGTCGTCGTCGTGTTTTCAGCGTTGGTAGCCGCAACCTTGGGGGCCTCGCGGTTGATTTCGCTGGCGGCGCTGGCCGGTGCTTCCGGATTGCCGTGAGGGCTCATGCTGCGTGTTCCTTCTGTGCTTGCTTGCGGGCGTAGGCCACTGCGGCTTCGCGAACCCAGGCACCGTTTTCGTGTGCCTCGCGGCGGCGCTCGATGCGCTGCGAGTTGCAGGGACCGCGGCCGGCCAGGACTTCCTTGAACTCGTTCCAGTCCAGGGGTCCGTGCTCCCACTTCTTGGTTTCTTCGTTGAAACGGATGTCCTCATCGGGCAGGGTCAGGCCGAGGACCCGGACTTGCTCCACCATCATGCCGACGAACCGGCTGCGCAGCTCGTCGTTGGAAAAGCGCTTGATGTTCCAGGCCATGGACTGCTTGGAGTTCGGTGAATCGTCATCCGGCGGGCCGAACATCATCAGCGACGGCGCGTACCAGCGGTTCACGGCATCCTGGGCCATCTGCTTCTGCGCAGGCGTGCCGTTGGAGAGCTCCAGCAGGATCTCGAAACCCTGGCGCTGGTGGAAGGACTCTTCCTTGCAGATGCGCACCATTGCGCGCCCGTAAGGACCGTACGATGCCCGGCACAGGGGCACCTGGTTGCAGATGGCCGCGCCGTCAACAAGCCAGCCGATGGCTCCCATGTCTGCCCAGGAAATCGTGGGATAGTTGAAGATCGACGAGTACCGCGCCTTGCCGGCGATCAGGTCTTCCATCATCTGGTCCCGGGACTGGCCCAGGGTCTCGGCAGCCGAGTACAGGTACAGGCCGTGGCCGGCCTCGTCCTGGACCTTGGCCATGAGGATGGACTTGCGCTTCAGGCTCGGCGCCCTGGTGATCCAGTTTGCCTCCGGCTGCATGCCGATGATTTCAGAGTGCGCGTGCTGCGAGATCTGGCGCAGCAAAGTCTTGCGGTAAGCCGCCGGCATCCAATCGCGCGGTTCGATGCGCGAGTCCTCCGAAATGATGCGATCAAAGTACGCCTCTCCGGCTGCCTCCCGCTCCTGCTCTTCCGGGGACAGCTCAGCGGGCACTGACTGCAGATTCTGCGATGCCATGGTTGCTCCTAATAAATTACCGACCGTTCGTTCAGAATATGCGGAGCGGACGTTTTCAGTCAAGGTCCGGCGCCCTTTACCTCAACCTCACTCTCCGTTTACCACCGCGAAGAAGAGTGGACCGCATGACTGACCTCACCCGCCGCACCCTCGTCAAGACGTCCCTCGCCGGCCTGGCCCTGACCGGCCTTGCCACCAGCGCGGCCCCTGCATCCGCCGCTATCAGCGCCCCCTCGGCTGTGCCCCTGGTCCGCAAACGCCTGACGCTCCCCACCGGGCTGGCCACGGGGGACGTCACCACCGACTCCGCCGTGCTCTGGTCCCGCGCCTCCGGCCCGGGCCGGCTTACCGCCACCCTCCAGGCCGTGGATGAAGCCGGGGACATCCTGCGCGGACGCTACGGTTTCAACCGGACCATCCGCGGCCCGCTGGCTACCGAAGCCAGCGATTTCACTGCCAAAATCCACGCCACCGGTCTCCCCTCCGGCACCCGGTTCGCGTTGGAGCTGAACTTCGAGGATGAAAACGGAGCCGGCGAGGCCGTCCGTGGCACGTTCATCACAGCGCCCGGATCCCCCCGGGGAAAGTACGACGGCGGCACTGAAGACGGGCGCGGAGGCGGCAGGTCGTCGTCGTCCGCGCAGTCCTTCGTCTGGACCGGCGACACCGCCGGCCAAGGCTGGGGCATCAACGAGGAACTGGGCGGAATGCGCGACTACAAGGCCATGCACGACACCCGGCCCGACTTCTTCATCCATTCAGGCGACACCATCTACGCCGACGGACCGATCACCGCCACTGTCACTGAAAAGGACGGCCAGGTGTGGCGGAACATCGTCACCGAAGAAGTCAGCAAGGTGGCCGAAACACTCAAGGAATACCGCGGCCGCCACCGCTACAACTCCCTTGACGCCAACATGCGCGCCATGTTCGCCGACGTTCCTGTGATTGCGCAGTGGGATGACCACGAGACCACCAACAACTGGTACCCCGGCGAAATACTGGACGACCCCCGCTACACCGAAAGAAACGTCAACGTCCTGGCCGCGCGCGGACGCCAGGCGTGGCAGGAGAACATGCCGATCGCCGACGCCGCGGCGCTCTGGCGCCCGGGAAAGTTCGACGCCGGCCAGTACCAGCCTGCCCGCATCTACCGGAAGATCTCCCGCGGCCCGCAGTTGGACATCTTCTGCCTGGACATGCGGACGTTCAAGTCACCCAACACCGACGGCAAGGAACCCTACGCCACCAGCATCCTGGGCCAGGAGCAAGTGGACTGGTTGATCAAGGAAGTGCGGAAGTCCAAGGCAACCTGGAAAGTGATCGCCGCAGACCTCCCGCTGGGTATCATCGTCCCCGACGGCGCCGTGAACCAGGAAAGCCTGTCCAACCGTGATCCCGGCGCTCCCCTGGGCCGCGAATTGGAGATCGCTGGAGTGCTTTCGGCGTTCAAGAAGTTCGGCGTGAAGAACACAGTGTGGCTGACGGCAGACGTCCACTACTGCGCCGCCCACCACTACTCCCCCGAAAGGGCTTCCTTCACGGATTTCGACCCCTTCTGGGAATTCGTGGCCGGACCGATCAACGCCGGCTCCTTCGGACCAAACGAGATGGATGGAACGTTCGGGCCTGAGGTCCTCTTTGCCAAGGCCGGGCGCTTCCCTGGCGAATCACCGCGCGATGGAGAGAACCAGTACTTCGGGCACGTGGACCTGGCCGCGGACGGCACGTTTACCGTGAGCCTCCGCAATGCCAAGGGTGCGGTGTTGTATTCAAAAGCACTTACTCCGCAGGCCTGAGCAGGGAATATTCCTTTGGGTGGGCCCCGGACGAATGCTGATTGTCCGGGGCCGGGACCGCATTAGGCTCAACCAATAGGGTAATTTGCCGGGAAGTGGGATCAGGGTCCAGCTGTGCCAATACATTCCAGCTGAGGCCCCGGGTTTGGCACTTGATAGAATCAACATTGCTGATGCCGACACCTAGGAACACATGACTCTCCCCACTGATACTGACAATTCCCCTGAGGTGTCCCCTTCCGGACATCGGAAAAGTGGCAAAAAGACCGCACGGAACGTCCTGATTGGATTCGCCGCCGCGGTACTGGTGATCGGCCTTGTTGCAGGTGCCTATGTATTCAACCTGGCACAGACCTTCAACTCCGGGACTACCAAGATCGATGTCGCATTCCCGGACGAGTCCACCCGCCCCCAAAAGACCGAACCCATCAACGGCACAGCTGCAATGAATATCCTCGTGATGGGCAGTGATACCCGGGGGTCCTCCGAAGTGGACGTGGAAACCGACGCTTCCACCGATCAACGGGCCGACACCCTGATGCTGGTGCATATCCCCGCTGACCGGAAGAACGTTTATGCCGTGTCCCTGATGCGGGATCTCTGGGTGGATATCCCCGGGAAGGGCGAGTCCAAAATCAATGCCGCCCTTGCCTATGGCGGCGTCCCGCTGATGGTCCAGACGGTGGAATCCCTCTTCCAGCAACGCATAGACCATGTGGCCATGGTGGACTTCGAGGGCTTCAAAGGCCTGACAGACGCCCTGGGCGGAGTGGAAATCGATGTCAAAATCCCGTTCTCGCCCAACTCCGGCCCCATGAAGGGGCACGTGTACGCGGCAGGCAAACAGACCTTCAATGGCGACGAGGCCCTCGCCTTTGTCCGCGAACGTAAATCCTTCAGCGACGGGGACTACCAGCGGGTGCGCAACCAGCAGGCCTATCTCAAAGCGATCATCAGCAAGACCATCGCCCGGGAGACCCTGACCAATCCGGTCACCGTCAACAACATGGTTTCCTCAGTATCACCGTTCATCAGCGTAGATAAGAGCCTGGACGCTGCCGCGATTGGAAGCCTCGCGCTAGGCATGAAGGATCTCCGGGCCTCCGATACCGTGATGTTCACCCTCCCCACGCTGGGAACGGGCACCTCAGCTGACGGACAGTCCATTGTGGTGACGGACACCAACGCGATCTCCGAAATCGCAACTGCCCTGTCAAAGGACCAGTTGGGCCAGTATGTGACGGCTCACGGGCTCGAAAAGGGCAACTGAGCCCTCACGGGCCGGGGTGCCGCGGGGTTGCTCCAGGCACTGTCGTTGCCCATCAGCCAAGTTTGCGCGCAAATTACTAAAGTTTGCGCGAAATGGATCGGCGAGACCCTATAGCCCCGGATAAATGGTCCGAATTGCACGTCAGCCAATTTATCAGCAGCCTTGGATTGCGCAATTAGTAGGTCTTTCTGCGCATAATGGATCTTGGCAGCAGCCTTGCAGTCGAGATTCAGATGCGAATCGACCATTACCAATTCGCCTAATTTGGGATGCCTCTGGCGCCCCTTTACGATTACCTTTGAAACGTCAAGTCACACCATCAGGTGTTCCGGGCGTCTTTGGTTTCATTCGCTCCATTGGGGCGTTGGGGGTATGGCTATGGGGGCTGAATCGTGATTAAAACCGTTGTGCTGTGGAACGAGATATCGCGGTCAGCCGCAAGGCAGCCCGGCAATACGACCCTGCAATTCCAGGGCTAACCCCATGACCACCTTTGTCTCCGCCACTCGCGAAGTCGCTTTTGCTCCAGGCTCTACGTGGCTGCGTGCCCAAAGCATCAAGATGAGATTCCTTGATCTCGCCTGCATTGTCATCGCGGTGGGTGGGGCCCACCTGCTCCGATTCGGCACTGCTGATGTCACCGTTGCCGGCGGGGACACTGAGTTGTCCTACACAACTTTGTCCGTCGTCCTGATCCTGACCTGGACGGCCGCGCTGGAGTTCGGCGGGACGAGGGACCCCAAGGTCCTTGGCACAGGCAGTGACGAATACAAACGCGTGGCCGTTTCATCCCTGTGGTTGTTTGGATGTTTGGCCGTGGTCTCCTACGTCTTTCAACTGCAAACAGCCCGGGGATACGTCTCAGTGGCACTCCCCCTGGGCGTCATTCTCCTTCTAACGGTCCGCTTCGCTCAACGCCGGAGCCTGCACCGGAGCCGGCTCGAAGGACAGAATCTTCACAAGGTCCTCCTGATCGGTGCGCCGAACAACGTCAACCACCTCTCAGACAAGCTGAACCAGCACATCGTTTCCGGTTACAAGCCAGTGGCAGCCTTGCTCTCCGATTCAGTGTCGACTGCCGCCACCAATTTGCCCGTGCTTGGCTCCTCTCCTAGCGTGGACATGGTCCTGAGCTCCATCGACCAGACCGGAGCGGACACAGTGGCGGTCTGCGGCGGAGCACACCTTGACCCCGCCTTCCTGCGGCAGCTGGGCTGGGCACTTTCCGCCCGCGATATCGGGATGATCGTGGCCCCGGCCCTCACGGATATCTCCGGCCCCCGAATTCACATGCAGCCCGTTGCGGGACTCCCACTGATCCACGTCACCACGCCAAAACTCAGTGGGATGAAGGCCTTCGCCAAGCGGGCCCTGGACGTATGCCTCTCGTCGATGTTGCTTCTGCTGCTGGCTGTACCCATGCTGGTGATCGCCATCCTGGTCAAACTGGACAGCCCGGGTTCTGCCTTCTTCTTCCAGGAACGGATCGGCAAAGGCGGCCAGTCCTTCAAAATGATCAAGTTCCGCTCCATGCGCAACAACGCAGAGACTTTGCTGGAGGCGTTCCAAGCCCAAAGCCAGGACAGCGTGATCTTCTTCAAGATGAAGGACGATCCCCGGGTCACCCGTTTGGGCGCGTGGATCCGTCGCTACTCCATCGATGAACTGCCGCAGCTCCTCAACGTTCTCAACGGCACCATGAGCCTGGTTGGTCCACGGCCGCAGGTGGCCCGCGAAGTGGAGATGTATGACTTTGCCTCCGTCAGGCGGCTTTTGGTCAAGCCGGGCATGACGGGGCTGTGGCAGGTCAGCGGACGCAATGACCTTTCACTGGAAGAGTCCATCCGCCTGGATCTTTACTACGTGGAGAACTGGTCCTTGGCCCAGGACATCGTCATCCTCTTCAGGACTGCCAAGGCAGTGGTCGGCAAAGACGGCGCCTACTGATCTTGCGGTTGAGCCGCAGTATCAGAGCGGCACCGCAACTGTGATTGACCTGCCCTGTCAGCGCGGCACCGCAGCTGCGGTTGCCCCGTCCAGCCGGGCTTGTGACGCTGCTTCCGATGGTTCCGCTGGTTCTTTCGGCTCGGGGTCGTCAGCCGCCAGTAATGCGAAGAAGGTCCAGATCGGCAGGAACGTCCATGACGACTGCGTGGACACCCCAAGGGCAGTGAACACAGCCAACATGCCCATCAAGGACGCATTCCTGAGGTTCCGCCACAGAAGGACCACGATCAGGAGTCCAAAGGCGATCAGAGCGACGTATCCCAGCTCAGCGGCTACGTGTGCGTAAGCGTTCTCCGCAATGGGACGCGTCTGGTCCGTTGAATAGATCCATGGCAGCTGACGGCCGCTGACGTATTGATCAAAATATGCACCATAGCGCCCTGGGCCCACACCGAAAATTGGATTGTCCGCGCTCATGTCAAAAGAGATCTGGGACTTTACGCCACGCAGGTTCAGTGACGTTGTGGCGTACTGGTAGTCGGGTGCGAATTCCGTAAACCCTACCTTTGCCAACTGCCTGCCCAAGGTGGTCCGCAAGCTGTCCGAAAAAAGCAGTGCCAAAACCCCAACAAGTGCCGTTGCAACCAAAGGAATCACCACTTTGGAAAACTTGAGTATCACCATCAAGGCAATTCCAACGGCGAGGCCTGCATAGGCCGTGGTTGATTGGGAATACAAGATTGACAGTGCCGCCACCACCGCAGCCAGGTAGCTCTTGTTGTAAAGGGCCACCAGAATTGCAGCCCCGGCAAAAAAGCCCAGGTGCTGCCCCTCCAGGAATGGACCCGACCGAAGTGTCTCCACGGTGTCATCCACGCCCAGGGTCCGGAAGCCAAGGACCCCGATAAGCTGCGTATTTCCGGACAACGCTGAGGCCCACTGCAACAGCACTGCCAGTCCGCAGAGCCAGATCGATGCGACAACCGCCCGCACGGTCTTACGGCGATCCACGTGCCGGAGGACCGACCAGTAACACAAGGCCAGGAGCGCGTAGCCGCTATAGAGCAGGAGGTCGGTTTCGTAACCCCTGTCATAGCCCACCGATCTGAGGCCGCCACTGCCCGGGGTGAGGTTGACCAGCGCAGAGAACACGGTGGCAATGGCGAGAACGGCCACAGCCACACTCGCGAGGTCCCGTTTTCTCCTGGCGGTCCTCCGGCCCAGCACATAAGTGGCTATGCCAAGGACCCCCAAGATTTCACTGATCTTAAGCGGGAAGCCCACGGGAACGGTCAACGCGTACTGAAAGGGCATGAAGAGAACGCTGAGCAGCATGAGGCGTTGGAACCAGGGGCCTGTGGCCAGCACCGCCCGCAGGGACTGGGGCCTTGTGCGGGACATCACCGCAGGCTTCCCCTCGGAGGCTTCCACCTCCTGGAGCATGCTCTTTCTGCTCAAGGTACCCACACCTTGGCTGGCCTGATTCCCCATACAAACGCCCCCGATTTTCGTCGGCCCCCATGGCCGATCATCTGCACTTCATTCCAGCAATTTTCATGCTCTTAGCCCTCGCCTACCTGCGGAAGAGCTTCGCAATCCGGCGGAACCGCGCGCCTATGAGACTTGGCGTAGAGCGTCCTGCCCGGTCGTCGGACGCTGCCAGGACCTCTGCTTGGGGCCACACTGCCCTCCGGATGAAAAGCAGGCGTTCTTCGCTTGGGAGGGACCTGAAAATCATCCAATAGGCCCGCCACCAGCCTTTGCTTTCGCGCCACTTCCAGTTCAAGGGAACCTCGTGGTCAACCCGAAACAATGCCGCCGGAAACGCGAGTCGAAGGGCTGGCTCAAGGACGGCCGAAGCCTTAACGCTGTTGGCAAACTCCAGCGCTCCTTCGCCGGCGAGCCGCAGTTTCCCGGCATGCTCCTCAGCTCCAACCGCCGGTTTCCCGTGCCTGGCCTCCGGCCGCAGATCGTGGAGTGCGAAGATGACTGCGTGTGCAGGAAGATCGGGCGTCATCATGGGAACCCCCGCAAAGAGGGTGGTTTGTGAACGTTCCATCACCTTCGCGAAAACTGCCGGGTCCTCATCTGCGCACCCGGGGATGTGGCGATGTACGTCCAGTTCACAGCCCCACGTTCCGGGTTCAAGTGCCACTGAGTGGTTGAAGGAGAGACCGGACCACTGGTCCGTCCTTCCGTTCCAGCCCCACGCTTCGAGCGCTGAACAGAGAATCTGCAGGCGTGCGGGATCAGCCCAAACATCCACGTCACCGGAGTGCTCCCTCTCCCGCAAACCTTGGCGGTGAAGCAGGGGACCTTTGATGGAGACAACGTCAACGCCGTTCTCGCGCGCCACGCTGGCAACCAATGAGTAGACCATTTCGTGGACAGGCGAGGACATCCATGGCGGGCTGAGTTCACGTACTCGCGCTGGATGCCCAGGATCACTGGACGCGATGCCGGCCTCGGCGAACTCACGGACCAAGTCCTGCTCACCGGCATCGAGGGCTGCATCAGGCACTGGGCCTTCCAGGAGTTTCCGCCAAAGGATGGCTGGTGTGCCGGCCAAGCCTATGGGTTCGGAAGGCACGACTGCCAAAAGCATCAGTTCGACGTCCGTCTGGTTTTCATGCCAGCCGCGAAGGTCCAGCGCGCCGTATGCGACAGCTACCCAGCTCGTCATTCGCCGCCCTCCCCTGGGACCCCTGTGAACGGCGTGGAACAGCTCAGATTCCCGCACGCATCTGCAATTTTCAGTCCTGATAAATCTACCGCAATTCCCTCGGGCAAATTAATCAGTGCGCTTACGGTAAACAATCCACACATGGCCGATTATGGCGCGTGATCAGTTATCCTTGATTTTGGTCAACACCAGACAGGCTCCGTTGTGACTACCTCCCTCTAATCAAAATTCGGGTGAGGCACTGCCACGAGCCGGGAGTGTACATCTGATGCGCCGATGAATGGGGGAGCGTGGCAATCGTGGAATACTGGCGGGGGTTTATTGCCGGCTCGGTAGAGAACAAATCAACACCGCGTTCACACGGGCAGGTGCAGGTTGCTGGCTGCTGATTCCAACAGGATTCTTCATGTGGTGGACCGCATCGAAGGCGGCGTGCCAAAAGCTGTGCGCACTTACATCGAAAACAGCCCTAAAGAGTTCACCCACAAGGTTTTGTCGCCTTTTCAACAAGGGCAACCTGCCCCTGTGTGGCAGGGACTGGACGTCGGCCATCATGATTTAGGCTCGGGACTCTTCACACGCATTGCCAGGGTTGGCTCCACCGTCAAACTGCTGAGGCCGCAGGTTGTCCACGCCCACTCAAGCTTCTCCGGGTTCTACACCCGTATCCGCCGCACAGCGGCCCCTGTGGTTTACGAACCTCACTGCTTCAAACACGACGATCCCCACACCTCAACGGTGAAGCGTGCACTCTATCGAGGTGTCGAGAAGCTCCTGGCCCGGAGGACTTGGAAATTCGGGACGTTGTCGTCCCACGAAGAGAATCTGGTCCGCGCCCTCCGCCCGGAAGCCACGTGCATTGCCATCCCGAACCTGCCTACCGTTGCCACCCGTTCCGAAGGGCTGGAACCACAGACCGGGCAGGGCGTACCGGTAATTTCCATGGTGGGAAGAATCGCCCGGCAAAAGGACCCGGCATTCTTCACTGATGTTGCCGCTGCCCTTCGAAGCCAGGTTCCCTCCATCCGCTTCCAGTGGATAGGTGACGGCGATCCCCAACTCCGAAGACACCTCGAGCAGGCAGGGATAGAGGTGACGGGCTGGATCGACAATCCGGGAGTGGCTAAGTTCCTGGCGTCCAGCACTGTCTACGTCCATACCGCCGCCTATGAGGGCTTCCCCCTGAGTGTTCTCGACGCAGCGGCCCAGGGCGTTCCCATTGCAGCGCGCAGGATCAACGCCTTGGACGGTTCGGGCCTCATGCAAGCGGAGGACGCGGACGGCGTGGCCGGCCTTGTTATTGCCATCCTGGACCACCCCGAAACAAAAGAGCTGGCGCTGGCGGCAAACCGCAGCTTGCTGGCCCGCATGAATCGTTCAACCCTGCACACTGCGCTTCGTGACCTCTATGACCTGAAAGGGCCTGATCGTTGAACCGACTCAAGCAAGTGTCGTTCCCCTCCCGGATTCTCTCCCGCCACGTAGGCGGGAACACCACCTATGCACGGGAAATCGCCAAAGGGCTTGAGCTCAGGGGCGTCGAGATCAGCCAACTCAGGTCCTCCAAGCGTGCGGCGCTGACTGCCCTCATGGAGACCTGGCAGGGTCTCACGGTGCCCGCAAAGCCAGGCTTGGTGCTGCACTACAGTGCTGACACCGGCCCTTTGCTGCCTACCCGCGCCCCCTCGGTGGTGACCGTCCACGGCGTCGCCAGCCGCTGGATCACGACGGCCAGGTCAGCGCAGCAGGAAAGAATCTGGCGAACCCGGGTACAGCGGGCCATCCGCTCAACCGATGCAGTCATCACTGTCTCCCAGTCCAGCGCAGACGATGTCGCCCAGGTGTTCGGGATGGATCCGGCACTCATCACGACGATTCCCCACGGCATCGATACGGATTACTTTGCCCGGCCTCGGGCCCTCGGGGAACGGCTTCAACATCTTCGGTCCACCCCCTATGTCCTGTACCTCGGAAACATAGAACCCCGGAAAAACCTGATCGAACTTGTCCGGGCGTTCGCACTCCCCGGACTGAAGGAGCTGGGGGTGAAGCTGGTGATCGCGGGAAAGCCGGCGTGGAACGCCACTGAACCCATGGCGGCAATCGAGTCTGCCGGAATCGAATATCTGGGTTTTGTCGACGATGACGAGCGGGTAGCGCTCATGCAGCATGCCGCACTCTTTGCGTTCCCCAGCCTCTATGAGGGTTTCGGTTTCCCCGTTCTCGAAGCATTGGCCTCCGGAACCCCGGTCATCTGTTCGGACCGGGGGTCCCTGAACGAAGTTGCTGGTCCGTCGCTCTTGTTCGAGGACACCGATGCTGAATCAATCGCCCGTGGCATTGCAGGGGCCCTCGGCAGTTCCGCATCAACAGAGCAGGCCCGCGCGGCCGGCCTCGCCTGGGCACGGCGATTCAGCTGGGATGCCAGCGTTGAGGCGCATACCGCGGTTTACGAGAAGGTGTTGCAGCGATGAAGGTCCTGATTCTCCACGGCTACAGCGCCGACAACATTGGCGACGGCATGCTGGTCACCGAAGCAATCGAACTCATCAACTCGACGTTCCCCGCCGAGCCCATCGACCTCACACTGTGTGCCTCGGATCCCGAAAGTTTTGATCTCCCGGGTGTATCGCTGCGCCGAAGCAAGCCGAGCCTCCGGGGCTATGACCGCGACTATTTGGCCACCCTGGGAAGCCTTGGCAGCTTCGACCTCATTGTGGGCGTTGGCGGTGGATACCTCCGCGGCGGTAACTGCATTGAGCTTGCCAAAGCACTGTTGGTCCATGGCGTGCAGCTGCGGGCGGCGAGCCGCCACGGGGCGAAAGTTGTTTACCTTCCGCAGAGCATCGGTCCCCTGCGACTGGCCAGCGCCCCTTGGTTCCGGCGGCATTTGGGCCGCCTCAGCCGCGTCTGGGCACGCGATGACCGCACCGTCCAGGAGCTCAGGCTACCGACCGTCGTCGGGCGTGTGCCCGACATGGCAGTCCTTCGCGTTCCGGCGCGGACCACACATTCAGTGGAACCTACTCCCGTATATTCGGTCCGGAACCTCCGCGGCGGCCTTCCCGCGCCGATCGTTGAGCTGGCGGGCTTGCTCGGATCGTTCGACGGATACGTGCAAAGCCAGACCGGCGGAAACCAGGACCTCTCCCCCATGCAGAGCCTCGAACCGCAGCGGATCCTCAGCCGCGGGGACTTGCTGGAGGGCACATCCGCCAAGCGGGTAGTAGTAGCCGTGCGGTTGCATGCTGCCCTCATGGCCTTGCAAGCGGGCCATTACGTTGTTCATCTGTCCTATGAGCGAAAAGGTTTTGCGGCGTTCGAGGATCTGGGGCTCAAAGACTTCGTCCACAACGCCTTCGCCTTTGATCCGGACACTGTGCACACCCAGGTT
This sequence comes from Arthrobacter sp. TmtSoilC79, assembly GCF_059739405.1. NCBI lineage: Bacteria > Bacillati > Actinomycetota > Actinomycetes > Micrococcales > Micrococcaceae > Arthrobacter > Arthrobacter sp. TmtSoilC79. The sequence continues at coordinate 1,112,356 of NZ_AP046051.1, read as the reverse complement.
GAACGCCTGTTGACCGATGAGGCTGCCCGCACGGAATACGACGCAGAGATCAACCGTGCCGCCGCAAACACGGGCGAGGCCTACACGGCCCTGGGTGAGAGCCTTCACAATGCCGTCCAGGGCATCAAAGCATGACCACTGCTACGGCCACCCGGAGCAGCGTGCTCCAATCGTTGGTCATGGTCGCGTCAGGAGCTGTCACAGCGATCGTTCCTGCAGCATTCCAAGCAGTTGCAGCCAGGCTGTTCGCCCTTGAAGGACAGGCACATATAGCCCTGATCCTCAGCATCGGTTCCTTTTGCGCCGGTGTCATCGCGGCAGGTCTCCTGGAACCACGGATGGCCGATTCGCAATTGGCCGAGAAGACCTACATCCCGGTGTGGGCTACGGTCCTGGGCGTCGCGGGAACGCTGGCGATGATGATTTTCCCAAGCTCCATTGCAGCCTTGGCCTTTGGTTTGCCGTGCGCCATGGTGGCCCTGCAGATAGGCCGGATGCATGCTGCCTACACGGCCGGGTGGAAGATGGAGGCGTTGACTGCCACCGCGCTGCTCCTTGGCGCCGGAACCGCCTTGATCCTTGCACTACACGATTCACCGTGGGCCGTCGCGGTCCTGGGCGCATCCATGGCAGCCGCGATCGCAATCCGCGCCCTGAAAACCCCGTATAAAGCATTGGGCCGGCCACGGTTTGCGCCAACGGCCTGGATCACCCTTGAGACCGCTATGGTCGCCCTGGTTCCGTTGGGGATCGTAGCAACCGTGTACCTCCTTCAGCGGGATGAGGAAGCTGTTGCCCTCAAAGCCACCATCACAGTCCTCGGCGCGCTACAACCCATCCTGGGGTACATGCGGACGCGGCTGCTCGGAGCGGAATCCAAGAGTCTCGCCTTGGGCATGTCCGCCCTCAGCATCGTGGCCATTGCGCTCATTCTGGTCCTGGAAGTCCTTGGCGTCTTCCAGGCATTGTTCGGCTCCGCGTGGAATGTGGTGACACTCGGCGCTCTATCACTGGCCTGCCTCTGGAAACTGGTCAGCATCCCGGGGACGCTGCCCTTCACGTACCTGCGGCGGGCCGGGATGGTGGGCCAGGTCTTCTGGATTCGGATCGTGTCTTCGTTGTTGTATCTCGCGGTCAGCGTGGCTTTGATTCTCTGGAGCGACTCCCTGGCGGTGCTTTTCCTGGGGCTTACCGTCGTGGAGTCCGTAACGGGCCTGTTGCTGTACGCGCGGTACCGCTCGGTCTCAAGGGAAACCCGGGCCGCCTGACGCCTGGCCTTACTCCGGTGGTCCCCACGTGTCGAAGGGAAAGACCCGCCAGTCCACCCGCCCCGTGATTTCCCCCCGATGGACAGTCCTGACGCAGTCGGCAGCGACTGCCGGATTCCTGCAGGCTGCAACGGAGTCTTCCGAGTTTGACCGGTGGTCACCCAACACCAGGTATTGGTCCTCGCCGAGGAGCAGCGGCTCAAAGCAGCGGGGCGACTTTACCGCCGTCGAGCAGTCAAGTGAGCCCGGGTGCAACGGAAAATCCTGATAAACATACGGTTCTCCGATGACGTCACCATTGACCATGACCGAGCCGGCGGCGTCGCAGCATTCAACCGTGTCACCAGGCACCCCGATGATCCGTTTGACCAAATACTCCGTGTTGCCCGGGCCGATGCCGGTCAGTTCACCGAACCAGCCCACACTGCTGCGCAGGAAGCTGCGGTCAGGTGCCGGCCCCCAGCTTGGCGGCTTGCTGAAGACAACCACGTCCCCGCGTTCGGGGGCTGCAGCGAAGTAGGCGGTCCGGTTCACCAACACGCGGTCGCCCACGTTGAGGGTTTGCTCCATGGAGCCTGTGGGCACATGGTAGATCTTCACCAGGAAGCCTTGGACCAGTGCCACCAGGATCAACGCCAGCAGTGCGTGGCTCCACGGTGAACGGAGCAATCGACGACGCCGGCGGGCAGCTTGCGTAGTAACGGGCGCCATTGTTACGTGGCCGGGATGCGTACGAGCAGCCCCGCATCGGCAAGAGTCGAGAGAACCTGCACTACCGCTTGGTCGAGGTTCTGTTCAGGGGGAGCGCCGAATTCGAACTCCACCTCTTGGGCAAGAGAATCAAAATCGCGGCCCTCGCACAGTGACCTCCAGACCAGCGGTCCCACTCCATCCAGGACATGGACAACCCGGTTTGAATCCAGGACGGCGGTGAGGCCACCGGATTCCACCGCATCCAGTACCGGGGCAGGAAAGTATGACTCCGCCGCCAGTGGACTCCGCACTCCGGTGGATTCCCCGGTGGGCAGGACGGCCTCCCAGGCCTCCGGCTCTTCCCGTGCCAACAGCTCAGGGACGAGGGCCAGGACCTCAGGTGCCTCACCGTAAATGACCTGCCGAATGGCGCCGCAGCGGTCGACGTGGGTAGCAATGGTCTGGAGTGGCTTGTCCATATCGGCCAGGTAGCTGATCTCCGGGACGATCGCCACCAGGGCCTCGCACAGTCCCAAGGTGCCGATCCCGGGCTCCCCGGTGAATCCATCCAGCCGGGACACCACCACCAACCCGGCCAACTGAAGGGGTGCAGCCGGGAGCCCGCCAAGACCCAGGGCAGAAGGGGCAAGTTGCTCTTTGTACACCTCGGCAGGCCGGATAACGGACAGGGGTTTCCGGTAAGGGTGCACCGTGCCGTCTGCCGCGATGCCAACAGTCTCATCAGTGACGTAGCCGTATTCCGCAGCGAGGTGCCGCGCCAAGGTGGTCTTGCCCCTTCCGGACGGACCGATGAACGCCAGTACTTTGCCGGACCGGTGGGCAATTCCTGCCGCATGCAGCATCAGCAGGCGGCCCCGTTGTGCCTCGATAGCTGCCAAAGTCGTGTGCGTGGACAGCTCCGCAACAGACTCCGGAAGTCCGGCCTCGTCCGGGAAAGGCCAGAGCAGTTCGGGGACGCTGACTTCAAGGCCACGAGCATCGCCGTTTTCGACAATTGCATCAGACCAAGGGTCTTGGAGTTTTCCAAGTCGGCCTGCATCAACCTGTTGTCCCGAAAAATCGAATCGAATCCTGACTAAACCGCCCAGTGCATCGATCAGGATGTCATCGCTCTGCATTTCCCCCACCTATGATCAGCAGGCCAAACCAACCGAAAAGTGTTTTCAGTCGGCGGCCTTCAAACACCATAATCCGCATTACCGGAACGCACGAAAACGCGTCAGCCAAATGACTGACGCGCTTTCGCGGTAATTCGAAAGAGACCTAGAGCAGACCGGCACCAACAGGAACGGAGATGCTGCTCGTAGCGGTAAGCGTGCGGCCACCAATAACCACGGTTACGGTGACAGGGAATGTTGCCAAGGCGCTGATGGCCAGCCCGGTGCTAAAACCGGCGAGGCCGAAAACGATGGGAAGGTTCAGCGTGCCATTGCTGGCGACCGTGACGGGCACGTTATTGGTCCAGGTGGTGGCCGGGAAGCCGAACTGTCCAACAATCGGAGCCGACTGGTACACGGCAGTGCGCTGCCCGGCAGTGGTAGGCGTTCCGTTGAAGGAGTAGACACCAAAGCCGCGTGCCCGTCCAACCGAGATGTTGATGCCGCCCGGCCGGGCAACCGATACCGTCACAGTAGCGGTCTCCGTTACAGCGCCCGGGCCGTTCGTGAGAGTGAGCGTGGTAGGAACGGTAATGAGTGCCTGGGCCGTCAGAACACCGGTGGTATCGAGGAGGTTGAGGGAAAGAAGGTCTGTAGTGGAGGCCGTGAAGGCAAGGCCCAAAGTGTTCACGGACGCTACAGCGGCCGGAGCAGCCACGGCGGCGGCGATAACGGGCACGGACCAGGCGGCGCCCTTGACGACTGCGCGGCGGGAGTGCGGCTTGGAAACGGTAACTTCGTCGCTCATTGCTCTTCTTTCAACTCGGAATGAAAACCATCGGTTGGAATCCAGCACATGCCGAGTTCCCCCATCAGGAATAGACATTACCCACGCCTTTTTGGCTGAAAGCGACAGATTCACCCCTTGCGGGAACTTTGTCGCTGAACGGTTCAAGGTCTGCGCGAAACGTCCTCTGCCGTTACCGGTACGTGGCGCTCAGGACGCTGCAGCCTCACTCCCACGGCGTTCCCGGAGGTCCCGCGGCCCGCAGCCATACAGCTCATCCAAGGCCCTGCGCAGGGCAGCCGTTGTCCCGAAGCCGGTCTGCTCGGCGATTTGCTGGACGCTGAGAACGTCATAGCGCGCATCCGTGAGCAGCGTCCGCGCCAGCCTGCCGCGCTGCCTGCGGATCTCCGCAGCGATGGAATTTCCCACTTCCGCGAACGCGGCCTGGACCCGCCGCAGCGACGACTGGACGGCCTTGGCCACAGCTTCGGGGTTCAGCTCCCGATCAGCACAGCGCTGGGCAATGACCGCCATGGCCTGGTCGCGGAGCACTGAGGTCAATGACGTGGAATTCCAGGAAACACCGCAATGATCGAGCAGGAGGCTGCCCGTGAGTTCCAGGAGGATCTGCTCCGTGGCATAGAGCTCAATGGCTGAACCGTGCCGGGCGGGTTGGTTCAGAATTGCCCCGATAAAGGCCTCAGCAGCATCATCGAGCCGTGAGCGGACGGGGGTGATGGTGACGCTGTCCAGCGCGTGCGGGACGAAGGTCTCCGCCGCACTTCTCTGGATCCTGATTCGTTTGGCGTCCGCTTCGCCGATGAACGGAGACGGCAATCCCCTGCCGCCGGGGACCACAACAACCGACTGGCTGGCGGGAAGCTGCGCCCCTGAAAGGGGGTCCCGAATGAGTCCGGACGCTACGAAATAAATGTCCACAGTGTCGTCTAAACCGACATCGAGGGCGTTGAAATCCCCGGAAAGCGAACTGATAGTCAACTCGCCGAACACGCATTCTGCATGCCGCTGAAGACCCTGTTGATCCTGCGCGAAGTACACCGCTCCCATTTGGAGAAAGTCAGTATCCTGCATTTTTCATAAACCCCCCATCCCACCGTAAGGTGGGTATCCCCTTTAGGTCAGCACGTTACGATACTTACAGCGCAGTGCAAGAACTGCGTTCTTTTTGTGTCGACGTGTCGACGCCACACTGCATCAGGGGGACAATTTCATGGAGCTCACGGACTATTGGAAGGTCCTGCGGGCGCACTGGATTTCAGTGATTGCCATTACCGTGTTGGGTGGAATAGTCGCTTTCGGCTGGACTTTGACTCAAACCAAGGTCTTCAGCGCCGATGCCAGCGGCATCATTTCAGTGGGTGTCAATAAGGATCTGGGAACGGCCATGGCCGGTGAGAGCTACTCCAAATCCCGGGCAAAGTCCTACCTTGACGTCGCCAAATCACGGTCAGTGGCAGAAACCGTTATCCAGGACCTCAAGCTCCAAGGAACCTCCCCTGAGCAGCTGATCAGCCGGATCTCCGCCCAGAATCCGCAGGACACCGCCACCCTGAAATTCTCCGCGCAAGCCAGCAGCCCGGAAGGTGCCCGCGACCTCGCAGAGGCGTGGGTCAGGGGCGTCGCCAAGCAGGTTGCCGAGCTTGAAAAGGGCAGCAACAGCAGCGAAACCTCCATTGTCAGCTTCCGCTCGCTGGATGCTGCACAGCTTCCCACCACCCCGACCTCCCCCAACACCAGGCTCGCGTTGATGATTGGGGTAGTTGCCGGCTTGCTGCTGGCGATCGGGTACGCACTGCTGAGGAACATCTTTGACCGCCGGGTCCGTTCCGCGGTCCAGCTGGAAGCCGAAACCGGCGTCGCCGTTATTGGAACCGTCCCCTTCCACAACAACTTCGACGGCGTCAACCGCCTCGTGATGTCCCGCGGTGGCAACGATCTTGAGAACAAAAACCACCAGGACTACGCCGTAGCCGAAGCCATCCGCGAGCTCCGGACCAACCTCCAGTTCATGGACGTTGACGAGCCGCCCCGCATCATCGTTGTTACTTCCGCGCTCCCGGGTGAAGGAAAAACCACGGTGGTGGCCAACCTGGCCCAAACCATCGCAGCCTCCGGCCAGCGCGTGGTTGTGGTGGACGGCGACCTCCGACGCCCCACCGTTGCCAAGACCTTTGGACTGTTGACCAACGTAGGCCTCACCGATGTCCTCATCGGCAGGGCCACGCTCAACGACGTCCTGCAGCCATGGGGCGAAAGTGGCGATCTCTTTGTGCTCGGTGCCGGCTCAGTACCCCCGAACCCCAGCGAACTTCTGGGTTCCAACGTCATGCGGACGCTGTTGGAAGACATCGCAAAGCACGCGATCGTCTTGGTGGACGCCCCGCCGCTGTTGCCGGTGACGGACGCAGCGATCCTCACTGCCCGCACGGACGGAGCCCTGGTGGTCAGCCGCGCAGGCAAAACCACCTACGACCAACTCAAGCGTGCACTGCAGAACCTCGAACGAGTCAAGGGCAGGCCCCTGGGTCTGATCATCAACGGCGTTTCGCGCAAATCTTCCAAGGGCGAGGACTACGGGTACCAGTACTACACGTACTACAACCGCAAGGACACCGGCGAGGAAGCTGCAAAGGCCAATCACGTTCCAGCAGCTGAGTCCACTCCGGTGGCTGCCACGGAGCAGGTCCAGCTCACCGACCAGCGTCGTGGCCGCCGCCGCGAAAGTACCAACGCCCTGTGAGCGTGACCGGCCAAGGTGCCCAGCCGCCGTCGTCCATTCTGACCGTCTGCACCGGCAACATCTGCCGGTCACCGCTGGCCGGGCAACTGATCCGTACGCGGCTCCAGGACCTCGGACTGACCACCTTCGAGGTAGTCAGCGCCGGCCTGCATGCGGCCGTTGGGGCACCCATGGAGCCCCTTCCCGCCGCCCTGTCCAGGAAGTACGGCGGCAACCCGGAGGGCTCTGTGGGCCGGCAGATCTCTGCCGAAATGGTTGACGCCGCCGCCCTGGTGCTGACCATGACCCGAAAGCAGCGGGACGAGCTGGTGAAGAAATATCCCGGCGCCGCGCAGCGCGCGTTCACCATGGCCGAGTTCGCCCGCTCGGCAGCGAACCTCCCGGCGGGCGAAGGCACGGCAGCTCCTGCCGCCGCCAGCTGGGCGTCAGTGACCGGCGCAGCAACAAACACACCCCTGGCCGGCTTAGTCAGCCGTGCTGCAGCGGTCCGGTCAACGGCCGGCTTGCGGGACGAGGACGACATTCCCGATCCCATCAACGCCACCGAAGCTGTGCACCGCGACGTCGCCCGACGCATCGCCGGCCACAGCAACGAGGTCGCGGAAATCCTGCGCAAACACCTCTAGGCGGCAAGTCTTTTCATCACCCAGAGGCCCACCAAGGCCCCGGTGGTGTTCGCCACGACATCCGAAATCGCCGTCACCCGGCCCGGAATAACCAGCTGCACCGTTTCGATCAACGCCGATGACCCGACGGCGAGCAGCCCCGTTGTCCACCAGGTCCACAGCCTGGGCCCAAGAAGGCGCACAAACGCTCCGAACGGGATGAACAGGACAATGTTGGCAGCAAACTCCACGCCCACTGCAGCGGTTTCGAGTGGCAGGCCCAGCAGCGAAAGCCAACCGGCGATGACCCCCACGAACCCCGTCACGGTGCTGGCTTCACGCGCCGGGAGGAAAACCACCAAGGCCAACGCCACCAGATATACGCCGAACGAGGCCTGGATCCACCGATGGGCGATCTTCGGGTAAACCACCACCAACCTCCTCCGGATCGCGCGTGCCTGCAGCCATCAACTATAGGTCCTGCCCCTGCCCCCAGGGTTTCCTCCGGCCTGTCCTGCTCTCCGCGGGCGTTTTCGGCGTATGCTCTCCTCAGCGCAGGCAAGACGCGTTGTTCGCTTTTGGTGGGGCCACTTTCTAAGGCAGGGGTTCAGTGGCAGGAGTGAAGCACGGGGTTCTTCCGATGCGCTCGACAGCACGGCACGGATGGCTACTTTTCCTGGTGCCCGTAATGCTGTGCCTGGTGTTGCTGGCCGTCGGATTGGCAAGCGGATCAGGAACGACGACGGCGCAACTCGCCGGTGACCTGGCGATCCTTCTCGCTGCACTCGCCGCGCTGACCACCCACACGCTCGCGGCCCGTCGCCGGAAGGACAACTCCGCTGGCCGCTGGTTCATCGTGGCCGGTCTGGCCGCCTGGAGCGCCGGGCAAAGTGTGTGGACCATCAACGGCATCGCCCTGGACCACCAGTATCCCTTCCCGTCGTTCGCGGATATCGGCTTTGTTTGGTACGCCCTGCCCACCTCCATTGGCCTGGTCCTCCTCTTGAGGGGCCAGGGGCTGCGCTTGCCCCTTCGCCGCACCATCCTGGATGCCGGGGTGGTGGCCAGCTCCACCTTCTTCATCGCCTGGAGTTCCGTTCTGGGGCCATTGGCGTCAGCCACGGACCAGGATGCCTTCTCCCGAATAACCCAGATGGCGTACCCCATCGCGGACGTCCTCATGGTCTCCGTGGTCATCGTCCTGACCATGCGAGCGGCCCGCGGACGCCGGCTTCCATGGCTGAGCATGGGCCTTGGTTTCTGGATCCTGGCCATCACGGACCTGACGTACATGAGCTTGACCCTCCAGGGCATCACGGGGGTTACAGGTTCACCCTTGGCGTTGGGCTGGGTGCTGGCCTTCCTGCTGGTGGGGCTCAGCCCCATGCTCCCCGAAGCGGACAGCATGCGGAAGGACGGGAGGGCCTACGCCGCAGCACTCGAGCTGCTCCCCTACGTGCCCGTCTTCAGTGCGGTGTTCTTCTCCCGCACGCGTCCCATTGGCGAGGACCCCGTCCTGCTGGTCACCGGGCTGGTGGTGGTGGTCTTCGTGATCGTGCGGCAGGTGCTGATCGTCGTCGAAAATGTGACGCTGACCCGCGATCTCGAATCGAAAGTGGCAGAACGTACTGCCCAGTTGGAAGGACTCGGGGCGATCGTCAACTCCTCCGGCGACGCCATCATTGGCGAAACACCGGACGGCGTCATCACCAGTTGGAACCCCGGAGCCGAACGCATCTACGGATATCCGGCCGGGGAAGCCATCGGCAGGAAGGGCGACTTCTTTGTCCCGGCGCACCTGCTGGACAAGGAACGCCAGGCCTTGGAATCCACCGCCCGGAGCGGTGAGGTGCAGAACTACGAAACCGAGCGGCAACGCGGTGATGGCGCCACCATCCCCGTCTCAGTGACCCTGTCTCCCGTCCGCAGCGAGAACGGAATCCGCGGCGTCGCTACCATCTCCCGCGACATTACCGAGCGCCGGGCCGCCGAAGCCGAACTGCTGGCGGCCCGTGAAGCAGCCTTGGAAGCGAGCAGGCTCAAGTCCGAGTTCCTGGCCACCATGAGCCACGAGATCCGGACTCCCCTGAACGCAGTCATCGGGCTGACCTCCCTCATGATGGACACGCCCCTCAGCGAGGGGCAGAGGCAGTACGCCCAAGGCGTCAAGGGCGCCGGCGAAGTCCTGCTAACGCTGATCAACGACATCCTGGACTTCTCCAAACTGGAGGCCGGGAAAGTGGACCTGGACGTCAACGCCTTCGATCCCCGGGCCCTGGTGGACGAGGTGGCCGGGTTGGTTGCAGAGGCAGCCCAGGGAAAGAACCTGGAACTCATCTCCTACTGCCACCCCGATGTCCCGGAACGCCTGATGGGCGATGCCGGCCGTATCCGGCAGATCCTCCTGAACCTGTCCTCCAACGCCGTCAAATTCACCCCCGCCGGCGAAGTGGAAATCCAGATTTCCGTCATCCACCGCGATTCGGACAACGCGTCCCTGAGGTTCGAAGTCCGGGACACCGGCATCGGAATCAGCGCCGCGGACCATCACCGGCTCTTCGAATCGTTCGCCCAGGCAGACGCCTCCACCACCCGCCGCTACGGAGGCACCGGGCTGGGGCTGGCGATCTCCCGGCGCCTCACAGAGGTCATGGGTGGCAGGATCGGCCTGGAAAGCGCACCGGGCTCGGGCAGCAGATTCTGGTTTGTCCTTGAACTTCCCATCGGTCCGGCGCCAACGGACACAGGAACCTTGCCCGCCACACTGGCCGGCCGCAGGGTCCTGGTGGTGGACGACAACGCCACCAACCGTTTGGTGCTGGAAAAGCAGCTCGCCAGTTGGGGCATGGAGCCGGTAGCCGTTGCCGATGCCGCCTCCGCCATGGACGAGTACCGCACAGCCGTGTTAACACACCACCCTTATGACATTGCCGTGGTGGACATGTGCATGCCCGACACCGACGGCTTGGAACTGGCACGCCAAATCAAGGACGAAAACGACGGCGCCGGGTCGCCGGGAATCATCCTGCTGACCTCCACCATGCAAGTGGAAAGGGGCGACCTCCTCAGCGCAGGGATCCGCGAATACCTCACCAAACCCGTGCGAAGCTCAGAGTTCTACAACCGGCTCCTGCGCCTGATGGCCACCCGGATTCCGGGTTCCCCTGCACAGCCGGTGCAAGTGGAGGCAGTTGCGTTGACAGAGCCGGTCCCGCGCCTGGGCAAACTCCTGGTGGCAGAGGACAACGAGGTCAACCAACTGGTGGCCCGCGGCATGGCCAACAGGCTGGGCTACGACGTTGAGATCGTGGACGACGGCGCCAAAGCAGTGACCGCAGCCCTCTCCGGAAAGTACGCAGCCGTGCTCATGGACTGCCACATGCCGGTCATGGACGGATTTGATGCCACCCGGGCCATCCGGGCCAGGAACGGTCACGCGGCCCGGATTCCCATCATCGCCATGACCGCTGGAGCCTTGAACGAGGACCGCGAGCGCTGCTTCGCCGCGGGCATGGACGACTACATCAGCAAGCCCGTGGACCTCGCCAAGCTCGCTGGTGTGCTGACGCGCTGGGTTCCGGAACAAGAGCAAACGTCGACGGCGGTGGGCGGCTTTGCGCCCGGAGCTGCGGTGGGCGTCGCGCAGGTGCCGGCGGCAGCATCGGCGTCGAACGTTGGCGTTGACGGCGTTGGTGTTGACGGTGACGTCCTTGCTGGCGCCGCTGTTCTTGACGCCGTGGTCCTTGACGCCGACAGACTGCAGATCCTCCGCGAGCTCGGTCCCGCCGACGGTCTGGGCCTCTTGCCCGAGGCAGTCCGGGCCTTTCGACAGGACTCCCAAACCACCATGGAAGCCCTGCGTACCGCACTGGGCGCCGGGCAAGCGTCCGCCGTCGAAGCGGCCGCCCACAAACTCGCCGGCGCAGCCTCCAACATCGGAGCCGCCGGCGCCGCAGCACTCTGCAAGGATCTGGAACGGCTGGGCCGCGAGGCAGTGCCGGACCTGGCATCGCTCGGCATACCGGTGCTGACGCGGTTGCAGTCAGAACTCGAGCAGGTGGACGTTGCCCTCGAACGCACTCTCCAAGGAGCTTCATGAAAGTCCTGATCGCCGACGACGACCAGATCTCCCGGATGATCACCAAGGCCGCCGTCGAGCAGTCCGGCCATGAGTGCATCGTGGCGGAGGATGGCGACTCGGCCTGGCAGCTGTACCAGGAGCACGGCCCCGAAGCCGTAGTTACGGACCTCATGATGCCCGGCCTCAACGGCCTGGACCTCTGCCGCGCCATCCGTGCATCCGAGGCGGACGGCTACACGTACCTCATCCTGGTGACCTCACACGGTTCCCGGAAGGATGTGCTGGCAGGCATGGAGGCCGGTGCGGACGACTACGTCACCAAGCCCTTGGACCCGTTCAGCCTTCACATCAGGCTCCTGGCTGCCCAGCGGATCACTTCCTTGCACGCAGACCTTGCCCGCTACCGATCGGCACTGACCGAGCAAGCGCGCACGGACCCCCTCACCAAGCTGCGCAACCGCCTGAAACTCACGGAGGACCTGGGCCTCCTGCACAGCCTCGACGATCACGATTACTGCCTTGCGATGGTGGACGTGGACAACTTCAAGAGCTACAACGACATCTACGGGCACCAGGCCGGTGATGCCGCGCTGGTGGCGATCGCAACAACCCTTGCCCGCGAAGTCCGGAAAGCCGACGCCGTCTACCGCTTTGGTGGCGAGGAGTTCCTCCTGGTCCTCTACGACCAGTCCCCGGCAACCGCCGCGGCCGTCATGGAACGTGTCCGGTCCACCGTCCATGCCCTGAGGATCGAGCATTCCGGGGATCCAGACGGTGTCCTGACCATCAGCGCCGGAGTCTCGGCCTTCACGGACGGGCACCGGGCGGGCAGCGAGCAACTCCTGCGTGAAGCCGATCTTGCCCTCTACGCGGCGAAGGCCTCCGGCCGAAACCGGGTGACTCTGGCCGATGCCCTCGCGGAATGAACGGACAGGGATGGTAGCTGGGTGACGATGGCCTTATGGCGTGGTCCTCGTCAATAGTCAGCATGTTCCTGTCTGTATGGTGTTGTTCTGGTTGATGTTGCCGGTTCCGGGTGCGATGTAAATATTCCCGGCTGCACACGCCCTGTTGTTCGTGGCTACGACGTTCGTGATCGGGCCGTGGCCGTCAAAGTCGCCGATGTGGATAGCGTCGTAGCTGCCGTCGGGGAACGCGTGACCGGCTTTCAGGTCGTGGATGTAGTTACCAGTCAAGCTCACCCCGTTGACCGCGCCGGTACCTTCGTCGTAGTACCCGGTGCGGATACCGTACGGCGCCCCATAGAACTCGTTGTCGGCGATTTTCACGTTGTAGATGGAGTGGTTGCCAACGGCAAGTTGCATACTGTTACCCCGGTGTCCGCCCCGGACTTTGTTCCCAATGTAATTAATGTCGTGGGTGGTTCCGTTGATGGTGTGGGCCACAAGGCCGTCGTCGCCGTCGGTTCCAACGCGCTGATCGATGGTGTTGCTGATGACGTCGCCGAACGATGAGTCCAGGACATGGATGCCGTCGAGCTGGTCGTACTTACCGCTCGTCGCGACGATGGTGGTGCTGTTCTTCACGCAGAACCTGGTGGTCGCCACCGCGACAATCGAGTAAGTGAAGGGGTTCCTGACGTGCACTCCGTCCACGAGGTTGTTGAAGCCGCCCCGGATATCAACGACATACTCGTCCAGGCGTTCGCCCATGTTGATGCTCACTGGGAGGGTATTTCCTGAATGGTCCGCTGTGAGGTTCGTGATCGTGGTGTTCGTCGCGCTGTTGGTGGTGACGATGGGATAGCCACCTGACGGTCCCTTTGTGGACAGGAAGTTGGGTCCCGCTTTGAGAACCGTGCCGGGACCTGCGCCCTGAAGTTTGACGTTGTTCGCCATCCGGAGTTTGCCGTTGATGATGTAGATTCCCGCTACGAGTTTCACTACCCCGCCGCCAGCTGCCCCTGCTGCGTTGATGCGGCTCTGTATGGCGCTCGTATCGTCCCCGGTGTCGTTGACGGTGGTGGAGACGTTGTAGGCCGTGGTTGCGCTGCTGCCCGTCGCGCCGCTCTTCGTGCATACCGCCGCCTCATTGGTGGCTGTGGCCGCAGCTGATGCCGTCGCCGTGGCGGGTGTCGCAGGAACCCCGGTCAGTGCGAGTGACACGGCTGCGGCAGCAACTGCAAAAACGGACCGCCGCCGTCGTGGTTTCGCCCAGGTGCGGCGTATGGACGGTCCCAAACCAATGTCAACAGTTTCCACTGCAATCCCCTATGTGCCAGGTCGCTCGGTCCGCGCCGTTGGCAGGAGTCTATGTTTGACACGCATTCTGGGGAAAACCTGCTGCATTGACCTGTGGATAAGTTCCGCCCGTCGGTGCCGGGCCAACAACCGGCGTACTGACCATCAACGCAGGCATTCCAAGCCTTCATTCCTGCGGCGGTAGGTTCTTGCCATACTCAGCATGTTCCTGTCTGAACGGTGTTGTTCTGGGTCATGTTGCCGGGGCCGGGTGCGACGTGGACATTCCCTGCTGCACACGCCCTGTTGTTGGTGGCAACCACGTTCGTGATCGGGCCCTGGCCGTCAAAGTCGCCGATGTGGATGGCGTCGTAGCTGCCGTCGAAGAATATGTGACCGACTTCGAGGTCGTGGATGTAGTTACCGCTCAGGGTCACGCCGTTGACCGCGCCGGTCCCGTCGTCGTAGTACCCGGTGCGGATACCGTACGGCGCCCCATAGAACTCGTTGTCGGCGATTTTCAGGTTGTAGATGGAGTGGTTACCGACGGCAAGTTGCATACTGCTGCCCCGGTGTCCGCCCCGGACTTTGTTCCCGATGTAGTTGATGTCGTGGGTTGTTCCGTTGATGGTGTGGGCCACAAGGCCGTCGTCGCCGTCGGTTCCAATGCGCTGGTCAATGGTATTGCCGATGACGTCGCCGAACGATGAGTCCAGGACATGGATGCCATCGAGCTGGTTGTACTTGCCGCTTGTCGCGACGATGGTGGAGCTGTTCTTCACGCAGAACCTGGTGGTACCGACGGCGACGATGGAGTAAGTGAAGGGGTTTCGGACGTGCACTCCGTCCACGAGGTTGTTGGAGCCGCCCCGGATATCAACAACATACTCGTCCAGGCGCCCCCTCAGGTTGACGCTGGCCGGGAGGGTATTTCCTGAATGGTCCGCCGTGAGATCAGTGATCGTGGTGTTCGTCGCGCTGTTGGTCGTCACGATGGGGTAGCCACCCGACGGGCCCTTTGTGGACAGGAACCTGGGGCCGGCCTTGAGAACAGTGCCGGGACCTGCGCCCTGCAGTTTGACGTTGTTCGCCATCCGGAGTTTGCCGTTGATGATGTAGGTTCCGGCTACGAGTTTGACGACACCGCCCCCGGCTGCCCCTGCGGCGTTGATGCGGTTCTGTATGGCGCTTGTGTCGTCCGTTGCATCGTTTACGGTGGTGGAGACGTTGTAGGCCGTGGTCGCACTGCTGCCCGTCGCACCGCTCTTCGTGCATGCTGCCGCCGCATTCGTGGCCGTGGATGTTGCTGATGCAGAAGGTGCCTGGCCGGGGGTTGCCGGCGGCATGTTCTCAGCCGGAGCAGTAGAGAACCCGCCCAAGGTCAGCAACGCGGCGGCGGCAGCAACCACCAAAGCTGACCACCGCCGTCGTAGCTTCGCCCAAGCGCGGCGTAGCGACTGTCCCGAGTCGTTCTCGGCTATTCCCACTGCGATCCCCCAGGTGCCAGGACGCACCGTCGGCGTCGTCGGCTGGAGTCTACATTTGGGCGCACGTACCGGAAAAACGCTGGGCGTTGACTTGTGGATAAGGTCCGCGGAGTCGTCATGCGGCATTCTGGGTGGGCCCCGGCACAAAGTAGGTTTCCGGTTTCCGTGGAATCTCCCCGCCAGGGAAAAGGGCGTCGGACTGTGTAGCGTACTCTCTGATCCGCCCACGTTTGGCGTCCAGTCCCGTATCCCAGGTCCACGGAACAAACCCCATTTTCGACAAATGCGGCTGGTCCGGAGCTGTCGTCAGGTCATAGGGAAAGTCTGAGTACATCACCACGTTGTCCGGATGCCCCTTACCTACCTCGCGGGTGATCAGATGGTCCACGTGCCTTCCTACTCCTGCGGGGCAGAAGAGCAGCTCGGCTTGCGTTTGCGCCATGAGCCCGGCAACATCGCCCCGGAGTTGGCGGATGAGCGCTTGATCGCCCCTGGCGATCCTGCCCAAGGCGATGTCGAACCGGTAGGTGGCGTAGCGGTGGTTGAGCTCCGGCAGAAGCCTGTCCCAAGCACTGCTCCCCAGCATCGGTGGCTTGCGGCGGCGTCGAAACAGCGCATCCACTTCGCCAAGATGAATGGATTGAACTCCCATGCCAGCCAGTACGGCGCGGTCTTCCGACTGCCTGGCTTGGTAGAGCTCCGCAGCGTCGGGCACGGCACATTGGCGCAGAAAGGACCGGGTGGCCCGCGTGTGCGGTGCCGGCCCTGACTCTGTGAAAAGAGTAGCGACGATGATCTCGCGTCCCTGTGCTTCGGCTTCCATGAGAGCGCCGCAGGACAGCACTGCGTCGTCCAAGTGGGGTGAGAGGAACAGCCAAGGCGCATCCCCTGCCATGGAACGTTCAACTCTGGATTGCACGTGCATTCAAGCCCTTTCAGGGTGACGGGCTTTCGACCGCCGGGTTGGAGGTTTCTTTAATTCCTTGACTGCCGTTTTATAAGCGTGTGCCTGCATGTCAGCGAGCGCATCCCAGTTGTAACCGGCGGCGAACGTCCGTCCTTGCGCAGCAACGTCCGCCAGATCTGCCTGCGGGTACCGGCGGGCGATCTCGTCTCCCAGCGCCTGGGCGTCGAAGGCCTCAACCACCCATCCTGTGCCCGGCAGAATGATCTCCCTCAGGCATGGGATATCGAAGGCAATAACCGGAGTGCCCGCTGCTAGGGCGTCAATGGCCACCAAGCCGAATGTCTCGTGCCGGGAAGGCACCACCAGAAGCCGGGCTTCGCTGAGCGCTTGGAACTTCCTGTCCCCGGACAGCCACCCGAGCATCTGCACGCGCCCGGAAAGGCCGGCGTCCCGGATGGCCTTGCGCAATCGATCCTCGTCCGGACCGGCGCCGGCGATCAGCAGGTTCCCGTCAACCCTGCCGCAGGCGTGCGCCCAGGCTTCCAAGAGCAGATCCAAGCCCTTGTGCCCGTACTCCAGACGCCCGATGAAGAGGACATCCTTCCCCACGAGGGGCTCGCTGTTCCAGACGGCGGGATCCACACCGTTGCCGATCACGTCAACATGAAGGTCCGGGTTGAGCGCCTTCAAGCGGTCGCCGATTCCCTGCGAAACCGAGATGAGGCGTCGGTGCTTCCGGACACCCAGCCGCTCAATCCAATGCATTGGGAGTTTGTACTGCCGTGCCTTATCCCTGGCATGAAGCCACTGCACAACTCCGATCGTGGGTCGCTTGGTCCACAGGGGGGCGGCCATGGTGGAAAAGGGAGCGAAGAAATCCTCCACCACCAACTCAACAGTTGACCGGCGCTTACGTACTTCCACAGGCAGCCAGGCAATGTACGCCAGCAACCTGGTCAAACGGTTGCCGCCCTTTCCGAAGCCGATGGGTACATAGTGCACGCCGTCCTCCACCCGTTCCTGCCAACCGGGATACCGTGTGGTCAAAACCGTCACACTGAAGCCAAGGGCAGCCAACCGCCTGTTGATCTCATGGGTCCTTACTGAACCCCCGCCCGCCCCGGGCATGCGTGGATCTTCAAAGCCCAAATGGAGAACTTTCATTGTTACCGTTCCGTCCCGTAGTCCTTGTAGGGCACCCCAACGTTGGCCGTAGCCGCTGCCTCCAAAGCAACGGGATCCACGTACCAAATGGTGGTCTCGCCGTTGGTGGGACCAAGTGTGGTGACCATGGGAGTTGCATGGTCCTTCAACCAGGCCAGCATGGTGGGGTTGGCGTAACCATAGCCCTGGCTGGTGGGCTTGGATTGGGTGAGGATGTAGCTCACCCCTTGCTCTTTCATCAGCGGCGCCGATGGCCAAATGCCGAACCGGGGATCATGCATGTACGCGAAGTGCCCGGTGCTGTTGGTGACACTGATCCGTGCATCGGCAGGCAGGTTGGCCCGCACCCAGTCGTTGGCCCTGACAAAGCCGTTGTCCACTGTCAGCGCGGTCCGGAGTCCCAAAACTACGGTCAACACCACATAGATCACGCTGACGATGGCAAGTGCATTGCGGCCCTTGGGGTACCTCTCCCGGAGTTCCACCACCGCCAGGACCGAACAAATTACTCCGAACACCATGACGCCGTACCCGTACTGTTCCTCAAACGTCCCGAAGACGGCGCTGTAAGCACCGGCGGCGCCCAGTGCCAGGCCTCCCAGCCCAATGAGTCGCCGCCCGGCATGATGGCTGAAACACAGCAGCAAGCCCACCACTGGGCACAAGCCCAGCAGGATGTAACTGGTAGCGAAGTGTCCGCTCTGCTCAATGAGCCGCGAGACCAGGCTCGGTGAGCCCTCGGAGGTGAAGCCTGTGCTCTTCTCTACACCTGACATGCGCAGCAGCCCGTTGCTCTTGGCCCACACCCAACTGGGAAAGTGACCGTGGCCGGCCACGACAATCAGGTAGATCACATAGGGCACGAAGCCCAAGCCGGCAACAACGAGTCCCTTTCGCCACTGGAGTGTTTTCTTCCACACGATGGCCGCAAGTACGGGGGCTACGGTGCTGATGAAGAAGAAGTCCTTGCACAGGATGGAGTAGCCAAGAAGTAGTCCGGCCGTTGCCAGCCGCAGAAACGAACGCATTTTGCTCTTTGGCTGCCGATGGTCCACCAGAAGCAGCAATCCTGCCAGCCCCGGCACCATGGCCGAGGTCTCCAGGAACGCATGGCTGTTGTTCCTCAGGATGAATGGTTCGAAGGCTAAGAGCACGGCAGCGAGCCACGCGGCGGTGGGAGTGGACAGCTTGCGCACCAGCAGGAAACCAAGGCCAACGGTCAGGGCACCCATCATGCCGTTGAGCCAGCGCAGTTGGAGCGTCACCTCGATGATCTCGCCGGTAATTCCGAAAACCTTGATGACCCCGGCCTCCAGCAGGAAGTACCCCGGTGGGTGGAGGAAGAACGGCCCATCAGGCAAGGTTGGGAATTCTCCGGCGCTGACGGATTCACCGAGCCGGACATACAGCATCTCGTCCACCCACAGTTCGAAGCCCCGCTCAAGGCCAAGCGCGCGGACACCGAAGGCGGCGGCAACAACCACAATGAATGCGGTCAGGTTGCCCGAAAGCGCCCGTGCGACCCAACTGGCCCAGAGGCTCGTTGAAGGTGCTTGAGGCTTGACCCGGCGGCCGATGGTTTGGCCGGATGTGCCGGCCCGGCGTCGTCGTGAAATTTTGAAGTCGTTTCTGTGCGGCAGCAGCCCCCGTTGATGGGCGAGAACCATGAGGCCGCTGACAGTGGCCAGGGCCAGCCACACCAAGGGCTGGATCTGGGCGGTCACAGCGAGCGCCACTATCAAGGCGCCGGCCAGAAGCAGGAACGGGCCGGCGCCCCGGCCGGGGTGAGCCGCAATGAGGACCGGGCGTGCCAGGAGAGCCAGCACACCACCGGCCATGACGGCTCCCACTGCGGAGCCCACAGCCATGCCGGTGACTGCATTGACTTGCCAGCCAACCCACAGGCCACCCACCACCAACACACACGCGCAGGCCAAGCCAATCTGGCATCGGCGATAGGCCCGCAAAGCAAGCAGGACCGTGGACAGAACCATGAGGACCGCGTACCCCAGGCCGGAAGCAGCCAACCAGGGCAGGAGCCCCAAGGAGCCGTGGTACTTCTGGGGAACAATGAATCCGGCCATCAACGGCGGGGCTGTAGCGATGATGGCGAAGGCCACCACGGCAAGTTGCCCGAATGAGGCAAAGGCTGCACCCAGGACCTCACCTGCTTTGGCGCCGGGCGTGCGCAGCAACGGGAAGGCCACCAATGCGGTTCCGGCTGCCACATAGACCGGCCCTTTGGCGATGGTCGCAAGCGCCTGGAAGCCCGCGGCATCGGCCGAGCCGCCGGCCAGGAAGCCGACCACCACGACGTCGACGCCCACCAACACAGAGACGACGCCGAGAACGGAGGCGATGTCACTGGTTTCGGCCCATCTCCACTTCTCCAGCAGAACCCGCGGACGCCACCGCAGGTCCCGGTAGAAGGACCACGGCACCACCAGGGGCGCAAGGCATCCCACGACGAAGCCCAAGACCGCTCCCCCCGCGCCCCAGGCCATGGCGATCACCACGACGCTGAAGATGAGTCTGAGGAGAACCTCACCAACGGTGGAGATTGCGTACCAACTGAAACGGAGTTCACCCTGCAACCACCCCGCGGGTGCATTCGCCATGAAGATGACAAAGGCTGCAAGCGCCACCACTGCGGCCAGGCCGGGGTCCGCGAGCGCGAGCGTCACGCTGCCTGAGATCGCTGCCGCGGCAAGTCCCGCCAGGCAGGAAACGAAGACCGAGAACGCAACGCCATTACGGCGTTCCTCGGAGCCTGCCGGGTGAACGGCAACAACGTGCGACAAAGGAAGCGGGACCAAGGCATTGGCCACGATTCCCACAACCCCCAGGATCATGGCCGCTGCGGCGAACATGGTGTAGTCCGCGGTGTCCAGCTTGGTGGCCATGAGCAGGGTGCAGGCGTAACTCATGACGCCCACAACCCCTGCAGACACGGCAAGGAAGCCGCTGTTCGCGGCAATTCCCGGGTCTTTGTCCGACGCCCTGCGGTTTGCCCTGGGCCTTTCCTGTACATCAAGAGTCATTGTTTTCTGGGATGGATCCATGGATGTACGCCCGTTACTGGCCGTCAAAGGCGTCGGCGGGAGTGAAGGCGCTCCCGGGACCGGCCAGCAAAGCAGTGCGTCCGGCGGAACGGACTTCTGCAGACGTCACGCCAATTCTTTGCATGGCCGCGAAGGCCTCGAACTCGTCCCGTCCCTTCATCAGGACAGCGAGGTGTCCGTCCTCGGTGACAGCAACTTCGTCCGTCCTGCGGAGGATGGACTGAAGATCGGCACCCTCGGGTTGCTCGAAGCGCACCAAGGTGGACAGGTCCGAGTGGCATGAACGCGGGTCCCCGCCATCACGCCGGATCTTTTCCTCTTCCAACAGGGCTCCAGTGAGCAGTCTGGTGCTACGGTCCCAGGTGAAACAGCGCGCCCATTCCCGACAATCCACCGAAACGTCCAGCGCCGCGTCGGGCTCACTCATGGCCACCAGCGCCTCAACCAGCGCCACTCCGAATTCCTTGGGGGTGTCCACCAGCCAGCCGGTCCTGCCGTCCACTACCGAATCCCGTATCCCGGGAACCCGCAGGGCAAGGCAGGGAACTCCCCACGCAGCGGCCTCGATCACCGAGCAGCCCCAGCCTTCCGAGGCCGAGGTGGAGGCCGTCAGCCAAGCCCGGCTCAACAATCTGTCCCGGACGTCATTGGGCTGGTAGCCGTGGAAGGTTACTGCGTGGTCCAGGCCAAGGTCCATCACCAACTGCTGCAGCCTGGCACGCTCGGGACCGTCCCCCACAATGTCCATCCTCAGGTTCTGAATGCTGCGCGCCGCCACAGCGTACTGGCCCACCAGCAGGTCCAGCCTTTTGTGCGGCACCAAGCGGCTGACGACGGCGACGGTCGGTTCCGGCGCTCGATCGGCAACGGCATCCGGAATGTCGATGGTGCCGTTGGGCACCACATGGACAGGACCTGAAAACCCGAGCTTCCGCAGTTCCAGACGGGTGGAGGGCGAGACCGCAACGATGGACCGCTGCCCGTACACTGCTTTGGCTCCCGGGCTTTCCAGGAACCGGCCAACGGCAGCCAGGGGCGGTGAGAACCTGGTGCGGAATTGCTCCTGGTGGACATGGTGTATCACCTGGATGATCGGCAGTTCCCGGGGAAGGAACAACGGCGAAAAGAACGGTATCCCGTTCTGGCAATCCACCACGGCATCAAATTGGCCGCCGCTCCGCAGAAGGCGGAGCGCGGCGTGTCCATAGATGGACAGGGCTCCGCCTCCCCGCAGGATACGGATGCCATCGATGACGTCCTCCGGCGCCTGGCCGTCGTCGCGACCTGTAAACCAGGTGACCTGGACGCCGTTCTGCACCCACCTCCTGGAAATCTCATGGATGTACTGCTCAGCGCCCCCGGCCTGCGAGTGCTGGACATCGCGCCAGTTGAGGACCAGCACGTGCTTTCCTGCGAGGAGGTCGGGAGAATTCAACGCGGTGAGGCCGGACGTCATGGGGTTGCCCGCTGAAGTTGGATCACCGAGGCAAAACTGGCTACCCCATCCTGGAAGGGGCGGAACGTTGATGCTGCCCCATCAGTCCATGCCACGGGAAGTTCGACAATGCTGGCGTTGTTGTCCTGCAGGCGCAGCAGAAGCTCAACGTCGAAGGCGAACCCGGTACTGCGGCACTGCACCATCGCTGCGGTGAGGGCATCCCGTTCAAAGAACTTGAATCCGCACTGGGTATCCCGGATGCCCTTGACCTTTGATTTGGTCAGCGCGCGGAAGGCAGTGCCTCCCACCCGGCGCCCAAGGTGTTGGGGCCGGACCAGGGTTGAGCCGGGTGCGTGGCGGGAAGCGATCACCGCTGCTGCGCCATCGGAGAGGTGCGCCATGGTCTCGGTGAGGGTTTCCAACGGTGTGGCGAGGTCGGCGTCGAAAAAGCCAGTGAACCTGGACGTTCCGCTGAGCAAGCCGCGGCGGACTGCGGCGCCCTTCCCCTTACGGGAGCACCCCACCACGGAAATGGGTACGGCGTCTCCCTCTTCCCGGGAGATCCGGCGGACCACTGCGGCGGTTTCATCAACGCTGCCGTTGTCCACCACGACGATCCGCGACGACCACGGCTGTCCGGCCAGGAAATCGACGGTCTGTTTCAGGGTGTCCGGGATCCTCGCGGCCTCGTTGTAGGCAGGAATGACTACCTCAAGGTCCACGCTCGAGCGGCGCAATGAGTCTGAATGTCGGCGTGCTTGAAGACTCCCTCTCTTGCCTATGTGCACACTGTGCTGTTGAAGAAGGACCATCTGAACCTCCATATATCCGGGTACGGCACAAAAACGTGCTCGCAATATAAGCAGTGGGGGCACCCCGGAAGTCATGACGCCAATCCCAGCCGTAGTGCTCCAAGTCATAAGCCACTCTCAATACCGGAAACCGTGCCCGGCGCTCTGAGCGAAATTGCTGGTTCGTTGTCCGGGCCCGTCTATAGAGTGGCCACATGAGCCACACATCTTCGGTCCCTGCCGCTGCTCCGGAATCCACAGCAGTGCCTCCTGTCGCAAAGCGGATCCCCACGCGCCGTGAACACCACGGAGACGTTTTCGTGGACAACTACGAGTGGCTCAGGGACAAGGAATCCGCCGAAGTGGTGGACCTCCTGAAGGCAGAGAACGCCTACCAGGAAGCTGTTACCGCGCACCAGGAGCCCTTGCGTGAGGCCATGTTCCAGGAGATCAAGGGCCGTACCCAGGAAACGGATCTCTCCGTGCCCAGCCGCAAGGACGGCTGGTGGTACTACAGCCGTTCGGTGGAAGGCAAGGAGTACAGCATCCAGTGCCGTGTCCTGGCTTCGAACACCGGAGACCCCGTAGCTGACTGGACACCCCCGTCCGTGGAGCCCGGAGTGGAAATCGACGGCGAGCAGATCCTCCTGGACGGCAACATCGAAGCTGAGGGCCAACCGTTCTTCAGCGTTGGCGGTGCTGCGGTGACAGTGGACGGCAACCTTTACGCCTACGCTGTGGACAACTCAGGCGATGAACGGTTCACCCTGAGGATCAAGGACCTGCGGACAGGCGAACTGCTCCCCGACGTC
Organism: Arthrobacter sp. TmtSoilC79; assembly: GCF_059739405.1. NCBI lineage: Bacteria > Bacillati > Actinomycetota > Actinomycetes > Micrococcales > Micrococcaceae > Arthrobacter > Arthrobacter sp. TmtSoilC79. The sequence continues at coordinate 1,089,181 of NZ_AP046051.1, read as the reverse complement.
ATTGAGGACATTTTTTACGGGGTGGCCTTCTCCCCCGACGGCACCCGCCTTTTCTACACTGTGGTGGATGATTCGTGGCGGCCATACCAGGTCAAGGCCCACGTTCTCGGTACGCCTGTGGCCGAGGACGAGGTTCTCTACCAGGAGGACGACGTCGCCATGTGGCTGGGCTTCGATCTCTCCGCGGACCGCCGCCACCTGGTGCTCAGCATCGGATGCTCGGAGTTCAGCGAGACGCGGCTGCTCCGCTTCGCCGATTACGACGCCGGCCTCAGCACCGTGATCTCCCGCGACCACCACCTTCTGTACGAGGCCGAGCCCTTCGTCCTGGACGGGAAGGAAACCCTCCTCCTGACCCACAACAAGGACGCCATCAACTCGATGGTCAGCTTGGTGGACCCGGCCGAGCTCAGCAAGCCGCTGGCAGAGCAGGACTGGCGTACCGTCGTCGAACATTCCGACGACGTCCGCGTCAACGGCGCCGGCGTGACGTCCACGCATCTGGTGCTGTCCGTCCGCAAGGACACCATTGAACGGGTCCAGGTCCTGCCACTGGCCGGGCTTGGCACCGGGGCCCAGGGCCGCCCGGTGGAGCCGGCCTTCGACGAGGAGCTCTACACCGCCGGGGTGGCCGGTTCCGACTACGAGGCCCCCGTGATCCGGATGGGATACACGTCCTACTTCACGCCGTCGCGCGTCTACGATTTTGTGCTTCCCACCTCCGAACTGCCCGCGGGCCGGCTCCTCCTCCGCAAGGAAAGCCCCGTACTGGGCGGCTACTCCGCTCAGGACTACGTCGCCACGCGCGAATGGGCAATCGCCGACGACGGCACCCGGGTCCCGCTGTCAGTGCTGCGTCACGCCTCGGTCCGGCAGGATGGCAGGAACGCCGGGCTGGTGTACGGCTATGGCTCCTACGAAATGAGCATGGATCCGGGCTTCGGGGTGGCCCGGCTGTCCCTTCTTGACCGCGGCATCATCATGGTGATCGCCCACATCCGTGGCGGCGGCGAACTTGGCCGCCGATGGTACGAGGACGGCAAGAAGCTCACCAAGAAGAACACCTTCACCGACTTCATTGCCGCAACGGATTGGCTGGCCGGGTCGGGCTGGGTTGACCCGTCGCGCATCGCAGCGATGGGTGGGTCTGCCGGCGGATTGCTCATGGGCGCCGTGGCGAACATGGCTCCGGAAAAATACGCTGCTGTTGTGGCGCAGGTGCCGTTCGTGGATGCCCTCACCACCATCCTGGATCCTGAACTTCCCCTGTCCGCCCTGGAATGGGAGGAGTGGGGCAACCCGATCACGGATCCCGAGGCCTACGCCTACATGAAGTCCTACACTCCGTACGAGAATGTGGCCGCTGCGGCCTATCCCAAGATCGCTGCGGTGACATCCTTCAATGACACCCGTGTGCTGTACGTCGAGCCTGCCAAGTGGGTCCAGGCACTGCGCTCAGTGTCCACGGGTTCGGAACCAATCATCATGAAGATCGAAATGGACGGCGGGCACGGCGGAGCCTCGGGCAGGTACGTGCAGTGGCGTGAGCGGGCCTGGGACTATGCGTTCGTGGCCGACTCCGTGGGAGCCACCGAACTCCTGCCTGGCGCCGGCCTGAGGTAGGAGTTTGTCCTCTTAGGCTCGGCGGGCCCGGAGCAGCGCGAAGTATCCCGGGATCAGGTCCGGGGTGGACGGGCTGCTCAGCGGACGCGTCTCAATGCTCGTGGCGCCCTCCTCGACCAGGGTCCAGTCCGCCGTCGGGAAGGCCTTGCTCCGCTGGGCCGCCCCGAACCGGCCAGGCATTGGCAGCCCCCGAATGGCCCACTCCAAAGGGCCAGGGATGGATTTGCGGGTGGCCCCAAGGTGGCTGACGTAATCCACCGGAGTGCCGGGGAAGTTGGTTTCGGCCAGGAAGACACCGCCGCGCGTCCCGACGACGGGCAACAGGTTCGCAGCGAATGCTGAGCGGCCGTTTCGGTCCAGAACGTGCAGGACCCCACGGATGAAAACGTTCGCATCCCCGGTCCAGCCCGCTGCTTCCAAGGCCGTCGCCACCGTCAGTGCGGCGTCAGGTGCCGTCATGTCGCACACGGCGTAGGACGCCGTCGGGATTCCCGCTGATTCCTGCCGCGCCCGCTCGACGGCGTTTGCGGAGTAGTCAAGCCCCAGCGCATGCGGGAAATGGCCTGCCAGCAGACGGGTGAGGCTGCCATTGCCGCATCCGACGTCCACCACCGGCAAAGAACGGTCCAGCTGCGCCAGTTTGGGGAGGTAGCCGTTGAGTTCGTGGTCGCTGCCCGAATCCCACAAGACATCGCCCGTGGCACCGGTGGAACCAATATCGCCCCAGAACCGGTCCCAGGCAGTGCGGGGATCCTTGGGGGCGGCGGAAGAGAGCCTGATGAGGCGGGGAATCAGCAGGTACTTCTGCAGCGCGCTAAACATCCTCCAAATATAAGTGGCGCTAGGCCTCCACCAGCCACTCCAACGCCTCTGTTTCAGAGGTGAAGAACTTGGTGGGGCACGGGGGCTTCATGATCCCGAGGAAAAAGTTGGCAATGACCCTGTCCACCGGCGAAGAGCCCCAGAGCGCGATCCGGTTTGCCTGGCATGGTTTGGCAAAGACCGAGCGGGCACCGCGGGTCACATCATCGGTGGTGGCCATGTCCACGATCATCGGATGGCGGTCTTCCCCGCAGAGCTCGTTCACCCGGTCCATGGCCCGCTGGGCATCGGATTCCTGGATCCGGGCTCCGCGGGGCCACGTCAGGCGAAGGATGCCCGGTTCCTCAAGCTCCAGGTCGAACGATACGTTCTGGTGATCCTGCGGTGTTGCTGGGTGGTCCACAGTGCTCCTTGCATATTGATCCTGCTGCAAGGGAGGCGGGCGATGCTCCCCTGCTGACATCCTCAAGGCTGTCGAATCCCAAGGGCAATGTAAAGGTATGGCCCAGGACTCATCAGGCACAATGGACGCACAGGCACCTTTGTCCGCAAAGCCGCTGATAGTGTGTTGGCACATCGTGAAACACCGCGAATGAAACGTTGGAACGGAAGGGGCTCAGTGGGCGAGACCGTTGCCGACGTACAGCATGCCCGCTCCGCCCTAGTGGCGGATTCAGACAGGGACCGTTTGGCCGCGACGACGGCCGCCCTTGCCAAAGCGGGATTCAACGTTTCCCATGCCCCGGATGCGGCAGCCTTGGCCGCCCATCTCCAGCACACCACCCCATCGGTAGTGGTGGCTGAGAGCTCGCTGGCCCACGGACTGCGCAACCCCGGGGTTCCCATACTGCTGATCCTTGCCCCGCAGGAATCCCTGGACTTCCAGGAAGTGGAATCCTGGCGCGTGACGGACTACGTCGTCAGTCCCATTCGATCCGGGGAACTGGTCCACCGCGTTGAAACACTGATCGGCCTGGCCGCCGAGCGCTCACGATCCCGCAGCGAGATTGAAGCCTTGCGCGAAAGCCTCAGGAACGTCTCCTCGGCCATCCGGGAAACCAACGATCCCCAGTTGATAGCTGACCATGTAGTGAGTGGATTCGGGGAGGCTCTGGACGTGGACCACGTCTGGTTCGCTACTTTCCGCGATGAACGCGTTCCCAGCATTCGTGCACAGTGGAACCGCCCCGGTCTTTCGATGCTTCCGGCAAGGCTGGGCGAGAGCGAAAACGCCATTGCCGAGGCAGCCAACAGATTGTGGGCCGACGCGGACGTGCTGGCGGTCGAGGACCACCGCGAAGACCCGGACTCCGGCATTGCCAAGGCTCTGCGTGAATGGTCCGGCGAGCTGAAGCCCGTGTCCACGGTCCTGCTCCCCGTGGGTGAGGGCGCGTCCGCTATGGGCATCATCCTGCTCTCCACCGTCCAGGAACGCCATGAGTGGACCCGCCCCGAGATCGCGCTGATGCAGCACGTGGCCGGAAACGTGGCGCACGGGCTCATCCAAGGCCACCTCATCAGCGCCCAACAGCGGGTCCTGCACCAGCTGCGGCAGCTGGACAAGGCAAAGACCGATTTCCTCGCAACGGTCAACCATGAACTCCGGACACCCTTGACCTCCATCACCGCTTACCTGGACATGATCCAGGACGGATCCGGCGGGCCGGTTCCTGACGGAATCAGGAAGATGCTTGAAGTCATCGCCCGGAACTCCACCCGGCTCCGGCGGCTCATTGAGGACATGCTCACGGTGTCCATGCAGGATGGCAGCAACCTGGACCTCAAGCCGGTGGACATCGCCAAACTCCTCCAGGTGGTGGTGGCTACCCTCCGGCCACTGGCCGAATCCCGCCATGTCTCCTTGTCCTTTACCGAGGGGACGGACGACATCGAAGTCACAGCTGACGAGGCCAAGCTGGAACAGGTTTTTACCAACATCGTTGCCAACGCCATCAAGTTCACCCCCGAGGGTGGCCGGGTGGGCATCACCAGTTCGGTCTCGGACTCCGAAGGCGGCGGACTGGCGCTGGTGGAGGTCGCGGACAACGGCCTGGGCATCCCCGAGCACGATCTTCCCCACATCTTCACCCGCTTCTACCGGGCCTCCAATGCTACGTCCGCGGCAGTCCCCGGCAGTGGCCTGGGACTGGCGATAGCGCACGACATCATCAGCCGGCACATGGGCCGCATGTTCCTGGATTCCACCCTGGGGTCCGGAACCACGGTGTCCGTGGAGCTGCCCGTGGGCGGTCCGTAATCACCCGCCCCGCGCTGTGACAGCCCTGTCAACGCGGGGCCGGCGCTAGTGCGCTGTGGTCACTAATGCTCGACATACTGCGAAACAAAAACTGATGCCCCGGGCAGCAGCCCGGGGCATCAATTGACGTTATTTGGCCTTGAGAGGCTCTCCCCCAATGTTTAGTTTGGCCACCAACCGATGCTTGTTGTGCTCGTCTTGGTGGTGGTGATGCTGTTCGGCCACCAGCCGATTGCCGTGCTGTCCTGCGAAGGCTCGGCATTAGCCGGGGCAGCGAATCCCGTTACTGCCAGAACCGCCGCCATGAGCAGGGTTGCCGCAAATTTTTTCATCCGCTATGCCCTTTCGTACTGATGCGAATTTGTTGTCTGTGACTTGAATAAAGTCACGCTGCAAACTATACGAGCTTTTCTTCCACAATGACATGGATAATGGGCACATGCAAAGTCCGCACCTCGCCTCCCACCTCGTTGCCGGTCTCACGGCACGCGCCAAATGGAAGGAACGGGACTTCGACGAGGCCTACCGCCTTGCCGGAGACGCTGCAGGGCTGGCCACCATCGCCGGAGATGACGAGTCCTGGTGGAACATGCGGTATCTGCAGGCAGAGTGCCTCCGCGACCAGGGCCGGATCGATGAATACCTCAACGTCGCCCTGGAACTGAACGACCACGCCCTGACCGCGTCCTCGCCCGAGCTTGGAGCCAAGGCTGGAACCATGGTTGCCGTGGCTTTCCAAGGGCTGGGCAGGCTCCCCGAAGCTGCCACCATGGCTGCTGATGCGGCGAAACTCGCGGCCAGGGACCCCGAATTGCTGTACGTCCAAATCCTGGCCCAGCGTGCCCTGATCGCGGCGTTGGCCGAGAGCCGGCTCCTGGACGATGCCTGGCGCGAATCCCTGGTTCTGGAAACCCTGCTGACCGACGACGTCGATGAAGACACCGCCGGCAAGGGCTACTGGGTGATCGGCAATGTGGCATTCCTGGTCAATCGCGTTGCCGACGGCGGCCGATATCACGACCTCGCGGCCGAAAGGCTGTCGCCGTCCAAAGACGTTGATTTGTGGGCTCGATTCAACCGGGCTTCAGCGGAAATGCGCCTTCAGGCCAAACTCAGTGACGCCGCAACCCTTCGCTGCATTGAAAGGGCTGAGCTGGCAACGGACATTGTGGGCGGCTCCGAGCGGGACCAGCTGGAAATGTCGCTGGTCCGCGCCCACTGGTATTTCCTTGGCGGCGATATTCTGCAGGCCATCGCCATCCTTGAACCCTTGTGCGCCCGGTCTTCCATTCTGGCAACGCAAACCTCGGCGGAAGCACATTTCCTTTTGGCAAAGACACTGCTCGCCTCCGGTCGACGGGAGGATGCGTTGGCTGCGTTCGAGGAAGCCGCCACTTTGTTCGAGCAGGCAGCGTTGCCTGACCGCAGCGCGGCCGTCAGGGAGTACCGTCGTCATAGCGACGAGCAACGAGGCGGGCCACACGGGGAGTGAGCATGTCCGAAGGAAAGATGTACTCCGGCAACGACCCGCGCCTGGGACTCCTCCTGGAAGGCATCGTCAAGCTGGCAGCCGGTGACCTCCACACGAGGATCGAAGTCTCAAACGCACGCGACGAAATCGACGCCGTGATCATGGGTACCAACCTCCTGGCTGAGGACCTGCAGATCGTTTACGAGGAACTGGAGCAGCGGGTCCAGGCGCGCACCCGGCAGCTCAACGAAGCCCACTTGGCGATGCAGCACATGGCCATGACGGATCCCCTGACCGGCTTGAACAACCGATCAGCTTTTGCCACGGCGCTTAGCGAAGCACAGGCACGCGGTGTTGAGAGCGGCCTCAAAGCAGCCATCCTCCTCCTGGATATGGACGGCTTCAAAACAATCAACGACTCCCTGGGGCACACCATTGGGGACAAGGTCCTGGAAACGGTGGCCACCAGGATCACCGGGGCCGTCCGCGAGCAGGACATGGTGGCCCGCATGGGCGGGGACGAGTTCGCCGTGCTTATTCCCGACGTCACCCCGGCCGCAGCGGCATCCATTGGCAACCGGATCCTCGCTGCCGTCATAGGCCCCATGGAGATTGAAGGGCAACACCTGCGTTGTGGGGCCAGCATGGGCCTGCGGATGGCGGACCCCGGGCACCGCGCCGAGGAATTGATGATGGAAGCGGACATCGCCATGTACGAGTCCAAGGCTGATGGTCGCGGCAAACTCAAGGTGTTCGAGCCAGCCATGCTGCATGCCCGGCAAATGCGGAACCAGTTGGTGGGTGAGCTCAAAGAGGCAATCACCGGCTCGCAACTGGTGCTGTTCTACCAACCCATCATCCGGCTTGATACCCGCGAAATCGAAGGTGTGGAAGCGTTGGTCCGCTGGAACCACCCCACCCGTGGGCTCATCATGCCGGACGAGTTCATTCCCATTGCCGAGGAAACGGGAATGATTTCCGACCTGGGCGGCTGGGTGCTCCGCACCGCCGTCGAGCAATTGAAGCAATGGCGTACCGACCCCCTCACGGCGGGTCACAACTTCAGCATGCGCATCAACGTTTCAGCGGCGGACCTACAGCGGCTGGAGTTCATCGAAGACGTCCGCGAGGCATTGGCGTCGGCTGATCTGGACCCGTCGCTGCTGGTCCTGGAGCTTACCGAGAGCGCGGTCATCCAAGGCAATGACCTCGACCGCTACACGCTCAACAGCCTGCGCCGGCTGGGGGTGGGATTGGAAATCGACGATTTCGGCACCGGTTACTCCTCCATCAGCTACCTGCGCCAGCTCCCAGTGGATACGGTCAAAGTGGACCGGACCCTGCTCTCGGCGCTGGGCAGCGACCCGTCCCAGCCCGCGCTGCTGGCCGCCGTGCTGCAGTTGATCCGCGCCTGTGGCCTCGCTGCAGTGTGGGAAGGCGTCGAGACTGCCGACCAGGCCGAGTATCTCCTCAGCATCGGGTGCACCAGCGGCCAGGGGTACTACTTCAGCCGGCCCTTGCCCGAGGCGCAGCTGACCGAGCAGCTGAAGCACCACAAGACCTGGCCCGTCAGTTGATGGTCCGGGTCCAGGGGTGGTGCCGGGTGCGCCATTCGGAGTCGAGAATCGCGTAGATATTCTCCGTTGCCCACTGGCCCTTGTAGTGCCAGTTATCCACCAGCGTGGCTTCAAGCCGCATGCCCAGGCGCGTGGCAATCCCGGCCGATCCTTCGTTGAGGGCGTCCAGTTTGGCGTCGACGCGGTGGAATGACAGCGTTTCGAAGGCAAGCCGCAGTACGGCTTCCGCTGCCTCTGTGGCGAAGCCGTGGCCCTGGGCATCCGGGTGGAGAATCCAGCCAACCTCGGCTTGCCCGGTCCCTTCGAGCCATTTCAGCACTACCTCGCCAAGGAGGCCAGGCTGGTCCTTCCGCTCGATGGCCAGGCACACCCAGTCGCCTTCCTGCTTGAACTCGAAGTTCGCGTAGCGGCCCAGGACTTCCATGGCCTTGGTCTTGCTCAGTTCGTTGCGGAAAAGGAAGCGGGCCGTTTCGGGAAGGGACTGGTAGCCGTGGAATCTCTCAAGGTCCTCGGCGTCGAAACGGCGCAGAATGAGTCGGTCTGTGATGATGGGGAGCTCAATTTCGGGCATGTCTTCGAGGCTACTAGGTGGGAGCAGATACTGGTCCAGTCTTGACACGTGGCGCGATCTGGGATTACCTAATGAACATTCGGTAAATAAAGCTGGAGGCAATGACGCATGGTTGAAACAACCCTCTCCGGTGCTTCGCACCACATCCTGACGAACGACTACGCGTCAGAATGGATGGGCATCGAGGTCCTCAAGCTCGACGACGGCCACGCCACCATCCGCATGCACCTCCGCCAGGAAATGCTCAACGGATTCGGAATGGCCCACGGCGGAATGATCTTCGCCTTCGGTGACACAGCCTTCGCCCTGGCCTGCAACCCGGCCAACCCCACGCCCCAGCAAGCCGCCAACATCACGGTGGCGTCCGGCGTCGACATCAACTTCATCAAGCCGGCATTCCAAGGCCAGGTGATCACCGCCGTCGCAAACCGCCGCGCGAGCACCGGCCGAAGCGGCCTCTACGACATCCAGATCTATGCGGCCTCGCCCGACGCCCCCTCCACCACCGACACCCAGCCCGGGGAGCTCATTGCCGAGTTCCGTGGCCGCAGCCGCACCATCTCCAAGAAGTAGGAAAATCCCATGACGCAGAACACCGTGGCCGCACCCGCAGCTTCCCCCACCAAGGCAACTGACGCCGTGCTGGACCGTGAAGAGACCATCTCCCGCGACGAACTCGAGGCCCTCCAACTCACCCGCCTCCAGCACACCGTGGCCTACGCCTACGATCGCGTGCCGTTGTACAAGCGCAAGTTCGACGACGCCGGCGTGCACCCCACCGACCTCCGCGAACTCAGCGACCTCGGCAAGTTCCCTTACACCACCAAGGAAGACCTGCGCCTGGAATACCCGTTCGGGATGTTCGCCGTCCCGCAGGACCAGGTGGCACGCATCCACGCGAGCTCCGGCACCACCGGCCGCCCCACCGTGGTTGGCTACACCAAACAGGACCTCGCCAACTGGGCAACCCTGGTGGCCCGCTCCTTCCGCGCCTCCGGCATCCGCCCCGGCATGAAGGTCCACAACGCCTACGGCTACGGGCTCTTCACCGGCGGTCTCGGCGCGCACGCCGGCGCTGAAGCGCTGGGCTGCACCGTCATCCCCATGTCAGGCGGACAAACCGAACGCCAGATCCAGCTCATCCAGGACTTCAAACCGGACGCCATCCTGGCCACGCCCACCTACCTGCTGACCATCGCCGACGCCATGGCAAAACAAGGCATCGACCCCACATCCACTTCACTCAAATACGCTGTTCTCGGCGCCGAGCCGTGGACCGAGGAAATGCGCCACGAGCTCGAAGTCACCATGAACATCAAGGCCTCCGACATCTACGGGCTCTCCGAGGTCATGGGGCCGGGCGTCGCCGGCGAAGCTGTTGAAACGCAGGACGGCTGCCACATCTGGGAAGACCACTTCCGGCCCGAAATCATCGACCCCTTCGATCACTCCACAGTCCTGGGCGACGGCGAACCCGGCGAGCTCGTCTTCACGTCCCTCACCAAGGAAGCGCTCCCGATCATCCGGTACCGCACCAAGGACCTCACCCGCCTGCTCCCGGGCACCGCGCGCCCGGCACACCGCCGCATGGGCCGCATCACGGGCCGCAGCGACGACATGATCATCCTGCGCGGCGTGAACCTGTTCCCGTCCCAGATCGAGGAAATCGCCCTCCGCATCCCCGAACTCAGCCCGCACTTCCAGCTCGAAATCACCCGCCCCGAGGGCAAGCGCATGGATTCGCTGACGGTCCGGATCGAGCGGCGTGAGGCAGTGTCCCCCGAATCAAGCACGACGGCGGCCCACACCTTGCGGGAGCAGATCAAGATTCATGTCGGGTCATCGTGCGTAGTAGACGTGGTGGAGCCGGGCTCCCTTGAGCGGTCCAACGGGAAGCTCCGCCGCATCTACGACCTGCGCCCCAAGGGCTGACCATCCCTGAGATCGTGAGAAAATGCCAGCATGCCTACTGAGACCACCACCAAGCGCGGACGGCCCGGTTACGACCAGCAGTCGGTGCTCCGCATCGCCGTCGACGTCTTCAACCGCCACGGGTACGACGCAACGTCCATGGGCATCCTGGCTGAAAACCTCGGGATCTCGAAGTCAGCCATTTACCACCACGTGCCGTCCAAGGGCGATCTGCTGAAGCTCGCCCTGGACCACGCGTTGGGCGGCCTGGAAGCCATTCTCGAGGAACCCTCGGCTACCTCCGGACCCGCAGATGCGCGCCTGGAGTTCGTCCTGCGGCAAACCATCGCCGTGCTGGTGGATCGCCTCCCGTTCGTGACCCTGCTGCTGCGTTTGCGGGGAAACACGGAGATCGAGCGCGATGCCCTGGAACGGCGCCGTGCGTTCGACCACAAGGTAGCTGCCCTGATTTCCGCCGCCCGCGAGGACGGGTCCCTGCGCCAGGACATCGATCCCCGTACCGTGACGCGCTTGTTGTTCGGCACCATCAACTCGATCGTGGAGTGGTACAAGCCCGGCGGCTCGCTGTCGCCGGAGAAGCTGGCAGACGACGTCATCACCATGGCCTTCGAGGGCCTCCACACGGCCTCCTGACGGCCGCGCACGCTTGGGCGTGACCCTCTTCCACATCCCCCGGGCTTGGGCGTGACCCTCTTCCACATCCCCCACGCTTGAGCGTGACCCTCTTCCACATCCCCCGGGCTTGGGCGTGACCCTCTTCCACATCCCCCACGCTTGGGCGTGACCCTCTTCCACATCCCCCACGCTTGGGCGTGACCCTCTTCCACATCCCCCACGCTTGGGCGTGACCCTCTTCCACATCCCCCGGGCTTGGGCGTGACCCTCTTCCACATCCCCCGGGCTTGAGCGTGACCCTCTTCCACATCCCCCACGCTTGAGCGTGACCCCCTTCCCCTTCCACCTCCCCCGGGCTTGAACCAAACCCTCTTCCACATCCCCCAAGGTGGCGGGCGTGGCGAAGCCAGGTGCCGTCGTCGTCGTGTTGTTCCTCCTGACTACCTTCAGGCGGAACGACGAAACGCCTTTCCCCACTGAAGGGGAAAGGCGTTTTGTCGTTGCTGCAAGAGGGACCGGCCAACCCGGAGGGATGTGATAGATGGACCGGCCCAAACCCCGGGGGATGTGATAGAGCGTCCCGCTCAAGCCCGAGGGATGTGATGGAGCGTCCCGCTCAAGTCCACGGGACGTGAGAGAGCGATCCCCCACACCCCGCGGGACGTGATAGAGGGTTACTTCTCCACGAGGGTGAGGACGTCGTACGTGGCCACGATTTCCTCGTTCTGGTTGGTCAGGACGGCATCCCAGGCCACCTCGCCGTACTCATCAGTCTCACGAGGCGTGATCTTCTTGGCCGTCAGGGTGACCCGGATGGAGTCGCCCGCAGCCACGGGGGTGATGAAGCGCAGGTTCTCCAAGCCGTAGTTGGCCAGCACGGGGCCCGGAGCCGGCTCCACGAAGAGCCCGGCAGCCCAGCTCAGCAGCAAATAGCCGTGGGCCACGATGCCCGGGAAGAACGGGTTGGCTTCGGCTGCTTCCTGGTTGGTGTGGGCGTAGAAGGTGTCGCCGGTGGAGTTGGCGAAGGCTGTGATGTCCTCGAGCTTCACCTCGCGCAGCCCGGAGCGAACGGCATCACCGATCCGCAGGGTGGCCAACGACTTCCGGAACGGGTGCTCGCCTTCGGTTTCCACCGTGAAGTTGCGGTCGGCGCCGGTGTGCCACTGGCCCGTGACGGCAGTCAGCATGTTCGGCGAACCCTGGATGGCGGTGCGCTGCATGTGGTGCAGCACGGAGCGGATGCCACCCAGCTCCTCGCCGCCTCCGGCCCGGCCGGGTCCGCCGTGAACCAGGTGCGGCACCGGGGAACCGTGACCGGTGGAGGAGCGGGCATCTTCCCGGTTGAGCATGTGCACGCGGCCGTGGTGGGCGGCAATGCCAAGCACGAGCTCCTGGGCAACTGAAGGATCGTTGGTGCATACCGAGGCCACCAGGGAACCGGAGCCGCGGGCTGCGAGGCGGACTGCGTCGGCCAGATCCGAGTAACCAATCACGGAGGAAACCGGGCCAAAGGCTTCGAGCGAGTGGACTTCTTCGGCTTCGGCGTTGGACCAGCTCAGGAGCACCGGCGACATGAACGCGCCGTCCTCAACCACACCCACGGTCCCGCCGACGGAGGTGACCGACGGCCTGTCCAGAGATCCGTACGCAAGTTCCCCGCCGGCGTCGAGCATTGACTGCACTGCAGCGCGGACATCCGCGAGTTGCTCCAGGGATGCAAGCGCACCCATGGTGACGCCCTCGGCGCGGGGGTCACCTACGACGACGCGCTCGTTGATGCGGGCTCCGACGGCGGCAGCAACGTCTGCGGTCAGGGCCTGCGGAACGATGATGCGGCGGATGGCGGTGCACTTCTGGCCGGCCTTGACGGTCATTTCTGTGACCACGGCTTTGACGAAGGCGTCGAACTCGGGCGTACCGGGAACAGCATCTGGCCCCAGAATCGCGGCGTTCAGGGAGTCGGTCTCAGAGGTGAACCGGACGCCGCCCTGAACCACGTTCCGGTGGCCCTTCAGCGAGTTCGCCGTGGACGCCGAGCCTGTGAAGGATACGAGGTCGCGGTAGTCGAGTTCGTCCAGGATGGTCCGCGCGGAACCGGAGATCAATTGGAGGGAACCGGCGGGGAGGATGCCCGATTCCACCATGGCTTTGACGGCGGCGGCGGCAACATAACCGGTAGGCGTGGCGGGCTTCACGATGGTGGGGACGCCGGCGAGGAACGCGGGCGCGAACTTCTCCAGCATGCCCCACACGGGGAAGTTGAATGCGTTGATCTGCACGGCAACGCCCGGAATGCGGGTGTAAATGTGCTCGCCGGCGAACGAACCGTCCTTGGAGAGCACCTCCATGGGGCCGTCCACCACCACCTGCGAGTTGGGCAGTTCACGGCGGCCCTTGGAGCCGAACGTGAAGAGCACGCCGATGCCGCCGTCGATGTCGATCATGTTGTCGATCTTGGTGGCACCGCTCTGCGACGAGGATTCGTAGAGTTCCTGGCGCCGCCCGTTGAGGTACTGGGCAAGCTCCTTGAGCTTGAGGGCACGCTGGTGGAAGGTCAGCTTCCCGAGTTCGGTTTGGCCCGTGGCCCGCCCGTAATTTACGACGGCGGCGAGGTCCAGACCGTCGGTGCTCACGTTGGCCAGGACTTCTCCGGTGCTGGCATCGCGGACCGGGACTTTCCTGGCGTCAGGGGCCGGCGTCCACCAGGCATCCTGAACGTAACTGGGCACGGTTGCAACGGCTGTGGTTTCCGGGGCGACTGCTGTAGTGGTCATCGTCGACGGGTCCTTCCAAGGCACGTGAAAGCGGCACGGTCCCTGCTGACTGGAGCCAACATTACTGACCGGCCGTTCGGTAATATATACAGGGTACATGAATGCCCGGAAGAGTACAGCAGGTATTTCGTGAGGGACCTTAGCTCCGGCCGCCCAGCTTCTTCGCCAGCAACAACGGCTTCTTCAGGAACTCCCCCACGCTCGTCCGCGAAATGACAGTCTGGTTCAAGGCATCGAGCCGCTCCAGCACATGGTCCAGCTTGGCCCCGGTCTCGTCGAGGCGACGCTGCTGGTCCCGGATCAGCTCCTCCTGCTCAGCCAGGACGCGGGTCAGGTACAACATCCCGCCCAGCCCACCCTGGGCAACACCATCCCGGAGATGCTGGTCGCGGACCAAGGCATCGTAGCGGGCGTGCTCCGCGGCCTTTGCGAAAATACTGTTGCCGTCATGCCCCTGGGATTCGGGGCGCTGTGACCAAAACGCAAGGGGTTCGCCGTCGAGGAAGCCGACACGCGAGTGGCTAAGGACGCGCAAGTGGAACTCCCAGTCGCCCACCACGGGTAGGTCTTCGTTGTAGTAGCCCACGGCGTCGTGCAGTTCCCGGCGGTACAGGAAGGAAATGGGAACGGCCCGGTTGATTTTCAACATGTCCGCAAGGGTGATCTGCTGCATGTCCGCCCAGAAGATCTCCCGGCGGATCGGCTCAATGCGATCCCCCTTCAGCTCCTCAATGACGATCTCGGTGCGGACCATCACACCGCTTTCGCCCCCATGGGAAGGCTCATCCAGGTACGCCACAGTGCTTTCGAGGAAGTTCGGAGCCCAAAAATCGTCGTCGTCGTGGATCACAATGAACTCCCCGGATCCGGCTTTGATTCCCGCATTCGACGCCGCCTCCATGCCAACGGATGCGGAATGGTGAAGCGTGGTGATGCGCTTCCGCTCGTCATCCGCCCGCTGGGCGGTGAGATGGTCGACGTCGGCCGGGTTGCCGCCGTCGTTCACAATCACCAACTCGAAATCCTGGAACGTCTGGGCGAAGATGTCATCCAGTGCCCTGGCCAGGAAGATTGGGCGGTTCTTGGTTCGGGTCACGATGGTGACGCGGGCACCGGCGTTCATGGCGGGTCCATTCCGTTGGGAAAGTGTGATCAATCCTGCATGTTAGCAGCGGCGATGGCCCCGGAACCGAGCTTGGACTTCAACGCGCCCACCTCGTGTTCCGAGACGCCGTTGGCCTTCAGGAATTCCAGGACATCCAGCCCTTCGAGGAACCTGAGCAGGCCCGCCCTCTTCTGTTCCAGGATGGCCTCGAGCTCGTCCTCAGGAAGGTACGGATCATGGGCATGCGGGGCTCCGTGCGTGCGATGCCGCTCATTGATTCCCCTGGCTGCGAGCTCATAGCCCCGCACAATGGCCTCATCGCTCATACCCGCAAGCCGCTGCAGCATCAGCGCGATCACCCCGCTGCGATCCCGCCCCGCCGAGCAATGGACCACCACTTTGCCGGGCGAGGCCGCGATGGCATTGAAGACCGGGGCGATCCTGTCCGCGAACAGGTCCACGTAGTCGCCATACTGCGCCGGGTCCTTCAGATACGGGCCGAACAGCTCGCTGAAGCGGCGATGGTCCGGATCCTCCGTAGGGCAATGTACGACGTCGATACGCGCCTTCACGTCTTCGGACACCTCAGGATCGGTGTCGCGTTGGTGACGTTCGCGGTCGGCACGGAGATCGATCACGGTGCGGACGCCGTCGTCGTACATCTGCTGCCAACCGGCCTGGGTGACCCACTCGTGCCGGCCCATCCTGTAGACATCGCCGGCAATCCGCCACGCATTCACGGCGCCGTCCCAGTGGACGCTTTGTTGAGCTTCAGGTGTCCCCTCCATAGGAGCCAGCTAAGCACATGCGCGGGTGGGCGCGTGAGTGGTGGGGCGCGCCGAGGGGTTAGCTCTCACTCCTCCTGACCGCCGAGGGGTTAGCTCTCACCCCTCCTGGTCGCCGAGGGGTTAGCTCTCGGCACATCGAGGCCCGCCGAGGGGTCAGCTCTCGGCACATCGAGGCCCGCCGAGGGGTCAGCTCTCGGCACATCGAGGCGCACCGAGGGGTTAGCTCTCACCCCTCCTGGCCGCCGAGGGGTTAGCTCTCGGCACTTTGAGGCCCGCGAGGGGTTAGCTCTCACCCCTCCTGGCCGCCGAGGGGTTAGCTCTCGGCACTTTGAGGCCCGCCGAGGGGTCAGCTCTCGGCACTTTGAGGCCCGCCGAGGGGTCAGCTCTCGGCACATCGAGGCCCGCCGAGGGGTCAGCTCTCGGCACATCGAGGCCCGCCGAGGGGTCAGCTCTCGGCACATCGAGGCCCGCCGAGGGGTCAGCTCTCGGCACATCGAGGCCCGCCGAGGGGTCAGCTCTCGGCACATCGAGGGCCGCCGAGGGGTCAGCTCTCGGCACTTTGAGGCCCGCGAGGGGTTAGCTCTCGGCCCTTTCAAGCTCGCATACTGCCGAGAGCCCGCCCCTCGGCGAACGGGTTGGTCTTACCGCTTCGCGAGTTGGGCGGGTTTGACCGTCGAGACCAATGCCGCGGCGTATGCCTGGTGCCCGGCGACATTCGGATGGAAGTTGGCGTCAGGGAGCGGCAGCCGGAAGTCCAGCACTATCCATGGATCCAAGGAATTCGCTGCATGCCCGGCGAACCTCTTGGTAACGTCAACAAACTTGGCGTTGGTCCGGCTGTCAGCAACCGCCTTGGCGATGGTTTGGTTGAGGGCGTCGATGGCTTGGTTGACCTTTGCCTGGTTCTCGACGGGACTAACCGGCACCCCATTGACCGGGTCAAAGAGCCGCGGGTAGCCCATCACAGCAATGGTTGCCTGCGGGGCTGATGCCTGGATGGTCTGGTAGATACCCTCGAGGCCGGCTTCGAGCACCGGGAGGTTGGCGATGATCGCATTAACGGTCCCTGCGCAACCCGCAGTATCCGGCGACGCGCAGGCCTGGAGCGCCAGAAGGCTCCCAGCATCTATGGCCCCGGCAGTGATGCTCACTAGTTCTGCGTTGTGGAGTGCGGTCTGGCCCAGTGCGATCTGCTCCAGAACCGTTGGTGCGCCGTTATAGAAGGGACTCGGAAATTCCGGATCAAAGGTCAGCAGTGCCCCGTGGCAGGCGAAGTTGGCCAGTAGATTGACCCGGCCAGTATCAGCAACCACGTCCACATAGCCAGGGTGGCTCTGCCAGCAAGGCGTGTCCCTGTACAGGCCACCAGCTCCCGTGCCTGCAGTGTAAGAATCGCCAAGGGCCACATAGTCAACGGATGGCGGCGGAGCCGCGGTGGCCGGACTCCCCACGAACCCCAGCGAAAGTCCCAGGACAGCGAGCCCGCCCGCCAAAGCAGCCAGCCGTCGTCGTGCTTGATGAGTTGCCATGACGTTCCCCTTCATAATGCTCAAATGGGGCTCCGGCACTCCGAAAGTGCGGAGGTCACGGCTCGCCCCACCATTCGGCCGCATACCGGGGCAATGTGTGGCCAGCGTACGCCTGCGGGAGAGCTGCGAACAGACCTCCCTGGCCGCCGAGGGGTTAGATCCCGGCACAATCCCCTACCCCATAAAGGCGAGAGCTCACCCCTCAGCGCAGGTAAAGGGCGAGAGCTCACCCCTCAGCGCACGTAAAGGGGCGAGAGCTCACCCCTCGACATACAACCCCCTCCACATGGCCGCCGAGGGGTTAGATCCCGGCACAATCCCCAACCCCATAAAGCCGAGAGCTCACCCCTCAGCGCACGTAAAGGGGCGAGAGCTCACCCCTCGACATACAACCCCCTCCACATGGCCGCCGAGGGGTTAGATCCCGGCACAATCCCCAACCCCATAAAGCCGAGAACTCACCCCTCAGCGCACGTAAAGGGCGAGAGCTCACCCCTCACCGCACACACTCCCCCACCACGCTCGCCGAGGGGTTAGTTCCCGGCACATTAAGCGCCAAGATAAAGCCGAGAGCTCACCCCTCAGCGCACACAAACAGCCGAGAGCTCACCCCTCAGAGCACGTAAAGGGGCGAGAGCTCACCCCTCGGCGGGGTGGCAAGAACCTACGCGCCGTACTTGGCCAGCCGGAACTCCAACCCGTTGCGCACAGCGGGCCACTCGTGCTCGAGGATGGAGAACACCACGGTGTCGCGGAGGGCGCCGTCCTTGCTGCGGGAGTGGCTTCGGAGCACGCCGTCCTGCTTGGCGCCGAGCCGGGCAATGGCTTCGCGGGACTGCTGGTTCATCCAGTGCGTGCAGAATTCAACGGCTACACAACCCAGTGTTTCGAAGGCATGCCCCAGGAGCAGCAGCTTGGAGTCCGGATTGGTCCCCGTACCGTGCGCCGACGCGGCGTTCCAGGTGGAGCCGATCTCCAACCGCGGAGTGGCAGCGTCGATGTTCATGTACGTGGTCATGCCGATGAGCTTGCCCGTGGCGTTGGATCGCGTAGCAAAAGGCAGCATGGACCCCTCCGCTTGGAGGCCCAGGCGGCGATCGATTTCAGCAGCCATGCCCTCCGGCGTCGGCACGGAGGTGTACCAAAGCTTCCAAAGGTCACCATCGCGGGCCGCCTCCACCATCCCGTCGTGGTGTTCCTGGCTCAAGGGTTCCAGTGTCACGAATTTTCCGGTCAGGGTGATGGGTTCAATTGAAGTCACCCGGCTAGCCTAACCGCCTGCGGGGGCAAGCCGGAGGTCAGTCGTTCCAGTCGAAGAAACCCTTGCCCGTCTTGCGCCCGAGTTCACCGCGAGCCACTTTGTCCCGGAGGATCTGCGGCGGAGCGAAACGGTCACCAAGAGTCGAGTGCAGGTATTCGGCAATGCCCAGCCGGACGTCCAAGCCCACAATGTCCGTGGTCTTCAGCGGGCCCGTGGGGTGCTTGTAACCGAGGACCATGGCGGCATCGATGTCCTCGGCCGATGCCACGCCCTCCTCCACCATGCGCATAGCTTCAAGGGCAATGGCGACGCCGAGCCTTGAGGACGCGAAGCCGGGAGCGTCATTGACGACGACGGCGGTCTTGCCGAGTGCCTCAGTCCAGTTTTTGGCCGCAGCAGCGAGTTCGGGAGACGTCTCCTTGGCCAGCACCACCTCAATGAGGGTGGATGCGGGCACCGGGTTAAAGAAGTGCAGCCCCACAAAGTTGGCGGGCCGGCGAAGTTCGTTGGCCAGTCCAGTGACGGAAAGCGAGGAGGTGTTCGACGCCAGGAAGGCATCGGCGGACAGGTGTTCCTCCACAGCCTTCAGCGCCTTGACTTTGAGATCGTAATCCTCCGGCACCGCTTCCACCACCAGTCCGCAGTGGATGAACGATGTGTAGTCCGTGGAGGTGCTGAAGCGGGACATCGCCTGTTCATGAGTTTCATTCAGGGTGCCGCGGGCGGCGGACTTGGTGACGGCGTCAGCAACGCGATCCTGCGCTCCGGCTGCTGCCTCGTGATCGCGTTCCACCACGATCACGGTGGCACCTTTAGTGAGGAAGGCGTGTGCGATTCCGGCACCCATCCGGCCACCACCGAGGACTCCAACGACGTGCGGGATGGCGGGAACAACGGTCATTTCTGGGTCCTGTCGTGAGTCGGGTCGGCATCATCGGTTGCGGAATCTTGCGAAGCCTTGGCCGACTTTTTGTCGAGGAACGCCTGCATGCGGTCGAACTTGGCCTGCGACTCGAAGAGAATTCCCTGGGCGAGGGTGTCGATGAGCGGGTGGGCCTCGGCGGGGGCATGGAAGACGGATTTGGTGATGCGGACCGCCAAGGGATCCTGGCGTCCAATCCGGTCGGCCAGCTTGTGCGCCGCGTCCATCAGCTCCGGAGCTTCATGAATCTCTGTGATGAGGCTGATCCGGAGGGCTTCTTCTGCCCGCAGCACAGTCCCGGCCAAGAGGATTTCCTTGGCTTTGGGCTCTCCCACGAGTTCCTTGAGCCGCCAGCTGGCACCGGCTGCGGCGAGGATTCCGAGTCCCGTCTCAGGGTTTCCGATCCGGACACTCGGAGTGCCGATGCGGAAGTCCGCTGCATAGGCGAGCTCAGCGCCACCACCCAGGCAATAGCCATCCAAGGCCGCGATAACGGGCATGGGAAGTTTGGCGATCCGCACAAAAATGGTGGAGTTGATTCCTTGCAGGGCGTCATCGCGGCGACGTTCGCGCAACTGCCCAATATCGGCTCCGGAGGCGAAAACACCGTCGGTCCCGGCGATGATCAGTACTTTGGGGTTCCGTTCCAGCTCGGCGCAGACTTGGTGGAGTTCGTCCACCATGGTCTGGTCGATCGCGTTACGGACCTCGGGGCGGTTCAGCAGAACCGTGAGGCGGTCTTCGCGGTCCTCGAGCAGGAGGGTGGTGAAGTCTTCCGGGTTCAGTGCCATTACATGCCTTCCAGCAGCATCGCGGTTCCCTGTCCAACGCCGATGCACATCGTCGCCAGTCCAAGCTTCGGTCCCGTAGTGGAGGTGAGCTCGCGTTCCATCCGGCCGAGCAATGTGATTGCGATCCGTGAGCCGCTGGAACCGAGGGGGTGCCCCAAACTGATGGCGCCGCCGTCGTTGTTCACAATCTCCGGGTTCAAGCCGAGGCGGCGCATGCTGGCAAGCGACTGCGTGGCGAAGGCTTCGTTGAGTTCCACGGCACCCAGCTGGTCCACGGTGAGGCCGGTGCGGGCCAGGACCTTTTGCGTGGCCGGAACCGGGCCAATGCCCATAATTTCGGGCTCACACCCGGCAGATGCGCCGTCGATGATCCGTGCGCGCGGTGTCAGGCCGAACCTCTTGATGGCCGCTTCGGAGGCGACGATGATGGCTGAGGCGCCGTCATTGAGCGAGGAGGAGTTGCCGGCCGTGACCACGGATCCACCGGGGACAACGGGTCGCAACCCTGCCAGGACGTCCATGGTGGTGCCCTCGCGGGGGCCCTCGTCGGTGTCCACCACGGTCTCGGACTTCCTCGTCTTGACGGTCACGGGAACGATTTCATCCTTGAACCGTCCGCCCGCAATGGCTGCGAGGGCCAGCTGATGCGAGCGGACAGCAAAGGCGTCTGCGTCTTCCCGGGAGATGTTGTCCACGCGACCCACTTCCTCCGCCGTTTCGGGCATGGAGTAGGTCATCTTGCCGTCCCGGGAGAGCTCGCCCTTACTGAAGAGCGGGTTTGCGAAGCGCCAGCCGATGGAGGTGTCGAAGATCTGGCCGGGCTTGGCGAACGCGGTGGTCGGCTTCTCCTGCACCCAAGGGGCCCGGCTCATGGACTCAACGCCACCGGCCACCACGATGTCCGCAGCTCCGGACTTGATCATGTGGCTGGCCATGATGATCGCGCTGAGGCCCGAGGCACAGAGGCGGTTCACGGTGATGCCGGGGATGTGGAGGGGAAGTCCGGCCAGGATCGTGGCCATGCGGGCAACGTTCCGGTTTTCCTCGCCGGCGCCGTTGGCGTTGCCGAGGATCACCTCATCGATGGAGTCAGGGTCGACGCCGGCACGCGCCACTGCTTCCCGGACCACCAGTGCTGCGAGGTCGTCGGGACGGACCGAGGACAGAGCCCCGCCATAGCGACCTACAGGCGTTCGTGCGCCGCCAACAAGAAAAGCCTCGACCATGAGAACATCCTTCGCGAAAAGTGAAAGGGACCGGCGCGGAATAATATACCGACCGTTCGTTCTATAAAGGTTACACGGCCAGGCGGACCGGTCAACAGCTGGCGTCATCTGTTGCACCGGCCCACAGCCGGATCAAACCACCCGGATCCCCAGGTGGCCCGCCAAAAGGGGCGCCATGAGGCTCAGTTGATAGTCGTCAATAATGACGCCCGCCAACCCGGCCAGTCCGTTGATGCCTCGGAACTCGGAGGTCCGCAGGTCCACGTCCTTCAGCTTGGCTCCCGTGACATCCAAGGTGCCGATGGTGCAGTTCTTCAGCGCGATTCTGGTCCCGGCGCAGGCACCGAGGTCCAACTCATTGATGATGCAATCGGAGATCTGCACATCCATCAGCTTGGAGCCCCGGAGGTTTACATAGTCCAGCTTGCCGCCGTCGATCCGGACGGAGCGCCAGTTTCCCTCGTAGAGTTCGGCCGAACCCCATCGCGGGTTGCTGATCTCCACGTCCTGCCACGAGCTTCGCGCCGCTGTGAAGATGGGCGCGTAAGGTTCGGCCAGAATGCACTCACGGAACGTGGCCCCGCGCAGCTGGGCTTCATTGAAGGAGACACCGTTCAGCTCACACTC
This sequence comes from Arthrobacter sp. TmtSoilC79, assembly GCF_059739405.1. Taxonomy (NCBI): domain Bacteria; kingdom Bacillati; phylum Actinomycetota; class Actinomycetes; order Micrococcales; family Micrococcaceae; genus Arthrobacter; species Arthrobacter sp. TmtSoilC79. Next base: position 1,067,290 of record NZ_AP046051.1, on the reverse strand, counting down.
GATAAAGTCCGAACCACTCAGTTCCTCCCCGTCAGCGGAGACCTTGGTCCACCGGACACCGTCATACCGTTCGCCGCGCTGGAAGTCGGGGGCGTCGTCGTCGCGCAGTTCCTCCAGGCGGACAGGGGAAATTTTGGGTGCTGCAATCTTCGCAGCCGCCATCAGAGGGATACCGCCTTCGCAGAAGAGCTGCCGGGCTGGGCGCCGTTATTGTGTTGCGTCAGGGTGGTGGTGAGTTCCATACATCGAGCCTAGACCCGACCCCTGACAGTACCCACCAGGGCAGTCAGCCAAGTGACAACGGCGCAGACTCCCACGCCCCAGAGGATATCCGTCACGGCCACCAGTGCAGGGAAGTCCTTAAGGATGGCGAGTGCAGTCAAAGCCCAGGTGGAGTAGGTGAAGAATCCGAACAGGGCTCCACCGAGGATCCTCCTGCGCAGGGTGATGTCAGCTTTCCCCGGCCTCACCCCGTAGTGGACAATGCCGGCGACGAAGACCAGATAGAACAACACTGCCCCGACCGGGTGCGGGCTGGACGCCAGGAGGTGCCCAATCTGGCTTTCATATTGCCGTTGCGCCACCGTGAGGATCCAGACGACGTCGATCGCGGCAAAGACCGCCGCGGCCAGGGCGTAGGACAGAAGCCAGCGTTTCAGGCCCGCGTTCATCCTTGGCGCCGGGGGTCTGCGTAGAGGTTGTCCACAATGTGCCTGGCGCGTTCGGTAAAGGCGCCACGTTTGAGCTTCATGGTGGGTGTCACGATCCCGTTGGCCTCCGTGAGGTCGGTCAGGAGCAGGACGAACCGCCTCACCTGCTCCGAGCGGGCAATTTTCGAATTGGCGTCACTAACGGCCTGGCCAATGAGCGCAAGAAGCCGGACGTCCTCTATTTGGACAGCGCCGCCGTCCTCTGGAATCCGCAACCCCTTGAGGTCGGCGATGCCCTCGCGCTCCGCCCACGCTGCCAACGATTCGGGGTCCAGCAGCACCAGTCCGCCCAGATAGGGTTTGCCCTCCCCCACCATCACGGCGTGGGCTACCAATGGATCGCCTTCAACGTAGCCTTCCCAGATGGATGGCGAAATGGTCTTTCCACCGGCGGTGACAATCACATCCTTGATCCGGCCCTTGAGGGTGAGCCTTCCCAAGTGATCCAGCTCGCCCAGGTCACCGGTCCGGAAATACCCGTCCACGAACGCTTCGGCATCGTCCGACGCCCGGCGGTAGCCGGCGAAGACACCAACGCCGCGGGCCAGCACCTCCCCCTCAGCCGAAAGGCGCACGGTGGTTCCGGGCATCGGGACGCCCACGGATCCGGAATTGATGGACCCCGGCAGGTTTCCCGTCAACGGGGCCGTGGTTTCGGTGAGGCCGTAGCCCTCGATCACCGGAAGTCCCAGTCCACGGAAGAACAGGGATAGTTCAGCATCGAGCGCACCGGCGCCGGACAGCAGGTAGTCGAGCCGCCCGCCCACCAGGTTCCGGAGCCGGGCATAGAAGAGGCGGTCGAACAAAGCCCGCCGGATGCGGAGGCCGGCGGGGGCACGCAGGCGAGGGTCGGCGTCGTGCGCTTCAGCGAACCGTCCCCACTCCACAGCGGTTCGCTGGGCCGCGGCCCACACACGGCCGAGCTTTTTCTGCGTGGCAGCGGCAGCGGCGGACGCCTGGATCTTCTGCAGCACTCGCGGGACCACCACCAGGAACGTGGGCTTCAGGGCTCCCAGCGCAGGGACGACGTCCCGGGGATCTGAAAGGTGCGCGATCCTCATGCCGTTGGCCAGGCAGATCAGTTGGAGCCCGCGCGCCAAAACGTGCGCCATGGGCAGGAAAATGATGGTGTTGCCGCCCTCGCGGACTACCTCGGTGTAGGCACCTGCCACGTTCAGCACTTGTCCCACGAAGTTGCCATGCGTGATGAGGGCACCCTTGGGCGCCGCGGTGGTGCCGGAGGTATACACAATGGTGGCCACGGAATCGAGGTCGGCCAGCAGGCGCCGATCCTCCACAACACTGTCCGGGACTTCAACACCGCGCGACACCAGGTCAGCGATGTCGGCGCCAGGGCTGGCATCGAGGGTCCATATCCCCAGCGGATGGATGCCTGCCTGGTTGAACCCTTGTTCCAGCAAGGCCGCGTGCTCTGCGCTGCCGCCCACGGCAAGGCGGACATCGGCATCGGCCAGGATCGCCGTTACCTGCGGGGCCGCTGAGGTCTCATAGACAGGAACCACGACGGCGCCGGCGAACCAGGCTGCCATGTCGGCCAGTGCCCACTCGTACCGGGTGGGGGACATGATGGCCAAAGACTCACCCGGTTGGATTCCCGCAGCAATGAATCCCTTGGCCAGCGCCCGGACTTCGTCCACGAACTGCCCGGTGGTTACCTGCCTCCACGGCCCGGTGATCGCCGCCTCCCGGACCTCGAAGGCGATGTGGCCTGGATTGGTCCGGAAACGGTGCATCAGCAGTTCTGTGGCATTGCGGTGGTTGGCGGTGTCGACCAGCGGCGGCGATGTAAATTCCCTCAACGGGTGTCCGCCATGGAGAGGGACTGCAAATGATCCTCCATAAGGTTCCGGACGGCGTCCAGGAATTCCACGACGACGACCTGCTGGTCGGTGGGCAAAGCGTCCAGCTGGGCGTTGGCGGCAGAGAGGAGGGGCCGCATCAGGTCTTTGATCCGGCGTGATGCGGCCTCGGTGACGTTGACGTGGACTTGGCGCCGGTCCTCGGTGCTGCGGAGCCGTTCCACGTAGCCGTGGGACTCAAGGCGACTGACCAGGGCTGTGGTGGTGGCCGCCGTCGAACCCAGCTCCGAGGCGAGGGATCCGACCGTGACCGGGCCGGAGTCGGCCAGCACGGTGAGAGCCCTGTAATCGGTGAGGTTGAGCTCCAAGGCGCGGGCTACTTTCCGCTCGGTCTCATTGGCGAGCCCAAACAAGCCCTGCAAGGTCCCGGAGGCTGGATGGCCGAACCCGCCGGTAGCCTTTTCATCGTTTTGCATGGTTATATAGTAATCAAATAAGTTTGAACATCAAACAGGCTAGGTATCAGCGTCTGCAAAAGGCGGCGCTTTCAGCCAGCGAAAGGGAGCCCCATCGTGAAGGATTCAGACAGGAAGGGCCTGATTGCCCTTCCCGTGGTGGTACTGCTGGGCGCGCTCGTCGCCGTGGCCGGAAGCCACAATGGGGCAAGCGTGGCCGGAATTCCGCTCTTTGCGGCAGCAGTCGCCGGAGCGTTCATCATTCAATGGCTGGTGTTCATCCCCTCCTTCAAAGCCCAGACGGAGAAGTACTTCGATCTCACCGGCTCCCTGACATACGTGGCCATCACCGTTCTTCTGGTGATTGCAACGCCCGGGATCGATGCCCGCTCGCTCCTCATCGCGGCCATGGTTGCCGCATGGGCGCTGCGGCTGGGCACCTTCCTCTCCCGCCGGATCCACAAGGCCGGCAAGGACGACCGCTTCGACGACATCAAGCCATCGTTGGTTCGCTTCCTCAACGTGTGGACCATCCAAGGACTCTGGGTAGTCTTCACGGCGGCTGCGGCATGGGTGGCCATCACCAGCACCAACCGGGTAGGGCTCGACTGGCTGGCGATCCTCGGATTCCTGATATGGGCTGCAGGATTCGCCATTGAGATCGTGGCCGACAAGCAGAAGAGCCGCTTCAAGTCCGACCCCGCCAATAAGGGCAAGTTCATCTCCACAGGGCTGTGGGCCAAATCCAGGCACCCGAACTACTTCGGAGAGATCCTCCTGTGGACCGGCGTGGCCATTATCGCCATCCCCGTGCTCCAAGGCTGGCAGTGGGTGGCACTGATTTCCCCGGTATTCGTCACCCTCCTGCTCACCAAAGTCAGTGGCATCCCCCTCCTGGAAAAGAAGGCCGACAAAACCTGGGGCGGCGAGGCCGGGTACGAGGAGTACAAGAAGAGCACTCCGGTGTTGATCCCCAAGTTCGGTTAGGCAGCACAGCAGGCCCCGCAACGCGAGCCCCGCTCCTTGCGAGGCCCACTCTGCCCGCATCACACCCCACTTACCCAGCACAGCGGGCCCCGCAACGCGAGCCCCGTTCCTTGCGAGGCCCACTCTGCCCGCATCACACCCCGTTTACCCAGCACAGCAGGCCCCGCAACGCGAGGTCCCACCAACGCAAACGGCGCGTGCCCCCGGAAGGAGGCACGCGCCGTCGTACGTTTGAACGCAGGACCCAGCAGAGACTTAGCTGAAAAGCTCGCTCTTGGGCTGGTTGTTCTTGACCTTCTGCCACCCGAGCCACAGGACCAGGGCGAAGAACGGAATGGTGGCGAGGGTCCACAGGCCCAGCAGGAAGACCTCGCCGGTGGCCTTGTCGGTCATGGTGTCGAACCCGATCAGCACCGTGATGGCCAGCAGCGCGATAAGTCCGAGCCAGCTGGTCCACGGCGAACCGGGCATCGGCAGGCTGGAGACATTGCCGCGCTTTTTCCGCAGGGCAATCTGGCTTGCGAAGATCGAACCCCACGTGAAGATCACGCCGATGGAGGCCGTGTTCAGCGCGAGGTCGAAGGCGTGCGAACCACCCAGCCAGATGTTCAGGAGGATGCCCACGAGGTAGACGCCGCCGATCGCAAGAATGGCAGCATAGGGCACATGGCGGGTGGACATTTTGGTGAGCCACTGGGGTGCATGGCCGTTGTTGGCCATGGTGCGGAAGATGCGGCCGATCGAGTACAGGCCCGAGTTGCAGGAGGACAGTGCTGCGGTGATGACGATCATGTTCATCACATCACCCATCCAGCCAAGGCCCATCTGGCCGAAGACGGTAACGAACGGCGAGGTGCCGGCAACGTACTGGTCAGAGGGCAGGAGCATGGCGAGCAGCGTCACCGAACCGACGTAGAAAACCACAATGCGGATCACGACGGCGCGGATCGCCTTGGGAACTTCGCGTTCCGGGTTTTCCATCTCGCCTGCGGTAATGCCTACCAGTTCGATGGCGTTGTAAGCGAAGATCACGGCGTTCAGGACCAGGATCATCACCAGGCCACCCTTGGGGAACATGCCGCCGTCTTCGTGGAAGAGGTTGGCCACGGATGCATGGCCATCGCCCACCTTGGCGTTGGTGACCACCATGAAAGTGCCCACAGCAAGGAAGATCAGGATCGCGGCGACCTTGAGGCAGGACGCCCAGAATTCGAACTCGCCGAACGCCTTGACACTGAACAGGTTCACGGCCACCAGCAGCACCAGCGCAGCGATGGCGGACAGTTCAATGGGGACATTCGGGAAGAAGAACTGGAAGTACAGGCCAATGGCAATCAGTTCGGCGATGCCTGTCATGGCCCAGTTGATGAAGTACATCCAGCCCGAAAGGAACGCGCCCTTCTTGCCGAACATTTCACCGGCGTAGCTCACAAAAGAGCCCGAGGTCTGGCGGTACATGATGAGTTCACCGAGCGCGCGCATCAGCAGGTAAGCGATGACGCCGGCAATGGCATAGGAGAAGATCAGGGCCGGACCGGTGGAGGCCAGGCGCCCACCGGCACCCATGAAGAGGCCGACGCCGATGGCGCCGCCCATGGCGATCATGGTGACATGGCGGCGGCTCAGGGTCTTCTGGTATCCCTCAGCGCTGAGGGTTGAGCCCGAGGCGGCGGATGAGGCCTTGGAGCTCTGGAGATCTGTGGGAGTACTTTGCGGCACAGCTGTTCCTTGTGGGTTGGGGTATTGCTGTAGGTGTTACGCCCATGCCGGAACACAGGCGGCTTTGGCACACAAAATTCGAGTTTTCCCTCCTTTGAGGACCCGAAGTGTGACAAAGAACGCAGAACGCCGAAGCTTCGCGCAACCCGTCTATCTTACGGGATTAACCGGAATGCCCGTGACGCAGGCAACAGGGGGCTGTGGACAAAGGACGGAGGACCCGAGATACATCGAACGCCGATCCACGCCCGTGAGCTGGTCAGCCAGCACGGCGGCCTGCTCCCACACAGGTGCCACCTGCCCATAGACCTCACCGCGGTGCTGCGCACACTCCCCCACGGCATGGATTCCTTCCTCATCCAAAACCCGCATATGGTCATCAACCACGATCCCCCGCTCCACTGCCAAACCGCTCACGACGGCGACATCGACCTTGGGTCTTTTCCCTGCGGCGAGCACCACCATGTCGCAGTCGAGGTCCGGCTGGTCGTTCAGGCCCACCCCGGTGATCCTGTCCGACCCCCGGATCGCGGTGGTCCGGCTTCCTGTGTGCACCCTGATTCCCAGCGCCTCAACGCTTCGCCGCAGTATTGCAGCGTCGTCGGGACCCAACTGCGCGCTCATCAGGTGGCTGCCCGAGTGGACCACGCGGACATCCATGCCGGCTGCACGCAGTCCCCTGGCTGCGGCCAAACCTGAAAAACCGCCACCAACCACCACTGCCCTGCTTTGCTCATCACTGCGCTGCCCGAGCCCGGCGAACTTCATGATCCTGCGGGTATCTTCCATGTTCCGGAAAGTAAAAATGCCCCGCCGGAGCGTTCCGCTGGGCGAATACAGCCCCTCCATGGATGGCAGGTAAGGGCGGCTGCCGGTAGCGATGATCAGGTGGTCGTACTGGACCACCCGGCCATCGGCGGCGAAGACGTGCCGGCTGAACTTATCGATCCGGTCCACCCGGACCCCGGCATGGAGGGTGATGTTGTTCGCCTGGTACCAGGGCAGGGAGTTGAGGAAAATGTCCGCCACGCTCTCCTCCCCAGAGAGGACATGGCTGAGCATGAGCCTGCTGTAGTTTCCATAGGGCTCCTCGCCGAACATGGTGATCTCAAAGAGATCGGCACCGCCCCTTGCCAGAATTTCTTCCACAACCCGGGCACCGGCCATACCGTTTCCGACCACCACCAGTTGCTTCTTCATCAGTGCTCCACCATGCCAAGGTCCACCACCACGTAACCCCGAACGCCGGCCGGGGCCACGATGAACAGGTCGATCACCGAGCCACCCTCAGTGTCCTCCACCACCCGCAGCGGAATGTGGACATCGCTCTTGGCCCCGATCGGAAAATAGCGCAGGGGAATGCGGTCGCGCATCAGCACCACGGTGATCAGTTCCGCGCTCGAATTGCCGCCGCGGAAGTAGAGCGTCTGGTTGATCACACCGTCCGGGACAAAGTGTGAAAGCTCGGCGTGCAGCGGAATCGGCTTATCCAGCCCCGTGCCTTCGAAGTTGTAGATGCCCTGCAGGAAGAGGTTCTGGATGATCACGGGGACAAGTCCTTTCGGCCGGTGCCCTTTCCATGGTGCTCCGCCGATGTTTCAGGACGTCCGCCGCCGTGTTTCCGAAGGCAGGACAGAGGGTAACGATCACTTTGCCAACAGCTCACCGGCGTGGCAGGCCGGTGAGGGAACTCGCCGAAAGGAACGCGCAGCACGGGACACACGGCAAGGAACGCGCCGCACCGGATGCCCAGCACGGGACGCGCAGCAAGGAGCCCCACGGCGGAGCCCCACTGTGAAGCCAGCCAAAGCGGCTACCGCAGTTCGCCGCCCTGCATCCCGTAGCGGACCCATGAACCCGCCGAAGAGTCCCGGCCAGTCCCGCCAACGCGGGCGCAGTGATCGAACCACTCCCCGAGGGCACGGTCATGGCTCACGATCACCAAAGTCCCGGCAAACGAGGCCAGCGCGGACTCCAGTTGTTCCACCAGGACGGGCGCCAGATGGTTGGTGGGCTCGTCCACGATCATTGTTTCGTATCCGCCCAGCAGGAGCCGGGCGAGGGCGAGCCGGCGTTGTTGTCCTGCCGAGAGGCCACCGACGGGGACATGGAATTCGGCCGGCCGGAAGAGGCCCAGGCGGAGCAAACCCTCAGCGTGTTCATCGATGTTTCCACCCAAGCCTGCAGCGAACGCCGGAAGCAACCGCAGCGACGGGCGCGTCGGGACCTCCAATTCCTGCTGCAGATAACCCACGGTCCCGTTAACGGCTACGGAGCCGGTGGTGGGCTCCACGTTCCCCGTCAGCACCGACAGCAGCGTGGATTTACCTGCGCCGTTGGGCCCGGTGATGAGCACCTTTTGGCCGGTCTCCACCCTCAGGTCGGTGCGTTCGAGTCTTCCCGGGACACTGACGCCCCGGGCTTCGAGCGCAGGATCCCCTGTTTCCACGGCAGTATCTCCCACAGGTGCCGCCAGCTTCAGTGGCACCGGTGGCCGGTCCACGGGGTTCTCTTCAAGCCTGCGGAGCCGTTCCTGGGCGTTGCGGACTTTACTGGAGACCGCGCTCTGCAATGTGCCGGCTTTGAACCCGAAGGCCATCTTGTCGTTGTCGCGTTTGCGTCCGTAGCCCATGCGGTCACCCACAGTGGCGGCCTGGAGGCGTTCGGCGGCCATGGCATCGAGCCATTCATCGTATTGCTGGATCCACCTCGCACGTTCGGCGGCCTTCTCATGGAGGTAGCCTTCATAGCCGTTCCCGTAGCGGTTCACGGAGCGACGATCGGCGTCCACTTCGATGATGGTGGTGGCCACCTTCCGGAGCATGACACGGTCATGCGAGACCACCACCACGGTGCCCCGGTGCGCGGCCAGGCGCGATTCAAGCCATGCGGTTCCGTTCGCATCCAGGTGGTTGGTTGGCTCGTCCAGGAGCAACGCCTCTGCGGGATCAGCCAGCAAGCAGGCCAGCGCCACGCGTTCCTGCTCGCCGCCGGACAAGGATCCAAGCGTTCGACGCCGGTCCAAGCCTCCCAGCCCCAACTTGTCCAGCGCTGCTTCCACCCGGGATTCGGCAGCGTAGCCCTCGCGGAGTTGGTACTCCGTTTGCAGGCTTCCGTAGAGCTCAAGTTCTTCGCTGCCGGCATCTGCGAGGCCTGATTCGAGGTCGAGGATTTGGGCTTCAAGGGAACGCAGCGAAGCCAGGGAGGAATCGATGGCGTCCCCAACGGTCACGGACTCGGAGAAGCCGTGGGTCTGGGCGAGGTAACCCACGCGATAGCCGGGGTTACCGCTCAAGCCGGCAGCGCCGTCGTCGGGGGTTTCCACCCCGGACAGCAGTCGCAGCAGGGTGGATTTTCCAGCGCCGTTTTCACCGACGATTGCTACATGCTCGCCGTGGTGGATGGCGAGGTCAACGTTGTGGAGAAGTTCGCGGTCCCCATAGCCATGGGAAACGCCGGAAAGGTAAAGGTGGTCAGTCAAGAGGAATCCTCGCAAGTCCGCAGTGGGTGGCCTAAAGCCATGTGGGTACTGGGGATGCAGCCGCAGGAAGGGGGCTGCGCTCAAGACTTCATGGCTCCAGCCTGCCCATGGATCCCGGCCGCGTCAAGTTCGCGGCTGAGATGTCCTACGAAAACCGGATGCCCTAAATAAAACTTTTCGGTATGCCTAAATTTCGGTATTCTCAGAAGGAGAACCCCCAACGATGAGGATCCCCAATGGCTGCACCCGCACTGGAAAAACGTGCCACACCCGGCAAAGTATGGTCACGGCTTTTACTGCTGGGGCCCGCCTTCGTGGCCGCGATCGCCTATGTTGACCCGGGAAACGTCGCCGCCAACCTCACCGCAGGTGCAAACTACGGATACCTGTTGGTCTGGGTACTGGTAGTGGCGAACGCCATGGCCGTCCTGGTGCAGTACCAGTCGGCCAAACTTGGCCTCGCTACCGGGATGAGCCTGCCGGAAATCCTGGGGAAGCGGCTGGGAAACACGCGTCGGCGCCTCTACTGGGTGCAAGCCGAAGTTGTAGCCGGAGCCACGGACATGGCAGAGGTCATTGGTGGGGCTGTGGCTTTGAACCTGTTGTTCGGGCTCCCCTTGTTGGCCGGCGGAGTCATTGTGGGCATCGCCTCCATGATGTTGCTGGCTCTCCAGTCCCGGCGTGGGCAACGGTCCTTCGAGTACGCCATTTTGGTGTTGCTGGGAGTGATCGCGGTGGGGTTCGTCTCCGGGCTGTTCGTCAACCCGCCCGATGCCGCGAGCGCACTGGGTGGCCTGGTTCCGCGCTTTGAAGGCACCGACACCATCCTTTTGGCAGCCAGCATGCTCGGGGCCACGGTGATGCCCCATGCGATCTACCTCCACTCGGCACTGGCCCGCGACCGGCACGGGTTCTCACCTGACCCGCTGGTCCGGAACCGTTTGATCCGGGCCACCCGGACGGACGTTGTTGGCGCCCTGCTGCTGGCAGGGGTAGTGAACATCTCGATGCTGCTCCTTGCTGCCTCAAGCCTCCGCGGCATCGAAGGTACCGATACCATCGCAGGCGCCCATGCAGCGGTGACATCGGCCTTGGGCCCCGCGATCGGAGTCATTTTCGCGATTGGCCTGCTGGCCTCAGGACTGGCCTCCACGTCCGTTGGGTGTTATGCCGGGGCGACCATCATGGGTGGCCTCCTGAAAGTCCGCATTCCGCTGTTGACCCGGCGCGTCATCACCCTGATCCCCGCCCTGATAGTCCTGGGTGCCGGCATCGAGCCGACGCTGGCCTTGGTACTTAGCCAGGTTTTGCTCAGCTTCGGCATCCCGTTCGCCCTGATTCCGTTGATCCGCCTCACAGGCAAAAAGGAGGTCATGGGACTGCACGCGGACTCCATGCCCCTTCGCATCGCCGGCTGGACCAGTGCCGTGCTGATCGTGGGATTGAACTGCGTGCTCATCACGCTGACTTTGACGGGCCAGTCCTGACTGGGCCCGCACTAATGCCGGGGCCACGCAAAGCTAGGCTGTTCACATGGGCACACCACTTTCCACCAAGGCACGTTTGTACAGGTTCACCGCCCTCGACGCCCTGGCAGTAGCGGTCTACCTCGGCTTTACTGCCTACTTCACTTTCGCGGGCGAAGCGGTGGAGCGGTTCATGCTCCAACTGTTCCCCGAGCCGGCCACCGCCTCCTATGCCGTCAATGCCCTCTTTTATGCCGGTGTCGGAATATTTGCAGTGGCCTCCGCGTGGCGCGTCGCAGGGCGCGACCTCAAGATCCTGGCCACCCGCCCTTGGTTCACCCTCGGAATGATCCCGCTGGCGATCGTGGTGATGCTGATCCTCACGGCCGTCCTGGTGGCGGCATTCGGTACGGCACAAAGCTCCGAAAACCAGTTGGGTATCCAAGGCCTGCTGCAGCAAGTACCGGCATGGCTGATGGTGCCGCTGCTGGTGCTGCTGGGCCCGTTCGTGGAGGAGTACTTGTTCCGGCACCTACTGATCGGCAAGTTGTCGCAGTACGTGAACATCTGGATCTGCTGCGTGATCTCCGTGGTGGTTTTCGCCTCCATCCATGTGGTGGGCCGTGAAGGACTGGTGTTGTCCGCTTTGGCGCCGTACCTGGGAATGGCCGTGGTCTTGGTGGCGGTGTATGTCTGGACAGGGAAGAACCTGATGTTCTCCTACTTTGTCCATGCGGCGAAGAACCTCATGGCAGTAGTGCTCATCTACGCCATCCCGCCCGAAATGTTGCCCAACTAAGTCACCTTTTTGAGCGTGGCAAGCGCGCTTGAACGCGACTCAAACACGCTTGAATGCGCCCCAGGCGTGCAATCCGGACCAAAAATGACCGCATCCACCTACCGGCCACCCGTCGCCGGGAATAGCGTGGTGGGCATGACACTGAACATCCAGGTAGTAGTCGATTGCAACAAGCCGCATGAGCTCGCCGATTGGTGGGCCGAAACGCTGGAATGGAACGTGGAGCCCCAGGATGAGGCCTTCATCCGGTCCATGATCGAGCAGGGGTTCGCCACCGATGACCAGACCATCACCCACAACGGCAAGCTGGTCTGGGCCGAGGGCTGCGCGATCGTCCCTGCTGAGGACACCGACCCCAAGACCGGCCGCCGCATCCTGTTCCAGACAGACCCCAAGCAAAAGTCCGTCAAGAACCGCGTGCACTGGGACGTCAAGCTGGACGGCCGGGACAAGGATGAGGTGCGCAAAGAACTTGAAGCCCGCGGTGCCAAACACCTGTGGACCGCCAATCAGGGACCCCACGAATGGCACACCATGGCAGACCCCGAGGGCAACGAGTTCTGCATCAGCTAAGGCCATTACTAGACTCGGAGTGTGAACAACCAACTCCCTGCCAAGGTTTCCGACGTCTTTGACCCCTCACGCTGGCGCACGGTTTCCGGCTTTGACGACTTCAAGGACATGACCTACCACCGGCAGGTAGAGCGCTCCGCGGACGGCACGGTCAAGGACCTCCCTACGGTCCGGATCGCCTTCAACCGCCCCGAGGTCCGCAACGCGTTCCGCCCGGGCACCGTGGACGAGCTGTACCGCGCCATGGACCACGCGCGCATGACTCCGGACGTCGCCACCGTGCTGCTCACCGGCAACGGACCTTCGGAAAAGGACGGCGGCCACTCGTTCTGCTCAGGCGGGGACCAACGCATCCGCGGGCGCGACGGCTACCGCTACCAAGTAGAAGGCGCTGCGGGTGATTCAGCTGAGTTTATCGACCCCGCCCGCGCCGGCCGGCTCCACATCCTGGAAGTCCAGCGGCTCATGCGGACCATGCCCAAGGTGGTCATCGCCGTCGTTAATGGTTGGGCGGCAGGCGGCGGCCACTCACTGCACGTGGTCAGCGACCTCACCATCGCCTCGCGCGAACACGGCAAGTTCAAGCAGACCGATGCCACTGTGGGAAGTTTCGACGCCGGATACGGCTCTGCGCTGCTGGCCCGCCAGATCGGGCAGAAAGCCGCGCGGGAAATCTTCTTCCTGGCCCGCGAATATTCAGCAGACGACATGGTGCGAATGGGTGCGGTGAACGAGGCCGTGGACCACGCCCGGCTGGAAGAAGTGGCCCTGGAGTACGCAGCTGACATCGCCCGCCAGTCGCCGCAGGCCATCCGCATGCTCAAATTCGCCTTCAATCTGGCCGACGACGGACTGGCAGGCCAGCAGGTCTTCGCCGGCGAAGCCACCCGCCTGGCGTACATGACGGACGAGGCCGTGGAAGGCAAGGAAGCGTTCCTCCAGAAACGTGATCCCGACTGGTCCAGCTTCCCCTACTACTTCTAGGACTCACCCTGTGGACATTGATCCCGTACTCAAAGCCCTGATGGCCGCCCTCCACGGCGAGGGTCCCGCCGTCGAAATCGTCCTGGATGAAAGCGGCGCGCCCCAAGCGGTGCCGGTGGAGACCGGCGTCGAGGACGCGGCAGTGGTGGTGCGCACCTCCGGTTCCACCGGGACGCCCAAGGCCACCATCCTGACCATCGACGCCCTCGCAGCATCCTCGGTCTCTACTGCCATGGCCCTGCGCGGTGAAGGCCAGTGGTTGCTGGCGCTCCCCCTGCAGTACGTGGCCGGTGTCCAGGTGCTGGTCCGCTCGCTCTATGCAGGCACGCGCCCGTGGGTGATGGACCAGTCCAACGGCTTCACACCGGAGGCCTTTACCGCTGCCGCTGAGGAACTCACGGACAAGATCCGCTTCACCTCCTTGGTACCCACGCAACTGCAGCGCCTCCTGGACTCTCCCACGCCGGAAACCCTTGCCGTCCTGCGCCGCTTCAACGCAATCCTGCTCGGCGGCGCTCCCGCCTCCCCCGATCTCCTCGTCGCCGCGCACGCCCAGGGACTCAAGGTGGTGACCACCTACGGCTCAGCCGAGACCTGCGGCGGGTGCGTGTACGACGGCGAGCCGCTGGACGGCGTCGAGGTCCGGATCGGCGAAGGTGATCTGGAAGGACGCATCCTGCTCGGCGGCGACACCGTTGCTGCCGGTTACCTCGATGCGGCCCGGGCTTCCAAAGCAGCCTTCTTCGAGGAGGACGGCGTCCGCTGGTACGTCACCGGCGACCTCGGGGAGCTGTCCGACGACGGCAAGCTCACTGTCCTGGGCCGTGCCGACGACGTGATCATCACCGGAGGCGTCAAGGCCTCCGCGGCCTACATCCAAGGCAAGCTGGAAGAGCTCGACGGCGTCACCGCGGCTTTCGTGACCGGCGTCCCGTCGCGCGAGTGGGGGCAGGCCGTGGCAGCTTACGTGGCGGTGTCGGATCCCACCCCCGAAGGCATCAAAGGCTTCACGTCCCGGCGCGAGGCAGCACTGGGCGTTCTGGCGCCCAAGACGGTCCTGGCGGAGAAGGAGTTGCTCATGCTCCCCAACGGAAAACCGGACAGGCTGGCCATGATTGAACAGCTTTCCGAACTGCATCAGGGACAATAGACACGTTCTTCCCTCCCCGAACCGACTCAAGACAACCGCGAAATACACGAGGTACTACACGTGGCGACAGCTGCACAATGGATCCAAGGAGCCCGGCTCCGCACACTGCCCGCGGCGATCGCGCCCGTCCTGATCGGTTCGGCAGCGGCGTACGAGCTCCATGCGTTCCGGCTGCCCAACGCGATCCTGGCTGCGCTCGTCGCGCTGCTGCTCCAGATCGGCGTCAACTACGCCAATGACTACTCCGATGGCATCCGCGGCACCGATGAAGACCGGGTAGGCCCACTGCGCCTTGTGGGATCCGGGGCTGCGTTGCCTGAGCAAGTGAAGTGGGCAGCGTTCGGACTGTTCGGCGCCGCGATGATATGCGGCTTGATCCTGGTCATCATTACCCAGGCGTGGTGGCTGATCCTGGTGGGCATCGGCTGCGTCCTGGCGGCCTGGGGCTACACCGGTGGCAAGAATCCCTACGGTTACATGGGATTGGGCGACGTTTTCGTGTTCGTATTCTTTGGCCTTGTAGCCACGCTCGGCACCACCTACACCCAGGCCGGCCAGGTCAGCCTGGCCGCGGTGATCGGTGCGATTGGTACGGGGCTCATCGCATGCGCCCTGCTGATGGCCAACAACGTCAGGGACATTCCCACGGATACTGCTGCGGGAAAGCGGACCCTGGCGGTGCGTCTTGGGGACCGGCACGCCCGTGAAAGCTACGTGTTGATGCTGGCCGTCGCCATCCTGCTGGTCATCGTCCTGGCCCCCACCAAACCGTGGATGCTGATCGTCCTGCTGCTGATCCCGGCATGCTTGATGCCGGCCTGGTTGATGGTGAACGGGAAGAAGCGCAAGAGCCTCATCCCCGTCCTCAAGCAGACCGGCATGATCAACCTCGGATACAGCCTGCTGTTCTCGCTGGGTCTGATCCTGAGCCGCGGCTTCTAGGGTTTTAGAGGGAACCCGGGCGTTTGTCGTTGTTCACGGCGATGTCCGGGTTCTTTTCCACCAGGCCATCTTCCGCTTCGGCGTCCTCAACCTCGCCCGCCGTCCTGATGGGCTTGGCCCTCCCGGAGAAACGTTCGCGCATGGCTGCCGTGGCGGCGTCGCGCTGTTTCTGGAAGAACAAATAGCTGATGGCAAACGCCATCAAGCCAGCGAAGATCACCGCCGGGATCAGTCCGACCCCCAAAAAGTAGAAGAGCACGAGCAACGGCACGAACAGCGCCAGACGAATGAGGGAATACTTCAGGAAAGCCACCATCCAAGTTTAGCCGCCCCAATGGTTGCACTCTGGTCACGGGCAAAAGAGGGCGTCCAGCGAATGGCTTCCGGCGACTAGACTTGGTGCATGCTCCGCGTTGTAGGCGTCGTCGTTGTCCTGGTCATCTTCGTCTATGCCCTGGTGGATGTTATCCGCACGGACAAACACCAAACACGCGGTATTTCCAAACCCGCGTGGATCATCGTGATGATCGTCCTGCCGTTGCTGGGTGCAGTTCTCTGGTTCATCTTTGGCCGGCCCTATGGCAAGCCCACCGCCAAAACCGTTCGCCGCTATCCCACAGCACCGGACGACGACCCCGAATTCCTCCGCAACCTGGAAACCCGCCGCCGCAACCAGGCCGAGGATGATCGCCTGAAGAAGCTCAAGGCCGAGCTCGAAGCCAAGGAACGCGATCTCGGCGACAAGCCTTCCGATGGCTCCGGTGAGGCAACGGGCAACGGTTTCAAGCCTGGCGATGCCAAGCGCAGCGAGCCGGATCCCCATGACACCGACGAGCTGAAGTAGGTAAATATGGCCCAACAAGCCGATGGTTCACGGCAGTCACCTTCCACCACGCCATCAGCCAACGGGCCATCAGCGCCTCCCCCACCGCCACCCCGGCCGGGTATCTCCCTTTCCGTTCCGCCGCCCATCGCCGCAACTGTCCGGCCACCCGGTATCGCACGGCTCGCCCGCTCCTTGTGGATTGCCGGCTTCGCGGCAGGAATCGCAGTGGTGGTCTTCGGCTTCCTTGACCGTGATGCACACTTTGAGCGCCTGAAGGGTGTCATTTCAGGCATGGTTGCCGACGGTGACGCCCAAGCCGTTGACGGGGCCACCGCCGTCGTATTCCTGGGCAGCCTGGCCATGATCGCCCTGGTTGTGGCCATGGAAGCGGTGCTGCTCGCGGTGCTTTTCAAACGCCGTGTCTGGGCACGGTGGGCCTTGGCTCCCCTGGTCCTCCTGCACGCAGTGGTGACCGTGATCACCGCCGACTTCGTGGTGGCTCCCGGAGCGGACGGCGTTTTGGCCACAGTGCTGTTGGCGGCCCAGTTCATTCTTGCTGCAGCGGGTGTGATCCTGCTGTTTTTCCCCTCCACCACTGTCTGGCTGCTGAGCGAGAAGTTCAGCGAACGGCTCGGTGAACGGCCGGCGTAGCAGCCAGCATCCCCTCGCAGCTTCGCATCACCACACGGCAGGCCTCCAGCGCCGAGGACTCAGTCAGGGGATTCTCAGCGATCAGCCGCCAACGGTTCAGGCAGGTCCTGGCTGCCTCGCTGACTTCCCCGGGATCTGCGTCCGGCGCCAGGCCCAACCTCAACGGGGAAGTGCTGCCGCGGCCGCCCACCAACCGTTCCGCCTCAGCTTCCTGCTCCTCGTCCAGTCCCACGCCACCGGTACGCAGCGCGGCGAGGAGTTTCAGTTCCCGGAACTCATGGGCGCCGGTTTGAAGCCGTTCCAACGCAGCTTCCAGCGACGCCGCACGTTCCCGGGGCGCGCCGCGCACCAATGATTCCAAACCCACGACGACGGCCCGCGCCTTAAGTGCGTCGGCGCGGGTCTGGAACAGGTAACTGATGCTGTCCAGCAAGATACCCAGCCCGCTGCGGCGGGCGAGCTCGTGGGCCAACTCCGTGGGATCCGTGGTTCCGCCCCTGATCAGGGCAACACCCAAACGGATCCCGAACAGCCCGAACCGTTGCACCAGGGAAGCCTTGATGGACGGCTGCAATCCCTCCGGTCCCGTACCGCGCACAAAACGGTCTGCGGACAACATCATCCGTTCCCGCTGGTTCCGGTCCATGTGCGCCAACAGCATCATGGCGTCACAGTCCCCTTGGCGCATGGTCCGTGAGCTTTGTGCCAGCAGACCGGCCACGGGCACCACTCCCAGTGCCAGTGGTTTGAGGTTCTGGTCCCGGCTGTACCTGTCGGCGATGGCTGCTGCCGAAATCAGGGAATCGATCCTTCCGGCTCCGATCTCGTCGGCCCTGGACAGGACAGCCAAGGCATTGACAGTCCCGGATCGGCCGGCCGCAGTGTCCTTGAAGGATTCCAGGAACCTGACGTCGGAGGCGTGCATGTGCCGCATGAGATAGATGACGGCGTCCGTGGCCGTAGGTTCGTCCTCCGGCAGCAGGAAAGCCGTGGATCTCCCGGAGACATCCTCTGACAAGGACGCTATGCCGGGGGTGTCGATCAAAGTGAGTGGGCGCAAAGAGGCCGACGGCCATTCCACCACCAGCCGCTCCACGTCCTCGGCCGGCGTCTCACCCAGGGACAGGACCAGGCGGCCGTCTTCACGGATCACCGGAAGGTTCCGGGGTCCGCCCCTGAACGGGTAGAGCGTGATTTTGGGCGCGTGTCCGTATTGGTACCACGTGACAACGCGGGTGCATTCCCCGGCGTCCGTCGGGGCAATCTCTTCACCGATGATCGCATTGAGGAGCGTTGATTTCCCGGCCTTGACCATCCCTGCAACGGCAATGCGCAGCGGCCCCTGAAGCCTGCGGTCCAACTCGTCCACCACTGCGAGGGCAGCGGTGTCATCGCAGAAGACATCCCGTGCGTGCCGGAGCAATTCCGAGGCGCCGGCGATTCCGGATTCCATCAGCCGGCGGGGACCGTCGAGGTGGAGGGCCCGGTTGGTTGCATATGCTGCGCCGGCTGCTTTTCCGGCGCCGGCTGCTTTTCCTGCGTTGGCTGCTTTTCCTGCAGTTGCTGCGCTTGCTGTGCCAGGGTGTCCAGGGCCTTGATGTGGTTCCGGATCTCCTTGATCCTCATGTCCCGCTCCGCTGCGTAAATGGCGGCGGCTTTTTGCGCGGCTGCAACGGATTCGGCCAGGGAACGATGGTGTTCTTCGGCGATCTCGGTGAAGTGGTCCCGGGTGGCGCGCTGGACCAGCCGCAGCCTGTCCTTGAGCTGTTTACCCACTTGGAACACCACATCGTCCACGTGCTTCCTGACCAGGATCTTGGCCTCTGCTTGCCGTTGTTTCAGCCGGGCGGCTTTGTCTTCCCGGTACGCCTTGCGCCCCAGCAGGAGTCCGGCCCCAACGGAGAGCGGGTTAATGAGGGCCATCCCGAAGATGCCTGTCAGGAGGCCAAACATCAGTACACCTCCATAGGAACCCCGCATGCCGATCAAAACCTTCTGGAGGGGCCCAAGCCCGCCCTTGTCCATGTCCTGGATCCCGGCGACGGGGTCCAGGACCCCACCGGTATCGGCTACTTTCAAGGCCGGCAGGGCCACCTCTTCTTCGGAAAAGTGATCCGCAACCTGGCTGGCCAGCCACTGGGCCCGCTCGCTGGTCCAGACAAACGTATCCGAGACGGCAGCGGCGGTGCTCTGTTCCAGCCACTGGGTGAAGTGCTCCCAAGCGGGTCCGGGATCCCCTTGGTCAATGGCTGATTCGGCTTCGCGCTGTATCCGGCGCAGCCTGTCCTTCAGGTCGTACTCCATGTCGGCGATAAGGTCCCCGATCCCATCGTTGAGGGTGATCTGCCAGCGGGCGGACCGCTTGCGCAACGCGTCGGCGTCCTCCTTGGCCGCGTTCAGGCCGGCAATCATCTGCGGCGTTCCTTCGGGATTCTCCAAGGCACCGAGCTCCGATTGCAGGGCGAGCCTCAGGTTTTCCGCAACGGACAAAAGATCATGCCCGACTGAACGCCGTTGGATGGCCGCGGCCTCCCCCACGATGTTGTACTTCAGGTGCTGGATCAGATCCGGAAATCCTGATTCGGCGTTCAATTCCGTATCCTGCAGCCGTGCTGCCTGGAGGCGCAGCTCGGACGAAACCGGGAACAGGGGAATGTCCGGTCCCACCTCGGCCAGGTGTTTGCGGTCAAGGTCCGCGATCTGCCGCCAGCTGGGATAGAGGTCGGTCTTGGACAGCACGCACACCACGTTGGGGCTGATGCGCATGGCCTGGCCCAGGAAGCGCATCTCCGGTTCGGTGTATTCCTGGGACGCATCGGAGACGAACACCACGGCATGCGCCGAGGGAAGCGCCGTCAGCGTTGTCAGTGTGTGCGTTGACCCGAGCCCGCCGACCCCGGGCGAATCCACTACCGTCAGCCCACCGGCCAGCAGTTTCCTGGGCAAGGCAACTTCCGCTGCCACAATGTGCTTCGCGTTGCCGGGGTTCCCCTTCTCGGAGACATAGTGGGCCAGGTGGTCCAGCGGAACGGGCCGGCGTTCAAGGGTTCCCTCATGTCCAGCCACTTCGCTGGCGGGCTCCGACGGGTCATCCTCCGCAGCGGAAACCAGGACAACGGCCGACGCCGGGTCCCCCTGCCGCACCACGGTAGGCACAGTGGTGGCAATGTCGTCATCTACCGGGCACACAGGGGCATTGACCAGGGCGTTGATCAGTTGGCTCTTGCCCTGCTTGAACTCTCCGACGACGATCACCCGGACGCTGGGATCCTTGAGGCGGTCGCGGGTGCTTTCCAGCCGGCGTCGAAGATCGTTCCGATCCCCCACCAGCGCCATGGCCTGCTCCACCAACGTGGTCATCCGTGCTGCTTCGGTCACCGTAGGTCCTTTGTTCGTTCTGTTCCGGTGCTGCCTTGTGAGGCCACGAAGTGCCCGGCAGACGGTGAACTGTCTGCCGGGCACTGCTGGGGGTACTTCGCGTCGCAGTCTTCGCTGCGGTGTCTGGATCTTCGGAGCTAGTCGATTTCTACGTCGTTGTCCGCTACGACAATGGAATCCGTGATCTCGTTGTACTCCACGTCCACGTCTTCGACCTCCAGGTTGGTGGAGTTGTCGAACTCGAGTTCGTTGTCCGCAACCACCACGTTGTCCTCGATGTTGGTGTATTCAACATCCAACTCGTTGTCCTGGATCACGGTGGAGTCGTAGTTGACCTGGACGTCCTCCACGTTCACCGTGGTGGAGTTGTCCGGCGAGTACTCAAGATCCAGCTCGTTGTCCTGGACCACCACGGAGTCGTTGATGAGCTGGACGTCCTCAACATCCACGTCCACGTCCGTGGAGTTGTCATTGAAGGAATCCGAGACGTTGACCGAGTTGTTCGAGTTGTCCGTGTGGGTGGAGTTGTCCTCGTTGAAGGAGTCCTCGATCTCCACGTCAACATCAACATCGGTGTTGTAGGAGTCCTTGGTCACCGAGTTGTCCGAATTGTCGTTGAAGGAATCCTTGACCTCGATGTCCGTGTTGCCCACCTCAACGTCCCCGGGGCCGGACTCGTTGATGGTCATTGAGTTGTCGGTCGAATGATCGTCGGTATTGGTGGTTGTAGTCGTGGTGGTGGTGTTGCCGGAATGGCTGACGTCGTCACCGGCTGCAATGGCACCGTCGCCCGATGCCGTAACGGCGTCCTGGTTGAAGAGCTGCGTGACGTCGCCGTCGGCCCAGATGTTCTGGTTGACCGATTGGTCCACAATAGTGTCGCGGTCATCAATGGTGGTGGTGTAGGAGTAGTTGTTCACCACGTGGACCAGCTGCTGAACGGCATGGGCATGGTCGTCGTGGTCCTCATGGCCACCGCCGCCGCCACCGCCGTGGCCGTGGTCCTCATCATCGTCGTCATGGCCGCCCCAGCCACCACCGCCGCCGCCACCGCCGTGACCGTGATCGTCATCGTCGTCGTCATGGCCACCCCAGCCACCACCGCCACCGCTACCGCTACCGCCGTGATCGTCATCGTCGTCGTCATGGCCACCCCAGCCACCACCGCCACCGCTACCGCCGTGATCGTCATCGTCGTCGTGCTGGCCGCCCCAGCTGCCACCGCCCGTGGAGGCGTGGTTGCCGCCGGTGTTGTATTCGCGGTCGAACGATGAACGGGCGTTGATGGGTGCGTAGTCCAGGACTACGGGACGAACAGCGTCGACGTCGGCGGATGAAACGTCACGGAGGCCCGCAGCGGCAAGTGCTGCTTCGGGATCCCGGACAAAGTCCTCTGCGGCGTCGGGATCGTTGAACAGGCTCATCAGGAACTGCACGAGCTGTTGTGCGAGTGTTGGCATTGGAGTGCTCCCTCAAATTCTGTGATGGGTGGTGAATGGCCCGGCGCCTTTGCCGGGCTCCCCTTCAAGCTATGACCGGGGCGGGGAACGGGGAATCGGGGGTGGTCCCCCTACTGCCGGCAACACCGTTAGGGGATTGCGGTGATTCCCGTTAGGGGGTTGAGGGGGTTGCCGGTCAGGGAGGCGGGTACCCCTCCCCCAATGCCAGGCGCAGACGGACCAGGAGTTCCGAGCGGTTTTCTGCCCCGAGGCGTCGCCGCATGCGTGCCACATGGTGCTCTGCCGTGCGTGGTGAAATGTAGATGGCTTCACCGATTTCCCGGTAGGTCTTCCCTTCCAGGAGAAGCCGCGCCACTTCACGTTCCCTGGCACTGAGCCCTGAAGCATCCCCTTGGTTGATGGGGTCCGGAACGGTGGTTCCCGCAACGTCACGGTGGAGTTCATCCGCCTGCTCGCTGCTCCCACCCGACTGGACGCCCTGGGGATGGAGGTCCCTGGCACAGGCCAGCAACCGCACCATATCGCGGCGCTCCTCTGCGTGCGCCGCAGCATGGCCGGCCAGCCTGGCCCCTTCCCAGGGCATCCCGACGGCGGCCAACCCGCGGGCCGCCGCTTCGACGTCGGGCGCTTCAAACCGGCCGGCCAGCACCGAAACCCACGCTTTACCCCCAGCGGCCAGAACAGAGGCCAGGTGGCTGTGTTCGGAAGCCCGGACCAGCGCAGCAGCGTGCGGCGCGAGATCCGTGGGACTTTCGCTCAGCAGCGCAGCCTGGACCGCCGCCCAATGCAACGGCACCGACCACAGCGGCGGATTTCCCAGCCTCCTCAGGAGTTCCCACGCACCATCCAAATAGTGTGAGACCCGGTGGGCCTCCCTCAACCGCGCGGCGGAAATCATCAGCTCGCCCCATGGCAGCAGGCTGTACAGGTCCACCGATACGTGCATCATGGCTTCCCGGGCCCTGTCCCAAGCCAGGACCAGCCCGTGCACTTCGGTGCCCCGCCGTGCCAACCCCACTTCCAGCGCTGCCAGCAGCAGCTCATCGCGGGGCGCCAAGGGCCAATGGTTCGCCTTGACGGCCTCGTTGATGGCCAATCGTGCCTCGTCGGCGTTGTCCTGCTGCATGGCGGACCATGCCTGCAGGAGGAACAGCCGTGGACGCGCGACAACCCCGCCCTGGCCCGCGGCCAAGGCGGCCCGGAGCACGTTGTCCGCCACCGCAGGTTCCCCGCTGTGGAGGGCGCACAGAGCGGCCAAAGCACCCGGAGTCTCCGGCAAGGGAATAGCGGCGGCTGAGGCATTCATCATGTCCGACGCCCTGATGAGCTCCGGCAGCGCCAGGTGGGGCGCGGGTCCAAGGGTCTGCCGAAGGCCTTCCTGGGTGAGGGTCAATGCCACCGCGAGGAGGGTCGGGGACCCCCCAGTCCTGCCGGATGCCAGCATCTCTTCGGCTTGTACCACGTTTCCGGAACCGATCAGGGCCACAGCGGCCAGCGGCGCAGACCCCTCCAGCCTGTCCGGTCCCAGCCAGCTGTAGGTATCAGCACTCCGGTTCAACATGCCGCGCTGGGCCCATACCGCGGCGGCCACGTCCACCCCCAATCGAAGGTCAGGTGGCTCCGGCAGGGCAAGTAGCCTGTCCACAATCCTTCCGGCACCGTCCAGGTCTCCCGTGGCGGCCAACGCCTGGGCCCGTTTGGCGGCGTTCTCCAGCTTGCTGTTTCCTGCGAGTACTGCCTCGGCGTAGAGATCCACGGCAAGTCGCGGATCACTGTCGAGGAGATCATTGGCGGTCGCTTCAAGTTCCGCGGCAACGCGGGCGTCCTGCAGCCCACTCCTGGCAAGGTCCCGTGCGAGGTCGCCCAAGGGCCGGCCTTCGTGGAGGTGCTTGTCCACCAGCTCCCTCTGCAGCGCCCGGATGCGGGTGGTCGGGGTCCCTTGGAGCAAGGCGTATTGCGCCGTACCCACCACTGAACCGTCGGCCAGCAGCAACCCTGCGTCCCTGGCTGCGGTGATGACCCCTTCCAGTCCGTCATGGGCTTCCAATCGCTCCGGCAGGGGCGAGGGAAGGGTGAACCCCACGGACAGGGCCAACAACAATTCGCGGACCATCGCAGACCCGCCGGACAACTCCGTCAGGTGCGGGGGGACTTCATCATTGGGGAGGGAATCCATGAGGGGGTGATCGTGGAGCCCGGGCGGAAAGTGCCGTGGCTGATGGTCATGTCCCGTCATGGGCTAGACCGCCGACAACAGCGCTGGATCCGCAACGGGGACGGTCTGCGTGGGTGCGGGATCGGCTGTGGCGGGCGGCGGTACCGGATCCGGCGCGGGCTCCGGTGATGCCGGGGGCGGGGCCTGGGTGATGCTCGGCTCAGGCTGGGGCAGCGTCGGCTCCGGCGACGGCGGTGGAGGTGGTGGTGGAGGCGGCGGGCTGACCGGGTCCGTGGGTGTGGCAGGCGGAATGCTGGGTTCAGTGACCGGAGGCGGAGTGGTGGGAGTCGAGGTGGGAGGAGGGTCGGTGGGACCACTGGCAGCGCCGCCCGTAGGTGCGGGCGTAGGGGTGCCGGTTCCCGGAGTGCCGGGCGTCCCCGTGGTGGGGGTACCCGTTCCGGGTGTTCCGGTGCCGGGTGTTCCGGCGCCCGGGGTTCCGGTGCCCGGGGCAGGAGTGGCGGTGCTGCCCGTTCCACCGGTAGCCGCACCCGGTGAGTTGCCAGAGCCCGCACCGGCTGGGTTGCCAGTGGCCGATCCCCCGGCGGATCCTGTGCCCGTCCCGGCGCTTCCGGTCCCAGGCCGGACGGGTCCCCTCCCCGTTCCGGCCCTCGTGGCGCCGTTCCTGGCGCTGGCTTCAAGTCCCGGTCCTGGGTTACGTACCACCGGTGTCTCACCGGTGCTTCCTGCTCCCGCTCCGCTGCCCCCGCCACCGGAGGCTGCCGGACCGCCGTCGCGCATGACATCGGCAGCCTGGTTGCCGAACATCGTTGCCAGCAGCCCTCCGGCGTCGGGGCTTTGCGCAGCGGTGGCTGTAGCAATGGTCAGCACCGCCGCAGCTGCTGCGGCTGCCGCAGCCATCCGAACGCGAGGCCGTGATGTTGTGTGCCGGGTAGGTGAGCTGGAGGCGTTCCTCAAGGCGGCCAAAGCCGGCGGTCGCATGATCCCCGACGGCCGGCGCAGCGCGTCATCGGACGGTACCGGCCCCACCGCCGGCGCTGTGGCAGCCGCCGACACTACGGCAGCCGCCTGGCCTGTGGCTTCAACCATGCCCGCCGCAGCCGCCATGCCCGCAGCAGCCACTGCCGCGCCGAGGCAGATGGAGGACTTCGGATCGGCGTCGACGGCGATGGGCCGGCCAAGTTCGACCGAAATCATCTCAGCCACCAAGGGAATGCGGGATGAGCCTCCGATGAGCAGTACGGCACGCAAATCCTGCGCGTCCACGTTGATGCCCTGCAGGCTTCGTTCCAAGGCTTCCACCGTTTCCCGGAGGGGTGCCTCGATCAGTTCTTCGAATTCGGCCCGGACCAGGCGGACGGACTGCTGGGTTCCTGGAAGGGAAACGGCCACGCTGGACTCGCTGTCCATGGACAGCGCCTCTTTGGCTTCGCGGCATTCCCGCCGCAGCCGCGCCAGGGCTGCCAGGGTTTCCGGTGTCATCGGATCCATGTCCGCCGCAGGGCTCACGTGTCCCATGACGTGGCGCAGGACGGCTGCGTCAAAATCAGCCCCGCCAAGGGTTTCGATACCGTCGGGACGGCCCAGCAACTCAAAGTTCCCGGCTCCGGCTTTACGGAGAATGGCGGTGTCAAAGGTGCCGCCACCTAGGTCGTACACAGCGATGATGCTGCCATCTTCCACCCGTGTCTGGGAGGCGTAGTGCAGGGCCGCCGCTTCCGGCTCGCTGATCAGGGTGATGTCCGGCAAGCCCGCCAGGTCCAGGGCAGCCAGGACTGAAGAGACACGATGCGCGCCCCAGGCGGCGGGGTGCGTCATGATGATCGACGACGGTTCCGAACCCTCACGCTCCCGCGCCCTGTCCACCACCCAACCGGCCATGGTGGCGTACACGTCCTCGGCCGTAAGCCATCTCTCGCCAACAGCGAGGGGAACGGAATCCCCGATCCTGCGCTTGAATTCACGCACCATGTGGTGGGGATCGTCCAGACCCCGACGTTCAGCTGCCTCGCCTACCAACACCCGGCCGTCGTCGGCGTAGAACAGCACGGAGGGTACTGCACTGCCGTGCAAACCCAGCGGCAGGACTTCCGGTGGCGTGCCTTGATCGGGCCTGGCAAGGGCTGCAGCGGTAAAACTCGTCCCGACGTCAATGGCGAGAACATAGCTCATGGGTACCTCGAAAGAAACACGGCGCAACGCTGGCGGACTGCATCACAAGCGGGTTCTGAACAAGTTAGCACTAGCTTTAGACAGGAAAAAGGCTTGTTTAGTGCACCGTTTTGACGTTTCTCAGAGGTTCGGGCCCGAGCCTGGGACAACGCCCCTGCTCAGGCCCGGAATGGGACTCAAGGCCGGATTCGGATCCAGGCCCGTATTTAGGACCCGGTTTTAGAGCCCGGAGTAGGAATGCAGGCCGTTTAGCGTCGTGTTCACCAGCGTGAAGTTAAGAATGACGCAGACATACCCGATGATTGACAACCACGCTGCACGGGTTCCAGTCCAACCACGGGTGGCCCGCGCGTGCAGGTAGCCCGCATAGACCACCCAGATCACGAAGGTCCAAACTTCCTTGGGGTCCCAGCCCCAGAAGCGACCCCAGGCCTTCTCGGCCCAGATGGCGCCGAACATGAGGGTGAAGGTCCAGCCGATGAACGCAATGGCGTTGATCCGGTATGCAAGGTTCTCAAGGCTCAGCGCGTTCGGGACCAAGCGCATGAACGCCAGCTTGTCCTCACGCCCGGCGGCCAAAGTCTTCTGACGGCGCGATTGAATCAACTGCAACACAGACATTGCGAACGTCAGGGTGAACAGTGCTGAGGACAGCACGGCGATGGACACGTGGATGATCAGCCAGTAGCTCTGCAGCGCCGGAACCAGGTGACCCACCGGGGTCCAGAAAGCAACGGAGGCCGCAACCAGCATGATGATGGCCAGGCCGATCACGAACGTGCCCAGGAAGCGCAGGTCGCGGCGGATGAGGACAATCAGGAACACGGCAACGGCAACAAAGGCACCGGTAGTGAGGAACTCGTACATGTTGCCCCACGGCACACGGCCGGCACCGAAGGCACGGGTGACCACGCCCGCGCCGTGAATCAGGACTCCCAGGACCGTCAACGCCACGGCCACGCGGGCAGGGGCGCGTCGTTCGCCGGCGTATTTCATGTCGCCGGCGGCGGTGCCGCCTTCAGCGGTGAGAGCCGACGTCGGACGCTCGGCACGACCTGCCGGCCCACCGGCGTCGGGACTTCCCAAGCCTCCCGCGACGCGGCCTGCAGCAACCGTCACCTTGTGGTCGGCGTTGCTGGCCGCGGCCTTCTGGTCCACGGCGCGGAGCATCTTGCTGCTCTTAGCCAGGTCCCAGGCAAAGGCGATGAACGCCACGGTGTACGTTCCGGCGGCCAACAGCATGAACAGCTCGCTGTACTGGCCCAGGGTTTCGTTGATGGCTGGCATTACTGGTCCTTCGAGGTTGAGGAAGATCCTGCTGTAGTTGTTGCGGTGTCCTGCGTCTGTGGAATATTCCATTCCCGGGCAAAGATCTCGCGAAGTGCCGCGGCTTCGCCGGCCAGGCGGTGGTCTTCACCGCGGGCCAGCAGGCCGTACTCCACCATGGTGCGGCCGTCCGCGTGGGTTCCGCTGCGGACCCAGACGCGGCGGCGGTTGATGTAGAGCGACGTGATCAGGCCGGCGACCGCGAGTAAGCCGAAGATCAACGCGTAAAGCTGGCCCGGGTTGTGGTGGATATCCATACCTATGTACTTCTTGACGCCATCGAAGGTGATGCTGCCCTTGCCTTCGGGCAGGTCCACGGTAGCCCCAGGCGTCAAGGTGATGCCGCCAGCATCGAGGTTGCGGGCGTTGAGCGGTTTCAAGTCCTTGACGTCCAGTTCGAACACGTTCTGGGGCACGCCCTTGTCCAGGCCGAGGTCTCCGTAGAAGGAATTCAGGCTCAGCTGGGGGTTGAAGAGTTCCGGGGAAGCGCTGAACGAGGTGCCGTTCTCGCTGAGAAACGCCGTGGGCAGGAAGAAGCCCACGAAACCAAGTTGTTCGGGCTTGGCGTCCGGGACCTTGATGACCACCGACGAGTAGTAGTTGTCGCCCTGGACCTTGGCCGTTACGGGACCTTGGAAGGAAACATTGCCTTCACCGTCCCGGACAGTGACCATGGGGGCGTAGCCATTTCCTGTCAGGTAGAGGCTGGTGCCGCCGAGGGATACGGGGTCGTTGACCTTGAGGGTTTCCTTCTTGGCCGGCGCATCCGGAGTTTCCTTGGTAGTGACCTCGGCCGTGTAATCGATGGGCTGGCCTGCCTTGCCCGGGGATTCGCGGTCGAACGTGGCCTCGAACTTATCCAATTGGACGGAGTACGGCTGCAGCGCGCTGCTTTGGAAGTTGGTGCCCGGCGTGAATTGGTCGTAGCCCACCAAGGTGTTGACGAAGGTGTCGCCCTCAACCAAGATGCGCTGGCCGCTATACCCGAAGAGACCACCGATGGCCACGGACACCAGCACTCCGATCAACGAAGTGTGGAACACCAGGTTGCCCACTTCCTTCAGGAAGCCGCGCTCGGCACCCAAGGACGGCAGGGCGCCGTCGACGTCCCTGACTTCAACGCGGTAGCCGCGCTTCTTGAGCAGCCCGGCGGCATCGTTGATGGCCTTCGACGCCGGGATCCCGGCGTCGGCGGGCAGCGCCAGTGTGCCGTACTCCGGCAGGCGCGAAAGGCGCTTGGGGGTGCGCGGCGGCTGGGACTTCATGGCCTTGTAGTGGGCAATTGCGCGGGGAGTGACACAGCCGATCAGGGAGATGAACAGCAGGATATAGATGGCGGAGAACCAAGCGGACGAGTAGACGTCGTACATCTGGAGGGCATCCAGGATCTGGCCCATGGTCGGATTCTCGCTGATGCGTTGTGTCACGAGGGACGGATTCGCGGGCCGCTGCGGGAACAGGGACCCCGGGACCGCGCCGACTGCAAGCAGGAGCAGCAGGAACAACGCAGTGCGCATGCTGGTCAGCTGGGTCCATGCCCACCGGAGCATGTCTTTGAACCCGAGGGCGGGCAGGGCTGCCTCGGACTTGGCCTGCTGGAGCTTGCCATCCGCTGCGTTCCCAGTGGCGCTTTCAGCGGACGGTGACTTCTTCTTGGCTTTCACGGACTCGCTCATCAGATTGGCAACTTCACATCGTTTTGGAACCAGTACTGCAACTCGGTCACCCAGGTTCCCCACACGCCGGTGGCCATCAGGATGCCGAGCAAAATCAGGATGCCCCCGCCAATCCGCTGGATGGCCAGCCGATGCTTCCGGAAGAAGGACATGACTCCCATGCCACGGCGGACGGCCAGGGCGATCAGGAGGAACGGGATGCCCAATCCGAGGCTGTAGACGAAGGCCAGGAGCGCACCCTTTGCCGCCGATGAACCACCGGACAGGCTCAGCAACTGTACCGCGGAGTACGTCGGGCCAATGCAGGGCGCCCAACCCAGGCCGAAGGTCAGCCCCAGGAGCGGTGCACCCCACAGTCCGGCCGGAGGCTTGGCATGGATCTTCGCATCACGCTGCAGCCAGCCGAAGCCACCCATGAACACTATGCCCATGATGATCACCAGGATGCCCAGCAGTTGGGTTATCCAGGCATTCTGCGGACCGGTCAGCAAGGTACCCAACTGCCCGAACGCGCCGCCCAGGAGGACAAAAATCACCGAGAAACCAAGGACGAACAACCCGATACCGGCGAGCATGCGGCCACGCCGCTGCTTTTGGAGGTCGACGCCGGTGAGTCCGGTGACGTAGCCAAGGTACCCGGGCACCAGGGGCAGCACGCACGGCGAAAGGAAGGAGACCAGCCCGGCCAGCAAGGCCACCGGCACAGCCAGCAGCAGCGATCCGTTGAGGATCGTCTCGGCGAAGGGACTGTTCATGGGGCGCTACTCAGCCACTGCTGAAGTGATGAGGGCTTTCAAGGTGCTCTTCTCAATCTCCCCGAGTACGCGGGAGGCAACCTTGCCTTCCTTGTCCAGGACAAGGGTGGTGGGTACCGCGCCCGGGGGCACAATGCCGGATACGGACAGCAGCACTGCCCCGTCCTTGTCGTTGAAGCTCGGGTAGGTGATGTTGAAGGTCTTGTCGAACGCTTCAGCCGTGGCTTGTTCATCGCGGAGGTTGACGCCGAAGAACTGGACTCCCTGGTCCTTGAAGTCCTGGTGGAGGGCCTCAAGCTGGGGAGCTTCGATGCGGCACGGAGCGCAGGCGGCAAACCAGAAGTTCAGGACGGTGACTTTGCCTTGGAGATCCTCGGGCTTTACCGCTTGGCCGTTAAAGAGGGTGCCTTTGAGGGCCACGGGTGCGGCACGGTCAGCCTTGGCGAACTCCGTCACCGAGCCGTCGCCGGCCACGTAGTTCTTGTTGTCGCCGGCTTTGGCCTGCTTGGCAAGGGAATCCTCCTGCGCGCACGCGGACAGGCCCATGGTCAGTCCTGCGAGGAGGACGCCGCCGGCAGCCAACGCGCCACGGCGTGAAAGGTTGTTGTCCATTGTTTATGCCCCCGGGGTGCTGGCCGCGCCGGGAAGCAGGACGGCAGCAGGTTCGGTGTACTCGACCCGCACGATCTTTCCGTTCCCGTCCAGGGTCAACGACGTCAGGGAGGTAAGGGTGCACTCGCGCTTGCGGGGGTCGTGGGCCAGTCGGCGCCCTTCTGCGGTCAACCGGGTGGACCAAATAGGGAGCTGGTGGCTCACCAGGATGGCTTCGGCGCCATCACCGCCCAGTTCAATTGCCTTGGCCCTGGCGTCCTCAACGGCAGCCAGCATCCGCGCCGCTTGCTGTTTGTACGGCTCGCCCCAGGAAGGACGCAGTGGATTGCGGAAGTAGACCCAGTGCTTGGGCTTCAGGAACTCACTCTTGGTGGGGTGCAGTCCCTCGAAGTGGTTCTCTGCCTCGATGATGCGCGGCTCGGTAGTGATCTCCAGGTCCAACGCCTCTGAAGTAGGCATGGCCGTTTCCTGCGCACGGGTAAGCGGCGAGGCCACCAAGTGGACGATCTTGGCACCCTGGCCGGCGCGCGCCACAAAGTGGTCGGCCAACATCCGGGCCATCTCCCGGCCACGTTCGGAGAGGTGGAATTCCGGCAGGCGACCGTACAGGACGCCGTCGGGATTATGGACCTCGCCATGGCGAAGCAGGTGGACAGTTGCTTGGGGCATGTTTACCAGTTTCTCAAAGAAGCGGGGCGATCCGAAATCTTCTACCGCTAGTAGAACTCAAAGTTTTTCCGAAATGTTCCCCGGAGTTGGAATAAAAGATGCATATGCATGTTTATACTGGACACGAAGCTCGGTTGACGTTTCAAGCAATCGACCAGACCGGGCAAGCACGCAGTACCTACCAATCGATATAGGAGCAACACCATGATGACTCTCCCCGCTTCCGTCACCACCGGCACCTGGACCCTCGACGCTTCCCACAGCGAGATCGGCTTCACCGTCCGTCACGCAGGCATCAGCAAGGTCCGCGGCCAGTTCAAGGACGCATCGGCCACCCTCGAGGTCGGCGAAACCCTGGCCGACTCCAAGGTCACCGCCACCATCCAGACCGCCAGCTTCGACTCCGGCGATGTCAACCGCGACGGCCACGTCAAGGGCGAAGACTTCTTCGACGTCGAGAAGTTCCCCGAGATCACCTTCGTTTCCCGCCACGTCAAGGCCAACGGAAACAGCTTCGACCTCGTGGGCGATCTCACAATCAAGGGCGTCACCAAGGAGGTCTCCATCGAAACCGAATTCAACGGCGTAGCAGTGGACCCCTTCGGTAACACCCGCGCCGGCGTCTCCGGCGAAACCACCATCAGCCGCAAGGACTTCGGCCTCACCTGGAACGCAGTCCTCGAAGCCGGTGGCGTCCTGGTCAGCGACAAGGTGGTCATCAACCTGGAACTCGCATTCATCGCACCGGCAGCTGCATAGTCTTCGGGCTTTCCGCACGGTTCCACCACGACGGCGCCACCCACAGTCCCCGCCTTTGGCCGGCTGTGGGTGGCGCCGTTTCGCATATCCGGAAGTCACCCCGCAATTGTTCGGCAAAAAGCCTGTATTCAGCTGCGAGTTGGCTGCGAAGTTCCTATGCAACCTTCAACCTGCGGTCTACAGTGATGCCATGAGTACCCCAGACGAAGCACCACAGCCACAGCAGCCCGGCTCCCAGCCTCCGCAGCCGGGCAATGTTCCTCCTGCGGGTTACCAGCCTCCGCAGGGCTACCAGCCACCCCAGGGTTACCAGCCGCCGTCGCAACCCGGGCAGTATTCACAGCCCAACCAAGGACAGGCCGGCCCACCCCCCGCGGGTCCAGGGCAACCCGGTCCCGGGCAGCCCGGATTCCACTTCGAAATGCCAACCGACGGTCCCCGCAACTTCAACGACGTCATGCCCCAGGGCGGCTTCTCGGGAATGTTCAAGACCCAGGGCCTTCCCACCGAGCTGAAGGTTTCCTACTTCATCTGGGTGATCTCCGGGCTCCTGGGCCTGCTGTTTGGACTCATTGGGTTCTTCGCGATCATCGCCCTCTTCGCGTTCGCCCCCGGAGTTGCCGCGATCCTGCTGATCATCCTCATTCTCTCCCTCGCCGTGGCCGCTGCGCAGGTAATTCTGGCCATGAAGATGAAGGAAGGAAAAGAGTGGGCCCGCCTGGCATTGACCGTCGTGGCCGTCATCTCCTTGCTGCTCACCATCTTCAGTGCCGCCAGCGCCGGAGGGTCCAGTACAGGCCTCGGCAGCAACTGGTTCGGCTTCCTCGTCAGCGCGGTAGCCGTGGTGCTGATGTGGCTCCCCAATTCCCAACTCTGGTTCAAGGCAGTCAAGGGTCACGCATAGCGCTGACGCAACTGCCGTCGTCGTTCGCTGAACGGCTACCTGGAGCAGAAGGCCGCGGTAAATCCTCCGGATCGCCGCGGCCTTCATCATGCGCGGCCTTCATCATGAAGGCGTAAGCCAACATGATGATTTTTGCCGTCCGCTGGAAATACCTGCGTGGGATCACCTTCAGCGTCAGAGCCGGAAGGTACGGTGGAAGCAGAACCACGCTGGGGGCAGGGTCATTTTGCTGATCCCGGCGGCCGCACCAGCAGTCGAACAAGCAAAGGAATGCCATGAGCAACCCTCCGTACCCGCCGTCAAACCCGGGCGATGCCAACCAGCCCCAGCAGCCGGACACCCAGCCCGCCGCTCCGTCCGCGCCCCAATACGGCCAGCAGAGCCCTGCAGCACCGCAGTACGGGCAGCCTTCCGCGCCCCAGTACGGCCAGCAGAGCCCGGCAGCACCGCAGTACGGCCAACAGTCTTCTCCCTATGGCCAGGCTCCTGCCGCACCGCAGTACGGGCAGGACACCAGCTGGCCCAGCCAGCAGCCCGGCCCCACCGCCGTGCCGCCCATGGTCAACTACGCCTTCTGGATGATCATTGCGGCAGGCATTCTCTCCGCGATCAGCTCGCTGCTGCTGGCTACCACCGGTGCTGACGCCTTTATCAACGCCATGAACCAGCAGGCGGGCCAGCAAGGCACTGAGCTTCCCGAAGGGTCCCTGGAAGGCATGCGGGGCGTGATCGGTGTGAGCGCCATCGTCGGAGCAATCGTGGGCCTTGGCCTCTACGCACTGGTCGCTTTCCCCGTCCGCAAGGGCAAGAACTGGGCCAGGATCCTCGGCACCGTCTTCGCGGCGATCTCCGTCCTGGGCCTCACCAGCCTGTTCCAGTTCGGCGCCACCTACGGCATCTTGCAGCTCATCGTGATCCTGCTGGGTGTTGCGGCGATCGTCATGCTGTACCTGCCGGCGTCGGCCCCTTATTTCCGCAAGGCGCAGCCGTTCGGCAACACGTACCAGAACCCCTACGGCCGCTAAAGACGCAGCCTTAGAAAACCCTGCGGGCGCGGACCCGGCGAAGGCTATACAGCGTGGCCCGGTGTCTGCGCCCGTTGTGCGTGATAGGCCAAAATCTGCAGTTCCGTGGCCATATCCACTTTGCGGAGGTTCACGTGCGGAGGGACCTGCAACAGCACCGGCGCGAAGCTGAGGATGCTCCGGATGCCGGCGGCAATGACGCGGTCGCACACAGCCTGTGCCACGGTCGCCGGCAGCGCCAGCACCACCATGTTGGTGTGGGTACGCTCCAGGACCCGCTCAAGTTCGGCGGAGTCACTGACACGCAGCCAGCCAACTTCATTGCCGATCACCATGGGGTCGGCGTCGAAAATAGCTACAACGTCGAAGCCCCGGGACTCGAACCCGCCATACCTGGCCAGGGCTTTGCCGAGGTTACCGGCGCCAACAATGGCGACCTTCCAGTCATGGGTCAGGCCCAGAGCGGCCGCAATGTGGCGGCTAAGGTATTGGACTTCGTAGCCGACACCGCGTGTCCCATAAGACCCCGCGTAGGAAAGGTCCTTGCGGAGCGTGGACGAACTGACCCCTGAGGCCTCCGCCAGCGCCTCCGACGACACCCGCTCCACGCCCTCGGCCAGCAAAGAGTTGAGCGCGCGCAAATAGAGGGTCATCCGGGCCACAGCCGCGGGCGGGATCTGCTTGGCGGCAGGTTCGTTGTCCCCGGTTACAGCTTCCGGGGACGGTTCCAGCGCAGTCACGGTATTCTCCATTGCGTCGCTTTGTTGTTCCACTCTATGACCCCCGGCCGGACTCAACAAAAGCCATTACTTGCGGGTAATCCTGCTTTCAGCCCTCCAGGACCTTCTTCAGGGTGCGCGTAAGCCGGTCCTCGTCGATCTTCCAAAAATCACGTTGGATCCCATCAACCAGCACTACGGGAATCTCCTCGGCAAAGCGTTCCTGCAACCGGGGATCGTCGTCGATCCGTTGTTCAGTCCATTGCACGCCCAGGCTTGTGGTGACACGCTCGACGGCGGCACGCGCCTCCGTGCACAGGTGGCAGTCAGCTTTGGTGAGGAGGACGACGTCGGGAATAGCCATGCCTCAAAGGTACCGTCCAACCGTCTCCCACATCCCCCACCCACCGGACGCACCCTCTCTCACATCCCCCACCTTCAAGCGGTTCACCCGTGCGCCCCCAACGCGGTTCCCGGCGATTGACTAGACTCAAGACATGCCCGAGGAGAAGAACGCCGCCGTGGTCGCAGATGCCTTGGTGCAGAAGCACACTGTGCAGAAGGACGCCGTGCAGAAGCGCACGGGCGAAGCCGCCTTCTTCGACGTCGACAACACTTTGATGAAGGGTGCAAGCCTCTTCCACGTTGCCCGCAAAATGTACGAACGTAAGGCCTTCACACTTTCGCAAGCGGCTGGATTCGCGTGGAAGCAGTTCAAGTTCGTCATGCGGGGCGAGAACATGGAAGACGTCCACTCTGTCCGCGACTCCGCGCTTACCCTTGCTGCCGGCATCACTGTTGATGACATCAAGGCCCTGGGCGAAGAGGTCTACGACGAAATGATCGAGTCGCGGATCTGGCCGGGGACCAAGGCACTCGCGGAACAGCACCTCAGGGTTGGACGCAAGGTCTGGCTCGTCACGGCTACACCCATAGAGGTAGCCACGGTCATTTCCACCCGGCTCGGACTGACCGGCGCCCTTGGCACCGTGGGTGAAGTGGAAGACGGCATGTACACGGGAAAACTCGTGGGCGACATTCTTCACGGGCCTGCAAAGGCAGTGGCGGTCCAGATTGTGGCCGATAGGGAAGGCCTGGATCTGGATCACTGCTGGGCCTACAGCGATTCCGCCAACGATATCCCTTTGCTCACCATGGTGGGGCACCCAGTCGTGATCAACCCGGATGCAAAGCTGCGCCGGCATGCTCGTGAGAACAACTGGCCGGTGTACGACTTTCGTTCCGGCCGTCGCGCGGCAACCTTGGGGCTGAAAGCCGCAACGGTGGGCGGGGCGGTCTACGGCCTCTGGCGCGGATTTTCACGGTTCCGCGGCCCCCGCATCTGACCTTCTCTCACATCCCCTGCCCCAAACCCAAACGCTCGCTCACATCCCCCGGGCCACAACCCAAACGCTCGCTCACATCCCCCGGGCCACAACCCAAACGCTCGCTCACATCCCCCGGGCCACAACCCAAACGCTCACTCACATCCCCCGCCCCCAAACCCAAACGCTCACTCACATCCCCCGGGCCACAACCCAAACGCTCACTCACATCCCCCGGGCCACAACCCAAACGCTCACTCACATCCCCCGGGCCACAACCCAAACGCTCACTCACATCCCCCGGGCCACAACCCAAACGCTCACTCACATCCCCCGGGCCACAACCCAAACGCTCACTCACATCCCCCGGGCCACAACCCAAACGCTCGCTCACATCCCCCGGGCCACAACCCAAACGCTCGCTCACATCCCCCGGAGGCCCCAACGAGCCTGTGGATAACTTCCGATGACACAAGCGTTTCTGGGCAAGAATGCCAAGTATGCAGAATGTCATGCCTCTTCCGGCTCACCTCACCAACGCACCATTCACGCTCGAAGAAGCGAAGACGGCAGGTCTGGGGCTAAGAAACCTCTGGAACCGCACCACGGTCGATGGGGTCAGCCGTGGCATTTACCGGCCATCGGATTGGAATTTTGAGCTGTCAGCCGCCGCTAGAACGCTGTCAGCGGTAAGTCCTGGCGCTTGGATTTCCCATGTAACGGCAGCGAGGTTGCAAGGTGCGTGTCTTCCGCCGTGGTTGTCGGACTCCAATGAGCTGCACCTCAGCAAGCCGAGGCAGCTGCCATCTGTGCGGCGCAAGGGAGTGATCGGACATACTGTGGTTGCCTTTGATGACGAAATCGAGTGCGTCGAAGGCATCTGGATGAGTACTCGGTCCCGGACTTGGTTGGATCTGGCAAGGCGCCTGCCGGTCCGCGATCTCATCTGCATGGGCGACGAACTCATCCGCAGGCCCAGACCGGAATTCGAAGAACGAGACACGCCTTTCACCACCCTGGAGGCTCTTCGACAGTTGGTGGACAGACACAAGAACCTGCAGGGCGTTGTCCGCGCAAGGGAAGCTTTGGACCTGATGCGTGTCGGGGCGGATTCTGCGTCCGAGTCGTTGCTTCGCTTGGCGATGCTGGACGCCGGCATTCCCGAACCCGAGCTCCAAGTGCAGCTCCGCCCTAACGACCCGTTCTCGCCGTCTGCAGACTTGGGCTTCCGTGATCGTCGGATAGCAATACAGTACGACGGCGGTCATCACCTTGGGCGGGAACAGATGTTCAGCGATCGGAGACGCGACAAGGCGTTCGAGGCAGCGGGCTGGACCGTCCTCAAATTCGGGAAAGACGATTTGGCGGACAACTTTACGTCCGCCACTCGGCAGATTAAGGGCGCTCTACGATCAGCATGGCAGGATCCCGCGGTTGCTTCGGGCTTTTCCCCGGGGATGTGAGAGAAGGATCGGCCCAAACCCCGGGGGATGTGAGAGAAGGACCGGCCCAAACCCGGGGGGATGTGAGAGAAGGATCGGCCCAAACCCCGGGGGATGTGAGAGAAGGACCGGCCCAAACCTGGGGGGACGTGAGAGAAGGATCGGCCCAAACCCCGGGGGATGTGAGAGACCGTCTGGCCCAAACCCCGCGGACGTGAGAGAGCGTCTGGCCCAAACCCCGGGGGACGTGAGAGAAGGACCGGCCCAACCCCGGGGGACATGAGAGACCGTCCGGCCCAAACCCCGGGCGACGTGAGAGACCGTCCGGCCAACCCCAGGGGACATGAGAGAAGGTCCGGATGCAAAAATGCCCGCCACCTCGAAAGGCAGCGGGCATTCACGCTTGATGAAGTATCTCTACTTCTTATTGCGGCGCTGGTGGCGGGTCTTGCGAAGCAGCTTGCGGTGCTTCTTCTTGGCCATACGCTTGCGGCGCTTCTTAATAACTGAACCCACGAAAGTTCCTTACAAACTAGAAGTTCCTGTCTGTTGGAACAGATCCGCGGAAGCAGACAAGTACAACTGACAGATTCTTACATTGACGTAAAACGTTCCTTAACAGAGTACCGCTTCAAAGGGGCACCCTGTGACCACGGTCCGCTGGACGGACCGGGAGGCCTCAGGCGGTCTCGGATTGTCCGTCCACCACTGCACCCTTAAGGTACTGGGCGACGGCCTCTTCAGGAACCCGGAAGGAACGGCCGAACCTGACGGCGGGCATTTCCCCTGAGTGGACCAGGCGGTACACGGTCATTTTGGAAACACGCAGGACGTCGGCCACTTCGGCCACCGTCATGAAACGCGCATTCGAGAAGTTAGTCTCTGCGGACATTTCCCATATTCCTTTGCTCTCAGACAGTAGGACACCCCCAGTAGAACGGTGTGCCGATGCTGAGCCATCCAACAACCATGTGCTAGATACTCTAGAGGCTGATGGGGCCAATGTGAAAGCATTTCCGCAAAGTGGGACCACACTCCCTCCGCTTGCCCTGCCCCCACCCCTCACCCGCAGCGCCCGATTCGTGGGCTCGCTGCCGGGAGTGCCGGGCGCACGGCATGTTGCGCAGCGAAGCCACGAAACGGAGCCGGCCCAACCTACCGCCGCGCCGGGGATGCTACAGGGCAACCACCGCGCGGCGCTTCCGGGCCGAAGCCGCGAGCTGCTCCAGCACCGACGCCGTGACATCCCACTCCATGCAGGCATCCGTGACGCTCTGCCCGTATACGAGTTCCTGCTCCCCGGCCAGTTGCTTGGCGGTGTCGAGGTTCTGGGCTCCGCCTACCAGGAAGCTCTCCAACATGACGCCGGCGATGGGCGAGGTCTCCCCTGCCTCCAGCTGCGCACCGATTTCCAGGGCTACCTCTGCCTGGCGGTGGTGGCTCTTGCCGCTGTTGGCGTGGCTTGCGTCCACGATCAGGCGCGGGTTCAGCCCCTTGGAGGCGAGTTTGGCGGAAGCAGCGGCAACATCGTCCACTGAGTAGTTAGGCCCCTTGCGGCCACCGCGCAGGATGACGTGGGTGTCCGGGTTGCCGGAGGTTGCCACGAGAGCCGCGCGGCCGGCGTCGTCGATTCCCAGGAAGGCCTGCTCCGCGGCAGAGGCGCCGCAAGCGTCAATGGCCACCTGGAGGTCGCCGTCGGTGCCGTTCTTGAAGCCGATGGGCATGGACAATCCTGAGGCAAGCTGGCGGTGGATCTGGCTTTCGGTGGTGCGGGCACCAATGGCACCCCAGGACACGAGGTCAGCCATGTATTGCGGGCTGATGGGCTCGAGGAACTCGGTGGCAGTGGGCAGACCCAAAGCGGTGACCTGCTTGAGGAAGCCACGGGCGGCGCGCAGGCCCGCAGCGATGTCATGGCTGCCATCGAGGTGGGGATCGTTGATGAGGCCTTTCCAGCCAACGGTGGTGCGGGGCTTCTCGAAGTAGGTCCGCATGACGATCAGCAGGTCTTCCTTGTGCTTTTCGGCCTGGCTGACCAGCCGGCGGGCGTATTCGAGGCCGGCCTTGGGATCGTGGATGGAGCACGGGCCAACGATCACCAGCAGGCGGTCGTCAACACCGTCCATGATGGCGCGGACCTGGTCACGGCCGCGGTCGACGACGGCTGCTGAGCGGGCGTCCAGCGGCAACTCGGCGATGAGGTCCTGAGGCGCCGGAAGCGGCTCGAAGCGGGCCACCCGCAGGTTGGAGGTAGCGGGCTGATCCGGATCGGAGGCGGAATCAAGCGAGTCGGTGGGTTCTGCAGCGATGCTGGTCATGTCTGGGTCCTGTTCCGGGATGCGGAGCGGGCCCCTTTTCAGAACCCGCCGGATATGGCGAAGGGCAGAGAATGATCTCTGCCCTGTTGGCTCTGAAGGAAAGTTGGATGCGTGTCAGTTAGACGCGGGCCCCTCCAGAGCCAACGAAAAATACGCATACCAACGGTTTGTCATAGCCACACCATAACCGCGGTTCTTCAGACCGGGCAAATTGCGTCCGTCATGATGACAAAAGTTTGCGAAGGAACTCCAACTGCTTGATCCAGTGGTGTTCCTGTCCGCCTTCGTGGTTGTTGAAGCGGTATACCTCGATGTCCTTTTCGGGCGCACCGCCGGAAACCCCGTAGTTGTTGTAGCTCGCGAAAACGGTGGACGGAGGGCAGATGTCGTCCATTTGGGCAGCTGAGAAGAGTGCAGGCACGGTGGCAGCACGGCCCAGGTGCACGCCGTCGAAGTAGTTGAACACCGCCAGCATCGGCTCATATTTGTCGCGGTGACGCCCCAGGAACCCGGCAATTTCCGGGTACGGGCCGCGCGGGGTGATGTCGATCGCGCGGGGGAAATCCTGCAGGAACGGGACGTCGGGCAGCGCGGCGATCACGCCGTCGAGCCTTCCAGCCGTCAGCCCTGCGGCGGCGACCGTTATGCCGCCACCTTGGCTGACGCCTGCCAAAACTACCTTGGAAGGGTCGACGGCGGGATGGCTCTGCGCCGCTTCCACGGCACGGAACGCGTCCACGTAGACCCGGCGGAAGTAGTAGTTGTCCTGGTGGTCGGCGCCGCGGGTCATGAGCCCGGCATAATTGTTCCCGCCCGCTGACGGGTGCGGGTCCGGGGTGTCCCCTGAGACGCCGCCATACCCCTGGCCGCGGGTGTCCATGATGAAGTGGGCGTAGCCGGCTTGTGCCCAGCGGGTGTTCTGGTTGACCAGTCCACGGCCGCCGGAGTAGCCAATGTATTCCACCACGACGGGAAGCTGTTCCTCCGCCTCACGCTGTGCGGGCAAGTGCAGCCAACCCTTGATGCGGTCTCCGCCGAACCCGGAGAAGGACACGTCAAAGGTGTCGATCACGGAGAGGTAGTTGTCCACAGGTTCGAACACGGCATCGAGCGGAAGGGACCTGGCCTCGGAAATGGTGAGGTCCCAGAAGTGATCAAGGTCTGCCGGCGGAACCGCGCTTGAGGTGTAGTCGCGGAGCTGCTCAAGGGGAAGGTCAAAGAGGGGCATGTGGACATCCTACGTCATGGTTTCGTGTGCCCCGTCACAGGGGCGGGCGCGCTAAAGAGGTGCGATGGACAGGTTTCTGTAGGCGGCTTTCAGGGGTGCCATTTGGCGGATCCCGAAATATCCGCCCCCGAGCGGTTCCGGGGAGGGGTCGGTCCAGGCAAAGAGCGGCAGCCCGTTGATGGAGAAGGCCACACGCGGACCGTCTTTGACCACCTCGATGCCATAAAACCCATCGGCGTCAACGGCAGGCGGCAAAGGATCCGCCCCTTGGGCCACGAGTTCGAAGCCGGCGCTCTTGCGGAGGTTGCAGGTTCGGAAGGCCCGCTCGGAGGCATGTTTGTGCCGGAAATACGAGATGTGGAGGGCGTCGATATCTCCCGAATGGTATTGCGGATAGAAGCCGGTACGCGGAGCCAGAGCGGAAGAGAACAGGTCCTCGCCACTGTGACCCCGTGCAGCGAAGAACACCATGGCCAGGCCTGGCTCCTCCAAGGGAAGGAACTCCCAACTGATCCTGACGCGGTCCGGCAACTCCTCAGGGCACCAGAGCGTCCAATGGGCGTGGTCGCCGTGCTCGTCCGCGTCAAGGGAGCCCGACAGGACCAGAGCACTGGTGCCATCGGCACCCAAGCCGCGCCCGCCGTCGTCGGCACCCAAACCGCGCCCGCCGTCGTCGGCACCCAAGCCGCGCCCGCCGTCGTCGGCCGCTCCGAAAACCTGCGCAGAAAACTGGACCGGCCCCTCGGGGATCCAATCAGCAACGTCGGCAGGGCCCCGCAGCGGGTTCGAGTGGATCACGCACGCGCCTCCGCGTTGAGCGCCCCCGCTGTGAGGGTGGCCGACAGGCCGTAGCCGAGGGCCTCCAACTGTTCCGCCACAAAGGCTGCGATCCGCTGCGCACCTTTCTCGTGGAAGTGCGTGTTGTCCTCCAGTCCGCCGGCCCAATGCGCGTGCTCCCCTGGTGCGAAATGGCAGAAGAGTCCCTTGGAGCCTTCCTCCCCCAGTTCCTCGTAAAGCCCACGTGTCCATTCATTGAGGTCGATAACGTCCAGGCCGAGCTCCTCGGCAAGTTCCCGGACCACCGCCGGGTAGTCCCCCAAAGTGGCTTCCAGCGTGCCATCAAGCCAATGCCGGCGCTCCACGGACGTGCAGAGAATGGGAATGCCACCCTTGCTGCGGACCTCGGCCACCATCCGTCTGAGGTTGTCCCTGTAGCCGGTGCGGGCGGCCAGGTGTTCACGCTTCTGGTCGTTGTGCCCGAACTGGATCAGGACAACGTCCCCTTGGACGGTCTGGTTGATGAGCTGGTACCAAAGACCCTCCTCCCGGAACGACTCCGTAGTGGCGCCGCCCTTGGCGTAGTTGTGGACGGCAGCCCACCAGTACGTCCCGGGGGCAAGGTGCGCACCCCAGCCGCTCATCGGATATTCGTAGCTGGGGCAGGCTGCAACGGTGGAGTCGCCCGCGAGGAGGATTTTCATGGTTGTCCTTTCATGGAAACAGCAGTCCCTAGCCCTTGACCGAGCCGATCAGCATGCCCTTGGCAAAGTGCTTCTGCAGGAAGGGGTAGAAGATCAGGATGGGCAAGGTGGCCACCACGATCACGGCAAACTTGATGCCTTGCTCGGGAGGGATGTAGGACGGATCCACGTTGCCGGTGCCCAGGAGGTCCGAGGCCGCCGTGACTTGGCGCAGGTACATCTGCAGGGTCCACATGTTGTTGTCGCTGAGGTAGAGCAGGGGCGACATGAAGTCGTTCCAGATCCCCACCGCGTAGAACAGCGCGAACGTGGCCAGCACCGGTTTGGACAACGGCAGCAGGATCCGCCAAAGGATCCCGATCTCGGTGGCGCCGTCCATTTTGGCAGACTCTTCCAGCTCGGCCGGGAGTTCCTGGAAGAAGTTCTTGATGATGATCAGGCTGAACGGGTTGATGGCCGCCGGCAGGATCAACGCCCAGTAGGAGTTCAGCAGGCCAAGGTCCTTGACCAGCAGGAACGTGGGAATCATGCCGCCGGAGAAGACCATGGCGAAGACCACCAGGGACATGATCAGCTTCCGGCCGCGCAGGTTCTTCTTCGCCAACGGGTAGGCCATGGTGACTGTCAGGATGAGCTGGATCAACGTGCCTACCAGCGTCACCAGCACCGTGGTGATCAGCGCCCTGGTGAAGGCGGGGGTGGAGAAGATGTACTCATAGGCGCCAAGGGTGAACTGCTCGGGCCAGACAAAGAAGGCCCGCCGGGTGATCTCGGCCTCGTTGGCGAAGGACCCTGCAATCACGTAGATGAACGGCAACAGGGTGATGATGCCGATCAGGCTCAGGAAGACGTAGTTCGCGGCATCAAAGACCCGCCCGCCCCGGGTGTTGTGAATCTTCATTAGAACAGTCCGCTCTGGTTGAACCGCTTGGACAGCCAGTTGGTGCCAAAGATCAGCACGATTCCCACCAGGGACTTGAAGAGCCCGACGGCGGTGCTGTAGCTGTAGGCGCCTTGGGTAATGCCCACGAAGTACACGTAGGTATCAAAGACGTCTGCCACGCTGCGGTTGAGTGCGTTGGTCATGAGGTAGATCTGCTCGAAGCCGGTGTTGAGCATCTGCCCGATGGCCAGGATGAGCATGACGATGATGGTGGACCGGATGCCGGGCAAGGTGAT
Source organism: Arthrobacter sp. TmtSoilC79 (assembly GCF_059739405.1). Classification (NCBI taxonomy): domain Bacteria; kingdom Bacillati; phylum Actinomycetota; class Actinomycetes; order Micrococcales; family Micrococcaceae; genus Arthrobacter; species Arthrobacter sp. TmtSoilC79. The sequence goes on along the minus strand of NZ_AP046051.1, from coordinate 1,024,126 downwards.
GTGCCAGACGCGGCGGAACCTGCCGGCGCCGTCGATGATCGCTGCCTCATACTGGTCCTGGTCCACGGTGGCCAGCGCGGCGAGGAAGATGATGGTGCCCCAGCCGGTGTTCTTCCAGATTTCCTGGAGCACGATCAACGGCCGGAACCAGTTGGGATCGGACAGGATGTCCACGTTGGTCCCGAACAGGCCGTTCACGAACTGGAACAACGGTCCGATGTCCAGGGCGAAGAGCAGGAAGCTCAGTGACGCCACGATGGTCCAGGACAGGAAGTGTGGGATATAGACCAGCGTTTGGACGGTCCGCTTGAGCACCGAAAGACGGACCTCGTTAAGCAGCAACGCCAGGATGATGGTCAACGGGAACGCGATGCCCAGGTTCAGGAACGCCAGGATCAGCGTGTTGCCGAGCAGTCTCGGGAAGTCGGGGTTGGCAAAGAAGTCCGTGAAGTTGGTGAAACCCACCCAGGGACTGCCGTTGACTCCAAGGAACGGAACGTAGTCCTTGAAGGCGATGGACACCCCGTACATGGGCCCGTACCGGAAGATCGCGAAGTACAGGACTCCGGGCAACAGCAGCAGATACAGCCACTTGTAGTGCGCGAAGTGGACGGCGAACCCGCGCCGCCGCGCCGGGGCGGGCGGCTTGGCGGCCACCCGCTCCGAAGCTTTGGCTTCTACAACCGGGGCAGTCACTTCTTGTTTTCCTGCCAGAGCTTATTGATTTCTTCCTTGACCTTGTCACCGCCGCTGGTGTTCCACAGCTTGATGGCGTCCTTCAGGCCCTGCTCGTCGGTCTGCCCGGCCAGGTATTTGATGCGGGCATCGGCCACGATGTTGTCCAGCTGCGCGCCCTTGGCAACGTAGGTGGGTGAAACGAAAGCGGCTGCCGGGTTGTACACAGCGCTCTTGAGGTCCTCGGCCATGACGGATACGCGGTCATCGAAGACCTTCTGCTCGTACGCGGAGGCCTGCTTGACGGGGTAGAAGTTGTTGCCCGTAACGTTGGTGCCCAGCTGCGCGAAGCTCTTGATGTCGGTGTTGACCACCTTGCCCTCCGGGGTTTCGGGCTTGATGGTCGCGGCCAGGCCGTCCTCCACGGTGAAGTTCACGCCTTCGATGCCGTTGTTCATCAGGACGGCAACTTCCTTGCTGTTCAGCTTGTCCAGGAAGGTGAGGACGTTCTTCAGGTCCGCCTCGGTCTTGACGCTGGACTTGGGAATGGCAAGGAAGCCGGAGTAGCCGTCGGTGGGGTGGGCGTGCAGTTCGCCGTCAGGTCCCTTGAGGCTGCCGACGAAGCCCACTTTGTTTTCAAAGTCGTTCGGATTGGCTTGCTTGAAGAGGTTGATCAGCACACTGACGCGGGAGTCGACGTCGATAATGATGCCGCCCTTGCCGTTGAAGAACGGCTCGTTCCACTTGGTTCCGTCGAACGTTGCGAAATCGGGGTTGATGAGCTTCTCATCGACCATCTTCTTGACGAACCGGTTGGCTTCGAGGAACTCGTCGGTTTCGAAGCTGGGAACCAGCTTGCCGTCACGCTCGGTCCAGCGGTTTCCGGCGCCGTACCAGGTTTCGATCAGGTCATAGGGGCTGTTGGTTCCCAGCGCGCCCCACTTGGGGATGGTGATTCCGTAGGTGTCGTTCTGGCCGTTGCCATCCGGGTCCTGTTCGGTGAATGCCTTGGCAACCTTGTACAGGTCTTCGGTGGTTTCGGGCGCTTTGAGGCCCAGCTTGTCAAGCCAGTCCTGGCGGAACATCACCGCAGCGCGGATCGGGTTGCGGCCACGGTACACCCCGTAGACCTTGCCGTTGACGCTGGCGTTCTGCTGGACTTCCGGGAAGGTGGTCTTCAGGTTCGGGTAGTCCTTGAGCTTGTCCGTCAGGTCCCAGAAGGCGCCGGCTTCGGCGTTCTTCACGAAGCCGGGGGTTTTGCCCTGGACCACCAGGACGTGCGGGATCTCCGAGGACGCCAAGGTTATGTTCATCTTGTCTTCATAGGACGCGTTGGGCGTCCAGGTGATATTGACATCCTTGCCCGTGAGTTCCTCGAGCTTCTTCTGGACGGCGCCATCGGCGGTGGGCGGCTGCGCCTCCAGGAACGGCGCCATGATCTTGACGGAGGAAAGGTCCGACGCCGGCGCTTCGCCACCGCAGGCGGTCAGCGCCAGGGCTGCGGAAACTACGACGGCGGCGGCCAACGTGTGTTTTCTACGGATCATTGTCTTACCTGCTCCACTTCATCGGGGTTGGTGTCTTTCGACTCTTGGTTTGACGGCACACCGGGGAACCTTTTAAGGCTCCATATGTGCTGCCCACTTGCATCTTGATACGTTTCATTAGTACTCGCGCCAGAGGAATGGGCTACCAGCTCACTGCTTCCTTGGACATCAAGGGAACGGTGAAGGACTGGCGGTCCTCCAAAGGCGGGTCGAGGACGGTTGAGCTCAGGCAAGGCTGGCCTCCGTAGTGGGGGTTGACGTGGAAACAGGGCCGCCGGCCGCTACCGGTGTTCGGCCAGCACTTGCGGTGGCGGGCACCGGGTGGGCGGCGGGCACCGGGAGGGTGGCAAGCGTTGCGCCTGCAGCGGCGGGGGTTGACGTGGAAACACAGCCTGGCGTTGCATCGGCGTCGGCTGACATCGCTTCGTCGTTGGCAGTAAAGAAGCGGTCGCAGAGCCAGCCCGTGACGTACAACCAGGCGCCCACGCCGAAGAACGGGATCAGCCCCGGAACCGACCGACAGACGAACACGGCCGCGGCGGTCACGAACAGGAGAATCACGGTTCCAGCGAGGTGCCGCATGGCAAAACGCGAGGACATCAGGAAGTACTGCGGAAGGGACAGTTCATAGCGGGCGAACATAGGGAAGAGGTAGCAGACCGTCCCTGCAGCAAAGAGGGCGGCCAGCAGGATCCCGGCCGAAGCGATCTGCGAACCAAAATCCCAGCCCGCGGAGAAGTAGCCCCAATTCAAGGACAGCGCGACACCCACGACAATCAAGGGCAAACCCAGTGCGTTGCCCTTGGCAAAGTTCTTGAAGTACTCCCTGGCAAAGCGCCGCATCAAGGGTGCAGCATTTCCCCGCACCTTGTCACGCACCAGGACGTGGGCGGCAGCAGTACTGGGCCCGACCCCGAGGACAACTCCCCCGAGCACTGTGAAGGTCATCCACAATATGTTCAGGCAGGCAATCCACACGAGTGTGTCGAAGAGCGTATAGGCACGGAAGCCAAATCCTCCAGAGGCCATGGCGCTCCCCCTTTCTCCATCGTTGCAGAACAGGCCCCCATGACTGCCGCAAGGATTCGCCGAAGAGCTCCGGAGCAACCGTGGTCGCCAGTCAGTTGGGGTAGGCCCCAGTGGGCCATGTCACTAAAGTAAACGCTTTCCCAGCAACTTAGACGCCGGGGAGGGGTCCAGTCAAGGCGTTTCTTGAATCGTTACATTCTGACTGAAGCCGCGATACACTGGGCGGAACCCGAACTGGGAAAGCGCTTGCTAGGTATAGCCTGAACCAGCCTGAACACTTACGTAACAACCCCGACGAAGGCGTCGCCGCCCTCGTTGCAGCGCCAGCAGAGGAGAGCCATGGACACCCCTTCCATCGAGTCCATCACCAGCCCTGACCCGCACCGGGCTGCCCCGGCGCCCAAGAACGCACCTGCCCGGATTGCCTTGGTGGGAGTCCACGGTTTCGGAACACACCACCTGAACAATCTCCAACGGCTGGCCAGGATGGGAGCAGTTGACCTCGTTGCAGTGGCGGACCCCAATCCCCCGGCAGCCGGTGCCCTGCCTGAAACCACCGCTGTTCACGCCACGCTCGATGACCTGTTGGCCGGCGACCACCACCCGGACGTCATCATCGTGGCTACGCCGATTCAAACCCATGCACCGCTGGCCCTCTCCGTCCTTGCCTCCAAAGCGGACCTCTACCTCGAAAAGCCCCCGGTGGCCTCCATGGCCGATTTTCTCCGCCTCCAGGACGCGGCCGCCGCAGCTGGGCGCAGTGTCCAGATCGGATTCCAAAGCCTGGGGTCCCACGCGCTCGCCCCGCTGGCACAGTTGGCCGCCGGCGAACCATCGGAACAACTGCCCGGTATCGGCACACTCAAAAGCATTTCCGCTACGGGCCGCTGGGTGCGGGACCGCGCCTACTACAAGCGCTCGCGATGGGCCGGCAAGCGGAACCTCGACGGCGTGGACGTTGTGGATGGCGTTGCAACCAACCCCCTGGCCCACGCGATCGCCACCGCCCTCCGCATCGCCGGAGCCCGCAAGGCCGAAGACCTTGCCTTTGTGGATACGGATCTCTACCGGGCCAACGACATCGAAGCGGACGACACCTCCGTGATCCGAATGCAGACCACCAGCGGATTGCCCATAACGTGCGCCCTCACACTGTGCGCCTCCGAATCCGTGGAACCGTACGTCACACTGCACGGCACCGAAGGCACTGCTGTATTCCACTACACCGAGGATCGCGTGACCGTCCGAACCGAGGCCGGCGAGACCTCCCGGGTTTTTGGGCGTGAAGACCTCACCGGAAACCTGCTCCAGCACCTCGCGCAGGGCACCGCGTTGCTCAGCCCCTTGGACCACAGCGGCGCCTTCATGAGGGTTCTCGAAGCCATCCGCACAGCTGAAGCTCCTGCCCTGATACCCACGGAATTCGTCACGTGGGTAGGGGACGGAGACCAGGCCCACGCTGTGATCCCACAGATCGAGGACATCCTGGAACGGGCCACGTTGGCCCATGCCACGTTTTCCGAGCTCGCCCTCCCCTGGGCTCGACCTGACACAACCTCCACCGAGGCACTCTTCGCCGACGCCGCTGCCGCTGCCATTCACGTCGCCGGCTCTCCTGCCGACGCTGCCACTCCCGCCGTCGGCTCTCCCGCCGACGCTTCTCCCGCCGACACCCGCCGCCGTCCTCCGCCGCGGCACCGGCCTTGATACAGCGTTGTCGCCGCGCCCTTACCTGCATCCGGTGACCACCCGGGGTGGCATCGTGGTTACGGACCATATGGCATCCGACCATGTGTGGCACTTGGGCGCCGGTTTCGCGCTCCAGGATGTCAACGGCAGCAACTTCTGGGGCGGCCGCAGCTATCGAAGGACCGCAGGGAAGTACGTGGACCTGAACGATCACGGCAGGATCGTGGTCGAGGGCATTACCCACGGTTCGGACCAGACCACGGCCGACCTCCAGTGGCTCGGTGCCGATGGCGGACTGCTGCTCCAGGAGCGGCGCACTTTCCGTCGCTCGCTCCTTGACCACCGCACGCTCCTTGACCACCGCACGTGGCGACTGGATATCACCACGGAACTCACCGCCGTCGTTGATGTTTCGCTGGGGAGTCCGGGGTCCCATGGCGCGGCCGGCAGCGGGTATGGCGGCTTTTTCTGGCGGTTGCCTGCCAACGCAGATTCCCGCGTCTTCTCCTCCACAGCCGTCGGCGAACATGCGGTGCACGGTTCAGTGACGCCGTGGCTGGCTTGGTCCGGAGAGTTCGACGGCGGCCCTGCAACGCTGGTGTTTGGGGCACCTTCGGAATCGCCCGATCCTTGGTTTGTCCGCTGCAGCGGTTACCCGGCGGTCGGCTCCGCGCTGGCTTGGGATACCGCCGTCGAGTTGGCAGAGAACCAGTCCCTCTCCCGTTCCGTGACCGTATGGATCAGTGATGGAACGTTGGATATGGCCGGGATCGAGGATTTGGTGGCCGCCCGATGACCTCTGGCACCCCGGCTTCACCGCTGGTCGCCACGAACCTCATGGTCGAGGGCTCAACGGAATGCTTGATGGCACCGCCCTCGCCAAGCTTCGGCTGGTTGCTTGATGCGGGCCCCTCTGCGAGCGCGGGGCAATCGTTCCAAAGTGCCTATCGCATCAGGTTGATGGACCGGGCCGGGGCGGAAGTATGGGACTCCGGCACTGTGGTCGCGGACCAGCAGCACCACCTTCCCTACACGGGCCCCCAGCTGCGCCAGGACAGTGACTACCAGTGGACCGTGCAACTCACTGACTCCGAGGGCGCGTTGGGAAGCGCCAGCCAACCGGCGCGGTTCAGCACGGGAATCTTCGACCACCCGGGCATCGACTGGGCTGCGGAATGGATCCACCGAAATCCAGGCGGACGTGCTCCGATGGAACTGGTGGACGGGTCGCTGCGCGTCAGCGGATCACCCCATTTGCCCTGGCCTGTTTCTGCAGGCGGCAGCACAGTCATCACTGCCCGCTTCCGTTTGCGGCTTGGTACGGCCGGGATCATCCTCCGCAGCAACGGGCCGGGCAACGGTGTGCTGCTGGAACTCAAACCACATCGCACGGCCGTCCTCCGCATGGCACCTGACTGGGAGATCGGGGCCATGACCGCGCCGGCAACGGAGGTGCTGGCTGAAACCCCGGCCTTTGAGGCAACCCCCGTGTCGCGCGCCGGTGGTGCCATGGCCGGCGAGGACTGGCAGGACCTGGTGGTCACCGATGACGACCGGCGGATTACTGTCACCATTGACGGCACCACAGTCCTGGAGACGGACGTTGCGCCCTGCACCGGAACAGGCACCGGAACAGGCATCGCCTTCCACCAGGTACCGCGCAGCCAGTCCGAATACCTGTCCGTGAACGTCAGCAGTGACGGAAAGACCGTCCTGACCAGCGATTTTTCCGCCCCCGGCGCCCTCAGCGGTTGGAACACCGTCACTCCCCTCCGCCAGCCCGACGAATGGACTCTCGCCAAGGCCACCTTCGCCCTCAGGCGCCCCGTTGTCCGGGCCCGCCTCTACGCTGCAGCAAGCCATCACGCTGCGTTCACCCTCAACGGCACTCCCTGTCTGGAGACCACCAACTTCGGCTACCCGGGCGAACACTTCTACAACGCCGCCGACGTCACCGATGCACTGCGTTCCAGCAGCACCGCCGCCTTGACCGCCGTCGCGCATTGGTACGGACCTGGCCAGGGCCGCGCGGCGGGCAGGCCGGGGCTGCTGGCCCAGCTGACAGTGGAGTACGACGACGGCACCCGGGACGTGTTCGGATCCGGGCCACAGTGGATGGTGGCCGAGGGACCCTACCGCCAGGGCGGATACCGCAACGACGAAGGCGATCCGATCGAGCACCTCGATGCCACAGCATGGCCGGCACCGGAGAACTGGTACCCGGCGCTTTCACTCGGAGCCCACCCCGTAGCCGACTTTCCCGTGCTGAGCCCGAACTACGCCGGCGTCGCACGGAACCAGGTCTCCGCCGTCGAACTCTTCACAGCCGGGGACGGCACTCCGGTGGCGGACTTTGGAAGGGTGGTTCCGGGTAGGCCGGTGGTGGAGTTCCGCCAGGGCCATCACGGCCGGACCGTGATGCTCCGCGCGGGATATACCCTGCAACCGGATGGCCGCGTGGATAGGGGGAAAACCGCCAGCCAGAACACGGATATGACCTTCCCTTACACGCAGAAGGATGGACCCCAACGCTATGAGGCGGCTGTCCATCTCGGGTTCCGCTACCTTGAGTTTCCGGGCGTCCAGATGGAGGAGCTCGGTGCGGTGGGGGCACGGGTTTTCCACGCCGGGCACCCCTTCGAAGGCAGCTTCCATAGCTCCGATCACACCCTGAACCGGGTCTTCACCCTCCTGCGGGACTCAGCGCTGTTCGGTGCGCAGGAACAGTTCGTGGACACGCCCACCCGTGAGAAGGGCCAGTTCCTGGGCGATGCCGTGAACATCTCCTACGCCACCATGGCTTTGTTCGGTGAGCGGCATTTCACGGCCAAGGCCCTGCGGGAGTTCGCGGGATCTGCCAAGCGCTACTGGGATTCGTCCGAAGAGCGGGGGCGCTACAACGCCGTCTATCCCAACGGCGATGGCAAGCGGGACATCCCCGATTTCTCGCTCATGATGCCCGAATGGGTGGAGGATTACTACCGGCTCAGCGGGGATAACGCGCTGCTCCACGAGCTGCTTCCCTGCCTCCTGGACACGGCCGGGTACGTGCTGCGGCACATTCCCGGCAGTGGCCCCACCGCCGGGCTGGTTACCGATCTCGGGGGCGGCGCGGGTCCCTACCTGCACGGCATCGTGGACTGGCCGGCGCCGGGCCGTTTCGGGTACGACATGGACTGCGTGGCCCGCACCACCGTGAACGCCCAGGGCTGGTCAGTGCTCGACGCCGTCAGCCGGCTCTGCGCGGCAGCGGGCTTTGAGCGTGAGGCGGCCAGGCATAGGGACGCGGCGGATGAGTTGGCAGGGCATATCAACGCCCGGCTGCGCGTGGACGGGGTCATGGTGGACGGCCTGTACGCTGACGGCCGGCCAAGCCTTAACGCGTCACAACATGCGACGTCGTTCCCGTTGTCCATGGGCATCACGCCTTCCGAGCATGCGGCCAAGGACGCCGGGCGACTCGCCGGAATGGGCATGCGGCAGGGTCCCATGACCGTGCATCGACTGCTCCGTGCACTGCTTTCACAAAACCAGCTGGATGCTGTCCTGGATCTCCTGACCAATCCCACACAGCCCGGGTGGGCACGCTTGCTGGAGGCCGGAGGGTCCTTCACCTGGGAGGCCTGGGAGCTGGAGGAAGGCACTGACTACAGCCAGTCACACGCGTGGTCGGCCTCTGTGGTGCGGGAGATCCTTGAGTACCTCCTCGGTGTCCGGGTGACCGCGCCGGGGGCGTCCGCCGTCGTGATTCAACCGCCGGTGTGCCGCCTGGAACAGGCCTCCGGTAGCGTGCCCACCCAACGCGGAGCGGTTGCCGTGTCCTGGAAACGGACGGCCGACGGTATGGAGTTGGAGTGCACTGTCCCCGCGGGCATCAATGCGCAGGTGGTGCTCCCGGACCGGACCGTCGCGGCAGGTCCGGGAACGTGGCGATTCACCCCGCGGGATGGCATTTAGTGACAATGTTCCCGCCCGGAACTGTCACCAAATGCCACCTCGCGGGCGTGAACGGGGCCTAGCTCAGCGCGCTCTTCGCCTCGTCCATGGCCTTTTTGGCGGCGTCAGCGGGTGACATCCGGTTGAAATGCACTTCCAGGCCATAGCGGCCAAAAGCTTCGACGGCGGAGCTGGAACCTGCCGGCGGCACCGGGACGGCGTCTCCCAGTTCGGAGGAGATCTCGTCGATGAACTTTGCCGTGGCTGCGTCTTCGGGGGTCAGTTTGGGAAGGACAGCAGCACGGACCTCCGAATTACCCGGGATACCGCGGTCCGCGAGGGCTATCTCTCCGGCCTCCACATTGTTGGCCAGGAAGTCGATGAGTTTCTGGACTTCGGCCGGGTGCTTGGTACGGGAGCTGGCGGACCAGAACTGCGAGGACTTGTAGAACTGCTTGGCACTCGCCGCGCTGCCGTCCGTGCTCGGCGGCCGGTGGATCTCCAGCGGCTGGCCCGAGGCCTTGGTGAGGGCGCTTAGCTGGTTGGACCAATACCAGGCGAGCCCGAACCTGTTGGTGGCCAGGCCCTGCTGGTCCACCGAAGCGGTGGCGTCCTCGGTCATGACCGAGGCGGGAGGCACGGCCTTGGAATCGCGCAGCTCGGCCTGGTACTCGTACCAGCCCGCCAGGTCTTCCTCGTCGAAGCCAAACTTGCCGTCGGCGGTGAACAGCGACTTGCCGTGCTGGCGGAACCAGAGATTCATGGGAGCGTCGCCGCTGACAGCTCCGGAGCCATAAACACCGCTTTTGCTACCCTCAGTGATGGCTGCCGCAGCCTTGTTGTATTCATCCCAGGTCCAGGTCTTGTCATCGGGCAAGCTGACACCGCTGGCGGTCAGGAGCGAGGGGTTGGCCAAGACCACTTGGGCGTTGACGCCGGCCGTGACGGCGTACTGCTTTCCATCAACCTTCCCGGCATCTGCCACGGCGGAATCGAACTTGCCGAGGTCTACGTCCTTCAGTTCCAGGAGGGCGCCGCGTTCGGCATATTCACCCAGGTAGGCGGCATCCATCTGAATGAGGTCCGGAGCGTCCTGGGAGGCCACCTGGGTGGCGAGCTTGTCCCAGTACCCGGACCAGTCGCCGTATTCGCCTTTGACTTTGATGGTGGGGTTCTCTGCTTCGAAAGCATCGATAAGTTTTTGGGTCATTTTGTGGCGGACATCCGAACCCCACCAGCTGAAGCGCAGGGTGACTGTTCCATCGGAGGCGGCCTGCGGCGAGCTGCCGCATCCGGTCATGGTGATGGCTACAACGGCCGCGGCGGCTGCAGCTTTGAGCGCGAACTTCTTTGTTGCACGAATCGACATCTGGGGTCCTTGTCTGGGCAGGGTGGGCTCTTGCAGATGCACGTCGGAGAAAACGCTTTCTCAGCCTAGGTGTGCTCTACATCACCAGTCAAGGGAGTTTTTGTTTGTTTGAGCTATCACTTATAACAAAAGCGCTCAGGCCGCGGTGCGGGCACGCCGCACCGAATAACGCCACAGCAGGAACCCGATCACAGCTGCCGACGCCATGCCGAGCGCACCGGTAACCACCAGTCCTGCCCTGACGCCAAAGTCCTCCGTCAGCCATCCCGCCAACAAACCACCCAGCGCGTGGCCACCCAGGAGCAACGGGAAGTACAGCGCCAGCACCCTGCCGCGAACGCTGGCCCCGGCTTCCAGCTGAACGGCCGTGGCTGCGCTGGTCAGGAACAGCAACGTCATGAAGCCCACCACAATGAGCATCACCACGAACCACTCCTGCGTGGGCATCAAGGCTGCCAGCAGTTGCGTCAGCCCGAAGAGCCCGGCGCTGGCCACGATTCCCTTCCGACCGAACCGCTTGATCCGGGTTGCCACCAATGCGCCCACCAGCGCGCCCAAAGCGCTGACGGTATTGAACAGGCCGAAACCGGCGGGACCACTGTGCCAGACCCTGTCCGCGAAAGCAGCCAGGACAACCGGGCCGTTCATGCCGAAGGCGCCCAGCAAACCAGCCAGCAGCATGGTCAACAGCAGGGGTGGCCGCTCGCGGACAAAGCGGAACCCGGCAAGGACCTGGCCACGCCGCGGTTCCTGCCCACGGACCTCCGGCGAATGGTGCAGCTCACCGGGCCTGATGGAGACGATCATGACCATCACCGCTGCGCCAATGCCGGCATTGGCCGCGAAGGCCGCTGCCGGACCTGCCTGGGCAATGACCACCCCGGCAAGCGCGGGACCGGCCATGGCACCGAGCTGGGCCACCGCACTGTTCAACCCGATGGCGGCAGGGAGTCCGGCGTCGCCCACAACCTCATTGACGAACACCTGCCGGGCGGGGCCGTCAATGGCGCTGGTGATGCCCAGCGCGATGCAGGAGGCGTAGACAACCCAGACGTCGGTGCCGCCCATGGCATTCCACACCGCGAGTCCGGCTGCCAGCAACGCCGCAACCGCCTGGCAGGCCAGGAGGATGCGTCGCTTGGGGAAAAGGTCCACCAGCACGCCGGAGAGAGGCCCAACCACCAGCATGGGCAGGAATTGGAGGGCGACGGCAAGGCCCACAGCGGCCGGGCTTCCCGTGAGCTGGAGAACCAGCCAGTCCTGCGCCAGCCGTTGCATCCACACCCCGCCGCTTCCCACCAGGGACAAGGCCACGAAGATCCGGTAATTGTGGTGCCGCAGCGGATAGTGCCAGGTTTCGGCGGAGCCGGCCCGTGGAGCGGGTTTGGTGGACTTGGTGGATTTAGCGGATTGGGGGCGCAGTGGGAACGGGCGCGGCGACACGGGGTGGAGTGCTCGATTCAGCTCTTGGGGTCGGTTTCTTATGGAGTTTTTGTACAGCTAATGCCCCTAAGGAGGCTCCTAAAGGGCATTAGCTGTACAAAAACTCAACGGTGGGAGCGGATCTTGATGGCTGCGGCTGCCAGGACCAGTGTTCCTGGAACAATCACGAACAACGCCTGCAGCATCCAGACGAAGACCACCGCCATGAAAAGGGCCGCAAGCAGCAGCAACGTACCGCTCCAGTCGCGCACGGAATCGTTCTTGGCGCTGGAATAGGCATCGGACCAGCGTTGCGGACCCGGCACTTCAGCCCGCGTCCGGCCGGCATCGCCGTCCCAAGTGACGCTGCCGCTCCAGTTGGCAGCGGTGCGGAGCAGCAGAACCGCACCTGCAGCGGCCAAAATCAGCGTCGCCGGCAGGATAAAGGCACGCCCGGGCAGTTGACCCACCAGTGCGAGCAAGAGGTTCAGGACAATCACGACGGCGGCTGCCGCCGTCGTGATTCCCAGCTTCCAACTGCCGGGCAGCGCACGGCGGAAATTCCCCCACAAGCTGCGGAGTGAGTCATCCCTGCCGCTGAGGTGCCTTTCGAGGTGCGCGACGCCGGCCGCATAGGCAGCCGGCGCCGTCACCAGGGGGACGGAGAGGAGGAGCACAATGACCCCGGCCAGGATGGTCTCGGCGAAGAGGGCGAAGCGGTTGACCGGGATGCCGGACTTCGGCGATGACTTGCCTGTGGCGTTCATGGTGCTCATTTCTGTATTCTCTTCCGTGTCCGTCAGCCTTTGAGGCCTTGTGTGGAGACGCCTTCTACGATGTAGCGCTGGAAGACGAGGAAGAAGACCAGCACGGGCAGCAGCGCCAGGACGGACATGGCGATCATGGCTCCGTAATCCGAGCTCTGGGTCTGGTCAACGAAGAGCCGCAACGCCAAGGGAAGCGGGTACTTTTCGGGAGTGTTCAAGTACAGCAACGGGCCCAGGAAGTCGTTCCAGCTCCAGATGAAGGAGAAGATCGACGTGGAGATCAGGGCAGGTTTCATCAGCGGAAGCATGATGGACCCAAAGATCCGGGCGTGGCCGGCGCCGTCGATGCGGGCGGCCTCATCCAGTTCGGCCGGGAGGCCCCGCATGAACTGGACCATGAGGAAGACGAAGAATGCGTCGGCGGCCAGGAACTTGCCGATCAACAGCGGCACGTACGTGTCCACCAGGCCAAGCTGCTGGAACACGATGTACTGCGGGATGATCACCACGTGGAACGGCAGGAGCAGGGTGGCGATCATCATGCCGAAGAACAGACCACGTCCGGGGAAGTTGATCCGGGCGAAGGCGTAGGCCGAGATGGATGCCGAGAGGACGGTTCCCACAACAGCGCCCACTGCCAGGATCAGGGAGTTGGTGAAGAACGTCAGCGTGGAGACCCCGCCAATACCGTCCATGGCAGTGACAAAGTTGTCGAAACTGAAGTTGGCCGACCACAGGGCGTTGTTGCCACCGCCGATCTCGGAGTTCGGCTTGAACGAGGCCGAGATCATCCAGATGGCCGGGTAGAGGACCACGGCCACCAGTGCCAAGGCAACAATGTGGAAGATGGTGCTCTTGATGCGCTTGGCTGTGGTGGACTCGGACTTCGGGTTGTAAGCCTGCGCCGCCGGGGGTTTCGTGGGAGCGGGCTGGGTGGGGGTTGCCATGGTTGTCATTTCGAATCACCGCTGTAGTGGACCCAGGACTTGGAGGTCTTGAAGAAGATCAGCGTGATGATGCCGACCACGATCACCAGGAGCCAGGCCATCGCCGAGGCGTAACCCATCCGGAAATCGGAGAAACCGCGCAAGTACAGGTAGAGGGTGTAGAAGAGGGTGGAGCCTGCCGGGCCGCCTTCACCGTTGGAGATGATGTAGGCCGAAGCGAAGATCTGGAAGGCGTGGATGGTCTCCATGAGCAGGTTGAAGAAGATCACCGGGGACAGCATGGGCCAGGTGATGTTCATGAACTTCCGGACCGGACCCGCGCCGTCCATCGAGGCTGCCTCGTAGAGGTCCACGGGGATCTGCTTAAGGCCGGCCAGGAAGATGACCATCGGAGCGCCGAACTGCCAGACGGTCAGCAGGATCATCATGCCCATGGTCATGTTGGGGTTGCCAACCCACCCGCCCAGGTTGATTCCGAAGAAGGACAGGCCTTGGTCAACCGGTCCGGAATCGCCGAACATGGCCTTCCATACGATGGCGATCGACACCGACGCGCCGATCAATGACGGAGCATAGAACGCGGACCGGTAGAAGCCCTGGCCGCGGCGCTTGCTGTTGAGGAGCATCGCGATCGCCAACGCCGCCGCCAGCTTCAACGGAGTACCGAAGACCACGTACTGCATGGTCACGCCTACGGACTGCAGGAAACGTTCGTCCTGGAAGAGGGACGTGTAGTTGTCCAGGCCAATCCACTTGGGGGCGTCGAAGAGGTTGTAGTTGGTGAAGGAGAGGTACAGCGAGGAAATCATCGGTCCTACGGTCAGGGCGATGAATCCCAGCAGCCATGGCAGCAGGAAGGTGTAGCCGGCGCGGGTGTCCGCTCCCCGCCGCCGCGATTTACGCGGCTGCGAGGGAGCGGAGGCGGCGCGCCTGCTCAAGGTTGGGCTTTGCGTCACGAGAGTAGTCCGTCAGTCATGAAAGCCTGGATCAGGCGTTCTGCTTGATAAGGTCTTCGGCTTCCTTGAACCACGCATCAGCTGCGCCGTCGATGGTCAGCTTTCCGTAGTTCAGGTCCGAGCTGACGCGCTTGAACGTTGATTCGAGCGTGCCGAAACCAACGATGGGCGGCTCCGGGGCGTCCTTGAGGTACTTCTCGATGGATTTCTCGTAGTCCACCACCAGCTTGTCGGTGCCTTCGAAGGTGGTGCCGTCGCGCTGGGTCTTCGACGCCGGCACGCCGCGGGAGGTCTTGAAGATCTGGCCGACCTCGGGATCGTTGACCATGAAGTCGATGAAACGTGCAGCAGCGTCCTTGTACTTGGTCTTGGCGCTGGCCACCATGAGCATGGAGGGCTTGAGGAACAGGCCCAGATTGTCCGGGTCATCGGAGGGAACGGGCACGAGCTTGAGTTCCTTCGCGCCGCTGTCAGCGAGGTATCCGGCCATGAAGTTGTCCCAGGTAACCTCAGTGGCAGTGACGTTGGAACCAAACGGGGACTTGGGCAACAGCTGTGTGGTCTTGTCTTCTCCCACAATGGCGCCTGTGCCGCGCAGGTCTGCGCTGAGGTTCCACCACTTCTTCAGGTCGTCTTTCGAGAAACCAAGCTTGCCGTCCTCGGTGAAGGCCTTGATGTCGTTCTGGCGCAACCAGATGTTGAAGTTCCACCAGACCCCGGTGTAGTCGGTGCCTCCAAACAAGGTCCCGTTGCCCTTCTGGCCAACCTCGGAAAGGAATGCGTTGAATTCCTTGTAGTTCCAGGAACCATCCGGCTCGGCGATGCCCAGGGAAGCGAGCTTGGCAGGATCGTAGTACACAGCGAAAGCATTGGTGCTGGTGGGGATTCCGTAGGTCTTTCCCCTGATCTGGCCGGAGGGCAGGAGCGACTTGTCGAAAGCGTCCGTGTTGATCTTCACGGTGCCCAGGTCAAGGAGCTGGTTCCGCTGGCCGTAGTCGCGGAGGTAGGAAAGATCCCACTGCATGACGTCGGGGAGGCCGCCGCCGGCGGCTTCGGTGGCGCGCTTCTGCCAGTATCCGGCGAAATCGGAGAAGTTGCCGTTGACCTTGACGTCCGGGTTCTTGGACTCGAACAGCGCAATCGCCTTGCGGGTGCGTTCTGCACGGTCGTCGTTGCCCCACCAGGTGTAGGTGATGGTGACGGGGTTGTCCGCGGATCCGGTTTGGGCCGGAGACGAGGACTGGCCACAGGCAGCCAGGAACGCGGCAGATGCGGTGCCGAGAGCCACGGTTCCGAGGAATTTCCTTCTATCAATCATGAGAGCCTCCTTGCTCAGTTGGTGCAAGCTTCCGGGATCTCTACAACGTGGCAGTGATCTCGCTTACACTCGTTCTGAATCGATACAATATCCCTAAATGCGAATCTGGGCAAGCGTTTTCCAATGAAGCTCTATCCCGCCTGTTTCCTCCGCTACGCTGCTTGCATACCTTCCGCCACCACAAAAGACTGAACCCGCCACCATGACGAAGGAGTCCCCTTGACCTCCCCCGAAAACACCGGCAGTCCAGCTGTCTGGAACGCCATCGATGGCCTCGCCTACGGCGGGGACTACAACCCTGAGCAGTGGCCGGAAGACATCCGCCTCGAAGACATCGAACTGATGAAGGAAGCCGGGGTGAACTTCCTGAGCGTCGCCATCTTCTCCTGGGGACTCCTGGAACCCACCGAAGGCAACTACGACTTCGGCTGGCTGGACGATGTCCTGGACAACCTCCACGGGGCCGGAATCAAGGTGGCCCTGGCGACGGCCACCGCTTCTCCCCCGGCGTGGCTGGCCCGCAAACACCCCGAAATACTGCCCGTCACGGCGGAAGGAGTCCGGCTGGAGCGAGGCTCGCGACGCCACTACACGCCGTCGTCGGCCGTCTACCGCAAGTACGCCACCACCATGACGCGCGTCATCGCCGAACGCTACAAGGACCACCCCGCCTTGGCGCTCTGGCACGTGGACAACGAACTTGGCTGCCACGTTGGTGAGTTCCACGGCGAAGAAGATGCCGCCGCTTTCCGGGCCTGGCTTGAGCGCCGCTACGGCTCCATCGAGGCCCTCAACGACGCCTGGGGTACTGCGTTCTGGTCCCAGCACTACGCCTCATTCGCTGAAATCATCCCGCCCGGCGCGGCTCCCACCACGCTCAACCCGGGCCAGCAACTGGACTTTGCCCGTTTCAACTCGTGGGTGTTCATGGACTACTACCGCGAGCTGCTGGAAGTGCTGCGCGAGGTCACCCCCAATGTCCCGGCCACCACCAACTTCATGGTCTCCAGCGCCACGAAAGCTTTGGACTACTTCGATTGGGCCAAGGACATGGACGTGGTCGCCAACGACCACTACCTGGTGGCCGCGGACCCTGAACGCGAAATCGAACTCGCCTTCAGCGCCGACCTCACCCGTGGCGTAGCATCCGGTCAGCCATGGATCCTCATGGAACACTCCACGTCCGCGGTCAACTGGCAGCCCCACAACCAGCCCAAAATGCCAGGCGAAATGCTCCGCAATTCCCTGGCCCATGTGGCCCGCGGTGCGGACGCCGTCATGTTCTTCCAGTGGCGGCAAAGCAAGGCCGGCTCGGAAAAGTTCCACTCGGCGATGGTCCCCCACGGCGGCCGCGACACGCAGGTGTGGCGCAACGTGGTGGACCTGGGCGAAGCACTGAAGAGGCTGGAACCGCTCAAGGGCTCCCGGGTGGAATCACGGGTAGGGATCGTCTTCGATTACGAGGCCTGGTGGGCCTCCGAACTGGACTCCCACCCCAACAATTCCCTGAAATACCTCGACACCATGCGCGCCTTCCACCGCGCACTGTACCTGCGCGGAATCACTGCGGATTTTATTCACCCCACCGGCGACCTCTCCGGTTACGACCTGATCCTCGTGTGCACTTTGTACTCTGTGACGGACCAGTCGGCCGCCTCGATTTCCGCCGCCGCGGAACGTGGCGCAACGGTGCTGGTCAGCTACTTCAGCGGGATCGTCGACGAACGGGACCACGTCCGGCTCGGCGGCTACCCGGGTGCTTTCCGGGACTTGCTGGGGATCCGCAGCGAGGAATTCCACCCCCTGTTCCCGGGCACTTCGGTGACCTTGAGCGATGGAACCGTGGGCTCCGTGTGGAGCGAGCACGTGCACGTTGCCGGGTCCGCCGGTGCTTCGGCGGAGGTTCTTGCGACCTTCACCGATTACCCGCTCGACGGCGTTCCGGCCCTGACGCGCCGATCCGTCGGCAACGGTTCGGCCTGGTATTTGGCCACGCTTCCGGACGCGGCCGGCATCGAGGCCCTGACCACCCGGCTGGTGGAGGAAGCGGGGGTGAGGGCCGTGGCCGAGGCGAGCGCCGGCGTCGAACTTTCCCGCAGGCGCGCCGACGACGGCCGTACGTTCCTGTTCGCCATCAACCACAGCCGCGAGGATGTCACGGTCAAGGCCGACGGCGCCGAGCTCCTCAGTGGACTGCGCTTCACGGGTGTGGTTCCCGCTGGCGCCGTGGCCGTCATCGCGGAGGACTAACCCAAGCAGGTGACAGCACATAGGGGCAATGGGTCCCCAGAGCCCCATGTGCTGTCGCCAGGCTGGCGCGCGCAAGGCTGTCACAAGGCTGGCGCGCGCAAGGCTGTCACAAGGCTGGCGCACGCAAAAAACCGCGCCCCGGGCGGATCACGAATGATCCGTCCGGGGCGCGGTTGTGCTTCAGGAAAGTCAGCTGATGGCGGACTTCATTTCGTCCACAGCCTTCTTGCCGGCCTCTTCAGTGGAAAGCCTGTTGAACAGGACCTCCGAGGTGTAGCGCTTGATGATTTCCTGGATGGCGCCTGCACCCTTCGGCGGCGCCGCAGGGGCATCGCCAAGCTCACCCTTGATCCCGTCAATGAAGCTGACAACCTTGACGTCTGCCTTGGCCAGCTTGGGGGCTATTGCCTCGCGGACCTCCGAGTTGGGGTACACGCCGCGGTCTGCCAGGAGTGCCTCGCCGGCCTTGACGTTGTTGGTCAGGAAGTCGATGAACTTGGCGGTTTCCTCCGGGTGCTTGGTGCGCGATGATGCGGACCAGAACTGGGAAGCCTTGTACCAGAGCTTGGCGTCGTCAGCCTTGCCGGTCTTGGACGGGAAGCGCAGGATCTGCAGTTCACCGCCGGCAGCCTTCTCAAGGGCCGGGAGCTGGTTGGACCACCAGAAGGCCAGTCCGTTCTTGCCGGTGGCCAGGCCGCTCTGGTCCAGCGGAGCAGCTTCGGCTTCAACAACTTCAGAGGCCGACGGAACAGCCTTCTTCTCGCTCAGTTCCTTCAGAAAGCCCCACCATTCGGCGATGTCCGAGGGCTCGAAACCAAGCTTGCCGTCTTCGGTGTAGAGGGACTTGCCGTTCTGGCGGAGCCACACTCCCAGGGACGCTTCGTCCGTGCCGTAGGCTGCAGCGCCGTAGGTGCCCTTGGGCGACTTGGCGGTGACCTCGGCAGCAACGCGCTCGAAGTCTTCCCACGTCCAGGTCTTGTCATCGGGGATGGCAACCCCTGCCGCCTGGAACACCGCAGGGTTGGCAAGGATGGTGGCGGCGTTGATGCCGGCGGCAATACCGGTCAGGCCCTTCTCGCCCTTGCCTGCTTCCAATGCGGCCGCGTCAAGCTTGGAGGTATCGATCTTGTACTTGGAAAGGTCAAGCAAGGCCCCGCGGGTGGAGTACTCGGTGATGTACTTCTCGTCCATCTGGATGATGTCCGGAGCGTCGTTTGCTGCCACCTGCGTGGCCAGCTTGTCCCAGTAGCCGCTCCAGTCGCCGTACTCGGGCTTGATCTTGATGTTGGGGTTCTCGGCCTCGAACGCAGCGATGGCTGCCTGGGTGACCTGGGCGCGCTTGTCGCCGCCCCACCATGCGAACCGCAGCTCCACCTTGCCGTCGGCGCTCTTGGCTTCGGATCCTCCTCCGCCGCCGCAGGCGGTGAGGGCAAGGACGGCTGCTGCCGTGGCAGCTACCAGGGCCGAGGCGCGAAGCTTGCGCTTGGTCCTCCGGGCCTTCGGTTCCTGGGCCGTGGGGTTATGTGCTGCGGGGGCGACTGCTTCACCCTTGTGATGTTCCGGCACTGTTGTCTCCGATCTTCATTGATCCTGATGCGAATGGGAAAGCGTTTTCTTACTGCTCATTATGATACAAGTCACAATCTTGTATTACAAGATAGAAACTTGTCCTAGTTGTTGGATTACCCGACGCCGGTACCCACCAGCGGCGGTTCGCCCGACGCCGGCACTCACCAGCGGCGGTCCGCCCGACGTCGGCGGGACCGTCCGCCGTCGATTGGCTGCTCCGGCGTCGAACGCCCGGCAGTTGGCGGCATCCATCGGAAGGGGGAGGCAACCGCCACCCCCTTCCGGAGATGGTTCCGCCTATTTGATGCCGGTGGTGGCGATGCCCTTGATGAGGAACCGCTGGCCGAACAGGAAGACGAGGAACACCGGGAGCAAGGACACGATGGACATTGCGAACAGCGATCCCCAGCTGGTGGCCGACTGCGAGTCAACGAAGGCCCGCAGTGCCACCGGAACGGTGAACATGTCCGGATCCGTGAGGTAGATCAGTGCGCCGAAGAAGTCGTTCCAGGTCCAAATGAACGTAAAGATGGTGGTGGTGGCCAGGGCCGGGACCATCAGGGGCAGGATAACGCGGAGGAAGATCCTGGGGTGGCCGGCGCCGTCGATGCGTGCTGCTTCATCAAGGTCCTTGGGAATGCCGCGGATAAACTGGACCATCAGGAACACGAAGAACGCGTCGGTGGCCAGGAGCTTGGGCACGATCAGCGGCCAGAACGTGTTTACCCAGCCGATCTGGGAGAACAGGATGTACTGCGGCACGATCACCACGTGGAACGGGAGCATGATGGTCAGGAGCATGATGCCGAAGAAGATCTTCTTGCCGCTGAACTGGAGCCGGGCAAAAGCGTAGGCAGCCATGGAGCAGGAGATCAGGTTGCCCAGGATGGAGCCCAGGACAACGATCGCCGAGTTGATCATGTAGTGACCGAACGGGTGCGTCAGCGCGGACCAGCCATCGGTGTAGTTGCTCATTTCCAGGTTTTCCAGCCACAGGCCCGGTTCGCGGAAGATGAGGTCGTTGGGCCGCAGGGAAGAAACCACCATCCACAGCAGCGGGTAGATCATCACGCCGCCCACGATGATCAGGATGGCGTGCTTGACCAGGCCTTTGATGCGGGCGCTGCGAGAGAAAGCGAGGCTGCCGCGGGATTCGCGGCGGCGTGGGCCTTTTCCGGACCTGCCGGCCTTGGCGTCGTCGGAGGATGCTGCGGGGAGGGTCTGGAGTTTAGTCATCGTAGAACACCCAATACTTTGAAGCGATGAAGTTGATGGCAGTGAAGGCACCGATGATGACCAGCAGGAACCAGGCCATCGCTGAGGCGTAACCCATATCGAACTGGCCGAAGCCCTTTTGGTACAGGTACAGGGTGAAGAACATGGTGGAGTCGGATGGTCCGCCGTTGCCGCCCGAGACGATGAACGCCTGGGTGAACGACTGGAACGAACCGATGATCTGCAGCACCAGGTTGAAGAAGATGATGGGGCTCAGCATCGGCAGGGTGATCCGCCAGAACTTCTGCAGTGTGGTGGCGCCGTCAACTTCGGCAGCCTCGTAGTACATGGTGGGGATCTGGCGCAGGCCGGCCAGGAAGATGATCATGGGACTGCCGAACGTCCAGACGTGCAGCAGGATGATGGAACCAAGCGCGGTGTTGGGATCCGAGATCCAGCCCGGCCCCTCGATGCCCACCATCGCCAGGACCTGGTTGACCAGGCCCGTAGTGCCGAAGATCTGCTTCCAGAGGATGGCAACTGCCACCGAACCGCCCAGCAGGGACGGCAAGTAGAAGATTGACCGGTAGAACGGAAGTCCGCGGAGTCCCTTGTCCAGGACCAGGGCAATCACCAACGCAACTGCCAGCTGCAGCGGAACACCCACCAAAACGTAGGTGAAGGTGACGCGCAAGGAGTTGTGGAGCCGGGCGTCGCCGAACATGCGGACAAAGTTGTCCAGGCCCACCCATTCCGGGGGCTGCAGGAGGTTGTAGTCCGTAAAGGACAAGTACAACGACATCAGCATGGGTCCCACGGTGATCAGAGCAAGCCCAATCAGCCAGGGAAGAAGGAAGACGTAGGCGGCCTTGTTGTCGCGGCCGTTGGCCTTCTTCTCTTCCTTCGTCATGGGGCCCTTGCGGCGGGTCATCGTTGAGAGTTCGCCTATGGCGCTCATCGCTTCCCCCTCGCCGGCCCGCGAACGCCTTGCGGCGTCCCCGTGTGTAGTACAGCGGCCATGTGGTCTCCTTTGGTCATCGTGGCCATCCACGGACTTCGAGTCTGGTTGGTGCTTGCCTTCGGGGGCGCCGGTGTTCCTGGCAGTTCCCCTGAGGGACCAGGATTTGGGTCCCGGGCTTCAGCGGCTCCGTACCAAAGTAAACGTTTTCTTGACCCATGTACAGCCTTTTGCTAATTTTTGAGAAAGCGTTTTCTGATGAAGCCGCCGAATCTGATTTCCCCACGCTGAAGACGCCCGGCGTGCGCCCCCGCACACCCTTGACGCATCGATAAGGCAGGACACTATTGTTCCCCACCGACTGCGACTGCCATGAGCGCGGCTGACATGGCAGATACGCCCATCCGCCCCAGCGCTGTGGCCCGCTACGAAGACTGGCCGGACTATGCCGTCCGCCACCGCTTCACCGCGGCCACCCCCGCAGCACAGCAACTGGCCGACACACTCGGCGTGCCCTCCGTAACACCGGATCTTGACTACACAGTGCATAGCGAAGCCGATCGTGACGGCGTTACCACCTCGCATTTGTCGTGGCAGTTGGGGTTCGGTCCCAGGACCTCGGCTTGGTTCGTCCGGCCCACCGGCGAAACACGTCCGCTTCCCGGCATTCTTGCCCTCCACTGCCACGGCGGAGAAAAGGCTTACGGAGCCGAGCGGCTCGTGTCCCTTCGGGAGGGCGCCTTTGCGGAGCGCTCCCTTCCGGACGGCCCCTTCGCGGAGGGCGCCCTTCCGGACAGGAAACAGACTGACGACGGCGGAACCCCCACCGGTGTCTTCTCCGGTCACAACCTGCAGCCCTTCGGCCCGATCCCGGCCGAGGTGAGGGAAAAGCTCTACGACGGCCGTGCACTCGCCACCTGGCTTGCTCAGCAGGGCTTCGCCGTACTGGCCCACGACACCTTCATGTGGGGAAGCCGCCGCTTTGGCCTGGACACCCCGCCCTGGCGGACCGCCGCCGCCGTCAACGGCCGGCAGGCACTGTGGCGGGAGGCCGGCGTCGAACCTTCCGCGGCGGAGATGTACAACGCAGCGGCCGCCGCCCACGAGGAAACGGTGGCCAAAGCCGCAACACTGCTCGGCAGCAGCGTCGCGGGCACTGTGGCGCATGACGACCTCGCCGCGCTGGACATCCTTTCAACGCTCCCCGGGGTGGACGCCGAACGGCTCGGCTGCCTGGGATTCTCCGGGGGCGGCGGGCGCGCCATGGTCCTCGCGGCGCTGAGTCCGCTGATCCGCAGCTACGTGGTGACCTGCATGATGACCACGTTCGGCTCGCTGCTTCCGGCCTACCTTGACGCCCATTCCTGGCTGCTTCATTCCCCAGGCCTGTCCAGGCTGGGCGAATGGCCGGACCTGGCTGTCCGTTCCGCCGCCGAAAAGGTCCTGGTCCAGTACGGGCTGGCCGACCCCCTGTTCCCCGAACAGGGAATGCGCGATGCCCACACACACCTGCTGGAGCACATGCCCGCACGTTATTCCGGCAGCTTGTGGCACGAACCCCACGTCTTTACCCGGGCCATGCAGGAAGAGGCTTCGGCCTTCCTCGCCGCAGCCCTGCGCCCTACCCCATCCGGGACTTCCCCAACACCTGAGCCCGCTAGGACAGACTCATGACCCAGCCCTTGACCACAACCGCTCCGGAAGTACGCCCCCGGCTCCCCCGCGTAGCCCTGGTGGGTGTCCACGGATTCGGCGAAAGGCACCTTGCCAACCTGGATCGGCTCACGGCTGCCGGCACACTGGAACTGGTGGCTGTGGCCGATCCCCGCCCGCCCGCAGAGGGGAAACTGGCCCCCGGTGTGGAGGTCTTCCCTTCCCTGGACGATCTCTTGGCGGCAGGAACCGCGCCGGATGTCGTCATCATTTCCACGCCGATCCAGACACACGCACCGCTGGCACTTGCTGCCCTCAAAGCCGGGTCCCACGTGTACCTGGAAAAGCCGCCCGTAGCGTCCATGGCGCAGTACCAGGACGTCATGGCCGCGGCTGCGAGCGCCGGCCGGCTGGTGCAGGTGGGCTTCCAAAGCCTGGGCTCCGAAGCCCTTCCCGCAATTGACGCCCTGGTGGCCTCCGGTGGGATCGGTGAGGTCCGCGGTATCAGTGCCACCGGGTTGTGGCTGCGGAACCGGGCCTACTTCAAACGGTCGCGGTGGGCCGGGAAGCGCAGCCTGAACGGAACGGACGTGGTGGACGGCGTTGTCACCAACGCCTTGGCGCACGCCGTGGCAACAGGGCTGCGGCTTGCCGGCGCCCGCACGGTCTCTGACGTGGCCTCGGTGGAGACGGACCTCTACCGTGCCAACGACACCGAAAGCGA
The DNA here is from genome assembly GCF_059739405.1 of Arthrobacter sp. TmtSoilC79. Taxonomy (NCBI): domain Bacteria; kingdom Bacillati; phylum Actinomycetota; class Actinomycetes; order Micrococcales; family Micrococcaceae; genus Arthrobacter; species Arthrobacter sp. TmtSoilC79. The sequence continues at coordinate 1,000,102 of NZ_AP046051.1, read as the reverse complement.
TGACACCTCGGTGGTGCGTGTCCGGACCTCCAGGGGAGACGGATTCAGCGGCGCACCGGTAGTAACCTGCGCCCTGACGTTGTGCGCCCCGGCACAGTCCGCGCCCACCGTGACCATCTACGGCACCTCGGGGCAATTCACACTTTTCTATACCGAGGACCGCGTGGACTTCACCACTGCCGACGGCACGCGGAGCCAGTCGTTCGGACGGACGGACCTGTTGGAAAACCTCTTGTCCGCACGCACGGAAGAAGACCTGCTCAGCCCGCTCAGCGGCGTGGGCGCCTACGTTTCGGTGCTGGAGGCGATCCGCACGGCCGAGCCGCCCCGGCAGATCCACCCGGACTTTGTTACCTGGGAAGGCGAGGGCGATGACGCCCACCCCGTGGTGCACGGCATCGAGTCCCTGATCCGCCGGGCAGCCTTGGGACAGGCGACGTTCGCCGAGCTGGGCGCGCCGTGGGCCGCTTCAGCCGGGCCCGTTCCGGACACTTTGGAGATCAACGGCACCCCCGTGGCTGCAGTGCAGGACGGCGCCCTGGTCCGGCCCACGTCCTCGCCGCGGCCCTACCTGCACCCTGTGCGTACGTTCGCCGGAACCATAGTTACCGATCACATCCCCGAGGACCATGTCTGGCACCTGGGAGCAGGGGTCGCCCTCCAGGACGTGGACGGCATCAACTTCTGGGGCGGCCGGACCTACACCCGGGACGCAGGCGCCTACGTCTGGCGCAAGGATCACGGCATGATCGTCACTGATTCCGTGGAGCACACCGACGGTCAGCGACGCGAACAGCTGAGCTGGCTGGGGCCCGACCGGTCACCTGTACTGCGCGAAAAGCGCCAGTGGCGGTGGTCCGCCGTCGGGGATTCAGCGTGGAAACTAACGCTTGACTTCACGCTGGACTCAGCCACGGGACGTCCTGTGCTGCTGGGCAGCCCGGGTTCCAATGGCCGGCCGCAGGGCGGTTACGGCGGCTTCTTCTGGCGGCTTCCCAAAGTTGGCGATGCGACGATATGGACGCCCGACGCGCGGGGCGAGGACGCCGTGCACGGGAGCGTGTCGCCATGGCTGGCGTGGTCCGGGACGTTCGACGCCGGAACAGCCAATCCAGCGCATGTCACCGGCGATCCCGATCCCGGGCTGGGGCACCCGGCGACCCTCGTGTTCCTGGCCTCGCCGCAGGCACCGGACCCATGGTTTGTCCGGCACGAAGGCTACCCCGGCGTCGGCCTTTCGCTCGCCTGGGACGCTCCGGTGACCACAGAACCGGGCCACCCGGTCCAAAGGACTGCCACCATCCTCATCACGGATGGCTTCCTGGCCACACAAGACATTGAACGACTCATCTCAACTTTGGGGGAACAGGCATGACCACACCTACTCAATCGACACCCATGGCCGGGCAGGCCCCGACGCCGGCATTGGCGCCGGCCGGACGCACTGCTCCCGCCAGCGCCGCCGACCGCGCAGTGAAGCGCCGCCGCGTGCTGGACATCCTTGATGCCGCCGGCCGCGACTCACTCCTGCTCACCTCCAACACCGCCCTCACCTGGTACCTGGACGGGAGCCGGGTACACATCAGCCTTGCCGGCGACCCCATCGCGGCCCTGCTGGTGGACCGCGAGGGCGACCATTTGGTGACCTTCAACAACGAGGCCGGCCGGATCGCGGCCGAGGAACTGCCTGCGGATGTCAGCCTCCACACGGTGCCGTGGCACGGCCAGCTGCATGCAGTCGCCGCCGGGTTGGCCGTTGATGGTGATCCGTTGGTCGAAGCGGCGGTCACCACCGAACTCCGTGCCGCCCGCCAACAGCTCCTCCCGGCCGAAGCCGCCCGCTATGCCGGGCTCTCAGCCGATGCCGCAGCCGCCATGACCGATGTCCTCACTGCTGCGACCCCGGAAACCACGGAATTCGAGCTCGTGGCTGAACTGGCCGCACGGATTGTTTCAGTGGGCGCCGAGCCGCTGGTCTTGCTCTGCAACGGTTCGTCCCGGAGCGACTTCCGCCATCCTTTGGCAACGCACTCCCCCATCGGGCGCCGTGCCATGGCTGTGGTGTGCGCGCGTCGGAACGGCTTGGTTGCCAACGTGACCCGGTGGGTGGCGTTCGACGCCGGTACTCCCCTGGAGCTCGACGCCGAGGCACGCATCGCTGCCGTTGAGGCCGACATTTTCCGCGCCACCGTCCCCGGTGCAAGGCTCAACCAGGTGTTCTCTGAAATCCAGCAGGCCTACGCCCGGCACGGTTTCGGCGAGGACCAGTGGACGCTGCACCACCAGGGCGGCCCGGCTGGTTATGCCGGCCGTGATCCCCGAGTCACCGCTGAAGTCACTGACACGATTGTGCTGAACCAGCCCTTTACCTGGAACCCGTCCGGCCCCGGGGTGAAGATCGAGGACACTGTGCTGCTCACGGAATCCGGCCTGCAGGTCCTGACCACTGATGACCGTTGGCCAACCACCGACGTTGACGGCCGCCGTCGTCCGCTGACGCTTCGCCCGTAACGCCTGACTCCCCACACGAAAGGGGCGGGGTCACCGTAATGGTGACCCCGCCCCTTTTTGTCTCTCCTGACCCAAGTAGGTCGTAATCAATTGGGCCCCGTTGGGGTGGGTTAGCTGAGGGTCAGCACGCCGTCCACGCGCCGGGGGATGCCCAGCGGGTTGGCATCGTGCAACGCCGGGTGCAGGACGGACTCGGGGGCGTCCTGGTAGGCCACCGGGCGCTGGAAACGGCGGACCGCGGTAGCGCCTACGGAGGTGAACAGGGACGTCGTGGCCGGGTACGGGCCACCATGCTGCTGGGCCCAGTTCACGGCAACCCCGGTGGGCCAACCGTCGAACAGGACGCGTCCGGCGAGCCCGCTGAGCTGCTCCACCAAGGCGGATACGTCTTCGCCCGGCTGTGCGTGCACCGTGCCGGTCAGGCTGCCCGGGACCTTGGCCAGGGCAGCGGACAGCTCTTCCTGGTTGGCGTACTCGATCAGCAGCGTGGTGGGGCCGAAGCACTCCTCCAACAACTCTTCCGGACGTTCCAGGACGTTCGCGGCACTGGTGGAGAAGACCACGGGCGCGGCGCCGTCGGCCAGGCTGTCCTGCTGCACTGTACCGCTGACGACGGCGACACCCGGCTGGTCCGCGACGTTCCGCAGCCCGTCCGGGTAGGCCTCGGCGATGCGCTCGGTGAGCATGGCCGCGGTGGGCTTGTCCTTGCTGGCCTCAGCCAGGTTGGATGCGAAGTCCGTGCCTGCCGGGATGAAGACCAGCCCGGGTTTGGTGCAGAACTGCCCGGCGCCCATGGTGAAGGAACCGGCCAGGCCCGCGGCAAGCTGCTGTCCACGTTCCGCAAGCGCGTCCGCGGTGATGACCACGGGGTTCAGGCTGCCCAGTTCCCCGTAGAACGGGATGGGCTCGGGTCGCGAGGCTGCGAGGTCGAACAGGGCACGGCCACCGGGGATGGAGCCGGTGAAGCCGACAGCCTTGATGGCCGGGTCCTGAACCAGTGCCGTGCCTGCCTCGCGGCCACTGACCAGGGCGAAGATCCCTTCCGGGGCCCCTGCCTTGGCAAGGGCTTCGGTGACAACCTCGGCGGTGCGCTCAGAGAGCCGGATGTGGCCGGAGTGCGCCTTGACGATCACCGGGCAACCCACGGCCAGCGCGGAGGCGGTGTCGCCACCGGCTACGGAGAAGGCGAACGGGAAGTTCGACGCCGAGAACACCGCCACCGGGCCGATGGGACGAAGGATGCGGCGCAGATCCGGCTTGGGCGGGGTGGACGTCGGATCAGCGTGGTCAATGACGGCTTCAAGGTAGGAGCCCTCGGTGATCACATTGGCGAACAGGCGGAGCTGGCCGCTGGTCCTCGCCACCTCACCCGTGAGCCGGACGGTGCCCAGGCTGGTTTCGGAATCGGCAATGGCCACCAGTTCGGTGACGTTCGCGTCCAAGGCATCGGCGACGGCGGTCAGCCAGGCGGCGCGCTCGGCATCGGATGCTGCTGCGGTCACCTTGGCTGCTTCCGTGGCGGCTGAGGTGATGGCTGTCAGGTCAAGAGTTGCTGTACTCAATGCGGTTTCCTTTACTGGTGGTAACGGCGCTGTCGGCTACGGCGCTCTCGGTAACGGCGCTGTCGGTGGCGGGCAGTTGTGCCGGCTTTCCGAACTCGAAGCCGAGCCCCGGACGGTCTGTGCTGGTAAGCAGGCTCCTGCCGGTGCTGTTGCTGATTTTCACCGGCGAAGGTCCGGCCAGGATTCCGAGCTGCCCGAAGGACGCATCTTCCACGTCCTCCACGCTCACGGCATCGGCAAGGGTGAGGGCCAGCTGCCCGGAGAGTTCCGGAAGCAGGTGCGGCGCCACCCGGATGCTGTTGGCACGGGCCAATTCAACGATCCTGCGGAACGGGGTTATGCCGCCCACGCGGACGATGTTGGGCTGGATGATGTCCACCGCTTCGGCTTCGATGAAGTCGCGGAAACGGTAGATGGTGTGGACGTTCTCCCCCAAGGCGATGGGGACCGGGGACTGCTTGCGCAGACGCCGGTAGGCCCAGAGGTCATCTGCGCGGAGGGGTTCTTCCAGCCATTCGAGTCCGTACTCCCCCAAAATATCCAAGGCACGGAACGTATGGGCTAGGTCCCACCGCTGGTTGGCATCGATCATGAGCAAACGGTCCGGGCCGATGACCTGCCGGACCGCGGCGACGCGTTCGGCATCTTCCCGGAGTTCGGGCTTGCCCACCTTGATCTTCACGGCGTTATGCCCCGCAGCAACCCATCGCTGCGCCTGCTCCACGAGCTGCTCCAGGGTGTAATGCAGGTTCACGCCGGAGCCGTAAACTTCCACCGATTCCCGGCGCTGGCCCAACAGCCCTGTGACCGAGGTGCCGGCCTGCCGTGCCTTCAGGTCCCATAAGGCCAAGTCCACGCCGGCCATCGCAATGGTGGTCAGGCCTCCCCCGCCGGCTTCATGGAGCCGTTTCCACAACTGGTCCCACACCATGTCAGGGTTGGCTTCGAGGCCAAGGATGAACGGGGCAATATCGTAATCCAGGAGCGCTTTGACCGCTTGCGGACCAATGGTGGGTGTCCACGAGAAACCGTGGCCGGTGCCGCCGTCGTCGGTGCTCAGTTCGGTAACGACCACATGGTTTTCGGGCGCCTCGGCACCCCAGCTGCGCAGCAGCGGGACCGTGATCAGCCGGGTGGTGAGGCCCGTGATGCGGGCCGGCATCAGCTGCCGGCCAGCTCGTGGCCCTTGGCCAGGATGGACTTGAGCTCCAGCATTTGTTCCTCGGAAGGGTCCACCAGGGGCGGCCGTACCGGGCCAACCGGGAGCCCGGCAAGGCGAAGGCCGGCCTTGATCAGTGAAACGCCGAAGCCCGGAGTCTGGTCACGCAGCCGGACCAAGGGCGCATAGAACCCTTCAAGCAGCGCATGGCGGCGCTCTTCATCGCCGGAGATGTAGGCGTCGTAGTAGGCCTTGGCGATCTCGGGGGCCATGGCGAACGCTGCCGAGGAGTAGAGCGGGATCCCCAGGCCACGGTAGGCGCCCTGGGTCAGCTCGGCAGTCAACAGGCCATTGAAGAGCGCGAAATCGGTGCGGCCGCTGGCGTTGATCGCCGAGACGATTTCCTGGGCCAGTCCGACGTCGCCGATTCCGTCCTTGAAGCCAACAACCTTCGGGTTAGCGGTGAGGCGGGTGATGGCTTCGGCAGTGAACTTTGCCGTGCCGCGGTGGTACACGATCACCGGCAGGCTGCTCGCTGCGGCGATGGCCTCGACATAGGCCACCACACCATCGGTGGGGCCGGTCACCAAGTACGGCGGGAGCACCAGGAGGGCGTCCGCGCCGGCTTCCTCAGCCACCTTCGCGGCGGCAATGGCGTGACCCAGCGGTCCACCGGCACCGGAGACCACGGGAACAGCTCCCGCAACAGCCTCGACGGCGGCAGTCACCACGGTGCGGATCTCCTCAAGTGAGAGCGCATGGAATTCGCCTGTGCCGCACGCAGGGAAAACGCCGCCGGGGCCGAAGGGCAGACGGGAGGTGATGTGTTCCTTCAGCAGGGCCACATCGACGCTGCCGTCCTCGGCGAAGGGAGTGACGGGGAAGAACAGTACGCCGTCGAAGTTCATGGTGTCTCCTTGGTTGCTCCCGCCGGGACCAGGCCGGAGGGATTCTCGTCGTTGAGTACTGCGTGATCTAGTGCTGCCTGATTTAGTGTTGCGCCGTTCGGCGCTGCGCCGTTCAGTGCTGCGCCGTTCTGTGCTGCGCCGTTCAGTGCGGCTTGTTCGCTTGCCGCTGTGTCGGCCCCTTCATAGGGCGGGGCCAGTTCGGTGCGCCAGGACCGCTTCGGTTCCCAACCGAGGAGCTCACGGGCTTTGTCGATGGAGAACGCCGGGCTGGTCCCGGTGAGGTGCTCCGTGAGGGGTCCGCTGCCCGGCAGGAAGCGGGGGAACAATTCCGAGAGCGGCGCGGTAGCCAAGGCATCCTTGGCTCCCACGAAGAAGACCTGGCCGTTGGGAATGCTGTCCATCTTCTCCAGCAGCACATCCAGGAAGTCAGCCACATCCCGGGCGTCTACATAGTTGAACAGAGCCGGCGCGGACAACGCGGGATCATCCAGGCGTTCCCGGATGGTGTGGCCTTGCTGCGTCGGGGCCCCTTCCCACTCCTCCGGGGAAAGGACGTAGCACGGGCGGAAGGCCGCATACCGGATCCTGTCGCCCTGGGCCGCGGCGAACATCTGCACTGTCTGCTCGGCGATCAGCTTGGACAAGGCGTACGCGTTCCACGGCTTGGGCGGCGTCTGCTCATCCAAGGGGAACGAGGGCGGCAGCCACCCTGCCGGTGAGCCATAGCCCAGGGCGGTGGGGCTGGACGCCGTCACGATCTTCGGCACACCCGCGTCGGTGGCCGCACTGACCACCGCATAGGCGAGCCGGGTGTTCGTGCTGAAAATGACATCCTCGGGTGCGCTGAAAGGTACGGCAATAGCAGCGAGGTGAATGACGGCGTCGGGCGCTGTTTCCCGGATGAGCCGCTCTGCTTCCCCGGGTGCCAGGAGATCAGCGGTGTGCTGTTCGGCTCCGGCGGGCAATTGCTCGGCGGGGATGGCGTCCCGGTCCACCGAGATCACCTTGTGGCCGGCGTCCGCCAGCCCGGCAACAACGCTGCGCCCCAGCCGACCGGAACCTCCGGTGACAAAAATCCTGCTCATGGTGTGTTCCTTGCTTGGTAGTGAACGGGTCAGGCCTGGCTGCGGCTGAGATCGACGCCTAGGCCAAGTTCGCTGATCCGGACCGGGAGGTCGGTATCCAGGGACTGGTTGCCGGCAATTCCCACCGAGACGGAACGGAGTCCGTCGATGTAGCCGGACGGACGGCCCAGCGGATCGATGCCTGGGCCGTTGAAGAGGTCCGAGAGCAGGAGGTTGTCGCCGCCGCCGTGGCCGCCCTCACCGTTGACGATCGGAACCTCGTAGGCAGCCTCCCAGTGGCGCTGGACTACCAGGCGCTCGCCGTTGCGGCGCACGGCGTCATCTTCCTCGATGGGCGTGGCGCTGGGGTCAACCACGGTCTTCTTGTCGGTGGAAGACTCGACGGCGGCGCGTTCCACCACTTCGAGCTCGGCGCGGCCTTCGGTGCCGTTGACAGTCACGCGGTAGCCCTCCCACGGACTGTGCGCATTGAGCGAGTAGCTCAGGGTGGGTCCGCCCTGGTAGTCCACCACGAGGGCCAGGTTGTCCTCGATGGTGATGCCCTCGGTGAAGACGTCCTGGTCGCGGATGTAGCCGTCGAACTTTTCGTTGTCGTAGTACAGGGCCTTCAGGCGCTCGTCATCGCGCATGTCCAGGCGGAAGGGATCGTGCCCCAGTCCATCAACCGTGCCGCGCTCGGGGCGGGCACCCAGGCCACGCTCGGCAGCGTTCTTGTCGCCGTAGAAGCGCAGGCCACCGGAGGCGAAAACGCGCTCCGGAACGTCGTTGATCCACCAGTTGACCAGGTCGAAGTGGTGGGAAGCCTTGTGGATGAGCAGGCCGCCGGAGTTCTTCTTTTCGCGGTGCCAGCGGCGGAAGTAGTCGGCGCCGTGCACGGTGTCCAGGACCCAGCTGAAGTCGATGGACGTGACCTTGCCGATCACGCCGTTCTGGATGACTTCCTTCAAGGCCGTGTTGCGCGGCGAGTACCGGTAGTTGAAAGTCACCACCACGTTGCGGCCGGTCTTCGCCACGGCCTCGGTGATGCGGCGGCAGCCATCCACGTCAATGGTCAGCGGCTTTTCAACCACGACGCCGGCACCCGCCTCGAGCGCTTCGACGATGTAGTCGGCGTGGGTGTAGTCGGGCGTCGTGACGATGACGCGCTCGATGCCGTTGGACTGGATGAAGCTGGTGAGCTGGCCGGGCTCGAAGGATGCCACGGGTTCCGTTCCGCCAAGTTCGCGGATGAGCTCCTGGTAGAAGTCCACCCGGCCTTGGTTGACGTCCGAGAGCGCAATGAGTTCGGCTACGTCCGCGTGCTGGCCGTAGATGGCCCGGATGTACATCTCGGAGCGGCCACCGGTTCCAATGAGGGCAATACGGGTCCGCTTGCCGCCTTCGGGCTGGGCTGTGGGTGTTGCCGATGCTGCTGATTCTGTCTGGGTCTCGGCTGAGTCGACGGTGACCATGTGGGATGCCCCTTTCAAAAGGCAGGAGTGAACCGCTTGACGGCCCGGCTTCGTGTGGGAAGAATCATGAGAAAGCGTTTTCTCAGAGCGTTATAAGCTTTGTATCAAGACTCTGGTGGTCACGTCAACCACTGCACCAACGACGGTGCATACGGGAGACGACCAATGGGAAGGGGCCACATGGCACGCAGGAACACCAACAGGCGCGTCGGGATAGCTGACGTCGCGGAGAAGGCCGGGGTTTCGCACGCCACCGTCTCCCGCGTCATGAACGGTAACGCCGCAGTGGACCCCGGGATCGCAGCGCGGGTCCGGGCAGCCGCCGCTGAATTGAAGTACCAGCCCAACCCTGTGGGGCGCAGCCTCGCCCTGGGCAAGACCGACACCATCGGAATAGTTGTCCCGGACCTGGCCAACCCCACGTTCCAGGCCATCCTCCGCGGCCTCAGCATCGCTGCAGCCCAGGACGGATACCGCGTCCTCATTGCGGACTCCTCCGAAGTCACCAGCGAGGAAGCCATCCTTGCTGGGGAAGCCCGCCGCCGCTGCGATGGCGTGGTCCTGTGCGCACCCCGCATGGCGGACGCCGAACTCGAGGAACTGGCTCCCACCCTGCATCCCCTGGTACTCATCAACCGGACCACCATCGCCACCAACACTCCCAGCCTGAGCGTGGACTACGGGCAGGGAATCCAGGAACTGGCGCAGCACCTGGTCTCACTGGGACACCGCCGGCTGGTTTTCCTCTCCGGTCCCGAGCACAGCGCCTCCAACCGCCAACGCCTGGTGGGCCTGGACCAGTTCCGCGCCAAGCACCCGGAGATCGATTTGCAGATGCTCCATGGCGGTTCCAACTTCGATTCAGGCCACGAATCCACCGAGGCCATCATTGCCAGTGGTGCCACCGGAATCCTGGCCTTCAACGACCTCGTGGCCATGGGCCTGCTCAGCGGCCTTCACGAGCGCGGCATCCGCGTCCCGGAGGACATTTCCGTGACGGGGTTTGACGATATTCCGTTCGCCAAATACACCACGCCCCCGTTGACCACCGCGGCTGTGCCCATCAACGAGCTCGGCAGCCTTGCCTGGCGGAGGATGCGGGAGCAGATCCAGCAGGCCGGCGAAGCCACGACCCAGGCGCAGGACGAGTTCTCGCCCAGGGTGGAGATCCGCAAGAGCACCGCGGCGCCGGCCCTCAAGCCCGCCTAGATGCAACGCGGGGTCACTTATGGCCCCTTTAGGCGGTTCTACGGGGCCTTGAGTGACCCCGCATTGCCCTGGTTCGGGGCAGGGTTTGCGCCCACGCCGGCCTCTTTGTAGAAGCCCTGGATGTGGGCGGCTACCAACTCAGCTGCTTTGGCGCCGTCGTGGTTGTTGACGGCGGTGAGGATGGCGCGGTGCTCGGCCCGCAGCCTGCCTGAGGTCGCGTTCCAATCCGGAAGGTTTCCCGTCAGCTCGCCCGCGTAATTCTCGATCGCACCCCGGAGCGAGGCCATCATGGCGCTCACCACGGTGTTGCCTGCCGCCTGCGCCAGGGCCACATGGAAGCGGGCATCGAGGGCCAGGAACGAGTCAATGTCCTGGGCAGAGTCCATCTGGTCCAGGAGCTCCGCAGCCTCCTCCAGCTCCGGCACACCCACGTGGGCGCGTTCGGCCGCCCAGGATTCCAGCAGGACGCGGGTCTCCACGATGTCCGCCACGGGAAGGTGACGCGTTGCCACATGCAACCTCAGGGTGGAACCCAGTGCGGAGCCCGGCTCGGCGATGACCACAGTCCCGGCATCCTTGCCCGAACCCACCCCCGCGCGGACCACTCCCATTGCCTCCAGGATCCTGACGGCCTCGCGCACCGACGTCCGGGAAACCTTCAACTGCTCGGCCATGGTGCGTTCGCCCGGCAGCCTGCCACCGAGGGCAAGGTCACCGTCGGACAACTGCTTCTCGATCCATTGCAGGACCAACTCGTGGGTACGCATAAACGAAATACTAGTTGATGTGGTCCAACCACATGGATTACAGTGTGGTTAGACCACAGTGGCAGGACCACAGAATTCAAGGGAGAACCGCATGACCGACACCCTCGATCCCAAGATCACCGCCGAGCCCGCCAATGCCGGGAGCGATCAGAACGTGACCCGGCAGCAGCAGCCGGCGCCCGCCGTCGTACTTCCATCCTTGGTGCCTCCGGCATTGAAGCGGCGCATCCCCAAGGTCTCGGACCTCGCGCCGCTGATGCAGTTCAAGAAGCCCGAATTCAGCAAGACCGCCCGGCTCAAGCGCGCCAGCACCATCTGGGAACTGCGGGACATGGCCAAGCGCCGCACCCCGCAGGCACCATTCGACTACACCGACGGCGCCGCCGAAGAAGAGATCACCCTGCGCCGTGCACGCCAGGCGTTCCAGGACATCGAATTCCGGCCGGGCATCCTTCGCGATGTTTCAAGGATTGACCTCCGCACGGAAATCCTGGGCAAGGAATCCCGCCTGCCCTTCGGCATCGCACCTACGGGATTCACGCGCATGATGCAGTCCGAGGGCGAATATGCCGGTTCGCAGGCTGCTGAAGCTGCCGGAATCCCCTATACCCTCTCCACCATGGGCACCGCCTCCATCGAGGACGTGGCCACCGCCGCCCCGAACGGCCGGAACTGGTTCCAGCTGTACCTGTGGACGGACCGCGACCGCTCCCTGGAACTGATCGAACGTGCCGCCAAAGCCGGCAACGACACCCTCATGGTCACCGTGGACACCGCTGTTGCAGGCGCCCGCCTCCGCGACGTCCGCAATGGCATGACCATCCCGCCGGCACTGACCATCAAGACAGTCCTGGACGCCTCGTACCGCCCGGCCTGGTGGTTCAACTTCCTCACCCACGAGCCCCTGACGTTCGCCTCGCTCTCGCGCTACACCGGCACCGTGGCCGACCTCATCAACTCCATGTTCGATCCCACGCTGACCTACGAGGACCTGGACTGGCTCCGCGAAACCTGGAAGGGCAAGCTGGTGGTCAAGGGCATCCAGACCGTGGAAGACGCCCGGCGCGTTGTTGACCACGGTGCTGATGGAATCATCCTGTCCAACCACGGCGGACGCCAGCTGGACCGCGCACCCATCCCGTTCCACCTGCTGCCGGAAGTCACCACAGCGCTGAAGGCGGACAACAGCGAGGCCGCGGTCATCCTGGACACGGGCATCATGAGCGGCGCGGACATCGTGGCAGCCCTGGCACTGGGCGCAGACTTCGCCCTGATCGGCCGCGCTTACCTTTATGGCCTGATGGCCGGCGGACGCGAAGGCGTGGACCGCACCATCCAGATCCTCGAGAAGGACATGACCCGCACCATGGCGCTGTTGGGCGTCAGCAAGGTGGAGGACCTGAACCCGGACCACGTGCGGTTGCTCCAGCGCTAAAAGCACCCATGCAGGCAACAGCCCCTGTTCGCAATGGACGTCCATTGCGAACAGGGGCTGTTGCGTTGTTTGGGTAAAGGGTTAGATCAGGCCCTGGGCCAGCATGGCGTCGGCTACCTTGACGAAGCCTCCGATGTTGGCACCCACCACGTAGTTTCCGGGCGCACCGTAGGCGTCGGCTGTTTCGGCACAGCGATCGTGGATGCCCACCATGATCTCGGTGAGGCGCTGTTCGGTGTGCTCGAAGGACCACGAATCGCGGCTGGCATTCTGCTGCATTTCCAGCGCAGACGTTGCAACACCCCCGGCGTTGGCGGCCTTGCCCGGTCCAAACAGGATCCCGGCTTCCTGGAACACCGATACCGCGGCACGGGTGGAGGGCATGTTCGCACCCTCCGCCACCGCAATCAGGCCGTTGCTGACCAGCTTGGCGGCAGCATCGCCGTCGAGCTCGTTCTGCGTGGCGCACGGCAAGGCCACCGTGCCGGTCACGTCCCATACGGAACCACCGGCAACATGGTTGGCTCCGGAACGGCGCGCGGCGTACTCGGTGAGGCGTCCGCGCTCCACTTCCTTGATCTGGCTCAGAAGCCCGACGTCGATCCCCGCCTCGTCCACGATGTAACCGGCCGAATCTGAACAGGCCACCACGGTGGCGCCCAGGGACTGCGCCTTGGCGATGGCATGGATGGCAACGTTGCCCGAACCGGAAACCACCACCCGCTGGCCGTCAAAGGACTGGCCCCGCGTCTTCAGCATCTCCTGGGCGAAGATCACCGTGCCGTAGCCGGTAGCCTCGGGGCGGACCAGGGAGCCGCCCCAGGAGATGCCCTTGCCCGTGAGGACTCCCGACTCGTAGCGGTTGGTAATGCGCTTGTACTGGCCAAAGAGGTAACCGATTTCGCGTCCACCCACGCCGATGTCGCCGGCAGGGACGTCGGTGTACTCGCCGATGTGGCGGTAGAGCTCGGTCATGAAGGACTGGCAGAAACGCATGATTTCGGAGTCGGAACGCCCGCGCGGATCAAAGTCCGAGCCACCCTTGCCGCCGCCAATGGGCATGCCGGTGAGCGCGTTCTTGAAGATCTGCTCGAAGCCAAGGAACTTCACGATCCCCAGGTATACCGAGGGGTGGAACCGGAGCCCGCCCTTGTAGGGGCCCAGGGCGGAGTTGAACTCCACGCGGAAGCCGCGGTTTACGTGGACGCGGCCCGCGTCGTCGGTCCACGGGACGCGGAAGATGATCTGGCGTTCGGGCTCGCACAGGCGTTCCAGGACGGCACCTTCGAGGAATTCGGGGTGGCGGTCATGAACGGGGCCAAGGCTTTCGAAGACCTCAGTGACGGCCTGGTGGAATTCCTTCTCCCCCGGGTTCCGCGCCAACACGGTGTCGCGGACAGCTTCGAGCCTTGAATCCATGCGTGTTCCTATCCTCAGTGCGCCGACCCGCGGCGAGACGATTAGTCCCGCCCATGGTTGCACCGAGGGACATAGGATCTCCATCCGGAGACAATGTGACCCTCAAAGCTGAGTTAACACAACTGTAGAAAATCGTTGAAAACACAAGGAAGCGGGAGGTAAACAAAAACTCACAATGTGATGAGGATCACGTTAAGTCGTTGCGCGCTACCGCTTACGGCCAAACTTTGGCAGGTTGGGCAGGTTCGGAAGGTTGGCCAGGAGGTCAGCAGCCTTAGTGGCAGCGCGGCCAACAGTACGGCCAATCTGCTGGGGAACGGTGTCATCGGAGGCAGGGTCAACCGAAACAGGCGTTTCACGCGCGTGGACCTTGACAGCCTGGCTGATGGCGTCGGCACGGTTCGGGACCGGTGCAGCAGTTTCAACTGGCGGTGTACTGACTGCGGGAATTTCCGCAGGGGCCTGGGACGCGGCCACGGCAGGCGCCACAGCGGCAGGCACGACGGCGGCGGGAGCCGGGCCTCCGACGTCGAACGTTTCAAGCCAGCTCGCGACGCCGGCAAGCGGCTTGGGATTGAGCGCATAGAAGCGCTTCTGGCCTTGCGCGCGCATGCTGACAAGATCAGCCTCGCGGAGCACCTTCAGATGCTTGGAGATAGTGGGTTGGCTCGCAGCCAGTTCTTCCACCAGTTCGCCTACTGCTTTATCCCCAGAGCGGAGGGAAACCAGGATGTCGCGCCTGGTTGCCTCAGCTATGACGGCAAATACGTCGTCAGTCACCATGCCTCCCACCCTAGCGACATATACGCCGATTGGCATCCCTGTTTCTTTGTGATGCAGGGCCTGTGGAGCGTGGCCTCCGTCAATCGAACCAAGGGTCCAGCCCGTAGAGCGGGAAGATTTCCTTGCGCGTGGCAATGACTGTCCGGTCCACCTCATCGGCGGGGTCATAGCCCACTTCCCAGGAGCGCCACCACACGTCCACGTCATCGCCCATGGACTCCGGAGCCCACACGCCATAGGTTTCGCGCACATACGTCCGCCACGCTTCAGGCACGGGCGCACTGAGTGGCACCGGGCGCTGTGTCACCATCCCGATCAGGTGGCTCCACGCACGCGGCACAACACCGGTGACGTCATAACCGCCGCCGCCAGTGGCAATCCATCGGTTCCCGCAGTAACGGGCCGCCAGGCTCGCGACGGCGGAGGCAGCCTCACGCTGACCGTCGACGCTGAGGGTGAGGTGCGTCAGGGGGTCGTCGCGGTGGGAGTCGCACCCGTGCTGGCTGACGATGACCTCCGGCTGGAAGGCACCCACAAGCTGCGGAACCACTGCATGGAAGGCCCGCAACCAGGCGGCATCACCCGTAAAAGTGGGAAGCGCGACGTTGACCGCAGTCCCTGGAGCGTCCGGCCCGCCGGTTTCATTGGCAAAGCCGGTCCCCGGGAAGAGGGTCAGGCCCGTTTCGTGCAGGCTGATGGTCAGGACACGGGGATCGTTCCAGAAGATACTCTGCGTCCCGTCGCCGTGATGGGCATCGACGTCGATGCTGACGATCCGCTGCACCCCGCCGTCGAGCAGTCTTTGGATTGCCAGCGCGACGTCGTTGTAGACGCAAAAGCCGCTGGCCCGCTCGCGTGCGGCATGGTGCATCCCGCCACTGAAGTTCACCGCCCGGACCGCCTTGCCCGAGAGGATGCTCTCAGCGGCCAGCAGTGAACCGCCGGCAAGCCTGGCACTGGCCTCGTGCATTCCGGCGAACGCGGGGTCATCCTCCGTCCCCAGTCCGCGGCTTTCCTCCGGGGTGGACGGGTCCTCGCTGACGCGCCGGACGGCCTCCACGTAGCCGGCGCTGTGCACCGTTAAAAGTTCGACGTCGGTTGCTACCTCGGGTGCCTCAACCGCCACATGCTCATGGTCAAACAAGCCCAGGGATTCGGCCAACCGTGCTGTCAGTTCCAGTCGCTGGGGAGCCATGGGGTGGCCGGGGCCAAAATTGTAGGCAGTCATGGCTGGGTCCCACACCACCGTCGTTGGCAGTGCGGAGCGGGTAATGCTGGAAGCCGTAGTCCCGAGCCTGGAGTTCATCCAGAACAGGCTACCTGAGGCTGGAGGGCCCCCACGCCCGGTTACGCCGCGGGAATAGTGGTTTACTACTCAGGAAAGCTTGTTTCAACCGAGGAAGAGCGCCATGTCTCAAAGCCAGTCGCGGTCCACGAGCCCGGCCAACTGGCAACCCAACCAGCAGGAGCGGGAAGGTCTGTGGATCTTCACCCGCGTGCGCGACTTCATCGACAACATTGCCAACACCTCGCCTGCCCGTTTGGCGTTGACCGTCTTCGCCGTGGTCATCCTGGTGTTCACGGGCCTGCTGTCCCTGCCCGCGGCGTCCGCTGCCGGTACGGTCACACCCTTGCATCAATCCATGTTCACAGCGGTCTCTGCCGTGTGCGTCACCGGGCTGACGGTGGTTTCCACCGCTACCCACTGGACCTTCTTTGGCCAGCTGGTGATCCTGATCGGCATCTTCGTGGGAGGCCTTGGCACGTTGACGCTCGCCTCCCTCCTGGCCCTCATGGTCAGCAAGCGGCTGGGCGTACGCGGCAAGCTGATCGCCCAGGAAGCCATGAACAACGCAGGCCGCCTCGGTGAGGTGGGTACCCTGCTCCGGATCGTCATAGTGACCTCGGTGGTGATTGAGGCCGGACTGGCCATCGTGCTGATTCCCCGCTTCATAGTGCTCGGGGAGAGCTTCTGGCAATCGGTGTGGCACGGTGTCTTCTACTCCATTTCCGCGTTCAACAACGCCGGATTCACACCGCATTCCGATGGCATCGTCCCCTATGAGACCGACCTGTGGATCCTGGTTCCGCTGATGTTGGGCGTCTTCCTCGGCAGCCTCGGATTCCCGGTGGTGATGGTGCTGCAGCAGAACGGGCTCAATTGGAAGAAGTGGAACCTCCACACCAAGCTCACCATCCAGGTCTCCTTCATCCTGCTGGCATCCGGCGCAGTGCTGTGGGGCCTGATGGAGTGGGACAACCTGCGCACCATCGGCCATATGGGCCTTGGCGACAAGGTGGCCCATTCCCTGTTCGCCTCCGTGATGACCAGATCCGGCGGCTTCAACCTGGTGGACCAAAACCACATGGAATCCACCACGATGCTCCTCACCGATGCCCTCATGTTCGCCGGCGGCGGGTCGGCGTCCACAGCCGGTGGCATCAAAGTAACCACCATCGCCGTCATGTTCCTGGCCATCATGGCCGAAGCCCGTGGCGACGCCGACGTGAAGGTCTATGGCCGCACCATCCCCCAAGGCACCATGCGCGTGGCCATCTCGGTGATCGTTGCCGGCGCCACCCTGGTCTCCGTTGCAGCGTTCCTGCTGCTCTCCATCAGCGGAGCATCATTGGACCGGGTGCTCTTCGAATCCATATCCGCCTTTGCCACCGTGGGACTGAGCACCAACCTCAGTGCCGAGCTGCCGCCGTCGGGCGTTTATGTCCTGACTGCTTTGATGTTCGCCGGCCGCGTCGGCACCGTAACCCTTGCTGCCGGACTGGCCCTGCGCCAACGAAGCCAGCTGTACCACTACCCGGAAGAGAGGCCAATCATTGGCTAGTACCACGGGGGCTGCCAACCGCCCCGCACACAACGCCCCAGTACTGGTCATTGGCCTGGGCCGGTTCGGATCCGCCACGGCTGAGCAGCTGGTCAAGCAGGGCCGCGAAGTCCTGGCCATCGAGCGCGACCGTACCCTCGTCCAAAAGTGGGCGCCCGTGCTCACGCACGTGGTGGAGGCCGACGCCACCAACATCGATGCCCTGCGCCAGCTTGGAGCCCAGGAGTTCAGCTCAGCTGTAGTTGGTGTTGGCACGTCCATCGAGTCCTCGGTGCTCATCACCGTGAACCTGGTGGACCTGGGCATCCAACACCTGTGGGTCAAGGCCATCACGCCATCCCACGGCAAGATCCTCACCCGCATCGGCGCCAACCATGTGATCTACCCGGAGGCCGATGCCGGTGTCCGGGCAGCGCACCTGGTGTCCGGGCGCATGCTGGACTTCATCGAGTTCGACGACGACTACGCGATCGTGAAAATGTACCCGCCCAAGGAAACCGTGGGCTTCACCCTGGAAGAATCCAAGGTCCGCTCCAAGTACGGCGTAACGATCGTCGGCGTCAAAACCCCGGGCGAGGATTTCACCTACGCACGGCCGGAAACCAAAGTGTCCGGCCACGATATGTTGATCGTGTCCGGACACGTGGACCTGCTGGAGCGCTTCGCAGCACGCCCGTAACCGTGATGGAGTTTTTGTACAGCTAACGCCCTTTAGACGCGCTCTTAGGGGCGTTAGCTGTACAAAAACTCCGAGGTTAGCCGAGCTGCTTGGTGATCTCTGCTGCGCGGGCTGCTGCCGCGCGGGCGCCGTCGGCAATGATCTTGGGGATGCCGCCGTCGTCGAAGGCCATGATGGCACGCTCAGTGGTGCCATTGGGGCTGGTGACGGCGATTCGCAGGGCTGAGGGATCCGCACCCGGTTCGGCCAGCATGAAGCCGGCGCCGGCCACTGTTTCGCGGGCAAGCATGACGGACAGCTCCTGGTCCAGGCCCAGTTCGACACCGGCTGCTGCCATGGCCTCGGCCAGGTAGAAAGCGTATGCCGGGCCAGAGCCGCTGATGGCAGACAGCGCGTCCACCTGTTCCTCCGGGATCTCCACAACCGTGCCGGCACCAGCCAGCGCGGCTTTGGCCCGTTCAAGCTGCTCAGGGGTGCAATGCGTCCCCGGGGAGACCGAGATGACGCCGCGCCCCAACCGGGCAGGCGTATTGGGCATGGTGCGGATCACCGGCTGGCCGTCCGGCAGCGCTGCTTCAAGCTGGGCGATGGAAACGGCCGCCGCGACGCTGACAACAATCGTGTCCTTGGCCAAGGCCGGGCTGATCTCCCGTGCCAGATCCAGAATGCCTACCGGTTTAACGCCAAGGATGACCAGGCCGGAGCCCTTGGTAGCCAACTTATTGTTGTCCGGCTCCTCTTCGCCGGCGATGGCCATGACCCCGTGCCGCTGGGCGAGTTCGTCGGCGCGCTCGGCCCGTCGGACCGTGGCCACGATGTCTGCGGGGTCGGTCCCGGCGGCGATCAGGCCTCCCAGGATTGCCTCGTTCATGGATCCACAGCCAAGGAATGCGATTCGGTTGCTCATGGCTCCATCATTGCAGTTGGCCTTGGACGGGGTCTAACGGATTCCGGATTCCCAGCTTGTTCCCAAGGTTATTGCAGGCAGCACTCATTGTTGGTCCGTAACTTAGTAGTTACCTCATTGAGGGTGCGAGTGATGAGGCGGGCATGGGGATGTCCGCCACAAGCACCGGTGGCCGGGCGGGTTTTCCCCCATTTCCCGATTCGGCCGCCGGTGCTTTCGCTTTTAACGGCCCGACCTGGCGCCGCCCGCCCGACACACCGTGTGAAACGGTGCGTCAGGCGAACAGTGCGTCAGGCGAGCAGCGTCAGGCGAACAGCGTCAGGCCACCGGCGCGTCAGGCCACCGGCGCGTCAGGCCAACAAGCTCAGAACAGGGCTCGACGCCGTTAGTTCTCTACGCTGCGCATTGATGGTGCGCTGAGGTGCTGCCGCGCGAAGCGCAGGGTTTCTGCCAGCATTTCCTCGCGCTCCCCCGCCACCTTGGCCTTGCGGGTGGAGATCTCGGCCACCACCACGCCATCGAACCCAGTGGACGCCAGGTGCTGGAGGGCGTCGGCGCACTGTTGCGTTCCCGTGCCGGGCACCAGGTGCTCGTCCTTACCGGAACCTGAACCGTCTGTGAGGTGGACGTGGCGGAGCTTGCTGCCCAATGCCTTGATGGCTTCCAAACTGTTGGCCCCGGCAGTGGCCGCGTGCGAGAAATCCCAGGTGACGTCGTCGTAATCCTGTCCCAGGGGATCCCAGTGCGGCAGGTAAGCCACAGCTTCGCGGCCACGGACACGCCACGGGTACATGTTCTCCACGGCAATATGCACCTGGTACCTCGCCGCGATCTCCCGGACGCCTTCCACGAAGTTCTCCGCATAGTTGGACTGCCAGCGGAACGGCGGGTGGGCCACCACGGTGTCGCATCCTACGTCGGCGGCCATCTGGCACGACTTCTCGATCTTGTTCCAGGCCGTGCCCCACACCTGTTGCGTCAGCAGCAATGTGGGCGCGTGAATGGAGACGATCTCCTGGTGGTAGCGGTGGCTCAACTGGATCAGGGCGGCCGGGTTCTGACTCACCGCGTTGTTGGTGACCATCACTTCCACGCCCTCATAACCCAGGTCCTGCGCCACGGCGAAAGCGTCATGGACGCTCAAGGGGTAGACGGACGCGCTGGACAGCGCTACGGGGATCTGGCGGTCATTCACTTCAGGTTCGACGTCGTTGCTCATCTCAGGAGGCCAGCCCGCCTGCCACGGGGGCTGGGATTGGTGCAGGGGACGGGGTGTTCACGGGGACAGGAAATTCCTTGATCCCGGGGTGGGACTCATCGATCCCGGGGTGGGACTCATCATTATCCACCGTCTTGGCACCGTCCTTGGCTGCTTTCTTTTTGGACTTGTCCTTCTTCCGCTTGCCCACATGCGGCGCGGGGTCGAGGGCCTCTTCAAAGACCAGCTGGTCAAGCCGGCGAAGGATCAGGCCCTCCCGCAGTGCCCACGGACAAATCTCCATGGTGGGGAATTCAAAGAGCTCAAGCGCGGCCTCGGCCACCAGTGCACCTGCCAACAGTTGGCGTGCCCGGGCGTCCGAGACACCCGGCAGGTACAGCCGGTCCTCCACTGTCATAGCCGAAATCCGCTGGGCCCACAGGCCGAGGTCCGCGGCGTGGAGTTCGCGCTTCACGTAGGGTCCTGCCGCACTCGGCGCCGCGCCTGCGATGCGTGCCAGCGACCGGAAGGTCTTGGAAGTACCGGCCACGAGGTTCGCACGGCCGAGCTCGTGGAAATTGCGGACCACAGGCTTCAGCGTGGAACGGATGTAGCGCCGCAGTTCCTTGACGCTTTTTGCCGTCGGAGGATCATCGTGGAGCCAATCCCGTGTCAAACGGCTGGCACCCAGGGGAACCGAGGTGGCGAACTCGGGAAGTTCATCGGTTCCATAGGCCATTTCAAAGGAGCCCCCACCAATGTCCAGGTCAAGGATGGGACCTGCGCCCCACCCATACCAGCGGCGGACTGCGAAGAACGTCATGGACGCTTCCTCGCTGCCTGTCAGTTCCTGCAGGGTCACCGTTGTTTCGTGCTTGACCCGTGCCAGGACTTCCGGACCGTTGGTGGCCTCGCGGATTGCCGAGGTACAAAACGCCAGGAGGTCCTCGGCTTTGTGGCTGGCGGCGAACTCCCAGGCTTCCAGTACGAACTCGATGAGCTCGTGCTGGCCGGCGTCGTTGATGTTGCCGTCACCGTCGAGGTACTGCACCAGGGACAGGGGACGCTTGTGGGATGCGAAAGCCACCGGGCGCGCGCCCGGGTGAGCATCCACAAGAAGCAGATGGACGGTGTTGGAACCGATGTCTAGAACGCCAAGACGCATTCTGCCATTATTCACCGATTCCAAGGCCGTGAAGCAACTTGGCGGCGACGTTTCGCCGTCGGATTGGTGTCCGGCGGTTTGGGCACCGGCTATTCGGTAGGCTCCCCTGCTTCATCTGCGCGCTTGAAGTCACGGCGGATGTTGGCGATGCCTTCGGGGTCGATTTCGAAGCCGAACTCACTGCCCGGGTTGATGACCATGCCGAGTTCATCACCGATGTTTCCCAGGATCGCTGAGCCCATGGTGCCCAGGACGTGCGGGGCCGCTTCGAGGAACCGCTCATCAACGCGGCTTGGGTGGCTGAAGACAGCCAGGACGGGCTGACCGTCAGCGTTGGAGAGCACCAACGGCTCCACCGACGAATCCGGGCCGTCCACGGCTTCGGAGCTGACCAGGTAGACCTCGTTGTTCAGGAAAGCGAGGATGACATCAACCGGGTTGGCGTCCGGCTGCTCGGCCGAGGCAAGCTTGGCCTCGAGGTCGTTCAAGGGTTCGTTGTCCGGTGAAACGGTCTGTTCAGTCATGGTTCTACTCGACCACGATGCCGGCCGGGACGCAATTCGCGCTTGCTGTCCCGGCCTTCATGGCGGCTGCTTCATGGCCGCAGCCTACTTCTTGGCCGCGGCCTACTTCTTGGCCGGTGCCTTCATAGTGGCTGCTTTATGGCCGCGGCCTACTTCTTGGCGGTGGCCTTCTTCTTGGCCGGCGCCTTGCGGGTGGTGGTCCGCTTGACCGGGCCCTTGGCCCGCTTCTCGGCCAAAAGTTCGACGGCGCGTTCCCGGGTCAGTTCCTCCAACGAGGTTGAGCGGGGGACGGTGATGTTGGTGACGCCGTCAGTGATGTACGGACCGAAGCGGCCTTCCTTCACCACGATGTTCTTTTCCGAAACGGGGTCCGGACCGAACTCCGCCAGCGGAGGTACAGCCGCACGCGCACCACGCTGCTTAGGCTGGGAATAGATCTCCAGTGCCTGCTCCAGGGTGATCGTGAAGATCTCCTCTTCCGAGCCGATGGACCGGGAATCCGTGCCCTTCTTCAGGTAGGGACCAAAGCGGCCGTTCTGCACCGTGATGGGGTTGCCGTCGGCATCCTCGCCCAGGACCCGGGGCAGGCTCATGAGCTGCAAGGCCTCGTCCAGGGTCACAGTGTCCACAGTCATGGACTTGAACAGTGAGCCAGTGCGCGGCTTGGCCTTGACGGGTTTCTTCGGCGGCTTGGGCTTGCCGTTCTTGTAATACTCCACCGGCTGGTTGGCCAGTTGTTCCTCGGTCATCTCGGGAATGATCTCGGTGACGTAGGCCCCATAGCGGCCATTTTTGGCCACCACGGTGTGTCCGGTGTGGGGATCGGTTCCCAGCACCCGTTCCTCCGGGGCAGCGGTCTCCATGAGTTCTTTGGCTTTGTCGGCCGTGAGCTCATCCGGGGCCAGTTCCTCGGGGACGTTGGCACGCGCGGATTCCACTACCTCTCCGGTCTTCTCATCCACGGTGGGGATGGAGCTTTCCAGGTAGGGTCCGAACTTGCCTACGCGGAGGGTAATGCCCTCGGCGATAGGTACGGAGTTGATTTCGCGGGCATCGATTTCGCCCAGGTTGTTCACAATGCTCAACAGGCCAGGATCGGCGTCTTCACCATAGTAGAAGTGCTTCAGCCAGGCGGCACCCACGGCCTGTCCGTTGGCGATCTTATCCAGGTCGCCTTCCATGTCCGCGGTGAACTCATAGTCCACGTAATCCGTGAAGTGCTGTTCCAGCAAACGGATCACGGAGAACGCAATCCAGCTGGGGACCAAGGCGGACCCCTGCTTACGGACGTAGCCACGGTCCTGGATGGTGGAAATGGTGGAGGCGTAAGTGGACGGGCGGCCGATGCCGCGCTTTTCCAGCTCAGCCGTCAGCGAAGCTTCGGTGTACCGAGGCGGCGGTGAGGTTTCGTGGCCCACAGCCAGGATGTCGGAGGCGGTGAGCTCATCGCCCTTGGCCACGTTGGGCAGGCGTCGGGCTTCGTCGGATTCATCGTCTCCGCGGCTCTCATCCTTGCCTTCTTCATAGGCGGCCAGGAAGCCGGGGAAGGTGATGACGGTGCCTGAAGCCGAGAATTCGGCGTCGCGTCCGTCAGCAGCCACGGCTCCGAGGCGGATGGTGGCCGTGGAGCCCTTGGCATCGGCCATCTGGGAGGCCACCGTGCGCTTCCAGATGAGCTCGTACAGCCGGAACTCGTCGCCGCTCAGCTGCTTGGCCACCTGGGCAGGGGTGCGGAAGGAGTCACCGGCGGGACGGATGGCCTCGTGGGCTTCCTGGGCATTGGCTGCCTTGTTGGCGTACACGCGTGGGCTCTGGGGTACGTACTCGGGGCCGTACAGCTCGGCAGCCTGGCGACGGGATGCCGTGAGGGCTTCATCGCTCAATGCCGAGGAGTCGGTACGCATATAGGTGATGTAGCCGTTTTCATACAGGCGTTGGGCTACCTGCATGGTGCTCTTGGAGGAGAAACGCAGCTTGCGGCCGGCTTCCTGCTGAAGCGTCGAGGTGGTGAACGGCGCGGCAGGACGGCGGGTGTACGGCTTGGTATCGACGGAACGAACGCGGAATTCGGCGTTCTCCAGTCCAGCAGCCAAAGACGTAGCAAGTTCCTCGTTGAGGTGCACCACGGTGGAGGAGGTCAGCTGGCCGTTGTCGTTGAAATCGCGGCCACTGGCAACCTTGGAACCGTCCACGGCAGCAAGCTTGGCTTTAAAGGACCCCGAGCCGGCACCGAATTGGCCCGTAAGGTCCCAGTAGGACGCGGCCCGGAAGGCCATGCGTTCGCGTTCACGGTCCACCACCATGCGGGTCACCACGGACTGCACGCGGCCCGCCGAGAGCCCGCGGGCAACCTTGCGCCACAGGACAGGAGAGATTTCGTAGCCGTACAGGCGGTCAAGGATACGGCGGGTTTCCTGGGCGTCCACCAGGGCGGTGTCGACATCGCGCAGGTTGTCCATGGCACGGTGAATGGCTTCCTTGGTGATTTCACCGAAGGTCATGCGGTAGACGGGAACCTTGGGTTTCAGGACCTCAAGGAGGTGCCACGCGATGGCTTCGCCTTCGCGGTCCCCATCGGTTGCGAGATAGAGCGCGTCAGCGTCTTTCAGCTGCGCCTTGAGCTCGGCAACTTTTTTCTTTTTGTCCGGGGAGACAACGTAGTACGGCTTGAAGCCGTTTTCGACGTCGACGGCGAACTTGCCCAGCGAGGTCTTCTTCAGTTCTGCAGGGAGGTCCGAGGGCTGCGGGAGGTCCCGGATGTGGCCGATGGAAGCCTCGACGATGAAGCCCTCGCCAAGGTACTTGGCGATGGTCTTACTCTTGGCGGGAGACTCCACGATCACGAGTTTCTTGCCGGTTTTTGCCTTGCTGGGCACGGTGCTCCTACAGAAAAAATGTGTAATTGGGCTGGTGCCCATATTGGCCTAGTTCACCATAGATTGCAGAATCCTGCGTTCTGGTACGGAAACCAGGGCGGTCATTCGGTGACCCGGCCGGAAGGTTACTGCCCGGGTGCCACACGATCATCCGGGATCATTGACCACAAGGTTGCCACACGTTCGGCACCTTCGGGAATCTGCGTCGGATCCTCCAGCTCGTACTCCCTGACTACCTCACGGATTCTGTCCGCAAGTTCCTTCCGTTGCGGGTGGGTGAGGTAGAGCAGGTTGCTGGAGAGGACCACCGAAACCGGTTCATCTCCCCCTTCACCGCGCTGGCGGCGTTCTCCACGGGCTTTGGCGAACGCCGAAGCCCGTCGGCGGAAAGCATCCAGCTCAAGGTCAACCACGGCTATCTCGGGACTGGCGACGCTGCCTCCGGAGATAGTGAAGTCTGTACCAGCTGCCTTCCAACGCCGCTCGCGCGCGTCCCCCGCATTTTCGGCCGGTGCCACGATTCCCCATTTCTGGAGGGCACGGAGGTGGTAGCTCATGGCACTGGGGGTCAGGCCCGTACGCGCAGCGAGTTCAGTGGCGGTGTGGCTCACCTGGGTGGCGTAGAGCTCGGAGATGACCTCGATGCGTGCAGCGTGCGCCAAGGCACGGATAGCCTTGGGGTCGGTGATCTCAACCGTCTTCTCGGCCCGCTTCCGCCGCGGAACGTCTCCTGACGTTTGGGATGTCTCGTTGTTCGCAATCACTTGATCAGTGTAGTCAGGGTCACTAACCGGACCAGCGGAGTTCATTCCCGCCGGCGTCGCGTCGCTGCTCATGTGCCGGCCTGTGCTGGGTCCGGAAGCAGGAATCCCTCAAGGACGAGGTTGGTGACGTCGCGGTACAAGCCATCCCTGAAGGCATCCTCGTCGAAGTCTTCACCGCCTCCCAGCAGGGAGACCAGGGCTGCCACGATCTGCCGGACCGAGAGCTCTCCATCGCAGGCAGATGCGAAACCTGCAAGTTCCGTGCTGAGCAGATTGGTCCTTCGGAGACCCGCTCCCTGCCTGAAGAGGATAACGCCCGGGTGGGCAGCACCGGGGCGTTGGTGTCGTTCTTCGGTCACGTCCTCCGCTACCAGCAGGTGCGCCTCGGGCACTGCGTTGGCAGCCACCCAATCGGCCCGTTCAACGGCCGCACCCAGATGGGGTCCAATGGGTTGCTCGATGGGATAGGTAATCTCCTCGAAACGGCTGATGATGGCCCGCTGCCCGGCCTCAGGGCGGCGCAACCAGATCATGCCGAAGCCCACGCCCTCCACGTTCCGGGACGCGAAGTCATCAAGGTAGGAAGCATAGGACTCTTTGTATTGCTCGCGGTCACGGTTCTGAGAGGCGTCCTGAAGCCAGGTCTCGGCATACTGTTCCGGATCCACTTGCTCGCGTTGAATGAACCACACGTCAAGTTCCGCGTCCTTGAGCCATTCCTTGGGACGGTCCTTCCAGTCCGTTCCCTCAGTGACCTCCCAATTTCCCAGCATCTGGGCGGTGCCCCCGGGCGCAAGGACCCCTGAGATCGACTGCACCAACGACGCCACAATTCCGTCTCCGGGAAGCCCACCGTCACGGTAGGTGAATTGGTCCGAGGAGGATTCCCCGCCTTTCCTTGGCGTGATCACGAAGGGAGGGTTGGATACCACCAGTCCGAACTGTTCGCCCGCCACTGGTTCCAGGAGCGATCCGAGCCGCAGGCTTACCCGGCTTTCCAGATCCTGCGGATCCAGTTCAAGTTCCGCAGCGTTCAGCAGGAGGTTGAACCGGGTGAAAGCCAGCGCGCGTTCGGAGATGTCCGTAGCCGTGACGTGCTCGCAATGGTGCAGGAGGTGGAACGTTTGAATCCCGCATCCGGTCCCCAGGTCCAGGGCACGTTGGGTGTGTTCCCTGATGGTCGTCTGGACCAGCGTCGTGGAGGCGCGCCCGATGCCCAGGACATGGTCATGACGAAGGACCCCCGGCTGCTGGTGGGCAGCGAGATCACTGGCTACCCAAAGTTCGGCACCGCCGCTGCCGTCGGCATTCGCATCCCAACCGTAAGGGCGTAAATCAACCGTGACCCGGACAACGCCGGCGTCCACCGTGGCCAGGCCGAGGTCCACGAGTCCTTGGCTGCGAATTCCAGGCAGGGCTGAGTCAACCTCGGCCACGGACTGCGGGACGGCCAACAGCCATAGACGGACCACCACAGCCAGTGCCCGGACAGCGGGATCGTGCGAGTCCGTCAGCCGCTCGGTGGCCAAGAGGGCGGGCACCACCTGGTCCCGGCCAAGGGCCGCCGACGCCGACTCCCCCAGGAGGGCAGCAACGCCGTCCACGGTGTAGGAGATGGCCTGAAGGTCCCCGGCGAGAACCTGGAGCAGGCCGGGCTGGTCGCTTCGGGGAGCATCATCGGTATTGCCTGCAGTAAAGGCGAAAGCTGTGTCAGTCACCTTGCAAGTGTAGGTGCGGCGGGCAAGGCCTTGCGGGGCCGATCCGGGCTATGTGGACGAAGGACCCCATTGGAACCCGGTAGCGTGGAATCATGCTCAACTTCTCCTCCACAAGGCGCCGCGCGGGCCTTGTTGCCCTGGCCGCTGCTGTCCTGCTGGGGACCGGCGCCTGCCAAGCGCCCGTCAACATCGCAGATGCAGACGTTCCTGCCTGGAAGGAAAAGGTCCTTCCGGCAGCAAACGGCGCGGTTCTGGAGGACTCAGGCAAGATCCTCAACAGGGATCCGCTGGTGAAGGAATCGACCAGTGTCCCCGCCGGAACCTACACGCTCACCATGGCCTGCGACGGCGGCGGCAAGGCTTACTTCGCAGTCTCTTCAAGTGGAAACAAGATTGCCGATGCCGCAGCTGCATGCAACGGCAGCCTGGATGTGGTGAAAATCAAAGTGCCCGCAACTGGTCCGATCAACATCTCCACCAGCAGCGTTGACGCCCCGTTGATCTACGCCTACCATCTGGCTCCAACCACAAGCTAGGACCCGCCAGAACCTGGCTCCGCAGGGCCTTCAGACGGAGGCCGCCCGGGCGTAAAGTCAGTGCATGGGCAGCAAGGCAGCTTGCTCGGTGAGGCCACAGCGGCTGGCGAGGGCCGCCGTCGTGCTTCTTGTTGTCCTGTGCGGCGGCGTGGCCGGTTGCGAGTACACCTATGAGGACGGCGGCAAGCCGGAAGCGAGTGCCACCTCCACGGCGGGAAATATTGCGCTTCCGCCTGATCCGGCACTGGAAGAAACCGTCAGCGGCGAGGCCCTTGAAGAATGGGCGAAAGCTGCGCTGCCCGAATCCCAAGGGCAATCGTTCTACTCCAGCAACGGCTACCTGAACCCCGGTGAGTCCAAGTCCGAGCAAACTGTGCAGTTGCCCGCTGGAACGTACGCCGTAACGTTGGCATGCCGCGGCACGCGTCGTGTGTCCTTCGATGTCACGTTGAACGGGGTCGCCTTGGTGGACCTGACCTTGGGATGCGCCAACGCCAGGGTGAGCGTTGTCCAACTGGATAAGGACGCCATCTTGTCCATCACCGTGGGATCCAGGTCCGATGCCAACTTCGCCTACCGGGTCAGCCGGCTCTGAACCCGGCCTTACGCTGCTTCGCAGCCTCCGGGGCAGCGCAGCGTTTCCGGGCTTGAAGCACACTCGGCACAGTAAAGGGTCAAGGTCCGGCAGCTGAGGTTGGAGCAGTTCTCGAACTTGTTGGTGGGAGCGGAGCAGCGCACGCATTCACCGATGGTCTTGGCGTCCTCGCTGAACTCAACGTGCATGCGCTTGTCAAAGACGTACAGGGAACCTTCCCAGAGGCCCTTGTCCTTGAACGTTTCGCCGTACCGGACAATCCCGCCATCGAGCTGGTAGACCTCTTTGAAGCCCCTGTTGACCATCAGGCTGGACAAGACCTCGCAGCGGATTCCGCCAGTGCAATAGGTAACAACAGGCTTATCCTTGAGGTCGTCGTACTTGCCCGAGTCGAGTTCCTTGATGAAGTCATGCGTGGTGTCCACATCCGGAACGATCGCATCCTTGAACTTGCCGATCTGTGCCTCGAACGCGTTGCGGCCATCAAAGAACACCACGTCCTCGCCGCTGGACTTCTTCGCATCCACCAACGCGTGGAGTTCCTCCGGCTGCAGGTGTTTGCCGCCGCCCACCACGCCCTGGTCATCAACCCTGAGTTCCCCGGGAGCACCGAACGACACGATTTCATCGCGGACCTTGACGCTGAGGCGCGGGAAATCTGCGGCGCCACCCTCCGACCATTTGAAGTCGATCCCGTGGAAGCCCTTATATTCGCGTGTGGTCTTCACGTACTGCTTCATGTTGTTCAGTTCGCCGCCCACCGTGGCGTTGATGCCGTCCTTCGAGATGAGGATCCGGCCGGTGAGCCCAAGTTTCTCGCAGAGGGCACGCTGCCATAGACGCACGGCGTCGGGGTCGGCGATCGGGGTAAAGCCATAGAAGAGCACAATTCGGTTCAAAGCCACTATTCAAGGGTACTTGGTGCAGTAAAATCGCCGGGCGGCAGGACTGCCGGCCAAGTGCCGGGGCAGCTGCGGGGGTTGCTGCCAGGGCATGTTCTGCGGCGGCTGTCGGGGCATGTTCTGCGGCGGCTGCCGGGGCATGTTCTGCGGCGGCTGCCGGGGCATGTTCTGCGGCGGCTGCCGGGGTGGCTCCCGGGGCATGTCCTGCGGTGGCTGTCGGGGTGGCTGCCGCGAGGAGAAGTCACAATTGCATAAGCAACCATTCCGGCGCTGATCCGGCTCTGTTGCTTCATGGTGTGCTGGCATACTCTCTCTACATGAGTCCAGACGCCTTGGTTGAAGACATTGCGCACCTCTTGGAAGTCTGGGTAGCCGGCTGGTCCGGCTGCCGGGGCTACGAGTCACGCCAGGAAGGCCGCTTCCCTGCCGCACTTCGCGCCGACAAGACCGGTGACTGGGAGTATTTTGCCCATGATCCCTCGGACGAAGAGTTCACCGCCCTGGCGGCTAAAACCGCAGAAGCTCCCACCCGGATCCTGACGGTCCTTACCAACGACGTCCAACGCTACAAGTACCTCGCGGAACAGCACGGGCTGACCGTGACCTCCGCATCGCAAACCATGATGATCGTGGATATGGAAACCCAGGATGCCGAGGATCCCTGGCTCCCGGACGATGACCTGGAACTGGCTACCTCCGAATCCAACGGGGTCCACTACGCGGTGGTCCATTCCGGCGAGCAGGTAGCTGCGAGCGGACGGGTCTTCGTGGTGGACGGGACCGCCGTCTTCGACAAAATCGTCACCGAACCGGACTTCCAACGGCGTGGGTTGGGCACCTTCATCATGAAGGCCCTGGCTGCCCAGGCTTTTTCCCACGATGTCGAGAACGGGCTGCTGCTGGCATCCCTGGACGGGCAGAAACTGTACTCCCATCTCGGCTGGGAAGTGGTGGGGCACGTGCTCATGATGTCCGCCAGCGGCACCGAAGGATCTGATCTCTCGGGGCTGTAACTGCACCGCGGTCGTGTTGGGTTCGACGGCGGCGCCCGCGGGTGCCGCCGTCGGCATGGCTGCACAGTGACAGAATGATTCGGTGGCTGCACCTCAATCATTGATCTCCTTGCTGGGCCGGACGCCGGACCCGGAGCAGTTGCGCCATGTCCACACCATCCCTGCGCGGAAGGCCGTTAACGAGCCCTGGCCGGGCTGGGCTCACCCCGACGTCGTGGACGCCTACCAGTCCCTGGGTATCCAGGAACCGTACCGGCACCAGATCCAGGCGGCCGAGCTCGCCCATTCCGGACAACACGTGGTGATCGCCACTGGTACGGCATCCGGCAAGTCTCTGGCGTACCAGCTTCCTGCCCTGGACGCGATTCACCGTTCGGAGCTGCGGGTGCTCTCCGATCCCGGAAAGATCCACGACGACGGTGCGGTCACCCTCTACCTGTCCCCTACCAAGGCTCTGGCTGCAGACCAGCTCGCGGCGATCCGTGCGTTGAAGCTTCCCACCGTAAGGGCGGAAACATACGACGGCGACACCGACGTGGCGTCGCGACGTTGGATCCGCGACCATGCCAACTTCATCCTGGCCAACCCGGACATGCTGCACTTTGGAATCCTGCCCAACCACACTTGGTGGGCAAAGTTTTTCCGGCGGCTGCGCTACGTCATTGTGGACGAGGCACACAGCTACCGCGGAGTGTTCGGTTCCCATGTGGCAAACCTGATGCGTCGCCTCCGGCGGATCTGCGCTTACTACGGTGCAGGCAACACGTTCCCCGAGCCGGTGTTCATTGCAGCGTCGGCCACCGCGTCCGATCCCGGTGTTTCCTTTGGCCGGCTCATCGGTGCTCCCGTCAGGGAAGTCTCCGAGGACTGCTCGCCGCACGGTTCCACCACGGTGGCTTTTTGGGAGCCCGCGCTGACCGATGTCAAGGGTGAAAACGGTGCCAAACAGCGGCGGACTGCCGTAGCCGAAACAGCGGACATCCTGGCCAACCTGGTGTCCTCGCGTGTAAGGACCATCGCGTTCATCAAGTCGCGTCGGGGTGCCGAATCCATTGCTTCGATCACCAAGAGGCTCCTCGACGAGGTGGACCCAAGTCTGCCAGGGCGCGTGGCCGCCTATAGATCCGGGTATCTTCCCGAGGAACGTCGTGCTCTGGAGCAGGCTTTGAGGTCCGGCCAGCTGTTGGGTGTTTCCAGCACGTCCGCTTTGGAACTGGGGATCGACATTTCCGGCCTCGATGCGGTGCTGGTGGCTGGATGGCCGGGCACCCGTGCCTCCCTTTTCCAACAGATTGGCCGGGCCGGCCGGGCGGGGCAGGATGCCATTGCCGCTTTCGTGGCAAGCGACGACCCCTTGGACACGTACCTGGTGAACCATCCCGAGGCCATTTTTGACGTTTCCGTGGAAGCCACCGTCTTTGATCCTGGAAACCCCTACGTCCTGGGACCCCACCTGTGTGCAGCGGCTGCTGAACTGCCGATCGGGCCTGCCGAGCTTGATCTTTTCGGCCCGACCTCCGAGGGACTCCTGGACCGGCTTGTTGTCCAGGGATACCTGCGCAAGCGGCCTGCAGGATGGTTCTGGACCCACCCGGAGAGTGCCGCCGGAATGGTGAATCTCCGGGCGGACGGAGGCGGTCCAGTGAGCATCGTTGACGCCGAAACAGGGTCGCTCCTGGGGACCATGGACTCGCCGCAAACCCACTATCAGGCCCACACGGGTGCCATCTATGTCCACCAAGGCGAAAGCTACCTGGTGGAAGACCTCAATGAGGCCGACCATTGCGTCATGGTCCGCCGGGTGAACCCCGATTTCTACACCACCGCGAGGGACGTGACCCAGATCGAGGTGCTCGAAACGTCGCGCTCGGTCCAGTGGGGCGACATCACCGTGCATTTTGGCGACGTCAAAGTAACTACGCAAGTTGTCTCCTTCCAACGCAAGGCCTTGATTTCCAACGAGATCCTTGGTGAAGAACCCTTGGAGCTGGGCGCCCGGGATCTCTTTACCAAGGCCGTCTGGTTTGTTGTGGATAACCGCTCTCTTCACGGGGCAGGTCTGGTGGAAGCAGAGTTCCCGGGGGCACTTCACGCTGCCGAACACGCTGCCATCGGGCTCCTTCCGTTGGTTGCCTCCAGTGACCGCTGGGACATTGGCGGTGTTTCCACTGCCCTGCACGCCGACACCGGGGTGCCCACGATTTTCGTCTACGACGGACATCCTGGTGGTGCCGGATTCGCTGAGCGGGGCTTTGAAAAGGCCAAGATCTGGTTGACGGCAACCAAAGAAGCCATTCAGGCCTGTGAGTGTGAGGCAGGCTGCCCATCCTGCGTCCAGTCCCCTAAATGCGGCAACAAGAACAATCCGCTGGACAAGGCAGCCGCCATCACCCTCCTTGGTGTGTTGTTGAAGGACGCCATCTAGGGCAGGCTGTTCGGCGGCATTAGGGAGGTGGCCCCGCCCGCGCCCGCCCCGTGGCAACTCCCCAGCCGAAAGGGTGGTCCAGCTCGGTGGCAACGTCAACTACCGTTCCGCCGGTCACTGTGCAGGACACAATCTTGGCTTCCTGCCGCCCCGCAACGTCTGAAGCGACCGAACACGGTTCCCCCGAGGTGAGGCCCCGGGCGGCGTCCGCCCCCGCGAGGGCTGCCAGATCTGCCGCGGAAGCAGCCCTCGAAGCCAAGACCCCGGCCTGGGCCAGGAAGAGCACGCCGAAGAGCAGGGCAATCACTACCGCGCCCAACACCAACGCGAGGACCGTTCCCGCCCCGCGTTCAGGGTGCACAGGAACTCCCGACTGATTCATGGATTGCTTGCCCCTGAACCACCTGACTCTGCACGGCCTGGTGCAGTGCCGGCTGAGTCAGTGCGGCCTGACTCTGCACGGGCAGACGCCGACGCCGTCAACGTCCAGGGAATCAACGGTCCCAGCGCTCCCCCGACCCGGGATGACGCTGTCACCGTGAGCCATCCACCGCTTTCAGCCAGGGTCGAAGTGGCGGTGTCACCGGCGAGCCTTGTGACGATTCCCTCCACTGTTCCGCCGGTCTCGCCCCGAGCTGACGCCCGGGCTCCGGCCGTGGCAGCTTCTTCCAACCGCAGTTGCGTGATCCCCGCAGCGCCGCCTGCCAACAGGAAGGCCAAGAGCAAGACCACAGCCGGCAAGGCAACGGCAAACTCCGCTGTCACGGCTCCTGATTCCGCCCCGTCCCTCTTCCATCTGGATGGTGGTCCTGCGCAGGCAGCAGGTGACCTCCCGCCGGCAGGCAGCACGTGCATCATGGCAAGGACAGTGCAGTGCGGATCAGGTTGAGCAGGAAGCCACGGACTTCTTCACTCCGAAGGATGACCACCAGCAGGCCGGCCAGACCCACCGCGGCCAAGGTAGCGATCGCGTACTCTGCTGTGGCCATACCGCTTTCGGAGCCCAGGAGCATTCCCCGTGTCCGGAGCTTTTCCCCGATCCTCCGATAGCTCCTCCGCTGCCGCCGGCCAGGCCGCCTCCGCAGAGAAGCATGGTCCTCGACCAAATCCGGGTTTCGGGCGGCCAGCGGCCCCCGTAGGGCCAGAGCATCGCTTGGTGCGGAGACTTGGAGGCTGGTTCCACCGCCCCCTGACTCCACTTGCCCTAACCCGGAATCCTTGAATTCCTCGAGCTCAAATTGCTCAATACCAAACGCCCTCATGCCGGGCTTCCCTGCAGTGGTTCCCCGGTCCAGCCACGTCCGGTCCAACCAGACTCGATCCGTGCCTGCAGAGCGACGACCCGGACGGCGGGCAGGTCCGGGCCTGAATAGTGTTTTCACAGTGGATTCCTTTCAAGAAAAACCAGCGGATCCGCCGGCTGGTTCGACTCTTCCGTGGCTTAGCCACTGCCAAAAGAAGCGGATTCTTCCAAGTGGATAACCCATGCAAATGGCCCGGATGTGGAGGGAGAGTGGCCATTATTCACAGCGTGTATTTGCATGCTTCCTGCCCGGTTCATCCGGCAGGAAGCATGGCTATCAGGACGGGTACTATCCCCAGGCAGATGAACGCGGGCAGTGAGCAAAGGCCCAGTGGCACCACCAGTTT
This sequence comes from Arthrobacter sp. TmtSoilC79, assembly GCF_059739405.1. Lineage (NCBI taxonomy): Bacteria > Bacillati > Actinomycetota > Actinomycetes > Micrococcales > Micrococcaceae > Arthrobacter > Arthrobacter sp. TmtSoilC79. Next base: position 966,018 of record NZ_AP046051.1, on the reverse strand, counting down.
CACACCCAAGGCTGCGGCTCTCTTCTCCGCAGCCCTGAACTGTTCACGCCGTTCCCTGGCAGCCTGGGCGTAAAGGATCGATGCCGAGGGCGCACCCGTCAGCGCTGCAAATGCCAGTGCCTCTTTGAGGCGGACCACCTCGGGGATGTGCTCAGTGGGTGCCCGCCACGCCGTTTCCCAATCGGCCCCTATGGCAAGGGCGGCCACCACTGGCCTGAGCGATTTCCTGATGGGAGGGGAGGCGCATCCGGAAATAAGTTCAAGTGACCGCCCAATACCAGCGCCGGCGTCGAGCATTGATGCCACCAGCTCCAGCATCATGGCGGTGTCGTGGAGGCCATCGTCCGGAGCCCGGCGTGCAGGACCGGTCGGCGACGAGTCACCTTCGCCGCGAATCAGTAATCGAGCCCTGGCACGGACCGGTCCGGCGAGCCAGATGGACGCCGCCAGGCCCAGGACAATAACCATCAACAGCGCTGCCATCACGTGCTCCCGGTCGCAGAGGCCACCAGGCGTGAGGACCAAACCCGGCCGGCCACGGTCAGGAGAATGCCAGCCACGAACGTGGCGACACCCAGAATGTTGTCCAGGAGGATTCCCAGCGGGTCCACACCAAGGCCCATCCCCAGCAAGAGCCCGAACACTGGGAGCCACGACAGCAGCCTGACCGTGGCTTTTGGCCCGGCGAGCGCCGTTTGCCGGGCGGCTTCTGCGTCTTCTTCGGCTTCCAGTTGGGCAGCAAAGCGGGTCAGGAGGTCAGCAAGCGGACAGCCACTTGTTTCTGCAACTTCCAGGCATGCCGCCAGTTCCATCCATACACGTCGTTCGGAACTTCCCCGCCGGGGATAGCTCCGCGCGGCGGTGTCCCGGATTGCTTCAGCCGTAGGATTTCCCAAGCTGGATGCCGCCCTGGCCGCGGCCACCACCAGCAGCGATTGCGTGCTGAGGGTAATTGTCCCCCGCTGTGCCACCGTGTCCGCGGAGCCATCCTTGCTCAACCGGGAGCCATGGACCATCCACAGTTCGTCCCATAATCGGGACGTTCCCCGCCCACCACGCAATAAGGCCGCAAGCTGTTGGACGAGCACAACCAGCGGCAAGGACTCTGTGCGCTGGGTCCGCCAGGGACGGCGCAGCCCCACACCCTGCCGGGCACTGCGTGCGGCACCCATGCCTCCTTGAGGCTCCCCCAATCTCTTCCGCACCCGTCGATCATCAACGCGGCTGCCACGGAAGTGCTGCCAGGCCGCGAGGGCTGCAATGAGGACAAAGGCAGCGATCATGTGCCGGACCTGGGACCCGGTGACCCGGGACCTGGTGACCCGGCATCCCGGAACCAGTCCAACCCCGCGGGCAACGCCGGGGCAAGCCTGCCGGCAAGGGCCGGCCAGGCGGGCCCGCATGTCATCCCGGTGGGGTCCCAGTGGAGGGCGGAGAGCACTTTCTGGCCCTCAGCGGTATCAGTCAGTACCCCTATGGAGGCCACTTTCCTTCCCGCTGGCGTCCGGTCCACATGAATGACGACGTCCAAGGCACTGGAAACCTGGAGCCGTACGGCCTCAGCGTTCAACCCCGCCAGCGCACCCAGTGCCACCAACCGTGCAGGGACGGCCTCTGCCGTGTTGGCGTGGATGGTCCCACCACCGCCTGTGTGCCCGGTGTTGAGGGCCGTCAGCAGTTCACGGACTTCAGCGCCACGGCATTCTCCAACGATCAGCCGGTCCGGCCGCATTCGCAGTGCTTGGCGGACCAGTTCGCCAAGATCCAGGGCACCCCCACCCTCAAGGTTTCCGTGCCGGGATTCAAGGGTGACCACATGGGGGTGGACGGGGTTGAGTTCGGCAGCGTCCTCGATCAGGACCAGCCTCTCGGACGGGTGGCTCAAACCGAGCATGGTGGACAGCAGTGTGGTCTTTCCCGAGCCTGTGGCTCCGCTGATTAGAAAGCTAAGCCTTTGGCTGATGATGGCCTTGAGAACCCACTCGGCTTGCTCCGAAAACATGCCGCTCTCCCTCAACTCCGCAAGGGTGAAGACATTCTCGCGGCGAATACGAATGGAGAGAAGTGTTCCGGTGGTGGAGATCGGCGAAAGAACCGCATGCACCCGGTATCCGCCGTTGAGCCGGACATCGACGCAGGGCGACCCATCATCCAAACGACGGCCACCGGCTGAGACCAAACGGGACGCCAGGGATCTGACCTGTTGCTCAGTCTCGAAGTGCACCGGTGACCGTTCCAGCCCTTGCCCTCTGTCCAGCCAGACGGAGTTGGGGCCGTTGACGAAGATGTCCGTCACGGCTGGATCCTGTGCCAACTGTTGCAGGGGTCCCAACCCGTTGAGCTCAGCGTTGATGGATTCGGCCGCTTCAAGGGCGCCGGCTGTGCCCAGCAACCTGCCGCTTGCCTGGACAGCCGCTGCCACCGTGGACGGAGTGACTGGCCCGTTGCCTGCCAGGACAGACTCCCGCACGGTCTCAAGGAGCAGGGAATCGAGTTTTCGGCCTTGCCTTCGCCGTGTTGCTTCGAACCGGTTCATTGAATGGCACCGTTCAGTTCCAGCACGGACAGGGCCAGGCGGTTGATGGGTTTGCGCCGGCCGAACTCAAGGATGCGGCCGAGTTCAGTGCCAACCGCCACGCCCCGCATGTCGGGGAGGATGCCCAGCAATGGCAATCCCAAGGACTCTGCGATGAGCCCAGCATCAACAGACGAAGCACCGCTTCCACGCACCACCACCCCGGCGTCCGAGGGAGGGAGTTCATTGAGGATCCGCCCTGCTGCAACCGCGGATTTAAGGTGCGCCCTGGCGAGCAGGACCATGCGGTCGCAGTCCCAGGCGAGGTTGCGCACTCCTTCTCCGCTGCGCCCTATGTCCACGAGGATGAGTTCGAAGCTGCGGCGCGCGGCGTCCATGACGGCGGCTACTGCGCGGGTGTCCGGGCTGTGGAACGCGTCCCTCGTGCCTGGCCATGACAAATAGGCGAACCCACCGGTAAAGGGCAAGGAATCCCGAAACTGCACGGGGTCAATGTGCCCGCGGGTCTCGGCGAAATCGGGCCACTTCAGCCCTGGAACATCCTCGGCACTCACGGCCAGTTCAAGGCCGCCTCCCCAAGGATCTCCGTCGACGAGCATGGTGCTGACACCGTGTTCCGCAGCCGTTTGCGCCAGCCAAATGGCTGTAGTGGTTGCCCCGGCGCCGCCGCTGCCACCGATGATCCCCATAACCATGCCGCCAGGCTCGGGGGATCCGGACATGCTGAGGTGTTCAGCCAGCCAGGCGGCCGCTTCGGGTAGGACGGCAACCCGTTCAGCCCCGAGGAGGGCGGCGAGCTCCCACAGATTGTCCCCATCTGTTGCCTTCCCCAACAGCACTGTGGGAGAGCGTCTTCGAGGGGGCAACTCCCGGACATCGCTGCCCACCAAAACGACGTCGGCGCTCTCCCAACCCTGCAAGGCCTCGACGACGTCGGCAGCGGTGGTGAGGTTTCCACCCGCGGCGGCCACAATCCGCTTGGCCTCTTCCTGCAAGTAAGGGTCCGAGGAGACGAGCAGTATTCCGGCAGAATCATGGGGAACCCAGGTTCCGTCCATGTCCGCTTCCAGTGGCTGGTTTGTGGCTTGCCGGTGCCGGCGTTCTCGCTTGCTCATGGATCCACCCTTGCGGACCTTCGGGAACACCATCAGGACCCCAGACCCGTATGTGCACAACCTGGATGGAACCGGCTGCCCGGGACCACATGTGGAGGAACAGTGCAGGGCACCACCACGCACCACGCACCACTACGCACAAGGCAGAATAGAGACCATGTATTTGCTGCTCGCCGCCCACCCGGAAGGCGCAGCCATACAAAGAATTTCCCCCACCGGCAAGCCCACGGCGGACGCGCGCGTGGTCACGCGAGGTGAGCTTCCCGGCGTCGTGCGTGAGTTCGAAACCCAGCGGCCCCGCTGGGTGTGGCACCGCGCCATGGACTGGTATCCGGAACTGCTGACCCACGGTGTGGAGCTGGAGCGATGCCATGATCTGGCACTGTGTGGAGCCATCCTGGCGCACTCGGAATTCACGGCGGACACCGACTACGCCCGGCATGCCGTCAAGATCACGCAGGACGATGACTCGGCTCCACCGCGCGCTCTTCAACCACCGCCCCCTCCTGCGGACCAGGGGGCCTTGTTTGAAGATCCTGCCCCGTCCAACCCCAAAGCGGGGCTGGCCGAACTCCGGGAGGAATTCGCAGCCCAACAACAGGCAGTGGCTCAGGTGTCCAGCGATGAGCAGCGGAAGCAACGGCTCCAACTGCTGCTGGCAGCCGAATCAGCCTGCGCCATCATCGCTGTGGAGATGCAACACGCCGGCGTCCCGTGGCGCGAAGAGCTGCATCAGCAGATCCTCGCCGACGTCCTCGGACCCAGGCCGCCCCAAGGACGGAGGCCTCCGGCCCTCGAAGCTCTCTGCGCCGAGCTCCGCAGCCTCCTGAACTCCCCTGGCCTGAACCCGGACTCCCCCCAGGACCTCATGCGAGCCCTCCACCGGAACGGTATAGAGGTAAAGAGCACGCGCCAATGGGAGCTGCAGGAGTCCAAACACCCCGCCATCCAGCCCCTGCTCGCCTATAAGAAACTCTCCCGCCTCCACACGGCCAACGGCTGGGCATGGCTGGACGCATGGGTGCGGGAGGGCAGGTTCCACCCGGAATACGTGGTGGGCGGCGTCGTGTCCGGCCGCTGGGCTTCCCGCGGCGGCGGTGCGCTGCAGATCCCGCGGAACATCCGCGGTGCGGTCCATGCCAATCCCGGCCACAAACTCATCGTCGCTGATGCCTCGCAACTCGAACCGCGCGTGTTGGTGGCGCTTGCCCAGGACACAAAGATGGCCGAGGCCGCCCGCGACAAAGACCTCTACGCGGGCATTGCGGCCCAGGGTTTCGGCGGCGACCGGGCCAAGGCCAAGATTGCCCTGCTGGGAGCAATCTACGGCGCCACTACTGGCGAATCGGGCAGGCTCATGCCGCAGCTCACGCGCACCTATCCGCGCGCCGTCGGGTTCGTGGAGCAAGCCGCCCGCCAAGGCGAGGCCGGCAGGACGGTCACCACGAGGCTTGGCCGAAGCAGCCCGCCGCCGTCGTTGGGCTGGTTGCGCAGCCAGCAGTCCACCACTGCCGAAGAACAGCGCCGCGCGGACAACCTGGCCCGCTCCCGGGGCCGCTTCACCCGCAACTTCGTAGTCCAGGGTTCGGCTGCGGAATGGGCGGCCTGCTGGCTCGCTGAATTACGACGGCGGCTGCGGGCCATGCGCGCCGGTGGCTTGCCTTCCGGGGAGCTCGTCTTCTTCCTGCACGACGAAGTGATGGTTCACGCCCCGGACGAGGCGGTGGAAGCCTGTATCCAAGCCATCGAGGAAGCAGCCGCCGCGGCCAAGGAGCTCATGTTCGGACGAATCCCGGTCGAATTCCCGGTGAGCATCGCCGTCGTAGATTCCTACGACAAGGCGAAGTAGCCGCAGAGTACCCACAACCTCGTGGACTATCCAGTCATATCTCGCCGTATGAGGCGGAATGACCGGTACCGCCAAGTAACTTTCGTTCTCCCCTGGTTCTGGCTACTTTCGCTATGTGGATACGTTGTTTTCCACATTTTTCTGCGCGGAAGCACAAGGGGGAGCATCAATGGCCGGCAGGTTCGAAATTCTCAAAGACAGCGACGAGGCGTACAGGTTCCGCCTCACCGCCGCCGACGGCACGGTTGTGGCCGAATCGCCCACGTACGGACACCTTGACGGTGTCATTGCAGGCATCAAGGCCGTGCGGGAGAACGCCGCTACCGGGCTGATAGTGGACCGTTCGACGGCGGCGCGCAAGGCCGCCTGACAGCGAACCAGCGCTGCGGTCATTTTTCAAAAGTCGGCCGCGCTCCCTCGGATTTCCGGCGGGAGTGCAGATGAGTGTGACATGAGAATGTCAGGAGTACCCTGGCCTTCAGGCACCGGCGATGCCCCTGGCATCAGATAGAGTGCGCGCCATTCGATCGAGCTTGGTCACCACGAGCGTATCGCCGACCGGCTTGCGGACAGCATTCTGAGGCTCACGAGAGGTCGGTTTAGGTATTCGGACTGGTTTTACCCCAGACGAATGGAGGTTGGTTGGCCCGAGCTGTGGCGAGCTCGTCGCATGTCGACTAAAAGTTGGTCATGTATCGAGGCCGGCCCAGGAGTAGCGCTTCGAGAAACAGAAGGTCTGTGTGTCACCAGGGCAGGTAGTCGGGAGCTTCGTCGACGAGTCCTTCGTGCCTTGACGTCAGGCGAGTCGCCTTAGGAGCAGCGCTACACACGGTGGAACTCATCCTGAAGCTATTGTCGACAGCGTGAGTCTCGTGACCGAAGAGAATGGAACGAACCTTGGCGAGTGATGATGGTGTGGGGTCGGGCGTCGGGAAAAGATCATTGGATGGGCGAACTCACTAAGGGAGACCTGCGGTTAGGGAAGAAGGCTGTTAGGTTCAAAACCGTTCTTTGTGCAATCGGATTTGTGCTCGGTCTGGGGATCACGATTTTCGTGCTTTTGAGTGTCCCCTGGGACACCCGAATGCCCTACGACGGGAAATTCAGTCGGGATGGGAGCGGCATACCGATGCAGATCGCCATGCTTCCCTGTTTGGCACTCCTTTTTGGTTTGTGGCGCTCCGGGAGGAAGCTTGACGCGCATCATATGGGCAAAGGGTCGCGCATCGCTTATTACATCCTCGCGCCGACTCTCATCGTGGGGTGCGTCTGGGGCCAGTGGGTTATGGGGGAATCGATCCTGACCGCCGGTGGATACTTCACTAGGTAGAGGCCCACGGGAGCAGCCAGAGGTTTCGGTAGATCTGGTGCCGAGGTTGCCGTCGATTTACTGTTCCAGCTCCCCAGACCCGGAAGACCGGTACATGGGCACGTAAGAAGGGCCGACGTTGGGAAAGTACTTTGAGCATGAAGTTTTTTGGGGCTTCTACCTGGAAGACAGTTGGGTACTGGACATCTATGCAAGCCGAGGACAGCTTGTCATCACGGCGGAGTTCGTACTGACCGAGGAACACCCCTCATATGCTCCGGCACGCTTCGGAGAGCAATACTGTTACCGCAAGGGGGTGCTGGTGTTCGAAGGTGTAAAAGATCTGACTTGGACGGGTCAGCTCAGTTCCCGGCCTTCGCGTGACCCTGACGGGTCAGTTGACTACGGCAATATCGACTCACTCATCATCGAGGGAGACCACTACACCGTTGAAGGTGGTCTCGGCACAATCGGCCTCCACGCTGCATCCATCCGCGTGGCACTGGTCTCGGACGGCACGATTCTCACTTCGCCCGGCGCCGCTACCAACCTCTAGCGCGCGTCCGGTGAAGGATCCAGTTACGCTCGTAGGCAAGGCTATGAAGGATCATCAGGCAACCTTGTCCAGGTTCTGCTCCTACTCCGTCGAAGTCTACGGGCAGCATGCCTGCTCGCCTGGCCTGCCCAAGACGCTTCTTCGATAGCAATGATGACGTTGTCATCGACCTCGCTGGCGGGAAGTGAAGCCAGCCAGGGCACGGAAAGGGAAGTCCAATAGTCCATCTGAGTCGCCACCGCTGTCCTCGGAATCGCTGCCAACGGAACTGCTGAAAGCAATGGCCCAGACAACATGGACAACTCACGCTCACACGCTCCAAGTTCAGCTCGGACTTCCTCGTAAGGACGTTCAAGACACGGAAGCAGCCCTATCGGAATCTCCAGATCGAGCTGCCTTTTAGGCCGCGTCTCATCACCTATGTAGAGGACGTCCCCAACGAGACCGAGCCATGAGTGTTGCCCAAGCCTAAGTATCCGGGTCCACGATGGGTGCATTAGACCAGTGTGAAATACGGAAGACGGGACTGCAATGACGAAAACCGGGCCATCGCCGGTGGAGTGGAGCGCCATCCGGTAATGAATCCTTAAGACCGCACGCGACGTGTCCCTAAGCCCATCCTCTATGGAGCATAAATTCGCAGTCCAGACCACTTCTGACATTCGGTGCAGTCAGCTTCTGAAAATGACAGCTACTCAGACCCGTGGCGCTGCCGAAAGACACCTGTTGCTAGAGGTCGACGTCGCGCAGCTTCTCCGTGTCCCAGGGGACGGTCCAGCCCAATTCGTCAAAAAGCCCGCTCAGGATCATCCCGGTAAAGCCCCACACCAGCACTCCGTTCACAGTGAAGCCAGGACTGGTGTAGGTGCGGCCGAAGCGGGTGATGGTGGCGGTGACGCGATTGGCTGGATCCAGGAGGTCGCGCACCGGCACCCTGAACACTTGCGCGGACTCAGCGAAGTCCACTACGCGGACCGGCGATGGCTTGTCCCACCAGCCCAGCACGGGAGTCACCCGGAAATTGCTGCGGATCAGCCCGAGCTCGGGAATGACGCCGAGCACACGGACACCGCTGGCGTCGAGCCCGGTTTCCTCGACGGCTTCCCGCAATGCCGCAGCCACCACCGACTCATCCTCCGGGTCCACCATGCCGCCAGGGAAGGCTACTTGGCCGGGATGGTCATCCAGGGTGTGTGCGCGCTCCAACAAGAGGACATCAAGGTCCGCCGGGGCTATGGGGCGCTCGGACTCTGCGGGTACGTCATCAAGCACGCCGAAGAGCATGAGCACCGCGGCAGGCCTGTTGGTTTCGGGGATGACGGGGAGCTTCTCCCACAGAGCAGAGTGCTGCTGTTCGCCGGCCTCGAACCGGGTCACCAGCGCCGAGAGTTCTTCAAGCGCGGTCACCCGGGCCTCCTTTGCGATTCCATGCGGATCTCCGCGGCGCGGTGGGTCTCCGCCAACAGTTTGTCCAGCAGTGCCTCATTGCCCGGGGCGAGCTCGTACTTCAACAGCTTGGCTGCTTTGACCGGATCCGTCTCGCCGTCGCCGTAACTGGGGCAGAGGCTGGCCACAGGGCAGGCACCGCAGGCGGGCTTCCTGGCGTGGCACACCCTGCGGCCGTGGAACACCACGCGGTGCGACAACATGGTCCAGTCCCGCGGTTCAAACAATTCCGCGACGTCGAACTCGATCTTCACGGGATCATCGGACTCCGTCCATCCGAATCGGCGGGCCAACCGCCCAAAGTGCGTGTCCACCGTGATTCCGGGGATGCCGAACGCGTTGCCCAGTACCACGTTGGCGGTTTTCCGACCGACGCCGGGCAACGTCACCAGGTCCTCCAGCTTGCCGGGAACCTGGCCGTCGTACTCGTCCACCAGCCGGTTGCTGAGTGCCAGAACGTTCCGCGCTTTGGCCCGGAAGAAGCCGGTGGGCTGAAGGATGGTCTCCAGTTCCACGGGATCGGCCTCCGCCATGGCCCGCGCATCCGGGTACCGGGCAAACAGGATCTTGGTGACCTGGTTGACCAGGACGTCCGTGGTCTGTGCTGACAGGACCGTGGCCACCACCAGCTCAAACGGATTCCGGAAGTCCAGTTCCGCGTGCGCGTACGGATACTTTTCCGCCAGGACCCGGTTGATCTTGCGGGCCCGGCGTTTGAGTGCGAGCAGCGAACCAGCTTCAGCGATGGCCACGGGGTCCCTGCCTAGCCGCGTTCGATGTTGCTGAGCTCCCGAAGAACCCCAACCTTGCCGTCGGTATCCTGCACCAGGAACTCATGGCCGCGGTCCTCCAGCGCCAACACCCAGCCACCCGGTTCGATGGTGAAAGCAGGGGTGCCCGTGTGTTCGTCGTACGCAGTCCGCGGTTGGGCAACAGCGAACCAGAACGCCTCGTATTGCGGTGAGTCGGAGTCGTCCGGACGACTGGCGGGATCCACCGTGGCACCGATCGATTCGCTGACCCGACGGGTGTCGCCGGAAACGATGGGAGTGGCCATGGTGGCAGCCCACGGCTGTTGCGCGGCTGGCTGTTGAGCGGCGTGCTGCGTTGTGGCAGGTTCCGCCGCGTGCTGCGTTGTGGCTGGTTCGGCGGCGACAGGGGAAGTTGCGGCTTCCGGCTTCAGTTCAGGACCCTTCGCGGCTTCCGGTACCGGCTCAGCCGCAGAGGAAGGCGCGCTACCGCCGGCAGGAGCCGGAGCCGCCACGCCCGGGGCAGGGCTGCCCACGGTTTCCTGGTTGCTCGCGGCGGCGGAACCAACGGCTCCAGAGTGGCCTTCCGGAGCGCTGGCGGCCGGACTGACGTCCGCTGAATGCACGACGGCGGGTGCCTCCGCAGCGTCCGACGACGCAGTACCGTAGTTGGCCGGCGGAGCGAACGGGCTGGAACCTGTGGCCCCGGTACCGCCAGCGCCAACCCCACCGACAGCGGACGCACCAGCACCGCTGGAGGTTGGACCAGCACCGCTGGTAGCTGCACCAGCACCCGCGCCGGGAGCCCCGGCAACCGAATCTGCAGATTGCGAGCCGGAGTCGTGAGAGCCGGGAGCGTAAGAGCCGGATGCGTTCACGGAGGATGCATTACCGGCGGGAGCCTGGAAACCGGGGGCCGATCCAGTCATAGCCTGCCCTGCGGCCGGAGCGGGGGTTACGGGTTCCTTGGGTGCTTTGGGAGCGGCCGGCTTGCGGCTGGGAATTGCGGCCTCGCGGGCTACCACGTGGGCCGGGACTTCCGCGCGGCCCTTGAAATCAGCTGACAACCAGGGAAGGTGCGGGGCCAGGACGGTTGCGGCCAGAAGGCCCACTGAACCAATCAAACCGAGCAGCACGCCGCTATTGAACGAGTTGGCGATGGTCAGGAAGAAAAGCGGAAAGGCGAAGGACGCCGTGACGGACGCGAACTGGTCGACGGACAGTGAACCCACCCGGACGACGGTTCCCGGCTTCAATCTGCGGGCTACGAAGAGTGCCACCACAACCAGCGGCAGGATGATCCCCAGCAGCAGGAAGAAGAGGTTGCCAAGGTTCCAGAGGTTGTAGCGCTCTCCGAACATCGGCAGCAAGGACGCAACAAACATCAGCAGCGTTGAGCCGAAAACAGTGAGGTCCCGGATGGTGAAGGGTCCTGCGACGGCGTCGTATTTAGTGGCGTCTTTCTTGGCAGCATCAGGATTTGCACCAGGGGTGGCACTTGGTGCGGTGGCCGTTCCAGCCGTGGTCTCGGGCCCCGTTCGCGGTGTGTCGTGCGGGCCTGGGCTCAGCTGGTTCATCTATTTCTCCTTCGTACGGCGGCGTCCTGGGCAGTCCGGACAGGCGACCCCCGCAGGAATCCGCGGAAAACCGGCCACGCTCAAGGTGCGTCCCAGGACTTCTTCAGCCTATGCCACCCCACTGACAGGGTTCTAGCTGAAAACGGCCTTCCGGCTTCGCCCACAGCAAACTCCAAGGTTCCTTACAGAGTGCGGCCTGCAGTTGCCCCTTAACAGCGGCGGGCGGGAGCCGCCGTCGTACGTCATGTAAACGGTTCCCCACCGCCTGAGGCGCCATTCGTCGCTAAATCCGCGCCGCTCGCTGGCACGTTTGTGACGACGCACACGTAGGACCTTCCGAAGCGATAGTGTTGATGGCGGACAGCACTCTGCGGACCTTTCGGGGAGACGTTCGACGCCGACGACGGCCCGGGCGGGAACCTCGCGACAGGTTCCGCGCAGCAAAGATCGATGAATGATGAGGTTCACATGTCCCAGGACACCACCGGATCCACGGCCACCGCTGCAGCTTCAACTGCTCAGAACGGATCGGCCGCACACGTCGAGGCACTTGAAAACCTCCTCCACGAGAACCGCAAGTTCGCGCCCTCTGCAGAGTTCGCCGCGAACGCCGTGACCAGCGCTGACGCCTATTCAGAGGCAGAGGCAGACCGTCCCGCGTTCTGGGCCAAGCAGGCCCGCGAGTTGTTGACGTGGGACAAGGACTTCACCGAGGCGCTTGACTGGTCCAACCCGCCGTTCGCCAAGTGGTTTGTCGGTGGCGAGGTCAATGCTGCGTACAACGCGCTGGACCGTCACGTTGAGAATGGCCTGGGCGACCGCGTTGCCATTTACTTTGAGGGCGAGCCCGGGGACACCCGCACCTACACGTATGCGCAGTTGACCGAAGAAGTGAAGAAGGCTGCCAACGCTTTCGAGTCCCTCGGCGTGGCCAAGGGTGATCGCGTGGCTGTGTACCTGCCCATGATCCCCGAGGCCGTCATCACGCTCCTTGCCTGTGCCCGCATCGGCGCCGTGCACTCCGTGGTGTTCGGTGGCTTCTCCGCCGACGCCCTGCGTTCCCGGATCGAGGACGCCGAAGCCAAGCTCGTGGTCACCGCCGATGGCACCTACCGCCGCGGCAAGCCGAGCGCGCTGAAGCCCGCAGTGGACGAAGCCCTGTCCAAAGAAGGTCATACGGTCCAGAACGTTGTTGTGGTCAAGCGCAACGGCGAGGACGTCAACTGGGTGGAAGGCCGCGATCTCTGGTGGTCTGAAACGGTTGATAAGGCAGCAACCGAGCACACCGCCGTCGGGCACGACTCCGAGCACCCGCTGTTCATCCTTTACACCTCCGGCACCACGGGCAAGCCCAAGGGCATCCTGCACACCACCGGCGGCTACCTCACCCAGGGCGCCTACACGCACAAGGCCGTATTCGACCTCCACCCCGAAACGGACGTGTACTGGTGCACCGCCGACGTCGGATGGGTCACCGGCCACTCCTACGTCACCTACGCTCCGCTCATCAACGGCGCCACCCAAGTCATGTATGAAGGCACCCCGGACTCCCCCCACCAGGGCCGCTGGTGGGAAATCGTGGAGAAGTACAAGGTCTCCATCCTGTACACCGCCCCCACTGCGATCCGGACGTTCATGAAGTGGGGCCGGGACATCCCGGACAAGTACGATCTCTCCTCCATCCGCGTCCTGGGCTCAGTGGGCGAATCCATCAACCCGGAAGCGTGGATGTGGTACCGCGACGTCATCGGCGCCAACGCCGGCAAGAACGGTGAAAAGAAGGAACACCCGGCTCCGATCGTGGACACCTGGTGGCAGACCGAAACCGGCGCCCAGATGATCGCCCCGCTTCCCGGCGTCACGGCTACCAAGCCCGGTTCAGCCCAGGTTCCACTGCCGGGAATCGCGGTGGACGTCGTGGACGAAAACGGCCAGTCCGTGGCCAACGGCGAAGGCGGCTACCTGGTGGTCCGCGAACCATGGCCGTCCATGCTGCGCGGCATCTGGGGCGACCCGGAGCGCTTCAAGGACACCTACTGGTCACGTTTCGAGGCCATGTACTTCGCCGGCGACGGCGCCAAGAAGGACGAAGACGGCGACGTCTGGCTCCTGGGCCGCGTGGACGACGTCATGAACGTCTCCGGACACCGACTCTCCACCACCGAGATCGAGTCCGCCCTGGTCAGCCACCCATCCGTGGCCGAGGCCGCCGTGGTTGGTGCCGCGGACGAAACCACCGGCCAGGCCGTGGTGGCGTTCGTCATCCTCCGCGGTGACGCCGTGAACAACGGCGACGAAACCGTCCTGGAACTGCGCAACCATGTGGGCAAGGAAATCGGCCCGATCGCCAAGCCCAAGCAGCTCCTGATCGTGCCTGAACTGCCAAAGACACGATCCGGCAAGATCGTCCGCCGCCTCCTCAAGGACATCGCAGAAGGCCGCGACACGGGCGACGCCACCACACTGGCAGACCCCGGCATCATGCAGCAGATCGCGGATTCGCTCCGTAAGTAAGCAGTAAACGACGGCGCCGCCCACCTCCCGGGTGAGCGGCGCCGTCGTGCTTTGGAGCAGTTGCGTGACGCCCGCGTGACGACGCCGCGACCCAATGAGCCACCGGGCGGAGGGACCGCGTCCTAGACTGGAGCCAGACTCAGCCTCACCTTGAACGAGGCCCTCCAGAAAGGCCCTGATGCTTCAGGCAGCACGCCACTCAGCCATCATTGATGCCGTCCAGCGCGAACGCGTGGTCCGGGTCTCGGACCTCGCACAGTTGCTGGGGGTCTCCCCCATGACCGTCCGCCGGGACATCGAAGCACTGGAGGAAACCGGCCGCGTGGAGCGCATCCACGGCGGAGCCAAACTGCCCGGTGATGCAAGCACGCATGAGCCAGGGTTCGAGCTGAAGTCCACTCAGCTCACCGCCGAAAAGCATGCGATCGCCGTCGAGGCTGCATCCATGGTCCAGGAAGGCATGGCTATTGGCCTCAGCGCCGGAACCACCACGTGGGCCTTGGCGCAGGAACTGGTTCACGGGCCCCGCATCACCGTGGTCACAAACTCGGTACGGATCGCTGATCTCTTTCATCACGGATCGTCGTCCGGCCCCGCCCGCTTCGGCTCCACCGTGATCCTGATCGGCGGCGAGCGCACGCCCTCGGACGCCTTGGTGGGACCCATCGCTACCGCTTCCCTGAAGCAACTGCACTTGGATGTCTTGTTCCTGGGCGTCCACGGCATGGATGCCCAGGCCGGTTTCACCACGCCGAACCTGCTCGAAGCAGAAACGGACCGCGCCTTCATGGCCTCCGCCCGGAGCACCGTTGTCCTGGCCGATCACAGCAAGTGGGGCGTGGTGGGCATCGCTTCGATCGCCCAGCTGGAAGAGGCCGATGAACTGATCACCGATTCTCTGCTGGGCGAGGATGCCCGGCGGGTGCTGGCCGAGAATGTGGCGAAGCTAAGGATCGCCGGCGCCTGACTCATACCGCGGGTGGAGGCCGGGCGGCAGAGTTCAGCCGCGGGACTGACGCGGCCGGCCGGGGCAGACGGCGATGCTGGATATATGAACGCCATCCTCCACGCCCAGCAACTCACCAAGCACTACCCCGGCAGCATTGCCTTGGACCAGGTTGACTTCACGGCGAACGCCGGCGAGTCCATCGCGATCATCGGGCCCTCCGGCTCGGGCAAGACCACCTTGTTGCACTGCCTTGCCGGTATTTTGAGGCCCGACGCCGGTTCCATCACCTTGCACACGCCATCGGCGCCTTTGCGCCTGGATACTTTGGGAGACGCGGCGTTGTCCCGCCTGCGCCGGGAAGAGTTCGGATTCGTGTTCCAGCAAGGCATGCTCCTGCCGGAATTGACTGCCGTGGAGAACGTTGCGCTGGCCCTGATGCTCAACGGGACTGACCGGGCGTCGTCCGAGTCCCGGGCCGCCGAATGGCTTGGCGCCCTGGGCCTTGCCGGCATGGAGCAGCGCCGCTTGGGAGAGTTGTCAGGTGGGCAGGTCCAGCGTGTGGCGATCGCGAGGGCCCAGGTGACCGGTGCCCGGGTTGTCTTCGCGGACGAACCCACGGGCGCCTTGGACTCGGCGACATCCACCGAAGTCCTGGACGTTTTGCTGCGCTCCGTGGCCGCCAACGGACGGACACTGCTGGTGGTCACCCACGATCCCAACGTCGCAGCCCGGTGTCAACGGGTAGTGGAGCTGCGTGACGGCAGGATCGTGGCGGACAGTGGCGGACCCGTTCCGCCGTCGGCCCCTGTCCAGCCGGCGAAAGTCCCGGCAGCCGTGAATACCCCGGCCACCCTGAACACTCAGGCCACCAACACCCAGGCCACCAACTTCAAGGGTGCCTTCAATGTCTAGTCTTTCCATGGCCCTCCGGCTCACCCCTTACCTGGCGCGAAGCAGCGGCAGCAGCCTGCGCGAAACGGGCCTGCGCGATGCCGGACTTCCCGTTCTGGCCTTCGGCACGGTCACCGCCCTCCTGCTGACCGTGGCCGGTGGTTCACAGGTTTTCTGGTCCTGGTCCGACGACATCGCAGGTACTTACCAGGCGTTGGCCGTCGTCGCGATGGTCTTGCTCATCATCCCGCTCCTGACGCTGGGTGCCTCGGCCGCCCGACTCGCCGCCCGCCGTCGTGATGACCGCTTGGCGTCCCTGCGTTTGCTGGGTGCGGACAGCGCCACTGTGGTCTGGATGACTGTCATCGAGTCCACCGTGCTCGCGGCTGTTGGCGCACTCGCGGGCGCGGGACTGTACGCCTGCGCGGCGCCGTTCCTGGGTTTGATCCAGTTCCGGGGCCAGGCGATTGCCGGCCATGCGTGGCTGTCCGTACCGTCCATCCTGGGCTGCATTGCCGCCGTCTGCGTGCTGGCCGCAGCAAGTGCCGCCTTGGGACTTCGCAAAGTGGTGGTGACGCCGTTGGGAGTCAGGACACGGCAATCGGCCGACGGCGTCCATTGGGTTCGCGGGCTCATCGCGGCTGTTGTGGTGGTTGTGGGAGTGGTGGCGATGGGTATGCTCAGCAGCTTTGGCGGGTTCATTGTGATCGTGGCCGTCATGGGTGGCTGCTTTGGGCTGGCACTGCTGGCGTTGAACCTGATGGGTCCCTGGGTCTTGCGGTTGCGGGCGTCCTCGCAGCTCAAACGGGCCAAGCGCCCGGAACAACTGCTGGCCGCCCGGACCGTCCTGGAGAGTCCCAAGGAATCGTGGCGTCAAGTTGGGGGCGTCGCGATGACCAGCTTTGTGGGCGTTTTTGTGGGCGTGGGCATGGCCGTGGCAGACACCATGGGCTCCGGAGCGGACAACGAGGCTGCGTTGTTGGTGCGCGATATCAACACAGGCGTGATGATCACACTTCTGGGCTCGTTCCTGATGGTGGCCTGCTCAGCGGGCGTCAATCAGGCGGCGTCGGTGTTGGACCGGGCGTCCACCCTGGTGGCCTTGGACCGGGTGGGCATGCCGCGCAAGCTCATGGTGGCCTCGCGGGTGAAGGCTGTGATGTCCCCGCTGTTCCTGGTGGCCGGCCTTTCCGCAGCCGCTGCGGCCGCCCTGGTCCTGCCGCTGACGGGCATGGTGTTGTTGACCCAGCCCATTGTGCTCCTGACCATTGGCGGAGTGTTTGTGGCCGGTTTCCTGCTGGTCCGGCTGGCCGTCGCGGCGGGAACGGCTCAGATCAGCCAGGTGCTGGCCCGCCCGGAGCGCTACGCGAGCATGGACTCCTGACCCGACCAGCCGCCGTCGTAATCCCTTTTGGAGCCCCCTCCCCAAAAGCCCCCGCGAGGTGGCACTTAGTGACAGTGTTGGCGCAAAGTACTGTCATTAAATGCCACTTCGGCGGGGTTATTTGCAGCCGCAGGACTGCCGGATGATCAGCTCGGTGGGCAAGATATGGTGCTGCAGCTCGTCGCCGCGGCTCTTGCCAACCAGGGCCTGCACGGCAGCTTGGGCCATGGCCTTGACGGGCTGGGCCACAGTAGTGAGCGCGGGCCAGCTGTACTCGGAATCCAGGGAGCCGTCGAAGGACACCAGCGCAAGGTCCTCGGGCACCCGCACGCCGGCCTCATGAAGTGCCCTGAGGATACCGATCGCCTGCATGTCGTTGCTGGCGAAGATCGCTGTGGGGCGGTTGGCCATGGAGAGGAACCTCTTGCCCACCTCATACCCGCCCGGTCGGCTGAAGGGACCATGCAGCATGGGCCCGTCAGGCAGTCCCGCCTCACGCAGGGTCGCCAGCCAACCCACCTCGCGCCCGTCCAATTGGTTTCCGGTATTGGTGCCGATCGCCAGGCCAATGTTTGTGTGGCCGTGGCCGATCAGGTGCTCCACGGCGGCCCTGGCCCCAGCTTGCAGGTCAACACCCACACTGTTGAACCCAGGGGGTGAGCCCGCGTTGTTCAGCAACACCGCGGGGATCTCGGAGGCTTCGAGTTCGGAGACGTCGGGATCGAAAACACAACTGGCAAGGAACACACCGTCCACCTGCCGGGCAGCCAAGGTACGGATATTCTTGCGTTCGCGCGTCAGGCTTCCGTCCGAGTTGGTAAGCACCATGCCGAAGCCCATTTCCGCCGCAGCATCTTCCACGGCATGGGCCAAGTGGGTGAAGAACGGGTTGGTGTTATCCGGAACCACCACGCCGATGGTTTCGCTGGATCCCAGCTTCAGTGCCCGGGCGGCAGCGTTGGGCCGGTATCCGAGGACGCGGATGGCCTCGCGGACTTTGGCTTCCGTAGCCGGAGCCACGTTCTTGGGGCCACCGTTCACCACATAACTGACGACGGCGGTACTCACCCCCGCGTACCGGGCCACGTCTTTGCGTGTAACCGGGCCGCGCGAGGTTTGTACCGCCGAAGGTGTCATGAGGTAAATGCTAGCTACTCCACGGGGGCATCACCGAAGTCGCGGATGGGCAGTCGCTCCCCGCCACGCAGCGCGGACTCGTGGGCGATGATGCCGGGGAGGGTAAAGCGGGCAGCCACCCACGCGTTCACCGGGGGAAGAGACCGGTTGTTCACGGCTGTCACAAAGTCGTCCACCAGGAACTGATGGCTGCCCTCGTGTCCATTGGGTGCGCCCAGGAACTCCTGCGGGAGCCTGGACTGGTCATGCATCGGAGCCAGCCCCGAGATGAAGGCATCCCTCAACTCCGGCGCAACGTCTGCCAGGGAGGGGTCATCCAGGGACATGGTGGGTTTGGTTTCCACCTGCTCGGAGACGTCTTCCACGGTGGACTTGTCCTGCCACACCGTGGTGGTGGCAAGTTGTTCGAAGCTTGCCTCGGTGCCGAAGAACCGGAAGCGGGACTCACGGATATGCGATGGGTACCCGACGCGGCGCATCTCGTTGGTGCGCATCGCACCGCCGTCGTTCATTTCGAACAACGCCGTGGCGTTGGAGAAGTCGTTGGCGAACATGCTCACGTCCTTATCGAAGACGCCATCGCCGCGCTGGTCCTTCACCCCGATGCAGCTGACGCTGACGGCGTGGCCAGGTACGGCGCCGAGGACGCCACCAATGGCATGTGTCGGGTAGAGCATGGGCGGGTAGCTGGCGGTTTCCTTCCACCGCTCTCCGCCGCTGTACTGATAAGCCTCGTAGAAGCCGAGGTCCATGTCATGGACGTAATCGCCCTCCGTGTAGAAGATACGGCCGAACTTGCCTGCCGCGTGCTGCTGCCGGGCGAAGACCGTAGCGGGGTTGTAGTAGCTGGTCTCTCCCATGGCGTAGACCAGTTTGGTCTCCCGGACGGCCTCGATGATCCGTGCAATCTCCTCTTCGGAAACGGCCATGGGCACTGCTGAATAGACGTGCTTGCCGGCCCTGAGGGCGCGCTCCACCAAGGGGCCGTGGGTCCACCGCTGCGTAAAGATGGCGACAGCATCGACGTCGGACTCCAGCAACTCCTCAAAGCTGCCCTTGACGCCATCCAATCCCCAGCGCTCCTGCGCTGCAGTTGCCCGTTCGGGGAGTTCATCCACCGCGTACACGGCGCTGACGCCCGGGTGGAGCTTGAACAAATGGGCGAACTGGCTGCCGAACTGCCCTACACCCACAACACCGATCGAAAACGTCATTGTTTACCTTTCCTGGGGCCGTTGAAGCAGCCTCCGCGTGTACTTCCTTGATTTCCCGTCGAGTCTCGCATCGGAATCTACTCGAGTCAACAGAAACAACATTTGTGAACATTTTTCCCCAAAAGTTTGCGCCAGCTCTTGCTATGCTCAGATCTACTCGTGTAGATTCACCACCAGTTGTTACGCACATCACAGTCAGGAAAGGGTCGATGATGACCACGATTACCAAACAACCGGATCCGGGGCCCACCACCGGTGCGGCCCGGAAACCAGGGAACCCAGGAAAACCTGGAAACCCAGGGAAACCACGCAAGCGGGGAAAACCGTCCGATGGGTTCCGCGGCATCGGTGACCTGAAGGTAGCCCTCTTCTTCATCGCACCGGCGATGGTGGGCTTGATCCTCTTCTACCTCGTCCCGACCATCAGGGGCATCTACCTCAGCTTCACCGAGTACAGCATCCTCGGCGACCCCGAATGGATCGGTACGCGGAACTACGAACGCATAGCCAAGGACCCGCTGTTCTGGAATGCCTTGGGCGTCACTTCGGAATACGTTGTGATCAACATCGTCCTCCAAACGGCCTTGGCCCTGGGCCTTGCCATCCTGATGCATCGCGTGGCAAAGTCAACCCTCATCCGCGGCGCGCTCCTGATGCCCTATCTCATGGCAAACGTCATCGCGGCCCTGCTCTGGTTTTGGATGCTTGACTACCAGATCGGCATCATCAACCAGATCATCGAATGGACCGGGCTTCCGCGGGTGGCCTTCTTCGGCAGTGAGCAATGGGCCATCCCCACCCAGGCACTGATCAACACGTGGCGGCACATGGGCTACACAGCCCTCCTGATCTTCGCCGGACTCCAGGCCATCCCAAACAGCGTCTACGAGGCCGCCAGCATCGACGGCTCCAGGGCGGTGAGCACTTTCTGGCGGATCACGTTGCCACTGTTGCGGCCGGTCCTGGTACTGGTCCTCGTAGTGACAGTCATCGGCTCCTTCCAGGTCTTCGACACCGTGGCCGTCACCACGGCCGGCGGACCCGTCAACGCCACCCGGGTGCTGCAGTTCTACATCTACCAGCGCGCCTTCAACGAGCAGGACTTCGGCTACGGATCCGCCTTGGCCGTCATCCTCTTCCTCATCCTCGCAATCGTCGCTTTCATCCAGATGAAATTCCTCCGCGGCAACCAGTCGGACCTGGACTAAGGACACGCCATGACCACTCTTGCATCGCCCAAGTCCGGCAGCCGCCGTCGAGCATTCAGCCGGCCCTTCAACTGGCGACGTGCCATCGCCCTTACCCTCCTCGCCCTGGCCGTAGCCGTGAGCATCCTGCCCTTCTACTGGGTGCTGCGCACCGCGCTGTCCTCCAACGGCTCCCTCGCCGCGAACTCCGCCAACCTGTTGCCGGCCGACTTCAACCTGGGCGCGTTCAAGCGTGTCTTCGGCCTCCAAAGTGCCTCCGAAGCCATCGCCGAAGGCGGCTCGGGCGCTTCGATCAATTTCTGGCAGTACCTGTGGAACTCGCTGCTCTTCTCCGGCATCACCACAGCCTGTGCGGTGTTCTTCAGCTCGATGGCCGCCTACGCGTTCTCCCGGCTGCGGTGGAAAGGCCGCGACGCAGTCTTCTCCCTGTTCCTTGCCACCATGCTCGTCCCGCCGATCTTCACGGCCCTGCCCAACTTCCTGCTCATCAAGAACCTGGGCCTGCTCAATTCCATGCTGGGGCTCGTGCTGCCCTACCTGTTCATGACCCCATTCGCGATCTTCTTCATGCGCCAGTTCTTCCTGAACATGTCCAGGGAAGTCGAAGAAGCTGCAATGCTCGACGGCGCCAAGCACTGGCGGATCTTCTTCCAGATCATCATGCCCAACGCAGCTGCCCCGATCGCGACCCTCGCGTTGCTGACCTTCATGGGTCAGTGGAACGAATACTTCTGGCCACTGCTGGTAGGCACCTCCGAGGAGTCCCGGGTACTGACCGTGGGACTGGGAGTCTTCAAATCCCAGTCCCCGCAGGGCGCGCCGGACTGGTCCGGGCTCATGGCAGCAACACTCGTCTCCGCCACTCCCGTGCTGATCCTCTTCGCCATCTTCGGCAAACGAATCGTCAACTCCATCGGCTTCAACGGCACCAAATAATCTCCTCCCTCCCGCGGAACCCGGCATGTGCCGGCACGCACCCCCACCCGTCCTGAAAGGACCAACCATGATGAACAAGAAGGCACTGGGCGCCGTCGCCGCAGCCGCTGTCCTCGCACTGTCCGCCTGCTCGGGCGGAGCCTCCGGGGCAGAAGCTGCCAAGGGCGAGATCAACTACTGGCTCTGGGATGCCAACCAGCTCCCTGCCTACCAACAGTGCGCCACCGACTTCACCAAGGCCAACCCGGACATCACTGTCAAGATCACCCAGACCGGTTGGGACGACTACTGGTCCAAGCTCACCAACGGCATGGCCTCCGGCACCGCACCGGACGTCTTCACGGACCACCTTTCCAAGTACCCGGACTTCCTCAAGACCAAGCAGCTGGTGGCCCTTGACGACTCCATCAAGCAGGACAACGTAGACGTTTCCCAGTACAACGAAGGCCTTGCCGACCTCTGGGTGGGCCAGGATGGAAAGCGCTACGGACTGCCCAAAGACTGGGACACCGTTGCCCTGTTCTACAACCAGAAGATGGCCACCGACGCCGGCATCACCCCTGAACAGATGGGCTCGCTGACCTGGAACCCACAGGACGGCGGAACGTACGAGAAAGCAATCGCCCGGCTCACCGTGGACAAGAACGGCAAACGCGGCGACGAAGCCGGCTTCGACAAGAACAACGTTGCCGTCTATGGGTTGGGGCTGCCGGGCTCCGACGCCGAAAACGCCGGCCAGACGCAGTGGAGCTACCTGTCCGCGACCACGGGCTGGACCACCACAGACAAGAACCCCTGGGGCACCCACTTCAACTACGACGACAAGAAGCTCCAGGACACCATCGACTGGTGGGCCTCGCTCGCCGCGAAGGGCTACATGCCCAAGCTTGAGACCACCGTTGGCGCCAACGCCGCCGATAGCTTCGGTGCGGGGAAGGCCGCCATCAACAGCAACGGTTCCTGGATGATCGGCCAGTACACCGGCTACAAGGGCATTGACGTCGGCATCGCCCCCACTCCCCAGGGCCCCGAAGGCAAACGCGCCTCCATGTTCAACGGCTTGGCCGACTCAGTGTGGGCCGGCACCAAGAAGAAGGACGCTGCCATCAAGTGGGTCGAATACCTCGGCTCTGCAGCCTGCCAGGACGTCGTAGCTTCCAAGGCCGTGGTGTTCCCCGCCATCACCACCTCCTCCGAGAAGGCAGCAGAAGCCTTCAAGGCCAAGAACGTGGACGTCAGTGCCTTCACCCAGCACGTGAAGGACAAGACAACCTTCATGCTCCCGATCACCGACAACGCCGCCAAGGTTGCCGGAATCATGAAGCCTGCAGTTGACGCTGTGATCGCAGGCAAGGCACCGGCCAGTACGCTGACGGCAGCCAACGAACAGGTCAACGCGCTCTTCGCGAAGTAGCACCCCTGTTGTGGGGCCTGCTTTGCGCGTTATTTTCATCGCGAAGCACGCAGAGTGGGCCCCGCAACGCCCCTTTACCGGCTCAGAGCCCACCGATTGAAAGTGACTTCATACATGCACCCGCTCCACCTCCGTTCCGCAGGTACCAGCCTGGTGATCAGCACCCACCGCGGAGAGGCTGAGATAACCCACTGGGGAGCCGACCTGGGCGAGACCCTGCCTGACCTGGCCATTCTCAACGAGCCAATTCCGCCTTCCGCCATCGACGCCAACGTCCCCGCAGGGCTCCTGCCGCAGGCTTCCTCCAGTTGGCAGGGCCGGCCCGGACTGCGTGGCCACCGCATTACCGACGGCGTACCAGGTTTTGATTTCTCCCTCCGCCTTCGCACGGTGAGCGCGACGGCGGACGGTACTGCCGCCGTCGTGGTTCAGTCCGATCCCGACGCCGGCATCACCGTGACCAGCAACCTCACCTTGCACCCGGGCGGGCTTCTCGAACTGCGACACACCCTCACCAACGACGGCACCTCGCCTTTCCAGGTGGATGAGCTGGCGACGATGCTCCCGGTGGCGCCTGACGCCGTCGAACTTTTGGACCTGACTGGTCGCTGGTGCCGTGAACGCCACCCGCAGCGCCGGGCCATCCAACAGGGAACGTGGGTCCGGACCGGACGCCACGGACGCACTGGACACGACTCATCCCTCCTGCTGGCTGCGGGGACCGCCGGGTTCGGTAACCGCCACGGCAAGGTGTGGGCCACGCACCTGGCCTGGAGCGGCAACCACGAGCAATTTGCGGACAGCGTCGCCGATGGCCGGACCATGGTGGGCGGCTCAGAGCTGCTGGGACCCGCCGAAGTCATCCTTCAGCCGGGCGGGAGCTACACCACGCCTGCACTGTTTGCCGCCTACTCAGACCGTGGTTTGGATGGGATCTCGGAAGCGTTCTACTCCTGGTTCCGCTCACGTCCGCACCACGTGGGTGCAGCTTCCGGAAAGGCCCGCCCAGTAGTCCTCAACACCTGGGAAGCGGTGTACTTCGACCACAACCTGGACACCCTGATCGAGCTGGCGGAATCGGCGGCTGAGCTTGGCGTTGAGCGTTTTGTGCTCGACGACGGCTGGTTCCGCGGGCGCCGCGGCGACCACGCCGGGTTGGGCGACTGGTACGTTGACGAAACCCTC
The DNA here is from genome assembly GCF_059739405.1 of Arthrobacter sp. TmtSoilC79. Taxonomy (NCBI): domain Bacteria; kingdom Bacillati; phylum Actinomycetota; class Actinomycetes; order Micrococcales; family Micrococcaceae; genus Arthrobacter; species Arthrobacter sp. TmtSoilC79. The sequence continues at coordinate 942,049 of NZ_AP046051.1, read as the reverse complement.
TGGCCCGATGGGCTGACGCCGTTGATTGATGCCGTGACCAGCCGCGGTATGGAGTTCGGTCTCTGGGTGGAGCCGGAAATGGTCAACCTGGACTCCGACATCGCCAGGGCGCATCCCGAATGGATCGTGGGGCCCTCGGCAATTTCCCACAAGGACGGTGGCCGGCTGCCCTTGGGATGGCGGCAGCAGCATGTGATCGACCTCGTGAACCCGGACGCGTGGCAGTACATTTACGACCGCATCCACGCGCTGCTGAGCGAGAACAGCATCAGCTACCTCAAGTGGGACCAGAACCGGGACCTCCTGGAACACGGACATGCCGGCCGGGCTTCGGTCCACGAGCAAACACTGGCTGCCTACCGGCTCTTCGACGCCTTGAAGGCCGCCCATCCCGGGGTGGAAATCGAAAGCTGCTCCTCCGGTGGCGCGCGTGTGGACCTCGGCATCCTGGAACGGACCGACCGTATCTGGGCCTCGGACTGCAACGACGCCTTGGAACGGCAGACCATCCAGCGATGGACCGGATTGGTGGTTCCGCCGGAGCTGGTGGGCGGCCACATTGGACCCACGACGTCGCACACCACTGGCCGCACCCACGACCTCTCCTTCCGCGCCATCACTGCCCTTTTCGGGCACTTTGGCATGGAGTGGGACGTCCGCAGCGTCGCCGGGGCGGAGCGCGAGGAACTCAAGCGCTTCATCGGCCTGTACAAGGAACACCGCGGACTGATCCACAGTGGCCGAATGGTGCGGGCCGATGTGCCGGACGAGTCGCTGATGGTGCACGGCGTTGTTGCCGAGACTGAAGGGGCCGACGGCGGCACACCCGCTGGTGCCACTGCTGCACTTTTCGCTGTGGTGAAGACCCGAACAGGCTTTGGGGAGCTGACCGGACGGGTGGCGATCCCGGGACTGGTTCCTTCCCGTTCATACCGGGTGGAGGCGATTTTCCCGACACCCGCTGACGCCGACTACGGGCACACCTTCACCGAGGCAAAGCCCGCGCCGTGGTTGGCATCCGGGGCCGAAGCCACGGGACGTTTCCTGGGCGAAGTGGGCCTGCCGATGCCGGTCCTGAACCCGGAGCATGCCATCCTGCTGCGGTTCACGGCCCTCTGACCCTCACCCACATCCCCCAGGCTTCCCGGGAACCCTCACGCACATCCCAAGGGCTTCCCGGGAACCCTCACGCACATCCCAAGGGCTTCCCGGGAACCCTCACGCACATCCCCTGCGTTTTAGACGGCGTCCGCCAGATAGTCGATGGCCAGCTTGTACCCAAGTACGCCCGCGCCAACGATGATCGCAGTACAGACACCCGACAAATACGAGTGGTGTCGGAACTCTTCACGCTGGTGGACGTTGGTGATGTGTACTTCGACGGCGGGAAGCTGCACCGCGGCCAGGGCGTCACGGAGTGCCACTGATGTATGCGTGTAGGCACCGGCGTTGATCACAATTCCGACGGCGGTGCCTCGCGCTGCGTGGATGGCGTCCAGGAGGTCGCCTTCATGGTTTGATTGCACGCAGTCAACGGTGAAGCCATGGGCTGAGGCCGCCGACATGGCGAGCTGCTCGACGTCGGCCAGTGTTGACGTTCCATACTTCTCAGGCTCGCGTGTGCCCAAGAGGTTGAGGTTGGGTCCATTGATCACAAGGATGGTGCCGCGACCAGCTTCGGTGGCGGGAGTGGCTTCAGTCATGGCTCCCAATCTATAGCGGCCTGGGAACTCACGGGAACCGTGCCCGCTCCGTGAGCGGTGCCGGCCCGAAAACACCCACCATGCGGGAGAACCGTTACTTACGGGTGCACTGGCCCGGCGTAACGGGGTTGCTGAGGCCTGAAGCCTGCGCGGCCACGGGTTCCAGGTCTGCCATGGTGAGGGCGAAGCCCAGGGCGGCGTCAGTGGTTGTCTTAGCGAAAATGAGCCCGGCGACCTCCCCCTGCATGGTGAGCAACGGGCCGCCCGAGTTGCCCGGTTGAACATCACCGGCCAACTTATAGACCTGTTCCGGAGAAGGATTCGCGCCGTAAATATCCGGGACAATGATGGTCGAGATCCCCTGCACCGTTGCCGGCTTGGACTGGAAAGGACCGCCGTGCGGGTACCCCGCGAAAGCCGCAGGGCTGCCGTCGGGCAGGTCCGCACTCATAGGCAGCGGACTGGACTGCAGTCCATCCACGGCCAGGACTGCGATGTCCCGCTGGGGGTCGAAGTAGACCACCCGACCCGGCAACGCACCGCCGTCGGGAACTTCCACCACGGGCTGCGACACGCCCGCCACGACGTGGGCATTGGTCACGACGCGCCCGGGCGCCACAACAAATCCGGACCCGGTCTGGTTCTGGCCGCATTCAAAGGCTGTGCCGGCGATTTTGAGGACTGACTCCGCTGCCTGGTTCAGGGCCGGGGTGTCCGTGGAGGCGTTGGGAACGGGCACCGGAGTCACAGGGCCGATGCCCTCGATGAGCTTGGGAATGCCATCGCCGATCACGGTGGAACGCAACTGTGCCATGGTGCTCTTGACGGGCGTTGGAGTGATGTTGTCGATGTAGCGGATCACCCGGGAACCGGCCAGTTGCTGGGAAACAAAAGGCACACCCAGCGAACTGATGCTGAACGCCAACATGGACATGACCAGCGCCGCCACCACTACGCTCACTACGCCGCCGATCAAGCGGTCAACGGCATGCAGCGGCTTGATCCGCACGGCGTGGCGGATTTTGCGTCCGATCATGGTTCCAAGCCCATGACCCAAAGCAATAAGCACGACGGCGGCACCCACCGTGGCGGTCAGCCTCCAACCGCTGTCCGTCACCCACCCGCTCACAAGTGGCACGGCGATGAACGCTGCGATGGCGCCGACCACGAATCCGGCAATTCCACCCAACGTGACCATAAAGCCGTTGCGCAGGCCATAGATCAGGTAGGACAGGAGCATCAGGATCAATGCGAAATCCAATATCGTCAAGCCAAACACCAATGCTCCTCATAGCCGCGTAGCGCCAATTGTAGTTGTGGACCCTGACAACCAACCGTTAGTCACATCACCACGGCAGCCCTGTGAATGCTGCTCTTAGCCTGTTCCGAGGCCCTCATTTAGGGCGTTCCATGGCTGAAACCCGCGTAGTTTCAGCGTTTCGAGTGCCAAGTACGTCACAGAAGCCTAAAAATTCTGAAACAATGGCCTGAGCGCCACGACCGAAACTTATATTCAGGAGATTTCATGGACATCGAGGTATTGCGCCGCGCACCCCTCTTCGCCACCCTTGACGACGACGCATTCCGCTTGCTGACGGACGAACTCACCGAGGTGGACCTTTCACGTGGAGCTTCGGTGTTCCGCGAAGGCGACCAGGGTGACCAGCTCTACTTCATCGTTTCCGGCAAGGTGAAGCTCGGCCGCACCTCCCCCGATGGCCGCGAGTCCCTGCTGGCCATCCTCGGCCCGGGCGAGCTCTTCGGCGAGATGGCATTGTTCGACCCCAGCCCGCGTACCGCCACGGCCACCGCCGTTTCGGAGACGCGTCTGGCCGGCCTCAAGAACGAGAGCCTCAACGCACTGCTCCGCACGCGTCCCGAGGTTTCCGCGCAGCTGCTGCAGGCCCTGGCCCGCCGCCTGCGTCGGACCAACGACTCTTTGTCCGACCTCGTCTTCTCCGACGTTCCCGGCCGCGTTGCCAAGGCCCTGCTGGACCTGGCTGATCGCTTCGGCCGTCCGGCGACCGACGGTGTCCTGGTGGCTCACGAGCTCACGCAGGAAGAACTCGCCCAGCTGGTTGGCGCTTCCCGCGAGACCGTGAACAAGGCGCTTGCCGAATTTGTTCAGCGTGGGTGGCTCCGCCTCGAAGCCCGCGCCGTGGTGATCCTGGACATGCAGCGTCTTCGCCAGCGTTCCCGCTAAGCATCACATCAGAAAAGCTGCCCCGGTTGTCACCGGGGCGGCTTTTTTGTTGGCATTGAGAGACCGTCCGGCCCGCACCCGGGGGACGTGAGAGAGGGTGCAGCCCGAACCCGGGGGACATGAGAGACCGTCCGGCCCAAACCCAGGGGACGTGAAAGAGCGTGCGGCTAGCGCTCGCGCTGGGGCTCTCCGGCGATGGTACGGGCGGCTTCGACCTCGAGCATCAGGATTCCGCCCTCGTCCACCAGTTTGGCCTGGTACACGTGCGCTTTGCGCTTGTAGCTCAGGTAGGCGATGCAACCGTTGGCGGCCGACATTTTCTCGAGCATGATTTCGGAGCCGGGAACCAGGAGTTGGCCGAGGGTGAGGCCCACAGTATTCGCCTGGCCGATCTCGTCGCCGAGCGCCGGAGTGTCGCGGAGTGCGATCGCCTCGGCCGCGGTCACCCAGCGACCCCACACGCCCTTGCTTTCCAGGATGCTCGGCTGCTGGTTCACCGGAACCGTGGCAGCGAAGTAGCGGGTGTTGAAGCGGGTATGCGCGAAGTCCGGGCTCAGCCAGTTCACCAGGGGTTTCAGGAGATCGGTGCGGAGGGAAAGCCCGCGCTTGGAGAGCATCTCCGTAAAGGATTTTTCCTGCGCGGCAACTGCTTCCCGTGCTCGCATCCAGTCCACCGTGGAATTCGATTCAACAGTGGAAGATGCGTCCGGACCTGCGAGCAGCACGCCGGTTTCTTCAAAGAGTTCGCGGATAGCGCCCACAACGTGACGGCGGGCGAGTCCGACGTCGTCCGTTCCCATGTGCTCAGCCCACTGCTGCGGGGTGGGGCCGATCCAACCTACGGGGTCGTCGTCGGACGGATCGAGGGAACCGCCAGGGAAGGCGACAACGCCCAGCGGCGAGGAACCTGGCCTGTAGCCAAGCCAGGTTTCCAAGCCGGTGGGTGAGTCGCGCAAGAGCACAACGGATGATGCGAAGCGGGCGGCCCTGGGGGTCCGCTCGCCGAGCTCAAGCCAGTTCCGTGCTGCCCCTTCGAGTTCGGGGGGCAGTACAAACAGGCGGCGGGCAAGCTGCGGCAATTGGGTGAACCGGTTCCTTAGCTGAATTCAGCGATGAGCTCGACTTCGACAGGAGAGTCGAGCGGCAGGACAGAAACGCCGACGGCGGAGCGTGCGTGCTTGCCGGCGTCGCCAAATACCTGGCCCAGAAGTTCGGATGCACCGTTGATGACGCCGGGCTGGCCGGTGAAGGTGGGTTCCGAGGCTACGAAGCCCACTACTTTGACGATGCGGGTCACGCGGTCAAGATCGCCGATGACGCTCTTGACGGCGGCCAGGGCGTTGATGGCGCAGACAGCGGCGTAGCGCTTGGCGTCTTCGGGATCAACGGTGGGTTCGTCGGACGCGCCCAACTCGCCGAGGGAAACTTTGCCCTTGGCTTCGAGTTTGCCGTTAATAAAGGGCAGCTGTCCGGACGTGTAAACGTAGTTGCCGGAGACGATGGCCGGAACGTAGTCCGCCACGGGTGCGGCGACCTCGGGAAGAGTCAGTCCGAGCTCAGCCAGGCGCTGCTCCACAGCGGATGTGGGGGCGCCGGATTCCGCGGGAGACGTGGTTTCTGCGGGGGTGGTCATGGTTACTGCTTCTCCCTCTTCAGGTATGCAACAAGGCCTTTGCCATCGGGGCCTCCGACAACCTGGACAAGCTCCCAGCCGTCCTCGCCCCACTGGTCCAGGATCTGCTTCGTGGCGTGAATAATGAGCGGAATCGTGGCGTACTCCCATTTGGTCATGACAGAAAGCCTAGCCCGTGCCGGTAAACTGGAAAACATGGTGACTCGCAAGAACCCACTATTCGACACTGCCACCACCCTCGGAAAGATTCTAGGCTTCCTTGGTGTGAGCGCGATTTGTGGCGTCCTCGTGGCGGGCCTTTTGGTCCCCGCAGCCGCCGTTTCGGGCAGTGCCGCCAGTGGTTCAATTCAGTTCTTTGACACTCTGCCGGCGGAACTGCAGGTGGATCCGCCCAGCCAGAACACCACGATCCTGGCGAAGGACGGTACGCCGATCGCCTCGATTTATGCGGAGAACCGGACCAAGGTTCCGCTGGACTCCATGAGCCCGTTCATCAAGGACGCTGTCATCGCGATCGAGGACAGCCGTTTCTATGAGCACGGCGGTATCGACACCACCGGCATCATGCGAGCCATCGTCAGCACCGCCCGCGGCAACAAGCAGGGCGCGTCCACCATCACGCAGCAGTACGTGAACAACGTCATCAACGAGTCCCTGGTGGCGTCCGACCGCGAAGAAGACGTCAAACTCAACGGCGGCGACAAGGGCGTGGGCGACAAGCTCCGCGAAATGAAGCTCGCCATCGCCTTGGAGAAGAAGTTCTCCAAGGAACAGATCCTTGAGGGCTACCTCAACATCGTGTTCTTCAACCGTGACGCCTACGGAATCGAAGCTGCTTCCAAGTTCTTCTTCAGCACCACCGCCAAGGACCTGACACTTCCGCAGGCCGCCCTCCTGGCCGGCCTCGTGAACAGCCCCTCGGCCTTCGATCCCATCGCCAACCCGGACAACGCGAAGAAGCGCCGCGACCTTGTACTCGCCGCAATGGTGAACCAGCACAAGATCACCCAGGCCCAGTACGACGAAGCCGTAGCAACACCGGTCACCACCAAGGTCACCCCGGCCCGCCAAGGCTGCGCCTATGCCACCATGGCGCCGTACTTCTGTGACTACGTCCTGCACCTTCTTTTCAACAACCCGGCGTACGGCGACACCACGGACGAGCGCATCAAGCGCGTCCAGCGTGGCGGCCTCACCATCCAGACCACCCTCGATCCGACGGCCCAGACCGTAGCCCAGCAGCAGGTTGATGCCACTGCCGGCGCCAACCCGGACAAGTGGGGCGCGTCCATCACGTCGGTCCAGCCGGGCACGGGCCAGATCGTGAGCATGGCCCAGAACACCGTATGGCTCCCTCAAGAGGGCAAGTTCGATCAAACCCAGAACTTCAACGTTGACGTCCTGGATGCCGACGGCAATGACCTCAACGGCATCGGTGGCTTCCAGCCTGGCTCGACGATGAAGCCGTTCACGTTCGCCCAATGGCTCAACGAGGGCAAGTCGATGAATACCACCATCAACGCGAGCGTGCGAAAGTATGGAGTCAACTTTCCGTGGCGTAACACCTGTCCCACGCCGGTCAATGGTTTCTACGACAGGAACGTGGCCGGTAGCTTCGACCTCCAGAACTCGGATGAGGGCTACTACCGGAACATGACCGTCCTGTACGGGCTCATGAACTCCATCAACACCGCGACGTTTGCCTCGGCTTCCCAGGTGGACCTGTGTGGAATCCAGGGCATTGTGGATGCCACCGGAATCCACGGTGGACTCCCGACCCGTGATGAAGCGGGCAAGGTCACTGACCCGAACCCCAAGGTTCCGATGACCACACTGTCCAACCTGATCGGCGCTACGCAGACTGCACCCCTGACCATGGCGGCTGCTTTTGCGACCTTCGCTGCTGACGGTAAATACTGTGAGCCGATTGCCATCACGTCGGTGAAGGACCAGTCGGGCGCTGAATTGCCTGCCCAGTCATCCAACTGCAAGGATGCCGTCAAACCTGAGGTTGCCCGTGGTGTTGCTTACGCCATGCAGGAAGTGCTCAACGCAGGCTCGGGTTCGCTGATCCGCCCGTCGCTTTCCACGAAGGGCAACTTCCCGGTGGCTGCCAAGACCGGTACCAACGACTCCAACGGCTCCACCTGGGTCGTGGGTTACACCACCGGCCTGGCCACGGCTTCGTGGTTCGGTGATCCGCTGGACAACCAGCTCCGCCCCGGACGTAACCTGACCATCAACGGCCAGTTCTACCAGTCCATTGACGGTTACATGATTGCCGGTCCGCAGTTCACCAACTACATGTTGTCTGTGGCTCCTGCATACGGAACCAACCCGTTCCCGGCACCTCCGTCCAACCTGTTGGGCACGGCCGCTCCGCAGCGCAACACGACGCCGGCACCCACCACGCAGAACCCCGCACCGCCCTCCAATAACGGAAACAGCGGCAACGGGAACAATGGCAATAATGGCAACGGCAACAAGGGCTAGGCATGTCCTTCCGTGATTCACTGGCAAACCGCGTCCGCACCGTCGGGCGCGGTTTCGCCGTCACTACAGCCCTCGGTGCAACAGCCGGCGCGGCAGCAGCTGCTTATGGCTGGTGGGAGAAGGACCAGTTCGAGGTCCGCCAGGAAACGTTGCCAATCCTCCCAGAGGGTTCAGCACCGTTCCGTATCCTGCACCTCAGTGACATCCACTTCGTCCCGGGTCAGGACAAGAAGGCCCAGTGGCTTGAGTCCCTGGCTGAGCTGAAGCCCGACCTCGTTGTCAATACAGGCGACAACCTGAGCCATGCAAAGGCCATTGATCCCCTGATCCAGGCTCTACGTCCGCTCTTGGAGTTCCCCGGCGTGTTCGTTCCCGGGTCCAATGACTACTACGCCCCGCGGATCAAGAATCCTGCCGGCTACTTCCGCGGACCATCGAGGCACAAGAAGGACCCCGTCAAACTCGATTGGCCAAAGCTCCGCTCGGCGTTCGGTATGGGTGGTTGGATCGATCTGACCAACCGTGCCCAGTCGGTGGTCCTGAATGGACTCCGGTTCGATTTCTCGGGAGTGGACGATCCCCACCTCAAACGCGAGCGGTATGCCGGCTGGCCTCGCGGAACCGTGAACCAGGATGCGCGCCGCCACCTGAAGGTCGCTGTGATCCACGCTCCGTACCAGCGCGTGCTGGACCACTTCACCGAAGCCGGGGCAGACCTGATCCTCGCGGGCCACACGCACGGCGGCCAGATCTGCATCCCCGGCTACGGCGCCCTCGTCTCCAATTGTGATCTCCCGACTTGGCGCGCCAAGGGCCTCCACGACTGGGAAAGCAAGGAATTCACGACGCCGGTGAACGTCTCAGGCGGCATTGGCACCTCACGGTTCGCACCGGTCCGCATCGCCTGCCGCCCGGAGGCAGTGCTGCTGACGCTCACGCCCCGCAACTAATCCCCGCGGATCATTACGATCCTCAATAACTGGGTCAAACATTTCACCGACGTTGCGTTCTCCTGTGAAACGAATCACGCCATGGCATAGGGTAGTTGCTACGGGAAACTACCTCCGCACCATCTGAAGATCCAGCTGTTGAGAAGCGGGCATGTCCAAGCAAACGTCATTTTTCACCTCCGTCGGCCGCCTGTACCCTCATGTGCGGCCCATCCTCGCCCGCCTTTTCATGGGCCTGATCTGCGCCTTGCTCGCGAGCATTGTTGCGTTGACGATTCCGCAGGTCCTGCGCGTCCTCGTCAACAACTCCTTGCAGCCCGGCGGTTCCACGGACGCAGTCTGGATTGCCGCCGTCGTGATTCTTGCGTTGGGTGTTGCTGAAGCGGGACTGGTGGCTTTGCGCCGGCAGTTCGTCATCAACCCGGCCACCACGGTTGAGACCAGGATGCGGGTGACCTTGTACGGCCACCTTCAGGAGCTCACCGTTGCGTTCCACGACCGTTGGGGTTCGGGCCAGCTGCTCTCCCGGGCCATGACCGACCTGAGCTTCCTGCGCCGCTGGATGGCCTTTGGTGCGATCATGCTGGTGGTCACCACGCTGACGGTGATCATCGGCGTCGGCGTGATGTTCTCGATGAGCTGGCAGCTGGCGCTGATCTTCCTGGGCGCGGCCGTGCCGATCATGATCAACTCTTTCCGCTTCCGCCGCCGCTTCAGCCTGGTCACCCGCCTTAGCCAGGACCAAGCCGGCGACCTCGCCACTACCGTGGAGGAATCCGTCCACGGCATCCGTGTCCTGAAGGCTTTCGGCCGGAGCCGCGAGGCACTGGAGAACTTTAATGGCCAGGCCGAGGAACTTCGCCAGACGGAGATCGCGAAAGCCAAGCAGCAAGCCGGTTTCACTTTGGTGGTCACGCTGCTTCCGGAGCTGGCCTTGGGGGTTGGTCTGGTGGTGGGCATCATGCTCGCGGCCAGCGGTCAGTTGAGCATCGGTTCGCTGGTGGCATTCTTCGCCACCGCCGCTGTTGTGGCCACGCCGGTGGAATTCTCCGGCATGCTCCTGGCCATGGCCCTGACCGCGAAGACCGCTTTGGACCGCCACTTCGAGGTCATGGACACGGAGAACACCATCACTTCGCCGGACCAGGCCTCGGTACCGGAGACGGTAAAGGGCGCCTTGCGCTTTGAGCACGCGGGGTTCGGGTTCGACGACGGCGGCTCGCTTTTGCACGACCTCACCCTGGATATCCGTCCCGGCGAGACCATGGCCTTGGTGGGCATCACTGGCAGCGGCAAGAGCGCCATGCTCCAACTGGTCCCCCGCCTGTATGACGTCACCGAAGGTGCAGTGACGATCGACGGCGTTGATGTCCGCGATTACGACGTTGAGGAGCTTCGCAGGATAGTGGCCGTGGCTTTCGAGGACACCACGCTGTTCTCCAGCTCCGTGCGGGACAACGTGCTCCTCGGCGCTCCCGATCCCAGCGACGCTGCCTTGGACGAAGCCTTGGACGTGGCGCAGGCCCAGTTTGCCTACTCATTGCCCGATGGCGTGGACACGCTGATCGGCGAAGAGGGGCTGAGCCTCTCCGGCGGCCAGCGCCAGCGCATTGCCCTGGCCCGGGCCATCGCGGCCAAGCCAAAGGTCCTGGTGCTGGATGATCCGTTGTCGGCCTTGGATGTGAACACCGAGGAAAGGGTTGAGGCCCGGCTGCGCCAGGTACTCCGCGACACCACCACGTTGATCGTCGCACACCGCCCTTCCACGGTGGCACTGGCGGACCGGGTGGCCTTGCTCGAAAACGGAACCATCACCGCCGTCGGGACCCATACGGAACTCTTGGCCGAAAACGATCACTACCGCTACGTCATTGCCAGCCTGGACGCAGGACCCAAGGACCTGGACACCGAAATGGACGAGCTCGAAGAAGCTGAGGAGGCCCGCCGGTGAGTGCCGCAACGTTCGGAACCGCCAACGAGGACAACACACTCCTCACCAAAGCAGACAGCAAAGCCGTACGACGCCGGTCGCTCACCTTGCTTGCCTCGCTCATCCGCCCGGTACGGTTGCGTTTCTGGCTGACGATCGTGATGGTGGTGGTCTCGCAGCTCACCCGGGTTGCCGGACCTGCACTGATCGCCTTTGGGATCGACAACGCCCTCCCTGCGCTGCAGGCGGGTGACAACGGCCCCTTGGTGCTTGCTGGTTCCCTCTATCTGGCAGCTGCGATTGCCACAGCTGGAATGACGGCGCTGTACGTGACCTCCACTGCCCGGCTAAGCCAAGCCATGCTGCTGGATCTTCGCTTGAGGGTTTTCCGGCATACCCAACGGCTGAGCCTTGAGTTCCACGAGAAATACACGTCCGGCCGGATCATCGCCCGTCAGACCTCTGATCTTGAAGCGCTCCGGGAACTCCTGGATTCCGGTGTCAGCTCCCTGGCCTCCGGCATGCTGTTCATGGTGTTCACCGCCTTCACCATCTTTGCCCTTGACTGGCGGAGCGGACTGATCGTCCTGGCAGCCGGCGTGCCCATGTTCTTCCTGGCCCGCTGGTACCAAAAGCATTCGCAGATAGCCTTCCGTGAGTCCCGCGTGGTCTCAGCCCGCCTGATCGTCCACTTCGTGGAAACCATGACCGGAATCCGCGCGGTGAAGGCTTTCCGCAAGGAGCGCGAGAATGCCTCCCGGTACGGCGAACTGGCCGAGGATTACCGCAAGAACACCGTCCGCTCCATCAACCTGAACGGCATCTTCCAGCCTGGCCTGGTGTTGATCGGCAACGTCTGCGTCGCCGTGGTCCTGCTATTCGGCGGTTTCCGGGTGCTCAGTGGCGACTTGGCTGTCGGCGTCCTGCTGGCACTGATCCTGTCCACCAAGCGCTTCTTCCAACCCGTGGACCAGATGGCCATGTTCTACAACTCCTTCCAGAGCGCACAGGCAGCATTGGAAAAGGTGTCCGGACTCCTTGAGGAAGTTCCTACCGTCCGTCCGCCCAAGAACCCTGTGGCGCTGAAGAGCTCCCGCGGCGAAATCGACTTCAAGGCCGTGGAGTTTGGCTATAGCGATGGCAAGGTTGTTGTTCCCAAGCTCGACCTGCACATACCGGCAGGGCAAACCGTTGCTTTGGTGGGCCAAACGGGCGCGGGGAAGTCAACGTTGGCTAAGCTCGTGGCCCGCTTCTACGATGTCACCTCCGGCGCGATCACGCTGGACGGCGTGGACCTCAGGGACCTGTCCACCACCGACCTCCGCCGCGCCGTGGTGATGGTGACGCAGGAAGCATTCCTGTTCAGCGGCTCCGTTGCCGACAACATCGCACTGGGCCGGCCGGAAGCGTCGCGGGCTGAGATTGAGGCGGCCGCTGCAGCGGTGGGTGCGCACGAGTTCATCATGAGCCTTCCCGAGGGCTACGACACTGACGTCAACAAGCGCGGTGGGCGGGTGTCCTCAGGCCAGCGCCAACTCATCGGTTTCGCCCGCGCCTTCCTGGCCGCACCGGCCGTGCTGATTCTTGATGAGGCAACATCCTCCCTGGACATTCCTTCCGAGCGCATGGTCCAGCAAGGACTGTCCAACCTGTTGGAAGGAGTGGCCGGTGGCAGAGGGGCCAGGACGGCAATCATCATCGCCCACCGCCTCTCCACTGTAGAGACGGCCGACAGGGTTCTGGTGGTCCATGACGGCCGCATTGTGGAAGACGGAACACCCGCCGAGCTGATCAGTGGAGGCGGGCGGTTTGCCCAACTGCACGGGGCGTGGCGCGACTCGCTGGTGTAGCTTCCGCTGCCTCGCGGCTGTGACAAGGGACACCGGCTCCTCGATTTCGCATCACGGGACGTTTCGGCTATTCTTGAACAGTTGCTTTCGCAGCGGATCGGGATGTAGCGCAGCTTGGTAGCGCGCTTCGTTCGGGACGAAGAGGTCGCAGGTTCAAATCCTGTCATCCCGACCAAACAAAGAGGGTCTTCCATTGGAAGGCCCTCTTTTGTGTTCCCTCGACTATCGCTGTACTCAAGAGATGGCAGGGGATTTCCAATCTGCCAGGGCAAAAGAAAACCCCGGGGCATCGCTCGTCACGCCCCGGGGTTTTCTTAACTACAATTGCTTTACATAGGGTCGGGCCAGTTGCCAATGGACATCGGCGTGTACGTGGTGTCGGTTGACTTGGTCGGCGCCGCCACACGCATAGGATCCGGCCAGTTACCAATGGCGCTTACTGTGCTTGAATCTGCAGCAGGAGCAGCAGAGACTACACCGGGAGCCGCAACCGCGAACGTCAGTGCGCCCGCCACGGCCACTGAAGCGATGATTTTCTTGAACATGATGTTGTACCCCAATGCGAGTCGGATTCGTTACGGAAATTGCACGGTCCCTGTTGACATACATTGTAAAATGTTTTCCACAGAGACTGTCAAGGTTTTGGTCAAAAGACACCTGTAGGAGGGACCCGTGGGAAACGGATTCGGCGAGAAGCTACGTGCCGAACGGCTCGAACGTGGGTTAACGCAGGCTGAGCTCGGCAAAAACCTGTATTCGCCCAGCTACATTTCGCTGCTTGAGACCGGCCGCCGTGAACCCACGGCCGAGGTCATCGAAGAGCTTGCACGCAGGCTCGAACTCGCTCCGAAGGCCCTGGAAGCGTGGAGCCAACCCGTTTCCGTGAGTGACGCGGAGTACGTCCTTGCCGGCCTGTATGCCCGGCAAGCCTGGGATCTTCGCGACTACCAACTCGCCGCCAGCCATGCAGCCACCGCCGCGCAGATTGCCCTCGAAGCCAAGAACAACAGCGCCTGGTGGAACATGACATACATGCAGGCCGAGTGCGTGATGAAGCAAGGCCAATTGAAGGAATGCCAGCAGATTGTTGAGCACCTCCTGGAGCACCCCATGGCCACGGAATCCGCAGGCCTTGGAGTGCGCGCCTGGCAGATGCTTGCCGCTGTGTGTCACGGACAAGGTCAGCTGGCCACCGCCGTCGAGCATGCAAAGCAGGCAGTAAAGCTGTCCGAGCAGCTGCCCAAGGGATCCACGCTCATCATCGGTGCGCACCGCGCGCTGATTGGTGCCCTTGCCGAGAGCGGCAAGCTTGATGAGGCCTGGGAGTACTGCCTGGCCATGATCGAGCACATGGACGAGCACTCCATGTCCCAGCTCGCCGGCGAGGTGGCCTGGGTGGTGGGCAACGTAGCTTTCATGCGCCACGACTACGTGGAGGGCATCAAGCACCACGAGCGGGCAGCCAAGCTCCTCTCCCCCGCCAACGACATTGAGCTGTGGGCGCGGTTCAACAAGGCTTCAGCGGCGGTCCGGCTTTCCTCCGGCATCGTGGAGCCGGAAACGCTCTCCGCCATTGAACGTGCAGAACTCGCGTTGTCCATTGTGGGCGGGAACAAGACGGACCAGCTGGAGGTCGCCTTCATCCGCGCACGCTGGCTGTACCTGACCGGTGACATTCCGGCCGCCGTCGGGAAGCTCCGCGAAATTCATGCAGACCGCAAGGTCCTGGCCAAGCACACCGCGGGGGAAGTCTCGCTGTTGCTGGGCAAGTCGCTCAAAGCAGCCGGCGAAGCCTCCGAGGCACTCCAGTTCCTTGAAGAGGCCCAGCATGATTTCAGCGCGGCCGGAGCCTCAGACAGGGTCCAGCAAGCCATGGACGCAGTCCTGGAGATCCGCCTGGCCGAGCGCCGTGCCGCGAAAGAACACTCGCAAGCCTGATCCAACCCCAAGCCTGATTAACCAAGTAAGTCGCCGTTAAGCGCGTTTTGAGGGGTCAAAACGCGCCTAATTGCGACTCAGTTGGGTCTTCTAGGCGAAGGTACGGCCCGTGAGTTTCTCGTACGCCTCGACGTAGCGTGCACGGGTGCGCTCCACTACCTCAGCGGGCAACGCCGGCGGCGGAGTGTCGGAGGACTTGTCCCAACCCGACTCTGCGGAAGTCAGCCAGTCGCGGACATACTGCTTGTCATAGGACGGCTGCGACTTGCCCGGCGCGTAAGTGGACGCATCCCAGAAGCGTGACGAATCCGGGGTGAGGACTTCGTCGCCCAGGGTGATGATGCCGGTTGCGGCATCAATGCCGAACTCCACCTTGGTGTCGGCCAGGATGATGCCGCGTTCACGGGCGATCTCCTCGGCGCGGGTGTAGATCTTCAGCGTGAGCTCGCTCAGGCGGGCAGCAATATCGTCGCCCACCATGGCTACGACGTCGTCGTAAGTGATGTTGACGTCGTGCTCGCCCACCTCGGCCTTTGCCGACGGCGTGAACAATGCCTTGTCCAGGCGGGAACCGTCCACCAGGCCCTCGGGCAGCGGGATCTCGCAGACCGTGCCGTGTTCCTTGTACTCCACCAAGCCGGAGCCAGTGAGGTAGCCGCGTGCGATGCACTCCACCGGGAACATATCCAGCTTCTTGCAGATCATGGCCCGGCCCTCGACGGCGGCAGGTACGCCACCCTCAACCGTGGAGGCCAGCACGTGGTGCTCAACCTCCAACTGGTCGAACCACCACAGGCTCAGCTGTGTCAGGACACGGCCCTTGTCCGGGATCTCGCTGCTCAGCACGTGATCATAGGCGCTGATGCGGTCACTGGCCACAACCAGCACGCACTCCTGGCCGATCTTCTCCGTGATGGCCTCATCTGCCGGAACGTAGAGGTCCCGGACCTTCCCGGAGTAGACGTGGGTCCAGCCTGGAAGATCCAGGGTCTCGGTCTCGAAACCGCCGGTGGGAAGAGAATCAGTCATGCTCAGGCCTGCACTTTCGGAATGGTGCCGGTAGCGGTGTACGGCACGCGGATTTCGCCGCGTGCGGCTTTGCCTCCGATGTCCGTGCGGAACTGTGAGCCTTCAAGCTGAACCAGCTCCACGCCGTCGTACGCTTTCTCGCGGGCCTCCACCAGATCGGAACCCAGCGCCACAACAGCCAGGACGCGGCCGCCGGCCGAGACCACCTTGCCTTCGTCGTCCAGCTTGGTGCCGGCGTGGACCACGTGGACGCCGTCCAGCTCGTCAACCTTCTTCAGGCCGCGGATGCGATCGCCGGTGCGGGGTGCGTCCGGGTAGTTTTCGGCGGCCACGACGACGGCGACTGCCGTGTCCTTGGACCAGCGCAGCTCTTCTGCGGTGTCCAGTTCGCCCTTGGCAGCTGCCAGCAGCAGCGCACCGAGCGGGGTCTTGAGGCGGGCCAGGACGGCCTGCGTCTCGGGGTCCCCGAAGCGGACGTTGAATTCGATGACGCGGGTGCCGCGGGACGTCAGGGCGAGGCCGCAGTACAGCACGCCCACGAAGGGAGTGCCGCGGCGGGCCATCTCGTCCACTGTGGGCTGGGCGACGCGGTCGATGACTTCCTGGACCAGGCCCTCCGGAGCCCATTCAAGCGGGGTGTAAGCGCCCATGCCACCGGTGTTGGGGCCTTCGTCGTTGTCGAAGATGCGCTTGAAGTCCTGTGCCGGGGACAACGGGACAGTGGTGCGGCCGTCGCAGAGGACAAACAGGGAAACCTCGGGGCCGTCCAGGAATTCCTCGATCACCACGGTTCCACCGGCGTCGAAGCATGCCTGGGCATGGGCCAGGGCCTCCGCGCGGTCCTTGGTGACCACCACGCCCTTGCCTGCTGCCAGCCCATCGTCCTTAACAACGTGGGGCGCACCGAAGGTGTCCAGGGCGTCGGCGGCTTCCTCGGCGTTGGTGGCAACGCGGGCCATGGCCGTGGGGACGTTGGCTTCGGCCATGATCTGCTTGGCGAAGGCCTTGGAAGCCTCCAGCTGGGCAGCTTCCTTGCTGGGACCGAAGACCGGAATCCCGGCTTCACGGACGGCGTCGGACACACCGGCAGCCAGCGGCGCCTCGGGTCCTACAACAACCAGGTCCACTGCCAGCTTGGTGGCGAGGGCGGACACGGCTTCCGGGTTGTTCCCGTCAATCGCGTGGGTGGGAACGAGTTTGCTGATGCCCGCG
Organism: Arthrobacter sp. TmtSoilC79; assembly: GCF_059739405.1. Lineage (NCBI taxonomy): Bacteria > Bacillati > Actinomycetota > Actinomycetes > Micrococcales > Micrococcaceae > Arthrobacter > Arthrobacter sp. TmtSoilC79. The sequence goes on along the minus strand of NZ_AP046051.1, from coordinate 925,108 downwards.
TTGCCCGGGGCCGCGTGGACCTCGGAAACGTTGGGATCTTCAAGCAGAGAGCGGACAATGGCGTGTTCGCGGCCGCCTGGGCCAATGACGAGTACCTTCACAGTCTTCAAGGGTACTTTGTGAAGGGCGCGCGGCCTAAGCTGTGTCACTCCCCGGACCCTGCTGCGCCCTAGACTTGGCTTATGCCCATGAGTTCGCATGAAACGTTCAACGTTGAGTCTGCGGTGGAACTGGCAGTGATCGAACGAAGTGGCTTTATTGAGTCCCGGCACATCGGCGCGGCCGTGGTTCTTGCCGGTGACGGCTCGGTGGTCACCCGTCTTGGTGACATCGATGCCCCCATCCTGGCCCGCTCCACCCTCAAACCCTTCCAGGCCTTGGCCTCCATGCAGTCGGGCGTGCCCTTGCGCGGCGCCCAGGTTGCTGTTGCCTGCGGCAGCCACACCGGTTCCCTTGACCACATGGATGTTGTGGAGGGCATGCTCAAAGCGGCGGGCGTCAAGGAAGAGAACCTCCAGTGCCCCAGCGCCTGGCCGCAGGACGAAACTGCCCGCAATTGGCTGGTCCGGTCCGAGCGCGGAGAGTCCAGGCTGGCTTTCAACTGCTCCGGCAAACACGCTGCCTTCCTGTGGGCCTGCACGGAGAACGGCTGGGACCTCCGCAGCTACCTCGAACCGAATCACCCGCTTCAGCAGCGGGTCCGGTCCGTCATTGAGGAATACACCGGAGAAACCATTTCCCACCTGGGGATCGATGGCTGCGGCGCACCCGTTGCCGCCGTGTCACTGACAGGGCTGGCCCGCGCCTATTCACGCCTGGCCAAATCCCCCGGTGACAAATCTTCCAATGCACGCGCGGCCACCATTGCCACGTCCATGTTGGACTACCCCTGGGCTGTGCAGGGCCGGGGCGAATCCAACACCGTGGTGATGGAAGAACTCGAAGTCCTGGCCAAGATTGGCGCCGAGGGCGTCCTGGTCCTGGCCACCCCCACGGGCGCTACGGTAGCCGTGAAGATGCTGGACGGAAACCTCCGCGCCACAACCCTGGTAGGGCTGACCCTCCTTGCCGTGAGCGGCGCCGTGGACATCCCCGCAGTTTCGAACGTCCTGGAACGGGTAGTTGAGCCCGTCCTTGGCGGTGGACGCACGGTGGGCAGGATCCGGTTGGGCCATGCAGTGTCCGCCCTGTTGGACTAGTAGCTGGACCAGTAGTTATGACGGACCAGTAGTTAAGAAGGAAAAAATCCATGGCAGTTGCACGACGCCGCGTTGATATCTCCGAGGGCCGCGCTGCGCTGGCAGCCTGGCAGGCCGCCGTCGGGCCTTCCCACAGTGAAGGTGAGCCGGGCGGCGCTGCCGGGACGCCGCCGTCGCGCGCTTTGATTGCGACGGCGGTGCGTTACTCCCTGGAGGAGGTCACCGCCCGCGCGCCCGGGAATTCCGTGGAAGTCCGTGTGCCGCCGTTCGGGGTGACGCAGTGCGTGGAGGGGCCCCGCCATACGCGCGGCACTCCCCCGAACGTCATAGAGACCGACGCCGCCACCTGGCTCTCGTTGGTCACCGGCACCCTTTCGTGGGCGGACGCCGTTTCAACCCACCGGGTCATGGCGTCCGGCTTGCGCGCCGACCTCTCCGAACTGCTCCCCCTCTAAGGAGTTTTTGTACAGCTAATGCCCCTAAGACCGTGTCTTAAGGGCATCAGCTGTACAAAAAGTATCCGGTTTAGTCCGGGCAGACCGGGGTGGTTGATTGCCCCTTCTTGCTCATCTCGAATTGCGGGATGGCGTCGGCAGCAGGGCCTCCGCGGAATTTCGGTGAGGGTTCCTGGCCGCCGCTGATCCGCTCCAGTTCCTGCTGGGCAAAGAGTTCTTCCTTGCCGAGCATGATGGCCGTGTCCTCGTTGGTGATTTCGCCGTTGAAAGCACGGAGCATGACGCTGCGGTCGAACTGACCTTCCCACTTGGCCACCACGAACGTTGCCACGCAGTTGCCGAGCAGGTTGACCACTACCCGCATGGAGTCCATGAGGCGGTCGGCTCCAAGGAGGAGCGCGACGCCGGCAACCGGGAAGATACCCAGGGCTGCGGCTGTCGCGGAGAGCGCCAGGAAGGACGAGCCGGGGACGCCGGCCATGCCCTTGGACGTCAGGAGGAGGACACCCAAGGCCGCCAGTTGCTGGCCGAGGTCAAGGTTGTGCCCGAAGGCCTGTGCCAGGAACAGCAGCGAAATGGAGAGGTAGATCGCGGCGCCGTCGAGGTTGAACGAGTAGCCGGTGGGAACCACCAGGCCTGTGGTGGCACGGGAGCAGCCGGCGTTGGTCAGCTTGGTCATGATGCGCGGCATCACAGCTTCTGTGGACGCGGTGCCCAGTGCCAGCAGGAATTCCTCGCGGGTGTACTTGAGGAATTGCCATAGTGGAACGCGTGCAAAGCCCCAAGCCACTACGAACAGCAAGCCAATGAAGATGATGGCCGCTCCGTAGCAGGCGGCTATCAGGAGGGCATAGGTGCTCAGCGTACTGATCCCGTACTGGCCGATAATGAAGGCCATGGCACCGAAGGCGCCGATGGGGGCAACCCTCATGATCCAAGACATGATCTTGAAGATCAGTTCGAGGACAGTTTCCATGAGGCTGATGACCGGCAGGCAGCGTTCGCGGCCGATGACCACAATGGCCGCGCCGAAGAAGACTGAGAAGAACAGCACCTGAAGCAGGCTGTTGTTGGCAAAAGCACCGATCACGCTGACGGGAATGACATCCAGGATGAACGCTGCGGCGTCCTTGGGGACGGCATGACCGGTTTTGGCGTCCAGTGCGTCCTGCGAGAGCGAAGCGGGGTCGATATTAAGGCCAGCACCAGGCTGAACGATGTTTCCTACGATGAGTCCGAAGACAAGGGCAAAAAGAGTGGCGCCGGTGAAGTACAGGAGCGCTTTGACCCCGACCCTTCCGACCGCTTTGACGTCGCCCACTGCCGAGATGCCCGTGACGATCACGAGGAAGATCAGCGGAGCGATGATCATTTTGATGAGTTGAATGAATCCATCGCCCAGTGGCCGAAGGGCGGACCCAATGGTCGGCCAAAAATGACCGATGAGCACACCTGCGACGACGGCGATCAGGATTTGAAAAAAGAGCGACTGGTACAGCCGCTTTTTCTTCTGCGGGGCCGAACTCGCCTTCAGCGCCGCGGAGTCTGGGATCTTCATTGTTCTGAACCAATCAGTTGTGAACAGCCTCACATTTTGTGGGGGTTTTTCAAATGTAGGCCTGCTTGTTCCATTCCGCAAGGGGGAATTCAGTTTCCATATTGTGGAAGTCACATTTGGTTTTTTGTACAGGTGATGCCCCAAAGGACGAGCCATGAGGGCATCAGCTGTACAAAACCTCAGCCCGTCCATCCCTGTTTGCGGAGCCCCTGGGATACCCGGGCCACCACCCACTTCCTGCCATGCGTCATGTCGATCTTGTTGATCTTTACCTGTCGCCAGCCAGCCTCTGAGACGCGCTGATCCCGATAAGCATCCAGAGCCTGCTGCTCTGGTAACAGATGATGAAGGCCCTCGTACTCAAGGCAGATCCGATACTCCGGGCATCCCAAGTCAGTCCACACCGGTTTGCCAAGCGCATCGTCTACCCGGCAGTTTGGAACGAATGCAGGAAGCCCGGCCTCTTCAAGCAAGAGCCGGAGCTTGGTTTCCGGCGGAGAATCAACACCCACGCGAAGCGACTCCAACGCGACGCGAGCCTTGCGGACGCCGTGAACACCGTTGGCCTTCTCCACGAAACTCTTGAGGGCTTGAAGGGAGACAAGCGCCACCCGGGGAGGGCCGAAGGTGCGGCTGTGCTCGCTGATAATGGCATCCCCGACCACGATCAAGTCGTCCATCGGCAGCATCGTGGCCAAATCCACCCAGGTTCGTGCCACAGACGTGAGGATAACCCCCTCCAGATCTGTGAGATCACCGTCCCTCAATGTCAGCCGATGGCCGGCCACTCCCCTCCGCCGAGGCAACGATCCATCCCTTGGCCGCGAGAGATGGATAAATCGTCCCGGCTCCCGAAAATGAGGGCCGCTCTTTGGTCCCCAGGGAATAGGTTCGACGACGGCGGTCACCGGCCCGCCGTCGTCGGGCCTGAACTGCGCCCAAGAGGGCAGCGGCAATCCCAGCACCTCAGCGGCACTGTTATGGCTCAAAAAGTCACCCTGACGGAGGTCAAGGTGGGGCCGGGCAACCTCCAGCAACGTCTGCGTCCGCTGCGGCACGCGGAGTCCCCGGCTGGGCACCAGAAGGTCCGATGCCCGGAGTCTCTTTGGGGCAACTCCAAATTCCGCAGCCGCAGCCAGAGTAAAGGCTTGGTCAGAAAGAGCCGGGGGAAGGGAAGACAACGGGCGCATGCCCCATTGAGTCACAACCGCTGAGGCGAGAAAGAGTTATCCACAGACCAGCTCCCTCAGACCGGATGTTTTGTACAGCTAATGCCCGGAAAGGGCGGTTTTGAGGGCGTTATGTGTACAAAAACTCGCTAGCCGCGGCCCACAAAGGGCATGCCGGCAGCAGTCACCACCACGGACCCCACACTGGCCGAGGCCGGCATGTTGGCCATCATCAGCACCACCCGGGCAGCGTCATCCACCGGGAACATCGGCTCAACCTTGCGGCTGCCATCGGCCTGCAGCGCCCCGGAGCCCACGCCGATGGTGTCCATGATCTCCGTGCGGGTATTGCCGATGTCGATCTGCCCGCAAGTGATCCCGAACTCCCTGCCGTCGAGCTCGATGCTCTTGGTCAGGCCCGTCATCGCATGCTTGGTTACCGTATAGGCCACGGACCTTGGCCTTGGCGAATGCGCCGAAATGGAGCCGTTGTTGATGATGCGGCCACCTTGGGGCTCCTGGGCTTTCATGGTCCGCACCGCCTCGGCCGCACACAGCATGGAACCGGTGACGTTCACGCGAAGCGTTGCTTCCCACTCCTCCACGCTGATCTCTCCGACGTCGCCGGCCGGTCCGAAGATGCCCGCATTGTTGAACAGCACATCAACCCGGCCCCAGCGTTGGCGGACCTCCCCGAAAAGGCGGGCGACGTCGTCGGGCGCTGTGACGTCGCACGGAACTGCCAGCGCTTCCGGATGGCGTCCCGCAGTTTCGAGCAGCTGCGCCCCACGACGCCCGGCCAGCGCTACGCGGTAACCCTCGGCGAGCATGAGCCGGGCAACTGCCCGCCCAATACCTGAACCCGCCCCGGTAACGACGGCGACCCTGGGGTCTGCGGGCAGGCTGGAGTCAGTCATATGGTTGCCTTTCAGGGACGTACTTTGCCTCAGTGTGCCGCTTCGGCAGGCTGGGGTCCTGCGTGGGTTGAGGCCGCGGTTATCGGCCAGCCTATGACAGTCTTGGGACGCGGGGTGGCGTATGTCCTGACCTTGGACGTGGAGAGTCCGAGGCGGACCAGGGATTCTGCGATGGTGACTGCCGCGGCCACACCATCCACTACAGGAACGCCGGTGCGCTGACGGATCTCCTCGTCGAGACCGGCCATGCCACCGCACCCCAGGACGATGACCTCGGCTTTGTCATGGTTGACCGCTTGTTCCGCCTGGCCCACGATCGCTTCAACGGCGCGTTCCGGGTATTCCTCCAGCTCGAGCACGGCCATGCCACTGGCCCTCACAGAAGCACACCGGGCATCGAGGCCGGCAAGCTTGAGGCGGTCCTCGATCAGCGGAACCGCGCGGTCAAGCGTGGTGACCACGGAATATTTATGGCCCAGGAACATCGCAGTGCTGGCGGCTGCTTCGGTGATGTCGACCACCGGGACGTCCAGGAGTTCCTGGAGGCCTTCGCGGCCGTGCTCGCCATAGCCGGCCTGGATGACGGCGTCGAATGGTTCGGGATAGTTGACCACGGCGTCCATGACGGCGATCGCGGCAAGGTAGCTTTCGAAGTTTCCTTCGCAGGAGTCGGCGCCGAAGCGCGGGGTAATGCCAATGATTTCGGTGCCGGGGGCCGCTGCAGCACGAGCCTGCGCGGCGATGGAGTCCGTCATGGACTGGGTGGTGTTGACGTTCGCGACCAGGATGCGCATGGTTTTCCTTCCAACGGCAATGCCCGTCCCTGCCGGCCGGCCCGGATCCGCTTGCTGGGATCCTGCTGGTTGGGGGACGGGCGATGCCTTGATGTTTCGGTGAGTCAGTGGGTACTGGCGACGGCGATCGGCTCGCCGGAGACGTCCTCGTGGACCTGCTTCTTGTCAGCCACTGCGAAGAACGTGAGTGCAGCAACGCCTGCTCCGATAAACCAGGCGAACGGTGCTGCGGCTGCCAATGCCGGAATGAAGGCAATGGCAATTGCGATTGCTGCCGCCGGAATCATGGCGATGATGGCTTTCGGGTTCACGCCGCGCTTGTAGAAATAGGCGCCCTTGGGGTCCTCTGTGTAGAGCTCAGGGACGTTGACCTTGCCGCGACGGACCAGCCAGTAGTCGGCCATGATGACGCCGAACAGTGGTCCAAGCAATGCGCCGAGGCCACCGAGGAAGTACACGATGACGATGGGGTTGTTGTAGAGGTTCCACGGCAGGATGACCAAGCCGATGGTGCCACTGACCCAGGCTGCCTTGCGGAAGTTCAGGTGCCGCGGGAAGAGATTGGTCAGCGCATAGACCGGAGCAACGAAGTTGGCCATCAGGTTCACTGCCACTGTCAGAATCAGCAGGGCAAGGCACGCCAGGACCAGCAGAAGGGTGTTGGGGATGCTCTGGACGATGTCCGATGGGCTCTCGATGACCGTTCCGTTGATCTTGTACTGGCCACCGGCCATGACAACCACAATGGCGCCGAAGACAAGCATGTTGATGGGAATGCCCCAGAAGTTGCCCTTGACGATTGACTTCTTGGAGGTGGAGGACCGCGTGAAGTCGCAGAAGTTCAGGACGAACGTTCCGTAGATGGAGACCCAGAGCGCGCCACCGGCGAAGATGGTCAGCCACATTTCCCCACCTTCAAGGCCCTTGATGCCGGACCACTGGATGGCGCCACCGGCTTCGATGAAGACCCACACGGCGATTGCGGCCATGGTCACCAGGATGACCGGGCCGGCGAAGGCCTCATACTTACGGATCATCTCCATGCCAAAGCTGACGATGACCAGCTGAACGATCCACAGGGCCACGAAGGAGAGCCAGCCAAGGGTTGAGAGGCCCAGGATGGAGTTGCTGTCCAGGTCCTTCAAGCCCGGGGCCATGGCAACCAGCATGACGCGAAGGACCACAGAGGCCAGGTACGTCTGGATGCCAAACCAGGCTACGGCGACGGCGCCGCGGACAAGGCTGGCAATTTGCGCTCCCCTGATGCCGAAGCTGATGCGGCTCATGACCGGGAAGGGAACGCCTGTCTTCTGTCCCATGAATCCGGAAAAGTTCAGGAGGCCGAACAGCAGTATGGCACCGATGCCCAGTGCCACCAGGATCTGCCAGCCACCCAGTCCGAGGGAGAACAGGCCGATGGCGAAGGCATAGTTACCCAGGCTGTGGACGTCGTTGGCCCAGAGGGTAAAGATGCTGTAGCTGGTCCACTTGCGGCCCTTGGCCTTAGTAGGTGCAAGGTCGATGTTGTAAAGACTGGGGCTGATGGTACGGCCTGCGGCTTCGGAAGCAATGGCGCAGAGGTCAGTGTTTCCCACGACCGGGTGGTTGGGGCCACCTGCGTTTGGTTCTCCCGGAGTCTCAGTGACGCCGACTGATGAAGTCGTCTGCATCGTGGATCTCCACTTCGTACTGATTCCACATTGCGGAATCTAGTTATTGAATAGTGAAAGCACTCTATGACTCAGGTCACGTAACGTCAAGGATCCGCGGTGTATGCAGGGTCACATTCGGTTGCTTGGGCAACGGTTTCCCAGTTGACTGTTTTGGTTACGCAATCCGTGTTGACGCTGCCCATCAGCAGACGTAATCTCGAATTGCAGAATTTTATTCTCACAATACGAAATTCCTTGAGCGCCCCCACAGAGCAAGCGCCCAGACATTCAATGAAGAGAGGTTGGACGTGGCTGCAGGAGAAGAGACCTCACACATCCTCAGCGGGTTGACTGCCCAGCTGCCTGATCGTGATCCGGAAGAGACCGCTGAGTGGATTGAGTCCCTTGATGCGTTGATCGCGGAGCAGGGTACCGAGCGTGCCCAGTACATTATGCGTTCGTTGTTGCAGCGTGCCGGCGCGAGGTCGGTGGGTGTGCCGATGGTGACGACCACTGATTATGTGAACACGATCCCGGTGGACCAGGAAGCGCCGTTCCCGGGGAACGAGGAGTTCGAGCGCCGGTACCGTGCGTATATGCGGTGGAACGCCGCGGTGATGGTTCACCGTGCGCAGCGGGCTGATATTGGTGTGGGCGGGCATATCTCCACTTATGCCGGTGCCGCGACCCTGTACGAGGTGGGGTTCAACCACTTCTTCCGCGGCAAGGACCACCCCAGTGGCGGGGACCAGGTGTTCTTCCAGGGCCATGCTTCCCCTGGCATGTACGCCCGCGCGTTCATGGAAGGCCGTCTCACGGAAGAGGATTTGGACGGGTTCCGGCAGGAAAAGTCCAAGGCCGGTCATGCCCTGTCCTCGTACCCGCACCCGCGGTTGATGCCTGATTTCTGGGAATTCCCGACCGTGTCGATGGGTATCGGCCCGATGAACGCGATCTACCAGGCCCAGTCCAACCGGTACCTGCAGAACCGTGGCATCAAGGACACCTCGGACCAGCAGGTCTGGGCGTTCCTGGGTGACGGGGAAATGGACGAGCCCGAGTCCCGTGGCTTGCTCCAGCTCGCCGCGAACGAGAACCTGGACAACCTGAACTTCGTGATCAACTGCAACCTCCAGCGCCTGGACGGACCGGTCCGCGGCAACGGCAAAATCATGCAGGAACTCGAAGCGTTCTTCCGCGGCGCGGGCTGGAACGTGATCAAGGTCGTCTGGGGCCGCGAATGGGACCACCTCCTGGAAAACGACCGGGACGGGGCGTTGGTGAAGATCATGAACGAAACCCCCGATGGTGACTACCAGACCTACAAGGCCGAGTCCGGCGGGTTCGTCCGTGAACACTTCTTCGGTAAGTCCCCGCAGACCAAGGACATGGTCGCGGACTTGGACGACGAACAGATCTGGGGCCTCAAACGAGGCGGCCACGACTACCGCAAGGTCTACGCCGCGTACAAGGCAGCGACCGAGTTCAAGGGCAAACCCACGGTCATCCTGGCCAAAACCGTCAAGGGCTACGGCCTGGGCCCGCACTTCGAGGGCCGCAACGCCACGCACCAGATGAAGAAACTGACCATGGAAGACCTCAAAGCCTTCCGTGACCACCTCCGCATCCCCATCAGCGATGAACAACTCGACGCTGACCTCTACCGGCCCCCGTACTACCACCCCGGCATGGACGCCCCGGAAATCAAATACCTCATGGACCGCCGGGCAGAACTTGGCGGGTTCGTCCCCGAACGCCGCCGCAAACACACCCCCGTGACCCTGCCCGAAGCGAAGTCCTACGAAGTAGCCAAACGCGGATCCGGTAAACAACAAGCCGCGACCACCATGGCCTTCGTCAGGTTGTTGAAGGACCTCATGCGGGACAAAAACTTCGGCGCACGCTTCGTGCCCGTCGTCCCGGACGAATCACGGACCTTCGGCATGGACGCGTTCTTCCCGACCGCGAAAATCTACAACCCCAAAGGCCAGAACTACCTCTCCGTGGACCGCGACCTCGTCCTGGCCTACAAAGAATCACCCGCCGGACAACTGATCCACCCCGGCATCAACGAAGCCGGAGCCGTCGCAGCCTTCACCGCCGCCGGCACCGCCTACGCCACCCACGGCGAACCCCTGGTCCCGATCTACGTGTTCTACTCCATGTTCGGCTTCCAACGCACCGGCGACTCCTTCTGGGCCGCAGCAGACCAAATGACCCGCGGCTTCATCATCGGCGCCACCGCAGGACGGACCACCCTCACCGGCGAAGGACTCCAACACGCCGACGGACACTCCCCCATCCTGGCCTCCACCAACCCCGCCGTGAAAACCTACGACCCCGCCTACGGCTACGAAATCGGCCACATCATCCGCCACGGCCTCGAAGAAATGTACGGCGAAAACAACACAGACGGCACCAGCGCTGACGGCACCGGTGATGACAGGAATGTCATGTACTACCTCACCGTCTACAACGAACCCATCACCCAACCCGCGGAACCGGAAAACCTCGACATCAACGGGCTCCTCAAAGGCATCTACCGCCTCGCCGAAGCCCCCACAGGAGACAGCAACCGGCCCACCGCGAACATCCTCGCCTCCGGCGTGTCCGTCCCCTGGGCCCTCGAAGCCGCCCGGATCCTCAACGAAGACTGGGGAGTCGCCGCCGAAGTCTGGTCCGTGACCTCCTGGAACGAACTCCGACGCGACGGACTCGCCGCCGAAGAACACGCCTTCCTGAACCCCGGCCAACCCGCCCGCACCCCGTTCATCACCGAACAACTCGCAGGCACCACCGGACCAGTCATCGCAGTCTCGGACTACATGAAAGCCGTCCCCGACCAAATCCGCCAATTCATCCCCAACGACTTCGCCTCCCTCGGAGCAGACGGCTTCGGCTTCTCCGACACCCGCCAAGCCGCACGCCGCTACTTCAAAAACGACACCCACTCCATCGTCGCCAAAACCCTCCAGTTGCTGGCGGCGAGGGGCGAGGTCGAGGAGGGCGCGCCGTCGTACGCCATTGACCGCTACAAACTGCTGGACGTGAACGCCGGCACTACCGGCGGAGCGGGCGGAGACGCCTAAACACCCCGTATCAACAAGTGGCGGCAGTGTTCGTAAAGAACGCTGCCGCCACTTGTTGTTTCGTTGGTTTCTGCCAACCGGGCCTAGGTGCCCAGGTTCCTGCGGTCCACCACAAAGCCGGTTGCCGCATTTTCGCGGACGGCGTTGATGCCGGCCACCACGGCCTTGAGGTTCGGAAACTGCGGCGACACTGCCACAACCGTGCCGTCCTCGGCGGTAAGCCTGAACCGGAATGAGTTGGATCCTGCTTTGAGAATTTCGAAATTGCCAGCCATTTCCCCTGTACTTTCACGCATCGTTGCGTTTCCGAGCTGACTTCATAACTCCCCCATAGACGATATCGGCCATTTCACACAGCCAAAAGCCCTACTGATCGGTAATTTACAACCGATATAGGTAGATCGCTTCGAAAGCCACCAAGGAGCTAGAGACCGCATGCACCCCCGCGCGTATGGTGAGGATATGACTGACATCGGCACGGCCCCCACCACGGGTGTGCTCCTCGCTGCCGGGGCCGGCACCCGCCTGGGCCGTGGTCCCAAGGCCTTGCTGCCCTTCCGCGGGCGGACTTTGGTGGAGGTTCTCGCCGATACCTTGTTCGACGGCGGTTGCCGCGAGGTTGTGGTGGTACTCGGTGCTGAGGCCGGGCATGTTCGGAGCAACACCGATTTGGGCACCCATATGGTGGTCGAGAACGAGAACTGGGCCAAGGGAATGGCCGGCTCTTTCCGAGCCGGAATCGACTCCGCCGCCCCAGGAAACAGCATCATGGTGGCGCTGGTGGACCAACCCGGTTTAACCCCGACGGCGGTCAGCAGGCTGCTGGGCAGCCACCGTCCCGGCCGGGTCACCGCAGCCGCCTACCCTGACGAGTCGGGTCACCTGAAGCGCAGGCACCCGGTGATTTTCGACGTCGGACTCCGCGCCGACGCTGCTGCGGCAGCTCACGGCGACACCGGCGCGCGTTCATTCCTCAAAGCACATCCAGGCTTGGTGGACCTGGTGGATTGCAGTGATCTTTGTTCCGGCGAGGACCTGGATACCAAAGACCAGCTGCACCTTCTGGAAGGGTAGCGCCGGGTAGATTTGGGGGCATGATGATCCGCATCGAACCCGACGATCCCGCACGCCCTGATGTCAGCCAGCTCCTCAGCGAGCACCTGGCCGACATGTTCGCCACTTCCCCGGCCGAGAGCGTTCATGCGCTGGACCACTCGGCGTTGTCGCACGAGTCCATTACGTTCTGGACAGCCCGCGAAGACGGGGTACTGCTGGGTTGCGGTGCGTTGAAGAAACTCTCCGAAGGGCAGGCCGAGATCAAGTCCATGCGCACTACGTCCGCCGCACGCGGACGAGGGGTGGCCACCGGGATGCTGGAGCACATTGTGGCCGAAGCCGCGCGGCTGGGTTACGGGCGCGTGAGCCTGGAGACGGGTACCGAGGATTATTTCGCCCCGGCCCGCAGGCTGTATGCCCGGCACGGCTTTACGGAGTGCCCGCCTTTTGGGGATTACACCCTGGACCCGAACAGCGTGTTCATGGAGCTCACCCTCTCCCCCAAGTAGGTACAGCAAACGTCGCAATGAGGGCTCATAGCGACGTTTGCTGTTACCTAGTTGGGCTGGCATGGGGACAGGGGTCAGTTGGGGATCAGGGTGCGGTCGCGGAGGGCCAGGTAGATCTTGTCCCGGGCGATGGGCAGCTCGCCGAAGCGGATGCCGGTTGCGTTGCGGATGGCGTTGGCCAGCGCGGGAGCCACGGGATTGAACGGGCTCTCGCTCATCGACTTCGCACCCAAAGGCCCGGTGGAGTCGTTGGTGGTTGCGAAGTACACCTCGCTCCGTGGCACGTCCGCGAACGAAGGGATGTGGTACTGCCGCAGGATGTCCGTGGTGACGCGGCCGGCGTCGTCCACTTTTACTTCCTCGTAGAGCACCGCGCCGAGGGCCTGCGCGATACCGCCCTCGATCTGGCCACGGCACTGCCGCGGGTTGACCACCACACCAGCGTCCGCGGCTTGGACACTTTGCAGGATCCGCAGCTCGCCGGTTCCCGTGTTGACAGCGACCCTGAAGCCATGGACGTTGAACGCCACCGAACGCGGCGTCCCACCCCAGTTGCCGTCGGTGGCGAGCCGAACGCCTTGCAGCCGGGCGGCGTCGACGATTTCCGTCAGCGGCACCGTACGGTCACCGCACTGCACCGCACCGTCCGCCAAGCGGCAGTCGGCCACTGGAACACCCGTCAGGGACGAGGCAACGGTCTGGATCCGGGTGCCGAGCTCCAGCGCCGCACCGAGCGTCGCTTTTCCGGCCACCACGGTTCCGGCCGAGCCGAACGCGCCGGTATCGTGCTCAAGGAGGTCGGTATCGGACTGCCGCACGGTCACTTTGGACGCAGTCGTCGCCAAGGCGGTGGCCGCCAACTGCGCATGGACGGTGGTGGTGCCGTTCCCGAACTCGGCAGTACCGACGTCGACGGCGAACCTTCCGTCAGCTTCCAGGCTCACCCGGGTGTGGGCGAAGTGTCCGCGCGGCGGGACGGTGTCGATCATGGACAGCGCCGAGCCCTCCCCTACTACCCAGTCCGGGCCGAGGTCATCCAGGCCGGCAGCCCGGTAGCGTTCCTTGCCGCGGTCCAGGGCATCCCTGACCAAGGCGACGCACTGGTCCAATCCGTAGCTTCCGTAGTGGACGTCTTCCTCGGGCTCGGGGGTTGTGGAGAGCATGTGGTCGCCGGGCCGGACCATGTTCTTGAGCCGGAACTCCAGCGGATCCATGCCGATCCCGATGGCCAGCTCGTCAATGGCGGACTCGATGGCGAAGATCATCTGGCTAAGCCCATACCCGCGGAAAGCGCCTGCGGGGACGGTGTTGGTGTAAACCGCGTGCGCGTCCACCTTCTTGTTCACGCACTTGTAGACGGCCAAGGATTCTCCACAGCCGTGGAACATCACACCGGGAGCATGGTTTCCGTAGGCACCGGTATTGGTGAGGACGTCAAGCTGCAGCGCCGTGAGGTACCCGTCCCGGCTGGCACCGGCCTTGAGCTTGATGGTGAAGGGGTGGCGGGTGGTGGTCGCGGTGAACTGCTCTGTCCGTGTGAACTCCAGTTGGACGGGCCTGCGCAGTTTCAGGGCGGCGAGGGCCACCAGGTCCTCGGTAAGGACCTCCTGCTTGCCACCGAAACCGCCGCCAACCCGGCCCGCCACCACCCGGATGGTCTCCGGCGCAAGGTTGAACACCCGACTCAAGGTCCTTTTCACCAGGAACGGAACCTGCGTTGAGGAACGGATCATCAGCCGGCCGTCCTCATCCAGCCAGGCAATGGACGAGTGGGTTTCCATGGCCACATGCTGCACGCGCTGGGTTTGGTACGTGTGCTCGTGGATGAAGTCGGCCGCCGCGAAGCCGTCCGCAACGCTGCCCAGCTCGGCATGGACCTCGGCCACTACATTGTGATGCGGGCGGGAAATGCGGGAGAAGACCCCGTCCTTTTCTCCGTGAATAGCCGGGGCTCCGGGGAGGATGGCCTCTTGCGGCGTAAACACCGGCTCCAGGAGTTCGTAATTCACTTCCAGTGCCCGGGCCCCGGCCTCGGCTGCGCCCACGGATTCAGCGACTACCGCAGCAACGCGCTGTCCGATGAAGCGCACCACGTTGTCCAACACCCGGGTGTCGTCAGGATCGTCGGTGAAGTTCTCGTGCTGGGCCGTGGAGAACAGCAGCTGTGGAGCGTCCTCATGCGTGAAGACCGCCACGACGCCGGGAACCGCCAATGCTGGGGCCTTGTCGATGGACACGATCCGGGCATGCGGGTGCGGCGAACGCAGCAGCTTCAGGTGCAGCAGGCCCGGAAGGTCCTCGGCAGGTACGTCCAGGGCGTAGCGGGCGGTCCCGGTGACCACGGCTTGGCCGGCTGGTGCGGGAACGTTGTCGCCGAGCTGGCCCGGAGCGGCTGCAACAGGGGCAGCTGCTGCTGCCATCGCCTGCGCAGTGCCGGTTGCAGCGGACGGCTGCGTGCCGGAAACAGACTGTGCCCCGGAAGCAGGATCCGGCCCGGAAGCAGGCTGTGCCCCGGAAACACGCTGTGCGCCCGAATCAGGCAGCGTCCCGGAAACTGGCTGTGCCCCCGAAACGTCAGCTCCGGCGTCGTGCTGGTCTCCGCCACTGTGGCGGCCGCCGTGGCCTTCGCCATGGCCGCAGACCGCATCCGCGATGGACCGGTAACCGGTGCACCGGCACAGGTTTCCCTTGAGGTTGCGCGGCAGATTGGCGCGTTGTTCGTCGTCGAACGTTGCAGCAGTCATCATCATGCCGGCGGTGCAGAAACCGCACTGAAAACCCTGGGCCTCGAGGAACTGCTCCTGCACAGGGTGCAGGCCTTCGGCCGACGCGAGGCCCTCGATGGTGGTGACCGCTTTACCTTCTGCGCGAACAGCCGGGTAGATGCAGCTGTGGACGGGTGTGCCGTCTACGTGAACCGTGCAGGCTCCGCAGTCGCCGCCGTCGCAGCCCTTCTTGACTCCGAAGTTTCCCTCTTCACGGAGGAACGTGCGCAGGCACTGGCCCGGGCGGGGTGTGGCCTGCGAGGCAGAACCGTTGATCTCAATTGCCATTCGGGGCCTCCTTCTGCTGGGTGGTGGTTGGTGTGGGCTGGGTGGACGGCTGGGGCGAGGTATTGTGCGGGGGCCAGAAATCGCCGGACACAGCCATGGACTCGCCCAACAGTTCTGCCCGGATTTCCTCCGCCAGCTTGAACGTCATATCCCGCCGCCACGCGGGGAGCCCGTGGATGTCGTCGTGGTACAGCGGCCACGGAATGGAATCGCCGACGGCGTCAGCCAGCGTCCCGGCGTCGGGAACCTGCCCGGCGGGGAACCGCAGCTGCACCGGCCTTTTGGTGGACGCGGTTACGGTAATGACCAGGCCGCCGTCGGGGTCGAGCCGGCCGATCAGCAGCACACCGGAGCGGCCGAGGTTGCTCAGGGACAAACGGCGGAAGGCCACACGGGCGGAGAGCGCGTTGGCCGGCAGATGGATGCTGCGGAGCAACTCCCCCGGCGCCAGAACAGTCTGCATGTCTCCAGTCACGACGTCGGCCACGGGAACCTTGCGGCTGGTGCCGTCCGGGCTGAGGATGGTGGCCTCACCGTCGAGTCCTGCGCAGAGCGAGGTCATGGGTCCTGCGGGCAGCCCGGTGCAGATGTTTCCGCCCACGGTGGACATGTTCCAGATCTTGAACGAGGCCACGAACGAGTCGCAGCACGGCCGGATCAGCGCCAATCCGGGCCACTCGCGGCTGGCTGCTTCGGCGGTTTGCGGCAGGGCATAGAGCTCAGCGACGGTGCAGGTGGCGGCAAGTTCGATGCCCGCATCCGTAACGGTGATGGCCGGCCATTCCGCCTGGCCAAGGTCCAGGAGCCGCTTAAGAACGGTGCTTCCATAGGAGAAAAGGACAGTGCCCCCGGCGAGCCAGGCGTCGCCGTCGCGCCATTGTGCGGGGTCCGTGGTGGGGACCACGGCCTCGATGGTGTTCATGTCCATGGGTCCTCCTGAGTGAGGTGTTGAGTGGTTGCGTAAGTCGGGGCCGGGATCGGCGCTGCGTTGGGCGCTGCGTAAGTCGGGGCCGGGATCGGCGCTGCGTTGGGCGTTGCGTGAATCGGCATTGGGTGAATCGGGCCGGCGCTGTCTTTGAGGGAAGGGAACCCGGGGGCACTCGAAGTCCGCCGGCCCGCACCGCGCTCAGCAATGATTTCGGCGGTGATGGAAACCGCCACTTCAGCGGGAGTGACAGCACCCAGGTTCAGTCCGATCGGCGAATGCAGCCGGTCCAGGGACTCCGGCGAAGTGCCTGCCTCGAGCAAGGCGTCGATCCGTTGGCGGTGGCTGCGGCGGGAACCCATGGCGCCGAGATACGCCAGGTTGATACGGAGGGCGCTCTGGAGCAGGGGGATGTCGAACTTGGGATCGTGCGTCAGGACGCACACCACGGTGCGGGCATCGATGCGTCCTGCCGCTGCCTCTGCTTCAAGGTAACGATGCGGCCATTCGGTGACCACTTGGTCTGCTCCCGCGAATCGGGTTTGCTTGGCGAACGCAGGCCTGGCGTCGCACAGGGTCACGTTGTAGCCGAGGAGTTGTCCTGCAGGCAGCAGTGCTGCGCCGAAGTCGTTGGCGCCGAAGATCAGCATCCGGGCGGCCGGCAACCGGCTTTCCACCAACAGGGTGATGGGCTCCGGTTGCGTTTCCTCCTGTGGGGGCATGTCCAGCCTCTCCGTGGTGACCCAGCCATCGATGCATCCCTCGGGCGGTGCCAGGCGCACCAAACCGGCTCGGCCACCTTGGAGCAGTGGCTCCACCTGGGCAGCGGCGGCAAAAAGTGTGGAGGGGTGGTCGCCCAGCAGTTTGGCCAGTTCCTCGGACTCCATGGCACGGAACCGGACGGGATCATTGACCACCATGACTCCGCCGTGCGCATCGAGCCGGCGGATCAAGGCCGCAGGACGCGGGGTTTCGGCAAAAACAGACAGCTCAGGCGATCCTGCCCGGAGCGGCTGGATATGGACTTCCAGTTCCCCTCCACAGGTAAGGCCGACGGCGAACGCGTCCTCGGAACTGTAGCCGAACGACTCAAGGCGGGGGCCGCCGTCGCGCATTGCTTCCAAAGCCGCTTCCACCACGGCGCCTTCCACGCAACCCCCGGACAGGCTGCCCAGGATTTCGCCGTTTTCGGAGACCAACATTGAGGTTCCCATGGGCCGCGGCACAGAACCGCCAGTCCCTACGATCGTGGCCACAGCACACAGTTGGCCGGAGACCGCAGGCCGCCAGCTGCCCAGTGAAGGCATCAGATCCAGCATGGCAACACATCCTTATTCCAGGTGTCCCAGCCGGGTGGCCCGGCCGGAGCAGTGCGCGATCTTGCCCCATAATCTCATTTCCAGAGGTTGTTGAGGGGAAGTCGCAGGTAATCGATAAAAGCGTTCATGGGAACGGGGGCAAGGGCTTCATCTCCCTGCCCCCGTTCCTTGACGGAGCGTCGACCGCCCAGCCGCCGCCCGCCGTCGTGCCTTCCAGTCCTTATGGTTCGGGAAGGACGACGACGGCGGACGCCTATTCGTGCGGTGGGTGCCGGCGGACCGCCGATCAGAGTGCCGGAACAACCGCCGGCGCGGGTGCGGCTCCCGGTTAGACGCCCATCAGGGCGTTGATCGGGCCGCGGGCAAAGTAGATGATGAAGCCGGCCGTAACCACCCACATCAGCGGGTGGACCTTCTTGGCCTTGCCCGACGCCGCGCTGATCACGGCGAAGGAAACGAATCCGACGCCGATTCCGTTGGCGATCGAGTAAGTCAACGGCATGGTCACGATGGTCAGGAACGCCGGGAGCGCAATCGAGAACTTGGTGAACTTGATCTCGCGGATCTGCGCCATCATCATGGCACCCACCACCACCAGGGCTGCTGCTGCAACTTCCAGCGGCACAACCGAAGTAAGCGGCGTGAAGAACATCGAGCCCAGGAACAGCAAACCGGTGACCACTGAGGCCAGGCCGGTACGTGCGCCTTCGCCGATGCCGGCCGCCGAGTCGATGTACACCGTGTTGGACGAACCCGACGTCGCACCACCCACCACTGCGCCCATGCCTTCAACAATGAAGGCCGACTTCAGCTTGGGGAACGTGCCGTCCTTATGCGCCACGCCTGCACTCCTGGCCAGGCCCGTCATGGTGCCCATGGCGTCGAAGAAGTTGGTGAATACCAGGGTGAAAACCAACATGGTTGCTGCCAATCCACCGATCCGGGCGAACGAACCGAAGAGATCGAACTGGCCCACCAGGCTGAGGTCCGGGACGGACACCAACTGGCTCGAGAGGATGGGGACATTGAGGTGCCAGCCGCCCGGGTTCTCTGCGCTGCCGGGACCAATGTGGAAAACGGCCTCGGCAACGGCGGCGAGGATGGTGGTGGCGACGATGCCGATCAGCAGGCCGCCCTGAATCTTGCGTGCCACGAGGATGCCCATGGTCAGCAGACCCACAATGAAGACGAGGGTGGGGATGGACGTGATGGAGCCGTTGTCGCCCAGCTGGACCGGCGGACCGCCCGTGGTGGCGCGGACAAAGCCGGAATCGACGAAGCCGATGAAGGCAATGAACAGGCCGATGCCAACGGTAATGGCGGCCTTGAGTTCCTTGGGGACTGCCTTGAAGATCGCCGTACGGGCGCCGGTGGCACCGAAAAGGACAATCAGGATGCCGTTGATGACCACCAGGCCCATGGCTTCTGGCCATGTCACTTCCTGGATGACCGCGACGGCAAGGAACGAGTTGATGCCCAAGCCGGCCGCAAGGCCGAAGGGCAAGTTGGCAATCAGACCGAAAATGATGGTCATGACGCCGGCAGTCAGGCCCGTTACGGCACCGACCTGTGCTGCTGAGAGCCAGCCGCCGGCCACGTCCGTGGGAGCGTTTTCTGCCGAGAAGCCGCCAAGGATCAGCGGGTTCAGGATGACGATGTACGCCATGGTGAAGAACGTGACCAGTCCGCCGCGGAATTCACGGGCCAGCGTGGAGCCACGCTTGGAGATCTGGAAGAACCTGTCCAGAAAGGAGTTCGACACCGGGGGCTTCTTGTTGCCATCTGCCAGGCCGGTTGCCGTGTGCTTTGCTGCTGTGGGCTCTGCGCTGTTCTCTCCGTTGGGGAAGAGCGCAGCCTGCTTCTCAGCTGCTGTCTGCATTTCTGCGTTATCCAGGATGTTCATGTCAGCCACCGGGCCCTAGTAGTCAATCCTGGAATCAAGCGTGTTCCATGTGTTGAACGGCTGGAGGGCCTCCGGAGCCTGGGGGTCGCCCAGTTCCAGCTTGGCTACCGGCATCAGCGCGTCCCGGTTGTCGTTCTCGAAGTACTCGTAGAAGACGGCGTCGTCAAAGCCAACGGATGCGGCGTCGTGACGGTCTGCGGCAAAGAACACGCGGTCCACGCGTGCCCAGAGTGCCGAAGCCAGGCACATGGGGCATGGCTCGCAGCTGGTGTAGAGGGTTGCTCCGCTGAGATCGAAGGTCCCCAGTTCGCGGCAGGCGTTGCGGATGGCCGTAACCTCTGCGTGTGCGGTGGGATCATTCGTTGCGGTAACGCGGTTGACGCCTTCGAAGGCTCGTCCGTCCGCGGTGACAATGACGGCGCCGAAAGGGCCACCACTGTTAAGGACATTGGCTGTAGCCAGCTCAATGGATGTGGCCAGGAATTGCTCGGCCGTGACGGTTGTACTCATGTTGCGACTTCCTTAGTGCTGAGGAAGCCAGGTGACCTGTTCGGGGGCGCTACAGAGAGGAGCTCCAGTTAGCTTGGTTACCAGGCTTCAGCATGTGCGATGAAGGTTAAGTTGCGCCTGGTAGATAGCTTCCCGAGGTCCGGGTGCCCGCCTTTGGCAGTTAGAGCGTAGCACCAGGTTTGTGAGCCGCGCCATAGTTTTTTGAAAACTTAATTTCGTCATGCGAAATTACTGGTCGGCTGGGGCTGGTGCGGGGAAGCGCCTCGTGTGGTGCCCCGTGTGGTGCCTCGGGGGGGCCGGGGCTGGCGCCGGAAGGCGCCTCGTGTGGTGCCGGGGCTGGCGCCGGGAAGCGCCTCGTGTGGTGCCGGGGCTGGCGCCCGAATGTGACCGGATGACGACCTCGGGCGTTGACGGCCGCCGTCGTGCATTCTACGCTTTTCGGACTGGACCCCGTTCTGACGGTCCGGCAACCTGGATCAGCAGACAGGGCCTAACTGAGCTGGAACGCGTACACGCCGACCAGACAAGGAACCTGCAATGACCCCTCTATGGATCAAGAACCCGCTGGGTATCTTCACCGCGAACGACCTCGACGCCGGCGGCGGCCTGGTGGTTTCCGACTCCGGCACCATCCTCGAGCTGGTGCCTTCGGGCGGGCAGCCATCGCTTCCCTGTTCCGTTTTTGATGCCTCCGCGCACGTTGTCCTGCCCGGGCTCATCAACACGCACCACCACTTCTACCAAACCCTCACCCGCGCCTGGGGACCGGTGGCCAACGCTCCCCTGTTCCCGTGGCTGCAGAACCTCTACCCCGTGTGGGCCCGTTTGACTCCTCGAAGCCTCGAGCTTGCCGTGCAGGTTGCGCTGGCCGAACTGCTGCTCTCGGGATGCACCACCGCCGCCGACCACCACTACCTCTTCCCCGACGGCATGGAAGACGCAATCGACATTGAAGTCGCCGCCGTGCGTGCCATGGGGATGCGGGCCACGCTGACCCGCGGGTCCATGACCTTGGGAGAGGACGACGGCGGGCTGCCGCCCAGGACCACGGTCCAGTCACCCGAGGCGATCCTTGCGGACAGCGAACGGCTGATCCGTCAGTACCACGAGACCGGAGACGGGGCTGTGGTGCAAATAGCCTTGGCCCCGTGCTCGCCTTTCTCGGTGACGAAGGAAATCATGGCCGAGTCTGCGGCGATGGCTGAGCGGTTCGATGTCCGGCTGCACACGCACCTCGCAGAGACTATTGACGAGGAAGACTTCTGCAAATCCATGTTCGGACTGCGGACCGTGGACTACCTGGAATCCGTGGGCTGGTTGGGATCACGCACTTGGCTTGGACACGGCATCCACTTCAACGACGAGGAAATTGCGCGGCTGGGAGCCGCAGGAACAGCGGTGGCCCACTGTCCGACGTCGAACATGCGCCTGGCTTCCGGGACCGCGCGGGTCCTGGAACTCGAAGCAGCAGGCGTTCCCGTGGGGCTGGGAGTGGACGGTTCGGCGTCGAACGACGCTTCGAACATGATCCTCGAAGCACGGCAGGCACTGTATCTGCAACGGCTCCGCTATGGCGCCTCCGTTCCTGTGGAGCGTGCACTGGGCTGGGCAACCCGTGGGTCCGCTGCCGTGTTGGGCCGATCCGATATTGGGCAGCTGGCACCGGGGCTCCAAGCTGACCTGGCCCTGTTCAAGCCCGACGAGCTGCGGTTCTCGGGCAGCCACGATCCCGTAGCCGCGTTGCTGCTCTGCGGGGCGGACCGTGCCGACCGGGTGATGGTCGGGGGTCAGTGGCGCGTGGTGGACGGTGCGATTCCCGGGCTGGATGTGGCCGGACTGATCGCTGAGCACTCGGCTGCGGCGCGGAAGTTGGTGGCGGGGTAGGTTGTTTCTGCTTTGGCCGCGCCCGTTTCGGGGGTTCGCTGCTCAGGATGCCGTGCGTACGGCACTGTTAGCAGGGAACCCCCGAAACGGATGGCCTGGATGGGCGCGCGGTTTAGCTAGATCCTGATCTTGTAAACGTGATGCGTGTACTCGTTCGCGAAAGAATCCGTGAACTTCCCGTCTTGGACAGAAATGGTGCGGTTCTCGCCCACCACCTCCACCTGCGTGCCGGTGATGCCGTCAGGAACTGTGAACGTCTTTGAACCGGTGGCACCATTCAACCCGATGCCGGCGAAGAGATAAGCGTCGCCGTCCCTGGCCTTCAGCATGGTGTCCGCACCCGGGGCTCCAGCGTTCCACACATAGCTTTGGGTGTTGAGGACAGGTGCCAGCGACTGGATGCCAGCCAGCGCAGCCTTGATCGCCGCTTTGCGGTCCGCCGGGATGTCCACCAACGAATACGTCCCGAACCGGGAATCGTTGTTGTGCTGGAAGATACTGATTCCGCGGGCTTCATGGATGATGGCCGACCACATGGCTCCTTCCATCTGCTCAGGAGTTATGGTGCTGGCATTCGACTCCGACAAGTAGGGCCGAGCCGATTCGACAAACGCCCAATTCGGCTTCATTCCAGGGGGTGCCTGGAAGGAGCGCAGCCGGTCAATCTGCCATCCGTACGCAGCACTCGCCGCGGGGTTCGCTCCCGCAGGCCAGGCGGGAGAAGCCTTGATGGCATCACCCACAGCCGGGCTGGTGTAGGCGTAATTATCAGCGGAAGCGAAGTCCACCACAGCCAGGAAATCATCCATGGTCCCACTGGCCCACCACGTCCCGAGAATGCCTTTACCGTAGTTGGCATTGATGGGGCGGCCATCACCGTAGGCGCGTATCTTCGCCACCAGGTCCTTCATCTGCTGCAGGTTCTCCTGAGTGTTGCTCCCGGAACAACCCAGGCCCATGTCGCACTCGTCAAACGTCGCCCAGGCGACAACGCCGGCATTGTTACCCACCTCGGCGCGTGTCCACTCCTGGCCGGCAATGACCAACATCCCGGTGTCAGTGATGGAGGTCAGTGCTGAGCCATCGTGTTCTGCCTCCTGATAGACATTCACTCCAAGGTCCTTCAACTGGGCGGCATGTTCCGGCTTCCCGAAGAAGACGCTCACGGGGAAGAGATTGGGATCGTTCAGCTTCGCCGCACCGGCGAACTTGGACCAGTACGACGGTCCGCCGTCCCAAGGAACCCGGGCCAAGTTGGAAAGGCTGCCGGTGGGTGGAGTGGGTGGGGTTGGGGTTGGGGTCGCCGTTGCGCTGGGTGTGGGCGTCGCAGTTTCGGTCGGCGTCGCCGTTGCACTGGGTGTGGGCGCCGCAGTTTCAGTCGGCGTCGCCGTCGCGCTGGGTGTGGGTGTCGGCGTCGCAGTTTCAGTCGGCGTCGCCGTCGCGCTGGGTGTGGGTGTCGGCGTCGCAGTTTCAGTCGGCGTCGCCGTCGCGCTGTGTGTGGGTGTCGGCGTCGCAGTTTCAGTCGGCGTCGCCGTTGTACTGGGTGTGGGCGTCGCAGTTTCAGTCGGCGTCGGCGTTGCGCTGGGTGTGGGCGTCGCCGTCGCAGTTTCAGTCGGCGTCGGCGTTGCGCTGGGTGTGGGTGTCGGCGTCGCAGTTTCAGTCGGCGTCGCCGTCGAAGTCGCAGTGGCACTTGGTGTTGGCTGTGGCTCAGGAGTTGTGCACCCGGAAAGAGCCAACGCCATCACCGCCACGAAAATTGAGACCTTGAGTTTCATGACTTGCATTCCTTTGAGTTGCAGCCGCAGTGAAGCTGCCTCGATGCCGTCTCCCCAGCCGGCTCTTTCGCCACCTGCCTTGGCAGGGTTTCAGCCGGGACATCGCCCGGCACGGCGCGGCGATGCGCGTCGGATTCCCGTTCGTTGCCGCACGCCGCCTGTAGACGGCCCGGTCGAGCGGGAGTTTGCGGCCCGTGTCCGGTCAGGGCCGCCACGACCTTGAGGTACCCGTAGGTGGTCGTCGGCCCAGCATACGGTAAGTCGAATTCCGCCACGCCGCCCACTTCGAGGGTTCCCTGATCAGGATGCCGCGCGCACGGCACGTTCGGCAGGGAACCATCGACGCCGGTTCTCCACATAGGCCAACCCTCCCCTGTGCCAACTCTCCTGTACCTTCGACGCTTGATTCATGACGAAAAGAATCGGTGCCCAGCTGCCCCCGGGAATGGACTTGTGGCGGACCAGCGAACTGCACGAAGCGGGGATCCACGATCGACGAATTGCTGCGCTGGTCCGCTCCGGAGAACTGGTACGGCTACGCCGCGGTTGCTATATCAGAGGCAGCACGTGGACGCCCCAGAAACCGTGGATCCGCAGCCTGCAGCTCGTTGCCGCGCACGCACACGGGACTCTTACGACGTCGGCCGGCGGCTCGGTTTACAGCCACACCTCGGCTGCGCGCCTTCACGGATTGTTTCTATGGGACGTCGATGACAAGGTCCACATCACTACGGAAACCACAGCGTCTTCCACTTCTCACGGCGGGGACGTAGTTGCACATACCCGCCTGCGGAAGCTGACGGGTGCAGTTGCTTTCATTCAGGGCATGCCATGCACCCCGTTGGAACAAACGGTGGTGGACTGCTGCCGGCTCCTGAACTACAAACAGGCCCTGGTGCTGATGGATCACGCGCTCAGAAAGGGTGCCGACGCGGAGAAGATGCAGCAAATGTGCGCATCGATGGCCGGACGCAGCGGAGTCCGGACTCTCCGGAGGGCTTTGGAAAACGCCGATGCCAGGTCAGAATCACCGGGCGAAACGCTGAGCCGTGAACTTCTCCAACGGCTACGCATCGAACTTCCCGAGCTGCAGGTGGAGGTGTCTTCCGTTGTGGGTCGTCATCGGCTGGACTTTGCGTGGCGGGACAAGAAAGTTGCTCTGGAGTTCGACGGGAAGGTGAAGTACTTCGAATACGCGCCCACCGACGAGGTCATCTACAAGGAACGACAACGTGAAAAGGCCCTCATGGCACAGGGCTGGAAGTTCATCCGGGTCCAGTGGAAGCATCTATTTCAGGAACAGGAGTTCAAAGCAACCGTGCTTGGGGTTCTGCGCACCACGAGCCAGGCCGTTCCGTAGAGGCTCCGGGTGAGGATGCGGCTGACTCGGGCAGGGCTGCGGCGCCACCGCCCGCCAATCCGGGGGTTCGCTGCACACCATGCCGCGCGCACGGCACACCCCGCAGCAAGCCATCGAAACGGCAGCCGGGCAAACGGCCGGGCAACAAACGGGCGGGCAGGGATGCGTCGCCACCGCCCGCCAATCCGGGGGTTCGCTGCAAACCATGCCGAGCGCACGGCACACCCCGCAGCAAGCCATCGAAACGGCAGTCGGGCAAACGGCCGGGCAGCAAACGACCGGGCAGGGTTGCGGCGACGCGGCCCGCCAATCCGGGGGTTTACTGCACACCATGCCGCGCGCACGGCACACCCCGCAGCAAGCCATCGAAACGGCAGCCGGCAAACGTCCGGGCAACAAACGACCGGGCAGGGTTGCGGCGACGCGGCCCGCCAATCCGGGGGTTCGCTGCACACCATGCCGCGCGCACGGCACACCCCGCAGCAAGCCATCGAAACGGGTGCGGGCAACGTCCGGGCAACAAACGGGCGGGCAGGGCTGCGGCACACCGCCCGCCAATCCGGGGGTTCGCTGCACACCATTCCGCGCGCACGGCACACCCCGCAGCAAGCCATCGAAACGGCAGCCGGCAACGTCCGGGCAACAAACGACCGGGCAGAGCTGCGGCGCCATGGCCCGCCAATCCGGGGGTTCGCTGCACACCATGCCGCGCGCACGGCACACCCCGCAGCAAGCCATCGAAACGGGCGGCCACAGCAGGAAGAAGGCACGCAAAAGCGGGCGACACCTCCCCAGGTATCGCCCGCCTCGTTGGCTCTGTTGCGCAGAGTCCGCACGCCTTTGGATGCAGGAAAGATCCTAGGGGCGCTGCCGGCCGAACACCGGGAGTGCACGCAGCCAACGGGAGAACCCGCCGGCTTTGCGATCACAGTCGGCCGGAATGTAGAAGTCCGGATCTGTTGCACCGAAGGGCAGGTACAGCTCCTGGCCCGGCGCCGGGAATTCCACGACGTTGTTCGTATCCTTCGAGTCCATCTGTTCCTCCTCTTTCTTATGCACACAGTTTCCGCTCTTCGGAAATCTTTTATTGTTATGTGGAAAGTGTAGGCAGCGGCGAAAGCAGCCGTCAAGACCCCCGGACACCCCAACCAAGTTGCCCCGGTCACATTTGGCTGGTTCATAACGATCCTTGGCAACCCATATACACAGGCCGAAATCATGCGCTACTCTCGAATGAGTTCGTGGCGTAGGTCACGTAACCTGAGAGCAGCAGGCAGGGTCGTAATGAGCTGGCATCCATGGATGCTGGCTCTTTTTTGTTGGGTCAGCTCCACCAGAAACGCGGTGGAAACACGCGCTTAATTTCATTGATGGAACGTAGGTTCCACCTCACAGAAGTTGGGATATGACCATGAGCAACAACATCGTCCTCGGCGAAAACCAGTACGGCAAAGCAGAAGTCCGCGTCGTCAAGGTCACTCGGGATACGGACCGCCACCACATCGAAGACCTGAACGTCACCTCGCAGCTGCGTGGCGACTTCCAGGCAGCACACCTCCAGGGCGACAACGGCCACGTCGTTGCCACCGACACCCAGAAGAACACGGTCTACGCGTTCGCCCGTGAAGGCATCGGCTCCCCCGAGTCCTTCCTCCTGCGCCTCGCAGACCACTTCACCGGTGGATTCGACTGGGTCACCGGCGGACGCTGGGAAGCCGAAGCCTACAGCTGGGATCGTATCCAGGCCCACGGCGAGGGACATGACCACAGCTTCGTCCGCAACGGACAAGAGGTGCGTACCGCCGTCGTCGTCCGTGATGGCGCAACCACGCACCTCATCAGCGGCCTCAAGGACCTGACCGTCCTGAAGACCACGCAGTCCGGCTTTGTCGGCTACCCGCGCGACAAGTACACCACCCTGCCGGAGACCACGGACCGCATCCTGGCCACCGACGTTTCCGCCCGCTGGCGCTACAACACCAACCTGGACTTCGCCGGCACGGACTTCAACAAGAGCTACGAGGACATCAAGGCCCTCCTGCTTGAAGGCTTCACCGAGAACTACTCCCACGCCCTGCAGCAGACGCTGTTCGACATGGGCAAGAAGGTCCTGGAAGCACACAGCGAAGTGGACGAGATCAAGTTCTCCATGCCCAACAAGCACCACTTCCTGGTTGACCTGAGCCCGTTCGGCCTGGACAACCCCAACGAGGTCTTCTTCGCGGCTGACCGCCCGTACGGCCTGATCGAAGCCACGGTCCAGCGCGAGGACATCGAGGCTGCACCGGTTGCGTGGAGCGGCATCGCCGGCTTCTGCTAAACCCGCAGAAACACCACACCAACCCGCAGTAACCCCGCAACAAACCGCACCGACAACGGGTTTGTGTGCAGGTCCCTCCCAACGGCGCCCCCTGAAGGCCGGACCTGCACACAGCCAACCCCAAAAACCACAAGATTTTGTTAGCCAGACACAGTTAGCCAGACGAAGACGTCTGCCATGAACCCAGAAAGTCTGCCATGAACATCAAGAAGAAGTCCCGCCCCGCGAATACCACCTCTTCGCAGAAACATCAGTCCGAGCGCCCGGAGGACAAGCGCCTTTCCATTGGCAGCACCTTCGCCTACGGCTTCCAGCACGTCCTGACCATGTACGGCGGAATCATTGCCCCGCCGCTGATCATCGGCGCAGCGGCCGGCATGTCCTCCCAGGACATCGGCCTCCTCATTGCCGCCTGTTTGTTCGTTGGCGGCCTGGCCACCATCCTGCAGACCGTGGGCATTCCGTTCTTCGGCTCGCAGTTGCCACTGGTCCAGGGCGTGTCGTTCGCGGGCGTTTCCACCATGGTGGCGATCGTCCAAGGCGGCGGCGGGATCCAGGCGGTATTCGGCTCAGTCATTGTGGCGTCGCTGATTGGCCTGGCGATCACTCCCCTGTTCTCCAAGATCATCAAGTTCTTCCCGCCGGTGGTCACAGGAACCGTGATCACCACCATCGGACTGACGCTGATGCCGGTAGCCGCCAACTGGGCCATGGGCGGCAACGCCAAGGCAGATAACTACGGCAGCATGGCCAACATCGGCCTGGCAGCAGCAACCATGGGCATCGTCCTTCTCCTGAGCAAGGTTGGCAACGCCGCCATCTCCCGGCTCTCCATCCTGCTGGCCATGGTCATCGGCACCATCATTGCCCTGGTGGCCGGCATGGCTGACTTCTCCAAGGTTGGCCAGGGCGACATCGTCGCATTCCCCACGCCGTTCGCCTTCGGTGCTCCCACCTTCGAAATCGCCGCGATCATCTCCATGCTCATCGTCATCCTGGTGACCCTGACCGAGACTTCGGCAGACATCATCGCAGTGGGCGAGATCGTTGACACCAAGGTTGATTCACGCCGCATCGGCGACGGCCTTCGCGCAGACATGCTCTCCAGCGCCATCTCCCCGCTGTTCAACTCCTTCACGCAGAGCGCCTTCGCCCAGAACGTCGGCCTCGTTGCCATCACGGGCATCAAGAGCCGCTTCGTCGTCAGCGCCGGCGGCCTGATCCTGGTGATCCTGGGCCTCCTGCCGATTCTGGGCCGGGTTGTTGCAGCGGTTCCGACCCCCGTCCTGGGCGGCGCCGGCGTCGTTCTCTTCGGTACCGTGGCAGCCAGCGGTATCCGTACCCTGGCCAAGGTCGAGTACAAGAACAACATGAACCTCATCATCGTGGCGGCGTCGATCGGCTTCGGCATGATCCCGATTGCCGCCCCGAAGTTCTACGACCAGTTCCCGTCCTGGTTCGCCACGATCTTCCACTCCGGCATCAGCTCGGCCGCGGTCATGGCCATCTTGCTGAACATCCTTTTCAACCACTTCAAGGCCGGCAACTCGGACAACCAGTCGGTGTTCGTCGCGGGCACGGACAGGATCGTCAGCGAAGAGGACATCAAGTGCCTCAGCGAGGGCGACCGGTTCGAGAACGGCAAGCTGATCGACGCCGACGGCAACGAAGTCCCGCTCAAGACCTCCAGCGCGTCAGAGCACTAGCACTTCCGCAGCGACAGCAGGCGGCAACGTTTCCTTGGGGGACGTTGCCGCCTTTTGTCGGCTTGGGTGAAGCGTACGACGCCGGCACCGGCCTCTGCGGCGGCCCTCACCTTGGTTGGTGCCCACCTGCGCAGCCGCCGTCGAAGTTGACGCGGGTGAGCCGACCGATCCGGGTGACCACCGCCGTCGGACCCCGGGTTAGCCAACTGACCCAGGTGAGCACCGCCGTCGGAGTTGATCCCGTGAGCCGACCGATCCGGGTGAGCACCGCCGTCGGACCCCGGATTAGCCAACCGATCCGGGTGACCACCGCCGTCGAGCCTAAAGAGTGGCGCGGGAAGCCGCACTTCAGCGCGAAACGGCCTGCGCATCCGCCCGTCGTGAACGCCACGCTGAAGAGGGCCGCCCGCTCAAAACCCACTCCCAGATGGCAAAAGATGGCAATGTCTTGGGGAAACATTGCCATCTTTTGCCATCTCGCGCAGGGGGCGCGGGTAGTACAGCCTAGTTCTGGTTGAGCTCCGCGGAGATCGCCATGGCGGCCTCGCGCAGCATGGGCACGGCGCGGTCGGCGAAGCTCTGGTCAACACGGGTGATCGGGCCGGAGACGGAGATCGCGGTAGGCGTGGGTGCGTTGGGCACGGCCATGGCGAAGCAGCGGACGCCGAGTTCCTGCTCTTCCTCGTCAATGGAGTAGCCACGCTCACGGATCAACGCCAGGTCCGCGAGCAGGGAGTCGATGTCACCGATGCTCTTGGCCGTGGGTGTGGGCATGCCGGTGCGGGCCACGATGCCGCGGACAACTTCGTCGTCCAGTTGGGCGAGGATGGCTTTGCCCACGCCGGTGTCGTGCGTGTGGGCGCGGCGGCCAACCTCGGTGAACATGCGCATGGAGTGCATGGAGGGGACCTGGGCCACGTAGATGACCATGTCGGAATCCAACACAGCCATGTTGGAAGTTTCACCGAGGCGTTCCACCAAGGTCTTCAGCTGCGGGCGTGCCACGGCACCGAGTTGCTTGCTGGCGCCTTCGCCGAGCCGGATGAGCCGGGGGCCCAGGGCGTAGCGGCGGTTGGGCAGCTGGCGGATGTAGCCAAGGGACACCAAGGTCCGCAAAAGACGGTGGATGGTGGGCAGGGGGAGGTCAGTGGATGACGAGAGCTCGCTCAGTGTGACGTCGCCGCCCGCATCCGTGATCAGTTCCAGCAGTTCAAAGACGCGCTCAACGGACTGCACGCCTCCGGAGGCTTTTTCAGCCATTCCCTTGTCTCCAATGACTCAGATTCCGACAACTCTTATCCGCATCGTGAAAAGAATTGCTTAGAACACCCAACATACAGCACAGCGCCAAGCTGCGCGATGACACCGATCATGACCAAGCTGGGGGTTGTGTTTCCACTTTGTAGATAATAATATCCATAATACGAAAACATTTAGTTTGGAACGGCGGCCCGGGAACGGGCCTTACAGGAGGAATTTCAATGGCGAATCCGAGCCCCGGAAACTCGATCACCCTGCGCGTCGCCGCACCGTCGAGCTTCACCGCTACCAGCGAACTGGCAGCAGCCGTCGGCGCAGCCGGTGCAGCGATCACCGCGCTGGACGTCACGGAATCCCACCACGAGACGATCGTTGTTGACGTCACCTGCAACACCACCGATGACGACCACGCAGCCCGCGTGAAGGATGCCCTGAACGCGCTCGACGGCGTCACCGTCCAGCACGTTTCGGACCGCACCTTCCTCATGCACCTTGGCGGCAAGCTCGAGGTCGTCCCCAAAGTAGCCCTGCGCAACCGCGACGATCTCTCCCGTGCCTACACTCCCGGCGTCGCCCGTGTTTGCATGGCCATTGCGGAAGATCCGGCCGCTGCCCGCAACCTGACGGTCAAGCGCAACACCATCGCCGTCCTCACTGACGGTTCGGCCGTTCTGGGCCTGGGCAACATCGGCCCAGCCGCTGCCCTTCCCGTCATGGAAGGCAAGGCTGCGCTGTTCAAGCAGTTCGCCAACGTGGACGCCTGGCCGGTCTGCCTGGACACCCAGGACACCGAAGAAATCATCATGATCGCCAAGGCCATGGCCCCGGTCTACGGTGGCATCAACCTCGAAGACATCGCCGCTCCGCGTTGCTTCGAAATCGAGAACCGCCTCCGCGAAGAGCTGGACATCCCGGTGTTCCACGATGACCAGCACGGCACCGCGATCGTCACGCTCGCGGCCCTGGTCAACGCCCTCCGTGTTGTGGACAAGAAGCTCTCCGAGGTCAAGATCGTGGTTTCGGGCGTCGGCGCTGCCGGCTCGGCCATCATCCAGCTCCTCAAGGCCCAGGGCGCGCAGCACATCATCGCCGCAGGCCGCTCCGGCGCCATCCACTCCGGTGAGGAATACGGCGACGAACACCGCAGCTGGATCGCAGCGAACACCAACGAAGAAGGCTTCTCCGGAACCCTGCACGACGCCCTCAAGGGTGCGGACGTCTTCATCGGCGTCTCCGCCCCGCACGTGATCGGCGAAGAGCAGGTTGCTTCCATGGCCGAAGACTCGATCGTGTTCGCCATGGCCAACCCGACGCCGGAGATCGACCCCGTAGTTGCGTCCAAGCACGCAGCCGTGGTGGCCACCGGCCGCAGCGACTTCCCGAACCAGATCAACAACGTGCTGGCCTTCCCGGGCTTCTTCCGCGGGCTGCTGGACGCCGGGGCCTCAGACATCACCCCGAACATGCTGGTGGCCGCCGCCGAGGCGATTGCCAACCGGGTGGCTGACGATGAGCTCAACGCGAGTTACATTATCCCCAGCGTCTTCGATCCCCATGTTGCCGCCGACGTTGCGACCGCCGTAGCCAATGCTGCGCACGCCAACGCCGCCAGCGCACTCTAGAAAAAGGAATCCGCTCACATGGCTATCACAGTCACCGATCCCCGGCCGATCGATCGCGCCGAG
The DNA here is from genome assembly GCF_059739405.1 of Arthrobacter sp. TmtSoilC79. Classification (NCBI taxonomy): domain Bacteria; kingdom Bacillati; phylum Actinomycetota; class Actinomycetes; order Micrococcales; family Micrococcaceae; genus Arthrobacter; species Arthrobacter sp. TmtSoilC79. The sequence goes on along the minus strand of NZ_AP046051.1, from coordinate 893,010 downwards.
GAAATCCTTACCCCCAAGGCATTGGCCTTCCTCGAAGAACTGCACAAGCGCTTCGCCGGCACCCGCAACGAGCTCCTCAAGGCCCGGGGCGTCAAGCGCCAGAAAGTTGCCGACACCAGCCGCCTGGACTTCCTCCCGGAGACCCAGGAAATCCGCGACGGCGACTGGAAGGTCGCCGAGGCACCGGCAGCTTTGCAGGACCGCCGGGTTGAGATGACCGGCCCGGCAACCCCGGCCAAGATGGCCATCAATGCCCTGAACTCCGGCGCCAAGGTGTGGCTCGCGGACCTCGAAGACGCCAGCACGCCCACGTGGCCCAACGTCATCGATGCCATCCTCAACCTCCGCGACGCCGCCCAGGGAACCCTGGCCTACACCTCGCCCGAGGGCAAGGAATACCGCCTGCGCACCGACGCTCCCCTGGCCGTTGTGGTGGCCCGCCCCCGCGGCTGGCACATGGAGGAGAACCACCTGCTGATCGACGGCGTACCCGCCGTGGGTGCCTTGGTGGACTTCGGCTTGCACTTCTTCCACATTGCCAAGCAGCTGCTCTTGAACGGTCAGGGCCCGTACTACTACCTGCCCAAGATGGAGAGCCACCTGGAGGCCCGCCTCTGGAACGACGTCTTTGTCTTCGCCCAGGACTTCCTCGGTATCCCGCAGGGCAGCGTCCGCGCCACGGTCCTCATTGAGACTATTCCGGCCGCCTTCGAGATGGACGAGATCCTCTACGAACTGCGCGACCACGCATCGGGCCTGAACGCCGGCCGTTGGGATTACCTGTTCAGCATCATCAAGTACTTCCGTGATGCCGGCGAAGAGTTCGTCCTCCCGGACCGCGCCACCGTTGCCATGACGGCTCCGTTCATGCGCGCCTACACCGAACTCCTGGTCAAGACCTGCCACAAGCGCGGCGCCTTCGCCATGGGTGGCATGGCCGCCGTCATCCCCAACCGCAAGCAGCCGGACGTCACTGCAGCAGCCTTCGACAAGGTCCGCGCCGACAAGACCCGCGAGGCAAACGATGGCTTCGACGGTTCCTGGGTTGCCCACCCGGACCTGGTCCCCACCTGCCGCGAAGTCTTCGACTCCGTACTGGGTGACCCTGCCAACGGCGGGAAGAAGAATCAGCTGGACAAGCAGCGCCCCGAGGTGAACGTCACCGCGGAGCAGCTGATCGACGTCGCCTCCGCCGGCGGAACCGTCACCGAAGCCGGCCTGCGGCTGAACCTGTACGTCGCCGTCGCCTATACGGGCGTCTGGATTTCAGGCAGCGGCGCGGTTGCCATCCACAACCTCATGGAAGACGCCGCAACCGCGGAGATCTCCCGTTCACAGGTGTGGCAGCAGCTGCGCAACAAGTCCGTCCTGGCGGACACGGGCAACACCGTGACCCGCGAACTGGTTACCCGCATCCTGGGCGAGGAGACCGAGCGCCTGCGCATCGAATTCGGCGACGAGAACTTCGCGAAGTACTACGAGCCTGCCTCCAAGCTGATCGAGGACATCTGTTTGTCCGACGATTACACGGACTTCCTCACCACGCCGGCGTACGAGCTGGTGGGCTGAGATGGGCTCATTCTCTTCCTCTGACCTGGCCCACATCGAGTCGCAGCTTGAAGCGACTGACCAGTTGCTGGACCGGAACTACCCCGGCGACGACGGCTCGCGCCAGCCCATCCACACCGTCTACATCCCGGCCGACCGCTTCACGCCCACCTTCGTGGCGGACTGGGGCGCGCAGGCACTCGCGACGGCGGAAGCCCACGGCGGCTTGGAAAAGCTGGGCCGGCTGTTGGGCCAGGAGTCCGATCTCGCTGCCGCTGTTGCCTCCCGGGTAGCTTCCAAGCTGGCTGCTGAACCGATCGAAGACCTTCGGCTGGACTTCGAAGACGGCTACGGCGATCGCGGCGATGAGGCTGAAGACGCCGACGCCGTTGCTGCCGCCAAGGCTGTCGCTACCGCAGTTGCGGCCGGAACAGCTCCGCCGTTTATCGGCATCCGTTTCAAGTGCTTCGAAGCCCCCACCCGCGCACGTGGCCTGAAGACGCTGGACCTGTTCGTCTCCACGTTGGCTCAGGCCGGCGAACTCCCGGCCGGCCTGATCCTCACCCTGCCCAAGGTCACCACGGTGGCCCAGGTGCAGGCCATGGACTTCGCAGTGTCCCGCCTTGAGGAAGTCCACGGACTTCCCGCCGGCCGGCTCCGCTTTGAAGTGCAGGTGGAAACCCCGCAGCTCATCATCGGTGCTGACGGAACCTCACCCGTTGCCCAGCTCCCCCACGTTGTTCCGGGCCGTATCAGTGCCTTGCACTACGGGACCTACGACTACAGCGCCTCCTTGGGGATCTCCGCGGAATACCAGTCCATGGAGCACCCCGTGGCCGACTTCGCCAAGGAAGTCATGCAGCTCGCGGTCGCTGGAACGGGCATTCGCCTGTCCGACGGTTCCACCAACATCATCCCCGTCGGCGATGCCGTGGAAGACGCCTGGAAGCTGCACGGCCGACTGGTCCGCAGGTCCCTGGAAAACGGCTACTACCAAGGCTGGGATCTCCACGCCGCCCAGCTGCCGAGCCGTTTCTCGGCGTCGTACGCTTTCTACCGCGAAGGACTGCCCGCCGCCGCCCTGCGCCTGCGCAACTATGTGGAGCGCACAGAAGGCGGTGTCATGGACGAGCCCGCCACCGCCCGCGCCCTTGCCGGCTTCGTCCTCCGCGGCGTCCAGTGCGGCGCAGTGGGGACCGACGAGGTCAAGGCGCTTGCCGGCGTCGAACTTTCACAGCTGACCGCACTGGCGCACCCGCGGCTCGCACAACCGACTTCCCACTGATAGGAGCATTTCGCATGGGCAAGTACTACTACCCGCAGGGCGGCCTGCCGCCTCAGACCCACCTCACCACGGAACGGGCGATCGTCACCGAGGCGTACACGGTGATCCCCAAGGGCGTCATGACGGACATCGTCACCAGCAACCTGCCGGGCTTCTCCAACACTCGCTCGTGGATCATCGCGCGGCCGATCTCCGGCTTCGCCACCACGTTCTCCCAGCTGATCGTGGAGATCGCACCGGGCGGCGGGGCTCCCAAGGCGGAGTTCGAGTCCGGCGTTGAAGGCGTCATCTTTGTCACCAAGGGCCAGGTCAACCTGACCCTCGACGGCGAACTGCACCACCTCGAAGAGGGCGGCTACGCCTACCTCGCTGCCGGTGCCGAGTGGGGCCTGGAAAACGTGTCCGACGACATCGTCTCCTTCCACTGGATCCGCAAGGCCTACGAGCGCCTTGAAGGCTTCGAGGCCAAGTCCTTCGTCACCAACGAGAAGGACGTGGAGCCCACCTCCATGCCGGACACGGACGACGTCTGGAAGACCACGCGCTTCACGGACTCCAGCGACCTCGCGCACGACATGCAGGTCAACATCGTCACCTTCCAGCCCGGCGGTGTGATCCCCTTCCCGGAGACCCACGTCATGGAGCACGGCCTGTACGTCCTTGAAGGCAAGGCCATGTACTTGCTCAACAACGACTGGGTTGAGGTGGAGGCCGGCGACTTCATGTGGCTGCGCGCGTTCTGCCCGCAGGCTTGCTACGCGGGCGGTCCGGGCGAGTTCCGTTACCTGCTGTACAAGGACATGAACCGCCAGGTGAAGCTCACCTAGTCTTCGCTTTGGGTTTGCCGAGATCGCCGGAAAGCTGCCAGTTCGCTGGAGCTCTCCGGCGATTTCGTCGTTTTCCGGCGGTTTCGGTGCGGGTCCGGCGAACTCAGCTGTTTTGGTGAGTTCCGCGTCGACCGATTCTGAGCCCGGCCCAGAAGGCGAGCATCAGCAGGCCAAGGACCGTCACAGCGAGCCCCACCTGACTGGCTTGGCTGACCATCGTCACACCGTTGCCCAGGAAGAGCGTGTCGCTCAACGGCGCATAGGCAACGAAGCCAAAGTCCGTGCTTTGGTTGCTGAACGCCACGATCAGCCCCACGATCACCGCGGCCAGCCCCAGCAAAGGCACGACGACGGTTGCCAGTTTGCGTCCCGGCTTCGGTTGGTTGTGTTCCCCAAGTGTGTTGTTATCCCCCATGCGCCCGAGTCTAACCTGCGTGCGTGCACCCAACTGGGTAACAGCACATGGTCCATTGAGCGCTCAATGGACCATGTGCTGTCACTCAGTTGGGTTTGCCCGGGCCGCCGGCGATTCTGTACGACTCCTGCAGCAACTCATCGAGCTCGTCCGTGCCGATTCGTTCGAGCCGGACCAGCACGAGCTGGGGTGACTGCTCATGGTGCGGCGTCCAGAAGAACGTGTCCGGTTCCATGGCTGCGAGCGCATCGCGTTCATCGGTTTTCACCGTGCCCACGCCCTCTTCCCAGATGCGTGCCATCAGGGTCTTGGCGAACCATGCCGGTTGTCCCCAGCTGGGCCGCTCTGTTACGCCTCGCATGCTCAGGCAGATGCGCCGGACGTCCTCTTCTGTGGCCATGGTTCACTCTGGCATCGTCAGGCTGGCTGCGACAAGCGAGTTCGCGGGAATGCTGTGAAATGGCCGTAGGCTTCCCTGCGATCTCGCGCGTTTCCCGCGAGCGCGGCGAGCCCCGCGGTGACACGAGAGTCCGGCGAGCCCGGCGAACCCGGCGAGCCCGACGAACCCGGCGAACCCGGCGATGACACCAGAGTCCGCTATTTGCCCATGCCCAGAGTGAGGCCCTCAAGGTCATCGACAAAAGCCCGCGCTAGCACCGGCGTCGTATCCTTCGGCTGGTCTGCCAAGTCGCGGGAAACGTGCGCGGTCCCCGGGGAGGCTGCCAGCCCCCTGTGTAAGTTCCGGCGATCCGGCAGGGTTCCCACGAACCCACGGTCGCGGCAGGGTTCCCACGAACTCGCGGTCGAACACCAACTCACGGTCGCGGCGGAGCCCCTCCATCTGGAGGCGGAGCCCCAATACCGTCACACCCCTTCGGTAGAGTGCTCCCCATGGATGACAAAGCGATGCTGCTCGGTTACTTGCGCCTGCGCCGCGCGGACCTGCTGGGCAAGGTGGAGAACCTCAGCGAGTACGACGCCCGGCGGCCCCTGACTCCCACAGGAACCAACCTTTTGGGCTTGGTGAAGCATGTGGCCAGCGTGGAGCTGGACTATTTCGGGGTGACGTTCGGACGCCCCAGCGGCAGGGAGCTGCCGTGGTTGGCGGAGGATGCCGAGCCTGATTCCGATATGTGGGTGCCTGTTACCGAGACCCGGGAGGAGATCCTGGAGCTGCACCACTTCTCGGCCAAGCACAGCGATGAGACCATCGAGTCCCTTCCCTTGGACGCTCCGGGCGTTGTGCCTTGGTGGTCGGAGGAGAAGAAGAACGTGACCCTCCACCAAATACTTGTCCACATGTGCGTGGAAACGGCCAGGCATGCCGGGCACGCGGACATCATCAGGGAACTCATCGACGGCTCCGCAGGCCAAAGGCCAGGCGATCCGAACATTCCCACGCGTAACTCCGAGGAGTGGGCTGCGCACCGGTTCCGGATCGAGGAAGCAGCCCGGGACGCCGACCGTCGCGGCTTCTGAACCTTCACAGCCCACGCATAAGTCGGGCAAACCTCCTGCGTAGCCTCGCTCCGTAGAAATGAGGCATGACTCCTCCACAGACTGAACACCGTAAGGGCGGCCGGACACGGCGCGCCGTCATCTCCGCCGTTCTGGCGGTCACTCTTTCTGCCGGCGGTGCCGCTGCCTGGGCGCTGGACCGCTTCGTGGTTCCGCACGCTGAGATCACCAACGTCTCCGAATACGAGGCAAGCCATACCGGCACCACCACAAACGGCTCGACGACGGACGCCACCTCTGCTGATGCGTCGCCTGCGGCCGCCGTGGTCACCGATACTTCCTACACCTCGGGCGACACCGGCGTCACCGTCTCCACGGTGACCACCGGCAGCGGCGACGACACCGTCACCTACTACGTTGCCGACGTCGTGCTTGATGATGCAAGCACGCTGAAGTCGGCGTTCGCCGAGGACACCTATGGCGAGAACATCACCGAAACCACCTCCGCGATCGCCCAGGACCACAACGCCATCTTCGCCATCAACGGTGATTACTACGGTTTCAGGGACACGGGCATCGTGATCCGCAACGGCGTGGTGTACCGGGATGAGGGCGCACGGCAGGGCCTGGCTTTCTACAAGGACGGGACCGTCAAGGTCTATGACGAGACCACCACCAGCGCTGAGCAACTCGTCGCCGACGGCGTGTGGAACACGCTCTCGTTCGGGCCGTCACTGCTGGACAACGGGGAGATCGCCTCCGGGATCGAGGACGTGGAGGTTGATACCAACTTCGGCAACCATTCCATCCAGGGTGAGCAGCCCCGCACCGCCGTCGGGGTCATCGATGAGAACCATCTGGTGTTCGTGGTGGTGGACGGCCGCAGCCCCGGCTACTCAGCAGGCGTGACCATGACCGGACTGGCAGCGATCATGAAGGACCTCGGCGCTACCACCGCTTACAACATCGACGGCGGCGGTTCCTCCACCATGTACTTCAACGGCTCCCTGGTGAACAACCCGCTTGGAGAGAACAAAGAGCGTGGCACCTCCGACATCCTCTACATCGCCCAGTAGCCATGATCATCCTGATACCGGCCTACGAGCCGGACCACCAGCTCACCGCACTTGTCCGAAACCTTCAGGAAGCCGATCCATGGCTGACCATGGTGGTGGTGGACGACGGCTCCGGACCGGATTACCAACAAACGTTCGACGACGCCACCGGGCTTGGGTGCCATGTGCTCAGTTACGCCGTGAACGGCGGGAAGGGACACGCCCTCAAAAGCGGGTTCGCTTTCATAGCCGAACGGTTCCCGGGGCAGGACGTTGTCTGCGCGGACAGCGACGGCCAGCACGCCGTGGCCGACATCCTGGCCGTGGCCGATCGCGTCCGTCATGTCACAGCGGCGATGGTCCTTGGATGCCGGAACTTCACTGGAAGTGTCCCGGCCCGCAGCAGGTTCGGCAACACAGTGACCCGCGGCCTGTTCAGGCTGGCAACAGGGCAACGGGTTGCTGATACACAAACGGGCTTGCGCGGATACCGGGCCGATATGCTCCCTTGGCTGCTGACAGTCCGTGGCCAACGCTACGAATACGAACTGAACCTGCTGCTGGAAGCGAAACAGGCAGGCTACGGCATCGAGTCCGCGGAAATCGCCACCGTCTATCTGGACAACAACTCCGGATCGCATTTCAGGCCCGTGGCCGACTCCCTGAGGATCTACGCGCCGCTGCTGAAGTTCCTGGGCTCCTCGTTATCCGCGTTCGTGGTGGACACGGTGATGTTCCTGGTGCTGAGCGCCGTCACCGATTCGCTGCTGCTGGCAGTTGTGGGTGCCCGGCTGGTCAGTGCCTCGGTGAACTTCCTGGTGAATCGTCGGCTGGTCTTTGAGCACGGCAAAGACGCCTCGTTGCGTGCCGCGGCTGCTGGCTATGTGGCCCTGGTGGTTTTCCTGTTGTCAGCCAACTACGCCGCCATGGCCACCCTCACTTCCCTTGCCCTCCCGGATATGCCGGCCAAATTGCTGACCGAGGCGGCCTTGTTGGGCGTCAGCTACGGCGTACAGCAGCGATTCCTGTTCATCCGCAGGGCCCGCACCGCAGCATCGGAAACCGATGGCACCGAAACACATATCCCCGCCTTGGTCCCGGCACAGTTTCAGCACAGCATGCCCGGGAAAAGTGGAGATCAATCCCCCAAGAGATTCCGGAGCAACTGATGAATACCATCATCCTCATCGCGGCAGACCTGGCCGCCATCACTATATTGACGCTGGCCCTCTACCTGCGCCGCCACCGGCGCCGTGATTTGGTGGTCTCCTACCTGGGCATGAACGTGGGCGTCCTGGCAGTGGCCACGGCCTTGTCCGGTTCGGCTGCCGGCGTTGGTCTGGGACTTGGCTTGTTCGGTGTTCTCTCCATCATCCGGCTCCGCTCCACGGAACTGGCCCAGCACGAGGTGGCCTACTACTTCTCGGCACTGGCCCTCGGCCTGATCGCAGGCATCGGCGTGGAGCCACTCTGGCTCACCTTGGCCCTCATGGCACTGGTCCTCCTGGTGATGTTCGTTGGAGACAACCCACGGGTACTGCCCGCCTACCGGCACCAGACAGTGGTCCTGGACAGGGCCATCAATAGCGAGCCCGAGCTCTACGCCCGGTTGGAGGAAGTCCTCCACGGCACCGTGCATTCGGCCACCATCCAGGAGTTGGACATGGTCAACGACAAGACGATCGTTGATGTCCGGTACGCGGTGCGCCCGCAGCAGTCCCGACGCTCGGATCTGGGCTTCGACCAGCCCTCCGGGGCGCTCTCTCCGGCACCCCGGGAACTGCCGGCGCAGCCCTTACACAGGGCGCAACCCACCCAGCCGTCCGCACCCACCCAGCCGTCCACCCCCATTCCGCCCGCACCCACCCAGCCGTCCACCCCCACTCCGTCCACACCCACTACGGCTGGTGTAGCGTGAGCCGCGTCGAGGCCCAACCGGTCATGCCGCAACTGGGCCAACTACCCGCCGTCGGACTTGAAGAACTCACCACGGAAGCCGGGCTGCTGACCCGGGTTGACCGCAAGTATCTGGTGCCGTCGGCAACGGCCCGGGCGATCCTCAGTACGTTCACCACGGAGGCCCGGGTGCTGGAAATGGACGGGAACCGTACCTTCTCCTACGACTCCGTCTATTTCGACACCCCGGCATTGGACAGCTACATGCTGGCTGCCCGTGGCCGGCGGCGACGGTTCAAGATCCGCACCCGAACCTACCTGGACAGCGGGGTCAGCTTCCTGGAAGTGAAAACCGAAGGTGCCCGCGACGCAACGGTCAAGGAACGGATTCCGTACCAGTTGAGCGACCGCGAGCGCCTGACCGAAGAAGGTTTGGCGTACGTGAATGAGACTCTGGCCGCCACGATAGGCGATGCCGGGTTTGGACCCTTGGACGCTGTGCTGTCCACACGCTATGACCGCACCACACTGTTCCTCCCCGGGTCCGGAAGCAGGGCCACCATCGACTCCGACGTCACCTGGCAGAGTCCCGATGGCCAGCCTTGGATGCTGGACAACGCTGTGGTGGTGGAGACGAAATCCGGTTCCGCCCCTGGCCCGCTGGACCGGCACCTTTGGGCACACGGCGTCCGGCCTTGCCGCATCTCGAAGTTCGCCACCGGCATGGCAGCACTTCATCCCGCGCTTCCGGCCAACCGTTGGAACCAAACACTCCGCCACAGGATGCCCCTGCGTCCCGCCTGCTGACATCCCGTCCGCTGACCTTCCCTCCACAGACTTAGGAACCCACCATGCGCTCTTTCCGTACTGCCCTCTCCGTTGCCGCCGTAGCCCTGGCCGTGTCACTGGCAGGCTGCTCCACGGCCGCCACCAGCTCATCGTCCACCGGCACCACCTCCAGCAACACCGGCAACTCAAGCACCACCTCCACCCAGCAGGCAGTCTCCGCCGCCACCATCGAGGAAGACACCCATTACGACAGCGACGACCTCACGTGGGATGCTGCCACTGAAGTGGCTGTGAGCCTGGCCGACGACGGCAGCAAAGTGACGTCGTCGGCCTCCACCGGCGTGGCCGTAGACGGAAATACCGTCACCATCAGCGCGGCAGGAACGTACCGCCTCAGTGGCTCACTGGGCGATGGCCAAATCGTCGTAGCGGCGGGCGAGGAAGACACCGTGCGGATCATCCTCGATGGCGTCGAGCTGGGCAATTCGGCAGGTTCGCCGTTTGTTGTGCAGAGCGCGGATGAGGCGATCGTGTATCTGGAAGCCGGCAGCACCAACACCCTGACCGACGCCACCACCTATGCCGACCAAGGGGATGACGCCCCCAACGCAGCGCTCTTCTCCATGGCCGACCTCACCATCGCCGGCACCGGTTCCCTCACCGTCAACGGGAAATCCAACGACGGCATCGTGTCCAAGGACGGCCTGGTGATGGCAGCCGGCAAGGTTACCGTGGACGCGGTGGACGACGGCATCCGCGGCAAGGACTACACCGTCCTGCTGGACGGCGCCTACCAGGTGACCGCCGGCGGGGACGGCGTAAAAGCGGACAACGACGCCGATGAAGGCCGCGGCTGGCTGCTGGTCAGCGGCGGCTCGCTGACCGTCAATGCAGGCGACGACGGCGTGAAAGCGTTCAACACCCTCACAGTTTCCGGCGGAACCGTCACCGTGGCCGAGTCGGAGGAGGGACTCGAAGCCCAGCACATCGCCATCTCCGGCGGCGAGGTCACCGTTACATCGAACGACGACGGCGTGAACGCCTCGGGCGGTTCATCCACCGCAGCGTCCACAGACGCGGGCGCCGCCGCTGGCATGGGCGGCGGTATGGGCGGACCAGCTGGCGGGGGCATGGGTGGCGGCGAGATGGCGGCAGGCGATTACTCCGTGGACGTATCCGGTGGAACACTTACCATCAACTCCGAGGGCGACGGCCTGGACTCCAACGGCAGCGCCACCATCTCGGGAGGAACAGTGGTGGTCAACGGCCCCACCAACGACGGCAACGGGGCTTTGGATGTAAACGGCGAGCTGGTAGTAAGTGGCGGAACCGTCGCAGCAGCCGGCAGTGCAGGCATGGCGGTCACCCCTGGCACCTCGTCCACGCAGTCAGGGGTGCAAGTGACCTTCGATTCGTCCGTATCGGCCGGCACTCCGGTGCACCTTGTTGATTCGTCCGGTGCTGCGGTTGCCACATTCGTGACCACAAAGACCACTGCATCGCTGGTCTTCTCTTCCCCGGCCATCACCGACGGTGAGAGCTACACGGTGTACACCGGGGGCAGCGCCGATGCCGGGGCGGGCCTGACCACGGGTACCACTGACGGGGCCCAGAAGCAGGGCACGGTGACTGCGGGCCAGTACACCCAGGCCCAGGGCCCTGGTGGGGTGGCGGCCGCCGGTAGGCCCGACTCCCACCAGTGGCCGATGGCATACGACCTGTGAATTCGAGGGAAGCACCTCTTCCCGCCTGGGTGAGCTGGCCCTGTTGGAATCCTGTGGCTTCGTTACCCCTTTTCACTGTTTTGCTGGCTGAAATCAACCTTTTTGGTTTTCATTGAGCGAGCTGAACGGCGAAAGTGGGTAGCGAAGCCACACGTCGTTCGGCAGGGATGAACTTCCGGTCCCAAGTGCGTGCCGCCTGATGCTCACCGCCCTGGACCAGAGGAGGTAGCCCACACCCTTCAGCGCCCGACGACGACACTCGCCTGCCGTCGTCGGGCGCTGTTTTGGTTCGTGCGAAAGGAGGAGACGGGCCCCCGCAAGCCTCCCCCGCAAACTTGATGCGAACTTGAGCCAAACGGAAACGTTCCTTGATAAAGCGGCGCCACGCTGGAATCAGTCGGAACACCCATACCGGGGGGTTTCGGCAACGAATTCCAAGTATGAAAGACAACGATGTGGGGGACGCAATGGAGCAGTCATCAGCACTCAGTGAGGTAGTTGCCGTCAAGGGCATCATCCAGGACCAGCACCCCGTGGATTTCTACGCGCTGGGCGTCGCAGGATGCATCGACCGCCTTGCCGCGCCGCTGCGCCGGACCGGCATCGCCGTCCACTGGCAGACCCCGCATCATGGCATCGAGATCTCCTCTTCGGCCGCCGCCCTGCTCTACCACGTGGCCCAGGAGACCTTCAGCAACACCCTCAACTACGCCAACGCCACGGAACTCACCGTTCGCCTCAACGCCGTTTACCACGGAATCCAGATCACTATCACTGACGACGGCAGCGGATTCGAAATCCACGCAGCACCCAGTGGCCGGCGGCACGGTTTCGGCCTGCTGCTGATGTCCATCGCAGTGCACGACGCCGGCGGGACAGTAGACATCGACTCCGCCCTTGGGCGGGGCACCAGTGTGAGGGTCACCCTGCCGCTGGATTGAGTCCGATTTGGGACCCTTTTTTGGGCTTCCAACCATGGCCCAATAGCGATGCCGGACGTATTCTGTAGCTACTTTTCAGCCTGACATCCCGACGGATTGGCACGAAAATGGCGAACAACCAGAGTCCGAAATCAGGTCTCGGCAAGGTCCTCCTGAGGGTCTTCGGGTACTTCTTCGTGAGCATTCTCTGCGGGGTGTTGATCTCCGGGCTGGTAGTCCCTGTGGTGGCATTCACCAGCACTACCGTGGGTGGATCGATCGGGTTCTACGAAGACCTGCCCAGCGAACTGAACGTCGATTCCCCCTCCCTTTCCAGCACGCTGGTCTCGGCCGACGGCCAACACATTGCCACGTTCTACGCCGAGAACCGCGTGAAGGTCCCTTTGGACCAGATGTCGCCCTTTATTCGCGAGGCGATCGTGGCCATTGAAGACAACCGCTTTTACGAGCATGCCGGCGTGGACGCCCAGGGCATCATCCGTGCACTGACCTCCAACCTGACCAAAGGCACCCGGCAAGGTGCTTCCACCTTGACCCAGCAATACGTCACCAACGTGCTCAACGAGTCCCGGCTTTCCGAAGGGCGCCCTGAAGATGTGGTGCTCAGCGGCCAGAAAACCATGGGGGACAAACTCCGCGAGATCAAGCTTGCCCTCGAACTGGAAAAGCGGTTCAGCAAGGACCAAATCCTTGAGGGCTACCTGAATATCGTGTTCTTCAACCGGGACGCCTACGGCATTGAAGCTGCCTCACGCTATTTCTTCAGCACGTCCGCGAAGGATCTGACCCTGCCACAGGCCGCGCTGCTCGCCGGGCTGGTCAACGGCCCCAGCATCTACGACCCCACAGTGGATCCCGATGCCGCAATGAAGCGCCGCAACCTTGTCCTGGACCGGATGCTGGAACAGGGCAAGATCACGGCAGTGGACCATGGCGTGGCAGTGGCAACGCCCATAGAACTGAACGTCACCCCTTCGCGTCAAGGCTGCGCTGGTGCCGCGATCGCCACCTACTTCTGTGACTACGTTTCCCACCTGATCCTCAACGACGAGACCTATGGTTCCACCGTCAACGAGCGCGAGCGCCTGCTTTACCGGGGTGGACTGACCATCACCACCACCCTGGACAGCAGGCTCCAGGCCGCTGCCCAAGCCCAAGTGGACGCCTCGGCCGGGGATAATCCGGACAAATGGGGTGCGGCCATGACCACCGTGCAGCCCGGCACCGGGAAGATCCTGGCCATGGCCCAGAACACGGTGTTTGTACCCCAGGAAGGCAAATACGACACCCAACTGAACTTCAACGTGGACGCCAAGGACGCGAACGGATACGACCTCAACGGCGCGGGAGGATTCCAACCGGGATCCACCATGAAGCCGTTCATCTACGCCGAATGGCTCAACGAAGGCAAGAACCCCACGGCCGTAGTTGACGCCTCGCGAAGGGTTTATCCGGTGGGTTTCCCCTGGCGCTCCAGCTGCGGCAAGGTGATGGGAGGTTACAGCAGCGCCCAGAAAGCACAGAACCTGGGCGCCGACGATGACCTGCAAAATAACGACGCAGGCTATTACCGGCCCATGCCCATCAACTACGGCCTTTACAACTCCATCAACACTGCAACCTTCGCCACCGCAGCCCAGTTGGACTTCTGCGGCATCCAAAAAATGGTGGACACAGTGGGTCTTCACAGCGGTCTCGACAACGCTCCGGTGAACATGCACCAGATTGGAAACCTGCTGGGCTCCATCGGCGTGGCACCGGTGGTCCTTGCCAGCGCGTACGCCACCTTCGCCAATGACGGCACGTACTGCGCACCCATCGCGATCACCGGGATCAGCGACTCCCAAGGCCGCCAGTTCGAAGCCCAAAAACCCGAGTGCAGGGAGGCCGTGAAACCGGCTGTGGCCCGCGGTGTCAACGCGGTCCTCCAGGACGTCCTGAAGATGGGCTCCGGCGTTTACATCAATCCCAAGGTCCAAAGCCAAGTACCCGTCGCGGCCAAGACCGGCACGTCCAACAACAACGGCGCCACCTGGGTTGCCGGTTACACCACCACCCTTGCCACGGCGTCGTTCTTTGGGGACACGACGGCGGGACAGCAGCGCGCCGGACAAAACGTCACCATTAACGGCAAGTTCTATAAGTCCTTGGACGGTTACATGATCGCCGGTCCGCAGTGGGCCAACTACATGATGGAAGCCACCGCAATGTACCCGAGTGGTCCTTTCGCGGCGCCCGCTCCCCCGCCGGCACCGGCGCCTGTGACTACTGTTCCGGCCGTCCCGCGCCTGACAGGAGGGTAGGAAATACACAGCAATCACCCCGCGTTGCGAGGCCTGCTCTGCACGCAATCCGCGTGCCAAACCCTGCACAGCAGGCCTCACAACGTCTCGCTACAGCGTGACCTCGGCGGCCGCGCGCGTGCCGTCGTCTTCGTAGTTGTCCACGCCCGCGAGGTGGCGGCCTGCGATGTATCCGAACGTCAGCGCCGGGCCAAGGTTGATGCCGCCGGCCGGATAGTGGCCACCCATGACATTGGCTTGGTCGTTGCCGGTGACGTAGAGACCGGGGATGGGGTCGCCGTCGCTGGTGAGCGCGCGCGACGTCCCATCCGTGTCGATCCCGGCGAACGTGCCGAAACTCCCGGGAACCACCCGCACCGCATAGAACGGGCCCTTCTCCAGGGTGCCTAGTGACGGGTTGGGCTGGTTGCCGGGATCACCGCCGTAGCGGTTGAAGGCCGTCCCGCCGCGCCCGAAGTCAGGGTCGACGCCGTCGCGCGCGTTGGCATTGAACCTCTCCACCGTGCGGCGCAACTCTGCGGGGTCGATTCCGCATTTCGTGGCAAGCTCCTCCAACGTCCGGCCCTTAATGAGGTACCCGGATCGTAGGTAGGGGAACAGCGGGACGGGCAAGGGTTTGGCCATTCCCAGCGGGAACCTGCGCACGAACCGGCTGTCCGCTATCTGCCACGACTCAACGGTGGCACCTTCCGGCGTCGCTGCCAGGAGCGCCTCCACGTAGTCGTAGTAGCCATTGGCTTCGTTCACGAACCGTTTTCCGTCCGCACGGACCCCGATGCTGCCCGGCTTGGCACGGTCCATGATGTGCGGGAACACTCCGGTCCGGCCGTTGCGGTACGGCACCAGCGACACCGGACACCACGCGGCGGGCGACTTCACGTCTGTCCTGAAACGGGCACCCACGGAGGTGGCAAGGCTGATGCCGTCGCCCGTGGTTTCATCCGGCGACAAGGTCCAGTGCTCCCGGCCGGTAGGGGTCTTGGGGAACAGTTCCCTGCGGCGCTGGACATCGTTGGGAAAGCCGCCGGTCGCCAGCACGACGCCGCGTCCAGCCTTGATGTGAAGCTCACCTTCAGGCGAACGCACGACGGCGCCGGTCACCTTGCCGTTGTCGTCGCTGAGCAACGCTGTGGCAGGAGTGGAAACGCGGATATCGACACCCAGGTCATCAGCTGACTTCATGAGCCTGCCGGTAAGGGCCGTGCCATTGACCAGCTGCATGTTGCGGCGGTGGACCAGCACATCCAGGAGGTGGAAAGCGAAGCGCCACCCCGCGTGGAAGATCCCGGCGGGGTTGCCCTTCGATGCCGAGAGGAACTTGCTGAGGTCCGGACCGGCCATGATTCCCATGCCCAGGAAGGACGTCTCGTACAGTTGGTGGCGCATCTTGGCACGCAGGGCAGGTTTGATGGCCCGGGCATTGAGGGGTTTGGGACCCACGGAGCGATGGCCCGTGCCCGCGCCGGGAAGTTTGCCGTAAATGTCGTTGATCCTGCTGCCGGCGACGAACTGCAAGGACGTCTTGTCCTGGAAGAATCCCACCATGTGTGGTGACGCTTCCAGGAAGGCTTCCACGTTCTCTTCCCGGTAATCTCCGCCGAGGACTGCCCGGAGGTAGGTCCTGAAGGTTTCCTTCTCTTCGGTGACGCCTTCGGCTTTCGCCAGCGGATTACCGGGAGCCCAAGCCCATCCCCCGGACCATGACGTGGCGCCGCCGCAAACATCGGCCTTTTCCACGACGATGACTTTCAGTCCGTGATAGGCCGCTGTCACAGCCGCAGCGAGGCCGCCCGCCCCGGAGCCAATGACGAGGACATCGCAGTCCTGGGTGGGGAGGGAAGGGGTGCTGTTCATGAGGTACTCCAGGTAAATGCGGGGGTATTGAGGACAGAGTCTGCTGCCGCCTTCAGCTGTTTGGCCCAGGCGAGTTCGCCCATGGCGGCCACCCGGCTTCCAGAGGGGGTCTCGACGCTGACGGGGACCACTGGGGGGAAGGAGGCGAGCATGGCCGTGAGATCGAATGCGCCTTCCCCCGGTACACCCCGCTCCAAGCGGGACTCCAGGATCAGCCCTTCCTTGCCCGGTGGCGGGGTGGCCGGTCCATCGCAGAGCTGGATCATGGGAACCAGGTCTGCAGCGTCTTCGAGTTCTGCCCATGTGCCGCCGAAGCGGTTGAAATGGAGCGCGTCCACCACGATTTTGCAGTCGGCAAAATCGGCGAGCTCCACGGCTTGCGGGATTGACCGGACCTTCTGGTAGGAAATGGGCTCCAGCGTGGGGACGATCCCGTATGCGGTGCCGTCCTGCGTCATCTGCGCGAGGTGGTCCCCAAATCGGTCCAGATCAGGATCGGCGCAGGCAACAGTCAGCGTGGATGCGCCCAGAGCCTGGCCTGCCTCCATCATCCGCAACCAGGCTTCGCGTTGGTCAACGCCGTTCTGCAAGCCCGTTCCGTCCAGGAGCAGGAATTCGATGTCTTCCACAGTGATCCCGGTGTCAGCCATCCGCGCCAGGGTTTCCCTTAGCATGGGCGAGCCCGGCTGAAGGTTGTAGGACCGTTCCGTGGCGGTCACCGGGCGGACGCGGGCTCCGATGAAGTCGAACCCGGCCTGGCCGGCGATGGTCACCAAGTCCGGGGGCGCGGTTCCCACCAGGGACAACTGGGCGAGCCCGAGCCGGCGTATCGGTGTGCCAAGGGGTGGAAGGGCAATGGGGGCAGAGTCACCGGCTTGGTGGGACTCTGCGGCACCGGGATCGCCGCTACGCTGCGAGATCGCCGAAAAGCTCCGGCGAACCGGCACGTTTCCAGCGACCTCGGTACCATCGCTGCCAGGACCGGCAGCCAAAGCAGCAGCAATCCGTTGCGCAGCGTCGTATCCGCTCTTGACTGCGTTGGACACGATGGCCGGAGACGGATCGACGACGGTCCCGGCCATGGCTACAGGGATGGAGGCCACGCCGTCCCCGGATTTCCATGCCTCTACAGTGGCAGATCCTTCCACGGGAAGTACGGATCGTGAGACCAGCAACTCACCCGGGGCTTCGACCCACTGGTCCTCAACACCTTCGCGGCTGATGCGGACGCGGTTGCCGTCAAACTCCTCGATGGTGCTGGACAGGAAGATCCGCACCCGCGGGTTGGCTTCCAGTCGCGGCACTGCCAGGATCTTGGCCCGGCGGCCTGACTCCGGGGCCAACGACTCCTGGGGCCCGATGATCGTCACCGCGGTTCCCCGGGAAGCCAGGGTGTCGGCCACGCTCATCGCCACAGCATCGGCACCCCAGATGGTCACTGCCTCCGGAACGACCGAGCCCCCAGCAGCGGCCGGACCACCCGAAGCGGCCAAGCCACCCAAACCGGCTGGACCCTCCGAATCGGCCGAGCCAGCCGCAGCGGCCGGACCATTCGAAATGGCAGCAGCGGCCGGACCCTCCGAATCGGCCGAGCCAGCCGCAGCGGCCGGACCACCCGGAGCCACCGGACCATCCGAAACGGCCGCACCCCCCGAAGCGGCAGCAGCGGCAGCACCGCCGTCGAGTACTTCCGGATGAGCGGCCAGCCATTCCCGGATATCCAGGACGCGAGGCGAATCACTGCCGGCAAACCCGGCTGCCGGCAAACGACCCCCGGTGGCGATAACAACTGCGTCGGCTCCAAAGTCACGGGCCAGCGCACCGGCGTCGGAGGTGTCAACGCGGGAACCCAAGCGGACGTCCACGCCCAGGCGCTCGTTTTCCAACGTTGACCAGTCGGCAAAGCGGTGGAAGTCCGGCGTGGACCTCATGCGTTCAGCCAGGGCAAACTGCCCGCCGGTCCGCGACCCCTGGTCCACCAGCGTCACACGGGCACCGGCTTGGGCGAGTTCGCGGGCGGCGGTGAGCCCGGCAGGACCGGCACCGACCACCAGCACTGTGGAATCCGGACGGACGGCCGGGGTGGGAACCGGTACCCGGGACCGGCCGACAGCAGGATTGACGGTGCAGGTGACTTGCCCGAGTCCGAGGTTGTCGATGCAGACGTTGCACGCGATACATGGCCGGTAGCGTTCGCCCCGCAGGACACCGCCAACAAAAGCAGGATCGGCATGGATGGCACGGGCCAGGCTGACGAAATCGCAGGTGCCCTCCGACAGTACTTCTTCAATGATTTCCGGGCTGTTGAGCCGGCCGGCCATCCCCAGCGGCAGTCCGAACCGTCGGTAGGCCTTGGCGTAATCGGCAAGGATGCCGGGCTTCCACTCCCCCGACTGGACGATCCATTCGCCGGCGTCGTAACTGCCCGCGGAAAGGTCCAGGAAGTCGAGCTTGTCGAGGTTGGCTTTGGCGATGATGGCAACTTGCTGTTCGGCGCTGATGCCGTCGGCGGGGCCTTCCACCACGGAGACGCGCATGCCCACGATCGTATCCGGCACGGCCTCTCGAACAGCGTCAATGACCAGGTTCATGAAGAACTCCGGGGCGGCAAACTCGTCCGTCCGGTGGTTGGAAATCGGCGACATGAACTGGTGGATCAGGTACCCGTGGGCGCCATGGAGGTTGATGACGTCGAACCCGGCGGCAACCGCACGGCGGGCCGCAGCAGCATACGCGTCAACGAGTTCGTAGCACTGGGCAGCGGTGAGTTCCAGCGGAACCTCTCCACCCGCCGTCGCGCACGGAACCGGCGACGGCGCGAGGTTCTGGAACCCGGACACTGCGGACTGCGCGGTGCGGCCGCCATGGTTGAGTTCGACGGCGGCCAGGGCACCTTGGGCGTGCAGGGCGTCGGTGAGGCGGCGCAGGCCCGGGACCATCTGGTCGGTGTGCAGTCCAAGTTGGTGCGTCCGGCCCTTGCCGTCCGCCCGGACGTAGGTGGCTTCGGTGGTGACCATGCCCAGGCCCGCCTTGGCGCGGGTTACAAGGTAGTCGATGTACTGCTCGGTGATGTAACCATCCGCGGTTCCGTAATTGCGTTCCATGGGAGCCGAAGCCAGCCGGTTGCGGAGGGTCCGTGGGGTGCGGCCGTTGCGGCCGAGGGTCAGGGGCGATGCCGCTGATGGTGAGGCTGCTGATGGTGAGGCTGCTGATGGTGACGTTTCCATGGTCAGCCCGCCACCTTCACGGGACTTCCCAGCCGGCTGATCGCTGGCCGGGCGGAGGGAATGGCTGTGTGGGCGGGGTGGGCCGGCGCAAAGCGGACCGGCTCGCCCGTGCGCGAGGATTCGTAAACAGCAAGCAGGATCCGCAGCGACTTCAGCGCATCCTGGCCGGTAATGGCCGGCTCGGTGCCGCTCTCCAGGGCCTGGACAAAGTCCTGCACCTGCAGTTTGTGGAACGGGATGAGCTGGCCGTTGATGATGGACAGGTCCACGTTGGGCTCCACGCCTTCGGGATGTACAGGCTCGACGACGATCCTCCCATCCGCCGCCCACAGGTCCAGGCGGCCATCGCTGCCTTCCGGGAATTCCGTGAGGGATGCCGAGGCGCCTGTTTCACCGGTGATGCGGAGCTGGATCCCGAGGTTGGGCGATACCGCTGTGGATGCCTGCAGGGTTGCCATGGCCCCGGAAGTAAAGGTGATCACCGCCGTCGCGGAATCCTCCACCTCTATATAGTCGCCGTGGCGGTAGGTGTTGACCTTCCCGTAGACCTCGGCGACATCCCCGAGGTACCACTGGAGGAGGTCGATCTGGTGGACGGCCTGGGACATCAGGACCCCGCCACCATCGCTCTCCCAGGTGCCACGCCAGGCGTCGCGGTTGTAGTAGTCGGGTGCGCGGTGGAGCATCACTGAACACTGGGCCATGATCGCTTTGCCAAGAGTGCCGTCGTCGATCGCTGCCCGGATTTTCTGCGACGCCGGCCAGAAACGGCGCTGGAACAGGACCCCCAACTGGACCCCGGCTTCATTGCAGGCAGCCACCATGCGTTCGGCAGAGTCCAGCCTGGTGGCAATGGGTTTTTCGCAGAGGACGTTCACTCCTGCGGCCGCAGCCTGGAGCACCACTTCTTCGTGGGTGGGGTGCGGCGTGCAGACGGAGACGATGTCCAGGTCCAGTGCCAGGAGTTCGTCCACGCTGGTGACCGCGTGCGGGACTCCCCAGCTCGCGGCCGTAGCCGAGGCCCGGTCCGGGTCCACATCGCAGACGCCCACAATGCGGACGTTGTCCAAGGCGCTGAAGGCTTCCAGGTGGTTGCGGGAAATGGCGCCGCAACCCGCGATTCCTACGCGGAAGATGCGGGGTGCCGGTGCTGGCGAAATCATGGGGTGATCCAACTTTCGGGACATATGAGTCGGTTGCTTGGGCGAGTCGGTTGCTTGGATGTATTGGTAAGGGACGGTGCCGGGCGGCTGGGAGCCGCCGCCCGGCGTCGTGCGTTCTGTTCTGCCGGGGCGTGCCTACTTGATCCGCGGTTTGCCGAGGTCCTCCAGCGGAACGTTGTAGGTTTCGCGGGCCGTCATGATGGCGATGGCCGAAGCCACCAGGCACAGGATGGTGAAGCCCGCTACGGGCCACCAACCGTTCGGTCCGGGCTGGGCCAGGAGGGTTGCGATGGCCGGTGCGAAGCCGGCCAGGATCAGGCCGATCTGGCTGCCGATCGCCATGCCGGAGTAGCGGACCGCTGCCGGGAACATCTCCGGGAAGAAGACAGTCCACACCCCGTTCCAGCAGGAGTAGAAGACGGTCATGTTGAGGAAACCGAACAGGAAGATCAGGGCAATGTTCTGCTCGCTGATGGCCCAGAAGTAGCCGATGGTGGTCAGTGCGCAACCGAGCGCTCCTACCAGGAGGACCTTCTTGCGGCCGATGCGGTCCGAGATCATGGCCGAGATCGGGATGGTCACCATGGACAGGCCGATGGTTACGGCGTTCACGGTGAGCATGAGGGTGCGGTCGATGCCCACGGCGGGACCGGTGGCGTAGGCCAGGGCGTACACAGTGAAGGTGGTCTGCATGACGGAGAACAGCATCACCACACCGACGCGCAGGACATCGCGCCACTGGGTCTTCATGACGGCGACGGCGGGAATGGCCTTGGGCTTCTCGTTCTCCACGATTTCTTCGAACACCGGTGGTTCATCCAGCCGGGTTCGGATCCAGTAAGCGACGGCGAGGACCACTACCGAAAGCCAGAACGGTACGCGCCAACCCCAGCTCAGGAGCTGGTCTTCGGGCAGCGCTGCCAGCGGGATGAAAACGATGGTGGACAACACCATTCCCGAGGCGTACCCGGTCATCACAAAGCTGGTGAAGAAGGCGCGGCGGCCTTCGGGCGAGTGCTCCATGGTGAGGGTAGAGGCGCCTGCGGCTTCAGCACCGGCAGAGAAGCCCTGGGCCAGCCGGCCCAGCAGCAACAACGCAGTTGCCCAATAGCCCAGCTGTCCATAGGTGGGCAGGAATCCGATGCCGATCGAGGCCATACCCATAATCACGAGAGTGACCATCAGCGCCTGCTTCCGGCCGATCTTGTCGCCATAGTGGCTCATCACCAGCCCGCCCAATGGCCGGGCAAGATAGCCGACGCCGAACGTCGCCATGGCTCCGAGCAACGCCACCACGGGGTCCCCGCCGGGGAAGAAGATCTTGGGGAAGATCAGGGCTGCGGCGGTGCCGTAGATGAAGAAGTCGTAATACTCCAGGGTGGATCCAAGGAAGGAGGCGAGCGCCGCCTTCTTGGGCATTTTGACGTGGTCATCCGGGCCTGTTCCGGCTGGCTGTGTGCCATCCCGGCCTGTTCCGGCCGGCTGTGTGCCAAGCGGCGAGGCCGCGTTGTTGACGTCCGAGGGCGTGTGCTGCTGCACGTGTCCCATACTGTCTCCTCATTGAGTGCCGCGGGAGTGGCACCGCCATGGTGCCTTGCCCGGCAAAGAATTGGACGAGGCCTCGTCGCCGGCTGCTGCTTTGTTGTGCAGCCCGCCCGGTGGCCGTTGATAACGACTCCCGTAGCTGTGCTCCAGATCACAGGCGATTGTTCCTCTGGAATCGACTGTAGGACCCAGGTCACATGGCGCGGTGCAACTTCCCGTTGAACGGGACAGGTCCCGTTCGCTGGCTATTCAGCTCCGGGGTGTGACAACCATGGACGGGAACCGTAGGGGCGCCGTTCAGCACCCATGGTCCGGGACAAACCGCGGCCTGCGGCCACCAGGACCGGAAGGATCAGTCCGGCGTCCTCCTCAACAGAAGGCACGACGACGGAAATGGCACCTATGACGGTTTGGCCCTGGCCGAAGACCGGCACGGAATAGGCCGTGTTCTCCTCGATCAGGACACCCACCAACCGGGCGTAGCCCCGCTCGCGGATCAGGGCCAGGTGGCTCCTGATCTTTACCGGGTCGATCTCCGTGGCCTGCGTTGTCTGCTCCAGCTTTCCTGCAAGGAAACGATCCTGCACCCAGCCTGGCATGTGCGCCATCATGGCCATTCCGGAGGACGTGGTGTGGATATCCAGCCGGCCTGCCACCTGTGCCAGGTTCATGACGGTCCCATGCCGGTCCAGCCGCTCGAGATAGAGCACACTGTTGGTCTCCACGTCCGGAATGGAGAGGGCAACGTGCTCCTGCACAGCGGCGTGGACACCTTCCAGGAACGGCAAACCACGGCGCCGGAATTCTTCCAGGGGGTTGCTGCGGGAGGCCAACTCCCACATCTTCATTCCCACGCCGAACTCGCCTTCGGCATTGCGCTCCAGGAGTCCGTTGGCAGCCAGGTCCATGGCCAGGCGGTGGACGGTGCTGCGGGACAAACCGGTGATCCGGACCATGTCCTTCAAGGGAAGCCAAGGACGGCCCTTTGAAAACGCGTCCATGATCTTCACGACGCGTTCGATCACGGACTCCCCCGACGCCGAGTTGGCCATGATGCCTCCGTAGTGCTTTTCCGGTCGGCTGCATCGCGGACCTCGAAACCCAATATAGCCTTGCACTGGAGCGCAAAATCCGGGAGGCAACGTGGAACTGCGGCAAATTGAGGCCTTCCTGGCAGTAGCTGAGGAGCTGCACTTTGGCAGGGCGGCAGAGCGGCTTCGCATGGCACAGTCACCGTTGAGCCAGACCATCAAGAAGCTGGAAAAGGGTCTGGGCGCACCGCTGTTTGAACGCAACACCCGGTCCGTCACCCTGACCACGGCAGGCCACTCGCTGTTGCCGCATGCCCGCAGGATCCTTGAGGAAGTGGACTTGGCGCGGAGGGCCGTCAGCGCCGGGACCGGGACCATCTACGGAAAACTCGCCATCGGCTTCTCCGGCGCGTTGAACCATGCCACACTGCCCCCACTGATGCGGGCCCTGCGGCAGCATTACCCGCAACTCGACGTCACGCTGCATGGAGGCCTGCTCACCCAGGAAGCCCTTCAGCAGCTGGGCAACGGCTCCTTGGATCTGGCCTTCATCGGCCTCCCCATCGACGCCCCCGCGCTGGCCACCCGTCGCATCGCCACAGAGCGGCTGGGGGTCACCCTGCCCGCGGACCATCCCCTGGCTGGACAGGCCTCCGTGCACATGGCGCAGCTGGCCGGTGATCCGTTCATCACCATGCCCGCCGCCCAAGGCTCCACCCTGCGCGAAGTCACCTTCGCCGCGTGTGCCGCCGCTGGCTTCCGACCCCGGATCAGCCAGGAAGTCTCCGATCCCTACACTGCGTTGTCCCTGGTGGCCGGTGGCGTTGGCATCAGCGTCATGCCCGCCTCCATCGAGGGGATCATGCCCGCCGGCATCGTATTCCTGCCTTTGGAAGGCGACGACGTGCTGCTGTTTTCCGGGCTCGCCTGGAACCCGGGAGCAACGACGCCCGCGGTCCGGGCTGCGCTCGCTGTGGCCGAAGACGTGCTCCCCGCTCCGAAGGACTAGAGACTATGTAGTTTATACACATAGTTTTAGACCAACTAAGTATTGGACAAGGCCTAATGAGTTGCCCAGCATTGAGGGAAACCACCACCACTCAATGAAGAGGACAACCCGATGCCCACGTTTGCCGTTACATACACCTACTCCGACGCTACGTCCGCCCGCCGGGATGCCGTCCGCCCTGCCCATGTGGAATTCCTCAAGGCCCAGTTCGACGGCGGCCGCCTCCTCAAGAGCGGCCCCTTCGGCCCGGAGGAATCACCTGGGGCGCTGCTGATCCTTACCGGCGAAACCAAAGCGGACGTCGAAGCCCTCATGGACCAGGACCCGTTCCACCAGTCCGGCCTCATTGAGGAACGGACAGTTCAGCAGTGGAACATCTTCTTCGGTGCGGATGCCCCTGAGCCTGCAACCGCGCAGAACTGAGCCCAGCCGTGTTGTCCGCGATCACTGTCGCCAAAGAGACCATTTCCTTTCAGGACTCCCCCGATCCCACCGTTGAACCGGGCCACGCCCTGGTCCGGGTCCACAACGTCACGCTGTGCGGAACCGACCTCCATATCTGGGAGGACGACTACCCCACGGAACTCCCGTTGATCCAAGGCCACGAATTCTCCGGCATAGTCGAGGCCCTTGGACCGGAGGTCCCCTGCGATGCGGGAGTCACCGGCAGAGCCACCACCACAGGCACCGCTTTCAGCGTCAGCATCGGCGACCGCGTAGCAGTCAACCCCATCATCTACTGCGGCCAGTGCCGCCCTTGCCGCACAGGCCGGTACAACGTCTGCCAGAACGTGGGCTGCCTGGGCTGCTATTCGAATGGGGCATTTACCGAACTGATCAGCGTCCCGGTGGAAAAGCTGTGCCCTGTACCGGACGATCTTCCGCTGGACATCGCCGCCATGGGCGAGCCTGCCTCGATTGCCATGCAGGCCGTCAACCGTGGGCGACCCGAGCCCGGCGAAACCGCGCTGGTGCTGGGAAGCGGCCCCATTGGGCTGCTGGCCACCTTGTATCTGACGGAACTGGGCGTCAAGGTCATCTGTGCCGACACTGAGCAGCACCGACTGGATCTTGCAGTGGAATTCGGCGCAGCAGACACCCTGCTTGTGGCCCCGGGAACCGACTTCCCGGATGAGCACCAAACGCATCGCCTGGACACTCTGACCGACGGATACGGACCGCAGTTGGTCATTGAAGCCACGGGGGTTCCTTCCTCCCTGGAGAATGCCATCAGGCTGGTCGCCAGCGCGGGCCGGATTGTCCAGGTAGGCATCTCGCCACGGCTAGCCAACGTCTCCATGAAGGACATTCCCTACAAGGAACTGGATCTCCTGGGCAGCCGGATGAGCTTGAACCTCATTCCGGAGGGGCTCGCCCTGCTGGCCCGGCACCCCGGACAGGCCCGCACGCTCATGACCCACCGCTTCCCGTTTTCCGAGCTGCAGAACGCCTACCAACTCCTGCAGGGCCGGACAGAAAAGATCGGTAAGATCCTGATCGAGATGCCTGCTGGGAGCCCCGCATGAGCACCTCAATCATCACCGCACCCCACCAGCTCAACGGACGCTACGACGTCGTGGTCATGGGCAGCGGCGCCGCTGGCCTGGTTGCCGCCGTCCGTGCAGCCGATGCCGGGCTCAGCGTCCTGGTGGTGGAGAAGGCCCCGCTTTTGGGCGGCACCACCGCTGCTGGTGGCGGCGTGATGTGGGCGCCGGACAACCACCTCGCCAAAGGTGCCGGGTACCAGGACAGCCAGGCCGACGGCGTCGCTTACCTGACCGAGGCGGCAGGCCATGTGATGACGGCCGGGGAAATCCAGTGGTACGTGGCCTCTGCGCCGCGGGCTGTGGAGTTCCTCGACCGCAAGACCAAAGTCTCCATGGTTCCCATTGCCCGCCCGGATTACCACATGGAGTGGAAAGGGGCGGCCAATGGTGGCAGGGGCCTGGACAACAACGCCTTCGACCCCCGGGACTACCCCGGGCTTTCGGAGTTGGTCCGGCCGTCGTCGTACTTTCCGCTGCTCACCATGACCGAACGGGATCAGCTCAACGGCCGCGCCGCTGATCCCGCGCTGCTGGAACACCGGGCCTCTGCGGGAATCCGGACCATGGGTGGCGCGCTGGTGGGGAGCCTGGCGGCGAGCGCCCTGGATCGGGGCGTGCAGATCGTGGTGTCCAGTCCTGTGGAGGACTTGTCGCGGACGGGTGACCGGTGGGAGGTGGGCCTCGGCGGAACCTCCGCGGGCGCGCGGGTGTCAGCGACCGCCGTCGTGCTTGCCTCTGGTGGCTTCGAATGGAATCCGCGGCTTCGCAGCGCGTTCCTTCCGTATCCGGTAACCCCCATCAGCGCCCCGTCCAATGAGGGCGACGGCTTGGTGCTCGGCCTCAAGGCCGGCGCCGCGGTGGAGGACATGTCCGCGGTGTGGGGAGTTCCGGTCATTTCGACGCCGGCCCATCTGTACGACGGGCAGCGGTCAGGCCGCATGGGAAACGTGGAGATGACCCTTCCGGGCTCCATCACGGTGAACAGCGACGGCAAACGATTCGTCAATGAGGCCCTCAATTACCACGATGCCGGCAGGGTCTTTGCGTCCATCAACCCACACACCGGACGGCAGCAGAACAATCCGGCCTGGCTGGTGTTTGATGCGGACTACCTTGGCAAGTATCCGGTGGCGGGCTCAGTGCCGGGCGAACCCGCAGAGTGGATGGCGTCCGCACCCACCCTGGAACTCCTGGCAAGGGAACTGGGCATCGATCCGGCCGGCCTCCATGCCACGGTTGCCCGGTTCAATACAGACGCAGCACTTGGCGCGGACACCGAATTCGGGCGCGGTGCATCGCCACAAGACCGATTCCTGGGTGACGCCGGGAACCTGCCCAACCCGTGCCTGGCCCCCTTGCTGGCTGCGCCGTTTTATGCCGTTCCCATTCGGGCCGGCGTGCTGGGGACATCGGGCGGGTTGGCCACGGACTTCAGTGGCCGGGTCCTGGACCACCGGCAATCACCGATCCCGGGGCTCTACGCCGCGGGGAACGTCTCAGCCGGCGTCTTCCGCAACAACTACCCCGGCGGCGGCGCAACCCTTGGCTCTGCGATCACCCGCGCCTTCGCCGTGGGGGAAGATCTCGCGGCCCGGCTGGCGTAGCGCAAGGTGTAGGTGTGTGCGCCGCTGGGCGTGGGCGCCGCTGGGGGTGGGGTCAGGGGTCCTCGGTTGAGGGTTGGGTGGCCGGAGCCCGTGCCACCCGGGTGGTGCGCCATGTGTCCAGCGCAATGACTGCACCAAGGACCACCAGTGAAAGGGATATGGATGCCAGGGTGTCCGTTAGCCAGTGGTAGCCGAGGTACAGCCGGCTCACTGCCTGGGTGAGGATCCCCGCAACGGCCACGCTGAATCCGGCAACTACGGCCCCTGGCCCGTGGCGGCCGCGGGACAGGACGAGGAACGCGCCCACTAAGAGGAAGTCCGAGGCCCCCAGTACATGACCGGAGGGAAACGAGTACGTGGTGTCCCCACCCAGCAGCATCTGTTCCACCGGTGGCCGGGGCCGGTCAACCAGACGCGAAATGACCTGGGCAAGGATCACGCCGGTCAGCATCGCGCCGGCCAACAACAAAGGCCGCCAGGCGTGGCGGGCCCGGAACATCCAGACCACTGTGGAGGCCACCACAATGATGGGCATGGCAACGGGGCCGAAAACAGTGGCAAGGACGGCCATGGTGACGGTCATCGCCGGGGACCGCTGGTTGTCGAACCACGAATTGACCGGACCATCGACGCCCGCCACGAACGTCTTCTGCTGGACCCCGGTGAGGAGGAGCAAGAAAAACCCGGCACCAACCATCGCCAGCACCAAAGCGGCAACATACAGCCGCTTCCGTGTGGGCTCGGTGATCTCCCGTTCCTGAACGGTGAGCTTTCGGTCCAGAAGCCTGAGTATCCCTGCACTGTGACGACTACCGCTCATTGACCCTCCGCGAGTGCGCGCGATACCAAATCCTGGACATCCGAAGCCCGCGTGTTCAACATACTCCCTTCCCGTTCCACCAGGGAGGTGGTTTTAGCGGGTCAGGGTGACGTGGATGGTGCCGCTTTCGGCCACTTCGGATGTCACTTTGTGGGTCAGCTCGAATGCGCGCAGGTCATCCCACAGCCGGTTGCCGCGACCCAGGAAAATGGGAGCGATCGTCAGGTGGATCTCATCAACCAAGCCGGCACGCAGGAAGTCCCGGGCCGTCCCGTAACCACCGCCAACGCGGACATCCAGGTCACCTGCCGCTTCCTTGGCCTCCGCGAGCACCTCCTCGATTGCGGTGTTGCGGAAGTGGAAGGTGGTTCCTCCCGACATCGGGATCGACGGACGCGGTGCTGTGTGGGTGAGTACGTAGACCGGGGTTCCGAACGGCGGATTGTCACCCCACCAGCCCTTCCAGTCCGGGTCATCGGCAAACGCGTGAAGTCCGAACATCCCGGCGCCCATGATCTCGGAACCGACGCCCTCAAAGAAGGAGACTGCGTGGCGATCATCCAGTCCTGTGGTTCCAGCGCCGCTGGTATCGCCGAACACCTTCTGCCGGAAGGTCCGGGTGGCGGCATAGGACTCAGTGAGGCGCCCCCAGTCAGCACCCATGGGCTGGTCCGGAGTGGGATCGGCAGGGGTGTATCCGTCCAGTGAGGTGAACAGGTCCATGCGAACGCGGGTCATGTCGTCATTCCTTCGGTTCGGTGAAGCGGGGGTATGGTGTGGCGCCGGCGACACCACCGGATTCAGCGCGCGTAGAGCTCCGTGAAGTTCCTGAGCACCCGCATGGGCTCAGTCACCCCGGAGTTCCGGGCGACGGCAATAAGTTCGTCAGCCTCGTGGGGTGGGAAGTATCCGGCGTTCTTGTAGATGTTGATGCGCGTGATCAGGCCGTCGGCATCCAGTTCAGGGTGGAACTGCGTGGCGTAAAGGTTGTTCTTGATGCGGAACATGTGAACAGGACAGGCAGCCGAGCTTGCCAACAGCACTGCGTGTCCGGGGAGTTCGCTGCATGCTTCCTTGTGGCCCACAAAAGCATCGAAGGTTTGGGGAACGCCGCGAAGCATGGGGTCACGCGCACCCTCAGCGGTGAGCTGGATTTCCGTTGGCCCCACAGGTTCGCCAAAGCGCCGGTCAATGGTGGCTCCTTGATGAACGCCCAACGTTCCAACTCCATAGCAAGCGCCCAGGAACGGGAAATCCTGGGCCACAACCCGGTCCAACAGCTCCGAGAGTTCCGCCTCCACCCGGACTTGGGCTGCGCTCTTTTCCTCCACAGGATCACTGGAGGTGTACGGGCTGCCGCCGACGATTACTCCGGAATAGTCGGCGAGATCAAGGGGCGGCAACGGCTCGGATTCCAACCGGAAGCGGACAAGTTCTTCCGGTTCCAGGCCGCAGTAGCGCAGATACGCCTGGTACTCGTCATCGGCTGCGGCGTCTTCGGCGCGGGTGGCCAGCAAGAGGAAGGGCTTCACACGCCCAGTCTGCGCGAGGAATGCCTGCCTGACAAAGTGTGTTGCTGGTTGGAGGGGGTTTCTGACAGAGACTCCCTCGCATCGCCGGCGCTGCATAACGTTGTAGGAACCCCATGAAATAACCATCCCCCGAGGAGCCATCTCTTGACGCAGGACCCCGTGATCGTCGGAACGCCATCAGCCAAGGCGTCGACTGCTGAAACGCAGCAACCGAAGAAGATCCCCTGGGGTGGGCTTCTGGTCCTCGCCGCGGCCGGGTTCACCGCGGTGACCACTGAACTCCTGCCCTCCGGCCTGCTCCCCCAAATCAGCCGTGACCTGGGTGTGGACGAGTCGGCCGTGGGTTCCTTGACCGCGGTTTATGCGGCCATCATCGTCTTCACGGCACTCCCGTTGTCCCGGTTCCTGGCAGGCAGGTTGCCGCGGAAGACCCTCCTCATTGCCACGGTGCTGGCATTTGCGCTGAGCAATGTCCTCCTCGCCCTGAGCCCCACCCTGGGATGGGCCATTGGCGCCAGGCTCCTTGGCGGCATCGCCCATGGCATGTTGTGGTCCAGCATGGCACCATATGTAGCCCGCATTGTCCCCGCACACTCCGTGGGTAAATCCATGGCCGTGGTCTTCAGCGGCAACAGCATCGCGCTGGCCGTCGGTGCTCCCATTGGAACCCTGATGGGTTCCCTCATGAGCTGGCGGACCTCCTTCCTGGTCCTGGCCGGGGTGGGTGTCCTGCTGGCATTGTTGGCCTTGTGGCTGCTCCCCGGCGCCCATGACCAGGCCAGCCAAAAGACCCCGTCCCTCCGTGCGGCCATGAAACTCCCCGGCGTGGTTGCGATCGCCATTGCCTGGCCGCTCCTGCTGCTGGCGCACTTCACCCTCTTCACCTATGTTGCTCCGTTCCTCCTGGCCTCGGGGCTTCCCGAATCGGCTACCAGCCTGTCCCTTTCCGTGGTGGGAATTGCCAGTTTGGTGGGTATCTGGATTGCCGGCATGACAGCGGACTCCCGGCCGCGCACCTCGGTGATTGCCGCCGTCGGACTCTTGGTTGTTGCATTCGCCCTGCTGCCGGCGCTGGGCGGCACGTGGGTGGGCGCGTTTGGACTGATGACGCTCTGGGGCATCGCGTTCGGCGCGGTGGGCATCTACAACCAGGCTGCGATTCTCCGTGCCGGCGGCGAGCACAAGGATGCTGCCAACGGCCTCACCGTGGTGACCATCCAGCTGGGTATCGCCGTGGGCGCCGTCTACGGGGCATTCGCCCTGACCACTGTGGGCGCACAGCTGGTACCCCTGGCTGCCGCAGTGCCAACCGCGATTGCCCTGGTGATCATCGTTGCGAGTCGTCGCGGCGGCTACCCTGCCGGGGGTCGGGAGAAGCGCCGTTAACATTTTCGAAACACGCCAGTGACGTGATCTTCACGAACGGACGATTTCTGTAACTTACCTGCAACTTAGCTCTTCTGAGTCGGAAACATAGCTCACCGAATATTGATCGGGGGGTTGATGTGGGCCGGAAACAACGGCCCCGTTTCGGACAGGCTCAATGAGAAGGGAACGCAGGTGGAAATCTCTGCGCAACACGTCTGGATGATGTTGTCGGCGGCAATGGTGCTGTTCATGACCCCAGGCCTCGGCCTGTTCTACGGTGGCATGACCCGCGCCAAGGCTGCACTGAACATGATCATGATGAGCTTCATCTCGGCTGGCATCGTTGGCGTGGTGTGGGTCCTGTGGGGCTACTCGATGACCACCGGCGACGGCTTCCTCGGCTTGTTCGGCAACCCTTTCGCGCACTTCGGCCTGCAGGACCTGATCGGCTCGCCGGACCTCATCAAGGCAGGTTTCGCTGCCACCTTCGCCATCATCACCGTGGCCCTCATCAGCGGCGCAATTGCCGACCGCGCCAAGTTCAGCGCCTGGGCCTTGTTCGTCCCGATCTGGGTCACGGTTGTCTACTGCCCGCTGGCTTACATGATCTGGGGCGGTGGCCTCATGAGCGCAGACGGCGCCCTTACCCGGATTTTCGGCCAGGTCATCGACTTTGCCGGTGGCGCAGTGGTTGAGGTCAGTTCCGGAACCGCCGCTTTTGTCCTCGCATTGATCGTGGGAAAGCGTCACGGATTCGCCAAAGACCCCAACCACCGCCCACACAACGTCCCGTTCATCATGATCGGCGCAGCCATCCTCTGGTTCGGCTGGTTCGGATTCAACGGCGGTGCCGCCACCACAGCGGAGCAGGCCGGCCTCATCTGGATCAACACCCTGGTCACACCTGCTGCGGCAATGCTGAGCTGGCTTGTTGTGGAAAAGGTCCGCCACGGTCACCCCACATCCTTGGGTGCAGCGTCCGGTGTGGTGGCCGGCCTGGTGGCGATCACCCCGTCCTGCGCCAACATCAGCCCGCTCGCTGCCCTGGCACTGGGCCTCGTAGCCGGTGCCGCGTGTGCAGTATTCGTCGACCTGAAGTACAAGTTCGGCTTCGACGACTCCCTTGACGTGGTGGGCGTCCACTTCGGCGCAGGCGTCATCGGCACCCTTTCCCTGGGCTTCCTCGCCCTGCCGGTGGACGGCGTCGGCGGCGGGCTCCTCTACGACGGCGGTCCGCAGCAGCTCATCGCACAGACCGTGGCGGTCCTGGTCACCATCGCCCTCTCCGGTATCGGAACGCTGGTCATCGGCCGGATGATTCACAAGGCCATTGGATTCCGGGTTCCCCTTGAGCACGAAGTCACCGGCGTGGACCTCACCCAGCACGCCGAGTCCGCCTACGAGTTCGGCCTCACCGCCCACGGCCACTTCCGCCAGCAGCAGGCGCACCTCTCGGCCCTCATCGGGGGGAAGCCCGTTCCAGCTCCGGGGGCCAAGGAAGACAGCTTCGCCTGACGGCACGCTCAACAAACAGCAGCCGACGGCGGAACGTGAGTCCCGCCGTCGGCTACTGTTTTGTGCTCGCCCCGGTTGGGTTAGCCGGAGCCGTTCCAGAGGCGCTGCCACCACGTCCGTTTGCCCTGGGGCTCCGGCTCAGGCTCAGGCGGGGCTGCAGCTGCCCTGCGCTCCCGCCACTTTTGAACCTCGGCGTCCACGTCGCGGAGCTTGGTGATCACTGGCGGGCCGCCCTGGAGTTGCCGCCGGGCTTCGATGACGCGTTTGTTGAAGTCCTCGAGGATGTCGCGGACCTGCTTGTCCGTGTATTGCTGATCCAGTTTGGCCTCGAGTTCGCCGTCCTCGATGCGGAGCAGGATGGCGGGTGGTCCGATCCCGCTCAGGCGTTCGCGCTGGATGAGGCCTTTGACCCACCAGTCGGGGTCATAATGCTCCCCCAGTCCGGGGATTGGTTTGCCGGCGTACTTGAGGTTGTCGAACTTGCCCTGGCTCATGGCGTCGCGGATGAGGTACTCAACCCTTGCGGCGTCGTCTACTTTCCGGCGCTTCTCGCGTTCCTCGGCGTCGGCGGCTTCGAGCTCGGCGTCTTCTTCCGCGTTGCCGCCCCAGGACCGCACGGCCCGCAGTTCCGCGCCGCGCTCAAGCTTGCGCCTGAAGGCGTTGTTCCCGGCGTTCATTTTCCCGCCACCTCCTCACACGGCAGCCCCTCGCCTGCCGGACATCCTCATTCCAGTATTCCGCACGTCGGCTTGGTTTAAGGAGGTACCCCCACCACCCACTTTGAAACCGCCACGGCCCCCGCCACGCCGTAAATGGGGCGTGGCGGGGGCCGGTCGGAGGCCAATGCAGGTGGTGGAGGTACGGCGGGAATCAGGCACCGCCAGAGGAGGCACAGCCGGTGGAGCCTCAGCCGGAATCAGGCGCGCACAGCCATGCCCGGATCCAGCTGTTCAATGCCCTCCGCCGTCACCAGCACAACGCGGGCCGTGCAGATGTCGTAGAACAACCCAGTGGCCTGGACCTGGCCTGAACCCAACGCCGGACCGGTGACGGGGTGGTCCTCCAGCTTGCGGAGCTGCATGGCGATGTTCACCATGCTCAGTTGGTCCAGCCGGCTGTACCCCTCGACCTCGGCTGCGCGGGCGACGGGATGGCCGGCGAGCAAAGCCGAGTAGCTGGGCCGCGCGTGCTCCAACCACTGATCAAAACCGGCGCCCAGGGCAGCCGCTGAACCCTCAGCGTCAGCTATGACGGCCTTCATGGCACCGCAGTTGGAATGGCCGCAAATAACAACTGAATCCACGGACAACGCCTTGACCGCAAAGGACAACGCGGAATCGATGGAGGCGTCCCGGCCGTCACTGCACACCACGTTGCCGATGTTGCGGAGCGTGAGCAGATCCCCCGGCCCGCTGCTGGTGATCAGGTTGGGGTTGACCCTGGAGTCGACGCACGCCACGAACAAGGTGTCCGGATTCTGGCTTTCCGTCAGGTCTTGGACCAGTGGACGGACCTTGTCTGCGTGCCGGCGATGGTATTTGTCGATGCCCAGGAGGATGGACCGCAGCGGCGGCTGCCCGCCGTCGTCGTCTGCTGTTGTTTTTTCAGCGGAAGGCAACCAGGACGTGCGCGGCGGCAGGGGGAATTCGCGCAGGTCCTGCCGCTGGGGAGTGTTGTCCTCGGCATCGGTGAAAGCAGTGGTTCCGTGTTCTTCAAGGACCACGGAGGCGCCGGTGTTGCGGTGCTGTTTCTGCCAGGCCACAAGTGCTTCACGGAAGGCGTGGTCGAGGTAGTCGGCGTTCAGTTCCACCACGGCGTCCTGGCCGGCGGGCACGGAGTGCAGGACGCGGTTGAGCCGGGGCAGCGCGAAGAAACTGCACGAGCCGGCGATGGTCACGCGCCACGGCAGGCCGGAACCTGCGGGTGCGTGGGCGTGGATCTGTGCCCGGAGCACCCGCCACAGCACACACAGGGCGGCCAGGGCCAGGCCGATCATGACGCCTTCGAGCAGGTTCAGGACCACCACGCAGATGAGGGTGACGCTGTAGACAAGGAGCTCACCGGTGCGCAGGCTCGTGCGGATGTCGGCGACCTTGACGAGCTTCGCGCCAATGACCAGCAGCAGGCCGGCCAAGACGGACAACGGAATGAGTTGGATGAGTCCGGCGAACAGGGCAGAGAACACCAGGACCCAGACACCGTGCAGGATGGCAGATGAGCGGCTCTTGGCGCCGGCTTCAACATTGGTGGCGCTGCGGACAATCACGCCGGTCACCGGCAGGCCACCGAGCATGCCCGAGACAACGTTGGCGGAACCTTGGCCTACGAGCTCGCGGTTGAGGTTGGTGCGGGAACTGCCGTGCATTTTGTCGACGGCCACCGCGGACAGGAGAGATTCGATGCTCGCGATCAGCGCCACCGTGATGACGGCCATGGACGCGGCCCGCCAATTGCCGTCCGGCAGGCTTGGTAGTGCGATGGCATCGAAGATGGAGCCGCTGAAGCTGATGCGCTCAACGTTTGGTGCCACTGCAACGGCCAAGGCGGTCACGGCGACGACGGCGGCCAACGGCCCGGGAATTTTCCGCACCGCCGCAGGCAAGTATTTCCAGGCCATCAGGATGGCCACCACGGCAAGGCCAAGCAACGCCGAGTGGAGCTCCACATTGGTGATGGCCGCGGGAAGGGCTGTCAGGTTCTCCATCGCGGACCCTGCGGCCTGCCCGCCGAGCAACACGTGGGCTTGCTGCAGGATGATGGTGATGCCGATGCCGGCGAGCATCGCTTTGACCACCACGGGCGACACTGCCAACGCGGCCCGGCCAATACGGCTGACACCCATCAGTAACTGCACGACGCCGGCACCCACTGTGATGGCGCAGGTCACCGCCCAGCCGAATTCGTCCACAAGACCGGCGACGACGACGGTCAGCCCGGCGGCGGGGCCGCTCACCTGCAGTGGGGAGCCGCCCAGGCTGCCTGCGACGATGCCGCCCACGGCTGCGGCGATGAGACCGGCCATGACAGGGGCTCCGGAGGCGGCGGCGATGCCCAGCGACAACGGGAGTGCTACGAGGAAAACTACGAGGGACGCGGGAAGGTCCGCGCCGAGGTTGCTGAGGAAGCTGGGCTTGGCTGTTCCCTTGCCCGGGTTGGTACCCGGCGGGCTGTGCGAGTCGGTGGGAACGGTAGCGGAATCGTTGGGCTGTGGCATGGGTGGTCCTTGAGCTCGGGAATGCTGACCCCTCCAAGCTACGGAAACTGTCACGGTTAATGACAACAAGATGTGACAAGCATGACAAAAGCTGTGAAGATGCGCTTCATCTTGGGACCCAGAGGAACTTTTATCGGGGTGGAGCGCGTTGGGGCGTTCGCGGGTCGCCGTCGTTCTTTTGCTTGGCGCACCCATAACCTAAGGCCCCTTAGTTTAGGCTTGGCTCCATGAGTCAACCCGAAGCCAGGCCTGTACGCATCAGTTCCGAACCCGTTCAACTGCAGGCGCTCGAACCCATGCTGGAACAGGTCCAGGCCGCGGTGGGTGACGTTCCGGCGTTGTTGGCATTGGCCAAGGAGATCGGCCACACAGCCCCGAAGCCCGGCGAAGGCAACACCGCCAAGCTCTGGGAGTTGCTCGCGTCTGTGACCGCAGTGGATGTGGCCGCCGGGAGGGTGCTTGAGCCACACCTGGATGCCCTTGCCATCCTCGCCCAAGCCGCCCACCCCGCCACACCCGAGGGCGCTTGGGGAGTCTTCGCCGCCGAAGGCCCCGGCCTGAAGCTCGAGGCAAAGCGCGACGACGCCGGAAACTACGTCCTCAACGGGTCCAAGCCGTGGTGTTCCCTGGCCGCAGAACTGGATGGTGCAGTGATCACAGCCCACACCGGGCACAACAGTCGGGCCGCCTTTGCCGTGGACTTGAAAAACCCCGGGGTTTCCTGCGAAACACCGCTGTGGACCAGCCGAGGGCTGCAGGAAATCCCCAGTGGCACCGTCCACTTCGACCAAGTCCCCGCAACCCCTGTCGGCGGTGAAGGGTGGTACTTCGCCCGTCCCGGTTTCGCTTGGGGTGGCATGGGAGTTGCTGCATGCTGGCTTGGCGGAGCCGTGGCTGTGGCGCGGGACTTCAGGACCGCGCTGGCGAAGGGCGCGGACAACGGCAGGGAACCGGACCAGGTGGCCCTCGCCTCCCTGGGTGAGGTGGACCGAATCCTCACATCCGTCACCGGGTACCTCGCCCAAACCGCCGAGCGGATAGACACCGGCGAGCCGGAAACTCCAGACGGCCACAACAGCAACTCCCCCAGCGCCTGGAGCCAAGCGCTCCGTGTCCGCGGCACTGTTGCGGCCGCCGTCGAGCGCGTCCAAACGGTAGTGACTCAAAACCTCGGGCCGGCTCCGTTGGCATTCAACGAGGCGTACGGCAAACGGATGGCGGACCTGTCGCTGTACATCAGGCAGCACCACGCCATGCGGGACGATGCCCAGCTGGGCGCCCTGACCTTGAAAGGGGACTGTGGATGGTAGCTTTCACGCACGCCGACGTGGGCACGCCGGAACAGGACTGGGCGGCTTCGGGCGTGGCTGCGCTCCCTGAACTCCCACTGGACACAGCCGAGCTGGCGGCTATGAAGTTCATAGTGCTGGCTGCGCATCCGGACGACGAATCACTCGGGGCCGGTGGCCTCCTGGCCAAACTGCAGGCGGCCGGCGCGGCAGTAGAGATCATCCTGTGCACCGCAGGCGAGGCCTCGCACCCGGATTCGCCAACCACGACGCCGGAACAGCTTGCCGCTGTCAGGCTCGCCGAGTTCGGCACAGCGATGTCCGGGCTGGTGCCGGGGGCGACGTGGCGGTATTTGGAATTCCCTGACGGGAAACTGGCCGCCTCTGCTGATCGGATCGCCGCAGCGGTTGCGGAGAGCACCGCGGGGCATTCACCCCAGAACGTGGTGATCGTGGGTCCCTACCGGTCCGACGGCCATACGGACCACGACACCCTGGGCAGCGTAGCCGCCGGAGTAGCAACACAACGCGGCTTCGGCCTGTTGGAGTACCCCATTTGGTACTGGTTGTGGGCAGGAACTGAAGACTCTGCGTGGAAGGAATGGGTACGCCTGCCCCTGGGCCCGGCAGAACAACACGCCAAAGCGACCGCCATGCACGCCCACGCCTCACAGACCGGGCCGCTCTCCGAAAAGGCAGGCGACGAGACGCTGCTGTCCGCGACCTTCCTGGAGCACTTCACCAGGCCGTGGGAAACGTTCGCCTGGCATCCTTCCACGGCGGGGAACAACAGCGCCGCGGACGCTGAGCGGATCTTTGATGAGGTCCACACCCGGGACACGGACCCGTGGAGCTACACCACCAGCTGGTATGAGCGCCGGAAGAGGGCCCTCACCATGGCGGCCCTGCCACAGGAGAGCTACGAGTCCGGTCTGGAGCTCGGCTGTTCGATTGGCACCCTCAGTGAGGAACTGGCGCAACGCTGCCGGAATTTCCTGGGAGTGGACGCCAGCAGCGCAGCCTTGGCCCAGGCAGCGGAGCGCCTCGCGAACTACCCGTCAGCGGAGGTCAAGCACCTCACCATGCCGCATGAATGGCCTGATGGCACATTCGATCTGGTGGTTCTGTCCGAGACGGGTTATTACTTGTCCCGGGAAGAGCTCAGCGAACTGCTAACAAGAATTCAGGCCTCAACTACGCCCGGCGGAACACTGCTTTTGTGTCATTGGCGGCACCCGATCTCAGGCTGGGAGCTCGACGCGGAATCCGTGCACGCCCTGACCCGCACCCAGCTCCGCTGGCCCACCCATGGGCTCTACCAGGAGAAGGATTTCATGGTGGAAGTCCTGGTGGCGCCGGACAGCTCGACATGACCGAAGCACCGCCGGCAGGCATCAGGAACGTGGCCGTTGTGATGCCCGCCCATGACGAGGAACAGCGTCTGGGCCGGGCGCTCAGCGGGTTGCGCAGTGCACTGGACACTCTTGAAGTGGAGCACCCCGGGGTGGGCGTTTCAGTCACGGTGGTCCTGGATAACTGCACGGACAACTCCAAGGAGATCTGCACTGCCTTCAGCGCCGGCGATCCCCGTTTCCGCAATGTCACCGTGAAGCTGCGCAGCGCAGGGGCCAGCCGCGATTATGGCGTGCGGACTGCCCTGGACGGCCTCCAACACCCCGGGACTGAAACCGGAGCAGGACCCGAAACCGTTTGGCTCGCGAATACCGATGCCGATTCCACAGTCCCCCGTCATTGGCTGGTACGGCAGGTCGATCTTGCCAACAACGGCGCCGACGCCGTCCTGGGCTCGGTGGAACCGGACCCTGCCGATGTGGACCCCGCGGTGCTGGGACGCTGGCTGGCGCTGCACCCGTTCCGCGAGGACCACTCCCACATTTACGGAGCCAATCTGGGCATCAGGGCTTCGGCCTACCTCGCGGCGGGCGGATTTCCTTTGGTTCGTTCCCACGAGGATCGTGGATTAGTGGAGCGTCTTCGCCGCCACGGTTTCACGGTAACGTCCACGGACAGCATCCGGGTGGTGACCTCGGGCAGGACCGAAGCCCGGGCACCGCAAGGCTTCGCGGCCTACCTCCGCGGCTTGGGCGCCGAACTTCCTGCCGCAGCCAGGGGCTGACCACAGGACGAATGGCTAACCGCCCAAAATCCCCTCCACCGCTGCGATCGCGGCCGCAGTAATCGTCTCCCGATCACCCGCCCCCTCGACGTTTACCAGGATTCCGCGCTGCGAGTAGGCGGTCAGAACAGGGTGCGTTTCGTCCCGGTAGAGCTCAAGCCGCCGCTGGATCACCGATTCCGTGTCATCGGCGCGGCCTTGCTCCTGGGCCCGTCGAAGCATTCGCGCCACTAATTCCTCGTCCGGGGCGGCCAAGGCGAGCACCACTTCCAAGCCCCGGCCCTGCGCAGCGAGTATTTCGTCCAAGGCGCCGATCTGGAGAACATTCCGCGGGTAGCCGTCCAGGAGGAAACCGGCGTCAACGTCCCCGTCGTCAAGCCGTTGGCGCAGCATGGCCGTGGTGACATGGTCGGGCACGAACTCACCCTGGTCCATGTACCCGCTGGCCTCGGCCCCCAGCCCTGTCTTGTTCCGAACGTGCTCGCGGAACAGGTCCCCGGTTGAAATTGCCGGGATCCCGAAGTGCCGCGCGATGTGTTCGGCTTGGGTGCCTTTGCCGGAACCTGGAGGGCCCATGATGATCAGTCGCGCCATGTCACTGGTCCGTTTCGAGAGGCGGCCGGGACTTAAACAATACGCCGACGACGACGGGAGGCACCCGCCGTCGTCGGCTTCTTTTTGCTTTTGGTTCAGTGGCTAGTTGGCGCCCAGCAGCGCATCGATCTGCTCGATTGCCTCGCGCATTCCTTCTTCCATGCCCATCTCGGCCATCTTCTGCATCTGCTCCTCGGAGTCGAAGCGGGAGGTGATGGTCATGCGCGTGCGGTTGTCCAGGGGCTCGAGCTTCACCGTGGCGTGCGTGATGCCGAGGTCATCTACCGGCTCGCCGTGCTCGTCGGCGAAGCCGTCGTCGAATTCCAGGTGGTCCGGGGCGTTGATGGCCGTGAACTTCCACCAACCGTGGGCTTTGGTTCCGTCCGGCCCGGTCATGTAGTAGGCGGCCTTGCCCCCGGCGGTGAACTCGTGGGTTTCAAACGTGGCCGGCCAGGTAGGCGGCCCCCACCAGCGTTCCAGCTGCCGCGGGTCTTCCCAGATCCTCCACACACGCTTCACATCGGCGTCGAACTCGGCCACGATGGTGAAGCTCAGGGCCTCAGCATCCTTGTTTACGCTGACAACAGTCATGGCAGATCCCTTTCATTATCTTCAGCGAGTATGTCCGCGATCCGGCTGGCCCGCTGCCGCCAGATCATTTCGAATTGGTCCAACAGGTGCCGGGCTTTTTGCAGTCCATCATGGTTTCCCCGCACAATCTGCTCCCTCCCACGTTTCTCCTTGGTCACCAGGGAGGCCCGTTCCAGGACCGCAACATGCTTCTGGACGGCCGCGAAACTCATGGCGTACAGCGCAGCCAACCCTGAGACCGAGTACTCCCCTGCCGTCACCCGGGCCACGATGTCCCTGCGGGTGGCGTCGGCCAGGGCCTGGAACAGGCGATCGAGTTCGACGTCTCCGGAGGGATTTCTACTGAGCTGATCTACAACCATTTGGTTGTACGATACGCCGGCATTCGGGGTGGGTCAAGGGGTTCACCTGATCACCGCCCGGCCACCCCTTGCGACTGTGCCGCAGCACGGGTAAGTTGTTGAAACGTCTCAAAGAAAGCGTTTTCCCAGACTCTTAGGTGGATTTACCATGACTCAGCACGCCCCGATCACGTGGATCGATGGCGAACCGCCCGCCGCACTCAGCGGCGGCACGACGTGGGGCGTGCCGTTCCAACGCGGCACAGTGCAGGACGCAGGTGTCCTCAGGGTCCACGACTCCAGCGGCAGCACCATCAGCGCCCAAACATGGCCTCTCGCCACCTGGCCCGACGGATCCCTCAAGTGGGCCGGCATTGCCATCGGAGCCACGGATCAACCCGCCGGCGCCTATCAGGTGAGCTTCCCAACTGAAACGCACGACGCCGGTCTGGCAGCTGCCGTCGAGCGTCCGGATACGGAAGGCCCAAGTTCCGTTCACGCGAATTCCGAACGCCGAGTCGCGGAGGGCTCCGGCTCCGAAGGCTCCGGCTCCGAAGGCTCCGCTAATGGCACGGTGACCGTCACCGAAGAGGGAGGCTCCGTCACGGTCTCCACTGGCACCCTGGACATGGTCATCACCAGCAATAGCGACACCCTGTTCACCGAACTCCGCCGCGATGGCAACGTAGTGGCCAAGGACGGCCGCCTTGTGAGCCTGCTGCAGTCCGGGCCGGCGGAGGGAACAGGCACCACCACCCGCACGGGCTTCACCGGCCACACCACACAGGTCACCGTGGAACAGCGCGGCCCGGTCCGCGCCGTGGTCCGGGTCGAGGGCCGGCACTGCGCCGATGACGGCGGCAAAGAATGGCTCCCCTTCACCGTTCGTTTCTACTTCTACGCAGGCGCCCGCAGCGTCAGGATGATGCACTCGTTCATCTGGGACGGCGACGCCGAACAGGATTTCCTGGCGGGGCTGGGCGTCGAGTTCACTGTGCCGCTCGAGAGCGAACTGCATGACCGGCACATCAGGATTGCTGGGGCCGACGGCGGCTTCCTGGTGGAGGCTGTCCGGGGATTGACTGGCCTGCGCCGGGATCCGGGCGAGGAAGTACGCGCGGCACAGATCGCCGGCCGGCCCACTCCCCCGTTGAGTGAATGGAGTCCGCTGGTTTCGAAACGACTCCACCTCATCCCGAGTTGGACCGACTACACCCTCACGCAGCTGACCGCAGACGGTTTTGATCTGCGTAAACGGACGGCCCCAGGCCACGGCTGGGTCGGGGTTTCCGGCGGCACCCGGGCGGCCGGCTTCTGCTCCCTGAGCGATGTCCGCGGCGGCTTCGGCGTTGGCATCCGCGACTTCTGGCAATCGCATCCGGGACAGTTGGATATCCGCGGGGCAGCCACCGCGGAAGCAAAGATGACCGCATGGCTCTACTCCCCCGAAGCCCAGCCGATGGACCTTCGCTTCTATCACGACGGCCTGGGCCAGGACACGTTCGAGGACCAGCTTGAAGGCCTTGAAATCACATATGAGGACTATGAGCCAGGCTTCGGCAACGCCACGGGCATCGCCCGGACGCACGAGCTGACGCTCTTCGCCTACGACGCAACGCCCAGCACGGAGTCACTCGCCGCGGACGCCAAGGCGGCATCCGTTCCGCCAATGCTGCAGCCCTCGCCCGGATACCTGCACGCAGCAGGCGTGTTCGGCGATTGGGCTCCCGTGGACCGCAGCACCCCCGCCCGGGCAGAGCTGGAAGACAAGTTGGACTTCCTGTTCGACTTCTACCAGGGCCAGACCGAGCAGCGCCGCTGGTACGGGTTCTGGAACTACGGCGACGTCATGCACACCTATGACACCGACAGGCACGTGTGGCGCTACGACGTTGGCGGTTACGCCTGGGACAACTCCGAGCTCTCCCCCGATCTTTGGCTCTGGTACATGTACCTCCGGACGGGCCGCGGGGACGTTTTCCGCTACGCCGAGGCCATGACCCGCCACACCGGTGAGGTGGACGTCTACCACCTCGGGCCCTGGCGCGGCCTGGGGTCACGGCACAACGTCCAGCACTGGGGCTGCAGCGCCAAGCAGTTGCGCATCAGCACCCCCGCCTACCGGCGCTTCCACTACTACCTGACCGCGGATGAGCGCACGGGCGATCTCCTCACCGAACTCGTGGACAGCGACCAGAATTTCCTCGGACTGGATCCCGTCCGGAAAGTCAGGCCCGACGCCGATACCTACCGCCCGGACCGTGGCGCCTTGGGCGTGGGACTCGGCACGGACTGGGGCTCGCTTGCCGCCACCTGGCTCACCGATTGGGAACGGACCGGCAACCCGCGCTCCCGCGATCGGCTGCTGGGAACCATGGCCGACATCGGCGCCCTGAAGTACGGCTTCCTGACCGGTGAAGCGCTCTACGACCTGGATGCGGGAAGGTTCGACGCCGG
Organism: Arthrobacter sp. TmtSoilC79; assembly: GCF_059739405.1. Taxonomy (NCBI): domain Bacteria; kingdom Bacillati; phylum Actinomycetota; class Actinomycetes; order Micrococcales; family Micrococcaceae; genus Arthrobacter; species Arthrobacter sp. TmtSoilC79. The sequence continues at coordinate 849,931 of NZ_AP046051.1, read as the reverse complement.
CAGGGAAGCCATCAGCGTCTCGCACCTGAGTGCCGTGTTCGGTTTGGTGGAAATCTGCAGCGAACTGATCAGCCTGGTGCCAGACAAGGATTTCGAGGAGGCCTGGATGCAGTACTGCCGGCTGTTCCTTGCCACCCCGGAGGAGCAGATCGCGGAGGTGGGCCAGCCCTTGGCCGGTATCTACCTCACCCAGGCTCACAGTCGGCTGACGGCCTATGCGGCGGCCCGGTTGGGGTCTCCGGAACTGGCGGAGTTGGCATGGGAGAGCTTTGCCGAGGGCGGGGAGAACCTCAACCATGCCGAGGCCTTCACGCTGAAGAAGATCCTGCCGCCTTACGTACTCCAGCCCGTGGATGAGGCACCTACAGTTTCCACGAACGACACCGCCCAGTTCGGCTTGGCCGTCATCCAGAACCTGGCCCTGGTCGGTGACCACCTCCCGGCGGGTGACCATCAGCCTGGGGCGGCCGATGCACCGCAGGAGGTCCCGGCGTCGTAATCTCCGTACCTCCAGCGGCGGGACACCACCAGCCGGCGGCGGCCCATCCACCCCAGGAGGTCCCGGCGTCGTAATTTCTGTACCCCCCCGGCGGCGGGTCAGCACCAGCCGACGGCGGCCCATGCGCCGCAGGAGATCCCGGCGTCGTAATTTCTGTTGCTTCCCCACCTTCTTTGGCGCCGCCGCGGCCGCAAAGTAACCCGAAGGGGTTGTTTTTTGGTCCCGGTGGACCCAAAGAGGGTCAGGAAGACACGGCCCTAGGAAGTTGAGCGCGGGTGCATGATGCGCATCTGATCCCAGGTCCGCTCCGAAGCGGCGATGTTCTGGTTGGAGCGTTCGCGGTCCAGGGAGGCAAGCTCGACGGCGATCGCCTGGACCGCGGTCACCGCACCTGTCAGGGACGGGAAGAAGCCGGCGCCCTCGGTGGGCACCACAATCCTGTGATCGGCGTGCACTGCGACCGGTGAGCCCGCGCTGTCGGTGATCGATGCGATGGGCGTGCCGAGATTGTGGGCGATTTCCACGGCGCGCATGGTGCTGTCGTAAACCCTCCACAGGCTGATGGCGATCACCAGGTCTTCTGCACCGAGTCGTGCAATGGCATTGGTGAGGGCTGCGACGTCGGCATCCAGGAGCCTGACGTTGTAGCCGGCAATGATCGCGTTGTGCTCCAGCGCCTTGCCGGGGATGGCGTAACTTCCCGCGGCCACAATGAAGGTTTGCCGCGCACCGGCGATCGCCTTCGCAATGTTGTGCAGTGTTCCGGCGTCCAAAGTGCGCTCAAAATGAGCCAGGTTTGCCCTGTCCGTGGACACTGCCGCCTGTGCAGGACTGCTCAGGTGGCCGTTGTGTTCCGCCGCGACTTCCACGGCGCTGAGGGATGCCAGGAAACGGGACCTGAGTTCGTACTGGAAGTCCGCCCACCCCTTGAAGCCCAGTGTTTGCGCGGTTCTTGTGACCGTTGAGGCATTGGAGGCAGCCACTGCGGCGATGTCACTGACGGAGCCGTAGGAGGCCAGCCGGGGCTGCGAGCGGAGGATGCCGATGACCTGCATCTGGCGTGCCGCGAGCTTGCGTCCCTGGACACGGCTGTCCAGCCACTCGGTCAACGTTGACGAGTCGAAATCTTCTTCCACCTATTGACCTACCTCACACTTTGGCCGTAACTTCGATACATCGCTTCTGCACAGATCCGTGCATATTCCTAAAAATGTACAACTTGGCCCACTTTGGCAGGAATCCCCAATGTCTCTCACAGCACGCCTTGATCGTCTGGCTCTCAGTCGACCACACTACAAGCTTCTCCTCATTGGAGGCCTCGGCTACTCCTTCGACGGAATGGACGGCGCCGTTGTGGCCTTCCTCCTCCCACGCATCCAGGAACTTTGGGGTCTCAGCACCGCCAGCCTGGGCCTGGTAGGGTCGGCCGCCCCGTTCGGCTTCTTCTTCGGCGCAATCCTGGCCGGCTGGCTCGGTGACCGCTTCGGCCGGAAAAAGGTCATGTTGTGGGCGCTGGCTTTTTACTGCCTCATGTCCGTGGTGGCAGCCATGGCCCCGAATTTCGAGATCTTCCTGATTGCACGGATCTTTGCGGGACTGGGTGCAGGCGCCGAGAGTGTCATCATCGCGCCGTTCCTCTCCGAATTCATTCCCCCAAAGCGCCGCGGATGGTTCATTGGAACCCTGGCCGGCTTCTTCTCCTTCGGCTTTGTGGCCGCCGCACTGATCGGCCGGTTCGTTGTTCCCCTGGGCGAAGACGGCTGGCGCTGGGCCCAGGTCCTCACCGCAATCCCCATCCTCCTTCTCCTATGGTGGCGCCGCAGCCTGCCTGAATCCCCCCGCTACCTCATCAGCCGCGGCCGCGTGGCCGAAGCAACCGAAGTCGTAGACCGCTTTGAGCAAAGCGTCATCAAAGCCACCGGAAAGCCGCTGGAGCCCTTGCCCGCCGCGGAAGAAGAGATCGTCAAGCACGAACAGAAGATCAACATCTGGAACGCCCTGAAGTTCATGTGGTCCAAGGCCATGCGACGCCGGACAGCAGTGATCTGGCTGATCTGGTTCGTGATCACGTTCTCCTACTACGGCTTCTTCTCCTGGATCCCCACCCTGCTGGTGGGCCGCGGAATCACCATCACCAAGAGCTTCGAGTTCTCCATCCTCATCTACTTGGCACAAATCCCCGGCTATTTCTCAGCGGCCTGGCTGTGCGACCGGATCGACCGGAAGAACACCATCGCCCTGTACCTGGCAGGATCGGCCATCAGCGCCTTCTGGCTGAGCCAGTCCAACGATTCCGGCATGATCCTGGTCGCCGCGGCAACCTTGTCCTTCTTCCTCAACGGCACCTACGCCGGCGTCTACGCCTACACCCCCGAGCTCTTCCCCACGTGGATGCGCGCCACCGGCGTCGGCCTGGCCAGCGCAGTGGGCCGCATCGGCAGCATCCTTGCGCCCTCCATCATCGGCATCTTCGCCGCATCCCTTGGCTTCGGCGGAGTGTTCACCATGACCACCGTGGTGCTGACCATCGGCGTCCTGGGCGTAGTGATCTTCGGCGCCTCCACGGCAGGGAAGTCCCTGGAGGACATCAACGCCCGCACCGAACACGATCCCGCAGCGGCAGGAAGCAAGTGAACGCCATGACCTCCGTTTTCGAGCAGACCTTCCACGCCATGGAACAGGACCCCGGAGTTGTCCTCTTCACAGTCCTGCAGTGGATTCCGCAACGCTCCAGCCTCAAGCGGCTCTACACCAGCCACCCGGCCGAGTACCCGGTGGGAGGTGAGAAAACAGTGGAGATCTCCCCCGGCTGGCTGGGAACGGTCATCGAAGACAAGAAGCCTTTCCTCGCCCCGGACCTGGAAGCGCTCCGGAACGTCTTCTCCGACTCCGGACTCATCCAGCAACTCGGCTGCGGCGCCGTGATCAACGTGCCGGTCCTCGACCAGCAGGAGAACGTAGTGGGCGTCCTCGCGCTCCTCGACGCCGAAGGCAAATACACCCAACACAGTGTGGAAACCGCCGTCGACGTGGTTAACTCCAACCTTGCCCAACTCGTCCAGGCTTTTGAAGCCCATCCCACGGAAATCCCAGAAGTCCCCGAAGCCCCCGCGAAGGACACCATCTAAATGAGCACCGCCCCAGAAAGCACTCCCCTGATCATCCGCAACGCAAGCGTCCTGGACGTTGCGGCCGGCAGCTACTCAACTGCCGACGTCGTCAGCGTTGACGGGAAGATCAGCAGCGTCGAACCGAACGCCGAGGCACCTGCCGGTGCGCGGGTCATCGATGGCACCGGCAAGTTCGTGATCCCAGGCCTGATCGATGCCCACGTCCATGTGGTCGCCTCCAGCGCCGACTTCCGGTCGCTGACCTATACGCCGCCGTCCTACGTTTACGCCCAGACCGCCAAAATCATGGGGGCGATGCTGCGTCGCGGTTTCACCACGGTCCGCGACTTGTCCGGCGCCGACTTCGGGCTGGCGATGGCGCAGGAGGAGGGATTGCTGGAGGGGCCGAAGATCCACTTCTGCGGCCACGCCCTGAGCCAGACCGGCGGCCACGGCGACATGCGCCTGCCCGGTGAAGACCACGATCCCAACGGCCGGGGCTGCTGCGGCATTGGCCGGGTGGCCGACGGCGTTGACGCTGTTCGCGCCGCCGCCCGGGACGAGATCCGCAAGGGTGCCCACCACATCAAGATCATGGCGTCCGGCGGCGTCTCCTCCCCCACGGACCGCATCGATTCCACCCAGTACTCCATGGAAGAGATGCGGGCCGCGGTGGAAGAAGCCCAGGCCGCCAACCGGTACGTCGCCGCGCACGCCTACACCGCCAAAGCCATCAACCGCGCGTTGGAAGCCGGCGTCCGCTCGATCGAACACGGCAACCTCCTGGATGAACAAAGCCTCAACCTGTTCCTGGAAATGGACGCCTTCCTGGTTCCCACCCTGGTCACGTATTGGGCGCTGAAGGAAGAGGGCAAAGAGTTCGGGCTCACCGAGGAAATGTGGGCCAAAGTGGATTCCGTCCTCACCAGCGGCCTTGAAGCGATTGAGCGCGCGCACGAAGCCGGCGTCAAAATGGCGTTCGGCTCGGACCTCCTGGGTGGCATGCACCGCCACCAGAACGAGCAATTCAGGCTGCTGGGGAAGGTGCAGCCGGCGATCGACGCCATCCGTTCGGCAACCACGACGGCGGCAGAGCTGCTGGAGCGCGAAGGGGAAATCGGTGTGATTGCACCGGGAGCCGATGCTGACATGCTGGTCCTGGACGCCGATCCGGTGGCGGACATCGCCGTGCTGGCCGACATCTCCGAGCACTTGGAATACCTGGTCCAGAATGGCCGGATCATCAACTGATTCGCTCTTGCCGGGCCTGTATTAACCCTCCACCATGGTCAATAATGTAAGGGTACTGATCATTATTGAGCCGAGGAGGGCAGCATGGCCACGGAAGTTGCCAAGTACTGGTCATCGCTGCGATCAGTGCGGCCTACAGGCAGCGGACGCGCTTCAACGCATCCTGGACCTGGGCGGCAAACTCCATGTTGTTGAGAGGCAGGCTGAGTCGGAATTGAAAAAGTTCAGGGAGTACATCGAGAACCAGGAGCCGGAGTCGGAGTCCGGTGCGGCTCCGGCCGGCGCGGCTCCGGCCGGCGCGACTCCGGCGGCCGAGGCCGCCCGGGAGCGGGCCGCTTCGGAGCCCGGTGCGGCGCCCGGCGCCGCTCCAGCGGTCGAGGCCTCCCGGGAGGCGCCGGAGGTCGACCCGATCACCCACCCCTTTGACCAGACGAACGGTTTGGCCGACGTGGACGGGGACTCGGACGGAACCGCGGAAAGCGACACCCGCAGCGCCGCGGAGCGCAATGATGACGACCACGGCCCGGGGCTCGGCTTCATCCCGCCCCAGAGCGGCGGGCTCCCCGGCCAACGCTGACCTTCAAGAGCAACGCGGGGTCACTTGTGGTCCCCTCCGGGCGCCGTAACGGGCCTTAAGTGACCCCGCGTTGCTCTTCATCCGGGCTTACTTGGCAGTGCCGGTATAGACGACGGCGGGAATCGCCGGAGCCTGCATACCCTCACCGATGAAGAAGCTCGGGTGTGGCGGCTGGTTGTACGCCACGTTCTCGCGGGCAACAGCCGTCCGGTACACGGTGTCGTGCATCAGAGTCCGCAAGCGCACCTCGGTGGGAGCCGTGGTGGTGTAGATCCGCAGCTCGGTGCTGTCCGTTGATGGCCACGCGATCTCTTCACGCCAGTCACCCAGGATGTCGGCCTGGATGGACGGGTTGCCCTTGGTGGTGTTGTTGCTGCGGGCGCCGTCGGCGGTCAGGAGCCGATCACTGGTTTCCGTTTCCCAGTTCCATTTGGAGATAGTAGGCACGCCCCGCGACACACTGGCGTCGTAATCGTGGTCCACGATTTCGCGGAGCAGGTCACCGTCCCACCACGCCAGGAAGTTGGCGGCCGGGATCTTCTCGGCAATCAGCTCGCCCTTTGCAGACATCAGCTGGCCAACAGGGGAATCCCATGCCGCAGAACCGCCAATGGCCCACCCTTCAGCCCCTGCGTACCGGGGATCGATGTCCCCTGCTGCGCCACGACCGGTGTCCTTGATGGCCGGGATGCTCCACAGCACCTCGCCGGTGGCGGCGTCGCGGAATGTTGCACCGCGATTGCCGCTCTGGCCCATGCTTTCGTGGACGGCAAAGGTTTCCAGTCCGGGCCGCGACGGATCCAGGTCACTGGTGTGGATGGCATCGCCGTGGCCGAGCTTGGTGTTGTAGAGCGGCTGGCCGTTGTCATCAATGGTCATTGAACCGAAGACGAACTCGTCCTTGCCGTCCTGGTCGACGTCGGCCACGGAGAGGTTGTGGTTTCCCTGCCCTTTATATTCGTCACCGGCCTGGTTCGAATCGAAGGTCCAGCGCTTCACCAGCTTGCCGTTGACGAGGTCGTAGGTGACCAGCACTGTACGGGTGTAGTAGCCGCGGCTGAACATCATGGACGGATGCTCGCCATCCAGGTAGGCCACGCCAGCCAGGAAGCGGTCCACCCGGTTGCCGTAGTTGTCGCCCCAACCGGTGACCGCTCCGCGCTCGGGCTCGTAGGCCACGGTGTCCATGATGGTGCCGCTCTCACCCTTGAAGACGGTGAGGAATTCGGGACCGGACAGGACGTATCCAGCGGTGTTGCGGAAGTCGGCGTCGGGGTTTCCAATCACCGTACCCGCCGCGTCCTTGGTGCCGTCGGCGGTCTTGAGCGAAACCTCGGCCTTGCCGTCGCCGTCGAAGTCGTAAGCCAGGACCTGGGTGTAGTGCGCGCCGGCGCGGATGTTCCGCCCAAGATCGATGCGCCACAGCTTGGTGCCGTCCAGCTTGTAGGCATCTACGTAGACGTTGCCCGTATAGCCGGATTGGGAGTTGTCCTTGGCATTGGACGGCGACCACGTCTGGATGACCTCGTACTTGCCGTCGCCGTCGAGGTCCGCCACGGTGGCATCGTTGGCCGAGTAGGTATAGGGCTTGCCGTCGGGCGTGACACCATCTGCCGGCTTGTCCAGCTTGATGGCCAGGTAATTTTGCGCCAGCGGCTTCACAGGTTCGGTGAGCTTGTCCTGGCCTTGGCCATTACCCACCGTCTTGATGACGTAGCTGGAGTTTGCGGTGCCGGCGGCGTCCAGGAACATGGTCGCGTTCCGGACGGGTTCGGGAGTGATGTTGACGCCGTCGCGCAGGACCTGGAAGCCCACGCTGTCTTTGTCCAGGCCGAGCATGCGCCAACTGACTGTGACGCCTTGGTCAGTCAGGACGGCCACCGGTGCGCGGTCGAGGTTTTCCACTTGGCGCTTGAGCGTTGCCGGGTCCTTCGCGGCAGGCACGACGCCGGGAAGGTTGGCTTGCGCTGCCTGCGCGGGTTGGGTGGGGGCTGCTTGCGCGAGCGGGACGCCCGTCAGTGCAATGGCGGCGGCAGCGAGGGAAGCCGAGGCCGCAAGCGGGACTGCTTTCCATGCACGACCACTAGGAGTGCCGTAGGAACATTTCGAGGGGTAGGCCAAAGAACATCTCCTTTGATGCGAGGCGGCAGTGGGTCTGCGCGCTCATTGTTGGAACGTTTCACAACTTCGGCCCGATCCACTTATTCGGGATAAGGGGGTGGGGGGCGTAGCTCAGAAAACGCTTTCCGCACACAAGGTTTACCAGCGGTTCCACGGCACCGTCAAGGGTTTGACAAGAAATGACTGTGAGATTTCGGTGTTTATTGTTCACAAGTGTGATCGGGTTTTGTCCCCGGGGCAGGGGCTCTTATGACGAGGCTCCTCCAGCCGCAACCCCCAATCAGATCCCCTGGGTTGAGCTCCAACGCCCAATCACATCCCCTAGGTTCGAACCCCAACGCCCAATCACATCCCCTAGGTTCAAACCCCACCCCCAATCACATCCCCTAGGTTCAAACCCCACCCCCAATCACATCCCCCAGGTTCAAACCCCAACCCCCAATCACATCCCCCAGGCTCAAACCCAACCCCCAATCACATCCCCTGGGGTGAACTCCAACCCCCAATCACATCCCCTGGGGTGAACTCCAACCCCCAATCACATCCCCTGGGTTGAGCTCCAACGCCCAATCACATCCCCCAGGCTCCAACCCCACCCCCAATCACATCCCCCAGGCTCCAACCCAACCCCCAATCACATCCCCCAGGCTCCAACCCAACCCCCAATCACATCCCCCAGGTTCCAACCCAACCCCCAATCACATCCCCCAGGTTCCAACCCAACCCCCAATCACATCCCCCAGGTTCCAACCCCAACCCCCAATCACATCCCCTGGGGTGAACTCCAACCCCCAATCACATCCCCCAGATTCAAACCCCAACCCCGGGGATGTGGAAGAGCGTTTGGCTCAGGCGCGGGGGATGTGGAAGAACCTTAGGCCCAGGCCCGGGGGACGTGAGAGATGGACACCCCCAAAACCCGGGGGACGTGGAAGAGCGTTCGGCCCAAACATGGGGGACGTGAGAGAGCGCTTGAACGCGGAAGCACTGGGCGTACCCGGAACCGTCAGCACGGGTTACACAGCGTAACCAGCAACGTGTAATCGGTCACACTTGGCTGGATTCGCTTGTCAACCATGGTGGGCAGCATGAACCATGAATGAGGGAATTCGTTCCCATACAAGCTGAATCAGCAATCCTCACCGACGAGGATGCGGCCCCGGGCGAAGAGGCTTGGGGCTGTTAACGGCCTGAGTGAAAGTACTGACAATGACGACACATACTGACTCCATCACGCTGAAGATCTGGGACAAGTCGGCCATCGACCACACCATCGACGCCGCCATCCAGTCCCTCTCACACCGTGCAGCTGCAGAAAACTGCGGAATCGAAGTGACCCTCAGCGGACCGAAGACCTTCACTGTGAGCCTCGCGCGCTAAGCAGCTCACACGCAACGCAAGAGGACGACGCCGGAACTTACCGGCGTCGTCCTCTTGCGTTAAAGGCTGCTGCCTTGAGGCAATGGCCACCGCCTTCCCCGGGATGTGAGGCAAGTTGGTGGGTCGATAGCCGCAGAGCGGCCGGAAATTGGGCATTAGTACCCCTTTGGAGCCGTTCGTGACGGCATTCCTCAAGTCCTGAGCAAAACTTGATATTTCCTTGACGCTTTCCCTGTGCGGATCTTGCGTTGGCGTTGGAACTCTAAGTGAGTCAACGCTTCAACGCACGAACGGAGGGATCACAATGCTCGCGGAAATCACGGAAGTCAGGGAACTCGCTGAACAAACGTCCGGCACAGACTCACTGGCAACGGCCACCGCACCCCGCGGCTCCCGCCGTGCAGCCGGAGGCGTAGTCACCGTTCTGGTTCCTGCCCACAACGAATCCGCCGGCATCACCGAGACCCTCACCTCGTTGAACAACCAGACCCGCCGCCCGGACCGCATCATCGTGGTGGCGGACAACTGCACCGACGACACCGAGACTCTCGCGCTTGCCCAGGGCGTCGAGGTCATGCGGACTGTTGGCAACAAGGACAAGAAGGCCGGAGCCCTGAACTTCGCCCTCAGTGAGCTGCTTCCCTACGCCGACCCCGAGGACTTGTTCCTGGTGCAGGATGCGGACTCACAACTGGCCCTCAATTTCATCGAGAATGCCACCAAGAACCTGTTGACCGACGAACTCCTCGGCGCAGTGGGCGGAGTATTCAGCGGCGGTCCCGGTGGTGGTTTCGTGGGTCACCTGCAGCGCAACGAATACGCCCGCTACGCCCGCGATGTGAAGCGCCTTCACGGAAAGTGCCTGGTAGTTACCGGAACGGCAGCACTGTTCCGGGTCAAGACACTCCGTGACGTGGTTTCAGCCCGACTGGAGGGCACGCTTCCTCCCGGCAATGGCAAGGGCGGCGTTTACGATACCTCGGTGCTGACTGAGGACAACGAGCTCTCCTTCGCACTCTTGACCCTCGGCTACCGGATCGCGTCACCCTCGAATTGCACGCTGGTCACGGAGGTCATGCCCACCTGGCGTGAACTCTGGGCACAGCGGCTTCGCTGGAAGCGCGGTGCTGTTGAGAACTGCGTCCAGTACGGGTGGACAAAAATCACCAGGCCCTACTGGGGACGACAGTTCCTGTCCATGATCGGCGTCGTGGTGACGCTGGCCTACTTCGGCTCCATCATCTTCGCTTTGACCACCGGAATGGGCCTGAACCTGCACCCCTTCTGGATAGCTGTTACTGCAATCTTCGTCCTGGAGCGCATAGTAACCCTGCGCTTCCGGGGTTGGAGGTACATGTTGCTGGCCGCAACCATGTACGAAACCGTCATCGATATCTTCCTCCAGGCTGTTCACGCCAAGGCGTACCTGGATGCAGCACTCAACAGAAAGAAAGTTTGGTAAACGACTCATGTACAACAACCCAGCAGCCCCCCTCGCAGGAGCCACCGCAGCCGGTATGGGCTCAGGAGCCCTCGCAATGACCGGAGCAGGAGACCTCTTCTGGTTCGCACTGGCTGCCTTCGCCATGCTGGCACTCGGCCTCGCCGTCAAGAGGATCGTCCCCGTCAAGGCGCAGAAGAACTAACCAGGCCTGGCAGTCCCGCAGTTGTGTCGCAAACCCCCCAGCGCGACACAACTGCGGGTTTGTCATTTAAGCGGCAAGCCCATGTGTCAGGTGACAGGGACAGAAATGGCCGAGAACTTGGCCACCGTGGTGTAACCGGCCTTGGTGCCGGTAACCCTGACCCTCATGGTGTCCGCTTGGTCAGCGCCCACCAGGGTGTAGGTCTTTGCCGTGGCTCCGGTAATCGCAACACCGGAGCGGTACCACTGATACGCCAGGGTGGTTCCGGACGTCCACGTCCCGGGGTTGGCCGTCAATGTGGAGCCGACGCTCAACGTTCCAGTGATAGTGGGTGTAGGTGCCACCAAGGTACCCGGGACCACTGCGGCCGTTTGGGCTGATTCCTTGGTGGTTGTTGCGTACCCGGTTTTGGTTCCCGTCACCCTTACCGTCAGGGTGGTGCCTTGGTCCGCTGCTGCGAGCACCCTTGTTGCAGCGGTGGCGCCGGCGATCGCAACACCGTTCCGGTACCACTGGTACGTCAAGGCGGTTCCGGTGGTCCAGGTTCCGGGGTTTGCGGTCAGGGTTGAACCTACAGCTGCTGTTCCAGTCACTGTTGGAACGGGAGCGGTCAGCGGAATCCCCGGGACGAACGAGAAATCACGGATGGTCACGGTTTCGGGAGCTACATGCGCCGGATCTCCGCCGCCGCCACCGGTAACCCAGAGGTTGAAGTGGATCTGTTCATTGGCCGGAAGCGGAACAGTGGAGCCCTGCAGGACGGTCCTCTTCAGCAGCGGCCCGCCGTAACCCTCCCCCGCGAAGGTCTCAAAAGTCAGTTTTCCTGGTTCCCAGACCATCCTGTGGGTAAGGATCGGGGCGTTCGTGACATCGAAATTGATGGTGTTATTGCCCTGGCCCGGAGGCTTGGTGGCGTCGAACCAATACCCGTGGCCCTGCGTGACCGGCCAGTCTTCGCCATAGGCAGCCCCACCGCCCCACGCCGACGCTTCACACAGATCGATCTCCGTGTAGCCCGGTTCCGCTGCGGGATCATAGGTGAAGAGGCAGCCCCACACTACTTCCTTCTGCAACGCACTGACATCCTTCTCCACTGTGGTGCTGTACGTGCCGTAGCCGAAGCCTTCACGGGTGGACTGGAATTCTGCGCCCTTCGGAGCAGAACCAGTGGGGTTGCTGATGGAAAGTTTCACATACCCGTTGGCGTCAGGATTGCTGACGTTGTTGGCGTCCCAGCTGGCGTTGTACATGGGCCCGCCGCCCCAAAAACGCTTTTGCCAGTTGAAGCCCTTCCACGCGAAACTGCCCACAGGTCCAGGATCCTCGGCCATGGGCGTGGTATCCGCGGCGTGTGAGGGGTTGATGCCCGTGAACAGTGATAAACCAACCGCCATGACGGCGGCCATTCCCATTATTTTTCTTCCCCCGGTTGGAAGGAGACTCATTGACGATGCCATAGCTGTGTCCTCCAGTTGATGCGCCCAGAAACGTCTCCGGCAATTGCCGGAGACCGCAGTCACGTTCCACCCCCGAGGAACGTGCAACTCCTCGATTATCGAGTAGCCGGGACGCTGCTGGAAGCGAAATAGGCATTGAATATGACTGTTTCAACATCAATTGGATAACGGTCGATAGTTGCGCAGTACTCTGGACAGATCCGTCCCCGCCAGGAAAACCCGCTGATCAGCACGTCATCCAGGAAAAACATGACCATCCGAAGTGCCGGCATTCTCCTCCACCGAACCTCGAACAGCGGCGAATTGCAGCTATGGATCGCCCACATGGGCGGCCCTTTCTGGGCGCGCAAAGACCAACATGCCTGGTCCATCCCCAAGGGTGAATTTCTTGACGATGAAGACCCATTGGTTGCAGCCAAACGCGAATTTGCCGAAGAGATAGGTTCTGCTGCGCCTGCTGCCAGCTACGAATTGTTGGGGGTTTTCCGGCAGCCCTCAGGGAAGCTCATCACTGCTTACGCAGCCGAAGCGACTGACTTCCAGCCGGAGCAGATCATCAGCAACACCTTTCCCATGGAGTGGCCCAAGGGTTCAGGTGTCATCAAGGACTTCCCGGAAATCGACGATGCCCGTTGGTTTGAAGAGGCCGAGGCCCGGACCAAACTCGTCAAGGGGCAACTCCCCATTGTGGACGCACTGGTCCGGCACCTTGGCGGGGAATCCCTATAGAGCCGACCACCCGCCGTCGGACGCCAAGATGGCACCGTTGACGTTGGTGCCGTCGTCACTGAGCAGGAAAGTGATGGACGCGGCCAGTTGCGCAGCCGACGCTGGAGTGGGAACCGTGGCTTGCATCAGCGGGCCAAGGCGTTCCGCAGCCAGCTGCGAGCCCCAGTTGGCAACGATGTTGGTGATGGTGGGACCGGGAGCTACTGCGTTAAACCGCAGACCTTTGGGTCCGTACATCACGGCCGAGTTCTTGGTGAGGCCCACTACCGCATGCTTGGATGCGGTGTAGGCAGCACCGGCTGCTGAACCACGCAGGCCTGCCTCGGACGCAACGTTCACCACTGATCCGGTCCCGGCGTCGAGCATGAGCGGCACCACGGCGCGGGTCAGTCGCATGAGCGAGGTGACGTTGATGCGGAAGACCCGTTCCCAAAGCTCGTCATCCACCTCATGGATGGGCGCAAAGTTGTCCATGATGCCGGCAACGTTGGCCAAGGCATCCACCCGTCCACCGGCGGCCGCCACGACTGCGGCTACGGTCTCCTCCGTGGAGATGTCTCCGGCGACGGGCACCAGTTCAAGTCCTGCGTTTTCCTCCACGAGGGCATCCAGCCGGTCCTTGCTGATATCCGCCGCTATCACCCTGCCGCCTTCCTTGGCGATGCGCAAAGCGGTGGCCTGGCCGATTCCCGAGGCCGCGCCCGTGACGATGATGGTCTTGCCGGCAAAACGGCCGGGGGTAGTGGCCTCCTGCCATGAAGCGTCGTTGCCCATGATGTCCTTCCAGTATTTTCCGGGTAGTGAAGCCAGCTTATGACACTCTGTGTCATTATGTAAGAGTGAATACTGGAGGGATGACTTCGGAAGATGCCAAGACCCTGCGTGCCAGTGGTCGCCCCGTCACCATCGACCCCGACGCCGTAGCCGGGCTCGCTTTGGAGCTGTTCGCCGAACACGGGTACCAGAACACGTCCATGGAAGACATCGCCCGGGCAGCCGGGATCGGGCGCAAGAGCCTCTACCGCTACTTCGCCAGCAAGGCGGACCTGGTGTGGGGTGGCACCGAGCCTGTAGTCGAAGCGTCAACCCTCGCCTTCGGTTCTTTCCACAGGCAGGAAAAGTCCGACGGCGATGTGCTGACCGGGTTGCGCGAAGCAGCTGTTGCCGGGGTCGCCGTCATCCCCGACCTATCCGTGACCCGGGGACGGCTCCGGCTGATTGCCGAGCACGCGGAGCTGACCAGCCGCAGCTACGAGTCCCTGGCACCACAGCGGGAGAGGGCCCTGGCATTCCTGGTCGAGGACGGCCTGTCCGATTCCGCGGCCCGCTTCCTGAGTGCCGCCTACTTGGCCGCGACCTTCGAGGCATGGATGCAGTGGGCCGCCGGCTCCGATCCTGACCCGGCCCCGTACCTGATGGCGGCGCTCGAGGTGTTGAGGGTTCCCCCGCGCTAGCTGCTCTTCCTGGCGACGAATTGCCGGATCCACTCCACCGTCTCAGGATGGTCCAGATGCAGGCCATGACCAGCTCCTGGTACGCGCACCAGTACCGAGCCGCGAATGTGCTCGCGGAGCAGGAGTGCATTCGGCAATGGTGCCAAGGCATCCTCGGTGCCATGCAGGATCAGCGTCGGCGCTTGGACCGATCCGAGGTCACGCCAGGCATCGTGTTCCCGGCTGGCTTTGAAATGACGCGCTTTGGCCCAGGCCGAGGCTGGCGAGTTGAAGAAGGTATGCGTCGCCTCGGGATTGGCGCCTACCCATCCAGCATCGAAGAAGAGTGGCTCAAGCCGTGACATGTCGCCGCTGACCAGGGCTTCCAAAGCTGCCTTATCCGGTTGCGTTCCGGCATCCGGCCATTTCCCGCCACTCGTTGCGGCGAGGATCAGGGTACGGACCTTCCGGGGGTAATCCACGGCCAGCCACTGGGCAACCCGCCCACCCATGGAATGGCCGTACACGTGTGCTGAATCGGCTCCGGCGGCATCAAGGACTGCGGCAGCGTCCTCGGCGAAGAGCCGCGTGGTGTAGCGGTCCGCTTCGCCCTTCCCACTCCGCCCAATCCCCCGGTGATCAAAGCGGATGACGCGGTAATGGCGGGACAGAAGCTCCGCCGTCGGGCCCCAACCGTCCATGGATGTCGCCTGCCCGGCGATGAGCAGCATTGGTTCGCCGTCGCCTTCGGAAGTCCAGGCGAGTTCAGCGCCGTCGGGGGCTTGCGCAAAGTTCACCGTGCCACAGTATCCGGGAGGCCTTCAAAGCGCTGCGGCGTGGGACACAAGGACCTTACTCCGCTGTGAAGATGTCCTCGATGGCACAGTCGAACGTCCGGGCAATGAGGAAGGCCAGAGGCAGCGAGGGGTCGAATTTCTCTTTCTCAATGGAGATGACAGTCTGCCGGGAAACCCCGAGTGCCGCCGCCAGGTCAGCCTGTGTCCAGCGGCGTTCAGCTCGACGCCCGGCGAGGTTGTTCTTCACTTCAGCGCGCGGTGGCGAATGGCCACGTATCGCAGCCCGGCGTCAACCGCGCTCAGCCCAACAAGACCGAGCAACACCGGGAGTGCTTCGATCTGAAACCGACCAACCGTCAGCACCAGGGCAACAACGATGGTGGCGACCAGGACATCCAGGAACGCACCGGCACCGGCTTGTCTCATCCACTGGAGTTCCACGCTCTGCTCACCATGGGGGTCGCGGGTGACGGTGTGGCGGGAAATGAAGACCTTGGCACCGAGGGACATCGCCGGGTAGGCGGCACAAAGGGCTCCGATCGCTGCAGCAGGCCAGAAGTCAGCCGGGTTTGATGCTCCGACCAAAAGCGCGACGGCCAAGGTCATTATGGCCGCGAGGGTGGCAGCCAGGACGTAATGATGAAATGGCGCACGCTTCGATGTAAAGGAAACTTTACTCATGCCTGAAGTAAAGCACCCTTTACACAGGGGGACAATCCTTGGTGCATACTTCCCACGCTGGAGCTAGCGTTGAGGGATGACCACCGAGTACAGGTACGACGTCGAGGTGCTGCACCTTTTGGTGTCGCCGGCCCACGCCTACTTTGGCCGCGCCAGGGAAGGCGCCGCCGATGTTCCCACCATCGATGCCGGGCAGGCAGAGCTGGTGGCCGGCAAAGGAATTGTTGGCGACAGGTTCTTTGGGAAAGCCGCGCACATGGATGCCGCCGTGACCCTCTTTGCCGTGGAGGCACTGGAAGCGATCGCCGCCGAACTTGGGGCCGGGCCTTTCGATCCCCTGCTGACACGGAGGAACGTGGTTCTCCGCGGAGTTGAGCTTGCTCCTTTGCTCGGTCACGAGTTCACGATCGAATCCGGCGGACATGCCGTGCAACTCAAGGTCGGGCGGCCTGCACACCCCTGCGCCTGGATGGATGAAATGCTTGCCCCGGGAGCCCACAAGTCTATGCGTGGGCGTGGCGGCGTCCGTTGCCAGGTCATTGCAGGTGGGCTGCTGCGCCGGGGACCGGCGGTACTGGTCAGCCCCGTTGCCCTGGATCCGGGCAAAGCCGGGGATGCCAACGTGCTGCGGCCGTCGCGATTGCCGTGATCACTGTCCGCAAATCATAAGGGACCTGTCTTTCAAGGCTGCTCGCGCATAAGGTGAATGCGTGAAGAGATTGAGCAAGAACGCCCAGGCCTTCGCCGGTTCTGCTTTCGCTGCACTATTCCGGGCCATCAAAGTAGTTCGTCCCAACAGGCCCAACCACCCCGAAGGGGTCCATCTTGTGGGGACCCTGGAGAGGGACGGACTTCCGCTCCGGGCATCGGGAATCCCGTGGATGGACATGGCCGGAAGCAACCGGGTGGAGGCACGAATTTCACGTTCGCTGGGAATGCCGGGTTCTTTCCCGGACATCATCGGACTGGCTGTCCGCTTCATCGAGCAGGACAAACGGTCCGACCTGCTGCTCGCGAGCACAGGAGCCACGGGACTTGGCCGCTTTATCCTCCGGCTCCGACGGGATGCCGCATCAGCAGTTTTCACCACGATGATGCCCTACAAATCAGAGGCGGGCCCTGTGCTGATAGCGGCAAGGACCATCGAAGGACCGCCACAGCTGCCGGCCGAACCACGCGCGTTCCGCTCGCATCTTGGCCAACATCCTTGGATCCTCGAACTCCATCATGCAAGCCCGTTGGGACCGTGGACCAGGTTTGGAACGTTGACTCTCGCCCTGGCTGATATCCACGGCAGTGACACTGCCGAAAGATTTGATCCGGTCCTGAACCCGCTTCCAACAGCCGGGACCTACGGCTGGACCAAGCGACTCCGTGAACCTTCCTACGCCGTGGCCCGACGCCGCGTCCAGGACCGTGAGCTTCCTGACCCTCTTTGCCGCCTCAGGACCGGCTATTCAACCCTCCCAGGTTGGAAACCAGGGGTCTGACCGGCAAACAAGGTCAGGGAGCCACACCCGTTGCTTTGCTCTTCTCCCCCGCAGCCTCGAATTCGTCCAGCCGTCTCAATGCCCCTGCCACAACTGCCTCCCGGTTGGCATGAAGCCAAGCCGCCGCGCCTGCCTCGTCGCTGAACAACCCATCGTCCTGGGCGTCCCGGCTCTGCTCAATAACAAAGTGCCACAGTCTCCCGCGCGGAATGTCCGCCTCAGCCAAGGCGGCCCCCTTCAACAGAGTGGTCCCTGCAACAGGATCCTTGCCCAGCCGCTCAGCTTTTGCCAGCCAAGTGGGCAGATGGTTGACGCCCTGACGTGCGCCCGGCCCGCGGCCTGCTTTGTCGGCTTCCACCAGGCGCGCCCAGTCCTTGATGGACGGACCACCGTTGGATTGGTTCAGGCGCCGTACCAGCCTCCGGACCGCCGAATCACTGATGACACCTTGGGGACCTTCAGGAGTGTGGCACATGTGCTCCCGGATGAGAGGCAGGATCTTGTCCTCGTATCGGCCAGGCGCTCCGATCCGGCGCAGGAAACTCCGGGCGGGCTCAACCCCTGTGACGTTGTGTCCGTTGGAAGTGATCCGGCCGTTCGAATCGATGGTGGTAGAGACAGCCTTGCCGAAGTCATGGGTGATGGCGGCCAGTACCAAGGCTGCGGTTTCATCGGCGCCCAGATTGTCGCGCCGCGCGATCCGGGCTGCTTGGTCGCCGGCTAAACCGAGGTGGATGTTCACATCACCTTCCGGATGCCATTCCGGGTCTTGTGGAACGCCCCTTATCGCAGCCAGTTCCGGGAAATGCTCTTCCCAACCGGACATGAAAAGCGTTTCCAGCGCCTCAGAGATATAGACGCCTTTCGAGGCCAGCTTGTAAAACTCCCCCCAAATCCGAGTCCTCGGCAGGTCCGGGAAGGCCGGAAAGAGGCTGCGGCACAGCTGCGCTGTCTCCGGAACCAGCCGGAACCCAAAACGGCCACTGAACTGCATGGCCCGGAGAACTCTCAGCGGATCATCGCTAAAAGCCGGGCTCGTGTGGCGAAGGATTCCCGCTGCCAGGTCGACCTGTCCCCCGAACGGGTCCACAACGGTCCCGCTCCTGTCATCCCAGCCCATGGCATTGATGGTGAAGTCCCGCCGGGAGAAGGCCTCGGTCCCGGATTCCTGGCGCGGCAATGAGACATCAAAAACCTGGCCGTTCACAGTGGCCGAAACGATCCCGAACTGCTGCCCTACTTCCATGACGTATCCAGGCAATGCCGCTGACACCTGGGCAGTGGTCAGCCCATAGACCTCAATGTCGATGTCTTTTGAGTCCACCAGCACACCGCTGGCACGGGAGAGCAACGCGTCCCGGACGGAGCCTCCAACAATGAGGGGGCGACCACCGGCGGCACGAAGGGAATCGAGAACCCGCCGGGCTTCGGGGGTGAGATTGATGAGGCCAGGGATGTCCACAGTATTCATTCTTCGAGGGCCCGCACAACAATGCCAAGACGAAGCCAGGCTCTATGCAGGGAGGCGGGATTGGGAAGCGCGGTGCCGTCAAAGTCACGCAGCGGAGAGTGCGCGCTAAGCTGCAGTTCATCCAACAGCTTGCTTGAGTGATAGCCCCCATGCCGGTACAAGAACGTGATATCCCGTACCAAGGCAGGGTTGCTTGCCGGCAAGGCGCTGTGTCCGTAAACAGCGGTCCGCTCCAACCAGCCGTTCAGAACCTCGATTCCCGGAAAATTCGGGTTGAACGGCTCGGTGACCGGCACCCCTGCGGGCTCCCCTGATACCTCGCTGCGTAGAAAGCTGGAAGGATCCAGCTTGTCCAGGCCGGGCATGAACCGCTGCTTCAAACGATCCGGCAAAAGTACTTCGGCTGGCCGGAATTCGCAGGCCAGCAAGTAGGTCCGCCCGGATTCTTTTCGAGTCACGGCCCGAAGATGAATGCCGGGGTTGAGTCCCAGCAATCTAAAAGACTCGACGGCACCCAGAGCCTCCGCTGCAGGCAACGGGTGGAGGATGCGCTGGCCCCGAGGCGTGGCAATGACAAGCTGGCCGTCCTTGGTGCCAATGGTTTCCCCTTCCAGGAATTGATCCGGAGGCACGTCCCCCGGTTCACCCTGCCCCGGATGACCAGCAGTGTCCCGGAACCACCAATCCGGCCATCTTTCGCCGGGAAGGGCAATGGCTTGTACCTTCGCACCAGCGCCGAGTCTGCCGGACCGGGAGGCCGTGGCATTGGATACCTGGAGGCCGCCCCGGCACAGATCCTGCTGCGGAACGGAGATACGCCCCAGGTCAGGAGCCTGCGCATAGCTTGACCTGGTTGCGGATCGAGCATCAGCCAGTTCGGTGAAGCCGGAGCGGTTTTGTATGAACTTTGAAACTGACCAGCTACCCCCATCTCCGCTGCGTAGGTGCGTCACGCATCCGTTGTAGCCCCCCGCTGAGATGATGGGCTCACAGTAGACCCCCTGCAGTTTCATGGCAGGGACATCCCGCTGTGTTTGCCGGGCCGTACCAAGCAGCGTCGGAGACACCGTCGCTTGCGAATGAGAGCGTGCCAGGAGGTGCAAGGCTAGGCTGAAGTCGAGGAGTGCGTGCATCCGGCGGTCCCGGCGTGTCTCCATCTCAGCGTGTTGGGGCAGGCTTCGTGCCAACATGGCGCCATGGCGTCCCAACCGATGCAATCCGGTGGCCCGGGAACGGTGAACCAACTTCAACACGGCCGCATAATTCAAGGCATCGGAGCGGTCGAGCCCTGAGTACAGCAGGCGACTTGCCAACAGTGAACCTTCAGCGACTATCGCTTCCTGGGCAGCACTCAATACGGATGGCGCCGCGGACAGCCCCGCGCCTTGGGCTTCGAGGACGACCAATGCAGGACCGGCTAAGTCGACAGGGGTCTCGCCGGCTGTACGGCAAACACTCAAGAATGACGCCAGATGCAGGCATTTCGGAGCCAGCAAGCAGTCGCACGTGACATCACTGAGGGATGCAATCACCTTGGATGCAAACCGCACACTGGCCGCCCCCATGACCGCGCAACCCTCCGTCACGATCCAAGCGCCAGTGTCCACACCGCCGTCGAGCTTCTTACGCAAGCGGACCGGCAATGCTTCCAAAACCTCGGCCACCAGCCCGGGCTCCGCAGCGGGAAGCAACAACCGCAACCCGCCCGGATCCTTGGCTGTCAAGATCGCACCATATCGCCCACCCACTGGGCGAGTTCCTGCGGTGAAACAGCGGCCACCGGCATTCCGGCGGCCACCAACCTCCGCGCAACAGCGGCGTTGTACGCGCCTTTCCCTGCGGCATTAAGGGCAGCGCAGCCCAAGAGTTTCACTCCCGAGCTGTGGAGTTCAGCGGCGCACTGGACGAGCGCCGACACCGATCCGCCCTCTTCGAAGTCGCTGATAACTGCCAAGAGAGTGCGTTGGGGCGATGTGACGATACTCTGTGCATAGGCCAAGGCCCCCGCGATATTAGTCCCGCCACCCACCTGGATCTCCAGCAAAAGAGTGAGCGGGTCCACCGCATGACGGGACAGGTCCGCGATTCGGGTGGAAAACGTCACGAACGACACCTCGAGGCAGTTCACTCCCGTGAGAATGGCGGCCGTCAAAGCCGCGAAAACTGTACTGGCTTCCATGGACCCTGAAACATCCACCAGCACAATGACATGCCATTGGGAGCTCTTGCCGGCCGGAGTCCTGAAGACCGGACGATCAGGGAGGAGGCGCCAGCTGGTCTTTGGAACGCCGTCCGGTCCTGTTGTTTCCACGGCGGTGGCGGTTTTCAGGTTGGCCAGAATGGTTCGATGCAGGTCAATAACCGGCGTCTTCCGGAATGTTGGACGTGCCAGTGAGATGCCAATCAGGCTCGGCTGAAGATCGGACTCCAGCTCTTTGGACAGCTCCTCCACCATGCGTGCAACGAGACGTCGGGCGCCGGTCACACGGCTTTCAGGCAGAGCACCCACCAATGCGAGGATGTTGGACAACAGTTCCACAGAAGGTCGCGTCGTCTCGGGGTCCAGCTGGAGCAATGCCTCCGACCGACCGCGGGTTGCTGCTTCGGCCAGGACTTCTTCCCGAATGGCCGGCCCAAACAGCTCATCAATATCAGCTGCCCACTCACGCGCACCGGGATAGGGAAGGTCATCGCCCCCGGATGGGGTATTCATCCGGTCTTCCCAAGACCCCTCGCCTGCACCGCTTCCATAGAGCTCGTCCAGCGTCCGGGCGTACCTGCGGGAGATTTCAGGCATTCCGGCCGTGTCCCTCCCCAACAAGAGCCGCCAACGGTCAACCGGTGCCAGGGCACGGGATAATCCGAGCCGCTCCAATTCAGCGCAGGCACGTTCATCTGCGGAGGCCCATGCCAGCAACGTGTTTGCGTCAACAGCTAATTTTCCAGCGTCCTGGTCAGCGCCGATGACCGATTCAAGGATGCGTTGGCGGACTGCCGGGGACAAGGTATCAAACCCTCCGCGCATTGCGGGGGCCCTGTCCAGAAAATCCCGATCGGGAAACTCTTCGATCTGATCCATGAATCCTTTGAGGACGTCCGAACCGATTTCGAGCAGTTCGCCGGCAGCCAAGCAGAACCCGGAGAGCCTTGCTTTCAACCCCGCCCGCTGTTCCGGGTTACCTGCAGCCCACACCCAGGCCGAGAGCTGCGAGCGGAGCCAAGCCGAAGTGCGTTGGTCTCTCCGGGTCAACAACGCAGCGGCCGTTCCTTGCATGAGGGGTGACCCGTCAACCAGCATGCCCGCCAAAGCGACCACCATCCGCTCCGGCAGCCGATTCAGGGTACCCACCAACGAGATCAAAGCCTCGGCGTCCGCAAGTGCATCGCTTCCCGTGAGGGCTTCCACTTGCTGCATGGCAGCCCCCAGCAGCTCCGCCTCCACTTCGGCCATCCTTGCTGCAAGTTGCCGTTCCGGAGAAAAGACGGCCACCTCTCCCTGCCGAATGCCGGCCAGCAACGAATGTCCCGCCATGATGTGGGTGAGACTGCCCGATTCAGGAAGCTGTGCCGCCATCACGTCCAAATAGCTTTCGAAGACGGCCGGAAGGTCTGAATGAGCACACTCACCTGCACCAGCCACCACCGCCGCGATTCCTTGGCTGTCTTGATCCGACTCGCAATAGCGACGTAGTGCTGCCGACGCCCGGCCCGCAGCAGCTTGTTTCAGGGTGACTCCCAGGAGTGCTGCCTGTTCAACAGTGGCGGCGGTTGCGGCAGAGTACGCCACCTCCCAGCGATGGGTAAGGGCCGGAAATCCGCCGACGCCCGATACTTGCTGTTGGGTGCCGTAGGCGATCCCTGCAACATGGAGGCGGGCCAGAAATTTCTGGCGGTGCCAGTCGAGTGCCGGCTTTCCCGAGTCCAGGGTTCTGTAAGGGTCCAGGTCAAGAACACGCACCTGGCCTCCCAGCGTCTCCTTGGACGGAAGTCTCAGACGCTGGAAATCCGAGTCCAGGGCCGCGGCCAGACCTGACACAGGGGTATTCGGGGCAACTGCCCCGCGACGCTCACCCACCAACAATTGCTCTGCAACGCGTGCCACTGCGCGGCCCTTGCCCAGGACATCGCCCTGGGCGAAGACCGTGACGAACGCTTCGAGGAGCTCAGTCCGTCCCGGCGCCCGCTTCCCCCGGAGGGACGCAAGGTCCGCGGCCAGCCGTACTGCTTCACGCGATTCGCCGGGGCCCGCAGGATGGCCGAGTGCGCGCAATTCACGGGCCATACGCGTGCTCAACGCTGTAACCAGCTGGATCAGGCCGTCGGGTTGCAGACCACATTCAAAAGCACTTTGCTGCCATTCGGGGTCACTGATACCCGCCGGGTAGCCGGACCTTTCATCAAGTTGCGCAAACGCATAGGGGACCAGTGAGCAGACGACCGGCTTGGAGGTTTCCCTGGTGTCTGCCTCCCAGCCAGCTTCCGTCTGCTGCTGGGACTGCGGCGCTTGCAGCAGGGCTGCTGCATGGAAGGACCCGACGACGGCCGCCACCCTTGGTGGCTCGCCTTTCGTTATGGGCGGGGCCGCCAAAACCTCGGCTAGTGTCCGGCGCATATGGGACTCGCGGTAGAGGTCGTGATGTGGAATGCCGTCCACGGACTCCTGGGCTTGTGCACGGAAGGCCCAGCCCGCCGCCAGCCCGGCCCTGCGCAACTGCTCCGCTTCGGCTCCGCTCGCCCTGCCCTCCACCAAGGTGTCCCACAAGCCAGCAGGGAGCTGGATTCCCGCCCGCTCTGCCAAGGTGTCCCGTTTTTTCTCAGGTTCACCGTCGGGCGCATGTACCTCTTGGGTTTCCCGCGCGTAGGTTGTCATGGGCGCATCACAGCAAATGACTCGAACCCCTTGCTTGGCTGCCCACCGCATGGCGGCAAGCTCCGGGCTGAAATCAGCGAAGGGGTAGAGGCTGACGTGTCCATACCTGCTGACCCCGGCAAAAGCTATGGGCGCCATGGTTTCTTCAGATGCAATATATTCAAGCCAGGGCTGTGCGTCCTGAGGTAGTTCCAGCAAGAGAACGTCCGGTCCAAAGTCCTCCAGCAGCCGGGGGATCACTGAGGCCAGGGCGGCCGAATGATGGCGGACGCCAATCAGAAAGGGCATCGTGGAACTGCACAGCA
The DNA here is from genome assembly GCF_059739405.1 of Arthrobacter sp. TmtSoilC79. Lineage (NCBI taxonomy): Bacteria > Bacillati > Actinomycetota > Actinomycetes > Micrococcales > Micrococcaceae > Arthrobacter > Arthrobacter sp. TmtSoilC79. The sequence continues at coordinate 826,114 of NZ_AP046051.1, read as the reverse complement.
AGTCCACGGTTGCCGCAATGTGCTTCGAGCCCTCCGAGCCCTCCACAACCCCGGCCGGGGAGTCACTGGTGAAGCTGGTCACGGAGCTCCCAGATCCTGGCCCACGTGCGGGTTCCCGCTTGGGCTCGGCGCTTGACGGTGGAATCCCAATACGCCAGTAGCCGGGCCGCATCCTTGTCGTCATCTTTCCTGACCACTCCCAGCAGATGCCCGGGCACGAGGTCCAAAAGGTCCTTCCGGGAGCCAAAATAGGCGCCGGTCAAGGCGATTGATGTCGAGACAGAAACAGCTTCCGCCGTGGACAGCACAGTGGATGGTCTTTCAACCGGCCATCCTTCCACGCTGATTCCACTCCGCATGTCCCTGAAGGCCGTAACCAGCGCTTCTATGACAACTTTGTCCACCTGTCGTGGGGCACCACATCGTTCCAGGGCAGAGACCGTTTGTCGCGTTACCAGCGCAATCTCATCCTCCAAGGCGGCGATGGGCCGGATCACCTCAAAGTTGAAGCGGCGTTTGAGGGCCGCGCTCATATCGCTAACACCGCGGTCCCTAAGGTTCGCTGTGCCGATCAGGGCAAACCCCGGCGCCGCATGTACGGCTTCGCCGAGTTCAGGCACAAAGATCCTGCGGTCACTGAGAATGGACACCATGGCATCCTGAACCTCTGACAAGCATCGGGTGATCTCTTCGATCCGGGCAACTTTTCCTTCCCGCATTGCAGTCATGACCGGACTCGGCACCAGGGCCGAAGGGGTTGGACCATGAGCCAGCAGCAGTGCATAGTTCCAGCCATAGCGCAGCTGGTCTTCAGTGGTGCCCGCCGTTCCCTGGACAGTCAATTGTGATGTCGCGGAGATCGCCGCTGACAAAAGTTCGGACAGCATGGATTTGGCAGTGCCCGGCTCCCCTACCAGCATCAAGCCCCGCTCACCCGCCAGTGTGACCACGGCACGTTCGACGACGGCGTGGTCACCAACGTACTTTGGCGCGATGGAAAGGCGCCCGGGTAAGGTTCCGGATCCTGAACCTCTGGGTAGCTTAAGCTCCCCTTGGCTACCCGTCACGAAGGTCACCACACTGCGGGGGGTGAGCGCCCAACCCGGCGGCCTGGGACCGTCGTCGTACGCTGCCAGGAAGGCGAGCTCGTCAGCGTGTGCTTCCTCTGGAAGCGTCGCCTGCCTCTGCGGAACTCCCGCTCCCTCGGTTGTTACAGTGGTCATCGTTTCCCGCCTGTAGTCAGTTCTTCAAGAGCCGGCTGGTCCCCGGAGGTGTACCTTGCCCAAGCCCTCTCGAAGAGTGCCGAAACGTGCATTCGCGGCAGCAGGACCCCCAGCGGCAGATGCGGACGGTCCATGGGTTTAATGCCGAACATCGGCGCTTTCCAACCTTCCACGGGCAAATCAACATCGTTGATCTTGATCCAGGCTCCCGGGAGGAACAATTCCCTACCGGCCCTGGGTCGTTTAGCCGTCAGCACCAATGCTTTGTCTACCAGTTCTGCTCCTGCTTTTCGGTAGGCAGCCAACGTCCACCCGTTCCACTCGCGCACATTTTTGGTGCTCGGGTCGTGCAGAGCGAGCAACTGCAGGAAGAGCCTTCCAGCATCAGTACTCAGCCCCAGTTCCGCGCAAGCCTTCTCCAATACCTCCGGCGCACCTACCGCCGGGTCCTGCAGGAACCCGGTTGCGTTCTCGCTACCGAGGCGATGGATCAGATCATCGAGGTCGTCGGACAGCAGGGTGACCAACTGGCCAACCGCCGGTCTCACGTAGACACCGGGAGAAATGCTGGTTCCTTGGTCCGCATCAAGCCACGCCTGCAGTACGCCCACATGCTCCCTGGTTAGCGCTGCGGGCGCAGCGGAGACGGAGTCCCTGCTTTCGTACCAGTGGTCCGGGACGTACTCAACCTTGAAGGGGCCCACCGTGTCCACACGGGCCTCTCCGCCAACGGGAAGGGCGAGGGTGCGCCTCAGCGCTCCCTTGACGTCGTGCGCGAGTTCTTCCATTCCAGCGCTCCGGGCAACACTCTCCCGGACCGCTTCCCAAGAGCCTGCGAGCGTGCCGCGAATCGGGTGCCCGGCCGGCAACCGATAGGACAACCACAGCAGCGGGCCCACGTGGTCTTTACCCATGACGTCCAGCCGCTCCCGCGAATCACTCCGCAGGGCTTCCATGACGCCCTTGAGCATCGGCTTTACCCCACGCAAGTCAGAAGCGGCTTTGGCCGCCAGATCCTGATCCCACGCCATCTGCCCGCCAAAATGCTTGTTGTATTCCTGTGCGAGCCGTTCGACAGCCGGGCCGTTCAAGCGACAGCTCGACATATCCAAGGGCAGTGCAGCGGACAGCAGGGTGCGCTTAATGCCCAGCGGTACGTCCGCAAACAGCGCGGCCGTCGTCTTCGCATCGGCTGCAGAGATTCGCTGGGTGGGATCCTCACTGTTGGATACGGCAAAATCCCACCATCCACTCAGCAGAACCATGCATGACGCCTCAGGGAGACCGGTGAGACCAGCCAACGCGTCAACGTTTGCCCGGCTGATGGTGAAGGTAAAGCCGCTCTTCAGCAGTGAGATGGCTTCCTCCAGAGCAGCAGAGGACATGGGTTCCGGGCCTGCGGGGGTCGGATGAAGAATCCAGTCGGGCGGCAGCTCAGTTCCTCCGATTTGGACAGCCCAGTAAACCCAGTGGGAGGAGGCATCCGTTTCCCATGCAGCGGAGCCTAGGGGCACAGTGACCGTAGAACCGGCCGCCATGATTTTTGGGCGTTTGTTGTACACATTAGGCCAGCTGAACCGAACCAGGCGGTCCGGACGATCGTCCCCAATGAAGCCGCTTCGGAGCAAGCCTTCCACCAGCGCTAGAATCCGTTGGCGCGTGGACGGCGGACACATGGGTGAGGCGGCCCTATAAATAAGTGCTTGAGGGCTGGACAGGAACGACGGCCACACTCCCGACCGGCCTTTGGAGGAAACAGCTGTCTCCACCTCGGTCACGGCTTCCTCCGGGGTGAGGGCCGGGGCGCTGCCCTTGGTGAAGGCCCGGAAGAGGCGTTTCTTCGAATCCTTTGCCCCGAGCATTTCGTTCAGGGCGTCAATCCGGTGGCCCAGAGTTTTCACGTTGTCCAGGGTCACGGCCATGTTTGCATCGCGATGGTCGTACCATCCGCCGACAAGGCCAGCCGACCACATGTCATCGGCCGTGTCCAATGGTGACGTTTCAGCTGGTGGCTGCTCCGAGTCTGTGTCGAGGGCAGGCTCAGTCTCCACCTCCGTAACCGTGGCGGAGGACGCCACCAACGAAGGCGTTTGCTTGGCTAAATTTCGGAGCCCTCTGAGAAGGCCGTCCAACAGTTTGCCTCCCCGCGCGATTCCTATCACCCCTTCCACCAGCTGCCCGTGGGCCTTGGGGATGAGGAACCCAACCGCTTTCTGCTCGGCTTTTGATGTCGCGGCACCCCGTTCCGCTTCAGCCGATTCGAGCAGAAGCCGGGCCTGGGCCGGCGTGGTTTCACGCAGGCGGAGGCTACCCGCGTTGTCCCTGACTTTCAGGAAGTGCTGGATGATGCCGGAAACGGATGCCTTGGTCCCCCGCCTAAAATCGACCATGGAATCGTGCTCCGTATGCGCCTGGACATGTGCGCCGTCCAAACTGTGGAGCGCGTTGCCCATGATGACCATGGCTGCACCACCGGGAAGGGTGGCAATGGCCGCGTTGGAGCCGCCAAAGCGGGCCGTTACAGGGATGGCCCCGCTGACGCCGTCTATTCGTTCCATGTGCAGCGTGTTCCCTTCCACCCACGCCCGCTGGCCCTTAAGCCCATCGCGGTAACCAAAGGGCGAGTCTTTGAAGTCCTCCGGGGCTGGGAACATTTCGCACATTGCCCGTACGGGCCGTCGATCCTCGAGTGACACTGCAGGAGCCATGAAGTCGGGGTATGAACTACGGCCCAGGCGTCCCGTGGATGGATCATACTCAACCCATTTCGTGGGTGGGTCGTAAGCGTTATGGAAACTAATTTCCGGCTTGGCAAGCCAATAATGCTTGCCATCGCTTAGTAATGACCCTTCGTTCGTGGTCGGCGCCCGGCGTGTACCCGCCTCGAAGGGTTTTCCGCCATACAGCCTGCCACCCTGCGGTGCCTCGAGGCTGGGGATGGCGGCGTTCCTCAACCCCCAGTATGCGTCCGAGGACATCTCGAAAGTTTCCTGCTGTTTGGATAGCCAGTAACCCACGAAGACGGCGGGATAGCTATCAGTGGGCCAAATAACCTGGACATCTCCGTCAACATACTGCACCCTGACCTGGGCCCACGTGCTCACGGGATATTTCTTTGGAATGGAATAGACATGGTCCGCCACTACGCCATGCGTACCGAGGACAACCGCCCTCTGCTGGTTGCTGACGATGACGTAGGGCCAGGACTCCTGAAAAGTAACGCCACTGAGGTGCAGTCCCAGGCACTTTGGGTCCTGACACTTGGTCCTGAAGGTATCCACCACTTGGTCGAGGAGATCCCAGCCGAGTTCGTCGTAGATGCCGCTGCGAAGAACCTCGGCCAGTGTGTGGCTCATGTCCGGAACATCAAGACCGCCAATAATGTCCGAGACGATCGGCATCAAAACGTCCAGCTGGAAAAGGCGCAGCGTGTGCCACTTGGTTGCCAGTTCCGCAAGTGTGTCCCCCGGAACGGGCAATGCATCCTCTCCAATCTTTCGCATCGCCAGTCGGATGCCGGGGTGGGCAAGAAAATTCCGCTGTTCAGCGTTGGGGAACGTCCAGTCCTCGGGCTTCTCGTGGCGTCGGAGTTCGTATCTAACACCTTCGCAGAACACCTCGCTCCAGTCCGGATCGGCCAAGAGAAACGTCAGTTCCTGAGTGTTGTTTTCGCGCCGTAGGTACAAAAACAGGTGCATGTAAGAAGTGGGTTTGGCCAGCGGTATTTCGTGTTCCAAGAGGCAATCAAGCACATCGGGATCCGGCAAGTAATACGGTGCCATTGCCAGCACGTCCGCACCACCTTGGCGGCCGCGCTCCGCCAGCTGCCTCCTGATGAGAGGGGCGAGCTCTTGGATAAGGGAGAGCTGCCCGGGAAGGTCGGGGGCCGTGGCGGGGTCGTGTCCCAGGAACCGTTCCAACCACTGGGCAGCATTGATCTCGCCGGATTTTAGAAGGGCGTCAATGTGCGACTCACGGATGAAATCCAGCCACAGACTTTGATCAACATTGTTGGGTATTGTGGCGCCCAAGACAAGGGCGATGTCCCTACGCTCCCGGCATACTTTTGCAAGGCGTTTGATGATGCTCTTCCAAAAGGCGGCCGGTGCCTCCATGGTGGCTGGCAAATGCATCAGCTCAGCCAGAAGCTCGTGCTCGTCAGCCGTACTGTCCCGGCCAGCGGCTTTTGAAAGGGCAATGATGTCCTTGGAAATGCCGGTGTAGGGAGGCAACCCGCCACGAACGCGTTCAACGCTCAGAAGAAGGAAAGCTTCATAGGCTTCCTCCGCAGGCAGTCGACGGGATAGTTTTCGTGACTCTTCGCTCAGCGTTTTGACGCTCAGAGCACCGCCCAAGGCAAATTCCAGGAACACTTCCCTGTTGCGGTCCTCGTCGATTGGCAGGTTATGGGTGTCCTCTGCCTCGCGTGCCTTGCCAAAGAACTGGGCGGCAAGTTTTGCGTTCTGGACGCGGAGATAAATCCGGCCGATCTCTTCCAGGAACGTCGGGAGGAAATGCGGTGCTGATCGGCCCAGGTAGGCAGCGAGTTCCGTGGCATCATCTTTGGCTTGCCCTGGTTTGCTCTTGGCCTTCCGTGCAACCCGCTGCAGGTCCTTCACCAAGGCTAAGGCGTGATGGGAGTTTCCGGGATCGTTCATCATGGCCCAGGCAGGGAACCCGATGCTCCTGCGGCGGCCGTAGAACCCATTCACGGATCCCCTGGGAGCAAGCTGCAGGGTTTCCAAGGCAAGGTCCTCGGCAGCCTGCAGCTTCTCAGGCATGATCCGAACAAAGGGCCTGCCCGGAAGGGCGGGGTGCTCGTAGCTTCGCGCCAGGTATTCCACGGATTCCGGTGAGTGTGACAACGTCACGGCACCGTCCCGAACGAAGGCATCAAGCAGCGTTCCCGGGCTGTCCTGAGTGGTGGGAGCGTTACTCATGCGTCTTCTCCTTCAGCTTCGATCGTGCGGCCGGCACATAGCCCCGCTGCCATTGCCATACCCTCGCTGAAGGCGACGGGTCCTACGCTACCAAGGGGCAGGACGGTATCGCCTTCCTGCCAGAAAAGGGGTCCAGTCTCTGCGGGATACGCCGGGTCTTCGGCGCCGATCCAGACACGGGCATGGACAGTCCGGCCGGATTCGGAAACCGTGAGTTGGCAGAAGCCCCCACGGACCAAGTAACCCAGTGAGCGGGCGCGGGAGGTCAAATGACTGAGCTGCTCGAAGGATGCGTTGGCGTAGTCTCTCACCTCGGTGTCCGCGCCGTCCCTGTTTCCGGAGTCAAAGGTCTCACGCATCAACTGCCGTAGCTTCTGCACGATCCCCAGTTCGGCAGCGAAGTCCCTGTAATCATCGCGCTCTGAACCCAGCAAGACGGGATGAGGGAGAAGAATGTAGGAATAGGGGTGGTATTCGGTTTCACCGTCCAGTGTCACCAAGCCCACGGTGCCATCCGCAGTGGAAACATCCCGTAGGAACCCGCCCTGCGCTCCGGCCACCACAGAGCCGTCCGACGTGCACGGCAGCACTACAGCGTCCCTCAGCCAGACCCGCCAGCTCTCATCCAACCAAAGTTCCCTGACCAGCGTCGTTGCCACGGGTAGTGAGCGGACCATCCAGTCCTGGACTTGCTCACCGCACTCGCGCTGGTGCGTCGCCGTCCACTCCACAAAGGCCCGCAGCCGTAGGGTTGCTTCGTCGTCCTTCAACGCAGCTGGGACAGTCTTGACGATCTTTCCTGCTTTGTTCTGTGCCACGACTTTGCCGTCGGCTACACCGATCTTGTACTCGGTTGATGTATCCAGCCACACCGCTGTCACGCTGCTCCCCCACACTTTTGATGCTTTCTGATCTCTGCGGATTCTTACACACGTCGCCGACATTTCCGGAGGGGTATTCGAATTGGCCCACTTTTGGACCGCGGCTTTCCAAAAATCAACCTTCACAAGTTGTAGACAAGCGCACCGGCGTCGAAAGATGGGCCAGAACGGACAGGGGCCAGTAAAATCTAGGGCTCAAAAGCCACCGGCGCCGCGAACTGGGCCTCGTAGAGCCGTGAGTAGGCCCCACCCGTGGCAAGCAGCTCCGAGTGCGTCCCCTGCTCCACGATCTGCCCAGCTTCCATCACCAGGATGAGGTCGGCGTCCCGGATGGTGGAGAGCCGGTGGGCGATCACAAAGCTGGTCCGGTCCGAGCGCAGGGCGTTCATGGCCTTCTGTACCAGGACCTCGGTGCGGGTGTCCACGGAACTGGTGGCTTCATCCAGGATCAGTACCGAGGGCCGGGACAGGAAAGCCCTGGCAATGGTGAGCAGCTGCTTCTCACCGGCAGAAACGTTGCCGCCTTCGTCGTCCAAAAGGGTGTCGTACCCCTCGGGCAGGGACTTCACGAACCGGTCCACATAGGTCGCCTGCGCCGCTTCAAGGATCTCGTCCTCTGAAGCAGTAGGCCGGCCGTAAGCGATGTTGTCCCGTATGGTCCCGCCGAACAGCCAGGTGTCCTGCAGGACCATGCCCATCCGCGAACGCAGTTCCTGCCGCGAGAGCGAGGCTATGTCCACGCCGTCGAGCGTTATCCGTCCCGAATCCAGTTCATAGAACCGCATCATCAGGTTCACCAAGGTGGTTTTTCCTGCACCCGTAGGTCCAACAATGGCGATGCTCTGCCCCGGTTCAGCCACCAGGCTGAGGTCGGTGATGAGCGGCTTGTCCGGTGAGTAGCGGAAGGACACGTTCTCGAACACGAGCCGCCCACGCGCCGGGCCAGTCCCCGGGACAGGAGCCGGTTCCGGGGATTCTTCGTCCTCGTCAAGCAGGTCGAAAACCCGTTCCGCCGAGGCAACACCGGATTGCAGCATGTTCGCCATGGACCCCAGCTGGGCCAGGGGCATGGTGAACTGCCGCGAGTACTGGATGAAGGCCTGGACATCGCCCAACTGCATGGAGCCGGAGGCAACCTGCAGGCCACCCACCACCGCGATCCCCACATAGACAAGGTTTCCGATGAACGTCATGGCCGGCATGATCAGGCCGCTCACGAACTGTGCCCCGAAGCTTGCCTGGTACAGCTCGCCGTTCTTCGCGCGGAACTTTTCCTGCACTTCGTTTTGCCGTCCGAAGACCTTTACCAGGGCGTGCCCTGTGTAGCTTTCCTCGATCTGGCCGTTCAGTTCGCCGGTGTTCTTCCATTGGGCAACGAACAGTTTCTGGGAGCGCTTGGCTATCAGCAACGTGGTGCCCAGCGTCAACGGAATCGTCACCAAGGCAATCAGTGCCAGCAGCGGCGAGAGGAGGAACATCATCACCAGCACACCAAGAACGGTCAGCAGGGAGGACACCACCTGGCTGATGGATTGCTGGAGGCTTTGGGAGATGTTGTCGACATCGTTGGTCACCCGGCTCAGGAGCTCGCCGCGTTGGATGGAGTCGAAATAGCGCAGGGGCAGTCGATGGATTTTCGCTTCGATCCGCTCCCGCAGACGGTAGACAGTGCGCTGTACGACGCCGTTGAGCACGTAGGCCTGCATCCAGCCGAACGCTGAGGCCAGGACATACAGCGCCAGCGCCCACAGCAGCACCGAGGCGAGGGCGCCAAAGTCGATTCCGACGCCGGGCGTCAGGGTCATGGCGCCCAGCATGTCGGCTTTGCTGTTCTCGCCTGAGGCGCGCAGCCCCGCGATCACCTCGGCTTTGGAAACCCCGGCGGGCAGTTGTTTGGACACGACGCCGGCGAAGATCAGGTTGGTGCCTTCGCCCAGCAGCCTGGGTCCGATCACGGACAAGGACACACTGACCACGGCGAACGCCAGCACCAGGATCAGCCAGAGACGCTCCGGCCGCAGTGTGCCCAGCAAGCGCCGGGCAGAGGCGGAGAAGTTGGAGGCTTTCTCTGCGGGGATGTTCATCCCGGCGAACGGACCACCACGGCCCGGCCCCATGGCCGGACGCTGGGGACCACGGGGGCCGGCTGCCGCGCCGCTCATGCTGCCTCCTCCGCTGCGAGCTGGGATGACACGATTTCCCTGTACGTTTCGGAAGTCTCCAGCAACTCATCGTGCGTTCCACGCCCAACGATCCTGCCGTCGTCGAGCACTAATATCTGGTCCGCGTCCGCGATGCTGGAGACGCGCTGGGCGACGATCACCAGCGTGGCACCGTTGGTGTGGCGTTTGAGCGCCTGCCGGAGCCTGGCGTCAGTGGCGGTGTCGAGGGAGGAGAAGGAGTCGTCAAAGATGTAAAGCTCCGGCTGTTTCACCAGCGCCCGGGCAATGGCGAGCCGCTGCCTCTGGCCGCCGGAAACGTTGGTGCCGCCCTGTGAAATGACAGCGTCCAGGCCGCCTTCCATCTCTTCCACGAAATCCCGGGCCTGGGCTACGGACAGTGCCTGCCACAGTTCGTCCTCGGTGGCGTCAGGTTTGCCGTACTGGAGGTTGCTGCGGACGGTACCCGAGAAAAGGAACGGCCGCTGCGGCACCAGCCCTATGTGGCCCCACAACAGATCAGGATGCAGCTCGCGGACGTCCACGCCATCCATCCGCACGGACCCCGAGGTGGCGTCGAAGAGCCGTGGCATCAGGTTCACGAGCGTGGTTTTCCCAGCCCCCGTGCTGCCGATGATCGCAAGGGTCTGGCCGGCCAGGGCCGTGAAGGACAGGCCGCTCAGCACCGGCTGCTCGGCACCCGGGTAGGCGAATCCGACGTCGCGCATTTCCAGCTCCCCGCGGCGGATACCCCCGGTGACAGGGTTCGACGGCGGCTGGACACTGGACTCGGTCTCCAGCACCTCGCCGATCCGGTCGGCCGAGACAGACGCGCGCGGGATCATTACCGCCATGAACGTGGCCATCATGACCGACATAAGAATCTGCATGAGGTAGCTCAGGAAGGCGATCAAGGTGCCCACCTGCATGGAGCCGTCCTCGATCCTGAACGAGCCGAACCAGATCACCGCCACGGACGAAACGTTCATCACCAGCATGACCACGGGGAACATGAGCGCCATTAAACGTCCGGCCCGGAGCGCAACGTCAGTGACGTCGTCGTTCGCCTTGCCGAACCGGGCGGCCTCCATGTCCTCGCGGACGAAGGCCCGCACCACGCGGATGCCGGTGAGCTGCTCGCGCAGGACACGGTTGACGGCGTCGATCCGTACCTGCATTTTGCGGAACAGCGGCACCATCCGCGTCACGATCAGCCCGACCGCCACCAGCAGCACCGGCACGCACACCGCAATCAGCCACGATAACTGCGCATCCTGCCGCACGGCCATGATCACACCGCCGATGCTCAGCATGGGAGCTGCGACCATCAGTGTGCAGGACATGAGCACCAGTTGCTGCACCTGTTGGACGTCGTTGGTGGACCGGGTAATCAGCGACGGCGCCCCGAACCGGGTGACCTCCTGCTCGGAGAACTCCCCTACCCTGCTGAAGATCGCGTAGCGGAGGTCGCGGCCCATCCCCATGGCAGCCTTCGCGCCGAAGTACACGGCCACCACTGCGCACGCGATCTGCAGCAAGGTGATGAGCAGCATGAGTCCGCCCATGCGCAGGATGTAGTCCGTGTCCCCGGCGGCCACGCCGTTATCAATGATGTCCGCGTTCAGCGTCGGAAGGTACAGCGACGCGATGGACTGCGCCAACTGGAAGACGACGACGGCGATCAGCAACCGCTGGTGCGGCCGCAGGAAACGAACAAGTACCTTCCACAGCATGGAGACTCCGAGCCAAAGCGTAGTGAACCGAAGGCCAGTTTACGTCTGGTTGCTGCGGGCAACTAGAGGATTGCCGGTAAAGTTGCCGCTGGAAATGCACCACGTTGAGTTGGCAAACCAGGAGCCGGCCGGCGGATTATTTTGGGGGTATGGCACATGAAGAAGACCGCAGCATTGGCGCTGGCATTGGTAATCGGCGCAGCGCTGGCAGGATGCTCCGGCGGTTCGCCGGAAGCCACGCAAGCCAAACCCTCTGAAACCGCGACCTCCAGCCCTGCGACCAAGCACACCACGGTTCCGGACATCGCAGGGAAGCCGTTCGCCGACGCCAAGGCTGCCTTGGCAGGAGCCGGGCTGACCATCTCCATCGTGGGACCTGACGGAACTCCCTGGACCACGCTCGAGCCGGGCCAGCAAGTGGCAGCCGTATCGACGGAACCATCTGCAGGCTCCGAGACCGACGCCAAGACGGTCAAACTGTTGGTGGATACGACCGAAGTGGATCAGCAAATCATGAACGATGCCATCGCGGCAGCAGACGGTGCCGTGGACTCCGCCAATACTGCCGCCTCGGAAGCAGCAGCTGCGGCTGAAGCGGCCGCAGCTGCAGCGGCAGCCGCATCAGCCGCGGCAAACGCCGGCAAGTAGCCTGCCTGACGTGGTCGTTGAGGGGTAATGTCAGGGACTCCCTCGCCCCTCCGCCGGCGCTTACCGTCGAAGTAGCCCACAGCCCGAACACCATAGGAGAGCAACCATGGAAAAGCGCACACTCGGCACCGGAGGACTGGAAGTTTCCGCAATCGGCATGGGATGCATGAGCATGACCGGGGGCTACAGCGAACGGCCTGACCGCGCGGAAATGATCTCGTTGATCCGCACGGGCGTGGAGCGTGGCGTGACGTTCTTCGATACCGCCGAGATCTACGGACCCTACGCCAACGAAGAACTCGTCGGTGAAGCCTTGGCCCCGTTCAAGGACCAGGTGGTTATCGCCACAAAGTTCGGCTGGGACATCGATTCCGCCGCACGTAAGCCAAGCGGTAAGGTCACCAGCCGGCCCGAAGTGATCAAGGAAGTAGTCGACGGATCACTGCAACGGCTCGGGGTTGATGCGCTGGACCTCTATTACCAGCACCGCGTAGATCCGGAGGTCCCCATCGAGGACGTTGCCGGCGCAGTCAAGGACCTCGTCGACGCCGGAAAGGTCAAGCATTTCGGCATGTCGGAGGCCGCCGCGGGCACCATCCGCCGCGCCCATGCAGTCCTGCCCGTTGCCGCCGTCCAGAGCGAGTATTCGTTGTGGTGGCGGCGGCCGGAGGAAGAGGTCCTGGACGTCTGCGAAGAACTGGGCATCGGCTTTGTTCCCTTCAGTCCGCTGGGCAAGGGCTTCCTGACCGGAACCATCAACGCCTCCACCAACTTCGACTCCGGCAACGACATCCGCAGCACCATCCCCCGCTTCACCCCTGAGGCCATGCAGAACAACCAGGCCGTGGTGGACCTCCTCACCGGAATCGCTGAAAGAAAGGGCGCGACGCCGGGCCAGATCGCCTTGGCGTGGTTGCTGGCACAGAAACCGTGGATCGTGCCGATTCCAGGCACGCGGAAACTGCACCGCCTGGAAGAGAACCTGGCCGCGGCCGACGTCGAACTTTCGCGGGCGGAGCTGGACGAAATCGAGGCGGCCGCGGCAAAGATCACTGTGGAGGGTGGCCGGTACAACGAGGCCGGCGAACGGATGACCAACCTTTAGCGGACATCAGTCGCGGCGGCACAACCACCGTGCCGGTGTCGTAGCCGGACAGTAGGCTGGAAACGTTCGTGTTGAACCGCATCGAAGGGACTGGGTTTTGGCTTACATCACCGTCGGAAACGAAAACAGCACTGAGATTGAGCTTTACTACGAGGATCATGGAACAGGCCAGGCAGTGGTCTTGATTCACGGCTATCCCTTGGATGGTTCCTCGTGGGAGAAGCAGACGGCCGCACTGCTCGACGCCGGTTACCGCGTCATCACCTACGACCGCCGCGGGTTTGGGAAGTCCAGCCAACCCACCGAGGGATATGACTACGACACCTTCGCCGCGGACCTGAAGACCATCCTGGAAACTCTGGATCTGAACGATGCCGTCCTGGTGGGCTTCTCCATGGGCACAGGTGAAGTTGCCCGGTACCTCGGCACTTACGGCTCGGCCCGTGTTGCCAAGGCCGTGTTCCTGGGTTCGTTGGAGCCGTTCCTGCTGAAGACCGACGACAACCCCGACGGCGTGCCGCAGGATATCTTCGACGGCCTCGCTGAAGCTGTCACCGCAGACCGTTATGCCTTCTTCACGGACTTCTTCAAGAACTTCTACAACACAGACACTTTCCTGGGCACGGACCGCCTCAGCCAGGAGGCCGTGGACGCCAGCTGGAACCTGGCCAGCAAGTCCGGTGCTTTCGCTTCAGTTGCCGCCCAGCCCACATGGCTCACGGACTTCCGCGCCGACATCCCCAAGATCGATGTTCCAGCCTTGATCGTCCACGGCACTGCTGACAACATCCTGCCCATCGACGCCACGGGACGGCGATTCAAGGAGGCCCTGCCCAGCGCCGAATACCAGGAAATCGAGGGCGCACCGCACGGCCTGCTCTGGACCCACGCCGCGGAGATTAACCAAGCACTCCTGGGGTTCCTCAAGAAGTAGGTTTCTTTAGCCGGAGCCTCAGCGCCTTCCTGCTGTGGCGGAGGTATTGGGTTTCCGTGGCGTCGGCGACGCTGCGTTCCATGGCGTGCAGCACGCCGTAGGTGAACGCAGCGCTGCCGATGCCCGGCGCTGAACCCAGGTCAAGCAGCTCCGCCCGGGCCATCACGCTGTCCTGGTGATCACCCAGGATCGACTGGAGCTTGTGCGCGGCAGCCTCCACTTTCGACGCCCGTTTGCCGTAGGTACTTTCCGCTGCCGCAGCGGCAAACCGCAGTTTCTTGGCGGCCTTCCGGACTTCGTGGAAGGCCGCGTCACGTTCAGGCCCGACGGCGGCACCCACCGCTGCGTCATGGCGTTTGCCCAGCCGTTTGGCTGCTTTGTTGACGAGCTTCGCCACGGTTTTCCGCGCTGGTTTCTCCCCAAGGGCTGTTAAGGGGGGATCGGCGATGAAAGCTTCGAGTTCGTCCAGCAGCCGGAAGTACCTGCGGCTGGTCATGTGGTTCCTGACAGCGGCCATGGCCGTGTCCGCCCTGGCAGCCATGCGTTGGTCCAACTCGTCACGCAGTGGCCCCAGGACCAGTTCCTCCGGGAGTTCTTCAAGGTATTTCCTCAAGCGTGCATGCAGGACCTCTATGTCCCGGTAGTGGCCAAGGGTCTTGGCCAGCGATTTCAGCTCGCGCTCACGTTCTTCCACCGCGGCCGTTTCAAACAGGGTGCGGTACGAGTGCAATACCGACCGGAGACGCCGGATCACTGATCGCATCTGATGAACGGAGTCGTCCCGGCCCAACCGCACATGGGCATCCTGGAAAAGAAGGTCTGCCATCTGGGCCTGGAGAAAGCTGATCACCGGAGCAACGGCGGCCTTCCCGTTGCTGTATTCCGTCCCCTCGGTCTCTTTGGCATCCGGCCAGGAACCACCCAGGGCCGTGGCCAGCTTGGAGGTCCGTTCGCTGGGTTTCGCCCCCGCCTCTGCGAGCTGTCCGGTGAGGTTGTCCAGCAAGGAATCATCGGCACCATCCTGGGCGGCCAATTCGACCTCCCACTCCCGCCACTCCATTTCCCGCGGTTCACCGACTGACACGTGGGCGTGCACGTGGTCGTCAACGAAATCGGCCAGTCGACCGCCGTCGGGCCCGTACAGGGCGTAGCTGGTGCGTTCAGTGGTGAGGGTGGCCACCGCCGCCACCGTACCTTCACGCGTATAGGCGAGTATCCGGTCCATCAGCTCGTCCGGGACGGTGTCCGCGTTACCCAATGGCGCGTGGATTTCTGTGCGCTTGCCGGGGCTGAGCGGCAGCTTAAGGTGCCAGCCGGCGTCGTGTCCTCCGGTGCGCCGGCGCAGGGAGATGCCACGCGCAGCCAAGGCAAGGTGGCGGGTATCGAAGTAGATCGCTTTCAGGGTGTGGGTTTCCGGTGCCCCTACGGACGCTACGCCGTCGATGGTGTCGAGTGCAGGCAGCGGGGTGGATGCCTCGGCGTCGAATTTGCGCTCTGCTTCCACTGTGCTGGACGTTGCCATGGCTGTCGGGACTCCCTTCCGGGTAAGCCGGAGGGCCGGCCCGTGATGGTGGCCGGCCCTCCGTGGAGCTGTCTCTTGGTGCTGTATCCAGTGTGAGCCAGTCATCAGCTTGGCGCCAGTGACTTCCCACGCACCGCCGCGGGTACAACCCCGTGCTGGAACCGCGGGCTACAGTCCCGGAGCTACAGTCCCGGAGCGCGGGGCTGGGGTGGTTCAACCGGTCCCTCGCCTGCTGAAGGTGCGGCGAGGTCAGGATCGACGGGAGGAAATTCGGCTGTCACCGCTCCACCGCTGCCAAAAGTTTCCCCCGTGTCATCAACGTCGCCGCCGGATACCGTGCCGCGCCAAGCCCCGGTTTCATGGCCCTGGGCCTCGATGAACTTCTTGAACTTGTCCAGGTCCGCACCAACCCGCAAGCTGTCCGCACCCAGTGCTGAACCTGCTTTTTCGGCGAGGCCTTCGGGTTCCCACACAATTTCAACATTCACCCTGGTACGGCCGGCGTCGAGGGGCTCGAAGCTGACGGTTCCCCCGTTGCGGGGACCGTCAACGCTGGCCCAACTCACCAGGGAATCCGGCACCTGCTCGATGATTTGTGCGTTGTATTCGCGCTTCACACCGCCCACGTTGGTTGAAAAGTGCAGGCCCGTCTCGTCAATTTGCTCTACTGCCTCCACACCATTCATGAACTGGGGGAACGTCTCGAACTGCGTCCACTGGTTGTAGGCGACAGATACGGGGACATCTACTTCAATTGACTTATTGACCGTTGCCATGGTTTTTGCTCCTTCGATCCAGTCTCGGGTGCTCATGCTGTAATGCTGGTGGCGCGCCATCCAGCTGGCTGCTTAACCAGTGGCGCGCCTGTCTTAAGCCCGCCAGCCAAAGCTCTTAGCCGGCGTCGAAACTTTCTTCGTCATCATCGTTGGGCGACTCTTCCTCCGGAAGGTCGTTGCCGCTGCCGTCCGGCAGGTCCCCATCGTTGCCGTCAGGCTGGATGGACTGCTCGGTCAGGTACTGCTCGTCGGTTCCGCCGTATCGGCCTGCGCCGGGCTCTCCCGAGCTGTCGGAATCTTCCGGATCCAGGTGGCTGAGGTTCGGCGCCCCCGTACCTTCTCCCAATGAGGCCTCCTCAATGTCTTCTTCCACGCGGGGCTGTGCTTGGCCTCCGCCGGCTTCCTGCTCTGCGGTGGGGGTGCCGTAGCCTCCCACTTCCTCTTCCGGTGTGGCATTGTGCTGGTCCATGTGAACTGTCCTTTCCCTGAGCGGTGGAACGTGTTTATGGAACACTTCGAACCTATAAGGCCCCTTAGTGGCATGTCCATGCCTTTGACGATAATAGTCAGCAAACTTAGTAAAAGGCCATTCGAGGCCTTAGGGTTCCACCGCGGAACCGTAAGCTTCGAACCCCGGACGCAGCTTCACTACCCGCGGCCCCATGCTCGCAATGTCCTCCCACAGCACCAGGAACGATCCCCGGTGCCACCACCGCAGGAGCTGCGCCACGGGCCAGGGCTGGGAGATACGCTGGCGCTCGAAGCCCAGGAACGAGGACGCGGTCCGGGGACTCACCACGATCCCCACCATCCTGGCCTGGCTCAGGAGTTGCCCCGGGGCGGCGTCAACGGCGAAACGCACATCCGACACTTCGCCCAGCCGCTGCCCGTCGCTGTCCACCACGTCGCTGCCCAACATGTCATTCAGGATCATGGCGCCCGCCCGGGATCCGCGCGATGACATGGTTCCGCAACCACCGCTCCACCCATGATGCATCCAGCGAGTCCGAGCGGACGCCCAACGTCACCACAGTGTCCACTCCTGCCACCACACTCCACGGAATGCGGATCAACCTGCTCGACGGCGGCCTGCCGCCGAAGATGCGGGTCCCCAACACCGGCCCTGTCAGGAAAGCCGTGATGCGCGGCGCCTCAGCGCCCTCCGGGATCAACTCGTCCGGTTCGGGGCCGCTCAGCTCGATATCGTCCACAGTGGTGACGGGGACGCCGTCGACGTCCAACATCTGCCGGTCCAGCAAGTGCAACTGGGCATCGAGCACCAGTCCTGCCGGCCGCGGGGCAGGCCTGATGGTAGGCGGTTGGATGCGTTTGGCCTTACTCACGCTCCTGCTCCTGCTCCTGTCGCAATCATCAGGGGAATGGCCGCCAGGGAAGCCACCAGAATGATGACCAGGTAGACGAGCCCGGCAATATTCACGGCCCTGTTGTTCACGTGCTTGCCCATGTATTGGGGGTCGTTCGCCACAATCAGAATCGGCAGGTACGTCAGGGGTAGGGCAATCGCGGAGAAAACCACTGAGTACTCCGTCACCAGGATGGGATCGACCCCCGTTGCCAGAACAGCAACACCAGCCAGCAACACCACCATCATGGCCACGTGGAAGCGCGAGGCCTCCGCAGGGCGGCGGAACTTGCCCCACGGCCATCCGAAAAACTGCGCCAGCGTGTACCCGCTCGAAAGCGTCGTTTCCAACGCCGCACCAAAGGTTGCAGCCACCACGCCAAGGATCAGGACAGCCAGCGCCAGCTGCCCGCCCGCCTGCGCTACCGGCAATGCCACCTGCGACAACGTAGTGACGCTGATGCCGGCGGGCAGGAGCACGACGGCGGCGCAAGCAGCGATCGCCAGCGACAGGAACCCGCCCAGCGGGAAACCCAGGAGGACATTGATGCGCGACTGGACCAGGTCTTTGACCTTCCAGCGTTCCTCTACGGCGCCGGAGGAAAAGAAGAACACCTCATAAGGCGTCATGGCAGCTCCGAACAGGGCAATGGCGTAATACCAGTACGTGCCGGCACCCTCGCTGCCCGGAACTGAAGGAGAAAACGCCTGCCCGGCCAAGGCGCCCCAGTCCGGTTTCAGGAGGAAAAGAGCCACCGCAAAGACCACCAGGGACAGGCCCACAAGCCCGGTGACGTTCTCCATGATGGAGAACTTCACCCGCCAGATCACCAACCACACGGCCAGCAGGGCAAACGGGACCCAGAGCATGTAAGACACACCGCTCGCCAGCTGGAGGGCCAACGCGATGCCGCCTATCTCCGCCGTGACCGTCATGAGGTTGATCAGGAAAGACGCGCCCAGGTTGGCCAGTCCGGCCCTTGGTCCCATCCGTTCACGGATGACCTCGAAAGTGGCCCGGCCCGAGACAGCCGCTACGCGCCCGGACATGTTGGCAAACAGGCAAATACCCACGACGCCCACCACCACAACCCATGCCAACGACAATCCGAAACGCGAACCCACCACGGCATTGGTCACCAGGTCCCCGATGTCGACAAAGCCCCCGATCGCTGTCAGGATGCCTAGCGCAACACCGAGGAGCCGCTTCACTGGATGCCGGCCTTTGCCATGAGACGGTCCAACTGCCCAGTGGCAACGCGGAGTTCTTCCCGCACTGCCGACAGTTGGGACTGCCCCTCCCCAGGGCCGATGGCCGGTGCGCCCAGGACGTCCCGGGCGTGCAGGAGGGCGCGGGAAATGGTGGAGAAGGATGCCAGCAGATCGTTCCGTACTGCGCACTCATCCTCCAGCGGGGCCTTCACGCCATGGACTTCATGGGTGGCCGACTCCACCTCGCCCAGCATGTCATCCACGGCGGTGGAGGAGGCGGCCGCCGTCGTGCTGTCCTCCATCCTCAGGTCCACCGCGAGGCTGGCCGCCCGGATTGCCGAGGAAACATCCTTGGCGGGGCGTTGCAGTGCGTCGGCGGCAGACGCCGGTGAGCATCCAGTCAGCACTCCGGTCATGACCGCCAAGGATGCGAGGAGAACAACCAGGCATCGCGCGGATCTGCTCATGACGGCTGCGGAACCTCACAGCCGCCCTGCGGGTCCAGGCCCGTGTAATTCAGGGGGCCCGCGACAATATTCAGGGCTATGGTTGCAAACTGCGAGCACTGGGCAGGCGGGGCACTGAAATAACCCCGCTGGCCGGCCGCAATTGCGCCGATAACGAGCCAAACAACAACGATCAGCCCGATGATTGAACCGATACGCATTTCTTCACCCATCGCAAAACGTGCAAATTCACGGAATTAGTGGCGAAGGGCAGGAGAAGGTTCACCAACAGCGCAGCCGCGGACAGGAAACCTCCCGTCCGCGACCATGCTGTACCGATCAATCCGTGGGATTTGGTTCGGTGGTCAGACCACGGTCGTCCGCGGTCCCTTCGTCCTTTTCTTCTGCCGGTCCCGGCGGGTTGGCTGACTCGCTGGGACCCGCGTCGACGGCGTCGTCCGTGCCTTCGGGCGACGCATCGTCTACGGGTGCCCGGCCGCTGGATTCAGGCGCTCCCGGGTCCCTGGGGATGGGGTTTCCGGGGGTCGTGGTTCCATCGCGAACCTGGGCAAAACCGGCTACTTCACTTGGATCAGTGGTCATACGCGCGACCGGCCACGGCCAAGGACCCAGCCCAGGAGGGCCAGCACCAAGAGGATGATTCCCACCCACAGCAAGAAGCTGAGGGCTTGGTTGAATCCACCCACAAGGAGCAGGATGATCGCGATTACGCCGGCGATTACTAAGAGTGTGTTCATTGAGCTACGCATCCCTTCAATAAATTGTGTCTATTCAGGAAGGCGTCCGCTGGTACCCCACAACGGGGCGCCACCCATGCCAACGGGCACCGATCGAAGAAATAGTTCTCCATATCGCTTTAGTACCCCTCGGAAACAGGTTCAAACGGAACCGATACTCCAAGGAAGCACGTCCACAGCATCATGATAAGCGCGCATTTGTGTTTCGGCGACGTATTTTGAAAGGAAACTTAGTAGCCCTTGGCGGAAAAGGCTCCGAGGGCGCGGCTGATCTCCCGGGCGGTGCCGGCGGCGGCCTCCCCATATTCCTGATACTTGTCCGGGACAATCCTGCTGGAGGGGCCGGAGATGGAGATGGATCCGGCTGCCACACCACCGGGGCCGAGCAGGGGAACGCCTATGGAGGTAATCCCCGTACTGAGTCCTTGCTCGTTGATGGAGTACCCGCGGGCGCGGGTGTCCACAATCATCGTGCGAAGCTGCGCGGGGTCCACCACGGTTTGTGGGGTCAGAGCTTCCAACGGGCCGGCCAGGTACTCGTCAACGAAAGCCTCGTCGGCAGCGGAGAGGTAAGCCATCCCGGTGGAGGAGGCGTGCATTGGCAGCCTGGAACCCAGGGGCAGGAACGCCCTCAGGACGTGCGGGGTGTCCAGCCGTTCAATGATGAGCATGTATCCCCGGTCCGGAACCGCCAGGTGGACGGTTTCCGTGGTGTCCAGCTGAAGTGCGTTCAAGGGCCCCATGGCGGCGTCGCGGATTACCGATCCGCTGCTCCCCCGGCTGGCAACAGCGAACGCATGGTTGGTCAGCACCCACTTGCTGGACTGGACCTCGGACTGCGCCACCCAGCCCAATTCGGCCAGCGTCCTGAGCATGCGGAGCACGGTTGCCTTGGGAACGTCCACCTCACGGCTGAGCTCGGACAGGCCGGCAGGCTGATTGTCCGAGACCGCCTCCAGCACCCTGATGGCCGTGACGACGCTCTGCGTACTCATGCAACCCTCCCGCTTGACCCACTACTTCCAGTGCCCTACATTACAGGCGACTTCCCAAAATGAACCGTTGGTTCATCCAGTGAACCGAAGTAGTTTGATTGGAGACCGGGCCTATGGAATTACAGATACTCGCCTTGGCCATCTTTGTGGGCGTCTTCGTCCTGGCAACCCTGCGCAAAGTGCACATCGGAGTGCTCATGTTCGCAGCGGCAGCAGGCGTCGGCGTCTGGATGGCCGGAATGACCATCGAAAAGGTGGTGGCAGGTTTCCCCATCGGGATCCTTGTCCTGCTTGTCGGTGTGACCTACTTCTTCGCGATCGCCCAAGCCAACGGGACCATCGATCGCATCATCGAGATGGCCATCGCCAAAGTGGGTGACCGCGCTTTCTTCCTGCCCTTGGCCTTCTTTGCCCTCACTATCGGCATCTCCGCCATGGGTTCACCGTTGGCTGGACTGGTCATGGCCCCCATCGGCATGCCTCTGGCCAAGAGGTACGGCATCGACCGCATGCTCATGGGCCTGGCCATCGGTTCCGGCCTCAGCGCCGGAGGATTCGCACCCACCAGCCTGTTCGGCATCGTCACCTACGGCACCGCAAGGGCAGCCGGAATTGATCTGGATCCACTGGTCCTCTTCAGCGTGGCCCTGGGTACCAACATCCTGCTGCTGGCTGCCGCCTATGTCCTCTTCGGCGGGTTCAAGCTGCTCCACACCCGCACGGCTGACGGTTTCGGCACCAACGTGCCGCGCTTCAGCGCAAGCCGCCCGACGCCGTCGCACCCTTTTGAGCGCGAAGGCAACATTGCGCGGGGCAAGCAAGCCGCCGAACAGGCCGTCCAGGTCCTGGACGAACCGGCCCCTGAGCCGCAGCCTTCACGGCTGAACCGCAACCAGATCATCACCGTGCTGTGTATGGCCGGACTGGTTGTGACCGTCATCCTCATGTCAGTTCTCGGTGCAAGCCCGGACATCGGCGTCCTGTGCTTCGCTTTCGCCTCGGTCCTCACGCTCTGCGATCCCCTGTCCGGCAAATCAGCTGTGACCAAAATCGATTGGTCCACAGTCCTCCTGGTGGGCGGGATCATCACGTTCGTCGGAGTCCTTCAGACCATGGGAGCCGTCTCTTTGCTCGGCCAAGCAGCCGGCGCCGTCGGGACGCCGTTGCTTGCGGCACTGGTGATTTGCGCTATCGGCGCCCTCGTCTCGGCTTTCGCTTCCACCACCGGGATGCTCGCCGCCCTGGTGCCCCTGGCACTTCCGCTGGTGGCCTCCGGAGACGTCGCCGGGTGGGCTGTCATTGCCGCTCTGGGCGTGTGCTCGTCGATTGTTGACGTCTCGCCGTTTTCCACCGTCGGCGCCACGTTCGTGGCCACGGTCGACGCCGATGAACGCCCCCGCATCACCAGGCTCCTCACCCGTTGGGGCTTGTCCATGGTGGTGGCAGGGCCGCTCCTCCTGGTAGGCGCCTTGGTGCTGCCATCCAGCCTCTGAACCCTTTACAGACAGGACAGAAACCATGCTTCAACCACTCCGCGGAATCACCGTGGTCGACCTCAGCCGTGCCCTCGCCGGACCCTATTGCACCGCGCTCCTTGCCGACATGGGCGCCAGGATCATCAAAGTCGAGAGCGTCAACGGTGGCGATACTGCCCGTCAATGGCCCCCGTTCCAGGACGGTCACAGCCTCTACTTCGAGTCCGTCAACCGCAACAAAAGCTCCGTGTGCCTGGATTTCTATTCGGCCGAGGGACGCGAAATCCTGGCCGGCTTGATTGCCGACGCCGATGTCCTGGTGGAGAACTTCAAGCCCGGAACACTGGAGAAAATGGGCTTTCCGGCATCCCGGCTTGAGGAACTGAACCCCGGGCTCGTGGTGGGATCCGTTACCGGCTTCGGCAACACGGGCCCCCTCAAGGACGACGCCGGACTGGACCAGGTCATCCAGGGAATGTCCGGGCTGATGTCCGTCACTGGGCCTGGACCTGGTTCGGCATACCGGGTGGGCGTACCGATCGTGGACATCACCTCCGGAATGGTCTGCGCGTTCGGGATCGTGGCAGCGCTTTTGGGGGCACGGAACGGCGAGCGCCCGGGCCGCGTGTCCACTTCCCTGCTGGAGACCGCCCTGAACCTGTCCGCCTTCCAAGGGCAAAAGGCGCTCAGCCTCGGCGAAGCACCTGCTCCCCAGGGCAACAACCACCCCGTCATCGCGCCTTATGGCATGTTCGCCACGGCCACGGAATCCATCAATATCGCCGTGGGCAGCGAGAAACAATGGCGGGCTTTCTGCGGGCTGCTGGGAATGCCCACCGCCCTGGAGGATCCCCGTTTCATGACCGGCGCGGACCGCTCGGCCAACAGGGACCAGCTGACGGAGCTCATAGAAGTTGCCCTCTCCGCCAAGCCCGCGTCCGAGTGGGTCCCCCTGATCAGCGAGGCAGGCATCCCCTGCGGCCCCATCTACAACTACATCCAGGCGCTGGCCTCTGAGCAGGTGGCGGCCTTGGGGCTCGTCCAGCACGGCCAACGACGCGACGGATCACCCCTGCCCCTTCTCCGCGGCCCGCTGACCCTGGATGGCGAGGCCAGCGAAATTCTGTCCTCCCCACCGCTGCTGGGCGAGCACACCGCCCAGATACTCATGGAGCGTGGAATGACGCTCGACGACGTCACCCGGCTTGAGCGCGAGGGCCGCCTTGTCTGCGCACCGGCTTCCGCGCAGGTACCGGAAACGATGGGAGCACAGCGATGACTGTTATGTCCCCTGCGGCAACTGCCCGTCCCGAGGTTTCCCGCGCGGGCCACATTTCCCTTTCCGTGGTTGACGGCGTGGCCACCGTGGAAATCAGCAACCTCTCCCAGCGGAATGCCCTGACCCGGGCCATGTGCCGGGAGGTACAGGAGTTGATGCCGCGGTTGGACGCCGATCCCGACGTCGCAGTTGTGGTGCTGCGTGGGGCGGGCAATACGTTCTGCGCAGGGGCGGCCATCAGCGAACTAGCGTCAGTGCTGATCGATCCTCAGGCGGACGGTTCCACCGTGGATCACCTCAGCGCAGCCGATGCTGCCATCGCTTCAGTGTCCAAGCCAACGGTGGCCCTGGTGGAGGGTGCCTGCATGGGTGGCGGCTGGCAGATTGCCTCGGCCTGCGACTTCATCATCGCCAACGATCAGGCCGTCATTGGGCTGACCCCTGCCAAGATCGGCATCATCTACCCGCGGCCCGGTTTGGAACGGCTCATCCGGCAGGTGGGTCATGCCAAGGCGAAGTACATCCTCCTCACCGGACAGACGTTCAGCGCCACTGAAGCCTGCGCGCTCAGCCTGGTGGCCGACGTCGTGCCTTCCGAATCTTTTGAGGAGAAGTGCGCAGCGCTGGTCAGTACGCTCCGGAGCCGTTCGCGGTTCTCGATTCACGCCATGAAGCGACTCGTGGATCTGACGGATGTTCCCGGTTCCAGTCTGGCGGTCATTGAGCAAGAGTGGGCTGAGGCGTGGTCCGCGATGCCGGATAGTCCTGACATGGGGATCGGCATCCAGGCCTTCCTGACACGGGAGCAACCCCAGTTCCGGTGGCAGCCCGGATCGTGAGCCCAGCCACACCTCGGGACAAGAGGGCACCTCCCTTCGTTGGTCAGGAAACGAGGGGAGGCCTCATGCTCATTGTTCTGACAGGAATTGACGGTTCAGGAAAAACGACGGCGGCCCGCGCCTTGGTTGAATCGGCTCGCGCTGAGGGGCGGGATGCCCTGCTGCTCGCCAACCACGCTGCCCGTCGGCGACTATCCCTGTGGTCCGAGCGGTTCGGGTGGAAGCTGCCACCCCGCGCTGCCGACATCATCGAGACCACCGTCCGGCTCTTCAACGTGCTGGTCAACCATGCCCGAGCCCACAAGTTCGACGGGTTGGTGGTGATGGACCGCCATCTCCACTGCCAACTCGCGCTGCGCCAGGCCAACGGGCTCGGCCGAGGCAGGCTGATTCCATGGCTGCTTGGGAAACTGCCCACACCGGACCTTGCGGTCCATTTCGACGTCGATCCCCGCCTTGCCCACCAACGGGTCACGGCCCGCGGGACCGACAACGAGACCATTGCTGACTTGCAGGCCTTCCGTTCTGCGTACCGTTCGCTGCCCGAGTTCGATGACTTTGTGGTGGTGGACGCCGGCGGGACCCCGGAGCAGGTGCTGGCGGGGTTGAATGGGCTCGTCGCAGGGATCGGAGCCACAAGCATTCCAAGGAACTAGGTTCCATGGAAACTAAATGCTAGGCTTCCGATATGACCAAGGGCATCGAAACCCGTTCCCTGTACCCCCTTTTCAGTGAACTGACCCGGTTGGAAACGGAACTATGGGACGGGCTCGATAACACCCTTCGCAAAGAGCACGGCCTCCCGATGAGCAGATTTGAGCCGATGGCTGTCATTGACCGATTGGGGGCATGCCGGGTTTTGGACGTGGCCACCGCTCTTGCGATTTCAGTCGGCGGCACCAGCAAGCTCATTGACCGCATCGAAAAGTCCGGTTATTGCCGTCGGAGAAACAATCCGGATGATCGCAGGTCCTCCCTCATCGAGCTAACCGCTGAAGGGCGCACCATCCTGGAACGTGCCCGGAAGACAGTTGACGCCGAACTTGAACTGCGGCTCGCTCCGGCGCTGAGCCAGCAGGGCGCTGAGGAACTGATGGAACTGCTGAGACGTCTTCGAGATGTCAGTCCGATGGCTGCAGCCGAGCGATACAGCTGACCCGCTAAGTAAAGGAAGCAAGCAAATGACTGAAGAACTTCGTGAACGCATGAACCGTTTTGTTGAATTCATCAATACAGCCGATGAGCAGATTGGTGATGAGATCATTTCACCATCGGCCACGTTCCATGTGCCCTTCCTGCCCGAGCCGGTCCAGGGCCCGAGCGGCTACCTCCAAATCATCGGGATCATGCGGCAAGCTTTTCCCGACGTCCAGTGGTCACTGGAGGAGACCGTTATTGAAGGAAACACCGTCGCCGCGCGATTCACGCTCCGGGGCACCCACCAAGGAGAATTCCTGGGCATAGCGGCAACCGGTAAAGCTATACAAGCGCAGGCAATGAACATCTATCGCTTCGTGGACAGCCAAATCAGTGAAGAACACGGCCTCCCTGACCTCTTTGGGCTCACGATGCAGATCCGTCCTGCCGACGGGTAGGCTCGCGTGCCCCTGGTGAGGTCCGCTCCTTTGCGGGAGCCTCCTCGGACTTGTTCCTCTGGCATTCGACTGTTTGACTTGTTCCCTCCCGCCCGCCGGGTAGGCTCGCCCCATGCCAACTACGGCGTTTTTTGGGGGGATTTCATGAGTGCCAAAACCAGACGCAGCCTGCTGGTCTTCGTGTTCGGATTCGGGACGTACGTTGCTTTACTGAGGCCTCTGGGCTTTATTTATGCCCTGCTGATCGGTTTCGTCGTAGTTGCGGCGGTTCTATATGTTGATCGGCTGGTGCAATTGAAACGTGCGCAGAGGAATTCACTGAGCGAAACGCACGATCTTGAGCGGCAGTAGAACGCCAAGAATGATTTCGGAGGCCGGGATCAGCCGCGGCTCTCAGAAAGTCATCGCAACTGTGGTGGGCCTGCTGTGCGTCTTCATCATCGTGACCGCAATTCCCAGTGGTGTCCTGTTGATCAGCGCAGGGCTGGTTGTGCTCATTGCGCTTCTGACGGTCTCAGTACTTCGCATCAGGGTGACCATTGAAGCCACGGAGCAGAACTTGGTGTTCAGGTGCAGGCCGTTCTACTCCAAGACGATCCCGCTGGAGGACATCATCGATGCCTCCCCGGCGCCGTCCAGTTCCCTGACCGAAGGCTTCGGCGTCCGATACTTGGGCCAGCGAACGTGGGGACTGTTGGTCGGCGGTCCGGCCATGGTCGTGGAGACCCCCACCCGCACGTGGTTGATCTCCACGCCTGACCCCGAATCCACAGCCACGGCGGTCCTGGCCCACGTTGGCAAAATGAAGGACAGATGACTTCCAAACGGTATGGCAGTTTCGGCCAGCCCGCCTTTCAGTTCGGAAGGCTAGGCTAGGGCTTCACCATCCTTGGGGGAATGAATGGCACGTGTCTGGAAGCTTTGCTGCGCAATGGTTATTCTCTTTGCTTTGTCCTCCTGCGCTCGTCCAAGCATCGAGGAAATGGGCCAACGGACCATCCGGGAACGCGCTGCAGAGGGCATGGAGTGGTTCACCCAATTCACTGCCAACGTAGATACATCCGACCGGGATCAGGTGCGCTCACGGTTGCAAGGAGTAAGTGCTCCCTACTCGTTCGGCTGGGACCCCGACGGCAACTTCTTCGCCGACCGGTACTACCGCGAACATCTCACCACCAGTGGTGGCTGGTGGGCGGAGCAGCGGACTGTCAACGCATGTGTCCGATACACGGCGAATGCCGGGGGTCCCGTCATGGCTTCGGTCGCCTGTCCGGACGAGCCTCCATTCACAGATTGGGTCGACGAACACGTCACCATTCCTTGAATGGATGGGCCGGCATGTTCCGGTAAAAGTTCCCCTTGGTGCGCTGCAATGCCCTTTTGAAGACCGGCTTACGGGCTTTGAGCGGCCCTCCCCCGTGGAAAAGAATCAGGTTTCGAAAAGATTTTGGAGTCGGGTGTAATTACTCGTTCTTACCTGGAAACAATATGTGTGAGCAGGCTGATCTGCTCGGCTCGTCCAAGGGGGAAGGAACCCAGCCATGAAGTACCGCCGATCCGACTACGCGAAGTTTGCCACGCTCACATCGCTTGCACTTGCACTTACTCTCACTGCCTGCACGCCGGCTGCACATGTGGCTGCAACGTCAACCACAGCTGCAGCTTCAGAGGAAGTCCCGGCCTTCACACTGCCACCGGCTGTTTCCGTGGAAGAAGAGATTCCCTCCGCCGGATCCGGGGCTGTTACGCAGAACGATGAGCCTGCCACGGCCGCTGTTCCGGCACCTGCAGCAGTCACACCGGTTATTGCGACGCCGTCAAGGTCAACTTCGGTTTCAGTGCCGGCAGCACCCCTTGTCCCTGCCCAGCCTACGGTCCCCGTTTCAGAGGTGGCCACTCCGCCGGCAGTCAACGTAGAGGCGCCGGTTACCCCCGTTGTCCCCTCAACACCGCATGTCTCCCCTAGCTACGGGAATGGCACGTTTACCTTCCCGGACGGCCACAT
Source organism: Arthrobacter sp. TmtSoilC79 (assembly GCF_059739405.1). NCBI lineage: Bacteria > Bacillati > Actinomycetota > Actinomycetes > Micrococcales > Micrococcaceae > Arthrobacter > Arthrobacter sp. TmtSoilC79. The sequence goes on along the minus strand of NZ_AP046051.1, from coordinate 798,226 downwards.
CTCCTTCGATGTGCCCGCAGGCTGGAGTATTCAGGTGGAGCAGGATTCGTATAACGAAAACGCTGAAAATCCCGGTGGAAAAGAGAATTCGCTGGTGGCCTACATCTTCGACGAGACCGGCGGCAAGGTTGCCCATATCTCCAGCGGAGGTACAGGGGGTCTTGTTGGAGGACCAGTCAACCGCAAAATCCTCGACTCCCAGGAACTTGGCGCGTTCCACAGCCGCGATGGCGCTTCGCACTTCGTTTTCGTTCGGGATGACTATCCCTCCCCTGATTTTCCGGTCCGTTACTACATGGGGGTTGTTGCTGATTACTTCATGACGGAAGGCCCCGGCAGCACTTCCCTGAACAGCTTCATGATCATGCCGAACGGCGCAGCAACAGCGGTCGCCGAGATCGACGCGTCCATGACGGCGGAAACCGCTGAAACGTGGATGAAAACGGACCAATACGTCAAACTGCGGGCACTGCTGACCAGTCTTCGCTACGCTGCCTGACCACGCGCTCCAGATGCCCGGCAAGTCAACCAGAGGCCTGCCGGGCATCTCTTTTTAAGTTTTCGTCAGTTATGTAAGAAACAGCCTCCTGCCGGAAACTAAGTGTTTGAATCGTCAAGAGCTAGCCCGGGGGAAAGAAATAAAGATGTTGGCTACCAGAGAGCAGGAACTGAGTGCTCTTCATGCTGAACACTTCAGCCGCATCTACCAATACATCGCGTATCGGATTAATGACCGGGAACGGGCCGAGGAGCTGGCCAACGACGTGTTCCGGATCGTATGGGAAAAAATGCCGGCCGAACCGCCTGGCATTGGGTGGCTGATAGCGACAGCCCGGAATGTTCTGGGCAACGAATACAAGGGCCGCCGCCGCCGGGAAGAGCTTATGGTCCGTCTGGCAGAGGAGGTACGCGTCCAAAGCGCCGAGAGCAACGGTGACCATCAGGCTGAGGTCGCTGACGTGCTTTCCAAGCTCAAGGACCGGGACCGGGAGATCCTCATGCTCTCCTACTGGGACGATCTCAACACCGCCGAACTGGCAGAGAGCCTGGGATGTACGGCGTCGGCCGCGGCCGTCAGGCTTCACCGGGCCCGCAAGGCCTTCGCGAAAGCCGCCCCTTCACATCTCATGACAGAACGGGAAGTCTAACCATGGACCGCATCGAACAACTCATGAAGAACGCCAAACCTTCAATACCCGCCCCTGGAACAAGCCCGGGTGTGCTCCCGACCAGGTCGGAAGTCTTTTCCACCGACCCCGAGGTGGTGCCGATGGCTCAGCGCAGAACGCGCCGGACCCCCTGGGGCGCCACTGCCGGCGTGGTCCTCGCAGCCGCAGCCGTCGTCGGGGCCGTGGTGGTTGCCGGGAACCTGACGCCACAATCGGCGCCGGCGCCGGCAACCACGAACACAGCAACTGCATCGGCCACGGCAACGCCCACGGTGACACCAACACCAACAGTGACTCCGACACCTACATCGACACCAACGCCATTGTCGACGGCGGAGGCCACCACAGCGCCGACGCCGACTGTTCCGGTGATACCACCGGTTCAGGCTCCGACAACTACCGCACCGACAACGGCACCGGCCGGTCCCGCCCCTGGCGCTTGCGTACCTGCGAACATCGACATCCGCCGCAACGACCAGGTCCGGGCGATCAAACCCATCCCGGAACCGGAGCAGCAGTACTACACCGTGCTCGGTTGCGCTGAAGGCTGGCTGGCATACTCCATCTCCGATGCCGGTATCAAAGCCATCGGGCTGGACGGAGGCAATGTTTATTACAACCTCGCCAGATTGCAGGACAACGGACGGTACCTGTCAGACTTCGGAGAGAGGTGGACGAGCGTCTACAACTGGGAGTTTCAAGGCTTCGCGGTCCAGAACGACCCCGCCAAAAAGTTCGCCACCCCGCAGGGCTACATGGATGCCGAATTCGCCGCGAACGGCATTCCCGTCCGGCTGAGGGTGCAACTTGTTGGACCGGGCCCCGCCACACCTGGCGGAGCAACCCCCTAAAACAGAGAAACTACAGATGGAATCCATCAACACGCACGCTCTCGTGATGTTAGGTGTGGTGATCGTTCACCTCATCGGAGTGACGATCGTCGCCGCATCCGCCGCCGCAGTAATGACCGCAGTATCCACCGGAGCCCTCGCCGTACGCACCATAAGAAGAGCATGGACGTGGGTTCAGCCGCCCGTGGATCGAACCAGGAGACTCTGAAGTGACCGGCAGCGATTTCCAGCGGTCGTCGCACCAGTTTTCCTGTGAACGTGCCTGCTAACGGGCCAGCCCGAAAGACCTGGGTGTATGTGTAGCGTTTTAGGCGCCTTCACCGGGCATTTGCGGGCGGGTCTTACGGGAATCCGAATGCCTCAAGGCGTCGACGGCTTGGCGCGGAGCACCAAGCGAGTGCAGAGCGACCGGTGGAGGACCGGCTTCGGGCGCGCGCCCTAAGGCGTGTTGCCTGTGGCGACTGATGTATTTTTCAGATAAAGGATGGACGCGGTTGAGTTTGGTCGTTTAGCCAAAAGGATGAAAGCCATGCGCATGCCAGCACCGAACGACCTTGCTCACGCGCCGCTTTGGGAGATATACATCGTCGCTCAAACCGTGTCCGCCAGTCGCGGTCAGATCCCTAGACATGCTCTCGCGGTGGGTGTGGAGATCCATGGTGTCAAGATCAAGCTGCTATTCCAGCTCTCGCAGGTCACTGACGAAGATAAAACTGACATGGAGGACATTCTCAGTGAGCTTGAGGCCCTTGTCGGTCAAGACGTCGAGGTGGACTCCGCCTACGAGATTCGAAAGGAACGCCAAGTCTCACCGGATGGAAGAGACAATCTTTGGTGGGTTTTCCTCGCCCGGATCGATGAGACGCCATCTGAGTAGCCCACACCGACGCCTTCGGGAACTGTGCTTGCCTTTATCCGTGCCCGCGTGCCGATCCTTTACCGGACGTCCCTGTTCGACGAACTAAGTGGACTATTGGCCAGCATCTGCCACGCGGTACCGCGCTTGCGCGAGCAGCTCGGTGTAATTTGCTTCGAAGGGCGCGACAAGAACTGACTCAAGGTCAGATTGAATGTCCCACAGGACCCGTTTCTCGGCCTGATGAGTAACTACAGGGGCCTTACCGTCGTTCAAATGACATAGCCAATCGAACAACACCAGTGCTTGATCCTCGTCGAGTTCGATTGTCACCTGCCCTGGCATACCACGTCTTACCTTTCCCGACAGAACCTCGGTCCCTTAGTTTACCGCTGCTGTTGGCCCACCGCCGGGAGCAAATCCGGTGGAGGATCCGGTATCGGTATGTGTGCGTGTAGGGCTCCGACTCCGCCCGCCGGTTTGCCTAACTCCAGCTGCTGCCTTCGCCCGTACATCGCGGGCCGGGGACATACTTAGCGTCTACGTCAGTGAGACACCGCTAATGGGAGTGCCGGATGGAAGGTCCCGCACTCGGTCATGAATTTGACCGGCCAGGTTGAGCGCCACGACGAAGTCGCTCAATGCAACGTTGCTTAGTTCGGTTGCACCGCCGAGAACCGGAGGGATTTTGAAATCGTAAATCTCGAGTTCCCCGGGCTTCAGGCCGGCTTCATCGGCGCCTGAGGCCAGTCCAAGCATGAGGTACTCATCCTGACCGGCGCGGGAGTTTAGGGACTCGGAGAATTCCTTCTCCGTTGGCCATCGGTGGCTTAGCTCGCCGCCAACCACGTCAAGAAACCAGAATCCATCAGTGTTTTGTAAGAACACATCGCCAAAGGGCGATGTGAACAGCGGTTGTTTGCCCGCCAGCTCTAGAAACGTCCAGGACTCGAGAGCGCCCGCATAAGCGTCATTAGGAAAGCGACGGATTGGTTCCATGCTCTGACAGTACTGTGAGCGCGCTGCAGACGCCCATCCGGTCAGGGATCGGCTTATGCGTACGGGCCACTTCTGGACTTCTCAGTCTCTACCCGTGCACTGTACTAATCCTCGCGCCCTTAAGGGGCTTTGATTGTTGCTCCCCCAGGGTGCGGTGCCAGTACTGGCCGTCGATGCTCATAGAACGGAGTATTTGGTCTGGGCGTGGTTCCAACGATGATCATTGGTGCGTGAAGGTTCGTTCTCGCTGGCTCTACAACATCCTGAATCCCTACCCCCCAAACACAGCCCTAGCCGACTTAATCCCTCGGCCGCATCAGCGGCGGGTTCAGCACCGCACGGGCCGGGTGGCCCGGCGTAGGGCGCGCTTCGGGGGCGAGCCTGAACAGCGCAGCCGGGCGTCCGGCGTCGCCCGCTGTCATCCGCCCGGTGTCCTCGAGGAAGCCGGGCGTCCCGGTCGCTTTTCGGTGGAAGTTCCGGGGGTCCAGGCGTGTCCCCCACACAGCCTCGTAAACGGCCCGGAGCTGCGCGATCGTAAATTCTTCCCCACAGAAGGCCGCGCCCAACGGCGAGTATTCCAGTTTCGACTTGGCGCGTTCCAACGCGTCGTCGAGGATCCGCGGATGGTCAAACGCCAGTTGGTGCGTCCCGTCGAGGACCTCCCGCACCGGGTACCAGGCAGCTTGCTCGGCGTCGCTGCCGGCTGATAACACCGGGAAGTCCGGCGCGAGCAGCAGGTGCGCGACGGTCAGGACGTCGCCTCGGGGGTCGCGGCCCTTGGGGCCGTAACTCCCCAGTTGCTCCAGGTGCCCGGGAAGATGCTCGACGCCGGTTTCCTCCGCCAGTTCCCGACCCGCCGCTTCCAGCAGGTCCTCGCCAGCGAGCACGAAGCCGCCGGGGAGGGCCAGCTTTCCCTTGAAGGGCTCGATGAGCCGGGTGATGAGCAGGACGTTCAGCTGGCTGTTACGGACAGTAAGGGCGACGACGTCCACCGTCACCGGGAAGCGCTCGGGGGCGGAATGGGATGCATGCATGTATCAAGTGTAGGAAGTTATCGTCATGTTGACAATAAAGGTTCTGTCCCTCTATCGTTTAGTTATCGTCAAAAGGACGATAAGAGAAATGTGAAAGCGAGAACATCATGGCCACCATCAAGCGCTACCCCTGGATCAGCCACTTCCTTGGCAGCCCCACCGGATACGTCGTCCACCTTCAAAAGGGCGCCGTCAAACACCAGGGAGTGGGCCAAGCCTTCTTCTTCCGCCCCGCGAACTCCGTGTTGAGCGAGATTCCCGTGGACGACCAGGAGCTCCCTACCCTGTTCCACGCAATCACCCGCGACCACCAGGACGTCAGCGTGCAGGCCAACGTGACGTACCGCTTCATCGATCCCGTGGCTGTCTCCACCCGCCTGGACTTCGGCCTGCAGACCGCGGGCAAGGCACCGGCCACCGGACGCGAGCAGGTCTCCACGATCATCGGCCAGCTGTGCCAGAGTCACGCGATCGACCAGATCGCCACCACCACACTGGCCGAGGCACTCGAACGCGGAGTCAGCCAACTCCGGCTTGTCCTCACCGAGGCGCTGCGGGCAGATGCCCGGTTGCAGTCCACCGGCATCGAAATCCTCGGCGTGCAGGTGTTGGCCGTCCGGCCCGAAGCCGACGTCGAACGCGCCCTCCAGACGCCGGTGCGTGAACAGCTCCAAGCCGAAGCGGACCGGGCTGTGTACGAGAGGCGGGCAGTCGCCGTCGAGCGTGAACGCACCATTTCCGAGAACGAGATGGCGAGCCAGATCGAACTGGCCGTGAGGCGTGAAAACCTGGTAGCCCAAGAGGGTGCGAACGCCCGCAGGGCAGCGGAAGAGAAGGCCGCGGCAGGCTTGATCGAGGCCCAGGGCTCCGCTGAACGGCAGGGCATTGGCGCAGCGGCCGAGGCAAACCAGATTCGCCTCGTAGGTGAAGCCGCCGCCGCCCGCGAAGCCGCAACCATGGAGGTATACCGCACTATGGATCAGGCCACGCTTTTGGCACTGGCCTTGAAGGACGCGGCGGGCAGCCTGCCGAACATCGGGAACCTGACCATCACTCCGGACCTGCTCAGCGGAGCACTTGCGGGGCTGTTCAAGGAACCCGCCGCTACTGTTGAAGCCACCAAGTAAGGACCCATCATGGCCACCCCGCGCATCGTCATTGTCCACCGGCGGACCGAACTCCAGGAACTCCTGGACCGGCACGCCACCCGCGGCCAGGCCGAGTTCTTCCTCCGCACCCGCGGCCGCAGCATCCAGGACGTGCAGGACCGGCACGATCACCTCACCGCAGCCCTTGCAACCATCCGCGCTGCCGTGCCGTCCGATTGGCGTCAGGCCGAAGTGGAACGCGCAGACCTCAGCCGCTTCCTGCTCACCGCCGAGGACATCATCGCCGTAGTGGGGCAGGACGGGCTGGTGGCGAACGTCGCCAAATACCTGAACGGCCAGCCCGTCATCGGCATCGACCCGGAGCCCGGCGCCAACCCCGGCGTCCTGGTCCGCCACACTCCGGCGGCGGCGGCAGCGCTGCTGGCCACTGCCGACGTCGGACGGCTGCGCTGCCAGGATCTCACCACCGTGACAGCAACGCTCGACGACGGGCAGCAGCTTTCGGCCCTCAACGAAGTTTTCGTCGGGCACGCCTCGCACCAGTCGGCAAAGTACACCGTGACGGCGCCCAGTTTCACCCAACCCGGCGGGCAAACCGAGCGGCAGTCGTCGTCGGGCCTGATCGTTTCCACAGGCACCGGCGCCACCGGCTGGTGCGCTTCGATTGCCTTGGAACGCGGCGGACGGGCACTGCCGGCACCCACCGATCCTCGGCTCGCGTGGTTCGTTCGCGAAGCCTGGCCCTCACCCGTCACGGGCGCTTCACTGACGGAAGGTGTCCTGGAAGCCGGCGAAGCCCTGCGGATTACCGTGGCGTCGGATCAGCTGGTGGTCTTCGGCGATGGCATTGAGGATGACCGGCTGACGGCGTCGTGGGGGCAGGAAATCACGGTGCAGCTTGGGCAGAGGCCGCTGCGGCTGGTTGTTTGAACTTCCAATTAGTCCACTCGGTGTAGTCTTGGCGGTTGGCCCACCTCCTGGAGGCTGGGCACTCCATGTCAGACTCAAACGAGGAGCCTCGTGAGCCAGCCCGAGCAAACTGTGCAGCATTCCGTGCCGTCCGGGAAACCACCCAGTACTCCCGGACGTGACGCTCTGCGGGGGTGGCTGATAGGGCTTTTCGCCGGCGTTCTTGGCCTGGCGCCTTGGTGGATCACTGGAGCCACCCTACCGCTACAAAATTTGTGGGCTACCCAGGTTTTGCCAGCGCAGATGCCTCCCGCCCTGCTGCCCCTGAGCCAGTACGAGGCGACCACTATCCTGGCTCTTCTCACAGTTGGTGGGGGTGTTGCCGGGCTGGCGGTTCGCATCTGGTCGCCCGTTCGCCGTCGACTCGTTACGTGGTGCGCCGCATCCGGCGTCCTCGTGGTGCACTTCACCGCCACCATCCAGTCGTTCACGGTACTCAAAGAAGGGCTATTGCCTGGAAGCCTGTCCGGGCTTTACTTCGGAGGTCTTCTGGCCGGCGTTATCGGTTGCGTACTTGCAGCGCTGCTCGCGTTATTGCTGATCGCTTCACCTTCAACCGTCACGGCGACCATTGGGTTCGGACTCATGGCCATACCAGTCACCTCATGGGCCGTGGTGTGGGTAGTGAACGGTGTGGGATTCCTGAACGTACCAACCGCTGTCCCAACCGTTGCCCGCTGGGTGCCGGCCGTTTTGGTCGGTTGCGCGCTGGCTTGGTGCGGGCTCCGGCACGCCCGTCACGTGGTGGCTTGGGTGCTCAACCTTGTCTTCCTGTGGTTGCTTCCTGCACTCTTCACCTCGGTCCAATCAGTTCTGGGAACACGTGTACTCGCTGGAGATATCCCCGAGATGCTCGCGATGGGACGCGATGTCTTCGGCCAGGCCCTCGGTCCAGACGGAGCGGCACTTCCGACTCTTCTGCTGGCCTTGGGCATTGGTCTTGTAGGTGTCGGGGTTCAGGCTGTCGTTGCTCGGCGTTCCCCGGCTGCAGGCTAGTCCTGGTGGATGGTACGGACCATCCGGATGTCCTTTACGCCGTCTTCGACCTTCTCCGCCCCGTCGGCAACAATGGCTCAACGGTACCTACTCAGCGGATCGGTACCACCACAACCTGAACGTCGTCCTCGTAGAGGACACGTCCCGGGGCTGATGAACGAAGTTCCTGCCATTTCACGTCGTGACGATCCAAGAGGTCCAAATAGCCCGGGACCCTTGTCAGTAGATGAGCTGCGCTGGTTTTGAACCACGCTTGGGCGTAAGGGTTGATGGTGCGGTCATACACCGTGGGATCTATGAGGTTGGGATCAGGGTAAGCGGCGTCGTACCAAGCATTCGCGGTCTGCCACCACCGGTGATCCTCTTCGCTTAGCCTTCCGTCCTTCGCCAGTCCGTTGGCCAGGCCGAATATGCCGACGTAGATTCCGCGGGCATCTACTTGTGTCGACTGGTACCTGACGAATTCGGGAGCGGCATACATCAACTTATTTCCCTCGTGACGTTTCCAGGACACGTCGACCCGGAGTAGATTTCGAGCCTATATGTCCGGCGAGGCTGGTTTCTGAACGCCCACTCCAGCATCCCCGCCCAGTAACGCCCTTACTCCCAATCCGCCCCGAATTTCAACCGTTGTCCCCTCGCAGAGCCCCGGGGTAGGGTGACCAAACCGTCCACCCACATCACCGTCTGGAACAACTCTGGGAGAAACCATGACACATGTGAGACGTCAGCTGGCTGCCGTAACGGCAGCCCTGGCACTAACCGCGACGAGCGGGGCGATGGCCAGTCCGGCCTTCGCCGATCCCCGCGCAACCGACAAGAACGCTACGGCCACCGGCTACGGGGGTGCCGTGAGTACCGTGGATCCGGAGGCTTCCGCGGCAGCCATCGAGGTACTGAAGAAGGGCGGCAATGCAGCTGATGCCGCTGTTGCAGCTGCAGCAACCCTCGGCGTCACCGAACCCTACAGCGCCGGCATTGGAGGCGGCGGCTACTTCGTGTTCTATGACGCGAAGACCAAGCAGGTGGGCACCATTGACGGCCGGGAAACAGCTCCGGCGGGCATTAAGCCTGATGCCTTTATCGACCCTGCCACCCAGAAACCTTACAAATTCACGCCCGATCTGGTCACCAGCGGCGTCTCCGTCGGTGTCCCCGGCACGCCTGCAACGTGGGCGCGGGCCCTGGAGCGGTGGGGGACGGTGGGTCTGGACGAGGCTCTGAAACCCGCCATCAAGGTGGCAAACCGTGGCTTCGTTGTAGATGAGACATTCCGCCAGCAGACCCTGGACAACAAGGTCCGCTTCGACGCGTTCACTCCTACCCGCGACCTGTTCCTCCCCGGTGGTGACGCTCCCGCCGTCGGAAGCGTCTTCCAGAACCATGACCTCGCCGAGACCTACCGCCTGCTCGCCAAGGAGGGCACCGACGCCTTCTACGGCGGCCCGCTCGCGGAGGAGATCGCCAAGACCGTGCAGGCCCCGCCGAAGACTGCCGAAACCACGCTTCCCGTCCCGGTCGGATCCATGACCACCCAGGATCTTGCCAACTACAAGGCCCTGGACCAGGTCGCCACCAAAGTGGGGTACCGGGGTTACGACGTTTACGGCATGGCTCCTTCCAGCAGCGGCGGCACCACGGTGGGCGAAGCGCTGAACATCCTGGAAAACTACGACCTCAAAAGCATGAAGCCCGTTGATGCCCTGCACCACTACTTCGAAGCCAGCTCGCTCGCCTTCGCTGACCGCGGCGCCTATGTGGGCGATCCCGCCTTCGTCAAGGTGCCCACCACCACGTTGCTGAACGACGTCTTCGCCAAGGAACGCTCCTGCGAAATCGATCCGACGGCGGCCGCTCCCAAACCGGTAGCCCCCGGCAATATAGAGACGTACGACGGCGCGTGCCCGGCTCCCGTAGCGCCCCTCGCCAATGAGACGGATACAGAAAACATCTCCACGACGAACCTGACGGTCGCCGACAAGTGGGGCAACGTGGTGGAGTACACGCTGACGATCGAGCAGACCGGTGGCTCGGGGATTGTTGTACCGGGCCGCGGCTTCCTGCTGAACAATGAATTGACCGACTTCAGCACGGTCTACGATCCGAAGGATCCCAACCGGATCGAGCCGAACAAGCGTCCGCGTTCGTCGATGTCCCCCACCATCATCCTCAAAGACCAGAAGCCGTTCCTGGCCTTGGGCTCCCCCGGAGGGTCGACCATCATCACCACGGTGTTGCAGACCATCCTGAACCGCCTCGACCTGGGGATGACAGTCTCCGAGGCCCTCGCTGCACCGCGGGCCGCACCACGGAATGGCGCCACCGTCAGCTCGGAACCGGCCTTCATCGAGGCTTATGGTCCTGCGCTTGAGTCCTTGGGACATGACTTGGTTCCGGCCGGGGACGCCTTCACATCGGCTGCCGAGATCGGGGCTGCGACAGCCATCGAGTTCGGTAAAGACGGACAGATGACCGCTGCTGCCGAACCCACCAGACGTGGTGGTGGTTCAGCCATCGTGGTCAAACCGGTCAAACCGGGCAGGTAGCGGTTTGCGCCCCGCCCACATGCACTCCGGAGGATCCAGCCTGCACCTGGAGGTGCCTTTAGTCGTGGAGAGGTTCCCCGGTAAGGCGGTGGTCGGCATGATTGACGGTTTCCCTGATCAGCCGTATCAGGTGACCGTCATGCAATGAGTAAATGACGTGACGCCCATCCTTGCGGGTGTCCACCAACCCGCTGAGGCGCAGTTTCGCCAGATGCTGGCTGATCACGGTCCGTGGTGCCCCTGCGACATTGGTGAGCTCGGTGACAGTCTTAGGACCGTCCGCGAGTTGCCAGAGCAGGTGCAACCGGGTCGGTTCGGCTAGCATCCGCAGGGTCTCAGCGGCGGTGTTCAGCAAAGCCGGACCTGGGATGATCTCGTGAACAAGTGAAGATTCCCCGCGCCCGGGAGTGGCATCAGGTGTTGGACTCGACTGGGCGGTCATTGGTCTGCTCCTTGGCGTTGGGTTCTGTTGCCGGCTTACCGGGTCTTGGCCAGGAAAGGAACGCGGCAACGGCGCCCATAACGCCGATAGACGTCAAGGCTGCAGCAGCCCAACCCAATCCCGCGGTGGCCCCGATCCAACCTGCCAGCGGATATGTCAGGATATAGCAGGCATGGGACAGGGAGAACTGGGCGGTAAAAACGTAGGAGCGGGTTTCGTCTGTTGACGCATCGCGCAGCAGCCGCGATGACGGGGTCAGGATAGTGGAGTTCGCAGCTCCCAGCACAAACCACAAGGCCAGCAGGAACCACCACCCCGCCCCGGCAACCCCGGCAGCAGTCACGATTGTCGCCACGGCCAAAGCTGCGGGGATCAGCGCGGCTCCGGTGAGCATCACGGCCCTGTCCCCGAACCGGTCCAGGAACCGTGGAGCACTGAGAGCAACCAGCATGGAACCGACACCGAAGCAGGCCAGGGCAAGCGCCAGATCCGAGTCCGGCCGGTGCAAAACGTTCCGGACGTAGACCACGGTGTTGACCAGAACCAGAGCCGTCGGCGCGGCAACCACCAGGTTTAAGGCCAGCAAGGATCGCAGCCGCCGGTTTCGCCAGAAGATCCGGGTACCCAAGGTAGTCCGGTGCCAAAGCGACGTGGCCGGCGATCCAGTCCCTGTGGCTCCCCTGGGCAGGTTTGTGAGCGCCACGAGCAATGCGGAGAAGAGGAATCCGGCGACCGTGCCCACGAAGAGGTTGTTGTAGCTGGTTACGGTCAGCAGCAGCGCTGCAAGGGCAGGGCTTACCAATGCTTCCATGTCATATGCCAGACGGGACAGCGACAAAGCCCGGGTGTAGTCCCGCTCAGCGGTCAGGATGGTCGGAATCAGAGACTGGAAGGCCGGAGTGAACGTCGCCGAGGCCGACTGCAGCAGGAAGATCACCACGTAGATCTGCCACACCTCAGTGATGAAAGGCAGGCACAACGCCATGGCGGCCCGGATCAGGTCGGCCCCGATCAGCACGCGCTTCTTCGGCAAACGGGCAACCAGGGCATTGATCACCGGCGCCAGTCCCACGTAAGCGAGCATTTTGATTGTCAACGCGGTCCCGATCACGCCACCGGCGCTACTCCCGGCCAGATCGTAGGCCAAGAGGCCAAGAGCAACCGTAAGAAGGCCCGTGCCAATCAGCGCCACAATCTGGGCGGCGAACAATTGCCGGTACGTCACGTTCCGCAGAACCGCTAGCATCTACCCATCCTTTAGGTGCACACGTACATATATGTGCACCTATTGTAATAGACTCAGGCTCGTCCCCGTGCCTCCGGTCGGGGATTCTTGGGTGGGTGACAGATCTCGCGCCCCGTCAAGATGGCCGGTTGTTCCTGGTCTCCCGACTGTATTTCCACACCATCACCAGCGAGGCCGCTCCGATGATGACTCCGGAGAGCACGGACCACGGCGATTGGCCCGTGCCGGTAACGAAGATCGAGACTGAATAGGCGGCGAGCACCAGGGCCAGCAGCAGCCAGATTAGGGGTTTGCGATTCATTTTTATCTTCCTTCGAGAAGGGTTGAACAGTCAGGCGAGGTCGCGCTTGTGGAAAATGAGGAAGGCTACTGCCAGGACTACTAAAAGCCAGGCTGCAGCCTCGGCGAAAGAGCCCCAGGCCGGTATGTTGACAGTTGCTTGGGTGGCCCAGTCTGCCGCCAGGACGGGAAAGAAGCGGGAGTCGGGCCCCAGCAACATCTCGGGAAGCAGCAACGTAAGGGGGACCGCGAACAGGCTCACCAGATGATTGCGGATGAGCGACCCCGCGGCGAACCCCCAAATTGATCCCATACCGGCAATCCCCGCGAAGGCCGGCCAAGCCGGCAAACCCAACTGCCACGCTTCATCCAGTAGTTTCCCTGCCAGGAAAAAGATCAGGCCAATGACCGCACCGCTGACCAGCGCTGCCAGTGCTGTAGCTGCTGTCCGGCCAAGGAACACAGGCCCTCGTTGGAACAGCAAGACCCGCCGGCTGAAGCTTCCTGTGCGGAAATCAGCGGTGAAGGCAAAGGAACCCACCACTGCGGACCCCGTCAATGTCAGAGTCAGGCCCGCTTCCATCAGTGGTCCGCCGAGGCTCGCCAGCGTTGGCCCGGCTTCCAAGGCAGCTGCAAGAACCATCAAGGCCATAAACCCCAGCACCAGTGCGGCCCCCACCGCCGAACCTTTCCACAGCCACGGCCGTCGCAGCTCTGAGAGGAATGCGGGACCCACGTCAGAGCTCCTTTCGGCGGAGGGACCACGCTGCGCAAAGGCCCACGGCAAGCAGCCATCCAAGGGACACGAAGAAAGCCGGAACCGGTTCAAGCAAGCCTTCAAAAGGCACGGAAGCTATTCCTGCCAAGGCGCCGGACGGAAGCCAGCGGGCCATGTCCGGAGCGTTCGCCAGGAGGGGCAGTTCGACGGCGAGTGGAATTACCAGGGTGATGATCGTCGTCGCGTAGTAGTGCTGAAAGATCCACCCCAACGAGCAACCCCAGACGGCGGCTACAGCGGAGGCCACCACTACCCCCGGCAACTGTCCCAAGGAATCGGGGGCCAGGAGTTGCGGCGCAACGTCAGGTGGCAGCGAGAACGCGATGGTCCCACCCCACACCACGAGTCCCGTTAACAGGGTGCCGATTCCCACTATCACCGCAGCCACGTATTTGCCCGCCACCACGTTCGCCATCCCCGCTGCCACCACCGTGCGGCGAAGCGTCCCGTAATAGGCTTCGCGGGTGACCAGATAGCTCCCGGCGAACGTGGCCACCGGCGCAATACTTGCGGCCAATGACCAGAAGATCTGGATGTTGTCTGAAACCGACAAAGCACCCGAGCTGTCCGGCCATCCCAAGAAGTTGGCCACGAACCACGGCACCAAAGCACTGAACGCCACGATGCCCAGGATGGAGTACCCGCTGACGAACCTCAGAAGCTCGGATCGGACTCCGCTGGTCACAGCGGCGAAGGCTCCGCTGCTCATTGGGCACCCGCCAGGATCTTGAAGTAGGCCGCTTCAAGGCTGCCACCGCCCAGCACTTTGGCTTCCTCGAGGGTCCCGCGGAACAGGACCTTCTGTTTGAGGATGACAACCTGGTCTGCCACTTGCTCCAGTTCCATCAGTTGGTGGCTGGACACCAGTGCGCTTCCCCCGGCAGCGGCGAACTCCCGCAGGAAACGCCGCAGCCACTGAATGCCCTCCGGATCCAGTCCGTTGGCGGGCTCGTCCAGAACAAGCAGCCGAGGATTACCTACCAACGCGGAGCCGATGCCCAAGCGTTGCTTCATGCCCAGCGAGTAGTCGCGGACCTTTTTGTTGGCCTCGTCAGCCAGACCCACTTGTTCCAATACACGCTCCACACTTTCCCTGCCCACTCCCGCAGCGAGCTGGCAGATCTGCAGATGCCGGCGGCCCGTCAGCCCTGGCTCCACATCCATCCCGTCCAGGTTCACGCCAACCCTGATGGCAGGCCGCCGGAGGGATCGGTAGCCGACGCCGAACACCGTTGCCTTGCCGGAGGTCGCCTCCAGCAATCCTGTGAGGCCCGCGAGCGCGGTGCTTTTCCCGGCGCCGTTAGGGCCGATCAGTCCAACCACCCGTCCGGCTGGGACATCGAACGTCAGATCCTCGACGACAAGACGCGATCCCCTCTTCTTGCTGAAATGTTCAAAACTGGCGTGATTTGTCACGGCTGACCTTTCGTGGAGTCTGGGGGCGCCCCGGATTGCGCCCCGGTTTGCCCTGGCCACAAGGGCGAGGCGGTGATGGAAGCCCAGAGCCACTCCCCCAGGCGTATCTCTCGTTGGCTCAGTACTTCGGCCCGCCCGGCGGACGCAAGGTTGGTCCCCGAGACCAGTTCACTGGAGAAGGTCAGTACCGGCACGGGGTCACCGGGGAAGGCGACCGGGACCAAAGTGTCCAAGGGTGCCATGGAGTTCGACGGCGACTGGTCACCGATGGTTGCCCGGCCCAGGTTTTCGTGGATGATCATCCCCTGCGATTGCAAGGTGACCTGGTCTCCGGGCGCCAGAACGCCGGAAGGCCCTTGGACCGGCATCACGATCTTCAGCTGGCCGCCTTGGTAGGTGTAGCCCGCTACGGTCACCGCCCTGATAGGAATGATCACCAGCAGCACCCCGATGGTCAGCAACCCGAGCATCACCACCAGGACCCGCCGCCAGCGTGGGCTTCCATTGTCTGCCGCAGCCCGAAAGAACCGGACCACTCCCCTGAGCGCCATCACCAACAGCAGGCAGAGGACCGCAAGGACCACCAGATGGCCTGCATAACCCAGCTGAAGGAAAACCGGCATCAGGCGCTGGTATCCGATCACCATGAAGGCGATCCCGGCAACGAAGCTTGCAAGGCCAAACCATGAAAGGTACCGGTCCCGTGCAGGCATGCGGCGGGATCCGAGGAGCCGGTAGCCGGCCACCTCAGCCAATGCCTCCAGCGCTTTCTTCCGAAGGTGCGGGATGTCCACGGCAGACATCAGGGCAACGTAACCGTCCAGCTTGATAAAGGGAAACAGGTTGAGCACGGCCACGGCGTAGCAAATGACGCCATAAAGGACTGCAGCGTCCTTCACCGGTGACTCGGGCAAAAGCACCTGTGCAGCCAGAACGATGCTGCCCAGGGCGACGTGCACCAAGGGTCCTGCGAGCGCCACGAGGACGCGTTGCTTCCTGGCACTCAGCCGCCACCCATCGGTCACATCGCAGAAGAATGCCGGTGAAAGATAGAACAGCATGATGCCTACGCGGCGTGGTGTCCCGCCGAAGTATGTGAGCGCCATGCCGTGGCCCAGTTCGTGCAGGAGCGTGGAGAAGAACATCGCCGCCACCACATACAGATACGCCTCCACCGGCAAGGGCGTGGAGAGGACCCGCCACATACTCGGGCCCGCCATGAACGCGCCCACCAGCCCGCCGAGAAGGAGGAGAAGTGCCACCACTGCGATACCTGGTCTTGCCATTACCGCCACCACCGGCCTGAAGAACTGGAGCAAAGGCGCAGGGTTGAACAAGGTGAACTGCACGGTCAGGGGCGGCCTGAACTGGACACGCGGCATCGCAACCGGCGCCGCACCGCCGTCGAATATTCCTGTGGGTGCCAACTGGCGGACGATGCCCGTGACGGCCTGCGCTGTCCAAGGAAACCCGAGGGAGAGCGCCACTTGGGCCGGATCCTTCCTGCCGTCCACCGCTTTCAGAACGGTTGCGACGTCGGCGGAAACCCGCGCTTTCGGCACACCGTTAATGGCCACAATCCAGGGACCGCTTTCCGTCAGCGGCGCATCGATGGATCCCGACGGGGCGAGCTTCACGGGCCACTCGACCACCCGGCCAGGGGGCGCTTTGAGCCGGTTCATATCAGTGGATGCGGGGTGGAGAAGTGACCGGGCAGGAACAGTCCTTTGGTCTCGTCCATGGTGAGTGGCACCGCTCCGGGGCACACCGCTTTGCCGGCCACCCATCCCATGTCGCGGACTGCCGCGGGAAGCCTGTGGCTGAGGCTCACCCAATGGGTTTGGATGTCCCTGCCTGCGAGGTATCCAACCAGACTCCCAACCTCCGGCGCGGGTTGAGTGGCCGGTAATCCGCCCGGCTGGAATGACTGTGTCCACCGGAGCAACCCGTCGATCACGGCAGGCGTGGCCCAGAAATCGGCACGGGAATCGTCGTCCGTCACGGCCGCCAAAGTCCGGGAAGCTGTGCGGGATTGGAACAGCTCCCGAATTTGGAGTCCCTCCTGGAGTGCTCCCCGCAAAGCAGAGACCGGATGGGCGGACGCTTTCAGCCCTACCGCAGCAAACTGGCCTTCGACGGCGATCACGCACACCGCGGTGACCAGCCGGCTGCTCTCTTGGGGGACGAAAGCCAACAACGGTTCGACGCCGGCAGCCCGCGCCGCGTCGAGGAGCAGAAGGAAGTTCCGGGCCTCCGGCGTCGTCCGCACGTCGTCGGGCAGTCTCGCCACATCGAAGCTGAGGAGCGGCGTCCGCTGGTGCCATGCCGCAAGGAAGGCATCCCGTTCCAGCACTTCCCCGATGCCTGCACACTGCGCAAAGTCCTCCGACGGCCCGGACGCTGCACCATTGGGAGAAGGATCGAAGAATCCGTCCCACGGATTCGCCTCGGCGTGGCCGGGGCAATAGTCCACCACCGGGGCGGGAACCTGCGAGGCCTTTCCGGTCAGAAGGTTGGTGGCCCGGTACCAGGGAAATTCGTAAGCGAGTGCCGACGGCCGCCCCAGTCCCGGGGTGATGAAGTCGATCCGCTCATCAACACTCCCGGCGGGAGCAACAAGATACTCCGCATCCGCGGGCGCCGGAGCCAACGCGAACCTCTCCACAGCTTCGCCCGCACCCCGGGTCATGGAGTCGCGTTTCCTGACGTCAAAGGCGCCGACGGCGGAGGCGAACCCGGGGAGCGATGCCCGCCCACGTGCCAGCACACCCGCCGTCCGCCACAGTCCAACCTCGTTGGGGACGTACACCGCCGATTCCGAGACCAGACCCATTGAGGGATCCAGGGTACGCACGGGATCGATGCTCATACGCCGCATACCCACAGTTCAATGTCGTTCAGCCCAGGGGTCCGCGTGGCGATGCGAACCTGCCTGCGTTCGAGGATCGCGAGGCCCCCTGCAGCGAGCTCCTCCTCAATGAGGCTGTTGCTGACAAAGGCAATATCGCTGGAGTAGGCCGAAGAGCGGTAGGTGCCGCCCTCGCCAAAGGTCACGTGGATCATGGTGACGTGGCGGGCACCGTTGGCGGGGTCCCGGCTTTCCGTGGTGATCAGGAACGAGTCCTTGCCCAGCGGCGAAACTGTTGTGCCGCCGTCGTTGTCTTCTGATGCGTGGTGGCTGTCCGCGTTCAGGACGGTCAGGAGAAAGCGCCCCTCCGGTGCCAGGCAGTCACGGACCCTTTGGAAGAGCGCGCGTCGCCCCGCCGGGTCCAGGAGGGTGATGGAACTGGCGCCGAGAACCACGCAACCGTATCCGCCGTCGAGCTCGAAGCCGGACATGTCGGCCTCCACCATGTCCACGGAGACGCCACGCGGATTGAACGCCTGGGTGTCCACCTTGGTCTTGAGCAGGGCGAGCATCTCCCGGGAAGAATCGACGGCGGTCAGCGGACGCCCCAGGGTCAGGAGGGGCCGGGTAATCCGACCGGACCCGGCAGCCAACTCAAGGATGGGTCCCACCGTTTTGCGGGCTGCGGTCAGGATCTCCGGCAGTTCCGTGAGGTCGTTGGCGGTGACGAGGTCATAAAGGCGGGACCCTGACACGCTGTACAGATCCTCGGGAGGATTCATGTGGCCCAGGATCCGTAGAACGGCGTCGGCGGTCTTGTCTTTTGCGGTGTTCATCAACTCGTGTTCTCCGGGAGGTTGAGAGTGGTGGCGGGATGCACGCGGGTGGGGGACGGAACGTGGCACCACCCGCGTGCACCGGCTATGTGGCGGCGATACCGACGACGATGCCGGCGATGATGATGACGTCACCAACCCGGATGTACCACGGTGTATCGTCCGGGGTGTCGAGGTTTTCGAGCTCTTCGATGGACAGCTGAAGCGGCGCGTTTGCGATCATTGGTTCCTCCTTTCTTGTCGCTATCTGGATGGTGTTGACAGGTCCTACGTGATGCTGACGGCGATGATGCCTATTGCGACTCCCTGGGAGACCCCGATGAACCAGTTCTGGAAGTCAGGGGTGTCCAGCGATTCGATCTCCTGGATGGAGATGTTGAGCTGTTTTTGCATGCGCGTTCACCTCCCCTCGCTGTTGTTGTGGCGTCCAAACGGGGATCAGGTGATGGCGACGGCGATCCCTACCAGTGCCAATCCGGCTGAAATGCCCTTGATTCGTTCGTCCCAGTCATCCGGGACATCCATGGGCTCGAGTTCCTGGATGTGGAGGTCCAGGCTCTTGAGTGCGTTTGCGCTGTTCATGTGTTCACCTCCTTTCCCCTGCCTGCTCGTGGATTTCCCGTGGGGGCTGGCAAGATGTGGGGTCCTCCTGCGGCGGCATGGAGGACGTGCTGGATCTGTGCGGCGTCGATCCCCCGGAGCATGGGAAGACCACCGCCCCAGTTGCGGATGGCAGCGTCTGTGGTGCGGACCAGGGTTTCCTCGGTGATGGTTTGGAGCCGGGCAATACCCCACTTCCACATCAGCTCTTCGATCCCCGGCCCGGGCTCGGGGTTCAGTGCGGGATCCGTCGCCGTCACCATGCTCCAGAGCCGGTTCAGCCGTGGGGCATCACCCCAGGCCACCGCGCCTTCGCCTATTTCCTTCCAGATGGGGCCCATCAACGACGCCGTCGCGGTCATCTTCCGAGCGCCCGTGACATAGGCGAGTTCGTTCGCGACGTACCAGTGCTTGGCACCGTAGGGGTTGCGTCCCATCAGGGCCCAGCCGGTGTGCGTTTCCATGCTGAGCCGGGCGGCGGCCAGTCTCAGCTCCGGGGAGTCCTTCCGGGACAGCTGCCGGCCCAGCCGCACGATCCGTTGAATGAGTACGTGGCCGTCGTCGTCAAAAATGCTGTGGTGGCTGCCGATCATGGTCCCGGCCACCCTCAGGAACGCTTCCAGCAGCCCCTCGAAAACCAGCTGTTGCGGCAGGGTGGCGAGGTGGCCGGCGTCGAGCAGTGCGGCGTCACCGGTCAGGTGTCGCGAGGCAATCAAGCGGCGTCCGACGGCGGTGTCCAGGCACGCTACGGCGCTGACTTCGGCGCCGGTCCCCACGGTGGACGGCATGAGAATGGTTTTTGGACGTTCTTTGGGATTCGTGAGCGGCGGGAGGACCAGTAGACCCGAACGCTTGGCGTGACGTTCGGCGAAGATGGCAAGGCTCGGGTCCGCAGTGAAAAGTGCTGCCAGCTTGACCGCATCCAGTACCGAACCGCCGCCGAGTCCGGCAACCGTTTGAAGCCCGTTTTCGCGGATGAAGCTGCCCACCGTCCGGACGGTTTCAACGGTGACCGGGGCCGCGCGCAGTTCCAGGACCGGAGCTCCTTTGAGGTTGCCGGCCAGCAGTTTGTCCCTGTGCGCTTCCAGATGGCTGTCCACCACCAACCCGGCCCGCCCCCGGGCCAGGCCACCGATGTACTTGGCTGCCGTGCCGTCGTCGAGAATCACGCAGCGGGTCCTCCACAGGTGGTCCGCGATCATGCGAAGATCCCGTCCTTTTCAGCCGCTGCCAGTCCGGCATGGATGGCCGTGCCCAGTTCTTCGAAGTTCTCCTCCGTGTAAATGAGGGCAGGCAGAAGTTGGATCCGTCCCGGCCCGGCCTGCACGATTGCACCGGCATCATGGATACGCCGGACCACGGCCAGTACACCGTTTGAGGACAGGGGCGTTCCGTTGTGTGAGCGCAGTTTGATGGCCCTCATGCAGCCCCGCCCTGATGAGTTGCCTATCCCCCGGGTGTTTTGCAGCTCCCCAATGAGGTTGTTGAGGCCGGCGGCCACCTGCTTGGTCAGGGTGTTGTGGTCCAGCCGTTTCATCTCGGCGATGGTGCCGAGGATCGCCGCGCACGTTGCCGGGGTACCGGCCTGGGTTTCGCCGTGAACGAAGACGGACTCGTTCTTGTCGAAGGTCTCCGTGACGCGCTGGGCGATCAGCAGGGCTGCGCAGGCGCTGGTGCCATTGGTCAGCCCTTTGGACGTGACGATGACGTCCGGCTGTTGGGACCATTTCTCTGACGCGAACCAGCCACTCACCCTGCCGAAACCAGTTGCTACCTCGTCTGCGACCAGGAGGAAGCCGTGCTGGTCACGGTGCTTGATGACCTCTTCAATGAAGGCATCCGGCACAGCTTCCGCACCCGACCCCAGAACGGGTTCCATGATGACCGCGGCAATCCTGTGGCCTTCCCTGGACATGAGCTGCGCCAGTTCCGCGCCGTCGTCGTCAAACCCGATATGGCGGATGTTCCGCCGGTCCACTCCGTACACGGCCTGTCCCAGCTCGTCACCGCTCAGTGCCTGGCTTCCATAGGTCAGCCCGTGATAGCTCCCTTTGAGCCCGACGATGAGTTTGCGTTCAGGCTGCCCGTCCAGGACGAAGTACTGGCGAGCCAGCTTCATCACGGCATCGTTGGCAGCACCTCCGGAGGTGGAGAAGATGACCCGGTGGAAGCTGTGGTCCGGCAGGCTCAGAAGGGCGTTGGAGGCTTCGATTGCCGTGCGGTGAGCTGTGCGGAAGAGCGGCAGATAGGACGCGGTGCGGAGTTCCCGGGCAACGGCTTCAGCGATGTTCTCGTTTCCATAGCCCAGGTTGGTGTTCCAGAGTCCGCTCTTGGCGCAGAGGCGTTGGCGGCCGTCTTCGTAGGTGACGTGGACGCCGTTGGCGCTGACTGCGGTATGACTTTTCCCTGCGAAGTCATGCTGGGTGATGAGGGGTATCCACAGCGGAAGTGGGGTCCTGGGGGTAGGAAGGATCGGCACGACAGTCATCAGTGGCCACCAACAATGTCGATACCGAGTTGCTCAAAGCGGTCCAGGACAGCACGGGCGGACTCCTCGGCGAGCGCGGCCGGAACGTTGAGCGCGGGCGCCACTGCTATGGCCGCTACCTTGACGTCCCGCAGGTTGGAGACGGCTTCGATAATGGCTGCGGCGTCCGGGCCGATCTTGAAGAGACGGCCGGTCCTGGGGTCCAGGAGGGTATGCTCGCTCCCCCGTTTCAGGATGAAGGGAGCATGCGCTGACGGCAGTCCGTCCCGCAGTGTGGCCCCGTAAAGGCTGGCTCCGAAACCCACCAGCTTGGTAGCGGGGCGGTCCTCGCGGGCGACAAATTTCCACGCGTCCAAGGCGGCCAGGTAGCGGGCGATCCACGGTTTGGCGGCCAGCGATTCGTAGATGTCCCAAGGGTAGTAGGCCGCGGCAACCGCCGACTCGGGCCGGAGGGCGATGGCCCTGACTCTCAGGTCTGGCAGCGCGTCACCAATGGCGCCGATTTTGGCCCCGTAGGGTCCGCTGAGAATCGAACCGTCCCAGGTGATGTGAAGCCGGGCCAGCAGGAGATTGTCCTTTGGTTGCCCATTCAGCAGTCCCCGCTCAGCCAGCACTGCGTTGACCTCGGTGAGCTGCTGCACGAAGTGCCCCGTACGGCAGGCTTCCTCGGCGTCGTCGAAGAAGGCTTGCCAATCCTCTTTGGTGGTAATCCTGACTACCGTCACACCCACCAGGTTCACGAACGGGATGGCCACATAGTCCTGGACTTCCAGGCTCAGTGTGCCGTCCACCAGGAGTTCTTCCCCTGCGACATCGAAGGATCCTGTGACGACCACAATGTCGGTATCCGTCCTGTCCCCGTTGAGGACCAGGACCGCGGAATCCTCATCGGCGAGGGTCTTCGCGTATTCCGTGTGGTCAGGATTCTCGACAAAAATGACATGGCCCCGGATACGCCCGGAAATGCCGGTGACCCACTGATCCACAGCGGCGGCAATGCTCTGTTGCTGACTCAGCTTCAATGACCCAACCCCCAATAGTTGTGCACTCTTCTCCGGAGCAGTCCCGGTGGAATTTCCGGGTGCTCGTTCTGAGAAGGACACTATGGGCGGGCAGAAGGGCCACAGGGCGGAAAGCGGAAACTAGGTGGTGAATCGGCCGAAATTAGGGGTGTTTTGGGGGCGTCTAGGTGGTGGTTTGGGGTGGCCTAGGTGGTGGCGGATGAGCCCATTTCAGGTGACTTCGCGCACCACGCGGGATTGGTTATGCTGGGCTTTCGACGATTGGGGACGTCAGAAGATGAAGAAAAGTTATGGCAAGAGTGCCAATGGCTACTGGTTGATTTTGGCCGGATCCTACGGCCTGACAATCAGCATGGCGGCTATGACCCCCATGCCCTGGCTGCTGCTGGTGGGTGCGATCTTCATCGTCTTCCCCGTGGTCGTGGGCGGGTTCTACGGGCAGATCGGACGCAAGGCGGAGCGCAAGCTTGTTTCGGACAGCCCCGCAATAGTCATGGCGACTACAGCTTTTGCTGTGGCGGGCATTCTTCTGCGCGGCTCGTCAATCGTGGTGTGGGCAGGACCGATCCTGGGTTTGGTCACCTTCATAGGCATGTATCTCTGTCTACGCCGATACGGACGCTTTCATCCGCCGGTTCAGGAGAATTCCTTGAGTGACGAGAGGATTCACACCCGCTGATCCAAGTGGGCGCCGGCGACGTCAGCGGTCGCCGAGTTTCCTTTCGATTTCCGCGCCCTGGGGTGTCTCGAATGTTGCCGAGAGACCCTTGGGGTTGAATCTGAACGTGACGCGGGCGCCGCCGTCGACGTTCCACCGTGCTGATGGGGTGTCCTTGAAATTCTGAAGTGTCGGTTTTCCCCACCTCGCTTGGCCTTCGCGAACCATGAGGGTGAAAGCATCATTGAGGAAATCAGTGGATTCCGACGTGATGTCCCGGATGGTGTCCGAGGTATCGAGGCTCATTGACCTCATGACGTTCTTGACTTCGATGGTCATGACGTCAGGGAACGTGAAGTTGGCAACTGTGTTCATCAGGTAAGACCTGCCGTTCTCGACTTCGGTGGTCCACCCGAACCGCTCCACAGCACGTTGTTGGGTCTCGGCCTCTGACAGCGGCCATGGGGCCGCGATCCAGAAGTCCATAACGTCGCAGACCTCGGCGGGAGGCATTGATTTCCAGGTCATGTGTTTCCCCCTTTTTCTTGGTTTTCGTTTTTTGCCCTCTCCAGCCAGACCCTCCAAGCGGAGTAGCTGAAAAAGTTGAAGTTGTACCCGGCCGCGGCAGCGGCATCCTTCAACGACTCACCCACCCTGAAAACGGGTCGACCGTCAGCGGCCTCCATTGACTGAACAATCTCGGCGTCGGTGGCATTGAGCAGGTGAATCAGGGGGTACGCCGCCCGGAAGGTCTCGAAACCGCCGATGAAATCCACCCAGTGGCCGCGTCCCCATCGAATCTCTGTGCCATTGGGGCCGACTTTTACATCAACCCCGGGCGCATCCTCAAAGGTGGCTATCTGCTTCTCCGGCCAGAGCATTCCCCGCACCAGGTCCAGGACGAAGGGCCGGACAGAGTCAGCCCGGGCCACTACTTTCGTTGGGTTGGAGCCGGCATGACGCAATTCCAGGGTGCCATCATCGGTCACCGCGATGACCTTCGTCCCCGCCAGGAACCTCCATTCCAGAACACCGTCAGGGTGGGTGAGCAGGCTCAGCTTCACCCGAGGGTTGATCGCCTTCGTGGGCGGGGTGCTGAGAATCTCCTCGACCAGAGGGTGGTCCAAGGAGCTGACCCATAGGGTGGGTTGGCGCTCCCGTTCCACTGTCCCCGTTGAGTCGAGTCGGTTCGAGTCCAGCCCCAGTCCGGGGAGTTCCAGGGAAGCAGAACCTGGATCCATCCCGGCTACCCGTTCCGCCGACCAAGTCTGTCCTGCCGGCATCAGTTCTGCCTCACGCCAGGCCCGATAGCTGAGGTCGTCCGGACTCTTGACGCCGTAGGAGTTTCGCAACGCGGCCACGCACCGCTCCGCGAGCTCACGGAACTCGGGGGTCAACGCCGGAAGCGGGAGGCCAGAGGACCAGTTCGGCTCCGCAACCCCGGGTGCCTGCCAACCTGCGTCCTTCAGCACGGACTCGACGGCGTTAGCCACGACATCTTTCCCCGGGGCCTCTGCGTCAAGACGGTCGCCCTGCCTCGCGAATTGCACATACCTGTTCGGGTACATGCTGGAGGTGATGATCAGAATGGCACGGTCCGTTAAGCCTCGGAGCGTTACTGCGAGCCTGTCCCGGAAATCGTTCCAGTCGAAGGTCGCCCGTTCGCTCGGTGTCCGCTCAGCCCAAGGCATCGGCACCCGCGTCCGGACAGTGCTGAACAAGAGGTCCGGGTCATCATGAGGGATATTCTTTTCCTGATCCCGGTCACGGGGATCAAAACCTTCAAACCCTTCGTCGCCTGCCGAGGGGTCCAGGCTGCTCACCAAGAATCCGTGTGGGCCACTCCGAAGGACTTCGATGATCAAGCCCCGGTACGTGCCACGATGCTTGACGTCATGGCACTCCAGCTGCTCCCCCGGACCGATCTCCCGGATGTATCCGTGCTTGCCCCAAGCACTGAAACCCGGCGTTGGCGTATCCGTCAACAACACCCAAGCATCTCCCCGGCGCAGAATCTGATACTCAACACCGTCAAGGACGGCATACTGTCCAGGCTTGATGAGCGATGTCGGCTGGTCCTTTTCCAAGGAATGATTCGACGCCGGACTGTTGGGGATGCGGGATTGGCGCCTTTTTGCGCTGGCCACGTTAGTCGCCCAGCTTCCGGTCGATCTCAACGCCCTGCGGAGTTTGGAACATCGCACTGAGACTCTTCGGGTTGCAGTTCAAGATGATGCGGGCGCCCGTGGGCAGATTCCAGCTTGCTGACTCCGCGCCGTCGGGTTTCCGCATTGCCGGCTTTCCCCAACGCTGCTGGCCTTCACGCACTATGAGCGCAAAATTGTCGCCAAGGAATTCGGTGGATTGGGGCGTGACCTGACGGATCACGTCTGAAACCCGGAGGTTGATATAGCTCAGGGACCCCTTGCTGCCTATGGTCGATACGTCCGGAATGGTGAATCCTGAAACCGTATTCATCAGATAGGAAACGCCGTCCTCCACCTCGATGCTCCAGCCGAAACGCTCGACGGCGAGGTTCTGCACTTCGTCTTTAGACAACGGCCAGTCTGCGGCAGCCCAGAAGTCCATAAGGTCACAGACCTCGGCTGGGGACATGGCTTTCCACGTCACCGGTTCTGTCATCTGTTCTCCCCCAAAGCACGAGCCTCAGATGGTTTCTCTGGGCATTTCTCCTCAGTGTAAAAGACGAGACCGACAGGTCATGACACGTAACTATAAATTTTTAGGCCCTCCGCGAGGACGAAACAGCGGCCAAGTAGCATCCCCCATGCGGCGTTTGCCGTGGGTCTGGCCAGCTCTGAACACCGAGGATACTGAACACCTAGAGCGGCGCTCCTGACCACTCATTTTGCCGATAATCGCCACCCAGAGGGCGCAAATCACCACCTAGTTTCCATGGATTCGACACCTAGTCACAAAATCCGGGGTTACGCTCCAAACGTCACTAACCCGAAGATGTGTGGAGCATGGAATGAAATCATGAAGCGTCTATACAGCGCTGTTTTACGGATAACCATTGCTGGCATGCTTTGTCTGGCTGTAGCCAGTTGTGACAACATCGCCGACCCTGACATGGCGCAGCGAGACTCCGTGGCACATGCCGTGGTTGACGCAGCCAGGGAAGGCGACATCCAGGAGCTTATTGGCCTCTCAGCGAATGACATGGAGGCCAGAGAGAATGCAGCGGAGATATTGGCTTCCCAGGCAGAATCGCTCCAAGGGGACGTCACCGTAACTTGGTCGGTAAGGCAGTCGCCCGATCATCAAGAAGCTGCAGTTACCGACGATGACGGTGACACGATCTCCTTCAGGCTCTCTTGGCTTCAGGCGAAGTGGTACCTGATCTTGGGAGAGGCGGGTCCACCAAAGTCTCCTGCTGCCAGCAAAGATCCGTCATAGCGATTGATGCCCTGGCGACCAAAATCTTTGAGTTTGGTCGCCAGAGCATCAAGCCAAACGAACTTACAGAACCGTGGTCCGCGACAGCGATAGGTCCTTGGTTTCCCGGAAGAACAGGACCACCACCACCGCCGACACCAATGCCATTCCCATCAGGTAGAAGGCCGGGGCCAGCGGTGAGCCAAAGCCCGCAACCAAGCCGGTGGCTACAAAGGGAGCCGTTCCACCGAACAGCACGTAGGCCAGTGTGTAACCAATCGCTGAACCGGATGCCCGGACCGACGACGGGAACATCTCCACCAGCGCCGGCACGTTGGACGTTCCGATCACGGCTACCAACGCACCCAGGACGCTCGTTCCCAGGATCGCGAAACCGAGGCCCAGGGGCATGATGGAGAACGCGGGAATGGTCATCACCACGAAGCCCACGCAGGCCACCAGCAGCATCCGTTTCCGGCCGTAGCGGTCACTGGCACGTGCAGCCAGGGGACAAACCGCTGTGTACACCAGCATGGTGATCACGCTGGTGATCATGGATTCGGCCGAGGAGTAGCCAAGGCTCGAGGTCATGTACGCAATCATGTAGCTGCTCATCAGGTAGTACGCGATCGCGTTGGTGATGCTGTAACCGAAGAGAGTGAAGATCTGGCGCGAACACATGCGGATGGCATCGCCCAAAGGCCTCTTTGCCACTTCACCCGTCTTCTCAAGACCACGGAACACGGGGGTGTCGTCAACCTTTGACCGTATATACAGTCCGATTAGGCCCAGCGGCGCAGCCAGAAGGAAAGGAATCCGCCAACCCCAAGCCTGCAGATCAGCAGTGCTCAACGTGGAAGTAATCGCCACACCCAGCAGCGCACCGGCAACCGAAGCCAGTCCGACAGTGGCGGGGATGATGCTGGCGTACGTTGCCCGCTTGCCTTCCGGAGCGTATTCGACGATGAAGGCCGATGACCCCGTGTACTCGCCACCGGTTGTGAAGCCCTGAACCGCGCGGAACAGGAAGAGGAGGATCGGAGCCCACACGCCAATCACCGCGAATGTCGGCAGGATCCCGATGCAGAACGTCGCCGCGCTCATGATCACCACGCAGAGGCCGAGCATCTTGTTCCGGCCAATCCTGTCACCGTAGCGTCCAAAGAAAGCCGCCCCGAGCGGCCTGGCGATGAAGCCGCCGGCGAAGATCGCCCACACGGCCAGGAGTGACGCCGTCGTGGAGTAATCCGGGAAGAAGAGCTTCGCAATGGTGACGGACATGACTGCATAAGCCGCGGAGTCGAACCATTCGACGAAATTTCCGACGGCGGCTGCCGCGGCTACGCGCTTGAGGCTGCGCCGCGGGGAAGAGTCGGTGCCAGCTACTTTCTGGGTCATCGTATTCATGATTGTTGTCCTGCGAGGCGGGGAGAGGCTACAACGTGTGGGAGTTCGCGGAGCTGGGCCCGCTGGACTTTTCCGGTGGCTGACTTCGGCAGCGCGGAGACGTATTCAATGAATCGCGGGTACGCGAAGCGGGAGAAGTTCTCCTTCACGTGCGCCACGATGGTTTCGCTCAGTTCTGCTCCCCCAGCGTGACCGGGCATCAGTTCGATCCAGGCCTTGATGGACTGGCCGCGGAGCTCGTCGGGCACACCGGTGACGGACACGTCCCGCACGGGAGCGAGCTCACGAATGACTGCCTCCAGCTCATAGGGTCCAACGCGGTAGCCGGACGTTTTGATGACGTCGTCGGTCCTCCCCAGGAACCAGAAGTAGCCGTCGTCGTCCGCGTAGGCCTGGTCTTTGGTGTGATACCAGCCGCCCCCGAATGCTGTGGCGGACGCCTCCGGCATGTTCCAGTATCCCAAGGGAAATTGCGGGTTGGAGCGCGCCCGGAGGCAGACCTCACCGGTCTCGCCTGCGGGGACTTCATGTTCGTTTTCGTCCAGCAGGCGGACCTCCCATCCAGGAAGTGGACGGCCCATGGAACCGGGCTTGACCGGCACGTCCGGATAGTTGCCCAGCAGCGGGTACGACTCCGTAGAACCGTAGTAATCCAGCAACGTCACCCCGTACTGCGCTTCGAACCACGTGATCAGGTCCGGCGTCAGCGGCTCATTGGACGAGCAAACCGTCCGCAGGGACAGCGGGAAGCGAGTGCCGGCGTCGGGCACGTCTTCGCGCATCTTGCGCAGGAACGTGGGGTTGACCAGCGCGCTGGTGACGCGGTGACGGCTCATGCTCTCCAGCAGGGCCGCGGGATCGAAGCCGCCGTGGGGCCGGAAAACCAGGTGCGTAGCGCCAAGCCGGAGCGGCCCCATGAGCTTGGCGAGCGACCATGCCCAGTCCCCCGCGCCGTAGAACACGTCGCCATCGCCGATCTGGTGGCAGTACTCGAACTCGTTGTGGCCCAAGAGGGTCCGGTGCGCGTGGACGATTCCCTTGGCCCGGCCCGTGGTGCCCGAGGTGTAGAAGATGAGGGCGGGATCGTCGGCTTTGGTTTCGACATCCTGGAATTCGGTGGTTGCCTCCTTGATGGTGGGGCTGTCGATGTCGATGAACGTGCCCTCATAGTCCTCAAAGAGGTGCCTAGCCGACTCCTCGGCGATGATCACCGAAGCACCGCTGTCCTCCAGCCGGAAGCGGATCGGCTCCGCAGCCCAGAGCAGGGACATCGTAACCAGGATGGCGCCGGTCCGGAGCACACCGAGGTACGCAGCCGGGGTGTCGGAACGTTGGGGCAGCAAGACGGCGACGCGGTCGCCCTTCTTGATGCCGGCCTTTTGCAGGGTGGCGGCGATCTGACGGGAACGGTCCTGGATTTCGCCCCAGCTCACCTCTCGTTGACCTTCGACGGCGGACTCCAGGATGAGCGCGCGCTTGTCCCTTGGGTGCCGGTCGGCGACGTCGACGGCCATGTTGTAGAGCTCAGGCACCTCCCAGCGGTGGCTGTTCCGCAGTTCGGCGTAGCGGTCTTGGGTTGCGGTCTTCACGTTGGTATCCCGTCCCTTCAACGGCGGCCGGAGAGGAAGCGGGCCATTTCGCGCTGCGGTTCGCCGGTGCCATAGGCCTCGCGGTGCACGCGCTTGGCTTCTGCCATGGCATCGCTGAGGTCGTCGTCTTCCAGGCTGCGCAGCCGGTTCTTGGTCAGGCGGACCGCGCCCGGAGGAAGGAGGCTCAAGCGGGCGGCGAGGTCCTTGGCGTAAGCCAGCACGCCGCCGTCGTCCGCCAAGTAGTTAAGGAGGCCGAGACGCTGGGCCTCCGCAGCGTCCACCAGCTCGCCGGTGAGGACGAACTGGGAGGTCTTGGACTTGCCCAGGATGCTCCACATGGCCCAAATGCCGGTGATGCTGGGGATGCCTGAGAGGACTTCGGGCTGGCCCATGCGGACTTTGGAGTCGCCGACGCGGAGGTCCGCGAGGAGTGAGTACTGGAAACCGGAGCCGGCGGCGACGCCGTTTACCGCGGCGATGGTGATCTGGTCGAGGTTGCGGACGGCCCGGTAGAGGCGGTCAAAACCGTCGATCCATGCTTCCGCGGACTCGTGATCCTCGGGGTTCATGGACGCGGTCTCGGCCAGGTCCTGGCCGGCACAGAACGCGCGGCCGCTGCCGGTGAGGATGACCGTGCGGATCTCGTCGTTGACTTTGAGGCCTTCCAGGTAGTCGATGAGTTCGCTGCGCATGGCTTCGGTCCAGGCGTTGAGCTTGTCAGGGCGGTTGAGCGTGATAATGGCGGTGGGGCCGGTCTGTTCGAAGAGGACGTCCTGGGACATTGGGAGATTCCTTTGGTTCGGTGGGGCTTCTTGAGTCCCATCTGACCATCGGGGATTGTGACCCGTCTAACATCAATATCTACTCGGCTTGATACCAAACTGGTATGGTGCGGCGATGGACCTTCACCATCTCAAGTACTTTGTGGTGCTCTCCGAGGAGCTGCATTTCGGGCGTGCTGCCCAGCGCTTGCACATGGCCCAACCGCCGCTTTCGCAGCGCATCAAGGACCTGGAGAAAGAGCTCGGGGTGCAGTTGTTTCATCGGCGGCGTACCGGTGTGGAGCTGTCCGAGGCCGGCGCTTTGCTGCTGGAACACGCACGTGGGGTGCTGGAGCATGTGGCCATGGCGCAGGAGTCGATGCGGCGGATCCGGCCAGGCGCGTCGGGCATCCTGCAGGTGGCGGTGCCGCCGGACACGAACCCTGTTGCGCTGTCCACCATGGTCTCTTCGTTTGCTGCGTCTGCGCCTGACGTTCTGCTGAATTTGCACGAACTCACCACCGTTGAGCAGGTTGAGCGACTGCGCGACGGCGAACTGGACGTTGCGGTGGTCCGTCACCCTTTGAGCAGCGTGGGTTTTGAGTCAGGGCCACTGTACTCGCGGGCTCTTGGGGTGGTTCTGAATGCTTCGCATCCGTTGGCTTTATTGGATGCTGTGCCGCTGGGTGACCTGGCCGGAAATCCGCTGATCATCTTCCCGCGGCACATGGCCCCCACGTTGTACGACTCGTTCCTGCATACGTGCCGGGACGCCGGGTATTTGCCGGCGGCTATCGTTCACGCGCGGAATCAGCACTTCACGCACGGATTGATCATGGCCGGCCGTGGAGTGCACTTCAACGAGGAGCCGTGGACGCCACTGCCTCCGGGGATGGTGTGGCGTCCGTTGGTTGGTGATCCGCTGGCGTGGCGGACGTCGGCGCTGTGGCTGAAGAGCAGGCGGTCAGCCGAGACGGACGCGTTTGTTGCGGCCGTCGGGGCGGGGCTGGAGGCGGGTGGGCATGGGTAGTGGACTGCGTTGGCGTCCTCAAAGCAAGTTGCGGAGAGTCAAAATGATACCGTTTTCGGTATAGTCACGACATCAAAATTGGTTGCAAGAAATGGCAAAACAATACCGCCTACGGTATTGTTTTGCCATGAGGACAACATATCGCGACGTGCTGCGGGAGATCGCCTACGACAACCATGGTTATGTCACAACCGCGGATGCCGTGACCGCCGGCGTGCCTGCCGTCGAATTGCCCAAACTCACAGCCCGTGGCGGCCTCGATCACGTCGGATACGGCCTCTACCGCATGAGCGACATTCCCCCGACGGACGAAGATCAATTCGCCGAAGCGACATTGCGCGCGGGAGACGATGCCTACCTTCGCGGAGAATCCGTTCTGGCCCTCCTCGGGCTTGGGGACGTGAATCCTACAAAGATCACCGTTGGGACCGAACGTCGGGTCCGCCGCACAATGCCCCCCTATGTGAAAGTCACCAAGGCGCAGGCCGGAACGAAGGTTACACGCTACCGGGGGATCCGTGCCCAGCAGCTTAGCGAAGCTCTCCTCGAATGCCTTGGCCGAGTCCCAAGCACGCGACTGCGGGACGCGGCCGCTAAGGCCCGGACTGAGGGACTCCTGACGACGGCGGAGTGGAACCGGGTGCGGAAGGTGCTCTCCAAATGAGCTACGACACCCCGCCCCGGAATCTTGCCGCCCTTAACCAGCGGTTGAAGAACCTCGAGGTAGACGCAAGCCTCACCCTTCGCCGGCGGACGACGATGGCCCTAGTGGTGATCGGCCAGATGCTGCCCGAAGGTGCAGTAAAAGGTGGCAGTGCGATGGCGCTGCGATACGGCTCCGACACAAGGTTTACCCGCGACCTTGACGCCGCCCGATCAGGAGGACTGTCGAGCTTCCGAGCCGACTTCGAGGAGCGGCTAGCCCAGGGATGGGCTGGTTTCACTGGCCGGTTGGCCGAACGAAAAGCCCCGAAACCCAAAGGAATTCCCGCCCCCTATGTAATGAAGCCGTTCGATGTGAAGCTCGATTACGAGGGGAAGCCCTGGTGCACAGTGCCGTTCGAACTCGGCCACAATGAGATTGGCGATGCTGACGATCCCGATTTCACACTGGCGCCCAGCATCGTCGAGATGTTCACTTCTGTAGGTCTCCCTGCCCCAAGTCCAGTTGCGGTAATGCCGGCAGACCACCAAATCGCCCAAAAGATACACGCATCCACCGCATCCGGCAGCGACCGCGCCCGGGACCTTATAGACCTGCAGCTCCTGTGCTCTCGCGAGCAGCTGAACCTGGCGGCGGTCCGTGCCACATGTGTTCGTTTATTCGACTACCGAAAGGCCCATATTTGGCCTCCTATAGTGACCGAGGGAGCAGGCTGGGCGACCCTCTACGCCGAAGCTGCCGAGGGCCTCGACGTCGTACCTGATGTCGCTCCTGCAATCGAGTGGCTGAATAAATTCATCGCCGATGTTGATCAAGCGGCACCAAACGACCAGCAGTCACTCTCTGAAGTTGGTTGATCCCCGCCTCTGCCAATCGAATCTCCTGTCACCATCAGGCGTTTTTTAGAAAAGCGCGGATTCTTTCCCCGCAGTAGCCGTGGCCGACCGAAGATGCGATGCCGCCTCGGTCCCAGATTTCGCGGGTGACCTTCTGTAACCCCTCACAGACATGAAGTGGTACCTGATCTTGGGAGAGGCGACGACGTGACGGCCTGAAGACACGGCGTGAAATGGCTGGGCCCGATGCTCACCGGATCTGTCGGCATAGGATCAATCCATGGCTACTTCAAACAAGTCACTGCCAATTCGCCAGGGCCGCATGCAGAAGGCACTGGGGCTGATTTTCTGCGTGTCGATGGTGGGCCTCTTGGCTTCAATCTTCCTGACCGGCCGCAACCCGCTCTTCCCGGGGATGTCGGGGCCACTGCTGGTGCTGTTTTTCTTCCTGGCCGCCGCAGGCAGCGTTTTCGGACTGGCAATCATCAGGTCCCGACGAGCTGCCACGCAAATTGCAGACAAAAGATAAGCTCCGCCGGGCCGCTTTGTCGTAGCCGGCCATCCAGCCCGAGGTCCTACGCCTCCTCGAACCACCCCCGCGCAGGATTGGAAACCTCCGGCGCCTCCCGGAACACACCCGGCTGCGCAACCCAGCCGACACCGTTGGCGATGACCTTCTGGATCTGCGGCTGGTGGTACACGGGGTATTCCTGGTCGCCGGGGCTGAAGTAGAAGATCCGGCCCTTGCCGCGGGAAAACGTCACGCCGGAGCGGAACACCTCTCCCCCGGTGAACGAGCTGATGAAGATCAGGTCATCGGGCTCCGGAATGTCGAACAGCTCGCCGTACATTTCCTGCTGGGGAATCACAATCGGGCTTTCAATTCCGGCCGCGATCGGGTGCGAGGGCTTGACCGTCCACACCAGCTCGCGTTCGCCTTCGTTGCGCCACTTCAGCGAGCACGTGGTCCCCAACAAACGGGTGAAGATCTTGGCGAAGTGGCCGGAGTGCAGCACCACCAAACCCATTCCGCCCAGGACGTGCCGCTGCACGCGCTCCACCACTTCGTCGCTAACTTCCTCATGCGCAATGTGCCCCCACCAGAGCAACACATCGGTCTGTGCAAGGACTTCTTCGGAGAGTCCGTGCTCGGGATCAGCGAGGGTGGCTGTGGAGATTTCAGAGTCCGGGTAGAAGCCGCGGAGTCCGGCGGCGATGGCGCCGTGAATGCCTTCCGGGTACATCTCGCCGATGGTTGCGGGCTCGTTGCGGGCCTCGTGGACGGCCTCGTTCCAGACAACAATCTTCAATTTCGCATCAGTCATTTAGAGCACCACTTCACGTTGTTCGAGGGCGGATTTGTAGCAAGCATCGAGTATCAGCGCGCGGCTCAGGGCAAGCGAACCGTCATGGCTTCCCCACACAGTTTCGCCACCGCGCACGGCGGTAATGAAATCGTCGACGACGGCCTGGTGGGCTCGCCCGGGTTCGGCCACCACTTCGAAGTCCGCGTTCTCGCCGTCCTTCTCGGTGAAGACGTGCACGTCCGCCACTGGGTTCTCGGAGGCGCCCACCGAGCGCAAGTCTGCTCCGCCGTCGGTCCCGTAAACGGTGAAGTCCATCAGGTCCCGTTCGTCGCGGTAGGTGGCCCAGCCGGCTTCGAGGATCAAGGTACCGCCGCCTTCCAACCGAATGAACGCCGATGCGAAGTCTTCCACTTCAAACTTATGGCTGGAGTTCGAGGCTGTGTAGCGGGCGTTGCCGCCGAGGCCGCGGGGGCCGAGTTCGGAGTGCGTTGAGGCCGAGACCGCCAGGACCTTCGGCTCCCCCAGCAGGTGCAGCGAGTAGTCCAGCACGTGGACGCCGATATCAGCCAGCGGACCGCCACCGGCGAGCTCAGGATTGGTGAACCAGCTGCCCAGCATCGGGATCCCTTGGCGTCGGAGCCACGATGCCTTGGCGTAGTACGGACGTCCCAGCGTGCCGGCGTCGATCACTTCCTTCAGCGCCTGGATGTCGCCGCGGCGGCGGTGGTTGAACGCGACGTCCAGCACGCGGCCGGCCTTTCGGGCGGCGTCCACCATCTGTTGACCCTCGACGGCGTTGCGCGCGATCGGCTTCTCGCTCAGCACATGCAGGCCCCGCTCAAGCGAAGCAATCGCGATGGGTGCATGCAGGAACGTGGGGACGGCGACGCTAACGGCGTCGAGGTCCTCAAGCTCAATCATGTCCTCCCAGCGGGCGAAGGCATGAGGGATGCCGTACTCCTCGGTCAGCTGGGCGAGAAGCTCTTCTTCCATGCCGGCGACGGCAACAATTTCGACGCCGGGAATGTTGCTGTATGCCTTGAGGTGCTGCTGGCCGGCCCAACCGATGCCCACAACTCCTACCTTGAGGGTTGCGGACGGGGCCTGCTGCTGAATGCTCACGTTGTTCCTGTTCTTTGTGTGGTTTCTTAGAGTCTGTGAGGGGTTTGGGGACTTCGTGACGGGCTTAGCCCTTGACCGCACCGGCCGTCATGCCGGACACGATGCGCTTCTGGCACAAGAGCACCAGGATCACGAGCGGGATGGTGATGATCACCGACGCGGCGCTGATGGTGCCAAGGGGTTGGTCGAACTCGCTGGTGCCGCTGAAGAACGCGATAGCCACCGGGACGGGACGTGATTCCGGCGAGGTGGTCAGCGTGACGGCCAGGAGGAATTCGTTCCAGACGGAGATGAACACCAGGATCGCCGTCGTCGCCAGACCGGGAACCGCCAGCGGCAGGATCACCTTCCGGAACGCGACAAACGGTGTGGCGCCATCCATGTAGGCGGATTCCTCAAGCTCTCGCGGGATCTCCTTGAAGAACGACGTCAGCGTGTAGATCGCCAGCGGCAACGCGAAGGTCAGCTTCGGAATGATGAGCCCAAGCAAGGTGTCGTACAGGCCGATTTCGCGCCAGATGGAGAACATCGGGGCCGCGATGGCGATCGCCGGGAACGTGGTGACCGAGAGGATCAGCGTCAGGATCATCGCCTTGCGGCGCATCTTCAGCCTGGCCAGCGCATAGGCGGCGAAGGACGCGAACACCAGCGCCACTGTTGTAGTCACGACGGCGATAATCACCGAGTTGCGCAAGGCCAAGAGGAACTCGGGGTTCTGGAAGACCACCAGATAGTTCTCCAGGGTCGGCTGGCTCGGGAAGAGCTCGCCCCTGGACAGGCTCGCTCCCTTCTTAAGGGAGGTGTTCACCAGCCAGTAGAAGGGGATGAGCGAGAAAGCCATGACGGCCACCACGAACACCCATACCAGTGGGTGCAGTTTCGATTCCCCGCGCAAGCGGCGCTTGGGTGCCTTGCGCGCCGTGGCGAGTTCCGGCGTCGGGCGTTCTGCTGTCAGCGTGCTCATTGTTCCTCCTTCGCGACGTCGCGGATGTTGCCGCCGCCGAAGCGGATATAGATGACGGAGACCACCATGACGGTGAGGAAGGTCAGGATGGATAGCGCCGAGCCTTCGCCCACCAGCCGGTTTTCGCGCAGTTGGCCGTAGGCGAGCATGGACATGGATTCGGTGCCGTTGGCGCCGCGGGTGAGGACGAACGGCAGGTCGAAGACGCGGAGGGCATCCATGGTGCGGAAGATCGCGGCGAGGACGATTGCCGGGCGCAGGAGCGGCAGGGTGATGTTCACGAAGGTCTGCCACTTGCTGGCGCCATCGAGTTCCGCGGCCTCGTACGTTTCGGCGGAGATGACCTGCAGGCCGGCCAGGATGATGAGCGCCGCGAATGGGGTGGTCTTCCAGACGTCGGCCATGACGATTACGGCCATCGCGTAGCCGTGCTCACCGAGCCAGACGACGTCGCCGCCCGGCAGCCCCAGCGTGGAAAGGACGTTGGTGACCAGGCCCATGTTGGGCTGGAACATCGTTTGCCAGGTGATGGCGCTGACCACGGTGATGATCGCGTACGGCAGCAGAACCACGGTGCGGAGGACGGCGCGGCCCTTGAACGCGAGGTTGAGCAGGAGTGCCATGGCCGTACCGAGGATGAGTTCCAGGCTGACGGAGAGACCCGCGAAGAGGAACGTCTGGCCGAAGGCGGCCCACCATTCGTTGCTGGTGAGGGCGGCGATGTAGTTGTCCAGCCCGACAAAGCGGGACAGGCCGGCGGTGCGGACGCTGTACTGGTTCAGCGAGAGCCAGATCGCGTAGCCGATGGGGACCGCCGCAACCAGCGCCATGATGACCAGCGATGGGGCGGTCATGCGGAACGCGAGCTTCCGCTCGGCCCGGTCGCGGCCGCTTACGCGGTTTGGCGAGCGGCCTCCGGGTGCGCCGCTGGCTTGAATTGTCTTGAGGGCCATGATCAGAAGCTCGCCTTGGCGGCGGTGATTTCCTCGGACATGCTCTTCACGGCATCCTCGGTGGAGGCGGTTCCGGAGAGGACGGCGTAGACGTTCTTGTAGATCGCCTGCGAGATCTGCGGGTAGACCGGGGAGATCGGGCGCGGCTTGGCACCCTTCACGGAGGCGAGGAGTTCGGTGGCGAACGGCATCTTCTGCAGGACCGCCGGGTCGGAGTAGGCGGCCTCGTTCACCGGGGCCTGCGAGTAGTCCATGGCCACGTGCTTCTGCCAGTCCGGGGTGGTGGCGAAGTCGATGAACGCGACGGCCCCGGCCTGGTTGGTGGAGTGGGCCGAGATCGCCAGGTTCCAGCCGCCGAGCACGCCGGAAGCCTTGCCCCCTTCCCATGCGGGCAGCGGCGCGACCGCGAAGCTGGACGCCAGCGGTGTCGCGTTGAGCAGGCGGTACACGTGCGGCCAGTTGCGCTGGTATCCGAAGTCGCCGGACTCGTAGGCGAGGCGGGCGGGGTCTTCGTTGTAGGTGAGGACGGCGCGGTCGGCTGAGCCGTTCTTGAGTCCGTCGCTCATGAAGTTGAGGACGTCGCGGGTTTCCTTGGAGTCGATCTTGACGTTGCCTTGGTCATCCAGGACTTCGCCGCCTGCGCTGTAGAGCATTTCGAGAAAGTTCACCGTGAGGCCCTCGTACTGCTTGCCCTGGTAGACGAAGCCGTTGCCGGGAGCTTTGGCGGCTTCCGCGTAGAGCTGCTGCCAGGTCTCTGGCTTTGCCACCTTGTCCTTCTGGTAGTAGATCAGTCCGGCGTTGGTGAAGAACGGCGATCCCCAGTACTTGTCCTGGTACTTGGTGGTTTCCACAGTGGAGGGAATGAGCCGGTCCTTGTTGGCTTCAACCAGCTTGGTCTGGTCCAGCAGCCAGCCCTGGGAGGCGAACTCGGAGGTCCAGATGACGTCCGTTACGAAGAGGTCGCACTCGGTGGACTTGCCCTCGAGCCGCTGCACGATCTGCGTGCGGGCTTCATCCGTGGTGGCTCCGATCTCCGTGTACTTGGCCGTGACCTTGCCGTTCGCCTTGGTGAACGCTTCCGCTGTGCCCTTGTAGATGCCGCTCGCGTCCTTGACGCCGCAGATGTTCACGTTGCCGCTGGCATTAGCGCCCGACGCCGGATCGGCAGCTGCCGCTTGCTCGGCACCTTGGGGCGCGGCTCCCCCGCCGCACGCGGTTAGGAGGAGGGCTGCAGCTGCGATTGCCGCTGATGCGAGGGCTTTTCGGTTGCGGGGCGTTACTTGGTTCTGGCTCTGGAGCGGAGAAGCAGGTCGGTTCAAGTCCACAAGTGGCTCCTTTGGTGGCTGTGGGCGGGGGTTCAGTGCGCGTTTTCGCTGTTCCGCGTGCTGAGGGTGGCTTCTTTGCCGGTGGTTCGTTTTTGGTTCATGGAATCGATTCCAAATGTTTTCAAAAGAGTTGGCCTTGCGGCCGTGGAATCGATTCCAAAGTAGTGTGACAGGGACCACTGAGAGCTGTCAACCCTCTTTATTTGGTGGAGTCCCGGATGACGAGTTCGTGTGGGAGGAAGGTTCTTCCCTTGCGATGTGAGCCTTCGACGGTCATCCGTTCCAGGAGTTCAGCGAAGGCTACGCGGCCCATTTCGTAGGCGGGTTGGCGAACGGTCGTCAGCTCCGGGACGCACATTTCTGCCTGGGCTGAGTCGTCGAAGCCGGCTACGGCAATGTCGTCCGGGACTTTTAGGCCAGCGTCGGTGAGCTCACGGACGCACCCGGCGGCGACCACGTCGGTTCCACAGAAGATGGCGTCCGGGAGGTCCTTTGTTTCCAGGATTTTCTTCGCGAGATCGCGGCCGGCGTGGAATCCGAAGTTGCCCTCGCCAAGCAGGATCTGGTCCGGTTCCAAGCCCGCTTCCGTGAGTGCTTGGAGAAAACCCTCTTCCCGCAGCCGGCCTGAGCGGGCTCCTCTATGGGCGAGCATGGCCAGCTTCTTAGCGCCCGTGTCGATCAAGTGCTTGGTGATGTCGTAAGCGGCCTGGCGGTCATCAATGGACACCCCGAATGCTGCTTCGGCATCGACGATTTCACACACTTGGACGACGCTCAATTGCTCGGCGACCGCGTTGACGTCATCGTCCGGCATTGTGGGCGAAAAGATGACCAGTCCGTCCACGGAGCCGTTGCGGAGCATGTCCACGAGCTGCTGCTCGCGGTCGAGGTCACCGTCGGTCGCTGCGATGAGGCTGACATAGCCCGAATCGGCCGCAGCGTCGCCGACACCACGGAATACTTCACTGATCACGAGGGAGTCCAAGTTCTTTGCGAGAGCGAGGACACGCATCGTTCGGTCTCTTCGGAGGTCCCTTGCTGAGGCTAGCGGGCGGTAGCTCAGTGTCTTGATAGCGGCGTTGACCTTTTCCTTGGCCGCCTCGCTGACAGCCGGACTCCCGTTCAGAACGCGCGACACGGTCCCCACGGACACACCAGCAGTCCTGGCGACGTCCTGAACTGTCGGCCGAGCCATTCGTTTGTCCTTCCGGGAAGTTCCCATGCTTGGCAATTAGTGGCTCACCGTCGGCGTTCCTCGGCATAGCTCGAGCACCCGTAGGGCGCAGCCACCATTTTTCTCCTCAGGTCGAGGGCGTCCCGGCCGATGTTACTCGGCCGGTGGAATTCGCAGGAATTGATCTCAGACTCAGAGCATGCGCCCAATTCGGAATATAGGATGATTTCTAGTCATCTTCATCGTTGAACCAACATTGCCACCAAATGCCAACAGACCAATTCACTTCCGGAGAAATACGCCTCGCGATACTAGTATGCTAGGTTCGCGGCGACTTGATTGGATCATGCGAAATCGAACTAAACTCAAACCCATCACCAGACAGTCTTTCAAGTAATTGGGGTAGCAATGGAGCGGTCAGCGGAACATCAGCACCAATGATAGTAGTAGGGAAAATTCGGTCAATAAGTGGTAACTGACCAACCTCCAAAGAATCCCAACGTACGACCAAAAAACCGTAGCCAGAAAAAGCAAAGGAAAGTAAAAAACACGTTCCTGCCAATGCGCGGCGCAAACGGGTGACAGTAAACTGAAACACGCCCTCGTCGCCCCGAGGGATCTTGGATGCAAAGACTTCTGCACCAGTTCCATCCAGATTCCCAGTAGCAATTGCCTCCTTCAAATCGGGGGGGACCGATATATTTGAAGCAAGAGCCAAAGTAACTGCTGTCTTCACGGCCCAGATTGACGCCAGACTAGTATTCTCGAGTACTTCATCTCGCGCATACAGGTCGCTCATAGGCTTCTCTAGCTCGAAACCGAGACGATTATTGCATTCTTCACATACGATCGGGGCCGTGATGGGATGCAGCCCTAAGGCTGTCATAAGCCAATTTGGGGTGCAGTGTTCAATTGTTATGTTCTCTTTTGAGTCGCAAAGAAAGCACACTGGATCAAGAGTACATTGCGGAATCCGCTTTAGATACTTTTGAACCTCGTAAACCTCATATTGATCATCATTGAAGTCTCGCAAGTCGGCATAAAGACTAGGATTGCCAATAACGCAAGCATCCCATCGCTTCGACTTGGCTATTATATTCTCAAGCTGCAAAGATTCAGCTGACGCCATTATACCCGCGACACGTGTAATGGCATCTTCAGAACTACTTGACTTAATCGATGAAACTGCGATCTTGCTTGAATTAGCTTCCCTTGAGAGTATTCCGATGGTTCCCGTTATGTCAGCAAAATACCGAAAGCGATCTGAAACCAAGAATGGCATTCGGAGATTACCCCGGATAACCAAGTTGTAGTTGTCGATTCCATCTAAGGTCCGGAACGTTAGTCTACTGTGAACTCTCTCCGTCAGAGGTAAGTCTAGATCACTGGGATCCAACTTTGTCACCGGACTAGTCAGCGCATCAAAGTCGCCGCCTTCGGTATCAACTGCCACAAATGTGGGAACTGCAATCAGTTGGTCACGAAGGTTCATGTATTCGACATCTGAATCACCGTTGCGAACTTCCAAAGCAGCGAAATTCAAAATGTAGAGCCGTGGCGTAAGTGTCACGTCCAGACCAGGAACCTGCTGAGGATCGCCGCAGTTCATCGCCCTAACTATCATGCTGTCTCCCAGTCATGTATCTCCCAAACGTCATTGGCTGACATCCAACTCAGTTGCAGTATCCATAGCGAAGGAAACATTATTTTGCTCCTGAGTCCGACTAAGCACGCTACTCTGTCCTGCAAGGATATTTGAGTTCTATGTTATTGGTTTGCTGTCCACCAGCCAGCGATGTGACGAAGAGAAGAAGCTTGGAATGCAAAGTGGTCAATCGCTAGAGGGTCAGAGCGGCGGCGCCCACTGCGTACTTGTCAAGGTAGAGGGCGGGGAGCCAAGTAAACCCACCGTCGGCCCAATCGAGCCCCCAGCTGTTCAACACCCTATAAATCCGCCCACCGCGCCCATCATCAGCGGCACCTACGATAAGTACAGCGTGAACGCCTTGAGGTTCGGGGATCACATCCGGCACGACAACCACCTCAGCCCCCTTCACTAACGTGAATTCGTCCGACACCTCTATGGCGACGACGACCGCGCGCCCCGTAGTTAGGGTCCTCTCAAGGTAGGTCTGTGCCCCAGGCGAGAGCGTAACAGGAGACAGCACCGCAGTCCTCCATGTCTCCTTCTGGGCCAATGCTGGCACGTCCTCCGTATCATGGAAGAGGGCTTGGTTGTAAGGCCAGGCTCCTAGAGATGGCTGTCCCTCACGGCCGATGGCCTCAGCTATCGCTGGAAATGACGTGCCTTCGGGCTGGGTGTAACCATTCCTGTGGCAAAAATGCCAGAGTGCTTCCGGACTAAAGTCAGTAACGCTCCCACGGGCGATTTTGTGAGCCGAGCTGGTCGCGAATGCCAGACAGAGTGGACGAGGTCCCTGCGAAAAGCTGAAGGGGATGAAACGGTCTGTAAGGTCGATGGTCGGCCAGGGTTGGGTCTGGTCGACGGGTAGCATTGTCACGATGTTACTTCCCCATCGGCGCTTGCCCGGAAGCTCTCCAGAATGAGCCTTCGCTGCTCCTGACCGGGACGAAGATGCAGTTCCGCGTTCACGTTCAACGATTCAACAGAATTGGTCGGATTTTGAACTGGGGCGTACGACAGAATGACTCGCCATGTACCCCGGGAGGTTGCGCGAATCAGTATCTGGCGGCGTCCGCCCCCACCGATCATGGGGTCTCTTGGCGACACCCGGGTTGTCCCGACAGTTATTGCCGGAGCAGTTGCAAGCATAAAACGGTCCAAGGCGGTGATGTCTTGGGGATCGGAATCGATAGAGTAATCTGCCGAGTCCGCATCGGTGCTTTGCGAAACGAACCAGCGAAAGCCTGTAGTCCTATTCTCCGGAAGATCTACGGCAACGAGGTCGCCCACGTATAGATCCTGGACATTGCCCCGGCCCAGTTCGACCGGAGACCAAACATGAGCCCCGCGATCAGTTAGTTTTTCTCCGAAGGTTCGCTTCACTTCGACGCTTTGAGGCCGCACCCCCTGAAGCGACTGCATTTGGGCCCAATTCAACATGCCTAGATTTCGTAGTTGAACTAGCGCGGCCGAAAAACTCACTCCCGCGATGCCCGCTATCCCATAAACTTGGTCGGCGTTCGGATCACTACCCCGCTCCAGACCCACATCCTTGGCTGCTCGCGCCATTAGCGGCAGCGGCATAAGAAGATGTGATGCGAAAAGCTGCGCTTCAGACTCTAATCCACTCGGCGTCCTCCCCTCGACCTCTAGCTGGCCGTCGAAAGCAAAAACCTCAGTGTGCAGTGCGAAATGGGCAAATTCGTGAGCTGCTGTATATCTCTGCAGTGCCGCGGGGAGCTTGCTGTTGATGATCACACCACCAGGACTTCCGGGGACGAAGGCACCCAGAAGTCGATCGAGGTCCATAAAGCGCAGAACGAGACGATTTTTTCTGATCAAGCTGAAAATGTCTACCTGTCGGGTCATGTTTATGCCGTTATGCATCAGGGTACGCGTTGCGACCTGTGTGATCTGGCGCTTGCGACTTGTACTAAGCATGGCCCGTCCTGTGTTGACCGTCTGGGCTGCCGTCGTTAGCCGCAGAAGAAGCGAGGAACTGCGCAAACTTAAGGACTTGGTCACGGTCCTTTTGCGACAAGCTATTGGTTGCCCGGTACAGCGCCTGCCCACTCAGATCTGGGGATTCTTCTTCCCCT
Source organism: Arthrobacter sp. TmtSoilC79 (assembly GCF_059739405.1). Taxonomy (NCBI): domain Bacteria; kingdom Bacillati; phylum Actinomycetota; class Actinomycetes; order Micrococcales; family Micrococcaceae; genus Arthrobacter; species Arthrobacter sp. TmtSoilC79. The sequence continues at coordinate 754,809 of NZ_AP046051.1, read as the reverse complement.
ATAAGCCAGCCGACGGTACGGCCGTAGAGCGTGGCAAGCGCACGGATCTCAACGGCGGACACCTTTCTTACCCCAGACTCAAATGCCGCCACGCTTGTTCGGGCAATACCCAGAGCAAGGGCTACATCCCCTTGGGTCAGACCTGTAACATCCCGAGCCTCTCGCAACCGAGCCGCCACCAGTAGAGCCGGCTCCAAGCCTCCTCCAGCCCCTTCTGGCGATTCGTCATTCATGACTATTCCTTCCGGTTCCCATTACTACAGCCAAGGCCAGGTTTCCCTCATGTGTAAGGCTGATTGCCCAAGTACTGATGTGCTGTCGCCGGGCTTCCGCAGCTGCTTCCCCAGTCAGCCTTAGCATTGGAATGCGGTCCTCAACTGTTACAACTTCGATTGACAACGGGTCGAGGGTGGCAAACCCAGTGCCGAGAGCTTTCATGACAGCTTCCTTCGCCGCCCATCTAGTCGCATAGCGGTCTGGCCGGTCACGGCAGTACGACCTTTCAGCCTCCGTCCAGGCAAAGGCGGCAAAGCGTTGCGGCGATAGTGCCAGCATCCTTGCAATCCGTTGGATGTCAACGGCATCGATACCTACCACGCTGGTCATATCTCAAACGCACCTTGAAGCTTTGTGGCGACCAACTCGTTCACGCCTCGTTTTGTGAAGAACTGCTGCTCAGCGCAAGCGAACGTAGCTTGAACAGCCAGCTCGCCGAGTCCATATCCGGACTGTTGCGCGATAAACTTCTGTAGACGAGCGAGTCCAATAAGATTTCCGTAACCTTTTTGGATAAGCATCTGATGCCGGTAGACGCCCAGAAGGTTTACTTTGCCAGCGAAAACACCGATATCAATGTGAACCAAGCAAGGGAAGCTCCTGACCCGGTGATCAGAAACTGCGTAAATATTAATTTCGCTTGAGTCTCCGCCTGGCTCCGTAAGAGCCATATCACTGGCATTAAATGCAGTTACTCGATCCGCCTTCTTACCACGCAAATGCTGGAGCCGCTTTTCGAGCTGGTTGTACCCATTCATCGTCTTCCCGGGCCACGAAATCATTCGAGAAAAATATGTCCCTTTTGTATTTTCACGATGGGCTTTCTGTAAGTTCGAAAAGATAGTTGCATAGTTGCTATACAGCTTCTCAGCGGCACTCTCCACAAGAGAACTATCGGTACTGCTTTCAGACGACCAAGAAATGCCAGGATCGGGATAAAGCGAAATCGGAAAGATTGTATTCGCGATTGTATCAACGCTCTGAACGCTCGCACGTTTCGTCGTGGGCGTGAGTATCCTGTCTACCGCAGAACGAATCTGAGGGTCTTCCGGTCGACTTGGATCCGCTACGGACGTCAGCAAATGAACGGCTTTGCCATTTTGTTGCGCATTAGTAAACTCTAGACTTTTTAGCCAAGCCTCACTTATTGATTCAGCTTGAATCAAGGTAGCCATTACAACGCCCATCGATTCTGAACGGCCTCAAAAATAATCCTGGCTACTGACTCAATACTCCTCCACTGCCATGCTTCAATGAGCTTGAAATCGATGAGACCGGCATCGAATGCTTCGGTAATGAACGTAGCGGCAAATACCCCCACTACACTCTCGATGGCCATGTTGACACCCTCCCGTTCAAATTGAGAGGTCGCTTCGTCACCCCACGCACAGGTGTAGGCGACAACACGTCCAACTAAATCAGCCATGCCCTCCAAAGAGAGCGCCGCAAGCTCCTCCCGAGTACCAGGTGCATTTAGGCCTTCTCCCGCGCTCGTCTGTAGATCAACAGAGCCAGCCCGAATGTCCTCTTCCATGACATCATGGTCGGATATTCGGACAGATTTGTCAACGATTGTCAGCGTATGACGTGCCGCAGAACAGTTTTACCAACTGCCGGACATACCTCCGGCTACCGCCATTCACACCCTGGAACCCGCATTGGGCCAGTCAGCAGGCCATGTCTTGTGCCGCTGAGCAATGTCACCCTTACGCCAGAGCGAACTCGCGTAGGGGCGCACGCGGGTTAAATACCGGATCTTTCGGCAAAAGATGGTTTATTCCCCACTTTGGCGGGAAGAACAGACGAATCGGCTGGGTAGTCTGCCTGTATTTGGTCTTTATTCGCGTCCGCGCCGAGGCAAGCGAAGGAACCGCCTCACGGCAGTATTTATCAGTTTCACAGAAGAGATTTTGCGCGTCAATGGCTTGGATGGGACGCCCCCAAAGGCCCGTGAATTCGAGACCGAGGCGATCGAACTCCTCCTCTTGATGTTCCACCATCCACATAATAATATCACTAGGCGATAAGCCGTTAGTGCTCGAGAAAGTTTTGGCTATACCCCGTAATGCCCCTGGGCCTGGCTGTGTGAAATCATTTTCAGAGAAATTAACCAGACTGGAGTAGTTCAAGTCGATGGCTGTCTGGTACGACATGAAGTCCCCCATCAGGGGAAACTTGTGCAGAAGATCATAAATGTTCTTAAGGGTCGTTGCAGCGAGAATCTTTGAAGCAAGATCTTTCTTCAGAAACATATCCGAAAAGAGATCCACATGGTTCAAATGCTTTAGACCGCGACCATAAGCGTTTGTTGCACACAGAATAAAGGCCCCGGTATATAACCCACCATTTGTTTTTTTAGTTTCGTTTAGAGCAGATTCTAGAGTGCCACTTCGAAGATCAGCAACGCGAGGGTTACGTCCTAGAATTCCCTTGAGGGACTCCCAAGTGTGTATGTTACTGAATGTCCTAAAGGCCGTAATCTGAAAAATTCGATCTTCTGGAGAGTCGGAATCATCCGCATAGCAAATTTCACGAATAAGATACTGGCTTACCCGGTCTGCAGCACGGTAAACATTGCAGAACTTGTATGTCCGCAGTATGGGATCATCCGTCCACGGCCCTTGCCGACCCGCGACCCGAGCCTCGAAGATACGGTGTCGTTCGTAGGCGAACTTCCAATAGATGTCGAAAACTTCAGGCCGTGGTTGGGGGCGGATCATCTGTGCGGTCCTCTAGTTCAGGGCTCAGGGCGGTCCTCTAGTTCAGGGCTCAGGCCTCAATGTTGTTCGTGCAGTGAGCTTCCTAGAAGCTTAGGCCACGTTGGGGCGAAGGTGTCGTACGTCGACGGATTTCCTTAAATATGGGAGTCGACTGCCGATCGGCGATCAGGGAAAGATGCCGTCGTCGCCGAGATCAATTAGACGTTTCGCTTCCAGCGGCCCCTCACTCACCATCGCCCACAGGAGCGCCCATGCATCGACTGCAAGCGCCCATACAAGCGGCTGTCGCTCACCGACGCCGGCACTACATTCAAAGCTCTGTTCCAACTTTTGGAAGGCCTCAGTGACGACGGCTGTTGCTTGGGCGTAAGACCGTACGGACGGAACGTCGGGAAGGTCCTCAATAGTGCGGTTAAATCCCGCAAGCCCGTCACTCCACGTTTCGACCCCAGGGGGAGGCGATTCGCCGAGCACGTCGCGCAGATAGGTCATGTACTTAATGGCGTATACGAGAAGGTCCATGGCAGTGTCCAGAGCGCTTTCCGTGCTGGACGGCGCACCAGGACGAAAAAGTACCAAGCGGTCGATCTTTCGCGCAACGTTGGCCATGATCGAGATCTGCTCTCCCCGTCGTTTCCAACTGTTCCCGTACATCGCGTCCTTGACACTATGAAGACTCGTCAGATGTCGAATCAGATCATTCTTGTCTGGCACAGACGCCCCTATGATTTCGGGACCGTAGTTTTCTACGTTGTTTTGACCTTTGGAAAAGTAGCTAATGCCCGCAGTCGCTAGCGCCCTATCTCCAACCTGGGCCAGTAGAGGTTCAAAGCGACCGTGCGGAGCCCGTCTCTGTGTCCAGTAGGCTTCCAGCATGAACAAGTAGTCGCGCAGTAGGGGATCCGGGAAGTCATTGATCTCTTGCGGCTTAGAAATGCCCTCTCTAATCGAGAACTCAATCTCAAACCATCGTTCGAGTATTGAGGGAAGTTCCGCAAATGTTGTATTGAACTGGACTTCCGCGGGATAGGAGGAGTACGGCGAATGACCACGACCAGCCAAGATCTGTTGAGCTCGTTCAAAATGCCGCTCATATAGATGAAGGGAAGAAATAAAGTAGGTGACTGTTCCAACCTTGGTACCCAGCCAGTAGGCCATCATCTCATGAAGAACACTCCACTCAAATGTGTTTATTCCGGAAAAACCCCACATAAGATCGTTACTGCGCACAGCGATGCAAAGGTCCAGGGATCCATCACGTACCGTAAAGTGCAGCCAATTAGTACAGGGTATATCTTTGCTCTCTTCAAAATCGACGGCAGGGTCAAAGATAGAGAGAACGGCACGTCTTGAAGAGGGATCTTCCATAAGAATTCTTCGAACACGGTCAAGTTGGTCAATGCCGGCCCAACTACGTAGACGGGGGCCGTATCCTGCTCGCCAAGTCATGCCATCGTCGGAGAACTCTGGAGCACGTGGAAGATAATGATTCAAAAATGATAGATCATTCCTTCCGGCTATCACCCATATCGTCTCAGCTATTGTGGCAAATATATCATTGAATCGTTTTGGGATAACAATGCAACGCTCCAAGGGCCGAAGCAGAGATATCGTTTGGTGATTTAACTCCTTAGTGAGGTGCCCCCGAACTTGAACTTCAGAGCCGGTTGCCACAACCTCGGCAAGTTTAGACGTAAAAGCCTCAGCTGCATTTCGATAATTCACGCGGTAGACGTTCCTCTCCAATGTTCAGTCCCTCATATCTGGAGCTTAGCGCGATTCGGAAGCAATGCAGGTGATCGTTCAGAAGTCTGGCGTTTCATTAAGCCCGGAAGCCCACGATCCCGAAGGTGGCGGCGGTAGTTTCGGATGTGTCGTGTACTCAGACGGATTGCGGCCAGGTGGGACTAGCGCCGTCTATCGCTTCGTGACGCCCGCGAAGCGTGCTACTGCATAGCCGAGAAACGCCTCAGTTTGGCTGAGAGACGAATCTGATTCGCTAGGCCGTCGGGTAGCTCCTCCAGGATAACGCTTTTAGGGCCTCGGCTTGCTAACCTGCGAACGAGCTCGTCAGCGAAAGATGGGGAGGCGTCCTTCACATTCCCCCCATTGATAACCAAAGACTCACCGCTAAGGTCGGAAGGAATTCCTTGTTCGTCAAGTAGAACGTCCACAATTTCGCGCGTCCCCGCCGTCTGGGGCAAGGCTAGTTCAACGGACATGACTCCAACCTCCACGTAAGTGTGCGTTGAATCGATTATTTCACATTTCATTGGATCCATCGAGGTATGCATGTGCTATTCGACCTTCAACAGCTCGTGCAGCGTCCTTGTTAGGACGCCTAGTTTTCTATCGAGGGTCGCACGCCACTTCGCACGGCTGACGGCTGCATCTCTGTCGTTCCGGCCGTCATAGCTGGCGTTGGCGTCTTCAAGGTCTTGCAGCGTACTAAGCAAGCCGGCCATGCGGCCGGAGTCTCCCACTGCTGACCCGATCGCGTCAATCAACTCGCAGAGCGCGGTGAGTCCAATGCGCGGTATGCGGTCGCCGTCTGCTGCAGCCTTGTCGTCGGGACGCCAGTCCTCAATAACTTCCTGCCATGACGAAAGTACATCAGCACTCGACGAGCCAATACCGAAGAGAGGGAGCACGAGGTCCAACAGCCCAGCATGCTCCTCGGCTTTCTGATCTAAGAGCGGGACCGCAACCCTCGGGATAGCTGATCCGTTTGTTGGCATGGCGGTTACTGTCGTAATGGCACCAGCACTCAGATTCAGATGACTCCGCAACGCGTCCACCACTGTGTGCTGAAGATGTGCAAGTTCACCCACGTTGATAGGCCACCAGTGGGGCATCTCCTGCTTGCGGAAAAATGCAGTTACATCTAGGTACGAATCTCTCTTAGTGAACTGGACTAGTACGAAAGCCGGAAACTCAGTCTTGACAGTCGCTAAGTCGTTCAATGGATCCATTAGAACGGCAATTGCCCTACTGGTTTGCGGTTTAACGAGTAGGGCCTTGATGGCCTTGTCGATCTGGTCGGGGCGGCTCCTTGAAGTGTTCGCGAACAGGCGCTGCCCATGTGTGAAGTATCCGGATCTCAGTTCTCGGGACTTCTGCCACCATTCAATCATTCGCGTGAACCACTCCTGCGGGTCACCGAAACTGGAAGGGAGTTCAGGGTAGGAAGCAGGAATGATGTACGCGGAAGTACCGTCAGCGATGCGGCAGATCAGCGGCGCCCGAATTGCGTCGAACTGCTTTCGAAGGGCTAAAAGCTTCCTGTGAACATCGTCAACCGTTTCTCCCTCTACAACTCCGTACCTGGAGGGTTGATCAATCTGGTGCCGAACCCACTTCAGCGGCTCAAGCATCATCGCACTTCCCGTTGCGGGGACAGGAACCTCCGCTATCTCCACTCCAGCGATTCGAGCAGCGGGACCCTCGACTTCGATAAGGTACCCGACGGCATCGCGACGATTTTGACCCACTTGAATAGTTGGGGCACTGACGATGAGCATATCGTGCGGCCCCCGGCTATCTGCATCGTTGAGGGGCAGGTGACTGTCAGGAAGTACCTTGCCCTCGTGTTTGTGACCGTGCAGAACTACATCGATGCGATTCGCGGCCAGCCAGTCTTTGAATTCACCAAGGTTCAAAATACCGTCGAACGTCTTAATTTCCTCGGTAACGGTCACTGGCTGAACTTGATGGTGAAGGGCAACTATTCTAAGGGGGCTAGGTGCGGATATGTCATTGAGAGCTGAAGTTAACCGGGTGTGTGCAGCGATGAGCTGTGGACGATCCAGCCGGGCTATATCAGCAAGGCCGCGAGTTTTCCACGCTGTCAGCAATAAGTTAAGCGCGGGATCTGTACCTGCTCTAGTTTGGAGGTCTGGGAGATAGGCTTCCAATTCCGGTTCGGGGTTGGTGTCGATTCCACAGTAATTAGCCGAGTTAAGTCCGATCAAAACGAAACTCTGATCCTCAGCAACGATGACCGGGTCCGTTGAGGTTGAGAGCCTCTGTCCCTCCCTGTCGAGGTCTACTCCCTCAAGGTACGCAGTCTTATAGTCCTTACTTCGTAGCTTAAGGAAACGCTCATAGCGTTCGACACTGCTAGGTTTCGTCGACCTAACGACATCATGGTTGCCAGGAACGATTAGGATCCTGTCGTCTGAAGGCTTGGCCTCGCCAAGGCAGGCCAGCAGCGGTCCCAGGAGATCAAACCCGTCCTTCCTGCCTCCGACCGTGATGTCTCCCGAAACAAGAATAGAATCAAGCGTCTTACCGTCTGCCCTTAGCCCTTCGCCGAGGGCGCGAAGCGTGTCCTTAAGGATCTTTAGGCGCGTCTGCTGGTCGCCTAGGTCGATAACATCCGTCTTGCTATCGGCAACAACATCTCCAACGGACTGTTCTGCCAGATGAAGATCGGACAAATGGAGTAGCAAAGCCACGCGTTCACCTCGGTTTAGTAGCTGGACTATGAGGAAATGTACCGCAGTGCGGGCCTTCGGCCAGCTTGGCGCTCCGGCAACCGGTCCGTACCCTTTCACAGCACGATTCGGCTTCCACCATAAGACTGCTGGACAGGCTTGGTATCCCAAACCCCCCACCTCCGCACCCGCCCCCTTGACTCCCACCCCCACCTTCCCTAAACTTTTCATAAAGCAGAATCTAAATTCCACAAAGCGGAAACTGAAGCCAAGAACGAACGCAGCAGCCAAGCAACCCGGAAGATAGATCCAAGCCCCTCCTCGGAAGGACCTACGATGACGTACACAGTGAACTGCTCCATCCTCCTGACGGAGCTGCCCTTGCTCGAGCGCCCCGCCGCCGCGAAGGCAGCCGGTTTTGACGCCGTCGAGTTCTGGTGGCCCTTCGAAACCTCCGTCCCCACCGACGTACAAGTAACCGAGTTTGAAACCGCCATCAAGGACGCCGGCGTTCAGCTCACAGGCCTGAACTTCAACGCCGGCAACATGCCCGGCGGCGACCGCGGCCTGGTTTCCTGGAAGGGACGTTGCTCCGAGTTCAAGGACAACATCGACGTCGTAGCCGGCATCGGTGAGCGCCTCGGATGCAAGGCCTTCAACGCCCTCTACGGCAACCGCCAGGACGAGTTCACCCCTGAGGAACAGGACGAACTCGCGGCAAAGAACCTCGCCGCAGCAGCGGAAGGCGTCGCCCGTATCGGCGGCACCGTCCTCCTCGAGCCGGTCAGCGGCGCACCCAAGTACCCGCTCCTCACCGCCGAAGACGCACTCAAGGTCATCGCCCGTGTCAAAGCAGAATCCGGCGCACAGAACATCAAGCTCCTCGCCGACTTCTACCACCTGGCAGTCAACGGCGACGACGTCGAATCCGTCATCGAGAACCACGCCAAGGACTTCGGCCACATCCAGATCGCCGACAACCCCGGCCGCGGAGCTCCCGGAACCGGCACCCTCCCCCTCGGCGAATGGATCGCCCGCAGCCGCGAACTCGGCTACGACGGCTACATCGGCCTCGAGTACAAAGAACCGCAGGAAACGGCTTTCAGCTGGGCCATCCGCCAGCGCGCCAACGCCAACTAACGCACGACGGCGGCACTCACCACAGCGGCGGCGCTCACCAAATAGCCCGCTCGAGTTAAAACAAAGACTTTCAGAAAGAGAACCACAATGAGCAACGTTGCAGTCATCGGACTCGGAATTATGGGCCTCCCCATGGCCATCAACCTCGTCAAGGCCGGCCACACGGTCACCGGTTTCAACCGCAGCCAGGACAAGATCGACAAGCTTGTCTCCGAGGGCGGCCAGGGTGCCACGAGCATCGCGGACGCAGTCAAGGACGCCGACGTCGTCATCACCATGGTCCCGGACTCCCCCGATGTTGAGGGTGTAGTCAGCGGCAAGGACGGCGTCTTCGCCAACGCGAAGAAGGGCACCATCTGGATCGACGCATCCAGCATCCGCCCGGACGTCGCCAAGCGCCTCTCCGACGACGCCGTAGCAGCCGGCATCCGCCCGCTCGACGCCCCCGTCTCCGGTGGCGAACAGGGCGCAATCGACGCCGTCCTGTCCATTATGGTCGGCGGCTCCGCGGAAGACTTCGAGGCAGCGCAGGATGTCCTCAACGCAGTGGGCAAAACCATCGTCCACGTCGGCCCGTCCGGCTCCGGCCAGACCGTCAAGGCAGCCAACCAGCTGATCGTGGCCGTCAACATCCAGGTCCTCGGCGAGGCAATCGCCTTCCTTGAGGCCTACGGCGTAGACACCGACGCAGCACTGAAGGTCCTCGGCGGCGGCCTTGCCGGCTCCAAGGTCCTCGACCAGAAGGGGCAGAAGATGCTCGACCGCAACTTCGACCCCGGCTTCCGCCTGGCCCTCCACCACAAGGACCTCGGCATCGTCACCTCCGCAGCCCGCGAAGCCAACGTCGCTGTCCCGCTCGGCGCAGTCGTCGCCCAGCTCGTCGCCGCAACCGTCAACCAGGGCGACGGCGGCCTCGACCACTCGGGCCTCTTCAAGCAGGTCCTCCAGCTCAGCGGCCGGAAGTAAGCACCCGGCACAAGCCGGCAAAAGCAACAAAGCAGGGAACCCGCCGTCGTACTTAAACGACGGCGGCTCCCTCACCACACCCAAAAACACCACAGACTTCGCCCTTCAGGGCAAAAAACAAGGAGTACACCATGGCAAAGATGCGCACCGTTGATGCGGCCGTAGCCATCCTGGAAAAGGAAGGCGCAACCGAAGCTTTCGGTCTGCCCGGCGCAGCGATCAACCCGTTCTACTCAGCAATGCGTGCCCACGGCGGCATCCGCCACACGCTGGCCCGCCACGTTGAAGGCGCCAGCCACATGGCCGACGGCTACAGCCGCGCAGCTGATGGCAACATCGGCATCTGCATCGGCACGTCGGGCCCTGCAGGCACGGACATGATCACTGGCCTGTACGCAGCCCAGGCCGATTCCATCCCCATGCTCTGCATCACCGGCCAGGCACCCGTTGCCAAGCTGCACAAGGAAGACTTCCAGGCTGTGGACATCGAGTCCATCGCCAAGCCCTTGACCAAGTTCGCCATGACCATCCTGGAGCCGGGCCAGGTTCCCGGTGCTTTCCAGAAGGCGTTCCAACTGATGCGTTCGGGTCGCCCGGGCCCCGTTCTGCTGGACCTGCCCATCGACGTTCAGATGGCCGAGATCGAGTTCGACATCGACGCCTACGAGCCCCTGCCGGTGGAGAAGCCCAAGGCTTCCCGCAAGCAGCTCGAAAAGGCGCTGGACCTGCTGACCGCTGCCAAGCACCCGCTGATCGTTGCCGGTGGCGGCATCATCAACGCCGGCGCTTCGGCCCAGCTGGTTGAGCTGGCCGAGATCCTGAACGTTCCGGTTATCCCCACGCTGATGGGCTGGGGCACCATCCCGGACGATCACCAGCTGATGGCCGGCATGGTTGGCCTGCAGACCTCGCACCGCTACGGCAACGAGACGTTCCTGCAGAGCGACTTCGTGATCGGCATCGGCAACCGTTGGGCCAACCGCCACACCGGCGGCCTGGACACCTACACGGCCGGCCGTAAGTTCGTGCACATCGACATTGAGCCGACGCAGATCGGTCGCGTTTTCTCCCCGGACTTGGGCATTGCGTCCGACGCCGGTGCGGCGCTGGACGGTCTGTTGGAGCTGGCCCGCGAGCGCCAGGCTGCAAAGACCCTGCCGAACTACTCGGGTTGGGTTGCCGAGTGCCAGGAGCGCAAGGGCTCCCTGCACCGCAAGACCAACTTCAACAACGTGCCCATCAAGCCGCAGCGCGTGTACCAGGAGATGAACAAGGCCTTCGGCCGCGACACCACCTACGTGTCCACCATTGGTCTCTCGCAGATCGCCGGCGCACAGATGCTGCATGTGTTCGGTGCCCGCAAGTGGATCAACGCAGGCCAGGCCGGCCCACTGGGTTGGACCGCCCCCGCCGCACTGGGCGTTGTTCGTGGAACCCCGGATGCCACCGTTGTTGCCCTGTCCGGTGACTACGACTTCCAGTTCATGATTGAAGAACTGGCCGTGGGCGCACAGTTCAACCTGCCGTACATCCACGTTGTGGTGAACAACAGCTACCTGGGCCTGATCCGTCAGAGCCAGCGCGGCTTCAACATGGAACAGAACGTTTCCTTGGCCTTCGAGAACATCAACAGCCCGGAGACCAACGGCTACGGCGTGGACCACATCAAGGTTGCCGAGGGCTTGGGCTGCAAGGCCATCCGCGTTGAGGACCCCAACGATCTGCCGGCCGCTTTCGACAAGGCCAAGGCACTCATGGGCGAGTTCAAGGTTCCCGTGGTGGTTGAAGTGATCCTGGAAAAGATCACCAACATCTCCATGGGCGTTGAGATCAACGGCGTGAACGAGTTCGAAGAGTTGGCAGAGTCCGCGGCGGACGCACCCACCGCGATCCTGACCAAAGCCTAGAGAAAACAGTAAGGAGGCACCGGAATGCGTGTTGTCATCGCCCCGGACAAATTCAAGGGCTCGCTGTCCGCGCCCGACGTCGCCAAGCACCTGGCAGCAGGCCTGCAGGCGGGGTTCGGCAAAGGCATAGAAGCAACACGCATTCCGGTGGCCGACGGCGGCGAAGGAACCATCGACGCTGCCATCGGCTCCGGCTTCACCCGCCGGACCACCACCGTCACCGGCCCGCTCGGCGAGCCGGTGAAGGCAGACTTCGCAGTGCGGGAGCAGGAAGCTGTCATCGAAATGGCGGCGGCTTCCGGTCTCGCCCTCCTGCCGGATGGCCCCACGTCTCAGACCGCTAAGACCGCAACCAGCATCGGCACGGGTGAACTCATCCGCGCCGCGCTGGACCTCGGCTGCCGCAAGATCATCCTGGGTGTGGGCGGCAGCGCCAACACCGACGCCGGCGCGGGAGTCCTGCAGGGCCTCGGCGCCGTGTTCCTGGATAAGGACGGCAACGAACTCCCCGGCGGCGGTGCCGCTCTCGCTGACATCGAGACCATCGACTTCTCCAACTTCGACGTCCGCGTCGAGGCCACAGAGTTCGTCTTGGCGTCCGACGTCGACAATCCCCTTTTGGGGGCCAGCGGAGCCCCAGCCATTTTCGGTCCGCAGAAGGGCGCGACGCCGGACGACGTCGCCGAACTGGACGCGGCAGCAAGCCACTTCGTGGACGTGCTCGCAGCAACCACCGGCCAGCACGCCAAGTACGCCGCCAAGGCAGAAGGCGCCGGAGCAGCGGGCGGCGTTGGCTACATTGCGATCGCGGCGCTGAAGGCAGAGCGGCGGCCGGGCATCGACGTCGTGCTTGAATTCACTGAACTCGAAGAACGCCTGAAGGGCGCCGATCTGGTGATCACCGGAGAAGGCAGCCTGGATGAGCAAAGCCTGCTCGGCAAGACGCCCATGGGTGTCTCGCGGGCGGCGCAACGGAACGGGGTTCCCGTGATCGCAGTGTGCGGCCGGAGTACCCTGAGCCGGGAACAACTCACGGATGCCGGCTTCCACACGGTCCATGCACTGACCGATCTGGAAAAAGATGTCCAAAAATGTATCGCTGAAGCAGGTCCGTTGCTTGAACAATTAGGTAGGCACATAGGCGTGTACCTGGCGGAACGGACCGAAAACAAGGAGTACCTCAATGTCTGAAGCAATCGGCGCCTATGACCTCGTTATCCGGGGCCAGCGCATCCTGACCACCGCCGGCCTCGCAGCCCGCGAAGTTGGCATCCGCGACGGCATCATCGTCGCCATCGAACCCCTGGGCAACGGCCTGACGGGCAACGAGGTCATTGAACTCGCAGACGACGAAACCCTCATCCCCGGCCTGGTGGACACCCACGTCCACGTCAACGAGCCCGGCCGCACCGAGTGGGAGGGCTTCGCCTCCGCCACCCGTGCCGCAGCCGCCGGTGGCGTGACCACCATCATCGACATGCCGCTGAACAGCATCCCGCCCACCACCAGCGTGGACGGCCTGGAGCAGAAGCGCGTGGTCGCCAAGGACCAGGCTTTTGTGGACGTCGGATTCTGGGGCGGTGCCATCCCGGGCAACAAGAGCGACCTCCGCCCGCTGCACGACGAAGGTGTTTTCGGTTTCAAGTGCTTCCTTCTGCACTCCGGCGTGGACGAGTTCCCGCACCTGGACGCGGATGAGATGGAAGAGGACATGGCTGAGCTCAAGTCCTTCGACTCCCTCATGATCGTGCACGCCGAGGACTCCCATGCGATCGACCGCGCCCCGCATCCCGGCGGCGACCACTACGAAACCTTCTTGGCATCCCGTCCCCGCGGCGCCGAGAACAAGGCAATCGCCGAGGTCATCGAACGTGCCCGCTGGACCGGCGCCCGCGCCCACATCCTGCACCTCTCCTCCTCGGACGCGCTGCCGATGATCGCCTCAGCAAAGCGCGACGGCGTCAACCTCACCGTTGAGACGTGCCCGCACTACCTGACCCTCATGGCCGAAGAAATCCCCGACGGCGCCACGGCCTACAAGTGCTGCCCGCCCATCCGTGAAGCCTCCAACCGCGAGCTCCTCTGGAAGGGCCTGCAGGAGGGCACCATCGACTGCATCGTCTCGGACCACTCCCCCTCAACACTGGACCTGAAGGACTTGGAAAACGGTGACTTCGCAGTGGCATGGGGCGGCGTTTCTTCGCTGCAGCTGGGCCTGTCCCTGATCTGGACCGAGGCCCGCCACCGCGGCATCCCGCTGGAGCAGGTTGTCTCCTGGATGGCCGAGAAGCCCGCCGCCCTGGCACGCCTGCACAACAAGGGCCAGCTCGCCCTGGGCTACGACGCCGACTTCTCCATCTTCGCCCCGGACGAGGCCTTCGTTGTGGACGTCACGAAGCTCAAGCACAAGAACCCGATCACGCCGTACGACGGCCGCCCCTTGGCCGGCGTCGTCCGGAAGACCTACCTGCGCGGGACCCCCATCGACGGCCAGAACCCCGGCGGTAAGCTGCTCCGCCGCGGCAACGTTTAGGTCAACCGTCATGGCAGTCAATGCCTACGGGCCGCCGCCTTCCCGTGGTCCCGCCTCGCGCTCCACGGGACGGCGGCCTGGCCAGAACCCTCGCAGCGTGAATGAACGGAACGGCCTCACCGCCCACGGGCTGGCCCTCTGGGTCAACCCTGCCGAGGGCGACGAGATCGATCCCGCAGTCTGGGAGAGGGCGGCACGCCTTGTGCTGGCCCGTGCCATGAAACTTGCCCCGGAGGCGGAAGTCCGCATCTGGCCCGCCACCGGGGCAGAGCACTCCGGCGTCGGCGACACTTCCTGGGGCGGCACTCCGCAGGAAGCCGCCGACGCCGGTACCAACGGCTCTCTCTCGCTCGCCGATGCCCTCGCGGAGGCGCGTGCGGTGACCCGAGCGGAAGCCATGTCCGACGGCGGCGACAGCACCGAAGAGGGCGGCAGCACCGCCGTCGAGCCCGTAACGTTGGCCAGCCGCCGCAGCCAACTTGCGGTGGACCTCGCCGCTGAAGTAGTGCTCCTGGACGGCGAGCCGGTTTCCTTTACTGGCATGGAATACAAGCTGCTGCGCTACCTCGTGGTCAACTGCTCACGGGCCATCAGCCGTGAAGAATTGCAACGTTTTTTGGAGTCATTTGACCTCCCCGGCGCTGCATTTCGCTCGATCGACGTTTATGTTGGAAGGGTGCGGCGGAAGCTAGGCTCCGCCCGTCACACCGTCGCCACCGTCCGTGGTGGCGGCTACCAGTTCGTGCCAGGCCCCTATGCCACGGTGCGCGGACCTGCGGAATACAGCATCTAGATTCGCTGTTGTAAAACATCAACGCCCCGCAATTTGCTTGACCGCTGTTGTTTGAAATGAAGGCCGGCTGTTTGCCGGTGAAACGTAAAGGATCGCCATGACCCAGAAACTCCTCGTCGGAACGCAAGCACCTGATTTCGCGCTTCTCGACGCCGACGGCACCAAGGTCTCGCTGTCCGATTACCGCGGACGCAACGTCATTGTGTACTTCTACCCGAAGGCAGCCACCCCCGGCTGCACCACCGAAGCCTGCGATTTCCGCGACAACCTCGCCAGCCTGCAGGGCAAGGGCTACGAGGTCATCGGGATCTCCCCGGATGCTCCCGAAGCACTCTCCAAGTTCACCGGCGAATTTGCACTGACCTTCCCGCTGCTCTCCGACGAAGACCACAAGGTTGCCCTGGCCTACGGCGCCTGGGGCGAGAAGCTGGTTGACGGCGAAATCGTGGAAGGCCTGGTCCGCTCCACCGTTGTGCTGGACGGCGAAGGCACCGTGAAGCTCACCCAGTACCAGGTCAGCGCCCAGGGCCACGTCCAGGCGCTGAAGGAAGAGCTGGGCGTCTAACCCTCTCGCACATCCCCCGGGCTTGAGCCGAACGCTCTTCCACATCCCCCGGGCCTGAGCCGAACGCTCTCCCACATCCCCCGGGCCTGAGCCCAACGCTCTTCCACATCCCCCGGGCCTGAGCCCAACGCTCTTCCACATCCCCGGGCCTGAGCGAATCCCTCTCTCACATAACTGCACAAAACTTGTAACGCCCGCCCACTTTTGTGAGCGGGCGTTTCATGTACCGTGACTAAACGTGACAAATACCCAGCAGCATTAGTTAATGGAGCCATGGTCTCTCCCACGCCCGTCCGCCACGCTGTAGTCGTCGAAGATGACGCCGACATCCGTGGCCTCCTCGTCCTGGTCCTCGAGCAGCTCGACTTTGTGGTGACCGAAGCCGCGGACGGTCTGTCCGGCGTCGAGGCTGTCCGCAACACCAACGCTGAATTGGTGACCTTGGATGTGAACCTCCCGGACATCGACGGCATGGAAGTGTGCAAGCGCCTGCGCGAATTCTCGGACGCTTACATCCTCATGCTGACCGCCAGGGCCGATGAGATCGACCGCCTGAACGGCCTGGATATCGGCGCCGACGATTACATCAACAAGCCCTTCAGCCCCAAGGAACTCCAGGCCCGCATCCGGGCATTGTTCCGCAGGGCCCGCACACCCGCCGCTCCCGCCGAAGACACCGCACAGATGGACGAACTTGCGCGCGCAGCCGTGGTGCAACAGAGCCTCCTGCCCCGGGAAACAGTGCGGCTTGAGGGATACGACGTCGCCGGTGCCTTCCGCCCGACCCGCAGCGTCGGCGGGGACTTCTACGACTGGTACCAGACCAGGGACGGCATGCATCTGACGTTCGCGGATGCCATGGGCAAAGGCATGGGCGCGGCCCTGATCGCAGCCACAGTCCGCGCCGTGATGCGTTCGGTAGCGGACACCCCGGCCATCGACGCCGCCTTCTCCTCGGCCAGCGCCACCATCACCACAGACCTGGACCAGTCCGGCTCCTTCGCCACCATGTTCCATGCACGGCTGGACGCCCCTTCCGGAAGGCTCAGCTACATCGACGCCGGTCACGGCCTCGCGCTGTACATCCCGGCTGAGGGGGCGGTCCAGAGGTTGGTTTCCGCCGGCCCGCCGGTGGGCATCCTCGAAGGACAGCACTGGCCCGCCGCTGAGCTGTTGATGGAACCCGGCGACACCCTGGTCATCGTCAGTGACGGCGTGCTTGACGCCCACGCTTCCCTCGAAGATTTCATCCGGAACGTGGAAAAGTCGGCGCGGAGCGAGGCAACCTCGGACGGCGTATGCGCTGCCCTTCTTGAGTTGGCACCCGCGGCTACAGCGGAAGACGACGTGACCGCCGTCGTCGTTCGCAGAAAACCTGACGTCCGACTCTAACGAACCACAAAAAAGGGGGGATTGTGACACGTTTCTGGACCCGGCTGTTCGTTGTCCTGACAGTCATTTTGGGCGTCAACTATGTGGCGTGGCGCTGGATGGCCTCCCTGAACTGGGAGGCGTGGTGGATCGCCGTTCCGTTGGTGATCGCCGAAACGTACAGCCTCATTGACGTGATCCTGTTCGGCCTGACCGTGTGGAACCTCAAGCTCCGCAAGCCGCCTCCCGCTCCCCCGGCTGAGGCCACTGTGGACGTCTTCATCACCACCTACAACGAGCCGCTGGATCTGGTGATGACCACGGCACTGGCCGCCAAGGCCATCCGCTGGCCGCACAGCACCTGGATACTCGACGACGGCGATCGTCCCGAGATGCGCCAACTCGCCGAGTCGCACGGGATTGGCTACGTGACGCGTGGCGCGGACTGGACGCCTGACATGCCGCGGCACGCCAAGGCCGGCAACCTGAACAACGCGCTGATGGTCACCTCGGGCGAATACCTGCTGATCCTCGACGCCGACCAGATCCCGGAGCCGGACATCCTGGACAAGACGCTGGGCTACTTCAACGATGACCGCGTAGCGCTGGTCCAGACCCCGCAATACTTCATCAACGTCCCCGCCGACGACCCCCTGGGCAGCCAGGCACCGCTGTTCTACGGACCCATCCAGCAGGGCAAGGACGGCTGGAACGCGGCGTTCTTCTGCGGCTCCAACGCCATCCTCCGCCGGGAAGCCCTCATGCAGCTGGGCTTGGTGGGCTACGTCAAAGCCACCGAGGACAGTGTCCGCCGGGCCCTGGCCGCTTCCCGATCCGCCATCAAGAAAGCACGGCGCTCGGCAGAGGCCAAAAACCCGCTCGTGGAGCAGATGCTCAACGAGGTAGAGGCCGCCACCAATGCCGCCCAACTGGAACTCGAGGCCCGGGCACCCCTCAGCGAAATCACGTACCGGGTCCGCCGCAAAGTGGACGAGGCCGTGCGCACCCTGGTGGCCGCCGACTTCTCCGCGCTGCAGGCCGACCTCGAGGAAATCGCCGCGATGGAACTGGCCCACGTCGGAGAGTCGGGCGTGACTACGGTGGCGAGTGACGCCGTCGACCGCATGTCCGGACGCGATTGGTCCCCCCTGGGTGCGCTGGAATCGGTCCACGCCATCCTGTCCGCCATCTCCGTGGAACGCACCGACGAAGCACAGCCAATCATGCCGCTGGCCACCATCTCCGTCACCGAGGATATGGCAACGTCCATGCGCCTGCACGGCCTGGGTTGGAAGAGCGTGTACCACCACGAAATCCTGGCCAATGGCCTGGCCCCTGAAGACCTCAAGACCATGCTCACCCAACGCCTTCGCTGGGCCCAGGGCACCATGCAGGTCCTCCTGCGCGAAAACCCGCTGGTGCAACGCCGGATGTCGTGGGGCCAGCGGCTCATGTACTTCTCCACCATGTGGAGCTACCTGAGCGGCTTCGCAGCCGTGGTGTACTTCGCGGCGCCCATCATTTACCTGATTCTGGGCATCCTTCCGGTGAGCAGCCTCAGCCTCGACTTCTTCATCCGTTTCATCCCGTTCATGGTGGTGAACCAGCTGCTGTTTGTGGTGGCCGGCCACGGCATCCCCACCTGGCGCGGGCAGCAATACAGCCTCGCGCTGTTCCCCACCTGGATCAAGGCATGCACGACGGCGGCGCGAAACGTTTGGTTCGGACGCCCCCTCGGGTTTGCGGTCACCCCCAAGGCACGCCAGAGCGGCGGACCGAGTTGGAGCCTGATCCGGCCGCAGATCATTGTGGCGGTGTTGTTGGCTATCGCCTTGGTGGTTGGTGTTGCCCGGCTGTTGACCGGCCTCTCTGAACCCCTGGGAACGCTGGTCAATGTTGCCTGGGTTGCTTACGACCTGGTGGTCCTGAGCGTGCTGGTCAAGGCAGTTTTGTATAAGGGCTTTGTACCTGCAGGCGATGCGCCTGTAGGTATCGGCCCCGAAGATGTTGGGCCCGAGCGCCCCGAGGAAAGGAACGCAGATGCAGTTTAGCTATGAGGTCAAGGACTCCTACGCGGAGGTGAAGAGCGTCGGCCGCCTGAACATGGTGGCAGCGCCCAAGCTCCGCGAGGTAGTGAATGAGGTTGTAGCCGGTGGATCCAGCAGGGTTGTGGTCAACCTGGCCGAGACGGACTTCATGGATTCCTCGGGTCTCGGTGCCCTCATCGGTTGCCTCAAGGCTGCCCGCCAGGCAGGTGGCGACCTTCGGATTGCCGGCGTTCAACCCCAGGTGAAGATGGTCCTGGAACTGACCAACATGGACCGGGTCCTCACGGCGTACTCCACTGCCGAAGAGGCATTCGGAGATGACTGAGGTCATCGCCCGCCGGGGGTTCCACGGGCCTTCCAACGAGGAAGCCATCGAGGCCATCCACAACGAGCTCGACGCCTTGTGGGACGATGCCTCGTTCGTGCCGGACATGGACCGGATGACCTTCGCTACGGCCGTCATTGAGGCGGCAGCGAACATTGTTCAGCACGCACTCCCTGTGGCGGAGAAGCCCGTGGAGATCGACGTCGACATCAGCGTCCGGCCCTCCCGCCTGATCGCGAAGGTCAGCGCTTACAACGCCCGCGAACCGTTCGCCAACGACATGCAGGCTTCCATGCCGGACGAGGATGCGGAGTCCGGGCGCGGGCTGGCACTCATCGAGGCTTTGGTGACCACGGTGACGTTCGAGCGCCAGGACGGCACAAACACCTGGATCCTCACCCGCAACACCTGATCCTCTTCCACATCCCCCACCCTTGAGCCGAACCATCTCTCACCTCCCCCACCCTTGGGCCAAACCCTCTTCCACATCCCCCACCCATAAGCCCAACCCTCTTCCACATCCCCCACCCCTGAGCCGAACCATCTCCCACATCCCCCACCCTTGAGCCGAACCATCTCTCACCTCCCCCACCCCTGAGCCGAACCATCTCTCACATCCCCCACCCTTGAGCCGAACCATCTCCCACCTGCATGGGTCGTTCTGCCCATCGCCAAGCGAACCGCAACCTGACAGCATTCGGTGAGATCCGCCGTCGAACGTTAACCGGAAATTGGGGACGAAATGAACCGCAGCACGTACCTTAAGCCTTGGGCGCTGGCTGCTGCCCTGGCGCTGATGGCGACTGCGGGCTGCGGCAATACCCCGGACGGACCCACCCGGGAACCAAGCAGTGCACCCCCGGTTACGGCCAGCCCGGCGCCCGTGGCGGAGAGTGTCGCCAAGTACGACGCCCTGACCACCGAACTTGTTGCCGCTCTTGAAGCGAAGCTGCCGGGTATCACCTGGTCGGTGGACGACCCCGTAAGCCTGAGCCGGGTAAAAGATGGCCAATGCGTGCTCGCCCTACGGAGCATGAAAAGCAGCGCGGACATCGTGAAGCCCTCACGGAGCTTTGAAGAGGTATTCGCCGCGGCCGATCCCATCCTGCAGCAGCACGGGTTCCCGGCGTTCGACGGAACTGACCCCACCCCGGGAGGCTGGGTGGTCACCCGCAGCACCGACGCTGCGGGCGCCACGGTGACCATCCGCTCGAAGTTTCCGGCCTACCTCGACATCACCGCACCAGTGCAGTCCGAAAGCTGCGATGCCAGCGAACTACCCCAGGGGGAGAAGTAATGCCCGGATTCTACGGCGCTGACATTGAACAGTTGCGGGCACTGGCAAGGACCATGTCCCGGCACTCGGAACGGATGACCTCCCTGTCCACGGAGCTGGGTCACCTGATCAGCAATGCGCGGTGGGACGGCCGCGACGCGGCGATGTTCAGGGCCTCGTGGGACTCCGAGCACCGCCCCATGCTGAAGAAGATTTCCGGCGAGCTGCAGGCGCAGGCCACAGAGCTGATCCGCAATGCGGACGAGCAGGACAAGTCCAGCTCCGGAGCATCCGGCAGCGCTTCCGGGCGGGGAGACTCGAACCCACCCGGCGACCCGGGCCCCCTGAATCCGGACGCTCCCGACGTCGATGTGCCCGGCGACGTTCGCAACGACCCCGACGCCGGCGACCCCGCCGACATCAACCAGGGACAGATCGGCGACTGCTGGTTGCTGGCAGGAATCGGCTCCGTGGCCCAAGTGCTGGAGCGCGAAGGCAAGCTGGACGAGTTCCTCGAATCGCACATGCGTCCGGTCGGCGATCCGCCCACGCACTGGGTGGTCACACTGTACGAAGACGGCGAACCCGTCGAAGTAACTGTGGAGGCCAAGTCGACTGAGGGCGGTGTCCGCGGCGCCGACGGCGAGCCGAACTGGCTTTCCATTTACGAACGCGCAGCTGCCGAGCACCGCGGCGGATCCTACGACGACATCGACGGCGGCTTCAGCAACGAGGCCATGGAACTGATGACCGGCCAGTCCGCAGACAAGGACGGCGAGCTGTACTTTGACGATATCGAGGACAAACTCTCGGATGGCCAAGCTGTTTCCGTGGGCACCGAAGATGTGAAGGATGACGACTTCGACTGGGTCTGGGAGTCCGACGAAGTCAACCGCACCGACGTCGTGCCCAACCACGCGTATGTTGTGGTCGATGTAAAGACCAACGACGACGGCGACAAAGTGATCGTCCTGGCCAACCCGTGGGGACCCTCCGGCGGATACTTGGAAGGCGACGACGACCATAAGTCCGGAACGCTGGAACTCACCGAAGATGAGTACAAGGAAAACTTCGACTCCGTGTACTCCGTGGACGTGAAGTAAGGATGGCCATGGAACAGCTGGTTACAGTCAAGCAGGGCATGCAGCCCACATTCGACGGCGTCAAGGTTGGCGTAGTCAAGATCGGTATCGCCGACGGTGCTCCCGCCATCCAATTCTGGATCCGGACCGCCGAACAGCAGCGGAAGCAGGCGTTCCGCGAGGGCCAGTCGATCGCCCTGCCGGGCGCGGGCTTGCTGACGGTCACGTCCATTCGACCCGCCGACAGCAGTTCCGCGGCCTCAGCTACGTTGACGTACGACGCCGGTCACGTCACCGATTGATTGTCGGCGTCGGGGGATGTGAGAGACGGTTGGGCCCAAACCCCGGGGGATGTGCAAGAGGGTTCCGCCCCAAACCCGGGGGATGTGCAAGAGCGATGGGCCCAAACCCCGGGGGACGTGAGAGACGGTTGGGCCCAAACCCTGGGGGATGTGCAAGAGGGTTCGGCCCAACCCCGGGGATGTGCGAGAGCGTCAGGCTTTCGCGATCGCCTCTTTCAGCGCTCCCAGCACCAGGGTCACCGAGGCGCTGTTCGCATTCGGACCCATCATGCCGATCCGCCACACGGTGTCCGCGAACTCCCCCACTCCCGAGCCGATTTCCATACTGAAGTTCTCCAGAAGGTAAGAGCGGACGGCAGCCGAGTTGACGCCGTCGGGCACTTTCACGGTGGTGAGGCTTGGCAGTCGGGAGCCTTCGGCGGCGAACAGTTCCAGCCCCATTTCCTGGAGCCCGTCCTGCAACGCCGCACCGGCTGCACGGTGCCGCGCCTGCACGTTCTCGAGGCCCTCGGCGAGGATGCGGTCCAGGGCGGCTTCGAGGCCGGCGATCATGGTGACGGGGGCGGTGTGGTGGTAGGTCCGGGCACCGCTGGCCGCGCCAACATAGCCTCCCAACAGCCCGATATCGAGGTACCAGGAGCGCGGATCCTTGACGCGGCGCTCGAAGGCGTGGTCGGACACGGTAAACGGCGAAAGTCCCGGCGGAACACCCAGGCATTTCTGCGTGCCGGCGTATCCGACGTCGATCCCCCAGTCGTCCGCGCGGAGTTCCAGCCCGCCGATGGAGGTAACGGCGTCGGTGATCAGCAGGGCGTCACCTTTGCCCGCGCCGAGGGCCGCGATGTCGGAGAGCACCCCCACAGAGGTTTCGGCGTGGACCGCCGCGATCACTTTCGGATTGGGGTGCGCCGAGAGTACGCGGTCGGCATCCACGGGCTGGCCCCATTCGTGGTCAACACGGACCACCGTGGCACCGCAGCGCCGGGCAACTTCACACATGCGCGCCCCGAACAGTCCGTTAACAGCGATCACTGCCACGTCGCCGTCGGACACTGTGTTGACGAAAGCTGCTTCCATGCCGCCTGAACCTGTGGCACTCAACGGAAGTGTCCGTGCGTTGGACGTTCCCCACACCGTCCGGAGGCCCTCGCAGGTGTGGTCAAGGCGCTCAATGAAGACGGGGTCCAGATGCCCGAGGACCGGATAGGCCAACGCAGCCATGGCTTCGGGGTAGCAATTGCTCGGGCCGGGGCCGAACAGGAACCGGGACGTCAGAATATCGTGCATGTGCGAACTCCTTCAGCTGGTTGAGGTCATTCTGCCCCAGCCTGCTGCCCGGAGCGAACCAACCGCGTTCCAGCACCCCGCAGCCGAAACCGATCTGTTCCCCAAACGGCGAGCGCACCCAGCGCAAATACCGCCCCCAGAACACTGGCGCCGGTCCATCCCCACACCGCATAGACGGGCGCAACAGCCGCTGCCCCCACGGCGCTCCCTACCGAGTAGAACACCATATAGCTGCCGATGATGCTGCTGGCTGACTCTTCGGCGCCCGCAACAATGAGCGTTTGGCTGCTGACGTGCACGGCCTGGACTGCAGCGTCGAGCACGATGATCCCGGCTATGAGCCACAGCAGCGACCAACTGCCGAAGGACAACGCGACCCACGAGGCCAGGAGCGCCGCCAACCCCCACCCTGTGACCCGCAGACCCCAACCTTGGTCGGACGCGGTGCCGGCTTTGGAAGCAGCGAGAACGCCCACCATGCCCGCCAGCCCGAACAGCCCAATAAAGCCCGGCGGAAGGTGCCATGACGGGCCGCTGAGCAGCAGCGACATCCCACTCCACAGCACCCCGAAGGACGCGAAAAGCAGCAAGGTGGTGAGCGACCGGGTCCGGAACACGGGATTCCTCCGCGTGAGGACCACCACGGACGAGGCAACGCGCCAATAACCCACCTTGGCCTTGGAAGCACCTTCCTCAGGCAGGGCGCGGAAAACCGCAACGGCGAGGACAATCCCGGCCACCGCGGCGAAAACGTAGACCGACCTCCAACCCCAGAGATCGGTCATGCCGCCCGCTACGGTCCGGGCCAGGATGAGGCCGCTCACGACGCCGGACGTGACGGTTCCGATGTTTCCGCCCCTTTGGTCGGGGGTACTGGCCGATGCGGCGTAGGCAACGATGGTCTGCACCACTGACGACGCCAATCCCAGGATCCCGAAAGCAACCAGGAGGGCAGCCTGCGACGACGCCAGTGCGACGGCACACGCGCCCACGGCACTGGCTGCAACCTGCACTGGAATGAGCAAGCGCCTGCTCACCATGTCCCCCAACGGCACCAGGAGGACCAGTCCCAGGAGATAGCCGGCCTGGGAGGACGCGACGATCCAGCCGAGGCTTGCTGTGGGCAAATCCAGATCGGCGCCGATCCGCTCAAGCAATGGTTGCCCGTAGTAGATGTTCGAGACCATGAAGCCGGCCACAACGGCCAACAGCAGCAAGAGAGCCCGGCTGGTTCCCTCACGGGAATGCATGGGTTGTTTGGTGCCCAAGATGCCCCCTCTCCATAGATTGGTTTCAATATGCAACCGTTTGACCTTATGGCAGAATGGTTTCATGTTGCAACCAAGTGATGTCGAGTGGACCGACCCGGAGTGCCCGGTTGCCCGCGCCGCCGATCTTGTGGGGGACAAGTGGAGCCTGCTGATCATCAGGGACTCCCTGGACGGCAAGCGTCGTTTCTCCGAATACGAGAGGTCGCTCGGGGTGGCAAAGAACATCCTTTCGGATCGCCTCCGGCTCCTTGTGGACAGGGGTGTCCTGAACAGGGCTCCCAACGACCGCGGTACGCGCAGCGAGTACCAACTGACGGAGGCCGGCCGGGACCTCTTCACCGCGATCCTCAGCCTTCGGCAGTGGGGCGAGCGCAATGCATTTGGCGCCAAAGAGCACCATTCAGTCCTCATGGATCCAGCCACGGGTCAGCCGGTCCCGCAACTTCGGCCCCTCGGGGACAGCGGCATGGAACTCAAACCCGAACAGACATTGCTGGTCAAAGTGGGACAAATGTTGCCTGACAGCTCAGCGCCGCCTGTCACCGGGAAGTAGCGGGCCCCTGACCGAAAAGAACACCCAGGAACCTCCGGGCAGCAACTGCTAAGGTTACTCACCAATACTGAGGCCGCCACGGATAGGGGACACGAGTGACGACTGAAGGAAAAGAGGCGCCGGAGCAAGGCGTCTCCGGTGAGGTAAACCAGGACAGATTTGTCGCGGGAAAGGACCTGACCCGCTGGAAGTCGCCGGTTGGCCACGCTCTGGCGCGCGGAGCAGAAGGGATCACCAGATTCCTGGGTCCCTACGCCGCACTGATCATCACGCTGGTGGTGGGCCTGGCCGTGGCACTGTCCCTGGCCTGGGCGTTTGGGGAAGTCTACGAATCCGTGACCGAGGCCGATGGCGTCGCGGGCCTTGACCACCCGGTCCTCGATGCCGCCAAGTCCGTCAGATCACCGGCCGCAGACGTTGCCATCACCGCCTATACGAACATCGGCGGAACGGTGGGCATGCCGCTGATAGCGGTGGCGATCATGATTTTCCTTGCCCTGAGGCGTCGCTCATGGACTCCGGTAATCCTGATGCTCGCCGCCGGCCTTGGCTCGCTTCTCATCACCATCCTGGGCAAGCCATTGTTTGGCCGCACCCGCCCCGATCTCGCCGACGCCATCCCACCGTATGAGCACTCGCCATCGTTCCCCAGCGGCCACTCGCTGAATTCGATCGTGATCGCTGGCATCGTCGCCTATCTGATCATCCTCAGGCTCAACACCACCCGGTCCAGGGTCATCACCATTCTGGTAGCGGCCGTATTCGCCATGACCATGGGCTTGAGCCGGGTATACCTGGGCCACCACTGGCTGACGGACGTGCTGGCCGCGTGGGCCATCGGTATCGCCTGGCTGGCCTTGGTGATCACCGCCCATCGCCTGTACCTGACCGTGCGGGCCCGACGCCATGGCAGTCCCCGCAGGGTAGTCTCTTGACACCGGCGGGGCTGCTCCGCTTAACTGAATTACGTATGCTGAAATAACAGTTCCATGATGCGGAAGCATTGAAGCACGCGCTTCCTCTTGCACCAGCAGGAGTTCCGCATAGCCCACACCATGGATGCCAGCATTTGCACAAGGATGTCACAAGCATGGAGCTTGCAGAATTCAACAGTGTTGACCGGGACGAGGCCATCAGGATCCTGACCCCTTGCCTGGATATCACCCGCTGGGTGGAGTCGGTCGTCGACGCCCGCCCCTTCTCCAGTGTCGAGGAATTGCTGGGGCAGGCCCAGCAGGCCGCAGAGCCCTTCACCTCCGAGGAGGTGGAGTCAGCCATGGCCCACCACCCCAGGATCGGCGAACGGCCCAAGGCACAGACCACCGAGGCAGCAATGTCACGGTCGGAGCAAGCCGGAGTGGATCCGGGAGACAGTGCGGTCACCACAGCCCTGGCCGAAGGAAACCGCGCCTACGAGGAAAAGTTCGGCAGGGTCTTCCTGATCCGTGCCGCAGGACGCAGTGCGCAGGAAATTCTCGGCACACTCCAGGAACGCATCGCCCACACGCCCGAAGAAGAAGACACAATCGTGGCTGGCCAACTGCGGGAGATCGCACTGCTGCGCCTCTCCGGCTTGATCAGCGAAGGAGTCAACGCATGAGCGTTTCACAAGTAACAACCCACATCCTGGACACAGGTTCCGGCCGCCCGGCGGCGGGTGTCGCCGTCGTACTCTACGTCCGCGAAGGCGACGACTGGACCCTGGTGGCGAAGGGCGAAACCGATGCCGACGGCCGCATCAAGACCCTTGGCCCCGAGCGGATTCCCGGCGGCGCTTACCGCCTGAACTTCGCCACCGGCGCCTACTACGAGGGCCTCGGCACGGAGACGTTCTTCCCCGAAGTGGACCTCAACTTCACAGTTTCCGACGCCGGTGAGCACTACCACGTGCCGCTCCTGCTGAGCCCGTTCGCATTCTCGACGTACCGCGGCAGCTGAAACACCCCGCCGAGTTTCCAGTTAATGCCAATGTTCTTCAAGGACATTGGCATTAACTGTCACTTGGGCGGAGAACGGTAGGCTTTAACGCATGGCTTCAGAGGACACCACCCCCAACTCCGCCCGTCGCGAGATCACGGTTCGCCGGGCACCCAAGTTTGTTCCCTTCATGATTTTGGGAGCAGTGGTTGGTGCAATCGTGGCAGCCATCATCGCCTACGGCCGCCAGGCAGACCCCGCCTTTGACGCCGGCACGGTGTTCGGCTTCTTCCTGATCGTTTGCGCGGGCGGCGGCGTCATTCTTTTCTCCATCCTCGCCCTGGTCCTGGACCGGATCAGCATCAAGCGCACACAGCGTGCCGTAGTTGAGCCCGTTCCGGATTCGGTTCCGGACGAAGGACCAGAGAACGACGGCGTCCGCTAAGTCAGGCGCCCGGCCCACCTGCTTGCGGGGTGCCGAGTGTGAGACGCGCCGCATTTTCGGCCGAACTCCCCTGATCAAGGCCCGTTCCGGGGGTCACATAAGCTGCGGGGGAACGTACCACGCCGACATCATGAGACAATCGACCAGTGGCACGTGGCGACGGAAAACTTTCTCATGATCTTCTCCCCGGCGAAAAAGGCCCCCAGGACGCTTGTGGCGTCTTCGGGGTTTGGGCTCCCGGTGAAGAAGTAGCAAAACTCACCTATTACGGGCTGTATGCGCTGCAGCACCGCGGACAAGAATCGGCTGGTATAGCTACCAGTGACGGCAAGCGCATTAATGTCTATAAGGACATGGGCCTTGTGTCCCAGGTCTTCGATGAGACAACCCTGAACACCCTTACCGGGCACCTGGCCGTTGGCCACTGCCGGTACTCCACCACCGGTGCAAGCCACTGGGCCAACGCGCAGCCGACTCTGGGTGCAACAGCAACCGGCACGGTTGCCCTGGCCCACAACGGCAACCTGACCAACACCGCTGAGCTCCGGGAAATGATCCTTGAGCGCAACGATGGCCAGCTGACCGGTGAAATGAAGCAGGGAAACACCTCGGACACCGCCTTGGTGACCGCACTCCTTGAGGGTGAAGAGGGCAAGACCCTGGAGCAGACCGCGCTGGAGCTGCTGCCCAAGATCAAGGGCGGCTTCTGCTTCGTCTTCATGGATGAAGGAACGCTCTACGCAGCCCGCGATACCTACGGCATCCGCCCCTTGTGCTTGGGCCGCCTGGAGCGCGGCTGGGTTGTCGCTTCCGAGCAGGCCGGCCTGGCCACCGTTGGCGCAAGTTTCATCCGCGAAATCGAGCCCGGCGAATTCATTGCCATCGACGAGGACGGCGTCCGCTCCCAGCGCTTCGCTGAGGCAACCCCCGCCGGCTGCGTTTTCGAATACGTCTACCTCGCCCGCCCGGACGCTGCCATTGCCGGCCGCTCCGTGTACGAGGCACGTGTGGAGATGGGCCGCCAGTTGGCCCGCGAAAACACCCACGAGGCAGACCTCGTTATTCCGGTTCCCGAGTCAGGCACCCCCGCAGCCGTGGGCTACGCCGAACAGTCGGGAATCCCGTTCGCGCACGGCTTCGTCAAGAACGCCTACGTGGGCCGCACCTTCATCCAGCCCTCGCAGACCCTGCGCCAGCTGGGTATCCGCCTCAAGCTCAACGCTTTGGAGTCGGTGATCCGCGGCAAGCGCATTGTTGTGGTGGATGACTCGATCGTCCGCGGCAACACGCAGCGTGCCATCGTACGGATGCTCCGGGAAGCCGGTGCCGCCGCGGTACACGTAAAGATTTCCTCTCCCCCGGTCCAGTGGCCCTGCTTCTACGGGATCGACTTCGCGTCCCGCGCGGAACTGATCGCCAACGGTGCCACCATCGAGGAGATCTCCCAGGCAATCGGCGCTGACTCGCTGGCCTACATCTCCGAGGACGGCATGATCGGCGCTACCCAGCAGCCGCGCGAACGTCTGTGCACCGCCTGCTTCACGGGCAAGTACCCCATCGAGCTTCCCCACGCGGACAAGCTCGGGAAGAACCTGCTGGAGCGCACCGACCTTGGCGGCCTGCCTGCTGCCTCTGAGGCCGATTCCGTGGACGATACCGAGGACCCGGCCGAGAAGCCCGGCGCCACGGGCTGCGATCCCGGACCTGACGCCGAATTCGAAAACCTGCTTACCGACGCTGATCGTTTGACCGACGCCGACAAGAAAGAGTCTGTATGAGCTCCGCAACACCCGCCGCTGAGAATAACTCCGGTATCACCTACGCCTCCGCGGGTGTGGACGTCGAAGCGGGAGACCGCGCAGTCGAACTCATGAAGGGCGCCATCAAGGCCACCCACAACTCGTCGGTGATTGGCGGCGTCGGCGGTTTCGCTGGCCTGTACGACGTCTCAAAGCTGCTGACCTACAAGAAGCCGCTTCTCGCAACGTCCACCGATGGCGTGGGCACCAAGGTAGCCATCGCCCAGGCCATGGACATCCACGACACCATCGGTTTCGACCTCGTTGGCATGGTGGTGGACGACATCGTTGTGGTGGGTGCTGAGCCCCTCTACATGACCGACTACATCGCTTGCGGCAAGGTTGTCCCCGAGCGCATCGCTGACATCGTCCGCGGTATCGCTGCTGCTTGCTCCGTTGCCGGCACCGCGCTGGTGGGTGGCGAAACCGCTGAGCACCCGGGCCTCCTGGGCGAGCACGAATACGACGTCGCAGGTGCTGCCACCGGCATCGTCGAAGCCGACGCCCTCCTCGGCCCGGACCGCGTCCGCGCCGGCGACGTCGTGATCGGCATGGCATCCTCCGGCCTGCACTCCAACGGCTACTCCCTGGTCCGCCGCGTCATCAACCACGCCGGCTGGGCCTTGGACCGCCAGGTATCCGAACTCGGCCGCACGCTGGGCGAAGAGCTTCTGGAACCCACCCGCGTCTACGCAGCTGACTGCCTCGACCTCGCCCGCACCTTCCCCGTCACGGGCGGCGCGGCAGTGCACGGCTTCAGCCACGTCACCGGTGGTGGCCTCGCCGCCAACCTGGCACGCGTCCTCCCGCAGGGCCTGGTAGCTACGGTTGACCGCAACACCTGGGAACTGCCGGCCATCTTCAAGCTGGTCTCCGAGCTGGGCAACGTCCCCCTGGCCGACCTGGAGCGCACGCTCAACCTCGGCGTGGGCATGGTTGCCATTGTTTCCGCCGAAGCAGCCGATGCTGCCGTGGCCCGCCTGAACGACCGTGGCCTGCCCTCCTGGGTTATGGGCACCGTTGCGGCTGACAGCGACTCGATCGACAAGACCGGCCCGGACTACGTCCAGGGTGCCAAGGGCGTCGACGGCGGCGCTGTGCGTTTGGTGAACGCCTACGCCTAAGCGCGTTATTGCTTCATAAAGGAGCGGCCAGGCAGTGATGAACTGCCCGGCCGCTCTTTTACGTTTCCGGCGTCTTCGGTGTGTTGACGCCTTGGGTGCGTCTCCGGGGCCTCCCTGGGCTTCGGTGTGTTCAGGCCTTCAGCGCCTTCAGTGCCTTCAGTGTCTTCAGACCTGGATCAAGCTCAGGATTCCGCCTTGCGGGTCCTGAATCGTGGCGAGTGATCCTGTCTCAGCCCCTTCTTCCGGCTCGACCAGCAGTTCCCCTCCGGCTGCCAGAGCGGCTTCAGCGGCCTTACGCACGTCGGCCACGCCAAAGTAGATCTGCCAGGCAGCGTCCTCGCCTTCATCGGCAGGAACGATGCCGGCCACCTCGTCACCGTTGACCATCAACGTACTGTAGCTGCCGCCGTCGTCCTGCGGATATTCGGTAACCTCATGCCCGAAAAGCTGCTGGAAGAACCCGACGGCGGCCTGCGGCTCAGGCGTCAACAGTTCAGCCCACGCCAAGGCGCCGGGCTCGTTGAACAGGTGGCTTCCCACATGCGTTCCCGCCTGCCAAATACCTGTAATCCCGCCGCCCGGAGGTTCGACGAACGCCAAAACCCCTGTATCCGCTACTGCCTCGGGACCAAACTGAAGCTTCCCGCCTGCGTGGGCGGCGTCGTCGGCAATTTCGTCGGTATCAGTGGCGGCGATGTAGATATTCCACTGCCCGTGCGTTCCGGCTGCCTCCTGCATGGGGTTCTGCGGTGCGATGACGGCAACCAGCTGATCCTTGACGAAGGCTTGCGCATAGCTTCGCCCGTCCGGAGTGGGAAGGTCCTTGTAGCTCCACCCGAAAACCTGCTGATAAAAATCCTTGGCCGCGGACACGTCACTGGTCTGGAGGTCGGCCCAGCACGGCTCTCCGCTGGCGTAGTGCTTACGTGAAGTCATGATGCCAAGCCTGTCATGATGCTGAAGGCGGCGCCTGCAGGGTCCATGAGGACTGCCATGCGTCCGACTCCCGGTACATCGAATGCGGGGGCAATAACGTGGCTGCCCAGCTCGACGGCCTGCTCCACAGTCGCGTCAATATCCACCACATTGAAGTAGGTCATCCAGAACGGTGACAAGCCCTGGATGGGCAGCTTCAGCGCACCCGCAATTCGTCGTCCGTCCACCAGCAGGCTTGTGTACTCCTGCAAGTCGCCGGATGGTTCAGTTTCGCTGGTGCAGCCAGTCACGGCTTCGTAGAAAGCTACGGCTTTAGGGACATCGTTGGTCTGCAGTTCATTCCAGATCATGGTTCCCGGTTCGTTGACCAGTCCCGACCCAGGATGCTTTCCTGCTTCCCAAAAGCCAATCTGGGCTCCGGTGGGATCTGTGGCGAAGAACATACGCCCGGACCCGTTTGGAACGGAGTCAGGAGGGAAAAGGAGGGCACCTCCGGCAGCTTCCACCCTTTGTGCGGCCTCGTCAGCCGAGTCAACCGCAAGATAGTTGGCCCAGTAGGACGGCATCCCTTCCGGGGCATCCGGCATCTGCTGCATCATTCCGGCAACATACCGGCCCTTGAGCTTGGCCATGTAATACGTCATGCCGTTCCCGGCATCCATGGCGTCCAGCTCCCATCCGAAGAGGTCGCTGTAGAACCTGGTGGAAACGTCAATGTCGGTGGAAGAAAGGTCCACCCAACACGGCGTCCCCTGCGTGTAGCTGTCGACCTCCGGCATGGCGTTCCTTTCGATGCACTCGAAACTCCAGCCTACGCAAAAAAGGGCCCTCAGGGTACGCCAATGACTGGCGTGCCCTGAGGGCCATTTTTCAAAAGATTTCCGGCATCCTGAAATGCGCGATGACCTTTAAAGTACGACGGCGGTCCGCAACTCAGCGCCTACGGCACCTGTTGGTTGCGACAGCTATCCGATCCGGCGGGTGTCAACCTCGTCGTCATCATCTTCCGCGTACTTGTCCTCATAAGCCGAATAGTCCGGCTCAGGGGGATCGTCGGGGAAGTGGCTCTTGACACGACTGGACGGACCCGTGAGCTCCCGCTCAAGTGCCGAATAGTCAGTGTTCGGGGAGTAGTACTTAATATCCCGAGCCTGCTTGGTAGCTTTTGCCTTTTGACGGCCGCGCCCCATGGCGTGACCCCCTTTTGTACTTGGACCGGAGGTGGTCACCTTGGCTATCGGTGAGGCCCCGGAATGTTTGGTCAATTTGTCGTATGTCTAGATTACATGCTTTCAGGGGTGCCTGCGCGCCACCACAGCCCCCATCAGGACCAGCCCCGGCCAAAACCACGGCCAAACACCTCCCCGGGGGCCAAAAATTGGGTAGAGTCTGCCTCAATGCGGCGTCACAGCAGGAAGGGCACACCCAGGAAATGAGCCAGGACAACACCCCGCCACGCGAGGGCTCCCCACGCGATCAGGACAAGGATGGGGTGCCTCCCGCGCCCAAAACCGAACCAGCCGGCGCTGATACGCCGGCATCCGGGACGGGCGGGCAAACGGAGGGGGCATCAGATGGCCAGCAGCCCGAGCAACCGCCCACGACGGGCCCCGACAAGCAGCCTTCCCCCGAGCCTGGGCAACAGCCCGTCTGGGGACAGCAGCCTGGGACGGTTGCGGGACAAGCTGTTGGGGGACAAGCTGTTGCGGGACAAGCTACTGACCGGCCGGACACGGAACAGACAGTCGTGTCCACGGCCCAGCAGCCGCCCTCCCCTGACACGCAAACCACGCCGGCCCCCTGGGCATCCCCGTCAGGGCTTCAGCCGGATCCCGCACCGGACCTCGACCCCGACTTCGTTCCTGACCCAGCCTCCCAGCCGGATCCGACGATGCCACCGTCTGACGGACAAGCCCCCGCATACGCCAGCGCCTATCCGGGCCAGCAACCGTATCCCGGGCAGCAGCCCTATCCGGGCCAGCAACCGCATCCGGGGCAAGAGCCACAGCCCGAACCGCACGGAGATCCGGTAAAGCGGCAGCGTTTGGTCATTGGCGGAATTGTGGTGGGTGTTCTCGTCCTTATAGGCGTGGTGATTTGGGTGCTGCTGAACCTGCTGGGAACCCGTCCCGAAGCCGCTGTCACCACCCCAAGCGCCACCGCTACCGCGGGGCCGCTTCCCCGTGACGCCAATTCCAAGGACTTCCAGGTGGGCGACTGCTTCGCCGACTTTGATCCCAACGCCAGCGAAGCACGCGCGGTAGCCTGCGATACCGAGCACTCGGCCCAGCTCATTGGAGTGCACGTGTACCCGGGCGAGGATTCCTTCCCCGGAACCAATGCCCTGCGGGACAAGGGCCGCGAGGTGTGCAAGGCCTCGGTGGCAAAGCTCAATGATGCGGCCGGCAACTACGTCTTGCTGCAGCAGAATGTGTACCCGAGCACCACCAGTTGGGACCGGGGCGACCGTCGGGTCGATTGCTTCATTGTGGTGGACTCAGGCAACACCATCAAAGAAGACCTCCTGCAGAAGTAGCCCGCCGGCTGCACTTGCATCCGACGGGCTGCTCCTTGCTGGTCCCGCACCGCGTGCGGGAAGAAATACTGTGGTGGTTACTTCCTGCGGACTGTGAGTCCGGCACCCGCCGGCATGCCGCCGTCGGGACCTGCCAGCGCTTCGAGCCCCTCAATGGTGAGTTCGTCGAGGTCTGCTGCGGTGTCCACCAGCACGGTATCTCCGTCGCTGATTTCACCGGCAAGGATCTCCTTGGCCAGGCGGTCGCCGATTTCACGCTGGACCAGCCGGCGAAGAGGCCGGGCGCCGTATGCGGGATCGAAGCCGGACATAGCCAACCATGCCCTGGCTCCATCCGAAACCTCGAGGCTCAGGCGGCGGTCCCGGAGACGGTTGCTCAACTCGGCCACGTGCAGTTCCACGATCCTGGCCAGCTCTTCCACATTCAGGGGATCGAACAGCACGATCTCATCCAGGCGGTTCAGGAATTCCGGCTTGAACGATGCCTGCACCACTGCCATGACTGCATCACGCTTCGCCTTGGCATCCATGCCCGGGTCTACCAGGAACTGGCTGCCGGAGTTGGACGTGAGCACCAAAATGGTGTTGCGGAAGTCCACGGTGCGGCCTTGGCCGTCGGTGAGGCGGCCGTCGTCGAGGACCTGCAGGAGGATGTCGAAGACCTCGGGGTGGGCCTTCTCCACTTCGTCCAACAGCACCACGGAGTACGGCCTGCGCCGGACTGCCTCGGTGAGCTGGCCGCCTTCTTCGTAGCCGACGTATCCCGGAGGAGCACCCACCAGGCGGGCCACTGAGTGCTTCTCGCTGTACTCGGACATGTCGATCCGGATCATGGCGCGTTCGTCGTCAAAGAGGAAGTCCGCCAGGGCCTTGGCCAGCTCGGTCTTACCGACGCCGGTGGGTCCCAGGAACAGGAAGGAACCCGTGGGTCGGTTGGGATCGCTGATGCCGGCACGGGCACGGCGCACGGCATCGGACACAGCCTGCACAGCCTTGCTCTGTCCGATCAGGCGCTTTCCGAGTTCTTCCTCCATGTGCAGCAGCTTCTGCGATTCCCCTTGCAGCATGCGTCCGGCAGGGATGCCCGTCCAAGCGGAGATGACCTCGGCAATATCGTCAGCGGTCACGTCTTCAGCAACCATCAACTCAGGCTTTGAGTCACTCCGGGCCGACTCCTCCTCAGCAGCGGCGCTCAACTCACGTTCAAGGGCGGGCAGCTCCCCGTAGAGGATCCGCGACGCCGATTCCAGGTCACCTTCCCGCTGGGACTTATCCGCGGCAGAACGCAGTTCGTCGATCTTGGCCTTGAGGTCACCTACCCGGTTGAGTCCGGCCTTCTCCGCTTCCCAGCGCGCATTCAAAGCGCTGAGTTCTTCGTTCTTGTCCGCTTTGTCCGCACGCAGGGCAGCCAGCCGTTCCACGGATGCAGGATCCGTTTCACCTTGGAGGGCCAGTTCTTCCATGGTCAGACGGTCTACGGCGCGGCGAAGCTGGTCGATCTCCTCCGGTGCGGAGTCGATCTCCATGCGCAGCCGGGATGCTGCCTCGTCCACGAGGTCGATGGCCTTATCAGGAAGCTGCCGTCCGGAGATGTAGCGGTTGGACAACGTTGCGGCCGCCACCAACGCCGAGTCCGCGATGGCCACTTTGTGGTGTGCCTCGTAGCGTTCCTTCAGGCCGCGAAGGATGCCGATGGTGTCCTCCACGCTGGGCTCGCCGACGTAGACCTGTTGGAAGCGCCGCTCAAGGGCGGGGTCCTTCTCAATGTTTTCCCGGTACTCGTCCAAGGTAGTGGCACCGATGAGGCGCAATTCGCCACGGGCCAGCATGGGTTTGAGCATGTTGCCCGCATCCATTGCACTCTCGCCTGTGGCGCCGGCGCCGACTACCGTGTGGATCTCATCGATGAACGTAACGATTTGTCCATTGGAGTTCTTGATCTCCTCCAGGACGGCCTTCAGGCGTTCCTCAAATTCGCCGCGGTACTTCGCCCCGGCCACCATCGAGGCGAGGTCCAGAGCAATGAGCGTCTTTCCGCGCAGGCTCTCCGGGACGTCGCCGGCCACCATGCGTTGGGCAAGCCCCTCAACGACGGCCGTCTTGCCAACGCCGGGCTCACCAATGAGTACAGGGTTGTTCTTGGTTCGGCGGCTCAGCACCTGAACGACGCGGCGGATCTCGCTGTCACGCCCGATGACCGGATCCAGCTTGCCGGAGCGCGCCACCGCAGTAAGGTCGGTGCCGAACTTCTCCAGCGCCTGGAAGGTGTTTTCCGGGTCCGGCGAGTTGACGTTCCTGTCCCCCCGGACACCCGGCAGGGCGGCGAGCAGAGCCTCATGGGAGGCGCCGGCGTCGCGCATCAGCTTCCCCACCGCGTCACTTCCGGCCGAAAGACCCAGCAGCAGATGTTCAGTGGAGACGAAGGAGTCGCCGAGCTTGTCGGCCTCGTTCTGGGCAGCCTGGATGGCCTGCACCGATTGGCGTGACATTTGGGCCTGCTGGACGGAACTTCCTGACGACGACGGAAGCGCTTTGATGGCCGAGCTGGCCTGCACGCTCACGGCATCCGGGTCCGCGCCGGTAGCGCGCAGGAGTGCCACGGCAACACCTTCACGCTGGTCCATCAGCGCCTTCAACAGGTGAGCGGGCTCCAACTGCGGGTTGCCCGCCGTCGAGGCATTCATGGCGGCCGCAGAAAGGGCCTCCTGGCTTTTGGTGGTGAATTTGACGTCCAAAGAGTGCTCCCTTTCTGGAGTGGATCCAATGCTTTCAAAGTTGAGTCTACTACGCTCAACTTTGAATTTGGTCCACTGGGTTCCATGTTTGCCCACGGCGAAACCAGTGTCCAGATAAAACCATGGCTATGTGAACAACAATCGGCTTCGCTACCCGTCGCACCCCACGCACCTGTACTCCGATGCGCATTTGGCGGGAACGGTTGCAGACGCTCCGCAGGGCAAAGAACACCCGTAGGCTGTGGCCATGGATACCATTTCAAGCCCGGAAGAACTCGAAGACCTCATAGGACTCCCCCTTGACCGCGTGCGGAAGAAGGTCCGTACTTCACTCAGCGATTTCGATCGCCAGTGGCTGGCAGCCAGTCCTTTTTGCGTGCTTTCGACTACCGATGCGCTGGGCCGGGTAGACGCCTCGCCCAAGGGAGACCCTGCTGGATTCATCCACGTCCTGGATGAGCACACTGTTGCCATCCCGGAGCGCCCCGGAAACCGGCTGGCCTTCGGCTTCCACAACATCCTCGAGAACCCGAACGTCGGCATCTTGTCGGTCGTCCCGGGCCGGACGGACACCCTGCGGATCAACGGCACGGCACAGATTATCCGGGACGCAGACTTCTTCGATCACATGGTGGTCAAGGGGCACCGGCCCCGCGCAGCCGTGGTGGTTTCCGTAGAGGAAGTATTTACCCATTGCGGCAAGGCTTTCATGCGGAGTGGCCTATGGCAGCCCGAAACCTGGGATCCGGAAGGCCTGCCCAGCATCGCGATCCTGGCACAGACCTACACCCAACCCGAGACACCGCTGGCAGACCTGGAGTCCTACTACGGACCGTCCTACGCCGAGAGGATGTACAAGGACTGACCGGCACCGGACCGGGCAGCAGCCCCCAGGCACCGGAGGGGCAGCAGACCTCAGGAGGGGTACACCGAGACCAGCGCGGACTTGACCACAAACCTCACGTCCATGCCCGGCACCAGGCCTAGATCGGCAGAGGCTGCCGGGGTGATATCGGCCGAAAGGGACTGTTCCGATGCGCCGGAGCGTGCACGCACACGGATCTGGTCGCCGTGCGGCTCGAGGTCCGTGATGACCACAGGGAAGGAGTTGCGGGGACTTCCGTGCACCTCGCCCGGAAAAACGGAAACGCTCGACGGCGGGAAGGCGGCCACGCCTGCCTGACCGGGCAAGGGTGACCAGTCAGGATCGTGCCGGCCCGCGAAAACCCGGCCATCCGGCGTCGTAATTCCCTCGCTGGTGAGGGTGCCCGTGACCAGGTTGAGGCCGGCCAATCCGGCGGCAAAGTGGCTTCTGGGCCGTTCGAGGACCTGCCGGGTTGGCCCTGCCTCGGCGATCCGGCCGTTGTCCACCACGATGACGCGATCGGCCAGCATGTAGGCATCCAGGACGTCGTGCGTCACGATGATGGCCTTGCGGTCCTGCAGCACCCTTTTGAGCACTCGACGCAGCAGCGGAGCGGCGTGGATGTCCAGCGCGGCCATCGGCTCGTCCAAAAGGAGCAATTCAGGCTCGGCAGCGAGGGCCCGGGCCACGGCAACCCGCTGGGCTTGTCCGCCCGATAGTTGAGCCGGCCGCCGGTCAGCGAGCGGCAGTGCCTCCACCTCGGCCAGCCAGTGCTTGGCTGTTTCCCGGGCCGCCCGTTTGGAAGCACCCACACTGCGCGGCCCGAACGCCACGTTGTCCAACGCGTTCAGGTGGGGAAACAGGAGTGCTTCCTGGGCCAGCAAGGCGGTGCCCCTGAGGTGCGGCGGGCTCCACAGGCGGGTGCCGCCGTCGAGGTTGAACAACGTCCTGAGGCTGTCTCCGTTGGCCGCCGCGCCCATTGTGGCTGTTCCGGCGTCCGGCCGCAGCAAGCCGGCAATGATCCCCAGGAGTGTCGACTTCCCGGCCCCGTTGGGCCCAAGGATGGCAACGGTCTCACCGTCGGCAAGACTGAGCCGCAGATCAAAGTTCCTGGCATTGAGGCGGGCATGGAATTCGAAGCTCATGGCTGGACCTCCACGGACTTGTTGCGCTGCCTGCGGCCGTAACTGAGCCCCACCACAGCAACCGCAACCGCCACCAGGACCAAGGACAATGCGACGGCGGCATCGGCGTCGGTCTCACGCTGCAGATAGATTTCCAACGGCAACGTTCTGGTTACCCCCTCCAGGCTTCCCGCGAAGGTCAATGTGGCACCAAACTCGCCCAGGCTGCGCGCGAAGGATAAGACAGCACCGGACGCCAGGCCTGGCAAAACCAGCGGAAGGGTGACACGACGAAGGACTGTTGTGGGCCGGGCTCCGAGCGTGGCTGCCACCGCTTCGTACTTGTTTCCGGCCGATCGCAGCGCGCCTTCCAAACTGACCACCAGGAAGGGCAAGGCCACGAAGGTCTGTGCCAGGACCACCGCCGTGGTGGAAAACGCGATCTGGATCCCCGCCGCCTCCAACGATTTACCCAAAAGCCCCTGCCGCCCGAACGTGTAGAGGAGCGCAATGCCTCCGACGACCGGCGGAAGAACCAGCGGCAGGAGGACAAATGCCCTGAGCAACCGCTGACCGGGAAAGTCGCCGCGTGCCAGCACCAACGCCAGGGGCACTCCCAGCACGATGCAGAGCAGGGTACTCGCAGCCGAGGTTCGCAGACTCAAACCCAGCGCCGCCAACGAGGATTCGGAGGTGATGAGGGGGACGAATTGCGGCCAGTTGACCTTGGCCAGCATCGCCACCAGTGGAAGGACCACCAGCAATCCCCCGACGCCGGCGATGACAAAGACCCACGACGGGATGCCGTGGTAGCCGGAGCCGATGCGTTTCATCACAATCCCCCGGTTACGGAGCGCCGAAGCCGGCGTCGGCAAGGATCTTCCTGCCGTCGTTGCCTGTGACCATGGCAATGAAGGCAGCGGCCAGTTCCTTGTTCTTGCTGGTACCTACGGTTGCGATCGGGTAGGTATTGACGGCCTTGTCCGATTCCGGGAAGGGGACGCCCTTGACCTTGTTGCCCGCTCCCTTGATATCCGTTACGTAGACCAGCCCCGCGTCGGCTTCCTGAGAGGTGACTTTGCCCAGGACATCGGTTACGGAGGATTCTTCACTGACGGGGCTCAGGGTTATACCGGCAGCTTTCTCGACCACGTCCGCAGCTGCGCCGCAAGGAACCTGGCTGGCGCACGTCACCACTTTGACGCCCGGTTTGGCCAGGTCGGCAAAAGAAGAGATCGACGCCGGATTGCCCGGCGGGACGGCAATCTCCAGCACGTTGGTGGCAAAGTTCAGGGCGGTGCCGTCCACGAGCTGGGCGTCTGCAAGCTTGGTCATGTTCTTGGTGTCGGCGGAGGCAAACACGTCAGCGGGGGCGCCCTGGGTAATCTGCGTGACCAAGTCCGAGGAACCGGCGAAGCTTAGATTGACCTTGGTTCCGGGGTTCCTGGCCTCAAAGTCCTGGGCCAATTGAGTAAACGTCGTTTTCAGGGATGCCGCTGCGAAAACAGTGATCTCGCCTGACAGCGGGGACGAAGCAGCGGCTGAGGGGGCCTCAGATGTTGACGTGTCCGCTCCACAGCCTGCGAGGCCCGTCGAGAGGGCGCCGGCAAGCAACAGTGATGTAAGTCTGGGTCGACGACCGGCGATGCTCATATGATGCTCTTTCCCTGGGGAGTCTCGATGATGACGGTGGTGGCCTTGACCACGGCGGTGGCTACCGAGCCGAGCTCCAGCCCGAGGTCCCTCACGGCTTCACTGCTCATGAGTGACACCACCCGGAAAGGGCCGCATTGAAGCTCCACCTGCGCCATGACCTTGTCCGCCGTGATCCCCGTGACCAAGCCGACGAAGCGGTTTCGGGCCGAGCTTCCAACCCGGGCGGGGTCATCCGGGAGATGGGACTGGTCGCGGGCAAGTGTTGCGAGTTCCAGGCCATCCACGGCAAGGCGCCCGGCCGGATCCTTCTGCGCCGTCAGCGTTCCGTTCTCAGTCCAGCGCCTGACGGTGTCGTCACTGACACCCAGAAAGCGGGCGGCCTCAGAGATTCGTATTTGCGGCATGATACGAGTGTAGTTCCGCATATGCGTTGGAACATGGTTGGTTTGTCCGCAAACCGAATATTACTGAAACCGTAACGGGGCGGCATCCGCGCAGCGGCACCGGCGGGAGGCGGCACCCGCGCAGCGGCACCGGCGGGAGGCGGCACCCGCGCAGCGGCACCGACGGGAGGCGGCACCCGCGGGAGGCGGCACCCGCGCAGCGGCACCCGCGGGAGGCGGCACCCGCGCAGCGGCACCCGCGGGAGGCGGCACCCGCGCAGCGGCACCGGCGGGAGGCGCCGCCGTCGTCGTACTCTTCGTCACCGTGGCGCCCCTCTGGCGTCACCGGGGCACCCCTTTGGCGTCACCGGCGCACCAGTTCCCGCGCGAGGCACCCGTCAGCACCGGTGAGATGGGCGCGACGGGGTGCGCCGCCGTCGTCGAACTCTTCCTCATCGGGGCGCCGTTGGCTCTGGCCCCAAGGGACCCGCCGCCGTACCCTGTTCTAGGGAGAGAGTCTTAGGCGCGAAGGAGCGTCCCATGGAATGGATTCGTCCGGACAACCCCAGCTATGACGAGGCCCGGAAACTCTTCAATGCGATGATCGACCGCAAACCGGCTGTCATCGCCAAATGCTCCGATCCCGCCGAAGTGGCTGAAGCCCTCAGCTATGCGCACAACCACAACCTGGACGTTGCAGTGAGGTCCGGCGGGCATTCCGTGGCGGGCATGTCCACCAACGACGACGGGCTGGTGATCGACGTCCGTCCCATGAAGTCCATCAGCATCAACACCGAAGCGAAGACTGCCACCGCAGGTGCCGGACTCACGTGGGGCGAGTTCGACCGGGCAACCCAGCAATACGGCCTGGCCGTTACCGGCGGCCGCGCCTCAACCACGGGTGTTTCCGGATTCACTTTGGGCGGAGGCTCGGGATGGCTGGAGCGCTCCTACGGTTTCGCCTGCGACAACCTGCTCTCGGTGGACCTTGTCACAGCGTCCGGGGATCGGGTGACCGCCAGTCCGGGAGAGAACCCGGAGCTGTTCTGGGGACTCCACGGCGGCGGAGGCAACTTCGGTGTCGCAACTTCCTTGACCTTCAAACTGCACGATCTTGGGCCCACAGTCATGGCCGGCCTGATGCTGTTCCCGGGCGGGGATGCCGCTGACGTGTCCCGTGCCTACCGGCAGATCGCCCTTGACGCTCCCGACGCAGTCGGCACAGCGCTGGTGTACCTCACCGCCCCTCCGGAAGAGTTCATTCCCGAAGACATGGCGGGCAAACTGGCCGTCGGCATGGCCTACCTCTACGCGGGAGACGTTGAGTCGGGCGAAGAACATGCCCGGCCTTTCAAAGAGTTGGGACCCGCCGTGGACCTGGTCTCTCCCATGGGTTATGCGGACTTCCAGTGCATGATCGACGACCCTCCGGATCTCTACAACTACTGGAGCGCCGACTATCACAACGAGCTCACTGATGATGCGCTGGATCTCCTGGTGGACTCCGCGCAGCGGCTGCCGGGCCCGAATTCCCAACAGTTGGTGGTGCGCTGGGGAGGAGCAGTGGGCGGCCCCGCAGCGGCGAACACACCGTTGCAGCATCGAGGCGCAGAGTGGGTCAGTCACCCCTTCGGCCTCTCTGCAACCCAGGAGGGTGGGCAGGAAGCCAAAGCCTGGGTCAAGCAGTTCCGACAGGACATAGCCCCGCACACTACGGGCGGGGTGTGGCTGAACTTCATCGGCGACGAAGGCCAGGACAGGATCATGGCTGCCTACGGCGAACAGAACTATCGCAGGCTCTCCCTGGTCAAGCGCGAATTCGATCCCGACAACGTGTTCCGCGGCAACCAGAACATCCTGCCCGCCCAGCACTGAGATCCCTACGCTCCTTCCCAGTTGCCGTGAACAGTTCGGACAGTGAAGCCCGGATTTCCGGGGCGGCAGCACGGCGGTAGACGTCCCGATGGCCGGCAACTGGGAAGGATCACTTGGGATTACACTTTGGCAATGGCCGTCTACATTGATCCGCCCCTATGGCCCGCGCATGGGACCGTTTTTTCGCACCTGGTATCGGATTCAACCCTGGATGAGCTTCATGCGTTCGCGGCTGCTGCCGGAATTCCGGAAAGGGCCTTCGACGGCGATCACTACGACGTCCCCGAACGCCGCTACGATGACCTCGTCCTCGCCGGTGCCATACCCGTTGAGGCCCGGATCCTGGTCCGCAAACTCATAGCGAGCGGCCTGCGGATTCCGGCGCGCGAACGGAGCAAAGCCCTCACAGTCCCTTTGATGGAGCGGTGGAACGGCATTCTTCCCGGCCACGAGGAGTTGGGGCTGGAACTATTGGAACGCTGGGGTGAGGACGGCAGGAAATACCACAGCCGCACCCACCTCCTGGCAGTTCTTGAGGCCCTCGACCTCCTGACCGAACCCGCCGTACCTGCCCGTACCGTCTCCTTGGCAGCCTGGTTCCACGACGCCGTGTATGAGGGAGTCGCCGGCCAGGACGAGGAAGACTCGGCCGTGCTGGCGGAGGATCGCCTCACGGCTGCCGGTCTACCCCCTGACGATGTGGCCGAGGTAGCGCGGCTTGTCCGGCTCACCTCCAGTCACTCCCCGGAAGCGGATGACCATGCTGGGGCGCTCCTCTGCGACGCGGACCTCTCAGTACTCGGCGGCGACCAGCAAGCCTACGCACGGTACCTGGCCGCCGTCCGCGAAGACTACGCCCACGTCAGCGACGAAGACTTCGCGAAGGGGCGCGCCGCCGTCGTGCGTCACCTCCTGAACCTGGAACCGCTGTTCCATGGGG
The DNA here is from genome assembly GCF_059739405.1 of Arthrobacter sp. TmtSoilC79. Taxonomy (NCBI): domain Bacteria; kingdom Bacillati; phylum Actinomycetota; class Actinomycetes; order Micrococcales; family Micrococcaceae; genus Arthrobacter; species Arthrobacter sp. TmtSoilC79. The sequence goes on along the minus strand of NZ_AP046051.1, from coordinate 711,623 downwards.
AACGAGCCAAAGGGCTCTGGCTCGACGCCGCGCGGCGCAACCTCGCGGCGGAACTCGCGTGAGCGGTTCCCCGGATATGGCGGGGGTGCCGCAGCGGCAACTTCCGTACGCGGTCCGGTTTGAATGGGGGCTCGACGGCGCCCGTGCGGTAGTCCCCGGTGCGGACCTCGCGGTGGTGGTCGATGTCCTGTCCTTCACCACGTGCGTCAGCGTTGCGGTTGACCGCGGGGCTGTGGTGTTTCCCTATCCTCACCGGGACGCAGGAGCAACTGATTTTGCGGCGCATCATCAGGCTTTGCTCGCCGGGCCGAGGAACACCGGGGGCTTGAGCCTTTCCCCTTCCAGCCTCCGCACGGCGGGCACGCTGGAGCGCGTGGTTCTCCCCTCCCCCAACGGTTCAACAATCAGCCATGAGCTTGCGGCATCGGCGCCCAAAGTAGTGGCTGTCTCACTCCGAAACGCCGCCGCAACGGCCCGCTGGGTCCATGCCGCCCTGCCCGCCGACGCCGTGATCGCCGTGATCGCAGCAGGTGAAAAGTGGACGGATGGAGCGTTGCGGCCGTCGTTGGAGGATCAACTTGGTGCGGGCGCGTTCATTGCCGGCCTCGCAAATGCCGGGCGTCGCGGCTTTTCTCCCGAAGCTGAGATGGCCGCTGTTTCGTTCGGTGCTGCCCGACCCCGGCTGACAGAAATGTTGCGCAGTTGCTCCAGCGGCCGGGAATTGATCGACGCCGGTTATGCCGGGGACGTCAGCATCGCGGCAGAGTTGGATGACAGTTCTGCGGTTGCCTTGCTGCTGAACGGTGCTTTTAGGACGCCCTAGACTAGGAGGTATGACCTCCTACCTCCACATCGATGTGAGCCCCGAGCTGCCACTGGCGATCCCCGACCTTGAACACGTCCTGGCCGTCCGTGGCGTGGGCGGTTACCGCCAGTACCGTATCCCCGCCCTTGCTGTGAGCCCACGAGGCACCCTGCTGGCTGCCTACGACGGCCGGCCAAACCTGGACGATCTTCCCAATCCCATTGATCTCCTCCTGCGCCGCAGCACGGACAACGGAAAGACCTGGGGCCCGCAGCAGGTGGTTCGTACGGGCCAGGGGCTGCAGGGATTCGGTGACCCCAGCCTGCTGGTGGACAACGAGACCGGACGTATCTTCATGTTCCACGCCGCTGGAACCCAGGCCGGATTCTTCGAGGCCGTCCCCGGCATGGAGCCGGACGACGAGGTTCAGCACGCAGACGTCAGTTACTCAGACGACGACGGCGGCACCTGGCAGCATCGTCGGCTCACCGCACAGCTCAAATCGGCCCACCCAGGAATCACCGGCCTTTTTGCTGCGGCAGGCCAAGGCATCCACGTCCACACCGGCCCATTCAAGGGCAGGCTGGCGCAGCAGTATGTAGTGCTCGTGGAGGGGACCATCATGGCCGCCTCGGCGTTCAGCGACGACCACGGTGAGACCTGGGTTTTGGGAGAACTGATCGGAGATGGCCCGTCCGGGATCGGGCCCAACGAAAACAGGGTGGTGTGTCTGGATGACGGCCGGCTTCTGCTTCACTCCCGGGCAACGCCTTGCCGTTTATGGTCTATTTCTGAGAACGGCGGGCAGTCCTGGAGCCCGCTTAAGCCTGTTGAAGATCTGCCCGACCCCAGCGACAACGGCTCCCTGACCCGCTTCGACGGACGACCCGTCGTTTCGCTCCCGGAATCCGGCACGTCCGGGTGGCTGATGGCCAGCAACAACCAGGACCCGCAGCTTCGTCGGAACACGGTGCTCAGCCTTTCCGACGATAATGGCGCCACCTGGCCGGCCAAGCTGGTGGTGTGCCCCGGAAGTTCGGCCTACTCCACCGTGACGCGCCTGCCCGATGGAAACGTGGGCGTCCTTTATGAGCGACAGGGTTACCGGGAAATCGTGTTCGCTTCCATCCCTGCGGAGCAATTGACGGATCAGCTGGGTTCGGCGGCAGCTTCCGCCGCTGGCGGGGTCGACGGCGGCCGGGTCGCCGGCGGCCGGGTCGCCGGCGGCCGGGTCGACGGCGGCCGGGTCGACGGCGGCCGGGCTGACGGTGGCGGCGGCCGGGTTGGCTCGGAACCTGCTGACTCGTGCCCCGACGTCTTGGCCTTCGACATGGAACTGCGCTCCATTACCCCTGGCCGTCCTGACGAGTGGCAGAACGCAGGTGAATTCCACGTGCTTCCATCCTCCAGCGACGGCCAGTGGGACGTGCAAACCTGGAAGGAAATTGGCCAGGGTTACTCCGGAAACCAAGTCCTTGGCACGCGTGAAGCCCAGGACCTCAACTACGGCCCGATCATCCCCGGCTACAAAGCCGGGGACATCCTGGCTTTCACCGGGCGTGCCCGCAACTGCGGCACCCAGCCGATGACCGGCGTCGTCCTTCTCGGACCGCACGCCAACCGGGGCGACTTCCCGCCGGTCGACCTTCTGCCAGGCGAACAGGCCCTGTTCTTCACGCCGACCTACACCGTCACGACTGCGGACCTGGACCGGGCCGCATTGGAAGTCTCATTCACGGTGGAGGCCGACGGCGGGCGCATACGTCAGGTGCGGCGTTTCCGTTTCGATCTGGGTACCGCCGCCGTGCAGGCTTTCCAGGGTTAGGTGCCTTTCAGCACCGGCGTTTCCAGCGGCAGGTGCTGGCAACGGCAGGTGCTGGCAGGCTGAAGGTATGCCTAGCGGTAGGTGCTGGCAGGCCGAAGGTATGCCTAGCGGTAGGTGCTGACGAACGGCTGGTTGGTGGGCACAATTTGCTTGCCGAGCGGCATCAAGGACACCGGGATCAGCTTCAGGTTGGCAATGGCGAGCGGGATGCCAATGATGGTGATGGCCATGGCAAAGGCGGTGACCACGTGACCGATCGCGATCCAGATACCCGCAACGAGCAGCCAGATCACGTTGCCGAGGAGAGCGAATACCCCTGCACCGCCCGGCTTTTCCACCACCATTTGGCCGAAGGGCCACAAGCAGTACGCACCGATCCGGAAGGAAGCGATGCCCCAAGGGATGGTGACGATCAGAACGCAGCAAATGATGCCCGCCGCGAAGTAGCCCAAAGCCAGCCAGAACCCACCGAAGACAAGCCAGATGATGTTAAGGAGCGTTTTCATAGTCCCCATTCTCCCTTGCCGGTCTGACAAAAAGCCTAGGGGTCTGCCCTGATTCTTCCCTGAAGTGATTCTTCACTGGATAATGCTCTGCCCGTTATGCCAGGAGGTCGTCCAGCTTGTCGAACGAAGTTCCCCAGCCGTCGCGGGTCATGTCCACCCACTCCTGGGATTCAAAAGGGCCCTGGGTAACATTCATGCGGGTTCGGCCGGTGAGGTCCTCGAATTCCAGGCGCATCTCCTCGAATTCGTGATCGGCATCCGGAGCAGCTTTGGCCTTCGCAACCAGGAGAACCGGGGCTTCCAGTTCAGAGATTACAGCTTCAATGGGGGCTTCCTGCTCCCCATCCTCGTCGGACCACACCATGACCACCTGCCAGATGCCGCCCACCTTCGGCTCAACAATGATCTTCTCGCGGGGCGCCTCCACCTCAACGGGGCCGAACCACTGCGCGAGCTTGTCAGGATCCATCCAAGCGTCGAAAACCTTCTCGCGAGGGGCGTCAAACGCACGGCTCATGGTCAGGGTGAAGTGTTCCGCGCTCATTGTTTGACTCCTGGTTTCGTGGACTTCGGGTGAAACGGGGTGTTGGAAACATTCGGTGTTGGAAGCGAACTGGTCTTGGAAGCGATTCTAGGGGGTGCCAGTGACAGCCATACGATCTCTCACTAAATCGCAGGTTTGCACCATCGCTCTCTCACATCACCACCAGAAACTGTGGTGTCAGAGAGCAACGTCAGTCAACCCAGGGGACGTGAGCGAGGATCGGCGGAAAGACCCGGGGGATCTGATAGAGCGTCAGTCGAGAGGCTGGGGGAAGTGATAGAGCATCAGCGGAAAGACTGGGGGAAGTGATAGAGCGTCAGCCAAAAGATCAAGGGATCTGATAGAGCGTCAGCCAAAAGACCGGGGGATCTGATAGAGCATCAGCCGAGAGGCTGGGGGAAGTGATAGAGCGTCCGCCAAAAGACCCAGGGGACGTGATCGAGCGTCAGGCCTTGGCGGCTTCCACGAATTCCCGGATCCTGGCCAGGTCCTTCACTCCGCGGGAAGACTCCACGCCCGAGGACACATCCACGCCCCAGGCTCCGGCCGCGGTTGCTGCGAAGGCAACATTGCCGGCTTCGAGTCCCCCTGCGAGCAGCCATTCGCGGCCATCGAGTCCCTTCGCCCGGACCGAACCGTAGTCCCAGGACTCCCCCGAGCCCGGCACGGCGGCATCAACCAGGAACAATTCTTCGCCCAGATCAGCGAACTCGTCCTCGGAGGCACCCATGGTGACGGCCCTGATGAGCCGCATCCCGGCGTCGTGCACTGTCTTGACGTCCTCGGCCGTCCGGTGACCATGGAGCTGAACCCATTCGAGGCCTGCGGCTTGTGCTTTGGCAACGGCGTCCGCGGCAGACTCGTGCCGGAAAACACCCACGGCGTGGACACCGGCAGGAACCAAGGGAAGGAGGATGCGGACCTGCTCCGGGCTGACTTCGCGCGGGCTGGCGGTAAGGACGAATCCCACCGCGTCGGCACCGGCGTCGACGGCCTCACTGAGGGATTCCGGCGTGCTCAAGCCGCACACTTTGACGAACATTCCCGCGCCTCCAGCCAAACTCGCAACGTTTTCCACATATGACGTTAGCAAGCCGGAATGCGAACGCAGAAGCCGTGTCCACCACTAGGCTGGTCGAATGGAGATCATCCGCTTTGCCGACATCCGTCCTGAACCGTGGCGCAACGGCGGTGGGGTGACGCGCGAACTCGCCAGCCACCCTAAGGCCGCTTCAGCCCAGGACGGGGCCTGGGATTGGCGCGTCAGCATCGCCGACGTCTCAAAAGCGGGCGAATTTTCCGCCTTTCCTGGCATGGAGCGGGTTATCACCATCATCGACGGCGAACTGCTGTTGCTCTCCGTGGACGGCTCGGAGCACCCGCTGGAGAAGTATCGTCCGTTCCGTTTCTCTGGCGAGGCCGCATCTTCGGCAACTCTTCCCACCGGGGATATACGGGATCTGAACGTCATTGCACGCGAGGGCGCTTTCAAGGGCTACACGTCCATTGTGGAAATCTCCAAGAAACGGGCTCACCCGGTCTTCGAGGGCCAACTGGCCGTCCTTCTTGAAGGGAAAGCCACGGTGGCGCCCGGCGGGCTTGGGGACGAAGCACCGGTTGAGGAGGAAGAGTCCGACGGCGGCGCCCCGTCACCCAGCGCGGCCGAGCCGATTGAACTGTCCCGGTATGACGCCGTGGTGGGCTCGGATACCCGCAGCCCGGAAATCACGGGCCGGGGCTTCATCGCGGTCATCTCGATCGACCATGTGGAAGCCCACGCCTGAGCTGGTGACGTTAACCACCAGAAGTGGCCACCCTGCGCGGGAGTTGCTAGCCTGAAATGAAGGTTCCGCTCTGGAACCTCCGGACGACGGTTCAGTACCCGGAACGCGACAAGACTGGCCAAAGGAAATGTCATGTCGTGGTTAATTCTCATTCTTTCCGGAGCACTTGAGGCCGTGTGGGCCGCAGCGCTCCACCGTTCCAAGGGCTTCCGCAAACCCGTCCCAACTGTTGTGTTCCTGGTGTCAGTGATCGCCAGTATGGGCGGCCTCGCCATCGCGATGCAGTCCATCCCCACGGGCACGGCCTACGCGGTGTGGGTTGGCGTCGGCGTCGTCCTGACTGCCACGTACGCGATGGTCACCAAGGTTGAACGCGCGACGACGGCCCGGCTGCTTCTGCTTGCGGGCATCGGCGCATGCGTGGTCGGCCTGAAGGTGGTGGCATAGCCATGACTGCAAACAACTCGAACACCGGCAACGGAATCTTCTGGGTCATTCTCCTGGCTTCAGCGCTGCTCGAAGCCGTATGGGCCACCGCTTTGGGCCTGTCCAACGGCTTCACGCAACTCATGCCCACAGTGGTCTTCGCTATCACCGCAGTACTGAGCATGCTCGGACTGGGCATCGCCGTGAAGCGCATCCCCCTCGGTACTGCTTACGCGGTCTGGGTCGGGATTGGTGCTGCGCTGACAGTTGGCTGGGCCATGATCACGGGCGTGGAGTCCGCGAGCCCGCTGAAGCTGCTCTTCATCGCGGGAATCGTGGGCTGTGCTGCCGGTTTGAAGGCCCTGCCTGCCGATAAGCCTGCTGCCAAGGCCGAATAGACGCTTCCTGACGCTCCATTTCGAGGGGTAGCTGCTCATTCGATGTCTCGCACCATCGAATGCGCAGCGGCACATCGAATCGGCCTTCACACGCCCGCTGAACCGCAGCCAGCAAGCTCGACGAACCTGCAGCGAAGCATCGAATGCGCAGCGGCCCATCGAATCGGCCTTCACACGCCCGGGAAATCCGCAGCGAGTCGGCCAGGCGAACCCGCAGCGAAGCATCGAATGCGCAGCGGCCAAGGCCGAATAGGCGCTTCCTGGCGCTCCATTTCGAGGGGTAGCTGCTCATTCGATGTCTCGCACCATCGAATGCGCAGCGGCCCATCGAGTCGGTGTTCACACGCCCGCGGAACCGAAGCCAGCAAGCCCGGCGAACCCGCAGCGAAGCATCGAATGCGCAGCGGCCCATCGAATCGGCCTTCACACGCCCGCGGAACCGAAGCCAGCAAGCTCGACGAACCCGCAGCGAAGCATCGAATGCGCAGCGGCCCATCGAATCCGCGTGCACCATGAATACGCCTGCGCCTGCCCGGCCCATCCCGCAGCTAGCCATCGAATGCGGCTCGCCGGGGCGGGCCGGGCAGCGCGCGGGACCGCAACAGCAGGAATACCCGCCGTCTCCATCGGGTTCACGCCAACAAAGGGCACTCTGGAACACCTACGCGCATTGGAGAAGTTCATGACTGAAGTTCAACTCGGTGACGGCCTCAAGGTCAGCCCCCTCGGATTCGGCGGAATGGCCCTCACCCCGGTCTACGGGGGAATCGAGCCGGAGGAAGGCCTGCAAACACTGAGGCATGCGGTGGACGCGGGCATCACGTTCATCGACACCGCAGACGTGTACGGCGCCGGGAGCAACGAGGAACTCGTGGGCAGGCTCTTGAAGGAGCGGCGCGACGAGATCCAGGTGGCCACCAAGTTCGGAATTGAGGGCAACCCCGCGGACGGGTACACGGGAGTCCGCGGGGATGCGCCCTACATCAGGCAAGCGGCGGAAGCGAGCCTCCGCCGCCTGGACACTGACGTGATTGACCTCTACTACATGCACCGCCGTGACCTCCGCGTTCCGATAGTGGAAACCGTGGAGGCCATGGCGGAACTGGTCCGAGAGGGCAAGGTCCGGCACCTCGGCTTGTCTGAGGTGACGGCCGAGGAGCTCAGGCAGGCCAACGCTGTCCATCCCATTGCCGCGGTCCAGAGCGAGTGGTCGATCTGGAGCAGGGATGTGGAGCTCAACGTTGTACCTGCCGCCAAGGAACTTGGCGTTGGGTTTGTGCCTTATTCGCCTCTTGGCCGCGGATTCCTCACGGGAACCGTCAGCGCGGGCGACCTTGGGGAAAATGACTTCCGCCATAAGATCCCCCGTTTTGGTGACGAGGCACTTGATGCGAACCAAGCCGTAGTGGCCGCGGTCCGCGAGGTAGCCAGTGGGCTGGATGCAACTCCTGCCCAGGTAGCCCTGGCATGGCTGTTCGCCCAAGGTCAGCGCCTTGGGATTTCCGTGGTTCCCATCCCCGGCACGCGTAAAACGCACCGGATCGACGAGAACCTGGGGGCACTGTCCCTGCAACTGGGGACAGCACAACTTGAGGTGCTCAACCAAGCCGCGGCCGGCGTCGTGGGTTCACGTTCTGCCGACCCCAACTGGGTTTCGCAGGGCCGCGAAGCCAACAACGTAGGCTGATCGCATGGATTCGCTCATTCACTCTTTGCACCAAATCACCATCCGCAGCATCTCCGTCAGCGAGATGAACAACAACGTGTACTTGCTGACTTCGAAGTCCACGGGTGGGCAATTGTTGATCGACGCCGCCGACGACCTTCCTGCGATCCAGCAATTGATCGCAGACAGCGCCGTCGATTCGGCCGCTCCCACCAAGGTGCTCAGGATCGCCACCACCCACCAGCACTGGGACCATGTCCGCGCGCTGCCGGAGTTGGTAGAAGTTACCGGCGCAACCACCTCAGCTGGAGCGGACGACGCCGATGCGTTGCCGGTTCCGGTGGATGTCCGGCTTGGTCACGGCGACGTCGAGCGGTTTGACGACTTCGAGATCACGGCAATCCACTTGCGCGGACACACCCCGGGCTCGATCGCTTTCGTGTACCAGGATCCGAACGGGCCCGCCCACATTTTCAGTGGTGACTCGTTGTTTCCGGGAGGCGTCGGCAACACACAGAAAGATCCTGCACGCTTCACTTCTCTGTTGAACGACGTGTCGGAGCGACTGTTCGACGCCTATCCGGACGATACCCTGGTCCACCCCGGCCATGGATTGCCCACAACCCTTGGCGCCGAGCGGCCACACCTTGAGGAGTGGCGCGCCCGAGGCTGGTAGCTTGCGGGGCCCGCTCTGCACGCCAACCCAAAGGAATAGCGTGCAGAGTGGGCCTCACAACGGGAGGTTAGCGGCCGCGACGCTCGTTGGACGCGGGAGCCGAGGCACGACGCGGGCCGCTGCGTGCCGGACGGCCTGCACCGGATCCACCACGAGCGGAGTTCCCGGAAGCGCCCGAACCGTAGGATCCACCGGACGCAGCGCCGGTTGCGGAAGACCAAACAGCTTTGTTTCCGCCGGTACGCGTCGAAGTAGTGGACGCCGTGCGGGGAGCCGAAGCTGCCCGCTGGCCAGTAGCCGGACGACCGCTGCGGCCACCCTGCCCCTGCGAGCCCGGTACGTCGTTACGGTGAGTGGAAGTCGACTTGCCGCGACCACGTGAGCTGCGGGCGACGTCGTCGTTCATTGCTGCGCGACGCTCGGCGCGGTTGACGTCCGTGCGAACCGGCTCAGCCGCGACCTTTCCACGTCCACCGCGGCCGCCACGGCCACCGGCAGTGGGAGCAGCCTGGCCGCCCGAACGGCGTGCGCGCTTGCGCTGGGCGTTGGCACCGGTGGAGGTGCCGCCACCCTGCGGAGCCTTGGCTGCCAGGAGAGCTGCACGGGTGCGGGGATCAACCTTGTCCGCGATGTCGCCCACGAGCTCGGCAACCAGCGGGGAATTGGCCGTCACGCGTTCAAACGAAACGTCAACGCCGGCAGCCTTCATGAGCTTCTTGACGTCGCTCTGCTGCTCGGGAAGCGTCAGGGTGACCACGGTGCCATCGGAACCGGCGCGGGCGGTGCGGCCTGAGCGGTGCAGGTAGGCCTTGTGCTCTGTGGGCGGGTCCACGTGGATGACGAGTTCGACGTCGTCAACGTGCACGCCACGGGCCGCGACGTCGGTAGCCACCAGGACGCGGACGTCACCGTTGGAGAACTCGGCAAGGTTGCGGTCGCGTGCGTTCTGCGACAGGTTGCCGTGAAGGTCGACGGCGGGGATGCCGGCGTCCGTGAGGGTCTTGGCAAGCTTGCGGGCGTGGTGCTTGGTCCGCATGAAGAGGACGCGGCGGCCGGCGCCGGAGGCCAGTTCAACGATGAGTTGCTTCTTGACGGTCTGGTCGTTGACCACCAGGACGTGGTGTTCCATGGTGGTGACAGCAGCCTGGGGATCGTCCACGGAGTGCGTCAGCGGGTTGGAGAGGTAACGGTTGACCAGCTTGTCAACACCGTTGTCCAACGTTGCGGAGAAGAGCAGGCGCTGACCCTGGGTGGGGGTCATGTCCATGAGCTTCTTGACCACCGGGAGGAAGCCGAGGTCAGCCATGTGGTCGGCCTCATCCAGCACGGTGACCTCAACGGCTTCGAGGGTCAGGATGCGCTGGCGGATCAGGTCTTCGAGGCGGCCCGGGCAGGCGATGACGATGTCGACGCCGGCACGCAGGGCCTTTTCCTGGCGTGCCTGGGAGATGCCGCCGTAGATGACCGTGGTGTTCAGGCCCATGGCCTTGGCCAACGGCTCGATGGTGGCATTGATCTGGGTTGCCAGTTCACGCGTCGGCGCAAGGACGAGGCCCATGGGACGGCCCGGTTTGCGGAAGTGCTTTGCTTCGCGCTCGGCCAAGCGGGCCACGAGCGGGATGGCGAAAGCGATGGTCTTGCCGGAGCCGGTGCGGCCACGGCCCAGGACGTCGCGGCCTGCGAGCGTGTCAGGGAGGGTCTTCACCTGGATGGGGAATGCCTCTTCGATGCCATCTGCGGCGAGGGACTCAGCAATGGGCTTGGGCGTGCCAAGGGCAGCAAAAGTAGTCATAAACTTCATGTCTTTCGGGCGGTGTCCAGTTGCGGACATCGGCCCCCGACGCCGGTTGGGCCAGGGGTTCGCCGAGGAAAAGTCAGGTGGTCTACCGATTCGCTGCAACAGCGGTGGTCGGGACCAAATAGAACGCGTTCATCGACGCAGGATGTGCCTCTCACATGAAAAATGCCCCGCCGCGCAGCCTTTCAGGCCACCTGCTTCAGGGCGTCACCGCACATCAAGTGTTCCTAGCTTAGCAGTGTTTCTCCTGCGGACCTGCATCGGGGCTGCTCAGGCTCCCCTTGCGAGGCCCACTCTGCACCCTTCCGGGCACACATACCCTGCAGAACAGGCCTCACAACCAAGCCCCACACCTTGCCAGGCCCGCTCTGCACCCCTCCGGGCACACATACCCTGCAGAACAGGCCCAACAACCAAACCCCACACCTTGCCAGGCCCACTCTGCACCCCTCCCGGCACGAACACCCTGCAGAACAGGCCTCACAACCTCCCCCACCAGTCAGGCGTGGTGCGTGAGTTCGGATTCCGTGTCGGGTGTACTTGCGTCGGCCGATGTCACGCCCACCCGAGCACCCTCCCGAGCACCCACCCGAGCACCCCGCCGAGCACCCTCCCGAGCACCCTCCCGAGCACGACCCCCCGCGCGGGCGGCGACCCTCGGCGCCATGAGAACCCCGGCGACGGCGATGATCGCCGCCAGTGCGAACACCCCCGCGAACGGGTTCGTCGTCGTAAATGCCGCGAACACAAGCCCCGTGGCGGCGAGGGAGAGCGCGCCGCCAAGGGAGTCGGAGATGGACATGGCCGCACTGTTGAAGCCCTGGTTTTCGGGAGTGGACAGCGCCAACGTCATCACGGAGAGCCTCGGGTACATGAGGCCCATCCCGGCGCCGGCAAGGATCCACCCGCCAATGGCCACAGCCGCGGGGAGGGCAAACGCGGCCGTCACCAGCGTGGAAATGATGGCGACCAGCACCAGTGCGGCTCCGATCTTCACGGCGAGATCGTCGGCCAAGCGGTTACCCAGCCGGCCCTGTACCGCCGACGCCCCGGCCCACGCGAGCGCGGCACCGGTCAGGGTCAGCCCGGCAAAGGTCGGCGTGAACGCATACCGCTCGGTCAACAGGTACGGCAGGTACACCTCGGCCCCGAAGAACGCCGCCGACGCCAGCCCGCGTACCAGGATCACGCTGGGCAGGCCGCGGTGTGCGGTCAGTGTTCCACGCGGTACCAGCGGCTTCACCGCAACAAGGGCAATGACCAGCGCGACGACGGCAATCGCCCCACCGAAGCCCGGCACCTCAGCGGACAGGTTCAGGCCGAGGACGGCTATGGCTGCGAGCGCCGCCCACCCCATACGGCCAAACGCCCAGGGAACAGGCTCGGCTGGGGGTTCGGACTTCATGCCACGCACGGCCGGCACCACCATCAGCAAAGCCGGAACAACAAGTCCCACGACGCCGAGGAACACCCAGTGCCAGCTGCTCAACTGGGCCACCACGCCTGCCGCGAATGGTCCCACCAGGGATGGGACCACCCAGGACGCGGCAAAAGCGGCGAAGATCTTAGGGTGCAGTTCGGCCGGGTACACCCGGGCCACCAGGACGTAGAGCGCCACGGTCATCGCACCGCCACCAAGACCCTGCACCAACCGGCCCAGCACCAGGATTTCCATGGTGCCGGCCATGCCTGCGATCAGAAGTCCCGCTACGAACAAAGCAACGGAGGAATACAGCGGCGCCGCAGGTCCTCGACGGTCCGACCAGTTGCCCGCTGCCACCATGCCCATCACACCGGTTGCCAGGGGGCCGGCGAAGGCCAGGGCGTAAAGGCTTGCCCCGTCGAGGTCGCGGCTCACGAGCGGCATGATGGTGGTCACGGCGAGGGATTCGAACGCACTGAGGAACACCAGTGCGCAAGCCCCCACGGTGGCAAGCAGGTAGGGGCGGCGCAGTATCCCGGCCGTTGAGGTGTCAGAGGTCATGGTGGTTACCCTAGAACCTCAACTAATGTTGAGGTCAATCCGCTATCCACGCCACCGAAGGCCACACCATGCAGCCAGCCACAACCCACAGGCCCCTCTCTATTGGCGAGCTGTCCGAGCGCAGCGGAGTGGCGCCGTCGGCCCTTCATTTCTACGAACGCAACGGGCTGATCGAAGCGGAACGAACGGCCGGCAACCAACGGCGTTACCGGCGGGACACCCTGCGCCGGGTCGCGTTCATCAAGACCTCCCAGCGCGTGGGCCTGCCGTTGAAGGACATCCGCGAGGCGTTGGATTCCCTGCCGGACGGCCGGACTCCCACCAAACGCGATTGGGCCAAGTTATCTCTGCGGTGGCGCAAGGAGCTCGACGACCGCATCGCTGCCCTCCAACACCTCCGCAACGATCTTGACGGTTGCATCGGCTGCGGCTGCCTGAGCCTGAAGTCGTGCACGTTGCAGAACCCCTCGGACGAGCTCGGCGCTTCAGGAACCGGTGCGCAGCGTTGGAACCAACCGTCGTAGCAGCGTCACAGGATGGCGGTCATGACATTCCACCCGGCGCCCACCTGCTGGTCCTCCTGCAGGCCACCTGAACCCGTTCCTCGATAGAGGATCAGGCTTCCGCTGGAGTTGCGCGCCAGGACATCAGGCACGCCGTCGCTGTTGATGTCGCCGGGTGTCACTATCGCCGTCATGACGTTCCACCCGATTCCTACCTGCCGGCGCGGCAGCCATCCGCCATTACCGTTTCCTTCGTAGAGCCACAGGGTTCCTGCGGCGTCTTTGGCCATGATGTCCCCGCCCGGCGACCCAAATTCCCCGGGCCCGAGGATGGTGGTCATCTGGTTCCATCCGGTTCCTGCCTTGGCACGCGGAAGCCAGCCGCCTGAACCATTGCCCGGGTAGAGCCAGAAGTCCCCCGCAGCGTCGCGGGCCATGACGTCCGCTTTACCGTCACCGTTGAAATCACCAGGAGCGACGACGGCGGTCATGGCGTTCCAGCCCACGCCCACTTTGGTCCTGGGCAGCCACCCTGAACGGCCGTTGCCGGGGTAGAGCCAGAGATCACCGGCAGCATCGCGGGCCAGGACGTCTGCATGGGTATCTCCGTTGAAGTCGCCGGCGGACAGGATCAGGCTCATGCCATTCCATCCTGAGCCCACTGCCGACCTTGGAAGCCATCCCCGTTTTCCGTCCCCGGGGTAGAGCCACAGCGTGCCGGCAGTATCCCGCGCGAGCACATCCGTGGCGCCGTCGGAGTTGTAATCCTTCCAGACGTTCTTTGGCGGGCCGGAGGTGTCAAGAACCCAGATGGCGTTGCCGTCAACGGAGCTTGCGTAGAGCTTGGACCCGTCCGGTGCCATCGCCCGTACCGAGGTGTAGGCACCGAGCTGGAGATCCTCAACCAACGGGATGGAGGAATCCTCGGACCTTGCACCCCACACCTGGATCACCGTTGCATTTGACCGGTACAGCCGGGTTCCATCCGGGTTCATCACCAAGGTGCCCGGCTCCTGCCTGTCCGGGGTGGCCTGCCCGACGGCCAGGGTTTCGAGGTTGAGCTGGGACACCATGGGATTGTTGATGACCCGGCGGCCCGGGGACGGGTAATACGGTTGTCCGTGGTCTTCGAAGAAGGCCCGCTTGCTGTCAGGGGTGAAGACGGGCGCGGACGGTTCCAGGAACGTCTGGAAAGTGGCCAGAACCTTGTCCGTGGCGGTGTTGATGACCGAGAGGCCCCACCCGTGCGTGGTCACCAACCGCGTTCCATCCGGTGAGACGGTGCCGTCCGTCCCGGTCATCGGGTCCGTGGCCAAAACGGTCCGGCTCTTCGTATCAATGACCGCTACCGATGCCCCCTTGAGCGCATAGAGCTTGGCCCCGTCCGGAGTTGCCAGCAGTTTGGTGATGCTTCCACCCACTGGTATTTGGGCTGTTACCTTGCCTTGGGCAACATCAACCACTTTCACGCCGGCGGTTTTGAGCCCCACATACAGTGCGGTTCCACCGGGGCTGACCACAAGGCCTGCCACCTCGTCACCCACAGGGACCAAATACTTCACGGTCATGGCAGATGCATCAATGATGGTGACGCTGGTGCCGGTCGCCAGGAAAGCCGTTGATCCGTTCGTGCTGAGAGCCAGGGCGGTGGTGGGACCGGCTTGGACGCTTTTGGCCACCACACCCTGGGCTGTGTCGATGACGGACAGCATGCCCTCGGGACTGGCCACAAAGAGCTTTGTGCCGTCTTTCTTGAGCTCCACGAATTTCGGATGGGCTATGTCGATTTTCCGCGGGGCCGTTGCAGTGGCCGCCTGAACCGTCGCGGGGCTTGTCGATGGAACAGTCGCGGGGACCGCCACCGCATCCGACGACGGCGGAGCCGCTTGTGCGGGTGGCATTGCCACCATCACCAGCACCGCTGCAAAAACACCTGACAGGCAGGCTTTGACACTGATTTTTCGCGCCAGAATCACCGTGAATCCCCCAATTTCAGGCGCCCCTGATTCGCGACGGGCGCATCTGCGACAAAGGCTACCCACCCCCGCACGGAAAGACCATAGTCAACTCCCAACTACTTCAGACTTGCCGAAGCAGCAACAGGCATTGCCTTCCGTCCACGCCTCGCGGCACGCTTGGCATATGACTGAAAAGACGCACGACGGCGGCACCCTCCACGGCGAACAACCCACCGGCGCAGGTACGCCCGAGCATGCCCACCAACACGACGCCGCCCAGCAGCGCGGCTTGAACCTCCACGAGGACGCGGACAACGCTGTGGACATGTGGGATGGCATGTACAAGGAGCGGACCAAGGTGTGGAGCGGAAATCCGAATCCGCAGCTGGTGGCCGAAGCCAGGGACCTGAACCCCGGCAAAGCACTGGACCTTGGTTGTGGCGAAGGCGCCGATGCCATCTGGCTCGCGGAGCAGGGCTGGACCGTGACCGCATTGGATGTCTCCGCCGTCGCGCTTGAACGGGCAGCTGCGCATGCAGCAGGAACCAGCCACGCGGACCGGATCACGTGGCAGCAGCAGGATCTCGCGGAATGGACCCCCAACGCCGAATTCGACCTCGTCTCGGCCCAGTTCCTGCACTCACCCCTGCTGCCCTGGCGCGAGTCCGTGGCAATGGCCGCGGCAGCAGTCGCCCCGGGCGGCACCTTGCTGGTGGTGGGGCACCATCCGCACGGGCTGCCGTCGTGGAGCCACCATCACGACTCCGGCATGTTCTTCACCCCGGAACAGCTGGCAGGGGCATTGCGTCTGGACCGTGACCCGTGGTTCGTCAACGTCCTTACAGACCGCAAGCGTTCGGTCACAGGTCCCGATGGCGAGTCCGGCACCACCCTGGACACGGTTTTGCGGGCAGTAAAAAGCCCCTAAATACCGTCGGGAAGGAATTCCGCGTAGGGCGCCACTACCTCACCGGTGGCGGTGGAATCGGGATTCAGCATCCACCCCACGCGTTTGGCCGTGTTCAGCATGACCACGCTTTCCACCAATTCGATGCCCGGAATCCGCTGCTGGACCGTGAGCTCCATTTCCAGGACCTCGGCCAGGGACCGCAGCCACATGATGATGGTGAAGTTGGTGCGCCCCGTAGTGGAGGCAGCGAAACGCACGTTGCGGATGGCGCGCGACTCGACGGCGGCCGCCTCGTGCCTGCCCGGCGGGACGTTGGCGAACCATTGGATGGTGACCGGGTAGCCCGAGAATTGTTGGGCGATTTCGCAACGAAAGGACAGCATGCGGCTGGCCAGGACCCTGCCCAGTTGCCGCTGCACGGTGGCCGGATTCCGCCCCAGCGCCCTCGCAATCTCTGCTGCGGTGACCCGACCGTCCCGGGCGAGGAAAGGGATCAGCGCCAAGTGGCTGTCGGGGAGCGGGGTTGCGCTCGCGTCGGGGCCCAGCGGACTGGCGGATTCGGGTCCTGCGAGCGCGCGGACCGCCTGTTGCTCCCCCTTGGTGAGGACGTTGAGGCGCCACGCGTAGCCGCTGATGTGGATACGCGTGCACAGTGCGGTCTGGTACTTGGTGAGTCCGCGGATTTCCTTCAGCCTCGGCAGCAGTTGCGCGCTGAACTGCTCCAGGTCACGGGTGATGACGGTCAGTGTCAGGTCGCGGTTGCTTGCTGCTTCTTCCACGGTAATGACCTCGGGCAGGGCGGCCAGCGCCGCCGTCACCTCCGGCCTGAGGTCCATGTCGCAGTCAACGTCCACCATGGCCAAGCACATGTTTTTCGGATCTCCGGTGAGGTGGGAGGTGGTCCAGGCTGCTCCGGACTCCCGGAGCCGGTCCCACCGCGCCGCCAAGGTGGTGGCATGGACGCCCAGGACCTGGCCGGCGTCGGACCAGCTGAGCCGGGGCGAAATTTGCAGTGCATTGATCAGGCGGAGATCTTCCTCACTGAGTTCCATGCCCCAACTCTCCCACGGTCGTTGCATAATTTCTGGTACTTCCGGCCAAAAATGCATATTTCCAGATGTTTCAGAGCCTGTGAAGCACGTCACCACACAATGTTCTAAGGAAGAGCCCCGGATAAACCCAGGAGTAGAACATGACCATCGCTGCCGACGCCAAGGAGCTGCGGGACGACATCGTCCGCCTCCGGCATGACCTTCACCGTGAACCGGAAATCGGGCTGCAGCTCCCCCGCACGCAGGAAAAGGTGCTCAAGGCACTGGATGGACTCCCCTTCGAGATCACCCTGGGCAAGGAAACGACATCAGTCACGGCAGTTCTCCGCGGCAGCGCCGGCCACACTTCGGCCCACAAACCCGTGGTGTTGCTGCGGGCCGACATGGATGGGCTCCCCGTCCAGGAGACCACCGGCGTGGACTACACCTCCCGCGTGGACGGCGCCATGCATGCCTGCGGACACGATCTCCACACCTCCATGCTCGCCGGTGCTGCCACTCTCCTTGCAGAGCGTCAGGATCAACTGGCAGGCGATGTCATCCTCATGTTCCAGCCCGGCGAGGAGGGCTTTGACGGCGCCAGCTACATGATCGAGGAAGGCGTCCTGGACGCGGCCGGAAGGCGTGCGGATGCAGCCTACGGAATGCACGTGTTCTCATCAGTTGCCGATCACGGACAGTTCCTCACCAAACCCGGGATCATGCTGAGTTCCTCGGCGGGCCTCTTCGTCACCGTCCACGGCGCCGGCGGACATGGCTCCGCTCCCCACCTGGCCAAGGATCCGGTCACGGCTGCGGCGGAAATGGTCACCGCCCTGCAGGTCATGATCACCCGGCAGTTCGACCTCTTCGACCCCGTGGTCCTGACCGTTGGCGTGTTGCAGGCCGGAACCAAGCGCAACGTCATCCCCGAAACCGCCCGCATAGAAGCAACCGTCCGGACCTTCTCCGAAGCCTCCCGCAGGAAGATGATGGAAGCAGTACCCAGGCTGCTCCACGGTATTGCCGCAGCCCACGGGCTGGAGGTCCATGTGCAGTACGACGAAGAATATCCCCTCACCATCAACAACGAGGACGAGACCACCACTGCGGAAAAGGTCATCGCCGAAATGTTCGGCGAGTCCAGGCAGACCCGGATGGCCACGCCCCTGAGTGGTTCCGAGGACTTCTCCCGCGTCCTGGACCAAGTTCCCGGCACGTTCATCGGGCTCAGTGCCGTTGCCCCAGGCGCCGACCACGCGACGTCGGCCTTCAACCACTCGCCATACGCAACGTTCGACGACGGCGTCCTCACCGACGGTGCCGCGCTGTACGCCGAGCTCGCCGTATCCCGCATCGCCGCCCTTGCCGGCAACTAGCGTCCACCTCCCTGTCCCCGCATCAGCTTGGAGAATCCCATGACCACCACCGCAGGAACGTCCTCCGACGTCAAGGTCCAAAAATCG
This sequence comes from Arthrobacter sp. TmtSoilC79, assembly GCF_059739405.1. Taxonomy (NCBI): domain Bacteria; kingdom Bacillati; phylum Actinomycetota; class Actinomycetes; order Micrococcales; family Micrococcaceae; genus Arthrobacter; species Arthrobacter sp. TmtSoilC79. The sequence continues at coordinate 693,343 of NZ_AP046051.1, read as the reverse complement.
CACGCGCGGACGCTCGTTGGTACCGGAATCGGCAATGCCGTTGAATGGTACGACTGGGCAATCTACGCAACGTTCTCACCGTTCATCGCCAGCGCCCTGTTCAGCCAGGCCGACCCGACGTCGGCGGTACTGTCCACCTTGGCGATCTTCGCCGTCGGTTTCGTTGCCCGCCCCTTCGGCGGTTTCGTGTTCGGCTGGATCGGCGACAGGATCGGCCGCAAAACGTCCATGACCGTAGCCGTGGCCTTGGGTGCGGTGGGCAGCCTGCTCATCGGCATCGCGCCGACGTTCGCGGCAGTTGGCGCCTTCGCATCGGTGATGCTGTTGGTGGCCCGCCTCATCCAGGGCCTGGCGCACGGTGGTGAGTTGCCGTCGTCGCAGACTTATTTGTCGGAAATGGCACCCAAGGAACACCGCGGCTTCTGGGCCACGCTCATCTACACCTCCGGAACGGCAGGCATCCTGGCCGGTACGCTGCTCGGCGCCATCCTGACCAACGTCCTGAGCAAGGAAGACATGAGCGCCTGGGGTTGGCGCATCCCCTTCCTGATCGGTGGCGCCCTGGGGATCTACGCCCTGTTCATGCGGGCCAAGATGAAGGAAACCGAAGCCTTTGAGGCAGAAGCTCCCAACGAGAAGCGCCTGCCGATCCTGCCGCAGATCATCAGGTACCGGAAGCAGGCATTGCAGGTCATCGGCCTGACTGTGGGCTTGACCGTTGTGTACTACATCTGGGGTGTGGTGGCACCGAGCTACGCAGCAACGTCTTTGAAGATGGATCGCGGCGAAGCCTTGTGGGCCGGCGTCATTGGCAACGTAGTGTTCATCGCAGCCCTGCCGTTCTGGGGCAAACTGTCCGACCGCATAGGACGCAGGCCCGTCATCATCGCCTCCGCCGCGGGCGCCGCCCTCCTGCACTTCCCCATGACGTGGCTGCTGAAGGACTCACCGTGGCAGTTGGCTGTCTCTATGTCCGTGATGCTGTTCTTCATCGCCGGCAGCGCAGCGATTGTCCCTGCCGTGTACGCCGAACTGTTCCCGACCCACATCCGAACCATTGGCGTCGGGGTCCCGTACTCCATCTGCGTGGCGGCCTTCGGTGGCACCGCCCCTTACCTGCAGACCTGGCTGGGCAGCATCGGTCAGGCCCAGCTGTTCAATGTGTACGCCGTGATCCTGCTGCTGGTGGGCATCGGGTTTGCCTTCTCCATCCCGGAGACCAAGGGCAAGGACCTCACGGCCTAGGTCCCCCGCGATCGTTGCGAGGCCCGCTCTGCACGTTTTCCCGGGGTCTTTGGGTGCAGAGTGGGCCCCCCAACGTTAAACGAAGCGGTCGCGGCCTGCCCGGTAACCGAAGAAGGCAGCCAAGGATCCCACCACCAGGAACAGGACTCCGGCCGCCTCGAAACCGCCGGTCCCCTGGTGCAGTTGACCCACCATCAGCGTGCCAAGTGAACCTACCCCATAGCCGACGCCCTGCATCATCCCGGACAGGTGTGCGGCGGTGTGGGCGTCGCGGGTCCGGACCATGATCATGGTCAGGGCCACGGCAGTCAACGAACCCTGGCCAAGCCCGTTCAGCCCGGTCCAGACCCAAATCAGCTCAGTGGGGCCAAAGATCGTGAGGGCAAAGCCGCCTCCGGTCATCAGCGCCACCACCATGTTGATGATCCGCTGGTCCTTGAAACGCGTGGCCAGGGCAGGGGCAAACAGGGACCCCAGCATCTGCAGCACAATCGACAACGAGACGATCAGCCCGGCCGTTCCGCCATCAATCCCCCTGTCGCGCAGGATCGGTGCCATCCAGGCGAACACGCTGAACGACATCATGGCCTGCAACACCATGAACATGGTCACCTGCCACGCCACGGCCGAGCGCCACACATTGACGCCACCGTGGACGGCTTGGTGTTTCACGGACGGTTGGCGGATCGCGAGCGGGAGGAAAAGCAAAAGTACGACGCCGGCAGGAACCGCCCAGAACCACAGAGCCGATGTCCAGTGGCCGGTTGCCGTAAACACGGGGTACGTGAAGCCCGCGCCAAGGGCTGCCGAAGCACAAATCGCGGTGGTGTAGAGGCCGCCCATCAGGCCGAGGCGGTGCGGGAAATCCCGTTTGACGACGCCGGGCAGGAGGACGTTGCAGAGCGCTATTGCGGCACCGCAGGCAGCTGTTCCGGCCAGAAGTGCCGGCAAGTGACCCATTCCCGGGAACTCCACTGGCCTCAGCAGGAGGCCTGCAGTGAGCACGGCCATGGCTCCGAGAAGCACCCGTTCCGCCCCGAATCTCCGGGCGAGGATGGGAGCCAGTGGCGCGAACAGTCCCAGCAGCGTGACCGGCACGGTTGTGAGGACCACCAGCGACCAACCCGGCAGACCGGCGTCGGACGTTATTTCCGGAAGGACCGCCGAGAAGCTGGAGAAGACGGTGCGGAGGTTCAGTCCGATCAGTACCAGGCAGATGCCCAAGTAGACCAGGCCGCGCTTACCGCGGAGTTGTGTGGGATCCGCGGCCGGTTCGTCGTCGATCTCAGCGTCCACTGCGATGTCAGGCAGGACTGGTTTCTCTCGATAGCCGGGCGTCTTGGAGGAGGTCACACGTCCTATTCTGTCAGGGCGGCTTCGATCGAGGGTCCGTTGGGCGGGATATGACCGGTGAGCGGTATATGACCATCGGTGTATGAATAGCTGCCTTGGCAGAGTTATCCACATAGGAGAGATTTACCTGCCTCTGCAGCATCGCGATCCATAGCGTTGAGGGCATGGACAAGACCCCCAAACCATCACCTCACAGCACTACTTCCGGGCATCCTCTGCCGGCTTCTCAGAAGTCGCACGCGCGGATTTCGCACCCACCGGGATTGAATGTCAGCATCTGGAGTTTGGCACTGGCCATGGGGGTGCCCATTGTCTTCATGATCGTCTTCCCTGTGGGGATGCTCTTCATGTTTGGCGCTGAGTCACCCCCATATGCAATGGCTGCGCAAACGATTCTCGTGGTCCCCACCGGAGCTTGCTGGCTCGGGGCGTTGGTCTGTGGCCTGACCTGTCTCAGGCTGGCCAAAAGCCGCGATGCCGATGGGCAGCGGAGCATAGCATGGATGTTTGGGATCTTCGGGCTTTGTATTGCAGGACTCGAAGGGCTGGCGTTGCTCTTGATGGTGCTTCGCAACTGAACACCGGTACCCGCACCGTGGAACGTCCCCGGCGCAAGCACCCAGCCCAGACTCCGCAGAGCCTCCACCCCGAACCAAAGTATTCTGGAAGTGATGAGTGAAACCCCAGATTCCCCGCGCCCCGTCACGCCCGGCACCCAGGCATCCTTTGGAACCTATGGCGGCCGGCCCGTCAGCTTCGTGCGCCGCGGCACCCGATTGCAGGGCCGCAGGCAGGCTGCTTGGGAAGAGCACGCCGAGCGCTGGGCCATCCAAGTGCCCCGCCATGTGGCCAACACCTCGGTGCACCCGGACTACACCTTCGATGCCGAGGCCGTGTTCGGGCGCAAGGCACCCCTGATCGTCGAGATCGGTTCCGGCCTGGGTGACGCCGTGGTCCACGCCGCGGAGCAGAACCCGGACAAGGACTTCCTGGCCGTGGAGGTTTACACCCCCGGTTTGGCCAACACCATCATCAAGATCAACAGCCGGGGCCTGACCAACGTGCGGGTAGTGGAAGCCAACGCTCCCGAGGTCCTCGAATCGATGCTCCCCGAAGGCTCAGTCAGCGAGCTCTGGGTGTTCTTCCCCGACCCCTGGCACAAAGCCCGGCACCATAAACGCCGACTTATCCAGCCCGCCTTCGCTTCCGTAGCTGCCAAGGCACTGGAAAAGGGTGGCTACTGGCGGATCGCTACTGACTGGTCCAACTATGCAGTGCACGTCCGCGAAGTCCTGGCCGGGTCCACGGAGTTCGAGAACATGCACGAAGGCGAGCGCAGCGGCGAGGAAAGCCCGCTGACGCAGGTGTGGCAATCCGGCGTCGAGTCTGTTGTGGGCGGCGCCCCGGTGAGGGAAGGCCGCGCGCCGGTCAGCACCGAGCACACTGGTCCCAATGAGGGCGTGGATGAAGAAGGCGGTTGGGCACCCCGCTTCGATGGCCGCATCCGGACCAGCTTCGAGAACAAGGCCCACGAGGCCGGTCGCATGATCTTCGACCTCACCTACCGCAAGCTTTAGCCGACGGAGTCCGGGGGAACCATGAGCTATCAGCCACCGATCGACTACTACCAGCAACCACAAAGGACCGGGACACGCGGCCTTCCCGCCGGGATCACCAGCATCATCGCTGCCGTGCTCTCGCCGATCGCGGCCGTGGTCAGCATCCCCTTGGGCATTGCGGCGGTGGCCTCCGCCATGAGCCGTTACAACGAGGGCAATGATGCCTGGTGGTTTGGCGCGTTGGTGCTGGCGGGGATTTCCGTGGTCCTGGCGATCGTTGCCGTGGTGAGTGGATTGATCGCCGTCTTCCGGGCCGGCCGAATGAACGCGGGACGGATCACCGGGATCATCGGATTGGCGATCATGGCGGTCAACATTTTTGGCATTGTCTTCATGGTGTTCCTGGTCCTCGGCTCAGGTCAGGGGTTCTGATGCCCCAGGTGCGCGCCGAACGATTCATCCGCCTGGATCCGGACACAGCTTTCGCCCTCTCCCAAACGACGGGCCAATTCCGGCTCAAATGGGACCCGTTCATCTCGGCCCAGGCTTTCCTTGACGGAGCCACAGCTGCCGGCAAGGGTGTCCGGACACGGACCGTTTCCCGCATGGGCCTGAAAATGGTCAGCGAATACGTCTCCTACACCCCACCCCGAAATGTGGGCATGACCATGGTTTCGGGGCCGTGGTTCTTTGAGAACTTCGGTGGTGGCTGGCGGTTCACGCCCGACGACGGCGGAACCCGGGCAGTCTGGAAGTACACCTTTTCGTGCCGCCCGGCTCTGGTAAAGCCGTTGGCCGAGAGGGTGGGAAGCTGGCTGCTTGGCCGCGAAATTGAGCGCCGGATCGATGCGTTCGCCCGGGCTTGCGAGAACCCGGCACTGGTGGCCGAACTGCGCGCCCAGGGAACCGAAGTCGCCGAAAACTAGCTGGTTACGGCACCCCGGCTGGTTACGGCACCCCAGCTGGTCACGGCACCGAGATCGAGGCAACCGTCTTCTGGGCTTCGTCGCGGAGCTCAACTCCCGCGATTCCGGCCAACTGGACCGGCGTAGCACCAGTGATCTTGATCCGGCCGCTCGGTGTCGCCGTCCAACCGCAGGTCCGTTCCTCAGCCCCGTCCCGGCCCTTCACCCAAAGATAAAGAGTGCCTTCCAAGGGCATGGAGCGGCCCTCAACCTCGAGTTCCGTGCCCCACGTCTTCTTCACCATTCCCACGGTCAACTGCAGGCCGTTGTCCGACTGCACCGAATAGCTCGCGTCAGGCTTGGGTGGCTGGTTCAAGAGCGGGCCGGCCAGGAAACCAACCGCCAGGCAAGCGGCAGCCACAGCACCCACCACGGCCGCCCACCGGCGTCGTGATTTCCTTCGGCGCGCCGACAAGTCAACCAGCACTTTCTCGGGAAGGGTGCCGGGCATTGGCTCCAACGGTGCAAGAGCTTGGGAACCACCGGTGACGGTGAGCGCCACAGCGTCAGCCGGCGGAACGGCGTCGAGCAATGCCGGAAGGCTTTCAAGCTCCTCCAGCTCACGGCGGCACTCAGCGCAGCTGGACAGGTGGTCCTCAAAAGAGCGGGCTTCACCGGCGTCGAGCCCACCCAGCAGGTAAGCGCCCAGCAATTGGTGGACGGACTGGCCGTTCATCGTTCCACCCCCATCTCGTCAAGGATCGTTCGGAGGGCCTTCACGGCATAGAAGGCCCGGGATTTCACGGTTCCGGCAGGTATGTTCAGCTGCAGTGCTGCCTCGCTGACGGTAAACCGCTGGTAATGGAGGGCTACCAGGACCTCGCGGTGCTCGTGGCTGAGCCGGAGCAACGCTTCTTCCATCAGTACCCGGTTCAGGAGTTCATCCACGCGTTCCCTCGCTGCGTGGTCCGGGAGGTCTTGCTCACCGGCTTCCATCGGGCGCCGCTGGGCCTTCCGGTAGTTGTCGATGATGACGTTGCGGGCCGTCCGGAAGAGGTAGCTTCGCAGGCTGCCCGTGATCTGCGGGGCATGCTGCCAGACCTTCAGGATGGTTTCCTGCACTACGTCATCGGCCTGATGGGCATCGGAAGTGCAGCTGAGCACGAAGCGTTTCAACGCGGTGCCATGGTCGCGGTAGATCGCCGCCACCACGTCCTCGTCCAACGGCATAGCCACCTCCCTCAGTGTTTTCTCCTGCCCCTTCGCCTATACGACGACGCACGCCGGCAAATGGTTCAGCCCCCGTGAACCATTCTTCCCCCGCCGGCGTCGTAGGGGTTAGCGCCGGTCCGTCCCGGCCGGCTCGTCAAAGGAGCGAGAAATGAAGAAACGACTCAGTTTTGGATTCGGTGCAGTGATCCTGGCCGCGGCGATGGCAGGGTGCGGCGGAAGTCCGGGGACCACCGCCACCTCCACTCCCCCGCCCGCGGCGACCTCCTCGGCGGCACCCACCTCGGCTTCCCCCAGCGCCGCCAGCACCAGCGCCAGTGCCGCTGCCGACATGAAAGTGGCGTCCTCCAGCGCGGGTCAGATCGCAGTGGACAGCAAGGGTATGAGCCTCTACTTCTTCACCAAGGACGCCAAGGATTCCGGAACCAGCGCGTGCACCGCCGCGTGCCTGGACGCCTGGCCGATTTTTACTACGACGGCGGACGCCCCCACTGTTGACGGCGTCACCGGCACAGTGGGAACCATCGCGTCTCCGGATGGGAAGAAGCATGTGACGCTCAACGGCATGCCGCTGTACTACTACGCCAAGGACAAGGCCCCGGGGGATGTGACCGGCCAAGGAGTTGGTGGCGTCTGGTATCTGGTGAGCCCCACCGGGGAGATGATCAAGGGCGCTGCGGGTTCGGGTTACTGAGGCGTGACGCCGGGTTCGTGGGAAACCTCCGAGGTCGCCGAAAGGTTCCGTGTGAACATGCGAGGTTCCCGCGAACTCACGGGCACGCCACGCCACCCGAGCGCACGAAGGACGCGCTCTTTGAAGGCACGCTCTTGAAAAAGGTCCCTCGGCGGAGTTTTTGCGCACGCCGACGCCGCAGCTTTCGGGCGTGTTCGGCGGCCCAAACCCCAAGCCAGGCCGATGCATGGGTCCGCTAGACTGCAAACCAACTCTAGGGGGAGAGAAAATGACACAGGACATCAGCAGCAAAAAGACGCCGACCTTGACGTTCCTGGGGGTGCAGGAACTCGGGTGGACCTTGGGGCTCATCGCCTTGATCATCAACGCCACAGAGCATGGCCTGGACTGGATCTGGATGGGCCTGCTGGCCTGTTGGCAAGCGTCCATAGTGTGGGGATTCGTCAAGTTCCGGCAGGTCAGCAAGGCAACGCCCAAGACGTAGGGCACCGAAATCGCCGGAAACGCGGCGAGGTCGCCGGAACGCAACGGCGATTCTGCAGCGTTCCGGCGACCTCGGCAACGAGTGGCTTACGCGTCGGCGAATTCCTCGGACTCTTCAAACTCCACAGCCGCGATGATTTCCTTGGTCTCCGGGTGGATCATGAAGGCCTCCTCGTCGTCCTCGATCATGAGGTAGTCGCCGTGGTCGGTGGAGAAGTGCCAGGCGAGGGTCTTGACGCCGTCGTGCTCGTAGTTGGGGTCGCCCATGGTGATCTTCTCGAGGGCGTAGCCGGCAACGTCGCACAGTTCGCGGATGATGACCTCGAACTCGGGGGCGTTGGCCAGGGCTTCTTCTTCGGCTTCGGCCTGGCGCTCTGCGAGGTCCGGCACCAAGGCAACGCGCCCGGCGATGTGCGCTTCGATCTCCTCGTCGGTCAGGACCAGCAGTTCGGACTGGTCGCGGAGGTACGCGGCGTTGAGGTCGATGATGTCCTCTTCCTCCAGCAGTGACTCGAACTCGCCGTCGAGCTCGTCCAAGGCCGCCACTGAAGCAGGCGGGGTTTCGGACTCGTCCAGTTCTCCGTCGAGGTAGGCCTCTGCTTCATCCTCGGTCAGGGCGTCGAAAGCGGACGCGGTGCGGTTGAAGAGGTCCAGATGGCGTGTGGCGCCCATGCTTTCCAGGCCGGCGCGGACGTAGGAGTCCACCTCTTCACGTTCCGGTGCCGTGAAGACGTACTGGGCGAAGCCGCCGGACAGTGCCTGCGTCAGGTAGAAGTCCACAAAGAAGCTGTTGAGCGCTGCGGGTGCGATTTCGTCGCTGTTGAGGAGCTCCTGGTACATCAGGTTCACGACGTTGACGTTGGAATCCACTACATCCGCGTTGCCGGCTTCGAAGCTGGTCTTGTTCAGGACGACGGGGTACTCGTTGGTAGTCATGGGAAATCCTCACTGCTGAAAGCTGGTGGTGCTCCGGACACTTTCAACGTACGCGCGGGAGCGTCGCGGCAATCGAGGTTGAGGTGAACGGAGGGCGAAGTTTGGGAGCCGTTTTCTGCTGACTAAGATTGAACAGATAACCTCCTGCCGAAAGTAGCCCGACGCATGCCGTCCCACACAGACGAAAACTGGGAACTGGCCATTCAGACTCCTGCCATTAACGACCGCTCCCTGGCGGCCGGACTGGCCTATGCCATGGGCAGCCGCGTGAGCGGAATTTCTTTTGATTCGGCCACGGGTCTTCTGCTCGGCAAGGTCCGGGGTACGGGTCCGCAGCCGTATTCGACGTCGGCCAAACTGGTCCGTAAGCCCAGCGGCTGGAGCTGCACCGTGGGGATCTGCAGCTGCCCTGTCCGCAAGGACTGCAAGCATGTAGCCGCCCTGCTGTTTACTGCCGAGGACCACCCCAGCATCCGGGCACAGCTCCTCTCGCAGGCTCCTGGTATCCAAACCTCCCGCGCTGGTTCGGGGCAGCAGGGCAGCGCCGCCCGTCCCGCCTGGGAACAAGCCCTCAACAGGTTGATCACCAAGCCCGGGACGGCGCCCAGTGCCGCCGGCATCCCGCTTGCACTTCAGTTCGAGGTGGAAGAGCCTGCGGCCCACTTCTCCTACACAGGCCGCCGGGACCCCATGCGCAGCGTCCGCCAGCTCAAGGCCCGCCCGGTCATGATGGGCGCCAAGGGCAAATGGATCCGCGGCGACGTCTCCTGGAACAACCTCAGCTACGTCAGCTTCCGCCGGGAGTTCAACGAAGTCCACGTCGAATGGCTTCAGACTTTCCTCGCCGCCCATGGATCCAGCAACGGCCGCCAGCAACCATCCGGTGCCATGTGGCTGAGCCTGAACGACTTCGCTGCCAAGAATCTTTGGACCCTCCTCGCCGACGCCACCAAAGCCGGCATCCCACTCATTCACTCCGCTGGCAGCGAGCCTGTCCGCGTGGAGTCCCAACCCGCCGTCGTCGGACTGAGTTTGGCGCGTCTGGACGCGGCACCGGACAGCACAGCGGAAGCGCCCGACGGCGGACTGCAGCTTGCGCCGTCCGTCACCGTGGACGGGGAATCCGTGGATCCCGGATCCGTGGGCTTCCTGGGCAAACCGGCCAACGGTATTTTCTTCACGCATTCGGGGGAAACCCTGCCCGGCGTGCCACAGCAAAAGAACCTGATCACCTTGGCGCCGATCGAGGGTGGCATCACTGACGAGCTCCTGGAGTTCGTCATGGACGGCCAAACCCTGCAGATTCCTGCCGAGGATGAGAGCCGCTTCCTGACCTCGTTTTACCCCAAACTGCGACAGTCCACGCCGGTCCAGGCCGCGGACGAATCCGTGGAGCTGCCTACACTGGCCGTCCCTACGCTGTCCCTGCTGGCCAATTACGGCAACGACCACAAGGTCCGGCTGCACTGGGAGTGGCATTACAAGTCCGGCACACTGGTCACCGCGCAACCGTTGTGGCGGCATCCGGACGATCGCGGCTACCGGGACGACGCTGAGGAAGCCCGCATCCTGGAGTCGCTCGGCCGGCCCTGGGATGTGGTGTCCGCGCTGGCCGAGTCGGCAACCGGTGGCTGGGGTGCGCCCCGTATCGCTGCCTCCGCCGAGCTCAGCGGCCTGGACACCCTGGCCTTCACCGAAGAGGTTCTCCCGGCACTGCGGGAACTGCCCGACGTCGTAGTTGAAACATCCGGTGACATCGCAGATTACCGCGAGGCCGCAGAAGCACCCGTGGTGTCCATTTCCACCAAGGAGACGGCCAGTGGCGACTGGTTCGACCTCGGAATCGTGATCACGCTCGAAGGCGAACCGGTGTCCTTCGCGGCGGTGTTCTCGGCGCTTGCGGCCGGAATGAGCCGCATGCTGCTGCCCAGCGGCGCTTACTTCTCGCTGGACCTGCCGGAGCTGCACCAGCTCCGCGCACTGATCGACGAAGCCCGTTCGCTGCAGGACAACCCGGACAACAAGGACGGCACCCTGCAGATCAGCCGATTCCAGGCCGGGCTCTGGGACGAGCTGGCGCAGCTCGGGATTGTGGACGAACAGGCCGCCGCCTGGCGTGAAGCCGTGGGTGGATTGCTCGACGACGGCGTGACCGGACTTCCGCTCCCGGCCGGACTTAACGCTGAGCTGCGTCCGTATCAGCTGGAGGGATTCAACTGGCTCAGCTTCCTCTACAAGCACAGCCTCGGCGGTGTTCTTGCGGACGATATGGGCCTTGGTAAGACCGTTCAGGCCATTGCGCTGATTTGTGCGGCAAAGGATCTGGCTGCCTCGACTGCTGCTGCCGCGCAGGGCGACGCTGTCGAGGTAACTCCACGCGCTCCCTTCCTGGTGGTGGCGCCCACCAGCGTGGTGAGCAACTGGGCCTTGGAAGCGCAGCGGTTCGCTCCTGGCCTGGTGGTGCGGACCGTCAGTGAAACTTTCGCCAAGAGCGGCCTGTCCCCTGTGGAAGCGTTGGCGGGTGCCGACGTCGTGATCACCTCCTATGCCCTGTTCCGCATTGACTACGATGCCTACGCATCCTTCCAGTGGGCGGGACTGATGCTGGACGAGGCCCAGTTCGTCAAGAACCACCAGTCCAAGGCGTACCAGTGCGCGCGGAAGCTGCCGGCCCGTTTCAAGCTGGCCATCACGGGCACGCCGCTGGAGAACAACCTCATGGAGTTCTGGGCGCTGACCTCAATCGTTGCGCCGGGGCTGTTCCCCAGCCCCAAACGGTTCGCCGAGAACTACCAAAAGCCGGTGGAAAAGAACGGGGACTCCGCGCAACTGGGCAAGCTCCGGCGTCGTGTCCGTCCGCTGATGATGCGCCGCACCAAAGAGCAGGTCATCAAGGACCTGCCGCCCAAGCAGGAGCAGATCCTGGAAGTGGTGCTCAACCCGCGGCACCAGAAGGTCTACCAAACGCACCTGCAGCGTGAACGGCAGAAGATCCTGGGCTTGATCGATGACGTGAACAAGAACCGCTTCACGATCTTCCAGTCGCTGACGTTGCTGCGGCAGCTCAGCCTGGATGCCTCGTTGGTGGACTCTTCGCTGTCCGGCGTGCGCTCCTCCAAACTCGATGTGCTGTTCGAGCAACTGGAAGACGTCATTTCCGAGGGCCACAGGACACTGATCTTCAGCCAGTTCACCGGATTCCTTGGCAAGGTCCGCGAACGCTTGGATGAAGAAGGCGTGGAGTATTGCTACCTCGATGGCAGTACCAGGAACCGCGGCGATGTTGTCAGCGAATTCAAGAACGGGTCCGCTCCGGTGTTCCTGATCTCGCTGAAGGCCGGCGGCTTCGGGCTCAACCTGACCGAAGCCGACTACGTATTCCTGCTGGATCCATGGTGGAACCCCGCCTCCGAAGCCCAGGCCGTGGACCGCACGCACCGTATTGGGCAGGCCAGGAACGTGATGGTCTACCGGCTGGTGGCAAAGGACACCATCGAGGAAAAGGTCATGGCGTTGAAGGCCAAGAAGTCACAGCTGTTCGCCGACGTGATGGAAGGCGACGCCCTGGCCGGTGGCTCGTTGACGGCGGACGACCTGGCGGCACTGTTCGCGGAGTGACCTCCCAAAACAGCGGGAGCTGGTTCAGTCGGCTCGTGTGGAAGCTGACTGAATGATCTTGGCAAGGTCGCGGGGGCGGCTCCACATTGGCCAATGCCCCGTGGGAAGGTCAATAACGTCCAGATTCCCGATGCTTGCGACTTCGGCAAACATGGCATGGCCTGCGTGGGCCAACTCCAGCACCTGTGCGCCAGGGATCGAGCAGCACACCATGGTGGTCCTGACCTGGCGACGGGCTTCATTCATAAGCTCGACGGGCTGACGAAGCACGGGGCCAGGCTCGGGAACGGCCCGGGCACGAAAACGCTCGAGGACTTCCGTGCTCAGGCCTTCCAGACTTGCCTGCTGTGCGAGGACTTCGAAGGACGGCAGTGGAAGCTCGTCCACGTCTTCCGGGAGATCCGGGGCGAAGACGCTCCCTGTCGCCAGCGGGCCTGAGTCGACCCACACCACCCGATGAACAAGTTCCGGGTGTCGGTCCAGGACAAGGCTGGCAGGGGCGTTGGCCCCACTGTGAGCCACGATGGTAGCGGGCCGGTCTTCGGTAACCCCAAGTCGGGCAAAGGTGTCCAGGACCGCTGCAGCTTGGTCGTCGAGGGTCTTCGTAGTCCGCTCAGGATCGTCCCCATCGAGACCAGGGAGCGTCACAGCAACTGCGTGTGAGTGGTCGCTTTGCAGGTGTTGAAGGACTTCATCCCATGCCCAGGCACCCAGCCAGTGGCCGGCGATGAGGATGATGTCCGGACTGCTTGTAGAAGTTGTCATGCCACTACCCTCGCAGGCGTTACGGACAAGGGTGTGTCACTATTTGTGTCATGAATTTGATGCGGACTGGAAGTTGAAACGCACAGAACGCCTCCATGCGCTCTCTGAGATGCTGCGCCGCAGCGGAGCGCGCGGGGTGTCCGCCGAGCGGTTGGCGGGAGAGTTCGCGGTATCCGTGCGAACAGTCAAGAGGGATCTCGATGCGCTGGAGAGCAGCGGTGCGCCCGTATGGTCGCGCCCAGGACCCGGGGGTGGGTACGGGTTGGCCGCTGGCGCTTCCCTGCCGCCTGTCAGCCTGTCCCCAGCCCAGGCCGTAGCGCTCATGGCAGCCGTATCCGCTGCATCCGACGCACCTTATGCCGATTTGGCAGCAGCCGGTATCCGGAAGATCGTGGATGTCCTCGATCCCAAGACCCGGGCAAGAGCCGACGAACTGGCTGGCCGCGTCTGGGTGAACACGGTTCCCGCCTCTTCGCGTACCATCAGGTCGGCTCTGGAGGAGGCGATGTCCGAGCAACGTGTCATCCGCATGCGCTACACATCGGGAGATGGGAGCACCACCATCCGCGACGTCGAACCCGTACTGTTCGCCTCAACCAACGGCCAGTGGTACTTGGTGGGATGGTGTCGACTCCGCGACGCCATTCGGTGGTTCATCGTGTCCCGCATCGAGCGGGCCAGCGTCACCAAGACGGCTTGCAGCGGCCACACCATCCACGAGGTCGGGGAACCTCCAGCGAACGCCAGGCCTGTGCACTCCCGGGGCGCGTGAGTCGCTCACTCAACCTCGCAGCCCAGACTCAGTCGTCCAGCCGAACCCCCCGGAGCAACAGCATGGTTCCGCCCACGGCAACAGCTGACGCCAGGAACACCCCCGCCGCACCGAGACCCACCGCCACCACGCCGATTGCGCTCGGCAGGACCACTTGGCCCACCCTGTTTCCGGCCAGCCTCAGGGCCAAGGCACGCCCGCGTTGGCCTTCCGGCGCTTGGGCGGAGAGCCAGGACATGGTCAATGGTTGGCCGATTCCCAAGCCCAGGCCGAGGAACGCCATGACGATGAAGAGCAACCACTCGGGCATCGGAATCGCTGCGACGCCGAGGGCAGCTGTGGAGATGGCCAGGCTGATGATGAGCAGTTTCATCCGGCCCAGCCGACGGGACACACTGCCAAGTCCGAGCCGGGAAACCATGGAAAACACGGCCCGAACGGTCAGCATGAGGCCCACGGTGGCTGCGGTCAGGCCCCTTTCCGCACCCAACGCCGGCAGGTAGACGACGGTCAGGTCCACCACTGCAAGGACGGTAGCGCTGGTTGCCAGCGCACGCACCACGCCCGGTGTCCTGAGGAGCGCAGCCGCACTGCCTTTGGAACTTCCCTTGGGAGCACGGCGGCCTCGACTGACCTTCGAGGAGATCACGAAAGTGGTCAGGAACATCAGCAGGCTCATGGCGGTGGCGAGCAGGAAGATCGCGCCGGTGTCAGGCCGCACGGATGCGCCACCCACAATGGAAATTGCCAGCGGGCCCAAGGCTTGCCCCAGCGAAGCGGCGAACGTCAGGTATCCAAAGGCGGAGTCCAGGCGCGTCGACGCAGCGTTGTTCGCCACCACTGCCTGCTGCCCCACCACGCAGGCCAGCTGGCCCGCGCCAAGAAGCGCCGTTCCAGCTACAAGCGCCGGAACCGACGTCCCCCAGAACAGCAGGAACGCAGAACAACCAAGAACGACGGCGGCCCCGATCGCCATGAGCCTGCGCTCACCGAGGCGGTCCACCAGTCCGCCGATGGGCAGGGCCAGCAGCAGGGGAAATACGGCGTAGCTTGCGGCAAGGAGGCCAAGGGCGAACCCGGGAACATCCAATTCCAGTGCGCGGTAGGTAGTGGCCGGGCGGACCAGGAAAGTGACAGCCTGGATGAGGGCCGAGTGGATCAGGAGCGCAGTGGACGAACGCCGTCCAAGTTCCCCGATCATTCGACCACGAGTCCGGAGCCCGTGATGACCCGCAGCGTCTCATCCCGTGCGCCGATGACGTGCTCGAAGGCCACCTTGGCGGCCTTCTCCGCATCCTTTGAGGCGATGGCTTCAACCAAGAGCCGGTGGTTCTCGAGTGCCTCATCCCGGCGTTCCGAGGCCTTGTTGGTGAAGTACCGGTACCGTTCAACCTGGCTGGCAATCTGCTGATGGAAGCGCTGTGCCCAGGAATTCCCGGCGATCCTGGCAATGGCCGAATGCAGGGCAACCCCGTATTTCATGGCTTCGTCAGGGAACTCCACCATGGCAGCATTGCGGGCCAGGATTCCCCGCAGCTCCTCAAGGTCCGCAGGGGTGGCGTTGGCGCAGGCCTCCCTGGCCATCAAGGATTCCAAAGCGGCCCGGACGTCGTACAGCTCCGAGATCACCTTCTCATCCAGCGCGGGCACCACGACTCCCCCGGTTGCCTGCTGTTCGAGCAGGCTCTCGGAAATCAGGCGCCGGATGGCTTCCCGGAGCGGAGTGCGGCTCACCTGCAACTCGGACGCCATCGCGGGTTCGTAGAGACGCTCGCCCGGCTTGAGTTCCAAGCTGAGAATCCTGCGCTTCAGCTCGCCGTAGACGAGATGTGCCCCTGTGTTCCGTGGTTGTTCTGACATGCCGTACCGCCTTGCAGAGTGTACTTGTATACATCTATACAACCAGCGCCCCACCATGAAGCGCAACAGAAGCATCGCGGGGTCACTTGTGGCCCCTTCAAGCGGCTCAAAGAGGCCACAAGTGACCCCTCGTTGCTTGAATGCGTGTGACCGGTTCTGATTGACCACGAGCGAGCGTGTTCGAGTGCCTTGTTGCAACCCAGAGAGCCTCATAGTCTCGGTTTGCCCGGCCCTTCCATGAAGCCAGGCAAAGCACCCAATGACACCCGACGATGAGGTCCACCCATGGCGTTTACCGCTCGAAGAATCCGAAGGCCAGTGGCAATACTGGCGGCAGCCGTCACAGCCGCCGCTGGCATGGCACTCCTGCCCGCAACCACCCCCCAAGCACAAGCAGACGACGCAACAGCGGTCACCATCACACCGAACCCCGCTACCCGGGGCGAAGCGTTCGAAGGCTGGGGAACCAGCCTGGTCTGGTTTGCCAATGCGACGGCGGGATACTCCCCCGAGTTGCGCGAGGAGCTGTACCAGAAGGTCTTCGGTGAGGACGGGCTGAACCTCAACATTGCCCGCTACAACGTCGGTGGCGGCAATGCCTCCGACGTAGCCAACTACCTCAACGACGGCAGCGCTGTGGAGGGATGGTGGAAGCCGGTGGCTGAAGCGCGGCCCGGCCAACCGGCGTCGAACCTTTACAACGCGGACGGAAGCGTCGACAAGACACAGGCCAACAAACTCGCGTTCCTGAACGCGTGGGACCCTGACGACCCCGCCTCCTACAACCCCGACGCCGACCAGAACCAGCGCTGGTGGGTGGAGCGCCTGGCCGCCGATCAACAGATCACCCACTGGGAAGCCTTCAGCAACTCCCCGCCGTGGTTCATGACCAAGAGCGGCTACGTTTCCGGCCAGGTGAACACCGCCAAGGGCGAGAACCTCCTGCCCGAAGCCGAAGCCAAGTTTGCCGCATACATGAGGAACGCCGTCGAACTTCTCGAAAAGGGCAGCGGTATCACCGTGGACACGATCGATCCGTTCAATGAGCCAAACTCGGGCTACTGGGGAACGGACATCGACGCCGCCACAGGCAAGCCGCCCACCACGTACACGCAGAAGCAGGAGGGCGCGCTGATCTACCCGGCCGCCCAGGACCGCGTGACCAAGCTCCTGGCGGCGGAACTGGAAAAGGGCAACACCGACGCCGTCATCTCGGCAATGGACGAGACCGATCCCAGCAAGTTCATGACCAACTGGAACGGCTACAGCCAGGAGGCCAAGGACGCCGTTGCCCAGCTCAACGTCCACACGTACGGCACCAACGATCGACGCCGGGTCAGGGACCTCGCCAACTCCACGGACAAGCCCCTGTGGATGAGTGAGGTTGGCGGTTTCTGGACAGGCAACCCCGCGCTCGGCGACTCCACCAGCGGCTGGGACCGCTCCAACATCACCAACGGCCTGGGCATCGCCGGCCGCATGGTCAACGATCTCCGGGAACTGGACCCCAACGCGTGGGTGTTCTGGCAGCCTGTGGAGGACACGTACAAACAGGAGAAGGCAGACAAAGGCTGGGGTTCCATTTACGTCGACTTTGACTGCAACTACGAAGGCCGCGAAGGCTTCTCCAACCGTCGGCTCAACGACGGCGCCACCGGGGATCAAGCCAAGTGCAAGGTCCTGACCAACCAGAAATACAACACCACACGGAACTTCACGCACTACATCCGTCCGGGCGACTTCCTCATTCACAACGACAACGCCAAGACCGCCAGCGCCCTCCGCGCCGACGGCAACGGTGCCACCCTGGTCCACTTCAACGACACCCCGACGCCGGAAAAGGTCACGATCGACCTCAGCCGTTTCGGCTCCATCGCTCCCGGCGCCAAGGTCACTCCCGTTGTCACCACCAAGTCCCCACTGGACGACATCGAGAAGAACGCCCTGGTCAAGGGCGCACCCGTGGCCGTGGATACCACCGCCAAGTCCGCGACGCTTGAGGTTCCTGCCGCATCAGTGGTGACGTTCGTCGTCGACGGCGTCAGTGGAGTTTCGGACGACGCCGCACCTGTGCAGGACGGCCACAGCTACCACCTCAGCGGTGAGGCGAGCGGCAAATACCTGACCGGGCGCGCGAACGGAACTGCGTCGATCGAGGAACTGGGCGGCGACGAAGCAGGCGCGGCTCCACAAATGTGGACCTTCAACGCCGTGGGTGCAGGTGGCCTTGGGAACGATCGCCGCTGGGTTGTTTCCAGCAAGGACGGGCGCGTCCTGACCGGCAACGGAGGCGTACTTAACGGGAGCCAGTCGGGTGCCGCTTCGCTGGGTTCCCTCTCGGTGGAGCAAGCCAAGGCGACTCCTTCTGCACAGTGGATAGTGACCACCGAGAACGGCAAGCAATGGTCACTGGTCAACGCAGGTGCGGCGATTGCTCTGCAGGTTTCGGGCAACCAAACCGCGGCCGGAACGTCCGTAGCGCTGGCTTCCTCCACCGGAACCACGGCCACGGCATCGGCCAACCCGCACCAGGCGTGGGCTTTCACGGACATTGCGGACCTCAAGCTCCTGGGTGTTTCTCCCGTTGAACTGAGCACTCTCACTGGCGTTGCGCCTACCCTGCCTTCTACAGTGACACCGCTGTATGAGGCGGGTCCTGGCAAGCCACTGGCTGTGACGTGGTCTTCTGTTGATCCGTCGGTTTGGCAGAAGGAAGGGAAGGTGACGCTTCGCGGTTCCGGCGTTGATCCTTACGGGCAGGTGTTTGGCGATGCCCTCCTGACCGTGACTGTTGGGCAGTACGTCGCCACCGATCCGGCGTCGGTAACGGTAGGCATTGGCTCTACCGTGGCTGAGGTCCAGGCTGCTGCGCCCACGTCCGTCCCTGGACAGATCGGCGACGGCCCGGCCCGCAACCCGCTCCCCGTCACGTGGGACTGGGCTTCCTTGTCCGATTCGGCGCTGCAAACTGTTGGTTCAGTGACGGTTCCGGGCACGGCGGGCTCACTCCCTGCGACCCTCACAGTGCTGGTGGTGGACCGGGTTCCGAGCAGCAACATCTGCAAGGACGATCCCAGCACTTCCGTCACCGCCAGCTACACCGAGGGCTCCTACATCGCGAAGAACACCTGCGATTCCAACGCCTCCACGCGCTGGTCCAACTGGGTCAGCGGCGGCAGGGCCGGTGACAGCCTGAGCTACGCGTTTGGCCGCGACTACACCGTCTCTTCAGTGACCGTGACGTCCGCGGAGAAGGCCGCGGCAAGCCTGAAGGTCCAGTACCAGGATGCCACCGGAACATGGAAGGACACCTCCGCCGGAACCATCACCGGACTCTCCATTTCTTCACCGACGACCGTCCGCTTCGACCCCGTAACCACCCGCGGGATCAGGGTTTCGTTCGTGACCACGGCGTCTTACACGAAGGTCGCTGAGGTGGCTATCGCTGGATCACGCCTGGCCGACGCCGGGCTAACCGACCTCGGCCGGCTGCTGGTCAACCAAGCCTCCGTGGTCGGTTTCGCTCCCGGAACCACCGACTACCGGGTGCTGACCGCGACGGCGACTCCCGCCGTCGTCGGCTACCCGCTGGACACGAACGCCAAGGTGACCGTCCAGCAGGCAACGGCGGAAAGCCCGACGGCGGTAGTCACCGTGACAGCTCCCGACGGCACCACGAAGCAATATCGTGTGACTGTTTCCACCGGGAAGGACGCGTGCAAGAACAACGGATGGAAGACCAGTCCGTCGCCCGTGTTCACCAATCAGGGGCAGTGCGTGAGCTACTTCGCGGCTGGCAAGTAAGGAAATTCTGAGCTAGCGGGGCCCCTTGGGATTTCGATCCTGAGGGGCCCCGCTGTGTTTTCACCGAAGTGGGACGAGTCTTGGAACAATGAACTCAACCGGCACTGGGCAGCCACAGAAGACTTGGATGAGGTGGACCGTCTCAACCGGCGGGGCCCCTGGGGATTTCGATCCTGAGGGGCCCCGCTGTGTTTTCACCGAAGCGGGCCGAGTCTTGGATGAGGTGGACCGCCTCAACCGGCGGCTGGCCCTCAAGCATTTAGCCGCGCACCCAGCGGTACGGCGTTGTCGTCGAGACCTTGAGCAGCCCGGAACGTTCCAGGATTGGCCGCGAGAACTCGGTGGAGTCACTGTGGATGAGTGACTTGCCCAACTCGAGTGCGGCCTGTGCACGGCGGGCCGTCAACGCCCGGTAAATCCCCCGGCCACGCCATTCTTCCCTGGTGGCACCGCCCCAGATCCCGGCAAAGACTGTCCCCGGCACTGGCTCCAAGCGTCCCGCACTGACAATCTTTCCCTCAGCTTCGGCAACCCAAAGCTGCATGCCATCGCCGAGCGACAGCCTTCGCAGCAACGCCTCGGCCATCTCGTCTGAAACCGGCTCCCCGAAGACCTCATCCTGCATGGCGCTCATGGCCCTGACATCGGCTTCGTCAGTGACTTGCCGCAGGGTTACGCCGCCGGGAATTGGCACATCCGCGCTCAATGCTTTCGCTTCGCCGATCATGATCGACTCGGGGTCATCCTGGGTGAAGCCGTTCTCAATGAGGGCTTCATGCAAACCCGGCGCGTGGTCGTGGCCGCGGGATTTCCATTCCACCTTGGTGATGTCAGGATCTGCGCGGAAGTGCGCGATCGCCTCGGCGACGAGTCTCTTCACGGTCTGCGAGTCCGCATCGCCCAGGTCCCTGTAGGTGACGAAACCCCGCCCCTTCATGAACGTCACCAGGCGCAGGGGTCCGTGTTGGGTGACCTTGAGGGCGCTGGGGGTCTCGGCGTCGGTGCGGAGGTTGTGGTCATAGGCTGCCAGGAAACGTTCGCGGTCTTCGCTGTTGCTCATCCGGCGAGCCTACTGCAGGGGATTCCGGGCCGCCCCTAGTTCGCCCGCCGATTCGATGGCTCGCTGCACCCGATGCCGTGCGCACGGCACACTCAGCAGCAAGACCACGAAACGGGCACAACCCAACCTCCGTGGGCTGGCCGATTCGATGGCTGCGTTGTTGTTGGACGGTAGGAGTCGGCTAGTGGGCAGCTACGCGTCGGCCCAAACCCCCGTGGCTTCGCCGATTCGATGGCTCGCTGCACCAGATGCCGTGCGCACGGCACACTCAGCAGCAAGACCACGAAACGGGCAAGCGCCCGGGGCTCACTGCAGGTCAGACGGTTGGAGTCGGTTAGTGGGCAACTACGCGTCGGCCGAACCCCCGTGGGCCCGCCGATTCGATGGCTCGCTGCGCCCGATGCCGTGCGCACGGCACACTCAGCAGCGAACCCCCGAAACGGGCACGTGCCCACCTCCGTGGGCCCGCCGGTTCGATGGCTCGCTGCGCGTTAGATGGTAGGAGTCGTCTAGTAGGCAACTACGCGTCGGCCCAACCCCCGGGGCCTCGCCGATTAGATGGCTCGCTGCACCCGATGCCGTACGCACGGCACACTCAGCAGCGAACCCCCGAAACGGCCACGCGCCCAGTACCGTGGGAGACCGATTCGATGGCTGCGTTGTTGTTGGACGGTAGGAGTCGGCTAGTGGGCAACTACGCGTCGGCCCAAACCCCCGTGGCTTCGCCGATTCGATGGCTCGCTGCACCCGATGCCGTGCGCACGGCACACTCAGCAGCGAACCCCCGAAACGGGCTTCGCTCCCGGGGCTCACTGCAGGCCAGACGGTAGGAGTCGGCAAGTGGACAGCTACGCGTCGAGCCAAGCTGCGGGGCCTCGCCGATTCGATGGCTCGCTGCGCCCGATGCCGTGCGCACGGCACACTCAGCAGCGAGACCCCGAAACGGGCTGCGCTCCCGGGCTCACTGCAGGCCAGACGGTACGAGTCGGCAAGTGGGCGGCCAAGCGTCGAGCCAAGCTCAAGACCCCTGGGGCCTCACCGCTTCGATGGCTCGCTGCACCCGATGCCGTACGCACGGCACACTCAGCAGCAAGACCACGAGACGGGCACAACCCCACCTCCACGGGCCGGCCGGTTCGATGGCTCGCTGCGCGTTAGATGGTAGGAATCACCTAACCCGCGGCTAAGCCTCGAATCGGGAAGGCCACAGCCGGGAAAGGGGTATCGATGCACCGTCGGCGAACACGAAACAGTCTTCGCCCTCCCCCTGGCTCGTCACAAACGTGACGCCCCCGTCCGGCGAAGCACCTCCCTCACCGGTGAGGACGACGACGGCGGCGTAGTCGCCGTCGTGCGCTGTGCCCGCGGTACCCACCCAAGGAATGGTGAGCTCCGAACCCATGGGGTGTGCACCGGAGCGCACCAATGTCCCGGAGTCATCCAAGGGCAGGCCAAACCCAGGCACGGGCAGGACAGTGCTGATCTCAGAAGATGCAGCATCCACCGGCCAGCCACCGATCCGCAGCGCAGGACCCGCAGAACCCAGAACACCCGCAGCTACATCGCCGGAAGTGCCCACAGCACCCTCACTAGAAGCACCAGAAGCACCCCCGGAAGAAGCACCCCCGGAAGAAGCCCCTGAAACCCGCACCAGCCGAAGCTCCACCGCGCCCCGCGTCACCGAAACAACCGTGACCGAAGGACCGGCCGTCGCGACACCGGACACCCCGCTGCCGTGATCCGGCCCGGCGTCGGGATCGGGTTCGATCCAGTGGGCAGTGAACCGGGAAGCACCTATCTGAACCCCGCCCTCAGCGAACGAGCCGAGGTGCTCGAACCCCGTCCGATGCGTGAGCCGCCCGGAGGAGTCAACGAATGCCACCGCGTTATCAACCGACTCCGGCGTCAGGTCCGGGAACGTGTGCGTCGAGTACCCGATCCGGGCGTAAAGCGGAGAATCAGCCACCACAGCGCCAACAACTGCGTGGTCCGTGGCATGGTTCCGGATCCGGACCACGCCGTCCGCGCGGGAACCGTCAACCTGCCACCCCGGTGCCGCGATGAGCCGCTGGGTGTCCGCAACCTCAACGGGCAAGGGTTCCTCAAGCGAGATCCACACGCGGTGGTCCGCCGGCAGCGCCAGCCCGAGCATCCCCTTTGCAGCCCAATACGGAGAGCCCGCACCGGAGTACGCCTGCTTCATGCCCGCGAACTCGCCATGCCAGCCGATGGACAGGAGCCCATCGTCAGTGATGGACCCGTGCCGGGCAAAGTAGTCGAGCATTCCGGAGGCTGCCCGCCGCGCCATGCCGGGGGCCAGCCGGGTGTGCCCGGACAACTCCCCTACCCAGAAGGGCGCCGCGGCCGCGAACCGGTAGATCAAGCTGCGGCCCTGGATGAGCGGGGCTCCGTTCGCCCCCACCAAGAACGCGGCGTCGTCCAGGAAGTCAGCCAGCCGGTCGCCGTCGAGCGTTTTCCGTGCAGTAACCCGGGGATCCGAGGGTGCCATCAGCGCCCACAGTTGCGGGTACACCTGGAACGCCCAGCCCACGTAGTGGTCGTAGGCGCGCTCGGGGCCGTCGGCGAACCAGCCCCCGCCCTGGTACAGGGAATCGTGGATGGCGAGTCCGGCGTCGATGTCCTCGTCGGAATACCGGCCGCCGACAGAGGCGAGGAACGTCTCCACCACAATCTGGAACCACACCCAGTTGATGGGCGGATATTCCTCGCCGATCACGGTCTCGAACCAAGCGATGAGCTGCTCCTGCACGCGTTCGGGGAGCTTGTCCCAGAGGACGTCGCGGGTCAGTGCCAGGCCAACAGCCAACGACGCCGCCTCAACCTTCGCCTGCCCCAGCTCGCCTGGCGTCGGCCAGCGGTCGGGGTTGGCGGGGTTGGTTCCGGCATCGAGGCCGGCGGCGTACCACTCCGCGATCCAACCTGTGGAGGAGGGGTCGCCCGCCATCCGGAAGGAGGCCAGCAGGAATGTCCGTGCGAAGGCCTCCAGCGAGTCACTCCGCGGGCCGTACCGGCTGTTGGCTCCCGGCAGGTGGATGTTGGCATGGTCCTCGGTCCCAAAGTGATGGGCGGAGCGCAGGAGGTGGTCCGCGTAAGCGCACCAGTGCTCGCGGGTCAGGCCGGTGAAGGGTGAGAGTTGGTGATCCAACGGTGGCAAGAGCATCAGAGGGAATCCTCCAGTACTCCGGCCAGTCCACGCGGCGCCCCGACGGACGACTCCCGGACGATCAGCTCAGGGTTCAGGTCAATGCGATGCACAGGGCGCATCCTTCCTTCGGCCAGGCGCGCAGCCATGAGCTGCACCGCCACTTTGCCGACGTAGCTTTTGGGTGGCCGGACCGCGGAGATGGCGGGCTCGGCCAGGTAGGCAACTTCGTCGTCGTATCCCACGATCGCCATGCTGCCGGGAACGTCCACTCCGCGGTCCACGCAGTGCTGCACGAACGCCACGGCCTGGGTATCCGAGTGCACCAGCATGGCCGTGGTTCCGGAGGAACGGCACAAGTCAAGGACGTGGTCGAAGTGCTTGGCCCGGTCGCCGTTGTCCAGTTTGGCTGAGTCCTCATGGATGGAGTTCTCCAGCGGAATCTTCAGCGCTGCCATGGCCTGCTTCCAGCCGCGGACCACGTGCGGACTGGTGGGGCTCGTGGAATCAGTGAGGCAGCCGATCATCCGATGCCCCTCCTGCCACAAGTGCCGAACGGCCATCCCTGCGCCGAACGAGTGGTCCGTTGCCACCCACTCCAGCCGATGGGCGGGAATCTCCAACGGCGCCCGGCGCTCAGCCAGGATCACCGGAATGGGCAGTGCGTTGAGCCAGCGGAGCAGCTCCTTGCCGTGCTCGCCGCCCATGTCCGGTGCCACGATCAGTCCGTCGATGTTTTGGGTATCCAGCAGTGCCTGGACCTGGCGACGGTTATCCGCGGCGTCATAGGCGGAACCCCTGACCAGGATGCGGAGGTTCTGCGCTTCGGCCTCGCCGCGGGCACCGGAAATCACCTGCGGCCAGTAGTAGTCCAGCGATGGAACCACCATGCCGATCGAGTAGCTGTGCGCCGACGGCCTCCCCACAGCCACGGACCGGTCCAACGGGCTGGGCAGGGTTGCGCCGCCGTGGACCCTGGACACCAGCCCTTCGTCGGCGAGGGTGTTCACATCACGCCGGATGGTCAACTCGCTGACGCCCAGCTTTGCGGCGATATCCCGGACCGTGATGGCACCGTGCGCACGCAATTCCTCCATGAGCCGCTCCCGCCGCTGCAAGGAAAAGAGGGACTTGCCGCCCGCTTCCGGGGTCTGTTCGGAACTCAAGATGTTGCCTCCACTGTGAGGGTGAATGCGCCCGAAGCGCGGTTTTCGGCGGGCATGCGGAATCGGATACGGGTCAGTTTTTCGCCCCAAATATCGCTGAGGAGCGGATCGTCCAAGAGCCACTCGTCCACCAGCACGACGGCGGTGGCCGGCTTCCAGCGCAGGTGCAGTCCCTTGGTGGTTTCGGCAGCCGGGATACCTTCGGGCGTAATGGTGGCCGTGGCGTCTGAACCGATGCGGACGGTGCCGGCAACCAGGTAGGTGATGTCGACGTCGCGCGTTCCCTCCGGCGGGCGTGTTCCCTCCGGAGGGTGCGTTCCCTCCGGCGGCTGTGCTGGCAGGTTCCAGCGGTCATCAATCACCACGGAGCCGAGGTCCCGGTTCATCAGCGAGGTGCGGATCCACTGCTCGGGGTGGTCCAAACCATAGGCCGCCCCCAGTCCAAGCTCGAGCGTGGGCTCCTCCGGTGTGGGCTCCTGGAGGACGGTCGCCGCGAACGAAGACCCCGTCCCTTGCTCCAGCCCGAAGGGCGCCGGGACACTGTGCCACGCGCTCTGCATGGCCCGGATCCGGTACCGATCAGGCCCGAACGTTTGGGCGGTGTACGTGGGCTGGCCGGCATCGACCAGCAAGGGCACACCGTCTACGGCCACCACCACGGAACCGACGTCGCGGTGGTTGTGGTGCTCGCCGTTGTGCCCGCCCTTGGCCGCAAGCGTGAGCCCATCGGTGGACCCCGGGGTTTGCCGGGCCACCATGATCTGGACCGATGGCAGGTACGTCCCCCAACTGGGTCGCAGCTGAGCGCTACCTGGTTGGGTGCAGGACGTGGGCGGGGTGCGGTGGGTAAGGGACGTGAGGACGCGGCCCAGTCCGGCTGCCGCGTTGGGTTCAGGTGCGACGGCGGCAAAGGTCGCGGCATGCGCGGCGGCGTCGGAGTCCCTCAGCCGGACAGCCCAGCGGTGCAGCATGCTCCACGGGAGGCCTTTGTGGGCGCGGGCCGGGCCGTCAGCAACGTTCAGGAACCAGCGGTGCCCCAGGTGCATGCGGTGCGGGAAAGCGACCAGCGCACGGATGACTGGCAGGTCCGGATTGAGTGCGCCGCCGCTGGCTTCCTCCAACAAGGCCAGGCCTTCCAGCGCACGTCCGGCACCGTTCCACCAGTACGCGAAGCCCTCGTCGATTGCGCCATCGGCCGGGATGGAGGCGAGGAAGCGGTCCAGGCCCTCGATGCACCGGGCAACCACCGCCGCCTGCTCATCAGGGTCATCAACCAGCAGCAATGCCGCCACAATGATGTTCGAGTGGATCCAGGGGTTCCAGTTGTGGACATCGCCGTCCAAGCCCAGCCAGTGCCAATCGAGGCGGTCCAGGAACGGGCGGATGACACGCTCGCTCGTCTCCAGACGGATACGCCGGCGCAGACCTGGGGCGCGTTCGTCCAGGGAAGCACCCAGCACATGGTCAGCCCACGCGAGCTGCGCTACCACTTCCCCTGCGCCGAGATCCAGGTAGGGCCGGGAACGTTCCGGAACCACGTCGCCGCTGCGGGTGAATACGTCGTCGTGCGCGGCCCAGCTCCAGGAGCTTTGCTCGCACAGGAGGTAGGCGCCGTCGATCACCTCATCAAGCCACTCCTCACGGGAAGCCGGTCCATCAACGGCAGCCATGACGACGGCGCGCGTCAGCCGCTGCTGCCGGCTCGCCACCAGTCCCTCGTAGGCCGTGCGGTTGCCGTCGCGGAAGTACCGGGCGTAGTGGGACACAAGGGGCTGGGGCCAGGCACTCCCCTTTTCTGCCGATGCTTGGGTGCGCCACCCGGAAAGGAGGCGGGCATCATCAAGCTGCCATCCGCCGTCGGACGCCGGCCGAACAGTGAGCCGGTCACGGGAGCCTCGGAGTGTCTCCAACAGGTTGTCCCGATCAGCCATAGGGCCCCACGTGTTCCTCAACGGGTAAAGAAGTGGCGCTTGAACGGCGGCGGTGCCGGTTGCCATAGGGATTCTTCTCTCGTTTGTTCGAGTTTGAACGTTTCAGATCAAGTTCGATTGAGTTGAATGAACTGTCTTGTTTATGAGTATGTACTGATTATTAGATGTGATGCAACACATAAATCACGGTCGAACAGACCACTGAATTTTCGAAGGGAGGATCCCCTCAATGTCGCTCAAGCCCCAGGCACTGCTGGTCATGAATAGCGGAACCTTTGCTGACCAGTTCGATTCCACCCGTCTGGAGCGGCTGGCTGGACTGGTGGACCTTGGTGACCGGCCATGGACGGATTCCCTGGACGAACCCGGGTTGCAGGGGCGTTTGGAAGAGGTGGAAATCCTCCTCACCAGCTGGGGAGTGCCGCAGCTCAATGCTGAGCGTTTGGAGCGCATGCCCAAACTCAGGGCTGTTTTCCACTGTGCAGGAACTGTCCGCAGCTTCGTCAGCGAAGAACTCTGGGACCGCGGCATCACCGTGACCAACGGCGCCGACGCCAATGCGATCCCGGTAGCAGAATTCACTTTCGCCTCGATCGTCCTGGCAGGCAAAAAGGCACACATCCTCGCCAACGACGCCCGCACACACCGGGACGACTGGAGCTACATTGCAGACCGGGGCGAGCTGGGAAACATCGGCCGCGTGGTGGGCGTCGTCGGGTTCTCCCGCATCGGCCGCCGCGTAGTACAGCTGGTCCAGCAACTCCAGGACATCACGTGCCTCGTCAGCGATCCCTACGCGGATCCCTTGGAAGTAGCGGCCGCCGGCGGAAAGCTGGTCTCGCTCCAGGAACTCCTGCCCGTCTCCGATGTAGTCACCATCCACGCCCCGGCACTGCCGGAAACCCGCAACATGATCAGCACGGCAGAACTCCAGGCCATGAAGGACCACGCGACGCTCATCAACACAGCCCGCGGTTCCCTCGTTGACACCGAAGCCCTCGAGAAAGAGTGCGCCACCGGACGGATCACGGCGCTCCTTGACGTCACGGAGCCCGAGCCGCTGCCGGCCGGCTCCACCCTGTATGACCTCCCCAACGTCATCATCACCCCGCACATTGCCGGCTCGCTCGGAACGGAGACCCGGCGGATGTCCGATGCCGCCCTGGATGACCTTGAACGGTACCTCGCCGGCAAGGACCTCCTGGCCCAAGTAGTCCACGCGGACCTCGGCCTCAGCGCCTAGGCCCGGCACACCCAGCCACACCAACGCCGCACCTACGGCAAACTTAAAACCCAGTACTAAAGGAGAACGCAATGAAGCGCACAACCCTCGCCGCAATCGCCCTTGCGGTGACTGCAGGGCTCGGACTCACCGGCTGTGCCGGCGCTGCCGGTCCCGCCGAACCGCAGGCGGCCGAAGGCAAGACCCGGTTGACCGTCTCGGTCTGGAACTACGAGGGCACCCCCGAGTTCAAGGCCCTCTTTGACAGCTACGAGGCTGCCAATCCCAACGTGGACATTGAACCCGTGGACATCCTGGCCGACGACTACCCCCAGAAGGTCACCACCATGCTGGCCGGTGGCGACACCACTGACGTCCTCACCATGAAGAACGTGATCGACTACTCCCGCTACGCCAACAACGGCCAGCTGCAGGAAATCAACAGCGTGGTGGACAAGGTGGGCAAGGACAACCTCGCCGGCATGGACGCCTTCAACATCGACGGCAAGTACTTCGCTGCTCCCTACCGCCAGGACTTCTGGCTGCTGTACTACAACAAGGACCTCTTCAAGGCTGCCGGCATTGAAGATCCCAAGGACCTGACCTGGGAGAAGTACACGGAGATCGCCAAGAAGCTCTCCACGGAGGCCGGCGGCAAGAAAACGTACGGCACCTACCACCACATCTGGCGTTCAGTAGTCCAGGCCACCGCGGCAGCCCAGAACGGCGCCGACCAGAACAGCGGTGACTACGGCTTCATGGAGGACCAGTACAACACCGCACTGGACCTGCAGAAGTCCGGCGCCACCTTGGACTTCGGCACTGCCAAGAGCCAGAAGACCAGCTACCGGACCATGTTCGAGTCCGGCCAGGCTGCCATGATGCCCATGGGCACCTGGTACATTGCCGGCATCCTGCAGGCCAAGAAGGACGGCAAGACCAACGTCAACTGGGGCTTGGCTCCAATGCCACAGAAGAACGACGACGGCAAGGTCACCACGTTCGGTTCGCCCACGGCCTTCGCCGTGAACAAGAACGCTACGCACTCCGATGAAGCCAAGAAGTTCATCGAGTGGGCTGCCGGTGAAGAAGGTGCCAAGGCGATCTCCAAGATCGGTGTCGTCCCGGCCCTGCAGAACGATGCCATCACCGCCGAGTACTTCAAGCTCGATGGCATGCCCGCGGACGAACTGTCCAAGAAGGCCTTCACTCCGGACACCACGGAACTGGAAATGCCCGTCAGCGACAAGTCTGCCGCTACGGACAAGATCCTCAACCAGGAGCACGACCTCATCATGGTGGGCGAGCGCTCCGTCACGGACGGCATCGCTGAGATGGGCAAGCGCGTCAAGAGCGAAGTGCTGGGCAAGTAACGCCAGGCAAGCAACTGGTGCCGGTGCTGCGTCCCAGGATGCAGCACCGGGCCGGACCTGAATTCTCCGGATCCTGAAATGGAGGAACGCCCCCAACTCCCGGGGAGCGGTCATCATGACTACAGAAACAATTACCCAGGCTCCTGCCCCAGTGCAGAGCCGTGGCAACAGGAAGCAAGCCAGGCGCAACACGCTGATCGGCTGGACGTTCATCCTTCCGAACTTCCTTGGCTTCCTTGCCTTCACCCTCATTCCAGTCGTGGCCGCTTTCGCGCTCTCCTTCATGGAATGGACCTCGTTCAGCGCTCCCAAGTGGGTTGGCTTGGCCAACTTCGAGCGGATGTTCGCCTCCGATTCCTTCTGGATCGCCCTGCGGAACACCTTGGTCTACGCTTTGGGCCACGTCCCCCTCACCATGGCACTGGCCCTCATCCTGGCCATGCTGCTGAACCGCAAACTCAAGGGCATCGGCTTCTTCCGCGTTGCCATCTTCTTCCCCTACATCACTTCGCTGGTGGCTGTGGCAGTGGTTTGGAACATGTTGTTCAGCCCGGACAGCGGGCCCATCAACCAGTTCCTCGGCGCCATCGGCATTGCCAACCCGCCCGGCTGGACGTCCAGTTCTGATTGGGCCATGCCCGCGGTCATCATCACCAGCGTGTGGCGCGATATGGGCTACTACATGGTCCTGTACTTGGCCGGCCTCCAGGCGATCCCCACTGAGCTGTACGAAGCCGCCGAAGTTGACGGTGCCAGCGCCTGGCAGCGTTTCTGGAACGTCACCATTCCGTCCCTGCGTCCCACCACATTCTTTGTGGTGGTCATGCTGACGGTCTCCAGCTTCAAAGTGTTCGACCTCATTGTGGTCATGACCAACGGTGGCCCCGGACGGTCCACCACGGTGCTGTCCCAGCTGATCTACCAGGAAGGCATCGGCGAAGGTAAGTTCGGTTACTCCTCAGCCATTTCGCTGGTCCTGTTCATCATCGTGCTGACGGTCACCGTCCTGCAGTTCAAGATCCAACAGCGGAGGGAACGCTGATGACCAACATGGCCGAAGACCTCAAAGCCACACATCTGGCGGATGCAGCTCCGTCTCCGTCAGGGGCACCTACTGCGGAAGACCGCCGTCGTACGGACCGCAAGCGCTCCCCGCGCGAGCAGAAGAAGCGGACCGCGAACATCGTGATCTACGGTGTCCTGGTGGTCCTCGTGGCGGCGCTGATGGTGCCGTTCATTTGGATGCTTTCCTCGTCGTTGAAGGAAAACAACCAGGTACTCACCGTTCCCATCCAGTGGATTCCGCAGGAGTTCGTGTGGAGCAATTACACGGACATCTGGACCCGCATTCCCATGATGGGCTACCTGCAGAACTCGCTGTACCTGGCCGTGATCATCACCTGCCTGCAGGTCCTCACCGGCTCGCTGGCTGCTTACGGTTTCTCCAAGGTCCGCTTCCCGGGCCGCGACGTTCTGTTCCTTGCCTACATCGGCACCATCGCGGTTCCGTGGCAGGCCTACATGGTGCCGCAGTACATCATGATGCAGAACCTTGGCCTGACCAACAGCTTCAACGCCCTCATCCTGCTGCAGGCGTTCGGCGCCTTCGGTGTGTTCTTGATGCGCCAGTACTACATGACCATCCCGGACGAGCTCTGCGAAGCCGCCCGCATTGACGGCCTCAGCGAGTACGGCATCTGGGCCCGCGTGATCCTGCCCCTGTCCAAGCCTGCCCTCGCCAGCCTGGCGTTGCTGACGTTCGTGAACACCTGGAACGACTACATGGGACCGTTCATCTACCTCACGTCCAACCGCCTCTGGACTGTCCAGTTGGGCCTCCGGTCCTTCGTTGGCCAGTTCGACGCCGAGTACGCCATGATCATGACCGGCTCGGTGATCTCCGTGATCCCCATCCTCATCATCTTCCTGATCGGCCAGCGCTACTTCATCCAGGGCATTGCGACCAGCGGGATGAAAGGATGAGTAGTGTGAGCGCCAAACCGCGGCGGTGGGCCGGGCCGGGATTCGAGACCTTCGGGAGTATTTTCGGGTTCATCTACACCTTCCTGGCCGGGAACGCACTGCTCGCCGTGGCCAACGCTCCGCTGGTCCTCAGCCTCTCGCTGGTGGCCGACCCCGCTTCTGCGTGGCCGTTCTTCCTGGCGCTTTCGGTCACCATCGCTCCGTCGCTCGCCGGCATCTTCGCTGCCTTCAAGGCATTGAACGACGACGGCGGCGCGGTCAAGCCGGTTGCCGCGTTCCTTCGGGGATACAAGCGCAGTTTCGCCAAGTCCGCAGTGCTGGGCGTGGGGGCTGCGGCGATGCTGATGTTCCTCGGCGTGGACCTGGCCGTCATCCAAAACAACGCCGCGGCCCTTCCCGGTGCCGCACTATTGGTGCCGCTGATTGTCGTAGCAGCCGCCGTGACGGTGAGCCTTTCCGTCACGGCGATTGCCGGCGTCGTACTCCTGCCTGAGGCGAAGCTGAAAAGCATCCTCAAGGCTTCGCTTTATCTGGTGGCGCAGCGCTGGTACCTCAGCCTGGCCATGCTGATCCTGCTGGGGATCATCGTCTCCGCCGCCGTGATGCAGCCGGTCCTGGGCATCGCGCTGGCGCCGGCGCCGCTGCTCTTCGTGATCTGGAGCAACGCCTCGTACGCTTTCCACGCCGTGCTGCGTACCCCGTAAGACTGTTAGGACTTTCCTTGGACACGTTCGAAATCGGCGATCAGGACTTCCTCCTGAACGATCGGCCTTTCCGCATCCTCTCCGGAGCCATCCACTATTTCCGGGTGCATCCCGATCTCTGGGCGGACCGGATCCACAAGGCCCGGCTCATGGGGCTGAACACCATCGAAACGTACGTGCCGTGGAATGAGCACTCGCCCTTCCCCGGTGCTTTTATTGCCGACGGCGGGCTGGATCTTGGCCGGTTCCTTGACCTGGTGGCCGACGCCGGGATGCACGCGATTGTCCGGCCGGGTCCCTACATTTGCGCTGAATGGGATAACGGCGGGCTCCCGGCATGGCTGTTCACCGACCCCACGGTGGGTGTCCGCAGCAGCGAGCCCGGTTACCTGGCCGCCGTCTCCTCCTATATGGAAGCCGTGCTGGCGGTGGTGGTGCCGCGGCAGATTACGCAGGGCGGCCCTGTGATCATGTTCCAGATTGAGAACGAGTACGGCGCCTACGGGGACGATAAAGCCTACTTGCAGCATTTGGTGGACCTGTCCAAGCGCCTGGGTGTGGACGTTCCTTTGTTCACCTGCGATCAGCCTTTCGGGACCATGATCGAGGACGGCTCGCTGCCCGAACTCCACAAAACCGGGACGTTTGGCTCGCGTTCCCTTGAGCGGCTTGGTTTTCTGCGGGAGCGGCAACCCACTGGCCCACTGATGTGCGCCGAGTTTTGGAACGGATGGTTCGACAACTGGGGAACGCACCACCACACCACCGACGCCGCTGCTTCCGCCGCCGAACTGGACGCCCTGCTGACCGCCGGGGCTTCGGTGAACATCTACATGTTCCACGGCGGAACCAACTTCGGGTTCACCAACGGGGCGAACGACAAAGGCATTTACGAGCCCACCATCACCTCCTACGACTACGACGCTCCTCTGTCCGAAGACGGTCACCCCACGGCTAAGTACTTCGCCTTCCGGGACGTCATTGCCAAGCACTTCCCGGTTC
Organism: Arthrobacter sp. TmtSoilC79; assembly: GCF_059739405.1. Classification (NCBI taxonomy): domain Bacteria; kingdom Bacillati; phylum Actinomycetota; class Actinomycetes; order Micrococcales; family Micrococcaceae; genus Arthrobacter; species Arthrobacter sp. TmtSoilC79. The sequence continues at coordinate 660,515 of NZ_AP046051.1, read as the reverse complement.
CAGCGGAGGTGCCGGCTCTCCGGGCACCTGCTCCGGTTACCGTGGCGGCCGTTTCTGAGTCTGTGCCGCTGCTTTCTGTTGCCGGGTCTACCTCGCTGGTGCCCGGAACCGTTCCTTCCGTGGAGAGGACTGGGCAGTACCGGGGCTTCTACCTCTACGAGGTGTTGCTGCAGGGCGGAGGCGTGCTGTCCTTCTCTGAAGTTCGCGACCGTGCCCAGTTCTTCCTGGACGGCGTGCCCGTGGGCGTTCTGAGCCGGGAACTTGGCGAACGCACTGTTGTCATTCCCGGTGGTGGTCGTCTGCAGGTCCTTCTGGAGGACCAGGGCCGGGTGAACTACGGGCAGAGGATCGGCGAGGCGAAGGGGCTGATCGGGCCTGCACTGCTGAACGGTGATGAGGTGCTGGACTGGGAAGTCGGCGCTGTTGACCTGGCCTCGCTGGACGCATTCCGGGCCGCTGCGGTTGCTCTTCCTCGCGGTGCCGCGTCCGCCGGTGTGGCCGGCCCGTCCATCTCCTTTGCCACTTTTGAAGCCGATGGCCCGGGTGCCGCGTCCGCCGGTGTGGCCGGCCCCTCCATCTCCTTTGCCACTTTTGAAGCGGACGGCCCGGGCGACCGCTTCCTGCGGCTGGACGGCTGGACCAAGGGCAATGCGTTCATCAACGGTTTCAATTTGGGGCGCTACTGGAGCCGTGGGCCGCAACGCACCCTGTATGTTCCCGGCCCGCTGATCCGCGAAGGCGCCAACGAGCTCGCCATCCTGGAACTCCACGGGAGCGCCACGCGCGAGGTGGGGTTCGCCGTCGAACCCGACCTCGGCCCCAACGAAAAGTAACCCTCACTCACATCCCCCACCCTCCCCACCAACCCTCACTCACTCTCTTTAGAGGAGTGATAGAGCGTCGGGAAATTAGGGGTGGAACGTGATAGAGCGTCGGGAAATAAGGGGTGGGACGTGATAGAGCGTCGTGGAATAGGGGGTGGGACGTGATAGAGGGTTGGGGACGCAAAAGGGACCGGTTCTTCAACCGGTCCCTTTCTGTTTATTCAGCTCTACTTATTCAGTTCTGTTAATTCAGCCCTGTTTATTCAGCTCTGTCTCTCCAACGAGTGAGCCTTCAGCGCGCGGGCGTCATTAGCCGCGGCAGAGCTCGCCGTACTTGGTGCCGGCTTCCTGGTACTTGGCGCCGAGCTCGCCCAGCTTGGCTTCATCAGGGGTTTCCTTGGCCTGCTCATCCATGTACTCCAGGATGGCGGTAACAACAGGCTTCATGTCGTCGGACGCTACGGGCTCGATGGGCCGCATGGCGTTGGCAACGCGGATGGTGGCGGTCTGGCTGGCGTTCTGGGGAATGCCGGCTGCGGCCACGCCAACGCGGTCGCAGGTTTCCTTGGTGGTCAGCTGCTGCTGTGCGGAACAGGCGGATGCCGTGGCGATAAGCCCGGCAGCGATCAGGACAGTGGTGAGTTTCTTCATGATTCCCTCAGTGGTCGACGTCCCTCTGATTGTAATCAGTGCAGGGGCCGGGCCGCGCATCGGACTGCTTTCGAACCTCGCCGTGCCCTGCCCTAGGCTGGGGTGCATGGCGATCATTCACAAGGCAAATCTGTCCCCGTCCAAGCTCGACCTCATCGCCGGCTACCTGCCAAAGCAGCCCTGGTTTATCCAGGACGGCACGCCGGAGCTCATTGGCGCCTACCGTTTTGATGATCCCGCCGGCGAGGTCGGCATGGAGACGCATGTGGTCGCTGCAGGCGAGCGCATCTACCAGGTGCCCCTCAGCTACCGCGGCTATGAGCTCGCCGGGGCCGAAGAGTGGCTGATCGGCACCATGGATCACTCGGTCCTGGGCAAGCGCTATGTGTACGACGCCTGCGCCGACCCCATCTACGTCAAGGCCTTGGCCACCGCCATCCTGACGGGCCAGAAGGAGGCCGAGTTGATCGTCGACGGCGAGCCGGAGCCACGTCCGAGTTCCGTGACGGTAAAAGGCAGCGGAAAGCTCGACGGCGGCGTTCCCGCCCTGAGCGCCTCAGCGCCGGTCTCGGGAAGCGGCGTGACCATCATCGACGCCGGCGAGCTGCGGTTGAAGGTGGCCCGCGTGGTTGATGTGGCTGCAGACTCTTCGGCCAACTCGGCTGCCGCTCCTGAGCTTCATGGTGAGTTGACCCTGAACGGTCAATGGGCGGGGCTGGAAAGCCCGGTGGAGCTGGCGGCTGTTGTCCGCGACTGATCTTTGGACGCCGGAGCACCTGTTGGTCGTGGGAGCTCCGGCGTAGGCTGGCTCACGGGGCCGTCTAATCCTCTAGGGGCGCATCAATGTACAAACCTCAGAACATCCTTCCCGCCGCGCAGGATCTGGCCCGAGAGTGGGTCTCCCACGCGGCCGACGGGACATCGTCCCAGACCGACGCGGTGGTGAAGTGGGCACTGGCCCGCATCAATCATGCAGACGTCCCATCCGTGGTCCACGGCGTCATGCTCACGCTGACCGGCAACAAGAAATCCGCCAAGGAAGCCCAGCGGGCGGCGGCCAAGGCAGTGAACAGGACGACGCAAGCCTTGAAACGGACCAGTCCGCAGCGCGCTCCGCGCCTGTCCGGGTGGGTGATCGGCCTGATTGTGGGGGCCGCCGTTGGTGCCGGTGCCATCCTTGCCTGGCGGATGATGGTGCCGCCGGGTGAACCTCAACCCGTGAAGCAGCCCGAAACTCCGGTCCAGCCGCCCGTGCCGCCGGTTCCCTAGGTCCCCCCGGGCCTTCAAGCAGCATCATCAAAGGTGCACGGTCCCGCTAAGGTGCCGGTTCGCCGTCGTGGTTTCCGAACCTTCGCCGAAGCGAGGTCCTGGCGAGCAGCCAATACGCCCCGGCGCTGGCCAGGAGGAAACCCACCACGCCCAGCACCACAATCTGGGTCACGATCCCGGCGATCACCATGACAAAGCCACCCAGTACGGCGAGGCTTCCGAGAATGGTGCGGGCTGCCTCGCCCCGCGGCCGGCCCGAAGTCAGCTCGGAGGCCAGTTCGGGATCAGTGGAAGCCAGTTCCCGCTCCAGCTCTTCCAAGCTCCTGCGCTCTTCTTCCGACAACGACACCGGAAACTTCCTCACCCCACGGGCAACGCCGCCGTCCTTGCGTCGATGCCCAGAATCAGCACGGGCTCTGCTTGCCGTGCCATGCCTTCATTATGTTCCCGTTTGGGCGATCAAGCCACAGGTCCAAGTACCGGGACCAGCCTTGCTGTTCAGCGGAATCCGGGTATGGGGCAGCAGGGTGGAGTCGGCCTCAAGCACCCACAGAACCTGCGTCCGGGCACCCGACGCGGGGACAAACAGCAGCAAGGCCGCAGACCGCCGCCGGTCTTGAATGCTCGACGGCGGTTAGCGGCCGCAACGGCCAAGTGACCGGCCGCTGAGGTGCCTTAGTTCGCGGCGGCCACCGCCGCCGTCGCGGTCAATTCCACATTCATTCCCGCGATGCCTAGTTGGCTGACCCCGAGGGCGCATCGGACCGGACGGGGCGCCGGGAAGTACTCCCGATAGAGCTCGTTGAAGGCGGCCCGCTCGGCCATGTCTGTGAAGTAGATGGTCATGTGGAGGACGTGTTCCATGCTGCTTCCGGCCCGTTCAAGGGCGGAGCGCAGGTTGTCCAGCACCTGCCTGGACTGCGCCTCAATGCCATCAGGAATGCTGCCATCAGGACCTGTGGGAATCTGGGTAGTCCAGACAACTCCAGCCGAAGTGGCGGTATCCGAGTACAGTGCGGTTTCCAGGTCCGCCCCGGGTTCGGCAATGAATGTCGCCGTCTCCTGTGCCAAACTCATTAGCTGGTGTGCGCTTTGGATTCGGTGATCTTGGCACTCTCGAGGCCCCACTTGGCGAAGATCTCGTTGTACTTGCCGTCCGCGATCAACTTGTTGAAGGCGGCCTGGAATGCAGCGGAGAGCTTGCTGCCCTTGGGCAAGGCGATGCCGCCTTCAACAGTGTGGAAGACCTTTCCCGCCGTCTTGAGCTTTCCCTTGGACTGCTGGGCGACGTAGCCCGCTACCTCTGCACCCATGCCGGTGGCATCGGCGCGTCCACTGGTTACGGCCAGCGTCGCCTGGTCCTGGGTTTTGTATCCCTGGATCTGCACCGCGGGCTTGCCGGCGGATTCGCACTCTTTGCCTGCATCTTCCGCGTAGGTCATTTCGTAGGAGCCGCTTTGAAGGGCCACCGAACGGCCACAAAGGTCGGCGAAACTGTCGATAGCTCCCTTGCTGTCGTCACCTCTGACCAAGTACTGAGAGCCACTTTGGAAGAAGGACACCATGTCCACTGCCTTAGTGCGTTCCTCTGTGATCCAGAAACCAGCGAAACTCGCCTGGTACCGCTGGGACTGCAGGGCTGGAACTATTGCATCGAATGCGACGGTGGTCGGCTTGACGGTGACGCCCATCAGCTCGCCGGCAGCGGCCCAGATTTCCGGTTCGATGCCCACCATCTTCTCGCCTTCCATAAAGTCCATGGGAGGGTACGCGGAGTCGACGGCGATCTCCACAGTGCCGCCCTTCCTCAGTTCTTCAGGAAGGAGGGCCTGGACTTCTGCGTTTGCCCTGACGTCGGATGTGGCTGCTGGAGCTGCGGCGCCGTTGCCGCAAGCTGACAGCAGACTGACTGCCAGGAGGGCTGAAGCTGCCGCCATTGGCTTCTTCAGGGCATGACGGGGCTGGGACATGACTTTCATTGGGGATTCCTTTTTTAGTGAGGGGAATGCAGGAGGTCCTGTTAGAGGACTTTGGAAAGAAAAGCCTGTGTTCGAGGGTGCTGCGGGTTGTTCAGGACCTCGCGGGGGCTGCCGCTTTCGATGACCGTGCCGCCGTCCATGAAGACCAGTGAGTTGCCCACTTCCTTGGCGAACGCCATCTCGTGGGTTACCACTGCCATGGTCATTCCGGATGCGGCCAATTCACGCATGACGTCCAGGACCTCGCCAACCAGCTCGGGGTCCAGCGCGGACGTGGGTTCATCAAAGAGCATGACTTTAGGGCGCATCGCCAACGCCCGGGCGATCGCGACTCGCTGCTGCTGGCCACCGGAGAGCTGGCCCGGGTAGTTGCCGCTCTTGTTGCCAAGCCCAACGCGTTCCAGGAGTTCCAAGGCTTCGGCGCGGACTTCGGTACGCTTCCTGCCCCGTACCTGCATGGGCGCTTCCATGATGTTTTCCAGGGCGGTCATATGCGCGAACAAGTTGAACTTTTGGAAGACCATTCCAACGTCGGCGCGCTGCCGGCACACGTCCTTGTCCTTCATTTCGTGGAGGTTGCCGTTGCGCTCCCTGTATCCCACCAGCTCGCCATCAACGTGGATGGTGCCGGCGTCGATCTTCTCCAGGTGGTTGATACATCGCAGCATGGTGGATTTTCCGGAACCGGATGGTCCTACCACGCACATCACTTCACCTGCATTGAGTGCCAGATCGATGCCATTTAGGACGTGGAAGTCCCCGTAATGCTTGTGGACATCGCTGACCTGGACCATGGGTAGGGCGTTCATCGGTTGCCTGCCTTCAGGAGACGCCGTGCGTTGAACATTTGTGTGAGTTTGTTTCCCTGGCCGGAGATCTGCTGATCGCTGCGACCGAACTTCCGTTCCAGCCGGGACTGTCCAACAGACAGCACCGAAGTTGCCAGGAGATACCAGAGGCTGGCCACAATGAGCAGCGGAATAGTCTGGAACGTTTGGGCAGAGATGAGGTTGACCTGGTACATCAGGTCTGCCACGGCAACGACGCTCACCAAGGATGTGCTCTTGAGCATTGTGATGGTCTCGTTGCCTGCAGGCGGGATCATCACCCGTGATGCCTGCGGGAGAATGATCCGGCGCAGTGTCTTGGCCCGGTTCATGCCGAGGGCACTGGCCGCCTCTACCTGGCCCTTGTCCACGGCGGTGATGCCTGAGCGGACAATTTCAGCCATGTACGCGGCCTCGTTAAGCACCAGGCCCAGGAGGCTTGCGACGATCGGAGTGATGATCTTGTTGGCGTCGAGGCTGGCGAACACCGGACCTCCAAACGGGATGCCAAGGTTGATCGCCGGGAACAGCACTGCCAGGTTGTACCAGAACACCAGTTGCACCAGCAGGGGCGTCCCGCGGAAGAACCATACGAAGGCCCAGGCGGTGTAGGACGCAACGGGATTGGAGGACAGACGCATGATCGCAAGCACCACACCCAAGGCGATGCCCAGCACCATGGCCACCACAGTGAGCCAGAGTGTCAGCCACAGCCCTTGCATGATGGGAGGGGCAAATATGTAGCTCGCCACCACCTCCCATTCGAAGTTGGGGTTGGTAAACAAGACAAGAATGCCTTGAGCAACCAGGATCAAAATGATGATTGCTGAGACGATCCTGCCTGGACGGCGGAGCGGGATGACCTTGCGCGGCACCGTAGCGCCCGCAGGTTTGGTGGTTGATAAGGCGCTCATGCCATGACCTCGCTGTAAAGACGCATCCAGTTTCCGCCCATCACGGCCGAGACTTCCGAAGTGTTCAGTCCGCGTCCGGCCAGGCCTTCGGCGATTCCGGCGAACGACTCCATGGAGGTGAACCATTGTGGATCGTCGTCGCCAGGGGATGCTGCCGAGGCAGCGCCGTAGTTCGCTTTCCGGGTCCAGCGCCCCTCCCGCATCCAGGCCAGGTCCGCATCCGTGGTGCTGCCACCCAGATCCGAGCCGATGCCCACATGCTCGATCCCGGCTATCTCCACGGTTTTGAGGACCATTTCGCACCAGGCATCCAAGGACTTGCTGTAATCCGGGCCAGCAAGGTTGGGGTATAGGGCGCAGCCAATGACACCGCCGCGTGCCGCCAATTCCTTGATGGTGCTGTCCGATACGTTGCGGGGATGCGCATAGAGGCTCGCCGCATTCGCGTGGGTGATGGCCACAGGCTTGGCGGAAGCGGCAATTGCGTCTTTGCAGGTCCGCTCCCCCACATGCGAGAGGTCCACCAGGATGCCATTCTGATTGAGTTCGCCAACTACTTCGTAGCCGAACCTGGTCAGTCCTGCGTCGCCGGGCTCATAGCAGCTGGATCCGACGTCGTTCTGATTGTTATATGTCAGTTGGAAGACACGCACCCCCAGCTCTGCGAACAACCGTACAAAACGGATGCGGCCCTGGAGGGAGGACGTGTTCTGGAAACCCAGTAGTACTGCGGTACGGTTCTGGGCTCTCAGCCGCCGGATATCATCGGCGTTTCTCGCGATCCCCGCAACGTCGCTGTTTTCCTCGATGAGTTCACGCCATCGTGCGATGGCGTCCATGGATTCCACGGCGTCATCCCAAAAACCGCACGTGACCGTAATGCAGTCGACGTCCCCGGACCGGATGGTCCTCAGGGTCTCGGACGTGAAGCTGCCGCTTTCCATCCCGTCGACGTAGATATTGTCGGGTGTTTTCATGGTGTGGTAGTTCCTCTGGCTTGTACTAGTTGGCTGGATGCCACAGCGCATGGAGGTTGTCGGCGCCGGCCTGGAGCCTGCGGGCAACGTCCTCGATGTCCAAGCGATCCTCGGGTCCAAGGACCCCGAGTGCGGCAACACAGTAGCCGCGATCGTCCATCAAAGGGACGGCGACGGCGGTGATCATGTCTTCGTCGTCAGGCTCGCGTGCTGAAACGGCATAGCCGTTGCGGCGCACGCGTGCGAGCTCGGTTTGTGTTGGGAGTTTTGCACCGGTCGCCCGGAGTTCGTCGACGACGGCGGGATCCGCGAAGGCCATCAAAACCCTTCCCGAAGCACTGTCATCCAGGGCCCAGCTCATTTCTGCGCTGATGTCCGCACGGATACGTCGGCGCGGTTCCATCCGCTCGACAATATGGGCAGCATCGCCATCGAGAACCGCAAGGAATGTTGATTCCCTGGTGGCTTCAGTGAGTTGGCGCATGAGCGGCAGGACCCGCTCGCCGATGCTGGACTGCTCCATCGCTGCCCTGCCCACGCGGCTTGCCCTCATGGACAGTCGGTAGGAGCCATCCTCGAGTTGTTCCAGCCATCCTGCGTTCACGAAGGTAACCAGGTGCTGGTGCAACGTAGCCCTCGACCAGCCCAGTTGACGCGACAACGTGGGTGGCTTGACGGGTCGGCGGTGCTCCGCAATTGCTTCCAGGAGGCCGAGGGCCCGGCTGGCTGAGCTAAGTGTCCGGGTTGCGGACTTCTGAGCGGATTGGTCTTCGAGGGCTGATGTATTTTCCATTTGTCAGGAGCATACGTGCGCTGCGACACAGATACAAGACTCAGGTTTCTTAAATCTGGAATTTCGCTGTTTTCCGCTCTATCACTGGATTTCATGTCTGTGTATGCTGAACACTGTCACGTATGCGTAGACATACGCTTAGAATCTCGCCCACACTTACGGGCACACCAAGAGTCGTTGAATGGAGCAGGAATGATGCAATTGAGGGAGCCGGGGGTCGTCATGACGCCCGATGTGCTGGGCGCGCTGCAGCCCACCCGCTTTAGCGCCAGCAGAACGCTGGTGGCCAAGATGGTCCAGGAGCGCTGGGTCATCTCCCGGCCTGAATTCGATATCGATGCTTCCGGTGAAGGAAACGCCCGTTATCACGTGGCCGTCAATGACGACTGGTCCTTTGAGTTCGTGGTGTTCTCCAACGCACCCAAGGAGGGCGTTGAACGGACCGACCGGATCATCGGCAGCCACTGGGACATGATGGGCGCACTCATTGAGGGTGCAGCCGGCGACGAACGCATTGAACACACCAAGCGGGAGCTGCCCAAACTTTATGGGGGACGGGCCGCCCCGGGAACGCTGATCTGGTGCCGGGCCAACCGGAGCATGCGGGCCTTCGACCTCGCTGTCGAGTCGTTGTCGCGCGGTGAACAACCCCCTGCAAGGGTGCTGGGTGCTGTTTGCTACCTCATGCGGAACACCGGCCTGGACGGAAACGGGACCTTCGGAACACGCTCGTTCGCCGCCTACGAGTCAGACCATCCCCTGCGGACGCCCTACCACGCGCAAATGCTGACGTCGTACCTCATGCGCGAATTCAGCCTTGACCTCGCGGAACACATGGCACAAGCCCAGAGTCCCGATGCCACCACGCTGAGCCATGATTTCCGCCGCTTCCTTGGCCTTGGCAATGCTTCCGGACTCGGTTTGGTGCTGTTCGCGAAGAACCACCCGCACATGATGGACCGCTGGATCACCCTACGGGAATCAAGCTTGGCTGAAGCACGGGAATTGATTCTGGCTGCGGACGCACCTGAGCTGGATCGGCTGGACTCGCTGTTGGAACGTGCCGTCAGGTACAAAGCCAAAGACCGGATGCGGTACACCTACCAGCCGGCCGCTGAACTGGTCAGTTCAGAGCTGGAACAACTCCGCTCACGATTGACCCGCCTGAGGCAAACCGCAGGCGAAACCGGCACATTGCTGGACGCCCTCTATCAGGAGTGCGCGGACTTCACCTCCGAAACGCAGGAAATTCTCAGCGCGCTGCTCATGGAACTGCTGCCGGCGCCGGCGGATATGTCCAGCCTGATCACCGTGGAAGAGCACCACCCTGCAGCACCTGCCACCCCGGTCAGTGAACTCCTGGACATCATCGCCAAGGACTACGGCTGGGCAACCAGGGTAGATCTGGATCATCCTTCGGCGCTTCACTTCGCTTGGTACAAATCCGCAAATGCTGAAGAGCCCCGCCGCGGACCCCTCAAGGACCTTCCAGCCGTTTTCGACGACATGACGCTGGATCTGCCGCAAAAGCTGCAGCAATTGGTCCCCCTTCTCCGCGACATGGACCCGGCCCGGACTGCAGGATCCGTTTCGCGCCAGTTCCCTGAGTACCGCGCCCCGATTGAACGCCTGCTCGCCCTTCGAGAGACCAGTTACCACACCGTCCAGGCAAACACCCGGGACGAACACTTCAACCCCGCCCACATCATCCGCCTCTTCAACAGCGCCTTCTACGGGCTGGACAAGACCAAGGAAGACGGGCCCGTCGGCGTTGTGGGGGTCCTGTTCCACGGCGCCCCCACACCCGCAGAAATCGCCAACGGAACGGGCCAGGACTGGCTGTTCCCCGCAGAACCGAAGGACTAAAACAAATGAGCGATTCCAAACTGACGCCCCCGCCGGGCAAAGCCGCAATGTCCGTGCGCGAATGCAGGCTGATCCTGGAGCGCCTGCTGGTGGCATCAGGTGCCCTGCCCGGAGAAGTACCTGCCGCCAGGGACGCGCTACTGGCTGCCGAAGTTCACGGCCTCGGCCTGCTCCAACTGATCCACGCGCATCCCCTCTCTGTCCCCAGCGAAGCGGTGCGTTACGACGAAACCGGGCCGGGCGTCGTCGTCGATGGCTCGGGCCGCCTGTCCGCGCTCCTGATTCCGGCGCTGCGGGACATCATCCTTGAGCGCAGAACAGTGGAAATCTCTGTCCGGAATGTTAGCTCACCGGAGCTTTTGCAAGCCTTGGATTCTGTTCCCGAACTCGACTCGTACCAGGTCCGGCTCTCAGTTCAAGGATCTGATGGCGTGGTGGTCAGCGCCTTGCCGGCCACTCAAGCCGAGGCTTCTGCGCGCTGCTCCGCGCGTACACAGCGAATCCGGGATGCCCATTCGAAGGGCCTCCCAGTACCGGGAGTTGTTTGGCTTGAGCTGTACCAGCGGTCCAACGCGGCCCTCCTCGGTGAATCGGCGGAAACCCGCAGCCACGCCGGGTACAAGGACGTTGACGAGACCGGGAGGATCGTCAAGCAGATGGACGACGACGTCGATGTGGAGTTCGCGCTGCAACAGTTCGCCGGCTGAGGTAGATCGTACGAAGCCAAGCCCCCGGTCCAGGGTGGAGGCCGGGGGCACAGCGTTTCGTCTGTGTGCCGTCATGGACCCAATGTCTTACCACGAGTCCTCAGCATGCTTACGATGGTGGTGCGGGTTACAGCCTGCTCATGTATGGACTACCGAACGCCGACGGAAAGTTGAACTCCCCATGGCACGACCAAACCCAAAAAAGTCACACACCACAGGAGCAGTTCCCAAGCGGCGCGGACCGGGCCGGACCATATGGCTCATTGCCATGGGCCTGGTAGCCGGTGTGGCAGGCGGGGCCTTCGCGTTCCGTATGTTGGTGCCGCAGGGAGAACCCGAACCCATCAAGGACCGCCGTCAGGAACCAAAGGGAGCCTCGCGGCTGGAAAAGTCGCCGGCCGACGCTTCAGAGCCGCATGTGGCCCGTCCAGCGGAAATCCTGGTTCCGGAGGAGCCTGTCGAAATCTCGACGAGGATGCGTCCAGGCGAATGGACTGAAGAATCGTTGCTGGAGCATGTGGAGAACTATAAGCAGCAGATACGTGACATGGGTGCGCCCGAATCACAGATCGTCACCGACGTGGAGCGGACCGAACAGGGCGCTGCACGGGTAGTGGTCAGTTGGGACCGGACCCTGCCGTAACCTCCGGCCTAGAGGTTCTCTCCTTGGCGTGGCCGCCACACCACAACTGCCTGGGACCGCGCCCGCGGGCGCTGACCGCGGGAGAGGCTGACGACGTCACCCGCTGCGCCCGCCGCAAAGATTCGCGCGTCCACGGGTGAGCGGCGACGCGACAATTCCTCGGTCAGCTCAGTCACGCGGTACTGCAGTGCAGCAACCTGGTTTTCGAGGTCGAGGATGCGTCTGATGCCTTCGAGCGAGACGCCGGACTGCGAGAGGCGCTGGACCTCCCGCAGTTTGTTGACGTCGTTCTGCGAGTAGCGGCGGGACTTGCCGGGCGCACGGCTGGGCGACACGATGCCCAAACGGTCGTACTGGCGCAACGTCTGCGGATGCATATCGGCAAGCTCCGCAGCGACGGAGATGACAAAGATCGGCTGGTTGACGTCGATAGCCATGACCGCCTCCTTACAACCGGGCCTTTGCGGCCAGGTCGTGACGCGGGTCGGCGTCGGTGGTGGCGGCGGCGAACGCCTTCACGGCCTCCTCCGCTTCCTTGTTCAGGTTCTGCGGGACGGCGACGTCGATGGTCACCAACAGGTCACCGGTGGCCTTGGACGTTTTCACGCCACGGCCCTTGACCCGGAGGGTACGGCCCGAGGGCGTCCCGGCCGGTACGCGGACCTTGACGGTATCGCCGTCGAGCGTTGGAACCTCGATGGTGGCGCCGAGTGCCGCTTCTGCGAACGTGACGGGCACGTGGATGCGGATGTTGTCGCCATCGCGGTGGAAGAAGTCATGCGGCTTCACGCTCACCGTGATGATGAGGTCGCCATTGCCGGCGGGGCCAACGTTGCCCTTGCCGCGCTGGCGGACTTTCTGGCCGTCCTTGATTCCAGCGGGAATCTTGACGTCGATCACGTTGCCGTTGCTCTCGCGCAGGCTCACCGTGGTGCCCTTGATGGAACCGGCAAACGAGATGGAAGTAGTCGCGGTCCGGTCCGAACCCTTCTGCGGCGCACGCTGGAAGCCGGTCTGGCCGGCACCGCCGAATCCACCGCCAAAGAGGTCAGCGAATTCCGGAGGGATTCCGCCGCCCGCGGGCTGACGGGCACCGGGGCCACCGCCGAACAAGCCACCGAACAGGTCCTCGAACCCACCGTTGGCTCCTGCACCACCACGCCCGGCTCCAGCACCCGGCGCGAACCTGGCACCGCCCATGGCGCGGATGGCGTCATACTGCTGCCGATCCTCAGGATTGGACAGCACCGAGTAAGCCTCGGAAATGTCTTTGAACTTCTTCTCCGCAGCAGCATTCCCCGAATTCGTATCAGGGTGATGCTCGCGGGCTAGCTTGCGGTAAGCCTTCTTGATATCCGCGTCGGACGCGTCCTTGGCAATACCAAGGATCGCGTAAAAATCCTTTTCAACCCAGTCCTGGCTGGCCAAGAGCGTTCCTTTCTAAAACAAACTAAGCGTACGTCCGCAGTCACCTCACCTCAGGCGAGCTTACAGCGGGCGCGCAACCGGATATGGGGCGGCGGTGTGGAGGGCCACCCGTGGGGGCCCACTGCCACGAGGGTCCCGACGCGAGCTTGCGAGCCTTGGGAGTGGCAGGGGACGGGCACCGCCCCATATCCGGTGTAGCGACAAGGTGGGACTAAGCCGGAACCGCGACGATGACCTGGGCTGCACGCAGGACCCGCTCACCGGAGCGGTATCCCGAACGCAGCACCTGGCTGACAGTGTCAACCTCGATGTCTTCGCCGGGCTGCTGGATGAGTGCTTCGTGGATGGTGGGGTCGAATTCGACTCCAGTGTCCGCGATGCGTTCCAGTCCGTACGTCTTCAGCGCGTTCTCCAGCTTGGTGGCGATGGCGGCGAAGGGGCCGTCTTCGAGGTCACCGTGCTGGCGGGCGGCGTCGACGTCGTCCAGCACCGGGAGCAGGGAGTTCAGGACGCCAATGACGGCCATCTCTCCTGCTACGGCGCGGTCGCGTTCGACGCGCTTGCGGTAGTTGACGTACTCAGCCTGAAGGCGGAGGAGGTCGTTGCGGAGCTCCGCAGCCTGGGCTTCAGCCGCGGCACCGGAGGCTACCGATTCCTCTGCCGGCACCTCTACCCCGTTGAGGATTTCCTCAGCCTGGGAGAGGGCGTCGCCGTCCGTGGGAGCGGCGTTGCCTTCGGTGGGAGCCGCAGCTTCGCTGTCGGGCTGACGTGCTGCCCCGGTCTCCGGGTCAACCTTGCGGTTGTCCCGGATTACCGGCTTGCGCGGCTCGTTGCCTTCTGAGTGCTCTGCTTCGTTGCCGTGGTGAGGCATGGCTACTTCTTCGCTTCGTCTTCGTCGATGATTTCGGCGTCGACGATGTCCTCGTCAGCGGCCGAACCTGACTCGCCACCGGCAGGAGCACCTTCGGCGCCGGCACCCGGAGCGTCAGCTGCAGCGGCCTGCGAGTAGATGGCTTCGCCGAGCTTGGTCTGGGAAGCCTGGAGCTTCTCGAACGCAGTCTTCACAGCGGCGTCGTCGGTGCCTTCCAGAGCGGACTTGAGGGCGTCGACGTCGGCCTTGACCTCGGTCTTGACTTCCTCGGGCAGCTTGTCGTCGTTGTCGGCGATCAGCTTGTCCACCGAGTAGGCGAGCTGCTCTGCGGAGTTACGGGTGTCCGTAGCTTCGCGGCGGGCCTTGTCCTCTGCAGCGTGCTCTTCGGCTTCACGGACCATGCGGTCAATGTCGTCCTTGGAGAGCGCCGTGCCACCGGTGATGGTCATGGACTGTTCCTTGCCGGTGCCCTTGTCCTTTGCGGACACGTGGACGATGCCGTTGGCGTCGATGTCGAAGGTGACCTCAACCTGCGGAACGCCGCGGGGTGCCGGAGCGATGCCGGTCAGTTCGAACGTGCCCAGCGGCTTGTTGTCGCGGGTGAATTCACGCTCGCCCTGGAAGACCTGGATGGCCACGGACGGCTGGTTGTCATCAGCGGTGGTGAAGGTCTCGGAACGCTTGGTGGGGATAGCGGTGTTGCGCTCGATGAGGTGCGTCATGACGCCACCCTTGGTTTCGATGCCGAGGGAAAGCGGGGTGACGTCGATGAGGAGGACGTCCTTGCGCTCACCCTTCAGGACACCGGCCTGGAGTGCAGCGCCAACGGCCACAACTTCATCCGGGTTGACGCCCTTGTTGGGCTCCTTGCCGCCGGCGAGTTCCTTGACGAGCTCGGAGACAGCAGGCATACGGGTGGAGCCACCGACGAGCACAATGTGGTCGATGTCCGCAACCTTGATGCCGGCTTCGGCGATGACGTCGTTGAACGGCTTCTTGGTGCGGTCCAGCAGGTCCTTGGTGAGGTCCTGGAACTTGGCACGGGTCAGCTGCTCGTCCAGGTGAACCGGGCCGTCGGGGGTGACGGAGAGGTACTGGAGGGAGATGTTGGTGCTGGTGGAGGAGGACAGTTCCTTCTTGGCCTGCTCTGCAGCTTCGCGGAGACGCTGGAGGGCGATCTTGTCCTTGGAGAGGTCGATGCCCTTGACCTTGAGCTGGTTCAGGAGCCACTCGACAACGCGGTTGTCCCAGTCGTCGCCGCCGAGGCGGTTGTCACCGGCGGTTGCGCGGACCTGGATGGTGGAGAAGTTGTCTTCGTCCTTGCCAACCTCGAGGAGCGAGACGTCGAAAGTACCGCCACCGAGGTCGAAGACCAGGATGAGTTCGTCTTCCTTGCCCTTGTCCAGGCCGTAGGCCAGTGCAGCCGCAGTGGGCTCGTTGACAATGCGGAGGACGTTGAGGCCTGCGATTTCGCCGGCTTCCTTGGTGGACTGGCGCTCGGCGTCGTTGAAGTAGGCCGGAACGGTGATCACAGCGTCGGTGACCTTTTCGCCCAAGTAGCTCTCGGCGTCGTTCTTGAGCTTCATGAGGATACGCGCGGAGATTTCCTGCGGCGTGTACTTCTTGTCATCGATGGCGACGTTCCAGTCGGTGCCCATGTGGCGCTTGACCGAAGCGATGGTGCGGTCGATGTTGTTGACGGCCTGGCGCTTGGCGATTTCGCCGACCAGGACTTCGCCGGACTTGGAGAACGCAACCACCGACGGCGTGGTGCGGCCGCCTTCTGCGTTGGCGATAACGGTGGGCTCGCCACCTTCGAGAACAGAGACCACGGAGTTGGTTGTTCCGAGGTCGATACCTACTGCACGTGACATATCTTGTTTCCTTTCAATGGCCGATGTTGGAGATTGCACCCTGGCAACGGTCCGCTGGGCGGTCTACGTGCCGGAAGCCTGCTCAACAATCGGCTAGTTGAGCGTTCTGCACTCAACTGTACTCAGCCTCGGAAAGATGTCAATCCAAAGTTGAGTGAAGTACGCTCAACTTTGCTTTTCAGCTCCGGAAACATCCCGGAATCACGGGGCCGGAGGGCTGGTTTCGCCCACGGTGAACTGGCAGTTGCACTCGGGTTCAATTGCTCTAGATGACTAGTGGAACGCAGGAAGGGCCCGGCCGTCTGCTGACTGCCGAGCCCTTCCTCTACGAGGTGCGTTTTAGGCGCTTAAAGCGTGAACCTCTTTGCCCGTGAAGTAACGCGAATGAGTCTTCTGGACTGTCTCCAAAGAGTCGCTATTCAGCGAGACGACTTCCCAGTCCTCGCTGGGGCGCAACTTCTCCAGACGCAGTCGCTCTAAGAGCGCTGCTTTATGACCATCGGCTCCAGGAAATGCTGTAACCAGCCGATCGCCGGTAAGACGGTTGTACTCGATAACATAACCAGGCATGTCTCATTCCTTCCTAGTAAGCCGCATGGTATCAAACGAAGCTTTGAGATTCGCCAGTCCTTCCAGGACCACATTCTCCGTCTCGTCCATGTCTCTTTCCGCTTTGGTGAATTCTCTCAACGTGCTCTTGGACGGCTGCTCTTTGGCCTCTTCCAAGCTGCGAAGTGTGCGGACTTTGCTACGGCGCCGCTCAAGTGTGGAGAGGCCACTAGTGGAGATGTCTTGCAGATCAACGACGAACTTTTTCTCCCTATCGTCCGTGGGCAATTCATCATATCGAATCCCCCTGCCCAGCACGTCTGCTGCTGCTTCATAGGTGTTCGCCCATCGGCCTTGAAGGTGGGTTCTGATTTGGACTTCAACTCGTGCCGGGAGTTTTAGCCAGAGGTGAAGCGCGCGGTATCCACTATGCGGGCTGTCCCGCATGTCGCGACAGCACACCTGCAGATCGTGACCAAACAGACCAGCGATGGCATTCGCCACGCCATCCTGCTCATCAAGGGTCATTTCTGCTTCAAACCGCACGCCAGCTATGTCTTGCACGCTTTGCAAGGGCGTCGAGTGGTCGCGCTGAAGCTTCTCTCGCAGGGTATCGATGGTCTTGGGGCGGGAGGTAACCTCCGGTATGCGCTCACCAAGTAACGGAGTCCAATCCAACGCTTTGATCTTTGATTGCGTGTCGGCAGCTACGTCGTTGTAGTACACCATCACGGCATCGTAGGTGGGGAGTGATTCGGGAATTGGCCTGGAGTCCCTGATGCAGATGCCCAGTTTACGCAACTGATTGGTGGTCCAAGGTAAGTCCGGCATGCTGTGATCTTATGTGATTCGTTGGCCATCGACCGCCCGTGAACTGCAAGTACCAGCGGAAAGTTGCACCTAAGGACAGAGCACCCCTACATTTCGCCCCTTGTACCCCCGAACGACCTCGTGGTAAACGGGCAGCACTCAAGAAGATACGCGGCGAAGCCTAGAAACCCCCGCGTCCGTGGCAGCGTCCAACGGTTCCGGTTTGTAGACCCACGCCACCAGCACCACCGAGATGATCATGAGCAGGAACCACGCCAGCAGCTTGTCGATGGAAACTGCCTGCCAGCCCTCCAACTGGTTCGGATAGAGCCACGCGCGCGACCAGGTTCCAATGTTCTCGGCGAACCAAATGAACACCGCCACGAGCAGGAACGACACCAGGATCGGCATGCGGAAGCGCCGCCGGAACACCCGGAAGTGCATCACGCACCGCCCGTAGACAACCACGACGGCGGCCAGCAGCACCCAGCGGAGGTCGAAGATGTAGTGGTGCGAGAAGAAATTCACGTAGATCGCACCAGCAACCAGGGCCGTGATCCAGCGGCGCGGGTAGCGGTCGAAGCGGAGGTCGAACAACCGGAAAACCCGCACCATGTAGGAGCCCACGGCGGCATACATGAACCCGCTGAACAGCGGGACCGCGCCGATCCGCAGGACGCCCTCGGCCTCATACGCCCAGGAACCGACGTCCGTCTTGAACAGCTCCATCACCGTGCCCACCACGTGGAACAGCACGATCACCCGCAGTTCCCGCAGGGTTTCCAGCCTGAAGGCGATCATCAATACTTGAATAACGACGGCGGCAAGGGTCAGGAAGTCGTTCCGGGCGAGGCCGGCGTTGTCCGGATACCAGAGCCGCGCCCCGAAAATCACGGCGAGCAACGCAGCACCGAACACGCACGCCCACGCCTGCTTCAGCCCAAAGACCACGAACTCGGTGAGCCCGGCCTGGAGGCGGCCTCCGCGGAACCGGTCCAGGTAGCGGTGGGCGGCGTCGTCAATGGACTCCTCAACCGAGGTGAAGTTACGCATGCGGCACCTCGACTCCCACGTCCAGCCCGCCAAGGTAGTAATCCCGTGGCCAGTGCCGGATCCGTTGCGGCAACCGCGGATAGATACGCCCCAGTACCCGCATGGTCCGCTCAAACCGGCGGGCATGGCCGGCGCCCCATTCGAAGCCAAAGCCTTCACGAAGATGCTCCGGCAACAGGCCGGCTGTGAGGAAGCGCGCCAGCGGCATTGCGAGTCGCAGGACCCGCGGGCCGCCCACCGGATAGAGCAGCTCCCGGGCAACCCTCAGCGCCTGGTCGTCCGGCCGGAGTCCGCGCACGCGAGCATCCCAATATGCGGCGAACGCAGCACGATCAGCGGGCCACATATCCGGCGGAAGCTGCAGGGCTGTCCCGATCCGCGCGTACTCGCGGTAAATGCGGTCGGCGGTGTCGTCGTCGAGCTTTCCATGCACTTGTTCGTAGACAGTGACGGCAGTGTCGTAGAGGGTGGCGACTACCCACAGCTGGGATTCGACGTCGAAGGCGTTGTACCCCTTGGAGGCGCCGGCCGGTCCGCGGCGGACGGGCGCGTGGGCGCGGTTGACGGCGCGGCGAACGGCCGTAAGCTGCTGTTCAGAACCGTAAACCACCGCGTAGACGTAGGTCATGGTGGCCCGAAGCCGTTCCATGGGACGCTCCGCGAAATTGCTGTGCTCGGCTACGCCGTGGCCCACCCTGGGGTCTGCGATTTGCAGGAGAATCGCGCGGCCGGCGCCTGCGAGCAGGACCCCCTCCGCACCAATGTCTGCAAGCCCTCGAACCATCTGAATACTGTAGCGCCCTAGCCTTGGAGCCCCGCCAGGCCCTGGAGGACTCGCAGTTGGTGGTCAAAAAGTTCGTCCCGCGCCTTGAAAGTATCCGGGCCGTACTGCCCAAAAACCTCAAAGCTGACAGCCCCGAACACGGACGTCCACACCAGTACACCGCGCGCCAAAGCTGCGTCCGGGGCCTCGAGGTGCATCTCCTCACGGATGGTCGCCAGATCCGCTGCCAGCTTTTCGGGAATCACGACGGCGGGACTCACCTCTGCGTTCAGCGCACCTGCACGGTAGGCGGCGTCAAAGATACCGACGAGCCGGACGATGACTCGTGTCCCGGGTCCCGTGGTGCGTTCGCCAGGTGCTTGGTATCCGGGCACGGGACTGCCGAAAAGCAGCGAATAGCTGGCAGGTTCACGGATGGCCCAGGCGCGGACAGCCTTGGCGAGCGCAGCGAACTGCCCGGCGAAGTCATCCCCGGGCACAGCGTTCACTGCTGCGTCGACTTCATCACCCAGCTCGTTGTAGCCGTCAATCAGCAGGAGCGTGAGGAGTTCGTCGCGGTTGTCCACATAGCGATAGACGGCAGAGGATACGACGCCGAGATCCCTCGCCACAGCGCGCAGGGACAGGGCCGCCGCACCATGGACAGCCAGGTGCTCCCGGCCGAGCCGGATGATGTCGGCGATGGTCTGGCGGCGGGCACGCTCGCGGGGAGTGGGAGCCTTCGCCTTCGTCATGGCTGCGGCAGGTTCGGCTGGAGTCATGTCCCCAGCTTGCCACAATGGAGAGCGGTGTCAACAAATGAGAGCACTGCTCTTGACAGACGTTAATGCGCAGTCCATTCTGATTGAGAGAGCAGTGCTCTCACATTCAAATCCCTGCAGATCCGAAAGAAGGACCACCATGTACGTCGTCACAGGAGCAGGACCCGTTGGCTACAGTGTTGCGGAGCGATTGGCAGGGCAAGGTCACCAGGTTCGTGTTTTGACGCGATCCGGCAGCGGCCCGGAGCATCCCTTAGTTGACCGGATCCGTGCGGACGTCTCTGATCCTGCGCAGCTCAAGGACGCCGTGCAGGGTGCCATCGCTGTCTTCCACTGCATCCACGGATCCGCCTACCGGACAGCGGCATGGGCCGCCGAACTCCCGCAAGCAGAGCAGGTGGTGATGGATGCAGCGGCGGCCGCGGGCGCCGTCGTCGTATTCCCCGAAAGCCTGTACTCGTACAGCGAGCCGGACAAGGTCATGGCTGAATCGAGCCCGCGGGAAGCTTCCGGCGGAAAGCGCGGCGTCCGGGTCCAGCTGCTGAAAGCACGGGAGCTGCACGCTGCGAATACGGTGAGCGTCATAGCCGGGGACTTTTTTGGGCCGCGGGTAAAAATGGCCCACGCCGGGGAACGGATGGTCCCTTTGGTTCTGGCAGGGAAGCGGATCCAGGTCATCGGAAGCGCAGACCAGCCGCACTCCTTCACGTATGTTCCGGACCTCGCCGCGGCCATGATCGCTGCGGCGCTGGAACCCCGGCTGTGGAACAGCGTGCTGCACGCACCGACCGGCCAGCCGATGACCCAGCGCGAAGTGGCTGCAGCCTACGCCGACGCCGCGTGGGTTTCCGTCCCGAAAGTGAGTGCAGTACCCGGTTGGGTACTGCGGGCTGCCGGCGTCTTCTCCACCGACATGCGTGAGCTGGCGGAGATGCTCTACCAGTTCGAGCGTCCCTTTGTGATGGACTCGACCGCCAGCCAGCGGAGGCTCGGGCTTGAACCCACTCCCCTGCCCGAGGCAGCAGCAGCCACCGTGGCGTGGTGGCGGAGCGCCGGGCGGCAGGCCATGTAGCCGCAGCCCGAGGGGCGGCAGGGCACGCAGCCAATGTCTGAAAATGTTCGAATCATGGATTTCAGACTTGAGGGCTGAAACCCTTGAGGGAGTGCGCAGGGGACGTATCCGGAACGTCCCGCAAAGCACCAAAACCACCCCCACGGGACACTCAATGAGGAGATCTTCCATGTCCACATTTGCCATCAATCGCCGTCAATTGCTGCAGACCGGGGGCATCGGCGGGCTCGCCGCAGCATTGTCGGCAATGTCCTCCGGCGCAGCGCAGGCCGCACCCCGGAACCAGGCCGCCGGCGGTCCCGTGATCACCAACCTGGGACCCGCCGTCGTGCAGTTTTCCTTGATGAGTTCGTTGCTGGTGGGCGATACCGTCTACATCGGGTCCCGCAACCTCAGCCCTGCGCGGGTGATCGGTTTCCACCTTCCCACCGGCAAAGTCACCTCCCGCACTGACCTTGGATCCGGCTACAGCATCCAAGCGCTGGCCGCCGACTCCACGGGTCGCTACCTCTACGCCGGCGTGCTCCGCGACGGTGTGGATGGGAAACCGAATATCTACCGCTGGGACCTGAGCACGCCCAGCTCTCCGGCAGTGGGTGTTGGTGAAACCGGGGACCGGGACATCAGGGCCCTGGCCGTTGCTCCAGACGGCAAGGTCTATGCAGCAGGTGGCGGTGAGACCTCCAAGGCTCCTTCTCTCTGGGAATACGATCCCGGAACGAACGCCACCACCAGCTGGGGGGTGCCGGATCCAGGGGCAACCATCGCGCAGGCCGTGGCCGCCACTGACAGTCACGTGTACTTTGGCACCGGCAGCACCTTGGGTGGTGGCAACGGTTCCAGCCCGGCACGCCTGTTTGCGTTTGATCGAACAACCAAAGCATCCACGAACATCCTCCCGGCCGAAGTCTCCACCGGCGTATCCGTTACCTCGCTCAGCGTCCTGAATGGCCAGCTCGGAGTGGGCGTCAAGGGCCCAGGGAAATCCGTACTCATCAATCTGGCAGACCACTCCAAATACGCGATCATCGCCAAGACCGGGGTGATGTTCCGGCAGTTGGGCAACGACGTTTTCTTCGTGAAGGAGCCGGGCGTCTGGTCCTACAACATGGTCAGCAAAAAGATCACCCAAATCCTCACGGAGGATGTTGGGGCCATGTGGGGCTTGGACGTCTACGGCAACAAGGCGCTCACTGTCTCTTCCTACGACGTCATTGAAGTCGATCCTGTGGCGAAGACCGCCGTCAAGCGTGATCTCACACAGGCTGGAGCTCCGGGCGGTCCGCAACTCTGCATGGGCCTCGCCGCGGGTGCGGGGGACGTGTATGTGGGTGGCACCGGAACCATTGCGCGTCACCAGCTGGCTGCGAACCAGGTTTCCTACCTTCGGGCGACGGGCGAAGCCAAGGATGCCGTGATCGTGGGTGGAATCCTCTACACCGGCCAGTACAACTCCCGGGGCATCTACTCCTACGATCCCTCTACCGGGCAACTCCCCTACCAAGTGGCCGCGCTCCCGCCGGGACAAAACCGTCCCCTGGATGTCTGCTGGGACGCCGTGAACGGGCTGGTCATTGCCGGGGCGCAGAACGATACCGGTGGTGGCGGGTGCTTCGCTGCTTACAACCCGGTGACCACGCAGGTGATCTCTAAGGTCAACCCCATCGATGCCCTTCAAATGGTGCGGGCCGTGGCCACGAAGGATGGCGTGGCGTACCTCGGAGGGGACAATATTTATGCCACCGGCCCGCGAAGCACCGTGGTTGCCTGGGATCCGGTAGCAAACCAGGAGTTGTGGCGCGTGGATCCGGGACAGCCGCAGGGCATCGCGGCAATGGCCATCCACGGCAAGTTCCTCTACGGCATGTCCCGCAAGGCCTCCGGCCTGTTCGTCATTGACCTCGACACCCGCCAAGTGGTTCACCGGGGCGACCTGAGCAGCGTCTGCACCGACTTCGGCGCCCTCCAGGTCAGCCGCGGAATCGTGTACGGCGTCTCCGACACCACCGTGTTCCGCATTGATCCGATCACGTTCGCGGTGTCCGTTGTGGTGGCCGGCATCAACGGCGGCTGGTACAGCGGCCCCCACATCACCGCCGACGAGAACGGCTTGCTCTACACGCTGCAAGGATCCGACCTCGTCAGGATCGACGATCAGCAGGCAATGCAGACCATGCGGCGCTAAGCCGCACTAGCCCATGTAAGTAGCAGCAGATGCCGTGTTGAGCCCTGCAAACGGCATCTGCTGCTATCCAGCCGGGCTGGCGGTGAAAAGTCGCGCAAGCACCGAACATGCAGCACCCCTGGCCAGCGCTACGGGATCCGCTATGGCGGTATCAAAAATTGGAGGCGGAGTATTCGCGTGGTCGTATTGGCGCACGAACGCGGCCTTGGTCTGCTCGGCAAACGTCCCCAGATCGGCTTCGGGCGCGAAGCCGACCACCACCTGACCGGGGCCCAGGACCTTGGCCATGTTCGCCATTCCAATGCCCAAGTGCCATGCCGCGTCGGCAATCAGGCTGGAATCGGCGTCGGGGTCTATCCCCCGGTCCTGGCCGCTCCGCTGCAGTTCACGCTGCATGCCCCAGAGGCTGCCTCGGGTTTCGAAACAGTCCTCCGCGCCGCAGTGGCAGGGTCTGGCCGGCTCGGGACCGGTGATCGCCCGCGAATGAGCGAAACCCCCTGCAGAACCGTTGAAGCCACGCTGGATACGGCCTTCAACCACGACGGCGGCGCCAAGGCTGGTGCCGACGCTGAAGATGAGCATCTCGCGGCCTGCAAAGACGCCGTCGAAAAGCAGCCCGCGCGTGTAGGCGTTGACGTAACTGTCGATGACGACGGGGTGGGCTGCGACTTCTTCGAGGAGCTCTTGGAAGGCTATATCAGCCCAACTCATGGCCCCGCTGTGCCGCACCAGGCCACTCGCTTGGTCCACAACGCCGGAGATGGCCACCCCCACACCAATAAGCTTGGGCTCCCTGCCGCCTGCAGCATCGCGCACTGCCCGCGCCGCGGCTGCCGCGGCTTCGGCAGGTTCAGTGGATGCCAACGGCTCGCTGTGCGCGGCCACCACTTCACCGCGCAAATCGACGACGACGGCGTGCGCTTCCGTAGCAGACAACCGCAC
Organism: Arthrobacter sp. TmtSoilC79; assembly: GCF_059739405.1. Taxonomy (NCBI): domain Bacteria; kingdom Bacillati; phylum Actinomycetota; class Actinomycetes; order Micrococcales; family Micrococcaceae; genus Arthrobacter; species Arthrobacter sp. TmtSoilC79. The sequence continues at coordinate 636,736 of NZ_AP046051.1, read as the reverse complement.
GCCCGCGGCGAAAACGCCCTCGCGGCCAAGTTCGAGCAGGCGGGCGGGCCTGCCGCCCGTACTGGGCGCGATCTCGGTCTCAACCAGCAGGCCCGAGTTGATGAGCTTGCCCGTTATTCCGGTGACGCTGGCAGCACTCAGGCCGGTCTGCACCGTGATGGTGGCCCGGGAGACGGGCGATTTGGTCCGCACGACGTCGAGCACCAGGGCCTCGTTGATCTCACGGATCAGGGCCTTGCTGCCTGCACGTGGCTTCATTGCTGGTGGCTCCTGTTGTTGCGCGGCAAAGGATCCCACCCATTCTGGCATCCGTAGCGCTATTGCTTTCACACTCTCCATCATACTTACTTTAGTCATTGACAAAAGATACTGAAACTGGCAATCTCAACCCATGAACATCAACAACGGCGTTGCATCGACACCACCGCCACCCACCGCCGCCGGACTGAGGATTCTCCTGAGCATCCCGGACGTGGAACGGGCGGCCTTCATCTCCCCGGAAACCCAGGCTGCACTGAACCAGTTGGGCGAGGTTACCGCCATCGCACCGGCCCAGCTCCAGTCATTGGACGCTTTCGCCGCCGCGGCAGCAGGGACAGACATCTTCATCACAGCCTGGGGCTTCCCCCGCCTCGATGCCGAACACTTGGCAGCGGCGCCGAACCTCAAATGCGTCGTCCACGCCGCGTCATCGCTGCACGCCCTTGTCAGCGACGCATTTTGGGCCGCCGGTATCCCCATCTCCCAAGCGGGAGCAGCCATGGCCCCGGCCGTCGCGGAGCTCTCGCTCACCTTCACTCTGAGCCTGCTGCGCCGCGTGCACCAGCTCGATCACAGCCTCCGCAACGGCACCAACTGGGACGATGCCCGCGCTGTACCCAGGGCCCGTGAAATCTCCGGCGCCCGCATCGGCGTAGTCGGCGCCTCACGGACGGGCCGCCGCTATATCGACGCCTGCCGGGCACTCGGCGCAGAGGTACGCGTCTATGATCCGTACCTCCTTGAAGGGGATCCCCTTGCAGCCAGCTCCGCCACCTTGCATGGCCTCATGGCAAACAGCGATGTCGTCGCCATCCACGCCCCCGCCACCAATGAAACCGCGGGGCTGATCGGTGCTGCCGAACTCGCCCTGCTTCCGGATGGGGCAGCGTTAGTGAACACGGCCCGCTCCACCATCGCGGACATGGAAGCCCTCTATAAAGAGGTGCGTTCGGGCCGGATAGACGCTGCGTTGGATGTCTTCGACGCCGAGCCCCTTCCCGCAGATGACCCATGGCGCACCCTGCCGAACGTGCTCCTTACTCCCCACCTCGGCGGAGCCACCATCGACTCCAGACGCAGGGCGGGCGGCATTGTGGTTGACGAACTCCGCCGCTTCATCAGCGGCCAACCCATGGAACACGCCCTGACCCGGGCCGACCTCGAAAGGATGGGCTGACCATGCGCAATATTCTCCTGATCCACTGCCACGACCTTGGCCGTTTCCTGGGCACCTACGGAGTGGAAACGGTCTCAACCCCGCACTTGGACGCCTTGGCCGATGAGTCCGTGCTCTTCGAGCAGGCCTTCGCCACAGCTCCCCACTGCAGCCCGGCCCGGGCCTCCTTGTTCACAGGTACGTATCCCCAGAGCAACGGTGTCCTTGGGCTGACGCACGAGCCGTTCGGATGGGACCTCAAAGAGCCGAAAGACCACATCGCCTCCAGGCTGAAGTCTGTCGGCTACCAAACCGAGCTCGTCGGCGTGCACCACGAATCGCGCGTCCTTGACGACGACGTTGTGGCCAGTCGGCTCGGTTTCGACCACGCCCGTACGGGAGGTACGCGGGACGTCGTCGTAGATCGCGCCACTGACGCCCTGCGTCGGATGTCCGGCAGCGACCGGCCCTTCTACCTGCAGGTGGGCTTCACCGAGCCGCACCGGGTGCCCTCCGCAAGGGACCGCCCAGGAGTGATGGGGTTCCTTGCCGATGGCGTGGAACCGGACGTCTCCTTGGGGCATTCCGTTCCGGCCCATTTGGTGGACGATGCCGGTGCCCGCGAGGAAATCGCCGAGCTCCAGGGCGCGGTCAAACACATGGATGAAGGCGTCGGCAGCATCCTGGCGGAACTCGATTCGCTGGGCCTCCGCGACCAGACGCTGGTGCTGTTCACCACCGACCACGGGCTTGCGCTGCCCCGTGCCAAATGCACCCTGTACGACGCCGGACTCGGCGTTGCGCTGATGCTTCGCCATCCCGGCAACCCGGCGTGGTCCGGGAGGCGCGTGTCGGACATCGTCAGTCACGTCGATGTCCTGCCCACCCTGTTGGACCTGGCAGGACTGCCAACTCCGGACGGCCTCGCCGGAACAAGCCTGAGGCCAGCCGTCGAAACGGGAGACACTCCCCGCAGCCACTGTTTCAGCCAGCTGAGCTACCACACGTACTACGACCCCAAACGATCAGTGCGGACACCCACCCACAAACTGATCGTCAACTTTTCCAACGCACCACGCGCCATGGATCCCACACAATCCTGGATCCACCGCAGCCTGCCGGCGGACCTTGGCGGGCCCACCATCGGCACCAGCCCGGCGACGGAACTCTACGACCTCACCACAGACCCTGAGGAACTGGACAACATCGCCGGCCATCCGGAGCAGTCGGAAATCCTCAGGGATCTCTCCGCTGCCCTCTTCGACTGGATGTTCGAATGCGGAGACCCCCTCCTCACCGCCCCCGTAGCAGCCAGCCGCCACCATTTCGCGCTCAGCGCGATCCAAGAAGCCACCCTCACCCGAAAGTAGCCACCATGTTCATTCGAAAGATGCACCGCACCGCATTGGCGACAGCCGCCGTCGTCACCGCCGCCATTGCGCTCACCGCCTGCGGTTCCGCCGGTTCTACAACGTCCGACGGCGGCCAAGCCAGCGGCAAGGTGACGCTCTGGATGTACCCCGTCATCAAGGACGAGACCGCGAGCAAGAAGTTCTGGCAGGACACGGAAGCCAGCTTCGAGAAGGCAAATCCCGGGATTGACCTGACCATTGAGCTCCAGACGTTCGACAAGCGGGACGCCCAGATCTCAGCGGCTCTGGCAGCTGGCTCCGGCCCCGACGTCGTACTCATTACGCCGGACCAAGCCGCCACCTACCGCAACGTTCGTGGACTGCTGCCCGTGGACAAAGCAGTTGAGAAGGACAAAGACAGCTTCTACCCCGGCACTTTGGAAGCGGCGACATTCGACAAAGAGGTGTTCGGAGTTCCGCTGTTCCAGAACATCAACACCACGGCGTACAACACCAAGATCTTCGCGGACGCCGGGATTCCACTGCCCAAGACCTGGGACGACCTCCGCAGTGCCGCGCCGGTACTGGCGAAGAAGGGCATTGCCGTGATGGACTACGCCGGCAGCCCCGAGCAAACGTTGAACCTGTCCTTCTATCCCCTGCTGTGGCAGGCAGGCGGGACAGTATTCACCGATGATGCCAAGGACGTTGCTTTCGACTCCGAGGCCGGAGTCTCGGCGCTGCAGTTGCTGGTGGACCTCAAGAAGCTTGGCGGACTGCCAGCGGATGCAGCCACCGATGGCCCCAAAGTCGAAGGTGCGCCGATCGCCGCCGGCAAAGCAGCGATGCGTGCCACCACTTCCCTGCCTGAGCTGAAACAGATGCGCGCCGCGCTCGGTGCCGAAAATGTTGCCCTCGGAGCTCCCTTGCAGGGCAAGGTCCAGGCAACCTACGGCAACCCCGGATTGCTGGCACTGACTTCCATCAACAAGAAGGAAAACCGCGACGCTGCCTACACGGTGATGAGCTACCTGAGCTCGGCTGAGTCCCAGAAGGCCCTCAACGCCGCTGCGGGCAACCTGCCCACCCGTACCGACGCCGCGGCGTTGGGCACCGACGCCGACTCGCTTGCCATGGCAGAGGCTTTGAAGTCCGCCAACCCCGGCGAACCCTCCCCCGCTGCCCGCCAGGTGATGGGCGCCCTCGCGCCGAACATCCAGGCGGCACTTCGTGGAGATGTCACCGCCAAGGAAGCCCTGGACCGTGCCGCTAAAGAGGCTCGCGGCATCCTGCAGCGCTCGGCATCCTGAGTCCAGCCCAACCACTGATTGGTCACCCCATGTCTGTAAACACCCGCACCAGAAACACACTGGCCGGTCGACATCCCGAGTTGACGGCACCCCCGCTCAAGACCTTTGGAGCCAAGACGGCCCGTAACCGCGAGGCCATTGCCGGGATCCTCTTCGTGCTTCCCACCTTGGTCATTTTCGGCCTCTTCAAGTTCCTCCCTATCTTTGGGGCGGGCGCCATGAGCCTGACCGAGTACAGCCTCAACGGCGACTTCGAATTCCTGGGGGCGGATAACTACACACGGCTTGCCGCTGATCCAAACTTCTGGCAAAGCCTCAAGGTGACGTTCCTGTACGTGGCCATCTTCGTGCCGTTCATCATCGGAGTCTCCTTGGCCGGGGCGGTCCTCTTGGACAAACTGGTCCGATTCACCGGGACTTTCCGGGCGTTGCTGTTCATTCCGTACCTCAGCTCATTCGTCATGGCCGGCATCATCTGGACGTGGATCTTCTCCACGGACGGTCCCCTGAATGCAGCCTTGGGCGGCCTGGGCATGGGCCCCGTGCCCTTCACCTCCGGACCCCAACTGCTGGTCCTTCTGTCCCTGGCCGTGGTGTCCGTCTGGAAAGGATTCGGCTACTCCATGCTGATTTTCCTGGCCGGACTCAAAGCCCAACCCGCAGAGGTACACGAGGCTGCCCGTATTGACGGTGCCGGCGCCTGGAAATCGTTCTGGTACGTCACGCTGCCGCTGCTGAAGCCCGTGGTGTTTTTCGTCCTCGTCATCGAAACCATCGTCGGCTTCCAGGTCTTCGACACCATCTACGTCATGACCGGCGGCGGACCCGCCCGGGCCAGCCACAGCCTCATCTACTTCCTGTTCGACGAAGGCTTCAAGTTCTTCGACTTCGGCTACGCCTCAGCCATCGGCGTGGTGCTGTTCGTCATCGTGCTCATCCTCTCGCTCATCCAGCAGCGCTTCTTCGAAGGTAAGGAATCCAAGTGACTGCCACAGTTCCCAGCCCCTCAATAGGCGGGCGTACTCCGGGCCACTCCACCGGCGCTAATCCCCGCCGCAGCACCGAAAAACGCCGCCAGCGCACCCTCACTTGGGTATTGGCAGTGATCTCACTCTTCACCGTGGCGCCACTGATCGCCGTTGCCGTGCTGGCGCTCTCCCCGGAGGAAGCCCCCACACTGCCCTACGCGTTACCGCCGTCGTTGACGTTGGACAACATTGTCCGCATCTTCAACGTAGGCGAATTCCCGCTCTGGCTTTGGAACTCTTTCTTGTACTCAGCAGTGTCAGTGGTGGTGGTCCTGCTGACCGCTGCCATGGCCGCTTACGCCTTGGCCCGTAAGAGGTTCCCGGGACGGAACGCGCTGCTGTGGGCCATTATCGCCACCATGATGGTGCCCGTTCAGGCCACCCTGATTCCCACGTTCATCCTCATCTCCAAGATGGGCGGCGTGAACACCCTGTGGGGCCTGATCCTGCCCACCTTGGCCAACGCCCAGGCGATCTTCCTCATCCGCCAGTTCGTCAGGGACATGCCCGAGGAGCTCTTCGACGCAGCCCGCATTGACGGCGCCGGTGAGTGGCGTACTTTCTGGCAGATCGTTCTTCCGCTGATCCGTCCGGTCCTGGCAACGCTGGCGATCTTCGTCTTCCTGTGGCACTGGAACGACCTCCTCTGGCCACTGGTGGTGGGTCAATCCGACACTGCCCGGACGCTTACCGTGGGCTTGGCAACCTTGAACACCGAGACGGCCTCCACGTCCAACGTCATGGCTGCAACACTGGTCAGTTTCATCCCGTGCCTGGTGATTTTCGCCCTCCTGCAGAAGCACATCGTCGCCAGCATCACGCACAGCGGGGTCAAGGGATGACCGCTATTGCGCCCATCCGCTTCGGACTCATCGGTGTGGACTCCCCGCACGCGCCTTCGTTTACCCGCCTCTTCGGCAACGGTTCCGACGGCGTTGTCCCCGGCGGCACGGTGACGCACGCCTGGAAGGGGGAACCGGCGTCGGACTTTCCGTTGAGCCGCGACCGGATCGACGACTTCGCGGACGAGGTGAGCGGGTTGGGCGTCACCATGTGCGATTCGCCGGAAGCCGTGGCCGAGGCCTGCGATGCCCTGCTGATCGTGTCCTCCGATGCAAGGACGCACCCACGCTATTTTGAGCGCGTGGTGCGGTTCGGCAAGCCGATTTACGTGGACACCCGGTTCGCTCCTACCCTTGCTGAGGCCCGCACCATGCTCGCCCAGGCGCAGGCTTCCGGAACTTTGGTCCTGGCCGGCTCTCCCAAGCGGTTCACGCCTGAGTTCCAGGAGGCCCTTTCCCGCGGGACCGGGCAATCCGTATCTTTGGAAGGTCCCCTCCCCACCCAGCCCGGCCACCCGGGCCTTTCCTGGTACGGCGTGCATCTGGTGGACCTCGCAGTGGCCGCCCTGGGGGCCGGACCGGAGACGGTAACGGTCGACGCCGTTAGGCCGGGGTCACCGGCCAGCGCCACCAGCGTGACGGTCCGCTGGGGAGACGGCCGCGTGGTCTCGTTGACGGGCGAAGCGGAATGGAGCGCCTTTACGTCAGGACGCATCGACACCGATCGCGGCTGTTCCGAGTTCTCCATCGAGGCGGGTCCGCCCATGCTGGTGGGCCTTCTTGACGGGATCGTGAGTTCCATCCGGACCGGGACACCGAATGTGCCGTTGCGGGAGATCCTCAGCATCGTGGCAATCGTGGAAGCCGCCAATAAGAGCCTGGAAGCCGGCACGCCCGTCAGCCTCTCACCCAACTGAGCAACAGCTATCTTTTACTAGCCAAAGGAAGCCCATGGCAGAAGTCATCATTGTCCGCGACCCCATCGAGGCCGGAAGCGTCGCTGCATCCATCTTTATGCAGCAAATCATCGCAAACCCCGCCACCGTCCTGGGCCTGGCAACAGGTTCCACCCCGCTGACAACCTATTCGGCCTTGGCCAAGGAAGTGCGGGAGCACAGCATTGATGTGTCCCGCGTGGGTGGCTTCGCCTTGGACGAGTACCTCGGCGTCCCGCCTGAGCACCCGGAAAGCTACCGTTCGGTGATTGCCCGCGAGGTTGTGGAACCGCTGGGGCTTACTCCGGAGCAGGTGTTCACTCCGCGGGGAACGGGCCCCGACATCGCCCGCGCCGGAGCCGAGTACGAAGCCATGATCACGGACGCCGGGGGCATCGACATCCAAATCCTGGGCATCGGTTCCAACGGCCACGTGGGATTCAACGAGCCCGGGTCCTCCCTCGCATCAATCACGCGTATCAAGGCACTGGCCGAACAGACGCGCAGGGACAACGCGCGGTTCTTTGGTTCCTTGGAAGAAGTCCCAACCCATTGCATTACCCAAGGGCTTGGGACCATCCTCCGGGCAAGGCAGTTGGTGCTGTTGGCGTTCGGTTCCTCTAAGGCAAAGGCTGTTGCCGCTGCGTTGGAAGGCCCAGTGTCCTCGGCAGTTCCGGGCTCCGTCATTCAGCAGCATCCGCGGGCGACGGTGATCATCGACGAGGACGCCGCCGCCCGGCTGGCGCACTCGGAGTACTACCGGCACGCATGGCAATCGGCACAAGATCTGCGTGCAGTAGATTTCTAGGTGGGGGCAATCCATCGTCCCGCAGACTCAAGGGGGCATTACGTGGACCAATCCGTCCGTTCATCACCGTGGAAAGCGTTCTGGGATAAGGGTGGTTGGTGGCGGGCCATCCTGCTGGCCGTTCTCTATATGGCGATTTACCTTGGTGCCGGCCTGGTGATTGGTCCCATTGCGGGAGACCAGGTGGTAGCCGAGGACCTCTTCCGCACGCCCGAGAGCGTCTTTGTCGGCCTGACGTTGTCGCTGATTATTGGCAGCGCGGCACTGGCAGCATTCGTGTATTCGGTGAAGTGGTTTAAACCGCTGTTCGCTCCCCAGCCGATCAAGGGTAGCTGGTGGATGTGGGTTGCGCCGTTCTTCCTGGTGGCTGCCATTGCGCTGCGCTTTCTGGGCATCAACTACAGCAGCTATCAGGCATCCGTGGTGGTCATCATGCTGCTCACGGGTTTGCTGATCGGTTTTGCCGAGGAAATCCTTACCCGCGGCATCGTGGTGAAAATGCTGCGCGACTCCGGGAAGCCGGAGTGGGTAGTCATGGTGCTGTCTTCCTTGGTCTTTGCGTTGCTTCATTCCGCGAACGTCTTGTCAGGCATGCCGATCGTCACCGTCTTGGTGACCGTGCTGTTTACGTTCGGCTTCGGCATTTGCATGTACTTGACTCTCCGGGTCACCGGCAACCTGATCTGGCCCATGATCCTGCATGCCCTCTACGACCCCACGCTCTTCCTGTCAACTGGCGGCATCGACCAGGCCGCCGCGGGTCCGCAGAGCCCGCTATTACAGTTGGCAGGCCCGGCCAACATGATCTACATGCTGATCGCCGTAGTCGCGTTGATTTTCGTTCGCGGACGGGTGCAGCGTGAACCCCTCGCCGTTCCGGTCCTGCGCTAGCCCAGGCGACACAGCAGAAAACTGAAGCGTTCGACGGCGGGTGCCGCACCCGCCGTCGAACGCTCCAGTTAAGTGCAGCGGCAGTTTACTGCGGCTTCAGGATTGACCGATATCGATGCCCGTAACCGGCGCCCCGGCACGCTCGTACGCCAGCGCTACCGCCCCGTTGGGAAAGCCCTGCGGCGGCTGAACCAACCGGAAAGCCGCGGGTACCCCGGCTCCGTCGGCCCACAAGCGCTTGCCTGTGCCGAAGGTGAGCGGGTAAAGGTACAAATTGAGCCGGTCCACCAGGTCCGCGTCGAGGAGTGACCGTACCAGTTCGCCGCTGCCGATCACGTGGATATCGTTGAAGCGCTCCTTCAGGGCAGCGAGCTGATCAAGGTTTCCCAACGTCGTCGTTCCGTCCCACTGAGGGTCGGTCAAGGTCTTGGAAACCACGAATTTGGGCAGGCCGTTCAGTGTCCGGGCAATGTGGTCGTCCTGGTTGGGCCAGTATGCGGCGAAGATGTCGTACGTCCGCCGACCCAGCAGAAGGGCGTCCATCCGGTTAATCCCATCGACGATCGCGGCACCGGCTTCCTCATCTGAGTAGGCGGCCTGCCATCCGCCGTGCTCGAAGCCGCCCGAGCGGTCCTCGTCCGGGCCGCCCGGGGCCTGGTACACGCCGTCGAGGGTGATGAAGAGGTCAACGGACAGAATTCCCATGGTGTTCTCCTGTTAAGGGTTGGGGTCTGGTCTTGCCGGTGTGCAGTGCGCTTCCGCGGACATCCTAGTCCTGGCACAGAGCCGGCGGGAGGGTCGCGCGGTGAAGGCAATGCGACTAATTTACAAGCGTCTCCTGGGAGGCGCTCGGCTGTTCCTCGTCAGGATCTGCCCATTCGAGGGCAGCGACAAGGTGGCTTTCGTTGGGCAGGGCTTGCTGTTCGGAGGCCGGGAGCTTGTCGTATGTATAGGCGGCCACTGCCATGGGTGAGGTGACGTGCCCCCACGGCAATTGTGCAACAACTTGTTGCACAATTGGGTCCGGCCATGCGTCGGCAAAGGCCCGCATATAAAAGAGGTTCCGTCAAGACAGACCCTTCATATCCGGGAACTCTGCACGGAGGTCCTCGGCCAGGCGCCCCATGACGCCGCTCCCCCATTGCTCGATCTGCTGACGCTCCAACACAGTCTTCCCGATCGACCAATACAACTCGATCAGCTGTGTGTTGACGGTTCGACGGGCGGTCTGACGCGCATCGCGCACGCGTTTCTTGAGCGCATCCAAGAGATCTTTGTAATCTGCGGGTAAAGCCAGGGCACGCGAATCAGTCATGCCTCAAACTATTGACCGCCACTGACATTTCTCAGAGCAGACCCCTACTCCGCGTCCTCCCCCGTCACCGTGGACTCCCGGATGATCAGCTTCGGGGCCAGGCTTACGCGGCGCAGTGCAGGCTGCACGGCGGAACCCGTCTTTGCCGCAAGACGTTCCATGCACATGGCGACGGCGGCATGTCCAACGTCGCGCTTGGGCGGGGCGATGGAGGTCAGGGGTACAGGGGCGAGGTCCGCAACTTCGTCGTCATAGGCCACAATCGCCAGGTCCTCGGGAACATCGACGCCGGACTCCTCAGCCAGGTTGATGAGCGTGATGGCCTCTTCGTCCGGCAGCACCAGGGCCGCATGGGTATCGGTGCGCCGGCAGTCCTTCAGGAACTTGGCAAACTCCTTCTGGTTGTTGCCTGCCCCCACCACTGAACGGACATATTCCATGACGGGTGCATCTGTTTCGAGGCCAAGCTTGGCCACCATGCGCTCGTGGCTTTCGCGGAGCCAGGGTGCCGTGGAGCTGCTCGCTATGGCCAGCCCTATCCTGCGGTGGCCCAATGATGCCAGGTGCTCGATGGCAAGTTCGGCCCCGTAGCTGTGATCGGACATCACGGACTCGAACACCCGGCTTGACCGTTCCACCAGTACCACGGGAATCCGCAGTCCGGACAGCAATTCGAACGTCGGAGACCCGGGTTCCAAGGGTCCGGCGGTGGCCAACAGTATGCCGTCCACCGAGTTTGCCACCATGCGCTGGAGTTGCCGGTGCTCATCCTCGGTGGAGTAGTTGCTGACCCCCAGGATGAGCCGCGCGTTCAGTTCCCTGGCTGCAGCTTCTGCGCCCCGGATAATTTCGGGAAAGTAGTACCCGGCGGTGGGAACGATGAGGCCAAGGGTTGCCAGTGGCTGGCGGGATCTCCGGCTGACTGTTTCGCCCGGCCGTTCGGCCACCATCCGCACCGCTCCCCCATGGACCCTCCTCAGCAGGCCCTGGGCCGCGAGCTGTGTGAGGTCCCGGCGGATGGTCATGGTGGACTGGCCGCTCTTTTCGGCAAACCCGTTCACGGTCAGTGTCCCGCGCAACTCCAGCTCGCGGAGTATTTTCTCGTGGCGTTCCCCGCTGAGCATGCCAATCCTCTTCCGGAATCCAAATGGTCAAACAAGCATAAATGAACGCTGTGAGGCCCGCTCTGCGCGTTAAATACTCGCCAGAGAGCGCAAAGCGGGCCCCGCAACGCCAGCCACTACCGTCGGGGGTAGTCGTCGATCCGAACAACGTTCCGGCCACGCATCGTGTAGAGGTAGCCGTCTTCGTCGTTGGTGATGTGCGAGCCGCTGTACCAGCCGCCGTCGATATCGGCCACAACCGTGGCGAGCTCGAAGGTCTTGGGATCAAAGCGGAAAACGTCCGTGTCCGAGACACCATAAACAGCACCACGGTTGGTGACCAAGGCCGCGAATCCGGTGCAGACCGAACTGATGTCGGCCTGGTGCACCACCACGCGCCGTGGCAGGTCGATGACGAACATGCGCCCGGTCCGGACGATCCCGTACAAGTACCGTCCCTGCACAGCCAAGGCAGAAACGCCTGCGCCGAGGCCCGGATCGAGGCGCCACAGTTCCTTGCCCGTCACAGGGTTCATCGCCACAACAGTGCCGGGCCCCTCGGTACCGGGCCGTCCGCCGCCAAGGTAGGCAACGCCGTCGCGCGCTGTTACTGCACGAACCAGCTGCACCTTGTCCACGGGGTTGAGGAAGAATCCGGACTTGCCCGTGGCGGGATCGTAGGTCCAGAGCGAGCCACCGCCCTCGGTGTCAGCCTGGGCGCACACCAGGACGAGCTTGTTGACCTCGTCCCAATGGACGTCCAGGGGACGGTTCTGTTCGGAGGAGAACTTGGCCACCTGGCTGATGGGCTTGCCGCTGCGCGGATCGTAGCTCCAGATGCCCTGGGAGCTGTACTGGCCGGTGTAAAGCACGTTGTCCACCACCACGGCGTCCTTCGCTTCGCCCGGAACCGTCATGTTGGTGACCTGCCCGTCCTTCAGCGACCGACGCGAGATGACGCCATTGCCGCCCACATACACCAGGCCACCCCCGGCTGCCAGCCCCATGGCTTCCTGGGCATCCGACGGCGCTCCGGCCTCGCCGAGGTCCGTGGTCTTGTACGTCCCGGAAACGGGGTCGATTTCCGCCACGAAACCGAAAGCGGAGGTGACCAGCAGCTTGCCGTCCAAGGCATCAACGCCCCAGATTTCGCCCAGGAACGGCCCTTGGTATGGCACAGCTGCAACCTTGTTGCCGGACAGTGAGTACGCCAGGAGACCGGCCTCGTTGGCGAAGTAGACCTTGTCCCCGATCGCGGCGAAGTTCTTGGCGGTCTTGCCTTCGGATGCGGCCGCGGCGTAGGAGGTCGGGTTGGCGATGCTGACGGCGGCGATCTTGGAAGTGGACGTGGAAGCAGCCGAGCCCACCAGGACTTTGTCGCCAACAATTGCCAGGTCCCGGATGCTGGGATCTGCCACCATCTCTGCAGGCGTGACGTTGGTGAAGGTCTTGGCAGCGCGGTTGTAAGCGTAGAGGCATGCCCTGCTGGCGCTGCCGCCGCCGCCCAAAGTGCTGCCTGCGCCGAAGAAGATGGTGGAGTCCGTGGCCGCAACCGCACGGGCCAGGGTAGCGCCGGCATCGGGAACACCAAGGTTGGAAACCGTTCCCGTGGCGGGGTCGTATTCCCACAACGCCGGCGCCGTCCCGCTGCCGCCGCCCACAGCGTAGAGGCGGCCGTTGGGGGCTACGCTCAGGTCTCGGACGTCGCGGTCCCCGATCCGCCCAATGGGCTTGGCTTTCACACCCGGGTTGGAAAGGTCCCAGCGGAACAGGTTCGGCTTGGGCCCGGTGGTGTTCTGCAGGACGCCGGCGTACAGGTACCGGCCCGAGGCGTCGGCGGCCAGGGTTTGGATGGCGTAGCCGTTCTCCAACTCGGTCACCCCGGTGACCTTGCCACTGGGAACATGGAACGCCACAATGCGCACGGGATCCAGGTTCCGCGAGCCGATGAACAGCGTGTCGCCTACCAGCAGCCCGCTCATCAGGGAGAACTGGACGACGCCGGGGCCAAGGTCCAGCACTTCGGTCGCCTTGGTTTTGGACGCGGGAAGAGTGGACGCCGACGCCGACTGGCCGGCTGCCAGCCCGATGGCCGCCGCGAGCGAAGCCGCGCCGCCAACTTGAAGGACTGCCCGCCTGCTGATGTTCGATTTCTCCATTGGAATCCCTGTTCTTCGGTGGTGACTTTTCAGTAGTCGCTGATTCGGGTGTCCAGAATTCATAGCAGCGCCGAACGACCAGCGTCCAGCATTTTTGTTCGTTCAAACACAATTGGCATCGGTGATGCATCGCCGGAATGCGGTTCAAAGACGCAGGCTTCCTTGCTGAATGTTTGAATTTGTTTGAAACGTTGAAGATGTTCGAACTTGCCGATTACATGGATTCATCGCATGTGGCCCCAACCACATGTCCCCTCTCTTCGCATCGCAAGTCTTCAAAGGAGAACACCATGAAGCGTCGTCACCTATTCGCGGGGGTGGCCGGCCTGGCGGCCAGCACCTTGCTGCTCGCAGCCTGCGGGACCGGCCCCAGCACCTCCGCTGCTCCTACGCCCACGGAAGACCCCTCAGGGTCCATTACTTTCTGGTCCTCACTGGCCGGGATGGACAAAGTGGCTGAAGCGTTCAACGCCAGCCAGGACAAGATCAAGGTCAGCTTCGAAACCATCCCCAACGGCGCCAACGGTGGTTACGCCAAGCTCTCCACCGCCATCACGGCAGGCAACGGCCCGGACGTCGCCACCATCGAATACCCCCAGTTGCCGCAGTTCGTCAGCAACAGCCAGGTCATTCCGCTCGATGGCCTGATCAACAAGTCCGAAACTGTGGACAAGCTCACGGACGAGACAAAGGCATTGGTCCAGTTCGGCGGGAAGACCTATGCCCTTCCGTACGACGCCGCCCCGATGCTCATGTGGTACCGCAAAGACATGCTGGCGAAAGCCGGCGTCGAGGTCCCTAAGACCTGGGACGAATTTGAAGAGGCAGGCAAGAAGCTCAAGGCCGTAGCGCCTGACTCCTACCTGGCCAGCTTCAACCCCAACGAGGTAGCGGCGAGCGCAGGTCTGGCCTGGCAGGCAGGGGCCAAGTGGTTCGGCACCGAAGGCGACAGCTGGAAAGTTGGAGTCAACGACGAAGCAACACAGAAGGTTGCCAACTACTGGCAGAAGCTGATTGACCAGAAGATCGTCAAAGTCACCCAGGCCTACAGCGACGAGTGGAGCCTGGACCTCGCCAACAGCACTGTGGTTGGCGTAGTTGGCGCGAACTGGAGTGCCACCGGCATCCAGAAGCGCACCGAGGCCAGCGGCCAGAAGGGCCAGTGGATCGCTGCCGAGCTGCCCAACTGGGGCAACGAATCCGGCGCTTTCTACGGCGGTTCCAGCTTCAACGTGACCAAGAGCAGCAAGAACCCCGCCGCTGCCGCCAAGTTCGTCGAGTTCCTCACCACCAACCAGCAGGCCATCAAGGCCCGCGGCAACACCGGCTCCGCGTTCCTGGCCTTCCCGGGCCTGACGCCCGTGGCCCAGCAGGCCTACGACGCCAGCTACTTCGGCAACGACATCTACGAGGTCTTCACCAAGGCGTACGGCACCATCACCCCGGGCTGGCAGTGGGGACCCAACTGGGACATCACCAACACAGCCCTTAAGGATGCCTACGGCAAGCTCACCACCGGCGGCACCATCCTTGGCTCCGTCGATACCGCCCAGGACGCCACAGTGGCCAGCCTGAAGCAGGCCGGCCTGTCGGTCAAAGAGTAGTTCCGTCAAAGAGTAATTCGTCAGGAACAGCCGCTCACCGAGTAGTCCCACAGGCAGGGGGCCTCTGACAGGAGGCCCCCTCCCAAGCTAGGAGAATCCCATGGCCACCCAGGCCCTCACCACCACAGTGCGCCGCCGCGGCCGTGCACTGGCGGGAACCGGCGGACGGACTGCCGCGCTGTTCCTGGTCCCCTTCTTCGCGGTCTTCGCGATCGCCATGATCGCACCAGTGATCTACTCCCTGGTGCTGAGTTTCCACTCGCAGCAGAAGTCCGGCTTGGGCTTCGGGGAAGCCAAGACCGTGTTCGTAGGGCTTGAGAACTATGTGCAGGTCTTCCAATCCGAAACCTTCATGGAGGGCATCGGCCGCCTCGGCCTTTACTGCCTGATCTACATTCCCTGCATGGTGGGCGGTGCAGTGGTCTTCGCACTCCTGCTGGATGCGACAGTGGCCAAGGCACGCAAGCTCTTCCAGCTCCTGGTGTTCCTTCCGCACGCAGTTCCGGGCGTCATTGCTGCCCTGATCTGGGCCTACCTTTACACCCCCGGCATCAGCCCACCGGTCCAGGCACTCCAGGGTGGCGGTATCCAGGTCAACTTCCTGGACGCCCACCTGGTGCTCCCATCCATCGTGAACATCGGAGTATGGGAATGGACGGGCTACAACGTCATCATCCTGTTCACTGCACTCCAGGCCGTGCCCCGGGAAATCCTGGAAGCGGCACGGGTGGACGGCGCCGGTGAGATCCGGGCCGCGGTGAGCATCAAGTTCCCCCTGATCCTGCCGGCCCTGAGCGTCATCATGCTCTTCACCATCATCGGCACCCTGCAGCTGTTTACCGAGCCAAACATCATCTCCAAGGCCACGGCCTCGGTCACCAGTACCTGGGTTCCCAACCTGTGGGCCTATGACGCAGCGTTCATCCGCCACAACCTCAACCAGGCCGCGGCGGCCTCCATCATCATTGCCGGGCTGGCCGCAATCCTGTCCCTGGCCGTCACCCGCCTTAGCTCCAGGATGAACAAATCATGAGCACCTCAACACTTTCCCGAAACACCGCAGCATCCAAGCAAGGTCCACGGTCCCGCCGCACGGGATACCGTTCCGGCCGCGGCAGCAACGGCACTTCCAACCGCAGCGGAGGGTTTGCCAGCAAGCTCACCGTCAACGGGCTCCTGATCATTGGCTCGGCCTACATGGTGGTCCCTGTCCTGTGGTTGGTGTTCGCCTCCACCAAGAATGCAGCGGACCTCTACGGCACCAGCGCCTACGCGTTGGGTAATTTCTCCCTGTTCGAGAACATCGCCAACGTGGCAAACCAGGACGGCGGGCTCTTCTTCCGCTGGCTGGGAAACTCCGTGATGTACGCCGGCGTTGGCGCGGTCCTCGGCAGCCTCATTTCAGTCATGGCCGGATACGCGTTCGACAAATTCCAGTTCCGTTGGAAGGACTCGCTCTTCGGCTTCGTCCTGGTGGGCGTCCTGATCCCCAACACCGCAACCGTGCTGCCCATGTACCTCCTGGCCTCCCTGGTGGGTATGACCAACACCATCTGGGCCATCCTCATCCCGGTACTGTGCAACCCGTTCGGCGTCTACCTGGCCCGGGTCTACTCCTCCAGCTACGTGCCGGCAGAAACCCTCGAGGCCGCACGGATGGACGGCGCCGGGCCAGTCCGGTCCTTCTTCTCCCTGGGCCTCCCCATGATGATGCCCGGCTACATCACCATCGCGCTCTTCCAGTTCGTGGGCGTGTGGAACAACTTCATGCTCCCCCTGGTGATGCTCCAGGACCAGCAACTCCTCCCCGTCAGCGTGGGCATCTCCATCTGGCAGGGCTACTCCGTACCGCAGCCCGAATTCACGCCCATGGTCATCACGGGCTCGCTGCTTTCCATCCTTCCGTTGCTGGTGGCCTTCATCATGCTCCAGCGCTTCTGGAAGTCAGGCCTGACCGCAGGGAGCGTCAAGTGACCAGCACCAAACCAAACGTCGCGCTCGCCATGGGTCCCGGCGTCGTATCCCGGGTCTTTCCCAGCCGCCGCCTCGAGACCCTCTCCCCCGGCTTGCGGCTGCTTAGCCCTGATCCCATGGAAGATTTCACATCCGCACGTTCGTTGGAACTCCTGGCAGAGACGGACATCCTCATCACAGGGTGGAGCTGCCCCAGACTGGATGCCGCGGCCCTGGCCGCAGCTCCGCGCCTGACCCATGTCCTCCACGCCGGAGGCACCGTCAAACACCATGTGGGCGACGAATGCTGGGAAAGGGGCATCGAAATCAGCACCGCCGCTGATGCCAACTCCATCCCCGTGGCCGAGTACACGGTGGCCATGATCCTGCTGGCCAACAAGCGCGTCCTCCAGATCGCCCGCAAGCTGCACTCGGAGAAAACCGGTATCGAGCCGGACCAGGTGTTCCCGGACATGGGCAACTTCGGCAAACGCGTGGGCATCATCGGGGCGTCCAGGATCGGCAAGCACGTCATCCGGCTCCTGAAGTCCTACGACGTCCACGTAGTAGTGGCAGATCCTTTCCTTGACGATGCCGCGGCAGCCTCCCTCGGCGTCGAACGCGTCACCTTGGAAGAGCTGGTGGGCAGTTGCGACGTCGTCAGCCTCCACGCGCCGTCGCTTCCGTCCACCCGCAACCTGATCCATCAAGGCCTGGTGTCCTGTTTCAAGCCCGGTGCCACCTTCATCAACACCGCGCGCGGCGAACTGGTGGACCAAGATGCGCTGCTTCGGCGCATCGAGCAAGGCGACCTTTACGCTGTCCTGGACGTCACCACTCCTTGGGTGCTCCCAGCGGACTCGGGCTTCTACACACACCCCAATGTGCTGCTGACACCGCATCTGGCCGGCTCGCTGGGGATGGAGCTGGAGCGGATGGCCGCCAGCACCATCGAGGAAGCCCACCGGGTGTCCCGCGGAGAACCGCTCCTGCACAGACTCCATGCGAAAGACCTCGCCTTTACGGCCTGAGCAGGCACGGCCTAGGCGGGCCCGGGCTGCCCTCACGCGTGAGCGGGCATGGCCTAGGCGGGCCCGGCCTACCCTCACGCCTGAGCGGGCACGGCCTAGGCGGGCGCGGCCTACCCTCACGCCTGGGCGGGCGCGGCCGTGCGCGGCCGTGCGCAACAACCACGACGGCGACAGAACGCCCAGCGGCTGGCATACTCAGTCCCATCGCTCCACCCATCCTTGGACAGACCCGGCTCCTCGGATCGACTCAACTGATTGGATCAGTCCACGTGATCTGATCAGCACAACAACTGGGGGCATGCGTGCCAGAGGACAAGCACCAATCACCGGCGGCAGTCCGTCCAGCGGGTGGATCGGCCCAGGGATTGAGCGCTGCCGAAGTTGCTGCGCGGGTGGCCGCGGGACAAACCAACGCCTTCGTCCAGGACACCAGCCGCAGCGTGTGGAGCATTGTCCGCGCCAACGTGCTCACCCTGTTCAACGGCATCATCCTGGCCTGCTTCATTGTCCTGTTTGCGATCGGCCGCTGGCAGGATGCCTTGTTCGGGTTCAGTGCCGTGGCCAACGCGGTGATCGGCAGCGTCCAGGAGTACCGGGCCAAGCGTGCCTTGGACCGCCTTGCCCTCCTGAACGCCCCGCACGCCAGGGTGATGCGCGACGGCTCCGAGGCCGAAATCGACCTGGACGACGTAGTGCTGGATGACACCCTGGTCCTCCGTGCCGGTGACCAAGTGCCCGCCGACGGACTGGTAGCCGGATCACGGGGCCTCCAAGTGGATGAATCCATGCTGACCGGCGAATCCGACCCCGTTGAAAAGGCCGACGACGACCGTGTCCTGTCAGGATCCGTGGTGGTGGCCGGTGAAGGAACAGCCGTGGTGGACCGGGTAGGCGCAGACTCCTTCGCGAACTCCCTGGCGGCGGAGGCCAAGCGCTTCTCCCTGGTGGCTTCAGAACTGCGGTCCTCGATCGACCGGGTCCTGAAATGGGTCACTTGGTTCGTGGGTCCGGTGGCGTTGCTGGTCCTGAATGCCCAGATGATTGCCCAGGGCGGGTGGGCCGAAGCTTCGGCGAGTGGAGCGTGGCGGGACGCTGCGACGGCGACCATTGCCGCCGTCGTCGCCATGGTTCCTTTGGGACTGGTACTGATGACCAGCATCACCTTCGCCGTCGGGGCGGTAAAGCTGGCCCGGCAACAGGTCCTCGTGCAGGAGCTTCCGGCGGTCGAGGGGCTGGCGCGCGTGGATATCATCTGCCTCGATAAGACCGGCACCCTCACCCAGGGCGACATCGTTTTCGACGCCGCCCATCCTTTGACGCACCGCCTGGGCTGGGAGGCTGTGCTTTCTTGGTACGGCGTGCAGAACGATGCCAATGCCACGGCCCGGAGCCTTGCCGGTCATTTCACCGAGCCTCCCGCAGAGCCGCCGGCAGACCGCGTGCCGTTTTCTTCGGCGCGTAAGTGGAGCGCGGTTGTTTTCGACGACGGAATGTGGATCCTGGGCGGCCCCGAAATGGTGTTCCCGGGGCAGAGTTCCACCGATCCTGTGCGGCAGCAGCTTGCCGCCCGGGCCGTAGAGCTGGCTGCCACCGGCCGGCGCACACTGGTGCTGGCCCACGGCACGCCCACCGATGACGAGACCGTACCAACAGACGCGGTCCCGGTTGCCCTACTGACGTTCAAGGAGAACATCCGCCCCGACGCCGCCGAAACACTCACCTACTTCGCGGCGCAGGACGTGGACGTCCGGATCATTTCCGGTGACAACCCGCAGACCGTTGCCGCAATAGCCCGGGAAGTCGGGCTGGAGGCGCCCTATGGCTTCGATGCCCGGGAACTGCCCGACGACGACCAGGAACTGCTGGAGGTCATCAACAACCACGTGGTCTTTGGACGCGTCACCCCGGACCAGAAGAAGAGGATCGTGGTGGTTCTCAAGTCCGCCGGCCGCACAGTGGCCATGACCGGCGACGGCGTCAACGATGCCTTGGCCATCAAAGAAGCCGATATAGGTGTGGCGATGAACTCCGGGGCGGCAGCCACCAAGGCCGTGGCCCGGCTGGTGCTCCTGGACGGCAAGTTCTCCCACCTGCCCTCAGTGGTGGCCGAGGGCCGACAGGTCATCGCCAACATCGAGCGCGTCTCCATGCTGTTCCTGACCAAGACCGCTTATGCCACGTTCCTGGCCATCGCCTTCGGCATCCTCCTGCTGCCATTTCCTTTCCTTCCGCGGCAACTGTCCGTCACTGACGGTTTGACCATCGGCATACCGGCGTTCTTCCTGGCCTTGCTGCCCAACGCCCAGCGGTACATCCCCGGTTTCCTGCGCCGCTCACTGACCTTTGCCGTCCCGGCGGGCTTGTCGGTGACACTGGGGCTCGCCTCCTATGCCCGCCTTGCGGCGAACCTGCAGATTCCGGAAGCGGAGATCAGGACCGGGTCCACGCTGATCCTGGCGATCATCGGCATCTGGATCCTGGTGGTGCTCTCGCGCCCGGTGACCCGCTTCAAGGGCATGGTCATCGGTGCGATGATGGTCGGCCTTGTCCTGGTGTACTCGGTGCCAATAGCCCGCGACTTCCTGCAGTTCACCGATCCCAGCCTGCCCACGGCACTACTTGTCCTGGGAACGTCGGCGGCGTGCATCGCGCTGGTGGAGATCGTCCGGTTCGTTCATCGCCGCGTCGCCTACCGGGATGCCCAGGAGGCCCTGCACCAAACGTTCAATCAGCGCGCCTCGAAGTAGATGCGACCACGTCCCACCCACAACGGCACCAGCACGGCGACCGAAGCGATGCCTTGGGAAATGACGGCCGACCAATCTCCGTCCGCAGCAATCACCAGGTCCAGCACGGCAAAAACAAGCCCCAGCAGCATGACTGCCGTTGCACCACGCCGCGCCGCGTTGCTGCCGCGAGCCACCCCGGAGGCCAGTCCGATCACCAACAGACCGAACAAGACCATGCCTGCTCCCAGCAAGGTGATGGGCAAAGCAATGCCGCCGGACTGGGCTTCGGGGGTATAGCGCAGGAAAATCGTCAGTATCCCGAGCAGGATTTGGGCGATGCCACCGATATACATCAGCACCACCGAGAACGTCACCACTCCGGGTCGTTTACGGCTCTCGCCCGTCTTCATGAACTGAGCATAGACGAGGCCCCCACGCGGCAGGCAGCTCCCCGAGGGCAAGTGACACCCCTTGTCACAGAATTAACCACACATTCATGCACACCTTCGATCCAGTCAACCCAGGCTTCCTAGGGTCGGCCTTATGGAAAAAATCTCCCGCAGATCCCTCATTTCAGCCGGCCTTGGAGCAGGAATCGCCGCCGGCATGTCAGCCGCGTTGCCGGGGACCGCCGTCGCGGTTTCTACAGCGGACGACGCCGGTCTCCGCACCGATCCGTTCACCCTCGGCATCGCGTCGGGCGAACCGTGGCCCGACGGCTTCGTCATCTGGACCCGCCTGGCAGTAAACCCCGTAGCCGAGGACGGCCTGGGCGCCATGCCCTCGCGTAACGTCGCCGTCGCCTGGGAGGTCGCAGAAGACCCGGCGATGCGGCGCGTAGTAGCCCGCGGCGTCGAACATGCCAGGATCGAAACCGCCCACTCGGTGCACGTCGAGCTCAAAGGCCTCCGCCCCGGGCGGGAATACTTCTACCGTTTCCGCACCGGGCGCCACGTCAGCGAAGTGGGCCGCACCCTGACCAGCCCGGCGCCCGGCGAAACCCCGGCGGCACTGGCCATGGCCTTCGCCAGCTGCGCCCAGTACGAGCACGGCTACTTCACGGCCTACCGCCGCCTTGCCGAGGACCACCCGGACCTGGTGCTGCACTTGGGTGACTACCTCTACGAGTACAAAAAGGGCAGCTACGTGATCGGCGGCGGAAACCCCCGCGACCACGAAGGACCCGAAACCACCACCCTGGCCGGCTACCGCCAGCGGCATGCCCAGTACAAGTCCGACGCCGATCTGCAGGCAGCGCACGCGATCGCACCGTGGCTGGTGGTCTGGGATGACCACGAAGTGGACAACAACTGGGCGGACGATAACCCGGAGAACAGTGACGCAGGCCAACTCAATGACACCACGGAGCATTTCCGCCAGCGCCGCGCCGCCGCATTCCAGGCGTACTACGAGAACATGCCGTTGCGTTCGTCCTCGGTCCCTGCTGGTTTCGACATGAAGATCTACCGGACCATCCAGTGGGGACAGCTGGCCAACTTCCACATGATGGACACCAGGCAGTACCGGGACGATCAACTGGCCGGTGACGGTTGGCGGAAGAACGTGGCCGAACGCCTTGATGAAAACCGCACCATCACCGGTGCCGAACAGGAGAAATGGCTGCTGGACGGCTTCAGGAACTCCACCCAGCGCTGGGACATCCTGGGCCAGCAGGTCTTCTTCGCCGAACGGGACCGTGACAAAGCCCCTGATATCGACGACGTCTCCATGGACGGGTGGGACGGGTATGCCGCTTCCCGCCGACGCATCACCCAAGGCTGGGTGGACGCCAAGGTGCGCAACGCCGTCGTGCTGACCGGCGACGTCCACCGCCACTGGGCCGCCGACCTCAAAGTGGACTACAAGGACCCCGCCGCGGCAGTGGTTGGCTCGGAACTGGTGTGCTCCTCCATCACCTCCACCGGCGACGGCACAGGATCCACCACCGACTCCACCATGGCTTGGAACCCGCACCTGAAGTTCTATAACGACAACCGCGGCTACGTGAACACGCGAATCACCAAGGACTCCATGACCGCCGACTTCCGCGTGCTGGATCAGGTCACCACCCCGGGCGCACCGGTCAGCACCAGGAAGACCTTCACGATCACCGACGGCGTCCCCGGCCTCGCCTGAGCCTGGTTCACCCAACTAAGTGACAGCACTTGCTGTTGCCTGCTTGGGGCTTAGGCCCAGTGACTACGCCGAAGAGCGGGAGTAACCTAGTTCCAGTTGAATTACTGGATCTCTGTCCGGCTGGGGTTCTGCCGTGGGCCATGTGCAATCGTCGCTGTACGACCTCCTGAGGGTACTTTCCGACGCCATCTCTCCCCAGCACGTGCGGTTCGACGACGGCTCCCCCACCGCCGTCGTTCCTCCACCGGACGCTCCGGTCACCGTGCGGGCGGTAACCCTGAACAGGGTTGGACGGTCCCGCCGTGACGGGCCGGCACTGGACCTGGAACTGAGGGTGGCAGTGGAGTGCCACGGCCCTGAGCAGTTGGAGAACATGGAGCGCCTGCTCCTGGCCGTGGAACTGCACGGCCAGTACTCCGTAGTATCCAGCGGCGAGTTCCGGCCTGAGGAGTACTCCGGTGCAGTGGGGCAAGGGCTGGGCTTCCTGGTCCGCGTCCCTGTATCCCTCCCCTTCGAGGAGCCGTCGGATCCGCCTGCCCAAGCTGCCGTGGGCGCTTCAACTGCCGGACGCCGTATCCGAGGACGGCTGGTGGATGTGCACAACAAAGGCATTTCCGACGCTTACATTCACGCCCACTCTTCTGCAACCGCGGCGGTCAGTGATGCGACCGGCCACTTTGAAGTCCTGGCATCTGCTGACGAGGTCCAGCACTTCGCTGTGGCGGTCAACGGCGCTGAACGGGAAGTTTCAGCAAGCACCAGGAGCCTTCCCCTGGTGATTCGCTGGCTCTGATTCCGGAACGGTTTGCCCGCACAGGCAGGTGCCGTGAAATGATCAACCATGCGTCCGATGCAGCACTCCAGCAAACTCCAGAATGTCCGCTACGAACTCCGTGGGCCCATCCTCCAAGCGGCCAAGGCCATGGAGGCCGAAGGGCACCGCATTCTCAAGATGAACCTCGGGGACACAGCACCGTTTGGGCTTGAGGCTCCGGAGTCGGTAGTTGTGGACATGATTCACCACCTTCGCGGCGCGCAGGGATACAGCGATTCGAAGGGCATTTTCTCCGCCCGCACCGCCATCTCGCAGTACTACCAGACCCGCGGACTGATGACCATCGGCGTCGAAGATGTGTTCGTTGGCAATGGCGTCAGTGAGTTGATTTCCATGACCCTGCAGGCGTTCATGGAAAACGGCGACGAGATCCTGATCCCGGCCCCGGACTACCCCTTGTGGACTGCCGCGGTGACCCTTACAGGCGGCAATCCCGTGCACTACCTCTGCGATGAGGAGGAGAACTGGTGGCCGGACATGTCCGACGTCGAAGCCAAGATCACCCCGCGCACCAAGGGCATCGTGATCATCAACCCGAACAACCCCACCGGCGCCGTCTATCCGCGCCACATCCTGGAGCAGTTCGCCGCCTTGGCCCGGAAGCACGACCTCGTCCTGTTCTCGGACGAGATCTACGAGAAAATCCGTTACGTTGACGCCCCGCATATTCACACCGCAGCCGTAGCCGAGGACGTCTGCGTGCTGACGTTCAGCGGCTTGTCCAAGGCGTACCGCATGCCCGGATACCGGGCGGGATGGGTTGCCGTGACGGGCCCGCGGACAGTCACAGCTGCGTACCGGGAGTCGTTGGAACTGCTGGCCTCGCTGCGGTTGTGCGCCAACGTTCCAGCCCAGCACGCCATCCAAACGTGCCTCGGCGGATACCAAAGCATCGAGGCACTCATCCGTCCCGGCGGGCGTCTCCGTGAGCAGCGTGATTTGGCGTGGAAACTCCTTACCGCGATCCCAGGCGTCAGTTGCGTCCCCGCCGCGGGTGCCATGTACCTGTTCCCGAAGTTGGACCCGGAAATCTACCCGATCGCCTCGGACGAGAAGTTCGTCCTCCAACTCCTGCAGGAACAGAAAATCCTGGTCTCGCACGGAACGGCGTTCAACTGGCCCACGCCGGACCATTTCCGCTTCGTCATCCTGCCCGCAGTAGAGGACATCGAGGAAGCAGTGCGCCGCATCTCCACCTACCTCGCCGCGTACCGGAACCGTCCCGTTGACGAACCCAGATAGCTTACAGTCAAGCGCGTTCTGAGCGGTCCAAACGCGCTCTGCTGCTACTTACTTGGGTGCGGGAAGTGACTTAAAGGGCAGGGTCCACCATGGTCATGCCGGCGGGGTTCGCCTTGTCGAAGCCGGGCAACAGTGCGGCTGCTTCTTCCAGGCCAATGGTGCGCTCGATCAGCAACTGCGGCTGCAACGCTCCCTGTTCGATGAGCGCCAGCATGCCCGGATAGTCAACAGCGGCCATCCCGTGACTGCCCAGGACGTCCAGTTCCCAGCCGATCACCCGTGCCATGGGCACTTGCGGATTGCCGTCGATGGACGGGAGCAGCCCGATCTGGACGTGGCGGCCCCGCCTGCGAAGACTGAGGATCGCGTCCGCACAGGTCTGTTCACTTCCGACAGCGTCCACCGCCACGTGGCTGCCTCCGCCGGAGAGGACGTTGATTGCGGCCGGGATGTCCGTACCATCGGCAAGCACGGTGTGTTCGGCACCCAGCCGTGCAGCCACAGCCAGCGCCTCGGGGTTCCGGTCCACGGCAATCACCCGTGCCCCCATGGCCTTGGCGATCATCACAGCGCTCAGTCCCACTCCGCCCGCGCCAACTACAGTGACCCACTCTCCGGCTTTCACTTGCGCACGGGCTGCCAAGGCACGGTAAGCGGTGGCGAAGCGGCAGCCGAGGCTTGCCGCCGTCGAATATTCAATGCTCTCGGGGATGGCAACCAAGTTGCTGTCCGCAGCATGCAGTGCCACGTACTCGGCGAACGAACCCCAGTGGGTGAAGCCGGGTTGTTGCTGGTCCGGGCAGACCTGGGCATCGCCGGCCAGGCACCATTCGCAGCTGCCGCAGCCACAAACGAAGGGGACGGTGACGCGGTCGCCCACCTTCCAATGCTGGATGCCCTCCCCGACGGCGTCGATCACCCCGGCGAGCTCGTGGCCCGGTACGTGCGGCATGGCAATGTCATCGTGGCCGGCCCAAGCGTGCCAGTCACTGCGGCACATGCCGGTGGCCAGCACCCTCACCACCACGCCTCCAACAGGGGCCTGCGGTTTGGCGACCTCCCTGACTTCGGGCTGGGTCCGGACCTCATCAAAGACTATTGCGCGCACGCCCCTGACTCTAACAATTGGCTGCCCCCTGTCACACTTCGGGGGCGGGATCCGACATTCCTGTTGTAAGGCACCATCTCTGAAGGGAAGTCAGTATGACCCGCATCAACATCGGCCGTACCAACAAGCTCGGCTATGCCGCCGTCATCGGATTGGAAGGCTACGCCCGCAAGTCCGTGGATCCGGAACTGTATGAACTGATCAAGCTGCGCGCCTCCATCCTCAACGGCTGCGGCTTCTGCGTGGATATGCATGCCACGGACGGCCGGAAGCTCGGAATTCCGGACAGGAAGCTGCACGCCGTGGCGGCGTGGCAGCACTCGAAGGTGTTCTTCGATGCCCGTGAGCAGGCAGTTCTTGCCCTGACGGACGCCGTCACGCAGCTGGGTCCGGAGACAGTCACGGACGAGATCTGGAACGCAGCTGCCACCCATTTCGACGACGCCCAGATGGGCGGGCTGATCTTCGCTATTTCCACCATCAACGTGTGGAACAGGATCGCCATCAGCACGCAGATGGAACCGCCAGTGGATGAGAAGAATCCGTTGGTCTGAACGGTAGCGTTGACAGCATGACTCTTACGGTGTCAGCCACGTCGGCGTGGCAGAGCGAACGGAACCGTCTCCTGGGAATCGCCTACCGGATGTTGGGCGACTTCGGGCATGCGGAGGATGTGGTTTCCGAGGTGGCCATCGACGCCGTGAAGCGCGAGCGCCAGGCCGACGCGGAACACGTGGGTTCCTGGCCGGCATGGCTGACAACCGTATGCGTGCGCCGCTCAGTTGATCGGGTACGCCAACTCGCCGCCGTTCGGGAAGAGTACACCGGGCCCTGGCTTCCGGAGCCCTTGGATGCCTCCAGGCTTCCGGAAGAAACGGTGGCCAATCGCGAACTCCTGTCGCTGGCCTTGCTGCACCTTGCGGAGCAACTGGCACCTGAGGCCAGGGCGGCGCTCGTGTTGCACCGGGCGTTCGCGATGTCTGCCCCGGAGATCGCGGACATCCTGGAGAAGACCCCCGCAGCGGTTCGGCAGATGATTTCACGGGCAGAACGCCGGCTGGAGATTGATCCGGAAGCTCCCGCCCCCAGGGCCAAAGACCGGGCAGCCCTGGAAAAGCTGGTGGGTGCGATCGAGCAGGGTGACATTGACACGGTGGTCGCCATGCTGGACCGGGACGCCGTTCTGTGGGCCGACGGCGGCGGGAAGGTCAAGAGCGCCATGAATCCGCTGTTCGGCGCGGCAAGGATCGCGCGCTTCTTCACCGGCATCCTTGGCAAAGCTGCGGTTTTTGATCCCGAGGAGCCGGTCCGCGCCTGGATCATCGAGGTCAACAGCGAGCCGGCCTTGGTACTCCGGCATCATGGCCGCTCCGATGTCCTGGTGATCGACGCCGCCCCGGATGGCAGCATCCGGGAAGTACGCCAGGTGTCCAACCCGGACAAGCTGACGCGGGTTTCGCTGGACGGGTAGCTCAGGCGTTGCTTCCTGACCTTCTTTGCTTGCCGATAGACGCAGCTGCAACCACGGTGGGTTGATTTCAGGCGAGCGATTCGGCAAAGAGGGTCAGGAAGCCACAGCTGCCCTGGACGTTCGCGAGCGCCGAAGGCGGGCCACCAGCGTGGCGGCGAGCAACGCCGTCGTGATTTCCAGTCCGATGACCAACAGGAGCGAGGCGGCCCCGGATGGCAGCATCCTGGAAGTACGCCAGGTGTCCAACCCGGACAAACTGACGCGGGTTTCGCTGGCCGGGTAGCTCAGGCGTTGCTTCCTGACCTTCTTTGCTTGCCGATAGTCGCAGCTGCAACCACTGCGGGTTGATTTCAGGCGAGCGGTGCGGCAAAGAGGGTCAGGAAGCCACAGCTGCCTCGGACGTTCGCGAGCGCCGAAGGCGGGCCACCAGCGTGGCGGCGAGCAACGCCGTCGTGATTTCCAGTCCGATGACCAACAACAAGCCGGCAGCGCCGGACGAAAGCGCATGGGTCGAAACAACACCTGAGACGCCAACAGCGCTCGACGCCGGTCCCCCGCCGTGCGCATGTCCGGAACCGCCTGCACTGCCCGCACCGCCCGCACTGAGCAGCAGGACGGCGTGGAGTCCCACCATTGCCAGTGCCGAGACAGTCACTTGGTGGAGTGCGCCAACCCGGCTGTGCCGCCAGATGTGGACCGTGCACGGAACGCACACTGCGGCCAGTCCGATCATGAGGATGCCCAGCCAGGCCTGGTGGTGTCCCGAGGCCGCGAGCCACAGATGCACTGCGCAGGAAACAGCTGTCAGGGCCGCGCAGGTCCGGGGGTGCAGGACAGGCCCGGAAGCCCGGACCCGTCCTGTCGTGGTGGCCATTGTGAGTGTCCCGGCGGGAGTTCTAGTGGCAGTGGCCGGCAGGTTCGCCGTGCTCGCCGTGCCCCGCGCCGTGCTCGCCTTGCCCCTCGCCGTGGGCCGCGCTGTGCGCCTCGCCGTGCGCCGGCGCGCTGTGGCAGCTTGAACCTGAAGAGTTTGCCGGCACGTCCAGAACCGGGCTGCGGTCAAAGAAGCCTTCGGGACGGAGCTTGAAGCCCACCGTGTCCACGGGCATGATGGGCCAGTCTTCCACGCGGGGGAAATGCGTCAGGCCGAAGGTGTGCCACACTACGATGTCCTCGCCGTCGATCTCGCGGTCCTGCGCAACATAGGCCGGCAGCCCGGCGCCTCCGGAGTGCTGGTTTACGAAGTCGCCCGTGGGGTAGCGCTCCTCGTCGGCGTAGCGGGTGACCCAGAGATCCTTGGTGGCGAAGGCTGCGCGCTTGGCGATCGAGGAGCCGGGGTCTGCCAGGAGAGTGGGCTGGTTCTCGGCATGGAGCTTGTAACCAACGGGCTCGCCCAGGCGGTTCCTGGACTCCGGGTTGGAAATGATCCAGGTCCTGCCTGCACGGGCGTCGGCCTCGCGGACTCCTTCGGATTCCTTTGCCAGGACCGTGCGCTTACGGGAGAACGCGTTGCCGCGCTCATTGCCCTCACCAATGGCCTGGCGGACCACGTCTTCTTCCTCAACCCTGTTGGTGAACCCGTCAATGGCCATATCCAGCCGAGCGCTGAAGAGGTGCTGGTGGAACGGGGCTCCAAGGCCGGGAGCGAGCTGGGAAATATTGTCCGAGCCGCCCTCCGGGAACGCGGATGTGAACACGACGCCGGTGGCCTTGGCTTCGAATTCGATGGTGCCGTCCAGGTAGAGGTACCAGTAGAAGCCGTAATCGTAGTTGCCGATGGTGGTGAAGAAGGAGATCACCAGGCGGCGGTTGCGGCGGGTGTAGTTGATGCCCGTCCAGAGGTCTGAGTGCTTGGAGAGGATGCCCCAGTCTTCCTCGTGCATGCAGATGCCGTTGCGGATCTCGCGGGGGTTGCCGAAAGCATCGCTGATGACCGGGCTGAGGTAGGTGATGTCACCCAGGCAGTCGCACCCCAGTTCCAGGGAGTTGGCGTACTGGCCCACCAGGTATTCGCCGGTGTCGAAGTAGTTCTGCCAGGAACGGATGGGCGAGGGGTCGCCGTAAGGAACCACCATTTCCGCAATCGACGCGCGGTTGATGATGGGCCTGAGGCGGTCTCCGTCCTTGAAGGCCAGGTTGTGGAGGACAACTCCTTCGCGAACATCAAAGCCAACGTCGACGCTCCACTTTTCCCATTCCACGTGGTTCCCGTCGGTGACCGTGAAGCTTGGGCCTTCGGGTTGGGTGATGCTGATGGGCTTTTGGGTTTCCCGCAGCGGGCCGGTCAGTTCGGGATCGGTGTAGTTTCCGTGCTCCGCCGGGATGGGCATGACTCCGAGGTCAATCACTTGGGTGACTTCCTTGTTGACCACGTCCACGTAGGCCACCAGTCCGTCCACGGGGTGGGCCCAGGCGCTGTCTTCGGGGAAGTCCTGCACGAAGGCCAGGCCGCGGAGGATGCGGCGACCTTTCTCGTCGTCGTACTCAAAGACGCCTGCTGACAACGGTGCGACGCGGACTTTGGCGACGTCCAGATCCCTGGCTGCGAGCGCGGCGAGCCAACGCTCATCGGTGGCGAGGAGAGTCTCGACTACCTCGAATTCCTCCTCCAGGACGGGGAGTTCGCCGGAGACCTTGGTATCGAGCTCGATGGCTTCCAGGATCCGGCCCTGGGTCACGGAGACGAGGACGTCGCTGGGAGCGCCGCCGGCGATGTCGTGGATGAAGATGCGGAAGCGTCGGTCCTGCCCTGACTGGCCGCGCGGGGGATCAATGAGTCCCAAATAGGCGATCCGCTTCCCGGCGCCGAGGTGGCCGGCTTCCTGCAGGATTCCCTGCACCTGGGAGATCTCGGCGCCTGTTGCCAGGGCGTACTGCGTTTCCCGGGTTGTCCCGGTTGCTGTCTCAGTTGCTGTGGGCGTCATGGCTGCCTCTTGTCCGGGACCTATGATGGGTCAGGATTTATTTTCTATAGGTGTAGAGAATAACCAAAACGTAAGATGGGTCACAAGACCTGTCCGCCATTTATTTTTCCGGGAGCCCCTTCAGTGCCAAAGATTGTGGACCACGATCAACGACGCCTCGAACTGGTGGACGCTACCTGGCGGATCATCGCGAGGCTGGGCATGGAAGGGGCCACCATGCGGGAAATCGCCGAGGAAGCCGGCTTCGCCAACGGCGCCCTGAAGCCCTATTTCCCCACCAAGGACCTGCTGCTCACCTCCGCATTCGGGCACGTGTTCAACCGCACCAACCAGCGCATCACCGCCGTGACGGAAGGCCTCTCCGGGGTGGCGGCACTCCGCGCTTTTTGCGCCGAAGTCCTTCCACTGGATGAGGAACGCGTCAATGAAGCCCGGATCGTTATTCCGTTCTGGCAGAAGGCGCTCAACGACCCGGACATGGCCGCACTTCACAGCGAGTCCATGAGCCAATGGCACACCACCATCACCGATCATTGCGCAGCAGCCCGCACGGCAGGGGAAATTGAAACCCCTATTGAGGACGCCGCCGTCGCCGACCACCTGCTGAACATGATGCTCGGCGCGCAAATCGTTGTGGCACTGTCCCCCGCCGAGCACTTCTCCCAGGATCTTGCCGGACAGCTGGATAACTACCTCGCACTGCTTGCGGGTTAGCTGGTGGCTCCCGACGCCACCACTCCGACGCCCAGTCCGGCGATCACACCGCTGCTGACGCGCTCGACGGCGGTGCTCACCTTGGGACGCTTGAGCCACCTCATCGCCTTAAACGCGACGACGGCGATCATCGACAGATAGGCGAAGGCGATGACGGCTACCACCACGCCCAGGATGAGCGAGGTGCCCATGGTGTCACCACCGTGGGGAATGAACTGCGGAACAACGGCCAGATAGAACAGCCCAACTTTGGGGTTGAGCAGCGTCGACAAAGCTCCGGCTCCCAGAGCGGACAGCCGGCTGTACGGGAGCGGGGTGTTCTCCGCGCCGCCTCCTGCGGCGGTGGCTTTGGCTGCTTTTGCGGCCTTCCGGGACTTGATGAATGACGAGACGCCCAAGTACAGCAAGTAGAGTCCGCCGGCAATCTTGACCCAGCGGAACAGTTCGGCGGACTGCTCCAGAATGGCAGCCAGTCCCACACCCACCAGCGCCGCCCACATGATTGCGCCTGCCGCGGACCCCGCCGCAGCCGCAATGCCCGCACTGGGACGGTTCAAGGCGATGCGCAGCACCAGGAACGTGTCCGGGCCGGGCGTCACAGACAGGACAAGGCAGAGGCCGGCGAAGGCCGCGAGGGATGCAAGGGTCACAAGCTCGATTATCTGGCAAAGGCGCCCGAACCGAAAGCGTTCGCTTCCCGTCAAGGGACGTTCGTGCATAGACAAGGCACCCGCGCGTGACCCCGGCCACACTGGAAACATCGCCGCGCGCCTCAACGGCCGCCAAGACTTACTACCCGAGCGGAGTACCAATGGAGACTTACGACGCCCTGCTGGCCTCGATCACCCCAGCCCCAGGACAGAGCAGCCGCACGATTCTTGACCCGGCAACGGGCGAGGCTGTCGGCGAAGCACCTGTTCACACAGTCGAGGACCTCGAAGCAGCCATTTCGGCCGCCGCTGCCGCCCAACCCGCCTGGGCTTCCTTGGGCCATGACGCCCGGTCCGCTGCGCTCATGAAGGCCGCCGACGCCGTCGAACGTTCCGCTGAAGAACTTGCCCAACTCCTGTCCCGCGAGCAAGGCAAGCCGCTGAACGGCCCCAACGCGCGCTTCGAAGTTGGCGCCTGCGCTGCCTGGCTTCGCGCCACTGCGGCCACGCCGCTTGATCCTGAAACCGTGGTGGACGACGGCGAAACCCACGCCCAACTGCACTACCGGCCCATCGGCGTCGTGGGTGCCATTGGCCCGTGGAACTGGCCGATGATGATCACCGTGTGGCAGATCGCTCCGGCCCTTCGCATGGGCAACGCCGTGGTGGTCAAGCCCTCCGAATACACGCCGCTCTCCGTGCTGGCCTTGGCCTCGATCATCAACCAGGAACTGCCCGAAGGCCTGCTTTCGGTCGTCTCCGGTGGTCGCGACGTCGGTGCCCGGCTTGCCGAACACCCGGCCATTGGCAAGGTCATGTTCACCGGTTCCACAGCCACAGGCAAGGCGATCATTCGCTCGTCTGCTGACACGGTCAAAAGGCTCACGCTGGAACTCGGTGGCAACGACGCCGGGATCGTCCTGCCCGATTCCGATCCCAAGGCCATTGCCGAGGGCCTGTTCTGGGGCGCGTTCATCAACACCGGCCAGACCTGCGCTGCGCTGAAGCGCCTGTACGTGCACGAATCCCAGTACGAGGCCGTCTGTTCAGAACTTGTTGCCGTGGCCGCCGCGATGCCCATGGGCAACGGTTTGGACGAGAACAACGTCCTCGGTCCCCTGCAGAACCGCCAGCAGTACGACATCGTTGCCCGCCTGGTTGAAGCCGCCCGCGAGTCGGGCGCCCGGGTCCTTTTGGGCGGCAACCCCGACGCCGACGCGCCCGGCTACTTCTACCCCACGACTCTGATCGCGGACATTGACAACGACAACCCGTTGGTGGCCGAGGAACAGTTCGGACCAGCGCTGCCGATCATCAAGTACAGCACCGTTGACGAGGCAGTCGCCAAGGCAAACGCGCTCGACGTCGGACTCGGCGCCTCAGTCTGGTCCTCCGACCTGAACGCCGCACGCGAAGTGGCGTCGCGCATCCAGGCCGGCACCGTGTGGATCAACAAGCATGGCGCCGTGGACCCGCGGGTCCCGTTCGGCGGTGCGAAGCAGTCCGGCTACGGCTTGGAGTTCGGCGCCGAGGGCCTCAAGGCTCTTGGTGTCCCGCAGGTTATCAACGGCTAAGCCGCGCTTACCCAACCAGGTGACAGATAACGTCGCAATGAGCCCTCATAGCGACGTTGTCTGTCACCTACTTTTGCGTTCCAGCGCTCCGTTTTGGCCAGGCTGCAATCGCAAGAATGATCGCGCCGCATGCACCTACGACGACGCCCCCGAGCTCATGGTCGAATCTGGCCGAAATGGCGGCCCCCAGAGCCAACACCCCCGTTCCGGCAAGGAAGGGGCGGCGGGCACTGGCCGCCCAAGCGATGAGGGCAATTCCGAAGAACGGGCTGTACTGAAAGCCCAATGCGATGTCGGCGAAGAAGAACGCTGCGGCTGCGTAACAGAGCAGCCCGGAGGCACTCGTCCGGTGAGCAAGTCTTAGACAGTAGAGATGGATGATGAGCGCTGATATCAGGCTCAAGGCGTGTGATGCGACCTGCCACGGCGCTGTTGCCAGGACGTTCCCGCCCATCAGTCCTGAAATCAGGAATGCCCACAGAAATGTGAATACGCCGATGATCGTGCCCGCGAACCTTGCAACCCGCTGCTCGTTGATCTGCTGCGCCTTGTCCCCTTGGAACGTTGTTGCACTCGACATCGGCGGCCCCCAATCCTTGCTGCGAACCTAGGGCCGGTGGCGCCCGCTTGTCCAGTCACAGGGTGGACGCGGTTGGGAAGCCGGGCGGCCTGCGTGTAACCATGAGCATCATGGCCCAGAAGATTGCGTACCAAGGTGAGCCCGGAGCCAATTCGGATCTCGCATGCAAGGAAATGTTCCCCGAACTCGAAAGCGTGCCGTGCGCGAGCTTTGAGGATGCTTTTGAGCGTGTATCCACGGGGGAAGTGGATTTGGCCATGATCCCGATTGAGAACTCCATTGCCGGACGCGTAGCCGACATCCACGTGCTCCTCCCCCAGTCCAAGCTCCAGATCGTGGGCGAGTTCTTCCTGCCGATCCACTTTGACCTTCTGGGCATACCGGGAAGCACCATTGAGGGAGCTACCGAGGTCCACAGCCACATCCACGCGCTTGGTCAGTGCCGGCGGATCATCCGGGAGGCTGGCCTCAAGCCTGTGATCGCCGGCGATACAGCCGGTTCGGCCCGCGAAGTAAGGGACTGGAACGATCCCCGAAAGCTGTCCTTGGCTCCGCCGCTGGCCGCCGGCCTTTATGGGCTCGACGTCCTGGCCTCGGGAGTAGAGGACGATCCCACCAACACCACGCGTTTTGTTGTTTTGGCCAGGGAACGCGAGCTTCCCAGCAAGGATGAACTGCCTGGCCCTGCGATCACCAGCTTCGTCTTCCGCGTCCGCAACGTTCCCTCAGCCCTTTACAAGGCTCTCGGCGGCTTTGCGACCAACGGCCTGAACATGACGCGGCTGGAAAGCTACATGGTGGGTGACGAGTTCGCCGCCACCATGTTCCTGTCCGACGTCGAAGGCCACCCCGAAGACGCACGACTCCGGCGGGCGTTGGAGGAATTGGAGTTCTTCACCACCGAAGTCCGGATCCTCGGGGTCTACGCTGCCGACGATTACCGGGAACGGAACACGGTCACCGCCTAAGCAGCCCGCATCGCCAGCTAGCTCCCCGAGCGACCGTGGGCAAGCCCGGTGGGAAATCCAACGAATGATGGTTCTGGAGTTGAGCAGCAGCCGCTGGCCGCCAGTTGCGGTGCCAATGGTGCCACAGCAGGAACGTCACAGCTGGTACCGGCGTCAGAGGAGCAAACCCCGGTCTCCGGCAGTTCAAGGTGGACAGTGTCCGCCGCCAGCTGATCTCCTGCGAGGGCAGCGGATACCGAACGGACTTGCTCATAGCCGGTGGCCAGCAGGAACGTCGGTGCACGCCCGTACGACTTCATGCCGACTATGTAGAAGTTCTTCTCCGGATGGGCAAGCACCTTCGCACCGTGTGGCGGGACCGTGCCGCACGAGTGGAATTCGGGATCAATCAGGGGGCCCAATTCGGTGGGAGCTTCAACGGCAGGGTCCAGGTCCAAGCGGAGTTCCCGGAGCATGTCCAGATCGGGACGGAAGCCGGTACAAGGTACGACGACGTCCGCCACCAGGGAGCGTCCGTCGCCGGAGGTGATGGTCACTCCGTCCTCTGAATCGGTCAGGGAGCGAATTCCGAAACTGGTATGCAGTTCGATGGTGCCGGATTCAACAAGCCTGCGCAGCCGCGAGCCGAGCTGGCCGCGGGCGGGCAGGCCGTCCGCGTCGCCGCCACCATAGACCTTCGCCGCGGTGGACCCCCGGACGGCCCAGAGGATCCTGGTCTCCGGTGCCTCCTTGGCCAGTTGGGCGAGGTTGATCAGGGTGTTTGCAGCGGAGTGGCCCGCGCCGACCACCAGAACCCTCCGACCAGCAAAAGCCGTTAGATCCCTGCCGGAAACATCGGGCAAGGGCGAAGAGATGCGCTCTGCTGCACGCTCTTCACCGATGGCGGGCAACCCCGAGGTTCCCAAGGGGTTCCGGGTGGACCACGTGCCGGAGGCATCGATGACCGCTGACACGGTGTAATCGCGCACCTCGTCACCGTGTTCAACCCGAACCAAAAAGGGAGCCGTGTCCCGGTCGCGGACATGGGTTTTGTCGAGGCCGGCCCGGGTTACTGCAATGACGCGGGCACCGGTCTTCAGGCGGGAAGCAATGGGCTGGAGCTCCGCCAAGGGGGTGAGGTAGTCATCAACCAGTTCCCCGCCGTAGGGCAGGGCGGTGGGACGGGGCGATTTCCAGCCCCTTGGCTCGAGTAGCCGCACCGCAGCGGCGTCGAGGTTGAACCTCCACGGCGAGAAGAGGCGGATGTGGCGCCATTGTTCGATGGCAGCCCCTGCCGAAGCGCCGGCTTCGAAGATGACCGGTTCGAGGCCGCGTTCGAGCAGGTGTGCTGCGGCCGCCAGGCCAACAGGGCCCGCACCGATGACTGCAATCGGGAGGTGCTGATTCATGCTGCTCTTACCTTCAGAGGTGATGTTCAGGAGTGGGTGGGCTCTTCGACCAGCGCAGTGGCAATGCTGTGGGCATCATCCAGGGCGGCGAGGTATCGCTCAGCATCGAGTGCCGCCGAGCAACCGGTACCCGCAGCGGTAATGGCCTGGCGGTACCGGTGGTCCACGGCGTCACCGCAGGCGAAGACGCCCGAGAGGTTGGTGCACGTGGTGGGTGAGTCCACCTTGATGTAACCCTCAGCGTCGAGATCCACTTGTCCTTCCACGAGCTCCGTCCGGGGGAGGTGGCCGATAGCCACGAAGATCCCGGTTGCCGCTTGTTCCCGGGTTTCGCCAGTGCGGGTGTCTTGCAGCGTCACTCCGGTTACTTTCGTGTCCCCATGAATCTTGGTGATGGCCGAGTTCCACGCAAAAGTGATTTTAGGGTTGTCCTTGGCGCGCTGGGCCATGATGCGCGAGGCCCGGAGTTCGTCCTTCCGGACCACTACCGTGACAGACTTTCCAAACCGTGTCAGGAACGTAGCCTCCTCCATGGCGGAGTCGCCCCCACCGACCACGATGATGTCCTGTTCGCGGAAGAAAAAGCCGTCACAGGTGGCACACCAGGAGACGCCGTGCCCGCTGAGTTTCTTCTCTTCCGGAAGCCCAAGCTCTTTGTAGGCGGAGCCCGTGGCGAGGATGACCGCCGGCGCTTCGTGACTCTCTCCCGCCCCGGTGACCACGCGCTTGAGGTGACCTTTGAGGTCGACCTCAGTGACGTCGTCGAACACTATCCGTGCACCGAACTTTTCGGCCTGTTCCTGCAGCCCGTCCATAAGCTCCGGGCCTTGGATCCCGCCCGGGAAGCCGGGGAAGTTCTCTACTTCCGTGGTGTTCATGAGTGCGCCGCCGGCGGTGACCGAGCCGGCCAAAACGAGGGGGTTCAGCCCGGCGCGGGCGGCGTAGATGGCGGCCGTATACCCGGCAGGGCCGGACCCGATGATGATCAGCTGTTCGGTGTTCACGTGGTCTCCTTGGGAGGGTTCGGGTGAATTACTGGGCGTCGGCGTGGCGGGCAGGCAGCAGTTCGGTAATCAGGTTCTCGATGCGGGTCCTGATTTCATCGCGGATGGGACGGACGGCCTCGACGCCCTGGCCCGCGGGATCCTCGAGGACCCAATCTTCGTAGCGCTTTCCCGGGAAGTACGGGCACTCGTCGCCACAACCCATGGTCACCACAACATCGGATTCCTTGACGGCTTCGGTAGTGAGGACCTTCGGAACCTCAGCGGACATATCGATACCTAGCTCAGACATCGCTTCAACAGCTGCAGGGTTGACCTTGTCCGCGGGCTGCGAGCCGGCGGAGCGGACCTCGATGGCACCTTTTGCCAGGCTTGTGAGAAACGCAGCAGCCATCTGGGAACGCCCTGCGTTATGAACGCAGACAAACAAAACGGAGGGCTTCTTGGCGGTTTCGGTGCTCACAGGTTTCTCCTGATATCGGTTGGGCCGGTTTGGTGGGCATCGCGCCAATGCCGCGATGAAACGTATTGATGTTCATCGATGAATCAAGTATTGGCTAATATATCGATGATTGTCAATATATGGCTCCTGCATGGCTAGGCCACACGCAAGCGGGGCGCGAGATCGTGAACGCGGCGCGATATGTCAGCGAAGGCCTCTTCAAACGCCTCCTCATTGTCGAGTCGAACCGGATCAGGGATGGACCAGTGAATGCCGCGCAACCCCCGCAACTCCTCATGGGCGTTATCGCAGACTGTGACTACCAGATCTTCGTCCCGCATCACTCGGTCTATCAGGCATGGCTTGGCTCCGGCAAGGTCCAACCCATGCCGGCGGGCGACATCAACGGCCCCCGGAGCCACATGGTCCGCCGGATGAGTTCCCGCCGACAACGAAGGGATGTCGCTGGCGGTTCGCCACAAAGCCGTCGCCAACTGCGAGCGGGCACTGTTCCGGCTACAGACAAACAAAACCCTGCTAGCCCCGTGCTCGCGGCCGGGAGTGAGGCCATCCAGCGCCCCGGGAGCCAGGCGCACATAGCTGCGCCGCTTGTCGGCTTCCGAACGATGCCGAACAGCCAACCCGGCGGCCTCCATGGACCGCAGGTGATGGGACAGCAGGTTGGCGGGCATGTCCAGTTCCACCTGCAATTCCGTCGGCGACAGATCCCCCAATGTCAGCAGGTCCACGATGCGGAGCCGCGCAGGATCAGCCAAGGCCGCGTACTTGGCCGCCCGCTCCAGAAGGCTTGAGTTTCGTTCAATAGTCATTGATTCAATTTTGACTGAACCAACTTCTTGAGTCAAGCTGTTTCCCATGACTACTCATCCGCCGGCATTGTGGCGCCGCGCGCTCGCCGAAGCGCTGGGGACCTGCCTCCTCGTTGCGATCGTTGTGGGCTCCGGTATTGCGGCCCAGCAGCTCTCCCCCGACGATGTCGGCCTGCAACTGCTGCAAAACAGCACAGCCACGGTGCTCGGACTGACGGTCCTCATACTGATCTATGGACCCATCAGCGGCGCGCATTTCAATCCGGCAGTTTCACTGGTGGACTGGATTCTGGGCAGGCGAACCGGCAGTGGGCTGTCAGTGAAGGAACTGTGCACGTACATTGCCTCGCAGACCGTGGGGGCGATCGGCGGCAGCGTTCTGGCCAACACCATGTTTGAAGTCGGCACGGCGATTTCCGGCAAAGAACGTGCAACTCCTGGCCACTTGCTGGCCGAGGTCGTGGCTACATCCGGACTTGTTCTGCTGATCTTCTCCCTTGCTGCCACCAAGCGCAGCTCCCTGGCAGCCCCCGCTGTCGGCGCCTACATCGGAGCGGCATACTGGTTCACGTCCTCCACGTCCTTCGCGAACCCCGCGGTGACTGTGGGCCGCATCTTCAGCGACACCTTCGCCGGCATCGCACCCGTCTCCGTCCCGGGCTTTGTCCTCGCGCAACTTATCGGCGCCGCCGTTGGGCTCGGCCTTCTGGTGGCCCTGTTTCCCAGGGATGCGCGCACGGCGGACGACGTCGTCGTGCCGCACACAGTGAACACCCGGGCGTGATCTACCCTTGGTCCCGTGGGGAATGCTGACATGAAGAAGACTTCAAGCCAATGGCCGGCATGGGTCCTCCCTGTTGGGATGATCGTGGTTGTTGTCGTGGCTTTCGCATGGATGGCCCGCAGCGTCCTGCTCGGAGCATCCCCGATCTTTGTCCTGGGGGCGGTGTACACCACGCTGCTGTTCCGGCAGGTTCCGCAGACGTCCCGAGCTTCCATGGTGATGCTGTTGGCGCTTCCGCTGACTTTCTACTCGTGGCTCTCAGTCGAGGACAGCCTGGGGATCCCTGCAGCAGCGTCCTGGGGCCTTGGGTTCATCGCAGGGGCAATCGGCAGCGGACGCCCATGGTCGGGCAAGCGTCCGCGGACCGCTGCCCCGCAGAAGGCCAAGAGCAACGCCAAGGAGGTAAAGGCTGTCGGAAGCCGCCGTCTCTTGCTGACCGTTGCAGGTTGCGTCGCTGTCCTCATTGGCGGCGGCCTCGCCCACCTCGCCTTCCAGAGTCCGACGG
This sequence comes from Arthrobacter sp. TmtSoilC79, assembly GCF_059739405.1. Lineage (NCBI taxonomy): Bacteria > Bacillati > Actinomycetota > Actinomycetes > Micrococcales > Micrococcaceae > Arthrobacter > Arthrobacter sp. TmtSoilC79. The sequence goes on along the minus strand of NZ_AP046051.1, from coordinate 597,107 downwards.
CGGCAGTCGCCGCCGTTTTGGCCGGTGCCTTGCTCTGCGGCTGGGCATTGTTCCGTTTTCCGCCGTCACCACTGACCCGGAACCTGCTCCTCCTGGTGGTCCCCGTGGAGTTCTTTTTACTGGCATTCCTGGGCGGGAACACCAGCCAGCCGGCTCTTCCGTTCGCGTGGGCGTATGGCGCCCTGGCCGGAGTCCTTTTGGGTGGGCACTACTGGAGCGGCCCGCTCCGTGGCACGCCCAGGCCACCATTCAGTGCTGACATTAAGCGGAGGCAACAACGCAAAAAAGTACGCCGCTCACAGGACAGGCCGAAGTCGAAAGTGGTCCCCACCGGTCGCCGCTGAGAACATTGATGACCGTCAATGCAAGCGCATAATAGGTACATGACCGTCCTCCCCACGCTCGAATCCGCCTCGACGCAAGACTGCCGCGAATCAATGAGCCAGCCCGCCCTCGATGCCGAGGATGCGAAGCAGAAGGCCTCGGTCTTCAAGGCCCTCGCTGACCCCAACCGGCTGCGGCTTCTGTCCATGGTCAAAGCTGAGGCATCGGGGGAATCCTGCGTGTGCGATCTCACCGAGCCCCTGGGCCTCGGCCAGCCAACGGTGTCGCACCACCTGAAAATCCTGGTGGACGCAGGCTTGCTGCACCGGGAAAAGCGCGGCACGTGGGCCTACTACTCGCTCGTCCCTGGCGCCTTGGACGCTGTTGCCGGCATGGTGACGGGGCTGTGACGGTAATGCTGAGGGCCATGGAGCCCGGAGACTGGCCCGCCGTCAGGGAGATCTTCCAGGAAGGCATCGACACCGGCTTCGCCACGTTCGAATCGTCCGCGCCAGAATGGGACGCCTTCAATAACTCCAGGTTGCCCGACCACCGATTTGTGGCCGTCAACGGCGAGGGGACCATTCTGGGTTGGACCGCGGTTTCGCCGGTCTCCAAGCGTCCGGCCTACGCCGGTGTCGTGGAACATTCCATCTACGTGGCCGGCGCCGCCCGCGGCCAAGGGGTCGGCGCACTTCTCCTGAAGGCCCTGGCTGACTCCACGGAGGCGAAGGGAATCTGGACCATCCAGTCCAGCATCTTCCCTGAAAACAAGGCCAGCCTGCGGCTGCATCAGGCCAATGGATTCGCCATTGTCGGGCGACGGGAACGTATTGCTCGCCTGAGCACCGGACCCGCCGCCGGACAATGGCGCGACACCCTGCTGCTGGAGCGCCGCTCGCCAGTTATTGACTGACGGTTATCGGCCCACCGGGGCCTCCTCCTCTTTGTGACGCCCAACAGGGGTCGCAGGCGAGGACTCGCGCCCGAGCTTGCCCGGCCACCATATCTTGCTGCCGATGTCATAGGCGAGCGCGGGAACCAACAGGGAGCGGACCAGGACGGTATCCAGCAGCACACCGAATGCCACGATGAAAGCCAGCTGCACCAGGAACATGATGGGGATAACCCCGAGGGCCGCGAACGTGGCGGCGAGGACCACACCGGCAGAAGTGATGACACCACCGGTGACGGCCAAGCCCCGCAGGATCCCCGGTCGGGTCCCGTGCTTCAAAGACTCTTCGCGGACACGGCTCATCAGGAAGATGTTGTAGTCAACGCCCAGGGCCACCAGGAACACGAAGCCGAACAGTGGCACCGTGGCGTCGGCACCTGAGAACCCGAAGATTCCGTTGAACACCCACGCCGAGACACCCATGGCGGCACCGTAGGAAAGCACCACGGAGAGTACCAACAGCACCGGAGCCACCACCGAACGCAGCAGGAGCATCAGGATGAACAGGATGACGATCAGCACGATCGGGATGATCACCACCAAGTCGCGTTGCGCGGTGGTATTGGTGTCCAACGCAGTGGCGGTTACGCCACCCACCAGGGCATCGGCGTCGACCTCCTTGACCGCAACCCGCAGCGACTTCACCGCTTCTTCGGCCTCTATGGAGTCAGCGGCGGAGTTCAGGGTGGCGTTGATCAGGACCCTGCCATCGCGGACGGCGGGATCGGCTGGAGCGCCCGGGGCGCCGGTTATGGGCACGTTTCCATCAGCCAACAAGTAGGCGTCGCCCACGCCGTCGGCGGCTTTGACCTTGTCCAGGACCTGCTGTGCGGAGCCTTCCGGGGCGATGACGACGGCGGGGCTGCCGCTGCCGGCGTCGAAGTGGCGCGCCAGGGCTTCCTGGCCGTCCACGGCGTCGGATGCCGAAAGGATGACGTCCGTCTGCGGAACACCGTTGGCCTTCAGTTGCATCAGGCCGGTCGAGGCCGCAAGGAGCAGCAGCACTGACGCCACCCAGACAACGCGCGGCCGCTTGGAGACCAGGCGACCCGTGGCGCGCCACAGACCCTTCTGTCCCTCAAGTCCGGTGACAATCTCCGGTTCGCGTTCGTCGTCGGGCAGCAACTTGGGGCGGAAGGGCCAGAAGGCTGCGCGGCCGAGCAAGGCCATCAGCGCCGGCAGGAGCGTGAGTGCCGCGAACAGGGAGCAGAGAATGCCTGCAGCCGCCACGGGGCCCAGCGCCTTGTTGGAGTTCAGGTCCGAGAAGAGCAGGCAGAGAAGCGCGATGATCACCGTTGCACCGGAGGCGAGGATCGGTTCGAACGAGGCCTTCCATGCAGTGATGACGGCCTGGGTGCGGTTGGTGGTGTGGGTCAGCGCCTCACGGAAACGCGCCACGAAGAGCAGCGCGTAGTCGGTCGCTGCACCAATGACCAGGATGGAAAGGATGCCCTGGCTTTGGCCGTTGAGCTGGATCCAGCCCGCCTTGGCCATGCCGAACACCAGCAGGATCGCGGCGCACAAGGCAAAGACCGAAGTGAACAGCACAGCAAGAGGCAGCACCACGGAACGGTAAACCAGCAGCAGGATCACGAACACAGCGCCAAGCGCTACCAGCAGCAGGATGCCGTCAATCCCGCCGAAAGCGTTGACCAGATCGGCGGTCAGTCCGGCGGGCCCGGTCACGAAGGCCTTCATGCCGTCGGGCGCTCCGGGCTGGACGACGTCGCGCAGCTCCTGGACCTTATCTCGCAGCTCATCCGAGGACGCCATTGGAACTATGAACTGGACGGCTTTGCCGTCTTCGGAAGGGATGGGCCCGACGACGGCGCTCCCCAGCTTGAGTGCCTCGATGTCGGCTTTCAGCTGGGCTGCTTCGCCCAGCTGGGCCGGAGTGAAGGCGGCATCGTTCTCAACGATGACCACGGCAGGGATCTCTTCAGAGTCCCGGAATTTGGCTTGCCAGTCGCCGGCCTCGGTGGCTTCGGCACCTGCGGGGAGGAACGAGGCCTGGTCATTGGACGATACTTCCTCCAATCGGCCGAACGTAGGGCCGCCGATTCCTGCGATACCAAGCCAGGTGATGACCAGCACCACGGGTATCAGCCATCGAAGCCAGAACGGTACTTTCCGCGTGTTCATGGGTCCTTCTTCTGTGGGGATGCGTAAGGGTCTTTATTCCATCATAGATTATCTCTATGATGGAACTATTCCAAGGGTTAGTGGAAGCGAATGCCGGAATCCCCGGCTGCTGGGAGTAATATCCGGAAGGCACTAATCACCAGGCAAACGCTGGCAGGAGGGCGGACATGTCGGATACAGCAGCCACGCGCCCCGAAGCAGAGCGCCCCGAAGCACAGCGGCCCGAACCAGGCGAAGCGGGCCAGGGACGTCACCAGCACGCCGCACCCCAGGAACTGGTGAGGCTCCTCCAGAACTTCACCCTGGAAGCCAACCACTACGTGGACGCAGCGGGCGGGCGCAATGACATGCACCGCACGGACCTGAACGCGCTCGCCGTCATCATGCGCCACACGGCCGCTGGCAAGGTGGTCACGCCCGGGGTCCTCCGCACCGAGCTGCGCCTCAGCTCCCCCGCCACTACTGCGCTGGTGGATCGCTTGCACGCCAGTGGCCACGTGGTGCGCGAACGCCTTGGCACGGACCGCCGGCAGGTCCAGCTCCAGATGACACCCAAGGCCTATAAGGACGGAAGCGCCATGTTCATGCCGCTTGCCATCCGCATGGGCAAGGCCATGGCCGCCTACAGTTCCGAGGAACTGGAGCTCGTCACCCGGTTCATGACGGACATGGTGGAAGCCACCCTCGCCGCACGCGAGGAAGCGACCCAACCCGACGCAGCGCATTCCACCTAATTCCACCTTCCAAGTTGTAGCGTTTCCCTATGAACGCGCAGCAGCCTGAAGATGTCTACACCCACGGGCACCACGAGTCGGTTGTCCGGGCCCACGCCTCACGGACGGCCGAGAATTCGGCAGCGTTTGTCATCCCGCACCTCACCGCCGGAACGTCAGTGCTCGACGTCGGGTGCGGACCCGGGAGCATCACGTGCGACTTTGCGGGGCTGGTGGCGCCCGGGCAAGTAATCGGCTTGGACCGCTCTCCGGATATCGTCGCGCAGGCCTCAGAGCTGGCCATCGAACGCGGCGTGGACAACGTGACCTTTCAGACCGGCAATATCTACGATCTCGACTTCGAGGATGAGTCGTTCGACCTCGTTCACGCGCACCAAGTGCTCCAACACCTCACGGACCCGGTGGCGGCGCTGCGCGAAATGCGGCGCGTCGCCAAGCCCGGCGCCATTGTTGCCGTGCGCGACGCAGACTTCCATGGCATGAGCTGGTACCCCGAAGTCCCTGAACTGGACGACTGGATGGAGCTGTACCAAAAGATCGCCCGCCGCAACGGAGCTGAACCGGACGCCGGCCGGCGCTTGGTGTCGTGGGCCCAGCAGGCCGGCTTCACCCAGGTAGCTCCCACCAGCAGCAATTGGCTCTATGCCACCGCCCAGCAACGTGCCTGGCAATCACGCGTGTGGAGCGAACGGGTCCTGCACTCCGCCTTCGCCGAGCAAGCCCTGGAGTACGGTTACGCCAACGAGGCCGACCTCGCCCGGATTGCCGCGGGATGGCACCGTTGGGGAGCCACCGATGACGGATACTTCCTGATCCCCAACGGTGAGGTGATCGCCCGGGCCTGAGCGGTGCAAAAAAGAATTTCCCCAACCATGTAGAAAAGCCCACCGCAGTTCCGACCCACGGGTGAAGGCGCCACCAAAGGCCGCCCCTCACAAGGAGTTTGAGATGAAATACATGATCATGATGTTCGGATCGGCCGAGGGCATGATGGAGACAGCTGACCCCGCGTGGATCCAGGAGATGATCGGGTTCATGATCCAGATCGACAAGGACCTGACCGAGTCCGGCGAGATGGTGTTCAACGCGGGCCTGGCCGACGGCAGCACCGCGAAGCTGGTCAAGCAGACCCCCGACGGCGTCATCACCACCGACGGCCCGTTCGCCGAGTCCAAAGAGTCCTTGGTGGGTTATTGGGTGGTTGACGTGGCCAGCGAGGAGCGCGCCGTCGAAATTTGCTCAAGCATCGTCAAGTACGCGCAGGTGGTTGAGTTGCGCGCGGTCCAGGAAGCTCCGCCGGAGGTCTAGCTGGACGACTTGCCAAATGCACGGATCGAGGACCTGCTGCGCAGCCTGGCGCCGCAGGTCCTTGCCGTGCTGGCACGCAAACACGGGCAGTTCGATGCGTGCGAGGACGCCGTCCAGGAGGCGCTGCTGGAAGCCGCCATGCAGTGGCCATCCGTATTGCCGGACAACCCACGGGCGTGGTTGATAACAGTCGCAACCCGCAGGCTGGTGGACTTTTATCGAAGCGAAAACGCCCGCCGGGCCCGCGAAGAACGCGTTGCTGCCATGGACGTCGACATCCAGCCGGGTACGGTTTCGGAAGCCGACGACACCCTCACTTTGATGTTCCTCTGCTGCCATCCGGCCCTGTCCGCTCCGTCGCAGCTCGCCCTAACGCTCCGGGCAGTTGGAGGACTCACGACGGCGGAAATCGCCTCCGCCTTCATGGTCCCCGAAGCGACCATGGGGCAACGCATCAGCCGCGCGAAACAAGGGATCCAGAAAGCCGGCGCCACCTTCACCTTGCCGCAGCCTTCCGAGCGCAAGGCGAGGCTCGGCGTCGTACTTCACGTCCTGTACCTGATTTTCAACGAAGGTTACGCGGCAAGCTCGGGTCCGTCGCTGCAGCGCCAGGACCTCACCACCGAGGCCATCAGGGTGACACGTCTGCTGGTGGACGCCGCGCCACGGGAGCTTGAGGCGGCCGGTCTCCTGGCCATAATGCTGCTGACCGACTCGCGTCGTTCTGCGCGGGCTTCGGCGGATGGGATGCCGGTGCCGTTGGCGGAGCAGGACCGCAGTCAGTGGAATCGGGACCAGATCCAGGAAGGCATCGCGCTGCTGTCCTCCGTCCTGGGTCAGGGGGCCACCGGGCCATATCAGCTACAGGCCGCCATCGCAGCGGTCCACGCGGAAGCGGCCTCAGATGAGGAGACCGACTGGCCGCAAATTCTTGCCCTGTACACAGTTCTTGATGCCGTAGCGCCCAGTCCCGTGGTCACGCTGAATCGCGCGGTGGCGGTGGCCAGGGTTCACGGCCCGGCCGCGGGGCTGGAGTTGCTGGCCGGTCTGGATGAAGCCCTGGGGCGGAGCCATCGATTGGACGCGGTCAGGGCGCATCTTTTGGACATGACAGGCTCGTATCCGGAGGCCCGCGCAGCCTACCTTTCCGCCGCCAAGAAGACGGCCAGCCTGCAGGAACGGCGCTACCTACTGGGAAAAGTGGCGCGGATGGACCAGCCATAAAGCCTTATAGTCGGAACCATGGAACAGCGCATACTTGGCAAAACCGGCCGATCGGTCTCCACCGTGGGACTGGGCACCTGGCAACTCGGAGCCGACTGGGGTTCCGTCACCGAAGAGGACGCCTTCGCAGTCCTGGAAGCCTCGGTGAATGGCGGCGTCAATTTCTTCGACACCGCGGACGTCTACGGTGACGGCCGCAGCGAGCAGTTCATTGGCCGTTTCCTGCGCGCCAACCCGGAACTGGACATCACAGTAGCCACCAAAATGGGCCGCCGCGTGGATCAAGTCCCGGAAAATTACACCTTGGAAAACTTCCGGGAATGGACTGACCGCTCACGGCGCAACCTGCAGCAGGACACGCTGGACCTTGTTCAGTTGCACTGCCCGCCCACGTCCGTTTACAGCAGCGACGAAGTCTACGACGCACTCGACACCCTCGTCAGCGAAGGAGTCATCCGCAATTACGGCGTCAGCGTCGAGCGGACGGATGAGGCCCTTGAGGCCATCAAGCGCGGGAATACCGCGTCCGTGCAGATCATCCTCAACGCCTTCCGCCTCAAGCCTCTTGACGAGGTACTGCCCGCAGCGAAGGAAGCCGGAGTCGGCATCATCGCCCGGGTCCCGCTGGCCTCCGGCCTGCTCTCCGGGAAGTACACACCGGACACCGAATTCCCGGAGAACGACCACCGGAACTACAACCGCGACGGTTCTGCCTTCGACGTCGGCGAGACGTTCTCCGGCGTCGACTTCGCAACCGGCGTCAAGGCCGCACAGGAGTTCAGCGGGTTGGTGCCCGACGGCGTCAGCACGGCCCAAGCGGCCCTCGCCTGGGTGATTGCCCAGGACGGTGTCACCTCGGTTATCCCGGGTGCACGCTCCGCATCGCAGGCAGCAGCAAATGCCGAGGCCGGCGGAATGCAGGACCTTGGTACCGGCTTCGCCCACAACGTCCGGGACATCTACGACCGCTATTTCCGCGAAGCGATCCACCCGCGCTGGTAGTAGGAGGGCCGCCGTCGGGTGTTGGTGCTCGACGGCGTTAGGGCCCGACCGCGTTACCAGCCGCTGCGCGTCGGCGTGTGTCCCTTGCGGGCTTCCTCGGGCATGGACATTTCGGCCCGCAAGCCGAGGAGGCGAATGGGGCGGTCCGGCTCCATTTTCGCGGTCAGCTCCAAGGCCTGCGTCAGTACTTCTTCCCGGTCGAAAGTCTCGGGGATCTTCCTGGCGTAGGTCTTGGTGAAGAACGGCGCGTAACGGACTTTCAGCGTCAGCCCGATCACCGGCCGCCCCTCCGCGGCCACATCTTCCAGGACACGGGCGGTCAAATCCTTGATGGCGTCACTGATCTGGGTGGGCTCAGTCAGGTCCTGCTGGAAGGTTGTCTCGCGGCCATGCGCCCGGGCGACCCACGGTGTGTCGTCCACTACGCTGGCACCCTCCCCGCGTCCCAACTGCGCGTACCACGGGCCCATTTTCGGCCCGAATTCAGTGACGAGCTCCTGGGGCTCTGTCGCGGCGAGCTGTGCCACCGTAGTGATTCCGTGCTTCGCGAGGCGCTGCGACACTTTTGGCCCGACGCCCCACAGTTCCCTGGTGGGCTTGGCTCCCATGACCTCGAGCCAGTTCTCCTTGGTCAGGGTGAATGTTCCTGCGGGCTTGCCGAAATCGGTGGCATTCTTGGCGCGGACAAGGGTGTCGCCGATGCCCACGCTGCAGTTGAGCTGGGTTTGTTCGAGGACGGCGGCCTGGATCTGCGTGGCGTACGCTTCCGGGTCCTCGGTTACTACGCCGACGAACGCCTCATCCCAACCCAGCACCTGAACGGTGGCGCCCGGCTGTGCTCGCAGGGTGGTCATCACGACGTCCGAGGCCGCGAGATACGCCTCCTGGTCGACCGGCAGGATGATGGCATCCGGTACCTTCCGGGCCGCAATCCGCAGCGGCATTCCGGATCCGACGCCGAACGCCCTGGCTTCGTAGGAGGCCGTGGAGACAACAGCCCGTTCCGTGGGATCTCCCCTTCCGCCCACAATGATGGGCTTGCCCGCCAGCTCAGGCCGGCGGAGGACCTCGACCGCCGCAATGAACTGATCAAGATCAACGTGGAGTACCCAGGGGATTCCGCTCACGGCACCAGTTTGCCCTACGCCGTGGCGTCCTGACCTTCTTTGGCCCGGGCGGGCGGGGGAATCAACCTATTCCGGGTGCATTTACCCTCGTCGGCCGCCAAAGAAGGTCAGGAAGCAACGCGTCAAGAGCACCCGTTCCCCGGGCATAAGCTGAGACGTGCAGTTTTCACTTTGGCTGGCCCTGGTTGGCGCCGGCACCTTGATCAGTTTCACTCCCGGCGCCGGGGCCATCTTCACCATGAGCAACTCGCTCAATTCCGGCTTCCGACGCTCCATCTGGGGCATCCTCGGCCAACAGGTGGCTCTGGTCATCCACATCGTCATTGTTGCCTTGGGCGTCGGAGTGCTGGTTTCGAGTTCTCCGGTGATCTTCAACGTCATCCGGTACGCCGGGGCCGCGTATCTGGTCTACCTGGGGATCCGGCAGTTCCTGCGCAAACCGGATCTGGACGAGGAAGAAGTCGCGGACAAGAAGAACGAGTCCGCCCTCTCCATGTTCCAACGCGGCATCTGGGTAAACCTCCTGAACCCCAAAGCAATCGTGTTCTTCCTGGCGTTCATGCCCCAGTTCATCCGTCCGGATCAGCCGCTGCTTCAGCAATACGCGGTGCTGACTACTACGGTCATCATTATCGACATCATGGTGATGTGGTTCTTCTTCGCTTTCGCGGCCCGGTCCTTCCAGAGATTCACCCATGATGAGCACGGCCAGAAGGTCCTCAACAGGGTCTTCGGCTGCTTGTTCGTCCTTGTGGGCATCCTGCTCGCCGTCATCCACTAGCCGAGTCGGCCAGCGAACCAGCCCAGCAACCAGCCAAGCCAAGCGAACCAGCCACACCCGGTGCTACGGTCGAGGACATGGAACCGGACTGGATCGAACACCGACGCTCGGACGACCGTGAGCACGTGGGTTGGATGAAGCCCGTGGACGACGGTTTTGTGGCCATCGACCTGCTGGGACGCCCGCGCACGGAAGTAGTGGACTGGTTCGTGGCTGAGGAAACCCTTGACGAGCTAGGTCTGGGATACCTCGCCGACCCGCACGAATTACTGCTCGACGACGGCGGGTGGCTGCGCGTGCGGATCGCCGAAGTCACGCCCACCTTGGTGCGGGTGAAAAGGGAGGACTGGGGAGATATGACCGCTCCGCAGGTCTACTTCACCGTGCCCAATCCCATCCCGGAGGACCAGCTTCGCCCGCTGTCCCGCGGGCTTCCGGGCAGGGCTACGACGTAGATCCGCGGACCACCAGCGAGCTCTCCAGCGTCACATGGGGCTCCGCCAACGGCAGGCCTTCCATGAGGCCCCGCAGCTGCTCCCCTGCCTTGCGCCCCAGGGGCGTCGCCGGAAGATGGACGCTGGTAAGGCTTGGGTTGCTGGTGGCCGAGTAGGGCAGGTCGTCGAAGCCTGCCACGGCCAGTTCTCCAGGGATCCGGACACCCTCCACGCGGGCTTCCTGCAGCACACCATAGGCATGCGTGTCGGTGCCGCAGACGACGGCGGTCACCCCCTCGCGCTGCCACTCCGGCCAGGCGTCGGCGAACGCGGCAGCGGCAGCACCGACGTCGATCGGGGTGCTGACAACATGGCCCTCAGCCACCGAGAGCCCACAGGCGACAGCCTCGGCCAGGAAGGCTTCGCGGCGCAGCTGGAAGGTTGTTGTTCCTGTCACGCCATCCACGTAGGCGGCGCGGGTATGGCCGGATGCGGCCAGATGACGGGCCAGCTCGCGGGCACCCTGGGCAACGTCAAGGTTCACGGACGGCGCGTAGGACTCAAGGCCCGGTGCGTCGAGCAGCACCAACGGAGCCGCCGCTGACAGATCCTCCAAAAACTCTGCGCTGGGGGCGCCTACCAGCAAGCCGGCGGGACGGAGTGCCAATAGTTTGCGTACGTCGGAAGCCTGCGGCGATTCGCCGGCGTCGGTCACGGAGAGCAGCAGCTGATACTGGGTTCCCAGGGACTCACGCACCCCGGCGATCACGTTGGCAAAGAACGGGTTGGAAACGTCCGGGGTTACCAGGATGACGATGGAACTGACGCCGCGGGCCAGGGAGCTGCCGATGCTGTCCACCACGTAACCGAGTTCGGCGATCGCGGAGCGGACCCGTGAGATGTTGTCCTCTGACACCCGTCCTTGGGTTTTGCCGTTCGCCACCAGTGAGACGGTCGCCGTCGAAACGCCTGCCCGGGCAGCCACCATCGCAGCCGTCACCCGGGGTGAGCGGGGTGCGCGGCCGTGGCGCCGGTCCAGGGATTCCATGCATCGATCGTAGCGTTCCAAATCCGCCCTGACCTGCGCGAAGGCATCAAGCGCTTGACGTCGGAGGGAAATGACACGCCGCACAAGCACGTTAAGCGTTTGACGTAGCCCACAAACGAGTGCCAGAATTCCCCTGAATGCTTAGCGCCCTGCCCGGGGCAAGTACCAGGCAGGCCCCAATGACGTGGAGAGAAACGTGGACCCCAACACCATGACACCGGCACGCAAGAAAATCATTCTTGACTGTGACCCTGGCCATGACGACGCCGTGGCATTGCTGCTGGCGCACGGCAACCCGGACATCGAACTTCTGGCCGTGACAACGGTCGTGGGAAACCAGACCCTGGAAAAGGTCACCCGGAACGCCCTCTCGGTGGCCACCATTGCCGGCATCACCGGCGTCCCCTTCGCTGCCGGCTGCGACCGCCCCCTGGTACGCACCATCGAAACAGCTCCCAGCATCCATGGTGATTCCGGCATGGACGGCCCGGAGCAGACCGAGTCCACCATCGAGCTGGACCCGCGCCACGCCGTCGACCTCATCATTGAAACTGTCATGGCTCACGAGCCGGGCACGGTCACCTTGGTCCCCACCGCGGGCCTGACCAACATTGCCATGGCTGCCCGCAAGGAGCCACGGATCGTGGAGCGCGTGAAGGAAGTCGTGCTCATGGGCGGCGGCTACCACGTGGGCAACTGGAGCGCCGTGGCGGAGTTCAACATCATCATCGACCCCGAAGCCGCGCACATCGTCTTCAACGAAAAGTGGCCAGTGGTGATGGTCGGCCTGGACCTCACGCACCAGGCGCTGGCCACGGACGAGGTAGTGGGCCGCATCGCGAAGATCGGAACCAAGCCGGCCAAGTTCGTCATGGAACTCATGGACTTCTTCCAGAAGACCTACAAGGACGCCCAAGGCTTCGACTTCCCGCCCGTCCATGACCCCTGCGCCGTCGCCTACGTGATCGACCCCACCGTCATGACCACCCGCAAAGTCCCCGTGGACATCGAACTCCAGGGCAAGCTCACCCTCGGCATGACCGTGGCCGATTTCCGCGCCCCCGCCCCCGAGGACTGCCACACGTCGGTGGCTGTGGACCTGGACCACAAGAAGTTCTGGGACCTGGTCACCGATGCCATCGAACGTATCGGCGAACCAACGCACGACGCCGGTGCTGTCGCCACCGCCGCGGGCCGCCCCACCGACGTCGAAGTCAGCGCCACAGCAGAGGCCATCCTGGCAGGAGAGGCAAAGTAATGTCCTCCCCCGCAACAGCTTCCAAGACCTCCCGCGGCAACGTCACCGCCCTCATGGTGGCGTTGCTGGCAGCCTGTGTGGCCTTCCAGCTCAACGCCTCCATGCTCAGCCCGGCCCTGGTCACCATGGGCAACGAACTCAACACGGACCAAGCCACCATCGGCCTGTCCCAGACGTGGTTCTTCACCGCAGCTGCCCTCTTCTCCCTCTTCCTCCCCCGCCTGAGCGACATTGTGGGCCGCAAGAAGATCCTCGTCGGCATGATGCTCCTCATGGCAGTGGGCTCTGTCATCGCAGCAATGGCCCCTGACGTGACGTGGCTATTCGTGGGCCGCATCATCCAAGGTGTCAGTGGTCCCACGGTTCCCCTCTGCCTGATCATGCTCCGCTCCGCTGTGACCAACCCCCGCAAGTACGGCACCCTCATGGGCCTCATTACGGCAGTCAACGGCGGCGTGGCCGGCGTGGACTCGTTTGTTGGCGGTTACTTCGCTGAGAACTTCGGCTTCCGCAGCATTTTCTGGCTCATGGTTGCCTTGGCCCTGATCGCCACCGTCCTGATCGCCGTCCTCGCCGGCGAGAGCAAGCCCGCTGCCGGCACCACCATGGACTGGCTGGGCGTGTTCTGCATTGTCATCGCCGTTGGCGCCTTGCTGACCGCCCTGAACGAGGGCGCCAAACTGGCCACAGCCTTCGACGCCGGCACGCTGACCCTCGCGCTCGTGCTCACGGTGATTGCCGTCGTCGCGTTCATTGCGTTCTGGACTGTTGAGAAGCGCGCCAAGCAGCCCATGGTTGAGACAGTGCACCTGCGCCAGCGCTCCACGTGGGCTCCGCTGCTGACCACCACGCTGACCATGACCGGTATTTTCGCAGTGATCAACGGCATTGTCCCGGCCTACGTTCAGGCAGCCGATCCCGGATTCGGCGTTGGTCCCACCGAGATGTCGCTGATCATCCTGACCCCGTACGCCCTTCTTGGTTGGCTCTTCGGTCCGATCAGCGGCCGCCTCGCACCCGTCCTCGGCTACACCAAGGTCCTGCGCATCGGTTTGGTCGGAAGCTTGGTGGCCTTGGCGATCATCGCTTTCTTCGGCCTCAACAACCTGCCCATGATGATCGTGGGAACGGCCTTGCTGGGCATTATGTACGCCGGTACGGTCAACATCATGCTGAACGGACTGGGCGTGGTGCTCTCGCCGCAGGGCAACCCCGGTTTCCTTCCGGGCATGAACGCCGGCGCCTTCAACCTCGGCGCCGGGCTGAGCTTCCTGGTCCTTCCCGCCGTTCTCGTGGCCACGGCCTCGCTCAATGATGCCAAGGCGTCCTACCTGACGGTCGTGGTGGTGGGCCTTGTCATCACCCTCGCTGCCTTCGCGGCCTCGCTGTTGATCCCCAAGCCGGTGGACGCAGAAGTCACCGAGGACCAAGAGGTGACCGCATGACCAGCGCACCCAAGGCGGGAATCGTCGTCGTCGGTTCCCTCAACGCCGACCTCACCATCTACTGCGACCGCCTCCCCCAACCCGGCGAGACGGTCCACGGCAACGGTTTCGCGGTGAATCCCGGCGGCAAGAGCGCAAACCAAGCGGTGGCTGCCAGCAAACTCGGCGGCCGGGTCAGCCTGATCGGCGCCGTGGGAGAGGACTCCAACGGCACCATGCTCCTGGATTCGACGGCCAACGCCGGAGTGGACGTTTCGCGGGTCCTGCGCAGGGAGGTCGCCACTGGCGTCGCCGTCATTTCCGTGGACTCCAGCGGCGAGAACAGCATCATCATTTCTGCCGGCGCCAACGGCACACTCAAGCCCGCGGACGTCGCGCCGGACGCTTTCAAGGACGCGGCCGTGGTGTGCCTCTGCCTTGAGGTGGGGATCGAGACTGTGATTGCCGCCGCCCAAGCAGGGCACGACGCCGGCGCCACTGTCCTGCTCAACCTCTCGCCTTACGCGGAGGTGCCGGAGCAGCTGGCGCACTTGAGCGATGTGCTGCTGGTGAACGCCCACGAGGCTTCGCTGTTCCTTGGTGCCGAAGCGGACATTCCTGACGCTGACGCTGGGGCGGAGGCCTGGGAGCCGGTTCGGAGCCAGTTCGCGGACCGAGGTTTGCAGCGTGTGCTGGTGACACTCGGTGCCCAAGGCTCCGTGGTCCTGGATTCGTTGGCACGCGGCGCTGAAGATCAGATCACGCGCATCGCTCCGACGCGGGTATCAGCTGTTGACACCACTGGCGCCGGTGATGCCTTCACTGGTGCTGTCGCTGCACGCTTGGATGCCGGGGACTCCTTGGCAAGCGCAGCTTCCTTCGCTTCGGTTGCCGCTGCGTTGGCCGCAACCAAGAAGGGGACGCAGGCCGCGTACCCTGGCATCGCCGACGTCGAACAGCTGAGGGACGCTTAGCCCCAGTCCGGCACCCAGCTGGGTAACAGTAAACGTTCCGCTGAGGCCCCGGTGGAGCATTTGCTGTTACCTACTTGGGTTAAGCGGAGGTGCGGGCTGCCCGTTGTGCTGCGCGTTCCACGGCCTTGCGGGACAGCGCGCCGTGGCCGGCCATGAGGCGGGGAACCACGAGGTAGACGGCGGTGGGCACAACAAAGGCTGTCAGGATAAGCGCCCGCAGGACCGGGTGGAGCGGCTCCATGATGGGGCCCAGGAGCAGCATGCCGATGGAGACGAGCGGGAAGATCGCCAGCCATGTGATGAGTGCCCGCATGTGGACGGAAGGGCCCTGCGGACGGGCAGGCGCTGCTGGCTCGACGGCGATTTCGGAGGTTGTTTGTGCTGTCATGGCATTCTCCAACTAAACGGTTGCTTTTGGCTTGAGATCACCATAACCCCGCCGGGAATCAATTACAACTACTTAGTTGGAAAATGGTAATATGACCCTATGGCGTGGGACACAGAGCGAACCAAAGGACTGCTTCTTGAGGCAGCGACCTCCGAGTTTTGCGCGCGAGGACTTGCCGGCGCCCGCATCGACCGCATCGCTGCAGAAGCCGGCGTCAACAAGGAACGGATCTACCAATACTTCGGCAACAAGAACGCCCTTTTTGATGCCGTGATCGTCACCGCCCTGAGCTCGCTGATGGATGAAGTGCCCATCGAGGGCAACGGACCCGAGGCCATGGCAGACTACGCCGGCCGGCTCTTCGACCACCACCAAAAAGACGCCACCGCACCCCGCCTCCTTTTCTGGGAAGGACTGGAACGGGGCGTGGAAGTTGTTGGGCTGCCCAAGAGGATGGCCAACTGCGCCTCCAAGGTCAACAGCACCATTGCCGCCCTGCCCGGCATTTCAAGGGAAGACGCCGGAGACCTGCTCATCACCATCGTCAGCCTCTGCGATGCCGCGCCCGTCCTCCCGGCACTCGATGGACTGATGGCCGGCAACGACCCCGGCCGCGTGCAAAGGCGACGCGCCGCCGTCGTACGCACCGTCTACCTGGCGGCCGCAGCGCTGGCCACCGAAGCCTCGAACACTGATCCGGTGCTCACAACGCAGGGGTAGCCAGCTGCTCTGTGACAGCTTTGACACGAAAAGTGACTCAGTTGTGAAGTGGCCCCTAGCCAAGAAGGGGTGCCATCAATCATGCTTGCTGAATGTACTCAACGACGAGCCCATACCGCATCATCACGGTCTGCACGGGAAACATCTGCCGCTCACCCATGGCAGCACTCATGCTCACCGAAGCCTTCGCCGCGGAAGGGCTCGGCCAACTGGTGCGGGTGGACTCCGCCGGCACCACCGGGTACGAGGTGGGGCACCCGATCGACCCCCGCGCCGCCCGCGTCCTGACAGCACAGCACATCGCTTCGGAAGACCACATTGCCCGCAAGTGGCTGCACGAATGGTACGCCGAACGGGACCTGATCCTCGCCCTTGACGTTGACCACTTCGGTTGGCTCCAGGAGGGCGCCCCTGACCGGGCCTCGCTCGAAAAAGTACGGATGCTCCGCAGCTTCGATCCCCACATGGAAGGCCGCAGCTCCCTGGATCTCGGCATCGAGGACCCCTGGTACGGCGGCCACACGGACTTCGACAACACCTGGACGCTCATCAAAGACGCCATCCCCGGAATCGTGCAGTACGTCAAAGCAGCCATCGCCTCCGCCGAAGCCGCCGCGGGCCACGACCACCAGCAGGTAACCTCTATGACATGACCCCTGCACCCGTGATCATCGCTGTTGACGGCAGGTCCGGCGCAGGAAAAACCACACTGGCCGTGGAACTGGCGGCCCGTTTGCGGCAGCACCACAAAGTCTCGCTGTTCCACCTTGAGGACATTTATCCCGGCTGGAACGGCCTCATGCCCGGCATTGAGCGCTACGTCGGCACAGTCCTGACACCGCTCAGCTCCGGCCAGGCCGCCGAATGGACCAGCTGGGACTGGGAACGCCACTACGACGGCGGACTGAACGTCACGCTGCCCGCCGAAATCATCATTGTTGAAGGCGTGGGTGCTGCGGCAGAGGCTGCCCGACCCCTGCTGGACGCCGTGGTCTGGGTGGAATGCCCAGGTGAGGATCGCCGCCGTCGAGCCTTGGCACGGGACGGAAGTACCTACGAACCGTACTGGGACAGTTGGGCTGCCCAGGAGGAGCAGTGGCTTGCCTCCGATGCCGTAATCAGCGCTGCCGACGTCCGGGTCCAGAACCCCGCTGACGGCAGTGCACCGGAAGATGTCCTGCAGGCCCTCATGTACCTGCCTTCAGTTGCCTCGATCCTGTCACCGGAACTTAGTGCACGCCGCGGCCTTCAACTGCGCTCCGAACGCCTGGACGCCACCCCGGACGCAGCGTTGTTGTTCGAGTCCCTTTACGGCCGCTCCGCCAACGCCGTGTGGCTCGATTCCTCCAACGCCGCCTCGGTGGCCGGCAGGTCCCAAGCCGCGGCCCGCAGCCGCTTCAGCATCCTGGCTGACGACGGCGGCACCTTCGGCCAGTCGGTACGTCACCAGTCCGGGACTACCCGGGTGACCGCAGGTTCGGCCTCCGTCAACACCACCGGGCCGTTCTTCCGCTGGCTCGATTCCGTCTGGGGCCGACGCGCCGTCCGCGCGCCACGCGGTTACGACGGCCAGTTCACCCTCGGCTGGCTCGGCTACCTCGGCTACGAGCTCAAACGCGAAACCGGCGGCAACGACGTCGCCTCCGACACCCCCGATGCCGCCTTGCTCTTCGCCGGCCGGGCCGTGGTCCTGGATCACCGGGAACATGCCGTCTGGCTGCTCGCGTTGGAAGCGCCCGACGCCGGGGAGTGGTTGCGCGCGGCCCGCACCGCCGTCGGGGCTGCTGTTGTTGCCGCCTCTTCTGCCGAGCCTTTTGCCGGCTCTTCCGGTGCCGTCTCGGAATTCGTGAGCCGCGACTCCGCCACCGACTACAAGCGCAAGATCGCAGACTCCCAGCATGAAATCAGCGAGGGAAACTCCTACGAAATCTGCCTGACCACCACCCTCGAAGCCCCCGCCGGGGACCTGGACCCTTGGCGCAGCTACTTGAATCTCCGACGCCGGAACCCGGCACCGTTTGCCAGTTACCTCCGGTTCGGCGAACTGGTGGTGGCAAGCACCTCGCCCGAGCGTTTCCTGCGGATCCTGTCCGACGGCGGCATGCGCGCCGAGCCGATCAAGGGCACCCGGCGGCGTTCTCCGGATGCTGCCGAGGATGCTGCTTTGCGGCACGACCTCGAGACGTCGCTGAAGGACCGCGCCGAGAACATCATGATCGTGGACCTGCTGCGCAACGACCTCAGCCATTTCGCCATCCCTGGTTCCGTCACAGTCAGCCGCCTGTGCGCGATCGAGAGTTACGCAACCGTCCATCAAATGGTCAGCACCATTGACGCCCATTTGAAACCGGGCGCACCCCGGGCGGAAGCTTTGGCAGCAGCCTTTCCCGCCGGCTCGATGACCGGTGCACCAAAGATCAGCAGCATGGACATCCTGGACCAGCTCGAGTCCGGACCCCGCGGCATCTATTCGGGAGCTGTTGGCTACTTTTCGCTGAATGCGGCCACTGATCTGGCCGTGGTGATCCGTACGTTGGTGGTCAACCCGGACGGCACCGGTGGGCGGACCCTTACCCTCGGCGTGGGCGGGGCCATCACTTCAGACTCCGTGGCCGACGACGAGTACGAGGAAATCAGGACCAAGGCGTTCGGGGTGCTGTCCGCGCTGGGGGCCGGCTTCCCGGACTGACCCTGGGTCTGCTGTTGAGGACTACTGCAGCGTCGCGGTCAACCTGGCCACGTTGTCCACATACTTGGCCAGCGGGGGTCTATCCATCCAGTCTTCCAACATAAGCTCACGGGACACCTCGCGGTACGTGGACTCCACGGCCCGCATGAGGTTCACGGTTTCGGCGCCAAGGAGCATCACCGAGACCTCCATGTTCAGGGAGAAGGAGCGCATGTCCATGTTGCTGGAACCGAGGACGGCCACCTCGTCATCAATGGTGAAGTGCTTGGCGTGGAGAACGTATGGCGCACGGTACAGGTAGATGCGCACACCGGCTTCCAACAAAGCTTCGTAGTAGGAGCGCTGGGCATGGTGGACCAGGAACTGATCGCCCTTTTCTGAGACGAAGAGCTCCACGTCGACACCTCGCTGTGCGGCCGTGGTGATGGCATAGAGGAGGGAGTCGTCCGGGACAAAGTACGGGCTGCAAATGGAAATCCGGTGCTGCGCAGAGTAGATCAGTGTGTTGAACAGGCGCAGGTTGTTCTCAGTGGCGAAACCAGGGCCGCTCGGCACTACCTGGGCGGTGACGTGTCCGGGAGCCGGCTGGGTTGGCAAACGCAGCTGGTCCTCGAGGGATTCATCCGTTTCACTAAGCCAGTCCGTAGCGAACACCACGTTGAGCGTAGCCACGATTGGACCCTCAAGACGGGACATCAGCTCAACCCACTTGCGGCCCACTTTGTGGTGTTTGGGGTTGTTGTAGGACGGCTCGATGAGGTTCTGCGAGCCGGTGAAAGCAACCATCCCATCGATCACCATGATCTTGCGGTGGTTCCTGAGGTCCGGACGGCGCCATTGGCCATGGATGGGCAGCAGCGGAAGCATCCGCTTCCACTGGATCTTGCCTGCCTTCAACCGGCGGATCAGCCGACGGTAGCCCTTCACCCGAAGCGTTCCGATGTGGTCAAAGAGCAGCCTTACGGTCACTCCCCGTTCGGCAGCCTTCTCCAGCTCAGTCAGAAGGTCGTTCGTCACCGAGTCGCTGCTCATGATGTAGAACTCGGCATTGACGTAGGTCTTCGCACCCTTGACCGCCTCGGCCATGGCCTTGATGGATTCCTCGTAGCCGGGAATCAGCTCCACTTTGTTTCCGTCAACCATCGGCAGCGAACCCAGCCGGTGGTTGAGCTCTCCCGCCGATTTCACCCATTCCGGCCCGGAGTAGACGCTCACGGGATCAGCGAGGTCGGAGGTCACCGCGCGGACGCGGCGGTTGACTTCTTCCTGCTGCTCGCGCCTGCGCCTGGACAACTTGAAATTGCCAAAGAGCAGGAAGAGCACAAACCCAACGGAAGGGATGAGGAAAACAGCCAAGAGCCATGCCATGGCCGTGGTGGGACGACGGTTGCCCGGAATGATGCCCAGCAGCACGATGCGCATGATGACTTCCGCAATGGCCCACGCACCCAACAACCAGGTCCACTCCTGGCCAAACGGAAAAGGAAAGAGCACGCGATAACCCCTACGGTCCATGAACAACGGTGACCACAGCCTATCCGGCAAAGTCGTCCGCAGTGGCCCCGCACTAAGCTGGGACCATGACTTCACCTGCCCCCACGGTCCTCGTTTTCCTGGACCCAGCCTTCGAAAACGGCCGTATTGCCGATTCCAGCCAACCGCAACTCATGGCAACGGACCTGGGTGCCACCCGCGGCGACGGTGTGTTCGAATCACTCCTTGCCGTTCAAGGCCGCCCCCGCAAAGTCCAGGCGCACCTGAACCGTCTGGGCAGTTCCGCGGCAGCCTTGGACCTGGAGCTCCCCGGGCAGGACGTCTGGCGCCGGGCCATCGAGACAGCCATCAACGAATTCCGCGACGTCCACCCTGCCCCGACGCCCGAAGAGGACGAGGTCGTGGTCAAGCTCATCGTGACCCGGGGCGTTGAAGGCGCAGCCAACCCCACATGCTGGGTACAAGCGTCGCCCTCACCTGCGGGCAGTCGCCGACAGCGCGAGACGGGCATCGACGTCGTGCTTCTGGACCGCGGCTTTGATACCGAAGCCGGCGAGCGCGCACCGTGGCTGCTGCTGGGCGCAAAGACGCTCTCATACGCCGTGAACATGGCGGCGCTGCGCTACGCGCACAAGCAGGGTGCCGACGATGCCATCTTCACCTCCACTGACGGCCGGGTCCTGGAAGGCCCCACGTCCACCGTGTTGCTGGCGCACCTTGAAACAGCGGACGACGGCGATGGTTCGGCAAGGACTGTTCGTCGGCTCATCACTCCCCAGCTGGACAGCGGCATCCTCCCGGGCACCTCGCAGGGCGCATTGTTCGCTGCCGCGAAGTCTGCCGGCTGGGAATTGGGTTATGGTCCCCTGGAACCGCAGGACCTGTTCGACGCCGACGCCGTCTGGCTCATTTCCAGCATTCGCTTGATCGCCCCTGTGAACCACATCAACGGCAAGGAAATCGGCACGCCCGAGGTGCGCAAGCAGCTCACCGCGGAGCTGAACCATCTGTTCGCGGGAATCGAGTAAACATCACCCCATCAGCGGGCCTCCGGCTAAGGAGCTCCGCATGGAACCTAGCAGATAACAAGTAGAGTAATCGCTCGCATGACTAAATGATTAGGAACTCTTAGCCTCAGCCAAGGGCTGTCTGTGTGTTCAATCGCATTCCTTATTCTCCTTGAAATGGTCATTCGTCATGTGATGAATCTTGTTCTCGTGTTAGTTGGATCACGTCCGGCTGGTACTACTTCAGACTTTGCTGGCTAACTTCCCGGAGGGAATATGGGACTCAGCTCCCCCACAGAAGCCGAAGCATCGGCAACCGAGGCACAGTCCCACACTGACGCCTCGCAAACAGGATTGCGCCGGTCCATGGAGGCCCGGCACTTGGTCATGATCGCCATGGGTGGCGTCATCGGATCAGGCCTGTTCGTAAGTTCCGGATACACCATCGCCACAGCCGGCCCCTTGGGCGCTGTCCTGGCGTTCCTCATCGGCGCCGTAGTGGTTTACCTGGTGATGGCCTGTCTCGGGGAGCTCGCTGTCGCGTTCCCCGTCTCCGGCGCTTTCCACATATACGCGGCCCGCACCATCGGCCCCGCCACAGGATTCGCCACTGCGTGGCTGTACTGGCTTTGCTGGGCGGTTGCCCTGGGTTCGGAATTTACAGCGGCCGGCCTCCTCATGCAGCGCTGGTTCCCAGGCGTCGACGTCTGGATCTGGTGCTTCATCTTCGCCACGGTCCTGTTCACACTGAACGCCATTTCATCGCGTGTCTTTGGCGAATCGGAGTTCTGGTTCGCGCTTATCAAGGTTGCCGCCGTCGTCGGCTTGATAATTCTCGGTGGCGCAGCGCTGGCGGGATTCCACCCCCTCGCTACGGGAGACTATCCCTCCTTTGGTGAGAATTTCAGCACGCCGGCGGGCCTGTTCCCCAACGGTTTCACCGGCGTCTTCGTTACCTGCCTGGCTGTCTTCTACGCCTTCTCCGGCTCGGAACTGATAGGCGTTGCCGCGGGCGAAACCGCCAACCCGGGCGCCAACATCCCCAAGGCCATGAGGACCACGGTCATCCGGCTCATGATCTTCTTCGTCGGGGCGATCCTGGTCATCGCGGCCACTATCCCCTACGAAAAAGTCAGCGTGGACGAGAGCCCGTTCGTCACCGTTTTCTCGATGCTCGGCATCCCCTATGCCGCGGACATCATGAACTTCGTGATCATCACCGCGCTGCTCTCCGCTGGAAACTGCGGCCTCTTCTCCTGTGCACGCATGCTCTTCTCACTCGCCGATGAAGGCCACGCACCGCAGGTATTCAAGAAACTCACCAAGCGCGGCATCCCGATGGTGGCGCTCTGCGTGAGCATGCTGGGCGGCTTGGCCTCATTGATCAGCAGCGTGGTGGCTCCGGCCACGGTCTATCTTGTGCTCGTCTCGGTAGCCGGCTTCGCCACCGTGGGTGTCTGGATGTCCATCGTGGCGTCGCACTTCATTTACCGGCGGACTTTCATCAGGAACGGCGGAGACCTCAGCACACTGCCGTACAAGGCCCCATTGTTCCCGCTGGTCCCGATCCTGGCGTTCGCACTTTGCCTTGTATCGCTGATCGGTATCGCGTTCGATCCCAACCAGGTCGCAGCACTGTTGTTCGGCGTTCCGTTCGTGGGCGCCTGCTACGCCGTCTTCTACTTCAAGTACGGCCGACGCCGGTCGCTCAAGAAGGCAGCGGACGCATAGTTCTTCTTGGTTCGTAGCTTCCTGACCTTGTTTGGAGACAGCTCAGCCCCTGGACAACCTTTACGGGTTGATCAGGGGCTGAGCCCATCTCAAAGAGGGTCAGGACGCCACACCTCCCGGACCTCCACCACCCACATTGAACCCGGGCAGCCCTGACACGCCGGGCAAGAGGTGTGTCGGATCGGCCCTGCGAGCCAAAGTTGGTGGCGGAGGCACGCCCCACATTTGCTGGGCCTACTTCTCACTGGGTTACTTCTTGCCTGCGCGGACCGGGTGCTCGCTCAAGATAGACAGCCGGTTGAAAGCGTTGATGCCGATCGCAGCCATGCAGAGCACACTGATTTGCTCGTCGCTGTAGTGCTGCCGTGCCTTCTCAAAGAGCTCATGACTGGGCCGTGAAGAACTCATGCGGGTTATTTGCTCAGCGATTTCCATGGCCGCCACTTCAGCGGAATCAAAGAGCTGAACTTCCTTGTAAACAGCTACCAAGGACAACCGTTGTTCTGTTTCACCGAACTTCAGGGCCCGGCGATGGTGAAGGTCAAGGCAGAAGGCGCAACCATTGATCTGCGAGCACAAGTAGTTGACGAGTTCGAGCGTGCGACGCGAGATTCCCAGTCGGTCGGCTTCGTCTACAAGTTGCTGGGAATAGTGGCTCAGCGTGGCATAAAGTTCCGGCTGTTGCTTGTCCAGATAGCCGGCCAGACGTGGTTTTGTTTCCTGTTCGGGCATGGTTGGAGCCTAGCGCAAAGGGCCCATGCAGCCTGACGCGAGAGGGTTCGCCCCAAACCCAGGGGACCTGAGAGAAGGTCCGCCCCCAACCCCGGGGGATGTGAGAGAAGGTTCGCCCCAAACCTCGGGGACCTGAAAGAGGGTTCACCCCAAACCCGGGGGACCTGAAAGAGGGTTCACCCCAAACCCGGGGGACGTGAGAGAAGGTGCGCCCCCAAACCCGGGGATGTGAGAGAAGGTGCGCCCCCAAACCCGGGGGACCTGAAAGAGGGTTCACCCCAAACCCGGGGGACGTGAAAGAAGGTGCGCCCCCAAACCCGGGGGATGTGAAAGAGGTTCTATTCGCGCGCGGCAGGGGTGTCGGCGGCCAGTCGGATGCCGTGCTCGGCCAGCCATGCCGGGTTGAAGGCCTTACTCAGGTAGTTCGTGCCGGCGTCGGGCGCTATGGCCACCACCACCGAACCGTGCGGCGCAGCACGGGCCACCCGGACAGCCGCGGCCACCGCGAGCCCGGAGGACGGGCCAAGCGCCAGGCCTTCTTCGTCGAGAAGCCTGTGGACGGTGGTGTAGACCTCGTCGTTGGGAATGCGCAGGAATCGGTCCACAATGGAGCGGTCGAATGCCTTGGGCCATTCGGGTTCCGGCCAGGAGTTACCCACGCCATCCACCAGGATCTCGCCGGGGTGCCCGCCGCTGTAGGCGGAGCCATAGGGGTCGGCTCCAACAACTTCCAGGTGCCCGCCGGGCCGTGAATCCGCCACGCGTTCCTTCAGGTACCGCCCGTTCCCGCTGATGGTCCCGCCGGTCCCTATGCCGGCAACGAAGTGCGTGACCTGGCCGCCCGTCTGCTCCCAGATTTCCGGTCCGGTGGTTTCATAGTGCGCCAAGGGATTGGCGGGGTTGTCGAACTGCATTGGCCGCCAGGCACCGGGTGTCTCTGCGGTGATCCGGGCGGCTACTGCGCGGGCGTTCTCCGGTGACTCGGACGGCGCATTCCAGTCAGTCAGGATCACGCGGGCCCCGTAATTGTGAAGCGCAGCGAGCTTTTCTTCGGAGATCGTATCGCCCGTCACCACCACCACTGGGTGGCCCGTCAGGTGCCCGATCAGTGCCAGGCCGATCCCCGTGTTGCCCGAGGTGCTCTCCACAATGGTGGCTCCCGGCTTCAGTTCGCCTGACTTCTCGGCCGCGCGAACCATGCTGAGGGCGGTGCGGTCTTTGATGGAGCCCCCGGGGTTCTCGGACTCAAGCTTGATGTGGATGGTGCTCCCCAGGCCGCGGCCCAGCGACTCCAACTTCACCAAAGGCGTGTTGCCCACTTTGTCCAGGACCGAGGCGTCCAGCCCGTCCGGGGTAGCCGTTGCCGAGTGGACTCCGTGTTTGCGAATTGTTGTGTTCACCGCAACTCCGCCCCTTCCTCTGTTTCCGGGAGTACTCGGTCCGTGGCGTCCCGCAGTGCAATCCGCGCCCGTTCCACGAGGTCGGGCGCCGCCGGCCTGTCGGCCAGCACATCAGCGAGTCGACCCACGACGACGGCTGTCCCCTTCCCGAGCGGCTGCGCGGCTCCCGCTTCCAGCAGCAGATAGGACGCCGTCAATGCCTCGATTGCCAACAGTTTTTCCAGCACTTCCACCGACTTTTCGAGTTGCTGCAGGGCCAAGGGGGCCAGCGTTGAGTGGTCCTCGACGTCGGCGGACAGCGTTGGTGCGCCGAGGGTGGCCGGGGCGGCCAGGAACTTGAGTTCGGCCAACAGCCCGGCGGCGGAGTACCACAGCAGCCCGGGCAGTTCCTCCTGGGCAAGCCCGGCAGCCGGGGCAGAGTCCAGTCCGGCCCCGGGTCCAGACCCCGCAGACGGGGCTTTAGTCGATGCTGCTTGCAAGTGCCTGGCCCGGATGGCCCGTTGCGGCGGATACAGCTTGGCGATGCGCCGCTCGCTGGAGATCCCCACGTGTGCCACCGCGACCCGCAGGCCTTCGAACGCAAGGGCCAGTTGCATCGGCTGGAAGTTCCCGCCGGACACCATGAGCCCGGACTCGACATCAACCAACGGATTGTCGCCGCGACCATTCAGCTCTACCTCCAACGCAGCATCCAGCTGCGCCACGAGGGATCGAAAAGCCCCGTGCGTCTGCGGTGCGGCCCGGAAGGACAACGCATCCTGCACCGACACCTCGGGACGCACATCTTCCATCCAGCCACCACTGAGCAGGTGGCGCACTGCAGACGCCGAGTCACCCTGGCCGTTTACCGCCTTGGCCGCTTGGATGGCCGGCGAAAACGGACTGAGGTTCCCGCCGCCGTCGTACCTGGCGGTGGTCTCCAGCGAGAGGGAAAGCGCGACGTCGGCCAGGCGGGCCAAGTATTGCAACCGCACCAGGGCGAGGGTTCCGACGCCCACGGAGTAGGCGTTGGCGCTGACCAAGGCGAGCGCTTCGCCGGGCGCTAGGACCAGTGGCTGCAGGCCGGCGTCGGCGAGCGCTTTGGCTCCGGGGATCAAAGTGCCGTCGGCGTCGAAGGCTTGGCCCTCACCAATGGCAACGGCTGCGACGGCGGCCAGCTGGGTGAGGTCCGAGGAACCCACAGAGCCTTCGCGCGGGATGGCGGGAAGGACTCCACGGTTCAGCATCTCCCCATAGAAAGCGGCTGTTTCCGGGCGCACGCCGGAACCTCCCCGGCTGAACCCGATGAGCCGGGCCAGGATCACAGCGCGGGCAGCGGAACGGTCCAAGTAGGAGCCCACGCCGCTGTTGTGATACCTGACGACTTGGATTTGATACGCCAGCAGCGACTTCTCCTCCACAGCGGTATCCCTGCCGGATCCAAGCAAAGTGTTGAGCCCGTAGACCCGCTGTCCGGAGGCCGCCGCATGCTCCAGAACATCCCGTGAGCGGGTCATCAGAGTCAACGCATCTTGGTTGAGTTTCACGTGGAACGAGGACTCAGCCGTTAGGGCAACACTCCGCGCGGAAATCGGCGTCGTTCCCAAATGAAGGGCGCGGGGCCCAGCAGAGGCCATCAAAAGTCCAGGAGGTTCTGCCGGAACCCACCATTGCCGTAACTCTTCCTCAACAGGCCACGGCGCCGCAGTTCGGGAGTGAGTTTATCCAGTACCCCATGGACCGTCACCGGATCCACGAAACCGGAAAAGAGGAACCCGTCGCCGCCCACCTCGGAGCCGGTGGACTCAAGGTAGTCGGCAATCTGGCCCACGGTGCCGATGATCGAATCCCCTGCCCCGCCGCTCCGGGCCTGCAGGATCTCACGCAAAGTGGAACCGGGAGGCGCCGCCTTGGCGAAGTGTTCCAAGGTCCCCTGGTTGCTGTTGGTACTCAGTTCCGGCAGTGGAGCATCGAGGTCGAATTGTTTGAAGTCGATCACCGAAAGATACGAAATGGAGTTGAGCTGGCTGTCGATGTCCCGCTGGGTGAGTTCACGGCGCTGGGCCCGCAAGTCCTCAGCTTCGGCAGTTGAGCCAACCACGGTGGGCTTCAGGACGAAAAGTACCTTGACGTCGTCGGGGTTCCTGCCTGCCTTGGCGGCCTCGGCACGGATGGAGTCCCGGTAGGCCTTCATACCGTCAACGCCGCGGGCCAAGGCAATGGCGACGTCGGCATGGCCACCTGCGAACGCCTTCCCCCGCGGTGACGCGCCGGCCTGCACCAACACGGGTTCTTCAGGCAAAGGCGCCGTGTTCAGGGGACCGCGTACCTTGAAGAAGTCGCCGTGGTGGTTGATCGGATGCACTTTGCTGTGGTCCGCGAACATGCCGGCTTCCACATCCTCAACCACAGCGCCAGGTTCCCAACTCCGCCAGAGCCGCCTGACGACGTCGACGAATTCCTCCGCCTTTTCATACCGGAGGTCGTGTTCGATCTGCTGGTCCAGCCCGTAGTTCTGCGCGGCGAGGTCGCTGCCGGACGTCACCACGTTCCAGCCCAGCTGCCCTTCCGAGAAGTGTTGCAGCGTGGCCAGGAGCCGGGCGGCTGTGAAGGGCGGATAAAAGGACGCGCTGACCGTCGGGACGATCCCCAGGTGCTCGGTGGCGGACAGAAGATACGGGACCAGCGCCAGGGGATCATGCTTGGGCGCGAAGGAGGCATGAGCCAGGGAGACCTCCGCCGATCCGCCGTACGTGTCCGGCACGGTGAGGGAATCCTCAATGATGAAGAGGTCCAAACCGGATTGTTCGAACGCCCGGACTGCGTCCTGGTACAGGGCGGGTTTCTTCCAGTCGTAGCCCAGGCCGTAGCCCGGCGTCCCCCACCCCTGGACACCGAATCCGTGGCCTACAAACCATCCAAAGTGCAGCATGGGCTTGAGTGTAGAACTGCTCTGTCCGTTCACCGCGACCTGATTTCATGCGAAGTTACAGGGGGTCGTACTGGGTCAATTATGCTCCCGGGACGTCACATTTGGTGAGGTCCCGGGCAGCCCCCGATTACGCAACATGACGGCCGGAGAACAGCACGCAAGTGCGGCCCAAGGCCGGTCGATGTTACGTTTTTCTTGAGTAATGAGTACCAGCGCAAAGCCCTGACTTGCTGGTCGGCAACCCTCTCTCCGGCGGGGTGCCTCAGGTGACTACTCGGCGTATCGACAAATTCGAACTGCAAGCGTGACTGAGGAGCACCAGCAATGCCTGAACCCACTGAAGAAAAACTCTCCTACCGCCTGATTACAGGCCCGGACAACCGTGAATTTTGTGAGCGTATCCATAGCGCACTCGCCGAGGGCTATGTGCTCCATGGCAGCCCGGCAGCAACGTTCAACGGCACCACCGTCATTGTTGCCCAAGCCATTGTCCTTCCCGCTGCGATCGCCAACGCTGACGCGGCCGTAGCCAACGCAGTGGACCAGCTTGAGAACTACGACGACGAAGAAGCATTCGAGGGCCACGCATGAGCTACGCAGGTGACCTGACCCCACAGGACGCGTGGGCCAAGCTTGAACAAGGCGCCATCCTGGTGGATGTCCGCACCGAGGGCGAATGGGCCCACATCGGCATCCCGGACACCAAAGCCACGGAGAACGATCCCCTCTTCATCCAGTGGAACCTCGCCGGCGGCATCCCCAACTCCCGCTTCATCGAGGACCTGCAGCAGCAGGCACCCGAGGACGAAGCCGTGGAGCTCGTCTTCATCTGCCGCTCCGGCCAGCGCTCCATCTCCGCCGCGATCGCCGCGACGCGAGCCGGCTTCACGGCCTACAACGTCCTTGAAGGCTTTGAAGGCGAACCGGACCGCTACGGCGAGCGCACCGTAAACGGCTGGAAAAACCGCGGCCTGCCGACGAACCTGGGGACCGAGTAAGTGACATTCAATCCCGACGCCGCCGGCTGGAGCCCTGACACCCAGGCCGTTCGCGGTGGTCTTGACCGTACCAATTTCCAGGAAACCTCCGAGCCGGTTTTCCTGAACTCCGGCTTTGTCTATGAGTCAGCCGCTGCGGCCGAAC
Source organism: Arthrobacter sp. TmtSoilC79 (assembly GCF_059739405.1). Classification (NCBI taxonomy): domain Bacteria; kingdom Bacillati; phylum Actinomycetota; class Actinomycetes; order Micrococcales; family Micrococcaceae; genus Arthrobacter; species Arthrobacter sp. TmtSoilC79. The sequence goes on along the minus strand of NZ_AP046051.1, from coordinate 568,157 downwards.
GTGCCTTCACCGGCGAGGACGAACGCTTCGTCTACTCCCGCTACGGCAACCCGTCCGTGGCCACCTTCCAGGAGCGGCTGCGGCTGCTCGAAGGAACCGAGGCATGCTTTGCGACGGCGTCCGGCATGTCCGCGGTGTTCACCGCCTTGGGTGCCTTGCTGGCTGCCGGCGACCGCGTGGTGGCCGCCCGTTCCTTGTTCGGTTCCTGCTTTGTGATCCTCAATGAGATCCTGCCCCGCTGGGGCGTGGAGACGGTATTCGTGGATGGCCCGGATCTGGACCAATGGCGTGAAGCCCTCTCGGAGCCGACCACCGCCGTCTTCTTCGAGTCACCGTCCAACCCCATGCAGGAAATCGTGGACATCGCGGCCGTCAGCGAACTGGCGCATGCCGCCGGGGCGACCGTCGTCGTCGACAACGTCTTCGCCACTCCCCTGCTGCAGCGCTGCGGTGAGCTGGGCGCGGACGTGATTGTGTACTCAGGCACCAAGCACATCGACGGCCAGGGCCGTGTTCTGGGCGGCGCGATCCTGGGGACCAAGGAGTTCATCGACGGCCCGGTCAAGCAGCTCATGCGGCACACCGGCCCGTCGCTGTCCGCGTTCAATGCCTGGGTGCTGACCAAGGGTTTGGAGACCATCGGCCTGCGGGTAAACCACAGCTCGGCATCGGCTTTGAAGATCGCAGAGTGGCTTGAGCAGCAACCCGCCATCAGCTGGGTCAAATACCCGCTGCTGAAGTCCCACCCGCAGTACGAGCTTGCCGCGAAACAGATGAAGGCCGGCGGTACGGTGCTGACGTTCGAGTTGTCGCCTTCGGCCGGACGCTCAGCCAAGGAGGCTGCGTTCGCCTTGCTCGATGGGCTGCGCGTGGTGGACATTTCCAACAACCTCGGTGACTCCAAGTCACTCATCACCCACCCGGCCACCACCACCCACCGGGCCATGGGTCCGGAGGGCCGGGCCGCGATCGGCCTCAGCGACGGCGTGGTCCGTTTGTCTGTGGGCCTGGAAGACGTGGACGACCTCATCCTGGACCTGGAGAAGGCCCTCAAGCAGGTCTGATCCTGCAGCCGGGGAAGCATCCTTCCTTCCCACCGTGCCGGAGCAGTCAACGCTGCCGGCACGGTGGCGAAGTCCACGGAAGACCGGGGAAACCTGCGGACCTAGGGCCGCCTGACCCTGGCCAGCGTCGGCGCGGGCTCCTTGTGCGCGTCGGCAGAGGTTCCGCGGACCGTCACCTTCGCTGCATGCCCGACGACGGCGGCCAAGGCTTCCGCGGTAGGCGGACTACCCGCCTGGCTCTGACCGCCGTGCCTCCTGTTGGTAAAGCGCACCGCCGCTTCCCGCTGCTCGTGGGCGCCATTGCCCCGATCCAGCAACTCCTGGATGCCGGCCTTGACCAGTTCCAATTCGCCCTGGTCATCCAGGACCGGGCTCACATAATCCACCAACGCCCACACCACTTCCGCTGCCGGACGTGGCCGGAAATCACCGAAATCCAGAAGATCTCCGCGCAGCCCGGCATTGCTGGCCTGCCAACTTGCCATCCGCAGGAGTGCCGTGGGCACCGGGGTGGGCTCAACGCCGTCGAGCATTTCCAGGGAAGCCGTCTCCACCAAAGCCCGCACCAGCACCGCAATCAAGGCCGCGTCCTCAGCGCGGAGGCAGACGTCGGCTACCCGGACCTCCACGGTGGGATGGTTGCGGGAGATGCGGGCATCGAAGTAGATCATGCCTTCATCCAGGATCACGCCCGTATCCAGCAGCCGCTTCACAAGGCGTCGATACGCGGTAAGGGAGCCGAAAAGAGCGGAGGGTCCAGAGGTGGGCCAACGGTTCCAGGCCTGCGTGCGATAGCTGTCGAACCCCGTGGGGAGTCCCCGCCAGTAGGGCGAGTTGGCGGAGAGCGCCGTGAGCACCGCGAGTTTGTCGCGGATGTGGTCCAGTACCACCACGCCCTCCTCCGGCGACTCCACGGAGGTGTGGACGTGGAATCCGCACGTCAATTGCTCAGTGGCGGTAATACCAAAGCGGTCCAGCATGGCGGCATACCGGGGATCCGGGGTGGTGTGGGTGTTCGAATCCAGTGGAGAAGTAGCGATCGCAGCAACCTGTGCGCCGTGCCGGCGGGCCGCCTCATTGGCCATGACCCTGCCACGGCGGATCTGGTGCCGGAGTTCGGCGTAGCTGTGGCAGGGCCGGGTTTGGGTCTCGATCTGCTCGAGCTTGAGCTCGGGACTGAGCCCGGTCGCAGTGGCAGGCTGGTCGTGGGTGGCCAGCAGCGCATCGGCCAAGGCCAAGGGTTCGCCCGTCACAGGATGGACGATGAGCACCTCTTCCTCAACCCCGAACGTCCGCATGCTCCATTCTGCGTCAGGCAGCCTGCGGAGGACAGTGGCGTGGAGCCTAGTCCTGGAAGTACTCGATCTTGGCGCCGATGGTGTTCAACCGCTCTGCCAGATCCTCGTAGCCGCGCTCGATCACGTAGATGTTGCGGAGCTCGGACGTGCCACGGGCAGCAAGCATTGCCAGGAGCAAGCACGCGGCAGGACGCAGGGCCGGCGGGCAGCCGATCTCCGCGGCACGCCACTTGGTGGGGCCATTGACGTAGATCCGGTGCGGGTCAAGCAACTGCACCTGGGCGCCCAGCTTATTGAGCTCCGTCAGGTAGATGGCACGGTTTTCGTAGACCCAGTCGTGGATCATGGTCTGGCCTTCGGCGTTGCCTGCGATGACTGCGAAGAACGGCAGGTTGTCGATGTTCAGGCCGGGGAACGGCATGGGGTGGATCTTGTCCTGGGGAGCGCGGAGCTCGGATGGCTTGGTAGTAACGTCCACCAGGCGGGTCCGGCCGTTGCGTGCCATGTACTCCCCGGAGATTTCGAGGTTCTGGCCCATCTGCTCCAAGGTGGCGAGCTCGATTTCCATGAACTCGATGGGGACACGGCGGATGGTGACCTCGGAGTTGGTGACAATCCCGGCGGTGATCAGGCTCATTGCCTCGATGGGATCTTCGGAGGGGAAGTACTCGATCTCCACATCGATGGCCGAACGGCCGGTGATCTTCAGCGTGGTGGTTCCCACGCCCTGGATCTCCACGCCGAGTCCCTGCAAGTAGAAGCAGAGGTCCTGGACCATATAGTTGGGGCTCGCGTTCCGGATGACCGTGGTGCCCTCGCGGTGTGCGGCGGCCATGATGGCGTTCTCGGTCACGGTGTCGCCACGTTCGGTGAGGACGAAGGAACGGTCGTGTCCATCAGCGGGCGGCGCAGTCACGGAATAGAACCCGGACTTCGCTTCGACGTCGAGCCCGAACTGGCGCAGCGCCTGCATGTGCGGCTCCACTGTGCGGGTTCCGAGGTCGCAGCCACCGGCGTAGGGGAGCAGGTATTCGCTGGTCTCGTCCAAGAGCGGACCAAGCAGCATGATGACGCTGCGGGTACGGCGGGCAGCGTCCACATCCATGGAACCCAGGTCCAGGACGTCGGGCCTGCGGATGCGGAGGTCGCTTCCGTTGAGCCACGTGCATTCGACGCCGATGGACGTCAGGACTTCAACAATCCTGTTGACTTCCTCGATCCGGGCCAACCGGCGCAACGTGGTGGTGCCGCGGTTGATCAGGCTGGCGCACAGAAGGGCCACGCCTGCATTCTTGCTGCTGTTGACATCCACTTCTCCGGAAAGGGTCCTGCCGCCCTCAACCCGGAGGTGGGTCATCTGGGGCTTGCCCACTTTGACGATTGATCGGCCGAAGATGGCCTCGAGCCGCTCGATCATCCGAAGGCTGAGATTCTGTTTGCCTTGCTCCATCCGGGCGATTGCGCTCTGGCTGGTTCCAAGCTCGGTAGCCAACTGCCCCTGCGTCCACCCTTTTTCGCCGCGGGCGTTACGGAGCAGAAGGCCTACGTGTTCAGCGGTAGGTTGCGTCATATCCAAGAAATATCACAGGTGAGCTAGAAGTGGAGCATAAAACGCCGTTTGAGCGGCAAACGTCACACCGTACCCGGATTGTGAGATAAAGACTCGACGGCGGCCGCTCACTTCCGGCTAACGCTTTCCACCCGTCATGGCTGGGCAGAGGTCCCCATTGCGATTCGCGCGACAATACCAAAGCATGGAGGCAAAGCTCAGGGGGAAACATGCCTTTCTACGGCGCCGACGTCGACCAACTCAAAGCACTCTCAAAGGCCCTGTCCAACGGTGCCACACTGTTGACCAGCCGGGCCAGGGAGCTCGACTCGTTGATCGGGCAGGGAATGACCGGCCATGGCGGCGGGTGGCAGGGCCAGGACGCCAAGCGTTTTGCCGCGGATTGGCAAGGCCGGCTGAGGCCGCTGCTGGAACGGACAACGCGTGGACTGGAGGAAGCGTCACGGTCCGTCCTGACCAACGCGGACCAGCAATCCTCCGCTTCCACTGAAGGCGCTGGCAGCAACGGTTCAGGGAGCGATTCAGGGAGCGCCGGGGACGCCGGCAGCACCGGTTCCGACAGCAACGGCAGTTCCGGGGGTGACGCCAGCACCAAGACCGCGTCCAACCAGGACCAGCCCACCCCCCAGGAAATCTTGGACAAGTACCAGGTCAGCGATGCCAAGGTCACCAAGTGGCCCGGGGACTGGGACCCCCTGCGCTTCATTGTCGACCAAAGGGAAGTCACCGAGAAGGAAGCTGAGCTCCTCAACGGCTTGGGCCCTTTTGAGATGAACGCCTTCAAGGACATCCACGATGACGCGTTCAGCACCGCTGATGACCGCTTTCCCAGTGCAGACCGCAACGATGACCAGAATGACGCCTTCCGCCACGCCTATTGGAACGCCCTCATGGTCAAGGAGTTCGGCGCCGACTGGGCGGAGGATTACGCGACGGCCCACGAGCAGCTCCCTGGAAACCCTGCGCCCCGTGAAGCCATGGATCTGTACAACAATGAGGTGGGCCGCAATGTGGCCATCGCCAACCCGGATGCCAGTGCTGAGGAGCTTGCGGATTTGATTGAGGAAGCCGTGAACAACGGCGACACCGTGGTGGTGGGACAGGACCTGCTGCCCCACCCGTCCAACGAGGTCCCCATGGACCAGACCGGCGACGCCAACAATGCCGAGCCCGCCCCGGGCGAGGATCCGGAGTTCAACGACGAGTCCCGGACCACCTCGTGAGGACCCAACCCCCAACACAGGCACGACGCCGGCCACGGACTTCAGCAGGCCGCATCCCGGCCGCGGGCCGCGCCATCCGCGCCACCCTCGCAACCCGCGCCACGCTCGCAAGCCTGCTCACCCTCGTCCTGGCCTGCGCCCTGGCCGCCTGTTCACTAGGAGGATCCGTTATGCCCGAATCGAATGAGAAGCTCAACAGCCAGGTCCTCGAATCCGCCAAGAACGGGACGGCCCTGAAATTGGCTGACGCCACGGACTTCGAGTGGGACCAGGCCGGATTCGTGACGGAAGGGACGCCGGCCAAGGACATCGAAGCGGCCTTCGGCGAACCCCTGACCAAGGAGAACCGCTACACGGCATCCCCGGCGTTGTTCGTCTTCCTGAAGGACGGGAAGGTTGCCAAGGCAATCCGGATAGTTCCTGATGCCTTCTTCGGCGATGACGCGAAGAAGAAGTACGGGCGGGACGTGGTCCTCACGCCGCCGGAGGGGAAAAAGGGCTTCCTCAACTGGCGCGAGTAATGCTGCGAGACGGCAGAATCCCCGCGACGCCTGGACGTGATTCCTAGACGCGCCAGTACCCCAAAGCGTCGATCCGGTGCTTGTCCACGCCCAGCGTCTTGCGCAGGTGCTTCACGATTGCCCGGGTGCTGGAGGCTTCACAGGCGATCCAGAAGAAGTCCTCCTCCACGGACACGGTCCCGGCCGTGAGCGCATCGCAGACTTCCTCCACCAAGGCGGCACCGTCACGTTTGCGCGGAACCCAGGTGACGACGTCGGACTCTAACGTCCGCACCTGAAGCGAGGGGTCGGCGTCGTGCTGGTATTCAAGCCAGGCGGTGACGGGAGCCGCGCCCGCGGCGGTAAGGTTCCGTTCGTCCAGCAAGGAGTTGATGGCCGGGATGGAGGCGGGATCGCCCACCACCCAGATCCGGCGCGGGACCGGCCGCGGGAACGTGAAGGAACTGCCCTGGACCGTGGCATCGATGGTGTCGCCGGGCTGGACAGAGCGGGCCCAGTCAGCGGCAACCCCGTTGTGCAGTGCGAAGTCCATGCTGAACGTGCCGTCAGCAGGGGAAGCGTTGACCAGCGTGTAGGCGCGCTGGTGGGCCTTGCCGGCGTCGTCGAACCACAGCCGGATCCACATGGTGGGATGCAGTCCGCTCCGCTCCAGCAACCCGCCATCCCGAACGTGCACGCGGAGGAAGTCCGGGGTTATTTCGTCCTTCCCGGTGACCTCCAAGGTGAAGTCCTTGGCGCCCATGACCTTGAGGACGACGCCTTCCCAATTGCGCTTCAAGCAACACTCCTTCACGAATGTCCACGATTTGTGAACGGGGCCAAAGCCATTTATCTTGAACTTAAGTAAGCCTAACCTAAGCTCGAAAGCGGCCAGAGATTATGACGCCTGCCTTGATGCACCCTTCCGCCCCGGCAGGCGGCCCCGGCACCTACCGCGACCGGTGGGGAATCCCGCATTTGTGGGCTGATTCGGCCGACGAACTCGCCTTCCTCCAAGGCAACAACGCCGCTGCCGACCGATCGTGGCAGATCGAGCTGGAACGGTGGCGCTCAGAAGGCCGCACCGCCGAAGTCCTGGGAGCCGACGCCGTGGTCTGGGACCGGTTCGCCCGCCAAGCCAGGCTCGATGACACAGCCCGCCGCTGCTTTGGGAACCTCGACACCCGGACCCAGCGCTGGTGCGGACAGTACGTAGCCGGCATCAACCAGGCGCTGGCCGACGGGCTGCGCAACGGCCCGGAATTCGCTGCGTCCGGCAGCGCGCCGGAGCCCTGGAATCCGTGGACCCCGCTGGGTGTCTTCCTGGTACACCACGTACTTTTTTCCACGTTCCCCAACAAACTGTTCAGGGCCCACGTGGCCCGGACTCTGGGCGATGACGCCGTTGGCTTGTTCAGCATCGAAGCTCCCGTCTGGTCCGGCAGCAACGCCTGGGCTGCACACGGCTCGACAACGGCGACCGGCCTCCCGCTGGTCGCCGGCGACCCCCACCGCCTCATGGAACTTCCCGGCGTGTACCAGCAAATACGGCTCGCCTGCCCGGACTTCGACGCGATCGGCTTCGCCTTCCCAGGTGTCCCCGGCCTCCCCCATTTCGCCCACACCGGGCACACCGCCTGGGCCATCACCAACGCCATGGCCGATTACCAGGACCTTTTCGAGGAACAACTCCGCCGGGTCACGGACGCCGGCGGGGACCGCATCGAGGCGCGGGGAGCGGACGGTTGGGAAACCGCCGTCGTGAGTCTCGAAACCATCACCGTGCGCGACAGTGAGCCGGTCACCGTTGAGGTCATTGAGACCGCGCGGGGTTCGGTGATCTCCGAAGCGCCCGACGGCGACGCCCTGAGTTTGCGCTTTCCGGCCCGCGTTGAAGGGCGGCTGGGTTTCGAGGCCCTCCTTCCGTTGCTGGAGAGCCGCAGCGTCGCTGGAGTGGAAGCAGCTTTCGATGCTTGGGTTGAGCCCGTCAACAGCGTGATCGCCGCGGACACGTCCGGAGCTGTCCGGCACTTTGTTGCAGGGCTTGTCCCACAGCGCAATCCGGCAAACCGTCGCCTTCCGGCTCCGGCCTTCTCGCCCCGTCACCAGTGGGAGCAGCAGTACGTCGTCCTGCCCCGCACCGACGTGGAGCAGTTTGTCGTGAGCGCGAATGACCGTGCGGCCGGAGGGGGCGACGCCGTGGCCATGGAGTTCGCCCCTGTGCATCGGGCCGTGCGTATCCGTGAACTGCTCGATCTGGCGTCGGCGTCGGCGTCGGGGCCGTTGTCCGTGGGTGACATGCAAGCCATCCACACGGACACCCTGCTGGGACCATGGCCGCTGTTCCGTTCGTTGCTCTCCGGATTGGCTGCGGATGAAGCGTCCGGGGAGGGCGGTTTGTCCAGGGATGAGTCGTCCGCGGAGGGTTCGTCCGGGGAGGGCGGTTTGTCCACGGCGGATGGTTCATCCGGGGATGGCGGCTTGTCCACGGTGGACGGTTTGTCCGCGGAGGGTTCGTCCGGGGAGGACGATTTGTCCACGGCGGATGGTTCGTCCGGGGATGGCGGTTTGTCCGGGGAGGACGGTTTGCCCGGGGAGGGCGAATTGTCCCCCGATGCGAGGCTTCTGCGTTCGCTGTTGCTGGACTGGGACGGCCGCATGGACGCCGGGAGCCGGCATGCCGCGGTGTTTGCGGCCTGGCGGGGGCAGCTGGTCCGACGGCTGGCACGGCATTCAGCGCTGGCACCCTTGGACGCGCCCACTGGCTACTCGCCGTTGTTCGGCCCGTGGCTTTCAGTGGCCTCCCGCATCGGCTTTGCCTTGGAAACCCTCCTGGTTCGTGGTTCCGAACTTGGCATCGACGTGCAGGCGGAAGCTGCTGCAGCCCTTGAGGACGTCGGGGTGGAGGAACCCCGGGTGCTCTCCTGGGGCGACCGCCACACTCTGTTGGCCGTTCATGTCCTTCCCGGTCCCCTCGCATCAGCGGCACCCACGGCCGGGCTGGCAGGAGATACGGGCTGCGTACTCTGCACCGAGAGCCTGCCCGGTGTTGATGACCGAAGCTTCCGTGGACCTGTGGCCCGCTACGTGTGGGATTTGTCCGAGCGGCGCAACAGCCGTTGGATCGTCCCATTCGGAGCCTCCGGCACGCCTGACCACGAGCACTTTGCCGACCAGCTCCCGCTCTGGGCTGCCGGGGAACTGGCCCCGGTAGTCACCGACTGGCATGAACTCATCAAAGACTGACCCAGCCCGCTTTACTCCCGCATCAGCACCGCACCAGCCACGCATCAGCACCTCACCACCACCACACCAGCACCGCATCAGCACCTCGCCTGCACCGCATCAGCCCCGCATCAGCCCCTAAGGAAGCCATGACCACCACCACCCAGGACTTCTCCGTCCGCACCACCACCTACTCCGAGGACCTCGAAGGATGGGGCGCGCTGCGCATCGTCCCGCTGATCCCCGCCGAGGACATCGATCTCATCTTTGAGTGGGTCACGCAGCCCCGGGCAAAGTTCTGGGGAATGACGGAAAATACCCGTGAAGAAGTCCAGGGGATTTATGAGTTCCTTGATTCTTTGGACACCCACCACGCATTCCTGGCCATCCTTGATGGCGAGCCCTTGGCACTCTTCCAGACCTATGAGCCCTTGCACGACCCCGTAGGCGAGGCCTACCCCGCCCGGGAGGCCGACATCGGCATGCACCTGCTCCTGGCCCCGGCCACACGGCCCATCCCGCACTTCACGCCGAAGCTCGGGACAGCCCTCATCAAGTACATGTTCTCCCTGCCGGGCAAGGACCGGATTGTGGTGGAACCGGACTCACGCAACGCCAAAGCCCTGCGTCGTTTGGAAGCGACCTGCTTTGAGCTGGGGCCGATCATTCAGCTTGCGGAGAAGGAAGCCCAGTTGGGTTTCCTTACCCGTTCAGGATTCGATGAGATCCAGGACCAACAGGCACTGTAAGCGCCGCCGAAAAAGCGAAGTGCCGCCAGCCCCCAAAAAAGCCGGCGGCACTCTTGGTGCCCGGAGCGCCAGTGCATGAAAGCACTAGCGCCAGACGAAGCTCCACGTTCCCGCACCAACAGCTGCCAGCACGGCGCCGGCTGCGATCACCAAGCCACCCAGGAGCACCCAGACGTCCAGCAACGAGTAAGTGGATTCGCGCGCCCACGTCCGCTGGCCGCCACCGAAACCGCGCGCTTCCATGGTCACCGCCAGCCGGGATGCCCGGCGAACAGCCTGGACCAATAAACCGAAGCTCTGGCCCAGTGTTGCCTTCAGCCGCTGGAACGGGTTGCCCTGGGAACCGACTCCGCGGGCGCGGCGGGCCATTCCGATGGTTTGCCACTCCTCCGCCATCAACCCCACCAGCCTCATGGCGGCCAAGGATCCCAGGACAAAGCGGTGCGGCAACTTTGCCTTCTGCGCCAGGGCATCGGCCAGGTCAGTAGGGTCGGTGCAGGTCATCAACAAGATTGCGGGCAGGGCGATCGCCAAACCGCGCAACATGAAACCCAGCCCCAGTTCAAGGGAACCTTCGCTGATGGACCAGAGTCCGACGTCGAGCAGTACAGCGCCGCTGTCCGCCGCCACAATCGCCGTGCTCCAGCCGCCGATGGCCGCCGCGATGATCAGGGGCCATGCCCGTTGCCAGAGCAGCCTGAGCGTGAGCCCGGCAAGCGGAAATACGGCAAGTTCCGCAACCAGCGCTGCAGACGCCGAGACCCAGTCGATGGAAAGGGCCAACACCAGCGAAATCAGGAAAACGGACACGAACTTGGCCAAGGGGTTTGCACGCGTGAGGAGGGCATGGTTCCCGCGCAGATTCAGGGCATCCCTCATGCTGCACCCGCCTCCTGATGCGTGGATTCGCCTTGTTGGCTCGTGCCCAGGCGCAATTCGGTTCCACCCAGCACGGCGCTGAACTCCTGGTCATGTGTCACCGAGACAACCGCGGTTCCGGCATCCAGCAGCTCAGAAAGGAACGAGGCCAGCTCGGCCCATGTATTGGCGTCCTGGCCAAAGGTGGGCTCGTCGAGCACCAGGACTTTGGGATGCGCGGCCAGCACCGTGGCCACCGAAAGCCGTCGCTTCTCGCCCCCGGACAGTGTGTACGGGTTGGCGTCCACGAGATGGGTGAGACGCAACCGCTCCAGCAACTCATCCACGCGTTCCTCACCGTGGCCCAGATGCCTTGGACCAAACATGAGCTCGTCCAGGACCTTGCCCGTGACAAACTGGTGCTCCGGTTCCTGGAACACCGTTCCGATCCGTGAAATCAGCTGGTCCGCTTTCCACTTGAACGGATCAATTCCAGCTCCCTCGGAAAGCTCGACGGCGGCACTCACCGTGCCGTCCACCGGCGCCAAAAGGCCGGCCAACGTGAGAGCGAACGTGGACTTGCCGGCCCCGTTCGGGCCGGTGATGGTCAACGCCTGGCCAGCCCGGACCTGTGCGGTGATCCTCGTCTGCACCGGCACAGGCGGGATGGTCCTGAAACCCTTGCGCCGGGCTTTTTCCCTGGAAACTGAAAGGTCCTGCGCTGCCAGGAGCAGTTGTGCGGTTTCGGGCTGGTTGTGCCGCGTCCGGGTTGCCGGAACGTACCCCGGCACCCATACGCCGGCCGCCATCAGCATGGTGCGGGCCTCGGACAGGACCTGATCCGGGGGTCCGTCCAGGAGGACCCCGGCTGTGGCTGCGCCGGTTGCTGTTGCAGTTGATGTGCCGGACGCTGAGCCACGGATTGCCGCCGCAGCTCCGGCCGACCCTGGTGCCAGGACCACGATGCGGTCCACCAGGTCCTTCCACACGGACACGCGGTGTTCCACCACCACCATGGTGGCTCCGGTCTTGTCCAGGCAGCGCTTGACCGCGTCGCGGACCTCCAGCACCCCTGCCGGGTCCAGGTTGGCCGTGGGCTCGTCCAAAAGGATCAAACCGGGCCGCATCGCCAAAATGCCTGCCAGCGCAAGGCGCTGCTTCTGGCCACCGGAGAGTGCCGCCGTCGGGTGGTCCAACGCCAAACCGCCGCCGGCAGCGGTTCGCAACCCCACGTCGTCGAGCGCTTCATGGACACGGGACCAGATCTCCTCGCGCGGAACGGCAAGGTTTTCTGCGCCGAAGGCCACGTCATCGCCCACGCGGGAGAGGACCACCTGCGTTTCCGGGTCCTGCTGCATCAATCCGGCGCGGCCACGCTGCCCGCGGGGCGCAACGCCGTCGATCAGCAGCGAGCCGGTTTCATCCGAGTCGTCTTCCTCGTCGCCCAGGACCCCAGCAAGGGCATGCAGGAGCGTCGATTTACCGGCGCCCGAGGGCCCCAGCAACAGGACCCGCTCCCCCGGCTCAATCCGAAGATCCAGGCCCTCAATGGCGGGGGCGGCCCGGCCGGCATGCCGCCAGCCCCAGCCCTCGGCGGAGATGGCGGCCGGCCTCACCGCACCGCTGTTGGTGGCGGACATCAGTTGAAAACTGGCTCCGAAGCGGCCTTGCGGGAGGCGAACGAACTCAGCACGCCGGTCTTGGCGAGGCCGCGCGTGGCCACCCAGGAGAGTCCGCCGGCGATCACAGCGCCGGAGATCGTGGTGAACGTGATGTAGGTGAGCTTGTCGATGGCTTCGTAGGCGATGTTCCAGCCCCACGGGAGGAAGGAGTCGTTCAGGCCGCAGAAAAGGCCCGCTCCGGCACCTGCGAGGAGGGACGTAGGCAGGTTGAACTTCTTGTAGCGGAAGGCCGCGAAGATGAGCTCGGCGCCCAGGCCCTGCAGGATGCCGGAGATCAACACCGTGGTGCCGTACTGCGAACCCATGATGAGTTCGCCTGTGGCAGCGATGGCCTCGCAGAACAACGCGGCGCCAGGCTTGCGGATGATCAGCATGCCGAGCACTGCGGGGATCATCCAACCGCCGGCGATCAGGCCGGTGAGCGGCGGGTACGTTGCGTTCAGGGGGATGGATACCAGTGCAGCGCCCTGGGACCATGCCCAGAAAATCACGCCGCCCGCGATGGCGATCAAAGCCGCCACAACAATGTCTACAACACGCCAGTTATCACTGGTCTTCTTCACGTTTACCGTGGTCATTTTCTGCCTCCTGAGGTTACAGGAGGGGAAAGTGCTCCCCGGATTTACAACCGGCCTGCGCCGCCTGGATCCGGACACTCTGAGAAGCTCGACTCCCTTGCGCCGGTACTAACCGGATCAGGTTCGAGGGTCTGCGGCTGTCCGCACTCTCAGCGCCCTCGCGTCTCCCGCATCTCTGCAGGCTCCGACGGCGGCGCTCCCCTGTCGTTATCAAATCTGCCCTGATGGGCGGGTTCAGTTTACACCTGTGGGGTTTGCTGGCGCTGATGTGTTGCCGGCATGCGGTCACAATCGGGCTGGCTGGCTGGGCCGGGGGGGCGGGGCTGTGTGCGGGGGCGCGGGCGGGTTGGCGCGGGCGTGTGCGGGGGCGCGGGCGTGTGCGTTGCGAGGCCCGCTCTACACCGATCCGCAGCGCCAAACCCTGCACACCAGGCCCCACAACAAACCCCACCCACGTTGCGAGGCCCGCTCTACACCGATCCGCGGCACCAAACCCCGCACAACAGGCCCCACAACAAACCCACCCACGTTGCCAGGCCCGCTCCACAACCATCCCCCACCCCAAACCCTGCACAACAGGCCCCACAACAAACCCCACCAACATTGCCAGGCCCGCTCTACACCCATACCCCACCCCAAACCCTGCACAACAGGCCCCACAACCAACCCCACCAACGTTGCAAGGCCCGCTCCACACCCATCCCCAGCGCCAAACCCCGCACAACAGGCCCCACAACAAACCCACCCGCGTTGCGAGGCCCGCTCCACACCGATCCGCAGCGCCAAACCCTGCACAACAGGCCCCACAACAAACCCACCCGCGTTGCCAGGCCCACTCCACACCCATCCCCAGCACCAAACCCCGCACAACAGGCCCCACAACAAACCCACCCACGTTGCAAGGCCCACTCCACACCCATCACCCACCCCAAACCCCGCACAACAGGCCCCACAACGGGACCTGAGAGAATGAACCAGCAGAATCCACCGCGGCAAAGGGGCACATTTCATGACGGACCTACCCACTCAGAATCACCCTGCCGGCGAGGACACCCCGTCGGAACCCCGGCTTGCTGCCAGTGTCATCCTTCTTCGCGATGCCCCAGGTGGGCTCGAAGCCTTTGTCCAGCACAGGGTCAGCACCATGGACTTTGCCGCCGGTATGGTGGTCTTCCCGGGAGGCCGGGTGGATGTTGCGGACGAGTCAGGGTGGGATTACCCGGCGGAACTGCTTCAACGCCACGCCGCCGCTTGGCGCTCCAGCTCCATCGGAACCGGCTCAGGCCCCGGCCCCGGCCCTGAATCACGCCTCAGCCCAAGCCCCAGTCGCGGCGCCGGCACCGACGCCGGCCTCCACACCGGTTCCGCGCAGGCCGAAACCAATGCCGGCACGGTCCTGACCGCCGCAATCCGGGAGGTCCAGGAGGAGTCCGGCCTCACGATCAGTCCCGAAGACCTCCGCCCCTGGGCCAACTGGATTACTCCCACGGACATGCCCAAGCGCTTCGACACTTACTTCTACGTCGCCAAACCACATCCAGGGGCCGCGCCCCAGCATCAAACCACCGAGGCCTGGCAATCTTTGTGGATGCCGGTCGCCGGAATCCTGGACGCGGAAGCGGCCGGGACACTGAAGCTGATGCCGCCTACTTATTACCTGCTCAAGGAAATCGCCGGCTTTGAAACCGTGGACGCTGTGTGGTCAGCAGAACACGCCGTCGTTCCGGTGTTGGCCCCAGTGGGGTCGTTGGCAGCGTTCTTGAAAGAGCGGGAAAGCCGCCGCTGACACTTGGCTCGGCCACGGACGACTAGGCTGGAGCCATGAACCTCTTCTTCAAGCTGCTGGGTACCGGAGTGAGCCTCGGAGCAGGCTTCGTCGGCACCAAACTCGTCAACAAAGGGTGGGAAAAGGCCACAGGCAACAAACCACCCCTGGGCAACGACGACATGGAAACGTCCTTGCGTTCAGCGCTGACCTTTGCGCTGATCTCGGCCTTCGTCAGCACCTTGATCCAGGTGCTGGCCAGCCGTGGCACACAGCGCGCCATTGCACGTTTCGCCAAGTCGCAGGACATCGTCTAGCCCTCAACTACAGACAACAACGCGGGGTCGCTTTGCCTCCACTTGATGGAATGAACACCAGTGGGCACAGAGCGTCCCCGCGTTTTGCTGGGAGCTTTTAGCGGTCGTTCCGGGGCTCTTGGCCCGCGGCAGCCCGCTGCACAACGGCCTCGAGTTCGTCTTTGGTGAGCATCTCGCGGTGGCCGTGCTTGGTTCGGTAGGCGGAGCGGCCCACCATGTGGGCGGACACAGGTGCGGTCAGCAGTTGGAAGATCCAAGCCACCAGCAGTACTGGCCACACCCACCACGTCCGCATTTGCAGGCCGATCGCGGCAAGCATGAGGAACAACCCGAGGACCTGGGGTTTGGTGGCTGCGTGCATGCGGCTCATGAGGTCCGGGAACCGAAGCAAGCCGATTGCGGCGCCCAAGGACATCAAGGCGCCCACCACCAGGAACACAGCTGTCACAACATCGATCACGGCATCCACGCCGGTAGCGTCAGGATTCATTGCTCTGTTCCCTCCGTTCCGCCACGAACCGCGCAACGGTCACCGATCCGATGAAGCCGATCACGGCTAGGGCTACCAGCAGCATCAAGTTGTTGAGGTGCCTGTTCAACGCCATGTCGATCGCCAGTGCAGCACCCAGAATGGCCAGCAAAACGTCCGATGCCAGCACGCGGTCCAACAGGGACGGGCCAATAGCGATGCGCACAATCGCACCTGCGGCAGCCAGGCTGAGGATCACTGCCGTCACCACGAGGATGATTTCCTTCATCGTGTTGCCCCTTCGGTTCCCGGACGTACTTCGGCGTTGAGCGCTTGCACTTCCTCGGCCGTACCCATGATCCGGATCAGTCGTGCCTCGATGGTCTGGACTTCCTGGCGGATCTTGTCAATGTCCGCTTCTTCGTAAATGTTCAGCGCGTGCAGGTAAAGGGTGGACGTCGACCGGTCCACTTCCACCACCAGCGAGCCCGGGATCAGCGAGATGACGTGCCCGGTGGCGGTCACCATCAGGTCCGAGTGGCTTCGCAGGGGAACAGCGACGACGGCGCTGCGCACCTTGGGTCCCTTGACTACTGCCAGGAACAACACCAGGAAGCTCGCTGCCACCACTTTGGCGAGGAACATCAGCGCAAAGGGAATGGCGCGCAGGATGTTGAACCTGCCGCTCAGTTCCACTGGTGGAAGGTAGAACAGTTTGGCCACCAAGACCGCGATCAATGCACCGAACAGCAGGTTGCCTGGGCTGAAATCCCGCCACAGCGCACCCCAGACGATCACCAACCAGATGAGCAGTGGGAGTTCGGTACGGAAGGAAATGGGCTTACGGCTCATTTGGCACCACCCGGCTGCGGTTCCTCGGGCTGGGCTAGCGGGGGCACCTCGACCGAGTCACCCAGGACCGAGTGGATGTAGGCCGAACGGTCCAGCATGATCCCAGCTGAGCCGTCTGCAACCTTGAACAGCGGACCAGCAAAGACGGTCAGCGCCACACCGAAAACTACCAATCCCGCCGTCGACCCCACCATGGTTCGCGGCAGGACGCCCACGTTCCCCGGCGCCTGAAGCGCAGGGTCCGGGTACTCGGCGTCTTCGGGCTTGCGCCAGAAGGCCCTGTTCCATACACGCGCGATTGCCAGCAACGTCAGGAGGCTGGTGACAACGCCGCCAACCACCAGCGTGATGGCCAGTGGTGTTCCCAGCTCCACCCCGGCCTGCAGGAGGCCCAGTTTTCCCAGGAAGCCTGAGAACGGCGGGATGCCTGCGAGGTTCATGGCCGGGATGAAGAAGAGCAGCGCAAGCAACGGGGAGAGTTTGGCCAGGCCACCCAGCCGGTCGATGGAGGAACTGCCGCCCCGGCGTTCTATGAGGCCTGTGACCAGGAACAGGCTGGTCTGCACCGTAATGTGGTGCGCCACATAGAAGACCGCGGCGCCCAGCCCGGCTACGGAACTCATGGCCAGGCCAAACACCATGTATCCGATGTGGCTGACCAAAGTGAACGACAACAGACGTTTAATGTCGCTTTGGGCAAGGGCGCCGAGTATGCCCACCACCATGGTCAGTAACGCCACCACCATGAGTGGAACATTCAGTGTGTCCCCGGGGAACAGTAGCGTTTCCGTGCGAACCATGGCGTAGACGCCCACCTTGGTCAACAATCCGGCAAACACTGCGGTAACCGGCGCCGGCGCTGTCGGGTAGGAATCGGGGAGCCAGAAGGACAGCGGGAACACAGCCGCCTTGATGCCGAAAGCAACCAGGAGCATGACGTGCAGGAGGTTTTGCGTCCCCTGGTCCAGTTCGGCCAGTTTGATGGCCAGGTCCGCCATGGTGATGGTTCCGGTGGCCCCGTAAATCATGGCGATGGCGATGAGGAACAGCACGGAGGAGACCACTGAGACCACCACGTAGGTGACGCCCGCGCGGATGCGGGGTCCGGTGCCTCCGAGGGTCATGAGCACGTAGCTCGCCGTCAGGAGGATCTCGAAGCCCACGTAGAGGTTGAAGAGATCGCCGGTGAGGAAGGCGTTGGAGACTCCGGCCACCAGGATCAGGTACGTCGGGTGGAAGATCGAGACGGGGGCTTCCTGGTCGCCGTCGGCCATGCCTTGGCCGGTGGCGTAGATCAACACCGCAAGGCTCACCACGGTGGATACAACCAGCATGAGCGAGGAGAACTGGTCCACCACCAGCACCACGCCCCATGGCGGCAGCCATCCTCCCAACGTGACTGAGGTTGTACCGCCGTCCCATACGGAGACGAGCAGGAGGCACTCGAGCAGCAATGTGGCACTGAGGATACCGATGCTCACCACGCGCTGGGCAGTGTGGTGCCGGATCAACAGGAACGCGAGTGCGGCACCCAGGATCGGCAGGAGGACAGCTAGCGGCGACAGGTTTGCGAGGTTCACGCGCTGCCTCCTTCCTGGTTGGGTGCCTTGCTCGGAGTCTCGGTGGCTTCGGGGTGGGTGTGGTGGGAGGTGGTAGGTGTGACGGCGAATTCCGAAGTTTCCAAAGGCACAATCGCGTCGTCCTCGGCATCGAAGCTCGGCGTCTCGGCCACGCGGCGGTCCTCAAGGTCATCCTGGATTTCGTCCTGCCGCGCCAGGACCCACGTACGGTAGATGATGCCCAACATGAACGCCGTTACAGCGAAGGAAATGACGATCGAGGTCAGGATCAACGCTTGCGGGAGGGGATCGCTGTAGGCTTCGGGGGCTGTTTCCTTGGTGAACAGGGGCGCCAATCCCGCGTAGCCGCCGGTGGTCAGGATCAGGATATTGGTGGCGTTGGCCAGCAACATCAAACCCAACAGCACCCTTGTCAGGCTCCGCTCCAGGATCAGGTAGATGCCGCAGGCATACAGCACGCCCATGACGATCAGCAGGGTCAGGTTGATGCTCATGCGGTACCTTTCCCGGACGCGGCGGATTCTGCGGCTTCTTCAGCAAGATCGGCGGCGTCTTCCTCAGCAAGGGGCGCCCCCTTGCCCTCAAAGTGTTCGTCGATTTCGGCACCGAGGCTGCGGAGGACGTCGAGCGCCAAGCCGACGACCACGATGTACACGCCGATGTCGAAGATGGTGGAGGTGACGAACTTGACGTCGCCGAAGACCGGCAGCCAGAACTCTATGATCGCGCTCTGGAACACCTGTCCGCCAAGGAACAGCGGTACCAGACCCGAGGCCGCCGCCGTCGCAAGTCCCGTCCCCAAAAGGGTGCCGGCACTGACTGTCGCAGCCTCGCTCAACTCGAAGCGGCCGCCTGCCAAATACCTGATGGTCAGGGCAAGGCCCGCCGTGAGGCCGCCTGCAAAGCCGCCGCCGGGCAGGTTGTGGCCGGCGAGGAGGAGGTAGATGGAGAAGACGATCATCGAGTGGAAAATCAGCCTGGTCACCACCTCGAAGATGATGGAGCGGCGTTCGGGCGCCAAGGTGCGTCCCGCGACCAGCCATGCGTCACGGCTGACGTCCGTGAACTTCTTCGCCAAGGCCAGCGTGACACCGTCACGGGAATCACGCTCGACGCCGGTGCGGCGCCCCACGCTGCCTTCCGGCACCGCCTCGGAGGTCTTGATGCGGTCGCCGCGGCTGCGGACGAAGATCAGGCTCGCGACACCCGTGGCTGCGATGGCGAGCACCGAAATCTCGCCGAACGTGTCCCAGGCGCGGATGTCCACCAAGGTCACGTTGACAACGTTCAAGCCGCCACCGCCCTCGTAGGCCAGGCGGGGGAAGTCCAGGGAAATCGGCGTGGCCACGCGGGCGCCCATGGCGTAGATCGCCACGAAAATCATGGTGATGCCGAAGGCCGCGCCAATGATCACGCGGATCACCCGAAGCCGTCCGCCGGTCCTGTCGCGAAGCTCAGCGGGCAGGCTCCGCATGGCGAGCACGAACGCCACCAGGACAATCGTTTCCACCAGCATCTGTGTCAGTGCAAGGTCCGGGGCGCCCTGCAAGGCAAACATCAGGGCAATGCCGTAGCCCGTCACGGACACCATCAGCACCGCAAGGAAGCGCTTGTTGGCGCGGACAGCAGCCAGGGCGCCCACCACGATTCCGGCGCCGGCAACCATCTGCAGCGGAGAGTTTGGATCGATGAAGTAGATGCCGTCCGGCAGTGGCTTGTTGGCCGCGATCAAAGCCGCGAGTGGTACCGCGAAAGCTACGGTGAGGATGACCGTCAAGTAGAAATACAGTGAACCACGCTGCGTGCGGCCGGTGACCCAGACCGCGATGTCATCCAGGGCTCCGATGGTGTGCTGGTAGGCGCGGTCGCCGTCAATCCAGTCCGGAACCAGGCTTTGGGCGCGGGAGACGATGTTGCGTCCGTAGAACATCGCGGCACCGGCTGCGAACGTCACCGCAGTCAACCCCAGCGCAGGGGTGAGGCCGTGCCACAAAGCCAAGTGTCCGGCGTCGACGGCGTCCGGGGCGTCGGCGAACAACGCCGCATAAGGCTGGATCCAAGTGTCAACGGCAGCGGGCCACACACCGTAGACGATGGTGAGCAGGCTCAAGATCGCCGGAGCCGCCAGGAACGCAGGCTTAATGGGCTTGAATGGCGTTGGTTCAACCCCCGGCTTGACGGCAAACGCCCCCCACATGAACCGGGCGCTGTAGGCGAACGTGAGGATTGATCCGATCACCAAGCCAACCAGGATCCAGACACCCCATGCAGGAGCATCCTCGCCGGTGCCGTAATGGACGAATGCTTCAAACACGGACTCCTTGGCAACGAAGCCAGCCAAGGGTGGAACGCCGGCCATCGATGCTGCGGCGATTGCGGCCACAACTCCCAAAGCCCTCGACGAGCGGAAGACGCCGGATAGCTTACGGATATCGCGCGTCCCGGATTGGTGGTCGATGATGCCCACCACCAGGAAAAGCGCTGCTTTGAACAGGCCGTGTGCAAGGAGCAGCCCCAGCCCGGCAAGTGCCGCATCCGGGCGTCCAAGCCCCACCACCATGGTGAGGAAGCCAAGCTGGCTGACGGTTCCATAGGCAAGGATGAGTTTGATGTCAGTCTGTCGGAGGGCGCGGTACCCGCCAACGAGCATGGTGGCCAGCCCGAGTCCCAGGACCACCGGCAGCCAGAATTCCGACTCGGAAAAGCCCGGAGCCAGCCGCGCCACAATGTAAATGCCCGCCTTCACCATCGCCGCGGCGTGCAGATACGCACTGACCGGGGTGGGGGCGGCCATGGCGCCGGGCAGCCAGAAGTGGAACGGGACCAGCGCCGATTTGGTGACAGCACCGGCAAGGACAAGTACGACGGCGGCCGTCACCGCACCCTGCATGGGTCCGGTCATGAGGGTGGCCGCTTGGTCCAGGATCGCTGAGATGCGGTACGTTCCAGCCGCTTGACCCATGATGATCAGGCCAACAAGCATCGCCAGGCCGCCGGCAGTGGTGACCATCAGCGCCTGCAGCGCCGAGCGGCGGGCTGCCAAACGGGTACGGGCGTAGCCGATCAGCAGGTAGGACAGGATGGTGGTGAGTTCCCAGAAGATGAACAGCATCAGCAGGTCATCGGAGGTGACCAAACCGAACATGGCTCCGGCAAAGGCCAGCAATTGGGCGCCGAAGCCGCCGAGGTCCGCGTCCTCGTTCTTGAAGTACCGTGCGCAGTAGACCAGCACCAGCGATCCGACTCCGAGGATCAACAAGGACATGATCCACGCCAGGGGGTCCATGCGGAAGGCCAGCTCCAGCTTCAAGCTGGGTATCCACGGAAGGAGTTCTTCTATGCCGCCACCGGAATATACGGGCCCGTACTGAAAGACCAGCCAAACGAAGGCTGCTGCCGGCACCGCTGCCAACACGTAGAACGCGTTTCTGCCGAGTTTGCTGAAGATCAAGGGCGCCACAGTTGCCGCTGCAAAGGTGATGGCGAGAACTGTGATCACTGTTTTCTCCGCAAAGTCAGGAACGAATTGTCAAAGTTGGAGCAGGCGGTCATACGTTGGGTTCAGTTCATCTAGTTTATCAAGGGGGTCGGACAGTTTTTCGCCAGGGAAGCAGCCCTGAGGTTACGTTTCAATCCCTGTTCTCCACATAGTGGGCTGTCATCCGCCCACCGTCCTCCCCTCCGCTATAGCATCGAGCTATGAACGCGGCCGCAGTTCCCGAAGCCTCCCACCCGACATCCGAGCTCGCCTCAGGACCTGTCGCCTCCAAGAAGGGCCAAATCCTTGCGTGGGCTTCCTGGGACTGGGGATCAGCGGCCTTCAACGCGGTGATGACCACGTTCGTCTTCACCGTGTACCTCACGTCCAACGCCTTCGGCGGTGAGGACGCTGCCTCCGCGGCGCTCGGGGCGGCCCTGGCCATCGCAGGACTGGCCATTGCCCTGCTGGCTCCGGTCACCGGGCAACGTTCTGACGCCGGCGGCCGCCGTAAGCTCTGGCTCGGCGTCAATACCGCCGCCACGGCTGTGCTGACTGCGCTCTGCTTCTTCGTCTTTCCCCGGCCCGAGTTCCTTCTGCTGGGCGTCTGCCTCATCGCGCTGGGCAACGTTTTCTTTGAGTTTGCCGGCGTCAACTACAACGCAATGCTGGCGCAGATCTCCACTCCAAAGAACATCGGCAAGGTCAGCGGGTTCGGCTGGGCCATGGGCTACCTCGGTGGAATCGTTGCCCTGCTGCTGGTTCTCCAGTTGTTCGTCCAACCGTCCTTCGACTGGTTTGGCGCTTCCACCGAAGACTCCCTCAACATCCGCCTTGTAGCAGTCTTCTCGGCGCTCTGGTTCTTCATCTTTGCCCTGCCAGTGATGTTCGCGGTCCCTGAACTTCCGGTGAAGAAGGCCGCTGCTTCCTTGGGCTTCCTGGCTTCCTACAAGTTGCTGATCCGCCGTATCGGGGCCATTTACCGGACCAGTCCCCACACCATCTACTTCCTTCTCTCCAGCGCGATCTTCCGCGATGGGCTCGCCGCTGTCTTCACCTTCGGTGGCGTCATCGCAGCCGGTACGTTCGGTTTCGAACTCAAGGAAGTCATCTTTTTCGCCATCTTCGGCAACGTGGTCGCAGCAGTGGGTGCGATCATTGGCGGATTCCTTGATGACAGGATCGGACCCAAAAGCGTCATCGTCCTTTCGCTGGTGGGCCTCCTCATCGCCGGCACCTTCATTCTGGTGCTGGGCAACGGTGACTACGTCTTCCTGGGCAATGAGTGGCCGGCGAGCAACACTTTTTGGATCTTCGGCCTTCTGCTCTGCCTCTTCGTAGGCCCGGCCCAGTCATCCTCGCGGGCCTACCTGGCAAGGCTTGCACCGGACGGTGAAGCCGGCGAGCTTTTCGGCCTGTACGCCACAACCGGCAGGGCTGTCAGCTTCCTTGCACCAACACTCTTCACCCTGTGCATCGCCATCGCCTCGCCCTTGGTTGCCGAGGGCGAAGCCCAACGTTGGGGCATTCTGGGAATCATGGTGGTGCTGCTGGCAGGCCTCTTGGTGATACTGCCGGTCAAGCCGCCGGCCAAAGTGGAAATAGCTGTGGTCCCCGAACGTTAACTACTAAGGACCGGCGGAGTGCGAGAGTCGCACCGGACCGGTTCAGGACAGTTTAGGGTGGAACTATGAACGTGGATGAGACCGAACTCCCGGGCCTGGGGATCCGCAAGGACTTCGTCACTGCCTCTGGTCGTCGTATCGGTGTAGTGGAGTTGCGTGAAGGCGAAACCGAGCTGTTCGTCTCCACCTGGGACGACCCCGACACCTGCCAAGCCTCCATTCCGTTGACTGCCGATGAAGCCGCAACCCTGGGGAACCTCCTGGGCGGCCAGCACATCGCCATGCGCTTGGCGGAGGCACACCGAGAGGTCCCGGGCATCGTCACACGCCAGTTCTCCATCACGCCCGACTCACCGTTCGTGAACCAGCCCATGGGCAAGGCCCAGGTCCGCACCCGGAGCGGCGTCTCCATCGTCGCAATCATGCGCGAAGGCGAGGTCGTCCCTTCGCCTGCACCCGACGTCGTACTTCACTCCGGTGATCTGCTCGTAGCAGTCGGTACCCAGGAAGGCCTTGACTCGGCAGCCGACATCCTCCGCAACGGCTGAACGGGATGGACCCACTCGCACTAGCCCTCGTTGAGTTGGGGGCCGTCGTCTTCTGCCTCGGCCTCCTGGCACGGCTGGCGGGCCGGATCGGAATGTCCCCCATCCCCCTCTATCTCGTGGGTGGGTTGGCCTTCGGAGCGGGTGGCTTCGTCAAACTGGACGGCATGCACGAATTCGCGCATCTTTCCGGTGAAATCGGCGTCATTCTTCTGCTGCTTATGCTCGGACTGGAATATACGGCTTCCGAGCTCGTCACCGGCCTGCGGCGATCCTGGCAAGCCGGGGTCATGGATTTTGTCTTCAACTTCCTCCCCGGCGCAGGCCTGGCCGTCCTCCTCGGATGGGGGCTGGTGGGCGCCATCGTCATGGGCGGCGTCACCTACATTTCCTCATCCGGAATCGCGGCCAAGGTCATCACCGACCTCGGCCGGATCGGCAACCGCGAAACCCCCGTGGTCCTCTCCATCCTCGTTTTCGAAGACCTCGCCATGGCCATCTACCTGCCCATCCTCACCGCCATCCTTGCCGGCGTGGGTTTCCTTGGCGGGCTGCAGACCGTTGGCATTGCCCTTGCCGTGGTCACCGTGGTGCTGGTGATCGCGCTCAAGCACGGACACCGGGTCTCGCAGGCAGTTCATAGCGAGAACTCCGAGGTGTTCCTGCTGAATGTCCTGGGACTGGCTCTTTTGGTTGCCGGCATCGCTTCCGCGCTCCAGGTATCAGCAGCAGTGGGAGCGTTCATGCTGGGCATTGCCATCTCCGGTGCAACGGCGCACAACGCAACCCGCATCCTCGAACCGCTGAGGGACCTCTTCGCGGCGATCTTCTTCGTAGCTTTCGGACTCAACACCGACCCCACTTCCATACCTCCGGTCCTCGGCTGGGCCCTTGTCCTGGCCGTCGTCACTGCAGCAACCAAGATGCTGACCGGGTTCTGGGCCGCGAAACGTGCCGGTATCGCCATGCCCGGCCGCTTCCGTGCTGGAGCAGCCTTGATCGCCCGCGGTGAATTCTCCATAGTCATCGCTGGCCTGGCCGTCGCTTCGGGGGCAGTCCCCGACGAGCTCGCCGCACTCGCCACGGCCTACGTCCTCATCATGGCCATCCTGGGTCCGTTGGCCGCCCGCTTCGTGGAACCGGTGGTCAAGGCCATCCGCCGAACCCCCGGCGCCCCACCCCGGGCCGCCGAGCGGGCCCCGGCCTAACCCGGGCGCTAGCTCCCCACGCCCTCCCCCTCCCCTGCCCACCCCTCCGCCGAGGGGCGACATCTCAACCCCTCCCCTCCGCCGAGGGGCGACATCTCGACTCCAAAGCCCACCCAAACGGGCGAAAGCTAACCCCTCGGCGACCACCCACCCCGGATCAAAGACTCCCGGATCCGACGCGCGACCCCGTCATAGCCGAGCTCCCGAATCTGCTCCACTGTGACCACAACGGAGATCCAGCCGTTTGCTGCAAGCGCGGCTTCCCTTCGGATGTCGGATTCCTTCTGCGCGGCGCTAAGGTGATGGCCGCCGTCGTAATTGATTGCCACTTTGAAGCTTGGAAAGGCGAGATCCGGCCACGCCACTTCGCGCCCTGAGCCATCGCGTACCACGTAGCTCAGCACGGGTTCCGGTAAGAAGCCCCTGCCGATCGCCAAACGCAAGCTCGTCTCAGGCACGGAATCAGCCCCCACCCGCGTCAATTCCAACGCGGCGCGGGCTTTGCGGATGCCACGCATGCCGGCGTGCCGATAGACCTGCGCCTTGAGATCGTCAAGGGAACAGAGAGGTATCCGGTTGTGACCAAAACTCCTCGTTTGCTTGCAGATGAAATGGTCGGCGGCTGCGACCAAGTCCTCGAAGGGCAGCACAGCAGCCAGGTCCAGCCATGTACGGGCGGGGCTTGTCAGGGGAATCCCTTGCCAGGTTCTGACATCGGACTTCGCCAACACCATCCGATGCCCCTTGACTCCCTTGCGTTGGGGCCGGAAAGCACCGTCGGACCTCGTCAAATGAAGCAGGAAATCCTGCTGTGAATCCCAAGGGAGGGGGCAGCCCCAGAGCATGGCAGCCGTTTCACGACAGCAAATGGCTCCCTCACTGATCCCGGTGAGGAGTCTCGCTGTATGGGCAAGGTCCTGCTCCTCACCCCAAGGAACCCGGATTCCCCGGCTGGCCACCTGGAGATCGCTGTTCCACGCACGATGATCCGGAATGCCTGCCGCCCGTTGCTCGGCAAGCGTGAAGGAACGGCCCAGAAACTCAATCGGGAGTGGTGCGGAAATCCTCATCAGCCATTGTTGGCATGGTCTCGGATGCCCCGAGAGGTTACCCACAGTGTGGAGGACTAGTGGAGCTCCGACAGCCCCATCGAGGGGCGGGATCTCAACCGAAAAACCCACTCAAAGCGCCGAGAACTAACCCCTCGGCAATGCTCGCCCTGGACTCCGTAAGGCAGAAGTTACCCGCAAACACATCCCATCGAGGGGGCGGGATCTCAACTGAAAAACCCACTCAAAGTGCCGAGAACTAACCCCTCGCGAGGAATGACACCCACCAAAGCGCCGAGAACTAACCCCTCGCAGGGGATGACACCCACCAAAGCGCCGAAAGCTAACCCCTCGCGGGGAGGGCGGGTTAGATGGACGTCCGGTGGAAGTTCTGGTGGCTGCGGCTGGCGGTGGGGCCGCGCTGGCCCTGGTACCGGTTGCCGTATTCACCGGAACCGTAGGGGTGTTCTGCTGATGACGTCAGCCGGAAGAAGCACAACTGGCCGATCTTCATGCCGGGCCATAGCTTGATGGGCAGGGTTGCCACGTTGGACAGTTCCAACGTCACGTGGCCCGAGAATCCGGGGTCGATGAAGCCTGCAGTGGAGTGCGTGAGCAGTCCGAGCCGACCCAGTGAGGATTTGCCTTCAAGGCGGGCAGCGATGTCGTCGGCGAGGCTGACCGTTTCATACGTGGAGCCCAGGACGAACTCGCCGGGGTGCAGGATGAAGGGTTCGTCGCCTTCAACTTCAACCAACCGGGTCAGCTCGGGCTGTTCCTCGGCGGGGTCGATGTGGGCATATTTGTGGTTGTCGAACAGCCGGAAGAACCGGTCGATCCGGACGTCCACGGAAGACGGCTGCACCATCGCGGGGTCGTACGGCTCAAGAACAATCCGTTGGGAGTCTATTTCGGCACGTATGTCGCGGTCAGAGATCAGCACAGCATCAAAAATACCCCATGCGTCCAAGTCCCCATGCATTGTCCGGGCGGCCTCGTGGGACTATAGTTCCCGGACATGTAGAGCCGCGCCCGTACCTGGGGGCAACGAGCATTCGCGGGGTAATTGTGAAAAAACTGGCAGTGCCGGCTTCCATTGTGCTGGCCGGGGCGCTGGCCCTTGGCGTGGCGGCCTCCAGCCAGATCCTTCCAGCTACGAACGCAGGTCCCGGCGGCAGCACCACCCCCTCTGCCAGCGTCGAGTCTGGTTTAACGGCACCTGAGTCAAGTACGACGCCGGACGCCTCACCTTCCGTCGACGCCCCCGCCACCGGGGAGGCCTCCGACCCCGCCTCTCTTCCCACCCCGGAGGAAGGATCCCCCAGCAGCGTACCCACCAGGCCCATTGCCGTGGACCCGGTCATTGAGACGCCACCGCCGGTGCCGAACATCGGACCTTCATGGGGTCCTGATGGTCCGTCAACGGAAGGCCCGGAGAACCCGGCCCCAAGCGATCCTGTGGTTTCCAGTCCTGCTGAACCATCGCCGTCGTCATCCTCGGCACTTCCGATGCCGACAGCGCCGGCCATGGGCCCCGTCCCCACGGCTTCTACCTCCGGCTCAGCGGCACCGACGGCGACCCAGACACCAACACCAACACCAACACCAACACCAGCGCCCACGCCATCTGTCAGTCCGCCGTCGCCCACACCGTCCCCCACTCGGACGGCAACCCCAACGGCAACCCCCACGGCTTCGCCGTCGGGACCGGCTTCGACAACACCAGCGCCCAGCGAGACACCAACAGACAGCGCCACACCTGCCCCCACGCTGACGCAAACACCAACGCAGGAACCATCAACCACCCCCTTTCCCGGCAAATCCCCCAGCGGTGAAACCAACCCGGACAACGGTGCCCTGGCCCTCCTCCCGGACAGCAATTCCGCCGCGATCCTGACGGTGTTCAACGCGATCAACAGCTACCGGGCGTCCCTGGGTCTGGCCCCGGTGAAGTATCACGCCACGGTGGCGAGCCTGGCCCAGGAGTGGTCGAACAACATCGCAACACGGGAAGTGATCCAGCACCGACCCAATTTCTGGACAGACCCGCGGGCGCTGAGTCCCAACAATGGTGCCGGTGAGGTCATCGCCGTCCGCTGGGACCGCGATGCTGCGCAACTGGTGGAGTGGTGGAAGGGTTCTCCGGGGCACGATGCCCTGCTGCGCGATCCCCGGTTCAACGTCATGGGCATCGGCATTACGTACACGGACGGTAACTGGCAGACCACGCCGAACCGCTACACGCTCTGGGGTGTAGTGAACTTCTTCGGATACACGACGCTCCCGGCCGGAACCACTACGTCACCGGGCGGAACTGTGACTCCCCCCGCGGATCCCATTGGAGCGTGCCAGCCCGGGGATAAGTACCAGCCGCCCACGCTGAACCTCAGCAACGCATCCATCAGGAGTGCAGCCGACCTCGTCTCCATCGCGGCGGACGGAACCGTGTATTCCTACCCTTCCCTGGGGAATGCGAAGTACGGCGCGGCCCGCAAGATCGGCATTGGTTTCACCGGGCTCAAGGAACTGTTCGTCAGTGACTGGGACCGTGACGGCGTCTTCGACCTCATTTCCCAGCGCACCGACGGAGCACTGCTGGTGTATCCGGGCAGGCAGACGGGCGGATTCGGCTCGCCAGGGGTTTTGGGCCACGGATGGCAGTCCTTGAACATTTCCGTGGGCAACTGGTGTGCCAACAACAGGCTTCCGCAAATTGTGGCCATGGACGCTTCGGGCGGTCTCTGGTTATACAAGAACGCGGGGATGACGTACATCCGTTCCCAGGCAGCGATCGGCACGGGCAACAAGGCCATCCGGCTCAGCATGGTTGATTACAACGCGGATGGCTTCCAGGATCTCCTGACCGTTGAGCCCAACGGTTCCCTGCGCCTGTACCGGGGCACCGGCCTTGCTACGCCCAAGCAGGAAGCGCGGCCTGTGGTGGGTGCTGCGTGGACGGACTACTCGGGTCTGCGTTCACTGAAGGGCGTAACGGGAGCGAACACCATCGGCATCGCGGGACTGGGTACCAACGGGGTACTGGAGTACTGGGACCTCACCTCGGGAAGGCTGACGACGCCGGTCGCCGTGGGTGGCGGGTGGAGCGGCTACAAGCTCGCCCAATAGCCGCCCAACACCCGGCAGCCCGGGCGGGCAACACCGCCCAACACCCAGCCCGGGCGGGCAACACCGCCCAAAAGCCGGGCAACAACGGAACCGCTCACACCACCGAGCGGGACTCCATCACGGTCTTGAGCTGCTCCAGCTGGGCGACTTCACTTTCCATGGTTTTCTGGATCATGCCGTTCATGAGCTTCCGGAGGCCCTTGGGGTGGTATTCGAGGGCGAACCGGAGCCGGGTTGTTTGGCCTTCGGTGCTGAGGTAGTAGCCGCCGGTGGGCCGGGCGGGACCTGCGACGACGGCGAACCGCACTTCCGCTCCCGGCCTGGCCTCGGTGATCTGGAAATCGGCGGCGATGGGCCGGCCGCCGGGTCCGTTGAGGGTCTGCTGGTAGAGCGCGCCTTTTTGGCCACGGATGCCGGAACGGAGCGAGATGCTGCGGATTCCGGAGCGCCAGAGGGAGTTGTTCATGCCGTCCATGAGGAATCCGTAGACGGTCATGGCGTCCCGGCTGATCACCACTTCGTAGTCTGCAAATGCCATGGAAACCTCTTTCGCGTACGGTTCGAATGTCTTAGCCCGGTTCCCCATACGCAGCAGCTAACACCTTCAGAATAGTCAGCGGACCATGAACGGGCACACATAAAGGTCGAGCCTTGACCGAATGGTTATCTGGCGCCTTCATAAAGTGACCACTGACAGGGCAAGGCGCTACGGGGTAGAGTTCCCGAGGCTGGCTTAAACCGATGTGGGGGCATTATGCGGGTTCTGAAACAACAGACTTTCGCTTCAAAGGCACGACGCCGGGTGGCCGCGTGCGCTGTTTTCCTCGCCGTGGCGGTGGCTGGCGGGGTTGTCACAGCGGTTCCGGCAACAGCGGCACCACCGCTTGCAAGCACCCCGGCGAAGACAGCAGTCCCCACAACTGTCAATCCGTTGCCGAGCGTGGATCCCATCGGGGATCCAGCCAGCTTTTCAGTCCTGGTCAACAAGTCGCGGCCGCTGAATCCGGCGAGCTACGCGCCGTCGGACCTCATTAACGCACGCGGCTCGGGCCAGTACATGCGGGCGGAAGCTGCCGCCTGGCTCAACGGCTTGTTCCAAGGGGCCGCTGACGCGGGTACGGGCGGGTTGTCGATCGTCAGCGGCTACCGTTCCTACGCCACCCAAACCCAGGTCTACTGGGGCTACGTGAACGCCTACGGCCAGGCCTATGCGGATACCATTTCGGCCCGGCCCGGCTACAGCGAGCACCAGACTGGCCTCGCCATGGACATCGGCAACGCTGCCGGCAGTTGTGGGCTCAGCACTTGCTTCGGCGATACAGCCGCGGGCAAGTGGGTGGCTGCAAACGCCCACAAATACGGTTTCATCGTCCGCTACCCCAACGGCTACACGGGCACCACCGGGTACAGCTACGAGCCCTGGCATCTGCGCTACGTGGGCGTAGACCTGGCCACCGACATGAACCGGCGCGGGTTCCCCACGTTGGAGCACTATTTCGCGGGCAACACCGCAGCCGCGGCCAGCATCAAGTCCGGCGCGGACCTGGTGGCCGCAGACTCTTCCGGCCGCCTTTTGCGCTACCCCGCGACGGCGGCCGGCGGCTATGCAGGCGCCGTCCAGATCGGTTCGGGGTGGACCGGGTTGAAGCAGGCTTTCGTGGTGGATTGGGACATTGATGGCGTCTACGATCTCCTGGCGCAATGGAACAACGGCGTCCTCGGGGTCTATCGGGGCCTTCCGGGCGGCGGGTTCGCCAACCAGGTAGTGGTGGGCAACGGAGGCTGGGAGCGCATGACCATCACCGTGGGTAAGTGGACGCACGCGCATGGCCGACCCGGCGTCGTCGGCTATTTCCCGGACGGCGTCCTGCGCTATTACCCCAACACCTTCGGTGGCGCGCTGAGCGCTCCGCAGATCATCGGGAAGGGCTGGAACGGCATGGAGTTGACCATCGCCGATTGGGAAGGCGATGGCGCCAACGACATCCTGGCAAGGACGGGCTCCGGGGCCCTCATCAACTACCGGGGCGACGGTTGGGCAGGCTTCTATGGGCCGGCCACTACCGTGGGCACGGGCTGGCAGTACATGCGGGTGCTGGCCCCAAGCTTCGGGCTGACCGGCGCGGGCACCCGCGGCATCACGGCACAGACTGCCGACGGCAACCTCTACAACTACGGCCTGGGCCGGGGCCAGTGGACAACGTACCGCCAGGTGGGTTCCGGATGGAACGGACTGAAACTGTTCAAGTAGGCGGCCGACGCGCTTGTCATGAGCTGCCCCTCAACTGCGCTAAGCTAGGACTCGCTCGGGCGAATTTCTCCCGGGCAGCGCGGGCGTAGCTCAATGGTAGAGCGCTAGCTTCCCAAGCTCGATACGCGGGTTCGATTCCCGTCGCCCGCTCAAGGAAAGCCCCGGATCCCAGGATCCGGGGCTTTTTCGTGGCCGGGAGCTTTTGCGCTCCGGGCTTCCGCACATCCCGGGGCTGAAGTGTCCCGGGCGTTATCGTGCCCGCAGCTTTGCGCCCGGGGCTTTCGTATCCGGGCTTTCGCGTTCCGGGCGATATCGTTGCCCGCGGCTTTGCGCCGGGAGCTTTCGCGTTCCCAGCTTTCGCGTTCCGGGCTTTTGTATCCGGGCGGAAGGCCCGACGACGACGCTCGCCCCGCCGGCGCCGCACACCTGGCGCCTGGGCAGGGAGGGTGACCGCGGCCACTGTGACCCCCGCCGAGGTGTAGGGTCAGGAGTCAGGAGCCATTTCGGCTCCGCTCTAAGGGAGCCATCATGGGCGACAAATCACCGCGCCAAACCGCATCGAAGAAATCCAGCAAGTCCATCAAGGAAAAGCGGGCGGATAAGCGGGCTTCCGGCTCCGCCGCCGCGGAGGCAGCAAAACCTTCAACCGGCAGCAAGAAGTGACGGCGCCCAACGGTCAGCTGAGCATCGGCGTCCTTGCTACCTCGCTGAAACCGAACGAGCGTCGCCTGCCGATCCACCCGCAGCACTTGGAACGCATCGATCCTGCCCTGCGCCAACAGCTCCGCTTTGAACATGGTTATGGAGACCGCTTTGGTGTCTCCGACACCGCGCTTGAAGCGCTGGTTGGCGGACTTGGTACACGCGAGGAGTTGATCGCCTCCAGCGATGTCATCCTGCTGCCTAAACCGCAGGCCCAGGACCTTGCCGAGCTCCGCGATGGCCAAACGCTGTGGGGCTGGCCGCACTGTGTTCAGGACCGGGCCATCACCCAGTTGGCCATCGATAAGAAGCTCACGCTCATTGCCTTCGAGGCCATGAACCATTGGGCCGGCGATGGTGGCTTTGGCCTGCACGTGTTCCACAAGAACAACGAACTCGCAGGATATTGCTCCGTCCTCCATGCCTTGGCGCTCACGGGCTCCACCGGCGACTACGGCCGCCGGCTCAGCGCCGTCGTCATCGGTTTTGGCGCCACTGCGCGCGGTGCCGTGACGGCCTTGAATGCCCATGGTGTCCACGACGTCCAGGTTTTGACCAACCGGGGCGTCGCCGCCGTCGGATCTCCGATCCATTCAGTGCGGATCGTGCAATTCGACCACGACAACGAGGCTCCGTTCCTCAGCGAAGTCATCACCGACCAGGGACGCAAACCGTTGGCGCCGTTCCTGGCGGCGGCGGACATCGTGGTCAATTGCACCCTGCAGGACCCCAACGCCCCGCTGACGTACCTGCGCACGGAGGACCTGACGGATTTCCGGGCTGACAGCTTGATCGTGGACGTTTCCTGCGATGAAGGGATGGGGTTCAGCTGGGCCCGCACCACCACGTTCGACGACCCCATGTTCCGCGTGGGCGGACACGTCAACTACTACGCCGTGGACCACAGCCCGTCGTACCTTTGGAACTCGGCCAGCTGGGAAATCAGTGAGGCCCTGTTGCCGTTCCTGGACACCGTGATGGCCGGTCCGGCCGGGTGGGACGCCAACGAGACCATTTCCCGTGCCATCGAAATCCGCGACGGCGTGATCCGCAACCCGGACGTTCTTGAATTCCAGGGACGCTCCGCGGAGTACCCGCACCTGCCTGTGGCCTGAGCCGACAAACACCTCAGCGGCCAACAACAAGCGCCCCCGGTCCTGCCGGGGGCGCTTTTGTCGTCCAGCTCTTCTGTTGTTCCAGCGCTTCAGTTGTCACAGCGCTTCCACGGTTACAGCGGTTCCACCGTTGGCCCGTGGGCTCTTTGATCCCGCCGGCACTCAGGCGGTCTGAGGTTCCTGCACGATCCTCAGCACCCGCCGCCTGTCGCGCAGGTCCACTTTCAGGTGCAGCGATGACTTTCGGGCCAGGACGACGGCGACTACCGCAGCAGCGATGGCGGGCACCCCGCCCGAGATGAGGACAGCCAAGTGTGGGCCGAGGTGCTCCGCGAGCCAGCCCATCATGGGGCCGCCGATAGCCTGCCCACCGATCAAGACCACCAGGTAGAGGCTCATGACGCGGCCGCGGATGCTCATGTTGGAGCTGGTCTGCACCATCTGGTTGGCCGCGGTGAGGAACATGAGGCACCAGAATCCGGCAAGGACCATGGTGAC
Organism: Arthrobacter sp. TmtSoilC79; assembly: GCF_059739405.1. Classification (NCBI taxonomy): domain Bacteria; kingdom Bacillati; phylum Actinomycetota; class Actinomycetes; order Micrococcales; family Micrococcaceae; genus Arthrobacter; species Arthrobacter sp. TmtSoilC79. The sequence goes on along the minus strand of NZ_AP046051.1, from coordinate 534,830 downwards.
GCTGAACCAGACCATGGACGGCATCAGCGATGACACACAGAGCATCAAACCGTACAACCCGGCGGACATCACTACCGACCTCAACCGCAGTTGACGACGCCGGGTGGAGGCCACCGCTCCTGTCAGTGCACCGAGCGCAACCATCGCGTTGAGCAGGCCGTAGCCTCCGGCACCGGCGTCGTACACGTGGTCCGCAAAAGCGGCCAGCAGCACCGGAAGGCTCATCGCGAAAACTGCCACGAACCCGGCCATCAGCCAAGGCCAGTAGATGGTGGGCTTACTGAGGGCGTAGTTGAGGCCCTCGCGCAGCATCCCCTTCTTTCGGGGTGTGGGCTGGCTGAGGTGCAACTGGTCCTTGCGGAGGATCAGCAGCATGGCCACGGTGGAGCAACAGGCCACTGCGTTGGCGGCGAAAGCCCAGCCGGCGCCAACGGCAGTGAGCAGAACACCCGCCAATGCCGGCCCGATCAGGCCGCCCAATTGGAAGGTGGTGGAGTTGACGCTGATGGCGTTCCGCAAGTACTTAGGGCCGACCAGCTCATTGACGAACACTTGCCGGGCAGGCTGGTCGAGCACCGTGACGAAGCCCAGAACCAAGGCAATGACGTACACGTGCCAGACCTGGACAAGGCCGCTCAAGGACAGCACCGCCAACGCAGCGGCCAGTACCGCCGCCGCAGATTGGCAGATGATAAGGATCTTGCGCTTGGCGAAACGGTCGGCAATCATGCCGCCCCACGGTCCCAGGAAAAGCGACGGCATGAACTGCAGTGCCACGGTAATTCCGACGGCGGTCACGGAACCGGAGAGTTGGAGCACCATCCAGTCCTGGGCGATGCGCTGCATCCAGATGGCGATCACGGCGATGAAATGGCCGATTGCGAAGATCCTGAAGTTGGGGACCTTCAGGGAGATGAAAGTATGACGCCAGGGCAGCTTTTCGCTCACGACGGCGATCGGCTGGGTGACGTTGTCCGGCTGGCTTGCGGCGGGGCGGCTTTCGGCCGCGTGGCCTGGGTCCTGCTGGCTTGTGTCCAACTGGCCTTGGTCCGGCTGGCTTATGTCCGGCAAGGGACGGGCGGACAGGGAATCGATGACGGGCTGGCTGACGTTTGCCGCTAAAGGCGGTGGGGGTGCCAAAAGTAGTCCTCGGATCGAGAGTTTCGGTGGGATGCGTTTAACGCTATGGTTGCCAGCAGCAATTATGGAAGCGTATTGCGCCTATAACTAGCATTGCGGAATGCAATGAGGTGCCTGCGGGACAAGGGGCATCGGCGCAGTACTCCGGCCGTGCGCTGACCTGCGCTTAGAGGAGTTCCGTGTTCGAACCCGTCCAGCTCCGCTCCTTTTTGGCCGTTGCGGAAACCCTGAGTTTCACCAAAGCCGCCGAACGGCTGGGGCTCGCCCAGCCCACCGTCAGCCAGCACGTCCGGAAGCTGGAGGCCGCCGCCAAGCGCGTACTGGTCGCCCGGGATACCCGTGAAGTGCGGCTCACTGACAACGGCGATGCCATGGCTGGTTTCGCCCGAAACATCCTGGCCGCCCATGATTCCGCGGCACGGTACTTTTCCGGTTCAGCCATGCGCGGACGTCTCCGGTTCGGAACCGCCGACGACCTCGCCATCACGGGCCTCCCACGGATCCTGCGCGAGTTCCGGCAGCTCTATCCGCAGATCAACCTCGAGCTCACCGTCAGCCAAAGCGACCAGTTGTACAAGCGGCTCAACGCCGGGCAGCTGGACCTGGTGTTCGTGAAATGGGTGGCCGGTGCCAAGGAAGGCACGGTGGTCCGCCACGACAACTTCGCCTGGGTGGGCGTGGAACAGACCGTGCTGGAGCCCGGGGCGCCAGTTCCGCTCATCGCCTACCCCGCGCCCAGCCTCAGCCGGAAACTCGCCATCGATGCCCTGGAAGCCGAAGGCCGGACGTGGCGGATCACCTGCAGCACCAAGCAGATCAGTGGGGTGCTGGCGGCCGTGCGGGCCGGCATTGGAGTTGCCGTGATGCCCGCGTCGCTGGTTCCCGAGGACTTGAAAGTGATCACGCAGCGGTTTGGCCTGCCGCCGGTAGGCGACGTCGATTTCACCCTGATCCGCAACCCGTTGGCCAACGCAGAAGTAATCGATGCACTCACGCAGGCCATCATGGGACGGACGCTGAGCAAGTCGAACTAGCTGCGGGCTGGGCGGTTTGGCCGGATGCGGCCCTTACGCCCGTTCCACCACCTCACTACCCTAAGGTCGTCCAGGGCGAAGCGGCCTTCCGGCACGGCGGCCCGGATGCGTTCGTCGTCGAAAGGAAGCCTGGGACGCAGCTCCACGGGAAGCCACGGCGCATACGGCGAAGGCTCGCTGACCCCTTCGGCGAGCATCTGCGCCTGGGCTTTTGCGACGAGGGGAACCACCATGGTCCATTCTGTCAGCTGAGCCAGCGCGCGGATGGACCAGATGGGGGCGCGGACGTAAACGGGGTGGCCGTCCGCCATCCGGGCGATCCTGCGGACAGCTGCTCCAAGTTCAAGCTCTTCGGCTCCGACAACAGCGACGGTCGGGGTGGGCACGCGACCTTCGAGGGCGGCGATCAGGGTGTTGACAGCCTCTTCCACCGGTATGGGTCGAACAGTCCGCTCCCGATAACCTACGGTCGCGAAAACCGGAAAGCTGCGCACCGCACGCGTCACGTGGTCCACCATGTGGTCTCCCTTGCCGTAGATCATCCCCGCTTTAAGAATCGTGTGCTCGATGCCGGACTGCCGCAGGAGTTCCTCGGCAGCCCATTTGGTCTCGTGATAGGCGGAGCCACAATCAGGACGGGCGCGAAGGAAGCTCAACATGACGATTCTTTGGACGCCCGCCCTCCGGGCAGCTTCAATGACTGCGCGGGTGCCTTCAACGTGAACCCGCTGGAAGGTCTGGTCACCGATCTCCCGGTTGATCCCGGCGCAGTGGGCTACGACGTCGCAACCCGTGAAGGCCTCCGTCAAGGCGTCGACGTCGGTGATTGCGGTCCCTGTCCGCCGCGAAATGATGACGGTGTCCGGCCTATTGAGTCGTTCTGCGAGGTGACGCCCTACAAAGCCTGTACCTCCGGTAATAGCCACGCTCATGATCTAGCTCCTTCGCTTATTAGCAATTAAGCTAAACTGTATATAGCAATTGTGCTATATTGCAAACATGGCAGATGCAGCATCGGATATCTTCGCAGCGTTGGCGCACCCCACCAGGCGGCAAATTCTTCAAGACCTCAAGGACGGCGAGTTGGCCGCAGGGGAAATCGCTGCGCGATTCAACGCCACGGGACCCACCATTTCCCGACACTTGAGCGTGCTGCGCCAGGCCGGCCTGGTCACGGAACGGCGGGACGCCAACCGTATTCTCTACTCGCTCGTGGGCGAGCGCCTGGCCCTGTCGGTGGGAGACTTCCTTTCCACGGTTTGCCCCGAGCAGATCGTGTTGCGGGAGGTCCGGAAACGGACCCCTTCCCGCCCCTCGACCAGAACACCGAAAGCGGCCAAGACATCGGAAGCCTGAACCTACTGCCGTAGTAGGCTCACCCAATGATTGACGCCAAGCTCATGCCGCCGTCTGCAAGCTTCCACGCCTCGTGGCTTGCAAGCTGGGACGAGTGGGGAACCCTTGACCAGGACGGCTCGGCAGCGTTCGTAGCCGCGAGGTACAACCTGGATCTCCGCCAGCGCAGCGATTTTTCGGAATGGATTGACCTGCTGCACCACATGCCCTTGGAAGAATTCCAGCCTCCCGAAGGCTTGGTCAACCAGAGCACCATCTGGGTGGTGGAGGGCAGTTCTTATCTGGGTTCCGCCAGCCTCAGGCACTCGTTGGCCAATGAGTACCTGACCGAAGTGGGAGGCAATATCGGTTATGGAATCCGGCCAAGCGCCAGGGGTCGGGGACTCGCCAAGCTTGCCCTCAACGGCGCCTTGGAGGAAGCGCGCGCCCTGGGGATGGAACGCGTCATGGTGACCTGCAAGCAGCACAACACGGCGTCCGCCCGCACCATTGAAGCCTGCGGCGGCGTTCTTGAAAGCGTCCGGCCGCCTGAGAGTTTCAGCCCGGACCTGGGTGTCACCGAACCTATCCGCCGATACTGGATCGACCTTCCCTTACTGGGTAAGCGCATTCCCGGTATCCTGTAAGCATGACCGACCTCACCACGCTGGCTGACCTCACGCCTGGCATATGTTCCGTGACTCTCCGCTCCCACGGCATTGAGGATGTGGTTCGAATTTCCTCGAATGCGGGCCTGGCCGGCATTGAGTGGGGCACCGATGTCCACGTCAGCGATGCCGAGTCCGCGGCAAAGGCCAAGGAAGCAACCCAAGCAGCAGGGCTTGCCGTCCTGTCCCTCGGCTCGTACTACCGCTGCGGCGTATTCGGAGACTTCGACCGTGCGCTGGACCTGGCCGCAGGGCTTGGTGCGCCGCGGATCCGGGTGTGGGCGGGAGAACTTGGCTCTGCCGGCGCCAGCGAAGAGCACTGGGACGCAGTAGTGAAAGACACACAGCGGATTGCGGATCTCGGAGCCGCCCGGGGCGTCGCCATCGCCTTTGAGTATCACGGCAATACCCTCACGGACTCCCCCGCAACCACCCTCGAGTTACTGAACCGGGTCAACCACCCGAACGTCGGCACCTACTGGCAGCCCGCCGTCGGACTTTCAGACCAGCAGGCGCTGGAATCCTTGCATGAAGTCCTCCCGCACGTAGTGGGTGTGCACTGCTTCTCCTGGGGGCCGGTTGCCGAACGTTTTCCGCTGCGGCACCGGAAATTGCTGTGGCAGACCGTCACCGATGTCCTGCGGGGAAACGGCAAGGACATGGACATCATGCTGGAATTTGTCGAGGACGATCTTCCGGAAAACGTCATCAACGACGCCTCTTTCCTCCACACCATCACCCTGGGCGAGGACTGAGACCTACAGTTGGGTCCAACCCCGTCGGCCGAGCCACGACGCACACAGTGACGGCCACTGATCAGCGCCCGGCGTCCCCGGGGCCAGGCCAATACCGTGAATGCCATGCGGAAAAACATGAAGCTCCACCGGGACACCGGCGCGGCTGAGCGCCCCGGCGTAAGCGAGGCTATGGGCGACGGGGACGGAGTGGTCATCGGCGGTATGCCATAGGAATGCCGGGGGTGTAGCCGGCGTGACATGCAGCTCTGGTGAAAGCTCCCGCAGGACCTCAGCCGGGGCGCCCGGGCCGGCCAGGTTGTCCACGGATCCCTGATGAACCGAGTCCACGAAAGAAATCACCGGGTAGCAGAGAATGCTGAGGTCCGGCGCAGCGGCGTTGGTGTCCAGTTCAAAATCTCCGCTGGGAACCTGGACTGCCAACGTGGCTGCAAGATGCCCGCCGGCAGAAAACCCGAGAACGCCCACCCTGGATGCGTCAACGTTCAGGCCATGACCGCCGCTGCGGATCCACAACATGGCCCGCTTGGCGTCCTCCAACGGGGCGGGGTGGTGATCGGGCGCCACCCGGTACCGCAACACGAACGCGTGGATGCCCAGCGAGGCAAGCCACTCGGCCACCGGCTCGGCCTCGTGATCAGCCTGCTTTGCATACCCTCCGCCCGGAAGCACCAGGATGGCAGGCGCAGCCTGAGCGGAAACTACCCCGGCGGTGGAACGCTCGACGGCGGGAATCACCGTGAGTGCCCGGGGCGCCTCCGCCGGCACCCGCCCGTGCCCCTGTTTGCGCGCGGGCTGCGGAACCGGCGTCATACCTGCGGTTCCACCGGAGCTTCCGCCGCCGAAGTCCCGGTACTGCGGCGGAGCTTGACCGCGCCGCTGACCGGAGGGGTATCAGGATCTCCGGCAGCCAGACGACCAATGTCCTCCAGCGGCAGGTGCACCGTGGACAGGGCGGGCCGGAAGTCGCGCAGGGTTTCGATGTCGTCGAATCCGGCGATGGTGGCGTCGCGCGGAATCCACACGCCCTCGGGCCGAAGGGCGGCTGTGACACCAATGGCCATGACGTCATTGACTGCGAAAATACAGAGGCGTTCTTTGGATGCTTTGATCCGGGCGGCAAGTGCCGCCCCGGCGTCGTATCCTCCGGCACGGTTGAATCCCGTGCGGATCACCTCAGCCGCTGGCCGTCCGGCGTCCTCGAGTCCGCGCTGGAAACCGCGAACACGGTCATCGGAGGTGTACAGGCCTTCGGGGCCGGCGATGATCAGGAAGGCGCCGTCGTGAGTCTCCGCCAGTTCCGTTGCGAGGCCGGCTGCAAGTTCCTCGTTGGGGACCTTCACCACGTGGTAACCCTCAGTGGTGGACGCACCCACCACCGGATGGCCCACCACTCCCACGTGTCCGCCGTTGCGGCAGTAGCGGTCCAACTCGGCCGCAAGTTCGATGTTTCCCTGCTTGTCCTCGGCCCGGACGGAACGCGAACCGGCAATGACGATTGAGTCTGCCCGACGTGCGGCGAAGGCTGCCACTGCCTCTTTCTCATCCGAAGGAGCCCCGGAGGTGCTGGCCAGGAGCACCATGCGGTTCTGCTGGCGGGCAGCTTCCTGTACTCCGCGGGCGATCGCTGAAAAGTACGGATCGGCGATGTCGTGGACAACCAGTCCGATCAAGCCCGAGCTCGATTTTGCCAGGGCCTGAGCTTGGGCATTGGGCACGTAGCCGAGCTTGTCGGCGGCCTCGCGGACGCGTTCGGCAATGTCTTCGGCGGGCTTCCGGGACGAGCCGTTGAGGACCCTCGATGCGGTGGCCAGGGAAACCCCGGCCAAACGGGCAACTTCACTGAGTGTGCTGGCGGCCACGGGGCCCTCCTTTTCTGCAAGCGTCGGGACTGGCGCTACGGAAATTATGTCAGTCTTCCGGAAGTTTCGGGAAAGCGCTTGCCAATCCGGCGCGTCATGGTGCATGATCGAATGCAACGGGAATGCGCTTTCCCACATGAACTGCAAGCACCGGCATCCGCACCGCGACCGGCACACAAGGCACTGGAGAAAACATGGGCTACGAAACAAAGACGATCCGCATCGCCATGAACGGCATCACCGGCCGTATGGGCTACCGCCAGCACCTGCTGCGGTCCATCCTCCCCATCCGCGACGCCGGCGGCTTCACGTTGGAAGACGGCACCAAAGTCCAGGTTGAGCCGATCCTCGTTGGCCGCAACGAGGCCAAAATCCGCGAACTGGCCGAGCTCCACAAGGTCTCCGAATGGACCACCGATCTGGACGCAGTCATCGCCGATCCCACCGTGGACATCATCTTTGACGCTTCCATGACCAGCCTCCGCGCCGCCACCCTGAAGAAGGCCATGCGCGCCGGCAAGCACATCTTCACCGAGAAGCCCACGGCCGAGACCCTCGAAGAAGCCATTGAACTGGCACAGATCGGCAAGGAAGCCGGCGTTACCGCAGGCGTTGTGCACGACAAGCTGTACCTCCCCGGCCTGGTGAAGCTCCGCCGCCTGGTGGATGAAGGCTTCTTCGGCCGCATCCTCTCCATCCGCGGAGAATTCGGCTACTGGGTCTTCGAAGGAGACGTCCAGGCTGCCCAGCGTCCGTCCTGGAACTACCGCAAGGAAGACGGCGGCGGAATGACCACGGACATGTTCTGCCACTGGAACTACGTCCTTGAAGGCATCATCGGCAAGGTCAAGAGCGTCAACGCCAAGACCGCCACCCACATCCCCGCCCGCTGGGACGAGGCCGGCAAGGAATACAAGGCCACCGCCGACGACGCTTCTTACGGCATCTTTGAGCTCGAAACCCCGGGCGGCGACGACGTCATCGGCCAGATCAACTCTTCCTGGGCCGTCCGCGTTTACCGCGACGAACTCGTGGAGTTCCAGATCGACGGCACGCACGGTTCCGCCGTCGCCGGTTTGAACAAGTGCGTTGCGCAGCAGCGCGCCCACACCCCCAAGCCCGTCTGGAACCCGGACCTGCCCGTCACCGAATCCTTCCGCAGCCAGTGGCAGGAAGTTCCCGCCAACGCTGAACTGGACAACGGCTTCAAGCTGCAGTGGGAAGAATTCCTGCGCGACGTCGTCGCAGGCCGCGAGCACCGCTTCGGCCTCCTCTCCGCAGCCCGCGGCGTGCAGCTCGCCGAGCTCGGCCTGCAGTCCTCGGCCGAGCGCCGCACCATCGACATCCCGGAGATCACCCTCTAATGACGTCACTGATTCTTCCCACAGACGACGGCGGCACCCGCGAGTACCGCCTTCAGGCAGCCACCTCCTGGGCCAAGCCGACCGCTCCTTTGACGGCCCGCCGCGCTTACGCCGCAGCCCATGTCATCCCCGAGGTAGCAGCCGACAACACGCCCGGCGCGCCGGCCCAGCTCGACTGGGACGCCACACTGGCCTACCGGCACGAGCTGTGGTCCTACGGCCTGGGCGTTGCTGACGCCATGGACACCGCACAGCGCGGCATGGGCCTGGACTGGGCAGCCACGCAGCAGCTCATCAAGCGCACCGGCGCCGAGGCAGCCTCCGTTGTTTCGGCAGGCAACGCCGCAATCGCGGGCAAGTCAGTCCGCGACCTCGTGTCCTGCGGCGCAGGCACCGACCAGCTGGACATCGCCGCGCTCCCCGAGGGCGCAGCGGGCATCCAGGCCGTGATCGACGCCTACCGCGAGCAGATCGGCGTCGTCAGCGAGGCCGGTCCCAAGGTCATCCTGATGGCATCCCGCGCCCTGGCCAAGGTCGCCAACGGCGCCGACGACTACCTGCACGTCTACTCGACGCTCCTGCAGGAAGTGGACCAGCCCGTCATCCTGCACTGGCTCGGCACCATGTTCGATCCCGCACTGGCCGGATACTGGGGCTCCGACGACGTCTCCGTGGCCACCGAAACGTTCCTCAGCCTGATCCGTGAGCACTCGGACAAGGTTGACGGCGTAAAGGTTTCTCTGCTGGACGCCTCACACGAGGTTGCCCTCCGCGCGGCGCTGCCTGCTGATGTGCGCCTCTACACCGGCGACGACTTCAACTACCCGGAACTGATCGACGGCGACGACACGCACCACTCGGACGTCCTGTTGGGCATCTTCGCTGCCATCTACCCGGCCGCTTCGGTTGCGTTGCAGAAGTACGACGCCGGCCAAGGCGCCGAAGGGCGCGCCATCCTGGACTCCACCCGTGAGCTGGGAAAGCACATCTTCAGCGCACCCACGTTCTACTACAAGACCGGCATCGCCTTCATGTCCTGGCTCAACGGCAAGCAGCCCGGCTTCCAGATGGTGGGCGGACTGCACTCGGGCCGTTCGGTCCTGCACCTGGCAAAGACCTTTGAGCTGGCGGACCAGGCCGGCCTGCTGAAGGATCCGTCGCTGGCAGCATTCCGGATGTCCGACTTCCTGCGGATCAATGGGGTGGGCGCATGAGCGACTTCTCCCGGTTGTCCCTGAACAGCGCCACCACCAAGAAGTGGACACTTGCCGAAGCCGTGGATGGTTGCGCCCGCGCCGGCATCCCCGCGATCGGCCCATGGCGCGACCGCGTGGCCGAGGCCGGACTGGACAAGGCAGCCAAGCTCATCAAGGACGCAGGACTCCGCGTTTCCTCGCTGTGCCGCGGCGGGTTCCTCACGGCGGCCGACCCTGAAGGCCAGGCTGCCGCACTCGCTGACAACTTCGATGCCGTCCGCGAAGCAGTAGCACTGGACACCCAGGAGCTGTTCCTGGTGGTTGGCGGGCTCGCTCCGGGTGAGAAGGACGTCGTCGCTGCCCGCCAGCGCGTGGCCGACCGCCTCGAGGAACTCGTTCCTTTCGCTTCCGAAAACGGCGTACGGCTGGTGCTGGAACCCCTGCACCCCATGTACGCCGCCGACCGCGCACTCATCTCCACCCTTGGCCAGGCACTGGATCTCGCCGCGCCGTACGACGCAAAGGCTGTCGGCGTCGCCGTCGATACCTTCCACGTCTGGTGGGATCCGGAACTGAAGGCGCAGATCGACCGCGCCGGCCGCGAGAACCGGATCGCCTCCTACCAGGTGTGCGACTTCAACCTGCCGATTGCTGCGGACGCACTGTTGTCCCGCGGCATGATGGGCGACGGCGTCATTGACTTCGCCACGATCGGCACCTGGGTCAGGGACGCCGGTTACACGGGCGACATTGAGGTTGAGATCTTCAATCAGGAAATCTGGGATGCCGATGGCGACACCGTCCTGGAAACCATGAAGCAGCGCTACGCGGAGCTCGTCCTCCCGTTCGCGTAACACGTGATCCTCCCGCGGATGCCCTAAGCTCCGCGGGAGGATCACTCCAAGAACAAGCGGGTTCCTGCCACGGTCACGGCGGGGGCCCGCTTTTTGGTGCCCGTTTGTGTGTCAGCTGTGAGTCGTGGATTGGGCAGGTGAGATAAAAGGTACACAGCTGAAACATTGAGTCGATGGGAGGAAACAATGGCCACCTACGCTGGTTTTACCTGGACAAAGACGTCCACGAAACCACTGAAAGGACACCACCATGATGCTCTTGAAGACCCTCAGCTTCTTCCTCGATGCCAGCAGCAGCCCGAGTGGCCCCTCCGGCGAATCCAGCCCCGAGTACTCCCCCGCTGTTACCGTGCGACTCACGTCCAGCGCCTGGGAGGGCTGGTGGGATGACGCCGATCAGGGCTTTCCCGCAGAAGCCTGAACTTTCCCGCTGAGGGGCTGAGCTTTCAGCCGGCCACGAGACCGTCCCAAGACCACTTGGTGAGGCTGAGTCCGGCCGGGACGTCGTCCGATGAGCGCTCATAGCGCGCCATGGAGTTGTTGGTGGCCCAGGCGAAGTAGTCATGCAGGACTGTGCGAAGCGCATCGTCCACCACGCCCACGTCCTTCAGCGCCTGGTCAAAGCACGTGATCGCCCGGCTGTTCATCTCTTCGTGGGGGCCGTTCCCGCTATGCATCCTCACCACTGAGGACTCATCGCCATAGCTTTCGGAGTACAGCGGTGGACCGCCCAAGGCCTCGCTCCAGTAGGCTGCCAACCGCTGGGTGTGCTCCGGGTGGACGCCGCGCCTGAAGGCATGCCCCACTACCTCGTCATCCACCACCCTGACGTGCCAAGCCTTCGCCAGAGCAAGGAAGAAATCTGCGCCGCCGGCCGCCTCGTACACCGTTTGCATGGTGAAACAATGGCACGGGTGCGGCCGGACGGGAAGGTTGCTCAACGGGAAATGAAAATGCTCGGCACCGCCGTTACCCAGGTGTCAGTTCAGGAGGCTCGCGCAGCGAGCTGGACCTTTGCCTCCGGCAAGCCGATGAAGGTGACCGATCCGCCGTCGGGCGCTTGCAGTTCCAGGCTGATATTCCGTGTTCCTTCCAGGGGCAGCACGGAATCCACCCGGAAAACCTCGCCCCTGATCCGTACGCTGTCCCCGTTCCGGATGGCCTTGAGCTTCCTGTTTTTGCTGTCGGCATTCTTACTGTCGGCACGCGCGCTCGAATTGCCCATTGCCGTTACCGTTCCTTCCGCGGTTCGTCGCCACGGGCTTGACGGATTTCCTCGCCTCGCCGGATGTCTGAGTCCTCTTTTTCCTGCTGCTTGTCGCTCCTCTTGGTGTCGCGCGGCGGCAGTTGGATGCTTTCCTCAGCCTCAATTCCGCCCTGCAACTGGCGCCCGCGTTCCATTTCGGCGTCAAACTCTGCTCCGAACAGCAAGGACATGTTCAGGATCCAGAGCCAGAGGAGCATGATGATGACCCCGGCCAAGGCTCCGTAGGTCTTGTTGTAGTTGCTGAAGTTGGCCACGTAAAAGCCGAATCCCAGCGATGCCAGCGCGAAGATCACCAGTGCAATGAAGGAACCCATGCTCATCCAGCGGAATTTGGGCTGCTTGACGTTGGGGGTGAAGTAGTAGAGCACTGCGATGATCGCCACCACGATCAAGATCAGCACCGGCCATTTGGCGATGTTCCAGACGGTCAGTGCAGCCTCCGAAAGGCCGATGGCACCACCAATCGCTTCTGCAACAGGCCCGCTGAGGACAAGCATGGCCGCGGCCAGGGCGGCACCGACGACGGCGACGATGGTGACGGCGAGCATGGTGCCGCGCAGCTTGACGAATCCACGGCCCTCGTCCACTTCATAGACCCGGTTCATTGCCCGGCTGAACGCTGTGGTGTAGCCGGAAGCGGACCAGAGTGCCACCAGGACACCGAAAACCAGCGCGAAGCCTGCCGTGTTGGACTGCGTCAGTTCCTCAATCGGCTTGCGCATGGCCTCGACGCCAGGCCCCGGCGCAAACTGCTGGACCATGTCCAGCAAAGTGGACGTGGTCTTGCCGGCGTCGCCGAAGAGCCCGATCAGGGAGACCAGCGCCAGCAGCGCGGGAAAAAGTGAGAGCACTGCGTAATACGTCAATCCGGCGGCAGCATCGGGGCACTGGTCCTTGCTGAACTCCCTCAGTGTCCGCTTGGCGATGTACATCCAGGTGGGCTTCGCGAGGTCGTTGGGACTGTCCGGCTTCCGGGAATCTTCCGGGGAAGGGGCGGTCTGCGCCTTGGCTGTGCTGGTGTGGGCTGAGTCTTGTGTAGTCATGGGGCACTCGTCCGTGGGTTGGTTTTCGCGAACAACTGACCCATCAATAGTAAGCATGCTGATGAATAATGCGAAAGAACCCGCGCCGAATTACCGTCGGCGATTGATGCGCTTAGGCCAGCTTGCTCGCCAAAAGGAACTCGAACGGCGACTCAATAACAGACCTGATCACCTGCCCGGCAGCCCCGAGGAGGGTTCCGGAGTGCTCCAGGCTGGAGACGCTCAAACTGTCCGGCTCCAGCAAACCCGGCGCATAGCGCTCCAAGCTCGCCAGCAGCGCCGGCCTCAGCCACTCCGCCAGCAAAGCAAAGTGCCCGCCTAGGACCACTGAGTCAATATCCATCAGGCGGGCCGAGGAAGCGAGCGCGACGCCCAAGTACCGCCCGGCGTCGTGGACTGCTCTCAGGGCGTTGGGGTCCTGGGCGGCCAAGGCGGCGAGAAGCTGCTCGGTGCGGTCGCCCAGCGGGCCCTCGGGAATGTTGGCTGCCTCGAAGATCGCCTCCTGCCCGGCAAAGGTCTCCAGGCAACCAGCGCCTCCGCAGGAACACTCCCGCCCTTCCGGATGGACCACAATATGACCCAATTCGCCCGCAGATCCCCCGGGGCCCAAATAGAGGTCCGAACCAATGATGACCCCGCCACCAACACCCACTTCACCCGAAACGTAGAGGAAGTCGGCCGGGCCGCCGCCGTACCAGAGCTCGCCGAGCGCGGCACTGTTGGCCTCATTGGACAGCCGGACGCCGAGCGGCGCGCCCTCGAGCAATGAGCCGGGGTCCAGTTGCTCGTTTTCCCAATGCAGGTTCGGAGCCGAGAGAACGGTGTTCCGCCGCTCATCCACCAGGCCCGGGACCGCCAGGCCGCCGCCAAGGATTGCGATCTTGTCCTGCGAGGCGGCAGCAACCGCTTCGGCCACCAGGACCCGCAGCCGCTCCATGACTTCTCCGGGCGCCATGCCCCGGTTCCGCGATTCAACAGTGGAACGGAAGCGGAGGTTGCCGCCCAGGTCCACCAATCCCACTGCCAGGTAGTCAACGTTGATTTCCATGCCCACCACGCCGCGGCGCGAACTGAGCTCCAGACCCTGCCCCGGCCTGCCCCGCTCGCCGTCCCGGTAAAGGCCCACTTCAGAGACAAGGCCCGACTCCACCAGGTCCGCAACCAGGCTGGAGACCGCCGCCTTGGTCAGTCCGGTGCCGGCAGCGAGCTGGGCGCGGCTGGGCTTGGCATCGCCGGTCCTGGCAATGGAGTCCAGAACCAGCGAAAGATTTCGACGGCGGACATCGCCTACGCGGCCGGGCGCTGCTGACTCGTTCACTGGCGTGGGACTCCCTGCGGATTTGAAAAATTGTTGCTGGCTTCCATTGACCATGATCCATCATCCCCCATATAGTTCAGATTGAAAACTAATTGGAGTGCTTTCCCTGGCCTCCTCCCCCAGTGCTTTGCAAAGGAGCAAAATGACCCCGCAGCCCACCCCGCAGGACCGCTTCACCTTTGGCCTCTGGACTGTCGGTTGGACCGGCGCCGATCCTTTCGGCGTTGCTACCCGGCCGGCCCTTGATCCGGTGGAAGCAGTGCACAAGCTCAGTGAACTTGGCGCCTACGGCATCACTTTCCACGACAATGACCTGATTCCCTTTGATGCCACCACTTCCGAGCGCGACCTCATCCTGAAGAACTTCAAGTCCGCCCTGGCCGAGACCGGCCTGAAGACGCCGATGGTCACCACCAACCTGTTCAGCCACCCGGTCTTCAAGGACGGCGGCTTCACCTCGAATGATCGCTCCATCCGCCGCTTCGCCCTGAGCAAGATCCTGCGCAACATCGACCTCGCAGCCGAGCTTGGTGCCGAAACATTCGTCATGTGGGGCGGCCGCGAAGGCACCGAATACGACGGCTCCAAGGACCTGTCGGCAGCGCTGGACCGCATGAAGGAAGGCGTGGACACCGCCGCCGGTTACATCAAGGAAAAGGGCTACAACCTCCGGATCGCACTTGAGCCGAAGCCGAACGAACCCCGCGGCGACATCTTCCTCCCCACGGTTGGCCACGGATTGGCATTCATTGCCCAGCTGGAACACGGCGACATCGTAGGCCTCAACCCGGAGACGGGCCACGAGCAGATGGCCGGGCTGAACTTCACCCACGGCATCGCCCAGGCCCTGTGGGCAGGCAAGCTCTTCCACATCGACTTGAACGGCCAGCGCGGCATCAAGTACGACCAGGACCTGGTCTTCGGCCATGGCGATCTCACCAGCGCCTTCTTCACCGTGGACCTGCTGGAGAACGGCTTCCCCAACGGCGGGCCCACATACGACGGTCCCCGCCACTTCGACTACAAGCCGTCACGCACCGACGGCTACGACGGCGTCTGGGAATCGGCCAAGTCCAACATGTCCATGTACCTCCTGCTGAAGGAACGCGCCCTCGCTTTCCGCGCAGATCCGGAAGTCCAAGAAGCCCTCACAACCTCAGGCGTCTTCGAACTGGGCCAGCCCACCTTGAACGCCGGGGAGACCACGGCTGACCTGCTGGCTGACGCCAGCGCTTTCGAAACGTTCGACGCCGATCACGCCGCCGAGCGCTCGTTCGCCTTCGTCCGCCTCAACCAGCTGGCCATCGAGCACCTGCTCGGCGCCCGCTAAAGAACACCAACCCACCAAAGTCCCGGCGCCGGGCCCCCAAGCTTCGCCTTGCAGGGCCCGGCGCCGGTTCGCCAAAGGAACAACGCATGCCTCTCGTAGCCGGGATCGACAGCTCCACCCAGTCGTGCAAAGTGGTCATCCGTGACTCCGTCACCGGTGCCTTGGTACGCCAGGGCCGGGCACCCCATCCTGAGGGTACGGAAGTCCACCCTGACCACTGGTGGACGGCCCTCCAGGAAGCCATCAGGGAGGCAGGCGGCCTGGACGACGTCGACGCCGTATCGGTTGGCGGTCAGCAGCACGGCATGGTGTGCCTCGACGAATCCGGGAACGTGGTCCGTCCCGCCCTTCTGTGGAACGACACCCGCTCTGCACGTGACGCCGAAGAACTGATTCTTGAAGCCGGCCAAGGCGATGCCGCTGCCGGAGCCTCGTTCTGGTCGTCCACCACCGGAACCGTACCGGTGGCATCCTTGACTGCCACCAAGCTACGCTGGCTGGCCCGGAACGAACCGGAGAATGCCCGACGAACTGCCGCAGTCTGCCTGCCTCACGACTGGCTGTCCTGGCGTCTCGCCGGACATGGTCCGGGCGGCGGGCCGGCATCGCTGGAGCTACTGCGCACCGACAGGTCGGACGCCTCCGGCACGGGCTATTTCTCAGTTGCCGGTGGCGGTTATCTTCCGGAGGTGCTCAAGAGCACGCTCGGTCATGTTCCCGTCCTTCCGGTCGTTGTTGGCCCCTTGGATGCCGCGGGCAAGACACCGGGCGGTGCTTTGATCGGGCCCGGAGCCGGTGACAACGCCGCGGCCGGCCTGGGCGTGAGTGCCGCCGTCGGGGATGTGGTCATTTCCATCGGGACGTCAGGCACCGTGTTTGCAGTCTCGGACGTCCCCGCACAGGATGCCAGTGGACTGGTGGCAGGTTTTGCCGATGCCACGGGCAACTTCCTTCCCCTTGCCTGCACCCTCAACGCGACCCGAATTTTCGATGCCACAGCCGGACTGCTGGGCGTCACCCTGCCCGAGCTCGGCACCTTGGCCCTCTCCGCTCCGGAAGGTGCCGAAGGACTGACCCTGGTCCCGTATTTCGAGGGCGAACGAACGCCCAACCTGCCCGACGCCACCGGCTCCCTCCACGGCATCACGGTCTCCAACTACACCCCGGCCAACTTGGCGCGGGCAGCGGTAGAAGGCGTCCTGTGTTCCTTGGCGGACGGGTTGGCCGCACTGCAGGCACAAGGCGTCTCTGCCCAGCGCATCATCCTGGTGGGTGGAGGAGCGCAGTCGGAGGCCGTCCAGCAGATTGCCTCCCTGGCCTTTGGCCTGCCGATATTCGTGCCCCGACCCGGCGAGTACGTTGCTGACGGAGCTGCCCGCCAGGCAGCCGGCGTCCTGACGGGTCAATTGCCCGCGTGGCCCTTGGATGGCGTGGACGTCAAACCCCGGGATGCCGACGGAACTGCCCCGTTCCTGACGAGGTACCGCCAGTACGCCGCCAAGGCAGCCATGAGCTGATCACGGCTGCAGGTGCTCTATCGTGACAGGGTGAGCCCAGATCAATCTGCATCAGCCCGCCCCCCGGTCATGGAGGACGTTGCCCGCGTGGCGGGAGTTTCCCACCAGACCGTTTCCCGGGTGCTGAACAACCATCCCAACGTCAGTTCCAAGACCCGCGAGCGCGTGGAACAAGCCATTACCGAACTTGGGTACCGCAGGAACACGGCGGCACGCAGCCTGGTGACGCGGCGCTCCCTGACCATCGGGGTTCTGGGCAGTGAGATGGCCCAATATGGGCCGTCGCACACGCTCCTCGGCGTCCAGCTTGCGGCCCGGGATGCGGGCTATTTCGTCAGTGTCGCGGGTCTGCGGGAAGTGACGCCGGAGACCATCAAGGACGCCATGGCGCACTTCATGGACCAAGGCGTTGACGGCATCGTAGTAACGGTTCCGCACCCGGGGACATTTGAAGTTCTCAAGGACATCACTGCCCACGTGCCGTTGGTTGCTGTTGGGTCGGTTGGCGATGAGCACCTCACGGGAGCCACAGTTGACCAGCGGCAGGGCGCCAAGCTGGCCGTCGAGCACCTCTTGAGCCTTGGCCATGAGCGGATCGGCCACCTCTCCGGCCCCGCCGATTGGATTGATGCTGCTGCCCGCATCGAAGGATGGCAGGAGGCCTTGGCGGAGGCCGGCCTTGAACCGGGAACCTTGATCGAGGGCGATTGGAGTGCTGAGTGCGGTTACCGCGAGGGCTTGAAGGTCGCCGCCGACCGTTCCGTGACTGCGCTGTTCGTGGCCAATGACCAGATGGCCCTCGGCGTGCTGCGTGCATTCCATGAGACAGGCGTGCAGGTTCCCGCCGACATCAGCGTTGTGGGCTTCGATGACCAGCCAGAGTCCGCCTACTTCATCCCACCACTGACAACCGTGGCGCAGGACTTCGAAGAGCTCGGCCAGCGCTGCATCCGTTTGCTGCTGGACCGCTTGGAGAATGGCAGCAGCGTTTCGGCGGCCGCCGTCGTACCGCGCCTGGTGGTCCGCTCCACCACGGCCCCCGCCCCAACCAAGTAGGTAGCATCCCGTTCGACCGTGCCCGCTCTTGACATCAAAGTTGTGAGCGCTAACAATTGCATCAGACCTTCTTCACTTTTCCACCCCAACCCCCGGCAATGAGGCCCTGGCCAGCCGGATGGAGACCCATGAATACTTCTGAAAACCTCCCGCTGGATGAGCAGTTCGTCATTGGCGTGGACTATGGCACCTTGTCCGGACGCGCGGTTGTGGTTCGTGTATCGGACGGAGCAGAACTTGGCAGCGGCGTGTTCGAGTACCCGCACGCCGTCGTGTCGGAGAACCTGCCGGGCAGCGGCCAGCGGCTTCCCGCAGATTGGGCGCTCCAGGTCCCTGACGACTACCGTGACGTTCTGCGCAATGCTGTACCTGCCGCCGTCGCCGATGCCGGAATCAACCCCGAAAACGTGGTTGGCATTGCCACCGACTTCACCGCCTGCACCATGGTTCCGACGACGGCCGACGGCACGCCACTGAACGAACTGGAACGCTTCGCGGACCGGCCCCACGCTTTCGTGAAGCTGTGGCGCCACCACGCAGCCCAACCTCAAGCTGACCGGATCAACAAGCTGGCTGAGGAACGCGGCGAGGCCTGGCTTCCCCGCTACGGCGGCCTGATCTCCTCCGAGTGGGAGTTCGCCAAGGGCCTGCAACTCCTCGAGGAAGATCCCGAAGTCTACGGCGCCATGGATCACTGGGTTGAAGCCGCCGACTGGATCGTTTGGCAACTCTGCGGCAGCTACGTCCGCAACGCCTGCACCGCGGGCTACAAGGGCATTTACCAAGACGGAAAGTACCCCTCCGAGGACTTCCTGGCGGCGCTTAACCCGGAGTTCAAGGGCTTCGTGTCGGAAAAGCTGGAACACACCATCGGCCGATTGGGCGATGCCGCGGGATACCTCACCGAAGAAGCCGCAGCATGGACGGGACTTCCGGCAGGAATTGCCGTGGCCGTGGGCAACGTGGACGCCCACGTCAGCGCCCCGGCTGCGAACGCCGTGGAACCCGGACAGCTTGTAGCCATCATGGGCACCTCCACCTGCCACGTCATGAACGGGGACGTGCTCCGCGAAGTCCCCGGCATGTGCGGGGTAGTGGACGGCGGCATCGTGGACGGCCTCTGGGGTTACGAAGCCGGGCAGTCCGGCGTTGGCGATATTTTTGGCTGGTTTACCAAGAACGGTGTCCCGCCGGAGTACCACCAGGCCGCCACGGAAAAGGGACTGGGCATCCATGAGTACCTGACCGAACTCGCGCAGAAGCAGGCAATCGGCGAGCACGGACTCATTGCGCTGGACTGGCACTCGGGCAACCGCTCAGTGCTGGTTGACCACGAACTTTCCGGCGTGGTGGTGGGCCAGACCTTGGCCACCAAGCCTGAAGACACCTACCGGGCGTTGCTGGAAGCAACGGCCTTCGGAACCCGGACCATTGTTGACGCCTTCCGTGACTCAGGTGTTCCGGTCAAGGAATTCATCGTGGCCGGGGGGCTGCTGAAGAACAAGTTCCTGATGCAGGTCTACGCCGACATCACCGGCCTGCAGCTCTCCACCATCGGGTCCCAACAGGGTCCTGCGCTGGGCTCGGCCATCCACGCCGCTGTTGCCGCCGGAAAGTACAAGGACATCCGTGAAGCCGCAGCCTCCATGGCTGCTGCTCCGGGCGCGGTCTACACCCCCATCCCCGAAAACGTGGCGGCCTACGAGGTCCTCTTCCAGGAATACAAAACCCTGCACGACTACTTCGGACGCGGCACCAACAACGTCATGCACCGCTTGAAGGCCATCCAACGCGCCGCGATCCAAGGTTCGGGACAGCAAAACACAGCAGAGCAAAACACAGCACAGCCAACCCAGCCGAGCACCCTCGAAGGAGCTTCCGCATGAGCGCCCTGCTGGAAAGCATTGCCAAAGTCCGCAAGGAAGTCTGCGAGCTGCATGCAGAACTCACCCGCTACCAATTGGTGGTCTGGACAGCCGGCAACGTCTCCGGCCGCATCCCCGGGCATGACCTCATGGTCATCAAGCCTTCGGGCGTTTCCTATGACGACCTCACGCCCGAGCTCATGGTGGTCACTGATCTTTATGGCACACCTGTGCGGGGCATCAACACCGGAAGTGCCGGGACTGTGGACTGGGGCAACCCGGACCTCTCCCCGTCCTCGGACACGGCCGCGCATGCGTATGTCTACCGGCACATGCCCGAGGTAGGCGGCGTGGTCCACACCCACTCCACCTATGCCACCGCCTGGGCTGCCCGCGGCGAGGAAATCCCCTGCGTCCTGACCATGATGGGTGATGAGTTCGGCGGACCCATCCCAGTTGGCCCGTTCGCACTGATCGGGGACGACTCCATCGGCCAAGGCATCGTGGAGACCCTGAAAAACTCCAACTCCCCGGCGGTCCTGATGCAGAACCACGGGCCTTTCACCATAGGCAAGGACGCCCGCAGCGCCGTCAAGGCAGCGGTGATGTGCGAGGAAGTGGCAAGGACAGTCCACATCTCCCGCCAACTCGGCGATCCCCTGCCTATCGACCAAGCCAAGATCGAGTCACTCTTCGACCGATACCAGAACGTTTACGGCCGCTGACGCGGACGCCGCAAGCCACTCGAAACCCAGAAAACCAGGAGCCACCACAATGCCCAGCGCCAACAGCACATCCGCCAACTCCACCTCCCTGGGGCAGTACGAGGTCTGGTTCCTTACCGGCAGCCAGCACCTGTACGGGGAGGATGTCCTCAAGCAGGTCGCTGCGCAGTCACAGGAGATTGCCAACGCCCTGAATGCCAGCAGCGACGTTCCGGTGAAGCTTGTGTGGAAGCCGGTCCTGACCGATTCCGACGCGATCCGCCGCACAGCACTGGAAGCCAATTCGGATGATTCCGTGATTGGCGTGACGGCCTGGATGCACACCTTCAGCCCCGCAAAAATGTGGATCCAGGGCTTGGATGCACTGCGCAAGCCGTTGCTGCACCTTCACACCCAGGCCAACAGGGACCTGCCATGGGCTGACATCGATTTCGACTTCATGAACCTCAACCAGGCAGCCCACGGCGACCGCGAATTCGGCTACATCCAGTCGCGCCTCGGCGTGCCGCGGAAGACCGTCGTCGGACATGTTTCCAATCCTGAGGTTGCCCGCCAGGTTGGTGCGTGGCAGCGAGCCTCGGCCGGCTGGGCCGCCGTCCGCACGCTGAAGCTGACCCGTTTCGGCGACAACATGCGCAATGTCGCCGTCACAGAGGGCGACAAGACCGAAGCCGAGCTTCGTTTCGGCGTCTCAGTGAACACCTGGTCCGTCAATGAACTCGCCGACGCCGTGCACGGCGCGGAAGAGTCCGACGTCGACGCTTTGGTTGCCGAGTACGAGCACCTTTATGAGGTGGCTGAAGAGCTGAAGACAGGCGGTGACCGCCATGAGTCGCTGCGGTACAGCGCCAGGATCGAGCTGGGACTTCGCAGCTTCCTGGAGGCCAATGGTTCTGCAGCGTTCACCACCTCTTTCGAGGATTTGGGCGAGCTGCGGCAGCTTCCGGGCATGGCCGTCCAGCGCCTCATGGCTGACGGTTACGGCTTCGGTGCCGAGGGCGACTGGAAGACCGCCATCCTGGTCCGCGCTGCCAAGGTCATGGGCGGTGACCTGCCCGGCGGTGCGTCGCTGATGGAGGATTACACCTACCACCTGGAACCGGGCAGCGAGAAGATCCTGGGCGCGCACATGCTGGAGGTTTGCCCGTCCCTGACCGCCTCGAAGCCCCGCGTAGAGATCCACCCGCTGGGCATTGGCGGCAAGGAAGACCCCGTCCGCATGGTGTTCGACACTGACGCCGGCCCAGGCATTGTTGTTGCCCTCTCGGACATGCGTGACCGTTTCCGCCTGGTCGCCAATGTGGTGGACGTCGTCGATCTCGACCAGCCGCTTCCCAACCTGCCGGTTGCCCGCGCACTGTGGGAACCGAAGCCCGACTTCGCCACTTCGGCGGCCGCGTGGCTCACTGCGGGCGCCGCCCACCATACGGTATTGTCCACGCAGGTGGGCCTTGAGGTGTTCGAGGACTTCGCCGAAATCGCCAAGACCGAACTCCTCACCATCGACGAAGGCACCACCATCAAACAGTTCAAGAAGGAACTCAACTGGAACGCCGCGTACTACAAACTGGCCGGCGGCCTGTGAGCACTGAATTCACGCTGAGCGCGGGCGGTTACACAGCAATCGTGACCGCCCGCGCGGCCGCGCTGCGCGTCTTCCGGTTCGAGGACCGTGACCTCATTGTCCCCTTCACCGAAGGTGGCCCGATCCCGGACTACCGTGGCATCATTGCCGCGCCGTGGCCCAACAGGATCGCAGACGGCACCTACACCTTCGACGACGTCGAGCACCGGCTTCCGGTCAATGAACCCGAGCGCGCAACTGCCCTGCACGGGCTCGCCTTCCCGCTCGACTGGACGCTGAAGGAGTCCGACGCCGGCTCGCTCACCTTGACGTGCACGTTGGGTCCGACGGCAGGTTACCCTTTCGTCCTGGAGCTTGAGGCACGGTTCACCCTGGACGAATCCGGACTTCACACCTCCGTTACGGCCCGCAACGCTGCCGACGTCGCTGCTCCTTACGGCGTGTGCCCGCACCCGTACCTGGTGGCCGGCTCCTCGCCGCTGGATGAGTGGGTCCTGGAATTTGGCGCGGACTCGTTCCTGGAAGTCACACCGGATCGGCTCTTGCCCGTGAGCCTGGCGGGGGTTGAGGGCCATCCCTTCGACTTCCGTTCAGCGCGCACCATCGGCAGCACCGAGATCGACCACGCCTTCACCGGAATAACGTTCGACGGCGGGCTGGCGCAGCTGTCGCTGCGGGACCCGGCGGGCACCGGCGTCGGAATGTCCTGGGACCAAAGCTGCCCTTGGCTGCAGATCCATACCGCTGACAAGCCGGCACCCCTGCCCAGCCGCCTGGGCCTGGCCGTGGAACCCATGACGTGCCCACCGGATGCCTTCAACAGCGGGACGGACCTGATCCGGCTGGAACCGGGCGCGGAGCACACCGCCTCCTGGAGCATCTACGCCCTGTAGCCACCGTCATGAAAGCTGCCACGACTCCACTCCATTCATGAGGAGAGTTCTTCACCTCGATCTATGAGAAGTTGAAGTTATGGGGAATGGCGTGCAGACCAGATTCAGGAAACTTATTGGCGTGGCAGTTGTGGGCATGCTGGCGCTGAGTTCGTGCAGCACCGTGCCACATGACTCTGAAGCAGGACAGACTCGCGCAGAAGCCCGGGAAGCCTTGGAAGCGGTGCCTGGAATCACCGTCACCGACTTTTCCGGAGGGGACAAGCCAAACGTCAAAGGCAACACCGGCTACGCAGTGGAGTTCGAGATCGAGCCCGGCTGGAACGTGGAACGCGGCGACCTTCTCATCGACTACGTTGTCCGCCTCATTTGGTCGATCGGAGAGGGTTATATGCCCACCGAGGAACTACGCCTGGTGGTTACCACTGCCGAATGGGAACCCCATTTCGATCTGGTTGCGGCAACGGAAGCTGCCCACTTGACCGCCAAGGCAACCCAGATCGGTGATCGGAACACGGTGCTCATTCCCGTGGATATCGACCACCCTGATGGTGAACGGAACCTGTCCCGGATCGCCACCAACGGGCGGTGGCCGATCGATGTCCCGGCACCGCTTCCGCTGGACGTAACAGTCAAACGAGGCTAGGCCTGCGCCCAGGGAGCACCGCCTGCACCCCCAACTTACTTAGCTGGGTGCGCCGGCAGTGCTTTGGCGGACCACCAGTTCAGGCGTGAACACCACTGCCCGGTGCTTGGTGCCGCCGCTCTCCTGTTCTTCCGCGAGCAGCTCGATCGCCGTGCGGCCCAGGGCCTCGGTGGGCTGGCGGATGGAAGAGAGCGGAACCACTGCGGAGATGGCGAAATCGATGTCGTCATAGCCGATGAGCGCGATGTCCTCCGGGATCCGGACCGTCCGCAACATGGTCAGCGACTGCATGACGCCCAGCGCCAGGAGGTCGTTGGAGCAGAACACGGCTTCAGGCCGGAGCTCCGGGGCGCGTTCCACCAGGCTGTTGCCCACTTGCCTGCCGGCCAGAACGGTCTGGCCAGCAGAATCCAGGACCTCAACACTGGCCCCGGATACCTCTGCCACAGCACGCTGCGCGCCCTCGAGTCGGCTCGCGACCTGGCGGATGGACGGCGTACCAACAAAGGCCAGACGACGGCGGCCCAGGTCCAGCAGGTGCTTGGCCGCGAGATAACCGCCTTCCTGGTCATCCACGGAGACTGAGCTGCAGCGGTCGGTGTCTGCAAGTTCGTCCACCAGAACGGTGGGCACGCCCCGTTCACGCAGAGTATCGATCCGCTCCGCCACATCGCCTACGGGGGAAAGGAGCAGCCCTTGGACGCGCTGCTCCTGGAAGAGGTCCATGTAGTGCGCTTCGCGGGAGGCGTCCTGCCCGCTGTCACCCACCAGCACCACGCTTCCGAGTGCGGTGGCAGCATCCTCTGCGGCACGGGCGACTGAGGAGAAGAAGGGGTTTCCGACGTCCAGCACGATCAGCCCGATGGTCCGGCTCTGGCCGGCGCGGAGCTGGCGGGCGGCGTCATTGCGGACAAACCCGAGTTCTGCAATGGATTTGAGGACGCGTTCCTTTGTCCTCTGGGAAACCCTGTCCGGATAATTCAGCACATTGGAAACAGTGCCCACTGCTACTTGGGCGTGGGTTGCAACGTCTTTGATGCTGGCTGTCTGGGACATGCTTTCCGATCTCCGTTGGCTGACGTCAATGTGCTGGAAACGCCTTGACACCCCCGCGTTTCCGAGGGTAATTTGAATCGTAACAAATGAAACGATTCAAAGACGAGTAACCCTGGAGAACCGCACATGAGGGTTTGTTTCCGCTCCTCAGTCCAACCGGAACTGATGGCCGAGTACAAGCAACGCCATGCCAACGTATGGCCGGAGATGCTGTCAGCACTGAAAAACGCGGGGTGGAACAACTACTCACTGTTCCTCGCTCCTGACGGCCAATTGATCGGCTATCTGGAGTGCGATGACTACCAAGCCGCCCAAGCCCGCATGGCGGTGACAGAGGTCAATGCCCGATGGCAGGCCGAAATGGCCACCCTCTTCGCCAACAGCGACGTCCCTCCGGACCAGGGCTTCGAAATCGTCGAGGAAGTTTTCAACCTCGAAGACCAGCTTGCCGCCGCGGGCAGCGTCACAGATGCCGCCGGCACCGCACACATAGACAAAGACCCAGCCCACGAATACCAAAAGGAACAAGCATGAACACCACAGAATCGGCCCTGGGCCGTCTAGGGGAACTGGCCATTGAAGTGCCGTCCTGGGCCTACGGAAATTCCGGGACCCGGTTCAAGGTCTTCGGCACTCCAGGAACTCCGCGCACCGTCCAGGAAAAAATTGCCGACGCCGCCAAGGTCCACGAACTCACCGGGCTGGCCCCCACGGTGGCCCTGCACATTCCGTGGGACAAGGTGGATGACTACGCAGCCCTCCGCGACTACGCCGCAGGACTGGGGGTTGGCCTGGGCACCATCAACTCCAACACCTTCCAGGATGACGAGTACAAGTTCGGCTCCCTGACCTCCTCCAACGAGTCCGTGCGCCGCCGCGCCATCGACCACCACCTGGAATGCATCGAGATCATGCACGCCACGGGTTCCAAGGACCTGAAGATCTGGCTGGCTGACGGCACCAACTACCCTGGCCAGGACGATATCCGTGGCCGCCAGGACCGCCTTGCCGAGTCACTGCAGGAAATCTACGCAGGCCTCGGCGATGAGCAGCGCCTGGTCCTCGAGTACAAGTTCTTCGAGCCCGCTTTCTATCACACCGATGTTCCGGACTGGGGTACTTCCTACGCGCAAACCCTGGCCCTGGGTGAGAAGGCGTTTGTCTGCCTGGACACGGGCCACCATGCTCCGGGCACCAACATCGAGTTCATCGTGATGCAGCTCCTGCGCCTCGGCAAGTTGGGTTCCTTCGACTTCAACTCCCGTTTCTACGCTGACGATGACCTTATTGTTGGCGCCGCTGATCCGTTCCAGCTGTTCCGCATCATGCACGAGGTCATCCGCGGTGGCGGTTTCGGCAAGGATTCAGGTGTGGCCCTGATGCTTGACCAGTGCCACAACCTGGAAGAGAAGATCCCTGGGCAGATCCGCTCGGTCCTGAACGTCCAGGAAATGACCGCCCGTGCGCTCCTGGTGGACACTGCAGCACTGTCCGAAGCCCAGCGTGCCGGCGATGTCCTGGCCGCCAACGGCATCTTCAACGATGCCTTCTACACCGATGTCCGCCCGGTCCTGGCCGAGTGGCGCGAATCCCGCGGCCTCCCCGCCGATCCCATGGCCGCATACAAGGCCAGCGGATACCAGAAGAAGATCAACGAGGACCGCGCTGGCGGCCAGCAAGCCGGATGGGGCGCATAAGCATGACAACGCAGAACAAGACAAACACTGTTGAAGAGCTGATCTCCCGTTCCAACCGCCTCGGCGCGGACAAACGGAACACCAACTTCGCCGGCGGCAACACCTCCGCCAAAGGCACCGAGAAGGACCCCGTCACCGGCCAGGACGTCGAACTGCTCTGGGTCAAGGGTTCCGGCGGCGACCTCGGCACCCTGAAAGCCGGGAACCTGGCAGTACTCCGGCTGGACCGGCTGCAGGCACTGAAGTCCGTTTACCCCGGCGTCGAGCGTGAAGACGAAATGGTGGCCGCGTTCGATTACTGCCTCCACGGCAAGGGCGGCGCTGCGCCGTCGATCGACACCGCCATGCATGGCCTGGTGGACGCTGCACACGTTGACCACCTGCACCCGGACTCGGGCATCGCGATCGCGACGGCCGTGGACGGCGAGGCACTGACCTCCAAGGTGTTCGGCGACAAAGTGGTCTGGGTTCCGTGGCGTCGTCCCGGTTTCCAGTTGGGCTTGGACATTGCTGCCATCAAGGAAGCCAACCCCCAGGCCATCGGCACCATCCTGGGTGGCCACGGGATCACCGCCTGGGGTGCCACCAGCGAAGAGGCCGAGGCCAACTCGCTCTGGATCATCGACGCGGCCGAGAACTACATCAAGGACAACGGCAAGGCCGAGCCCTTCGGTGCCAAGCTCCCCGGCTACAGCGCCCTTCCCGAAGCTGAGCGCCGCGCCAAGGCAGCGGCCCTCGCGCCTGTGATCCGCGGCCTGGCTTCCACGGACAAACCGCAGCTGGGGCACTTCAGTGATGACGGCGTCGTGCTTGAATTCCTTGAATCCGCGGAGCACCCGCGCCTGGGCGCCCTGGGAACCTCCTGCCCGGACCACTTCCTGCGCACGAAGGTCAAGCCGCTGGTCCTGGACCTGCCGGCCGACGCCTCCATTGAAGACTCCGTCAACCGGCTGAAGGAGCTGCACGCCGCGTACCGCGAGGACTACCAGGCCTACTACGACCGCCACGCCGACGAGAACAGCCCGGCGCTGCGCGGTGCTGACCCGGCGATCGTGCTGGTCCCCGGCGTTGGCATGTTCTCCTTCGGCAAGGACAAGCAGACCGCACGCGTTGCCGGTGAGTTCTACATCAATGCCATCAACGTGATGCGCGGCGCCGAGGCCATCTCCACCTACGCCCCCATCGAGGAATCGGAGAAATTCCGCATCGAGTACTGGGCGTTGGAAGAAGCCAAGCTCGCCCGCATGCCCAAGCCCAAGTCGCACGCCACACGCATCGCACTGGTGACCGGTGCGGCGTCGGGCATTGGCAAGGCGATCGCCACCCGCTTGGCGTCCGACGGCGCGTGCGTCGTTATTGCTGACCTCAACCTTGAGAACGCACAAAAGGTAGCCGAGGAACTGGGCGGTGCCGACGTCGCCATCGGCGTCCAGGCCGACGTGACCGACGAAGCCCAGATCGCAGCCGCAATCCAGGAGGCCGTGCTCGCGTTCGGTGGCCTGGACCTGGTGGTCAACAACGCCGGCCTGTCCATCTCCAAGCCGTTGCTGGAAACCACGGAGAAGGACTGGGACCTCCAGCACAACGTCATGGCCAAGGGCTCGTTCCTGGTGTCCAAAGCCGCAGCCAAGGTCATGATCGATCAGGGCCTGGGCGGAGACATCATCTACATCTCCTCCAAGAACTCCGTGTTCGCCGGGCCCAACAACATCGCGTACTCGGCCACCAAGGCTGACCAAGCCCACCAGGTCCGCCTGCTCGCCGCCGAACTGGGCGACCACGGCATCCGCGTCAACGGCATCAACCCCGACGGCGTGGTCCGCGGCTCCGGCATCTTCGCAGGCGGCTGGGGCGCCAAGCGTGCGGCGGTCTACGGCGTGGACGAGCAGGAACTGGGCAAGTACTACGCCCAGCGCACGCTCCTCAAGCGCGAAGTCCTACCGGAACACGTGGCAAACGCCGCGTCCGTGCTCACCAGCAACGAACTGTCCCACACCACCGGCCTCCACATCCCCGTGGACGCCGGCGTCGCGGCAGCGTTCCTCCGCTAGGACTGTCAGTGAACAACGGAACCACCGCGAGCACCGCCCCGGCACACGCCGGGGCGGTGTCTGCCCAGAACACAGTCTTTGCCGCCATCGACATTGGCGCATCCTCCGGCCGCGTCATGTTGGGCCGCGTTTCGGCGGCGTCCGGGGTGTCGCTCGAGACGATCCACCGCTTCCCCAACGGAGTGGTGGAGCTCGACGGCGGCCTCCGCTGGGACTTCGACGCCCTGTTCGCCGAGGTACTCAAGGGCTTGGCGGCTGCCGCTGCCACAGCGGCCACGAACGGCGAGAGCATCGTCAGCATCGGCGTCGACACCTGGGCCGTTGACTACGGTCTGGTGAACGACGCCGGTGAACTCACGGCGCAACCGCACAGCTACCGGGACGAGCGCAGCCGGGCCACGGTGGAACGGGTCCATGCGCTCATTTCCCCGGAGAAGCTGTACGCCGTCACAGGTCTGCAGTACTTGCAGTTCAACACCCTGTACCAACTCGCAGCGGAACCCAAGCTGGACGGGGTGCAAGCCCTCCTGATCCCGGACCTTATCGCCTTCCTGCTGACGGGCGAGCGGCGGACTGAAGCCACCAACGCGTCCACTACGGGTTTGTTTGATGCTGTTGCCGGTGAGTGGGCCACGGAATTCATGGACGCACTCGGGCTGCCCCGGGACATCTTCCCGCCGCTCATCCAGCCCGGCGAAACCGTGGGCACACTGCTGCCCTCGGTCCTGGAACAAACGGGTTTGTCCGCGGACACCACAGTGGTTGCCGTGGGGTCGCATGACACGGCGTCTGCAGTGGCAGCTGTCCCCGCAGGGCTTGAAGACTTCGCATACATCTCCTCCGGCACCTGGTCCTTGGTGGGTGTGGAGCTGGACCGGCCCGTCCTCACGGAAGCGAGTCGCAAGGCCAACTTCACCAACGAACGCGGCGTTGATGGCACCATCCGCTACCTCCGCAATGTGGGTGGCTTGTGGTTGCTCAGCGAATGCCAGCGTGCGTGGGCCGCGGAGGGTTATACCCAAGCACTCCCGGCCTTGCTCGACTCGGCGGCAGCGCTTCCTGCCGGTGGTCCGCAGATCAATGCCGATGATCCTGCTTTCACTGCCCCCGACAACATGCCTGATCGCATCCGGGCAGCCGTGCGCAACACCGGTGCCGTACTCCCGGACCGGCCCGCCGCCGTCGTGCGTTGCATCATGGACAGCCTCGCCGCCGGGTACGCCCGGACCTTGGCTGATGCCGAACGGCTCACCGGCCGCAACACCGGAGTGGTGCACATTGTGGGGGGCGGTTCGCAGAACAGGCTCCTGTGCCAGCTCACGGCTGACGCCACCGGCAAGCCCGTGATCGCGGGGCCCGTTGAGGGAACGGCGCAAGGCAATGTCCTGGTCCAGGCCCGCGCAGCAGGGGTGGTGGCCGGTGGGCTGGCCGAGCTGCGCCGGTTGGTTGCAGCGGGCACCAGCTTGGAACGCTACGAATTTAGCGGTGCACGCGTTGGGCTGTGAGGGGTGGCCAACCAGGTAGAACCAACCTTCTATCGCAATCGAGGCAAAATGTAACCGAACGGTGTCATACTGTCCTTATGGACATGAGCACCAAGGCTATCGGCCAAGCCATTCGCGAGCGCCGGAAAGACCGTGGCTACACTCAGCAAGCCTTGGCCGACGTCATTGGGGCTTCCCGAAAGTTCGTGGTGGATCTGGAATCAGGCAAGGACGGAGCATCTTTTGGGCTGGCCCTCGAGGCAATGCGGGTCCTTGGCCTGGAAATAACTCCTAACGATTCGGAGGACCGTGAATTCATGGGAGACTTCGCGCGCACTCTCGCCGAGGGTGACTACCACTACGCCATTCGACTACTGGGCGAATACACTAACTCTTCGCTCGCCGCGGGCCGGGCACTCATGCCGACCGCCCCGTCCTTCGACGACGACGCCTACCGGGCTGCGCTTGGCGCGGTTACTCGGTGGGTTTCAGCCAAAACCAGCTCCCCCGTCCCAAAGTGGGCAATGAATGCCAAGGCGTCATCGCAACCTGTCTTCCTGGCCGAGAAACTTCATCCGGTCAGCGACAGGATGAAGGATCTCATCCGTCGTGAAACCCCTACTGAGATCGCTGCCATGAACGTTTGGATCCGTGAGAGAGATTTGGCCACGATTTGACGGTGTTCGAGTTCCGGCGTGACGACGTAGTTGAACTGCTTCGCGAAGTGGAAACCCGACTGGAAGCACGCGGGATCACCTTGAATATCCAAATAGTGGGTGGCGCCGCGCTCCTGCTCCATGGCATCTTGGACCGCGCGACCGGCGATATTGACGCGCGATACTCCCCCCGGGAGGCTGTGGATGAAGTGGCCGCTGCCATGGAACAGGAGTTCGATTTGCCCCCGAAGTGGCTGAACAGCAATGCTGCGGCCTTCCTCCCTGAAGAAGCGCAGTGGATCGCCGGCCCGGAAGGGACCTCCTCAGCCGTAAAACTCGCAGACCTGCCCACCCTGGCAGCAATGAAGGTTGCTGCGGAGCGGGCCAAAGATATTGAGGACCTTGGCCATATAGTGCTCGCACTGGGGATTGAAAGCGCTGATGAACTGGTACAACTCGCTTTCGACAAGTACGGCGAGCACTCAGTGGCTCTCAGCGCACCGGCGGACAATTACGAAATCGTGGCTGAAGAAGCGATGGCTGCCGCCAAGGCCTTGCGAGGGCGTTAGCCTGAACGCGAACGTCTGGTACGTCACAGCGCCGGATGAGGGTGCCGCGCTAAACTGGTGGCACTATGATCCGCACAATGTTCAAGTCCAAGATCCACCGCGCAACGGTCACCCATGCCGACCTCCACTACGTCGGTTCCGTCACCGTAGACCTGGACCTCCTGGACGCGGCCGACATCCTCCCCGGTGAACTCGTCTCCATTGTTGACGTCACCAACGGCGCCCGCCTGGAAACGTACACCATCGCCGGCGAGCGCGGTTCCGGCGTCATCGGCATCAACGGTGCCGCCGCCCACATGGTCCACGTTGGGGACACCGTCATCCTCATCACCTACGCGGAAATGACCACGGAGGAAGCCAGGGCCTACGAGCCCAAGGTGGTCCACGTGGGCAAGGACAACAAGATCCTGCAGCTCGGCAACGACCCCGCCGAGGGCCACACCCCCGGGCTTATGCGTCCGCCGCACGCGCTCAGCAACGCGGCGCACCTCAGCTAAGGCTCCACAAGCAGCGTTCGACGTCGGCACTCAGGTGAGTGCCGACGTCGAACTTTTTGCGGGCTGCTTTAGCCCACGGGAGCAGGAGCCCGCAGGGGTGGGCGCGTGTCACTGGTGAGTGCGGATGCCACCTGGCGGGCAGCATCGAAGCCGCTTTCGATGGCGCCGTCGATGAAGCCTCCCCATCCATTGGCGAAATCCGAACCGGCGAGACGGATCCTCCCCTCGGGCCTCTGGAGCTCGGCCAGATGCCGGGTGAGGTAGCCCGTGTAATGCATGGGCCAAGTGGATCGTGCATATTCATCGGATACCCAGTCATGCCCGGCGACTTCGAGCACTGTCAATCCCGGGATAACGGCGTCCAGGTGTGCTTGTGCCCCAGCGACGTCGTCGACGTCCACGGCCCCGGCTTCGGGACCAAAACAGACCAAGGTAGTGGTGTCCTGATCGATGTACTCGGCTTGGACGAAGTTCAGGGCTGCCGTCTCGGGCCCGAACGCCACGAACCTTTCCTGCCGGCCGTCCACCTTGATCCACAGTTTGGCGCCGCGGCCCGCTTGTCCCCTTGCAGCCGCTTCCCTCTTACCGGGCGACAACGGTGGTCGGACGTCGATGCCGTTCAGTACGCTGAGCGGCAGTGCGAGGATAACCTGGCGGGCTCGGTACTGTTCGCCCGCTTCAGTTGCCACCAGGACTCCCCCGGCATCCTGCTCGACGGACACCACCCGCTGCTTCAGCCGAAGCTGTGCCGATGAGTCCGCGTGGATCGCTTCGGCGAGCCGACGGGTGCCGCCGTCGATCTTAAAGCTGGCACAGGCTTCGAACATGAGCTGCCAGTCCCCACTGGCAACTGCGCACCAGCGCAACGCCTGGGTGTAGGCCGCCTCGTCCAGCCTGCCGTTGAAATTCAGCGTCCAGAAGGACCTCAAGAGCCGGCGCTGATCTTCAGGGAGACCCAGGCGGTCGATGGCCTCCGACAGCGTGATACCGTCGATGTCCGCCACATCGGGGTTATCCAAGGGCTGCCACGGCATGGGGAAATAGCGTCGTGAGTCAGCCAACAGCAACCTGTTTGGCCCGTCCAGCAATTCCATCAAGCGCTCAGGTGATCCTTCGTGACGCTGGCCGCCCAGGGTCCAGAGGGCCTTGGTGAACTCCGGGCCCGGTAAGGCCTTGATCCCGTACCGCCCCATTTCCGCCCAAACGTAGGGCTGGGTCCAGTGAACCCAGGTTCCCCCGAGCTCCAGGTTCCGGCCAAGGCGTTCCGCCAAATGGGTTCGTCCGGCAATCCGGTCCTTCGCTTCCAACACGATGGTGGCGTGGCCGCTGCGTGAGAGTTCCCTTGCAGCTGTGAGACCGGCAAAGCCAGCGCCAATAACAATCACGTCGGAAGTTTCCACAGTGCCCGGCCCCTAGCTGTAAACGAAGAATTCGATGGTTGGCTCCAGGACTGTCCAGCGGGTCATTGCCCCCTTGGAGAGGGAGGCCATGGAACCTTCCATCAGCTCAAGGATGTTTCCGTCCCTGACCTCGATCCGCAGGTGCCCCGAGACGATGTATATGGTTTCGTCCTGGTCAATGGGCAGGTCGAAGGGTTCCGGGGCTTCTTCCGGAGAGACTTTCCAGATCCCGCCGCTCAGCGTTTCGTTTCCGTTCGCACCTGCACGCCTGAGCCATTGGACAGATCCCAACGCAAACGGTTCGAACGCTGCGTGGTCAAGCTGGGCATGGAAGACCTGGGACATGGTGTTGCTCCTGTCAGTATTTGCGGGGTGTTCAGTGTTTGTGGGTGTCTTGCGGGTAGGCCGTGCTGTTCAGGACGCTGAGCCTGGAATTGAAGGGGAGGCTCACCGGTTGGGCGGAGGGATTGTCCCAGCCGAACATCCGCCCGATGGAACGCTGCTCACGCAGATCTATCAGGAGCACGGCTTCAACAGTCATCACCTGTTCTGTCCAGAAGAAGATGTACAGGTCCTCTGTAACGGCCCAGGTCATGCAACGGTCAGTGTCAGCAAGTCCCGCTTCCCCGCCCCGCACGCAATGCCAGGTGAAAGTCCCTTGATTCAGGTAGATGTGCTCGTAGGACTCGACGTCGCTGTAACGGTAGAAGATGCGCTTGCCCACGAGTTCCGAGGACCGCTGGTGCACAGTGGGCTGTCCGCCGGCGTTGGAATGCGTGAAGTCAGTTGTTCCGCGGACTTTGCCGTCAACAGTGACAAAACGGGATACCGCAGTGGTCACTGCATCTGTGGATCGGTCGAGAATAATGGTGACGTTTTCGGCATTGGTATCCTGGCCGCCGCCTTGGGCACCGCCGTCGCCGCCCAGGGCGCCGCGGGGCCCCTGGCCACGAACGAAGTCGATGATGAAGATTTCCGGGCGGGCTTCAATGGCCTTGTAATCAGCGGTCCCGCTGGCAGCGCCCTCGGTCCACGTAAGTTGTGATTCAGTGCGGAAGTTGTACTCAATGGTCGTTCCATCAGCTGCCTCAAGGGCGATCTTTGTGCTCGCCAGCGCGGGGGAAGCAGGCAGGGTCTGGTCCCCGAAGCCGTCCAGCATGGTGGAAACCGGCGGCCATTCTTCCTCGGGAACGTAATCCTGGACTTCGGTGGTGGTCATGTGATGGGTCCTTTGCTTGTTTCAGGCAGTTGGTTTACGCGGAGGGTTGCGCTCAGAGAATTTCCGCAGCGTAGTTGATGGCGGGCCTGCGCATTCCCCGAATCAGGCCGGCCATAAAGATGAGCGGGATGCCCAGGAGGAGCCATCGGGCAACCCCTCCTGCACCGCCCAGGAGGACGTCATAGTTGTCCAGGGTCAGGTAGCCCACAACGATGAACGCCAGGAATGAAAGAGCCGGAGCAATTACCGTGACCCAGAGGTTATCCCTGGTCCCGGATCTGGCGAAGTACACCAGGATTGCGGCCGATGTCAGCAGCAGGATGGAAATAAATCCTGCCGTTCCCAAGGCCACAAACCAGGCAAAGACGGTGGCGATCGGGTCAGCACCGGCCAGCAGAAAAGCGCTGATGATGGCCAGGACAACCAAGGAGTTGACCAGCCCTGCAAGCGATGGTGCCCCCGAGTTGGAAACTGAGGACAGCTTGGCCGGGAGTGCGCCCGCCCTGCCCAGTGCGAACAGGTACCGGGAAAACATATTGGACAGCCCCAGAAGCATCGCGATGAAGCTCGTCACAACCAGCACCTGCATGGCAATGCTTAGCCAGGCACCCGCGCTGGACTCTGCAAGATCGAAGATCATTCCGGAGGGGTTTTCGGTGGCTAACGCCTGGATCCCCTCGATGCCCACGGCACCACTGATGGCCCACGTGGAAACCATGTAGAAGACGCCGATGAAGGCGATGACAAGGTAGGCGGCACGTGGGATGGTACGCCGCGGTTCCTTGGCTTCTTCCGCGAAGACCACCGTGGCTTCGAAGCTGGTGAAGCAGGCGAAGGCGAACAGCAACGAGATGCCCAGGCCCGGCCCAAAAATGTTCTCTCCCGTGAACCCTGCGAACGTGAAGATCCCCAGCCCCTTTTGGATAACAAGGGAGCCAACAAGGGCGGCAACCACCAGCGTTTCACCAAGGATGAGCACTCCCAGCACCTTGAGGCTGGCATCCACGCCCTTCATGGTCAGGAAGGTGGTCAACGCCAACAGTGCGACGATCCAGAAATAGACCGGCAGTCCAATTCCCGTGAGGCTTTCCACGAGTTGCCGGGCGAAGACTCCGAACTGCGACCATAGGCCGATTTGCAGGCTGAGGTAGGTCAGGATGGCAATCCCCGCGCCTCCTGTGGCCCATTTGTTGCCCAAGCCCCTGGCGATGTAGGCCACGAAGCCCCCGGCGTTGGTGATGTGTTGGCTCATCCTCAAATAGCCCACGGAGAACAGGGCCACCAAAAGGGCAGCGATCACATAGATCACAGGGGTTCCGGGGCCGCTAGCCGAGAAGATGACGGGACTGGCTCCCACAACAGCCGCCATGGGTGCGGCCGCGGCAATGGCGAAGAAGGCTATGGCAACGACGCCAAGCTTATTGGCCCGGAGCCGGACTACCCCGGCCGCGGGACTTTCGCCTTGGGGACCGTCCGCGGAACCTGTGCTTTGGGGACCTGCCTGTGCCGAGGTCTGACTGGATTCGTTCATGAGGCTGTTCTTTCCGGAATGCACTGGCGCCGTCGCCAGTGCGGAGGGATAGGGAGCCCTGCGGCTGAAGGACGAACGTCCGGGCGGCGAGGCTGAAGCTGCTCTGGGTGGCAGGGGGTGATCCGGACCACATTTGAAACTATACGTTTGTATAGTTTGAGGTGTCAATGGGTTCGCCCCTCCGATTTCTTCGCCGCTAGACTCGCCTTATGAGCCAGGAAGCGCGCAAGTTGCCCTACGGGGACGGCAGGGATGCGCTGCTTTCTGCCGTGCTGGACGTCGTGGCAGAAAAGGGCCTGCGCGGAGCGAGCTACAGATCAGTTGCCGCCCGCGCCGGCGTCAACCACGCCTTGATCACCCATC
The DNA here is from genome assembly GCF_059739405.1 of Arthrobacter sp. TmtSoilC79. NCBI lineage: Bacteria > Bacillati > Actinomycetota > Actinomycetes > Micrococcales > Micrococcaceae > Arthrobacter > Arthrobacter sp. TmtSoilC79. Next base: position 498,854 of record NZ_AP046051.1, on the reverse strand, counting down.
ACTTCGGGTCCATGGAAGGGCTTCTGGCCGCCACCATGGAGTGGTCGGTGCAACGATCAATCCAGGAAACCGGCCTCTCGGGGCTCGCCGAACCCGACGGGAACTTTGCCGATTCGCTCATCGCTACCGTTTCCGCCGAACCCGAGCTTCAGTTGTTCCAGTTCGAAATGGTCCTCGAGTCAAGACGCAACCCGCAGATCCGCACGCTGGTTGAGCGGCTCTACGCAAGCTACGTCAGTACGGTTGAAGAGGCGCTGACCCGTCGCGGCCTGGACACGGGCAACGAAGCTGCGCTTGCCATCTTCGCGGCGCTCGACGGCCTCATGCTTCAATTCGTCACCATGAGCGACCCTGCCCGAATCAGGGCCGCCGTTCATCAAGTGGCCCGGCTGATAACCGCACTCGAGCCCGCAGACGGAACCACCGGGACGCCGGGCACAAACTAACGGCCGACGTCGACACTCAAGCCAGGCGCCGACGTCGAGCACGTTTGTCTACAGATACGGCACCCAGGACCACCGCTTAGGGTCACCTGCTGCACAAGATCTCCTCCGTCCGCATGACGGAACCCTCGCGAGAAAACGCTTACTCAGATCCTGTTTATGGCTAAGCTGTCTTTCGTGACCCAACAGCCCTCCGCCCGCACAACGCCATGATTGGCGTCCTGTCCGGGTTCTTCGTAGTGTGGGCCATCATTCTGGTGGGCATGTTCGTTGGACGGCGCAACATCCTGGGCGAGAACGCGCGTTCGGTGCTGAGCTCCCTGACATTCTTCGTTGCCAGCCCTGCCCTCCTGTTCGAAACGTTGAGCAAGGCCAAGCTGCATGACGTCTTCGCCGCGCCGCTCCTGGTCACCGCCGTGGGCGCAGTACTCACCGGCTTGTTGTTCTTCCTGATCGTGAAGTTCTGGCTGAAACGGGCCATGCCCGAAGCCCTCATGTCCTCCATGAGTGCTTCCCTGGCCAACTCAGCCAACCTCGGCATCCCCATCGCCGTGTTTGTCCTGGGCGACGCGAGCTATGTGGCGCCCCTGCTGATCTTCCAGCTCGCATTCTTCACGCCGATGTACCTGATGGCCCTGGACGCCAGCACCAGCTCGCACCGCACCACTCCCCTGCGCTTCCTGCTGATGATCGTCAAGAACCCCATGATCGTGGGTTCTGCGCTCGGCCTGCTGGTAGCGGGGACCGGTTTTCAGGTGCCGACACTCATCCTGGAACCCATCCACTTGATTGGCGGTGCCGCGATTCCCGCCATGCTGATGGCCTTCGGCATGAGCCTCAACGGCTCCAAACCCCTGCAGAAGGAAGCCGGGAGGAGGCTGGACACCCTGCTGGCCAGCGGCTTCAAACTCATAGTCCATCCACTGATCGCGTACGTTTTTGCCCGCTTTGCGTTGGGGATGGACGGACACGCCCTCTTCGCCGTGGTGGTGACTTCGGCGCTGCCCACTGCGCAGAACGTCTTCGTCGCGGCCAACCGGTACCAAGCAGGAATCACCGTAGCCAAGGACACCGTGCTGATCACCACCATCGTGGCCGTTCCCGCCATGATCGCCGTAGCGCTGCTGCTCACCTAGCCGTCGAATACGATGGCGTCGGCGATGCGCCGGATGCCGGCAAAACCTGGGTAACGTTCACGGCAACGTGGAAGTACAACGGCTGGTTCGGACAGTTGGGCTACTCCACGTCCGCGCTGGCCAGATAGTGGTCCAGGAGTTGCGCACAGCGGATGAAGCCCAAGTGCGAGTACGCCTGGGGATGGTTGCCCAGGTGTGTTTCCGTTCCGGGATCGTACTCCTCGGGCAGGAGCCCCGTGGGACCAAACAACGCCACCAACTGGTTGAACAGCTCCAACGCATCATCCAGCCGGCCCACTGCAAGGTAGGCCTCGATCAGCCACGTGGTGCAGATGTGGAAGCCGCCCTCCAAGCCCGGCAGGCCGTCGTCGTACCTGTACCGGAAAACGGTGGGCCCTACCCGCAGTTCGCGCTCAACGGCAGTCACGGTATCCAGGAAGCGCTGGTCCTGGGCATCCAGCAGCCCGGACAATCCGATGTGCAGGACAGCGGCGTCAAGGTCAGGGCTGTCATAGGCCACCGTGTAGGAGGCGGCTGAGGAATCCCAGCCTTCCTGGAGCACTTCCTCCCGGATGGTGTGGGCAGTGGGAGCCCAGTCCGCATGCGCCACCCTGCCATGCAAAGCAGCAGCCCGGAGCGCCCGATCCAGCGTCACCCAACACATGACCTTGGTGTACACATGGTGCCGGGGCGGCCGTCGGGCTTCCCAGATTCCATGGTCCGGCTCGTGCCAGCGGGCCAGGACGGCGTGCGCCATCTGCTCCATGAGGAACCAGTGCTCGTCAGGAAGGAATCCACGCCGCTCGGCGAGATCATGGATCAGCTCCGCGATGGGTCCAAACACGTCCAGCTGGACCTGGTGGTCCGCCGCGTTGCCAATCCGCACCGGCCTGGAACCCGCGTAGCCGGGCAGGCTTTCCACGATCGCCTCCGTGGAGAGCGGCGCCCCGGTCACTGAATACAGGGGATGCAGCCACTCCGGGCCCGGCGCGTTTTCCAGGATCCGGCCCAGCCATCCCAGGAACCCGTCGGCTTCGGCCGTGGACCCCAGTGACACCAGCGAGTTCACCGTCATGGACCCGTCCCTCAGCCAGCAATACCGGTAGTCCCAGTTGCGTGTGCCGCCAATTCCTTCCGGGAGGGACGTGGTGGGTGCGGCCAGCACGGCTCCGGTGGGCTCGTGTACCAGCGACTTCAGCACCAGGGCGGAACGACGCACCAGCGAAGTCTTGATGGTGGGCAGCTGAAGTGCTTTGACCCAGTCACGCGCTGCCTGCCCGACGGCGGTACGCCGCTGGGGTTCACCAGCCGGGTCTGCGGGAGGGGGCTCAGTATCCCCGCACCGCATGTTCAGGACCACTGGCCCTGCACTGAGGGAGACCTCCGCCGTTGCCGTGGCATATTTTGAGTCGCTGGTGATGGTGAAGGCCACGCCCGGTGCAGTGAGGATGATCGGATCCGAGGTTCCGATGATATGCACCTCATCGCCGCGGATCTCCATGTTGAAAGGCGCGTTGGCGTAGTCGGGGCGTGGCGCGAAGACCACGCGGGCTTGACCTGTTCCGGACAGGACCCGGACCAGGCTGGTGATTCCCTCCGGGGCCGGTTCCAGATAGTCGGTGACCGTGACGTCGGCCCAGCGGGTCTCTACGATCATGGTGTTATCCACATAGCGTTGTGCCAGCACCGGGGACGGCTTAACGGGTTCTATGCTGAAGTGGCCTGCTGGGTCACCGCCCAGGATGTGCGCAAACAGCGAGCCGGAATCGGGCAACGGGTGGCTCATCCAGCAGACCTTTGCGTCCGGGGTGAGCAACGCCGTGGAGCTTCCATTGCCGATCATCGAATGGCGTTCCAGGCCTACCGCGTCCTCGCCGAACAACCACGCCCGGCGCAGTTCGAACAGCAAAGCCAGGACCCGTGCAAAGGATTCCGGATCCGGGATGGTGTGCGCCGCCGTCGTATCCCCTGCTCCAACGTGCAGGCCAAGATCAGGGCCTCGCAGGGTGGCGAGCGCTTTCTCGTCGCTCTCGGCATCGCCCGCGTACAAGGCGGCACTGACCCCGAGCCTCGAACGCAACTGTTCCAGGGCTTGTCCCTTGGCCGGTTCCTCGACCGTCAGGTCCAATACCGTGCCGTCGATGATGAAGTAGAGGCCAAACTCGATGGCGATCTTCTGCGCGGCGAAAATTACCCGGTCCACCACTTCAACTGTTGCCGGCCGGGTGTGCACGGCGACGCCAACCGGCTTCCGGACAACACTGATGCCCTTCTCGAAACCCACGGCTTCGGTCAGGGCTGTGGCCACCTGTTGAAGCAGTTGCTCGGTGGCAAGGGAGAGCGTGTAGGCGTACCCCATATCGAACTCCATCCCGTGGGAGCCCACCAGGTGGACTTCCGCGGGCAACCTGGACACCGCCGCCAGGTCCCTGAGGGACCTGCCGGAGATGATGGCCGTGTGGGTGTTCGGCAGGGCGGCCAGCGCACGGAGTGCCACGGCCGCGCTGTCCAGGGGCAAGGTCTCCGTGGAAACCCCCTCCGCCGAACAGAGGGTGCCGCCATAGTTACAGGCCACCAGCAAACCAGGAACACGGGCAAGGACCCTTAGCTCCGCGAACAGTTGCGGGGTGATGCCGTTCTCCGCATCGGATTGGAGCACCGTTCGGAGCAGGCCAAGCGGGAGCGATTTCATCAGCAGCGCGGAATCGGCAACTGATTGGTTCAAGTGCGTAGGCATGACAGACCCTTCCGAAGCGGATAACTACAGTCTCCGCCCGGACGGTTTCGCTTGACTACCTAGTAGATTGCAAACGCGTAAAGCTTTTCCTTGGATTTATGCGTTGGTGTCAGGGGTGCGCCTACGCGCTTACCAGCCCCGCAACCTCTGCCACGAGTTCAACCGACCGCAGGCGCTCTTCGGTGCCGATGCTTTGGTGCGCCACAATCAGTTCGTCGGCGTCTGCGAACGTCGCAAACTCGTCGAGGTAGTCGCGCACCACGTCCTTGGTTCCAACAGCGGAGAACTTCATCATCTGGGCGATGTGCTGGCCCTGCGGGGAGTCAAGCACCATGTCCGCTTCGTCGTCCGTGAATTCGCGGCCGCCGCCGAAGAACAGCGATACACGGGCGCGCTTCACCGCGAGATGGATGGCCTGCGCCTCCGCGTTGGAGTCCGCGGCAGTGACATTAACGCCTGCAATGACGTGCGGCTCGGACAACTGATCCGACGGCTTGAACTCGCGTCGGTAGATGGCAACAGCGTCCTGCAGGGCCGCCGGGGCAAAGTGTGAAGCAAACGCGTAGGGAAGCCCGAACTGCGCGGCCAGCTGGGCGCCGAACAGCGAGGACCCCAGGATGTACAGCGGCACGTTGGTGCCCTTGCCCGGCGTAGCCTCAACACCCTGGATGCGGGTGGGGCCAGTAAGGTAGCCCTGAAGTTCCAGGACATCCTGCGGGAACCTGTCCGAGGACGTGTGGTCCCGGCGCAGTGCGCGCATGGTGTTCTGGTCGCTGCCCGGCGCACGACCCAGGCCGAGGTCGATCCTCCCCGGGTGCAGGGTCTCCAATGTGCCGAACTGCTCGGCGATGGTCAGCGGTGAATGGTTGGGCAGCATGACGCCACCGGCCCCGAGCCGGATGGTGTTGGTGTGCGCGGCAACATGGGCGATCAGCACGCTGGTGGCCGAGGAGGCAATCGCGGACATGTTGTGGTGCTCGGCATACCAAACGCGGCGATACCCCAGCTCTTCGGCCTTCTGTGCCATGGCCACGCTGCCCGCGAGGCTTTCCGCCACCGTCTGGCCCTTGCCGATGGTTGCCAGGTCGAGGATGGAAAGAGGAACAGTCACAGGAAGGCCTTTCGGTACGTTTCGGTGCCCGCACGGTTGATTGCCGGGCACTTAAGCGACAACGACGGCGGCACCCGGGTTATTTCTGTGAGTTGCGTCGCGCAGTGGTTTCCGCGCCTTTTCCGAACGCATTTGTGACCCCGTTCGACGCCCGATTAACCGCCGTGAACCCCTGTATCCCAGCGTTTCAGAGTGCTTTGACCTGGCTCGCGGGGCTGCCGGATAGTTGCAGCCACAAGTACGCATCAGACCGCCCTGTCGCGACGACCAGGACGAACCCAAGGAGAACCAATGGCACGTTTTGCAGCCAAAACCGGCGTCACCGCGGCGCTGGCCGCCACCGCTTTACTCGGACTCGCGGCCTGCTCTGACCCGGGAGCGACGGCGGCTACGGGCGCGTCCGCTTCGCAAGGATCGGCAAGCACGGGCGCTTCATCCAGCTCGTCAAGCGCCAAAGAGTTCAACCTGACGCCGCAGCAGGACCGCATCAAGGTCTCAGTGGACCCGGCTGCGGCCGCTCTGGTTCCTGACGCCATCAAGGCCGATGGCAAGCTGACCGTGGTGACCACCGGCGGCACTCCCCCGCTCAGCACGTTCGCCACGGACAACAAGACCCTCATTGGAAACGAAGTGGATATTGCCTACGCCGTGGGCGAGACCCTGGGCCTTGAGGTTGAGGTCCTGCCGGTAGCGTGGGCCGACTGGCCTCTTGGTGTGGAGTCCGGCAAGTACGAGGCTGTTCTCTCCAATGTCACCGTCACCGAGGCACGCAAGGAGAAGTTCGACTTCGCCACATACCGCAACGACCTTCTGGGCTTCTATGCCAAGGCCGACTCGGACATCGGCGAGGTTAAGGAAGCCAAGGACGTGGCCGGCAAGCGCATCATTGTGGGCTCGGGCACCAACCAGGAAGCCATCCTGGTGCGCTGGGACGAGCAGAACAAGAAGAACGGCTTGAAGCCGGTTGATTTCCAGTATTACGACGACGACTCCGCCTCCCAGCTCGCCCTCCAGTCAGGACGCGCGGACCTCACCTTCGGCCCCAATGCTTCGGCAGCCTACAAGGCAGCCAAGGACGGCAAGACCAAGGAAGTGGGAACGGTGGAAGGTGGTTGGCCGCTGAAGGCCGAGATCGCGTTCACTACCCAGAAGGGCAACGGCTTGGCTGTGGCGGCCCAAGCCGCGCTCAACACCCTCATCAAGGATGGCAGCTACGCCAAGATCCTGGACCGCTGGGGCCTTTCATCCGAGGCCATTCCCGCATCCGAACTGAACCCGGCAGGCCTGCCCAAAAAGTAGGAACCACTATGGCAGGGCAGACCTGCCGACGCCGAATCCCCGCCGGACATCCCCCGGCGGGGATTCTTTGCGCCGCTGACCCAACCAAGTGACAGCACATGTCGCAATGACCGCTCAATGGAGCGTTTGCTGCCGCCTGCTTGGGTGCGGTTAGAAGTGGGCGGGGTCCGTGTTGGCCCCGCACAGGATGACGGCAACGGTTTCGCCGTCGTCCGGCTTGTACGCTCCTGAAAGCAACGCAGCATAGGCTGCCGCCGCACCGTGCTCCACCACGATCCGGTGCTTTTCCCAGAGCGCGCGACGAGCCTCGATGATGTCCTCGTCCGTCACCAGGACGCTGTGGACACCGGTGCGGCGGGCAACTCCGAAACCGATCTCCCCGATCCGGCGGGCACCGAGGGAATCAGCTGCGATCCCCGAAACAGCTACGTCCACCGGCTCGCCCTTGGCCAGTGCCGTATGCAAGGTGGGGACAGTTTCAGGTTCGACGCCCACAACCCGTGCCCGGCCCTCCGCCGCAGCTGCGATGCCGCCCATCAGGCCACCGCCGCCAACAGCAACGACGATGGTGTCGACGTCGGGCAGTTCATCCAGCAGCTCAAGCCCGACCCCGCCCGCACCCGCCACGATCTCCGGCTGGTCGTAGGCGTGGCAATAGACCGCACCCTTCTCCTCAGCGAACCGGATGGCAGCGGCATAGGCTTCGGCGTACTCGGCACCGCCCTGGACCACCGTGGCGCCTATGGCATAGAGCTTGTGGACTTTGTTGGCCGGCGCGGATTCCGGGACGAACACCGTAGCCGGAACGCCCAGTTTCGCCGCCGCATAGGCGTTGGCGAGGCCCGCGTTCCCGCCGGATGCCACCACAATGCCAACCCCGGGGTCCAGCTCGCCGCTTTCCTGGGCCGTGAGCAGGCGGTTGAACGCGCCACGGGCTTTGAAGGAGCCTGTGTGCTGCATGTACTCGCATTTGAACCACAGGTGGTACGGCTCCTGATCGCCGCTTTCAGCCAAGGGCGTGTGTCGGACCCAGCCCGCTGTGCGTGAGTACGCTGCTTCTACTTCTTCGCGTGTGACCATCCTGGCTGCACCTTTCCGTCCGTTTCATCCTATGGTTTGCAAAGGCCTCCTGACCGACTCCACAGCATAGGCTTGAGACATGCCTGCCGACTTTGCCCTCCGCCCTGCCGTCGCCTCGGACGCTGCCTGGATAGCAGAACTCCGGGCTGTGGTGATGCGCCCGGACTTGGAACGGTTGGAGCGTTTCGATCCTGTGCGGGTGCGCGAGCGCTTCCTGAACGGTTTCCAGCCGGAGCACACGTACATCATCCATAGCGAAGGCGTGGACGCTGGCGTCATTGCGGTTCGTCCCGAGCCGGACTCGCGATGGATCGAACACTTCTACCTGGCCCCGGCGCACCAAGGAAAGGGGCTCGGCGGCCAGGTGCTGCGGCACGTCATGGCGGCCTCCGTGGACGAGCGCCCGTTCCGGTTGAACGTGCTCCAGGGCAGCCCCGCACGCCACCTGTATGAGCGGCATGGCTTCGTGCTCGAAAACGAGGACCCGGTGGATGTTTTCATGGTCGCCCCAAACCCTTCTCGGTGGCCCTAGCCTTTCTCGTAGGAGGGGGTTTGTTGGAGCGTCGACTGCGGTGATCGAGTTTTTGCTTTGACGTGGGCTCCAGAAAGGGCGGGTCAACCGGCGAAAGTCTCGAAACCACACCCGGACCGCTGCCCGAAACCGCCGCGGAATTGTCTCCCACCGCGCAATTGCGTGCACCTCGCCAGCACAGCAAAGCGGTTGCCCTGCCGTCCATTGCCGGCACCGCGATGTTGTTCCTGGCGGCATCGAGTAAGAACAAGACAGCGGCGCAGGCTGCGCTAATGGTGCAGCTGGCGAACATGGCTGCAGCGATTTACGACATGCATCTGCAATCCGGTCGGACACGTGAAGCGGAGAAGATTCGAGCTGTCGTTGCAACTCAGCTCAAGCCTTTTGCAGCGACCACGCCCCGGCCCGTCAGCGGTGGGGCGACGGAGCAAGCAGTAGAGCGTGAGCCTGTACGGAATCCTGTGGAGCTTGGCCTACGCGGTAGGGCACCTCTCCGCCAAATCACACGTCGCCGCTATCGACGCCAACATCTCCAAGGCAGCCAAGTACGCCTTCCAGGCACAGGCCGATGCGTACGAAGCCGCACGGGTCGCCGCAGTCGCCCGTCAAGCAAGCGCCGATGCCAACAACTACGCCGCCCAAGCAGCCACGTACAAAAACAACGCCGCGGCCTGAGCAGCGACAGCAGTGACCCAAGCCAACCTCGCAAAAGACTCAGCAGCACAAGCCGAGCAGTCTCTCGCAACCGCCCGACAGGCCGCAGAGCAGGCCCGGGCTGACGCCAAAACCACGCCGCAGATGCAGCCACGTCGGCGAGTAACGCAGCAACTGCGGCCGCCACGGCAAGCCAAGCTGCCGCCAACGCCCAACAATCAGCCATCAACGCAGGCAAAGACGCCGACGCTGCCGCTGCCACCGAGGCCGTCACCATCGCCACCACAAAGAAACGCGAAGAAGAGGAAGCAGCCAACTTCGAGCGAGCGAATGCAGACAAAACTGGCACTATAAACCCGGATGAACTGGCTGCCGCCGAAGCCGCCGGTGGTCCCGAAGCTGCAAAGGAGCTCCGAGAGGCGCGTGAACGGCTTGGGCAGGGAGACATTACTGACTTCATTATCAAGGAAGGCGGTCAACTTCTCCTGGACTTCTTCGGAGTCACCGATATCATCAACTGCTTCACCAAAGGCGACATCGGCGCCTGTGGCATGGCGCTGATCGGTGTCCTCCCCATCGGCAAACTCTTCAAAGCCGCCGAAGCCATCGCCCTCGTCGGCCGTATCCTCCCCAAGGCCGCCGCCTTCTTCACCCGCCGCCAGGACGACATCAAGCTCGTCGAAAAGTTTGCCAGATCAGGTAAATGCAATCCGGCGCCTGGGAATCTACGGGCCATGGCGTCCAGGCCGACTTTTGTGACGGGTACTTTCCGGGACAAGACCAGCGGCACCCAATTGAGCAGTACGCAGCTAGCTGCTCAAACGATGGGCTCGTTCAACTACTGCCCAGTGCCGAACATCAACCCGGGGCTCGTCCACCCCCAGTCCGGCAAGGCATACGTAGGCCAATGGGCTGAGTACGCCATGGGCGGGTACAACGTACCTAAAAAGCCATTTGAGATCCCGCTTCCCACGGAAAAACGCAGATCCGCTACCCAGATCTCTCCGATCCCCTGAATCCGAAAAATTTTGGTGAGATCAAGAACGTGGGGTATCAGTACTTCAGTACACAGATTCGTCAAACCATGGAAGCAGTCCTCAAGGACGGCGGCACCTACACCCTATGGATTCGGCATAACACCACATTGTCAGGACCCCTGAAAAAGGCCATTGCGGATAACCCCAACTTCTTGGTCCGCGAACTGCCATATGCTTTGGATGGAACCCCACACCCATAGGGCACGATGATCCAGAAACTCTTCGTCGTCGGCAAAGGATACCCGCGAAATGTCGTATGACCTCTCCATCTATGGAACCACACGAATTGGCCCGTCGGACGTTGCCGACTTGGTTCAGTTGGCTCCGAATCTGACCCCGACCGACTCTGGCACGGACGAATCCGGGGCTGGCATGGTGCGTGTCCACCGTGGTGCACCACAGGGGCCAGGATTCACAATAGACGGGCCATTCGGAGTGGAAGATGAGGACATTCCCGTCGAGGTGACCGCGCGGATCCTTGGCGTGAGATGGCTTTACCGGATCAGCGTTGAAGATGTCTCGGACAAGACCATGGGTGACGCTAACAAAATTTCTCGTAAGCTCACCAAGACAGTGGATGGCATCTTGGTTGACGAACAGACCGGTCAGCTATGGCCAAAAAGCAACCAGCGACAGCCACCGCGTCCCAAAGTCGCTGAGCTTGTTGATGAAATAGAGCTGAAGTGGTGCTATAAAGTCGATGATGCCCCGCACGACCTCGCCGCCCGCTATCTAAGACTCGCACGGAAGTATCTTCCCGAGGCGTTGCCACGACGTTATGGAAGCTCCGAACCGTTTCAGGGAAATCTTGAACGTGACGGGGATGCCCACTTCATTAGGTCTCTTGACGTGGAAGCCACGATCACAACTTATATGGTGGGAAAGTATCCCGTCACTTCTGGCAGTCTGGTCGGCAGAAAAAAATTTCCGGGGAATACGCGATTCATTTCCCTTAGCGTTGACAGAGGGACCTTCAGCGATCCTCTGTGGCGGGAAGCGCTAATGAAGTTTTTCAACGCCGTGGCCGTTGAACTCGTATGCTTCTTTGCATCCGGGGAGGTCTTAAGGCCCGGACGGAGTGCTCATGGCGCCACATTCTTCCAAATGCATGAAGAGGGCTACTACCCTGCCGATTATCGAGGACAGTGGTACGGACTCCCTGCCTATCCGATTTGGTGGTCGTGGTACGCGAAACCCTATGCAGAGCTCGTCCATCAATACCTGCCGGGTGCCAGACAGAATCCAGACGGTTCGCTGTTCCATTCGTGGCAAGAGGACTCCGCAGACCGCGATCAGCTCAGCCTGTTACTGCCACATCCGGACTTGCCGTGGATCCCTGCGGAGCTGTCCCAACTGCAGGGCGAGCCCGTCCAGCGAGCAGCTGTCATACCTGCAGAGTACGCAGACTAGACGACTGTTCATCTCGGAGCGGAACGGCAACTTCCGGCGCCACTCCAGACCCATGGAACTGGGCAACATTCGCAAGATGAGCCAGGAGCCGCCCCCTGGGTTGCAGGGCCTGCCCTGCCTACACAGGACTCTAGTCCAGCAGTTCTTGCCGTGCGATGAAGCCTGCCATCCCTGGAACGGTGAAGGCTACGTGACCATATTCTGGTGAGTAGATCAGCCCCTTGCCGATGAGCGTGGAACGCGCCGGGCCCAACGCGGTGGGCTTTTTCCCCATCTTGGCCGCGACGTCTCCGGTGCTTGATGGTCCTTCGCCGTCCTGGGCCATGGCCTAAAGGAACCTACGTTCGGCCTTTGTGGCCCGCTGCCACCGGGCGACGAAGAAGCCCGTGCCCAATTTTTCGCGACCCAGCGTTATGGCTGCCTCCGCGTCGTCTTGTGTGAATGGGCTCTTGAGGGCAGACTCCCACATGGCCCTGCCGAATTCTTTGATGAAGTAAGGACAGTGACGTGGCCCCACGGCAATTGCGCAACAGCTTGTTGCGCAATTGGACCGCCTTGCCAGGCGCCGGCGATCGTTGTCATGTACTGGATGTTGCGTGGCGAAAGGCCTTTCATCTCCGGGAACTCGGCGTGCAGGTCCGAGGACAGACGCTTGATCACCCCGCTCCCCCAGCCCGGCCGTTCCTGCTGCAGCCGGACGCCCTTACCGATCGTCCAATACAGCTCGATGAGCTGGGTATTAACAGTCCGAAGGGCCTTGTCCTGGCGGCCTTGACAGTCGCCTTCAGATCCTCAAAGGAGGTCCGTGTAGCCATCGGGCATGTCCAGATCGCGAGAGCCGGTCATCATTCCCCCCGAATGCGAGCCACCGACAGACATCTTGGACTCAATTGTCCAGACGCTGCATGGACAATTGAGCCTACGGGTTATCAGCAGGCGGTCGTCCTGATCTGTGGGCGGGTCGTTCCGACTGATGGTGATCACTCGCGCCTCCTGACTGCCCAGCCCAAGTGCGGTAGCCTCAGCACAAACCTACGCACGTCAATGCCGCTTCCGGGGGGAACATCATGGGGAACGTTCGAGCGCGCACCAAAGCGCCCAACAAAGCGCCCAAAACCAAAGCGCTCAAAACCAAAGCGCTCAAGAAGAGGTATCCACTGGTGCCGGCCAAGGCCATGGCGGCCGGCCTGCTGGCAGCGGGACTGATCGCGGCGGGGCTGCTCGCCACGGAGGCACCGCACGCAACCGCGGACACCCAACCAACTCAGCCAACGCCAATCATCGACGGCGCCGCCTACGTGGGTGCCGAGCTGCGCCGCCAGTACGACTACAGCTACTGGGGCTGCCGGAATCCGGACGGCTCGGGTGACGGCATCACCTTGGAGTGGTTGCGCGACGGCGATCTGCTTCCGGAGGATCGGCAGGGGGAAACCCTCCGGATCCTGCCGGAGGACCAGGGCAGCCGGATATCCATGCGCGTCCATCCCCTCACCCCGGGAAACCAGGGCTGCCCAACCGGCACGCAGCTGAGTTCGGAAACCTTGCCGGTGAAGGCCTCCAGCAGGGCCATGGGCTGGACCGGGCGGGGCAACTTTGAGCCCCTCGCGCGGACCAACGACGGCCGGCTCATCCTGTACCCGCGGACGTACACCTATTACAAGGGCGCCTGCGAGGGCCCCTGCCCCGCATATTGGGGTTCCTGGGACGAGCCACAGCAGGTAGGCCAGGGCTGGAACGTCTTTGACATCGTCTTCTCCCCCGGCGATTTCGACGGCGATGGCTTCAACGATCTCCTCGGCCGCGATGCAGCAGGCAAGCTCTTCCTCTACCCCGGCGATGGCGAGGGCGGTTGGCTCGACAGGCAACAGGTGGGCCAAGGCTGGAACGTCTTCAATTCCATCGTGGGCCCGGGCGACTTCAACGGCGATGGCACCAATGACGTTCTGGCACGGGACACCGCAGGCGGCCTCTTCCTCTACCCTGGCGACGGCGAAGGTGGCTGGCTCCCCCGCGAACAGGTGGGCTGGGGCTGGCAGGTCATGAACAAGATCATCACCGGCGGCGACATGAATGCCGATGGTGCCGTGGACATCTTCGGACGCGACCAGGACGGCTACTTGCACCAGTACCCCACTGACGGCGAGGGCGGCTGGGAGGATCCGGCGTCCCTCGGCCCGGGGTGGGAGGCGTTCACCGAGGTAGCCGGAATTGGTAGTTCCAGCCACTCGAAATACAACGAACTCTCGGCCGTCGCCGCCAACGGCGACCTTTTGAGCTACATCACCGGCGCTTCCGCCACTGGCCTCTACGGCCCATACGGCCCTGTCGGCCGGGGCTGGAACGTGTTCAAGGAACTGCTCTAAGGCCCGGATGCTACAGCGGCTGCCCCATCACGGTCAGCTGGAGGCTGACGGTCCCGCGTGAAGGGTCGACGACGGCGGAACCCGGCCCGCCGTCGTCGGGCGGCCTGCGTCGCTGGCCCGGCGTGAAACCAAACCAGCGCCTCCAGAACTGCAGAAGGCGGGCCGTGCTCATGGGACCTGCACCACGTCTTCGGAACGGACCGGCGTCTCCAACCCCAGGTTTTCCCGGAGCGTAGTGCCACGGTATTCGGTGGGGTAGACGCCGCGTTCCTGGAGTTCAGGTACCAGGTGGTTCACGATGTCGTCGATTCCGGTGGGGATGAGCCACGGTGAAATGTTGAAGCCATCTACCGCGCCAACCCGGGCATATTCTGCGAGGTGGTCTGCCACGGCGGTGTAGGAACCGGTGAACGTGGAGTCGATCCGGGCCGTCTTGGACGTGACGAACTGGCGGATGGACAGGCCCTTGTCCTTGGCCTCCGCCCTCCACTGGTCAGCGAGTTGGCGGGCCTTGGCGCCGTGGAAGCCGCTGCCTCGGGTCTCGGAGGTTTCCTCCACCACGGGGTCGATCTCCGGAAGGGGACCATCGGGATCGTAGGAGGAAAGCTCCCGGCCCCAGAACTGTTCCAGATAGGCAATGGCCTGCTGCGGCCCGATCTGCAGGCTGCGGACCCAGGCCTTCTTTTCTTGGGCTTCCTGATCGGTGGCGGCAAGGATGAACTCGCTGGCGGGCATGATCTGCACGGCATTGGCTCCACGCCCGGCTGCGATGGAGCGTGCCACGATGTCGCGGCGGAACTCCACGGCGTCATCGAACTTGGGGTGGGCGGAGAAGATCACATCCGCCTGGCGGGCTGCGAAATCGCGGCCGTCCGGGGAATCACCGGCCTGGAAAAGCACGGGGCGGTACTGGGCGCTGCGCGGCAGCCGCGGTGTCACATCAACGGTGTAGTGCTGTCCTTCGTGCAGGACTGGCCGGGCCGGTCCGGACGAGGTTTCCCATGAATCCCAGATCCGTTTGGCGGTTTCGACGAACGCTTCGGCATGCCTGTAACGGTCCGCGTGGTCCAGGTAGCCCCCGCGGCGGAAGTTCGCTCCGGTCCAGGCGTTGTCCGTGGTGACGATGTTCCACGCGGCCCGGCCACCGGAGATCAGGTCAAGGGAGGACAAGCGGTGCGCGAGGTCTGCAGGGTCGTTGTAGGTGGTGTTCTGGGTGGCCACCAGGCCGATGTTGCTGGTGACCGCGGCAAGGGCGGCCAGCATGGTCTGGGCGTCTGGCCGGCCCACCACATCCAGTGCGTGCGGACGCCCGAGGTGTTCGCGCAGGCGGAGGCCTTCACCGAGGAAGAAGGCTGCGAACTTGCCTCGCTCGGCGGTCTGGGCGATGTGGCGGAAGGACTCGAAGTCCGTCTGCGATCCCGCCTGGGGAGCCTTCCAGATGGTGCCGGAGTTAACACCTTGGAAGAAAATGCCGAACTGGATCCGGCCGCTGGGCTGGAAAATATCGCGGGTCATGGTGGTCTCCTACTTTCCGGCGGCAATGGCAGCCGCGGCAGTGGTTGAGTAGCGGTTTTCCGCCTTCGGCAGGCCCAGCAGCCCGCGGAAGGTGCCGTCCTGGACGGGTACCCTGAGGGAGCCTCGGCGGCGGAGCTCCGGAAGTACCAGCCGGGACAGCTCTTCCAGTTCCACGGTGAGGACAGCCGGGTGGAGACGGACGCCGTCGGCTTCCTGGAGAAGTGAGTCGAGCAGTTCGGTGAGGCCGGCGGCCGATCCAACAAAACGCGCAAGGCCGCTTTCCCGGGGTGTCACCACGCGCGACTCCGCCGCCTGCCCGCGAGCGTCCAGGACGACGTCGAGCTCTGCGACAACCGCTACTGAAGCGCCAAGCCGTGCGCGCACGTCGCGGATCTCGGCGCTGAGCAGCTCCGGTGTCGGCGCGGTAACCAGTACAGCGTCCACTGCTTCGGCCGGCACCAGGCCTTCGCCCACCAGGGATGCCGCTGCGAGTACGGGCAGCTGCCCTTGGAGCGGCCTGGGGATGATGGACGGACCCTTCACCGAGTAAGCGGGGCCTGTGAAGTCCGCAGGCGTTTCGAAATCGGCGTAGTGCAGCTTGTCCACGTCGATGTATCTTCCGGTGGCGACGTCGCGGATCACGGCGTCATCCTCCCAGGAATCCCACAACCGGCGGCTGACCTCGATGGAGGCGGCGGCTTCCTGGGTCAGTGCCCCGCCCTGGACAAAGGAGCGTCCGACGGCGGCGGCAGCTTCGGGTGATTCTGCTGCGGTGACGATCCACCCGGCACGCCCACCGGAGACATAGTCCAGGCTGGCGAGCTGCGTGGAGACATGGAACGGTTCGGTATAGACCGTGTCTACCTCGGGGACCACCGCAATGGTCCGGGTTACCGGCCCGGCAAAGGCCGCGCGCTGCAAGGCGTTGGCGCGTCCGGCCTCCGGAGTGTCCTTGAAGGTTGCCACGTGGAAACCGGCGGACTCCGCCGAGAGGACGGCGGCGGCAAGGTTTTCATACCCCGCACCGTCGAGTTCAATGGCCAGGAATCCGGCCCTGTTATCTTCGGAGGAACTCACTTTTGGTCCTGACGTTCGTAGGGAATCTTTTCGCCGGCCTCGATCGCCACGGGAAGCCGGTTTTCTGCGGGCGGCAGCGGGCACGTGGCGAGGTCGGTGTAGGCGCAGGGAAGGTTCACGGCGCGGTTGAAGTCGAGCTGCACGGAGCCATCAGCGGCGGGGACCACGGACAGCGAGCGGTTGGCCGCGTACGTGGTTTTGCCGGAGGTCTGGTCGGTAAACAGCACGGACAGTGATCCTGGCGCGTATCCGTTGAACGCCGTCAGCGCGAGCTCCTCGCCGGCCAGTTTGAAACGGATCTCACCGGGAGCTTCGTAGACGTGGTGGATGCCCTGGACGGCGGCCCCCACGGTAGTGGGGCGCGGAGCCTCGAACGGGACGAAGGTACCAGCCACGGCGAACGCTGCATTGGGAGCGTAGGCGGGTGTCCCTTGGTACTCCTGGAGGAGGGCGTTGGACGGGTTCCGCGGCCGAACAATGTACTCGCCTCCGCGTTTGGCCACCTCAATGACGGTTTCGCCGGAGACCAGGTTGATGCTGCCGCGCTCCTGGATGGGGCCAAGCTCAAGCGTCGTGCCCGTGTCGGTGTTCAGTTCAACGCCGTCCTGCTGCAGGGTTTCGCCCGGTTCCAGGACAACACGCACGACGTCGGCGTCCACACTCCAAGTGCCCGGCGCACCTTCCAGCCGGGTCGCCTCGCTGCTGAGCCAGTGCAGGTGCGTGACTGCGAGGAAGCCATGCGGGTGGGCGCGGTGCTGCTCGTGCGCGGTGTGCCAGTCCTGCCATTCCTGGTTGAACGACTCGAGGGCTGTTGCGGTGTGCGTTGCTGCTTCAGTGTGCGTAGCTGTTTCAGTGTGCGTAGACAAGTGCGTTATCCGTCCTGTTCAAGGCGTGGTCTGCTGTGACTGCTGCTGCGGCGTCCGGCTCGGTGGCGCCGGCGAATTCCGGTCGGCCACCGAAGGGATCACCGGACTCCCAGAGGGTGGTCGGCGCAGAAGCCCGGACAGCCGGGATGACCTCCAGCGCAAAACGTTCCAGGATCTCCAGCTGCTTTTCAAAGGGCAACGTGGTGGGCAGAGAGATCGACTGGAGATCATGCTGGTACAGCGAGTGGTAGCTAAGGATTTTCTCGATCACCTGCTCCGGGCTGCCAACCAGCGCCGGCCCCTCGGCAACGGCGTGCTGGATGTCCCGGAAAGGTGAGTTGTTGCCTGGGACGTTCCGGCCGGCGGTCAGTCCTTCATAGACGGGCCCGTACTGGCGGATGGCTTCCTGGGTGGTGTCCGCAATGAAAACACCACCTGCTCCACTGCCCGATCCCAGATACTGGTGCCGGGGATCGTGCCCGTGGCGCTCGTACTCTTCGCGGTAGTGGTCGATCAGGACCTTGTAGTTCTCCCGCGGTTGGATGGCATTGGCGGTGAACAGCGGATCTCCCCACTTAGCGGCGAGCGCAGCGGACGTCAGGGTTGTAGCCGAGCCGTGCCAAATCCGGGGTGAGCCCGCAAAGGGGCGTGGCGTCGTCGTGGTTGGCTCGGTGAGCGCGGACCTGAAGCGGCCTGACCAAGTGACGCTTTCCTTGCGCCAGAGCGCACGCAGCAGGCCGTACTTTTCGGCCAGCAGGTCCCATTGATCGTCCAGCGACAGCCCAAAAAGCGGGTACTGCAGCACTTCATTGCCCTTGCCGATCACCAGTTCCAGGCGGCCGCGGCTCAGCTGGTCGATGGTGGCGTAGTCCTCGGCCACGCGCACCGGGTCCAGCACGGAGAGCACGGTGACCCCGGTTTGGAGGCGGATGCGGCTGGTGACCGCGGCAATGGCGGCGAGGACCGTCGTCGGGGATGAAGAGACAAACTCGCCGGCGTGGCGTTCACCCACCGAGAAGCTGTCGAAGCCGAGCTCCTCCGCCCGGCGGGCTGTCTCCACTACCTGGTTCAGGCGGTCGGCAGTGGAAACAATCTCACCTGTCACCGGGTTTTTCAGGTGGGGAATGATGTCCAGGACCTGGAACTTCATTTGGTGGTCCCCGCCGGCGTAACAAAGGTGGCTTCGGTGACGGTCTTGGATTCGGGGATGGCTTCCTCGGACAGGCCCCAGCGTTCCAGGACCTTGCCGTAGGAGCCCTCCTTGATGGTGGAGTTCAAGGCATCGGTGATGGCCGGGGCCAGTCCGTTGCCCTTCAGGGTGGTGGCGGCAACGAGAGTCTCTGCGGGCCAGCCGGCGTTGACCTTGCCCACAACCTTGAGGTCGTCACGGGTGTTCTCGCGATACGTCACCGACGGGTACGGTCCCAGGTTCAGGTCCGTGCGGCCAGAGGAGAGCGCCAGGATGGTGTCTGCGTCCGAGGAGTAGTACTGCAACGTGGCCGGGGCCTTCCCCTTGTCCTCAAGCTCCTTGTTCCAGGCCAGCAGGATCTTCTCCTGGTTGGTGCCTGAGCCCACGGAAATCTTCAGGCCGGAAATGTCATCCGAGCCCTTGATGTCGTAGCTGGAGCTCTTTTTCGCTTCGAACCCCATGTACGCGGCGCGGTAGGTGGAGAAGTCGAACAGCTTCACGCGGGCTGCGTTGATGCCCACGTTGGAGAAGACGGCCTCGAAGTCCCCGGATTGGGTCTTCAACGGCCAGTTCTCCCACGACGTCACCTGCAGATCCAGCTCCAGCCCGAGCTTGTCAGCCACCAACTGGGCAATGTCCACTTCAACGCCGATCGGCGTCTTGTCATCGGTGGCGTGGAAGGACAACGGGATGGAACCGGCGGTGGTGGCTACCGTGAGCTTGCCGTCCTTGGCGATTGCTGCAGGAACCTTCGAGGCAGCAGCAGCGTCCTTTTCACCGCGGATCCGGTTCTGGTCCACGGACGTGTTGTAGACCACGCCATTCTTGGCAGCCTCGGACTCCGGCTTGGCTGCCGACGCTCCAGGATCGGAGCACCCGGCCAGCACGGGAAGCACGACGGCGGGGAGTACAGCCAGTGCCAGCAGCTTGCTTTTGGTGGTGGCGGCGGATCTGCGGGTGATGCGAAGCATGGGGTGTCCTAGATGTTGAAAGCTGGTTCGATGACTTTGGAGAAGAAGCTGCGCGTACGTTCCTCGCGGGGGTTGGCGAAGATGTCCTGGGGTGTGCCGGACTCCACAATCTGTCCCTGGTCCATGAAGACCACGGTGTCCGCGACGTCCCGGGCAAAGCCCATCTCGTGCGTGACCACAATCAGGGTGGTGCCGGACTTGGCGAGTTCGCGGATGACGTCCAGGACCTCGTTGACGAGCTCCGGGTCCAAGGCCGACGTCGGCTCATCGAAGAGGAGGATCTTGGGATCCAGTGCCAGCGCCCTGGCAATCGCCACTCGTTGCTGTTGGCCGCCGGAAAGCTGGCGGGGGTAGGCGTCGGCGCGATCCTTCAGGCCCACCCGGTCCAGGAGTTCCAGGCCCCGCTTCCGGGCTTCGGCCTTGGAGCGTTTCTGGGCCACGATGGGCGCCTCAATGACGTTCTCCAAAGCGGTGAGGTGCGGGAACAGGTTGAAGCTCTGGAACACCATGCCAATGTGGGTGCGCTGCTTGAGGATGTCCTTCTCCCGCAGTTCGTGGAGTTTGTTGCCACGGACTTCGTAGCCCACCAGCTCGCCGTCGATGGTGATGTACCCGCCGTCGACCTTTTCCAAGTGGTTGATGGTGCGCAGCAGGGTGGACTTTCCCGAACCCGAAGGCCCCACGATCACGGCCACGCCTCCCGGCGGGACGGACAAGGAAACGCCTTTGAGGACTTCGGTTGCACCGAAGGATTTCCGGACGTTGGCGATGTCCACCTGGCCACGTGTCACAGCTGGTGTGGCGCGCGCCGCGGCGGGCCGGGCCGCCGTCGTGCGTTCTCCTTGGGGAGTTTCCGGCTCCTTGGCCGGCGTCGCTTCAGCGAGGTGGGCGGCAGCAGCCGCTTCGGAGGAAGAGAAGACGGTGGTCATCGGGATTCCTTCGTGGGAGAGGCGGCGCCGTGGGTGGTGAAGAACTTCCGGGCCTTCTGCAACGGCGTGAGCGGCAGGGTCCGCAGGGCGCCCTTGGAGAAGTGGCGTTCGATGTAGTACTGGAAAACGCTCAGGACCGAGGTGATGACCACGTACCAAAGCGTGGCCACCAGGAGCAGCGGCAGCACCTGCTGGGTGCGGTTGTAGATGACCTGGACCGTGTAGAAGAGCTCGGAATAGGCCAGGACGTAAACAATCGAGGTGCCTTTCACCAGGCCGATGATTTCGTTGAAGGCGTTGGGCAGGATGGCACGCATGGCCTGGGGCAGCACGATCCTGGTGGAGCGCTTCCACGCCGGGATGCCCAGAGCCGAGGCTGCTTCAAGCTGGCCCTGGTCCACGGAAAGGATGCCGCCGCGGATGATTTCGGCGGAGTAGGCAGCCTGGTTCAACGTCAGGCCCAGAACTGCGGCGGCGAACTGGCTGATGAGCGTGGTGGTCTGGGCCTCAAAGAAGCGGACGTCCGTGAAGGGAATGCCCAGGCTGATTTTCTCGTACAGGTAGCCCAGGTTGTACCAAAGGAGGAGCTGGACCAGCAGCGGCGTGGAGCGGAAAATCCAGGAGAACGTCCAGGACACCGAGACCAGCAGCGGCGAAGCCGACAGGCGCATCAGGGCCAGGATGAAACCGAGGACAAAGCCGAGGACTCCGGAAATGGCCGTCAGCTTGAGTGTCTCGATCAGTCCGTTGACTACCGATTGCGCTGTGAACCACTCAGCCACCACACCCCACTCCCAGCGGGGGTTCGTGACCAAAGACCACGCAATGGCGGCCACGCCGGCAGCTACCACGACGGTGCCCACCCAACGCCACGGGTGACGGGCCGGGACCAGCTGGTACCCGGAGTAGTCCGGGGTGGGCGGTGAGGTTTCCGCCGTGGCAGGCGGTGCGATTGCACTCATGCGCCACCTCATTTCAGATCGGTTGTTTCTCTATCGGATGGCTGCCAATCTATGGGCGCGCCAAACCCGGCAGCAAGGCAGGAATTTGCACTTCTTCACTGGACTTCGCGCGGCTTCTCAAGGGTTCGCACAACGTCACAATCACTGTCATCGGGAGCCATATGAGTCCCTTCTTTGCGCGCCTTAACGTGACGTGACGCGTAGTGAACGGCCGTTACCACCGCCTCGACCCCGGTGCCTCAACGTCCCTAGATTGGGCATCACCAAACCACTGCTTTTCAGGAGATCCCATGCCGTCACGAGTTCCAGCCATCGCCTTCATTGGCGGCGGCCCGCGCACGGCCGGCGTCCTGGAACGGCTCGCCGCCAACCGTCCCGCCCTGTTTGCTGGTCCGCTGGAAATCCACGTCATCGAGCCCCACCAACCGGGCTCCGGGAGGATCTGGCGCTACGACCAGGATCCCGGCCTGCTGTTGAATTCCACAGCGGCGGACGTCACCATGTTCACGGACGCCTCAGTGGCCTGCGACGGTCCTTCGGTTGAGGGCCCCGGGCTCTCCACCTGGGCAGCGGGCGTGCTCGATGGCAGCATCAGGGACGTCCCCGCGTTCGAACCACACCTGCTCGACCAGCTCCGCTCGCTGACCCCCGCGTCCTTTCCCACCCGGCAACTGCAGAGCAAATATCTTGAGTGGTTCTTCCGGCGGGCTGTGTCCTCGCTTGGCCCTGACGTGACCGTAACGGTGCATCGCGACACGGCGACCGGCGTCGAGCGCTCTTCCGCGGATGGCCGCGCTGGCGGCGTCCCGGGCGTCCCGGCCGGTGGTGTCCCGGGCGGCCCGACTGGTGGTGTCCCGGGCGTCCCGGCGGGCGGTGTCCCTGCCGTACCGACTGGTGGTGTCCCGGGCGTCCCGACTGGCGGTGTCCCTGCCGTCCCGACTGGCAGCGCCCCTGACGTACCGACTCCTGCCGTACCGGTTGCCGGGTCCGACGACGGTGCGCACCGCGTGCGGTTGGCCTCTGGTGCCGAGGTGGTTGCCGACGTCGTGGTTTACGCCCTTGGCCACACCGATTCCCTGCCCGACCCCGAATCCGTCCGGCTCAGCGAATTCGCTGCCAAGCACGGAGGGTTCCATGCGGCGCCGTCGTACACCACCGATGTGGACTACTCCGCGATCGAAGCAGGGCAGGACGTTATCGTCTCCGGCATGGGCCTGGCGTTCGTGGACCTGTTGGTGCTGTTGTTCCAGGGCCGGGGCGGACGCTTCGAAGAAAGGCCCGACGGCAACCTGGACTACGTGCCCTCCGGCGCTGAACCGCGCGTCTGGGCAGGATCGCGGCGCGGAGTGCCGTACCACTCCAAGATCTCCTCCACCCTGCGCGGCGAACCGATCGCCCGCCCGCGCTACTTCACGGCAGAAGCCATTGACGCCCTGCTCGCCGTGAACCAGGAACTCGATTTCCGGGCACACCTGTGGCCGCTGATCGCCAAGGACGCCGGTTACGCCTACTACCGCGAGCTCTTCACGGGCTACCCGGAACGGGTGCTCGGGTCCTGGGCCAGCTTCGAGGTGAGGTTCGACGCCGTTGATTGGTACAGCAGCGACCGTGAGGAACTGGTGGCCTTCTCCGTGCCGGATCCTGCGCTGCGTTTGGACCTCGAAAAGCTCGACCACCCCCTGAGCGGCTGCGCTTTTGCCGACCACGAAACTGTCCAGCGCTCCGTGGCCGCCTACATCCAGCGCGATCTTGACCTCCGGACCAGTCCCGACCATTCCGAGACCCTGGCCCTCTTCACCGCGCTGCTTTTCGTGTACATGGACCTCGGGCGCCTCGTCCCGCAGGAACGGCTCAACGCACGGTCCCAGCAGGCGATCCACGGCTGGTGGCATGGCTTCTTCAGCTTTGTGGACTCCGGTCCGCCGTCGCACCGCCTCCGGGAGATGCTGGCACTGCACCGGGCCGGTTTCCTCAAGTTCCTGGGCCCGGGGATGTGGGTCCGTGCCGATGACTCCCTTGGCAGGTTCGTGGCCGGATCGTTCCAGTCGCCCGTAGTGGTTGACGCGTCCGCCTACGTTGAGGCGCGGCTGCCGTCGGCCTCGGTGGAGCGTTCCGCGAATCCTGCCCTGGCTGACCTGCACCACTCCGGAGGGGGAGCCGAACAACGCCTCCTCACCTCCGAGGGCGCCCATTCCACAGGAAAACTGCTGGTCTCCGGGAATCACCAGGTCCTCTCTCCTGTTGGTACTCCCCGGGAGGGTTTGTTCGCAGTGGGACCGTGGACGTCAGGTTGGGGTGCTGGAGCGTTCGCCAGGCCCAACACCAACGCGGCACCCTTCCGGGAGAACGACGCCCTGGCGCGGAGGATCCTGTCCACAGTTGCTGCCGCCCGCCCAACTAAGTCGCAGTTAATGTCGTTATGAGAGACCTCAAAACGACATTAACTGCCACTTGCTTGGGTTCCACCTACGAAAGGCCTGACATGACCACAACGCCAACCCTGCCGACGTCGGGCCTTACCGTACTCCGGCTCCCCATGCGCGATCCCCGCGTCCGTCCCCTCCTGGACGAGCTCGCCGTGGAATACAACACCCGCTACGGCGATCTGTTCAGCAGTGAAGGGGCTGCGGAGGAACTGAACCGTTACCCGGCCGAGGAGTTTGAAGCCCCGCATGGCGCATTGGTCATCATCCAGGAAAACGGCGAGTCCGTGGCCGGAGGCGCTTTCCGGCGCTACGACGAACACACCGCGGAACTGAAGCGGATCTGGACGCATTCTGCCCATCGCCGCCGCGGCCTGGCACGGCTGGTGCTGACGGAACTGGAAAATGAAGCACGACGCCGGGGCTACCGGAAGCTGTACCTCACCACCGGGCCCCGCCAGCCGGAGGCAAAAAACCTCTACCTCGCCACGGGCTACAAAGCGTTGTTCGACCTCGACGCCGACCCCGAAGACATCAAGCACTTGGCCTTCAGCAAGGATCTTCCCGTGCAGAGCTAAGCTATGCGCATGGCCAACAAATCCACCGCAACAACTGCCGAAAAACTCGCCACCATCCAGCAGGGGTACACCCTTGAAGGTGCCACCATCGAGCTGGGGGCGGCGATCGTGGACGGTGAAGTCCACAAAGAGGCCCAGGTCCGGCTTCCGCTGGCCATGATGAACAGGCACGGGCTGGTGGCAGGCGCTACCGGCACCGGCAAGACGGTCACGCTGCACATGATTGCCGAACAGTTGTCGACAGCGGGCGTTCCGGTTTTCCTCGCGGACATCAAGGGTGATCTCTCCGGATTGGCCACACCGGCCACCGGCAGTGAGAAGCTGACAGCCCGTACCTCCGCGTTGGGGCAGGACTGGCAGGCCAAGAACTTCCCGGTGGAGTTCCTCTCGCTCGGTGGCGACGGCCACGGCATTCCCGTCCGCGCCACCATCACCTCGTTCGGGCCCATCCTGCTCTCGCGCATCATGGACCTCAACGACACCCAGGAATCCAGCCTCCAACTGATCTTCCACTTCGCGGACCAAAACAACCTGGAACTAATCGATCTCAAGGACCTGCGGGCTGTCATCCAGTTCCTGACCTCGGACGAGGGCAAGGCTGAACTTGCCAACCTTGGCGGACTGTCCAAGGCCACAGCGGGCGTGATCCTGCGCGAGCTGGTCACCCTTGAGGCGCAGGGCATGGAGAAGTTCTTTGGCGAGCCTGAGTTCGACACCGCAGAGCTCCTCCGCACGGCGCCCGACGGCCGCGGCGTCATCAGCTGCCTGGAACTGCCCACGCTGCAGACCAAGCCGTTGCTGTTCTCCACCTTCCTGATGTGGCTCCTGGCCGACCTCTTCGAAGACCTTCCCGAGGCCGGGGACCTGGACAAGCCGAAGCTGGTCTTTTTCCTGGACGAGGCCCACTTGCTGTTCAACGGTGCCTCCAAGGCTTTCCTTGAGGCCATCACCACCACGGTCAGGCTCATTCGGTCCAAGGGTGTGGGCATCTTCTTCGTCACCCAGACACCCAAGGATGTTCCGGCCGACGTCCTCGGCCAGCTGGCCAACCGCATCCAGCACGCACTGCGGGCCTTCACCCCTGAGGACGCCAAGGCCTTGAAAGCCACGGTGTCCACCTTCCCCGTCAGCGATTACGACCTCGAGGAGACCCTCACCTCAGCAGGTATCGGCGAGGCCGTTGTTACCGTGATGAACGAGAAGGGCGCCCCCACCCCTGTTGCCTTGACCCGGCTCCGCGCTCCCGAGTCCGTGATGGGTCCCAGCACCGACGACCTCATCCAAGGGACCGTGGCCGCGTCCTCCCTGCTGGCAAAATACGGCACAGCCGTGGACAACCTCTCCGCTTACGAAAAACTCACGGGCAAGGCCGCCGTTCCCACCGGAGATGCAGCACCCGGTTTGCCGCCGGTGCCCTCCTCTTCCAGCTCCGGAACCGCCGGCACTTCCCAGTCCGACATCGACGCCGAAGCGCGCCGGATCGAGGAAGAAATCCTCGGCCGTCCAAGCTCCTGGAACCCGCAGCCCGAGTCGTTCCCTGCACCGCCGGCACCGGCACCGGTTCCGCAGCAGGCTCCCGCACCGCAGGATGGCATGTTCGGCGACCTCGCCGGCGCCCTGGGAGGGGCGCTCGGTGGCGGGCTCAAGAGCATGGTCCGGTCCATGGGCACGCAGCTGGGCCGCGACCTCATGCGCGGAGTCTTCGGGACCTCTTCACGGCGTCGCCGCTAGTCCTGCCTGACTGACACAAACACGACGGCGGGCGGCAGCAACAGCTGCGGAAGCCCGCCGTCGAGCCTTCTCCAATCGGTGGACATAAGTCATTCCGATGTCTTCCTGCGCAGTGTTCGCTGCCGTGGCAGGTAACGTAAAGGGCGTGCAGTTGAGTCAAGCATTCGTCAAGACCGCAGCCGGGTGGCTGCTCGGTCTGATGCTTGCTGCCGCCGGTGCCATCGTATGCATCAACCTGGTGAGCTCATCAGTGGCCAGCCCCCAACAGCCCGTCAAGGAGTATCTGACGGCCCTGCAAAAGGGCGAAGGCGAAGAAGCGCTGGGTCTCCTCCGTGCCAAAGTACCCACGTCCAACGCTGCGATGCTGGACGGCACAGCCTTGCAGACTGCCGCTTCCAAGATGTCCGACGTCAAAGTGGGAAACCCGGAATCACGGGGCAACAACCGCGTAGCCGTCCCGGTCGATTACACCTTGGACGGCAGCAAGCTCCGCACCGAGTTCCTGATGGAGCGGACCGGGACGCAATGGTTGTTCTTCGCCAAATGGGCGTTTGTGCCCACCACGCTGCCCACCATCGACGTCACCGTGGTCAACGCCAGCGAGGCCACCCTGAACGGCGTGCCGGTCAATATGCCCAACGGCCGCAACACGTTCGCTGTGTTCTTCCCCGGCAAATATGAGGCCAGCCTGAACGGGACGTTCTTTGAAGCGCCGCCCACCTCCGCCTTGGTATCAACGCGCGACGGCGGCCAGGCTCCCCTGAACCTGCAGACGCGGTCGACGAAGGCCATGAACGAGGCAGTAGCCGGGAAGGTCAGGGAGTTCCTGGACACCTGCGCTGCCCAGGCTACAGAGCAGCAACGGCTCCAGCCCGATTGCCCGTTCTACCATGTCAGCAACGCCCGCGTGGTGGACGGAACCATCAAGTGGGCCATCACCGAGTACCCCAAGATCACCATCGAACCCTTCGGCGGCAAGTGGGTAGTGGCACCCCTCAACGGCAAAGCCACTCTCACCGCGAGGGAGATCAACCTCTTCACCGGGTATGTCAACGACCTCAACGTGGAGCACGACTTCAGCTTCACCACCCAACTGGACGTCGGCGGCGACACTGTGACGGTCACCCCGATGCTGACGTTCTGATTTTCTGGGCCTTGCCGCCGGGCTGGCCCAGTTTTCCACCCCTAAGTCCCGCAATCACTGCCTGTGATGGCATGAGAGCCGCCCTAAAATGGGCTACTTCGACCACATCCGGGCCGGCCCACGCAGTAGAACTTCACGCACTTGCCCGAGCATTTTCTCCGGGGCGTAGACCACGTCTTCGTAGAAGAACCTCAGCACCAGCATTCCTTGCCTGATTGCTTCGTTGTCCCGCCTGCGGTCCTTCTTGAACTGGCGCGACTCCAGATGGAAAGCAATGCCGTCGAGCTCGACTATGAGGAATCCTTCAAGGAGAAAGTCGACGGTTCCTACGCCTTCTATCCACACCTGAGTCTCAGTGCGGATGCCTACGTCCCGGAAGAGAACGCGTGCCAGGGTTTCCAAAAGGGACCCCGCACCCCGGTCCACTTTGGCCAGAACCTCACGGGCCCGCCCGCCCCGGTTGCCTGGTAGATGACGGCGAAGGTAGCCGAGCCCGATGTCGCCGCGGGAGAATGCACTCTCTACCATGACCAGCGCTTCCAGCGGAGGCAGACAGAGAAGTGCGTGCAGGAGGACATCCGGCAGGGCCACATACGGCTCGATCGCTCGAGGCTGGGACAATGACAGGCGGTGGCTGACACACCCGGCCGTACGGCGGCCGTTGCTTTGCCAGTAGTGTGGCACGGCGGGTTTGTGCAGCAACCACAGTTCATAGCGGCTCGCAGCTGATGCGCAGGTCAGCAGCGACCTACTTTTGACTGCTGCTACAAGTGTCGGATCCGCGCTCGGGAGACGCAGCACTCCCCTTTCGACGCGCACGACGCTTCCCACTCGCAATGCCGCTCGTAGGGCAGCGTCGCTGGAGCCCTGAGCCTGCAGCTGCCGCGTCAATGCAACGCCGCCCAAGCGTCGTAAGGCATCCTCGGGTTTCATCCCTCCAGCGTGCTTCTTCGGCTGCCGGGGCGGCAGGGCCGAACCAGGCTATGTGGATAACGCAAAGATCGGGACCGGCCCACTTTTGACGTCACCCACGGCATAAAAATGGCCCGGGCATTCTCCTAAGAGGTTGCCCGGGCCATTCAATGGGTGTGGCTTAGTCCATGCCGCGGAGGTCCAGCACCAACTCCGACTCACCATCGGCCTGAAGGACTACCGGAATGCCCCAGTCCTGCTGGTAAAGGTGGCAGGCTGCGTGGTCGGGAATTTCACCGTCTTCGGTTTCGGGCCCATCACATGCCGCCGCGCGGGCGGTGATGTGAAGGATGCCCTCGGGAACGTCGGCAGACAATTCCAGTGTGCGCAGCAAACCCACTGATGTGCCTCCACCGGACACCAGCAGCTCCGGCGGGGTGGACGAAATCTTCAGCTGTGTGGGATCGCCCCAACGGTCGTCGAGCTTCTGGCCCGTGGGAGCCTTGAACCGGACTGCAAGCTGCAGGTTCCCCGGAGTCACCGGGCTCTTGGGGCGGTGCGTCTGCGATGCGCCCTCATCCACCTGCTGGGCTTCCTTGGGAATCGGGACCAGCACCAGTTGGTGTTTGTTGGACTCCACCACTACGAGCAGTGGCTCGCTGCCTTCAACCTGGACAACGACGACGTCGCTCGGCTCAGCGAGGCCCCTCGCCAAAGTGGACACAGACTTGGTTGCGGGATCGTACCGGCGAACAGCCCCGTTGTAAGTGTCGGCGATGGCCACGGAACCATCCGGGAGGACTGTAACGCCGAGTGGGTGCTGCAAGCGGGCCTCGCCGGCGTCGCCGTCACGGAACCCGAAGTCGAACAGACCCTTGCCGACAGCGGTTTCCACTGTCACTCCGGATTCGCTGAGGACCAGGCGGCGCAAGGACGAAGTTTCCGAGTCAGCCACCCAGATGTTGCCGTCTGCGTCGATGGCCAGGCCGGACGACTGGGCAAACCAGGCTTCCTCTGCCTTACCGTCCAACAACCCCTCCAGCCCGGAACCGGCAAGGATGGAGACCGCGTTGCTGATGGGGTCGAAAGCGAAGATCTGGTGGGTACCGGCCATCGCGATGATCACCCGCTGCAGCTTTTCGCTCCACACCACGTCCCACGGTGAGGAAAGTGAAACGTCCGTTCCGAGACCCAGCGCCCCGACATCGATCGAGTCGGCAGCGAAGTCAGCCGGGCCGGCGTCGTGGTGTTCCGACCAAGTGCCGGCTCCGGCATCGGTCACGCGGGCAGGACCGGCGTCGAGCAACCGCTGTACACCGTTGCCTGCAACGGTCTGCACGTACCCGGAGCTGAGCGTCACACCGCGGAGTCTGTGGTTGACGGTGTCCGCAACGACGGCGTCATAACCAAGCTTCCAGGCCAGCTCCGAGGGGAGCAGCGCGATGCCTTGCGGCTCGTTGAACTGTGCGATCTCCGCTTGGCCATCCAGGTAGCCCTTGGTCCCGGAACCGATGACGCGCTCCACGGTTTCAAGGTCGGGGCGGAGCTCCACCAAGCGGTGGTGTCCTGAGTCCACTACCAAGTAGTTGCCGTTGGACAGCTGGGTGGCCTTACCTGGGAAACGCAGAGTGCCCGATGTCGGCTCAGGAGCCACGTACGGGCCGTTGCCCCGGTGCAGGGTGCCCTTGGCTTCGTGCTCGGCAACGAGTTCCTCAAGCAGAACGGCGAGTCCGTCCGCGTGGCCCTCGCCGGAAAGGTGGGCAACGATGTAGCCCTCGGGGTCCACAACAACCAGGGTGGGCCACGCACGGGCCGTGTAGGCCTTCCACGTTGCGAGCTCAGGATCGTCAAGGACCGGGTGGTGGATTTCGTACCGTTCAACGGCCGATGCCAGCGCGACAGGATCCGCTTCGTGTTCGAACTTGGGCGAGTGCACGCCTACAGTCACCAGGACGTCCGAGTACTTTTCTTCAAGCGGGCGCAGCTCGTCCAGCACATGCAGGCAGTTGATGCAGCAGAAGGTCCAGAAGTCGAGCAGCACGATCTTGCCGCGCAAAGACTCGAGGTCCAAGGATTTGCCGCCCGTGTTGAGCCAGCCGCGGCCCTCCAGTTCGGAGGCCCGGACCCGGAGTTGGGTGCGTACGGTTTCGCTCATCAGCGTCCTTCCAGCTTGGTGTTTGGTTCAGTCTGCCCGGCAGGGTCTGTGGTGGTGCGTTCGGCAGTGCTGCTTTCGGCGGCCGTGCGTCCGGCAGGGTCTGTGGTGGTGCGTTCGGCGGTCGTGCGTCCGGCAGTGCTGCTTTCGGCGGTCGTGCGTCCGGCAGGGTCTGTGGTGGTGCGTTCGGCAGTCCTGCTTTCGGCGGTGGTGCGTCCGGCAGCTTCGCCTTCGTGCTGGGCCAACCTGGAGGGTTGACCTGGCTTGGAGGTTGGGGCAGTGCGGCTTGCCATCTTGGCATCTCGGTCGGCGAGCCGGGCAAACATATCGTTGTAAGCGCTCAGGTCTGCGTCATTATTCCTATCCGCAGCCCGGTCAACACGGCGGGTTTCCCGTTCGTCCGAACGCGACCACATCACCGCCACTCCGATCGCTACCAGCAGTGTGGGTACTTCGCCGATGCCCCAGGCAACTGCACCGCCCAACTGCTGGTCCCCAATGGCCGACGGCCCCCAGGCCCTGCCCAGGTTCCCAAAGTAGTCAGCGGCCAGCAGGCCGGTACCACCCATGATGGCCACGCCAAAGAATGCATGGAAGCCCATGGTGGCCAGCAGGAGAAGCAGGCGCATCGGGTAGGGCGCACGGCGCGGAAGGGGATCGCTGCCAATCATGCTTAGCACGAAGATATAGCCGGTGAGGAGGAAGTGCACATTCATGAGCTCATGGCCCACATGCTCGCGCATAGCCAGGCCGAAGAGGTCGGAGTAGTAGAAAAGGACGATTGAACCCGCAAAGTTGGCTGCTGCGAACAACGGGTGCGTCACGATCTGCGAGAACCGGGAGTGCACAAACAGCAGCAGCCATTCCCTGAGGCCGCGTGAGCCGTGCGTTCCTTCACCCCGGGCAGGCAGTGCGCGCAAGGCCAAGGTTACCGGCGCACCAAGGACCAGGAAGATGGGGGCCACCATGGTCAACGCCATGTGATCCACCATGTGCGCCGAGAACAGCACGCGGCCGTACACGGCGGGGGGACCGGAGGTGATGTAGGTCAGAACCACCAAGCCGATGAGCCAGTTCACGGCCCGGAACCAGGACCACTTGTCTCCACGTTTGCGGACCTTGATGATGCCCATGATGTAGGAGACCGCCCCGAACAACGCCACTCCAACCCATAGCCAATCGAAGCGCCATTCGGTCAGCCAGCGTTCCGGAGTGAGCTCGGGTGGGAGCTCATAGCCGGAGAGGATGAACGACGGCGAGGCGTCAGGGGCATAGGTGGTTGGCTGCGGCGGAGCTGAGCGTCCGAGCGCAACGGCAAGTCCCGACGTCGCGCCCATCACCAGCAGCTCAACGAGAACCAACTGCCACAGCACGCGGCGGGCGGACAGGGAACCGTTTTTGCCGAGCTGCGGGATAACCCACTGCCGGTGCATGAAGCCGATGCCGCCCAGGACCAGCGTGGCGAGGGACTTGGCTACGATGAGCTGCCCATACGGGGAGCCGAACAGGTCCGCGGGGTTCGTCACGCGGATGGCGGCATTGATGACACCGGATGCAAAGACCAGGACGAAGGCGAAGCCGGCCAGAGCCGAGAAGCGCCGCAGGGTTTGTTCGGTGATGTCCGGCATTCCCTTGCTGCGGGAACCTGTCAGGATGCCGGAGAGGACCGCCAGCATGATGATGCCGCCCACCCACGTGGACACTCCCACCAAGTGGAGTCCCAGGGAGTTGATGGCACCTTCATGATCACTGGAACTCGATGAGTGCCCGATCAACGCTGTCGGAATGAGGCCAATCAGTGCCAGTAACAGGGTGAACGCCAGCCCGGTCAAGGACCTGACGCCAAAGAGGGCCGTGGTAACCACTGCGGCGATGATGGTGACGGCAAGCCAGGCTTTACCCGTCTCGATGTCCGTCA
Source organism: Arthrobacter sp. TmtSoilC79 (assembly GCF_059739405.1). Lineage (NCBI taxonomy): Bacteria > Bacillati > Actinomycetota > Actinomycetes > Micrococcales > Micrococcaceae > Arthrobacter > Arthrobacter sp. TmtSoilC79. The sequence continues at coordinate 466,685 of NZ_AP046051.1, read as the reverse complement.
TGAAGTACACCAGGGACCGGGTGAATTCAGCATCGCCGGACAGGCCTTGGCCCGCTACATCCGCATAGGTCAGCACGAGTACTGCCACGGCCGACAACGTCCACACGGCTCCTGCAGCGGCAGCCACAGCAAGGGCCCGGGCAAAGGCGGGATGTTCGGGTGCGTCGGCATCCTTCTCACGGGACCGCGACCCACCGATGTTCTTGGGCAGGATTCCGACGGCGAAGATCAAACCGCCAACCACGGTAGCCACGGAGACGTTATGTATGGCCTTCGCAAATGGAAGGCCCCAGCGGACCAATTCGCCCGGGTCCGAGACCTGCCTGGCTGCCGAGGCACCGGAGTAGATCAAAGCTGCGGCCAGCGTCAGGAACAGCGCGGCCAGACCAGCAAGTTGCCATGGCAGGGAAATCCCCGCGACTGTAGTGCCTCCTGGTGCTCCCGGCTTGGGAACAGGCGAAGGGGCAGTTGCGGAATTTCTTGCTGATGGCACTCATCCATTGTCCGCTACCTGTCGCCGGGCTGCGAATCGGGAGGGTGCTATGTGGATGCAGGACGCTATGTGGAAAACAGAAGGGACGGCAACCAACAGGTTGCCGTCCCTTCAAGGCGTTCGCCGAAGAGTAATTACTTCTTCTTGGCGACAGCAGCCTTCAGCTTGGAGCCAGCGGTCAGCTTGACGCTGTGGCCGGCTGCGATCTGGATGGTCTCGCCGGTCTGCGGGTTGCGGCCGGTGCGGGCTGCACGGTCGGTGCGCTCAACTGCGAGCCAGCCCGGGATGGTGATCTTTTCGCCAGCGGCGACAGAAGTCTCGAAAACTTCGAACAGTGCATCGAGCACGGAGTTGACTGCTGCCTGGCTGGTGCCAGCCTTGCCTGCTACCTCTGCAACGAGTTCACTACGGTTCTTAGCCATTTACGTCCTCCTGGACTCATACGTTTTTGAGCTTTCAAGCGGAATGCGAGCAAGCCACTGTTCGAAAACTTACCAGCTTGGGCTGACATGGCCAGCAAATTCCGCGTGTTTCCGCGCCTTTTTGACCAAAATCACCGGATTTTCGCGGTTTTTAGGGGTGCTTTACGCCCTTGGCGTACCCTAGGGCCCCGGCCGGCCCCGCAGTGTGCCCCGTCAGGACAGGATGCGCTGGAACAGAACGTGGTCCTGCCACTCTCCCGCAATCTGAAGGTAGGACGGCGCAACGCCGATCTTCTCAAAGCCAGACCGCCGCAGCACTGCCTGGGAGCCTGCGTTGTGAAGCAACGTGGCGGCTTGGATCCTATGAAGGCCAAGCTCCTCATCGGCCATCGATACGACGGCGGCCACCGAAGCCGATGCGTGGCCCCTGCCGACGCATTCCGCATCGATCCAGTAGCCCAGGTTGGCACTCTGGAAAGGGCCGCGAACAATGCCCGTGAGCGTAATCGCCCCCTGGATACCACGGCTGCCGATGATGACCCACGACACTTCGCGACCGGCTGTAGAGTCCTCCGCCTTGGCCCGCAAGACAGTTTCCTGACCCTTCACCGTGAAAAACTCTTCAGAGCGGACTGGCTCCCAAGGAGCCAAATGGCTGCGGTTGCGCACGTAGGCAGCGGCCATTTCCGGGGCGTCGGACAGCTCAAGCTGGCGTAGGTGCAGCTCTTCACCGCTTCCCCCGACCACCCTGGTGGACACCCTTCTTGTCAGATTCATCCCCAGACTCTACCGGCAGTAGTCCTGCCAATTGCGCCTGCATCTCCAGGGTGGTAGTTTTCGGTTGATCGTGAACTTTTGACAGGAGGTGGGACCCATGAACGCTGTACCAATAGTGGGCGCTCCCTCCAGTCCACGATCCCGCGGCTGAACCAGTCGCCATCAGGAGCGCCTTAACCCGCATTTCGCGAAAGGCACTCCCATGAATACTTCACCTTCTTCGTCCCAGTACGGGAACCCGACGGCGGCACCCAAGACGGCGGGGCACTTGCTGTCAGCCCTTTCCCAACCCGCGGAATCCCAGCCCGCCAAGTCCCGCCCGGAGGGCGATGCCGGCCCGCTGACCCGGAATTCCAGCAATGAAAAGCGTGCCCTGGTCCTCGGGGGCGGTGGATCCACAGGCAATGCATGGCTGATTGGGGTCATTGCAGGTCTTCTGGAGGCGGGGCTGGATGTCACCAGGGCCGACGTGACCGTTGGCACTTCTGCCGGTTCCACAGCAGCCGCCCAGTTGGCCGGCGCAACGCCAATCGGACTTTTCAATGCGATAGTCGAAGCTCCGACGCAGCAACGCAGGGGCACTGTGGGATCGGGACCGGTTGGTGCCGGGGCCAAACCCGTAGTGGACCACATGCAACGAACCAGCAACATCATGAACGATTCCACAGACATGGCGGATATGCGCCGACGGCTGGGCGCAGCAGCAATCGAGATGGCCGAAGCCATGGAGGGGTCCAGCGACCGGTGGCGGGCCACGGTCGCAACCCGGCTCCCCAGCAAGGAATGGCCGGAACAGTCCATCCTCCTGACCGCAGTCGATGCCCGAACGGGCGACCCCGTGGTTTTCCACCGCGGGAGCGGTGTGGACCTGGTCGACGCTGTGGCCGCCAGCTGTGCCAGCGGTTTTGCCTACAGCATAGGCAATAACCAGTACATCGACGGCGGCTACCGTACCAACGCTGAGAACGCTGACTTGGCTGCCGGCCATGGAAGGGTCCTCGTGCTGGCTCCCTTCGGCGGACGCACCCGGACGCCGAAGGCATGGGGCATGCATCTCGCTGGCCAGGTTGAAACGCTGCGCTTAGCGGGCAGCATGGTAGAGACGGTCTTCCCGGACGCTGATTCCGAGCACTTGTTCGGCGTCAATGCCATGGACCTGTCCCTCAGGCCTGCCGCCGCGACAGCAGGCTTCCTGCAGGGCAAGGCCCTGGCGGCGCGCCTGGCAGGCTTCTGGGCCTAGGGAAAGACCCGCCCGGCAGTCATCCAATTTATGGAGGCCACGCAGAATGATTACTGCGTGGCCCAGCCGGTGCCTGGTGTTGTGCCTGGTGGTGTGTGGTGGTTAAAGGGGAAGAGCCCCGACCTGTGGTCGGGGCTCTTGCCTAATGTGTGTCCGGCGGTGTCCTACTCTCCCACACCCTCCCGGGTGCAGTACCATCGGCGCTGTGGGTCTTAGCTTCCGGGTTCGGAATGGGACCGGGCGTTTCCCCCACGCTATGACCGCCGTAACCTTTTTACCCGTCCCGGACTGACCGGACACCCTGTGTTGGGGTGTGGTTGTCCTGGGTGGGAAGTTTGTGGTTACAACTGTGGTGCTTGGTTGTTATTCAGTTATTTGGTTCCGGCAACCCGTGGTGGGTTGTTGTTCGGGAACCACATAGTGGACGCGTGCAGTGTGTTGTGTGGTGTAAGTTGTTGGCCTATTAGTACCGGTCAGCTTCACGAGTCTTTAGTCCTCGCTTCCACATCCGGCCTATCAACCCAGTGGTCTGGCTGGGGGCCTCTCACACATAATGTGTATGGAAATCTCATCTTGAAGCGAGCTTCCCGCTTAGATGCTTTCAGCGGTTATCCCATCCGAACGTAGCTAATCAGCGATGCACTTGGCAGTACAACTGACACACCAGAGGTTCGTCCGTCCCGGTCCTCTCGTACTAAGGACAGCCCTTCTCAAATTTCCTGCGCGCGCAGCGGATAGGGACCGAACTGTCTCACGACGTTCTAAACCCAGCTCGCGTACCGCTTTAATGGGCGAACAGCCCAACCCTTGGGACCTACTCCAGCCCCAGGATGCGACGAGCCGACATCGAGGTGCCAAACCATGCCGTCGATATGGACTCTTGGGCAAGATCAGCCTGTTATCCCCGAGGTACCTTTTATCCGTTGAGCGACGGCCATTCCACAATGTACCGCCGGATCACTAGTCCCGACTTTCGTCCCTGCTTGAGATGTCTCTCTCACAGTCAAGCTCCCTTGTGCACTTACACTCGACACCTGATTGCCAACCAGGCTGAGGGAACCTTTGGGCGCCTCCGTTACTTTTTAGGAGGCAACCGCCCCAGTTAAACTACCCATCAGGCACTGTCCCTGACCCGGATCACGGGCCGAAGTTAGATGTCCAAAGTGACCAGAGTGGTATTTCAACGATGACTCCACCCGAACTGGCGTCCGGGTTTCAACGTCTCCCACCTATCCTACACAAGCCACTCCGAACACCAATACCAAACTATAGTAAAGGTCTCGGGGTCTTTCCGTCCTGCTGCGCGTAACGAGCATCTTTACTCGTACTGCAATTTCGCCGAGTTTATGGTTGAGACAGCGGGGAAGTCGTTACTCCATTCGTGCAGGTCGGAACTTACCCGACAAGGAATTTCGCTACCTTAGGATGGTTATAGTTACCACCGCCGTTTACTGGGGCTTAAATTCTCAGCTTCGCCCACAAGGGGCTAACCGGTCCTCTTAACCTTCCAGCACCGGGCAGGAGTCAGTCCGTATACATCGTCTTGCGACTTCGCACGGACCTGTGTTTTTAGTAAACAGTCGCTTCCCCCTGGTCTCTGCGGCCCACACCCGCTCACGGAGAGCAAGTCTCCATCACGGGGCAGGCCCCCCTTCTCCCGAAGTTACGGGGGCATTTTGCCGAGTTCCTTAACCATAATTCTCTCGATCGCCTTGGTATTCTCTACCTGATCACCTGTGTCGGTTTGGGGTACGGGCGGCTAAAACCTCGCGTCGATGCTTTTCTTGGCAGCATAGGATCACCGGATCCCCCCTTACGGGAGTCCCATCAGATCTCAGGCACGTGCTCGAAGCACACAGGAACGGATTTGCCTATCCCTGACCCTACATCCTTAGACCGGGGCAACCATCGCCCGGCCCGGCTACCTTCCTGCGTCACACCTGTTAATACGCTTACCTCCCAGGATCAGGTCCCGCGCTCGGCCAAAACCCACAACACCACAAGGGTGAGCGGGCAGGCTCCGGGCGGTTAGTATCCCCCGCTTGGCATGGGCGGTTTTTCGCCGGTACGGGAATATCAACCCGTTGTCCATCGACTACGCCTGTCGGCCTCGCCTTAGGTCCCGACTTACCCAGGGCAGATTAGCTTGACCCTGGAACCCTTGATCATTCGGCGGACGGGTTTCTCACCCGTCTTTCGCTACTCATGCCTGCATTCTCACTCGTGTAGGCTCCACCGCTGGTTTACACCGCGACTTCACTGCCCACACGACGCTCCCCTACCACTCCACACCCCTGAACCACGAAGGCTAGGGCAATGTGTGAAATCCACAACTTCGGCGGTGTACTTGAGCCCCGCTACATTGTCGGCGCGGAATCACTTGACCAGTGAGCTATTACGCACTCTTTCAAGGATGGCTGCTTCTAAGCCAACCTCCTGGTTGTCTTCGCAACTCCACATCCTTTCCCACTTAGCACACGCTTAGGGGCCTTAGTTGGTGGTCTGGGCTGTTTCCCTCTCGACTATGAAGCTTATCCCCCACAGTCTCACTGCTGCGCTCTCACTTACCGGCATTCGGAGTTTGGCTGACGTCAGTAACCTTGTAGGGCCCATCGGCCATCCAGTAGCTCTACCTCCGGCAAGAAACACGCAACGCTGCACCTAAATGCATTTCGGGGAGAACCAGCTATCACGGAGTTTGATTGGCCTTTCACCCCTACCCACAGCTCATCCCCTCCATTTTCAACTGAAGTGGGTTCGGTCCTCCACGACGTCTTACCGTCGCTTCAACCTGGCCATGGGTAGATCACTCCGCTTCGGGTCTAGATCACGCCACTACACTCGCCCTATTCAGACTCGCTTTCGCTACGGCTACCCCACACGGGTTAACCTCGCGACGTAACACTAACTCGCAGGCTCATTCTTCAAAAGGCACGCCGTCACCAGAATCAGACTGGCTCCGACGGATTGTAAGCACACGGTTTCAGGTACTGTTTCACTCCCCTCCCGGGGTACTTTTCACCTTTCCCTCACGGTACTGGTCCGCTATCGGTCATTAGGAAGTATTTAGGCTTATCAGGTGGTCCTGACAGATTCGCACGGGATTTCTCGGGCCCCGTGCTACTTGGGATACTCTCCAGGCTGCACACAACATTACGGTTACGGGGCTCACACCCTCTCTGGCCGGCCTTTCAAGACCGTTCACCTATGCACGCACATCACCCCACTGGTCCGGCAGAACCAGAACGGAAAGTCCCACAACCCCGCCCATGCAACGCCCGCCGGCTATCACACATGGAAACGGTTTAGCCTGATCCGCGTTCGCTCGCCACTACTAACGGAATCACTATTGTTTTCTCTTCCTGCGGGTACTGAGATGTTTCACTTCCCCGCGTTCCCCCCACGCACCCTATGTGTTCAGATGCGGGTCACACAATCACCTTGCAGCGTTGTGCGGGGTTTCCCCATTCGGACATCCTGGGATCAACGCTCGGTTATCAACTCCCCCAGGCTTATCGCAGATTCCTACGTCCTTCTTCGGCTCCTAATGCCAAGGCATCCACCGTGTGCCCTTAAAAACTTGACCACACAAGATCAATAAACTTACTCGAGAGAACCACGAGCCACTTGGGCCCAAGGTTCATTCATAAGAAATTGCTGTAGAAACACACACACCAACCACCCCCACCCACCCCAAAGGGAAGGACAAAAGGATAATCAGCCACCGTGCATGTTTCAGATGCTCGCGTCCACTATGTAGTTCTCAAACAACAACCCCATCAACCAGCCCCCCACCCACCACAACCCACACACCAACGTGCACGGACCATGACAAACAGACAAGGAAAACCGGAAGCAGGAACAAAAGAAACACCAGAAGATGCCCCCCTGCATTGCTGCAAAAAGGTCCTGTTGCCTCAGGACCCAACAGTGCGCCAAACACAACCCACCAACCACGCCCCAGCAGCGTTCCACACACCCCACACCCCCCAAAAGAGGACACAAGATGCCGTACTAACACCAGGACACAACCAGCAAAGGCCATGCCAAAAAATGATTTGTTGATATTCCACCCATGAGCACCCACCGCAGAACAAACGCCTGCGCAATGGGCAACACTGGCAACCCGTCATCCACCCATGCAGGCAAACAACACGACTGCTAGCAGCTCCTTAGAAAGGAGGTGATCCAGCCGCACCTTCCGGTACGGCTACCTTGTTACGACTTAGTCCCAATCGCCGGTCCCACCTTCGACGGCTCCCCCCACAAGGGTTAGGCCACCGGCTTCGGGTGTTACCAACTTTCGTGACTTGACGGGCGGTGTGTACAAGGCCCGGGAACGTATTCACCGCAGCGTTGCTGATCTGCGATTACTAGCGACTCCGACTTCATGGGGTCGAGTTGCAGACCCCAATCCGAACTGAGACCGGCTTTTTGGGATTAGCTCCACCTCACAGTATCGCAACCCTTTGTACCGGCCATTGTAGCATGCGTGAAGCCCAAGACATAAGGGGCATGATGATTTGACGTCGTCCCCACCTTCCTCCGAGTTGACCCCGGCAGTCTCCTATGAGTCCCCGCCATAACGCGCTGGCAACATAGAACGAGGGTTGCGCTCGTTGCGGGACTTAACCCAACATCTCACGACACGAGCTGACGACAACCATGCACCACCTGTAAACCGACCGCAAGCGGGGCACCTGTTTCCAGGTATTACCGGTTCATGTCAAGCCTTGGTAAGGTTCTTCGCGTTGCATCGAATTAATCCGCATGCTCCGCCGCTTGTGCGGGCCCCCGTCAATTCCTTTGAGTTTTAGCCTTGCGGCCGTACTCCCCAGGCGGGGCACTTAATGCGTTAGCTACGGCGCGGAAAACGTGGAATGTCCCCCACACCTAGTGCCCAACGTTTACGGCATGGACTACCAGGGTATCTAATCCTGTTCGCTCCCCATGCTTTCGCTCCTCAGCGTCAGTTACAGCCCAGAGACCTGCCTTCGCCATCGGTGTTCCTCCTGATATCTGCGCATTTCACCGCTACACCAGGAATTCCAGTCTCCCCTACTGCACTCTAGTCTGCCCGTACCCACTGCAGAACCGGAGTTGAGCCCCGGTCTTTCACAGCAGACGCGACAAACCGCCTACGAGCTCTTTACGCCCAATAATTCCGGATAACGCTTGCGCCCTACGTATTACCGCGGCTGCTGGCACGTAGTTAGCCGGCGCTTCTTCTGCAGGTACCGTCACTTTCGCTTCTTCCCTACTGAAAGAGGTTTACAACCCGAAGGCCGTCATCCCTCACGCGGCGTCGCTGCATCAGGCTTGCGCCCATTGTGCAATATTCCCCACTGCTGCCTCCCGTAGGAGTCTGGGCCGTGTCTCAGTCCCAGTGTGGCCGGTCACCCTCTCAGGCCGGCTACCCGTCGTCGCCTTGGTAGGCCATTACCCCACCAACAAGCTGATAGGCCGCGAGTCCATCCAAAACCACAAAAGCTTTCCACCCCCCACCATGCGATGAGGAGTCATATCCGGTATTAGACCCAGTTTCCCAGGCTTATCCCAGAGTCAAGGGCAGGTTACTCACGTGTTACTCACCCGTTCGCCACTAATCCCCCAGCAAGCTGGGATCATCGTTCGACTTGCATGTGTTAAGCACGCCGCCAGCGTTCATCCTGAGCCAGGATCAAACTCTCCGTTGAAGTAAAACAAATCAAACAGACACAACCACACCCACCGGAAATAACGACAGGACGCGGCTGCACAAAATTCGAAACCAGCTGAAAACCAGACCACCACACACGGGGGTGCGCAGCAATCCGGCCATAATTTCAACCAATCAATAAAACAATCGGCATCAACAAACTTGGCACACTATTGAGTTCTCAAACAACAGACCCCCCAAAACATCACCCACAGCACACCACACAAAGCAGCGCACCCAACAGGGCCATTGGAAAAGAAGAGTTATTTTTGGCCGCCTACCGAACCGTACACACCTTCCGGCTTTCCGTTTCGCACCCGGCGACTCAGAAAACAATACACGCCCCCAACCCCCAACGCAAATCCACCCCCACACACCACCCCACCAACACCCAACCACCCCCACAACCCCCACCAAACCGCCGTCGAACACCAACCCCCACCACCCCGCCGGGGGCCTGTCACTTCGAGGTTTCAGGCATTTCAAAATGCCGGTGCAGCCCATCGTCGAGGAACCGCATGATGGAATCGATCTTGTCTGCCCCGGGAGACGGTTCAATGACCACCAACCCCCTGGCCCTGCCCTCCAGGTAACAGACGAACGCCGGCCTGCCACCCGCCCGGACTGCTGCCAAAGTGTACGGTCCGCCGGGCCGCCCATCAGCACTCGCACGCAGGAATCGCCCTACCGCATCCCGTCCCACGTAGCACTCAGAGGCAGGAGGCATGGCCAACCAGCACTGATCGGTAAGGAGCTCGAGGACTGCATCAATGTCATCGCGGGAGAAAGCATCCGCAAATCTGCGGGCAATATCCTGCTGGTCCTCTTCGCTGGATACCTGGGAAGAGGAAGGCCGGGTGGACCGGGCCCGCTGCAGGAGACCCTTCGCCGCTGTTGCACCTATCGAAAGCAACTCTGCAGCTTCAGCAATCGTGAACTCCAGCACATCGCAAAGCAGCAGCACCGCGGCTTGACGGGGCGGCATCCTTTGAAGGGCGACAACGAATGCGAGCTGAATGGTCTCCCGGTTAACAGCCTGCACAGCCGGATCAACCTGGTCGACCAACGCATCGGGGTACGGCTGCAAGTGAGCTAAATCAAAACTGCCGGAGGGATCCGGTGGCTCGAAAGGAGGCAAAGGGGCAGTGCGGGGCCGCCGGCTTCTATCCCTTACAGAATTGAGCGCACGATTGGTGGCAATTCGATACAGCCAGGTGCGCAAAGACGAGCGGCCGGCAAATTCCGGCAAGCCCCGCCACGCAGCAAGCAAAGCCTCCTGCAGTACGTCGTCCGCCTCGTCAAAAGAGCCCGTGATCCTATAGCAGTGCAGATGAAGCTCCCGGCGATACGGCCCGACAAGGGAAGCGAAGGCCAGCTCATCGCCGGCCCTGGCAGCCTCCAATTCAGGTGACATCACGCTTCAATCTTGGCATGCCTCCCCCATCAGCGTTCCGATCAACTGAACTCTGGTGTCTATACGGGGGTCAGCAACTTTGAAAGGAACCACACCATGTCCACTGAACCTGACGGAGCCCTCGAGATCGCAATTGCGTACCACCGCGCCTGGACATCCGGCGATATGGACTCGGCAGTGCAGTACCTGGCCGCGGATGTCAGCTGCTTCGCTCCCGCAGGCACCATGACCGGCCAGGCCGAGGTCCGGGCATTTATGGAGCCCTTTGCCGAATCGCTTACGAGCTCTACTCTCTACGCAGCCTATGGCAGCAACGACGAAGCGATCCTCATGTATGACACAGCAAATCACTTTGTTCCGACCGCGCCAGGTGCGGAGCTGTATCGACTGCGGGACGGTCTCATCGTCGAGATCCGAATCATCTTCGATCGCCTGCCCTTCGCCTTGGCGCGCGGCGACGTAGTGATGAAGCCAGGACGATCAGACATGGCGCCGCTTGGAGGGTCAGAGCGGGGTGGTCCGTGAAACGGGTGGTCCGTGTTGTGGTGGTTAAAGGGGAAGAGCCCCGACCTGTGGTCGGGGCTCTTGCCTAATGTGTGTCCGGCGGTGTCCTACTCTCCCACACCCTCCCGGGTGCAGTACCATCGGCGCTGTGGGTCTTAGCTTCCGGGTTCGGAATGGGACCGGGCGTTTCCCCCACGCTATGACCGCCGTAACCTTTTTACCCGTCCCGGACTGACCGGACACCCTGTGTTGGGGTGTGGTTGTCCTGGGTGGGAAGTTTGTGGTTACAACTGTGGTGCTTGGTTGTTATTCAGTTATTTGGTTCCGGCAACCCGTGGTGGGTTGTTGTTCGGGAACCACATAGTGGACGCGTGCAGTGTGTTGTGTGGTGTAAGTTGTTGGCCTATTAGTACCGGTCAGCTTCACGAGTCTTTAGTCCTCGCTTCCACATCCGGCCTATCAACCCAGTGGTCTGGCTGGGGGCCTCTCACACATAATGTGTATGGAAATCTCATCTTGAAGCGAGCTTCCCGCTTAGATGCTTTCAGCGGTTATCCCATCCGAACGTAGCTAATCAGCGATGCACTTGGCAGTACAACTGACACACCAGAGGTTCGTCCGTCCCGGTCCTCTCGTACTAAGGACAGCCCTTCTCAAATTTCCTGCGCGCGCAGCGGATAGGGACCGAACTGTCTCACGACGTTCTAAACCCAGCTCGCGTACCGCTTTAATGGGCGAACAGCCCAACCCTTGGGACCTACTCCAGCCCCAGGATGCGACGAGCCGACATCGAGGTGCCAAACCATGCCGTCGATATGGACTCTTGGGCAAGATCAGCCTGTTATCCCCGAGGTACCTTTTATCCGTTGAGCGACGGCCATTCCACAATGTACCGCCGGATCACTAGTCCCGACTTTCGTCCCTGCTTGAGATGTCTCTCTCACAGTCAAGCTCCCTTGTGCACTTACACTCGACACCTGATTGCCAACCAGGCTGAGGGAACCTTTGGGCGCCTCCGTTACTTTTTAGGAGGCAACCGCCCCAGTTAAACTACCCATCAGGCACTGTCCCTGACCCGGATCACGGGCCGAAGTTAGATGTCCAAAGTGACCAGAGTGGTATTTCAACGATGACTCCACCCGAACTGGCGTCCGGGTTTCAACGTCTCCCACCTATCCTACACAAGCCACTCCGAACACCAATACCAAACTATAGTAAAGGTCTCGGGGTCTTTCCGTCCTGCTGCGCGTAACGAGCATCTTTACTCGTACTGCAATTTCGCCGAGTTTATGGTTGAGACAGCGGGGAAGTCGTTACTCCATTCGTGCAGGTCGGAACTTACCCGACAAGGAATTTCGCTACCTTAGGATGGTTATAGTTACCACCGCCGTTTACTGGGGCTTAAATTCTCAGCTTCGCCCACAAGGGGCTAACCGGTCCTCTTAACCTTCCAGCACCGGGCAGGAGTCAGTCCGTATACATCGTCTTGCGACTTCGCACGGACCTGTGTTTTTAGTAAACAGTCGCTTCCCCCTGGTCTCTGCGGCCCACACCCGCTCACGGAGAGCAAGTCTCCATCACGGGGCAGGCCCCCCTTCTCCCGAAGTTACGGGGGCATTTTGCCGAGTTCCTTAACCATAATTCTCTCGATCGCCTTGGTATTCTCTACCTGATCACCTGTGTCGGTTTGGGGTACGGGCGGCTAAAACCTCGCGTCGATGCTTTTCTTGGCAGCATAGGATCACCGGATCCCCCCTTACGGGAGTCCCATCAGATCTCAGGCACGTGCTCGAAGCACACAGGAACGGATTTGCCTATCCCTGACCCTACATCCTTAGACCGGGGCAACCATCGCCCGGCCCGGCTACCTTCCTGCGTCACACCTGTTAATACGCTTACCTCCCAGGATCAGGTCCCGCGCTCGGCCAAAACCCACAACACCACAAGGGTGAGCGGGCAGGCTCCGGGCGGTTAGTATCCCCCGCTTGGCATGGGCGGTTTTTCGCCGGTACGGGAATATCAACCCGTTGTCCATCGACTACGCCTGTCGGCCTCGCCTTAGGTCCCGACTTACCCAGGGCAGATTAGCTTGACCCTGGAACCCTTGATCATTCGGCGGACGGGTTTCTCACCCGTCTTTCGCTACTCATGCCTGCATTCTCACTCGTGTAGGCTCCACCGCTGGTTTACACCGCGACTTCACTGCCCACACGACGCTCCCCTACCACTCCACACCCCTGAACCACGAAGGCTAGGGCAATGTGTGAAATCCACAACTTCGGCGGTGTACTTGAGCCCCGCTACATTGTCGGCGCGGAATCACTTGACCAGTGAGCTATTACGCACTCTTTCAAGGATGGCTGCTTCTAAGCCAACCTCCTGGTTGTCTTCGCAACTCCACATCCTTTCCCACTTAGCACACGCTTAGGGGCCTTAGTTGGTGGTCTGGGCTGTTTCCCTCTCGACTATGAAGCTTATCCCCCACAGTCTCACTGCTGCGCTCTCACTTACCGGCATTCGGAGTTTGGCTGACGTCAGTAACCTTGTAGGGCCCATCGGCCATCCAGTAGCTCTACCTCCGGCAAGAAACACGCAACGCTGCACCTAAATGCATTTCGGGGAGAACCAGCTATCACGGAGTTTGATTGGCCTTTCACCCCTACCCACAGCTCATCCCCTCCATTTTCAACTGAAGTGGGTTCGGTCCTCCACGACGTCTTACCGTCGCTTCAACCTGGCCATGGGTAGATCACTCCGCTTCGGGTCTAGATCACGCCACTACACTCGCCCTATTCAGACTCGCTTTCGCTACGGCTACCCCACACGGGTTAACCTCGCGACGTAACACTAACTCGCAGGCTCATTCTTCAAAAGGCACGCCGTCACCAGAATCAGACTGGCTCCGACGGATTGTAAGCACACGGTTTCAGGTACTGTTTCACTCCCCTCCCGGGGTACTTTTCACCTTTCCCTCACGGTACTGGTCCGCTATCGGTCATTAGGAAGTATTTAGGCTTATCAGGTGGTCCTGACAGATTCGCACGGGATTTCTCGGGCCCCGTGCTACTTGGGATACTCTCCAGGCTGCACACAACATTACGGTTACGGGGCTCACACCCTCTCTGGCCGGCCTTTCAAGACCGTTCACCTATGCACGCACATCACCCCACTGGTCCGGCAGAACCAGAACGGAAAGTCCCACAACCCCGCCCATGCAACGCCCGCCGGCTATCACACATGGAAACGGTTTAGCCTGATCCGCGTTCGCTCGCCACTACTAACGGAATCACTATTGTTTTCTCTTCCTGCGGGTACTGAGATGTTTCACTTCCCCGCGTTCCCCCCACGCACCCTATGTGTTCAGATGCGGGTCACACAATCACCTCACAGCGTTGTGCGGGGTTTCCCCATTCGGACATCCTGGGATCAACGCTCGGTTATCAACTCCCCCAGGCTTATCGCAGATTCCTACGTCCTTCTTCGGCTCCTAATGCCAAGGCATCCACCGTGTGCCCTTAAAAACTTGACCACACAAGATCAATAAACTTACTCGAGAGAACCACGAGCCACTTGGGCCCAAGGTTCATTCATAAGAAATTGCTGTAGAAACACACACACCAACCACCCCCACCCACCCAAAAAAGGGAAGGACAAAAGGATAATCAGCCACCGTGCATGTTTCAGATGCTCGCGTCCACTATGTAGTTCTCAAACAACAACCCCATCAACCAGCCCCCCACCCACCACAACCCACACACCAACGTGCACGGACCATGACAAACAGACAAGGAAAACCGGAAGCAGGAACAAAAGAAACACCAGAAGATGCCCCCCTGCATTGCTGCAAAAAGGTCCTGTTGCCTCAGGACCCAACAGTGCGCCAAACACAACCCACCAACCACGCCCCAGCAGCGTTCCACACACCCCACACCCCCCAAAAGAGGACACAAGATGCCGTACTAACACCAGGACACAACCAGCAAAGGCCATGCCAAAAAATGATTTGTTGATATTCCACCCATGAGCACCCACCGCAGAACAAACGCCTGCGCAATGGGCAACACTGGCAACCCGTCATCCACCCATGCAGGCAAACAACACGACTGCTAGCAGCTCCTTAGAAAGGAGGTGATCCAGCCGCACCTTCCGGTACGGCTACCTTGTTACGACTTAGTCCCAATCGCCGGTCCCACCTTCGACGGCTCCCCCCACAAGGGTTAGGCCACCGGCTTCGGGTGTTACCAACTTTCGTGACTTGACGGGCGGTGTGTACAAGGCCCGGGAACGTATTCACCGCAGCGTTGCTGATCTGCGATTACTAGCGACTCCGACTTCATGGGGTCGAGTTGCAGACCCCAATCCGAACTGAGACCGGCTTTTTGGGATTAGCTCCACCTCACAGTATCGCAACCCTTTGTACCGGCCATTGTAGCATGCGTGAAGCCCAAGACATAAGGGGCATGATGATTTGACGTCGTCCCCACCTTCCTCCGAGTTGACCCCGGCAGTCTCCTATGAGTCCCCGCCATAACGCGCTGGCAACATAGAACGAGGGTTGCGCTCGTTGCGGGACTTAACCCAACATCTCACGACACGAGCTGACGACAACCATGCACCACCTGTAAACCGACCGCAAGCGGGGCACCTGTTTCCAGGTATTACCGGTTCATGTCAAGCCTTGGTAAGGTTCTTCGCGTTGCATCGAATTAATCCGCATGCTCCGCCGCTTGTGCGGGCCCCCGTCAATTCCTTTGAGTTTTAGCCTTGCGGCCGTACTCCCCAGGCGGGGCACTTAATGCGTTAGCTACGGCGCGGAAAACGTGGAATGTCCCCCACACCTAGTGCCCAACGTTTACGGCATGGACTACCAGGGTATCTAATCCTGTTCGCTCCCCATGCTTTCGCTCCTCAGCGTCAGTTACAGCCCAGAGACCTGCCTTCGCCATCGGTGTTCCTCCTGATATCTGCGCATTTCACCGCTACACCAGGAATTCCAGTCTCCCCTACTGCACTCTAGTCTGCCCGTACCCACTGCAGAACCGGAGTTGAGCCCCGGTCTTTCACAGCAGACGCGACAAACCGCCTACGAGCTCTTTACGCCCAATAATTCCGGATAACGCTTGCGCCCTACGTATTACCGCGGCTGCTGGCACGTAGTTAGCCGGCGCTTCTTCTGCAGGTACCGTCACTTTCGCTTCTTCCCTACTGAAAGAGGTTTACAACCCGAAGGCCGTCATCCCTCACGCGGCGTCGCTGCATCAGGCTTGCGCCCATTGTGCAATATTCCCCACTGCTGCCTCCCGTAGGAGTCTGGGCCGTGTCTCAGTCCCAGTGTGGCCGGTCACCCTCTCAGGCCGGCTACCCGTCGTCGCCTTGGTAGGCCATTACCCCACCAACAAGCTGATAGGCCGCGAGTCCATCCAAAACCACAAAAGCTTTCCACCCCCCACCATGCGATGAGGAGTCATATCCGGTATTAGACCCAGTTTCCCAGGCTTATCCCAGAGTCAAGGGCAGGTTACTCACGTGTTACTCACCCGTTCGCCACTAATCCCCCAGCAAGCTGGGATCATCGTTCGACTTGCATGTGTTAAGCACGCCGCCAGCGTTCATCCTGAGCCAGGATCAAACTCTCCGTTGAAGTAAAACAAATCAAACAGACACAACCACACCCACCGGAAATAACGACAGGACGCGGCTGCACAAAATTCGAAACCAGCTGAAAACCAGACCACCACACACGGGGGTGCGCAGCAACCTGGCCATAATTTCAACCAATCAATAAAACAATCGGCATCAACAAACTTGGCACACTATTGAGTTCTCAAACAACAGACACTACCGGCACCACCCACACCCACCAGGGTCCAGGATCGCTCCGGAGCAACTTTTCAAACTTACCCGATCAACCAGAACTTCGCAAATCAACGTTTCCGCGATTTCCGGTCCAGTCTCCGGCCCCACCCGACACAAGCACGCCCGGAAGCGCACCATTTTTCAGGCTGTTATCAAAGGGGTTCGGCCTCCGCGGTTCCCAACTCCAAGCTGTCTCACTCGCGGCGACTCAGAAGACATTACACGCCCACGGGCACCGGCACAAATCACCCCCAACACCAACCAAAACCCGCGCCAACACAGGCCAAAAGGACGCACAAACCCCTCAAACAAAGCATAATCCGCCCAAAACAACCCAAGTGAAGCCCATCACAAACCCAAACGACCCCAAACCCCACTCCCGCAACCCGGGGGACGTGAGAGAGGATCCGGCCCCAACCCCCGGGGAAGTGAAAGAGCGTCGGAGGTCACCCGGCAGCGCGCGCCCAAAGGAAGAACGACCAAGGGCACCAAGGAAGACCCCCATCCAACCAACAGCCACCCCCAACCCAAGGGGACATGAAAGAGGATCCGGCCCCAACCCCCGGGGGACCTGAGAGAGGATCCGCCACCAACCCCCGGGGAAGTGAAAGAGCGTCGGAAGGCATCCGGCAGCGCGCGCTCAAGGAAGACCCCCGCCCAGCCAACAGCCACCCCGCAACCCAGGGGAAGTGAGAGAGGATCCGCCCCCAAACCCCGGGGAAGTGAAAGAGCGTCGGAGGGCATCCGGCAACGCGCATCCAAGGGAGGAACGACCCAGCGCACCAAGGAAGACCCCCGCCCAGCCAACAGCCACCTCGCAACCCAGGGGATGTGAGAGAGGATCCGGCCCCAACCCCGGGGGACCTGAGAGAGGATCCGCCCCCAACCCCGGGGGACCTGAGAGAGGATCCGCCCCCAACCCCGGGGGACCTGAGAGAGGATCCGCCCCCAACCCCGGGGGAAGTGAAAGAGCGTCGAAGGGGGGGCATCCGCCAGCGCGCGCGCAAAGGAAGAACGACCAAGCGCACCAAGGAAGACCCCCCGTCCAGCCAACAGCCACCCGGGCAACCCAGGGGAAGTGAGAGAGGATCCGCCCCCAACCCCGGGGGAAGTGAGAGAGCGTCGGAAGGGGCGGCGGTCGTCCGGCAGCGCGCGTCAAAGCGACGAAGGAGCAGCGCGCCGAGGACGACCGCCGCACCAACCCGCAACCAGCAGCCCAGCCACAACTCCCCCGCCCAACCAGCAACCACACCCACTCGCCACTCCGCCGCTCCACCCACAACCCACAACCGCAACCAACCCCCGCGAACACGTGCTTAAACGCAAAAAGGGCCGGCAACCATAACGGTTGCCGGCCTTTTCAGGGCTTCGTGATTACCAGGAAGACTTGGTGATGCCCGGGAGCTCACCACGGTGAGCCATGTCGCGGAAGCGAACACGGGAGATACCGAACTTCTGGAGCGTGCCACGGGGACGGCCGTCGATCTGGTCGCGGTTACGCAGACGGATCGGGGAGGCGTTGCGGGGCAGCTTCTGCAGGCCGAGGCGTGCAGCTTCGCGTGCTTCGTCAGTCGCGTTGGGGTCAACCAGGGTCTTCTTCAGTTCGAGACGCTTGGCAGCGTAACGCTCAACAATGACCTTGCGCTGCTCGTTGCGAGCAATCTTTGACTTCTTTGCCATGTGTTTAGCGCTCCTCTCGGAATTCGACGTGCTGGCGGATCTTGGGGTCGTACTTCTTCAGGACCAGACGGTCCGGGTCGTTACGACGGTTCTTGCGGGTTACGTAGGTGTAACCCGTGCCCGCGGTGGACTTCAGCTTGATGATCGGACGTACGTCCTTGTCCTTTGCCATTAGAGCTTTACTCCTCGTGCCAGGATGTCAGCAACGACTGAGTCGATGCCGCGTACGTCGATGGTCTTGATGCCACGGGCTGACAGGGTCAGCGTGACATTACGGCGCAGGGACGGAACCCAGTAGCGCTTCTTCTGAATGTTCGGATCGAACCGGCGCTTGTTGCGACGGTGCGAGTGCGAAATGCTGTGTCCAAAGCCCGGCTCGGCTCCGGTCACTTGGCAGTGTGCTGCCATGACTCTCCTCCAAAGATTGAATGTAACGGCGTGCAGATGTTCCTGCGTTACCGTGCGACAGGCAGCGTCCGCATCCGGGTCCAAACCATTTCGGTAGTTTCCGCAGCAAGTGCGGCGAAGAAGGTTGGCCTCAGGGCCGGACAGTGATGAACACTGGAACAGGTCCTGGGATACCGGGCGAATACAGGAATGCACGCAACTTGAGCCCCTAACTACCGGCCACCGGGATGTCGGGAAAACCGACAGTCACCAACAACCGGAGCAATTGCACACGAACCGCACTACCTAGCGCCTAACTATTCTACGGGTCAGGCCAAATTAAGACCAATCCGGCATCATACGCCTCTTATAGCTCTTTCACAGCAGAACGAAAGGATGCGGGGCGAGTCTTATGACATGACCTCGCTACTGACCCCGAAATCGACGGCGGAAGGCACCCAGGTGCCGGTCCCGCGGAAGGCGCAGACCGGCGTCGAGCGCTTCCGTCCCCAAGCACGTCGGCGGCTGGCCCGGGCCGATATCCTGGGTTTCCTTGCATGGCTTTCAGGTGCTGCGGCGGTGGCACTGTGGTTGGCCGACGGCGGCGCCGACGGGTTCTCCTCATTCGCGGGAACCATGACCGGGTTGGGCATCGTGGCCGGCCTGATTGGCATGGACCTTGTGCTGCTAATGCTCTTGTTGGCGGCCCGGATCCCGTTTGTCGACAACGCCATAGGCCACGATCGCGCGCTGGAAGTGCATAAGAAGCTGGGCAAGCCCGCCCTTTATCTGCTGTTGGCACACGGGCTGCTGCTGGTGATCGGATACGGCGCAGCTGAAGGACTGGACCCACTCAGTGAAGCGGTGTCGCTGTGGACCAGCGTCCCAGACATGTGGCTTGCATTCGTCTCCATGGCACTCTTCATCGCAGTGGTGGTTTCGTCGCTGGTTGCGGTCCGCCGCAAGTACCCATACGAGTTCTGGTACGCGATACACCTGCTGACCTATGCCGCAGTGGGAACGGCAATCCCCCACCAGTTCAGCGTCGGCGGGCTCTTCGCCGAGGGCACCTGGCAGCGCTGGTA
The DNA here is from genome assembly GCF_059739405.1 of Arthrobacter sp. TmtSoilC79. Taxonomy (NCBI): domain Bacteria; kingdom Bacillati; phylum Actinomycetota; class Actinomycetes; order Micrococcales; family Micrococcaceae; genus Arthrobacter; species Arthrobacter sp. TmtSoilC79. Next base: position 447,129 of record NZ_AP046051.1, on the reverse strand, counting down.
TTGGCTGGCGCTCTGCGTCTTTACCGGCGCAGCCCTCCTCTTCTACCGGGTGTACCAACCGCTGGCCTCCAGTTTCCGGCATCAGCTCACCGTCAGCCGGGTGGTCCGCGTGTCAGCGGACGTTTTCAGCATCGAGATGACCGGACGCAACCTTGGGCGGTTGTCCGGTACAGGTGGTCGCTTTTTCTTCTGGCGCTTCCTGGCATCGGGCCACTGGTGGCAGCCGCACCCGTTCAGCCTGTCCGCGGAACCATTTCCCGGATCGGCCACGGCTCCGGGGAAGTTGCGGATCACCGTCCGAAACCTCGGCGACGGCTCTGCCCGGCTCGCCCACATCAAGCCCGGCACCAAGGTAGCTGTTGAAGGACCCTACGGACTCTTCAGCACCGCCGCGCGGTCCAGGAACAAAGTGGTGATGATCGGTGCAGGCATTGGCATCACCCCCTTGCGGTCTCTGCTGGAGTCAACCCCCTTCGAACCGGGAAACGCGACGGTCCTGCTCCGCGGCCACTACGAATCCGAGCTCTTCCTCGGCCACGAAATCATGGCCCTTTGCCAGGCACGGGGCGCGACGCTCCACCATCTGACCGGTCCTCGATCCGCGGGGCACCACTCATGGCTTCCTGAACCGGCCGTCCAGTCAGGGTTCACGCTCACCTCCTACGTCCCTGGAATCGCGGACGCCGATGTGTACGTCTGTGGTCCAACCCCTTGGGCCGATTCCCTCATCCGGGACGTGCAAGCGGCCGGCGTCCCCGCAGAGCAACTCCACTACGAAAGGTTTGACTGGTGAGAATACGGGCAGCATTGGCAACCGCGGTTGCGTCGGCGGGCATCCTCCTTGCCGGGTGGCAGTCCGGCGCCCACGTGGCCGAAACCGGCACGGCGACCACCACCAGCCTGAGCAGCAGTTCCATCACAGGCGGCGCCAGCGGCGACGGCTCCGGAAACACAGGCAACGGCGGCAGTGGAAATACAGGCAGCAGCGCCGGCGGCAACAGCGGCGGCAGCCGAAGCAGCACCGGCAGCACCGGTACCGGCAATCAAGGAACCAGCACGACGGCGGCTACGTACGACGGCGCGTCAGTCCAGACCCGCTTCGGTACCGTCCAGGTCCAGGTGACAATCCAGGACGGCAGGATCACTGAGGTCACGGCGTTGCAGCTCACTGATGCGGAACGGAAGTCAGCCCAGATCAGCAGCCGTGCAGCCCCGGTGCTGCGGTCCGAAGTCCTTCAAGCCCAGTCAGCCAATGTCCAGACCATCGGCGGGGCCACAGTGACCAGCGACGCCTACCTCACTTCCCTCCAGGCAGCCCTCGATGCAGCCAACTTCTAGCGGAAAACAGCTGCGTGCGCGGACGTTCCGCAGCATGGGTACCGTGGTGAGCCTGACGGTGGCGGGCAGCACCTGGGCCGATGCCGCGCAGGACGAACTGGAGTCCGCCGTCGAGGTTGTTCAGGGAATTTTCACCGAGTTGGACCGCACATTCAGCCTGTACAGGCCCGCTTCCGAAGCGAGCAGGCTGGCCCGTGGTGAACTCACATTGGCTTACGCATCCGGGAGCATGCAGGACCTTTACGCCGAGGCCTCGGAATGGCGTTTGGCGACAGAGGGTGCTTTCAGCGCAGAACGTCCGGACGGCATTTTGGACCTCTCGGGAATCGTGAAAGCCCACGCTGCCCGCGAAGCGGCTCTATCCCTGGGTGCGCTGGGGCTGCACAACTGGTGCTTGAACGCCGGCGGGGATGTGCTGGTCAGCGGACACCCTGGACACGCCACACAGGAGCCATGGCTCACCGGGATTGTGGATCCGCTGGATCGACGGGCTCTGCTGGGCGCCTTCCCGTTGGAATCGGCAAACGCCCTGGCTACTTCGGGCTCGGCGGAACGGGGCCACCACATTTGGGCCGTCGGCGGGAACAGGTCCGGGTTCATCCAGGTCTCAGTCGCGGCAGCGGATATTGTGACAGCCGATGTGTTGGCGACTGCAATCGTGGCAGGCGGCACGCGGACGTTGGATCAAGCCGTTGAAAGATGGGGCGTGGGCGTGCTTGCGGTCAACTCCGACGGGACTTTGCTGGCCACGCCGGAGTTTCGGGCCGCGGCGTAAGCCGTCCGCGGCCTTGAGGAAGCGAGGCCAAAAGCACTGGGGTCCTAAAGCGGCCGGATGAGTTCGGGGTACTTGGGGCTGAGGCTGTCCCCGGAAGATACTCCCCGCAGGCGGCGCGATACCCAGGGAGCCGCAGATTCCTTGACCCACCGGGCATTGGCCTTCAACGTTTCCACCCGGTTGGCCAAACGGATGGGCGCAAGTTCCGGCACCTCGATCGCGTGCTCGTGCTCCAGGACATCGAGCACCCGCCTTGCCATGTTCACGTGGCCGGCGGTGGACATGTGCATCCGGTCCTCTCCCCAGAGGCGCCAGTCGTCGTACTCGTCAAAGCGCCAGTAATCCACCAGCAAGGCTCCGTGGTCCTCGGCGATTTCGCGGACCAGTTCGTTGTAGATCGCGGTGCGGCCACGCATGGCGCTGAAGACTTTCGAGCCCTTGGCGTCAAAGCCCGTGAAGAGGACCACGGTGGCGCCCGTCGCGCTTAACTTGGCGATACCGGCGTCGTACTCCTCAAGAAGCGAGTCAATATCGATCTTGGGCCGAAGGATGTCGTTCGCCCCTGCGTAAAGGGTCACCAACGTAGGTTTCATGGCGACGGCGGCATCCACCTGTTCAGCCATGATCTGGCGGAGCTTCCGGCCGCGAATGGCGAGGTTGGCGTACCCGAAGTCCTCGTTGGTGCGGGCCAACTGTCCGGCCAGGACATCAGCCCAGCCGCGGACACCGTTGGGACGGCCGGGATCGTCGTCTCCGACACCCTCAGTGAACGAGTCCCCCAAGGCAACGTAACGGGCAGAAAAATCCATGCCGTCAGTCTGCCACTTCAACGACCAGGGCTACAAAGCACCGCTGGAGCGGATCACGAGTCACGGAGGATCCAGTGGTTGTTGTCCAGGCGGGCCACAATTTTCTCACCGATCCGGGCGAGGTCCGCCACGTCGTCCGGCGTCAGGGAATCCAGCATCAGGGTCCGCACGGATTCCACATGTCCCGGTGCGAGGTCGACGATCGTTGCCATGCCGGCTTCGGTGAGGTGCGCAACGGTCACCCGGGCGTCACCGGGATGCGCCTGCCGCTCCACCCAGCCACGTTTCTGCAACTTGGTCACCACGTGGGACAAGCGCGACAGGGAGGCACTCGTACGCGCGGCAAGTTCGCTCATGGGAAGGTACCGGCCCTCCGTTTCGGAGAGCATTGCCAACACGTTGTAGTCAAAAAGGGACAGTTTGCCGGCCGACTGAAGCTGGGTGTCCAACGCCGAGGGAAGCAAGGTGTTGATGCTCAGCAGGGCCAGCCAGGCACGGCGTTCGTCGGCGTTCAGCCAGCGGGGTTGAGTCATGAACCCATCTTAGGAGAATTCACAGCTTCCTTAGGTCCGCGCTCGGGCCCAACCGATAGGCTGACGGCATGTTCGTAGTCTCACTGACCTACAAAGTTCCCGACGAAATCGTCGACTTCCACCGCCAGGGCCATATGGCCTGGCTTAAGGACGCGTTCGACGCCGGTGTCTTCCTTGCGTCCGGACGTCGCGTCCCAGCCACGGGCGGCGTGCTGCTGTCCAAAGTGGACCGGGCAACCCTGGATGCTTCCCTGGCGCAGGACCCGTTCTACAGCAACGGTGTAGCCGAATTTGAGATCATCGAATTCACGGCAACCAGCGTGGCGGAAGGCTACGAGAACCTGCTGGACAGCTGAGGGACCCGCGCTTTCGCATCGGCCATCCCCAGCCGCTCGGGTAGCACCACCGGCATGAGGTCAGGCCACCGCGCGCCCACGTGATCGCCGCTGGATACGCCGCGAAGCCTGCGTGACAACCAAGGCCCGACGTCGCGCCTCAGCCAAGCGGCGTCGTCGGCGATGTTTTCCGTAAAGGTCCGCGGACGGGGAGCTGCGAGCACCGGTGATTCGAGCGAGTGAGGCGAACCAAGGACCTCCAGGACTTTTTTGGCCATATAGCTGTGGCCCGGAGTGGACATGTGCAATCGGTCCGGGGCCCACATCCGCTGATCCTGGAACTTCTCAAAGCACCAGTAATCCACCAGCAACGTTCCGTATTCAGCCGCGATCCGCCGAATGCTGCGGTTGTAGATTGCCGTGCGGACCTTGAGCGGCTCCAGCAAGGGCGAAAGAGGAACGTTGTAACCCGTAAACAGAAGGACCGTGGCTCCGCTGGCCACGATCCTCTGCACTGCATCCTCATAAGTCCGGATGAGCCTGCTCAGGTTGGGCCTTGCCATGAGCAGGTCATTGCCGCCGGCATAGAAGCTGACAAGTGTGGGGTTCATGGCCAGCGCAGGCTCGATTTGTTCGTCAATAATCTGTTGGAGCCGGCGGCCGCGGATGGCCAGGTTGGAGTATCGGACGGATTGGTCCTGCCGCGCCATTTCTTCGGCCACCCTGTCTGCCCAGCCCCGGCAGTTGTTGGGAAGCCTGGGGTCGGGGTCGCCTACGCCTTCGGTAAACGAGTCTCCGAGGGCGACAAACCTGAGCTGGTCCGTCACTTGGTTTGCTCCGTCATTTGGTGGCCTCTTCCATGAGCTTTTTCAAGCCGCCCTTCGGCGGGACCTCGACGGGGTGGGGCCAGCGCGGGCTCAGTGTGTCGCCGAGGGTGACTCCGCGCAGTTTCCGGCCGAACAGCGGGACCACCCAGTCGTTGACCCAGCGTCGCTGCTTCCGTTCCCATTCACGGACGGAAATGCGGGTGGGCGGATCCCACTCCTTTGGGGAGATCTTGTGTGGGACGTTGAGGTGGTCCAAAACCTGGGCGGCCAAATATTTGTGGCCCGCCTTGGACATGTGGAGCCGGTCCGGGGCCCACATCCGCGAGTCCTTGTAGGCATCGAAGCACCAATAGTCCACAAGGACTGCGCCGTAAGTGGCGGCGATCTCACGAACCCTTTGGTTGTACAGGGTGTTGCGCTTCTTGAAGGGCTCCAGGACCGCCGAAACCTTGACGTCGAACCCCGTGAAGAGGACCAGAGTGGCGCCGGTTTCGCTCAACCGGGCAACCAGCGACTCATAATCTCTGAGGAGTGCGTCCATGTCGGTGCCAAAATCGAGGATGTCGTTGCCGCCGGCGTAGAGCGTGATGAGTGTTGGCTCCATGGCAAGCGCCGGTTCGAGTTGTTCATCGATGACGTGCCGGAGCCGTTTACTGCGCACAGCCAGGTTGGCATACTCCCAGCCGGGCTGCGCCTTAGCCAACTTCTCGGCCACCCGGTCGGCCCATCCGCGCACCCCGTTCGGCAGGACTTTGCTCGGGTCCCCCACGCCCTCGGTGAAAGAGTCTCCGATGGCGACAAACCGCCGTCGAGCCCTGCTCCCAACCCCGGATTCCTCCCGCACCCCACCGAAGCTACCGGCCCCCGGTTACGCCAGAGCCAACCCCAAGTGAACAAGCCAAGGGGGAAGTGATAGAGCGTCGGCCGCTATCACAGGAGAAGTGATAGAGCGACGCCCCCAAACACGGGGGAAGTGATAGAGCGTCGCCCCCAAACACGGGGGAAGTGAGAGAGCGTCGAAAGGTGAGGTGCGCACGAGCCGCAGCGACGGTTTTGCAAAGGAGCGCATCGCGCCCCATCGTGGCGGGGAGGTCGCCCGGCGACCGTACCGCCACCTCTGGGGCGTGTCTAAGCGACGGCAAAACCGCCGCTTCGGCGCACCCGGCACGGCGGACCCGCCCAAAGCGCAACCGCCCCTGTGACCCCGCCCCTGTGCCCCCCAGACGATGCGGACTCGGCTTAGCCCTCCGCTTTGCCTCGGCGCCAGTAGCCCATGAAAGCAACCTGCTTCCGGTCAATACCGACGTCGCGCACCAAATACCGCCGCATTTCCTTGATCACGAACGCTTCGCCGGCGATCCACGCGTAGAACGGCAAGGCACCAGCGGGCAAGGTGGGATTCTTGGACGCTTCGATGGCTGCTGCGTCCATGCGCTGGGGGGTTTCCCAGAGGATGTCCTGGTCCACGTTGACGTCTTCGGGCTCGGGTCCGGCTGCGGTGCCTGCGCCCTTGATGCCTACCCAACCGGGCACGGGCACGGCCTTGCCCACGGCTTCTTTGAGGAGTTCGCCGTGGGGACGCGAGCGTCCGATGGCTGCGCCGCGGGCGAGCCAGGTGATTTCGATGTCGGCTGCCGTGGAGATGTCCTGGAAGTCGCCGGCTTCGGGTACCTCAAGGAAGGCGTGGCCGGTCATGTCGGCGGGCAGGCTTTCAAGGATGGCACTGATGGCGGGGACAGCTGTTTCATCACCGGCGAGAAGCACGCGCTGGGCCATGCCGGGACGCCATTCGATGCCGCCGTAGGCACCTGCCGTGGTGCACTGCGCAGCCCGGTTGTTGGGGCCGATGATGGTCAGGGCGTCCCCGGGTTTGGCCGCAAGGGCCCAGTTGGCGGCGGGTCCGCCGTTTCCGGCGTCGTCGAAGTGCATGACGAAGTCGATATCGATCTCCGGGTACACAGCATCAAGGCGTTCGGAGCGGACGGTGTAGGTACGCATGTCACCTCGGATGGAGGGATCCATGGCCAACCATTCCTGGTACCAGCCTGCTTCTTCCATCCTGAAGGGAGGCAAGGGAATGGCGTTGCCGGAAGCGTCGAAGGAGGGAATCATCAGCTTCACGCGCAGGTCCAGGGTGTCCCCGGCGACGCCGAATCCCCGCAGCGAGTAACCGCCAAAGGTGATGCGGCGGAAGTTCGGGCTCAGCTCCTGCACCGCCGTTACGGTGACGTCGAAGGCGAGGGTCATGGGCTCCACGGCACTCGTTGTTGCCTTCGTGGGTTGTGCACTCATGAAGCGATCTCCAGTTCGTTGGTTGAAACGGTGCGTGCGTGGTGGCGTCCGATAGGGACGATCAAAGGTGTGCCTGAGATGGGGTCCATCACCACCCGGGATTCGAGGCCGAACACGTTGAAAACGAGTTCCTCGGTGACCACGACGGGGGCCGGACCTTCAGCAACGATGCATCCGCCCTTCATGGCGATGACGTGATCTGCGTACCGGGCGGCGAGGTTGAGGTCGTGGAGCACGATCGCCACTGTGGTGCCGCGGCTGCGGTTGAGGTCGGTAATGAGGTCCAGAACTTCCACTTGGTGGGCAAGGTCAAGGTAGGTGGTGGGCTCGTCCAGCAGCAGGACCTCGGTCTCCTGGGCAAGGGCCATGGCAATCCATACGCGCTGGCGTTGTCCGCCGGAGAGTTCGTCGATGCTCCGCTCAGCGAGTTCCAGCGTGTCCGTTGCGTCCAGCGCGCGCTGCACCGCGGCGTCGTCGGCGGCTGACCAGCTGCGGAAGAAGCCTTGGTGCGGGTACCGTCCACGCCCCACGAGGTCCCGCACGGTAATGCCGTCCGGGGCAGTGGGGTGTTGCGGAAGGAGGCCGAGCGTCCGGGCAAGTTCGCGGGCGGGACGGGTGTGGATGTCCTTGCCGTCGAGGGTCACGGCGCCGCCGGCGGGTTTGAGGAGCCGCGACAAACCCCGCAGGAGAGTGGACTTGCCGCAGGCGTTTGCACCTACGATCATGGTCACTTTGCCTTCGGGGATCTCGGTGCAGAGTCCCTCTACTACCTTGCGTGCCTCGTATTGGAGCGTGAGGTCCTTGGCATTAAGGACGGCCATCTCAGGCCTCCTTTCGGTTCGATGTGACCAGCAGCCACAGGAGGAAGGGTGCACCCAGGGCGCCGGTGATGACGCCGACCGGGAGGACGGTTCCGTCGAGGATGACGGGGGCGATGTTGGAGGCCAGGAAGTCGGCGAGCAACACGATCAGCGCACCGGTAAGGGCCGACGCCGGAAGGCTGGGTTTGCGGACGATGCGGCGGGCGATCGGTCCGGCCAGGAATGCGACGAACGCTACCGGGCCGGCAGCAGCGGTTGCGACGGCGGCAAGCCCGACGGCGGTCAGCACCAGTCCCAGCCGCGTGGCGTTGACCCGGATTCCCAGGCCGGCGGCGGCGTCGTCACCGAGTTCGAGGATGCGCAACGGGCCAGCCAGGGCGATCACGGCGGGGATGAGGACCAGCAGCGAGACCGTCAGGACGCCCACGCGGTCCCAGGTAGCGGTATTCAGCGAGCCGTTGAGCCAGATGAGGGCGTCGGCGGCAGTGCGGACGTCCGCCCGGGTCATCAGGAAGTTGACCACTGCGTGAAGGGCGGCGGCGATGCCCACGCCGGCAAGGATGAGGCGGTTGCCTGCCGCGTTTCCGAGGCTTCCTCCACCCGCGCCCGAACCGCTGCGGGAGATCGCGTAGATGATGGCCGCGACACCAAGCGCTCCGATCAGCGCAGCACCGGAAACAACGGCTCCGGAGGCGCCGAAAATCACGATTGCCGTCACAGCTGCCGCGCTGGCACCTGAGCTGATGCCGATGATGTCCGGGCTGGCCAGGGGGTTGCGCAACATGGTCTGGAAAAGTGCACCGGCGAGCCCGAAAGCCACGCCGATCATGGTGCCAACCATCGCCCTGGGCAGTTTGTGCTCCATGACGATGAAACTGGCACCGGGGATCTTTTCGCCACCGGTGAGGTGGTTGATCACAATGGTGAAGAAGTCCGGGATGGTCACCGTGTAGCTGCCCAGGAGCACGTAGACGGCGAACATTGCCACGAGTGCCAGCGCGAGGAAGAACGTGGGGCTCAGCACTCGCCGAAGTGGCATTTGATGAGGGTGTTTGGGGGAAACACTGTCATTAAGTGCCAGCTCGGGGGCGGATTTGAGGACGGTCACAGCCCTGCCCCCTTTCCACGGCGGATGAGCCAGACAAACACCGGCGCCCCCACGATCGCAGTCATGATGCCGGCCGGGACTTCGCCCGGGAGAAGGATCACGCGGCCAATGACGTCGGCGGTGATGAGCAGGATGGGGGCCGACACCACGGAAAACGGCAGGATCCACCGGTAATCCGGCCCGGTCAACAAGCGGACGGCGTGCGGAACCACCAAGCCCACGAAGCCAATGGGGCCAGCCAAAGCAGTGGCCGAGCCACACAACAGCACAATCCCCAGCGCCGTGATGGCACGGGCCAGGACAACGTTTTGGCCCAAGCCGCGGGCAATGTCGTCACCCAGGGCCAGGCTGTTCAGGATGCGCCCGCCGCCAAGGACGATGATCGCGCCAACGGCCAGGAAGGGCAGGGCAGGCAGCAGCACGGACCAGTCACGCCCACCAATGCTGCCCACCTGCCAGAAACGGAAGCGATCCAGGGTGTCCTGGCTGGAAACCAGAATCACGTTCGTCAGGGAAACCAGGCCGGCGCTCAGCGCTGCGCCCGCCAGGGCGAGCTTGACCGGCGTCGCACCGTCACGTCCCAAAGACGCCACGGCATAAACCACGACGGCGGCCACTGCGGCCCCGATGAAAGCGAACCAGATGTAACCGGTCAAGGAGCCGATACCAAAGACGTAAATGCCGACAACCACAGCCAGGGCCGCGCCGGCGTTCAGGCCCAGGATGCCCGGATCAGCCAACGGGTTGCGGGCCACGCCCTGCATGGCAGCCCCGGCCAGGCCGAGCGCTGCCCCGGCAAGGAGGCCCAGGATCGTCCGCGGAATCCGTGCGATCACCACAGCGTGGTTGCCGTCGGCCGGATTGAAGTTGGTGAGTGCTTCCCACACGGTATTAAGGGGAAGCCCTCGGGCGCCGACCGCCAAGGATGCGGCACTCACGGCTGCGAGTACGACGACGGCCACCAGCAACCAGGCTGTGCGCTTGCCTGCGCTGCGGTTGCCTTCGCTGCGGCGGGTCCCGGTTCCCCCTCCGAATGCCGAAGCGCCCGGGGTGCCTCCAGGGACAGCCGGCACCAAAGTGCCGCTGCCCCGCCCCTGGAGTGCCGTCGTCGTACTCATTTTCATGGTGTTACTTGCTCACGGCTTCCGCTGCGCTACCCAGCTTCGGCAGGAAGGTATCCAGTGCCCACGGCAGGCTCAGCGGCGAAGAAGCGGAGATGGAGAGCGTCAGGGTCTGGTCCGAATCGGCAACCAGGCCGCCCTTCTTGATCGCCGGGATCTGGCCCAGCAGAGGATCGGCCTTGACGGCGTCGGCGGTGGTGGCGTCCGGTACCCAGGTCACGAAGATGTCGGATTCGAGCTCGTTGGCCTTCTCAGCGGACCACGGGATGAAGAATTCCGTCTTCGACTTGGTGTTTTCCGTGACGACCGGTGCCAGCTTCATGCCGATTTCGGAGAGGAAGCGGGGGCGGTTGTCGATGGCGGTGTACACGTTGGCACCGTCACCCTTGGCAGGCTCGAGGTTGCCGTAGATGAAGGTCTTGTCCTTGATCTGCGGGTACTTGGAGACCTTGTCCTTGATGGTGGCTTCGGTGTCCTCCACCAGCTTCTTGGCTTCGGCTTCCTTGCCCAGTGCCTTACCGATGATGGTGGTGCTTTCCTGCCACGGCGTACCGTAGGACAACTCCGGCTGCGCCACAACGGGGGCGATTTCGCTGAGCTTCTTATAGTCTGCCTCTTCCAGGCCCGAGTACGCGGCCAGGATGACGTCGGGGCTGAGCTTGGCGATCTCGGTGAAGTTGATGCCGTCTGCCTCGGAATACTGGACCGGAGCCTTGTCGGTACCAAAGCCGGCGCCGAGCTTCTCCAGTGCAGCGTCCTTCCAAGGGGTGGAGCCCTTGTCATTGTTGCCCCACTCGTTCTTGGGAACGCCAACCGGGACAACGCCCAGGGCGATCGCGACGTCATCATTGACCCACGAGACGGTGACTACGCGCTTGGGCTGTTCCTTGATGGTGGTCTCACCAAAGACGTTCTTGATGGTCACCGGGAAAGCAGCGGACTCAGCCTGCTCGGATGCCGGCGATGTGGTTGCCGGGCCTGTGGAGCAGCCAGTGAGTGAAAGGGCGACGGCGGCCAAGGCGGCCGTCGCGGTACCTGCAGTTTTCAGCAGGGCGCGGCGTGGGAGAAGGGATGCCACGGTACTCCTTAGGTAAGTGATGCGAACCTAAGTAAGGCTAGCCTACCCTCTGGATAATTAAGAAACGTTTGCGTCACGTAATCCACCTCATGGGCAAAATGGGATGCAGATCACACCCTCGCTCACATCCCCCGCCCTTCAGCCCAACCCTCGCTCACATCCCCCACCCTTCAGCCCAACCCTCGCTCACATCCCCCACCCTTCAGCCCAACCCTCGCTCACATCCCCCGCCCTTCAGCCCAACCCTCACTCAGTGGACATCTCCCCTCGGGTTTTGGGAAGATAGCGGCAGCGGACTACCGCTTCCAAAGGAATCGAACGAGGGGATGAGCGTGCGCACTGTTTCAGTTGCCGCAGCCATGGTTGGCGAGGTGGCCGCTTTGGCCTGCTTGGCACTCCCCCACCCGTCGGTATCTTCCTAGGCTCATCTCCCGAACACCACTAATTTCGGGTCCCTTTGTTGCGCCTGCTTTCCCGGATGACCGACGACTTCTGCCATTTCCCGCGCGCCCGAACTCTGCGCGGACGTCGACCATTTCCGAAAGAAGCATTGCCATGCAGAAAATTACTGCCCAACAGATCCGCTCATCCTTCATCAATGCAAGTCGCTCCGAGGCGGCCAAGCTCAATCTCCCCCGCGACTTTGAAACCATCAATTGGGACAACCTGGAGTTCCTGGGTTGGCGGGACGAAAAGATGCCCCAGCGCGGCTACCTCGTGGTTCAGCACCGGGGAAAGCTCACCGGGATCATGCTCCGTGCCCCCGAAGGTGGATCCGGAAAGAGGCGCGTGGTGCTGTGCGAACTGTGCCGCGATGTCTTCTCCAAGGATGACGTCTACCTGTGGGTTGCCAAGAAGGCCGGACAATCCGGCAAGGACGGGAACACAGTGGGGACCCTGATCTGCGCCGAGTTCGGTTGCAGCGCCAACGTGCGCAAGGAACCGCCCGCCAACGAGATCAACCCGGACCCGGCCGCCGTCGTTGTTCGACAAATCGCAGGCCTGGAAGCCCGGACCGAACAGTTCCTGGACCGCGTCCGCGCGAAGTAGGACCTGAAGCAACGCGGGGTAATAATGGCCCTTTCGCACTCCCCGAGGGGGCCACAAGTGACCCCGCGTTGCTGTTACCGAAGGACGATGTCCACAGGGTTGGCTTCGGAGCGCCACGCGCCCGGTTCGCCCGGACCGGCGATGACGGGAGCTGTCAGCACGCCCGAGCGGTTGGTGCGCTTGTCCCGGAGGATCTCGGTAACGGATCCAAGGTGCCGGGACAGGTCGATCACGTTTTCCGGAGCCGCCAGCAACAGCTGGAACCCGAACTCGTGAAGCGCCTTGATGCCGGCGCCCGCGAATTCCTCCGAAGCCAACACGAACGCTTCGTCCATCATTACGGTTCCGTAGGTGGTGAACCCTTGCTCGGCGATGCCCAACTGGTAGCTCAGGGCAGCGGCCATGATGAATGCCGTGAATCGCTGGCGCTCACCCCCGGACATGGAACCGGTATCGGCGTGCATGAACACTTCGGTCTTCTTTTTGGTTGCCTTGCCGGTGCCGGCTTTACCGGGGGCCTTGCCCGCCTTCGAAGCTACTTCGCGGTGCTCCTTGCACTGGATAAACAGGTGCCCACGAACGTCCAGCACCTCGGCACGCCAGCGGCGGTCCTCGGGAGTTTGCGATCCGAGGCGCTTCACCAAGGTTTCCAGCGACTTGTAGCGGGCGGTGAGCTCGGCGTCGTCGTCCACTTCCGTCGCTGAAGCAGCTCCCCGGGACGGCCGGGTGTGCTTTGCCTTCAGCGCGTTCTGGATCGCGTCCTTGAACTGCTTGGCCGTGGCCGGAAGCGTCTGCTTGATGTCCAGTTCCAGGAAGCTGCCCTCATGGAAATTGACCTGGGACAGGATGCCGTTCAGGGGCAGGATGCGGCTGGTGATGCTGCGCCGTTCCTCATCCAGCAAGTGCAGGAGCGTACTGAACGACTCGTGGGTGCGCTGGTTGAAGAACAGCCGGAACTCGGCCTCTTGGGCGGGCAGTCCGTCGCTGACGATCGCGTGATACCGGGACTCGAAGTCGCCGGCTGCTCCGATCGATGTACCGTGGTCGGCGCTGATGGCACTTCCCCAGTCGCGGACGAACGCCTCGAACATGCGTGTCAGCCGCTCGGCGGTTGCCTGTCCGCGCGATTCAGCGGCATGAAGCTCGTCGAGCAACTTGTTGCGGACGCTGTTGGCCAGGTTGTCGAGCTCGTACAGCTCGGAGACATCAGCGACGCCGTCAAAGTAGGGTTCCAGCGCGGTGATGGTGGAGGCCGACGGCGGTGCTTGCTCCAGCTTCAACCTCGCGGCATCGAGCAGGCCGTCTGCTGTGGTCATTTTGTGGTCCAGCGCTTTGTATTCGCTCTGCAACACGGCGGCCGACCCTGTGGAGGACTGGTGCTTTTCCCGCACGGCCTCGATGTTTGCACGGAGTGGCTCCAGGTCGGCCTGCGCGGCCAAGGCGTCCGTCAGCCGCTGCTCAATGCGGGCCAGTTCGTCCGCGGCCACCGCTGCGGAGACCTGCTCCCATGGCCGTTCGTCTTCGGCTACCCGGCGCAACGCCTCGAGCTGGCGGGCCATGCCCTGATGCGAATCCTCGCGGCTCTGGGCCAGTTCGGCAGCCTTCACCAGCTCGTTTTCCAGCTCGCCCACCCGTGCGGCCACCAACTCGAGTTTGGAGGCGTTATCGAACCCGAGGACGTAGTCCTGGCGGCTGGTGAAACGGTCGTCTTTCTCCACGGTGTGCCGGTTGCGCTTGACCACGCCACCCAGGCTCAGGCCCTTGTCCATCCCGGCCAGCTGGTCGGGATCCTCGACGCACGGGTACGCGAAGTCCACGGCGATCCGCTCGCGGATCCATTCCCCGGCGTCGGCATTGGCGCCCGAGGTGAGGATGCTCAACTTTGTCAGGAGGTCGCCGTCGGACACGTCCTCCACAGCCAGCGCGCCACCGGCGAGCGGCTTGGACACATCCACTGCGCGGAGAGCGCCACGGACGGAGTTGTCGTTCAAGTACCGGGTAACTGCGGCGAAGTGCTCTCCCGGAACCAGCAACGTGGTGGCAAGGTTGCGGAGGGCGCGCTCAGCCGCCGGGCGCCACTGGTCCTGCCCTTCGGCGAGGTCGATCAGTTCGCCGCCAAACGGCATCCGCTCTTCCGGGACGCCGGTTGCCGCGGCGATGGCGGCACGGTTTTCGATGCTCGACGGCGGCAGCAGGGACTTGCGCGAGCGGAGCGACAAGAGTTCCTGCTGGGCCGCGGCAAGCTCCCGCTTCTTGGTGGCATGGCCGTCGAAGGCCTCGAAACGGAGCTCCTTCAGGGCCTCCGAATCGTCCTTCAACTCTGCCGATCGAGCTGCTGCCTGCTCATGGGCCTGGTCCCAGCCCTCGGCGGACCACTCAAGGTTCAACCCGGCGTCGGCCAGCGCTTTCCGGGCCGAATCCTCAACTTGCTGACGCAGCTTAAGGCCAACGCGGGCGTTCTCCAGCGACTGTTCAATGGCCGAAATCGCGTTGCCGCCGCGGTTGTTGTAATCCAGCTCAAGATCGCGAAGCTCCTTGGCCAGGGCGTCGCGGACGGTGCGCTCCGCGGCGAGTTCCTGCGCCTTGGACTGCGCGAGCTCCTTAAACCGGGCCAGCGTCTTTGCATGCACAGTCACTGCGAGCTGCTGCTTGTAAGCCTCAAACTCCTCGCCCGCCAGTTCCCGGAGCCGGTTCGCGTCCAGCAATGCCTGCGCGTATTCCTTGTTCAGCCCGGGAACCGGAGCAAGCTGGTCCCGCTGCTGACGGACATCTTCCAGCCGCTGCCGGATGGACATCAGGTTGCTGAACTCCTCCACCACGTCATCAGCGGCGGCCAGAGTCGCCGGGGCGTCAAGCACCTGGTCACGGAAGAACGTATTGACGCTTCCGCCCAAGCCCTTGCCAGCCTGGATCACGCGAAGCAGCGGCAGCGCCTGGTCGGAGTTGATGCCCAGCAGCCTGCGGAAGCGCTCGGCGAACGCCTTATGCACATCGAAGACCTGGCCTTCAGGGAAAATCGACTCCAGCGCGCCCTTGGTAAACCGCTTCTGCGCAATCCCCTCAATGGCCTCAAGATCCAACGGCTTGCTGTCGATCACGTAGAACCGCCCGACACTGGACTCAGTGCCATTTTTGGGAAGGTCGAACAGCGCCGACACCGTCACCTTCGTGCCGGCTGCGTTATCAAACGTCAGCGCGACGGCGGACCAGGTGGCACCAGGGCGCTGGAAGGCACTGGCCGAGCTGTCCCCCACGGCCTTGTCGCCAACCTTGCCGCGCATGTAGGTGAACGTGGTCCTCTTGTCCTCCACAGCACCGCCGGACCGCTGGGCAGCAGCCTCATTCGAGCGCGGCCGGGCATCGAAAACGCGCAGCATCGCATCAAAGAGAGTCGACTTGCCGACGCCCGAGTTGCCTGTGAGCAGGGTGCCCTTGCGGTCCACGTGCATGGTGTGCGCGCCATGGAACGTGCCCCAGTTGACCACCTGGACGAGCGCCAACCGCATCTGGCCCGGGTTGGTGAGTTCGCCGAGGGGGAGCATGCTTGCGATCGTCACTTGCCTGCCTCCGCTGTTGTTGAGTCGCCTTTCGCGGCGGTACCGGACACATGCTCTGCATGCTCGCTCGTACCTCGCTTAGACGCATGCTGCCGCATGTCTCCGGCATCGCCGCTCGTGCCGTTCCCGACTTCATCGGCATCTCCGATTTCATCCGAAGAACGCTCGACGTCGGTGCTCACCTCTGCGGACCCGTCACCTTCGGAATCGTCGTCCAGCTCGTCACCTATAGGGGCGGGGTGGTTGGCGTCAGAGGGGTCGAGGTCCAGGAGGGGTTCTGTTCCGGACTCGTCCGCTGCTACTGCTATCAGTGCCTCGATCTGGGCCGGGATGTCGCCGATGTTCTCGAAAGGAAGGGCCAGCGGGAGGGCGTTGCTGATGGTGTAGCTGTCATCCAGCTGGGTGGGGAGGAGAAGTTGGCGGGCCAGGAGTTTGGTGATGGTCCGGGTTACGACGTCGGAGTCCCGGAGGGCATCTTGTTGGCCTGCAGGGGTGTAGTTGGCCACGAGGTCGGAGATCTCTTCACGGGTGATGGTCGGATCTGTCTGGGCTGTGACATGGCGGTCCAGCAGGAGCCGCAGGCGCAGCAGGACGATGGTCTCCACGCGGCTCAGGGCCCGC
This sequence comes from Arthrobacter sp. TmtSoilC79, assembly GCF_059739405.1. Lineage (NCBI taxonomy): Bacteria > Bacillati > Actinomycetota > Actinomycetes > Micrococcales > Micrococcaceae > Arthrobacter > Arthrobacter sp. TmtSoilC79. The sequence continues at coordinate 430,864 of NZ_AP046051.1, read as the reverse complement.
TGCTGCCGAAGGATGCTTGACCGGGAACCGGCACCGATGATTTCGGGGTCGACTGGGCGGAGGACTGCAATCTTGCGGTCGTGATCGAGCTGGAGAGTGAGGAACAGCTCGGAGAGCCGGCTGCGGAGGATCAGCTGGTTGTCCAAGAGCGTGGTCCACAGTTTTTCGTCACGGCCGCCGTCGATGTAAGGGCCTTTGAGGAGCTTCACCAGAGCATGGCGGACCTTCATGGGGAGCACCCCGGTGTCACCAGGAAACAGGGCAGCCCCGTAAACAAAGGAGTCCCGCGGCGTGACCCGGAATGGGTCCGCGTGACTGATGTCTGCAGCTGGATCCGCCGCAGGTTCAGCAGCTTCTGTCGCCGGCTCCACAGCCTCCGCCGCGTCCTTGGTCCCCTCCGTGGTGACCTCAACCGCCTGGGCGGGTTCCGGCGTCGTGGTTTCCTCAACGGCGGGTTCCGGCGTCGTGATTTCCTCAGTCATCAGAATCCTCATTCAGCGTAACGACCGGCAGGTACGCAGTGCGGGTGCTGCCGTCGATTTGTTCGAAGTCGATGTGTTCCCAGGCGGCGCGATCGAAGGCCGCACCCGTCTGGAGGGCCATGGAGAGCAGGGTGCGCACAGTGTTGATGTGCCGTTCCTCAGCGGGGAGGTTCTCCCATGCCTCGGCCAAGGTAGCGGATCCCGCCATTGCCGCCCGGACCACGGCAGGCTTGGCTTTTCCGGTTCGTGCGGACCGGACCCGGTCCGAGTCGCTGAAAGCGATGGGGTCGGCAAGGCGCGGGGGTGTGGCAAATTCGTCGGGATCGAAGAGTTTGACCATGGCCAGAGATTCGAATCCGGCGTTGAACAGCACAGGTCCGGGAACCAGGCCGGGCCGGTCGCGCTCGTACGGCAAGGAGCGGATCGCTTGCTCGGCTTCGGCAAGTACTTTGCGGAGGCTGACCGATTGCCGGACGTCGTCGCTTTGGATGTAGGTGTTCAGGCTTTCGGAAAGCTTGCCGTAGATCCGCTGGATCTGGCTGTGCTGGGTGCGCAGTTCGGCCACCAGGTTCTTCAGGGTTTCGCGGTCTTCCGGGGTGAGGTCGTCTGCAAACTGCCGGCTCAGCACCTCGCCGATCGCCGAACGGAACCGCAACTGCTGCTGCGGGTCCTCCAGGAAAGCGGTGAAGGACCGGAAGGTGCGTCCCTCAGGGCTTTCCCGCAGCCGCTTGTCGGCTTCCAGGACCTGGGCCATGGTGGCGCCCTTGCTCAGGGATTCCTCGATGATCTGGTTCCGGAGTTCGCCCACCAGTTCTTCGATGCGGTCGCGCATTTTCTTGTAGTCAGCGGGCAGGCTGGCGGCGAGGTCCAGGATGTTGCCGGCAGCTTCCACCGCCTCTTCATCGTCCAGGAGGCCATCGAACTCGCCGGAGCTGATGTCCTCCACCAGCTGCTGCCGCTCTTGGATTTCTTCTTCCAATGCCTCCAGCCGCGCGCTTTGGTCCGGGTTGGTCTCATTGGCGAGCTTCTCCACGTCACCCAGCAAAGTGCCAAGCCGTGATCCATTCAAGGTTGAACGTTCGCTGGACAGGCTGTCGAGGAACGCCAGGACACGGGCCGCTGGCTCGGTCACTTCGTAAACGATCTGGCCCGACTGGTTCCGGCGGGTCAGGAATTGCTTCCGGGTCCATTCATCACCGAACAGCTTGCCGTTCTGTTGGCCGCCCAACGCAGGGTCCTGGCGCCGGAGTTGCTCAAGGAAAGCGTCGACGTCGGCATGGAACTCTTCGAGCGGAAGCTGCGGACGGGTGCGGGTGAAGGAGGCCTGCAGCACCGCGATCACCCACGGCGCCGAACGCGTCAGGGCCCACGCCGGCCCCTTGGTCAGCTGTTCGAGGTCACGGAGCCTTGCACTGATTGCATCGGCGGAAGACATGGCTGAACGGGACAACTACTCTCCTTCAGCTGCTGTGAAACCTGGCTGGCAGCGAAAACTGCCCCGTACAAGGTTAACGCAGAGCGTCGGAGCCTCCCCACCGCAACCATTTCGTAACCTACCGTGCGGTATGGTTTCGATCCCATATCAACGCGGCCACGGCACGTTTCCACTCTGGCCGGAACGTACCTGGCACCCCTAGTGTCAGAGCATCGACGCAGCCACGCCGCGCCGACCCACGCACCGTCGCTCCGGGGGGAACCATGGATTTCGATTTCACTGCGCTGGAAACAGGCACATACGTAGTTATTGGAACACTGTTTTTCGCTGCGCTTTTGGTGGCATTCATCGCTGCAGCAGCAATGGCAACAATCGTTCTTATCGGCGCAATGGGCATGGTTTGGTACGCCGTCAAAGGCGTCCTCGGCGGCCTCGTCCATGGCATTAATTTTGCGTGGGACCGTTTGGTCCACCACGCTGGACAAGTGGAAATTCCGGCCGAATTCCAGCCCCAAATTTCCACTGGCACGGGTAGCTACCCGCGGGTAGCATTGAGGGACAGCTGAAGGGTTCCCACCCGAGGCGGACCCTGGCTCCATCCGGCATAACCGGCTAGAGGAGTTATCCCATGACGTCCGCCACTGACAACAGTCTCGCCGCAGCAAGCGTCAACGCCACCGCAGAAGAAGCCCGCGCCGTCGCCGAAGCCGCCCGTGAAACCGAATGGAACCGGCCCAGCTTCGCCAAAGGCCTGTACCTGGGCAGCTTTGACCTCAGCCTCATCCACCCGTGGCCACAAGCCAAGGGGGACGATGTAGAACGGGGCGAGGAATTCATGGGCCGGTTGCTCACGTTCGCCAAAACCATGTCAGGCCGCGTTATTGAACGGGACGCAAGGATTCCTGACGAGTACCTCAAAGGCCTCGCGGACCTGGGCGTTTTCGGCATGAAGATCCCCCGCGAATACGGGGGCCTGGGCCTGTCCTTGGTCTATTACGGGCGCGCTTTGGCCCTTTTGGGATCCGTGCATCCAAGCCTGGGTGCGCTGATTTCCGCCCACCAGTCCATCGGGGTGCCGGAGCCGGTCAAAGAATTCGGCACGAGCGAACAGAAGCAGGAATACCTGCCGCGTTGCGCCGCCGGCGCCATCACCGCTTTCCTCCTGACAGAGCCCGACGTCGGTAGCGACCCCGCGCGGATGGGCGCCACTGCCGTATTGTCCGACGACGGCGGCTCTTACGTTCTGGACGGCGTGAAACTGTGGACCACCAACGGGGTGATTGCCGAACTGGTGGTGGTCATGGCCAGGGTCCCCGCGCACACCGATGCTGATGGCACCGAGCATAAGGGCGGCATCTCGGCATTCGTTGTGGAGATGGACTCCCCCGGGATCACTGTGGAGAACCGCAACGCCTTCATGGGGCTGCGCGGGATCGAGAACGGGGTAACCCGCTTCCACCAAGTCCGGGTCCCTGCCGCCAACCGGCTCGGCCGCGAAGGCCAAGGACTCAAGATCGCCCTCACCACCCTTAATACGGGACGGCTTTCCATCCCCGGCCTCTGCGTTGCCGCGGGAAAGTGGAGCCTGAAAATCTCCCGCGAATGGTCCAACGCACGGACCCAATGGGGACGCCCGGTTGGCCAACACGAAGCCGTCGGCAAGAAGATCGCTTTCATCGCTGCCACCACTTTTGCCTTGGAAGCCGTTTTTGAACTGTCCGCCGAGATGGCGGACGCAGGGCAGAAGGACGTGCGGATCGAGGCTGCGCTGGCCAAGCTGTGGTCCACCGAGCTGAGCTGCCGGATCGCCGATGAACTGGTCCAGATCCGTGGCGGCCGGGGCTTCGAAACCGCCGACTCCCTGGAAGCCCGGGGCGAGCGTGCCGTCCCGGCCGAGCAGCTGCTCAGGGACCTCCGCATCAATCGGATCTTCGAAGGTTCCAGCGAGATCATGAAACTCCTGATCGCCCGCGAAGCAGTTGACGCACACCTTGCAGCCGCGGGCGACCTCGCCTCAGCGGATGCGAGCTTGCAGGACAAGGCGAGGGCCGCCGTCGGGGCCTCAGGTTTCTATGCGAAATGGCTGCCGAAGCTCGTAGCCGGCGCTGGAATGGATCCGCGGTCCTACGCGGAGTTTGGGCGCCTGGCCAAGCAGCTGCGGTTCGTCGAGAGGTCCTCCCGGCGGCTGGCGCGGCAAACCTTCTACGGCATGGGCCGGTGGCAGGCGAAGCTTGAACACAAGCAGGCATTCCTGGGCCGGATCGTGGACATCGGCGCTGAGCTGTTCGCAATGGCAGCCTGCTGCTCGCGCGCTGAAATGCTGCTGCGCAAGCACCCGGAACAGGGTGCTACAGCGTTTGAACTGGCCGAGGCCTTCTGTGAACAAGCGCGGGTGCGGGTGGATGAGTACTTTGACCAGCTGTGGAGGAACACTGACGACGGCGACCACGGGCTCTCGCGCAAAGTCCTCGCAGGAGACTACGCCTGGCTGGAGGCCGGAGTTTTGGACCAGTCCGAAGGCACCGGGCCATGGATCGGCGACGCCTCGCCCGGCGCTTCAACCAAGGAGAACCTGCACCGCAACTACAGGTAACTTCCTAGCGGACGTCACCATCCACGTAGAACCAGCGCTTGCCTTCCCGAACAAAACGGCTGGCTTCGCGCTGGACTCCGCGTTCGCCGTCGAGCCTGTAATGAGCGGCGAACTCCACAGTGCCGGAATTGTCCAGGGGGCCGCCCTTATCTGTAGAGAGAATGTCCAGCCTCCGCCACTGCATGTCCTCATCGAGGTCCATGGATTGCGGCCTGGTTGAAGCATGCCAGGTGCGCAGCAGGTAAGCGGGATCAAGGACCACGAACGCCGAATACCTGGAACGCATGAGTTGCTCCGCTGTGGGTGCATCGGCATCACCGCGGTGGAAACGGGCACAGCAATCCTCGTACTGGTCGCCGGAAAGGCAGGGACAAGCGCCGTTGCGGAGCCGGGTGGTATCAGGGGTCACAAGGTCCCAATCTGAGGCAGTAAATGAGAGCTGGGCAACATATTTTCCCACGCCGTATAACAGCTTTGAAACAACCCCGCCAGAGTAGGGGGCGGCGCGTGATTCCGTCGGTGCTGGACCGTAGGCTGGATACGCAAGCTGGGTGGGCAATGCGCGCATCACAAAACGACAGCCAGGGGAGGCTACGTGGAGGATCCGACAACACTCGCCATCAACTTGACCTATTTGGGAACACTGGGACTCGCTGTCCTGATGTTCCTGGGTCTCGGGTTGATCATTATCATCACTCTGGTGGTCGCCGGGGTGGGGCGGCTGCTGTCGATTATTCTCCTGGCGATGGTGGGTATTTTCCCGAAAAAGGAAACCACACGCATCGTTCAGTTGCCCCCGCGACCCGCCCGCGTTCCCGATCCTGTGACCGGCGGCGATACCCCGGCGGTTGCTGATTCTCCGCTCGATGACCTGGCCTACTTGGAAACAGGTTCCACAGAGCGGGTGCAGGCTGCGGCAACACTCGCACCGGCTGCCGCCCCGGCCCGGGCCACTGCCGTCCCTGCGGGGTCTGCCTCAGCTCCGGTTCGGCCTGCTGAAGCGCCGGTTGGGTCTGCTGAAGCGCCGTCGGCATCGGCAGAAAAACCAGCCAAAGAACCCGCCGCGGCCCCCGAACCAGCGGCCCCGAAGCGGGACCTCCTTGGAGGCGTTCGACGCCGGCTCTCGGGTACGGCGGCTGGGCTTAAGGACGGCGCGTGGAAAGACAAGGTAGACCCGCGCAACCTGCCCAAACCGGCAGAGGTCAAGTCAGTGGTCGAACACCAGACCGCACACCATCCGATCGTTGTGGCAGCCACCAAGGAACCGCCTGTTCTGGCCAAGGACTGGGCTGACGCTGTGGCCGAGGCGGACCGGCGTGCAGCGGCCCGCGCGCAGGCAGGACAGCCGCCGGCCATCAAGGTGACCGTCCGGGACATCGGTGAGCCAACGCCGTCGTCCAGTAGCGCAAAACAGGGCCCGAACAGCCCGGATGCGTCGGCAAAGCCGGGTGGCGGGAACGGCGGAGGCAACAGCCGGAACGGCGTAGGCGACAACGGCGGCGGGACAAGCTCCGGCGGGACCGGCGGCGCCTCCAAGAACGGTGCCGGCAACGGCGCGTCCAACGCCTCCGGCAGCGACGCAAAGAAGTCGGGCCCGAACACTTCCAAAAATGGGAAGTCTCCGAGCCCAATCCGAAAAGGTTCGCTCAGCAGCGCCAGCCGCAACTCCTAGCGGAAGCCAGACAGCCAGAAGCCTGGCAGCCCGATACTGGGCCGCCAGGTACTAGGCAGCCAGGTACTAGGCCGCCAACTGCCGGAACGTTGCGCCGTGGTAGATCAATGGCTTCGATTCGAGGTTGATGGTGGTGGCCTTGACCTCCAGGACGACGATCGCGTGATCACCGGCGGGAGTCTCCGAAACGACTTCGCATTCAAAGCCCAGCACGGCGCCATCAATCAGGACGGCGCCTGAATCACCCACGCTTGTGGCCAGCCCGGCGAAACGGTCCCGCGTTTTCGAGGCCAGCTGCAGTGCCGCAGCTTCCTGGCCCTCGGCGAGTACTGATACACCGAGGCGTCTGGCCTGGCGCAGCTTGGGCCACGTCGTGGAAGAGTTCTGCACGGCGAACATCACCAGCGGCGGCTCCAGGGAAACCCCCACGGTGAAGGACGATGCCACCAGGGCTTCCGGAGTGAAATCCACCATCGCACTGAACGCCGCAACTCCCGACGGGAATTGCGCAAAGGCCGCCTTGATGGCCGCCGTTTCTTCCACTGTGGTCTGAGTCATTCCGGTATCCCCTATCGCGTTGCCTGAGTTCCTTTCCCATAATTCACCTGCTTCCGGGAACGGCAATATTTGTTGATCCGAAAGACATTTGTGTTGCCGCGTGTCAAGAAATATCGCGAAGTAAGGCCTCTTGCATTACCTCGCAAGACGAAAAACGAAGAAGTTCTACCGCTTGCGTTTATGCCTCCGGCGGCCGTGTGTAGCCTCGATTGAACATCCGGTCCACGGCCAATGCCTGGACATCAGGACCGCCCCATCAGCACAGTCCCACCACAGGAAGCCGACATGAGCCTCAACGAGCTACGAACGCTTGGACGCACTGGCGCCCTGATCAGCCCGCTCACGCTGGGCACCCTGAACTTCGGTACCGGCGCCGCACCCACGGGTCCCGCAGAGAGCATCCGTATCATCAAGGCGGCACTGGATGCCGGCATCACCAGCGTCGACACCGCGGACATCTACTCCCAGGGAGAGGCAGAAACCGTGGTTGGCCAAGCCATCCACAGCCGGCGTGACGACGTCTTCCTCGCCACCAAGTTCCACGGACAGATGGGTTCCAACCCGGCACATGCCGGCAACTCCCGCCGGTGGATCGTCCGGGCTGTGGAGGACAGCTTGCGGCGGTTGAACACGGACAGGATCGATCTCTACCAGGCGCACCGTCCGGACTACAACACCGATCTCCTGGAGACCATCACTGCGCTCAACGACCTCATCCGGCAAGGCAAGATCCTCTACTACGGCACGTCCGTGTTCAGTCCGGCCCAGCTTGTGGAGGCGCAGTGGATCGCGAACACCAACCATCTGACCCCACCCGTGGTTGACCAGGTTCCCTATTCGCTTTTGGTGCGTGCCAACGAACGTGATGTTTTCCCCATCACCCAGCAGTACGGCGTCGGGGTTCTGAGTTACGGACCGCTCGACGGCGGCTGGCTGGCCGGCGGATACCGGGTGGGTGCGGGACAGCCCGAAAGCTCGCGATCGGGCGCACTTCCGGGCCGTTTCGACGTAAATGCCCCTTTCAACCAGGGCAAACTGCATGCGGCGGACGCCTTGGCTCAGCTCGCAGCCAGGCATGGTCTGACCCTCATCCAGCTTGCCGTGGCCTTTGCCCTGAACCACCCGGCTGTGACGAGCGTGGTGATCGGGCCCCGTACCGAGGACCACCTGACGGACTACCTGAAGGCTGCCGACGTGGTGTTGAGCGAGTCGATCCTTGACGAAATTGACGACATCGTTGCCCCGGCGGTCAACTTCCTGGAGCGCGACGCCGGCACTGTTGCCCCACACCTTGAGTACCCGGAACTGCGACGCCGGTAGCCACCATTGCGTTGCGAGGCCCGCTTTGCGCGCTTTGGTCTTCCCTTATGGCGCAGAGCGGGCCTCACAACAGGCTATTGACGGGCTTGGGCAGGGGCGTGATCCTTGTCCTAAGTGCTGCGGCACTCCGCAGCGTTTAGCTTCCAGTAGAACGCCGCCGTCCCATGTCCAAGCACCATGTCAAGCAAAGGGCTGCGAAAGCCGCCACCGCCGGTCAGCCGACCGAGGGTCCCCTGACCCCTGAGGAACTTCAACTCTCCGGCCGCAACCATTCCATGCCGTTGGAGGCCCTGCACGACGACATCACGCCGGCCGGGCTCCACTACCTGCTCATCCATTTCGACATCCCCCACGTCCCTGCTGATACATGGCGACTGCGGCTGGGTGGGGCTGTTGACCGCAGCTTTGAGCTGAGCCTGGACGACATCAAGGCCAGACCCGCCGTCACCATTCCCGTGACGCTTGAGTGCGCCGGAAATGGCCGCTCCCTCCTGCAACCGCGTCCGCTAAGCCAACCGTGGGTCATGGGTGCGGTGGGTACGGCCGAGTGGACCGGAACTCCCTTGGCACCCCTGCTGGAGGAGGCAGGTTTGGCGAGTGACGCCGTCGAACTTGTCTTTACGGGTGCTGACGCCGGAGTCCAAGGCGGCGTCGAAGAGCCCTATGCGCGCAGCCTGTCTGTGGCCGAGGCGATGCATCCCGAAGTCATGCTGGTCTATGCCATGAACGGACATCCCTTGCCGATCCAGCATGGGTTCCCCCTCCGCCTGTTGGTGCCCGGCTGGTACGGGATGGCAAGTGTGAAATGGTTGACGTCCATCGAGGCTGTGACGTCGCGGTTCATGGGATTCCAACAGGCTGTTGCCTATCACTACCTGCAAGGTCCCGACGGTCCCGGGCTGCCCGTGACGCACATCCGTGTTCGTTCGCTCATGATTCCTCCCGGGATTCCGGAATTCTTCACGCGACGCCGGATTGTGGACGCCGGTCCGGTCATGCTGCACGGCCGCGCGTGGTCCGGGCACGGCGAGGTTGAACGGGTGGAGGTGGGGATCGACGGCGAGTGGATGCCTACCCATGTGGATCCGCCCGTGGGTGATTTCGCGTGGAGGTCGTGGTCCATGGTGTGGGTCGCGGGTCCGGGTGAGCACGTACTGCGGTGCCGGGCGATGGATACGTGGGGCGCGCTGCAGCCCACGGAGCAGGTGTGGAATTACCAGGGCATCGGGAACAACATGGCGCAGGTGGTTGAGGTTACGGTGCGGTAGCTGGGTCTCCAGGCTGCGCCGCGCCTGGCTGCCGCCCGCCCACCCGCCGAGATCGTCGAGATCGCTGGAATGCTGCGGGATCGCCGGAACTTTCCGGGGGTTTTGGCTGGCCTCCCACGACCTCGCTGCTTCTTGCGTTCCCGCAGGGCTTGCGAGGCCCGGTTAGACTCTTCCCAATCATGAGTATCCCGTCATCTTCACCGGCAAACGTCCGAGTCGACGCCTGGCTTTGGGCGATTCGTGCCTACAAGACCCGCTCGGCCGCCACCGCTGCCTGCCGTGCCGGCCACATCCGCATCAACGGAAACCCGGTCAAGGCATCACAGAGCGTGATCATCGGCGACACCATCCGGGTCCGGGAATCGGGCTGGGAACGGATCCTCGAAGTGCGGCGACTCATCGCGAAGCGTGTCGGCGCCGAAGCCGCCTCACACTGCTTCACCGACCACACGCCCCCACGCCCCGTTGCACCTAAGCTCGGACTGCCCCAGCGCGACCGCGGCGCCGGACGGCCCACCAAGAAGGACCGCAGGGATATGGACAAGCTGCGCGGGTAGGGGGATATTCGGACGCGGCGGGGCACTTATCCACAAGCCGCAATTTCTGACGTGAATCTGGCTTCCCTCCCGACCTAGACTGACCGGCACAACGCCAAACAGCTGCTGGGGAGCCTGTCATGTCATGCCTTTCGTCTGCCACTTTTTCTCCTGTCCGGCCTTGGACGGCGGTCATGGCTCTCACTATGGCGGTGCTTCTGAGCGGCTGTCAGGGCGGCCCCGCACCCAGCACGCAACCGTCCGAATCAAGCTCGACGACGGCGTCGCCCGCCACGAGCGCATCGGTCCCGACCGCTTCGGCTACTCCTTCAGCGCCCGCCGTGTACAAGCCCGCGGATGCGAAGGGGAAGGCTGAGAATGTGCCGGTTCCCGTGATGCCGGAGTTGGCGAAGGAAAACTCGAAGGCGGGGTTGGAGGCGTTTATTGGGTACTGGTACGCACAGCTTTCTTATGTGGACGAGACCGGCGACATGGCGTCATGGCTGCCGTTGATCTCCGAAGACTGCCGCCTGTGTCTCCGCCTCAAAGAGTCGGGTGAAGATGGCTATATCGACGGACGATGGTTGGTGGGCGGGAGGATCTCGGTCCCTGTGATCGAGGTCCAATGGGCAAGTGGCGACGCTACCCAATGGTCCAAAGTGCAGGTCATTCAAGAGGCAATCAGCTACTACAACGCCGACGGAACTACCGGTAGGGCCAGCGACGGAACGACAAACGATGCTTTTGCCCTTTTTGCGAAATACGTTGAAGGACAATGGGCGGTGACAGACCTTGGCCTTCTTTCGTAGTCTGAATCTGAATGCAGGCCATCTCCTCGTCACGATTTCAACGGCACTCGTCGCCGCCCAGATCCTCGGCGGACCCCTGAAAACGGAGGACGTGTGGGCATCCAACAACACTCGAAATGGCGGAATCGACATTGAGGCCCGCTACAAAATCGATCCGCACACCGGGCAGCTAGCAGCCAGTATCGGAGGAACATCAACCTCGTCCACGGCCGCTGAGGATCCCAACCAGTACATGGCCGACACGCACTGCCGCGCCGATGGGCCCGACACCAAAGACCCCGGTTGCGATGCCCTCGAATGCCCCGCCACCGAAACCAACACCGAAGCAGGCACCCCGGTCATCTGGAAGGAAGCCCCCAAAGCCATCACCAACCCAGGCTGGACCGACTGGATCCCCGTCACCGGACCCACCTGCCTCTACGACCCCCAACCCGAGAACGTCCTGGCCAACATCGCAGCCCGGATCCTCAACGACTTCCAACAACTACCCATCAACCCCGGAACCCTCCAAGCCCAACCCTTCCCCCACACCCTCAAAGGCGCACCCACCAACTTCTACACCACCACAGGAGAACAAGACTTCAACCTCACCATCCTCGGCCAAGCAGTCCACCTCACCGCAACACCGGCCAACTACACCTACGCCTTCGGCGACGGCACCACCCTCGGACCAACACCAGCAGCCGGCTACTCCATCCCGGAAACCCAATGGCTCAACACCCAAACACGCACCAGCCACAGCTACACAGAAACCGGCAACTACCAGGCCACCCTCACCACCAGCTTCACCGGCACCTACTCCGTCAACAACGGCCCACCCCTACCCATCAACGGAACCCTGAACCTCACCACACCAGCCCAAACCATCCAGGTCTGGAAAACAGAAAGAGCACTCGTCGCCGACACCTGCCAGGAAAACCCCAACTCCTGGGGCTGCCCCGGCGCAGAACCGAAATAGGTGGCGACTCACCTTGGGCCTTTGCCCGCATCACGAACCGCAAACACCCACTTCGAAGGCGAACAACCCATCGATTCACCGTGCAGACGGCGCGTCGTGCCATTCAAGACTCAAAGTGGGTGGCGGGGGCCCGCGGAAAAGTGGGTGGCGGCGGCCCACGGAATGTGCACGCCAAAAAGAAGAAAGCACCAGTTCCGAAGAACGGTGCTTTCCGCTGGCTGAATTCTAGGAGAACCAGGTACCTGGAGGGCCCATGAACAACAGGAAGCTGAACACGGCACCCACAGCCACCAACGTGACAACGACGGCCAGAATGGGGTTTCGCAGGACCCACGCCTGGGCCTTCTCGAACCCACCTTGAGGCGAATCTCCCCCAGCGGCCAAGCGCCAGTCGCCTGCGAGGAGGCCACGGCGGTCGAGCGACTTCTCCATGGGAATGGTGGCGTACGGGATCACTGCCGAACCAATGGCAAGGAGGCCGGTTCGTGTTGACCACTTCTGGTTGATCCAGGTGAAGGCGGCCGTCGCGGCGTAGCAAAGGAACACGAAGCCGTGAATGCCTCCAGCGATGCTCACTCCGACGTCGGTGGTGCGCGTGACGTACTTAAGGAACAACCCGATCAACAGCAGCGTCCAAGTCACGGCCTCGGCAAAAGCTACGGTGCGGAACAAAGTGCGGGGCTGCATGGAAGTCCTCAGGTAGGAAACGGGAGACACCTCGTATTTTACCGGCTGTAGAACTTCCCGTGCGTCACCTACCAACAACACTTCACTTTGCCGAGGGCAGTACCTGCCGGTTCCGGATTCGGGAATCGCCAAACTCGATGGCAACGGGCGCAATCTCCATCTCAGGTTCGTGCCGTGTCCGGGCTTTGCCGACGGCGACGTGAGGCAACCAGCGGGGCGACCTGTAGCCCAGCGCCGGTGAGCTCAGGATGAAGTCGTCAATGTTGTCCAGGCCCAGGTCGTCCAGAAGTTTGTGGAGCCCTTGCACCAAAAGTGCCTGATAGTCGTGCACTTCCTGTGGCACATCCACCTCGAGCCCCATCAGGCGGCCACCGCCCAAAGGGATCAACTTTTCCGCCTTCCCCAGAAAGCCCTGCAACACCGGCAGTTCGGTCAACCAACTGGCGATCTCCGGAAGCGTCTGTGCAGGTGACGACAAACCCTTGGTCCAGGCTGCGATGTCCTTGCCAAGTTCATCGAGTATTCCAACGTGGAGCAGGGTAAGGTGCAGTCCCGGCGGATTTCGGAGGGAATCCACGAACCGGGACAAGCCGTCATAGTCAGCGGGTCCTGCGCCGATACGCAGAACGGGTACCTCGACCGTGATACGAGGTCCATGCGGTTTGCTTCCAGTGGGGTTGCTGGCCGTCATGGTTGCCATTATGCGCCGAACGCCCAGCGAGTGGGAGGCCGACGGCGGTACTCGCCTGACGCCGTCGAGCCTTGTTCGCTATTTCTTGGGACGGGCCTGGACCAGGTTGGCGAACGGAAGCCGCCCGTGGGCCGCCACGAAGTCGGAATGGTAGGCAGCCTCGGCCGCGTTCAGCTCGGAGGCGGGGAGTTCCTTCCACGCAACAATGAGGTCCAGAGCATCACGCAGCTGCCAGATGAGCCGCGCGTCCCAGACAACAGTGGGACGTCCGCGGCCGTAATCCATGAACTCCTGGATCTGTTTGCGCAGCCCCCGGTTACCTTGGCTGCCGGCGCTGGCTTTGCCCAGGTAAAGTACGGAAGCTTCCGCTATCCACTCGGATTCCAAGGCTTCACGCTTGAGCGAAGGGTCCTTTTTCTTGAACGTGCCTGCGCTGCTCTTGCTGAGGAACACGGGGTCGAAATCCGCGGGGCACAGGATGGCGAAGATGCCGGGGCCTTGGGGAATCCTCATGGGATCGAGTTCGTCGAGCGGCCGGAAGCCGGTGAACCCGTCCTGCATGAGTGACTTTTTGGTGAAGAGCATGGTCCATTGTGTCAAGCTCCCGGAAAGACATCGCCTCGTGCCAATTCTTCTGGCAAAACCAACCACAAGAGGCCGCCGTCGCGGCAGGCATCAACTACCAAAGTCGCCGTACGGCGACTTTTCGAAAAGTTGCCGTACGGCGACAGGTTGTCGAAATTGCGCCTGTACGAGAGGCTGGCCCTCCAGTTCGATCGGGCATTTAATCAGCATCCTCCGCTCCATGGAGAACCAGGCGAAGGTGAGCTGAACGCCAGCGGCAACAGCCGCCGTCGGCCCCCAAACCCTGAAGCGGTTCTTTCAGCGTTGACAGCCCCTTGTGACCCGTGCCATATTCGAAGCGTGAACCTGTCAGACAGCCGGACAGCCGGACAGCAAGATCCCCAGGGTGGGCACATGCCCATCTCACGCATTTCCGCAGCGGAAGCGGTCTTCGCGGCACTCCGGCGAGCCATCGAGGGCGGGCAGTTCGATATCGGCACCAAGCTGAGCTCGGAAGCTACGCTCGCGGGCCAGTACGGCGTGAGCCGCTCGGTCATCCGGGAAGCACTGCGATCCTGCAACACCCTGGGCCTCACAGTGACCAAAACGGGCAAGGGCACGTTCATTGTGGCCAACAAGGTTGCTAATGACCTTACCTTGGGTCAGTACAGTGCACGCGACCTCAACGAAGCACGTCCCCATATCGAAATCCCCGCAGCCGGGCTTGCCGCGCAAAGAAGGACGGACGAGGAACTTGAGCACCTCAAGGACATCGTCCAGGAAATGCTCAACGAGACCGATCCCGAAGCCTGGGTGAACCTGGACGCGAGCTTCCACTCTGCCGTGGCCCGCGCCAGCGGAAACCGGGTATTCGCCAGCGTCGTTTCGGACATCCGCGAGGCCCTGGCACACCAGTCCGAAACCCTGAACCTCGTCGCTGACCGCCAACACCGCTCCGACGAAGAGCACGTCGCCGTGCTCAACGCGATCGAGGCCGGCGACTCCGAAGCCGCAAGCAAAGCGATGGCCGCCCACCTGCAGGCCGTCAGCGTTGCACTGGACAGGATCCTCAGCAAATGACCCACTCAAAGGACACCATGCCCGCCCCCGCAACAACCGCCAGCCAGCCGGAACTGGCGGCAAAGACGCCCCACCACGTCCCCCTCGTCGAACTGACCCGCGACGGCCTGGTGGAGAGCATCCACTACGGATCGCTGATCGCGCTCACCGCAGATAACAGCACGGCGCTTGAAGCCGGCGAACCGGACGCCCCGATGTACCCGCGGTCGAGCCTGAAGCCGTTGCAGGCTGTAGCCCTGCTCAAGGCCGGCCTGGATATCCCGCAAAATCTCCTGGCACTCACCGCGGCCAGCCACTCCGGCGCGCAGATGCACCGCAGCGGCGCCGAGGAAATCCTGAAGCTGCATGGCCTCAACGAATCAAACTTGGGCAACAGCACGGACCTCCCTTACGGCGTGGCTGAACGCGAAGAATGGCTCCGCGCCGGCAACGGCCCCACGCAGATTGCGCAGAATTGCTCCGGCAAGCACGCTTCCATGACGGCGGTCTGCGTCATCAACGGCTGGCCTGTGGAGGGATACTTGCACCCCGAGCACCCGTTGCAGGTCCTGGTGCGGGAAACCATCACGGAACTTACCGGTGAGGAAGCCGCCGCGGTCAGCACGGACGGCTGCGGGACACCGCTCTTCGCTCACTCCCTGCATGGCATGGCCCGCGCCTATGGCCGCATCGCCGCCGCGGACGAAAACACCAACGAAGGCAAGGTTGCCCACGCCATGCGCCGCTTCCCGGAGATGGTGGCCGGCGAGGGCCGCGACGTCACCGCCCTCATGCGCGCCGTTCCCGGCCTGCTCGCGAAGGACGGCTTTGAAGGCCTCCAGCTGGTGGGCCTCCCGGACGGCACCGGGGTGGCCGTCAAGATTTCCGACGGCGGCGATCGCGCCCGCATGCCCGTCACCGTTGAGGTCCTTCGCCGGTTGGGCGTCGACGGCGGCAGCTTGGACACGCTTCAGAGCCCACCTGTGCTGGGCGGCGGCCTTCCGGTCGGCGAGATCCGCGCAGCCCACATTTTCAGCAACTAAACCAAGGACAGCTATGACCACCGTCGATCAGGCGATCCCCCTCCGTTCCGAACACGACCTTCTGGGCGACCGCGATGTACCTGCGGATGCCTACTGGGGCGTCCATACCCTCCGCGCCATTGAGAACTTCCCCATCACAGGGCAGCCTCTCTCCACCAACAAGCACCTCGTCAGGGGCCTGGCCGCGGTGAAGCAGGCTGCGGCCCGCACCAACCATGAACTTGGCCTGCTGGACGCCGAAAAGGCGGACGCCATTGAGCAGGCTTGCCAGGACATCATGGACGGCATGCTCCACGAGCAGTTCATGGTGGACGTCATCCAGGGCGGCGCGGGAACCAGTTCCAACATGAACGCCAACGAGGTCATCGCCAACCGCGCCCTGGAGATCCTTGGCCACCCCAAGGGCGACTACTCCAAGTTGCACCCCAATGACCACGTGAACCTGAGCCAGTCCACCAACGACGTCTACCCGACTGCGGTCAACCTGGCCACGATCTTCTCCGTAAAGGAACTCCTGGAAGCCCTCGAGGAACTCGAGCTGGCCTTTGCCGAGAAGGGCCGGGAGTTCCGGACCGTCGTGAAGATGGGACGCACCCAGCTCCAGGACGCTGTTCCCATGACCTTGGGCCAGGAGTTCGGCGGCTACGCCGTGACCATTGGCGAGGACCGGGCACGCCTGGACGAGTCCCACATGCTGATCCACGAGATCAACCTCGGTGCGACAGCCATCGGCACGGGACTGAATGCCCCGGCCGGATACGCCGAAGCCGCCTGCCGCCACCTGGCAGAGATCACCGGCCTTCCCTTGCTCACTGCAGCGGACCTCATTGAGGCCACCCAGGATGTTGGCGCCTTCGTGCACCTGTCCGGCGTCCTGAAGCGCGTGGCAGTGAAGCTTTCCAAGATTTGCAACGACCTCCGCCTGCTGTCCTCCGGACCGCGTGCGGGTTTGGGCGAGATCAACCTTCCGGCCGTTCAGTCCGGTTCGTCGATCATGCCAGGAAAGATCAATCCGGTGATCCCGGAAGTGGTCAGCCAGGTGGCCTACGAAGTCATCGGCAACGATGTCACCGTCACCATGGCCGCGGAGGCGGGCCAGCTTCAGCTGAACGCCTTCGAACCGATCATTGTGCACAGCCTGCACAAGAGCATCTCCCACCTGGAAGCAGCGTGCCGCACCCTTACTGCACGCTGCGTCCGGGGCATTACCGCAAACACCGAACGGCTACGGCTTACCGTGGAGCAGTCGATCGGTCTTGTCACGGCATTGAACCCCCATATCGGTTACGCCTCCGCCACCGCTATCGCCCAGGAGGCGCTGGCAACGGGCAAGGGTGTGGCAGAACTCGTGCTGGAACATGGTCTCTTGACCGCCGCCCAGCTTGAGGAACTGCTCAGCCCTGAACGTCTGGCAAATCTGAGCAAATAGGCCGAAACTGGCCAGTAAGCCAACGGCTACAGTCAGCCGTTCCGCCCGATGAGGCATACCCCCACGAGGCGCTGTTCCGTGTGCCCGGATCCCCCGAGCCGGACACGCCAAGGACACCCCCCAACAGGACACTCCTAAGGATTCCAATGACCAACCCCATCACGGACCACACGGTCCCGGCCCAGTCGCACGCCAGCGAGAAAGCCCTCCACAAAGAGGACTCCGGCTACCACAAGGACCTCAAGCCCCGCCAGATCCAGATGATCGCGATCGGCGGCGCAATCGGTACCGGCCTGTTCCTGGGCGCCGGTGGCCGGCTGAACGCGGCCGGTCCTTCGCTCGTCATCGCCTACGCCGTCTGTGGCTTCTTCGCTTTCCTGATCCTCCGCGCACTGGGCGAACTGGTGCTGCACCGCCCCTCGTCGGGATCGTTCGTCTCCTACGCCCGTGAGTTCTACGGCGAGAAGGCTGCCTTCATTTCCGGCTGGTTCTACTGGATCAACTGGGCCACCACCACCATTGTCGATATCACCGCAGTGGCCCTATACATGAACTTCTTCGGCAAGTACATCGCTTGGATGGGCGCCGTTCCGCAGTGGGCCTGGGCGCTCATTGCCCTGGTAGTGGTCCTCTGCCTGAACCTGGTTTCCGTGAAGGTCTTCGGCGAAATGGAGTTCTGGTTTGCTTTGATCAAGGTGGCCGCACTGGTGGCGTTCCTCCTTGTGGGCACCTACTTCGTCATCTTCGGCACCCCGGTGGAGGGCCAGGAAGTGGGCTTCAGCCTCATCTCCGATAACGGCGGCATCTTCCCGAACGGCATCCTGCCCATGATCATCCTGATGCAGGGCGTGCTCTTCGCTTACGCCTCGATCGAGCTCGTGGGTACCGCTGCCGGTGAAACCGCCA
Organism: Arthrobacter sp. TmtSoilC79; assembly: GCF_059739405.1. Classification (NCBI taxonomy): domain Bacteria; kingdom Bacillati; phylum Actinomycetota; class Actinomycetes; order Micrococcales; family Micrococcaceae; genus Arthrobacter; species Arthrobacter sp. TmtSoilC79. The sequence goes on along the minus strand of NZ_AP046051.1, from coordinate 412,854 downwards.
ACCCGGAAAAGATCATGCCCAAGGCCATCAACTCCGTGGTCTTCCGCATCGCCGTCTTCTACGTTGGCTCGGTCATCCTGCTGGCACTGCTGCTCCCCTACACCTCTTACGAGAAGGGCGTCAGCCCGTTCGTGACGTTCTTCGGTTCCATTGGCGTGGAGGGCGTGGATGTGATCATGAACCTCGTGGTGCTGACCGCAGCGTTGTCGTCATTGAACGCCGGCCTCTACTCCACCGGCCGTATCCTCCGCTCCATGTCCGTAGCCGGTTCTGCCCCCAAGTTCGCCCAGCGCATGAACAAGGCAGGTGTCCCTTACGGTGGCATCGCCATCACCGCCGGCGTTTCCTTGCTCGGTGTTCCGCTGAACTACCTGGTCCCGTCCGACGCCTTCGAAATCGTCCTCAACGTCGCATCCGTGGGCATCATCGTCACCTGGGCCACCATCGTCCTCTGCCAGATGCAGCTGAAGCGCTGGTCGGACAAGGGCTGGGTGAAACGCCCCTCCTTCCGGTTGTTCGGTGCTCCGTACACAGGTTGGCTGTCCTTGGTCTTCCTGCTCGGCGTGCTGATTATGGTGTTCATTGAATCCCCGCTGACCATGCTGGTCACCGCCATCGCCTGCGGGCTCATGGTCTGGGGTTGGTTCCTGTGCCGCAAGCAGATCCATGAGCTTGCAGCCACCCGCGACGGCTACACCGGCAGCGCGCCGGTCATCGCCAACCGCCCGCTTCCCGGCGGCGACAAGTAACAGCCGTACCAAACAGCGCACGACGGCGGCACCGCCGGTTCCGTAGCAATCGGAACCCAGGTGCCGCCGTCGGGCGTTAACGTCCGCAACCAACTAGCAGATGACGTAGTTCCCAGCGCTCAAAACCGCCTCAACTGCGGCTCAGGTGGGTGGGATCGCGGCGAAGGCAGACATCGGATCATTCGTGACTACTATTGGTCCATGGCTGTCACAGACGAGGCGATCAGCAAGATCAAAGACATGCTGATCCGCGGAGAACTCAAAGCCGGCGATCGTCTTCCGCCGGAGAAGGAACTGAGCGAGCGGCTCGGCCTGTCGCGGAGTTCCCTGCGCGAGGCGGTGAAGGCGCTCGAACTGATCCGCGTGCTGGATGTCCGCCGCGGAGACGGCACCTATGTGACCAGCCTCGACGCCAAGCTGCTCAATGAAGCCGTGGCATTCGTGGTGGACCTTCACCAGGACCGGTCCATCCTGGAACTCTTTGAGGTCCGACGAATCCTGGAACCGGCCACGGCACATTTGGCGGCGGGAAAAATCACCCCCGGCGAGCTCCTGGCCTTGCGAAGCACCATGGACGGCATCGACGAGAACACCGAAGTCGAGGAACTCGTTGCCCATGACCTGGAGTTCCACAGCATCATCACCGAAGCCGCCGGAAACGACTACCTCGGAAGCCTCTTGGAGGCGCTTTCCAGCAGCACGGTCCGGGCCCGGATCTGGCGCGGGCTGACACAGGAAAAGGCCGTGGCGCATACCTTGGCCGAGCATCACGCGATTGCGGACGCCTTGGAGCGGGGAGATGCTGAGCTGGTCCGGGCACTGGTGACGGTTCACATCAGCGGCGTGGAGAACTGGCTGCGGCAGGCCCTTTAACTCCCGGCCAAAGGCGTTGCTGCCAAGCCGTAGGTTCGAATGGCAGTCCCTTCCAGCACGGCATCCTGCTCCGCCGGGCTCAGCGACGACACCAACTCCAGCAACACCTCCAGCGTCCTGCCATAAGGAGCCCCGAGGATGCTGACCGGCCAGTCGCAGCCGATCATCAAACGCTGGGGCCCGAAAACCTCCAACGCTGATTCGAAGAGCGGGCGCAACGCATCCGCCGTGTACTCAACGCCCGGCAAATGCAGCCCGGAAAGTTTGGCCACCGAATTCGGTTCCCGCCCCAGCGCCCGGAAGTCGGCGTTCCAGGACTCCATAAGCCCAGGATCAGCCAGCGGCGGCTTCCCCAAGTGATCCAGCACGACCGTCAATTGCGGTATCTCACGGGCCAGACGAACAGCGGAACCCAGATGCCGTGGGAAGGCATCGGGGATGTCGAAGGTAAGCCCTTGGCGGGCCAGCAATGCCAGGGACTCCCGAACATTCGGGAGATCCAGGAAGTCGCTTCGGGGATCATCGTGGATCAGGTGCCGCACTCCCTTGAAAACCGGGTGTGCCGTGAAGCGGTGCAACTGCGCTGCGGCTTCGGAAGGCGCGTCCAGGCGGATCCAACCCACCACGCCAAGAACCCAGGGGTTGCGCGAGGCCACAGCCAACATACTCTCGGTGTCGGCAACGGTATCGTCGGCCTGGACCAGCACCGCTCCCCGGACACCGGCTGCCTCCAACCTCTCACGCGCCTCGTCCTCGCCGAAACTCCGGAAGAGCGCACCGTGCTGCGGCCCCAGCCATCCATAGGGGCGCACTCCCCCGGTAACAAAGGTGTCCAGGGTCCACAAGTGCAGGTGCGAGTCAATCACGCCCGGCGTTCCTCCAAGGCTGCCCAGAGCTCCTCGGGCACGGGCGACTCCATGCGTGCTGCGTTGGTGGCCACCTGTTCAGGGGAGGTGGCACCGGCTGTCACGTTCACCACGGCGGGGTGCCGCAGCGGGAACTGGAGGGCCGCCGTCGGAAGTTCCACACCGAAGTCGCGGCAGAGGGCCGCGAGCGCCCGCGCCCGCTCCAGCACCTCCGGCGGCGCCTGATCGTAGTTGTAGTGGGCGTCTTCGGGGACGTCGGGCCGGGCCAGGAGGCCGGAGTTGTAGGCGCCAACGCTGACGACGCCGGTGCTTCGCTCCAGGCAGCGGTCAAGCAGCGGAACGTCGGGCTGCTCAAGCAAGGTGTAGCGTCCTGCCAGCATCACGAGGTCCAGATCGGCAGCTTCGACGCATTCCAGGGCCGCTTCTGCGGAGTTGATGCCCACACCTATGGCCTTGACCAGCCCTTCGGCCCGCAGCTTTTCGAGCACAGGCAAGGCTTCGGAGATGCCGGCTTGGAGATCGTGGACATCAGGGTCGTGCAGGTAGGCGATGTCAACGTGGTCCAGGCCCAGCCGTTCCAGGGAGTCCTCGATGCTGCGCCGGATGCCGCCCTCGGAGAAGTCCCACATGCGTCGACTGGTAGCCGGAACGTCGAAGCCCTCGGGGTCCTGGCCGCCGCCGGAGTCCGGTTCCAACACACGGCCCACTTTGGTGGAGATGACAAATTCCTCCCGCGGCTTGTCCCTAAGGACGGCGCCAAGCCTTTGTTCAGAAAGTCCCAGCCCGTAGTGCGGCGCGGTGTCGAAGTAGCGGATGCCGGCATCCCATGCGGCGAGAACCGTGGCGAGCGCTTGCCCGTCCGGGATGGCCCGGTACAGGTTTCCTATGCCTGCACCGCCGAAGCCGAGCCTGCCGAGGCTCAACGGCGGTGTGTGGGGGTCAAGTGAGTTCATGGCATTTCCCATACCTTCTGGATACCCGCATCCTCCCCTGAGTAATCGTCCTGGATCTCCAAAAGTTCAGCCATCCGGGCCTGCCACGGCACATTGGCGGGGTGCTCGGCGAGCGCATGCCGCATGGCCTGGTAGTTTTCGACATCCACCACATGGAAGAGATCGAGTCCGCTGCGCCAGATCCGCCAGTTCGTCACACCGGCTTCTTTGAGGGCCGCCACCAGCTCGGGCGGGATGTGCGCGTGTGCGTCGGCATACTCCGCTTCAGTTCCTGGCTTGAGCTTGGTGTGAAGCGCGATGCTGTCAGCCATGGACGGCCTCCACCCCGCTGGCAGATGGCTTGAGGAACAGTTCCAGCACGGGCACGGCGACGTCGGGTTTTTGGACGGGCAGCTTGATGGTCAGCGTCCCGGGTGGCTGGCCGCCGGGTGTCATGTTCATGGCCTGCTGCGCGGGGTCCAGTTCCCGCAGGAACACCTCCGAGGCGTCATTGAGCAGCTGGGCATATTCCACCTTGCCGGCGAGGCCGGGCAGGTGGACGTATTCGAACGGCCAGGCAAAGAGGTGGACGTACAGCCTGTCGCCGCGCTGTGTGTAGCGGGTGTCCGTGGGCGCTGTGAAGCTCGAGGCACCGGCACCGTAGATGGCACGCGAGTGCAGCTTCATCCATTCCCCGATGCCCTCCAGCGAATCCAGCGCCCGCGGGTCCAGGTTCCCCCTGCCAGTGGGTCCTACGTTGAGCAACAGGTTGCCGCCCTTGGAGACACCATCCACCAGCATGCGGATCAGCAGGTCAACGGGCTTGTAGTTCAGGTTGTCCCTGTCATAACCCCAGCTGCCGTTCAACGTCTGGCATGCCTCCCAGGTGACGGGTTCGCCGTCGACCATCATGGGGCCGGCGGGCTGGTACTGCTCGGGCGTGACAAGGTCTCCCGGGATTTCCAACCGGTCGTTGACCACAATGGTGGGTTGGAGGTCCCGCACCATGGCAAGCAGGGCCTCGGAGTCCCAGTCTTTCCGTCCTTTCCCTCCCCAATATTCTTCGTGGTGTCCGCCTGTGTAGGAGAAGTCGAAGAACAGGTAGTCGATGGTGCCGTAGTTACTCAGGAGCTCGCGCACCTGGCCATGCAGGTACTCGCGGTAGCGGTCCATATCCCGGCCTGCATTCAAGCTTTCGACGTCGGCCGCGTTCCGTTGGGGATGCACCCCGTCCACAGTGAAGTCGGGGTGGTGCCAGTCGATGAGGGAGTGGTAGAAACCGACCTTCAGCCCTTCGTCCCGGAGTGCCTCCACATAAGGGGCGATCAAATCCCGGCCCGCGGGAGTATTGGTGGCTTTGTAGTCCGTCAGCGCGGAATCCCACAAGCAGAAGCCGTCGTGGTGCTTGGTGGTGAGGACCACGTATTTCATTCCGGCGTTACGTGCAGCCCGGGCCCATTCCCGGGGATCGTAGAGGTCCGGATCAAAACGGCGGAAGTACTTGGCGTACTCCTCCACCGTTGTTTCCTCCTTGTTCATCACCCACTCGTGGCGTGCCGGGAGGGCATAGATGCCCCAATGCACGAACATGCCAAAGCGTGCCTCCTCGAACCAGGGTGCGTGCTGGATCAACGGGATTCCTTCCATACGGGGCCGTTCGGAAAGCTGTATGCGGCCAGTGTTTCACGGAGCATTTCGTTTCCGGCGCCAGGGCTCGACGGCGGCCAGTAAGCGCCGTCGTGGACGTCCACAGGTGTGAGGAAGTGTTCATGGAGGTGGTCCACGAACTCGATGGTCCGGCCTTCCTTGCTGCCGGACAGGGCAACGAAGTCGAACATCGACAGGTGCTGCACCGCCTCGCATAGTCCAACACCCCCGGCGTGCGGACACACCCTGACCCCGAATTTTGCGGCGAGCAGGAGGATGGCGATGTTCTCGTTGACTCCTGCTACGCGGGCGGCGTCGATCTGCAGGACCTGGAGGGATCCTGCCTGCAACATCTGTTTGAACACCACCCGGTTCTGGACGTGCTCTCCGGTGGCCACGGGAATCGGGGCTACACCGCGGGCGATGGCGGCGTGGCCCAGGATGTCGTCCGGGCTGGTGGGCTCCTCGATCCAGGCAATGTCATAGGGGGCCAGGTGGGCCATCCAGTCGATGGCTTCCTGGACGTCCCAGCGCTGGTTGGCGTCCACGGCGATCTTGATATCCGGGCCAACGGCTGCGCGGGCAGCCTTGACGCGGCGGATGTCGTCATCCAGGGAAGCCCCCACCTTCAACTTGATCTGGGTGAAACCGTCGGCCACCGCTTCCTTGGCCAGCCGCGTCAGTTTCGCGTCGCTGTATCCCAGCCAGCCCGGCGTCGTGGTGTAGGCGGGGTAGCCTTCGGCCCGAAGTGCCGCTTTCCGCGCTTCCCTGCCGGGTTCGGCGGTCCGCAGGATGTCCAGCGCTTCCCCGGGAGTGAGGGCGTCGGTGAGATAGCGGATGTCCACCAGTGCCACGAGCTCTTCCGGGCTCATTCCGGCCAGTAACTCCCAGAGGGGCAGCCCGGCACGTTTGGCTTTCAGGTCCCAGAGGGCATTGACCACGGCGCCGATGGCCATGTGCATCACACCCTTCTCGGGCCCCAGCCAACGCAGTTGCGAATCGTGGGCCAGCAGCTTCCACGTGGCGCCCATGTCAGCGAGCAGATCCTCAACATCAGCGCCGAGGAGGTGATCCCGAAGGGCGTTGATTGCCGCCGTTTCGACCTCGTTGCCGCGTCCGATGGTGAACACGAAGCCATGGCCCTTATGCCCGTCCTCTGCGTCTGTGCCAATGATCAGATAGGCCGCGGAGTAGTCCGGGTCAGGGTTCATGGCGTCAGAGCCGTCCAGCTCAAGGGATGTGGGGAAGCGGATATCGAACGTATCCACTGCGGTAATGGTGCTCATGCGGCTCCTGAAAGTGCGTCACGATTCTTCACCGAGCCTAAACATCCGATGTCTTCCTTGTCAATGGGTCACATTTCCGTATTATGGGGGAAAACACCACACTAGAGCTCGGATGTTAGTCCCGAACACGGAGGAAGCCATGACCTTGAAATTCGCCAGGCTGGGCACGGCCGGAAACGAACAACCGGCCGTCATCGCCCAGGACGCCCAGGGTGCTGAAAAGCACTTCAGCCTCACGCCCTTGACGCAGGACATCGACGGCGCTTTCCTCGCCACGGACGGTATCGAGCGCACCCGCCAAGCCCTTGATAACGGCGAACTTCCCGAAATCTCCCCCGAGGGCCTGCGCATCGGTACCCCGGTTGCCCGCCCCGGCGCAGTAGTAGCCATCGGCCTCAACTACACCGCCCACGCCGCCGAATCGGGTGCGACGCCGCCCCAGGTTCCCGTGGTCTTCCTCAAGCCCACCAACACGATTGCCGGCCCTTTCGACGCCGCGCCCATCCCGCCGTCGTCGGAAAAGTACGACTGGGAAGTGGAATTGGCGATCGTGATCGGCCGGGAAGCGTCATACCTTTCCTCAGCCGAAGAAGCCGGGGGTTGCATCGCCGGCTACGCAGTGGCCAACGACCTCTCCGAGCGCGAATACCAAATCCCCGGGGCCGCGGGACAGTGGACCAAGGGAAAGTCCCTCCCCGGCTCCACTCCCCTCGGCCCGTGGCTGGTTCCGGCCTCTGACATCGATGCCGGCAACCTGCGCCTCCAGACCTTGGTCAACGGTGCGCCGCGCCAGGACTCCAGTACCTCGGACATGATTTTCGACCCCGCCACGATCGTTCATCACCTCAGCCAGTACATGGTCCTGGAGCCCGGCGACGTCATCATCACCGGCACGCCCGAAGGAGTGGCACTGTCCGGGCGGTTCCCCTTCATCCAGCCTGGTGACGTTGTGGAACTGGAAATTGATGGCTTGGGACGCCAGCGCCAGGAGTACTTCCGGGCCACGACGCGCACGGCAGTCCAGGGCGGCGCCGCTTCCTTCGCCGGAACCACCGCCTAGGTACATGGCCGTGGGCAACGAATTTGAGGGCCTCGCAGCCTTGGTAACCGGCGGTGCCTCCGGAATCGGGGCGGCCATCGCGGACCGCCTCGCATCCGGCGGTGCGAAGGTGGCCGTCCTGGACCTCGCACCGGAAACCAGCCCCCACTTGGCTGTCCAGTGCGACGTGGCCGATGACGCGTCGGTGCGCGCCGCCGTCGAAACTGCCGTTAAGCATTTCGGCCGTCTGGACATCGTGGTCAACAACGCAGGCATCGGCGCCCAAGGTGACATCGCTGCGAACGACGACGCCGAGTGGCTGCGTGTCCTCAACGTCAACGTAGTGGGAATCGCCCGTGTCAGCCGCGCCGCGTTGCCCTACCTGCGTGAGTCGCCGGCAGCCGCGATCGTGAATACCTGCTCCATCGCGGCAACGGCGGGATTGCCGCAGCGTGCGCTGTACTCAGCGTCGAAAGGTGCGGTGTTGTCCCTGACGCTCGCAATGGCGGCCGACCACATCCGTGAAGGAATCCGGGTCAACTGCGTGAACCCCGGAACCGCGGACACCCCGTGGGTGGGACGGTTGTTGGACTCCGCTGCCGACCCTGCCGCCGAGCGCGCCGCCCTCAACGCCCGGCAGCCCCACGGCAGGCTGGTGGATGCCGCAGAGGTGGCCGGCGCCGTCGCGTACCTTGCCAGCCCTCTGTCCGGTTCGACCTCGGGAACCTCACTGGCGGTCGACGGCGGCATGCAGGGCCTGCGGCTGCGTCCCGTTCAGTAGGGCGTCCTTCAGTAGGGCACTGTTCAGTAGGGCGCCGTTCAGTAGGACGTTTCGTAACGCAACGGACCCGCAACCTCCTGCAGCGATGGTTCGCCTATGCTCACTCCTAGAGATCAACGGCGACTCACTTAGCAACCTCAGGAGCATCACCCATGAGCAACTGGCGCATCAGGGACTTCCATTCCTCCGACCTCGACGGCATCCTGCACCTCTGGGAGTCCCTCAAGGCCGACGGCGTGGAACCGGTATACGCGTTGTCCGAAGTCCTGGCGTCCTGCGAGAAGGACCATGCGGTGGTTGCGGTCCAGGGCGAGCAAGTGGTGGGTGCCGCCGTCGGACGGGCCGCACACGACCAAGGCTGGATCGTCTTCCTTGCCACGCTCACCGAGTTCCGGGGCCGCGGCATCGGCACCTCGCTGCTGTCCGCCGTCGAGAACCGCATGGCACCGCATGGCCTGAACAAACTCTCGGCACTCATGCCGGAGACTGAAACTCGCGTGGAAGCTTTCCTGGGCCGGGGTTTCGTGGTCAAGAAGAACCTGCGGTATTTCGAACGGACCATCCCCGTGCAGCGGCAGGAACTCGGAGCCTTGGGGCTCTTGGGCGGGCGCATCCTTGCCCGCGATCTCTGGGAGAACGTGGCCGGCATGCGCCGCGAGAAGGAACTGCTGGAACGCCGGCTGGTCCTGCCCTTGGCCGAGGCCGACCTCGCCGACGAATATGGCGTGGTGCCCCCGCGCGCCGTGGTGCTGTTCGGGCCTCCGGGTACGGGAAAGACCACGTTTGCCAAGGCCATCGCGTCGCGGCTGGAGTGGCCGTTCGTGGAAGTGTTCCCGTCCCGCTTGGCCGCCGACCCCAAGGGACTCGCGGGCGCGCTGCGGGAGACCTTCCTGGAAATTGCCGAGCTGGAACATGCCGTGGTGTTCATCGACGAGGTGGAAGAAATCGCGTCCCAGCGCGCAGGAGATCCCCCGTCCCCGTTGCAGGGCGTCACCAACGAGCTCCTCAAGATCATCCCTGCGTTCCGCGAACAACCGGGCCGGCTCCTGGTCTGTGCCACCAACTTCATCCGCGCCCTGGACACCGCGTTCCTGCGCCACGGCAGGTTCGACTACGTCATCCCCATCGGCCTCCCTGACGTCCACGCCCGTGAAGCCATGTGGCAACGGTTCATCCCCGCAACGGTGGTGGACTCGGTGGACATCGCCCAGTTGGTGGAACGGACCGAGGGCTTCTCTCCCGCGGACATCGAGTTCGCGGCCCGCAGCGCCTCCCAGCGGGCGCTGGAAAAAGCCGTGTACGACGACGGTGCTGCTTCGGGCGGTTCGGCCGGCGGTGCGTCCGGGGCAGGGGTTGGGTCCGGCACGCGTAAGGGGCCCGTCACTCAGGACTACCTCGACGCGATTGCCGATACCCGGACCACTGTCAGCGCCGAGGTGCACCAGGACTTCCTCGAAGACATCGACGTGTTGGGCCGCGTTTAGTTTCCCTTTGCCCGAGTTCGCGGGAACGCTGTGGGGTCGCTGGAAACTTGCCAGTGATCTCGACGCATTGGGGCGCGTCTAGTTTCCCTTTGCCCGGGTTCGCGGGAAGGTGGCGGGGCCGCTGGAAACTTGCCGGTGATCTCGACGCATTTCAGCGATCTCGGCGTAGAGGCAGGGGCAGCGGTAATCTTTGAGCCATGTCCTCGAATCCCCTTCGCCATGCCCTGTCCCGCATGGGCGGCCGTGATCCCCATGAAAAGCACCGCACGGCAACCCCGCTGGAGCTTTTCTTCGACCTGACCTTCGTCATCGCTTTTGGTGTTGCCGGGAACCAGTTCGCCCATGCCGTGGCGGAGGCGCACTTCTGGCCAGGGCTCCTGGCCTTCTCCTTCGCCATGTTTGCGGTGATCTGGGCCTGGATCAACTTCACGTGGTTTGCCAGCGCCTACGACACCGATGACTGGGTGTTCCGTGTGGTCACTATGGTGCAGATGGTGGGCGTCCTCATTCTGGCCATGGGCATCGAGCCGGTGTTCCACTCCATTATCGAAGGCCAGCACGTGGACAACGTCACCATGGTGCTCGGCTACATCGTCATGCGGGTGGCATTGATCTTCCAATGGTTGCGGGCCGCACGCCAGGATCCCGAACGCAGGGAAACCTGCCTGCGCTACGCGAAGTACGTGGCGATCGTCCAAATCGGGTGGGTTGCTGTTCTTGTGGTCGATGCCAACGTCCTGACCAACTTCCTGATGGCAGCTCCGCTGTTCATCCTGGAAATGGCAGCCCCCTACTTTGCAGAACGGAAGATCCGGACGCCTTGGCATGCGCACCACATCGCTGAAAGGTACGGCCTGCTGGCCATCATCGCCCTCGGCGAATGCCTGATCGGCGCCATCGAAACCCTGCGGGCGATTGTGGCAACCCATCAATGGTCCATGGATGCGGCCCTGGTTGGACTCAGCGGCACCGGACTGGCCTTCGCCATGTGGTGGATCTATTTCATCCTGCCGGCTGGTCCCGCCCTGCACGTCCAGCGGCACCGCTCATGGGTTTTCGGCTACGGGCACATGCCAATCTTCGCTGCCATTGCCGCCACCGGCGCAGGACTGCACGTTGCGGCGTACTTCATTGATCATGAAACCCACATTCCTGCGGCCGCTGCCGTGGCGTCCATTGCCATCCCGGTCATTCTCTTCAAAGCCTCGTTGACCACTCTTTACAGCATCATGCTCGGCCGCGACCGGGAACAGCTCTGGGGCACCGCCCTGGTGCTCGTGGGCCTGGCCGCAAGCGTTGCCATGGCTGCAGCAGGGGCCTCCGTGCCGATCTGCATGCTGGAGATGATGGTGGTCCTTGGCCTGTCGATCGCGTACGACGAACGACGCGGGCACAAAGGCCGGGCAGCGGCACTCCGTCGGCTGGAAACTGCTGCCGGGTGAGGTTTGCCCTGCGTTGCGAGGCCCACTAAGCAGCCTTAGCCCCGCGCAAACCATGCACAACAGGCCCCACAACCCACCACCCCTGCGTTGCGAGGCCCACTAACCACCCAAAACCCCGCGCAAACCATGCAGAACGGGCCCCACAACCCAGGGTGCGGGCTACTCGGGGGCGATCTCGTCCAATTCACGGAGCAGGTGAGGGTTGATCCGCTCCAGGATCATCCGGACTTCTTCGCGGGGAACGGCCGTGTACAACACAGGGCGGGCATCGGCGTAGCGGGTTACCGGCGGTTTGTCCGGCCACTTCTCAGCAAGTGCCTTGACCCTCTCCGGCAGGGAATTGTGGGCATTGTCCGCGATTTTCACCAACGTGGCGTCGTGGTCCTCCGCGACGTAACGGATACCGGCGTCGTAATCATCCGGGTCGTCATGGAAGCGCCGGGTGACGCGTTCAATGATGTCCACAGCCCGCTGGGACACGCCCATGTCCAGCAGTGCCTGCCGGGTGATGGGGGTGTCCTCGGCAATATCGTGGAGGTAGCCGGCGATCTGGATGTCCTCGTCAAAGTCGGCCAGGGCATCGCCCACTGCCAGCACATGCTCGCGGTACGGGCGCTTGAGCTTGTCCTTTTGCCGGTTGTGGGCCACCTCCGCCAGGACCTGGGCTGTTTCTACGGTGAAGCGTGGTTCGGTCATGCTGGCCTCCGGCTTGAAGAGGGACCGACGGGGATCGGTCCTCCCTTCAGGCTATCCGGTGTGACGGAGACGTACGTGCCAAGTGCCCCGGACTACCAGTCCTGTACGGCGCGGGCGGCGATGGCGACGGTCACAGCCCTCGGCATACGCTGGGCGAACCCGGCGGTCACCCTGTTGACCCAGCCCGAGACCACGCTGCCTGGCGTGTCCTTGCGATCGAGTGCCTTGAGCGCAGTGCCGACCACCTGCTCAGGGGTCTGCATCTTGCCAACTGCCGCGGATTCACCACCGAGGACCTCGAAGAACTCAGTACGTGTCGCACCGGGGCAAAGGGCCAGGACACTGAGTCCGGAGTTCTTGGTTTCGTGGGCGACGGCCTCAGTGAAGCTCAGGACGAAGGCCTTGGTGGCGCCGTAAACGGCCATGCCTGGAATGGGCTGGAAGGCTGCGGTGCTGGCGATGTTCACCAGAGCACCCTTCCCGGAGGCTAGCAGGCCTGGGAGGAAGGCCCGGGTGATGTCCACGAGGGCCGCCACGTTCAGGGAAATTTCGGACGCAATGACGTCCGGATCTTCCTCGGCCAGCGGGCCGTGGGTAGCGAAACCGGCATTGTTGATCAGGGTGTCCACAGTGATTCCGCGGCCGGAGAGTTCGCTCAAAAGCTCCCGGCCCACGCCTGCCCGGCCCAGGTCCAACGGGAGCACTGTCACGGTGACGCCGTGCCGCGAGCGCAGGTCCTGAGCCAACTCTTCCATACGGTCTGCGCGCCTGGCTACCAGGACAAGGTTGGAGCCCCGTGCGGCGAATTGTCCGGCGAACTCAGCGCCCAGTCCGGAGCTGGCGCCGGTGATGAGGGCAGTTGTGCCTGCGTAGGTCATGGTCATGGCGGATTCCCGTTTCGGTTGAGTCGGAGACTGATGTAGTCGCTGTCTACATGGTAGGCAGTGTCTACTTTGTTGTCAATGACTACATTGGCTTAGACTTGTGGCATGACTGACCAGCCCTACCACCATGGAAAACTCCGGGAAGCCCTCCTGGAACGCGCCATGGTCACCATCGAAGAAGCCGGCGTGGAGGGACTCTCGCTGCGGCAGCTGGCCAGGGACGTCAACGTCAGCCACGGTGCCCCGGCCAAGCACTTCCGCGATAAGCAAGCCCTCATCGACGCCGTGGCGCTGGCCGGTTTCGAGTCGATGAACAGCCTCATTCAGGACGCCGCCCGGTCCGGCGACGACCTCCGCAGCCGTTTCGTCAGTGTTGGGAAGTCCTACGTGGACTTCGCCGTTCAGCACCCTGCCCTGTTGACGGTCATGTACTCCACCAAGCACCACCCGGACTCCAGCGAGGAACTGCGGAACACCGGCGCTCAAGGCATACAGGTTGCCCAGGCACTGATCGCCGAGGCCCAGCAGGCCGGCGCCCTGGCTCCGGGCAACACGGAAACGCTGGCCATGGTGTGCTTCGTCAGCCTCCACGGCACAGCCCTCCTCGCGGCCGGCGGACATCTGGACGGCAACTCCGTGGAGGACGTGGTCATGGCTGCCACCGACACCCTCTGGGCAGGGATGGCCGCCGGCGTCCCTGCGGCGCAGCTCGATTAGGCAGCCCAACTCCCCCCAGCCCAACTCCCCCGAACCCTGCTAATCCACAGCTACGCCGGAAGCCCTGCGATGACTTCCCGTACCGCGGAGCTGAGCTGGAAGTTGCGGCACCCCACTCCCCCAGGCTCCGCCTGCTGCGGGACGTACCCAAAGCCGAGTTGATAAACAGGGTCCGCGAACCCCAAAGATGCGCTGGCGCCGTCGTGCCCGAACGCGCGATAGCTGCCGAACGGCATCCGCGCGTGGGACTTCATGAACACCGTTGCGAAGCAGCCTGCCTCGCCAAAGACGCGGTCGATGCCGAAGACCTGTTCGGCGGACATAGTCCTGATGGTCTCTTCAGTCAGGAGGGGCACGGGATCCCCGGAGCCGGCCAAGCCCGTCAGCGCAGCAGCGTAAATCCTCGCCATGCCCTCGGCACTGGCCACGCCGGCGGCCGAACTCAGCCCGGCAGCCCGCACTTCCCGGATGTTCGGCAGGTCCAGGATGTCACCCACCGCAGAATTGGCCGCCAACCCAAAATGGCTGGCTGGATCCACCCAGGGCCAGGAAGGATCGGCCGCCCAGCGGAAAGGTGCGAAGCGGCCCTCTTCGGACTCGGGCAGGCCCAGGAAGAAGTGGGCTCCGGTTACAGCCCGGATCCGCTGTTCAAAGACATCCTGAAGGGTTGAGCCGGTGATGCGGCGGCAGAGCTCTTCCATGAAGATCCCGATGGTCAGCGCGTGGTATCCGAACGCTGCGCCAGGTTTCCACAAGGGTGCCAGTCCGGCGAGCTTTTCCGCTGCGAGCTCGGAGTTATTGACCTCGTCCAGCGTCAGTCCCCCTTCGACTCCCAGCAGCCCTGCCTGATGCGAGAGGAGCTGGGCCACGGTGATCGACGCCTTGCCCTCTAATCCAAACTCCGGCCAATACTTGACCACCTCGGCGTCAAGATCCAGCTGGCCGTCCTGGACGAGCAACGCCATCACCAGCCCGGCCATGCCTTTGGAACAGGAGAAAACACCCGTGACTGAGTCGGGACGGATGTGGGGACCGCCGCTGAGGTCGAGTACTTTGACCCCGCGGTGGTATGCCGCCACCTGCGCAGAATAGTCCGCGTCCTGATCGAGGAATCGGCCGAAGAGCTCGGCAACGGGTTCAAATCCTGGGGCGATCACCTGTGCATGCATCCAGACAGCCTACGTGGTGGGCAGCTCAGGGCCGGGGAGTTTTCCACACCCAAGGGTCCCTGGGCAGCTTCCGGGCATCGAAGTGCGGCAGGACCTGCGCAAGGGTTCCCGCGGGCAGGCCCAGTGATTCAAGGATCAGGTGACGTACCCGTTCGGCAGGGATTCCGACGGCGGCGAGGTCGCCCAGCGTGACAGCGCCGTCGCGCTTCGCCAGCCTCACGCCGTCGTGGTTCACCACCAGCGGAACGTGGGCGTATTCGGGTATCGGCAGGCCCAAAAGTGTCGCCAAATAGGCCTGCCGAGGGGTGGACGGAAGGAGGTCGTCGCCGCGCACCACCTGGTCGATCCCCTGGGCGGCATCATCCACCACCACCGCCAGGTTGTAGGCGGTCACTCCGTCATTCCTGCGGAGCACAAAGTCGTCCACGACCCCCACGTAATTACCCTGCAACTGGTCCTCAACAGCCCACTCGGAAACGTCCGCCCGCAAGCGGATCGACGCCGGACGTGACGCGCGCCGGATCTCCCGTTCCGCAGTCGACAACCGCCGGCATGTCCCCGGATAGGCGCCCTGCGGCGCATGGGGCGCGGACGGCGCTTCCTGGATTTCCCGGCGGGTACAGAAGCACTCGTAGGTGCGGCCATCAGCGGTAAGGCGCGCAATCGCTGCGTCGTAGAGCGCCGCGCGCTCAGTCTGGCGTACGACGGCGGCGTCCCAACTGACGCCGATTGCCTCCAGATCGCGGAGCTGCTCCGCCTCCGCGCCGGACCGGGCACGGTCAAGGTCCTCCACCCGCAAGAGGAAATCCCTGCCGCTGGACTTCGCGAACAGCCAGGCAAGAATGGCCGTTCGGAGGTTGCCGACGTGCAGTTCGCCCGAAGGGCTCGGGGCGAAACGGCCAGCTGAAGTCATGGTCCAAGCCTATGCGCCGGCCGATCCTGGCGGGTGCCCGCTAACGCCTGGCCGGCGCCCGGCAACGCAAGGCGGGCGCCCGGCTATACGCGGCGGACGCCCGGCAACGCAAGAGCCCCTCAGCTACCGCAACGATCCGGTGGCTCAGGGGCTCTTACTGTGCTGCCCGCACGATACGGGCGAGTGCAGAATGACAATGCTGTGAACAAGAGTCAATCAGCGGCGGCTTCCTTGCGGGAAACGTATGCAGGGAACCGGGTGGTGTTCCGGATGCCTGGTGCCTGCGGGGTCCGGCGGTAGCCTTGCCCTGCTTCGTTGTCACCATTTGAGCAGAACGCATACAGTTGGTGCAACGGACGATGAAAAGATTGGTCGATCTGACCAGTCAGCACGGAATACTTGGACAGGAAGTGGTCACTTTGCAGGAACTCGACGCAACGGACAGACGAATCCTGGCTGCCCTCGATGATGATCCCCGGGTTCCCATCATGGTGTTGGCCCAGAAACTCCACCTCGCCCGCGGTACCGTGCAATCCCGCTTGGAACGGATGACGGCGGCCGGAGCCCTGCGGCCCAACAGCAGCCGTGTCCTGCCCTCGGCCCTGGGCCGTGGCGTAGCGGCGGCAGTCAGCGCTGAGCTGGACCAAAGCCACTTGAACGAAGCGATCGCCGCACTCCGGGAGATCCCGGAAGTCCTCGAATGCCACGCCCCGGCCGGGGATACGGACCTCATCATCAGGGTGGTGGCCAAGAGCCCGGACGATCTATACCGGGTCTCCGAGGAAATTCGCCTGTGCCCTGGAATTGTCCGGACGTCCACCAGCATGTTCCTCCGCGAAGTGATTCCGTACCGGACCACCGGGCTGTTGGCTCAATAACCGGCAGGCAGCCCGGGACTAGACGGGTGGGCCGATGTTGGTTTTCAGGTTCTTCATCACCAACGTGGACGTCAGCCGCTCCACGGCAGGGAGAGCGGCCAGTTCCTCATCATAGAAACGCTGGTAGGCCGGAAGGTCGGCCGCGATGACCTTGAGCAGATAGTCAGGGGATCCGAAAAGCCGCTGGGCCTCCACAATGTTGGGGCTGGCCGTAACGCGATCCTCAAACTCCGCCATGATGGTGCGCTCCACTTGTTTGAGCGTCACGAACACGATGGCCTCGAAACCCAGCCCCAGCGCCGCCGGATCAATGTCCGCACGGTAGCCCCGTATCACGCCCGATGACTCCAGGTCCCGGAGCCTCCGATGGCACGGCGCAACCGTCAAACCCACCTGCGAGGCAAGGGCTGTGGCCGTCATTCGACCATCCTCTTTGAGGTGGCGCAAAATACTTCTGTCGATTCCATCAATCACGCAATAATCGTACTCGTATCAGCGTTTTTTGAGCTAAAAACAAGAGCACTTATCGACCGTTTTTGCCTAGAGTTTTCCCAGCATCTAGCCCTGGAGGGAAAACGTGAATCCGCAGCTGTTCCTGGCCTTCATGGTGGTCGCCGTCAGCCTGGCCTGCACGCCCGGCGTCGACTGGGCCTATTCCATTTCGGCAGGACTCAAGCAACGCAGCTTCGTCCCCGCCGTCGCAGGCCTGTGCAGTGGATATGTCATCCATACCTTGCTCATGGTGGCAGGGCTGGCGGCCCTGCTGGCCGGAGTTCCGGGCCTCCTGGGGTGGCTGACCATCGCCGGCGCGGGCTACTTGTTGTATCTCGGCGTCTCCACCATGCGCTCATGGCGAGGCGCGAGTTTCAGTGCGGAAGCCGGCGTCGTACAGTCCGGAAACCAGCTCCGCACGTTCTTCCAAGGCATGGGCACCAGCGGCATCAACCCCAAAGGCCTGCTGTTCTTCGTTGCTCTGGTACCGCAGTTCGTCAGCCCTGAGGCAGCGCTGCCCGTTCCGCTCCAGTCAGGCTTGCTGGGCCTGACCTTCGTGATCCTGGCCGCGGTGGTGTACACAGGCGTGGCGTTGACGTCCCGGAAGCTGCTGGCTTCCCGGCCCGGCGCCGCGCGGGTTGTAACCCTGGTCAGCGGGATCATCATGATCGGACTCGGGACAGTGCTGTTGTCGGAGCAACTCTTCCCACTGCTGGTGCAGATACAAGCGGCAAACAGCTAACCTGCGAGCAGTTCGTCCAGGCGCTCGTATCCTTCGATCACGCCGTAGTCCATCCCGGTTGCCACGGCCATGTTGCGGGCTTCCACCGAGGGGTAGACCTCGTGGGCAGACATCCGGGTCCTGCCATCGATTTCCTCGAACGTGGTGGTGCTGATGACCACCTGGTTGGGCGCGCCCTCGAATTCGACGGTCTGGATGATCAGGGCATCGGATTCAACGGTGTGGAAAACACCGCGGAAGCCGTACATGCCGTTCTCATCACCGCTTTCGTAGCGCCAGCTTCCGCCAGTGGTTGCGTTGTACTCGGTAATTTTCGTCTGCGTGCTGCGGGGGCCCAACCACTTGGCCAAGAGATCCGGGTCTACGTGGGCTTTGAAAACTGCGCTGACCGGGGCATCGAATTCGCGGACCGTGTCCACGAACGGGACGCCTTCGTTGGCAGTGATCGTTGTTGGATTGCTCATGAGGGTTCTTCCTTCATTGCTGTTCGTTCATTTTTCCGGGTGGGTGCCGGCCTTTGGGGAGGTACCCAGCAACTCGTCCAACTGCCGGAAGCGTGACTCGGCAATCAGTCGGTACTGGTCAATCCATGCCGTCAAACGCTCCAAGGCTGCCGCGTCCAAGTGAACGGGCCGCCGTTGAGCATCGCGTGAGCGGGTTACCAGTCCTGCGTTTTCCAGGACCTGAATGTGTTTGGAAACCGCCTGCTTGGTGATGGCGAAAGGTTCCGCAAGCTCATTGACGGTGGCCTCGCCCCGGGACAGCCGGGCCACAATGGCCCGTCGCACCGGATCTGCCAGCGCCATGAAGGCTTTGTCCAGGGTTTCTGTCCCCTGAGCATCGTGTTCCATCGCCGTCCCGTCTTCCATAATCAACCAAGCCATTGATCAACTGCTTGGTTGATTAAGAGAATACGCTTCTACCCCCGCTGGCACAATGGTTTTCTATTCGCCGCCCAGTTGCCTGAAGTCGTTTTCCCAAAGACGCCGCATCTCCGCGTCCTTGCGGATAACTTCCAAGGTCTCCAGCTCCGCTGGCGGGGCCGGACGCTTGGACCGCGGAGTCAACGTGCGGCGACCTTGGTCCAGCGCCAGGAGCGCGCGGTCCGTCAAAGCATCATTCTTCAAAGCCAAGTTGGTCTTTCGGCGCCGGAGGACTTCCTTCAACGCGGCTTGGGCGGCCTCGAAGTCGCCCCTCGCGCGCTGCGAACGGGCACGGATCAACAGGAGCGCCGCCGAGAGGTCGTCGGTATTCAACAAACCTTCCGTCCACAGCACCACGTCACGGTGTCGTTCCAACGAAAACGCCGCGGTGCAGCGCGCCAACGCAGAAGGCAACGACGGCGGCAACGTCACCACAGCTTCCAACGCCGCCTCGGTCAATCCCATCTCCCGCAAGCAATGGGCCAGCGCCAGGAACACCGATTCCTCGCTGAACAAAACCGGAACCTCAATCCGTTCAGCCACCTCGACCTTGGTGACCACCTGCCCAAGGTAGATAGCCGAGAACTGGCTGGCGTCGTCGTCGATCCTTGTTGTTAATCCGCGCTGCAGCAGCTCGGAGGCCCGCAGGAACCCGCCGTGTTTGTAAGCAAGCAAGCCCGCCATCACGTGGCACAGGCCGGCCCATCCCGGGTTCATGCGGCCGAAAGCCAGGAGGCGATCCGGTTCCGTGGACGTAAACACGGCGTCGTGCATCGCCTTGGCCGTCTTGGAAGAGAGCATCCTCAACCGCGGGACGTTGCCGGTTACAGTCAACCGCGCGTGGTCCCGCCCACCCAGCACCCCGGAAAGTACGTCGTTCACGCCGTCCGTGAGCCCGCGAACCGGGGTACGGACGTAACCCTCGCGGAAAGGCGTGAGGTCCCGGGTGTCATGGAAAATCGTGTGCACGCGGCCGTTGGGAGCTTGGCTCATAACCCCATGCTAACCGCCGCTGAACTGGGCACATCCCCTGCTATCGGAGGCATTTCAGGAGTATTATGGCGGCGTCGGCAAGGTTTTGCGACACCCCTTGCCGCAGGTCGGCTCTCCATGAGAAGAGCCGGGTAACCGCGTGAAAGGGAGGACTTGATGACCACCGCTTCGCACCCCGCCGAACACCACCACATGATGGGGTTGACGCTACGCAACACCGCCATGGGCGTTGGCATTGTATTTCTGCTGGTAGGCGTCCTGGGCTTTATCCCAGGGATCACCACCAATTTCGGCGCCATGACCTTTGCGGGACATGAATCCGGCGCCATGCTGCTTGGAGTCTTCCAAGTGTCCGTACTCCACAACATCGTTCACCTGCTGTTTGGCGTGGCCGGCTTGGCCATGGCAAGGAACGCTCGCATGGCCCGCCTGTTCCTGTTGGGCGGCGGCGCCGTGTACATCGTTCTTTGGATCTACGGCCTGGTCATCAACCAGGAAACAGGCGCCAACTTTGTCCCCTTCAACACCGCCGACAACTGGCTCCACCTGATCCTCGGTGTTGCCATGATCGGCTTGGGTGCTTGGCTGGGCAGGGATGCCATGGACGAAACAACCACGACGCGACGGAGGATGTAACGCTTCCACGCACCTTGGTGAATAAACGACGGCGACCGCCTCCCCTGAGGGGACGGCCGCCGTTTTTCGTTCGCCACCGCCTCGCCCAGGTGCCAATTAACGACAATGTTTGCGCTCCGGATTGTCACCACCTGCCATGTCGGCGCGCGTTTTAAGCGCTCGACGGCGGGTACCCGGCTATCCGAGCAGCCGGTGCTCGTAAGCGAATGACACGAGTTGGAGCCGCGTCCCGACGCCCAGTTTTGTGAGGACACTGCGCAGATGCGTTTTGACCGTAGCCTCGGATACGAACAAGCTTTCTGCCATGGCACCGTTGCTCAAACCCTTGGCTGCCAAGAGGAAGACCTCCCGCTCGCGCACAGACAAAGGAGCCAGGACGGAAAGATCCGGCCCCGCAACCGGCACTGTCCGGGCAGCATGCTGAAACAGGTCATGCACGGATCCTGGCGCGATGACCGAGTACCCGGAATAAACGGTCCTGATAGCCGCCAACAGAAACTCCGGTTCGGCGCTTTTTAGCAGATACCCGCTTGCGCCCGCTTGGACGGCCTCAACCACAGCCTGGTCACGGTTGAAAGTGGTCAAGGCGATGATTTTCGGCTTCTCCAACCCGTCACGCAACGCAGCATCCCAGAGGTGCTTGGTGGCAGTTACCCCATCCATCACCGGCATACGGAGATCCATGAGCAAGACGTCAGGCGGCTGCTCTGTGGCGCGCGCCACCGCCTCGCTGCCGTCGCCAGCCTCCCACGCCAGCAGCATGTCCGGCTGGCTTTGAACCAACATCCGGATACCGGCCCGGAACAAGGGCTGGTCGTCAACCAGCGCCACGGAGATCGGCGCAGGTGATTCAGCCAAGGCCACCAGCTCCTCCCGCCGGGGTCCGTTCTCCCAGATCCGTCAATGCCTCGGATGGATGCGAGGTAGCCTGCAGACTCGCGGTTCCATAGGGAAGAAAAGCAGTTACCCGAAACTGCTCGCCATCCGGGCCCACAGTCAGCCAACCACCGGCGAGATGCGCGCGCTCCCGCATACCGGGAACGCCTCGTCCATACCGTTCCTTGGCCTGCCCGGCGTCCGTTTCCCCCAACGGAACGGACGCCGGCAGCGTGGAGGAAGCATGAAGTGTCAGCCCTGGGCCGCTCCAATCGAAATGCACCCGCACGGCGGTTCCCCGGCCGCCATGCTTCAGTGCGTTGGTGAGACATTCCTGGACGATTCTGAACACTGCCAGCTGCTGACCTGCTCCCAGTTCAACGGGTACACCGCTCTCACTGTGCTCAATCTCAAGGCTGCCCTGACGCATGCGTTCCATCAGCGGTCCGACGTCGCTGATCAAGGGTTGTGGGGCAACCATGCCATCGTCCCTAACGCCTTCGATGACGCGTTGGGCATCAACCAATGCGTGCCTGGCTGATACGGCGATGTTCTCCAACGCGTCCAGGACAGGCTTTGGCTGACCTTTGCTCAGATACCGCGTGCCATCAGCCTGGGCCGTAATGACTGCCAATGAATGAGCCAGGACATCATGCAGATCGCGGGCGATCCGAGTGCGTTCCTGCTCAATGACCAGTTCGATTTCTGTTTCCTTAAGGCTGGCCTGGGTGAGCACCTGCGCCTTGGACAATGCCCGGCGGTCTTCATACAGGGCTGCAAGGATGCCGAGCGTGCCGCAAGCGGCGGCAACGAGCAACAAAACGCTCGACAATTGCCCGCCGTAGTTCCGCAGAGCGAAACCATCTCCCAAATACATCGGCCTGAACCAACCAACTCCGTCGCCGTAGCGGGCGGAGATCATCATGTAGGTCATGACCAAAACGAAGAGGACATTAGCGGAGACGGCCAGGATTCTCTGCCTCTTATTGCCCGTCCACATGATGAACCCAAGTGATACAAAGGACCCCAGGTAGATCGCCCAATGGTTTGACAACATGGCCGGGACGATGTGCACGAGTTGTCCCACCAGCAGGACAGCCGTCAATCCAAGAGAAAGGTAGGGCTTCCACGTCGCAGTTCCTATCGCTGCCGTCATTACAAGCAGCGGTATGGCGCCTGGCCAATAGAAGCCCGGCCACGGCCCCATCCGGCCAGCTTCCCCCACACACCACAGCACAAAGAAGATGGCAGCCGCCGCGGGGGCGCCCCAATGCCGGACAACTCTCAGTGTTCGTTCCATGCCAGTCAGGGTATCCACGGCTTAGATGCGAATCGGACCAAAACCCGATTCCGCCGGCGATCTCCACCTTAAAGCCAGCACAATCATCCTCCAGGAATTCCGCGCCTCGCCTAGGTGCCAATTAAGGGCATTGTTTGCGCTCCGGATTGTCACCAGCTGCCATGTCGGCGCGCGTTTTAAGCGCTCGACGGCGGGTACCCGCCTTAGCGCGGGGCGCGCCCACCCAGCCTCGTTGTGACCTTGGCTGCTGCTGCGGAACAGGCTTCACCAAGGCTGTCCAAGGTGTCCTGGGAAACCCGGAACTTGGGAGCCGGAATCAGGACCGAGGCCACAATGTCGCCGCGATGGTCATAAACGGGCGATGCCACTCCGACTTCTTCAATGGACGTCTCCCCGAAGTTCACTGCCCAGCCGCGCTCCACGGATTCCTCAACCCTGGCCAGGTACGCCTCAATGGCATCCCCGTCCAGGCCTGGAAGGCTGATCGACCCGCTGCGCAGGAGCTGCCGCACACGATCTTTGTCCTCCGCGCCGAGGAACACCTGCACCGATGAACTCAGGGCCTCGTTGTAGCGGGCACCCAAGGGAGCCAAGTGCTTGACCTGGTGCCGGCTGGGGATCTGTTCCACGCACATGGACTCGTTGCCGTTCCACACCATGAGCGCGCTCGTCTCCCCCGTGCGTTCTGTCAGTTCGCGCAGCACGGGGTAGGCCACGCGACGCTCTTCGAGTTCCGCCAGGAGGGGGCCCGCCATGGCGATCATCCCCAGCCCCAAGCGGAACCTGCGCGAATCGACGTCGCGCTCTACCAGGTTTTCCTGTTCCAGCGTCGCCAGCATGCGGGAAACAGTGCTCTTGTGAAGACCAATGCGCCCAGCGATTTCGGTGACTCCAAGGAGAGGCTCCTCAGCGGTGAAACTCCTCAGTACTGCAATGGCATTGACGATCACCGACGTGCTTTTGCTGTCACCATTGCCGTTGCTGTTGCTGCTCTCAGGAGTTTCGCTGGATTCAGTGGGGGTCATGGGTTCACTATATTTCGCTTGGAGACAATCCCTCGGACAGGGCCAAGGCCGGTGGACACCACGCTGTGTCCACCGGCCGGGGTCACTAGGCTCCGATGATGTTGTACTCGGGGCCGAACGGGAACTTGGTGATGTTCTCCGCACCGTCCTCGCCCACCACCAGGATGTCGTGCTCGCGGTAACCGCCGGCACCCGGCTGGCCGTCCAGCACGGTGATCATCGGTTCCATGGAAACCACCATGCCCGGTTCCAGGACGGTGTCGATGTCCTCGCGGAGTTCCAATCCAGCTTCACGGCCGTAGTAGTGGCTCAGCACGCCGAACGAGTGGCCGTAGCCGAACGTCCGATTGGCCAGGAGCCCGTGGCTGACGTAGATCTCGTTGAGCTCGGCGGCGATGTCCTTGCAGACGGCTCCGGGCTTGATGAGTTCGAGGCCGCGCTTGTGGACCTCCACGTTGATGTTCCACAGTTCCAAGGAACGGGCGTCCGGTTCACCGTAGAACAGGGTCCGTTCCAATGCGGTGTAGTAACCGCTGGTCATGGGGAAGCAGTTCAGCGACAGGATGTCGTGTTCCTGGATTTTGCGCGTGGTGGCCCAGTTGTGGGCGCCGTCAGTGTTGATGCCGGACTGGAACCACACCCAGGTGTCGCGGATTTCGGAGTCCGGGAACGTCCGGGCGATCTCGTGCACCATCGCTTCTGTGCCGATCAGGGCAACCTCATACTCGGTGATGCCGGCTGTGATGGCGTTGCGGATGGCTTCTCCACCGAGGTCACCGATGCGGGCACCGTGCTTGATCACCGCGATTTCCTCGGCCGACTTGATCATCCTCTGCCGCATGGCAGCCTGCGCCACGTCCACCAGCGTTGCTCCGGAGAAGGCAGCCTGGATCTTGTTGCGGTTGTCCAGCGGCAGCGAATCATCTTCGACGCCGATACGGCGCGGGTTGATCCCGCGGGTCCGCAGAACTTCCTGGATGGCGTGGATGTAGTTGTCACGGCGCCAGTCCGTGTACACCAGGTTGTCGCCGTAGCTGCGGCGCCAAGGCATCCCGGCGTCGATATTTGCCGTAATGGTGACCGTGTCGTCCTTGGTAACCACCATGCCGTAGGAGCGGCCAAAGTAGGTGAAGAGGAAGTCGGAGTAGTACTTGATGGAGTGGTAGCTGGTGAGGACCACGGCGTCGAGGTCTTTCTCGGCCATGATGCTGCGCAGGCCGCTGAGGCGGCGTTCAAACTCGGCGTCGGAGAAGGTCAGCGAGACCTTTTCGCCGTTGTTGAGGACTTTGGTGCGCTCGAGCTTGGCGACATCGTTGACGGCCTCGTTCTGCGTGATGGTCATGGTGGTTCCTTTCAATGGGTGGGTTGTACTAGTCCTGCAGCAGAGGCTTCTTGGAAGTCTCCGTAGCGAACAGGACTGCGATGAGGGAAACTATGGCGGCGGCCACGAGGTACCAGCCGGGGGCCAGTTTGCTGGCGGTCATGCCGATCAGGAGGGTGGCCATGAACGGAGCGGTGCCGCCGAACAGGGCATTGGAGAGGTTGAAGCTGACGGCGAAGCCCGTGTACCGGACCTTCGTGGGGAAGAGTTCGGCGAGGAAGCTGGGCAGCGTGCCGTCGTTGAGGGTGAGCATGCCGCCCAGCAGGATCTGCACAAGGACAATGACCAGGAAATTGCGGGTGTCCAGGAGCATGAACGCCGGCACCGTCAGCAGGATGAAGAGGACCGATGCAGTGATCAGCATGCGTTTGCGGCCGAATTTGTCCGAGGCGATGCCCGTCAGGAAGATGAACCCGATGTAGCTGGCCAGGGCAATGGTGGTGGCCAGGAACGACTCCGTGGCGCCGAAGCCCAACTCCTCCGACAGGTACGTGGGCATATAGCTGAGGATCACGTAGAAGCCGACGGCGTTCAGCAACACAGCGCCCGTGGCGATGATGAGCTGCTTCCGATAGGTCCTGAACATTGCCAGGGCCGGTGCCTTGACGTTGTTGTCCTTGGCAGCGAGTTCACGGAAGGCCGGCGTGTCCTCCAGTTTTGTGCGGATGTACCTTCCGATCAGGCCCATGGGCGCGGCGAGCAGGAACGGCAACCGCCAGCCCCACTCGTTGAGCTGCTCCGCGCTGAGTACTGAAGTCAGCAGGGCGGCCAGCAAGGAGCCCAGCAACAGTCCCGCTGCGGTGCTTGCAGGCACGACGGCGGCATACAGTCCGCGGCGGTTCGCCGGCGCATACTCCACCAGGAAAGCGGACGCCCCGGCGTACTCCCCCGCAGCGGAGAATCCTTGAACCACGCGTACGAGGAGGAGCAGGACAGGGGCCATCACGCCGATGGTGGCGTAGCCCGGGATCAGTGCGATGCAGAAAGTGGCTACCGACATCAACACGATCGAGAGGGACAGCGCCTGCTTTCGTCCCAGTCGATCGCCGATGTGGCCCCAGACGAAGCCGCCGAGGGGCCTCACGAAGAAGCTGATGGCGAAGACACCGAACGTCGCAAGCAGGGCCGTCTGCCGGTCTGACTCCGGGAAGAAGACCGTGGAGATGATGCCGGCCAAGTAGCCGTAGACGGCGTAGTCGAACCACTCAACAAAGTTGCCGATGAAGCTGGCAGTGACCACTCGCCGTCGAGTGTCCTTGCTGACTGAAGTGTTGGGGCCTGGGATGTGGTTGGAGCCGGAGGCGGATGAGGTGCCTTGCTCGGCTGCCACAGAGGATTCATTGCTCATGTGTCCACCAAAATCATTGGGGCTGCATTCAATGCAACGCTGTTGCACCAGAGTATGTGTGAGCGGCGCCACGGTCAAGAGGCGGGGGAAACTTTACTTTCGGAGTTCTGCGAGTCCCTGGATATCTGATCGCCACCCTGGTCCACATTCCCAAAGTTGCATTCACAGCGACCCAGTTGCGCCAGAAGCGGCTCAATACCCGTCGCTCTCTCACATCCCCCGGCCTCCACGGGATCGCTCGCTCACATCCCCCGCCCTCCATGGAATCGCTCTCTCACATCCCCCGGCCTCCACAGGATCGCTCGCTCACATCCCCCGCCCTCCATGGAATCGCTCTCTCACATCCCCCGGCCTCCACGGAATCGCTCGCTCACATCCCCACCCCTTCCCCGCGTCGCTCTCTCACTCCCTTGAAGAAAGTTGACCGCGAGGGCCTCCAGCACGGACACCAAGGTCGGCCCGACTCACGCCTTGAGATCGCGGTAGAAAGGCCGCGGGCAAACGAAGTGCGGATTCCCCGTCCAGTCGGCGGCGCTTTCAAGCCAGGGGGATGTGAAAGAGCGTCGGGCCCAAGCCAAGGGGATGTGAAAGAGCGTCGGGAGGGGGTGGGGTTATCCGGCAGCGCGCGTCCAAGCGAGGAACGAGCGAGCGCGAAGAGGATGACGCCACCACCGGGCGACACGAGAGAAGATCACGCTCAAGCCAGGGGGAAGTGAGCGAGCGACGCGCTCAAGCCAGGGGGATGTGAGAGAGCGACGCGCTCAAGCCAGGGGGAAGTGAGCGAGCGACGCGCTCAAGCCAGGGGGATGTGAAAGAGCGTCGGGAGGGGGTGGGGTTATCCGGCAGCGCGCGTCCAAGCGAGGAACGAGCGAGCGCGCAGAGGATCACGCCACCACCGGAAGGCGACAGCGCTCAAGCCAGGGGGATGTGAAAGAGCGTCGGGCCCAAGCCAAGGGGATGTGAAAGAGCGTCGGGAGGGGGTGGGGTTATCCGGCAGCGCGCGTCCAAGCGAGGAACGAGCGAGCGCGCAGAGGATGACGCCACCACCGGGCGACACGAGAGAAGATCACGCTCAAGCCGGGGGGAAGTGAGCGAGCGAGGCGCTCAAGCCGGGGGGATGTGAAAGAGCGTAGGGAGGGGGTGGGGCAGGAGGGCTTAGAGGACCTTGCGGATGGTCTCTTCGAAGCTCACTACGTGGTGCAGGGCGAGGTCGGCGGCGCGGTCTTCGTCGCCGTCGGCTATGGCCGTGAGGAGGTCGGCGTGCTCGGAGATGTGGCCGGAGACGGAGGGCATCTTCTCGAGCATGTGGCACCAGATTCGGGTGGCGAGGTTGTCGTACCGGATCAGGACGTCTTCGAGGTGGGCGTTGGCGGAGGCTTTGTAGATGAGCCTGTGGACCTGGATGTCGTAGCGCATGAGTTCCTGCGAGGAATTCTCCTGGCCTTCGAGATCACGAATGGCGGCAGCGACGGCCCTCAGTTCGGAGCGCATGGCAGGGCTGGCCATGCGGGCGGCTTTCCGGGAGGCCAGGGGTTCCAGGAGCTCGCGGATTTCGGAGACTTCGGCGAGCTGGGTGATGTCCACGCCGGTGGCGAACGTGCCTCGCCGGGGGTAAGACACCACGAGGTGGTCGCTTTCGAGGCGCTTGATGGCCTCGCGCACAGGGGTGCGTCCAATGCCTAGCTCAGCGGCTATTTGGCCATCATTGATGGGGTCGCCCGGCTTGATGTCCAGCATGATGAGCCTGTCGCGCAACAGCAGGTAGGCGTTCTCCGCGAGGGACGTACCCTGTGGAGCTGATTCCAGTGCTTCCAGTGCTGCGCTCATTGCTCTCTCCCGGTAGTCGCACTCCCAGCCTGATGGATGAGTTACGGCGGACCTGTTGACGACTATGTGATCTCCAACATACTATGGCAATAGTTCTAATATATCAGTTGCCTAACAGTCGGCCACTAGCCAAGCTTTTGAAGGAGAACACCATGGTTGAACCGCTGATCCGCCCGCTTGCACAGGCGGACCCGGAGGTTGATCAGGCGATCGCCCAGGAACTCATCCGCCAGCAGTCGACGCTGGAAATGATCGCCTCTGAGAACTTC
This sequence comes from Arthrobacter sp. TmtSoilC79, assembly GCF_059739405.1. Classification (NCBI taxonomy): domain Bacteria; kingdom Bacillati; phylum Actinomycetota; class Actinomycetes; order Micrococcales; family Micrococcaceae; genus Arthrobacter; species Arthrobacter sp. TmtSoilC79. The sequence continues at coordinate 384,686 of NZ_AP046051.1, read as the reverse complement.
GCTCCCACGGCCGTCATGGAGGCCCAGGGCTCGGTGCTGACCAACAAGTACGCCGAAGGCTACCCCGGCAAGCGCTACTACGGCGGCTGCGAACACGTTGATGTGATCGAACAGCTCGCCATTGATCGTCTGAAGGCACTCTTTGGCGCGGAGTTCGCCAACGTCCAGCCCCACTCCGGAGCCCAGGCCAATGCCTCGGCCATGCACGCACTGATCACCCCGGGCGACACCATCATGGGCCTGAACCTCGCCCACGGCGGCCACCTGACCCACGGCATGCGCATCAACTTCTCCGGCAAGTTGTACAAAGTTGTTCCCTATGGCGTCCGCGAGGACACCCACACCGTGGACATGGCTGAAGTTGAACGCCTGGCACTTGAGAGCAAGCCCCAACTGATCGTCGCCGGCTGGTCGGCCTACTCCCGCCAGTTGGACTTCGCTGAATTCCGCCGGATCGCGGACCTGGTGGGCGCCTACCTGATGGTGGACATGGCCCACTTCGCGGGTCTCGTCGCTGCAGGGCTCCACCCGAGCCCGGTGCCGCACGCCCACATCGTCACCAGCACCACCCACAAGACCCTCGGCGGTCCCCGCGGCGGTGTGATCCTGACCAACGACGCCGACATCGCCAAGAAGGTTAACTCTGCCGTCTTCCCGGGCCAGCAGGGCGGTCCGTTGGAGCACGTCATCGCCGCGAAGGCCGTGGCTTTCAAGATGGCATCCGAGCCGGAATTCCAGGAACGCCAGGTCCGCGTCCTTGAAGGCTCCAAGATCCTGGCCCAGCGCCTCCTCCAGGACGACGTTGCGGCAGCCGGCATCTCCGTTGTCAGCGGCGGAACCGACGTCCACCTGGTGCTGGCCGACCTCCGCAACTCCGTCCTTAACGGCCAGCAGGCAGAAGACACCCTGCACCGGATCGGCATCACAGTCAACCGCAATGCCGTCCCCTTCGACCCCCGCCCGCCCATGGTTTCCTCCGGCCTGCGCATCGGCACTCCCGCCCTCGCCGCCCGCGGTTTCGGTGCCGAGGACTTCACTGAAGTCTCGGACATCATTGCGACGGCGTTGATCGCCGCAGCGAACAGCGGCACCAAAGCCGACGGCACGAAAGCAGGCGCTGAGGCAGGCACCGAAGCAGCCAGCACCGAAGCCGACGTGTCCCTGGACGAAACCACCGCCGTCGAGCTCCGCCGCCGCGTAACCGCCCTGGCGGAGAAGTTCCCGCTTTACCCCCACCTGAACAACAACGGCAATGGCGCCGTAAACGAAACAGAACTGATTGGAGCAGCCCAGTGAGTGCCGACCACCTCCCCGAACACCCGGACTTCCTCTGGCGTAACCCGGACCCGAAGAAAAGCTATGACGCCGTGATTGTGGGTGGTGGCGGGCATGGCCTGGCCACTGCGTACTTCCTGGCGAAAAACCACGGCATGACCAACATCGCCATCCTGGAAAAGGGTTGGCTGGCCGGTGGAAACATGGCCCGCAACACCACCATCATCCGTTCCAACTACCTCTGGGACGAGAGCGCTGCCATTTACGAGCACGCCCTCAAGCTCTGGGAGATCCTCCCGGAAGAGCTGGAGTACGACTTCCTGTTCAGCCAGCGCGGCGTGATGAACCTGGCACACACCCTGGGTGACGTCCGCGAAAGCGTTCGCCGCGTAGGAGCCAACCGTCTCAACGGCGTGGACGCAGAATGGCTGGACCCGCAGCAGGTCAAGGAACTCTGCCCCATCCTGAACATCAGCGACAACATCCGCTACCCCGTCATGGGCGCCACGTACCAGCCGCGTGCAGGCATCGCCAAGCACGACCACGTGGCCTGGGCCTTCGCCCGCAAGTGCGACGAACTCGGTGTGGACATCATCCAGAACTGCGAAGTCACCGGCTTCATCAAGGACGGCAACCGGGTCACCGGCGTCAAGACCACCCGCGGCACCATCAACACCGAAAAGGTGGGCCTCTGCGCCGCCGGGCACAGCTCGGTCCTGGCAGAAATGGCCGGCTTCCGCCTGCCGATCCAGAGCCACCCGCTCCAGGCTTTGGTGTCCGAGCTTCACGAACCTGTCCACCCCACGGTGGTCATGTCCAACCACGTCCACGTGTACGTCTCCCAGGCCCACAAGGGCGAACTGGTGATGGGCGCCGGCGTCGACTCCTACAACGGCTACGGCCAGCGTGGCTCATTCCATGTGATCGAGGAGCAGATGGCAGCAGCCGTGGAGCTCTTCCCGATCTTCGCCCGGGCCCATGTGCTCCGGACCTGGGGCGGCATCGTGGACACCACCTTGGATGCCTCGCCGATCGTTGGTCTGTCCCCGGTGGAGAACATGTTCGTCAACTGTGGTTGGGGAACCGGCGGCTTCAAGGGCACCCCGGCCGCGGGCCTGACCTTCGCGCACACCATTGCAACGGGTGCACCCCACAAGCTGAACAAGCCCTTTGCTCTGGAACGCTTCGAGACCGGCGCCTTGATCGACGAACACGGCGCCGCAGCCGTGGCCCACTAGCGCCCACCCAGGACAGGACAGGACAAGACATGCTCCTCATTTCATGCCCCAACTGCGGGCCACGCGACGAAACCGAATTCCACTACGGCGGCCAAGCACACGTTGCCTACCCCGAAAGCCCCAACGAGCTCACGGACCGCGAATGGGCTGAATACCTGTTCTACCGCGAGAACACCAAGGGCACCTTCGCAGAGCGTTGGGTCCACAGCACCGGCTGCCGTCAGTGGTTCAACATGCTCCGCGACACCGTGAGCTACGAGATCCACTCCATTTACGGGATGGGCCAGGCCCGCCCGGACATCCCAGGCGCCGGGACCAGCAAGAGTGAAACCACCCAGCCGGGCGAGTTCACCCAGACAGGGGAATTCGGCCAAACCGAACCCGGCCTCGCCCCCGGCGCCCCAACCACCGGCGTCCCCATCTCCGGCTCCACAGCACCCACCTCCTCGGAAGGAGTCTAGAAGTGACCAGCAAGAACGCACGCCTCGCCACCGGCGGACGCATCGATCGCAGCATCTCCTGGCGCTTCACCGTGGACGGCCGGGAATTCACCGGCCACCCGGGTGACACCATCGCTTCGGCGCTTCTGGCCAACGGCCACATGAACGCCGGCAACTCCCTGTACGAGGACCGCCCCCGCGGCATCATGGCCGCAGGCGTGGAAGAGTCCAACGCCTTGGTCAAGATCGCTCCCCGTTTCCGCGGACACGTTGCCGAGTCCATGCTTCCCGCCACCGCAGTTTCGCTGGTGGATGGCATGAACATTGAGCTCCTCTCCGGACTTGGCAAGTTGGATCCCAACGAGGACAAGGCCGAGTACGACAAGAAATACGTCCACACCGACGTCCTGGTAGTTGGCGGCGGAGTTGCCGGCCTGGCAGCAGCCCGCGAAGCTGTCCGCACCGGGGCCCGCGTCATCCTCATTGACGATCAGCCTGAACTTGGCGGCTCCCTGCTGTCCGGTTCCACAGCCCCGGAACTGGCCGAGCAGATCGAAGGCAAGCCGGCCCTGGAATGGGTTGCCGACGTTGAGGCCGAGCTGGTGTCGGCCGGCGAATGCACGGTGCTGAACCGCACCACTGCGTTCGGTTCCTACGATTCCAACTACTTCATCGCCGCCCAGAACCGCACGGACCACCTGAGTGTTCCGGCAGCTTCGGGCGTCTCCCGCCAGCGTATTTGGCACATCCGTGCCAAGCAGGTTGTCCTGGCCCCCGGCGCGCACGAGCGTCCGCTGGTGTTCGAGAACAACGACCGCCCCGGCATCATGCTCGCCTCAGCGGCCCGCACTTACCTCAACCGTTACGCCGTGGCAGCCGGTTCGCGCGTGGTCATCAGCACCACGAATGATTCCGCTTACGCCCTGGCTGCGGACTTGCAGGCAGCAGGCGTGGCGGTTGCCGCCGTCGTCGATGCCCGTCCGCAGATCAGCGCGAAGGCCGCCGCCGCCGTCGAGTCCGGTATCCGGGTCCTGATCGGCAGCGCCGTGGCTGATACGTCCGCGGATGAAAACGGCCGCCTGAATGGGGTGACCGTCCGCAGTATTAACGACGACGGCGAACTCACCTCGGGCGTCGAACAGCTGGCTGCCGATCTCCTTGCAGTTTCCGGTGGTTGGAGCCCCGTGGTCCACCTCCACAGCCAGCGCCAGGGCAAGCTGCGTTGGGATGACGAGCTCGCAGCGTTCATCCCCGCCGCTCCCGTTCGTGACCAACAGGTTGTGGGCGCAGGCCGTGGCAGCTTTGAACTCCAGGACTGCCTGGCAGAGGGCATCTCGGCGGGAGCGGCAGCATCCATCGCCGCCGGCTTTGAGTCCGAAACCACTCCGGTGGAACTCCAGGCACCCAAGGCAAGCGCTCCGAGCCGCCAGCTGTGGCTGGTTCCCGGCCAAACGGGTGAGCCCGGCGAATGGCACCACCACTTCGTTGACTTCCAACGCGACCAGTCCGTAGCCGACGTCCTCCGCTCCACCGGGGCAGGCATGCGGTCCGTGGAACACGTCAAGCGGTACACCTCCATCAGCACGGCCAATGATCAGGGCAAGACCTCCGGCGTTAACGCAATCGGTGTGATCGCCGCAGCCCTGAAGTTCGGCGGAGCAGAGAATATCCCCGGTGTTGGCGAGATCGGAACCACGGCATACCGTGCTCCGTTCACGCCCGTGGCCTTCGCAGCATTGGCCGGCCGCCAGCGTGGGGAACTGTTCGATCCCGCCCGCGTCACCTCCATCCACCCGTGGCACGTTGTCCAGGGCGCATTGTTCGAAGATGTTGGACAGTGGAAGCGCCCCTGGTACTACCCGCAGGGCAGCGAAGACATGGACACGGCCGTCCTGCGTGAATGCGCAGCCGTCCGCGACTCCGTGGGCTTCATGGACGCCACCACCCTGGGCAAGATCGAGATCCGTGGCAAGGACGCCGGAGAATTCCTGAACCGGGTTTACACCAACGCGTTCAAGAAGCTCGCCCCGGGATCCGCCCGCTACGGCGTCATGTGCACCTTGGACGGCATGATCTTCGACGACGGCGTGACCCTGCGCCTGGACGATGACCGCTACTTCATGACCACCACCACCGGCGGCGCAGCCAAGGTGCTGGACTGGTTGGAAGAGTGGCACCAGACGGAGTGGCCCGAGCTCGATGTGGTCTGCACGTCCGTCACCGAACAATGGAGCACCATTGCCGTCGTCGGCCCGAAATCCCGCGCCGTGATCGCGAAGGTTGCTCCCCAGCTCGCCGAAGACGGTGGACTGGATGCCGAAAACTTCCCGTTCATGACGTTCCGCGAGACCACCCTGGCGTCCGGAGTGCAGGCACGCGTTTGCCGGATCTCCTTCTCCGGTGAACTGGCCTACGAAATCAACATCCCGTCCTGGTACGGACTGAACACCTGGGAAGCAGTTGCCGCCGCAGGTGCCGAGTTCAACATCACCCCGTACGGCACCGAAACCATGCACGTCCTCCGCGCCGAGAAGGGCTACCCGATCGTGGGGCAGGACACCGATGGCACGGTCACCCCGCAGGACGCCGGCATGGACTGGATCGTCTCCAAAGCCAAGGACTTCATCGGCAAGCGCTCCTACCTCCGGCAGGATGCAAGCCGCGAGGACCGCAAGCACCTGGTGAGCGTCCTTCCCGTGGACCACTCGCTGCGGTTGCCAGAAGGCACGCAGCTGGTGGAAAAGGGCATCCCGGTCAACCCGGCTAACGGACCCGTACCCATGGAGGGTTTCGTGACCTCCAGCTACCACAGCGCCGCACTGGGCCGTTCCTTCGCCCTGGCCCTCATTCAAAACGGCCGCAACCGCGTCGGCGAGACCCTGGTGGCCTCGCTGGGAGACCAATTGGTGGACGTGGTTGTTGGCGAAACCGTACTTTTCGATGCTGAAGGGACCCGCAAAGATGGCTGAAACAGCAACACCAGCAGAAACCGCACACGTCAACCGCGTCCGGGGCGCCCGCCGCAGCCCGGCCGAACACCTCGCTGACGCTTTCACCTCCGGCTCCGTGCCGGGAACGGTGACTCTCACCGAAATCCCGTACCAAACCATGGTGGGTATCAGGGTTCACCCAACGTCCGACGCCGGCACCCGGGTTGCGTCCGTCACCGGCGGCTTGCCTGCCACGTGCGGCGCCGTGACGGGGACCGGTTCCGTGAACACCCTGTGGCTCGGCCCCACCGAGTTCCTGGTGGTAGCTCCGGAGGAAGCACACGATTCCTTGGGCGGCTCCTTGGTCGGCGACTTGACCTCGGCATTGGGCAACGACGCAGGCCAGGTGGTGGACCTGTCCGCCAACCGCACCACGTTCGAGCTCTCCGGCAGCCACGCCCGGGCAGTGTTGGAGAAGACCTGCGCGTTGGACCTGCACCCCCGGGTCTTCAAGGCCGGTACCGCCGTCTCCACTGAACTCGCGCACATTCCGGTGATGCTGTGGAAGACCTCTGAGGAGTCCTACCGGATCTTTCCCCGGGCTTCCTTTGCCGACTTCCTGGGACGCTGGCTCCTTGACGCCATGCGGGAGTACGCCTCCCCAGAGGTCCCCTGATGGCACTGAGTGTGCTTGACCTGTTTTCTGTTGGCATCGGGCCGTCCTCTTCCCACACGGTCGGCCCCATGCGTGCGGCAAAGCAGTTCACGGACGGACTTGAATCCTCCGGCCAACTCCCGGCTACGGTGCGCGTCCAGGCTGAGCTCTTCGGCTCCCTGGGCGCCACCGGCCGGGGCCACGGCTCAGACAAAGCCGTGGTTCTGGGGCTGCAAGGCCACTCACCCGAAACCGTGAACACCCATACCGCCGATGACCAGGTGGCCGCCGCGGCCCTCGACGCCGAACTCCGGCTGGGCGGCAACCACCGGGTGGACTTCAACTGGGACGAGGACGTGGTCCTGCACCGCCGCAAGTCGTTGCCGGCCCACCCCAACGGCATGACCTTCCGCGCCCTGGACCACACGGGCACCGTGCTCCGGGAACGCAGCTACTACTCCATCGGGGGCGGCTTCGTGGTGGACGGGGACGTCTCCGGAGCCGACAAAGTAGTAGCCGATGACACCGTCCTGCCCTACCCCTTCACCACGGCGGACGAGTTGCTGGCCATCTGCGTCCGGGAAGGCAAGTCGATCTCGGACATCATGCTGGCCAACGAACTCGTCTGGCGCACCGAGGACGAGCTCCGCGAACGGCTGCTCAGCATTTGGGCCGTCATGCAGGAATGCGTGGAGAACGGCTGCTCTGCCGAGGGAATCCTCCCGGGAGGCCTGAAGGTCAGGCGACGGGCGCCGTCGTTGTTCAAGAAGCTTTCCGAAACGGACGCCGAGCTGAACGGAGCAAGTTCAGCGGACCCCCTCCTGGCCATGGAATGGGTCAACCTCTTCGCCTTGGCTGTGAACGAGGAAAATGCCGCGGGCGGCAGGATTGTCACCGCGCCCACCAATGGTGCCGCCGGGATTGTGCCCGCCGTGCTGCACTACTACACCAAGTTTGTTCCGGGAGCCAACGACGACGGTGTCGTGCGGTTCCTGCTGGCGGCGGCCGCCGTCGGAATCCTGTTCAAAATCAACGCCTCCATCTCCGGCGCCGAAGTGGGCTGCCAGGGCGAGGTGGGCTCCGCCTGCTCAATGGCCGCCGCCGGGCTCTGCGAAGTCCTGGGTGGAACACCGGAGCAAGTGGAGAATGCCGCTGAAGTGGGCATCGAACACAACCTGGGCCTTACGTGCGATCCCGTGGGCGGGCTGGTGCAGATTCCCTGCATCGAACGCAATGCGATCGCCAGCGTCAAGGCCATCAATGCCGCGCGCCTTGCCCTGCATGGCGATGGCAGCCACAAAGTGTCGCTGGACAAAGCCATCAAGACCATGCGCGAGACCGGCGCAGACATGAAATCCAAGTACAAGGAGACCTCCCGTGGAGGCCTCGCCGTCAACGTAGTGGAGTGCTAGCCATGACTGCCATGCAAACCGAAACCACGTCCGTCTCCTCACCTGAGACCACCGTGGAACACGTCCTCACCCTCGACTGCCCCGAAGGACCGGGAATCGTGCACGCGGTGTCCGGCTTCCTGCTGGAGCACGGCTGCGACATCATCGACAACAAGCAGTTCGGCGACCGCCCCGAAGGCCACTTCTTCATGCGGGTGCACTTCGCTTCGTCCGGCGACACCTCGACAGTTGATGCATTGCGGACAGCTTTCGCCCCGGTGGGGAAGAAATACAGCATGAACTGGGAGCTGGAGCGCCAAGGCTACAAGCGACGCGTGTTGATCATGGTCTCCAAGTTCGGGCACTGCCTGAACGACCTCCTGTTCCGGGCAAGAATCGGCGAGCTGCCCATCAATGTGGTGGGCGTGGTGTCCAACCACACCGACCACCAGGGCCTGGCGGAATGGCACGGGATTCCGTTCTTCCACGTTCCTGTCACCGCCGCCACCAAGCCGGCTGCCGAGGGGCGCCTGCTGGAGATCATCGATGAACTGGACGTGGAACTCATTGTCCTGGCCCGGTACATGCAGGTTCTCAGCGACGACCTCGCCCGCAAGCTGGACGGCCGCGCGATCAACATCCACCACTCGTTCCTGCCCAGTTTCAAGGGCGCCAAGCCCTACCACCAGGCCTACGCGCGTGGGGTGAAAACTGTGGGCGCCACGGCCCACTACGTCAACGGCGAGTTGGACGAAGGTCCCATCATCGCCCAGCAGGTAGTGGAAGTGGACCACACGTTCGGGCCGGACGATCTCGTAGCCGCCGGCCGGGACACCGAATGCAAGGCCCTCAGCAACGCCGTTCGCTGGCACTGCGAGGGGCGGATCATCCTGAATGGGAACAGGACGATCGTGTTGAAGTAGGGCTCTGCAAAGCAACCATTTCGATGGTTCCCTGCGTATACGCTGTTGCGAACGGCACCGTGTGCAGGGAACCATCGAATTGGCGTTTAACGGGGGCCCTACAAACGAGCCAGCCGGGTTGCCAGGTGCAGTGCAGCCAACCGTCCCGTTCCCCGTGGATCACCGCCACACAACTCAAAAATCCGCTGGAGCCGGTGATGCAAGGACTGCCGCTCCAAGTGCAGCTCACGTGCGGCCTGGGCAGTGTTGCAGCCGGTATCCAACCAAACGGCCAGCGTCAGCATCAGTTCGGACTTCTTCAGGCGGTCATGCTCGACGACGGCACCCAGCTGCCGCTGCACGAACCCTTCCCGCGTGGCCGGGTCCAGCGATTCCTCCGCAAGGAGCTCAACAGCCAACGTCTCAGCATCCACCACCTCCCCCGCTATGGGGTGCAGGTCCAGGGCCCGCCGCGCTTCGGCCAGGGACCACGGCGCATCATCGATTCCGGAACCCAACGGCCCCACGGCCACCACCGAACCGGCCGGTACTTCCAGCTCACGCAGTGCGTCCACAAGGAAACGGCGCGTGGCTGCTCCATCGCTTAAAGCGGCCAGGGCCATCAGCTCAGCATTGTTGGCATAGCTCGCACTGTGCGTCACGCAGGTGCGGAGCAGCGCATCCACTGCCGGGCGCAAATGCCCCGCACCCGTTGAGCGGATCACCACTGCGGCCACTGCGCCGTTAACAGGAAATCCCGACGCCGGCCCGAGTTGCTGCAGCTGCCAGCGCTGGCTCCCCGAATTGATGGCACGCATGAGCTCAATGCCCGCCAACTCCTTCAGCCCTGGCGGCATCCGTTGCAACAACGCCAAGCCGAGGATGTCCACGGATCGCTCGCCGGCCACCCGCGCGAGGCCACCATCAACGCCGTCGTATATGTGCAGTTCCAGACGCGCCGCCAGAACGCCGCGGACCGGCACGTCCACCGTGGCGACAGTGCCCTGGCCGTTGAGGGCAGAGGCGCCCCGGCCGTCAAGGGGAGAGGTGCCGGCCGGAAACGCGCCGCCGGCAGCGCCCAGCGTAAGCCCCGACGGGGAGACCAGGCGCACGCCGGCGCCCGTCTTTTCTGACAGGACAGCCAGGAGCTGGTCGAGCCCGCCACCATGGGCAAGTTCGGCGGCCATGGCATGGCTGGCTTGGTCGCCGCGCTGGAGGTGCTCCACGGATTCACTGACCAGGAGCGAGTTGATCTCCTGCATCACCCCCACAAAAGGGACAACCTGACGCAACTCGATGACCGGCAGGCCGGCGGCCTCGGCTATCTCCAGCATGGCGACGGGTATTTCCGGAAGCGCAGAACCGGTTTCCAACGCCAGCGCCGCAATCCCCCGGGCCGCCAGTTCACGGACATAGTCTGCCTGCCGTTCAGGGGCTACGCCCGCGAGCGCCTGCCCACCGCTCAACAACAACTCACCGCCGCTGAGGAGCGGGGCGATGTCCAGGACCTCGCTGGAGTGGACCCAGCGGACCGCGCGGTTCATGGCTTCCGGAACCTGATTAAGCAGCCGTGGAGCAGCGGCTTTCAGGCTTTCGTACTCCAAAGCGGCACCCAGCAGGATCGACATGACACTCCGTACGGATTTCGAGGATTTGTTTAGACACATCGTATCTTGTCGCTGTGATTTGAGGCACATACGCTGAAGGAGTCCCTTTCATACACGGAGGCTCTCCCATGCAAGACAACCTCTCCCCTTCGCCTTCCAGTCCAGCGCTGTCAAAACCGGCAACGGAGCCGGCCCATGACAGCGAAGCCTGGCTTCAACCAATTCCCGAGGCAGAACGTACGCGCAAAGTATCCGGACAGTTCTGGATCTGGGCGGGCGCCAACCTTGCCCCCATCAACTGGGTGCTCGGCGCCCTTGGCATCCATTTGGGCCTCGGCTTCGCTGACACAGTGATTGTGCTGGTCCTGGGAAACCTGATCGGCATGCTGCTGTTCGGCTGCTTCGTCCTCCTTGGCCAAAAGACCGGCGCCACCGGAATGGTGTTGGCCCGCGCCGCCTTTGGCCGCCGCGGCAACTACCTGCCGGCCGCCATCCAGGCCCTCCTGGTGATCGGCTGGTGCGCAGTCAACACCTGGATCATCCTGGATCTGGTCATGGCCCTCTTCGGCACCCTTGGCTGGGTAGATCCCGACGCCAAGAATTACGCCTGGAAGATCGGCGTGGCCACGGCCATCATGGCAGCACAGGTTGCCATCGCCTGGTTCGGCTACAAAGCCATAGCGGCCTTTGAAAAATGGACCGTCCCGCCCACCATCATCATCCTGGCGGTCATGTCCTGCGTGGCCTGGTTCGGCATGAAGATCGACTGGGGCTACGCAGGACCGGCCGGCAACATCCTGGAAGGCTCCGAGCGCATTGCCGCCATGAGCGCTGTGATGACGGCCATCGGCATCGGCTGGGGAATCACCTGGTTCACCTACGCCGCCGACTACTCCCGCTTCGTCAGCACCTCCGTTCCCAAGCGCAAGGTCTACCTTGCCTCGGTCCTGGGCCAGTTCATCCCGGTGGTGTGGCTCGGCGTGCTCGGTGCCAGCCTTGCTACCAACAGCGGCGAGATCGACCCCGGAAAACTGATCGTCCAGAACTTCGGCGTCATGGCCCTGCCTGTCCTGCTCATGGTGCTGCACGGCCCCATCGCCACCAACATCCTGAACATCTACACCTTTTCCGTGGCAACACAGGCCCTGGACATCAAGATCAGCCGCCGCAAGCTGAACCTGTTCGTGGGCGCCTTCTCGCTCATCGCTGTCGTGTTCTTCATCTTCCAAGAGGACTTCGCTGCCGTACTCGATGCCTGGCTGATCGGTTTGGTTGCCTGGGTTGCGGCGTGGGGCGGGGTCATGCTGGTCCACTACTTCTGGCTGGAAAAGCGTTGGCCCGCCAAGGTTGACCGCCTCTTTGATCCAGTAGGAACACGCCGCTTGCCCGTCATCAACTGGGCCGGAATCGTCTCGCTGCTGGTAGGCATCTTCTCCACCTGGTTGTTCATGTACGGCCTTGTTCCCGCCATGCAGGGACCCATCGCCGTGGCCCTGGGCGGCTGGGACCTCTCCTGGCTGGCCGGCGGACTCACCAGCGCGGCCGCCTACGCAATCCTCGGCCCACGGGCCCACAAGAAATACCTCCTGGCCGAAACCAACCATGTCTCCGCCATGGCGCCCGCCGCCTCCGCGCCCTCCGCCACGGACCCCGTCGCTACAGCGCCCGCCGCCTCCGACCCGGCGGCACCCGCACCCGCAGTTCCCGAAAGGACCACAGCATGAACCAGCCCGCTTTCGCTGATTCGCTCCACCCGATCACCTGGCCCGAGGGCTACCGGGCAGCTGCGTCCTTCACCTTCGACGTCGATGCCGAGTCCTGCACCATCGCCCATGACCCTGCCAGCACCAAGCGCATGTCCCTCATGAGCCACCAGTCATACGGCCCCAAGATCGCTGTACCGCGACTGCTCCAGCTCCTGGACCGCCAGGACATCAAGGCAACGTTCTTCATTCCCGGCTTCACGGCGGAAAGCTACCCGGACGTCGTACGCAGGATCGCCGATGGCGGGCATGAGATCGCGCACCACGGCTACCTTCACGAGCCCATGCAGGGCATCGACGCCGCCACTGAAGCCAGCTACCTGGACCGGGGCCTCGAGGCCCTGGCGAAGGTTGCGGGCGTCCGGCCCGTTGGTTACCGGGCGCCCTGGTGGGAGCTGAACTGGCAGTCCCCGGCACTGCTGGCGGACCGCGGCTTCCTCTACGACTCAAGCCTGCTCGACGGCGACGCCCCCTACCGCATGTCGGTGGCCGAGGATGACTCCCGGGACATCGTGGAGATTCCCGTGGACTGGGCGCTCGATGACTGGGAGCAGTACGGGTTCTACCCCGGAGTCACCGGCAGCGGGGTCATCGAGAGCCCGGCCAAGGCCTTGGAAATGTGGACCTTGGAGGCACAGGCCCACCATTCGCAGGGAAGCTGCTTCGTCCTGACCAACCACCCGTTCATCTCAGGCCGGCCATCCCGTGCCGTTGCCTTGGAACAGTTGATGGAGCGGGTCAAGGATTTGGACGGCATGTGGGTCACCACACTGGCTTCCATTGCCCAACACACCAAGGACACCGTGCAGGAAATCCACACGCACGCACGGATCGACATCCCGCTGTTCCCCGGCGCCGGCGCAAGCTTCCGCCCCGCACGGGTCCAGGTCCCGCTTGGAGCCCCGGCCCGTCACTAGCTCCCCTGCTTCACGCCCAGATGGCAAAAGATGACAATCCCGGAGCCCGGGATTGTCATTTTTTGCCATCCCGGGACGGGTTTAAGAGGGCTGGGGGGGCCAACCCGGCCTTAGCCGTTCACGGCGTTGATCCACACACCGATGATCCAGGTACTCGCCGCAGCACACGCCAGCCCGAACTCCACCAGGATGCCAATACCAGTGGCTTTGAGCGCTGCGCCGCTTGAGCGGACGGCAGTGCGGAAGTTGCGGGTCCGCTGGACCTCGCTGAGGAGGAGGCCGACGGCGAAGCCCACAAAGAGCCCCACCACGGGAATCACGAACATGCCCACCACGCCCAACACCACGCCGATCAGCACTGACCGGTTGGGGATGCCATGCTGCTTCAGTTTCCGACCGGTAAGTACGGCACTTGCTGCCATGCCCGCCACCACGAACAACATTCCAATGGCGAAGATCACCCAGCCAACCGGACCGGCACCACCCCAAATGGCCCAGGCCAGCAGGCTGGCACCAATGAGGATACTGCCCGGGAGTACAGGAATGATGGTCCCGGCAACGCCTACCGCAATGGCCAGGCCGCACAGGATGGTCACGATAAGTTCGGCGTTCATGTCCACCAGTCTATGAGCAGCAACGCGGGGTCACTTGTGGCCCCCTTGACGCGCCCAGGGGCGCAGTAACGCCCAGGGGTGCAGTAGTGACCCTGGGCTGCTTCCGCACCGCTTAACCACAAACGACGGCGACGCTCCCCAGCACGGGAGGCGTCGCCGTCGTCGGTCCAGCAGTAGTAGCCGCTACCCAGTAACGCTATTCTGCGACGGCGGCCGCAACCGCCGCGGTGACAGCCGGTGCCACGCGGGCATCCAGCGGGCTCGGCACGATGTAATCGGCGGAGAGGTCTTCCGCGGCCAGCTCAGCGATGGCGTTGGCAGCGGCGATCTTCATGGCGGGCGTGATGCGGCGGGCCCGGGCATCGAGTGCGCCGCGGAAAATGCCGGGGAAGGCCAGCACGTTGTTGATCTGGTTCGGGAAGTCGCTGCGGCCGGTGGCAACAACGGCTGCGTACTTCCGGGCGACTTCGGGAAGCACTTCCGGATCCGGGTTGGACAGGGCGAACACGATCGACTGATCGTTCATGAGCTTCAAGTGTTCTTCGTCCAGCTTGGAGGAGGAAACACCAACAAACACATCCGCGCCCGTCAATCCCTCGCCCGGGCCACCGGTGACGCCACGGGGGTTGGTGCGCTGTGCCATGCGGGCCTTGACGCTGCCGGGATCGGCCACGAGGTCGGCGCGGTCGGCATTGACCACGCCCTTGGAGTCGAGCAGGATGACGTCCTTGACGCCAACAGCAAGAAGAATCTCGGCAATGGCGATGCCCGCGGCACCTGCGCCGGACACCACAACCTTGAGCCCGGCGAGTTCGCGCTGCGTCACCTTGGCGGCGTTGGTCAGGGCTGCAAGAACTACGACGGCGGTGCCATGCTGGTCATCGTGCATGACCGGGCAGTCGAGGGCTTCGATGAGCCGCTCTTCGAGTTCGAAGCAGCGCGGAGCCGAAATGTCTTCGAGGTTCACGGCTCCGAAGCTGGGGCGAAGGCGGACGAGGGTTTCGATGATCTCGTCCACGTTGGTGGTGTTGAGCACCAGGGGAATGGAGTCGAGGTCCCCGAAGGACTTGAACAGGGCGGACTTGCCTTCCATGACCGGAAGGGAGGCGCTCGGGCCAATGTTGCCAAGGCCAAGAACGGCGGTGCCATCGCTGACCACAACAACCAGGCGCTCGGCCCAGGTGTGGGTGCGGGCAAGCTCGGGATTTGCGTGGATCGCCCGGCTGACCTGGGCAACTCCGGGGGTGTAGGCGATGGAAAGGTCGCGCTTGTTGTTCAGCGGTACGGTGCTGGAGATGGTCAGCTTGCCGCCTTCGTGGGCTGCGAAGATCTCTTCTTCGGTCAGTACCAGGGCGTCGTTGTCTGTAGCAATTGTCTCGATGGACACGTCTTTGTCTCCTCAGGCTAGCCGTGGACCCACGGCATGGTTCGGGCAGGAACAGAACTGCTGTTGCGGACCAAGGATGGCTGGTCCGGCGTTGCTTCTGCAGATAGGGGGCTGCTAGCCGCTTCGGTGTTTCCAGCCTAAGGAGCGTGAAGGGGTACAAGATTCAATACCAAGAGAGACGATTCGAGAGTAAAACGTTCAACCAGCACCAAATGTGATCTACGTCATGCAAAAAAGCGTGTTCTTGGCAACTTCCGGTCTAGACCAGCAGGCGCCGGACCTCATTCGCCGGTCAGCAGGGAACAGGCTTTCTTCAGATCCTTCTCAGCCTCAAAAAGGGAGAGGCGACGGCACCGCACCGCTTGGACCAACCCACTGACCAGGTGCAGCAGGATACGGGCACGCACGGAGTCCTTGCCGGGGTCCTTGCTGAGCGAGCCCACCACTTCCTCGGACAGCGCATCAATCTCCCGCAAAAGCTGCGCCGTGTCATCGTCCTTGCCGGCAGGACGGATGAGGCAGTGCTCCACACCGGGCTGCATGACCCTCAGGTGGAAGATCTCCATCATCAAACCGGCCAGCGCATGCCCTTTGCCTTCGCGGCGACGGACGCCATCCCGGAGCTCCCGCAACTGCTGCCTGTACACGGCCAGCATCAAATGGGCTGTTGAGGGAAAGTAGCGGTAGAGCGTGCCAAGGGGTATGTCAGCCCGGGCCGCGACGTCGGAGAGGCTCAAGGTATCAAACTGCCGCTGGGCAAACCCTTCCGCCGTTTTCAGGATGCGGGCATAGCGCAGCTGCTGCCGCGGGGTGGTAGGCGCGGCAGCCATACGGGGCAACCCCGAGGTCAGGTCAAGGGAATACGGTTCCAGTGAGTTTGAGGCGGGCATTTCCGGCGATCTCCTGGCAGGCTGACAAGGAAACGGCCGGCTGGGGTCAAGGACCCGCGGCTGGCCGATCGCATCAATGATACGGGAGCTAAATGATCGTTTCCTGAGAGCCCGGCACCCACGAAAGCACCCACGCCGCTCCCACCCATTGGCACTCCACGCACATACACTGCATGCAGGTCTGGAGCCCAACCGGGCACACACGGGAGGAACGCACATATGGGGACATTTCGACGCCGGATGGCAGCGGCGCTGCTGACCGCCGCTGTGGCGGCCATGGCACTTGGTCCCCTGCCGGCGTCGGCCGCCCAAAACAGCGGACCCGATCCCGTCCTCAGCGGAAAAGCGTTCGTCGGCGAGAAGCTGACAGCCGACATCGGCCCGTACACGTTCTACGGATGCGGGGGCGGGAAAGGCCCTGACTTCACCATCTACTGGACCCGGGACGGATTCCTGGTGGCCGGCGAGACGGCACGGACCTATGCCCTCCAGCCCGACGACACCGGCGCCCGGATGGCTGCCCACGTGACCGCCAGCAAGACGGCCTGCGGCGGCGAATCGTTGCACAGCGACGAAACCAAACCCGTTGGCGCGGCCAACCGGGCAGCCGGGTTCACGGGCAGGAGCTATGAGCTGCTGGCCCGCGGCACCGACGGCGCGTTGCAGCTTTACGGCCGCAAGGGCACCGCTTGGGAGGCGGCGCGGACGGTTGGCTGGGGATGGAACATCTTCAACCTGACGTTCTCCCCGGGCGACTTCGACGGCGACGGCAAGGGCGATGTGATCGCACGGGACGCTGCAGGAACCCTGTACCTTTACGCCGGGGATGGAACCGGCGGCTGGAAACCGGCCCAAACCATCGGCAAGGGCTGGAACGTGTTCGACACCATCGTCAGCCCCGGCGACTTCAACGGCGATGGCAACAATGACGTCCTGGCCCGTGAACCGGGCGGCGCCCTGTACCTCTACCCGGGAAATGGTTCCGGAGGCTGGTTGGCGCGTACCGCCGTCGGGCAGGGCTGGCAGATGATGGATGCGCTGCTGACGCCGGGAGACTTCAACGGCGACGGAAACGTGGACGTGCTGGCACGGGACCGCAGCGGTTACCTCTACTTCTATGGGGGCAACGGTGCCGGCGGCTGGACCAGGTCATGGCTGATCGGGGTTGGATGGAACGCGCTGAAAGCAGCGGGTGCCGCCGGCGACTTCGACAACGACGGTTTCAACGATGTCTACGGCGTGGACCAGCAAGGCCGTTTGGTGATCTACTACGGCAACGGGCGGACAGGATGGCGGACCTCCGAGGTCGTCGGTAATGGTTGGGGCGCTTTCACAGCCATCTTCTAGAGAAATCCCAGCCGCGGTAGAATTGGCCGCATAAAGTCTGGGGAGGACATCATGAACGCACCAACGCGCCCTACGTCAGGTGTGCGCCGGGTTGTGGCTGGCATAGCAGCGGCGGTCGTCGCCGCAATCGCCTTCGCGCCGGCACCAGCCATGGCAACCATGGACCCTTCGGATCCCGTAATTCATGGAGCGCCGTTTGTCGGCTCAACGCTCACGCTTGAGATCGACCCCGCCTCCTACCGTGGTTGCGGCGCCGCCGCAGGCCCGGACTACGGCATTTACTGGACCCGCGACGGCGTTCGGGCCCAGGACCACTCGGCATGGTGGACTTACACGCTCGATGAATCCGATCGCGGCAAGACCATCGCCGCCCACGTGGTGGCCAGCCAGAACGGGTGCGAGCCGCTGGAAGTCTCCAGCGAAGAGACCGCCCCGATCTCCGCTTCCAACAGGGCGAACGGCTTCACGGGGCGGGGCGCCTACGAACTGCTCGCCCGCCGCACCGACGGCACCCTGATGATGTATCCGCGCCTGAACAATGCCTGGGAAGCCCCGCGCACCGTTGGGCCGGGCTGGAACGGCTTCGGAACGGTGGTCTCCCCCGGCGACTTCACCGGTGACGGGGCCAACGACATCCTTGCCAAGGACTCCGCAGGCAACCTTTTCCTCTATGCAGGAAACGGCGACGGCGGTTTCCTCGCCGGCCGCCAGGCAGGCAGCGGCTGGAACGCCTTCACCTCGATCGTTGCACCCGGCGACTTCAACGGTGACGGCACCAACGACGTCCTGGCCCGCGACTCCAGCGGCCTCCTGTACCTCTACCCGGGCAACGGCAAGGGCGGCTGGCTCAGCCGTTCCGTAGTGGGCAGCGGCTGGAACGCCGTCAACAACATCATCACCCCCGGCGACTTCAACGGCGACCACAACGTCGACATCCTGGCACGGGACGCCGCCGGGGCCTTGCGCCTCTACAAAGGCAACGGAGCAGGCGGCTGGGCCGGCATGAGCGTGGTTGGCCAGGGCTGGGGCGCCATGTCCACCATCGGCGCGGCCGGCGACATTGACGGAAACGGCAACGTAGACGTCTACGCGGTGGACGGCTCGGGTCAACTGCTCGCCTACTACGGCGACGGCGACGGCGGCTGGAACGGTGCCGCTGCCATCGGCTGGGGCTGGGGCGGGTTCAACGCAGTCTTCTAAGGATTGGGGGATTCCATGACACTTCGTTCTGCCGTTCTTTCTTCACAGCAGCCCATGCGGCGTGGTTTCCATCTCCTGCTGGCAGTACTCCTGTGCGCCGCCCTTGCCATAGCGGTTCCGCCGCCGGGTGCCCGTGCAGCAGGTCCGGCACCCCTCCCCACCGTCGTAACGCGGACATCACCGGCAACCGTGGTTCCCGGCAATATCATCTCCCTGTCCTTCACCCTCAGCGGTCCGGCCCAGGAAGTCGGATTCGCCTACGTCAACGAGGACACGTTGGAGCAGGCCATCCTGTACGGCCCCACCAGCCAGGCGCCAGGACCCTACAGTGCACAGGCCAAAGTTCCGGTCAACGGAAGTGCCTTTAAACGAACCGGCCGGTACAAGCTCCTCAGCGTCAATATTGTGCTTCCCGCCGGGCAGGGCTCCGTGCGCTATGGCCGCGATGGCAACATCCTCTCCATCAGCCAAGGCCTCGAAGCGCCGACACAGCGGCCGGGGGCCCTGGACGGCGTTGACTTCGCCGTCAACAACCCCGGATTCCCGCTCGTGGACAACCCCAACACCAAGCCGCCAGTGGTATCCGGGGTGGCCCGCTACGACCAGGTTCTCACCACGGACAACGGCGCGTGGACCTACCCTCCCACAGGATTCGCCTACCAGTGGCTGCGGAACGGCCAACCCATCTCCGGTGCCACCGCCAACAGCTACCGGGTAGCCGAAGCCGACCTGGACCAGACACTGTCCGTGCGGGTCACAGCCACCCGGGCAGGCTACCGGGCCGTGTCGGCATCCTCCCTGCCGCTCACGCCCACCTCCCCCATCACCGCCACTGCCCCCGCGCTCCAAGGCAAGCTGACCGTCGGCGAGAAACTCACGGGTGTCTTCAACGAGGCCAGCGTCTCCACCGGAACAGCCGGCGGCACCGCCAGCGTCAAGTACGAATGGGTGCGCAACGGTACCCCCATTAATGGCGCCACCGCCAAAACCTATACGTTGACCGCGGCCGACCGTGGCGCCGTCGTCGGCTTCCGTGCACTGGTCCAGGCCGGGAATCCGGCCACTGCCACGCGGCCCTTTACCGTGTACAGCCGGACCGTGGTGCGGAACAAGGCCCACACTGCAGGATTCGACGCCGGTACCTCCTTTGACCTGTTCGCCCGGAACGCCGCGGCGAACCTTCTGCTGTACCCGACGGACGGCGCCGGACGCTGGCAAACGGCGAAAACCATCGGATACGGCTGGGACGTCTTCGATCTTGTGCTCAACGCCGGCGACTTCAACGGGGACGGGTTCAACGACGTCCTGGCACGCGACGATTCAGGCACACTCTTCCTCTATCCGGGCAACGGTACCGGCGGATGGCTTCCCCGCAAGGCAGTCGGGTGGGGTTGGGACGTCTTCGACTCCGTCATCGCTGCCGGTGACTTCTCAGGAGACGGCGCCAACGACCTCCTGGCACGCACACCGGCAGGAGCTTTGGTCCTCTACCCCGGCAACGGATCCGGCGGCTTCCGCTCCCCGGGCGCAGTGGGCCAAGGCTGGGATGCCCTCAGCCAGGTCTTCTCCCCCGGCGACTTCGACGGCGACGGCAACCCCGACGTCATGGGCCGCGACAGTGCCGGCAACCTCAGGCTCTACGGCGGGAACGGCAGCGGCGGCTGGACCACCGCGCGGGCCATCGGCACCGGCTGGAACGTCATGCCGCGCATCGGCGGTGCGGGCGACTTCAATGGCGACGGCGTCAACGACGTCTGGGCCATCGACTCCGCCGGCCAACTGAACATGTACTACGGCAACGGCAGCGGCAGCTGGAAAGGTGCCGGCGTTGTGGGTTGGGGCTGGGGCGGGTTCACTGCGGTGTTCTAAGCCGAAATTGGTTGAGTTTGGGGTTTGACGCACGACACATTTGAGCGAATAACGATAATCCAATCCCAATAGCTGTACCCGGTGGAGCCGGGCTGTATCCTCATCTCAATTGGCCTCGACAGGCCGCTCTGGTCTGCACCAATTGGGGGAATTTTGGGGTCTCATTCTGCTCTGCGCTTTCGTGCTGCGTCTTCGGTGGTGCGAGCGCTCCTCATGGCGCTGGTTTTTACGTTGGCATTCGTCGTCTTGACCCCCATTTCGCCCGCCGTGGCGGCCACGCCTATCCTCTCGACTTTTGCGCGGACCTCCCCTGCAACGGTCGACGCCGGTGCACCAGTCAGTTTCAACTTCACGACTTCCGTGGCGGTCAAGCGTGTTGAGGTGGGGCTTCGGAGTACTGCGGGAACGCACACTCTTGCGTGGACCGCTCCCGCGGGTGCCAGAGCAGGCACGGTGGCGGGCGTCGCTGCAGCCTCCTCTTGGCCCAATGGCACGATCGAGGTCAGCTACGTCCAGGTGATCACCACCGTAGGGGCGTCGCAGGTCTATTACCGAGGCGGAAGTGTCTACCCACCTGGCACAGGAACCTCCCCCTTCGGTGATCCAGCAACACAGGACTTCAAGATCAAGAACCCGATGTTGCCCTACATAGCGCCCGTTCCTACATCGTTCCTGCCGGCCAAAGCCACGTTCGGACCAGGACAGACCGCAGGGGTGCAGGTCAAGCTCTCCCAACTTGCCCAGGCGGTCCGGCTGGTCTATCGGGATGCTTCCGAAGTCACTACTTTTGAACTCGCGTGGGCCGGCAATCCCGCCCCGGGCCCCCAGACCGTCACGGCTACCGGAGCGGTCACTGCTGCCCAAGCATCCGGTAAGTACACCCTGGAGCGCGTGGAGGTTTCCTACTTCGACGGTTTAGCTAAAGACAGCTACATACGTGACGGCTCACTGGAGCGGACCTCGACCGTTCCGTTAGGAACCGCCGCGCGGGCGGCACTTTCTACCGGTGACTTCACAGTGAACAACCCAGCGAAGGTACTCCAGAAGCTGGTCCCAACGGTAGCGCCGAGTATATCGGGGGATCTGGTTCCCAACACCGTCCTCCGCATCCAACGGGGCACCTGGCCGGCCGAACCAACCTTTTCAAACTTCCAGTGGTACCGGAACGGTTCCCCCATCGATTACGAAATCGAAGATGAGTACCAGTCCAACATGTATTCCGATCCCGCAAACATGATCTGGGCGAACATGTTGGTACGGGCCCCGGGCTACCTGCCTACGGCTGCCGCTACCCATGCTTTCGGGCCGATGCCCCGAAACGTCTCGATATTGAACCTGCACATCACCGGTGATGCGTCCGTGGGAGGCCATCTTTGGCTGGACCATGGCCCCGCCAGCGTGGACCCTGTTGGAGGACAAGCGAGCTACACCTATGTCTGGAAGCGCAACGGCACCCCAATTCCTGGCGCGACGTCCCGGGATTACAGACCGAGCCTTGCCGACAAGGGCACCATCATCACAGCCGGAGTCACTGCCCGGTTCGACGCCGGCTCTGCAGGCAGCTCGGTGGTGGACCTGGTTGGCACACTCGCAAATAAAACGCGGGGAAAGGGTTTTAACGGGGACGGCACAGGGGATATCTTCGCCAGGGATGGTGGCGGCAATCTCTGGCTTTATCCCAGCAATGGACAAGGCGGCTGGCTGACAGCGCAGAAAATAGGTCAGGGCTGGAACGGGTTCAACTCCCTTCTTTCACCGGGCGACTTTGACGGGGATGGCAACGTGGACGTCATTGCGCGCGATGGAGCAGGGCGACTCTACCTCTACCAAGGCAACGGACAGGGTGGCTGGCTGCGCTCGTTCCAGATCGGCCAAGGCTGGGGTGGCATGAAGGATATCGTGGCGCCGGGCGACTTCAACGGTGACGGCACCGCAGACCTGATTGCCCGGGATGCTTCGAACACGATGGTGATGTATCCCGGGAACGGACGTGGTGGCTTCCTGACCCCCTACACGCTTAGTGGTGGTTGGAGCGAGTTCGATACTTTTGTCTCACCGTCGTCACGATCAATTTTTGCCCGCGACAACCGCGGGGAGCTCAGAGCCTACGGCGGATCCGGCAACGGATACTTCTACGACAACAGTTGGACTCCGAATGCCTTCAGTGCCTACGCAGGCCACGGCTGGGAGACTTTCAGCCGCATCGGAGCACCCGGGGATTTTGACAGCGATGGGGTCCCGGAGGTGTACGGGATTCACCCGGATGGGCGATTGACCATGTTCTATGGCTTAGGCCATATCGCATTGAAGCGTCAGGCCACCATTGGCTGGGGCTGGAATGCATTCACTGCTGTCTTCTAGGCAACGACCTCATGCTGATATTCACTTCACATCCCCGGGGGACCAATTGATCACAACCAAGGCAGCCATGCCTGGACGAAAGCGCACAGTGCGCCGGCTACTTGCCCTGCTGATGGGATTGGCCATGTCAGCAGCCATGCTTGCACCCACAGTTGCACTGACGGCTGCTCCGGCGGCCGCCGCCGAGGAGCCAGTACCGCTGTTTACCTCTATCAAGCCCCTGTCTCCGGCCTCCGTGGTTCCAGGAGCCAAAGTGCAGATCAACTTCACCCTGTCACAGCGGGCTCAGCGAGTGGTTTTCACCTATTCGGACGAATCGTTGGTGACGAAACACGACGTCGAGTGGTCCGGAACGCCGGCTGCCGGAACTTTGAACGCAACAGCTTCGCTGACAGTCACGGGAGATGCGTTCTTCGACGGACCACACAAACTCCAAGAGGTCCGTGTCACCTACGGTTCGGAGTCGTGGACTTACTCCCGGAACTTCACGGGCACTTACAAGTTGCCCGTTTCGTGGGAAACGCTTGACTTCACTGTGAGCAATCCAGTCAAGAAGCTGGCACCGAACAGCAACATCTCGCTTCCAACCCTTGGAATCCAGAAGGGCTCGGGGTTTGACAGATGGAATTACGAAGTCGGCTACGGGGCGTGGGCGGTCCAGCCTACCTCCTACGTATTCAGTTGGTACCGCGACGGTGTCCTCGACAGCTCCTATGAGGGGATAAACGGCTGGTTCAACGTCAGCCGGGGCCTCGCCGGCACGGGCTCGGGCCTGACCCTGAAACTGACCGCATTGGTGCAAGGCCATCATGCCGAAACTGTAGAGAGCAGGCCGTTCTTCCTGGCATCGGCCGCAAGCCCCTCCATCGTTGGCTTCCCCGCTGTTAAGACAACCTCAAAGGCTGTATTTGACCCGACCACCATTCAAGGGTTGCCAGCGGGTGCTAAGCCGACTGTGAGCTATCAGTGGCTGCTGAACTATACCGAAGCTATCCCTGGAGCGACGGGAGCCACGTACACACCTAAACCCTCGGACGCAGGCAAACAACTCGGGGTCGCGGCGATCATCAGTTACGACGGAAGCATTGTAGGAATATCCCCCAGCGGCAACCCGGTGCCCGTAAGGTACCAGTCGTTGATGAGGGACTTCGACGGTGATGCGAAGCCCGATGTTTTCACCAGGAAACCTAATGGGACTCTCACCCTCTTCTCCGGTGGCTCTTACGGCACCTTCCAGAACGGAAGCAAGGACGTGGGCTGGGGATGGGGAAGCTTCACTTCATTGGTTTCTCCTGGCGACTTCGACGGGGACGGCGCCATGGACGTTATGGCCCGCGACAAGTCGGGACAGCTATGGCTATACCGGGGAGACGGGCGCGGGGGCTGGCTTGGTTCCTCGGTCATTGGAACCGGGTGGGCCGGTTTCAGTGAAATCATCCCCGCCAGTGACTTCAATGGTGACGGCACCAGCGACGTCCTGGCCCGCGACACCCAAGGCCGGCTCTTCCTTTACCCAGGCAACGGACGAGGCGGGTGGCTGGCTGCGGCACAGGTGGGTCAGGGATGGCAGGGCTTCAACAAGGTGTTCACCCCTGGCGACTTCAACGGAGACGGCGTCTCGGACTTCCTTGGGCGCGCAACGGACGGCAGGCTGCTCGCCTACTACCCGGATGGCAAGGGGGGCTGGCTATCTTCGAAGGTATTGCAGGGGAACTACGCCTCCAGTCTTTTCATGGGCGGCCTGGGCGGCTTCAACTCGTCCGATCGCTTTAATTACTTCTTTAGCGTCACCGACCAAGGTGTCTTCAAAACCGAGCAAATGACCACGGAACAATATAGCTACTACCGCCAAACTCAAGAGCCCGGAACCGGCTGGGGCTACTTGACCGCCGTGTTCTAAACCCGTTTACCGACTATCCGTCCCCGGGGGGAATCTTGAACCTTGCACTTGCCCTTCCACTGTCCAAGGCCAGCCGCCAGCAGCGTTTCCTGCGCATGGTGACCGCAACGGTGCTGGCAGCGGTCATGTCTGCTCCTATGCTCGCTGCCCCTGCCCAGGCTGCGCTCCCCTTGAATGCCGGTGACCGCGCATCGACTGCGCTTTCGGCTGCGGTCCGGCCGGTTTACATGGGACAACCGCAGCTCAATGGCGATCCCACAGTTGGTGGCCTCCTGAAGGCGGAGCTAGGCGGGTACGCTCCATTTGTTGTTCCGGCGGGTGGCACGCCGTCCTTCTCTTATAGATGGACCCGGGACGGTCAAACCGTCCCCGGAGCCACCGGCTCAACATATCGGGCCACAGCTGCGGACCTCGGCCGCGTGATCGCCGTTTTTGTCACTGTCTCCTACGACGCCGAATCCCGGCTCACCCTGCAAGCAGACTATCCGCTGCGAATTGCGGCGAAACCCCGGGCCCGGGGATTCAATGGCGATGACACTTTGGATATCTTTGCCCGCGACGCCGCGGGCCGACTCCTTCTGTATCCCACTGATGGCCGGGGCAATTGGCGTTCAGCCCAAATACTTGGTACCGGATGGAACGTCTTCAATATCTTGTTCTCTCCCGGCGACTTTGACGGTGACGGCACCGTGGATGTCATAGGTCGTGACTCCCAGGGAAGACTTTTCCTCTACCAAGGCAACGGGACAGGTGGCTGGAAGAAGTCATTCCAGATCGGCCAGGGCTGGCAGGGCTTCAAGACCGTCTCTGCTGCGGGAGACTTCAACGGAGACGGAAGTAACGACCTCATAGTGGTGGATCAATGGCATCAAGCCATCCTCTACCCTGGCAACGGCCACGGCGGATTCCTTCAGGCCTACGGCGTGGACACCTACTGGATTAACAATGATCCGGTCTTTACCGTGGGCCACTTCGGCGGGAAGAACAACCTCGGGATCGTCTCCCGCAATTATGGCTACCTCAGGCTTCGCGAGGCGAGCCGGAGTGGCCGGTTGGACGGCAGCACTTCGGACATTGGCTGGGGATTTGGTGATTTCCCGTTTGTGGGTTCGGCGGGCGACTTCAACGGTGACGGCAACGTGGATGTTTACAGCGTCGACACCGCAGGACGACTCACTATGTACTACAGCAAAGGCTCCGACTACTTGAACAGCGGTCAACCTTGGATCCGATGGTATGGACAATCCACGGTCGGCTGGGGTTGGGGTGGCTTCACCGCCGTGTTCTAGGCCTAATCCACGCTCTTGATCTTCACCACGAACACGGCACCCAAAAGCCCGATGACTGCGGCGGCTACGTACAGCGAGATGTAGCCGCCCCAGTAGGCCACAAATGGGAACGCAATCAATGGGGCTATCACTTGGGGCAGCGAGTTCGCGATGTTGATGATGCCCAGGTCCCGGCCCCGGTCCAATGCTGTCGGCAGGACCTGTGTGATCAGCGCGAAGTCCACGGCGAGGTAGGCTCCGAACCCGATTCCCAGCACCGCCGCACCGGCAAGTCCGCCGATCCAAGTGGGAGCAAAAGCGAGGATCAGCGACGCTGCAGCGATGATGACGGATGAGGCGATGACCAAAGGTTTCCGCTTGCCCATCCTGTCGCTCAACCGCCCACCCACAACGCTGGTGATGATGACGGTGACTGCATACAGGCCGGTGAGAATGAGAACGCCGAACTCAGGCTTGATACCCTCGGTCTCCTCCAGATGTACAGCATCGCTGAGGAAGAAGAGCAGATACAGCGTGACCATGTGGTTGCCCGTACTGACCAACAACCTGGTCAGCCACGCCCAGGCGAAGTCCGGATAACGTTTGGGCGAAACCCAGAAGCCCTTGAGGAATTCAGCCAGCTTGAACGCGGAGCGGTCGCCTGGCGACAGGGGTTGGTCATCGCTCTTGAAAAGATAAAGCACGACGCCGGCCAGCAGCGCTGCTGCGCACACCCAGTAACCAGCAGCGAAGTTACCTGCGACGACGGCAGCGATCACTGCGCCGACGAGGATACCTACTGTCTGGCCCATGGCCGCCAAACCGCCAACGGTTCCGCGCTGGGGAACCGGAACCCGGTCCGGCACGGCCGCCGTAATTGCCGAGTACATGGCGTTGGCTCCGGCCTGCACCAGGCACCAAAGCAATGTCATGACGGCAACGTTGGGAGCCCCTGCAAGGGCAACCAGCGCGACTGCTCCAAGGATGGCACCCATCAGGACCCAGGGCACACGGCGGCCGAAGCGTGAAGTAGTGCGGTCGCTGAAGGCGCCGAACAAGGGGTTTGCCACCATGGAAACTGCCGCACCACAGCCAGTGACCAATGCCAGGATCGCTTCCTTCTGGCCATCATCAAAGTGGGCTGCCTGCTGGCCCAGCAGAACCTGCAGGGGGCCGAAGAATGCAGCGTTAATGCCGAGGTTGACCAGCACCACTCCTGTGACCCAGAGCGGCCGCACTGGTACCACCGGTTCGGCAAGCGCCGTAGTGGTACCGCCACGGACGACGGCAGGATCCGGCACCGGACCCGGCAAGTCGGACAAGCTCATGGCAGGTTCCCCCTCATTTTGGATGTTCGGATTCAGCCTAACGCGGCAAAGCGTCACTGGGTCGCCGTCGGGCTCTTTATCCACATAGGCCTGTAAAGCCCTGCTTTAGCCCCCGGGTGCGCGTTAGTGTGGCCTCACAGCGATTGAGGAGAAGCACCGTGAGTGATCAAGTAAATACAGCCGATCTCTACGACGAGCGTGGAGAGGAACTGGAGTCCATAGCGGTCCAGTTCCAGAACCTGGGTGGCCATACCCACTTCAGTGGCCCGGTGCGCACTATCCGGTGCTTCGAAGACAATGCCTTGGTGAAGACCGTCCTCAACACCCCCGGCGAAGGGGCCGTGCTGGTCGTTGACGGCCAGGCTTCACTCCGCACGGCGCTTATGGGGGACCTCATCGCCGCCAGTGCTGTAGAAAACGGCTGGTCCGGCGTAGTGATCAACGGGGCCATCAGGGATCGGGAAGCCATCGCCCGCCTGCCACTGGGCGTCAAGGCACTGGGTAGCAACCCCAAGAAGAGTGCCAAGACAGGCGTTGGAGAGGTGGACGTGGAGCTGATCATTGATCGCGTCCGCATCCAACCCGGGGTGATGATCTACTGCGATCCGGACGGCATCCTGATCGAGCGCTGACTCTTCCGCGGACTCCGACTTAGAGGGAAAGTTGAAGAAATATTCTCCCAGCGGGAATCAACCTGGCAGTAAGATAGTTACTGAAAGCAACTATCCTGCTTAATCCACTTTTCTGCCACCTCTGGAGAAGATATGTCCAAAACCACGCCCGTTCGGGCCGCCGGTGAGGTCTTGACCCATCGTCAGACACTCACCGTCATGGTGGGACTCATGCTCGGCATGTTCCTGTCCTCGCTGGATCAGACCATCGTGTCCACGTCCATCTACACCATTGCCAACGACCTCGATGGCCTTTCGCTTCAGGCATGGGCAACCACTGCGTACTTGATCACTTCAACAGTGAGCACGCCCCTGTACGGAAAGCTGAGCGACATCTTCGGTCGTCGCCCGCTGTACCTCGTGGCTATCGTCATCTTCCTGGCAGGCTCCCTTTACGCGGGATCGGTTCACTCCATGACCGAGTTGGCGATTGCCCGCGGCATCCAAGGACTCGGCGCCGGTGGTTTGCTCGCCTTGGCGTTGACCATCATCGGCGACATCGTTGCTTTGAAGGATAGGGCCAAGTACCAGGGCTACTTCATGTCGGTGTTCGGCATTTCTTCCGTGCTGGGCCCGGTGATCGGCGGTGCCTTCGCAGGATCCTCCAATATCCTCGGCTTCGACGGCTGGCGCTGGGTGTTCTTCATTAACCTGCCCATCGGGCTGGCTGCCCTTGTAGTGGTCTTCATGTATCTGCACCTGCCCGCCAGGCATGTAAAGCAAAAGATCGACTATTGGGGTGCTGCCGCAATCACGTTGGCTATTGTTCCGCTGCTGTTGGTGGCAGAACAAGGCCGGACCTGGGGTTGGTCATCCGCCGGATCGTGGCTCTGCTACGGACTGGGCGTCATCGGCATCGTGTCATTCCTGCTCGCTGAGAAGCGTGCCGGAGACTACGCGCTGATCCCGTTGCGGCTCTTCAAGAACACCACGTTTGGGCTCTCTTCCCTGCTGAACTTCATCATCGGCATCGGCATGTTCGGCGCCATCGCCATGCTTCCCATGTACTTGCAGCTGGTCAAGGGCCTCACACCCACCGAGGCCGGCCTGATGATGATCACCTTTACTGTGGGCATCCTGTTCGGGTCCATCTCTGCCGGCCGCACCATCTCCTCGTCGGGTGTTTACAGGATCTTCCCGATCCTGGGCACGGCTATCCTGGCTGGCGCGGCTACCGTCATGGGGCTGGTTCTGGGAGTCGATACAGGGTTGTGGGTCCCCGGCCTGATCGCTGTATTCTTCGGCGTCGGATTGGGCTTCTGCATGCAGCCGCTGACGCTCGCCATGCAGGTCTCCGTTCCACCGAAGGACATGGGCGTTGGCACCTCCACGGCTGCGTTCTTCCGCTCCATGGGCGGCGCGGTAGGCACAGCCGTGTTCATCTCGATGCTGTTCAGCACCGCGGCTGACAAGATCGCCGACGGCATGAAGACCGCAGCAGCCAGCCCGGACTACCAAGCGGTCATGCGTGACCCTGCCGTGGCTTCGGACCCCGCCAACGCCAAGCTCTTTGACTTCTTCAAGAACGGCGCCAACAACGAGTCCCTCAACGACACCAGTTGGCTCCACTCGGCGAACAGCACACTCACCCGGCCAATCACGGAAGGCTTCGCCCAGGCCATCGATGTGGTGATGCTTACCGCCGCGGGGCTCATGATTGTTGCCTTCCTGATCAGCTTTGCATTGCCCAATAAGAAGCTCACGGATCCCAAGGCCGCAGCCAAGGATTCAGTACCGGCGCACTAGCAAAACTAAAAGCGATTTACCCTCGGCGCCTTTTCCGGTGCTGAAGTCAACGGCAGGCAGCCCTCGGGCTGCCTGCCGTCTTCACACCCGGCTTGTCGCACCCCTTCTGCGTTCAAGTACTTACACGACGGGCTCGCTGTCTCCCTTGGCGAAGAGCTGCAGTCGGCTCTCAGCCGGCTCTCAGCTGCCGAACAGGCGCTGTTGTGTTCATAACCTGAATGCATGTAGCGTCCGTCACTTGACTGGAACTGTGGCGATATGACGTGCCACACTGTGTAGCGCGAGTGCACCGGCGTCCCTGTCGGACAGCCGACGACGTCCCGCACTTCGCTCCCACACCACCGTTCCCCAAGGGAGACCCATGTCCAGTTCCAGCACCGAAGGCGCGCCCCCAGTTTCACGGAAGGTGATCGGCCTGGCCGTCGCCGGCGCAGTGGGCGGCTTCCTCTTCGGTTTCGATTCTTCTGTGGTCAACGGTGCCGTTGATGCGATGGCGGACGAATTCGTCATGAGCGAGGCCCTGACCGGATTTGCTGTAGCTGTCGCACTGCTGGGCTGTGCTGCCGGTGCCTACTTTGCCGGCAAGATTGCCGACCGCTACGGACGCATCCCGGCCATGAAGATCGGCGCCCTGCTCTTCCTGGTGAGCGCCATCGGCACAGGCCTTGCCTTCAGCGTGTGGGACCTGATCTTCTGGCGGCTCGTCGGCGGCCTGGGCATCGGCCTCGCCTCTGTCATTGCTCCCGCCTATATCTCCGAGATCTCGCCCCGACACGTCCGCGGCCGCTTGGCTTCACTCCAGCAGCTTGCGATCACCACCGGTATTTTTGCCGCACTCCTTTCCGATGCAGTGCTGGCGAACTCGGCCGGCGGCGCGGGAGGTACGTTGTGGTTCGGCACCGAGGCGTGGCGCTGGATGTTCATCGCCTGCGCCATACCTGCAGCAGTGTACGGATGGATCGCCTTCCGCTTGCCCGAGTCCCCTCACTTCCTGGTACTCAACGGTAAGGAAGACCAAGCCCGCACCATCTTCAACAAGCTCATCCCCGGTGACGATATAGAACGGCACATCCGCGAGATCCGCGAATCCATCCAGCAGGAAAAGTTGTCCACCAAGAAGGGCTCCTTGCGTGGCAACCGATTCGGCCTGCTGCCTGTGGTCTGGATCGGCATTATCCTTTCCGTTTTGCAGCAGTTCGTTGGAATCAACGTCATCTTCTATTACTCCACCACCCTGTGGAAGGCTGTCGGGTTCCAGGAAAAGGACTCACTCACCATCTCTGTGGCCACGTCCGTCACCAATATCCTGGTAACTCTCGTAGCCATCGCACTGGTGGACCGCATTGGCCGGCGGCCCATTCTGCTCACCGGATCCATCGGCATGGCCGTTTCACTTGGCGTCATGGCGCTGGCTTTCTCGTCTGCCACCGGGACGGGATCGGAAATCACCCTTCCCGGCGCCTGGGGCCCTGTTGCCTTGGTGGCCGCCAACGTATTTGTGATCAGCTTTGGCGCCTCATGGGGTCCGCTCGTATGGGTTCTGTTGGGCGAGATCTTCCCGTCCCGCATTCGCGCCCGCGCCCTGGGCCTGGCCGCCGCTGCACAGTGGATCGCCAACTTCGCCATCACCCTTAGCTTCCCCATCATGGCGGCTGGTTCGCTGCCACTGACGTACGCCATGTACGCGGCATTCGCGGCGGCGTCGTTCTTCTTCGTGATGTTCAAGGTTCCCGAGACCAACGGCATGTCCCTGGAGCAAGCCGAGACACTGTTCGTTGCCAAGGGGGCGCCTGTTGCTCCGCTGCCGGTAGCCTCCGACGAACCAAAGTAAAGCAAACGAAGCCCGGCGGATTGATTCCGCCGGGCTTCGTTTTGTTTAAGGGTTGTGTTCTAAGTCCTGCTTCGGATGCAGGGCCTCACCGCAGTGATCACACCAAGTGCGGCTCGTGCGATTTCAGGTATGCCCGCCCTCCAAAAGCGATGAGGATGGCGATGACCATGGCAACAGCGCCGGCAAAGAACGGAACCTGGGGTCCGAAGTGCTCGCCGAGCTGCGCCGCAGCGAACGGGGCCAAAGCTCCACCCATCCAGCGCACAAAGTTGTAGCCTGCGGAAGCAACAGGTCGCGGTGAGTCTGAGACACCCATGGCAAGTTCTGTGTAGACCGTGTTGTTGATGCCCAGCAGGGCACCGGCCACGATGACGAACACGACGACGGCAGTCACCGAGTGCCCTGCGGCCAGTCCCAACCCCACGAGGTCGAGCATGAGGACGGCCAACGTACCCGTCAGGACCTTCACGGCACCGAAGCGCTTCTGCAGAACGGGAGCAACGAATACCGAGAAGACGGCCACGGCCACACCCCAGCCAAAGAACACTCCCCCGATACCGTAGGCATCCATGCCCAGGATGAAGGGCGTGAAAGCGAGGATGGTGAAGAAGCCGTAGTTATAGAAAAGCGCGCTGGCTGCGGTGGTGCGAAGGCCCTTATGTCCAAGCGCCAGGAGCGGGTCCCGGAGACGGGACTTCTTGGCCGGAGCGGGCGTTTTTGGCAACAATGCCAGCAGGGCGATGAATGCAGCGGCCATGAGGACTGCCGTACCGAAGAAGGGCGCCCTCCACTGCCAGCCGCCAAGGAGCGCACCAAGCAATGGGCCGAGTGAGATGCCAAGGCCCAGGGCTGCTTCATAGAGGATGATGGCCGTGCCGGTCCCACCGCTGGCTACACCAACGATCACGGCAAGGGCCGTGGCCACGAACAGGGCGTTGCCGAGACCCCACCCTGCGCGGAAGCCCACCAATTGTTCGACGCTTCCGGAGAGCCCCGACAACGACGCGAACACCACGATGATCGCCAACCCGATCAACAGGGTCTTCTTGCCCCCGATCCTTGAGGAGACAAAGCCGCTGATCAGCATGGCAATGGCTGTCACCAGGAAGTAACTGGTGAAGAGAAGGGAGACCTCACTGGTGGACGCTTCAAGGTTCTTGGCGATCGCGGGCAAGATGGGGTCCACGAGCCCGATGCCCATAAACGCGAAGACGGCCGCGAGCGCTGTGGCCCACACTGCCTTCGGCTGCTTAAGGAAGGAAGCTTTCTCAGCCTCCAGCGTGGTTTCGATTGTTGTTTCGGCGCTTGCTGAAGCGTCAGCCAACTGGCGTGACATTCAATGGCTCCTTGCGTGCTGGGTTTTTCTAGTCGTGATGGATTACTCAGTTCTGGAATGAACTGTTGAGCTTGGCGATGACTGGCAATGCTGCGGCGAGATGCTCGATTTCGTCGCCGCTGAGGCCTTTGAGCAGTTCTGCCACCATGGCGTTGCGCCGCTGGTTGGCAAACCCGACGGCGGCCGTCCCTGCCTCGGTGATGACTACCTGGACTGCGCGGGAATCATCGGGATCCTGCTGTCTGGTGACCAGGCCGGCACGCTCGAGCTTGATGATCTGCTCGGTAGCACTGGGAACTTTGATGCCCAGGTTCTTGGCGATATCACCAACGCGAAGGCCACCATCTGAAGTCATGGACAGCAGGCTGAGTTGGGCAGCGGTAAGGTCACCTTCAGGATCAAGGCGGCGGAACATGTAAACGCCAAGCCGCAGTGACTCACGGAATTCCTGCGCGAGTTCCAGTAGCCGGGGATCAAAGGAGTTCATACTTAGGTAGCCTAACAGTTAGGGTACCTAAATATCAAGCGACGGGCCCCTGCTGCCCACCGTGCCCCGGGAGCGGCGGTGCCGATGAACGGTACCCATGCCCGGTGGGCGTCCTGACCTCCAACGTGTGAACTTCTCCGGACACCTGCTTTGCCATCCATCCAGGGTTTTCCTTGGTGTGATTGCAGGCTTCACAGAGCCCGGCGCCATTGCCCACGGTGGTGGTCCCTCCTGAATGCCACGGGACGACGTGATCGATGTGCCGGATGGGAGCGTCACAGTAGGGCGTGCGGCATATGTCATCGCGGACTTCAACGAAACGCCTCAGTCTCGGCGGGAACAGTCGAGCCTTCGAGTCCATGGTGAGCAGCTCACCCGAGGACGGGGCCGTATAGAGGCGGCGAACCCACACATTAAATTCCGCATCTTGGGCCGGGGGTGCCATCCGGGGTGGCAGCACACGGCCACCCGGCTCACTGGCCCGCGCTGTATGCCCTTCGTTGGTCACGCGCGTCATTTTCCCTACCGCTTCCGAGGCAGCTTCGCCGGCGCCAACCAGGGCTCTGGCCCAGGCTGCCGGCACTATTCCATAGCCCTTGAGTCGGGCAGGCTCGCTGTCACCTTGCAACAGGGTGCGGTCCGTCATGATGAGCTCGAGGTCGACGCCGGCGATCCCACCACGTCTCCCGGTGACCCGCTCGACGAGGGCGTCTGCCATAACCTGGGCCCGGGTCCGGGACTCGCCACCGGAGCGGGAAGAGTCGGCTTTTCGACTGAGTGCGGCCCAGATGGCCACCCCTTGGGCAACGGGAAGCAATGCCGTGAGGTAGGTCATGGCGTCCGGTGCCGGCCGGAGGCTGACCATCCGCCCAGTGGCAGCCTGAGTTGCGCGTTGGGCGACAGAACGGGGATCGCGCCGGTAGGCGGCGGCTTTCACGGCAGCGATGATGGCTTTGTCGCCGGCGCCCTCGAAAGTACCCATATCAGGGGCGAGCTCCTCGTCTACGGAGCGCCGGTCCTCCACCGAGAGGCACGCCGTCTCTTTGACAAGCAAAGTGGCCCGCCACTCGTTGAGCTGGCCAGATTCCAAGGCGGCCATTGTGCGTGGCATTTCTGTCACCAGCGCGTTCGCCAGGCCAAGGAGACGGGATCCCCGGCTTGGCGACTCACGACGCGCCAAGGCAATCTGGGCTCCTGAACTCTGCCCCTGCTCCGAAGAAGGAACACCGGCAAGCGCCTGCTCGCGGCGTTGAGCGAGGTCGAAGGCCACGGCGGCACGGGCTTGGACTCCGGCGATGGCAGACTTCATATCCTCCAACCCACGCAGCTGATCAATCAGTTGAACGCTGGAAGAACCAAGGCGAACGCCTCCCAACAGTGCGATGAGGGCTGGGACGCCGAGCACCGTTTCACCGGCCTCGTTCCCCACCCCGGAGGCAATTGAACCGGGGTCCACTCCTTGCCGCTCTTGAATCTTCTCCATGCCCCAACCCTTCCAGCGGGCCTCCGGCCCCATAAGGGCGGAATCTCCCTATGTGGAAAACGGGCACCATGGAAAACGGGCACCATGGAAAACGGGCGCCGTGGAAAACAAGCAAGCGGTGGTTCACAAGCAAGCGACGCAGATAGTCACAGCGTCAGCTTCATGCCCTCATGGCTGGCGACAAACCCCAACCGATCGTAGAAACGGTGCGCCGCTACCCGCGATTTGTCCGTGGTCAGCTGCACCAGTGAGCAGCCCCGCTCCTGCGCCTGGTCAACGGCCCACTGGATCATGAGCGCCCCAACACCTTGGCCCCGGAGCGCATCAGCCACCCGGACGGCTTCGATCTGCGCACGCCAGGATCCCTTGCGCGACAAGCCCGGTAGGTAGCTCAGCTGGAACGTGGCCACCACCTCGCCAGCGAATTCGCCCACCACCAGAAGGTGGGCGGGATCGGCGTCGATCGCGTCAAAAGCCTGCTGGTAGGGCACTGGATCCTCAGTGTTTTCGCGGGTGGCACCCAACTGGTCGTCCACCAGCAGTTCAAGGATCCGGGGCAGGTCGCCTTTATGCGCCCGCCTAAGGGTGAAGGTTCCACCCTCGACGGCGGCGGTGAACAAGGCGGGCACGGTACCGGATGGAGTAGTCACCACCCCAGCATGCCACTTGGCAAAATAATTTCAGAACTCAGTGTTGCTAAGTACCGGTACTTAGTTTTACTATGTAGTGGTAGCTAGTAATACTGAGTAGCGAGGGAGGTGTCCGATGGGCAAGCAGATGACAGAGATGCTCAAAGGCACATTGGAGGGCATAGTCCTGGCCCTCCTGACCGGCAAGGCAGCGTATGGATACGAGATCACCACACTGCTCCGGGAGCAAGGATTCACCGAGATCGCTGAAGGCACCGTGTACGCGCTGCTGGTCAGGATCGAGCAAAAGGGGCTAGTGGACGTTGAGAAGCGTCCGTCCGAAAAAGGGCCGCCCCGCAAGGTCTACACGCTCAACGCGCAGGGCCAAAAAGAACTGAACGAATTCTGGAACACCTGGAGCTTCTTGTCCGGACGGATTGAAGAGCTCCGCAAGGAAGGAAAGTAACCATGGCAGCAAAATGGATCGAGCTGGTCACCGGATCACTCGAGCAGAAGAAGCAGTACAAGCAAGCCAAGGGCCGCATGGATGCACTGCCCGAGCCCTACCGGACCGTAGCGTCGGCCTTCAACCGGTACCTGATGTACTACGGCGGCGTCACCGACGGCGACACCATGGTCCAGATGTTCACGGACCTGGCAGACCTATGGGAAAGGGCTGCTATTGAAGGCACGCCGGTGACCGAAATGGTGGGCGAAGATCCGATCGAATTTGCCGAAACCTTCGCCCAGGCGTACGGCGGCAAGCGCTGGATCGACAAGGAACGCGAGCGCCTGAACAAGGCAATCGACAAGGCGAAAGAAGCGGAATCATGACTGCTGCGGCAATACAAGTAAAGGGCATCGAAAAGTCCTACAAGGACCTCCATGTACTCCGTGGAGTCGATTTCGAGGTAGCCCCCGGCAGCATCTTTGCCCTGCTGGGCTCCAACGGAGCGGGCAAGACCACCATGGTGAAAATCCTCTCTACGCTGCTGAAAGCGGACGCCGGCTCGGCCGCCGTCGAAGGCTTTGACGTTGCCGCCGAGTCGCTCCAGGTGAGGCAGTCCATCAGCCTCACCGGTCAGTTCGCCGCAGTGGATGAAGTCCTCTCCGGCAAGGAGAACCTGATCCTGGTGGCGAAACTCAGGCACTTGAAGAATCCGGGCGGAATAGCAGATGACCTGCTGGCCCGGTTCAGCCTCACCGAGGCCGGTCCCCGCAAGGTGGGAACGTACTCGGGCGGTATGCGTCGCCGCCTCGACATCGCCATGAGCCTGATCGGCGATCCGAAGGTGATCTTCCTGGATGAGCCAACCACCGGCCTCGACCCGGAAGCCCGCCTTGAGGTCTGGCAGATCGTCAAGAATCTCGCCCAACAGGGGACCACAGTCCTCCTCACCACGCAGTACCTGGACGAAGCCGAACAGCTTGCTGATCGGATTGCCATCCTCCATGAGGGGCGGATCATCGCCAACGGAACCCTGGCCGAACTCAAGCGCCTGTTGCCGCCGGCCAAAATCGAATACGTCGAGAAACAGCCGAGCCTGGAGGACATCTTCCTGGCACTGGTAGGCACCGGCGCCAGCACCAGCGCAGGCACCGGCACCCAAGCTGCCAGCCCCGAGTCAGTAAAGGACAGGTCATGAACACCCACTTCTTCGCAGACACCTCTGTCCTGCTGGGCCGTTCCATGCGGCACATCTTCCGGAGCGTGGACACCATCATCACCACCGCGATCACCCCGATCGCCCTGATGCTGCTGTTCGTCTACGTCTTCGGCGGGGCCATCAGGACGGACACGGACAACTACGTCAACTACCTGCTCCCGGGCATCATGCTGATTGCGATCGCGTCCGGCATCGCTTACACGGCCGTCCGCTTGTTTACGGACATGCAGAGTGGGATCTTCGAGCGGTTCCAGTCCATGCCGATCGCACGTTCATCGGTTCTTTGGGCCCACGTACTGACCTCGCTGGTGGCTAACGGCCTCTCGCTGGTGATCATCGTGGGGGTGGCACTCCTCATGGGTTTCCGCACCTCGGCCAATGTGCTGGACTGGCTGGCCGTGGCGGGCATTCTGGCACTCTTCACCCTGGCGCTGACGTGGATTGCCATCATCGCTGGCCTCTCAGCAAAGTCGGTGGACGGGGCGGGAGGATTCTCCTACCCGTTGATCTTCCTGCCTTTCATCAGTTCGGCATTCGTCCCCACGGAAACCATGCCCGGCCCGGTGCGCTGGTTCGCTGAAAACCAGCCGGTGACCTCAATCGTGAACACCATCCAGGACCTGTTCGCCCAGCGTCCGGTGGGTGGCGATATTTGGGTGGCCCTGGCGTGGTGCCTCGGGATCCTCGTTGTCTCCTACGCCTTTGCCACGGCAGCCTACAAGCGCCAGATCGCCTAGGCGCCGCGGCATCAGAAACAGCACCAAACCACGGCCTAAGCTCCTCTTTCCCACAAGAGGAGCTTTCGCCATGCAGACCGATTCGCCATTTGTCAGGCATTGGCTATAGCTTTATCGAACACATTTGTAACGGCCGTCACTATTGTGGCGGGTCCTTCGAAGGGTTCTTGAACTAATGTCCGATCAGACAACACAGGGGCAGCTCCGCGCCTCCAGCAGGGACAGCGAGCCCCACCTGTCACGCTCGCTCAGCAACCGCCACATCCAGCTCCTGGCAATCGGCGGCGCAATCGGCACCGGCCTGTTCATGGGCTCCGGCAAGACCATCTCCGTCGCCGGCCCGTCCGTGATCTTTGTGTACATGATCATCGGCTTCATGCTGTTCTTCGTCATGAGGGCCATGGGCCAGCTCCTGCTGTCCAACCTGAACTACAAGTCCTTCAGCGACTTCGCGGGCGACCTCTTGGGCCCGTGGGCGGGCTTCTTCACCGGTTGGACCTACTGGTTCTGCTGGGTGGTCACCGGCGTGGCGGACGTCATCGCGATCGCGGGCTACGCCGACGAACTTTGGCCGGGAATCCAGCTCTGGATCCCGGGCCTGGCAACCATCATCATCCTGCTCCTCCTGAACCTTCCCACTGTGAAGGCCTTCGGTGAGACAGAGTTCTGGTTCGCCCTGATCAAAATCGTTGCCATCGTGGCATTGATCGTGGTGGGCCTGGTGATGATTTTCACCGGCTTCCAGTCCAACGCGGGAACCGCAAGCTTCACCAATCTCTGGAGCCATGGCGGCTTCTTCCCCAAGGAATTCATGGGCTTCGTGGCCGGTTTCCAGATCGCCGTGTTCGCCTTCGTGGGCATTGAACTGGTGGGCACCGCAGCGGCTGAAACCAAGAACCCGGAGCACAATCTCCCCCGCGCCATCAATGCCATCCCCCTGCGCGTCATGCTCTTCTACGTCGGCGCCCTCATCATCCTCATGTCGGTCACACCTTGGACCGAGTTCAAGGCGGGCCAGAGCCCCTTCATCGCCATGTTCTCCCTCGCCGGTTTGGGAATGGCAGCCACCGTGGTCAACCTCGTAGTGCTCACCTCGGCCATGTCGTCGGCCAACTCGGGCATCTACTCCACGTCCCGCATGGTTTACGGCCTGGCCAACGACGGCGATGCGCCCAAGCTCTTCGGTCGGCTCTCCAGCCGCAAAGTACCCCAGAACGCCCTGTTCCTGTCCTGCGTCCTGCTGCTGGCCGGCGTCGCGCTTCTTTATGCGGGCAAGGACGTTGGAGTTGCCTTCGACATGGTGACCACCGTTTCCGCGGTCTGCTTCATGTTCGTCTGGTCGATCATCCTGGCCAGCTACCTCGTTTACCGCAAACGCCGCCCCGAGCAGCACGCGGCCTCACCCTTCAAGATGCCCGGCGGCATCCCGATGGTGTGGATTGTCTTCGCATTCTTCGCGTTCCTGGTTTGGGCGCTGACCACCCAGCCGGACACCCTCACAGCCCTGCTGGTAACGCCCATCTGGTTCGCCATCCTCGGCGTCGCTTACGCAGTGGTCCGCAGGTCGCCCCTGCATCAGGCCCGCGTGGCCGAATGGAAGGCGATGGCTGAAGCTGAAACCGCGGCAGCGCGCTAACCGCAAGAATAGAGAGTGAACGACGCCGGCACCCAGCTTGGGTGCCGGCGTCGCGCTCTTCTTGCAGCAGGGACAGAAACCCGTCAGGCGAAGTACACTCCGATGCGGTTGCCGTCGATCTCCTCAATCCGGATATCAATGTCATAGACGTCGTGCAGCATCCCCGCGCGCATGATTTCCGACGGCGTGCCCTGATGGATGAGCCTGCCGTTCTTCATGGCCAGGATGGTGTCCGAGTAGCAGGACGCGAAATTGATGTCGTGGACCACCAGCACGATGGTCTTGCCCAGTTCGTCAGCCAAACGCCGGAGCAACCGCATCATCTCCACCGAGTGCTTCATGTCCAGGTTGTTCAGGGGCTCATCCAGCAGCAGGTATTCAGTGTCCTGCGCCAGGACCATCGCGATGTAGGCACGCTGACGCTGACCGCCGGAGAGCTCGTCAACGAACTTGTCGGCCATGGATGTGAGGTCCAGCTGGCGGATCGCTTCGTCCACACGCTCAAGATCCTCCACGGTGGGCCGGCCGCCACTGTGGGGAAAGCGCCCAAAAGCCACCAGGTCGCGTACGGTAAGCCGCATCGTCAGGTGGTTTTCCTGCCGCAGGATGGCCATGGTCTTGGCCAGTTCCTTACTGGGGGTGGCCGTGACATCCAGTCCGGCAACTGAGACTCCCCCGGCATCCATGGGCTGCAGCCGGCTGATCAGGGAGAGAAGCGTCGACTTGCCGGCGCCATTGGGGCCGATGATGGACGTGATGCCGCCGCGGGGAATCTCGCAGGTCACATCGTCCAGCACGGTGGTGCCGCCGTAGCGCTTGGTCACGTTCCGGACGGTAATCATTTCAGCGAGCCTTTCAGCAACAGGTAAAGGAAGAGGATGCCGCCGGAGAACTCGATGATGACGCTCAGGGCAGTGGCAAAGCCGAACACGCGCTCCAGCAGCAACTGACCGCCCACCAGCGCAATGGCACCGATCAACACCACGATCGGCAGCAACCAGGCATGCCGGAAACCACGGCAGAGCTGATAGCCGAGGCTCACCACCAGGAGCCCGAAGAACGTCACGGGACCCACCAGGGCCGTGGAGATGGCAACCAGCAGTGAGCATGCAAGCAACACCCGCATCACCACGCGCTTGTGGTCCACGCCGACGTTGATGGCCACTTCCCGGCCCAGCGCCAGCACGTCCAGGGTGTGCCGCATGCGCCACACCCCGACGCATACCAGCGCAACCAGCACCGCGGAAACACCCAGCAGCCCCGGGTCCACGTTGTTGAAGCTGGCGAAGAACAGGTCCTGGAGGATGATGAATTCGCTCGGTTCCATGAGCCTCTGCAACAGCGAGGAGAAACCACGGAACAGCGTGCCAAGCACAATCCCCACGAGCAACAGCAGATGCAGGGACCTCGTGGCCCCGGTGAACATCCACCGGTAAAGGAACGCACTGAATCCCACCATCAGCAGGATCTCCACACCGAATTTGAGCGTGGACGGCGCGGTGGCCAACGTCGCGGCCCCGGCAACGAAAGCCAGCGCGGTTTGCACCAGGATGTACAGGGAGTCGAAGCCCATAATGGACGGCGTCAGGATCCGGTTGGCCGTCACGGTCTGGAAAAGCAGCGTGGACACTCCAACCGCCACGGCTACCAGCAGCATCGCTGAGACCTTGATGGCCCGGCGCGGCAGGATGTATGCGATGTTGCCTTTGAGGTCGGTGGTCAGGAAAACAGCAACAAGCACGACGGCGGCAATCGCCAGGATGGCGATCACCAGTCCCGGCGGGGTGCTTCGTACGGTTGCGCGCAGGCGGGCCACCACGGAAACGGGCGCGAGTGGCTTCAGGGGCGCCGGCGTCACGGAAGTTTCAGGCATTGCGTTTCCTCAACAGCAGGAAGAGAAACAAGATGGCACCCAGGACGGACATGACCATGCCCACAGGAACCTCATAGGGGAACCGGATGGTCCGGCCAATGATGTCGCACACCAGCACGAACGCCGCCCCGAAAAGCGCGGTCCAGGGAACGGCACGGCGGAGATTGTCGCCGAACAGCAGGGAAACAATGTTGGGGACCACCAGGCCGAGGAACGGCACAGCGCCCACAGTGGTAACCACAACCGCTGAGATCAGCGAGACGATCATCAAGCCGAGCCGCATGGTGCGGGCGTAGTTCAGGCCGAGGTTGGTGGTGAAGTCCTGGCCCATGCCGGCCACGGTGAAGCGGTCGGCGGCAAGGAGGCCCACCAACACCAGGACAGCCACGATCCACAGCAGTTCGTACCGGCCGCGCAGCACCCCGGAGAAGTCGCCGATCATCCAGTTGCTGAGCGTCTGCAACAGGTCAAAACGGTAGGCGAAGAACGTAGTGACGGCCGCGATGATGCCGCCCAGCATGATGCCTACCAGCGGAATCAGCAGGGTATTCCGGGCCGGAAGCCTCCGGAGGATCGCCAGGAACAGGGCTGTGCCCAGGACGGCGAACACGGATGCCACGATCATCTTGGTCAGAATCGGTGAGTCCGGGGCAAGCACGGTGACCACCAGGATGCCGAGAGTGGCCGATTCCACCGTGCCCACAGTGGACGGCTCAACAAAGCGGTTCCGGGCCATGAGCTGCATGATCAACCCGGCAACGGCGACGGCCATCCCGGCCAGCACCACAGCCAAGGTGCGTGGCACCCGGGAGACCCAGAAGATCTCCCAAGCACCGGCGTCGTTCGCCAGCAGGGCCGGCAACGAAACGTCGCTGACCCCGACGAAGATACTACCCACCGCAATCACCAGCACAACGACGGCAGCCGCAACCAGGCGGGCGGTTTCGCCAGTCCGGTTGCGGCTTCCTGCTGCCGTGGGGCGCACGGCCGTAGTTGTCACGTCAGGATTTCAGGTGAAGCGGAAGGTCAGGCGACGGAGTCGGCCACTGCGGTGACCATGGCCTGGACGTTGTTCAGGCCGTAGCCAACGATGTACCAACCAGCGGGATCGAGGTTGACGATCTTGTTGTTCTTGGCGGCGTTGGTGGACTTCACGAGCTCGTTGTCCAGGATGGGGTTGGCTGTGGAGCCGGCGGTGCCGATCGCGGTATCGCGGTTAATGACGTAGAGGATGTCCGGGTTGGTTTCCTTGATGTACTCGAAGGAAACAGCCTCACCGTGGGAGCCCTCGGCCTTGACGTCGGCCGCAGTGGGGACGCCCAGGACGTCGTGGATGATGCCGAAGCGTGAGCCCGCACCGTACGCGGTGACTTCGCCACCGGAGGTCAGGACGATCAGGCCCTTGCCGGCAGAGGTGGCCTTGGTCTTGGTCTCAGCCACCGTCTTATCTACCTCTGCAAGCTTGGAGGCGACTTCGTCTTCCTTCTTGAAGATCTTGCCGAGCTTCTCGGTCTGGGCCTTGAAGCTTTCCATCGGCTTGGCGGCGTCAACGGAGAGATCGATGGTGGGGGCGATCTTGCTCAGTTCCTCGTAGGCGCCGGCGGTGCGGCCGGAGACGATGATGAGGTCCGGAGCTGCTGAGCTGACGGCTTCGAAATCGGGCTCCTTCAGCGAGCCAACCTTGGCGTACTTGGCGTCGGAGAACTTCTTGAGCGCTTCCGGGTAGCTGGCTTCGGGAACGCCGGTGGGTTCGACGCCGAGCGCGGTCATGGTGTCCAAAACGCCGAGATCGAAAGTAACAACCTTGGCCGGGTTCACGGGAACGTTGGACGTTGAACCTTGGGCGTGTTCAATCGTGATGGTGCCGGCTTCCCCGGGCTGCGAAGACGCCGTCGCCCCGCCTCCACACGCCGTAACGGTCAGCAAGGCAGCGCCTGCAGCCAGTGCCCCAATGTAGCTCGACAGCCTCTTTTTCACGCCGGTACTCCACTCACTAATAAGTCATACATGTGTTACCTAATTGCTTTTGACTCTATTAGTAAGGTGAGGCTAACTTCAAAACCGAAAGGCCCTCCAGCGGGTGAAAGTGACCGAAGTCACGCGTTTTTCTCCCGCTGGAGAGCCTTTGTTACTTTTCGATCGTGGAGATCAGGACTCTGCCTGCCGATCCTCCACGAGCTTCTGGACGGCAGCGAACAGTGGGTGCGAGGCCGTCAGTTCCGTGATGCGTTCGACGGCGGCCGCAGCGTCCAGCGCGGAGAGCAGCTTTGCGAGCTCTACGGCCTCGTCGTCGTTGGCATCGTCGAAGCGGAGGGCAGCCGACATCGCCTCAAGAAGTGCCACCGGTGTCACGCCACGCTCGGCCAACTCCGCGGCAGGACCAACAAAGCGCTCATGCCGGCTGAGCTTCCGCAAGGGCGCCCTGCCCACGCGGTTCACCGTGTCCGGCAGATGCGGGTTGGTGAAGCGGGAAAGGATTTTCTGGACATAGGCCTCCTGCTCCGCCTCAACAAACCCATGCTTGGCAACCAGCAGTTCCTTGGTTTCCTCCAGCACTGCGCGGACCTTCGCTGCAACAGACGGATCCGCCATGGCATCGGAGATCTTCTCAAGCCCGGCCTGGTACCCGAAGTACGCGGCCGAAGCATGGCCGGTGTTGACCGTGAACAGCTTGCGCTCAATGTATGGACCAAGCTCGTCCACGAACGTGGCGCCCGGGATCACCGGCGCGTTGCCACCAAACGGAGTCCGGTCAATGACCCACTCGTAGAACGTCTCCACCGTGACGTCCAGGCCCTGGCCCGGCGCCTGGTTGGGGACAATGCGGTCCACCGCCGTGTTGGCGAAGACTGCGAGCGCGTCCAAGTCGCCCGCGGAGTCGTCCCAGGCCGCACGGATTTCCGTGTGCAGGAGATCCGTAGCGTTAATGGCGTTCTCGCAGGCCATGACCTGCAATGGCGGCAACTCCGGGGAGCGGGCGGCCAGT
Source organism: Arthrobacter sp. TmtSoilC79 (assembly GCF_059739405.1). NCBI lineage: Bacteria > Bacillati > Actinomycetota > Actinomycetes > Micrococcales > Micrococcaceae > Arthrobacter > Arthrobacter sp. TmtSoilC79. The sequence goes on along the minus strand of NZ_AP046051.1, from coordinate 340,322 downwards.
CCCCTGGCGATCACCGGTGCCACGAACTTCAGGATGTGCGGTCCCACCGCAGTGGTGACCACATCCGCCGTCGAGATTTCCTCCACAACGGCGACTTCCTGCGAACCCGAGTTAAGGGCGCGGAAACCTGTGACGGTCTTGACCGCCGGGTTCTCGCCAACCTCGTGGACGTCATAGCTGCTTGCCGCCGCGAGCTGGCTGATCAGCGCGTCCGCGACATCGGCGAACACCACCTCATAGCCGGCTTCGTGAAGCAGCAGCCCCACGAAGCCACGCCCGATGTTGCCTGCCCCAAAATGGACTGCCTTCACTATGCGTTGACCTTTCCGAACAGCTCCAACACTTCATCAACCGTGGTTGCTTCCTCCAACTGGGCCACCTGGGCCTTGTTGGTGAAGATCTTGGCGATCGAGGACAGGATGTGGAGGTGTTCATTGTTGAGGCCGGCCACGCCAACCACGAACTTCACTTGCTTGCCGCCCCAGTCGATGCCCTCCGGGTAGCGGATGATGGACACGGCCGAGTGGTTGATGTGCTCCTTGGCATCGTTGGTGCCGTGAGGGATCGCCAGGAAGCTGCCCATGTATGTGGACACGGATTCCTCGCGCTCGTGCATGGCGTGGACGTAGCTGACATCCACGGCACCGCGGTCAAGCAGGAGCTTGCCCGCCTCGTCGATCGCAGCATCACGGTCCGTTGCGGTTCCGTTCAGGACCACGCTTTCGCGGAGCAGGACACCTTTACCTTCAGCTTGAGCGCCTGCTGCTTGAGCGCCGTTTGCTTGCCCCCCGACGCCGACAACCGGTTCAGCGGCATGCGCACCGTGCGTCGCGGCTGCTGCGGAGGCAGTTGCACTGGCGGGCTGGGCAGCGGCTGCGGGTTCCGCCGTCGTGCCTGACGCTGTGGCGTCAGTGTTGCTGCTGCGGACCAGCTCAACAATGTCGTCATACTCGGGGCTGTTCATGAAGTTGTCCACCGAGTAGTGGATGGCACTGGCCGTCCTCGGCTGGGCTCGTTCGGTCAGGTCCTGGTGGGTGACCACAACGTCGTAGCTGTCGCTGAGGTTCGCGATGGCCGAGTTGGTGACTTTGACGTCCGGGAAGCCGGCCGCCTTGATCTTGTTGCGCAGCACCGAGGCGCCCATGGCACTTGAACCCATGCCGGCGTCGCAAGCGAACACGATGTTCCGGACCGGGCGGGTGAGGACGGTGCCCTCACCCTGGGCTGCAGCCCTGTCGCCTACCAATGCTGAAGAGACCGAGCTCTTCTTGCCCTTCATGGCCTCCATGCGGGATGTGGCGGCGGAGAGGTCATCCTCGCCCTTGTTCTTGGACGTCCGCAGAATCAGCGAAGCGATCAGGAAGGACACGGCAGTGGCCAGGACAACCGCCAGGATGACGCCGACGTAGCTGTCGCGGGAGGTCTGGGCAATGACCGCGATGATGGAACCCGGAGCAGCAGGTGCCACGAGTCCGGAGTTGGTGATGGCCAAGGTGGCGATGCCCGTCATGCCACCGCCGATCGCGGCGAGGATGAGGATGGGCTTCATCAGGACGTACGGGAAGTAGATCTCGTGGATACCACCGAGGAAGTGGATGATCGCGGCACCGGGTGCCGAAGCACGGGCAGCTCCACGGCCGAAGAACATGTACGCCAGCAGGATGCCCAGGCCCGGGCCGGGGTTGGCTTCGAGCAGGAACAGGATGGACTTGCCCTGGTCCAGCGACTGCTGGATGCCCAGCGGAGTCAGCACACCGTGGTTGATGGCGTTGTTGAGGAAGAGGACCTTGGCTGGTTCGATGAAAATGCTGGTCAGCGGCAGGAGGCCGTTGTCCACCAGGAACTGGACCACGGAGCCGGCGCCGGCCGTGAAGGCCTTGACCACGGGCGTCAGCCCGTAGAACCCGAGCAGGGTCAGGATTCCGCCCCAGATACCGGCAGAGAAGTTATTGACCAGCATCTCAAAACCGGGCCGGATCTTGCCGTCCCAAATGCCGTCGATCTTCTTCATGGTCCAGCCGCCCAGCGGGCCCATGATCATGGCGCCAATGAACATGGGGATGCCGGTACCGACAATCACGCCCATGGTGGCGATGGCACCCACCACGCCGCCGCGAACGTCGTAGACCATCCGGCCGCCGGTGTAGGCAATCAGGAGCGGAAGCAGGTAGTTGACCATGGGGCCCACAAGGCCCACGTGGCCAACACCTTCGGCGTTGGTCCCATAACCGCCAAGCTCCGGGACCGGAATCCAGCCCTTTTCGATGAACAGGGCTGTGATGAGGCCCCAGGCGATGAAGGCACCAATGTTCGGCATGATCATGCCGGACAGGAATGTCCCGAACTTTTGGACACCAACACGGGCGCTGGTGCGGGGCTTCGCAACGGTCTCTGTTGCCATGTGAATTCCTAACGTGTGTCCCGCTGCGGCGCGGGGTCAGTCGATATAGATCGAGAGAGAACAGCCTTAGGAGCTGCTGGAAATGCGGTGAAGCCACTCAAGGAACAGCTTCAATTCAGAGCTGGAAAGTTGGTCTGAATGTGAGGCCTGCAGTGCCGCATTCAGGGCGATTGCCGCAACAACCACGGACGATTTACCGGAATCGTCCGCCGCGGCGCCACGGGCAGTGTCCGTGGAGACAGCAAAAATCATGGAATCCCGGGTCATCGTTGAGAGCTCGAGGTTCCTTTCTTCCACCGGTTCAGCGATCAGCATGAGCGTGACGCCCACGTTGGCGGCCAGAATGCTGCGTGCCGCTTCGCGGGGCGGCACGTTGATCTGGCCGGAGATAGCGGCCTTGTTCAGCATCTCTTCCAGAAGCGCTTCAGCATCGGCCACGATCGCTGGGCGGCTTTCCGGCCTGATGTTGCCGAACATCACCAGATACAGATGGGGTTGGCTCAGCCCAAACTGGACGTGGTTGTCCCACATCCGCCGGACGTCTTCCAAGGGCTCCCCGGACGGTGCAAAATCCCGCTCCCCCGCCACATACTCTTCAAATCCGGCTGATACGACGGCGTCGAACAAACCCTCTTTGTCTCCGAAGTGGTGGTAGAGCGTGGGCGCCGTGACCCCGGCAAGCTTGGTGATCTGGCGCGTTGAGACCGCTGACCCCTCCGAGTTCGCCAGCAACTCGGCAGCTGCGCGAAGCAACCGAATTTTAGGCGGAAGCTGGTCATCGAAACTCATAACCGCTACCCTAGCACCTATAGCGTTGCTATATGAAGTGGCTCACAAAGGAATTTTGTAGGCTAGTTTTCGAGGCTCCCGGTGCCGTCGCCGGCGGGCCTGAACCAACAAGCAGGAACAGAGGATTCAGTGCAGAATTTCCAAGGAGTAGGGGTAAGCCCTGGCCGCATCATTGGTTCCGTCCGCCAGATGCCCAAGCCGGTGAGCGAACCGCAGTCGGGCGAGCGGTTGGGTGCGGACGTCAGTCCGGAGGACGCCGTCGCCGGCTTGAAAGCCGCCGCGCAGTCAGTCCACGACGAGCTCAAGGCACGTGCGGACAGCGCTTCGGGCGACGGCAAAGCCGTCCTCGAGGCCACCGCGCTCATGGCCAAGGACACCATGCTCCTGAAATCGGCCAGCAAACTCATCAACGCCGGATCCTCGGCTGAGCGGGCCATCTGGGAAGCCGGCGCCTCGGTCTCCGAGATGCTGCACAACCTTGGCGGCTACATGGCCGAGCGCGCCACGGACGTCCTGGATGTGCGCGCCCGGATCGTGGCCGAGCTCCGCGGAGTTCCTGCTCCCGGCATCCCCGCCTCGGACACGCCTTTCATCCTGGTGGCCGAAGACCTCGCCCCCGCCGACACCGCAACGCTGAACCCCGCGGTGGTTCAGGCACTGGTCACCTCCGGAGGCGGCCCGCAGTCCCACACAGCCATCATCGCGCGCTCACTCGGCCTGCCCGCAGTGGTTGCGGCGCACGGTGTTGATGACATTGCGGACGGAACAGAGATCTACGTGGACGGCGCGGCAGGTTTCGTGGCCGTCTCGCCCACCGAAGAGCACCGCACTGCCGCTACGGCCTGGGCGGAAACGTCCGCAACCCTTGCATCCTTCGACGGTAACGGCACGACGGCGGACGGCCACCTGGTGCCGCTGCTCGCCAACGTCGGTGGGGCCAAGGATGCCGTAGCCGCAGCCGGTTTGGGCGCCCAGGGAGTGGGCCTGTTCCGCACGGAATTCTGCTTCCTGGAACGCGACACCGAGCCGTCAGTGGATGAGCAAGCGGCAGCCTACAAGGCCGTTTTCGATGCATTCCCGGGCAAGAAGGTTGTCCTGCGCACCCTCGACGCCGGCGCCGACAAACCCCTCCCCTTCCTCACCGATGCCACCGAACCCAACCCTGCACTGGGCGTTCGCGGCTATCGCACCGATTTCACCACGCCCGGCGTCCTGGAACGCCAACTGGAGGCAATTGCCCGGGCTGCTTCGGAATCCGAGGCCGATGTGTGGGTCATGGCCCCCATGATCTCCACGGCTGCCGAAGCCGGACGTTTCGCCTCGCTCTGTGCCGCCGCTGGAATCCAGACGCCCGGCGTCATGGTGGAAGTTCCCTCCGCTGCACTGACTGCCGCCACCGTGTTGCGGGAAGTCGGGTTTGCCTCGCTGGGAACCAATGACCTCACGCAATACGCCATGGCCGCCGACCGCCAACTCGGCCCCCTCGCCGAGCTCAACACGCCGTGGCAGCCGGCCGTGCTTCGGCTGGTGCAGCTCACTGTTGAAGGTGCTTCCCAGGAGAGCACGGGCCGGGAAGGTGATGCGAAGCCGGTCGGCGTCTGTGGTGAGGCAGCCGCGGACCCGGCACTCGCCGTCGTTCTTACCGGTCTGGGCGTCACCACCTTGTCCATGACCGCTCGCTCGTTGGCAGCGGTCGGGACCGTGCTGAAGACTGTGACGTTGGAGCAGGCGCAGGAACTCGCGCAGCTCGCTTTGTCTGCGCCGAGTGCTCTTGAGGCCCGCGATTGGGTCCGCGCAAAACTCCCCGTGCTCGAAGAGCTCGGCCTCTAACCTCTGTTTGTTTCCGTCGAAGGAGAAACCATGCCCGAACGCACAGCCACCATCGCCAGCCGCTCCGGACTGCATGCCCGCCCGGCCGCCTTGTTTGCCGAGGCCGCCGGCGAACAGCCCGTGGAAGTCACCATTGCCATGCAGGGTGAACCTGCCGAAGACGCCCTCGACGCCGCCAGCATCCTTTCGCTCATGACACTTGGCGCTGCGAAAGGCGATGTGGTGGTGCTGCGGGCCGAGGGGGACGGCGCGGACGACGCGCTGGACGCACTGGTGAAGCTCCTGGAGACGGACCTGGACGCGGAGTAGCGGGGGCTCGTTGCTGCCCCTGGGCCGCACGTTTCGATGGTTCCCTGCCAGCAATGCCGCGCGCACGGCATGGCCAGCAGGGAACCCCCGAAATGGGCGGCCGCGCACGCTAGGCTTCTGCCATGGCATTGATAGCTCCCCGCATCACAGCAGGGCTCCCCGCCGACGACGCCCGGAACCTGGCGCGCTCCCTCCAGGACAGCAACGACATCACTGTGTTCGTGGACGGCACGGTCCACCGCCTCCCCGATGAGGCGAGGGACGCCGTCGTCGACCTCCTTGCGCGGCTGGGCCGCGGCGAAACCGTGACCGTCAGCAGCGTGGAGGAAATGCTCACCACTTCGCAGGCCGCGGAGCTCGCCGGCATCTCCCATACCTACCTGCGCAATATGACCGATCGCGGCGAAATCCCCGTGGAATACCGTGGGACGCACCGACGGATCCGGCAGGCGGCCATCATGGCGTGGCTGGAAACGCAGAAGGCGAAACACTCCGAAGCAGCAGCCGGCCAGCCCGGGGAGAACGACTCCAGCGCCGACTGATGGTTGCGGAGTGATAAGGATCAAGCAACGATCCCAGCCAACGGACCAGCACCCCTTAAAGCCGGGGTTACGCTTGATCGGTGGGCAATTTCAAGGGGTGGCATATCGTGGCCGGGTTGGCCGCCATGGCCCTTGCCGCACCCTTGGGCTCTGCGATGGGATTGAACTTCGTGGCAACCTTCATGTTTGCCTGCACAGTCTTCGTGGCAGTAGCCATGTGGACGGAATCAAAAATCGCACGACGCCGGGACGCCGCCAACGCTTCCGCCGCGCCTGAGGCTGCGCAGCCGGCGGCAGACCCCAGCGAATCCGACGACGCCACCAGGGAATAGCCTTTGCCGTCGGGGAAAAGCGCAAAGTACTCCGAGTGGCCCTGGAACCGCCCCTGGCCTTGGCTCCTTTTCATCGCTCCAACCGGCCTGCTCCTCGGGACGATCTGGATGTACACGGGAGGCTGCGGCCAAGCGGTGGGAACCGGGGAATTCGATTCCTGCCAGTCCGCTCCGTTCCTCGGTTATCCGGTGACCTGGACTGCCACGGCAGCCATGGCATTGTTCCTTGCCTGGAGCCTCGTGGGGCTGGGCAAGGCGCTGCGGTATTCCCGCAAGCCCTCCCGGGACCGGGTTTTCCCTGAACCGCGCCTTCCTGAACCGCACCTCCCTGAGCAGCGGCTTCCTGGAACCACCGGACACAGAGGCAGCTCCAAGCCGGACCATGGGGTTCAATAGCGGTATGGCCCTGACCTCACCCTCCGACGTGTGGCCCGTGGTGCACGAGGAACGTCGTGCACTGATCCGGGATCTCGAACCACTTCAGCCCTTCCAATGGAAGACGCCATCCCTTTGCCCCGGCTGGGACGTCCATGACGTCCTGGCGCACGTGATCGACAGTGCCAAGACCACCCGGCTGGGCTTCATCCGCCGCATGATTGCCGCCCGGATGGATTTCGACCGCGACAACGCCGTGGGAGTTGAGCGCGAACGGACCCTTGACCCCGGCACCACGTTGGTCCGGTTCCAGGCAGTGGTTTCCCGCACTTCCGGACCCCCGGCAGGTCTGGCTACCCGGCTGGTGGAAGCATTCGTCCACGGCGAAGACATTCGTCGTCCGTTGGGGCTGCGCCGACACTACCCGGCGGCGCACGTGGCCACTGCCCTGGAATACCAAGTGCGGACCAGCACCAAGATGGGCGGAGGCAAGGAAGTGGCCGAGGGCTGGCGCCTGGTGGCCAATGACGCGGCTTTCGATCACGGAGAGGGCCCGGCCGTTGAAGGACCAGCCATAGCCCTGTTGCTTGCCGTGTCCGGCCGCCCGATCGGGACGGACGAGCTTAGCGGCCCCGGCGCTCCGGTATTCCTGCAGCGGCAGGCTTGATGAAAACGCACGCAACTGCGGAGGCTTTGCTCTCTGCCGACGTCGAGGCTTTGGGCCTGAAGGGGCGGATCCTCTGGGCCAAGGGAACACCGCCTCCAGGGTCCGGGCTTGATGCAGGCACCGGACCGGTGTCCAGTCCCGACGAGCCCGTATACATCCTGATCCATGGGATCGGAGTTTCGCACCGGTACTTGGCCCGGCTCCACACCGTCCTGGCAGCGGGTGCACCCACGTACTCGCTGGACCTGCCCGGATTCGCCGGGACCCCGAAGCCCGGGAGGCAGCTCTCCGTGGAGGACTACGGCGCCTTCATCGCCGGGGCCCTGGCATCCTGCGGTATCAGTTCCTACGTATTGGTGGGGCACTCCATGGGCGTGCAGTTTGCCATCGCAGCGGCACTGCACTCGCCTGAGCAGGCACGGCAGGTGGTGCTCATGGGGCCGGTGGTGGATTCCCGGCACAAGAACGTTCGCCGGCAGTCCTTGGCGCTCTTCCTGGACGGACTGCTCCGGGAGAGCCCGTCGTCCAATTGGATTGTCATCTCCGATTACTTCAAGTGTGGTCCGCGATGGTACCTCACGGAGCTTCCGGTCATGATGGGTTACCCCACGGAGAAGCGGCTGACCGGCATCAAGGTGCCCGTCCTGATCCTGCGGGGAAGCCGCGACCACGTGGCTGGGCCGGAGTGGTCGCTCCGGCTTTCCAGGGCAGTTGCGCAGGGGCGATTGGTGGAGATTCCCGGCGTTGGCCATGTGGCCCAACACATGCGACCCAAAGCCGTGGCCGACGCCATCCGGAGTTTCGTCGCCGCCACAACGCCGCACCGCTAAGCGCTGACGCGCTGATGCTCTATCGCTCAAATGCGCTGACGCGCTAATGCACTGACCCACGACGCCGGCGCCTGGCTTGGGCGTGCTTGTTGAGTCCGCTCCTCCCGGCTAGGCTGGCAAAGCAAGCGCATTAGTAAGTTTGCTTACGAAAGGGCTGATTGTGACTGATAAAGACTCAAATGAGGAAACCCAGGGCTTCGGAGCAACCGGCGCTACAGGGCCGTTCGACACGACCGCCGACGCCGATAGCATCCACGAGGATCCTGACATGCGCCAGGACGAGGACGACGATCCCGCCGCCTCTGCCAACCCCGATCCCCTCGATGGGAACGTCACCGGCCTGGAACCTGGCGGTGGAGTGCCGCCGGGAGAAACCCCGCCGGCCGAGGGCAGCATGAGCAGCGATCAAGGACACGAAGAGTAACGCTCCGCCTCGGCTGAACGGCCAGGCTGAAAGTCCAAGCGGGACGTCCATGCAGGCCAGCCAAGCGGAACGTCCATGCAGGTCGGCTGAGCGGGTCGGCTGCGCAGTCCGGGCAGGCCAGCTACGGCAACCTCAGGATCTCCCCGAGGTCGTACGCAGCCGGCTCTTCCAGTTGTGAGTAGGTGCAGCTTTCGGGGGTCCGGTCCGGCCGCCACCTGCGGAACTGGGTGGTGTGCCGGAACCTGTCCCCCTCCATGTAGTCGTACGCCACCTCGATCACCAGTTCGGGACGCAATGGCACAAAGGAGAAATCCTTGCCTCCGCTCCACCGGCTTTGGGCGCCCGGCATCCTGGACCCCGCAACACCCTCACCCTGGCTGGCCCACTCGCCCCACGGGTGCTCGCTGAGGTCCACCTGGTAAGGCTCAAGCTCTGCCACCAGGCTTTCCCTCCTCGCCATGGGGAAGGAGGCAACCACCCCGACGTGCTGGAGTTTGCCGGCGTCGTTATAAAGACCCAACAACATGGACCCCACGACCTTAGCGGTCTTGTGCCACCTGAATCCGGCCACCACGCAGTCGGCGGTGCGCTCGTGCTTGGTCTTGAACATCACGCGCTTGTTGGGCTGGTATGTCCCATCCAACGGCTTGGACAGGACGCCATCCAGGCCTGCGCCTTCCAATTGCACGAACCACTCCTGCGCCCGGTCGAGGTCGTTGACTGCGGGAGTGACGTAAACGGGCGGCTCTGCTGCCTTGAGCGCACGCTCAAGGATGGCGCGACGCTCCGAGAACGGCCTGCCCATCAGATCGTCGTCGCCGAGGGCAAGGATGTCGAACGCAACCATCGACGCCGGAGTCTTTTCGGCCAGCATCCTCACCCGGCTGTCCGCGGGATGGATCCGTTGCTGCAGGACCTCGAACTCAAGCCGGCTGCCCTCGATCAGGACAATCTCGCCGTCGATCACGCATTTGTCCGGGAGGTTCTTCCGCAGAGCTTCCACCAGTTCAGGGAAGTAGCGGGTCATGGGCTTCTCGTTGCGGCTGCCCAGGACGATTTCATCCCCGTCCTTGAAGACGATGGTCCTGAAGCCGTCCCATTTGGGCTCGTAGTGCCCAACGTCCGGGATGGCGGGGACGGATTTGGCAAGCATGGGCGAGACGGGTGGCATCACGGGCAGGTCCATAAACAATGTCTACCTGCCGGTGCACGCCGAAGCTAGTCTTAGGCGATGGATATCTTGGCCGTGTTGGCGGCCGTACTTGGAGTTCCCGCCCTCCTGGCCATGGCTTGGTACTGGGTTTCCCGGCAGAACCGCCGGGGTGTCAGGCGTGCCGCAGCCGGCGGGATGCTGGGAATCGCCGACGAGATCTTCCGACCGGAAACGCACCAGGCCCACCAGATCCAAAGGATCCAGCACGAGCTCCCGGCGCCCGCTCCGGCCCCGAAGCCTAAGGGCTAAGGCCCTCCCGCCTGCAGAGACCTACCGTCCGTTATATTAATGTGACTTTACTTTCCTGCTCATGTACCGTCGTAGGGCGACCCGTATGTCCGCTGGGCCGCTTCCGGAATGACGCCGAGCTCTGCCGCACTCCGGAATCCGCCAGACCCGCGGCAGAGGCGGGGGACCCACAAGTTCCCGGACTTTTCCAAGTCCTTGGGGTGAAGCCGCTACTGCGGCCGGACGGCCTCGTCCGAACCCGACAGCTAACCTCGAAGGCGTTGAGAGGCAACCACCATGTCCCCAACCATGGATCAGCCGCGCCGCGCCCGAATTGACGGCGAGCGCACCAAGCCAACCGGACGCCGTCGGGCCCAACCCAGCGGATCCGGTATCAGCCTGCAGCCGGATTCCGGCACGACCAGGACTGCCGCACCCGAAATTTCAGGCACGACGCCGGACGCCCCCGCTGCGGCGGCGCCTACCATCGCGACGCCCACCACGCGTGCGGCTGCGCGTGCAGCCGAGCGGGAACGGGCCGCGCAAGCAGAAGCCCGCGCATCCACCACGCCCGGGCCTCCGACAGCCGCCATTCCCATCGTCCAGGCTCCCAAGCAGCCGGCAAACCCCCTGACCACCACACCGGAGCCGGCCACAGCCGCCATTCCCATCGTCGAGGCTTCCGGGCAGCCGGCAAACCCCCTGACCACCTCGCCGGAGCCGGCCACGGCCGCCATTCCGATCGTCCAGGCTCCCAAGCAGCCGGCAAACCCCCTGACCACCTCGCCGGAGCCGGCCACAGCCGCCATTCCGACCGTCAACGCTCCCAAGCAGCCGGCAAACCCCCTGCCCACCACACCGGAGCCGGCCACAACCGCCATTCCACTGGTGTCCGCAGATCCGGCGCCTGAAGCCACCCCCGAATCCCACACAGTGCCTGTACCCGTCTCGGCTGCACCTGCTTTGCAGGCTCGCGCCACATCCCCGGCGCGGGTTGCTGCGGCAGCCACGGCATCGGCTTTCCTGGCAAGCCGAAAGGATGTTAGGGAACAGTCCGGCGTCACCGCTGGTTCACGCTCCGGGCAGGGTTCACGATCAGGGCTGGGCGGGTCCCCGCTTGGCCGGGAGCCCCAGGCAGTCCTGCAGAAGGCGGCTTCGGTCAAGCACATGAGCCAGCGCATGGCCGTAGTGGCAGGCGCGCTCGGCCTGGTCCTGACGGCCGGCACTGTGGGGCAGGCCCTTGAGTTGCCGTTCTTCGGCCAGGAGGCGCCCGCCCAGGAAGCCAGCGGTGCCGACAGGAATTCGGGTTCCGCATCACCAGCCCCCAGTGCTTCCTACTCCAGGGCTTCTTCTCCGTCTGCCTCAGCTGCTGCGACGTCAGCGGCCGGCCAACCGGCCACGGTTCCGGAGGCACCTGCGCCAGTGTCGCCGTCGTCCGTTCCCACGCCTAAGGTTTCCTTGGCTGACCCCGTCTGGGTCCCATCCGCAGTGCCGGCGACCATCGCTGCGGCACCGGGCACCAGTCAGGTACCCACGCCCTCGGCGCCTGCACCGGCACCGTCCGACGTGCCATCGGACACCATCACTACGCCGCCGGCCACGCCTGCGCCGACCACCCCGGCACCCACCACCCCTCCGGCTACCTCGACGCCCACGCCAACACCAACCCCTACCCCCACCCAGACCTCCAAGCCCAAGCCAACGGGCAAGCCCGGCGCGTCCACGCCGGCGCCCACGCAGTCTGCGCTCGACGAGATCCTTGACGCAGCAAAGGACGCCCTCAAATGAGCACGCGCCTGCCCCGCATCACCACCCACGCCGGATGGCACAGCCGGTACTGCAGCAGCAGCCGCACGGCCACGTTCCGGCGTCGGTTGGGCCGTTGGAGCTGCCAGCGCTTGGGGCGCTCGTAACGGGCACGGTTTAGCGCAGTTCACTGAGGCAGGCACCCACAATGGGTGCCTGCCTCAATCGCGTTCAGCGCCCCGTTCAGCGCCCCGTTCAGTGCTCAGATCCGCGGCCGGCCGGCCCATCGGCGGGCTTTCAAGGCGGCGTGCAGTTCGAGGCGGATCGAGCCGCTGAGTGGGTCAGCACCGATCAGCTGGCGGATCCGTCCCAGCCTGTTGTAGATGCTGCTCCTGTGGAGGTGAAGCTTGGCGGCGACGTCCTGTACTGAACCGTCGCTGTCATATAGCAGTTCCAGGACAGGCAGGAGTTCGCCGTTCTTGTCCTGGTCCTCCAGGGTCCGGAAGTGCACGGAGCCGGTGTCATCCCAGCCGCCCGGCGCCAGGAGTCGGTCGAAGAGCTGATAGACACCCACGTTCCGGCTGTCCACGAGCTCACCGAGAGGCCTGTCCACAGCTGCCGCCTGCGCCGCAACCTTCGATTGCCGGTACGCCCCCGCCAGTTGACGTATCACTTGGAACGGCTCGCTGATGCCCAGGATCACGCGGTCCACAGTCCGTCCGGCGCGCTTGGCGAGTTCCAGTTGGTAGTGCACCAGCACCTGCGCATGGTCCGCCCGGCCACCGGACTCGCGGAACAGCACCACTGAATGCGTTTCGGTTCCTGCGCTGAACAACGCGGCGTTGACACCGATGGTGGACTGCAGGGCGGCCGAACGGTGGGTCAGGGTCGCGGCGAGAGGATCGACGTCGGACCTCGCACCTTCCGCGTCCAGGATGGTCACCAGTTGCCACGGACCCCGGCCCTGGATTTCCTTCCACCCGGCCACGGCTGCCACGGCATTCGATTCACCACTACAGGCCGACAGGAACTCCTGCTCACGCCTGCGCCGGAACTCCGACTCTGCCGTATTGGAATCAAGGAGCAACCCCGCCAACAGGTCCAGCTCGTCACGCACGCCGGGCAACTCGGCGAGTATCGCCGTCGCGCTTTGCTCTTCAAGGTCCAGCTGGACCCACAAGTAGCCCACGCGGAATCCGCGCACCAGGAGCGGCACGCAGACCCGGCCCAACATCCCCAGTTCCTCGTTTGCGGGAACCACTACGGGACGCACAGCCGTGGCGATGCCGTGGGACAGTTGCCAGAGGCTGACATCGCCGGGGACGCGTTTGCTCAGCAGGAAGTTCACGCGGACGCGGTCGGCGTGGGATTGGTTGGAGCTGTAGGCGAGGAGGACGCCGTCGAGGTCTTCCAAGGAGAGGCCGCGGCCCAGCTTCAACGCCACCCGCTCGACGATCTGTTCCACGTCTTGCTGCATCACAGAAGCGTACCAACAGCAGGCGACACCTGACGCTCCATGGCTCGACAAATGTCGAGCTGCGGCAGCTCAGATCCTTGAATTTCCGGGAGTTTTACTTGCGCCCGCCTTGGAGCCCATGTCGCCTGCCTCACAGCCGGATTTATTCTGGAATCACAGCCCGCAACACATTTTTCGGCCGAAGAGGCCGCTAACGATGGAGCCCACAGATGATCATCGGCGTCCCCAAAGAAATCAAGAACAACGAATTCCGCGTAGCCATCACGGCCGCAGGTGTCCACGAATTCCGCACGAACGGACACACTGTTCTGGTTGAACGCGGCGCAGGCCTCGGCTCGGGCATCACGGACGAGGAATACTCGATCGCCGGCGCTGAAATCGTCAACGAGGCCGACGACGTCTGGGGCCGCGCGGACATGGTCATGAAGGTCAAGGAACCCATCGCGGCCGAATACCACCGCTTCCGCAAGGGCCTCATCCTCTTCACCTACCTGCACCTCGCCGCAGAGCCCGAGCTCACCGCAGAGCTCATCAACTCCGGCGTCACGGCCATCGCCTACGAAACCGTGCAGGAAGGCCGCACCCTGCCCCTGCTCGCCCCGATGTCCGAGGTAGCAGGCCGCTTGTCCGTCGTGGTCGGCGCTTCCTCGCTCATGGCTCCCGCCGGCGGCAAGGGCGTCCTCCTGGGCGGCGTACCGGGCGTCCGTCCGGCCAAGGTTGTTGTCCTCGGCGCAGGTGTTGCCGGAACCAACGCCGCCGCCATGGCCTTGGGCCTCGGTGCCGATGTCACCATCATGGACATCAACATCAACCGGCTGCGCGAACTCGACGCCCTCCACCAGGGCCGCCTGAAGACCGTTGCCTCCAACGCCTACGAGATCGAGAAGTCGGTTATCGACGCAGATCTCGTAATCGGCTCCGTCCTGATCCCGGGCGCCAAGGCACCCAAGCTGGTCACCAACGAGCTCGTCGCCCGCATGAAGCCCGGCTCGGTCCTGGTGGACATCGCCGTAGACCAGGGCGGCTGCTTCGAGGACACGCACCCCACCACGCACCAGGAACCGACGTACAAGGTCCACAACTCGATCTTCTACTGCGTTGCCAACATGCCCGGTGCCGTCCCGAACACCTCCACGTACGCACTGACCAACGTCACCCTGCGCTACGCCGTGGCACTGGCCAACCTGGGCGTCAAGGCAGCCTTCGACCGCGACCCCGCACTCGCCGCCGGCCTCAACATCGCCGCAGGCCACGTGGCACACCACTCCGTTTCCGAGGCGCACAACCTGCCCCTCGTCAACGACTGGCACAGCCTGGTTACCGCGTAACCTGAACCGCCAAGCACGACGGCGGGGTGAGGCTTCCACACGAAGCCGCACCCCGCCGTCGTGGTTTAACCCGCGCCAATGTGGCAGTTAATGCCAATGTTTCCGTCAAACATTGGCATTAACTGTCACTTCGCGGGGATGCCGGGGTTGGCCGGCGGCGAGGGAACCACATGGGTAGGAACAGTCACAGGGATGTCCGAGGGTCGGAGCTTGGCCGGATCAATCCCCGAGGGGTCGATCCCCGGCGGTGTTACGGGGACGACCGGCGTGGGGATGCCGCCGTTCCCAGGTTCGTGGGGTAACGGGTCCTTGGGTTGTTGAGGCGATGCTCCCCCACGGGGCGGCTGATGGGAATCCGGGACGGGGCTGCCGCCGGAATTCGGGGAAGCAGGTGCCGGGGCGGGCTGGTTCCGGTCGGGAATTGCAGGCTTTTCCTCAACAGTCGGGGCCGGGGTGGCGCCGGCCGGGCCATCCTGCTTTGGAGCATTGCCGGAACCAGGCGCGAGCTGTGAGACAACGGTGCCTATGGCTGCGCCCAGATGCTGGAAGGTACCCGGAATTCCGCCGTCGGACGCGGCCGCAGCAGTAGCACCACCGGCCAAGGACACCACAACAACAAGACTTGCGACAGCAGCGCGTCGCTTTGTCCGCCGCCGCGCAGCAAGTTCGTCGGCAGGGCGGTCGAAGGCAGGCGCCGGATCGGACGCAGGCGCCGGGTCAGCCACACGGGCCGGGTCTTCAACCGTGGCGAGTACCGTCGTCGGCGAGCCCGACGACGCAACGGGACCATCCGTCGTCGTGATTTCCTGGGTGGCTGCAACCTGGCCGCTGACCATGAGCGCACGAACAGCCTCGGACGGTGCAGGGACAGTGTCCGCCAGCGAACGGAGTTCCAGGAGTTCTGTGCGGAGTTCGGCGTCGCCGTCCAAACCGGAGTCGGACAGCAGGCGGTCTACGGCCTGCTGGTGTGCTGCCTGCTGGTGTCTGGGTCCGCGCGGCGGAAAGTGTTCGCTCATGATGTGCCGTTCGTTCGTTGTGCACGTTTCTTTAGTGCGCCCAAGGCCCGGCGCTGCAACTGCTTCACGGCGCCTTGGGATTTGCCCATGATGTCCGCTGTTTGTTCCACGGACAGGTCGGCGATGACGCGTAGGGCCAAGACCTCCCGGTAGTCGTCCGCGAGGTCGTTCAGGAGTTCCGTGACACCCAAACCGGAGGCCCGTCCGAAGGCTTGCTCTTCCGCCGACGGCGCACACCGCGAATCCAGTTCCGACTCGTAAGGTGTGGAGTCAGGCGTCCGTTCGCGTTTGCGGTAGTGGTCCACCATCCGGGCGTGGGCGATGGAGAACAGCAGCGTCTTGGCACCCTCAAGCCCGCCGTGGAGGGTTTCAAGCTTTGGATACAAGGCCAGGAACACGTCCTGGGTAACGGCTTCGGGATCATCCACGCCGCGGGCCCGGAGATAGCCGAAGACCGGCCCGGAGAAGCTGTTGTAGGCAGCCGTAAAGAGCAGCGCGGGGTCATCATGATCCGCCTGCAAATATTCGTCAGCCAAAGGGTCAAGCACCCGTGGACGCCTCCATCCCGCGTTACGAGGGCGGGGTTCCTTGCCCTAAGCCAAGGAACCCCGCCGTTAAACCGTAGCCGCTGCGCGTTTAGCGGACAGAATCGAGGGGCGCGCCCGGTGCCGCCGGAACGTCGCTCGGAACCTGCGACGGGAGACCCGGAGCAGCAGGCTTTTCCGGGACTGCGGGGGTGGCCGGCACGTCCGGCGTCGCAGGCACTGCAGGCTTGGCGGGGACGGCCGGTACCGCCGGCCTTGACGGGAGTACCGACGTCACGGAAGCATCGGCGTCGGCGTCTGCCTGGGCCGAACCGTTCGCCTTCGCATTAGCGGCCTTGCCGGCGTCAACTACTGCTTCGCAGTGCGCCTCCACTTTCGCTTCCCCGCCAGCAGCAATGGTCAGGGACTCGAAGCCCGGGACCTTTGCATCAGAGTTCAGGCCGCCGTTGAGGAACGCGGTGCACAGTCCGAAAGTCTCCGGCGATGTGGCCTCGTTGGCAGTGGCGTTCGCAGCGGAAACAGCGTCGGCAGCCTTTGCCTGGCCGGCTTCGGCGGCTTTTGTCGCCTTTGCCTGCGCGGCCCCGACGGCGTCAGTCGCCTTGGTGGTGGCGGTCCGGGCGGTCTCAGCTGCTTCAGCGGCCTTGCCGTCAACTGGAGCGGGCGCGCCAACGAGGTCATGTGCGGTCTGCTGGATTCCGGTGGGAAGCGCACCGTTGAAGGCAGCTACACCGGTTCCACCGGCAGCTACAGCTCCGGCGGCCAGGACGCCCGCGGCGACTTTGCTGGTGGCGAGGACAGTGAACAAGGACATAAAACCCTCCGACAAAATACTTGGGATTGCCCCGGCAGCGGTTGGGTCGCTGCCGGATGATCAGCGCGCGGGTGTGGCCCGCACTCCCCTTACATCGTTCTTGGGTGCGGCGAGGTTACGCCTTGTCAGAAACTGATTGTCAGCGCGCGGCGTCCCGCTCAGTTGTCCACACTGGCTAGATGTCCCCATGGCCGGGCCGGCTGCAGCCAACTATGCTCAGGAAAATGCTTGGGCCGTTGGTTTCCTGGCATTTGTATGTCACTACGTTCAGGGGATACGTGATGGGACTGGGTACCTAATGGGACAGGGATTGGTTGGCGCAGATGTCGGAGACCTCCGTCGTCTATCGGCCGTGATGGATGCTGAGGCAGAGAAGATCACGGATCTTCAACGGCAACTCACCGCCATGATTCAGAACGGAACGTATTGGCGCGGGAACGACGCCGAGCAGTTCCGCAGCAGGTGGCAGAGCGACCTCCACGGCCGGTTGAGTGCCGCAGCGGTTTGCCTCAAGGACAACGCCCGCGCCCTTAAGCGCAATGCAGACCAGCAGGAGCAGGCCTCAACAGGCGGCGCTGGAGGATCAACCAAGGGAGGGCCCTCGGACGGTCCTTTCAGGTTTACTCCAGACGGGCTTGGGTTCACTTTTGATCCCACCAGCTATGGCCCTGTCACCGTGGAGGGCAGCGGCTCCTTTGACAGCCAGGCAAAGGGCGAAACGCACGGCTCGCTTGGTCCGGGCGGGATCGAGGTGGGAGGTTCCGGAGAGGCTTCCACTGGAGGGGACATGACCTGGAAGGCGGAGTCCGAATTCGGGCCCGTCAAAACCACTGTCACCAACGAAACCTTTGTTGGCGCACGGGCCGAGGGTGAGTTCGGGGCCAGCGTGCCGTTCGGGCTGGGACTTCCCAACGCCCACGCCACGGGCGAAGCATTCGCAGGCGCAGAGAACGTAACCACTACCCGATCGGACTTCTTCGACGGATGGGTCACCAACACCTCAACCACCCGAATGATGACGGGAGTGGAGGCCAGTGCCCACGCCAACGCCAGCAGCCCGTTCCTGTTCTCCGCCGGTGGTGAGGGCTTTGCCGGTCAAAAGCTCACCATGGATAACAAGACCGACTTCGCAGGCGGCCTGTTCTCCCTGGGGCAGGGCGGAGAAATACGGGCAGGGGCCTGGGCCAGTGCCGGCGAAGGAGAGGTGACCGTCAAAGGCGGCGAGACCACCGGAACGGCGTTCAGCGCAGGCGCCGGAGCGGAACTGACCGGAAGCCGCTACGTGGAAGTCCTGGGCCAGACCCTGACCCTCAACGCAACAGTCGCTGCCGGAGCCGGCGAAAGCCACTTCTTCACAGCTTCCATGGACGAAGACGGACTCACCCTCGGCGCCGGTGCCAAGATCACCGCGGAGCTTGGCCTGGGAGCCGGGGGCCAGATCACCATCAGCCCGTCCGGCTTTGTGGATTCCGTGACCGGGTTCGTCGACTTCCTCAGCAAATAGCTTTCCTGTACTGACAGTGCTCCGAAAGGGCTCCCATGACATCGCACCAGGTTTTCCCCTCCGAGGCTTTTCCCGCCTACCCCGCAATCAAGCTCGATCCGCCCGCGGGTTGGACACGCCAGGTGGTTCCGGACGCGGTGGGTGCCCTGATGGCCCCCACCGTGGAAGGCCGCTACACAGCAAATGTGGTGATTTCCGTGTCACGCCGTTTGTCCGGCTACCAGCTCGCCGACATCGCCGCGTCCGTGGACTCATTCCTGGATGCGTTGCCCGATGCTGTTCTGCTGGGCACAGAGCCGGTGGTGATCAATGGCCGTGATTGGCACGTACGCGAAGCCCGCTACACGCACCCGCAGGCCGGACCCCTGGCGCAATTCACCGCCGTGACGGTGGTTCACCATCAGGCCGCTGCGGACATTGTCCAGCTGACCGGCAGTTGCCAACCCACTGAAGGCAACCAGGACCTCAAATCCATTTACGCAGTGGTGGCCAGCGCTGACGTTATGCCAGAGACCGTGCCTGCTCAATGAGTTTCAGGACAGCAACCGGGTCGGCTGGATCCACGGGCAAGGGAAAAGCGGAGGCCGAGCCGCCGTCGTCGAGTTTGTCCGCCAGAATCCGGTAAAACTCGGGGTAAGCGCCACGCTCCGTGGCCACCGCGGTGCGCTGCCCGTTCAGTTCCAGCGTGCCGTGGTTTTCGGCAGGTTCGACGCCGTACCCGTCATCCGTCGGCAGCCCACCACCGAGCACATAGGGTTCCTGCGGGTCGCTGCCGAACTTCACGAAGCCGCCTTCAGTACCCAGAATCCGGAAACGTGGCCCGTGCAAGTGGCTGGTCAGGTTGATGCGGACGTGACTGATAACGCCCGACTGGTGCTGGAGTGCCAGGAAGACGTCGTCGTCGGCTGATTCCTGGGGACGGCGCGCCTGGATTTCCGCGTAAGTGACTGTGGCGGGACCAAAAAACTGCAGGCACAGGTCCAGGACGTGGGTGCCGAGGTCGAACAGTACGCCGCCACCGTCTTCCGCCGAAGCACCGGCTTTCCAGGCTTTGGCGATCTCCGGAGCCCAGCGCTCCATGCCCACCTCACACCGGGTCACTGTCCCCAGCGTCCCGGCGTCGAGCAGTTTCCTGACGGTGAGCGAGTCGCCGTCCCAGCGCCGGTTTTGATACACGGTGAGGACACGGCCAAGTTGCGCCGCCAATCGGATCAGTTCCTCGCCCTCGGTGCTGCGGACCGTGAACGGCTTATCGACGACGACGTCGAGGCCGGCTTCCAGCGCGGCTTTGGCAAGCGGGAAATGGGTTGCGGGCGGTGTGCCCAGGACGATCAGATCCAACTGATCAGCGAGGGCCAGGATGTCCCCTGGCGTGTTGACGATGGTGGCCTGCGGGTAGCGCGCCTTTGCTTTCGCCTGCCTGCCGGCGTCCGAGGTGGCAATGACGGATAGTTCGTAGGCGGGATTACTGGCGATGAAGGGGGCGTGAAAGACGCTGCCCGAAAGGCCAAAACCTGCAACGGCGGTACGGATCGGCTGGGAAGTCATGACCCTAGGCTACCGATCCCCTCTCACGTAACAGCCCTTTCACGCGAACCCTCTATCACCGGTGAGAGAGCGTGCGCGTCAACGCCCGGGGATGTGCGCGAGCGTACGCGTCAACGCCCGGGGATGTGCGCGAGCGTACGCGTGAACGCGGGGGGGATCTGCGCGAGCGTGCGCGTGAACGCCCGGGGGATGTGAGAGAGCGTGCGGGTGAACGCGGGGGGATCTGCGCGAGCGTACGCGTGAACGCCGGGGGATGTGAGAGATGGTTGGGACGGCGAAGGCCGGGAACCTCCGTGAACCGATCAACAGGTTCAGGGAAGCTCCCGGCCTTCAGGAAACTACTCTTGGGAATTTACAGCTGAGGGGCTACTTCTTGGCGCCCTTTTCCCAGCCTATGGTGGTCCAGTCCGGAACGTTGGAGAGGCTCTGGAACAGGGACGGGCCGTAGTTGGCCAGGCCCTTGCGCACGAACTGGATCTCCGGGCCGTTCATCACGACGCCCATGGAGAAGTACTTCTCCATGTGCTTCTTCTCTACCTCCATGGCGGCCTTGTTGCGCTCGGCGTTATCGGCGATGGACGAGAGGCGCTTGATTTCAGCGTCGAGTTCAGCGTCGCCGAGGCCGTTTTCGTTGGTCTCGGAGTCGTAGTACTGCTTCACAGCGTCGGTAGCATCCGGACCCACGGTGTAACCGGAGATCGTGACGTCGAACTCGCGGGAGCCAACAACCTTGCCGAAGTCAGCGTCACCGCGCTGATCGATGCCAACATCCATGCCGGCGGCCTGGAGCTGCTTCTGCAGGGTCTGGGTGGTTGCCGCTGTGGTGGGGTCGTCACCGAAGTTGGTGATCTTGAAGGAGACGGGGACGCCGTCCTTCGCCATGATGCCCTTGTCGTTGGCTGCGTAACCAGCGTCGGTCAGGACCTTCTTGGCAGCCTCGGCGCCGGTGTCCTTCACGGGGTAGTTGTCCTGGTAGTACTCGGAGAACGGCATGAGCATCATGGAGCCCGAGCTCTCTTCGGACCAGTTCAGGCCGTTGAAGCGGACGTCGCGGATAGCCTTGCGGTCGACGGCGGTGAAGATCGCCTTGCGTACGGCAACGTCAGTGAGGGCAGGGCGCTTGGCGTTCAGGTTCAAGCCACCGGCGAACAGGCGCTGGCCGCGGCGGATCTCGGAGTTGGTGGTACCTTCGAGCTGCTTGTAGCGGCCCAGGGTGCGGCCGTTGGCTGCGTCGATTTCACCGTTTTTGAAAGCAGCGATGGTTGCGCTCGGCTCCATCTGGCGCCAGATGACCTTTTCGAGGACCGGCTTCTGGCCCCACCATTTCTCATTCGGAACCATGGTGACGGTCTTTGCGGTGGTGTCGTAGTTCTCCACCTTGAACGGGCCGGCCATCCACTCGGGGTGCATGTTGCCCGCAAAACCGGTGTTGAAGGTCTCCGCGGAGTTGTTGGAGGGGTGGATCAGACCGAAGAAGAGTGAGTCCAGCGGGTAGACGGGCTGGGTGGTGGTGACAATGACTTCCTTGTCATTGGCGCCTGCCTTGACGGAGTCAACGAAGGCATAGTTGCCCGCCGTGACGATGTCGATGGCCTTGTCTTCGCCCTTCAGCATGTTCCAGGTGTTCTGGAACGTCTTCACGTCGATGGGTGTGCCATCGTTCCAGGTGGCTTTGTCATTGACCTTGATGGTGATGGTCTGCTTGCCATCTTTGACTTCGCTCTTGACCTCTTCGCAGAAGTCCTTGTTGGGCTCGGCCTTGCCGCTGAAGTCCAGTTTCCAGCAGCCACCGATGCCGCCGCTGCTGATGGCAGCCGGGTTGACCGGTGTCAGCAGGGCGGAAGTATCCGCGCTGTTGCCGACATTGGAGAAACCATTGAAGTCCGGTCCAATGCTGCCCACGCCCAGGGTGAGTGTGCCACCCTGCTCAAGATCCTTTGCTTCCTTGGCGTTGACGCTGATCAGCTTGCTGATGTCGCCTCCGCTTTCTTCGGCCTTCTGTGAGGCCGGACCCGACGGCGTTCCCCCGCCGCAAGCGGTCAGCATGAGCGCTGCTGCGAGTGCTACGCCACCGATCGTCGTGTATTTCTTCATGGTTTGCCCTTCATGTTTACGACTGGAAATTCATTTGCGAGTTGAGACCAGGGATTCATTTCAAATGCGTCATATGTCGTCAGGCATGCACCACCAGCATGTCGGCGTCTATCTCTCCGTCCGGGAAGAAGCACGCGAAATCCTGTGCGCCTTCCTTCTCGGAAGCCAGTGGCGGCTCCAGAGTAAGGCACTTCTCCTGCTTCGCGGCAGGTAGCGCGGCGAAGACAGGACAGCGGGTGGCAAAATTGCATCCCTTGGGAGCATCCAGCGGGCTTGGAAGGTCACCCTGCAGGATGATGCGTTCACGGGTGCGTTCAAGCTGGGGGTCCGGCACCGGAATCGCGGACAGCAAGGCCCGGGTATAGGGGTGGCGCGGGTTATCGAAGACGTCGTCCACGTGGCCGGTTTCCACGATCTTGCCGAGGTACATGACGGCCACGCGGTCCGAGATGTGCCGGACGACGGAGAGGTCGTGGGCCACCATGAGGTAACTGAGGCCCAACTCGGCGCGGAGCTTGTCCAGCAGGTTGATGACTCCGGCCTGCACGGAAACGTCCAGTGCAGAGACCGGTTCGTCCAGAACCACCAGCTTCGGGTTGACCGCGAGCGCCCGGGCGATGCCGATGCGTTGGCGCTGGCCACCGGAGAACTGGTTGGGGAAGCGGTTCACGTGGTCCGGCTGCAAGCCCACCAGCTTCATGAGTTCCATGATGCGTTTCCGGATGGCCGCTTTGGGCATGCCCAGGTTTTCCAGCGGCTCGGCCAGGACCTCGTACACGGTGAAGCGCGGGTCCAGGGCTCCGGTGGGGTCTTGGAAGACCATCTGCATTTCCTTGCGCATGGCCATCTTGGTCTTGTGGTCCGTGGCTACCTTGTTGCTGACGCCGCCGATCACCACTTCGCCCACCTGGTCCGGGTGGAACTCCATGATTTCCAGGAGCGTGGTGGTCTTGCCGCAGCCGGACTCGCCCACGATCGAGACGCACTCGCCTTCGCGGATGTCGAAGCTCAGACCATCCACGGCCTTGACCGTGCCGATCCGCCGCTTGATCAAAGCACCCTTGAGCAGCGGGAAATGCTTTTTCACGTCCTTGAGTTCCAGGACCTTGTCGCGCTCGACGCGGGGGACGCCGTCGAACTTTGAAACCGGCTTGGGCGGCGCGTGGAAGATCTTGTGCGCGTCGGCGTTGCCGGAGAGTTCCTCCGCCTTGATGCAGGCAGCCTTGTGTCCCAGAGTCTGGCCCTCAACTCCTGGCACCGGAAACAGTTCCGGCTCGCCGTGCAGGCAGGCGTCGCTGACCATGGGGCAGCGGGCCGCGAAGGAGCATCCGGTGACGGGCAGGGCGAGGTTGGGCGGGGTTCCTTCGATTGGCACCAGCGACTGCCTGGTGGCGGTGTCGACGCGGGGAACGGCACCGAGCAGCCCCAGCGTGTAGGGCATCCGCGGGTTGTAGTAGATGTCCTCCACAGTGCCGGTTTCAACCGGTTTGCCCGCATACATCACCATGATGTCGTCCGCCATGCCTGCCACTACGCCGAGGTCGTGGGTGATCATCACGACGGCGGCGCCGGTCTCCTCCTGCGCGGTGTGCAGGACTTCCAGTACCTGTGCCTGGATGGTGACGTCCAACGCCGTCGTGGGTTCATCAGCGATCAGGACCCGCGGATCGTTGGCGATCGCTATGGCGATCATGACGCGCTGGCGCATGCCGCCGGAAAATTCGTGCGGGAAGGCCTTCAGCCGGTCCTTGGGACTGGGGATGCCCACCATCCGCAAGAGGTCGACGGCGCGGGCTTCTTTGGCCTGCTTGCTCATGGTGGGATTGTGGACGGTCAGCGCCTCGATGATCTGGGTGCCTACCGTGTAGACGGGCGTCAGCGAGGACAGCGGGTCCTGGAACACCATGGCGATATCGCTGCCACGGTGCTTGCACATGGCCTTGTCGCTGAGGCCCAGGAGTTCCTTGCCCTTGTACCTGACGGAGCCGGTGATGTCAGCGGTCTCGGGCAGGAGGCCCATGATGGCCATGGAGGTCACGGACTTGCCGGACCCGGATTCACCCACGATGCCCAGGGTTTTGCCGGCCATGAGATCGAAATCCACGCCACGGACGGCGTGGACCACGCCATTCTCGGAGTTGAAGCGGACGTTGAGGTCGCGGACGCTGAGGACTGCTTCGCCGGGGGCATAAAGTCCGGCATCTCGGAGCCGTTCGGCGGGAGTCTGGGAAGTGTTGGTGCTCATTTGCCAGCCTTTGCGGTCTTGGTCTTGGCCCGCCCAATGGAGCTGGAGCTGGGGTCGAAGGCGTCACGGAGTCCGTCGTTCATCATGGCGAGCGAGCCGGTCAGCAGGAACATGACGGTCAGCGGCACCCAGAACATCCATGGGAAGGAGGACACCTGGCCCGTTGCCTGGCCAATGAGGACACCGAGGCTGACGTCCGGCAGTTTGATTCCGATACCGATGAAGGAGAACGCAACTTCGGCAAGGATGGCACCGGTGATGCCGCGGGTGAAGTCCAGGACCAGGAGCGAGCCGATGTTGGGAACCAGGTGGCGCCATACTATGCGGCGGGAAGGGACACCCATGTACTTGGCGGCTTTGACGTAGTCGCGCTGCATGAGGGACATGGAAAGCGAGCGCACCAGGCGGGCGGTTCCCATCCAGCTGAAGAACAGCAGGACAACCACCAGGAGGAGCCAGCTGGGAAGGTTCTTGAGGCCTCCGCTGCCGCTGGTTGCCACGGCAACCACCAGGATGGCGGGCATCATGATGAGGGCTTCGAGGATGAACAGCATGGTGGCATCCACCTTGCCCCCGAAGAAGGCCATGGTGCAGCCGTACACAGCGGAGATCAGCACGGACAGGCCGCCAACGATCAGGCCGATCAGGATCGATGTCCGGGTACCGTCCACAATGAGCGCCATGAGGTCGATGCCGGCCTGCGTGGTTCCGAGCAGGTGGTCCGGTGATGGCGGCATGCCGATATTCAAGGGATCAAGGGTGTCCTTGTCCCATTGCGTCAGGAACCCGCCGAAGATCGAGAAGAGGAACAACGCCACGAAGATGAACAAACCTGCGACGGCGGTCCGGTTCCGCATGAAGCGACGGAAGATGATGCGGGACTTCCCGATGACGACGTCCTGGTCGCCCACCCGGGACTCGTCGATTTCCGCGATGGGATCGATGATGTTGGTCATTACTGGACCCTCACTCGTGGATCGACCAGTGTGGTGGCGAAGTCGGCAAGGATGGCGCCGATCGCGAAGATCACCGAGCCGTACGCAAGCGTTGCGGTGGCGACGTTGACGTCCTGAAGGCTGATGGCCTGGATGCTCCAGAGGCCGATGCCGGGCCAGGCGAAGATGGCCTCAGCGAAGAAGCCGCCGGTGAAGATCGCCGGAATGGTGAAGGCAATACTCTGGGCCACCGGAATGAAGGAGACGCGCAATGCGTGTTTCCTGATGGCCTGGTTCCGGGTCAGTCCCTTGGCCCGTGCCGTGCGGACGAAGTCGGCATTGACGTTGTCCAGCAGGTACTGGCGCTGGGCGATCTGGTAACCGGCCCAACCGAAGATGGTCATCGCGAAGGTGGGCACGGCGTAGTGGGCCACAAGGTCAATGAACGCCGGCCAGCCTGGCTCGATTCCCGGCGTCGAAATTCCGGTCACGAAGAAGATCCGTTGCCCGACGCTTTCGTTGATGCTGATCGCGCCCAGCTGCACCAGGAAGTAGGCAATCGGAGCGGGAAGGATGTGGACCAGGTAGCTGTAGGACGTGATGACCCGGTCCTGGAACTTGTACTGCCGGGCGGCGGAATAGACACCAAGGGCGACGCCGATGACCAGGGTCAGGATGATCGAGGCGATGAACAGCCTGGTGGAAACCAAGACGCGGTCGGCGAACTCGGCGTTGACGAAGGCGCCGTTAGGGCTGCGTCCCCAGTCCCAGCGGGTGATGATGCCACCGAGCCATTCAATGTAGCGTTCCCAGGCATTCTTCTCCGGGTCCAGGCCCAGCCCCCGGAACGAGGCGTTGACCTGTTCAGGGGTTGGCCGCGGAATCTTCTCTTGCTCGAGAACTGCGGGCTTGAGCGATGAGACCGCCAGGAAGTAGCCGGCACTTGTGGTCAGGAAGATCATGATCAGGTAAATGCCCGACCGCTTCATCAGATATTTCAGCATGTCGGGTGGCTGCCCCGAATCGTGGCAAAACTCAAAGCTCGTCCTTCCGCGGTTCCCGGCTGTGGCCGGCGTCAGCTACGAATTGATGCAGTGGGTTGTTGGGTCCCCCGCACCCATTCAGTGATCACCAGCCGTGTATGGCATGCGTCACATTCAAGAGGAAACTACCACAATAACTGCTTCACGTTTTGCCAGCTGGCCTCCAGATTCGCGCCTTGCAGCCAGATTGTTATGTGCAGACTGCGTCACGATGCGGACGCCAAGGGTACTAATGCGGCGTCAATGACGGGAATGGGGGCGCTAACAGTGGCGCGGGAACGGCGGGAGGCACAGCGGGGGATGTTCCGACAGGCGGGGCTGTTCCGACAGGCGGGGCTGTTCCGACAGGCGGGGCTGTTCCGACAGGCGGGGCTGTTCCGACAGGCGGGGCAGCATCCGAGCGCCGCCAGGGGGTGCCGTTAGGCCGCGGGCAGCCTTCGGGTGCCATTAAGGCCGCGGCTAGCATCCGGGCGCCACCAGGGGTGCCGCTAGGCCGCGGGCAGCAGCCGGGTGATCAGCTCACGCCAGGAGTCGCTCAGCCGCGTAGGCGAAATGCCGCGGACCCGGACGTCGTCCACAATCCGCTCGGGGTCCAGCGCGTAGGTCAGGGACATGGCCATGACCCACGGGTCTGCGATTCCAGCCTCCCGGAGCAGGATTTCCATATGGCGGTGCGAAAGCTTGGTGGCCGGTACATCAAAGCGGTTGCGGGTGGCGGCGCCGGCCGCTTTCAGGAGTTCGCCGTTTTCCAGGACGAAGTAGATCCGCCCCTCGCCAAAAGCAATGAGGCGTTCTTTCGGCGTAGCACCGGGCCCCAGCGGCGGCGGCCCGAACATGAAGCCGCGCTGGAACTCTGACTCGGAGTCGCTGAGCAGGGTCATCATGAGCCCGGCCCTGCTGCCGAACCTGCGGAAGACAGTTCCCTTGCCCACCTGCGCTTTGCAGGCGAGCGCGTCCATGGTCAGCGCCTCGGCGCCGAACTCGGCCACAAGATCCCGGGCAGCAACGAGGAGGCGCTCGCGATTCCTCGCTGCGTCACTGCGCTCATGGGGGGCGCCTAGGGGCACGTCCGGCCTCATGGGGATCGAGCTCACAGAAATATTCTAGACCCCGGGAATAGAAAGCGGACCATAGTCCGTTTAGTATCGATGAAGGCCACAAAGCCAAGACATCGAACGGCCGGCACTACTACCGGCCAGACACAAGGAGACACCATGTCCAAGAGCACCGTTCTTACCCTCGTCGGCAGCCTTCGCGCCGATTCCCACAACAAGAAGCTCGCCGAGGCCATCCAGCTGAACGCTCCGGAGAACGTTGACGTCCAGATCCACGGTTCACTGGGCACCATCCCGTTCTACAACGAGGACATCGACGTCGAAGGCCAGGTCCCCGCCGAAGCCGCCGCCCTCCGCGCCGCAGCAGCCGATGCCGACACCATCCTCTTGGTCACCCCCGAGCACAACGGCACCATGCCTGCATCGCTGAAGAACGCCATCGACTGGCTGTCCCGCCCGTTCGGCGCCGGCGCCCTCTCCGGCAAGCCGACCGCCGTCGTCGGTACCGCTTTTGGCCAGTTCGGTGGCGTATGGGCCCAGGACGAGGCCCGCAAGGCTGCCGGCATTGCCGGCGCCAAGGTCCTCGAAGACGTCAAGCTGGCCGTTCCGGGTTCCATGATCCGCTTCGCTGAACTGCACCCGAAGGACGACGCCGAGGTCGTAGAGCAGATCAAGGCCATCTTTGAGCCGCTGACCGCCGTCCAGGACGAAGAAGCAGCAGCCTAGCCATTTCGCCGCCCATGCCCCCGTTCCGCTTTCCGCGGGGCGGGGGCATTCGCGTATCCGGCACCTTCCTAATCGCTTGACGGTCCCGGCGTGATCAACTCTTGTCCGAACCGTCACCCAAGCGGGATGTTGTCCGGGGCCAACCCGTCCTAACGTTGGAGATACAGGTGGACGGACAGGAGCGCGGGGCTGTCATGCATGCCGGACGGGGAATCAAGGGCACGACGACGATCGCAGCTGTCTGCCTCGTCTTCGGATTGGGGCTGGTTGGCTGCACTGCCGGTCCTGGTGGCACCGGCAGTCCCACGGGAACCGAAGCCGGAAGCGCGGCTCCTTTGCCGACCGTTTTCGTCAGCCCACCGGCCGCTTCGCCTCTTTCCACGTCTGCCGCCCCGACACCTTCCGCCCAAGGCACTCCGTCGATCGCCGACCCCTCGCCCACTTCCACGCCGGCCTCCGCTTCTTCTTACCCGGCACCCATAGTCTCTGCACCCAGTGCCGCGCCTTCCGCCAGCCCGGCTCCCTCCGAGGCGGTCCCCACGCAGGCGCGCACCGCCGTCGCGCCTTCCCCCGAACCGGGGACCAGCGCTCCGGAGCCTTCCGAAACCGGCACGGTGGTGACAGTGGATACCTCCGGTCCCGCGGTCTACTACGTGGCAATCGACGACGGCGGCTCGCGCGGCGTGCGGTTCGGCTGCAACGACAGCCTGGTTCCTGTCCGCGGCGTGGCCGGGCCCGGGGACCCCTTGAGCGTCGCCCTCGGACGGCTCTTGGAAGCCGGCATCCCTGTGGACAGTAATGCCGCCCTTTACGACGCACTGGCTGACTCTTCGCTGCGCTATCTCTCGGGCTACATGAGCGGTTCCACGGTGATAGTGAACCTCAGCGGATCTCTGCGGCCCGGAGGCGTATGCGACATCCCGCGCATCCAGGCTCAACTGACCCAGACAATCGTCGCGGCCAGCGGTGCGTCGCGCGCTGAAATCTACGTCAATGGCAGGACCCTGACGGAGGCCCTGAGCGTAAGGTGAGCTCACGATTGCCATTCCGTTGCCGACCGGCAACGTCACGGCAGCTTGGCAGAATGACTCAGAGAAACGATGGGGAACAACGTGGGAGAACGCCGCATGACGAGCCCGGAGCTGCTCACGCTGTCGCGATGGCCAGCACCCGCCGCAAGGCCCACGCCACCCGCAACAGGGCCAGCACGGAGGCGAAGGCCAGTACGAAAACCACTGCTTCAGGAATCCACAGCCCCGTAGGTCCGCCTCCTTCGAGTACCATCGTGACCAGCGCAGCGACCACCAGCAGGCCCAACCCCGGGATGGCAAACAGGAATACTTCACCGATCTGCCGCCGATGCGTTGCCGAGAGTCTCTCAAGCGGGAGCTCGCGTTGACCCGGCGCGGCCTTCTTGCCCAGCACGTTGATGAGCATGGAAACGCTGGTGAGGGTCAGACCGGCCGTTGCTCCTGCCAAGGTGGCGAGAGTCTGGAAGAGAGCGCGGCGGGTCCCGGCGTCGGCCCCTTCAAGCATCAAGGGTTGATGTGCCAGCAGCGCGATCCCCAGCCAGATCAGGACGGCGAGCGCTGCCCACAGATAATCGGCAGTGGGATGGAGAAGGAACCAGCGCCAGACAGTCCGCCGCCGCCCGGGGCGTTCAATATCAACCTCGTACAAGCTCATGGCCCGCACCGCCTGCTGTGGCTTCCTCAGAGGCTATGGCCGCAGCGAGGGCTTCCCGTACGGCGGCCATTCCGCCGGCGACAATGTCCGGCACCAGGCCGCTGTCAGGAGAGCCTTTGACGTCCGGGAGGGTCCTGGCGAAGAATGCCTCGTTGTCCCTGGCCTGCTTGTTGAGGATGGCAACGGCCTCGGCCACCGACTTTTGGGGATCGTTGAAAACATCCGGGTCAACCTCGATGTGCGAGATGAAACGTTCCTTGAGCAGATCGACCACTTCCCTGTCCCCCGTCAGGGAATCCTTGCCCTCGGCCACCACGTAGTCAAAGTGCTCCACGGAACCGGCCCTGCGGAAGAGGTCGATGAGGTGTTGGATGCGGTCCCTGATCCGCTGCTTGTCCTCGGCATTTCCTGCCCGCCCAACACTGAGCGAAATGCGGAACGTGCCCTCATTCATCAGGCGCGAGGCACTGTCCAGGACGTCAGCCCACTCGCCCTCCATCAGCTTTCCCGTGAGACGCTCAGCGGGAAGGGCGAATTCGAAACGGCTCACTTCGAGCCTGGCAAGAATTTCCTCGATGTCCTCCCTCACCACAGGTACCAGGACAGGCTCGAGCCCCAGCATTCCACCGAGGTAATCCCCCATCCGGGACGCCCGGGGACCGTTGCCGCTGGTGAGCACGGCAACGACGTTCCTCTTCAGGAACGCGAAGTATGTGGTTTCCAGAAGGTGGTCACCGGGAGCCAACGGGAGCGGTTTACGCCGGCCAAGGGCGTCGCCGACACTTGGCAGGTTGGTGTCCCGGACCCGGTCCAGCAACACCACGGGAAAGGGCGAGGACGCCACGGCCTGCGCCAGCAAGACAGTTCCGTCCACGCTGGTGAAATGCCGGTCAATCCCGGAGTCCTGGGCCTTCTTCAGGACCTCCGCGACGCGGCGCGCAGGAAATGGACGGTTCAGCCCTTCACCGTTCAGCTGCTCGATGCGCCAGAACTGCACACTGCGTCGTGCCATCCGTACTCCCCTGCCGTGGTGGCTTTTGTTTCTGATCCCAAGCTACCGGCGGGGTCCGACATTTTGAGGCGGGCGCCGCCGTCGCATGGTTCACCCGCCGTAACGAGGCCCCTCCTCGAAGAGTGCGTCCATCTCGTCGTGGCTGCGCGTGCCTGCCAGCCCTGCCCAGTTGCCGTCCCCCAGAATCTCCGTCGCCACCCGGGCGACCTTGGCGTATGCGGCTTTGGCAGTGTTGCCGCCGATGCTGACGCGACGCACTCCGGCGTCGTGCAGTTCCAACGGCGACGGCGCACCGACTCCCGCCAGCGCATTCAGCGGAGCCGGTATCCGGCCTGACAGTTCATGGAGGACATGGAGATCCACGACGCCGGGCACGAAGACGCCGTCGGCACCGGCGGCGACATAGGAGTCCGCACGACGCAGCGTCTCCTCATAAGCTGAGTCCCCGAATCGTCCCGACAGGAACGTATCGGTGCGGGCATTGATAAACAGCGGAATCCCGCGGTCGTCGGCAGCGGCCCGGATGAGGGCGATCCTGCGTGACTGTTCGGCGGTGTCGGTAAGTGGTTCCTCGCCGGAGTCCTCGATATTGATGCCTACGGCGCCTTCATCAAGGACGGCGTGAACGGTGGCCCTCAGTTCGTCGTCGGTGCGCCCGTAACCGGTTTCTATGTCTGCGGTGACGGGCAGCGTTGTAGCGCCCACGACGCGGCCAAGCGCAGCCATGGCCAGACCCCACGGAACGTGGTCGCCGTCCCGGAACCCCAGGCTCCAGGAGACCGCGGAGCTCGACGTGGCGATCGCCGTCGCTCCTGCTTCCTGCACCACACGTGCGGACGCCGCGTCCCAAACGTTGACGAGCACCAGCGGCGTGGGCCCGGCGTCGTGGAGTTTGTGGAACTGTTCGGCCTTGGTCACGGATGCCTGATGCGCTGTCATAGCTACATTCCAGCCGTTCCGGATGGATGCGTAAAGCGCGGAGAGCCACACTCGAAGAATTTGGGAAACAGATGTTGCCTCTTTAGCAACATCGAGGAGTATCCTGTCACTGTGACCCACGAAACATTGGATGCCGGCGCAACGCTGCCCGCTGAAGCCATCGACGCCATTGAGCGTGCCGCCACGGCCGCCCACCCGCACGAGGAACTCTTCTCCGCGCGGGCCGCCAATATCAAACAGTCCGCCGTGCGGGATGTCTTCGACATCTCCAT
Source organism: Arthrobacter sp. TmtSoilC79 (assembly GCF_059739405.1). Lineage (NCBI taxonomy): Bacteria > Bacillati > Actinomycetota > Actinomycetes > Micrococcales > Micrococcaceae > Arthrobacter > Arthrobacter sp. TmtSoilC79. Next base: position 308,400 of record NZ_AP046051.1, on the reverse strand, counting down.
GCGCCCGGGGCTCGTCTCCCTTGCCGGAGGCAACCCGTACCTGCAGTCGCTGCCCCTGGAAAAGCTGGGACAGACCGCCGCCAGGATCATCGCCGAGGAAGGCATGACCGCCCTGCAATACGGCGGAGGCCAAGGTACAGAGGAACTCCGCCGGCAGATCTGCGATGTCATGGCAGCCGAGGGCATTACCGACGCCCTGCCGGAAAACGTCGTCATCACCGCAGGCTCGCAGTCGGCGCAGGACGTAGCCACCAAGGTCTTCTGCAACCCCGGTGATGTGGTCTTGGTGGAAAACCCCACCTACGTCGGCGCGCTGAACACGTTCGAGGCGTACCAGGTTGAGGTGGAGCCGATCGACATGGACGGCGACGGCCTGGTGCCGGAGCTTCTTGAGGCCAGGATCGCGGCGCTCCAGTCCGAGGGCAAGAACATCAAGTTCCTCTACACCATTCCCAACTTTAACAACCCCTCCGGCATCACGTTGGCAGCAGAGCGCCGGCAACGGATCGTCGATATATGCCGCAAGGCGAATATTATTGTCCTGGAAGACAACCCCTACGGACTCCTTCGCTTCGACGGGCATCCCATCGCACCGATGCGTGCCGCGAACCCGGACGACGTCATCTATTTCGGCTCGTTCTCCAAGATCTTCGCTCCCGGACTACGGATTGGCTGGGCGCTGGTTCCTGCCCACCTCCAGCGCCGTTTCTACCTCGCGTCCGAGGCAGTGACGCTCTGCCCACCGCCACTGAACCAAATGCTGGTCTCGGCATACCTCCGGGAATACGACTGGCAAGGCCAGATCGACACTTACCGCACGCTCTACGCTGAGCGCTGCCAGGCCTTGCTCTCGGCACTTGAGGAGTACATGCCGGCAGGCCTGACCTGGACGCGGCCGGACGGCGGCTTCTTCGTGTGGGTCACGCTGCCCGACGGCGTGGATACCTATCCCCTGCTGGGCAAAGCGATCGACGCCGGAGTCGTCTTCATTCCCGGAGCAGCCTTCTCACCCGCGGACAGCCCCTCCAACAAGCTGCGCCTGGCGTTCAGCGCGGTACCGCCGGATACCATTACCGAAGGCGTCCGCCGCCTGGCACCAGTTTTGGCAGAAGCCATCACAGCCATCAATGAAGGAGCAACACAATGACCGGAGTTGTGATTGTCGGAGTAGACGGCAGCGAGACGGCAATGAGGGCAGCCCAAGCCGCCCGGCAGTTGGCCATTGGCCTCGGAGCCAGCCTGCGCGTTGTCAGTGCATTCGACAGCAACCGCACAGAAGTGGTGGAGATCGGCACCGACAAGTGGATCGTGTCCGACGCCGCCGAAGCAGAAACCGTGGCACGCACCGTGGCAGAACGCCTGGCGCAGGAAGGCCTCGAGATCACCTACTCCGCGGCGCGCGGAAAGCCTGGTGAAGCACTGGTGAAGGAAGCCGAAATGCAGGACGCCAGCTTGATCGTGGTGGGTAACCGGCGCATGCAGGGCCTGGGACGCGTCCTTGGCAGCGTAGCCAACACAGTGGCGCACACGGCCCCCTGCGACGTCTACATCGCCAAGACCGACCAGCCGTAAAGCGAGCTGAATCACGCCGCCGGGTGGGGAGCCTCACCCGGCATTTGGCGTCTTTTGGGCCGGGCTCCTGAAGTCATCGTTATAAAATCGAAATGCCCCCAATGGCGCGTGCCACCTCCACTTACTGACTTCAGGGGATCATTTTCTTGCTTACTTTGCAGCCGCGCCAGCGCGTGGGACACGACATCCTTCTTGCCCGCCACGGCAACAACATCAGCACCATGCGTTTTGACCGCAGCAACGACCGCGTCATCGCGATGCTCGACGACGGCTCCTGGGACAGCGCGCCCAACATGATCACCCCAGGCCTGGACATGCCCGAGACTTTCGGCAGCGTGTTCCGCAAGGACTGGCGCTTCCTGTCCGTGGCGTGCGTGGCCATGGTAACCATCGCCGCCGTCGCCATGGGCATCAGCGTGGAGATGGCAAACAACATGTCCACCACCGAACTCCAGGCTCTTCTGGTCAGCTACCCGGCGTTCTAGGCGCCGAAACTGCGCGGCTGTGCCGCTGTGCCGCTGTGCCGCTGTGCCGCTGTGCCGCTACAGCATCCACTCGCGCAGCAGCCACCACAATCCGGCGATCACCACTCCGCCGAACAGCGAGCCCACAATGACCTGGCCCAGGGTGTGAGCGCGCAGGACCAACCGCGACCAGCCCACTGCCGGGACCAGAAGCAACACCGGCCACCAGGCAGCTCCGAACATGGCCACCACAATGACAGCCGCCGCGGCCAGGGCAGAGGCGTGGCCGCTCATCTTCCAAAAGGCACTCACCACGGCCAAGATGGCGATGCCTCCGATGAGCGCAATGATCATCACCGAGACGCTGGCAGGGCCGTTCAACAGCTCCAATACGCCCAGCCCGGCCACCACTGAGACCAGGGCCATCAGCAGCAACGCCGGGCGCTGGCGTCGGTCGCTGACATGGTGGTCTGTGATCCTGCCCAGTTTGACCATCACCAGCACGTAGGCCAGCGGCAAGACGCAGACGAACACTGCGGCCAGGAGTCCGAACCACATGGTTCCAGGAAACCCGGGTTCGATTGCGGGGCTGATCAACAGCAGCACCATCACCACAACCGGCGGCTGGAATACTTCCGTCAGAACCCGGGCAAACGTGCGCCAGTGGCCCGTTACAAGCTGCGGGGGAACATGGCCGGCATCGGCAACCGCCAGCCCAGCCCCGGCCGGTGCAGCCGCGGAAGCACCGTCCGGTCCGGCCATCGAAGCGCCACCCGAGTTAGGGGCGCCTGCCGCGCGGGAGGCACCTTCCGGGTGGGAATCCGTCCCGGGACCCGGGGTTGTTTGCCGGTCAGTCAAGCAACAGCGCCGGTTCTTCAAGAATGGCCGCTACGTCAGCCATGAAGCGGGCCGACAAGTCGCCGTCAACCACCCGGTGGTCGAAGGATCCGCCAAGGGTGGTGATCCAGCGTGGAATGACTTCACCGTCCAAAACCCATGGCTTCTGTTTGATGGTTCCGAACGCAATGATTGCGACCTCACCCGGATTGATGATGGGGGTTCCGGTGTCGATGCCAAGTGCACCAATGTTGGTGACAGTCAGGCTTCCGCCCTGCATCTCCGCCGGCTGGGTCTTGCCTGCACGTGCTTTAGTGGCCAGATCGTTCAGGGCCAAGGCCAATTCCTTGAGGGACAGGTCCTGGGCGTCCTTGATGTTGGGGACCATGAGGCCCCGGGGAGTCGCAGCTGCGATGCCCAGGTTCATGTAGTGCTTGACCTGGATCTCAGCGTTTCCGTTTCCGTCTGCGTTCTCCACCCACGTGGCGTTGACGCTGGGGTTTCGGGCCGCCGCCCAGATCACGGCCTTGGCCAGGATCAGCAACGGCGAGACCTTGATTCCTTCAAAGTCCCGGGAGACTTTGAGCCGCTTGACGAACTCCATCGTGCGGCTGGCATCGACGTCCACAAAGATGCTGACGTGCGGCGCGGAGAATGCCGACTCCACCATTGCCTTGGCGGTGGCCTTCCGAACCCCCTTTACTGGAAGGCGCTCGATGCGCTGGTCCTGCGGTTTCTTGGAGGCGCCCCAGAAGGAGTCGGCTTGATCGTGCTCGGCATCGCGCTGCGCCTGGTAGCTCACAAGGTCCTCGCGGGTGACCTCGCCCCGCTGGCCCGTGGCCACGACGTCCGCGAGGTCGATTCCCAGATCGCGGGCAAACTTCCGAACAGGGGGCTTGGCCAAAACCTTGTTGACCAAGCCGCTGATGGTGCCGCTGATGGCCGCACCCCGGGAAGCTGCAATCGGCGTACCCGCGGCGTTGCTTGCTGAGGCAGGAGCCGAAGCAGCCGGCACCTGGGTGCTTGCCACCTGGGCAGCCGGAGGCTGGCTGCCGGGTGCAGCAGTGGGGCGCACCGGCGTCGTGCGGTGGGAAACGGGCACTTCGTCCGCTTTGGCTTCCACTACCGCTTGGTGGTTTTGGACCGTGCCCTCGGCGTTTTCGGCGACCGTGGCCGCTTCGACCGAACCGGCCGGACGCTTCCGGGCGCGGCGCTTGACGGCGTCGGCCTTCGGACCCGAACCGACCAGCGGACCGCCGGCAGGACGGTTGTCATCATGGTCCTCGTCGACGCTCAGTTTGCCGTACAACGGCATCTCGACGGCGGTAGCCGCCGGAGCCGCTTCGGCCACCGCACCCCCGGAACTGCCTGAAGCCGCAGGTCCTTCCGCACCTTCGGACACAGCGATGATCGCCGTGCCGACCTCCACAGTGATGCCCTCTTCCACCAGCAACTCAGTCACTGTGCCGGCGAAGGGAGATGGCAGTTCCACCAGGGATTTGGCCGTTTCGATCTCACACAGGACATCGTTGATTGCTACGACGTCGCCCGGTTTGACCTTCCAAGCCACTACCTCGGCCTCGGTCAGGCCTTCGCCGACGTCCGGCAGGTTGAATTTCTTTACAGTCACAGTGGTCCTCGATTTCCGGTTACCAGGCAACGAAGCCGGGCAGGATCAGGGCGGTTGAGTGGGCCAGCAGGCGCTAGTAGGACAGCGAGCGGTCGAGTGCTTCCAGGATCTTGTCGATGTCCGGCAAGTAGTCCTCTTCCACCTTGGCAACGGGATACGGCATGTGGAACCCGCCAACGCGGATCACGGGGGCCTCGAGGTGAAGGAACGCCCGCTCACTGATACGAGCCGCGATCTCGCCTCCGATGCCGCCGAACGTGGGTGCCTCGTGGGCGACGATCAGGCGCCCTGTCTTCTTGACCGAGGCTTCCACGGTGTCAAAATCCAGGGGCGAGATGGAGCGGAGGTCGATGACCTCAATGCTCCGGCCGTCCTCCGTAGCAGCGTTGGCTGCGGCCAGGGCTACGGGAACCAGCGGTCCGTAGGCCACGATGGTGGCATCCGTGCCCTCGCGGACTACATGTGCCTTGAAGGGATCCTCGGACAGGCCGGCATTCTGGACATCCACTTCACCCTTGAGCCAGTAGCGGCGCTTGGGCTCGAAGAAGATGACCGGGTCCTGGCACTCAATGGCTTTCTGGATCATCCAATAGGCATCGTGGGCATTGGACGGGGAAATGATGCGCAATCCCGCCGTGTGGGCGAACAGTGCTTCCGGCGACTCGGAGTGGTGCTCGATCGAGCCGATACCGCCACCATAGGGAATGCGGATGACGACCGGAACGGTGAGTTTGCCGAGGCTGCGGGCATGGATCTTGGCCAGCTGGGTGGTGATCTGGTTGAAAGCCGGGTAGACAAAGCCATCAAACTGGATCTCGCATACGGGGGAATACCCACGCAGGGCCAAGCCGATTGCGGTGCCCACAATGCCCGATTCCGCCAAGGGCGTGTCCAGGACACGCTCTTCACCAAACTCCTTGATGAGTCCGTCGGTAACGCGGTAGACACCACCAAGATGCCCGATGTCCTCGCCCATGAGCAGTGACTTGGGATTGTTGGTCAGCGATGCGCGGAGACCTTCGTTGATGGCCTTCGCAATGGTCATGGTTGCCATCAGTGAGCTGTCTCCTCGTCACTTTCGAAGCCGGCCGAGTATTCCTCGAACCAGGCCAGTTCCTCCGCAATCAGCGGGTGTTGTTCGGCATAAACACTGGCGAAGGCATCCCTGATGTCGGGAACCTCAAGGCCATGCGTGGTGCTGCGGACGTACTTGGCCAGCTCATCGCCGTCGGCCTTGACTTGATCGAAGAAGGCCTCGTCCGCCAGCCCCTCGGCGCGCAGGTATTTCTCCAGGCGGTCCAGCGGATCCTTCTCGCGCCAGGCAGCTTCCTCGGCGGATTCGCGGTACTTGGTGGGGTCGTCAGCAGTGGTGTGCGCGCCAACCCGGTAGGTGTAGGCCTCGATCAGGACAGGACCGCGGCCCTCACGGGCGTGCTCCAGAGCCCACTCGGTGACGGCATGGACGGCGATGACGTCGTTCCCATCAACGCGGATTCCCGGGAATCCGTAGCCCTTGGCACGGTTGGCCAGTGGAACCTTGGTTTGGACTTCGGTGGGTACCGAAATGGCCCAGTGGTTGTTTTGGCAGAAGAACACCACAGGCGCGTCGTAGGAAGCAGCGAAGACCATGGACTCATGGACGTCGCCTTCCGAGCTGGCACCGTCTCCGAAGTATGCGATGACGGCGGCCTTGGGATCCGTGGAATCGGTGGCCGCTGCCAGCTTCTGGTCCCTCTGGATGCCCATGGCATAGCCAACTGCGTGGAGCGTTTGGGCCGCCAGGACCAGCGTGTACAAATGGAAGTTGTTCTCGCGAGGATCCCAGCCACCGTTGGAGACACCCCGGAACTGCTTGAGGAGCTCAGCGAGGTCTACGTTGCGGACAAGTGCAACGCCATGTTCACGGTAGGTGGGGAAGATATAGTCTTGGGCCTGGCTGGCGTGCCCCGAACCGATCTGGGCCGCCTCCTGGCCGGTCAACGGCACCCAGAGAGCGAGCTCACCCTGACGCTGCAAGGCGGTGGCTTCCTGATCGAAACGACGGATCCTGGCCATGTCCGTATAGAACACGCGCAGCTTCTCCGGGTCGATGCGCTTGGCATAGTCCGAGAAGACAGGATCCGAGCCCAGTTTTCCGTCAGGGCCCAGCAACTGAACCATTTCCACCGGTTCCCCTGGCGCGGCTGCTGCCGCGGAGGTTGCCGCGAGAGTTTCTTCCGTCCCGGGGGGCAGTTGTGTCGAGCCCATTCCGTCTCCTTGCTTACCGCGGCGGGGCGCCGGGCAGTGTCTGTCGCTGGGATATATGCCCGTTCCGGAATGTATTCCGGAACGGGCATATTATTGGCTTTCGTCCCTTACTTTATCGGCAGTAAGTTGGGTTGGCGCATTTGTTAACCGCTAGGAACGCAGCGGTGCCTTTGTATAAGTTGCACAGAGTTCCAAGAACCTTGTGTTGGCTTCCACCTCGCCGATGCTTACCCTGACGCCCTCATTGGCAAAGGCCCTGACTGAGAGCGCGCGTTCCGCTGCCAAGGCCGCAAACTCGCCGCTGTGCTGTCCGAGGTTCAGCCAAATGAAGTTTCCCTGCGCCTCTGGAACGAACCATCCAAGCTCCCGAAGGCCAGCCGTCACGCGGTCTCTTTCGTCCACGAGGCTTTGTACCCTTTCCACAACCTGATCAAAATTCTCGATGGAGGTTACGGCGGCGCGTTCAGCGATCTGGGAAACGGCGAAGGGGGTGGCGGTAACCCTGAGGTGCTGGGTGAGCAACGGACCCGAGACGCTGTATCCGACCCTCAGTCCGGCCAACCCATGGGCCTTGGAGAAGGTCCTCAGCACCACGACATTGGGATACGTGCGGTAAAGCTTGATCCCGTCCACTGCAGCATCGTCCCGGACAAATTCCTGGTAAGCCTCGTCGATAACCACCACCACGTTGGGGGGAACCGACTGGATGAAGCGCTCAGTTTCCTCCGCAGTGAGAATCGGCCCTGTGGGGTTGTTTGGAGTGCAGAGGAGGATTACCTTGGTGCGCACCGTGACTGCCGCGGCCATGGTCGCCAAGTCATGGCGCCCGTCGGCCAGCAACGGGATCTGGACGCTGGCGGCCCCTGCAAGACCGACGCAGATGGGGTATGCCTCGAACGAACGCCACGCGTAGATGACCTCGTCCTGTTTGCCGTCGTCATTCTGTCCGGCAAAGGTTGCGAGGATCTGGTTCAACGCACCGAGGCTGCCTGCTCCGGTGACGACGTCGTCAGCGGGGACATCAAGGAAGCCGGCCAAAGCCGTCCTCAGCTTGGTGGCGAGGGGATCGGGGTAGCGGTTGATATCGGACTGGTCGGCAATTGCCTGCAACACTGCAGGAATAGGCGGCAGCGGGTTCTCATTGGACGACAATTTGTAGCTGGTGAGGCCCTCGATCGCAGCGGGGGGTTTGCCAGCCGCATACTTAGGAAGCCTGTCCACGACCGGGCGAGGGAGTACGCCCTCCGGTGCGTTGTCAGTAGTAGTCATGGCTTCAAGCCTACTTGCCTGTCCATGCCTGCCGCTGGGCTGATTATCAGGTGCGTGTGTAACCATGGGCCCATGGGTTCATTCATCATTCGCGTCCTCATTAACGGCCTTGCCCTGTGGGTGGCCACCTGGCTGCTGCAAGGCATGGACATCACCACCAGCGCCACCGAAAAAGCCGCCACCAATGCAGGACTGACCCAGGGCGCAGACACGGCGGGAATCATCCTGGCGTATCTGTTTATCGGCCTGATCTTCGGTGTTGTGAACGCAGTGGTGCGTCCCTTGGTCCGGCTGTTGTCCCTTCCGGTCACCATCCTGACGCTTGGCCTGTTCACTATCGTGATTAATGCAGCCATGCTGTACCTCACCGCCTGGCTGAGCTCATTCACGCCCGTACACCTCACCCTCGACTCGTTCTTCTGGACGGCCATCCTGGCATCGCTCATTATCAGCATCATCTCGATGGTGGCCGGGCTGATCCCTGGAACCCGGAAGAGGTAGGAGCAGCGGCCCCTACCGCGTTCCAGCATCCCGCTTGGTTTCCCGGACGCTTGGAGCTTCCAGGGCCGGCGGAGAAGGCGGCGATGGCACCCGCTCCAGTTTGAACCGGGAAATTGTGGCTACCCCACCGGCACCAACCACACCTGTGAAGACAGCCGTGGAAGCAACGAGTGACTCGTCATGGCTTGCGGCAACGAGTTCTGCCCCTTCGGCGTAGTTCTCCTGATCGTGGCCCGGGCCCAGGCCGGGATCCTGACCTTCGGGTGTCCTGACCTCGTTTGTCAGCGATACCGTCACCCTGTCTTTCGTGTCACTGTTCACGCGGCCGTCCGTTCCGGGGACCCAGTCCTGAACATGTTCCAAGTGGAGTGAACTGATGCCCGGTTCCGGGGTAATTCCACCAACAGGGGCTCCGGCCGTCAGCACGTATTTGAGGTCGAATTCGCTGAGGAACGCCTTGTTCCGGCTGAGGTTCATGGCATGGACGCCTCCTTGACTGTGCCCTACCGCCACCACACTGTCTCCAGCTTCCGCTCCGGCCGCATGGAGGGCCTCGCCAACCGCCTGGACGACTTCTTCGGAGTCGTAGGCAACAGCGTCACCGATGCCAGGGACGTCGAGGGGGTTGGTGTTGGGCGAGTTCGGTTGGGTGCCGGGTATCAGCACCATCCAGGAGGAGGCACCGTTTTGTTCGAACTCAATAACCTCGATCTCACCGCTGTTGCGGGCGTGCAGGGCCTCGAGACGCCTCAGGCTTTCCGCCATGGAGGGATCCACATATTCAGTGGATTGCTCCATTCCACCGATACTGACGTTCCGGGGTTGAAGCGCTCCAAGGAGCGGCGACTCCAGTATGCCGTGAAGAATGTCCCTTGTTTCCGCCCAAGGTGGAACCAGGACTCCCCTGAGGAAGTTGTGCGTCATGTCACGGCCGGGAAGCAACCCAACCCCGGAGAGCCGCAGCTGATCGAAACCCAGCTTCTGCGGGAGCCCGTTGCGCGCCTCCACCAGCTGGTAGTCACGATGGCTGGCGCGGACACCCGCGCTGACCTCCACCAGATCCTGCCGCACCCTGGCCACGCCCTTGCCGCTCTCTGCAACGGAGTTGAAGGCATTGCAGCCGGTTTCGTAGGAGTCGTAGAGAAACGACTCGAGCTCGTCCTGGACGCGGCGGGTTTCGTCCTCGATTCCCTGAAGCTGCTCAATCACGTCATCCAGTTGCGCGACGCCCCGTAGAAGCTCTTCCAACTGAAATGACATTCCTCCCACGCCGCCGCGTATCGTGAGAATTCCGTCCGCCGCCGGCGGCAGTGGCCGGGGCGCTCCTCCGGCTCCCACGGGAGCTGCATCGGCCATTACTGCCCCTTCCCTGCGGAAACTGAAACGCTCTGGGAATGGCGCAGGATCAAGGCAGCCGCAGCATCCAGGGACTGACGGGCACGCATCAGCGCAGAGGCGTGCAGGGCGACTGTGGTCCGGTAGGCCCGACCTGCGGGAGACTGCCAATCGTCCAATTGGATTCTGCGCAAGGACGCGAGAACGGCGTCTGTTTGGTCCACGCACGTTTTGATACGCCAGGCGAGCCGTTGGACGTCGTGGCTTCGGGAAGCGCACTCCAGGGGGTCGAAAGTGGGCGGGTTGGCTGCAGGCATCAAGCCGACGCTCATGTCCGTTTACTCCGTTGGTTGTTCTGCTGATCGGTAGGTCCGACGCTACGGAGCCGTAGACCTCCAAGGAAGCGTCGTTGTCGCGTATGTGGATAACGCAGGACCATGTCCACATAGCCGCCGTCATCGACTCGGGCCCTATGCCGGAACATGAAAGAATAGGCACCATGGCTGAATCCCCTCGCGTGTCCCTCGCTTCCGAACCTCTCGCCCTTGGCGCCCTCGACGGGCGTTATCGTGCCGCCGTCGCACCCCTCGTTGACTACTTGTCCGAGGCTGCCCTCAACCGCGATCGCGTACACGTTGAAGTGGAGTGGCTCATCCACCTGACCAGCCAGTCCGTGCTGCCCGGCGCCGGCCCGCTGTCCGAGGAACAAATTGCCCAGCTGCGGGCCATCGTCACCGATTTCGACGCCGCATCGGTCAATGAGCTCGCCGAGATCGAAGCCGTCACTGTCCACGACGTCAAGGCAGTGGAGTACTACATCGGCCGTCGCCTGCCGGCCATTGGGATCGAGAACCTGACGGCCATGGTCCACTTCGGCTGCACGTCCGAGGACATCAACAACCTCTCCTATGCCGTGGGCATCAAGGGCGCCGTGGAAGACGTATGGCTTCCCAACGCTGCCGCCCTCGTCAAGCAGATCGAGGCCATGGCGGAGGAGAACCGCGCTGTCCCCATGCTGTCCCGCACGCACGGCCAGCCCGCCACACCCACCACGCTGGGCAAGGAACTGGCCGTCATTGCGCACCGCCTGAACCGCCAGCTGGCGCGCATCGCCAAGACCGAATACCTGGGCAAGATCAACGGCGCCACGGGCACTTACGCGGCACACGTAGCGTCCGTCCCTAGTGCTGACTGGGAAGCCGTAGCCAAGACATTCGTAGAAGGCCTTGGGCTCACGTGGAACCCGCTCACCACACAGATCGAAAGCCATGACTGGCAAGCGGAACTCTACGCGGACATCGCCCGCTTCAACCGCATCCTGCACAACGTCTGCACTGACATCTGGAGCTACATCTCCATCGGCTACTTCCGCCAGATCCCGGTTGCCGGTGCCACGGGTTCCTCCACCATGCCGCACAAGGTCAACCCGATCCGCTTCGAGAACGCGGAAGCCAACCTGGAGATCTCCAACGGCCTCCTGGACACTCTGGGTGCCACCCTGGTTACTTCCCGCTGGCAGCGCGACCTCACGGACTCCTCGTCCCAGCGGAACATCGGCGTCGCCTTCGGCCACTCTTTGCTGGCCATCTCCAACGTAGCCAAGGGCCTCAAAGCCTTGGACGTCGCCGAGGAAGTCCTTGCCGGCGACCTCGACACCAACTGGGAAGTCCTGGGTGAAGCCATCCAGATGGTGATGCGCGCAGAAGCCATTGCCGGCGTCGAAGGCATGGAAAACCCTTACGAGCGGCTGAAGGACCTCACCCGCGGCCAGCGCGTGGATGGAGCCCGTATGCAGGAATTCGTTCAGGGACTCGGCCTGTCCGCCGACGCCGAAGCACGCCTGCTCGCGTTGACCCCTGGCAAGTACACGGGCATCGCCGACAAGTTGGTGGACCACCTGCGGTAACAACCACCTGCAGCAGGATCAAATGCCCGACGACGGCGGGCCGGGGCTGGGTGCCTCGGCCCGCCGTCGGCGTTTAAGCTGGATGGGACATCACGGACGCGAGGGCAGCGAAACACGGGCACGAGTGATCGCCCACGCCCGGCGGTTGGACAGCATCCCAACGACGTAAGGAGTGGAGCGGCCATGAAGCTCCTGTTGATCAGGCACGGACAAACACCGGGCAACGTGGCAGGCCAACTCGACACCGCCTACCCAGGCCCGGGGCTGACGGAACTAGGTGAGCGCCAGGCATCGGCCCTCCCGGACGCTTTGGCCGATGAAGCCATTGAAGCTCTTTACACCTCAACGTTGCTGCGTACCCAGCGGACTGCCGCTCCCTTGGCGAAGGCTACGGCCTTGGAGCCGGTGATTCTGGATGGGGTCCACGAAATCGAGGCGGGTGCGCTGGAAAAGAAGACCGACCACGAGTCACATCTCCGGTACATGAGCACAGTGTTTGCGTGGACTGACGGCGACTTGGACGTTCGGATGCCTGGGGCCTTCAACGGCCACGACTTCTTTGCCCGGTTCGATGCCTCGGTTGAACAGGTAGTGGCGGCAGGACACCGGACGGCCGCGATTGTCAGCCACGGCGCAGCCATCCGGTGTTGGGCAGGCCGCCGGGCAACCGACATCGACACCGTGTTCGCCGAGACCCATCAGCTGCCCAACACCGGAATTGTGGCCCTGGAAGGCGACCCCGCGAACGGCTGGAAGGTCCTGCACTGGGACCAGGTTCCTGTGGGCGGCATGGCCCTGGCAGACCAAACCGCAGAAGACCCCACGGGCGAGGCACTTCAGCCCTGAACCCCGGAGAAACGTTAAACCGGGACTTAGCCGGGCCGCTCTGCACCCCAACTCCGGAGCAAAGCCCCGCGACGCCGGGTTCACTTACGGTCTTGCGAGGACGAGGACAGGGAGGCTGCGGGGAGGCCCCGGGAACGTATCGGAGCCTCTGCAACGCTGGTCGCGCTTGCTAATTCTCCCGACGCTTACGCGCAGGAAACACCGCGGTAACCACAGCTCACTAGGCTTGAGAGGCATAGACACCTCCTGGGAAACGCGGCGAAACGAGGCACGATGCAGACCAATCCACGGCTCAACATCCGGCAGGTCACCTGGGCCAACCCCGTGGGCTCTGACCTCCGTGCCGCACAGCAGGCCGAACTGGATGCACGGTTCGGCAGCACGGACCATGAGCCCGGGCCGTCTCCCTCGGAAGCGGACACTGCTGTGTTCGTGGTGGCCTATGAGAAATGCTCCGGACAACCGCTGGGTTGCGGTGGCCTGAGGATGCTCGATGAGAAGACAGCAGAAATCAAAAGGCTCTACGTGGTCCCTTATGCCCGTGGTTCAGGAGTGGCGAGCTCCATTTTGGCGGCCTTGGAAGCCCAGGCGCATTCCCACGGGTTCAGCGTCATCGCGGCGGAGGCAGGTTCCGCACAGTCGGATGGCCGGAGTTTCTACGAGAGTTCCGGTTTCGCCCTTGTTCCTAATTTTGGCCCCTACATCGGCGTGGAGGAATCGTATTGCTACTCCAAGCGGATCGATTCACACAGCGCGTCGCACACCGCTATGGCGTGATGGCGCATGATCTCTCCCCTGAAACATCAAGCGCGGGCCGCCACAGTTCGATAATCTCGGATTATGGAAAAAGCAGACATCACCTTTCGCACCCGTAAATGGGTGCGGCCCGAGGACCTTAACGCCAACGGCACACTCTTCGGTGGCAGCCTGCTGAAGTGGATCGATGAAGAGGCCGCGATCTACGCCATCCTCCAACTGGGCAACGGCCGCGCCGTGACCAAGTACATTTCCGAGATCAACTTTGTCAGCTCCGCGGTTCAGGGCGACCTGGTGGAGATGGGCCTGACGGCGAAACGCTTCGGGCGCACGTCCTTGACCATGCGCGCCGAGGTCCGCAACATGATCACCCGCGAGGCCATCCTGACCATCGAGGAGATTGTCTTCGTCAACCTCGGGGCCGACGGACGTCCGCAACCACACGGTTACACGGAAATCACGTACGACCGGGACCGGATCCCCACGCATCACCTGACTGAAACGCTCGACGAAGACTGAACCAGCCGGCGTCGTGCGCTTTATCCGGACGCTACTGCAAGTACCGGAAGACGGTCCAGGTACGGGATTTCAGGCGGCAGCCTGAGGCATGCCGGGCGCTGAACGTGGCCTTGCGCGGGTGCCGGCGGCCGCGTAAAGCGGCCGCCGGCTTGTATTTCCGGTGACGGGAGTGATGCCACCGGAATCTGTGGGGTGCCGATCCGAAAACCGGCACCGGTGGGACGTCAGCGCCGGTCGAACGTCAGCCCGCCGGGGACTTGGAATGTGGGCATCAGCTCAAGCATGCCCACGTTGACGTGGCGGGGCGTTTCAATGGCGTAGTCCAGGGCGTTCACGATGTCGTCGGTAGTGAGGGATTCGTAGCCCTCGTAGTAGGTCTTCCAGGCTTCTTCCATGGCCTCGGGCGTTCCACCCAGGTTGCGACCAAAAATTTCGGTCTCCACGCGTCCGGGGCAGATCTCAGTGACACGGATGCGCTTGCCCACGGTGTCATTGCGGAGCTGGCGGGAGATCTGGTGCACGGCGGCTTTGGTGGCGTGATAGACGGTGTGGCCGTAGAAGTTGTACACGCCGGCGATGGAGCTGATGTTGATGACGTGCCCGAGGTCGCGCTCCACCATGCCCGGCAGGACCAGACGGGTGAGCTGCAGCAGGCCGCGGAGGTTCACGTCCACCAGCTCGTCAATGTCCTCTTCGGACGAGTCCAGGATGTTGCCCGGCCGGGAAACCCCGGCGCAGTTGACCAGGACGTCCACCTTGAGGTCATTCACGACGGCGGCCAGCGCGGCGGTGTCGGTCAGGTCCACTACGTGCGGGATGGCTCCGGTGCGGTCGGCCAACTCGGCAAGGCGTTCCTCGTTGCGGGCCACGGCGTGAACGGTCAGTCCGCGCTTGGCAAGCCGCTCGGCAATGGCTGCGCCCATACCGGTTGATGCTCCGGTGACGAGGGCGGTGGTGTAGTCAGAAAAAGACATTGGGTTCTCCAAAAGGTGGGGAATCGGTGGGGCAGAGTGCGCCAGGCTTGGAAGCCCGGCGCACTTGCCGGAGGTTGGTGGAGGCTAGGCGTCGCGCAGTGGTTCGTGGGCGCGGTCCTTGACCGTGCTGACCGCGATGAGGGTGCCAAGCGCCGTGATCACTGCGTAGAAGGCGGGCATGTAGATGTTTCCGGTGCTGCCGATCAGCCAGGTCATGAGCAGCGGGGCGGTGCCACCAAACAGCGCGGAGGAGATGTTGTAGCCGAGGCCGTAAGCGGAGTAGCGGACGCGGGTGGGGAAGAGTTCGACGATCAGGATGTGGATAACTGCTGTGTGACCGGCGAAGACAATGGCCATGATGCAAGCGCCCAGGATTGCCAGGCCCATTTGGCCCGTGGCAATGAGTGCGTATGACGGGATGCCCAGCACAGCCATGGCGATCGCAGAGCCGGCAATGACTTTCTTTCGGCCAACACGGTCGGAGAGTGCACCCATGAACGGGATGGCGATGCAGATGACCACCAGGCTGCATGCCGTGACCAGGAGGGCTTCACCGATGGTGAAGTTCAGCTGCTTGCCCTTGAGGAACGTGGGCATGTAGGAGAACAGGACGTAGTAGCCCGAGCCGTTCATCAGCGGGATGAAGAGGGCCAGGAGCATGGCCCGGCGGTGCTCCTTGGACTGGAAGGCTTCCTTGAGCGGGTTCTTGGAGAGGCCGCCCTCTTCCTTGAGTTTTTCGAAGTTGGGGGTATCGCTGATGGCCTTGCGGATGTACCAGCCGATGATGCCCATGGGAATGGCGACCAGGAACGGGATGCGCCAGGCAAACGCGCCGAAGCCGCCGCCGTCGATCGCTGCCTGGGTAAGCCAGGGCGACATGGAGAAGGCAACCAAAGTACCGGTCAGCAAAGCGGCGAAGGAAGCGATCTGGGCGTAGGAGGTAATGATGCCGCGCTTGCCTTCGGGAGCATGCTCAGCGAGGAACGTCATGGCGCCGGCAGCCTCGCCGCCAACGGAGAAGCCCTGAAGGAGGCGGAGGAGGACCAGGAGGATGGGAGCTGCGATGCCGATGGCCGCGTAGGGAGGCAGCAGTCCGATACCGGCAGTGGCCACACTGATCAGGAGGATGACAAAGACGAGGAGCTTTTGCCTGCCGATCCTGTCGCCGAGGTAGCCACAAACCACCGCGCCGAGCGGCCGTACGAAGAACGAGACCGCGTAACCGGCGAACACGAAGAGCAGGGCGTTGTCCGGGTTGCCCGGCGCCAGGAAGACGAGCGCCAGCGTTCCCGCCATGAAGGCGAAAATGCCGTTGTCGTACAGTTCCACGAAGATGCCAACACAACCTGCGGTGACAACCTTGCGGGTTTGGCGGCTCGTAAGCCGCTCATGCTGCACTGGCGCAGCGTTGGTGCTTGCGGTCATGACTTTTCCTTACTGGGATGAGCGTAGCAACGCCTACTGGTGTGACGACAGGGTTTAGCTGCATGCCGCAACCGGTAGGTCCTGCCACTGGGGACGGCATCCGATGCCGAGGAGTCCGAAGACGGTGTTGACGGATTCGCGGAGTGTTTCAAGCTGGGCCCGCGAGCGCCTATGGGCGGCAGTAGCTTCTGCCACTGTGGTTTTCCGAAAACGGACTTTGTCCCCTGGCCGCGCTTGGGCCAGGACATCCAGTCCGGCGCTGGTGACTACTGCAAGAACGGGATACCCGGCGGTGACGCCGCGTCCCCGGTGGAGAACCAGCAGTTCTTCCCTGGAGGGAACCTCGACGGCGCCCACTGGCACGCCGCGGGAAAGGACTTCGCCGTTTGAGGTTCTTTCCGGAAGTTCTCCGCCGAGCCGCAGGCCGATGTGGTTGCTGCGGCCGCTCACGGTGTACTCCGAGGTGAAGAGCAGGTCACCGGACGTGCCAAATCCGGCAACGTCCGGCCCGTCGGTCACATCGACCAACAGGTTTGAGTCCATGCTGGGGCGTTCAAGGCCCAGCCGGAAAAGCGGGAGGTCGAAGTAGGGCTGGCGGACCGGGCTGACGCTCGTCCTGGTGAGGAGCGAGGTGCCCTCTTTGAGCTGAAGTCCGAAGCCCACTACGGTGTCCGGAGCTACGCTGCCCAGCAGTGTTTCTGCCTCGACGGAGCCATGGACGGCGATGTAGGCGCGAAGGCCCAGGTGGATTCCCCGGAGGGAGACTGTTTCTCCGGCACGCACCGAGACCGGTTCCCATTGGGTGGCCGGCCGGCCACCAACGGTAAGTGTTAGCGGGGCACCGGTGACGGCGATGAGGATGTCGGTGGTGGCCGTCATCCGGAAGTCCAGGGCCGTGACCTCCACCAGGGGATCGTTGTCCAGGTTTCCTGCCAGGATGTTGGCCGCACGGGCCGAGTACTGGTCCAAAGCACCGTTGACGGGAAGGCCGAAGCGGGGGCCGCGGGTCCGGCCAAGGTCTGTGACCACCGAGTTTCCTGGCTGCTGGATCAGGATGCCGCCGGTCATGGCTGCGCTCCCAAATCCACAGGACCCGACGCCGCAGGACTCAACTCCGCGCGATCCAGTTCCGCGCGATCCAGTTCCAGCGGCTCGAGTTCGGCACCGGCGTACAAGCCGAAGTCCTCAGTGCTGATCCGGCGGAACCGCAGGATATCACCTGGCTTGTACGGGACCAGTGGTTCGCGGCGGATGTTCAGGAGGGACAAGGGGGTTTGGCCGATGACGCACCAACCGCCCGGGGCGGTGGCCGGAGCGATGACTGCCTGGCGACCGGCAACTGCCACGGCACCTGCCGGAACACTGAGCCGGGGATCCTTGAGGCGGGGCACCGGTTTGGGGAAGGCGGGGCCGTCCATCATGGGGGATCCAGCGGGCGCACCCAGGCAACGAACGGTGTAGGTCTTTTCGGTGTGGAGGCGGATGACCTCCTCCACGGAAATCCCCTGGTGCTCAGCGACGCGCTCCAGATCAGGCCCGTATTCGCCGCCGTAGGCAACAGGAATATCGAACTCACGTGGTGCTGCGGCGGATTCACCGGCGTGGGCGAGTTCCAACAGCCCGAGCTTCACAAAAGCGCGTACTTGGCGTGCAGAAACTAGGACGGGATCGAACTCCACCAAGACGGAATCGTACGTGGGAACCGCGCCGTGGAGACCTTCTGCACCACAGTTTTCCAGCCAGTCGGCCAGGCCGTGGACGGTGAGCCAATTGCTTTCGCTGACCTCGGAGATTGCTACCACCCGGAGTGCGGAGTCACCGGATTCGTGGACCTCGGTGGGAACGGTTGGGCGCACCATGTCAGGCCGCCTTCTTCTTTGCGTGCATGACCTCAGCCAAGGGCGCGATGTGGACACCGGCGGCGACGAGTTCCGAACGGATCCGGCGTGCCAGCTCCACGGCGCCCGGGTTGTCTCCGTGCAGGAGGAGGGTATCGACGTCGATGGCGAGTTCCTTGCCGTTGGCACAGCGGATCTTGCCCTCGACCACCATGCGCAGGGTCCTTTCAACGATCTCCGAGGGATCGTGGAGCACGGCGCCGGGCTGGCTGCGTGGAACCAGGGTGCCGTCTTCCTGATAAGCGCGGTCCACGATTCCTACGATGGCAACGTCCAGTCCGGCGGCGCGGGATGCGGTGGCCAGTTCACCTTCCTGCGCCACGACGATGAGTTCGCTGTCCACTCTTGCACCGGCGTCAGCCACAGCCTGGGCATAATCGGCGCGAACAGCCACAAGATTGCCGAGCCGGCCGTGGGGCGCGAGGTGGGAGACCTTGGTTCCGTGGAATGCTGCAAAGCCATTAAGTGCACCCAGCTGGTACACGACGTCGTTCTGAACCTCGCTTGCAGAAAGGCCCATGTCGCGTCGGCCGAAACCCCTCAGGTCCGGAAAGCTGGGGTGCGCTCCGATGCCGACTCCGCGGCGGACGCATTCAGCCACGGTGGCAGCCATGATGTCCGGATCACCGGCGTGGAAACCACAAGCGATATTGGCGCTTGTTACGATCTCAAGGAGGTCGGAATCGTCGCCCATGGTGTAGGCGCCAAATCCCTCTCCAAGATCCGCTACAAGATCAATAACCGGGTTCACGTGGTTCTCTTTCCGTGGGTTTGAATTAGTGGCGGAAATATTGAATCTCCCCCTTGGAGGCGAAAATCAATTTCCCGAAAATTCATGGACGCTGGATTGAATCCGGAGCGTTTCCTGAAGTTCTTTCCAAAAGTCTCGCACTCCCACAGACCCCCGCACAAAGACCTAATAGTTATCCCGTGATAGGTCTCCGTTATGACCTGCACCACCACGCCCTGTGGCGTGGGTCCCAGCAGCTGCCCGCTGGGCGATGCGTCTATATTTGAACATCGGGACCTGCCACCGAAGGGAACTTCCCACCCGTGGGGCACGGCTCTCCAGGAAGGTACATCCATGGACACGCGGAAGCTCTCATACTTCGTGCAAATTGTTGACTCGGGGAGCATCACCAAGGCCGCCGCCGCCCTCCATGTTGCCCAGCCGGCCCTCAGCCAGCAGGTCTCGGCACTGGAGAACGACCTCAAGCAGCGCCTGCTCATCCGCAGCAAGCAAGGTGTGGAACCAACGGCAGCCGGGCACACCTTGTACCGCCATGCACAGTCGATCCTGAGGCTTGTGGAGCAGGCCAGGCAGGATGTTGCTTCCTCAGGTGCCGCGCCCTCCGGAAGGGTATCCATCGCAATCGCGCCCTACAGCATGGCCTCGAGCCTCACGCCCCAGATCATCAGGGAAGTAGGCCGCCGCTACCCGGACATCGTGGTCCACCTGACAGAGATTTTCGGCGGCGTGTTGAGTGAAGCCATCAAGAACGGCCGCCTCGATATGGCCCTCATTTACGAGCCCGGAAAGATCCGGGGCGTCCAGTTCACCACCATGATCGTGGAGGACCTCCACCTGGTGGTTCACCCGGACGTCGACGTCAACCACGGGAAGGACACCATAACGCTTGCCGAAGCGAGCACGGTGGGACTATTCCTCCCCGAGAAGAACCACACACTTCGCCAGCTCATCGAGAAGGGCCTGACGGACCAGGACCTCCCGCTGAAACTGGTGGGCGAAGTGGAGTCCGTCCCTTCGCTGACCCGGCTCATCCGCGCCAACCTTGGCGGCACGGTGCTGCCCAAGTCCGCCGCCGATGCCCTCTTCCCGGACCAGGACTTCAAAGTGCTGCGGATCGTGGAACCCGGCCTGCAGAGCAAGATCGCCCTCTGCACTCCGGACCACGAGCCTTTGTCCGAGGCCGCGTCCGCCGTGCTGTTGGTGGTCAAGGAAATGCTGCATCAACAACTGATCAACAAGTACGGGACCGACCCCGTGCAACTGCCGGCCCATCCATAACAATCCCTTATCCGGACAGACAGCTTTGGTCTTATTCAGGACCGTTTTAATTTCCTACCATCGAATGAGAAAGACATTTGATAACGGCCTGCAGATTCCGCAGGCAGGGTAAAGGAGAATACGGTGAAAAAGATCAGCACAGTGGGATGGGTTTCGAATCCGACCCGCGGCACCATCAGCGCTCGAACCGGATTTCATTGTCCGCGAAATGGTTTTTGGCGGCCTTCAGGCGGAATTGGCGAACCCTTGTTCGTCTTCGAAGGCAGCATGATGCCGGCCCATGCCGGCAACAGCATCGAATGGCACTTGGTGGACACGCGCCCGGGGCACTCCGGCCTCGACTGAGCAGGCCAATCGCCCGCCGGACCAAGCCACCTCCGCACAAACCGCAGCCCCGCAAACCCGGCCACCCGCCGTCGACCATCAACACCCGTCGTCGTCCATCAATAGCCGACGTCGAACAATAGCCGACGTCGTCCAGCAACAGCCGTCGTTCACCGCCCACAGTTGCACGCACCAAAGGCGCTTTGCCACCGGCAAGGCGCCTTTCCTGTGCCCAATCCCAAACCCAAGAAACCAAACCCCAACCCCCGCGCGCCCACACCCCCCGCCCACCCAGGAAGCAAACAGCACGCCAAAGGGCCGGCCGCCGTCCAGGACGGTGGCCGGCCCCGGAGCGGCCCTAGTCCTCGACCAGGAGGCCCTTCTCCTTCAGCTTCTCCGTCAGTCCACACAACTCAATGGTGTTGCCGCCGTCGTGGTAGAGCTTGATGAGTTCGCGCTCGTGGTCGTCGCGGGCCTGTGAGAGGGCAATGACTTCCTCGGCTTCTTCGCGACGGACCACCACCACACCGTCGGCGTCGCCGCGGAGGATGTCGCCGGGGTAGATGATCTCGTCGCCAAAGACGATCGGGTGGTTGATGGGCCCGAGCGTTTCCTTCACGGTGCCCTTGATGCTGACGCTGCCGGAGAACACGGGCAGGCCCAGTTCAATCAGGTCCTGGGTGTCCCGGACCCCGGAGTCGGTGACCATCGCTGCGATGCCCTTGGCTTTCATGGCGTTGCCCAGGACATCGCCGAACGTGCCGGCCTCGGCCATTTCCTGCGCACCGACCAACACCACGTCACCGGCTTGTGCGTAGTGGATGGCCACCTGGAGCATGAGGTTGTCCTGCGGGGCACAGGCTACGGTGACGGCCGGGCCGCAGAAGGACATGGAACGGTCGATCGGCTTGATCTTCGAGCTCAGTGCGCCGCGGCGGCCTTGGGCCTCGTGGATCGTGGCGGAGGAAAAGGCGGCGAGGCGACTGACGACGTCGGCGTCCGGGCGTTCGAATTTGGTCTTGACATGAATCATGGTGGGAATCTTTCTGTGGGGCTTAGGACAGGGCGTTGACGGCGTCGCGGATGGAGTCCACGCCGGCGTTGATGGTCTCCAGCGAGGTGGCGAAGGAGATCCGGAAGTAGGGACCCAGGCCGTAAGCCGAGCCCTGGATGACAGCGACGCGGGCAGCGTCCAGCAGGTAAAGCGTGAAGTCCTGGTCATTGCTGATGACGGTGCCGTCAGGTGCGGTTTTGCCGATCACGCCGCTGCAGTTCACGTAGGCATAAAAGGCGCCTTCCGCCGGCGCAACGGACAATCCATTGATGGCGTTCAAACCCTCGACGGCGGCGTCCCGGCGTTTGCGGTACACCTCCACGCTGTCCCGGACGAAGGATTGGTCGCCGTTCAGTGCCGCGACGGCGGCGGCCTGGCTGATGGACGACGGGCACGACGAGGTTTGCGACTGCAATTTGTTCATGGCCGCGATCAGGGGGACCGGTCCCACGCCATAGCCGAGCCGCCAGCCGGTCATGGCGTAGGCCTTGGAGACACCGTTGACCAGCAGGATGCGGTCTTTGAGCGTTGGCACGGCGGTGACCAGGCTGGTGACCCGGCCATCACCGAAGTGGATTTCGTCGTAGATCTCGTCGGTGAGGACGTACACCTGCGGATGCCGCTCCAGGACTGCGCCAAGGGCTTGGAGTTCCTCGCGGGTGTACACCGCGCCGGTCGGGTTGGACGGGGCATTGAGGATGAGCCACTTGGTCTTGGGCGTGATGGCCTTGTCCAGGGCGTCCGGGGTGAGCTTGAAGCCTGTGTCCTCACCGCACGGGACGATCACCGGGGTGCCGTCGTTGGCGAGCACCATGTCCGGGTACGAAACCCAATACGGTGCCGGGACAATGACCTCATCGCCTTGGTTGAGCGAGGCCATCAGTGCGACGTAGAGGACTTGCTTGGCGCCGCCGCCAATGGTCAGTTGGTTGCGCTCATAGTGGTGTCCGGTATGACCCTCGATTTTGCGAAGGACGGCGGTCTGCAGCTCAGGCGTACCCGTCACCGAGGTGTACTTGGTCTCGCCATCTCTGATGGCAGCGACTGCTGCTTCCTTGATGTGGTCCGGGGTGTCGAAGTCCGGCTCGCCAACGGTCAGGTCGATGATCGGGATGCCTTCAGCCTTAAGTTCACGGACGCGGGCGGCCGCGGCGACGCTCGCTGAGGACTTGATGCGGGTGACCCTCGACGCCGGCAGATAGTCGGACATGTCTCCTCCAGGAATGTGGAACTCGGGACGCGCGGATTCGCGTATCCCCTTTTTCGAGACTAGGGATCCGTGGGCGCTGTGGATAAGACCTAATGTGCGTGGATCTATAAGGGGGTCTTATGACGTGGACCCCTTAGTGGGCTTTCAGCACCCCTTCGACGCCCAGAAAGCGCATGGACACGCTCTGGGGCACTTCTTCCATGCACTTTGCTTATGGGTTCACGCGGTATTGGTATTTCCTTGGAACGCTGAACACTGCCTAGATTCGAGGGATCAGAAGTGCTGTTCCGAAACTGAAAGGGAGCCAATGACAGCCCAGCCCGGGTCAGCCCTCACTGTTTCACTCCAAGCCCGCTCGGCCACCGGACGGTATACCTACCGGGCCAAGGCTCCGCGACCGCAGCCCACGGATCGTCCGCAGCCCAAGGACCGCACGGATCACACGGATCACGCCAAGTTGGCGCATGCCCTCGGAGTGCACCGGCAACTGCTGTCCCACGCAACGAGCACCATCCGTACCCTGACCGCGGCCAGGAACGAGCTGATTGCGCAGGCGATTGAGGATGGGCTCACCATCGCCACTGTTTCGGCGGCTACAGGGGAGAACATGAAGGCGGTCAGGACCATCGCTTTGGCTTATGACGATCTCCACCCGAGCGGACTCCCCCGCAGCGTCCACTTGTCCGCAGTAAAGAAGAAGAGCGACGAACTCAGGGCCGCCGAACGTCATCGGACCCAGATCACCGAACGACGCGAAGCCCTGATTGTCATGGCCGTCCGTAACCACGTCTGCGACGACCTGGAGCTCGCCTCACTGACCGGCCTCACCCCGGACCACATCCGCCGGTCATCGCGGGGAATCGCCCGCCCGGCCTGATCTGCCCCGCCCCCAAACTGCACAGCCCTCCCCGCCAGCGTTCCTGCCCATTTACCCACTCCCTGGAACTGACCCGGCCCCCGCGAAACGCAGCAAACAGCGGAAACCAGCCGGCCGTCGTCGTACATTCCGACCGGCAACTGGGAAGGAACGCAGGACGCCCGCACACCAACTGGGAAGGAACGCAGGACGCCCCACACCAACTGGGAAGGAACGTTCGGTGAAAGCAGCAAGCCCACCGTTGAACCCACCGGCCCCGGAGGGTAGAACGGGTAAATGACCAACGATGTGAACTCCTGGATGGACCGGTACGAACGCGCGTGGACCTCGAATGAGCCCGACGACGTCCGCGCACTCTTCACCGAGGATGCGGTCTACTACGACAAACCCAACACGGATAAACCATGGAACGGCCACGAAGAGATCGTGAAGGCGTGGGCCGACGCCGGCGACAAGCCCGAGGATTGGACCTTCGAATGGACCCTCTTGGGCCAGGACGGTGACACCGCATTCGTCCAGGGCCTCACCACGTACCTGAACGGCGAGCCCACCTACGACAACCTCTGGGTGATCCGCTTCGCCGAAGACGGACGCGCACGCGAATTCACCGAGTGGTACATGGCTCGCAAGTAGGCGGGCCAGAACCCACCCAGCGCCAGAACCCAGTCCAGTCAGCGGGAACGGATCAGCACATTCGGGTGGATCTCGGTCCACCCCTGGTACTTCGGCTGGCCGGCGTCGACGTCGTCGTTAATGAGCTTCGCCTGGGAATCGTCGAAGACCGTCAGGGTGAGAATCTCCTCACCTGTGCCAAACGCCGCGCACCCCGCCCTCCATCGTTCCGGGAGTCCCACAGGCACCGCGTACAAGCAAGCGGATCCGCCTGTCTTGCTCTTGGCCGCGTAGTACTTTATGTCGTCATGCGCAGCCAACAGACGTGTCGACCCGGGCTCGACCTCAAGATCCACACCGGTGAGGCTTACGTTCCCCGGAAGTGCGTCCTCCGCTGTCGCCTCGCGGGAAAGGACCTTCGGGCCCACCGGCGAAGAACAACCAGCCAGTCCCATCACAGCAACAACGGCAACTACAGCTACAACACGACCATTCACGGCACTGCCCCCTCAGGCTCTCGTTCAATCGAGCCTAGCCCACTGTCTACCCCGGGCTGGGTCCGTCAGTAGCTTTCGCGGTCCGCCGTTTCAGACACAGGAATGAACGTGGAGGCGAACCCTTCGGAGGCGCGGGCCAGCACAGCAACGTCCGCGCCGACCAGCACAAAGGAGGCACCGGCGTCGAGATAGGCGCGGGCGGTTGACTCGTTGAAGGCGTTCACGCCGGCGGGCTTTCCGGCCGCTTTGGCGGCAGCGAGGCAATGTTCGACGACGGCCCTCACCAGCGGATTTTCCTGCTGTCCCAGCAGGCCCATCGAGGCGGCAAGGTCCGAAGGACCGAGGAAAATGCCGTCCACGCCATCGACGGCCAGGATCTCCTCCACAGCCGAGGCCGCAGCCTCGGATTCGATCTGCACCGTGAGGCTGATGGATTCCGATGCGGACGCCAGGTAGTCCGGAACCCGGTTCCAGCGCGAGGCCCGGGCAAGCGCCGAACCCACACCCCGGACCCCGTGCGGTGGATATCGGACAGCCGCCACGGCCGATGCTGCCTCGAAGGCCGAGTTCACCATGGGAATGAGCAGGTTCTGTACTCCAAGGTCCAGGTATTGCTTGATGACCACGGTGTCATTCACGGGAGGCCGGACCATGGCCTGGACCGGATAGCTGCTCACCGCATGAAGCTGGGCAAGGATGGATTCCAGCCCGTTGGGACTGTGCTCGGCGTCGATCAGCACCCAGTCCAGCCCGGAGCCGGCGCAGATTTCCGCCACCAGCGGGCTGCCGGAACACACCCACATGCCGGCGAGTGGACGGCCCGCCTCTGTGAGCGCCGAGTAGAAAGTGGGGCCTAGCTGAAGTGGCATGTCACAACTCCCAACGGTCCGTAGTCAGCGTGCACGGTATCACCTTTGTACACCCAGAGGGGGCGGGTAAACGAGCCCGCCAGGATGATATCTCCGGCCTTCATGGAGTCCCCGTGCGCGGCGATTTTGTTGGCCAGCCAGTGCACGCCATTTGCGGGATGATCCAGCACTCCGGCGGCCACTCCGGTCTCTTCCACGGTCTGGTTTTTGTACAGGATGGCCGATACCCAGCGGAGGTCGACGGCGTCCGGCCGCACTGGGCGGCCGCCCACCACCATGGCGCCCATCGCGGCATTATCCGAGATGGTGTCCACGATGGTCCGGGCCTCCATTTCGATCCTGGAGTCCAGGATTTCGAGGGCCGGAACCACGTAGTCGGTGGCGTTGAGGACGTCGAAAATGGTGCAGCCGGGACCCTTGAGGCCTGACTTCAGCACGAAGGCCAACTCCACTTCAACCCGGGGGTGCGTGTACTTGTCCCACTCCACGGAGCAGCCGGTTTCGAGGACCATGTCATCAAAAATGGCGCCATAGTCCGGCTCGGTGATGCCCGTGGCGGCCTGCATGGCCTTGGACGTGAGGCCGATCTTGCGCCCCACCAACGTGCGGCCGGCTTCCTCGTTCCGCCGCATCCACAACTGCTGCACGGCGTAGGAATCCTCCACCGTCATCTCTGGATAGCGGGCGGTCAGCCGAGGAACGGGCGTACGGGAACGTCCGGCCTCAAGGAGCTCGTCGGCAATGGCTTCGATCGTCTTCGCGTCCAGCATGGCTTAGACCTGCGCTCCGAGCTTGAAGCCCTCGGCAGCTTCATCCGAGTCGCCCGAGGGGCGGGTGTAGGAGAAGCCGTCGGCGCCCACGGTGACTGCCATTTCGGACTTGTCCTCGCGCTCGATGATCGGCTGCGGGTTGCCGTCGAGATCCAGGACCAGGGAGGCCTCGGTGTACCAGGACGGGACTACGGGGTTGCCCCACCAGTCGCGGCGCTGGTTGTCGTGGACGTCCCAGGTGACGGTGGGGTTGTCCGGATCGCCGGTGTAGTAGTCCTGGGTGTAGATCTCCACGCGGTGACCGTCCGGGTCAAGGATGTAGAGGTAGAACGCGTTGGACACACCGTGGCGTCCGGGGCCGCGTTCGATGCGGTCTGAGATGCGCAGGGCACCCATCTTGTCGCAGATCTGGATGATGTTGTGCTTCTCGTGGGTGGAGAAGGCGATGTGGTGCAGGCGGGGGCCGTTGCCGCCGGTCAGGGCGGTATCGTGCACAGTCTGTTTCCGGTGCATCCACGCGGCGTACGTGACGCCGTCGGAATCCTTGATGTCTTCGGAGACGCGGAAGCCGAGGTCCTCCAGGTATTTGCGGCCGCGGGGGACGTCCGGGGTGACCTGGTTGAAGTGGTCCAGGCGGACCAGTTCGCCGGCGGAGTAGAGGTCATAGCGCTGCGTGAGGCGTTCGACGTGCTCCACGTCGTAGAAGAACTCGTACGGGAAGCCCAGCGGATCCTCCACGCGGACGGAGTCGCCCACGCCCTTGGTGAAGCCTTCCTTCCGGCGCTCCACCCGGCAGCCGAGTTCGCGGTAGTAGGCCTCGGCGGCGTCCACCTCTGCCGGGGACTTCACCCGGTAGGCGAAGGCTGCAGCAGCGGCTACCGGGCCCTTGCGGAGGACCAGGTTGTGGTGGATGAACTCCTCGAAGGAGCGCAGGTAGATGGTGTTCTCATCTTCCTCGGTGACGTGCAGGCCCAGGAGGTCCACATAGAAAGCGCGGGACTTGGCCAGGTCCGTGACCACGAGTTCCAGGTAGGCGCAGCGGACGATGTCCGGTGCCGGGACTGTGGGAGTAGGGATGGGGCCAGTGAAGGGGGTGCTCATGGGGTTCTCTCTTCGTTGAAAGGGGTCATTTGGATGGAGTTTTTGTACAGATACGGCCCTTTAGAAGGGGTATTAGGGGCGTTATCTGTACAAAAACTCCGAGTTTAGGCGCCGAATTTGGGCGTGTGGACCGAACCGAGCGTGATGTGCACGGCCTGCTGGTCGGTGTAGAAATCGATGGAACGGTAGCCGCCCTCATGGCCCAGTCCGGAGGCCTTGACGCCACCGAACGGGGTGCGAAGATCACGGACGTTGTGGCTGTTGAGCCACACCATGCCGGCCTCCACGTTCTGGGAGAAGTTGTGGGCCCGGGTCAGGTTCTGGGTCCAGATGTAGGCCGCCAGGCCGTACTTGGTGTTGTTGGCCAAGGCGAGGGCTTCGTCGTCGTTCTCGAAGGGCGTGATGGCCACGACGGGACCGAAGATTTCCTCCTGGAAGATCCGCGCGTCAGGCGCGACGTCGGCAAACACCGTGGGTGCGATGTAGTTGCCTTCGGGCAGGTGGTCGGGTCGGCCGCCGCCGGCGAGGAGCCTGCCCTCCGACTTGCCGATCTCCACGTAGGAAGCCACCTTGTTGTAGTGCTCCGGATGGACAAGGGCACCCACCTGGGTCTTGGGATCGTGGGGATCGCCCACCAC
Source organism: Arthrobacter sp. TmtSoilC79 (assembly GCF_059739405.1). NCBI lineage: Bacteria > Bacillati > Actinomycetota > Actinomycetes > Micrococcales > Micrococcaceae > Arthrobacter > Arthrobacter sp. TmtSoilC79. Next base: position 280,240 of record NZ_AP046051.1, on the reverse strand, counting down.
GATGTTCTTGGCGCGGGCGGCATACTTTTCGCAGAATTCGTCGTAGATGGCCCGCTCCACCAGGATGCGGGATCCGGCGGTGCAGCGTTCGCCGTTGAGGGAGAACACACCGAACAGCGCGGAGTCGATCGCGGCATCCAGGTCGGCGTCGGCGAACACGACGCACGGGGACTTTCCGCCGAGCTCCATGGACAGGCCCTTGAGGTTGGCAGCGGCGTTGCGGAAGATGGTCTGGCCCGTGGTGGTCTCGCCGGTGAAGGAGATCAGCGGCACGTCCGGGTGCTTCACCAGCGCGTCACCGGCTTCTTCGCCAAGGCCGTTCACCAGGTTGAACACGCCGTCGGGCAGCCCTGCGTCCTTGAAGATCTGCGCCCAGAGCGAGGCAGAGAGCGGGGTGAACTCGGCCGGCTTCAGTACTACGGTGTTGCCGGTGGCCAGGGCGGGGGCGAGCTTCCAGGACTCCAGCATGAACGGGGTGTTCCACGGGGTAATCAGGCCTGCGACGCCGATCGGCTTGCGGTTCACGTAGTTGATCTGTGAGCCAGGGACCTTCATGGCGTCATCGAACTGGGCCACGATCAGGTCCGCGAAGAAGCGGAAGTTCTCGGCTGCGCGGAGCGCCTGGCCCTTGGCCTGGGTGATCGGGAGGCCGGTATCGAACGTTTCCAGCTCGGCCAGGCGGGCTTCCTGTGCTTCGACGGCGTCGGCGATCTTGTTCAGCACCCGGGCACGTTCGCGGGGCTTCATCTTCGGCCAGGGACCGTTGACGAATGCTTCGCGGGCTGCGGCGACGGCGAGGTCGATGTCTTCCTTCTGGCCGGCCGCAGCGGTGGCGTAGTTGCCGTTGGATACCGGGTCCAGGACATCGAAGGTCTTGCCCGAGATGGAGTCAACGAACTCGCCGTTGATGAAGTGCTGGATGTGGGAGGGCAGGTTCTCGGGGATGTAGTGCTTGGTGGTCTCTACTGAGGTCGTCATCGTTGTCTTCCTTTGTTTATCCAAAGCTTTAGTTGGTAGTGGAGAGGTACGCGTCCAGGGTTGCGGCGCGGTGTTGGCGGGCTGCTTTTTCGATGGTGTCGGCGTCTGCTGCATTCTCGATCAGCTGCAGCAGGGCTTCATGTTCGCGCACCGATTCCTGCGCCCGGCCGGGAACGAACCGGAACGTGGAGGACCGGATGGAGGCCAGCCGGTTCCAGCCACGGTGGACCAGGTCCAGGATGTGCGGGTTGGGGCAGTGTTCAAACAGGACGCTGTGGAAGTCCTGGTTCAGCGCGGTGAAACGCACGGGATCAAAGTGCTCCAGGCACTCACGCATCTCTTCGTTCACAGCACGGGCCCGGGCAATGGAGATTGAATCGATCAGCGGGGCGGACAACGCGGTGGCGGCGCCCTCCACGATGCTCAGGGTCTGCATGGTGTACAGGTACTCGGTGGGGTCGATCCCGGACACCGTGGCGCCCACGTTCCGCTCGAACTTCACCAGCCCTTCGGCTTCCAGGCGGCGGATCGCTTCGCGGACCGGGACCACGCTGAAGCCCAGGTCCTCGGCGATCTTGGCCAGCACCAGCCGGTAACCCGGCGTGTAGGTGCCCTCCACGATCCTTGCCTTCACGGCGGCATAAGCCTGCTGGGACTTGCTTTGGGCACCGGCGTTGTCGACGGCGGTACTTCCGACGGCGGTTTCACTCACCTGAGGCTCCCTGCTTGCTCTGCCACTCCGCTGTTACCCACTCCGCGTAGCGGGCCTGCCATTCCTTGTTCATGGGGTACAGCCCGTCCACGCTGTTGCCTTCCTGGACCATCTGGAAAATGAACGTCTCTTCTTTTTCCTGCTGAATGCAGTCATCCACGAGTTCTTCGGCGATGGCCGGGGGGATCACCAGGATGCCGTCGGAGTCGGCCACGATGATGTCGCCGGGCTGAACGGTTGCTCCCCCGCAGGCGATGGTGATGTCGGTGTCCCACGGAATGTGGCGGCGGCCCAGCACTGCCGGGTGCGGGTTGGCGAAGTAGGTGGGCATCTCCAGGTCGGCCACTGCAGAGTAGTCGCGGACGCCGCCGTCGGTAATGATGGCCGCTGCCCCGCGGACCTGGGCGCGCAGCGCGAGGATGTCCCCCACCGTGCCTGTGCCCTTCTCGCCGCGGGCCTCCATGACCAGGATTTCGCCTTCGTTCACGGAATCGATGGCGCGCTTTTGGGCGTTGAATCCGCCGCCGTGGGTCTTGAAGAGGTCTTCACGGTTGGGAACGTAGCGGAGGGTCCGGGCCAGGCCCACTACCTTGCGGTCCGGGCGGGTGGCCTGCAAGCCGTCAATGCTCACGTTGTTGAGCCCGCGCTTGCGGAGCTGGGAAGAGAGCGTGGCGGTAGCGACGGACTCAAGCTTCGCCTTCAGCTCAGGAGTCAGCACGCTCGCGGCAGCCTCCTGTCCTGCAGGCAGCCCGGCGGCCTCCCTGGAACCGTAGGCCTCTTCCCGCTGGGTGTCATCAGTCTTGGGCCCGGCACCGAAGTCCGCGAACGGCGTCGTGCCTTCCGTTACTTTGGTGACCAGGCGGCCGCTGCTGAAGCCACCTCCGGTGACCTCAATCTCGACGACGTCACCTGGCTTGGCAACGGAGGCTCCGGCGGGGGTGCCGGTGAGGATGATGTCACCCTCTTCGAGCGTGAGCAGCTGGGAGAGGTCCGCGACGAGTTGGGCGAAGGGGAAGAGCAGGTCCTCGGTGGTGTCGTCCTGGACGAGGTCTCCGTTGTGCCAGGTACGGATCCGCAGCTGTGCGGGATCAACAGCATCGGCGGGAATGAGCGCGGGACCAACGGGAGTGAAACCGTCGCCGCCCTTGGACCGGACATTGGAGCCCTTGTCTGCGTAGCGGAGATCGTACACACCGAGGTCGTTCGAAGCCGTGACCCATTCGACGTGGCTCCAGGCATCCTCCAACCCGACACGGCGTGCGGACTTTCCGATCACCAAGGCGATTTCGCCCTCGTAGCCGAGGAGTTCACAGCCGGCGGGGCGCTCAACCGTGCCGGGAACATCCACGGAGCCGAGTGCCAGCGACGAGGAAGGCTTCAGGAAGTAGGACGGCTGCCCGGGAGTGCGTCCGCGCTGGGCTGCCCGGCTGGGGTAGTTGATGTGGACGGCAATGACTTTGCGCGTCCGGGCCAGCATGTCCTGGCTGATCTCCTGGGTCCGGAACTCCAGTGTCACGGCGCCTCCTTTTCGTCCAACTGCATCAAGTACGAAATCGTATACGATAACTATGGACTGGGAACGTGACCCGCGTCAACCCCTTTCCGGGACCCAAATCCTCGCCCAGGCGGGTAGCAGTTGACGTGGTCACCGGCACTGAAAACAGCGCCAATTGCTCCTAACTTGGAGGATGCTGGGAGGAAGGCGAAGGGCAACGGAGGGAGGAGCGGCCGTGGAGCACGATGACGCACGGGAGTTGCTGCGGTTTGCCGGCGGCCCGGAATGGGAACAGTGGCTCGCCGCGAACCACGACACCAAGACCGAGGCGTGGCTGGTGATCGGCAAGAAGAACGCGGGGACCGGCCTCATCGACATCCAGGACGCCTTGGACGGCGCACTGTGTTTCGGCTGGATTGATGGCCAACGCAAGGGCCATGACCACAAGACCTTCCTGCAAAGGTATTCGCGGCGGCGGGCCGGAAGTTCCTGGTCGCAGGTGAACGTGGGCAAAGTGGCCCGGCTGATCGAGGCCGGACGAATGCACTCGGCGGGGATAGCCGAGATTGAGTCAGCCAAAGCGGACGGCCGCTGGGAATCGGCCTACGTTTCGCAGGCCAAGGCCGAGGTTCCCGAGGACCTTGAGGCGGCCCTGGCAGGAAACAGTAGTGCCCGGGAAGCCTTTGAACAGCTGGGCAAGACTGACCGGTACCTCCTCATCCTGCCGATACTCAAAGCCCGGACAACCGGGTCGCGCGCCGGGATTCTGGCAAAGACGGTGCAGAAGTTGGCGGAAGGAAACTAGCCACTCCTACAAACTGTCGGCGGGCTCCCGTAGGGTACCCGCATGGACATCATCCTCGTACCCGGTTTCTGGTTGGACGCCTCATCGTGGGAGGAGGTGACTCCCCCGCTGGTGGCGGCCGGACATACGGTGCACCCGTTGACCTTGCCTGGATTGGAATCAGCCGATGCACCCCGCGCCGGCATAGGACTTCGCACGCACATCGACGCCGTGGTTGCCGCGGTGGATGACCTGGAAGGCAAGGTGGTCCTGGTGGGCCACTCGGGCGGCGGCGCCATCATCCACGGCGTGGCAGACGCCCGGCCGGACCGGGTGGCCCGCGCTATATACGTCGACAGCGGTCCGCTCGGTGAGGGCGGGGTCATCAATGATGAACTGCCCGACGACGGCGATGAGATCCCACTGCCGCCGTGGGAATTGTTCGAGGACGAGGACCTTGTTGACCTGACGGATGAGCTGAAGGACGCCTTCCGTGCCCGCGCCATCCCCGAACCAAAGGGAGTGGCCTGCGACCAGCAGCATTTGGGCGACGTCCGCCGCTACGACGTTCCGGCCACCATCATCGCGTGCCAGTTCCCGTCCTCGCTCCTTAAGGAATGGATGGACGCCGGGCACCCCTTCACCGCTGAGCTCGCGCGGATCCGGGATGTCGATTACATCGACCTCCCCACAGGCCACTGGCCACAATTCACCAGGCCCACAGAGTTGGGCGAGGCAATTGTGGCCAGCGTGGAACGCGGAAAATAGAGCCCGACGCCGGCACTTGCCGGCGTCGGGTCAGCTTAGGTCAGGCCTTGGGCGGCGTATTGGTGGCCGGCCCTTCCGGCGCTGCGCCGCCCTCGTCCGTCCAGTCGCTTCCGGTGGTGTCATCCCGGGCAGGGTCCGACACGACATCGGATTCGACGCCGGTCGCTGCGGGAACGGGGGTGACAGTGGGAACGGTGGTGACGGTCGGCCCGCTTGTTGAGGTTCTGCTGGTTGAGCTACCACTGTTTGAGGCACCGGGCTTCTGCTCCGACTTCGGCGAGGTGATGCCCGGCAGGACGGCTTCGGCCTTCTCCAGCAGTTTCTTGCCAGCCTCATAGAGGTTATCCAGGATGTCCGGGACTGATTCCTGGACAGCTTCGGCGGCATGATGGACGTTGTCCTGGACCTCCGGGTTCTTGAGCACCTTTTCGGTGCCCCCGCGGAGTCGCTTGTACACCTCCGGCCAGGATTTTGATCCCCATACGTAGCCGACGGCCACTCCAACGGCGAACAATGCTTTCCCTTTCACAGGAATCACTCCTTTCGAGGCGTTATTTCTCGACACTAGCCCCGCGGGCCGTGCGCTGTCACCTGCATATTACAATCCTTGCGTTTATGGATCATTTGCATGCCAGGCGTAATGGACTAAACTGTCATGCCATCCAAGGGACGCCCGCAGGAAATATACCCGTCGGGAAGTTCCGCAAAGCATCAGTTCCATGAGCCGAGGAGTGATAACCATGGCACCGGACCACGGAAGCCGGAACGCTGCTGAAGGGGTAGTCGACGGGCCAGTAGGTGCCCGCCATTGCACCCCTGGAGCAGTTCGAACCCCCGAATCCCCGTGATAACGGGCCGGTGGCCGAGGCAGGTAGATAGTCAGGTTACTTGCTACTAGTCCCTCGAACGGCTAGCGTTGCAGTTGTAGTACTGAGCCCGACCCCCCATCGGGAGGAGTGCTGTATTGAACGCAATGACAATTTCATCGGGGTTTTACCACTGTTCCACTCCCCGTATTCCATTTGCCTCTCAGGGGCAACATATCGGTGCCTAAAATCGGGAACAGGCACCCGATGAAGTGAACCGCTTCACCACGTTCATGGAATTTCCATCAACAAGAAAGTAGGAGCAAAAATGGGTTTCTTTGGTTTTCTTTTGCTCGGTCTCCTGGCCGGTGCCATCGCCAAGCTTATTCTTCCGGGCCGTCAGGGTGGCGGCTGGTTCGTGACCCTCCTGTTGGGCGTCGTCGGCGCACTTCTGGGCGGCTGGATCGGTGGCCTCATCTTCGGCACCGGACTTCAGGAATTCTTCTCGCTGACCACGTGGCTCCTCGCTATCGGTGGCTCCATCATCGTGCTGCTGATCTACGGCCTGGTCACCAGCCGCAGGACCCACCATGGCTGACACCCAGAACCACGACGCCAACGGCGAGGAACTCGAGGGCCAGTACTCCGAGGGCGACTACGGTGATTCCGGAGTATCCCCCGAGACCCTGAAGGAGGACGCCGGAGGAGACTACACCGCCGGCGACTACGCCGAAAAAACGGTGCCTTCGGCCGATGCCGAACTGGACGAGAACAATACGGAAGACACCCCTCGGGACCGGCCCTTCTCATCGGAACCCGATGAAGAAGCATCCGGCTCCAGTCGGCCGTAATGAGTGACCGGTAGAAACCGAACCGGTATCAACTGAAAAACACCAAGGACCCGGAGTGCTGCAGCCGCAGCCTCCGGGTCCTTGCGTTATGTCCAGCCCCGGAGCCGGTCCTGCCCGGCACTGGCCCGGCCCGCCCCGGCACCTGAACGCTTCCGAGGATTGGCAGGTAATGCCCCGCGGGGTACGCCCCAACCCGCCGGGTATGCGCCAACCCGCGGGCGTGCTCGGGTGGGCCTGATACTTTCGGGCAAGGATAGGTGGGGTATCGGCCCCACACCCTGCGTAGCGTCAGAGGCAGGAACGAAGACACAGCAGGCCGAACCAGGCGGCACAAGGGAGCGCAAACAGCATGCAGGAATGGAACCGGGCCATCGAGGCAATCGAGGCGGACCTCACGGCAGAGATCGACGTGGGGACTTTGGCCCGGATCGCCCTGACATCCGAATATCACTTCCGGCGGATGTTCTCCTCCCTGGCCGGACTGCCGGTTTCGGAGTACATCCGGAGGCGCCGCCTGACGGCAGCCACAGCGGAAATCATCGACGGCGGCACTGTCCTGGCCGTTGCTGTCCGATACGGCTACGCCTCCGCCGAGGCGTTCACCAGGGCATTCAAGGCCATGCACGGCCTTACTCCCTCTGAAGCAAGGCAAGCCGGGGCTGTTCTTCATTCCCAACCTCAATTGAGGTTCCACCTACGAGTCGAAGGGAACACCGACATGAAGCACCGTATTGAAGACAAGCCCGCTTTCCGCCTTATTGGCCTGAAAGCCCGCGTCCCCCTGGTCCACGAAGGACCCAACCAAGCCATCATCGATTTCCAGCGGAGCCTGGACCCCGCTGACACCCAGCGCTTACTGAAACTGGCAGATCTGGAACCGGCAGGACCGCTGTCCGTCACCGACAACATCGATGAGCAGCGCAGCGAAGGAAGCGGGCTGGACTACTGGCATGCGGTGGCATCCAGCCAGCCGGCACCGGAGGGATTCGCGGCCATGGACGTTCCAGCAGGCCTATGGGTGGTTTTCGAAACTGAAGGAAAGTTCCCGGAAGTCCTGCAAAGCATGTGGGCGGACGCAGCCACCGAGTGGTTCCCGGCCAACCCATACCAGTGGGCACCCGGCCCTGAAATGCTCAGCGTCCAAGTGGAGGCCGGTGGCACGCACGGCCGCGGGCAGTTGTGGATTCCGGTGGAACGGGAAGAACCCGGCACGCGGTAAGGACCGGGGCACAGCAAGCCCGGCTAGCGGGCTAAGCTGACCGCTCCGATTCCAGGAACAGCAGGATCTCTTCCAGCGGCAGCACGGCCTGGCGGTATTCGCGGGTGAAGACCCGCAGCACCGATTCGGCGGCTTCAGCGTTTTCAGTACCGATGGCCTCGGCCGCGTAGATCACCCTGATGTTGTGGGCAAAAGCGTCGGCTGCAGTCTGCGCGATGCAGTTGTGGGCCGAAATCCCTGCCAGCACTACAGTGTCCACACCCCAATTCCTCAGGCGCATGGCGAGGTCGGTGCCGAAAAAAGCGCTGTCACGGGTCTTGATGAGCCGGGGAAAATCGGCAGTGAGCAGGCCGGGGACGAACTCTGCCTGCTCACTGCCCCTGAAGATGAAGCCTTGATCGTCGTCGAGCATGTTCAGGGACCAGGTGGATTTGTCCCGTTCATGCACGGTTCCCACCAGAAGGACTTTGGCGCCGGCTTCGCTCGCTGCGCTGGTCAAGGAGTTGCAGGCAGCAACAACCTCGTCCTGGCGGGACTTCAAGGCAGGATCCTCGAAGTAGGCATTCTGCATGTCGATGACCAGTACTGCGATCATGACAGACCTCCGATCACGACAGACCTCCGATCACGCGGTTCACAGTCCTTTGCCTCCCGTCACAGGAAGCACGGCTCCGGAAATGTAGGACCCTTCATCCGAGGCGAGCAACACATAGGCCGGAGCCAGCTCGGCCGGCTGACCCGCCCTGCCCAGCGGCGTGTCCTGGCCAAAGGTGGGGAGCTTGTCCGGCCATTCCGTGGCGGGAATCAACGGGGTCCACACGGGCCCGGGAGCCACGGCATTGACCCGGATTCCCTTGGGTCCCAGTTCTTCGGCCATGGCCTTGGTGAAGGCCACTTGGGCTGCCTTGGTCATGGCATAATCCACCAACTGGGCCGAAGGGTTGAAGGCCTGGATGGAGGCCGTAACAATAATCGATGCTCCTGGCCGGAGATGTGGAATGGCTGCCTGGGCTGTCCAGATGAGTGAGTAGAGGTTGGTCTTGAAGACGCGATCGAATTCTTCGGTGGGGATTGTTTCCAGGCCTTCGCGGTTCTTCTGGTAAGCCGCGTTCAGCACCACCACATGGAGACCGCCCAGTTCCTGCACTGTCCGTTCCACGATTTCATTGGCGAAAGCCTCGTCCCGCGCGTCCCCTGGCATCAGGAGTGCCTGCGAACCGCATTCGCGGATCCATTCCGCCGTCGACCTCGCGTCTTCTTCTTCCTCCGGAAGGTAGCTGATGGCCACATTGGCACCTTCGCGGGCATAGGCGATGGCCACGGCAGCGCCGATGCCGGAGTCTCCACCCGTGATCAGGGCCGTCTTGCCTTGCAGCCGGCCGTGTCCCACGTAGCTTTTCTCGCCGTGGTCCGGTTGGGGATCCAGGGGCGCGGTCAGGCCGGGCTGCTGCTGCTCCTGTTGCGGGAAGGTACCGGAGTGGTACCCGCTGCGGGGATCCGTGGGCGGTGAGGTCAACGGTGTCTTTGACTGGCCGGAGTTGTTCGGGTCGTGGTGGGTCATGGTTGTTCCTTACCCGTATTCGCCGCCGCCTAACCCTCCGGGCCGCCTTATTGGAAAACCAAGTCCGCCTTTTCGTACAACTACGTCCGCAGGGTCCGTGCCTTGACCATCAGGAACAGGCCGTAGGCCATCAGGCCCACAGCCACAGCGGCCAGCAAGTACACCCCGTAAGGCTGCTCCCTGAGTGCCTTCAAACTGCCGTCGAGCCCGGTGGACTGTTCAGGTTGGGCGCGCACCGAGGCAATGATTACCAGCAGGCCCACCAGGAAGAGGGCAATCCCCTTGGCGATGTAACCCACTATGCCTACCCCCAGTTGGAATTTCCGTACGGAGGTGTTGGAGGACAAGGTGAGGTCCTTGGTGAATTTCTGTCGGAAGCCGCGCACTGCGAAGACGATGCCCGTGATCGCGATGCCGGCCCCCACAGCCACCAGCAAAAACACGCCAAACGGTGCTTTAAGGAGTGTGACAGTGAAGTCGCTGCTGGACTCCCGGCTGTTCTGGCCCTTGCCTGCAATGAAGGAGACGATCGTGGAGGCGAGTGCGGCGAAGACGATCGCCTGTCCTATTGCGGAGAGTTTCTTAGTGATTTTGTCCGAGCCGTTCCGGTGGCCAAGGATGGCGTTTCCCAGTTGCCACAGCGCCAGTGCTGCGCAGGCGCCGAAGCAGGCCCAGAGCAGGAGCGGGCCGTACGGCTGGCTGGCCAGGGACGTCACGGCCCCGCTGACATCGGCTTCGCCGCTGCTTCCGAACGCCACTTGGAGGGCGATGACCCCAATGAGCACGTGCAGGAGCCCGCTGACCACGTAGCCGCCGCGCGCGACAGCGGCGAAAGCCTGCGAATTCGACGCTTCCTCGGCCACATCGGCGGCCTTCCTCATCTCTTCCTTGATGACAAGTCTCCTTATTTATTGAGCTGTCTCCATCGTCCCTTAAATGAAGCGGGGCAGGTACCTCCCCGATGCTGGAGGTACTGCCCGTTTCAAAACTGCGTGGCTCCCGGGATCTGTAAACCTAGAACCCGACCACTGACTGCGGCCAAATACTGCGCAGGCCCACACCCAGCGGATTGAACTGCTCGCGGACGGCCACCCGCGTCTGGCTGAGGACCTCGCCGGCGTGGCGGACGGCTTCGGCAGAGCCGGATACTGCGTCGTGGACGGCGGTGATGCTCGAGGACTGGGTGGAAATCTGGTCCGTCATTTCGGTGGTCCTTCCTGGAAGCTCCAACAGCTGCGGTGGCTGATGTTTCAACCATCGGATGGAGTCCTCAAGAAGGGCGCCGTCTCATCTCAAGATTTGCTCAAGAATCCCGGCCAGTCCCTAGAAGGCGAACGCCACCTCCAGCGCTTGGCCCGTACCCAGGGTGAGACGGGCACTGACACGCGTGCCGTCGTCGAACACGTCAAAAGCGGTTGAAAGCCCGACGCCGGAAGGCACCCAGGCGGGCGGCTCACCTCCGAGGTACACCAGGGAGACGAAGCAGCTGCGCTCCCCGGTAAGCCGCCCCTCCAGATAGCCGCAGCCAGCGAAGGCGCCAAATGGCGATTCCCCCTCGCCCTGGTAGACGCCGCTGTCCGTGTATCCATGGAGGGGCCAAATCGCGGTGTGCAGCCTGCCATCGGTGAGGACATGGGCGCCATTTCCCCGGGGCAAAGGTGGGTCGGCGGGCACCGGGTGGTGGTCGGCGAGCGCATATCCGCCGTCCCGGACGACGCCACCCGTACCGGCGGGGGCCGAACCGGCGGAAGCCGAACCGGCGGGGGCCGAACCAGAGCCGCCCGAATCAGAGCCGCCCAAACCGGCAGGGGCCGAAACGATGTGGACCCTCAGCTCGTATCCGCCTGCCGCTGCGGTTCCTGTCGCTACCCGCCACGGAGAGCCGGCGTGATCCTGGGAGTCGCTCCACACCGGAGCGTGCCAGCTCGCGGCTTGTCCTGCGCCGGCGGCAAGCCGGTGGATCCGCGAGCGCCGGCTGGGCGTCGCGGCATCATCGAGGATGGCGAAGTGGTTGTCCACGGGGTGCTCGGTGAAGAGCGGAGCGGTGTGGCTTGAGTACGCGAGCCTGCGGTACAGGGGATCGTCCGGTCCGGGGGCATAGTATTTGTCGCTGCCGTGGTTCAGGAGGCGGGCAATGCCGTCCGGGGCGGTGGAGTGAAGCAGGTAGTTGGGCGCTTCGGCATGCTTCAGCCCGTCCACCTCTTCCAACGGCGAGGGCTCCTCAACCGCCGTCCACACCGGGTGGTCAGCGGGCAGGAGCAGCCCCACGAAGGCTTTGGACGTCCAGTAGGGCGACGCCGGGCCGGAGTATTCCTGGGTCATCGGTTCAAAAGCGCCGAGCCACCCCAGTGACGGCAGGCCGCCGTCGTAAGCCCCTGCGTCGAGGAAGTACTTGGCGGCGCCGCTGGCGATCCTGCGGGTTTGGCCCGGGGCGAGCGGCGTGGCGCAGATCGCCTCGCCCATGAAGAGGGGCGCGATGGCTGCGTAGCGGTAGATCAGGGAGCGGCCCTGGAACACCGGGGCGCCGTTGGCGCCGAAGAAGCTGACGTGGTCTTCCAGGAAAGCGGCGAGCCGGCTGCGGGAAATGTCCAGGCGGTGATCGGCCTGTGGATGGCGGCCGGCGGCAAATTCCGCCCACAGGATGGGGTACAGGTGCATGGCCCAGCCACAGTAGTAATCGAAGAAATCTCCGGTGCTCCCGTTGTCTCCATCCCTGTACCAGCCCCCGCCGGCGTACCAGTCATCCAGCCTGTCCAGTCCGTGGTCGATGTGGGTTGCGTTGTGTTCGAACCCTGCACCGGCCAGGAACTCGGCAATCATGACCTGGAAGAGCACCCAGTTGTTGTCCACGCAGGAGCTGCGGGAAGAACCCTGCAGCCAGCCGGCCACCTGCTCCTGCTGCCCTGCGGTAAGGGTGTCCCACAGCCAGGGCTTGGTCAGTTGGAGTCCAAGGACTATCGACGCCGCTTCCACCATGGGCTGGGATCGGTCGGTGATGGGCAGCCACGCTTCACGCCCATCTTTCCGCGTGCCGTGAAGGAGTCCCGTGCGGTAAAGGTCGAGGTGGCCGAAGGGATCCCCACCCTGCTCCCCCGCCACCCGGAACGCGGCCAGCAGGAACGTCCGGGCGAAGCCCTCCAGGCCGTCGGACTCAACGCCCGACGACGACGGGCGGCCGCCCAGCCGGATGGCCGCCTTCAGCGGGGAGAAGTATGGGCGCACCGCAAGGAGTTGCTGATCGGCGAAGGAAAGCCAGTGTTCCCGTGTCCAGCCAGTGATGGGGCTGAGGTTGAAATCCGGGGCGGGCATGGTGAAGCCGATGGACATGGGTCTCCTGCGGGGTAGTTCCAGCGCCACCACCCTAGGGGTGCCTGACACGGCCAGGGGCGAGCTGAACAATACTGAACACGCCCTGTGATGCAGTTCACATAAAGGGGACCGTGAGGAATCGTCGGCTGGCTGCGTCTTCTTCATGACGGCGAAACACACGCCGCAGCGAACCAAGCCGCAATGATCCATCGCAGCTTCCAACCGACAGGACTGATTGCCATGACGACCCAGACGCACACCCCCGCAGACGTTCCGGCCAAGAACACCACGGCAGCGGCCACCAACACTTCCGCAGCTGGTGCCGGCACTCTTGAACTGAACGGCGCCCCGGCAGCGAACGGCGCCCCTGCGAACAAAGGCAAGGACGGCCGTGGAGCCACCACCGTTGCCGACGGTGTCGTGGCCAAGATCGCCGGCATCGCCATCCAGGAAATCCCGGGCGTCCATGCCCTTGGCGGCGGCGCTGCCCGTGCCATTGGCAACCTGCGCGAAAAGGTGGGCCAGAAGGATCTCACCCAGGGCGTCAGCGTCGAGGTCGGCCAGACCCAGGTGGCCGTGGACGTGACCTTGGTTGTTGAGTACCCGCACCCGCTCCAGGAAGTTGCGGACAACGCCCGCGATGCCGTTTACAACGCCATCGAGGACTTGGTGGGCATGGAAGTCACCGAGGTCAACATCACCATCACGGACATCCACGTTCCCTCCGAGGACGCTGAAGCGGACGACGCCGGCCGTGAGCCGAGGGTCGCATGAACCCCACGATCGCCGGCATAGCCATCGGAGCGGTCCTGGCCCTGGCAGGGTTGGCCTTTGGTTTCTGGGGCCTGCTGCTGACGGCTCTCTTCATGGGTGTCGGGGCTGTCCTGGGACGCTCCGCTGAGGGAAAGCTTGACCTGCGCGGCGTACTGGATGCGTTGCGGGGCAAGCGCTCCTCATCATGACGCGGGCCGCAAACGGCAGTGCCAACAAGGACAGTGCCGACAAGGGCAGCGTCAACACGGACAGTGCCGGAATGACACGGGCCGGAATGACACGGGCCGGGCATACCCGCATCACCCAGCAGGCCATCCGGAAGACCTTGGAATCCGTCACAGCCCAGGCGTTCCGGGTGGGGGCGGGCAACGTGGCCGCTGAACTGGAAGACGACGCCGGCAAGCTCGGGGTCAAGGTTTCAGTCAAGCTGTCGCTGCCGTCGCTCCTGGGACCCCGGACCACAACAAGCACTGTCTTCGAACAGGCCCGCGCGGCACGGACACAACTGGTGTCCCGCGGCCTGGAGCTCACTGGTTTGGAAATCGGCAGGGTCGACATCCGGCTCGCCGGAGCCAAGGGACAAGCAGGAAGCAAAGGCCAAACCGGAACCACGGGCAAAACCGAAACCAAGCGACAAGCCGGGGCCAAGAACCAGCCCGGAACCACGGGACAGATCCCGGAACAGCTGAGGGAAGGGAGAGTGCAATGAGCCAGGACCGAACAGTGCGCCGGATGATCCGCCGGGAAACGCACTCGTCTAGGGCTGTCCCGTCGGTCATTTCCGCCTGCATCCTGCTGGTCGTTTGCCTGTGGCTCGCGGTCGAAGCCGTGCTGTGGATCCTCAAGGACCAGCCGCTGCTCGCGAGTCCTGCACAAATGTTCCAGTGGCTGATCGACCTCCCGTCCACCACGCTCCCGGTCGGAATGGCAGCAGCCGGAGCGGGCCTCGGGATCCTGGGATTGGTGCTCCTTGGCGCAGGACTGGGCCGGGGCCGTAAGGCCCGACGTGCCTTGGAAAGCCAGCGCGCCGCAGTGGTGGTGGACGACGACGTGATTGCCGCCGCCGTTTCCAGCACCACCCGGCTTGCCGCCGGCCTCGCCCCAGGACAGGTGACCACCACCGTCGGTGGGCGGTCCGTACGCGTCCAGGCCCGTCCGACGTCGGGCGTTCCACTGGACCTCGGGGCTGTTGCAACAGTGGTCGACGACGAACTGGCCGCCTTCGCGCTGGATCGCCGGGTCACGTCGAGTGTCAGGGTGATGAACCAAGGAGCCGTGGGGCAATGAGGCAGACAAACCGTGCACTGAACCGCATCATTCTTGCCCTCCTGGGTGTTGCTCTCCTGGGCGCCGGTGCCGCAGTCTTCGCGGCCGGAACCCTGTCGGGAGCAGCGGATACGTGGACAACGGTGGCGACATCGGGCCGCGACTACCTCAGGACCCTGGCGGGCACAGCTCCCCTTCCTGACCCCCTCCGGAGCTGGTGGCTGGTGGCAGGAATTGCGGTGCTGCTGGCCGGTGCGGCCCTCAGCGCAGCCTGGCTCGCCACCCAAGGCGGAGGGCGAACTCCGCGCCTCGCAGAACAACTGGACGAACCTTCCGAAGCCGGCGGAGCCCTGGAAGACGCCGAAGCCGAGGGGGCCAACAGCCTTGGCGGGTCCCGCGGCCGGACAGTAGTGGACGTAGGACTGGTTGCGGCAGCCATCCGGGAAGCCCTCAGCACGAACAGGGATGTCCTGGCCACGTCCGTCTCTGCCTGGGAATCACGGCGGGGAACCGCACTCCGGCTCCGCATCGAAGCCCGCAAGGGAAGTTCACCACGGGACCTTGCCAACACAGCAGAAGAACTCATCCGGGAAATAGATGCCCTGCTGGGACATCCAATGCCTGTGCTGGTCCGAATCACCAGCGGCGCCCGAACCCAGGTGTCTGGACCGCGACGAGCCCGGTAAACGAATGGAACGCACTTCTCTCCAACCGAACCATGCGCGGCACCACAGAGCACGCGCACCTCAAAGAAAAGGGAACACCATGGGAATCAACGACAAGATCAACAACGCCGCCACCGAGCACCTTGGCGCTGCCAAGGAAGGCGCCGGGAAACTGACCGGTGACGAGTCGTTGGAGCGCGAAGGCCAGCACGACCAGGCCCAGGCGAAGCTCCAGCAGGCAGGCGAGAAGGTCAAGGACGCTGCCGCCGACATCGGCGACAACATCAAGGAAGCAGCCCAGAAACTCAAAGAGGGCTTCACCAAGAAATAGGCATTTCCAGGGCCGGCTCCGCTACGCTTGCGGGGCCGGCCCCTTTCCACCCTTACCTCCGACTCCCTGGGAAGGCAGAACGTGACTGGTTCACCCACGGCACAGCACCAACTGGACCTCGTTCCCGATGCCTTGCTGGCAGGCCGGGCCGCAGATGGTGACACGGCAGCTTTCGAAGCCTTGGCACGCCGGCATGGCCCCTTGATGCGTGCCACCGCCCGCCGATTGACCGGTAGCCTGGCGGACGCCGATGATGTGGTCCAGGAAACGTTGGTGCAGGCCTGGAAGCAGTTGGACACCCTTCGGGAGCCCGCGGCCGTCAAAGGCTGGCTGTTGAGGATCGTGGGCAGCCGCAGCATCGACCACCTCCGGAAACGACGCAATCATGTGGAGTTGGACACTGCGGAAAACCAACTCGACGACACGCCCCGGACGAAGGCCCAGGATCCCGAAAACAACGCTGTCAATGCCTCGCGGGTAGAGGCCCTCAAAGCCGCGCTCGCCGCACTCCCCGAGGAGCAACGGCGCTGTTGGGTCCTCAAGGAATTCAATGACCAGAGCTATGAGGAGATTGCGCTGACGTTGAACATCAGCCCAGCCAGTGTCCGCGGCCGGTTGGCCCGGGCACGGATCACGCTTGCACGCACTATGGAGGAATGGCGATGAACACCCCCAGCGACACCCTCGAATGCGGGCATAGCCTTGCCGATCTCAGCGCCTACCTGGACACGGGACAGATTGACGATCCCGCCCACCTGGAGATGTGCCCCGAATGCCAGTCCGCGTTGGCCTCCCTGCGCCGGCTCACCGAGCTCGGCGGCGACCTGCTCCGCTCCGATGTTGCAGACGCCGGCTCAGGCACGGACGACTGGATGCAGTCCATCCTGGACAATTTGCACTTGGAACTGCGGCCGGGACGGAACATCCCTTTGAAGGCCGAACACCCTGATGACACGCTGTGGGAAACCGAGGGAGCTGTTTCAGCCCTGATCCGGTCCGTGGCGGACGCACTTCCAGGGACTGCAGCCGGCAAGTGCCGGCTGCGGGGAGATGTCACCACAGTGGGCGCCCTGATCACCGTGGAAGTGGAAATTGCCGTGGTGTATGGCCACTCCATGGAAGAACGGGCCGCCACCCTTCGCGACGAGTTGGCAAAGACCCTGGCCGTCCAGACTGAACTGAACATCCAGGCAATCGACATCACGGTGACTGATGTCCTTGAACCACTCAGCACCACTGACCCGCTGAACACGGAGGACCAGCCATGACGGAGTTTTTGGAAGCTGCGGACATGCCGCCCACAACCGGCCCGGGATCCCGGCCTGCAGCAAGGCCGGAATCCCGCACGGCAGCAGGGCCGGAATCCCGCACGGCAGCAGGGCAGGGAGCCGCGCCCGTAACAGGACCCGTAACCGCACCCACGGCGTCTGCAATCCCCGCACCGGCCGCGGTTACGGTCCTGGCTGAGGAACTGCTCGGCGTAGTCCAGGCCTTGGACGGCGTCCACGCGGTATATCCGGCCCAGCCGCTGTGGCAGTCCATAGCCGGCGCGGCCATAGCCGCCGTCACCGGTGAGGCACTTCCCCTGATCGGGCTGGTCGAAACCGCCGAGGTCCTGGCGGTGAAAGTCCGGATCGGCGTGGATGCGTCGCGCCCGGCTCCGGTCGTAACCCGTGAAGCAGCCGCGGCAATCCGCCAGCACCTGCTCCCCCGGCCCGCCGTCGTCGAGATTTCGGTGGTGAAACTGGACAGTTAGTCGTTGTTGGTCCACGCCGCCGGGTTCTGGTTCATAATGAACAAACTGAACACAAGTGAACTGGATAGGCGGACATCTGCATGCTGACCGAGGATCGTCAACAGCTCATCCTGAGGGAACTGGCCTTGAACGGCTCCCTCAACGCCAGCGAGTTCGCGGCGAAACTGGGCACCTCGGGGATGACCGTTCGCCGGGACCTTGCTGTTCTCGCCGGGCAAGGACTGCTGGAACGCGTCCATGGCGGCGCCATCGCGGTGAACGGAAAAACTCCGGCAGGGCAGGCAACCCGGCCCTCAACGTCCTGGCGGCCGGGCGGGAGGAGGCCTTTGGCGACCATCGGGATGATCGTACCGTCGGCGTCGTACTACTTCCCAGGCGTCATCCGCGGCGCAGAAGCGGCGGCGCAGGAAGCCGGCGTCCGGCTGGTGCTGGGTGTCACCAACTATTCCGACGCCGAGGAGCGACGACAGCTGCGGCGGCTGTACGAACACGGCGTTGACGGCATCCTCATCACACCCAGTGCACAATCCCTGGCCGGAACCGAAACGCTGGACCTGCTGGCAGAGGCCGGGGTGCCGGTGGTTGTAGTGGAGCGGTCCATTGACGACGCGCTGGATCACGGCAGGCTCGAAGCGGTGCGGAGCGACCACGTCCGCGGTGCGGAGATCGCCGTGAACCACCTGCTGGGCCTTGGCCACCAAAAGATTGCCATCTGCTTGCGTGAAAACAGTCCTACGGCTCCGCAGCTCATCGACGGCTTCCACCTTGCCATGCAGCGCGCCGGGCACACCCGGGACGAGACGATGGTACGGGCCATGTCCCGCGCCCAAAACGACCCCCAAGCCCACAGGGAACTGGTGGACCGCATCCTGGATTGGTGCGCTTCAGCGCAAGTGACGGCAGCTGTTGTCCACACAGACGAGGACGCACTCCAGTTCGTCAGCGCCTGCCTTGAGCGGCAGATCCGAGTGCCTGAGGACTTTGCAATCGTCTCCTACGACGACGAGATTGCAGCCCTCGGCGCCGTACCGCTCACCGCCGTGGCACCGCCGAAATACGACGTCGGCCACCAGGCTTTGGTGATGTGCTTGAGCCGAATCGGGGCGCGGCGCGGAAGCACCTCGGCGTTGCAACGGGTCAACCTGTCCCCGGCCCTGGAAGTCCGCGGCTCCACGCAGCTGTAGTTCCTGCCGGGCTCCTCCCCAAGCCCCACACCCCCGAGTCAACTCCGCCCACCGGCACGCCGAGATGGCAGTTAATCCCAATGTTGGGCGCCAACATTGTCCTTAAGTGCCACCTCGGCGGGGCGCCGATCTGTTTACTTCTGTTCAGTTTATTGATGATGTTCACTTTTGTGGATTTCATAGTGCCTAGTCCGTAAGTGCCCCGGAGCACACCACGACTTTCGCATCGTGAACTTCAAAGGAGAACAGAATGAAGCGTCGCCAGCTTCTGCTTGGAGCAGCCAGCCTCATGGCCACTGCTGCACTCGTCACCGGCTGTGGCAGTACCCCGGCCGCCACGCCAAACCCCACCCCCGTGGAAGACCCCAGCGGCAACATCACGTTCTGGTCCTCCATGGCCGGCATGGACAAAGTGGCAGAGGCCTTCAACGCCAGCCAGGACAAGATCAAGGTCACCTTCGAAACCATTCCCAACGGCGGCGCCGGCGGTTATGCGAAGCTCTCCACTGCCATCACCGCAGGCAACGGTCCGGATGTTGCCACCATCGAATACCCGCAGTTGCCCCAGTTCGTGAGCAACGGCCAGCTCCAGCCGCTGGACGGCTACATCAACAAGGCTGAAACCGTGGACAAACTCACGGACGAGACCAAAGCTTTGGTGCAGTTCGGCGAGCAGACCTACGCACTTCCCTACGATGCTGCACCGATGATCATGTGGTACCGCAAGGACATGCTGGACAAGGCCGGCGTTTCCACGCCCAAGACCTGGCAGGAATTCGAGGATGCCGGCAGGAAGCTCAAGGCCGTTGCCCCCGAAGCACACCTGGCCAGCTTCAACCCGAACGAGGCCGCGCTCACCGCCGCACTGTCCTGGCAGGCCGGCGGCAAGTGGTTCGGCACCGAAGGCGACAGCTGGAAGGTGGGTGTCAACGACGAGCCCACCAAGAAGGTCGCCACCTACTGGCAGAAACTGATCGACCAGAAGATCGTCAAGGTCCAGCAGTCCTTCAGCGACGAGTGGTCCGCAGACCTGGCGAGCGGCGCCGTCGTCGGAGTCCTGGGCGCCAACTGGAGCGCCACCGGTATCCAGAAACGGACCGAGGCCAGCGGCCAGAAGGGGCAGTGGATCGCCGCCGAAGTCCCCAACTGGGGCACTCCTGCTGACGCGTTCTACGGCGGTTCCAGTTTCAACATCACCAAGAGCAGCAAGAATCCGGCCGCAGCGGCCAAGTTCATCGAGTTCCTCGCCACCAGCAAGGAGGCCGTCACTGCCCGCGGCAACACCGGCTCCGCCTTCCTCGCCTTCCCGGGCCTGACGCCCGTGGCGCAGAAAGCCTTTGATGCCAGCTACTTCGGCAACGACATCTATGAAGTCTTCGGCAAGGCCTATTCCACCATCACCCCGGGTTGGCAGTGGGGCCCCAACTGGGACATCACCAACACCGCACTCAAGGACGCCTACGGCACGCTGACCAGCGGCGGCAAGGTACTCGACGCCGTCGATACCGCCCAGGACGCAACAGTGGCCGGACTCAAGCAGAACGGTCTCTCCGTCAAGGAGTAGGCCCGCAAGGTGGGGCGGCCCAACCAAGGCCGCCCTGCCAGCGAGGAGAATCATCATGGCCAACCCGTCCACAACACCAGCGATGTCCGCAGAAGCCACCGACGTCGGACTTCCGCTCCCCCGCAAGCCCCGGGCCATGTCCGGAACCGGCGGCCGCACCGCTGCCCTCTTCCTGACCCCCTTCTTCACGATCTTCGCTCTCGCCATGGTGGCACCGGTGATCTATGCAATCGTGCTCAGCTTCTTCGCCCAGCAGAAATCCGGACTCGGCTTCGGTGAGGCCAAGACCGCGTTCGTAGGCCTGGAAAACTACCTCCAGGTCCTGCAGTCCGAGAGCTTCGTGGGCGGTATCGGGCGCCTCGCCCTGTACTGCCTGATCTACATTCCCTGCATGGTGGGCGGCGCCCTGGCATTCGCGCTTTTGCTCGACGCTGCCGTGGCACGGGCCAGGAAACTGTTCCAGTTGCTCGTCTTCCTCCCCCACGCAGTCCCCGGAGTTATTGCCGCGCTGATCTGGGCCTACCTCTACACTCCCGGCGTGAGTCCGATCGTCTCCGTCCTGGAAACCGGTGGAATCTCGCTGAACTTCCTGGACAACCAGCTGATCCTGCCGTCCATCGTGAACATCGCCGTCTGGGAATGGACGGGCTACAACGTGATCGTGCTGTTCACCGCGCTCCAAGCCGTACCGCGGGAAACCCTGGAAGCCGCGCGCGTGGACGGGGCAGGCGAAATCCGGGCGGCCGTCAGCATCAAGCTCCCCCTGATCCTGCCCGCGTTGAGCGTCATCATGCTCTTCACGGTGATCGGCACGCTCCAACTCTTCACGGAGCCTTCCATCATCTCGAAGGCCACAGCCTCGGTCACCAGCACGTGGGTGCCCAACATGTGGGCCTACGACGCCGCGTTCAACCGCCACAACCTCAACCAGGCCGCGGCGGCCTCCATCATCATCGCGCTCATGGCGGCAGTCCTTTCATGGGCCGTGACGCGCTTCAGCTCAAGGAACACAGCATGAGCACCGCCACGATCTCCCGCACCGCCAGCCAAACTCCCATGCCAGCACAAAGCAGGCGCCGGCGCGCCCGTAACGGCAGCTTCGCGAGTACGTTCACCGTGAACGCGCTGCTGATCCTGGGCTGCGCCTACATGGTGCTTCCCGTGGTGTGGCTGTTCTTCGCCTCAACCAAGAACACCGCGGACCTGTACGGAACCGCCGCCTACGCGTTCGGTGAGCCGGCCTTCTTGGAGAACGTTATGGCAGTCCTGAACCAGGACGGCGGGATGTTCCTCCGGTGGAAGGCGAACTCCATGTTCTACGCCGCTTTCGGAGCAATTCTTGGCGGCCTCATCTCCGTGATGGCCGGTTACGCGTTCGACAAATTCCAGTTCCGTGGAAAGGACTCGTTCTTCGGGATTGTCCTGGTGGGCGTGCTGATTCCCAACACGGCCACGGTTCTCCCCATGTATCTGTTGGCCTCCGTTTTCGGCATCACCAACACCATCTGGGCCATCCTCATTCCGGTGCTCTGCAACCCGTTCGGCGTCTACCTGGCCAGGGTGTACTCGGCGGCCTACGTTCCCGCCGAGACCTTGGAAGCTGCCCGCGTTGATGGGGCCGGGCCCATCCGGTCCTTCTTCTCCCTGGGCCTTCCCATGATGATGCCCGGGTACATCACCATCGCCCTGTTCCAGTTTGTGGGCGTGTGGAACAACTTCATGCTGCCCTTGGTGATGCTCCAGGACCAGAAGTTGCTGCCGGTCAGCGTCGGCATCTCCATTTGGCAGGGGTATTCCATCCCTCAACCGGAGTTCACGCCCATGGTCATTACGGGCTCGCTGCTTTCGATCATTCCGTTGCTGCTGGCGTTCATCATGCTGCAGCGCTTCTGGAAATCGGGTCTCACGGCAGGGAGTGTCAAGTGAGGTTGAATGTTGCCCTGGCCATGCCGGCCCACACCGCGCGGGCGGTGTTTCCCTCCAGGAGCCTGGATCCCCTGGAGCCGGCGCTGACACTGTTGAGCCGGGACCCCATCGAGGACTTCACGACGCCGGATGGCCGCGCCGTGTTGTCAGAGGCGGACATCCTCATCACCGGCTGGGGCTGTCCGATGATCGACCACGCTGTCCTGGACGCTGCACCCCGGCTCCGCTATGTACTCCATGCCGCCGGCAGCGTGAAACACCACGTCGGAGATGCCTGCTGGGAACGCGGCCTCCAAGTCAGCTCGGCTGCGGACGCCAACGCCATCCCGGTTGCCGAGTACACCGTGGCCATGATTATCCTCGCCAACAAACGCGTGCTGCAGATCGCCCGCGCCCTGCACACCACCCGCGCCGATGTCCTGGCCGAGCAACTTTTCCCGGACATGGGCAACTACCGCAAGCGCGTAGGAATCATCGGAGCCTCGAAGATCGGCAGGCACGTGATCAGGTTGCTGGCACCCTACGATCTGGAAGTGGTGGTTGCCGATCCCTACCTTTCCCCCGAGGAAGCGGAAGTCCTCGGCGTCGGACTCGTCAGCCTGGAGGAGTTGGTAGCCCACAGTGATGTGGTCAGCCTCCACGCGCCGTCGCTGCCGTCCACCAGGAACCTCATGGACGCCGGGTTGATCGAGCGGATGCAGCCGGGCGCTACCTTCATCAACACCTCCCGCGGCGAACTCGTGGACCAGGATGCGCTGCTCGCCAGGGTGGAACGCGGCGACCTCTACGCGATCCTTGACGTGACCACCCCGTGGGTGCTGCCTGCCGGCTCCCGCTTCTATACGCACCCCAACGTACTGCTCACCCCGCACGTGGCGGGGTCCCTGGGCAATGAGTTGGAGCGCATGGCGGCGAGCGCAGTGAATGAGGCGCTGCGGTTGTCCCGTGGGGAGGCCCTGCAGTACCCGGTGAAACTGGAGGACCTGGCGTTTATGGCGTGAGCGCCGTACACGTACTGCCAGCAGCGCAGCCAACAGCGCGGCCAACAGCGCGGCCAGCAGCGCGGCCAGCAGCGCAAAGCGACAAACCGTAAAGGCGAACAAGCGCACGACGGCGACCTGCCGCCGTCGTGCGCTTGTTGCCTTTTAGCTGTTGCTTCCTTAGCGGGCGTCCTTCTTTGCCTGGCGCTGGGCGCCTTGGGACTGGCTGGAGGCATCGCGCTTCACGCCACCGGTGGTCTTCTGGTGGGAACGGGCGCGGCCCGAATCCGTGGCTGGCTTGGCGCCTCCCCCCGAGGACCCAGGTCCAGTGGACTTGCCCGCGCTGGCTCGTTCCAGCCGTTCGTCCTTCAAGGCCTCGGCAGCTTCATGGGCCTGGCGCGCCAGTTCCGTGCTGACAATCGAGAGTGCCTCTTCGAACACGAACGCCCGGGCACGTGCCTTGTCTGACTTGTTCGACGCAGCTCCGCGGCCGCCGGCTTCCAGGACCTCGTCAGCGGCTTTGCGTCGATAGTTGGTGGTGTATTTGTTGCGGGCCCGCCGCACCCGTTTGTGCAGTTGCAGCAGGCCTTCCTCATCGAGGAGCTCAAGCCTGGCTGGCTCCAATTCGCGAATCAAATCAAGTTGATCTTGCTTCAACACCCACAGATATTGGTCCATTTGCCGATACTTGCACACCTCCCGGACGAGGGGTAGGGGGTTTGGGAGTTCTCATCCGAAGCGGGGGATGGCATTGGATCACTCGAAGAGTTCCGGGGCCGCCGTGAGGGCAACGTAAGCCCACACGTCCAGGCCCAAAGGCTCCAATGCTTCAGCAACAGCCCTGCGGACGGCGTCTTCCTCGCCCACGCTCCACTCGGATCCGGACACCACAAAATCAACCTCAACGTACAGCTTCCGCCCTACCTTCCCGGACCGGATGAGCGGTTCCTGCAGCCCGTATTCCGCCCGGACGCCCTGTATCGCTTGGGTGATGGCGGCGTCCAACTCTTTGGACGGCGCACCTTCGAGGAGCTCGTTCAACCCGGTCCGGATCAACCCGATGGGGATGTACGCCAGGATCAGGCAGGCCAGCAGGACCAGGACCGGGTCAACGTAGAGGGCAACATCGTTCAGCCCAAGGCCCTGCAGGACCAATGCCACCCCCGCGCCCAGGAGCATCATGACGCTGAGGATGGCCCCCGCCCGCCATTGCGCGATTTCAGCCACCACCAGGTCCGAGTCCGGTGCCGCCCGCCGCATCCACGCGGCCACCCCGAATCCAATGGCCGCCGTGGCAGCCCCATAGATGGCGATGATCGCGGCGCTGACCGGAGAACCGCCGTCGCGTATGACCACCACGGCATCGCCCGCTGCCACCAGCAACGTCCCCGCCACCGCCAGGCCTTGGATGAGCACTACCAGCGGAGTCAGGGCGTCACGGCCAAAGGGGAAACGGCGCGTGGGGCCGCCGGCAGAAGCGGAAGATGCCTTGAGGGAGATCGCGGTGAGCACCAGCCCAATGCCCATGTAGGCGCCGTCGAACACAATGATTCTTGTCCCGCTGAGCATCCCCAACACCAGGGCCCCTGCGGCCGACACAGCGGAGACCCACAAAGAAGCCCGCAACGCGCGCCGCTCGGCCCCCAACTGCACGGTCGGCATCAGTCGTTCCGGGTGGCGAGGGCGTCCAGCAAGCGGATGAAGACAGCGATCCAGCCATAGATGATCACGAACGCAATGAGCTCGAATGCCGTGAGGTTGAAGTAACCCACCGGGTAGAACAGCACCAGCGACACGATCAGGGCCGCGAGGAAACTGCCGCACACCAGGAAGAACCGGCGGGGCAGGCCCCGGAGGATGAAGGGCGAGGCAAGGAGCAGCAGGATGAACACCACCGCCATCCCGGAGGCGAACAAGGTATGGATCAGGAAGCTGACGGACAACGGGACCACGCCCACCCCTGCCAGCAACAACCCCATGGCCACGAACGCACCCGAGCAAAGTCCTGCGCTCCAAGGCCTGACCAGTACGCCCTGGGCGATGAGGGAACGCAAATCACGGTCCAAATAGACGGCGAAGGTGGTGATGAAGAATCCGGCCACGATCAGCGACAGATTAAAGAGTCCACTGGACGCCCCGCCCACAGTGCCGAGCTGGCTGAAGTGGTACTCCCACCATTTGGGATCCTGCGAAGTCGCCATGCTGGCCACGATGCTCATCACCATGAACAGGACCAGGAGACCGGACAGTTTGCGGGTGCTGATGTCGTACACCGACAGGTAAATCCAGTAGGCAGCCAGGCCTGACACGACTGCCATCCCCACGGTGGCCGCATAGATATCCACGGTGAGCCCCTGGAAGCTGCGCTGCAGAAGAAGGAAAACCGCGACAGTTGCGATCGCTGCGATCAGGGCATGGACCAAGGCCACCGTTGAGGCGTCCACAATGAATTTCCAGGCCGGCAGGCCAAGCCGCCAGTGCTGATCCGGCTGATACCGCGACCGCCAGTACCCGATATACGCCGAGGCCAACCCCAGCACCAGAACAGCGCCCGCAGACACGAGTCCCAAGGAGACGCCGCCCCATAAGGGAGGGGTACGGCCAAAGAAAATGAGCAATCCTGCGAGCCCGGCCACCACTGCGGCGGAAGAAGCAGCCAGAAGTGCCTCGGACTCGTTGGCCAGGCGGCGGTGCTGGGAACCGGGAAGTGCTGAACCGGGCTGTGCTGAACCGGGCTGTGCTGAACCGGGCTGTATTGAACTGGGCTGTATTGAACCGGGCTGTGCTGAACCGGGCTGTATTGAACTGGGCTGTATTGAACCGGGCTGTGCTGAATCCGGCGGTGTTGGACCCTCGCTGGGCGGGCCTGCCAGCGCTGGCGGGTCCGCGGGTACTGCCGCCGAAGCGGCAGGGATGCCCGACGCCGGTTCGGTCACGGCGCGGTTCTTCCGACGGAGCCGCTCCGGTCCTCGTGCGGGTCCTCCTGCGGGTTCCCTCGCGCTTTCTGCTGCGCGCCTCGGCCATCTTCCTCCGGAGAGAGCCGAAGCCAGGCTCTAGCTTCAGCAGCAGAAGTGAAGAATTGGGTGGGGCAAGGTGGCTCTTGGACCGCCAATTGGTAGTCGGCGAGCATGCGGTCCACCGGGTTGTTTCCCAGAAGGGCTATCCTCGAGGCAGCACAGGGCTCAACAAAAACATCGCGGGCGGCGCGGCTGAGGTGGGCGGTCTCGGCCATGGTCACCAAGAGCGGATACCTGCTGCCGGCAGCGAGATCATTGACGGCCTCGACGGCGGCACGGGCGTTGGCGGCCTCGATCCGCACGCCGGGTTTCCACGCCAGGAACATGATGTCTTCCGGTTCGAACCCGATGACGTAATCGCAATGGTCCTGCTGAGCCATGGAAGCATCTCCCTCTCTGCGGCCCTGGCCAGGGCGACACGATCTGACTCAACCCTGCACCCCGGGACAATCACCCTGTCTCATCCAAAAAGAATGATCTTTGGGTGCGCTGACGGTTGAAGTCCCGTCCGAGCCGCCCAGGCCACTCAGCCCGCAGCGGATTCTTCCGCCGCCGATCCCGCCGCCGATCCAGCCGACTCTTCCGCCGCCGTCGTCGCATACGAGGCCGAGACGCGTCGGTAAACCGGAGTCAGGAAGGCGAGCAGCGCCACGGCAATCATGATGAGGCCCGCGGCCAGGAAGACCAAGGCGATGCCACGGGAAATCCCTTCTCCCAGCAGCGGTTCCAGTTGTGCTGCGCCCTCGGATGACCGTGCGTAGGGGATGATCCAGAACTGGGCGATCGGAGCGATGAGGAAGGCGGTGATGGGTGCAGCCGCGGACTCGAACGCCATGGCGAAGCCAAACACCCGCCCTTGCCGGGGCAAGGGAACCACCTTTTGGATGACGGTTTGTTCGGCCGCCTCCACTACGGGAACCAAGGCCATGTACAGCCAGATTCCTGCGATGTAGAGCCAGGCCCACTCCCGCACGGTGAACAGTGCACCGATCAAGCCCATGAGCATCACTGCAATCAACATGGTGCGCAAGGGGTTGGAGCCGAGTCCGAACTTGCCAATCAAGGCGCCGCCAACAACAAACCCCGTGGCTCCCACGGCAAAGACAGTTCCCCACATTTCCACGGAGAACATTTCCAGTCCGTAAGGATCCATCAGGGCCATGTAGACCCCGCCAATGAAGTTGTTGAACGTTGAGAAGAGGATCAGGGCAAACAGTCCGGATATCGCCATGACTGCAGCCCAGGAACCTCGCAGGTCGAATCCGCCTTCCGCGTCGGAGGCCGCTGCCCGTACTTCCTCGGGCATCCGCAGCGTGAGGAGATGCGCGAAGGCCACTGCGGTGAGCACCAGGGCCACAACCACGGTCCACCCCATGCCCAGCAGCCCCACGGACAACCCGGATAGCACCGAGGTCACAATGAACATGAGCCCTTGCACCATGCCCACCAGACCGTTTGCGTTGGGCCGGCGGTCGGGTTCGATCAGGATGGTGACCGTGGTGGACAGTGCGATGTTGCGCATGTTCTCCACCACAGCACCTATCAGGATGATCATGGTGAAGATCCAGAACCAGGGCTGCGTCAGGTCCAGCAGCGCTTCTTCGGGCGTCAGCAGGAACATGATCCCGGACAGGACGAACATCACCAGGGTGAACATGGCCGCGAAGCGCATCACGGCCAGTTTCCGGTACCGGTCCACGAAGGTGCCGAAGCTGATGCTGGAGAGCGCGATCAACAACATGTACGCACCGCCGATCACCCCTGTGGCGATCACGTTGCGGGATTCCAGATACACCCAAAAGGTCAACGCGAACCAGAGATAGCTCGTGGTGATATTGGCGATCGCCGTGTTGATCAGGATCCCGGTGAAGGTGCGGGACCTTTGTGCCGGGGTTCGTACGGAGAGATCGATGGTGTCAGTAGACGCGGCGGTGGACGGTTCCTGCTCGGTCATGCGATCCAGTAAACCACCGGGTCCAACGGCCCGGTAGTATCGGCAGGTAATTGACGAAACTCTTGGGGGATTGTTTTTTATGACGGAAATTCAGGGGCAGCTGTCTTTCACGAAGGACGCAGCCAGGGACTTGGAACTGCAGGAGTATGGGCTTGATCCCGCCGTGGATTCCACGCTCCTGCCCAATGCCGCCGTCATGAGTGCCCTGCAGAACCTCGTGAGGCTCGCCACCGAGCTGTGCGGCGCACCGTTTGGCGTGGTCAACATCATCAGTGCCGAGTACCAACACCAGATCGGCGCGTGGGGCGTGGACCCGGGGGTGTGCTCCCGTGAAGACTCCATGTGCGCCAAGGTATTCCTCTCCCGCGAGAGGACCGTGGTGGCGGATGCGTCCAAGGACCCCCGCTTCGCAGACAATCCTTTTGTTACCGGCGAGATCGGCGATGTCCGCTTTTACGCCTCAGTTCCCCTGCAAACAGAGTCCGGGTTCGTCCCCGGAACCCTGTGCGTTTTCTCGGACAAGACCAAGGAGTTGACCCCTGAACAGGTCAGCATGCTGGAAGTCCTGGCCAAGCAGGTAGTGGAGTTGCTTGAACTTCAGCACCGCACCGTCCAGTTGGACCGTACCTATTCCGAGTTGCGGGAAAGCAACGCGAAACTCGCCGGCTTTGCGGGCCGCGTCAGCCATGATCTCCGCATCCCCCTGACCACCATCCTCGGCTACGTGGAACTGGTGGAGGACGACCCCGACGTCGAACCCCAAAGCACCGCTGCACAGTACCTGGACCGGATAGGTGCCAGCGGCCGCCGAATGCTGGGCATGCTCGAGGACGTCCTGAGCTACTCCCGCGTGGGTGGCGGCATCCAGCCGGTCACGGTGTCACTGCGCGAGGTAGCCCAAGAGGTTGCCCGTGACCTCGGCATCGAGAACGATGACGTTGTGGACGTCCAGGAGCTCCGGCTTCAGGCGGACCGCGGGCAGCTCCGCACCCTGCTGCAGAACCTCGTTTCGAATGCCATGAACTACCGCAGCCCGGATCGTGAGCTGCGGGTCCGGATCAGCGGGGTTTCGAACTATCACGGCGCCACTGTCTTCGTTGCGGACAACGGCAAGGGCATCGCCCCGGAGGACCGCGCAAAGGTCCTGGAACCCTTGGTACGCCTGCGCAGGCAGGGTGACGGCCCCGGCTCAGGTCTCGGCCTGGCTACCTGCAGCAGCATCGCGAAAGCACACGGCGGCGACCTCACCCTGGCAGAAACTCCCGGCGGCGGTACAACAGTGGCCGTCAGTTTCCCCTCCGGAAGCTGACCCCGGCCAGCGCGTTCAGGGTCGCCGAACTGACAGAATTGACGAACTGACAGGGTCGCCGAACTGACAGAACGTAACGCACGACGGCGGCAGGTCGCCGTCGTGCGTTAATCAACGGTGATTGGGCTACTTGCCGTTGCCCTTGCCGCTTTCGGACTTCTTGCCGCTCTTGCCCTCGCTCTTTTGAGCTGCGAGTTCCTTGCCGCCGAGGGGCGCTTGTTCGACGACCGGCTGACCGGCAGGCACCGTGCCAAGTTCCGGCTGGGTGGTCTCGGGAAGGTTGACGACCTCGGCCGGGCCCGGATCCGCGGCTTTTGGAGCGGCGGGGGCGGTTGCCGAGGGCCCAGGTCCTTTGGGCGCATCCGGGGCGGTTCCCGCAGGGTCCCGGGTCACTTCGGGTGTGGCGGGTTGGGGGTCGGCCTGGGAGATTCCGGGGTCGGCGGGTTGTGACGGATCGGGCGTATTGCCTGCCAATCCAATGCCCTGGGCCAGCAGCAACAGGGCGATTGGAATGGTCACAGCTGCCGCCGCCACGCCCCGCACCGTCTTGGGACGGCGCTTGGTGAAGCTCTGGATGCTGGTGATGGTGGCTTGCTTCCGGGTCGCTGAGCGCAGCGGGCCCTGAGGGGGCACCGCCGTCAGCACTGCAGTCCTGCGCCCGGTTTGAATCCCGTCCGCGGCAAGCGACTGTTCCACCTCTTGAGCGGCCGGGCGCTTTTCGGGATCCATGTCGGTCATGGCTTCCAGGAGCGAGCGCAACGGGGCGGGCAGATCCAGGGGTATTTGGGGCGCGCGGTGGAGGCGGGCCGACGCCGTTTCGATGGGCGTCCCAGGGTATTCCGCCCTACCCGTAAGGCATTCGAGCAGAACCAGGCCCAACGAGTAGATGTCGCTCGCCGGGGTCAGATGCAGGCCCTGGGCCTGTTCGGGGCTCAGGTACTGGGCCGTACCCACGGTGAACCCGGTGGCAGTCAGGCGGTGGTCGTTCATCACCAGCGCCACACCGAAGTCCGCCAGCTTTACAGACCCACCCAGTACGTCGTCGTCGGAGACCAGGATGTTGGCCGGCTTGATGTCGCGGTGGATGACACCTTTGGCGTGGACTTGTGAAAGAGCACCGGCCAGCCGGGTTCCGATGCGTGCGGTCTCCGGAATGGTGAGGGGTCCCTCGGAGAGCATGGCACGCAGATCGCGGCCTTCGGCCAGTTCCATGACCAGGTAGGCGCGCTCTTCGTCATTCCTCGTGTCCACCCCGGCATCCAACGCTGCCACCAGCCCGGGGTGGTCGAAGGCGGCCAGCAACCGCATTTCGTTTTCCTGCCGGGCCCGGAATGAGTCGTCGCCGGAGCCGGGGAGGAAGATCTTGATGGCTACATCGCGGCCGAGCAGCAGGTCTGTTGCCTTGTAAACGGCAGACATGGCGCCCCGACCCAGCACGGGTCCCAACTGGTAGCGGCCGTCCAGTGTGTCGTCGATGGAATCGGGGACACGGGAGTCCACGGCCTCGTCATTGTTGCCCACGAAATGTCACGTCCTTCAGGCATACCTGGAGCCGCGGACCCAACCACTGTCCTTGCGTCACCAAGCAATGCCGTCAATCAAACTTTCACGATGGCCGCGCGGCCAATCTGCTTCAGCCACGTGCGGCCCAGGCAAGGAGCCCAAACAGCATCATCCGGTTTCACCAGATAAGTTATCAGGATACTGATTAAATCGCTGGAAGAACAATGGGGGCAGCTGCATTGCGGCCGATGTCAGGCCTCGCGCAACCGATCCACCGCCGCCCGCAACTTGCCCGCGGGCACGCCCAGGGTCCATTCGGCAACGTCGGTGACGAACCGCGTAAACGCTTCATAATCAAAGGAGCCGGGGTTGTTGGCGTAGGAGCCGACGCCGTCGATCGCCACCCAGATCCGGATGCAGGCTGCGAATGGATCGTCGACGGCGAAGTCACCCGACGCCCGGCCATCTTCAATGAGCGCGGTCAGCCGGGTTCGGTCCAGATGCTCCTGCGACAGCATGGCCTCGGCCAACGCGGGAGTAAAGCGGCAGAGGTGCCTCGCGTTGAGCCATAGCCGGGTCAACGCAAAGGCCCCGTTGCCTTCGATGCGTGAAACCAAATGGGCCATGCGGTGCAGGGGAGTTCCGTCGTCGGGAAACAACTCTTCCCGCTCCTCCGAAACGGCGAGGACAAAGGCTGCAACCACCAGGTCTTCGGCGGCCGGATAGTAATGGCTGATCAGGCCGGGCCGGACACCAAGCCGGTCCGCGACGGCGCGGAGGGTAATCCGCTCGAGCCCCTCGGCCAAGGCAATGGACGCGGCCTCGGAAAGGATTTCTGCGCGGCGCTCGTCAGGTAATTTCCGGACACGTTGGGGCGGGGGGCTTGACACCATGATCGACAGTCTATTGGATTAGTGACCAATAGCACGTTGGTCACGCGACCAATAGCATCACCGGGCCGGTATCCCATCGTCGTGAGCCGGTCTTTGCCCGAGAGGAACAGCGTTGTCCCAGCCCCATGTCACTGATCCGGTCAGCTATCCGGAACCCCTTGCCCACCCCGAAACCCGCGGCATCGAACTCATCGAGGCCTCGGAACGGCACGGCCGCGCCCGCGATCTCTTCCCCGTATGGGCGGCCCCCAACGTCAGCGTCCTGAATTTCACAGTCGGCGCCTCACTGATCCTGCTCGGCTTGGAACTGTGGCAGGCCCTCCTTGTCATCGTCGCCGGCAGCCTCCCATGGATCCTCACCGGGATCGTGGCCACCAGCGGCCCGGCCGCCGGAACATCCGGCTCCGTCATCACCCGCGCCATCTACGGGATCCGCGGCAACAGGGTAGTGGTCGCTTTCTTTGGCTGGTTCATTTCCGCCGTCTTCCTGGCCCTGAACTGGCTGGCGTCCTCCTTCATGGGCGCTGAACTCCTGGCACAGCTTGGCTTCACGGATCCCGTAGCCGGCCCGGTGACCGTCACCATCGTCGTGGCCGCGATTACCGTGGTGGTGGCAGTGTTCGGCCACAGCCTGATCCTCCGCAGCTACCCCTTGGTGGCCTCCGTGCTGCTGGCCATCTTCCTGCTGGTGACGGCGTTCGTCCTGCCCCATGTGCAATGGGATTATGCCGCCCCGGCACCGCTTGAAGGTGCTGGGCTGTGGTCTGCCGCGACCATTGGCTTCGCCATTCTGGCCTCCACTCCCCTGTCCTACAGCAACAGCCCGGACCTGGCCCGCTACCTCCCCGAGAACACCAAGCGCTCGCACATCATCGCGGCCACGGCCTTCGGAGGGGCGTTGCCGTGCATGTTCTTCACGGCCGTGGGCGCATTGCTGGCCACCGGCATCAACCCGGCAGCCATGGACCTCGGCATCGAGTCTGCACTCCTGGCCCTGCTCCCGGCCTGGCTGGGACCGATCTTCGTAGTGGGGGTCATCATCAACACGATCTCGCTGAACGGCATGACCACCTACACCGCCAGCATGGCGTTCCAGTCCATCGGCGTCCCGATCCGGCGCATCCCATCAGCCATTGTGGTCGGGGGCATCGGCGCGGCACTGACCATCTACCTCGTCATGTCCACCAGCCTCCTGGACGCCGTCAACCTGATGCTGCAACTGCTGGTCCTGATCTCCGGTCCCACCATGACCATCTTCGCCGTGGACGTCATCCTTCGCCGCAACCGCTACAAAGGCGAAGACCTCTTCAACGAGAAACCGGGCGGCCCGTTCTGGTACAGCCGCGGCTGGCACATCCCCGGCTTGCTCGCGGTGCTCCTCGGCGCCGCCGTGGCCTCACTCTTCCTCACCAACGCCGTATGGACCGGACCAATCTCGGCAGCCATGGGCTTCCTGGATCTCTCCGTACCCGTTTCCATGATCGTCACCGCCGGCGTGTACATCGCATTGACCCCCTCCCTGCGCCGCAGCACCACCACACCATCCGTCACCCAAGGAGCGCACGCATGACCGCCCCCACCGGCCACCACCCATCCCGCTATCCCGGCGCCACCGGCCAGCCAACGCTGGACACCTGGCAGGAAGGGCCGCACAACCGTTGGACGTTCGCGCACCTTGGCGAGATCGTCCCGACGGCGACAGTTTCCCGCCGCCTCCCTGACGCCACCGCTGCGGCTGCTGGCAGCTTGAACGGGCTGGGGCTCCCGGACCTGTTGCACCGGCTCGAAGAGACTTATACCGATGCCTTTCTGGTCGTGCACCACAACCAGGTCATCGCAGAGTACTACCGCCCCGGCTTCGCACCCGATGACCTGCACCTGGTGATGAGCGTTTCAAAGTCCATGTGCGGGCTGGTAGTGGGGGCCTTGATCGACTCGGGAGAGATTGTCCCCACAGCCCCCGTAGTGGACTACATCCCGGAGCTCGCCGGCTCCGCCTACGACGGTCCCACCATCCAGAACGTGCTGGATATGGCCATCCACCTCGACTACAGCGAGGACTATGTGGATCCAGCATCCGAGGTCCAGACCCATGACCGTTCCGCAGGGTGGCGCACCCGCCGCCCCGGAGACCCCCAAGACACCTATGCATTCCTGACCACCCTGACCGGGAACGGCACCGCGTCCGAATTCCAGTACTGCTCGGCCAACACCGATGTTCTTGCCTGGGTCATCGAGCGCGTCACCGGGCTGCGCTACTCCGAGGCCCTGTCCACGTATCTGTGGTCCAAACTCGGTGCAGACAGGGACGCCACCATTACCGTGGATTCCGCCGGCTTCGGCTTCGCGAACGGCGGGGTTTCCTGCACCGCCCGGGACCTCGCCCGGGTAGGGCAGCTGATGCTCGACGACGGCGAAGCTCACCTTGGCAGGGTGGTTTCCCCGGAGTGGGTTGGGAACATCCTCAATGGCGGGGATCGCGAAGCCATGGTGGACTCCTCTTTCACCGCCATCCACCCCGGCGGTTCCTATACCCGGCAGTGGTGGTGCACGGGCAACGAAAGAGGCAACGTCACGGGAATCGGCATATACGGCCAGTACCTGTGGATAGACCCACCCACCCAGACCGTGATGGTGAAACTGTCCACCTGGCCGGAGCCGGAAAGCGAGCACCTCCACCAACTCCAAAACCAGCTGCTCCTGGACGTGAGCCGCTCCCTGGATAGCCGGACTGCGGCAGATGCAGCAGCAGACGAAACAGCCCCCAAAAGCAAGGACAAAGCAGCGTGACCACCCAGCTCTACACCAACGCCCGAATCTTCACCTCCGATACCCGCCGCTGGGCCGAGGCCATCCTCGTCCAGGGCGAACGCATCCTGTACGTCGGCGACGCCGATACCGCCGAACGGCTCAGGCCCGACGCCGAACGGGTTGACCTCGAAGGCCGCCTGGTGGTCCCCGGGTTCGTGGATGGCCACGCCCACGTCGTCGGCACCGGGGAAGCTTTGGGACAGGTCAGCCTATGGGGAGCCAAATCCGTGGAGGAGATCCAGCACCGCATCAAGGTAGGGGCAGCGGAACGCCCGAATGCTGACCGGATCCTGGCCACCGGCTGGCTGCACGGCGCCATTCCCGGTGGCGTTCCTGATGCGGCGATGCTCGACGCCGTAGTTCAAGACAGGCCCGTGTATGCCTTCGCCTACGACTTCCACTCCGTGTGGGTGAACGCTGCGGCGTTGGCTGAACTCGGCATTGATCACCACACGCAGAACCCGCACGGCGGCACCATCAAGCGGGATTTGCACGGCCGTGCCACCGGCTACATCGACGAGAACGCCTTCTACGACATGGTGCTCCCCTACCTCGATGCCCAGGTCAGTAAAAGCGAACACGAGGCCAGCATTGCCGCCGTCCAACATGCCTACCGCGAAACCGGCGTGACCACCGCCTGCGACATGGGTTTCAACGAGACCGACCTTGAGGCCTTTATCCGGGCCGACAAAGACGGCACCTTGACCAGCCGGCTCATCGCCTACTGGAGGGTCAACAACGCTGGATCGGCGGAGGAAAACATAGCCCAGGTTCAGCGGGCGGCCGCGCTTGCCGTCGAACATGTTTCGCCTTTCCTGCGGGTGGTGGGCATCAAGGTCATCATTGACGGCACAATCGACGGCTGCACCGCCACCCTCGGCATGCCGTACGCCGATGGTTCGAATGCGGAGCCGATCTGGAGCCCCGAGGAACTCGCACCCGTGGTTGCAGCGGCAGATGCTGCCGGGTTGAAGGTTGCCATGCACGCGATCGGCGATGAATCGGTCCGGATCGCGATCGGAGCGGTGGAGCACGCCGTGGCGGAGAACGGCCCCCGCGAACGCCGCCACCGCATTGAGCATCTGGAGTTGGTGGACAGGGCCGACGTCGATCGCCTCGCCTCCCTGGGGATTACCGCGAGCATGCAGCCGGTCCACGCTGATCCTGCCATTAGCGGGAACTGGTGCGCCAAGCTGGGCGACGACCGCGTGGAACGCGGCTTCCCGTGGCCGTGGATCACTGCCGCCGGCGCCCGCTTGGCCTTTGGTACAGACTCGCCCACTTCCCCGCACGCACCATTGCCCAACATGTACGTAGCCACCACGCGCGCGTCCGCCTTGGATCCCTCAGCGGGCACCAACGTCCCGGAATTCGCCCTGCCACTGGCCGAGTCGATCGAACACGCCACCCGCGATTCAGCCTGGACGTGTGGCGCAGAACATCACATCGGCCGCCTGGCTGCCGGGTTGTACGCAGACTTCGTGGTCCTGGACACCGACGTCTTCGCCGCAGACGCCCCGCAGGTGCTGCTGGAAGCAAAGGTCCTGCGGACAGTGGTGGGCGGGCGCACGGTGTACGCCGCTGACCCAACCGAGCGGCACTAGCCGCAGCAAGGCGCCCGACGGCGACCTCCCGCCGTCGGGCGCTTCCTTACGTGACGTACGGAACTGCGGCACCACCACTGTGCAAGGCACAATGGAAGGCATGACCCTCACGACTTTCGCCCTCGTCCGCCACGGCCAGACCGACTGGAACGCGGAGCGGCGGTTGCAGGGTTCCACCGATATTCCCCTCAACGACGTCGGCCGGGAACAGGCGCGCGAAGCCGTCGCGTTCCTCTCGGATCAGCCGTGGGACACCGTGGTGTCCTCGCCGCTGAGCCGCGCGGCCGAAACGGCGGAAATCATCGCAGACGGGCTCGGACTGAAGGTGGCCCGGCTTGTTCCCGAGCTCACCGAACGCAGCTTTGGCCCCGCGGAAGGCTTGCAGGCAGGCCCTGAGCTTGAGGCATTGCGCATCCCGGGCGGATTCCGCGGCGGCGAAAGCGATGAAGCTGCCGCAGACCGGGGCATCGCAGCCCTGGAAGAGTTGGCCCGTGAATTCGCCGGCAAACGGGTCCTGGTGGTCGCGCATGGCACCTTGATCAGGCTGACCCTGAGCCGTGCCATCGGCCGCACCTTGGACAGCGTCCAGAACGCGGTCCTGAACCTGGCACACCACCACGTGTCGGACGGCTGGCAGCTGGAATACTTCAACGGCGAGCGCGTCCGGGTGGACATCGAAGCCTGAGTAAGCGGCTACCGACGGTTTCCCGCTGCAGGCTTGAGGGCGGCATCCAACAAACGGTCAAAGCTGGATACTCCGCTCCCGGGCGGAACTGCCGTGATCACTGCCCGCCACTTCACCGGGGCGTCCTCTTTCTGGGCAAGGACCCGCTGAACCTGCAGCCGTAACCCGGCCACGCCGTTGACCAGGAGCGGCCATGGTTCGCCAGTCCTGATCAGACGGTGAAGTTGCTGCACCGAGAGCGCCTCACTGGCGTTCCCCGTCACCTCGGCAATGGTGTCATTCACTCTTGCGGTGACTCCCTGCATGAAGTTCCTGCGCGCTGCAATGACAGGAAGCGTTAGGATTCCTGCGAAGACCACCGTGAACATGGCGACGGCGCCGATGCTTCTGAAGGCAGGCAGGAAGACCATCAGAAGCAGTCCGATAAGGACCCCCAGCACGCCAAAGATGACGAACTTCACGACGGGTTCATCGCCCGTCCTACTTTCCCACTGAACCACCGTGACCGTGCCTTTGGTGGATAGCGGCTGCTCTGGATCTTTCATGGTTGGTCCCCCTTCACTTCCATGAGCGCTTCGGCGAGGATGACCGCCTCGCGGGCTTGCTTCAGATCGTTGAGCAACCCATGGTCCGGTATCGATGCGCCGCCGCCCTTGGCCCCGGCGAGTTCATAAAGGACTGTGTTGAGGTTGTGCCGGTCTTGCTGCACCGCACGGGACGCCTTCAGTTTGGCCGCGGCGGTTTCAAGCTCTGCCAGCGACTTTTGGATAGCGTCGCGCCGGCCTCGTAGCTGGTGCATCCTTTCATTGATGCGTGTTGTCTGCGCGTGGTGGAGCGCCACCATTTTCACAGCGGTGTCGTGGAGTTCACCAAGGGCGGCGCACTTCTCCGGCCCTCCGGTGTGGCGGTCCAATTCCATCGATACACGGGCCCTGCGATGTTCCCACTTCAAGGAAGCGGCCTGGTACTTTTCCAGCAGCACTGAGACTGCGCCGAGTGCCTGGAGGACGGACCGGAGCCGGGATCCGAGGTGGGCAGCGGCGTCGTCCAGCCTCTGGATAAAGGCTGCATAGTTGTCCGGAGGCGAAGCGTTGTCCGGCGGCCTCATGGGCCAGCCACCCTGGTGGATGGGCATGCTGCACGCGCCCGCTGCGGGGTCCGACCCCCGCCCACAAAGCGGGAGCCCGGCAAGGAAAACGCTCCCCACACGCCCATGCAAAGAGGATAGTGGGTCCGGCGCGGTTGTCATAGGCCTCGTGCTGACACCTCGCACGGGATGCCTGGCACGAAAGCCAATCACCGATAGTGTTGTCTCGACTGAGGACCACTCAGCCTGGACATGAAGCACCCTTGGGGGAATGAAGTGAAAAAGTTTGCGCTGCATAGCGTCGGAATTTCGGCACTGGTGATGATGGCATTGACCGGATGCGGCGGGTCCACGGGATCCACTGGGTCGGCCACGCAGGAGGCGTCCCCATCGCAGGCTCCGGCCACAGCCAAGCAGTACACCAATGACGAGCTCATGGCACTGGTCAAGCAGGTCAAGAGCCCTTCGGGCAAGGAATTGACCGTTGCCTCCAGTGATGAGCTCTCCCAGGAGAATCCGATGAAGGCACTCCTGAGCATGTTCACTGTGGAACCGGCCGAATGTAAGGACCTGGGAACCCTGGGCGGATCAGAGGTCCTTGAGGGGTCAACAACGGCTGCCGGCGCAGACCTCGACGCTGAATCCGGAGTAATGACCATGGTGACCCTGACCTCAGGCGTTGACGTCCAGAAACTGCAGGAGAGCATCGACAAGAGCAGCGCCCAAGCCAACAAGTGCGCCAAGATGACCCTGTCCATGTCCGGCCAATCCATGAACGTGGCCACCGAAAAATTTGAGGGCATCAGCACGGTCCCGGGAACGGTCGGATACAAGACGGCCATGTCATCCGCCAGCGGTGCGTCGCAGACCACGTACATGGCCTACGCCATCAAAGACGGCGTCCTGATCTCGGCTACCGCATCCGGCAAGGGCGCCGAGGCCACGGGCGTGGCCAATGCCGGCGCAATGATGGACCAAGCCGCTGCCCTGATTAAGTAGCCGGCGCTTCAGTAGGCTTCAGTGGGCTTCAGTAAGTAACGGCCTGGGACCGCTAAGCCACAGGCAAGGGCCGTGATCCTCGAGGAGGTTCACGGCCCTTGCTGTTTGTGTGCGGCCCTTTTCAGCGGCGCGGGGATGCCTCCAGCACCATTGCCGCCAGTTCTTTCGCTACGGAAACGGCCTGGGGTTGTGCGTCGAGGTTGGAGCCGGCGACTGCCCCGTCATAGAGGAGGCAAAGCCGGGCGGAGACATCCTCCGGGCGCGCGAAGCCCTCCTCCTCGCAGAGCGAGAGCATGGCATTGGCCAGCCAATCGCGGAAGGTGCGCAACGCGGTGGACTCAACGCTGCCCGGACGGGCTTCTGCGTTGGCATTGGCGAATGGGCAACCCTTGTAGCCTGGCTCGGCAACGGCTTCCTCGAGTGCCTCGAAAATGGCCAGCAGCTTATCCACC
Organism: Arthrobacter sp. TmtSoilC79; assembly: GCF_059739405.1. Lineage (NCBI taxonomy): Bacteria > Bacillati > Actinomycetota > Actinomycetes > Micrococcales > Micrococcaceae > Arthrobacter > Arthrobacter sp. TmtSoilC79. The sequence continues at coordinate 240,997 of NZ_AP046051.1, read as the reverse complement.
GGCCTGTCCAACCCTTGCTGGAACCGGGCAATTCGGTCCCGCCGGCGCTGGTCCCGGCCGGCCAGGTAAGCGGCTATGAGCTCGTCCTTGCCGGAAAAGTTGTAGAACAGCGAACCCTTGGCCACACCGGCTTCTTCGATGACCCGGTCAATCCCCACAGTGTGGACGCCCTCGGAGTAGAACAACTTGTCTGCGGCATCGAGGAGTCGTTGTCGTGCTGGAACCTTGGTTGCGGACATGCAAACAGCCTATCAGACAGATCTGTCTAAAACTTCTTGACTTTATTGAACAGACCTGTCTAACTGAGGTTATTAGACCGTCCTGTCCAAGGAGTCCCCCTTGCCTCGTTCCACCCCTTCAAAATCCTCGTTCGTCGGGCTCGCAGCGGTGTTTGCAGCATTCTTTTTCGCAGCCGGAGCACCGACGCCGCTGCTTTCTCTGCGCCAACAGGAGTGGGGCTTTTCGGCCTCCGCACTGACCATTGCCTTCTCCATCTACGCGATCGGGCTCTTGGTGGCCCTCCTCATCGGGGGCACATTGTCGGATCATCTTGGAAGGCGTCCGGTGATGCTGATCGCCCTCTCCGGCGAACTGCTTTCCATGATCGTCTTCATCATGGCCCCCAACATCACGTGGGTGATCATCGCTCGAGCGGCGCAGGGCCTTGCCACCGGACTGGCCACTTCCGCTTTCAACGCAGCCATCACTGAACACGCTCCGGCGAACCGCAAGAAAATCGCCGGAGGGCTTGCGGCCGCATCCGTGGCCGGCGGATTGGGCCTGGGAGCCCTCGTCACCGGCGCCGCCGTCCAATTCACGCCGGACGCCAATACCTTGATCTTCGCGATCCTTGCGGTCATCATGGCCGCGGCCATCGCATACGTGAGCTTCACCGCGGAAACAGTGGCTGCCAAACCGGGTGCTTTGCGTTCACTCGTCCCCCGACTCAGCCTGCCGGCGTCAATTCGCCGCGAATTTGGCGCAGGCCTTCCGGTGCACATCGCGGGCTGGATGTTCCCGGCCCTGTTTTTGGGACTCTCTCCGGCATTGCTCCGGCACCAATTCGGGCTGGACGGAGGGCTCGTGGCAGGCTTCACGGCGTTCCTGGGTCCGTTCACTGCCGCTGCTGCGGGCTTCTACTTCACCCGGCATCCCGCCCGGCACAGCACCCTGGCAGGAGTGTCCCTGATCCTCGCCGGAATCGTCGTGGTCCTGATCGGGATCAGCGCCCCATGGCTGCCTGCCATCTGGATTGGCGCCGTGCTTGGAGGCGTTGGTTTTGGCGGCTCCTTCGGCGGCCAACTTCGCTTGATTGCACCCTTGGTTGAACCCCGGCAACGTGCCGGTGTTTTCGCAGGCATCTACACCGCCGCCTACCTTGCCTTCAGCATCCCGGTTGTCATCGCAGGCTTGCTGGTACCCGCATGGGGGCTCGTCCCGACACTCCAGGCTTACGGCGGAACTCTCCTGGTTTTCGCCGCCTTGGGCGTCGTGATTCAGGCTGTCCGCTTGCGGCAACAACCCGCTGCTGAGCACAATCCACTGCCGGTGAGGGTGGGCGCCTGAATCCGGACGCCCCCACCTCAGGAAGGGAAGTTAGCTGGCTTCCAAGCGCGCCTTCAACTGCTCGGCGTAGTCCGTGTAAGCCGCAGCAATTTCTTCCAAGTCAACCGTCTGGGGGAAGTCGATCACGGGCTGGTGCTCCGCCAGGAATGACGTAGTTTCTTCAACCACACGCTGCTCGTCGAAGCCACCCAGGCCTGCCTCGGACAGGAAATCCGGGTTGGTGTGGACCAGGGATTCCCCGGTTTGGCCTTCCGAGGCCCACCGGACCAGGTACTCGTTCTGATTGACAAGTTCAATGTCGAATGACTTCTCCATAGCAGCAGCCTAACGCCCGACGCGCCGTTCGCCGGCAGGAAGCCCGGGCCGAAGCGGACGCCTTCGGACCATCCCGTCACGCAAGGGGCCCGGAACTTACGCAATGACCCTTTATCGCAAGAAAGCGCACGACGGCGGCCACCCGGCGTCGTGCGCTTTCTTGCGTTTTGCGGCGGCTGCTTAGACCTCCGGGCGACGTTCGACGACGGTGTGGGGGTCGCCTCGGCGTTCAACAACAGTGCGACGCGTCCTGTTGGACATGGCGATGGAGATGATGAGGCCGATAACACCGACCACCATCAGGATGTAACCCACCAGGACCTGGTCCAGGAAGGGGATGAGTCCGGGGGCGAGCGCGAAAGCCAGAATAGCTCCGATGGCGATCAGGGCAATGGAAGAACCAATTCTCATAACGTGCTCCTCGTATACGTTCGGCGCGTGGTCAGGGGTCTTCGGCCGAATCTATACAGTCAGCATACTTATGAATGGGTACTCCTGCCAGCAATTTAAACTCTTCCGGCGGGCCGCCCGTCGGCGACGGAAGCGACCGTCAGCAGGGAAAACGCCCGTCGGCAGCGGGAGCGCCCGTCAGTGGCGGGCTGCCCGTCAGTGACCGTAACGCGCGGCCACCCTGCCGATCGCATCCTCCGGCGTTGGCGCAGGCCCGAAGACCTGCTCCTGGCGGCTGGTGTCCGCAACGTACTTCCCGGTCTCGAACCACGCCACCATACTTGCCATGTCCCCCACCAAGGGGAGGACTTTTGCCGTGACTTTGCCCAGCCCGGCAATGGCGCCCGCGGGAACGGTCATCACTTTGACCGGCTTGCCGGCCCGCTGGGAGGCGATGCCTGCAGCTTCCTGGATACTGACGGGCCGGCTCCAGCCGATGTCGATGCGCTCACCCTCAACGATGTCGGCGTCGACGGCCTCGGCCAGGTATCGGGCCACGTCACTGGCCAGGACAAAGGTCAGCCGGGCCTCCTTGGAACCGAGCCATACAAAGCGCCCCTTCGCGAAAGGGTCACCACCCATGCCCACCGCTTGGTCAAAGAAGGCGCCAGGCCGGAGCGCCACGAAGGGAACGCCGAGCTCCTGGAGCTTGTCCTCAGCCAGTTTTTTGTTCCAAAAGTGGGGGATCTGCGGGGTCTGGTCACTGGTGACAATGCTGGTCAGCACAAAGCGGGGGACGCCTGCAGACTTGGCGGCGACTGCAAGGTTGCTGTTGCCGAAGGTGTCGATTTCCTTGGCGTTCTTGTCGTTCCTCGTATATCCGGCCGCTGTCGAGATGACCGCGGAAACACCGGTCATGGCCGCGATCAAGGAGGCGGTGTCAAGCATGTCTCCCCGGGCGATCGCGACACCTTTGGCCTCGAGCTTGGCGGCATTGGACTTGGGCCTCACCAAGGCGCGGACGCTCTTTCCCCGCTTGAGGAGCTCGTCCACCACCTGGCCGCCCAGGAACCCGGTGGCACCAACAACAAGGACAGGCAGGTCTTGGGCCACGGTTTCTCCTCGGGGGTTTGGTCCTATGGTCAGTGGTAGCACGCCGCGGGAGCCTCGGGCTAGGGTACATTTCCCATCACGGCAATAGTGCACCCTCAGTGCAGTCTTTGCACTAATGGATGAAAGCACCAGCATTCTGTCCCTGGCCATCGGCGCCCGGGTGAAACAAGAGCGCCAAACCCGCGGATGGACACTCGATCAACTGGCCGAAGCCGCCGGCGTGAGTCGCCGCATGATCATCAACGTGGAACAGGGTGCCGCGAATCCCAGCGTCGGAACCCTGCTGCGCACGAGCGTGTCCTTGAACCTGGTTCCGGCTTTGGTGCCGAACAGCGTTCGGTCCGGACCGCATCCCGGACTGCCTCAGCCGTCCGGCGGGTGAGGCCGACTAGGATCTGATCCATGGCCAGGATTGAGGACTACGCGATTATCGGGGACCTGAACACCGCTGCTTTGGTGGGGCGAAGCGGATCCATTGACTGGATGTGCTTGCCACGGTTCGACTCCCCGGCCTGCTTCGCGTCCTTGCTGCACAATCCCGACGCCGGCCGCTGGCTCCTCGCCCCCGCAGGAATCCCCGAGGGAGCCACCTGCACCCGGCGCCAATACCGCGAAGACACACTGATCCTGGAGACCGAATGGGAAGTGGACGGCGGGGCGGTCCGGGTCATCGACTTCATGCCGGTCCGGGACGACGCCGTGGACCTGGTGCGGATCGTGGAAGGTATTTCGGGCGAAGTGGCCATGCAGATGGAGCTTGTCCTGCGCTTCGACTACGGCCGGGTGGTGCCATGGGTCAGGCACAGCAAGCACGGCATCAGCGCCGTAGCCGGCCCCGACTCGGCCTATCTGACCACCCATGCGCCCCTCCAAGGACGGGACAAACGTACTTACAGCGAATTCACGGTCAAGGCAGGCGAGCGCGTTCCGTTCGTGCTGCGATGGGCACCGAGCCATGAGCGGGAACCGCGACGGATCGACCCCTTCCGGGCCCTGACCGTCACGGAATCATTCTGGCTGGAGTGGATCGGCCGCAGTGAGATAGCAGGCAAATACAAGGAGCCGGTGGAGCGGTCCCTGATTACCCTCAAAGCCCTCACCTATGCGCCAACAGGCGGCATCGTGGCGGCGGCCACCACGTCCCTGCCGGAACAGGTCGGCGGCCCCCGAAACTGGGACTACCGTTACTGCTGGCTGCGCGACGCCACCTTGACCCTGCAATCGTTGCTCGCCGCCGGGTACACCGAAGAAGCCTCTGCGTGGCGGGACTGGCTGCTGCGCGCTATCGCCGGCGACCCGTCGGAACTTCAGATTGTGTACGGGCTCGACGGCGCCCGGAGACTCCCCGAGGCAGACATCCCGTGGCTTTCCGGTTATGAAGGGTCACTTCCCGTACGCACGGGAAATGCGGCAGCTCCCCAGCTGCAACTTGATGTGTGGGGCGAGGTCCTGGACGGGCTGTCCCTGACCCGGGCCGCTTTTCACGACGGTACGGTGGATAATTCCTGGGACATCCAGGTGGCCCTCATGGAGTACCTCGAAGGGGCATGGGACCAGCCAGACAACGGGCTCTGGGAGATGCGTGGACCGAGGCAGCATTTCACCCACTCAAAGGTCATGGCCTGGGTGGCTGCGGACCGCATGGTCAAGGGAGTGCGGAGCTCCGGGCTGCCCGGCCCGCATGACCGCTGGGCGGCACTCCGCAGCGAAATCCACAACGACGTCATGACCAAGGGGTTCGATGAGGAACTCAACACGTTCGTGCAGGCTTACGGCAGCAAGGAACTGGACGCCAGCCTGCTCCTGATCCCCCGCGTGGGCTTCCTTCCGCACAAGCACCCCCGGGTTTCCGGGACAGTGGATGCCATCCAGGATGCCCTCACCGATGACGGCCTGGTGCTGCGCTACCGGACCCAATCCGGGCACGACGGCCTGCCGGGCGATGAAGGCGTCTTCCTGGCCTGCTCGTTCTGGCTGGTGGATGCGCTGCTGGGCATCGGGCGCTCCCAGGAAGCAACCGAGCTCTTCGAGCGGCTGCTCACGCTGCGCAACGACGTCGGTTTGCTGAGCGAGGAATGGGACCCGCGGGCACAGCGGCAACTGGGCAACACGCCCCAGGCCTTCAGCCATTTCCCCCTCATTCACAGCGCGCTGCAGCTGCATCAGGGAGAGGCGCACAAGAGCGACACCCCACTGGCTCACGGCAAACACCCCGGGCACTCCAGCGGCGCTACCCTCCGGAGTGATCCCCGCCTTCGGTAGCGGGCGGGTACCCCTTTTCACCTTTGTGGCGCGCTTCTTCCAAGTGGAGGTCCAACTTCCGTTCGGCCTCCCGACGGCGCTGCCCCACAGTCCTGAGCTGCTGGGTTGTGGGGTCTCCCCTGTCCTCTGTCGCTGCTGCGGAGGCCATATCGGGCCAGTCCTTCTCTTGTTCGGCCATAAGGAAATCGTCCCATCGCCAGTGCTTTTGCGATAGGAAAATCTGCGGCGAGCGGCCCGCCCTGCGTCCTCGTCCGGGCTTTCGTCCTCGTCCGGGCTTTCGTCCTCGTCCGGGCTTGCGTCCTCGCCCGGGCGCAGGCGCGGCGCATGGAGAACAGGGCGGGCCGCACAACAGGCTCTACCGGCGGATGTCGTCCGCGTTGGTGCCCTCGGTTTCGATCCGCTCCTTCCGGACTTCCTCGTCCACCCGGACATCATCGGTCACAGTGTCCTTTTCGAGGCGGACCCGTTCCACCGGAACGGTCTCCTTATCCACCACCGGCTTTTCCTCGTGGAGGGTGACTTCGTGCTCACTCTCGGTCAGGTCCGGGCCGGACATGGCGTCCCCTGCATTCGCGTCAGTGATGGGCTCACGCTCCACGCGGACTTCCTCGCGCTGCACGGGGATCGTGGTGGTGACGTTCTCGGTGGTGATGTATTTGCGCAGGCGGGCCCGGCCGGCGGCCTGCTTCTCGGTGCCTACGTTGAGCCTCTCTTCCGAGCGGGTCATGGCGTCGTCGTCGTCGTTCCTGCCACCCTCGCCGCGGTAGGTGCCGCCAGTGTCCATCGCGTCCCTGGTGCCGAGGGTGTCCTGGGTACCCATTTGGTCGCGGGTGCCTACCGTCCCGGCGAAATTCGGGTCGCGATCAGTGGTGGTACCGGTGCGCAGATCGTCGCCGTGACCGCTGTAGTCGTGCCTGCCCTCCAGCCCGTAGTGCTGGTAGAGGCGGTTTTCCTCCCCCGGATCGAGGTGTCCATCTTCCGCAACGCGGGGAGCGTCCTTGATGTGGTCCTTGCTGAACGGAACCACCACGTCGTCACCTTCCACGGCGGCGTCCTGGAGCGGTATGAACGATTCCGAACTGCCAAAAAGTCCGGTCTTGACGGTCACCCAGGTGGGTTCGCCCGTGTCGTCGTCGGTGTAGAACGTGCCAATGGAGCCCACTTTGTCACCTTCTGTGGTGCGGACGTTCCCATTGAGGCCCATAAGACGGTCGATGTTTTCCCTCGCGAGCATGATGTCTCCTTGGAATGCGGTTCTCTTACTGTGGATTGCCAAGCGGGCTGCATCACCAGGCATGGTTTCCGGTCGCCGGAACAGGGAACGTTTTCAACCTGCCGGCTTTAAGGAACATCAATAAAGTAAGCATGCTTAGTGTTTGCTGGCAACCCCTCATCTGCGGATGACGAAGCGAAAAGGGCTCGACGGCGACCTGCCGCCGTCGAGCGCTTTTCCTGCGTCTTTCCACATGCCTTGGGAAGCTGGCCCGTCCCGGGTAGCGTGAGCCGAGGACAGTTGCCCCCGCCACGAGCGGACGATCCGCAAGGAGTTGCCCCATGAGCAGATCCCACAGAACGTCACAGCATGAGCCGGACACCGCCGTCGAACTTAATCCTCTGTTCAGCCGGCCGGGAGAGTCCACCATCTTTCCGCGCTTTACCTTGCCGGAAGCCGAATCGCTGCCGGCTACGGCGTACCAGGTAGTCCACGACGAAGCCATGCTGGACGGCAACTCGCGCCTGAATTTGGCGACGTTCGTCGGAACGTGGATGGAGACCGAAGCATCCACGCTCTACGCCGAAACGTTCGATAAGAACATGATCGACAAAGATGAGTACCCACAAACGGCACTGATTGAGACCCGGTGCTGGCGGATGCTCGCAGACCTGTGGAACGCGCCGGATCCGGAGAAGAGCATCGGAACCTCCACCATTGGATCCTCGGAGGCCTGCATGCTGGGCGGCCTGGCGTTGAAGCGACGATGGCAGCATGCCCGGCGGGCCGCGGGGCAATCCACGGAGAAGCCCAATCTGATCCTTAGTTCGGCAGTGCAGGTGTGCTGGGAGAAATTCTGCAATTACTGGGACGTCGAACCCCGGTTCGTGCCGGTCTCCACCGATCACCCCACTCTGGATGGCCACGATCTGGACAAGTACGTGGACGAAAACACCATCGGGGTCGTAGCCATCCTGGGAGTGACCTATACGGGCAAGTACGAGCCCGTGCAGCTGATTTCGGAGGCGTTGGATGACATTCAGGCCCGCCGCGGCCTGGACATTCCCATCCATGTAGATGGAGCCTCGGGAGCGATGGTGGCCCCGTTCCTTCAACCGGAGATCATGTGGGATTTCCGGCTGCCCCGCGTGGCTTCGATCAACACATCCGGCCACAAGTACGGGCTCGTGTATCCCGGCCTCGGGTGGGTGGTCTGGCGGGATGCTGCGGCCCTTCCCGACGACCTGATCTTCCACGTCAGCTATCTCGGAGGGGATATGCCAACGTTTGCCTTGAACTTCTCCAGGCCCGGCGCCCAGGTTTTGCTGCAGTACTACCTTTTCCTGCGTCTCGGCTTTGCCGGCTACAGGTCCGTCCAGGCCACCTCACGCGATGTGGCCCTGTACCTTTCCCATGAAATCGGAGCCATGGACGCCTTCACCCTGTGGAGCGATGGGTCCGACATTCCGGTGTTTGCCTGGCAACTCAGCGACGGCTACACAAAGCATTGGAACCTCCATCACTTGTCCGAGCGGCTGCGGATGAACGGCTGGCTGGTCCCCGCCTACCCCCTGCCTGACGGACTAAGTGATGTGACCGTGCAGAGGATCGTGGTCCGCAACGGTTTCACACGGGACCTCGCCTCCAGTTTCCTGGCCGACCTCAAAAAGGAAGTGGACTACCTCGACAGCCTCACAGCACCAATGCCCACGGACAAACAGTCTGAAGGCTTCCACCACTAACCCCGGGAAGGGCAGTTGCGCATGTGCCGTCTCTTCGGACTCCACGCCGGCCCCCGGCCCGTGCGGGCCACGTTCTGGTTGTTGGACGCCCCGGACAGCCTCTCGGTGCAAAGCCAGCGGGAGCCCGACGGCGCCGGGATCGGCACCTTCGACGCCGAGGGCAAGGCCCACGTAGCCAAGCAGCCCTTGGCCGCTTGGGAGGATCACGCTTTCGCGCGCGAAGCACGGGACCTGAAGAGCACCACATTCCTGGCCCACGTGCGGTATGCCAGCACGGGCGCGCTGACCATGGTCAACACCCATCCCTTCGAGCAGGACGGCCGCCTGTTTGCGCATAACGGCGTCCTTCACGGCCTCCCTCACCTCGAGCAGCGCCTTGCGGAACTCGGCGTGTCCAACCTCGTGCAGGGACAATCGGACAGCGAACGCCTCTTTGCGCTGATCACGGCGGAGACACGCCGTGCCGGGGGTAACGTAGGCGCGGGCATCACGGAGGCCATCACCTGGGTGGCCCGCGAGTTGCCGGTCTTCAGCCTCAACTTCATCCTCACCACGGCAACGGACATGTGGGCCCTCAGATACCCGGAAACCCACCCGTTGTATGTACTGGAACGTGGCCCCGCAGCATCACCACTGGACGCCCGGAGCAAGCGGATCCACTCTCGCAGCACAGACCTCTCCCGGTCCCCGCACGTCCTCTTCGCCACCGAGCCAATGGACGGCAACCCTGGCTGGCGTCCCATGGAATCCGGCGAACTGATTCACGTCGGGCCGGATTTGGCACTGGCCTCCACGGCACCGTTCCCCGAAGCCCCGGGCCATCTGCTCACCCTTGCCGATCTCGAACCGACCGCGGCGGCGTCGCAACAGCCCTGACCTCAACTGCGGCGGTCCGCGCCATAGGTGACGAGCGCACGACGGCGACCTTCCGCCGTCGTGCGCTTGCCACGTTTCCGGCGTATCACCCGGCAGCTGGCGTCGTTCGCGGGCGGCCGCAACGACATTCTTTTGCCGGTCCAGGAGTTTAGTAAGCATCCTTGCTTTCTGCTGGAAGGAGGTGTTTTGCTTGATGTACCAAAGTTCAGGCACCCGGACCAGGAGCTGACATGGCCGACGCATACGACACCGGATCAAGCACCCCCAAAGCCCGCAGGAACGACGTCGTCCAAGCGGAAAAAGAACGCTTTGGTGGCATCAAATGGGGCTCCGCCTTCTTTGGCTGGCTTACGGCGATTGGGATGACCGTCCTGCTCAGCGCCCTGGCTGCGGCGATAGGAGTAGGCGTAGGAGCGGCGAACCCGTCAGGTGCCGAGCAAGCAGCGGACCAAGCACGGCAGAACCCCGAAACCCTCGGCGTGGCCAGTGGAATCGTACTGGCCATAGTCCTGTTCCTGGCCTACTACTGTGGCGGCTACGTTGCTGGTCGCATGGCGCGCTTTGACGGAGCGAAGCAAGGGCTCGCCGTCTGGTTGTGGGGCATTATCGTCCCGATAATCGTGGCGATCCTCGCAGCAGTGGCGGGCAGCCGGTTCAACATCCTCGACGACCTCAACGGCGCACCCCAAATTCCCCTCGACGGAAGCCTGATGACGGCCAGTGGCATCATCGGATTGGTCATTGCCCTGCTCGTCCCCCTCGTCGGTGCCATCCTCGGCGGAAAGGCGGGCATGCGCTTCCACCGGAAAGTCGACCAAGCTGGTATTGACCACCGGACGGGCGTCGGTGGCTGAGTCCGGTTGGGTCCGGCTATGGCGGGGAGTTGGAGGCCGGTTGGGTCCGACTGAGTCCGGCTATGCCGGGTTGAGTCCGGCTATTGCCGGGGTTCGAGCTCCTGAAACACAGTTACTTGAAGCCCTTCAGGTGCTTCGAGCCGGGAGTTCAGCGACTTCCACGGGGTTTCCCTGGGTTCCGCAATCAAGGTACCTCCTGCTTCGACCAGCTCTTTGGTGGTCGCGGCTGAATCATCCACTTCGAAAGCGATGCGGAGCTTGGCGCTGGGCAAGCCGTCGGCCTCAACCTGGTCGATCATCCGCACCTGTGCACGGTTGGCGATCTCCAAAGTTGCACGACCCGCATCCAAAATGGTGACCCTGGCGTCCCCATCCCCCTCGAAGGCAGCCTGCTCGGTGAGGCCAAGGCCGTCCCGGAAAAATGCCAAAGCCGCTTGGTAGTCATCAGCCTCCACGACAAGGCGCAACTGACGGACGGGTGGTTTTGGACTTGGTTCTACAGTCATGTTGCTACGGTAGGTCCTCGCACTCCTCCCTCCCTCGAACAACATGGGTAGTGGTGCGGTTTTCCACATAGCGCGAATGGGGGATTCAGGCTGTTGGGCTGCCGTGACAGGCTTGATTTATGGAGGACACAGGGCAGATCGTGGAGCGACGGGCAGGTTTGCCCGGCGGCGACGAGGCGCCCCCGCTCATTCCGCCGTTCTCCTTCGACACGACCGCCCGAACTACAGCACGCCAACGCCCGACGCCGATGGTCACCCAAGTGGATTCCTCCCGCAATACCGGGCTGATTCCGCCGCTTGAGCCGCTGCCCGCGACTGGGAGACCGGCGCCCGAGGCGCCCATGCGCGGAGAAGTGCAGGACCCAATGCCCGGGAAAGTACCCGCGGGGTCGCCGTGGACTGATGTTCCGGCATGGGAAGCAACACTTCTTGAAGGTGCTGCCGCCGCGGATGCTTTGCGTTCCATGGCAGTCGATGAGTCACGGCTGTTTGGGTTTACTGAAGCCGCTGACTTCGCTGGCAGGGTGGAGGAGATCGCCCGCGTCCTGGAGTATGTCCAAGTTATCGCCGCCCATGCCGTGGAGCGGACGCGGACGGCAGCGCAGCAGTCGAGTCCGGGGGCGTTGTCGGCAGCGACGGAATGGCGGACGGGGTGGGTCGAGCCGGAGCCGGTGACGGAGCAGAGGCCTGAGGGCGGAGCGGCTTCCCAGTCCTGGACGGGAACCAGCAGCGCTCAGGCTGGCAGCGCTCAGGCTGGCAGCATCGAGACCGGAGCGAAAACAGGGTCCGAGGCAGGTGTTGCGGGATCGGGCGGTGTCTTGGATGACGGGTACCGGAACGCGGCTGAGTTCTTGCGGGCACGGTTGCGGGTCGGGATCGGCGAGGCCCGGCGCAGACTTGCCCTCGCCCCGGATGTCCTCCCCCAACCCGGCATGACCGGCCAGGACATCCCGGCCCGACGCGGGATCCTGGCCGAAGCCCTGGCCACCGGAGACCTGCCGTCCCGGCCAGCGACCATCATCAGCAGCGCCCTGGACAAAGTCCGGAACCTCACCGACGACGCCACCATCACCCGGATGGAACACGCCCTGACCAATACCGCAGTGGAGTCCGACCCGGACTTCGTCACCAGAATGGCCAAACGCTGGACCGACCGCATCGACCAAGACGGACCCGAACCTTCCGAAGAAGTCCTCCGCCAACACCAAGGCGCGTTCCTGCGCCGCCGACGCCGCTACGGCCTGCACCACATCGAAATCTTCGCCACCACCGAACAATACGAAACCCTCACCACCACCATGAACACCGCCACCAACCCACGCCTGACCAACACAGGCGCCGGCACGGCCATGGCCGCTGGTGCTGACCCCCGCGTTAGAGCTGGCACTGGGGCCGGTGCGGGTCTGAGTGCTGATGCTGGCTTCGGTGCTGATGCTGGCCCTGATGCCGGCGACGGCCCTGACCTTGACCGGCGCTCCCGGGCCCAGAAACTCCTGGACGGCCTCACCGGCGCCTGCAACCTCGCAATGACCACCGCGAAACTACCCTCCAACGGCGGACTCAGACCCCAACTCACCGTCACCATCGACTACAACGAACTCTTCGATCAACTCACCCAACACACCAGCACCGGTTTAGGCGCGGGTACAGGCACCAGCCCAGACACAGGCACAGGCACAGCGACGTTCGCCGGACCCATCCACCCCAACACCATCCGCAAAATAGCCTGCGACGCCGACATCATCCCCGTCCTGCTCGGCAGCGAAGGACGCATCCTGGACATCGGCCGCACCACCCGGATTTTCCCACCCCACATCCGCAAAGCCATCACCGCCCGCGACGGCGGCTGCGCCTTCCCCGACTGCACCATGCCAGCACCCTGGTGCGAAGCCCACCACACCACCTACTGGTCCCACGGCGGCACCACCTCAACACACAACGGCACCCTCCTCTGCAGCCACCACCACCACCTCATCCACAAAGAACAATGGCGGATCGACATGAAAACCGGCGTCCCCTGGTTCATCCCCCCACCCCACATCGACCCCCAACAAAAACCCCGACGCAACCACCACCACACACCCCAACGAACATAAACACCCATAGAACAACCACCAGCAGCGGCAATAGCACTCGGCACTGGCGCTGTTCGCGGTACTGATACTGGCACTGGCACTGGCGCTGCTAGCGGTACTGATACTGGCACTGGCGGGGAATCATGGTGGCCGGTATGCACCGCGGCGCGGCGCGATGACCCAACTGCCGGCTTAGCGCGAGGCCGGCCAGCCCGTGTAGGACTCCGCGAGGTACGCCTTGGCATGTTCGGATGTGACCACGGAGTGCAGTTCGCCGAGTTGGCGGGCCCGGTCGAAGTCGTCGGCTCCCGGCACAGTGTGCAGCATGGACGTCATCCAGTATGAGAAGTGCTGGGCCTTCCACACCCGGTCCAACGCGCGGTCGCTGTAAGAGTCAAGCAAAGCGGTGGAACCGTTGGAGTAGAAGGAATCGAGGCCCTCGAAGAGCATCTTGACGTCGTGGATGGCCAGGTTGAGTCCCTTGGCTCCCGTGGGCGGAACAGTGTGGGCTGCGTCGCCGGCCAGGAAGAGGTTGCCGTGCCGCATCGGAGTGTGGACGAAGCTGCGGAAGGGCAGGACCATCTTCTCCAGGACGGGACCTTCCTTAAGTTCGAACCCGTTGCCGTTGACGCGTTTGCGGAACTCAGTCCAGATGCGCTCGTCGTCCCAGTCAGCCACGTTTTCCTTGGGGTCGCACTGGAAATACATGCGCTGCACGGTTTCGGTGCGCTGGCTGATCAGGGCAAAGCCGTTTTCGGAGTTGGCGTAGATCAGTTCATCGGCACTGCGGGGGGCCTCGGCGAGGATCCCGAACCACGCGAACGGGTATTCGTGGAAGTACCACTTGCGGTTGGCTTCCGGGATCTGGAAGCGGCAGTGGCTGCGGGATCCGTCGGCACCCACGAGGAAGTCTGCCTGGATCTCGAATTCCTGGCCGTCCTCGTCCGTGAACCAAACCTTCGGTTTCCCTTCAAGGTCGTGAACTGTGGTGTCCGTGACGCTGTACCGGACGTCGCCGCCGTCGGCCTCCCGCTTTGCGGCGAGATCCATGAACACGTCAGTTTGCGGGTACAACCAGACGGATTCGCCCACGAGTTCCTTGAAATTGATGCGATGGCTCTCACCGTTGAAGCGCAGCTCGATGCCGTCGTGGCGGTCGCCTTCGCGCAGCACGCGGTCCGAAACCCCGGAATCAACCAGCAGGTTTACGGTGCCGTGCTCAAGAATTCCGGCTCGGACCGTTTCCTGGATGTCCTTGCGGCTGCGGATTTCCACCACTACCGATTCGACGCCTTGTTGGGCCAGCAAATGGGAGAGCATGAGGCCTGCAGGGCCTGCGCCCATGATGGCCACTTGGGTTGTGATGGGTGTGCGTGCCATGGTTGTTCCTCGCTTCGTTGCGTATCCCGGCTTGCTCGGAAGCGGGATGATTCTGGGATCAGTGTGGCCCGCATCGGGTGACTGGCGTTACATTGATTCCGTTGAACGGAATCGGGATCACTCGCCGAGTCGCCGTCCGATTCCGCGGGCTGCCGTTTGGAGCGCGGGGACCAGCGCCTGGAGCCGCATCTCCGCCAACGGGACAACAACACCAAGGGCCGCTACCGTGCGACGCTTCCCGTCCATGACCGGAACGGCGATGCCCCACGTATCGGGATCTACCACGCCCGCGAGTTGCGCGTACCCCTGTTGGGCCGCTTCGGCCAGGAAGTGACGCACGACGTCGGCCGTCACCTTTCCGGAAGGGTCCTGGAACTGCTCGAGGTACTCCGCCTGAAGCTCGCGGGTCTGGTGCGACATCAGGGCGAGCCCTGCCGAGGAGATGTGGACAGGCATCCTTCCCGCAATTTTCGCTCTGTTGGCAACCGATCCTCGCCGTGAAAGCCGTTCCACGAAGAGCGCTTCCCAGCCGTCGAGAACTGCCAGGTTTACGTTCTGGTTCAGAACCTGCTGGATATCCTCCATGAAGGGCATTGCGGCTTGGCGCAGGGCCAAGGTGGGCGAATTCCTGTTGACCAGTTCCCATAAACGGAGGCCAAGGCGCACCGTCCCGCCAGCACCAAGGTCCAACAGCCTGTGCTCGGAGAGTTGGCGGACCAGCCGATGAGCCGAGGACAGTGGGAGCCCGGACCGTTCGGCCAGCTCGGTTAATTGCAGCGAGGTCACTCCCTCCGGGAAAGCCTCGATCACCCGCACTACGCGGTCAACCACGGAATCTCCCGATGCTGAGTTGGCCACGACGCGCTCCTTTGCTTCCCGACCGGTGCTACAGCGCACCGGTGGACACCTTCCATTCAATGGTAGAACGTGTGCCACGCAACATCGCGCGGTGATACAACTCTCATGACCGACCGAACGTTCTTTGGCCAGGAATCAACAAGCCAGAGTGAACAAAGAAGTACTGAGGACGCTATGCCAACGATGCCATCTGCCCGCCGTTCCCAATGGCCTGTTTGGCTTTGCTGGCTTGCCATGGTGCTGGACGGCTTCGACCTCGTGGTCCTCGGAACGGTGATCCCCACACTCATCAAGACAGGCGAGCTGGGTTTCGACGCGGTTGGAGCAACCTTCGCCGCCACCATCTCCTTGGTCGGCGTGGGTCTTGGAGCACTCTTTATCGCCCCGCTGTCGGATAAGCTCGGGCGCCGCAAGCTCCTGATCGCCTGTGTGGCCGGCTTCTCGGTGTTCACCATCGGCGTCGCCTTCGCGCCGAACGTTGCCGTGTTCTCCCTGCTCCGGTTGCTCGCCGGCCTGGGATTGGGCGCATGCCTTCCGGCGGCCTTGGCCTACATGAACGACTACGCCCCGGCGGGCTCGGCAGGAAAATCAACAACCCGCACCATGACCGGCTACCACGTCGGTGCTGTAGCAACTGCCCTGCTGGCCATCTTTATTGTTCCCAATTGGCGGCTCATGTTCATCATCGGCGGCGTGGCTGGGCTTGTACTGTTGCCCTTCCTGTGGGCCAAGCTGCCGGAATCGCTCCCGGAAGCAGCTCCCGCCAAGGCGGACGCGGACCCGAAGGCAGCAGCCGCCGTCGAACAATCAGCGGGCCCCAAGCCAAAGACCGGCTTCCGCGACCTCTTGCAGAAGCCCTATCCAATGGTGGCGGTCGGCATTGGCATCGCATCGTTCATGGGGCTTCTGCTGGTCTACGGGCTCAATACGTGGCTGCCGCAACTGATGGCGGCTGCCGGGTATCCCGTGAGCACCGGCCTGACGCTGTTGCTGGTCCTGAATGTGGGCGCAGTCGCCGGACTGTTCCTCGCCGGATTCCTGGCCGATAAGCATGGGACCAAGAAGATCGTGCTCGTGTGGTTCGGTTTGTCGGCGGTCCTGCTGGCCATCCTCAGCGCGAAGATCCAGAACGAATTCCTGCTCAACACCGCCGTCTTCGTAACGGGGGTCTTCGTCTTCAGCTCCCAGGTGCTGGTTTATGCCTGGGTCAGCCAACTGTTCCCTGCAAGGCTTCGAGGGACTGCCTTGGGCTTCGCTGCAGGAGTTGGCAGGTTGGGAGCAATCGTTGGTCCTGCAGTGACGGGGACGTTGGTGGCCGCGAACATCGCCTACCCTGCAGGTTTCTATGTGTTTGCTGCCGCCGGCCTGCTCGCGGTGGCAGCACTCTTCCTGGTGCCGCATGAAATCAAGGCCGCCGACAACTCCGTACCGGCCCGCCACTAGCCCCTCTCATCCCGGGGATTACCCCCGGCTCAAGTTCCCAGGACCTTTGCACAAAGACTCCTGCACCTTCACGAGCAATTTCGGACCTGCCGCGAAGCAGTGGTCCGTGGAGTTCTGAAGGGCCGGGAGTGCCAGAACCGCTGAATCAAAGTGATCGTCACGGATCATCGACTCAATGGCACGGCACTGGTTTTCTGTCTCCACAGCCCCCACCATGGCGGAGGAAATCTTAAGGCTCAGCACCGCGTCCATGCTGGCATCGGCATCATGCAGGCACAGTCCGTTGGAAATTCTGAGGATCCTGCCGGGCAGCATGCTCAGGTATGTGGAGAGGAAACTGACGGCCGGCGCGGAGTCGCCCAATTCCTCAGCCAAAGCTTGCAATTTGCAGGTCTCCAGGACAGATTCCGACGACGTCCGGCCCTGTTCACCGTGTCTCCCCGTCAGGTCACTCACTACTTGCTGCCTTGGGCTCTGCAGCACCTTCCGGTGTTGTCTTGGTGGGGTTTTTGGTCCAGATGGAGGCGAGCATTCCGATGACCAGGATGCTGGGTGCGCCGTACATCAGGATGTTCATGATGATGGGTTGGCGCAGGGTGCGGATGGCGTTGCCGACGCCGGGGATGGTGGCGACGTGTTTGTCCACGGTGGTTCCTTGGAGGGTGGCGATCCAGGGGTCGATGCCGTTGTTGGCGTCGCCTTTGGTTTGGACTGCTGTGCCGCCGTCGGCTGTGGGGGTGATTTCGGTGATGCGGTGGGTTTCCACGCGTTGGTCTTCGACCGGGATGTGGTAGGTGATGACGTCGCCTGTTTTGATGTCCGTGATGGGGGTTGGGACGGTGACGACGATGTCGCCGGGGTTGATCATGGGTGCCATGGAGCCGGTGAGCATGGTGGAGGTTTGGTAGCCCAGGACGCGGGGGCCGATGGCGAGGAACAGGAACACGAGGGCGGCGAGGACCAGCATGCCCGCGCCGATTCCCTTGGCTGTTTTACCGGCGACGCGACGGAACGTACCGGCAGTGCTGGTGTTCGGTGTGGCCGCCGCGGACTGCTGCACAGCGGCCGGCGTCAGTGTCGGTGCGTCTGCTGCGGCCTGCTTCACAGGGGCAGCCTCAGGGGCGCAAGGGACGACGGCGACGGCGGCGACGGCGACGGCGGCGACGGCGACGGCGGCGGGCTGGTTCTCGACCCCGGCCAGGGTGCTCTTCACGGCGGAACGCCGGCCATGGAGGGCTGGTCCGTTGATGCTGGTGAGGGTGCTCATGTCCTGGCGTTCCTTTCGGGGATGGTTCGACTTCTCTCGAGGAGTCTGTAGCTGAGTCTGTCTGGCCCCGCTCAGGCTTTCTGCGGAAAATACTCAAGTCTGGCTCAGGAATACAAGGGACCAACGAAAAATACCGGCGGACCTGATCGGGCAGGGGGGCGCCCGACCAGGCCCGGCGGGGCTTGGTGGTGTTTCTCTTGCTGCGGTCACCGAGGCTTTAGGGCGCCGGGGGTGCGGACGCTCGCGGCTCCGACGCTGCAGGCTCGGACACTTGAGGCCTCAGACGCTGCGGGCTCTGACGCTGGCGGCGCTGGGGCTCTGACGCTGGGAGCGCGGACGCTGGTGGCTCGAACACCTAGGGCTATTCAGACTCTGCGGGCTATGGCACCGCAGGCCATGCCCGAACTCTGGAAAAGTCCACCCCCGCGACCGGGGCTGATCGGGCTGGGGTAGTGAATCCGATCAGACCCGGCGGGGGTTGCTGGGTGTTCTTGGTGTTACTGGTGGTGTTATTTGGTGGTTTCGGTGCGTTGGGTGCCGGTGAAGGAGAAGGCGAGGGTGGAGGTGGCGCCTTGGAAGGTGTTGTCTGCGGTGGCGGGTAGGGTGGTGGTGACTTTGAGGTTGTCGGTTTTGGTGGAGGTCAGGGAGGTCAGGTTGTTCAGGACCTTGTTCGCTGTGATGACCGGGCCGTTGGCCAGGACGGTGGTTTTGGTTCCGGCGCAGGTGTAGGGCGCTGCGGTACCGGTCCAGGCCACGGAGCAGTTCTCGATGCTAAGTTGCAGGCCGTTGGTGGGGTCGGTGGTCAGCAGGGAGGCGGTGGCGCCGGCGGAGGTGGTGAGGGTGACGTTGTTCAGGTCGGAGTTGCCGGTGTTGGCCAGGGTGACGAGTTTTTCGGCTTTGTCTCCGGGGAGCATGCCGGTGACCGGGACGTTGAGGGTGTTCGCGGCTCCGGTGCCCAGGGCGATGGTGACGGTGCCGGCGGTGACGGCCTGGGAGGCGGAGGTCGAGGACGTGAACGCACCGTAGGTGCCCATCCCGGCGACGGCGGCTGCGGTGCCGACCAGTGCGACGGAAGCGAGGATCTTGCCGGAGGTGGTCTTGAGGCTGATGGCCATGGGAATCAGTGTCCTTTCGGTGGGCCACCGTGAGACCGGCCGGCCTGTTCTTTGGTGTCTGCCTGACTGGCTGACAAGAACTACTGTGCCGGGGCAGGATCAAGAACAAATCCTGCAAACCCGCAACACTTCCTCAGGAAAAACTCAAGACTCCCCAAACCCCACCAACCCCGTGTGAAACACTGCTTGATGCATGTGAATGGCCGTAGAAGCCGTGGAAAGGGACAAAATGCCGATGTGGCTGCAGGCTTTGTTGTGGGGAACGCTGGCGGGTGGCGCCTTGGTCCTCGGGGCCGGCATCGCCTGGCTGTGGAAAGTACCGCCCAAGATTGTCTCCACGGTAATGGCTTTCGGTGCGGGTGTGCTGATCTCCGCCCTGGCCTTCGAGCTGGTGGACGAAGCTGTCCAAGGCGGCGGGCTGATCCCCACTGTCCTTGGGTTCCTCCTGGGTGCCTTGATCTTTGTGGGCTCGAACGTTCTGTTGGCACGCGCCGGAGCTAAGCACAGGAAGCGATCCGGCGGCACGCAGCCATCCGAGAAGGACAGCCCCGGCAGTGGAACTGCCATCGCCATTGGGGCGCTGATTGACGGCATCCCCGAATCTGTGGTTCTCGGTGTCGGACTCCTCGCCGGGGGCGCGGTCAGCCCGGCCATGCTCGCCGCTGTCTTCATTTCAAACGTTCCCGAGGGCCTGTCCAGTACTGCCGGCATGAAGAGGGCCGGGCGGAAACCGGCGTATGTTTTTGGCACCTGGATTGCCATCGCAGTTTTCAGTGGGCTGGCCGCCTTGATCGGCTACACGGCACTGGAGAACGCCCCGGAGAGCGTCATTGCCTTCATTACCGCCATTGCTGCCGGTGGGATCCTGGCCATGCTTGCGGACACCATGATTCCCGAGGCGTTTGAAGAACACCACAACCTCACAGGGCTGACGGCCGCCGTCGGGTTCCTGAGCGCCTTCACGATCCATCACGTTGGCGGCTGACCGGGGCCACAATCCCACCATCCCACCGGATTAAGCGCCGTAGCCAGCGGATAAAGCACCGTAGCCACTGGACGAATGCTAAGCATGCTGATAATTCTGGAGTAGGCAGTACAGCAAGCAAAGAGGTGGAATCATGGTGGATCGCATCGCCGATATCTGGGGGACCCGAACCCCGTTCCCGGGTGGAGGCGAGTGGCCGGAACGCGCGGACATCGCCCTCGCCGGCGACCTGACAGAAGCCGACGTCGATCATTGGGTCCAGTCCGCCTGCGTGCTCTGCAGCAACGGTTGCGGGTGCGACATTGCGGTCAAGGACGGCGTGATGGTGGGAATCCGTGGCCGGACGCAGGACAGGGTCAACAAGGGGCGGCTCGGCCCCAAGGGGCTGTTCGCCAGTTGGCAGGGCGTAGCCAACAAAGACCGCCTGACCCAACCCCTCATGCGCGAAAATGGGCGCCTGGTGGAAACAGACTGGGACACGGCGATGACCCGGATCGCGAACCAGAGCGCCAAACTCCTGAAAGACAAAGGACCCCTTAGCCACGGTTTCTACACCAGCGGCCAGCTGTTCCTCGAGGAGTACTACGCCTTGGCCGTGATCGGTAAGGCCGGCATCGGGACGCCCCACATGGACGGCAACACCCGCCTCTGTACTGCAACTGCGGCGACAGCACTCAAGGAGACCTTCGGGGCTGACGGCCAGCCGGGGGCGTACGAAGACATCGACAGCTGCGATGCGGTTTTCCTGTACGGCCACAACATGCCTGAGACCCAAACCGTCCTGTGGTCAAGGATCCTGGACCGGCTCGAGGGTCCCACCCCGCCGAACTTGGTATGCGTGGACCCCCGGAACACCGAGGTGGCCCGTCACGCGGATGTGCACCTGGCCGTCCGCCCGGGGACCAACCTGGCCCTGATGCACGCCCTGGTCCGCGAAGTCCTGCATAACGGATGGCACGATTCCGCGTACATCAACCAGCACACCCTGGGGTTCCCGGAACTGGCGAAGACCGTGGAGGAATGGACTCCGGAGGCCGCGGCCGAGGTGTGTGGAGTCAATGCAGACGACATCCGGGCAGCGGCGCGCATCTTCGGAACCTCCACCAACGTGCTGTCCACCGTCCTTCAGGGTTTCTACCAGTCCTCCCAGGCCACGGCCTCGTCCTGCCAGGTCAACAACCTGCACCTGCTGCGTGGCATGCTCGGCCGGCCGGGTGCGGGCCTGCTTCAGATGAACGGGCAGCCAACCGCCCAGAACAACAGGGAATGCGGGGCCGACGGCGACCTGCCGGGCTTCCGTAACTGGGGAAACCAGGACCACATCGAGGAACTGGCAACCCTTTGGAACGTGGACCCTGCGATCATTCCGCACTGGGCACCACCCACGCATGCGATGCAAATCTTCCGCTATGCCGAGCAAGGCTCCATCAACTTCCTCTGGGTTTCGGCAACCAATCCCGCAGTATCGCTGCCGGAGCTTCACCGGATCAGGGAGATCCTGGCCAAGCCGGAATTGTTCCTGGTGGTTCAGGACCTTTACCTGACAGAGACGGCCGAGCTGGCCGACGTCGTCCTTCCTGCCGCGGCATGGGGCGAAAAAACCGGGACCTTCACCAATGCCTCCCGGGTGGTCCACCTCTCCGAAAAGGCCGTGGAACCTCCCGGAAACGCGCGCAGCGATTTGGATATCTTCCTGGACTATTCCCGGCGCATGGGCTTCACCACGCTGGACGGCGATCCGCTGCTGACGTGGCAGGGGCCGGAGGAAGCCTTTGAGGCCTGGAAGGAATGCTCACGTGGACGGCCGTGCGACTACACCGGCCTGAGCTATGGCAAGCTCCGCGGCGGAAGCGGTATCCCCTGGCCATGCAACGACCAGCATCCTGAAGGGACCACCCGCCTTTACGGCGACGCCAGTTTCCCCAGCGACCCGGACTACTGCGAAAACTATGGCCATGACCTCCTGACGGGAGCCGAGGTCGGGGAAGAAAAGTACCGCGCCGATGCACCCTCCAGCCGCGCCTGGTTGAAGACCACGGAGTATCACCCACCACATGAAGAACCCGACCATGACTACCCCCTCCGTTTCACCACAGGACGAACCGCCTACCATTTCCACACCCGCACCAAGACGGCCCGTTCACGGCAACTGAACGCTGCCGCCCCGCGGATGTGGGTGGAGTTGTCGGTCGGGGACGCCACAGCGCTTGGCATCTCGGAAGGCGATATTGTCCGGGTAACGTCGCGACGAGGCATGATCGAGGCACCGGTCCGCGTCAGCGGCGTCCGCCAAGGAACGATCTTCGCCCCCTTCCACTACGGTTACTGGGATTCCTCGCAGGATGGCGCCGGCCAACCGCACGCAACAGCCGCGAACGAGCTCACCATCACCGAGTGGGACCCCGTATCCAAACAACCGATCTTCAAGAATGCGGCAGTGAACGTGGAGAAAATTCGAAGCGGAAACGGCCCGGCCCCTGCACCGAACACCACAGCTTCACGTCCCGCAGGAGGGCCGCTGTGAACCTTCACCTCTACCTAGGGCTCCTTCACAAGGGCGAACGTACCCTCGCAGAATCCTTCCGGCAGGTTTCCTCCGGCCACGGCGCGGAACCTGATATCCATTTCCTGTGTCAGAGCCTCGCCAAACAGTGCGACCACCACCAGGAGCTCCTGCTGCCAGTGGTTGAGCGCTACGGCGAAGGAACCTCGGATGACGAACCCGAGCGGCTCCACGCAGAAGGCTTGTCCGGGACGCGGAGCGGACCTGTTGGCATGCTCCGGGATCTGCAGGACCTGTATCTGTTGGCCAGCCTGGTGGACGTCACGTGGACCATGATCCACCAAGCGGGTTCGGCCCTTCGCGACCAGGAACTGCTCACCATCGTTGAGGAATGCCACCAGGAGACGCAGGTTCAGCTCCGCTGGCTGCAAACCAGGATGAAGCAGGCAGCCCCCCAGGCGTTGCTCGCCGCCGACTGAGACCCTCGTCGCCGACTGGTACCCGCGCCGCCGACTAAGACCCCCAAGCCTTAGTGGGGCAGCAGCCCAAGCAATGGCAAGGCAACCGCCGTCGACACTGCCATGGCGGCGGTGTTCCCGATCACCGGGTGAAAACCGGCAGGCAGCCTGGCTGAAACCACCCGGGCGATCGGCGGCGCAAGGACGGCTCCCAGCACGGCCCCACCGACCACCGAGGACCACGAGCCCCCGTAGGCCAGCACGGCGGCAGGGGCAACGGACACTACCGACGCATACGTTGCCGCCCACCCGCCGTCGCGGTACCAGCGCTGCCAGAGAACGACGCCGATTCCCGAGGTCAGCGCCTGGGCGAACAGTATGTGGGGCAACAGCTGCGAACCGTAGGACGGCAATCCCGGGTTAAGGACGAACGCCACAGCCGCGGCCATGATCACGCCGGCTCCGGCGATTTCATTGGCAAAGAAGTGCGTTTCGGTGAAGTCCTTGAGCACCCGTCGCGCACCCCATCCGGCGTCGTCGCGGAAAGTGCGGTGAACGCTCGACGGCGGCCGGTGCTGTTGGGCTGGCAGGTCCGGCTCCCGAAGGCCAAGCCACGGCAACCGCCTTGCCACCATGAACGAGGCAACGGAACCTATGGACATCGCCAGGACGTTTGCCACCACCACGGGCAAGCCGAGGGGCCCGGACACCACGGGAATGAGCAGCAAAGCCAGGGGCGTTGTGGTGGCTGCTCCCAGGACGGCGCCGGTGACGCACGTCTTCCAACCGCCTCCGTACAGAATGACCATTGCGGGAGCGACGCAAACAAATGGCACGAACGTTGGCTGCCACCCGTCGTCGAGCATCCATCCGAACGCCAGGTTGGACAAGAGCAAACTCAGCGACGCCGACGCGAGCACCCACGGCCAGAGGCCCGTCCCATAGCTGATCGAACCCGCCCAGGTCCTCGCCCGCTTTGCGGCCAACCATGCCACGGCCGCGCCGGCCAGGAGACCGAGGGCGGCGAGATCCGACGCGAAGAACAAGGGCTCGGTCATGTCACTCAGGAACCAACGCAACGCCGGGAGCGGCGAGTCTGCTGCAGCCTCCGGCCAACCTGCGTACACGGGACCAAGCCGGGGCGACTCCTGCGCGAACGTGTGCAGGATTAACGCAAACAGCCCAACAATTGCCGCCATGGAAAACGCCCCTACGGCCACCGCCGTCGAAGAACGGTCCGGCGCCGGCACCTGCCCTCGGGTATCGGCGGTTTCCGGGGTGCGGTCAGCAGTTGGGCTGGTGGAGGAAGAGTGCGTCATTGGGACCCTGGAACGTGCGGTGGTGTGTGGCTTTGAGCAGCGTAACCGACCTCCTGATGCGCACCGCAACGGGAAGGTTGTGGGGACTTTGTGACCGCACCGGGCAACGGCCCAGCCACCGGTCATCCGGCCAACCGGCCCCCGCTCACCCTTAGTGGGTGATCTTTCCATCCAATCGTTGCCGATCCCGGGAATGGCCGGCCCCGGAGGGTGCGGGCGAATCGAGAATGGTGCTGTGGTCCCGCCGGGGAACGGGTCCCTTGCCGGATGACGACGGCCCTGCCCCAGGGCCGAACGAACGATGGGAAAGACACCATGAACTTCTTGGAATCGTTGTGGAGCATCATTGTCGCTTTTTTCTTCATTGCCTATTTGATCCTCCTCTTTCAGATCATTTCCGATCTTCTCCGCGACAAAGCATTGGGTGGCGGCGTGAAAGCCCTCTGGATTCTGTGCTTGTTCGTGGCACCGTTCATTTCTGCCCTGATCTACGTCATCATGCGGGGCAAGGGAATGGCCCTTCGCAGCGAAATGCGCGTCCGTGAATCAGTGGAAGAAGCCGAGAACTACATCCGGGAAGTAGCCGGCGCCCCTACGCCCACCCAGCAGATCGAATCAGCAAAAGCGCTGCTCACCGCAGGCGACATTACCGAAGCGGAGTACGCCCGCCTGAAGCAGCTCGCATTGGCCTGATCCGGTGACGGCCCGCCATCCACAGACAGCCGAAAGGGTCCGCATGACGCGATTGAAGGCATTCCCACTGCTGGAGGGCGGTCCGTTCCGCTTCGGACTCGTAGCGGCGCTGGGCGTCCTGGTTGCCTTGGCGTTGGGTTCTGCGGTCATCACGTTGCGGTATTCGCTGACGTTGATCTTCGCGGCCTTATTCATCTCCTTGGGACTGTATCCCCTGGTCCGCTGGCTGGAACGCTGGAAACTCTCCCGCGGCGGGGCCGTGCTCGCGGTGGCCGTCGGCTTCCTGGTGGTGGTGGCGCTTCTGATCCGTTTCGTGGTCCCTATCCTGGTGGAGGAGGGTGCCGCGCTGGTCCGTTTGCTGCCGTCCAGTTTCGACGCCGTGGGCGAACAGGAGTGGTTCCGGGACGTCAACGGATCACTGGGCGGAGCGTTGACCCCGCTGCTGGAATGGCTGGAAACCTCGGCGGCGGATCCGAACGTCTGGCTGGCCATTGGCGGTGGCGCCGTGCAGGTTGGCTACAACGTGGTGAACGGAACTTTCGCCGTGGTTTTCGTGGTTGTCCTGACCCTCTATTTTGTAGCAGGACACGAGGTCATGAAATCCAGCCTCTACGCCTTGGTTCCTGCATCGCGCAGGGAATCATTTGCAGATATTGCCGAAACAATTATTGCCTCGGTAGGCAAATACCTGAGCGGCATGTCGATCCTGGCCCTGTTCAATGCGGTCTTCACCTTTATCCTCCTTTCAGTGGCCGGGGTCAGGTACGCGGCAGTACTGGCCGTCCTGGCATTCCCCATCACCCTCATCCCGCTGGTAGGCAGCGCGATCAGCACCGCCATCATGACCGTTGTTTCCCTCTTCACTTCCCCTTCAACGGCGCTGGTTGTTTTCCTCGTCATGCTGGCTTATATGCAGATTGAGGCATACATCCTGACCCCGCGCGTTGTGGGCAAAGCGATCAGCATCCCGGGCTCGTTGGTCCTGATCGGCGCGATGATAGGCGGGACGCTGCTGGGCCTGTTGGGAGCGCTGATCGCCTGCCCCACCACAGCCTCCATACTGCTGATCATCAAAAAAGTGGTCATCCCGCAGCAGAATGCCAAGTAGCCCAACGTGCAAGGACTACTGAACGACGCCGATGCCGTCGCCTTAATCCTGTTGGCGCTGCACATCGTGCTCGGAGCTGTTGCCGCCGTGATGGTTTCAGCCAACCGGAAACCATCGTCCGCCATTGCCTGGGTGCTGGCGATCATCTTCATTCCCTATCTGGGCACCGTGGCTTTCCTGCTGGTTGGCCGCGGCAAACTCCCCAAAGCCCGGCGTGAGAAGCAACGCTTGGTCAACGAGCTGATGCTTGGACGCACGCCCGGCCTCTCAGCAGTCAGCCACAGTGATGACTGGCCCGCCTGGCTGCGTTCCGCCGTCGAACTTAACCTCAGGCTCGGCGCGCTGCCCATGGTGGGCGGCAACCGTGCCGAGCTGTTGGAGGACTACAGCGGGTGCTTTGACCGCATGATCGCAGACATGGACTCCGCTGAAGAGTACGTGCACGTCGAGTTCTACATTCTGGCGCTGGACCCCACCACATCGCCGTTTTTCGATGCCATGGCCCGTGCCCGCCAACGCGGCGTGGTTGTCAGGGTGCTTTTTGACCATCTTGCAGCGGTTGGCGGCCCCAAGTACCGGGACATGCTCCAGGCTTTTGAGGACATGGGCGCCGAATGGCACGCCATGCTGCCCCTGCGGCCCTTCAAAGGCCAGTGGCAGCGCCCGGATCTGCGCAACCACCGGAAACTGGTGGTGGTGGACGGAAAGGTTGGTTATACCGGCTCGCAAAACCTGATCGACGCCTCCTACAACAAGAAACGGAACATCCGGCGCGGCCTCCAGTGGCATGAGCTGATGGTCCGGTTGGAGGGGCCGGCGGTGCGTGAGCTCAACGCCGTGTTCGTCACGGACTGGTACAGCGAATCGGAGACGCTGCTGCCGTTGGATACTTCACCGGTGATCCTTGGCTCGGAACCGGAGCTCATCGACGCCCAGGTCCTGCCCAGCGGCCCAAGTTTCGACAACGACAACAACCTCAAGCTCTACACCACGCTCATCTATAAGGCCGAGCACCGCGTGAGCATCACCAGCCCTTATTTTGTTCCGGATGAAGCCATCCAGCTGGCCATTGTCACCGCTGCCTCGCGGGGCCTGAGCGTGGAGCTCTTTGTTTCTGAGGTGGGCGACCAGGCCATGGTCTACCACGCCCAGCGCTCCTACTATGAGGTCCTGCTGAGGGCCGGAGTCCGCATCTACCTGTACCGGGCCCCGCAGGTCCTGCACGCAAAGCACTTCACCATTGACCACGACGTCGCCGTCATTGGATCCAGCAACATGGATGTCCGCTCGTTCAGCCTCAACATGGAAGTCTCGGTGCTGGTCCACGGCCGGTCCATCGTGGACCGGATGAGGGCTGTGGAGGACAGCTACCGGGCGGCGAGCACGGAGTTGTTGCTGGAGGACTGGTTGCGGCGGCCGCTGGGCCAGGTGGCCTTGGACAACCTGGCACGGCTGACGTCCTCGTTGCAGTAAGTGGTGTCGCCGCGCAGTAAGTTGCAGCAAAGGGCTGCCCCGCGCATCAACATGGCCGGATCCAGTCAGTCGTCCAGTTGCAAATACCAGGTCACGGCTGCACTGATACCCCTGCCCAGCAGCAGCGAAAATGCGATGGCAATGACCACGGCGAACTCCGTGGAAAGCCCGGGCAGAAGCCCGGACAGGGCACCAATCCCCACCGAGTAGGCGGACCACAGGATGCCCGCAGCTACTGAGTAGAGGACAAACCTGCCACGCGGGACCGGGGTGATGGCGCTGGCTACGTTCATGGTCAGCCGTCCGAGCGGAACAAACCGCGAGGTCAGGACCCAGGAGGCGGAGTGCTTGGATAAACGTTCCCGGGAGGCATGCAGGGCCTTCTGCGTCCGCGGACCCTGGAGGATCTTCCAGTTGGCCATGTCCCTGCGCCTGACCAACTCGTACGCACCGAGGTCTCCGGCAACCGCTCCTGCCAGCATGGCGGCCACCAGGAGGTAGCCGTTGGGAAGGTTGTCGGTAGCGGACAGCGCCCCCAAAGCCACAAACAGGGACGTGGTGGGGATGGGCGGGAAGATCGCCGACAACGCCACGAACATAGCCCCAAGCGGGTACACCCAGCCTGAATCCGCGGCACTCATGATGTCCTTGAAAGCCTGCACGGTGAAACCCCCTTCCGGGCTTCGCCCAAGCGTCCCACGGCGGACACCATAATCCTTACGCCCGGACGCCGCCGCGCGGATCGCCTGTACTGGGTGAATCCTCGAACTCCCGCCCCTACACTGAAGGAGTGGATGACCTGCGTGGTACCCGCCCGGACTTCGTAAGCCCGCAACTGATCGCGGTTTCCAAACCGCCGTTGGATCTGCTGGCCCGGCCCCGGCTTGTGGCAAGACTCGATGCCGCACCCGACACCATCCTTCTCTGCGCCCCGGCCGGCTTCGGCAAATCCGTACTGATCGGGCAATGGCTTGCCGGCAGCATGCACACCGTCGCATGGGTAAGCCCGGACCAACAGGACACCCCGGCCTTCTGGCCCTCCATACTTCACGCGCTCCGGCGGTGCCCCGCGATACCTCCCAGCGCGCTTAGTGGATTCTCGGGATTCGAGACAAACGCCCATGAAGTCCTTAGCCTGTTGGCGGAAGGGTTGGCCGCCGCCGATCACACCGTCCGACTGGTGATCGACGGCGTGGAGGGCTTCCCTGCCGCTGACCGCGATCATTGGATTCCGGCGCTGCTGGGCCAGGCGCACCTGCCAGTGCAGCTTGTCCTGGCAGCGCGCGAGGGCGCCTCGGTTGACCCGGGACGCCCACGGCTCAGTGGGCGGATCATGGAACTGCATTCACAGGATCTTGCTTTCTCCCTGGACGAAATCAACTCCCTTGCGGCAAAGACCATCACCTTGCTGGGAACGCATCAACTGGGCGAGCTGTTCCGCCAAACGGCTGGCTGGCCGGCCTCAGTGGTGCTTGCCCTGCGTTCACTGCGCAAGGCTGCAGACCTCGAAGCGCCTGTGGGTGACATTGCAGCCAACAACCGGCAGCTCGCAGAGTATCTGGACCACGAGATTGTCCAAACGCTGACCCCGGACGAGCGGCACGTGCTGTCCAGCACCAGCATGTGCCGCGTCCTGGTGGCTGCCCAGGCCAATGCCCTTGCGGGCCACCGGAATGCCGGGAGCATCCTTTCGGCACTGGCTGATAACCGCGATCTGGTGGAATCGGCGGGGAGCGGACGCAAGGTCTTCCTGGTCCGGCCACTGATCAGGCAGTACTTCAGGGCCGAACTGACCCGCAAGGACCCGGATGAAGTGCTCCGCCTGAACACGATAGCTGCGCAGTGGCACGAGCAAGCCGGCGAACCCGAGGCCGCGCTCCGGCACGCCATGGACTCGGCTGAACCACGCTTGATCGGGGCACTCCTTGAACGGCACGGAGCAGCCCTCCTGGGATCAGGCGGAGTCACTCGCGTTCGGAGGGCCATCGCAGCATTGCCGGATTCCGTCCTGGCGGCCAGTCCCAAGCTCTGCCTGGTGGCGGCACTGGCGCACGTCGAAAGCCGCCAGCCCACTACCGCTGCCCGATACCTGGCGGCGGCATACCGTTCGTGGACGGACAACCCTCCCTCCGAACTCTCGGAGCTCCGCGCCTTGGCAGAAGCACGGCTTTCCTGGTTCAGCGGGGACTGGGCCAGCCAGGATCCCAAGGCGACAACCGGGTACGCCGCCCTCCCCATGTCCCGGCAGAGCGATATCCGGATCGAAGCAAGGATGGTCTCGGTCACCGCGGCAGTGGTTGAGCAGGACTATGCGGCAGCGGAGAACGAGGCCCAGGAGGCTCTGCTCGAGGCCACCGAAGCCGGCAACTGCTACCTTGCCGGCAAGGTATACCTCAAGCTTGCCGGCATCTCCGCCATGCAAGGCCACCTCCGCCGGGCCGGCGAGTACCTCAGGCAGGCGGAGGAGAAGCTGCCGGCCTACGCGTGGACGGCCGGGGCCGGCCGGTCGGTGGGTGCATTGATGCATGCGGCGGCTGCTCTCTTGGGCGCCGAACCTGCTGCGGCGCTGAAATATGCTTCCTCGGCCGGCGCCGAACTGGGACAACTGGGGTCCTCTTCCAAGGGAGTGGGAGCGGCAATGCGTGCCACCTTGGAGTTGATCACTGCCTGCGCCCACCTTGATTCAGGGGACAGGCGGCACGCCCTGGACGGTATGCGCCAAGCCCGGCTGAGGATTGGCCAAGGCCATCTCTTCGCCCAGCCCATGGCAGCCTTCATCGCGGTGATTGAACATACGGCAGCCCTGTCCTTGGGGCATGCAGAGCGTGCCCGCGAAGTCCTGGAGTGGGCCGAGGAACTCATTCCCGGGACCGGTGAACTGTGCCTGCTGCGAGCGCAAGGACCCGCGGGGATCAGTCGCTTCGACGCCGCAACCGAGCGGCTCCGGCCACTGCACATGGGCGTAGCGGAACCACTGCTGGAATGGACGTGGCTTCACGTCAATATCCTGGAATGCTCCATGGCCATCCGCACGGGGCGGCGGGCCTTGGCCGGCAAGCTCCTGGAAGATGCTCTGGCCAAGGCGGACGCTGTTGGAGTGCTCAGGCCCTTGGCGATCGCTCCTCAGGAGGTCATGGACCTGCTGGTGGAACGGGCAGGAACGCACGGTCCACAAGAAGAACTTGCCAAGCGCTTGATGGCGTTGCGGTCGCCTGCCGATGCCAGGCTCGCCCCGCTGCTGACTCCCCGGGAGCGGGAGGTTTTGGCCCTGCTCCCCTCGCATTTGTCGCAGGACCAAATGGCGTCGGAACTCCATTTATCCGTGAACACCGTCAAGACCCACCTCCGGATCATCTATTCCAAACTCGGAGCCGGGACACGGCACGATGCTGTTGCCGCTGCGTACAAGTTCGGCCACCTTCCGTAGGCGGTGACCTCGCAGGACGCCCATCACTCACCCGATTGGGGTGACCCTGCGGCTTTGACCCGGATCTAGTCTGAAAGAATGCTGGCCAACGAGCCCACGGCTTACCCAAGGCACCCATGACGGACGTCATTATCACGGACGTCATTGTCACGCTGGTGGTGCTGGTCGCGGTGATCGCTGCGTTCGTGTGGAACCGGCTGCCTGTGGAGGTTGTGGCCCTCGGAGCAGCATTGGCCCTCTATGGCACCGGCATTGTGGGTTTGGACGAGACTTTCGCCGGTTTCGGGAGCGGAACGGTGGTGTTGATCGCTGCCCTGTTCGTGGTGGCGGAGGCCATCGATGCCGCGGGAGTAACCACTTGGCTGGGAAGTTTGCTGATCAGGTTCTCGGGTACCAGCCGTCCCCGGCTGATGGTGTTGATGATGGTTCTGACCGCCCTGCTGACTGCACTCATCAGTGTCAACGGAGCGGTCGCAGCGCTGTTGCCCATGGTGGTGGTGCTGGCGGTCCGGCTGGGACGGCGGCCATCGGAACTGCTCATGCCCATGGCCTTCGCTGCCCATGCCGGTTCCTTGCTGATCCTGACCGGTTCGCCCGTCAACATCCTGATCCTCAACGCAGCATTGGAGGCCACGGGGAAGGGAATCGGGTTCTTCGAGTTCGGGCTTGTGGGGCTTCCCCTGCTGCTGGGAACCATCGGATTGACCCTGTGGCTGGGCCCGAAGCTCCTGCCCACCCGGACCCCTGATGCCCTCCCCAAGGACCTGGGCTCCCACGGCCGGACACTCATGGACCATTACCTCGGCGGGGAGGGCCTGAGCCGGCTCAGTATCCCGGCAGGATCTGCGTTGGTAGGCCAGCCTGTGGCGTGCCTTCAGGACGGGCACGACGGCGGCCACCTCCACCTCATCAGCGTGCAGGGGTCAGACGGCAAGCCGTCGGAAAACGCGGTGTTCGAACAGGGCGATGAGATTGTGGTGCGCGGCGGCCAGCCCACTATCGACGCCCTTGCCGCCCGGCACGGCCTGAGCCAGGACGACGACGCAACCTGCGGACTGATCAGCAGCAGCTACGGGGTGGCCGAGGTAGTAGTGGCACCCCGCTCAAACCTGGTCGGTACCGAGGCTTACCCCGGAATGGTCACAGACAGCGGGGACCTGGTGGTGCTGGCCCATCACCATCCGGGTGAGCCGGAGTCGTCGGGACGCACGCTGATCACTGCCGGAGACCGGCTGTTGCTCCAAGGCACCTGGTCTGCGCTTGACCAGCACACCGTGGACCACAATGTGTTGCTGGTTGATTCGCCGGACACCATCCGCCGCCAAACAGTTCCCCTGGGGCCGCGGGCCATGCCTGCGCTCATCGTCCTCGGCGCCATGGTGGTGCTGCTGGCAACCAACCTCGTGCCTGCGCCGGTGGCAGCGACGCTGGCGGCCCTGGCCATGGTGGTGCTGCGTGTTGTGACAGTCCAGCAAGCCCACCGTTCCATGGCCTGGACCACCCTCATCCTGGTGGCCGGCATGATTCCGCTGTCCACGGCCATTACCGCCACCGGCACCGCCGAGATCCTCGCTGAGGGCATGGTGTCGGTGGTAGGAAACGGCGGCCCTTTGCTGTTGCTCCTGGGACTCTTCGTGGTGACCGCCGTCCTGGGCCAGCTGATCAGCAATACGGCCACAGCCTTGATCATCATCCCCATTGCCCTCTCCGTGGCCCAGGAGTCAGCCATCAACCCCTACGCCGTGCTGATGTGCGTCTCGGTAGCCTCCTCCGCCGCCCTGCTGACTCCTGTGGCAACGCCGGCCAACATGATGATCATGCAGCCGGCGGGCTACCGGTTCGGAGACTACTGGAAGTTCGGCCTGGCCATCATGGCGCTGTACGCGGCAGTGGCCATCCTGCTGGTACCCGTGTTCTGGCCCCTTCAGACGTAGCCCGCTTTCCCGGACCCAGGACTCCTGAACCCGAAAACCCAATGATCGGAGACCAAGACCAAGGCAAACCTGCACACCGTTCCGCCAACCCCGTAGTGAGGTATCCAAACGCCCCTTCCCAGTGAACGGGCAGAGCACACCAGGAGCACGACATGGCCAGCGACCACACCATCACTGAAACACCGCCACCGGTCAAGGCGGCCTCATGGCTGCCCCTCATCGTGGTGGTCCTCACCCAAATCCAGGCATCGTTCGCCGTCAACGCCCTGACGGTTTCCATGCAGGGCATCACCACCGACCTGGACACAGCAGCGACGTCCGTGGGCACTGCCATTACTGCCGGGACGTTTTCGATGGCGGCCTTCATCCTGCTGGGAGCGAAGCTGGGTGCCCGGTTCGGAACGCGCAAGGTGTTCCAGATCGCCGTCGCCATTCATGCCGCCGCCATGGCAGGGGTGGCGTTGAGCCTCAGCCCGGCGATGCTCTTCATTGCGCAGGCTTCCTCCGGCGCTGTCATTGCCCTGATCGCCCCTGCCCTCACGGTCTTTATCGCCACCAATTACAAGGACCAGCAGCAGGCAAAAGCCATTGGACTCCTGGCGGCGGCCATCCCGGCTGCCGGTGTGCTGGCCTTGCTGGTCGCCGGTTGGTTCGCCACCACCATCGGTTGGCGTTACTCGTTCGGCCTCATGGTGATCCTCGGTGCCATCAACCTGCTCCTGAGCTTCAAGCTCAAAACCGTCCCGGCGCAACCCCAACTGAAGATCGACTGGACCGGCTCCATCATCGCCGCGGTGGCCGTCATCCTGTTGAGCTTTGGTTTCAGCGGCCTGTCCGCCTGGGGTACCTGGTTCGCCACCAACCAGGCACCCTTCGACATCCTGGGGCTCTCCCCTGCGCCACTGCTGATCCTCCTCGGAGCCATCGCGGGTCAGGTGTTCTTCATGTGGATCCGGAAGCGCCAGGATGCCAAACTGCCCCGGATTTTCGACCTCAGGGTGTTGGCATCAAGTTCCGAACTTGCCGTGACGGCCTGCATGGCCATCATGCTCTTCGTCGGTACGGCAGCCAACTTCCTGATTCCCCTGTATATGCAGATCGTCCAGGGACGCTCCAGCATTGAGACTTCGTTCTCGATCATCCCCTACACGTTGTCCATCTTCCTCGCGAGCACGTTCGTGGCGTTCCTGTACGACAAGTTCCCGCCGCGAACCATCGCCCAGGGCGGCTTCGTAGTGGTGGCCGGCGCCTTGGTCCTTCTTGCCTTCACCATCCGCAACGATTGGGGCCAGTTGTTCGTGGTACTCGGCCTGATCCTCCTGGGGTTGGGCCAGGGCGCAATCGTCGCTTTGGTGTTCAATACGCTGCTCAGCGCGGTTCCGCGCGAGTTGGCCGGCGACGTCGGAGCCTGGCGCGGACTGGTCCATAACCTCTCCGGCAGTGTCGGCATCGCGGTGGCGAGCGCGTTCGCCGTCGGAATGCTGTCCAGCCTGATTGCCAGCGGCGCCGCCGCGCATCCCGACGTCTCCCAGGAGTTGATCTATAAGGTCAACGTCAACGAGGCCGACTTCATGACCAATGCGCAGGTGGAGGCTGTCATCGGCGACCGCGTCAGCAGTCCCACCGAACTGGCAGCCGCCACCGAGGTCAATGAGGAAGCCAGGCTTCGGGCCTTGCAGATCTCCCTGCTGGGTTTGTCCGGGCTCGCCCTGCTGGCGATTGTTCCGGCCGGCCGCATGCCTGGCCGCATGAAAGGCGACCTGCCTGAACAGCTGGAACCCGACGATCCCGATGCCATCCCGGAGCCGGGCCTGCTGCCGGACCAAGCTGTCACGGCTTCTTCGGCGCCGGCTGCTTCTACTCCGGGCGCTCCAACCACAGCTGTCCCAACCACAAGAGAACGGGCGAAACGGTGAACCACGAACCCTACAAACTGATCCCGGAAGACTTCACGGTCCTCCCCTCCCTGGGCGGTACCGAACCTGAGCTGCATTTTGTGGACGGTTTCGGCCCGCTCGACGCGATAGGTGTGCTGGTGCCCTCGGAAGGTGACGTTCCGGAGTCCATCGGCCTGCACCGGGAAACCTTGGAGAAGGCAGGTTTTGACGGGACCCCGGGGACCACCCTGCAGCTGGCCAATGCCTCAGGAACCCTGGTGGTTGCCGTTGGCGGTGGAAAGCCGGGCTCCTTGGACGCCGACGGCTGGCGCAAGGCCGCGGCGGCTTTGGTCCGTGCCACGCAGAAGCATTCGCGGATCGGCTTCGAACTGCCTGCCGGTTCCGGACAGGCCGACGGTTCCGGAGGGGCCGACGGTTCCGGACAGGCCGAAGGTTCCGGAGGGGCCGGGACAGCAAGTTTCGACGCCGGGAGGCTGGGCCAGGTTCTGGCCGAAGGCGTGCTGCTGGCCCGGTATAACTACGACACCCTCAAGAGCAAAGGCAAAGGAACCCCCCTGGCAGAGGTCCAATTCCTGGCGCCGGGTTTGGACGTCGAGGCAGCTTCGCGGGGGCTGGAGACGGGCCGCGTGAAGGTACGGGCCACCACCGTCGCCCGGGACCTGTGCAACGCTCCTCCCAGCCACCTCACCGCTGTTGGACTGGCTTCGGCGGCGAAGGAGCTTGGGAAACGGTTCGGATTCGGGGTTGAAGAGTTCGACAAGCAACAACTCATTGACCTCCGCTGCGGCGGCCTTCTGGGCGTCAACGCCGGCAGCGCCCAGGAACCGCGGATGATCAAGCTCACTTACCAACCGGACGGGTCCGCCACAGGCCACCTCGGACTGGTGGGCAAGGGCATCATGTACGACTCCGGCGGCGTCAGCCTCAAACCCAGCGACCCCATGCACCTGCTCATGAAAATGGACATGGGCGGCGCGGCGGCGGTGCTTGCGGTCTTCACCGCGCTGCGTGACCTCGGGTGCAAAGCCGCCGTCACCGGGTTCCTGATGTGCACGGACAACATGCCTTCGGGCTCCGCCTACAAGTTGGGGGACGTGCTCACCACGCGCAGCGGACTCACCATAGAGGTGAAGAACACCGACGCCGAAGGTCGCCTGGTGATGTGCGACGCCCTGACGCTCGCTGTGGAGGATGGGGTGGACGGGATCGTGGACATCGCCACTCTCACCGGGGCAGCCTTGATGTCCCTGGGACAGCTCACGGCTCCGGTGTTCGGTAACAATCAGCGGCTGGTGGACCTGGTGCTGGAGTCGGGTGGGCGGGCCGACGAACAGCTGTGGCAGCTTCCCTTGGAACGGGCCTACCGTCCCCAGCTGGATTCGGACGTCGCCGACATCTCCAATCTCGGTGGACCTTACGCCGGTTCCACCACTGCCGCCTTGTTCCTGGCCGAATTCGTGGGCGAAACGCCCTGGGCGCACATCGATATTGCGGGCACCATGCAATCGGACAAGGACGACGCCTGGCGACGCAAAGGCGCCACGGGGTTCGGCGCGCGGCTCCTCATCGACCTGGCACTGGACTATTCAGCCAGCTGACACGCTCCACCACCGAAGGGATACCACCATGGGTTTGTTCAGGACCGCGGGCCGTGCCGCCGTCGTGGGTTCAGTACTTGGCCGCACGCAGCGCAGGCAACAACAACGCTTTGCCGCCGAGGAAGCCGCAGCCGCCGCGGCAGCGGGACCTCCCGTGGCACCGCTTCCGGTACCGCCGCCCCCGCCGCCTGTACCGTCCGCCGTCGTCGATCCGACCGATCACATGCTCGCCCAACTCAAGCAGCTCGGAGAACTGAAGGGTGCCGGCGTGCTCACTGACAAGGAGTTCCAGGCCCAGAAGGCACGGATCCTGGCGCGCTGACATCCGGACCGGAGACAGCAAGGAGGCCCCGCCGCTGCATGTTCTGCAGCGTCGGGGCCTCCTTGGTCACCGATAGTGACAGGCGATGCCAGGCGGTTAGGCCTTCTTGCGCGTCACCAGTCCCCAGATGACGAGGACCAGCAGTGCGCCACCGATGGCGAGCAGCCAAGTGGACAGCGACCAGAACTCGTTGATGCCCACCTTGAACAGTGCGCTGCCGATCCAGCCACCCAGAACGGCACCCACGATGCCCAGGAGGATGGTGGTGATCCAGCCGCCACCCTGCTTACCGGGCATGATCGCCTTTGCGATGGCGCCGGCAATCAAACCCAAAATGATCCAACCGATAATTCCCATTTTTCATCTCTCTTTCATAAGTAGGACCCAGTTCGGCACAAGGACGCATGCCGCTATCGACCTGATTGTTGGCTACCAGGTGAGTCGTCGGAGCATTCCGACGACTTGGCTGGCAGACGGCCTGCCGGCAGGATCGGGGTCGGTCATGGCATGAAGCACCATGGACCAACGCCGCCGAACCGTGCCGGGAATTCGGGGTTCCCCCAGAGTCCTTGCAACCATTGACTCGAGGGGAGGGCCTGGGAACGCTTTGGTTCCGGTCAGGCATTCAAGCGCCACCAAGCCCAGCGAATAGATGTCACTGGCCGATGTGGACGTACCGCCGCACACCTCTTCAGGGCTTAGGTAGTGAGGCGTTCCCGACGACGACCTGGGCGCAGCATGGCGACCGTCGATTGCTATCCCAAAGTCAGTCAACTTCGCGGTCCCGAGGCTGTCCGGGGCTGCATTGAAATCCACCAGGATATTGCCGGGCTTGATGTCGTTGTGGACAATTCCACGGCGGTGCAGATGCGTGAGTGCCTTGGCAATCCCGCTCATCCACGCCACAGTCTGCTCAGGCGTGGCCGGTCGGTCATGGAGGATTGAGCGGAGGTCGCTTCCATCCATCAGGTCCATCACCAGATAGTTACGGCTGCCCTGCGGATCTGTGGTTTCCCAGATACCGGAACCGAGCACCGCCACGATGTTCTGGTGGCGAAGACGGCTGTGGATGTCCACCTCCCGCCGGAAGGGCGCGTCCTTGGCGGCCTGCGATTTTGCGGGATCTGTTGCCCTGAAAATCTTGACGGCCACGGGCTTTCCGGTGCGCAGGTCAAGGGCTTCATTGACGTAGGCTTCCGAGCCGCCGCCCAGGCGCCCACCAAGCCGGTACCGTCCGCCGAGCACTACCTCGTCTTGAAGGGGAGCCGCAGGTTGCAGGGTGGCGCGTTCCCCCGCTGTGCGCGGAGCGGGCCCGTGGACTGTATGTTCCACGACTGCCTCCGGCCTGGCCATGCTTGAACACCCGGCCCCGCGATCAGCGCGGACGGCCGCAACGTCAAGCGTGGTCATGCCAGGAGGGTTTCGATTTCGGCGGCAGGTACGCCGGCCACCTCGGCAAGCGCCTGGGGGTTGGCTCCGGCGTCAACGGCCTTCCGGAAAGCCAGGGCAAGGGTGTTCTGGGAGATGGCGAGTTCGTGCTGGAGACT
The DNA here is from genome assembly GCF_059739405.1 of Arthrobacter sp. TmtSoilC79. Lineage (NCBI taxonomy): Bacteria > Bacillati > Actinomycetota > Actinomycetes > Micrococcales > Micrococcaceae > Arthrobacter > Arthrobacter sp. TmtSoilC79. Next base: position 202,757 of record NZ_AP046051.1, on the reverse strand, counting down.
CTGGCGGCGGAGAGCTGCGATCCAGACGCCGCTGACGGGGTCGATGGCGTCGATGTCCATACGGAAGCCGCACCCGCAGGCCCATTCCGGCCAAATGGGCTCCACAGAAACCCATTTCATGGCGTCGTAGGCGGGTCCAGCCGAGATGGCCATGTGCGATCCGCAGTGCACGGGTCCCATGGGGATGACCTGATCGGCCACAACCTGTACGTCACTCTCAGCCACTGGTGTGGAACTTGGTTCACGCAGCGCGACTGTCATCGTCTTCCCACACATTCCCTAGTAAGTAGCTTGGCTATCTAGTTATATGTGTACTTATCACTTAAGTCCAGTCGGCGGCCTAAGGAGTTGCGATGCTGTCGATCGCCTTTCTCATACGCCGGAGGAACTCCACTACAACGGCAGAGTCCTCGCCACTAAGGCTCTCAGCCGCCTCCATCATGCGGGTGTGCATGTCCCCCAGCGTGCTGCGGACTTCCTGGTCCGAGCCTGCAGTGGGTCGAAGAATCAGGGCGCGCCGGTCAGTAGGGTGCGGTTCCCGGGTGACGTAACCGGACCTCACCAGGCGATCCACCAGCGAGGTCATGGAAGCAGACGTCACTCCGAGCCGGACCGCCAACTCCTTGGGGCCCACGTCGCGGCCCGCCCGCTCGGCTTCCAGAAGGTAGCGCAAGGCCACGAGGTCGGTTTCGCCCATGCCCATGGAAGCGCGGGTGCGCCGACGCATGTCAGCCTCGGCCGAGCGATAGTCCCTGAGCGCGTTCAGGACGTCCACGGCGCCCATTTGCTTGCGGCTCTCCAGCCCGTACCAATAGCCCTGACGTTCACTTTTGTCGTTCATCACCAGTCCTTTGCTAGACATGTATCTCGCTTGTCTAACCAATCGATACTAGGTGATAACTCCAGGGTCCGCCGACCTGCCCCTGTTCAGGCAGTGGATCGTGCCGAACGCAGCCGTCGCCAGAGGGCCGGCGCCACTACTACTGCGACGCCGACGGCGGCACCGATGACGGTCTCGATGATGCGGTCCCGCAGGAGCAACGCAGGATCAACGGGCGCCGCCAACAAGGTAGCTATCAACGCCAGCGGAGTCACGAATACCTGCGCCACGAGGTACTGCCGGGCAATGAACATTTCCGCGCCGAACTGGCATGCCGCAATCACCAGGACCATGGCCCAGGGTGCAGGGTTCAGCCACAGGATGCCCGCCAAAAGCACCAGCCCGATCACCGTACCGGCGATTCTTTGGATGCCCCGGCTTACCCGGTGGCGCGTCGAGTGGCCCACCAGTGGAACCACCGCGGCAACCATCGCCCAGTAGGTATGCCCGAACCCGAGACGCTCCCCCACCAACGTCGCGATGGTTCCCGCAAGGCCTGCTGCCACCAGGTAGCCGCCGCCCTCAAGCCAGATCGCCCGACGCTCCGCGCCCGTGTGACGAATGGGCGGCGGGCGTTTCCAAGGCGTTCGATGACTGCTGGCAATGCGCGAGGACATGCCGATCAGCAGGCAGAACCCGGTTGTCAGGATGGCCACCAGCATGGCTTCCCACAGTGGTGGCTGGGCTGCGATGGAAGCAATGGCGGCGAACGCAAAGATATGAAAGAGGGAGCCGCCTGGACGGAGCCGCCACGCAGCCACCACCACGGAACAACCACCGGCCACAATGGTGGTCGCGGCCGTCAGGAGCCAGGAATACGCCGCACCCTCCAACCCGGAAGCCTGGGCAAAACGGGCCATCAAAGCGGCCAGGAGGATGATCAAAAGCATTAAGCCGCCGGCACGCAATTGGCTCCGGAAGCGGAAGCTGTGCGGCTCGTTGCGGCCATAAATTCCGGTGAATGCACCGAAGGAGGCAAACACAGCCAGGTCCAACCGCCCGATCAGCGTCAGCGTAATCAGCGGAACGAACACACCTATGGCGCAGCGGAGGGCGGGATGGTGGTCCTTGTTTCCAGGACCCATCGTGAACATTTCCGCTACAGCCTTCAAGGGGGCGGCTCGCCTTTCGTCGCAGGATCAAACGTACGACGACGGCGCTGGCGTCCGTTTCAAGGTTACGCTCCGGACGCTGGGCTGCTCCGGAATTGCGACCGGATAGTGCCCGGAATCACGCCGGCAGAGCGCACTATCCGGCCACGAATCGCTGGTCCGCTTCACGAAGTCGAGTGTCCTGTTCACGAAATCGTGGGTCCTGTTCACGAAATCCAGCGTTCAGAACCGGGAAGGAGTACCTGGAACTGACCCCGGTGCCACCGCGTTTCCTGCCAGGTCCTTCAACCCGGGGGCCGGGCTGTAGCTGGGGAATACCGAGGTGGAAGAAATCACCTTGTCACCGCTGGTGTTCACTCCACCGAGGGTGATGGTCAGGGTGCCGGAGGTCGCAGTGGGAGTCCAGGCGAGGCTGGAGGCGTTGTTTCCATTCCCGACGAATGACAGGGGTCCCGAATTGTAGATGGCCCCAAGCCCTACGGTGCCAACACTGCATCCGTTACTGGTGACAGTGAGCTCATTGGCGGCATTGACGGACACCGTCACCACACCGTTGCCAGTCAGGGTCTGGGCGGTGTTGGAGGTCCACGCAGTGCAGATGGACCCTGCACTGAGTGGCTCGGAGAACGTCAGGGCCACCTTGTCGCCCGAGGCCATGACTCCGCTCCCGCTGGTACCGCCTCCGTTGATCAGCTGGACACCCGTGATCGTCGGCGATGACACGTCCTTGGTGGCCGTCGCCGTGCCTGCGGGACCTGTGTTGCCGGCCGCGTCAGTGGCCTTTGCCGAGAAGGTGATGGTCCCGGGGCTGAACGCACCCAGGTTGACCGGCACGGCTGTCCAGTTGCCGGCCGCATCGGTGGTGATGGTTTGCGTGACAGCCTGGGCTCCGCCGCCGGTGATGGTCAGGACCACTGTGGAATTGGCTTCCGCCGTGCCACTGACCGGAACACTGCTGACGTTTCCTTGGTTGACGGACCCAGGCGCAGTCACCACCGGGGCCAGAGGCGGGGTGGTGTCGGTGACCGGGGTCGTTGCTGTGCTTCGCTGGCTTTCGGTTCCTTGCCACAGGGAAAGCGTGGGGGTCACGGTGTAGTACCAGGTTCCCGCGGGAACTGCGCTCTCCACGCAGCTCAGTGCCGCCACTGTTCCGGCGCACGCACCTGTAGCCGGGATCCTGGTCCCGGCGGTCGCTGAACTGTAGCGGGCAATACTGTAGCCGGTCACGGGGCGGCCTGCCGCCGTCGTGCTTGCCGTCCACGAGACCGTGACATTGGCGCCGGAAATGCTCGCCGCAGGCCGTGCCCCCTGGGCCAGGGAGTCCGCTTTTGCTGCGGCCGGTCCGCTGCTGATGGAGCCCCAGAAGGCGCTGGCAGCGGGTCCGCCCCACGAGAGAAGGAGAAGGCCGGCCACGATGATTGCAAGCCTGCTCCTCCAGCCGAACAGTGTAGGGAGGGGTCGGTTCTGACCGAACGGGCTCACTTCCGCACCTCCAGCGTGACGGGGATGGTGAATTGGGCGCCTTGGCAGGCGGAGAGGGACGAAGCCCCCATGCTGGCTGCGCCGGGAAGCGTCAGCAGGATGGAGGAGTTGGCCGGGATCACCACAGGAGGCGCAAGCGGCGCAACTGGCGGAGTGAAGGTGACCCCAGTGGTGGTGCAGCCGGGATGGGCGGCATCTGCCGTCACAGACCCGTTGCCTGCGAGGCCGTAAATGGTCACCGGGTGCGGGTTCGGGTTGGAGGCGCGAAGAAGGACGTCGGCGGTTCCGCCCGGGACCAAGCTGGTTTGCAGGGTGTCGCCCGGGACCAAGGCGTCCACCGTGACGTTCTGCAGGGTGCCGTTCGTGGCTGAGCCACTGCCGATGCCCGTGGCTGCCCAATAGGCATAGGCAGATCCTGCCCCGCCCAGGATGCACAGGGCCACGGTGGCAGCGGCCGTTCGGGCAATTCTGCCCCGTGCCTGGGTGCGTGGGGCCGGGGTGCGCGGGGTGCGGACTGTCGTCGTCATGTCAGTTCGCCTGTCCAGTGCCGGTGTAGGTGAGCTGGATGGTTGCGCCTTTGCAACCATCCTGGTTCCGGGAAGTGTCCAGCATGGTGATCTGGGGCCTCTTCGGCTCGGGGACTCCCAGCGATGACAGGGTTCGATCCCCTGGCACCACTGTCAGCGGATAGGTTCCTGCGTACTGGGTGAGCGTGTAGTCAGCCGTGGTGCATGGCAGGTTGGCTGCCGTCGCGGCGGCTGTCCTGACCACCTGGCTGATGGCAACCGTCAGATTGGTCACCGCGATGGCCTTGTTGTTGGGGTTGGAGATCAGCAGGTCCACGGATCGGGTGACTCCAGGGGCGAGCAGCCCGTTGACACTACCGCTCACGTCAAAGCTCCGTTTCACTTCCAGGACATGCAGTTGCGCCTGCGTCGACGACTCGATGCTTCCGGCCGTTCCCTTCACGGTAAAGTCCGATTTTCCGGCCGGGGTACCTGCAGCTGTGGAGATTGTGACCGTGGCCTGGACGGTGCTTCCGGAGGTCAAAACCACCGACGACGGCGACCACGCGGCTGCCGCTCCTGCCGGCAGGCCCGCGGCGGCGAAGGTTACCGGTCCCGTGAATCCTCCAGTGGATGCGACGGACATCGTGTAGGTGGCTGACTGCCCCTGATCGACTGTGCGGCTCGAAGGCGACAAAGTCACCGTGATTCCCTTACCGGCCTTGGCCTGGCTTCCCTGCCCGCCACTTGTTCCCTGCGCGCCGCTTGTTCCCTGTCCGCCGCTTGCGGCGAGTGCCGCAACCGGCACGAAAGCCACTACCAGCGCCAGGAGCAGCGCGCGCAGTGGTATTCCGATTCGGTGCAACGGCTCATTGGGCTCTGGCCGGGGGTCCATGGAAGCTCTTTTCGGACGGTTCAGTGCTGGGCAGGAAGATCAGCCGGGGACCACCACTCACAGGATGGTCCCCGGCAGGCCGGTGCTAGAGGCTGGAGACGTTGACCGTCACGATCGCCGATTTGCAGGCGTCCTGGTTCACGGTGGTGCTGTCGTTGAACTTCAGGACGCCGCTGCCCACGGAGGTTCCTGCGGCGCCTGCTGCCACGGGGCTGTTGCTGGTGACGGCGGTGACCTCAAACCATGCGGGCAGGCAACCAGACACGTTGGTGGTCACGTTCGCGGTGAGGGCGCCAACCACTGTGCCGGAGGTGGTGGAGTTGTCGGCTGTGTAGGCCACGTCAACCTGGTTTCCGGGGGCAAGTCCGCCGGCAAAAGTTGCATGGAGGGTAACCGTTCCACCGCCGGCCGAGTTGGTCGCTGAGCCGCTGCCCGAGCCCGTGGTGGTCCAGTAGGCGTATGCGGCTCCGCCGCCCACAGCTACCAATGCCACGCCTGCGACGGCGGCTGTGATCCGGCTCTTCTTGGAAAGCTTGCGCATGATAAGACTCCTTGGTTTTCTCTGTCCCGGGGAGCCGCCTCGCAACCCCCAGCATCCGAACTTTGTTGTCGGATGAAGCGATGCCCCCAATGTTTCTGTGCGGCATGCTTGCGTGGCTACCCTTGGCTGTACGCCATTTTTCGGGCCGAACAAGGAGTCGGAAATACGCTCATTCCGGATGCAAGTACTCAGTTTTGGGTTGCGGACTACTTGGATGGACAGGTGGGAATGCAGGCACGGCGGGGCGGCGGGTACTCACTTTTGGTTGAGCCGCTCCGAGTGCCGTCCCCACGCTTCGGGATCCCCTGAAGCGCACCGGCACGCGGCCCTGCGCGAACATTGTGCGCGTCTTGAGCAAAAACTGCGCTGGCGTTCGAGTCCTGCGGGTTCATGACTTAACCCCCGACGGCGGTCAGCCGCCTCCAGGAGGTTGCTGACCGCCGTCGTTAATCAACGTTTCCGGGTGTTGGCTGAGGGCGTAAACCGGGTTGCGGAAGCGCTTCCAGGGAGTTGAAGCTGTAGAGCTGGATACGGCGACGCCCACCTCCATGCGGCCACCGCTGAATTTCCGCGATGTCCGTCAGTGGTTCTCCAAAGCATGGCGTGGCCCTTGCGGGCTTGGTGCAGGAGGGCGTGGAGCGTGCCTGGCCCTGCTTAGCCGTGCCCAGCCGTGCCCAGCCGTGCCTGGCCGTGTCTGGCCGTGCCCAGCCGTGCCTGGCCGTGCTTAGTCGTGCCTGCCGTGCCTAGCCGTGCCTGGCCGTGCCTGGCCGTGCCTGGCCGTGCTTAGCTGTGGGCGGCGAGGATGGTGGAGGCTTCCTGGCGGGTGGTTCCGGAGTCCTGGATGCCTTCTGCGATGTGGGCGAGTTCGGCGGGGATGTCCCGGCCTTTCTTCCGCATCGCGGTGGCCCACAAACGCCCGGCCCGGTACGAGGACCGCACCAACGGACCCGACATGACACCCAGGAAACCGATCTCCTCGGCCTCGTGCTGGAGGTCCACGAACTCCTGCGGCTTGACCCACCGGTCCACCGGCAAGTGCCGCTCGGACGGGCGCAGGTACTGGGTGATCGTGATCAAGTCACACCCGGCCTGGTGCAGGTCCCGCAGCGCCTCGGAAGTTTCTTCGCGGGTCTCGCCCATGCCCAGGATCAGGTTGGACTTGGTCACCATGCCCAGATCCCGGCCCTGCGTGATGACATCCAGGGACCTTTCGTACCGGAACGCCGGACGGATCCGCTTGAAAATCCTCGGCACGGTCTCCACATTGTGCGCGAACACCTCAGGCTTGGAATCACAGATCGCCGCGATGTGCTCAGGCTTGCCGGAGAAGTCCGGGATCAGCAACTCCACCCCGGTGCCGGGGTTCAGTTCGTGGATCTTCCGGACCGTTTCGGCGTACAGCCAGACACCCTCATCGGCCAGGTCATCACGGGCCACTCCGGTCACCGTGGCGTAGCGCAGCTGCATGGCCTGGACGCTGCGGGCCACCTTGGTGGGTTCGAACATGTCCACCGGGGAGGGCTTGCCGGTATCGATCTGGCAGAAATCACAGCGCCGGGTGCACTCGGACCCGCCGATCAGGAACGTCGCTTCCTTGTCTTCCCAGCACTCGAAAATGTTCGGGCAGCCGGCCTCTTCACACACGGTGTGCAGGCCTTCCTTCTTCACCAGGTTCTTGAGCTGGACAAACTCAGGACCCATCTGGACCTTGGCCTTGATCCACTCAGGCTTACGTTCAACCGGGATTTGGGCGTTGCGGGCCTCGACGCGCAGCAACTTACGGCCTTCAGGTGCGAGAGTCATAGGGTTCCTTCGTGTTGATCTGTAGATTCTTGCGTTGCGGGGCCTGTTCTGCGCCCTTCGGCCTCGGCATATCGTGCACAGCGGGCCTCACAACTCAGCATTCGACGACGTTGACGGCGAGGCCGCCCATCGCTGTTTCCTTGTACTTATCGGACATGTCCTTGCCCGTTTCCCGCATGGTCACGATCACCTCATCCAACGAGACCCGGTGCGTACCATCACCCCACAACGCCATCTTCGCCGCGTTGATCGCCTTCGCCGCAGCAATGGCGTTCCGCTCAATACACGGAATCTGCACCAACCCGCCAATCGGATCACACGTCAACCCCAGGTTATGTTCCATCGCGATCTCCGCCGCGTTCTCCACCTGCCCCGGCGTACCACCCATCACCTCAGCCAAACCAGCAGCAGCCATCGACGACGCCGACCCCACCTCACCCTGACACCCCACCTCAGCACCCGAAATGGACGCCTGCTCCTTATACAACACACCCACAGCACCAGCAGTCAGGAGGAACTTCACCACCACATCATCCCGATCCTTTTGGGAAGCCTTGTCCATCCCCGGGGCGTAATTCAACGCGTAATACAACACCGCCGGAATGATCCCCGCAGCACCATTGGTCGGCGCCGTCACCACCCGGCCGCCCGAAGCGTTCTCCTCATTGACCGCCAACGCGATCAGGTTCACCCACTCCTGCCAATACTTCGGATCGTTCCGGTCCTTGTCCTCCTTCAGGAGCCGCTCTAACCAATCAGGAGCACGACGCCGGACCCGCAACCCACCAGGGAGCACACCCTCACGCTTCAAGGACGTCTCAACACAGGCCTCCATCACGGACCAGATATGCAGCAAACCCTCCCGGATCTCCTCCTCGGACCGGGACGCCCGCTCATTAATGAACATGATGTCGCTGATCCCCAACCCCTTGGACGCACACCGGCCCAACAACTCCGCCGCCGTCCTAAACGGCAACGGCAACTCCTTCTTGGACTCCTCCAACTCCTGCTGAGCGGCGTTCTCCTCACCCTCACGGACAATGAACCCGCCACCCACCGAGAAGAACGTCGCCTCCCGCACGATGTTTCCCTCAGCATCCGAGACAGCAAACTTCATCCCGTTCGTATGCCGCGGCAACACCGTCAACGGATGCAACACCATGTCCTCCACCGCATAGGGCAGCTCCACCCCCTGACCAGAGGCACCAGCCAGGTTCAACACACCGGTCTCAGCAATAGCAGCCAACCGCGCCTCCACCTCCTCAGGCAGAATCAGCTCAGGGTGATACCCCTCCAAGCCCAACAGCGTGGCAGTCATGGTCCCGTGGCCACGTCCCGTCGCAGCCAACGACCCATACAAATCCACCCGCAACGACGCCACCGAACCCAGGACACCAGCGTCCCTCAACTCACCAGCAAACACCGCAGCAGCCCGCATCGGCCCCACAGTATGCGAACTCGACGGACCAATACCCACAGAGAACAGATCAAAGACCCCAACGGCCATGGTCATTTCCTAACCTAAGTAAAACGAAACAGAACCCGCCCCGCCCCCAACAAACGGAGCGGACCCTCAAACCCTTCAGCCCCCATTTCGGGGCCCCCAACCAAACATGCCGTCCGCATCACGGACGCCGGCATACGCCCCCCCACTTCGAGGAATCGCTGCCAAACATGCCGTGCGCATCACGGACGCCGGCATGCGCTCCTCCACTTCGAGGAATCGCTGCCAAACATGCCGTTCGCACGGCACACCCAGCAGCGAACCCCCGAACCGGCGCAAACCCACACCACCCGGCAGGCCCCCCTAGGCATCCGGCGGCGGGCGTCCAAGGGAGCATCGCATCCGCCCAGCGGGGGCCTCTGCGACCGAACCCGCCCAGAACACCTGGCCCAACCCCCGAGGACCCTGACACACCCCCTCCACTTCGAGGAATCACTGCCAAACATGCCATGCGCACGGCACCCCCAGCAGCTAACCCCCGAACCGGGCGAACCCACACCACCCGCCAGGCCCCCTCGGACCTAGGAGTCCGGCAGCGGGCGTGTCAAGGGAGCATCGCATCCGCCCAGCGGGTGCCTCTGCTACCGAGCCCCCCAAGGACACCTGGCCCAACCCCGAGGACCCTGACACACCCTCCAATTCGAGGAATCGCTGCCAAACATGCCATGCGCACGGCACCCCCAGCAGCTAACCCCCGAACCGGCGCAAACCCACACCGCCAGGTAGGCCACCTCGGGCCTAGGCATCCGGCAGCGGGCGTCCAAGGGAGCATCGCATCCGCCCAGCGGATGCCTCAGCGACCGAACCCGCCGAGGACACCTGGCCCAACCCCGAGGACCCTGACACACCCTCCAATTCGAGGAATCACTGCCAAACATTCCATGCGCACGGCACCCCCAGCAGCAAACCCACACCACCCGGCAGGCCACCTCGGGCCTAGGCATCCGGCAGCGGGCGTCCAAGGGAGCATCGCAGCCGCTCAGCGGGTGCCTATGCGACCGAGCCCGCCGAGGACTTCAGGCCCATCGGCCAATGCAACCAATCAGCCGAGCTTCGCGACCCCCGGGTACAGCGGGTGCGCCTTCGCGAGGACATCAACCCGGTGCCGCAGGCCGGAAAGGTCCGCGTCGGCGTCGGCGATCAAAACTTCGGCGATGATGTCCGCAACCTCACGGAAGGCTGCCTCCCCGAACCCGCGGGTAGCCAAAGCCGGCGTGCCGATCCGGAGACCGGAGGTGACCATGGGCGGGCGTGGGTCGAAGGGCACGGCATTGCGGTTGACTGTGATGTCGACGGCGGCGAGGCGGTCCTCGGCTTGCTGGCCGTCGAGCTCGCAGTTTCGGAGATCGACGAGGACCAGGTGAACGTCGGTTCCGCCGGACACCACGGAGATCCCCTTGGCGGCGACGTCGGGCTGGACCAGTCGCTCGGCGAGGATGCGCGAGCCCGCGAGGACACGTTCCTGGCGCTCACGGAATTCCTCGGAAGCGGCGATCTTGAATGCCACGGCCTTGCCCGCGATCACGTGCTCGAGCGGTCCGCCCTGCTGCCCTGGGAACACGGCCGAGTTGATCTTCTTGGCGATGTCGGCGTCGTTGGAGAGGATGATGCCGCCACGCGGACCGGCGAGGGTCTTGTGCGTGGTGGACGTGGTGACGTGGGCGTGCGGGACCGGCGACGGGTGCAGTCCCGCTGCTACAAGGCCGGCAAAGTGGGCCATGTCCACCATCAGGTAGGCGCCCACGGAGTCGGCAATCCGTCGGAATTCCGCGAAGTCCAGCTGCCGCGCATAAGCGGACCAGCCGGCCACGATCAGTGCAGGCTTGTGCTCCTGCGCCAGGGCTTCAACCTCGGCCATGTCCACGGTGTGCGTGTCCTCGCGGACACCGTAGGGGACCACGTTGTAAAGCTTGCCGGAGAAGTTGATCCGCATGCCGTGGGTCAGGTGGCCACCGTGGGCGAGATTGAGGCCCATGATGGTGTCGCCCGGCTTGATCAGTGCGTGCATCACCGAGGCGTTAGCCTGGGCGCCGGAGTGCGGCTGGACGTTGGCGAATTCAGCACCAAACAGAGCCTTGATCCGGTCAATCGCGAGCTGCTCCACCACGTCAACGTGCTCACACCCGCCGTAGTAGCGCTTGCCCGGGTAGCCCTCGGCGTACTTGTTGGTCAGGACGGAACCCTGGGCCTGCATGACCGCAACGGCCGTGTGGTTCTCGGAGGCGATCATTTCCAGGCCGTCGCGCTGGCGGCCCAGTTCGTCGTCGATCTTCGCAGCGATCTCAGGATCGAGCTCGGACAGCTGTGCATCCAAGGACGCCGACACCACTTGCTGATACTCGGTTACAGACACAGGGTTCACAGTTCTCCACCGTTCGTTGCAGCGTATTCTTCGGCCGACATGAGCGGCCCTTCCTCCGTGGCGGCCACCTTGAACAGCCAGCCCGCGCCGTAGGGATCGTTGTTGATCAGGGCCGGATCGGTGACAACGGCGTCATTGATCTCGGTCACCTCCCCCGTCACGGGCGAGTAGAGGTCCGAGACCGACTTGGTCGACTCCACCTCGCCGCACGTCTCGCCGGCAGTCACCGTGGAACCAACCTCGGGCAGGTCCACATAAACAATGTCGCCCAAGGCATCAGCGGCAACCGCGGAAATTCCAATCCCCACGGGCCCGTCACCATCAACGGCAACCCACTCGTGCTCAGCCGAGTATTTCAATCCAGCAACTACTTTGCTCATTCCAATTCCTTACTTCTCGTATGCCTAAAACTGTTGTGTTCCGCGGTCCCGGGCTGGGTGGCAGAGAACCGAACTCCTCCGCGTGCTCGGTCGCGAAGACGCCCGCTGAGCGGACGTGCCGCTTCCTTGGGCGCACGCTTCCGGAGTTCGTTACTCAGCTTCTGTCAGTCACAGGGCTCCGCTCCCGCGAACGGTGACTTGGAACCCGCCTTTCAGCAGGTTGCCTCGGTATCCTGGTCCGAGCGCAAAGTGAGCCGCGCAGCCCCTGCGGGAGTGCCATCCGGCAACAAAGCCCCTGCGGGAGTGACCTCCGGAAGCGGGCGTCCAAGGGAGCATCGCGCCCGCCCAGTCGGCGCTTCTGCGACCGAGCCCGCGGAGGATGCCACTCCCGTCGGGCGTGAGCCGCAAAGCCCCTGCGGGAGTGACGTCCGGAAGCGGGCGTCCAAGGGAGCATCGCGTCCGCCCAGCGGGCGCTCCTGCGACCGAGCCCGCGGAGGACGCCACTCCCGCCGGGCGTGACGCACCAAGCCACACCCGCCGGGCGTGAGGCACCCAGCCACACCCGCCGGGCGTGACGCACCAAGCCACTCCCGCCGGGACTTACTTGACCCGCTTGTAGAACGGCAGCGCCACGACTTCGAACGGTTCGGCTTTTCCTCGCAGGTCAACCTCGACGATCGTGCCCGGCTCTGAATGCTCGACGTCGACATAGGCCATCGCTACCGGGTAGCCGAGCGTGGGGCTTGGCTGGCCGGAGGTGACTTCGCCAATGAGCGAACCGTCCTTGAGGACCGAGTAGTGTCCGCGTGCGGCGCGGCGTCCGGTGCCTTTGAGGCCCACCAGCTTCTGGCCCAGTGTGGATCCGACGCCGGCAGCCTTGATGGCTGTGAGCGCTTCCCGGCCAATGAAGTCGCTTTCCTTGGCCAGGGAAACAACGGGGCCAAGTCCGGCGGCGTAGGCGTTAGCGTGGATGGAGAGCTCGTTGCCGTAGAGCGGCATCCCGGCTTCCAGGCGCAACGAGTCGCGGGCAGCGAGGCCTGCCGGGATCAGTCCGTGGCCTTCGCCGGCTTCGAGCAGGGCTTCCCAGAGGCCGGCGGCATCGAGGTTCGGGACGTAGATCTCGAATCCGTCTTCGCCGGTGTAGCCGGTGCGGGCCAGCAGCAGCTGCTGCATGCCGCCGTCGAAAGTAATCCCTACCTCAACCGCCGCGTAGTACTTCAGTTCGGTGACCAACGCGTGCTGTTCTGCCGGCACCAGCGCCAGGAGGATCTCTTCGGCGTTCGGACCCTGCACGGCGACGAGGGACGTCTCGGCGGAAGCATCTTCCACCGCAACGTTAAAACCGGCCGCACGCTTCAGAAGTGCGGCAGCAACCACCTTCGCGTTGCCCGCGTTGGGGACTACCAGGTACTTGTCCACGCCGTCTTCGGGTGAGGGCCGGCGGTAGGTGATGAGGTCGTCGATGATGCCGCCATCGGCGTTGCAGATCAGTGAGTACTTGGCTTTGCCTACCGCGACGGCGGACAACTTGCCCACCAGCGCATAGTCCAAGAAGGCAGCCGCGTCGGGACCGGTGACCCAGACTTCGCCCATGTGGGAGAGGTCGAAAAGGCCTGCGGACTTGCGGACGGCGTGGTGCTCGGCCAACTCCGAGGAGTATTTGAGCGGCATCTGCCAGCCACCGAAGTCGGTGAAGGAGGCGCCGGCCTTTTTGTGCTGCTCATAGAGAGCGGTGTAATTCTCAGACATGTGGGGAGTCCTTAGTTTTCAAACGCTTCGAGGGGAGGGCAGGAGCACACCAGGTTCCGGTCGCCTGCGGCGCCGTCGATCCTTCCGACGGGCGGGAAGTACTTGTCCTGCTTGAGGTGGTGGACCGGGAAGGCGGCCTGCTCGCGCGGGTATTCGCGGTCCCAGGCGGAACTCACGACGGCGGCAGCCGTGTGCGGCGCGTTGCGCAGCGGCGACTTCTCAACAGTGAAATCACCGCCGGCTACCTGGTCGATCTCGGCACGGATGGTGATCATGGCTTCGATGAAGCGGTCGATCTCGGCAAGGTCCTCGGACTCCGTTGGCTCCACCATCAAGGTGCCCGCAACGGGGAACGCCAGAGTGGGGGCGTGGAAGCCGAAGTCGATCAGGCGCTTGGCAACATCTTCGGCCGTGACACCCGTGCGGGCTGTCAGTTCACGGAGGTCCAGGATGCACTCATGGGCCACGAGCCCGCCCTCGCCGGTGTACAGAACAGGGAAGTGCTCATCCAGGCAGGAAGCAACATAGTTCGCGGCCAGCAGCGCCGACTTGGTAGCTTCCGTCAAACCCTGCCCGCCCATGAGCTTCACGTACGCCCACGAAATCGGCAGCACACCGGCGGAGCCATAACGGGAAGCGGAGATGGCAACGCCGTGACCGGGTTCGTGCGCTGCTTTGTTCGCGTCGCCCGGCATGAACGGAGCCAGGTGTGCCTTCGCAGCAACCGGCCCGACACCCGGGCCGCCGCCGCCGTGGGGGATGCAGAAGGTCTTGTGCAGGTTCAGGTGGGACACGTCGCCGCCGAACTTGCCCGGCTGGGCAAGGCCAACCAGTGCATTCAAGTTGGCGCCGTCAACGTACACCTGGCCGCCGGCTGCGTGGATGGCGTCGCAGACTTCGCGGACGTCGGCATCGTACACACCGTGCGTGGACGGGTAGGTGATCATGATGGCCGACAACACCTCGCGGTTGGCCTCGATCTTGGCGGCAAGGTCCGCGTGATCGATCGTGCCGTCAGCAGCCGTGGCCACCACAACAACCTTCATGCCGGCCAGCACTGCCGAGGCTGCGTTGGTGCCGTGGGCCGAGGCAGGAATGAGGCAGACGTTGCGCTGCTCGTCGCCACGGGACAGGTGGTAGCCGCGGATCGCCAGGAGTCCCGCGAGCTCGCCCTGGGAACCGGCGTTCGGCTGGATGGAAACTTGGTCGTAGCCGGTGATCTCGGTCAGGTCCGCTTCGAGGTCCTCGATCAGCTCGCGCCAGCCCGCTGTCTGGTGGTCCGGAGCGAACGGGTGGATCGAGGCGAACTCCGGCCAGGAAATGGCTTCCATCTCAGCGGTGGCGTTCAGCTTCATGGTGCACGAACCCAGCGGGATCATGGTGCGGTCCAGCGCGAGGTCCCGGTCTGACAGCTTGCGGATATAGCGCAACAGCTGCGTCTCGGAACGGTGCGTGTTGAACACCGGGTGCTGCAGGAAATCGGAGGTGCGGACTACCTCAGCGGGCAATTCGAATCCGGTGGCGTCCCCTACCGGGCCGGCACCAAAGGCGACGGCCACAGCGGCGAGGACCTCCGGCGTCGTGGTTTCATCAACGGAAACGCCAACAGTGTCCGCGTCGATGAGGCGCAGGTTGATACCGCGGGCTTCGGCGGCGGAGATGACCTTGTCTGCCTTGCCCGGGACGCGGACCGTGAGGGTGTCGAAGAAGGATTCGGAGACGAGTTCGCGGCCGGCTTTCTGCAGGGTCGCGGCCAAAACGCGGGCGTGGCCGTGGATGGTCTCGGCGATCGCTTTCAAGCCTTCGGGACCGTGGTACACGGCGTACATGGAGGCAACAATCGCAAGCAGGGCCTGTGCGGTGCAGATGTTGGACGTCGCCTTTTCGCGGCGGATGTGCTGCTCGCGGGTCTGCAGGGCCAGGCGGTAAGCGGGGACGCCGGCGTTGTCCTTGGACACACCCACGATCCTGCCCGGGAGGGTACGTTCCATGCCTTCGCGGACGGCCATGTACGCGGCGTGCGGGCCGCCGAAGAACAGCGGGACACCAAAGCGCTGCGCAGTTCCGACGGCGATGTCCGCACCTTGTTCGCCCGGGGGCGTGATGAGGGTGAGCGCCAGCAAATCAGCGGCAACCGTGACCAGCGCGCCGCGTTCCTTCGCGGAAGCGATCACAGCGGAGTGGTCGAACACGCGGCCCGAAACACCGGGCTGCTGAAGGACGATGCCGTTGATGTCGCCATCGGGAAGGCCCGCCGAAAGGTCAGTGATGACAACCTCGAAGCCAAGGGCTTCGGCGCGGCCCTTCACAATGGCGATGGTCTGCGGAAGGAGGTCGGCGTCCAGGACCGTCTTGCCGTCCTTGGCCGTCTTGGACTTGTTGGCCCGGCGCATCAACAGCACAGCCTCGGCCACGGCAGTTGCTTCATCCAGCAGCGAGGCGTTGGCAACGGGAAGGCCCGTGAGGTCCTGCACCATGGTCTGGAAGTTCAGCAGCGCTTCGAGGCGGCCCTGCGAAATTTCGGGCTGGTAGGGCGTGTACGCCGTGTACCAGGCGGGTGCTTCGAGGATGTTGCGGCGGATGACCGGGGGCGTGACGGTGTCGTAGTAGCCCTGGCCGATCATTTGAACGGCGGTCTTGTTCTTGGACGCGAGCTTGCGGAGCTCGGCGAGGACCTGCACCTCGGTAAGGGCGTCCTGCAACTTCAGGGCCGTGTCCTGGCGGATGGAATCGGGGACGGCGACGTCCACGAGTCCGTCGACAGAGTCGTAGCCGATGACCTTGAGCATGGTGTCAACATCGGCTTGGCGGCGGGCGCCGATGTGCCGGTCCGCGAAGGCGGTGGGGGTTGATTGAACAGTCAAGAGGAACTCCATGATTCAGGCGCCCAGTGAGCGCCACGATGATGTGGGGTTCCTCCCCGCTCTGTATTGGACCTGAGAGATTCCGCAGACTGTGTTTCCACATGCCGTCTGCTTGCACCGTCGGTGAGCCCGGTTACCCGGACTGCTTTCCAGAGTTGCCTACCCGCGGCGGTACATGGGCCTGAGAGATTCCTGGGGAGGATTTGCTCCTACGGCGCCTGACTGGATGTACCGGCAGGACTCTCCCGCCGCAGATCAAAAGCGTTGCATCACCATGAGTGACACGCTTCACACCATAGCCGCTTCCCGCGAAAAAGCGCAAGCAAGGTGTGGCTACTGATGCATCGCCTCGTGGATCTGCAGGGCGAACCAGAGCTGGGCAACTGTGGACGTTTCACCCATGTCCAGCCCCGTCAGTTCGCCGATTTTCCGCATCCGGTAAATGATGGTTTGCCGGTGGGCGAAGAGCGCAGCCGCGGTCTTTTGCCAGGAACGCTGCGAGTCCAAATACGTCCTCAACGTCAGGATGAGGTCGCCTTCCTGGCTCTGTTCGTAGTCGAAAATCGGCCCGAGCAACCGTCTCACCAGCGCCGTTCCTTCCTCGAATCCGGTAAGCCCAAGCCACGACGGCCCTTCGGCATAGCGGGCCAGCCCCAGCTTGTTGGCCCGGGCGGAACCAAGTGCCCAGAGGGACTCCTGCAATGCGCGTTGGATAGTGGACACTGCTGCCGGTGCGCTGATTCCGATCGAGGTTTCCAGGCCGGCGCAATGAACCAGGACGTCGTCCGGCACGCCTGCCGGGACCACCACGTGGAGCCTGTTGTTCCGCTTCAGCGACGCCGACGCAACCCCGTGCCGCCACAGTTCGATGTGTACGTTGGCCAGCTTGTCGCCGTCGTCCGCAGTTTTTTGGTCGGTCGCTTTTGGTTCGGCGGCCGCCGTCAGGGAGGCGAGCAGGAATTCCTCGGGCGGAACGTCGAATGCAGCCAGCCGGCTCTCCATCTCCGCGGCCCCGAGGCGCCCGTCCATGGCCTGCAGCAGGAACTCGCCGGCAAGGCGATGGCGGCCTTCCAGGGACAAGACAATGCGCGACAACTGCAGTCCCAGCACCGTTGCGGCATGGAGAAGCACGACGGCGTCCGGGTGCGGTTCGTTGTTGGGCAGCACCACCAGGAGCGCGTTGGCATGGGTGGGAATGTCCATGGTGAGCACGTGCCGGCCGCGGATGCGGTGCCATTGGAAGTTCTTCCCCGCGAGGGATACCTGCCCGGACAAGGGAGCCCACTCTTCAGCCAGGAACACCGGGAGGGACTGCCCGTCGGGATGCCAGGGGTGGAGGCAACGGCGGTCCACCACGAACAGGTCCGCGTCGAGTTCGGTGGCCAGCCGCTGGACCAGGCTTTGCCAATGGTCCTCGGAGGCCCCGGCGGTGCGGAGGAGATCGTAGACGCGGGCCGTTTGCCGCAGCCGGCGCGACTCTTCGAGCAGGGAGGACTCGGCTACCGACCGGGCTATCGCGATGAATGGCAGCGGGTACGGGATGTTGATCAGGGGCAAGGGGAGCTGCTCGCAGGCGGCCAGGAATTCCCGGGTGAGGGGCGGTGCGTGCATTTTCTCGCCAATGGCCAGCGCACTGGCACCGCTGTCCATGAGGGCCTCGGCGAGCGCCACTTGGCCTGCTGCGTCGGCGGGTATGGAGAGGCCGTTGGTCATCATGAGTTCTCCGCCGGTGACCCATTCCCAGAGCTTGGGCAGGTCTGAGGTGTGGGCCCAGGTGATGCGGTTGTCCAGGCCGGCTTTTCCGGCCAGGAGGGTGAGTCCTAGTTGCGGCTCTGCGATGAGTTCAGCGACGGTAATCGCCATGTTTCCGCTCCGGTTCCTGGCCTTTGTGTTGGGTCCTGCCACGCGGTTCAGCGGGACTTAGACATTCGTCTAAACGGCTCGGCCATTTGTAGTCAATGTACCGCTATCCGGAGTGATCCACGTCACCAACAATGGAATTACGTACTTCCCGCTCAACGGCGAGCACCCCTCACCCCAAGGATCCGTCAATGACAACGCACAAGCCCATCGGCCCGGTTGATGCAACCAAAGTCCCCCGGTATGCAGGCCTCGGCACCTTCGCCCGCCTCCCCCAAATCGACCGCGTCCCGGATTACGACATTGCGATCGTCGGCGTACCGTTCGACGGCGGAACCTCCTTCCGGCCCGGCGCCCGTTTCGGTCCTGCCGCGGTCCGCGAGGCCTCCCGCCTCCTGCGCCCCGGCTACCACCCGGAGCTGGACGTTGAACCTGTCTACGAAGCCCAGGTTGTGGACGCCGGCGATATCGCCTGCACCCCCTACGACATCGCCCGGGCAGTCCGTGAGATCGAGGAGCAGGCCTTGCCCCTGATCAGCGAGGACAAGCGGCTCATCTCCATCGGTGGCGACCACACCATCGCCCTGCCCATGCTGCGGGCCCTGAACACAGTCCACGGTCCGGTGGCACTGCTGCATTTCGATGCGCATCTGGACACCTGGGATACCTATTTCGACCAGCCCATCACGCACGGCACCATCTTCCGGCGGGCGTTCGAGGAAGGCCTGCTGGTGGAGGACAAGTCCATGCACGTGGGAATCCGCGGGCCGGTCTATGACCGCAACGACTTCCTCCGGGACCACGAGTTCGGGTTCCAGATCATTCGGTGCTCGGACCTGGACGTGATCGGCGTTCCGGCCGCCATCCAGCGCGTGAAGGACAGGCTCGGGGACACCCCCGTGTACGTCTCCATCGACATCGACGTCCTGGACCCGGCCTTCGCTCCCGGAACCGGCACCCCGGAGATGGGCGGGCTCCACTCCCGCGAACTCCTGGCCTTGCTCCGCGGACTGAACGGCATCAACATCGTGGGCGCCGACGTCGTGGAAGTCGCCCCTGCCTACGATCACGCGGACATCACCACCGTTGCCGCCGCCACCCTGGTGTTCGATCTGCTGGGGCTGATGGTAAACCGAAGCAAGTCAAACCGCAGCGAGTCAAACAGCGCAGCTGTCCGCGAACTCGCTTCAGCATCCCGGAGTGCGTCATGAACACCGTGCCCACCACAACCGAGGTGCCACGCCTCGAGGACAAGACCATCCAGCCGATCCCCCTCAACGAGCGGCACGGCAAGGCGCGGGATCTCTTCACCATCTGGTTCGGCTCCAACATCATGATCATGACCATCGTGACCGGCGGGCTCGCCACCACGGTGTTCGGCCTGGGATTCGTTCCGGCGATCGTGGGCATCATCATCGGCAACGTGGTGGGCGGCATCTTCATGGCGCTGCACTCCGCCCAGGGCCCGCAACTGGGTGTGGCCCAAATGATCCAGACCCGCGGCCAGTTCGGTTCCTTTGGTGCCCTGCTGATAGTGGTCATTGTGGTGGTCATGTACGTGGGCTTCTTCGCGGCGAACCTGGTGTTCGGCGGCGAAGCGATGGCCGCGGTCAGTCCCGGCATCAGCGTTGACGGCGGAATCATCATCATCGGCGTGGTCAGCGTGATCGCCACGATCTTTGGCTACCGGCTCATCCACGCCTATGCCCGCGTCCTCAGCGTCGCGGCAGGGTTGGCATTGCTGCTGGCGTTCGGCTGGATCCTGATGGTCCATGGCTTGCCGGGCAACTTCCTGGAGACGGGCAACTTCAACTGGGTGGGCTTCATGGGCACCATCTCCGTCTCCGCGTTGTGGCAGCTGGCCTACGCGCCCTACGTCTCCGACTACTCCCGCTACATGCCTCAGGGCACCGGTTCCGGCCCGGCCTTCTGGGCTTCCTACTCAGGTTGCGTCCTGGGCACGCTGTTCCCCATGATCCTGGGTGCTTTGGTGGGTACCCTCGCGGTGTCCATGAGCACCGGCGACGTCGAAATCGTCGGCAGCCTCGGCACCCTGCTGCAGCCGTGGACCCTCATTATCGTGGGCATCTTCTGTCTGGGAGTTGCGGCTTCGAACGCCATGAACCTGTACTGCGGTGTCCTGTGCACCCTCACCATCGGGCAGACCTTCAGGCCCTCGTGGTTGCCACGTGCCAAGACCCGCACCATCGCCGCCATCATCCTCTTCGTTGTGGCTGTCTCCATTGCCCTCTTTGCCCGCGACAACTTCATCCTCTTCTACACCAACTTCCTCTCCTTCCTGATGTACGTGCTGGTTCCGTGGACGGCGATCAACCTGGTGGACTACTACCTTTTGCGGCACGGAGACTATCGGGTTGAAGACTTCTTCAAGCGCGACGGCGGCGTGTACGGACGGTTCAACTGGATCGCCATCGGCTCATACCTGGCAGGCGCCCTGATCCAGGTTCCCTTCTCGGCTACAGCTATCTACACCGGCCCCTTGGCTGCGGCGATGGGTGGAGTGGACATCTCCTGGATCGTCGGACTCGTGGTTGTCGCTCCCCTCTATTACGTGGCGGCCCGGGTGTTCGGCAAGAAGACTGAACCAGCCACGTTCCCAGCAACGGCACTCACCCCGGACCTGATCTGAACAGCCCTCCGCCGGGTTAGCCCCCGCTAGACCTCCCCTGAACCTCCCCAGAAAGAGACGCATCATGACAACCACCCAGACCGCGCAGTTCACCGTGCGACGCTCAGACGCCCACACCTCTCTTCCCCAGCAACTCGGACTCCCCCTGCCTCCGGCGGGGCACTTCATCAACGGTTCCTTCGTCCCAGGCTCCACCCGGCTCCTGATCGACGTCGTTGATCCCGCCACCGAGGCCGTCATCGCCTCAGTCCAGGCGGGCACCGCCGATGACGTGGACGCCGCGGTTGCCGCCGCCGTCGTGGCCCAAAAAACCTGGGGTGCCACTACCCCGAAGGAACGCGCCGACGTCCTGAACCTCATTGCCAACATCATCGAGGAGAACCGGGCCGACTTTGAGGCCATCGAGTCCGCAAACACCGGCAAGCCGCAAGCCGTGGCCGAGGACGACGTCTCCAGCACCATCGACACTTTCCGCTTCATGGCCGGCGCATCGCGGACCCTCACCTCCATGGCCGGCGGTGACTACGCCACCGGCCACACCTCGGTGATCCTGCGTGAACCTGTAGGCGTGGTGGGCGTCATCACGCCATGGAACTACCCGCTGCTGATGGCTGCCTGGAAGATCGCCCCCATCCTTGCCGCTGGCAACAGCATCGTCATCAAGCCCTCCGAGCAGACCCCCTTGTCCACGCTGAAGCTGGTGGAAGTGCTGGCCGGACGGATTCCGGATGGCATCCTCAACGTGGTCACCGGCCGCGGCCGGACCGTTGGACAGCGCCTTTCCGAGCACCCTGACATCGCGCTGGTAGCCCTCACCGGCAGCGTGGTCAGCGGCCAGGCGGTGGCCGAAACGGCGGCGAAGTCGGTCAAACGCGTCCACTTGGAACTCGGCGGCAAGGCCCCTGTTGTGGTCTTCTCCGACGCCGACCTCCGCGCAGCTGCTGCCGGTGTCCGGAACGCCGGATTTTGGAATGCCGGCCAGGACTGCGGTGCCGCCTGCCGTGTCCTGGTGCACGAGTCCGTAGCCGAAGAATTCACCAGTCACCTGGTCCGGGAAGTCAGCACCTTGGTGATCGGCGCGCCCGACGCCGGGGACGACGTCGAAATCGGCCCCATGATCTCCCTCCCGCACTTTGAACGGGTCAAGGAAGCGCTGGCTGAAGCACGGGCCGCAGGCCTCACAGTCGCCATCGGCGGTTCCGCGCTGGACGGTCCCGGCTACTTCATCGAGCCCACAGTCATCACCGACGTGCCCGCCGGGGCGCACATCGCCACGCATGAAATCTTCGGGCCGGTGGTCACCGTGGAAACCTTCAGCACCACCGAAGAAGCGGTGACCCGCGCCAATGAGAGCCCCTACGGATTGTCAGCCTCGGTCTGGACACGCGATTCAAGCCTTTCCCTCCGGATTCCCAAGCAGCTGGACTTCGGCACCGTGTGGGTCAATGCCCACCTGGTCCTGGCTTGCGAGGTACCGTGGGGCGGATTCAAAGGTTCCGGCTACGGCCGCGACCTCTCGCTCTACGCCCTGGATGACTACTCGCTCACCAAGCACGTCATGATCAACCACGGCGCGTGAGCGCACGGACAAGCAACGGAGCTTTCACCATGACCACCAATGTTTCGGGCGTACCTGCCGCAGCTACCCCTGCAGCCCCCTTCACCACGGACGCGACGTGGACCAACTGGGGCGGGAACCAAAGTGCTACCCCCGCCTTCACCGTACGGCCCGGGAATGAACAAGAAGCGCTCGACGCCGTCCGTTTCGCCATCCGCGAGGGCTTGCCTGTGCGGGCGGTCGGCTCAGGGCACTCATCCTCGCCTTTGGTTCAGACCGGCGGGGTCCTGATGGACATGTCCGGGCTCTCAGCCATCACCGGCACGGATCGTTTGGGGCGCCGAGCCCGGGCATTGGCCGGCACCACCATCAACGCGTTCGGGGACGCCTTGTGGGACAAGGGCTTGGCGCTGAGCAACCAGGGCGACATCGACAAACAGCAGATCGCAGGCGCACTGGCCACCAGCACGCACGGGTCCGGCAAGGACCTCGGCAGCTTCTCTTCCAAGTTGCGCTGGGTGAAGCTGATCAACGGCTACGGCGAGATCGTGGAAATCGGCGAGGACCAGCTACGGGAACTTCGTGCAGCCCAGACAGCCCTGGGCACATTGGGGATCTTCCTGGAAGTCGAGTTGGCCGTGGAGGACAGCTACTACCTGCAGGAAGAGATCACCTACCCCACGTGGGCGGAAACCAGGTCCACGTGGCAGGCCGACATCGACAACAACCGGCATTACTCCTTCCTGTGGTGCCCCGGGGACGACTCGTGTGAACTCCTTGACCTGCCCGGTTCGCCTGATCACAGCATGGGAGGCCGCAGCTACACCAAGCGCTACAACGCGGCTTCAGTCCAGGACGAGAGCCAGCTTTCCACTGTTGAAGGTGCCCGGTTGGACCGTTCCTACCGCATCTATCCGGGCGGATTCACAACGCAGTTCCATGAGCTGGAGTACTTTGTCCGCAGCGAGGACGGATTGGTGGCCGTCGAAGCCATCCAGGAGCTGATCCGGAGCAGGTACCCCGAGCAGAAATACCCTGTGGAGGTCCGCTGGGTGAAGTCCGACGACGCCTACATGTCCCAGTTCCAAGGCCGCGACAGCACTGTCATCACCCTGACCACCGAGCCCGGAACCGACTACTGGCAGTTCTTCCGTGACGCCGACGCCGTGCTGCAGGAATTCGAGCCGCGCGCCCACTGGGGGAAAATCCACTTCATGACCCGCAGCCGCCTCGAACGCCTCTACCCGGAGTTGGACACCTTCATCCAGGTCCGGCGGGAGTTCGATCCCAAGGGGACGTTCCTCAACGACCACACGAGGTCGCTGCTCGGCTGACCATCTCTCAACATCCCACCCCCTTCCCGCCAACCCTCACTCACATCCCACCCCCTTCCCGCCAACCATCTCTCACATCCCGGTTACACCAGCTGGAAACTTCCGAGTGGTATTTTGATCACTGCTGGAGGCAGACACTGCACCTATTGGGAGGACCATCCATGTTCAAGGGCTTCAAAGACTTCATTCTTCGCGGCAACGTGATCGAACTGGCCATTGCTGTGGTTATCGGCAGTGCCTTCACCGCGCTCGTTGCAGCATTCACCAACAACATCATCAACCCCGTGATCGCGGCAGCCGGCGGCATGAACGCCGACGGGCTCGGTTTCCGGATCTGGCAGGACAACCCGGCAACGTTCATCAACTTCGGCGCCGTCCTGACCGCCCTGGTGACCTTCCTGATCACGGCAGCCGTGGTCTACTTCATCTTCGTGGCCCCCATGAACAAGATCAATTCCCTGGTCAAAGACCGTCTCTCCACCGAGGAGCCCGAGGAAGAGCCGCTTCCCGCAGACACCGCCCTGCTTGCCGAGATCCGCGACCTCCTGAAGGATGCTGCTGCCGCCCGCAACGCAGGACAATCCCAAGGCGTGGATCCGGACTTCGATTCCGACCGCACCCGGTAGGAACTGGCCGCTCTCCGCGAGCGATCCCTCCCGTTTCTTCGCCAGGAACCCGGTGTTCTCCCATTGAGAACGCCGGGTTCTTGCGTGTTCACGAGACTGTCCCAGGAACGTGACGCACAAGCAACGGGTTCGAAACAGGGACAAGCCAGCATGAAAGCATGAAGCCCAGCGCGAGCACTCCGGCCACCGCGGATCTCCTCTGCGATGCCTGTGGCCAACTGCCCGAACCGCCCAAGGCCCGGCTCACCCTGGCCAATATCGCCGTGATGCTTCCCATCGAACTGCTGGTCCATGCTGCCGTGGTGGGAACCCACCTCCCGTACGCAGCCAAGGTCGTGCTCCTGGCCGTCACCGCAACCGTGCTGGTCATCTGGGTAGCAGAGCCGTCGGCTGCCAAGGTGCTCAGGCGGTGGTTGCACGCGGCAGCCCTCCGCCAGAGACGCACCTTGCATCTGGCACCTTCCCTTTGGCGTGCCCGGACTGTGCTTCTCGACCAGCCTGGTTCCCTGCAGAAAATCACCAAGTCCCTGGCCAAACTGGACAGCAACATCCTCAGCGTCCACGTGCATCCGATGCCGGGAACGCAGTCCCCTTCCGGGGAGCTTACCCAGGCGGTGATGGATGAGTTTGTGCTGTCCGCCCCTGGAGAGCTCACCGAGCTTGAACTGCTAAAGGCACTGGACGACGGCGGCGGGCGGGATTCCCAGGTGTGGCCCACCACCGCCTTGGCTATGGCTGATGGCCAAACCAAGGCTTTGAGCCTCGCCACCCGTATTGCGGGAAACCCGAAGGAACTTCCACACGCGGTTGCCGAGCTCCTGTCCGCGAAAATCGTCCAAGTGGATCCCGAGCACCCGGCCCCCAACCTGAGTGCCGCCGTCGGGCCGTCCGCTGACATCCTCAAGATCCCGACCGCCTGGCACGGGCCCTTGGTATTCTCCCGGCCAGGTGAGCCCTTCTCGCTGGCAGAATCGGCGAGGGCACACCGGCTGGCGGAGCTCGCGGAAATCCTGGCACACAGTCCGGGCTCCATGGAAAGCCCACCCGCTCGGGTCACGGTGTTCCCGCCCGGGTAGGGGAACAAAGGGCCACTTGCGGGGCGGGTGGACGCCGCTTGAACTCTCCTAAGTAGGCGGGAGTGGATCAGCCGGGTGGCTAGACTCAGTCCTGGTCGATCTTCTCCAGCAGTTTGCCCAGCGCCTCACGAATGTCGTCGTGGTCGTACTGCCCCGCCCGGCTCTCGGCCGCGATCACACCGCAGCGGTGGATCTTCTTGAAATCCCCGATGGGGAACTTGTAGTGGCCCTTTTGGTCCTCCGGGTGTTCGTCGTCCACACCCAGGAACCACTTGGAATATTCGGCGTGCCCGTGCTTGTCCAGAAAGGCACTCTCTTGTTTGGTGGAGGGGGCGTGCTCACTCCAGTCATCGCGGATGTCCTTGACTACTTTGCCGTCCTGAATCAAACGTTTCGCGTGATCATAGGCCTTCTTATTGAGTTTTACGGTCACGTCGGAACCTCCCTTGGATGTGGGCCGTACATGATTGGGTACTTCGTGCAGCCCAGCTTAGGATCAGTCCGACCGGCCAGGAAAGCCTTTCAGTCCATGAGCCTGAGCCGGAGACCGGTTCCGCGTTCTTTCTCAACCAACCGCCGCTCTATGGGTCCGCTTTGGGCAAGCCAGAGAACCTTTCCGTCATAGGTCACAGACTCCACGCAGCCTTGGTCGACAATCTCGTTGTACCGCCAAACCTGAACCGTCTGACCCACGAGGATCCGCCAATTGGTCACGGCCCGGCCTTCCGCTTCGACGAAACGCGGCCCGGGCGCCGACTCCTTCTTACTGTCCTGCACGTCAATACTCCTAGCGGTCACAAGCCTTCTGTAGAGACTTGTGCCGCCACGGCCCAGTACATGACGCGGTTCAACGATTTTTCCTAGAGTCCCTTCACGGCACCGAGGACCTTTGTCAGGGAATCCTTGGCGTCTCCGAAGAGCAAGGTGGTTTGTGGTTCGTAAAGGAGTTCGTTTTCGATTCCGGCGAATCCTGGCCGCATTGAGCGTTTGAGGAATACCACCTGCCGGGCGTCGGCGACCTCGAGGATTGGCATTCCGTAAATCGGCGATCCGGAGGTGGTCTTCGCTGCAGGGTTCACGACGTCGTTGGCCCCAACTACCAAAGCAACGTCGGCGGTCTTGAATTCGGAATTGATGTCACCCATTTCCTTCAGCGACTCATAGGGCACATTGGCCTCGGCCAGCAGTACATTCATGTGTCCCGGCATTCGTCCTGCCACGGGATGGATGGCGAAGTCGACTTCAATGCCCCGCGCTTCCAGGGCTGAGGCGAGCTCGGCGGCAGTGTGCTGTCCCTGGGCAACTGCCAAGCCATACCCCGGCACAATGATGACCCGCTGCGCATACCCCAGGAGCACCGCCACATCCTCCGCGCTGGAAGACCGGACCGGCCGCTCGCTGACCTCTGTGGATCCGGCAGTGGAGCCGCCCTTGAACGCTCCGAACATGATGCCCGCCACGCTCCGCCCCATCGCGGCGGCCATGGCCCGGGTCAGGATGGTGCCAGATGCGCCCACCAATGTCCCGGCCACCACCAAAAGAACGTTGCCCAGCACCAGCCCGGACGCTGCCACGGCAAGGCCGGTAAACGCATTCAGGAGCGAGATGACAATCGGGACATCGGCGCCACCCACCGGAAGAACCAAAAGGATGCCGGCACAAAGACCCAGGACCAGCAGCACCAGTGCCAGCGCAAGCGAGCCTGTGACGATCACGCCCACCCCTGCCCCCACTGCAGCAAGCAGCACCACGGCCATGAGGACGGGAAGTCCGGGGAATGTCACGGGCCGGGTGGTCATGAGCCCCTGAAGCTTGGCAAAAGTAACCCCGGAACCGGCGAAGGAGACTGCCCCCACCAGCAAGGTGAAGACGATGGCCAGCCGAACCCATGGATCATCCGTGTGGGAAAGTTCCAGCAAGGCCACGAGCGCCGCAGCCCCACCGCCCACACCGTTGAAGAGTGCCACGAGCTGGGGCATTTGCGTCATCTGCACCCGTCGGGCAACAGGGGCGGCAACGCCGGAGCCAACGGCAATGGCCCCCAGGATCCAGGGGATGTTATCCAGTTTCACGGAGAGGAACACCGTGACCACGGCCACCAGGGCACCCAAGGCTCCTATCAGGTTTCCGCGCCGCGCCGTCCGGGGCGAGTTCAGGCCCTTCAGGGCCAGGATGAAGCAGGCTGCCGCGGCGAGATACAGAAGCGCGGTCCAGGTGGGGTTCAGCAGCGTCATTGCCGGCGCCCCTTTTTGATTGGACCCGCGGAGTCGACCGGCCGGGCTGCCGCGGAACCCGCCTGACCTGCAGAACTTGCCTGACCTGCAGACCTTGCCGCGCCTCCTGCACCTCCAGTGCCGCCAGTGCCGCCAGTGCCGCCAAGCTGTCCAACGTTCGACGGCGGCCGTTGCCGTCCGCGGAACATCTCCAGCATGCGGTCGGTCACCACGAACCCGCCTACAAGGTTGGCCGTAGCGAGGACGACAGCCAGCAGGGCGACCGCCAACACCCCCGGATCCGCAGCCTGTCCCGCAACAATGATGGCACCCACCAGGATGATCCCGTGGATCGCGTTCGCGCCTGACATGAGGGGCGTGTGCAGGGTGCTGGAGACTTTGGAAACAACCTCGAAGCCCACGAACACTGCCAGGACTGTAATGGTCAGCAGGCTCATGCCGTCCATCAGCGCACTCCTTCACTGCCGGGTGCGGGACCGCCGCGCGGAACACTGCCGGAAGCCGCACCTCCAGGCGAGGAACTGCCGGAACCGGCACCTCCAGGCGAGGAACTGCCGGAAGCCGCATCGCCCGGCGGGAGACTGCCGGAACCGGCACCGCCCGGCGGAACACTGCCTGGCGAGGGACCGCCGCGTGGAACTCCGCCGGCACTCCCACCGACGACGGGCACAGTCTCGCCAGCAAACGCCGTGAGCGCCTCTGCGGTGGGGGCGTGCCGGACTTGACCGTCGTGGGTCAGGCAAGTCCCGGCCACGACTTCGTCCGAGAAATCCGGGGACACTTTGCCGTCTTTGGTCATGAGCGCCAGCAGGTTGGCCACGTTCTTTGCGTAAAGGCGGGAGGCGTCCGCGGGCATTGCGGAGGCGGCGTCCTTGATGCCTACCAGCGTCACAACGCCCTGGCCGTCGGCTGTGGGGATAGGGATATCCTGCCCCGGGATGCTTCCTTCGACGTTGCCGCCCGATTCAGCAGCCAAGTCCACCACCACGGAGCCAGGTTTCATGCCCTGGACCATGTCCCGGCTCACCAGGAGCGGCGCCCTCCTGCCGGGAACGGCGGCGGTGGTGATCAAGACGTCGGACTGGGCCACATGTGGTGCCAGGAGTGCCCGTTGCAAGGCCCCCCGGTCTGCGCTGAGTTCGCGTGCGTACCCACCGGAAGCCTCAGCTGTTTCCAGGTCCAGCTTGATGAACGTTCCGCCCATGGAGGCTACTTCATCCGCCGACGCCGGACGAATGTCATTGGCCGAAACCCTGGCCCCAAGCCGCTTCGCTGTGCCGATCGCTTGAAGTCCGGCAACACCGGCGCCCAACACCAGCACCCGGGCGGGCGGAATGGTCCCGGCTGCCGTCATGTACAGCGGGAAAAAGCGGGGCAAGCGCATGGCCGCTTCAAGGACGCACCGGTAGCCCGCCACCAGGGCCTGGGACGTCAGCGCGTCCATGGATTGGGCGCGGGAGATCCGGGGAACCAGTTCAAGGGCAAAAGCGGTGATCCCGCCTGCGGCGAGCGCCCGCACGGTAGGCAATTCGGAGGCCGGTGACCCTAATCCGACGGTGACCGAACCCCGGCGGAGGGCTGCCGCCGTCGACGGTTCCATGGGACGGACGTGGCAGTAAACATCCAGGGCCCCCAGATCCAGGGACTGCACCACGGATGCGCCTGCCTGACGGTAATCGTCGTCGCTGTGTCCGGATGCCAATCCGGCACCGGACTCGATCTGAACTTCCAGGCCCAGCCCGATCAATTGCTTGACCGTTTCCGGCGTGGCGGCCACGCGTCTCTCGCCGTCGAGCGCCTCGCGCGCAATGCCTGCTCTCATCCGCCACCCCACTTCCTGAACTCTCCCGAACGCTCCTGAACCAGTTGGCATGAGTCTATGACTGCGAAGGTCCGTGCGGGAGTAGGGGGCTGCGCTATGTGCACAACTCCATTAGGGTCGGTGGAAGCTGGGGGCAACCAGCCACCACACCGTCGACGAGCCGGTTCCGGCCGTGCCGTCGGAAAGGAACGCCACTATGGATACCTTCAAAATCGGTTATTTCGTGGGAAGCCTGGCGAGCAATTCGATCAACCGGGTTCTTTCCAAGGCGCTGATCAGCGTTGCGCCTCCGGAGCTTGAGTTCCATGAGATCGCCATCAAGGACCTTCCCCTCTACAGTTCCGACTACGACGCCGATTTCCCGCCGGCCGGACGCGAACTTAAGGATGCGATCGCGGCCTCGGACGGGATCCTTTTCATCTCCCCTGAATACAACCGTTCCATCCCCGGCGCCCTGAAGAATGCCATCGACTGGGGTTCGCGTCCGTGGGGCACCAACTCGTTTGCCCGGAAGCCCACGGGAATTATTGGCGCATCGCCGGGCGGTATCGGGACAGCGGTGATGCAGTCGTCCATGCGCAGTGTGTTGAGCTTCCTGGACGCGCCGCAGTTGAACGCACCTGAGGCGTACATCCGCTTTGTCGCGGACGCGTACGACGACGACGGTTCAGTTAAGGACGAAGGCACCGCTGCCCTGTTGCGGCATTACATGGAGGAATACAGCGCGTTCGTGCAGCGTGTCCTCGCCGCCAACGCACCTGGCCACATCGGCGACCAGGAACCGGATTCCGCCAAACTCACCCGCTAGGAAAGGAATGGGTGCCGCCCCTGTGCCCGGGCGGTACCCCCGAAAATCACCCACCAGGACGGTTTAGTCAGTATCCTTACTAGTGTGAGGATAACGAAAAACCCCTAGACCCCTGGAGGTAACGATGTTTCGAAGACTAGCCACCACTACAGCGGCATTCGCCCTTATTGCAGGCTCCATGCTCGCGACTTCGGCCGCAGCCAGCGCAGCGCCCGGTTATCAAGCAAGTGCTGCTCAGGCCAGTGTCGCCCAGGCCGGCGCCACCCACGGCAACGTGGCCGCCACGACGCCGACGCCCACCGCGGATTCCACCAACCCGTCCGGCCCTTCGACTCAAACGCCAACCAACCCCGCACCCTCATCCGGTGCGCCCAGCACACCCAACCCTGCGGGCAGCGGCCCGGCCAACCCCGGGACCGGCGAGTCCGATCCCCAGGAACAGACCCGCACCAACGCCACTCCCTGGGTACTGGCCGGTGTAGCCGCGGTAATTATCATTGCGTTGATTATTTGGACCGCACGCAACCGGCGTGGACGGGACAAGGGCATCAGCGATTCCCAGCGGTAGGCGCCCGGGACAGCTCCACGGCTCCGCAGCTCCGCCTTGCGTCCAACCAACACAGCAGCCCCGCTAAGCCCCCGCGCGCTGAAGCCAGCCTGCACCGGCGGGCCCTCGCGGCCGCCACTCCGACCCGCAGGCGCTTGCGTCCAACTAAGCCCCGCGCGACCCCGCAGCGAGCCGGCCCACGATGCTGCTTTCGCCCCGCTAAGCCCCGCGCGACCCCGCAGCGAGCCGGCCCACGATGCTGCTTTCCAGGTGCTCCAGCAGGTGCCGTGGATTGTCGTAAACTTCCGCGGCACCTGCGTCGCGCAGCTCCGTTTCGCTGATTCCGCCGCAGGTCAGTCCAACCACGGGAACACCAATGGCCGCGCCGGCTTTCACGTCCCACACTGCGTCGCCTACAAATACGGCATCCTCGGGGCTGATTCCGAGCTTTTCCAGGCACGCAACCAGGATGTCCGGCGCCGGCTTGCTCTCCTTGGCGTCGTTGGAGCTGGTCCAGGCGTCGATCGAGGATCCGGCGTCGAGGATATGCCGGCTGACCTCGAGGTCACGCTGTTGAGCCGACGACGCCAAGCCCACGGCCAGTCCAGCATCGGAGCATGCCGCGAGGAGGTCGCGCGCCGAGTCGAATGCCCTCAGCGTCGGCCAGAATGTTGAAAAGACTGCGCCGTGGGCACTCTTCAGGTCTTCCTGCATCTCGTCGGTGCAGTCGGGCAGAAGGCTCTGGATCAGCCGGTCGCCTCCCATGCCCACCCGCCGGTGGATGGCCGACATCTCGATGTCCAGGCCTTCCCGCCGGAAGGCCTGCCACCACGCCATGGCGTGGAAGTAGCTGGAATCGATCAGGGTTCCGTCCACGTCGAAGAGAATCCCGCGCTTCTCATGCGGCGTTGACTCAGCTGCCACAGTTGACCGCCTTCTCTTGGGTCCGCGCCCCTTGCTCGGCGAGTGCGGAATCGATGACGGGTTCTTCCAGCATCAGCACCGCGTAGCGCTCAGCTGAAGCCGGGCGAAGAAGGCCCGTTCCCGCCACCTCCCTGATGGCGGCAACTCCCTCCACAGCCTCATCCATTGATGAAAACTGCTTGGAAAGTCCCATCAGGACGTCCTCGCCGTCCACCATCAGAATCCGATATTCCCCATCAGGCGTTTCAACCAGTTCCAAATGTCCGGCCATCGCTACCTCCTCGTCTTCGATGCCAACCAGCATAGTAAGACTCCTTAGTATAGGCCTCATAGAAATATTGCGTAACGCGGGAAATACGCGCGTGCAACTTTTGGTTGCCGCCTGCATGACAACAATCGGAATCATCGGAGCAGGACACATTGGCAGCCAGATCGCGCGCAAAGCCGTGGAACTGGGCTACGACGTCGTCATCAGCAATTCACGGGGACCTGAAACCCTCGGTGAACTGGTGGCAGAACTGGGACCGCGGGCCCGTGCCGCCACGCCGGGTGAGGCAGCAGCGGCAGG
The DNA here is from genome assembly GCF_059739405.1 of Arthrobacter sp. TmtSoilC79. Taxonomy (NCBI): domain Bacteria; kingdom Bacillati; phylum Actinomycetota; class Actinomycetes; order Micrococcales; family Micrococcaceae; genus Arthrobacter; species Arthrobacter sp. TmtSoilC79. The sequence goes on along the minus strand of NZ_AP046051.1, from coordinate 170,672 downwards.
CGATTTCGCCGTCGTGACCGTTCCCCTCAAGAACTATCAGGACATCCCGGTAGAGCCGCTCGAGGGCAAGATCGTCATCGACACCAACAACTATTACTGGGAGCGCGATGGCCGCATTCCGGAGCTGGACAACGGCCAAGCCACCACCTCCGGCCTGCTCCAGAAGCATCTCCCGACGTCCAAGGTGGCCAAGGGCTTCAACCACATTTTCGCCAAGGACATCACTACCGACGGCACCCCTGCAGGCACGCCCAACCGTCGGGCGCTGGCCACCGCGAGCGACTTCCCGGACGCCGCCGGGCTCGTCACCAAGCTCTACGACGAATTCGGTTTCGACACCGTCAACGTTGGCCCCCTGGAAGACAGCTGGCGCGTTGAACGCGACCGTCCCGCGTATGTCGTCCGGCAGACCGCCGTCGAGCTTCAGGACAACCTCGCCAAGGCGAGCCGCACCGTCTAACCCTCACGCACGACGGCGGGGCGCGGCCGACGCTCCCGCGTCGCCCTGCGATGGGCTGCTGCGCGGCACGCCGGCCCGAAAAAGGGGCCGAAAACAGTGTCACGAATCGGGCCGTGGGCGCACTTTATGGGTGGCTGCTTCCTTAGGTGCTTGGCGCATCGAGCACCTGGGGAAGCAGCTGCATCGCCAGCGCCCCGACCCGAGGAGTCCCATGTCCACCAAGATTTCAAACTGGCCCGCAGCAACTCCCCTGTGGGTGGACCTGGGCGTGGACCACCCCGAAGCGGCGAAGGCGTTCTATGCAGACCTGTTCGGCTGGGAATTTGTGTCCGGCGGACAGGAAGCCGGGGGCTATCAATTGGCCCAGCTGAGGGGCCGCGCCGTGGCGGGAATGGGGCCCAAACAGGATCCCGGCACGCCTACGTCCTGGACGACGTTCCTGGCCTCGGACGATGTTGACCTCACGGCCAAGAAAATCGTCGCATCCGGAGGGCAGCTGCTTGCCGAGCCCTTTGATGTCAACCAATCCGGCCGGATGGCCCTTGCCGCAGACAGTTCTGGTGCAACGTTCGGCGTGTGGCAGGCCGGCACCCACATCGGCGCTGAACGCGTCAATGAGCATGGGGCCCTCTGCTGGAACGAACTCCATACACGGGACTACTCCGCAGCCCGGTCCTTCTACGCGGAGGTCTTTGACGTCAGCTACCAGGACGTTAGTGAAGAAGGCCTTGTCTACTCCACGATCCGCCGGCCCTTCGATGGCCGGGAAGTGGGCGGAGTGCATCATGACACCGCACTTCCCGATCACACCCCCAACCACTGGATGACGTGGTTCGCCAGCGATTACGTTGCCGGAACAGCCACCCGGGCAGTAGAGCTCGGGGCCACCCTCCTTGGCCCCGTGGAAGAGAACGCACTGGGCCGGATGGTAGTGGTCCGGGGACCGCAAGGCGAAGTGTTCGGCGTCATTGATGCCCCACGGACCAGCGACTAATCAGGCCGCCGCAGGATCCAGCGCTTCTGCGATGATCTCGTGTGCATGGGCTGCGGCCAGGGGTGCTGCCAGGCGGTGAACTGCCTGGAACGTCCTGCGGACCGCGGGCCCATGCCACTCCGGCGGGAGGTAGTCGGTGGGCAGGTTGGGGTCCCGGTAAGGGAACTTCCTCCACATTGTCAGCATGGGAATGTAGTAACGGAAAGCGTCGCGCCGCAGCTCTTCCGTGGACTCTGCCAGGGCCCTTTCAGGATCGTCGCCGACCCTTTGCGTCCACTGCTGTTCCGCACCCTCATACAGCCCAAGGAACTCGGTAAATTGTTCGTCAAGTTCCTTGAGATCCCACCATTCGGAGATTTTGGGCCGCATGGGGCCATCAAAAACGTAGTCGCTCCGGAACAGGTCCACGAACTCAATCAGCCCGCCGGCAGTGAGCCGTTCGCGGGCTTGCTCCAGCTTGTGGGCCGGCGCGATCCACACACCGTTGGCCACTGAACCGAACCCCAGCGCCAGCAATGCGGAGCGCAGCTGGTGCCGGCGGTTGCGCATGGACTCAGGCACCGAAAAGACGGCAAGCACCCAGGTATCAACCGGGGCGGGCTGCTCCGGGGCAAAGATGCGCTTGTCACCTTCACGGAACACATCGCTGACGGACTCGGAAATCTTGTACTTGGCGATCCCGCCTTCGCGGACGCTCTTGAGCACGCCCTTCGCCTTGAGCCTTGAAACCGACGACCTCACGCCCGGCGCGTCATAGCCGAGCGAGCCCAGCATGGAGATCAGCGCAGAAACCGGCAAGGCATCGCCCGCGTTCCGGCCGTAGAGGCCGAAGATCGTAACGAGCAACTGCTGGTGGCGCACCGGGGGTGCCGGAACGACGAACATCTGGAGAGCCTCATTTCCGCGCCCTCATCAGGCGCCAGTCCAGTTCATCATAGGTTCGGCCAACGTCCCCATCGAGTCGGCGCCATCAACCGTGCGAGCGGCCACGGCCCCGCCGCACCAACAGGTGCCCCGTCGCACCAACAGGTGCCCCACCGCGCGAACGGGTGGCCCCGCCTTAGTAAGCATGCTTACTATAGAACTACGCTGTTTTGGGGCCCCGCGGCCTCGAAGGGTCCTTTCCGTATCAACGATAGGAAGCACATCATGGCAGGAAATCTTGTAGCCCGTTCCATTCACGACCTCACCGCCGCAGCATGGTTCGGCGGCTCGCTGATGGGGGCCATCGGACTCAATGGTGCCGCTGCAGAGGCAAAAGACCCCACCGAGCGGACCCGCCTTTCAAGCAAGGGCTGGGGCAAGTGGGCGCCGATCCAGACCGCGGCTTTCGCTGGGCACCTGGCGGCGGACCTGGCCATTGCATGGGAAAACAAGGGCCGGATCGCCAAGCAGGACAGTGTTGCGGCCAACACCGTCTACAAGACAGCCGTGACCCTGGCAGGCGCTGCCGTCACCCTGTACGCAGGCATTGTGGGCAAGAAAGTGGACGAACTCTCCGGTGAAGGGGCCGAGGGTGCAACCGAACCGCGCGCCGGGGCATCGGAGGAGCTGAAGGCCGCCCAAACGCAGCTGAAAGCACTCCAGTGGGCCATTCCCGCATTCGCCGGCTGGGTCATCATCCTCGGCGCCAAGCATGGCGAGATGCAGCGTCCCAAGAACATCCTCAAGGGCCTGCGCTAGAAGCCCCACACCCTCAGACGCCGGGATGGCAGTTGATGACAGTCCCAGAGCTCGACATTGTCATTAACTGCCATCCCGGCGGAGGGGGGCTAACTTTCCTGCCCAGCCCTGACCGCCCGGATCAGATGCTCCGGCCAAGGCTGCGCAGAAGTGGTCCCCTGGGGGACGTGCACGGTGGTGACCGTCCCGTAAGCGGCAACCTCACCGGCGTCGGACGTTACCTCGAAAGCCATGGTCATGGAGGTCCGGCCCAGCGCCTGGATCTTCACCATGGCGGTAACGCGCTGGCCGAACCACAGCTTGGCCTTGTAGTTGATCACTTGCTGGACCCGGGGAGCGTTGGGAAAATAATCCGGCAAGTCCAGCATGCGGAAGAGTTCGGCTTCGGCGGCCTCAACCCAGCGCAGGATGGCTGAATTGTGCTGGTGTCCGGAGGCGTCGGTGTCCACCCACTCCACCGTTCGCTCGACGCTCGCCTCCGGAAACCTGTCCATGACCACTCCTAGCGGGCACCGACGGCGGCGTCGTCAGGATCGACGTCGATGGCGGCAATGGGCACCTCAGGTTGCGGCTTGGGAATCATCGCCACAGCACCCGCGGCCAGCACGGCAATGCCGGCGAAGATCGCGAAGTTGGCCTCGAATGGAAGCTTGGAGCCTGCGATCCAGCCACCAATCAACGGTCCGGAGATGGCACCCAGCCGGGCGAAGCTCAACGCCCAACCCGTCGCCGTGCCGCGGACCTTGGCCGGGTAGTAGTCGGCGATGTATCCGGTGAGGACCAGCGAGGTGGAGATGGAACCGACACCGGCGAAGGCGACGAACAGCAGGTTGACCACCATGGTGTTCGGGAAGACCAGCAGCATGATGCCCAGGCCGCCCAGGATGTAGAACACCACCAGGATGAGCTTCTTGCCGTACTTGTCCGCAGCGCGACCCAGGAGCAGGCCGCCGATGGCTGATGCAAGGCTGAAGACCAGGAGGAACGTCAGGGAAGAGCCGAGGTCGTAGCCGGCCTTCTTCATGATGCTCGGCAGCCAGGTGTTCAGGCCATAGACCAGGACCAGGCCGCAGAAGAGCGAGATCCAGAAGAACACGGTAGAGCGCAGGTACTTGCGGGAGAACATGGTGGTGATGGTTTTCCACCACGGGTCCGTTTGGACACCGGCAACAGGAGCGGCGGGAACCACCGGCGTGTAGTTGGCGATGTTCAGTTTGCCGGCCAAGGCCTTGGCCTCCGCCTTCCGCCCCTTCGATTCCAGGAATTCCAAGGACTCCGGCAGGAACTTCCAGATGATGGGAAGCAGAACCACGGGGGCAGCACCGATGGCGATGACTGCACGCCATCCGCCCACGGGCAAGACAAACAGGGCAGCGAGGGCGGCAGCCACAATTCCCAGCGAGTATCCGGAGTACATGAGGCCGTAGTTGTAGGACCGCTTGTTCGGTGCCGAATATTCGATGGTCAGGGCCGCTGCCACCGGGATGACTCCACCCATGCCCAGCCCGCCGATCAGACGGAAGATTCCGAACAGTTCCGGGGTAGGTGCCCACGCTGCGCCGGCTTGGGTAATCGTGAAGATCACCATGGAAGCCAGGAGCATCTTTTTGCGGCCCACGAGGTCGCTGAGGGTACCGATGAACAGTGCTCCGATAAGCATGCCGATCAAGGCATATGAGCCGAGGCCGCCGAGAGCCAGCGGGCTGAGGTTCCATTCCTTGTATTCGGCGAGAGCGGGGAGGATGGCTCCCAGGACGCCGACGTCGTAGCCTTCGGCCAGGATGGCAAGCCAGCAGCAGAAGAGGACCACTCCGGTGGTCTTCTTGGGCACGTTCCAGTCGTTGACCGGTGCGGTGGCCATGGCTACTTCACCAAAACCGATGCGGCGGCGGACTCGGGAGTCCAGCGAAGGTGGGTGTTGGCCTCTTCGATTTCCGCTTCCTTGAGCAAGGACAAGCGCGGACGAACGGCGTCAGTGCGGGAGCTCGGTGGCTTCCGGCGGCCTGCCCGGAACTGCGGGATCCACTCGGCACCGGGGCCCTGGTATTCCTGCTCAGCGGCAGCGTGCAGGGTCCATTGGGGATCGTAGAGGTGCGTACGGCCAAGGGCGATCAGGTCCGCACGGCCGGCGAGCAGGATGGAGTTCACGTCGTCGTAGCTGGAGATGGCGCCGACGGCGATCACGGCCACACCTGCCGGAGCGGCAACTTCCTGACGGATACGGTCGGCGAACGGCGTCTGGTAGCTGCGGCCGTAGGCAGGCTTCTCTTCCTTGGCGACCTGGCCGGTGGAAACATCCAGGCCGGCTGCGCCGTGCTCTACGAAGGCGCGGGCAATGGCCACGGAATCATCGGAAGTGTTGCCACCCTCGATCCAGTCCGTGGCGGAGATGCGTACCGTCACCGGCTTGTCGGCCGGCCAAGCCGCGCGAACGGCGTCGAACACTTCCAGCGGGAACCGCAGCCGGTTCTCCAGGCTGCCGCCGTATTCGTCGGTCCGCTTGTTGGACACCGGCGAAAGGAAGGAGGACAACAGGTAGCCGTGGGCGGCGTGGACTTCCAGAAGGTCGAACCCGGCCTCGTCGGCACGGACTGCGGAAGCAACGAACTCGGCCTTGATGGCGGCCATGCCGGCGCGGTCCAGCTCCACGGGCGTCTGGTTCTGCGGGCTATACGGCAGCGCAGAGGGCCCGACGGCGGTCCAGTTGCCGGACTCGAGCGGCTGGTCGATGCCTTCCCACATAAGCTTGGTGGAGCCCTTGCGACCTGAGTGACCCAACTGTGCGCCGATCTTGGCAGTGGAACGGCCGTGAACGAAGTCCACGATCTCCTTCCAACTGTCACGCTGCTCATCTGTGTAGAGGCCGCTGCAGCCGGGCGTGATGCGGCCGGCTTCGGAGACGCAGACCATTTCGGTCATCACCAGGCCGGCACCGCCGAGGGCTTTGGAACCGAGGTGGACCTTGTGGAAGTCACCGGGAATGCCGTCCGTGGCGGAGTACATGTCCATCGGGGAGACCACGATGCGGTTCTTCAGCTCCAGCCCACCAATGCGGTACGGCTGGAACATGGCCGGGGCCACCTCTGGCAGTCCCTGGGAGGAAGCGAAGCCGCGGTCTACGGCGTCGGCGAACTCGGGATCGCGCAGGCGCAGGTTTTCCTGAGTGATGCGGCGGCTGCGGGTGAGCAGGTTGAACGCAAACTGGGTGGGGTCCTGGTCTTTGTACTGGCCGATGCGCTCGAACCACTCCAAGGACGCCTGGGCCGCACGCTGCGTGGAAGCGACCACGGGCCGGCGCTCAGCCTCATACGCGGCGAGGGCGGACTCAACGTCCGGGTGTTCGTGCAGGCAGGCAGCCAATGCCAGCGAGTCTTCCATAGCCAGCTTGGTACCGGAACCGATGGAGAAGTGGGCTGTATGGGCAGCGTCGCCCAGCAGCACCACGTTGTTGTGGCGCCAGTTCTCGTTCCGGACCGTGGTGAAGTTGATCCATTTGGAGTTGTTGGTGAGAACCTCGTAGCCGTTCAGTTCCTCGGCAAAGATCTCGCGGATCTTGGCGATTGCCTTTTCATCCGAGACGCCGGGAGGGAAGATCTCGTTGGCAGTCTCATCGAAGCCGGCAGCGTGCCACACGTCCTGGTGCATTTCCACAATGAACGTGGAACCCTCATCCGAGTAGGGGTAACCGTGGATTTGCATGACGCCCCACTCGGTTTCCTTCACGAAGAACTTGAAGGCCTCGAACACCTGGTTGGTGCCCAGCCACATGAACTTGTTGGTCCGCGGGTCCAGGTTCGGCTTGAACGAGTCAGCATATTTGGCGCGGATCTGGGAGTTGATGCCGTCCGCTGCAAGTACGAGATCGTAGTTGGCTTCGAGTTCTTCAACGGCCGGGGCCAGGGTGCTGAAGCGCACGTCCACGTTCAGTTCGATGCAGCGGCGCTGGAGCAGTTCCAGCAGTTCCTTGCGGCTCATTGCAGCGAAGCCCTGTCCGCCCACGGTGATCATCTGGTCGCGGAAGTGGATGTCGATGTCCGACCAGCGGGCGAAACGGCGGCTCATGTATTCGGCCACCACGGGATCGGCATTGCCGATGCCGCCGAGCGTCTCATCGGAAAACACGACGCCGAAGCCAAAGGTGTCGCTGGCAGCGTTGCGTTCCCAGAGGGTGATGTCGTGCGAGGGGTCCAACTGCTTCATCAGTGCTGCGAAGTACAGGCCGCCGGGGCCGCCTCCAACGATTGCGATTTTCATGGTGTTGCTCCTTCTCAGGCCTGGCTCTGGCCGGCGGGGGTAAGTTGTTCGTTCTGGCTCGCGTTCGCGCCGGTGTCCTTGGCAAAAAGGCCGTCACGGAGCTTGAAATGCTGGAGTTTTCCGCTGGGATTGCGCGGAAGTTCGTTGACGAAGCGCACGTCCCGGGGGTACTTGTACGGGGCGATGGTCTGCTTCACGAAGTCCTGGATTTCCTTGCGCTTGGTGGCATCGCCGGTGACGCCTTCGCGCAGGACAATGAACGCGCAGACGATGCTGCCGCGCTCCTCGTCCGGAACCCCGATGACCGCGTTCTCCACGACGTCAGGGTGCTGGTCGATGGCCGTTTCAACTTCGGGCGCGCCGATGTTGTAGCCGGAAGAGACGATCATGTTGTCCGAGCGGGCCTGATAGGTGAAGTAGCCGTCCACGTCCATGGAGAACGTGTCTCCGGTGACGTTCCAGCCACGTACAACGTAGTTCGCCTGCCTGGCATCATCCAGGTACCGGCATCCGGTAGGACCAATCACGGCCAGGCGGCCGATGTTGCCGGCGCCGAGCTCATTGCCGTCGTCATCCAGGATGGTGGCCCTGAATCCAGGCACGGCACGGCCGGTGGTTCCGGGCCGGATGTCATCGCCGGCAGCGGAAATGAAGACGTGCAGCATCTCCGTGGCACCGATCCCGTTCACCAACCGCAGACCCGTGGCTTCATGCACGGCGTCCCAGGTTTCCTTGGAAAGGTGCTCGCCGGCAGAAACGGCGATGCGCAGGCCCCGGAGGAGATCTCCTCGCTTCTCTTTCAGGATCGCCCGGTAGGCGGTTGGTGCCGTGAAGAGGATGCTGGCCCCGGCTGCGGCGGCGTGCTCCGCGAGTTCCACAGGACCGGCCTTCTCGGTCAGAAGCGAGGACGCGCCGAACCGGAGCGGGAAGACCACCAGGCCGCCCAGTCCGAACGTGAAGGCCAGGGGCGGGGAACCGGCGAACACGTCATCAGCCGTGGGCTGCAGGATGTAGCGGGCAAAGGTGTCCGCATTGGCCAGGATGTCCCGGTGGAAGTGCATGGTCACCTTCGGCACACCGGTGGTGCCCGACGTCGGACCCAGCAGGGCAACGTCGTCAGCGGCGGTATCCACTGCCGTGAACCGGCCGCTCTTGTGCCCGCAGCGCGAGGCGAGGTCGCCGTCGTCGTCGAATCCATTGCCGGCCCCGTACGTCAGGACCTGTACCTTGACGCCGGCCGTATCGTTCTCAGCCGCAATCGCGAGTTCGTCCACGAACCGGTGGTCGGAAATGGCCACTACCGGCTTGGTGAGGTCGATCAGGGTGGCGACCTCGGTGGAGCGCAGCATGGGCATGGTGGTCACCACTACGGCGCCGGCCTTCAGCACGCCGAGCCAGGCGGCCACGATCCACGGGTTGTTGGGCCCGCGCAGGAGCACGCGGTTGCCGGGGACCACGCCGAGGTCTTCGGTAAGGACCTGGGCCACCTGGTTGGAGCGCTTCTGGAGCTGGCCGTAGGTCCAGACAACGCCGTCCGGGGTCCAGAGGGCGGGGCGATCCGCGCCGAACTGTTCAACAGCGTCGTCGATCAGCACGGCAGCAGCATTGAGCCGCTCCGGGTAGTGGAGTTCGGGGAGGGTGAATTCAAGCGCAGGCCAGGTATCGGCGGGCGGCAGGTGGTCGCGGGTGAACGTGTCCACGTGGGCCGATGGCATCATGCTCATGGCCGGTCCTTTCAGTGGTGCGTCGTTGAAGCTGATGGTTGGGGAGGTGGAAAGTTATCTACGCGCCGGCGCGGATCATGCCTTCTTGGGCCACCGTGGCGAGCAGACGTCCTTGGCGGTCGAAGAAGCGGCCCATGGCAAGGCCCCTGTTGCTCTGACCGGAAATGGCATCCTGGGCGTAGAGCACCCAGTCGTCGGCGCGACCGTCGCGGTGGAACCACATGGAGTGGTCCAGGCTTGCGGTGGCGAGTCCCGGGCTGGACCAATTGAGGCCATTCACCCGGAGCAGTGGCTCCAAAATCGTGTAATCGCACACGTAAGCCAAGGCTGTGCGGTGGAGGTCGGCGTCGTCGGGCAGTGCGTCGAATGCCTTCACCCAGATCGCCTGCTGCGGAACCGATCCACCTTCCAGATCGATATATACCGGACCAGGAATATGGCGCATATCGAAGCTCCGGCCCGTGGACCAGTAGTCAGCGGCTCTGCCGTCGACGCCTTCCAGCGCTTCCGCCGCTGTCCGCAGCGATTCAGGCTCGACGGCGGCAGGGGCCTCAGGCTGGAAGTCCGGTCCGTTCTCGGGAACCTGGAACGAACCCATGGCCGCGTAGACGGGTTTGCCGTTTTGGAAGCCGCGGACGGTACGCGTGGAGTAGCCCCGGCCATCCCGCAGGCGCTCCACTTCGTAGCGGACACTGGAACCAATATCCACCGGACGCATGAAGTAGCTGTGCATCGAGTGCAGAGTCCTGTCAGCATCAACGGACCGCATCATTGCGGCCGCGGCCTGTGCCACCATGTCTCCACCATAGGCTTTTGGCCACGGCACGTACTGTGTGGTCGCTTCATAGGCTTCATCGAAAACTTCAGCCGTTGTGGGCGTCAGTTCAACGGCCTTGAGGAAGGTCTCCGAGGTCAGGGTTCCAGTGATCATGGCTTAGGCCCGGCGGTAGTCGGCGAGGGTTTCGTCGGCCACGTCTTCGAGGTTGACCACCAGGTTCTCCGGCGTGCGTGCCGTCAGCCAGACGAGCTCCTCGGTGACGGACATGTTGGCTTCAACGTGGGGCATGAACGGCGGCACGAAAACCCAGTCGCCGGCCTTCATGTCCAGGAATTCGGAGTAGTTCTCGCCGAAGTAGATCCGGCCGTGCCCCCGGAGTACGTAGCCACCCGTTTCGGCCTCGCCATGGTGGTGCGGGAGTGAGCGGTACCCGGGGGTGTTGGATACCTGGCCGAACCAGATCTTGGTTGCCGGAGTGTGCTGGATGCTCACTCCGGAGACGCGGATGCAGTCGCCGGACTGGGCAGTGTTGGTGTCTTCCGCGCCGGCACGGGTGACGACGGGGACAACCTTGCCGTCGGCCTGGGCGTAGATGGAGTTGTCGCCTTCGAGGACGTATTCGGTGGTGCTCTGGCTCATGGGGTTCTCCTTCGGTGTGGTTCTAGGCGTTTTTAGGCGCTTGCCGGGATTGACGCGTGGATGCGGAACTGGTTTTCCAAACGCCCGATCCCGTCGATTTCGGTAGTCAGGACATCCCCGTCCTTGAGGAAGCGTGGCGGGGTCATCCCCATGCCCACTCCCCCGGGCGTTCCCGTCAGGACGAGGTCGCCGGGACGCAGGACGGTGAACTGGGAGATGTAGGACAGCAACTGGGCCGGGCCGAACACCAAGGTGCTGGTGTTTCCCTGCTGCACGAGCTCGCCATTGACGTAGCCGCGGACCTCGAAGTGTTCTCCCGCTTCATCGGCGGTGACCATGACCGGGCCCACAGGGGTGCTGCCGTCCCAGGCTTTGCCTTGGAACCATTGCAGCGTCCGGCTCTGCCAATCGCGCATGGAAACATCGTTGGCCACGGTGTATCCGGCAATTGCCGCACGGGCTTGGTCTTCATCCGCCCGGTACAGCTCGGAACCCACGACGACGGCCAGCTCGGCTTCCCAGTCGACACGGTCGCTGCCCTGGACTTCCACGGCGTCGTTGGCTCCCACCAAGGTGTCCGCGTACTTGGCGAACAGCGTGGGGTACTCCGGCAGGTCCCGGCCCATTTCCTGGATGTGGTCACCGTAGTTCAGGCCACAGCAGATGACTTTGCCGGCGCGGGGAAGGAGGGGCGCAAGCACGGCTTCACCGGCGGCGATGACCCTCTGCTCCTTGGATGCCGCGGCCTCCGTCACCACTATCCGCCATTCCGGCTGGGCCAGGAGGGCCCCGACGTCGGTGGCGGGCAGCGTGAGGTAGGAATCGGCGCCCGTGGCGAGCGCCGCCGTCGTACCTCCGTTGGCCGTGCGCAAGGTGGCGAGTTTCATGTGGGGGTTCCCTTCGAGTTTTACGATGTGTCGACTTTTTTACGATCGTCACATATGCTCAACGTAGCACGGCGGAAATGATCTGCACAGAGGCTTTCCAAAAGTTTTTGCAGTTGCCACAACGAGGAGGAACAGCATGAGCCACACAACAATCAACCCGGAATCGCTGGCCAAACCATCCGGCTACGCACACGGCATTCTTGCCGGGAACACCGTGTTCCTGGGCGGGCAGACCGCTCTGGACAAGAACATGAACATCGTTCCCGGCGGCATCGTGGAACAGTTCACGCAGGCGTTCTCCAACGTCATCACCACCCTGCGCGAGGCCGGCGGACAGCCTGAAGACCTGGTCAACGTGACCATCTACCTCACGGACGTGGACGACTACATGGCCAACGGCCGCGAAATCGGACGCATCTGGCGTGAAATGGCCGGCTCGCAGTATCCGGCCATGGCTGGCATCGGGGTCACACGGCTGTGGCAGAAAGAGGCCCTGATCGAAATCCAGGGCATCGCGGTGATTCCCGAGCGCTAAAGACTCTGGCACCTGCGGCGCGCATGGGGAAGCATGTCCCTATGGGAACCGTCACCGAATATCTGGAGAGCGTCTCTGCCGGCAATCGCGGCATTCTTGAGCGGATTGTGGGGATCGCCCGCGAGCTCGCGCCCGACGCCGAAGAAGGCGTCAGCTACGGGATGCCCGCGCTGCTGGTTGATGGCAAGGGCTTGGTGAGCGTGCTCGAAACAAAGAAACACCTGGCCCTGTACCCGTTCAGCGGGCAGATCCTGCCGGAGATGTCGGAGGAGCTTGGCGGCTATTCGTGGTCGCCGGGGACGCTGCGGTTCTCGGCAGACAACCCCGTGCCCGACTCGATGGTGCGGCGGATCCTGGAGACACGGCTGGCGGCGATCCGGAAGTAGCCCCCGGCTGACCGACAGACTCGGGTGGGTTAGTGCTTGGCGGACACGTCCTGAGAGATCGCGTTGGCCGTGGCCACCACTTCCTGCCGGACGGCGTCGAGGTACACGTCTGGGTCTGGCTGGGCTGCGACGGCCTGGGCCTGCAGGGACACGTTTATTGCGGCAACATTGTCGCCGTTGTTGTGGTTCCACACCGGCGCCGCGATGGACATCAGGCCGATTTCCAGCTCCTGGTCCAGCAGGCACCAGCCTTGCGCACGGACATGCTCGACGGCGGCCCTCAAGTCGGGCACGCTGGCCACGGTTCGCGGCGTGATCGGGGTGAGTTCCGCCGTCGAAAGGTAGGCCTCAAACTTGGCGTGGGGCAATCCGGCGAGCAGGACGCGCCCCATGGACGTTGCGTACGCCGGGAAGCGGGTGCCCACGGTGATGCCGACGTTCATGATCCGGCGGGTGGCGACGCGGGCAACGTAGAAGATGTCCGGACCGTCCAGGACCGCGGCCGACGTCGACTCCCCCAGCTTCAGGCTGAGCTGCTCCAAGTGGGGCTGGGCGAGCTGGGGCAGGGACAGCGCGGAGAGATACGAGTAGCCAAGCTGCAGCACCTTGGCCGTGAGCGCGAACGTCTTGCCGTCAGTACGGACGTAGCCCAGCTCAACCAAGGTATGCAGGAATCTCCGGGCCGTTGCGCGGGTCAGGTCCGTGCGGGCTGCGACTTCGCTGAGCGTCATCACCGGGTTGCTTGCGTCAAAGGCCCGGATCACAGCGAGACCCCGAGCCAGCGACTGGACGTACTGGTCGCTGGCCTGTGGGGTAACTGCGGAGTCGGTCATGGTTTCCAATCCTAGATTGCGTTGCGGGGCCCACTCTGCACGCTTAGCGAGCGAAATACCCTGCAGAACAGGCCCCACAACGAGAAGGGACCCAACGTGCGGGGCCTACTCTGCGCCCCAAACCCGGGATCACGCACGCAAACCGGGCCCCACAACGCGAAGGGACCCAACGTTGCGGGGCCCATTCCGCACGCTCAGCGCGCAAAATACCCTGCAAACCAGGCCCCACAACGGGGAGGCCCAACGTTGCGAGGCCCACTCCGCACGCTCAGCGCGCAAAATACCCTGCAGAACGGGCCTCACAACGGGGAGGGACCCAACTTGCGAGGCCCACTCCTCACGCTTAGCCCGCAAAATACCCTGCAGAACGGGCCCCACAACGCGAAGGGACCCAACGTGCGGGGCCTACTCTGCCTTCTTCAGCGGCAGCGGTACGAGCTCCTGGATTTCCTCGAAAGTGCAGCCGAACGTCTCGCGGACGGTGACGCCGTCGGGTCCTGTCAGGAACACAGCCTTGTCCGTGTACACGCGGGTGACGCAGCCGACGCCAGTGAGCGGGTAGGTGCACTGTTCCACGAGCTTGGACACGCCCTCGCGCGTCAGCAAAGTCATCATCACAAACACGTCCTTGGCGCCGGTGGCCAGGTCCATGGCACCTCCGACGGCGGGGATGGCGTCGGGCGCTCCGGTGTGCCAGTTGGCGAGGTCACCCGTTGCGGAAACCTGGAAGGCGCCGAGCACGCAGATGTCCAGGTGCCCGCCGCGCATGATCGCGAACGAGTCGGCGTGGTGGAAGTACGAGGCCCCGGGAAGCTCCGTGACGGGGATCTTCCCAGCATTGATTAAGTCACCATCGACGTCATCCCCAACGGCGGCCGGGCCCATCCCGAGCATCCCGTTCTCCGTGTGGAGCGTGATGTTCTGTTCCTCGGTGAGGTAGTTGGACACCAATGTTGGCTGGCCGATGCCCAGGTTCACGAAGGAGCCAGGGACGATGTCGCGGGCCACCAGCTGGGCGAGTTCGTCGCGGCCCAGCGGCTTTTCGGAGGTCTGGAGGCTGGTTTGGGTGCTCATGATCAGGCCACCTGTTCTGCGCTGGAACCGCCGACGCGGACCACGCTGTTGACGTAAATTCCCGGGGTCACCACGTTTTCCGGATCCAGGGAACCGGTTGGCACGATCTCCGAGACCTGCACAATGGTGTGCTTGGCAGCGGCAGCCATAATCGGGCCGAAGTTCCGGGCGGTCTTGCGGTACACGAGGTTGCCCTTGCCGTCGGCCTTGAGTGCTTTGATCAGGGCTACGTCGGCGTGGATCGGCGTTTCGAAGACCTGCCATTTGCCGTCCAGCAACCGGGTTTCCTTGCCCTCGGCCAGCGTGGTGCCATAGCCGGTGGGCGTAAAGAAGCCGCCGATGCCTGCACCCGCGGCCCGGATCCGCTCGGCCAGGTTGCCCTGCGGGACCAGTTCCAGCTCGATCTCTCCGGCGTGGAACTTGGCGTCGAAGTGCCAGGAATCGGACTGCCGCGGGAAGGAGCAGATCATCTTGCGGACCCGGCCTTCCTTGATCAGCAGCGCCAGGCCCTGGTCACCCTGGCCGGCGTTGTTGTTCACCACGGTCAGGTCCTTGGCGCCGCAATCCATGAGGGCATCGATCAGTTCGAACGGCTGCCCGGCGTTGCCGAACCCGCCGATCATCACGGTGGAACCGTCCTTGATGCCGGCGACAGCCTCGCCAACAGTGTCAATGAAATTCAGCATGACTCAACCCCTTCTTATGCCGACGCGCCGGCAGTGACGTTTTCGAGCACCACGGCCAGGCCTTGGCCCACGCCGATGCAGATCGCCGCGACGCCCCAACGCTGCCCGGACGCCTGCAGCGAACGGGCGAGCGTACCCAGGATGCGGGTACCGGAGGCACCGAGCGGGTGACCCATCGCGATCGCACCGCCGTGCTGGTTCACGATCGCGGGATCGATCCCCCACGCGTCAACGCACGCCAGCGATTGCGCGGCGAACGCTTCGTTAAGTTCGACGGCGCCAACCTGGTCCCAGCCGATGCCCGCCTTCGCGAGGGCCTTGTTTGCGGCCTCCACAGGGGCGAAGCCAAAGTACTGGGGATCGTTGCCGTGCGCACCCCGGCCGGCGATGCGGGCCAGGGGCTCCATGCCCAGCAGCCCAGAAGCAGCCTCCGAGCCGATCCACGCCGCCGAAGCACCGTCGGATAATGGCGAGGCATTCCCGGCGGTGACCGTACCGCCGTCGGGCCCGTCAGCCTCAGGCCGGAACACGGTCTTCAAACCGCCCAGCTTCTCCGCCGATGAACCTGCTCGGATGCCCTCGTCGCGGACCAGGTCAGTGCCCGGAACCTGCGACACCAAAGAATCGTAGAAGCCTTCGTTCCACGCAGCATCGGCCAGATTATGTGAATCAGCCGCAAAAGCATCCTGGCGCTCACGGGTGATTCCGTACTTCTCCCGCAGCCGTTCGGTGGCTTCGCCCAAGGAGATGGTCCAGTCCTTGTTCATGGCCGGGTTCACCAAACGCCAACCGAGCGTGGTGGAGGCGAGTGTCATGTCACCGGCCGGGTAGGGCTTGGACGTCTTCGGCAACACCCAGGGCGCACGGGACATGGATTCGGCCCCGCCCACGAGCATGAGGTCGGCGTCGCCGGCGTTGATCTGGCGCGAAGCGATGATCGCTGCATCCAAGGAAGATCCACACAGACGGTTGACCGTGGTTCCCGGAATGGAGACCGGAAGCCCGGCGAGCAGCGTGGCCATGCGGGCAACGTTGCGGTTTTCTTCGCCGGCACCGTTGGCGTTGCCGAACACCACCTCGTCGATCCTCTCGACATCCAGGCCGGGAGCACGCTTGACGGACTCGCGGACCACGTGGGCAGCAAGGTCATCGGGACGGACAGCGGCAAGGCCGGAGCCGAACTTGCCAAAGGGCGTGCGCACGGCGTCGTACACAAAAGCCTGATTCATGGGTTTTCCTTCGTTCTCTTTCCCAACTGAGTCGCAATAGTGCGCGTTTTGGGGGGCTAAACGCGCTTAACTGCGACTCAGTTGGGTTCGTTGGCGTCGATCTCGGCGAATACTTTTTGGGCCGTCTTGAACGCGGAGTTGGCTGACGGCACGCTGCAATAGATGGCGGTCTGCAGCAGGATTTCCTTGATCTCGTCCCTGCTCAGGCCGTTGTTGAGGGCTGCCCTGATGTGCATGGCGAGCTCTTCCCAGTGACCGTGCGCCACCAGTGCTGTGAGGGTGACGGCGGAGCGCATTTGCCGGCTCAGGCCGGGCCGCGTCCAGATGCCACCCCAGGCGATCCTGGTGATCATGTCCTGGTAATCCTCGGTAAAGGAGTCCTTGCCGGCGTTGGCCCGGTCCACATGGGCGTCGCCCAGTACTTCGCGGCGGACCACCATTCCGGCGTCGTACAGGTCCTGGATGGTGGAGTCCGGCTGCACGGCGCCGTTCCGTTCGAAATTGTCCGGGGACACAGTGCTCACAGTCCGTTCTCCTTCATAAAGGTGCGCATCAAGTCGGCCACAGCGGCGGGTGCCTCGGCGGGCGCCAGGTGACCCACGCCGTCGAGCGTTTGCACCTCGGCCAAACCGCCGCCGGCTTTGATGCCGGAAACCACGGCTTCGGCCATCGACGGCGGGGCCACCGAATCCTCGACGCCGGCGATCACCTGCGTGGGGACAGTGATGCTGCCGAGCTGCTCGCGGACGTCGAACGCGGCGAGGGCCTCACAGCAGAACGCGTAACCGAAGCGGTCGGCGTCGCGGAGGGCATGCAGGAGGCGGCTGCTGATCTCCGGCTGCCGGTCCATGAAACCGGGACCGAACCAGCGTTCTGCCGAGCCTTGGATCATCACGGGTGTGCCCAACCTGCGGACCGTTTCGGCGCGCTCCAGCCAGCCTTCGGGCGTGCCCAGCTTGGCGCCACTGCACTGGACGGACAGGCTGCGAAGGCGGTGGCCATGCTTGATGGCGAGTTGGAGGCCGGTGGCCCCACCGAGCGAAACACCCGCATAGTGAAAGGACGCGCCCGGCGAAACAGAGTCAACGAGATCGACGACGGCTTCCGCCAGTTCCGCGACATCGAAACCTTCTGTGGTGGTCGGCGAAATGCCGTGGCCGGGAAGGTCCCAACCGATGACGTCGTACTCGTCGCCGAGGAGGGCCGCGGTTTCGGTCCAAAGAACCGTGGACGTACCCAACGACGGGCCCACCACCAGGAGCGGTTTGGTTCCGAGCCCGCGCTGCGGGGAGAGCAGCACGGCCTTGACGATTGGTTTAGCCACGAGCGGCTCCCTTCGATGATGATGCAAAGTTCGGGTAGGCGGCAAGGATCCGACGACTGATTTCCCGGGCCTCGCCCAGGTAGCTTGCGGGGTTCAGGAGTGCATCAAGTTCGGCGTCGGAGAGCTTGTCCACAGGCACCGTTTCGCGCAGGAGTTTGGTGTAAATCCGGGACTGTTCAGCGGCGGGGGCTTTGAGGGTTTCATCGACGACGCCCTGCAGCTTCTGCTTCCCGTCCTCCCCAAGGAGGGGGGCGACGGCGGCTGAGACGCCTTCGCTGAGGAGCAGCGGTCCCGAGATCTCCAGGTTCCTGCGCATCGCATCGGGGAAGACCCGCAGTCCTTCGACGAGTTCACGGACGTGTCCGGCAGCCCCGAGCGTCAAGGCCAAGAGCCGGCGAAGTGCCGGCCATTCACTGTGCCAGGCACCATCTGGGCGCTCATCGTTGAAGGTTGCTGCGGCGAGGTGCAGTTGCGATGCGAGACCGGGTGCCTGCAACGCTGCACTGCGGATCAGCACTGACAGCACGGGGTTCTGCTTCTGCGGCATGGCCGAGGAAACACCACGCCCGGCGGCCAGGGGTTCGCCGAGTTCGGCAACTTCGGGACGGCTCAGGAACAGCAGGTCGGCCGCGATTTTTCCGAAGGAATCGATGAGGGCCGCAAGTCCGTCGCCGAGGGCCGTGACCGCCAGCCGGTTGCTGTGCCAAGGAGCGGGAGCGGGCGCAAGGCCCAGCTGGGCAGCCAACGCATCAGCCAAGTCGAACGGCGTTGAGCCGGATCGCGCAGTGAGCTTGGTACCCGAAGCCAGCGTTCCCCCGGCACCACCGAACTGCACCGGCAGGTTCAGCGACTCCAACCGCGTGGCCGCGCCGGCGACGCCTTGGAACCACTGCGCCGCCCTGAGCCCGAATGTATAGGGCAGGGCATGCTGCGTCAGGCTCCTGCCCACGCACAGCGTGTCCGCATGCTGTTCCGCCAAGGTGGCGAGCGCCGTCGTCGTGCCCTTGACCTCGGCCAGCAACGAGGAAACGGTGCGGCTGGCGAGAAGCATGAGGGCGGAGTCGAGGACGTCCTGGCTGGTCAGCGATGTATGCACAGCTTTGGCGGCGCCGATTCCAGCAGTGTCCAACTCCCGGACCCGGGCCCGCAAGTCTCCGAGCAAGGGAATCACCGGGTTTCCGCCGCCTTGGGCGCGCTCCGCTACCGAAAGAACGTCGTAAGAACCGGGATCGGCGGCTTCGGCCACCACGGCGGCGGATCCGGCGGGAGCCAGCCCCGCTTCCTCGAGGACAGCAGCCCAGGAGGCTTCGACGTCGAGGATTGCCGCGATCATGGCACGGTCGCCCGTCAGCGCCACCACGGAGGGCGACGCCGAAACGGGGCTGAGGAGGCCGAAGTCGCCGTCGATCATGCCGGGTTTTCCGTTTCGGCAGTTTCCTGGTTGTTCCCGACGCTGTTATCCAGCGATCCGTCCTGCTGGAAGTCCAGGAACACGGTCTCGTCGCCACCCTGCAGGCGGATGTCCCAGGTGAGGCCGCCGTCAGGGTCGCGGCGGGCGATGAGCGTCTTGCGGCGCTCGGGATCCAGGGAGCTCAGCAGGGAATCGTTGGCCAGCGCTTCCTCATCTTCCGGGAGGTAGACGCGGGTGAAGAGGCGGTTCATGAGGCCGCGGGCGAACACGGCAACGGAGATGAACGCTGCCGCCCCCGGAGCCGTGGGGCCAGGGTTGACCGTGGTGAAGGTGTACACGCCCGAGTTGCCAACAGAGCCGCGGCCCCATCCGGTGAACGTGTAGCCGTCGCGGACCAGGGAGCCTGTGCGCTGGACGATGTTGCCCTCGGAATCAGGCTGCCAGATTTCCAGGATGGCGTCCGGGATGGGGTTGCCGGCGCCGTCGTACACGGTGCCCTGGAGGCGGATGCTGCCGGGGCTTCCGGGTGCCAGGAGTTCGTTGTCCTTGTTGAAGGGGAGGGCGTAGCCGTAGAAAGGGCCTACGGTCTGGCCCGGTGTGGGTGCCAGCTTGCTCATGCGCTTACTCCTCGTCCCCGGCGTCGCCGTATGCTTCGTTTTCTGTCCAGGTCCGCTTGGAACCGGTCAGGATGATGTCCCACTTGTAGCCGAGCGCCCATTCGGGACTGGTGAGCTCGTGGTCATACTGTGCCACGAGGCGGTCGCGGGCGTCCTGGTCCACGATCGACTGGTAGATGGGGTCCAGCGGGAAGAGCTGGTCACCCGGGAAGTACATCTGGGTGACGATCCGCTGCGTGAACTCCGAGCCGAACATGGAGAAGTGGATGTGGGCCGGACGCCAGGCGTTCAGGTGGTTCTTCCACGGGTAGGCGCCGGGTTTGATGGTGGTGAAGCTGTAGGAGCCGTCGTCGCCGGTGATGCAACGCCCGACGCCGGTGAAGTTCGGGTCCAGGGGTGCGGGGTGCTGGTCGCGCTTGTGGATGTAGCGGCCTGATGCGTTCGCCTGCCAGATTTCCACCAGCTGGCCGGCCACCGGGCGGCCGTCTCCATCGAGGACCCGGCCCGCGACGATGATGCGTTCACCCTGCGGTTCGCCGTTGTGCTGGATGGTCAGGTCCGACTCCAGTGCGTGCACGTCCTGGTGTCCGAACGCCGGCGAGTAGAGCTCAATGGTTTCCGGGTCCGCGTGGTGCAGGCTCTTGGTGGGGTGGCGAAGGATGCTGCTGCGGTACGGCGCGTAGTCCAGCCGCGGCATGGTCTCCGGGCCTTTCCCGTTCTTCAGTGCCTCGGCATAGCGGTCCCCGATGCCCTTGATCTCAGCACTGAGATCCGCCTGGGTTTCCACCTTTTTGGCTTGGTGGGCGGCCTGCGGCTCTGCGGGCGGCACGAGTTCCTCGGATTCGAGCGCCTGTGCTGTCTGTTCGTGTGGCACGGCCGGCTCCTTTCGGTTGATGGTTTCTGTTGGCTTGCGGGGCGGCGGTGGGTTTACACCCGGTGGAGCGAGTCGTATTGGACGGCGTGACGCACCGGGGCGTTGGGCGCCCCGTAACCGTCGTAGTTGCCGCGGCGTTCCAGCATTTCGAAGAACACACTGCCCACTGAGGCGGTGTAGAAGTGGAGGAATTCGCCGTTGGCGTCCCGGTCATACAGGAGGTTCAGCTCCTTGAGGGTGGCCAGGAATCCGGGTTCGAGATCGAACCGGGCGTCCAGGTCCTCGTAGTAGTTGGCCGGAATCTGCAGGAACTCCAGGCCTCTTTGGTGGGCGGACCGGGCGGTGGCCACGAGGTCGTCCACGGCGAAGGCGATGTGTTCCTGATACGTTTTGCGCGCTGTTTGTGCCTGCTGGGCCGGTGCAAGGTTCAGGACCAGCCTGACCTCCCCGTTGCTGGTTTCCATGACCTGCGAGCGGACCAGGCCGCTGGGACTGGGAACTTCGGCGAACGGCTGGGGTTCCAGGGCAAGGGCGCTGGTATAGAAGAGGACGGCCTCGTCAAAGTGCTGCCACGGCTGGGCGAGGTTCACGTGGTCGATCACGGCGTTCTGCGTGCTGGGGGCGTGTTCCCGCCCTTCGCCGAACTCGTGCGTCCAGGCCGCGGTGCCGTCCGGGCTTCCCTGGCACAGGAAGATCTCGGTGGAATCGGGCGCGGAGATGCCTTGGAAGACTTCCTCGTCGGCCTGGACCTTGCGGGCAACCACGGGTGCCTTGAGCTGCTGGGCGCGGGCGGAGGCAATCACTGGAGAGTCGACGTCGAACCCCAAAGCGGCGATCGCCGGTTCCGCATGGGATGCCGCCTGTTCGTTGATGATCACGCGGGCCTGGCCCATGGTCCAGAGCTGGACGTCCTTGGTGCGGTGCCGGCCCTCGAACTCGAATCCGAGCTGGCCCAGGAGCTTCTCCAGCTGCGCGGTGTCGTCCGCTTTGACCTCGGCGAAGTTGAAGCCGGCGGGCTCGTTCACCTTGGGCAGCGTGGCAAGTTCCATGGGATAACGACGGCGGGATGCGGCTTTTGCGTCAGTTCCCGCTTCCGCGGAGGTGCTTGAGAGCCAGGTGGCGCTCTGCTCCTCAAGCCAGATCAGGGAGCGCATGGCATCAACAGCCGTGCGCTCGGTGTCCGACTGCCGGAAGACGTCGTTGAAAACTTCCAGTGACACCGGCCCGGCGTAACCTGCGCGGACCACGTGGCCCATGAACTTGGCGAGTTCGAACTGGCCCTCCCCGGGGAAAACCCGGTAGTGCCGGCTCCAGGAGAGCACGTCCATGGAGAGCTTGGGGGCGTCGGCAACTTGGACGAAGAAGATCTTCTCCGCTTTGATGTCCTCGATCGGTGCGGTGTTCCAATCGCGGGACAGGATGTGGAACGAGTCCAGGCAGGTGCCGAGGTTGGGGTGGTCCACCATCTCCACCAAGCGGTACGCGTGCTCGTAGTCGTTGACGTATTTGCCCCAGGCCAGTGCCTCGTAGGCAACCTTGACGCCGTGGTCCCCTGCCAATCCGGCGAGTTCGGCCAGCTGTTCAGCGCGGAGGTCGTCGTGGTCGATGGTGGCCGTGGCGACGTTGGAGCAGACCAGGATGGTGTCCATGCCAAGGCGTTCCATCAGGTTGAACTTGGCCTCTGCCCGCTTGAGGTTGGCCTTCAGCAGGTTCGGAGTGACGCCGTCGAAATCGCGGAACGGCTGATAGAGATCAAGGCCCAAGCCAAGATCCGCGGCCATTTTCCGTACTTCCTCCGGGCTGTGCGGAGAGGTGACCAGGTCCTGTTCGAAGATCTCGATGCCGTCAAAGCCCGCAATGGCGCAGGCCTGCATTTTCTCTTTCAGCGTGCCGGACAGGCAGACCGTTGCGATTCCGGTGCGCATCAGTGGCCCGCCTTTGCCAGCTCGGGGGTTGCTGCGTCTTCCGCCGCGATCAGCTCCAGGAAGTGGGCGCGCATCCGGTCCCGGTCGGCTTTGCGGCCGGTGATGAGCTGGAAAGCGTCCGCCGCCTGACCGACTGCCATGCGGCCGCCGTCGAGGACGTCGCATCCCTTGGCGCGGGCCTGGCGGACCAGCTGCGTTTCAATAGGCCGGTAGACGATGTCCGCCACCCAGTGCCGCGGCTCCAGGAGTTCGATGTCCAAAGGCAGACCGGGGTGGGCGGCCATGCCGATCGGGGTGCAGTGCACCAATCCGTCAGCCAGGGGCATGATCCCCGGCAGCTCGGTGGTGCTTCGCGGCGTCACGGTGGCTTCCGGGAAGAGTGCACCCAGTTCGGCAGCGCGTTCTGCTGCGCGCACCGGGTCCATATCCACGAGGTCCAGCGTTTTGACGCCGGCTGTGAGGAGGGCGTAGGCGACGGCGGAGCCGGCACCTCCCGCACCAAGCTGGACCACGCGATCCAGTTTTGCCTTGGGGAGCCCGTCGGCGAGCGCCGAGCCGAAACCGGAGAAGTCGGTGTTGTGGCCGATCAGCCGACCATCCTGGATCAGGACTGTATTGACGGCACCCAGGCGGCGGGCGTCGTCGGAAATTTCATCGAGATGCTCAAGCACCAACTGCTTGCACGGGTGCGTGATGTTCAGGCCGTTGTAACCCATACGGTTCGCTGCGGTCAGGAGATCCCCGACGGCGGTGGCCGGCAATGCGAGTTCCAGCAGGTCCAGGGGGCGGTACAGCAAGCGGAGGCCTTGCACATCGGCTTCGCGTTCATGCATGGGCGGCGTGAGCGAGGGCATGACGCCTTCGCCTATGAGGCCCACCAGAACGGACTCGGCTCGGTTGCTCATCCTAAAGCTCCTTTGACTTCAGCACCGCGGGCGTTTGGCGCTTTTGGAGGGCGCCGCCTGTCCGGGTGTTATTGAGATTACTACAAGTGTTCATATTCCGCACGCTTGTTCTTATCGCGAACATTTGACTGGCGGAGTTCTGTTTGGTGCTGCGTTGCGGGGCCCGCTCTGCCGGGTATCCATCGTGTTTGGTGTGCAAAGCGGGCCTCCCAACGAGAGGGGTGTGCATTGCGGGGCCCACTCTGCTGGGTATCCCGCGTGCTTGGTGTGCAAAGCAGGCCTCGCAACGAGAGGGGGTATGCGTTGCGGGGCCCACTCTGCTGGGTATCCCGCGTGCTTGGCGCGCAAAGCGGGCCTCCCAACGAGAGGGGCTGTGCGTTGCGGGGCCCGCTCTGCTGGGTATCCCGCGTGTTTGGTGTGCAAAGCGGGCCTGGCAAACGTCGGGGGTGTGCGTTGCGGGGCCCACTCTGCTGGGTATCCATCGTGTTTGGCGTGCAAAGCAGGCCTCACAACGGGGGCTAGCGCTGGGGCAGGCGGGCCGACAACTCAGCTGCGGCTTCCTGCAGGGTGGGGACGTGCGCGATCAGTTCTTCCATGCCCATCCGGAAGACGGGCACGGCGACTGCCAGCGATGCGAACGCATGCCCCTGGGAGTTGAGGACGGGAACCGCGACGGCGCGCATTCCGACCTCATTCTCCTCGTCCATCACGGCGTAACCCTGGCGGCGGACCTGCTCGATTTCCTCACGGAACGCGTCGCGATCGGTGATGGAACGTTCCGTGAGAGGGTCCAGGGGAAGCTCTTCCAGCAGGCGCTTCCGCTCCACCTCTTCCTCGAAAGCCACAATGGCCTTGCCCACGGACGTCGTGTGCAGGGCACCGAGATGGCCGGGATCGCTGGTGACGCGGAACGTCTTGGGGCCATCCACCTTGTTGACCGTCAGGTGATGGTTGCCGTCGCGGACAGAAAGGATGGTGGCCTCATGCGTCCGCTCCGTGACCCGCTGCAGGACAGGCAGTGCCGTAGCCGCGAAGCCGTGGTGGTTGGAAACCCGCTGCCCCAGCTGGAACACGCGCAGGCCCAGGTGGTAGCGCCGCCCGTCGGGCTCGTAGTCCACAAACCCGTCCCGTGTCAGCGAGCCCAGCAGCCGGTAGGTGGTGCTGAAGGGCAGGCCTGCACTCCTTGCCAGGTCCGCCGCGCTGGCGCCGCGCGGCTCGTCGCCCAGCAGGACCAACAAACTCAGGGCTTTGCCGACCATGTCGGTCTTTGTGTCTTCTTTCACACTCATGACTCGATGCTCCCACATAGTGAGAGCTATTTCTAGATGGTGGTGACATCTCTTGACAAGTGACCCCACTCACAGCCACTATTGCTATATTGCACAAGTAGCTCTCACCATGTGGTTACTTTAGGGATGATCCGGCCGCACCTCGCTCTGGTCTTCCCACCGAAGCCAGATCCGCGACATCGTCGTCACAGAAGGAACCTTCCATGAGCCAAACAATGCCGTCAGCGACGCCAGGCACTGAAACCACCACAGGAACACCCCGGAAAGCCGCACTTGCCAGCTTCCTGGGCAGCGCGGTGGAGTACTACGACTTCTTCATCTTCGGCTCCGCCGCAGCCCTGATCTTCCCCCACGTGTTCTTCCCCTCCGCCGACGCCAATGCGGCTGTCATGTCTTTTGCCACCTTTGGTTTCGCGTACTTGGCCCGCCCCATCGGTGCGGCATTCCTGGGTCATTTCGGAGACAAGATCGGCCGGCAAAAGGTCCTCATGTTTACCTTGGTCCTGATGGGCGCGTCGACGTTCGTGATCGGCTGCCTCCCTGATTTCAAAACAATCGGCTGGTGGGCGCCCGCTCTGCTGGTGCTCGCCCGGTTGTGCCAGGGACTTTCCGCAGCCGGTGAACAAGCTGGCGCGTCATCCATGACCTTGGAACACGCTCCAGACAACCGCCGATCTTTCTTTACGTCATGGACCCTCACTGGAACCCAGGGAGGCCAGATCTTGGCCGCGTTGGTCTTCATCCCCGTGGTGGCGCTGCCGGATGACATCAAATACGGAATCGGCTGGCGCATCCCCTTCTGGCTCAGCGCAGTGGTTGTCCTTGTGGCCTTCTTCATCCGCCGCACCCTGCACGAACCGCCCGCTTTCGCTGAAGCCCAGAAGAACAACCAGATCGCCAAGCTTCCCATCGCAGACCTGCTGAAGCACCACTGGCAGGACGTCCTGCGGGTCATCTGCTGCGCTTTCATTGCAGCAGTCAGCACCGTTTTCGGCACCCTCGCCATCAAATACGCCCAGGATGTCGCCGGGGTCAACAGCACCATCACTCTGTGGCTGGTGGTTGCGGCCAACGTTGTTGCCCTGGGAACCCAGCCGCTGTTCGGCATGCTCGCAGACCGCATCGGACGCAAGCCCGTGTTCATCTACGGGGCCGTGGCGAGCGCCATCATGACACCATTCTTCTTCCTGAGCTTCGAATCCGGCTCCACGCCGCTTATGTTCATCGCCGCTATCGCGTACTTCTCACTGGGCTACGCGGCAGCCAACGCCGTGTGGCCTTCGTTCTACGGCGAGATGTTCAGCACTAAAGTCCGCTTCTCCGGCTTGGCCATCGGCACCCAGCTTGGCTTCCTTGCGGCAGGCTTCGCGCCCACCATCGTCACCGCGATCGGCGGAACCAAGCCTGGCGGATGGGTCCCAGTTTCGATCTTCACAGCCGTAGTTTGCCTCATCGCCGTCATCTCGGCCTCCACCGCCCGCGAATCCGCCAAGACGCCCACGGCAGAGCTCGGCCTGCCCAAGCAAACCCAGCACGCGTAAGCCCGTACTCAGCCCCGCTGGGCTGAGACCGGAGAAGCAGCGAAAAAACCCGGAATGCCACACGGCATTCCGGGTTTTTCGCTCTTCTTGAACCTGAGGAACCAGGGCAACCGGGAGGGAGCGCTTCCCACTTCCACGTTGCGTCGCCCTATTCAACAATTCCCCGGCGTCAGGCCTGAGGCTCACCTATGGACAACTCAGACGACGACCTACCGCGGGTCCAACGCCACCGGCTTGAACCTTCCAGAACCCGTTCCGGAGTAGAGAAGCAGTGTTCCATCGCCCGCCACGCCCACCAGGGACGGATCGCCCGTCCCCGTAAAGGCGTTGCCCAGGGCAGCAAAGGAAGTGAACATGTTCCACCCGGACCCCAGGTACTGCCGTGTCAGGAAGCCCCCGGTGCCATTGCCCGGGTAGAGCCACAGTGCGCCGTCGGTTCCGCGGGCCAGGACGTCTTCCCGGCCGTCACCGTTGAAGTCGCTGCCCTGCATGACGGCGTTGAAGATGTTCCAGCCAGTCCCGATCTGCTTCCACGGCTGGAATCCCCCGGCACCGTTGCCGGGGTAGAGCCACAAGGCTCCGTCCGCGGCGCGTGCCAGGATGTCGGAGCGGCCATCGCCGGAGAAGTCGCCCGGTGCCAGCAGCTCAGTAAATCCTTGCCAGCCCGTACCGATCTGTTTGCGGGCCAGGAACTGCCCCTTCCCATCGGTCGGATAGAGCCACAGCGTCCCATCGGAGGCCCGGGCCACCAGATCCGGGTGCCTGTCGCCGTCGAAGTCGCCGACGCTCAGAACCGACGTGAAGATGTTCCACCCGGTCCCCACCTGTACGCGCGGCAGGAAGCCGCCCGACCCGTTGCCCGGGTAGAGCCACAGGATGCCGTTGGCTCCCCGCGCCAGGATGTCGCCCACGGAGTCGCCGTCGAAATCACCGGCTTCCCACACCTGGCTGAATTGGTTCCAACCGCTTCCGATCGCCAGCCGCTCGGCAAAGCCGGTCCCGTCACCCGGGTAAAGCGTCATATCGGAACCAACGCCAAGGACATCCGCCTTGCCGTCGCCGGTAAATTCCTGCCCGCCAACAATGTCACCGGCCAGGTTCCAACCGGTTCCGACGGCGGTACGCGGCAGGAGGCTGCCCGCGCCGTCGCCGGGGTAGACGAAGAGAGCGCCGTCCGACGTGCGGGCAAGGAGTCCTGCCATGCCGCCACCGAAAGTGCCCGCCGCGGAAAGACTGGTGAACACATCCCAGCCTTGGCCGATCTGCCGCTGGTCCAGGAATCCACCCGAACCGTTGCCGGGATAAAGCCAGAGACGGCCGTCGGAACTGCCGGCAATGAGGTCTGCCCGGCCGTCGCCGTTGAAGTCACCGGGAGCCACCAACTGCGTAAAGCCCTGCCAGCCATACCCTGCCTGGCTTCGGGGCAGGAAGCCGCCCTTGCCATTGCCCGGGTAGAGCCATAAGGCGCCGTCGCTGCTGCGCGCCAGGATGTCGGCGAAGCCGTCGCCAGTGAAATCGGACGTGCCCAGGACCGCGTTGAAGATGTCCCAGCCGGAGCCTATCCGTACAGGGTCCTCGAGGCGGTTCCCGGGGAGGCCTGCGTAGAGGAGAAGCGAACCGTCCGCTTCGCGGGAAAGGACGTCGGCCAGCTTGTCACCGTCGAAATCTCCGGCGGAGAAGCTCATTCGTGTCTTGAGTTTCGTGTCCGCATTGATGGTGACCGTGGCGGAGGTTGAACTGACCGAGTTGATGGTCACCCTGGTACCTGTGTAGGTGGTGAAAGTGCTCCCGGCCTGCCAGGCGTGGTTCTGGCTGTACCAACCACTGAACGGCGTGGTGTCCGGCATGAGGATCAGCGACGAAGCAATCGTGGCACCGCCGCGCTGGACAATTTTGACGCCTTTGTTGCCGCCTGAAAGGTAACTGTCGTAGCCAACCGGCTGCCGAAGTTCCAGGTAATAGACCTCCTTGCTGACGGGGTCCGTGAACTTGAGGGCCCGCTGGGCTTCGGTGCCTCCCCAGGGCTTAAGCGTGTAGCTCTTGACTCCCGCGGCCACGCCGGTGTCGCGGATCTCATCGCCTCGCCCGAGTCCGCCGTAGTCCCAGAAAGTGGAGCTGATGACGGGCGAGTTCCATTGCGCAGCGCCCATGATGTCGGTGGTATCGCCGTACTCGCGGATGTAGCAGGACGGGTCCGTGAACTGGCCGTTGCTGTTGACTCCGACGTCGGACGCCCCGCTGGTGCACTGCAGCGCATCAGCGTGCATCATGCCGATGACATGGCCGAACTCATGGCTCATGACGTTATTGGAGAAGTTGCTGATCTGCGGCATCAGGACGCGGCCGCTGTAACTGCCGCTGCTGTAGCCGGCGCCGAGCGCGTTTCCGGACAACGTGGTGGTGGGAATGAAGATCACCAGCGCCGTGTACGGGCTCGCCGACCACTTCAGCTCGCTGGTGATGGTGGAGATGATGGTGCTGTAGCTGTCGGTGGATTTCGCTTGGGATTGATGCCCGGCAACCTTGCTGTTGACCGTCATGGAGAGCTTGTTCGCTGTCATTGCCTGCCAGTAGGAACTGGTGGCGGCCACAGTCTTTTCGGCGTCAGCCATGGAGACAGTGTTGGAGTTGTCCGCGAGTTTTGCCGTCACCAGCCGGACACGGATGTCACCGCCCGGGCCAATCGCTGCTGCACCGTTGCTGAGGAGGGAGTCGACGTCGGACTGTCCCTTGGGTGCGCCGCCCACCGGCGGCTCTTCGAACGTGTGATCCGAGTGGGGCGTGCCCTCAATGAACTTCACGTTCGGATTGTCCGGGCCTGGGACAGGAACGGCTGTTGCAGGGGCCTGAACGAAAAACAGGCCGGTGGCAAACACCATCAAGCCTGTGGACAGCGCGATGGATCGCCGCAAAACACCCATTGAATCTCCCGGGGACGGAGCCTGTGGCTCCTGTGAGTCTCAAGAACCGAGATCAGGCTACAGCCGCAGCCCCACCACGCCGGGAAGGCAGGGCTGGGTCGATTGAAATGCAACCAACCCGGAATCCTAACCGGACCCTAACCGGCCCGAAATACCGTGGCAACAATGCCGGGCCACACTGGAATAGCCGGCAAGTGCAGGCACAAGCTCCAGCCCAGGAGGCCACCATGCTGAAGGAAGTCACAACTCACACAACACGTATACGCGCGATCAGCCAGCTCCACCGTGGAGACGAGATCGAAGCCCGCCTGTCCGTGGGACCCGCCTACGATGACGTGGTCATCCGCCGCGGACTGGTTCAGGAGACCGCGCCGGGTATCGGCGTCGTCTGGATCATGGACCACGCCTCAGGGTTGAGGAAAGCCATCAATACCGACGAATGCAGTGTTTGGCGCGTCGCCTGAACCGGCCTGACCCCAAATCCCGCTTAGCCGTCAATCCTGCTTAGCCGCCGGCCACGGACTGGACAATCAGGACCTCCTGTCCGGCAGCGACCTCCGTATCAAGACCCTTCAGACGCCGCACCTCATCACCGTTCACGTAAATATTCACGAAACGGCGGAGGGACCCGGTTTCATCACGCAAGCGCCTGGCCAGCACCGGGTAATCTCCGGTCACCACATCAAGTAATTGTCCAACGGTCACAGCCCCGTCGGCGGACGCAGTCAGATAGGACTGTCCGCCGACGAGGGGCTGCAGGACACCAGGCAGCAGGACCGTAAAGTCAGCCACAACGGGGCCTAACCCGGCACCGGCGCGCTGGCTTGATCGCCCGGAGTGGGGTCAATCTCCTGGGCCGCTGCCTCCACTATCACTGCGGCTTCGGCAATCACTGTGGCTTCCGCCGCAGCCAGTGGCGCTTCCACTCCTGCCGTGTTGTCCACCACGACGGCGGCCCTTACGCACAGGACGTCCGGCAAGTGTGAGGCAACTTCCGTGAAGGTGCTGCCCTCATCAGCGCTGGCATAGACGGCACCTCCGCGGGTTCCGAAATACACCCCCACGGGCTCGGCCGTGTCCACGGACGCGGCATCGCGCAGGACGGCGTTGTACTCATGGTCCGGGAGACCGGCGTGCAGTTCGGTCCACGTATTGCCGGCGTCATTGGTGCGGTGGACGCTGAGCTTGCTGTTCGGCGGGATGCGTTCGCCATCGGCCTTCAACGGAATCACCCACGCGGTTCCTTCGCGCCGCGGGTGCGTCAGCATGACGAAACCAAAATCCGCAGGCAACCCGTCCGCGATCGATTCCCAGTTCTCCCCGTTGTCATCCGAGCGGTACACGCCGTGATGGTTTTGAGCGTACAAACGGCCCTCGACGGCGGCGTCTGCCGCGATCTTGTGGACGCATTGCCCGAACTCGGGGTTGGGATCGGGCATGAAGTAGGCCGAGATTCCTTTGTTCCGGGGCTCCCAGGAGGTCCCGCCGTCGAGCGATCTGTACACCCCGCCCGTACTCATGGCGATGTGGACTTTATCGCCGGACGGGTCAACCACGATCGAGTGTGCCGCCGCTCCCCCGTAACCGGCACCCCATTCGCTGCGGTGGGGGTGGTCCCACAGTCCGCGGTTCAACTCGAAGTGTTCGCCGCCGTCGGTGGATTTCCACACTGAAATCGGTTCACACCCGGCCCACACCACGCCGGGCCGGGACTCGGCGTCGGGGTAGATCTGCCAGACGCGTTCCAGGGCTGCATCCGTGCCCTCCGGAAATTTGATGGCGCCTTGCTCCGGCTCGGTCCAACTGGCTCCAAGGTCGTCGGAGTGGGCGACGGTGGGCCCCCAATGCTCGGAACGGACTCCCACCATGATCCGGGTTTTGCCGTTGCGCGTATCTATCCCGATGCTGGGTATCTCGCTCATCAGGAAGTGCGGGCCGGAGAGGGACCAATCCTTGCGGTCCGGGCTGGTTGCCAGCCACAGGCCCTTTTTGGTCCCGATAGCCAGGACATAACTCTCTGCGTTATCTGCGGTTGCCATGAGTCCCATCGAACCATCGGTGCGGGTGGGTGGCAACGGTTTTCCGGGCGTATGTGGATAGTCGCAGTTTTGGGATGCCCTCAGCAGATTCGGCCGGACTTTCCATTGCGTTCAAACTCTGGGCAAAGAACTCCTAACGGTTACAGTGTCGCCAAACTCCAGATCGTGACGCGGAAATAGAAAAAAACTTTTCTGCAGCCAGAACCACCGTTGTCCCCCGGCGCGGGAGAAAACGTGCTTGACTGTGGTTTTGCGGTCACGAGGCCGGAACAACGTTGTTGGGGGAACAAATGTTTTGCGAGGTCAGGGAGCCATGAAGCCGTCACAAGGGAACTCTGCGGTCCCAGCGCGTTAGCGGGGCCGCGCCATGGTTGCAGCAGCACTGCAAGAGGGAGCAATAGTCCTGGACCCCTTCTCCGTAAGGATGGTCCTCGGCCTGGTCACCCTGGCCCTGATCGTCATTTCCTGTGTGTCGTCCCAGCGGAGACACTCGGCATACGCCGGGTGGTGGCGGGTTGCCTTATGCCTGTTCTTTGTTGGCAACGCCGCGTTCCTCCTGAACGGGACGGCCTCGCAATTCTGGGCAAACCCGCTGGGCAAGGCCCTGGTTGTTGCCGGTACCTTCTGCCTCTGGGCGGGAGCCCGTACCTTAAGGGACCGCCGCGCCACCCCGTGGCTCCTGGTACCGGCTCCCCTGCTCAGCGGACTTGCCTCGGCATTGGATGACCCGGGATCCGGAGTATGGTCGGGCGGCTTGACGTACCTCAGCCTGACTACGCTGGGAATCAGCCTGGCCGCCGTGGAACTGTGGTTCGCGAGGCCCGGACGCTCGCGGATCACCACGTTCCTGTCCTTGATTGCCGCGCTGACTGCCTTGTACTACTTGTCCCGCGGCATCACCTTTGTGGCAGCCGGGCCCAACAGCTCGGTGTTCCTTGACTTCTTTGGTTACGCGCCGGCGGCCCTCATGCATTTGATGCTCCTGGTGTCCGTGTCCTCCACCATGAATACGCTCAGCAACAAGCAGCTGATCAAACGCCTCCGGGAACGTGCCGAGCGTGACCACCTGACGGGCCTGCTCAACAGGGGTGCGTTCCTGGACCTTGCAGCCCGGTCCCTTGCCCGGCCGTCCGGCCGGGGGGCAGCTTTGATCCTCGCCGACCTGGACCATTTCAAGGCAATCAATGACGAGCATGGGCATTCAGCCGGAGACGCAGCCCTCCGCGCCTTCGCTGCAGCCTGCATCGCCTCGGTCAGGTCAACAGACCTCGTAGGGCGGTATGGAGGGGAGGAGTTTATCCTCTTCCTGCCCGGCGCCTCCCAACAGAGGGCCGAGGCAATCGCCTCCGAAATCAGTGACCACCTGCAGTCCATGAGGGGTCCGGACGGGTTGCCCTTCCCGACAGTCAGCTACGGGGTGACCTCCACGGGAACCGACGTCCAGGACCTTTCCTTCATGATCAACGTGGCCGACGCCGCCCTCTACAGCGCGAAGGCGCAGGGGCGGAACCGGGTGGTGGGAGCCGTGCCTGCGGGAACGGAACCCGCGCCTGAAGCCAGCCGTCCGCCGTCGTAAGTTCACATAGGTTGGTATCGCCTCGTGTGGCCTTATGCCTAGGCTGTGGGTGGCAAGTGAGAGTGGTCCCCACCCGTGAATCACGGAGGACAAACATTAACGGAGAGCGACGATGACTGAAGCAAACACCAATGCACGCGCACAAAAGCTGAAAGCCCTGCACGAGGCCCCCGAAATCCTGAGCGTGGTGAACGTGTGGGACGCCATCAGCGCCCGGACCATCGCAGAGCTTCCTGGGACGCAGGCGATTGCGACGGCAGGACATTCCATTGCTGCGTCCTTCGGATATGCCGACGGAACCATGCCTTTGGACGTCGCGCTGGATGGAGTAAAGCGGATTGTCGACGCCGTGGATCACCCTGTCAGTGCAGACCTGGACGATGGCTACGACAACCCGGCCGAGACCATCCGCCGGGCGATTGCGATTGGAGTGGTCGGTGCAAACGTCGAAGACCGACTCCGTCCCTTCGACGAAGCCGTTGCCCGCGTCCAGGCAATCATCTCGGCTGCCGCAGATGAAGGAATCGCATTCCAGCTCAATGCGCGCACCGATGCCATTGTGCGGGGCGGCGAGCGCCCCATTGAAGAAAGCATCCAGGATGCCATCGCCCGCGGCCGCGCTTTCCTCGACGCCGGTGCTGCCCTGGTCTTCGTGCCCGGCGCCATGACCCGTGAGGTCATCGAGCCGCTGGTTGAAGGCCTCGGCCACGGCAAGCTTTCCGTGATCGGCGCCCCGGGAGCCCTTCCCGCTGCAGAACTCCAGGAACTCGGCGTGGCCCGGGTGTCCTACGGTCCGTTCACCCAGCGCGTGGCCTTGCGGGCACTGCAGGATCTTGCCTCGGATCTTTACGGCTCCGGCGTGATCCCGACCGACACTCCGGCGCTGAACTAGCCGGGCGGCTCCTGGCCCGTTCCGCCGGTGGCGGCGGGACAGGTCAGGAGCCGGAGCGGGTGTCGAAGGCAGCTGCGGATTCCCGCAGAAGCCGGGCCACCGTGTCCACGGGCAGGCTCGCTGCCCGACGGCGGTCGAAGCGTCGCAGGGCGATGTGCCTGGTGCCTAAACCAGGAACGTCCAGGATGTCCACATGGTCGTGGACCACTCCCGTGAGCGCAAGGGTGGGCACAATGGCCACCCCCTCGCCGGCGGCGACGAGTGCCAGCGCCGTCAGGGTGTCGTGGTACTGATGAACAGTCTCAATCCGTGCCCCCGTGGAGTGCCGGAGGCGTCCGAGCACTGCAGTATTGGCTGCTGATGACTCCACCCCCAGCCAGGGCAAGTGCAAGCGGCTGAGATCGATGTTATCCGTGCCCAGCAGGCTGCCTGCGGGCACCACAAGTTTCCACGGCTCATCCATCAAGGGCTCCTGGACCATTCCGGCGGCCATCGGATGCTGCTCTGCCGCCGTCGAGTCCTGTTCGATCACCACGGCATCGAGCTGGCGCTGGCGAATCAGCCTCATCACCGCAGGGAAGCTGTCCTCCACGATCTGGATCTGCAGCTGGGGGTATTGGCTCCGCCATTCCGGAAGGCGCGGGATCACTACCGTGCGCATGAAGCTGGTGAAGCCGCCCACCCTTACAACGCCTGCGATATTCACTTCGCTCTGCATCCGGGCCCTTGCGACGTTGAGCGCCCGCTCTATCTCTTCCCCCGCCTCTGCCATGGCCAGGCCCGCGGGTGTGAGCACTGACCCTTTGGGGGTTCGCAGGAGCAGCGACTGCCCTGCCTCGGCCTCAAGTTTGCTCAGCTGCTGGGACACCGCGGAGGGCGTAATGCGCAGTTCATCGGCAGCTGCGAGGACGCCTCCGGTGCGGGCGACAGCAAGAAGGACCAGGAGTCTGCGGGGGTCCACATCCATGTTAAGCGCTCCTAAACTCCGCCTTCAGAAGATTGCAATTGATCTAAAGGCAATCCTCGCCCAATATTGACTCAAAAGCACGATTCAGCCTCGAAATACCGATCAGCTAATCAAGCCTCCACTCCGGATCACACGCCGCTCACCGGCGCCTTCCGGGGTGCCCAAATCCCGAAAGGAAATCCCATGGAACTGCTGTTCGAAATCACCGGCTGGGCCGGCGCAGTGGCAATGCTCGGCGGCTACTTGTCAGTGTCCATGGGTTGGTTGCAGGCAGGCACTACCTTCCAAACCGTCAACCTCCTTGGTTCGTGCGCTTTCATCATCAATGGGACGCTCCACGGTGCATGGCCTTCCGTAGCGACCAACGTGGCCTGGTTCCTGATCTCAGCAGTTTCGCTGCTCCGGATGCGGGCAAAGGAACGGCAGGAGCGCGAGGCTCAGCAGGCACAGGCCCAGGAACAGGCTCAAAGGACCCCGTCGCTTGGCCCGGACACCGCCGCCCAGGTCATCGTCGCGGCCACCCGCCCCAGCGCCATCGCCGCATAGCCTCCCGGCACCAAAGTCCTTCAACGGCAACGGCAACGGCGCCGGCACCGGCACCGGCAACGGGAACGGCGCCGGCACCGGCACCGGCACCGGCATCACAAAAGGTAACGTCCCGACGTCGTGCCTGGTACCGGAGCCTATTCTGGGCAGTAGCCGCCGCCCAATCTGTGAAGGAAGCCAATGCCCACTCCCGAACATCCCCTGCGCAAACTTGGTTTCCTCACCATCGGCCTGTTCGATCCCGCGGATCCGGCCGCAGGGCACCGGTCCACCTTGGAGATCATCGAGCTTGGGGAACGGCTGGGTTTCGACAGCGCATGGCTCCGGCACCGGCATCTGCAGTTCGGGATTTCCTCGCCCGTTGCGGTCATGGCAGCGGCAAGCCAGCGCACCTCCAGGATTGAGCTGGGAACTGCCGTGACGCCGCTGGGTTGGGAAAACCCCTTGCGCCTGGCCGAAGACCTGGCCACCGTGGACCTTCTCTCCGGTGGACGCATCAATCCGGGGCTGAGCGTGGGGGAACCCATGAATTACGACACCGTGAAGCACGAGCTCTACCCGGACACCGCCGATGTGGAGGATTTCAGCTACGCCCGTGTGAACCGGCTTGCCCGTCTGGTCGCCGGGGAGAAAATCCGGGAATTTTCCGGCAAACAAGGCGTGGTGGAGGAATTTTCACAACGCGTGGAACCACATTCACCGGGCCTGCGTGCGCGGCTTTGGTACGGGGCTGCGAGCATGAAATCGGCAGTGTGGGCCGGGGAAAACGGCTTCAACCTGCTCTCCAGCAGCGTGATCTTCCCGGACAAGGACCAGGAACCGGACTTTGCCAAGGTCCAGCAGTCCCAGATCCGCGCCTATCGCGAAGCCGCAGCCCAAGGAGGCCATCCTGCCCGCGTCTCCCAAGGCCTGGTGGTGATTCCCACAGACTCGGCCTCACCGGACCAGCGGCAGAAATACCAGCGGTATGTGGACCAACGGACCCCACGTACCCGTGCGCCCCAGGGACCGAAGGGCATGATGTTCGCCCAGGACATTATCGGAACCAGCGAGGAGATCGCCGGGCAGCTCTACGCCCACCAAGGTTTCCAAGAGGTGGACGAGGTGGCATTCGCGCTGCCCTTCAGCTTTGAGCACGAGGACTATGTGCAGATCCTCACCGACATCGCGGAGAAACTCGGGCCGGCCCTGGGGTGGACGCCCGCCGCCTGACCGGCGTCGCGGGTCAGGCCCCGTCAGACCGGCGTCGGGGCCACGCAGCGTCAGTCAGGCGTCGCGGGCCACGCAGCGTCAGTCCACAAACTCCGACTGTGTCTCAATGAAGTCCCAGTCCGCCTCCGTCAGCACACCGCTGACCTTGTCCGGATGGGGTCCCCCGGCTTCGGCAATATGCTGCAGTACGGGCAGGGGAAGCTCATCGACGCGCAGGTTTTCCCGCAACCATTCTTTGCTGTCCAGGTGCAGATCGAGCCACCACATGAAAATTTCCATCGCGGACCGCCTTCTTTCGGATGTGCCGTGGGTTCAAGTACGCCGCAGGCACGGATTAACCGTAGGCCGGGGCGGGGTCGTCTACAAGGGTCCGGCCCTTGTGGCCGGCCGCGCTTAGGGCCACTCTGTTTCTAGGAGAGTTCCCGGCGTACGCTTCGTTGGGCCGGACTCCCGTCACACAAGGGATCCGCCATGGACTGTGACATGGAGCTGGAGATTGATGCCGGCTCTGGACGCGGCGAATATGCGGTGCACGTGGTCCGTGCACCGGCGGGAGGCCACGCTTCGGGCACGTTCACCCTGGATGTGGATGGCATCCTGGAACGGCTCCCCCAACTTGAAGCCACGGTCCTGGCCTCTGCCGTGGCTGCGCGAAGGACCATGCCCGTGGCTGAAATGGCCGTCCGGGAAGTGGGACAACAGTTATTCCAGGCCCTGTTCACCCGCGAGGTTTACGGTACCTACCGTGCCAGCCTGGGCGCCGCGCAGCACGCCGGCCAGCAGCTCAGGGTGGTTCTAAGGTTGTCGGCGCCGGAACTGGCCACCATGCCCTGGGAGACCTTGTTCGACCCCGAAACTGAAACCTATCTATGCCAGACCGAGCCCCTCCTCCGCCACATCCCCGCACCGGACTACAACTTGAACCCCTTGGATGTGGAGCCCCCTCTGCGCATCCTGGGAATTGTTGCCTCGCCGCGGGACCTGCCCTCCTTGGATGTCGCTGCCGAGAAAGAACACTTGGCCCGGGCCTTGGCTGGGCCCGTTGCCGAAGGCCGGGTGGAGCTGGTCTGGGCGAAAACGGGGACCTGGGATGATGTGCAGTCCTTGCTGTTGGCCGGGCCTTGGCATGTGGTCCATTTTGTGGGCCACGGCGACTACGACTCCCGAACCGACGAAGGCAGGATAGCCCTGGTGGGTCCCGACGGCAGGGCCGCCATGGTCCGCGCCGTCAGGTTGATGGCCCTGCTCAGCGTCGCCGCGCCACGCCCGAGGTTGGTGGTGCTGAACTCCTGCTCATCCGGGGAAATGGGCCAATCAGACCTTTTCTCAGGTACGGCGTCCGCCTTGGTCAGGAGCGGCATTGGCGCCGTCGCTGCAATGCAATTCGCCATCAGCGACTACGCCGCCATCGCCTTCGCCCACGGCTTCTACGCCGCGATCGCCAACGGCCGCACCGTGGATGAGGCGGCGCGCGTCGGCAGGATCTCAGTCATGGCCAGCCCCGACGGAACGCTCGAATGGGTCACCCCGGCCCTCTACGTCCGCGGCGGCACCACTCAACTGTTCACGTTGAAAGGAACACCGCGCACTCCGGTGGCAGTTGAAGGCACGGCGCGGGTTGGAAGCGGGGCGTCAGTTGAAAGTTCGACGGCGACCAACACCTCGGGCGGTCAAGCTGCGGCACCAGCCAACCCAGGTTCGACGGCGACCAACACCCCGGGCGGCCAAGCTGCGGCACCAGCCAACGCAGGTTCGACGGCGACCAACACCCCGGGCGGCCAAGCTGCGGCACCAGCAAACGCAGGTTCGACGGCGTCACCGCCCGACCCGGTAAAGGACCCCCGTTTACCGACCCAAACGGCACCATGGGCATCTCCGCAGGTATCGGGCAGCCCCGGGCAAGGCACACAGCCCGGCGCCAACTCGCCGCAGGCCAGCGCCGGGCAGGGCTATGCCGGGCAGGCCAACGCCGGGGAGGGCTATGCCAATCGAGTGCCCCAACCTCGGGCCGCCCAAGAGCAGGCCATGAAACGGGCGCAACTGAGGGCACTATACGTCCAAGCTTCCGCCGAGTTGCGGGCCCGCCGACTGGAACAGGCCGTGGAACTGTTCGAAGACCTCCTGACGCTTGAGCCCGGGTACCGGGACGCGACAACCCTGAGAGACAACGCGAGGCAAAGACTGGAACTGGATCGCACTTATCACGAAGCACTGGAGGCTGAGGAGGCCGAAGATTGGCTGGCCGCAGCAGATGGCTTCGCCGCGGTCCAGGACCACCCCGCATTCCCTGACGCCGCCTCCCGACGTCAGGACTGCGAGCGCCGCCAACGAATCTCGGACCTGCAAGGTGAGCTCCGATACCATTCCTCCCTCGGCTCCTGGGAGGCGGTGCTGGACGTTTCAGCAGAGCTGGCTACCGTGGATCCCCTCGCCGCAGATCCGGACGGGCTTGCAACGGCAGCCCGGGAAGAACTGGAGAAAGCCAGGCCCACGGAGCCTTCGAACGTTGAGGTGGCCGGGACCGGGATGGATGCGGTGTCCGGGGAAAGGAAGCCGGAGGGCTCGTACACGGCAGCCGATCCCCCGGTTCGGCCAGCCCGGAAAATGGCGGCATTTACCCCGCCCTCGACGGACCAGGGCCAACCCCGTCGCCCATTGAAAGGCTCCGGCCGGACAACAGCCCCATCCGCATCAGGCCCGGCCCCCTCCGCCACCGCGGGCGAGGCCGGCGCAGCCCCATCCGCAACAGGCCCGGCCCCCTCCGCCGCCGCGGGCGAGGCCAGCGCACCCCCAGCCGCACCGGCCCCAGCCACATCCACCACTGTGGCCGAGGCACCCGCAGCGATCCCGCCGTCGAACGCCGGCGTTTCAAGAGGCGAACCGTCGACAACCGCCGCCCCAACACCGCGCCCTTCCGCGTCGGTCTCCGGAGACGGGCTGACGACACCGCGGTCGATGCCGCTGTTGTGGGGAGGTGTCGCACTGGTGGTGGCCGGCGGCCTTGGCGCATGCTTCGCGGTCTACTTCCTCTGGCTGGACGACAACTATTGGTACGAGAGCGGGGGCGATGGGTCCCTCCGCGTCGTCTACGGCCTGGTGGCACCCCTGGGGTACGTGCTGTTGGCCGTGGCGGGACTTCCCGACCGCACCGCCGCCGGCAGGGCGGCGATGGTGGGCGTGGTGGTTTCCGGGGCTGTTTTTGGGCTTTCCGGGCTCAACGAAACGGTGGACGCCACCGCCGTCGTTGCCAGTTTTGTGCATGCGGGCCTGGGCGCGTGGGCGGGGATCCTGGCCTTGAGGTCCCGCACCTCCAAGCCGTTCGGATGGCTGCTCATGTGGCCTACGGTGACAGTCCCGCTGGTGTGGGTGCAGGACAAGGGAGTCTTCCTTGAGTCCTGGTACCGGACGCATGCGTACTTTGTGTTGATTCAGCTTGTGGTTGTTTGTGCAGCGGGGGTCGGACTGGTGGTGGCGGCCCGCCGCCTTGCCGCAGCGGAGAAGGGACAGGAACATGAGCAGGTTGGTTGAATTCACTACCGACGACGGCGGCACGGTAGTTGTGGAGGTCGCGAACGCCGCGGGGAGCCTGGTAACAAGGGGCGGCGATCACGCCGGGGACCATTCGGGGGTCTTTGCCCGGGCCCAGCAAACCTTTGAGCGGGCGCTGGCCCATGTGCGCCCAGCGGTCCAAGGGGTGATCGATGAGCTTCTGAGCCTGGAAAACCGTCCTGATGAAGTAAGCGTGGAATTCGGGATAGACCTCCATGCCGAGGCGGGTGCGTTCATCGCTTCGGCCAGTACGGCATCGAACTTCAAGGTGCGACTGACGTGGAACAAGCCAACGGAAACCTGATGCCCCTACGCCTCTGAACAACCTGTTCATTGGGGCACCCCGGCGCAACAATAAGGGTATGGCTGTGGAAGATTTCAGCGGACCGATTCCCCTGGTGGTGGGGGTTCTTCCGGACCAGCACGTGGAGGTCCTGCAGACCGCCCGGACGTTGGCCGAGCGGCTCGGCGTGCCGCTGGTGTGCGCCTATGTGGACGAGGCCAGCTACCTCGTTGAGTGGGACCCCTCGCGGGAGACACACCGGATGTCGCTGCACCCTGAGAAGGACAACGCCGACGTCGAAGCCGTCCGGGGTGATCTCGGCAAAGCGATCGCGGAAGCGATGGACGGCGGCACCGCCGAGTGGACGTTGCGTCTGCTGGCGGGAGATCCGGCACGGGCACTGGGCAGGCTTGCCGCTGATATCAACGCTTCCATGATCATCGTGGGAACACCCGAGCCCGGGTTTGGCCACCGGATTTCTGAAGCCCTCAACGGCTCCGTGGCCGCTTGGTTGAGCCATCACCAACGCCGGCCGGTGCTGATTGTGCCCCAGAAAAAGCGGCCGGAAGCTCCCCATGGAAACTAAAGCGAAAGTAGTTATTCGAGGTGGTGGCGAAGGGGTTGCGGGCAACGTAGAGTGATTACTGCAGGGTAGCGAAAGCCCCTGTCAAAGGCCGCTCCGGAGTGCGTATCCCCCAATAACGCACTCCGGAGCTCTTTTGTTTAAGCAACCTTCTCTCACATCCCCTCCCCTTCAGCCGGACGCTCTCTCACATCCCCTCCCCTTCAGCCGGACGCTCTTCCACATCCCCTCCCCTCCAGCCGGACGCTCTCTCACCTCCCACGCTGACGGACGACGGCGGCGCTAATGGTGAGTGCCGTCGTCGAGCCTTATGGGGGCGGCCTTCAACGGGTGGCGGCTTCAGGCCGCGTACCGTCGCCACCCGCTTTGGATCTCCGAGAACGGCAACACGCCGCATGCACCGGCGTGTCCAGCCTTCAGCCGATTCAAAGTGGGTGGCGACGGCACCGCCTACTTTTGGAAACGGAACTTCCACGACG
This sequence comes from Arthrobacter sp. TmtSoilC79, assembly GCF_059739405.1. Taxonomy (NCBI): domain Bacteria; kingdom Bacillati; phylum Actinomycetota; class Actinomycetes; order Micrococcales; family Micrococcaceae; genus Arthrobacter; species Arthrobacter sp. TmtSoilC79. The sequence continues at coordinate 129,577 of NZ_AP046051.1, read as the reverse complement.
TGAGCGCCGACTCCAACGCGGATGGGAAACCACAACGGCTCAGCCGAACAGCCACGCTGCCCCAAGAAGCAGCGGCACGGCCAGGATGCTGGTGAACACCGCCGTGGATTGGGCAATGCCCTGGCCCACGCCGTATCGGACCGCGTAGAGCACCACGTTTTGGCCGGTGGGAAGGATGGCGCAGGCAGTGACCACGAACGTGCTGAACGGGTCCAGATGGAACACGAATGCCGCCAGGATCCAGGCAAGTGCTGGCTGAACAGCAGATTTGAGGATCACGGCCACAGTGGTGGGCGTCCGATCGCCGATGCCGGGCCGGACGGAGAGCCCGTGCAGGGACATGCCGAAGATGATCAACATCAGCGGCACTGCCAACTGGGCCACAAGTGCCAGGGGGTCGAGGATGAGCGAGGGCACTTCGATGCCCAAAGCGCTCACGCCCACCCCAAGAATTGCTGCCACGGTGACAGGGTTGCGGAACGGGATGGACAGCACGCGCCAGACGGAGACTTGCTTGCCCGCGGGATCTGTGAGGTCGAGGATGGTCAAGGCGATGGGTGTCACGATGGCCAGCTGAAACAGCATGATGGGCGTGACGTACGTGGCGCTGCCGAGGATATACAGGGACAACGGCACCCCCAAATTGGTGGAGTTCACGATTCCCACGGACAGCGCGCCGATAGTGGTCCGCCGGACACCCCAGCGGCCAATGAGGCCAGCCACGGTAAACACGAGCATGACCGCCACCGCGGTGACCACCGAAATCAAGCCCGTGGCACTGAGGACATCTGAAATATGGCGCGAGGCAATCGCCGAAAACATCAGGCAGGGCAGCCCCACCATGAAAGTCAGCGTCGAGAGAACCTTGCTGCCCTCGGGACCCAGTGCCTTGGTCCTGCCAAGGATGTAGCCAATGAGCAGCACCACGCTGACCACAAAGAAACCTTGAAGGACTCCGTCCACACCGTTTTCCTCAATCCGTAACTCTGGAGGCCCGGCTGGTGACGCAGGCTGGCTGGGAACGGATTAACCCTATCGGGCAGGAAACGGCGGGGCTGCCACGCGTCGTCACCACCCACTTTGGGTCCGAAACCACCTCGACACGCCGCAAAGGAAGGCGTGTCAGGCCGAACCAACACTCAAAGAAGGTCAGGAAGGCACACGCCGAACCACTACAGACGCAGGAACGGCCGGGACGCGCTGCCGCTTGGCATAGACCCTGGCCCGCTGGCTGGACAACGCCAAGAGGACGAGGATATCCGAGGCCAGGCCGGAGAGGCCGGCTTCCATGGTGAGGTTGGCAGTCCCGGTGGAATAGTCGACGGCCTGCACCAGGATCGAGATGGAGCTCAAAGCCATGGCGATCACCCGGGCCCCATTGCTGCCAAGGAAGATCCGCCAGGCCAGGAAAACCTCGCCGAGTCCGAACAGCAGGACGATGACCGCCATGGTGACGATTACCGACGTCGTGGTTTCCGCATCCAGGACGACATCTTCAAGGCCAATGTCGCCGCCTGACGTCAGCAGGGTCATCGCCAACGTAAAAGCGGCTATGGCCCGGATGGCAACCAGGACCGCACCGGTCACGATGGGTGCCGGACGCCGGTCACGGCTGTCGGTCCGGCTGGGTGGTTGGTCGGCGGGGACGGAGACGCTGCGGGCATCGACAATGGGCAGGTCGCCGTCGGTTGAAATGGAATCACCGCCGCCGTTGCGCGTGTGATAGCCGGTGGAAAAGTCCTTGATGACGTGCACGGAGACACTGGCTTCGGCAGCCGAAAGGGTGGAAACGATGTGGTCCCGCTCCACGTCCGTGTTCTGCTCGATTTTGTGCGTGACCTGCAAGGTGAAGAGCGAGAAGCCGACACTGCGGTCGTATGTTCCGGCGGCGAGCCAGTCCACTTGGTGCCCGCCTGGAAGGAGCCACCCTTCAGGGCATCGCCAAAAGCGGACGTGGTGGCGTTTGCCGGGGGTGTTGTTGACCTCTTGCTGGTAGGCAAAGTCCTGCTGCCGGTCGAAGAGATACAACGGGCTGACCGGAGCCTCGGTATAGCTCTGCCGAAAGATGGTGGAACTAACGATGCGCCGGCTGCTGGCGAAGGTGACGTCGTCGGCCAGGGTCCACCCGGCGGACCTCATGATCGCATGGACTTGGGGTTCGGCCCCCAGCAACGCGACGTTGACGGGGTCGCCCAGCAGTCCGTCGCTGGTCCTGGCGCGGCCAATGAAATACCCGGGAACGTAAATGGTGGTCAGGATCCGGTGCAACCGCGGCAACAGCAGGTAGGCAAGGAATGCCCAGAATACGAAGGAGAACCACAACTGGCCCCACCCCAGATGAAAGCTTTCGCCCACCAGCAGGAATGCCAGCCATACCGTGGCGGCTCCACCGAGGACGAAGAACCCGTGGTCGAGCCTGCTGTCCGTGGCGTCCTTGTTCGGCGCTGTGTCCATGAAGCTCCCCCCTGTGGCCCCTTAAGCTTGGGACTTCGGGTGGCAGTTGTACAGGCTTAGGCCAGCAGTTTCGGTACGTCGAGCTGCCCGTTGGCGACAAGCCACTGCAGGGATTCCAGGATTGCCTCCTCGGGTTCGTAGCGCGGCGCGTACCCGATCATCGACACAGCCTTTTGAATGCTCACGCAGTGGTTGCGGGAAAGATGGGCCCAGCTGATATCGGCAGATTCCTCAGTGGTGCTCCGGCGGAACTCCTCCCAGCCCACCGTTTCCATACGAGGCTCCTGGCCAAACCACGATGCCGCCATGCCCACGTAACCCCGAACCGTCAACGCGGTGGGGGCAACAATGTTGAAATCTTCCCCGGCAGCCGATTCCCGGTTCAGGATGGCTTTCTCGAAGGCCTGGGCGACGTCATCGGCGTGGACATGGTGCATCAACTCAGTGCCGTTCCCCGGAACCTGGAGTGCGTGCCCTGCGGCAATCGTCTTCCACACTCCCGGGTCCAGGTTTCCCAACGGCCCGATCGGCTGCCATCCGGGACCCACGATGTGCCCGGGATGAATCGACGTGGTGGCCAACCCGCCCGCTGCCGTCTCTTCCTTGAGCATGCGGGCAATGTCCCGCTTCCGGATCCCATACTCATCCAGGGGCTCTTCAGCGGAGTCCGCGCCTTCCACAAGGGGCAACTTCAGGCTGATGCCGTAGCGCCAAATGGAGCCGCAATGCAGCAGATGGCCGGTCCCGCCGCGCAGGCGTCCGACCAGCGCGCTGGCAGATTCGGGCGTGAAGCAGATGAGGTCAACAACGACGTCGGCACCCAGTTGCGCTACCCGGTCGCCAAAGCTGCCCTCCCGGTCCTCCTGCTCCCGGTCCGCGGTTACCTGGCGGACCTGCTGCCATTCAGGCGCAGCAACATAGGAAGTGCCGGTCCCGCGGCTGATGTTGATGACTTCATGCCCGGCCCGCACGAGCCTGGGTACAAGGAAGGACCCGATATGGCCGCTGCCACCGATCACAACGATTTTCATTGTTCTCCGATCTCCACGAGCCACGGTACTGGGAGGTGAGGATGGATTGGTAGGGCCGACGTCGGCACTCACCCGGGTGCCGACGTCGGGCTTCTTTGCAGTTGACCTCCAAGCACTGAACGTCAAGCCGCTGAATAATAACGAGACTTACTTGTTCGCGGGTTCGACAAACCGCAGGCCAACGTGACTAGCATGAATAGTCCGGGGCAGCCCGGGTACGTGACCTCTTGAACGACCCCCTCGGACGGTCGGCGTTGACGCGGCGACCACGTAAAGGAGAAAACTGTGCGGGAGCCTGCAGTCAGCGAGAGCGTGTCAGAAACCAGCGGAACTCCGGAAGAAAATTCGGAGGAAACGCCACAGGAAACGCCCGATGAAAGCGTGAGCGAACCGGCGGAAATCACCTTCGACGAGCAGTTCTACCCGGCCCGCCCCAAGGCGCTGAGGCCCATTGCCCGCAGGCGGCAATTTTTCGCGGCCCGCCCTTCCCTTGAATTCGACGGCCTGAACTCCACTTATGTGGATTGGCTCCGGAACCAGTCCATGCTGGGGGACGCCAACACCATGGCCCGGCAGCTTTCCGGCCAGGCAAGCATGTGGCAGAACTCCTATGCCAGGCCCAACCCCCGCGCTGCCGTGGAGCGCGCACCTGTCTGGTTCACGGCCTACCCGTTGTCCTTCATCACCAAGGATGGCCAGTCCTTCCTCTCGGCACTGGGTGATCCCGAGCTTTGGGATGCGTTCAGCAAGATCGGCATCCGCGGTTTGCACACAGGCCCGGTGAAGCTGGCCGGCGGCATCCGTGGCTGGTCGCAGACTCCCAGCGTGGACGGGCATTTTGACCGCATCTCCATGGCGATCGATCCCGCGTTCGGCACCGAAGAAGAGTTCCGCCAAATGTGCGAGGTCGCCAACCAGCACGGCGGAACCATCATTGACGACATCGTCCCGGGGCACACCGGCAAGGGTGCCGACTTCCGGCTGGCTGAGATGAACTTCCGCGACTACCCGGGGATCTACCACATGGTGGACATCCCCGAGGAAGACTGGCACCTGTTGCCGGACGTCCCCGAGGGCGCGGATTCGGTGAACATCAGCCCGGCTGCCGAGGAGGCCCTGCAGAAGGCGGGCTACATCATCGGGCGGCTGCAGCGGGTCATTTTCTATGAACCCGGTGTGAAGGAAACCAACTGGAGCGCCACCAAGCCCATCATCGACACCACCGGAAAGACCCGCCGCTGGGTCTACCTCCACTACTTCAAGTCCGGACAGCCTTCCATCAACTGGCTGGACCCAACCTTCGCCGGCATGCGCCTGGTTGTCGGCGATGCCCTGCACTCGCTGCTGGACCTCGGCACCGGTGCGTTGCGGCTTGATGCCAACGGATTCCTCGGCGTCGAAAAGAGTGCGGAGGAGGAGCCGGGTTGGTCGGAGGGCCACCCGTTGTCTGAGGCCGCAAACCAGCTGATCGGGTCCATGATCCGCAAAGTGGGCGGGTTCTCCTTCCAGGAACTGAACCTCACCATTGATGACATCAAAGCCCAGTCGGAGTCCGGGCCCGACCTCTCGTACGACTTCATCACCCGGCCCGCGTACCACTACGCCTTCGTCACCGGAGATACCGAATTCCTGCGTTTGACCCTGCGCCTGTCCATGGAGATCGGGGTGGACCAGGCTTCCCTGGTCCATGCCCTCCAGAACCACGACGAACTTACCTACGAGTTGCTGCACTTCGCAGCCGGCCACAGGGACGACATTTTTGAGCTGGGCGGCGAAGAACTGACCGGCGCCGAAGTTGCCGAGAAAGTGCAGGAAACCCTGCGGGAACGCCTCACGGGCGAGAACGGGCCGTACAACGCACTCTTCACCACCAACGGCATCGCCTGCACCACGGTCAGCTTCATCACGGCCGCGCTGGGTATCACGGACCAGGACGCCATCACCCCCGAGCAGGAGGCCCAGGTGCGGGATGCCCACGTGCTGTTGTCCATGTACAACGCGCTGCAGCCGGGCGTCTTCGCGCTCTCCGGCTGGGACCTCACCGGTATCACGGCCCTGGACCGCGAGACCGTCAAGGAGCTGACGTCGCAGGGTGACACCCGCTGGATCAACCGCGGCGCCCACGACCTCATGGGAACCAGCCCCGAAGCGAAGACCTCGCTGGCAGGCATGGCCCGGGCCCGCAGCCTCTACGGCTCGTTGCCTGAGCAGCTCAACGATCCAAGCTCCTACGCACGCCGGCTCCAGCAGATCCTCACAGTGCGGGAGGAGTCGGGCATCGCCACCAGCACCTTGCTGGACGTGCCCGAGGTCTCCAACCGGGGGCTGCTGGTGTTGGTCAACCAGCTCGCCGACGGAGCACTCCAGGTCACCGTACTGAACTTCTCGGACCAGGACATCGCCGGCAGCATCCAGTCCTCACACCTCGTTCCGGGAGCTGCCGTGCATGACCTGTTCAGCGGCGAGGACGTCGGCCAGGTGGATGATCTGTGCAGCTTCTTCCTCCAGCTCGGGCCGTTCCAAGGCACGGCGCTGCTGTTGAAGGACCCGGTTGTGGAGGAAGAGTCCGCCGAATAGAACGCACGACGTCGGCACTTATGGGAGCGCCGACGTTGCGGTTTGGTGTTATTCAGGCTGCGTCGAAACCGGGGCCTCGCGCCAGGACTGAACCAGGAAACCGCCGCCTGATGGAAGGCACTCGTTGGGCGGCAGGCCCTCGGGAGTGCCGCCGCCGCCGAACGAGAATTCATCGCCGATGTTGAACGCCACGCCGTCGGGCAGCACAACCCCCTCGTTAGTGACTTTGGTTCCGAAGGGGAAGATCAGTCCATGGAATTTTCCGTCCCCTGGGTTGCTGACTATGCAGCCGCCGCTGCTCAGTCCCAAGGTTCCCGTGGCGAGCGCTTCCATGAAGACGTTTACGTCTTCGTCCGTGGAAACAGCCGCCTTATTGCCGTTGCCACCGGTAATAATCCTGGCGTTCCCCGTCGCATCTTTGAGCCCCGTAATCTCCGGCAGGGGCGAAAGGCCTGGCGGGTTCGACGCGTCCTCCTGAACAGTGACGGGTTGCGTTGCAGCCGGCGCAGCTTGCTCGTTGGGGGGAGCCGGCATGGAGGACGTCAGGACCACACCCACAACAACTGCTGCTGCCGCGGCCGCCAACCCTGCACCGGCCAGCACCCGGAGGCGGCGTCCCTTGGGCGAGCGTCGGTGTAGATCTTCTACGAAGCCCCCGACAGAAAGCTGCTCTGCATCGGTGCGCATGACAGCCAGGCTCTTCTCCCGGCTCCGGGCCAGTTCATCCTCTGTTACCGTCAAGGCGGGATCGGCAGAAGCCAGGCGGTCCAGGGTAGACGTTTCGTTGTTACGCATTGCGGGGATCCTCCGTGGTGTGGTCCGTCCGAAGCAGTTTGCTGAGCTCTTTCCGCGCCCGGTGTAGCCGCATCCTGACCGCTGTGGCCGTGACATCGAGCAGGTCGGAAACCTCGGCAGAACTGAATCCATCCCAGTACGTCAGGAGAAGGACCTCGCGTTCCTCGGGTCTGAGCCGGTCCAGCGCTTCCCTCACCTCGCCGTCGTCCGTACCCAGCTCGTGGGTTCGCTGCCGCTCCAGTTGCTGCGTGAGGTTGTGGGAGCGAACGGCTGAACGGTAGTGGTTGCGGAGGACGTTCCGGGCAATTCCGAACACCACGAGGACTGAGAGTTCCTGGTCCTGACGGGACTTTTCCCACGCGATCCGGAAAACGTCGGCGGTGAGGTCCTCCGCCGTCGACGCACCGTCGGTTCGACGCCGGAAATAGCGGTACACCTTGTCGTGGCACGCCGCGTGTGCCGCCAGGAAATGCTTCTGCCTGGCTGGCTCCACACGATCCCCCTGCTCCATTTGCAAGCTCATACCCCGTTAATGTCCGGCCGTAGGAAGAATGTAACCAACTTCCGGAAAAAGGCCCGCGAGTTAGTCGCCTACGGCGTCGCGGCCACGGCGGAGGATCAGCGGATCGGCGTCGTAGACCACCGAGGTGTCCTTGTCCTCATACTCGAACTGATTGAGGAAATAGCGCATGGCGTTGATGCGGGCGCGCTTCTTGTCGTTGGATTTGATGGTGATCCACGGTGCGTGGTCCGAGTCCGTGTGCAGGAAGGTCTGTTCCTTGGCGTCGGTGTACTCTTCCCAGCGGTCCAATGACGCAAGGTCCATGGGCGAGAGCTTCCAGCGGCGGACGGGATCGATCTGGCGGATGGCGAAACGGGTGCGCTGCTCCTGCCTGGTAACGGAAAACCAGAACTTGGTCACGTGGATACCGGCGTCCACCAGCATCTTTTCGAAGACCGGCGCCTGCCCCATGAAGGTGCGGTATTCGTCATCGGTGCAGAAGCCCATGACTTTCTCCACGTTGGCCCGGTTGTACCAGGAGCGGTCGAACATGACGATCTCGCCGGCCGTGGGAAGGTGCTGGATATAGCGCTGGAAATACCACTGGCCCTGCTCGCGGTCCGACGGCTTGGCAAGCGCCACAGTCCGGGCGGAGCGCGGATCCAGATGCTCCGTGAAACGCTTGATGGTGCCGCCCTTGCCTGCCGCGTCCCTGCCTTCGAACACGATCACATGCTTGAGTCCGCGATCCTGGCCCCAGTACTGGAATTTCAGCAGCTCGATCTGGAGCCGGTACTTCTCGATCTCGTACTCGTCCCGCGTCATCCGCTGTTCGTAGGGATAATCCTCGTTCCAGGTCTCCACCGCCGATCCACCGGGGTCGATCAGGTCGGGGTCTTCCCCCTGCCCGCCGCTGATGGTGTAGCCCAGCTCCACTAAGTGATCGATGGTCTCCCTCAGGTTGTCCCTGACCCACCAATTGTCCAAAGAAGTGGATAGTGCGTTTGCCTCCGTCATGCGGTCCTCCTGGTCAGCCGTGTAGTGCCCGGAGCCTAGCAATGACTGGTGACGGGAACGTGAACAGAATTGCAGGCCATCAATCGTGGTTGCGGCGGGACTCCGTTGTGGTGAAAAGCAGCCAGATCAACCAGACGCCCACAAGGATGGCGGCACCGGGCAGCATCTCCGGGACACCAGGGGCATCCCCCGGCGGAAGGAGGACGAATCCCAGGCACAGGGCGATCGCCACTACAACCGTGCTCAGGACCTGGGGAACAATCTCCAGCGTCCTGCGGCGGACAAGCTTGACCACCAATTCCAAGACCATGATCAGCACAATGGCCGCACCCATTCCCAAGGGGTAGGCACTGAAGCCGGGGACGAAGTCCTGCCCCGAAGCCCAGAGCATGAACACCACCAGCCCGGCAAGGAGTGCCAGCGAGGTGACGAGCGCTGCGCTGATCCTGAGGCCAGGCAACCGCCGCTGCCGGTCATGCCGTTTCCGTGGAATGTAGTCCCAGGCGCCGCGGGTGAGCCTGGAACCGACCCACCCCGCAATCACCACCAGAACGAGCGGGACCAGCACGGGTGTGACGTAGTTGTTGCTGACTGCCCAGAAGAAGGCAAGCAGCGCCGTGTAGACCTGGGGCGTGGCGAAGACGCCCAACCACCAGCCCAGCAGGAACTCCTTGCGGGCTGCCGGCAGGTCAAGTGGATGGACCAGAAAGTGGGTTTGCGGGTCCGGTAATTGGACCTTCTCTTCGATCGGATTCATTGTGTCCTCCAAGGGACCTTCTCAATGTAGGGCGGACGAAGACCTGCCCGTGCAATTTCGTATACCTTCTGGCGCGCCACTCCGAGCTCTCCGGCTACGGTGACGGCGCTGTATTCGTCCAGGAGCTCGGCGACAGCCGCTGACCTGACTCCGGACGCCCTGGAATTCAAATGTGCGGCAAAGGCACTGACTTCCGCGGACAGCAGGGCCACGGCCAAAGGCCCGCCGAATGCTTCTGCCCAACCAGGACTGCCCGCTGCGGCCGCCGCGTACATGGCATCGCCGCCATCGTTCAAGACGGAGCGCACCTGCTCCGGGGTGATCCCGCGTTCTGCAAACCTGTTGGCTGCTGCTTCACGGGAGCCGTCGTCGGCTGCACGATGGGTGAGCACCTGCTGCCACTGCGGATCAGCGCCTGGCGGAGTTAAGCTGTCACCCCCGGGTTGACTGATCATACGTCCATGGTGCCCGCACTTAAGAAGCCTGTCAACCCCCGGGTGACAAATTTACTGCCCGGTAATGGCGAGCTCAATCCAGTAACGCCTGAAGGGCTGGCCTTCCTCATCCAAGCGAACGTCTTCGAGTTGGCCGCCGTTGCGCTCGATGGTCCTGGCGGACGCCGCATTGCTGTCATCACAGGTCAAGAGGACCCGCCCGGGCCCTCCCCCGGCTGCCAGCCCGGCACATACTTCCTGCAAAGCCCAGGTTGCTGCCCCACGGCCACGATCGGAAGGACGCACGCCGTACCCAATATGTCCGCCCGAGTTCAGCAGGGCCGGTGTCAAGTAGTGACGGAAGGCGATGGCCCCCACATACCGTGAGCCGTTGGTTATCCAGCGATAAGTGCATGGGACGATGCCGTTCACCTCTTCGGCATGTTCAGCCCCAAGCAACTTATCCACCCATGCAGCGAAACCTTCCGCCGTGCTGATGTCATCGCCGGCAACCAGCCCGGCACCATCCTGATGCGTGCCATCCCATTCGCGGTGGGACTCGATGAATGACTCGTAGAAGGAAACGTCCGGGGCAACAAGCGTCAACATCCCTCGACCCTACCGCGCGCGCGAACTCATCCCGGGACAGCTGATTGGTCATACAGAACATTCGCCCGGCAACAGGCCTACGCCTGCGTCGAACCCCGCGGCAATTTCCGGCCCTGGACCGCGGCATGGGTCTTCTGGAGCGCCGAAACCGAGGCGTCATAGGAATGCTGGGCGACTCCCACGAAGAGGCAGTCCACCACCATCATCTGGGCGATGCGGCTTCCCATGGCCCCGGACCTGAAGGGAGTCTCGCGTGCGGCGGTATTCAGCACAATGTCCGCCACCCACCCCAAAGCCGAGTCGGCGTGATTGGTGACCGCGATAGTGGTTGCCCCTGCCGCCTTCGCTGCCGCGAGGAAGTCCACCGTGTCCACGGTGGTGCCCGAGTGGGAGACGGCGACAGCAACGCCGTCGTGGTCCAAAAGCGCCGCAGAGGCCAGCGCCGCATGCGGGTCAGACCAAGCAAAGGACGTCCGGCCGATCCTGTGCAGCTTCTGCTGCAGGTCCTCGCCCACCAAGCCTCCTGCCCCAACGCCGAAGATGTCGGTCTTCCGCGAAGCGGAGATGGCCTTCACAGCCTGGGCGAGGTGGTCGACGTCGAGCACTTGTGCCGTGTCGGCGATGGACATGGTCTCGTTGAAGGCGATCTTGGAGACGATATCCCGCAGCGAATCGGACGTGTTGATGTCCTCGTAGACTCCCGCCGGGACGCTGTTGGCGAGGCTTTCGCGAGCGGTTTCCCGGGCGAGGTCCAGGCGCAGATCGGAATACCCGCTGTAGCCCACTTTTTTGTAGAAGCGCACAACGGACGTGGTGGATGTTCCGCCCTGTTCAGCGAGATCAGCGATTGACATCATGGCGGCCCGGGAAGGATCAGCGAGCACCAACTCTGCGACGGCGCGCTCGGAAGGGCGCAGGGAGGGCAATGCGGAGCGTATCCGCACCAAAACGGTCCGCGACAACTGCACGTTCGGTGCCTCTTCCATGGAGCTTCCTTTCAGACGGGTCAGCCCAGCCCACAGTAGCGGCCCGTGCATGTAAATAATTTACCCAAACATCGCATTGCATGTAAACGATTGACGCGCAACTCCACAGCGAATACGGTCGGTGTAAGCGACATCACAAAAGTTGTCATGCCCTGCTCATCCGGAAAGGCTCCCCATGACACTCAACCGCCGAAAACTACTCCACGCATCGGGACTCGCTGCCGCAACAGCCGTCATCACCCCCTTTGCCCCCGGAGCAACTGCTGCCACCCTCCAAACTGCCCGCCCCGGGAAGCCCGGCACCACAATCAACGGCGCCGACGTCGCCGCCGCGGACAAATGGAGCATTTTTGCCGGCCGGCGGGTGGGAGTCATCACCAACCCCACCGGAGTCCTGGCAAACTTCCACTCGATCGTTGACGACATGGCGGATAACGGCGTGGACGTAAGGGCCGTTTTCGGCCCCGAGCACGGGTTCCGCGGCACCGCCCAGGACGGCGGCAGCGAAGGCACCTCAGTGGATCCCCGCACCGGCATCACCGTTTACGATTCTTACGGCGCCGAAGTGGACGGCTACGTGGGCTTCTACGAGAAATCCGGCGTGGACACCATCTGCTTCGACATCCAGGACGTGGGCGCGCGGTTCTACACCTACATCTGGACCATGTGGGGAGCCATGCAGGCCGCCTCCAGGACGGGCGCCAGGTTCGTGGTCCTGGACCGCCCCAACCCGATAGGCGGCCAAGCGCGCGGCCCGGTCCTGCAGCCCGGATTCGAGTCCGGAGTGGGAAAGCTGGGAATCGCCCTCCAACACGGCATGACCGTAGGCGAGCTGGCCAAGTACTTCAATGCAGTGCACTTGCCCGCGGCCGGCCTCACTCCCCTCCAGGACCTCCACATAGTGGAAGTACAGGGATGGCGCCGCGAAATGACCGGACCGGACAACCGCGCCGCGTGGATCCTGCCCAGCCCCAACATGCCCACTCCCGAGACCGCGCTCCTGTACCCGGGTACAGCACTCTTTGAGGCCACCAACATGTCCGAAGGCCGCGGGACCACCCGGCCTTTCGAACTGATCGGCGCTCCTTACGTGGATTACCGCTGGTCCGAGGCACTGAACAGCAAGGGCCTCGCAGGTGTCACTTTCCGCGAAGCCTACTTCCAGCCCACCCTTTCCAAGAACCAAGGAATCATCTGCGGTGGAGTCCAGGTACACATCACCGATCCTGCCCGCGTAGAAGCCTTGGAAATCGGCACGCACATGCTGGTGGAAGCAAAGCGGTTGTACCCCGGCTTCGGTTGGCGCGGCGACGCCGGGCGCTGGATGGGGCTGCTGAGCGGATCGGCCCGCTTTGCCGAACAACTCGACGCCGGTGCTGACGCCCGGACCATCATGGACAGCTGGCGGGCGGAACTGGGTCAATTCGTCCGCGATACCCGCCAATACCTCCTCTACAACGGACCCCGCTAACCAGCCGGAACACTCACGATCGGAATGGGAACCCTCATGCTCAGAAAAGGAACAAGGTTGATGACGGCCGCCGCCACGGCGCTGCTCATGACAGGCGCGGGAGCGGTGGCAGGGGGCGCCGCAGCAGCCGCCCCCACCACGGCACACACGACGACGGTCGCTGCCTCGCCGGACATCGAGGAGATGATTGCCGGCATGTCGCTGGACGAGAAGATCGGCCAGATGACCTGGACGCACGTCTACGGTTCATCGGCCGACGACACGTCCATGGCGGCAAGCAACCAGGCCCGCTACGGCGTCGATACCCCCGCTGAAGTCGTGGCCAAGTACAACCTTGGCGGAGTCCTCTACTTCGCCTGGTCCGGGAACACCAACAATCCCGGGCAGGTGGCCGGCCTGTCCAACGGGTTGCAGCAAGCTGCCGTAGGCCAAGACGGGACGGGCATTCCGTTGGCCGTCACCATCGACCAGGAAGGCGGCTTGGTTGCACGGATCGGGTCACCGGCCACCGTCCTCCCCGGAAACATGGCCTTGGGTGCCACGGCAGATCAGGAACTTGCCAGGGCGCAGGGTGAAATCCTGGGCTCCGAGATGCGCGCCATGGGTATCAATGTGGACTTCGCACCCGTCCTGGACCTCAATTCCAACCCGGACAATCCCGTGATCGGCATCCGCTCCATGGGTGAAGACCCGGCGCTGGTCAGCGCCCTTGGCGTGGCACAGATCGACGGCATGCAGGAACACAATGTGGGCGCTGCTGCCAAGCACTTCCCCGGCCACGGCGATACATCGGTAGACTCCCACTATGGACTGCCCACCGTCACCTACGACCGCGAGACCCTGAACCAGCACCTGAAACCCTTCAAAGCAGCCATCGACGGTGGCGTGGACATGGTCATGACAGCCCACATCATTGTTGAGGCCATCGACCCGGAAATGCCCGGCACCCTGTCGCACAAGGTTCTGACCGGTTTGCTCCGGGACGAGCTCGGATTCAAGGGCCTGGTCACCACGGATGCACTCGATATGGCCGCGATGGCCGCCGAATGGCCCCAGGAAGAAATCGCGGTCAAGGCCATCCAGGCCGGCTCGGACATCCTCCTGAACTCCCCCGATGTGGACGCCTCGTTCGCAGGGGTCCGCGCCGCCGTCGAGTCCGGTGAGCTGACGGAGAGCCGCCTTGATGAGTCCGTGCGCCGCATCCTTGAGTGGAAGGTCAAGCGGGGAGTCTTCGAGCAGCCGATGGCGGACCCCAACGCCGTGGACCAGTTGGTGGGAACCGCAGGCAACCTCGCCACGGCCAACCAGATCTCGGACCGGGCGGCGACGCTGCTCCGCAACGAGGACAGGGTCCTCCCCCTCGCCCCCGGAAGCTCGGTACTCATGGTGGGCGCCGGTTCCGGCAAGCCTGAAACTGCCGCTCCCCTCCTGAAGGAACAAGGCTTCGCCGTCACCGAAGACTACGAAGCCGGAGCCTCGCCCTCTGCCGCATATCGGGCACGGGCGGTAGCAGCCGCACGCGGCGTCGATGCCGTGGTTTTCGCCTCGTACAACGCCACTGCCAATGCGGCCCAGCAACAAATGGTGGCAGAACTGGCGGCGACCGGAACCCCCGTGATCGTCGTTGCCACACGAAATCCCTATGACATCAGCGTCTTCCCTGGTGCAGCCGCCGTCCTCAACAGCTACGGCGTCAACGCGGTCAACTTCCACGGCGTGGCCCGCGCCATCTCCGGTGCAGTGAACCCCGGCGGCAAGCTGCCGGTCAACATACCCGAAGCAGACGGCGACGGCGTCCTGTTGCCTTTGGGGTTCGGCCTCCACTACGAAACCACGACGCCGGCAGCCGTCACCTTCACGGACAAGCCGGGCCGGGGCCAGGACGCCTACACGGTTCCATCGGTGGACGGCGTGACCTACCTGGTTGACGGCAAGGAGATCGCGGCCGGGACCTACAGGAAGCCGTCCGGAACCGTGGCTGTCACTGCAGTCCCCGGCAAGGGGTACGTGTTCACCGAAGGCGCCGTCACCGAATGGAGCCACACGTTCACCACGGGACTCCCCAAGCCGTAGGCCCTGGAAAAAGGACTACACCACCGCGGAGTTCATCAGTGCGACCGTGATGAGCAGGGCAACCCCGAACATCGGCAGGCAAAGTACCAGGTTTGTCACCCGGTTGTCCCTCATCACGGCCACGAACTCGCGGAGAAAGGCGCTGGGCACGAAGTACCTGGCGGTGGGAGCACCCACTACCTCGGCGTTGATTTTCTGGCGCCGCGACAGGAGGGCCGCGCGGAGAACATGGTAGTTGTTGGTGCACACCAGCACCGGTCCCTGGATACCTTTGTCGGCAAGCAAGGCAACCGAATAGGCGAGGTTCTCTCGGGTGGTGGTGGCCTGGTTTTCTTCCAGCACATCGACGGCCGAAGCGCCCTTGGCCACCAGATATTCCTTCATTGCGGTGGACTCGGGCCGCGGTTCGTCCGGGCCTTGGCCACCGGAAGGCACCAGTACGGGCCTGACCGGTGCGCCGCCGTCGTAAATTTCCAAAGCCTTGTTCAGGCGCGCGGCGAGCAATGGCGGGACTTTGCCGTCAATCAGGCCGGAGCCCAGGACAATCACGGCCGCCGGATTCGCGCTGAACCGCATCCTTGAATACACCAGCGCATACCCGAGGAACACCACAAAGGCGCAGCCCAGGTAAGCGCAGAGGAAGAACGCCAAGGCGGCGAGACCCGCCAGGACGGGCTGCCCGCTCAGCACGAACAGGAAGGCCACAACGGGAGCGAGGAACACTGCCACGCCCACGGCGATGGGCAGGAAGCTGCTGATGCCTGGACCCTCCCTGTGGACCATGGTGATGCCGTTGGCGATCAGGAAGCCGGCGAACACAAAAATGCTCACCACCGGGACCACTACGATCACCAGGTTCAGCCACTCGAACCACGGGTTCAGGTCGATGAGGAAGTCCAGCAGCGCCTGAAGCAGCAGCCACGCCGCCACCAACAGGAACACCCCGTTGCGGAGCCTGCGCCGATCGGACTGGTAGGAGGCAAGGAAGAGCCCCGCAAAGAGAAGTCCAAGGACCAGGTTCAGCATGGTCCAAGCCTATGCGCAGGTGTGGTCCCCGACGCCGCGGTAGTTGATCACCGCATGAGTAAAGTTCGACGTCGGCACAGTCTCGCCTGGCTTAGATGGAAGCAAATCGGAGTTCGTACTCGCTCTTCTTGGTCGGACGCTCAACCTTTTCGTTCTTCGACATTCGCTATGGACGCTGGACAGCTTCCGAGGCTTCCAACCACTCCACGGGTGCCCTGCCCAGCCCCGCCGCGAGGGCTGTCGCCGTTTCGCGCCATGATGTCAGTTCTGCAATCGCCAGATGAGGCTGATTGGTTGCAAAGGACGCCCTTGCCGCCGATAGCACCTTTTCGGCGCACGCCACCCGGTCATCCGGGCTCAGGGCCAGCATCCAAGGAAAACGATCGCTCATCCGGTCCGCGAGCGTTCCCTCCATGCTCGTCGAAACAGCGACCAGTTGTGCCGCGAGTTCGAGCAGGGAAACGCGTGCCGCATTGGCGCTTTCCGACATCAGTACCAGAGATTCGCCATCACGACGCGTGACCTTAACGGGATGGTCTGCGGCAGCCGCAAAAACGTCCGCCGAGGATCGGCTCAGTTCAGAAGACTGAAATGACGTGCGGGCTCTAAAGGACTCGGACGCTGCCGTAGCCCGGGAAGGTCGGGTTGTTCTTTCAGATTTTGTGGCTGCACCCATGCAATAACACTAACTCAGAACGTATTCTGAAGTTGAGACCAGCTGGCACTCACGCTGGTCGTGTCAGTGCGATCCTTTGGGCGAAGTCGTCCAACGCCGCAGCCACAGCGTCCGGGTGACTCAGTGTGGCGTAATGGCCGCCCGGGATCTCCACCGGTTCGGTTCCCAACCGGTCCTGTACTTGGAGCCGCATGAACGACGCCGGAAAGAACAGGTCGTCACGGCACAGAATGGCCAGTGTGGGCACGTCCGGATGTTGGCCGGGCCATGGTCCTGACATCCAGGCCCCCTGCTGATCACGCTCCTTGTCCCGGGCTTGCTGTGCAAGGTTGTCAGGGACGAGGTTGAAGAACGCTTCGGCGGGGATGGTCTCGCGGTCATGCCCGGTATTGGTCCACCATTCACCGAAGGTCTCACCCGGCATGGGAATCATTGCCGAGAGGTACACCAGGCCGTCCGAATTGAGTTCTTGGCAGACCAAAGGCGCCGTAAAGCCACCCAGCGAGTGACCAACCACGATGGTGTGCCGGGCGCCGTCGGCCACCTCCGTTGCCGCGCGGGTGTAATCCTCAAGCATCGCGTTCTTGTCTTCGATTGGCAGGTCCACCGCAATGACCTCATGGCCCGCAGTCTCGAGCAGGGGCTGGACCAAGTGCCAGTCCCACGACGTGGAACCGCCCCCATGAATCAGTACGAAAACCGCCATCATCCACCCATCCCGACATCGCTCCATTGGTGCCTGCGTCGGCGATAAAGCAGCATCGACGGCGCTGACTCCAGTATGGGTCGAGTCCGGGCTTTACCGCAGGCCCAATTCCCGAAAAATACCCCCAGGGGGTACTTGACGCATACCCCCCATGGGTATAGATTCTAAATATGAGCACGCCAGACCTGAGCATGAGCCAGCCGGATGCACCCACCATTGACGTGGAACCGGAGCACACCGCACCCCACGGGTACACCAGCAACAAGGACGCGTACCTCAAACGCTTGAAACGGATCGAGGGGCAAGTCCGCGGAATTGCACGCATGGTGGAGGACGACAAGTACTGCATCGACATCCTCACCCAAGTGGCTGCAGCCACCAAGGCCCTCCATGCCGTCAGCCTGGGACTCGTCGAAGAGCACATCGGCCATTGCGTCGTTGGTGCCGCCTCCGAGCCCAACCCTGAAGCCCGAGCCGAACAGATCGACGCCAAAGTGAAGGAGGCCACCGATGCCATCGGGCGCCTGCTGCGGTAATTCCGCCAACAACCACCACACCATCCAACTCACCACCAAGGAGACCACCATGAGCCAGACCATCCAGACCAACGTCAACGTTTCCGGCATGACCTGCGGCCACTGCGTCTCCAGCGTGAGCGAAGAACTTGAGTCGCTCAACGGCGTCGAAAATGTGGCCGTAGACCTCAACCCCGGGGGACTGTCCACCGTGACCATCACATCAACCAAGGAGCTCTCGCCGTCTGAAATTGGCGAGGCCGTGGCAGAAGCCGGCTACCTGGTGGTAGCCAACGAAGCTTAGGAGTCCTCTTGAGTAGCCAGGAGACTTTCAACCAACCTGCACACAGGATCATCGAGCTGGACATCGAGGGCATGACCTGCGCCTCGTGCGTCAATCGTGTGGAACGAAAACTGGGCAAACTTGAAGGAGTCGAGGCCAGCGTCAACTTGCCCCTCGAATCAGCCCACGTCACCGTCCCGGCAACCGTGACAGACCAGCAAATCGTGGACACAGTCAACGCGACAGGCTACAAAGCCACCGTCCGCCAAGCCCCACCCCCAAACACCCGCGAACCCCGCCCCCACGAGACCCACACCAGCCACCCCACGGATCACGAGGGCCACGGACATAAGTCCACCCCACAGACCCAGGAGCACGGCGCGGCTGTAACCGAGCCGGCACCCGCACATAGCGGCGCCGCCGGCGGCGTGCGACAGCATGCAGGCACGAGCGAGCACGACCATAGCGGCGCCGCCGGCGGCGTGCGGCAGCATGCGTCTAAGGGAGGAACGACCGAGCATGCCGAGCACGGCGCCGGCGGCGCCGCGGAAGCCAACCATACCGAGCACACCCAGCACACCCAGCACACCGCCCACGAAGACCACATGGCCCACGGCCCCGCCGCCTCAACGCTCCGCCCGCGCCTGATCGTTGCCGCGCTTCTGACAATTCCCGTTTTCGCCATCTCCATGATCCCCGCCCTCCAGTTCGCCAACTGGGGCTGGGTTGCCGGAGCACTGGCCCTGCCGGTGGTGAGCTGGGCTGCCTGGCCGTTCCACCGCGCTGCCGCAGTGAATGCCCGACACTTTGCCTCAACCATGGACACCCTGGTCTCCATTGGTGTCATTGCGGCGTACTTGTACTCTGCGTGGCAGTTGTTTGCGGATCCCCGGATGACTGAACACCCCGGCATGGAAAGCATGTCCGGCGGCGGACTGTACTTCGAGGTCGCGGCTGTGGTCACCACTTTCCTGCTGCTGGGGCGCTACCTTGAGGCGAACGCGAAGGCCAAGGCCGGCAATGCTCTCAAGGCCCTGCTGAATTTGGGCGCCAAGGACGCCACCATCCTGGTGGACGGCGTGGAGGAGAAGATCCCTGCCGATCAACTTTTGGTGGACGACGTCATAGTGGTCCGCCCCGGTGAGAAGATCGCCACCGATGGCGTGGTCACGGATGGTGCTTCCGCCGTCGATGCTTCACTGGTGACCGGCGAATCGGTGCCCGTGGAAGTCGGTCCGGGCAGCGCTGTGACAGGTGCAACGATCAACACTTCGGGCCGCCTGCTGGTGCGGGCAACCCGCGTTGGCTCGGACACGACGCTCGCCCAGATGGGTCGACTGGTCAGCCAGGCACAGACTGGAAAAGCGCCCATTGCGCGGCTTGCGGACAGGATCAGTTCGGTGTTCGTGCCGATCGTGCTGGTCATCGCCCTGGTCACGTTCCTGCTGTGGCTGTTCTTCTCCGGTGACCTCAACGCAGCCTTCACGGCTGCCGTCGCGGTCCTGGTGATCGCCTGCCCCTGCGCCTTGGGCCTGGCGACTCCGGTGGGACTGCTGACGGGAACCGGCCGTGGAGCCCAACTGGGCATCCTCATCAAGGGGCCGCAGGTTCTTGAGGACACCCGGCACGTGGACACCATCCTGCTGGACAAGACGGGCACCGTGACCAGCGGGAAGCTCGCCGTGGACCACACCGTGGGCCTCAACGGCTACTCATCGGCCACCGTACTGACGCTGGCTGGAGCGGTTGAAGCCGCCTCTGAACACCCGATCGCCCACGCGATTGCGGCCTCGGCGCAGGAAGCAACGCACGACGGCGGCAGCCTGCCTCGCGTTGAAGGCTTCAGTTCCGCACCGGGCGGCGGCGTCCGGGGAACCGTTGCTTTCGAGGGAACCACCAAGACCGTGGTT
This sequence comes from Arthrobacter sp. TmtSoilC79, assembly GCF_059739405.1. Lineage (NCBI taxonomy): Bacteria > Bacillati > Actinomycetota > Actinomycetes > Micrococcales > Micrococcaceae > Arthrobacter > Arthrobacter sp. TmtSoilC79. The sequence goes on along the minus strand of NZ_AP046051.1, from coordinate 109,755 downwards.
GTCGGGCGCTCCGGCTGGCTCGAGGAGAACGGCATCACGCTCGACTCCAGCCAGCGGGAAGCACTCGCTGCAGAGGAAAACGCGGGCGCCACGGCAATCTGGGTTGCGGTTGACGGCCAGCCGGCCGGCATCATCAGCCTGAGCGATACCATCAAGCCCGGTTCGGCAGCGGCAATCCAAAAGTTGAAGGACCTGGGCATCCGTCCCATCCTGTTGACCGGCGACAACGCTGCCGTGGCCGCGCAAGTAGCGGCCGCCGTCGGGATTTCAGCGGACGATGTCTTCGCCGGTGTCCTGCCCGAAGGCAAGGTCGAGGCAGTCCGGAAACTCCAGGCCTCCGGGGCCACCGTGGCCATGGCCGGTGACGGCGTGAATGACGCTGCCGCCTTGGCACAGTCGGACCTTGGCATCGCGATGGGCTCGGGCACGGATGTTGCCATCGAGGCATCCGATCTCACGGTGATGGGTAGCGACCTTGGTCAGCTGGTGCAGGCAATTGAGTTGTCCCGCAAGACCCTGTCCACCATCAAGACCAACCTGTTCTGGGCGTTCTTCTACAACGCAATCGGCATCCCGGTGGCGGCACTGGGATTCCTGAACCCCATGATCGCCGGCGCAGCGATGGCAGCGAGCTCGGTGCTGGTAGTAGCCAACTCGCTGAGGCTGCGCTCCTTCGGTAAGTAGCCCCAGGAACGGAAGCAGGGCCCGGCTAGGCTGTCCCGAAACGGACGGCCGACCGGGCCTTTGCCTTGGCTGCTTCCTCGTCCCGGTTCTTCGCCGGAGCATTGCTCACCAAGGAGTCCAGGAGATGTTGCGTAATATGCGCGATCTCGTGGACAGCCTCCGCGAAGGCTTCCTCGTTGGCCTTGGAAGGCTTGGTGGATCCGCTGATTTTGCGCACATACTGCAGCGCTGCGGCCTCCACTTCGGCATTCGTGGCATGCGGTTCGAAGTTATGCAGGGTCCTGATATTGCGGCACATAACCCCATGCTAACTATGGGCAGTGCTGCATGGGGAGGGGTGCCCATCGACGGTTTTTGGATTCCCGGGATAGGTTTTAGTTATTGGATCTTCCGGATGAGCCGGAGGCCGCTGGGGATGCCGAAGAGCTCGGGTCCGAACAAATGAAGGAGAATCTCATGGCTATTTGGGGTGCAGATGTTGATCAGCTTCGTCAGCTCGGTAACAAGCTGAAGGCAGGTGCCGAGAACATCGAGCAGCAGCGTTCACAGCTCAAGGGCGCGCTTGATGGCACCGACTGGAAGGGCCCGGACGCTGACAAGTTCCGCGGCGAGTGGGACAGCCAGCACGCTTCGAACCTGAAGAAAGTTGCCGACGCACTTCGCGAAGCCGGCGACCGCGCTCAGAAGAACGCTGAGCAGCAGCAGCAGGCTTCCAACTAAGACAGTTGGGAAGAACCCGGACGCACCAGCGTCCGGGTTCTTTGCTGTTAAAGCCGCTTAGCTGCGGGGCGACTCGGTGACGGAACCGCTCGGGACGGGTTCGACGTCGTTCGGGTGGTCCAGGACGCGGGCGGCGCGGCGGTCGCCCCGGAGCTCGTCAACCCGGACCAGGACGACGCCGCCCACAATGAGGAGGCCGCCCAGCAATTGAATTGGCCCCGGGAGTTCGCCCAGCAGCAGCCATGCCCAGATCACGGCGAACAGCACTTCGGTCAGTGAGACGAAGGATGCCACCTTCGAACCCAGGCTCCTCGCGGCCATGATGCCGGAAACGTAGGCGAGCACTGTGGCCAGGATGATGAGCCCGACGGCGGACACCCACCACGGAGTGGTCCACGGGCCAAGGGTTGTGTCGGCAGCGCTGAACGTCATGGGGAGCAGCCCCAACAGGCCTACCAGCCACATCACCACTGCACCGACCAGGAGGCCGCCGGAAGCGAGCACCAGTGGAGGCAGGGTGTCATTCTCCTTGGCGGTAATGAAGAAGTAGATCACCAGGCACACGGCCGCTGCCATGCCCCACAGGACTCCGACGAAGTCCACCTTCACGGCACCTGTCAGGTCAAGCACCAGGACCAATCCGCAAAGCGAGAGCAGGGTCCCGGCAGCCGTCAGCGCGCGAGGCCGCCGCCGGCTGGCAATCCAGAGCCAGAGGACAATCATCACCGGAGCCAGGTACTCGAGCAGCAGGGCAACACCTACGGACAACCGCGCCACGGCGTTGAAGTAGAACAGTTGGCACCCTGCCACACCGATCAGTCCGAAGAGCAGGATGGTGAGCCAGTTGTCCTTGAGTTGGTGCCAGCGGCCACGAAGAACCACGACGGCGGGTATCAGCAGGATCAGCGCAGCACCTGTAAGGCGCACGGCAACTGCGGCGCCGGGTGACCAGCCGGTTTCCAGCATCGACTTGGCGAATGAGCCGGACGTGCCAAAGACAGCGGAAGAAAAGAGTGCGATGCCGAGTCCTGATGCCAGGAAACCTTTTGCATCAGCCTTCGTCGTTGGAGCTGACACAGCAGCCTCCTGTCAGGAGTAAAGTGGGCTTATGGTCATGACAGTACTCCCGAAACTTGTAAGGAGTCAAAGTGCTTTTTGCGCCTGACACCGAAGTTGCCCTTCGCAGCGTCGTCAACCTGATCAACACCGCAGCCAATGGGCAGGAATCACTCGTCACCCTTGAGGACCTCGATGCATTCCTGAAAGCGGAAGAGTTCACCGGTTCGCGGGTCAATTCCCCTGCCGAGCTGAACAGCATCAAACACCTTCGCAGCGAACTCACGGCCCTCTGGAGCGCCGATGAGGACACGGCCGCAAAGTCCGTCAACAAGATCCTGGCCGACGCCAAGGCACTCCCCCAGCTGGTAAAGCACGATCACTGGGACTGGCACCTCCACGCCACCACCCCCGAAGCTCCCCTGGCAGACCGGATGGGCACCGAAGCCGCCATGGGCATCATTGACGTGATCCGCAGCAGGGAAATGGAGCGCATGCGGGTGTGCGCGGCAGAGGACTGCGACGCCGTGGTGCTGGACCTGAGCCGCAACCGCTCCAAGCTCTACTGCGACACCGGCAACTGCGCCAACCGCGCCCACGTCGCCGCATACCGGGCCAGGAAGGCCGCCGGGGGCGAATAGAAGGGCATAATGGCGGGCATGGGGGAACAACGCATCGGGCCTGGAATCAATCACCACGGACAAACCAGGTTGCGTGTTGCTTCTTTCCGGCAAATTGCCGTCGTTTACCCATTCGTAGCTACGGCTTGGATTGCTGCGATGCTAACGCCGCCGATGATCGGCGTCGACACCATACTTGGCGTCTTATTGGCCGTGACCCATGTTCCGGTCTTTGCTATCGGCCTGGCATTGCTGACTGGCCTGCCGCTGCGACTCAACCAACGCCTTTCACGCTGGTGGATGGGAAATGGCCGCTGTTACATCTTGCTCGCTGCCGCCGCGACACTCCTCATGATTTCGGGCTATTCCCGGCGGATTCGCCAAACGGGGGTGATCGACGGAATGCCATACGACGAGGTGACCCCCGACATGGGACTTGTGGCCGCCGGCTGCTTCATCATCACATTCCTGGCTGTGAACGCTTCGCTCCCTCTCCGATTCAAGAAGCGCACCGACGTGGGGAGCATGGCACCATGAGTGACCTCCACGGCGGGTCAGCCGCGGAACCGCCAACCAACCCCTTGGGACCACCCCGATATCCGGTTGTCGCGGAAAGGCATCATCCGCAGGCAACCGGACAACCACTGCCACAGCCTGGCGCCCCACGGCCTTTGACTCTGCGGGAACTTCCCCGGGAGCGGTCAGGCAGCACGGGCCTGGCACCTTTCAGCCAACTGGCTCTCGCCTTCGCAGTGCTCGCACCAACCTGGGTTAGCTTCCAGTTTTCTTTGATGGTGGGCTATGACGGACTGCTAAGTTTCATCGGTCTGGCGCTGAGCGGCCTCATCATTCCGCCGTTGGCGATCGTGGCCGCGGTTGTTGTCGGCCTGCCGCTTCGACTCATCCCCGCAGTGAACCGTTGGTGGTCAGGAAACCTGCGCGTATATGCGTCTCTGGCAACCATCACCATCGGCCTCATGGCGGCCGGATTCGTTATGACAGTCCGCCAGGTTGGCGACTTGGACGGAATCGCCTATGACACCGTCACCCCGGACCCCTACCTCCTATGCGCCGGTTGGCTTCTGGCGGCCCTGCTCCTGGTCAACGCGTCGCTCCCCCTTCGGTGGTCGAAGAAATCAAGAGCGGCCTGATCCCTCGAACCACCCGCCGCACCGTTGAAGGCAGAGACCAGCAGCCCACAAAAAAGCGCTCCCCCACCAAGGTGAGGAAGCGCTCGAAGGTCAGCGGCCGGCGTCGTGCGTTTCCGTGCCATCATCCGGAGCACCAGGGCCGCCATGGTTGGGGCGCTTGGAACTGAGGTTGACGCCGGATCCCTTGCCGAGGTGGTCGGCGTTTTCCTTGTGGCTCATGGACAACATGGCCGCCACAACGAGGCTCACGATGAACGCGATGCCGGCGCCCGTGAAGGCGAGGTCGAACCGCGGGGCCTTCGCGCTGCCGCCGGAAGCGAAGATGAGAACAGCCACGAAAGCCAGTACCGCAAAGAACGCGGAGAACATGAGCGGTCCCTTGACCGAGGTCCGCATCTTGCGCGGTTCTCCTGGTGTCTGGTCAGCCACGGTCATTCCTCCAATGATGGCGGTTAGTGTCCGCCGGTCTGCAAAAGTTCTACAACGAGTAGAACGTCCAGCTACTAGTTTACGGCCTCGGGCGAAGCGCCGGGAGCAGCGGCCTGGGAAGTGCCGGAGGCTGTCTTGGCATCGTGCCGCAAAGTCAGCCCTGACAGGATCCACAGCACACCGGAAATGATGGCCCCTCCACCGGCGACACCCAGGAGCGCGTGGGCTCCGAGGGAGGTGAAGAACGGCAACAGAACTGCGGTTCCGACGGAAATGACGCCGGAAACGAGCCAGTCCCGCGCCAACATGTCCCGTTTCCGGAAACCATGGGCGAATTCAAGGAGCCCCAGCACCAGCAGGGCCAGCATCGCCGACAAAGCTACGCCTGCGTCCGACTGCGTTACCAGCGCCACGAGTCCAGCCAAGGCCACCACTGCGGGGACTGCCACCGGCAAAGCACGCGACATCCACACCGCGCCTGCGGTGGCGAGCAGATACAGGCCCACGGCCCACGCCAGGACATGCACGGACGGGGTGGCCCAGAAGATCGTGACCGCGCCGAACACCAGCGCAACAGTGGCACGGATCAGCACGGGTTTCCAGAGTCCGGCCGCGGAGGCAGAAGGAGTCTGGGCAGGAGTCGCTGGGAGAGTCACCCGTCCAGTTTAGTGCGAACCCAGCACCATCCACCGATCCGTACGTGCGCGCAGCCCCAAAGTCACCCCGCGGGCCAGCATGTAGCCCAGCGCAAACGCCGCCCACAGCCACAGGAGCCCCGCCTCGCCGTCGGGCCTTAGTTGGTGGACTGCCACCAACAGCGGCACATAGACGGCAAGATTTACGACGCCGGCAATCGCCAGGTAGCGCGCGTCGCCGGCGCCGATGAGGACTCCGTCGAGGACGAAAACGTAGCCGGCCAGGGGCTGTCCCACCGCGAGGACCCAGAGGGCAACGGTGAGGGCTGAGCGTACGCCGGCGTCGGGGGTGAAGAGGTAGCCGGCCCACGGCGCCGCGATGGCCAGCAGCACCCCGGTGATCACCCCGAATCCCAAGCCCCAGCGGATCATGGTGTGCGTCAGTTCCCGGACCCGGCCGGCGTTCCGGGCGCCAAGTTCCTTGCCGATCAACGCCTGCGCGGCAATGGCCAAGGCATCAAGGGCGAAGGCGAGGAACGAGAAAATCGTCATGGCCAACTGGTGGGCCGCGAGGTTCACGGCACCTTGGGCTGTGACCACCAGGACGGTGGCGAGGATGGCGAGGCGGAGGCTGAGGGTGCGGAGCATGAGCCACGAACCCACCTTGGTCATGGCGCGGATGCCATGCCAGTCGGGTCGCAAGGACACGCCGTGTTGCCGGGCGTTGCGGCTGACCATCACCAGATAGACGGCGGCCATGGCCCATTGGGCGATGCTGGTACCGATCGCGGAACCCGTCACGGACATGTTCAGGCCGTAGACGAAGAACAGGTTGAGGGCGATGTTAACGGCGAAGCCCGCAGTTGCTACGACAAGCGGCGTCCTGGTGTCCTGGAGTCCGCGAAGAACACCCGTGCCGGCAAAAATGAGGAGCATCGCGGCCAGGCCAGGCATGGACCAGCGCAGATAATCGACGGCGAATTGCTGCACGTCTCCTGTCGCTCCCATGAAGCCCACCAGGGGCTCGGCGGTCACAAACCCGGCCACGGCGAGCGCGAGCCCGAGCAGCAGCGCCAGCCACACGCCGTCGCGCCCTGCTGCCAAAGCCTTGCCCAGCTTGCCGTCGCCGATCGCGCGGGCCACTGCCGGCGTCGTCGAGTACGCCAGGAAGACCATCAGCCCCACGGCGGTGTGCAGAATGGTGGACGCGAGGCCTACTCCGGCCAGTTGGTCGACGCCCAGATGCCCGACGATTGCCGAGTCGGCCAGCAGGAACAGGGGCTCGGCTATGAGTGCGCCGAACGCGGGGACGGCCAGGCGGAGGATCTCGCGGGCGTTGGAGCGGGTGGGGGCGGTTGTGGTTTGAGGCACTAAACCAGACTAGTCCGCCGCGGGCCGGGTACATTTGGGCCGTGTCACATGAGCATCCCGTCACCGTTTCCGTAGCCCGCACCATCCTCCCGGGCTATACCCGCCAAGCCAACGCGTGGGCCCACGCCGGCCAGGAACTCGCCCGCGAATGGCCCGGATATTTGGGGTCGGGGTGGGTTCGCAATGGGGTGGATTCCACCGAATGGCACATGCTTTATCGGTTCTCAGACGCCGAGTCGCTGCAGGAGTGGGAGGACTCCGAGGAACGGCGTTGGTGGATTGACAGCGCCAGGGACATGATGGAAACCACCCGGGTGGAGCGTCACACGGGGATTGAGGGCTGGTTCTCGCAGCCTGGCGACGTCTCGGTGGTGGTGCCCGAAACGGTGGTGCCGCCGCGTTGGAAGCAGGCCATCAGCATCTTCCTGCCGTTCTTCCCGCTGAGCTTGCTGGCCAACTTCCTGCTTCATCCGTTGACGCAGGACTGGCCGCTGGTGTTCGCGGTGCTCCTGAACATCGTTATCCTCACGCCGCTGATGACGTACATCTTCCTGCCGATCACCACCCGGCTGCTGCAGCCGTGGCTCCAAGCGAAACCCCGCCGCAGCCGCTAGCTGGGAGTTTGGTCATAAAAAGCCACGATTAGTTGACACTTCAACTGATCTCCGGGAGGGTTGAAGGATGAACAAGTCCAGCTTGACCACCACAGCCCTGACCATCCTGCGCGTTATTGCAGGATTTCTCTTCGCCGCGCACGGTTGGCAGAAGTTCAACGAATTCACCATCGCTGGCACCCAGGCCTCCTTCGCGCAGATGGGTGTCCCCGGAGCCTCGACAGTAGCCCCCATCGTTGCCACCTTGGAGCTGGTGGGTGGCATTGCGCTGATCATCGGGTTCCTGACCCGCGTGTTCGCAACGCTCCTGGCCGTCAATATGCTCGGCGCCCTCTTCCTGGTGCACGCACCGGCAGGCGTCTTCGTCGGCAATGGCGGGTACGAGCTGGTGCTGCTCTTCGCCGGCGCAGCCCTGGCCCTGGCACTGGCAGGTGCAGGCAAAATCTCCGCCGACGCAGCACTGTTCGGTCGCTCCGGATCAAAGCTCCGCGTTCTCGCGTAGCCAGTTCCCCGCCAGCCCCCACCGATCCTCTCTCACATAAACGTCCCTTAACGCCAACGCTCTCTCCCTTGCTTCAAGAAAGGGAGAGAGCGTCGGTGCTTAAGGCAGGGGATGTGAGAGACGGTCTAGCCCTTGACGCCCGTCAGCTCGTTCGGCACGTGCTCCAGCTGAGCCGATTTCGCTACCTTTCCGGCACTCAAGTCCACCGCGTGGATGGTTCGCGTCGCAGGCTCGGTGACGTACGCCGTCGAGCCTTGAACGAACAGCGTGGGCCGCGGGTCCTGCCATGTGGTCGATTCCTCCCATGCCCCAACCACCGGAATGGTGGAAGTGATGGTGCCGGTCAGCGGATCGATGACACGCAATCCACCATCCGTGCCGAGTACCAGCGCTTCACCAGCAGGCCCGCGGCCCAATGAGCGGAAGGAGTAGCTGGTGCCAATATCCACCAACTGGAGACTGGCCGTCTCGGTGTTGACCAGTGAGATCCGGGTGGGCCGCTCCAGCTCTGCAGCCTTATCCACCTTGTAGTCGCCCAGGATCACTGGCGATTTTTCGGAGCCTGCCTGATTTCCCATCCGACCATAAGCATCCGGGCTCGCTACCTTGGTAATGGCACCATCCTTGTAGATGAGCATTCCGTTTTCGCAGCCAACCACCACGGCTTCGTTCGCCGCTACGGCCTCACCATGAACGCCGGGGCAGTCCTCGTTACGCAGCACTTCCTTTCGGTCCTGGCCCTTGCCTGCGGAAAGGACTGCGATACCGGAACGGCCTTCCTCATTGCCAAGGGTTACCAGGAGCCCGCCATCCTCAAGCTCCACGGCCACTCCGTGATGGGCCTCCGGAGTGGTGTAAACGTCGGTAGAGGGTAATTTTCCATCCTCCACGGCAGCTGCCAACGCGGAAGTTTCAAAGCTCTCCACCTTGCCGGAACCATCATTGAACAGCACCGCCTTGCCCCCGTGCAGCACTACGTGCCCGGCCTTGTCTGCCCCGAATGCCAGGTCAGTCAGCCGGGGATCAGTCACGTAATGATGGCTGTGATCGCCGTGCGGCTCGGTCCAGGCGCCGGCGTCGAAAAGTCGGAAGGAGTCCCCCGTGGATACGAAGACGTGGCGCCCGTCGCCAGCGGGGTTCAAGCGGTTGAACCCGGAAATTTCAGCACTTCCCACCGGCTTGAGCGAGGCTGCGTCCAGAACCGAGATGCCGGCGTCGTGCGTATAAACGAGCCGCGGAGTCGGCGCTCCGGCCTCCTTTGCACTTGGGGATGACGTTGGCGGGGGCGCTTGGTCAACCGGGTTGCCGGCTGAGCCACCAGGGGCGGCGCACGCCGTCAGCAAGAGAGCAGAGAGCCCGACGGCGGCAATCGGCTGGGCGCGCAGCCGGCGTTTCCGCGGGGTCAGGACAAGGGGCGAGGGGGTGAGGTGATGAGACATGCTTAAATGATATTCATTCTCATCTAAGGCGCAAATATGGCTGCCAGATGGTTGTCATACTGCACGCCGCCGGCACCCACGCCTCCCCCGGACGGTTTCAGTGATAGAAATGGCCAGATGACCACGATCCTCACCGGTGTTGGTGCCAGTACCGGGACCACCCACGGCCCTGCCCGCCTCATCCACGGCCCCGACGAATTCAGCCGCTTGCAACCCGGCGACGTCCTGGTCTGCCGCACCACAGACCCCGCGTGGACGCCCCTCTTCGGAATGGCCTCCGCCGTAGTGACGCAAACCGGCGGAATGCTCTCCCACGCCGCAATCGTGGCCCGCGAGTACGGAATTCCTGCCGTCCTGGGCGTCCGCGATGCATTGGACCTGCTGACGGACGGAAGCCCCCTGCACGTGGACGGCACGCAGGGAACCATCACCGTCACGGACAGCAAATGACGCTTCTCACCCTGCATTCCGTACGCCTTCTTGGATTCGCAGACACTGACGCGGTGGCAGAACGCTTCGCCCGGGATCGCGCCATGGTGGAGTCGGAACTCATCGACGCCGGTGTGAACGGCTTCGTGTCATACAGCACCTTTGCGGGGAGCAGCGGGTGGTCGCTGTCGAGCCGGGGCAGGGCCGAGAATGAGCGGCTCCTTGCCGATGAACTGGACAAAGCCGGCGCCCGCGATACCGTGCTGGCCGTCCACGACGCATTCGGCGGGTTGAACAAGTCAGTTGTGGAGGCTTGCAGCGCCGTCCAGCTGCAGGCAGCAGCCAAGGATCACGCTACGGACGTCCTGAGCGAGGCCCTGACCGCGTGGCATCCCTCCGAAGCGAAACTCACCGGTGCGCTGCCCCGATTCGAAGGCTACGCCGAGCGGTTGATGCAAGCACTAAAGCACGCTCCCCATGACACCGCGTGGCTCACGGCCACGGACCGTGACTCCTTCCACCGCGTCTGGTTCGAGCTCCACGAGGACCTCATCGCCAGCCTCGGAATTCAACGCAGCTGACGCCTACGGGCCAACACGTCTTAGTCACGTAACAGAAACCTGCCGACAGTAAGATTCCAACCATGAGCGATGACGCCGCCAATTCAGTGACCCTCCGCTTCCTGGCGGCCCCCATGGACATCGGACACAGCGGGTCCGTCGACGCCGGCACGGTCCTTGAGTGGGTGGACAAGGCAGCTTACGCAGCAGCAGTGGGCTGGTCAAAGTCGTACTGCGTCACCGCCTACGTGGGCAACATCCACTTCACGGATCCGGTCAACAGCGGCGACATGGTTGAGGTGACCTCCACCATCGTCTACACCGGCCGGTCCTCCATGCATATCCACACCGTGGTCAGCTCGCGTGATCCCAAAGGCGGTCCGGAGACGATGCACAGCCAATGCATGGTCATCTTCGTGGCCGTGGGCCCGGACGGCAAACCAATTCCTGTCCCCCAGTTTGAGCCGTCAACGCCGGACGAGATTGAGCAGCGCGACCACGCCTTGGCGCGCATCGAGGTCCGCGAGCAGATCGTCAACGCGATGAATGCCCAGGAATATACCGACGCCGGGACCGCCGAAAGGGTCACGCTGCGGTTCATGGCGTCCCCCACTGACGTGAACTGGGGCGGCAAGGTCCACGGTGGCATCGTCATGAAGTGGATCGATGAGGCCGCGTATGTGTGCGCCTCCCGGTACTGCGGAAAGGACACCGTGGCCGTCTTCTCCGGCGGCGTCCGGTTCTACCGGCCCTTGCTGATCGGCCACGTAGTAGAGGTAGAGGCCCGCCTCGTCTACACCGGCGCCAAGGGCATGCACATCGCAGTCCACGTCCGTTCCGGAGATCCGAAAACCCGTGAAATGAACCTGACCACCTACTGCCTCACGGTGATGGTGGCCCGCGATGACACCGGCACTGCTGTACCTATTCCCGAATGGGTTCCGGTATCGGACGAGGACAAGAAGCTGCACGCGCACGCCCGCGAACTCCTGGAAATCCGGGGGCGGGCGCCCGGAAACCGGCTGCCGGACCACTTGTTGAAGGCAGCTGGCAGCTGATGGACGTCGTTTTTGTGGTGGCCGTCTTCGTGGCGGTGTTTGCCGTTGCCATCGGCAGCATAGTTTGGACCAACGTGCAGCAGGGCAGGCGGGCGAAGGTGAAACCGCCGGCGCACAGGGGGGCGTACCAATCCCAGCGCGGACGGGTATACAAGCATGGCTCCACCAGCCACAACGCGACTCCGGGCAGCGGCACGTAGGGCGGACTACCCCACCAAGTTCTCCGCCGCACCGTCCATGTGGGCGATGATCGTTTCCCTAGCCTTGGCCGCGTTTCCGGTCTCAATGGCTGCAACAATGTCGTGGTGACGCCCGACGCTCATGTTCCGGGTGGCGCGTTCCAGCCCGGCGAACATGATGGACATGCGGATGGAACCCTCCAGCGATTCCCACGAGTGCAGGAGCGTTTCGTTGCCGGACAGCCGGCACAGGGTGCGATGGAACTCGAGGTCGGATTCGATCCGTTCCTCCAGGGAAGATGCAGCAGCCTTCTCCATCGCATCGACGGCGGCACGCAGCTCTGCGAGCACGGCCTCCTTGTCGGGCATATCGCTCAACGTCCGTGCCGCGAGGGACTCCAATACTCCACGGACGGCGAAGATATCGCGGATTTCCTTGACGTCCAGGTGCCGCACTGACATGCGGCCGCGTGCTCCGGCGGAGATCAGACCTTCCTGTTCCAGCTGGCGCAGGGCTTCCCGGAGCGTGCCGCGGCTGATTTGGAGCATCTCGGACAGCTCGGTTTCCACCAGGTGCCGTCCGGGTTCCAGCTCACCACTGGTGATCGCGGTCCGCAGTGCTGCGAGCGCCTGTTCTCGCAGGCTCTTCTTTTCAAGTCCCAGCAGGGATGCGGTGACGGCCATGGTGGGTCCTCGGTTCTATGGGCAACTGCTGACAGTCGGGTGTTAACTGTCGATACTACGTGCAGATGCGCGGGACAGGCAGTAAGTCCTGTCCCGCGCATGCGGCGCACCTCAGCCGAGCTCTGCGAGCACCTTCGCGACGATCCTGTCCACGGACAGTCCGTAGCGCTCATGCAGGGTGGGCAGCGCACCGGCGTCGAGGAACTGGTCCGGAAGCGCAATGGGAACCACGCGCTTGCCCAGGCCGGAGGTTACGACGGCGGAGGCAACAGTTTCGAACAGGCCGCCAACAACGGTGTGGTTTTCCAGCGTGACGGCGAGGCGGTCGGTGTTCAGCTCGGCCAGGACAGTGGCGGAGTCGAAGGGCTTGATGGTGGGCGTGTGAACCACGGCAACATCGACGTTGTGCTTGGCCAGGGCATCCGCCGCCTGCAGGGCACGCATGGTCATCAAACCCGAGGAAACGAACACAACATCATTGCCGCCGCGCAGGACCTTGGCCTTGCCGAGCTCGAACGTGTAGTCGTACTCATCCAGGACCGTGGGCACATTGCCGCGCAGCAAGCGCAGGTACGTGGGCCCCTCGGAGGCCGCCAGCTGGGGAACGGCCTGCTCGATGTCCACCGAGTCACAGGGGTCCACGATGGTCAGGTTGGGCATTCCGCGGAAGATGGCCATGTCCTCGGTGGCCTGGTGGCTCGGTCCGTACCCGGTGGTCAGGCCGGGCAGGCCGCCGATGATGTTGACGTTGAGGTTCGGCTCAGCGATGTCCAGGCAAAGGAAGTCGTAAGCGCGCCGTGCCGCGAACACCGAATAGGTGGAAGCGAACGGGATCAGGCCGGTCTCGGCCATGCCGGCGGCGGCACCGAACAGGAGCTGCTCAGCCATGCCCATTTGGAAGAAGCGTTCAGGGAAGGCCTTGGCGAAGATATGCATGTCCGTGTACTTGCCCAGGTCCGCGGTCAGGCCCACAATCCGCGGATCAGCCTCTGCGGCTTTGACCAAGGCATGGCCGAACGGTGCTGACGTGGTCTTCTGCCCGGGGTCCGCGAAGGACGCGATCATGGCGGAAGTCTTCAGCTTGGGCTTCACGGTGGCGGTGGTGTCGGGGGCTTCAGTGGTGGCGCTCATCGGGCGGCCGTCCCTTCGTATCCTGCGGTCAGCTGTTCGCGGCAGATCTGCCACTCGTGCTCTTCGATGCGCATGAAGTGCGCCTTTTCGCGGGTCTCCAGCAGCGGCACGCCGCGTCCCACCTTGGTATCGCAGAGGATCACCGAGGGCCGCCCGACCGGAGCCGCGACGGCGGCGATGTTGTCGAACGCGGCCAGCAGCGCACCGACGTCGTTCCCGTCCACACGCTGGGTGTACCACCCGAACGATTCCCACTTTTCGGTAACGGGTTCGGTGCGGAGCACGGTGTCAGTGGCGCCATCGGCCTGGAGTGCGTTGATGTCCACCATGGCGGTCAGGTTTCCGAGTTGGTGGTGGTGCGCACCCATGGCCGCTTCCCAGGTGGAACCTTCGTCCAGTTCGCCGTCGGAGAGGAAGTTGATCACACGGGATCCCGAGCTCTGGAGCCGCAAGCCAAGCGCCATTCCGACGGCGACCGTCAGCCCGTGACCCAGCGAACCGCCGGAGATTTCCATGCCCGGGGTGTAGGTGGACATCCCGGACATCGGCAGGCGGGAGTCGTCGGATCCGTAGGTTTCGAGCTCGGCTACGGGAACGATTCCGGCTTCGGCCAGCGCGGCGTAGTGCCCGATTGCGTAGTGCCCGGTGGAAAGCAGGAACCTGTCGCGGCCCTCCCAGTGCGGGTCTTCGGCGCGGTACGTCAGCTGGTCAGCGTAGACCGCGGCGAGCATGTCGGCTGCACCCAGCGCCTGGCCAACATACCCCTGGCCTTGGACCTCGCCCATGTTCAGGGCGTGGTGCCGGATGCGGTAGGCGGCGGCGCGGATACGGTCCACGCGCTCGGGTTCTGGGTTTGCTGCAGCCGTAGCCGCTTCGACTGATGAGAGAGTCATTGGGTTTCCTTCCGGAGCCGGGCGCGTACCGATGGGGAGAACGCGCCCGACGTCGATTGGTGCTTTAGGCGTTTACCGTCTGGGGAGTTTTGCTGGCGGCTTCTTCGGCGAGTGCACGCTCACGCTTGCCCCAGGTTTCCCGGGTGATCAGCGCTGCCCACAGGCCGATTGCTGCGTAGACGCTGAAGAGCAGTGCCGGGCCCATCCAGCCCATGCTGACGAACAGCAGCGTGGTGATGAAAGGCGTGAAGCCGGAGACCATGGCGGAGATCTGGTAGGACAGCGAGGCGCCGGAGGAGCGGGTCTTGGCCTGGAACAGTTCGGGGAACCAGGCACCCTGCGCGCCGGCAAGGGAGTTCTGGCACACGGCGTAGGCGATCACGATCGTGGCGATGATCAGGAAGAACAGGCCGGTGTTGACCAGCATGAACATCGGGATACCGAACAATACTGCGAAGGCCGTGGACCAGATGTAGACGGGCCGGCGACCAACGCGGTCCGTGAGCTTGCCCCAGAAGTAGGTGGCGAAGATTCCGATGCCGGCGGCGATGCAGAGGGCCACAAGCGTCTCGGTCTTGTCCGCCAGCTTGTTGGTGTGGAGGTAGGAGATCATGTAGGTCACGGAGACGGCGTAGCCGGCCGTTTCAGCAATGCGCAGCCCGATGCCGCGGACGATGTTGCGCCAGTCGGTCTTGATGACCTCCACAATGGGGGACTTTACGATGTCGCCCTTGCTCTTGACGTCCTCGAATACCGGGGACTCCGGAACCTTGGAACGGATGATCAGTCCAACAGCCACCAGGATGATGCTGGCGAGGAACGGGACACGCCACGCCCACTCGCTGCCGAGTCCAACGCTGCTGAGGAAGACCAGGTTTGCGAGCAGCAGGCCAACCGGGAAGCCGGCCTGCACGATTCCCGTGAACTGGCCCTTCTTCCGCCATGGTGCGTGCTCGTAGCTCATGAGGATGGCACCGCCCCATTCGGCTCCGAAGGCCAGGCCCTGAATGACGCGGACCAGTACCAGCAGGGCGGGAGCCAGGAGGCCCACTTGCTGGTAGGTAGGCAACAGGCCGATCGCGAAGGTGGCCAGGCCCATAAGAATAAGGGAGGCCACCAGGACCGGCTTGCGGCCGAGCTTATCGCCGAGGTGCCCACCGATGATGCCGCCAAGGGGACGGGCAGCGAAGCCGACGCCGAGGGTCGCGAAGGAGGCCAGTGTGCCTGTCACCGGGTCGGCGCCCGGGAAGAATGCCGTACCGAAGTACAGTGCAGCGGCGGTGCCGAAACCGATGAAGTCGTAGGTTTCGATGACTGCGCCAACGCCGGAACCGACGGCGACGCGCTTTGCTTCCTTGGTTCCATGAACCGGACCACGCATGGTCAGAGCTTCATTGCTCATGTGTGTCTTTCCCTTTCAAGAGTGTGGTGCTTCTTCGGCAACCCCACTGTCGACAGTCAACATAATACGACAACTGTGACCGACGACACCAGCAATGTCAACAGTCAACTTAGAAGGTTGACTGTTGACAGTTGACGGAAGTAACGTGGTGTCCATCACTAAGGTCCCTCTCTGGGGAGGGCCCAAATTTGAGGATCAACGACGATGTTTCATCAACGACTGGGCTGCTCGTCCATCAGCTTCCGCCACCAGGATCTGGCAAGTGCCCTGCACACGATGCGCAGCCTCGGCTTCGAAGAAATCGACCTCGGCGCACTTCCGGGCGTTTGCGACCATGTGCCGTACGTACTGGACGCTGCGGCAGTCGAGGCCGTTGCCGCCGTCGTCAACAGCTCAGGACTGCGCGTCCGTTCGGTGAACGGCGATATCGGGGACCTCAATGAAACGCTCGACGCCGGTGCCCGGGAAGCGCGCGAACGGCACCTCGGGATGCTGCTCGCTCTGGCTGCCAAGACCGGCGCGAAAGCGCTTGTACTGCCCTGCGGGGCAATCGACCACGATCCCGTGCGCAGTCTGGAAGAAGACATCGACCTCGTGGCGGAGCAGCTGATCCATGCCTCTTCCCGTGCAGCAGAGTTCGGCGTCGAGCTCTGGACCGAATCCCTGCACTACTACCGGCTGTGTTGGAACACGGAACGGGCCCAACTGCTGGCCGACCGCCTGGCCGGTTCCGGCATCGGAATCGTCATGGACTTCAGCCACATCGTCGCTTCAGGCGGCGACCCCGTGGACTTCGTGGACCGCTTCGCCCCACTGGTGAAGCACGTCCACCTCCGGGACGCAGTTCCGGCCACGGAAACCGAACCCGGAAACATCAACCTCAGCATCGGCAACGGCAACGCAGACTTCGCTGCAGGCCTGGCAGCACTGGGGAACGTCGGCTACACAGGCTACTTCTCCCTGGAACTCGAAACCCGGGACGTCACCCACGACGAACGCCCGGCGGCCGCCGCCAAGGCAGCCAGCTTCATCACAGACCTCATCTAAACCCGCCACCTCATATTCAAGGAGCACCATGACCACCATCCAGCGCACCGCCGTCCTCACCGGAGCTACCTCCGATCGCGGCATTGGCCTCACCACCGCCCGCCGCTACGCCAACCAGGGCTGGGGCATCGTCATCCTGGACCTGGACGGCGAGAAGTCTGCCAAGGTTGCCGCCGAGATTGCCAACGAGTTCAACGTTCCGGCGTTCGGCTACGAGATCGACGTTGCCAATGAAGCCTCCGTCATTGCAGCCCAAGCCGCCGTCGCCGCTGAAGTTGCCGCAGGAAACCTCCCTCCCGTTGGAGCGCTGGCCAACATCGCCGGCATCACGTCCCCCGTCCCGTTCCTGGAAACCACGCTCGAACTGTGGCACAAGGTCATGGACGTCAACGCCACCGGAACCTACCTCGTCACCAAGGCCTTCCTGCCGGACATGATCGCCAACGGTTGGGGCCGCATTGTGAACATGTCCTCGGTCTCGGCCCAGCGCGGCGGCGGCGTTTTCGGCAAGGTGCCCTACTCCGCTGCGAAGGCCGCCATCCTGGGCTTCACCAAGGCACTGGCCCGCGAAATCGGCGAGACCGGTGTGACCGTAAACGCCATCACCCCCGGGGCCGTGGACACCAACATCCGCGTGGGCAGCACCGAGGAGCAGGAAGCCGCCATCAACGCCGGCATCCCGCTGGGCCGCAACGCCACCACCGAGGAAGTAGCAGCAGTCATCACTTTCCTCTCCTCCGAAGACTCGGCTTACCTGACCGGCACCACCATCGACATCAACGGCGGCAGCCACATCCACTGACTCTCGTCGCCCGCACCAGCACCAGGAGCCCCAATGACCAGAATCTTCAACGATCCAGCTGATTTTGCGGACGAGGCCTTGGCCGGCTTCTGCGATGCCCACTCGGACCTCGTCCGCCAGGTGGAGGGCGGCGCCGTACGCCAGCACCGCCCGTCAGCCCCCAAGGTCGCCGTTATCACCGGCGGCGGATCCGGACACTACCCGGCCTTCGCCGGCATCATCGGCCCGGGCTTCGCTGACGGCGCCGTGGTGGGCAACATCTTCACCTCCCCGTCAGCGCAGCAGGCTTACTCAGTGGCCAAAGCGGCCAACTCCGGAGCCGGTGTGGTGTTCACCTACGGGAACTATGCCGGTGACGTGATGAATTTCGGCATGGCGGGCGAACGCCTGAACGCCGAGGGGATCCCGACGGAAAACGTGCTGGTGACTGATGACATCGCCAGCGCATCCCCCGCAGAGTCGGAGAAGCGTCGCGGTATTGCCGGTGACTTCGTGGTCTTCAAAGTCATGGGTGCAGCGGCCGAAGCCGGGCTGGACCTTGAGTCTGTGGTTCGTTTGGGTCGAAAGGCCAACAGCCTCACCAAGACCATCGGCACAGCCTTCAGCGGCTGCACCTTCCCCGGTGCCGAGCAGCCCCTGTTCCGCCTTCCCGAGGGGCAGATGGGCCTGGGACTTGGCATCCACGGCGAACCTGGACTGTTCGATACCGAGCTGCCATCCGCCGTCGAACTCGGCCGGGAACTGGTGCGGCGCGTGCTGGCTGAAGCGCCCCCGGATGGTTCGCGCCGCCTGGCTGTGATCCTCAATGGCCTGGGTTCCACCAAGCACGAGGAACTTTTTGTCCTCTGGCGCACCGTGGCTCCGCTGCTTCGCGAAGCCGGTTACACCTTGGTGATGCCGGAGGTTGGCGAGCTGGTGACCAGCCTGGACATGGCCGGTGCCTCGCTGACGCTGACGTGGCTGGATGAGGAACTCGAGCAGTACTGGACCGCTCCGGCGCTGACACCGGCCTACCGCAGGGGTGCCCTGGGGTTCGAGGTTCCTTCCGCAGTTGCTGCAGACGCCGAGCTGGATGCTGCGACCACCGCCGACTACTCCTCAACAGAGGAGTCGCGCTCATACGCCGGGCACTGCTTGCGTGCCTTGGACACTACTGCAGCCCTGTTGCGCATCTCCGAAGCGATGTTGGGCGACATGGACGCAATAGCAGGCGACGGCGACCACGGCCGCGGGATGGTCCGTGGCTCGGCCGCAGCCCTGGACGCAGCGGCAGTTGCTTCTGGGCGCGGTGCCGGAGCCGGCTCGCTGCTGGCCGCTGCCGGAGACGCGTGGGCCGACAAAGCCGGAGGAACGTCAGGCGTGCTGTGGGGCGCGGGATTGCGCGCCTTTGGTGAGCGGTTGGGAGATGCGGAAATCCCGACGCCGGAGGTCCTCGCCCAGGCTGTCCGGGCCTTCGCCGACCGCATCGCAAGCCTCGGAAAGGCGGAGCTTGGCGACAAGACCATGATGGACGCTTTGCTGCCCTTTGCCTCCTCCCTTGAGGAGCGAATCAGCGCCGGCACCCACCCGGAGCAAGCCTGGTCCGCCGCCGCGGCCGACGCCACCCGGGCCGCTGCGTCCACTGCGGAACTTCGCCCCTTGAAGGGCCGTGCCCGGCCGCTGGCGGAGAAGAGCCTCGGTACCCCGGATCCCGGGGCGACATCGCTCGCCATGGTGTTTGCCGCCGTCGGGCCTCACTTCACTGCCGTTCCCGTTGCAGCCCCCGTTGCAGCAACCACCTAGGAGAACTTATGCGCATCATTGTGGGCGCCGACGAAGCCGGCGTTGACTACAAAGACAGGATTCTGGCCGACCTTGAGGCTGACTCCCGGATCACTGAAGTGATCGATATCGGAGTAAACCGGGCCGATGAGGACTTCACCAGGCCCTATCCCTACGTTGGCATCGCGGCCGGTGAAATGATCCGCGACGGCAAGGCCGACCGGGCCATCCTGTTCTGCGGCACGGGAATCGGGGTTGCAATTGCTGCCAACAAGGTTCCCGGTATCAGGGCCACAGCCGCACACGATTCCTTCTCCGTTGAGCGCTCCATCTTGTCCAATGACTGCCAGGTCCTCACCATGGGCCAGCGGGTTGTGGGCGTGGAGTTGGCCCGCCGCTTGGCCAGGGAGTGGATCGGCTACGTCTTCGACCCTTCGTCCGGGTCAGCTGCGAAAGTGAAGGTCCTCAGCGACTTCGAGGGCTGCTGAAAACCTCTTGGGCATGGAAAAGGCCGCGCGGGCGGTAAGAAACCCTCCTGCGCGGCCCTCGAGGCGTAAAACCTACTTGATCAGCGCGGCTGCCTGATCCATAAGGGCACCGGCCGCTTCCGGCCCGCCGTCCACACCCTCGCTGGCGGACGCCGTGGCGGAGATCAGGACACCATCTTTGACCGCATGGGCAATGTAGATTGCACCCACCCTTCCGTCAGGAAGGGCCATGACGGTCTTGTAACCCGCTGTTCCGGGTACTTTGCCCATGCCTTCAACCTTCTCGGTAGAGGTAGTGAGCGTCTGCCCTTCAGCGGAGTACGAGACCTTTTTGCACTCCTCCGCCTGGGATTTGCTCTTCTCCAAGTCGTCACGGAGGCGGGCGGCATCGACGCCGGAGGTCATTGAGACACTGCTGATGAAACCGTTGGCCTTGGTGCGGGTGGTGCCGGCCACCGCGGAACCGTCGATGGTGCGCGGCGCCCCGAGCAGGAATGGATCCTTGCAGGCGGCGGGTTCAATGGTGGCTCCCGCGAATCCCTTGACCACCGAGTCATACTGCGCCAGCAGCTCGTCGCCGGAGAGGACGGCGGGGGTGGTGCCATCGGCCAGCTTGACCTGCCCGGCCAATCCGATGAGCTCTTCCTTGGTGTACTGCTTCACGGGCGTCGGCGCCGGAGCAGCAGCCTCACTTGCCGGGGCGGACGTTGATCCTTGTGGGGCCGCCGTCCCACCACCACAGGCCGTGAGAGCCACAATTACCAGTGCCGATGCCCCGAATCCGAGCAACGAATTTTTCTTCATGTGTTTCCCCAATAATTCTTAGTGATGCGCCCGCAGACACGGACCCCACTTAGACTACTGGTCCTGCTTGGCTGCCCTGGACTGCGCCGCTTGGGGGCTAGAAACCGCCGCCACCAGCGCCTGAGTCGCCCGCCATATTGGCAAAACGCGAGTAGTGGCCCTGGAACGCAACCACAATGTCCTTTGTGGGACCGTTACGGTGCTTGGCGATGAGGATGTCTGCCTCGCCGGCGCGCGGCGATTCCTTGTCATAGACATCCTCACGGTGCAGCAGGATAACCATGTCGGCGTCCTGCTCGATCGAGCCGGATTCACGGAGGTCGGACACCATGGGGCGCTTGTCCTGACGCTGCTCGGAACCACGGTTCAGCTGCGAGAGGGCGATGACGGGAACCTGGAGCTCCTTGGCGAGCAACTTAAGCGCACGCGAGAACTCGGAAACTTCCTGCTGGCGGGATTCCACCTTTTTGCCGGAGCTCATGAGCTGGAGGTAGTCCAGGATGACCAGTTTGAGGTCGTGCTGCTGCTTCAGGCGGCGGCATTTTGCCCGGATCTCCATGAGGGACATGTTGGGGCTGTCGTCAATGAACAATGGAGCATCGTTCATGCGGCCCATGGTGGTGGCGATCTTGGACCATTGCTCGTCCTTGATGGTGCCCTTGCGGAGGTCCTGCAGGCCAATCGTGGCTTCCGCAGAGAGAAGGCGCATGGCGATCTCGTTCCGGCCCATTTCCAAGGAGAACATGACTGTAGCCAGGTTGTTCTTGATGGCGGCGGAACGGGCGAAGTCCAGCGCGAACGTGGACTTACCCACGGCGGGACGTGCTGCAATAACGATCATCTGGCCGGGGTGGAGTCCGTGCGTCAGTTCATCCAACTCGTAGAAGCCGGTAGGGACGCCGGTCATGCCTTCGCCGCGGTGGCCGGAGGCTTCGATCTCGTCCACGGTGGATTCCATGACGTCCTTCAACGCCACGTAGTCCTCGGCGGTACGCTTTTCCGCCACCGCGTAGACCTCGGCCTGGGCCTGGTTGACCAGGTCCTCCACTTCGCCGTCCTGGCCGTAACCCATCTGGACGATTTTGGTGCCGGCATTAACGAGGCGGCGGAGGACTGCGCGCTCGGCAACGATCTCGGCGTAGTACCCGGCGTTGGCTGCCGTGGGCACGGTCTGAATGAGCTCGTGAAGGTAGGCAGGACCACCGATCCTGTTGATTTCCCCGCGCTTGGTCAGTTCATCCGAGACGGTGACGGCGTCGGCAGGTTCACCACGACCATAGAGGTCGATGATGGACTCATAGATGGTCTCGTGCGCCGGACGGTAAAAGTCGTGGCCGCGGACAATTTCGACCACATCCGCGATTGCGTCCTTGGACAGCATCATGCCGCCGAGCACCGATTGCTCGGCAGGAATGTCCTGGGGAGGTTTCCGGCTCGAGTCCGAAGCGCGTGTGCCCTCGATTGAGTCCAGGTGCGTAACTGACAAAGCCGTCCTCCATTTGTGTACCGCTGCAGAGATCTACTCCCTGGCGGCCCGTAAAGCGCAGTGTGTGGCTACGAGGTCCGCCTGGTGTCTCTGACGATGCCAGACAGGGCGGACAAAATAGCGTATCCACAAGTTATCCACAGCTGATATCTCCCACCTGCCGCCAGAAGTGGCTATTTCAGGGTCCGGGGAAACTCAACAGGGGATATCCAGGTCCAAAATGGACACTCCAGACACGTTACAGCAGGTGCCTGACACCCCCTGTGGAAAACCTGTGGAATACAAGCCCCACGTTGTGCACAGACTGTGCGTTACCCTGTGGATAGAGAAATTCTTTTGCAGGAAAACAGCCTCTGACCTGCGAAAACGTACTTCACAAGCTGTGGACTGAAGAAAGATTCGCCGCGGATTAATCCACAGACCCCGCGTCCAACCACGCATGGAAGGGCGCAGAAAACACACCAAACATGCCTCAAATGTGATGCATCTTACAAAATAGCTTGAATTTGACACGACTCTCTCGGAAGCTTATGCCGTTCATGGAATGTGCTGTGGATAACCAACTTCTGGCATAAGCTCTAGGCATGGGGATGAACTTTGGTGATGTGTTGACGATTGCCCTTCCGCTTCTAGTCCTCGTCGGCCTGCTGTGGGCGCTCACGGCGGCCTTCAAACCGCGCGATACCGGCGTCTCTGACGCCGAGAGGTATCAGCGGGAACTGGCGGCCCGCTCGGCTGCGCACCAAGCGTCCCAAGTCCAGGAAGCACTGGCTTTGCGGGCCCGCATCGAGGCCACCACCAAGCCAAGCCAGAACGAGGCCAGCCACCGGGAACAGGCGGAGAACGCCCGGACCGCCATCCAAGCCCAGGCCGGGAGGTCAGCATCGGCGGGGCAGGCCGGACACCAGCCCGCAGTCCTTCCCAATGGCCAACTGAACCCACAGCTTGCTTTCGAGCTCCAAAACCTGGTTCGCAGCGGGAAAAAGATCGAGGCCATCAAGGTTCTGCGCCAAGCCACCCACTCAGACCTGCTTACCGCCAAGAACTACGTAGATCGGCTCTGACAACGCCATGGATTCCATCCTCATCCCGCTCCTGATCCTCGTTGCGGTCATTGCGGGCGTGCTCCTGCTCATTCGCTCGTTCACCAAGCGCTCCGCCGAATCCAAGGCGGACGCAGCAGCGGCCAACACCCCTACGGATCCCGTGGAGCTTGCCAGGGAATCTGCCGCCAAGCTGAACCAGGAGCAGCACCGGCAGCTGTACTCCCTGATTGCGCGGGGCCAAGGCATGGCAGCCATCAAGCTATACCTCCAGTCCACCGGAGAAGGCCTACGGGCATCGCGCGATGCCGTAGGTGCCCTCGCAGCGCACCCGCAGCCGTTCACGCCCGAGGTCCCCGCCAAGGACCTGCTGGCCGAGGACGATGACGAGCCGGAGCGTTTCCCGTACCGGTACCGGGCCATCGTCAGCAAAGGCGAGGTGACCCGGGAAGTGAGCAGCAACATGCTCAATGACGAGATCTACGGAAGAATCCGCACGCTCGCCAAAAGCGGCGATGTCGAGGGCGCTGCCATCGCGCTGACACGCCACTCGGACATCACCATCAAACAGGCCCGCGAGTTTATTGAACTGTTGGACGACTAGGAAGCCCTAGAAGTCGAACAGGTCCCCGAGGAAGCCTTCCTTCTTCTTGCGCTTGCGGCCATATCCATCGCGGTCGTAGCCATCACGCCTGTCCCCATCCTGCCGGTCGTAGTCACGCCTGTCCCTGTCGTCATAGCGCGGCTGCTGGGGACGGGATTCGAACGGGTTGTAAAGGGGCGGCGGCGCAATAGGGGGCTGGGCCGGTGCAGCTGCAGGACGGGCGGCCGCAGGGCCTGTTTCCGCGGCGACGCGATCAATGATCTTGTCCAACTCGCCACGGTCCAGCCATACACCCCTGCATTGCGGGCAGTAGTCGATCTCCACGCCGCTTCGTTCGCTCATCACCAGGTCAATGGAATCCACAGGACATTTCATGTCTGCCCCAACGATCAACCGTGCCAAATAGTTCAGGCCAGCCAAGGACCGGAACTCCCCCAGGCAGCCTCTTCCGCGGCTGCTTCCCGGACAGGGCTAACGGCCCGCTGAGATCCCTGCGAGCAGCTGCTCGAACGGCAATGACTCAAGGGCATCATTCTTGCGGTTTGGTTGGGGGCCGCTGAGCAGTTGCACCAGTTCACCCGCAGCCCTGTCCACGCGCGCCGAGAGGGGCGAGCCGCCGTCGTCGGTGTTTCCCCAGTCCTGCGGCCCCGCGAAGACGCCGGTAGCCGCAATCCTGGTGCGGAGGTAGGTGAACAGCGGCCGCATGGCGTAGTCGAGCACCATCTGGTGGCGGTCCGTGCCGCCTGTAGCGCCGAGGAGAACGGCTTTGCCATCCAGGGACTTCGGATCAAGGACGTCGATAAACGACTTGAAGAGTCCGCTGTAGGAGGCGCTGAAGACAGGACTCACGGCGATGATGGCGTCGGACTGGTCGACGCCGGCAATCACCTCAGCCAGACGGGGCGCGGCATAGCCGGTCACAAAGTTGTTGGCGATGTCCACCGCGAGGTCGCGCAGTTCGACGATGTCGATCGTGGCGTCGTAGCCTGCCGCACGCAGCTGTCGCTCGGCGGAGGCGGCCAGTTGGTCGGCCAGCAGGCGGCTCGACGACGGGACACCGAGTCCGGCGGAAAGTACGGTGATGCGGCGGGTTTCCATGGCATTCTCCTGTTGCTTGTTCATCCAGTTTACATGCGTTTGCATCTAAATCAATGAACAGGGGGCCGCCCGGAAGTATTCCCTGAACCCTCTAGCTCCCCTTCAGCTCGGTCAGGAACGCCACCGTGGCCGCGGAAATCTGCCCTTGCGCATCCTCGCGATCCACAGAAGGGTCGCCGTCACCGGGCTGGGGGCC
Organism: Arthrobacter sp. TmtSoilC79; assembly: GCF_059739405.1. Taxonomy (NCBI): domain Bacteria; kingdom Bacillati; phylum Actinomycetota; class Actinomycetes; order Micrococcales; family Micrococcaceae; genus Arthrobacter; species Arthrobacter sp. TmtSoilC79. The sequence continues at coordinate 84,869 of NZ_AP046051.1, read as the reverse complement.
ATAGCTGCCGAAGAACGCGTGGTTACCGCCCTGCACCTCCACGAACGTGGAATCCAAGGGCAGCAGTTCGCGCGAAGCATTGATCTTTTCCGGCGTGCTGAGTCCGTCCTTCGAGCCGGAGATGGACAGCACCTTCAGCCCGGCGCGGTCACGCATGGAATCCAGCGGATAGGAGGCATACAGCAGCAGGCCGTCAACGTCCTGGTTGCCCAGCGCGAACGAGCTCGCACTGACGCCGCCCAACGAATGGCCGCCTACCGTCCACGTGGAAATCTCCGGATGCGCAGCCATCGCACCACGGGCTTGGTTGCCATCCAGCAAACTGAGATTAAGGGGTGTCTTCAAAATCACCACCAACACTCCTGCATCCGCTGCGGGCTTGAGAATATCCACGTAGGCCCTGGCCTCAACCCGGGCGCCCGGGTAGAAGACGAGGCCCTTGGTGGCCTGTCCACCTTCGGGCGCCAGGACGATCGCCGTCGGCTCCTCAGCCACAGAGACGCCGGCCGCTGCCCCGGCTGCGGCCGCCGGCTGGTACGCGAAAGGGTTCAGCCACACCAGCATGGCCACCAGCGCGAGCACCGCCACGCGCCCTGCCCAGGCGCCGACGGTACGCCATGCAGATCGTTTCAGGGAAACGCGGCGGCGCCGCCACAGCAGGACAGCCCAAAGAAGCCCGACGACGGCGGCAGTCACCAACAGCGCGGGCATCAACGGGTGGCCGCGCAGAACGGCGGGATTCCCGATCAGCATCCACAGGGGAACAAGGACCAGAGCCGCCGCGCACACTCCGGACGCCCAGTAAAGAACGGGCCTGCGAGTGGCTTGAATGGCGTCAGGAGAGGAAGTCATACTCCAATAATAGTTCCATCATGGAGATACTTTGAGCCTTCCGCATGTGGGACGCTGAAGTTTTAGCGCCGCGGGGCGTGTGTGGAGAGGAAAGCAAACGTCCTGTCCCGCGCCTCGCGGGCCTCGTCAAAGTTCAAGTGGAACTGGTACTCGTGCGGCAGTTCGGGCTCGTGGGTGGCGGGCCAGAACAGCTCGGTCACCTGAACGCCGGCATCCTTGAGGCGGTTGCTGTAGGGAACCGACTGCAGCCAGGTGAGTCCGTCACCGTTCCCACCACTGATGAAAGTGGGCGGGAAATCGTCCGTGACGAAGTCAATGGTGGACATGGTGGCCCCGGCATAGGTGGCGGACCAATCCTTGGTGCCCGTGTAGGCCCACAAGGACGTCTTGAATCCCCAGGCAACGATCCCGCTGAGGTCCGCCATGGCCCGGAGGTCATAGACACCGCAATGCAGGATGGTGGCCGCCAACTCCGACTTCTGGAGGGCCGGCTCGATCCCCATCAGGTTGGCATACTCCGGGTTTACGGTCAGGGTGGTCATCTGGCTGGCGAGCTGGGCACCGGCAGAGTCGCCGGCCAGGACAATCCTGCTGGTGTCCACATTCAGTTCGGCTGCATGGGCCTTGATGTAGGCCAAGGCCTCGTTGATGTCACGCACGGCAGTGGGGTACGTGGCTTCGGGCGCGATCGGGTAGCTCATGCCAATGGTGGTGTACCCCTCGGCGGCAATGATCTGGAGATACGGATTCACGTCCCGTTGCGCTCCGGAAATCCAGGCACCCCCATGAATCCACACCACCGTGGGGAGGGGCGCCGTGGTTCCCTCGGGGCTGAAAACGTCAAAGGTTGAACCGGGCTTGTAGACCACTCCAGCTTGGGTCTGCAGCGGGGTATCCGGGATATACGGTGTCATCTCGTCGATGGTTGCCTGCGCCCCGCGCTCAAAGACGCTCCGGATCAGCATCGCCGAAGGCCATGGCGTCGCCGACAACACCAGCAGGACGATCAATACCAGCACGATCGCGATGTCCAGCTTCTTCAGCCGCAAGGACCGTTTTCGCCCCGGCCGCGACAATCGACCCGCGCCTGCTGGTTGGTCTTTACCCGTGCTGGCTTGGATTGATTCCAACGGTCCCATCACACACTCCCCCGGTCGGTGCACCTGTGGACCATGCTACGGCCGCCAAGGCGTTTGCCGACGTCAGTCCGACGGTCGCGCCGCCCGCAGCAGGACGCCTTCGCCGCCGTCGAACCTCCAGCCGCCGTCGTGTCATCCTGCGCATCGGCCACTAGGACCAGACGGACGGGGTCCACCATAGCGGCGGTCATATTCGCGGCGAACGACCCAGATCCGGACGCGGAAACACGACCCGCGTCCAGCTCCACAGCCAGTATGCCCGCCACGTCAGCGGGCAGGGCGGGTCGGATCGTGAAAGACATCGGCCCAGTCTAATCAGCGGAATTGCTTGCACTATGAGGGCCAGCTCATAGAGTGGAATCTGGCCACCGACGCCTGAACGGCACCTACGAAAGCAGACCATGACACAGCCAGCAATCGCCCCTCTGGACGGTGTCCGGGTCCTGGAACTCGGCAACTACATCGCGGCACCCACGGCAGGACGCCTGCTGGCCGATTTCGGGGCCGAGGTCATCAAGGTGGAGCGGCCCGGGACCGGCGACGAACTGCGCAACTGGCGCCTGCACAAAGGCACCACATCCATGCTCTACCGGACGCTGAACCGCAACAAGAAGTCCGTGGTCCTGGACCTTCGCACCGATGCGGGCAAGAAGGCGGTGCTCGAGCTCGTTGCCAAGTGCGACATCCTGCTGGAGAACTTCAGGCCAGGCACCCTGGAAAAGTGGGGCCTGGGACCGGACGTCCTCAACAAAGCGAATCCGGACCTGATCATCACCCGCATCTCCGCCTTTGGGCAGACCGGACCGCTGTCTGAGCGGCCCGGCTTCGCCGCCGTCGCCGAAGCGTATGGCGGGTTCCGCAATCTGGTGGGCGACCCGGACCGTGCTCCCGTCCGGGTAGGCGTTTCCATTGGCGACTCGATCGCGGGACTGTATGCCGCCTTCGGTTCCGTGATGAGCCTGTACCAGCGTGAAGCACGACGCCGGGACTCGGCAGGCGCTGTACCCCTCACCGAGCGCATTATCGACGTCGCGCTGAACGAGGCCATGTTCTCCATGATGGAATCGCTGATCCCGGACTATCAGGCCTATGGCGTGGACCGGCAACGCGTGGGTGGCCGGATGGAGGGCATTGCGCCGTCCAACGCATACCTGTGCAAGGACGGTTCCAGTATTGTGGTGGCCGGCAACGGCGACTCGATCTTTCAGCGGTACATGCAGACCATTGGGCGCCCGGACCTGGCGGAGGACCCTTCCTTGCAATCGAATGCCGGGCGCTGGGCGCAACGCGAAGAACTGGATCAGGCGATCGGAGAATGGACTGCTGAGCAGTCCGCTGCCGAGGCTCTCGCGGCGCTTGAGGCTGCAGGGGTTCCAGCCGGGCCCATCTACACGGCGGCCGATATCAGCACGGACAGCCAGTACGCTGCCCGCAACATGATCCAGAAGTTCGACGTCTCTACCGGCGAGGAAGTCCTCCCCGACGTCGGCTTTCCCGGCATTGTTCCGGTCATTGGCAACCAGTCCCTGCCCATCCGGAACCTGGGACCCGACCTGGGTGAAAATACCCAGGAGATCCTTGGTGGGCTCCTGAACATGGATGCCGCACAGATCAAGGCCGCTACCGGCCACAAGGAGGCCCTCCACCCATGAACCCGTACGAAAGCCCCCTGGCCTCAACGCTGGGCAACGTGATCCTGCGTGACGTCACGCTGCGCGACGGACTCCAGCTCACCGGCAAGCTCCTGCCCACCGAACAGAAGATCCAGACCGTACGGGAACTGCTGCGGCTGGGAGTGCCCGCCATCGAGCTGGGCTCCATGGCCCGCGCAGACCTGGTCCCCACCATGGCCAACACCCTGGACGTAGTCCGGGCCCTCACGCCGGAGGAACTGGAAAAGTGTTGGATCTGGGTAGCCACACCCGGACACGTAGCCAAGGCGTCAGCGGCTGGTGCCCGTAATTTCCAGTACTGCTTGTCTGCCTCGGATTCGCACAACACGGCGAACATCGGGCGCACCACGGATGAGAGCCTGGCCGCGCTGCCTGAAGCTGTGGAATACTCCCGTGCCGTGAACGGGCGGATCCAGTTGTGCATTGCGACCTCGTTCACCTGCCCTTTTGAGGGATACGTCCCCGAGGAACGCATCCTTTCCATTGCCAACGATCCCCGTGCTGCAGGCACCGCGGACATCGTCATCTGCGACACCCTGGGCCAGGCCGTCCCTGCGCAGGTTTCCCGCCTTATTACCCGCGTGCGCGACGAGTCCCCTGAGCGCCGGATCGTCTATCACGGGCACGACACCTGGGGCCTGGGGGTGGCGAACACCCTCGCGGCCATTCAAGCCGGCGCCGCCATGGTGGACGGCGCCCTTGGCGGATTGGGTGGTTGCCCGTTCGCCCCCGGCGCCAGCGGCAATACCTCCAGCGAGGACATTCTCTTCGCAACCCGTCCGGAGTGGCTTACTCCGGAGATTTTCGGAGAGCTCGTGGCGCTGTCCGAGAAATTGCTGGCCGAACTGGGTGAACCGAACCGTTCCAAGGCGGCCCAGGGCGCGCGTTCGAAGGCAGAGGCCTTTGACTGGGTGGTTCCTGCCCCTGTTCAGCCTGCGCCCTAATGCTGTTTCCTAGTTCTTCCTGCCTGCTCCGCCCGCAGCCATCAGCGCCAAACGCTTCAGGGTCTCGCGGTTGCGCACAGCTATCACCGGGTCCCGCAGGGCCTTGGGTATCACTTTTCCAGGACCACGCACGGCGTCCTCTTCAATGGAGACCCTGCACTGGTTACCCCCAAGGTCTTCCATGGTGATCAGCACTTTGGCTTCGCCCAAGGGCCAGCCCCTGGCCACAAGTTCCAGCGACTTGCCCGGATCCATGCCGGTCACCCTGCTGCTGTCGTCGAGCAGGAAGGGCCACGACCCCACTGAGTGGTGCAGCTTGGAACCTACCTGCGGCCAGTGATCGTCCACGGCGCGGATCCTGGAGGCACCCACCACCCAGCCTGAATAAAGCCAGCCGTTTTCGATGACCTTCCAGACGTCAGTGGCGGGGGACGTGAACAGCTGCGTCACGGTGGACATGGTGTTCCTCTCTGAGCAGGTGTAGCCGCGGCGATGACGTTAAGCTAAGCATGCTTATTGTTTGCCCGCCATAGGCCGCCGGCTGTTACGAGCCCGGCTTGGTGGCCTTGCCGTCCAACCAGAGCATGTCCGACTCGTCCCGGTGCGTTCCATCCGATCCCACATGCTTGCTGTCGATCTGTGGCCCTTTCTTTATGGCGTGAACCAAGGCCATTCCATGTCCCCGCCCGAGGTCGTAGTCAGCTTTGAGCCATTCAAGGATGGTCCCGGCTTTCACGGAAGGATCATTAAATCCTTTGGATTCGGCGATCCCCACCAATTCCCGCGGAGTTAGCCCGGTTTTGTCTTCAATGGCATCGAGGTAAGCCTGGAATGACATCAGTGGTGCCCCATCTCTGTTTCATGAATTCATCTATTCGTGCGGTCATCGTACCGGGCCGAACGAATCATCAGGTGGCCCCTGTAGGCTGGCATCTTGAATTTGGGGGAATCAATGGCAAAACAGTTTCACTCCCATGCACGGCCACGCGCTGGATGCATCTCCGTGCTGTTCGTTGGAGTTGTGTTCATTGCCTGGCTTTGCTCCATTCTCTGGACGGCAATAGATGAAGGCGGCGTCCCATCCGACGCAGGATTCCCCGCGGTTCCCGCACCCAGCAAAGCAGGAGTAATTTCCCTGGAATGTGGATCAGGAGGCTGTTCGCGCGAAATGGTTGTGGACGTCCAACCGCCACACACAGCCCAATCGCTAAGAGCCGAAATAGGCCTGACCTCTGAACGCTGCGGCCCCCTGAACTTGTGGACCCTGCGAAAGACCTGCACCGGGATCGCCAACGCCGGCGGCAAGGAATTCCGGATCTACCTGCAGTACTCGTCCCCACTGTCGAAGTAGTAGGGCGGCTGGGCAGCGGAAAATAGCTGTTCCAGCCCTTGACGTTGACCTGCGCCCTACACTGATCGCATGACGTGGCGTTCGATTGCGGTGGGCGTGGTATTCGCCATGGCAGTACCGCTGTTGGCCGCCTGCGATCCCGCAGGACCAGGTTCCGGCGGTTCAAGTTCCAGCGGGCCAGGTCCCGGCGTTTCAAGCGGTTCGAGCCCAGAGACCACGGGCACAAACCATGGCCCCATCACCGTTGAGGTCAATCAGTCCAGGGACCAATACGGCAAGCAGGCCATCCTGCTGCAGCTCACCAACACCACGGATCTGCCCCTGACAGTGACACGCGCCCAGCTGAGATCCACGCTCTTTAACGGTGACATCTCCTGGGAACCGTCTGCGGGCAGCCTTGAGTTGCCGCCCCATCAGCCTAAAAGTCTTCCGGCAGTATTGCCCGCGGCCACCTGCGAAGCATCCGTAAGCACGTCCGCTGAACTCAAAGCCCAGGTAACCTACTCAGCACCGGACAAGGCGTCTGTGGAGGAAGACACCAGCGCTTCGGATCCCTTCGGCGTCCTTTCCAGAAATGCCGGCGAGCTGTGCCTCGCATCGGAGGCGGCCGCCGTCGCGGGCATTGTCCTGGACCCCGAACTGGAGGTGGCAGCGGACGGCCGCACCGCCGTCGTGCGCCTTGTCATTACGCCAGCACCGACCACGGCGGGAAAAGGGGCGGAACGCATCACTATTGAGTCGATCGACGAAACCACCCTGCTGGCGCAATCCCCCGAAGCTCCGTGGCCCGTCAACGTGACCGTGGGCGGGGCGCCTCAGGAAATCCCGTTGACCGTTCGCCCGGCACGTTGCGATCCGCACGCTGTTGCCGAGGACAAAGTGGGGACACTCCTTCCGCTGCGGGTCACGGTGGGAGACAGGGAAGGCGTACTGAAAATTCCGGCGTCCAATGACCTGCGTGGCCGAATCTACGACTTCGTTACGGCCGCCTGCGTCCCTGCAGGTTAGGCGCTGCGCCCCGCAGGTTAGGCGCTGCGCCCCGCAGGGACACAGCGATGCGCTCCTGCAGGCAGGCTAACCGAGCGTGGCCAGGGCCCCCGGAGCACACTCCACAATGACCTTGACGTTGGCCTCGACGCTCTTCACTTCGCCGTCCATCTGGTACGGGAGCGGCTTGAGCGTGGTGAATTCGTAGCGGCTCACGCTCGGCTGGTCACCCAGGCCCTGCGTGGTGGCCTTCAATGCCGTCAGCAGCGTCCGCCATTTTGGCATGTGCGGGAAAACGATGACCTCGAACTTGCCATCCGAAGGGTGGTTCTCCGCCTCACTCAACGTGGCGTACTTGGCCATTTCATTGATATTGGCGAAGACCAGGCTGTCGAACTTCCTGCGCTTCCCGTCAGCCAGGCGGATGCCGAAGGGCTCGAACTTGGAAAAGGTCTGGATCACCGTGACCATTTCCTTCAGAGCACCCTTGCTGCCCTTTTCAAGCTCAGTGGCCACCACTGGAGTAAGGCCGAAACCGATGTACGAATGCGCATACTGGAGCGGCTCATTCTCTTTTTGTCCGGTGTGGATCCGGAGGAGGTCGATGTTATGGACCCGCCCCTCCGCAATTGCCTCTTCCAACGGCTTGGTGGCAATGATCCTGCTGTGGTCGTTAGCGTTACCCGCAGCCCGGACGGCGCACACTGCCTTGGGGTTCCCGGCCTGCATCACACCGTTGACCACCTCGTTGTAGCCGCCATCGCCACTGACGGAAACCACCAGGACGTCGCCGCCCTTTGAGGCAGCTTCACGGGCCAGGTCCACGGCATGCCCGGCGTGCTCGGTGGGCTGGAGCGTGATCTCAGGCTGATACGTGAGGAGTTCCTTCAGGCGGTCATGCAGCTGCTGCGCCAACTCGGGCGCATCCCCGGTGCTGTTGGGGTTAAAGATGATGACGATCGACTCAAAGGTCCGGGCAGAATCCACAGTGCGCTCCTGATTCATTGCGAGGTCCCTTTTCAGGCGGTAGTTTTCCTCGGAAGTTCCCATACTATTCGTAATCCAGTGGGGGTTCCGGATGGCCCATGAACGTGAAAACATGAGAAAGGGTTTCCAGAAGCGGAGATCCGACTCAATCAGCCTGATACGGTGTGGTGCTGTGTCAGCAGCGGGGACAACCCATGGACGACTCACGCCAGACTGCACGCACGCTGGTCCTTGAGCATGAGATCACCCTGGACGATCTCTGGGCCTGGTACTGGGCGAATGGCGGGAATGCCCGGCTCTGGGATTTCGATGCCTATATTTTTGGGATCCAGGAGCGCGATCCTTTCGAGCTGAAGATCCTCAGCTGGGCAATGGAAGACCTTGATGCCCGGGCGCTGCTGTAAGTTTGCCTGCCTCGATCAGGTGCCGCGTTGAGTGGGCAACAAACGGCTGTCCCGCCCGCATCCGGCGGTCCAGCTCCCTGAGCTTTTCCTCGTAGCCCTCCGGTGTAAAGCCGGGAACCCACCACACACATTTGCGCAGGATCCACACCACGGCGCCTACGTCGAAAAACTTCATGCGGCTCCTGGCTGTTTGGAGGCCGGTAATTGTCAGGCCCGCAGCTTCCGCGGCAGCTGCCTCGGAGTGTGGATCACGGCCCTTCCGCTCTTCCGGCAGGGGGCCGAGAAAATGTTCAATCAGCTCAAAGGCCGACGCCGGCCCCACATGCTGCGCGAAATAGTGGCCGCCGGGGGCAAGAACGCGGTGGATTTCTGCCCAGTCCGGGCTGACGGGATGACGCGCCGTCACCAATTCAAAAGACCCGTCCGGGAAAGGCAGCCCGGAACCTGCCGTTGTTTCCACGATCTCCACCCCGCGCGGACCCAGCAATTCACGGGCCTTTTGCGCGTTGGGCGGCCAGCCCTCGGTGGCAGCCATGACCTCCGGAAACCGGGCAGCTTCGGAGAGGACCTCCCCGCCCCCTGTGTCCAGGTCGAGGGCACTGCGCACAGCAGCAAGGCGGCCCGCCAAGAGCTTCGCGAATCCCCAGGGCGGCCGTTCCTCGGTGGCCCGTCCCTCCAGCCAGCCGAATCCCCAGCCGTTCACGTCGGCTTCTTCAGCCTCAGCTACCAAGGTCTCAAAATCACGCATCAGTGCCTCCGGTGTGTATCTGCCATGGCCACGCTAAACGGTCCGGCAGGCACCCGCCAATCCGCCGGTAGGGTTGAGGCATGGGGACAGTTTTGGAGGCCGAAGGCCTGTTGGTCGGTTATGCCGGAGCCCCGGTATGCGGCGAAGTTACTGCGTCTGTCGACGCTGGTGAAGTGCTGGGGATCGTGGGCGACAACGGCGCAGGAAAGTCCACGGTGGCACGCACCCTCGTTGGACGGCAGGCGTCCCTGGCCGGCGAAGTGAAAGTCCACGGCCTCCTCATCGACCCGGACGCTGTCCCCTTCCGCCGGCAGGTCTCCGCGGTGTTTGACGACGACCTCTTCTTCCCCTCCCTCACCGTCCGGGAACATCTGCTCCTCATTGCCCGCGGCCATTCCCTGGACGCCCCTGAAGAGCGGGTGGAGGAAGAGCTGGCGTTCTTCGGACTCACAGGCAGGTCCCACGCAATACCTGATGCTCTTTCTTCCGGTCAGCGGCGCCGGCTGTTGCTGGCAGCCGGACTGATCCGCCCGTCGTCGCTCCTGGTTCTTGACGAGCCGGAGCAACGGCTCGATCCGCGCATGAGGATTGCGCTGGGCCAGCGCATCACAGCCCATGCCAAGAACGGTGGTGCGGTGGTTTTGGTTACCCACGATCCCCAAATGCTCCTGGCCACGGCCTCCACATGCTTGGTCATTGACGAGGAAGTCCGGGAATTCGATCCGGAACAGGGGGCCTCGATCATTGCCGGCTCCTGACATGCTCGATCTTGAACCGTCGAGGCAAAACAGGAACCTGGCCGCCGAGCTGGTCCGGTTCACGCGCCGATCCGCCCGACGCTACAAACGCAGCCGGACCTCCTGGGGTGACCGTATTGTGGACGCCTACAGCTGGGGGCTGGGGATCGGCGTCGCCCTCACCATCGCGGCCTCGTTCGTCCTGGCGCTGCGCAATGAGATTGCGGACAGGGCGTCCACTACCGACAGCATCATCGACGAGCGATGGTTGGTTCTTCCGGAAACCGTGTTGTGGACTTCAGTAACTTTCGCGGTCCTCATGGTCATCAGCAACCTGGCGCGAAAGCTTGGGCCCATAACGGCAAATGGGGCAGAAAGTACCTGGTGGCTGTCGCTGCCGGTGGACCGCCGGCCCATGGTCCTGCCGTCGTTCCTCCGCAAGGTCACGCTTACGGCGGCAGGGTCGGGCATCGTCTACTTGCCCTTCAGCCTGGTGACCGCCGTTGACCGCGCCCCCAGTGAACATCTTCTCGCTGCACTTTCCTTTGGCGGTGCCGCCGCTGTTGCCATGGCGATGGCGGCAGTGCAGCAACTGGGCTGGTTGGGACCACGGGCTGGTAAAGCTGCGACGACGGCGGGCCTCCTCGCCTGCGCAGTACTGCCGTCACTGTCCGGATCGCCTTGGCCGGCGGCGCTGGTAGCCGCTGCCGCCGTCGGACTACTGGCGCTGGTGGCACCCCGCGCCGGTAAGGTGCGGGGTGAAGAGCTGGTTCGCGGTGGTGCCGTGGCCGGCCACGCCGGCGCTTCGCTGTTCCTGATGGACTCCAACGAGGTACTTCGGGCCTTGGGTGGCGGCCGTCAAAGGGTCGACGGCGGCAGGGCGGGCCGCTTCTACGCCAGGCCGGCGCGTGGTCCACTGAGCTCGCTGATCCGCGCTGACGCCGTTGCCTTCCTCCGCCTGAATCCCCCGCTGATCCCAGCCGGCCTATGGCTTGCGGCCTGCGTGGCAATCCTCCTCGTAGAAGGCGGCCTGCCCGAGTTCGCGCAGCTTGCGGTGATCGTGATCGCGGGATGCGCCACTGCATCCGGCATGGGAACCGTGGCCCGCAAGACCGCGCTGGTTCCTGAGCTCGATGCCCTGCTGCCCTTGCATCCGGCGCTGGTGAAGACCAGCCGCGCCCTGATGCCGTGCCTGGCCATGGCCGCGTGGATGGCGACGCTCAGCGGGCTGTTGGTTCTTTTGGGCGCTGCGGATCCGTGGTTGGTTGGTGTTGGCGGCCTTGCGGGCGTGGGCATGGGTGCGGGCACTCTCCGGGCGGCCGCCAGGACCCCGCCGGACTGGACAGCTCCGCCGGTTGAAACCCCCTTTGGCCCTGTACCACGCGCCCAGTTGGGGTCCCTGCTCCGCGGGCTGGATGTAACCATCCTGGCGACAATTCCATTGCTGGTGGCCCTTTACCTTGGGTACGTCCCGTGGTCCGTACTGATGGTGCAGGCCGCATTCAGTGCAGGGATCTTCCTGGTGGTTGTGTTGACGCGGCCAAAGCAGCCCTGAGTGCACAGGGACTTCCCTAGAGCAGGGCGGTCCCTTCGATGCACGTTGCCGACGCTCCGCCCACCCAGATTTCGCCGTCCCCGGCCTTGACGTGAATCCTGCCTGCCCGGCCGAGCACAGTACCTTGGGCAGCGACGTATTCCTCGGGCGCACGGCCGCTTCCGATCAGCCATTGGGCCGCGCCGGCGTTGAAACTGCCGGTCACGGGGTCTTCCACCATGGCGTCGCCCGGAATGAACGTGCGGACTTCAAAGTCGACGGCGGAACCGGGGTGGTACGGACCAATCACTCCCACTTTGAGGTCACCCATGGAAACGAAGTCGGGGTCGATGGACAGCACCTGTTCCGCCGAGCTGAGGAGCACTCCAATCCAGGTGGGCCCGTTCACAAGCCATGACACATCCAGCAACTCTTCCTCGCGCAGACGCAGGGCTGCCGCGAGCTGGGTCTTGATGTCGTTATCAACCGGGCCGAAGCGGGTCAGCGGCGGCGCGGCGAAAGCCAACCGTCCGGCGTCGTGCTTCACCCGGACCAAACCCGCGCCGCATTCCTGGACAAGGATGCCATCTGTCTTTGGCACTCCCCCGGCCTGCAGCCACGTGTGTGCCGAACCAAGGGTGGGGTGCCCGGCAAACGGGAACTCCTCGCTGCCCGTGAAGATCCGTACCTTGTAGTCCGCCCTGGGGTCGGTGGGAGGGAGGAGGAACGTGGTCTCCGAGAGGTTTGTCCAGTTGGCGAAGTGCTGCATTTGCTCGCTGCTGAGGCCTTCGGCATCGACCACCACGGCGAGCGGATTGCCCCGGTAAGGCTGGTCGGAAAAGACATCCACTTGGTGGAACGGGCGGGTGCGCGGGGCTTGTGAAGTCACCGCTGAAGGCTACCATCGGCGCCGCCAGGTATTGCTGACGAACCTGTCCTGCGTCTGCGAAACTACCCCTATGGCAGAGAACAAGACCCAGCCCACGGACGTGTCCGCTGAAGATTTCCTGGCCGCAGTGGAACACCCGACGCGGCGTGCGGACGGCTTCGAGCTGCTCGGGATGATGCGCACCATCACCGGTCAGGAGGCCGTCATGTGGGGGCCCACCATTGTGGGCTTCGGCAGCTACCACTACAAATACGGGACCGGCCGCGAAGGCGACTCGGCCGCCGTCGGGTTTTCGCCACGCAAGGCCAACCTGGCGCTGTACGGGCTGACCTATGGTCCGGATGCTGACCGGCTGCTTCCCGACCTTGGCAAACACAAGACCGGCGCGGCCTGCCTTTACGTGAACAAACTGGACGACATCGACCGCGAAGTCCTCGCCCAGATGATCCGCACGGGATACCAGCACGTCATGGAGTCGCTGCACACCCCATGATTTCCCGCAAAAAGACCCCCACCACCGGAATCCGGTAGCGGGGGTCTTCAGTTGCAGTCAGAGACTACTTGCTGGCTACGACCTCAAGGTCGATAACAGCGGAAACGTCCTCGTGCAGGCGAACGTTGGCCGTGTACGAACCGACAGACTTGATGTGGTTCGGCAGTTCAACGTTGCGCTTGTCGATGGCGCCGAGGCCAGCGGCCTCAACAGCAGCAGCGACATCAGCAGGCTTGACGGTGCCGAAGAGACGACCGGACTCGCCGGCCTTCACCTCGAGCTTGACCTTCTTGGAGGACAGAGCCTGGGCCTGTGCCTGTGCAGCTTCGACAGAAGCGTGGGCACGAGCAGCGCGGGCAGCCTTGATGGACTCAACCTGCTTCTCGCCACCCTTGCTCCAGGTCAGGGCGAAACCGCGGGGCAGCAGGAAGTTACGTGCGTAACCGTCCTTGACCTCGACGACATCGCCAGCAGCACCGAGACCGGTTACTTCGTGGGTCAGAATGAGCTTTGCCATGTTAGTTAATCCCTTCCCTTAGCCGCGGCCAGCGCCGGAGTAAGGCAGCAGAGCAACTTCGCGGGCGTTCTTGATTGCCTGGGCGATCTTGCGCTGTTCCTGAACGGTAACGCCAGTGACGCGACGAGCGCGGATCTTTCCGCGGTCGGAGATGAACTTGCGCAGCAGTGCTACGTCCTTGTAGTCGATGACAGTGATGTCAGCGGCCTTCAAGGGGTTGGACTTTGGTTTGGGCTTACGGAGTTCAGCCTTAGCCATCGTGGAGCTCCTTTTCTATGGAGCCCGTGGATATTGATCCACGGGATGGTGGTGTTCGACGGCGGTTGCCACCTTGGTGCCTTGCGGCAGTTCCGGTGAGCGTCCGGCGTCGGACTTTAATGTTGTGTTTAGAAGGGAGGTTCGGAATCCGGGCCGTTGCCCCAGCCGCCAGCATTGCTGACACCGGGCGTAGCCCAGGGGTCATCCTGCTGCTGTGCGGGCTGGTTGCCGCCCCAGGTTCCACCGGAGTTGCCGCCGCCCTGGTTTCCACCAGGAGCGCCACCTCCGAAGCCACCGGAATTACCGGCGTTACCGCCACCAAAGCCGCCCTGCCCGCCGCCGGAGCGCTGGGTACGGTTGACCTTGGCGTTTGCGTAACGCAGGCTGGGGCCGATTTCGTCGACCTCAAGCTCGATAACGGTGCGCTTTTCGCCTTCTTTTGTTTCGTAGGAACGGCTCTTCAAACGGCCGGAAACGATGACGCGCATTCCCTTCGTGAGGGACTCCGCTACGTTCTCGGCCGCTTCGCGCCAGACAGATGCGCGGAGGAACAGGGTTTCCCCGTCCTTCCACTCATTGGACTGGCGGTCAAAGGTCCGGGGAGTAGAAGCGATGGTGAAGTTCGCTACTGCCGAGCCAGACGGGGTGAACCGCAGCTCCGGGTCATTGGTGAGATTACCGATGACCGTAATAGTGGTTTCGCCTGCCATCTACTTCCTCCTTGTTCGTTCCTGCGGGGTAAAGATCTGAAAGGGGCTGATTACTCAGCAACAACCTTCTGGTCTTCAGGACGGATGATCTTGGTGCGCATGATCGTCTCGTTGAGAGACAGCTGGCGATCAAGTTCCTTGGCGGTAGCCGGTGCTGCGGTGAAGTTCACCACTGCGTAGATACCTTCGGACTTCTTCTTGATGTCGTACGCCAGACGGCGACGGCCCCAGATGTCTACCTTTTCGATGGTTCCACCATCGGTGGTGATGACATTGAGGAACTTCTGAAGCGACGACTCTACGGTACGCTCTTCGACCTCGGGGTCGATGATTACCATCAATTCGTAAGGACGCATATGTGAACCCACCTCCTTTGGGCTAAGCGGTTACGGTATTTCCGTAACAGGAGGTTCATTTGCGATGCTGCGTTGGCGCTCCCCGACCGAAGACACGGCAAGAGGGCGTAACACAGACTTCAATATCTTAGTGCATCTCCTGCACTCAAAGCTATTCGAGGGTGTCCGCGGCTGGAACCGGGCACTTGGCGTATGTGGATAACCAAGGGCGCCCAGCACGGAACAGGCAGGAAACGATGAGGGATGGAGCAGGGAATACTGGAGCCATGACCGTCCTGAAGTCCATCATTCTCTTCATTCTTGCCGCCGTTGCCGAGATCGGCGGCGCCTGGCTGATCTGGCAAGCCGTCCGTGAGGGCAAGGCCTGGTGGTGGGCTGGACTGGGCATTCTGGCACTTGGCATTTACGGTTTCTTCGCAGCCTTCCAACCCGATGCCCACTTCGGCAGGGTTTTGGCAGCATATGGGGGCGTCTTCATCGTCGGCTCGCTCGCGTGGGGAATGCTCATGGACGGCTTCCGTCCCGACCGCTGGGACGTGATCGGCGCGGCCATCTGTGTTGTGGGCGTAGGCGTGATCATGTTCGCACCACGCCCGGGCGCCTAGGCCCGGCACCGAGGGTACAGGCCCGAACACGACAAAACCCCCGGAAGATTTCCTTCCGGGGGTTTCTCTGTGCGCGGAGGGGGACTTGAACCCCCACCCCCTTTCGAGGACTAGCACCTCAAGCTAGCGCGTCTGCCATTCCGCCACCCGCGCAAGGTGATCAGGAGAAACAATGTTCCATTTTCTCCTTGACAGCGACAAAGACAATAACACGAACGAAGCCGATCCGTGGATTCCTGTCGCCTCTAGCACCCCCGCCGAGGCGGTCCTCACCAAGGCGGCGCTCACCAAGGCCGTCAGCGCCAGGGCGGTTCATCGCCAGGCCTGCCACGCCGGTTCCTCGCTAGGGTGGTGCACATGGATGCCACACCCATCAGCGCTCTGCTCCTGACCGTCGTGTTCGCCGCGATAGGTCTCTACTCCCTGTACTTCGTGGTCCGCTCCGGCGTACGCGACGGAATCCTCCAAGCCGACGAGAAACGCAGCGGACACAAGGAAGCCCAACCTCCAGCTGGCTAGGGTGGGCACATGGACAATGTCAGGGTGAAGCGGAGCCGGCTGCGGTTTGTGGTCATGGTGCTGGCCGGCGCAGCGGCTTTTGCCGCCACCGGCCTCTCGGGCAGTTGGGTGGACGCTCCGGCAGTTGGTTGGGCCGTGGCCGCGCTGGTCTACGTTGCCTGGGTTTGGCTTGTCATTGCCCGGCTGGATCCGTCCCGCACGGAACAGCACGCAACCTCCGAGGACCCCTCCAGGGGAGTTACGGATCTTTTGATCCTCATCGCCAATCTGGCCAGCCTCGCCGCCGTGGCAGCTGTGATCGTGGATTCCCATGCCCAGGGGACGGGCTCCCGCTTGGCCTCTGCAGCTTTGGCTTTGGGGTGCGTGGGCCTGTCCTGGATGCTGGTCCAGACACTTTTCACCCTTCGCTATGCAGAGCTCTACTACAGCAGGGACGCCCATGCCGGGGGTTCCGTGGGCGGCATCAGCTTCAATCAGGACCGGCCACCGCAGTACACGGATTTTGCCTACCTGGCCACCAGCCTGGGTATGACCTACCAGGTCTCCGACACCAATCTCGGAAACCACTCGATCCGGCTGGAAGCGCTCAAGCACAGCCTTCTTTCCTACTTGTTTGGAACCGTCATCCTGGCAGTGACCATCAACCTGGTCATCGGCCTGGCCCAATAACCAAGACGTTCAACGGGAGCTTAAAGCGAAACGGGGCAGCCGCCGTCGAATGTTGACGGTTGCTGCCCCGCTGTTGAAAGACGCTTACGACGCCGGTCCCCCACCGATGCTGGCCTGCTCGGCTTCTTCAGTGGTCGGCTCAGGTGAAGTGACGCCGCGCTTGCGGTAGCGCCACACACCGATGCCCACCACGATCGCGGCCAGTGCCAGCGACAGGAAGAGCGATTCACGGGTGGAATCGATGATGACCATGCCGATGATCAGCGCCACGATGGCACCGACCGCAATCCACGTGAGGTACGGGAAGAACCACATCTTGAGGTCGAGGTCCTTGGCCGCGGCACCCATGCGTTTGCGGAGGATGAGCTGCGAGGCCGCAATAACCAGCCACACAAAGAGTGCGATGGCTCCGGAGGTGTTCACGAGGAACAGGAACACTGTGTCCGGGGCGATGTAGTTCAGGCCAACGGTCACGAAGCCCACCACGGTGGAGGCCAGGACTGCTGCTGCCGGCACGCCACGCTTGGAGATCTTCATCCAGGACTTGGGAGCGTCGCCGCGCTGCGAGAGCGAGAACAGCATGCGGCTGGCGGTGTACAGGCCGGAGTTGAGGCAGGACAGCACCGAGGTGAGGACCACGATGTCCATGATGGTGCCTGCGCCCGGGATGCCGTAGAGCTCGATCACGGCAACATAGGGGCTCTTGGCCACGGAGGCGTCGTTCCACGGCAGGAGCGTGACAACAATGGCGATGGAGCCGATGTAGAAGATCAGGATGCGCCACACGGTGGACTTCACGGCCTTCTTCACGGCGTCTACGGGGTTCTCCGATTCGCCCGCGGCAATGGTGGCGATTTCGGCGCCGAAGAACGAGAACACCACCACGAGGATGCCCGCCAGGACTGCACCTGGACCATTGGGCATGAAGCCGCCCTGGTCCAGGAGGTTGGCGACACCCGGCGCTGAAACACCCGGCATAAGGCCGAGGATGGCAGCGATGCCGGCAAGGAGGAAGATGACGATCGCAGCGACCTTGATGGACGCGAACCAGAACTCGAACTCACCATAGGACTTCACGGAGCCAAGGTTGGTCAGTGTCAGGAGCACCATCAAAACCAGCGCCCAGATCCACTGGTCCACACCGGGCACCCAGCGGTGCATGATGGCGGCGCCCGCCGTTGCCTCGATGCCGAGGACGATGATCCAGAACCAGGCATAGAGCCAGCCAATACTGAACCCTGCCCAGCGGCCAAGGGCCTTGTCAGCGTATGTGGAGAACGAGCCGGTCTCCGGGTTGGCAGCAGCCATTTCGCCCAGCATGCGCATCACCAGGATGACCACCAGGCCGGCAGCCAGGTAGGCCACGAGGATGCCGGGACCGGCCTGCTGGATGGCGGCCCCCGAGCCAACGAACAGTCCTGCGCCGATCACGCCGGCAATGGCGATCATGGAGAGGTGGCGGGGCTTCAGGGATTTTGAAAGTTGTTGGTCAGCGTGCATGGATCTGCGCCGTCCTTTAGGTTTTCGCGGGGTGGCCGCGCGGTGTGCCACGGGCCACATGACTCATTCACGCTAGCCTGCTACCCCACCACCATGCCTGTGCGGCCGAACATTTTGACAGCACCAAAAAGGGGCGTGTGCACAAAATGTAAACCGTGAGGCATCCCATGTTTCATATTCGAAACTTTTGTCACACCCCTGAAATAACTGTTTGAGGCTATCCGTCAGAGCGAAGTGCGGAAGAACAGCTCAACAGCAGTCGCCAGGTACCGGGGATCCTCAACGCCGCACAGCTCGCGGGCAGAGTGCATCGACAGCAAGGGGATGCCCACGTCCACCGTACGGATGCCAAGGCGCGTAGCAGTCAGGGGCCCAATGGTGGATCCGCACGGGAGATCGTTGTTCGAAACATATTCCTGGTATGGAACACCGGACTCATCGCACAGCCGGGCCCAGAACGCAGCACCCGTGGCATCCGTGGCATAGCGCTGGTTCGCGTTGATCTTAAGCAGCGGCCCACCGTTGAGCACTGGCTTGTTGGCAGGATCATGCTTTTCCGCATAGTTGGGATGGACAGCATGGCCCGCGTCGGCCGAGACGCAGAACGAGGCCGCAAGGGCCTGCCGCCGCTGGCTCACCGAGGCACCGAGCCCGTCCGAAATGCGGACCAGGATGTCTTCGAGGATGGGGCCGCAGGCGCCGGAGCGCGAGTTGGAGCCGATCTCCTCATGATCGAAAGCGGCCAGCACAGCGATCGGGCCCCCTTCCGTAGCTGTTGCAGCGTGGTTGATCAAT
The DNA here is from genome assembly GCF_059739405.1 of Arthrobacter sp. TmtSoilC79. Taxonomy (NCBI): domain Bacteria; kingdom Bacillati; phylum Actinomycetota; class Actinomycetes; order Micrococcales; family Micrococcaceae; genus Arthrobacter; species Arthrobacter sp. TmtSoilC79. Next base: position 66,202 of record NZ_AP046051.1, on the reverse strand, counting down.
GCCACCAAGCCGGCGTGGGTGGAGGACAGGTTGTCCATTCGGCCTGAAGCGAAGAACTCGCTGTTGGCCCCGAAAACCGCGGGTGGCTGCGTGTCTGCCACTACGACGTCGTACCCGCCAATGGCAGCCGCATCCACTGTGGCGCCCTCAACGCGATCCGCGAGCAATCCCAGGAGGTCCTCACCAGCAGGGTCCCCCTGGCCGAAGATCGGGTTCATGTGCTGCTGCTTGGACAAATGCAGCCCGTTGTCGTTGACCCCCCGGTCCAGGTGGATGGCCAATTGCGGGAAGCGAAGAAGGGGACCAGTGGCCGTCAGATGCTGCGTACCGTCACGCATGACCAACCTTCCGGCCAACTGCAGTTCCCGGTCCAGCCAGGAGTTGAGCAGCGGACCGCCATAAACCTCGACGCCGGCCTGCAACCAACCGAATTTGCCGGTGGTGGGCTTGGGCTTCAGTTTGAACGACGGTGAGTCCGTGTGGGCGCCAAGGATATTGAAAGCCGTGGTGGGGCCTGCATTTTCCGGCGTCACCCACGCGATCAGGGCGCCGTCGCGAATGATGTAGAACCTACCTGCCCCGCCATCCCAAGGCTCCAGTTCATCCAGCGCCGTGAAGCCGGCCGCGTCCAGGCGTCGCCCTGCTTCGTGGACTGCATGGAAGCTCGACGGTGATGCCGAAACGTAGGCACCCAGGTCCTGGACATGGTCAATTGCTGTGGAGGCATTCGAAGGCATGACCCCGAGTCTAACCCCGCTTCCGGTGCCGGCGGGGCTTACACGGTGACGTTCAGCGCGGCCGTATAACCGCCCGCAACCGAGCCGGATATAGTCGCCAATTGGTATATACCTCCGTCATCGCCGAAGACGTTGTCGGACGTCAGCGTCGTCCTGGGGAAGTTCCGGGCGCTGGACTCGTAGCCGGTGGTTGCATAGACCTCCTTGCACGCCTTTTCCGTAAGGGCTATCTGCGAGACAGCCAACACTTGCCCAGCCGCGGTGGTGTTGCCCATGGATTCAAATACCTCAAAGTGAATATGCGGCCATCGTCCCGTGTAGGCGCCCGGGTAGATGGTGCTGAAGGTCAACTGGCCCTTTGCATCGGCTTCCTGCACTCCCCTCAGGAAGTTCTCGTTCTTCAGGCCTGCATCGTAGAGCGAATACTTTCCGTTCCGGTCGCAGTGCCAGACGTATACCGCAGCGCCGGCCAAGGGCGCGCAGCCGTTGGCATTGTCGAGGAGCGTCAGGGTTACTGTCAGGGGCACGCCTTCGGCCTTGGCGGTGGAGGTTCCGAAACTGGAACGGATGTCCCTCCGGACCACCCCGGAAGCTTCGAGCACATTGGGGCCATTGCTTCCGTCGGCGGGGTAGGGTCCCAACGTCTCTTCGGGGATTTCCACGCCGCATTCGGCGAATGCCCGCGTGACCGTGCTGGTAGCGGAAGGCGACGCGGCCGCCGTCGAACTTTGCGTTGTTGCGGCGGCACTGCCGGTGCTCGACGGCGTTGCGGCGCTACCTCCCGTACCCGGGGTGCAGGCAGCCAGGGCTGCTGCCGAACCGGCGCCCAGGAGGACACCCAGAGTGCGCCGCCGGTTGAGGAGCGTGGAGAGGTCGAACTCAAGCCCGCGGTCGTGGTTCGGGTGGGGAGTATTCATGCCTCCATAAAACCCGTGCAGCCTGTGTCTTGTACATGGTGCCGCTGTGGCAAGACTGTGAAGAGCTGGCCGCAACGTGCAACATAGACATTTTCATATGCTTGTAATGCCCGTCACATCATGACACGATGGCTCCACGGACATAATGACGGAAGGTCACTCGCATGAATATTGAACTGAAACCAGTGCGCAAGCTTCGGATCCATTGGCCCATACCGGTGGAGACCATGAAGCAGCTTGCCAGTGGCGACCTTGCAGCCCTTGAGTCCGATGCTGGCATCACCTCACTGCTGAACGAACTGCAGACCGCTCCCGAGCTGGGCGGCTTCGGCAACTACCACCACGTGTTCGAGTCCTCTGCCGGATTCGAGGGCTTCACCGTGGCCGAGGGCGCAAAGCCCACACTGGGAACCGTAGGGCAGCGAACCATCTCACCCACCTTTGTGTTCACCACCTACTTTGACGATTCCCTGGACCACCGCACCGTCCAGGAGCTGGTGCAACGGATTGTGGATATCCACCCCTGGGAAGTTCCGGTCATCGAAGTATCAGGGCCGCTCAGCGTCTCCAGCAGCTCCGCAATCCACGCCGAAACGCGGGTGGCATCATGACCCCTCCCCTTTGGCAGGAACTGGCACCACTGCTCCGCAACAGGACTTTCACGGACCTCACCCACGCCTTCCATCCCGGACAGCCGCACTTTCCGGCCTTCCCCGACGAGTCCAGGGAAGCCCTCTTCGACCTGGAAAAGGGCGACGGGTTCACGGCGCACCGATACTCGATCGTGGGCCAGTGGGGCACCCACGTGGATCCGCCGTCGCATTTTATCCGCGGTGGCCGCACCCTCGATCAACTGCCGGTGGAGGACATGATCCTGCCACTGGTTGTCCTGGACATCAGCGAACGCGTCGCGGCAGATCCGGATGCCACTCCTACCTTGGATGACGTCCACAACTGGGAAGCGCGCAACGGAGAGATCCCGGCCGGATCATTTGTTGCCCTGCGCACGGGGTGGAGCCACCGCTGGCCGGACAGCGCCGCCATGGCGAACGTCGACGCCGACGGAATCAGCCACACCCCGGGGTGGTCGCGGGAGGTCCTGGAGTACCTGATCGAAAAGCGGTCAGTCAGCGCGGTAGGACACGAACAGACGGATACCGACCCCGGCAGGGCTACGTCCCGGCAGGATTTCAGCCTGGAAACCTACGTCCTGGCGCAGGATAAGTGGCAAATTGAACTCCTTGCCTCCATGGACCACCTCCCGGAAGCAGGCGCCGCCCTGGTAGCTTCATGGGCCAAACCGCTCGAGGGCAGCGGTTTTCCCGCGAGGGTCTTCGCCATCCACTAGCTGCCGGCCGTCGCATAATTGGCGCGGCCTTACGGCGTGGCACGCTGCTGTGACACCTGGGCAGGCCGGGGTAGCTAGAATCGATCCATGTCAAAGAGCTCCAGCATGGGACGCGGCATGATGGCCCTCCTTGCGGTGGGGGCGCGTCATGCGGACGGTTTCGACGGCGGCACGGTGGCCGACGTCGCGGCCCACCTTGGCAAAGACCGCAGCCAGGTGTCCAGAAGCCTCAAGGGTGCCCAGCAAGAGGGCTTCCTGACCCGCTCGGACCAACGCGAGTACAGCTTGGACTGGTCCATCCTGACGGATGCCCAACTGGTCACCGAACAACGCTTGAAGACCGATGGCCTCACCGCCTTGGAGGGCTTGGCCACGGAAACCAACGAGGCCTGCTTCCTTGGCGTATTGAGCGGAAACAGTACGGTCACCATTGGCGAGCAGGTTCCTGAAAGTGCAAACCTTGTGGGCTCCTGGTTGGGCCGCCCCTACCCCGCCTACTGCAGTGATGCCGGCCAAGCGCTTCTGTGGGATGCCCCCGAGGCGGAAATCCGGAAGATCCTTGGCACAGTGGAGTTCGTGAAGCACGGGCCCAATACGCCGGTCTCCGTGGATGACTTCCTGGATAGGCTCCGCAAGGCGCGCGTCCGCGGGTACTCGATTGTTGATGAAGAAGCCGAGCCCGGCCTCTACTCTTTGTCCGCGCCCATCCGGGACTTCAAGGGCGATGTCGCCGCAGCCCTGCAAATTGTTGGGCCGAAGATGCGCGTAGAGCCCCAGCGGGAGGCTTTCGCCGTCGCGCTTGGTTCCTGGCGGACGTGGCTTGAGTCCCGGGTGGGCGGGATTGACCCCGGGGTTGAGGCCTAAACGTCCGACGCCGGTGGGCGGCTGGGGGTTCGGGCGCTTGGGTTTCTTGGGTGGCCGGGCTTTTGGGCGCTTGGGTTTCTTGGATGGCCGGGCTCTAGGTACTGGGGCTTTAGGTACTGGGGCTTTAGGCGCCGGGTCCCTGGGTGGCGGATCCCTGGGTGCCAAGGCGTTCGGCGCCGGCGTGAAGCACGGCGGCGATTTCCGGGGCATTGGATTCGACGCCGGACCGGCTGCCCAGCACGCTCAGGGCAGCAATGATCCGGCCATCCTCAGCGCGAACGGGAACGGCCAGCTCCCAGACTCCATGTTCAAATTCTTCGGCAGCCAGGACGTAGCCTCCCGGCCTGTCGCGTTCCATCAAATCTGACACTTCGGGAGCTGTGTGTGCGGCCGCGGGTCCACCTACGCCAATGAAGTTGACATCCCTGAGCAGGGAACCAATGTCCTTTTGCGAATAGTCCCACAGCAAGGCCCGCCCGGACCCCGTGCACCATACGGGCGTAACCATGCCGGGCTTGGCGAATCCGCCCAGGACCGAGTTGTTGGTTGACGAACGCAGCAAGAGAACGCGGACACCCTCCCGCACTGACAGCCTGGACCGCAGTCCGAACGCGGAAACCAGCTCTTCAAGCTCGGCTCGGGATTGCTGTACCCACGTGCTGTTGAGGGACGCTGCAAGGCTGAAGAAGCGTGGTCCTGTCCGGAACGGTCCGCGGTCCACCCGCTCCAGCAGCCCCAGGTCACACAACTCCTGGGCCAATCGGGAGACCCGGCTTTGCTCCATGTCCAAGCCAGCTGCGAGCTGGGAGACACCCAACAGTTGGCGTCCCTGCTTTTCGCGGTCCGTGACCATGCGGACAAGGCGAAGACCCTGGGCCAGGGATGACGCCTCCGGTGACACCTCCACGAAATCCGCTCCTTCCACCTAGCGTTCACGCCATTCTCACACGCTGACGTCCGCGGCAAGGACACGGGCACCGTTGGCCCACACCGTGTAGAGGTCCGCGAGGATCGCCTCATTCGCCGTCTCCAGCTCCCCCACCGTGATTTGCCCGCCATCCTGCCCACCAAAGAGGACTACCTCGTCACCAGGGCTGATATCCCGGACGGAAGAGACATCCACAACCATCGAATTCATGGAGACGATGTCCACCACCGGTACCCGTTGACCACGGACCAGCACATGCCCCCTCCGTCCGAGTGAGCGTCGGTAGCCGTCACCGTAGCCCGCAGTTACTGTGGCGAGGCGTGAATCGGTGGCAAGGGTATGGGTCAGCCCGTATCCGACACTGCTGCCGGCCGGGTAGCTGTTGATGGACCCGATCCGGGCTTTGAACTTCATGCAGCGTTGGAACATGGAGTGCCCGGGATCGGAATCGCCGTAGAGCACAGCACCCGCCCGGACCATGTCCAACCAAGCGGACGGAACGTTCAGTGCCGTGTAGGAGTTGGCGGCATGCAGGAGGACACTGTGGCGGGAGATTCCGGCCTGGTAGAGGATCGCGTTCGAGTCGGCCTTGAAGCGGCTCGAGGCTTCTTTCACGTGGCCCACGTTGTCGTGCGGAAAATGAGTCATGATGCCGGCAAGTTCCAACTCCGGATGACTGATGATTCCCGCAGCGCATGCACGTCCCGAAGGCGAGGACACCTCGAGGCTGTGCCGGCTTATTCCTGAGGAATTGATATCCAGATGCACGCGCAGCTTTCGCCCCTCCCCCGCTGCGATCCTGCTCATTTCCCACGCACTCTGAGGATCGGCAACGAGTTCCTCAATGTGGTGGGGCAGGCCCGCCCTGATCTCCTGGGGCGCCGCGGCACGGACCCGCAGCAGCTTCCCGGTGAACCCATGTTTCCGGGCAAGTGCCGCTTCAGTGTTGGTGCCTACCCCTATGTACGGAACGCCGGACGCCACCAGGAACGGCAGCAGGAGGTCCGCCCCGTGCCCGTAGGCGTCGGATTTGATCACGGCACACAACAGGGCCCGGTCCTGGAGCATTGCGATCATGGACCGGACGTTCGCGTCGAAGGCAGCACCGTCAATCTCAAGCCAACTGGCCAGGTTGTCGGTCACCACAGAGAGTTTCCTATTCGCAGTCATACTGTTGTCCCCCGGAAATGGCGTCACAGCCGGGCACAAAGCCCGACTGTGACGCATGGCGAATCCCGTATCAGGCAGAACGCTTTGCCTTGGCCTTGGGACCATAGCGGAAGTGGAAGAACAGGTAGCACGCGGCAACGAACGGAACGCCAAAGTACAGAGCAGCAATTTGGGAAGGGTCGAACGCTATCCCGACCAGGGACACCAGGCACAGGGTGAAGGCCAGGATGGGCAGTACCGGGAAGAACGGCGCTTTGTAGGCCAAATCGGACACCTTCCCGCCATTACGGATGAATGCCCTGCGGTGGAAGAAGTGTGATGCTGTGATGGACATCCAGACTCCCACCACCGCGAATCCGGCAATGGACACCAGGGCCAGGTAGACGGTCTCCGGTGCAGCCACGCTGCTGACCAGTGAAGCCAGTCCTCCCACCATGCTGACCGAAAGGGCAACCAGGGGTATTCCGCGCCGGGTCAGCTTCTTCAGTGCCCGGGGGCCATGTCCTTCATCGGCAAGGGAGTAGAGCATCCGTGCACAGGAGAACAATCCGCTGTTTCCCGCTGACAGCAGCGCCGTGATGATGACGAAGTTCATGATGTCCGCCGCGAACGGGATGCCTACGGATGAAAAGACGGTCACGAACGGGCTTTCATCCAAGCCCACCTGGTCGTAAGGGACTGTTGCAGCAATGACGGCGATGGCTCCAACAAAGAAGATCAGGAGCCGGATGACGGTGCTGCGCATGGCCTTGGGGATGTTCTTTGCAGGGTCCTTGGTCTCCCCCGCGGCGACGCCGATCAGTTCAGAGCCGGAGAAGGCATAGAAGACGGCCAGCGCGGTGACCAGCACTCCGGCGAAACCGTTGGGGAAAAGCCCGCCCGGGGTACTGAAATTCTCGAAAAGGAAGGGGTGGTTACCGGACTCTGCCAGGGGATGGAAGCCAAACAACGCGGCCCCGCCGAAGACGATAAGAGCGATGATCGCGCCCACTTTGATGATCGAAAACCAGAATTCGGATTCCCCGAAAAACTTGGAGGAGAAAGCGTTGAAACCGAAGAGGAGGCCCGCGAAAACGAGGCACCATACCCAGACCTCGACGTCTGGGAACCAGCGCTGCATGAGCAAGCCGGAGGCCGTGAATTCCGATCCGATGGCCACTGCCCAGCAGAGCCAGTACAGCCACGCCGTTGCGAATCCCGTTGCCGGACCGATTGAACGGGAAGCGTAGATATGGAAAGCGCCGGAGACGGGGTAGGCAATGGCGAGCTCCCCAAGGCATGCCATCACCAAATAGACCACGAAGGCACCCACCAGGTAAGCGATCACCGCTCCCAAGGGGCCTGCCTGGGAGATGGTGTAACCCGAACTCAGGAAGAGACCTGAGCCAATTACTCCTCCCATCGCGATCATGATCAGGTGGCGGGGTCCCATGGAGCGGCGCAACCCGGGTTCCGCGGTGGCCAAGGGGGTATCAACTGGATGGTCCAGCTTCAGGGGTGTTGAAGATTCCATGTCTTGTCTCCGTTGAGTGACAGCTGCGAACGGTACGCCGGTGACTTCCGGGGCGGGGAGCCGTGGGGGCGCCTGTAGTGACGAAGGTAACACAGATCATGTGACTTTAGTCATTAAAAACATTTATGAATGCAAATAACGCACGCTTTGCTCGCATGGCATGACGATGTGACTGTTTGCAGGGCAGAACGCCCCCAACATGGTTGCTGATCCCGAAAAACGCAGCTCCTACAGCGAAGCCCGTCGGATCACATTGGACAAGGTCATTGCCGTCACGGTGTCACTCACTCCGGGGAGGGCAGCGATCTGCTCCCAAATCTCCTGGACGCGGCCCAGGGAACGTGCTTCGACGCGCACAATAAGGTCAAAGTCCCCGCTGAGGACGTCGCACAGAACCACTTCCGGAATGGATCGGAGTTCGTTCAGGACGTCGGCACCCCGCATTCGGTCTTTGCGGTAGACCATCAGGAACGCGGAAACCAGTGATTCGACGTCGACTCCGGCCACCACCGTGTAGCCCTGGATATACCCCTGCCGTTCCATGCGGTCAATCCGCTGCCTCACCGCATTTCTGGACAGGAGAACCTTGCCGGCGAGTTCGGCGTGCGGGATACGGGCGTTCTTGGTGAGTTCCGCAAGGATTCTTTGATCGATGCCGTCCAGACCCGCCCGCTCCATGTGTCCCTTTCCACCTACCCTGCAGGAACCCTAAGCTCCTGCCCCGACCGAAAGGCCCGCGAAAGAAATGATACGTCCACAAGCCCAGCGGCGTTTCCTGCCACCAATTGGACATCGACGGCCGGTTGGTGTTGGGGCCTTCCGGCGAAGGCTCAGTAGTCCGGGTTGCTTGGCACAACCAGCCCGGTCTCGTAGGCGTAGACCACAACCTGCACCCTGTCCCGCAACTGGAGCTTGCTCAGGATCCGGCGAACGTGGGTCTTCACTGTCGCCTCGGAGAGGAAGAACTTGTGGGCAATCTCCGCGTTGGACAGGCCTTCGGCAATAGTGGTGAGAATTTCGGTTTCGCGTGGGGTGAGCTCATCAAGCAACGGATCCCGGTGCGGCGTCGGCGACTGGCCTGGTACTGCTCCGCCACGAACGTACGTTTCCAGGAGACGCTGCGTAACCCGGGGAGCCACCACGGCGTCACCGCTGGCCACGAGCCGCACAGCGTGGACCAGCTCTGACGGGGCAACGTCCTTGAGCAGGAAGGCGGACGCGCCGGCCTGCAGGCCCGTGAAGGCATACTCATCGAGGTCGAAGGTGGTGAGAATGATGACCCTGGCCTCGGAACCGGAGTCCGAGATCCGACGCGTCGCCTCGATGCCGTCCATGGCAGGCATCCGCACATCCATCAGCACTACATCCGGCGCCAGGGCTTCCACCTGGCGTACGGCTTCAGCGCCGTCGGACGCCTCACCCACCACATGGAAGTCGTCCTCACCTTCGAGGATGAGCCGGAAGCCCATGCGAAGCAGTGGCTGATCGTCCACCAGCAGCACTTTGATGATGTCGTCTGTCATGATTCCCCCTTGTCGCCGGCCCAGCGGAGCTCGGCGTGGACTGCCCAGCCGCCCCTCTTACTGGGGCCGGCAGTAACGATTCCAGCATAAATTCCTGCGCGTTCATTCATCCCTGCAATGCCTTGGCCGGTGCCCAGGCTCCCCACGGGTTCGCTGCCGCCCTCCAAGGTTCCGCGGCCGTCGTCGTGCACGTCAATGGTGACCAGATCGGCGTCGCGCGCCACCTGGACGTCAACGCGGCTGAGCGAGCGGCCGTACCGCAGGACGTTCGTCAGTGACTCCTGCACAATGCGGTAAACGGTGAGTTCAAAGGCGGGATCCGCCGGGAGGCCAGGGCCTGTGTGCGCATAGTGCAGCGGCAAGCCCGCAGTCCGGAAGCCGTCCAGCAGCTTTGCGAGGTTATGCCCGGATTCCAAGGGCGTCAGCGGTGCCGGGCGCCCGGAGTCGTCGCGGAGAACGCCCAACACGCGGCGCATGTCGGCCAAGGCAGCCCTGCCGGTACGTGACAGTTCGCCAAGGACCTCACCTGCGCGCTCCGGATTCTTCCGGACCACCACCGCAGCGCCATCGGACAGGCTGATCATCACGGTCAGGGAATGGGCTACGACGTCGTGCATCTCCCGCGCGATCCTGTTCCGCTCCGTCACCTTGCCCAGGTGCGTCGTGCGGGCCGCCCAGGCAGCGATTTCGGCCTCATGCTCCCGCCGCTGGCGCACGGAAATGCCGATGCCGGTGGCCAGCAGGTTGGACAACATGATGGTCACCGCGGTTGCGATGTTGTTGATCAGGTGGAAGTTCTCGGGGACGTCCTGCAGGTTGTCCATGCCGCTGGGACTGGTCCACATAAACAGGTACAGCAGGCTCAACGGCAGGCTGGCGGCAACAAACAGCACCAAAGCAAGGCTGCGTTTCCGGAGGGAAGCCACGGCATACAACGCGAACCACAGGCCGGCCGAGACGTTGGAACCCCACGGGTTGAGGATGGTGGCGGCAACCTCGAGAAGTACGACGGCGGCAACCACCTGCAGTGGGTATCGTCGCCTGAACGTCAACGCAGCCGCGATCATCAGCAGCAGCACCACTACCAGCCACTTGCCCTCAATGATGGAGGTGATGATGGTTGGCAGGGCCAGGAGCACGTAGCTGAGGACCACTACGGCGTCCATGGCGCGAGGCCGCTCAAAGAAGTAGCGCCGGATACGGCCCCTGCGGCGCTGGGTGATTTCAGCGAAGGACGCGTCCACCGTAGCGGTGGCCGCGTCCTTCACTTGTGGTGCTTCAGTCATGGATCGAGCCTAGACGGCAACCCGTCCTAGACGTCCCGCTTCTTCAGCAGGATCATGGCCAGGGCAACCGGTACAACAACCCAGGCACCCAGGACCAGCGCGGCCTGCCACGCTTCCAGCGTCTCAGGAACATGTTCGACGGCGGTCATGGGACTGATGGTGCTGGTGGGAAGGAACTTGTTGGCTTCCTTGAAGAAGTCGCCGGGAATGAGCTGGAAGGCAATCGGGGCCACGAACAGCAGTCCCACCAGGCTCATGATGCCGCCGGCCGAGTTCCGGACGATGGTTCCCAGCGCCATACCGATTGCTGCCACTGCTGCGACATAGAGGCTGTTGACCAAGAGGAGCTTGACGGACTGCGAGCTGCCAAGGTCCAGCTTGAGGTTGTAGTTGTCCACGATCGGCAGGGACACCAGGCCCGCGATGTAGATGGACACAGCCGTCAGCACGAAGGCGCTGACCATCACCACAATGAGCTTGGCCAGGAACGGGGAGAGCCGCTTCGGGACGGCGGCAAAAGTGGAGCGTGCCATGCCGGTGGTGAATTCGGAGCTCATGAGCAGGACGCCCAGGGAACCGAGGATGAGCTGGGCAAACGAGATGCCGGAGGTGGGAATGCTGACTGCGAGGTCCCCGCCTTGTGCGGCCATGGCGGCTGCTGCTTCGGGATCGCTGGCAACCTGCTCGGCAAACTGTCCGGTTCCCCACGCCGAAAGCGCGGCGAACCCCACCATCACCAAGGCAGTCGAGGCCAGGAGGATCAGCGTGGACATCAGGGTGCGGAACTTGATGAACTCCGAGTTCAGCACACGGTGGAAGGCCGGTCCGGGACCGACGGCGTTACGGGTGGACCTGCGGTCCAAGGTTGTGGTGCTCATGTCTATTTCCCTCCGGCCTGGGCGGGAACCGAGGCCCCGGTGGTGATGTGCGAGTGGTATTCCACCTCGTCCTTGGTCAGTTCCATATACGCCTCTTCCAGGCTTGCCTGGAGCGGGGTCAGTTCGTACACCATGACCTGGTTCTCCAGGGCAGTCCTGGCGATCCCGCGGGGATCCAGTCCGGACACCTCAAGGAGTTCGCGCTCGTGGACCTCCACGGAAACGCCGGTTCCCGCCAGGAGTTGCATGAGGCGTTCCGGCTGGTCGGTACGGACACGGGTGCGTGCCTGGCCTTTACCGGTGATGATTTCGGCGATCGGGGCGTCTGCAATGATCTTGCCCCGGCCAATCACGATCAGGTGGTCTGCAGTGAGTGCCATCTCGCTCATGAGGTGGCTGGACAGGAAGACCGTGCGGCCTTCGGATGCCAGGTACTTCACCAGGTTGCGGACCCACACCACGCCTTCAGGATCCAAGCCGTTGACCGGCTCGTCCAGGATGATGGTCTGCGGATCGCCCAACAGTGCGGCGGCAATGCCGAGGCGCTGACCCATTCCGAGCGAGAAGCCCTTGACCTTCTTTTTTGCGACGTCCCCCAGGCCGGTCATTTCGATGACTTCGCGTACCCGGCTCTTGGGGATGCTGTGCGTCGCTGCCATGGCGAGCAGGTGGTTGTAGGCGGTGCGGCTCGTGTGGACAGCCTTGGCGTCCAGGAGGGCACCAATCTCCCGCAGCGGTGCCCTGTGCTGGGCGAACGGTTCACCGTTCACAGTCACAGAGCCTGACGACGGAGTGTCCAGCCCCATGATCATGCGCATGGTGGTGGACTTGCCGGCACCGTTCGGACCCAGGAAGCCCGTCACCCGTCCGGCCTGGACAGTGAAACTGACACCGGCGACGGCGGTCTTCTCGCCGTAGACCTTGGTCAGGCCTTTTGCTTCGATCATGGAAGCGTTCCCTCCTCGGAGCACATGAGTGTGCGGATGAGTTTCGAATGTAGTCACCACGCTACTCACCGGGAGGACGTAAATCGCCGGTCTCAGGGATGATTCAGGGTTCAGTCAGGGTAGTCCTCGCGGATGACCCGCAGGCCTTCAGTCGGCGGGAAGGGGCGAATACACGCGGAGTTCATGGGGTTTCACAGTGAACGTGGCGCTGCGGACCCCGGGTTTCGGTTCGCCATCCACGGCCAGGACCAGGGGCTGGCCGATTGCTTCCACGGTGATGGTGGTGGCCTCCGTCAGGTGGGTGACCCGCGACGCCGCCACAGTCCCTGTCACCACAGCCCACAACAGCCGTGCCCGGGCGAAGGGCTCATCCGCCGTGATCATGCGCAGGTCAAAGACGCCGTCATCCAGCACAGGCCTGCGGAGCGGCGCGTGGTCGCTGGGGTAGAACCTTCCGCGGCCCATGTAGAGGATCCACAGCTTGTGCTTTACCCCATCCACCATGAGCGTGGTGGGCGAATTCACCCCGAAAGTCCGCAAGGAAGCCACCACACTGGCCATCGGCTTGCCCATTGCCGGCTGGAGCCGTTCCCGACGCCTGACCAGGTTCGGATACACGCCTACGCTGGCAGTGTTCAGCATCGCCAGCTCCGTGGTTTCGGGGGTTTCAGGCAGGCCACGCTGCACCACTACATGCCCCAGGTCAACGGAGGCCGCCTGCCCGTTGGTCAGTGCCTCCATGGCGTCATCGATCGAGCCGGTGCCAATATCGCGGGCAAAGTGGTTGAGCGTCCCGCCTGGCAGCACCAGGAGCGGCAGTGAATGCTCGACGGCGGCAGCCGCCGCGGTGCCAACCGTTCCGTCGCCACCCCACACGCCCAATGCGACGGTTCCGGGCCGCGTGGCTGCGGCTTCCATCTCTGCAGCTATGTCTTCGCCTTCAGAAATTTCCCTTATATAAGCTTTCGGGAATATTTCTTTCAGCAGTTCTCCGGTCTCGGGCGTGTAGGAGCCACCCATGACGTTGACCCCGATACTCAGCCCCTCGCCGTCGTGGATTGCCGGCGCCTCAACCGGCGTGCGCCGGGGAGTCGGTTCCGGGGGCCGCGCCGGCCACCACTTGCGGGTTGCCCAAGCAGCGCCGGCCCCAAGGGCGGAACCCAGCACCACATCCGAGGGCCAATGTGCGCCCGTATGCACGCGCGAGTAAGCCACGCCGGCGGCAATGGGCGTCAGGGCAACTCCGATGACGGGGGAGACGATGCCGGCGCCCACAGCGAAGGCGACCGCGGAGGCAGAGTGCCCGGAGGGCATCGATGAGCTGGTTGGCTGCGGGTTCACGAAACGAAACAGCGGCAGGTGCTCAGGAAGCGGGCGCCGTCGGGGGAGTGCCCGCTTGAAGATGACGTTGGTGACCCCTGAAGCAACACCCAAGGCCAACACGCCGTGAAGGGCTGCCCTGCGCGGTTTACCGGGGAACGCGGCCATGACCCCCGCAATACCGAACCAGAGTTTTCCTTTGGTGGCGGCTGCTGAGAGCCGCCGGAAAAAGACGTCATGGTCACCCTGGGGTTGCCGGGAGACAACCCGGACCAGGAAGTGATCGAATTTCACAACTCGTTTGGGGCCCTTGGCCACGAAGCCTCGCATTACTTCACAGTAACGCCTGCGCACCCCCGCGGTGGGCTGCCCTCGACTTCACCCGGCCGTGGCTACGATGAATGGATGATCCGCGTCCTGCGTCCACGTCAACAGCCCGGGTGGCAACTGGTGGTTCCCGGCGTACTCCTGCTGTGCGCCTTCATAGTCCCGGGCATCATGCTCCTGGTGGGCCAGGGCGAGCCTGCGTTCAACAGCGTTGACACCACATGGCAGGCCTTTGCGTTCACTCTGCACTCACCCTTCTGGGATGGCGTGAACGCAGTCCTGAACGGCGTAGGGTACGCGGGCATGCTGGTGCTCCACGGGGTGTTGGCCGCAGTACTGTTCGTTTGGCGCCGACCCCTTACGGCCACCTTCGTCCTGGTCTCAGGCGTGACGGCCCTGGCGCTCACGCAGCTGGGCAAGGTGGTGGTGGGCAGGGAACGGCCAGTGGGTGCCAAAGTTCTGACGGATACCGGTTCATACCCCTCCGGGCATGTATCTGCCACCACGGCTCTCCTCATGGTGCTGGCCATCCTGGTCAGCCGCTGGTGGATGACGCTGCTGGCTGCCCTGGGAGTCATAGCCATGATGATCAGCCGCACCTACCTCTCAGCACATTGGCTCAGCGATGTCCTCGGCGGTGCCTGCCTTGCTGGTGGAGTAGTGCTGATCCTCTGGTGGCGCTTCCGGAACGTATGCGTCAAAGAGAATGAAACGGGAGGTCCCCGGACTATTTGGGCGGCAAGGGCTTCGCGACGCCTGCAAGCAGGAGAGCGAGCAGAATAGGCGCACCGATGGCCAGGAGAGCCAGGTGGATGCCTGTGAGGTCGCCCAAGTATCCCAACAAAGGCGGACCGGCCAGGAAAGCTATGTAGCCGATGGTGGAAACCACGGAAACCCGCGCAGCGGCGTGCTTGGGGTCATCCGCAGCGGCCGACATGCCCATGGGGAAGGCCAGTGCGGCACCGACTCCCCACAAAGCGGCACCAATACCGGCAAGAACCACGTTTCCTGCGAAGACAAACAGCGCCAGGCCAGCTGCGGCCGCTGCCATGCTGGCCCGCAGGACGGCCACGCGGCCAAAGGTATCAATCGCCTTGCCCCCTAGGAACCGCATGATCGTCATGGCCAGGACGAAGAGGGCGAACAACAGGGCACCGGTAGATTCCGAAGCACCCAGTCCGTCCACCGCAGCCTTCGCGATCCAGTCGTTGCCCGCACCTTCGGTCAGGGTGGCACCAAGTACTACGACGCCGATCAACAGGGTCCTGCCATCGCGCCAAGCGGAGGGTCCCTTCGCAACCGGAGCGCCGTCGTCGTGTACTTCTGCCGCCTCGTGGGGCAGGAAGAAGCGGGGGACCGTCAGCGCAAGGGCGACAGCGATGGCGGCGATGACCAGCAAATGCTCAGGGAGGCCCACGCCCAGCTGTGAAAGGCCGGCGCCGATCAAGGCGCCAAGGAAGGCTCCCCCGGAGAACGCCGCGTGGAACTGCGGCATGATGGTTCGCTTGAGCCGGTGCTCGACGTCGGCGCCTTCGATGTTCTGCGCAACGTCCCACAGCCCGATTCCGATGCCGAAGAAGAACAAGGCGATAGCCGTGGCGGGCACAGAGGCGGCCATCAAGGAGAAAGCGATGGCTGCACCCGCAGCTCCTGCAACGATCCCGGCCACACGGACGGTATTCGCAGTGCCGATCCTGCCCACAACCCAGCCCGCCGAAGGCAACGCCAGCAGCGACCCCACCGCTGTGCACAGCAGCAGGGTGCCCATCTGGCCGGAGGTCAGGCTCAACGCTTCCGTCACTGCAGGAATGCGCGCAGCCCAGCTGGCAAAGACCAACCCGTTCATGCCGAAGATCAGGAACGTCGCCACCGCAGCGGCATTGACGTTGGTGGTGCTTCTGGTGTTGGTGGTCATGCAATCACAACTTCCACGGAGAGTTTGTTGAGCCGGACAAGATCTTCGGGGGACGGCTTTTGGTCAGTGACAATGACATCCACGGCGTCCATGGCTGCAACCAAAGCCACCGCGCTGGCATTCCACTTGCTGCCTGCCGACGCCACGATGACACGGGCCGCGGATTCCAGCCCTGCGCGTTTCACCGCCGCATCATCGAGGTCGTGGGCCAGCAGGCCGTCCTTGAGGTTGAGTGCGCAGGGAGTTACGACGGCGGTGTCGAACCTGAGCGAGCGGATGTTGGCTTCAGTCATTGGTCCCCGGAAAGACTGCTCGCCGGGGATGAGGCTGCCGCCGGGAAGGATGAGCCGGGGCGCCCGTCCGTCCTTGGCGTGCGTGAGGGCTTCAACACCGTGGAGTGACATGGGCATCACGGTGAGTTCCCGCGTGCCCAGCCGGCGTGCAATCTCGGTGGCCGTGGATCCGCTGTCCAGCCACACGTGTTCGCGGTCTTTGAGGAGCCCGTCAACTGCGGTGGCAATGCGGGTTTTGGCTTCGTGGTCTTCCAGTTCCCGTTGGCCGTAACCGGGGTTGTCTCCACGTGCCACCAGGCTGCGTGCACCGCCGTGGATGCGCTTGAGCACTCCATTGGCTGCGAGTATTTCAAGGTCCCGGCGGATGGTGGCGCCCGAGGCTCCCGTGGCGTCCACCAGTTCGTCCACGGTGGCTTGTTCGCGGGTGCGCAGCAGCTCGCCAATGAGCCGGTGTCGGTCAGCAGTTCCCATAATTCAACCCTAGCAATCTTTGCGCATTTAATCATCAGTAGTGATCATTCGCGCATTCGATCCTCTCTCACATCCCCGGGCTCAAAGCGAAACGCTCTTGCAGCAAGTGCAAGAGCGTTCGCGGGAAACCAAGGGGATGGGCGAGAGCGTCAGCGGGCGCGCTCCACCCGCTTCTCGTCCCACACAGGTTCCTCGGACTCGTAGACCTTGCCATCGGACCCGAAGATCATGAAACGGTCAAAGGACTTGGCGAACCAGCGGTCGTGGGTCACGGCCAGGACAGTGCCCTCGAAAGCATCTATCGCCCTTTCCAGGGCTTCTCCCGAGTGCAGGTCCAGGTTGTCCGTAGGCTCATCCAACAGCAACAAAGTGGCACCGGAGAGCTGCAGCAGGAGGATCTGGAACCGTGCCTGCTGACCACCGGACAGGGATTCGTACTTCTGCTCCGACTGGCCGGCCAGCCCATACCCGTCCAAGGCACCAGCAGCCGACTCACGGGGAAGGCCCGAACGGTGCTCGTCGCCCCTGTGCAGGATCTCCAGCAACGTTCGGCCCAGAAGGTCCGGCCGTACATGGGTCTGCGCGAAGAATCCGGGCCTGATACGTGCGCCCAGTTTCACGGTGCCTTGGTGCGGAACTTCAGCGATGACGACGTCGGACACCGGCAGGTGCTCGCGCTCCGGATCCGTGCCTCCGGTAGCGAGCAGCCGCAGGAAGTGGCTCTTGCCCGAACCGTTGGAGCCGAGCACGCCCACGCGGTCCCCGAACCAGATTTCCGTGGAGAACGGCTTCATGAGCCCGGTCAATTCGAGCTTCTCGGCCACGACGGCCCGCTTCGCGGTGCGCCCACCCTTCAGTCGCATCTTGACGTTCTGCTCGATGGGCAGGGCCTCGGGCGGTCCCGCCTCAAGGAATTTGGCCAGGCGCGTCTGCGCAGCCTGGTACCGGTTGGCCATGTCGGAGCGGAAAGCAGCCTTGTTCTTGTACATGTTGACGAGTTCCTTGAGCTTTACGTGCTCCTCGTCCCAACGCTTGCGCAGTTCCTCAAACCGGGCGTTCCGATCCGCGCGCGCCTCAACGTAAGAGCCGAAGCCGCCACCATGAATCCAGGCACCGGCACCATTGATTCCGGGTTCGAGGGTGACAATGCGACCGGCGGCATTGTTGAGCAGTTCGCGGTCGTGGCTGATGAACAGCACAGTCTTCTTGGACTCGTTGAGCTTGCCCTCAAGCCAGCGCTTACCGGGAACGTCAAGGTAGTTGTCCGGCTCGTCCAGGAGCAGGAGTTCGTCCGGGCCGGCAAACAGGGCTTCGAGCACCAGGCGCTTCTGCTCGCCGCCGGACAACGTGGAGGCGCGGCGGAATTGCGCTTTGTCGAAGGAGATCCCCAGGGCGGCCATGCAAACTTCGTCCCACACGGTCTCGACGTCGTACCCACCGGCATCGCCCCAGTCCACTATCGCCTGGGCGTACTTCATCTGGGTGGGCTCGTCGTCGTGTTCCATCATGGCCAGCTCTGCGTCTTCAACCGCCTTGGCGGCAGCTGCCAGCCCGGCCTGGGCTGTGGAAACCAGGAGGTCGCGGACGGTGGATTCGTCACGGACCTGGCCTACGAACTGGCGCATGATCCCCATGTTGCCGGAGCGGCCCACTGCGCCCTCGTCCGGAGTGAGGTCGCCGGAGATGATCTTGAACAGGGTGGTCTTGCCGGTTCCATTCGGTCCGATCAAGGCGGTCTTGGTGCCGTCGGGGACCTTGAAGGTCACACCGTTGAGCAGCTGGGTGCCGTCGGAGAGGAAGTAGTCGATGCCGGAAACGTCAATATGGGCCACGTTTCAATCCTCCCACGGCAAGGTATTAACGCTCGACGGCGGCAGCCGGCACCGCCCGACAGCGTCCGCTGTCGGGGGAAATAACGGGGTGCCGGACCTCTGTCGGCGAGAGGGGCAGGGCCGTACCGCTGTCGGCGAGAGGAACGGGGCCATCCGGCTAGGGCTTCCTTCGGGCGAACTCCGGCGCGTGTTCGGGCCGTGGACCGAAAGCGATCATTCGCGCAGGAAGCTTCCCGAGCGAGGGGAACTTCCGAACAACAAAGACCAGTGGTTTGGGAGGTTTGGGTTGTTTCCCGGCCATGACCTGTGCAAACACCACACGGTGCAGCACGCGCTGGAAGAATTGGATCAGGACGGTGGGAAGCCAGCGCCGCCTCTGGACCGCGGCGAGGTGGCCGTCGTCGAGTGTTTGGGTCAGCAGCGGCCCTGCGAGCAGGCGCGCCGCCGCCACTGCATCCTGCACCGCAAGGTTGATTCCCACCCCACCGGCAGGGGACATCGCATGGGCTGCATCCCCTATGAGCAGCAGCCCGGGCTTGTGCCACCGGGACAGCCGGTTGAGTTTCACGTCCAAAAGGTGCAGATCGTCCAGCGATTCGATGGCTTCCACACGGTCGGCCAGGTCCGGCCGTAAAGCGGCTACCTTGCCACGGAACGCCTCAATTCCTGCAGCCCGCAGTTGGGGATCCGAGCCTTTGGCCGCCAAGTACGCGATCTGGTGGTAATCCTTGCGGGTCAAGCTCAACAGGACGTCTGAGCTGCCAAAACGCGGGGCAATGGAAGCCAGTGGTTCGTCCTCGCCGGGAGTGCGGGGGATCCTGAACCACCAGGTATCAAAGGGCACGGGAAACTCCCGCGGAACCAGGCCGGCCTTCCTGCGGAGGACTGAACCACGCCCATCGCAGGCAACGGTCAGTGGCGCCCGCAGCTCGCCGCGTCCCGTCAGCGCCCCCGTCTGCGGATCGCGTGTTCCGTACGCAACTCCAACAACCGCTCCTGCCGTGTCCGTCAGCAGTTCCGTCACCTCGGTATTCATCAGCAACGTGAAGGTGGGTTCCTGCTGTGCCGCTTCGACCAGGAAGTTCAACAGGTCCCATTGCGGCACCATGGCGACGTAATTGTAGGGGGCTTTGAGCCGCCCAAAATCAGCCAGGACTACCGAATCATCCGATCCGACGGGTAGCCGGAAATTGCCCAGCTTGCTTTGGGGAAGGGCACGGAAGCCCTCGCCCAGACCCAACTCGTCAAGGAGCCTGATGGTGGAGGCGTGAACAGTATCGCCCCTGAAATCACGCAGGAAGTCAGCGTGTTTCTCCAGCACGGTGACTTCCACGCCGGCGCGGGCAAGCAGCAATCCCAGTACGATCCCGGCCGGCCCTCCGCCCGCCACTACACACTGGGTATTCGCTGCCATGTTCAGCCTCCGATTCAGCCCGCCGCGGTCAGGAACGATTTCAACAACGGGCCGCTGGTGGTGGCACCGAGCCCGCCGTCTTCAACAAACACTGCGACCGCCAGGTCGCCATGGGTCGCCACAATCCAGGCGTGGGTCTTGGGCGGGTTGTCGTTTCCGAACTCTGCGGTGCCCGTCTTTGCGCCCACGGGTGCGCCGGGCACCTGGGCCAGGAAGCCCGCATGTCCGGAGGTGACCACGGCACGCATCATGTCCGCCAGGGAGGCGGCTTCTTCCTTGGTAATCGGCTTGGTGGACGCCGGTGCGGCGGTTGCCGCAGCGGACGAGGCCGCAGCGGAGGCTGCACCGGATGCTGCTGCGCCGGACGTTGCCGCACTGGACGACGGCGGGGCGGAGCCGCTTTCCGTCGTAGCGCCGGGAGCGCCGGGGTCCGAAGCGGCGCTGGGATCCTGGGCAGCATCGGCGTTGAGCACGAGCTGCGGTGAAACCGGAGCCCCATTGGCGACGGAAGCCGCCATGACAGCGGCCGAGAGCGGCGAGAAGAGGACTTTGCCCTGACCAATCATGGATGCGGCGTGCTCAGTTCCTTCAGCGGCCCCGGGAACCGAACCCAGGAAGGCGTCTGCGCCGAGCTTGGGGGCTTCGACCGCAACCCCCAAAGCCTGGGCGGCGGACTCAAGTTGATCCTGGCTGACCGTTTCCCGGGCGTTGATGAAAGCTGTGTTGCAGGAGTGCGCAAAGGCATCCCGCAAGGCAACAGTGCCCAACGAACTTTCGGGGTAGCCTTCGGCGTTCTTGAACGTGCGGCCGTCCACGGTCAACGTTGAGGGGCATTCCACTTTTGAGTCCGGGGTGGCGCCGTTGCGGAACATGGCCAGGGAATCAACAATCTTGAAGGTGGAACCAGGGGCGTACTGGCCCAGGAGGGCAGTGTTGTAGCCGTTGCTCCCAGGCCCGGATGCTGCGGCCAGCACGGCACCGGTGGACGGCCTGAGCGCCACAATGGCGGAGGCCGGCTCTATCCCGGCCAAGGTTTCCTCGGCCAGCTGCTGCAGTTTCAAATCCAGGGTGGTTTTGAGGGTGGTTCCCGGAGCGGGAAGGGAGGAGAAGAACACCTTGGGACCTGGGGTTTCGCCCTCGGCCTTTTCAGCGGGGTTGGCCACCACTTCCACGCCGTCCTTGCCGCGCAGGAGGGAGTCGTACTTCTGCTGCAAACCACCCGTGCCTGTGGTGTCTCCCGCACGCAGGGCCCCGTTGGATTTCTCGATCTGTTCTGCGCTGGCCTGGCCCACGCTGCCCAGCAGGGCCCGGGCGAAGGTGCGTGTGGGGGCCAGGGCCATGGAGTCCAGGATGCTCACGCCACCGGGGATGGCCTTGATCTTGGCCTCGGTGACCTCGGCGGTGTAGGCACGGAGGACCAGTCCTTCCACGAAGGCCTGCGGTCCGGAGGCGGCAACCTGTTTGGCGTATTCTTCGGCATCCAGGCCCAGCAGTGCCGCCATGGCGCGGGCAGCGGCATCGGCCTGCTCGGCGGCTACCTTGGTTTTGTCGATACCCACCCGGAAGACGGGCCGGTCCTGGACAATCGGGGCGTCGCCGGCTCCAAGGATCTGGCCGCGCTGGGCAGGAACAGTCTTGACGGACAAAGTCTCACCATCGGAGAGTTCCGGCGCCAGCAGGGACGGAGTCCACTGGACCGCCCACTTGTCACCCGATTTCTTCAGGGTGGCCTCGGAGCTGTACTCCCACTTGGCCGAGCCGATGTTCCAGCTGTAGTTAAGCGGAAAGGTGGCGGTGTCGCCGTCGAGCTTTACCTCCCCGGAGACAACCGAGGGGTTGGCGTCCAAGCCGGCGAAAACGGCTTTCAGCTCATCGTTGGCCGCGGCAGCGTCCTTGCCGTCTACGGGGAGCGAACCGACGTCGAGCGCTGCCAGGGAGGAAGCGAGCTGCTTGGCAGCGCCCTCCGCACCCGATCGCCCGTCATCGCACGCGGTCAGTGAACCACCCATCACCAACGCCACGAGACCAAGAACAAAACCTTGCTGCATCTTCAGTTTCCCCATTTGCGACATTATGCCCCGTTCCCCTGACAGTTTCTTGTTGTGCCCGGGAAGCGGACAGCCGCCGCCTGCCATCCCCGGAAAGGGTCGGGCACGCGGCGGCTGCCTGGAAAACCGAACTATGGAGCGCAGGTGAACTTGGCATCACCCCACACGCCGTGTGCGCCGTTGATGGAGCCGGACGGGTCAACCACCAGTTCCACATAAGCCGCACCTGTCAGGTCAACGGATACTGACTCCGGCGCGAACCCGGGGGTGTACGTGCGCGACTGGTACCTGTTCACACCGTCGGCATTGACCTTGAAGACGATGTTGCCGCCAAATCCGTTCTCGAGGCCCACCTGTGAGGTGAAGGACGAACACTTTCCTCCCAGGTAGTACGTGATCTTCGAGGCAGCGTGGACCCCCAGGCCCTTGGTGAATACGGGCTGTTTCCCTGTGGACGGGTCCGTGTAATTGATGGCAAGCGGCACGTCCGGGGACGATGCAGAGTCTTTGTTGGCCACGTTCTTTCCGATCACTCCGTAGCCGTTCAGAGCCTGGACCCACGGGGTTTCGGAGGCATACACAGAGCCAACCGGAACGGCCGGCAAGGGCTGCGAGGTCACCTTCCAGTCGAAGAACTTTACCCGGGTGTCAGTCGGCAGGGTGACGGACGCCAGTTCCTTGGTGGGGTTCAAACGGACGGTGTTGGAGAACGCCTGATACTTGTACTGCGTGTACTCCGGCGACGGCCCGTTGGCGTTGTTGCGGCCTTGCTCGGATACGGCCAGGACTGCCCCGTTCAACACCGGGGGCTGCAACCAGTTGGGGAAGAAGATGGACTGTTTTTCTATGCTTCCATCGGCATATGTCAGGGTAAGAGTAGGACTGGTGCCATTTCCTACCGCAGCGGATCCGAGGACGGCCAGATGGGTGCCCTTGCCCTTGACGGCAATGGTCTGGGCTGACAGAGCCACCGAGTTGGGAACGTCCGGTCCCACGGACGGCCACGTGTAATCAACCTGCGTCGGTTTCCCTGCATCCACTGTTACCGTGCCACCCGGGCGGACACCACCGGCCGGAACCGTAGCGGCAGCCAGCCGCTCTGCAGCGAAGGTGGCCCCTCCGCCGTCGAAGTTTCCAAGCGCCTTGCCCGCCACGGTGGTGACCGAAACCGTGTTGTAAGCCGCCGCCAGGGAACCGTAGGCGACGTAGATCTGGTTGCCGCCGGTCACCGTCTGCGTGCTTCCGGAAGCAGAGTACGACGCCGAAACCCGCACGGTCTGTTGACCCGCCTTCGCGCTGGAGCCAGGTTTGATGACAAACGTGGCTGTGGTGTCCGCGCCGCCTTCAACCTTGGCCGCAGTGGCTCCGGAGGAAGAAACCACTGTCCATCCCTCGGGAAGAACAGGGGTAAGGACCACGTTGGTCTTGGCCTTGGTACCGGTGTTCACGAATGCCGCGGTGACCGTGGTTTCCTGGTCCTGGAAGACTTGCCCGCCCGTGGTCACCCGGACCTCGGCTGCGGTGTCCTCCTGGCTCTTGCCTCCCAGCGGGCCGGCCTGTTGAAGCTGCACCGTAGCCGATTGGTTGGAGGCGATGGAGCCGGTCTTTACCCAGATGGTGCCGTTGTTGGCTTCATCGAAGAACCAGCCGGTGGTTGCTGCTGCGTAGGCGGCCTGGGTGGTGTGTTGGGCGAGCTTGGTTCCTCCGATTTTCACATCCTTGGGGGCCGCTCCCGCGTGGACCTTCAGTTCGTAGGGGCGGGCTGCGGCCTTGCCGGTGTAATCGCCCTTCCGCTCACCGATGGAGACCTTCACACTGCTGTTGCCCTTGCCCGGAGCATCCACTGCGAAGACCTGGCTGGAGGATTTTCCGTCCTTGAACTCACGGGTGACTTTGTCGTCCTCATAGAGGGTGAAGGTGTCCTGGCCCTGGGCGTAGACATCCAAAGTGATCATGGAGTCTTCGGGGACCAAGGAGGCATTTCGGGCCACGAGGCCCTGCGGGATGACAGCGCCGGCGCGGACGAACACCGGAAGCTTGTCCAGCGGGGCGTTGTAACCGTTGAGGATCTGGCCGCCCTGGTAGAGCTTGCCCGTCCAGTAGTCCACCCACTGTTGGCCTGCAGGCAGGAAGATTCCGTTGCGGACGTCGGTTTGGGTAAACACCGGAGCCACCAGGAAATCAGAGCCGAGCATGAACTGGTTGTTCGCCTCAGCTCCGTAAGACCACTGCTGGTCGGGGAATTCGAGGGCCATGGAGCGCATCATCGAAACGCCGGTGGTGGAGGATTCCTGGGCCAACGTGTAGATGAACGGCATGAGTTGCTGGCGGAGCTGCAGGTACTGGCGGTTGATGGCCGTGGCCTCGTCACCGTAGAGCCATGGGCGCTTGTCAGTAGCAGCCCAGCCGGACATGGAGTAGAGCGCCGGAGCAAAGGCCTTCCACTGGAGGTCGCGGACATAGGACTCAGCAGAGCCACCAAAGATGCCGTCAACATCCCCCGTGGTGAATGCCAAACCTGAGTTTCCGGCGCCGGTGAGGGCCGAGACCTGCCAGCGGACGGCGTCGAGGTTTCCTGAGTGGTCACCCGTCCACTGCATGCCGCAGCGCTGGGACCCCGCCCAGCCTTCCACCATCAGTGAGGTGCCACGTGCGTTGGAGTATTGCTCAATACCGCCGTGTGCTGCCTCGCAGCCTGTGAGCGCTTGGCGGTAGCCCTGGCCCACCCATGCGACGTCCAGCTTGCGGAGCCGAACTCCGGCCTCTCCCACTTCGTATTCCTGGTTCGTGAGGGAGCGCTGTGTCCACAGGCCTACCTTGAGGTCGGTTTCTTCCTCAATGTTGCTCACGGTTTCCGGAAGTTGCTGGTATTCGCAGCCGTAGCCGTCGTTGACCAGCATCCAGCCGGCCGGCATGTCATTCTCAACGAACTTCCGCGCGGTCTTGATGGCATCCGGGGTGCGCTGCTTGGCACCATCAGGATCGCCATAGCCGGAGGACGAATATCCGGGGTTGGAGCGGTTGTAGCAGTCGGCATCGCCGTATTCCAGTGCGTAGACCGGGGGCATCATCGGCTTGCCGGTCAGGGTGGTGTAGGCGCCGAGTGACTGCTTGTAGTCCCCCACGAAGTAGTAGGCATCGAACCGCTTTTCCTCGTGGGTAGTGGTGGGTTGGCCACTGAAGTTGTAGGAGCCGCGGGCAAACGTATCGCGCAGGACGCCGTAGCCCTTGGATGACATGTAGTAAGGAACTGCGTTGGGGTAGCCGTCGTCGTCCCAGTCGAAGTTCTTGGCGATGTTGATCAAGGCATCGGTGTGGACCGAGCGGCCGTTCTGCATGCCGCCGCCGATGAACTGCTCACCGTCCTGTTGGGCGAGATGCTGGGTAGCCGAGTTGGCACCAAAAGTGATGGGCGCGGATTCCTCCAGCACCAGTGAGCCGTCGGCCCTGACCACCCGAAGCTGTGTGGTGGCCTTGTTGATTTCCACGCTGATCCTGGCTGTCTTCAGGCCCAGCCAGTCACCGTCGGTAACTGCCGGGGTGGCGCCGGGGAACTTGTCCTTGCCCACCACGATGTTGGCTGTCCTGGCGGGATCGCCCTGATTTGTGTTGGCGGGGTCGGTGAATTTTCCGCTGGGATCGGCTTCCAGGCGGAAGTTGGCCTCATCCAGGAACGTGACCCGGATGGCCCCCTTCTCTGCTGTTAGGTCTACGACGTTGCCGGACTGGGTAAAGCCCGTCACCGCGCCGAGCGGGCTTCCGGCAGCGTCAACCGGGACTTCCGGGGTGACTGTTTTGATGGCGGCCGGATCGCCGGGAGCTGCAGTGGCAGCCGCGGCAAAGGTGAGTGCGGGGATGGTTCCCGCGAGGAGCAGCGAGGCAACGCCAAGAGAGGCTGCCTTCCTGGCCAGCGAACGTTTTCTGATGTATCCGAAGCTGTTGGGCGCAGCTCCGGACAGACCCAAGGAGGGTGCGGACATGGGGGCCAACTTTCGACGAGTGACTTTTTGTGATCTAACTCATAGCGAAACGTGCACTAATCGTCACTGCAAAAAGCCCAAAGGTCAACCGTTTAACCAAAATTAACTTACCCAACAGGTTGCCTCTTTGCGCGTTTCGAAGGCTCTTGAAGCGCACTAAAGCGCCTCAGGTGGGTTCGGATATCCGAGGCCAACCGGCCGGGACTCAGTGTCCGCGGATGATCCTGCGCTGCGTCGCCACGGCGATGGCAGCCGTGCGGTTATCCACCCCGAGCTTGGAGTAGATGTGCACCAAGTGGGTCTTCACCGTGGCCTCGGAAATGAAGAGCTGCTTGGCCATGGCACGGTTGCTCATCCCAGTAGCCAACAGTTCCAGGAGTTGGACTTCCCGCCCACTCAGCACGGGAGCGGGATTTCGGATCCGCCCCATTAAACGTGCTGCAACTTCAGGGGCCAGCGCAGTCTGCCCTGCCGCTGCGGACAGGACGGCCTGCCGCAACTGCTCGGGTGGGGCATCCTTCAACATGTAGCCGCTGGCTCCGGCCTCCACTGCAGCAAGGATGTCCGCGTCCGTGTCGTAGGTGGTCAGAATCAGCACGGGCGGCGGGGGAGTCCCGGCCTCACCCGCTTTGATCTTCCCGGTGGCCGTGACGCCGTCCATGCCGCTGCCCATCTGCAGGTCCATCAGCACCAGGTCCACCGGTTCGCCGAGTGCATGGAACCTGCCCAACTCAGCCAGCGCAGCGTCGCCGTCGGATGCTTCGGCAACAACCGTCACCCCCGGGAAATCAGCCAGCATGGCCCGAAGGCCTGCCCTCACCACGGGATGGTCGTCCACCAACAAGATCCTGATTTCACTCATGAAGCACCCTCTTCGGCCGGCAACGGCACCCTGACGGCCACCACTGTTCCTTCACCGGGCGCCGACTCCACCTCCAGGCTGCCGTCCAACGCAGCCAGCCGCTCCCGCAAACTCATGAGGCCGACGCCGGTGCCGTCGCCGCGCGCCGTACCGGCCGCCGTCGACGACTCAAAACCTACGCCGTCGTCGAAAACGTCAAGCGTCACCTCCGTGCCTGGAAACGACAAAGTCACGACGGCGGTACTGGCCTGGGCGTGTGCCCACACGTTCGCGAGGGAAGCCTGGGCGGCCCGGAGCAGGGTGGTCTGGAACGTATTGGGCAGCTCAACCGGGGTGCCCACCAGCTCGAAGCGGCATCGCAGGGAGGTTCCCCTGGCAGCGGCTTCCGTCTCGGTCTTTTCGCAGAGCCTGCGCAGAGTGTCCACCAAGCCGGACTGCTCAAGGTCCGGCGACCTCAGGCCCCGGACAAAGCTCCTGGCCTCGGCGAGATTGCCGGACGCGGTGTCCTGCACCATCTTCAGGCGCTCCTTGGCCACGGACGTGTCTCCGTCATCGAGGGCTTTCTCAGCTGACCGGCCCATGAGGACGATGCTGGAGAATCCCTGGGCCAGGGTGTCGTGTATTTCGCGGGCCAGCCGTTCACGCTCGGCCAGCATCCCGGCGTCGTGCTGGGTCTGTGCCAGTTCAGCCCGCGTCCTTCGGAGGTCGTCGGCCACGGTTCGCTGGTTTTCGGCTTCGAGGAACAAGGCCCGGTAGGCAAGGCCGGTAACCACGGCGAAAACAGCCCCGAACACCGGCCCCAGGACCATGGCGGGCTGCAATCCGCCATCAACCGAATCCCGGCTGTGGAACCACAAAGCACCAACCAGCAGTGCCGTGCTCAGGGCAATGGCGGGGAGGGCAAGGCGCCGGGGGAGCAGGTGGAGTTGCAGGAAGAACAGGGGGAAGGCCACCCAGGCGAAGTCACCGCTGACCAGCAGGAGCAGCAGCCAGAGCAGCATCACCGCCCCCAGCCACCAGCGGGCGTACGGCGTGGGGTTGAAGCGGCCGGCATCACCGGCGTAGCGCTTCTCCAGGACGGTGCCGGCCAAATACACCAGGGCCAGCACCGCTGATAAACCCAGTCCCGCGGCAATGGCCACCGACGACGGCGCTCCGGCGGTTCCAACTCCGGCCAGCAGGCGGACAACTGCCACCAGCAGCAGCACCGCGAACCCTACATGCAGGCTCACCCGCAGCACGCGGAGGATGGTGGCGGCACCGGTGGTTTGCATGCGTCCCAGCGTATCCCCCGGCGTCCCCCACCCAGCCCGGTTTTCCGCGCACCGCGCCCGAATCAACCATTCGGATGATCAGTCCCTCAACCCCTCGACGGCAAGCAATCCATCCGGCTCCCGATGTGCTGGGGGGCCACGACCGGAAGAGTTGATTATGCCGGGATCAAGCCCGCACCAAGCAAAGGATTCTGATGTTTCTCGCCATCCGCGACCTCCGGTTCGCCAAGGGCCGCTTCGCGCTCATGGGCAGCGTGGTCGCCTTGATCACCCTGCTGCTCGTCATGCTCTCCGGGTTGACGGCAGGCTTGGGCAACCAGTCGACGTCGGCCATTGCGGCACTCCCCGCGCAACAGATTGTCTTCGGCGCACCCGCCGGCGGAGAGCCTAAAGCCTCCTATACGGAGTCCGAAGTATCGGCCTCCCAGCTGGCGACCTGGCGTGAACAACCGGGGGTTTCGTCGGCGAAGGCAGTGGGAATCAGCCAAACCCGGTTCCAGTCCCTGGACAGTTCCGGCACACCGAGCGGAACCGCGAATGTAGGTGTGTTCGGCGGAGCAGTTGCGCCATCGGCCGTGCAGGACGGGACGGTGGTGGTCGGCGAAACCCTGGCCGGGGAACTGTCCCTCTCGAAAGGGAGCCGGGTCCGGGTGGGCGGTTCGGAACTGACCGTGGCCGATGTTGTGGAGGACCAGTGGTATTCACACACCGGGGTCATCTGGACCACCCTTGAAACCTGGCGGACCATCGCCCATGCGGCACCCGGTACCGCAACCGTCCTGGCCATCACGCACGACGCCGGGACCTCCCTGGACATCGATGCCGCCAATGCGGCGGCCGGCACGGTCAGCTCCGATCCTGTGGGCTCGTTCCAGGCCCTGTCCTCGTACAAGAGTGAGAACGGCTCACTTATGCTCATGCAGGCATTTCTCTACGGCATCTCTGCTCTGGTGATTGTTGCCTTCCTGACGGTTTGGACTGTCCAGCGAACCCGCGATATCGCCGTACTCAAAGCCCTGGGTGGATCCTCCGCGTACGTCCTGAAGGACGCTTTGGCCCAGGCAGCAATGGTTTTGGTGACCGGCGCAGCCGTGGGCGGTGCCATTGGCTTGGTTGCCGGCATCTTTGCCGCCCAAGCGGCGCCCTTCCTGATCACTCCGCTGACAACCCTTCTTCCGGTGGCAGGGATCGTGCTGCTGGGACTGGCCGGCGCGGTGCTGGCAGTCCGGAAGGTCGTTTCCGTTGATCCGCTGCTTGCCCTCGGCGGCAACTAATACATTCCTCGAAAGGAATACACGATGGTCACTGCACTGAATCTCTTCAACGTCTCACTGGAGTATCCCGACGGCGGGTCCGTCCTGAAGGCTCTGGACGCCGTCAGTCTCCCGGTCCACAGGAGCGAATTCCTCTCCTTGGTGGGCCCGTCCGGATCCGGCAAATCGTCCTTGCTCGCTGTCGCTGCCACCCTGGTCAAGCCAACTGCGGGAACCGTGGTGATTGATGGGCAGGACGTTTCCGTCCTCACGGAGGCCGAACGCACGGCGCTGCGCCGGGACAAGGTGGGCATCATCTTCCAGCAACCCAACCTCCTTCCCTCACTGACCGCCGTCGAGCAATTGCTCCTCCGCGAGCATCTTCGCGGCAAGTCGGTGAAGGAGGCCCGTCGCAAGGCCGAGGATCTCCTGGATGTTGTGGGTCTGTCCGCGGCCGGGTCCAAGAGGCCACATCAATTGTCCGGCGGCCAGCGTCAGAGGGTGAATATCGCCCGCGCCCTCATGGGGAGTCCCAGTGTCCTGCTGGTTGACGAACCAACGGCGGCACTGGATCACGAACGGAGCGAATCGATCGTCCGGCTGCTGCGGCAGGTAACCGATGAGTTCTCCACGGCCACCGTCATGGTCACGCATGACACGGAATTCCTGCCCATCACTGATGCAGTTGCCACCATGAGGGACGGAAGGATCAGCCGATCCGCGGTCCCGTCTGCGCAGCCCAACTAGGTGACAGTAAACGTCCCAATGGGGCCTCATTAGAGCAAGAGCTGTCACTCAGTTGGGTGAGCCGAGGAGGGCTTCGTCCTGCGCGTCGTCGTAGGCATCCCGCGCTTCCAGGATGGTGGGCACGTGGCTCTCGGCCCATCGACGCAGCAGGGTGAGAGGCTGCAGCAGGGACTGCCCCAGGTCTGTCAGCTCGTATTCCACGCGCGGCGGCACTTGGGCGTAGACGGTTCGGGTGATCAGGCCGTCGCGTTCCAAGGTGCGCAGTGTCTGCGTCAGGACCTTCGGGGTAACTACGTTTACCATTTTGCGCAGTTCGGAAAAGCGGACGGGGCCGTCGCCCAGAACCTGGATCACCAGCGATGCCCACTTATCGCCGATGCGCTGGAAGACCACGCGCGACGGGCAGTTCGGGTCCAGGACATTCCCGGCCAGGTCATTAGTATCCATGAGGTAACTCAGTTCCTTTGAAGCTATCAGTATCCAATGGGTACCTTTGTGCTATTGCAAGGATACCAACCCCAAGGAGAGCTATGAAAATCGCAGTCTACGGCGCAACGGGCATGGTCGGCAGCCAGATCGTCAACGAGTCCATCACCCGCGGCCATCAGGTCACGGCAATCTCCCGCAAGGGTGCAGAGGTCCCGGGTGCCGCCGCCCAGGCCGCAGACCTGGCTGACACCCAGGCGTTTGCCTCCATTGCAAAGGAACACGACGTCGTTGTGTTGGCGACGGGTCCCAGC
This sequence comes from Arthrobacter sp. TmtSoilC79, assembly GCF_059739405.1. Lineage (NCBI taxonomy): Bacteria > Bacillati > Actinomycetota > Actinomycetes > Micrococcales > Micrococcaceae > Arthrobacter > Arthrobacter sp. TmtSoilC79. The sequence goes on along the minus strand of NZ_AP046051.1, from coordinate 35,615 downwards.
CGCACCGGCGGTGACCACGGAGAATGGCTCGATGCCATGGCGGCCGCTTACAGCAACGCCGAAGGAACCCGCCTCATGATCGTGGGCGGCGCCGGCACCCTGGAAATCGATGGTGTCCGCCTGCTCGATTCACCGGACTTCCCGGAGGCCTACAAGGCTGAGGCCACCACCGCCGGCAAGGCACTCGAGGCAGTCAAGGAAACCCCGGAATCCGTGGACTGGACCGTGCTTGCCCCCGCCCCGGTGATCCAGCCCGGCGAACGCACCGGCGTATACACCGTGGCCAAGGATTCACCGGCCGGCAACGCAATCTCTACGCAGGACTACGCAGTAGCCATGCTGGACGAGATCGAAACCCCGGCCCACCGCCGCGCCCGCTTCACGGCAGCCAACTGATACAGGCCCTGGCAGCTACAACCCCAGGCCCAGCCCGGGTACCTGCATTCCAAAAATGTCCTTGAGGGCGTGTTTGGCAGCGTGGTACCCGGGCATTCCTGTCACACCGGGTCCGGGCGGAGTGGACGAGGAACAAAGGTAGACCCCCTGCACCGGCGTCGTCCACGGCACGTTGGAGACCACAGGCCGTTGCACCAGGCCGCGCAGGTCCAGGAGCCCGGCGCTGAAGTCACCCCCAACATAGTTCTCGTTGTACGCAGACAGTTCAGCCGCCGTCGTGGTTTGCGAAGCCACCACGACGTCCCGGAAGCCGGGCGCATACCGCTCTATGCGGGCCGTGACGGCTTCCGCCATGTCAACCGTGGAGTTGGCAGGGACATGGCAATAGGACCACAGGACATGCTTGCCCTCGGGAGCGCGGGTTGAATCCACTACCGATGGCTGGGACACCAGGACATACGGCTCGGTGGGGTGCTTTCCCATATCCACCAGGTTCTCCGACTCAGCCATGGCCCGTCGGGACCCACCTACATGGACCGTTCCTGCCCTCGCCAGCCCGGGGTCGAGCCAAGGGACCGGCGCAGAGAGAATGAAGTCCACCTTGCACGCCGCATTCCCGAACCGGAACGTTTCCAGTGCATGCCGGTAGCGGTCGGGGATTTCGGGACCGCCCAGCCGTGCCAGCGTGGGCGGGGCGACGTCCAGCAGAATGGCCTTCGCGGGACGGATCTGGTCCAGCGAGTTGACTCGTTCTCCCACGTGGATTTTTCCGCCGTGCTCAATCAGGTCGTCCGCCATGGCCCTGGCGATGGACATGGAACCGCCCACCGGGATGGCCCAGCCGCCGGCATGGGCCAAAATACTGAGCAGGAGCCCGGCCCCGGTCGAGCTGAGGGACGGCTGGGAACCCAAGGCATGCGACATGACACCCGTCAGCAGCGCAGGCGCGGCCTCTTCGCGGAAGCGGCGGTTCCACAGCGGCGTCCCCTGGTCCAGCGTGGCCAGCCCGAACATGACAGCCGCCAAGGGGTCTTTGGGAAGGCGCAACAGCTGGTTGGACGTAAAGTCCACCACACCGTCGGCACGCTTCACCAACGGCCCAAGGAGCCGCCGGTATGCGTCACCATCAACGCCAAGTTCCAGTGAGGTCCGTTCCAAGGACTGATAGGCCAACGCAGCGCCCCCTGCGTCCAGCGGAGTGCCGTGCTGGACTTCGGGGATCCGCAGATCCACGCGCCGGGAAAGTTCAAAGGCGCGGAAGAACGGCGACGCGAGTGCCATGGGGTGCACAGCGGAGCAGACATCGTAGATGTAGCCCGGTTCCATCAGTTGGCTGGTTCGTGAACCACCACCAATGGCCTCGGCGGCCTCGTAAAGTTCAACCTCCAGGCCGGCGCGGGCCATGACTACTGCGGCCGCCAGTCCGTTGGGACCGGCTCCGACGACGGCGACATCCACCATTGCTTTCTACCTCCGCTCGCTGGGCTTCCGGGATTCGGGAACACTTTGGGCGGCGCGCCAAGGCAGCAGGGACCGTGAAGGACGGAGGAGGTCAATCCTCAGCCAGTCCCGGGCGCCGTCAAAGGGCCCTCCATGGGGATCGTCCTCGCCGTGGATACGCAGGGGGTCCTGGGCGGGATCCCAGATATCCAGAACCACGCGGGCCATCAGATAGGCCGTGGCCACCATGTGCAGGCCGACGGCAAGGACGTAGTAGGACATATCGATGTTGTGCTGGACGGAACCCCCACTGGTGGCCTGGCCCAGGTACATCCAGATGGCCGCCCAGTGCAGGCCTTCGGCTGCCTGCCAGATGAGGAAGTCGCGCCAGCGCGGCCGGGCCAGGGCCAGCAGCGGAATGAGCCAGATAACAAACTGCGGCGAGTAGACCTTGTTGGTAAGGATGAAGGCGGCAACTATCAGGAACGCCAGTTGCGCGATCCGGGGCCGCTGCGGCGCGCACAATGCCAGGGCGCCAATCAGCGCACAGGCAATGATGAACAGGTAAAGAGCCAGCGAGTTGATGGTTGCGGCATTCATCTGCATCCACTGAAGCCGGTCCGCCACCAGGTTGTAGGCAAACCATGGCGAGCTGTAGCCGGCGGGGCGTTCCTGCGTGAACTCGAAGAAGTAGCGCCAGCCGGAGGGGTTCATCGCGGCGATGGGAAGGTTCACGGCCAGCCACGATGCCAGGGCAGCCCCGGCGGTCACAAAGAATGCCCGAAGCTTGCCCGAACGCAGTGCAAGGACCAGGACGGCACCCAGGATCAGGACGGGATACAACTTGGTGGCAGTACCGAGCCCTATGCACACACCCGCAAGGACAAGCTTGTCCCGCGAGAAGAAGTACATGCCCAGGGCGAGCAGCCCCACAGCCCACATATCCCAGTTGATGAAGCCGGCAAGGATGATGCCCGGTGCCACCGCCACCATGGCCGCGTCCCACGGGCGCCGCTTGTTGATGCGGGCCGTCAAAAGAACCGTGAGTATCCAGACGGCAACTATGAGCGTGGCGTTGATATCGAAGTAGCCAAGGATGCGTTCGCTGCCCACGCCCTGGCCCGGCACCATCATTGCCGTGATACCGGCAATGATCCCCATGAGGACGGGGTACTCGAACAAGCTGCCTTGGGTGAAGAACGGGAAGACGCCGTCGCCCAGGCCGCGGTTCTTGAAGAGTTCAGGGAAATCGGAGTAACAGGTGGCGTAGAACTGGCCGGGCGTTTGCCACCCGTTTACCCGGCAGTACTCCTTGGCAAGCACGGCCAGTAGTGCTGCGAGCACGGTAAGGACAATGAGGATCCGCTCAACAGTGAACGGCCCGGAGGAAACCCGTCCTGGAGACGCATGCTTGCCCAGCGGGCCACCTATCAGCTCCGTGAAGTTCCGCAGCAGGGAGTCGCTGCGGCTCGGAACCACAAAGCGGGCACGTTTTTGCGGCCGGCGCGGCTTCGTCTCCTGCATGGATCGAGCTTACAGTCACCCTTTGGCCTGCAGCATCACACCCGGCAGGGTGGCAGCACAAAGGCGGACCTTAAGCGGACCTTAAAAGGGAGGAGCCCACGCGCAGCCGCGTGGGCTCCTTGAGGTTCAGCATGAATGTGTGGCACCTGAACTCCTTCGGGGCAGTTGAAGGACATCAACGGATGAGTCCCATTTGGTGCAGGACAACGTAGACGTCTTCACGGTGCTGGTCGAGCAGCTGGCCGTTGAACAGGGTGCGGTCCTTGGGAGCATTGGTGCTCTTGAAGAACCGCATGTCTTCCGGGCGTTTTCGCATGGTTCACCTCCTTTCCGGGGGCAAGTAATCCGGCATTTAGGCACAACAATTAGAGCCATATGAATTCGAAAGAAATCATGGCGTAAAAAGGGCATAAAAGGCCGAGGCTAATAAAGGGGATTAAGCGGACTGAATCAGGAAATCCTGAAACGCCGTGCACAATTGCGCGTGCTTCCGGCAGTCGACCCAACAAGAAGCTGGTTCCGAACTATGGGGAAACTGCGCACCCGCGGCATGCTGCGTGGGTCCGCGCCTACAACTGACTACCCGGCCATCCAGGAAAGGAGGCCGACAAGAACACCGCCGGCGTCAAGGCCGGTCCGGATGGTTCAGGAGTGGGTCAGAGAGCAAAAATGGCGTCGATCATCAGCAGAGGCCGGGGCAGCAGTGACGGTCAACTTCCGTCCGCTAGTCAAAGTAATCATTTTTCCCAACCTCCTTTTCTGGTCACGAGGACCTGCTGTGGCATTCTCCCGGCTGACTGAACCAGGGAATGCGCGCCTTGTTCCCGGCGGATCGCTCTGGGAACAAGATATAAGCTACCGCATGCAGAAGGAGTTTGACCAGCGAAATTAGGCATTTCGCCAAAAGTTTTTTTAAATTCCCGGTTTAGAGGCCCCAACGCACAATTGCCGGCGTCCGCTTATCCCAACCCAAGGTGCAAACCTTGGCAGTCCCCAGAATGAAGTGCCGGCCTTCGCGGGCGTCCATTTCGAGCCAGCGGGCCGTGAGGATGCGGGAGAAATGTCCGTGGGCCACTATCAGGACATTGTCCATTCCGGATTCCAGGACCCGCCCAATGATCTTGTCGGCCCGGGCGGCAACCTCGTCCAGGGTCTCCCCGTTGGGTACGCCGTCGGTCCAGATGAGGTAGTCCGGGTTGTCCTTGCGGATCAGGTCCGAGCTGATGCCTTCGTAGTCGCCGTAGTTCCATTCGACCGCCAGCGGCTCGTGCACGGCCTCCGGATAGCCGGCCAGTTCCGCGGTGCGGCGGGCGCGGCGCAGTGGCGAGGTCAGGACGAGGTCGAAGTCGATGCCTTCCAGGACCTTCCGGGCCTCCACTGCCTGCTGCTCACCCTCGACAGTAAGGGGAAGGTCGGTCAGGCCCGTGTATTGGCCGCTCTTGGACCATTCGGTCTCGCCGTGGCGCAGGATCCAGAGTTGCGGACGTGGGGAAGTCGCAGCGTTCATGAAGGCTCCTCGGTTTCGGTCAAAGGCTCGACGACGGCGGACTCGGGTTGCGCTTCCCACCATGCCAAGAGTTTCTGCTCGGCTTCCTCGGGGGACAGCGGCCCGTGTTCCATCCGTTCTTCGAGAAGGAACTTGTAGGCCTTACCCACCACGGGACCGGGCTTGAGTCCCAGGAGTGCCATGATCTGCGCTCCATCAAGGTCCGGTCTTACAGCTGCCAGCGATTCCTGCTCCAAGAGCGTCGAGATGCGTTGCTCAAGGTCATCGTAGGCGAAGGACAAGCGGTCGGCCTTGCGCTGGTTACGCGTGGTGACGTCGGATCGTGTGAGGCGGTGCAGGCGTTCCAGGAGGGGACCGGCGTCGGTCACGTAGCGCCGGACCGCGGAGTCACTCCAGCCGGCGTCGCCGTAGCCGTAGAAGCGCATGTGCAGTTCCACCAGGCGGGACACGGCTTTGATGGACTCGTTGTCGAACCGGAGTGCTTTCATCCGCTTCGCCGTCAGTTTGGATCCCACAACGTCATGGTGGCGGAAGCTCACCGCGCCGCCCGGTTCAAAACGGCGCGTAGCCGGCTTTCCGACGTCGTGCATCAACGCAGCGAACCTCAGCACAAAGTCGGGGCCGGGGACCGGACCGTCAGGACCCGTTTCCAGTGCGGCGGCCTGTTCCAGGACCTGAAGCGAGTGCTGGTAGACGTCTTTGTGGCGGTGGTGCTCATCGGCTTCGAGGCGCAACGCGGAAACTTCCGGAAGCACGAATTCGGCGAGCCCGGTGTCCACCAGGAGGTCGATTCCCACCCGGGGGTGCGCTCCGTTAATAAGTTTGACCAACTCCTCACGGACGCGCTCCGCGGAAATGATCTTGATGCGGTCGGCCATCTGCGACATCGCGAGCCGCACGTCGTCATGGACCGACACGCCGAGCTGGGACGCGAACCTGGCAGCGCGCATCATGCGCAGGGGGTCGTCCGAGAAGGACGCCTCGGGCGCTCCGGGCGTGGCCAGTTCGGAGGCATGGAGGTCACGGACGCCGCCGAACGGATCCACGAGTTCCAGGCTGGGCAAACGCAGCGCCATGGCGTTGATGGTGAAGTCGCGCCGCAGGAGGTCATCGGTCAGGGAGTTGCCGAACGCCACCACCGGCTTGCGCGAATCGGGGTCGTAAGCCTCCGCGCGGTAGGTGGTGACTTCAATCTGGAAGCCGTCCTTCTTCATCCCGATGGTGCCAAAGGCGCGGCCGATTTCCCAGAAGTTGTCCGCCCACTTCTTGATGACGGCAATGGTCTGGTCCGGTGTGGCATCGGTGGTGAAGTCGAGGTCCGGGGATGTCCTCCCCAGGAAGAGGTCGCGCACGGGTCCACCCACCAGGGACAGCTCAAAGCCGGCATCGACAAAGCGCTGCCCGAGGTCGAGCACCACCGGATCGATGGTGAAGTTAACTGAAGAGCTGTCCAATACATGCGCCATAGTTCCTTAAGCTTGGCAGATTTTTGCTCCGCAGTGGGCCACTGTTCCATGCGAAATCGGGCATGTGTCCGCGGAGCATCTCCTGCAGTCCATCTTGTGGCCATGTCCCGGTCATCACTCGAGGGCAAGAGTCGTTAGAGTGGACCTCATGGCCAACCCGATCCCGAGCGCTCCTGGCAGGAGGACAAACGCACCGTTGCCGTCGGCAATCGGTGCACACGTCGCGCCTGCCCAGCAGCACCCGGTGCAGGCCTCGCTTCCCACTGTGGAGGAAGTCTCTGCCGGTGGCGTTGTAGTAGACACGTCCGACGGCGAACTCCGGGTTGCGATCATCGCCCGCCTTAATAGGGGTGGCCGGCTTGAGTGGTGCCTCCCGAAGGGACATCCGGAAGGCCGGGAGAACAACGAAGAAGCTGCTGTCCGCGAGATCGCCGAGGAAACCGGCATCGAAGGCAGCATCCTGGCGCCCCTGGGCAGCATCGATTACTGGTTCACCGTGAGCGGGCACCGCGTCCACAAGACCGTGCACCATTTCCTGCTCCAGGCAACCGGCGGCGAGCTGACCATCGAGAACGATCCCGATCAGGAAGCCGTTGACGCTGCCTGGGTTCCCATCCAGGAACTGGCCCGCAAATTGTCCTTCCCGAACGAACGCCGCATCGCCGACCTGGCACGGGAAGTGCTGCCCGAACACCTCTGAGCCGGGTACGTGGGACGATAAAGGCGATGTCTGAAGCCAAAACAACCCAGTCCGTTCAATCCGGAGAAGCCCGTTCCAGTGCCATCATGGCCGCAGGAACGCTGGTTTCCCGGTTCCTTGGCTTCGCAAAAACCTGGATGCTTGGTGCCGCCCTGGGCCTCGGTTCCACGGTCAATGACACGTTCATCAACGCAAACAACCTGCCCAACCTGATCTTCCTGCTGGTGGCCGGCGGCGTGTTCAACGCCGTCCTGGTTCCGCAGATCATCAAAGCGAGCAAAGCCCCGGACCGCGGTGCCGACTACATCAGCCGCCTGCTGACCCTGGCTGTGCTGGTCCTGCTGGCTTTGACGGCGCTGGTAACTCTCGCGGCACCGTTGGTCATCGACCTCACCACCCAGGGGTACTCCGAGCAGCAGAAGGCCCTTGCCGTCACTTTCGCCTTCTGGTGCCTGCCGCAGATCTTCTTCTACGGGCTTTATGCCCTGCTGACCCAGATACTGAACGCCCACGGAGCGTTCGGGCCCGCCATGTGGGCCCCCATCCTTAACAACCTGGTGGCCATCGCCGGCCTGGGCATGTTCATTTGGATCCTGGGCGCCAACATCACCAACCCGCACACGCTGGACAACTGGGGACCCACCCAGACGTTCCTGATCGCAGGGTTCTCCACCTTTGGCGTGATTGCCCAGACTGCCATCCTGCTGGTCCCCGTTTTCCGCCTGCGCCTCGGCCTGCGGCCCCGCTTCGGTTGGCGCGGTGTTGGACTGGGCCAGGCGGCCAAGTTGAGCGTCTGGACATTGGCGACTGCCGCCGTCGGGCAGTTGGCTTTCCTGTACATCATGAGAATCGCCACCATTCCAGGCGCAGAGCGGCTCCGCCTTCAGAACGCTGGGGATACGGTCGGCGCAGCGGTCCTGCCCGGTAACGCCGTCCTGGAGGTCGCGAGCCAGCTGTACCTGCTGCCGCACTCCATCATCGCGTTGTCCCTGGCTACCGTCCTTTTCAACCGCATGACCCGTGCGTCCCAGGACGGCAATAAAGCCGAACTTCGCGATGCCCTGTCCCATGGCCTGCGGACCATGGCCGTGGCCACGGTTTTCGGCGCCTTGGCGCTCTTCGCCTTGGCGGGTCCGCTGGGCATGTTCTTCTCCGGCGGCAAGCCGCAGGACGGCGTCATGCTCGCCCAAACGCTCACCATCCTTGCCCTGAGCACACCATTCCTCAGTGCGAACTTCATGATGTCCCGCGTCTTCTACGCCAACGAGGACGCCCGCACGCCCCTGTATGTCCAGCTATGGCTCGCAGTGATCTACGTGGTGGGCGCGTTCTTCATCCAGTTCCTTCCCGTCGGCCAGATCATCTACGCGATCGCCATTCTTTACACCCTGGGCAACATCCTCTCCGTTGTGATCAGCGTGGTGTTCCTGCGCCGCCTGCTGGGCCACCTCGACGGCCCCCGCATTGCCAACTCGTACATCCGCATGGGCTATGCGGGGCTCGGTTCCGCACTGGCCGGTGCCGCTGCACTGTGGCTTCTGGGCAGCTACCGGGCAGACGGTTTCGCGTGGAGCAGCCGCCCGGCCGCCCTGGTGACGGTGGTCGTCGTCGGGCCCGTCATGCTGCTCGCGTACCTGGTCCTGCTTCGCGTCTTCCATGTCACCGAACTGCGGGACCTCCTGCGGCCGCTGATGGGACGCTTGGGACGCGGAGTCCCCGCACCCGTTTCCGGCGAGGCTGTGGACACCACGACGGCGGCCCGCGCCACGGTCTCGGACGACACCGGCTTGATCCCGCGCATCTCGGGTGAGTTCGACGCCGCCTCCTACCGTGCCGGACCGGCCGTGGAACGTGTGCCTTCCGCGCCTGCCGCGGACGTCGCAGACGCCCCCAAGACATACCTGCCGGAAGAGGATGCACCCAGCACCGCGCGCGGCGGCAGATTCCGCCCGCAGGTCCCGTTGCCGGGCCGACGCACCTACCAAGGCGACGCCGGGAGCAATCCCTACTTCCCGACGCGCGGAAATCACCGGAAGTGAGCCAGTGGCGCCAACATGGGCGCAGGGCATGGATCGGCTAGGCTAGAAAATGAATACAGGTAGTTGCAAAAGCGGTTGAACCGGCTCGCCGGGCCGGCCGCGTGCAGGACCCGCAGCTCCCGGACAGCCTAGGAGGAACACGTGTCCCACCCGATCGACGTCGGATCAGTACTTGGCGGCCGCTACAAGGTCACGGCCAATGTGTTGACCTCGCATGACCAAGATCAGGTGCTCGACGGCGTGGACCAGGTCCTCAACCGTCCCGTGAGCATCCTTGTCGCAGGACCCGGCAACGCCGAGCAGGTTGCCCAGAGCGCCCGCGAAGTCGCCACGGGGGAGCGCCCCGGCCACGTCCAGATCCTGGACCTTGGGGTCAGCGACAACACCACATACCTCATCACCAACCACAGCAGCGCGCCTGATTTGCTGGACCTGGTGGTCGCCACCAACCCGCCGTACATTGAGCCCTTCTTCACCGAGACTCTGGGCAGCGAAATCTTCGGACAGCCCCGCACATACGAGCCCGAAACCTATGACGGCCTGTACGAGGATGACGAGCACGACGCCGCGTACATCCAGTACGACGAAAACGGCTACCCCATCCACAACGGGGACGACACCGATCCCGCCGCTGAACCCGAGGCCGGCAACGTTCCTCCGCGGCCTGCCGCCAGCCCGTCGTCGTCCAAGAGCGGACTCGCCGGCAAGCTGGCTGCTGCCGCCGCCGGCGCTGGTGCGGCCGGTTTGGCCGCCTGGAAGAACTCGGGGACCAAGAACCACGACGCCGGTGCTGCCGCCCGCTCTGGTGCTGCCGCCGGCTCTGGTGCTGCTGCCGGAGCCTCAGCCCAGCCGCCCACCCAGGCCGTGACGTCCCAGCCGGCTCCTGCTGCTCCGCCGGCTCCTGCCGCACAGCCTCCTGCGGCGCCGCCCCAGCCGCCGACGCGAGCTGTCAATGCGCAGCCGGCACCCACACGGGAACCGGCAGTGTCGCGTCAACCTTCAGAGCCCAAGGTGTCCCTGTGGTCTGAAGAGGACTACGGTTTCGCCGAGGGAGGTGCCGCTGCGGGTGGTGCTGCTGCCGCTGGTGCTGCCGCCGCTGGTGCTGCCGCCGGTGGTGCTGCTGCCGCTGGTGCCTCGGCTGCTTCGCGAGGTACCTCCGACTCGGGTTACGACCGCGCACCCACCAGCTTCCCGGCGTCGGCCGCTGTCCAGGAAGACTACGACGACGAGGAAGTGTACGAGGACGACGCTCCGGAGAAGGAGCCGCGATCACTCCGCTGGCTCGTCGGCGGCTTGCTGGCTGCCGTACTGATCGTGGGCCTTGTCCTCGCCGTCACGAATTTGGGCAGCCTCCTTCCGAGCGGCGCCCCTGCAGCCACGCAGAGCACGCCCGCTCCGCAAACCAGCAGCAGCACTCAAGCTGAGGAGCCAGCGCCTTCGGAAACGGCGCCTCCGGCTGTGCCACCGGCCATCCAGGGCATTTCCCGGCTGGGTGATTTCCCCTTCGCCGCCACGTACGACAAAGACCTGGTCCGGGCATTCGATGGCAACGCAGCAAGCTACTGGTCAGACATGGAATTTGCTACGGCAGACTGGGGCGGACTCGTCACCAACATGCCGCTGGTGATTGAGCTCAAGGAAAAAACCGAGGTTAAGTCCATTGTGCTGAACCAGTTGGGTGGATCCGGGGGCAGCATCAGCGTTTACACCAACGACCGCCCTGCGATGGACGGTGCCAAGCTGGTTGGAACCAACAGCTTCACCTCCCCGGAACTGACCATGCCATTGGCAGCGCCGACGCAAACCAAATACCTGATCGTGGATGTCAAGGCCCTGCCCAAGCTGGCCGCACCGAAGACCCGGTACGGGTTCGGCCTGCGCCTGGCTGAGGTTACCGTCCAATAGCCGCATCCATCCAAGTAGCAGCAGGGGCCGTTTTGACCAGTCGAAACGGCCCCTGCTGCTACCCGCAATGACTTCACCGCTTGGAACCGGCGCTCGTGCAGACGGTACCCTGAATGTTGGTGGCTTTCAGGTCCCCAACTCCAACGGAATATTTGGGGCTTAACCGGGGTTGAGTCAGGTGGCTGCCCCGAAAGCCGCAGCATCGACCAAGAAAGAGGTTCACGCCACGTGAGCATTGCAGAAAACAGCGCATCGCAGGTGCGTGACGTCATCATTGTAGGTTCAGGCCCGGCCGGCTACACCGCCGCCGTTTACACCGCCCGTGCCAACATGAAGCCTCTGCTCATTGCCGGTTCCGTCACCGCTGGTGGCGAACTCATGAACACCACAGACGTGGAAAACTACCCGGGTTTCCCGGACGGCATCATGGGCCCGGACCTCATGGAAAACTTCGAAAAGCAGGCCGCACGTTTCGGCACGGAGATCCTGTTTGAGGACGTCACCGAACTGGACCTCGACGGCGACATCAAGACCGTGACCATCGGAACGGGGGAGACCTTCCAGGCGAAGGCCATCATCCTCTCCACTGGTTCGGCCTACCGCGAGCTCGGCCTGACCAATGAGAAGCGACTCTCAGGACACGGCGTTAGCTGGTGTGCAACCTGCGACGGTTTCTTCTTCAAGGATCAGGACATCGCCGTCATCGGTGGTGGCGACTCCGCCATGGAGGAAGCACTGTTCCTCACCAAGTTCGCAAAATCGGTCACCGTAGTCCACCGGCGCGACACCCTCAAGGCTTCCAAGATCATGGGTGACCGCGCCCAGGCCCACGAGAAGATCAACTTCGTCTGGAACACTGCCGTCGAAGATGTTCTCGGTGGAGACAAGGTCACCGGCCTGAAGCTGAAGAACCTCGTGGAAGGCACGGAGTCCGAACTGGCTGTCACCGGCGTCTTCGTGGCTATCGGTAACGATCCCCGCACGGACCTCATCAAGGGCAAGGTGGACCTGACCCCCGAGGGAACCATCGCCGTAGAGGGCCGCAGCTCACGCACCAACATCAAGGGTGTCTTCGCCGCGGGCGATGTCATTGACCCCACCTACCGCCAGGCCATCACGGCTTCGGGTTCCGGCTGTGTGGCGGCCCTCGATGTTGAGCACTACCTCGCAGACCTGCACTCCTAGAGCTGCATCCAAGCAACCATAAGAAGGGAAAAGTTATGAGCAACGCAAAAGACGTAACTGACGCAAGCTTCAGCACGGATGTCCTGGCTTCCGAGAAGCCGGTCATCGTGGACTTCTGGGCAGAGTGGTGTGGCCCCTGCCGCAAGCTCGGCCCCATCCTCGACGAAATCTCTGTCGAGTACGGCGACAAGGTCGACGTTGTGAAACTCAACGTTGACGACAACCCCGCGATCGCGGCTGAGTACGGCATCACGTCCATCCCGGCTGTGTACCTCTTCAGCGGGGGAGAAGTGAAGAGCACTGTCATTGGCGCCAAGCCGAAGCAGTTCTTCGAGAAGGAATTCGCGGACGTCCTGTCCTAGCTCGGATTCCTGACTCCGAGTCAACGAAAGCCGGCGGCTGCTGCTCCTCAGGGAGCGGGAGCCGCCGGCTTTTTGTATTTCTTGGATAAGTAAACTTCTATCGCTCTCATTTCACTCAGTTCGTTGCGGGGGAGCCTTCAGCGGTTCAGGTTTTGGCTTTTTTCAGTTGGCCCTACCTGGGGTAGGCAGAACTTGCACCCTCTTCCACATCCCCACCCCCTCCCGGGCAACCCTCTTCCACATCCCCACCCCCTCCCGGGCAACCCTCTTCCACATCCCCACCCCCTCCCGGCCGACCCTCTTCCACATCCCCACCCCCTCCCGGGCAACCCTCTTCCACATCCCCACCCCGTCCCGGCCAACCCTCTTCCACATCCCCACCCCCTCCCGGCCAACCCTCTTCCACATCCCCACCCCCTCCCGGCCAACCCCCTCTTTCATCACGGCATAATCGAGTCAATGGAACGCATGACCTTGATAATCCTCTCTGGGCCAATCCACCTGGGCGGACAGACTGACGCTCAAACAGGCGGTCGGGGCCGAACTGCCACATTGTCATCGGCCAACACTTTGGAGGAGATATGCGGGACGGCTCTATTGCCGATTCCCTTAGCCAGCACTGTAGGACCGACCCGAATTGAGTGGATGAGATCCGCTTGTAACTAGATCGGACCCGTCACACTGATTGTTTCGCGGGAGTACCCACGACGCAGGCATCAAGGGGATTGAGGTCAGATCATGGCGGTGGGAAGGGGACAGCTGGTCATAGATCCGCAGCGGTTTCATGGCTGCCCTTGGCAAGGAAATCGCTGGTTTGTGGATGAAACTGCCTCTGCCGGTGGGAATGCTGTGCGAGTGTCACGTCATCCAATAGGCATTGCGCGGGAACGACAACCATAACTGTTCCCACTAGGCCCATCGGTCAGCATCGGGCGGTGTCCTCCATTTCCCCATTTGCCGGCAAATGACTCTTGTACTTCTACCTGCAGCCGGTGATTCAGTGGCTGCGTTCAATACGCTCACAAGTACACGTGTGGCTCGTGGCAAACGTCCGCCCGTCTCTCCGGCGCCAGAAGATGCAGTATCTCTAAAGTCCTGCGGACCTAGCTCTAGGTAGTCACTGGGTGGTTTCACGTGAAACATGGGCGGGCAGGGCCGTGCTCGGGAGCCACCTACTGTATGGCGCACCAAGTCGGGCCATCACCGTCATGCCTAAATGCCACTTCTTCGCGGAGCCAACCGCATGTTTCACGTGAAACAACGGTCCGTTTGCCGCGCCTAGGGAGGTTCCACGGCCGATGCAGCAGCAACGAAATGATTTGGTCCCCCCAAAGAGTCTGACTTGATTGATGCAGGGCGCGTGATCTAGGTGAAATCACAGGACTGTGAAACCCCAGGACTGGTCTTGGTGTCACAGGCACACGTTTCTGCTACTGGATGATTTGTTAGCCCGGGGAACCCGCCAGAAGGCTACTGGTAGCGCTGAACTTTGCCTGGCGCCTTGAAGCGTGCGAGCCCGACCTCGGCAGCCAGAAGACCCGCCAGGGCTGATTCTGCGCACAAGCAGCCTGGGGGAGCCGATACGAGTCTCCAAGGCACTGCTGGCCCCCTGCAAGCCGCATTCAACTCGCCTCCGGGTCTTCCTCATACGGATGTTCGAGACATTTAGCTACTGGGCGAAACGAGTTACAGAACTTATCAATTGCAAAGCCTGGCTCGCCAGTCCCATAGGCGATGCACGCCAACGAGGGTCAGAACCACGGCAGCAACGAGCAACCTACTTATGAACACGATGATTTCATGGAATTGCTATCTGCCAGGAGAGTTCTGAGGCTCCACGGCCAACAATCGAACCCCTGCAGGGTCACCTGCAGGTGCTTCTGAAACTGGCCGGGCAGTACAACTTTGCGAGATCACATCCGAATTTGGGAAAGGAACCAGAGGTGCGGGCACCAGCAGCTCATTCTGAGCAGTGGGGTGGGCGTCGGTTGCTACGGGCCTACACACCCTCAGGGAAACGTGCGATGCAGTGTTCCAACCACAAACGCCCCACTGGCGGGAGCCGGCAGAGCCTTGACGGCAGCACCGTGTGAGTAACCGGAATGCATGCAGGACCAGAGAGATGCCCGATACATGCGGCCACCAACGGACTTGAGTTCAAAGGCGAACGCAGCAGAACGGCGGACCGAATCCGTGTGCTAATTGGTGACGATCCACGACTTCCGCTGACCATGGGAGATATTCTGGCCGCTTGCTTTCGCCCAGCGTTTCACGTGAAACATTGGAGGATGCCTTCCGGCGAGGGACGCGTCTACATCCGACTTGGTCCACTAACTCCATGGTCTATAGCCACTGCACCACCCTTCATGGTGACGAACATGAGCAGCGCGCGGTTGCACAAGCTTGGCTAGACGACTCTCTGGCGACATTCAGGCAATTGGGTGTGGTCCAGTTTCTCTCAATGAGCCCATCGGGGCGTCAATTGAAATCAGAATGTGCGAACGCTAGCAAGCATCGAATCGCATCGGCGTCAGGGACTCACCGCAGTCTCGACATTATTGCATTCGATGATAACCAGAACTATGCCTGCCGATACGGGGAGTCACGATCCAATCTCTCAAATCAGGCCGTGAGTGTCACAGGCCTTCCAGGGAAGAGAAGGACGCGGTGGCGCGTGGCTGCAACGGTCATGTTCTGCTGTGGCCAGCTTGGCTTCTGCGACCACGAATACTCTTCCGAGCATAATCTGGAATTTCCTTCATTGCTGGGCGTGACCGTCGTCCAGGGGAAAGGGGAGGGAGCCACGAAGGCACGTTTCACGTGAAACACTGGCTCGGGCACATCGACTGATCAAGCTGGTGCAGTCATACAAGACCAATGAAAGGGAACACGTGACTGCGCGCTGGGATGGACCTGGACAACTCACGGCCCTGTTGCAGGGGTTAGTTCATCTCCTCGAGCTCCTTCTAGACCGGCGGCCAAGTCGAAGTCCACTACTTCTTGGAACAGTCAGCATGGTTAGCGCCCGTCACAACAACACATTAAATGTACTGGCTGTCCGTCGGCCTCAAGCCCCGGCACTAGTGAGCATACGCTGCCCGTCCAAGCCATCAATGTCATCACGTGGGAAAGACATCCGATGAATTCCTTGATGTCGTTGTCCAACACGAAAAGCGGGGCTAAGGGTTCCTGGCTGTCAGGAGCACACTCTTCCCCACTAGAGTAATGGCGCTGGAACTAGACAGGGAGGACCCTAGTGCCAGCCGGCATGTGTCCTTGTCGCATAGAGTCCTCAAAGCCGCATGGCGGCCTGCCTATCATCCAAGGTGACTGCAATTGCGCCACAGTTGTCCACCGATCGACACCCAGTGGTCTTCAAGTTGTGCACATACTTATCCACAGGCTTATCCACTGAGTATGAGCCCGTTCACAGATCGTCATTCTCGTTGGTCCTTGAGTACGCCCGACATGGGAATATCCACGATCTCGCACCACCGTATGTGTGCGCCCGCAGCTTAGTGTGATTGCACAGATTTGCATCCAAAACCAATGAAAATCAGGGGCAAAGGCCAGAAAAGGGATGCCGCAAGAATCGGCTCTCGCAACTTCCGATCGAGTTCGCACTGAAGCAGATTCGATGAGCCGGTGTCGCGGTCACTCGGATCGCGATGTGGGCCGAAGCACACCACACCAGCCCACATTACCCACAGAGTTATCCCCAACGATATCCACAGGGATATCCACTTCCTTATGCACAGGCATCCCAGCCGACACTATGCACTCACCGGCACAATCAGTTCGCCGTTTCACGTGAAACAATCTGCCCTTTCGTTACGAACGGACACGAGCCGTTCATTCGCCTTCAGAGCTCGCCCGCGACAATCACGGTAGGTCCGATCGTGTGCCCGATCGGAACTGCCAGGCAGTCACGGATCGGGCAGTGGCGACATCAGACCAATCGGCCGTGCCTTCACCAACTTTGTTCACTGAGGCTCTTCCAGCGGTGGCGCGGTCGCAGGTGATGACGTCGGTAGTTGCTCTCCTTATCCTCTTGTGGACCGCAGGGGACTGATGGTGCCAGTGCCGCCAAACGACCGGGCCTGAACCAACGGCATTCCTGAACAATCCGCTTTCTGCTCCTCGGGCTGCCATTCCTTGCCGCCTAAGGCATTCAGAGAACCGCCAGTTCCGCGCCAGGACGACCAAAGGACGGCTCTCCGGTCGTCGCACCCGAGGTGTGCTGAGGAGGAGGACAGAAACCCGAACGGGCGTAACTGCACCGGCCACGGCTCCATTCCTCCTAAGGGGTTCCGATATCCGCGGGGAGTCGCAAAGACACTGGAGTCATCCTGCAAATTTGGGACCCCCGACGTGTCAATGGCAAGACTGCGCGGCACTATCAGCGAAGCTGTCGGGAATCGCAAAGCGACGGTTGGAGGGCGGCCGAGTATTTGAGGGACTTCAACCTCGGGACCTCCAAGGACACCAGGTCTGACCACGGGCCCACGAAGCAACGGAGGAGCCAGTATGCGTAGATTCACCCCTGATAAAGACCGGGAGCCTTAGTACCCGCCCTCGCTACCCATACGCCAGAGAGACGAATACAGGCGAGAACAGAACCTGCACGCAGTGGCGAACAGACATGAGGAGGTCACAACTCACGGACGGTAACCACGACTGCCACCGCAGCTGCTTCCCTGCCGCTACTCACCCAGGAAGTAGGGTCACAACAACTCGCCCATAGCCGGCCAATGCCCCCAGGCCTTGAGTAGACAGGTTCAAGCTCTCTCGACTGATCTACGCCGCCCGTACCCCAGGCCGCCGTTCCCCAGACCCTTTTCGTAGCGCGATTCGGTAGACGGGGGAGGTGCCCGGCGTGAAGCCCGTGAGAGGCCGGAGAGAAAGTAGGGACGATGCCCACGTCACAGAGCCGATCTGCGGGCCTTACAGGCCTAATCACATGACAGACTGAATGCCGCCGCAAAGATCCACTCTCTCTAAACGCCGATCAGAGGCAGCCTTCAGCGGCGGGGCGCTGGTCACTGAGTAGCGAATTTTGCTCCCAGCCCTACCGAAGACTAAGACCGAGGTTGGTAGTTCGGCGTACGTTTCACGTGAAACAACTGCATCAACATGCCTGACGATCTATCCAAGAGTGGACTATCAGCAACTAGGCGCCTTAATTGCTGGCCGGGCTCTTTCGGGTGGTCTTATGCGCCAGGTCTTGAGGGCTCCAAGCTTGTAAGGAGTGCTGGCCATTGCGGGTTTCCTGGATCCGAGGCCATGTCCGATTTCGTTTCACGTGAAACACGATATGCGACGCCGAAGCCGCTAACTTCCAGGCAGGAGGAGTAGAAGAGCCGTCGAACAGACAGGTAGTGTATCTGAGTCTGCCACCCGGCCAACGAGGCCTCACAAGACAACTACTGCGTGACCCACACGGTTACCTCCTAGGTGACCAGAAAGAGCAGGTTGGGCGGGCACTGGTTGCCACCGAAATCTGAGTCCGCTGAGGCAATTCCTAGACAACCTCGAGGGTACTTCGCTGCCTTTAGACCTCGGGGTGACGGCAAACCGAAGTGTTAACTACTGCTTATGCGGCCTACACTGCTTCAGGGCAAATTGATGTCTGGCCTGGAACACCGGAACCACCGCAGATGGAACCCAGATATATAGCGTATTGCTGAAGCCCAGCTGTTTCACGTGAAACAGTATCTGATCCTACGGAGGAGTCGAGGGCAAGCTTCTGCTGACTCAGGCGCAATAGGGCGATGGCACTTCCTTCCGATCCGGCCATCACTAGGCCTAATGCAGCCACCTGGGAGTGGAGTTCGGGTTAGTAGGCCTATGAAGCGCATCGCAGTCCGCCAAAACCGTACCGTCCACGACATTAGCCAGAAAGCTAAATCCGGCGTAGGCACCCCACACTGCGGGACAGTTGCTCGCAATGCCACAAGTCCTAAACGGGGGAACACCACCCATGTTTCACGTGAAACGTTGAGACTTTTTCGCTGTTCCGAACCTTAGGGACCAGACCTGGAAATGTCGCACGGCAAATGTGGCGGGACCATGCTCATTTCGTAGGAGAAGACTTAGAAGACAAGCAAAATGGGACCTACTCGAAGAGCAGGTCCCATTCTAGAGAGTCGGAAGTGTCAGTCTTCGGCGCCAGGTCCCAGGACATCCATGATGCGATTGAGATCCTCAACGCTGGCAAACTCGATGCTAACGCGGCCTTTGCGGGCCCCCAGAGTGATCTTTACGTTGGTATCCAAGCGGTCCGAGAGGGACGAAGCGAGGTAGTCAAGACGTTCGTGGCGGGCATTCGGCTTCGGAATGCTGTTCTTGGCCGGTGTAGTGGGGTCTTGATAGAGGGCCACTGCCTCTTCTGTCGCGCGGACAGACATACCCTCAGCCACGATTCTCTGAGCCAAACGTTCCATGGCGGCCGCGTCCGGAAGTGCCAGAAGAGCACGGGCGTGGCCTGCTGAAAGCACGCTGGCAGCTACACGTCGTTGAACCAAGGGCGGGAGCTTCAGCAATCGCAGCGTGTTGGAGACCTGCGGACGTGAGCGGCCAATACGGTCCGCGAGCTGCTCGTGGGTGGTGCCGAAGTCTTCCAGGAGCTGCTGGTAGGCAGCAGCCTCTTCAAGAGGGTTCAGCTGACTCCGGTGCAGGTTCTCCAGCAGCGCATCCCGGAGAAGGTCGTCGTCGGTGGTGTCTCGGACAATCGCAGGGATGGTCTCGAGGCCCGCGGCCTGAACTGCGCGCCATCGACGCTCACCCATGACCAGCTCATACGGTTCTCCACCCTTTTCGGTTGAAGTACGTACAACAATTGGCTGGAGGACTCCGATTTCTCGAACCGAGTGGACCAGCTCGGCCATGTCATCTTCATCGAAAACCGAACGAGGCTGCTTGCGGTTCGGGTGAATGTCACCCACCGGGATCTCAGCGAAACGGGCGCCGGGGACCTCGACCAGCTCCACGTCCGACGCAGAGGAAGAGGAAGCCGCAGCATTCACATCGTTGGATTCCGGAGTTGACGAAGCAGTAGTTCGCTTGGTCGCAGTCTTAGCCGGCGTTGACTTGGCGGCGGACTTGGCCGGCGCCTTGGAGGCCGGCCCCTTGGAAGCCGCAGCCTTGGACGCAGCAGAATCCGACGCTGCCGACTTCCTAGTCTCCTGCACCGCGGCCTTACCGACGGTTGCTGCCGCACCAGGCGGCTGCGAAGCTTCAGCTTCAACAGCCGCTTCGGAAGCCGGAGCCTCCACTACCGGTTCAGCGGACTTCTTTGCTTCCGGGAAGAACAAATCCACTGGGCGGGACGGCGCAGAACCGTTTCCCTGGGCCGCAGCCGAGCTGGGAATGAGAGCCCCAAGACCCCTACCGAGGCCCCTTCGCTTTTCGCTCATTGATTCATCCCTCCGATGAAATGGCCGAGCACGGACCTGCTCTGGCTGTTGCAGTGTTTCAAGAATTCTAGCGTTCGGCGATTTCGGCAGCGGCTTCCATATAGGAAAGCGCACCACTCGACGAAGGATCGTAAGTCATCACCGTTTGCTGGTAGCTCGGCGCCTCAGAGATACGCACTGAACGCGGAACCACAGCTCCCAGAACCTGCTCGGGGAAGTGTTGGCGTACCTCGGAGGCAACTTGCGCAGCCAGGTTGGTGCGGCCGTCATACATGGTCAAGAGAATCGTTGAAACAACCAGGTCGGCGTTGAGGTGCTTCTGGATCATCTCAATGTTCTTGAGGAGCTGGCTTAGCCCTTCCAGTGCGTAGTACTCGCACTGGATGGGGATCAGAACTTCACTGGCTGCGCAGAAGGCATTGACCGTCAGCAGGCCCAAGCTGGGAGGGCAGTCAATGAAGATGAAGTCCAGCCGGCCTTCACCATTCTTCTCCCGCTCCTTGGCGTAAACGTCGATGGCTCGTCGAAGCCTCTGCTCGCGTGCCACCAACGAGACCAACTCGATTTCAGCACCGGCAAGGTGGATGGTGGCGGGGGCGCAGATCAGATTAGGGATGTCAGGGCAGGCAGCAACGACGTCCTTCAGGGGGAGGTCGTTGATCAGGACGTCATAGATGCTGTCGACGTCGGCATGGTGCTCTATTCCAAGTGCCGTGGAGGCGTTTCCTTGGGGATCAATGTCGATCACCAGCACGTTGAGCCCGGCAGAGGCCAGGGCTGCGGCGATGTTCACCGTGGTGGTGGTTTTACCCACTCCGCCCTTCTGGTTGGAGACAGTGAAGATGCGGGTTTTATCCGGCTTGGGGAGCTCCCTGCCGATCAACCGCTCGCGCCGACGGGTTTCATTGGCCAACTGACGGGCGATCGGACTTGAATCATCAATGGAATCCATCACGTTATGCACTCCATCAGATACGGTTTCACGTGAAACGGCAGCATTCTCAACCGAATTGGGACGCACAATCGCAGACTGAAGAGATGCAGAGGGTGTGGCCATTGCCCGCGCGGACCCCAACGACATAAACGGGGGGATTCGCTGCGTGGAGGTTTCACTACTGCCCACTGGTCACACTCTCACTCTCATTCGGCGCTTGCTGCCGTTCTCTAGCCTAACTGCTCAGCCGCCGACACGCTGGAAACCAAGCGGGTCTCAGGCCGTCTTTCCGGGCTTGTTGACGATAATCCTCACCACGGTGGTGGGTTCCTCCAAAAGCTCCTGTCCACAAACAACAACTGACGTTTCCACGCCACCCAGTTTGCGGATGACCTTCTTGGCCTTCTCGATCTCCTCGGCCGCGCTGCGGCCCTTGATGGCGACAACTTCGCCATGGCCATTCAGGAGGGGAATCGTCAGACCTGCCAGGTTACTGAGAGCAGAAACTGCCCGCGCCGTAACAACGTCGGCGTCCACCATGCCCACGGCGAGCTCAGCACGCGTCCTCATGATGGTGACGTTATCCAGGCCGAGATCGTCCACCACTTCCTGGAGCCAGATGACACGACGCTCAAGCGGCTCAATCAGGGTCAGTTCGAGGTCCGGCCGGGCAATTGCCAAGCAGAGACCAGGCAAGCCTGCGCCGGATCCGACGTCGGCGACGTGGCTGTCCATGGCAATGGCGGATTCAATGACTGCACAGTTCAGGACGTGGCGACTCCACAAACGCGGAATCTCCCGTGGACCAATCAGCCCACGCTCAGTACCGGACGTTGCAAGATGTTCAACATAGCGCTTGGCGAGATCCAGGCGCTCCCCAAAAATCTTCTCGGCCGCTTCAAGTTCAGCTGCGGTTATTTCGACCATGAGCTGCTAGTCAGCCGAAACGACGATGTGACGGCCTGCGCCTTCGCCTTCGGACTCGGAAACGAACCCAAGGTCAGCAACGGCGTCGTGAACGATCTTGCGCTCGTAAGCACTCATCGGTTCAAGGGCGACGGTACCGCCGTCGGACTTGACCTTGGCTACGGCGTCTTCGGCGATCTTCTGCAGAACGCCGGCACGTTCCTTGCGGTATCCGTTGATGTCCAGGACGAGGCGTGAACGGTTCTCCGTCGCAGAGAGTACGGAGAGGCGAGCCAGCTCTTGCAGAGCCTCCAACACTTCACCGTCACGGCCCACCAGGCTATCCAACGCTGCAGATTCTTCATCGGCGCCGATGGAGATGTAGGTGCGTCCGTTGCGGACCTCAATGTCGATGTCGCCGTCGATATCGGCAATATCCAGGAGTTCCTCGAGGTAGTCGGCGGCGATATCGCCTTCCTCCTCGAGACGGCTGGCCGTCTTGGACTGCGTCTCTTCCTGCGTTTCGTCCTGGTCTTCAGTCACAGCGGCGATAACTTCTTCAGTGCTCTCGGCAGACATTACTTCTTCTTCCTGTTCTTACGTTGTGGCTGGACGCGCTGTGCACGGATCTCGGCGGCTGCAGCAGCTGCAGCTTCGGCTTCCGCGGCGGCGTCGGCGGGCTTCTTTCCACCCAGGAGCGGCGGTAGGCCCTTGGCGGCGCGGCGCTCTTCCAGTGCCTTAGCGGCAGGGGAACCCGGGGTGGGCATACGGCGAATGACGAAGAACTGCTGGCCCATGGTCCACAAGTTGGTGGTGGTCCAGTAGATCAGGACACCGATCGGGAAGTTGATGCCACCGATACCGAAAACGAGCGGCAGGATGTAGAGCATCATCTTCTGCTGGCGCATGAACGGGCTGGCCATAGCCTCTTCGGACATGTTCTTGGCCATGATCTGCTTCTGCGTAATGAACTGCGAGGCCGTCATGGCAACGATCATCACGATGGAAAGAACTACTACCGAGATGTTTCCGGCACCACCGTGGAGCAGCGCAGAAGACAGCGGCGCACCGAAGATGCTCGATTCATCGAACTCCACTACCTGCTGGGCGCTCATCGCACCGATGCCATTACCGGCATTCTTTGCGTTCGAGATACCCGACAACACCTGGAACAGCGCGAAGAAGAACGGCATCTGGATCAGCATCGGCAAACATGCCGAGAACGGGTTGGTCCCGTGCTTCTTGTACAGCGCCATCTGTTCCTGCGCCATGGCCTGGCGGGACAGCTGATCGGTCTTGCCCTTGTACTTGGTCTGAAGTTTCTTCAGGTCCGGCTGCAGCAGCTGCATGCCGCGCTGCGCTTTGATCTGCTTGACGAAGACGGGAATCAAGGCGGCACGGATCACCAGCACGAGGCCGATAATGGACAAAGTCCACGTCCAGCCGTTCGCGGCGGGCAGGCCAATGAAGCTCAGTCCCTCGTGGAAGCCAACCATGATGATTGACACCAGCCACTTGAACGGAAACATGATTGTTTCAAAGAAGTCCATACGATATCCCTATTCGTTAGGCCGCTGCGCGGCCTTCTTCATCAGCCTGAGCAGCCAGGAACTGGTCCGGATTGTTCAGTACAACAATTGTGGGCGTCCGGCCTTCAGGCCAGTGACGATGACCGGCGGGGACGTGGTCCACTCCGCCGGCGTTCCAAGGATGGCATTTGGCGAGCCTTTTGGCTGCGAGCCAGCTGCCCTTCACGGCGCCATGCACCGTTACTGCTTCCAGCGCGTACGCGGAGCATGAGGGAAAGAACCGGCAAACCTGGCCGTACAGGGGCGAGATGACCTTGCGGTACGTCTTCAGCAAAAGAATAAGGATGTTGCGGGGCAGCTCCCACAGGAACATGCCTACCGCCGCCGGAAGGCTCCGATGCGGAACCTTGCCGGAGGGGTCGCTTGAGGAAGGAACGACGGCGGTGCTTATGTCATGCACGCGGTGTCCCTTCCGTTGTGGTGCCGTGGTGTTCGGTCGAAGCATTGCGTGGAGCTGAGCCACCCAATCGCTTCGTCGTCACAGCCAGCGCGGCGTTGTAGTCGGAGAGCAGTTGCTCCCAGCTGGCAGATGCAGCTGCGGGCAATGCCCGGACCACCACCGCCAGGCCGGTTCCATGCGTGTGCAAGGAAAGTGCGCCTGCTTCTCTCAGTCTCCTCTTAACGAGGTTCCTGGTCACAGCGTTCCCGACGGCTTTGGAGACAATGAAACCGATTCGACTCGGCTCCCCGGCCCCGATAGAGGCCGTATATAACACTAAGTTCCGGCGTCCATTGCGGACGCCGGAACGTACAGTTGTTGAAAAGTCGGTAGACGTCCGCAGACGGTTAGGGGTGGCTAGCACCGTCGAACCCGCAAAAAGACCCTGACCGACAAGTCAGTTGTTTACGCCGACAGTTCGACGCGGCCCTTGCCGCGACGGGCAGCCAGGATGGCGCGGCCGGCACGGGTGCGCATACGAAGGCGGAAGCCGTGCTTCTTGGCCCGACGGCGGTTATTCGGCTGAAAAGTCCGCTTGCTCACGTTAGTTACTCCAGTGGATCAAAGGTGCGCCCACCCGATCAAAAAAGGGGAAGAACTGGCCGACGCTAAGTTTTGTATGTGCCTGCCGCCGTTGCCTTCCGTACGGTGAACGTACGGGGTTACAACTGATCTCAAAAGCGGACACAAAGGACTTCACAACGTTAGGGCAAAAAGGCACCCACAGTCAAACCGGGAGCCTGCCGCGGAGCTATCCACAGCTGTGCCCAACCCATGTTCCCAGCCTGTGGATGAAGTGGCTCACAGACCGTTTCGAAGAACAACAACGGTGTAATTATCCACAGGCAACTTCCCAGCTATCTTCTAGCGTTTCCATCCCCTAGAGTGGCTCAGTAGCCCAATGTCCACCCGCTGTGTATAACTCTGTGGATTATCGCCCAGAACAGAGCGGCCGGAGAGACTTCGGCTGCCAGCAACGCCGGCAAGCAAGAATTTAGGAACTGATTGATGACAGTAGACGAAGCCAACCACGCCAACACTGTCGGAAGTTCCTGGCGCAGGGTGCTGAGCCTCATGGAACAGGACGACCGGGTTTCACCCCGTCAGCGCGGTTTCGTCATCCTCGCCCAGGCTCAGGGACTCATTGGTTCCACACTCTTGGTGGCCGTTCCCAACGAACTCACCCGCGAAGTCCTGCAGACCCAGGTCAAGGACGCCTTGGACGATGCACTCCGCAGCGTCTTCTCCGACGACATCCGCTGCGCGATCGACGTGGACACCGATCTGGTGCCCGTCCATGCAGAGCCGGAGCCCGTCGTCGAGCTTTCCGCTGTGTCCGACTTCGCTGAGCCGAAGCCACAGCCCACTCCGCCCAGCACCTCGCATGAGTTTGGCCGGCTCAATCCCAAGTACATTTTCGACACCTTTGTGATCGGCTCTTCCAACCGCTTTGCGCACGCGGCCGCCGTCGCCGTCGCCGAAGCGCCGGCCAAGGCGTACAACCCGTTGTTCATCTACGGCGACTCCGGCCTGGGCAAGACCCACCTGCTGCACGCGATCGGCCATTATGCCCGCCGGCTCTACAGCGGGATCCGTGTCCGCTACGTGAACTCCGAGGAATTCACCAACGACTTCATCAACTCCATCCGTGATGACGAAGGCACCAGCTTCAAGACCACGTACCGGAATGTCGATGTGCTGCTGATCGATGACATCCAGTTCCTGGCGGGCAAGGACCGGACCCAGGAGGAGTTCTTCCACACGTTCAACGCCCTGCACAATGCCAACAAGCAGGTTGTCATCACCTCGGACCAGCCACCCAAGATGCTCGCCGGCTTCGAGGACCGCATGACGTCCCGTTTCGAATGGGGCCTGCTGACGGACATCCAGCCCCCTGAGCTTGAGACCCGCATTGCGATCCTCCGCAAAAAGGGCCTCAGCGAAGGCCTGTCCGCACCGGATGACGCCTTGGAGTACATCGCGTCCAAGATCTCCAGCAACATCCGCGAACTTGAAGGTGCCCTCATCCGGGTCACGGCCTTCGCCAGCCTCAACCGCCAGCCGGTGGATGTGGCCCTGGCGGAAATGGTGCTCAAGGACCTGATCACTGATGACGGAGCCCAGGAGATCACCGCGAAGCAGATCCTGGACCAGACAGCGGACTACTTCAAGCTCAGCATGGAAGAGCTCTGCAGCAAGTCCCGCACCCGCACGTTGGTGACCGCCCGGCAGATCGCGATGTACCTGTGCCGCGAGCTGACTGACATGTCCCTGCCGAAGATCGGCCAGGAACTTGGTGGACGCGATCACACCACGGTCATCCACGCTGACCGCAAGATCCGCGAGCTGATGGCTGAGCGTCGTGTGATTTACAACCAGGTCACTGAGCTCACCAACCGCATCAAACAGCAGCAGCGCGACTCCTGACATCCACAACGCAGGCGCCACTACATACCTTATTAACAGGTGCATGTGGATAAGCCTGTGGATACTTAAGGGGACAAGCTAGGTTAATGGGCTTAAAACCCTTAAGGCGCCTGTGGATCGTTAAAAACCGCCCTGGGAGTTGTCCCCATCCACACCCTGTTTAAAACCCAGTTAACACACAATCCGTGAACAGGG
Organism: Arthrobacter sp. TmtSoilC79; assembly: GCF_059739405.1. NCBI lineage: Bacteria > Bacillati > Actinomycetota > Actinomycetes > Micrococcales > Micrococcaceae > Arthrobacter > Arthrobacter sp. TmtSoilC79. Next base: position 9,186 of record NZ_AP046051.1, on the reverse strand, counting down.
CTTAACCGCGGAACGACGCGGCGGGATCGGGTTATCCACAGTTTCCACAGCAGTTATTAACACTACGAATCCCAAAAAATTGAAATCCCTCAAATAACAATCTCGTTCTGCCACCTCCCCGCCCCGGCGGAAGCAGACCAACCAGAGGTCCCAAGGCCGGCTTCCGGCTGTCCACATACGCGGGGTCCGGCCAAGCGGGGATGGGTTAATCGCGGATGTTCCGGCTAAGCTGTCAGCAGCGCTCCCATCCTTGGGTCTGTTTGTAGTTCGCTCAGTGCGGACCATGCAGGTTCCGGTGCCGGATTGCGAAGTTTTAGCGATTCCAAGCAGGAATCCGCAGGTACTACATGGCAGCAGCAATGAAAGGCGGCACCCCTCCGTGAAGTTCAGAGTCGACCGCGACGTCCTGGCAGAAGCCGTTACGTGGACCGCGCGGTCGTTGTCTCCGCGGCCGCCCGTACCGGTACTTTCCGGCCTCCTCCTCAAAGCTGAGGCAGGAACAGTCAGTCTCTCGAGCTTTGACTACGAGACCTCCGCACGCTTGGAAATTCCTGCTGACATCGCTGTCGAGGGAACCATCCTGGTGTCCGGGCGCTTGCTGGCTGATATTTGCCGCAGCCTTCCTTCAGCTCCCGTGGAAGTGGAGACCGATGGCAGCAAGGTGACATTGACCTGCCGCCGAAGCAGCTTCCACTTGGCCACCATGCCTGAGGGTGAATACCCCGCACTCCCGGCACTGCCCACCATCAGTGGAACGCTGCCCGGCGATGCGTTTGCCCAAGCTGTTTCCCAGGTAATCATTGCGGCCAGCAAGGATGACACCCTCCCGATCCTCACCGGTGTGCGCATGGAGATCGAGGATGACCTCATCACCCTCCTTGCCACCGACCGCTACCGGCTCGCCATGCGCGAAGTTCCCTGGAAGCCGGTCACACCAGGAATTTCCACAAGCGCCCTCGTTAAGTCCAAGACGTTGAACGAGGTTGCCAAGACCCTTGGTGGCAGCGGTGACATCAACCTGGCCTTGGCGGATGACGACAGCCGGCTCATTGGTTTTGAAAGCGGCGGACGCACCACCACCTCACTCCTGGTGGATGGTGATTACCCCAAGATCCGTTCACTGTTCCCGGATTCCACGCCCATCCACGCAACAGTCCAGACCCAGGAACTGGTTGAAGCTGTTCGCCGTGTGTCCCTCGTCGCAGAGCGGAACACTCCCGTGCGTTTGGCCTTCACCCAGGGTTTGCTGAACCTCGACGCCGGCACCGGCGAAGACGCCCAGGCGTCCGAAGAGCTCGAGGCCCAACTTTCCGGCGAAGACATCACTGTTGCCTTCAATCCTCACTACCTTGTTGAAGGCTTGAGCGTTATCGAGACCAAGTACGTGCGCTTCTCCTTCACCACGGCTCCCAAACCGGCCATGATTACGGCCCAGGCTGAGGCTGACGGAGAAGACCAGGACGATTACCGCTACCTCGTCATGCCGGTCCGCCTCCCCAACTAACCGAAACGTACCCGCCACCTTCGCAGAAAAGAGTTCCCACTGTGCACATCGGTCTGATCGGCCTCGGAAAAATGGGTTTCAACATGCGGCAGCGCATGCGGAACGGTGGAGTCGAAGTTACTGGTTTCGACCGCAATCCGGACGTCACCGATGTTGCTTCCGTGGATGAACTCATCGCAGCGCTTCCCAGCCCCCGGCTGGTGTGGGTCATGGTTCCCTCAGGTGCGATCACCGATGCCGTGGTCAGCGAACTTGGCGAGAAGCTCAGCCCCGGCGACTTGGTCATCGACGGCGGCAACTCACGTTTCACGGAGGACCAGAAGCACGCCGCTGCCCTTGCCGAAAAAGGCATCCGCTTTGCCGATTGCGGTGTCTCCGGTGGCGTTTGGGGCCTTGAGAATGGTTACGGCCTGATGGCTGGCGGCGCAGATGAAGACATCGAACTGGCAATGCCGGTTTTTGATGCCCTCCGGCCCGAAGGCGAACGTGCCGACAGCTTTGTCCACGTTGGCGGCGTGGGTGCCGGCCACTACGCAAAGATGGTCCACAACGGCATCGAATACGGCTTGATGCAGGCCTACGCCGAAGGCTATGAACTGCTGGCGGCCAAGGACATCGTGAAGGATCTTCCAGGGACTTTCCGCGCCTGGCAAAAGGGCACGGTCGTGCGGTCCTGGCTGCTGGACCTCATGGTCAAGGCACTTGACGAAGATCCGGGCCTGGCTTCGATTGACGACTACGTTGAGGATTCCGGCGAGGGCCGGTGGACCGTTGAGGAAGCAATCGCCAACGCAGTGCCGGCGCCGGCCATCACTGCCGCGCTTTTCGCCCGGTTCGCTTCCCGCGAGGATAACTCTCCTGCCATGAAGATGGTCTCTGCCCTGCGCCACCAGTTCGGCGGACACGCCACCCGTCCGGCCAACTAGGCCGCAGGAGTCCTGCAAACGGCGTGTACCTCGAACATCTTTCGCTGACGGACTTCCGCAGTTACGCACAAGTCGACCTCAAACTCGGCCCTGGTGTGACTGTCCTGGTTGGTTCCAACGGAATTGGCAAAACCAACCTGATGGAAGCAATCGGATACCTGGCGACCCTGAGCTCCCACCGGGTCAGCACGGACGCACCGCTGCTGCGCTTCGGTGCCGAGCGCGCAATGATCCGGGCCAGGCTCGTTCGTGGAGAACAATCCACGATGCTCGAGCTGGAAATCAATGCCGGGCGAGCCAACCGTGGCCGTATCAACCGCGGAAATCCGGTGCGTGCCAGGGACATTCTGGGGATCTGCCACACGGTGTTGTTCGCGCCGGAGGATTTGGCTCTGGTCAAGGGCGATCCCTCGAACCGCCGCCGATTCCTGGACGAGCTGCTGGTCAGCCTGGTTCCACGGCATGCAGCTACGCGAAGCGACTACGATCGCGTCCTGAAACAACGCAACGCCCTCCTGAAATCTGCCCGTGCGGGTAAGTTCACTGCCGGCCATGAGGCAACCCTGGACGTTTGGGACCAGCACATGGCCCGGGCCGGGGCCGAGCTGCTCCATGCCAGGCTGGAACTGGTGGAACGTTTACGTCCGCACCTGAACAGCGCCTACGCGCAGCTCACTGATGGGTCCAAGGAGGCAGGTGCGGTTTACCGCTCGACCATCCAGGGCGTACTGGACGACGACGGCGGTCCCGCCGATCCTGGTACGGAACCTTCGGCGTCGGTTGATGACCTCCGGCTGCTGTCCATTGACGAACTCACCGAACGCTACATCCAGGCATTCGCAGCATCGCGGAAAAAGGAGCTGGAACGCGGCATCTCCCTGGTGGGTCCGCACCGCGATGAACTGGAACTGGTGTTGGGCCAAGCTCCGGCCAAGGGCTACGCGTCCCATGGCGAGACGTGGTCCATGTGCTTGTCCCTGCGCCTGGCTTCCTATTATGTGATGCTCGATGACGCGCGCACCGGGGGCACCGCTCCGATCCTGATCCTGGACGATGTGTTTGCCGAACTTGATGTACAGCGCCGGCGTAAACTGGCTGCAATAGTCGCCGGTGCCGAGCAAGTACTGGTGACTGCCGCCGTCGACGCCGATATCCCCGAGGAGCTGGCCGGACGGCGCGTAACCGTTGTTCCGGGAGGCATCGATGGCGAAGGATAGCCGCGACGGACTTCAACCCGGCCGCGATCCGGACGAAATCGACGCCGCCCAGGCGGCGCTGAACCGGATGCGGGAGGCTGCGGCCGCCCGCGGCGAAGTCCGGCAGCGCGCGCCCAGGCCCGGATCGGCCCCTAAGCGGAAGGGCATCCGGGACACCAGGGGTTTTGCGCAATTCCATGGAAGCGGCCGGGATCCCTTGGGCCTGGGCAACGTGGTGGGACGCCTGGTGGCCGAGCGGGGGTGGACGTCGCCTGTGGCCGTGGGATCCGTCATGGCCGAATGGGAAACCCTCGTTGGACCGGACATTTCCGCCCACTGCACGCCGGAGAGCTTCACGGACACAACGCTCCATGTTCGCTGCGATTCCACGGCCTGGGCTACGCAGCTTCGTCTGCTGAGCAGCAGTCTTTTGGAGATGTTCCGCAACGAACTGGGCGAAGGCGTAGTGACCAGCATTCAAGTGCTGGGTCCTTCGGCTCCGAGTTGGCGAAAGGGCGGGCGCAGCGTGAACGGTCGCGGACCGCGGGACACTTACGGCTGAACGGCGTGCAGGGCGATTCAACGCCCCGGAGTCGTATAGGCCCCCATCGGGACCACCGCAGGGCCATTGCAGATAGGGCCAGCGGCCTCCCACGGCCATATTCAGCTCTGGGCTGCCCCCGTATTTGCAAGGATTTGTGCGTTTCCACGATAGAATTGGTGTAGATCACTGAGCGCCGGTGAAACGTCGTTGGGGTTCCTGGATCCACTCTTGTGGCAGGGTACCCCCTTCGTCCGACTAGTCGGCGCAATCAGTCACGTGCCCGTTGACGGCTGCGGTTCGCCGTGGACACCACCGGGAACGGCCGACATCGAGTACAGAGGAGTCGAAAGCGCCTGTGGCTAACGACAATGCAGAGACCTTGGCAGTAGAGCCCGAAGAGGAGACTGTTCCCAAGCCTGACACGCCTGAGGTGGCGCCCAGGGAGTACGGTGCCAGCGACATCACCGTGCTGGAGGGCCTCGAAGCGGTGCGCAAACGCCCCGGCATGTATATCGGATCCACCGGCCCCCGCGGCTTGCACCACCTGGTTTATGAAGTGGTGGACAACTCTGTTGATGAGGCGTTGGCCGGCTACTGCAGCCACATCGAGGTCACGCTCCGTGCCGATGGTGGCGTGCGGGTTGTTGACGATGGGCGCGGCATCCCCGTGGACATCCACCCCACCGAAGGCAAGCCGACGGTTGAAGTGGTTATGACCATCCTCCACGCAGGCGGCAAGTTCGGTGGCGGCGGTTACGCAGTCTCCGGCGGCCTCCACGGTGTGGGTATCTCCGTGGTGAACGCTTTGTCCCGCCGTGTGGACACGGAAGTACGCCGGCAGGGCCACGTATGGCGGATGACCTTCGCCGACGGCGGCAAGCCCCAGGGCGAGCTGGTCAAGGGAGAAGAAACAGACGTCACCGGAACGTCCCAGACGTTCTACCCGGACGGCACCATTTTCGAGTCCACCGAGTTCGACTTCGAAACCCTCCGTGCCCGCTTCCAGCAGATGGCCTTCCTCAACAAGGGCCTGCGGATCACGCTGACCGATGAGCGTCCCGCTTCCCGCGACGGCGATGGCGACCTCGACCTGGATGCCGTGGCCACGGAAGGTGAAGTAGCCGCCGAACACAGGACCGTGGTGTATCAGTACCCGGATGGCCTGTTGGACTACGTCAAGCACCTGAACTCGAACAAGAAGGTGGAGATCGTCCACGAGGACGTCATCGCTTTCGAAACCGAAGACACCGAGCGGCACATCGCCGTCGAGGTTGCCATGCAGTGGACCACTGCGTACTCGGAAAGCGTCCACACCTACGCGAACACCATCAACACGCATGAGGGTGGAACGCACGAAGAAGGCTTCCGCGCCGCGATGACCTCCCTGATCAACCGCTATGCGCGCGAGAAGAGCATCATCAAGGAAAAGGAAGACAACCTTACCGGTGATGACATTCGTGAAGGCCTGACGGCTGTTATTTCCGTCAAGCTTTCCGAGCCGCAGTTCGAAGGGCAGACCAAGACCAAGCTGGGTAACTCCGAGGTCAAGGGTTTTGTCCAGCGCGTCGTCACGGATCAGCTGGGTGACTGGCTGGAGCGTAACCCCGGTCCTGCCCGCGATGTCATCCGGAAGGCCATTTCGGCTGCCCAGGCACGCATGGCTGCCCGCAAGGCACGCGATAACGCCCGCCGAAAGAGCCCGCTGGAATCCTTCGGCATGCCCGGCAAGCTTTCCGACTGCTCCTCCAAGGATCCGTCTCGCTGCGAGGTCTACCTCGTAGAGGGTGACTCCGCCGGTGGTTCGGCCAAGCGTGGCCGCAACCCCGAAACCCAGGCCATCCTGCCCCTGCGCGGCAAGATCCTGAACGTGGAACGTGCCCGCTTGGACAAGGCCTTGGGGAACGCGGAAGTCCAGTCCATGATCACGGCATTCGGCACGGGTATTGGCGAGGACTTCGATATAGCCAAGCTCCGGTATCACAAGATTGTGCTGATGGCCGATGCTGACGTTGATGGCCAGCACATCACCACCCTCTTGATGACACTGTTGTTCCGCTACATGCGCCCACTGATCGAGAACGGCTACGTCTACCTGGCCCAGCCGCCGCTCTACAGGATCAAATGGTCCAACGCTGCCCACGATTACGTCTACAGCGACCGCGAACGTGATGAAACCATCCGCAAGGGTGCCGCGATGAACAAGCGACTCCCCAAGGACAACGGCATCCAGCGCTACAAGGGTCTGGGCGAGATGGACTACACCGAGCTATGGGACACCACCATGGATCCGGATCGCCGGACGCTGCTGCAGGTCACCATGGATGATGCCTTGGCTGCCGACCAGACCTTCTCCGTCCTGATGGGCGAAGACGTTGAGTCGCGCCGAAACTTCATCCAGCAGAACGCCAAGGACGTCAGGTTCCTCGATATCTAGGGCTCCGCAAAGGGCTTTGAATATTCCAGAACTGACATATACCTGAAACGGAAACCTTAGATTATGAGTGACGAAACTCCCGAAGTCCCGGCGGAATCGAACGACGCCGAGGATGTAGTTCTTGAGGGTGATGTGCTGACCGACCGCGTCGAGCAGGTGGACCTGCAGACCGAAATGCAGCGGTCCTACCTGGACTACGCCATGGCCGTCATCGTGGGCCGCGCCCTTCCGGATGTCCGGGACGGCCTGAAGCCGGTGCACCGCCGCGTTCTCTACGCGATGTTCGACGGCGGATACCGTCCGGACCGCTCGTTCAACAAGTGTGCCCGCGTGGTGGGCGATGTCATGGGTACGTACCACCCGCACGGTGACATGGCGATCTACGACGCTTTGGTGCGCCTGATCCAGGACTGGACCATGCGGTACCCGCTGGCTCTTGGCCAGGGCAACTTCGGTTCGCCCGGCAACGACGGCGCTGCTGCTCCGCGTTACACCGAAACCAAAATGGCGCAGCTGGCCATGGAGATGGTCCGGGACATCGACGAGGAAACCGTCGACTTCCAGGACAACTACGACGGCAAGAACCAGGAACCCACCATCCTGCCGGCGCGTTTCCCCAACTTGCTGGTCAACGGCTCCTCCGGCATCGCCGTCGGCATGGCCACCAACATTCCGCCGCACAACCTTCGCGAGGTCGCCGAGGGTGTCCAGTGGGCACTTGAGAACCCCACGGCCACGCGCGAAGAGCTCCTTGAAGCGCTGCTGTTGCGCATCAAGGGCCCGGATTTCCCCACCGGCGCCACCATCCTGGGCCATAAGGGCATCGAGGACGCTTACCGCACCGGCCGTGGATCCATCACCATGCGTGCCGTGGTCAACGTCGAGGAACTCCAAGGCCGTACCTGCCTGGTGGTGACCGAGCTTCCGTACCAGGCAAACCCGGACAACCTGGCCATCAAGATTGCCGAACTGGTCAAGGACGGCAAGATTTCAGGCATCGCGGACCTTCGTGATGAAACCTCGGGCCGTACCGGCCAGCGACTGGTGATTGTGCTCAAGCGCGATGCCGTTGCCAAGGTGGTCCTGAACAACCTTTACAAGCACACGCAGTTGCAGGACAACTTCTCGGCGAACATGCTGGCAATTGTCGACGGCGTTCCGCGCACCTTGAGCCTTGATGCCTTCATCCGGCACTGGGTTGCGCACCAGATGGACGTCATTGCCCGCCGTACCCGGTACCGCCTGCGCAAGGCCGAGGAAGAAGCGCACATCCTGCGCGCGCTCCTCAAGGCCCTGGACATGCTGGATGAAGTCATTGCGCTCATCCGTGCCTCCAACACCACAGAGGCTGCGCGTGAAGGCCTCATGGAGCTTCTGGAGATTGACGAGCTCCAGGCCCGGGCCATTCTGGACATGCAGCTGCGTCGTTTGGCCGCCCTGGAACGCCAGAAGATCCAGGACCGCCACTCCGAGCTCGAAGCGATGATCCAGGAATACAACGCGATCCTGGCTTCCGAAGAGCGGCAGCGCCAGATCATCAGTGAGGAACTTGCCGAGATCGTCGCCAAGCACGGCGACGACCGACGCACCCACATCCTGATGGGTTTCGACGGCGACATGTCCATGGAAGACCTGATCCCCGAAGAGGAAATGGTTGTCACCATTACGCGTGGCGGCTACGTCAAGCGCACGCGCAGCGACAACTACCGTTCCCAGCAGCGCGGCGGCAAGGGCATCAAGGGTGCCCAGTTGCGTGGCGACGACGTCGTGGAGCACTTCTTTGTCACGACCACCCACCACTGGTTGTTGTTCTTCACCAATCTGGGGCGCGTCTACCGTGCCAAGGCATACGAGCTCGCTGAGGCGGGACGCGATGCCAAGGGCCAGCACGTTGCCAATCTGCTGGCCTTCCAGCCGGACGAGCACATCGCCCAGGTCCTGGACCTGCGGGACTACCAGCAGGCTCCTTACCTGGTGCTTGCCACCAAGAATGGCCTGGTCAAGAAGACAAGGCTTGAGGACTACGACACCAACCGCACAGCCGGCGTTATCGCCATCAACCTGCGCGATGAGGACGAATTGGTCTCCGCCCAGTTGGTCAGCGAGACCGACGACCTCCTGCTGGTCTCGCGCAAGGGCCAGTCCATCCGCTTCACAGCCACCGATGACGCACTGCGCCCCATGGGCCGCGCTACGTCCGGTGTGACCGGCATGAAGTTCCGTGAAGACGACGAACTGCTTGCCGCGGATGTCGTCCAGGACGGTTCCTTCGTCTTCATCGTGACTGAGGGCGGTTACGCCAAACGGACCGCTGTGGACGAATACCGTTTGCAGGGACGTGGCGGTTTGGGGATCAAGGTTGCCAAGCTTGCTGAAGACCGCGGTGACCTTGTGGGCGCGTTGATCGTGCAGGAAGAAGACGAAGTCCTGGTGGTCATGGAGGGCGGCAAGGTGGTCCGTTCGGCGGTAACCGGCGTGCCGGCCAAGGGCCGTGACACCATGGGCGTCATCTTCGCCAAGCCGGACAAGAATGACCGCATTATTGAGGTTGCGCGCAACAGCGAACGCGGCCTGGAAGTCGA